>NZ_CM174404.1:0-4800000 GCF_057834465.1 Streptomyces sp. GL_140
CCCGCGGCAGCGCGGGTACCTGAGCGCTGCGCGCTCAGGACTGAACGGCCTCGCTGCGCTCGGCCGGGGCCCTTCGGGCCTGGCTCGCACTTCGCTGCGAGCTATGGCCGGCCCTTCGGGCCGGAGTCCTGCGCTTCGCTCCGGACTAGCTCCGGCTCCGCTGCGCTCCACCGGAGCAGGGCCGCTTCGCCGGCCTCAGGGCTCCCGCGCTCCGCGCGGGAGGTGACCCCGTTTCACGGGGTCCGGGCCTCCGGCCCGTTGGGTGGGTCCGCTCCGCTCCCCCACCCCGGCCCTTCCGGCTCCGCCTCCAGCACCAAGGCCCGCTCTGCGGGCCAGCTGGCAGCAGTAGGGGGCCGGGGGCTGACTGTCAGCCCCCGGGAGGGAATCCATGCGGCCCGGCTTCCTCGTGACTCCGCGCCTACGCGGGAGCCTGGCTGGCAGCAGTCTTCTCAAATGCCTCGGACGTCAGCGGCCTGCGAGCCCCTCTGCCCCTGGGTCACCTCGAACTCGACCCTCTGGTTTTCCTCCAGGTTCCTGAAACCTGTGCCCACGATCGCACTGAAGTGAACGAAGACATCAGGGCCTCCGCCATCGGGCGAAATGAACCCGAAGCCCTTCTCCCCGTTGAACCACTTCACAGTGCCCTGAGCCATGACCCACCCCTAGAAAGACAACGCCGAACGCATCGACCACGCCCGACCGCATGCCGATCCTCCCCAGACGGCCGAAGACGAAAACATGATCACAAAGCCTTGATGGGGCCTCGTCGAAACAGACTTCCAATCCAGAATGATTCAATCTAGTTCATAGCTAGACTCTGGAAAGATCATCACGTACCGGATCCATTGACCGGCGACATCGTGGATCGGTGAAACTGCGCAGTACTCACCCAACCTGCGCAGCCACATGCCTGCCGCACCCTTCTACCGCCAGCCAGCGTGAGAGGCACTCCTGTGGTCTACCGTCGGAAGCCGCGCCGGGGGTCCCTGATGCTGCGGTTGTCGAAGGCTGTGAACCAGGCGGCTTCCCTGAGGTCGCCGATGCCCATGGACTGATTCGTGGGGTTCTCCGGGTCCTCAATCCTGCTGAACTTCGTGTGGAAGAGCATCAGGACGTCTTCGTAATCCTGGAACAGGAAATCGGAGCAGCTATCCCAGCTGTAGTCGTCTTCGTGTTCCGGGAGGGAGCTGTGGTCGTCTCCCTCCTCCCGCTCTTCCAGGTATACCGGAGCGTTCTCGATGGCCAGGTGCAGGGCCATCTCCTCGGCAATGCAGGTGGGATGGGGCCAGTTCCCCTTGGCGAGATCCCCGGCCAGGTCATCGAATGCACGTGCCATCCGCCGACGCCAGCGGTGGTCGGCCGTCCACGTCAGCGGCGGCAGCCGGTCGAAGACCTCCCACGTCACAGAGCCAGAGTCCGACAGGAACTGGTCTCCCAGACGCTCCACGTCGTCGTAAGCCTGGTCCGCGAGGACCACCAGCGCCGTGTGAAGCAGGTCAGCGGTACGGGGCGTCAGCTGCCATCCGCACGCCTCACAGTCCTCATCTTCGCCCTTGCAGGGACAGGCCTGAGTTTCGAAGAGCGCGGCAAAGTTCGGAGTCTTGCTCTCGCTCGCCGGCCTGGTTCGCTGCTCTCGCAGCCGCCACCCGTGAGTGAACCGAGTGATAACCGGTCGCCTGCTCCAGTCGGCCAGCTCGTCCCCGTCTTCGGGGCTGAGGAGCTCCGCAGAGCTCTGCTCTTCGAGCGCCTCGGTTCCGGCGACATCTGGATCCTCGGTGAGGGTCATCACGGCCCCGATCAGGTCCCGCGGATCGTCATCGCCGAGCTCGGACGCCGGCAACGGCTCCCATCCACGGGCTACCGCAGCGCGTAGGAGAGCGTCCTCGTCCGTGACGTGGAACTCGTACAGGTGTGAGATCCGCACCACCTTGCCCGGAAGGTCCTGCAGCTTCGGGTGGCCGACGGGACCGCGGACCGCCCGGGTGGCAGGGTCGTCCTCGGACGGGTCCGGCTCTGGTTCCGGCACTACGAACAGCGTGCTGGGGTCTGCACTCCAGTTGCCGCTCGCGGCCTGGCCGACGGCTTGGCGCAGCGAGCTGGCCGGGGCGTCCGGCATCTCGGCCGTGAGGGCCTTTAGCTCATCCTCGACAGTGGTGACGTCGCGGCAGGCGAGGACTCGGCGGAGGATACCGACCGCCTCGTAAGCGTGGTCGGGGTCCTTGCAGGTCAGGACGGCGGTCAGGGAGCTGGGGCCGTTGTCGTGAGCCAGGAGGGCCATCACCCGACTCCTGCTCAGCGTGTGTTCGCACAGGAAGTCGATAGCCCGGGCAGCGGAAAGCGATGAAGCCATCGCGGGACTCTGAGGTGATCCCCGTGGTGTGGACACACCTGACAATGGATCTTGTTGATCCTGGAAGGTGTAAATCCACGTGGCAAGGCCCTCGAAGTACAGTGCGGAGTTCCGGTCCGACGCGGTCGCGTTGTGGCGGGCCTCGGCCGGCAGGCGGACGTTTCGGGACGTCGCGGCCGATCTGAACGTCAACCCCGAGACGCTGCGGACCTGGGTGCGTGACGCCGAAGACCGTCCGGTCGCCTCCGGCGCGTCGCAGGACACCGAGGCCGAGCTGGCCCGGCTGCGGGCGGAAAACGCCAGGCTGGCCAAGGCGGAGAAGGAATGGCAGCTCGAGCGGGAGATCCTGCGACGGGCAGCCGCCTATTTCGCGCGGGAGATGAAGTGAGGACCGCCGCTTGGGACTTCGTCTCCGCCCACGCCGAGATGTACGGCATCAAGCGGATATGCCGGGTACTGGAAGTTTCCCGCTCGGGCTACTACCGGTGGATCGCCGGCGCCCAGGCGCGGGCCGAGCGGCAGGGAACCGAGGACGCCCTGGTCGCCGAGATCCGCGAAATCCATGCCGAACACCGCGGAAACTACGGCGCGCTCCGAGTCCATGCCCAACTGCGGGGCTTTGGGTACACGGTCAACCGCAAGCGCGTGGCCAGGCTGATGCGCAAGCACGGCATCGTCGGCCGCCACCTGCGGAAAAAGAAGCGCACCACGATCCCGGACCGCCTGGCGCCGCCGGTGCCAGACCTGCTCCAGCGGGACTTCACCGCCGGCACGCTGGACGAGAAGTGGTGCGGCGACATCACATACGTGCAGGTCGGAACCGCATGGCTCTACCTCGCTTGCGTCATCGACATCCGATCCCGCCGGGTACTCGGATGGTCGATGGCCCCGCACATGCGGGCCGAGCTCGTCATCGACGCACTCCAGGCCGCGGTCGCGACCCGCGGCGGCGACGTCACCGGAGTGATCTTCCACGCGGACCGCGGATCGCAATACACCTCGGCCGCGTTCGCCCAGGTCTGCGATCGGTACGGCATCCGCAGGAGCATGGGCCGGGTCGGCTCCAGTTACGACAATGCCCTGGCCGAGAGCTTCTGGCAGGGCCTGAAACGAGAAACGATGCACCGGAAGCTGTTCTCGACGTTCCGTCAGGCGAGGCTGGAGATCTTCCAGTGGCTCACCTACTACAACGCCCGCCGACGCCACAGCGCGCTGGACTACCTCTCCCCAATGGAGTTCGAACAGCAGCACCACAAGACAGTTAAACTCTCACTCGCAGCATGACCCCTGTGTCCACATTCCGGGGGTCACCTCACCCGTCGATCCGATCACCGCCTTCGCAGCCGCAGCCGTCCAACTCCACGAGATGTACGTGGCCTTGGTCGAGGCCGGCGTCACCGAGGAGCAGGCCCTCGAGCTGACGAAGACGACCTTGCTCATCGGACGGTGAACGATCGGCAGGGGCGTGCGACCGGCCCGCGCACGCCCCTGTAACGGAATGAACTGGCCCCACCCGTCACGAATCGGCCGGGTAGTCGGCTGCGTTGGCGGGTCGGATGGGGCCCTTCGCCGGACGTTCGATGGCCGTGGCCCGAGCGGGCCGTCGATGGCACCCAACACCTTGTTTAGCGTTTCACAATTCTGTCGCCCACCCAGTGGCTGAATACCTGCCCGAGTTGGCTGAATTCTCCAATCTCTTGTCGGTGCAAGAACGGAAACATCAATCAACCTCAAAACTTGCTCAACTGTGTTCCTGTGGGCAAATCTGGCGAGTAACTTCGTAAGCGATCAAGGATGCGCGGCGCCTGACCAGCCCCGCTCCAAGCAGACTGTTGAACCGGGAAAAACCCAAATGAAGACTCTCATCTCAGGTGCGCTCTCGGCTGCCCTCATGGGAACCGTGATCCTGACCAGCGGCGCCGGTGTAGCAAACGCCGATTCAGGCCCCCGACCCGCAGCCCAGTCCACTCAAGTGAACGCGCTCGAAAAAGCACGCTCCATGTGGATCGTGTCCAAGAGCAAGAGGGGCGGCGGAGCTGCAGCCCTGATCGCCAGCCCCTTCATTGGCAAGGACATCCTCAAGGACTTGCGGCCAGAATTCTCGTTGCCGACGCCACCGGCTGCCTCGCAGCCCTCGCCTAAGGTGGCAGCCTAAATAGCCAAGGTAGCATTCACTCTCCTTCGGGCCGGGGTGCTCATTGTGGCGAACAGGGCGCTCGACAACATTACCTGGGCACAATATCCCTCCTATCCGGGTTGTAGTCATGCGCGGACGGCTTCCCCTCGGCACATGGGGAAGCCGTGCACTTCTCCCCGACTGTCAACGGTCATTGAGATGCCCAGGTAGGTGGCCGTCGGAAGCCCAGGCTGGTGGCCATCAGAAACGGCTCTTCCAAGATTTCCGTGAAGCGGGTTATGCGACCGTCGCGGTCGTGACCCTGCGTGGTTGTCGGCTGGCGGCGACGAGCAGGACGCGCTTCCTGAGCAGGGGAAGCCCGGCTCGTCCTCCCATTTTCCGTTTGATTGCCTTGATGTCAGTGACTCGTCCCTCGACTACCCCAGAGCTCCAGGGCAGGCTCAGTCCGCGGATGACGGCGTCCAGGTCGTTGCGGAGGTTGCGGGCGAAGCCGCCGAGTGCGGAGAGCTGGCTGGCCTGCACGGATTCGATCCAGTCCGGCAGTCGCTGGCCTTCGAGCTGGGTGAGCATTTTCGCGAAGTCCTCGATGTGGACGGCGGCCTCGGTAATTTCGGGGCAGCAGCCCAGTACCCGTTTGCGGGTGATTACCTGCTCGGCGTCGAGGGTGTCGGGGTGCCGGGTGAGCAAGTTGGTGGCTTGCCGGACGGTTGGGATGTCGGGGACCAGCGGCGCAGTGCGGCCGGCGGTTCGAAGGGGTTGCAGGTGCCGACGGACGGTCCGGGCACTGCCCAGGTAGCCTCGTTCGCGGAGTTCCGCGTGGATCTGCTTGGCTTTGGTGCAGCCCTCGTTCCAGCGTTCGTGCAGGTAGGAGAGATACGGGCGGATGGCAGTGTCGCGGTGCCCGTCGCCGACGGGGATGGCTTCGACGCGGGCAGCGCGCGCGTACTTCTGGACCGTCTTGTGGTCCAGCTTCAGTTCCTTGACGATGGTGTAGATACCCACACCCTTGTCGTAGAGCGCATGGACCGCGGCATGGCGTTCCCGCTTCTGCATCTCACGGCGCCCCTGTGGCGGGTCCTTGACCGATTCGAAATCTGCCTCGGGGACCGATACGCCCTGCACGAGTGCGGCGTTGAGCAGGCAGGACCGGTGCGCGGAGATGTCCTTCTCGACGGCTTCGCAGAGGTTCTTCCACAGATGAAGCGGTCTGCTACCTGCAGGGCTTCGGGTGCGGCGGTGCGGGCCGCGGTGGCGTATGCCGTCGCTCTGTCCCTGCAAATGATCTCCACGCCCGGGTGCTCGGTGAGCCAGGCGGCGAAGGTCGCGGCGTCCCGGTCGGGCAACAAGTCGATCGGCGCGTGGCTCTCGCAAGCGACAACATCGTGGTCCGGCTGACCGGCGCGGAGAGCACCGAAGAGATGCGGGCCTCCGGCAGTCCCGCCAGCACCACCCCGACCGCCTCCAGGATCCGACGCAGAGCGGGTGTCCGACGTCCGTACCGGAAGGTCAAGTCCGCCACCTGCTCGGCGAAAGTCACCCGCGGGCAACCGGCGTTATCGCAGAACAGCCGACGCACCGACAGCACGATGCCCACCGCCCGCCCGCCGATCGCACCATCAGCGAGAAGACGACCGTATCGGCTGTGCCGGCGCACCGACCCCACCCGGCACCCCGGGCACGGAACCGATAGATCATCCCGACTTCTCGCCACGATGCGTAACAGGTCTTCCTCGACCACCACACGTTCCACCAGCACCCCATTGAGGTGCGGCAACAGTGTCTTCAGCAGCTCAATGCACCCGTTGAGCGTCCATCGCCGAGTGACGGAGCGTCACCGGCGCATCGAAGCACGGACCGGCCTCACGAAAATCTTGGAAGAGCCACTTTGCCACGGCCGCCGTCACCGAATACGACGCCCGCCGGCCTCTGACAGCAACCGGGACCAACCTCATCGGCCTGGTCAAACACGTCGCCACGGTCGAGGCCAGGTACTTCGGTGAGGTCTTCGGCCGCCCTTCTCCGGAACCGCTGTGCCGGTGGCAGGACTCCGACGGCAGTGATCAATGGGCGGCCGAGAACGAGACACGCGATCAGATCGTCGGGTTCTACCGGCGCACGTGGCAACACTCGGACGCGACAATCAACGAGCTTGCCCTCGATGCCCCCGGCCACGTGCCCTGGTGGTCGGAGCCTTATCCGAAGACGAACCTGTTCGCCATCATGGTCCATGTCCTCGGCGAGACCATCCGGCATGCCGGGCACGCCGACATCCTGCGCGAGGGCGTCGACGGCCGGACCGGGATGCGCGCCGAAAACGAGCAGCCGATCGACGAGGAAGCCCGCGCGGCCTACTTCGCTAAGGTCGAGCAGGCCGCCAGGCCGACCGCACCAACCAAAGCCTAGAAGGCTGTCCCACGACGTGACGTGATGTTCGAGCGGCATGATGCCGGTCGTCAGTGCTGATCTGTCGAAACGTCTGGTTCCTGATGCACTCTGGGGGCAGGTTGCCTCGCCATTGCCGTCGTTCGCGGCTCGAACGCAAGGTGGTGAACCGTTCCGCGTGACGAACGGGCCGTGTTCACGGCAGTGGTGTGAGTCCTGACCACTTGGTTGTGCCTGGCAACATCTGCCGCCGACGCTCGGCACGTCCCCCGCCACCGCGCATCGGCGCTTCACGACATGGACCGAGGCCGGCTATGGCGTCGTGCTGGACGGATCCCATACTCGACCGCGTGGCGCTCACGGTAGTCGACCGGGTCGGACTTCGGCGGCCGGCCGCCACGAGAGCCGCGCTGTTTGCGGCGGCGCGCCTGGTCCCTGGTTACCTGGCCGACAAGGTTCGCCGGGTTGAGCCGTGCGAGATGATCGCATAATGAATGAGATCATCTTGATGGCTGATCCGAGAGTCGCCGCCATACCTGTTGCGGAATGCGGTGAACGTCTCGTGGACGTCCGCCGCGGCGGCTCGTTGCTGGTCGATGTACGCAAGCAGGATCCGGAGGATGCCTTCGCATACCTGCGAGAAGGCGTGCTGGAGCGGCTGCTCAAGGCCCAGGCGATGCTTCCGCAGGGCACACGGCTGCTGTTCGTCGAGGGATACCGGCCGCCCTCACTGCAGCGGGAGTACTTCGAGGAGTACGCCGACCAGCTGCGCGCCGTCCACCCCGGATGGCCCGCCGAGCAGATCCACTCGGCGGCGAGCCGGTACGTGTCCCCGCCGGACATCGCCCCGCACAGTGCTGGCGCGGCCGTCGACCTCACCCTGGCCGACACAGGTGGGCGCGAGCTGGACCTTGGCACGCGAATGAATGCCGGTCCGGAGGAGAGCGCGGGTGCTTGCTACACCCACGCCCTCAACATCAGCGAGGATGCCCGCGCCAACCGGAAGGTGCTGGGTGCTGTGCTCACTGCTGCGGGCTTGGTGAACTACCCGACTGAATGGTGGCACTGGTCCTTTGGCGACCGCTACTGGGCTCTGACCAGCAGAGAGGCAGCAGCCCTGTACGGGCCGAGGGAACTCACGCCACGCAGCTGACCTGCCCGGCCTTGCTCGAGCGAACGATCAGGCGTCGACAGCCGGTGACCGGGCGTCCCAGCGGATGTCACCTTGGGCTTGCCCACGCCATCGACTGGCGGCGCACCCCGGGCAGCAGGGGACTTGACCGATACGGAGCTCAGGTGGCCAGGGTCTCCGGCGTAGTCACGCGCTGAAGCACGTACACCGGGTACGGCACGATGCTCCCGCCGTGGTCCTGTTGGTCGCGGGTGCCGGTCAGGGTGAAGCCGGTCTTGGTCAGGACGCGGCCGGAGGCGGGGTTGGCTGGGTGGTGCATCGCTTCCGTGCGGGTCAGGGCGGCGGTGGTGAAGGCGTAGTCGACGACGTTCCTGGCGGCTTCGGTGGCGTATCCGTTGCCCCAGGTTCAGGTCTCGCAGGGTCACCATGCGCTGGTCAGCTCCTTCGCGGTGGGGCGGTCGGCTGGGTCGGGGGCCAGGCAGGTGGCGATGGTCTGCTCGAAGTCAGGGTACGGCCACGGCCGAACGCATTTGATGGGCGTGGCGGCGCCTGTCGCGATGGCGGCCGGCTTGTCCAGGCGGTCGGTGGTGTCGTCGTAGGCGAGGGGGCGGTGGCCGGTCCAGCACCAGAACAGGGAGGCGCCCAGGCTCCAGGCGTCGGAGACCTGCTCCGCCTGCGTGTGCAAGTCGATCGGGCTCGAGAGAATCGCGGTGGCGATCTCGGGGGCGGTGGTGTGGGTGAGAGCGCCATTGGGATCCGAGCCCCCGAGTTGGCGAGATTCTTCCTCGCCTGCGTGGCACTAGCGGAACGCTCCAAGAACACAGTGCAGAAGCGCAATGCAATCTTCGTGTCCGGCACCGATGCCCGTGCTCAGGCCGGCCGGCTGTCGCGCTCGCTGGCCAGGCCTTGGGAGAATCGACGCAGGAGCAGTGCGGCGGTCACTGCGAGGCCGCTGAGCAGGCCGATCCAGACGCCGAGGGTGCCGATGCCTGCCGCGCGGCCCAGCAGCCATGCCACGGGCAGGCCGATCAGCCAGTAGCCGACGAGGGTGATGCGGAAGCCGCTTTTGGTGTCGTCGAGGCCGCGGAGCAGGCCGACGCCGATGTTCTGGGCGCAGTCGAAGAACTGCATCACTGCGGCGACCAGGAGCAGTTGGGCGGCGAGGTCCCGGGCCGAGGCCTGTCCGTCGGAGCCGAGGAAGGGGGCCAGTACGAGGGTGGGGGCGGTCAGGTAGACCACCGCGACGGCCGCCATGACTGCGGCTGCGCAGGTCAGTGCCGTGGTCCTGAGGCGCCGTGCCGCGTCAGGGTTGTTGAGGGCGCGTTCGCGGCTGACGCTGATGGAGGCCGCGTGGGAGAGTCCCACGGAGATCTGGAAGACGATGTAGACGAGCTGGTTGACGGCGGTGTGGGCGGCGAGTGCGGCGCTGCCGAAGGTGCCCACCAGCAGGGCGACTACGGAGAAGAAGCCCGCTTCGGAGCCGTAGGTGGCGGCGATGGGGGTGCCGAGCTTGACCAGGCGGCCCAGGGTCTCCGTGCGCGTTTTCCAGATGGCGAGGGAGAGCAGGGGCGCGAGCTGTGGGTCACGGCGGGTGGATGCGTACAGCGCCAGGAAGGACAGGCTGTAGACCAGGCTGGTGGACAGGCCGATGCCGGTCAGACCGAGTTCTGGAAGGATCCAGGTGCCTTGGATCAGCGCCCAGTTCAGACCTGTGTTGACGGCGATGGAGACGAGAGTGATCAGCAGCAGGGCCTGGGGGCGGCGCATTCCGACGGTGAACTGCCTTATCGCCTGGAACCACAGGCAGGGGACGAGGCCCGGAGCCAGGGCGTAGAGCACGGGCTGGGCGGCGTCGACGACCCTCGGGTCCTGGCCGAGCCGCGCCGTGGCAAGGCCGAGGAGGACGATCAGTACGGCGCCCGCCAGGCCGGCCAGGGTGGCCAGAGCGAGCGAGGCGCGGACGAGATCGCGCATGTCGTCGTCGGCCCGGTTGCGTGAGGCGTCGGAGTCGGCGGTCTCGGCGCGGGCGGCCGCCGAGGCGACCTGGTTGCCGACCGCCGTCACCAGTCCGACGCCCATGGTACGGACCTGGTTGAAGATCACCATGGCGAGTCCGCCCGCCGCGAGGGCCCCGGTGCCTAGCAGACCCATCATGATCGTGTCGGTGGTCGTCAGTGCTACTTGTGCGAGCTGGGTGAGGGCGAGGGGTACGGCGAGCGCGGCCAGGGCCCGGCCGTCACGGAGGAAGCTGTGGAGGACGGTGGGCAGGTCGGCGGAGAGCGGTGTGCGCATCGGCTCGTTACCTGCCCGCGTCAGTTCCGGCGGAGTTTCGTCAGCATCTCCTCGACCTCGCGGTCGGCTTCCGGGTCGATCAGGTCGCGGGCGTGCATCCACGCGTCGTCGAAGACGGTGTCCAGGTACTTCTCCCCGCCGTCGTTGACGAGCGCGACCATCGTCGTGCCGGGTGGGAGCGAAGGGAGCCGGGCCATGGCCTCGTACACCACACCGCCCGCCGATCCCCCGATCATCAGTCCCGTGCGGAGGGCGATGACGCGTGCGGTGGCGAAGGCTTCCACGTCGCCGACCTTCACGCCCTCGTCGATCAGTTCGTAGTCCACGGCCACGCCGAGGGTGGCGCCCTGCGGGGTGCCCGTGCCGGACTGGTAGTAGTCATGGGCAGGACCGCCGAAGGCGATGGAGCCCCTCGGCTCGACACCGATGATGCGCACACCGGGGACGGTCTTGCGCAGTTCCCGTCCCGTGCCGCACAGACCGCCACCGGTACCGACGGCGCCGATGAGTACGTCAATCCGCCCGCCGAGGGCTGCGTCCAGTTCGTGCGCGACCGGGTAGTAGCCGACGGCATTGTCGGGGTTGTTGTGCTGTTCGGTGAAGACGGTGTTGTCGGCACTGCGCGCCATCTCCTCGGCATGTTCCTCGCGGGCCGCGGTGGCCAGTTCCTCGCCGCCTCCCCCGTCGACGTACACCAGCTCGGCGCCCATCGCCTTCATGGCGCGCAGCTTGTCGGCGCAGGCATGGTGGTCGACGACGGCGGTGAAGGCGTAGCCGCGTTCGGCGGCGACGACGGCGAGGCCGAGGCCGGTGTTGCCGGAGGTGGACTCGATGATGCGGCCGCCGGGGCGCAGGTCGCCGCGCTCCTCGGCGGCAAGGACCATCTGGCGAGCCATCCGTATTTTGGCCGTGCCCGTCGGATTGAACTGCTCCAGCTTGAGGAGCAGACGGCTCCGGCCCTCGGTGCGGCACAGCTCGAACAGCGGCGTCCAGCCGATGAGTTCCGTCACCCTGGCCACAATGGCAGGGCGGTCGTGGGTGGTCATGAAGGGGGACTCCTCAGACATGACGGTCGAGACGCCAGCGTCGGCGTCCTTGGGCCGATTCGATGACGACTTTGGGAGGAAGCCGCAGCTCGTGGAACGGCGACTCGTTCGAGTCCATCTGGTAGCCGGCCGTGTTCAAGTAGACGAGCAGGTCACCGATGGCGGGGCGGGCCGGCAGGGGAACCTTGCGCCACGTGAGCATGTCCGACTCCAGGCAGCTGGCTCCGCCCACGCACGCGGGGTACGGCCCGCACTCGCCGGCGGCGGACCGCGGCTCGAAGGGCACCAGCAGGGGGTCGGGCAGGAACTCGCTGTTGAACCACTGCTCCGACAGGCTCAGGCTGGTGCCGTCGACGGTGAGGATCGCGTACCCCTCGCGTTCCTTGACGCCCTGGACGGTGAAGACCGTGCAGCCCGCCTGGTCCAGCAGTGCGCGGCCGGGCTCCAGCAGCAGCCGTACACCCGCGGTGCGCAGTTGCCGGGCCAGCGGTTGGCGGTCACCGGCCGGAATCGTGTCGAGGATCGCCCGCAGGGCGCCGGCCCCGCTGACCGGGGAGTGGTACGGATAGAAGCCGGGGAAGGTCTTGCCCGCGTGGTAGTCCTCGGGTCGCTGGTTGGCCATGAAGTGCTGCCAGTGGTCGGCGGGCACGTAGTCGACGGCGAAGCCGCCGCCTATGCTGATCCGGTCGGCATCCAGGCCCATGGCGCGGGCCCGCAGCACCAGAGCGAGCAGCTGCCCGGCGAGGTCGGCCCGCAGCCGTACGTCGTAGCCGGACAGGTGGAAGCTGAAGCCCTCCAGCCTGACGGCGTCCACGGCCCCCGCGCAGCGGCGCAGGGCCTGCGCCATCCCGGCTTCGTCCAGCCCGAAGCGGCTACCCGGTTGTGCCGGGGGAAGGCGGCGCAGCAGGATCCGCGCCGGGCGGCCGATCTCGCGGGCGAGGGCGGTGAGCCGGTCCAGCTCGTCGAGGGCGTCCACGGCTACCAGGGCTCCCTGCAGCACCGCCACGCGCAGGAGGCGTTGCTCCTTCGCCGGTCCTGTGAGGACCAGGTCCTCGGCGCGGACTCCGTGGGCCAGCGTCTCGCGCAGCTCGCCGTGGCTGGCCACGTCCACGCCCAGGCCCGTGGCCGCGGCGCGTTCGACGAATGCGGCGGCCTTGTTGGCCTTCTTCGCGTAGTAGACCTGCCCGGTGACCGCGGCCTCGGCGAGGACGGTGCGGTACGCGTCTGCGTTGGCGCCGAACCGCTCGGGGAAGATCAGGTGGTACGGGCCTCCCAGGCCATGGGCCAGCTCGTGCGGCAGGCTGCTGCCGCCTCCGGCAAAGAGGGCACGCACCTGTGCGGTGGTGTGCGCGGGCAGGGTGGGCAGCGCCGGAGCGTGCAGCGCTGTGTGCACCGGGACGGTCACTGCCACAGCGGTACCGCCGTACCCAGGCCCTGCGCGAGGGCGAGCTGCGCGAACCGGTGCCCCAGGGCGATGTCGGTGACGACGAGACCGCTGTTGTAGGCGAAGATCTGCTGCCCGTCGTCCGTACGACCCGGCGCCCGCCCGGCCAGCACATCGGGAAACTCTGCGTCGACCCCGGGCAGACGGCCCTCTGCATCGGCCATGTCCGTGCCGGTGACCCGCATCTGGGCGGCGCTGGTCGCGATGACGCGGTCGGCCCGGTGCAGGGTGGACGGCCCGATCCCGTACCCGACGAGGATCGAGAGCGCCGAGGGCCGCAGCCAGTCGGCCTCGACCGCGGCCGGGGTGTGGGGGCCCGCGGTGGCCACGACCACATCCGCCTCGCCGGCCGCGGCACGCAGGTCCGCGACGACTTCCAGCTCCCGGCCGGGGTGGTACGCGTCCAGCTGCTCGCGCACGCCCCGCAGTCCGTCGGGGTGGGTGCCGTAGACCATCAGCCGGTCGAGGTCGGGGAGGGTGGTCAGCAGGAAGGGGAGGGCGAGCCGGCCCTGGGTGCCGGTGCCGATCACCAGTGCCGCGGTGCTGCCGGGGGCGGCCAGCTCGCGGGCGAGCAGGGCCGAGACTGCGGGGGTGCGCAGCGAGCCGATGCGTCCGCAGTCCATCAGCGCGACGGGCAGGCCGGTCGCGTCGTCGTAGAGGGTGAGCGCCGTGTAGTAGTGCTGCTTGTCGCGGTCCTCGTGCAGTCCGTACTTGTACGAGGTCTTGATGGCTACGACCCCGCGGACCCCATCGCGGCCGAGCATCGCGTAGGCGACGGAATGGCCGTCCTCGGGCTTGACGGTGAGCTTGCGGGGGTTGTCGGACTTCCCGTCGGCCAGGGTCCGGTACGCCTCCTCCACGACCGAGACCACGTCGGGAAGGGTGATGTGGAGACCGGCCAGGTCGCTGGTGCTCAGGACACGCAGGGACTTGTCGTCGCTGTGGGCTCTCATGCGAATGCCTCCACTGGTCTCTGGCCGTATCCGTGCTCGTGCTGTTCGGCGGGCGCGCGGGTGCGCCGGCCCGGAATGCGTACGGATGCACGCTTGAGCCAGCGGTCGGTGCCGTCGTAGCGGGCCGTGAAGGGGACCCGGCCGTGAACGACGAGGTCGTTGTCGATGACAAGGACCTCGCCGGGTCTGAGGCTGACCGCCACCGAGACGCGTGACAACTCGTCCGCCAGCCGGGCATAGGCAGCCCGGTACGCGCGGGAGGCCTGCTCCAGAGGGGTGTACGCGGGGTCGAAGCGCAGGCTCAGACCGCTGTCGGACTCCCACAAGGCGGCCACGGCCGGCGGCTCTCCCCGGGACGCGTGGGTTCCCTCGTAGGCGTCGTCGGGGAAGATCGGCAGGGCGGGGCGGGCAAGCAACTCCATGTCGGAGTCGTCCAGTTTGATGTTGCGAACGCTGGCGAGGGTGGTGGCCACCTCGTCGTGGTTGCGCATACAACCGAGCAGGAGCAGATGGGCGCGCCCGGGGTGGAAGGCGTCCTCTGTGTGCGGGCTGAGCAGGACCGTGCTGCTGGCGCCCGTCTGCTCCTCCTCGTGGCCGGGAGAGGGCACGATGTTGTGGACGAAACGGCCGGCCTGCTGCCCTTCCCAGCCGATGGGGGTGCCCATCACGGTCGACAGGAGCAGGAGCACGACGTCGTGAACGGCGGCCGCGTCGGTGGCTGCGGACCAGTGCGTGGGTGTCGCTCCGATCGCTTCGTCGTCAACGGACAGCCCGCGCAGAACGCAGAGCCCGTTCGAGGTGTCGTGGGGGCGGCAGGCCTCGCGTATGCGCTCGCTGAGGGAGGCGGCAGCGGCTGGTATGTGGGCCATGAGGCCCGGGTGGGTGGCTGAGCCGTCTACGTCACAGAGCAATGATCCGGCGGCTTCGGCGAGTTCGGCAACCGATGCCTGGTCGAGCAGACGGGCGGGTAGTGGGCCGGATTCCATGGGGGAACCCTCCGTTCAGGCAGTCATAGCCTCGGGGTGTGGCCGTGCTGGGGCGTCATCCGCAGTGACGAACGGCGCCAACCGGGATGCGACAGAAGCGAGTTGGCCGGAATTTCTGAAGTGAAGCACCCCCCTGCCCGACAGCGGAACCAAGCCCTGCTGCGAATGTGTCGCACGTCGCGCAACATTGTGAATTTGTGAACACAGGGCGGAACCTGAGGACCGCACCGCCGAACGGGCCGAGCCCGGAGCCGCCGACCCAGCACGCAGCGGCAACTGCCCAACCCCCGCGGGGGCTCCTATCCCGGCCCCCTCCGCGTCCGCTCCTCCCCCGCAGCGTCGGGACTGTCGGAACGTGGCCGGTCGGCGGGCGGTGGGTCGCCTTCCTCCCGTACGTCCTGCCCGGCGGGCCTCTCGCTCGTGAGGCGACCGGTGTCACCTCCCGCGTCCCGCCCCGCGTCCGGGCTGCCGCCGGCGGAGACGCTGGAGCGGGCGGAGGCCGCGCCGGCCTCGAACTCCGCGCTCGCGAGCCCTGCGGCGATGCCCGACATCACCCCGCCGGCAACCTCGACGGTCGCGTCGATGACGGTTTCCGCCACCTTCGCGGCGGTATCCGCCAAGGACCCCATCGCCTGGCCGAACTCGCCCATCGGACCGTCGCCGCCCCCGCCGCCCCCGCCGGCGGCACCGGGCGCATCGGCAGCGCTGCCGTCGCGCGAGGCGGATTCGGGTCGGCCCTGCGGACCCTCCTGTGCTGCCGTGTCCCGCTGGTCGGCCTGCTCGGGCGGGCGGCTCCGCGAGACGTCGGCCCCCTCCGAGGATCCCGCCGGCGCCGTTCCGTCGGCCGTATTCGGCCGCTGTCCGGTGCCGTCGGTGGTGTTGTGGGCCGGAACACCGTCGGAACGGGAGGGGGAGTAGGACGGAGACGGCTCGCCCCACTCCGTCCGGGCCTGCGCCGGTTCCGGCCGCGCGGCCGATCCGCCCCGCGCGGCCGACGGCTCCTGCGGTGCGTCCGATGCGCGCGCCGAGGACGGGCGATCATCTGCGGGTACGCCGTCCTCCGCGCTCCGCGCGCCCCCGTCCCGTACCGGCTGCCCTCCGGTCTCCGCCGGGGCTCCGCCGCCCGGTATTTCGCGACGGCGACGCGCTGGTGACCCGCTGCCAGTTCGTCGCCGACCACCAGCGCCGCTATGGCGTCCAGCGGCTGTGCGCCATCCTCGGGATCGCCCGGTCCAGCTTCTACGACTGGCGCAGGACCGCGCCCGCGCGGGCCGCCCGGCAGGCCGCCGACGACCGGCTCGCGCGGCGGATACAGGCCGCGCACGCCGAGTCGGACGGCACCTACGGGGTCCCGCGCATCACCGCCGAACTCCGCGAGGACGGCGAGCGCGTGAACCACAAGCGTGTCGCCCGCGTCATGCGGACCATCGGGCTCGCCGGCCTGCGCCTGCGCAAGAAGCACCGCACCACGGTCCCCGACCCGGCCGCCGTGAAGGCCGCGGACCTGATCGGACGGGACTTCACCGCCAAGCATCTGAACACCAAGTACGTCGGGGACATCACGTACCTGCCCGTGACCGGCGCGAAGCCGCTCTACCTGGCGACGGTCATCGACCTGTGCTCACGCCGCCTGGCGGGCTGGGCGATCGCCGACCACATGCGGGCCGAACTCGTCGTCGACGCCCTGGCGGCGGCCGAGCGGACCCGCGGCAGTCTCGACAGCGCGATCTCTCACTGCGACCACGGGGCGCAAGGCGGATGCAATTGGTCGTCGCAACACCTTCGTGAGCTGGGGGTTTGTGATGGGTGTGGAGAATCGGCAGCGGGTCGTGCGGGAGTATCGCGGGCAGATGTCCTCGCCGGGGCGGCCGAGCGTCGCGTGGCGTGAGGACCGGGTCAGGTTCTGGCGGGCGATCGCGCGGGGGGTGAGCTCGGTGGACGCCGCGGCTGTTATCGAGGTCTCGCCTGCGGTGGGTTCGAGGTGGTTTCGGCATGCTGGCGGGGTGAATCCGTGCCTTGGTCCGATCGTCTCCGGCCGGTACCTGTCGTTCGCCGAGCGGGAGGAGATCGCGCTGCTGCGGGCCCGGAATATCGGGGTCCGTGCCATTGCACGGTGTCTGGGTCGTTCGCCGTCCACGATCTCGCGGGAGCTGCGGCGCAATGCCTTCACGCGGAGCTACCACCTGGAGTACCGGGCCTCGCTGGCGCAGTGGCATGCCGAGCGGCGGGCTCAGCGGCCGAAGACGGCGAAGCTGGTGGCCGACGAGCGCCTGCGCGAGTACGTGCAGGACCGGCTGGCCGGGCACGTCGTCCACGGCCTGGACGGCCGGGTCGTCGAGGGACCGCAGGTGCCGCCGTGGCAGGGCAGGAACAAGCCCCGCCGTCAGGACCGGCGCTGGGCGACCTCCTGGAGTCCAGAGCAGATATCGCAGCGGCTGAAGGTGGACTTCCCTGAAGATGAGTCCATGCGGATCTCCCCGGAAGCGATCTACCAGGCCCTTTACGTCCAGGGACGCGGGGCTCTCAAGCGCGAGCTGGTCGCCTGTCTTCGTACCGGACGCTCACTGCGGGTCCCTCGGGAGCGCACCAGGCAGAGTGTCCGCGGGCACGTCACCGCTGACGTGCTGATCAGCGAGCGGCCGACCGAGGCCGAGGACCGAGCTGTCCCGGGGCACTGGGAGGGCGATCTCATCATCGGCACCGGCCGGTCGGCGATCGGCGCGCTGGTCGAGCGCAGTACGCGGTTCACCATGCTGCTGCATCTGCCCCGGATGGAAGGCTTCGGCCTCGAACCGCGCACCAAGAACGGGCCGGCGCTGGCCGGCCGCGGTGCCGAGGCCGTGAAAGGCGCGATCACCGCCACCATCACGACGCTGCCCGAGCAACTACGCAGGTCGCTGACGTGGGACCGGGGCACGGAACTGGCCCAGCACGCCCAGCTTCGCGTCGATGCCGGGCTCCGGGTCTACTTCGCCGACCCCCACAGTCCCTGGCAGCGGGGTACCAACGAGAACACGAACGGTCTGCTGCGGCAGTACTTTCCGAAGGGGCCGGACCTGTCGCGCTGGGGTGTCGAAGAGCTCCAGGCCGTCGCCTTCACCCTCAACAGCCGACCCCGCAAGACCCTCGGCTGGAAGACCCCCGCCGAAGCCCTCAACGAGCACCTACTATCCCTCCAGGAAGCCGGTGTTGCGACGACCGGTTGAGTCCAAGCAACACGAGCAGGTCTTTCGCTGAAATCTGCCGGTCAGCAGGGGTCCGGCAGAGCATGGGCGCGATCGGCTCCAGCGCCGACAATGCTGCCGCGGAAAGCTTCAACGCCGCCTTCAAGAGAGAAACACCCAAAGGCCGGAAGGCCTGGTCGAGCGAGCGCGAAGCCAGGCTCGACGCATTCCGCTGGCTGACCCGATACAACACCCGCCGCCAGCACTCCCGCCTCGGCCAACGTTCCCCGATCGCCTACAAGAACGCCCTCCAGCCAGCAACAACTACCCTGGCCGAAGCCGCATAGACGTGTTCAAAATCAAGGGTCAAGGCCCTAACCGAGATGGTCCGTCATCTCGCCCTCCAGGGCGGACTCCAGCAGTCGCTTGGTCAGCTGCTGGAGCAGACCGCCCTCGCCCGTCAGCTGCAGGCCCTCGGCCTGGGCCCGGGCCACGAGCTCGTTCAGAAACCGGTCATCGACAGCCGCCGGCGAGGCCCCAGCCTCAGGCGCTCTAGCTATGTTCTCGCTGGTCACAGGTGCAATCCTCCATGATCGGAGTTACACCGTCCTTTTTGCAGGCCCTCGTGTCAGGCCCGTTCCGAGGGGGATGGCGTGGGTGGTGACATATGAGGGGGTGAAGAAGTTGTGCCCGGTTGTTGTTTCCTGTGGGCGGAGCCGGGGTCCATTTCACATAGATAGGGAGTGAAGGATATGACGAGCGACATCGGTGGGCCGGTTTCCCAGGGGCAGGTGCCTGAATGGGCGTTGAGGAGTCCGTTGGCTGGCCCGATCTCTCAGGGTGGTTCCGTGGTACAGGGCACGACGGGTAACTCCTCGCCGTCGGATGGATTCGACGGCTGCCACCGCTACGCCCCCACTGGTGGGGAGGACGTCTTTGTGGTCCCGGCGGGCGTGACGTGCGTAGACATCCGCATGTGGGGAGCCGGCGGCGGGAACGGGAGCGGAGGGCAGGGTGGTGGTGGAGGGTTCGCCGCGGGGTTATTCACTGTTGAGCCCGGTGAGACGCTCCATGTGGCCGTCGGCAAAGCAGGTGAAACGAATACTGAAAGTAGCAACGCCGCGCAGGGAGGGTACCCGGGTGGTGGCAACGCCACTGGTGCTAACCCCTGTGGCGCTGGGGGAGGTCTGAGCGCTGTATGGCGCGTGAGCGATGAGAGCGGCCCGACGCAGGCCGTTCCGCTAGTTATCGCTGGTGGCGGCGGCGGGGCCGACAATAATTCCGGTTGCCATGGTGGGGGCGGTGGTGGCCCGAGAGGAAATGATGGAATTCCTGTATCGACCTCAAGCGGACTGGGTGGTTTCAACGGGACTGGTGGATCGTCGGGGGGTGGGAGTGTGGGTGGTCCTCCAAATGAACAGACCGTCGGGGGCGGCCAGGTTGGTGGAGGCAATGCGTATTCCGGGGGTGGGGCTGGGTACGGTGGTGGCGGGGGAGGAACCTGGGTTGGTGGGGGCGGCGGTGGAGGCTTTGTCGACCCAGATGCCGCGAACCGTAATCTAGTATCAGGCGGTAACGGTACTGCAGCGAAGGTGAATAACGCGCCGATGCAGAACGACCCGCAGTACGTCGGAACGACCGGGATGGCCGGCTCCGACGGCCTGGTGGTAGTTCAGTGGAATGATTTTTCGGTGGTTGCGGGTGGTCCGCCGGATGTGACGCTTGTGCCTGCCGGGGCACCTGGATATCCGGGTGTCCATGTGATTCATGAGGGGGATGGCCAGGTCCCGCCGCTGGATGTGACGGTGAAGCTCCCGGCGGGTGCGCTTCTCAAGTTCCAGCCGCAGCCCACGTATTTGGTTTCGGTGATGAATCCGCAGACCGATTTAGTCACCAACTTTGACGCCACCGTGTCTGCTGACGGGCAGACACTGACCGCTCCCCAGGTCGATCTGACGCAGGCGGGGCTCGGTGGGAACGGGACGTACGTCCCGGTGTGGGTGGCGGTGACGGCTGATGCGACGGCGCCGGTGGGGACGTCACAGCTGGCCTTCACCATCGGCAATGTGGCCTCCCCGTCCACCCCCGTCAACGTCACTGCCAGCAGCAGCCTGCCCCAGACCCCGGTCATCACCACCCCGAAGAACGGCAGCACCACCGGTGACCAGCCCGACTTCACCGGCACCGTCCCCACCCCGGTCCCCGCAGGCACCACCATCCACGCTGTCGACGAGCAAGGCACCGTCATCGGCGACAAGATCCCCGTACGGGCCAACGGAACCTGGGGAATCTTCGACGCCACCACCCCCTGGACCCCCGGGACCCACACCGTCACCGTCACCGCCGTCAACGGCACCAACATCTCCACCCCGGCCACCGTCACCTTCACCGTCGTCGACCCCCGGACCCCGGTCATCACCACCCCGAAGAACGGCGGCACCACCGGAGAACGGCCCGACTTCACCGGCACCGTCCCCGCCCCCGTCGACCAGGGCACCTACATCCGCGCCACCGAAGGATCAACGGTCATCGCCGACAACATCCCGATCAAGGCCGACCGGACCTGGATCTTCGACCGCGCCCCCAAAGCCGGACCCTGGACCCCCGGCACCCACACCGTCACCGTCACCGCCGTCCACGGCACCAACCTCTCCACCCCGGCCACCGTCACCTTCACCGTCGCTCAGGGCTGAGCGTGTCTGAAGTTCGTGTAAGTCCGTGATGTGGCAGCCTGGCCCGGGGCTCGGCCTCGGGCCTGTGGGCCAGGCGGATCGGACGAGTCATGGCAGACAAATACGACGCGGCCGCGTCTGTGGCCGGCGACGGGATGGTCGATGAGGCGGTCGAGCGGCTGCTGGGCCTTGACCCCGGATTTTGGACACCGGAGAGACTTGGATCTTGATGGTCCAGGAGAACGGAGTCCCTGTGGGGATGAAGCATTACCCCGCCGAGTTCAAGGCGGACGCGGTCGCGTTGTACCGGTCGAGGCCGGGAGCGACGATCAAGTCGGTCGCCGCCGATCTCGGGGTGAACACCGAGACGCTGCGGAACTGGATCCGGGCCGCCGACGGCCGCCGACCCGGCGCGCGCTCCGGGCCGCCGGCGGCCTCGCGGGCCGACGGTGACGCGGTTCAGGCAGAGTTGGCCGCCGCCCGCAGGAGGATCCGCGAGCTCGAGGAGGAGCGGGACATTCTCCGCAAGGCGGCCCGGTATTTCGCGACACAGACGCGCTGGTGAACCGCTACCAGTTCGTTGACGATCACCAGCGCCGACACGGCGTGAAGCGGCTCTGCGACATGAACCGTTCCGGGTTCGGCAGAGACTCGATCGTTTGAGAGGATCGAGTCATGGCACGTTCTTCCCAGTACCCGCTTGAGCTGCGCCGTCGTGCGGTGCGGATGGTCGCCGAGGTGCGGCCCGACTACGGCACCGAGTGGGCCGCGATGAAAGCGGTGGCCCAGAAGCTGGGGGTCGGCACGACTGAACCTTCCCCTTGATCGTGGACACCTGGAGACTGGGACCCGAGGTTCCAGAGGAAGTAGCACCAGGTGGGAAGCAAGTACACGAAGCGGTACACCGAGGAGTTCAAACGGGACGCGATCGCGCTCGTCGACTCCACGGGTAAGACGGTCACCGCCGTCGCCCGGGACCTGGGCATCAGCTCGGAGTCCCTGCGCGGCTGGTACCGCCAGGCCAAGACGGACCGGGGCGAGGGACGGCCCGGTGAGCTCACCATGGCCGAGAGGGAGGAGCTCAAGCGGCTGCGCAAGCTCGCCGCCGAGCAGGCCAAGACCATCGAGGTACTGCGAAAAGCCGCGGTCTTCTTCGCGAAGGAGAGCGATCGGTGAACGACACGTACGCGTTCATCGAGGCGGAGAAGACCACCCACGGCGTCGCTTTCCTCTGCAGGCTGCTGAAGGTGGCCCGCTCCTCTTTCTACGCCTGGCTCGCCGCGGCGAAGTCCCGGGCCTCCCGCCTGGCAGCCGACGAGGCCCTGGTGCACGAGATCGCCGTCATCCACGTCGCCTCCCGCCAGACCTACGGTGTCCCGCGCATCCACGCCGAACTGCGGCGGCTGGGACGGTGCGTGAACCGCAAGCGCATCGCCCGTCTGATGCGCGAGCACGGCATCCAGGGCGCCCACCGTCGCAAGAGACGATCGCTGACCCGGCCTGACAGGAAGGCGAAGCCGGCACCGGACCTGATCAGCCGCGACTTCCACGCCGAGATCCCCGGCGCGAAGCTGGTCGGCGACATCACCGCCCTGCCCACCGGCGAGGGCTGGCTCTACCTCGCCTGCTGGCTGGACCTGGCCACCCGCGAGGTCGTCGGCTACTCCATGGCCGACCACCACCGCGCCACCCTCGTCGTCGACGCGTTGAAGATGGCTGCCGGCCGCGGCCGCCTCAGGCCCGGCTGCATAGTGCATTCGGACCGCGGTAGCGAATACACCAGCAACCAATTCCGGTGTGAAATAGCCGAGTTGGGCCTCCGCCAGAGCTGCGGACGCACCGGATCCTGCTTCGATAACGCCGCCGCGGAGAGCTTCTGGGCCCTACTCAAAGAAGAGATCGGCACTCGCGTCTGGCCCGACCGGGCCACCGCCCGTGCCGAGGTCTTCGACTTCATCGAGACCTTCTATAACCGCCGCCGGCTCCGCAAGCACAAGGTCTTCGGCTACCTCACCCCAGCCGAGACCCGACAGCGGCAACAGCACACCCTCGCCGCGTAACGAACGAGTGTCCGAGATCACGGGGAAACTTCACCCGGGCGGCTTCCCCTGGATCAAGGTCAACGGGCGCGAGCTGACCGGTGTCACGGCGCTGGACCTGGACGCCTCGGTCATCCCGGCACACTCCGACAAGGAAGGCGCCGAGCCCAACTTCAAGGGATATGGCCACCACCCACTGTTGATGTTCTGCGACAACACCGAAGAACTCCTGGTCAACCGGCTGCGGCCGGGATCGGCGGGATCCAACACCGCCGATGACCACATCTCGGTGAGTATCGAGGGCCTGCGTCAGCTGCCCACCCGCCGACGGCACCGGGTCCTGTTCCGCACCGACGGCGCCGGGGCGACACGAGAGTTCCTCGCCTGGATCACCTCCGGCGGCGGCAACGCGGCCAACCGCTGGGAGTACTCCGTCGGGCACACCCGCGACCACGACTTCTGGAAGGCCCTGGCCAAGGTCCCGGCCACCGCGTGGACCCCGGCCCTGGACCACAAGGGCAAGCCGCGCAAGGACGCCGACCTCGTCGAGATCACCGGCATGCTCGACCTGACCGGCTGGCCGGAAGGGATACGGTGATCGTGCGCCGCGAACCCATCCACCCCAAGTACGAGCGCGAGCTCAAGCCGTACGAGAAGAAGACCGACTACCGCTACCAGGCCATCGCCACCAACACCACCGGCGGGCAACTGCAGTTCCTCGACGCCCGAGCCCGCTCCCACACCCACGTCGAGGCCGGCATCCGACGCGGCAAGGCCCTCTCCCTCAACCTGATGCCCTCCCGCTACTTCAAGGTCAACCAAGCCTGGTGCACCCTCCTCGCCCTGGCCACCGACCTCGCCCGCTGGTTCCAACTCCTGGCCACCGAAGGCAAACTCGCCCGGGCCGAGCCCGCCACCCTGCGCACCCGGCTCCTGGACGTCCCCGCGAAACTCGCCGACCACGCCCGAAGACGCGAGCTGAAACTCGACCCTGCCTGGCCGGCATCCACTGACCTCGTCGACGCCTGGGACGCTGTCCAGGCCTTGCCCGCCCCAGGCTGACCGCCACCCCACCGACCCCGATTCCCGAAAGGATGGAGATCCGCCCCATCCTCGGCCCGTGGAAACCGACGATCACCCGTGACGACACACGGCCGGAACGTCACCACCACCCGACGGACGAACCAGGACGAATCATCAACCCCGACCGATCACCTCAAGCCGGCGCGCGCACGTGAATGATCGAGGCCAGTGCCTGGATCTGCGTCTTCTCGTCGATCGAGAGCACAACCGCGCCACCCGGCGGCGCGAGGTAGAGGCCGACGACATCGGCGACCTTGTCCGCGAACGCGGGGTCTTTCGAAATCTTGAAGGTGCGGTGCGGCTTGAGGTTCTCCTCGCGCCAGATCCGCGCGATGTAGTGCCAGGACACGGCGACGTTCTCAGTCCGCTTCACATACTTCGCCAACTCGCGCGTCGACCAGTGCGAAAGGCCGGTGCCGGCTGGCGGCGTCATGCGCGTCAGCGCAATCACCCGCGCCCGAATCCGCGCCGGTACTTGCTCTCGGGCCCCGCCGGGCCGGTCGCCTTCCAGGCCGGCCAGCCCACGCCGGGCATATCGGGCTTTCCAGCGGTCCACGGTCGGCAGTGACACTCCGAGCAGCTCGGCAATGTCCTTGCGCCGTCGCCCCTCGCCCGACCACAACACGATCCGGGCCCGCGTGGCCATCTCCGCAGACACGTCCCGACTGTTCGCCAACTCCCGCAACTCGGCGGCCTGTTCCACGGAGAGCTCCATGCCGGTAACAACGAGACACGCAAGATCAAGTAACGCCAACGGAATCACGAGACACTAGATGATATCGCCGACAAGTTCACAATTTCACAAGGTTGCGCGCTATGCACCGCATTCCAGGCCTTGGCCCCCTGTTCAGATCGGGGTAGCAGGCTGTGCAGTGTCCCTACCCGGTGCGCCGACTTAGGCAGAGTGGCCGCCCGCCGGGGTGTCATCCGCTATGACCGCCCCGGTGCCGCTGGATCGCCGGGCGGGTGAGTTCCAGGAGGCGTTTTGATCACTGTCGCCTTGACGGACGGACCGCCGGAGCTGTGGGGTCCGCGCCGACGAAAGATTCCGCGCCTCATTTGCGATGAGCGGGATGGAATTTCCTGTCGTGGACACGGCGATTTCGATAACGTGACAGTGCCCGATCACCGCATGTCCAATATGACAAACGGCAGACCGAGGGGCTTGGCCAGGCCAACTGTCTGGGCGGGAGCGTGCGATGTGTGAGGCCGAGACGCTTAAGGAGCGCATCATGGGGTTCGTCCGGTGGTGGGACCGCGAGCAGGGCCGGGGCGAGATTATCCCCCAGGACTCGACCATCCCGGTCCCAGTGGTCCGGGCCGACCTCCGGAGCAAGTCCGGGAGCCTGTCCGCGGGCCAGCAGGTCACCTTCATCCTCGAACTCGGCCCCACCCGCTTCGAAGCGCGAGACGTACGCCCCTGAACGGCCGGGGCCCGTCGCCCCGCCCGGGCCCTCAGGCTCTCCCCGCCCCTGCCGCTTGGCGACGCCGCGGATTCTGCTGCGCCGTCCGGCTCATGCCGCCCCCGCAGAAAGGCCTCTTCGTGACCGGCAGCACCGGCCCTCTCATCCACATCGCCGACGTACTGGAACGCGCCCTGTGCGCCGTCAGTCGGCCGGACGGCGGTCCGGCGCTGGTCGTGCCCGTCGTCCTGGCCGACGGCAGCACCGCGGGCCTGGCCATGTCGGAGCTGGTCGCCGCCCGGCTGTGGGGCGCACTCGACTGCCGCGACCCCGCCCTGCTCGACCCGCCGCCCACCCACAGGCCCTGAGACAGGCCGGCAGTGGGCACTGTCACGTTATCGAAATCGCCGTGTCCACGACAGGAAATTCCATCCCTCTCATCGCAAATGAGGCGCGGAATCTTTCGTCGGCGCGGGCCTTGAGGCCATCTCGCCGCAGAATCTGCTGGCATGCCCACGCCATGGGTGCTTACGTGACAGTGCCTCCGCAAGGGCCTCAGCTGCGTCGCTTGGGCTCGGTGAGTCCGGCCGGGTCGATCTCGAAGACGAACGGAGCCTCGACGCGGGTCGTCGCACCGGGCAGAGCGATTGTCTTCTCGGTATACCGGCCGTCGGCGAGCTCGCTGATGATCAGGCGCGGGGCGGGGTCGAACTCGAGGCGCCAGTAATGCTGAATGCCGGCCTCGGCGTAGAGCATGGGCTTGAACTTGCGGTCCATGGTCTTGTTGCCCGGTGAAACTAGCTCGACGATCAATTGGACGGCTTCGGCGTCGATGCTGACGCCGTCCTCGGCGGTCGCGCCCGCGTCCGCGACGACGATGTCCGGCACGACCAGCCCGGACGGCAGGATCACGTTGATCGCCTCCAAGACCTCCACCAGAGCGCCAGCGGCCTGGGCCGCGGTATCGAGGGCGACGTGGAGGCGGTAGCTGGCCCGCTGGTGACGCAGGCCGGGAGCGGGGGACATCACGAGCGACTCACCCACGAGTTCGTATCGGTGCGAACGGTCTTCGGCCAGGGCCAGGACCGCGTCAACGGTCCAGGGCCCGTGGTGCTGGGCCAGGCTGGCAACACTCATGTCCCCTTCACCTCCATATCGCCTACCCCCAGTGTGGACTACGAACGGAAGGCCCGGGAGCTACACGGGCAGGGTCTCACGCCACTGCCTGACCACGGCTGCGGCCTGGTCCAGATTGGCGATGGGGGTGTCCACGCCGCTACGACGGGTTCGTAAGGCGTAGTCCCCGACGTAGGTGCTGAGAGGTCGTTTTGTCCCGCTGTTTTATCCCGGTATTGGCTGCTTGGTCTGGTGCGTCGGGTCGCGCCAGGAGGTGGTGTTCTCGCCGGTGAGCCGGCGGGCCATGAGGTCGGTCATCGCGAGGTGGATGACGGCTTCGGAGCGGGTGGGAAGGGTTTCGTAGTCGCGGGCCAGGCGGCGGTGGAGCATGAGCCAGCCGTAGGTCCTCTCCACTGCCCAGCGTTTCGGGATCGGGGTGAACCCCCTGTTCCCGGGCTTGCGGGCGGTGACCTCCATGTCGATGCCGAGAGTGGCGGCGTGTTCGACGAGGTGCTGGCGGTAGCCGCCGTCGACCCAGACCTTGCGGATGCCGGGGTATTCGGCGGCGACGCGCTCGATGAGCCGGGTGCCGGCCACCGAGTCCTGCACACTGGCCGCGGTCACCAGCACCGCGAGGAGAAGACCGAGCGTGTCGGTGACGATGCTCCGCTTCCTGCCGACGATCTTCTTGCCCGCGTCGATGCCCTGGCCGGCGGCGGGGACGCTGGTCGAGGTCTTGACGCTCTGAGCGTCGATCACACACGCCGTTGGCTCTGCGCCCCGACCTTCCTTCTCTCGCAGAAGCTGCCGCAGGACTCCGTTGAACTGGGCAAACACACCCTCGTCCGCCCATCTCGCGAAGTAGCCGTAGACGCTCTGATGCGGCGGGAAGTCATGCGGGGGCACTGTCGCGTTGTCGGTGGCAGCCTGGGATGATCTTTGGGTTGTCCGTGTTCGGGGAGGTAGTCCGTCGTGTCGTCCGTGGTGCCGTCGTACGCGAACCACCGGTACCCGGCGGAGATCATTTCGCACTGTGTGTGGCTGTACTTCCGCTTCCCGCTCAGCTTCCGCGAGGTTGAGGAGATGATGCTCGAGCGGGGCATCGTCGTCTCCTACGAGACGGTGCGGCGCTGGTGTCTGAAGTTCGGCCAGGCCTATGCCAACGCCTTGCGCCGGCGGCGCCCGCAGCCGGGCGACAAATGGCACTTAGACGAGGTGTTCATCAAGGTCAACGGGGTGCGGAAGTATCTGTGGCGTGCCGTCGACGCCGACGGCAACGTGCTCGACATCCTCGTGCAGAACCGCCGTGACAAGGCCGCGGCCAGGCGTTTCTTCCGCCGGCTCCTCACCACCACCGGGCAGGTACCCAGGGTGATCGTCACGGACAAGCTCCGCTCCTGCCAGGCTGCGCACCGTGAGGTGATGCCCTCGGTGGAGCACCGCTCCCACAAGGGACTGAACAACCGGGCCGAGAACTCCCACCAGCCAACGAGGCAGCGCGAACGCGCGATGAAAGGATTCCGCACCGTCGGCGGCGCGCAGCGGTTCCTGTCCGCGTTCACGGGGATCTCACTCCATTTCCGGCCCCGTCGGCATCTGACGACCGCCGGCCGGAACCGCTTCGAAATGATGATCCGCTTCACCATCTGGAACCACATCACCGCCAGCACCGGTCTGCCTGCGACCGTCTGAGCAACGGCCGCCAACGGCCCCTTCACCACCCTCAGCGGCCACGCCCCCCGACAACGTGACAGTGCCCTCGGAGGGCAACGAGTCCCATTCAGTGTTCGCACCATCGCGCGGCACCATGAACAGCGGACGCGATCGCAGGACCTCCCCGACCCGTTGCGCGCGCATGACGATCCCGGGATCATCCGGTGCTGCATAGCCTTCGGGCATGATGCGAACCTGCACGTCCATCGCCTCGGCATAGGCGTTTGCGTCGCTCTCCAGCTCCGCCATGTCCCTCCCGACCAGCGGGAGACCGTCGTACGCGACCTGGGGACCCTGCACGGCGTCGGCAGCGAAGCAAAACAGCCCCACAGCCTGGCTCACATAGGCCGTGACAGCAGGCGGAGCAGCAGCGGCCTCGCGATGGTGGACTTCGACCTTACAAGTCGGCGAGAAGATCGCGTGGTCCCGTGCACAATCGCTGACCTTCGTCTGGCCGAGCATCTCAGCCGCCGCAATCACTTCGTCGACGGTCATACCGAACCGAAACGGTCCGACGCCGACAGCCGGCGCATAAGACCACGTGTCCTGTTCGGCGACTCCGAATACGGCTTCGGCCTCGAACGCCATAGTCGCTCCTCTAGAGAACCTGAGCACTTGTCGTCGCCCATCTTGCCAATCGCCGACCAGCAGGCTGCCGGGTACCGCCGCACTCACGCAGATCACTCAGCGCGAGAGGTCTCTATCGAAACCGGGAACGGTTCAGTTCGAGGACCACCACGCTCGGCTGCTCGGGGTGCTGCTCGCAACCGTCGATCATCTGACCGTACAGATCCACGAACTCGACCGGCTCATTGTCTGCACGCCGGAGGAGATCACCACGCCGCACGACACCTCCGGCAGCGGCGCCGAACCGGCCGCCCTGGTGAGCGCGCGAGTCCTGGTCGAGCCTCTGGATGCCGTTCCTGGTATCGGGCCGACAACCGCGCAGATCATCGTCGCTGAGATCGGCGCGGACATGAGCCGCTTCCCCACCCCCGAGCACCTGGCTTCGTGGGCGAAGCTGTGTCCCAGAGAACCATCCAGTCCGGAGCGAAACACACCGTCGGCCCGGCCGGACAGGGCAACCCGTGGCTCAAGGGCGCCCTCGGCGAGGCCGCCAACGCCGCCGCCCGCACCAACACTTTCCTCGGCACCCGCTACCGCAGGATCGTCAAACGCCGCGGCCACGCCAAAGCCCTGGTCGCCGTCGCCCGCTCGATACTCATCATCGCCTGGCACCTGATCAACGACCCGGATGCGTCCTACCAGGAACTCGGCGCCGACTGGCACCGGCGCCATCTCGACTCCGCCCGCAAGACCCGCGACCTCGTCCGCCAGCTCCAGGCCCTCGGCCACCAAGTGGCCCTTACCCCGACAGCAGCCTGACCCTCCGGTCACCGTCATCCGGTCCGCAAGCGGCCCGGATGCTGCCGCCTTCCCTCCCGAAGGTCGATTTTTCCGTTCAGCTTCAGAGTCAAGCTCAATAGGTGTTCTCATTCGATCCCCGCTGCCAGGGGCTTTTCGGATCGGCGAAGTAGACCCTGACGTCGGTGGCCATCCGGGATGGTGGGGTGCCGCTCGGGTTCTGCGACCTGCGGAACTATCGCAACTATGATAGTTTAGGTAGGCTGAGGGGATGGAGACTAAGACGTACACGACGATCGACCTCCGCAAGCAGATGGGCGAGATCCTCGACCGCACGCGGATCGTGGGCGAGCCGGCCGCGATCACCCGCAAGGGCAAGACGCTGGCCTATCTGGTGCCCGCGGAGTGGTTCGAGCAGTACATGGCCCAGTACTCGTCGGCCCCCACCGCCGACCAGGACGCGGCCTGAAGCCGGACCACACCCAGAACAGGAGTCACTCCCCCATGACAGCGCAGCCCATCCACTTCGACGGCCCCGCCGGCGACCTGCCCCGCCGGGTGCCGCCGATGCCCGAACGCACCCCCCAAGCACTGCGCCTGGCTATCCAGGAACACGCCCCGCACCTGCTGCCGGACTTCGAAGCCCACTGGCGCCGCACGATTGGCGACACCTTCAACGTCACCCCCGTACCCGCCTTCATGCGTCTGTGGTGGACCCAGTACGCCATCGCCCGCGACCCCGGCCTGGAAGTTCACCTGCACGACCTCGAAGCCCGCGCCGCGAAGTCCGAGGACCCCGAGGAGTCCGCCCGGCTCCTGGGCGAGTACAGCCGGCTGCGCCGCCAGGCGTCCGCGGTGGAGCCCGGCCTGTGACTGATGAGCTCCCACGCCCGCCCTGGCAGCTGGACTGGACGGCAGAGGCGCTCCAGGAATTCGAGAGCATGCCCGTGGACGGGAGGCAGCTGGTCCTGGCGGCCCGCGCCGAGCTGATCACCGCCGCGGACCCCTACTACCGGGGCATCGACGCCGACCTGTCACTGCAGCATTGGATCACCGTCCGCCCGCTGGCCTCGACCAGCCCCGGCGGCCCCCATATCGCCGACCTCGCCGGCGGCCGCGGCTGGCTCGTCTTCACCTTCATCCGCCGCCACGCAGATCCCCAGATCACCATCACCGACGCGTTCTGGGCCTGACCGCGAGCCCAAGGTCCGGTGGACGGCCAGCACCGACCGGAGGCCTTGGTTGCGCCGCTGCCGCCGTACCCGGCCTCGCGTTTCGTCGGCTGCCCAGGGCGGCGGCCCCACTTGTAGAACCAGGACTCGGATACGTCAAGAGCCCGGCAGGCGACGGTGTACGGGACGTGGTGTTCGGTCCTCTGGTCGGCGATGAAGCCCGCAACCGTCACTTCGTCGCCTCCTTCACCCAGAGATCGACTCCGGAATCCGGCCAGGAACGACGATAGTCAGCGCAGGCTGTTGGCGTAGGCCTGCCCGAATTTCAGGCACCACCGCCGGACGGTCTCGTAGGAGACGATCACCCCGCATTCGAGCATCAGCTCCTCGACTTCGCGGAAGCTGAGCGGGAATCTGCGGATCGTGACTCCGCCGGGGCTGGCGGTGGAACGGTTCGGGCGCCAGCCGCGTGATGGTGCGCCCGCACGCTGGTGGAATCCACCGAGACTTCCCAATCGATCTCGTCAGTTGCGTCGGCCGCAGCCTGGACCTGCTGCAGGAGACCCTCCCAGGTGCCGTCCGCTGACCATAGTCGGTGGCGCTCGTAAACAGTCTTCCAAGGTCCGAACCGCTCCGGCAGGTCGCGCCAGTGCACCCCCGTCCGCACCCGGTGCAGAATCCCGTCGATCACCTGGTGATGGTTGCGCCACCGCCCGCACCGGCCGTTACTCACCGGCAAGAGCGGTCGCAGACGCTCCCACTCGGCATCCGACAACTCACCACGCTGCCTCCCACCCATGCCAGGAACAACGACCGGATGAGGAGACGGTCACATGATCGGCCGGACAGCTCCTAGTTGTTGGTGCCGGGGCGTAGGACGTCGGCGTAGACGCGGGCTTGTACCCCCGGGTGTCCGGGTGTGTGCCAGTGGGGGGTGACGCCAGTAGTGGCCCATAGTTTTCCCAGGGTGGTCATGACGGCGATGACGGTGTCGTCGTCTGCGCCGGTGATGTCTAGGACGACCAGACCGGGTTCGCTGACGTGTACTTCTTCGATGTCTTCCATATCGGGGGCGACGCGGTTGTGGGGTGAACCCCTGGCCGTTGACACCCACCCCGGGGAACGTCTTCGAGAACACCGCCCAGGTGGCGACCGCCCATGACCTGAGGGTGCCCGGAGCCTCCAAGGCTCCGGGCGCCTCCGTTTGCACGGCCGGCTCCCAGGCCGTGGCCGGACCGCTTGCCGTCCCGGGAGAGGTAGCGGGCTATTCGGCGCCCCTCTGTGAGGGCGATGCGGCAACCGCCCATCCGGACTGACCGTCGTCGGTGGCGAGCTCCGCCTGGTACAGGGTGGTGAAGCTCTCGCCGTCCTCGCGCCGGGTGAACACCATGCGAGGTTCACCCCACGGTTGCGCCCGCGGGGACGGGGGCCGCTCCTGCGATGGGGTTGCCCGCCCAGTGGGTTCCGGCTGGTACGGACTCGCCGCGCATGACCAGGGACGACGGGCCGATGGCGGCGTGCGCGCCGACCGTGCTGCCCGGCAGGACGATCCCGTGCGGCCCCAGCGAGGCGCCCGCGGCGAGGTGGACACCGTCCATGCTCATGATCCGGTCGTGGAACAGGTGGGTTTGCAGCACGCACCCGCGGTTGACGGTGGCTCCGTCGCCGAGGGAGATCAGATCGGTCTCCGGCAGCCAGTGCGTATCGCACCACACGCCGCGCCCGACCCGGACACCGAGGCTGCGCAGCCACCAGTTGAGGACGGGCGTGCCCGTGAAGGGGCCGGCCAGCCACGGCACCGCGAGGGACTCCACGAAGGTGTCGTACAGCTCGTTGCGCCAGACGAACGAGCTCCACAGCGGGTGCTCACCGGCCCTGAAGCGCCCCATGAGCAGCCACTTGGCAGCCGTCGCCGTGAGCGCGGCGGCGAGCCCGGCGACCAGCAGGAGCGGGGCGCCCACGAGGGCCGCGAGCCCCAGCCCGCTGTCGTCCAGCACGTTCTGCTCGGTCAGCATGACGGCCTCGCCGAGCGCGAGGCCGCACATCAGCGGCAGTATGCGGCACATCTCCACGGCCGCGCGGGCCACCACGAACCGGCGCGGCGGCTCGAAGGTGCGCCCGGTGCCGGCGTCGGACGCGACGCGCGGCAGCGGCATCGCGGGGCGCCCCAACCAGGAGCTGCCCGGCTCACTGTGCGCGGGGGCGTCGGACAGCACCCCGATCAGGCCGTTGTCGGGGACCTCGCGGCCGGGTCCGACGATGCCGGAGTTGCCGACGAACGCCCGGCGGCCGATGCGTACCCGGCCCAGCAGCATGCGACCGCCGCGGAGTTCGAACGGCGCGACCAGGGTGTCGTCGGCGAGGAACGCCCCGTCCTCGACGGTGAGCAGCGAAGGCAGCGGCAGGACTGTGGAAATCTCGGTGCGGCGGCCGATCCGCGCTCCGAGCAGGCGCAGCCAGGTGGGGGTGGCCAGGCTGGCGTAGAGCGGGAAGAGGCCGGTGCGGCTGCCGTCGAGAAGCCGGGTGACCAGCCAGACCTGCCAGGCGGTGCCGCCGTCGGTGCGGTGGCTCCCGGGCGTGATGCCCCGGCCGAGGAGCCGGACCACGAGGGCGGTGAGCAGGATCCAGCAGACGGTGGTCAGGAAGGTGGACGGCGGTACGGCGGCCAGCAGCCACAGACCGGTGGAGGAGAGGCTGGTGCGCCCCTTGATCAGGTAGTACATGCCCACGAGCGAGGGCAGGGCGGCGACGAGCGGCAGCAGCGGGAGCCCGGACAGGGACAGCGCGTAGGCCAGATTCCACCGGCGCGAGGGCCGGGGGTGCGCGGTTGCACCGGACCGGCGGTGGCCCGGAATACCACCGCGGGCGTGGGCGCCGGAGCGGCCGCGCCGCGGCGCCTGCCCGGTCCGGGGCAAGCCGTGGCCGGATCCGGATCCGGCTCCTGACCCCGGCTCGGACCCTGACCACGCGAGGTCGTCCCTGCCGTGGGCCGGTGTCCCCGCCGCCCGGTGCCGCGCGGGCCGTGCGGTGTCCGAGGGGGAGCCTGCGGCCGGCCGGGCCGGCGAACCCTCCCAGGTCCGGCCGCCCGGGACGTGCCCGTCCAGGCAGGCCCCGCCTTCGAGTTCGGCACCGGGGCCGAGGGAGGAGCCCGGCATCAGCATGCTCCGGTGCCCCACCCGGGCATCGGAGCCGATGCTGACGGTGCCGACGCGCAGGACCTGGCCGTCGAGCCACCAGCCCGCGAGGTCGGCCCCCGGTTCCACCGCGCAGCCGTCGCCGAACTCGGCGAGGCCGGTGACCGGCGGCATCGCGTGCAGGGCGACGCCGCGCCCCGTTGAGCAGCCCAGGGCCCGGGCGTACCAGGGCGCCCAGGGCGTGCCGAGCAGGGCGGGCACACCGAAGGAGGCGACGGTGCGCTCGGCGGCCCACAGCCGCAGGTGCGCCCGGCCGCCGCGCGGGTACGAACCGGGGACGATGCCCCGGGTGAGCAGCCGGGCCGCCGTCGCGCCGAGCATGAAACGGGAGGGTGCGCTGAAGAGCACGAGCCATCCGATCAGCACCAGCCACCAGGAGGTGTGCGGGGCCCAGGCCTCGGGCGCCAGTATCCCGAGGATGTTGTCGGCGGCGGCCAGGCCCACCAGGGCGCGCAGCCCGGCGACGCCGAACAGGGCGGTCTGGATCAGGATCTGGGCCGCGCCCGTCCGGCGGGGCACGGGGCGGACCTCGCGCCGAGCCTCGGGCCGCACCGCGTTCTGGGGGGCGAGGGAGTCGAGGTGGGCCGCCATGTCGGCGAGCACGGGGTGGCGGTAGAGCGCGGCGACCGAGACACCGGGGTAGTACTCGCGCAGGAGGGAGGCCATGCGTGCGGCGGCCAGGCTGGTGCCGCCCAGGGAGACGAAGTCCGAGCCGGCGGTGGGCCGGGTGCCGAGCAGCTCTTCCCAGATGCCGGCCAGCCGGGCGGCGGTGCCCGACAGCGGCCCGCCCTCCGCCGCCTCTTCGGAGGAGGCCGGCAGCGGCCAGGGGAGGGCGTCCCGGTCCACCTTGCCGGACGTGCGGGTCGGCAGTTCGCCGACCTCGGCGAGTACGGGGACCAGCGCGGCCGGCAGCCGTTCCATCAGCAGGGCTCTGGCGCGTTGGCGGTCGTAGCCGGGGCCGGGGACCACGTACCCGGCGAGCAGTTTGCCGCCGGCGGGGGTGGACCGTACGGCCGCGGCGGCACCCAGTACGCCGGGCAGGGCGCTCAGGGCGGCATCGATCTCGCCGAGTTCGAGGCGACGCCCGCCGATCTTGATCTGGTCGTCGGCCCGGCCGGCGAAGACCAGGCCCGCCGGGTCGGCCCGGACCAGGTCGCCGGTGCGGTAGGCGCGGCCGGCGGCCAGCGCGGCCGAGGGGCGGTAGCGGTCGGCGTCCTTGACGGGGTCGAGGTAGCGGGCCACCCCGACGCCCGCGATGACCAGTTCGCCCTCCTCTCCCCACGGCACCGGCTCTCCCGCCTCGTCGACGACGGCGAGCTCCCAGCCGTCCAGGGGCAGTCCGATCCGCACCGGCTCGCCGGGGTGCATCAGGGCGGCGCAGGCCACGACGGTGGTCTCGGTGGGGCCGTAGGTGTTCCACATCTCCCGGCCCGGCACGGCGAAGCGGGTGACCAGTTCGGCGGGGCAGGCCTCGCCGCCGACGATCAGCAGCCGCACCCGGTCCAGGCACTCCGGCGGCCACAGCGCCGCGAGCGTGGGCACGGTCGAGACGACGGTGATGCCGCGCTCCACGAGCCAGGGGCCCAGCTCGTGGCCGGCCCGCACCAGCGCGCGGGGGGCGGGGACCAGGCAGGCGCCGTGCCGCCAGGCCAGCCACATCTCCTCGCAGGAGGCGTCGAAGGCCACCGAGAGCCCGGCCAGGACCCGGTCGCCGGGGCCCAGCGGGCAGTCCCTCAGGAAGAGCCCGGCCTCGGCGTCGGCGAAGGCGGCGGCGCTGCGGTGGGAGACGGCGACGCCCTTGGGCGCGCCGGTGGAACCGGAGGTGAAGATGATCCAGGCATCGTCCCAGGGCAGCGTCGGCCGTGCCATACCCATCGGGGCGGCAGTGCCCGGCAGGTGGGTGCCGTGCTCTATGACCAGGCAGACCCCGGCCTCCCGGAAGACGGTGGCGGCCCTCTCGTCGGGGTCGTCGGCGTCAACGGGTACGTACGCGGCGCCGCACCGGAGCACGGCCAGGATGGACAGGTACAACTCAGCGGTGCCCGAGGGGACGCGTACGCCGATCCGGTCACCCGGTCCGGCGCCGGCCCGGCGCAACTGCTCGGCGCGGGCTGCCACCTCGGCGGTCAGATCCCGGTAGGTGAGCCGCTCCCCGCCGGTGTCGAGGGCCAAGGCCCCGGGGTGCGCGACGGCGGTGTCGTCCAGCACGTCGAGCAGGGTGCGCGCCGGCGCCGGATGTCGGCTGCGGTAGCACGCCGACTCCGGAGAGGCTCCCGGCAACGCGAACGGAGAGCCTGGCAGGGTCGAAGACATCGGTACGCCTCAATTCGACGTCGGTGGTACGGACGGCTGCGGAACGCCCGCTTCCATAGACGGCGATCATCGAGGGAGGGTTCGTAAGACGGAGGTCAACATTCCGCAGATCGAACAGCCGGTGACCTCCCCGCCAACGCTCCGAAACCCCATGGCACCAGCCCTGGAACCGCCGGTCCCGGGCCCGGGTAGGCTCCGGCAGGGATGGCCTCTTGGTTGAATATTGGCCATCTGTTGAGATTGTTTTCGGACCTAGAATCACCCGATCGCCCTGGCGATCGTCGCCACCGTCGTCGTGGTCAGCGCCGCCGGCAGGTCCGCCATCCTGCTCGTCCAGACCCTCCTGAGCCGGTTCGGCCTCGGCTGACGAGTCGTCTGCGGTGTGCGACATCCCGTAAGTTCCCCTGAGCCCCGATGAGTCTCTGACCCCGTGGCCAGGGGGTTCTTCCTCCTTCGGGTGTTGTGTGGCCTTGTGACGTAACTTCGGGATTCTTGAAGCGTTCTCATCTCGCCCGATCGATCCGCGGTCTGGTCGAAGGTGAGGAGGCTCGGGTTGGCGTCGCTGGCAGTCGTACGGGACTTGCGTGAGCACTGGGCGCCCGCGTCGGTTGAGGAGCTGGAACGGTTCGAGACTGATGTGCTGTCCGGGTTCGTCCTCGCGCGGGCCTCGGCAGGGCTGGCGGACGGCACCATCCGCGGGGACGTCGGACACCTGGAGCAGATCAGGACCTGGTTCGGCCGGCCCTTGTGGGACATGGAGCCCGCCGACGCCGACGCATACTTCGGGAAGGTCCTGAGGAACTCGCCGAGCGGCACCCGGCTGGCCCGGTCGCAGGCGCTGACCACGTGCTGCTTCATGTTCCTGGAGCCGCGACACAAGGTCGAATCCACCGGATGACCGGCCGGGTAGTCGAGTGCCCGATCGGCGAGATGAACCGGCCGCGCGGGGCCAAGGACGCCCAGCTGCGGATCCCGCCGAGCGAACCGGAGGTCGGGACGCTGTTCACCGGCTGGGGCGGCGAACTGGCGACCTGCCGCAAGTTCGCCCCGACCGCACGGAACTACACCTCCTCGAAGCTGATGTCCCAGGTCGGCCTGCGGGTGAGCGAGGCATGCAAGCTCGACCTGGACGACATCAAGTGGGACCTGGGCCGCTTCGGTAAATTCCACGTCCGCCATGGCAAGGGCGCCCGCGGCTCCGGCCCGCGCGAGCGGATGGTGCCGCTGATCAACGGCGCCGACCGGACGCTCCGGTGGTTCATCGAGGACGTCTGGGGCCAGTTCGACGACGACCACACCCGCCCCGGCGCCCCGCTGTTCTCCTCCGAGCGCAAGAGCACCGACGGCTCCGCCCGCCGAGTCGGCGACGACGCCCTGCGAGGCGGACTCGACAACGCGGTCAAAGCTCATCTGCCGAGCTGGACCGACAAGCTGACGCCGCACGTCCTGCGACACTTCTACGCGTCCCAACTCTACGGAAACGGGCTGGACTTGGTCGCAATCCAGGAGGTCTTGGGACATTCCTGGATTGCCATGACAAAGCGCTATATCCACGTGTATCAGACCCGGGTCGAGGATGCCCGGGTCGCCGGGATGCAACGGGCTGCGAAGCGGCTGGAAGGACTGGCCCGATGAGGTGGAACCTGCGGCTGACCGCCGCGAACAGAGGCATCTGGAAGGCATCCGAGCTCCAGCGGAGCTTTGCCGAGCACGGACTGGTGATCTCGGCCGGAAAGATGTCCGGACTGTGGTCCGGCCAGCCGGTCTCCCTCAAACTGGAGGACCTCGACGTCATCTGCGTCGTCCTCGGCTGCCAGATCGGCGACCTGCTGATCCCCGAACCGGGCAAGGTCCGCCGTCCAGGCGAGGAAAGCGGGAAGGAGGCCGTCGGGGCCAACGGTCCGGCACCGACGGTGGTCCCGCGGCGGCGGGACGGCCGGTCCCTGCCGCCGATGTGACGCGGTGAGTCCGCGCAAGGGCTATCGCAAGCCCGCGACGAGCTGCGACGGCTGCCTGGCCTGGGGCGTATTCACCGGCAGGCCCTGCCCGGCGTGCTCGCAGTTCACGCGCCAGCACGTCGGCGGCGAATGCGGGGCCTAAACACTCCTTCGGTGGGCTTGTGCTACTTCGCCCTGTGTTCGCACCGCGCTGCGATCCAGCAGCAGCAGGGCGAGGTCATCGGCCTGGCAGCGGATTTCCGGGATGGCGGTGGTCTCCAACAGGTTGCCGCGCCGGAGCGACCCCAGCGTCCACAGCGGTGCTGGTGCCCGGCCTCCCGCGGGGCGCAGCCGACCGCAGGCAGTGGTGTCGAATCCGCCGCCGACAGGGGCCGGTGAGCCGAGGCCGGTGTCGAGCAGGTTGGTGATCAGGCAGTCGTCGATCCGGGTGAGATCAGCCTCGGAGCCGGTGCAGTTCAGCACTGCCCCCACCTGCAACCGGCGGCCGTCGTCCAACTGGACCTCGACGACATCACTGGGGGTGTCCGGGGCGGTCTTGGCGCCGGCTACGACGCCCCGACCGATACTGACCAGACCCGTGTCCACGGCGGTGCGCAGGGCTCTGGCGCTGACAGGCGGGATCCGGTGGCGGTGAGTCTCCCAGAGTCGAAGGTTCTGGGCCAGCAGCCGAGCCTGATCGGCGGGTGACAGTTGCTGCCACAAGGCGCTGGTAACCGGACGGAGGCTGTCCACTCCCGCCCGCCAGTCGCCGTGGACGCGGCGGCAGTGGGAAATCTGGCGCAGCACCGCCCGGCGCAGCCCGGCCAGTCCCGAGCGGGCGTCTAGTTCAGGGGCGGCCGGGGCGAGGACCGGGGTGGTGGCATGGGGCTGGGGGATCAGGCCATGCCGCGACAGCGCGTGCACGATGCGCCCGGGGCGCTGGAGGCTGAGTGCCATGTCCACCATGGTCAGACCGGTGCCGACGAGCAGGACGTCGCGGTCCTCTGGGACTTTGGTGAGGGCGTCGGATGTCCAGGGGTCGGCCAGGAACATCCTTGAGGCGCGCAGCGCTGGCGGGGCCCAGGCCAGGCTGGGCGCGAAGTTGCCAAGGGCTAGCACCGCGGCGTCGGCGTCGAGCAGGTGCCCGCCACGCAGCCGCATTCTCAGCGGCGCGGCGGTCGACTCCGGGCGGGGGGTAATGCTGACGACGCGGTCGTGCACCCGAACGAGGTCGGGGACGTCGCTGCGGGCGCTCACCGTCTCCAGGCTCTCGGTGAGATACCGGCCGAAGAGGCCTCGGGGCACGAAGTCGTGCTCGCCTCCGCGGTCGCCGAGCCAGCGCACGAAGTGGCCAGGGTCGTCCCGGTGGGCGCTCATCCGGCCTGCCGGGACGTTCAGCAGGTGGTGCGGCTCATCCGTTCCGAACGCCAGTCCTCGGCCCGCGGTTTCGGGGTCGATGAGCCAGATCCGGACCGGCGCGGGCGGGTCGACGGCCGCGTTGTGGAGCAGCCGCAGCGCCGTCAGGGTACCGGCGGCTCCCGCGCCCACCACGGCGATGTCGTGCACGGTACTGCCGCGGTTCACGAAGGAGATCGTCCTTTCCGGCCGACTGCCCGCCGTAGCAATAGAATTCACTGCTCACCCTCGGGCGGGCAGTAGGTCCGGCGGATGCTGGTGCCCAGCCGGACGATGTCCGCGCCGTAGACGTGGATCGAGATCGCCTTGGCCGAACAGGAATTGCACACCCGGTGGATATCGCCGGGCGGCGCGAAGCCAGCGATAGCGCCGGTGGGGTTTACCACGTCCTCGGTCGGGATAAGCCGGGACGTCCGCCCGTCGGCCATCAGCAGGTAGCGGCGCTCGCGCTCCTGCCCCTCGTACACACCAGTGACGCACCAGGAGACGTGATCGTGGATCTGGGTCTGCTGGCCCGGCAGCCAGACCAGCGCGATGATCGAGAAGCTGCCGTCCCGCTCGGCGTGCAGCACATGCTGCCGGTAGTTGTCGGGATCGCCCTCGCGCTGCTCGGCGGTGAGCAGATCCGCAGTGCCGAGGACGGGAACGAGCAGCTTGCCGACCAGCTGGGCCGTCAACTCCGGTGGTAGGCCACGCTGGATTACCTCACGGATCTCGACGATGAGGTCACTGATCCGTTCCGTGACCCGGGCGACGACTGCGCCGGACGCAGTGGGAGACGTCATGCTGCCAACATGGAGCCGATCGCTCTGCCATGTCCAACGACGATTCATAGGCCCCTTGCCAGGCAGGGCTAATAGATCGCTGCCGCGGTCACGGGGCCGGGGGGCAGCCGTCACACGGAGTTCCCGGCTCGGCATGTCCCGTTCCATAAACAGAAGTTGGGGGTGCTGATGCCCCTAATTCCTAATTCCTTCTTGAGGACCGCAGTGGTGCCGGATGGCTTCACGCGGTGTTCGAGTGGTGAGGTCCGTGACGCCTGCTGCAACCCTGGCCCATGAGGTCTCTGGGTAGATCGTGCGGACGGCCTGGCCGCTGGGTGGTGGCCTCGTGGGCGTCGGGCGGATGCCTTTGATGCCCCGGGCAGCAGATACCTAGTACTGCAGCAGCGCTTCTCCATTTCCGCTGGTCAAAGGCCTGAGTGTGGGGAGTGTAGTGCTGTGGAACCGGGTGGGGGACGGTCTTTCGCGGACCGTCCCACCAACGGGTGGCCACGCCGCATGTAATGACAATGCTCGGGGCAGTGCGCCGCTGTGAGCGAGCATGCATCAGAGAGCGCCTGGGACAACGAATTTACTGATCTTGTCCTGCGGATCGGAGCCAGGTTCACGCGGGTGGAACCCAGGCGGCGAGCAGGTGACTACATCCGCGCCCCACACCTTGCGGCCGACCAGGGCCAGCGCGTCGCGGTTGGCCATCAGATAGCCCGCGAAGAAGACCACGATCACGATCTTCACGAACTCGCCCGGCTGGAACGAGGCCGGTCCCAGACGGATCCACCGCTTGGCGCCGTAGCTGTCCCTGGGGAAGAACGCGGGCGCCATCAGCAGGGCCGTCGCCACGAACATGCCCACGTAGGTGTAGCGCTGCAGTATCCGGTGGTGCTTGACCAGGGCGATCACCGCGACCAGCACGCCGATGCCGATCGCCGTCCACATCACCTGCCCCGGCGCCGCCACGGTCGCACGATAGTGCGATTTGTACGAGGCGTCGAGCCGGTCGATCACCACCAGGCCCAGGCCGCTGAGCAGCACGGTCACCGGCAGGATCAGAGGGTCCGCGTAGGGGGCGAAGAACCGCACCGCCAGGTGGGCCGCGATCGCGGCGCCTCCCAGGCCGAGCCCGTACGCCCAGATCCCGGGCGGCAGCGATCCGGTCATGGCCAGGCCGACCGAGGCATGGCCGAAGAGCCCGACGAGGACCGCGAAGACGACCAGCGCCAGCTCGGTGTTGCGTCGGCGACCGGTCTGCGGACCGGTCCTCAACAGCCGCTGGTTCACCATGTGTCGCTCTCCCCCATAACCGCGCCTGCTCCGTCCGTGCGAGCAAAGGTCTCGCCGCGCCCAACATTTGCGCAACGGCGCGATACGGCAATGCCCCGCGAGCGCACCGCCGCACCCCCACCCCCCGATGCGGCAGATGTTTCATTTATTGCGCAACTGTATAACTATAGTGCGGCGGTGGCATGCCGGTCCCACCGCCGCATTCCGCCCCGGGAAGGCACTGCTCGTGAACACCTCACTCTTACCCTCGCAGGCTCCGCACTCCTTCAAGCGCGTCTTCGCGAGGTCCTCGCCGCTACGGCGCCTGGACTGGATCCTGTTGTCCGCCGTCGTCGCACTGGGCTGTATCGGCGCCCTCCTGACCTGGTCGGCGACCCGGCACCGGCTGGACGCGGCGGGCACGGACAGCCATGCGTACCTCGTGCGGCACCTGATCAACCTGGCCGTCGGCCTGGCCGTGTGCGGCTCGGTGAGCGCGCTCGGCCACCACCGACTGCGCGGCTACGAGCCCCTCCTCTACGGAGCCGCGCTGCTCCTGCTGGCCACCGCGCTCACCCCGCTGGCCAGCACGATCAACGGAGCCCACTCCTGGATCGTCATCGGCGGCGGCGTCTCCGTCCAGCCGTCCGAATTCATGAAGCCCGCCGTGATCCTCATGCTGGCGGCGCTGCTCTCCGGGAGCCGGGACTCCCCCGGCCCCCTCGCCCCCACGACCCGCCAGTGGACAGCCGCGCTGGCCCTGGTGGCGGTTCCCGCTCTGATCATCATGGCCAGTCACGAGCTGGGGACCAGCCTGGTCCTGCTGGCCATCACCGCCGGCATGCTCTTCGCCTCCGGCCTCTCCGGCCGCACGCTCGCAGTCCTGGGCACGCTCACGGCGGCAGCCGCCACAGCCGTCATCACCCTCCACCTGCTGAGCGCTTACCAGCTCAACCGCTTCGCCGCCTTCGCCGACCCCGAGCTCGACCCGGCCGGGGTCGGCTACAACACCAGGCAGGCCCGCATCGCCATCGGCTCCGGAGGGCTCTTCGGCGAGGGTCTGTTCCACGGCAACCAGACCAACGGAGGCTTCGTCCCCGAACAGCAGACCGACTTCGTCTTCACCGTCGCCGGCGAGGAACTCGGCTTCCTGGGCGGCGCCACGGTCATCGCCCTCCTCGGAACGGTGCTGTGGCGCGCCCTGCGCATCGCCCGCCGGGCGCACCACATGCACGCCGCTCTCCTCGCTGTCGGCATCGTCTGCTGGCTGGCATTCCAGGCGTTCGAGAACATCGGCATGACCCTGGGCATCATGCCCGTCGCCGGTATCCCGCTGCCCTTCGTCTCCTACGGAGGATCCTCGATGCTCGCCGCCGCCGTCGCCGTCGGTCTCCTGGAGTCCGTCCACCTGGCCTCCAGCCGCCCCCGCAGCGGCTGACCACGCGGCCCCCTCGCCGAGTCAGCGGGCCGAGCCCGCCTCCGGGGCCTTGGGGACCGGCGTCGTCTCGACCGGTACGGCTTGCACGAGGCAGGTGGGCTGCGGCTCGGCGGTCGCCTGCGCGAAGGTCGCCTCAGGGGCTGCGCCGTCCTCCTTCAGGGCTCCGGCCTCACCCGTGAGGATGCGCTCGTGCCACGACCTTGCGACCGCGAGCCCCGCCGCGTAGCAGGCGAGCACGGCCCCGAGGAGCAGGTAGTACAGCGGCGGCAGGGCGGACATGCCCATGACGGTGCCCAACGGCGTGAGGGGCAGCAGGATTCCGACGGCGGCTAGGCCCGCCGCGGACAGGAGGACGGGTCCCCGCACCCGCCCCTCGGCGGTGCGGCGGCCGGTGCGCAGCAGCATCATCACCAGGGCCTGGGTGAGGAGGTTCTCCGTGAACCACTCCGAGTGGAACACCGTCTCGTCCCAGTTGCCGAGCTGACTGTGCAGCACCAGGCCGAGGACCGTGAAAGTGGCAAGGTCCGCGACGGCGTTGAGCACCCCGAAGGCGGTGATGAAGCGCAGGAGGCCACGGGGACGCAGGGCGGTGGGCCGGGCCAGCAGGCCCTTGGCGGGCGCGTCGTAGGCGAAGGCCAGCTGGGCGGCGTCGAAGCACAGGTTCTGCACCAGGACCTGTGCCGGGAGCATGGGCAGGAACGGCAGCAGCAGGCCGGCGGTGAGCATCGCGATGACGTTGCCGACGTTGGAGGACAGCGTGATCCGGAGGTAGGAGACGATGTTGCTGCTGGAATGGCGGCCTTGGGCGATCGCCTCTCCAAGAGCTGTCAGGTCCTTGCCGGCGAGCACCACGTCGGCGCTCTCGCGCACGACGGCCGCGGCGTCCCGCGGACAGACACCCACGTCGGCGGCCCACAGCGCGGGCAGGTCGTTGACACCGTCACCGAGGAATCCGGTGGTGTGACCGGCACGGCGCAGCGCGGTGACGATCCGCGCCTTGTGCGCGGGGGTGCAGCGCGCGATGACGCGGGTGCGCTCGGCCACGGCAGCGACTTCGGCGTCCGAAAGCGCATCGATGCTGTCGGCCACGAGCACCTCCCCGGGATCGAAGCCCAGGTCACGGCAGGCACGGGCCGCGGTGCCCGGGTGGTCCCCGGTGAGGACCTTGCACGCGACTCCCCGGCCGGCGAGCACGTCGAGGGCTTCGGCGGCGGTCCGGGTGAGGGCTTCGCGGAAGGTGACGAAGCCCAGCAAGGTCAGGCCGTCGGCGTCGACCGATGGCCTGCGCAGGCCTCCCGGCCGTTCGGTGACGGCCACCGCGAGCAGCCGCAGTCCCCGGTCCGCCTCCCGGCCGACGAGGTCCAGCATTTCCTCCCGCCCGGCATCGTCGAGTGCGCAACGCCTCAGGACCGCCTCGGGTGCCCCCTTGACCACCAGGGTGTGGGCGCCGAACCGGCCGGGACCTTGGACGACGGCGGCGGACAGGCGCCGTAGCGGATCGAAGGGCATGACCTCCACGCCCTCGTACCGCAGTACGGCGTCCTCTTCGGCTTCGGCCAGGATCGCCTCGTCGAGGGCGTCGGGGGCGGGCAGTTCCGCGAGCTGGAGGGTCCACAAGGCGTTCACCGACGCCCAGTGCAGTACCAGTGGATCGTCCAGGCCCGCCGTGTCCACGGCGCGGTCGAGGACCGGCTCTCCCTCCGTGAGCGTGCCCGTCTTGTCCAGGCACAGCACGTCGACCGCTCCGAGATCGTGGAGTGCGGGCAGCCGTTTGACGATCACGTCGTGCGATCGGGCGAGGAGGGATGCGCCGCGCGCCAGACAGGTGGTGACGATGACGGGCAGCATCTCCGGAGTCAGGGCCACCGCCACGGCCACGGCGAACGGCACCGTCTCCAGACCCCGGCCGCGCAGCGCCGCATTGGCCATGAGCACCAGCGGCGGCGTCAGCAGCATGAACCGGATGAGCGCCCAGGCGATCCCGGACACCGATCGGTCGAAGGAGCTGTCCTCGCGCGCGCCCCGGCCGACGTCGAGGGTCGCGAAGCGCGTACGCGCCCCGGCGGATACGACGACGCCCGTGCCGCTGCCGGACTCCACACTGCTGCCCTGGAAGCACAGGTGCGGCTGCCCGAAGAGGCCGCGCTCCGGCGGACCGGGAACGTCGACCGGGTACTTGGCGACGGGCGCGGCCTCGCCGGTCAGGGCCGCCTGGTGCACGCTCAGCCCGCTCGCCCGCAGCAGCCGTACGTCGGCCGGTACGAGATCACCGGTTCCCAGGCGGATCACGTCGCCCGGCACGAGCTGATCGACCGGTATCTCCCGGGCCACCGTCGCGGCATCGTCGTCGGCCCGGCGCAGCACCGTCGCGGTGGCGGCGATCAGTTCGCGCAGTCCCGCCAGCGACCGGTCCGCACGGCGCTCCCCGGTGGCGCGCAGCACACAGCTGACAGTGACCAGCGTCAGGATCACGCAGGCCGTGCCCCAGGATGCGACCACGGCCGACACCAGGCCGAGGCAGAGCAGCACCGCGGTGAAGGGATCGCGCAGGCCGCGGCCGACGAGCACCGGCCAGGCGGCGGTTCGCCGGCCCGGCATCACGTTCTCGCCGAACCGGCCCAGGCGTTCCTCCGCCTGCGCCTCGGTCAGCCCGCGGGGTCCGCTGCCCAGCAGGCGCAGCGCCTGCATGGTCGTGAGCGACCACGGCCCGGGCTCATCCGCCGCTGGCGCGCCCGTCGGCCCGTACTCCTGCGGTCCTGTACCCGCGCCGACGGCCGAGCTGACGGGGAAGGACGTGTGCTCAGGCGCCGAGGCCACGGAGGTGGCCCGTCGTCCCGCTCGCGGCCCGGTCGCTCAGCTGTCCGACCATGAGCCTCACCACGGTGACGACATCGGGGTCGTCGACGAAGTAGACCTGCCGCCGGCCCTCCCTCCGGGAGCGGACGAGCCCGGCCAGTTTCAGCTTCGTCAGGTGCTGGCTGACAGCGGGCAGCGCACCGCCCACACGTGTCGCGAGGTGCGTCACGTCGTTCTCGCCCTGAGCCAGCGCCCAGACGATGTGCAGCCGGGCCGTCGAGGACAGCAGCCCGAACGCGGCGGCGGCCTGAGCCAGTACCTCCGCCGAGGGTTCCGCGAACCCATCGAGATCCTTCTCCACCATCGCCCTCCCGTCCCGTCCCTGCCGCATCGTCGAACCGGGCCAGTCTAGGTGCCCCACCAACCGGTCCCCGCTCATCCCGATTCGCCCCAGGAACATCTGGGACGAATCATTCGGTCTTCTTCCGGAAACGACGGGTGGCGCAGGGGTCAGGCCGGACGTGACAGCACGACCTAGGGCCTGTGTGATGTCGTGATCAGTTGGCGGCTTTGAGGAGGTCGTCGATCCAGATCATGGCGGCGCGGAGGTGGAGGCCGGCGAGGTAGCTGTCTGGGGATTTGTCGTAGCGGGTGGCGATCCCTCGCCAGGCTTTCAGCTTGTTGATCAGGCGTTCGACGGTGTTCCGTTCCTTGTAGAGGTCGGCATCGTGGACGACGGGCCGGCCGCCCCGGCAGCCCTTCTTCTTGCGGTTGGCGGCCTGGTCTCGTTTCTCCGGGATGACGGCCTTGATTCCGCGTTTGCGCAGGTAGGCGCGATTGCCACGGGACGAGTACGCCTTGTCCGCGGCGACCGCACCAGGTGTCGTGCGGGGGCGGCCGACCGGCAGGCGGACTCTGACCTTCGCGAGTACGGGGACGAACTGCGGACTGTCCCCGGCCTGCCCGGCGGTCAGGACCAGCGCGAGCGGACGGCACCTGCGGTCCGCGGCGAGATGAATCTTGCTGGTGAGGCCGCCGCGGGACCTGCCGAGCAGGGCTTCCTTCAGTCGGAGCCTGTGTCTGCGCCGGATCCGCCGGCGTCCGTCCTGTCCGTTCTGTTCCTCCGTGCCGCCCCCTTTTGCCGGGCCGTCTCCTGCTCCTGCACGGCGTCTTCCAGGGCCGACATGAGGTGCTTGCTGACGCGGAGCCCTGCGGCGTCGTGGTGGGCGCGGACCGTAGTGGAGTCCACGCTGACCAGCGACAAGTCCGTCCTGCCCACCCGGGCACCCTCGGCGATCAGGCCTTCCAGCAGGGCCGTGAACACCCCGGCGTCCCGCCACACGCGGAAGCGCCCGTAGACAGTGGCCCAGGGGCCGAACTCGGCAGGCATCTCCCGCCACTGCCCACTGGAACGGAACCGCCAGATCACACCCTCGAACTGCTCCCGCAACCGCTCCGGATACGGCCCGTACCTACCGATCGGCAGATACGGCTCGATGAACTTCCACTGGGCATGGGTGAGTTGCCTACGCGTCACAACCCCAGTCCTACCTGATTCCACCCCTCAAACAGGCCAGAACCCAGCAGTTGATCACGACATCACACAGGCCCTAGGGCCGCCGCTGCCGGATGCGCTCGGCGACCTCGCCGCCTTCGGTCTCCCACCAAGGGCGTACCAGGTCCGGGTTCCGCTCCTGCCCCGGCACGGCGGCCGCGGGGACCAGTTCGGTCTCCAGGCGACGGTCCAGCACCCCGGCCTGGGCGCGTTCGGTGCGGAACCACTGCACCAGGATCACGAGCAGGAATGGCACCGTGACGAGCTCGGCGATGCCGATCATCGCACCGCCGCCGAGCTGCTGGTCGTGCTGGATGTCCGGCGCCCAGGACGGTGCATGGTGCACGTACCAGGCGCCGGCGATCAGGGTTCCGTGAGTCATGACGGCGATACCCGGCACGGCGTCGACGATCCCGTCGAGGAAGATCAGCCCCGCCCGCACGGGGTGGGTGCACCAGGAGGGCAGCGCTTCCTCGCGGGTGAGGACGGGCAGGACGAACAGGAGGCCTGCGACCAGCAGGTGCAGGTAGAGCAGTTCGTGCAGCCAGTTGTGGGCCAGGGCGGTCTCGAAGTACGGGGTGAAGTACACGGTCAGCTCGGTCGTGAGCACCAGCGCCGTGCTGACGAGCGGGAAGGTGAGCAGCCGGACCAGGCGGCCGCTCATGACCCGCCGGACGCGAGCCACGCCGTGCTCGGGCAGGGCGCGGAGGGCCAGTTGCAGCGGGTCGCCCAGCGCCAGTCCGAGCGGTGCAATCAGGTCGAGGAGTACGTTCTGGACCGCGGCCGGCCAGAACAGCGCGTGGTCGTACACGGCGAGCGCGGACATCGTCGCCACGACCAGGGTGCCGAGGCCGAGCACCGCGAAGGAAGCGGTACGGGCCGGGGGCCATGCCTCGCCCCGGCGTCTGAGGCGGAGCACGCCCCAGCCGTACAACCCTCCGAGCACTGCGGCCACCAGCAGCGCGGGCAGGTCCAGCTGCCACGAGGACAGCAACCGCCCCCAGGTCAGCTCCGGCAGGCTCCCCGCCGCGGTCGCGGCGAGCGGCATCCCAGGCATCCGGCTCTTCCCTTCCCACCAGCTCCCACTGGCCCGCGAAGCCCGCGGACCAGTGGCAGGCTAGCCCTCCCGGCGGACCGGTCACGCCACGGCCCCCAGGACCGCCGCCCCGCGTGACTCTCACCACAGATACTTGCTCGCTTGCGTCACTATGCAACCAATAGTACGTACGGTGCGTCTCACCGAGCACAGAACCCTGGTTGCGCGGGCCGGACGGAACGCGAGATACCGGCGCAGCGCCGGACGGACTGGTGAGAGCGGGCGCATGCACGAACAACAGGCGGCAGTGGCAAGCACCCGGCGGGGGCGCCACGGCGCGAGCGCCGCGCGACGGTCCCCTCGCGCGGGCGGCGCACCCCTCGCCGGGAAACCCGGGCCCACCGCGGTGCCGGTGGCCCTCGCGGTCCCGCCGCTGCTGGGGGTCGGCGCGGACGCCGTGACAGGACACGGCCCCGGGTGGGGGCTGGCGGTCGGAGCCGCTGCGGGAGCGGCGCTCGCGACCCTGCTGGCGACCCGGCGCGGCACCCTGTCCTGGGTGGCGCCGCTGCCCGCCCTCGTGGTGGCCGCCGTGACGGCGGGCGCCGGGCTGCTCGGCGTCGGTTCCCCGGGCTCCGGCAGCGCGACGCTGAGCACCAACCTGGTGCGGTGGGCCGTGACCGGGTTCCCGGCGATGGCCGCCGCGCAGACCGCGGTCCTCGCGGTACTGGCTGCACGACGCGCACGTTCCCCTCGGCACGGGAGGCCCGACCATGGCTAGGAAGCAGACCCGTCCCGCGCGGTGGGCGAAGGCGCTGCGCGCGGCGGTATGGGTGACCTCGGCCATCGTGATGGTCGCGTGCGGGGTGACCTGGTTCGCGTACCGTTCGCTGGCCGACGGCCTGACGACGTCCGGCGCGTTGGACGCGGTCAGGAATCAGGCGCCACCGCACCTTGACAACTCGGTGAACCTGCTCCTGATCGGGTTGGATTCCCGCAAGGACATGGACGGCAATGACCTGCCCAAGGAGTTCGTGCAGGACCAGTTGCACGCCGGGTCCTGCGAGATCGGCTACTACAACACCAACACCCTGATCCTGATGCACATACCGAAGGACGGCGGGAAGGTCAGCGCGTTCTCGATACCGCGGGACGACTACGTGCAGACCTTGAAGGGAGACGGCTCTCCCCAGGGCGAGTACAAGATCAAGGAGGCGTACTCCTACGCCTATGACGCCGCGCGCGAGCAGCTCGTCCGCAAGGGCGTCAAGGGTCCGGCGCTGGAGAGCCAGAGCCGGGAGGCGGGGCGGGAGGCGACGCTGGCCACCGTGCAGCAGTTCACCGGCGTGGCCATCGATCACTTCGCCGAGGTCAACCTCCTCGGCTTCTACGACATCGCCAAGGTGCTCCAGCCGATCACCGTCTGCCTCAAGAAGCCGGTCAAGGACCACTACTCCGGCGCCGACTTCCCCGCCGGGGTGTCGAAGCTCGACGCGAAGCAGGCACTCGCCTTCGTACGCCAGCGGCACGGACTGGACGAGGGTGACCTGGACCGCACCCGGCGCCAGCAGGCGTTCATCTCCACGGTGACGCACCAGCTCAAGAGCGAGGGCGTGTGGGGCGATCTGGGCAAGCTGCGGGGGCTGTTCGACGTGGTCAAGAAGGACGTTGTGCTCGACAGCTCGTGGAACGTCCTGGACTTCGCCCAGCAGGCGCCCAACCTGACCGGCGGCAATGTGGAGTTCCACACCCTTCCCATCACCGGCTTCGCCAATCGCAAGGGCGAGGAGGTCAACCTCGTCGACCCGGCGAAGATCAAGTCGATCGTCCAGCAGGCATTCGGCCCCAGCCCCTCGCCGTCGCCGTCCGGTTCCGACGACGCCAAGCCGGACTCCAAGGCCGCACCGGCGACCGTCGACGTCCTCAACGGCAACGGCACCAGCGGCATGGCCGACACCGAGCTCAAGTCCCTTGCCGCGCTCGGGTACACCGCCGGTCGCACCGGCAACGCGGCGGCGCAGGCACACACCAGCGTGGTCTACGGCAGCGGAGCCGAACAGGCCGCACAGCAGATCGCGGGACGCCTCAAGGCCGAACCGGCCCAGGCGAGTTCCACCGTGGCCGCCGGACACGTCCGCGTCACGATCGGCGGCGACTACCGCCTCCCCGCCGACCCGGCCCCGGCCCCCTCGGCGTCGGCCTCCACCTCGGCCGGGGAGAACTCCTCGGGGCCGGCGGTGAAGGCCGGCGGGGTGCCCTGCGTCAACTGACGGTGGGCCAGGGGTCGGGTCAGTTGCCGAGGGCCACTTGGGTGATCTTGACGACGACCAGGATCATCGCGATGAGCAGGTACGCGCGCAGCGCCCCCATGCCCATCTTGCGTCCCGTCGCCATGGCCGGACGGGTGAGCGTGTCCAGCGGAGGCATCCGCCAGGCATCGCGTCCCGTCCGGTCGACGGGGCCCTCCCCCGACCGGCTGCGTCGGCGCGCGATGGTGCAACCGGCCAGCAGGACTCCACACCCACCGCAGGCGGCCATGATGCCGAGGATCACGCCCGCCGTGATGCCGGGGAAGAGCACGGACGCGGTGAGGATCACCGAGAGGGTGACGAGTACGCCGACGACCGCGGCAGTGAATGCGTTGGTCTTCGGGCCGTTGACCCAAGGACCCAGCACCTGACGGTCGTTGCAGAGCAGGAGCAGGAACACCGAGGCCGACGGCAGTAGGACCCCGGCGAGGGTCTGGACGCCCGCGGTGAGCAGGCCGAGGGGTGAGCCGGGGATCAGGACAATGGCGGCGGCTGCCGCGACGAGCCCGGCGTAGACGGCGTAGAAGCCCTTGGCTCCCTTGACCCCGTGGTGCAGCGAGTGCTTGATGCCGACGACGTCACCGATCGCGTAGGCGGTGGACAGCGAGACGGCGAACGCGCCGATGATCGAGGCGTCCAGCAGGGCGACGGCGAACAGCACGCCCGCGACCTTCCCGGCGTGGGCCTCGATACCGGCCGCCAGCCCTCCGGCATCCGAGAATCCGCCCGCCCCCTGGCCACCGGCGAAGGCCTCGGCGGCGATGCCCATCAGGGCGGCCGCGCCGATGACGACGATCGCGATGCCGATCCACAGGTCGGCCTTCTCCTACTTCATGAAGCGCGGGGTGATGCGCTTGTCGATGACGTACGACTGCTGGAAGAACAGTTGCCAGGGCGCCACGGTCGTGCCCACGATGCCGATGATCAGCAGCATGACGGCGGCCGGGCCGCCGGAGCCGCCCGGAAGGACAGGTACGACGAAGTCGTGGGCCACCTGAGAGGACTTCGGGTGGACCATGAAGTAGACGGGGACCAGCAGCAGGCTGCCCGCGCAGAGGACGACCGCGACCCGTTCGAAGCGGCGGAAGGAACCGGTGAAGGCGGAGGTGACGATGATCGCGGCGGCCAGCACCACCGACGCGACCTTGGGCAGACCCAGGTATCCCGTCGCCAGGGTGATGCCGATGAACTCCGTCACCAGGGTCAGCGCGTTCAGCAGGAACAGATCGATGACCGAAAACGCGCCCCAGAACTTTCCGAACCGTTCCAGGATCAGCCGGGCGTGCCCTACTCCCGTCACGGCACCCAGCCGCAGCACCATCTCCTGGTTGACGTACAGGACCGGGATCAGCAGGAGCAGGGTCCACAGCAGGCTGGTCCCGTAGTTCTGGCCGGCCTGCCCGTACGTGGCGAAGGCCCCGGCGTCATTGTCGCCGACCATCACGATCAGGCCCGGGCCGACGATCGCCAGTAGCGTCTTGAGCTTGGCGGTCATACCCCGGCGCTCGCCGTGGTCGTCCAGCGTGATCGTGCCGAGGGCGCCGCGTATGTCACCGATGTGCGCGTCGTCGAGTACGGCGGCCCGCGGTGCCGGTACGGCCGCGGGAGCGGGTACCGGCGCGGTCGGAGGGATCGGAGTCCGAGTCGGATCGAGTGCTGCATTGGTCATGACGAGCCTCCCAAACCCCTGTGCGGGGGAAGGTATTGGGGGCGCGCGGCACCCAGCCACCAGCGAGCACGCAAGCCGACGGCCCGGGGCGGCATTGGGCCGCACGGGTGCGAAGGCGGCGCGCGTACGCCGGAGTTGAGGTGGGCTACCGCGCGCCGCGGAAAGGTGACGGCGTGCGAGGGAAGGGCTGTTGATGGCCCGGACTACTGCAACCGCGGTCCATGCCTCTCGCCTCCTTCCAGCCAAGGGCGCCCGGTCGGCGCCACATAGACTCGGCAAGGAGCGGTCCGGCCGCGCTCCGCGGCCGGCTCACCCCAACTCGTCAGAGCTTTGGCACTGCACGGCGTAACCCCCGGGTCCGGGGCAGCCACTTGGGGTCACCCCTTAGGTCGGGGAGACCTGTCCTGACCCTGGGCGTCTCTCGACGTCGTGGGGTCAGTGGCCTGTGTCCGTGCAGACGCCTCACCGAACGAGGTGCCTCCTGCAAACCACTGCATCATAGAACGACACTTGCGCGATCACGCAAGTATTTGGCGAAGCCTTGACCTGCACCGATGCACCGTCAGGCGGGTGCCACCCGTACGCCCGGGGCGCACCCCGAGGGCGCCCGGAGGCATCTCCGCGCACGACGCGACCCCGCCCGCACCACGGCACCACTTGCCGCCCCCTCGCCGGACCGCTACGGAGCGCGGGGCCCGGAGTGGTCGCAGGGGACTCCTGCGACGCGCGGTGAGCGGCGATTTCGCACGGAGTTCCCATGAACACGCGGCCGAATAAACGGCCCTCCACGCCTCTCAATTCATTACTTGCGCAACTCATTGAGTGATGCCTAGGGTGCGGATCATTCCATCTTGCCGGGGATGTTTCGCGTTTGGTCATCCATTCCCGCTGGGCCTTCTGTACGCGCGTCAGCACACTCCCCCTCCCCTGCAGTCCAACGGAGGTCGGCCATGTCGGACCGCATTCTTGACCATTCGGCTTCAGCACCCCGAGAACCAGCAGAACCAGCTCCCCGGCACGGCGAGATACGCGGGGCCTTGGGAACCGTGCCGCACTTCGGCCGGCCCGGCCCGGCTCCCCGGTGGTGGGGAGTCCTGCGGATCCTCCTGGCCGTACTGGGGCCTGGGCTCATCGCCATGGCCAACGACTCGGCGGCTTTCAGCACGTACACCCAGGCCGGCCAGAACTACGGCACGCGGCTGCTGTGGACGCTGGCGCTGCTGGTGCCCGTGCTCTACGTCAACCAGGAGATGGCGGTGCGGCTGGGCGCGGTGACCGGCGCCGGGCACGCACGCCTCGTCCGACGGCGCTTCGGCCGGTTCTGGAGCGCCTTCTGCGTCGCCGACCTGCTGCTGGTGAACGCGTTGACGGTCGTCGTCGAGTTCATCGGCGTCTCGCTCGCGGTGAGTTACCTCGGCCTGCCCCGCCCTGCGAGTGTGGCGGTAGCCGCCGTGGCGGTCGTCGCCGCGGCCTCCACCGGCAGCTTCCAGCGCTTCGAACGGGTCGCCCTGGTGCTGTGCGGAGCCTCGCTCCTGCTGGTCCCGGTCTATCTCCTGGCCCACCCTCAGCCGTCGCGAATGGCGGGCGACTTCTTCCTCCCGGGGCTGCCGGGCGGGGCCGGGACCTCGGACGTACTGCTGCTGACCGTCAGCATCATCGGCGCAGCCGTCACTCCGTGGCAGGTGTTCTTCCAGCAGTCCTACGTGGTCGACAAGCGCATCACCCACCACTTCCTGCGCTACGGCAAGGCCGACATCTGGCTCGGCCTCGTACTGACGACTCTGGGCGCGGTCCTGATCATCGGCTGCACGGCCCAGGCCTTCGCGGGCCACCCGGGCTCCGGGGGCTTCAGCGACGCGGGCGGCGCCGCCGTGGGCCTGGAGCGGTACGCGGGGCGAGTGGCAGGCGTACTCTTCGCCGTCGCGCTCCTGGCCGGGTCGGTCATCGGGGCGTCGGCGGTCTCGCTGTCCACCTCCTACACCCTGGCCGACGTATTCGGCTGGGAGCATTCCCTGCACGACGGAGTACGCAAGGCGCGCGGCTTCCACGTCGTGACGGCCGCACTGGTGCTGGTCTCGGCCCTGGTCGTCCTGGCCCCGGGCGCTCCCCTGGGGCTGATCACCGAGGGGAGCCAGGCCCTGGCCGGTGTGCTGCTGCCCTCGGTGACGGTTTTCCTGCTGCTGCTCTGCAATGACCGTCACCTGCTGGGCCCTTGGGTGAACACCCGCGTCCAGAACGCTCTCGCCGTCACCGCGATCGCCATCCTGGGCGCGCTCTCCGCCATCCTGACGGCCTCGATCGCCTTCCCGGGCCTCTCGGCCCGGCAGATCATCCAGATCCTCGTGGCCGCGTCCGTACTGGGAACACTCGCGGGCGGCTGGTACCTCCTTTCCCGCCGCCGGAGGCCGCCCCGCACGGCGCCCTCCCCCGTGACCGCCGCCGAGTGGCGCAGGCCGGAGCTCGCCGCCCTGCCCGCGCCGGCGCTGTCCCAGGGGCGGCGTCTGGCCCTCACCTTGCTGCGGGTCTATCTGCTGGGGGCCGTGGCGCTGGTCGGCGTCAAGGTCGCTCAACTGGGCTTCGCCTCATAGAAGGATCCGCCCCGGTGCGCCGCGGCATGCACGCGGTCCTGATCTCGGCTGTCCAGTACGGCCTGATGACCCGTGAGCCGTGGTGGTCTCGGTCCCAAACCCGTGGAGTCCCGGATGGAGCGCGGTGCGGACGCGCTGGCGCTGGGGGCCGGTGTGCTGGTGAGGTGACTCCCTTCGTGACTCTGCTGGCCATTTCACGATTCGTCTGTCGTGATCTTCTCTGGGTGGGACGGTGGGAGGATGTTGATGTTTGCGGGGGTTTGGTGGGGTGGTCCGTGATGTCCTTGTGGCCCAGGTACGGCTTAAAGGTTCCGGTGATGACGGAGCGGGTCGCGCGGGCGGCGTTCCCGAAGGGCTCGCTGGCGATCCGGATCCGTGACGTGCTGGGCGAGCTTTTCGCCGATGAGCAGTTCGCTGATCTGTTCGCGGTTCGGGGGCATCCCTCGACGTCGCCGGCCAGGTTGGCCATGGTCTCGGTGCTGCAGTTCGCCGAGGGGCTGACGGACCGCCAGGCCGCGGACGCGGTCCGGGGGCGGGTGGACTGGAAGTTCATGCTGGGGCTGGCCTTGGAGGATCCGGGCTTCGATGCCTCGGTGCTCAGCGAGTTCCGTACCCGCTTGGCCGGCGAGGGCCAGGCTGACCGGCTGCTGACCCTGATGCTCCAGCACCTGGAGCGCGGAGGGCGGCAGCCTACCGACGCCACCCACGTGCACGCCGCGATCCGGATGCTGAACCGTCTGGAACTGGCGATGGAGACGCTGCGGGCAGCCCTGGAGGTGCTGGCTGTCGCAGACCCGGTCTGGCTGCTGGAACACACCCCGCTTGCCTGGTGGGAGCGCTCTGCCCAGCGTGCGGACGACTCCCGGCTGCCCCAGTCCGAGACCGCCCGCGCTGGGCTGGCTGCCATTTGCGGGAACTTCCCGCGCTGCGGGTCCTGCGGAAGGTCTGGGTCCAGCAGCACCACCGCGACCAGGGTGGGCATCACTGGCGCGGGAAGGACGACCTGCCACCCGGCGGGACCGCGATCGGCAGCCCCTACGACACTGATGCCCGTTACGGCATCAAGCGCGGCATGGGCTGGCGCGGTTACAAAGGTCATTTCACCGAGGTCCGCGAACCTGACCGGCCGCACGTCATCGTGCACGTCGCTACCAGCACGACCACCTTGAACGATATCGAGACGGTCACCGGACGCCACACCGATCTCGCTGCGGCCGACCTGCTGGCGGACCGGGAACTGGTGGACGCTGCCTACGTCAGCGTCGACCACATCCTGGACGCTGCCAATGGCCACGGCATCGACCTCGTTGGCCCCCTGCCCCCGGACTTCTCCTGGCAGACCCGCGACCCGGACGCCTACGACCTGACAACATCGACTTCGACCAGCGCCATGTCACCTGCCCGACCGGCGCGGTCAGCCGAAACTGGCGTGATTCGATGAGCGCCGACGGGCTGGCGACCATCCAGGTCACCTTCCGCCTCCCGGACTGCACCCGCTCGAAGGTCAACGCCCGCTCCCTGACCTTCCGCCCCCAGCGGCAGTTCGAGACCCAGCGGCGCCTACGCGTCGAGCAGACCTCCGACGCCTGGCGCGAGCAGTACGCCCTGCGCTCGGGCATCGAAGGCACCATGTCCCAGGCATCCAGACGCTGCGACGTCCACCACGCCCGCTACAAAGGCCTCGCCAAGACCCACCTGCAACACGTCCTCACCGCGATGGCCCTCAACCTCGTACGCATCGACGCCTGGCTCACCGACACCCCTCACGGCGGCAGCTGGACCTCCCGCCTCACCACACTCCGCCACTCACTCACGACACCGTGAATAGACCAGCAGAGTCAATCACGGGGTCACCTCAGAAGCCGCCGCCACCTCACCCACACCCGTGAACCTGCCCCCGATCACCACCCTGCGCGGCCACGGCTACCGACTGGAGACCGACCCACCCGAACCAGCACCCGAAGGCACCGGCACATGACACGTCCGCGCCGCACACGGCGCAATACATGGGGCCAGCTGGCCGTTCGACGAGTACGCGCCCAGTCCAGGGAACAGACCACGACGCCGGCACGGCGTGATGATCTGCTCGGCACAGCGGCTGTCCATGCGCGCGGCGCTTGCCTTCGAGGGGCCATCGCGCGACAGCCGGCCGGAACTACGTACGGGATTCCCGGTCAGGCACTCCACTGCCAGTACAACTCCGGCACACAGATCAGATGCGCCAGTGTCATCAGCTCGGCGCCGTTGCGCACCAGGCCGCTTCACCAACCAGCGGCGGAAGCGGCCGGCCTCGGCGGCGACGCGCGCGATCGGCTGCCCGGCATGTGATGCGCAGGCATGGCCCCTTGTGCGCTGTGGTGCCCCGCCATTGCCCCCTGCTGCTACTCAGGTTCTTCTCGCCGCGGTGGCTGAGGCCGGGCCCGGACTGCTGCGGGCGGCGCTTCAGCGGCCGGTCCGTCGCCCGGCAGGATCACCGGGGCCCCGGTCCTGCGAGATCGCACGCGGGTGACGTCCATGTCGCAGCCGGAGGCCAGCAGCGGCATGTGGCGGCGGGCAGTACCCAAGACGAGCCAAGTCCTCGCGGCCACCCCGCGGAGCCAGAGGCCGCTCAGCCCGAAGTGGGCTCACTCGCGGTCGACGCCGGACACCTGTGGAATCGTTGGCGGGGCGCCTGAACGCGCGGGGACCGGCCAGTGTGTCGCCCCCAAAGTCTGCCCTGGGAGGGCTCGTTTGCGGCTTCAGTTGTCCTAACGCGTTGGCGTAGGCCTGACCGAACTTCAGACACCATCCGCGGACGGTCCCGTAGGAGACGATCACTCCGCGCTCGAGCATCAGCTCCTCGACCTCACGGAAACTGAGCGGAAACGGAAGTACAGCCACACAGTGCGAGATCACCTCCACCGGATACCGATGGTTCCGGTACGACGGCACCCCGGACGACACGGACGGATCCCTCCCCGGACAGGCAACCCGAAGATCATCCCACCCCCACCCGGCGCGTGACAGCACCTATCGCACAGGAATCGGCCCCACACCAAGTGAAACGGCGGGGCTAGTACTCCAGTGCGGGTTCGTGATCTATCCGCTGGTGTCCTCGGCTGACCGTCGTCGGTAGTGGCTGCGTCGGGCTGTTGCCTGGTGGCGTCTGCGCCCGTTCGACTAGTGCAGCAGTCTGGCCGGGGACATGACTGGTTGGTTGAAGACGGCGGCGAACGGGTGGCGGATCTCCGCGACGGTCAGGGCTATCGGGTTGCTACCGCGCGTGGAGTGATGCGGTTCTGGTGGCCGGCTGGGGGCTGTGTCGGCAGCGACGGCGGCGAGGAAGGCCAGCGCGAGCATGGCGAGTGTGACGTGCCGGTGCCAGCCGTCCCAGTGCCTCACCTGGTAGTGGTCCAGGCCGACTTGGCCCTTGGCGGCCTGGAAACATTCTTCGACGCTCCAGCGGGTGCCGGCCACTCGGACGAGTTCGGCCAGGGGTGATGCCGTGGGGGCCCAGCAGAGGTAGAAAGCGAGTTCCCTCGTGGTGGAGTTGCGGCGGATCAGCAGGTGGCGGTGCTCGTCGGTGCCGATGCCGATCCAGGCCCAGTCGTAGTAGCGCGGGCCCTTTGCTCCAGCTCCGGCGCTCTGTCGGTGCCAGGCGGCCTCGGGCAGACGGCCGGCGACAGTGTCCGCGCGGATCGGGGTGCGGCCGGAGTTGATCCGGACCCGGATGGAGCAGGCGACGGCCAGGACGTAGCCCGTCCCGTGTGCCTCCAGGGCGGCACGAAGTTGCGGGCCCTGCCCGTATGCTTCGTCGCCGGTCACCCACGGTGCCTTTACCCCGGCATCCAGTGCGGCGGCGATCATCTCCCACGCCAGGCGGGGTTTGGTTGCGAACTGCACGTCGTCCGGCACTCCGGCCGCATCCCGGCGCTCGGTATCACCGCACCAGGAATGCTCGGGCAGGTAGAGCCGACGGTCGATCAGTGCCCGCCCGCGGCTGGTGGCGTAGGCGAGGAAGACGCCGACTTGGCTGTTCTCGATGTGTCCCGCGGTGCTGGTGTAGTGCCGCTGCACGCCCGCCGAGGACCGGCCCTTCTTCAAGAAGCCGGTTTCGTCCACGATCAGCACCCCACCGACGGTGCCGAGGTGGTCGATGGCGTAGGCGCGGACCTCGTCGCGGACGGCATCGGCGTCCCAGCGGGCGCTTCGCAGCAGACGCTGCATCGGCCCGGGGCGGGCGTGACCGGCCTGTTCGGCCAGCCGCCAGCAGTTCTTCCGCTGGACACCGGACAGCAGCCCGAGCAGGTACGCGCGGGCAGTGGCCCTCGGCTCCACCCGTCGGAACCGGCCCGCAATCCGGGCCATAGCCTGGTCGAACATCGCCCGCCAGCGGGCAGGGTCTACGCTATGGCCCGCGGCCACCGCACAATCTTCAGGAGTCCACACAACCCCCGATGATCACGCGGTGGCCGTTCTCGCTCCAGGCCTGGTCCTGGGCAGTGCCGAACTCCTTGGTTCGGCCCGTCGGCCTCTGATCGACAAAATAGGCACATGGACAGCGAACCTCTGCGGATTCCGCTTGACCAGCTTCGGCACGCCTTCGAGCTGGCAATGCAACACATCGAAGCGTCAGCCGGCAGCGCGGTGGCGCTCGAACACGAATACTTCTGGTCCGTTCCGGGCGACGAACTCTACGACGTCCCCAACGAACCGAGAACGATCACAATCGGGCAGCTCTCCGAGTCATGGCAGCACCTTGAGGACCTCCTCGCCGATCCGAACCGGGCCGTGGGCCACCACCTGGTCTGGCTCGCCGATGTCCTCCGTGCGATCGGGCAGGGCACCGCCCAGTAGCGCGACACGCGCGACGTGACGTGGAACTACGAAGTCAAAGTGGAGTACTAGTCGCCGGCGTCCTACTCGGCCTGCACCCAGGCCAGCTGCTCGTCGCTCAGCAAGGGGTCGAACCCCTCCGGGAACATCAGCATCTTCGGCTGTGGCCACATGTTCTCCGGCCCGTGCTGGTCGCAGTGCAGGGCTATCAGGTGCGGCCCTTCCCCGCAGGACTCGTGCCAGTAGGGGCGGTCATGCGCCTGGCAGAAGGACCAGAACCGAAAGCAGTCATCTTTTTCAGTCGGCTCGTAGAAGCTGGGATCGCGAACGATCGTGGTCACCGGCTCCTGCCGGTTGAACCGGGGAATGGGCCGGGGATCGCACCACAGCAGTCGGGGAGGTATCACGCGCCAATCCTGCCCGAGGCCGACCCGTTCGGACTATTGGGTTGTTGGTCCGGTTATGCCGTTGACTGATGTGCAGTGGTCGCGGATTGAGCCGCTGCTTCCGGACCGGACTCCACGACGTGGCGGGTGGTGGCGCGATCATCGGCAGGTTATCCAGGCGATCGCGTGGAAGTACCGCAGGGTTTTCCGTGGGAGACATGCCCTCCGAGTTCGGTTCGTGGAAGGGTGTCTACAACCGATTACGGCCATGGGTGATCGACGGCACGTGGGCAGCGGGTGTCTACCGACCTTCTCGCCCAGACGGACGGCGACAGGGATCTCGACTGGGTCGTCGCGGTCGACTCAACGATCGTGCCGGGACGCCTCCTCGCGCCCCTGCAGCGGGGGCTCGAAGTCCTCGACGCCCTTCCGCTGGATCTCGACGGCGGGCACACCGTGATCGCCGCCCACGCCCGTCAGGAACTCATCGTCTACATCCCCCGCGGCAGCGGCGCCGACCTAGACGGCCTCCAGGCGTACGGGAGAGATCCTGGGCTGTTGCTTTGCCCGTATCTCGAGTTAAGGGGGACAGAACGCAGGGCCGATACCGTCACTCGCGGTGCCTGATCGGAGTTCCAAGGAGTTCGGTCAGGTCCGCCTCGACGGCTGCAAGTAGCGTCGGTCCCCAGATGGTCAGTGTCTGTTCCCACGGGTGGCCGAAGGTTCCCAAGCGCAGGTCGTCGGTTACGTGGAGGTAGTAGTCACCGTTGGGAAAAGTGCCCTTGCCGGGTCGGGGCGGCCGTCCGGGAACGTTGGTGCGGCGGGGGTCGTAGCGGTAGCCGTCGTGATTCCAGTCGAGCCAGTGGACGAACTCCCCGGGCTCGGTGGCGGTGAGCAGTCCGCGCTGGACGATCGCGTCGAGTTCCGCGGGGAGGTCGGGGACGGGCCGGAGGTGGGAGTGCAGGTTCCAGACCGCGCAGGGAACGGGTTCGGTGATTGCGGGCCGGTGGGTGGTGCTCGGCTTGAAGTCGAAGTCTGCGTAGAAGCGGTCCCACAGTGGGCCGTCGTCGTGGAGCCAGTCGAGGAATTGTGCGGGGCGGGCGGTCTCGGGGCTGCCCGGCGGGCTCCAGTGGTAGGAGCGGACGGTGGCGGCCTCTGTGAAGCCGGCCTCAAGGAGGCTCTCGCGCAGGGAGCCCGCGGCCTCGGCGAGCAAGGGGTGTCCGAGCCAGGCGCTTTGGCGCCAACGGTCGGTGCAGGCTCTGACGAAGTCCGGATCCTCGCTGGTGAAACCACCGATGAGGGTGAAGGGGATCTCGTCGCCGTACGCCCAGGCGACGTCTGTGACAATCCCGTTCTTCAGCAGGACCTCGATGAGGACGTCGCCCTCGTCCGAAGAGCCGTCCGCGATCATCTCCGCGTACGGTGCCGCGTGGGGGCCAGGGGAACCTACGGCGATCTCCCGGGCCCGCTCGGCCTGGTCCCGTACCCGGTACAGGTCACGCACCCCCTCCCGGGGCTCCGCCACGTCAACGGACTGCTCGCTGGGTAGCGGAGCGGCTATCAGCACGGAGCGCTCCCAGCCCGGGGTGAACCCCGCCGCTGTCAGTGCTTGTCCCAGGTCGGGCAAGTCGTGCCCGTACACCTTCCACTCCACCGGTTCACCGCGCTCCGCGAAGGCGGTCTGCTGGGTGCTGTCACGTTGTCGGGGCGGGGGTGGGATGATCTTCGGGTTGTCCGTCCGGGAGGAAGCCCGTCGTGTCGTCCGTGGTGCCGTCGTACAGCAACCACCGGTACCCGGTGGAGATCATTTCGCACTGTGTGTGGCTGTACTTCCGCTTCCCCCTCAGCTTCCGCGAGGTCGAGGAGCTGATACTGGAGCGGGGTGTGGTCGTCTCCTACGAGACGGTGCGCCGCTGGTGTCGGAAGTTCGGCCAGGCCTATGCCAACGCCTTGCGCCGACGGCGTCCGCGGCCGGGCGACAAGTGGCACTTGGACGAGGTGTTCGTCAAGGTCAACGGCGAGTGGAAGTATCTGTGGCGGGCCGTCGACACCGACGGCAACGTCCTGGACATCCTGGTTACCAACCGGCGTGACAAGGCTGCGGCCAGGCGTTTCTTCCGTCGGCTCCTCACCACCACCGGCCGGGTGCCGAGGGTGATCGTGACGGACAAGCTGAAGTCCTACGGGGCCGCCCTGCGTGAGGTGATGCCCTCGGTCGAGCACCGCTCCCACAAGGGATCCTGCTGGCCAAATGTGGGGTCGGTCAGGCCGTGAGGGTGAGGTCGAGTCTCGCGAGGTGACTGGTGCGGGTGTGGTCGAGGGGTTGGTTGTTCCACCAGGCGTCGAGGCGGATGAGGTTGAGGGCGACGGCGGAGTAGACGTGTTCGAGGTGGGTCTTCGCGAGGCCGCGATAGCGGGCCTTACGGTTACCGGTGACGGCTGTGGCCTGGCGGATAATGCCCTCGACGCCGGCGCGCAGGGCGTTTGTGGCCTGCCAGCCGGCGTCCTGCTGGGCGGCGTGGTTGATGTTGATCAGTTCCTGCAGGTCCCGTGGGCGCAGGGTGAGCTGGCGGCCCTGGCGTGTGGCGTCGGTGCATGCCGCTCTGACCGGGCAGGGGCCGCAGTCAGCCTCGTCGAAGCGGACCGCGATCCCTTCACGGCCGTGCTGCCGGGCCGGGCTCCAGAACCGGCTGGTGGCGCCCTGGGGGCAGGTGGCCTGCTCGGCGTCCCAGTCGATGGTGAAGGCTTCGCGCTGGTAGCCGGAGTTCTCGCGGTCCTGGCGTGAGGTGCCCGCCAGAAGCGGTGCGACCAGGGTGATCCCGAAGGCGGTCCGGGCCCCGGCGAGGAGTTCCGCGCTTGCGTAGCCGGAGTCGAGGTAGTGCTCGGCGGGCAGCAGGCCCCGGTCGGCGAGGGCCCGGTGGACGGGCTCGACCAGCTTCACATCGGGCACGGTCGCGTCCGTGGTCGCGACATGTGTGATCACGTTCGGGATGTCCGGACGCGCCCGGCGTCCCGGCCGCGGGGCCCCTGCGCTGGGCCGGGGCCGCTGGCAGACCTCGCTGATGTGCAGTTTGTACCCGGTCCAGTGCACGGCGTTCTTGGTGCCGTTGCGGGCGTCGAGGTCGTAGGGCGAGGCCAGGCGCAGTCTGCCGGGCGGGAGACCCTCCTTGTCCGCCTCCCGCCGTTTGACCACCTCCCGCCCGTCGCCGTCGGTGGTGACCAGGTAGTTCTGCACGGTGATCCGGCGCAGGACCTGGACCGCGGGCAGCTCGCGCAGCCACAGGGGCGAGTCCGGGTTGTGGACCGCCCGCAGGAGGCCCACCGCGTCACGGCCGTAGTCCAGGGCGAGTTCGTCCCGCTTGGCCTTGGAGCTCGCGGGACGCCAGCTCTCGTCGATGCGCCGCCCGTATCGGCGGTTCCACCCGCGGACGTCCACGGCCTGCGCTACCCAGTGCGGGGTCGCGGCGGACAGCGCCTCCAGCGCGGCCCGCACCGACTCCCCGCACAGCTCGAGGCGGTTCAGGTCCCGCACCGCCGCCAGCACGTGGGTGGAGTCGGTCCGCTGCCTGCCCCCGGCCTTGACCAGGCCCTTGTCCTTCAACGCCGCCAGCAGCAGATCCAGTACCCGCTCCTCCAGGCCGTGCTCGACCACCCGGGTGCGGAACTCCGAGAGCACCGAGGCGTCGAAGCCGACATCCTCCAGTTCCAGGCCAAGGCAGTACTTCCACGACAGGTCGAACCGGACCCGGTGGGCGGCGGCGCGGTCGGTCAGGTTCTCCGCCATCTGCAGCACCGTCACCATCGCCAGCCGCCCCGGCGACCAGCCCCGCCGGCCCCGCAGACCGAACGCCCCCGCGAACTCGGCATCAGCGAACAGCCCACCCAGCTCATCCCGCACCCGCATAGCCAACGGCGGCGCCCCACGACCAGCCACCGCCCGCGCAACCCGCACCGTCACCTCAGGGACCTCGGGCCACTTCTCCGGCAGCAACGACATAACTCCCACCCCACCAGCCGGGAACGACAGAACCGGCCACCACCATGCCAACCACCCGCCCCCACCGCAGGACACGACATTTGGCCAGCAGGATCCATAAAGGGCTCAACAACCGGGCGGAAACTCGCACCAGCCCACCCGGCAACGCGAACGCGCGATGAAAGGCTTCCGCACCGTCGGCGGAGCGCAAGGCTTCCTGTCCGCGTTCACCGGCATCTCGACCCACTTCAGACCCCACCGGCATCTCATGACCGCCGGCCGCCACCGCTTCGAAATGATCATCCGCTTCACCATCTGGAACCAGATCACCGGCAACAGCGGCCTGCCCGCCACAGCCTGAACAGCAGACGGACAGCACCTCGCCGCACCCTCAGACGATCACACCCCCGACAAGGTGACCGCGCCGAACGGCTCGATCCACGTCGGATCGCTCGCCGAGGTCACCCCACCCATGCCGTGACCAACGCGGAAGTGAGGCGGCGGTTACGGGACAGCCCTGAGGCCGCCTCTTCCGGATCATGTGTGGTCCGCGGTGCCGATCTCCGCGTGGACCCGGAGGGGGATCGGGGTGAGCTCCGGGGCGGCTCAGGGTGGTCACTGACGACCAACGGTCGCTGCCGGGGCGATGGTTGGTCCAGCGCGGGTACCGCGCTGATCCGAGCGCCCACCCAGTTCCCAGGAGACACCGATGACCACCCGTCCCCGCGCCGCCCGCCGTTTGACCGTCGCCTGCGTGGCATTGGCCGCACTCGCGGCCGGTCTGGCCGGCGCCCCCACGTCCACGGCGGCGCCCGGCGGGCTCGCTTTCCACGACTTTCCCGACACCCGGGACGCGGCCGCGGTGAGGACGTTGCTGGCCACGCTGCCTGACGGGGTGACGGACGCAGCCCTGGTTCGGGTGGCCGGCCGGGGCATGCGCACTCCGTACACCGGGACGGCCGGGCCGGTGGAGGCTGGCGCACGCTTCCCGGTGGGCAGCGTGACCAAGGTTTTCACCGATGCCCTGGTGCTCCAGTTGGTCGCCGAGCACCGGATCGGCATCGACGAGCCCGTCCGCCGTTACCTGCCCGAGCTGGTCCCGGCCGGCTATGCCGGTGTGACGGTGCGCCAGCTTCTGGACCACACCAGTGACCTGCCCCGTCCGGCCCGGGTTCCGCTCGACCCGCGCGCAGTGGTGGCCGCCTCCTTCGAAGCGGACGCCGCAGCCCGACCCGGCCGGACTCCGGCCCCCGGAACCGTCCAGCAGTACAACGGACTGAACAGCTTCGTCGCCGGGCTGCTCGTGGAGCAGGTCACCAGCCGCCCCTTTGCCGACGAGCTGGACCGGCGGATCCTGCGCCCGCTGAACCTGCGCGGCACCGCCCTCTCCGAGGACCCTTCGATAGCCTGGGCCTGGTCGGAGGGCGGGCTGATGTCCACAACAGCCGACCTCGACGCGTTCCTGCGTGCCCTGCTGGATGGGCGCCTCCTCCCTCCGGCCCAGCAGCGGCACCTCTTCGAAGTGCCCGCGGTACCCAGTGGCCCCGAGAACACCAGCTGCCCCACGCGCGCGGCCTGCTTCAGCGCCGGCGGGCTGATGGGAATCGAGCTGAACGGCACCAAGGTCTGGGGCAAGACCGGCTCCAGCGGCGGATGGACCAGCGGCGTCTTCGCGAGCACCGAACAGCACCGCCGAACGGTCTACACCCTGCGGCCCGCCACGTCGGCCACCCCTGAACAGCAACGTGCCCGTGTCGAGGCAGTGGTCAAGGCAGCCCTCGCCGACCAGGAGCTGTCCGGCCGATGATGTGGTTACTTGCGCCTGTGTCGTTGACGTGGGCTTGAGGCGGAGTGGTGTGGGTGATGCCGACCGGGCAGCTTCGTCCGTTGAAGTCGGCGGCAGCCCACGTTGTGGCACCACGGGATGAGTACACTTCGCTCTTTGTGTCGGGCCGGGGAGGGGCGGGTTCGGAAGTGGCATTCACGGGGCAGCGTGGCGTCCGGATGACTTCGAGGGAAGTGATTGAAGAGCATAAGAAAGGGCGGCGGGACTTCGCTTATGTTGAGGTGGTGAATGCCGATTTCTCTGGCATAAACCTGGAGGGCATCCGTTTCTACGGGGCCTGGCTGTCCAGGGCCAACTTTTCAGGAACGTCACTGCTCCACGCCCAGTTCAAGGATGCCGACCTTGCGGAAGCCGACTTTACTGGGGCCACACTGGCTGTTTCCGACCTGATAGGAGCGCGTTTCAGAAACACGGTTTTCAGTCGTGCCGATTTTACTGGTGCTGCACTGGACGGTGCCGACTGCACCGGAGCCGACTTCAGGGAAGCGTTCCTGAACAGCGTAAAACTTGGGGGTGCAAATCTCAGCGGGGCCAGATTTGACGGGGCGAGACTAAGTCACGCAAACCTCAGCAAAACAGACCTCGGGGCACTATGCGGGGCTATAAATCTCCGACATGATAATCCCTCGTCGATTGACGCCCACGCCGTCATGAAGTCGTACCGCCACCCCGAACTGTACAAATTCATGCTTCGTTGCGGTGTCCCTCCCCTCTTTGTTGAAAACATGATCGATTGTGCGCGAACACTCGGAGAGTGACGCCACGGGGACCTGGACTGGTAGAGGGTGGACGGGGCCAAGCTTCCGTATCACTGCTGCGCCGCCACCCGCGGGGTGTGTGTCTCGATCGAGCACGCCCCACCGGGGCCGGCCGGACCTGGACTTGGGTGTGTGCAACCGATCGTGTGACCGCTTTGCGTCCGGGTTGTTGATGCGGACATGGGGCGGGGTGATCTGAGTTGTGCCGAGTGGGAACGGCTGCGGCCGTTCCTGCCGGTCAGCAACAGGCGTTGTGGCCGGTGGCGGGATCACCGTCAGGTGATCGACGGGATTCTGCACCAAGTTCGGACCGGAGTGCAGTGGCGTGACCTGCCAGAACGGTTCGGCCCGTGGAAGACCGTTTATGAACGGCACCCGTTGTGGTCGGTCGACGGAACCTGGGAACGACTGCTCAAGGAGGTCCAGCCCGATGGAGATGGGGATGCCGGCGTCCAGGAGGGCGCGGGTCCCGGCCATCGTCTTGTCGTAGTCGCCGCGGATCCGCTGGAAGTAGGCGCGCGGGCCTTCCCAGCCCACGTTGGCGTAGGCGACCTTCCCGGCGATCGCGCGGGCGTGGTCCTTGCCGTGCGTGGCGTTGGTGGGAATGGCGAGGATCGCGTCCTTGTGCCACATGTCGACGATGTCGCCGAAGTCCCGTCGCATCAGCGGCTCTCCGCCGGACAGGAACACCCTGCCGACGCCCGCGAGGTTCTTACGCATGACGTCGAGCTGCTCGATGGTGGGGTCCGGCATCTGGAGGATCTCGGAGCACATGGTGCAGTCGAAGTCGCACCGCTTGGTGACCTGGACGATCACGGACAGCGGGACGGTGGCGGCCGCAGCGACGGCGGAGACGTCCAGGTCGGCGTTGGCGGTGAAGTGGTGGCCGTTGTCCGAGAATCCGACGCCGTCGGTTCCGACGGTGCGGTGCTGCTGTGCGGGCACGGTGGGCAGGCCAAGGTCAGTCATGATTCTCCGTCTACTGGTCGGTGGGTCGTCTGTTTCACCGGGCGGTCACCACAGGGAGCGGGCGCCCGGTAGTCGAGGGGCCGGCGGCGGTCGGTCGGCGCGGGCATGGCGTTTGACCGTGTTCAGGGACAGTTGCAGTCGGCGGGCGCATTCGAGCAGGCTCACATGCTGCTGGAGAAGGCCATGGACCTGATGCCAACGCTCGAGCGTCGTCTCGGCTCGTGGTCCTTCATGGATTGGGGTGTCCAGCACGGCGGCTCAGCAGGTGCTGTGTGCCTTGACCTCGCTCAGGGCGGTTTCGCAGAGGTTGTGCCACAAGGCCACCGGTCGCTGGCCTGCACTGCGTCGGGCAGGGCACGGCGGATGGCTTCGGCGTAGGTCGCGGAGCCGTCGCGGCATACGACCTCGACGCCCGGATGCTCGCGCAGCCATGCTTCCAGCGTGCTGGCCGTCCGGTCGGGCAGCACGTCAATCCGCTCATGAGTTTCCGCGTCGATCACCACGGTCGCGTAGCGGTGGCGCCGGCGCAGGGCGAAATCGTCGACACCGATCACGCGGGGCACTCGCCCGGTGGGCAGCGCAATGCGAAGCAGGGAGCGCAGGGCTGTGTGACGCGACAGGCCCATCGTGAGTATCACCAGCAGACGCGATCCCGCACGCCGCTAACTCTTTGACGACGGCCTTGATCTGCCTGGTCAGACGGGTTGTGCGCCGCTGGTATCGCTCCAGTACCCCCGGCAACTGCTCGCGAAAGGTGTGGCGGCAGCCGCGGGTCGGACACACCAGACGTCGAACCCGGACACGGACCACGACCCGCCGGCCGTCGATCGGCAGGTCAGCAACCGTCCGCCAGTGATAGCCGTGCACCCGCCCCGACAAGGCCCCGCACACCGGGCAGACCGCGGTCGAACCCGGAGTCCGTGCCCTCACGACCACGCGCTCGCCCTCGTCGACCACACCCTCGATGACCAGCGGGGATATCCCCGAAAACACCGTCGCCACCAGCTTGTTGAGACTCTTCACGCTCAGATCAACGACCCGTGCCACTCTGTGTCACCACCGAATGTGAGACAGGGCCGCAGTAACTACAGAGATAGTCTCCCCCAACCTCCCCATCGCAGGTCACCGGCCCTGCGCTGCGCCGGCAGAGATAGCCCCACAACCTTGCCCCATACACCCGCGCCCCATCGGCCACGACCTCCACCACCGATGGCCTTACCGGCCCTCTGCAGCGACTCCCCGTCAAGCTCACACGCACCGAACAGCTCGCACCCAGGCAAACCTTCGCCGGCAAACGGGCCTCAGCTTGATCTTTAACCTCGTTGTTCTTTCAAGCGGACGTGTTCGGTGAGTGTCTCTGCTCGCTTTACCGTTTTGCCGGGCTCGTGTCGTGGGGCTGGCCTGCGGTTTTTCGATCCGGGTGGGCGTCCGGGGCCGGGCAGGGACGGTTGGGGCACGCCTGCGGGCTGGGCGGTCTTCGCGCGGAGGTGCCGGAACCCGCGGCGGACTCGGGCTGGAGTGAGTCGGCGGGGTTCCGCAGGCCGTTCCCAGGGGCGGCGGAGGTCCTCGGCGAGGGGGCGGGCGAGGCGGAGCTGGGTGTGGGCGGCGATGATCAGCCAGGTCCACAGGTCGGCGGTGTGCGGGTCGCGGACCTTCGGGACGGTCCACCCGAGGGTCTGCTTGAAGAGGCGGAAGGTGTGCTCGAGGTCGAAGCGCCGGAGGAATGCCTGCCACCGCAGGTCGATGTCCTGGCCCGTCATCCCGGTCTTGGAGGACCACAGCCAGACCGGTTTCGGGTCACGGTCACCAGGGAGATACTCGACCTTCAATCGGATCAATGTGCCGTGGATCAGAGGGAGTTCGCCGCAGTGGTCGAGCCAGGGGCCTCGGGCTTGCAGGCGTGGGTGCATGCGGTCCCAGGCGAGGGTTGCGGCCGCGCCGTAGTGGGTGGTGGTGCTGGCGGTGGTGTGGTCGGGTGTGTGCCAGGAGTCGGGTTTGGAGAAGGTGATGACGCCGCCGTGCTTGCGGGGCTGCCCGCCGCGTGGGGTGGAGCGGCGTGGGCCGGCGTCGCGGAGCATGACCCGGTCCGAGCGCAGCCGGCCGACCAGCTCGACGGGCAGGTCGGCCAGGACGTAGGCGAGTCGGGTGACGTCGTAGCCGGCATCCACGACGACGAGGATGTCCTGGTCGCCGGGCTTCCACTGGCCGGCCTTCAGGAGCCGGGTGATGACGTCGCGGAGCTGGGAGGCGGTGACCGCGGTGGCGTCGTCGGCCGGGCCCAGACGGATCGCGTCCAGTACCGCGGTCCACGAGGTCCGGCCCGTTTCCAGGGCCGCGACGAAGGAGTACGGCCAGCCGGGGATCATCTGGTCCGCACTGCGGCCTCGCCCGTATACGTGGCAGAACAGCAGGTCCGGGCTGGTGGGAGCGTCGGGCCGCAGCCAGTTGCTCACATCAACCGCGAGGACGATCCGCCCGTCGGCAGCCCTCGGCAACGGCGTGGAGGCGACCAGCCGGCGCAGGCGGCGCGGTTCCAGCCAGCCGTGGTTGACGGCGTCGTACATCGCTCCGTGTCCGCGCCGGTGCTCGGCCGCCAGCGTCAGCTCGACCAGCGACCTGACCGGCCCGTCGGCACATAGCGCCGCGTCGACGAGCTCGAAGAGCGCGTCAGCCCGGGAGTAAAGGCAGTCGTAGAACTCGACACGAAAGCGGGACAACACGCCCAATGCCTCGCGTCCGGACACCTCAGCAGACAGACTCATACGCAGCGGCCGTTCTCTGGTACCTCGTGACTCGACATCTCGAAGCGTGGAGAACGGCCGCCTTCGCTGTCCCGGGAAACACCGCAGATCAGCAGGTCGGGTGACGAGCGAGGTTAAAGATCAAGCTCAGAACCCGTTGTTCTATCGATCGTGGGAGCGCTTGGGTTCGAACAAGGTTCTGGTCCGGGTGATATTCCGGTGGTCCGGGCATAAAGGCAGGGCCTCTTGGTAGCTCGGGGGTGCGACCCCATCCGGGCAGTTCCAGGAGACCCTGTTGCCACAGCTTTGCGCGTCCGAGCTCACCGCGTCCAACCCGGCTGCCCCATCGTGTGACTGCATCGCGCACGTGTATGGAAATGCCGCTGATCACGCTGGCCGCAGGCGGCGCTATCCGTCGGACATGACGGACGCGGAGTGGGCGGTCATCCGTCCGCTGCTGCCGGTGCCGGCCTGGCTGGAGGGCCGGGGCGGGCAACCGGAGGGCTACTGCCACCGCGAGATGCTCGACGCGGTCCGCTACCTCCTCGACAACGGCATCAAGTGGCGGGCCGTTCCTGCCGACTTCCCTTCCTGGACCGCCGTCTATGCCTTCTTTCGCCGCTGGCACCGCCAGGGGCTGATCTCCGAGTTCCACCACCGGCTCCGGGCCAGGGTGCGTGAAATGTCGGGACGCGAAAAGGAGCCGACGGCCGCGATTATCGACTCGCAGTCCCTGCGGGCAGCCGACACCGTCGGTGCCGGCTCACGCGGCTGGGACGCGGGAAAGAAGGTCGGCGGCCGCAAGCGCCACGTGGTGGTGGACTGCCTGGGCATGCTGCTGGCCGTGACGGTCACGCCGGCGTCCGTTCAGGACCGCGACGCGGCCGCGCCTGCGCTCGCACAGCTCCGCCGGCTCCACCGGAAGATCACGCTGGTTTGGGCCGACAGCGGCTACGCGGGCCAGCTCGTCGACTGGGCCAGGGAAACGCTCCGCCTCGCACTGACCATCGTCCGACGCACCGATACCGCCCCCGGGTTCGTTGTCCTTCCCCGCCGGTGGGTCGTCGAGCGGACACTGGCCTGGCTGATGCACCGCCGGCGCCTGGTCCGCGACTACGAACGTCTGCCCGCCACCCACGAGACGATGGTCATGTGGTCCATGAGGTGATCCCCGTGGTGTGGACACACCTGACAATGGATCTTGTTGATCCTGGAAGGTGTAAATCCACGTGGCAAGGCCCTCGAAGTACAGTGCGGAGTTCCGGTCCGACGCGGTCGCGTTGTGGCGGGCCTCGGCCGGCAGGCGGACGTTTCGGGACGTCGCGGCCGATCTGAACGTCAACCCCGAGACGCTGCGGACCTGGGTGCGTGACGCCGAAGACCGTCCGGTCGCCTCCGGCGCGTCGCAGGACACCGAGGCCGAGCTGGCCCGGCTGCGGGCGGAAAACGCCAGGCTGGCCAAGGCGGAGAAGGAATGGCAGCTCGAGCGGGAGATCCTGCGACGGGCAGCCGCCTATTTCGCGCGGGAGATGAAGTGAGGACCGCCGCTTGGGACTTCGTCTCCGCCCACGCCGAGATGTACGGCATCAAGCGGATATGCCGGGTACTGGAAGTTTCCCGCTCGGGCTACTACCGGTGGATCGCCGGCGCCCAGGCGCGGGCCGAGCGGCAGGGAACCGAGGACGCCCTGGTCGCCGAGATCCGCGAAATCCATGCCGAACACCGCGGAAACTACGGCGCGCTCCGAGTCCATGCCCAACTGCGGGGCTTTGGGTACACGGTCAACCGCAAGCGCGTGGCCAGGCTGATGCGCAAGCACGGCATCGTCGGCCGCCACCTGCGGAAAAAGAAGCGCACCACGATCCCGGACCGCCTGGCGCCGCCGGTGCCAGACCTGCTCCAGCGGGACTTCACCGCCGGCACGCTGGACGAGAAGTGGTGCGGCGACATCACATACGTGCAGGTCGGAACCGCATGGCTCTACCTCGCTTGCGTCATCGACATCCGATCCCGCCGGGTACTCGGATGGTCGATGGCCCCGCACATGCGGGCCGAGCTCGTCATCGACGCACTCCAGGCCGCGGTCGCGACCCGCGGCGGCGACGTCACCGGAGTGATCTTCCACGCGGACCGCGGATCGCAATACACCTCGGCCGCGTTCGCCCAGGTCTGCGATCGGTACGGCATCCGCAGGAGCATGGGCCGGGTCGGCTCCAGTTACGACAATGCCCTGGCCGAGAGCTTCTGGCAGGGCCTGAAACGAGAAACGATGCACCGGAAGCTGTTCTCGACGTTCCGTCAGGCGAGGCTGGAGATCTTCCAGTGGCTCACCTACTACAACGCCCGCCGACGCCACAGCGCGCTGGACTACCTCTCCCCAATGGAGTTCGAACAGCAGCACCACAAGACAGTTAAACTCTCACTCGCAGCATGACCCCTGTGTCCACATTCCGGGGGTCACCTCATCCATGACCATGGTGATGGGACGCCGCCTCGCCCGCAGCCGTCCGCACTCACCGGGCGTCCGGCCCCGCGGCTGAACCAGGGCCTGCGGCGAACAGCCCCTGCTCGGCCACTGCCCACCCCCGGGCCACCAGACGCTTAGCCATCGACCGGACACATTCGATCTTCGCCGGCACCGCTTCCCGGCCCAGGGCCACCGTCAGGTCCCTTGCCCGCATCGGGCCGCCGGCCGCCCCGGCCGCCAGCACGGCAAGCAGACGCTGGTATTCCTCGGGCAGCACGCGGGCCGAGAGCCCCTCACGATGGCGTGGCACCACCATGACCCCCATCGGACCGCCGCCCACACACGCCTGGGGCGCCTCCTGCACCTGAACGACAGGCCCGTTCAGGACCTCGGTCACCGTCTCGCGCGCGATGACCAGCCGTTCCAGACCGGCTTCCGCCTCACCGAGCGCGGCCAGGACACGATCAGCCTCCTCCCGAAGCCGCTCGATCACCTCCCGCGCAGCCGACTCCTTCGCCTCCAGCAAACCCAGTACCGACGCCATCACACGCCCCCACAAGCACTCCAACAGGACGATGCATCCCTGCCTCGCCGGACCGACCACCACTCCCACCAGCGGAAACTCAACGATCACGTTCGAAAAGACAACGGGTTCTTAGCTTGATCTTTAACCTCGTTGTTCTTTCAAGCGGACGTGTTCGGTGAGTGTCTCTGCTCGCTTTACCGTTTTGCCGGGCTCGTGTCGTGGGGCTGGCCTGCGGTTTTTCGATCCGGGTGGGCGTCCGGGGCCGGGCAGGGACGGTTGGGGCACGCCTGCGGGCTGGGCGGTCTTCGCGCGGAGGTGCCGGAACCCGCGGCGGACTCGGGCTGGAGTGAGTCGGCGGGGTTCCGCAGGCCGTTCCCAGGGGCGGCGGAGGTCCTCGGCGAGGGGGCGGGCGAGGCGGAGCTGGGTGTGGGCGGCGATGATCAGCCAGGTCCACAGGTCGGCGGTGTGCGGGTCGCGGACCTTCGGGACGGTCCACCCGAGGGTCTGCTTGAAGAGGCGGAAGGTGTGCTCGAGGTCGAAGCGCCGGAGGAATGCCTGCCACCGCAGGTCGATGTCCTGGCCCGTCATCCCGGTCTTGGAGGACCACAGCCAGACCGGTTTCGGGTCACGGTCACCAGGGAGATACTCGACCTTCAATCGGATCAATGTGCCGTGGATCAGAGGGAGTTCGCCGCAGTGGTCGAGCCAGGGGCCTCGGGCTTGCAGGCGTGGGTGCATGCGGTCCCAGGCGAGGGTTGCGGCCGCGCCGTAGTGGGTGGTGGTGCTGGCGGTGGTGTGGTCGGGTGTGTGCCAGGAGTCGGGTTTGGAGAAGGTGATGACGCCGCCGTGCTTGCGGGGCTGCCCGCCGCGTGGGGTGGAGCGGCGTGGGCCGGCGTCGCGGAGCATGACCCGGTCCGAGCGCAGCCGGCCGACCAGCTCGACGGGCAGGTCGGCCAGGACGTAGGCGAGTCGGGTGACGTCGTAGCCGGCATCCACGACGACGAGGATGTCCTGGTCGCCGGGCTTCCACTGGCCGGCCTTCAGGAGCCGGGTGATGACGTCGCGGAGCTGGGAGGCGGTGACCGCGGTGGCGTCGTCGGCCGGGCCCAGACGGATCGCGTCCAGTACCGCGGTCCACGAGGTCCGGCCCGTTTCCAGGGCCGCGACGAAGGAGTACGGCCAGCCGGGGATCATCTGGTCCGCACTGCGGCCTCGCCCGTATACGTGGCAGAACAGCAGGTCCGGGCTGGTGGGAGCGTCGGGCCGCAGCCAGTTGCTCACATCAACCGCGAGGACGATCCGCCCGTCGGCAGCCCTCGGCAACGGCGTGGAGGCGACCAGCCGGCGCAGGCGGCGCGGTTCCAGCCAGCCGTGGTTGACGGCGTCGTACATCGCTCCGTGTCCGCGCCGGTGCTCGGCCGCCAGCGTCAGCTCGACCAGCGACCTGACCGGCCCGTCGGCACATAGCGCCGCGTCGACGAGCTCGAAGAGCGCGTCAGCCCGGGAGTAAAGGCAGTCGTAGAACTCGACACGAAAGCGGGACAACACGCCCAATGCCTCGCGTCCGGACACCTCAGCAGACAGACTCATACGCAGCGGCCGTTCTCTGGTACCTCGTGACTCGACATCTCGAAGCGTGGAGAACGGCCGCCTTCGCTGTCCCGGGAAACACCGCAGATCAGCAGGTCGGGTGACGAGCGAGGTTAAAGATCAAGCTCAGCCACGGCCGACCGGCTTGGGGCACGGGTGTCTTCGACAGCATGGTTTGGCCCCACCAGTCGGGGAGGCACGGTTTGGGCTGGCCCCACCCCTCTCGTCAGACTGCCAACCGCGTGGGCACGGCGTCCGCCCGCCCTTAGGCCAGCACCTGGGCAAGGATCTCGCGGAACCGAGCCACGTCCTCGGCCGACGCCTCCAGGACGGCCTCGATCTCGCCCTCCTCCAGCCAAAGGTTCTCCACGCCTCGGGATCCAGCGAGATGCGGAGGACGTTGCCGTCCAGGACGGCATCGCGCACACATCCGTAGGCCGTCCCCTGGCCAGCAGTGACGAGACAGTGAGGATTTTCAGCGGTAGCTCTCCAGGGTGAGGACGGCTCTGGCTGCGTGTGTGAGCCAGTTGGGGCTGCAGCGGGCCCGGCGGAAGATCTTCCAGGTCTCCAGTCGTGCGATGCCGCGTTCGACGGGGTAGCGGAGTCTGGCGTGGGCCCGGTTGAGCGAGCGTTGGCCGACGGCGAGGTACTGGCCGGGCCGCCGTCGGCGGGGAACCGCGAACGTTCCACCGGCCCCGACGTAGCCGGGGTCGGCCAGAACCGGTGTCCCGACCCGGTCGTGGACGCCGTCGCGCTTTGCCCAATGCGCCGCGCAGGGCCGCGGCCTCGAGACATACGTGCGTCCCCAGCGCCTCACTGGCCGGGGCAGGGACACCGGGACCGGAGCCGGAGGCCGCGGGCGGGCGGCGGCCAAACTCACCGTGTAACCAGCAATTGAGCAACGGAGTCGTCCTGGCCCTGGTGACATGAAGGGAGTCACCTCACCTGGGTCTGTCGGGGAGAAGTGCACGGCTTCCCCATGTGCCGAGGGGAAGCCGCCCGGGCATGACTACAACCCGGATAGGAGGGAGACGCCTGTCCCCCCGTCTCTTGGCCTCTCTTCCCGGGGTGTCACGGACGCGCTGGTCAAGCGGGGCCGGTTACCAAAGGAGTGTTGCTCATGAAAGCTTATTTGGCGGCTTTCTCCGCCCATCTTGTCGATACCCCGTTCGTCGGCGGCGAGCGCTGGCTGCCGAGTCTGTACTGCCTGTACGGAACGGGCCACAGCCAACAGGTCATGTGTGACCGCTATGAGTGGGACCCGGCGTCCGGGAAGCCCTGGCGGGGGGATCAGCCCGCCGACACGTACTCGCTGCATGACCTGACCGGGGGGTATGACCAGTTCAGCGACGGCGGCACTGGCAACCTCCTGGACGCCGGCAAGCCCGTCGACGCCGCCCTCTGCCTGGGTGATGCGAGCACCGTCTACCTCTTCCAGGGCGGGAACTGCATCACCTTCTCCATCAGCAACCCCACGGGAAGCCGGCTGAAGACCCAGGGCTTCACCAGCTCCATCACGGATGTCTTCGGCTACGACTCCGGTGATGGGAACGGGAAGGTGTTTGCGTTCGGTTCGGTCGATGCCGCCCTGTACTCCCCGAATGATCACAAAATCTGGTTCTTCAATGGCTCCCAATGCGTACCGGTCGCCGACGACAATTACCAGTGGAACAGAAGCCAGTATCCCGTCCCTATCAGCACCGCGTGGAGCGGTCTTACCGCCGACTTCACCAACGGCATCGCCTGGGCCGCCACCACAAACGTCGTCACCGCCGCGAAGCCAGACGGCGTGTACCAGGACAGTGGCTACTTCGTCGAGAACGACAACTGGTGTGCTGTCACTCCCAGCACGGCCACTGCCACGGGTAGTGGCGGGGCCCTGTGCACCGACCCGGGCGACCCCAAATTCACCATCCCCGGCAACGCCAAACAGATCACCCTCGAACTCTGGGGACCCGGTGGCAACGGTGGCAACGGCGGCGCCGACGACGGCGGCGGCGGCGACGCCAGCGGCGGCGCCGGCGGCCACGGCGGCCCCGGCGCCTACATCAAACAGACCACCACCGCATCACCAGGCCCCAGCGGCGTCCACATCGGCGCCCGAGGCGACTGCACCTACTTCTACAGCAACGCCTTCAACCTCATCGCCGGAGCAGGAGGCGACGGCGGCGTCGGCGGCGACGCCGGCTACACCGGCCCCGGCGGCGGCGTCGGCGGCAACGGCGGCAACGGCGGCAACGGCGGCGGCTACGCCGGCTCCTACGCCGCCTCCTCCGGCAGCAACGGCACCTCCGGCAGCAACGGCGCCGCCGGCGGTGGCGGCACTGGTGGCGGCACTGGTGGCGGCCCCAACGGCCCCAGCACCGGAGGCGGGGGGACCACCGCCGGCAGCGCCGGCGGTGGCGGCGGCGCCGGCAGCAACGGCAGCAACGGCAGCAACGGCGGTGGCGGTGGCAACGGCGGCGCCGGAGCCACCGGCGTCCCCGGCGTCTCCGGCGGCCAGGGCGGTGCCGGCGGCAACCCCGGCGCCAACGGCAGCGGCCCCTGGGGCGGCGGCGGCGGTGGCGGCGGTGGCGGCGGCGGTCAGGGCGCGAGTCTTTATCCCGAGGGGGCGGTCTACAAGCCGTGCTCGGACAGCGATTCCCGCCTGGCCTACAACCAGCTGGGCGACGGCAGCGGCGCAGGTGGCCCGGGCGGCGCCGGTGGCGGCTACCCCGGCCGGTTCGGGGGGACCGGTGCCGCCCGTATTTCCTGGTCGGGTTGAACCTGAGTATCACCATGAACTGGTGTGCAGAATGCAGGTGGGCCCAAGCCAGGAATGGGCCTGAGCGGCTGACTATCGCTGCCGTGCCCGGCTGGCCAGGCGTCCCAGAGTTCGGGAGTCCGGAACTGTGAGGTTCGGTCGTAACGGCACTGGGGCGAGCCATTGAGCATTTTCAACGCGGCCACTGATTCCCAATGGTGTTGTCAAGCGGCGGTGGTGACCCACTGTGGTCGGGTCATACCGCTGTCGCGCCCGCGCGGGCCGCAGCGGTCTCGAAGAGCTTGTGGTCGCGCAGGAGTGCCCAGAGCACGTTCAGGCGGCGCCGGGCGAGGGCCAGGACGGCTTGCTTGTGGGACTTTCCCTCCGCGCGTTTGCGTTGGTAGTACCGCTTAGATTCAGGGCAGCATACGGCGGCGACCTGGGCAGAGAGATAGAACATTCGCAGCAGTCGCCTGCTGTAGCGCCTGGGCCTGCGGAGGTTACCGCTGACCTTGCCCGAGTCACGGGGGACCGGGGCCAGGCCGGCCACGCCGGCGAGCCGGTCGGAGCTACCGAACACGGACAGGTCTCCACCGGTAGCGGCGATGAACTCGGCGCCCAGCGTCATGCCGATGCCGGGCATGCTGGTGATCACCTCTGCGTCGGGATGCTCCCGGAACCGGGCCTCGATCTGGGCTTCGAGCTCCGATATTTCCTCGTCGAGGGCCGTCACCGCCGCGGCCAGCGTGTGGACCATCCGCGCGCAGGTCCCTTCCCCGGGAACGACGGTGAACTGGGCCTCTCCGGCGGTCACCGCGGCCCCGGCCGTGCTCCTGGCAGCGGTGCTGGTGCGCACGCCGTGGTTCTTCAACCAGGTCGTGAGCCGCGACCGGCCGATCCTTCGCAGGGCTGCCGGGGTTTGGTAACCGGCCAGCAGAATCAGCGCGCTCTTGGAGGTGCTCAGATCGAAGGCACGCTCCAGGGCGGGGAAGTACTCCAGCAGCTGCGCGCGGAGGCGGTTGATCGCGCGAGTGCGGTCGGCCGCGAGGTCGATCCGGCGCGCGGTCAAAATCCGGAGGTCTACTGCGATCTCACCGAGCTCCTGCAGCGGCTGCAGGTCACGGCGCATGCGGGCGGTGTCGGCGATGATGAACGCGTCCTTCGCGTCCGTCTTCCCGCTGCCCCGGTAGGCCGCTGAGGCGTGGTGCACGGTCCGGCCGGGGATGTAGAGCACCTTCTGGCCGTGGTTGACCAGCAGCGCGATCCACAAGGAGGCCCCGCCGGCGTTCAGGTCGACGGCCCAGGTGACCGGGCCGCCGTCGGCTATCCCCAATACGTCACCGAGGAGTTCGAGTAGTTCAGCCTCGCTGTTCGGCACACGCCGCGACAGCAGCGTCGTCCCGTTGGCGTCGATGACCGTGCAGTGGTGCTCGGCCTTCCCCGCGTCCGTCCCGGCCCACAATTCCGGCACCGATCCTCCTCCAACGTGGTGTTGTGTCCCAGCAGACGACTTCGCCGACGCATCCATACGAGCGATTCAGTTCGCGTATCCCAATTAGCGGCCGAGTCGTCGCGGGGTGCCGGGCGGCCAATCAGTGGAAGCCACATCATCGGCTATCGGGTGACAGCCATACCCAGCACCCCTGGGTGCTCCGATCCTACGAATGACCGGAACGGCCCACGACGAACGGTATGGATCGGGTGATGCCCGTGGTCGTGGGTTCGGGCAGAACAAACGGGGCTCCTCGGCAGTTGAGGGAGGTATCTCACACCTCATCTCGTCTGCCGGGGAGTTTCAATGACTGAGGATTTTCAGCGGTAGCTCTCCAGGGTGAGGACGGCTCTGGCTGCGTGTGTGAGCCAGTTGGGGCTGCAGCGGGCCCGGCGGAAGATCTTCCAGGTCTTCAGTCGTGCGATGCCGCGTTCGACGGGGTAGCGGAGTCTGGCGTGGGCCCGGTTGAGCGAGCGTTGGCCGACGGCGAGGTACTGGCCGGGCCGCCGTCGGCGGGGAACCGCGAACGTTCCACCGGCCCCGACGTAGCCGAGGTCGGCCAGAACCGCTGTTCCCAGGCGGATGCAGGTGGCGATGATGCGGTGCCGGCGCGCGGCCGTGAGGTCGTGGGTCCGGCCCGACAGGGCTCGTGAGATCCATAGGATCTTCCCCGTTGGATCGATGATGAAGTTTCCCCGTGATCTCGGACACTCGTTCGTTACGCGGCGAGGGTGTGCTGTTGCCGCTGTCGGGTCTCGGCTGGGGTGAGGTAGCCGAAGACCTTGTGCTTGCGGAGCCGGCGGCGGTTATAGAAGGTCTCGATGAAGTCGAAGACCTCGGCACGGGCGGTGGCCCGGTCGGGCCAGACGCGAGTGCCGATCTCTTCTTTGAGTAGGGCCCAGAAGCTCTCCGCGGCGGCGTTATCGAAGCAGGATCCGGTGCGTCCGCAGCTCTGGCGGAGGCCCAACTCGGCTATTTCACACCGGAATTGGTTGCTGGTGTATTCGCTACCGCGGTCCGAATGCACTATGCAGCCGGGCCTGAGGCGGCCGCGGCCGGCAGCCATCTTCAACGCGTCGACGACGAGGGTGGCGCGGTGGTGGTCGGCCATGGAGTAGCCGACGACCTCGCGGGTGGCCAGGTCCAGCCAGCAGGCGAGGTAGAGCCAGCCCTCGCCGGTGGGCAGGGCGGTGATGTCGCCGACCAGCTTCGCGCCGGGGATCTCGGCGTGGAAGTCGCGGCTGATCAGGTCCGGTGCCGGCTTCGCCTTCCTGTCAGGCCGGGTCAGCGATCGTCTCTTGCGACGGTGGGCGCCCTGGATGCCGTGCTCGCGCATCAGACGGGCGATGCGCTTGCGGTTCACGCACCGTCCCAGCCGCCGCAGTTCGGCGTGGATGCGCGGGACACCGTAGGTCTGGCGGGAGGCGACGTGGATGACGGCGATCTCGTGCACCAGGGCCTCGTCGGCTGCCAGGCGGGAGGCCCGGGACTTCGCCGCGGCGAGCCAGGCGTAGAAAGAGGAGCGGGCCACCTTCAGCAGCCTGCAGAGGAAAGCGACGCCGTGGGTGGTCTTCTCCGCCTCGATGAACGCGTACGTGTCGTTCACCGATCGCTCTCCTTCGCGAAGAAGACCGCGGCTTTTCGCAGTACCTCGATGGTCTTGGCCTGCTCGGCGGCGAGCTTGCGCAGCCGCTTGAGCTCCTCCCTCTCGGCCATGGTGAGCTCACCGGGCCGTCCCTCGCCCCGGTCCGTCTTGGCCTGGCGGTACCAGCCGCGCAGGGACTCCGAGCTGATGCCCAGGTCCCGGGCGACGGCGGTGACCGTCTTACCCGTGGAGTCGACGAGCGCGATCGCGTCCCGTTTGAACTCCTCGGTGTACCGCTTCGTGTACTTGCTTCCCACCTGGTGCTACTTCCTCTGGAACCTCGGGTCCCAGTCTCCAGGTGTCCACGATCAAGGGGAAGGTTCAATGACGACCTGCAGGTTCACTCCGTGCCGGCGGTGTTTTCCGGAGTAGTCGGCACGTCCGTCACCGACCCGGTCGCATTCGGCGAGGGTGCCGTCGACCAGGACGTATGCCGGCTTCACCGTGTCCGGCCTGCCCCGCAGGGCGGCCGTCAGTCCGGGTGCCCAGCGTGCGAGGAGGGCGACGACCTCCACGGGCATCACCCGATCCATACCGTTCGTCGTGGGCCGTTCCGGTCATTCGTAGGATCGGAGCACCCAGGGGTGCTGGGTATGGCTGTCACCCGATAGCCGATGATGTGGCTTCCACTGATTGGCCGCCCGGCACCCCGCGACGACTCGGCCGCTAATTGGGATACGCGAACTGAATCGCTCGTATGGATGCGTCGGCGAAGTCGTCTGCTGGGACACAACACCACGTTGGAGGAGGATCGGTGCCGGAATTGTGGGCCGGGACGGACGCGGGGAAGGCCGAGCACCACTGCACGGTCATCGACGCCAACGGGACGACGCTGCTGTCGCGGCGTGTGCCGAACAGCGAGGCTGAACTACTCGAACTCCTCGGTGACGTATTGGGGATAGCCGACGGCGGCCCGGTCACCTGGGCCGTCGACCTGAACGCCGGCGGGGCCTCCTTGTGGATCGCGCTGCTGGTCAACCACGGCCAGAAGGTGCTCTACATCCCCGGCCGGACCGTGCACCACGCCTCAGCGGCCTACCGGGGCAGCGGGAAGACGGACGCGAAGGACGCGTTCATCATCGCCGACACCGCCCGCATGCGCCGTGACCTGCAGCCGCTGCAGGAGCTCGGTGAGATCGCAGTAGACCTCCGGATTTTGACCGCGCGCCGGATCGACCTCGCGGCCGACCGCACTCGCGCGATCAACCGCCTCCGCGCGCAGCTGCTGGAGTACTTCCCCGCCCTGGAGCGTGCCTTCGATCTGAGCACCTCCAAGAGCGCGCTGATTCTGCTGGCCGGTTACCAAACCCCGGCAGCCCTGCGAAGGATCGGCCGGTCGCGGCTCACGACCTGGTTGAAGAACCACGGCGTGCGCACCAGCACCGCTGCCAGGAGCACGGCCGGGGCCGCGGTGACCGCCGGAGAGGCCCAGTTCACCGTCGTTCCCGGGGAAGGGACCTGCGCGCGGATGGTCCACACGCTGGCCGCGGCGGTGACGGCCCTCGACGAGGAAATATCGGAGCTCGAAGCCCAGATCGAGGCCCGGTTCCGGGAGCATCCCGACGCAGAGGTGATCACCAGCATGCCCGGCATCGGCATGACGCTGGGCGCCGAGTTCATCGCCGCTACCGGTGGAGACCTGTCCGTGTTCGGTAGCTCCGACCGGCTCGCCGGCGTGGCCGGCCTGGCCCCGGTCCCCCGTGACTCGGGCAAGGTCAGCGGTAACCTCCGCAGGCCCAGGCGCTACAGCAGGCGACTGCTGCGAATGTTCTATCTCTCTGCCCAGGTCGCCGCCGTATGCTGCCCTGAATCTAAGCGGTACTACCAACGCAAACGCGCGGAGGGAAAGTCCCACAAGCAAGCCGTCCTGGCCCTCGCCCGGCGCCGCCTGAACGTGCTCTGGGCACTCCTGCGCGACCACAAGCTCTTCGAGACCGCTGCGGCCCGCGCGGGCGCGACAGCGGTATGACCCGACCACAGTGGGTCACCACCGCCGCTTGACAACACCATTGGGAATCGGTGGCCAAGCTGAAAGAGCTCACTGAGTCAAGCCGTTTGTGCGGCTGGCTGGGCGGGGGTGAACTCCCGTCCATCGCGTAGAAGGGGGGCAAGCTCGCTACGTCCTGGAGCAACGCCGCGCTGGCCTCGTTCAACGGCAGGCCCCACGCCGTTTGGCCGAACGGCCAGGAGTACCAACTGCGGCACTCCACCTGCCCGGGCTGTGAGCGTTGATGCAGGCGCGCTCGGCTGGGGTGTCCTGGCGGGGCCAACCGACATGACGGCGAACCGTACGCTCCCGGCCGCACTTGGGCCCGATTCCTTCTGTTCCCGCCCGGCCGACAACCGGATCATGACGAACGCGGCGCCGACCACGGCGCCGGAGCCATGATGATCACGACGGAGGGGGCCCGCATGGGACTCGGAGCGTTCGCCGACTTCACCGGCACGTACGAAGTGGCCGACAGCGAAGGGTACGAGGAGTACCTCGAGTCGATCGGTCTCGCACCCGACGCCCGCAAGGACCTGGCATCGCCCGAGCAGATCCTGATGGTCATGCAGGAGGGCGACCACTACACGTTCAAGACCACCGGCCCCGCCCGCACCATCGTGTCGCAGTTCACCCTCGGCCAGGAGTTCGTCGAGAGCCCGTACGGCGCCCCGGTCAAAGGGATAGCCCGCCGCGACGGGAACCGCATCATCCTGCAGCAGAAGAATGCCACTGCCGGATTCGAGAGCACCACCGTCTTCATCATCGACGAAGAAGGCATCGACATGCACTTCTACGGCCCCAACAACACCGTCGCCAAGCGACGCCACAAGCGCCGCACCTGACAGCTGCAGCCAGGCGGGCCCGGGCCGCCGACGGCAGCCCCTCGACCCCGCCAGGTCCGTATCCGGCGCCCCGGCGAGGCGCTCACGGCCGAAGAAGCCGGTCTCCGCCGGCAACCCCACCCGGCACGTCGTGGCTCGGGGACGGGCTCGGTCCACTACGTTGTCCGCACGGCCAGACGCGTACCGCCGTTCACCCCCGCTCCCAGGCCCATGCTGCCAGGTGTGCACCTTGGTCAAAGTCTTCCGAGTCCCGCGCATCATCTTCCGTACAACGGCCTGTCGTCGTGCCGGTGGAGAGCGTGGCTCTGCCGGCGGGAGAACGTCATGCCGAAATCCCAGTCCACCGCTGAACAGCGAGCCCGCTGGGGCGCCAAGTACACAACCGCTCTGCGCGGCCATACCCGCGGGTGCCCGTCGGGCGGGCAGGTGGTCCAGTTCCTTGCCCGCAACCTGCACGACCCCGTCTACGTCATCGGCGGCATTGCAGCGGCCTGGGCCCGGCTGGGCCGGCGCGTTCTCCTCCTGCGCGATCGGGAACACGACGTGCGGATGCCGTTGCTTGAGCGGGTGAAGGGGAAGTGGGTGTCCGTCGAACCCCCCTCACCGCCCGGGCCGTACTCGGTTCCCCTCTGGACCCCTGTTCCTCACCAGGGAAGCCATGGACGGCTGGCCGTGCAGAACCTGGCCTGGTACACGGCTGAAGCCGGCCCAGGACAGCCCGCGAACTCACCCCCCCTGCGCGATGCGGTCGGCCACGCCCGTGAAGCCTTCGACCTGATCGTCCTGCTGCCGGACTTCATCCTGAGCGACCTGTGGCACCCCTACGACGTGGCAGACCACTTCATTGCCATCGCGGGAGTCGGCGATCTCCCCCGCACCGAGCGCCGGATCGCCCAAGCCGGCTCCAGGCAGGTTGTTCACCAGCCCCGGCTCACCCCGCAGCAGAGCGCCGCCGTCCTGCGCGACCGCCACGACGTCGCGGTCCATGGTCTGGTCTGCCACGGCGAAGCCGAGGCGCCCGCGACGGAACCGTCCTTCTACAGAGCTGTGGCGCAGGACATGAGCGACCGCGGCGTCCCTTTGCTCGGCTGGGTCGCACGGCCCAACCGACTCGTCGCGTTCGGGTCCCTCCCTTCCCAGAAGTCCCTGGAGGAAGCGGAGGACGACCTGGTCGCCGTGCACACCGTTGCCGCGCTCAGGATCCTCAGCCGCCTGTCCGCCGCCGACCGGCCTGCAACATAGACCCACGCCACCATCAACACGGAGGAGCAGTACCCACCGAGCCCCGTCCTACTGCCGGACCGGTCCGGCGAGTGTGCTGCCCAAGGGGAACGTCGCGGTAAACGCATGGTCTCGCCTTCCTGGCCAAGGCGGTCGGCAGCCCTCGGTCGATCGCTGGGCCTCTCGCTGGTCAGTTGTGGGGGCGCGTCTCGTACATTCGTACCGCTACCACCAGGCCGGAGGCGGCGGTGAGAGCGGCGATGGCCCAGATGGCGATGGTCAGGCCGTAGGCGTCGGCAAGGATCCCCGCGAGGAGGGCTCCGACGGCGAAGCCCCCGTCGCGCCACAGGCGGTAGACGCCGACGGCGCGGGCGCGCCAGGCGGGGTGGGCTACGTCGCCGATGACGGCGAGGAGGGTGGGGTACACGAGCGCGGTGCCGATGCCGAGGAGGACTTGGGCAGTGGCCCAGACGCTGAACGTGGTGCCGGCTGCGACGAGAGCGATGGCGGTGGCCTGGAGCAGCATGCCTGCGGTGATGAGGTGTTTTCGCCCGATGTGGTCGGACCACCAGCCCGTCAGCATCTGGCCGGCGCCCCAGACGGCGGGGTAGAGGGCGGCGAGGATGCCGATCTGGGCGATGGACAGGCCATGGGCGGCGAAGAGGAGGGGGAAAATGCCCCAGGCGAGGGCGTCGTTGAGGTTGTTGACCATTCCGGCCTGGCTGGCGGCGGACAGGGCTCTGTCCTTCAGGCTGGTGAGCCGTGCGACCTGCCCGGTGGTCAGTTCACCGTCGTCGGCACGGCCCGTCCGGGCGGTGTGGCGGGCGGCTTCGAGGCGGGCTTGGTCGCGGGTCTCGCGTACGGCGAGCGTGGACAGGCCCAGGGCCAGGATCACGTAGGTGGCGCCCAGGAGGAACGGCTGGGGGCGGAGTCCGGCGTGGTCGGCGATGGCGCCGGTGGCCATGGCGGTCGCCGCGACGGCGACGTAGCCGGCGGCTTCGTTGAAGCCCATGGCCAGGCCGCGTCGTTCGGGGCCGACCAGGTCGATCTTCATGATGACGGTGGTGGACCAGGTCATGCCCTGGTTGATGCCGAGGAGGATGTTGGCGGCGATGATCCAGCCCCAGGTGGGGCCCCAGGCGAGCATCGCCGGGACGGGGAGGGCAATCAGCCATCCGGCGATCAGGACCGGCTTGCGGCCGAAGCGGTCCGACCAGGTGCCGGCGAAGAAGTTGGTGACGGCCTTCGTCGCCCCGAACGCCACGATGTAGGTGAGGGCGGAGGTGTAGGCGGAGAGACGGAAGACGTCGTCGGCGAGCAACGGCAGGACGGTGCGTTCCTGGCCGAGCATGCCGCCGACCAGCGCGTTGACCGCGACGAGCAGGGTGAACTGGGCCAGGTTGGCGCGCAGCCCGAGCTGTATCGCGCCGGTGCCCGGGGTGGTTCGTGTGGTGGTCACGCGCCTGCCTTCTTCAACGGGCATCCAGTGGACGGGGGCGAGTCGGTGGGACCGCCGTCGAGGACGGCGAGATTCGTGTGGCCTGCCCGCTGGAGGATGCTGGCGGCGGTCATGGCACGTTCGTTGTGGCCGCAGGCGACGACGGCGCCCTTCGGGGCGTCGTCAAAGCGGGTGGCGAGTTCGCCGAGTTCGATGTGAACGGCGCCGGGCATGTGCCCCGGGATGTGTTCGCTCCGCTGGCGGATGTCGAGGACGGCGGGCGTGGTGATCTTGTCGGCGGTGAGCAGCTCGACGTGTTCCTGCGCTCCGCCACCGGCGGTCCAGGCGGGCATGCCGCCGTCGAGATGTCCCGTCGGCCGCTCGTACCCGGTCTTCAGGGCCTGCCAGGTCGGGTCATTCCGGTCCTGGCCGGGCGGGTGACGAAGCCGGGTGGGATGCCGTCGGGCCGCAGCCACCCCGGCCAGGTGGCGAACTCGGCGCGGAGCGGGATGGAGGTCGCCCCCGGGATGTGGCCGGCGGCGAAGTCCGCGAGCCGAGTCGTTCCTTCCCGGGGTCTGCCGTGCGGCGGACGCAAGGCCGCCGCACCGGAACTGCACCGTCCGGTCAGTACTGGGCAGTGCCGACCGGACGGAGAAGAGTCAGGCGAGGGCGAGGAAGAGTTTCTCCAGCTCCTCCTCTGTCATGGGAGGGGCGTCGGATCCCTCGGCCAGGCACTGCCGCATCCCGCTTGCCACGATCTTGAAACCGGCCCGGTCCAGGGCCCGTGAGACGGCGGCGAGCTGGGTCACGACATCCTTGCAGTCGCGGCCTGCCTCGACCATCGCGATCACGGCTGCCAGCTGCCCCTGGGCCCGTCGTAGACGGTTCAGGACAGGCCGTACCGATTCTTCGTCCACCTGCACGAGATCCTCCTTCGCCCCCCGACAAGAATACCCTATGGGGTATGAGTCAGAACTTTACCGTGTGTTCCGCGCACCCCTCCGCCGGATTGGAACGCCTTTGAGCGGACGGACTGTGAGCGGGTTCATTGACCGCGAGGCCCGCCGCAGCCGGGCGGCGACCGTGGCGGTCAGGGCGGTCCCGAGTCCCGCCCAGGCGACCGGGTGGGTCCACACGGCGGTGTCGAGCTGCTGTGCGAGCACGAAGACGCCCATGACGACGACGAACCAGCCGAACGCCCTGCGCAGCGCGTCCTGGGGAATCCGGCCCGCGAGCCGGCCTCCGACCAGGCTGCCGACCACCGCGGCGGCCGTCACGGTCAGCGCGAGACGCCAGTCGATCTCGACGCCGGAGAGGTGCCCGGCGAGTCCGGCGAAGGACTTCATCGCGATGACGAGGAGCGAGGTGCCGACCGCGATGCCCATCGGGAGCCCGCCGAGTATCGCGAGGGCGGGAACGACGAGGAATCCGCCGCCGGAGCCGACCAGGCCCGTCACCGCGCCGACGACGAGGCCCTCGACCGCAATGTGTTTCAGGGGCAGATCACTGTGTGCGGGCCGGGTCTCCTTCCGGCCGCTGCGGGACTTGCGGAGCATCGCGGCGGCCGTGGCCAGCATCATCAGCGCGAAGGCGACGAGCAGAACCGTGCCGGGAATGTACTCGGCGAGCCGCCCGCCCCCGTAGGCCCCGCCCATGCTGAAGGCGCCGAAGAGCAGACCGGTCCGCCAGCGCACCCGGTGGGCGCGTGCGTGCGGGACCAGCGCGGACAGGCTGGTGACACCGACCACGAAGAGCGAGGTGGCGATCGCCTCCTTGGTGTCCTGCCCGGCCAGGTAGACCAGGATCGGGACGGTCAGGATCGAGCCGCCGCCCCCGAGGATGCCCAGGCTGACGCCGACGAGCAGGGACGCGGCGACGATCAGGGCGGTCACGGTGTGCTCCGCAGCTCAGTGATCACCGTGCGGATGTCGGGGCGCGGGCCGCGGTTGTAGGGCAGCTTGGACAGCAGGACGCCCATCATGCAGGAGTTGCTGAGCGCCGCGTAGGTCAAGCCGGCACCGACGGCGGTGCCGATCAGGTGCGCACCCGGCACGAACACACCGACGAGGCCGGTGGCCAGGACGATCGAGCCGGCGACGAGCCGTACCTGACGCTCCATGTCCCACCGCTCGGGACCCCGGTTGACCGGCGCGCCCGCCGCCTCCCAGGCGACGATGCCGCCGTCCAGGACGCGGAGGTTCGGCAGGCCGGCCTCGGCCAGGGCCTTCTCGGCCTGGGCGGCACGGGCCCCGGAACGGCAGACGAGCACGACGTCCTCGTCGAGGTGGGTCAGCAGCTCGGCCCGGTGCTCGCGCAAGGTGTCCAGGGGCACGTTGTACGAGCCCGGGATGTGCGTCGTACGGAACTCACCGGGCGTGCGCACGTCGAGCAGCCGCGGCGCCCTCCCCTCCTGGACGAGCTGTGCCAGCACGGCGGGGGTGAGGGAGGGAAAGGGTGAGGGGGTGGTGCTCATGAGGGTCCTTTTCGGTCGAACCTATATACCCACAGGGGTATTTGTGGGCGCAGGGGTCCCGGCGGTCGACGGGGCCAGGGGGTGGGGGCCGCTACCGTCAGCCGTTGGCGGGCTCGGCCGCGCCGGCCGAATCCGCAGACAGGGCCCAGGCGGCGTACCCGCCGAGGATGTCGGAGACGTCGGTGAAGCCACGGTGGCGCAGCAGGCTCGCCGCGATGGAGGAGCGGTGGCCGCCGGCGCAGTGCAGGACGAGCGGCTGGTCGGTGGGCAGCTCGCCGCTGCGTGCGGGCAGTTCGCTCAGGGGGATGTGCAGGGCGGAGTCGATGAGGCCGTTGGCCTCGCGTTCGCCGCAGGTGCGGACGTCCACCACGGCGGGAGGGTTGTCCCCTGCGAGGGCGGCACGCAGATGCGCGGCGGTCACCCGGCTCGCCGGGGCGACCTCGTCGGCCCACGCCTCCAGGGTGTCCTCGGGGTTGCGCAGGTAGCCCACGACCCGGTCGAAGCCGATCCGGGCGAGCCGGGTGACGATTTCCTCCTCCCGGTTCTGCGGCGCCACGACGACCAGCTCGTCGGCCGGATCGAGCACCGTGCCCGCCTGCTCGGCGAACCGCCCGTCGGCGGGCACGTTCACCGCCCCGCGCAGGTGCCCGGCGGCGAACTCCTGCGGGTCGCGGGTGTCGACGACGACCGCGCCGGCGGCCCGCAGCTCGGCGAACTCGGCTTGCGACAGCGGCCGAGGGGCCGCCGAGGCGTCGTACCGGGCGCGGTCCTTGCGGTTGAGCTCGGCGTCGTAGGCGAAGTAGCCGGGCGCGGCCGACTGCCCGGCAGTGACGAGCGCGACGAACTCCTCGCGGCTCATCGGGGCGCAGGCGTAGTTTGTGGCGCGCTGCTCGCCGATGGTCGACTGCTTCTCCGTCGAGAGGTTCTTGCCGCAGGCCGATCCGGCGCCGTGCGCGGGGAAGACCCGCACCTCGTCGGCCAGACCCATCAGCTTGTTCTGGACGCTGTCGTGCAGCATCACACCCAGTTCCTCGGCGGTGACGCCGACGGAGGCGAGCAGGTCGGGGCGGCCAACGTCGCCGATGAACAGCGCGTCGCCGGTCAGCACGCCGTACGGGACGGGGTCCTCGGCGCGCTCGTACACAAGGACGCTGATCGACTCCGGGGTGTGCCCGGGCGTCTCCAGGATCTCCAGGGTGACGTCGCCGAGAGAGATCCGCTCACCCTCGGCGAGCAGGCGGATCGGGTACTCGGTCTCGGCCCGCCGGCCGTAGCCGATCCAGGCACCGGTCTCGTCCGCCATCTCCAGGTGGCCGGCGACGAAGTCCGCGTGGAAGTGCGTGTTGATCACGCCGACCACCGTGAACCCGTGCGCGGAGGCATCGGCCAGGTACTCGGAGACGTCCCGGCGCGGGTCTACGACCACGGCCTGACCGGTGGTCTCGTCGGCGATCATGTACGACGCCTGGGAGAGGCAGTCGAGGTAGTACTGGGTGAAGAACACGGCAATCCCTTCATGAGGAACGCGCACCACGAGCCGGGTGCGAGAGCGGTGGAGCAGGGGGCGGTTGCACGCCCGGCGTGACGGGTCCGGGCCCGGTGGATCTGGGGTTTCAGGCGGCGTGAGCGGCGGCACCGCGCACGAGCGGACGCCCGGTGCGGGCCCAGCCCGCGGTGCCACCCGCAACGGAGACGGCGTCCACACCGACAGCCGTGAGCTGCTCAGCCGCCCAGGCGCTCCGGTTGCCGCTCGCACAGATCACGTACACGGGCCGGTCGCCGGGCAGCTCACCGAAGACAGCTCCGAGCGCCGACAGCGGAGTGCTGAGCGCTCCCGGCACGTGGCCCGCCGTGTACTCGTCGGACTCGCGGACATCGATGACGGACGCACCGTGAGCGAGCTCGGCCGCGAAGACGTCCAGACCTACTTCACGCATCGAGGTATCCCTTGCTTTCGATACCCCCATGGGTATATACGTCCTCGACCATAAGTCGACACCACGGAAAAGTCAAATACCCCCCAGGGTATCCTGGGTCGCAGCGCTGTGTGCATCTCAGATGCCTCACCCGAGATACCCACCGGGGTATACTGAACTGCGGATACGCCCCTCCTGGCAGATCAAGACCGTGGGACGCTCGGCGACCGGGGCCGGGCCGTCGTGATGTGGGGTGCCTGCCTAGGAACGTACGGACACCTGAGCCAGTTCGGTCTCGTCCACCGACAAGCTGTCGGCCCGCCATGGGGGCCGACACCCTGTCTCCGGGGACTGGCACGCGAGCCGCAAGAGGCTGCTGGCGTTCTCGGCGTTGCAACGGGTGGGTCGCTCAGTTTGATTGCGCAGGTAGACGCGGTTGGCACGACTGGAGTACGCCTTGTCGCCGCGGGCCCGGTCCAGTCGGCTGCAGGGTCGCCCGGCCCGGTGCGGGCCACGTTCAGGGCCTGCCTGAGCGGGATGAACATCGGGCTGTCCCCGCGCTGGCCGGGCGAAGTCAGCCAGACCAGAGGGCGGCAGCAGTCGTCCGCCAGGAGATGGATCTTGCTGGTCAGTCCGCCCCGGGAGCGTCCAAGGGCCTCGCGGCCATCTGCACCCACACGGGTCCCGCCCCTTTTTCAGGACGGTCGGCAGGTGCGGAGTGCCGGGCCCCGGCCGGCTGGTGGCCCGGCAGGTGGTGGAGCCGACGTTGACCGCCCATGAACCGTCCGCGTCCGGAACGGTTGAGTCAGCCTGCAACGCCCGCAGGATCTTCGACCAAGTGCCGTCGGCCGACCAGCGACGATGGCGTTCGTAGGCGGTCCGACAGGATCCGTAGCGTTCGGGCAGGTCACGCCAAGGAATACCGGTCCGCGTCCAGTAAGGACACCGTTGACCACGGTCCGGTGGTCGGCCCACCGGCCACCCGGACTACCGGTCTCCGGCAGCAGCCCGGCTATGCGATCCCACTGAGCACTCGTCAGTTCATGCCGACGCACCATGACCGACTCATGCCCGGAACAGCGAGGATCCACCATCCCGGGCAAGGGCCATCAGACACTGCCTAGCGGGACCAGCATCTGCAGGAAGGCATTCACCTCGTCCACTCCCAGGAAAGGCCGCTCCTCAATGCCCGTGGGCAGCCCCCAGGACAGCAGGTCATGCACCGGCTCGAACCACTGGTATGCGCGCCCGACCCCGCCCACGGCCGAGTTGCGCTGTCGGGTCCCGCTGGCCGCCGGGCAACGACCGCCCGTCACCGGCGCAGCTGTCCGGCCGTGCCCCCTCTCAGGTGAGGCGGCGATGGATCCACCAGGTGCACAGGACCAGCAGGACCGTGGCGGCCGCCAGGCACACGCCCGCCTCCATCCACTGCAGCGGCCACAGGGGGGTCCGGGGGGACTCGGCCCAGAAGTCGCTGAAGCCGTGCTGCTTGAGGCACTGTTCACAGTCTCCGGTCCCCGGGCACTGGAGCCTTCCGGCAAGTCCGGAAACGCGCTGTCCTGTTGCCGAGGTCAGGCCCTGCCCGAGTTCCCAGGAACCAGCCGACGTGAGCCCCTCGCCTCCCACGACGGGGCTGGTGAGCGGCGTCAGTTTCGTCACCGTGGGCCACAGGTAGCTGCGTACCTGCTCCAGGAGCAGCAGCCGCTTACCCCGACTTCCCACCACGGGGGCGTGCGAGCAACCCCCGCGCGCCCCTGTAACGGACAGAACTGACCCCACCCGTTGCGAGACGGCCGGGCAGTCGGCTGCGTTGGCGGGTCGGATGAGGCCCTTCGCCGCTCGGGCCACGGCCGTGGCCCGAGCGGGCCGTCGATGGCATCCAACACTTTGTTTAGCGTTTCACAATTCCGTCGCCCATTCAGTGGCTGAATGTCTGCCCGAGTTGGCCGAATTCCTCGATCTCTTGCCGGTGCAGGAATGGAAACGTCGATCAACCTCAAAACTTGCTCAACTGTGTTCCTCTGGACAAATCTGACAAGTAACCTCGTAAGCGATCAAGAACGGGCGGCGCCTGACCAGAGCCGCTCCAAGTAGACTGTTGAACCGGGAAAACCCAAATGAAGACTCTCATCTCAGGTGCGCTCTCAGCTGCTCTCATGGGAACCGTGATCCTGACCAGCGGCGCCGGTGCAGCAAACGCCGATTCAGGCCCCCGACGCGCAGCCCTAATCGCCAGCCCCTTCATCGGCAAGGACATTCTCAAGGACTTGCGGCCAGAATTCTCGTTGCCGACGCCACCGGCTGCCTCGCATCCCTCGCCTAAGGTGGCAACCTAAATAGCCAAGGTAGCATTCACTCTCCTTTGGGCCGGAGTACTCATCGCGGCGAACAGGGCACTTGACAACATCACCCGGGCGCAATACCTGGCAACATTCCTCCTCGGGGGAATCTATGCCATCGCTCTAAACAAGGCGAAGATCCTCGGAAACGGGAAGCCCCAGGAACGTTCCGAGTAGTCGCACTTTCACCCCCGGCCGGTAACCCGTGAGACAGTCGCCGAACTCGCGTGACCGGCCAGCAACCTCCCCGCCAACCCTCCACGGGCTGGCGGGGCGTAATGCTGCCCGAGCTCAGAAGTCCTCCCGTGGTCGAAAACGCACGGTGCGCCACCATCCAGCCCTCCGCGCAGGCAGCCTCACCCGCCCGGCACACGCCCTCGCACCGGAATGAACCAGAACATCCGTCACGAAACAGCAACATCGGGCACACCCACCCCCTCGAGCCGGTCAGATGGCCCCTTCGCCACAAGCTAGGGACACCAATGAACGGAGCCGTCACCACCACCGCAGCCGCCGCCACCGTCATCCTGCTTGCAGGCTGCAGCGCCGCCACCAGCACCCCCAAAGCCGCCCCCGGCGGGACAGCCTCAAGCAGCAAGGCCGCCGCACCAGCGCCGAAGGCCGCAGCCGACGCCGGCAGTGCCTTCACCACCATCTCCGCCGCCATCCCCACCGCCAAACTCGGCACCACCGTCACCGCCGAAAACGACGGCAACCACCTCCTCGGCCGGCCCCACCAATACACCTCGAAGATCACGTTCACGGACAGCCGGATCCCCGCCGCAAACACCGAAGGCAACAAGCCCGACGACATCGAACTCGGCGGCAGCATCGAAACCTTCGCAACCCCCGCCGACGCCAAAACCCGCCACGACCACCTCCAAGCCGTCACCAGCAGCATCCCCGCCCTCGCCGAATACGGCTACGTCCACGGCAACCACCTCATCCGCGTCAGCCACTACCTCACCCCCGCACAAGCAGCCGACTACGAGAAGGCCGCCATCAAGCTCGGATAGGCCCCCGGCAGCGCCCTCAGCCCGCTCCGACAGCCGCACTCAGGAGGCAAACGCGATGGGAATGCTCGACCAAGCCGTACTGCAGCAGGCCAAGAATGCCCAAGGTGAAACCAACGATCGGCTCGAGGCGCTCATCGCAGAGCAGCGGCAGGTGGTCGCCGAGCAGCGACGGACAAACGAACTCCTCGCACAGCTGATCCACCTGCTCACCCCGCAGGCAGCAGCACCGGTTACTGCTACCTGGGGCAACCACCAGGCGCCGTGCCGGGGCCGGGTCATGAGGCGGTGGCCGAGGTCGGCGGTGATGAGGGGATGAAAAACGGGCGGGGTTGGGGCGGGAGGGCGGTCGCCGCCGTCGCCCTGGCCGTGCGGGAGGCCCTGTCAGTTCGCTTCAGCCTCAGGAGTACCGCGATGCCCCTCCAGATGGCCTCGCAACGCGCGTGCAGCCAGATCCCGTTCCTCACCCAGGACGAACGTAGTGACACCGAGGGCGCGCCACTGTGCACGGCGTTCCCGGGTGGTGGCCATGGCGCAGAACGGCACGCCGTGGCGGTGGCAGGCGGCGTGCACTGCGTGCACGGCGTCGCGGACGAGCGGGTGGCGCAGCTGCCAAGGAACGCCGTAGGACTGCGACAGGTCGGCGGGGCCGGGCAGGACCATGTCGATGCCGCCGCCGGCCAGGATGCTGTCGATCGCCGCCACCCCTTCGGCGTCCTCGATGAGCGCCACAACCATGACTTCGGCGTTCGCCTGCTTCATGTACGTGACCGGGTCGATCCGGCCGAAGCCGGGCCCGCGCCCGCCGTTCAGGGAGCGCATACCTTCCGGTGCGTAGCGGGCGCCCCGGACGGCTGCGTCGATGTCGGCCCGGCTGCGGACGTGCGGGACGACGATGCCCATCGCGCCGGCGTCGAGTGCCCGCAGCACCGCCCCAGAATTGGCCTCCGGCACGCGCACGAAGGGGGTGAGGCCAGTTGCCTCGGCGGCCCGGATCAGGTTCTCCAACTGCTGTGGGTTCACGAGGAGATGCTCGGTGTCCAGGATCGCAAAGTCGTATCCTGCGCAGCCGATCATCTCGACCAGAGCGGGCTCCGGGATAGAGCAGAAGAGCCCGTCGGCCTCCTTCCCCGCCGAGAGCTTCGCCTTGACGAGGTTGGGTCGCAGCACCTCAGCGGCCCCGGCCCACGTAGTGGAAGGACGGGTGCGGGTGCATCAGGAAGTCGTGGTGGGAGATGTTCCAGGCGTATGCACCGGCGAGCGCGAACGCCAACCGGTCGCCCGCGCGCAGGCCCGTGGCGGGGACCTGTCGGGCCAGGACGTCGTTGGGGGTGCACAGCTGTCCGGTGAGGGTGATGAGGTCCTGCCGGGCTGCCGGGCGCGGCCAGGGGCTGGGCCAGTCGGCCACCGGCAGCACCGCGCACGGCTGGTCGTGTTCCTTGGTCGCCGGGGTGCGCAGATGGTGAGTGCCGCCGCGGACCACCGCGAACTCCTCGCCGTGGCTTTGTTTCACGTCGAGCACATCAGTCGTGTACCAGCCGCAGTACGCCGTGAGGGCGCGGCCGGGCTCGATGCGGAGCGTCAACTCCGGGTGGGCCTCTGTGAGGCGGCTCAGACCCTCGCCGTACGCCGTCCAGTCGAAGTGGTGCGACGGGTCGGAGTAGTCGACCGACATGCCGCCGCCAACGTTCACCTCGGAAATGCGGATGCCGTGGCGACCTGCCAGGTCCACCGCCCAGCCCACCACCGACTCGGCCACCGCCAGTTGTTCCGCGGCTTCCAGTCCGCTGGCGAGGTGCGCGTGCACTCCGCGCAGCTCCAGGTCGGGAGATGTACCGTCGGTGAGCAGCCGGACGGCCTCGTCGGCCTGCCCCGGGTCGAGTCCGAACGGCGTGGGCCGGCCGCCCATCGCCAGCGAGCTGTTCTCCAGCGAGCCCTCGGCCAGCGGGAGGTTAAAGCGGAGCAGGACCGCGAGTGGAGCGGGCGGGGAAGTGCGGGCGGCCAGCTCCGCCAGCACACGCAGTTCGTGGAGACTCTCCACATGGAAACGTTGTACGCCGGTCTCCAGGGCGACAGTGATCTCCTCGGTGGTCTTGCCCGGGCCGCCGAAGGCCAGCGGGTGCTGGGGCACAGCCTTGTGGACATGGGCGAGTTCGCCCCCGGAGGAGACCTCGTAGCCGTCCACGTACGGGGCGAGCGCGGCCAGGATCTCCGGGTCGGGGTTGGCCTTGGCGGCGTAGTACAGCTCGACCCGGTCGGGCAAGGTGGCCCGTACGGCTGCTGCGTGCTCGCGCAGCCCCGCCATGTCGTATATGTAGGCCGGGAGTTCGGTGGGCACAAGGGTGAGGGCGAGGTCGCGTACCGTGGGGGTGGGGGTGGTCATCGGGCGCTCCAGGGGGTGTCGGCGCGGACCATCGAGGACAGGACGTCTTCGGCGAGCGGCGAGGGCAGGCGGACGTAACCGGACTCGCGGTCGGCCTTGCGCTCCCAGCGGGTGAGCAGGTTGGCCTTGGCAGGCAGCGGCACCCCCGCGAGCAGGGCGGCGAGCAAGGGTGGGCAGCCGTTCCGGTCAGCAAACTGTTCAATGGTGAGCCGGACTTGGGTCCAAAGGGCGGGCTCGGTCTGCGGGTGCAGGTCGGCGAGGGCGGCGACCAGTTCGGCGATGTGGTTGACGAACAGGCAGTACACGACCCGGTCCCAGCCGCGCTGCGCGTCGTACGTCATCGGGGTGGCGACAGCGGCGGGCAGGGAGGCGAGGGTCTCGGCGTGGTGCTCGGGCAGGAGCTTGGTGCCCTCCAGGTCGCGGAAGAGGACCTGGGCGGGCATGCCGTCGCTGTCGACGCAGACCACGACGTTCTGGAGGTGCGGTTCGAGTACCAGGCCGTGGTCGAAGTGGGCGGCGAGGACGGGCGGGACGAGGAGGTCCAGATAGGCCGCCCACCAGACGAGTGCGGCCTGCGGGCCCGCCCCGTCGAGCAGACGGGAGATGTGGGCGGGCCCGGTCGGGTACTCGTCGGCGACCGCCGCCGCGAGCAGTGCGGTGGTCCCGGGCAGCTGCCGCTGCGCCAGGCCCTCGCGGACGATCACGCCGAAGCCTTCGAGCAGGGCGAGGTCCGGGACGCCGTCGGGGCCGGGGAGCGCGAGGCTGCGGTAAGCGGGCTCGCGGAGCATGGCGCTGCCGGGAAAGCGGGCCTCCAGGTCGGTCAGCGCCGGTTCCAGCAGGCGGGTCAGGGCTACGGCGCCCGACAGTTCGTAACTGGCGTTCTTGCGCAGACAGTTGGTGATACGAACATTGAGGCTGAACTTCAGGAACGTGCTGCCGTCGTACAAGGTGCGCACGGACGCAGTGGCGGCGAACGGTTCCCCACCCGTACCGAGATCGACGATGTCGCCCCGGTCCATGGCCGCGCGCAGCGCAGGGTGCTCGTGCAGCAGCTCGTACTGCCAGGGGTGCACGGGCAGCAGCCGGTAGCCGACCGGAACGTCGGGGTACAGCCGGTCCAGCGGGGTGGCCGCGCCCGCCTGCGCGCACTCCTCGGCGATCAGCTCCGCGCGGACGGCGAGATGACGCAGGGGGAAGGTGGCCCCCGCCTCGGGCGCGTACGAAGACCACGAACTGGCATCGCGTGTAAGGGCCTTGGGTGTGGGGTGGAATCGGTGGCCGAACAGGAGCGACTGCTCGGACGCCAGATAGCGGTCGGCCTCGTCGGCGCGGGCGGTTCGGGCCGACAGCGCGGCAGAGACTCCCTGGTGGCTGGAGGTGATCTGCTCCAGGAACTCGTCGTTGCTCACCCCCGTACGCAGCGAGAGTTCGGCGCGGGTGTGCTCGGCGAGCGCTCGCCAGCCGACCTCGGTCCACGCGCCGTCGCGCTGTTCGGTCACCGGGCCGGTGAAGCGGTGCGCGCCGAGCAGGGAGGTCCGGCGCAGCGCGACCCGCAGCAGCACACCGCGGCGGGGCAGACGCAGCAGCAGATGGCCGTCGGCCACGGCGGTCTGGTGCTCGGGTGCCGACACTTCGCGCAGCAGACAGTTCAGCAGGGTATGCACCACGGCCTCGTCGGCGGTGGGCAGCACGCGAGGGGTGGAGGTGGGAAGGGGGGCAAGTGGGGCAGTGCCGGTCGGCAGCGACATCAACGGCTCCAGAGCGAAGTGGACGAGCGGCGGATCAGAGCGGGGAGGGCGACCAGGCAGGCCGCGGCCAGAGCGGCCGCCGTGCCGGTCAGCACGGGCGCGGTGGGCCCGTACCCGGCGTTACCCGCCGCGGCGGCGAGCCCCGCGCTCACCGCCCCGGCCTTGGAGAAGAATTCGAGGGAACCGAACATGCCGCTGGGCGGGCGGCCCTCGGCGCATTCGGCGGCCAGCAGGGACCGGCCGACCAGGCCGAGGGTGAGGCCGGCGCCGAGCAGCAGCCGGGCGCCGATGAAGGCGGCCTGCGACTCGGCCACACCGTGCCAGGCGAGGCCCAGCGCGATGCAGACGAAGCCGACCGCAATGCCGAGCTTGGCCCGGCCCCGGAGGGCGGCGTGCACGGGTATCGCGGCCACCAGGTAGCAGACGTGCGGCAGGGCGAACAGGACGGCGGCCAGCACCGGTCCGGTGCCCGGAAGCTGTTCTTTGACGAGGGAGATCAGATACGGGAAGGAGATGACGGTCGAGAAGACGAAGCCGAATTCGAGGGCGTAGAGGGCGCGCAGGGACATGACCGGGGACGTGGTGGTGTCCGGTGTGTCCCGCGCCTCGGTGTTCTTCGGTCCGGGTGCGGTGGCCTTCGGTTCGGGTAGCGTGGCCAGCAGTAGAGCGGCGCCGATCGGTAGCACGGCAAGCAGCGCGTACTGGCGGTGCGGGGACAGCCAGGGCGACAGCGCGCCGACGAGGATGGGTGCGAGGACGAGGGCTGCCCGCGCGCTGCCCTGCATCAGGGTGAGGGCCTTGGACAGGGACGGGCCTTGGAGGCCGGCCGCCAGGTAGCCGTTGGACGCGGCGAAGGTGCCGCCGAGGATGCCCTGCAGGACCAGTGCCGCGGTGAACGTCGCCAGTGAATCGGCCCATCCGGCGAGGAGGAAGGAGAGCGCGAGGCCCAACTGGGCACGCAGCAGAAGCCGTTTGCGGCCGTAGCGGTCGGCGAGGCGGCCCCACAGGGGGGCACCGAGTCCGCCGAAGACGGTGGGGACGACATACAGCAGACCGGCCCAGCGGGCGCTCCCGTCGCCGAGTTCTGGAAGGATCTCGGTGAGGTACGGCGGCAGGCCGAGTGCGGCGAAGGACGCCACGAAGTAGCAGGCCGCGACGGCGTACACCTGGCGGCGGCCGAGGCCGGCCGGGGCCGCCGGGGACTGTTCCGCCTCGGCGGGCACCCCCGATGTGGGAGTGCTCATCGTGAACGTTCCTTCAGCTTGAGGTAGTTGGGTCCGGTGGTGTAGTGCTTGTTGATGTCGGTGGCGCCGGAGCGTTCCTTGCTGAGCAGGGTGCCGGCGGTGAGCATCGCCTTGACCGGTAGGCCCGACGCGTCCAGTACGTGGTCGCGCAGCACCGCCCCCCGCTCGCCGGGCCCGGTGCCGAGCCGCTCGACGGCCTCGGCGAGCCGGTCGCGGACGAGCCGCAGCAGCACCTCCAGCGGGGCGTGCCCGTGCTCGGCGAGACCGAAGGCGTAGGCGCCCGCACACAGGTGCACGGTGATCGTGGCGAACAGGTCGGTCAGGGACCGGTCCCCGCCGGTGGTGATCCGCGGGTCGGTGAAGTCCTCCGCCCCGGGGGCGTCGGCGCCGAGCCGCTCGCGGAGGCAGACAAAGTTCAGGCGCGGACCGTCGTTGTCCTTGAGGAGCAGTCGCACCTGCGGGCCGTCCGCGCCGTCCTGGAACACCAGGGAGACGTTCTGCTGGTGGGACTCCAGCGCAATGCCGTAGCCGAAGAGCGTGGTCTGCCAGTCGAAGAGCAGGGTGAAAGCGGCGTCGAGCAGGGCGAGCGGGTCGCCCCCATAGAACCGGTCGGCGAGGTGATCGATCACGAGACGGCCGCCGGGCGCCCGGCTGAGCAGCGCGGCCATGGGCACGACGGCGCCGTTGTCGAGCGGCGTGGGGTAGCTGCGGCACAGGACGGCGAGAAGCTCGTGATCGGCGTGGGCGTACACGCTCTCGTCGGCGAGCAGGACCGTGTCCCCGAACCGCCCCTCGCGCGCGATCACACTCTGCAGCATCCGCAGGGTTACAGCGCCGTTGCGCAGTGTACGGGGCTTGATGGTGCGGCGGTTGCGCAGGCCCAGGGTGGCGGTGGCGAGCGGCACCTTGAGGTGGAGCGCAGGCTCATCAGCGAGGGCGACCGTGCGCATCGACAGGGTGGGCACGACGTCAAGCCACGGGCGCTCGGCGAGAACGGCGCGGTCGGTCAGGCCCTGCTCGCGCAGGGCCTCGCGCAGCGGAGTACCGAGCGAGAGCGGGTGGACGGGAAGCGTGAGGTGGCTGTCGTCGAGGTGGCCGAGGCTGAGGTCGGCAGGTGTGGGCCAGTACGCGGGCAGGGCCTCGGGACCGCCGGCCACCGTAACCGCCTCGCGGGGAAGTGCGAGCCAGCGCAGTGCGAAGCAGGGGTGAAACTCAGGCGCGTAGGAGCGGAGTTGGGACTCATCGAGGCCGGAGCGGCCCCGTGCGGTCGGATAGACGGGGTGGTCGAGGCGGGCTGCGAGCGCGTCGTGGGCGAGACTGGTGGCAAGGCCCGTCCAGTGTCCGGGGTCCGTGCCGTAGCGGGCGGTGAGGGAGGTGTCCAGCTCGTCGCGGGTGGCGGTGTGCAGCCGCATGGTGGCCAGGGTCTGCCGGCACTCCTCGGCGAAGTCGTCGAAGCCGCCGCGGTCGGCGGGGTCGGCAAGTGCACGTAGCGCGGTGACGATCTCCTGGACGCCGGTCAGTTCGGTGCCGTCCGCCTCGCGGCGCAGCAGCGGCAGCCGGGGGGCCTGCGCGCACTGGAAGCCGTCGTCGGCCACCGGCAGCAGCAGGGCCCCGGCCGGGCTGGCGGGGGTGAGTCGCAGCCAGGGGCCGTCCGGCAGCTCGACGGGGGTGGCGGCGGTGCGCAGGCCGACGATGTCCTCCCGCAGCATCGCACTGAGCACGCGCAGTGCCAGGGCGGCCTCGTCGGCGTCACGAGCCGTGGCGGTGGCGGCTACGGTCCTCACGGGGTGAACTCCCATCGCTGGTCGGCGAGGAAGGCGGACACGGCCCGGTCCACGGCCGCCTGGTCAGTGCCGGTGGCCCTGAGCACCCCGACGTAGTCGCGGTTGGCGTGGTGCAGCTCGTGCCGTTCACCGACCGCGCGCAGCGGGCGGTAGGTCAGGTGGACGCCGTCCATGGTCAGGTCGGCCGCGGCGGGTGCCGCGATGAGGGTTCCGGCGCTCGTGGCACACAGGTGGTCGATGCGGGCCCTGCCGTCGTCGCGGGCGCCGAGGTCGGCGGGGAGCGGCTCACCCAGGTGTGTGCGCAGGATGTGCTCGAACAGGGGGATGTCCAAGAGTTGTTGGAGCATGAGGTCGCACTGGTCGCCGATGACCCGGTAGTTCACCTCGATGATCCGCGCCCGGCCCTCGTGCACCACGAACTCGGTGTGGCAGGCGCCGAACCCGACGCCCAGCGCGTCGAGGTGGTTGAGAACCTGGGAGACGACCGGCTTGGGGTGCGCGGGCACATAGGTGTGGCGTTGCTCGATGAAGTACGGGGGTGGGGAGATCTGGGTGCGGAAGCCGCCCAGGACATGGCGGATCCGGCCGTCGCCGAGGGTCTCCAGGGTGTGCAGCTCCCCCGCGAGGTACTCCTCGACGACCAGGGCAGCTCCGGGGCGCCGTTGCTGTATCTCCTTGCAGCGCAGTACCAGTTCGTCGGGGCTGCCGGCCCGCACGACGTCCTCGCTGGCGACGCCTTCGCGGGGCTTGACGACGCAGGGGAAGGGCACCATCGCGGCGAGCAGGTCCGTGGGGTCCTGGCCCGCGGTGAGCTCGGCGGACCAGACGGTGTCGGCGCCGGTGGCCGCGAGATGGCGGCGCATCTCCGCCTTGTCCTTGGTGCGCAGCGCGGCGCGCCAGTCCTTGGCGGGGAGCCCGAAGTAGGTGGCGGCGAGGGCGGTCTGGGACTGCAGGTGGTCGCTGTTGGTGAAGACCGCGTCGGCCCGGTGGTGGGTGGCGATCCTGGAGATGACGGCGTGGTGGTCGCGTACGTCGCATTCGAGGACTTCGACGTCGGGGCTGCGCCGGCGGTGCGGTTCGGGCAGGTCGGTGAGGATGGTGACGTCGAGGCCCAGCCGGCGGGCGGCGGGCAGGAAGCCTTCGGTGACCGAGTCGGTTGGGTTGAGGGCGAGCAGATAGAGGCGCATGGGTGAGAACCCCTTCCAGACCGGGTCGGAGATCACGTCCGGCTGCTTGGTCTTGGTCTTGGACGGCTCGTCGGCGGTGGTGACGAAGACCAGGTCGGCGTTGGCCTGGTCGATCCACTCCGGGCTGCCGTCCTTCATCGTGACCTTCGGGTCCTCGGAGGACTGCGAGGCCGGGCGTTGCAGGCCGATGTCGTTCAGGACGACACCGCTGTACGAGGACTTCTGGTAGAGGCGCATCGGGTCGGCGCCGAAGCGGACGACGGAGGCGGCGGACATCTTGGCGTCGTAGTTCTTCTTGACTGCCTTGCCGAGTGCCTTGGCCTGGGTCTCGTAGGACTGCAAGGCGTCGGCGGCCTGCTTCTTCATGCCGAGTGCCTCGGCATGAACCTTGAGGTTCGCCTTCCACGGGCCGCCGGTGGTGTCGGTGAAGACCGTAGGGGCGATTCCCCTGAGCTTGTCGTACACCTTCCCGTGCCGGACGTTCGAGGAGAGGATCAGGTCGGGGCAGGCTGGGATCGCGGTGGTGGTGTGCCGGGCCGCGGTGCCTTTGGGGATGACCAGCGGGGTGCCGGTCTCCGGGGCGGGGATCACCCGGCAGTCCACGTCGAACACGGACTTGACCAGGTCGGCGTCGAGGACGTCGGCGGGCACTCCGGCCGCGGCCAGCCGCCCTTCCTTGAGGACGACCAGGTGAGTCGGCGGCGGGAATTTCACCCGCCGCCGCTCGCAGGTAGCGGGCCGCCTGCCCGAGGTCGTGCAGCACCATGACGATGGCGTTGCCGGCCTCGGCGTGTAGTTCGGCCACCAGGTCGAGTGCGTCGAGCTGGTGGCGCAGGTCGAGGAAGGTCGTGGGCTCGTCGAGCAGCAGCAGTCCGGTGTCCTGGGCCAGCGCCAGAGCGTTCCAGGCGCGTTGGCGCTGACCGCCGGAGAGCTGGTCCACCGGTGTGTCGCGGAGCCCCGTGGTACCGGTACGCCCCAGGACCGCCTCCACGGCGGCCTGGTGGTCCTGCGGGTTCTCCGACCTCAGCCGGGCCCATTGCTTCTCCCGGCGGGCTTATCTGCGGTGGCGGGCGTCCGTCAGGTCCTGAACGTGTCCGCCGCCCACGCGTTCACTTCCTCCGCCGACGCATCCTCCAGCCGTCCGGCGTCCCGGTCCACAACCTCTCGGAGTCGACCTTCGTGTATGCCGCTCATCCAGAACCTTCCAGCCATCTGTCTGCGTCGGCGACGAACACGCCGCCGACACCACGCTCCAGCACAAGAGAACAAAAGTTATGAATATGAGCAAACCCTCAAGATAGCGACACGCTGATCGCGGGTTCTGGGGCTGCCGGCTCAACCTTGATGCTGTGCGGCGACGTCTCGTCGAACCGGCACCGAGCCCGAGGCTTCCGGAACATAAACCCGCATATCGCTCGCCTACGGGCTCACCAGGGAGGGCCTGCTGGACATTCAACCGCTCCCGACTCGTAACGACAATCGGGCGATAGCCACCAAGATGGTGCACATGAAGCAAGTCCGTGCACTTGCGAAAACTTCAACCACCGCGGCACCCTGCCCGGGATCAGCATCACTCTCGACGCCGACGAGCAGCTGCGGCCGTGACGTCCGACAAGACCCATCGGCGGACCGCCTTCGCCGGACAGTAGTGTCAGGGGCCGTCGCAGGCGGGAGTGTCATGAATCAGGGTCTTACAAGATTTTCGTAGCCGGTGATCGCTTCAACTTGCCTGTGGTGTTGGCTGGTTGTCGGTGAGATGCTGGCTGTGTGTGTCGTGAGGGTGGGGGACCTGCTGCCGCAGCTGGCCGCGGTGCAGGTCGAGCGGGTGGAGGCCAGCGAGGATCTGCTGAGGATCACGGCCCGGACCAGGGATGACGCTCCGGTGGCATGTCCGGCGTGTGGGCAACCGTCGAATTGGGCGCACTCTCGATACGAGCGGCATGTCGCGGACGAGGCGGTGGGTGGCCGTGCGGTCGTGATCGACTTATCGGTGCGCCGCTTGTACTGCGAGAACCCTGGTTGCGAGAAGGCCACCTTCGTCGAGCAGGTCCCGGGGCTGACCCGGCGTTACCAGCGCCGCACTCCGGCCCTGCAGGCGGTGGTCAACGCGGTCGCCGTGGCACTGGCCGGGTCGGCCGGAGCCCGGCTGCTGAGTGTGCTGCACCACGTGCTGACCTGGGCGAGCGTACTGAACTGCCTGATGCGCATCACGCCGCCGCCACGGCCAGTCCCGCGGGTGCTGGGCATCGACGAGTTCGCCCTGCGCAGGGGCCACCACTACGCCACCATTCTGATCGACGCCACCACCGGCGAGCGGATCGATGTCCTGCCAGACCGCAGGATGGAGACGGTGACTGCCTGGCTGCAGGCCCACCCCGGCATCCACGTGGTCTGCCGGGATGGCGCTGGGGGCTTTGCCCAGGCCACGACGGATGCCGACCCCGCGATCACTCAAGTTTGCGATCGCTGGCACCTGTGGCACGGCCTGGCCGAGGCGGCACAGAGGGAGGTCGCAGCACACAGCGCCTGCTGGGCCAAGGCCGGTCCGCCGCTTCGGGAGGGCACTCGTGCGCAGACCACCCTCGAGCGGTGGCACCAGGTCCATCAGCTGCTTGATGCCGGCGCCGGCCTGCTGGAATGCTCCCGCCGCCTGGGCCTCGCGTTGAACACCGTCAAGCGCTATGCCCGTCACGCAAAGCCCGAGCGCATGGTCCGTGCACCGCAGTACCGGCCCACCCTGGTCGACCCCTACCGCGACCACCTGCGCCGACGCCGGACCGAGGACCCGGCAGTGCCCGTCACCCACCTCCTGCGAGAGATCAAGGAGCTGGGCTACACCGGCAGCGCGAACCTCCTGGTCCGCTTCATCACCCAGGGCCGGGTCGAGGCCGACCACGCCAGCCTCTCCATGCGCAAGGCCGCCCGCCTCCTGCTCACCGACCCCGTCCACCTGCGCGAGGAGCAGCTGGTACTGCGCGACCAGCTCGCCGGAGCCTGTCCGCAGATGACGGCGCTGGCCACGGCATTGGGCGACTTCGCCTCCCTGCTCACCCCGGCACCGGCCAACGCCCGCGCGCTGACCGGCTGGATCACCAGGGTTCGGACCGCGGACCTGCCCTTCCTGCACTCCTACGCCACCGGCCTCGAACGCGACCGTGCGGCCGTCGACCACGCCCTCACCCTTCCCTGGCACAACGGCCGCACCGAAGGCGTCAACAACAAGATCAAACTGCTCAAACGCCAGACCTACGGCCGCGCCGGGCACCGCCTCCTACGCCAACGCATCCTGCTCAGCTGACATCCAGCTCGAAGCGATCACCGGCTACGAAAATCTTGTAAGACCCATGAATCAGGTGGGTTCTTTCCTCGAAGGAGTCATCTGGTGGGTACGACGACGGGGCACTCGATCGGGATGGCCGGCGGTGTGTCGCTTGCCGGGGGCGGCGGGACTGCTGAGGGTTCTGGTGTGAAGGCGATGCCGGTATCCGAGAACGGTCTGTCGGTCGAACTGCTGGAAGAACTGGCCGTGCTCGCGGCGGAGAAGACCGCGACCGGTGGTCTTCGGCTGATGGGCGAGGGCGGCATTCTTCCTGAGCTCGCTCAGCATTTGATGCAGGCCGCGCTCGAGGCGGAGATGGATCTGCATCTGGCCGATGAATCGGTGCGAGTGGGCGGCCGGGGATCGCGTTCGGGCCGAAACATGCGTAACGGTTACCGGGCGAAGAAGGTGATGACCGAGGTCGGCCCGGTGGTGGTGAACGTCCCGCGTGACCGGCTCGACACCTTCCGCCCGGGACTGGTGCCGAAGTACCCCGCCGAGCGGAGCCCTGGACGAAATGGTCCTCTCGTTCACGGGGAAGGGGCTGACGTCCAGGGAGATCGGTCCACCCCGGTCAGGCGCCGCTGCCGCTTCTTGACGATGGCCGGCTCGAAGGTGCCGGCCACGTCCCGGGGGATCTTCACCTCGATCGGACCGACGTCGGTCAGCACCGTCTTCGCCCGGCTCCCGTTCCTGCTGTTACCACTGCCCCGGCCTTCGGCGTCGTCCTTCTCGTAGCCGAGGTGATCTCGCCCTCCAACGCGGACTCCAGGACCCGCTTGGTCAGCTGCTGGAGCAGCCCGCCCTCCCCGGTCAGCTGCAGCCCTTCCGAACAGGCCCGGCTCACGAGCATCGCGACCAACTGCTCGTCGCTCGCCGGCGCGGCCCCGGCAACCGCCGCCTCACCGCCCGATATCTGCTCGATGGTGGTGTCGCTCATCTGGCGTCTCCTTGATCATCAGATCCGCCGTTCATGAACACTCCCCCACAAACGTGACAGCACCGCTGTCCTACTTCGCGGCCGGGATGCCGGGCTGGAGGGTGCCGTTGGCCTGGCCGCCGTACAGGTACAGGGCGCGGTTGGACCAGTACCCCATGAGGTCGGTCTTACCGTTGCCGGCAAAGTCCCCTGCGATCACCGTGCGCATGCTGCCCCAGGACCGGTCCCCCCACAGCGGGCTGGAGGAGCCTGCCAGGGTCCCCTTACCGGTGCCCGGGTAGGCGCGGAGCTGTCCGTCGCCCCAGACGGCGGCGACCTCGGTACGGCCCGAGCCGGTGAAGTCCCCGGTGACGATGTGACGCATGGTGCGCCAGCTGTTGTCCGCCCACAGTCGGGTGCTGTTCTGGTTCAGTGTGTTGGCCGCCCCCATGTCGTAGCGGTGGAAGCTGCCGTCGGCCCAGACTGCCGCCAGCCCGTCACGGGCTCCCGGGCCGGTCTTCCAGGTGGTGACCTGGCGCATGGTGCTCCAGCTGGTGTCGTTCCACATCTGCCCGGCGTGCCGCAGCATGCCGTCCTTGCCGGCCTCGTACCGGTGCAGTGATCCGTCGGCCCATACGGCGGCCAGCTGGGCCCGGCCGCTGCCGTCGAAGTCGCCGCCGGTGATCTGGCGCATGCTGCGCCAGCTGCCGTCGTGCCACAGCTTGCGCCCGTAGGTCAGCTTTCCGTCCTTGCCGGTGTAGTAAGCGTGCAGCGTGCCGTCCGCGTGGATCGCGGCCACGTCGTGGCGCCCATCGGCGGTGAAGTCGGCCGCAGCCATGGCGCCGGGGACGTTCTCGGAGAAGGCCGGCTCCGCGGGCTCCGGCTTGCCGGCGGCCGCCACTTCCACGGCGTTGCGGTCGATGTTGATCGTCGCCCCGCCGTACGTCTCGGTGGTGTCGCCCTGGTACTGGCGGATCCGGCGGGAGCCCGACCACTGGCCGGCCCCTTCGGGCAGCCCCATCGCGGCGTCGCTGACATCGGCGACCTTGTTCCAGTTGGCCGTCCACAGGACCTCGGGCATGGCGTACTTGCCCTGGGTGTACTGGGCGCTGAGGGCCTGGACTCCGGAGTTGCGGTGGACGTAAGCCCCGGAGCGGTAGTCCCGCTCCTTCAGGCGCTTGGTCCAGCCGTCGAGGTAGGCGAGGACGGGGGCGTCCCAGGTGGCGCGATCATTGTAGTATTCGACGTCGTTGTAGAGGATGGTGCCGGTACCCAGGCCGAGGCCCTTGGCCGCGTCGGCGGCCCCGTCCGCAGCGGCGCTGCCCGAGGCCCCGGCGGCGGCCGGGGAGACGGGCAGCCGGTTGCCCTCGTACTTCCACTCCGGCTGGGGGCCGACCCAGATCGGGATCAGGTGCCAGCCCTTGGTGTGCTGGGTGTTGATCCACTGCGGGGTGAGGTTGGGCTGCGCGCAGGCACGTGCCTGGCCGCCGATGTAGATGCCGACCCCGCCGTAGGGGGAGTTCGTGCGCCAGGCGTTCATCGTGGCCTGACTGGGGGCGGTGCAGGCGTCGAAGGCGAGGCCGCTGAACGCGCCTGGGGTGACGGGGGCTGGTGGCGCGGGGGCCGCACGGGGCGTGGCGGGGCGCTGTGCCCCGTGCGCCATGGCGGGCTGGGCAAGGATGGCGTCGACTACTGTGGCCTGTTGCTCCCAGGAACCTGCGGAACCAAGGGTGGCGACGAGGCCGTGCGCGGTGAGGAGTAGCCGTACCTCTCCACTGGGGGCGGCGGGGATCCGGTCGGCGGTCCGTGTGCCCGGCTCGATCTCCACAGTCGGGACGTCGGCCCGGTCCGGGGCGCCCGCGGCCGGTTCCAGGTGTACGGTTGGCGCCCGGCCGGTGCTGCTGCCGGAGGCCGGGCAGTCGGTCTGTTCGCCGGCGTGACCCAGGTAGAGGGCGGGGCGGTCCAGGCGCAGGCAGGCGCCCGGTGCCCTGGCGAAGTCTCCCAGCCGTCCGGCACGGATACGGTCACGTCCTCGTACGAGATCCGTCGGGCGGGCTGGTTCTCCGCGGCCACCGCCGCGGTGACCACCTGCGTGGCGAGCACGCTCATGCCGATTCCCGCCACCAGTCCGCGTAAAGGGATCTTCCAGTGGCCGGTTTGGAACGGCATTCTGCCTCCATCGTCGTTCTCCTGCGGAATCGGTCACTCGGCCGCACGAACGACATTGACAAGGCGTCAGTATGAGAGACCGTCTGATTTAGGTCGATGCTGGTAGTGGTGTTTCTGGGGTGGTCCGGTAGGTCGTGACGGAACTGGTGTCAGTGACTCTGCGAAACATGATGCCGGTCGTGGTCCAGTAGATCTGGGATTCCTGGGAGGGGTGTGTCCAGTAAACGGCCCTGTCTCACATTCGGTGGTGACGCAGAGTGGTATAGATCGTTGATGTCGGTGTGGAGAGTCTCAACGAGCTGGTGGCGACGGTGTTTTCGGGGATATCCCCGCTGGTCATCGAGGGTGTGGTCGACGAGGGTGAACGCGTGGTCGTGAGGGCACGGACTCCGGGAAAGACCGCTGTCTGCCCGGTGTGCAGGGTGTTGTCGGGACGTGCACGGCTATTGCTGGCGGACGGTCGCCGACCTCCCGATCGATGGCCGGCGGGTCGTGGTCCGTGTCCGGGTTCGGCGTCTGGTGTGTCCTACCCGCGGCTGTCGCCACACCTTCCGCGAGCAGCTGCCGGGGGTGCTGGAGCGATATCAGCGGCGCACAACCCGTCTGACCAGGCAGGTCAAGGCCGTGGTCAAGGAGTTAGCGGGCCGCGCGAGATCGCGTCTGCTGGCGATACTCGCGATGGGCCTGTCGCGTCACACAGCCTTAGAAGTCATCTCATTTGGTCAGTCTGCGGTAGCAGATGAGGGTGCAGGCGATGCTGGTGAAGGCGAGGAAGTGTTCGGCCTTGCGTTCGTAGCGGCGGTGCAGGCGTCGGCAGCCGGCGAGCCAGGACATGGTCCTTTCGACCACCCATCTGTGGCGGCCGAGCCGTTGTGAGGACTCGATGCCTCTGCGGGCGATGCGGTGTCTGATGCCGCGTCCGCGTAACCATCGTCGCAGGTGGGCGTAGTCGTAGCCCTTGTCCGCGTGGAGCTTGCCGGGCTTGCGTCGTCGGCGTCCGCGGCGGGATCGGATGGGCGGTATGCCGCGGACAAGGGGCTCGAGAGCCTGGCTGTCGTGCAGGTTCGCGCCCGAGATCGCGACGGACAGGGGCAGACCGGTCCGCTCGGTGATCAAGTGGATCTTCGAGCCGAACTTGCCCCGATCCACAGGATTCGGACCTGTCAGATCCCCCTTTTCAGGGCCCTCATGTTCACCGAGTCGATCGCGCAGCGGGACCAGTCGAGTTCACCGCGGACGCCGAGTTCGTCGAGGACCAGCCGGTGGAGCTTGGCCCACACCCGGGCCTCGCTCCACTCGGAGAATCGTCGGTGGGCTGTCGCCCCCGAGGGGCCGAACGATGCCTTGGGAAGCTGCTGCCAGGTACAACCCGACGTCGCGACGAACACGATCGCGGCCAGTACTTCACGGTCACCATGCCGGCGCCGCCCACCGCCCTGAGGCCGCGACGGCGCGTCCGGCACCACCCGCTGGAACAGCTCCCACAGCTCGTCCGGCACCAGCCGTTCAACGATCCCCACCATGGCCGACAGTCTACCCGCGAAGCCCAAATGAGATGACTTCTTACGCACCCTGCTGCGCATTGCGCTGCCCACCGGACGGGTGCCCCGCGTGATCGGTGTCGACTACTTCGCCCTGCGTCGGCGGCACCGATACACCACCGTGGTGATCGACGCGGAAGCGCATGAGCGGATTGACGTGCTGGGTGCACCACACCGGATTCACTCGGCGGCTGGCGTCTGGCCCGTGATGCCGGTCTTGCTGCTGCGGGCGGTGCGCCCGCTGGTCGTCCTCGCGAACCGGGTTCGGTGTGGAGGCGTCGTCGGGGTCGGCGAGCTTCTTCGTCCTCGTACGGGCTCCGTCACCGGCCTTCGTGGAGGCGTCCGTGACGCGACGCAGCTGCTCGGCGGTGATGTCCAGGGCTTCGATGTCTGTGCGCGATGCCTTCAGGGCCCGCAGCGCCGCCACGTCGAATGCCGGCTGGGGCTCGTCCTGCGGCTCCGGGCTGGGACGGGGTCCTGGCCCGCACCACGGGTTGCGCCACGTCCAGGACCAGCTCACCAACCTAGCCCCACCGCCCGGTGTGCCAGCGCCTCCACCTGGACAGTGGTCGTAGCCGGGCCCGGCTCCCGCCTCGGATACCGTGTTCCTCTACGGGGTGCCATAACGGATGTGACGCCCCCCACCGGAGGTAGTCAGCGTATGAGTTCAAAGCGCAGCAAGAATCCAGCCCTGCCCGTACTTGACGACGCATTCCGACTCGCGTCGGTCAAGGACGCCGAAGAGTCCACCCGTGACTTGGCCGCGCGGCTGGCCACCACCGAACTGCGCCGCGTTTCCCACCCGGGCCGGGTCACCTGGGATCCCACCGATCAGGCCGAGCCCGTACCAGTCCCGCCGACTGTGGTCGACGGTGACGGGGACCTGTGGCTGCGGGACCGGGGCACTGGCACCTGGACCATGCCCGAGTTCAACCCGAAGCAGTTCCCGGCCCACTGTGGCGAGGTTCTGACGTGGAACCAGCTTGCCCGCGAGTTCGGCCCGCTTACCGCACTGGCCGACGACCGCCGCATCGGCGGCGGCCGACGCTGACCGCGCAGCCTTCTGGGATGCCCGCGCCCCTGAAGCGCCCGTTACGGGCAACTGGGAGCTCCAGCTCACCGTCCAGGTCCTCGAGGGCCTCACGCCATGGAGCGGCCGCAGCGTCGAAAGCAGCCAAGGCGGCGTGCAGCTCGGCGTCGAGAGCGGCGGGCGAACACGGCAACGGGGTGCTGATGAGGATTCGTGAAATCGCTGCCACCGAACCAGCATGTAGCGCGGGCTGCTCCTACTGGCGCCGGATTGGGACCCACTCCATCCTCACTGGACCGTGACCCAGGGCACACCCCGGCCCGCGTCTTCAAAACCGGGTTATGAAGACGCGGGCCGGGGTGTCGCTACATCTCGCGGCCGCAGATTCCTCGCCGGTACTTGAACGGCGCCGCCTCGTCAGCGGCTGGCGGTGTAGCGCCGGACGATCGGCTCCGGGTAGTCCGCGTGCGGCCCCGACAGACCAGCCAACTCCCCCGGTGAGCGCATGAACTCGATGTCATCGAGTTCGGGATCACGCCCCTTCACCTCACGGTGCGCGGCACCGTGAGGAGTGGAGCCTGTCCGTGACGATCACCCTCGGCTCCCGTCCGGTGGTGGTGGTCAGGAGCCGGCGGAAGAACCAGCTGGCAGCAGACCGCATAACACGGTGACCACGCTGGACCACGCGTTCCAGACGGTCTTCGGTCTTCCCGCCGTACAGGCTGCCAGATGCAACCGGATGAGCCACGGGCCGTCGATCTACCCACCGATGGCGGCGGCCCTCGTGTTCGCCGCCAAGCCAGCACACGCCGACGCGCCCTCGCCGTGTGAATTGGCCAGCAGAGTCACAACTGGGGCACCTCACAGGTCTGCCGGGCCGCGGGACCTGTTCCGTCCAAGGTCAGGCCTGTGGGATCTCGAACTCGGTGGTGCGCTCCATGCCCGCGGCGCGGCCCTTGCCCGCGATGACCAGGGCCATCTTGCGGCTGGCCTCGTCGATCATCTCGTCGCCGAGCATCGCCGAGCCCTTCTTGCCTCCGGCCTCGGAGGTGCACCAGTCGTACGCGTCGAGGATCAGCTCGGAGTGGTCGTAGTCCTCCTGGGAGGGGGAGAAGACCTCGTTGGCCGCGTCGACCTGGCCCGGGTGCAGCACCCACTTGCCGTCGAAGCCCAGCGCCGCCGCGCGCCCGGCGACCTCGCGGTAGCCGTCGACGTTCTTGATCTGGGGCAAGGGGCCGTCGATCGCCTGGAGCTTGTGCATGCGGGCCGCCATCAGGATCCGCATCAGGATGTAGTGGTAGGCGTCCGCGCCGTAGCCGGGCGGCTGCATCCCCACGACCAGGGACTTCATGTTGATGGAGGCCATGAAGTTGGCCGGGCCGAAGATGATGGTCTCCAGCCGCGGGGACGCGGCGCCCGCGGTGGTGGTCAGCGTTTTGCCGTAGGAGCCGTTGCGATTATTCCCGCTGCCCCGCCCGGCCGGGTCCCCCGCCTCGTAGCCCAGATGATCCGCCATCTCGGCCTGCAGAGCCCGCTCGATGACCCGCTTCATCATCTGCTGCAGCAAACCGTCCCGGCCGTCCAGGGGGACCTCGGACTCCTTCGCGTCCGCGATCAGCGCGTCGATCGCCCCGGGCGACAACGCCCGCGCCACCCGCTCCGCAGCCTCAGCGCGACCTGCCTCAGCATCCTGCCTCGATATCACTATGGGCAACTTTCCGTTCAGGGCAGGAACCGGAACCAACAGGAACAATCCTCCCCCACTCACACAACCTGGTGGGGTCTTACAAGATTTTCGTAGCCGGTGATCGCTTCGAGCTGGATGTCAGCTGAGCAGGATGCGTTGGCGTAGGAGGCGGTGCCCGGCGCGGCCGTAGGTCTGGCGTTTGAGCAGTTTGATCTTGTTGTTGACGCCTTCGGTGCGGCCGTTGTGCCAGGGAAGGGTGAGGGCGTGGTCGACGGCCGCACGGTCGCGTTCGAGGCCGGTGGCGTAGGAGTGCAGGAAGGGCAGGTCCGCGGTCCGAACCCTGGTGATCCAGCCGGTCAGCGCGCGGGCGTTGGCCGGTGCCGGGGTGAGCAGGGAGGCGAAGTCGCCCAATGCCGTGGCCAGCGCCGTCATCTGCGGACAGGCTCCGGCGAGCTGGTCGCGCAGTACCAGCTGCTCCTCGCGCAGGTGGACGGGGTCGGTGAGCAGGAGGCGGGCGGCCTTGCGCATGGAGAGGCTGGCGTGGTCGGCCTCGACCCGGCCCTGGGTGATGAAGCGGACCAGGAGGTTCGCGCTGCCGGTGTAGCCCAGCTCCTTGATCTCTCGCAGGAGGTGGGTGACGGGCACTGCCGGGTCCTCGGTCCGGCGTCGGCGCAGGTGGTCGCGGTAGGGGTCGACCAGGGTGGGCCGGTACTGCGGTGCACGGACCATGCGCTCGGGCTTTGCGTGACGGGCATAGCGCTTGACGGTGTTCAACGCGAGGCCCAGGCGGCGGGAGCATTCCAGCAGGCCGGCGCTGGCATCAAGCAGCTGATGGACCTGGTGCCACCGCTCGAGGGTGGTCTGCGCACGAGTGCCCTCCCGAAGCGGCGGACCGGCCTTGGCCCAGCAGGCGCTGTGTGCTGCGACCTCCCTCTGTGCCGCCTCGGCCAGGCCGTGCCACAGGTGCCAGCGATCGCAAACTTGAGTGATCGCGGGGTCGGCATCCGTCGTGGCCTGGGCAAAGCCCCCAGCGCCATCCCGGCAGACCACGTGGATGCCGGGGTGGGCCTGCAGCCAGGCAGTCACCGTCTCCATCCTGCGGTCTGGCAGGACATCGATCCGCTCGCCGGTGGTGGCGTCGATCAGAATGGTGGCGTAGTGGTGGCCCCTGCGCAGGGCGAACTCGTCGATGCCCAGCACCCGCGGGACTGGCCGTGGCGGCGGCGTGATGCGCATCAGGCAGTTCAGTACGCTCGCCCAGGTCAGCACGTGGTGCAGCACACTCAGCAGCCGGGCTCCGGCCGACCCGGCCAGTGCCACGGCGACCGCGTTGACCACCGCCTGCAGGGCCGGAGTGCGGCGCTGGTAACGCCGGGTCAGCCCCGGGACCTGCTCGACGAAGGTGGCCTTCTCGCAACCAGGGTTCTCGCAGTACAAGCGGCGCACCGATAAGTCGATCACGACCGCACGGCCACCCACCGCCTCGTCCGCGACATGCCGCTCGTATCGAGAGTGCGCCCAATTCGACGGTTGCCCACACGCCGGACATGCCACCGGAGCGTCATCCCTGGTCCGGGCCGTGATCCTCAGCAGATCCTCGCTGGCCTCCACCCGCTCGACCTGCACCGCGGCCAGCTGCGGCAGCAGGTCCCCCACCCTCACGACACACACAGCCAGCATCTCACCGACAACCAGCCAACACCACAGGCAAGTTGAAGCGATCACCGGCTACGAAAATCTTGTAAGACCCACCTGGTGTACACCCTCTCCGGGTCCTCCAGACGCCCCGTCAGCTCAGCCACCTCCACCTCCAGGACACCCACCTCCTCACGCGCGGCCGACTCCCGGGCCTCCAACTCCTCGAACAACGAGCCCATCCACCACCCCTCCTCCACCACAACGGTAGAGAAAGCAGCCCACCCCACAGCCCGATCAGGTTCTCCCGGCCCAGCCCTTCCCCCAGAAGAGCTACACCCAGCCAGATTCGTGTACCTCCCCTCCCCGGATAACGTGACAACGCCATCTGTGAAGCTCCCGCGGAAGGCGCAGCCGCCCGGTCTGGTCAACGAATGCGAGCCCCGGGCGAGGGGTATGGGGCAGTGCCCGACATAGAAGTAGTCGAGCCGACCTGCGGCCAGGGCATCCACTCAAGGATGCTGCAACCTGACTGCGACAGAGAGCCCCGATAGAAAAGGACATGCCATGAGTTTCTCGATTTCCCCTATGCCACCTTCCTCATCCCCTGTACCGCCTTCCATGGAGAACCTGAATGCTGTGCCGACCGGATCGACGGGCGTGACGAAGCTGGACCCGGACGCCGCTCCGGGCGCGACCGGCTCTGTCGGCTATCCCGGTATCACGCTGACCAACGATTCGGACGATGCGGTTCCGTTACAACTGGTGGTCGAGGTCTGCCTTCCTGAGGGAAGGGGGCTCGAATTCGCAGAGTCCGGCCTCCAGTATCCGGTCCACTTGCTGACTTCGTACAGTAATGGGGAGGTGTCCTATGCGCCGGGGGTTGCGTCACCTGCGGCCAATCCGACCAAGATCACCTTCACGGTGCCCCCGCTGGAGGAGGGCATCGACCTGGGCCTGAAGCACCTGGGAGACGTCTCCAACATGTGGGTCGCGGTCAGCGCCGGCCGCGACGCTCCGCACGGGTTGACCGCCCTTATCTTCAAGATCGGCGACCAGACTTCGGCCTCCAACCCCATCCAGGTCGGCGATCCCTACAACCGGAGCACCACCTACCGTTACAGCGGTCAAGAGGACTCGTTCACCGTTCCCACAGGCGTGACCAGCCTCGACGTACACATGTGGGGCGGCGGCGGGCGGTATCGGCTGGGAGCTCAGAGCGGCGGTGCCGGCTACACCCGCGCCACCCTCGACGTCACACCGGGAGAAGTCCTCGGCTTCGCCGTCGGCGGCTACTCCCCCGACAGCGTTACTGGCGGTTGGCCCGGGGGAGGCAACAGCCCCACCGGCGGCCGCCGCGGCGCCGCGGGCGGCGGCATGAGCATCATGTGGCGCCAAACAGCCCCCGACACCCCCCTCCTCATCGCCGGAGGAGCCGGCGGAGCCGGCATCGCCGGCGACGAGGAAGACGGTGCTAACTCCTCTGGCGTCGGCTACGGCGGCGGCGGTGGCGGCGCCGACGGTGGTGACGGAGCCTCAGCCACCACCGGTGGCGGCAAAGGCGGAACCGGCGGAGGTGGAGGAAAGGGCGGAGGCACCCAAAAATTCCACGGTGGCACCTTCGGCAGCGACGGAACCAGCGCGGGATTCGGCAGTGTCGTCGGTGGCGGCGGCGGTGCCGGTGGCGCAGGGTGGGGCGGCGGAAACGCCGGCGCAGCAGGAACGAGCCCAAAAAGTGGTGGTGGCGGTGGTGGTGGCGGCGGCTACGCAGCCGGCCCCGGCGTCGAGAACGGCGTGACCCTCACCGGGGCCAGCGGCGCAACCCCCGGGAACAGAGCCGCAGGCCAATACGACCCCCTCTACACCGAACAAGCCGGAGACTCCGGACACAACGGCATGATCATCATCGAATGGCAAGGCTGACCACCACACCAACCACAACCCGGAGAACACGCACAAGCCCTCCACATGCCGAGGACACCAGCCCCACATGCACTACCTCAAGGCCAAGGTGAAGCTTCCCCTCGATCGCGGACACCTGGAGACTGGGATCTGAGGTTCCAGAGGAAGTAGTGCCAGGTGGGAAGCAAGTACACCAATCGGTACTCGGAGGAGGGCTTCCGCACTACCGCGCACGGCCCGTCACTCGGGATTCGCCCGCTTTCGGTCTGACCGAGCGCTCTTGGCCAGACAGCTTCACCAAGGAAACTTGGCACGGGTGGCTTGCGCGCAAATCCGATTTATCGAACAAAAAAGAACCGTACTACTCTTGGATGGTGATGGCCTCCTACTTGGCCAGTCCATGGCCGTGGCCCAGATGTGATTGCTGTATCGCAGGGGTGAAATAGCCTAGTGGGAGGGTGTGCTGGTGGCATGGCAGAGCCCCTTTGCCGTCGGGATGTTGATCTCACTCGACGACGGCGAGGGGCTCTGTTGGTTCCGCCGGAGCTATCAGGTTGTTGCCGGCGGCATGGGATGATCTTGCTGTAGTGGATCGTCTGCGGGTGGCAGAACCGTCCCCACGAGGGCCCTGCGGCATCCGGTGCTGCCGAAAGCGGCGCTCGCCCCGAACCAGATGTTGGCCGCCCTGACCTCCGTGTGCGGGTAGACACCGTCGTAGGCATCAGCCCCCGCACCGGCCCCCGGGGACGCCCATCCACCATGCCAGCCCACCAAGGCCGAATCTGACCTTCCTAGCCCGACACCTGAGAGATAGAGAGACTCCCCGTCCTGGCTCCGCCAGACATCCACCCAGCTCACATGAAGCCCGTCACGTCCACCTGCGTCCCGGGACTCGAACATCCCCTCCACCAGTGGCAGGGCCCCGTCACCTCGACAAGGACCCCTCGTCACGGACAACGCGAACACACGATGAAACGATCCGCTCCGCTGGCGGAGCACAACTCCTTGACCTCGATTCATCAGCCGGGCTGGATTACCGGCCAAGTCAATGGCTCGCCCCAGTGCCGTTACGACCGAACCTCACAGTTCCGGACTCCCGAACTCTGGGACGCCTGGCCAGCCGGGCACGGCAGCGATAGTCAGCCGCTCAGGCCCATTCCTGGCTTGGGCCCACCTGCATTCTGCACACCAGTCCATGGTGATACTCAGGTTCAACCCGACCAGGAAATGCGGGCGGCACCGTTCCCCCCGGGGCTGCCCGTGCCGCTGGGGAGGGGACGGCCGCCTGCGCCGTTGCCGCCGGCGAGCTGGTTGTAGGAAAGACGGGAATCGCTGTCCGAGCACGATTTGAAGACGGCCCCGTCGGGATAAACACTCGCGCCCTGAGCGCCGCCGCCACCACCACCACCACCACCACCACCACCATCGCTGGTGCCGCCGCCACCACCGGCGCCGCCGTTGGCGCCGTGGCCGCCGTTGCCGCCGTGGAGGACGCTGGGGAGGCCCATGCCGCCGTTGCCGCCGGCGACGATGCCGCGGCCGGCGCCGCGGCCGCTGGCAGCGCCGCCGTTGCCGCCGTTGCCACCGTGGCTGTGACCAGTGCTGCTGGTGCCGGCACTGCCGTTGCCGCCGGCGCCACCGCCGCCGTTGCCGCCGTCGCCGGCGGGGCCAGCGCCGGCGCCGGCGCCGCCGCCGTTGCCGCCGTCGCCGCCTCCTCCGGCGATGAGGTCGGAGGCGTTGCTGCTGGAGGGGTAGTAGTAGGTGCAGTCGCCGGGGGCACCGATGTGGACGCTGCTGGGGCCTGGTAATGCGGTGGTGATCGTTTTGATGTAGGCGCCGGCGCCGCCGTTGCCGCCGGCGCCGCCAATGTCGCCGTCGCCGTCGTTGCCGCCGACCCCGCCGGGTCCCCAGAGTTCGAGGGTGATCTGTTTGGCGTTGCCGGGGATGGTGAACCTGGGGTCGCCCGGGTCGGTGCACAGGGCCCCGCCACTACCCGTGACAGTTGTCGCGGTGGGGGTGACAGCGCACCAGTTGGTGTTTTCGACGAAGTAGCCGCTGTCCTGGTATACGCCGTCTGGTTTCTTTGTGGTGGTGACGTTTGTGGTGGCGGCCCAGGCGATGCCGTTGGTGAAGTCGGCAGTGAGACCGCTCCACGCGGTGCTGATAGGGACGGGATACTGGCTTCTGTTCCACTGGTAATTGTCGTCAGCGACCGGTACACATTGGGAGCCATTGAAAAACCAGATTTTGTGATCATTCGGGGAGTACAGGGCAGCATCGATCGAACCGAACGCAAACACCTTCCCGTTCCCATCACCGGAGTCGTAGCCGAAGACATCCGTGATGGAGCTGGTGAAACCCTGGGTCTTCAGCCGGCTTCCCGAGGGGTTGCTGATGGAGAAGGTGATGCAGTTCCCGCCCTGGAAGAGATAGACAGTGCTCACATCACCCAGGCACAGGGCGGCGTCGACGGGCTTGCCGGCGTCCAGGAGGTTGCCAGTGCCGCCGTCGCTGAACAGGTCATACCCCCCGACCAGGTCATGCAGCGAGTACGTGTCGGCGGGCTGATCCCCCCACCAGGGCTTCCCGGACGCCGGGTCCCACTCATAGCGGTCACACATGACCTGTTGACTGTGGCCCGTCCCGTACAGGCAGTACAGACTCGGCAGCCAGCGCTCGCCGCCGACGAACGGGGTATCAACAAGAGGGGCAGAGAAAGCCGCCAAATAAGCTTTCACGAGCAACACTCCTTTGGTACTGAGGTTTTCAGGGTGGGGTCGGTGGGTTGATGGCCAGGCCGGTGGCGGTGAGGCAGCCGTCGATAAGGTGGGGTCGGAGCTGGATTCTGCGTAACTCGCGGCGGAGTTTGCGGTCGAGGTCGTCTGGGGTTCCGAAGGCGGTGTTGGCCGTGGCTCTGCGCACGAGGGACCAGACGGCTTCGACCGGGTTCAGGTCTGGTGCGTATGCCGGGAGGCGGATGGTGGTGAGCCAGTCGTGTTCGGCTTCGTAGCGTTTCAGCCCGGCGGTCAGATGGGTGTTGAGATTGTCCCAAATCACCACGATGGGTCCGCCGAGCTGGATATGTGCCCGTACCAGCAGGTCGCGGTAGTCCTGCCAGGAGAAGCTCTTGCGGGCGCCCTTGAGCAGGAGATGGTTGCGGGGCCGGTGGATGAGGCGGCTCGGCTCGCCGGGTTTGTAGCAGCACAGGGCGGCGACCGAGGTCCGGCGGCGGGAGCGGCCGCGGACGCGGATGACGGGGGTGTGTCCGCGCCGGCCCCAGGTGTGGGCACGCGGCGGAGTCATGGAGAAGCCGGCTTCGTCCTCGAAGACGAGCCATGCCCCGGACGCCGCCGCGAGGCTTTTACCTGCGGCCAGACCTCCTTCTTCCACAGCTCGATCGCGTGCTCGTCGCGCTCGAGTGCTCTGCGGGCGGGCGCCTGCCAGGACCAGCCGTGCCGTTTCAGCAGCCGCCACACCGTCGCGACCGACAGCGTCAGCCGCAGCCGGCGACGGATCACCGTCTGGACCCGGACCAAGGTCCAGCGTTCATCCTCGAAGCCGTGCGCTGAGGGGCCCTTGCCGAGTTCCTCCTCGAGCACGGCGAACTGGGTATTGGTGACGGTCGGGGAGTTTGCCGGGCCCGTCGAGCGCAGGGCCTCGATGCCGCCCTCGCGCCAGGCACGACGCCAGCGTTCCACCGACCGCACACTCACCCGCAGTTCCTTCGCGATCACGGCGGTCTTCTCACCCGCCACGAACCGCTCGCCGGCCTGAAGCCGGATCCCCTCACGAAACGCCCGACGCTCAGCAGTCAGGCCCCCACCCTCCGGATAACGCATACCACCTGCATACCGCAAGGATCATGAACCGTCACCACCCGACGACAACCCGAAATCCTCAGTAACCGGCCCCGCTTGACCAGCGCGTCCGTGACACCCCGGGAAGAGAGGCCAAGAGACAGGGGACAGGCGTCTCCCTCCTATCCGGGTTGTAGTCATGCCCGGGCGGCTTCCCCTCGGCACATGAGGAAGCCGTGCACTTCTCCCCGACAAACCCAGGCGAGGTGACTCCCTTCATGTCACCAGGGCCAGGACGACTCCGTTGCTCAATAGCTGGTCACGCGGTGAGTTTGGCCGCCGCCCGCCCGCCCGCTGCCTCCGGCTCCGGTCCCGGTGTCCCTGCCCCGGCCGGTGAGGCGCCGGGGACGCACGCACATCGCGAGACCGCGGCCCTGCACGGCGCATTGCGCAGAGCGCGACGGCGTCCTTACTGCCGGAGCTCGCAGCGAGGGGTATCAGGCATCACCTGACCTAGGGCCTGTGTGATGTCGTGATCAACTGCTGGGTTCTGGCCTGTTTGAGGGGTGGAATCAGGTAGGACTGGGGTTGTGACGCGTAGGCAACTCACCCATGCCCAGTGGAAGTTCATCGAGCCGTATCTGCCGATCGGTAGGTACGGGCCGTATCCGGAGCGGTTGCGGGAGCAGTTCGAGGGTGTGATCTGGCGGTTCCGTTCCAGTGGGCAGTGGCGGGAGATGCCTGCCGAGTTCGGCCCCTGGGCCACTGTCTACGGGCGCTTTCGCGTGTGGCGGGACGCCGGGGTGTTCACGGCCCTGCTGGAAGGCCTGATCGCCGAGGGTGCCCGGGTGGGCAGGACGGACTTGTCGCTGGTCAGCGTGGACTCCACTACGGTCCGCGCCCACCACGACGCCGCAGGGCTCCGCGTCAGCAAGCACCTCATGTCGGCCCTGGAAGACGCCGTGCAGGAGCAGGAGACGGCCCGGCAAAAGGGGGCGGCACGGAGGAACAGAACGGACAGGACGGACGCCGGCGGATCCGGCGCAGACACAGGCTCCGACTGAAGGAAGCCCTGCTCGGCAGGTCCCGCGGCGGCCTCACCAGCAAGATTCATCTCGCCGCGGACCGCAGGTGCCGTCCGCTCGCGCTGGTCCTGACCGCCGGGCAGGCCGGGGACAGTCCGCAGTTCGTCCCCGTACTCGCGAAGGTCAGAGTCCGCCTGCCGGTCGGCCGCCCCCGCACGACACCTGGTGCGGTCGCCGCGGATAAGGCGTACTCGTCCCGTGGCAATCGCGCCTACCTGCGCAAACGCGGAATCAAGGCCGTCATCCCGGAGAAACGAGACCAGGCCGCCAACCGCAAGAAGAAGGGCTGCCGGGGCGGCCGGCCCATCGTCCACGACGCCGACCTCTACAAGGAACGGAACACCGTCGAACGCCTGATCAACAAGCTGAAAGCCTGGCGAGGGATCGCCACCCGCTACGACAAAACCCCAGACAGCTACCTCGCCGGCCTCCACCTCCGCGCCGCCATGATCTGGATCGACGACCTCCTCAAAGCCGCCAACTGATCACGACATCACACAGGCCCTAGAAGGGAGGTAACGCCGGGTACGAGCCCTGCCACATCCCTTCTGCATCGAAAGGTGAAAACAATGTCCGAAGAGGTTGAAGACCCCGTCAGCAGCAGTGATCACGGTGGGTTCTCCGTCTCACCTGGGCCGCAGGATGTGAGTCTGACGCCGGGTGCGAGGCCCGGGCGTCCTTGGGTGAGCCTGGAGAACACCGGAACGGGCACGGTTGCTCCGCAGGACGTCTCGGTCAGTCTCCCGGCGGGGCGGGACGTGTACTTCGTGGTCGAGAAGGGCCCCGTACACCTGCTGACGGTGGCGGACGGCTCCTTCAATACGACCACTCATGCGGGGGTCCTGTCACCCGACAGCCAGACCCTGACGTTCCACAACATCGATCCGGCACTCCCCCAGACGGGTTCGGTGTCTGTGATGTGGGTCGAGGTGGCGGCCGGTGCGACTGCTCAGGCGGGCTGCACAAGCCTGGCGTTCATTGTTGGCGGCCAGCACTCCAACTCCAACCCCATCCACATCACCTGAGCACACTGGCGTGGATCTTGCACAACGAGCCCTATCAGCCCGGGCAGTGTTCGATGGGGTCGATAATTAACAACCCGAAAGCGAATGAAGTCTTCAGCAATCTCCATCCGGGCAGGATTGAACCCTGAACGAGTACTAACATGCGATGCCGTCCATTCTGGACACTTGTAGACTAAAGGAGATAGTCATGCCAGACCTCAACGATCTGCCTGCCGTGGGCAAGTGCGGCAAGCCCTTTACCCCGACCTCCGGATCGTATGCAGGAAGCGCCAACCACATCGTCGCCGAAGTGAATGGCCTTAATTACACCATCCACATGGACAAAACGGCCGTTGGCTACCTGAAATCTGCGCGAGAACTTTTCGGCCGGACCTTAAAGATTGCCACCGACGCGTTCGAAGAACTTGATCCGCTGGCCACACTCATAGACGCCTACTGCGACTCCGAAATGACTGTGATTACAGCAATGTCAAACCAGTCCTCGAACGGGCAGGTCAAGGTATCAGGCGTTATCCCCCTGCCACCCGTGGGGGCATCAACGGACGCGAGCTACACCCCGCCCGACGGCTGGAACCCTCCGCCCCGGCAGAACAACTACGAGGGATTCACCGTAAATTCAATCAACATACAGGGCAATGAATGGTTCTTTACCGCCACCAACGTCAATCTGGCTTGGGGAGCCCCGACATTCCTGTTCTCAACACCACCCGACGGAAACACCTTCCAGATAATCCCCGAGAACGTCAACAACAGCTGGTACGGATTTTCGGCCCTCCAAGGACACCCGGAATTCCCTGACACACTAGACACGTGCGCCCGCAACCCTATTGACGGCAAGTGGTTAGTATTTAACGGTGTCAATTACGCCGTGGTGAGCCCGGGCAGAGACCAGCTCATCACAGGACCTGCGAATTTCACCACCTCCTTCACCGGCATCAAAAGAATCATGAATGGAGAATTCGGCGAGGCCGAGAAACGCAACTGGGAAAACGGAATCTCTTGCGCCACCATGGACGAAAATGGCTATCTCACCCTGGTCGCAGGAAACAACAGACTAGCGACCCTTCATCCAAACACAGGCTACGATTTCCTGAACTTTCCAATGATTGTTCCGGTAATTACGCGTCCTGGGGCCATCTCCGATATGTGGCCGGGACTCTCAGATGCCAAACTTTCCCCCTACATCCAGGAAAACAGGAAACTGCAGGCGCTTTGCCGGGTGACCCCTGGGAGCGGGATGGGCTACAAGGGGCACGGAGCAATGCTCTTCGTATTCCAGGACACGTTGGTGATGAATGCCGAAGGAGCCCAATCCCCATGGGTCTACAACTGGATGATGTGTCCATCCGATAAGCCTGGCTCAAACTCGTGGTGGTACGGCTGGCAGGCCATGGACGCCTGCATGGGCGGCGGATGGTCACACCCACGATGCTAAATTAGCCCACATCCCGGAGGCTTATTCACGTAGGTTCGTAGCCCGATCTCCTTGATCATGGAGGCGGCCCTGCTCCGTTGCCTGAAGTTTGCGACAACATCAGATCACCACGAGGGCAGGGCCGTTGGGCTGGGGCGTTACGACATGAACCTTCCCCTTGATCGTGGACACCTGGAGACTGGGACCCGAGGTTCCAGAGGAAGTAGCACCAGGTGGGAAGCAAGTACACGAAGCGGTACACCGAGGAGTTCAAACGGGACGCGATCGCGCTCGTCGACTCCACGGGTAAGACGGTCACCGCCGTCGCCCGGGACCTGGGCATCAGCTCGGAGTCCCTGCGCGGCTGGTACCGCCAGGCCAAGACGGACCGGGGCGAGGGACGGCCCGGTGAGCTCACCATGGCCGAGAGGGAGGAGCTCAAGCGGCTGCGCAAGCTCGCCGCCGAGCAGGCCAAGACCATCGAGGTACTGCGAAAAGCCGCGGTCTTCTTCGCGAAGGAGAGCGATCGGTGAACGACACGTACGCGTTCATCGAGGCGGAGAAGACCACCCACGGCGTCGCTTTCCTCTGCAGGCTGCTGAAGGTGGCCCGCTCCTCTTTCTACGCCTGGCTCGCCGCGGCGAAGTCCCGGGCCTCCCGCCTGGCAGCCGACGAGGCCCTGGTGCACGAGATCGCCGTCATCCACGTCGCCTCCCGCCAGACCTACGGTGTCCCGCGCATCCACGCCGAACTGCGGCGGCTGGGACGGTGCGTGAACCGCAAGCGCATCGCCCGTCTGATGCGCGAGCACGGCATCCAGGGCGCCCACCGTCGCAAGAGACGATCGCTGACCCGGCCTGACAGGAAGGCGAAGCCGGCACCGGACCTGATCAGCCGCGACTTCCACGCCGAGATCCCCGGCGCGAAGCTGGTCGGCGACATCACCGCCCTGCCCACCGGCGAGGGCTGGCTCTACCTCGCCTGCTGGCTGGACCTGGCCACCCGCGAGGTCGTCGGCTACTCCATGGCCGACCACCACCGCGCCACCCTCGTCGTCGACGCGTTGAAGATGGCTGCCGGCCGCGGCCGCCTCAGGCCCGGCTGCATAGTGCATTCGGACCGCGGTAGCGAATACACCAGCAACCAATTCCGGTGTGAAATAGCCGAGTTGGGCCTCCGCCAGAGCTGCGGACGCACCGGATCCTGCTTCGATAACGCCGCCGCGGAGAGCTTCTGGGCCCTACTCAAAGAAGAGATCGGCACTCGCGTCTGGCCCGACCGGGCCACCGCCCGTGCCGAGGTCTTCGACTTCATCGAGACCTTCTATAACCGCCGCCGGCTCCGCAAGCACAAGGTCTTCGGCTACCTCACCCCAGCCGAGACCCGACAGCGGCAACAGCACACCCTCGCCGCGTAACGAACGAGTGTCCGAGATCACGGGGAAACTTCAACAGGACTGGCAAGGATCAACTGGGCGGGCTGGCGGAAGAGGTCCACCGGGCGCTGGTGGAGGATCCGGAACCTGCGGTGGCGCCGGGGCGGATGTGCGCACTGACCGGCGACAAATCTGTCTGCGGCCCGGTGTCAGTCGAGTCGGCTCGGAACAACGTTCAGGACAGGGTCGGGCCCCGGGCAACCATCCTTTACGGGGTCACCCGAGGCTCTTCCGGCTCCGCCTCCAGGGCGAGGCCCGCTTACGCGGGCCAACCCGCAGTACCAGAGGCCGGATACCCGCATCCCTTACAGATCAGGAAACCTTTTGGAATTCAACAGTCAGATCTGATGATTCCGGCGAACATCAAGACTCTCAGTGGTCGTCCCAATGCCCGTCATGGTGGGCATGACGGTGTCCGTCATGGATGTAGTCCACGTGGTCCCCGTGCGGTATCGCAACATGGCCACAGCCGGGGCTGTGCCGGTGGTCATGACTCTGGTGAACGGTGTGGACCGTCGGCTCACACTCTGCCGTGTGGCTCTCGTACACCCGATGCACATGCCCGTCATGCGCGTAATCAGTGTGGTCACCATGCGGCACCGCAACGTGACCGCATCCAACCCCGTGCTCATGAGTGTGCTGGGCATGGGCAACATGTGAGGTTGTCGTCATCCGAATACCTTGAGCGTTTTCAGCTCGGCCACCGGTCGGGTGACGCCGGAGGTTGTGGGGCCGGGGCAGAACGGACGGGGCTCCGCGGCGGTTGAGGGAGGTATCTGACATTTCATCTCGCGTGCTGGGGAGCCCCGTTGGTTACGTATCCTGCCGCAATGGACCTGCCCCACGCACTGGTGGAGACGGTCACGATGCTCATCGTCCTCCGTGAGGGTGACCGCAGGTGCACGCTCCGCCCGTCCGGACGGGTGATGGTCGCACTGGCGTATCTGCGCCGCCACCTCACCCTGGCCCAGATCGCCGCCGGCTTCCGGATCAGCATGGGTACCGCGCACGCCTACGTCCGCCAGGTCGTCGCCCTCCTCGCGCGCCGGGCGCCCGGACTGACCGCAGCTCTGCGCGACAGAACGAAGACAGGATCACCGGCATACATGCTGGTCGATGGCACTCTCGCTGAGTGCGACCGGGTCGGGGACGGCCGGGCCGACTATTCTGGGAAGCACCGTCGCCACGGAGTGAACCTGCAGGTCATCACCGACCCGACAAGCCGGATCCTGTGGATCTCACGAGCACTGCCGGGCCGGACCCACGACCTCACGGCTGCCCGCCGACATCGCATCATCACCACGTCCGTCCGCCTCGGGACACTGGTTCTGGCCGACCTCGGCTACGTCGGGGCCGGTGGAACGTTCGTGGTTCCCCGCCGACGGCGGCCCGGCCAGGACCGCACCGTCGGCCAACGCTCGCTCAACCGGGCCCACACCAGGCTCCGTTGTCTCGTCGAACGCGGCATCGCACGAATGAAGACCTGGAAGATCTTCCGCCGAGCCCGCTGCAGCCCCAACTGGCTCACACACAGCCAAAGCCGTCCTCACCCTGGAGAGCTACCGCTGAAAATCCTCACTGCGCCTCTTTCATCCTGTCTCTGAGGGGTGAAATGGCAGGTCAGGCCGGATGCCGGTGACATGGCGAAGCCTCCGTCGCTGATGTGGTGATCTCACTCATCACATCGGCGCCGGAGGCTTCGTTGGTCCCGTATTCTGCCACGCTGGACGTCCCCTACGAGGTCGTTGAGCATGTCTCCTGGCTGGTCTACGAACGTCGGCAGGAACTGAACTCGCCGTGGCGGCGCCTGGGTTGCTTCAAGCAGGCGCTACTGGCACTTGCCCACCTGCGGAAGAACGAGACGTTCTCCCAGGTCGGGGCCGGGTTTGGGGTCTCCGAGGCGACGGCCTGGCGGTAAGTGAACGAGACCCTCGATGTCCTGGCCGCGTGGGCGCCGGGCCTGCACGAGGCACTCGTCGGTCTGGATGAGGGCGATTTCGTCATCGTTGACGGCACCCTCATCCCCACCGACCGCATCCGCGCGGACGAGCCGTACTACTCCCAAAAGCACCGCAAGAACGGCATGAACGTGCAGGTCATCGCCCGCTTGGGCGGAACACCCCTGTGGTTCTCCCGCGCGCTGCCGGGCCGCACCCACGACCTGACCGCGGCCCGCGCCCACGGCATCGTCCAGGCCTGCCTCACCCGACAGATCCTGATTCTCGCCGACCGCGCCTACCAGGGCGCCGGCGCCACCGTCCGCACCCCCTACTACGGCTGGCCTCGACCCCGTAGACCTGGGCAAGGTGGGAGCGGATGTCGCGCACGCTCATCCCGCGGGCGTAGAGGGAGAGGATCCGGTCGTTGAACCCGGCGAGGCGCCGGGCGTTCTTCGGGACCAGGTGCGGTTCGAAGTCGCCGTTGGCGGTCCCGCGGCACCGCCAACGTGACCGCTCCGGCATCAGTGAGGAACGTCTTGGGTGAGGTTCCGTTGCGGGAGTTCCCCGACCCGTGACCTGCGAGATCTCCGCGTTCGTAGCCGAGGTGTTCGCTCATCTCGGCTTCCAGCGCCCGCTCGAGAACGGCCTTGGTGATCTCCGTCGGAAGCCCGCCCTCACCCAGCAGGGCCGCACCCGACGCATCAGCCTTGTCGAGCAGCCGCTCGACCACCTCATCGACCATCTTGTCGCCGGCCACGGACGCGGCCGCTTCGTTCTTGTCTGCCATGACTCGTCCGATCCGCCTGGCCCACAGGCCCGAGGCCGAGCCCCGGGCCAGGCTTCCACAACACGGACTTACGCGACCTTTCAGACACGCTCGTAGTGGCTGGTGGCGCAGCGGAATCCGGTCTGAAAGTTGCTGTACTGGGGGTCCCCGGCGAGTCGTTCGGCGGTGCGGCACTGGTAGCGGAAGCTCATCCAGCTCCCTCCGCGGGCGACTCGGTACAGGCCGGCGAGGCGGTCGTAGAGATCGCCGTACGAGCGGTCCGGGTCGTACGGCTGGTAGCTGCTCGCGGTCCATTCCATGGCGTTGCCGGCCATGTCGAGGACTCCGAAGGGGGAGGCGCCGGACGGGAAGGCACCGACCGGTGTGGTGGAGGGCAAGGTCGTTGTCCTGTTGTCCCGATGCCGAAGCCACCACGTTCGCCAGCCGTCGCTGCCGGTGATCGGTGCGCGGTTCCAGAACTCGGCGCTGTTGCAGGCATCGGCGTCGAAGGTGTCGCCCCACGGCCATTCGTAGCCCTGTGGGCCGCGCGCCGCGTACTCCCACTCGGTCTCGGTCGGCAGGCGCAGGCCGGCCCAGTCGGCGTAGGCGTCGGCCTCGGTCGCGCACAGGTGCACGGCCGGGTGGTCGGGCATGTCCCGCCAGCACGGGCCGATCGTTCCGGCCGGATAGCGCCACGACGCACCCTCCGTCTCCTCCCAGAGCCGCTCGCCATACACGAGACCGAAGCCGCGTTGTTCAGCGTGGGTACGAAACCCGGTGGCTGCGACGAAGGCCGCGTACTCGACATTGGTGATGGGGTTTCGGGCGATCGCGAAGGCGTCGATGTCGACCGTGGCCCGGGGTGCCTCGTCCTCGAACCAAACGCGGGGCAGGTGCTGCTCGGCGGCGATCCGGTCCAGTTGCTGCTCGGTGGTGCCGCGAAGCAGACGGCCGGCGGGGATCAGGGCCATGGCCGGGGTCGTGAGCGTAGTCATGTCAGCCTCCTGCCATGGCCCGGATGACGAGCACGGCGCGCCCTTCATGGACGGTCGTGGTCGCGGCGGTCGCGGCGCGTACGAGTTCGCTGTCCAGGGAGACCATGTGAACGGTATAGTTAATTCCGCCTCTTTCGGCGCAAATCCCATTCCAGCTGCTACAGTCCAGGTGGGGTCGAGATAAATGCGTACCGTTCTTGCGTAGGATAACGGCGTCATTGTTGTCTGGCATAGCTTTCTCCTTTAACGGCTGTCCCGGAAGTCCCAGGGGCAGCCTGCCGTGTTTCGAAGTGATCTCCCACAGCGGGCGCCGTTGAGGCCGTGGGTCGGGGACGGAAGCAGGCAACCGTTTGGAGACGGCGCCAGAGCCCTCCCCGACCCCTGCATCACGTCATATGTGCGACACCGGCAGAAAGCCCTCGCCCTCTTCACCTCGACTTTCGCACTTCGGACCAGACATCAGGTTGGTAGCTCGCACGGGTGGATCGTGTCCAGCCGGGCCGCAAGGACCCCCGCCCAACGGGCCGAAGGCCCGAACCCTCTGAAACGGGGTCACCTCCCGCGCGGAGCGCGGGACTTCTGGGCCTGCGGAGCAGGCCCAGAAACAAGCTGGTCCCAGAGGGGTTCGAGCAGGCAAGATGGCAGCGCGGGCACGACCGTCCCTCGTGATCGCTGGGCGTAGAGAACTCCATGATCACGTGGACCCGTGCCCGCACTGCACCACCCCGCTCGATCACTCGCCAGCGGCTGACTATTGCCGGTTTTAGTGAGCCTCTTCGAGTTGAGGTTGAGGTGAGCAGCCTGAGCGCCTATGACCTGCACAGACGCAGGATGCCCATTACCCGATCGGTGGCCAATTCGAAGAAGCCCAGTATGTTGGAGAACGTCTGGGCCAGTTCATCCCAATCCTCGACTTCGACCAGGACATCCGCCGCAACACGCCCGCGCACCACATTCACCAAGACCGCAGGCCAATAAAACGACTTCGCCGGAGCGCTGCGCTCTTCCGGAAATCATACTGCCTTGGTCGCCGACCAGGTGACCGCGGCGCCATTACCGAAATTCACCTGCCCGTTATCCAATTGCAACTCTTCAGGGGTGCCGGTAGGGCCATATGTTAACATCATTGGATGATCGTAATCGATCGGGTCCGTATCCGCCTCCCTTAGTGCTACGGCCATGAAAATTGCCTGCTGCCTGTTGGATCCCAATTCCGCGGAATTGTTTTCCTGGTAAACCAGATATGAAGAATTATCCGCCATTAGGCAGGCATTATCCATGTTGCGGACGGTTGCACCTGTCGATCCACCATGGGAGTCGAGAATCGTCCATACCGCGCTAGGGCTGGGTTGACTGACTGCGGAGACACGCCCCCCTCCCGCGTCATTGAGATATAGACTGCTGTTTTGCAGGTAGATCTTGTCACCATATTTGATCTCTGCCGGCGGGGGCGGAGGCGGGGGCGGGGGCGGGGTGGTGCCATTGACTTTGAGGGGCGCCTGGAATTGACCTTGGCTGCCGAGCGTGAATGCCAGACTCGTGTCTCCCACGGCAGCGTCCGCATCGGCATGCACTGGAACCCACAAAATGGCCTGGTCGCCTGCATTGTGCAGTTTTAGGTCGACGTTATAGAAGGTCAGCGTCTTCCCGTCGACCGACAGAACTCCGGCCACGGTCCGGGCTGGCGCATCGGAGGGAGGGTTTGTGATGGACAGATACAACTCAACCCAATTCGGGTAATGCAGTCCATGCCAGTCAGGGAGAGTCACCGTGACCTGAAGGGGAGGAACGTCGACACCGTCTGTGTTGATCAACTGTACGCCGGGGTACGCGTCCCCACCTTGGGCAATTTGGGTATGTGCCATAGTTCCTGGCGCGGCGTTCGACTCGGACGGCCCCAGTGGGGTCACCGAGAACTGTAGATCTTGCATATTGCTCTCCTTCGCACGATTTCTTTTTTGTGGGAGTGTTTTGCCTGCATCGCCAGATTTCTTAATTCCAGACTAAAATACAGGCCGGACGTGCCATCGCCCGTCCGAACGGAATATCTCCGACGCGTGCTGACATTAAAATAAACGATGGCATCGCTGGAGATACTGGAACTCCGTTTGTCCGTTCCGACGGTCACTGAGTAGTTGAGGTCGATGTCTGCGAGTCATCGCGTGATGTGCCTCCTTAAGGTCTCTGGCATGTACGGTAGAAGTACTGCTCTGCCCCCGTCACTCGCAGCCGTAAGCGTCTTCCCCATTTAGGCCAGCGTGCAAGTGGATCATCCCTTGTGAATGGGTGGCGGATGGCTGTGGGTGGTCAGAAGTCGCGTTGAGCCGCTGGCGAACCTCTTTCCTCGGATACCGTCGTTGGGATCCGTCCTCTTCTATGTCTGTTGCCACCCAGTTCCCCTCGTTCTGCCAGAAGATCTTTTCCATCCATCCCCCCGTCGTTGTCGCATGGCCGGCGACGCGATCGTTTGATGGTGTGTCAGGGTGTGCCGGGGCCCGGTGGGGGGCCGTGGTTTGAGGCTGTGGCGGGCAGGCTGGCGGCGCCGGTGATGTGGTTCCAGATGGTGAAGCGGATGATCATTTCGAGGCGGTGGCGGCTGGCGGTCATGAGGTGGCGTCTGGGCCGGAAGTGGGGTGAGATTCCGGTGAACGCGGACAGGGACCGCTGAGCGGAGCCGGGGCTGCGGAATCCTTTCATCGCGCGTTCGCGCTGCGTCGGCTGGTAAAAATTCTCCGCCCGGTCGTTCAGTCCGTTGTGGGAACGGTGCTCGTCCGACCGAGGGCATCACCTCACGCAGGGCGGCTCCGTAGGACTTCGGCTTGTCCGTCACGATCGCCCTCGGCGCCCGGCCGGCGGTGGTGAGAAGCCGGCGGAAAAACCTGCGGGCCGCAGTCTCGTCACGCCGATGCACGAGGATGTCCAGGACGTTGCCGTCGGCGTCCACGGCCCGCCACAGATACTTCCACCAACATCGTTGCGTTAAGAAGTCATCTCATTTGGTCAGTCTGCGGTAGCAGATGAGGGTGCAGGCGATGCTGGTGAAGGCGAGGAAGTGTTCGGCCTTGCGTTCGTAGCGGCGGTGCAGGCGTCGGCAGCCGGCGAGCCAGGACATGGTCCTTTCGACCACCCATCTGTGGCGGCCGAGCCGTTGTGAGGACTCGATGCCTCTGCGGGCGATGCGGTGTCTGATGCCGCGTCCGCGTAACCATCGTCGCAGGTGGGCGTAGTCGTAGCCCTTGTCCGCGTGGAGCTTGCCGGGCTTGCGTCGTCGGCGTCCGCGGCGGGATCGGATGGGCGGTATGCCGCGGACAAGGGGCTCGAGAGCCTGGCTGTCGTGCAGGTTCGCGCCCGAGATCGCGACGGACAGGGGCAGACCGGTCCGCTCGGTGATCAAGTGGATCTTCGAGCCGAACTTGCCCCGATCCACAGGATTCGGACCTGTCAGATCCCCCTTTTCAGGGCCCTCATGTTCACCGAGTCGATCGCGCAGCGGGACCAGTCGAGTTCACCGCGGACGCCGAGTTCGTCGAGGACCAGCCGGTGGAGCTTGGCCCACACCCGGGCCTCGCTCCACTCGGAGAATCGTCGGTGGGCTGTCGCCCCCGAGGGGCCGAACGATGCCTTGGGAAGCTGCTGCCAGGTACAACCCGACGTCGCGACGAACACGATCGCGGCCAGTACTTCACGGTCACCATGCCGGCGCCGCCCACCGCCCTGAGGCCGCGACGGCGCGTCCGGCACCACCCGCTGGAACAGCTCCCACAGCTCGTCCGGCACCAGCCGTTCAACGATCCCCACCATGGCCGACAGTCTACCCGCGAAGCCCAAATGAGATGACTTCTAAGCCTGTGACCTGCGGCCCAACCTTTCGGTGAAGGATGAACGGGACTCCTGGTAGATCATCTTGCGACCAAGCGAGAAGACCATCGGGAGTGCCGTTGCAGGAGCAGTGTGTCCCCATGCCCATCGCCGGAAGCACCTCGGGGGTGTACGCGCCGGGTCATCTGGGCGAGCTGACTCAGATCGTGGACTTTGACCTGGTCGACGCGGTGCTGGAGGAAACCGGCGCGCGGGAGAAGCGGGCGCCGCTGCTGCCTGCCCGTGTGGTGGTGACTTCGTCCTTGCCCTGGCCTTGTTCGAGCACTGCTGCTCCTACCGGGCGGTGTGGGGCAAGCTGACCGCGCACCTGCCGTGGCCGTCATCTCGCGCCCGGCCGGGTCCTCGCTCTTGCGGGCCCGGAGCCGTCTGGGGGCTCGTCCGCTCAAGGTCCTGTTCGAGGCGATGGCCGTTCCCGTCGGCGAGCGCCGCCGTCCCGGCGTGTACTACCGGGGTCTTCCCACGATGGCGGTCGACGGCACCAGCCTGCACGTGCCCGCGGACGAGCAGGTCACCTGGCGCTACCCCAAGCGGGCCGGGGATCAGAGGGAGTTCGGCTACCCGCTGCTGCGCCTGCTGGTGATCGTCGAGTGCGGTACCAGGGCTTTGCTCGCGGCTGCCTTCGGCCCGGAGGCCAGCTCGTGGATCTCCCTGCGCAGCCGCGCGAACCCGGCCCGCTCGTCCGGGTCCAGACCCGCCCGGGACATCTCCGCACTACGAGGGGAAGGACGGGGCGCTGTCCTTGGTCACGAGGACGACCCCGTCTCTCATACCTGAGTATGACCTGGCAGTTCTCGGGTACCTCTGGGGGCTGCCCGGAAACAAGCGTACGGGCTGATTCTGGCGGGGTTTGCGGTCGCAAGGATTGGTATGTCCCATAGCACCGTGTTCTGACAGGAGGTTCATTTCGTGACCTGCCCCCACTGCTGGTGTTCAGGAGGCTGCCCGTGCCGCAACCGCAGTGGCCGTCTGCGCCAGGGATCTGGCGAAGGTACGCGGCCGAGGCGAGGTCCGGGTGGCTGCGCTGGACAGGGTCTCCTTGAAGCTCCGGCAGAGGCTTTGACTGTCATCACGGCTCCATCCGGTTCGGTCAAGTCGACGCTGATGCACTGCGTAGCAGGCCTGGACTTCATCCCCTCAGGCTCTGCCGACCTCATCGCTACCGAACTGACGATGAGGTCGGGGAAGACGACGGGCCTGTCGGGACGGCGGACGCACCGGTCGGCTGAGCTGTCAGGTGGACGTAGCACCGACTCTGGCGGGCAGGCCAGCAGCATTCCCGCGAGTAGACCAACCGTTAGCCTCGATTCCCGTTCCTGGCGTCGCGATCCCGCGTTTCCTGTAGAACCGTGTGCGTGAGTGGGCCTATGGGCCTAACGGTGTGTTAGCCACTCACTATCCTGCCGACGAACTGCACACGCCAACGCCGGGAATCGTCCTCGACTGCATGCAGGGCACCTCACCAGGGCGCGCCCACGGCCACCGTCAGCGGCAGATGCCTGCGAACTTGCGTAGCGGCCCCGTCAGATCACCGCCCTTCAAGCCCCTCGCCCCGCCGGATGCATCCCGGGTATGAGGGCGCATACCTTTTCCAGGGAAACTAGAAATGTTACGTACTGCCCTGCGCAGCGTGTTTGCCCACAAAGCCAGGCTGCTGATGACCATGCTCGCCGTTATGCTCGGCGTCGCGTTCGTCTCCGGCACCCTGGTCTTCACCGACACCATAGGCAACGCTTACCGGAAGAGCTCAGCAAAGAGTTTCGAGCATGTTTCCATTGACATCCGCCCCAAGGCCCCCGGTGCCTCCCCCGACGGCAGCCAAGCACCAGGGAAGGATCCTGGGCTCTCTGACACGCTGATAGAGAAGGTTCGCTCTCTGCCCGGCACCACGGCGGTGACTGGTGTGGTCTCCGGGTTCACCGCGCTGGCCGGCAAAGACGGCAAACCAGTCGGCCAGGGGTGGGGCAGCACCGGCGGCAACTACTACCCCACCGGTGGAAAAGACGCCCGCTATACCTTCACCGACGGGCATGCACCTGAGGCCTCCAACGAGATCGCTCTCGACAGCAGGACTGCCATGCGTACGGGCTACAAGACTGGCGACACAGTGCGTATCTCGGTCGGCGGCCCGGTGATGGAGCAGAAGATCACCGGAATCTTCACCACCAGCGACGGCAGTGTCGCAGCAGGCGGCACCCTCGTTCTTTTCGACAACAGTACCGCCCTGAAACTTTTGGCCGCAGGCGGCACATACAGCGAGATCACCGTCGCCGCAACGCCCGGAACTTCCAGCAATGCGCTAAAGAGCGAGGCGGAGAAGATTCTTCCCGAGGGTGCTGAGGCCATCACCGGCACCGCACTGGCGGCTGAACAGGCCTACCTGATCAGCGTAGAGACCGAAGCCACGGGGCAGGCGCTGCTCGCCTTCGCCGCCATCGCGCTGTTCATCGCCGTGTTCATCATCGCCAATACCTTCACCATGCTGGTTGCCCAGCGCAGCAAGGAGGTTGCCTTGCTGCGTGCCGTCGGTGCCTCCCGCCGACAGGTGACATGTTCGGTGGTCGCCGAGGCGGCGATCATCGGTCTGCTGGCCTCGGTGGCTGGCTTCATGCTCGGCATCGGCATCGCCACCGGCATGCGCGCGGCAATGAGCAGCGCCTCCCTGCCCGACGGACCGCTGGTCATCGCCCCGGGAACCGGGCTGTACGCGCTGGCGACCGGGGTGGGAGTGACAGTACTGGCCGCTTGGCTGCCAGCCCGCCGCGCCGCGAAAATCCCCCCGGTCACGGCGATGACCAGCATGCACGCCACACCCACCCCCCGCAGCCTCGTCCTGCGCAACAGCGCTGGCTCTCTAGTCCTGGTCGGCGGAACCGCACTGCTGCTCTACGCCGCCGGCATGCTGCTGGATAAAGCCGGAAAACTCATGGGCGTAGGCGGCGTACTGTTGATCACCGGTATTGTCATGCTGGCGCCCTCGTTGTGCCGCCTCGTCCTCACGGCCGCTATTCCGTTGCTTGGCCGCTTCGGTGTCGCCAGCAAGCTGGCCGCACAGAACGCGGTGCGCAACCCGCGCCGCACGGCCACCACTGCCGCCGCTCTGTTCATCGGCCTCACCCTCGTCACCGCGGTGACCGTCGTCGCCGCCTCCGCGCAGAACGCCACCAACGCCAGGTCCATCGCTTTATTGAGATCCGACTACGTCATCGACATGACCAATCGGTCCCCGCTCTCCCCGCAGGTGCGCACGACGCTGGACGCACTGCCTGAGGTGCAGGCCTCAAGCCCGCGCCGCAAGACGTTCGGAACCGTGAACCGTGAACCGACACTGATCTCCGGTGTCGACATGAAAACCATCGACGAGCTGGTCAACCTGAATCTCACAAGCGGCTCCGCACGAAACCTGTCGGACAAGGACACACTTGTCGACACGCAGACTGCCGAAAAAGCTGGCCTCAAAACGGGTGACCGCTTCCTGCTGAAGTTTGAAGATGGCAAAACCGAGCAGCTCAACGTCGCCGGCGTATACGAGCCCAACCCCCACAACAAAATGCTCCTCGGCATGGGTGTGTACGCCTCGACGTCGGTAGTGGACAAGGCGGCGGACGATCTGGTATTCGTGAAGATGAAGAACGGCCCGTCGGGCAAGGCCGAGGACGCCATCGCTCAAGCCCTCGGCCACAACCCGGCCATCGAGGTCCTCGGCAAGCAAGCCGTCAGCGACCAATACAGTAGGCAGATCAACACGCTGCTGAACATGATGTACGGGCTGCTGGCCATGGCCCTGTTGACCGCCGTACTCGGCGTTGTCAACACTCTGGCCCTGTCCGTCTTCGAACGGCGACAGGAGATCGGGATGCTGCGGGCCATCGGCCTCGACCGGCGCACAACCCGGCAGACAGTCCGCGTGGAGTCCGTCCTCATCTCACTCTTCGGAGCACTGCTCGGCATCGGCGTCGGCATCTTCCTCGCCTGGGCGGCTGGAACATCTATCGCCCGAGGGCTGACGGCATACACCATGACCATCCCCTACGGCCGGATCACCCTCTTCCTCATACTCGCCGGAGTAACCGGCGTCCTGGCAGCCGCATGGCCCGCACGCCGCGCGGCCAAACTCAACCCCCTGGAAGCCATCCACACCGATTGAAAATCAGGAGCCATACCGATCTTTGTGACGGGTCTATCACGAATTAGGCTCTGCCAAGATTTTCATAGGCGTTGATCGATTGTCGGGGTCCATCGGTTGAGCAGGATGCGGCTGGCCGCCCTGCCCGATCCTCGTGACCGGCGGAGACGGCGTCATGGCCTCGCTTCGGTCATACTGACCGCCGCGTGAGCGGTGCTGGCGGGTGCCCGGTCCTGCCGGCCCTCGGGCAGCGGGCCCGTCACGCACCGCAGGACACCCGCACCCGGCCTGGGGTTCATGCGCGCGAGCCGTTCGAGGTGCGCCTGCCGGCCTCGGTCTCCACCGTGGGCCAGGTGCTGGTCGAGGTGTGTCCCGGAGACCTCGCAGACCTCCTCGGCTACTGCCCGGCCGACACGGAATCGGTCACGTGGACAGCAAGAGCGCCCGCGGCTCACGCACCGATTACCGAGCCCGCCGCCCAATTGCCGCCCGCCGACACGGCTGCACCGACCTGAAGACCGGCAGGGTCACCCGTCAGATCCTCTGCACGATCACGGACATGACGGCATGCGAGGCATCACCCCGGCTGACCCGCCCTATCGCCGCCGGACTCCGAGAGATCTCCTACACACCCTTCACCCGCCCACTCGACCCCCTCGGACTACCTCTGACTGGCAACGCAACGTGGCCAGCGAGGCTTTGAATCAGCCCTGCAGCACACCCCCGGACCTGCGCCTTGCCATGAGGTTGGGAAACCTTCCAAGAACCCCGAGGGAGATGGCGTGGGTGGTGACATGTGAGTAGGTGAAGAAGTTGTACCCAGTCGTTGTCTCTCACGGGGAGAGCCAGGGGCTCTTTCGCAAAGGGTGGGGAGTGAAGGATATGACGAATGGCATTGGCAAGCCGGTTTCCCAGGGGCAGATTCAGGTGCCTGAATGGGCATTGAGTGGTCCGTCGACTGGCGTGATTTCTCAGGATGCTTTCCCTGGGACAGGGAACGAAGGATAACTCCCCGCCGTCAGATGGATTCGACAGGTGCCATCGATATGCAGCTACCGGTGCGCAGGACTCGTTTATTGTCCCGGCGGGTGTCACAAGCGTGGATGTCCGCATGTGGGGTGCCGGTGGCGGGTTGAACCCAACGTATGCCGCAAGCCAGGCCGGGGCGGGTGGCTATACCCGCGGCACCGTTGCCGTCAAACCAGGAGAAACGCTATCTCTGGTTGTGGGTACAGCCGGCTCGGGCACTACCGGTGGTTTCCCGGGTGGTGGACAGGGTGGCCCCCAAGAGGAAACGATGTCGGGTGGCTGCGGGGGCGGCATGAGCGCCTTGTGGCACGACGAGAATCCCAGCACCCCCATCCTCATCGCCGGTGGTGGTAGCGGCGCAGACTATTACAGCTACCTATACGGTGGTGGTGGCGGCGTAATAGGCAGCGACGGCGCCGGAGACACCCCAGGTCGTGGCGGCGGCGGTGGCATTGGAGGCTCGGTTAACGGGGGATCAGCCTCCAACGTCAGTGACGCCATCATCGGTGGTGGGCAACGACTGTGGGTATGGGCAGCAGTGATGGACTGGTGGTAATCCAATGGAATGATTTCTCGGTGGTTCCGGGCGGTCCGCCGAATCTAACGCTTGCGCCTGCCGGGACACCCGGATACCCGGGTGTCCATGTGATCCATAATGGGGAAGGGCAGGTCCCGCCCCAAGATGTGACGGTGAAGCTCCCGGCGAGTGCGCTTCTCAAGTTCCAGCCGCAGCCCACGTATTTGGTTTCGGTGATGAATCCGCAGACCGGTAATGTCACCAACTACGCGGCCACCCTGTCTGCCGACGAGCAGACGTTGACCGCTCCCCAGGTCGATCTGACGCAGGCGGGGCTCGGTGGGAACGGGACATCCGTCCCGCTGTGGCTGGCGGTGACGGCTGATGCCAAGGCGCCGGCGGGGACGACACAGCTGAGCTTCACCATCGGCAATGTGGCCTCCCAGTCCACACCCGTCAACGTCACCTGACCACCCGTGGCCCTCTCAACTGGGCGTCGGAGGCGGGAGTAGGCCCAGTTGACACGCTTCCGTTTGAGCATGAGGTCCTTGCCCGGCCTTCGCCGGTGGGGAACGGCGACGATGTGGCCTGCAGCCTGGTAGGACGACCTGCAGATGCACGCCATGCCGCCTGCGCCTGCCCGAGCAGTCCTCTCGCCCGTCACCGGTCCGGGTCGCACTCGGCAAGGGGTCCGTACAGCAGGACATGCCGGCTCGGCGGACCTCGGGGCCGCGGTCAGCCTTCGGTCACCCTCGCGGGTAACAAATCAGCATCGTGACCCACTCGACCAGGGGATGCGGGACATCGAGTACGGCAGGGCAAGGAACCAACGAGGCCCCGAGCCGAAGAGCAGCGGACGTCAGTCGTCCCGACCCGCTCAATGGCCCGAAGGCCTCGTCTGTTGCGCCGCCCCGCTATCACCCGATCGCTGGCCAACCTGTACAAGGTCAGTGGCAGCGGCGGGACAGCCTCCCCATGGAGCGATGGCGTCCTCATCGTCGGCGGCACCGGTTCATCAAGAAGGACACCACAACTGCCGGGGTCCAGCGCAAATCCTCTGGAACCGCCTGCCACACCGAGAACACCAGATCGGCGCCTCTGTCGCCCACGCCGCCATCCGCCGGAGTGCGGCCTGGACCAGTGGGCAGTCCGCCCCGGTGAGGAGCCGGCGGAAGAACCTGCGGGCCGCAGCCGTGTCACGCCGGTTCTGCACGAGGATGTCCAGGACGTTGCCGTCGGTGTCCACTGCCCGTCACAAGCACTTCTGCACACCGTTGATCTTGATGAAGACCTCGTCGAAGTGCCACTTGCCGCCGGGACGGGGGCGCCGTCGGCGCAAGGCGTTGGCATAGACCCGGCCGAACTTCAGACACCAGCAGCGGACCGTCTCACAGGAGACGACGATGCCGCGCTCGAGCATCAGCTCCTCGACCTCAAGGAAGGAGAGCGGGAAGCGGAAGTACAGCCGCACACAGTGCGAAATGATCTCCACCGGGCACCGGTGATTTCTGTACGACGGCACCACGGACGACACCACGGATCCCCTCCCCGGACAGAAAGCCCGAAGATCATCCCACCCCAACCGGCAACCTGACAGCGCCCGTTCTACTTCCGAGCGGTCTTGTCGAGTAGCCAATCATTCACTGTGGGTAGCAAATTCTTGCCGACTTAAGTCCTGCTCTGCCGGGACTTTAGACCCTTAAAGTTGCCACATTGGCAATGGACGCTGAAATGAGGGTGCGGCTGACCAGGCGAACCCTCACGTCCGGAATGCGACCAAGTGGATTCACGAAGCCATTCCATGGAAGTAGCGCCTCCGTCCACCCCGGATCTCCAAGTAAAGATCAACACGCAAAGGGCCACTTAAGGAAGGAGAATCACGCATGAGCGAGTTACCGAAAAATAACCCGGCAGGATCCCTTTCGGAACATCTCGAAACTCCGACATTTAGCGTCATATCCGGCACGCAAGTAAATAGAGTGCTGTCCGGCCGAACGCGAACCATTGCGGATCTGATCGAATCTGTATACAGGTGGCATGACGACGGGCTCACAGTTAATCCCCCGTCTTATTTTCTCCGGTTCCCCGACCGTACCGATTCGCGGATCATCGCGCTGCCCGCCGCTCTTGGCGGGGAGAGCGCCGTGGCGGGAATCAAGTGGATTTCCAGCTTCCCGAGGAACGTCGCCAACGGGGTGCCGCGGGCTTCGGCCGTTCTAATACTCAATGATCCGGAGACCGGATATCCGTTCGCCTGCCTGGAGAGTTCCATCATCAGTGCGGTCCGCACCGCCGCGTCCGCCGCTGTAGCCGCCGACTGGCTGAGCCGAGGCCGGGGACGGGCCCGGAAGATCGGCTTCGTCGGCACGGGGCTGATCGCCCGCTACATCCACACCTACCTGGTGGGCACTGGTTGGACCTTTGACCGTGTCGGTATCCATGATGTGTCCGCCGAACACGGTGAGGGCTTCCGTGGATACCTCGAAGGGGCGGGCTGCGACGGGGACCTGGTCGTCCACGACAGCGCGGAGGACTTGATCAGGTCTTCGGATCTGGTGGTCTTCGCCACGGTCGCCGGTACCCCGCACATCCACTCACCCGAGCTCTTATCTCACAACCCGCTGGTGCTGAACATATCGCTGCGCGATTTGTCGGCAGAGATCATCCTTAGTGCGGCAAACGTGGTGGATGACGTCGAGCATTGCCTCAAGGCTGATACATCACCGCATATCGCCGAGCAGCAGGTGGGCAACAGGGACTTCATCACCGGCACGTTGGGTGATGTCATGCGAGGCGCCGTTCAGGTCCCCGACGATCGGCCGGTCATCTTCTCTCCGTTTGGCCTGGGGGTTCTCGACCTCGCCTTGGGCCGCCACATCTGGGATCAAGTTCGCCAATCTGGCGAACTGACAGTCATTGACGATTTCTTCTCCGAGCTGCGCCGGTACGGATGACGTAACGGCGTCCGGTTCCCAATGCGAGAAGAGATGTAACTGTGCCCATAATAACGAGGCCCGACGAGTTCACCATCGATGACTTGTTTGTCGATCTGAGTTCCGTTCTGCCACAACCATTATTTCTCAAATGCGAGGGATTCAACTTCGCCGGCTCTATCAAGTTGAAGGCTGCCGTCGAAATGATCGACGCCGCCGAACGTGACGGCTTACTGTCGAAGAACTCCATCATCGTTGAGTCGTCGTCAGGAAACCTTGGCGTGGCCATAGCCATGGTCGCGGCAAGCAGAGGCTACCAGTTCGTGTGTGTGACCGATACACGATGCAACATGGCGACACGTGAACTGATGAAAACCTTCGGGTGCCTGGTGCACACCGTCACCAACCCCCACCCGGAGAACGGCTATCTCGGCGCCCGCCTGGACCACGTCCGGAAGCTTTGTGATTCTGACAGCCGGTACGTCTGGCTCAACCAGTATTCTAACCCGAATAATTGGATGGCCCATCACCGTCGGACCGCACCTGCCATCGCCCGCAGTTTCCCTCGGCTGGACGTTCTCTTCGTCGGTGCGGGTACGACCGGCACCCTGATGGGCTGTGCCCGCTACTTCAGGGCCGAGCGGCCGGAGGTCACCATCGTTGCCGTCGACTCGGTCGGCTCGGTTTCCTTCCGCGCCCCGGCAGGCCCTCGCATGATTCCAGGACTGGGGGCAAGCGTGAAGCCATTGCTGCTCGACGAATCCCTCGTGGACGACGTGGTACTCGTTCCCGAGCTGGAGACCATTCGAAGCTGTCACCAGCTGGCTTCACACGGCTACCTGTTCGGTGGTTCCACCGGGACGGTGGTGCAGGGCGCCGTCCGCTGGCTCGCTGAGAACCGCCCCGATCCGAGCTGCACAGCGGTCGCCATTGCCCCGGATCTGGGTGAACGCTACCTCGATTCCATCTACGAGCCCGGCTGGGTCGAGACGAACTACGGCCCGGAAACGCTGGCACCCTCCTCCCGCGTCGAGCCCCTCGTCGTCTCGGCGCCCCTGGGTGACGTCGCCTAGGTAACCCGTAGGACGCAATCGAACCCTGTTTTGCGGTCCCAGCCACCACCTGGGCCAGAAAGGCATAACTCGGCATGTCAGACATACCCTTAGGGCCGCCGTGGCCCCAATGCGCTCTGCACGAACTGATCGCCCTCCAGGCGGGCCGCACCCCTGAGCGGGAGGCAGTGCGCTGCGGCGAGCTGCGTCTGACCTATAGAGACCTCCTCACCGCGGCCCGGACAGTGGCCGACCGGCTCGGACATCGTGGGATCGGGCCGGGCCACAGGGTCGCGGTCAGCGTCAACCGCTCGACCGACCTGCCGGTGGCTCTGCTGGGAGTGATGCTCTCAGGCGCCGCGTTCGTCCCCGTCGATCCGGCCTACCCCTTGGAGCGGCAGGCTTACATGCTGCGCGACTCAGGCGCGCAGCTGACCCTTACGGTCGCTAGTCTCGCGGATCGCGTCCGCACGCCTGAAGTCCTCCTGCTGGACGACCGGGATCCCGGAACTCCGCCCTTCGAGGCAAGCGGTGCAACGCGCCCGGCCGTCACACAGGACGATCTCGCCTACCTGATGTACACGTCCGGCTCCACCGGCCGTCCCAAGGCGGTGGCGGTGGACCACCGGTGCCTCACCAAGGGCGTGCTGGCAATGGCGCCCGTGGTCCGCCCGGAGCAGGAAGACGTCTGGCTCTCGCTGACATCTGCTTCCTTCGACCCAGTCCTGATCGACCTGTTCCTTCCGCTCCTGTCCGGAGGGGCCGTGGTGATCGCCGAGGAGCACCAAGTCCTCGACGGCCGGGCGCTGTGTGAGCTGCTGGACAGCAGCGGTGCGAGCGTCTTGCAGGCCACGCCCCTGGCCTGGAGCATGCTGATCGACGCTGGGTGGACCGGTGGTCTGCGGGTAGCCCTGTGCGGCGGGGAGCCGCTGTCTCCTTCCCTGGCAGCCGAACTGTGCTCACGGTCCCGGCAGGTATGGAACATCTACGGTCCGACCGAGACCACCATCTGGTCCACGGCCCACCGTGTGGCCGCCTCCGACCATCGGATCGTGCCCGTAGGCCGACCTCTGCCGGACACCACGGTTCATCTCCTTGACGAACAGCGCCGTCCGAGTGGCCCCGGGGAACCCGGAGAGGTCTGGATCGGCGGCGGGGGTGTCACGCGCGGCTACTTCGGGCGCCCGGGACTCACCGAGGAATGCTTCGTGGCCGACCCCTTCGGCCCGGCCGGAGGCAGGCTCTACCGAACAGGCGATCTGGGGCGGTTCAACGCAGACGGAGCACTGGAGCTGCTGGGCCGTGTCGACCACCAGATCAAGATCCGCGGCCATCGGGTGGAGCCCGGAGAGATCGAGAACTGTCTGACACAGGACCCGTCCGTGGCAGAGGCAGTGGTCCTCCCGTGGCAGGTCGGCGGTCAGCAGCGTCTTGTGGCCTACGTGCGTCCAAATCATGGTTCCGTCATCAGGAAAGCGCAGCTGCGGGCCCATGCGGCGGCCCGGCTGCCCCGCCACATGCTGCCCGCCGCGTACCTGACGGTCGACGTGTGGCCTCGCACTCCCAACGGCAAGGTCGACCGTCGCGCGTTGCCTGAGCCGGTGGTGGCCTGCACCCCGCTGGATGACGGTGGCGTTGTCGCGCCACCGGAAGAGAGCGGTGTCGCGGGACAACAGGACGACGTGATCCTCGCACTCGCCGCCATCTGGCAGGGCCTGCTGGGTGGTGCCTCCCCTGGCCCTGATGCCGACTTCTTCGCGATGGGAGGAAGCTCACTGGACATCATGCGCATGATCGGGATCATCCGGACCCGCTTCGGAGTGCGGATGAACGCGGCCCGGATGATGCGGGCATCGACATTGGCCGACCAGGCGGCGCTGCTGAGAACCGCCATCGCTGCAGTCGACGCGGTCGGCTCCCAGCCGTAACGCCCGCGACCCCGATAGGAAGAGTGAGTCAACCATGCAGGACTGCGCAGAGTTCCGAGCGCTGCCGGCGATCCAACGACCATTGTGGACCGCAAGCCAGATAACCCAGGACCTCCCGGTCTACACCGAGGCCGAGAGCTTCCGGCTGACGGGACCAGTGGACCGGTCCGCATTGATCCATGCCCTGGACGCGCTGTACGCCCGTCATCCGGCCCTGCGAACTGTGATTGCGACGGATGCTGACGAGCATCCTCACGTAGGGATCCTGCCCGCCGGGCCCTTCCCCCGGGAGGAGCTCGACCTGCGCGGGCACCCTCCGGAGCTGGCCGTGCTGATGGGTGAGCGTGCGGTTGCAGATGCGGCGCGCCGGACCTTCGACCTCAACGGCGGGCTGGCCCGCGTGCACCTGATCCGCTGCACGGAGGAGGAATGGCTGCTCGTCCTCGTGCTGCACCATCTCGTGTGTGACGGGGACAGCTTGCGGGTGCTCTTCGCTGAACTGGGTGCTCTGTACGCGGGCACGGCACTGGCCGAGCCCCACTCGGATCCTGTCGGAGCTCAGCGGCTCCTGCGGACGAATGCGGGGGACGCGATCATCCGGGCCGACCTTGACTACTGGCACGGTCAGCTGGAGGGCATTCCCAGCCGCTTCCTGTTTCCGGCTGACTACGCTCGTGGCCCGGTCAGCGGCTTCCTTGGGCGCAGGTGTCAGCTCGGCTGGGACGAGAATTGGTTCGACCGGGTGCGGATCGCTGCCGCGGCGGCACGGGTCTCCCCGTTTGCCGTGGTGGCCTCCGCACTGTCCGTCGTCCTGTCCAGGTTCGCCCGCGCCGACGACCTGGTTCTCGGCAGCACCGTGAACATGCGCTCCGAGGCGGATGCGGAGGAGGCAGTCGGCTACTTCATGAAGACCGTTCCGTTGCGCATGCGGGTCGACGACTCCGCCACCACCACTGACCTGCTGCGGATGGTGCACGGAACAGTCCTCGACGCCATGGACCACACCACAGTCGAATTCGATGAGATCATCGCCGGCCTGAACCGGTCCGGCGAGGGACACGCACCGGTGTTCCAGGCCGCTCTGGAACTGCACTACGAGTCGAGTGAACTGCACCTGCCAGGGGTGTCCACCACAAGGCTGCCCATCGACCCCGGAACTGCGAAGTTCGATTTCACCTTCCACCTCAGTGCAGCCGACGATACGCCGAGTTACCTCGAATACCGCACGGAGCAGTACTCCGCGCAGACCGCCGAAGCTCTGGGAAACGCCTTCCGTATTCTGCTCGAACGGCTGTGCGCGGAGCCGCAATCGCCGGTGGCGCAATTGGCGCTCGTGGACCCAAGTCTCGGCGATCCGGCGGAAGGCCGACAGAACGGCCCGGCCCTCCCGCCACAGGACCTCGTCCCGCTACCGGACATGGTGCGTGAGCAGGCCTCACACCATCCGGACCGTCCGGCGCTCGTCCTCGGCACGGAGTTCTTGAACTACGCGCAGTTCGTCCAGCGCTCGGACCTTGTGGGCAAAGCGCTCGCCGAGGCGGGGATCGAGCCCGGTGACGTCGTGGGCGTGGCGGTGCACCGGTCGCTCGCGCAGACGTGTGCTCTGTTCGGCGCCTGGTCGGCCGGGGCAACCTGCGCACCGCTCGACCCTGCCCTTCCAGCCGACCGGCTCCGCTCGATGATGCAGGCGGCAGGCATCCGATTAGTGCTGGTGGACGCCGAATCCGAGGCGTCGCCGGCATTCGCAGACGTGCGTCGCGTGCCCGTCCAAGCCGTCCTCGATGCCCCTGGGGCGGACGCGGCCGGCTCCCCGGCGCGCGGCCTGGACTGTGCGGCGTCTTCGCCTGTGGCGAAGGTCGGACTTGAGGACGTGGCGTACCTGATCTTCACGTCCGGAACCAGCGGTCCCCCGAAACCGGTCGCGGTACAGCACCTCAGCTTGGCTGCCTTCGGCGAGGCCATGGATCAGTTGGTTTTCACCGAGCTACCGGAGTGTGCACGCGTGGCGGTCAACGCCCCGTTCTCCTTCGACGCCTCCTGGCAGGGCACCCAGTTGCTTCGTTCGGGGCACACCCTGTATCCAGTCCCGGACGAGGTCCGAGCGGACCCTGACGCCATGGTGGGTTTCCTCCGCGACAACGCCATCGACGCACTGGACGGCACGCCCACCCACGTTGCCTCCCTGGTGGAAGCGGGACTGCTCGACGAGCACGCGCATGTGCCGCAGACCATGGTGCTGGGTGGCGAAGTCGTGTCAGCGGAGCTGTGGCGCCGCCTTGCCTCGTCCGACACCCGGGCATTCAACGTCTACGGCCCGACGGAGTTCACGGTCAACGCCGTCGGCTGCCGCATCCAGGACGCCGACGCACAGCCGGTGATCGGCCGCCCGCTCGCCGGGGTGACCGCCCGCGTCCTGGACTCTGAACTACGCCCGGTACCGACCGGCTTCGCCGGTGAACTTCACTTGTCAGGACCTCAGCTGGCCGTCGGCTATGTCGGCAGGCCGGACCTCACCTCCCAGCGCTTCCGCACGTCGCCCGACGGGGTGCGTAGCTACGCGACCGGTGACGTCGTGCGCTGGCGATACGACGGGGACCTTGAATTCATCGGGCGCTGTGACGATCAGATCAAATTGCGCGGCTATCGGATCGAACCGACGGAGATCAACGCAGTTCTGCGGGCCGCACCCTGCGTGGCGGACGCCGCCGTAGTGGTGGTCCGACCTGGTACGCCCACTGCGGCGCTGCATGCGGGCCTCGTCATGTCCGGCCCTGACGCCGGGACCGAGGCGGTGCGTGCGTTCGCTGTTGACCGCCTGCCCGCGTACATGGTGCCCACTTCCTTCTCCACACTGCCGTACCTGCCGCGTACCACCTCAGGGAAGCTGGACCTGGCCGCCATCGCGGCGGACGCGGGCAAGGCAATGGCGGTGCTCCCGCAGACGGCAGTGGTCCATCCGGTCCAGCAACGCATGGCGTCGATCTGGACCCGCCTGCTGGGCTGCGAAAGCGTCGCGGCCGGGGACGACTTCTTCGCGCTGGGGGGGAACTCGCTCCTCGCCAGCCGACTCGTCCGACAGGTCGAGCAAGAGTTCGGTGTCCGGCTTGCGCTGAGCACCGTCTTCGGCTGCCGCACCCTGGCGTCGATGTCGGAGGCACTCGGAGTCCAACCGGCGGGGGGAGCCTCCACCGAGGCCTCTGACAGCCTGGCGGTCGTACTCACCGAGGGCACCGCGGCGCAACGCGACCCAGTCCCACTCGTCATCTTCCACCCTCTCGGCGGATCGCTATTCCCCTACCAGCCGCTGCTGCGCCTGCTGCCGGACACGACGGCAGTGTGGGGCGTGCGCTCGCCCACGGCAGCCGACGCCGGCCCCGAACCGGCGGACGTGACGCGTCTGGCGATTCGATACGCCGACGAAATCACCCGGCGGGTTCCCGAACAGCGCCTGGCGCTGTTCGGCTGGTCACTCGGGGGCCTGATCGCCCTCGCGGTGGCCGCGGAACTGGAGGCGCGCGGCATCCGGATCGACTTCACCGAGGTATGGGACTGCGGCGTCGGTACCGAAGAGCCTTTGGGAGACCAGGAATCGTTGCGGATGGCTCTGCGGGCCGCCTACGGCCCGGAGGCGCTGCAGCGGTCCGATCCGCTCGTCCGCCAGGTCCTCGCGACGGTGGCGGAAGGAGAGCTGCTGAGCACCACGTCCATACGGTCCGTCCAGGAGCGGACGCGTTCGCTTGGTTCGGCAGCGGACAATGCCTCACTGCCCCGGCACTTCGAGGTGATCCGACAGCAGACGGAGCTTTTCCGGGGCTGGGAACCTGTACCCCTGCAGACTTCGATCCACGCGGTCTACGCCGCACCTAGTCTGCGCGACGGCAGTGTCGCGCGCACCGACTGGCGCGGCTTCACCTCTGGTCAGTGGACCGAGGCCACGGTCGAGGCCGACCACTACGACATGATGCGGGCTCCCGGTGTCACCGAGTCGGCGCGGGGCCTGCTCACGCGCTTGACCACCCGCTCCGCACCCGCACAGAACAGGTGATCAGCGTGGATTCCACTGACGTGAAACGACTCTACGAGGAGTTCCCCTATCCGTCACCGACGGCGGCCTCCGCACCCATCGAGGACGTCGCGAACGGCCTCGGATTCCTGATCGAGGACGAGGACCTGACTGACTGGAACGTCCTGGACGTCGGCTGCGGTACCGGTCACAGGCTCCTGGGGATGGCCCTGCGCTTTCCCCAGGCGCACTTCACCGGCTTGGACGCGTCGGCGGCCTCCCTGGCCGTGGCACGCGACCTCGCCGAACGGCACGGTGCGCGCAACATCGAGTTCGTCGAAGGTCTACTCCCTGAATTGAGTCTTCCCTCCAACTTCGACCTCGTGGTCTGTACCGGGCTGGTGCACCACCTGCCCGACCCCCGCACCGGGATGCGCTGGCTCAGCGAACGGCTCGCCCGTGACGGACTGTTGTACCTCTGGTTCTACCACGCGTTGGGCGAGCACGATCGGCTGCTGGACCGCGAGCTGGTCCAGCTGCTGCGCTCGCCCAACTCGCCGGAGTCCGGCCTGGAGACCGTACATGCGCTTGGGCTGGCCTTATCCGAGGAGCGCTACGGGTCCAACTCGGCTGCGGGCTCGGCGAGGGCAGCCGCCGACGCGGACGCCTACCTGAATCCCATCGTCAACGCCTACCGGTTCCGTGATGTGGCCGAGCTGAGCGAGGGGCTGTCCTTGCATTGGACCGCCGCCTTCAGCGTCAACTCCGACGGCGGCAGCAAGTTCGTCGACCTGGCGGGTGTCGAGGACGACCCGTATCTGTGCGTCCAGGGCCAGGAGCTGATCCCGCATGTCTTGCGCGACCGGTTCGCCCGCCTGGACATCGGCGATCGGCTGAGCGCGATCGAACTGGTCGTTCGCCCGACCGGTTTCAGTGTGGTGTCCGGCCGCGGAGAGGCCCTCGACCTGTGCACGCCCCGGCTGCGCGGGAATGTGTTCGCCACTCCAAGCCCACCCCCGCCGTCTGTCTGGCGATAGCCGGCGGGAGACCGATTTCCTGCCCACCGATCAAGGAGAAGAAATGAGCCATCCCAGTCCCGTGCGACACTTGCTGTCGCTGAACGACCTCACCGATGAGGAGCTGTACGCGCTGGTCCGCAGGGCACACGACCATGCGCGGGGTGTCGTACCGCTGAACGGCCAGCTTGCCGACCGCGTCGTGGGAACTTACTTCCGTACCACGTCAACCCGAACCCGGACGGCCTTCTCCGTCGCCGCCCTGCGGTTGGGTGCCCGATTGGTGGCGTACGGACCCGGAGATCTGCAGGAGAACACCGGTGAGGACGTCGGTGACACCGGACGAGTTCTCGGTCTGATGCTCGACTGCCTGGTCGCGCGCACTTCGGCCAGTGCCGGTGAGCTGCGCACCGTCGCCTCGTGGAACACCATGTCGGTCGTCAACGCGATGACCGAGGACGAACACCCCACTCAGGCAGTCACCGACCTGTCGGCCATGCTCACGGCCTTCGGTCGGCTCGAAGGCCTGCGCGTGCTGTACGTGGGCGAGGGCAACAACACTGCTGCGGCGCTCGCACTCGCCCTGCCGCGCTATCGCAACACGGAGCTGTACCTGCGCACACCCTTCGGGTACGGCCTGCCGCAGCCGGCGCTGCACCGGGCCGGCGAGTACGGCTCGGCACACGAGGCAGTGGTCGAGGAGCGCCACGACATGGACGGACTGCCACCTGAGGTCGACGTGGTCTACACCACACGGTGGCAGACCACCGGCACCTCCAAGCAGGACCCTGCATGGAGGGAGGCCTTCTCCCCCTTCAAGGCCGACGCGGCTCTTCTGGAACGCTATCCCTCCGCGGTGTTCATGCACGACCTGCCCGCGCACCGCGGCGAGGAAGTGGACGCCGAGGTGCTGGACGGTGACCGCAGCATCGCCTTCAAGCAGGCGGAGCACAAGCTCTACGGAGCGATGGCCGCCCTGGAGTGGTGCTTGACCGATCTCCCCCCCACGAGCTGTACCGCGTAGCCCAAACACCTCAAGGACGGATTCAACCCATCGGCGCGACGGGCGATCCGGCCCGGAGCGAACTCGTCGCAGTCTTCACCCGACTCGCCGTCCCGAACCGCTTGTTCGGTCGACGGGTCTGCCACCGCGCGGCCATCCAGGCCCACGTGACAACTTACGGAGCATCATGTACCTGACCATGCTGAAGTCCAAGATCCATCGAGCCACTGTGACCCAGGCCGACCTGCACTACGTCGGATCACTGACCCTGGACGAGGACCTCATGACCGAAGCCGGGCTGCTGCCCGGCGAGAAGGTCGACATCGTCGACATCAACAATGGCAATCGGTTGTCGACCTACCTGATCAAGGGTCCGAAGGGGTCCGGTGTGGTCGGCATCAACGGCGCAGCCGCACGTCTGATCGGCGTCGGAGACCTGGTGATCATCATCGCATACCGGCTGTGTCCCGAGGCTTCGGCACAAGAGCAGGCGCCGCGGGTCGTGTTCGTGGACGAACACAACCAGATATCGGCCCTCGGGCATGACCCGGCCGATCCTGGCTCGTTACCCGAGCTGGTGCGCGGGGACGTGGCCCACGACGCCGTATGAGCTGTGGGTCGGAGGCGGCCCCGCCTCCGACCCGCTCCCGTCCTGAACTGCCCGCAGGCCCCACCGGCGCGGGGCCGCTGCGACGCCTGCTCTGCATGGTCCCACGCAGGGCAAAACGTCCCATGGGACCGGCGCGCCGACCGGGTCGCCCCACCAGCTCACCAGGAGTGACATGTCCCGCCGTCTGTTCACCTCGGAGTCCGTAACCGAGGGACACCCAGACAAGATCGCCGACCAGATCAGCGACACCGTCCTCGATGCCCTACTGCGGGAGGACGCCACCTCGCGGGTGGCAGTCGAAACGCTGGTCACCACTGGCCTGGTCCACGTCGCGGGCGAGGTGACAAGCAAGGCGTACGCGCCCATTGCCCAGCTCGTCCGCGACAAAATCCTCGAGATCGGCTACGACTCCTCACAAAAGGGCTTCGACGGAACATCGTGCGGTGTATCGGTCTCCATCGGCGCGCAGTCACCCGACATCGCGCAGGGTGTGGACATGGCCTACGAGTCCCGGTCCGAGGGGGCCGCAGCAGAGGACGAAGGGGACCGACTGGAACGGCAGGGCGCCGGCGACCAGGGCTTGATGTTCGGCTATGCCTGTGAAGACACCCCTGAGTTGATGCCCCTACCGATCCAACTCGCACACCGGCTTGCCCGCCGCCTGACCGACGTGCGCAAGGACGCCACCCTTCCCTACCTGCGCCCGGACGGTAAGACCCAGGTCACCATCGAGTATCGCGGCAGCCGACCAGCCCGGCTGGACACCGTGGTCGTTTCTTCCCAGCACACCCCGGAAGCGGACCTGGCCGCGGAGCTCATCCCAGACATACGGGAGCACGTCGTCGACCACGTACTGGCCCGGCTGGCGGAAGACGGGGTCAAGCTGGACACCGAGGGCTACCGGCTGCTGGTGAACCCGACCGGCCGTTTCGAGATCGGTGGCCCGATGGGCGACGCCGGTCTGACCGGTCGCAAGATCATCATCGACACCTACGGCGGCATGGCCCGACACGGTGGGGGCGCCTTCTCCGGCAAGGACCCCTCGAAGGTGGACCGCAGCGCCGCGTACGCCATGCGCTGGGTGGCCAAGAACGTGGTGGCCTCAGGGCTCGCCTCCCGCTGCGAGGTCCAGGTGGCGTATGCGATCGGTAAGGCGGAGCCCGTCGGCCTCTTCGTCGAGACTTTCGGCACCGCCATAGTGGCCGTCGACCGTATAGAGAGGGCCATCACCCAGGTATTCGACCTGCGTCCGGCCGCCATCATCCGGGATCTCGACCTGCTGCGGCCGATCTACGCCCAGACCGCCGCGTACGGACACTTCGGCCGCGAGCTGCCGGACTTCACCTGGGAGCGCACGGACCGGGCCGACGCACTGCGCGTCGCTGCCGGTCTGTAGATCCTCGCCGACCGCCCCGCCCGCCTTCAGGCATCGAGGAAACCCCATGCGTATCGCCGTCACCGGTTCCATCGCCGTCGACCATCTCATGGTCTACCCCGGCCGCTTCGCGGAACAGCTCATTCCCAGTCAACTCGACCGGGTGTCGCTGTCTTTCCTCGCTGATGACCTGGAGGTCCGGCGGGGCGGAGTCGCCGCCAACATCGCTGGGACTGGGCCGACTCGGTCTGCGGCCACTGCTGGCCGGGGCTGTGGGCAAGGACTTCGCCGACTACAGGCAGTGGTTGCACCAGCATGGTGTGGACACTTCACTGGTGCTGGTCAGCGAGTCCCTGCACACAGCGCGCTTCGTGTGCACCACAGACTCCGACCAGAACCAGATCGCCACGTTCTACGCCGGAGCAATGGCCACCGCTCAGGAGATTTCTCTGACGCCCGCGGTACGGGAGCCGAGCCGCCTGGACTTGGTGGTCGTCGCCCCGAACGCCCCTGCTGCGATGCTCCGGCACACCGAGGAGTGCCGCGAACTCGGTATCGCTTTCGTCGCGGACCCTTCCCGGCAGCTGGCCCGTCTCACGCGAGAGGAAGCGCGCCATCTCGTGGAGGGGGCCCTGTTCCTGTTCACCAATGAGTACGAGGCCGCCCTGCTCCAGCAGCTGACCAGCTGGAGCGAGGGCGAGATCCTGGACCGGGTTGGCAGCTGGATCACCACGCTGGGGCCGGGCGGCGCAAGCATCTCGCGGTCCGGCAGAGAACAGCTGGCAGTGCCCGCCCTGCCCACGGCGCGCGTCGCCGATCCGACCGGGGCCGGCGACGGGTTCCGCTCGGGCTTCCTCGCCGGCATGGCGTGGGGATGGACTCAAGAACGGGCAGCCCAGCTGGGCTGCGCCATCGCCACCCTGGCCCTCGAATCGGTCGGCACCCAGGAGTACGTGCGTTCGGCCGCGGACCTGCTGCCGAGGATCAAGCGCGCCTACGGTGCGGACGTCGCCCGGCAAATGGGGCATCGCCTGGGCCGAATGACGGTCTGAGAACTGGGCCCAGAGGCGAAGCACCCACTATTCACCGACACAAAAATCAGTACTTCAAGGCGACGGACGGCTGAGGCAGCGACGTCGAGGAACGGAACGAATCCATGTCCCCGTGTCGAACTCAGGCCGCGCCGCTCCTGCCCCATGTGCAGGGCGGGCCCTCCTTCTCCTTCGAGTTCTTCCCACCGAAGACCCCGGCGGGCGAGCAAACCCTGTGGAAGGCCATCCGCCGGGTGGAGGCCACGTCGCCTACGTTCGTGTCCGTGACGTACGGAGCCGGTGGCTCCTCACGCGACCGGACCATCGAAGTCACCAAGCGGATCGCGGCCGAGACCACCTTACGCCCGGTAGCCCATCTGACCGCGGTCGGACATTCGATCGCCGAATTGCGGCACATCATCGGCCAGTATGCCGACGCCGGAGTGCGCGATGTCCTCGTACTGCGTGGCGATCCACCTGGCGACCCCCGCGGCCCGTGGTCCCCGCATCCCCAAGGATTGAGCCATGCCCATGAGCTCGTCAGACTCGTGCGGGAGTCCGGGGACTTCACGGTGGGCGTGGCTGCCTTCCCGGAACGTCACCCCCGCTCCCCGGACTGGGCCGAGGACGTCCGCCGCTTCGCGGAGAAATGTCGGGCAGGCGCCGACTATGCGATCACACAGATGTTCTTCGACGTAGAAGCCTACCTGCGGCTACGCGACCGGCTGGCCGCAATCGGCTGCCTGACTCCGGTGATCCCCGCGATCATGCCCGCGACCAGTTTCCGGCAGATCCACCGATTCGCGGAGCTGAGCAACGCCCGGTTCCCAGCCCAGCTGGCTTCCCGGCTGGAGTCCGCACAATTCCGTCCGGAAGACGGCTACGCGATCGGCGTCGAGTACGCGACCGTCATGGCCGACCGCCTTCTTGCTGAAAGCGCTCCCGGCCTGCACTACATCACCCTCAACAAGTCGACGGCAACCCTCGAAATCCATCGGAACATCCAGCACTCCGGCCTCGCAGCCAGCAAATTTCGCGCCACACCGGTCCGAAACGATCACGCTGTCCACGGATCCGTACCTCGTCGACCTCGTCGAGGTAGTGCCGGATCATGAAGGCGTGATGGTCGGTGAAATCTTCGTCCACCGCCTCGATCAGGGCAGGGATCATGGCGCGAGCCTTACCGACTGCGAGGCCCGCGAGCTGTTCGGGATCGCGACCGCCCGCAATCAGGGCTTCGAGGATGGCCCTCCCCGAGACCCCGGTCACGTCGGTCAGGACCGAGGTGAGCTTCATGCCGGTGTCTTCGAGCTCTCGGACTGCCCGCTCAGGGACGAAGGAGGCCATCACCATCCCGGGACGCGCCGGCGCGGGCCAGGAACGCCGCGTCGTCCGGTCGGTCTTGCGGCGGCGGATGCCCTTGAGGTGGGCGGGGTTGACCAGTATCAGGTTCAGGTGGGGCTGCAGCAGGTAGTACATGCCCCGCCAATAATCGGATGTTGCCTTCATGACCACAACCTCAACCTGACGCTCCACCAGCCACGACAGCAGCCGCCGCAGCTCGACCCGGGTGGTACCGAACCGTTCGGTCTCCAGACTCCACGTCCCAGTCCGCAGCGGGCTGGGGGTACGCACGCAGGCCAGCAGGAACCGCTTGCCCAAGTCCACGCCCGTGGACCGCAGATGGATGGCTTCGTCCTTCACGTCCTGCCTCGTCATGGTCCACTCCCGACTGCCTCACACGACCGAGCAGAGCGGGCACCCCGGAGGGGTCAAGGGAAGACTCGGAATCTGACACGCGTGCTCCGGGCAGCGAACGACACCGCCGTGGCGACAATCCGTGGTCCCCTGGCTGACCCCCATCGCCATCCTGGCGAACGAGTTCACTGACATCACAGAGCTACTGAGGATTTCGGGTTGTCGTCGGGTGGTGACGGTTCATGATCCTTGCGGTATGCAGGTGGTATGCGTTATCCGGAGGGTGGGGGCCTGACTGCTGAGCGTCGGGCGTTTCGTGAGGGGATCCGGCTTCAGGCCGGCGAGCGGTTCGTGGCGGGTGAGAAGACCGCCGTGATCGCGAAGGAACTGCGGGTGAGTGTGCGGTCGGTGGAACGCTGGCGTCGTGCCTGGCGCGAGGGCGGCATCGAGGCCCTGCGCTCGACGGGCCCGGCAAACTCCCCGACCGTCACCAATACCCAGTTCGCCGTGCTCGAGGAGGAACTCGGCAAGGGCCCCTCAGCGCACGGCTTCGAGGATGAACGCTGGACCTTGGTCCGGGTCCAGACGGTGATCCGTCGCCGGCTGCGGCTGACGCTGTCGGTCGCGACGGTGTGGCGGCTGCTGAAACGGCACGGCTGGTCCTGGCAGGCGCCCGCCCGCAGAGCACTCGAGCGCGACGAGCACGCGATCGAGCTGTGGAAGAAGGAGGTCTGGCCGCAGGTAAAAGCCTCGCGGCGGCGTCCGGGGCATGGCTCGTCTTCGAGGACGAAGCCGGCTTCTCCATGACTCCGCCGCGTGCCCACACCTGGGGCCGGCGCGGACACACCCCCGTCATCCGCGTCCGCGGCCGCTCCCGCCGCCGGACCTCGGTCGCCGCCCTGTGCTGCTACAAACCCGGCGAGCCGAGCCGCCTCATCCACCGGCCCCGCAACCATCTCCTGCTCAAGGGCGCCCGCAAGAGCTTCTCCTGGCAGGACTACCGCGACCTGCTGGTACGGGCACATATCCAGCTCGGCGGACCCATCGTGGTGATTTGGGACAATCTCAACACCCATCTGGCCGCCGGGCTGAAACGCTACGAAGCCGAACACGACTGGCTCACCACCATCCGCCTCCCGGCATACGCACCAGACCTGAACCCGGTCGAAGCCGTCTGGTCCCTCGTGCGCAGAGCCACGGCCAACACCGCCTTCGGAACCCCAGACGACCTCGACCGCAAACTCCGCCGCGAGTTACGCAGAATCCAGCTCCGACCCCACCTTATCGACGGCTGCCTCACCGCCACCGGCCTGGCCATCAACCCACCGACCCCACCCTGAAAACCTCAGTAACGGCTGACCGAGGCACCCGCCACCGATTTTCTCGTCTCCGAGGTGATCAGCGCAGCCACTCAGGCGGTCCTGGCAAGATTTTCGTAGGCGGAGATCATGGCGTCAGCATGGTCGGTCCGCATAGCGTCGTCGGAGGTGGGCGATCAGGACGACGCGGTGGCGGAGCAGGGAGACGCTGGCGCGTCCGGCCATGAGGCGTTTTTGCAGTTTGACGTCGGTGATGCGGCCTTCGTTGACCCCGGAGTTGTAGGGGGTGGTGATGCCTTGGGCGACGGCATCTCGGTCTTCGCGAAGGGCTCTGGCAAGGCCGGTCAGCGGTGCCAGTCCGGTGTTCGCGAGGTCGTCCAGCCACTCTGGCAGGGATGTCGTGAGGTGATCCCCGTGGTGTGGACACACCTGACAATGGATCTTGTTGATCCTGGAAGGTGTAAATCCACGTGGCAAGGCCCTCGAAGTACAGTGCGGAGTTCCGGTCCGACGCGGTCGCGTTGTGGCGGGCCTCGGCCGGCAGGCGGACGTTTCGGGACGTCGCGGCCGATCTGAACGTCAACCCCGAGACGCTGCGGACCTGGGTGCGTGACGCCGAAGACCGTCCGGTCGCCTCCGGCGCGTCGCAGGACACCGAGGCCGAGCTGGCCCGGCTGCGGGCGGAAAACGCCAGGCTGGCCAAGGCGGAGAAGGAATGGCAGCTCGAGCGGGAGATCCTGCGACGGGCAGCCGCCTATTTCGCGCGGGAGATGAAGTGAGGACCGCCGCTTGGGACTTCGTCTCCGCCCACGCCGAGATGTACGGCATCAAGCGGATATGCCGGGTACTGGAAGTTTCCCGCTCGGGCTACTACCGGTGGATCGCCGGCGCCCAGGCGCGGGCCGAGCGGCAGGGAACCGAGGACGCCCTGGTCGCCGAGATCCGCGAAATCCATGCCGAACACCGCGGAAACTACGGCGCGCTCCGAGTCCATGCCCAACTGCGGGGCTTTGGGTACACGGTCAACCGCAAGCGCGTGGCCAGGCTGATGCGCAAGCACGGCATCGTCGGCCGCCACCTGCGGAAAAAGAAGCGCACCACGATCCCGGACCGCCTGGCGCCGCCGGTGCCAGACCTGCTCCAGCGGGACTTCACCGCCGGCACGCTGGACGAGAAGTGGTGCGGCGACATCACATACGTGCAGGTCGGAACCGCATGGCTCTACCTCGCTTGCGTCATCGACATCCGATCCCGCCGGGTACTCGGATGGTCGATGGCCCCGCACATGCGGGCCGAGCTCGTCATCGACGCACTCCAGGCCGCGGTCGCGACCCGCGGCGGCGACGTCACCGGAGTGATCTTCCACGCGGACCGCGGATCGCAATACACCTCGGCCGCGTTCGCCCAGGTCTGCGATCGGTACGGCATCCGCAGGAGCATGGGCCGGGTCGGCTCCAGTTACGACAATGCCCTGGCCGAGAGCTTCTGGCAGGGCCTGAAACGAGAAACGATGCACCGGAAGCTGTTCTCGACGTTCCGTCAGGCGAGGCTGGAGATCTTCCAGTGGCTCACCTACTACAACGCCCGCCGACGCCACAGCGCGCTGGACTACCTCTCCCCAATGGAGTTCGAACAGCAGCACCACAAGACAGTTAAACTCTCACTCGCAGCATGACCCCTGTGTCCACATTCCGGGGGTCACCTCAGTCGCGTCGCGGTTGTCGAGCATGGCGGCGAATCGGCGGACCAGGTCGTGGGCGGTCCTGAGTTCAGGGCAGTGCTCGAGGAGGCGCGGCAGGCGGTCGTTGATGTGCGGGCTGCGGCGGTGCGGGTGGGTGGTGATCCAACGGGCGGCTTCGCGCGGAGGGGGCGGTCGCTCGCGAGGCGCGTCAAGGGGCAGGCCCCGCCTGAGGGGTGCGACGGCCATTTTCCGGACAGCACCCCGCCACCGCGCAGACCTACACCTTCCACACCCGCATCACCATCTTCGAAAACGGACTTGCACCCCGCCCACGCCGGTAAACGCAACAGTGTTGATCTGGGGTGTGTCTGCTGATCTCGTGCCTGATGACCTGTGGGAACGTGTGGCCCCGTTGTTGCCGGAGCGGCCGGCCAGGCGGTTTCGGTATCCCGGGCGACTGCCGGTGGACGATCGTGCGGCGCTGAGGGCCATCGTTTACGTGGTGCAAGGGCGTGAGCTGGCGGGACGTCCCCGCCGAGCGGGTCGGGTGCAGTGGTGTGACGGCTTGGCGCCGGCTCCGGGACTGGACCGGGGCTGGGGTGTGGCCCCGGCTCCGCGAAGCCCTCCTGAACGAGCTGCGGGCCGCCGGGCTGCTGGACATGGATGTCGCTGCGATCGACGCCTCACACGTCCGGGCTCTGAAAGGGGGCTCACACCGGACCTTCGCCGGTCGGCCGTGCCCGCCCGGGGAGCAAGCACCACCTCATCGTCGACCGGCACGGAACCCCACTCATCCTCTCCCTGACCAGCGGAAACCGGCATGACGTCACCCAGCTCGCGCCTCTGCTCGACGCGATGCCCCGCATCCGCGGGCTTCGGGGAAGGCCACGACACCGACCCCGCCGACTCTTCGCCGACCGCGGCTACGACTTCGACCAGTACAGGCGCTTGATCCGGGCCCGCGGAATCACGCCCAAGATCTGCCCGGCGTGGCACCGTCCACGGCTCCGGCCTGGGCAAGACCCGTTGGGTCGTCGAGCGAACCTTCGCCTGGCTCCACCAGTTCAAACGACTCCGGATCCGCTACGAGGTACGAGCCGACCTCCACCTCGGACTCCTCCAACTCGCCTGCAGCATCATCTGCTTACGCCAACTCAAAACCTCATTCTGAAACGCTCTTTAAGCCTGGCCGAACTTCAGGCACCAGCGGCGGACAGTCTCGTAGGAGACGACGATGCCGCGCTCGAGCATGAGCTCCTCCACCTCACGGAAGGAGGGGGGAAACGGAAGTACCGCCACACACAATGCGCAATGGCCTCGGCCGGGTAGCGGTGGTTCCTGTACGACGGCGCCCCGGACAACACGAGCGGTTCCCCTCTCCGGACACCGACAACCCGAAGATCATCCCAGACCACCGAACAGGTGACAGCGCCCCGAGGGATGGCCAGCACAGTGCGACATATGAAGGCAAGGAAAGGCAATGGACACCGAGCCTCGGCCTCAGGACCGGGGAAACCCACTCGGGTGTCGAGTAGTCGAGCCACATAGCGAAAGGATCTGAGCGATGACGTCGTACGATGCGGCATGTTCCGTGGTGAGGCATAATCCCTGGCCGAAGGCTGACCCCAGCACCGGCGGTAACTCGGTACCACCCAGCATGTACTGCTTCTCGGGGACCGACAGCAACGGTGGAGTCACCTACGACCGCTACCAGTGGGATTCCTCCTCCAGTAAACCGTGGTGGGGGGCGCTCCCGCTGACCATGGAAAGCTCATCGACCTGCTCGGCGGCCTCAACATCTTCGGCTCCGTTGGCCTGACCGGCACGCTGCCGCTGGACGCCGCCCTCTGCGTCGACGACCCCTCCAGCGTCTACCTCTTCCAAGGCGCCCAGTGCTTCCGGGTATCCTTCAAAAGAGCCACCTTCAAGGAGCGGGACACCGACACCCAGGCCCGCCCCATCAAGGAATCCTTCGGCTACGACTTCAACGACGGGATGGGGAAGCAATTCCCCTTCCCTTCGGTCGACGCGTGCTTCTTCTCCTCCACTGACAACAAGCTCTGGTTCTTCTCGGGCGCCAACTGCGAGTCCGTCGACGCCGACACCTACGAACCAGACCACTGGAATGGCAAAACCGACGGCTGGGGCAGCTACAACCCCGCCATCGCCAACACCTGGACCCACCTCCCCGCCGAATTCGCCAACGGCGTCACCTGCGCCGTCCAAGAAATCGACAACACCGGCGACGGCCAATCGGTGGACATTGCGCACTTCGCCAACCCCAGCAACAGCGTCAGCTGGTGCACCGTCACCCCCAGCGACCCTGCCCTTCCACCCACCGGCGGCGCCTACGGCGGAGTCCAGCCCGCCGACTACACCTTCACCGTTCCCTCAGGCGTCACAAAGGTCAACGTCGAACTCTGGGGACCCGGCGGTGACGGCGGCCCCGGCCAGAGCGGAAAGGGCAAAGGCAATGGAGGTGCTGGTGGGGCCGGGGCTTATGTCCTGGACACCATCACCGTCACCGAGCAGCAGCAGCTCACCCTCCACGTCGGCGCCCCGGGCGACTGCACCCGCTACCCCTCAACCGGAAACACCGTCCTCGTCGCCGGAGGCGGAGGCGGCGGCGGTGCCGGAGGCAGCACGACCGCCGGTGGTGCGGGTGGCGGCGGCGCCGGCAGCCCCGGCGTCAATGCTGGGAACGGATGCGGAGGCGCCGGTGGTGGCGGCGGGTTCATCCTCGGCAGCCTCCAAGGCAAAGGAGGGAAAGGAGGGAAAGCCGCAGAACTATTACAGAAAAGTTCGGGGCCGGGCGGTGCCGGGGCCGACGCAGGCCCCGGCACCGACAACCCCGGCGCCAACGGTGGCGCTAGTACGGGGAGCGGCCAGGGAGGTAACGCCGGTAGCCCCGCTGGCCCCGGCTCCGGCGGTGCCGGAGCGAGTACCGGCAAGGTTGGTGGCAACGGCTCCGGCCACGTCGGCTGCTACGGCGGCGGCTACGGTGGTGGTGGCGGCGGCGGCGGCAACGGCGGCGGAGGAGGAGGCGGCGGTGCCACCGCAGGTAGTGGCGGCGGTGTGGGCGGTGCCGGCAACGGCGCTACCGGTGATGGCGGCGGTGGCGGTGGCGGTGGCGGTGGCGGTTACGGCGCTGGCGGTTACGGCGCCAGTGGTGGCGGCGGCGGAGGCGCCCCGGCATTCCCCGCGGCTGGTGCCGGTGGCGGCGGTGCCCAGGGCCCGAGCAAGGGAGCAACGATTGTCCCTTGCGGTGAATCGCCTAACATCCCTAACCTGCCGCTTGACGACAGCACAGGGTTCGGTGGTGCCGGTGGTCCCGGTGGTCCCGGTGGCAGCGGCGGCTTCCGCATCAACTGGAAGGCGAACACCTGAGTCGGCCCCGGCCGGAATACACGCTGAGCGCTCCGCACCCGGCAGCAGCAACGCCAGAGAAAGTGAGCTTGTTCAGCGTGGCCACTGAGCCTCTTTCATCCTGTCTCTGAGGGGTGAAACACAGTTCAGACAGGGTGTGGGTGACATGGCGAAGCCCCCGCCGTTGGTATGGCGAATCCACTCATCGCACCAGTGCCGGGGGCTTCGTTGGTTCCGTATCCGGCCACGCTCGACGTGCCCATGAGCTCGTTGAGCATGTTTCGTGGCTGCTCTACGAACGTCGTCGGGAGAGCAAGTCGCCCTGGCGGCGTCTGGGTTGCTTCAAACAGGCTCTGCTCGCGCTGGCCCATCTGCGGAAGAATGAGACGTTCGCGCAGGTCGGGGCGGGACTCGGTGTGTCGGAGGCGACGGCCTGGCGGTACGTCGACGAGGCCCTCGACTTGCTGGCCGCGTGGGCGCCGGGCCTGCACGAAGCACTCACGGGTCTGGGTGAGGGCGCTTTCGTCATGTTGACGGCACCCTGATCCCCACCGACCGCATCAAGGCGGACGAGCCGTACTACTCGATGAAGCACCGCAAGCATGGGATGAACGTGCAGGTCATCGCCCGACCGGACGGCACACCCCTGTGGTTCTCCCGTGCTCTTCCCGGACGGACCCACGACCTGACCGCGGCCCGCGCCCACGGCATCGTCCAGCCCCCTCCACCCAGTGATCACCAACGGATATCTCACGTGCCCAGACTGGCGAAGACCTTACTCACGCCTCCTGCTCGCGGGGTGCGGTGCCGTCACCAGACGCAGCTGGACAACCACTGTTGTCAAGCGCGCATGCGTTTGCGGGTGCGGTGGGGCAGGCTCGTCCTATGACCACTCCCCCACGCCTGCCCCGTCTGACACTGGACCCCCTCGAGGAGGACGAGCTGGACCGCTTGGCCCGCCAGGTCGACGAGGCCTCTACCGCGCTGGAGCTGGCGCGCACGGCCCTTGGTGAGGCGGCCGGGCGAATCGCGGCCCGCTATGAGCGGGGCGGGCCCGCGGCGGTCGCCGCCCGGGTCGGCTGGTCCCGTCAGCACGTCTCCACCCTGGCCGCCGCCCACCGGCGCGACCGGCAGGACGCAGCATGAGTACCGCCGCCGAACACCCCCATGACTCGGGCGTTCCCCAGCCGGCAGCCACCGTCGAGGATCTGCGGGCCGCACTCACACGGATCGCGCCCGACGCCGTGGCCACCTTCGACGCAGAACGCGCCGCGGCCGTCGCCCGGGCCCGCCAGGAGGTCAGCTCGGCGCCCGTACGACGCTTTCTGCGCCAGTGGGCGCTGCACGTCGCGATCGAACGGCACCCCGAGCTGGCCGCCCGTCTGCGGCACCTTGAGGCCCGTGCCGGCCACGTCACCGACCCCGAGGAAGGCCGGGTGATCGCCTCCGAGATCGGCCGGATCCTGGACAAGGCCGCCGCCGAGGCCGGTATCGAGCACGGCGGGGAGTCTTGAGCCGCTGGCGGTGGGAGTACGACCCGGACGCCGAGCACGTCGTCAAAGGTCTGCCCGCCCCTGTCGCCACCGAGGTGGAACGGCTGGCCCACGAACTCGTGGCCCTGGCCGAAGTCGGCGTGGATGTCACCGACATCGGCGACGGAACGCGCCGCGGCGTTCCCGGAGGGCTGCGCCGTATCCCGCTGCTGTCCGACGGCTGGTTCTACGCCCTGCCCCTCCCCCGCCTCCAGCTCATCGCCATCGTCCGCGTCATCCCCCGTACACCGACCTGTAGAACAAGTCCGATCCAACCGGTGCCGGGCCGGGATGGGGGACGGTGTCCGTCGCCGGCAGCCGGCGTCGGCGCTTGAGGCCGCGGTCCTCGGGTCCTGCGGCCGGCACCGTCTCAGGGCCGATCGGGGCAGGATCCTTCATGCCGCGCAGGCGCAAGCCGACGCCGCGGGCGACATCGACCGGTTCATGTCAGTCGACTCCGCCATCGTCCGCGCCCACGAGCAGGCCACCGGGTGCCCGAAGGGCGATCGTCGGCCCAGGACCGGCAAATCTAGTCCGATTCACCAGGGCCTCCGGCAAGAGCCACACCGTCCAGTCCCGCTACGGCCGCAACAACCGCCTCGCCGACGCCCTCCAAACCCAGGCATTCGCCGCCCTGCGCGCCTCCCCCGGTTCCCGCCGCTACTGCGACAAACAACGTGCCCGCGAAGCGGGCTGCAACCCCGACCTCCGCCAACTCGGCAACCGCCTCGTCGGGATCCTCCACGGCTGTCTCAAAACACGCACCCACTACAACGACATGAGGTGTCTAAACCCCAGACCGCCCCCGACCCAGACGCACCTTCGGCCAACCATGCCGCCGACAACGTGACCACGCCCGGCGGCCCCATGGAACAATCGCCCCGCGCCCACGGCGAGGAGATCGCGCTCGACGGCGAAGCGGAGCCGGTGGTCGTGAAGCTGGGCGTGTGGGTCTCCAACACCAGGAGCCGGCGCGACAAGCTCACGGCCGACCAGCTCGCGCCCTCACGAAGCTGGGCGTGGACTGGGCGTGACACGCCACCTTGCTCGTCGTTGAGCTGGGAGGTCAGCGAAGTGGAGGCCCCGGGGGTCCGTGAACGGGACAGAGCCGTTGACCGTACAGAACCGGCACCGACATGATCAACGGCTTGTCGGGCTGTCTCCCCGGGCGTACGCAGTCAGCCGGTGACGCGCAGCAGCAGCTTGCCGGTGGAGGTGCGTCCGCCCATGAGCCGGTGGGCGCTGGCCGCGTCGGACAGGGGGAATTCGGCGGTGACGGGCAGGGACACCACGCCTTCGGAAGCCGCGCGCAGTGCGCGTTCGGTCAGGGCGCGTACGGCATCGGGTGCCGCCTGGGCGAGCGCCAGCACAGAGAAGCCGCCGATGGCGTGGGCCTGCGCATACAGTTCGGGCTGCCCGACCCGCCAGGGCTCGGCGCCGCCGGCGTTGCCGAACGACACCAGGCGCCCGAAGACGGCCAGCACGTCCAGCCCGCGGTGCAGCGTGTCACCACCCACCGGGTCGAGGACCAGGTCGACCCCCCTGCCGCCGGTGGCGCGGCGAACGTCCTCGGCGAAGGTGTCGGCCCGGAACACCTCGTCGTAGCCGTGTCGGAGGGCGTATTCGGCCTTGGCGTTGGTGGAGACCACACCGTAGACCTTACCGGCGCCCGCTGCCCGGGCCAGCTGCCCGACCGCCGTGCCGATACCGCCCGCCGCGCCGTGCACCAGCAGGCTCTCCCCGGCGCGCAGCCGCCCCACCTCGTGGACCAGGGCATGGGCGGTCGGCAGCACAGTCGGCACGGTAGCCGCGGTCCGCAGGTCCAGCGCGTCGGGCAGCCTGTACACGCCGGCGGCTTCGGCGAGGACCACCTCGGCGTAGCCGCCGCCCTCGACGAGCGCGGCCACCTCCTGCCCCACCCGCAGCCCCTCGACGCCCTCGCCGACAGACCGGATACGGCCGGAAACCTCCAGGCCAGGGCGGTAGGGCAGCGACGTCACCCGATAGCCCTCGGCGCGCGCCTTCACGTCCGCGAAGTTCACCCCTGCCCAGGCGGCGTCGATGGTCACCTGGCCCGGGCCCGGCCTGGGCACCGGTGCCTGCACGAGCTGCAACACCTCGGGGCCGCCTAACTCCTGGAACTCGACTGCGCGCATCCTCGGACCACCCTCCATCAATGTTCAATCGGAAGCGAACATCAGCAATGTAAGGTGGAAACCGAACAATCCGCAAATATACGGGTGTGATGGCCGCACAGGAGGAAGAGGATGTCGGAGCACGCCGAAGCCGGAGGGCACCGCCCCGCGCCCGTGCACACACATCCCGCCGACGTCACCCTGCTCACCGCGCTGTCCGCACTCGCGGACCCGGTACGCATGCAGCTGATCCGCGACCTGGCGGGCCACGCCGACTGGATGCTCAGCTGCAGCAACTTCGACGTACCCATCGGCAGAGCCGCAAAGAGCCACCACTTCACCGTCCTGCGCAACGCCGGCCTCGTCGAACAACGCGACCAGGGCACCAAACGCCTCAACCGGCTGCGCCGCGAGGAGTTCGACGCCCGCTTCCCCGGCCTCCTGGACCTGGCCCTTCGCCCCGACGACTGAACAGGTGTCAATGCACCCGCAGAATTTGGTTCTGACTCACTTTCCGAATGCTGTTGGTGATCTTCGCTCGGTGGGGTGAATCCTGCTCGGCATGCTGTTCGTGCTGACGGTCGTTGTGCAGCTGTTGTCGGGCGGGGTGGTTCTGCCGGTCGGAGGGGCCGGGATGGCAATGGGGTGCGGTTCGGGTCGGGTGGTTCCGCCGCTGACCGTGAAGATGGCCAGGGCGAGCAATCCGCGGGGCACTGCGGCGATGTGGATCCGTGATCGCCTGGACGAGTTGTTCGTCGACGAGGATTTCGCTGCTTGGTATCCGGCGGATGGGCGCCCTGGCCTGTCGCCGGCCCGGCTCGCGCTGGTATCGGTGCTGCAATACACGGAGAACCTGACCGATCAGCAGGTGGCGGAGGTCGTCCGGTGCCGTCTGGACTGGAAGTACTGCCTAGGGCCTGTGTGATGTCGTGATCAACTGCTGGGTTCTGGCCTGTTTGAGGGGTGGAATCAGGTAGGACTGGGGTTGTGACGCGTAGGCAACTCACCCATGCCCAGTGGAAGTTCATCGAGCCGTATCTGCCGATCGGTAGGTACGGGCCGTATCCGGAGCGGTTGCGGGAGCAGTTCGAGGGTGTGATCTGGCGGTTCCGTTCCAGTGGGCAGTGGCGGGAGATGCCTGCCGAGTTCGGCCCCTGGGCCACTGTCTACGGACGCTTCCGCGTGTGGCGGGACGCCGGGGTGTTCACGGCCCTGCTGGAAGGCCTGATCGCCGAGGGTGCCCGGGTGGGCAGGACGGACTTGTCGCTGGTCAGCGTGGACTCCACCACGGTCCGCGCCCACCACGACGCCGCAGGGCTCCGCGTCAGCAAGCACCTCATGAAGGCCCTGGAAGACGCCGTGCAGGAGCAGGAGACAGCCCGGCAAAAGGGGGCAGCACGGAGGAACAGAACGGACAGGACGAACGCCGACGCATCCGGCGCAGACACAGGCTCCGACTGAAGGAAGCCCTGCTCGGCAGGTCCCGCGGCGGCCTCACCAGCAAGATTCATCTCGCCGCGGACCGCAGGTGCCGTCCGCTCGCGCTGGTCCTGACCGCCGGGCAGGCCGGGGACAGTCCGCAGTTCGTCCCCGTACTCGCGAAGGTCAGAGTCCGCCTGCCGGTCGGCCGCCCCCGCACGACACCTGGTGCGGTCGCCGCGGACAAGGCGTACTCGTCCCGTGGCAATCGCGCCTACCTGCGCAAACGCGGAATCAAGGCCGTCATCCCGGAGAAACGAGACCAGGCCGCCAACCGCAAGAAGAAGGGCTGCCGGGGCGGCCGGCCCATCGTCCACGACGCCGACCTCTACAAGGAACGGAACACCGTCGAACGCCTGATCAACAAGCTGAAAGCCTGGCGAGGGATCGCCACCCGCTACGACAAAACCCCAGACAGCTACCTCGCCGGCCTCCACCTCCGCGCCGCCATGATCTGGATCGACGACCTCCTCAAAGCCGCCAACTGATCACGACATCACACAGGCCCTAGGCCTGGAACTGGACGACGCGGGCTTCGACTTCTCAGTGCTGAGTGAGTTCCGCGACCGGCTGGCCGAAGGGGATCGCGCGGACCGGCTGCTGACTGTGAGGGTCGAACGTCTCGCGGCCGCGGGCCTGGTCAAACGCCGTGGCCGGGTCCGGACCAATTCGACCCATGTGCTGGCGGCAGTCCGCCGGCTCAATCGGGGTGAACTGGTCGGTGGGCGTTGTCACGTTGTCGGTGGCCCGGTGGGTATGCCCTCACCTTGCTCGGCGGCTTGCAGCCAGGCGACTTCCCAGGCCTGCGCACGGGCCGAGCGCAGCGCGGTCAGTGTCCTCTCGCCGGTGTCTGCGAGCAGTCGCCAGGCCGTCGGTGTCGAGGCGACGGGGCCGAACATCTCGCCTTGATCGCGCAGTACTGCCAGGTACGCGATGGCCGCACCTCCGTCGGCGAGCATCACCGCCAGATCGGTGGCGATCCGTCCCGGATCGTGTCCGCTCCCGCGCGGCCGAAGCGGCCTGAGAGCGGCGGAGTACGCGGCGGTCAGCCCAGTGGCATCAGCGAGATCCGCCAGCAACCGCGCCCCGACATGCCCGACCACCCCCGAACCATCGGCGCTGACATGGGCCTTGGGACGCAACCCGACAGCCTGCACGTAGAAAGCACCCTCCGCCTGGACCGACAGAACCCCTCAGCAAGGTTCATCGTTCCAGGTCAGGAAGGCACTTTCACGTTTCCGCCTCACCAGCTGCCGTACCCAACCGAAACGGCGAGGTTACTGAGGTTTTCAGGGTGGGGTCGGTGGGTTGATGGCCAGGCCGGTGGCGGTGAGGCAGCCGTCGATAAGGTGGGGTCGGAGCTGGATTCTGCGTAACTCGCGGCGGAGTTTGCGGTCGAGGTCGTCTGGGGTTCCGAAGGCGGTGTTGGCCGTGGCTCTGCGCACGAGGGACCAGACGGCTTCGACCGGGTTCAGGTCTGGTGCGTATGCCGGGAGGCGGATGGTGGTGAGCCAGTCGTGTTCGGCTTCGTAGCGTTTCAGCCCGGCGGCCAGATGGGTGTTGAGATTGTCCCAAATCACCACGATGGGTCCGCCGAGCTGGATATGTGCCCGTACCAGCAGGTCGCGGTAGTCCTGCCAGGAGAAGCTCTTGCGGGCGCCCTTGAGCAGGAGATGGTTGCGGGGCCGGTGGATGAGGCGGCTCGGCTCGCCGGGTTTGTAGCAGCACAGGGCGGCGACCGAGGTCCGGCGGCGGGAGCGGCCGCGGACGCGGATGACGGGGGTGTGTCCGCGCCGGCCCCAGGTGTGGGCACGCGGCGGAGTCATGGAGAAGCCGGCTTCGTCCTCGAAGACGAGCCATGCCCCGGACGCCGCCGCGAGGCTTTTACCTGCGGCCAGACCTCCTTCTTCCACAGCTCGATCGCGTGCTCGTCGCGCTCGAGTGCTCTGCGGGCGGGCGCCTGCCAGGACCAGCCGTGCCGTTTCAGCAGCCGCCACACCGTCGCGACCGACAGCGTCAGCCGCAGCCGGCGACGGATCACCGTCTGGACCCGGACCAAGGTCCAGCGTTCATCCTCGAAGCCGTGCGCTGAGGGGCCCTTGCCGAGTTCCTCCTCGAGCACGGCGAACTGGGTATTGGTGACGGTCGGGGAGTTTGCCGGGCCCGTCGAGCGCAGGGCCTCGATGCCGCCCTCGCGCCAGGCACGACGCCAGCGTTCCACCGACCGCACACTCACCCGCAGTTCCTTCGCGATCACGGCGGTCTTCTCACCCGCCACGAACCGCTCGCCGGCCTGAAGCCGGATCCCCTCACGAAACGCCCGACGCTCAGCAGTCAGGCCCCCACCCTCCGGATAACGCATACCACCTGCATACCGCAAGGATCATGAACCGTCACCACCCGACGACAACCCGAAATCCTCAGTAGCGGCAATACCGGCCGGTATTGAGGTTAGCGGTGGATCGGGACTGAGCAGTCACCTCAACCCCAGGTGATCCTTATGGCACCGGGGGCGCCATTTGTTGGATCTTGTCGTTCGGAGCCGCCAGTGCCGCCGACGGCTGCATTGCCGGGCAACGGATGGGCGGGCGTTTCCCCGTGATCGCGGACACCCTGATCATTGGATCGTGAGGGTCCATAGGACAGGGGTTCCCGTTGGGGACGTCGAAGTACTCGCCTGAGTTCCGGGCCGATGCCGTCGCGCTGCACCACGCCAGTCCGGGTGGTACGTACGCCTCGGTGGCCAAGGACGTGGGCATCAACCACGAGACGCTCCGCACGTGGGTGCGGGACGCTGAGCAGGCAGCCAGGCCCGGGGCGGAGGAGGCCGCCGCCATGGAGAAGGAGAACCGGCAGCTGAGGGCGCGGGTGAAGGAACTCGAGCCCGAGCGGGCGATCCTGCGGAGGGCCGCGAAGTATTCTGCTGCCGAGACCAGCTGGTGAGCAGCCGCTTTCAGTTCGTCGATGATCATCGTGGCGCCTTCGGTGTCAAGCGGCTGGGCCGGATGCTGAAGGTCTCCCGCTGCGGCTTCTACCGGTGGGCGGCGGCGCGGACGCGAGGGCCGCCCGGGCCCGGGCGGATGCCGAGCCCGCTGAAGACATCGCCCGGATCCACCGGGAATCCGACAGCACCTACCGGGTCCCGCGTGTTACTGCCGAGCCGAAGGACACCGGCCGGCGGGTCACTCACAAGCGTGTCGAGCGCGTCATGCGCACGTTCAACATCGTGGGACTGCACCTGCGCAAGAAGGTCCGCACCACCATTCCCGAGCCGTCGGCGACACCGGTTCCGGACCTGCTGCGGCGCGACTTCACCGCCCAGGCGCCGAACACCAAGTACGTGGGCGACAAAACGCATCTCCCGGTTGGAGCGAGCCAGTTCCTGTATTTGGCGACGGTGCTGGACCTGTGCTCGAAGCGGCTGGCAGGCTGGTCGATCTCCGACCACATGCGCACCTCGCTGGTCACCGACGCGCTCAGGGCCGCCGCGGCGGCCCGCGGCGCCGACGGCCTGCGCGGCGCGGTGGCACGAGCGCGGACAACGCCGCCGCGGAGAGCCTGAACGCGACCATGAAACGCGAGACGCTCCAGGGCCGGAAACGGTGGAACGGGCCCCGTGAGGCGCGGCTCGCGGTCTTCCGATGGACGACCCGCTACAACACCCGAAGAAGACACTCCCGCCTCGGCCAGATCAGCCCCGTCACTTACGAACAACGATCAACTACGCTGACCACCGCCGCATAGCAAACGGTGTCCACGATCACGGGAAAGCCCCGATGTCCAGGACGCTGCCGTCGGCGTCCACGGTCCGCCATAGTTACTTCCGCACCCCTTGGACCTTGATGAACACCTCGTCCAAGTGCCATGTGTCGCCGGGCTGCGGGCGTCGCCGGCGCAGAGACCCGGCATAGGCCTGGCCGAACTTCAGACACCACCTCCGGATCGTCTCGAAGGAGACGACGACGCCGCGTTCCAGCATCAGCTCCTCGACCTCACGGAAGCTCAGCGGGAAGCGGAAGTACCGCCACACGCAGTGCGAGATCACCTCGACCGGGTACCGGTGGTTCGCGTACGACGGCACCGTGGACGACACGAACGGTTACCGGTATTCCACCGCCCACCAGGTCGTCATCGACGCGGACACCCGTCTCGTCGTGGTGATCGGCCGGCCGCTGCCGGGCAACCGCCACGACTCCCGCGGCTGAGAGGAATCCGGTGCCAAGGCCGCCGCCGGCAAGACCAACACGATCGCCGACGGCGGCTACCGGGGCACCGGACTGGTCATCCCGCACAGGAAGCGTAGGGGCCAGGCCAAACTCCCGGACTGGAAAGAGGAACCCAACCGGTCCCACCTCGCATCTCGACCGCCCACAGCCGAGGCCCACGCAGAGATCATTTACGGGACAGCCTTTAACCCCAATCACACCACCTGGAACGCAGATATGCCGCTTTGAGATGTGACTCCCGGTGAATTCAAGCACGACAGCAAATTCGACAACGGAGGCGTCTCGCTAATAACTTGGATGGCTTCGTGCCCTTGGAACTTGCCCGCGATGATGGTCCCCGTCGTGGTAATGATTTGCACACCGGCACTATTGGTCACAGTCGTGGACCACTCCCAGGTGCTGGTTTCTCCGTCACCCCATTGCATGGGCGCAGTGCCGCTGACTGCGCTCAGCGGATTTGCGCACGAAAGTGCGGCCGCTCCATCGAAATTCAATGTCAGCGTGAGACCATTGTCGCACGTATAGCTGTCGATTCCGCTGTAGTGAATATCCTGTGAAAACAACCGCAATCCCGGATTGTACGTGATGTGCTCAGTGCCACTGCATGACGGCGGAATACCATTACCGCTGCTGGCCTCAGCCGAAGAGCCACTAGCCATCAGGGCACAGACCCCGAGGGCGAGCCCTACTGCAAGCGATTTTCTGCCATGTCTACCCATAATGAAGCGTCCCTTTCGCTCTATTTTGACAAAACGCCGTGCGTTTTCCTGGTGTCGCCCCCCCCACGTGATCTTCGAGGGGCTGATATGGATAAATGAGCAACACGCGGAATCTAGCGCCTTAGATTCTCAAGGTGAGCCTCATCTCTCTCCGAAGCAAGGCATATCGCGTGATATAAAGCAGCAATCAGCGCACTTGGGGGGCGCACGCCGCCCGCTAAGTGCGCCCTACGTGCTACAGCCCCGGAGCGCCTACGCAGCGCCGGCCACTCATCAGGCACCCATCATGTCTTCGCGCGGCTCGTGTCCGACCGGATCGACGTCGACAGGTCGCGGGCCCTGGCGGCCGCCCGGGACGCCAAGGCGGTGCCGGGCCGCAAGACCGATGTCAACGATGCCGCCCGGCTGTGCCAGCCGACCGAGTGCGTGCTGCTGCTGGCCCCTTTCGTCCCGCCGGAGCCGGTCCGTCACCTGCGGGACCTCACCTGGCTGCGGACGTGCACCGTGCTGCAGCTGGAAAGGAGGTGGAGGACACCGGGATCAAGCTCTCCTGCATAGCCACTGACATCGTGACTCCTCCCCCTCCTAAACAAGGGGGCTTCTCGCTATGCCGGATGGGCTTGGCGACGGACCAGCCCGGCCCGTAGAACGTTCAGGGCGCCCACCGTGTCCGCGTGCGAGGGCGCAGCCGCTGACCAGCACGTAGACGATCGCGGCGAACAGCGTCTCGTCAGGCGTGTCCTGCGTTCCGCCGCCCTGCGGCCGCACCACAAGACGCTGGACGAGTATGACTCTTCGTTCCAGCCGGACTCGACCCGCGCAAGGTCAAGGACCTCGCCACCCTGTCCTTCGTCGAGGCCAAGGCCAACGCGGCCCTGCTCGGGCCGCCCGGGGTCGGCAAAACCCACATTGCGATCGCTCTGGCGGTCGCGGCCTGCCGGGCTGGCTACTCGATCTACTTCACCAGCCTCGACGACATGGTCCGCAACCTCAAAGCCTCTGAAGCGGCAGGACGGCTGACCAGCAAATGGGGCCCGGCGCGTCGTCCGCCGAGAGGGCGGCGGGAGCATCGGCCCGGCCACAGCAGTCCGGTCTCCGCAACCGCGTGGCCAAGCTAGCGCCTGTTCCGCCTCACCGAAGACCGACAGGCCACCACCCGCGGCCAACCCCGCCCACCTCAAGGGCATCCGCGGCCGCAAGACCGATCCGAACGACGCGGCGTTCCTGGCCCGCGCCGGCGCGTCCGGGATGGTGATGGCCTCCTTCGTCCCTGAGCGGGCAGTCCGAGAGCTGCGTGACCTGACCCGCCGGCGCACCGAGATCGTCCGGGCCGCGGGGTGGGAAGCCCAAGCGACAGGAAAGCCCCCGCCTCGCGGTGTAGGGGGATGCGGGTCGGCGCACGAGTGGCTCGGGCGAGCGGGCCCGAGCCACTCCTGTCCTCACCGGCCGAGAATCCGGCCGCCTGGCCGGCTCCCGGTCGCTATTGCCAGCCCTGGATCACCTTGTCGGGCGCGGTGCTCCAGCTCTTGGGCACGAAGGTGACCATGTAGGCCCCGCGGTCGAAGTCCGTGTATCCGGAGGCCCAGTTCTGGAACCTGCTCTCGTACACATCCATGGGCCCCATGTCACCGTTGGGCGAGTGGTAGTGGTTGGCGTGGGTCCAGATGGTCTTGTCCGCGGCGGCTTCCTTCTGGTCGCCGAACCATCCGTAGTCGAAGTTGATGTAGGTTTCGCCGGGCTCGGCGGGGCTGCGCGAGGTGTTCCTGTCCTTCGACATGTCGACGAGACCAGTGGCCTGGCTGGGGCGGAAGCCGTCGGGGTCGCCGTACTTCCTCTTGTCAGAGGAAGTACGCGGGTCCTGCGCGCTCCAGAAGTGCTTCGAGTAGATGACCGCCTTCATTTTGGAGGGGTCGTTGTTGCCCCCGGCACTGTCCCTGAACGACGGTGTGTTCCTCAGCGCCGTGTAGAAGTTCGAGCGACCGTCCTCGTTGAGCAGAGCGTCGTTGCTCTTGGAGAGCTCCGCCTTGAGCTTGGTGAGGTAGGCCCCCTCGTCGCGGGAGCCTTCCAGGGCCTTGTTCATGGTGGCTGCTACATCGCGAGCCCGCTTGAAGCCCTTCTCTTCATCGAAGCTCCGTTTGGCTACACGCCCTTCGAATTCTGCCTGCGTTTCACCCGGGCGGGGGCTGGTGTTCTTTAGGGTTTCCTTGTATTTTTTATCGTCGAAGTACGAGAAACCCAGCTTGTTCGTCGGATAAGTTCCAGAATTCACCCAGGTGACGCCGACGCAGCCGTAAGCCAGCCGTTCCCGCTGCTCTTCGGTCATCTGCTGTAACCAGCCGTCGCGCTGACTGTAGACCTGCTGCCACTTGCGTATGTAGTTCCCGACCGGTGTCGAGGCCCTGCCTCCGTAGGCCCGGTATGCATCGGGCATCTTGTCCAGCGGCTCGGCCGGTGGGGTCTCAATGTCGTCGGCCAGCGCGGCAGCCCTGAAGGAGTCGGCAGCGCTCGGCGACGCCCATCCGGAGGGCGATCCGGGCTGCCCCAGGTTCAAAGCCTTCACGTTCAATTCATTGATGCGCCTGATGTCGTCGGCGGTCAGGCCGTGGTTTTCGGCGTAGGACCCTGACTTCTCCACGGTCGAACCGTCGGCGGCGTGGCTGGCCGATGGTATGAAGCCAGCGGTACACATCACCATGCCCACAACGATGGGGGAGAGGTATTTCGGGCGTTTGTACATGAAGATCAAAAACTCCAATACGATGAATTGAAGGGGGAGCCCGCGAGAAGCCGCGTAGCAAACACAGTGCAGAGAGAGCGCGCAGCGTCGATGCCCAACAGAGGAGGGCGTCAAGGCTGTGCAGTGCGGCAGTGACGTGCTGGCCGTGCCGGTCGCCGCTCGGATGACCCTGGTCGCGGCCCGGGACCGGAAACACGAGCAGGAGTGACACCCCCGAGGCGGTGACTCTTGCCGACCCTGCCGAACTGCGCAGAGTCAACGACCTTGTGCGAGCAGGATGTTGCACAGCAGAGGTGTAAGGCTTCACTGCGCTGAACAACAGCCGATTCAGAACATCCACCCAGTCTGACGTCGTCCGACGGTGTCAGACCCGGTCTCTCCTCCGCGGCGCCCGCCGAGCCCTCGGCGCAGAGCCCGTCGGCCTCCCGACTCCGCCCCGCAGAAGGGAGTTACGCATCACTTCTCAGCCCCCCGAATGGGTAGTCGGGTTGTACGAGAAAGGATCATGGCTCCCCTGCCGGCGCCTCGACAACACCCCGGCCACAGATCCGGCCACGCCGTCAGACAGGGTGTGAACCGGTCATCGACCCGGGCCCGTTGGATCCGCGTATGCGACGCCGTGACCTTCCCCCAACCCCTGCGCCACGATCTGTAGTGAGGCCGGTACCGAGGCCCAGAACGCAGGGGCGGAGCCGATCGCCGGCGGCGCTCAAGCGGGGCTTGGGGCACGACCGAAGAAGCCACTGTCCCAGAGGGAACCATCGGATCTCCGCCACTCTCCGCAGTGGCCGCTCGACTGCCCCATCGGACCATGAGGGCTACCGCGCCCTCTTCCCTCACCGGGAAACGGCCGATAGTGCCTCATCAGCCTCCATCGGGACGCCGACCGCAGGTGTGGGGTGGGGCTGGTTCGAGGAGTTCTTCGCCTCGATGCCTTGGGGTTCGGCCGGGTTGACCGGCGGCGGGAAGGGAAGGGTGGGTCGAGGGGGTGCGGACCGCGCCGCCGTCGATCGCCTGTGAGGCATACGTTCGGAGTTGAGGAGCTCCATCGGTGCGGAGGGCGCACAGGCTGAACGCTAAGGGCGTGCAGATCTTTAACTCGTAGCTTTCCACTCGGTGGTTCGTTGGTCTGGCATGAGCGGGTTGAAAGGGCAACGGGCCGTGCTGGCAGCCAAGTTCGCGGTGATTTTGCCGCATCTGGATGAGCGGCAGCGTCGCCTGCTGATAGGGGCGGAGGCCCAGTCTCTCGGCCATGGCGGGATCCGAGCGGTCGCTCGTGCCGCCAGTGTCCGTGAGGCCACGGTGTCTGCCGGAGTACGGGAACTCGGCTCCGGAGAGGCCCCCTTGGGACGCGTCCGCCGGCCCGGTGCCGGACGCAAACGCGTCGCCGAGCGGAACCCGGCTGTTCGGGAGGCACTTCTTGCGCTGGTCGAGCCCGACGTCCGCGGAGATCCCATGTCGCCGCTGCGCTGGACTACCAAATCCACGCGCAAGCTCGCTGAGCAGCTGACCCGACAGGGCCACAGGATCTCCGCGGACACGGTGGGCGACCTCCTGCGCGAGGAGGGCTTCAGCCTGCAGAGCAACGCCAAGACGCTGGAAGGCAAGCAGCACCCCGACCGGGACGCACAGTTCCAGTACCTCAACGAGCAGGCCCGCGGCCATCAGGACTGCGGGGCTCCTGTGATCAGCGTGGACACGAAGAAGAAGGAACTGGTCGGCCCATTCAAGAACAACGGCCGTGAGTGGGAGCCGAGAGGCGAGCCGGTGCGAGTCGACACCCACGACTTCCCCGACCGCGAGCTGGGCAGAGCAGTGCCCTACGGCATCTACGACGTCGCCGCGAACACCGGCTGGGTCAACGTGGGCACCGACCACGACACCGCCGCGTTCGCCGTCGAATCGATCCGCCGTTGGTGGAACGCCACCGGACGGGCCACCTACCCGACGGCCGGCCGACTGCTGATCACCGCCGACGCGGGCGGCTCCAACGGCTATCGCACCCGCACCTGGAAGACCGAACTTGCCAGGTTTGCTGCCGAGGCCGGCATGACGGTCACCGTCTGCCACCTGCCTCCCGGCACTTCCAAGTGGAACCGGATCGAGCACCGGCTGTTCTCCCACATCACCATGAACTGGCGTGGAAGGCCGCTGACCAGCCACGAAGTCATCGTCGAGAGCATCGCGGCGACCACGACCAAAACCGGCCTGACCGTGCACGCCGAACTCGACACCAACCCCTACCCCACCGGCATCCAGGTCAGCGACGACGAGATCGCCGCCCTGCCGATCACCCGGCACCGCTTCCACGGCGACTGGAACTACACCCTCCACCCCCAGCATCCGATGGACGCGGCGACGACCGAGAACACGTCAGTCCAGGCCCCGGCGAACAGACCGCCTCGCCTCACACGGTGTTCACTGCAGGACCCAGAACTGACCGGGATGACCCGCCAACAACTCAGCGAGCTCATCGCCACGCTGACTCCAGCGCTGGAACTTCAACGCGAGCAAGTGCTCCGAACACGTCGCGGTCACGAGCGTCTGATGGCCCCTGGCGCAGGTGCCAAAGCCAAGCTCACCCCAGCCGACCGGGTCCTGGCCACCGTGCTCCACCTGCGGAAACTCGCGACCATGGACCTACTCGGCCAACTCTTCGACGTCACCGCCATGACCATCAGCCGCGCGAAACAGGAGGTCCGACCACTCCTGGAAGCACACGGTCACCACATCACCCCCTCTACCGCCCGCCTTCGCACACCAGCCGACGTCGCAACGTTCCTCGCTCCCGACTCCACCCAGACCAAGGTCAAAACGACGAGTTAAAGATCTGCACGCCCTAACGCTAAACAACAGGTTCACAGATGTGATGCTGTTGGTGATCTTGCAGGGCTCCACGGACAGCATCCAGTTACGGGCTGTGCGGAGTGCCCGACTTGTAGCCGATGGGGGTGCTCCCGTGCCACCCCCGTCAGTAGCCTGGCTGACCGGATCATTGCGCGACCTTCGAATACTGCACACCGAAGATCACCGACATCAAACATGCACCGTGAGTGACGTCAGGCATGGCAGTGAAGCCGGACGAGGATTGTGCTGCCGGGAAGGTCCGCAAGGTACGCCTCGCTGCCCGGCCATACGGCGGGCTTCGGAGGGTCGTGAGGGCAAAGGTCAGGCTCGCAGGAGGCGTGGACGGCTTTGGTGCCGCCCTCCAACCACCAACCGTCCAACGTGAGCACGTCCGTATCCCGCGGGTTCGGCGAAGCAAGATCACGGATGTACGCGGCACGGCTTCCGTCGTAGCTGATGACAGGGCGCTCCTGGGGATCGTGAGGGCCCAAGAAGCCCAGATGCCCCATGTCGAGACTGAAGGGATGGTCGAGGTAGGCTCCAATCAGCGGCTGGGCCCGGTAAGCGGCGAGCATCTCGTCTCCCCACCGGTCACCGGGGAATGCGTCCGGATCGTTCCGCCAACGGTCCACGAAGACCGCGAGAGGAATCGCCGGAGGGTGTACGGCGGACAGCCTGTGCCACAGGTCCCAGGACGCGGCGACCGCACGCTCGGAGACAAGGTGCGGCTGCGAGAAATCGAGCAGGGCACGCGGTCCTCCGGCGCAGACGCCCGGAGCGCTGGGGCGGGGCGCGCCGTCGTATCTGGGGTCGTCGTGGATGAGCCTCGGATCGTTCATGTGTCCGGGGGCAACGGCGAAACCCATGCCATTACTCCCGCCCTGGATGCAGTATTTATCCCACATGCCGCGGCCGATTGGATTGTCTTCCGTGTCCAGGTAGAAAGGCGCGAGGGCCTCTGCAAGCGCCCTTTCGATGTCGTCCGCGGCCTCGGCCGGCAGACAGACCGCCACCCATACGCCAGCCATCCACCCCTCCTTGCCATGTCGGCGAACAGCATGGTCGCACGCGTGCGGAGACGCGCCACAGGCCAGGTCGGCTGGAGTGCGATCGCCCCTCGGACCGTGCCGCCGATCGACGGCTGAGTCGGGTCTGGGCCTGTTCGGGCGGTCAGGCAGCTCAAGTGCCCGTTGGACGACGAGCCGGCGGTCGGCTGGCCGACGCCGTAGTTCGGCTCCCGGGTGGTGCCGCTACGGCCCGGTCCCAACCCTGGGATGGTCCGCGAACCGCCCGACGGGGGCCGGCAAACCCGGCAGCCCACCGCGCCAGGAGCGGCCGGGCGGCTCAGCGAACCCCGGCGCGCCATGCTGGGAACCGTCCGCTCCCGGATCTAGCCTCGGATCATGGCTGACACTTTCGAGCACGCCCCGCACATCTGGACCGCGGGACGCCTGCGTACCGCGCTCACCGAAGTCGCCGACGACACCCCCATCCACATCGGCGTCGCCGACGAACCGGGCAACTTCGACGGGTACGGCGAATTCATCCTCGTCAACGCCGAACCCGTAGAACTGGACAGCGAGGACAGCAGCGTCCCGCCACAGGTCCAGTTCACGCTGTTCGCCGACGCCAAAGCAGGCGTCTACTACCTCGACATGGACTGAACCCGACACAGCCGGGACCAATCGAGTGGAGCGGCGGAAAGCCGCCACCCTGGAGCCCGGATCCCGGCGAGCAGTGAACGCAGTGCTGGCCTCCCCACCTGCGTCGAGTCCACCCAGGTGGACTCGACGCAGGGATGCCGTGGGGTGCGGTTGACGGCGGCGAACTCGGCCGAATCATCGTCCGCGTGGACGCTCCCGGCGCTGAGCTGGGCTGGGTGGGCCTACTCGATGTAGAGGCTCAGGCCGTGCCCGATGGCGGTCCGGCCGGGGAGGACCGGGTGTGTCACCCGGCCGTCGCAGTTCGGTCCGGACCACACCCAGGCCGTACTGTCCGTGTAGTTCATCACCTCCGACGGGGCGAAGTCCCCCAGCGGGAAACAGCCGCTCGGATCGCCGTGCGCCGCGCCGTCGATGAGCAGCACCCCCTGGGCCGCCTGGGCCGTACCGGGGGCTGCCAGTGCCAGAACCGCGGCCGCCGCACACGCCCCCACAACCTTCACCGCACGCCTTGCCACCCGCATAGCCCGTCACCTTCCGACCCGATCCACCAGCTGTCATTTCCGACCGTAGGCGTAGACGACGCGCCGTGCGCTCTGTGACACGGCATGTGCTGGTGAAAGAGGGGCGCATGGGGCGCATCCGCACTCAGACCCCGGTCGACACCGGGGACGCTCAAGGTGCCCAACCCGAAAGGGCGGCAGCCCCGGAACCGTTGATGGTCAGCCTGTCACTTCAGCCACTTGGTGTAGAGCTCGTCGAAGGTACCGTCCTTGTTTATCTCAGTGAGCCATGAGTTGGTTCGTGAAGTGAGGGGACTTCCTTTAGGAAGCATGTACACCTTCTCAGACCTGGTGAAAGGCCTGTCTGGGTTCACGGCTGTCAGTTCGGGGTGGGTTTTGGCTTGGTACCTCCCTTCCAGAGCATCCGTGATCATCACATCCGCATGTCCCGACTTGATCTCGTCGAAAATGGTCACATTGTCCGGCCAGGTGATGACGGTCGCGTGCGGGAGGTGGTCCTTTACGAACTGCTCATTGGTACCGCCAGGGTTCACGATGACGCGGACGTCCTTCCGGTCGATCTGGTCGAGCGTCTGATACTTACTCTCCTCACCCGACCTGACGACCGGGGCCTTGCCGTCGAAAAGATACGCGGCGGTCAGGTCGGCCTTCTCCCGTCGGGCGGCCGTTGCAGACACGCCGCCCATGGTGATGTCGCACTTCCCCGGGGTGAGCAGATCCTGCATCAGAGTCGGCCAACTCGTCTGCACGAATTGGGCCTTGCGTCCCAGGTGCTCGGATAGGCTCCTGGCCATGTCGATGTCGAAGCCGCTGTACTCCCCGCTTCGCTTGTCTCGGTAGGTCAGGGGCATGTAATCACCTGTGGTGCAGACTTTCAGCTGCGATTGCGGATCTTCGGCTTGTGAACTATGTGCGGGCGCCGCCGCGCCAACCGTGCCGGCGACGGCCAGAACGGACGAGACGACAACCGAACGGGACAGAAATTTGAGGGCAGCCATGGGGCGGACACTCCTTACGTAGGGGTGAATTGGACATTTAACCTAAAGGATCGGCCATGGCAGCGTCACTGGCCGTCCACGAGACTGAGGCCGGGTCGAAGGCGGTGGGTAGGACGTGGAGGCGGTCGGTGGTGAAGCCGTCGTAGGCCTCGGCCTTGCGGGCCCGGGTGACCTGTTCCCGCGCGAGGTCGGAGAGGTAGCGCAGGAGCACGATGGTGCGCACGGCGCGGGCGAGTTCCTTGAACGCGCGGTAGATCCCGGTTCCTGCGCGAGAGGTTGTTCCGGATCCGTGGCAGCAGATCGATGCCGGGCATGTCGGCGAGTCCGAGCATTGGGAACAACCTGCCCTGCGCGTCCGCGTGGACTGGGCCGGGCTTGCCACTGGATTCGTTGGTGAGGAGTGAGTCGATCAGGTGGACGGCTTCCCAGACATCGCAGGGCACACATCCTGCGAAGTGCGCGATGCAGGTGTCGGCGACAGGGCTATGGGCGATCCCGCCGTATCCGTCGTACCGGATAAACGTGGCGGCGAGAAGATTGTCGATGACGGTGTCCATCATCGTGCCATCCACCGCCGCCACGGAACCGTCGCCCCAGACAGTGACGACGTCCAGCAGCATGGAGGCGTCGATGACACCCGCACGGGTACGGCTCAGGTACCTCGGGGTGAAGTGCCGCTTGACGATCGCCCCGAACTCGTGTGCCGAGACCGCGCCGCGCATGTGAACCGCGGCCTGGTCGACGAGTTCGAACAGGGTCGGCCGGTCCACCCGTAAGAAGCGTTCCGCCAGCGGGATCCAGTTGTTCCCGCGATGCGCGGCCAGAGCCTCGATGCCGGCGAGGTGGGCATCGAACAGATCCACCAGCTCGATCACCTCTCGCGCCCTCTTCTGCCGAGGCCGTCGTCGCAGGACTCCGCCCCAACGGTGCCATCATGGCCGTCTCCGGCAGGGTCGCGCAGCGCGGCCAGGACACCGCGATAGGCAATGATCAGCTGCTCGGTCATCCCTTTTGCAGCTTGCCGCTTGCCGGTCTCCGCCAACTCCACCCCTGCCCGCTTCAGATGTTGCGCCATCCGCGTGCACAGCGTCGTCACGAACTCATCCCGGGCCCGAGTGCGCACCTCCACGAGTGGGCAGACGAGCATGGCGGTCCGCTTCAGCTCCGCTAGATCCTTCATCTTCTCGCCGACCGACAACACCCGCGCCTGCGCAGCCAGCGACGCAAACCTCGACAGCGGTACTTTGCCCACCCACCAGCCGGCATCGCCCAGCCCCGCGAGGCGCTCCATGCGCAGGGCGTGCTCAGATAAACGCAACCGCGTCGCCCGCCGTCCCGGCTCCTTCGGTACATCGGCCGCGTTGCGCTGCTTCCCGTCGGCGACCTCCTTGAGACTCCTCATCCGGGCCGGGGCCGCCTCGCCCATCCGGAAACGATGCCCGCGCATCTCCCCGTTCACCCGGGTGCCGATCTTCGCGGCCAGCCGGTCCAGAGTGGAGGATCCCGACAACTCCAGGCCAGCCTGTACACGTGCCCGCACCGTGAGTGGCACATCTCCAGCAGCGGGAAAAATCCCAGCCGTGCGCAGCCCTGAACCCACGCAGTCCCGTCCGAATTCAAGGTGTAGAAGTCCGCGAGCTCGCGTTCCGACGCCAACCGCTAGAACCGCAGGTGCGCGGTTCCGCTCCATTGACGCCACACCCATCTCCTCCCGACCAGCCATCCTTCAACCGCAAAGAGCCAATCAAGAAACTGACCGACGCCGACAGGGCCAAACGTCCCGAGCCGCCTCGAAGTTCTCGGACAGGGGTCCCCGATCGGATCGAAGTCCGGAAAGGCGGAGAGAGCACGTGGCACCAAAGCGTGGGAAGTTCAGTCCCGAATTCAGGGACGAGGCAGTGAAGATGGTGGTCGTGGAGTCCCGGCCGATAGCCTAGGTCGCACGAGAAGTCCAGGTGAACGAGGGAACTCTGGGTACCTGGGTCAGCCGGTACAGGCAGGAGCATGCCGACGAGGAAGCGCGCTATCGGCGTGTCCACGCCGCCTGACGAGGATGAACGTGCGGGCCGCGCCGGAGCTGGTCCGCGCCCTAATGCGCGAGCTGAGCCTGGTGCCGTACCGGCCACGGCCCTGGCGGCTGACCACGGTCACCGACAACACGGCACCGTCCACAGCCGACCTGATGACCCGCGACTTCACTGCAGATGCACCCGGCCGCAAACTGGTCAACGAAATCACGTACATCCACACCTGGGCCGGGGGTTCATCTATCTCGCGACGGTTATTGACTGCCACACCAGGGCTGTGATCGGCTGGGCGATGGCCGACCACATGAAATACCTCGCTCATATCGGACGCGGTCGATATAGCGGCACGGAACACCCGCCTCGCCGACGGCTGCATGTTTTTCACTCGGATCGCGGCAGTCAATACACTTCTCGGGAACTCCGGTGGAAACTTGGTTCGTTGGGACTCAGGGCATCAGTCGGCCGTACCGGGGTCTTCCGGGACAATGCTATGGCCGAATCGTTCTTCGTCGCCCTGAAGAACGAGCTCGCGCACCGAACCTCCCTCCCCACACGCGCACATGCTCACCGGGCGATCGTCCGATACATCGAGATGTTCTACAGACCACGGACCAGAGGCGGTCGTCACGGGCCGACGTGGATGTGAGCCGCCCACAGTGATGGCGTCCGGGGAAAGCGATCCCGCTGGGTCCGGATCGCGCTATTCAACGCCTGCGCGGCCGCCGTGAAATCGATCCCGTCGGGGCGGGCGGCGCGCAACCTGGTGTAGAAGTCCTCGGCGATCTCGGTGGAGACCTCGTCGTCGATGGCCCACAGCGTGCCGACTACGTGGGAGTAGCCGGCCACTTGGAAGGCCGAGGTCAGATGGATCGCCTCGTCGAGCAGTCCGGTGGCGGTGTTCAGCGCCGTCTCGCAGGCGGACAGGTAGGCGAGTCGCGCCTGGCGGAGGTCGATCGGCGCCAAGGCGGCGACGGTGAAGGGGAACTGCTGGTGGTCGTGCAGGATCAGCCGGCTCCGGGATGGGTCGGCGGGGTCGTTCGCACCGTGGCAGGCGAAGTGCGCGATCGCGTGTCGGGACAACTCTTCCAGGACCCGGTCTCGGGTCGGGGCGGTGTCCGTGGACCCGGTCAGCACTACCGGGTCCGGCAGTCGCGAGGTCAGCATCTTGACCTCGGCGGGAACGTGGGCGAGCGGCGCGAGTCCGGGCAGTCCCGGCGTGGTCGGCATGGAGACGATCAGCGAGCTCTGACGGTCGGGCGGCGTCATCTGGCGCTTGCGGGTGTGGCTCAGGGCCCGGATCGTCGGTGTGTAGGAGAAGACGACACGGTCCATGATCGACTGCCCGTCACGGACGCCCCGCTCGTCGTAGCGGCCGGCGGCGTGCAGCGGCAGCAGACTCAGCAGCCCGCCGGGGGCCCACGACATACGAGGGAGCGCGGAGCCGTCCGGGGAGGCCGCGCGGTATCCCAGTTCGTTGAGGACTGGTTCGGCGACGGTCTCCCACAGCCATTCCAGCGTCCCGGTCAGCACAGTCTGGGCGGCCGCCCGGTCCTGATCGGGATCGGTGGTCGCCTTCAGTGCCGCGTGGAAGGCTTCGATCCGGGCGGTGAGCGTCCCGGGGTTCAGGCCGGGGAGCGGAAGGGCCGCGACGCCGGCGGTGGTGAGCAGGAGTGCGTCGCTGCGGCGCTCTGCGACATTGATGGTGACCACGGGGCCGTGGGCGGCTTCGGGCAGGAGCTCCTCGAGGCCGGGCGGTAGTCCAAACGAGGTGAAACCGTTCTGCGCGCGGATCTCGGCGAGAGTGGCGGCCATTTCACGGGCCAGGTCGACCCGATCGTCGTTGGATCCCTCCCCACCGGGCAGGAGGGCGGACAACGGATCGGCGCCCTGGCTTCTTTCGAGTGCTTCCCGCAGTGAGGTGAACCGGGTGGCGAGGTCGCGGGGCAGGCCGTCCAGACTGCCGCGGCCGTCGAGGAGTTGCCCGATCATGATCGTGCGCCCACTCTCCAGCAGGGACAGGGCGCGCTGGGCACGCCGGTCCGGCTGGGCCGAGGTGTCGTCCAGCGCCAGGGCCGCGGCATCTCCGGCCAGTCCGGCGACGGCGACGAGCGCGTACTGCTGGTCGGAGCGTACGAGGCGGCGCGGTGCGACCTCGGGCAGCAGACGCACGGCCTGTTCCAGGATGTCGGCTGCCCGGGACGGATCGATCAGGGCGAGCAACCTGGCCGCACTGCCGGCGAACTTGATTCGGTGGTGCGGCGGGGCGGTCGGGGCCGCCACCGCGGCGGCGAACGAGTCCGCGGCTTGGAACGCGTCGTCGAGATCGCCGGACAGTTTGTACCGGGCCACCAGCGCGAGACCCAGATTCTGGTGGTTCGTCGCCCATGCCGCGTCGCTTTCGACGGTGGCCTCCAGGACCCTGGCCGAGACGCGGACCGCCTCGTCGCCGTCCGCGATGTCGCCGTCGGCTTCGCAGCGGTGGCGCAGCGCCGTTCCGAGGACCGACAGCCGGGTGGTCCACTCGCGGTGGTTTTCGGGGGTGGCGGCGACCGAACGCCGGCCGGCCTTGACGGCCTCGTCAAGGCCCGCGGAGGCCGTGGTCCCCGCGAAGCGGTTCTGGAGTGCGAGGCTGAGGTTCGACAACCGTGCGGCAAGATCGGGGTTGCCGTCCCCGGTGAGGGCGACGGCTCGGCGGCCGAGCCGGATCGCATCGTCCAAGTCCGCCGAGTCGGCGGTGTGGCCGTGACGGAGGATCAATATCGTGCACAGGTTCGACAGATATCCGGGCATGTCCTCCTCGTCCGGGTGAGCGGTCTCGATCGTCCGCCGACCCGTCTCAACGGCTTCGTCCAGATCGCCGATGGCACGCGCGAAGCCGTACCTGTCGCGCAACGCGGTCGCGAGCGTGGACAGTGCCCCGGCCATGGCCGTGCCAGGACTGAGCGCGACCGCCTCGCGGCCCAGGCGGACAGCCTCGTCCACGTCCTCGATACCGCCCCCCAACCTGCTCCGGATCTGCAGCATCGTGCTGAGACTGATCAAGCAGAGCGCCCTCATGGAGTCGTCCGCTTCCAGTGCCTCGACGATGCCCGTCCACAGCCGGACTGCCACCTCCACAGACAACTTGTCGGGCGCGAGCAGGGTGCGGCGGTGGTGTGCAAGCGCGCTCGGCACCGCCATGAAGGCGATGGTCGTCGCCAGAGGATCCGGAATTACCCCGGAACCGTCGACGATGAAGTGGTGGAGGAGGAAGTCCCGCGCGAGTTCCAGATCCTCCTCGTCCTGACCCTCGGGAAGCCCCTGGGCGCGATACCAGTGGAACCACCCCAGGAGATACCGCGCCAGGCCTCGGTCGGGATGGGTGTCCAGGCTCGCCGCCAAGCGCCGGGCGTGTTTGAGCGCACCGCGCCCGAACACTGGGTCGACGCTCTCGGTCTCGGCGACCTCACTGATACAGGCCATGACCACTTCGAGTGATTCCACAGCTTCTCCAGTACTTCCCGCCCCGATGCGGCTCAGCATACGATCGCACCCGCCGCAGGGGTGGGTGGTTCGAGGAACAGACGGGACGGTGTGGGGGCAGTGGAACGGTCGACCGCAGAGATCGCTGACGCTGTGGAGTACGTGTGCCGGCATCAACTCCAGCTTCGCGAAGTCCTGACCTCCGGGCCGGGCTCGGACCCGCTCGACGCCGTCATCAGCGTGCTGCGGGCCGGCGGAGACCCGCGCCGGTCCTTGACCGACCTGCACCGGGCGCTGCGCATCGCCGGCGATGCCTTGGGCGTCTTCGGCCGATCGCGAGGCATCGCCGACCTGGCCGGCTCCGACCGGTACGCACGCCAGGAGCCGGTGCTCCTGTGCCCGCAGGGAACGCACTACCCCTGTGCCCGATTCGCCTTCCCCGCCTCGGGCATGACTCCGCGGTGCGAGGTCAGCGGCGAGCCCCTGCGCCGGGACGTGATCGGCTGATGCCGGAGTTCCTGGCCCGGCTGGGCGAACAGCTCGTCGAACGCTGGCTCACCCTGCTGGCTCTGCCGGGCGCCCTCTACCTGGCAGTCGCCCAGGCTGCCCACATCCTCGGTCAAGCCCACACGTTCGACCTCGCTCGACTGACCCACCAACTCACCGCCTGGGCCGGCGCTCCGGCGATCCGCTCGTTCGGCGGGCAGGTCGTCCTGCTCGCGGGAGCACTCGCGGCCTCAGCCGCCGTCGGCATCACCGCCCGCACGCTGGGCGCCGGCATCGAACGCCTCGTGCTCGCCGCGGACTGGGACACCTGGCCCAATCCGCTGCGATACTTCGCCGGCACCCAAGTGGCCGCTCGACGCCGACGTTGGGACGCTGCCCGGCAAGTCCTCGACGGGCACCGAAGGGCGGCCGCCCGTGCGGCGGCACTGCGAAGGCCGTACGACCCCGAAGCCCTCCACGAGGCGCGCCGCTCCCTGGAGCAGATCGCGCTGGAACGTCCCTCCCGGCCAACGTGGGTGGGCGACCGGGTCCGTGCCACCACCACCCGCGTCCGCCGCGACCACCACATGGACCTCGCTGTCCTGTGGCCCCATCTGTGGCTCACCCTCCCCGACGCCGACCGTGCCGAGCTGTCCAGCACCCGCCGGGAACTCACCGCCTCCACCGCCCTGGCCGCGTGGTCCCTCCTGTACGCACCGCTGGCCGCCATCTGGTGGCCTGCGGCAGGTATCAGCCTCCTGCTCGTCCTGACCGCTCGGGGCCGGGCGCGCGCCGCCGCGGAAGACTACGCCCAACTCATCGAAGCGACGGTCCGGCTCCGCACCATGGAACTGCTCAGGTCCCTGGGAATAGAGCACAGCGGACCACTGTCACAAGATGTCGGCGGCACACTCAACGACCTACTAGAGTCGAACCTCCCGGTATTGGACCCTGACCTCGATGTTTCACCGTGAGGTCTGGGTGTTTCCAGTGAACCGGTGAAATTGTCAGCGGCCATGAAATGCCGGCTCGGGCGCGGGTTCCGTGAAAGCTGTACACGGGCTGCCGTGGGCGGTGATCATGGCGGGTGCCTGTTGGTGATCTTTTGGCGGTCTTGGATTCCGGACGCCCGCATGGTCCTGGCGACACGTTTGTGCTTGACCGCCTCCCCACTGCCCTCACGGAGCTCGGCGCTGATCCGCGGGGCCCCGTAGGTGCTGTCCGATTCCCGGTGCACGGCCCGCATCCGGTCGGCGAGGCGGTCATCTGCCGCTTGCCGGCCTGCCCGCTCCGCGGCCGTCCGGCGCCAGTAGTAGAAGCCGGATCGGGCGACGCCCAGGATGTCGCACAGCCGCTTCACGCCGTGACGGCGCTGGTGGTCGACGACGAACTGGAAGCGGTTCACCAGCACGTCTCCCCCGGCGAAATACTTCGCCGCTTTCCGAAGAATCTCGCGTTCTTCCTCCAGCTCCCGGATCTTCTTCCGCAGAGCTGCGTTCTCCACCTCCAATGGCGCGGGCGGCTCGGTCGGCCCCTCGGCACGCCGCCCCCAGGCCGGCTCGCCCTAGCCGCCCGCACCCAGTTCCTCGCCACTGAAAACGTGACAGAGCCGTTCAGTCGGCCGGGCGAGGGTGAAACGGCAGAGCCCGACATATGAAGGTTATGGGAGGCCGCGGGTCGCCTGGTTGTGGCAACGCAACGGAAAGGGAGGTTGTCATGGCGAGTTCTGCACCAGGGCAGATTGAGACTGGAGTGGCACAGGCCCTCATTGTTCGCACCGATGGAGTGGCTGAAGGTGTGTGCATCGCGGACGCCTTGCGACCGGGGATTGAGGAGTGTCATGGAGGGTAGCGAGCGGATCATTTCTCTGCTCCGGGACATGGGCGTGACTTGTTATGCGGGGGTCACTGGGGGCAGCATTGTCAATCTCACGACGAAGCTCGAACCGTTCCGCGCCCAGGGAACGGAGCCTCATCTGTTCACGGTCAGTGAGTTCGTCGCCGGATTTCTACCGATCGGCCACTACTTGGCCACGGGTCAAGTTGCGGCTGTGCTCACCACAACCGGCGCTGCCACGAAGCTGGCCTCGTGCGGGATCAGCGACGCGAAGATGCACAACGTGCCTGCCGTGTACGTCGTGGGAATAAACTCGCTCAGCGCCAGCGGCCTTTCCCCGCTCCAGGACACGACGCCCGAGGGCATGGGCATCGTCGCCCAGCTCCGCGCCGAGCTCGGCGACGCGTGTCTGCTGATCGAAGACGTCCGCGACATCAACGACCGACTGGAGCAGGCGCGCGGATTTCTGGCTGTGTCGCGCCCCGTCGCCCTGGCCGTCACCCCGGAGGCCCTCACCGCGCAGGCAGCCGACGACCTGCCCCTGGCAGAAGTCGTCCGTGGGGACCCGCCGATGCCCGCTCCGGAGAGCCTGGCCCACGAGCTGCGGTCCCTGGTCGCGGGCCGCCGGGTCGTACTGTTCGTGGGCGAGGAAGCAGCGCGACACACCGGCGTTGCCGTGCTCACCGAACGCCTGGCGGCATGACTGGGGGCTGCCACGGTGTGGTCGCAGAACGGTGCTTCCGCGGTGTCCGCGAGCAGCCCGTACTCGTACGGCTGCGTCTCGTTCGGCGGTAATGACCGGGCGCTGGAACTGTGGCGTGACCTCGGCTCCGACGACGTCGTGATCGCGCTCGGGCTCGATCCAGGTGAGTACGTATTGGGCTTGGAGCCGGTCGGTGCGGGTGCGGTGATGCATTTCACCGGCTGGGAACGCCCTTACGGTAGCCGGGGTGGTGGGTTCGCCCACCGTTGCGCAGGGACCTACCGGCGCGTTCTTTGCCACCTCGGCGACATGCTTACGGCCTTGCTGCCGCACCTGGAGCGGCAGCCCTCGCCTTCACTGATTTCACCGTTTGCGCCGGACCAGCTGAACGATCTCCGGGCGCCTGAGCAGCGCGATCCGGACACGGTGGATCTTGCCGGGCTTCTACTCGCCCTTCACGACACCTGGCGGCCAGGCACTCTGGTGTTCGACGACGTGTGCCTGACCTATAAGGATCGCCAATTCGTTACCCAGCGACCCAGCCCGCACGCCCAGGTCTTCAGCGCCCACCAGCCATCCACCATGGGCAGCGCGTTCGGGCATGCCGTCGGTGCCCGGATCGCCGCCCCGGACCGGGACGTGTTCTGCTTCTCCGGCGACGGCTGCTTCCGGCTCTACGGCGGCACGCTGGCTGACGTCGCCGACCTGGGAGTCAACCTGTTCATCATCGATAACGGCGGCTTCGGAATCATCGAACAGGGCTACTCCCTGGTCGTACCGGATGTCCCTGTTGAGCGATACCACAGCGCGCTCCCTCGACTAGACTTCGTCACCACGGCCCGCGCGGCCGGCTGGCGTGCATGGCGACTGGCCCCCGACCTATCGAACCTCGACGCGATCCTGGCCGACTGTCGCGTCCCAGGCGGAACATCCGTGCTGGTTTCTGTCCCCGTTGACACAGCGCAACGACTCGGCCGCAACCCACGCGTCCAGTACTTCCGGTCGGTCATTGATCACCTTCCGGAGGGGAAACGGCATGTGTGAGGTCCGCTCCGACATTGATCCGCTGGAAGGGTTCCGCGGCTGGCTGGTCTACGACGGCACCAGCACTCCACTGGGGAGTAGCAGCCCGCCCTCGACGCTGATCCGGTCGCGGCCTCGAGGCGCGGCCGGCCCATCCGCGCCCGTATGCGGTCCGTCGGCACCCGGAGGCAGACACCGCGCCCGCGGCGTGCGGGTGGGAAGGCCGCCACAGTCACCGCGTACGCCCCGCGCCCTTGGACGGTGAAGCCTGCTGCCGGTCCGGGGCGCCGCGGGCCAGGGTGTTGTGGCATGGCGGAATGCTCCTGTTCGGCGGCAGCGGGACCGGCGCGAATCCGCCGGATTCCCGGACGGCCCGGCACCCATACCCCTCGCAAGATCACCAACAAAGTCACGGTGTTGGAATCAGCCCTGCCCTCCGGCCCAGGGTGCGAGGGCGGGGCCTTGTGGGTCGATGTCCACGGCCAGGCCGTTGAGCAGCCCGGAGACCATGCGGTAGAAGCCGATGACCAAGATCGCCTCGACGATCTCCCGGTGGGAGAAGTGGCATTGGAGGCGGTCGACTGTGACCTCCTTGAGGGTGGCTCGCTCCAGGAGCTCCTCCCCGGCCTCGATCAGAGCGGAGTCCGGCTCGTCCCAGTCGCCGCCTGGTGGGACGTTGGTGCGGCGTAGGAGGGTGAGGTCCTGCTCGGTCACACCAGCCGCCCTGGCGATGGGGAGGTGCTGGGTGCGTTCGTAGGCGCTTTCGGTGTGGTCGGCGACGAGGAGGATCAGCATCTCCCGGTGGCGTGGGCTGAGTTCGAGATCTCGAAGGATGGTGCGGGCCAGGTCCATGAAGGGGGGCAGGGCCGTGGTGGCGTGGGACGTCATCAGGGTGATGTTGAGGCGTACCGGCAGGGTGTCGAGGGCGGCCTGGACGGTGTCCGGGAGTAGCCGCTCGTCGGGGTAGGGAATGCGGGGCACGGCAGCTCCTACTGTTCTGTGGCCGGGTGACCGGGAGGTAGAGCGGTGATGACGGCGTCGGTGAGGGCTTCTACGGTGGCGCTGCCCAGCAGCAGGCCCAGGGGGATGTCGACGGGCCAGTGCCGCATGAGCCGGGCGCGTACCTCGGTGGCCATCAGGGAGTCGAGGCCGAGGTTCCGCAGAGGCTGGCGGTGGGCAATTCGGTCGGCTGTGAGACCGAGGACTTCGGAGAGTTCCCGGAGGATCTCCTGCCGGACGGTGGGTGTTTGTGCCGGGTCAGCGGTGGCGCCCGGGGTCTTCTGGCCGGGGAGGATCGGGGCGGGGTGGGGGCGGGGCTGCACGGTGGAGGGCGGCTGGGGCTGCTGCCCGTGGTCCGTGCCGATCCACAGCGAGGTGGCGGCCGTGCCGTTGACGGTCAGGTGCCAGCCCTCGTCGTCCTGGCGGATGTCGAGCCGCAGGCCCGCCTCCGGCCGGTGCACGGTGGCCGGGAGCACAGGCTGGGATTCCGTTTCCCGGCCGGTGGGGGAAGGGGCCGGTAGGGGGAAGCGCTGGCGTTGCCACGCGTACCGGGGCAGGTCCGTTGCCGGGTGCGGGCCGGGGTACAGGGTGTCCCAGTCGATACCGGCTCCCATGGTGTGGAGCCGGGCGAGGGTGTCTGCGAAGGCGGACAGGCCGGGGTGGTCGCGGTGCAGGGTTGGCAGGACGCCGTCCGGGGCACTGTCCTCGCCCAGGCAGTCGCGCAGGGGCACGAGCAGCACCGGATGGGGGCTGATCTCCACGAAGACGGTGGGCTGTTGGGATGCGACCGTGGTCACGGTCTCGGCGAACAGTACCGGTTGGCGCATGTTGTCCGCCCAGTAGGCGGCGTCCAGGAGGCGGCCCGCGGCGGTGGCCCCTGGCACGGTGGAACGGAAGGACGATCCGGCGGGCCGGGTGCCCAGTCCGCCGAGGGCCTCGAGAAGCGGCTCGCGCAGTGCGTCCATGTGGGGGCTGTGCGAGGCGAAGTCGACCTGGACCTGTCGGCACAGGACTCCACGCTCCTGCAGCGCGGCCAGGAGCCGGACCAGTGTGTCCCGCTCCCCCGACAGCACGGTGGAGCGCGGGCTGTTGTGGGCGGCGACGCTGAGCTGTTGGCCGTACGGCGCGATCTCGGCCTCGGCTTCCCCGGCGGGCAGGGCAACGACTGCCATGGCCCCGTCACCGTCGGTCTGCCCGGCCAGGGCGCTGCGACGGCATATGATGCGGGCGGCGTCCGCCAGGCTCAGGGCCCCGTCCAGGTGGGCGGCCGCGACTTCGCCCATGCTGTGACCGATCAGCACGTCCGGCCGGACGCCCCATGCCTGCCACTGCCGGGCCAGCGCCACCTGCATCGCCCAGATCGCGGGCTGGATGACGGCCGAGTCCTGCCAGCGGTTCGCGTCGTCGTCGTGGAGCAGTCCGGTCAGAGACCAGCCCGTCTCCGCCGCGATGACAGCCTCGCACTCCTCCAGCGCGGCGCGGAACACCGGTGAAACACGGGACAGTTCGCGGCCCATGCCGATCCACTGGGAGCCCTGGCCAGGGAACACGAACGCCACGCGCCGTGCCTCTCGCACCGGCTCGGCGGGCAGGTCACCGTCGCGCAGCGCCCTTGCCAGTTCCCTGCCGTCCTTGCCCCGGACGGCCAGCCGGTAGGGATGATGGGCCCGCCGCAGGGCCGCACCCGCGCACACCACCGCCGCCTCGGCACGGGCCGCCTCATCCAGCCGGTCCGCGTAACGGGCGGCCAGCTCCGTCAGCGCGGCCGGAGAGCGGGCCGAGAGTGGCAGGACCAGCGGCGCACCGCTCGCGGGCGGCCGGAAAGGGGCCGGGAGCGGGGGCGGGGCCGAGAAGAGGACGGCGTGGGCGTTGCTGCCGGACAGGCCGAACGAGCTCACACCTGCCACAGCCCGCTCCGCGTCACCCGGCCAGAGTCCCGCGGTGGTGGCGATCCGCAGCGGGAGGCCGTCCCAGTCCAGGGCCGGATTCGGGGTGCACAAATGGAGGCTCGCGACGATCCGCCGGTGGTGGAGCATCAGCGTCGTCTTGATCAGTCCGGCGATCCCGGCGGTGGCCTCGCAGTGCCCGATGTTGGTCTTCACCGAGCCTACACAGCACGGCCGGTCGGCGGCCCGGCCTTCTCCCAGCACGGAGGCTAGCGCCCGCAGTTCCACGGCGTCACCGACCGTCGTCCCCGTCCCGTGGGCCTCGACGTAATCCACGTCCGACGGTTTCACCTCTGCCCGGTGCAGCGCATCGCGCAGCATCTGCTCCTGACCCTGCTGGGAGGGCGTGACGAGGTAGCCTCCGCTCTGCCCGTCGTTGTTGACGGCACTTGCGGCGATCACCGCGTAGATGCGGTCCCTGTCTTTCTGTGCCCGTCTCAGGGGCTTCAGTACGACGACTCCGACGCCGTCACTGCGTACGAACCCCTCCGCGTCCGCGTCCCCGAAACGGCACCGTCCTTGCTCGGCGAGCATCCGGGCCTGGGTGTAGGCGAGGGCGGGCTCCGGGAGCAGCACGAGGTTGACGCCCGCGGCGACCGCGAGATCGCACTCGCCGGTGCGCAGACTCTGGCAGGCCAGGTGCACGGCGGTCAGCGAGGCCGAGCAGGCGCCGTCCACCACCAGGCTCGGCCCGCGCAGGTCCAGCGCGTAGGACAGCCGGCCGGCCAGGAAGGCGCTCAGTCCGCTGCCGGTCATGGTGTACAGGTCCGGGGAGCGGTGCCTGGTCTGCAGTTCCCAGTAGTCTTCAGGTCCAGTGTGCCCGACGAAGACGCCGGCGTGTGTTCCCCGCCCGGTGCCGGGCGGTACTCCGGCGTCCTCCAGCGCCTCCCACGCGACCTCCAGCAGCAGCCGGTGCCGGGGATCCATGCGTTCGGCCTCACGGGGCGAGATGCCGAAGAAGGCGGCGTCGAACTCCTCTACGCCGTCTACGAATCCGCCCCACGGTGGCACGCCGGGATACGCCCGGGCGTCGAAGCGCTCCGCCGGGATTCTGGTCACCGCGTCCACGCCGTCCGACAGGAGCCGCCAGAATTCCTCGGGCCCGTCGGCCCCGGGGAACCGGCAGCCGATGCCGACGATCGCCACCGGTTCGGCCGCCACGTCAGGTTCGTCTGCCGGTTCCTTCTCGGAAGGGACGAGGAGACGCAGTTCGTCAGCGATCAGCGCCGTGAGGCGGTCGCGTGCGGTGTGTACGAAGAAGTGGCCGCCGGGCAGCTCGTGCACCGGCACCGGGTTCTCGGTCAGCTCCCGCCAACGCCGAACGTCGCCCGGGCGCACGATCGGATCGTTCGCTCCGCAGAATGCCGACACCCTGCACGACAATGGGACTGCGCCCTGGTGCTCGTACACGGCCAGGAGTGAGGTGTCTGCGCGCAGGGGCGGGAGCAGCATCGCTGTGAAGCTGTCGTCTGTGAGCAGTTCCCGGGGGATGCCGCCGAGGGCGAACGCCACGTCCAGTAGTTCGTCATCACTGCAGCCGGGCGGAGGCACAGCCATGGGCAGGTGCGGCGGTGCGGCCCCCGCGACGAGCAGCGCGGTAGGCACGGGACCGCCCTCGGACTGCAGCCGGAGGGCGAGCTCGTAGGCAAGCAGCCCGCCCATGCTGTGCCCGAAGAATGCGAACGGCGCTCGTAGGTACGGCCCGAGCCCCTCGGCCACCGCTCGGACCAGCTCAGTCATCGAGCCTGGTATGGCCTCCCCAGCGCGCTCCGCCCGCCCCGGCAGCCGAACTGGCAGCACGTCCAGCCAGTCGGGGAGCCCGGACGTCCACTCCCGGTACTGCGATGCATCGCCCCCCGAGCACGGGAAGCAGAACAGCCGCACCCGTGCTCCGGGCCGCGGCGGACGGGGCAGCCAGATGCTGTCCGTGAACCCGCTCCCGTCCCCGATCATTCCGTTGATGGCCGTTCCCCCCGAATCTGTGAAGAGTGGCTGTAAATCTGCCGAGTCGCCCGGGTTTCACCCACTATGGAGCAGCCCCGCCCAGAACACCCGCCCCCGCCGACCTTGAACGCCATCGATTCCAGCGTGCGTCACCGGTCAGCGTGAATGTGCCCTGCCGTCGCCCTGAGTGTCGAGCAGGCCCTTCTCACCCGCGTACGGTCTACTCGGCTATGGCTGTGCTGTAGATCCACCGATAGACGGGCAGCAGCGCGCCGGCCACCTCCCGCTTCACGCCGGTGGCCTCGAAATGCTCGTGCCGCCCGTAGTAGGCAACCGCCACCTTTTCCAGCCCCACGCCAGGCACCACCTCGCGCGGGCCCCACAGCTCCGGCGGTCCGTCGGTCAAGACGACAGTGATCAAAGCGCGCCTCCTGGAACTCACCCGCCCGGCGATCCAGTGGCACCGGGGCGGTCATAGCGGATGGCACCCCGGCGGGCGGACACTCTGCCTAAGTCGGCGCACCGGGTAGGGACACTGCACAGCCTGCTACCCCGATCTGAACAGGGGGCCAAGGCATGGAATGCGGTGCATACCGCGCAACCTTGTGCTCTTGTGAACTTTTCGGCGATGTCATCCAGCGGTGGTTTGTTGACGGCGGGGCAGGGTCGTAGTAGGCCAGCAGCAGAGGAACTTTGCTCTTGCTACTGGAGGTTGTGATGACCCGTCGCGTGCCGTGTCCGCCCGCGCCGGGTCCGTTGGAGGCGTACGCAGCACGGTTCGATGACCTGTTTTCCACACTGGCACAGGCCCTACTCCTGGGCTTGATCCGCTTTGACGCGGACCGAAATGGGCTTCGATCGGGTTGGCCCAGGACGCGTAGGTCGGGGTGAAGCACAGCTCGACCTTGTTCTTCGCCGCCCACCGGCGGATTCTCCAGTTCAGGTGGGCGGAGAGGTTGTCCAAGATGACGTAGATCGGGGCGCCGTCCGGGCGGGCCGCACGGATCGTTCTCAACGCGGCCCAGGTGTGGTCGATGCCCTTGCGGCGCCGGTTGATCCCCCACATCTGGTCATCGCCGACCGAGTAGCAGCCGTGGAAGTAGGTGATTCCATGGGTGCGGCGGTAGGTCACGGGGAGGCGGTCGGGGTGGCTCTTCTCAGCCCAGCAGGAGCCGGCAGGGGGTCGGATGCCCAGCGGGCCGAACTCGTCGAACGCGAACGTGCGGTCCGGCCGTTCGTTGATCGCGTACTCGATCCGGTCCAGCCTGGCGTCGAAGTCCGGGTCCGGGGACTCCTTCCAGGTCTTCGTGCGCTGGAAGGTGATCCCGCGGCGGGCGAGTAAGCACCGCAGGGCTTCGCGGCCGATCCGGACGGGCCTGGCTATGGTGCGGCGCAGGCGATCGGCGACCTTGCGGATCGACCAGTGGGTGAAGGGCTTGCCAACCTGGGGCGAGCGGGCGGTGGCCGTCTGGATGACGAAGTCCTCGCCGTCAGGGCGAGCAGGCGGGGACGGCCTCCCGCCCACCGAGGGTTCAGGCATGCGAGCCCGATCTCGTTGAAGCAATGGATCACGTCACGAACGGTGTCCTCGTCTGCCTGGACGAGCCTTGCACCGCAGCCGCCTGCCCGTCGGGCCCGCCGCGCCGCTGAGCCTGCCGAGGACTCCGGCACGGTGCCCGAGGAGCCCCCGGTACCTCGCTCCCCCGGCCGCCGTTCCTTGGGACCCGGGGCAAGCGCGGCCGATCGCTGACCGGCCATCACCGACCGGGGCCTGATGCTTGGGCGGCCCGGTGGTACTGCCTCGGGAACGGCCCGCCCCTGAGGTGATGCCCTCGGTCGAACACCGCTCCCACAGGGGATTCAACAACCGGGCGGGCCCCGGCCGCGTGACAGTGCCCGCCGGCTCCGGATCTCAACGTGCCCGCGCCGGTCAGCGTCTGGGGCGCGCTGTTCCTCCTCCCCTGTGCAGCTGAGCGTGTTCGGTGTCACGAACCCGGCTGGTACCCCCACCGTGGTCGGCCCGCCGCCAGCCCAGGACCGGATCGGCCGACGCCAGCGGCTCTATCCGGTCCCGGGCTTGCTTTAGGCGACCGAGTGCGTCACCGTCCCGGTGTACGTTCCGGCGACGGCCGAGGACGGCACGGAAACGACCAGGGTGGGTGTCCAGATCGCGGAGTTGTTACCAACGTTGCCGGACAGGCTGTAGGCAGTTACCGATGTCGACAACGACTGCTTCGCGGCGGCGGTTGCCTGTCCCGGAGTGAAAGTGCCGTTCCCCTGGGAAGGCCCCCCAGGGCCGGACCAGTAGGAAGCGCTGTTCTTGGTGATGGTCTCAGCTGCCGTCCCGCTGCCGGTCTTGAAGTCGGTTGAGGTCACCGATGTGGTCCATGAAGCACTGAGAAGTGCACGGCTGTCAGTCACGGTAACGGTTCCCAGTGTTCCGCTGGCCGTGTTTCCCGGAGCCACGGGAGAAAAGCTGGCCGAGACCGGCACGGTGATCGACAGGGCGCCGGACGGCACGGAGAACGTCACCGTGGTGTCCCCTGAGGACGCCGCGTTGGCCGGTGTTGCAAGGCCTACGAGTACCGCGGCAGCAGCACCAGTTAATAAGAATTTTGATCGCATGGTTTCGTCCTTTAATGGTAAGCGGTTCGATTCGCGCCGATGCCCCGCCCCTTGTCCTCATCAGCCTTTCCCGGATTTGGCGGCGGTGTCAGTCGGCACATGCAGCGTGTAGCAGGCTGACCGGCCAGGTCATCCGGACGGTCACACAGGCGAGGCGTCGTCTGCACTGCTTACCCCTTGTATGTCTGTACCCACCCGGCGCCCCTCGCTCCACCGCAACCTTTCGGTCCGGGACAGTCCAGCCCCATGAACGCCTCTGTCGCACATTCCGGGGTGACAGACCGCAAATGCCGATACGTGCACCTTGCAGAGAGTGCTGATGGTGCTCTGACGTCAAGGATTCCAGCGGGGTGGGGTGCCGACCTCATGGTGCCGACCCTTGATCGGTCCCCGGGGCGGGCCCCGGTCGTCCGCTGTCTGTGCGCCATTCCGTACCATCCGCTGGTGATATTCCGTCTTCTCTCCACGCCACGCCGCCGAGTCGCAGCCGTGCTCACAGTGACGTCCGCCGTCGTCGCGTTCGGGTCGTGGGTGCTGTGGCCGGTCTACGACTCGTCGTGTGTCGTCTACGCCGGGTCCTACATCCCATGAATGCGCCGAAGGCCGAGGTCGACGCCGCCGTGCAGCTGCGCTCCGACAAGGCCCTCGCCGACGGCGCGTGCGGGCCCAAGCGGGCGCGCTTCCACAACTGGACTCGGTGAGGTCGGTCCTGGCATCACCGCGCGTGGTCGCCTGGGGCGTATCAGGCCCAGGGAACCTGACCCGGACGCCGAACTCCTTGCAGCCATGCTGACCGAGCGGCTTGCCCAGTCCCCGTTTTCGCTGGTCATCGGCTTTGCGGAACAACTGTCACGGGCGCTCTACCGGCTGGACCGCAAGGGCACGACCTGGGCGGAGACGCCTTCCTCTACACCCGTTCCTCGGTCGTCGCCGCCGGACGCACAGAATTCGACAGGGTCCTCCAGGACCCTGCTGCCTTCGCTCCTTACGCCACCGACCTCGTCTGGGCCGGGCCCCTGCTCTACACACCGGACCGCGCATACAAACGCATCACCGGAGAAGAATGGGACCGCGATACCCGCTACTCCTACGAGTCCCGCTCCAGCACCGAGGGCTGGGCTGAATGAGAGAACCAACCGGCCCACCCCGGGGCCCGACAGGAAAGGGCATCCTGGCCGCATTCGCGGCGCCGGGCCGGCCGGGTAGGTGACGCTGTGGTTCGAGGCTCGGAGCAGCGGTGGCGGAGACCAAACCCGGGTGGTCCTGGCCCCTCCCTTCGATTCGATGCCCGCCCAGGCCACCAAGAGCCTGTCTCCTTGATGAGTAGATCCGCTGATCGGCGCCCCCTGAATGCTTGCGGCATCGCGCATGGAACCCTGTCCACATGGACATATTCGAGGACCGACTCGACGGCGGGTGGAAGTGGTGGGAGGCCGCCATCAAAGAAGCGCAGGAAGGGCGCTGGGTCCGTGACGCCGTGGAACGGCAAGTCATCAAGGACATCGCTGCCGCCACCAACCCTCTCAATGGTGGGCAGATGGCTCCGTTATCCGTTCGCAAGGCCGGGCCGCGCCACTGCTTCAGCCGGTTGAAGCATCGCTCGACCGCGTTGCGTTGCCTGTATGCCTCGGCGTCGAAAGCCGGTGGTCGACTGCCGGCGCGGCCTTGCCGCAGACGGTGGCCGATCTGGTCGGAGGGCTGGGGAACGACTGCGCGGATTCCGCGTCGGCGGAGGTAATTTCGGATCGCGCGGGATGAGTGCGCGCGATCCGCCTGTTCGGCGACGTCGGCGTCAGCCCGGGCCACAGTTGAACTCCGACGGCAAACGTCCGTACAACTCCGCCGCCACCGAATCCACGTCCGAAGTGGACGGGTTCGCAGATTCTTGGGAGTGGGAGCTCGCAGACGGGAGCCTGCGGCCTTCGCGGGCATGTGAGGTGCCTTGCGGACGGGGTGGTCGGTCCCCGTGACTGGCGTGATCACTGTGCGTGCGGTTGCTCATTGCTCTGTCTGTTCTTGCTGGGGCCCGCGAGCACCGAGCGGGCACTCCCAAGGGCCAGTGTCCGCCAGGGCGAGAGGGTGCACAGCATTCGTGCAGGTCGCACCGTGGCGGTCAGTCAACTTGATCGGACGAGTCTGTTGGGAAGGCGCGCGTCATGCGTCGTCCGAAAACCCCTTGCTCCCCGGTCCGCCTGCTTGGTGGGTTGCAGGAGCTTCGGCAGCGGGAGGGGACGGCTTGGCGGTGTTCGGATGTGCGGGCTGCGGTGCGGTTCTGACGGCGGCGGTGTCGGAGGTGGAGTTGCCGATCCACCTCGCCGACGCCCACTGGGAGCAGCTGCACCCGCCACTGCTGGAGGCCGGGTCCTACGCCATCGACCCCGCACCGTACGGGCCACCGTGGCGGCAGTGGGACGAGGTCGGGGCTCGCGAGGCCGCGGGACGGGGGCGCTTCACGCCGTTCGGCGCGCTGTCCGACGGGCCGCCGGACACTGTTCTCCTCGCGCCCGGCGACATGCGCAACACCGGGCTGATCCTCGAACGGGCCGATGGCTACTGCATGGGGATCGACGGGAGGGACGGGCCGAACCTTGCCTGCCTGGGCTGCGATCTGCCGGTGGGAACGAGGATCGACGACTGCGGGTGCTGGCAGGTCGTCCGGCTCGTCCCGCAGGCAGTGGTGCGGCTGCCTGGCCCGCCGGAGCAACCGGTCATGGGTTGGGCGGAGATGCTGGCCGGCGGCGCGCTGTGGCACCGGCTGAGCAAGTACCAGGACATCCCGGCGGGCGTGGCCCTCGCCCAGGTGGTGGTTGCCGCCGGGGGCGCGCCGGTCGAGGTGGCGCCCGGGCCGGTCGCGGAACTCCTAGGCCGGGCACTTGGCGCGCTGCTGCCCGCCGGGGAAGGTGCGAAGCGGTTGGACCTGGCTGGGCCGGCGTTCGGCGAGCCGACCGCCGACCTGGTGCTGGTGCCGGTCCATCCGCAGACCGGAGGCATGTGGCGGCCGCGCGCCGGGTCGGTGCCGGTACCTGTGGATGCCGCGCTCTGGGCCGAGTTCGCCTTCCCGCCACACCGGACCCGACTGCCGGTGGTCGGCGGGCTTCCGGCAGGCGTGGAGCGGGACGACCCGCTGCCGCCGTACCCGTGGTACCCGCTCCAGCCGTCCAGGGAGGCGTTCCGCTACACGCTCGCGCGGATGCCCGCCGTCAGGGAACCGTGGCTGCGGGCAATCTACGACCGAGGATGGTGATCCGTCAGGGGCAGTGCGGACCCATAGGCTCGACGTAGCCGGCGTAGTCATGGACCGATTCGCAGCTGGAACCCGGGGCACCATGGACCTCTGCTGGAGCGCCGTGGCGAGGAAGGTCCGATCGTCCCAGGCCGGATCGGACTCTGAGTCGATACACCCCAGGCGGATGCGGACCGGGAAGATCCGGGCCTCGTCATCGACGCACCCGAGGGCTTCGACAAGCCGGCCGCGGCAACCAGCCGCTCCACCCTCATGGACCAGGGCCGGAGCCAGCCACCCCCGGACCCTGCCGGTCCACCACCGCGGACGAGGCCGTGCCGGACGGTCGACGAGAACGAGGACTGCAACCCGGACAGCGCCACCATGTAGTGCCCGCAACTCACGTCGGACGCCACCCGACCCTGGGTGAGCACCGCCGAACGCGGCTTACCCGGGGCGGAAGCGGGAATGCCAATGCCGGCCTGCCGCTCGGGCAAGGCTGGTGCTGGGGAAAGCGGTCGGCGGCGTCGATGTTGGTTCGGGCACACTTGAGCGCTGGCTCAGGGTGCTGGTGTTGACGTCCGGGGCTTCGGCGTGTGTCTTCTGTTCGACGCCCGCTTCGACCAGGGCGAGGTGTGCTTCGAGGGCCCGGAGTGTCCGGGTGGGGTTCAGGGTCCGGCCCACGGCCTGCACGATGTCCACCGGGCGGATCGGGGCGGCCCAGGGGTGCGTAAGGTCGGCACGAGCCGCGGGCGCCACGCTCCGGGTGGTGACCTTGTGGGAGGAACACGTGGAGACTGATGCCCGGCGGCGGTCGCACTCTGATGCCGGTGGAGGTGACGGGCCGGACGGTCTGCGCGAGCGCGGGTTCGGCCGCTACGGCGCCGAGCAACTCGGAATCGTCCTGGCCGGCTCCACGGCGAAGGACTTGGCAGGGATCCGGGAGGTCTTCGCGGCGCTGCCGCCCGACCCGTACGCGCCCGGAACGAATCGGTTCCGCCGGTACTCCCATGCCGTGTACCTGCCGTGGAAGGACGAACTGTCCTGGATTCCCGGCACCCCCGACCCCGTACACGGCACGGTCACCGACTTCTCCCAGGGCGATGATGACCCCGCGAACCCACGGACACGGCGCGTGCTCCCCGCCATCCCCGAGGCGCTGCACGGCAACGCGCTGCTGCTGCGACTCCTGCGCTGGGACATCGACCAGGTGCTGTCGCTGAAGAATCTGGGGAGACGGCCGCTGTGGGCCGGTGTCCACCTGATCAGGCTCGGCGTCGAACATCCCGGCGAAATGGCCGTTTCCTCCCCGGACTGCCTGCACCAGGACGGAGGTTCGGCCAGCACGTTCACTTTCGCCCACCTCATCAGCCGTACCAACGTCACCGGCGGGCAGAACGTCATCGCCACACCGGGCAGCGCGGGCCTCCGGCCCGAGGACCCCTGGACGGACATCCACGCCGACTTCACCCTCACCGACCCACTGGACGGGTACGCCGTCCACGACCACAAGGTCAGCCACTACGTCGGCCCGGTCCGAGCAGGCTCCGAGCCCGGACCGGGCGAACGGTCCATCCTCATCATCGGCATCGCCCCGTACGTCCCCCAACTGTGACATCGACGCCCCGCCCCCTCCCCGTCCAGGGTCGTCACGGTGCCCGAACTCCTCGCCGTCCCGCTCAGTGCCTATGCCCAGGTGCGGCCCGCACAGCGCGGCCGCGGTGGCGACCTTCCCGAGCATCCTTCGCCGCACGGGTGTGCTTCCGGGAAATCCCTTGGATTTTACGGCTCATGCCACTTCGGGCCGAGGGAATGCCCGGTGGCTGCCCGTTGGCGGGGATTCCCTCCACACCATGGCTGGGAGATGATCCGAACCACGGGGGTCGAACGGCCGTGGATCACAGCATGACGTGTTTGGCCTGGGTGTAGTCCAGGAGGCCGGACAGGGAGAGGTCGCTGCCGTAGCCGGAGTGTTTGACGCCTCCGTGCGGCATCTCGGAGACGGTGGTGCCGTGGGTGTTCACCCAGACGATGCCGGTGTGCAGGCGACGGGTCGCCCGCATGGCTCGGTCGTGGTCCGAGGTCCAGACGCTGTCGGCGAGGCCGAAGCGGACGTCGTTGGCCAGGCTCAGGGCCTGCTCCTCGTCGGTGAACGGCTGGACGGTCACCACGGGGCCGAAGATCTCCTCCTGCACGATCTCGTCGTCCTGGCGCACCCCGGCCACGACGGTCGGTTCGTGGAAGAAGCCGGGCCGCCCGATGCGGGCGCCACCGGTGACGATCTCGGCATGGGCGGGCAGGCGGGCCGGCAGGCCCTGCACCGAGGCGAGTTGGGCCGCGTTGTTCAGGGGCCCGAAGTCGGCGTCCGGCTCACCGGGAGGGCCCGTACGCAGTTTTCGCGCCGTGCCGGACTTCTCCCGCACCGACCCGACGGAGCCCTGGCACGGTCTGGGCCCGCTCACCCTCCGGATCGGACGGTGAGTGCGATCTACCGGATCCGGATCGACTCCCAGCACTGCCAGGGGCACGCGCGCTGTCTCACCTTCCTCCCGGAGAGCGTCGACTTCGACGACGAGGGCTACGCCTACGTCCCCGAGGCGAAGAGCCGTCGTACCGAGATGACCGACGCTCTCCGGCAGGCAGTGGCGAACTGCCCCGAGCGGGCCTTCCAGGTGGTGGAGGAGTGACCCGAGGCCCCTGGCTGCTACGCCCTTTCAGGACACGGACTGGCCGCCTTCGACCGCGGCAACCCCCCGCGCCCGGGCCCCCGGTACGCCGTCCTCGGCGCGGTGCGGCGGCCGGGGGCGCAGGCCGGCGGCGAGGACGGCGGGCGGCGCTGGAGTAGACGGCCGTTCCGCGTGCGGGATCGATCCGCACGAGCAGACAGGTGGCGGGCCTGCGGCTCTCGTCCGATGCGGACAGGGCGTCCAGCTGGCGCAGTACCCTGTGCGGGGCGAGATCGGTGGAGGCGACCTCGCGCAGGACGGAGCGGTAGGCATTCATGTCCACGGCGGCATCGAGGCCGTGACCCATCACGTCGCCGACCGCCAGGAGGGTGCGGCCGAAGTGAAGGCGGATCGTCTCGAACCAGTCACCGCCGACCAGGGCCCGTGCTCCGACGGGCAGGTAGCGGCTGGCGATCTCCAGGTTCGGGGGGCCGACCCGGTTCGGCGACGAGCGCACGCTGCAGATCGAGCGCGGTCTTCTCGGTTGCGGCGAGCCGTCGGGCGCTTCTCAGGTGGATGCCCACCAGGCGCGCCGCGAAGTGCAGCGTGGCCATCTCGTGCGCGACGCGTTCGGTACGGGCGCCATCGCCGGTCAGGTCCACCGCCACGGCGTCGGAGAGCATCCGGATGAGGAATCCGGCCAGCTCACGGCAGGTCTCCCGTTCATCGAAGGACGTTCCGATCTGCTCCAGGGCCTCTTCCATGGAGCGCAGTCGCACCTCCAGCCCGTCGTGCTCCGACACGTTCCTCCCTCGCCCGCCCGTCACCATCGACCTGCCGTGGAGGGCATTCCATCAGCCGGTACGGGTTCCGGCCGCCAACGCCGCTCAGTCGAAGTAGTGACCCGCGCCCAGCTGCTCGATGGGCCCGGGCCGCGCCGGCTGTCGTCCCATCAGCTTGCGGGTCAGCGTGCCGACACGGGCGGCTCCTGCGCCGGCAGTGACGCCTCGACACGGTGAGCCGGGCACTCGGCCGCTACCGATCGCCGGACGGGCGCGGCTGGTTCCAGCCGTGGGGGCACTGCCGATGGCCGCGCAGAGCGGCGAAAGATCGACTTTCGGGGGCGAGGGCCGCCCCGCGAGACTGAGCAAGAAGGTCACCGGAGGAAGACTGAGGTGCGTGATGGCGGAGTCGGAGGATGCCCACACCATCCGCCACGTCGTGGAGCGGCTGATGAAGGCCCACCCGGAGCTGGACGCCGGACTGGTGGAAAGCTCGGTTCGGACCGCGTACAACGAGTTCAGGTATGCACGTGTGCGTACCTACTTGCCGGTCTTGATGGAGCGCAGGGCCAAGGACCTGCTGCCCCCGGTCAAGCGGACGGATCGTCGTGCCTGACGGATTCCAGTCTGCTCCGCAAAGCCGTCGGCGATCCGGCCGGCCGACGGCGTCCGCGTCGGTCAGTGGGTGCGGAGACTGCTGGTGTGCACGTCCGTACGGTTCTGTGGTGCGTCGGAGTTGGTCTCGGTGAGCACCGCCCGTACTCCCTTGCCGTCCGCGACCAGGCCTTGGTAGTCGCCGAGGAAGTAGCCCCCGGCGAACGGTGCCTGCAGCCAGTCGAAGATCCGGGAGATGCGTCGCTCGCTCCGGCGCTTCGAGTTTCCCTGCGGCAGGGTGGCCAGCTGGTAGGCCGTGGGCAGGGTGGTGGTGTCGCCCGGCTCGAGGAAGCGCAGGTCGTAGTAGGTGAGGGCGACCGTGCCCCGCTCGTCGACCGCGATCGACGGGGAGAAGGCCGGCACGCCCTTCGGGCTGATCAGCTCCGGGGCTCCCCAGGTGCGTCCGCCGTCGGTGGAGCGCACCAGCTGGACGGAGTCGAACCTGCCGCCGGAGAAGTCCGAGCCCTCGTACGCCATGTAGAGCGTGCCCGTCTTCGCATCGACGGCCGGGCTGGGCAGGGTGGCTGCGGCGCGCAGCAGTTTGGTGGGGTCGTTCGGGTCGACCTCCGGTACGGAGGTGTCCCGGGCCACGGTGACCGGGGCGCTCCAGCTGTCTCCGGCGTCGGTCGAGGTGGTCACCTCGTAGCGAGCTTCGACGACGGTGCTCAGGTCGTCGGAGTAGGTGATCCGGTCGAAGAAGTCGTACAGGGTGCCGATGTGCCGGTCGGCGACGATCAGATGGCCGATGGTCTGGGTGTTGGGCACGGTGCTGGTGTCGACGAACGGCCGGGCCCCGCTCCAGGTGCGGCCGCCGTCGCGGGTCAGGGAGATGTAGCCGGGACCGTCGAGGGAGCTGGGGCCTGGTGGGTCGTTGTCGAGGCGGTTCCAGACCTGGTAGGCGGTGCCCTTACGGATCGGGTCGGCGGTGAGTGAGGGCTTGTCGTTGAAGAACGGCTGCTCGTCGACGTGCGTGGTGGCGAGGTTCTGCCAAGTGCGGCCGCCGTCGCGGGACGTGGCGGCAAGGAGGGCGGTGCGAGTGCTCTTGACGAAGTCGACGCCCTCGCCGCTCGCGTAGACGGTGCCGTCCGGTCCGGTGCTCACCCAGGGGTCGCTGGTCCGTTCGTAGTCCGCACCACCGGGGGCGCACAGGCTGAACGGCAGCGTACTCGTGTGGAAGTTGTGGCCGTCCGTGGTCCAGCCGGCCGCCAGGCCACGGGCGCCGCCGTCGTTCCAGCGGTCCTGCTGGAACACGGTGACGATGCGTTTCGGGTCGCGCGGATCGACGGACAGGTACGGTTCGACCTCGGTCGCCGGGTAGACGATGCTGTCGGGGGACCTTGCTCCGATGGTGCACTCCGCGTACGGGTCGCCGTGGGACACCTTGACCGGTTGTGTGTCGTCGGGGTTCCGATCCGCTGCGGCGGGAGCCGCTCCGGTGACCGTGACGAGCAGGAGCGCGGCAGTGGTGACGGCGGTCAGGGGCAGGCAGACGCGCATGCGGGATCTCCTCCGGGCCTGTCGGCTGGGACGCGGGACCGCCGTCATCAGGGCGGCCTGGGGCGCGGAGGCGTACCGGAACGCGAGGGTTGGGCGACTCCACTTGGTCCGTTTCGGCGTTGCGGCCGGTGCCCTTGATGGGCTGAACGACGGAGTCATCCCCGGAGACGTCGAGGAGCACGGCGGAGCCGACCGGCGGGTGCACCGCGGCGGTCGGCTCCTTGGTCGTGCTGTTGCGGCACCGTCTCACAGGTCCCGGGAGGGCCGTGGACCGCGCGCCAGTTGGAGATGGCAGCGGGGGGTGGCCTTGGCTCGGACGGGATGACCTGCTGGACGTCTTCCAGGGCTGGGTGGGTATGAGTCAGGGGAAATTCGAAATCAGGACTGCGCGGACCGTCTCGAAGAGGTGGTGGCCCTGGCTTCGAGACGGTCGGCGTCCATCCTCGCGAGTGCCGCGGTGTCGAGACGGGCGCGGGCGATCCAGCCAACAGTGGACCGGGGGCCGTGGCCCCGTACGCACCGCGCCGGGTGCACCGGCCGGACTGGTTGCCCAGCCGTGCGCCGACCGGTCAAGTGATCGGCTGCGAGGTCCCGTCAGGCAGCGTGCAAACGTAGCCGCCGTAGGGGCGTCCAACGATCTGTCCGCTGGCGGCCGTGCAGTCGTCTCTGGAAATGTTCGGAGACGAGGCGGCCCCCGCGCTGACGGCGCCGACGGCGCTCACGCCGACAAGGGTTGCCGCGGCCAGGGCCAGGCCCAGAATTCTTCGCATGCGCATGACTTCCTCCTCCTCTCAGGCGCCTTCGTTCGCCTTCGGGAAGGACAAGTCTCAAGACGACGGCGCCCTCTTCACTCAGCATGGGCGCTCCGCATGAGGCCCGCGAGGCGAGGCTGGGCGCCGCTCCCGGGCAGTGACTGCCCGGCCCCGGAGAGGCACGACGTCACCGGCCTCGACCGGCCGCATCGGTACGCCGCGTGCGCATAGGTAGACGCGGGCCCGCGTCTACCTCGACGTCGAGACCGCCCGCCGGGGCCGCCTTGGGCCGGGCAGTCCGGGCAGTCCGGGGGGTGAGGAGGAGACGGGGCATGCCTGCCTGCGACCGGTGCCAGCGGAGGCTGCCCTCTCGCGGCCCTCTAACGCGGTTCGTGGGCAGCCGCCCGGCAGGCACCGGTCGCGGCGCCGCCCGCCACGCCGGCCCCGGTCAGTCCAGTCACACAACTCTGCAGGTCTCCTGCCACGCCACGGCTACAAGCCGCCGCGACGGAGCCGGAATCGGTGGCACCGGCCAGTTCGGCCATCTGTGTGCAGGCGGGAATGTCCGCCCGGACCACGGGAGCGGCGAGGACCGCACCGCCGAGGGCGAGGGTCAGGCCGGTGAGGGCACCGGCGATACGGGTCGACGTGCGCATGGGACGCACCTGCCTTCCGGATTGGTCGCGCGGTCCTGGTCCCGGCGGGCCGGATCTACGCGATAGGACCACCTGGCGACGCTCAGTGAGCGATGCCCCTCCCCGGGCCGGCGGGCTCACAATCCGACCGCACGGTTCTGCGTCGCTTCCCGAGCCGCGCCGGGACATGACCGCCGGGCCGGAAGGAGCGGGTCGCGGACCGGATGGGACGTACTCGGACCTCCACTCACGGGCCCCTCCCTCCAGCGTCGCATCCTCTCCCCCGCCCGTCCTGGGCACCCGGGACAGCGCCTCTCCCCAGCAAGCCATGCTCAAGCGCGTCCATCAGCGTGGGACTGCACTGTCGGCTCATGCCTCAGTTGTCCATGCCGAGGGCTGACGGCTGATTGCCCGTTGTCGCCATGGTTAGCCGGCATGAGCTCGTAAGGGCCCATTCCCGCAGGTCAAAACGGATCCTGGCACGCGGCCGGTGGCGGATGTCACCCCTCCGGAACGACGAGGAGAGCACCCCGTCCGGCCGGAGTCGCGTCACTGCCGCGCCCCGCCCCCGCCAGCACTGCGACCCGGGTGGCCCAACAGGACGCGCCACCCACATGAGTGAGAAGCTGACTAGTACCCCAACCGAGACAATCCGTGAAAGGGAAACCAAATGCGCATTCGACGAATCCTAGCCGCCGCGTTCGCGACGGTAGCCCTCGCCGGAGTTGGCCTCACAGGCGCCGCCACCGCACAGGCACTGAGTGCGCCATCCGTCGTCACCCCTTCTGAGTGCAGGCAGGGCGGCGGAACGCCCGCGATCAATGATGCGGGCAACTACTGCAAGGGCGGTATGTACGACGGGGAGCAAGTCGACTAAACCCCACAAGGCGCCCCGCAGCCAGGCGCCGCGGGGCGCTCCCGAACGAGCACGGCCACGTAGCGCCGCCGGCACCGCCGGTGCGTCGGTTCAGAGCGTCGGGAGTGATCGCGTAGGGATTGCCCTTCAGACCTGGGTTCTTGGGACGTTCGCCCCTGGTGCCGGCTGCCAGCTTCTTGATCCGCTTGCTGTTGCAGACCAGGAATCCGGGAGGGGCTGGGGTGGTGGCACTGGAGGAGCACGTGGTGCCAGGGGCGGGCGCCCGGGCCAGGCACAGCCACCGGGCACTGGTACGGAACCGCATGGCCCTGGTCCCGGCTCGGACTCCCTCGGGAAAAATTGCCGACGGACTGCCCAGCCAAGGCGCACGTCGTCAGCGAGGCACACACGCAGGCACATCTCGGGGCGGGATGAATATTCAGGGAGGAACCTGGAGTGATCTTCCACTCCAGACCGGGGCTGAAAAGCGCTGCGATGTAACGAAACATCTCGCCTGGTCGGGGCTCGAGGCACCCGATTTGCTTATTTTTTACCCTTGTTGATATCCATGGCTTCGGAATTCTTATAGACGTGATGACCTGCGGATACCCGATCCGCAGGTCTGAGCCGAAGGAAGCTGGGGAGCCCGGTGAGATTCGAGAGCGTGGCCAGATCCACTCCACAGCAGGCGCCAGCCCCCGTGTCCCGGGGCAGCCAGCGCAGCCCGGTGTCCGGTCGCGCCGGGCAAGGGTCGCGTGCACTGGAGCATGCGCAATTAGCCCGCTGGGCGGCGAGCCATGGGAATGAGCTGAGCATGCTGGCCGACGTGGGCAATAACTGGGTCAACGCGAAGGCTGCCCACGTGGGCCGCCCTGGAGCGCCGATGCTGCAACTCTCCGCCTTCCGGCGGGAGTACGTAGACACGGTCCTCAAGGCGCTTCTGGAGGGCCACGAAGGAGCCCGCACCGCGGCTCCGGGAAGCGTCAACGAAACCTCCGACTACGACGTCGCCGTCCTCGGCGGCCAAGGGACCTGGCGGGTCCTGGCCGAATTCAACAAGATCATGCGCGACGTGTGGGGCACCGAATCCGGGGTCACCTTCGATACCAATGTGTACGTCGACCTGGTCGAGCCCCCGAAGAGCAACCACATGACAGACGACGCCTCGTGGCAGATGCGCGGCGGCCGCCCCACCGTTCTCCCCGGCTGGCAGCGCGTCCAGGAAGTTGCCTCGCTCGCCAAGATCCGGCGTTTCATGTCGGCAGAGGAATGGCAGACCTTCTTCCGGGCCGTCACCGACTCCGTCATGGCCCCGCAGAGCGGTGCGGGCCGGAAGGTAGCCGACCGGTTCCTGCAGGCACGCCGGACGGAGCTCCTCTTCGGCTCGGCGGACCGGCTCTACTGTGCCTACGTCCGCGATGTGGCCCGAGTGCTGCGTATGCAGGGATACGACACCGCAGACGTGGCCATGGACGACGAGCAACTCGTCAGGCAACTGGAGGAGCACGACGAGAACGCCGTCATGCGCGCCCGCAACGTGCTCTACGGCATCCACATGCGCGGCGCCCAGAACCTGGCCCGCTCCTTCCTCGCTCATGAGTCCGGCCCCGGTGGCGAGGGCTGGCGCTCCAAGCCGAGCATCGCCGAACTCAACGCCCGCGCCAAGGTCTACGCCGTGGAGGCGTACCATGCGGCCGGTCCGGTCTTCGACATCGTCCACCGTCTGCAGGCCAAGCAGATCACCGCTGACGACCTGGTCGGATCGGATTACGGGCAGTCGTTCAACGAGCAGTTCGGCGACGCTCTCAAGGACCTGCACCACTACAACGACGACCTGGGCAAGGCCCTTTACCAGAGCTCGAAATACGTCAACCGCATGACGAGCGCGGCCGACGAACTTCTCCAGCGCGACGACGGCGTGCTCCCGTCGGACGCAGAAGCCATCCTCAACGCACTGCGCGAACTGAGCGATGGGAAGGGGGTGCTGCGGCGACTGCGCGCAGGGGACGACGAGGAGTTCAAGCAACTGACGGAACAACAGAAGTCTGCGCTGGCGCAGCAGGAGGCCGTACGAATCCTCGATGCCCGATCGCTCGGAGAGTTCCGGCAGAAGCTGACCCACCTGGCTCACGCGGTCCTGGTCCTGCGCTGCACTCAACGGCAATCCCACTACTGACCAGTGCTGAAGCCCCCAGATCTCGGCGTAGTCGATGACCAGGAGTAGGGGCAGGGCGGTGGTGGGGTGGTGCAGGCGGGCAGGGTGCCGTCCAGGGCAGGGTCGTCGGTGAGGTCGGAGCTCAGGTGCCCGGTGACCCAGCCGGCTATCGGGCAAGGTCCGGAAGAGACGGCCCAGTGACCGGCGGGCGAAGGACCGGCCTGACCGACGGACCTTACGGCGCCGTCCCGTCGCCCCCCGGGTGCCAACCGGCGTCGAGGACGAGGTCGGCGCGGTGGCGGCCCCGGGCGACGAGGCGGGCGTTCGACTCGTCCGAGCGGGCCACCCACGCACGCGCGAACGCCGGATCCTTGCCATGGCTCACGTGCCGGTCAACCAGGCGCCGTACGCGCAGGGCCTCATCCGGGGCCAGGTACCAGACCTCGTCCAAAAGCGGCCGTACCGGTGCCCACTCCGGGGCATCGTGGAGCAGATAATTCCCCTCCGTGATCACCAGCGGCACATCCTGAGCGACCCGGACACTGCCCGCGATCGGCTCCTCCAGAGAGCGGTCGAAAACCGGCGCGTACACGGCGGGTCCGCCGGGTGCCCGGACTCGGCGGAGCAGGGACACGTACCCGGCCACGTCGAAGGTGTCCGGGGCGCCCTTCCGGTCGGCTCGCCCCAGCCTGTCCAACTCGGCTTGGGCGAGGTGGAACCCGTCCATGGGCACCACCACGGCCCGCTCCGGCCCGAGCGCTTCCGCGATCCACGCCGCCAAGGTCGACTTCCCAGCCCCGGGCGGCCCGGCAATGCCCAGAATCCGCCGGGTGCCCGGCTCGGCCAGCCCCGCCGCCCTCACGATCAACTCAGATACCTGCACACAGGCATCCTCCCCCAGCCGCCCGCCGGCACTCACCGGTCATCGGCAAGACCCGGACAACCCCGACAGCACTCCGGGGGTAAGACGGCAGCGCTGGAGTGCTTTCTGGAGCGGGGGTGCAGCGGACGAGGGTGGAGCAGGTCCGCAAGCAGGCCGACGTCAGCAACGGCAGCTTCTTCCACCACTTCCCAACAAGCAGGATCTGGCAGAGGCGGTCTACCTGCAGGGGCTCGAACAGCATCAGGCCGAGCTCCTGGCGGTGCTGACGCCCAAGCTCGGACTGCGGGCCGGCATCGAAGAGGTCGTTCACCGCCATCCGGCGTGGATGGCTGAGCATCCATGACTTGCCACCTTCCTGCTGGCGCCACCGGACCGCTCCCCGCGACGCACCTCGCATCGCGGCCTCCAGCCGGGAGTTCTTCCACTCGGTCGCCCAGTGGCTACGAGGTCACGGTTGGGCTGGTGCCCCCGCGCTCAGCATCGTTGTCGCCGTCTGGACGGGGGCCCGCTCAGGAGTACGCGCGCCACCGGCTGCTCGACAGCGCCGAGTGGACCGTCGATGCGCCACCGGCCCTTGCGGTCATGGACAGCCTGCTCGGTGCTGTCGATCCAGCCGCGGTGGTTCCGTCGCACCATGGCGACATCACCGTTGAGGCGGTGCTCGACACGGCCGTCATCGAACCGCTCATCCATGCCTGGGATCTCGCGCAGGCAGCCGATCTCGCTCTCCTCGGACGCGGTACACGCTGAACATCTCGCCGAGGGCCCCGAGCGCCTGCAGGCGGCGGACGGCTCAGGGCGAACGGTGCGGACCGAGGTCGAGGAGGACGGCCGCCAATTGCTCCGCGGTGAGGCTCGGCGCGGGCAGGGCCGATGCAGGGCGTGTCCCGGCGCGCAAGCCGTCCAGGAACAGGGCCAGTTGCCGTCGCCAGGCATGCGGCGGGCCCGCGGCTTCGAGGGAGGGGACGGAACGGCCCAGCGTGGCCAGACTCATGAGCAGGTCCTCGACCGTGACATCGGGACGCATCGCTCCGTCCCTCTGGGCACGGTCCACCAGCAGGGCCATCGTCTGGTGATTGTGGACGTGGACGGCGTCGAGGGAGGTCACGCCCTCGACTGGGGCGGTCATCAGATCGTTGATGCCGCGGTCCGCGGCCAGCACCGTGAAGACCGCCTCCAGGTAGCGGGCCAGCCCCTCCCATGCGTCGGCCGCACCGCGGGCTTCTTCCCCGGCTGCGACCGTTCCCTGGAACGCGTCCTGGAACACCGCGTCGATCAGGGCGGCGCGAGTGGGGAAGTGCCGGTACAGGGTGGCGTTCCCGACGCCGGCCCGGCGGGCGATCTCGTCGAGGGGAGCGTCCAGGCCCTGGGCGGCGAAGGCCTTGCGCGCGGCGGCCAGCAGCAGCTCGCGGTTGCGCCGCGCGTCACGCCGTACCGGCGCGGGCCGTTCGGTGCCAGGGGTCACGCTCTCGCTCCTTGTGTTGCTCGTGCCCACGTGCGCACCCCGGTGGCGGGGGGCCGTGGTCCCGTACGGATGCTAGTGCCATCGGTGGCGGCGTCATGCCGGGAGCCGCTGCGACCAGCCCACCGGTAGGGCGACGAGGCCCCTGAGCATGGTTCCCGGGCGGCGTACGAGGGAGTCGGGATCGACGGCCAGGTTGAGGTCCGGCAGCCGGCGCAGCAGCGTCTCCACGGCGATCCGCCCTTCGAGGCGGGCGAGCGGCGCACCCAGGCAGTGGTGGATGCCGTGGCCGAAGGCGAGGTGGCCGCGGGCGGTACGGCGGATGTCGAAGCGGTCGGGATCGGAGAAGTGTTCGGGGTCGCGGGAGGCTGCGGCCAGGGAGAGCATCACGCTGTCGCCGGCCGCGATGCGGAGGCCCGCGATCTCCACGGGTTCCGCGGCAAACCGGAAGGCCGCGGCGGTGACGGGAGCGTCGTGGCGGAGCATCTCCTCGACGGCGCCGTCGAGGAGGCCGGGATCCGCCCGCAGCGCGGCGAGCTGGTCGGGGTGGCGCAGCAGGTTCAGGACACCGCCCGAGATGAGGTTGACGGTGGTCTCGTGCCCTGCGACGAGCAGCAGGAAGGCCATGCCGAGCAGTTCCTCGGCGGAGAGTCCGTCCTGTGCGGCGGAGGCCCGGACCAAAGCACTCATCAGATCCGGGCCGGGATCACCGGCCTTGGCGGCGATGAGCGCGGCGAAGTACGCGCTCATCTCACCGGCGGCGGCACCCGCCGCGGTGGGCGATGACGGCGCGACGAGCTCGGTCGACCAGGTGTGGAAGAGGTGCTGGTCCCCGACGGGAACTCCGAGCAGCTCGCAGATGACGGTCAGCGGCAGCGGCAGGGCGTAGTCGGCGACCAGATCGGTGACGCCGACGGACGGGAGTGCGTCGAGGAGGCCGTCGGCGATCTGCTGCACGCGGGGCCGCATCGTCTCGATCCGCCCGGCGGTGAACTCGCGGGCGACCAGAGTGCGCAGGCGGGTGTGCTGGGGCGCGTCGGTCTGCAGCATGTTCAGCCCGATGGCGTTGCCGCCGTCGCTATCCCACGTCGCGGAGTGACGTATGTCGTTGCGCAGCCGGGGGTCCGTCAGCGCGGCGCGCACCTCGTCGCGGCCGAGAACGAGCCAGACGTCACCGCTCCCGGGAATGTGGACACGGTGCACGCGGCCCTTCTCGCGCAGGGCGGCGTAGACGGGGTAGGGGTCGGCGGTGAAGTCCGTGCCGATGGGGGCGAGTTGGTCGAGAGTCGGGGCGGGCATGGCAGGTCCTTTGCTTTCGGGCGGGACGGGGAAGGATCCCCGGTTCGGTTGGCCGGCGTCGCTTCACGGAACGGGGGTTGTCCCTGGAGCGAGGCCGGTCCTCTGTCGGGGGCGGAAGGGGGGTGGGGCACGCGGGTGGGCCCGGCGGGCGGCGCGATGCGGCAGCTCCGGCCGCCCCGGCGGCTCCGACCGGTCAGGCGGCTCCGACCGGTCAGGCGGACTTCGGCAAGGTGACATGTGCGCCGGCGCCTTGGGCCCTTACGAGTTGTCGGCGCGTGCCGCCGCGCTCCATGAGGTGGGCTTCGGGAGGTGCGGCGAATGGGGCCGCTTGGGTGACTGCGAGGGAGGTCGCCCGCCCGTCGGAGACGGACACCGTTCAGTACGTCAAGCGGCCCATACCGCGCGGACGGCGTCCGCGCACGAGGCCGCCTGGATACGGCCGGCCCGGGCGGCGGCTGTCCGGCGGGTCTGGTCGAGCATGTTGCGGCCGAAGACCTTGCGTGCCGCACGGTCCGGGGTGAGGACCGCCACCAGCGCCCCGTCCGCGGCGAGTTCCGCCCCCTGCTCGGTGGCACTCGGGTGCGGGCCGACGGATTCGGCGATCGGAGTGATGGCGACGACGCGCCCGGCACCGCGGGCGAGATGCACATTGGCCGTCGAGCGACTGCCTCCGTCCATCCATCGGCGTCCGGCCGCCGATACGGGCGGCCAGACCACGGGTACGGCGCAGCTCGCCGCCACCGCCTCGGGGAGGGTGACGGGTGAGGCGGAATCGAAGGCGACCAGCTCTCCGTCGGCGGCGTCGACCGCGGTCACCCTCAGGTCCGCCGCGGCGGGCCAGTCGGATACACCGGCCAGGAGCACGGCGACCGCCTTGTGGACGTCCGATTCGGGGACGGTACGGGAGGCCAGGGCAGCCCGTCCGAGACGCTGAGCGGATCGCTGCGGATCGCGCGACCCGAGGGCGGCCCAGAGGAAGCGGACCGTCTGACGCAGCGTGACGGTGACGTCGATCTCCGGGGCTCCGTCGAGTTCTTCGCGGTACATCTCCTCGATGCGGACGCCGGAGGTGAGCCGTGCACCGATCACGGAGCCGGCAGAGGTTCCGATCGTCACGTCGGCGCCGGAGAGGTCGAGGCCCTCCTCGGCCAGCCCGGCCAGCATCCCGACCGTCCACGCGAGTCCGACCGCTCCCCCGCCACCGAGCACCAACGCCGTGTTGATCATGATCGCCACTCCTCAGTATAAAGCGGGGAGCATTCCCCGTTTCCCTGACGGGAGGACGGTAACACGGAAAGCGGGGACCAGTCCCCACTTTCTTTGGCGCTCGGATTGTCCCGCTCCCGCCATGGCGGGTACTGCTCCCGGCCCACCAGGGCGGGACTGACCAACTCGGCTACGGGCCACCCCGTGATGGCGGCTTGCCCCAGAGCGCCCGCACGCGTGCAAGTTCGCGTCTGGGAGAGGTGGCCCGGCATCCCCGCGTGCGCGCTCGTGGCGGTGCGGCGGTACACCCGGACGTAGTGGTCAGCGGGAGGATTTTGGCGGGACTCAGATACGGGGCCAGCCCTGGCCGGCTGTCACCTCGCGTGCCATGCGATGCCACTGGCCCTCTCCGCCGGGCAGGGGCCAGGACCAGGTCGGCTGTTCCGCGGTGTTCAGGTCGTGAAGAAGACGGACGAGCCGCGGGCCGGCGGTGGCGGCGCCGTCCGGGACGGTGGGGCCGTGGACGGCGCGGAGTTCGGCGAAGCGTGTCAGTTCGTCCTCGTAGGAGCTCACGGCCCGATCGATGCTCACGGCCAGGTCATCGCGCGGCACCAGGCGGTGCAACTGCAGCAGCGGAGGCTCGACGGATTCGGCGATCGCCGCGGCGAGCCGTGCGTGACCGTCCAGGATCAGATGACAGTCCAGGCCACTGACCCACCACAACAGGACGGGTGGGAGCGTTCCTTCACGGGCCTGCTTGCGGTACGCCTTGACCCGACTGTCATCTGCATCGGGCATCGGCCGCAGCGGAAGGACCTCTCACGAATGGGAATGGAGGAACCAGTCGATGTAGCCGTCCGGACAGCCGTCGACGAGCATCGAGTTCCAGTACTCGGCATGCGAGGTGCCGGTGTGGCGCCAGCGCCGGAGCGGACTGTCGCACGAGAGCAGCCATCGGCCCTCATGCAACGGGCTGTCCGGTGAGTCGATGAGGTACTGCGCAAAGCGGTGAGCCCACCGTCGCGGGCTGCCCGCCAGGGCGCGCCCCACATCGGCGCGCAACGGCGGGACGACGGAGCGGTACTCGTCGGTGCGCCAGAAGTCCACGCCTTGGAGCTGCTCGTCGACCACGGCGAGCAGCACAGGCCGCGACAGCTGGGAGAGCAGGAGGCGCGGCCCGGTGCTGAACACGCACAGTCCCGGCCGGTCAGGGTCCCGTACGTCCAGGGACAGGCCCACCCACGTGCCATCGTCCCTCGTGACATCGTTGCGCTGCATGCCGGGAGCGTAAACCGGCTGCCGGGTAGACCCCGACAGCTCCCTCGGCCGTTCGACGCGACCCACACACTCCACGAGCCGGTGACCCCAGGGAAACACGCGGAGGTGCTCGTTGAAGCAGACGACCAGTTCGGCAGCACACTGGCCTCTGGCGGCATGCGTCCCGAGCACCTGCCGTCCCCGGCGCCCTCCTCGGCTTCGGGTGCATGGCAGCCAGCCCTGGGCTGGCGCGCCCCGCCAGGATCGCGCTGCTGCTGACCCTCGGGGCGGCATGTGCGGTGCTATGGCTGCTGGCAGTAGGGGTGGACAGTAACGGGGCCCTGCCGATCTCGGGAATGTCCTTCGCAGGGACACTCATCGCGGGGTTCACAACCCTGGGGCGCCTGACCTGCAAGCTGCTCGCCCAGCAATGACCGTGCGCCGTCCCAATCCGTCGAGGCGATCGTCTGCGCCTCCAGCTTCCTCGACATGTCCAACCAACACCGTGTGGTGCTCACCCGCCCCGAGGAACGCCGGGTGAGGCTGGAGCCGCCCGGCCGGGGCGCGGGCATCAGGCCGTTCGGCACGGGGCGCCGCCCCGGCGTGGCTGCGCGTGTGCTCCGCGTCCGGGACGTCCCCGGCTCGCCGGGGCGGTGTTACGCGGCCCAGTCGATGTGGTGGCCGTAGGTCTGGCGTGACTGCTCGCCGTTGGCCAGGCGCGGCAGGAGCAGCGGCATGAGCAGGTCCCGGATGATCCGCCCGGCGGGGCCGGCGGCCTTGTTGTTGTTGATCCGGGCGGCCTGCTTCACGATCCGTTCCACGCGCGGGCGCCGCAGGGCCTCGTACGCGGTGAAGGCGTCCTCGACGCTGGGCTGGTCGCGCAACGCCTTCGCCAACTCGACGGCGTCCTCGATGGACAGCGAGGCACCCTGCCCCGAGGTCGGGGAGGGGGCGTGGGCGGCGTCGCCGATGACGATCATCCGGCCGCGCCGCCAGGCCGGGAGCGCCGGCATCGCGTGCATCGGGCTGGCCGGGGTGATCTCCTGGCTCGCCCGGATGAGCGCGGCCGCGGGGCCCGCGTCATCGGCGAAGAGCTCGGTGAGCCGGCTGCGCCACTCCTGCGAGCCGACGGTTTCCACCTCGCCGCGGGCGGGCTCCCGGGGGCGCGGCAGGTTCGCGAACCACCAGACCTCGCCGCCGGGCGCCGGCACGTAGCCGAAGAAGGCACGCTTCCCGAAGACCATCCGGTAGGTGCCCGGCGCGCTGTCCACGGGAACGCCCCGGGTGTAACCGCCGAGCCCGATCAGCCCCGAGTAGGCGGGGGCGGGGGCCGCCGGGTCGATGAGAGCGCGGACGGTGGAGTGCAGGCCGTCGCAGCCGATCAGCAGATCCCCGTGCGCTTCGCTGCCGTCAGCGAACACCGCGCGCACACCGTCACCGGTGTCGGCTGCGTCGACCAGGCGCTTGCCCTGCTCGATGCGGATGCCGCGGCGCAGCGCCTCGTCGCGCACAGCAGCGTAGAGGTCGGCGCGCTTGAGGGTGCGGCTGGTGATGTCGCCGTCCAGACGGCTGGTGCGCACCTGCCCCAGGGCCTTGCCGGTGGTGGAGACCATGTCGATCGCCGGAGTCGCGAAGCCGGCGGCGACGGCCGGGGCGTCGGCGCCGATGGTGCGCAGGGCGTCGATGCCGTTCGAGCCCAGCGTCAGGAACACCCCGACGCCGTCGGCCCCGTCGGGATGCGCCTCGTAGACGGTGGAGTCGATGCCGGCCTTGTGCAGCGCCATGGCGGCGGCCGGTCCGGCTATGCCACCACCGATGATCAATGCCTTCACGTTGAGTGCACCTTCTTCAGTCATGGAACTACAATGAGTTATTTAGATCAATCTAACTAAATAGTAGAGCTACGATGCCGTGGTGACAAGCAGCGAGGAAAATCAGCGGCCGGGCGGGCGGGAGGGGCTGGTCGAGGAGGTCCTGCTCGCGGGGCGTGAGCTGTCCACCGCGGCGGTGCTCTTCCACAGCGCGCTCGCCTCCCGGCAGGGCCTGAGCGCCACCGACACCAAGGCCCTGGACCTGGTGGCCCGGCTCGGCCCGATGACGGCGGGCGACCTCGCCCGCCACCTGAACCTCAAGCCCGCCTCCGTGACCGCGCTCATCGGGCGCCTGGAGGACAAGGACGCCCTGCGCAAGGACCCGCACCCCCAGGATGGACGCAAGGTGGTGCTGCGCTTCAACGAGGAGTTCGCCACCCGCCACATGCACTACTTCGCCGGGCTCGTCGGCTCACTGCGCGACCTGTGCGAGCAGTACACGGACGAGCAGCTGGAGACGGTGGCGTCGTTCACCCGCGAGGCCGCACGCAGGCAGGCCGAGGCCACGAAGCAGATGCCCTGACCCGGGGACGACGCCCTGTGCGCGAGCCAGAGCCGGGGCCGGCGGCGCAGTGCGGGCAACCGCCGCGCCACCCCCTGAAAGCGCCGCCCGGAGAGCACACAGACCGCAGAGCCCCGCAGTCCGGCGGAGGTCGACGCCGACTTCCTGAACAGCAGTGATGCGCTGACCACTTGAGCTCGCGAACAATCGGAGAGGCGGGGAAGCAGCACAGCGCATGGCGGGGGCATACTCGGCGCCGCGTCCGTCCCCGATGCCATATTTTGACGATGCGGTCCTGTACCGGGCGAAGTTCGCCCGCCGGCTGCCGACTGGTCCCTCGAGCTGACCGAGCCCACGCAGGGGGGCGTCGAGCTCCCACTGCACATCGTGCGGTCCGGACTACGGGCCTTCGCGGGCCTTCGACCTGGACCAGCCCCGACAGCGCATGGGCCTGTACCGGACAGTCCTCACCGAAGGCACCCGCGAAGACCTGTGCCGAAAGCTGAACGCCGATCTGCTCAGCGCCCTGTGGCCAGTGCTTTGCACCCTTGCCGACCCGAGCATCCAGAACGTATGGGAACCGTACGGGAGAAGGCCTTCCCCCTCGTACTCAGCGGCGACGTATGCGAAGTCGACGTGCTCAAAGAAGTGTTCTGGCGCCCCTGCGACGGCAGCACGGGCCCGGGCCTGTCCTTCGTGCGCGCGGGCCTGCCGGTCCGGGACCTTCCGCGCCAGCGCTGCAGGGCGCCCGGATACGGGGTGGGTGCTGTGGGTCCATGACGGCCGTGAGGAAGCCGCCCGGCATGGAGGTCGCCGCGACAGCCGAACGCAAGCAGATGTCCTACCTCGGCTTACTCGCCGAACTCCTCCTCGACGAGTGCGACGACCGGGCCCGTCGCCGCTCCGAACAGCAAGCAGCCGGCTGACCGGCGCGCGACAGCCGCAGCTACACCGGATAGCCGATCTGAGCGATGTCATCGGCGAGGTCCTCGAGCCGAACCGCGGGGTTCAAAGCCGAGACGACTTCCTGCGTCAGCAGCTTGAGGTCATAGATGTGCTGGACTGCTTCCAGGGGCGGTACCGCCTCGTAGTAGTCCTCGGCGAACTCCAGATAGGCCTCGGCGCTACCGTCCAGCAGGAGCCCGAACAGCAACTCAGCACCGTCTGCGTCGTCCTCGTCCTCGTTCGGGACCTGGACGTCGCCGCACTTCCAATCGGAGTCCGCGCCCTCGCGCCACAAGCACACGGTGGCCCGCTGAACACCGTTGGGATCGAGGAAGGCGACCTCCTGGGCGAAGGACCGCAAGGTCTGCGGCAGCGAGTCGAACAGACCTGGCCACGGGGCCGGGGGCGACACCCGGTAGGCGTTGATCGGTGACTCGTGGTAGGTCGCCTGGGCATAGACCCCGGGCTCGGAGAAGACGATGACGTAGTCATTGCCGCTTCCGTCCTTCATCGAGGCCAACTCCTCAGACGGCGCCCACTGCCTGTCATACGAGTAGTACCGAGACTCCCACTCCGGGCTCAGGACGGCATCCAACATCGCCATAGCCTTCGAGCGGGCACGGACGATCTCGGGGACAGGCAGCTGCGCGATCAGTTCGTAGACGGTCACAGGGCAATACAAGCGGAAGCCACTGACACCACCCCGAGCGCCCCCGACACGCCACGGTGCTCTCGGTTCTCGGCGACACTCCCCGGCCCGTCAGCCGGCAACCGTTCTCCGAGCCCGTCAACAAACGCTCTTCGGCTCTTCGGATCCGATGCTCAACCCTCGGTGAGATCCGCGATCAATACGGTGGCGTTGTCCGGCCGATCGTCGGCGTGCGCGACAGCGGCCGTTACCAGGGTCCGGGCGGCCTTGTTGGGGCAGCCCATCAGGTAGTCGCTCATGGAGAGTCCGGCGTCTTCGAGGGGTTCGTAGGCGCCGTCACTGGCCAGTACGAGCCTGCCGCTGCCCGGGGCCGTGACCGATCCCAACGGGGCGTGGGCGCTCGTGTCGCCGAGGCAGGACGTGACCCGGTTGCGGGCGTACGGTCCGGGCTCCTGGTCCAGGTCGAGGAGCACTTGCCGCATGTTGTGATCCTTCGTCAGGCGCTGCGGTCGGGCGCCGAGGGTTGGGAGGAGGTAGGCGCGGGCGTCACCGCACCAGGCCACCTCAAGCGGCTTGCCCGGCTCGGCCACGGCCACAACGGCCACGGCCTTGGGCAGGTACTCCGCACGCCATCCCCGCTCGGCCAGGTCGGTGGCCCGTTCGGCGTGGACCCGCCGCAGGCCTTCCAGGGCCCCGGTACGGGCGGCCGCGCGAGCCAGTCGACGCGCGGCTGCGAGCGTCCAGGCCCGGACTTGGTCGGTGCTGCCGATGCCGTCAAGGAGGGCGTACGCGCGGCGGCCCTGGTGGGTGTAGGTGGCGGTGGCGTCGCACTGGTGGGAACGGCCGCCGATGAGCTGGGCTGTGCTGTGGGTGGTCATGGTGGCTCCTGCCTGGGGTTTGGGCGGGGCGGGAGGGTTCTCCCGCCCCCTTGGGAGGTTCTGACCGGCTGGGAGCCGTTCAGACGGTCGCGAGACGGAAGGCGCGTTCCACGGCGCCGGCGGCGGTGCCGATGGCGTGGTATCCCGCCCACGCGGCCCCCCGGGTGTCGGCCTGTTCGGCGTGCTTGAATCGGTCTTCTCTGTGGACCCAAGCTCGTGGTGACCTCATGCGGCAGCTGGATCTCCCGGCGTGTCAGCCGCGACCGTGACGCCACGGCCTCACCGAGAACGACGGCTCCCGCCGGCCCGATGGCACTGCCGGGTTGTGGGCAATTCCAGGTCCACGACAGGAAATCCCATGTCCCACATCCTGAATGAGGCGCAGAATCCGTCGCCGGCGAGACCCCTCGCGACCATCTCACCGCAGAATCCGCTGACATGCCCACACCATCGACGCTCAACATGACAGCGCCAATCCGGGCAATACGCAAACAGGGCTTTCGCTGAATTTGACGTGTTCAGAATCCGGGTCAAGGTCCATTCGGGCGCCACCCCGACGCCGGAGCGAACCCCGGATCAGGTCGAACCCCGTACACCACTTCGCAGGACGCAACCTCGTTGAGCGCTTCGGTGGGTCTGTCTCACATCAGGCTTTATGCCAGGGCTCGTTTCTCGCGAGTCCCACTGGTCACGAAGGAGTCTGATCCTTTCAAGGCGAGACCGCCGGTGTTGCCACCGGAGGACCGGTCGAGACAGCCCCGACGCCCGACACGGCGGGCGGCGTCGCACCGGGTTCGGCACCGACCTTGATGCAGCCGGTCACGGCCGCCATGGCAATGACACACGCCGCCAAGGAGGCGAACGCCCTCTTTCTCGTCACGAACCTGTCTCCCAGTTGCGCTGAATTCGTAGGTACAACCCTTGATCGTCCCGGCTGTGCTTTCCTGCTCCAGCCGGTCAGGCCGCTGCTCCCGAGGCTCGTACCCGGTCAGTCCTTTTCGGTCTGGGCAGCCTCCAGCAGGGCGGCGAACCGCTCCACGCGGCTGCGTGCGAGGCACCGCCAGCGAAACGCGAACTCCAACAGCGCGGCGAGCGCGGCGACAACTACGGCGACCTCGGCAGTCATGATGGGCGCCAGGTACAGGATGTCTCTCACGCCTCGCCACTGCTCTGTCTGGCTGCGGCGTCAGCGCTGAGTCCGTGCCGGCACCGGCCGACACCGCCCTCTCCGAGATCGCGAGCGCCGGGAAGCAGGTGCGGTGACACAGAACAGGCCCGAAGGGTGGAGCACTTCGTCGCCCTGAGCAGCATGGTCAAAGTCAACTGTTGTCCCCGGAGTCGCAGCGGCCGACAGTGATACAGATGATCAGGGCAATGAAGGTGGAGGCCATTGCCACCTTCATCACCAGCTGGAAATGCATCGTCACTGGCATCTCCAGCGGTCATTGCGGGCGGTCACGGGGACCTCGCTTCGCAGCCCGAGGTGTTCCAGGAGGGCTTCCGACTCGCTGCTCCAGCCCTGCAGCGGGCATGAGAACGGTGATGGTGCCCGGCCCGTCGTACGGACAGGCCGGGCACCGTCGGCCACGGGGACCGACCGGGTCCAGGGCACGTGCCCAACCCGGGCTATTGGCCACCACTTCTGATTCATGGGCGTTCATCTCCCCTTTCCGAGCCGCATACACACAGTGCGCATGCATGCATGCGCAGTGACTATGCATGCCTGCACATCAGCTGTAAAGCTGATCCGCGCACTTCGTTCTGGCATATGCAGCTCGGTCCCCCGGTGCCCCTGTGGGTTCCATGGCCGAGGAGGGGGACGCCACCTGGGAGAATGAACGCGTGCATGGCGAGCACAGGGACGGTTCGGACGCGCTAGCTTTGCAGGCATGCGGAGCTCGGACATCACCCAAATGGCCCCGGCGCGCTTCGGCGTCCTGGTGGCCGAACTCGCCGTCGCGGCGGGCTACGACTTGACACCCGGAGGAACTGGGCGAGCAGCACTCGCCCGTGACACCGGCATGAGCCTCTCGGCCGTCGGGCGCATGCTCACGGGCAAGACCCTCCCCCTCCCCTCGCAATACGAGGCAATCGCCAGTGCGGTGAGAACAGACGTACGCCGGTTGCTCGTTGAGGGAAACGTGATTTCACCCAATTGCTGGCCCGAACACGACAATGGGGCGCTACCCTCACAACCTCACCCACTCACACCCGAAAACGCGATTGAGTCATGGGGCATCAAGGAACCCTTGATCCGCTCCATGCTCCTCAGCCAGATCGAGACCGCGATCCGACTTCAGCACCAGCAAGACGGACGGGCCAGCGCAGGGGGTGCCACAGTGAAGGGATAACGCGTGCTCAGACGTACCCCCGCGATCAGCACGGCCGCAGCACTTTGCCTGGGCGCCTTCTACGGTGCCGCCCTACGCGACCACGAGTGGACCCCCCAAGCCGTCACCGGTTCCCTCGTTGTGCTGGTCGGACTCTTCGGTCTTCTGACGATCCGCCGACGGCGCGATCCCCACGATCGCCAGACCACCGCCATCCGCCGGACCGCCGGCATCCGCCGGGCGAGCCGGAAACTGACCGCCGAGCGCGAAGCCCACGCCGCCACCACGCAAGAGCTCGAAGAGATGCGCTGTGAGTACAACCTCCTGGTGCAGGAAACCATGCGGGACCGGGCACACCGGTTCGCACTACGTCCAACCAGGTGAGACCACAGACCTCGCGGCCCGGACTCCGCCGCCTTCCACACCGACCCACCGCGCGGCCCCGCCGTGCCCTTCAGGTGGCACCGTCGACCGTCGCCCCCGGTCTGCCCGCACAGCGGACCCGCTGATCAGCCGGCCCGAACCCCTGACCGCCGTCCACGAGTTGCTCGGGACGCCCCGGCTGGTGGCTCTGCCCGGGCCCGGCGGCATCGCCAAGACCCGGCTCGCCATCGAGGCCGCCGCGCGTCTCTCCGCCTCACGCGACGCACTCCTCGCCGACCTCGCCCCGCCGCACGCCAGTACGGACGCACTCGCGCAGGCCGCCCACCGGCTGGCCGACGTCGCCGACCCGGCTGGCGGCGCCGAGACGCCGACGGCGTCCAGATCCTCGGCGGCCGGAAACTCGTGCATTGCGACCCGGAGTCCGAGTGACCTATCAACTCCCCTTCTCTGTACGGAAATTCCTCTCGGTCGCGCTGCCACAACACCGCGGAAGGAGGTGACCGCCCGCCGCTACGACCGCGAGGCCGGGCACGGCCGATGCATCACCCGCTCGGTCCGTACGTTCACCGTCACCAGCCCCGGCCCCGGCCCCGGCCTGGACTTCCCACACGTCGTCCACGCGGTGAAGATCCTCCGGTACCGCACCGACCTGAAGACCGAGCGACGCAAGGTCCAAAAAGTCGACGAGGTACGGGACGCGGCGGGCGGAAGGCCGGGGCTTCGGGTCGACGGTGGACCCGGTATGGCTGTGCCGTCGACCAGGTGGCACCGGTTCAGAGCAGCGCGTGCGGGTACTGTGCGGCGCGCTGCTGAAAGGCCAGGACTGCTGGGTTCTGAACCGTGCCGCTGCGGATCTCGATCGCGCGGCGAATGGTGGGGTCGCCGTCCCAGCCGGCCGGCCCTTCCAGGACCGACCGCAGGAACGGGATCAGCGCCTCGCTGTTCTCCCAGGTGGCCGCGTCCCACAGGTAGGAGGGGCTGTGATCCACGGCGTAGTAGTGGACCTGGTCACCGACGGTGAACATCGGCGCGTTGAAGGTGGTGGGCCGAGCCCAGGCGAAACCCATGCCCTCGTCGCAGGAGACATCGATGACGAGGGTGCCGGGCAGGAGCTTCGGCAGGTCCTCCTCTATCAGGAACATCAGCGGCGCCGCGGTGTCCTGGAGCACGCAGTTGACGATGATGTCGTGCCCCGCGAGGAAGTCGGCCAGTGGCTCCGGGCCGTCCTCGGTGAGCACAATGCTGCGCCGCGGGTCGAGGGTGTCGTCGGCCTCGTCGTGGTCGAAGTGCACGATCCGTGCCGAGTGGATCGGTGAGCTGACGGCGGCGATCCCGCGGGCAGTCAGTACATCCACATCGTGAACGCCCAGTGCGCTGAGCGCGGTTACCGCGCCACGGGCGGTGGCGCCGAAGCCGATCACTACCGCGCGCCGCCGGCGCCCGTAGTCACCGGTCGCCCCGGTCAGCTGCATGGCGTGCAGCACCGACGAGTAGCCGGCCAATTCGTTGTTCTTGTGAAAGACGTGCAGACTAAACCCGCCGTCCCGGGTCCAGTGGTTCATCGCTTCGAAGGCGATCAACGTGAGCCTTCGGTCGATGGCGGCCTGCGCGACCTTTTCGTCCTGCACGCAGTGCGGCCACCCCCACAGCACCTGCCCGTCCCGCAGGTCCGCCAGATCTTCGTGCAGCGGTTTGGCCAGCAGAATGACGTCACACTCTGTGATCAGATCCTCGCGCGAGCGGAAACCGGCGACCCACGGAGCAAGCTGATCGTCCGAAACACCGAAGTGATCGCCGTAACCGGTCTGCAGATAGATGTTGGGCTGAAGGTCGGCATCGATGCGTTCGAAGTGCGCTGGGTGGATCGGCAGACGGTACTCGTTCTCTTTGCGGGTCTGCGACATGATTCCGAGCTTGAGCTGCTGCAAAATGCCCCTTTGATTATTACCTGTCTAGCACACGCCGGAGCACAGGGGGTCTCGTCGGCAGTACTCCTCCGGGCCGACCGCCCTGGTGGACACCCAATCCCGGCGTCTTCAGCTCGCAGGTGGGGGGAATGCCGGTCCGGGCTGGTGCGTGACCGACGACGTCTCCGGGATCCCGTCGGCGATCCCGCGGCGCCCGACGGCACGCTCACGTCCCGCCCTGCGAGGAGTACGCCGCCCAGTTCGCGAACGCGCTAGCTCGACGCGCCGAGTGTCCGGTCCCGCCAGCGACTGAAGAGGCTCTCCGCGTCGCCGCTGTACGACCACGGGATCCGCGTGGCCCGGTTGTCCAGAAGGGCGAAGACGGCCGGCGCCTGCGCCTCCATGCCCGCGTGGACCAGGCCATGGGCCAGGTAGTTCAGGTCGGCGACGTCCTGGGCGTAGGACACCGTGCGCATGGCGATCCAGCTGTCCAGCGCGTTGCGCAGGTCCCAGCGTGCCCGGTCTCCGCTCCAGTGGTAGGCCAGGCCGATCGCCGTGCGCCCCTCCGCCTCCACCTGGTGGCGGTACTGCTCCGCCCGCGCCACCTGCGGCAGCACCACGAGCGGTGAACCGGGCGGGGCGTAGACGGCCACGTCCCAGGCGAAGTTGTTGGCCTCGCCGTTCGATCCGTGCCAGCGCGGGGAGAGGTAGCGCAGCGCCTGGTGATGGGCTTCGCGGTGGTAGGGGTCGCGAGCGCGGAGTTCCTTCCACCAGCGGCCCATGTTCGGGTCGCCACGGTCGTAGAGCCGGGCGAGCGTCACGAGGGAAACGTACGGGTACGGGTCCTCGGGTGCCAGCTCGGCGGCCCGCAGACAGAGCCCGGCCACCTGGTCCAGGCTGTCGTTGGCGGGCATCGCCCCGCTGCGCGCCGCGGCGAACGTCCGCATCACCTCGGTCTCCGCGCGCAGTACGGCCGCGTTCGGATCGGTGGGGTCGGCGGCGTACCAGACGTCCACGGTGCGCCGACTCGCCGCCGCGTCCGCGAGCAGGCGGATGCGGTGGGCGCGCCGGTCCCAGTCGCCCGTCGGGTGCTCGGCCAGGAGATCGCGGGCCCCTTCCCAGCGGCCCATCACCATGTCCTGGCGGCACTGTTCCAGGCTTCGGTCGCCGAACGCCTGGTCGTAGACCGGTGCTCCGGAACGGCGGCGGCGCGGCCAGGGTGCCATGGACAATCCTCGGATCGGTGGGGTGGACGACGCCCGCGCCGGCGCGGGCCTGGGAGCTGGTGCCGGGCGCCGGATGCCGGATGCCGGCGCACGTGCTCTTCGTGCCGTCAGAAGTCGGTGAGCACGTCGTCCCGCCGTTCCTCCGCCGCGAGGCCGGGTCCGGTGAGCGGTCCGGCGCCCTGTTCCTCCTAGAAGGCGTCCTGTTCGGGATCCAGCGGCCTGGGCCGGAAGTACGAGACGCCCTGCCGCCGGGAGAAGGTCATCGGGATCAGGCCCAGCGCGAGCGCCCCGGGGCCGATGGTGAGGGCACTGCCGGTCAGTTCCGGAATCGACATGACGAAGATCCAGATCATGAACAGAGCTCCGCCGAGCGGCCACAGTCCGACGAAGAAGAAGGTGCCCGCAGACCTGAACAGCACCCGGCGATGGGCGACCACGGCCGACAGGGCGGCGAGGGCGTAGTAGAAGGCGATGTGCAGGCCGATGCCGCTGACGGCGTCCCGTACGAACTGCGCGCCGGAGCCGGCCGTGGCGGAGACGATGACGAGGAGGAGCGCCACGGCCGCCACGGTGGCCGTGGCGACGGAGGGCGTCTGCCAGTCGCGGTGAATGCGTCCGAACACGGCGGGCATCGTGCGGTCGCGGCCCATGGCGAAGAGCGTGCGGGTCGCCTGGAGGAGGCTCGTCTCCAGGGTGGCGATCATGGACAGCATGACGGCGAGGACGAGCAGTCGGCCGCCCCAGCCCGGCCAGACGGCGTCGCCGAGCACGGAGAGAAAGCCGTCCGGGTTCTCCCGTACCGCGTCCGCACCGATGAGGATGTTGGTGGCGATGGTGAAGACGACGAAGATCGCGAACGACAGCGCGACGCCGATCAGGCCGCCAAGGCCGAAGGAACGGCGACTGGTGCGGGTCTCCTCGTTGAGATTGCTGGCGACGTCCCAGCCCCAGTAGCTGACGCCCGCGATCAGCGCGCCGGCGACGAAGCCGTGCGAGCCGTCGAAGTGGCCGAAGCCGAACCAGGAGAACGAGAAGTCCGCCGTGTTCCCGTCCTTGGCCAGGGCGGCGACGGCGAAGGCCAGGAGCAGCACGAGCTGGACGCCGGTGAGGATCCGGCGGGTGTACGGGCTGATCCGGGCGCCCTGCGCCACCACGCCCGCCATGAGCAGGAACCAGCCGGCGCCGACGGCTGTGGCCAGGCCGGTGTTCGCGGCCAGGTCCGGGCTGATGAGCGCGAGCGTGGCACTGCCGGCCGGGAGGGTGACGGAGACGAGGAAGGCCGTAGCCGCCACGACCAGGGCCCAGCCGCTGAGGAAGCCGAGGAAGGGGTGCATGGCGCGCGCGACCCAGGCGTAACTCGCCCCGGCGTTGACGTCGAGGCGTCCCAGATGACGGAAGGCGAGCGCGATGCCGATCATCGGTATCGCGCAGTACAGGAGCACCGCGGGGCTGGCGACGCCTACGGTGGCGACGAGTACGGGGATGGTGGCGGCAACGGTGTACGCCGGCCCGCAGCCCGCGACAGCCATGACCACGGAGTCGAGCGTGCCCAGGGAGCCGGCCCGCAGGCCACCCCCGTCGTTACCGGCCCTCTTGCCCACTGACTCCCCCTTCGCACCACCGCTTCCAGGTGCCTGATCATGCACACGGCAGAACGGAGCCACAAGGGTTACTCTTCGGTTTCTTTTGATGAACGCCCCATTCCATGCGCACTTCGCCTGCCCCATGGACCTACTGATTCGGATTTCGTTGCACGGGGTGAATCTGGGTGGTCGAGTGCCGCACCTGAAGGCTTGCTGCGGACCACCCACCCGCGCACCCGCGCACGCAGCCGGCGGCCGAGGTCCGTACGTGGCGGCAAATCACCGCTCCTGCCGCACTGCAGCCAGACGCTGCGACGGCTCCTACCGGCGCCCGCGCACGCGGAAAACGACGTCTTGGGCGACCTGCCCGGCCCCGCCCACCTCCCGACCCGCACCCCGCCCCGCTCCGCTCCGCCCCGACGGCCCGCACCCAGTTACGCCATCGAGCGGCTTTAGAAGTCATCTCATTTGGTCAGTCTGCGGTAGCAGATGAGGGTGCAGGCGATGCTGGTGAAGGCGAGGAAGTGTTCGGCCTTGCGTTCGTAGCGGCGGTGCAGGCGTCGGCAGCCGGCGAGCCAGGACATGGTCCTTTCGACCACCCATCTGTGGCGGCCGAGCCGTTGTGAGGACTCGATGCCTCTGCGGGCGATGCGGTGTCTGATGCCGCGTCCGCGTAACCATCGTCGCAGGTGGGCGTAGTCGTAGCCCTTGTCCGCGTGGAGCTTGCCGGGCTTGCGTCGTCGGCGTCCGCGGCGGGATCGGATGGGCGGTATGCCGCGGACAAGGGGCTCGAGAGCCTGGCTGTCGTGCAGGTTCGCGCCCGAGATCGCGACGGACAGGAGCAGACCGGTCCGCTCGGTGATCAAGTGGATCTTCGAGCCGAACTTGCCCCGATCCACAGGATTCGGACCTGTCAGATCCCCCTTTTCAGGGCCCTCATGTTCACCGAGTCGATCGCGCAGCGGGACCAGTCGAGTTCACCGCGGACGCCGAGTTCGTCGAGGACCAGCCGGTGGAGCTTGGCCCACACCCGGGCCTCGCTCCACTCGGAGAATCGTCGGTGGGCTGTCGCCCCCGAGGGGCCGAACGATGCCTTGGGAAGCTGCTGCCAGGTACAACCCGACGTCGCGACGAACACGATCGCGGCCAGTACTTCACGGTCACCATGCCGGCGCCGCCCACCGCCCTGAGGCCGCGACGGCGCGTCCGGCACCACCCGCTGGAACAGCTCCCACAGCTCGTCCGGCACCAGCCGTTCAACGATCCCCACCATGGCCGACAGTCTACCCGCGAAGCCCAAATGAGATGACTTCTTAAGGGATCCATCGGACGTAAATCCGACCAACGAGCGGGACCCGGGGACTCCGGTGGATACCCGTTGCCATGACCCTCCTGTCCGCGGTGCCCCGCACCCTTCCCCGGAGGCCGGGCGCCCGTGGCGGGCCCGACTGCTCAAGGAGCGCCATGCTCACCCGTAAGTCCCTGGTCCGCACCGCCCAGGTGCTCTGCATGGGAGCCGCCGTCACCCTGGCCTCGACCGCGCTGGCCACTCCCTCCTCGGCCGCGACCCTGAACGTGGCGTGCACCCAGGCCGCCCTGCAGGCCGCCATCAACACGGCCAACGGCACCATCGCCTCCGACACCCTCAACCTGACACCCGGCTGCACGTACCAGCTGACCACCGAACTGCCCGCCATCACCTCGGCGGTCCTCGTCAACGGCAACGGCGCCACCATCAACCGCCAGTCGGGAACCTTCCGCATCCTCACGGTCAACGGCGGCAACCTCACCCTGCGCACGGCCAACCTCACCAACGGCAACGCCAATGGCAGCGCGATCGCGCCCGGTGCCGGCGGCGGCATCGTCGTCACCGGCAACGGCGTCCTGACCGTCAACAGCAGCACGATCCGGAACAACCAGGCCAACTTCGGCGGCGGCCTCAGCGTGTTCAGCGGCTCCCAGGCCAACGTGGGCACGACCACGTTCCAGGCCAACGTCGCGAACCAGAACGGCGGCGGCATCGTCAGTGATGGCACGGTGGCCGTCAACGCCTCCCAGATCAACGGGAACTCGGCCGGCGGCGCCGGTGGCGGCATCGCCCACATCGGAACCCTGACGGTCACCGCCACCCGCATCACCGGCAACAACGCGACGACCGGTGCGGGCCTCGCAAACGGCGTACCCAGCGTCCCGGGCGGCACGGCCACCCTGAACGCCGTCACCCTCACCGGCAACACGGCCACCGCCCCCAACCCCGGCGGTATCTACAACAACGGCGGCACCGTGACCCTGCGCGCCACCCAGGTCGGGCCCAACGTCCCGAACAACTGCCTGACCAGCCCGAGCCCGGTCCCCGGCTGCTCCGGCTGAGCACACCACCTCCCCCGGCCGGCCGTCGACGCGGAATCCCCGTGCGACGGCCGGTCGCGGTCTGTTCATGGCCCTGCCCACGTCTATCCACCCGTCGGCATGTGAGATGCCCGGCCCCCCGCTGCCGATGCGACCGGGACGGCGGGCTTCGTGGGCCGTGCGGGTCGTCGACCGTCACGAGCGAGGGCCTGGATCGTTGCCACCGGCATGACTGACTTCATGGTGCAGATCCCGGCCGACTGGCTCGCCCGCGTGTTCCTCTCACTGCGACGCGGCAGCTCGGACGACGCGCACACCCTGGCGGCCGAGCTCCAGCCGTTCACCGAGAAGCCGGGCCAGCGGGTCCCGGTGCCCCGAACGACGATCCTGCGCACCGAACTCGCGCTGCGCGGCGAACTGCGCCAGGTGAACGAAAGCGAGCGACGCCGAAGGCTCTCCGAGGAAGCCGAGTACCTGATCAACGCCCGCCTGGAGCAGTGAGAGCCGCAGGCAGCCCACGACTGCGGGCCGCACGCACGGGCTCTGCAAGCGTCTGCGGGTGGGTCGGCCGATTCGGAAGAACAAGCGCCACACGGTGAAGGGACAGTGGCGTTCACCGATCATCGACTGGGCTCTCACCCCCAGCGTCCATGGTCAAGCGGAGCCTTCACCGGCAGGGATCCCCCACTGACCGTACAGACCCGCAGTCGAACGTCCGAAAGGCAACATAGAATCCTCCCATGGCCCAGAAAATCGTGACCGTCTATACCGATGACCTGACTGGTGAAGAGACCCAGGAAGCGTCGACCCACACCCTCGTTCTCGACGGTGTCGCGTACGAAATCGACCTCGCGCCCGAGAGCTACGACAAGCTCCTGGAAGCCGTGGCTCCCTTCACGTCAGCAGGGCGCCGGATCCGGGGAAGCCGGGCAAAGGCTTCTGCTTCCGCTTCCCGCCCTGTGGGCGCCGCGCAGAACACGGCGCTGATCCGCGCCTGGGCCAAGGAGAACGGCCTCAGCGTGAACGAGCGTGGCCGAATCAGCGCGGAAATCCGCGAGGCATACGCCAACGCCCACTGAGACACGGGAGCCCCAGAGGGTTCCGTGGAAGTTCGAGATCAACTGGCTTCGGGAATTTCAACTTTGACGGTCGCCCCGCCGGTCTCCGCGAGGATCACCTCGGCAGCGGGGCGGCCGTCCCCGCGGACGGTGTCGAGCAGGTCCAGGGCCGCTCCCGCTCGGTCAACAGGATGACGATGCGTGTGTCGAATGCGGCAAGCAGGACTCACACATGTCATCGCCGAAGCTCTCACCACATTCCATTCTCCCTGCAGACACAGCAGTCTGGCCCCGCGTCAGCACACGCGAGGCCAGAACTCCGGATTTCAGTGATGGGCACCCTTGGGCAGCCGGCCGATCTTGTCGTTGCTCTGCGAGGGGCCGTTACGGACGAGCAACCCGCCCCGGGCGATGACACGGCCCCGGAACGGGGGCTCCACGCCTCGGTGGTGGGCGCCAGTGCAACGCCAGAACCCGCCCCCGCCGGCTTGAGGGTCTGCGGATCGAGTAAGGGGACGTCGGCGTCCGACACATGCCATTGCACCGACGGCTGCGACGGCAGCACCCTTGACCAGCGTTCTACCTAATAACATATGCTCGCTCTCCCAGAAAACGTGAGTCAGGCCAGGGCTCGGGGATTCGACCCCCGGCTGTCCCGGTGCCCGCAACAGGCCCAGGAGAATGCGGATAGCCAGCGGTCCATCCACCTGCCAACCGGAAGATTTACGCTACACACATATCGATCTCGCGACCTGGACACATCAGCGGGCAAAGCAGATATTTCACCCAAACAGATGATCGCCTCAAGAGGGATCTCACGCACTCGGTACAGTTCCTCCGCTTGTACTACCTGGGGATCGAGTTCGGATGCCCACGGGCCGTCAACACACTCGCACAGGGGTCGCGGTCGGCCCCTGCGAGACCATTCCGCGTCCCGTTCCCCGCCATGGGGACATCGTGAAGGGCGTGCCGGCCTCGGAGGGAAGCATCGAACTTCGGTCCGGTGAGGACCGGTACCCGCGGGTTACCGACGCAGGAGGGTCTTGGCGGTGAGGAGGGCGTGGTCCGTGTGGGTGTGGACGGGCAGGGCGGGCTCGTTGGATCTGATCAGGTAGCGGGTTGGCGGGTGGGGGGCGACGGCCGCCATGGGGATGTTGGTCTCGGCGCAGTGGCGGTGCGTGCGCAGGACGACGGAAACAGCGGCTGGGGTGCCGGCGTCCGGGTCGAGGGCGATGACCAGGGCCGCCGGATGATGTTCCTCGATGAGGAGGTCGATGGCCTGGGCGAGGGCGGCTCGCTCTTCGGTGGCGACGGGCTCGTGGACGTTGATGATCAGGATGTTGTCGTCCAGCAGGAGCCGATTGTGCAGGTCCATGGTTCTCCCGGTCGCGGGAGCCGACAGGCGCCGACTCAGGGAGGGAACCTCGTGGGGCCCCGGCCGGTCACGATTCGTGGTGCCTGGTGTTGACCGACGTCGGGGCGGCCGCGAAGGGGCCGTCAGCCGATCTGTTCGGCCAGGGCGAGGATGATGCCCGAGGGGCCGCGGAGGTAGCACAGGCGGTAGATGTCGTCGTACTGCGCCACCTCGCCGATCAGTTCGGCGCCATGACGCCTCAGGCGGGCGATGGTGTCGTCGATGTCGTCGACAGCGAACATGACACGGTGCAGGCCCAGCGTGTTCGGCGGCGGGTTGTGGGATCCGTCGCGGGTCGCCGCCGGGGTACGGTACTGCGCGAGCTCCAACTTGCCGCTGCCGTCCGGGGTCCGCAGCATCGCGATGTCGCTGCGGACCCCGTCGAGTCCGACTGCCTGGTCCGCGAAGAGGCCCTCGATCTGCGCCTTGCCTTCGACCTCCATGCCCAGTTCGGTGAAGAAGGCGACGGCGGCGTCCAGGTCTTCGACGACAATGCCGACGTTGTCCATCCGCTGAAGCGTCATGGCGGTTCTCCCTCTGCGTTGCGCGGCCCTTTGAGGCCACCGGTATACCTGGGACGGAGCCGGCGGCCGGTTCTCGACACCCGTGAACGCCTGAGTTCCGAAGACCCTGCACACCTACGCGATGTCGCGACTTTTGAAGGAGGCGGGGTTTCGGGGATCGACGCCGAGGACAAAACGACTCAGGGCCTGATCAACAGGATCACGGAGAAGGACCGATGAGCCGCGCAGGATCTGAAGCGGTCTCGGTGGGATCACCGGGCGAGGGAGACGGCGAAGGGCTCGAAGCCGTGTCGGCGCAGGATGTGGGGCACGACCAGGATCATGGCCTCGGTGGCACGGGCTGTGGTGATGTCGCCGAGGTCCTCGATCCATGCGGGCTGCCAGCCAAGGTCACCGAGCAGGCCGGACACGATCTTCTTCGCGTTCTCGTCATTGCCCGAGACGTAGACGGTCGGTGGGGTGGACAGGGTTTCGGGAGCGGTCATGACCATGAACAGCATGGTGTTGAGGGTCTTCACCACACGGGTGTCGGGGAGGGCCACCTGGAGCTGCTCGGCGAGGCTGCTGCCCGGGTAGCGCAGGTCGCCGGGCAGGCCGTCGTCGGCGTCGCGGGTGGCGTTGGAGACGTCGATGAGGATCTTGCCGGCGAGTTCGGTGCGCAGGCCGGCCAGGCGGTCGAGGGCGCTGTCGCCGGGCGTCGCGTTGATCACGATGTCCGAGGTGCGGGCGGCGGTGCGCTGGTCGGCGAAGGAGACCCGGGGGCCTGTGCCTTCGGCGGCCGCCGTGGTCTCTTCCGTCGGGCTCCGGCGGCCGAGGGTGACGTGGTGTCCGGCCTCGGAGAGCTTCCTGGCGAGGTTGGTGCCGACGCGCCCGGCGCCCAGGATGCCGATGTTGGTCATGAGGTGATGCTCCTTGCGTCAAGGGGGTGGAGAGGAGTGGCGATGTCCGTTCAGACGATCGGCAAGAGGACCTTGAGGGCGGTGGTGTGGATGCCGGGGGCGGCGGCCAGGAAGTCGCGGCTGGCGGTGTTCCAGGGTTCGCCCGCCAGGTCGGTGACGGTGCCTCCGGCTTCGGAGACCAGCAGGGCGCCGGCGACCAGGCCGGAGCGGACGTCGGAGAACTGCCAGAACGCGTCCATGTGTCCGGCGGCGACGTGGATGAGCTGCAGCGTGGCGGGAACGGACACGCGCACGACCAGGCCGTTGATGAGCATGGCGGTGACGGAGTCACCGATCCGCCGCAAGGTTCGCTCGTCCTCTCCGGGCTTGGCCTGGCCGGTGCCGACGAGCGCGGCGCCCAGGTCGGTCTTGGCGGACACATTCAGCGGACGGCCGTTGAGGTGGGCACCGCCGCCGGCGACGGCGGTGTAGGTGTCGCCGGTCAGCGGCAGGTGGACGACGGTGAGTACCGGCCGGTTGTCGCGGACCAGAGTGGCGGTGACGGCCCAGTCCTCCATGCCGTGGACGTGGTTGATGTTGCCCTCGGCGGGGTCGACGACCCACCACTCCCCCGCCGGAAGCGCGCCGCCGGCCAGCTCGTCCTCGGCCCACCGCGACCCAGGCCGGGCCCGCAGCAGCGGCTCCCGCAACACGTCCAGCACCGCGTCGTCGTTGGCGTGGATCTCCTCGACGACCTCGTCGAGACTCACTCCTCGGGCCTGCGAGGTGTAGCGGTCGCGCAGCGTGAGGCCGGCGGACTTCACCGCGGCGGTCACGTCGGACAGAAGCAGCGTGTGGGCGTCGAAAGGCATGGCGGGCTCCTCTGGGTCCGGTCCACGCGGGACGGCTTGTGCCGCACCCGCACTTCGAAGCTAGGGCCCCTGAGGATTAACAACAAGTGCATGCTTTTCACTCGTAGAGTTACTCTCATGCAACTGGACCTGAACCTGCTCACTGCGCTGGACGCCCTGCTGGAAGAAGGCAGTGTCGCCGGCGCCGCAGCCCGTCTTCACGTCACCTCACCGGCGATGAGCCGATCCCTGGGCCGCATCCGCAAGGCCACCGGCGACCAGATCCTGGTCCGCACCGGCCGCAGCATGGTCCCCACCACCCGCGCCCTGGCCATACGCGCCCAGGTCCACGCCCTCGTGCAGCAGGCCCACCAACTTCTCTCCGCGCAGCAGGAACTCGACCTGGCGGCTCTCGAGCGGGTCTTCACCGTGCGCTGGCACGACGCCCTGACCGCCGCCTGCGGCACCGCTCTGATCACCGCTGTCCACCGCCAGGCCCCCGGCGTCCAGCTGCGCCTGCCCGCCGAACCCGGCACGGACACTCCCGAGCTGCGCCGAGGCGAGGTCGACCTCGAATCAAGCTCCAGCCGGCCGACGCTCCCCGACATCCGCCACCGCCTCGTCGGCAAGGACCGGCTGGTCATCGCCGTACGCCCGGGCCACCCGCTCACCGAAGGCCCTTTGAGCCTCGAACGCTACGCGGCCGCCGAACACCTCACCGTCTCGCGGCGCGGACGCCTGCGCGACCAGATCGATGACGTCCTGACCACGTGCGGCACCGAACGACGCGTCGTGGCCGCCGGGCCCACCGCCGCCTTCGCTCTGCAGCTCGCGCTGGGCACCGACCTGGTCGTCACCCTTCCGGACGCGGTCACCCGCGCAGCCCGGTACCAACTCGGCCTGGTCACGCTGCCGTTGCCGCTCCAGCTGCCCGACGTCCCCCTGTACCTGCTGTGGCACCAGCGCTACGACGACGACCGCGCCCACACCTGGCTGCGCGAAACTGCCGCCGAAACCGTCCAGGCGCTATTCGCACCAGAGACCGACACTCACCAGCCCCTCTCCGACCGGACGGGGCCGTGACGGACTGTTGGGCTCAATGATCGGGCTTGGCCATGGGGAACGTCATCGCCGGCATCCATGGCTAGGCCACCCCCACGCTGCACACGGCAAGGTCCCTCCACGGGCGGACGCGGGGCCATGGCCGTGAAGTGCCCGGGCCGTCCCAAAGGGCGTGCTCTGGGATCCCTCGACGGCGTGGGCTACCCCGCCTTCCTCGACGAGGACAGCCACCTCAACGCGGCCGAACTGTGGTGGCCCGGCGAGGGAAAGACCACGACCACCGGGGCCCTGTTCGACGGCCACAACGTGTTCACCGACCGCGCCGCGGAAATCCTCCGCCAGGTCCGCGAACGAGGCTGGACCGTAGCAGCCGAAGACGCCGAGAGCCTGGTCGCGTCAGATATCGCACTCGATCGCCCTGAGGCGACTCTCGGCCGGGCTGTTGTTCCACAAGTGTCGAATTACTCGCCGGTGCGGCCGTCGATTGCCTCACGAATGAGATCTGCGTGGCCGTTGTGGCGAGCGTACTCCTCGACCATGTGGGAGCAGATCCAACGCAGTGTGTAGCGCTCACCCGACCGGTCGGCACCCGCACTCAGCTCATCCAGGGACGAGAGCTCCGTATGGATTCGCGACTCTTTGATCTGAGCCCTCCAGGCCTCGGCTGCCTCCTGGTAGGTGTCCGCAGGCCCCACCCGGAAGTCCCCGTCCGGGATTTCATCCGAGAAATAGAGAGGGCCGTCGCCACTCCGTCCGGCGAAGACCCGGGCGAACCAGTGCCGTTCGACCTCGGTCATGTGCCGCACCAGACCAAGCAACGTGAGAGCCGACGGCTTCACTGCGGCTCGACGCAGTTGTTCGTCCGTCAGGCCGGCACACTTCAGGTCAAGCGTCGCACGGTGAAAGTCAAGCCAGCCTTCCACCATGCCCCGCTCGTCCGCGTCGCCGGGAGGTTCCACGCGCTCGATCGCCATTCCGGACCTCTTTCTGGAGTCAAGAGCGATTCTGCTTCGTGGAACGAGCCGGACTCCGCTCCGCTGCGACGTGTCGTTGGGGGGCTGGCTTCCCCCGCAAGGGAAACAGGTCTGCGAACGCCTCATCGCGAAAGACCTCGTCGAGGGCGAGCTCCTCAGGCGTGTCGGCGTACGACCGAGGCTCCCCAACCGCGTACGGATGAACGGACTCTGTCGCCGAAGTCCAGGGCAGCCGACACGGACCCCCTTGAGACCCGAGGACTCCATGACGAAACCCCCCGCATCTCGCCCCCACTGGCGCCGCCGTACGGAAGCGGACCCACATGGTCTGCCCTAACTTCGACGCCGCTGCACGGCACGTCCACGGCTTCGCCGAGATGCTCCACAACCTCGGGGGCGACGAACTCCCGGACTGGATGGAACGCGTGCTTGCCGACAACCTTCCAGCCCTCCACTCCCTGGTCGGCGGCCTGCGACGAGGCTTCGACGCTGTCAGCGCCGGACTCTCCACACCATGGAGTTCGGGCCAGGTCGAGGGACATGCTTACCCGGGTCAAACCCCTCAAACACATAGCCTACGGACGAGCCAACCTCGACCTCCTACGCCAACGCGTACTCCTCGCCCCATGACCGTGCGGCATCGCAAGATTCCCGGCAGAGCCACATGACGCGAGACGTCCACCACACCCTTCAGATGTGGGAAGTGAGGCCCGTGTCAGGGTCGTGGGAGATCAGCGCCGGTAGCCCTGGGGAATACCGGACGACCTCGGCGGTCAGCACTGCCCGTCGTCGACTGGCCGTCGCAACCTCGACCAGGAACCGCAGCACGGCGGCCACCCCCGCACCATCAAGCACATCCTCGGGCCAGACGGAGAACTCGATCTCCTCCTCGTCGTAGGGCAGGGCGAAGAACCACACGGCGCCGAAGCGGGCCCGGAAGGCAAAGCTCGTCCCCTCACCCTCCGGCTCGTCTGCCCAGGCGCGGAAGAGGTCGGCGAGTGCAGGATGCACGGGATCGAGCCGGGGGTAGGGGTGCTCCACCTCGGTCTCGTCGGCTACGACACGCAGGCGTTCGAGGACCGCGATCCACTCGGCGCGGGTCGTGTTGAGGACTCGAATGTCCCTCAGGCTGCCATCGAGATGGAAGACATCGCACATCCACGGCTCCGGCAGGCACCGCGCTCGGGTACCGCGCTCACCGGCGTGGGCGTCCTCGTGCTTCAACTCAACCCGTCCCATCTTGTTGGTCCCGCCGTGGCACCGAGGTAAGAGGTCGCCACCGTACAGAAGGACCGGCCTGGCCGGTTCAGCGGTGGGTGATCCCATGCTCCAGGTCCTGCGGCATCACAAGAACAACGGCGGAGTCGACGAACGGGCCCAGCAGTGTCGCGGTAAGCAGCGCGGCAGGGATGGTCAGCCGATCATCCAGCCGTGCTCCCTATGCGCGGCATCTGCTTCTTCTTCGCCAAGCCAGTCGAGGCTGAACCGCTGGCCCCGTAGTCGGAAGATCCCCGCAGCCCAATCAGTAAGCTCCTCATCGAGCTCCTCAGCCGAGACGATCCCGTCGTCGAAGTCGGGCAACTGCTCTGCTGGGCCGAGACGAGACAGCGCCCACTCCGGAAGCTCTTGCGGATTCCCCCACCGCCTTCGCCAGAAAGGCCCCTCCCTCCACCACCAGGTGGTGACTCGGATCACGAGCACGCCGATCTGTTCGTCCCCGTTCATGAGACGAGCAGCAGCGCGGCGGTACGGGTCGAGCCGGGCATCGGTCGGTGGCTCCTGCCACTCACGTCTGAACACACCCTCATTCTTACTGCCGCACTGCAGACCACGGCCGACCCGGAGTTCACAAACGCCTGATCACGCCACGTCTGCATCCCTCGCGATGACCTTGAGCCGGTTCTTGAGCCGGTAGCTCGCGCCCGTTGGTGGAGATCACATCGCAGTGGCGCAGTCGAACGCGCCGCCAGCTCGATGTGCGGATCGCCTGCCCGGACGTCACCCGAGCCCGTGACCTCGCCCGAGCCTTCGCCGAACTCCTCCGACACCGACGGAACGGCGCCCACACGCCCGGGCGATGTGGGTGGCGACCGCCACCGCAATACTCATCGCGGCGATCCGGTCCGCCCGCGCCCCACGCCTACCCGCCAGAACGCCGCTTACACGGGCGTGCAATTGGCATTGACGTATGCGATCCACAGGTACGACGTGAGCCACTGAGTGATCCAGTCGAACGTTCTCACGCACTCCACCGAGTTCGCCTCCTCAAACTCCCCCATCCACTGACGGGCTTCCATCACCGACTCGACGGGCGTCGACCCGCTGCCGCTGAACCGCTGCTCACCGATGGCGTCCTGGGACGCCGCAGTGCGGCGCTGTTTCGCGGCGCACGTGTCACCCAAGTCGGAGTGGGTGCGGGTGCCCGTGACTTGACTGCCCGACTGGGACTGCATTCTTGCCCGCGTGGGCCCTGACCCCACCGAGGTGCTGACGCATCTCGCCGCCACCCCCTGGCCGTGGCTCATCCCGAGTTCTTCGCCGGTGGTGGGCGGCGCAAGCGAGCAAGGCGGCGAGGTCGACAAAGGCTCCCTGATACAGGATTGAAACCAAATCAACATGCAATGACAGCCATATCGCGACTTGGCTAACATATGCCATAGATAGCTTACATTCATGGCATATTTAAAATTCGGCAGCTTGCACCCCTCACCTGCCTCTACGGCTACACTGTCGACGACGTTCCCGCAGCCTCGGGCTGCAATCAACGACGAGAAGGCCTCCGATTCACGCGGCAAGCGGAGAGCAGCGATTGTGGCGATGAGTATCGCCTGCCTCGGATTTATAGCACCCTCCGACGCTTCCGCCTCCGGCGGGCTTGCGCCATCCGAAGGGGCACAGCTCAACTGGAAACCCTGCATTGACGTGGCAGCGGAATGGGATGCAGACGATAGCATTTCCGAGTGTTCCATGCTTACCGTGCCGCTTGACTACGCCAAGCCACAGGGGCGTAGTATCAAGATTGCGGTTAGCAGGATCAAGGCCACCCAACCCGAAAAGCGCCGCGGAATCCTGCTCACCAATCTCGGCGGCCCTGGCATGCCTGGACTCTCGGACCCTAGAGATCTCACCGCCGGCAATATGAGGGAGCTGGGCAAATACTCCGACCTTGTCGGATTCGACATACGAGGTTCTGGGTATAGCGAAAAGCCCGGATGTTCAGAGTTTTCGACGGACGAATTCCCAGCCCCTCCGCCAAACCTGACGGAGGAGGAGAGGGAAAAGTTCAACCGCGGCGCATACGCGGAGATTTTGAAGACGTGCGCCCTCAAGGACGTCGAGTTCTCTCAGTCGATGACTACGACGAGCGTGGCAAGAGACATGGATCAGATTCGCGTCGCCCTCGGCGAGAATAAGATCAGCTATCTCGGCAACTCATGGGGCACATCGCTGGGTGCTGTGTACCGGGGGCTGTTCGACCAGCACGTGGAGCGCATGGTCTGGGATTCCGTCATGGCGCCGGGACGGTCGACCGACGATCGCGGTCAAGAGGAACAGAAGGCCGCGACGGAGACCCTCTACCGCGATTTCACTGCCTGGATTGCCGACCGTGACACCAGTCTTCATCTGGGGCGCAGTGGGGCGGATGTGTCCCGCAAGTTACTGGCCCTCCGCGAAGACCTCGAGACCAAGCCGCGCGGTGAGGTCACAGCGGAAGAATTCAATAGCTATCTGCTGTCTCCTCGCGCCCGATGGGCAAAGGCCGGGAAGAAGCTGAGTGATATTGCAGCAGGCCAGACGTCAACGACATCGATACAGGAGAGCAGCATACGCACGTCGGGGAACGGGTTCGGTAAACCAGAAAAGTACGGTGACATCGAGTTCATACTCCGAGCAGTCGGCGGAAACGAGTCCACGGGCTCCCGGGGGACATTCGAGGAAGAGCTGGAGAAGGCGCAGGCGGACAAGGATAAATTCCCGGTGGGCGGCTACGGCGGCAAGGTGGGGATGATATCAGAATCCGGATGGCCTTTCCCCGGCAAAAGCCCGGAGCTACGCAATGGCAAGAGTCAGGTGCAGATGTTCGGTCACGCATACGAGACGAATACACCCATGCCCTGGGCCCAGGAGATGAAGCGTGCCGTCGGCGGTTCCCTGAGCGTCATCAACGACGACGTCCATTCCTCGCTCCGGCAGGTGGAGAAGCCGGCCAAGGATGCCGTGGCGTTCCTCCTGGGCGGTGCCTCATTCGAACGTACCTATGACGGGAACCCGATTGACGATCTACCGACTGGAGAATGACGAGGCAGGTGCGGATGCCTTGGCCCGGCCGGGTGTGTTGCCAGGGCTTCGTCGAAATAGTTCAGGTGAGTCTGAGGGTCATCAAGGGGCAGGTGTGGCCGCGGGGCTGTGGCCTAGGGCTGCAGCGACGTTGGTCACTGCGTGACACGGAGGGCGCTGATGGCGAGTGCGCAGGGCACAGCCACCGCGTGGGGGCTACTGCCCGTGCGGACCTGTGAGCGGCCTTCGTCGAAGGTGACGTCGCGGACCCAGTGGAGTTGGTCTCATCACCAAAGCCACCTCGACGCCGGACGAGGCAGTGGTGAGTCGAGTTCGCGAAGGCGGTCCGCTTGGGCGGCAGTGACGGCGGGGTTGAGGAAGCAGGAGCCGGCCTGCCATCGGTCAGGTCCGGACTCAGGGAGTAGGAGCCCTCGGTCTTGGCGGTCGTGCAAGGACCGCAGCCGCGGCCTCGCCGAGCGGTGGTCGAACGCCGAGGCGACGACCCAGGCACGCTGCAAGGTTCTGAGCGACATCACGTCCCGCCCCGGGTGCTCCGCACAGGTGGCGACAAGGAGCACATCCATCACAGCCATGGCACGTCGCGCTTCTCGCACACCGGGCCAAAGGGCACCCCGGCGGGCGCCATCCGAGTGGCCTGGAAGGCGCCGGCCCAAGGTCAGGTCACCCGGTCCTGCTCGTGTTGCGGGCCCTGCCCACGGAGCCGTGGCCGGAGTGTGTGGCAGTCGGGCGAACGCCGCGTGTGTCTCACACCAGGCATCAGCAGGCTCTGCTCGGGCAGGGTTTACCGGCCACGCCGAGCCCTGGAGGCACCTGTGACACAGATCCGGATCACCACATTCGACCTGGAGAACTTAGACGACACCGCCCCAGGCTTGAGTCCGTCACTGGCCGACCGCATCACCCCGATGAAACCGCAGATCACACGCCTGCGAGCGGACAGGGCCTGCTTCCAGGAAGTCCACGGCCAAGAACGCCCCGGAGAGCCTACGAGGGCGCCCACAGCGGCCCGGACGGAGGCGGGGCTGGCTGGCTGGCTGGCTGGCTGGCTGCGCTCGGTACACGGCGCCCTGATACAAGGTGGCCATGGCGGCTCTGCCCGGGGGCGCACCCTCTGTGCAGCGGCTGCGTCTCAGGCCGTTCGTCGCCGCTTCGCCCCACAGCTCCAGTTTCGCCGCGGCCACCGTCCCTCTTCCGGGCGCACCAGGACGAATCAGTCCCTTGAGCGATGTCACCTTGGGGTGGTTGAGGGCGTGCTGAAGGGCGTGCGTGGACTGCGGAGCCAGGACGCCGGGTCCACCGCGGCGGTCAGCGAACGGATCAGTTGCTCGCGTACCTCTGGCGGCAGGAGGTCCGAGCAAGGGGTGAGGGTGGAGGACCTGACGAAGCACCCCGCAACATGCGCCCGGTGTGTCCCGAAAAGAATAGATGTTGATCTGATGTAAACAATGATCGGATCGCCCCCCGGCGTCTCCCCCCAAAAGGAGTCAGACAATGAGGCCACTGCGCCACCCCCGCCAGGCCGCTACCCTGCTCGCCGCGCCCACGTTCGCACTCACATTCGCCGGGCTGGCCGCCACCCCCGCTCACGCCGCCACCATCAACGTCACCTGCTCCCCCGCCGCCCTTGTCCAGGCCATCACCACCGCCAACGGCACCCCCACCACCTCCGACACCCTCAACCTCGCGCGCGACTGCACCTACACCTACACCGAGCAGATCTCCGGCCCCGGCCAGGCCGCGCTTCCCCAGATCACCAGCCCCATCACCATCAACGGACGCAACGCCACCATCACCCGCGGCGACCACACCGACACCGAATTCCGCTTCTTCAACCTCCCCCCTGCCACCAGCGCGAACCTGACTCTCCGAGACCTGGCCCTCACCAACGGCAAAGCCGGAGGAGGCGCTCAGGGCGGGGCCATCCAGCTGGGATTCGACACCGTTGCTTCCCTTAGCAACGTCCGCCTCACAGGCAACACCTCCGGCAATGGAGGCGGCGCCATCAACAACAACAACGGAACGCTGCACGTCGTAAGTTCCTACTTCAACAGCAACAACACCGAAGCCGGCCACGGCGGTGCCATCCTGAGCAGCGGCGCCACACGCGTGGACCTCAGCGTCTTCACCAACAACTCCACCGGCCCCGTCACCGGTGGTAACGGCGGAGCCATCGCTCACAGCAGCATCTCTTCACCCTTCAGCCTGACCGCGAGCATCCTCACCGGCAACGAAGCACAAGGCCTGGGCGGCGCCATCCACAACAACAGTTCCTCCGCGACCATCACCAGCAGCCAGATCCACAGCAACAACGCCAGAACCGGCGGGGGCATCGCCAACTTCGGCACGCTCACCACCAACGTCCAAACCACCATCCGTAGCAACACTGCGAACTTCTCCGGTGGCGGCATCTACAACTTTGGAACGCTCAACACCCGCAACACCGTCATCGACGGGAACGCAGTCACTCAAGGAACCGGCGCCGGCATTCACAACCAGGGCGACGCAACGCTCAACGACTCCCGTGTCACACGCAATACCGCGGCCCACGCCCCCGCCGGTCTCCACAACAACGGCGGAACCGTCACCCTCAACCACACCACCATCACAAACAACAACCCCGGCAACTGCGATCCCTCAAACCCCGCTGCCGTTGGCTGTATTCAGTAGGTCGCTGGCTTTGAGCAGGTCTAGTGACAGCAAATGTGCATCGGTTCGGGAGGCGGTCCACCTGAACGACGTGCACAAAGCCAGTCCGCCCTGGGCGGCGACGGGCACCTCGTGGCCCGGTCCTTCGCTGGAGAGCTTGCCGAAGATCAGCCGGTAGAGGTCTCTGTCGAGCGGGGCCAGGACGGTGAAGTAGCCGCCGGCGGCCCGGGTGTGCTTGCTGACATACCCTGCCGGGGGAAGGAGACGTCCAGCGGTCTGCGGACTGTGCTGTGCCCGCCGTCGCACGCGACGAGGTAGCCGGCCCGGATGTCTCCGACGGTGACCCCGTCAGCGTCCGGCTCGACCGCCGTCACTTCGTACGCACGGAGCACGGGCACGCCCTGGTCGACGAGGCTCCGCTCGAGGAAAGCTTCCAGCCGGGCCTGCGGCGGCGAGTTGCGGTGAACCGCCAGATCCGCGCTCGCGTACGCGCGGGGAAAACTGACCCTGCCGGGGTTTCCCGGACCGGGCCAGCCAGTAGGTAGCGCTGCCGGCGCCTTCCGCAGAGTCCATCGCCATGATGCTGCGGTCCGTTCCCGCCCCGGACCGCCCACGGTCCACGAGCAGCTCAGGGTTGACGTTGAGGAGCTGCTCCCGGCCACGGAGCACCCGCACGACCTCCTCACGGTTTGAATATCCTGGCGTCAAGGCAGAGTCGGAACTACTCAGCCGATCTCCCCACCCGTCGGTGGCGCCTCCCGCTGGACCTGCCGTCCTGAGGCAACGACGTCGCGCATCTCCATCAAGAAGCGTCGCACCGTGGTCAGCTCCGCATCCTCGAAGGAACGCATGGCCGTGACCATGTTGTTGATCAGCGGCCCGAAGAATGACCAGCCCAAGGCCACAGCTTTGTCCTCCACCGTCAAGAGGACCCGGCGGCGGTCGTGGGTGTCCCGTTCACGGCTGACGAGACCCAGCCGCTCCAAGCGGTCGATCAGCGCGGTGGTGGAGGCCGAGTTCAACCCCAGCTGCCCGCCGATCCGACCCGGCGTGGTGGTGAGGCCCGCCCGGTCGTCGTCGAGCAGGTGGATCAGTGCCCGCAGGTCCGTGGGATGCAGCCCGTTGCCGTCGGCGAACTCGGCGCCGAAAAGGTCGAGTTCGACCGTGATGGCCCTCAACAGATGAACCAGATGAAGGGCCGGGTCCTGGTCATCCATGGGTTCCCTCCACGCTATTATCTCGATGGTCGAGAGAGTCGATGGTCGAATAATGTCACGGAGCAGCCATGGATGACGAAACGGCCTTCCACGCGGCGTACGACGCCGTCCTGCGCAAGTGGCCCGTGGACGTCCGAAGCATCGATGTGCCTTCCGCCTACGGCACCACACGAATCCACACCTGCGGCCCCGAGGACGCGACCCCGCTCCTCCTCCTGCCCGGTGGCGGAACCACCTCGACGGTATGGTTCGCCAACGTCGAGACCCTCAGCCGCTCCCATCGCGTATACGCGATCGACCTGATGGGGGACGTCGGGCGCACCATCCACGACGGGGCTCCACTACGCCGCACCGCAGACCTGATGTCCTGGATGGACTCGCTCTACGAGACCCTGATGCTCGACACAGCCCAGTTGTGCGGTCACTCATACGGAGCCTGGATCGCGCTGAACTACGCGTTGCACGCACCCCACCGGGTCACCAGGCTCGCACTGCTCGACCCCGTCAACTGTTTCGCCGGCATGAGTTCCCGCTACCTCTTGCGTGCCGTACCCATGCTGTTGAGGCATACCGCCGAGCGTCAACGACGTTTTCTCCTCTGGGAGACCGGGGACGTCCCCGGGGACCCCGCATGGCGAGACTTCCTGGACACCACCGCATCCGCCCGGCGATCGAGAGTCGTTGCAATGCGACGACCCAAGATGCAGGACCTGCAGGCCTGCACCGTTCCAACTCTGGTGGTCCTGGCCGAGCGCAGCCGCGCACACGACGCACGGCACGTCACCGCCAGAACCCGTCGGCTCCTCCCGCACGCGGCTCTCGCTACGCTGCCGGGTGCCACCCACCACTCCGTGCCGACCGAGCAGCCGGCCGAACTCAACCGCCTGCTGTCAGAGTTCCTGACCTGATCGCACCCATCCGTTCCCAGCCACTGCTTGAAACGGCACCGCACTGGGGGGAAGAGCACCCGCAGGGAGGGATGACCCTCCGCGGCCGAGAGACGCCAGGCCCGACCGGCCCGGATCAGGCCCGGCGTCGGGCGTCCGGCGTCCGACGTCCGGCCAGCTCGTGGGATTTTGGCGGCGATGAGCTCTGCGAAGCCGTCAGCCATGTCGGCCGCAGCGGCGCTGTCCGGCTTCCGCTCCCCCTGGTCCTGGAAGCAGGCGAGGAACTCGTCGGACAGGCCCAGACGCGGAAAACGCTGCAGAACCTCGGCACGGACGTCTGCCGGAACGTCGTCGTAGCCTTCACCGAGAATGTCCAGCGCGGTGGCGCGCGCCAGCAGGTGGCCTTCCACGTCCATCGCCGGATCGACTTCGGCCCACATGTGCCGACGGATGACCTCGCCCACGCGGGCCCGCCGGGCCGGCGACCAAACCGGCACCGGCGGTGAACACACCCAGGCGACGTGCCCGCCGGCGGCCTCGAACGAGATGCTGTGGTTTTCGAACTCGCTCACGAGCCCGATGTCGTGCAGCTGGTACGCCACATACAGCAGCTCCTGATCGAAATCGATCCCCTCAGCTGCGGCGAAGGCCGCCGACCTGCGCTGCCCGCGACCCGACCGAAGGCCGGGCATGCGCCACACCCGCCCCCCAGGGTCACAGGCCTCGCCCCACACCGCCTGCCGAAGACGACCAGGGGGCGGGTACCTATCCGTCCGACCGGGACCTACCCGTACGAACACAACCGCGACTGACAACGAAATCCGTAGCATCACGGATATCCAGAAGATGGTGTCATCTGATCTATGTACGCTCGACAACGCATTCGATAGCCTCACGCCATGTCCGAGCCCCTGACCCCCACGCCCCTTTCCGCCACCGAACGGACCCGTCACCGCCGCCTGCGCGAGCAGGGAAGGTCCGAGCGGGCCGAGCTGGACTCGGTACTCGCCGCCGGTTTTCTGTGCCACCTCGGGGTACAGGTGGAGGGCCGCACCATGGTCGTGCCCACGGTGTACGGCACGGACGGCCAGACGCTGTACTTCCACGGCTCGGCGGCCAGCCGCAGCCTGGTGGAGGCCCCGCAGAACACGGTGTGCCTGACCGTCACCCACGTCGATGGCCTCGTCCTGGCCCGATCGGTGTTCGAGCACGGCGTGAACTACCGCAGCGCCATGATCTACGGCGTACCGCGCATCGTCACCGACCCCGAAGAGAAACTCGCCGGACTGCGCTGCCTCACCGAGCACATCACCCCGGGCCAGTGGGACTACGCTCGCGGTCCCAACCGCAAGGAACTGGCAGCGACTTCCCTGCTCGCTCTCTCCCTCGACGAAGCCTCGGTCAAGGTCGCCGCCGGCCCGCCGCAGGACGGCGAAGGACCTGACGCCGGACTCGGTGTCTGGGCCGGCGTCCTCCCTCTCCACACCACCTGGGGCACACTGGAACCGGACCCCGCACTGCCACCGCACATCGCGGCCCCCGCACACCTCACCCGACGCCAGAACAGCCCCGCCGGCTGAAGCAGGGACAAAGCATCGATCATCGGTCGCTGACAGGTTCACTGAGCAACATCTCGCCTCGAGCGCGCACTGGTGGGCGACGGGCAACCCCGCAAGGATCGTCGGTATTCCTCCGGAGACCGAGCCGCTACTGCCTTCACTCAGCGGCCCCAGCAACAGTGCGCGTGCTGGGAAACCACCACCGCCTCCAACTCCACAGCCGGAGCCGGAGGCGTACCGGCCGCACGAACCGGAGCGCGAGGTGGGACGAGCCGCCACCCCGGCAGGGTGACGGCCTCCCATTGCTTACTCAGAGCCCCGGTAGCCAACCTCCAGGAGCAGAGGCTCGGATCACTTCCTGGCGGGCGGGGTCAGCAGCCGCCCGGGTGCGGGCCGTCCCAATCCTGACCGCCGTACCAGTGCTCGGTGCCCTTGCCCCAGGAACCGCAGCTGTTCACGATCGCCTGCGCGTGCCAGGTGTCCGGGTTCGCCGAATGGATGTCGACCGTGCCGGTGAATACGTCCTTGGTGGAGGTGGTCGCACCGCCGTACCCGACCTGGCCGCCGTAGGAGGAGATGACGTTGACGTCCACCCACGCGCCCGGGAACCTGTTCTGGAAGTCGCCTGACCACTGCCAGTGCGCCGACGCCCGGCCGGTACAGGTGTTGTACTGCTGCTCGACCTGGCCGGCGTACCACCCGGCGTACGTGACGTTGCCGGGCAGTCCGATGTTGATCACGCCGCAGCTGAGCGAGCCGCTCGACGCCATGACCGCGTCGGCGTATTCACGGTGACCGTTCGTCACCGTGTACCGCACCACGTCTCCGGACTTGCCCGGTGTTGTCTGCTCGGCCGCCGCCGGCCGGTGGAGAGCGGAGTCGTCCGGCTGGGCAGATGCCGTGCCGCTAGGGTGAGAACCGCAGCCGTAGCGACGACAGCAGCTGCAACGATGTTGCGCATGATTCCCCCGATCTGTCGGTGACCGGCCATGCGGTCGGTCGGTCTCGACGCTAGGTGCCGACTGTCCGCGTATCGCATGCCAAATCAGGTCAACCAACGCTCACATACCACTCCTGGTCATCGTGGGACCGACCCCGTGACCGAGCCATCCGCCAGCTCCCACCTGGCATTCGGCACCCGCCACGAGACCCGCACCACCCGAAGCTTCGACCGGATATCACGCAACCCGCAGAACCCACCGCATCGCCATCGGGCAGCCCACTGCCGCGGCCCCCGTCGCCTACCCTCCGGGGTCGACGATGCGGCGCATCGTCGACCAGCTGCGTACCGGGACGAAACCCTGTCGACCGGGGGCAGGAAGGGCAGCAAGCATCACCTGTTCACCGATGCGACTGGCATCCCGTGGCCGTCGTTCTGACCGGCGGCAACCGCAACGACGTCGCCCAGCTCGTTCTGCTGCTCGAAGCCGTGCCGCCCGTGCGGGGCAAGCAGGGCCGGCCCCTGCGACGCCCAGACATTGTGCTCGGTGACCGCGGCTACGACCACGATCCATGAAGATGCAGCAGACCCGGCGAGTTACGCCCCAGCACGCGGACCCGGAAGCTGTTGTCGCCATCCGAGAGACTGATCAAATCCACTGCGTACCCTCTGCTCCGCCCACCGGCATCTGTCAAGGCTCATGGTGGCCAACCAGACCCTCGGGCACCACCAGGTTGGCCCAGCTCCATTCTGTTAGGGGTTCTTAGGGCGTGCAGATCTTTAACTCGTAGCTTTCCACTCGGTGGTTCGTTGGTCTGGCATGAGCGGGTTGAAAGGGCAACGGGCCGTGCTGGCAGCCAAGTTCGCGGTGATTTTGCCGCATCTGGATGAGCGGCAGCGTCGCCTGCTGATAGGGGCGGAGGCCCAGTCTCTCGGCCATGGCGGGATCCGAGCGGTCGCTCGTGCCGCCAGTGTCCGTGAGGCCACGGTGTCTGCCGGAGTACGGGAACTCGGCTCCGGAGAGGCCCCCTTGGGACGCGTCCGCCGGCCCGGTGCCGGACGCAAACGCGTCGCCGAGCGGAACCCGGCTGTTCGGGAGGCACTTCTTGCGCTGGTCGAGCCCGACGTCCGCGGAGATCCCATGTCGCCGCTGCGCTGGACTACCAAATCCACGCGCAAGCTCGCTGAGCAGCTGACCCGACAGGGCCACAGGATCTCCGCGGACACGGTGGGCGACCTCCTGCGCGAGGAGGGCTTCAGCCTGCAGAGCAACGCCAAGACGCTGGAAGGCAAGCAGCACCCCGACCGGGACGCACAGTTCCAGTACCTCAACGAGCAGGCCCGCGGCCATCAGGACTGCGGGGCTCCTGTGATCAGCGTGGACACGAAGAAGAAGGAACTGGTCGGCCCATTCAAGAACAACGGCCGTGAGTGGGAGCCGAGAGGCGAGCCGGTGCGAGTCGACACCCACGACTTCCCCGACCGCGAGCTGGGCAGAGCAGTGCCCTACGGCATCTACGACGTCGCCGCGAACACCGGCTGGGTCAACGTGGGCACCGACCACGACACCGCCGCGTTCGCCGTCGAATCGATCCGCCGTTGGTGGAACGCCACCGGACGGGCCACCTACCCGACGGCCGGCCGACTGCTGATCACCGCCGACGCGGGCGGCTCCAACGGCTATCGCACCCGCACCTGGAAGACCGAACTTGCCAGGTTTGCTGCCGAGGCCGGCATGACGGTCACCGTCTGCCACCTGCCTCCCGGCACTTCCAAGTGGAACCGGATCGAGCACCGGCTGTTCTCCCACATCACCATGAACTGGCGTGGAAGGCCGCTGACCAGCCACGAAGTCATCGTCGAGAGCATCGCGGCGACCACGACCAAAACCGGCCTGACCGTGCACGCCGAACTCGACACCAACCCCTACCCCACCGGCATCCAGGTCAGCGACGACGAGATCGCCGCCCTGCCGATCACCCGGCACCGCTTCCACGGCGACTGGAACTACACCCTCCACCCCCAGCATCCGATGGACGCGGCGACGACCGAGAACACGTCAGTCCAGGCCCCGGCGAACAGACCGCCTCGCCTCACACGGTGTTCACTGCAGGACCCAGAACTGACCGGGATGACCCGCCAACAACTCAGCGAGCTCATCGCCACGCTGACTCCAGCGCTGGAACTTCAACGCGAGCAAGTGCTCCGAACACGTCGCGGTCACGAGCGTCTGATGGCCCCTGGCGCAGGTGCCAAAGCCAAGCTCACCCCAGCCGACCGGGTCCTGGCCACCGTGCTCCACCTGCGGAAACTCGCGACCATGGACCTACTCGGCCAACTCTTCGACGTCACCGCCATGACCATCAGCCGCGCGAAACAGGAGGTCCGACCACTCCTGGAAGCACACGGTCACCACATCACCCCCTCTACCGCCCGCCTTCGCACACCAGCCGACGTCGCAACGTTCCTCGCTCCCGACTCCACCCAGACCAAGGTCAAAACGACGAGTTAAAGATCTGCACGCCCTTAGACCATGGTCAGGAGGTGATCCGTGGGGCCGTAGTCGATCTTCCAGTCGGCATAGACCCCAACAGCGCCGTCCTTCTGGCACCGCAGCCCGACCGTCACCCAGCGGACCGACTCGTCGCCTGCCAGCGAGAACGCGACCGCGATCTCGAACTCCTCGCTCCCGCACGGGCAGCCGGCCTCGCCAGGATCCGCTTCCTCCCAGAACTCCTCGCTATCCGCGATGAACGCGCGGACGCCGCAACCAGCGCACACCCGCTCGGCTCCGCCCTCGACATCGTCAATGAGCACGAAGAACACGCGCCCGCCGCACCCGCCACAGATGGAGGGAACGATCTTCACCGGACGGCCGTCATCAGCGTTTCGGAGAAACACCGCGAGGTCCGCCGAGACACCCTCGCCAACCCGATCATCAGCATGCACAGGCACATCGTTCCAGACGCCCCAACCAGCACCCGACCACTATGACCAAAGAGATAGACACCTCACGCGTCCAACGCGTCAAGTCGTCGGTCTGGGCTCTTCGAACACGGCGCGGTCGTAGAGCCGGTGGTACCACTCATTGGCGTCCGGGGCCGGCTTGGCGTTGAGGACCGGATTTGGGCCGGTCTCGATGAGGTGCATGAGCGTCCAGGCGACCCCGTAGCAGTCGTCGGGACCGAAGCAGCTGACGAGGGCGGCTGCTTCCTCTTCAGTCACAGGCTTGATGATCGCTTCGAGCTGTGCGACGCGCCGCTCGATCTCTTCCTCCTCGGCGTCCCAGTCAGGCAGCGAGCCGTCGGCGACGAAGGTCTGGACTTCTGGTCTCATGCCCAGATCATCGGTGCTCCTGTGCGACCCGGACAAGGCTGCCTGGCAGGCCAGGCCACCTTCTCCACGAGACTCGGCGCGGTGGAGAAGGCCTCTCGCTCGCCGAACAGCTTGTGGTGCTGGAGGCAGTGGTGGAGCCGGCCGATCATGCGGTTGAACAGGTTCCGCAGAGCGGAGGCATGCCAGTCGCCGTGGTCATCGCGGCGCCTTCGGTAGTGCGCCTCGGCGCCGGGCGAGGAGGTCAGCGCGGCGAACGCCCAGAGGTATCCGGCGTGGTTGAGGCGGTCGTTCTTGACCCACCGGCGGGTGATCGCAGGCCTCTTCCCGGAGGCCCGGACAATGGGCGAAGAGTCGGCATACGCCTTCAGCCCGCGTGCGTCGGCGAAGCGTTCGCGGTGGTCGCCGATCTCGGCCAGGACCCGGGCACCGAGCCGGCTGCCGAGTCCGGGGAAGCTGAGAATGACCTCGGCGTCCTCGTGCTCAGCGAAGGACTCCTCGACGGCCCGTGAGAGGTTGTCGGCGGCCGTGCAGGTGGCGTCCAGTTGGAGGTCTTCAGGGCGGCCGTGATCTGCGTCCTGGTCAGTCGGGCTGCGACGGCCGGGGTCGGGGCGGCCTTGAGGAGTTCGCGGATCTCGGGCCGGCACAGACCGCTCTGCCAGGTCGCGGCAGCGGCCAGGGCCGCGGGGTAGCACTCCCCGAGCAGGGAACGGAGCTGGTTGGAAATCTGCTGCCGGTTCCAAGTCGCATCCTGCTGGGCCCGGGCCAGGACTGCGACGGCACGGGCCAATGGCGAACACCTGCCGCCTCCCGGTCCGCAGCACGGCGACAAGCAGGCCGCGGCTGGTCTCGATCGCGACAGGGATCGGGGTCTCTTCGGTGTCGCCGTATTCGGCGAGCAGCTCCAGCAGGGTCTTGTAGCCGGCCACGTCGTCGGTGATGTACCGTTTGGCCAGGAGCTGGCCGTTGTCGTCGACGAGGGCGACGTCGTGGGTCTTCTCCGCCCAGTCGATTCCGCAGTAGATCAAGGTGTTCCCTCCCCAGAGGTGCGGGTACATGCGCTGGTCACGAGCGCATGCGGGCCACGCAGCTACCTGATTCCATGCCTCAACCGCCAGGGCCGGGCCGCCACCTCACTAGCCGTTCGTGACACCAGCACACCCCACGGGCCTCGGTCCATGCGGGAGCTCGAACCGGCTCGGGCGTATCAAGAGGTCACCGCGGGGCGGGCTCGCACCAGCCCTTGCTCAGGCCGGCTGAACTGGCCGTTACTCAAAGTGCGGTCGGCGGGCAACTCGCTTGGCAGGCCAGGGCCCCTTGCACGGGGCTGGGTCAACAGGGTTGGCCCCCCGAGAGATGACGCGGTGGCACCAGTCGCACAGCACGGTCGCGCGGGCGCCGGCGTCCTCAAGAACCTTGGCCGCCTCATCTGTGACTTCGAGCCAGTTGGGTTCCGTGACTGCTACCGGCGCACTGTCGAGTAGAAGTTTGCTGTTCCAGAGACTGAGGCCAGTGATCGTCCGGATCGCACGGACCGCCTCCATCCTCCTGTCACCTGCCTCGGTCAACAGCACACGGAAACCCGGCTCTTCCACGCACCCTCCCCGACCACCCCCAAGCTATCCCGGCAAGTGAACCACTCACCGCGACGACTGCTTGGCATGGGCGCTTCACAAACAGGTACTACCCAAGTCCCCGGTCCGTCCTTTGGGCGGCCGGCGGGTGAAGCCCGCTTCGTCCTCGAAACAGGCATAGCCCCCGCCGACCGCCCCGGCCCCTCTACCTCCGCCACCTACGGGCTGACCCGAGCCGGTGGATCAGCCTGGTCGCGCCGAAACGCTGCAGCAGAGCTGGAGTTGACGGTTGGTCAGCCCCCGGCCCACGGGCGACGCCGGTCTAAGCCGACTTCCGGCTCAGCGGCCGCTCTACGTGTCGCCTGGAAGCGACTATCGGGTTCCCGACGCCCACTCCTCTTCAACGACATTCGCCCGGCAATCTATGGTGTAATGCGGATGCGAGAGAAGCCCGTGGGATTGGAAATATACGGCCGTGCGCTTCGCGGACTCAAGGATCTCACCCTGGCTGGTGCGCACTCGATAGAAAACATCATAGGCGATGATATTGAATAGCGGCCCCGGCTTGGCCTCGAACGCTCCGGAATCCGGCGAGACGGAGACCGTGTCACCGCCCCGCTCCTGTACGACCATCTGCGTGCCCTTCGGCAGATAATCCCACGTGTCCCACATGATGGTGCCCTGGTCAGGTGTGCAGAACGCAGAAACCTGCGGCGTCGCCAGCAGCGGGAGAGCGCCCTGAAGCTGCGACGGCATAGGCGGTTCTGCGCTGGCCCGCTCAAAGATCCCGATCAGTATTTCAGTCACCTGTGTAGCAATGAGAGCAGTATCCACCAACTCGCCCACCACAGGCACCACTTGTGCAATCACCAGCGCAGAGAGTATCACCGCATTGGTGACAACCGCTTCCGTATCATCGTTCTCAATGCCGTCGGCCAGGCCGAGCGCCGGACCGATCCCCGGAACAATGGCCGCGGCCGCGGTCACCTTGTCCAAAGTGGTGGCATTTTCACTCTTCAGCGTTTCCGAGAGACCCACAGCCCATGTGGCGACACCAAACGCGCCAGCTGCAACATGTCCACCACTCAGCTCACGAACCTTGGCATGAGCCAGCTTCGCCACTTCATGGGCCTCCGCCCGAGTCAGTCCATCAGCAGATCGGGAGGGCATTTTGGCCACGTGCTCCTGATCCTGGAGTACTTTGCCAATGGATTCCTTGGAATTTTTCTTTACATTATCCCAGTCAATCCCGGCGCAAGCCCTTGCCGCCCCAGCGGACCGCTTCCTGCGCATCACCGGCTCACACTGGAGTGAATTCATGACCTGGAAGGCCTGATCCACCCCCTTCGTCCCAGGCGAAAATTCCATCACCTTCTGGGCGGTCCCCCGTTCCGCCATGCTCCAAGGGACGATGATCTCGTTCCGGCCCGTTCCGTCATCCATCCTGAGGACGGTTCTCTTTTCCCCAAGGGCATCCATGAGCGGCTGCCCCTCTGGAACTCCGAGCTCATTCTTGATCTTCCCAAGGCGGCGCATTTCAAAGGCTTCCCTGGATTCATCAGCGTTTTGCTGAATAGAAACGGACGCCACGGTCACATCCAAGGGAAGAGTCACCTTCACGACTCCACCGGCAGACATGCCGTCCGTTCCTATGGTGTATTCCGCGGCGTGCTGCACCGACTCGCCGAGGTAAAACGCCTTCCACTCCGCGCTGTCGTTCCCGGCGGAGCCCGCAGGCCGCTTGATGCCGCCCGTAACCTTACTCATGTCGCCGGGCTTCACGCCGTGATACCCAGTGAGCGCAACCTGCTGCGTCAACACTACCTCCCCGCCCTCCACGGACGGGGCAGCCACGGCAGGGGTGGGGAATGTTTCCACCATCAAACCCAAGGCCAAGGCGGCGGAAATCGCCACCAGGGAAAACGATGCCAGGCGAACCCGGCGAGTGTTCTGCACTACTAATTCAGGCACTTACTATTCCAATTCATGGCAACTGCTTTACCAGTACAATATCTGGCGGCGTGTCAATCTAACACGATCATCGGGCGCCACGTCGCCCCGCAGAGCCGCACCGAGCCGCAATCAGGGCGCTCTCGGCCCGGTCGGCCGCCCGAGATGATCTTCGGCCTCCCGGCGTCCGGGGAGGGGAGTTTCCCGTGTCGGACGTGGCGGCGTCGCACAAGGCCACCGCTATCCGGCCGAGCTCATCTCGCACTGCGTGTGGCTGCACTTCCGCATCCCCCTCAGCCTCCGCGAGGACGAGGAACTGACGCTCGGGCGGGGCCTGATCGTGCCCTATGAGACGGACCGACGCCGATGCGTCAACTTGACTCGGCCCTAAAGGACCGGGCTTGGAGGTAGCGCCCAGCTGGCTGCTGGGTGGGCTCCTCCGTCCAGACACCCCTTATGGGGTGGCAGGGACGCGTGACTCACGCCCCGCGGTCCACACGGTTGCGCCCTTGCGGGCGATGTTGTGGGACGCGTTGTCGTCCGCGTGCATGTAGGTCCCGCAGGACCCGCACGCGAACGTTGCTTGATCGACACGGTTCTTCCGGTCGATGTGGCCGCACTCGGAGCACTGCTGGCTGGTGTACGCCGGATCGACGTACACCAGCGGCACCCCGGCCCGGCGCGCCTTGTACTCAAGGAACGTGCCGAGTTGGTGGAAGCTCCACGAGTGCAAGGGGGTCCGCTGGGCCTTGCGGAGCCGTACCCGGCTGCGGATGCCCGTGAGGTCTTCCAGGGCGATACCGGAGCCGGTGCGTTCAGCGGTGGTGACGATGGTCTTCGAGATGACGTGGCTGATGTTGGCGGTGTGCCGGGCTTCCTTGCGCGAGCGCCTCTTAAGGAGACGCTTCGCGGACTTGGTGCCCTTGGCCTGGAGCTTGCGGCGCAGTTCGAGCTGCCGGGCGCGGTGCCGGTTCAGCCCCCGGCCGGCGGCACGGTAGCCGGTGGAGGTGGTGGCGATGTTGACGATCCCGAGGTCCACGCCGACGAAGCCGTCCGGCTCGTACAGTTCCGGCTCGGGGATGTCGCAGACCGCGATCAGGTAGAACACGCCGTCGCGTTCGATCAGGTCGGACTCGCCCTTGCGGTGCTCACGCAGCATCTTCAGCGCGTCCGCCGAGCAGACGAAGCGGACGTTCTTCAGCCGCCCGGCCACCGTCCAGATCGACGCCGTCCCGGCGTCGTACTGCCAGGACAGGCACCGGTCGTCGCACGGCTGTGCCGCCTCGGGCCGGAACGTGACCGGCTTCGACTCCGCCTTGACCCGGCGCTTCGACCCGGGCTTGCCCAGGTTCCCGGCCTTGATGTTGGCCTTGAGCGCGGTGTAGGCGTCGCGGGTCTTCTTGATGACGTGCTGGGCGGCCTGCGCCCCCAGCCCCCGCGCCTTCAGCTCGGCGTAGGTGTGCCTGCGCAGCTCGTACTCACGCGGAACACCGTGCTCGAACGCGACCGCCGACACCCAGTCGGCAGCCTCGTTGACTGTCCGCAGGGTGGAGCGCAGCGCGGCGGCCTGGTCGGCCTCCGGCATCAGCTTCACCTGCGTCACGATCTTCATACCGTCGATCGTAGCATTGATCTATGTCACCACGATGGGAGCCAAACCCCAATATCCGCAGGGGTCGTAGCGTCGTCCATACCCTTCACGCCCACTTGGTCTTCACGCCCAGGTATCGGCGCGGGCCCTTCACCGACGAGATCCTTGAGCGCTGCGAAGAGGTCATGCGCTCGGTATGCGCGGACTTCGAGACCGAACTGGTCGAGTTCAACGGCGAACGCGATCACGTGCACCTGCTCGTCCACTACCCGCCGAAAGTCGCCCTGTCCCGACTGGCCGGCTCCCTCAAGGGAGTCTCCGCACGCCGGCTCCGCCAGGAGTTCCCCGGACACATCCGCAAGTACCTGTGGGGCGCCCACTTCTGGTCGCCGTCCTACTTCGCCTCGTCCTGCGGCGGCACACCGCTGAGCATCATCAAGGAGTACACCGAGAACCAGAAGCGACCCGACTGACCGTCAAGACGGAGACGCAAAGCACTCCGGCGCTCCGCGCCTCCGGCCCCAGGATGCGATTCCTCCGCCCGGGCCTAAAGGGCCCGGGGTTCCTCGCAAGATCATGCTGAAGTTCGGGCGGACCTACGCCATCGGCTTGCGCCGGCAGCGCCCCTGCCTCCAGCGGCAAGTGGCATTTCGGCGAGGGGTTCACCAAGATCAACAGTGCGCGGAAGTGCCGGTGCCGGGCCGTCGACCAGGGCGGCGACATCCTTGACGTCCCCGTACAGAACCGGTCCGACAAGGCCGCGGCCAGCAAGTTCGTCCGCCTGCCCCGAGACGCATGAGGCAGAGCTCCCCGGAGACTGCCGGAGAACCCTCGCGAGGGGAAGGCGATACGGACGACTCCTGGCACGTCACCGTCACGCTGAGCAAGTCCGCAGCGCGAGCGGTCATCTGGGGCGGCACCGGTGCTGCCGTGGCAGCCATCGCTGCCGCGACCGGGGTCGTGACCGCCGGAATCGGAGCCGTGGTCGTGGCCATCGTCTCAGCCGCCCTCTTCGGCGCTCTGGCCAGCCTCGCCAGTGACGCCCTCGACCCCTGCCACGACATCGATCTGCAGGTATCCCCCTGTCCTTGGAACTCGAAGCCTTCTGCACATGCGACCCAGGGGCCTACGACAGCAGGGACCATGCATGTGCCGCCAACGCCCCCGGCTCAGCAGCGGAAGTCACCTCGGCTATTCAGCGACTGAGATGATCTGATCCCGTATCAGCAGCAGGTCTCCATGGCCTGCGAGGACGCGAGTGTTGAGCTTGCTCCGCTTTGACGGACGCCTTTGGTGTGGCGGTAAGGCCGCGAGGGTGGTCCCGTATGCGGCGGGCTGAGGTAGCCGAGTACGGCGATGCGGACGGCATGCAGGTGAGCACCCCGGGCTGGGACCCGGGTGCTCACCTGCATCCGAAGGCGCCCTCGCCTTCGACGACCGGCCGGCCACCTCGGGCTGACGCATCACTTCAGGACGTGCACGGCCTCTCAGCGGGCGCCGCCCGACGTTGATGCGGAGGGAACTGTCTCCGTGGAGCTGAGCCTGTCGGCGTAGACAGGTAAGTGGCTCCGTCAAGATTTTCGTAGCCGGAGATCGTCCTGGTTCGATGGATGCTCAGCCGCTACGGCTGCGGGAGGGCTCCCAAGGGTTTCCAGGGTTCCAGCCGAAAGGAGAATGGTGATCTTGGGCGACGCGGTGTCAGCTGACGATCCGTGCTGGGAACCGAACGAGCATGTGCGGTGCGCCCGTTACCGCAGGGCGTTCGACGAAGTACCCGCAGAACATGCGGCTGCCCTCGTCACCCACGTGCTCACCGACCCCGATACGGGGATGGCGAACAGCGCCGTATGCGAGTACCTCGACCGACGGGCCGCTGAACTGCTCACGGAGCCCGGCTGTCCCTCCTGGTGCCTGGAGATGACCGCCCCCGTGGCGGTGGACGACTTCTCCGCCCGGCGCCTGCGCGAGTGGAATTTGCTGCGGGCCATGACCTTGGACGAGCCGTGGGACGCCGAAACCCTATTCGCGGCCTCCAACTGGCTTCAGCTCCGTTCCGCAGAAGAGTCCTCCGCCGTGACCGCCCTGGCGACACTGGCCGAGGACGGCCGGACCCGGCGCATCCGCAACATCGCCAAGTCCCGCCTGCCGAAATCCCACCCCAGTGCCACCGAGCCGCACTGATCGCCCAGCTGCACCGCCGTCGAACGGAGTGGGATTCCCGACCTGAGCTGAGGCCCGCCGAAGCAGAACCGGCTAAGGACATCTCGCCGGAGCCAGGTAAGTGCTCAGGCGGGTACACGTGAGCGTGCCGCCGGGCGGGTGGAGGCAGCCGACCGGCAGGGCCAGCAAATTGGAGTGACAGGTCTCGACCTGCCGGGCATGATCGGTCAGCTATTCCGTCATGTCCGGCTACGGGGGTCCGCCACGTCCATCCACATCGAACGAGTCTGGTCGCTGCCCTGGGCTGCTGCTGACCCCAACCGGAACCCTTTCGACTGGGACGACGATGAGGCGCTACGACTGACGGCGCTCGTCGTCCCGATGGTTCCTTCCGAGGCCGACCGGGCGGCCGATCCCGACCAGGTGGCGGGCTATCGGTTCATGGACAAGGTCACCGTACTCCTGGTGTCCCGTTACGGCCGGTGGGCCTGCGGCTGGGAGCGCTCGGTCCACAACGGCGGCCCCGTCGAATCCTGGTGCTGCGAGTCGCACTCGGTGACAGAAGCGCAGGAGACCGCCGAACGCGTCGTGACCTGCTTGCTGGAGTGGCGCGACTGGCTGGAGGACATGGCCGAGCGGTTCGAGCAGCTCGCACCACATCCCGACGCGGACACCGAGGAGCGCAGCTGGCATGTGGAACGCGCGGTGACCCGCCTGGTCACCGCGGTCGTCAACAGCACCCACGCCGAGTCGTCCTGGTACGGGATCTGCGAGAGGACGCTGACCTGGTACCTCGCCTCCACCGGCATGGAATCGGAAGAAGCGCGGGAGGCGGTGGAATCCGCTATCGGCGGCCGGTTCAAGAGCCATGTTGCGCCTGCCACGACCCTGGTCGACACCGTTGGAGAAGACCTGGCGGTTCGCCTGACCGGCCGAGGGTTCTATCGTGAGCGATGACGCGCTGGCCGTGTGGTGCGAGGTCAGGGAGCAGGTCGACTGGTCCTCGGCCGCGAGCGTAGGCCCGGCATCGGTGCGCCCGGCTGTCGACGGACTCGCTGCCTGGTTCGACGGTCCGGTCCGCCTTCGCGACCCGGATCGTGCCGACCGGCTGCTCGCTGTGATGGCCCTGTCCCGCATCGCAGCCTCGCGGGGAGAACCGCTCACCCCGGCTCTTCTCGCAGACTGGCAGGGTCTGGTCCTCGGTGTGAACGAGGTGGGCCTGCGCGAGAGCGACGCCTTCGCCAAGGGCGGCCGGGAACGGTACGGGCTCACGCCCCGCACATGGCAGGACTTCGCCGCCTGCCTGCACCAAAGCGCCGCCCCGACGGTTCCTCTGACAGCCCGCGCGGCCAGGGCCTACCTCGATGTCGCCTTCTTCCACCCCTACCCGGACGGCAATGCCCGCCTGGCACTGCTGGTCCTCGCCCACGTCCTGGAGAGGGAAGGAGTCCGCCTGGACGAAGTGGGGCCGCTGCAGACCACCCGCTACGCGGACGACCCTGACGGCGCTCTCGACCTGGCGGCTCTGGTCACCGCGCTGATCCGCGCCACTCACCGTCGGGCAACCGCACGATGAGTGGCCTCGCATCACCCACCTCCTGGCCGACCTGCCCGTCGAGGTGCTGGGCCGGCTCCGCTGGGACCGGGTGATGCGCAAACCGGTCCCGGTGCCATGGATCTGCCCGCCGCAGGGAGGGCGCCCGCCCGAACACGGCGGCGAGTTCGTCTTCGGCCGCCCCGAGACCTGGGGTAGGGCGACGGTTGTGACCGTGACCGGCACCGACAGGTACGGGACCGCAGCCGCGACCGCGCAGGGCCTGGGACCGGCTGCGCACCCACGGCTGACCCAGCCGGGCGGCCTGGGGCGCCCCTGAAGGCGCCTTGCCGATCATCGCGGTCGGTGCTTGACAGGCGTTCCTGCGCAGGTGCGACGTTGAGCACAGGTTCCGGCTGCTCGTGCAGACGCTCGGCTGGACCCGTCCCAAGCTCCGGGATTCCGCCGAGGCCGACCCCTGGACTTGGATCGTCCTGGCCGCACACGCCCAACTCCGTCTCGCCTGCCTTCGCGCGGGACCTCCGCCGGCCGTGGGAACGCCCAACGGACGGCCTCCGAGGGCCATGCCGCAGGACGCCGAGATCGTGGTGGGTGAGGAAGCGGTGCGGCGACTGGACAGGCCGCGGTTCGACCGGCTCGCCGGATACGCGCATCCCGACGCTCGGGACCTGGTCCGGGCTTTCGCGGACCTGTGCGGGCGCAGCCGGATGGGATGACATCGGGCTGGCAGACCGGCTTCGCGCAGGACACGGCGACGTACCTGTACTCCTACGTCTGGAGGCACACATGCGGCGCACACCCGAAGCGGCCGTTATCGAGCACGTGGTGGAGGTGCGCCGCAACGCGATCGGGATCCGGCCCTCCCTGGCCTTCGGTGAGACCGCGGAAGGCCAGGGGCTCGCCTTCCCGCTGGCCTTGAGTGAAACCGTTCACCAGCTGCGCATGGTCTGTGCGGACACTGTCGTCGTTCAGAACGACGCCCATTCCCTGGACAAGGATCTCGCCCAGGGCGAGAGCAGCAACCAGGCCGTCCTGCTGATGCGCGAACAGGGCATGACCGCCCTCGAAGCCATCCAGCGCCTCCAACGGGACCACGACCGGCTCATCGAGCGCTACCTCGCCCTCGAAGCCCGCGCCCTCACCCTCCGCTACAACGACCACGGGCGGCAGTAACCCGCGATGGCTTCGTAGGTGTAACGCAGGAACGTTTGATGCCGAGTTCGGGCAACAGATGTTGATCAAGCGGGTCCAGAATGTTGTCGAGTTCTGAGAACGGTTCGCCGGGAAGCGGCGTTGTCAGTGGGTTCTGCCAGGGTGTGTTTCGTGGATGAACTTGTGGAGCGTGTCGACCGTCAAGATCGTGTCCTGGGGGTGGTCACCCGTCGACAGGCGATCCGGGAGGGCTGGCTGCATCGAATCGCCTCGACGTTGTGTCGTGATGAGCGTGGCCGGTTCCTCGTCCACCGGAGGTCGGAGCAGCTGTCGCGCTTCCCTGGGCTCTATGAGGTCATGGTCGGTGGCGCAGTGGGTGTCGGTGAATCCTATGAGCAGGCTGCCGGGCGGGAGCTGGCCGAAGAGCTGGGCATTCGTGGCCTGCCGCGCTTGCTGTTCACGTTCATCAACCGCAGCGGCCTGAGCCCTCACTGGCTCGGCGTGCATGAAGCCGTGGTTCCGGACGCTGTGACCTGCGATCCCGATGAGGTCGCCTGGCATGGCTGGCTGACCGAGCCCGAGCTTCACTCAGCCCTGTCGGAGTGGCGCTTCACTCCCGACAGCCACGAGGCCTTCAGCCGGTATCGCGTGTTTCGGACCGCGCAGTCCTGACCTTCTCGCCTCTTCGATCGGTCCCCTCAGCCCAAGGACTGTTGAGCAAGCACCGAGGTGTTCCCAGAACTCGGCAACATCGCTCTCCCGTGGAACCGGGCGTTCCCGCCGTTGAGCATCAGATGTTCCTGAAACCCACCTACAAAGCCACCCGCGAAAACGCGCGTCTCCCACGGCCGCCGCAACGGCCGCCGCCGCGCGCCATCGGTGCCGACCGGAACGGTCCCGGGACTGCTGGATCGTCACCAGCGCCGCGCTACACGGTCGATGGCTTCGCCCTCAAGCGCCGGCGACTACCTCTTTCGCCACCGCTTCCTCCTCCAGTGATCGCTGCACGGCGCCACCACCGGCTACGGAACAGAGCCCACCGATTTACAGTCCCCTCCGTCAAAGAGCTTGAGGATGCTTGATACCCAGTCGATACGAAATCGGCCGTAAAACCAAACAAGATGGTTATATCGCACTCACAGACGATGCATAGAGTGCCGCGAATGCACATAAAGATCCGTATCTCATTCTTAGCTGCCGCGACCGCGGTCGGGCTGGCCGCGCCTTTGCTGGCCGCTGTGCCCGCCCAGGCCATTGTCGGCGGTACCGAGTCGGCGCAGGCCTACTCGTTCATGGGCTCCTTCCAGCCTTCCTATCCCGCTCCTCCCCGTCCGGACCACCATGGGTGCGGGGTGGAAGTGCTCGCACCTCAGTGGGTGCTGACCGCCAGCCACTGCGCCGGCAAGAACCCGACCGGCGCCAAAGCGGGTGTCCCCAAGGGCTGGAAGGTCCGCGTCGGATCACTCGACACGACCACCGGGGGCGAGGTGTCCGAGGTGGACCACTACTACCGCCTGGCAACCAATTTCGACGAGGACGGTTTCTGGGGCCGGGACCTGGCGCTGATGCACCTGAAGACCCCGGTGAAGGCCGAGCCCGTACCGATCGCCTCGGCCCGGCCCGCGATCGGCGCCCCCGTGCGCATCATGGGCTGGGGCATGACCTGCGACGACATCGACAACCCGTCCTGCTTCCCCACCCGGCTGGTGGAAGCCGACACCGAAGTCCAGCCGAAGGACGCATGCGGCAGCACGCCGGACCAGTACCCGGAGCTGTGCGTCGGCAGCCGGGACGGCAGCGTGGCCGCGTCCAACATGGACTCCGGCGGGCCCGCGCTCGTCCACGAGAACGGCCAGTGGGCGCTGGCCGGAGTCGTCAGCGGCCCGGGCGAAGGCGAGCACCCGCCGACGCACTACACCGACGTCACCATGCACGCCGACTGGATCAAGGGCATCATCTCCGGTACCCACGTGCCCCCGGACGACGTCGTCCCCGATGTCGAAGGCGCGGCGGACCTGGGCAGTTGCATCGGGTCGGTGTTCCGCACCCCGGCCTCCAAGCCGGACGACCCGGCCCTGCTGCTCACCAACGGCCACTGCGTGGACGGCGAGCGGCCCGCTCCCGGGGCGGCGCTGACCGATCAGCCCGCCGACCGCAACGTGCCCATAGCCGACCAGCAGGGCTATCCCACGGCCACCGCCCACGCGAGCCGGCTGGTGTACGCGACGATGACCGGAACGGACGTCGCCGTCTACCGCCTGGACCAGACCTACGCCCAGCTCCAGGCCAAGGGCACGAAGGTCTTCCAGCTCTCCTCCACCCCGGTGAAGGCGGGCGCCCCCCTGCGCCTGGCCAACGGCTTCCAGCCCCAGATCTGCACCGCCGAAGCTGTCGTACCCCACCTCAAAGAAGGCGGCTACCAGCAGGACAACTCCATCCGCTACGCCGCCGGTGGCAACTGCGCTCCCCTGCACGGCTGGTCCGGCTCCGCACTCGTGGCCCCCGACAACACCACCATCGTGGGTATTCACAACACCCACAACGACGACGGCGAGCAGTGCACCGACAACAACCCCTGTGAGGTAGCCGCCGACGGCACCGTCACCTCGGTCAAGGGCCGAGGCTACGGACAGCAGACCAGCACGATCAACGCCTGCCTCACCGCCGGCTCCAAGCTCGACCTCGGCCGACCCGACTGCACCCTCGTCGGCCCCCGCCCCCGCGGCTGACAACCGCGTAGCCCGGTGGGCGACGTTCCTCTCCCCGCAGTTACGGCCGTCCACCCGCCGGACTCCCCGTGGCCGGAACAAGGCGTCAAAGGCGGGAGCGTCGAGTGCGGCTACTGCTCCTCGGTGATGGCGATCCGGCCGCCGGACGAGGACTGCGCCGGGATCGGGTCCTGCTTCGGGGCGGTGAGGCCCTTCAGGAGCTGTGCAAAGTCGACGCCTGTGGTCGCGCCGAGCAGTTCCATGCCCTGGGCGACGTTGTCGGTGACGGCACGGGAGAGTTTGCCCGCGCCGTCCGTCGAGATGACGGTCAGCTTGTCGATGGCGCCCAGCGGTTCGGCGGCCTTGGCCACGATCCCGGGAAGTGCCTCGACCATCATCTGGACCATCGCCGCGTCGCCGTACGTCTCGAAGGCGTCGGCCTTCTTCTGCATGGCCTCGGCCTCGGCGGAACCCTTGGCCGCGATGGCCGCGGCCTCCGCGTCTCCTTCGAGGCGCACGGCCTCGGCGATGGCGGCACGGCGGGCGCGCTCGGCCTCACCGCGCTTCGCACCCTCGATGGCCTCCGCCTCGGCGAGGGCTGAGCGGCGCTGCTTCTCGCCCTCACCGGTGAGACGGGCGCGCTCGGCCTCGCCCTGGGCGGCGGCGATCGCGGCGAGGCGCTCGGCCTCGGCCTGCTTGACCCGGGCCACCCGCTTCGCTTCCGCCTCCTGTTCGGCCTGGTACCGGCGGGCGTCGGCAGGCTTGCGCACCTCGGTGTCGAGCTGACGGTCGGTCAGAGCCGCCTGCCGCTCAGCCACCTTCTCCTGCTCGGCGAGGATCTGCTGCTGACGGTCGGCGTCGGCCAGCGGACCTGCGGCGTTGGCCTGTGCGGCTGCCGCGTCGGTCTCGGCCTTGATCTCGGCCTGTCGCAGGTACAGAGTGCGCTCCGCGACCGCGATCTCCTCCTCCGCCTTCAGACGGGCCTGCTCGGCCGCCTGCCGGGAGTTGGCCTCGGCGATGTCGGCCTCCTGCTTCGCGCGGGCGGCCTCCGGGCGGCCGAGGTCCTCCAGGTAGGAGCCCTCCGTGGTGATGTCCTGAATCTGGAAGGCGTCCAGGACCAGGCCCTGCCCGGACAGGCTGGCCTCCGCCTCCTCGGCGACCTGCCCCGCGAAGGCGGCGCGGTCACGGATGATGTCCTCGACCGACATGCGGCCGACGATGGCGCGCAGGGCTCCGGACAGCACTTCCTGCGTGAAACCGACGATTCCGTCCTGCTGCTGCAGGAATCGCTGGGCGGCGGCACGGATGGCGTCCTCGTTGCCGCCGACCTTGACGATCGCGACGCCTTCGAGGTTGGCCTTGATGCCGCGCAGGGTGACCGCGCCGCGCACCGCGATGGGAATGTGGCGGCTGGACAGGTCGAGCGTGTAGCGCTGCTGCACGAAGGGGACGACGAACACTCCGCCGCCGACCACGACCTTCTGGCCGCTGTTGTCGGTCGATATCCGCCCGGTCTCCGGATCGGTGGACTTCTTGCCACGTCGGCCGGTGATCAGGAACGCCTCACTGGGTCCGGCGACCTTGTAGCGCGTGACGACGACGAGGGCGAGCAGGACGAGGAGTACGACGATTCCCACGACGGAGACGACCACTGGACTCACGTTGGATCCTTCCTGCCTCCCGTTGGGGGCAGAGCGATGACGAATGGATGGCGCCGGCCGGGCGCTGCGGCGACGAGGGCTCGTGCTCGACTGGGCTCAGTGCTCGACGGGGCACACGCTCACAGAGGTGGACGACGGGGTCGCCGCCACCCACACCCGCGTGCCCCGGGCCAGGGGGCCCTCGGCACTGGCGGAGTACTTCACCGGCTGCCCGGCCAGGTTGAGGAGCACCTCTCCGTAGCCGACCGCTGGAATGGCTGTCACCACGGTGCCCGGTGAGCCCAGGAGTTCACTGTGGTGCGGGGCCGCGCCGACCTGGTCGCGGAGCAGCGCACGGCTCAGCCGCCACGTCAGCCAGCCGGCCGCGCAGCCCGCGAGGGCGCCGACGGCAGTGGCCGCTGCGGGCCCCCAGCCCGTGGACCCGAGCACGATGGCCCCGGTGAAGCCGAGCATCGAGACGAAGCCGGCTACCACGGGAAGCGAGAGCCACCCGTCGAACAGCCCGGCGAGGGCGTCACCGAACACGCCCTCCAGGAAGCCGTCGAAGACCAGGGACACCGCCAACACGGCGATCCCAGCCACGCCGAGACCCACAGACCAACCCACGACAGCCTCCTGACCGGCCTGATGCCGCTCCTTCCCCGGACCACCGGGGCCAGCGCGGCCTCAAGGCATGTAATTTCTACATCAAAATCACCCTATTAGGTGAATCCGCCAATAAGGCGGGCCTTGTGACAACAGGTCCCGGATCGTCGGCCGAAGGGAGGAGAACGGGGCGGCCGAGGGCGCGTTGAGGTTTCCCCTCGTGACGCGGAGTCCGTGACCGCACACCAGCCCCGGAGTCGTTCTCACACGGCCCTGCAACACCTCAGCTCGCCGAGCCTCGGATACGGCAGCAACTGCACTCGCCGTCCGCGCCGCATATCTCGGTGTTCGAAATCAGGCGCGAGTGCTTCCCGTACGAGATGTGCTCAGCCCGCGGCCCCAAGAAGTGCTCACGACGGCGTCGTGGACCGGGCCGTCCCGCCGCCTCTGGCGGCATCCACTTCCCGGGCCCTGACGATCAGCCGACCGCGGGGACAGGGCGGTTGCCGCGGACCAGGAAGACGGCAACGAGCGAGAAGACGATCATCAGGATCGTGACCGCCGCGGCGAGGAGCGACCACGCTCCGGTCTGCCCGGTGACGGCCTCGTCCACCCCGCCGCCGGCCAGGAGCGTCGTCGGGTCGGTGAAGGCGTGCAAGGCAATCGCGGCCCAGATGGTGCCGGTGACCCGCATGGTGAGGTACATGCACACCCCGAAGCCGAAGGCGTAGACGACGGTGACGAGCACCGTGCTCACCTTCATCCCGGACAGCATGTTGGTCATGTGCATGAGGGCGAACAGGAGCGAGGACACCCCCATCACGAACCGCTCGGAACGGCCGGCACCGCGCAGCATCTGAACGGCCAGGCCGCGCGTCACGAGCTCCTCGGCCAGGCCCACACAGAGGCCGAGCAGAGCGATGAGAGCGATCTGCTCCGGCTGCCAGCCGCTCCAGCGGGTGCCAGCCGCATGACTGACGATCGCGGCGATCACGAGCGCGGGACCCACCCACATCCATGGCCGACGCCCCACCACGTCCTGCAGACGGAAGATGCGACGCAACCAGCCGATGGTGGCGGCGAAACCGACCAGGGTCACGGCGCCGACCGCGATCGGCAGCACTAGACCGAAGAAGATGCCTGCGCCGGTCGACAGCAGGTCGCCCTGGTCCACCTCACAACCGAAGACGGCGCCGATGATACGGCCGACCAGCAAGTAGTAGGCCAGATAGGCCACGGTCATCACCACGGCCTTCCATACGGTCGGCCGTTCGAAGAAGCCTCTCCACCGCGCGACCGGAATCAAGTCGACTCGCTTCACCCGCCGTTCGCTGTCGCGAGGCAGTGGAATCCCGGCCGAGCCGGTAGCCGGGGGGAGGGAACACCCTGAGGTGTCGGGGCGCCGGCGGGCACTGCGCCCGGACCGGCGGCGCCCTTTGGGGGAAGGGCTGCCCGCGATCATGTTCATGATGAACATACTTCGCAATACCCACACCACCCCACGAGGGCCGAAGGCCCTGTCTCCCACAAGGCCATAGGCCCATCGACAGAGCCGACCGTCCTAAGATCGTTCCAGCAGGCCGTCGTCGGCCGCTTCGTCGATCGCCTCCGGCAGCCGCATCGAGCCCCTCCCCGTCCGCCTCCCGACGGGGAGAGACTCGATCACCCGCGTTTCCGAAGCCCTACTGCCACAGGTGCGATGCGGAGGGGTCAATACGGGCAACGGATTCCGTGAGCCTCGAGTGCCTTGGCGTACCGGGTCAGGAGACCCCCTGGATCAGGATTCCAGGAAAGGATCGGGAAGCAGGCGTGCGAAGGCATCATTGAATGAATTTGTAGGGCCACCGGGTCCCCGACGGCAAAGCAGCTTGGACCCCCTCAAGCCGAGCCGTGACACCTCGCCGAATTCAACGGCGCTTGCCGAACCCGCGGAACGGCCCCTTGCGTCACCAAGGTGGCACAGGCAGCCAGCCGGTTCGCGCCCCTGCTTAGTACTCCAGCAGTAAATCTCGGGCAGACGGACAAGGAGCCGACGTCCGCGACGGCGTGGGCGATCTCGGGCGAGGTGATCGACGCCGGCCACCTGCCGCCTCGGCGCCCCTCACCACCGAGATCACGATCTACGGCTGGAGTATTACGCCTCTACTGGCGTGCACGTGGCCGAGACCTGCCCCACCCACAGGCCGGTCATGGGGAGGGCGTAGGCGTTACGGAAGGTCTCCGTGCACTTCATCGAGTTGGCCAGCTCGAACGCTCGCATTCCCTTGCGGGCTTGGGCGATGGAATCCGTCGGCGCCAACGAGGTACCTGAGAACTCCTGCTTGCTGCTGGGCTGATCTGCCGCCATCGCGGTCGAGGAAATGCAGGCCAGGGAAAGCGCGACAAGGGGCGCTGCCATGAACTTGAGGGACGTACGCATGTCGATTCCTTCGTGCTGCTAGCTGGGGGCTTTGGAAGATCGGTAGCGTGACATGCAAAGTCGGCCGACGGTGGGAGATCGAGCCACTGGTGAGAGTGGGCGCCCGGATTGGGATGACGCCCCATTCATCCCTTTTATGTGCATAGTGAGCCACAATAGGTGAGTTCGAGTGGCTTTCCACAACGGTGAGTTGCCTGCGCCACCCCTCCCGACCTCCAGTCGAGATGTCCTGAAATCGGCCTTTACGGTAATCAATCCAGCTCGTCTTGAGTTGCACCTTTCGCTCTCGGGCGGGAGCAATCACCAGCGAAGGCCTTCAGGGTGCCGGCACGCTGTCGAGGGGGGTGGAGAGCCTGAGGACGCGACGGGCCCGGAGTGATGCCGCCCAAGCACGACCCCTCAGTGCAGAGCACGTAGGGCACCTGGACGGACTCACGCCTCCCGGCCTCAGTCATCCGCAGGGGTGGAGTCGCGTATTGGAACCGCCTGCATGCCCCGGGTTCAAAGATCCTCTGCCCTGGCGTCCGGCACGTTGAGCAGTGGCGACAGCGCCAGACGAAGGTCGTCGAGCTGGCGGTAGTGGAGGCGGTCATCCCGGTGGTCAGCGAGCCTCTGTCGGTCCAGGTCCCGTTCGAGCCGGGTGGTCGCGTTGGAGACCAGCGGCTGGTGATCCGTAACGGTCGGCGAGGTCGGCCGCGACTGCGAACCGCTCGCAGGCGGGCTCGCGTACGCCCCGGTGGCCTACCGCGGTGCGGGCCAGGCGATGTCGGTCTCGATGGGCTGGCCGTAGGTCACGCCGTCAAGGCCCCATCCGTACAGTTCCTGGACCTGGCTCATGAACCAGTCGGCGCCGGTCCGGGCGGTTTCAAGGCCGCGCTCGGGATCCGCCCACAGTTCCCGGATGCGGTCTTGTACCTGGTCATCGAGTTCCCAGCGGTCCAGCCGGATCCGTCCGACCTCGTCCAGGAGCAGTGGTGCGCGTCCCTCCAGCTGGTCCCACAGGTCCACGGCCTGCTCGGCGGTGGACCGGAAGCCCTGCTCGCCGAGAACGGTGTGGAGGAAGGCGGTGTAGAGGGCGATGGAGGGGATCGCGCTGGAGGCCTGGGTGACGGCGGCGCCGGCCACGACGGTGAACGCGCGGCCGTCCTTCTCCTTGAGCGCGGCCGAGGTGTTCAGGCCGCGGGCGGTCTCCTCCAGGTGTTCCTTGGCCGCGCCGATGGTTCCCTGCCGGTAGACGGGTGCGGTCACCTCGGAGCCGACGTAGGTGAGGGCCGCGGTGGTGAACTCTTCCGCGAGGAGGCCGCGGGCGGACAGGGCTTGAACCCAAAGCTCCCAGTCCTCGCCGCCCATCACCGCGACCGTCGCGCGCGTCTCGTCATCGGTTCCGGGTTCGATCCGGGCCCGGGTGACCTTCGGGTCCTTCCCGGAGAAGTCGAGCGCGGGTGCCTCGTAGGCAGCGCCGAGAGGTTTGATCGCCGAGTGGTGGACGGTGCCGGTGGCGGGGTCGGTCCGACGGGGAGCCGCGAGGCTGTAGATGAGGTAGTCGACGGGTCCGTAGTGCTGTTCCAGGGGGTCCATGACCTGCGTCTTGGCATCCGTGGAGAAGGCGTCCGTGTTCACGAAGCGCATGTCGTGGCCGGTTTCGGCGGCGAGTTCTGCGGCGGCAGCGGTGCGGTACCAGCCTGCTGTCGCGGTGCGGCGGCCGTTGTCCGGGGCCTCGTAGGCGACACCGATGCCCCGGATGGAGTGCTGGCGCAGTCCGGCCAGGAGGGTGGCGAGCCCGTAGCCGGCGGAGTGTCCCAGGATGAGCGCGACGGGCTTGCGGCCGTCGGTGCGGGCTTCAATGCCGTCCCAGGTCCGGCGTACGGTCTGTGCGGCCCCTTCGGGGTGGGAGTTGACGATGAGGAATCCGCGCTGCTTCGGCTCGATCTGGCGAGGGCTCACGATGTGTCCATTCCGCTGGGTGCGAGGCGGACGGGGAGAGCGCGCAGGTCCGCGACCACGCAGAGGCGGCCGGTCTCCTCGTCCGGGATGACGACGGGCAGCCGCTCTTCGAGCTCGGTCGGCAGCTCGGCCAGGGCCGGGCTGTCCACGCCGAAATCCTGCTCAAGGTGCCCGTCTTCGAAGATCGTATCGATGGTCGCGTCGGCGACTCATGACAAGGCTTCACGCACAATGCGGTCGGTCGTTGTGCTGTTCGTCATTGACACTGCCTGGTTGGTCAGGCTGTGAATCGCCCGGCTCCGCACTTGCCCCGAAATCGTCTGCCCCATCAACTCCCCTCTATGTAATGTCACATAGCATGATGATCTTCCGTCGCGCGGCCCTCATCGCCGCCCTGCTCGGCGTCACCGCGATCCTGCCTCCCACCGGCGCCCACGCCGCCGCATCACCCCCCTGCGGAGCCGAGGCCGCCTCGCGCGGGGCCGAGTCTTCGGCCGACCCCTCCGCCGCCCGTGACCCCGAGCAGGCGCGCCTCACCGATCCACGGACCGCCGCTTTCACAGAGCGGGCCGCGTTCGGCGAGTTCGTACGCCGCTTCCCGGCCGCGCTCTGCTCCGCGCGCGACGCCGCCGAGGCGGGCCGGCTCCTCGACGCCTGGGGTGAGTCGCTGTGGCAGGCCGCCGTGAACCGGGCGCAAGGACTCCGCCCCGGCGGGGACCTGGCGAGTGGAGACGACCGCCCGCTGTACTGGACCCGGCTGCGGATGACTGTCCAACTGGCCGACTGGAAGCCTGGGTTCGCGGTGGACCGGTCGGCCCTGCGCACCCGTTTCGAGGACGCCTCGCGGGGTCTGACCAGCAACGACTTCCGCGGCACTCCCGGCGTGCGGCGCCTGTTCGTCAGCGGATTCGACCCCTTCGGCCTGGACACCGAACTGCGCCGGGCCAACCCCTCCGGCTCCTCGGTCCTCCAGCTCAACGGACGCCGCCTCACGCTCGCCGACGGCACCCCCGTGGAGATCCGGGCCGTGGTCCTGCCCGTGCGCTACGCCGACTTCGACGCCGGGATCGTGGAGCGCGCGTACGGTCCCCGACTCGCGGCGGGTCCGCGCGCCGCCGACATGATCACGAGCATCAGCCAGGGCTATCCCGGGATCTTCACGCTGGAGGCGTGGGCAGGGCGCGCCCGGTCGGCCGACCCGTACCCGGACAATGCCGATGCGCTCTCGGGGGGCACGTACGCACACCCCGTCACGGCGCCGGGCCTCGGCCCGGGAGCGGAGTTCCTTCGGACCACCCTCCCCACCGACGCCATGACCGCTGTCCAAAGCCCGTACCCGGTGCTGCTGAACACCGCGGTCAGCGAGATCCCCGCAGGTCAGGACAGTCCGGTGGACCGCGAGGACGGGCCGACCCCCGGCTCCCGCGCCGTTGCGGGCGGAGGCGGCGGCTACCTCTCCAACGAGGTCGCCTACCGCTCCAACCGACTCCGGACGGAACTGAACCCCCGGCTGCCCGGAGGCCACCTGCACACGCCCGTGCTCACGGGGCTGCCGGCCGACCCGAACGAGCTGACCGGCGCGGCGTTCGAGCAGAACGAGAGCGCGATCTCCTCGGAGGTGCTGGAGGTGCTGCGGAACTCCGCCCCCCGCGGGATGTCCGCCCGGTAGAGCTGCATAGCCGCGTCGCGCTCGTGCGAGCGCAGGCGCAATCGCGCCGGATCAACCTCGGCAGGCCGGGTCTCTCCTGCTCTCGGAGTCGTGGGCCCCGTTCCGGGACCTGTCAGGAGGGCAGCACACAGAACTCGTGACCGTCGGGGTCGGCCATCACCACCCGGTCGACGTCCCCTTGGCCTACGTCGATGCGCGTTGCCCCGAGGGAGACGAGCCGGTCGACCTCCGCCTGCTGGTCACCGCCGGCCGGCGGAGCGAGGTCGAAGTGCAGCCGTTCCTTCCCCCTCTTCGGCATCAGGGGCGGACCACCCCATGTGACCTTCGGACCACCGTGCAGTGAACGGATCGCGGTCTCCTGGTCCTGGTCCCAGACCAGTGGCCAACCCAGTGCCCGGCTCCAGAAGTACCCGGTCTCCTGCGAGCCGTCGCCCGCCAGCGCTCCGATGAATCCGCAGTCGGCGAGGAAGCTGTTGCCGGGCTCGATGACACAGAACTCGTTGCCCTCGGGGTCGGCGAGCACCACATGCCCTTCCTCCGGGCGTTGGCCGATGTCGATGTGCCTGGCGCCGAGTTGGATGGCCCTCTCCACCACCTGCTTCTGGTCGTCGAGGGACGTGCTCGTCAGATCGAAGTGCATCTGATTCTGGCCGGTCTTCCGCTTCTGGGTCGGGAGGAAGCGGAGCCGGAACCCGGTGTCATCACTGGGAAGGAGCGTGATGCCGTCGGAGGTGTCGTCGGACGTCTCCCAGCCGAGAAAGTCCGCCCAGAAGCGCGCGAGACGGAGCGGGTCGTGCGCGTCGAAGCAGAGCGCGTGCAGGCGAGAAGTCATCCGTAGGTCTCCCGGTACGGGCAGGTGGGGTCGTGCTGGAGACTGCCCAGCCGTTGCCGCCCGGTCAAGTGGATAAGGCCCCGTTCATCCTCCAGATCCGCATCCGCGGTGCATGCGCAGAGGTCCTGGAGCGGTGCCTGGGCCCATGCCAGGCACCGCTCGTAGAAGCGCTCTAGCCGGCCTTGAGGGTGCCGCCGTCGATCACGTGGTCGGCGCCGTGGATGTTGGCGGCGCGCTCGGACAGGAGGAAGGCGACCAGGTCGGCCACCTCCTCGGGTGTGGTGATGCGTCCCGAGGCGAGGCCGAACTGGCTGGGAATGTTCGCGAGCAGTTCGCTGTGGCTGACGCCGTGGGCGTCGGCCACCTTGCCGCCGAAGCCGTTCGGGTCGGTCCACAGCGGGCTCGCGACGACGCCGGGGGAAACGGTGTTGACGCGCACGCCGCGCGGTGCGAGTTCCTCGCTGAGCCGCTTGCTGAGCTGGTTCAGGGCCGCCTTGGCCTCGGCGTAGCCGACCGGTGAACCGGCGGGCACGCGGGCGTTGATCGACGAGATGTTGACGATCGCCCCCTTGCGCTCCAGGATGCTCGGCAACGCTGCCCGGGTCGTCCAGACCGCGCTGAACAGGTTGAGGTCGAAGACGGCTTGCCACTGCTCGTCGTCCACGTCGAGGAAGCTGCCCAGGGTCAGCTTGTCCGGATCGCCCGCACCGACGTTGTTGACCAGGAAGTCGATCCCGCCGACCGCCTCGATCGCCTCCTCGACCACCCTGGTCGCCCCGTCGCGCGTGCTCAGGTCGACCGCCACGGTGGCGGCGGCGACCTTCTCCAGCTCCGGAGTGATGGTGCGTGCGGCGCCCACCACCCTGACGCCTTCCGCGGCCAGCGCCTGGGTGATGGCCAGGCCGATGCCTCGGCCCGCGCCGGTGACGATGGCGGTCTTCCCTGTGATTCCGAGGTCCATGACTCCACTTTCTTGCGATTGCAGGCTTTCTTGAACTGCAGGTCAAAAACTAGGGCGTAAAAAATGCCCCGCCAAGGGCATAACAGGTCAGAGACCCGCCAGAGCGCTGTCGATGATTCCGCGCAAAGTCGACCTGTCGAACGTCTTCGCCATGACGCGCAGTCCCACGATCGTGTTCAGGAGGAACTGCGCCTGCGCCTTGGCGTCGACCTCGGGGGCGACATCGCCGTCGCGCCGGCCCTGCTCGATGCGGGCCGTGAGGAGCTGGATGGTGTGCTCCGCCATGCGCTGCACCGCCCGGGTGGCCTCCTCGTCCCGACCGCCGAGCTCCAGCGCGGTGTTGGCGCCGAGGCAGCCACGCCGGACGGGCCCGTTCAGGTCCGTGTCCACCAGGAGGGCCAGGTAGTCACGGATGCACTCCTTGGTGGCGCCGGGCCGCGCGAGGAGCTCCTCGGTCATCTCGGAGCCGACGCGATCGTAGAGCTCGAGGGCCTTGCCAAACAGCTCGCGCTTGGATCCGAAGGCGTGGTACAGGCTGCCCTTGGCCACCCCGGTGGCCTCGGCGAGGTCGGCGGGGGAGGTTCCTGCGTAGCCGTTGGTCCAGAACACTTCCATCGCCTGTGCGATGACCGCGTCCGGTTCGAAGCTTTTCGGCCTGCCCATGACGTCAAGCTATCGATTCTTGACCCACAGGTCAAGAATTCAAGTACCGATCGGCTCGGCGCCGCACCGACCTACTTGGCGCCGAGGCCGGCGTCGGAGACCTCGGGCTTGCCCGTCGCCTTGAGCACCTTGTTCAGGATCCGCAGGTCGTAGATGCCGTTCAGATCGGGCTGCTCGATGAACTTGGCCTTGACCGCGTGGTCGGCCTGCTTCTTCAGCGTCGCGGCCAGCGGGTCGTCGGTGACCGAGAGGCTCGGCCACGCCGGGTCGATGACCTCCGCGTCGAGAGGCTTACCGGTGTCCGCCGCGAGCTTGGTGTTCGCGGAGGCCTTCGCCTGGTCCTGATGGGCGTGGATCCACCCGTTCGTCTTCACCGTGCCGCGCAGAACGGCCTCGACCACGTCCGGGTGCTCCTTGAGGAACTTCTGCGACACGACGATGTTCGTGATCACGAACTTGTTCTCCGGCCACAGGAAGCCCTCGTCGAGAAGGACCTTGCCGCCCTCGGTGACGAGCTTGGAGGCGGTGGGCTCGGGGACCCAGGCGCCGTCGATGGAGCCCTGCTTGAACGCGTCCGGGGTGACCTTGTTGTCGGTGCGCACGACGGAGACGTCGCCCTTGCCGGACTCGGGATCGACCTTCCAGCCCTTCTCCGCGATCCAGCTGAGGAACGCGACGTCCTGGGTGTTCCCCTTCTGCGGGGTGGCGATCTTCTTGCCCTTGAGGTCGTCCAGGGTCTTGATCCTGTCCGGGTTGACGACCAGCTTGACGCCGCCGGAGGCGGATCCGGAGATGATCCGCAGGTTGGAGCCCTTGGACTTGACGTAGCCGTTGATCGACGGGGAGGGGCCGATGAACCCGATGTCGAGAGAACCGCCGTTGAGGGCTTCGATCTCGGAGGGTCCGGCGTTGAAGGTCTGCGGCTTGACCGTGGTGCCGCCCAGCTCCTTCTGGATCAGCCCCTCCTGCAGACCCACCAGCGCCGTGGCGTGAGTCAGGTTCGGGAAGTAACCGATACGGACCTCCGAAGCCGACAACGGCTTTCCGACCTCGGCGGCGAGGTGCGTTTTGCCGTCCTCCTTCTTCGCCTCAATACGGTAGCCGCAGGCCGTGAGCAGGAGAGGAAGCGCCGTTGCTACGGCGATGGGTCGCAGGGTGGTGAGCGGTCTGGCGGCAGACACGAAGGTGTCCCTTCACGGGATGGGCGTTCGGGAAGGCGGAGAGACAGCCGATGCGACGTCATCGGCACGCACGGCACCCACTCCCAGCCGCAGGTGATGGAACGCCGCAGCGGGCCGAGAAGTGGAAAGGTCTCGCGGAGACCCGCGGAGTGGGCGTCGAGCCGCTGCACATCGCAGGCCGCGCGCGAAGGTTGCGCGGGGCGGCGAGGTCCGCCGAAGGGGTGCCCGGCCGACGGAAACCGGGCAGGCGAAGCGCACGACGGCCCACTGCGGGTGGAGCCGGGCCCTACGGATGACGTCAGGCAGACTGACAGATGGCGCTGGACGTGCGAACCAGGTCGATGTGCCGACGGGAAGTAAGAGGGGTGAGCAGACGGCGTGCATGGTGCGGTGTTCGCACGGCCATCTCACAACTCCCTAGTTTTCCGACCTGGTTGATAGGAATACTGGCAGACGGGAGCCGCCCGCCCAAGAGCTTGCCCACATGATGGACGAGCGCACGCAGCCGCACGAACACGCGTGAGTGGCCGGGCGGCCCGGATTCCCGGCCCCAGCCGATGGTTTCGAACGCCTGCGGGTGTCGGATCTCCTACTGGCCTAGGGCGAGTTCGGCCCGGCCCGGGCCGGGAGTCGCCGTTCGCGCGGGCTGGTTCTTCAGCATCTGACCGGATGCCCTCATCACAGCCTGTGCGGGTGGCTCCCCAAGTGCCACGTCCCAGATCCAAGGGTCCTGGATCGGGCGAGGCATCTGCGCGGTGGTCGTATCAGTCGGATGCGATACGGGCGAGCAAAGCGTGGATCTCGCCGACGCGGAGGTGCGCTGGATGGAGGTACCGCTCGCATGTGGCAGCGCCCGCGCGGCCTCTGCCTTCGCCTGGTCGTGGCGACCCAGAGCATGCAGGGCCACGGCCGTGGCGAGCTCCGGTTCCCCGCTGGCGAAAGCCGTTGCGTGGGAGGTTCGACGGCTGCATCATCGCCCGATGGACGACACTCCGAGCCGGATCCCGGCCTCTTTGCCAGGCCTGCGTGCCGCGGCGCGCGAGCAGGGCTTCACCATGTCCTGTGAGGAGCGCACCGGCAGCATGCTGGCCCTCCTTGCGGCGGCGCGACCCGGCGGCCGCTTCCTCGAACTCGGCACGGGTGTGGGCGAAGGCTCCGCGTGGCTCCTGAGCGGGATGGACAGCGCCTCTCGTCTGGTCACAGTCGAACTGGACGAGCCTGTGCAGAGGGTCGCCCGCGAGCAGTTGCGGTCGGATTCACGGGTGACCTTCGTGACCGCAGACGGCGGGGAATGGCTGCAGAACTACGGCGGAGAACCATTCGATCTGGTGTTCGCGGATACCTGGCCCGGAAAGTTCACGCACCTGGAGCGGGCCCTGGAACTCGTGGCCCCCGGCGGAACGTACTTGATCGACGATCTCCTCGCGCAGCCCGGTTGGCCAGAGGGCCGCGGTGCATCGGTCGAACGTCTGCTGAGTGACTTGGAGCAACGAGAGGACTTCCGCTCCGTCCGTATCGCCTGGGCGACTGGGCTTCTCATGGCGGTACGGTCAGCCTCCGACGCCAACCGCAGAGCCTGAGCAGGCGATCTTCGTCACCTTGCTGCAGCGCGCCAGGCAGCCGTGCCCCCCTCCTCATCCATGTCCATCCGGAAGTGGACTTTTACGTGCTTGTCACTGATGTTCGTCACCGCGCCATCGTGCACGCCCTGTCCATGGGCCCGGACGTGGGCGAGCCGACGGACGATGTCAGCGGGTCTGGACGGTGGCGCAGGTGAACGTCGTGTCCTGGAGCAGCTCGGGAGTGATGGCGATGCCGGTGAGGTGTTCCGCCAGGGCGAACGCTGCAGGTGAGGAAAGGTCCATCTCGGATTCCGGTGCTTCGCCGTCGACGTAGAAGCCGATGCGAGTCATGACGTTGAGCAGTTCGTCGGGGGTGGTGCCCCAGCGGTCTTCGGGGAACATGGGGTCGAAGCAGAGTCGCAGGGACTGGTCCTCGGCCCAGAGGAACGTGCCGACGGCGTTGACGTTGAGGAAATGAGAGATCCAGCTCGCGCCGGCGGAGGCCGGCAATGCTCGCTCTTCGGTGACCCCGAGGTAGCCGTTGGGCTCGATCAGCAGGATCCAATCACCGACGGTCGTCATGGCCACCAGCTGACGGTCACCATCCTCCAGGTCGTAACGGGCGAAGGCGGCGTCGACGACCGCAGCTATGCCCTGCAAGGGAGCCTCCGGTCGGCCATCCAGGCGGGATACCAGTTCAGCGGGCGACAGGCCCCGCACGAGGGTGAAGCAGTAGGCCTCGGAAAGGTCTGGAAAGTCGTTCTCGAACCACACGTAGTCCATCCCGGTCTTCGTCATGCCACCCATCTTTGCTCCTGTCACTGACAGTGGCAGTGGCAGTGGCAGCCGTTGGGGACCTGTCCGGGCGTCTGAGTATCCGCACTCATGCCGTCGGGCCGTTGACGGGCAAGGATGGGCGGGTCCCTGACCTCGACTCATCGGAGGCGTTTGATGCGTCCGACGCACCCGGCTCGTGCGCTGCCTGCACATCCGTACGGTTCGCCGGCGGCGTCCGCGCGGCGTCGCCCGCACGGCGGCTGGTACGCCGTACCGGCAGTCATGACGATCGGCGCACTGCTGTTGTCCCTCTACGGCCTCCTCTGGGGCCTGATGGCGAGGGCGGGCAAGCACATCGTGTGCGATTCGACCACGAGCTGCGCCGCGTCCCCGTACGAGGCGGGATACACCTCCTCCGGCTGGCCCACCTGGACCTTCCTCGTGGCCGGGACGCTGTTCGCCCTGGCGCTCCTGGTGTGCACGGGACTGCTCGCGGCCCGCCGCAGCAGGCCCTCGGAAGTGACGGCATGAACGACAGCCTTGGTCAGACGGAGACCGCCTTGCCCGTCAACCGACCGGCCCGGATCAGCGCGTACACCGCAATGAGCGGCGTCGCACTGCTGATGAGTTTCCTGACCCTCTACGGATGGATGCTTCCGCAACTCACCTTGACCGGGGCAGTGGTGTGCGGACTGCTCGCCGTGGTCACCGGCCACGTGGGACGCACACGTCGGCGACGACACGGGCGGGGCACGGCGCTGCTCGGCATCATCGGCGGCCGGCTGGTGCTCCTCACCTGCGCGGCGCTCACGACCGTGGTCCTCGCCGTTTTCGGCGGACTCTCGGCGGCTGTCCTGACCGGGAGTTGATCGATCCGACCGTACGCGTACGCCTTGCTCGGTTTCGGGAGAGGGAGGCCATCACGCCTCTTCCCCGAGTCGTGATGGCTGGTCAGCCACACCTTCACGGAGCCCCGTTGTCAGTGGTGGCGGTTAGGTTCGAGGTGTTGCAAAGGGTGTCTTCGACGGGAGTGGACGATGATCGAGAGCAGTCTTCAGCCCACGCTGAGGGTGGTGCTGACAGACGTGAACGAGCGTGTCGTGGAGGCATGGCGGGCGGCCTTCGCGGATACCCCCGGCATCGAGATCCGCAGGGGCTCGATCCTCGACGAGGACGTCGATGCCTGGGTCACCCCGACGAACTCCCGAGGCCGGATGGACGGCGGGGTCGACGCCGTCATCAAGCGCCACCTCGGATCCGGCATCCAGCTACGTGTACAGCGCGCGATCCGCGACCGGTTCGCCGGATCCCTCCCGGTGGGCAGCGCGGTCTGCGTCCCGTCGGGAGCAACCGCCCCCCGATACCTGATATCGACGCCGACCATGGTGCGGTCCTCGCAGAACGTGAGTGCCACGTTGAACGTGGCACTGGCCTGCGCCGCAGCGTTCCAAGCCGTACACCGGCAGAACCAGCAGGCGCCGGGCAGCATCCGCTCCGTGGCGCTGGTCGGTATGGGCGCGCAGACGGGTCGGGTCCCGGCCAGGGTGTGCACCAATCTGATGTGGACCGGCTACACGCTCTTCCAGGACCACTGGTTCGAGGATGACGACGAGTTGCGCACCACGATCATCACTCAGCTCAACGGCATAGAGAACGCCCCCGTCGAGGAACGTGTGCGCATCGTGCCGCCGAAGGCCGCTGAGCCTGTCGTTGCCGACCACCTCCCCGGCCACCCCGTCGACCACCCCGCCGGCCATGTCCATCCCTCGACCACGACGACCGGGAGCCCCTCCCCCGTGACCGATGCGGGCACCGGCGCGGACGACGGCGCGGAGCCGACCCAGCCCAACGCGAAGGACCCACTGGTCCTCACCGAACTATTCGACGGTGGCGGGGAGCCCTGGCTTCCGCTCCTGAAGCCCGTGATCGAGGCACTGCCGGACGCCGCACGGTTCATCGGGAAGGGCCGCAGCCCTGAGATCGTCCCCGTCCGCGAGCTGACCTTCCAGGCGCTCAAGCCCAATCCGCCACACAAGTGGAAGGTCGTCGCCTTCGGCCAGAACCCCTACCCGCGGCCGGAAAGCGCGACCGGCATAGCCATGTTCGACAACACCTTCAACGACTGGAAGGACAGCCAGTTCGGCAGGGTCATCAGCATCCGCTGCATCATCAAGGCGGCAGCGATGTGGAAGTACGGCATCGCCAAGAAGACGCCCATCGCCGACATTCGCGCGTTGCTCAAGGAGCGGGACACCGTCCAGCCGCCGGAGTGGTTCCAGGCGATGCTCACGCAGGGCGTGCTGTTGCTGAACGCCTCCCTCACGGCCAGCGGGGACGGGGCGATGGGCGCCGACCAGCACACGGCGTTCTGGCGGCCCGTCGCCGAACGGATCGTCGAGGAGATCCTCAAGGCCAAGCAGGACGCCGACGATGAGGACCGCGGAGTCGTGTTCGCCTGGTGGGGTGCGCACGCCCGTAGTTTGAAGGGGGTCGTCCTACGGCTGCAGGAGAAGTACCCGGACGTCGAGGTCCGGCACATAGACCACACGAACCCGGCAGCGCAGGGAGACATCTTCTGCGAGGGCGATCACTTCGCCATGGTGAACGAGGCCCTCGCCTCGCTGGGTACCGATGTGATCGACTGGCTGCCGAGCAAGGGGTGGAACGCGGGGGCGGCCGGCGCGGACGGTGGTGTGGCGGCGCGCATGGGCACCTTCATCGAGTCGACGATGAACCTGCACCAGCTGTACCTGGAGAGGCTCACCAGCGTCAAGGACGAGGGCCTGGTCCTCCCCGCGATCACCGGCGTGTTCGATACGCCGCTGATGGATTTCCAGGACGCCGTCGCACCGGTCGCCGAAACGCTGTCCGGGCTCGCCGGACACATCGTCCGGTCACGCGATTTCGGCAAACGGCGTGCGGACGAGACGTCCGGCGGTCTGTCCGGCGGTCTGTCCGCCGACGCGATAGCCGCGCTGTACCTCTACACCTGCGAGTCCGCCTTCTACCGCGAGATCAACGCGGTCCTTCGATCCGCGGACCGCACCAGGGTCACGCCCTACCTGCCGTACCTGCGGCTGCTCTTCTCCGCGGTGTCGGGGCTACCCGCGCACACGCAGCCCCTGTGGCGCGGTGTGTCGCTGGACCTGCGGGCGCAGTACCCGGTGGGCCAGACGGTCACCTGGTGGGGCGTCTCGTCGTGCACCTCCGAGCTGAAGGTGGCCCGGTCCTTCCTGGGGAGCCGCGGCAAGCGGACGCTCTTCGAGGTGACGCCCGCCCACGCCGTCGGGATCAGGGGCTTCTCCGCCTTCACCGGCGAGGAGGAGTACATCCTCACGCCGGGCACTCAGCTCAAGGTGACGGACGTGAAGAGCGAACGCGGCGGACTGTGCACGGTCAAGCTGACCGAGGTGGACGCAGCTCCGATGGTGTCCTGACCGCCTCTTCGGGCAACGCGCCTGCAGGCCAACCGCGCCACCACCTCGGTCAGCCCGGCAAGGCACTGACGGATCCCGACGCGGCACTTTGACGACAGGGCCTAGGGTCCCTCGTCGTAGGCTCCTGCCTCGACCTCGAGGGCGAGTTCTTGGAGGACCTCGATGGCGGTGACGTCCGTACGCCCGTGATCGTGGGCGATCGCGAGGCTGGTGAACGCCAGGCTGAATCCGGAAACCATCGTGTGCAGGGCCGGGCCCAGGGCCTCGGCTACCAGGGCCGCCACCTGCTGGGGAGTGGAGTCGGCCGGGACGCTGATCGACGGCAGCATCTCGTTCAGGAGCGTCGTGGCCACCCGGGCCGTCGTCGCTCCGCGCGCCGGGTCGTCGCCGTCTGCGCCGCCGTCGTCCTCCTGCCCGGTCTCGACGGCCCGCCGGATGTCCTGGGCCTCGGTGAGGATGCCGATCACTCGCTTGAGTACCTCTGCGCGTTCCACCCATGGAGGGTAGCCGGGGCCCCCGTCCCAGGCCAGGTGCCCCAAAGCCTGGGGCTCGGGCGCACATGTGATCGGAAGCCGCGCCCCACAGCTCCGCACCGTGGCCGGGCCTGCGGTCGGGGGACGGGCGACCCCGAAGTCTCCACCTCTTCCTACTGCACCGTGACGACTCCCTCCGGCTCGGCGTCCACCACGGCCACGCGACGGGTGCCTCGCACCTGACGGGGGTGCCGTGCGGAGCGGAGAGGGCCGTGAACATGTCTCCTCATGTGACGAGCCCGCCGCTAGGATCGGCCGCCGTCACCGGTCAACTGGGGGTTTGGTCTGACGGTTCTGGCCGGGATAGTGGCGTTTCTTGGACTCCTGTTTCTGGTCGTGGCCGGAGTGTTCGAGCTGGAGGCCTGGGGGGCCTGGCGCCGGCATCGGCTGGTCTCGCGCACACCGCTGCAGCCGATCGCGCAGTGGCGGGCCGGAGCCCGCAGACAGGCCGTCGAGGGACTCCTGGCGCCCGGTCCCGGTGGTCCGCTGATCGCGCCGTTCTCCGGCGAGGCCTGTGTCTGGTACCACGCGGAACTGCTGGCGACCGTGGATCCGGGCGACCAGGGCGGGCAGACCACCCACGTGGTGTGGCAGATCACCTCGGCGCTGCCGGCCCTCCGGGACGGTACGGGCGCCCTCCTGGTCGATTCGTCGCTCCTGCGGGACGAGCAGGTGAGCGACCTCGTGGTCGAGGACTCGAGGCTGCGCGAATCCTGGGACGGGCAGGCCAGTCGATTCTTCTCCGCCTGGAAGAATCTCCCGCCCCAGGTACGGGCCTCTCCGGCTACACCCACTACAGGCGGCTCCCCTGCCGGGAATTCGACTTCTCGGAGCGGCTCGTACGGGAAGGCGCACCCCTCACGATCGTCGGCGGCACCGCGATCCCCACCGCCGCGGGCCTGACGGTCACGAAGCGCCGGATGGCCACGACGATCGTCAACCCGCTGCCCCGCACCGACCTGCTCGCCGATCTCCACCGCACCCAAAGGGAGGAACGGGGATACGTCATCAGATTCGCCCTGGCCGGCGTGGCGCTCATGGCCGTGGGCATCCCCCTGGCGATCATCACGGGGTCGTCGGAGCAGTGATCCTTCCCGGTTGTGCCCGAACCGTTTGACAGCAACCCCCTGACTGCAAACTTCCAGGTACTGGGGCACATCAATCGCGCGGCTAGGGTTGCCGCCGTGGAACCGCAGCGAGAAGGCGACGGTGGCCACGCTGCTGCCCTCGATCTCGACCGACTGGTTGCTGCTGGCCGATCGAGGCTTCTACCTCTGATCTTGGCCAGTGCTCTGCCCTGCCGGTCCTGAAGGTCCTGTCCGACGGTACGTATCTGTCGGCCCTTGTTGATCCCCCCCTGCGCGGCCGCCAGCGGGAAGAGCCACTGAACGTCGTGAAATCCGGCGCGAAGCCGGACCCGGCCGCCGCCCATGTGGTGCGGATCGTCGAGTACGACGTCCCTGACCGCGACGGCGGAGAACTGGTCCAATAGCCCGGACCTGGTCCACCAGGAGATCTGGGCCTACCTGCTGGTCCACTACGCGATCAACTCCCTGATCTACCAGGCCGCAACCGGCGCCGACATCGACCCGGACCGGATCAGTTTCCTCAGAACCCTCAAAATCGTCCGCCGCACCGCCACCGGGGCGGCGGTCTTCCCCTCCTGAGCACTGGGAAGCGATCACGGCGGATGCCCTCGCCACGCTTGCCGCGCGCCGAAACTGCAACCCAGCGCGCCGCCACCGCCCCTACCCACGCGTCGTCAAGCGCACCCGTCCCGGAGCTTCGGCGATCCTGTACGGGCGGGTAGGTCCTGGCGGTGAGTCAAGCCCTCGTGAGAGCATCAAGGTTCAATGGCCCGTCTCCTTTCGTTGTGCTTCGCAGCGCACATGAAGGAGTGCGGGCTGTTGCCGTGTCCACGATTTTGAATACTCCACCAAGGTTCGCGAATGGCAGGTACCGTTTGATGTGCAGAGAAGAGCTGACGGAAGCCTGCATCGAGGACGCGAGCAACACCTTGGTTGCGCCTCCAATCTTGCAAGACAGCGATCTGATCAGGGACTTCTTCGGGTCCACCGTCACACCGGAGGACCTTGCTTCCGGTTCGATCAATCTCGCACAGAAGACCGTCTACCTGTGTGGCGACATATCCAGGATCAGCCGCAGCCAAATCCATGCCGCTGCCCGGGTATTCGTCATCCGCGAGCTGTCACACGGCTACCACGAGGACGTCGACAATCCTTGGACCCTCGTCGATGCCGGCCGGGTTCCCATCCTCGTACACGGCGTCGGCGTGTACTACCGCCGCTTCTTCGAACTCGACGCCGACCACTTCGAGCGGATCCGTTCGGAGCACGCGTTCCAGTCCCTGACCGAGTCCACCAAGCCTGGAACAGCCCATCGCAGCGGCATCTACCTGACGCCCGTCACGCAAATCAGCGGCGAACTGCATTTCCGCCTACTCCGGTGTTCCACGAATTTCTCCGGGCCAACCGAAACCTTCCGCCCGACCGACACGCACATCGTTGAGGCTCTGAACCACGAGGCCGCCTCCGTCTTCCGGAACCAGGCATCGCTGAATCATGTCCTCGCTCAGATCTACCACAACGCCCTGGCCACGGCAGAGCGCAAGCAGTCCAAGGCAAAGATCTCGTCCCATGCCGACAAGACCAAAGACATGCCCGTCAACGGGATCATGGCCTTCTGCACCTTCTACGACCGGCTCGAAAAACTGCAACCTCTGGACGAAGACGCCTTCGACTACGGCGTGAAGGGTGCCAGCGGGCTGACGAAGCTCCACTTCCGCCTCAAGGAGGCGTCCGAAGAACGCGATGGGGTTGCGCTCCCCCAGCAGTTCACGGTGACCCTTTACCCCGGCTCCGTTTTCTTCATGCCGCTGTCCACCAACCGCCTGTATGCGCACGAGATCCGCCCCTCAACGTTGGACGCCGAATTGCTCCCGACCCGCCTGGGATACGTGGTGCGTTGCTCGAGCGCCGAGGCCGTTCACAAGGACGGCCAAACGTTCCTGAAGGTGGCCGGAGATCTGGTGAAGCTGGGGCCACCCACAACGGACGGCATGGACGAGCTGCGCAGGTTGTATGCCGAGGAGAACAGGACCTCGTCCTTCATTGACTACGGCGACAAATTTGACTTCAGCATGAACACGGGAGACTACGTTGCCCCCCGAATCTAGGATCTCGGATGAGATCCTCTCGTACTCTTTGCCCACCGAGGAGAATCTCTTCGCCGAGTTGTCCGCGTCGGCTCTTTTGGAAGACGTAGGAAAAGGCCGACGAGGCGCCGTGCTCAGCAGGATCGACGAGGCGCACGGTGTACCCCTCGTACGCACCACCACTCGGTACAACAGCCCGACGCAGCGTTTCCGGTCAGTGCACGAACGGCTGGCGCGACGCATTCAAGAACGCGCGGCGCTTCCGGTGGAGCTCAACAACGCCCTCATCGAGAGCTACACGAACGCTTACACCACCATGGGCAGCCATTCCGACCAAGCCCTCGATCTGGCCAACGGGTCGTATATCGCCGTATTCTCCTGCTACCAACATCCCGAAGCGGGCCAGCCAAGGAAGCTGATCTTCGAATCAAAGGGTTCCGGTGGCGCCAAGAAGGGTTCCGGTGGCGCCAAGTTCGAGATCCCCCTCGCCCACAACAGTGTCGTCGTGTTCTCCGTCGACTCGAATCGGCGACTCAAGCACAAAATCATATTGGACGCGCCTGGCCGGACGGTGGACAACCAATGGCTGGGTGTGACATTTCGAACCTCGAAAACCTTCGTCAGGTTTCGCGACGGAAACGCATACCTTCCACAGGATGTGCGTCTGACGTCGGGCGACGACGAGCAGAGGCATGAGTTTTATCAACTACGGCGCCGCGAGAACAACGAAACGGACTTCATCTACCCCCCGCTGACTTACACCATAAGCGAAAGCGATCTGATGCCGCCTGTCTGAAATTCGCTGAGGCTGCTTTGATCACGACGTCCGAACCGTCCTGGATGAGTCGCCGTCACGACAGCTTCGTTTGATAGCCTGCAGAGATGAGCGAAGTATTGGACGAGGGGCCGTTCTTTCACGGCACAAGGGCGGAGCTGAAGGTCGGGGATCACCTCACCGCCGGCTTCCGTTCCAACTACCGGCCCGAAATCGTGATGAACCACATCTACTTCACCGCATTGCGCGACGGCGCGGGACTCGCCGCCGAACTCGCCGCTGGCGACGGGGCCCCGCGGGTGTATCTCGTCGAACCGACCGGGGAGTTCGAGAACGACCCGAACGTCACCGACAAGAAGTTCCCCGGCAATCCCACACGCTCCTACCGCAGCAGGGGACCACTCCGGATCGTCGCTGAGGTCACCGACTGGACGCGACAGACACCCGAAGCTCTCCAGATGTGGCGAGAGCGGCTGGCCGCGATCCATCTGGATGAGCGCGCCGAAATCATCAACTAGCGGGCGGCGGCGCGGCGCGTCAGGGGGTTCTCGGGGCGGCGTTACCGTGGGGAAGGTGACGGGAAGCGACGCCGACCGGCGGTGGTCCGAGTCCATGCCGGCGGCTTACGAGCAGTACCTGGTGCCAGTGCTCTTCCGGCCCTTCGCCGAGGACCTGGCTGCCCGGGCAGCGGCGCTCCGGCCTCGGCGGATCCTCGAACTGGCTGCGGGTACCGGTGTTTTGACGTCCCTCCTGCTCGCGGCGGCGCCGTCGGCCGAGGTGACTGCCACGGACCTGAACGGGGCGATGGTCGCCTTCGGGGCGTCACGGGCCCCGGGCGCGGTGTGGCGGCAGGCCGACGCGCAGCGGCTGCCGTTCCCGGACGGAGGCTTCGATCTGGTGGTCTGCCAGTTCGGTGTGATGTTCTTCCCCGACCGGGTCGCGGCCTTCACCGAGGTCCGCCGGGTGCTGGCCCCTGGCGGCCGGTTCTTGTTCAACACCTGGGGTCCGCTCGGGTCGCACGCCTTCGACGCCGCGGTGCAGGCAGGGCTGGAGCGGGCCTTTCCGGTCGACTCTCCGCAGTTCCTCCCAACGGTCCCGCACGGCTATGCCGACCCCGCAGTGGTGGCCGCCGACCTGGTGGCAGCGGGGTTCGGTGTCGAGGAGGAGCAGGAGCTGACGTTGGAGGGCCGGGCCGCGTCGGCGGCCGACGTCGCCATCGGGTTCCTCACCGGGACGCCGGTGCGTGCAGCTGTCGAGGAGCGCGGCGGCGGGCCGTCCGTCCGGGCCACCGTCATCGAGGAGGTGACGGCCCGTCTGGGTGCGGGGCCGGTTGCCGCGCCGATGACGGCGTACGTCTTCCTCGGCGCGGCCTGAACGCGCGGTACGCCCGCGCCGGGGAGGACCTGAGCGGACCTCGACACCGACCGCGGACGGGCCGGCCTTCTCACCCGGGTGGGGGCGTGGGGTCAGTCAGCGGTCGAGGTCGATCGTGAAGCGCCTGGTGCCCGGGGCGATCGTGTCGGCGTGGACCGAGCGGAAGACGGTCCGATCGCCCTGGGCGGGGGCTCCGCCGGGGTTGACGGGGAAACGCGTCTGCTGCGCGAGTCGGCCGGTGAGTGTGATGACCCGGTCCTTGCCCCTGTCGAGGGCGGAATCGGTGTCCATCGCGGCGGCCGCGACGGAGGCGCAGGCGAGAAGGGTGACCAGCGCGGTGGCCGTGCCGAGAGGGGCTGCTCTGATGGGGCGCACCATGTGACTCCCGAGGATCGATACTCATGGATGGTCGGATGACGAAACTGTCATCCGATTTCCTTCATAACCTCGGATCCGTGACCGCCCCGGAACGTCCCGGCACGACCCACCGGAAGATCCGACCGATCAGACCAACCCCGGACGGGATCATGGCCGGATCCTCGCGGATTGCGCCAGGGTCCCCGGAACGCATCGCCGAAGGTCCCTCAGCGGGCGCCGCCCGTGGCCTACGATCTCGGCGGACGGTCGCGTTCCGTGATCGCCGCTCACCCCGCACTCGTGGAGGTCAACCGTGTCCCGGACGGCCAGAGGAAGCCGCAGTCGCCGCAACAGCCTCCGTATCCGCGTCGCGGCCTCAGCCGCCGCGGCGGGTGCGTTCCTCCTCTCGGGATGCTCCTCGGGCGGCGACGGCCCGGGTGAGGCGGCCGGCGGAGTGCCGGTCGTCGAGAAGGGCAAGCTGACGACCTGCACCCACCTGCCGTACCCGCCATTCCAGTTCGAGAAGGACGGCAAGGTCGTCGGTTTCGATGTGGCCCTGGTCGACCTGGTGGCGAGCCGTCTCAAGGTCGAGCAGAAGATCCTCGACACGCCCTTCGAGAACTTCAAGACCGGGGCCTTCCTGAACTCCGGCGAGTGCGACCTCGCGGCGGCCGGCATGACGATCACCGACGAGCGCAAGAAGAACGTCGACTTCTCCGTGCCCTACTTCGACGCCACCCAGGCGCTGCTCGTGACCAAGAAGAGCGGCGTCACCTCGCTGGCCGATCTCAAGGCGAAGTCGAAGAAGCTGGGCGCGCAGGCCGAGACCACCGGCGAGAGCTACGCCAAGGGCCAGGGGTTCGACCCCGTCGCCTTCGAGAGCTCCGACGCGGTGATCAACGGACTGCGCACCGGTCAGGTCGACGCCGTCGTCATCGACTACCCGGTCGTCCAGGGCTGGCTCAAGGACCCCAAGAACGCGGCCGAGTTCGCCCTCGCGCAGAACATCGACACGGGCGAGAAGTACGGCTTCTCGGTGAAGAAGGGCAACACCGCGCTCGTGGCCGCGATCGACAAGGCGATCACCGACGCCAAGGCCGACGGCACCTACAAGAAGATCTACGAGCAGTGGATCGGCCCGCTGCCCCAGGCCGCGCCGTGACCTCTCGGCTGACCCGCCGTCAGCGTCGGCGCGTTTCGCAGGGCGTGCAGTACGCGCTCTTCGGTGCCGTGCTGGTGCTGATCGGCGTGACCGCCGACTGGGGCCGGCTGCAGAACCAGTTCGCCCAGAAGGACCTGGCGCTGCGGCTCTTCCCGGAGATCATCACCACGGCCCTGCGCAACACGGTGGTCTACACGATGTCGGGGTTCCTCCTCGGCCTGGTCCTCGGCCTGGTCGTCGCCATGATGCGGCTGTCCTCGGTGGCCCCCTACCGGTGGGTCGCCGGCGTCTACATCGAACTGTTCCGGGGCCTCCCGGCCCTGCTGATCTTCATCTTCGTCGGCGTGGCGGTGCCACTGGCGTTCCCCGGTACCGCGATCCCCGGCGGCACGTACGGCAAGGTCGCACTCGGCCTCGGCCTGGTGGCCGCCGCCTACATGGCGGAAACGATTCGGGCCGGCATCCAGGCGGTCCCCAAGGGGCAGTTGGAAGCGGCCCGCTCGCTGGGCTTCTCTCACGCCCGCGCCATGGTCTCGATCGTCATTCCACAGGCCTTCCGCATCGTCATCCCGCCGCTCACGAACGAACTGGTCCTGCTGTTCAAGGACTCCTCGCTCGTCCTGTTCCTCGGTGTGACATTGCAGGAGCGGGAACTGACCAAGTTCGGACGGGACCTCGCCAGTCAGAGCGCCAACTCCACCCCGATCCTGGTCGCGGGCCTGTGCTACCTCCTGGTGACCGTGCCGCTGAGCTTCGTGGTGCGCCGGCTGGAAGCCCGCGCGGCCAAGGCCACGTGAGGACGAGATGCCACAGGAGACGGAAGCGGTGGACGCGATGGCCACGGACGGCCCGGAGATCGAGATCCGCGGACTGCACAAGTCCTTCGGCGACAACCACGTGCTTCGCGGCATCGACTTGGAGATCGCGCGGGGCGAGGTGGTGTGTGTCATCGGGCCGTCCGGCTCGGGCAAGTCGACGCTACTGCGCTGCGTGAACCTACTGGAGGAACCCAGCGAGGGACGGGTCTTCGTCGGAGGCACCGAGGTCACCGACCTGGACGTGGACATCGACGCCGTACGCCGCCGCATCGGCATGGTCTTCCAGCAGTTCAACCTCTTCCCTCACGTAACCGTCGCGGAGAACCTCACCCTGCCCCAGCGCCGGGTCCTGCGCAGGGACAAGACCAGCGCCGCGGCCGTGGCCCGCGAGAACCTCGCACGCGTCGGCCTCTCCGACAAGGCCGCGGCCTTCCCCGCCCAGCTGTCCGGCGGCCAGCAGCAACGGGTGGCGATCGCCAGAGCCCTGTCCATGGGACCGGAGGTGATGCTCTTCGACGAGCCGACCTCGGCGCTCGATCCCGAACTGGTCGGCGAGGTGCTGGCGGTGATGAGGGTCCTGGCGAGCGAGGGCATGACGATGATGGTCGTCACCCACGAGATGAGCTTCGCCCGCAAGGTCGCGGATCGGGTCGTGTTCATGGACGGGGGTGTGATCGTCGAGCAGGGTCCGGCGGCGCAGGTGATCGGCGATCCCCGGCAGGAACGGACCAGGAGCTTCCTCGACCGCATCCTGGACCCGGCGGCGGCCGAGCCGCCCCGAGCCGAGGGCGAGGGCTAGGGCGAGGGCACGCGGCCGGGCGAGGACGTCTGAATCCTGCCGGGCCCCGGAGCGGCCTCCGCTCCGCGCGCCAGGACGGCGGACGGCAAACCCGGCCCACCTGCGGCGCCGCCGTGCCCATGGGGCAGGATGGCAGCCCGTTCCGGATGCGCACGCGCGTCCGAACGTGGCTTCCCGCACGACGAACTGACAGGTGACAAGGTGACGACACACCTCATACGGCGGGCGGCAGCTCCCGCCGCCGCTTCTCCGGTCCGGCGAGGGGCGGAGGTCGTCCGTTGACCCGGGATCTCGTCCTGCACGACTGGCTGGTCGCCGGCATCGCGCTCGCCGCGGGCGCCCTGGCCGGTCTCCTCCTGCGTGCCCTCGTACGGTGGCTGGGCAAGCACGCGCTGCGGACACGGTGGAGCGGGGACGACATCATCGTCGAAGGGCTGCGCACCTTCGCGCCGGGAGCGGCCGTCATCGGGGGTGCCGCCGTGGCCGCCTCGACCCTTCCCCTCACTGCGCGCCTCTCCGGCTGGGTGACCCACTCACTGACCGCCCTGCTGATCCTCATGGCCACGCTCGGCGCGGCCCGGGTCGTCGCGGGTCTCGTCCAGTCCGTGGCCCAGACACGGACCGGAGTGGCAGGATCGGCCACCATCTTCGTCAACATCACGCGGGGCGTGGTGCTCGCGATGGGCCTGCTCGTCGCTCTCGAAACCGTGGGCGTGTCCATCGCGCCCCTGCTCACCGCCCTCAGGGTGGGCGGTCTGGCGGTCGCGCTGGCCCTGCAGGACACCCTCGCCAACCTCTTCGCCGGCGTCCACATCCTCGCCTCGAAGACGGTGCAGCCCGGTGACTACATCCGCCTCACGAGCGGTGAGGAGGGCTACGTCGTCGACATCAACTGGCGCAACACCGTGGTCCGAAACCTGTCGAACAACCTCGTGATCATCCCCAACGGGCGGCTCGCGCGGACGAACATGACCAACTTCACTCAGCCCGAGCAGCAGTTGTCGATCCTCGTCCAGGTGGGAGTGGGCTACGAGAGCGACCTGGAGCACGTCGAGCGGGTGACTCTCGACGTGGTCGACGGGGTGATGGCCGACATCAACGGCGCGGTGCCCGACCATGAAGGGGCCGTCCGCTTCCACACGTTCGCGGACTCCAGGATCGGCTTCACGGTGATCCTGGGCGTCGGCGAGTTCAGCGACCAGTACCGGATCAAGCACGAGTTCATCAAGCGGCTGCACCGGCGGTTCCGGGAAGAGGGCATCTCGATCCCCGCCCCCACGCGGACCGTTACGCTCCACCAGGACGAAGCCCTGCCCGCACCGCCGACGCCGTTCCCGCACCAGCGCGAGGCTCCGCCCTCGGCACTGGCGGACAACGGGCGGTAGCGGGAGCCGGATTCCGGCGGGCCGGACAGGGCAGGAGTGTCGGCGTCGGCGGACATAATGCGGCAGTGGACCTGAGACCGGAGTTGTTGCCACCGCCCGTGAGTCAGCAGCGGCTGGACGAGCTGTGCGCCGAGGTGGAGCGGATCGCTGAGCTGCTGGAAGCCCGTCCGGAGGGAGCAGGTCAGGCGATCGAGGCCTTCAACGCGATGACCGGTCACGGCTACGTGGCCCTCGACTTCGCCGAGTACGACGGAAGCAGGAGCCTGGAGGAGTTCGCGAGGGAGGCGGCCCGGCCGGCCCTCCCCGTGATCGCGGACATCACTCGGGACGAGCTCGTCGAGATCGTCCGCAGACTCCTGACGGCCGACCCGGAGAGCGTCTACTATCTGCGGCTCCTGGAGGCGAACGTGTCGCATCCCCGGGTGAGTGACCTGGTATTCCGCCCCTCCGACAACCTTCAGGACTCATCTGCGGAGCAGATCATCAATGAGGCTCTGGAGTACCGACCGATCGCGCTCTGAGCTGTGCGGGAAAGTCGGCCGGTCGTGGCCTGTCGCGTGGCGCGGCCGGGGCGTCGCCTCGCGTCCGCGGCCCGCGGCGGGGACCTCGATGGCGTCGATCCGGAAATTGCGGAAACCAGAACGCTTCTCGATGCGACCACTTGGGAGAGCTCGCCGGACCACGGCGTCCGGCCCATCGCCATCCGCATCAGGAAGTGACGCAATGACGGAGAAGACCTACCAGGTGACCGGCATGTCCTGTGGCCACTGCGCCGGCCGCATCACGAAAGAAGTATCCGCTGTTCCCGGGGTGAGCCGCGTCTTCGTGGATCTCGGGGCGAAGGCCGTCACGGTCGAAGCCGTGCGTCTCGACGACGGTCTGATTCGTCAGGTGATCGTCGAAGCGGGCTACGGCGTCACCGACGCTCCCTGATCCAGGTCGTCGGCGGAAGTCCGCGAACCGATGGGCGATCCTCGGGAACCCGGGGCGTCCGCTGTCCGACTACTGCGGCGTGGGCGACGGTTGGGCATCCTCTCGCGCTCCCGCTGCTACGTAAGGATCGAGGTGGGTGCAATGGGCGGGTTGGATGTGCACATGCGCCAAGTGGCCTGCCGGCACGGCCGCGTGGAGGCGGTCGCCGAGGTGGATCTGGAGATCGCGGCCGGCGAGCGCGTGGCGCTGACCGGGACCAACGGTTCGGGCAAGACCACGCTCCTGCGTGCCGTGCTGGGTCTCCACCGGCAGGTGACGGGCTCGATCACGGTCGGTGGACGGGGCACCGGCTCGCCGGCGGAGTGGGCGTGGCGGCGCAGGGCCTGTGCCTGGATCCCGCAGAAGCCCGCGGCGGGCCGGTTCCCGCTGCTCGGCTCCGAGTTGCTGGCCAGCAGCACCGCTCCCGCGGACGCCGCCGAGGCGGCGGACCGGCTCGGTGTCGCGGAGCTGACCGGGCGCCCCCTGCACACCCTCTCCGGCGGCCAGTTGCAGCGCATGTACCTGGCCAGGGCGATCGGATGCGTCGCCGCCGGAGCCCAGGTGCTGTTGGCGGACGAGCCGACCGCCGCCCTCGACTTCGACGGACAGGACGAGGCTGCGGACGTCCTGACCTCCCTGCCGGTGACGCTGGTGGTGGTGACCCACGACCGCACCCTGGCCGAGCGGTGCGACCGGGTGCTGGAGATGGCGGCCGGGCGTCTGCGGGAAGTCCGGCGATGACGGCGATGACAGAGAACCTCGCCACGGCCGATCTTGGCACCCTCCTGCAGCTGGTCCCCGTGCAGCGGGCCGGAATCGCCCTGCTGCTCGCGCCGGTCGGACTGCCGGTCGTCGGGGTGGTCATCGTCGGGCTCGACATCATGCCGGTGCGCTTCGCGATGATGCACGTCGCGCTGTTCGGGATCGCGGTCGGCCTGCTGACCGGTCTCGACCCGATGCTGTGCGCGCTCGTAGCCTGCGCCGTCGCCGGTGCGGGCGTCGCCCCGCTCGCCCGCACCCCGGACGGGCTTTCCGGCGCGATGGGGCTGCTGATGAGCCTGGCGATCGCGGCCGCGCTGCTGCTCCTCGCGGTGACGGGGGTCAACGCCTCCGGTGCCTTCGCCCTGCTCTGGGGGTCGATCCTGTCGGTCGGAACGCCGGATCTGATCGTGCTCGGCGTACTCGCCGTCTCCGTACCGGGCCTGTTCTGGTGGCGGCGGCGCGAGATCGGCCTGCTGCTCTACGACCGCGAACTCGCCCAGTGTTCGGGCGTACCGGTGCGGGCGCTGACCGCGGCCCTCCTCGTACTGGTCGCCGTCGCGGTCGCCGGGGCGATCAAGCTGACCGGCGCGCTCCTGGTCGACGCCCTGACCCTGCTGCCCGCGCTCGCGGCCCGTCGCCTGGGCAGCTCATTGAAGTCGATCACGCTCTGGGCCATCGGCATCGGTGTCTTCGTCAACCTGACGGGGTTCCTGCTGGCGCTGTGGCTGGACTGGCCGCCCGGCCCGGTCCTCGTCCTGACGGCGGGGGCGCTCGTCCTCGCCGTGCACTTCATACCCGAACGGAGAATCAGCTCATGGCGCGCACCCGCGTCCGCACCATTTCCCTCCTCGCACTGAGCACGACTCTGCTCCTGACCGCCGCCTGCGGGAACGACGCGTCGACCGACGCGGGAACGGACGGCCGCGACGGCACGCACCCGCACGGCGGGAAGCCCGTCGTGGTCGTGACCACCACCTGGGAAGGCGCTTTCGCCAAGGCCGCCGGCGCCGAGGACATCAAGGTCATCGTCCCGCGGTCCGTGCATCACGCACCCGACTACGACCCGAAGCCCTCCGACCTCGCCGCCGTCGCCAAGGCCGACTTCGTGCTCTACGCGCCGTTCGAACCGTACGCGGCGAAGATCAAGGAAGCCGCGGGCTCCAAGGCGAAGCTGGTCGAGGTGAGCCTCGACAACGACCCCGACAAGGTCAAGGCCGAGGTCGACAAGCTGGGTGCGCTCTTCGGTACGGCGGACGCCGCCACGAGGTGGAAGAGCGTCTTCGACTCGGAGTACGCGAAGCTGAACAAGGACGTCCAGGCCGCCTGGCCCGGTGGCAAGAGCCCCTCCGTCGTGACGCAGGTCTTCACCGTCTGGGCCGCGAAGCTCGCGGGCGCCACCCCCGTGGGTACCTACGGGCCCGAGGCCGTCACCCCGGCGCAGCTCGCCGAGCTGTCCGCGAAGAAGCCGGCGTTCGTCCTGGACAACGCCCACATGTCGACGGGCACCGTGCTCCCGGACTCCGGCGCGAAGCAGCTGCAGATCGTCAACTACCCGAGTGAGGGCCTCGACCTGCTGCCCGTCTACCGCAACGCGGCGGCCGAGCTCAAGAAGGCCATGGCCTCGTGATCCAGGCGTCGCGGGGCATGCCGTAGCACCGTGATCCATGGGCCCGGGCAGCGACGAGCTGCCCGGGCCCACGCGTCATCCGGCCTGTGCGAGTGGGGCCGGGTCCGGGTGGTGGAGCCCTTCGGGCTCGGAGAGGCGCTCGCGCAGGGCGGCACGGTCGGGCTTGCCCGCCGGGGTCAAAGGGAGTTCGGCCATCAGCAGCAGGCGCTCGGGGTGTTTGCGCTGCTCCAGGCCGCGTGACGTCAGATGGGCGCCGAGTTCTCCCAGGCCGAGTTCTCCCGGTACGGGGACCTCGGCCGTGCGGGGCACGATGCAGGCGGCCAGCCGCTCCCCCATGACCGGGTCGGGTACGCCCACGCACACCACGTCGCGGACCAGCGGGTGGGAGGCCAGCTCGCGTTCCACCTCGGCCGGGCTGATGTTGGCGCCGCCCCGGATGACGATGTCCTTGAGGCGGCCGACGAGGTGCAGGGTGCCTTCCCCGTCGAGGAGGCCGAGGTCTCCGGTGCGGACCCAGCCGTCGGGGGTGCGGTAGCGGGCGTCGAGGTCGGGCGAGGCCACGTAGCACAGCGGGGTCATCGGGCCGCGCGAGATGATCTCCCCGATGCTGCCGTCGGGAAGCGGTGCGTGGGTGTCCGGGTCGGCGATGCGGATCTCCGCGACACGGGGGTCGGGGTGACCCGCGACCACACCGGCGCTGTCCGTGGGCGGCACCTGGTGTGCCAGGCCCGTGTGGCAGTTGACCCCGTCGGCGGATCCGTAGAGGTTGACGACGGGACAGCCGAAGGCGCGGGCGGCGTCCTTCGCGGTGGTCTCGTCCAGCGGCGCACCGCCCAGGACCAGGGCGGTGGGGACGGGCAGGTCGCCTCCGTCGCCGTCGAGCCGGTCGAGCCGGTCGAGCATCATGCGCACCATGGTCGGCACGCCCAGGATGTGGGTGGGCTCGTGCTCCCGTACGGCTGCCAGGGCGGCTTCGGGGGTGAAGTGGTCGAGCAGGACGAGGGTGCCTCCGTGCCGGGCCACGGTCACGGCGGTGCCGTAGGAGCCGAAGGCGGAGGCGAACGGGACGAGGAACAGGCAGCGCGGTGGCTTTCCGTCCGGCATGAGGGAGGCGAGGAAGTTGCCCCGGCCGCCGGCGAGGGCGTTGTGGGAGTAGGCGATCATCTTCGGCTCGGCCTCGGAGCCCGAGGAGACGAGGATGCGGGCGGCGCTGTCGGGGTCGGGACGGGCGGGGACGAAGGTCGTCGCGTCCGAGCGCACCAATGCGGACAGCGCCACGGTTCCCTCGGGCGGGGTGCCGGGCCCGGCGGCGATCACGTGCGCCAGCGCGGGGAGGGTCGGTGCCAGGGTCTGCAGATCGGCGGCGTGGTGGGTGCCCCGGTGTTCGATCGCGGCGATCACGGCGACGGCCTCGGCGCGGCGCAGCAGGCACTCGGCTTCCTGGCTGCCGCGGCCGACGGGGAAGGGCAGGGCGATCGCGCCGAGGGCGGCGATGGCGAGGTCGGCGATGACGGCGATGCGGGTGTTGGGGAGCTGGATGCCGACCACGTCGCCCGGGCCTATGCCGAGGTCGCGCAGGCCGGCGGCCAGACATCGCACCTTGCGGTCCAGGGCGGTGTAGCAGAGCTTGCCCTTGGCGTCGAGGACGGCGGTGGCGTGCAGGTTCGCGATCTGGCGTGCCCGGAAGAGGCTGTAGAGGTCGAGGTCGGGGCAGGTGCCGTCGACCACCCAGGAGCGGCGGAGCCGGGCGGGCAGCAGGTCGTGCAGGACGACGGTCATCTGAAGCTCCAGGGGTCGGCAACGGCGGGGGCACCATGGGCGTCGCGGCTGATCGAGCCGGCGAAGCGCGCGTCGTGGTGGAGATCGGCCAGGTCGGCGGTGGCGGCGGTGGCGGTCAGCCCGTGGTCGCGCAGGAGGGAAAGGGCCTGCGGGGTGGTGAGTTGGCTCAGGTCGTAGGCGGCGACGGCTGTCGCGCACCTGTCGGTGGGCGCGATCCAGCCGTCGGCCGTGGGCAGTGGGCGGCGGAATCCGGCGGGGCTCCTCGGGTTCTCGCCTCGGGCAGCGCGGCGCAGGGCCGGGGCGGTCAGGGTGTCGGCCGCGCCGAGCAGGGAGGAGTCCACGCGCACGCCGTGCCCGGTGCGCTCCCGCAGCAGGAGACCGGCCAGCACGGCCTCGGCTCCGGTCAGTCCGCCGAGGACGTCGAGCAGGGTCATCAGGGACGGGGCGGGCGGTTCGCCATCGGGCCGCACGGCTTCACCGACGCCGGTGCGGGCCTGGACCATGAAGTCCGTGCCCATGGGGGCATCGGGCAGGCGGTCGGCCCAGCCGCTGGTGTACGCGTAGACCAGGCCCGGATTCACGCGGGCCAGATCGTCGGCGTCCAGGCCGAGTTGCCCGGCCTTGCCGGGGGCCCAGTTGTGGAGGAAGACGTCGGCTTCGGCCGCCATCTCCCGCAGTCGGCGCCGGTCCGCCTCCGCCTTGATGTCGATCTCCACGGCCTTCTTGCCCCGGTTGAGGGCGAGCCAGCGGGCCGAGACCCCCGAGCAGGTCGGCGGCATGCCGCGCAGCGGGTCCCCGCCCGGCGGCTCGATCCGTACGACTTCGGCTCCGAGCAGTCCCAACAGGTGTGCGGCGAGCGGGGCTTGGATGCGGCGTCCCGCCTCCAGCACGGTGAGCCCGGCCAGCGGACGACCGGCCGGAGGAATCGTTACTGCGGGCTTGGCGGCGGGTTCGAGGAGGTGCAGGGACCACGGTGCGGCGCCGTCGTGCTCGGCGGCCCGCTCGGCCAGTGTGCGCAGTACGCAGACCTCCGCGCCGGAGAGTGCCGCAGCCTGCCGGATCCGCTCGAGGGAGTGGGCGCGGGTGACCGCGTGCAGGGCCGCCGGGAAGGGGGCGCAGGCGGTGGCGTACCGGAACTGGAAGGGCCGCCACCCGGTCCGCATCGCGTCGGCAGGTGCTTCGAGGGCCTTCCAGAACGCGGCCCAGGACCCGGGTTCGAGGGTCTCCAGCTCGAAAAGGGTTCCCTCGGCGGAGGTGAAGGGCGGGCCTCCGGGCGCGAGATCGGCCGCCTCCCCCTCGTCGGCTCCCGCGGCGGCGAGGTACTGGGAGACGGCGAGCAGCCCGGCCCGCTCCGCGCTCGTGGCGATCTGCCGCGGCTGGATGCCCCTGGCCGAGCCGATCAGGCCGGCGAGGAGGCCCTGGACGGTGAGTACGGCGGTGGCGGTGGCCGTGCAGTCGGCGGCCAGGCCGCGCGGGCTGCCGTCACGCCGGCCGTGAACGGCCATGACGCCGGTGGCGGCCTGCACGGTGGCCTCGTCGACGAGGCCGCCCTTCGGCCGGCCCCAGCCGGTGGTCGCGTGGACCGGATCGAATCCCGCTCCGGTGAGCGTGACGTGCCCGTCGGCCGAGCCGTCGTGCCCGGCGTCCTGTCCCTGTGCGCCGAGCAGCCGGAGGCGGTCCGCCACGACGCCCGTGATCTGCGGCGGACCCGAGGCCTCGAAGCGCAGTGTGTCGAGCGGCCTGACCGTCTGCGTGGTTGCTGGTGACGCCATGCCTCTCCTCTCCTCTCCTGGAGCGGCGGTTGCCGCGCCGGGACGTTTCCGGATCCCGGGAACCCGGGAGCGTGCGCGCCCGACCAGTTCCACGGACAGACAGTCGGACAGCCGTTCCCACGGGTTCCCGGAAAACTGGAGGAATGCAGTGGCAGACCCAGGTGCACCCGACAACGGGCACGTACAACAGGACCCGCACGGGGCCGGGTTGGGCGAAGCCGTCGCCCGGTTCGTACGGGACCGGGTGATCCCGTACGAACCGGTACTGAACGCGGGAGGGCCCGCGGCGACGGCCGCCCTGGGGGAACTGCGCGACCGGGCCCGCGAGGAGGGATTGTGGGCGCTGCCCCTTCCGGTGGAACTGGGCGGCGGGGGCCTGACGTTGGGGGCGTACGCCGCACTGGCCGAGGCCGAGGGCGCCAGCGATCACGGACCCGCCGCTCTCGGCTCCGCTCCCCTCCTCGATGTCACGATGCTCGCCCGCCACGGCGAGAGCCGGATCCGCGAGGAGTACCTCCCGCGCCTGGTCGCCGGAGAGATCCGCGCCTGCTACGCGATGACCGAGCCCGGTGCGCCCGGCACCGACCCCTTCCAAACCGCCACCCGGGCCGAACGCCGGGCGGACGGCGGCTGGATCGTCACCGGCTGCAAGTGGTTCACCTCGGGAGCCGCCGACGCCGACCTGGTCACCGTTCTGGCCCGCACCGGCGGTTCCCCCGGCGACCGCGAGGGGCTGTCCCTGCTCCTGGTGCCGACCGGCTCCCCCGGCTTCCGCGTCGTCCGAGAACTGCCGGTGTTCGGTTCGTCCGGCCAGTACGAGATAGCCCTCGACCGGGTTCCGGTGCCTGCCGAGCACCTGCTGGGCGAGACGGGTCAGGCGTTGGCCATCGCCGGGGAGCGGCTGCAGCTGGGGCGGACGCTGCGCTGCCTGCGCTGGCTCGGCCAGGCCCGGCGCGCCTTCGACCTCATGTGCGAGCGGGCGGCCACCCGGAGCGGATCCCGCGGGCCGCTCGCCGACCACCAGCTGGTCCAGCAGCACGTCTTCGACGCCCTGCTCGCCCTGCGCACGACCCGCCCGCTGGTCCACGAGGCCGTGGCCCTGATCGAGGCCGGGCAGGACGCCCACGTCGAGGTCGGCCTCGCCAAGGTCGCCGCCGCGCGGATGCTCCAGCAGGTCACGGACTCCGCCATCCAGGTCCACGGCGCCGCCGGGCTGGGCCCGGACACCCCGCTGCCCGCGCTGTTCCGCAGCGGCCGCGCCGCCAGGATCCTCGACGGCCCCGACGAACTCCACATCACCTCCGTGGCACGCCGCATCCTGCGCGGCTACGGCGCGCCCCCTATACGCGGGTGATGTCGACGAAGCCCTTCAGGGAAGCGAGCGCCAGCGTCAGGAAGAAGGTCCCCCAGATGAGTTCGTGCCGTACGGCCAGGCCCTTGCCCGCGTCGTAGCAGCCGTCGACCAGCATTCCCGCCGGAGCCCTGTCCGTGTCCCCGTCGGTGAGGTGGCTCTCGGCCAGTCGGCTCAGGATCGCCACGGCCCGGTGCCCGCAGTGTCGCGCCCGGGGCCCGGGCAGGCGGCTGAGCTTCAACAGGGCCACCGCGGTGATGGCGGCGGCGGAGGTGTCGATCGGGCCGTCGGGCTGCTCGGCCCCGACGGGCGGGATCAGCGAGCCCGTCAGGAATCCCCCGTGCTCCAGGAGCTGTCCGGCGGCCGCGGCGAGTCGGTCCGGCCGGTGTCGCGCGAGCTCGGGACGGAGCAGGGCCTCGGCCACGGCCAGCAGCAGCCAGGCCCGCCCCCTGCTCCACCCCGGCGGCGGGTCGTCGAGGGGCTGCCACCGCTGCTGCCCGCCGAACTGCCAGGCGGGCGTCGGCCACCGGCCCTGCGGGAGTCCGCCGAGGCAGAGGTCGAGGTGCAGGTGCAGGTGCGCCGCCGCGGCAGCCGCTCCGCGCTCCCCCGCCCCGGCCAACAAGGACAGCATCCCGGGAACGGCGTCCGCCCGGGCCAGCAGGCGGGGCCCGCCGAAGGCGTCGCCCCAGGGCACGAAGCCGAGCGTGCGGTCATGGGCCGCCAGGCAGGAAGCGGCAGCGGCCCCCCTGATCGCCTCGGCCTCGCGGTCGTCCACTGCCAAGGCGGTTCCGTACCAGAGGATGAGGCCCCGGGTCGCAGTATCGGCGTCCACCCAGGGTGCCAGTCGGGCCGTGCACTGCCTTGCCGCCGCGCGATCGGCTTCGGTGCCTGTGTACTGGGCCCGCAGCCACAGCAGTCCGGCCCAGAACCCGCCTGCCCACGAACCGCGTCCCGTCGTGATCCACGTGCCGCGCTCGGGGTCGGCGTAGAGGGGGAAACGGGTGCCCACTTGCGACCCGGTCGTCCCGACACGTTCCATCAGTGCCGCCAGGGCTCGGTCGGCCCAGTCCTCGCCGCTCACGCGCACCGCGCCGCACGGTCCCGACGGTCGCGCACCGCCCAGGCGAACGCGACCGCGCCCGCCACCGCGAACTCCGCCGCCACCATCAGCCAGCCCGCCACGTACCGTCCGCCGGAGACCAACAGCCCGAACAGCGGCGGCCCCACGGCAAACCCGGCGAAGAACCCCGCCGCGGCCAGCGAGGAGTCCTGTCCGGCCCGACCGGGCGCGGCCCGCTGCATGACCAGCACCATCGTGACCGCGTTGCCGGAGACGGCGAACACCCCCACCGCAACGGCACCGGCCCACACCAGGGGACCCACGGCCACCGAGGCCGCCAGCAGCACGGCCGCGCCCAGCGCCCCGCACGCGAGCCATCCCGGAAGCCACTCGGCCCGGCCGGGCCGCGCGGCCTTCGACCAGCCCACCCGGCCGACGATCCCGGTCAGGCCGAGCACCGCGATCAGTGCCGCGGCCGCCGTCGGACCCAAGCCCAACTCCCGTACGCCGAACAGCGCGAGATACGTGTTCACGGAGGCGATGCCGGAGCCCAGGAACAGCGAGAACACCGCGAGCCACGCGACCGCCCCACGCGGGACGAACGAGGTACGGGAGCCACCGGACGTCCAGAGTGGGTCGGCGGGCAGGACACGCAACGCCCACAGCCCGGTCAGTAGCGCCGCACCGGCCGCCGTCCATACCGCCCCTCGCCAGCCCAGCCCCGAGGCGAGGGCCGCGAGCGGCAGTCCCGCCGCGAAGGCTCCCAGCTGGACACCGGACTGCTTCATTCCGGTGACCGCACCCCGGCGGGCAGGGGGTACTGCGGCGAGGATCGCCTTGTTGGTCGCCGGATTGGCCAGCGCTTGCGGCACCCCGCCCAGCGCGACCGCACCCAGCAGCAGCCCGGCGCCGGGAGCTGCCCCGATCAGCGCGAGCGCCACCGCGGAGATCAGGAGCAGCGCCACCAGTGAGCGCCGCGGACCGGCCCGGTCCACGATCCGGCCGCCCGCCGGCGAGAGAAGGGCGGCCGTACCGAAGCCGATCGTGGTCGTCAGCCCCAGCACCACGGGCGAGATGTCCAACTCGCCCACGAGACGTGGCCCCAGCGCGCCGAGCAGGAACAGCTGGAGCATGGAGAAGGCCATGGCGGCGGTCAGGAGTCCGGTGAGCTGTCCGCCTGCCGGGTATTGCGTTCCTTCGGGCGCAGCTCTCGCCGCTTCCTCGGCCGACGAACTCGCCGCTTCCTCCGCCCGCAAAAGCGTCTCCTTCCGAGGCCCGTCGCAACTGCTGGACGCGAAGTCAGTCGGACGGACGCCCCGGCCGGTTCCCCCACATCTCCGTGACCCACGCCACACTTTCCGGTCCGCAGCGGGATCCGGACGGGAACCACTCACATAGTGCGCACCCCGGTGCACGGCTCGCCATGAGGGTGCAAGGATGAGCCCGCCATGACACCAGGCCACTGTTCCCGAGCCTTACGGGCTGCGATGTTCGCAGCCGTTTGCGTGCTGCTCGCGACCGTCGGCCACCTGCTCATGTCGGGAAATCCCGTGCCTGGATGGGCAGTTGGCGCCGCGCTCGTGAGCGCAGCCGGCTTCGCCTGGCCCCTCGCCCGCACCGAGCGCGGGCTCCTCGCCGTCACCACGGTGGCGATCGCCACCCAGGCCGCACTCCACGCCGGGTTCTCCCTGGTCGAGTCCCTCGGCCGACCACCCCCGCCGGGACGGTCGTTCGCACGGCAGTGGGCGCGGTACCTCACGTGCGAGGACACGAACCCGTCCCCGCCCAAGGCCGCACGTCCGGTCGATGACGGCTACCTCGGCGGCATGGCGCACCAGCCATTACCCGCAACGACGCCACTGACCGACGCTAGTGCTCACGCCCACCATGCCCTTCACGGCATGCCGGACGCCGCGGCGACCGCGACCGTGCCGGACGCGGACACCATGGCCGCCATGGCCGGCATGTCGATGTCACCGTCCGGAATGCTGGCGGCGCACCTGCTGGCCGCCGTTATCGCCGGAATCTGGCTCGCCTACGGCGAACAGGCCGCCTTCCAGCTCCTACGCGCCTTCGCGGCCTGGCTCCGGACACCTTTGCGGCTGATCCTCACCCCGTCGCGCGTGCCGCACCGGCCACCACCGCGCGCTCGCCGCGAGCGTGACAGCCCGCTGCGGCGGCTCTTCCTGATCAACTTCATCACCTCACGGGGTCCGCCCGCGGGAACCGCTGTCATCTGACAGCCGGCTCCCCGAGCGTGCGCAGGTGATCCCTTTCGCGCGTCGGGCATCGGTCATGCCCTCCGGCAGGCCGTACACACCTCACCGGCCCGCCGAATGCGAGGCCGGACACCACACGCGTAAGGACCTCGTGGCGATGACCCCTGCCCTGATCACCCGCCAGAATCCCGCCGAGCCGAAGTCGGCCAGGCACACCCCCGGCGGCGACGAAGCCGTGACGCAACTCGCGCTCGCCGCGCGCGACGGCGACCCCGAGAAGGCCGACCGGTTCGTACGCGCCCTCCAGCGCGACGTCTGGCGGTACGTGGCCTTCCTCAGCGCCGACCCCCAAGCCGCCGACGACCTCACCCAGGATGTCTTCCTCCGCGCCCTGCCCGCCCTTCGCCGCTTCGAGGGCCGCTCCTCCGCGCGCACCTGGCTGCTGTCCATCGCCCGCCGCACCGTCGTGGACAGCATCCGCCGGTCCGCCGCCCGTCCCAGGCTGTCGGACCGCCACGACTGGCAGACCGCCGCCGAGCAGGCCCAGCCGTACGACGTCCCGGGGTTCGAGGACGGCATCGCCCTCGCCGAACTCCTGACGGCCATCGCCTCCGAGCGCCGCGAGGCCTTCGTCCTCACCCAGCTCCTGGGCCTGAGCTACAACGAGGCGGCCGAAGCCATCGGCTGCCCGATCGGTACGGTCCGCTCCCGCGTGGCCCGTGCCCGTACTTCGCTCATCGCGCTCCTGACGGATGCGCAGACGCCTTCGGCCGACCGGGAGTGCCCGACACCGTCGCATCACGGCCAAGGCCGAGCCGGTACCCGGCGAGCCCGTGCGGACATGGCACTGCTCGGGTCAACTTGACCCGGCCCTAAAGGACCGGGCTTGGAGGTAGCGCCCAGCTGGCTGCTGGGTGGGCTCCTCCGTCCTGACACCCCGTTAGGGGGTGTCTGGGACGCGTGACTCACGCCCCGCGGTCCACACGGTTGCGCCCTTGCGGGCGATGTTGTGGGACGCGTTGTCGTCCGCGTTCGCCAAAAACCCGCAGGCCCGGCATGCGAACGTCGCTTGTGACTGGCGGTTGCGCCGGTCGATGTGGCCGCACTCGGAGCATTGCCGGCTGGTGTACGCCGGATCGACGTACACCAGCGGCACCCCGGCCCGGCGCGCCTTGTATTCCACGAAGGCGCCGAGTTGGTGGAAGCTCCACGAGTGCAAGGGGGTCCGCTGGTCCTTGCGGAGCCGTACCCGGCTGCGGATGCCCGTGAGGTCTTCCAGGGCGATACCGGAGCCGGTGCGTTCAGCGGTGGTGACGATGGTCTTCGAGATGACGTGGCTGATGTTGGCGGTGTGCCGGGCTTCCTTGCGCGAGCGCCTCTTAAGGAGACGCTTCGCGGACTTGGTGCCCTTGGCCTGGAGCTTGCGGCGCAGTTCGAGCTGCCGGGCGCGGTGCCGGTTCAGCCCCCGGCCGGCGGCACGGTAGCCGGTGGAGGTGGTGGCGATGTTGACGATCCCGAGGTCCACGCCGACGAAGCCGTCCGGCTCGTACAGTTCCGGCTCGGGGATGTCGCAGACCGCGATCAGGTAGAACACGCCGTTGCGTTCGATCAGGTCGGACTCGCCCTTGCGGTGCTCGCGCAGCATCTTCAGCGCGTCCGCCGAGCAGACGAAGCGGACGTTCTTCAGCCGCCCGGCCACCGTCCAGATCGACACCGTCCCGGCGTCGTACTGCCAGGACAGGCACCGGTCGTCGTACGGCTGTGCCGCCTCGGGCCGGAACGTGACCGGCTTCGACTCCGCCTTGACCCGGCGCTTCGACCCGGGCTTGCCCAGGTTCCCGGCCTTGATGTTGGCCTTGAGCGTGGTGTAGGCGTCGCGGGTCTTCTTGATGACGTGCTGGGCGGCCTGCGCCCCCAGCCCCCGCGCCTTCAGCTCGGCGTAGGTGTGCTTTCGCAGCTCGTACTCACGTGGAACACCGTGCTCGAACGCGACCGCCGACACCCAGTCGGCAGCCTCGTTGACTGTGCGCAGGGTGGAGCGCAGCGCGGCGGCCTGGTCGGCCTCCGGCATCAGCTTCACCTGCGTCACGATCTTCATACCGTCGATCGTAGCATTGATCTATGTCACCACGATGGGGGCCAAACCCCAATATCCGCAGGGGTCGTAGCGTCGTCCATACCCTTCACGCCCACTTGGTCTTCACGCCCAGGTATCGGCGCGGGCCCTTCACCGACGAGATCCTTGAGCGCTGCGAAGAGGTCATGCGCTCGGTATGCGCGGACTTCGAAACCGAACTGGTCGAGTTCAACGGCGAACGCGATCACGTGCACCTGCTCGTCCACTACCCGCCGAAAGTCGCCCTGTCCCGACTGGCCGGCTCCCTCAAGGGAGTCTCCGCACGCCGGCTCCGCCAGGAGTTCCCCGGACACATCCGCAAGTACCTGTGGGGCGCCCACTTCTGGTCGCCGTCCTACTTCGCCTCGTCCTGCGGCGGCACACCGCTGAGCATCATCAAGGAGTACACCGAGAACCAGAAGCGACCCGACTGACCGTCAAGACGGAGACGCAAAGCACTCCGGCGCTCCGCGCCTCCGGCCCCAGGATGCGATTCCCCCCGGGCCTAAAGGCCCGGGGTTCCTCGCAAGATCATGCTGAACTCCGGGGACATGACACGCGGGGGATGACGCACAGGGGATGACGCATCGCTGCGCGTCCCCTCTCCCACCGCACGCGCGGCGGCTGACGGCACCCTGGGTCCCGGGTCCGGCCGGCCGCCGCGCAGGGTGGAGGCCCTCGTGGCACTCCCCCTCAGGCCGATGAAGCGAACAGCCTCCCGTCAATTGCGTTCGCTATGTCAAGCCTGCGCCGCAACAAGCTTCCCGGCCCGCCGCCGCACCTCGCGCGCGTGCTCGCGCAGCGCCTCGTCGAACCGCTTGCTGGCAATGGCCCGGTTCCGTCCGCGCCGCGTACCTCGGAGTGTTCCGCCCTCCCCTTGTCACCGCGGTCGCCAGCACCCTTGCCCTCGCAAATCTCCAGCAGCGCGACACGGCGGCGCCGAGCCCTGCGCCGCCGTCCGGGTTTCGGGCGGGGCTTGCGCAGCCCAGTCGTTGTGCTTAATCTCTGGGTCGTTGACGAAAACGACAACCGTTTTCATTTATCGATGGAGGACCCATGCAGTCGCTCGCTTTCGAAGAGCTCCAGGCCAACGGTTCGCTGGCCGCACCCCAGGGCCCGGGCACCAACGCCCTCGTGCACAACCCGTTCGCCTTCGAGGAGCTGGCGGCGGACGGTTCCCTCGCCGCGCCGCAGGGCCCCGGCACCAACGCCCTCGTGCACAACCCGTTCGCCTGGACTGCCTGAGCAGTCGCTGAGCGGGGCAGCGCCGGCCTCCGGTGCCTGACCCGCACGACGCCGTCGCCCGTGGCCCCGGCCACGGGTGACGGCACCCATCGACGGAACGGCACCGCACCACCGAGGAAGGCACTCCCCATGGACCGCATCACCCCCGGGCACCACCTGTACCCGGGCCCCGACGGAAGCTGGCGGCACAGCTCGCCGGACGGGCGCTTCACCCGCATCCGCGGTCCGCACGAGCTGCTGTCCGCCGCCCAGAAGCACATCTACGGCGCTACCGACCCTGCCGCGGCCGACGAGACCGGCCTCGCCCTACTCGCAGAGCTCCACTCGCACGGCGTCCTCACCGCCGCCGCCGATGGGCAGGCCGACGACGCGAACGCCTCGCCGTGGAGAGTCCACGTCGAGGGCGACAACCCGGTCGCGCACGCGGTCGCGGCTCTCCTCGCGCCCACCATGCACGTGAGCACGGGCCCTCTCGACGAGGAAGCGGTACGCGTCGCCGACGCCGTCGTCTCCTGCGCGGGTTGGCTGCCAGACGCGCACTGGCAGCAGATCGACGCCTGGTGCGGGACACACTCCACCACCTGGCACCGCTGCCACGCCGAGGGGCTGCGCTTCGCCCTCGGCCCCCTCTCCGTCCCGGGATCCACCGTCGGGTACGCCGATACCCGCGGCCGCATCCTCGCCGCGGCCGATCTGCCCGACGAACTGGCCGCGCATTGGGCCTACTTGGACCAGGCTCGCGCGGACGAAACGACCAACGCCAACGCGCTGCCGCCCGTCCCGTGGCCCGGACCCCCCACGGCCGCCGTACTCGCGGGGCTACTGGTCGAGGACCTGCTGCGCCTGCGCGCCACGGGTGCACCGGCGGCCCGCAACATGCAGTTGGTCGTGGATCCGTCCACCGCCGCCGTTTCCCAGCACCTCGTACTGCCCCTCCCCGTCACCGCGGCAGCCGCGCGATGAACGCCCCCATGCCCGTCCGGGCCAATGAACGCGTGGCCGGCTGGGACGGCACTCCCCTCGCCCTGGACGTCCAACTCCCGCCCCACGGCGCCTGGCCGGTACCCACCGTGGTGACCCGCACCCCGTACGGCCGCAGCGGCCACCTCGCCGAGGGCGCGGGCTGGCGACGCCGGGGCTTCGCGTACGTCGTCCAGGACGTACGGGGACGCCACGACTCCGACGGAACCTGGCAGCCCTATCACAACGAGCGCGGCGACGGCGCGGCGCTGGCCGACTGGATCACCGAGCAGCCCTGGAGCGACGGACGGCTCGTCACCTACGGCGGCTCGTACGCCGGTCACACGGCCTGGGCGCTCGCCGCCGAACGCCCGGAGGCGGTTCGGGCCGTGATCAGCATAGGGCCTTCGATGGCGCTGGGACGCACCAAGTTCGAGCGCAGCGGCATCCTTCGGCTGGCCGAGCACGCCGCCTGGTGGCTGGAGCGTGCCGACGGACGCACCAGCCGGGACGGCCTGACCGCGCTCATGTTCCGCGAATGCCCCGAACTGCTCGACCACCTTCCCGTCATGGACCTTGCCGACCGGCTCGGCGCGCGGCTCCCCGGCTGGACCCGGGTGATCGAGAACGGCCCCGACCACCGGGCCGAGGGGCCCGACACCACCGAACTCGAACACCTCCCGGCGGCCGCCCTGCACATCGGCGGCTGGTACGACCTGCTCGTCGACGAAGTGCTGGAGCACTTCCACCACGCGGGCAGCGCCCTGACCCCGCGTCCGTCCCGTGCCCTGGTCATCGGCCCCTGGGGCCACGACCTCGCGTACGCTCCCGGCACCCGGATCGGGGACCGGGAGCACGGGCCGCGGGGACGCCTCGACCTGGGAGCACTCCAGGTCGACTGGCTGCGGCGGGTGCTCGGCGGATCGGGTCGGGGGACCAGTGAGGCCACGGTGTTCTCCGTGGGCGCGGACCGGTGGCGTGCCGGCGCCTTCTGGCCTCCGGCCTCCACCGAAGCCGTCTGGCACGCACACCCGGACGGGACCCTCGCACCGCAGGCCGCCGCCGCTGCCGGCGATCTCCGCTTCGTCTACGATCCCGCCGACCCCTACCCGTCCCGCGCACCGGGCATCGACCGGTCGTCGCTGGCAACCCGGCGCGATGCGGTGCGGTTCACCAGCGCGGTGCTGGAGGAGCCGATGACGGTCGCCGGGAACCCGGTGGTCGTGCTGGACGCCGATTCCAGCGCCGCCTCGACGGACTGGATCGTGCGCTGGAGCGAGATCACCTCCGACGGCCGCTGGCTGGAGCTCGCCCAGGGCAGCGTGGACACCGGACACTCGCGGGGCGCGGGCCCGTACACGATCGAACTCACTCCCCTGGATGTCACCGTGCCCGCCGGATCGCGCCTCCAACTGGAGGTCACCAGCAGTGACTTCCCCCGGCTCGCCCGTTCCCTCGGCACCGGCGCCGACCGCTGTCGGGGCACGGTCGTCGCCCGCGCGGAGCAGACCGTACGCACCCGTCCGGTCGACGGAACCCGCCTGATCCTGCCCGTCGCCACCGCCGAGGAGCCCACCCCGTGAGCACTGCGGCTTCCCCTCTCCTCGACGCACGGACCGGGCTGATCACCCGGCTGGAACCGCAGCGGCGCCGCCCCGGGCTGCCCCGGATGTGGGTCGGCTACGGCGCGAGCGTCGGCCGTACCGATGTGTTCGCGCCCTGGCTGGCCGACCGCTTCGGGTTCGGTGCCTCCGCCGGGGACGGCGAGCGGGCCCGACGGGCCGCCGTCGGTGAGGCCGTGGAACGGTACTGCGGCAACGCCGTCCCCGGTGGCCTGCGCGTCTGCTCGTACCGCGAGTTGACCGCCCTCGGCCGACGCGCCGTGGATCCGCGGACGCTCGCGCTCTACTCCCCCGCGCAGTACGCCACCCCCGGCTTCCCCTTCACTCCCTTCACCCGGGACCTTCCCGTGGCCTGGACCCCGGGCCGGGACCTGCACGACGGCGGCGAGGTGATGGTGCCCGCCTCGCTGGCCTGGCTGGACTACTTCCACGGCCCGCGCGCCGCCGAGCCCGCAACGCACTCCCTCGTCTACTCGGGCATCGCCGCCGGCGAGAACCGCGCCCACGCCGAACGCTTCGCCCTCGAAGAGCTGGTGGAACGCGATGCCACCACCCTCTGGTGGAGCACCGGTGCCGGGGCCGCCGCGTTCGACGACGCCGGGACGGTCACGGCCCGCCTCGGCGGGCCGGCCCCGGGCGAGGGACCCGGCCCGTCGGTCCGGCTGCTGCACATCCCGTCCGAGTTCGGGGTACCGGTGGCCGCCGCGTTCCTCCAGGATCCGGAGCGCGGCATGGTCGCCTTCGGCAGCGCCTGCCGGGCGACCCCCGAACTCGCCGCCGAGAAGGCGCTGGTCGAGGCGTACGGCCTGTACTCGCTCACCCGGCAGCTCGCCGAGCCCGGCAGCGAGGTCTGGCAGGCCGTGGGCGCCGGGACCCTGGAGAGTCACGTGTTCCGCCCCCATCGCGCCGACCGCGGCTACCGGGCCGCCTTCCGCCCCGACTACCGCGACCTGACCGACCTGCCGGCCATCGCGCAGCTCTACCTGGACCCCACCATGCAGGGTGAACCGCTGGAGCGGCTGCGCGGACCGGACCGCACCACCTTCGGCGAGGTCACGGCGGTCCGGGAGGGCGATGCGCGAGACGTCTACCTGGAGCGTCTCGCCGCCGCCGGGCTGCGCGCGTACGGCGTGGACCTGACGACGCCCGACGTCGCGGCGGCCGGGCTGGCCGTCGTACGCGTCGTCGTCCCCGGGCTCGTCGGCAACGCTCCCCCGGCCTTCCCCCTCCGGGGCGGCGAGCGGCTCTACCGGGTTCCGGCCGAACTCGGCCTGGTCCCGCGGCCGCTGCGCGAGAACGAGCTGTACCCCCACCCCCTTCCGCTGGCCTGACCAGGACCCGAGGACCTCCATGCCCTACCCCCTGCTGACCGATCCGCGTTCCGGAATCGTGCGCCGGCTCACCCCCCGAGCCGTCCCCGACCGTTTCCCGGCCGGTTTCGAACTCCTTGCCTCCGAACTGTCCGACACCACCCGCTTCTGCTCCTGGCCGGCCGACTCGGGGGGCGCCGGGTACGCCTTCGCCGACCCGGACGCCGTGCTGGGCGCGGCACTGGGTGAGGCCGCCGAGCGGTACTGCGGAAATCTGGTGCCCGCCGGTCTGATCCGCGCCTCCTACCGCCACCTGCGCGGGCAGGGGACCCGCGCCCTCGATCCGGAGAGCCTGGCGCTCTACGGGGCCGAGCAGTACGCCGATCCGGACTTCCCGCTGACCGCGCTCACCCGGGACCTCGAAGTGGAGTGGGCCGAAGGCATCGATCTCGCCGACGGCGCACCGGTGCTCGTCCCGGCGTCGCTGGTCTGGGTCTCGTACGTGTCCGCCGATGTCGAACAGCGCGGCCCGCGGACGAATCCGGTCGTCCAAGCGGGTCTTGCGGCGGGCGCCACCTGGGAGGACGCCTGTCTCGGCGCACTGGGCGAGGTCGTCGAACGGGACGCCATGACCATCGGCTGGCACGGCCGGGGCGGTCTGCGCGCGCTCACCCCTCCGCAGTGGCTGGAACGCTTCGCCCGCGGCCCCCGCGAAGACCTGAGGACGCGCTTCCTCGCGTTCCCCGAGCTGTTCGGAATGCCGGTCGCGGGGGCCCTCGTACGTGACGGTGCCACCGGATATCTCACCCTGGGGGTCGCCGCCCGCGCCGACCGGGAGGGTGCGCTCCTCAAGGCCTTCGGCGAGGCCCTGCAACTCCAGCTGTTCAGCGCCGACTACGACGATCCCGACGGCCCGTACATGCGCGCGGCCGCCGATCCGCGCAGCCCGCTGAAGGCGTGGCGGAAGAAGCGGGACTACGGGTCGGCGTACCGCGGGGATCTGCGCGATGTCGTGGACTACGGCTGCCACCTCCAGCTCCATCTCGACGCGGACGTCCAGCAGACCTTCGAGGAGGAGCTGGCGCTGGCGCTGACCGAGGGTCCCCCCGCCGGCCCGGTCACCAGGTCCGTCGATCCGGGCCGTCCGGCCGGGGAGACGCTCGAAGCGCTCACGGCCCGGCTGGGCGGGGCGGGCCATCAGGTGATCGCCGTGGACGTGACGACGCCCGATGTCAGGACGGCGGGTCTGTGCGTCGTGCGCGTGGTGGTCCCGGGTCTGTACTCCAACACGGCTGCCGGGATGCCCTTCCTGGGCGGCGGGCGGCTCGGCGCCGCCCTGGGCACCGCTCCGCGCCGGGCCCTTCCGCTGCCCCACTGACCTGCCTGTTTCAACACCCGGAAGGGCTCCGCCGTGACCAATCCGCCGCCGCAGGCAGTCGACGAGGCATCGCCTCCCGGCGCGCTGCGCGAGCCCGACACCGCCCATGCGGTGAACGTGCTGTCGCGGCCCCGCGCCGGGCTGCGTCCCGCCCGGACCGTCCTCCCGGCCCCGGACGCCGCGACCCGTACGGCCGCCCCCCGCCGCGTGCTGCGGGCACGCGCTCTGATGGTCTGTCTGCTGCTGCTCCTGCCGGGCGCCGTGCTCGCCTCCGTCATGCTCGGCGCGGCGTCAGTGCCGGTGGGCGACGTCTGGCGGGACCTGGTCGGCCACCTGTCCGGCACTGGACGGCCCGTGCAGGTCAGCGGCATCGACGACGCCATCATCTGGGGCTCCCGCGTACCGCGGACCCTGCTGGCGGTGATCGCCGGCGCGGGGCTGGCCGTCGCCGGCGCCGTCCTCCAGACCGTCGTACGCAACCCCCTCGCCGACCCCTACGTCCTCGGCGTCACCTCCGGGGCCTCCCTGGCAGCGGTCGCCGTCCTCACCCTCGCCCCGGCGGGCCTCCTCGGCCCCCTGCGTCTGGGAGTGTCCGCGGCCGCCTTCGCCGGGGCCTGCGCCACCCTCGCGCTGGTCATCGCGCTCGGCCGCCGACACGGCGTCCTCGCACCCGCCCGGCTGGTGCTCGCCGGTGTCGCCCTGTCCTACCTGCTCCAGGGGGCCACCAGCTACCTCCAGCTGCGGGCCCGGCCCGATCAGCTCTCGGGGGTGCTGTTCTGGCTGCTCGGCTCCGTCGCCGGCGCCCAGTGGCGGGACCTCGGCCTCCCGGCGGTACTCGTCGTCGCCTGCACGGCGTGGCTGCTGCTGCACGGGCGCTCCCTCAACGCCCTCGCGATGGGTGAGGAAACCGCCGTCCTCCTCGGAGTACGGGTCGACGCGCTGCGGCTGCAACTCCTCGCCGTGTCGGCCGTACTGACGGCCGCCGTGATCGCCGTCGCCGGCGGCATCTCCTTCGTCGGCCTGGTCGTGCCCCACAGCGTGCGCCTGCTCATCGGCGCCGACCACCGCTCCCTGCTGCCCGCCACCGCACTGGCCGGGGCGCTCTTCCTGGTGGTGGCCGATGTGGCGGCCCGTACCGTCGCCGCGCCCATGGAGCTGCCCCTCGGCATCCTCACCGCCGTGGCCGGCACTCCCTTCTTCCTGTGGCTGCTGCGCCGCGACCGCGCGGGAGGGGAATCCTGATGAACGAGCCGACCACGACCGCGCCCGCCGAGCCGATGGAAGCGCGCCTCGACGCGGTGACCCTCGACATCGGCGGCGCGCGGGTCGTCACCGCTGCCACCCTGCACGCGGCTCCCGGTGAGATCGCGGGCATCGTCGGCCCCAACGGCAGCGGCAAGTCCAGCTTGCTCCGCGCCGTCTACCGCGCCCTGCGCCCCAGCTCCGGAGCGGTGCTCGTCGGCGGTGACGACGTGTGGCGGACCCTGTCGCCGCGCACCGCCGCCCGCCGGACGGCCGTGGTCGCCCAGGAGAATCCGGCCGCCTTCGACTTCACCGTCGCCGAAGTCGCCGCGGCCGGCCGGACCCCGCACAGCGCGCCCTGGTCCGCCGACCGCTCCACCGACCGCCTCGTCGTCGAGGAGGCGCTGGACCGCGTAGGCATGGGGCACACGGCGGACCGCTCGTACGCCACCCTCTCCGGCGGCGAGAAGCAGCGGGTGCTGCTCGCCCGCGCCCTGGCCCAGCAAGGCGGACTGCTGGTTCTGGACGAACCGACCAACCACCTGGACATCGGCACGCAGTTGGACCTGATGGAACTCGTGCGCGAACTCGACGTCACCACTCTCACCGCCCTGCACGACCTCAACCTCGCGGCCACCTACTGCGACCGCGTGCACGTCCTGCACCACGGGCACCTCCTCGCCTCGGGGGCGCCGCGGGACGTGTTCACGCCGGAGCTGCTCGCCGAGGTCTTCCACGTCGACGCCGTGCTCGGCACGCATCCGCGCACCGGGCGACCCAGTTGAGCTTCGCACCCCTTCCCGCCGCCGTCCCCTCCCCCGTCCCCGCGTCCGTCCCCGCACCAGCAACAACGGAGTAGCCAGATGAACCACCCCGCAGCCAGGCCCCGTTCCCCGCACCGGCGGACGGGAGCAGCCCTCGCCGGCGCGGCGGCAGGGCTCGCCGCCCTGCTCACCGCGTGCGGTTCGCCCGCCCCCGCCGAATCCGGCGGACCCGCCGCCGCGGTGGCGGACGCCGGGAACCGTACGACGTACCCGGCGCGAGCCGAGAACTGCGGCCGCACCGTCAAGGTCGACCGCGCACCCGAGCGCATCGTGTCGTTCTTCCCCTCCAACACCGAACTCCTCCTGGAGCTCGGACTGAAGGACCGGATCGTCGGCCAGACCTGGACCAACCAGTCCCCGCCCAAACCCGCCTACGCCGACACGTACAAGTCGCTCAAGGTCCTCGCGTCCGGAGAGATCTCCCGGGAGGCCCTGCTCGCCGCCCGGCCCGACTTCATCCTGGCCGACGGCGAGTACCAGTTCGACGGCACCAAGCTCCCCACCATCGACGAACTGGCCCAGCTCGGCGTCCCCGTGTACATCGACAGCGCCTTCTGCCCCAAGACCACCGGCAGCGCCACCCTCGACGCCACGACCGCCGACCTCACCGCGCTCGGGGCCCTGCTGGACGCCAAGGCCCCGGCGCACAAGGCCGTGACCGCCCTGCGCGAGCGCCTGGCCGCCGTCGACAAGTCGGTCGGCGCCCGGCCCGCGACCCCCGTCGCCATGGTGCAGATCGTCGACAGACAGCTCTACGCGCTGTCCGGCGGCCTCTACTCCGACATCCTGCGCCGGGCAGGAGGCAACGACCTGCTGACCGGCACCGTCCCGGCGGGCAGCAACTTCGGCCCCTACTCGGCCGAGGACCTCGCCAAGAAGGACCCCGAGGTCCTCGTCTACAACTACACGGGCGAGGAGGACCGCGCCGCGTCCGAGGCATGGCTGCGCAGCCACCTCCGCGCCACCAGGGCCGTCCGCGAGAACCGGCTCGTCGCCGTGCCCGCCGCCGACTTCTCCGAGCTGCGTGCTGTCGACGGCACCGTGGCCCTCGCCGAGGCCCTGCATCCGGGCGCCTCCTGAGCGTCGCCCGCCCCGAACCACGCCCCCGGGAGAGCCGGCCGTCCCCGGCATCCCGGGGGCGTCCGCCCGCCACCACCCCAGGGAGCCCGCCCATGGCCCACCGCTCCGGCTTCGGCCTCTTCCTCACCGCGCGAGCCGTCTCCTGGGCCGGCTCCTCCGTCACCGCGGTCGCGCTGCCGGTCCTGTTGTACACGCGCACCGGCAGCGCCTCGCTGAGCGGCTTGCTCACCGCGCTGGAGGCCCTGCCCTACCTCGTGCTCGGCCTGCCGGCGGGCGCGCTCGCCGACCGGTGGGACCGGCGCCGCACGATGAGCCTGTGCAGTTGGTGCAGCGCCGCCCTCATAGCCGCGATACCGGTCGCGGCCGCCCTCGGCGTGCTCACGACGGCGCAGCTCATGGTGACCGGGCCGGCGGTCGCGGCGGTCTTCGTGCTCTTCGATGCCGCGGCTTTCGGGGCGCTCACCGCGCTCGTGGGACGCGACGGCCTGGCGCGGGCTACCGGACGCATGATGAGCGCGAGCACCCTGATCGGCTTGCTGGGTCCCTCTGCCGCCGGAATCCTCGTCGCCACCCTGAGCGCCCCGACCGCCGTGACTCTCGACGCCCTCAGCTACGCGGCCGCCGCGCTCCTCCTGACCCGGCTCCCGCTCGCCGTCGCCGAGCGCACCCCAGCCTCTGACCGCACCGCAGCCGCCGACCGGCCGCCCGGACGCCGCGCGCTCACGGGAGAGATGGCAGAGGGGCTGCGGTACATACGCCGGCACCCGATCGTGCGGCCCCTGACCCTACTCGGCATCGGCAACAGCTTCACCGAAGGCGCCGTGGTCGGACTCATCGTGGTCACCGCCGTCCGCCGGTTCGGCCTGAGCCCCGACGACGGACGCATAGGCCTCTTCTGGGCAGCGGCCGCCGCGGGCGCACTCGTCGCCGCCACCGCACTGCCCCGGCTCCGGCAGTTCGTGCCCGCCGGCTGGATCACCCTCGGCGCACTCGCCGCGAACGCGCTCTTCCTCGCCGGCTGGGCCCTGTCGCCCGGCCTCGCCGCGGGCCTCGCCGCCCTGGCCGCGTGGCAGGCCTCCAACACCCTCGTCAGCCTGAACGGCATCGTCCTCCGCCAGCAGGTGACCCCCGACCGCCTCCAGGCGCGGGTCAACACCACTGCCCGGATGATCGCCTGGGGTGGCCAGCCCCTCGGCGCGGCCGCCGCGGGCGTACTCGCCGACGCGGTGGGCGTGCGGACCGCCCTCCTGCTCGCCTGTCTGGCAGCGCTCGCCTCCCTGGCAGCAGGCCTGACCACGCAACTGAGGCGAGGGGTCCTGCTCGCGACCGAGGAGGCCGTCAGCGCATAGGTCAGGTGGCACGGCCGGGCCCGTCGTCAGGTACTCCGCCCCCGGTCGAGTCGGACGGCGACGGAGGTGGAGGTGCGGGTTTCCAGGACCCAGTCGTGGCGGCGGACCGTGTCGGGCTCGGCGCGTTCGGCCAGGATGTCGCAGAGGAGTTCGGCGCAGGCACGGCCGTACGCGGCAGGGCGCAGGTCGACCGCCGTGACGGGCGGGTTGGAACCTCGGTTGGCGACGCCGTCGACGCAGGAGGCGACCAGGATGTCCCCGCCCACGTCCCGGCCGAGGGACACGGCGGCGTGCAGGACGCCGGGGGCCGCGCCGTCGGGGGCGCAGATCACCGCGTCGATCGCCGGGTCGGCGGTGAGCAGGGCGCGGGTGACCTCCTCCGCCTCGCCTGCGGTGGCGGCGAAGGGGACCGTACAGATCTCGACCGGGGTGCCGTGCGTGTCGCCCCAGGCCTTGGCCGTCGTGCGCAGGGCCTGGGCCCAGGCCGAGGCGGCTTCGGGGGCCAGGAGGGCGGGGCGGCGGGCGCCGCGGTCGTGGACGTGGTCGAGGAGTGCGGCCAGCGAGGCGGAGTTGTCGCAGACGACGGCACCGCTGGGGGCCGGGGCGGGACCGAGGTAGCGCTCGCCGGTCACCACGGGGATGCCCGCGTCGAGGAGCCCGGGGACGGCGGCGTCGCCGACCTCGGGGTCGATGACGAGGAGACCGTCGACGCGGGAGGCGAGCGGTCCGTGGGTTCCGGTGCCGGGGGCGAGGAGCACCATGTCCAGGCCGTCCTCCTGGGCGCGGGCGACGGCCCCGAAGGCGAAGGTCATGTAGTAGTCGAGCCGCGTCGCGGTCTGCGGGAGGTGGAGCCCGATCGCCCCGGTTCGGGCACGGCGCAGCCGTTGGGCGGCGCTGTTGGGCCGGTATCCGAGCCCGTCGGCGACCTCGCGGACCCGGTCGCGGGTGGCCTCGGCGACGCGTCCCGAGCCCTGCAGGGCGTCGGAGACTGTGCTCTTGGAGACTCCGGCGGCTCGGGCGACATCGAGGAGAGTCACGGTACGGGCGTTCACGCTTCCGGATTCTAGACGCTCGGGGCCGGCCTTGCCGGAACGTTCCGGCAAGGTCTACATTCGGTCATGCCGGAACGTTCCGGCAAGGTGGACACGGGCGCTGAACTGACTAATATTTCAGTCAACACAAGGCCTCACACCTGCCCCGCACGACCCACCCCCCTCCTCCTAGGCGGACCGATGACCACGTACGCACTCCTCACCTCCTCCGGTTCCCCGCTCGGCTCCCCGGGCCGGACCAAGCCCGCGGAGCGCGAGCCCCTGCGCGTCGGACTCGTCCAGATGCGCTGGTACGCCGACGAGAACGAGCACGACGACCGGCTGCGCGAGGGCGTCACCCTCGCGGCCGCGCAGGGCGCCGAGGTGGTCTGCCTGCCCGAGCTGACCCGTAGCCCCTACTTCTGCAACGCCGACGACCCGATGGCGGACGGCGCCGCCCGCTACCTGGAGGACGTCGAGACCGGTCCCACCGTCCGGCTCGCCACGGAGCTGGCCACGGAGCTGGGCGTGACCGTGCACGCCTCCCTCTACGAGCGGGCGCAGGACGGCGGGCTCGGCTACAACACCGCCGTGTGCGTGGACTCCGACGGCAAGCTGATCGCCCGGACCCGCAAGAACCACATCCCGGCGTTCCCCGGCTACCGCGAGGACCTGTGCTTCCGCCCCGGCGACAGCGGATTCCCCGTCGTCACGCACGCCGGGGCCCGCTTCGGCTTCCCGACCTGCTGGGACGAGTGGTTCCCCGAGCTGGCCCGCGCCTACTCCCTGGCCGGCGCGGAAATCCTGGTCCACCCCACCGCGATCGGCTCCGAGGTGGATCTGCCGGAGTTCGACACCCGGCCCATGTGGGAGCAGGCGATCACCGCCAACGGGCTGGCCAACGCCCTCTTCGCCATCGTGCCCAACCGGGTCGGCACCGAGGGCCGCTCCACCTTCTACGGCTCCTCGTTCATCTCCGACCCCTACGGCCGGGTCATGCTGCGCGCCCCGCGCGACACCCCCGCCGTGCTGGTCGCCGACCTCGACCTCGACCAGCGCCGCGACTGGCTGGAGTTCGGCCTCATGCGCACCCGCCGCCCCGAGCTGTACGGCATGCTCACCGAGCGGCAGGGCTCGCGGGAGCTCTAGGACCCTTGCAGGGGCTCGGTCGGCACGGTCACCGTGTGGAAGGGCGAGACGCCCGCAGGGCCGCTCCCGCCGGATGCGAGAACGGCCCTGTGGACGTCAGGTCAGGTCAGGCGGCGTACTGTCCGCGGCTGACGCCGATGCCTTCGAAGTCCAGGGAGAAGCCGGTGCCGTCGAGGACGTCCGATGCGGCCACCGTCCACTGGCCGGCCGCTGCCGGGCGGTACGCGTTGCAGGTGCCGGTCTTCTTCCAACAGACCCTGACCCTGCGGGTGGTGGTCGGCTTGACGTTGATGTCGCCGCAGTTGCTGGTGGTGTAGGCCCAGGTTCCCCCGCCCGGCCACATGCCGGCTTCCACGGTCGTGTAGTTCTTCGCGCTCCCGTAGCAGGACTGGACGGCGGCCGTGGCGGGCGTCGCCATGGCCAGTCCGCCGCCGAGTACGACGACGGTCAAGGCGAACGGGGCGATTCGTGAACGTATGCGCACAGCAGTTTCCCTCGTTTCGACCCACCACGGTGGTCCTCCGCGAGCGTCGGCGTCCAGCCGAACGCGAGAAGCGGCCCGTGGGGCGCGGTCCAGCGCCAGGCCCGAAACCTAACGGAGCGCGTCGGGCGGGGCGTTGGCAATCAGCTCCCGATCATTGGGAATGCGCGCCATCGCATGCCTGAGCCGGTACTCCCCCGGCGGCATCCCGTACACGGAGCGGAAGGCCCGGGAGAAATCGGCGGCCCGCGGGAAGCCCCAGCGCGCCCCCACCGCATGGACGGGCACCCCGGCATGCCGTGGATCGGTCAGCGCCTGCGCGATCCGCCGTAACCGCTGTAAGCGCACGAACGCGGCGGCCGTCGTGCCCTCGGCATGGAAGAGGCGTTGCAGGGACCGGACCGAGATGTGGTGGGCCGCGGCGATGGAGGCGGGCGAGAGATCCGGGCGCCCCAGATTGCGCCGGATATGAGCGTGGATGCGCAGGAACAGGACCCGCTCACGCGAGTCCGCCCGCAGTGCCGTGTCCTGCTCCAGCCGATGGGCCAGCACCGCTCCCGCCAAATCCAGCAGGATGGTGCCGAGCCGTCCGCGGTCCTGCGCGCTCGTGGAGCCTCCGCCGCCCGCGGCCAGTCCGCGCAGGAACTGCGCCAACAGCAGGCCGGGACCGTGCGCGGCCTGGATCGGCGTGGCGATCAGAGCGGCCGCCTGTCTCGAAGGGACCGGCAGCAGCCGTCTGGGCATGCGCACGATGAACGAGGCCGGGCGCCCGCCACCCGGTCCGTACGGTGCCGAACTGACTTCGAAGGGCTGCGAGCTGTTGTAGAGCACGAGCTGACCGGGCGTGAGTTCGCAGCTCTGCCGTGCCTGGGCAACGGTTTTGCGCCCGGACGTGATCAGCTCCAGCTGGTAGGTCTCCGGGTCGGCGCGCCTGATCAGCGCCGCGGTCCGCAATGCCGTTTCGGCCGTACGGGAGACGGCGACCACGCGCGTTTCCCCCAGTGGGAGAGATGCGAGGCGTACGGGACAGGCGTCGGTCCGCTCCGGTCGTACCCGAGTCGGCAGCACGGAGGCCATAGTGACCTCCATCCACCGTTCGACCTGCTCCCGCGGCGCAAAATCACAACTGTCGTAGACCAGCTCCACAGCCGCCCCCTTCATGGCATGACAGATGCATGTCAACGTACATGGCGCGGGGCGGCGGTGCGCCGCCTGGAAGTGACCTCCAGGCCGCACACCGCCGAGCCGCCGGAAGGTGCCCTCAGCGCTCCTCCGGCTGGAAGGCGGCGCGCGTCCAGACGACGCCCCGGTGGTGGGGTACGCCCGCTTCGCGGGCCGCCCGCTGGAACGCCAGTACCGCCTCGGGCGTGGACACCGCGGGATACTCCGGTGGCAGCAGCTGCCCGGTGACCCCATCGTCGCGTACCGCCGCCTCCGCGATCACACGACCCGGCGCTCGTGGCCCGGGCACTGCGGGAGGCGGTGGCCGCCTTCGAATGACCGGGTCACGGCTGCGCGCCGCGGCCGGTCGCAGGGCCCACCAGAGCTGCGGGAGCCGACCGCCACCGTTCAGACCACCTCCCGCACCGTCGGGAAGTGGCACGACGCCACGTGGTCGGCCGCGTGGGCGGTCGGCTCCGGGTCCTGCCTCTCGCAGCGCTCGCGCCGATCCGGGTCCAATCGCACGTACACGGGGCAACGGCCCCTGAAGCGGCAGCCCCCGTAGCGCCGGGTGGGGCTCGGCGGGTCGCCCACCAGCAGGATCCGGCCGCGCCGGCGTTCGCGCTCGCGTTCCGGATCGGGCAGCGGTACCGCGGACAGCAGTGCCTGGGTGTACGGGTGGCGGGGCTGCTCGAAGACGTCCCGGACGGCGCCCGCCTCGACCGTCCGCCCGAGGTAGACGACGCTGACCCGGTCGGCGATGTGCCGTACGACGGACAGGTCGTGCGAGACGAAGAGGTACGCGAGCCCCAGCTCCGACTTGAGTCTGCGCAGCAGGTTCAGGACCCCTGCCTGGACGGAGACGTCGAGCGCGGAGACGGGTTCGTCGAGCACGAGCAGCTTCGGCCGCACGGAGAGCGCGCGGGCGATCCCGATGCGCTGGCACTGCCCGCCGGAGAACTCGTGCGGGAAGCGTTCGGCCGCGGTCCGGTCGAGCCCGACCTGGTCGAGCAGCTCCGGGACGCGCCGGGCGGCGCTCGCCCGGTCGGCCCCCTGCGCGCGGAGCGGTTCGGCGATGATGTCGCCGACCGGCATGCGGGGGTCGAGGCTGGCCATCGGGTCCTGGAAGACGATCTGCACCTGGCCGCGCAGAGCCCGACGCCCGGCCTTGGTCAGCGTTGCCGTGGACTTTCCCAACAGCTCGATCTCGCCGCCCTCGGGCCGGGCGAGGTGGAGGAGTTCGAAGAGGGTGGTGGACTTCCCCGAGCCCGACTCCCCCACCAGCCCGAGGGTCTCCCCGGCACGGACGGCGAGGTCGACGCCGTCCACGGCGTGCACCGTGCCCACCCGCCGCTTGAAGGCGGTCCCCTTGAGCACGGGGAACGTCTTGACGAGCCCGGTCACCGCGAGCACCGTCTCCCCGGTGGTGCGCTCGGGTCCCCGGGGAATCTCGGGCACCGGGTAGACGTCGAGTACGCCGAGCCCCTTCTCCACGATCTCACCGGTACGGACGCACGCGGCGAGGTGGCCTCCACCGCCCCGCGGCGCCGACCGCAGCCCCGGGACGGTCTGCGTGCAGCGGTCCTCCGCCATGGGGCAGCGCGGCGCGAAGGCGCATCCCGGACCCGTCTGCCCGGCCGCGGGCGGCGATCCGGGGATGGGGACGAGCGCGCCGCCGTCCCCGTCGAGCCGGGGCACCGCCCCGAGCAGCCCCATCGTGTAGGGCATCGCGGGGCGCCCGAACACTTCGGAGGCCGCCCCCGTCTCGACGATGCGCCCCGCGTACATCACGGCGACCCGGTCCGCCGTCCCCGCGATGACTCCGAGGTCGTGGCTGACCAGGACGAGCGCCGCCCCGGTCTCCCGCTGGGCCGTGCGCAGCACGTCCAGGATCTGGGCCTGGATGGTGACGTCGAGGGCCGTCGTCGGCTCGTCGGCGAGCAGGACGTCCGGGTCGTTGGCCATGGCCATCGCGATCATGGCGCGCTGGCGCATCCCGCCCGAGAACTCGTGCGGGAACGCCTGGGCGCGCAGGGCGGGTTCGGGGATGCCGACCAGGTCGAGGAGTTCGACGGCCCGTGCCCGGGCCCGGTCCCGCGAGATGTCCTGGTGGGCGCGTACCGCCTCCGCGATCTGGTCCCCGATGCGGTAGACCGGGGTGAAGGCGGACAGCGGGTCCTGGAACACCATCCCGATGCGCTGTCCGCGCACCGCCGTCAGCGCCGCATCCGAGGCGCCGACCAGCTCGGTAGCGCCGAGCCGCACGGAGCCGCGTACGGCGGCGTTGGCCGGCAGCAGGCCCAGCATCGCGAGCGCGGTCGCCGACTTGCCCGACCCCGACTCCCCGACCAGGCCCAGGACTTCGCCGCGGGCGAGCGAGAGGCTGACCCCGCGCACGGCGGCGATCCCGTCGAAGTCGACCTCCAGGTCCGTGACGGACAGCACCGCGCGGGTCTCGCTCATCGGCCGACTCCCTTGGATCCGGCGCCGGTGGGCTTGGGGGACCGCGTCGACGTGGGGTCGAGTGAGTCCCGCAGGCCGTCCCCCACCAGGTTCACCGCGAGGACGAACACGATCAGCAGCCCGGCGGCGAAGAAGAACATCCAGGGGTAGGTGACCGCCGCCCCCGTGGTGCTCGAGATGAGCGTGCCGAGCGAGACGTCCGGCGCCTGTACGCCGAACCCGAAGTAGGAGAGCGCGGTCTCGCTCATCACCGCGCCGCCGACGGCGATCGTCGCGTCGATGATGAGGAACGAGGCGATGTTGGGCAGGATGTGCCGCCAGATGATCCGTAGCGGCCCGACGCCCATGTAGACGGCCGCTTTGACGAACTCCCGCTCCTTCAGCGACAGCGTCATCGACCGCACCACCCGCGCCGTGATCATCCACCCGAACACGGCGAGCAGCCCGACGAAGGCGACCCAGCCGCCGCTGCGCAGCCGTGGCGAGACGATCGCGATGATCAGGAACGACGGGAAGACGAGCAGCAGGTCGACGAAGAACATCAGCAGCCGGTCCGGCCACCCGCCGAAGTACCCGGCGCAGGCGCCGACCAGCGAGGCGAGGACCGTGGAGAACAGTGCCACCAGCAGCCCGATGACCAGGGACTTCTGGAGCCCGCGGACGGTCTGCGCGAAGACGTCCTGGCCGATCCGGTTGGTGCCCCACCAGTGGTCGGCGCTGGGCGCCGAGCGCAGGGCGGTGTAGTCGATGTGGCTGTAGTCCCACGGGCTGACGAGCGGTCCGGCGAAGGCGAGCAGGAAGAGCAGGAGCAGGACGGCGGCGCCCACCAGCGCGCTGCGGTTGCGCAGGAAGCGGCGCAGTACGACGGTGGTGCGCCCGGCGGGACGGGCGACGCCCTGCGCGCCGGGGACGCTGCTCTCGATGACGGCGGTCATGGTCGGCGTTCTCCTGGATCCTGGATCAGGCATCTGGGTGTCAGGCGTTGCGGATGCGCGGGTCGAGCGCGGCGTGCAGCAGGTCCGCGAGGAAGCCGGACAGGAGGACCGTCACGGCGGCGAACACGTTGACGGCGACGACCGAGTTGACGTCGTTCTTGCCGATGGACGAGATGAACCATTCGCCCATTCCGTGCCAGCCGAAGATCGTCTCGGTGAAGGTGGCACCGGTGAAGAGGGCCAGGAATCCGTAGCTGAAGTACGTCGACATGGGAATCAGGGCGGTGCGCAGGCCGTGTCTGAGCAGCACCGTCCGGCGACTGAGGCCCTTGGCGGCGGCGGTACGCAGGTAGTCCGAGCCGAGCACGTCCAGCATGGTGGAGCGTTGGTAGCGGCTGTAGCCGGCGATCGCCCCGAGCCCGATGGAGATGGTGGGCAGCAGCAGGTGGACGCCGCGGTCCTTGGACACCGCCCAGAAGCCGCTCTCGACGCCCGGGGTCTTCTCGCCGGTGAACTGGACAACTTCGGTGCCGGTCTTCGTGTTGAACCAGATCGCGCCAATTTTGAGCAGAACGGCCAGGAGGAAGACGGGAGTCGAGAGCAGCACGAAGGAGGTGAGCGTCATCACCCGGTCGGAGACGCGGTATTGGCGCACCGCCGTCCAGGCTCCGGCGAGCACTCCGATCACGGTCCCGGCGATCGTGCCGAGGAGCAGCAGCCGCAGGCTGACGCCGATCCGTCGCCCGAACTCGGCACCCACCGGGGTTCCGTCGATGGTCTGTCCGAGGTCGCCGCGCAGGGCGTGTCCGGCCCAGGTGGAGAAGCGGGAGACGAGCGGGGTGTGGTCGTTGACGCCGAGCGCGGTGAGGTGGTGGTCGACCGAGGCGGGCGACAAGGGGGGCTGGCGGCCCTCGTAGTACGCCCGCGGGTCGAGCGCGTAGGAGGCGAGCAGGTACGAGAGGCAGACGGCGGCCAGCAGCAGCACGGCGTAGTAGCCGAGCCGCTTGGCCAGGTAGGCGGCCACGCGTGTGAACCTCCGCAAGTGCTCGTGATCCACAGGGGATCGTCAGGAGAACGCGACGCCCGGGGGTGGCCCGGGGATCACGGCCGCGGCAGTTCAACCTGGCCAATTCGTCGGCTTGTTGACACAGCCTGACCGCTGTTTGTTGCGGACATGCTAAGAAAACATAGCGGGATTCCAGCGGACCTCCCCGTGGAGCGCAAGATCTCCTACGGTCGGCCCAGCCCTGCGGTCGCGAGCAGGCCGCCCACTACCGGAGGAAGTGTCCCGATGCGCAGAACCACGGTCATCGCCGTAGCCGCAGCCCTGTCGGCCACCTTGCTGGTGTCGGCCTGCGACTCCCCCGGCGCAGACGACGGCGCATCCGCGAAGAAGGAGGCGGCGCCGGCCGTCGACGGGCAGAACATCAACGCACAGCCGGTGAGCTCCCTCAAACAGGGCGGCTCGCTGAGGATCGCCATCGACCAGTGGATCACCCAGTACAACGTCAACCAGGTGGACGGGCAGCAGGGCGACGGCGCGGAGATCGCCCGGACGGTGCTGCCGCACCTCTTCTACGCGGACGCGAAGGGCGTCGGTCAGCCGAATCCCGCCTTCCTGGCCTCCGCGAAGGTCGTCTCGACCAGCCCGCAGGTGGTGGAGTACCAGCTCAATCCGAAGGCGCACTGGTCCGACGGAAAGCCTCTGGGCTGGCAGGACTTCGAGGCGCAGTGGAAGGCGCAGAACGGCTCCGACAAGGCGTACGAGGCGGCCGACACCTCGGGCTACGACCAGATCGCGAAGGTCGAGCAGGGCGCCGACGAGCACGGGGTGAGGGTCACGTTCAGCACGCCGTACGCGGACTGGCCGCGACTCTTCGACCCGCTGTACCCGGCCGCGTACACCGACACCCCCGAGAAGTTCAACAAGGGCTGGGCGGAGAAGGCGCCGGTCACCTCGGGCGCCTTCAAGATCGGCACTTACGACAAGACGGCCCAGACCATCACGCTGGTGCCCGACCCGCAGTGGTGGGGCGACAAGCCCAAGCTGGACTCGCTCGTCTACCGCGTCCTGGACCGCTCGGCGCGCACCGAGGCCTTCCTCAACAAGGAGTTGGACGAGGCACCCGCGCTGCTGCCCGAGGACTACAAGCGGCTGGTCAAGGACCCCGCGACGGACATCCGGCGCGGCGCCCGCTGGGACGAGGTGCACATCACCCTCAACGCCGGGCGCGGCCCGCTCCAGGACGTCAAGGTGCGCAACGCGCTCCAGGCGGCCATCGACCGCAAGGGCATCAACGCCAGCTTCGCCAAGGACCTCTCCTTCGAACTGAAGCCTCTGAACAACCACTTCTTCATGCCGAACCAGGCCGGCTACAAGGACAACTCCAGCGAGTTCGACGCCTACGACCCGGCGAAGGCGAACAAGCTCCTCGACGAGGCCGGCTGGAAGGACGCGGGCCAGGGCAAGCCGCGGACCAAGGACGGCAAGGAGCTGACCCTGGACTACACCCTCAGCGCGGGCGGTTCCTCCTCGCAGCAGGACCAGGCGCAGCTGGTACAGCAGCAGTTGAGCGCCGTCGGCGTGAAGGTCGAGATCAAGAAGGTCCCGGCGAACGACTACTTCGGCAAATTCGTGAACACCGGGAACTTCGACCTCGTCAGCTTCCGCAACGTCGACGAGGCCTACACCTCGAAGCTCATCCCGGTCTTCCAGCAGCCGCAGGGCAGCAACCTCTTCCAGAACTTCGGTTCGGTCGGCAGCCCGCGGATCGACGAGCTGCTGAAGAAGGCCGGCCGGCCCACGGACCGCGCCGAGGCCTTGAAGTTCTACAACGAGGCCGACGCCGAGATCTTCAAGCTGGGCCACTCCATCGAGCTGTACCAGCGTCCGGAGATCACGGCGGACCGCAAGGGCCTCGCCAACTACGGCGCGGTCGGCCTCTCGGACGTCGACTACACGAAGGTGGGCTGGCAGAACTGACGTGGCCGGGGGCGGGACGGACGGTCCGGGCGGATCTGCGGCCGGGACCCCCGCTCCCGGACCGGTCCGAGTCCTCCCCGCCCCTGCTCATCCGGTCAAGAGCGCCGGGATGAGCGCAGTGGTGGCGGACGGCGGCTCACTCATGGGGCGTCCCCTTGACTTCGAGCATCGACGCCCTGCTCCAGCAGGCCGGACAGTCCGTCCAGGAGGCGTTCGAGGCCGAACGAGAAACGGGCCTCCATGGACGGGTCGGTCAGGTCGCCGGCGAGTGCGACCAGGCTGGGGAAGGCGTCCTGCGGCAGTCGGCGGAGCTGCTCCCCCACGGCCCTGGCTGCCTCGTGGCGGCTGGCGCCCATGGCCTCGGACGCAGAGACGGGTCCCTGCTCCTGGAGCACGAACCCCTGTACGAACGCACCCGTCAGGTAGCTGATCATGGCGGCGTCGGCATCGGAGAATCCGGCCTCCCGCAGGCGCCCGAGCTGGTCCTCCATCAGGCGCAGCAGATGGGGGCCCGGGGCGAGCCGGCCCGCGACGACCTTGGCCGCGTCGCGCTTGCCGAGCAGGTGCCGGCGATAGCGCACGCAGTATTCGCGCAGCTGCTCGCGCCAGTCGCCCTCCCGGGGCGGCGCCTCGGCGTCGGCCATGAGCTCGTCGGTGAGCAGGTCGAGCAGCTCCTCCTTGTTGCGCACGTGCCAGTACAACGAGGCCGCCTTCACCCCCAGCTCGGCGGCGACCTTGCGCATCGACAGGCCGTTGATGCCCTCGTGCTCCAGCACCCGCAGGGCCGCCGCAACGAGCGCCTGGCGGGTCAGCCCCGGCTGTGAGGATCCGTCACCAGTACCGCCCTCTACGGCCATCGGCCACCTCCGTCCATCGGTCCCACCAGGAATCCCGCTTGCCAACTAACACCGTTAGGGGCAGTCTAGCCGCACCCACCGATCGACTAACACTGTTAGGGAGTGTGATGATGAAGCCGCCTGCCCCGCACAAGGGGCTCGTGCTCGCCACGCTGTGCGCCACGATGTTCATGGCGATGCTCGACAACGTCATCGTCAACAACGCGTTGCCCCGCATCGGTCAGCAACTGCACTCCGGCGTCAACGGACTTCAGTGGGTGGTGGAGGGCTACAGCCTGGTCTACGCGGCCCTGCTGCTCACCGGCGGCACCCTCGGCGACCGGTACGGCCGCAGGCGGACCTTCCTCACCGGCCTGGCCGTCTTCACCGCGGGCTCGGCGGCTGCGGCACTGTCCGGCTCGACCGGCACGCTGATCGGCGCCCGGATGCTCCAGGGCCTCGGCGCGGCACTGCTCACGCCGGGCAGCCTGTCCATCCTGCGTCACGTCTTCACGGACGAGAAGGAGCGGGCCAGGGCCGTCGGCCTCTGGTCGGGCACATCCGCGCTGGGCCTGGCCGTCGGCCCGGTCCTGGGCGGGCCGATGGTGGACGCCTTCGGCTGGGCCAGCATCTTCTGGATCAACGTCCCCATCGGGGTGGCGGGGCTACTGCTCGCGACCCGGGTGCTCCCCGAGTTCGCGACCCGTGCCAAGCGGCTGGACCTGCCGGGCCAGGCGCTCGCCGCACTGGGCTTCGGCGCACTGGTCTACGCACTCATCGAGGGGCCCACCCGCGGCTGGACCGATACCCGGGTGCTCGCCCTCGCGGCCGTGGCGACGCTGGCCCTGCCCGCCTTCGTCGCGGTCGAGGCCCGCAGCGCCGACCCCATGCTCGACCTGAACTTCTTCCGGGACCTGCCGCTCACCGGCGCCGCGGTGAGCGGCTTCATGACCAGCTTCGGCATGTTCGGAGCCGCGTTCTTCCTGCCGCTGCTCATGCAGAACGTGATGGGCTGGTCCCCGTCGGACGCGGGCCTGGCGGGCCTGCCGATGACCGCGATGATCGTCGTCGCCGCGCCGCTGTCGAGCGCGCTCACCTCACGCCACGGCCCCCGCCTCCCGTTGGTCACCGGCCTGGCCCTGTGCGCCACCGCACTCGGCGCCCTCTCGCTCTACGGGGCGGACGCCCGCTACCCGCAGTACGTCTGGGTGCTGCTCACCATGGGCCTCGGCATGGGGATGACCTTCACCCCCGCGTCCATCACGGTCATGCAGCGCGTCGGCCCGGCGCGGGCCGGCATGGCCTCCGCAACCCTCAATACCCTGCGCGAGATCGGCGGTGTCATCGGCGTCGCCGCCCTGGGGGCCGTCCGCAGCAACCGCCTCACCGCCACCCTGACCGAGTCCCTTCACCGGCTCGGCGTGCCCGCCGAACTCGGCCGCCACCTGCCGGGCGCGGCCCCGGACGGCGCCACCGCTTTGCCCGCCCCCGTCCAGGACGCCGTGAACGCCGCCTTCGTCGACGCCCTGCACCTGGCGCTGCGCTGCGGCAGCGCCGCGATGGCGGCCTCGGCGCTCCTCGTCGCGCTGCTCCTGCGCCCCCGACGAGGCGTCGCCCCGGCGTCCGCCGCCCACCAGCCGGCCTCGCGGCCGGAAGCGGCGCATCCGTAGGAGAAGGAACGCCCACCGCCGACGGGTCCGGCACCGGACCCGGGCGGCCACGGACCCGGAACCCGGCCGGCTCCGAGTCCGTGGCGGACCCCTGCGGTGAGGGGGTCCCCCCTGGCACAGGTGCCGGGTCAGAGCGCTTCGCCGAGGACCGCGCGGATGAGTTCGCGCTGGTCGCCGGTCAGGCCCGTCTCGTCGAGGACGAGTTCCTGGTCGTCGACCGTGATCCGGTAGTGGAAGCCGTCCGCCACGGATGGCAGGACGCGCCGCGCGAGGTCCTCCCATTCCGCGGCGTCCCGCCGGGCGGACGTGTCGACCTTCCGCACCTTGTCCACGCCGGTGAAGCCTCCCGAGCGACTGACAGTGATCAACATGGTCGTTCTCCTTCGGAAGCCGGATCCTCCCTCGACGGACCGCGCACCGCCCGCCCTGTCAGGACACGGACACGGACACGAGCACGACCCCGCGAGGCTCTGTACGCGCCTGCCCCTGATCCGGCGGTCATCCCCACCGGGAACCCGAACGGCTCGATTTCAACGTTGTCCGGCCGACGGGCGGCAGGCCGAGAAGGCCCGGGTCCGCTGCGGTGGGCGCCCCGCTCGACTTGGCGCGGGGCCGTGGTGAGGCCGCGCGCGGACCGGTCCGTGTTCCCGCGGTTGCTCCGGAAAGCCCCGGATGCTCTCACCGGCTCCGGGTAGACGGACCCCATGACGCGTGTACGACGGCAGGGACGAGGCACCGGTGATGACGGTCAGGGCAGTGGGCTGGGCACGTTCGTGTCCGGTGGCGGAGGGAGTCCGGGCGGCGCGGCAGTGGACCGCCGTGCACCTGGCGTCCCTGCCGTGGAGCCGTTCGGCGGCCGATACCGCGCACGACGTGCTGGTCTGTGTCTCCGAGCTCGTCACCAACGCGCACCTGCACGCGGCCGGCACCGCGCATCTGGTGCTGACCTGGGACGGCTCCTGCTTGCACGTGAGCGTCTCCGACGCCGACCCGCGGCTCCCCCGCCCCCGAGGCCCCGACACCGACCAGGGGGCCACGTCCGGTCGCGGGCTGGGGATCGTCAGCGCACTGGCCGATTCCCTGGACGTTCACGCGAGCCACGGCGGCAAGGCGATCACCGCGTGCTTCCGGCCCTCCGGAGGACGGAACCCGCACGCGGCCGGTCCGTGGTCCGGCTGACGGGGGCGCTCACGCCGCCAGGGCCTCCTCGACGCTCGCGTGGACGGAGAGGACGGTGTCGACACCGGTCAAGGCGAAGAGCCGCCGCAGCTGCTCGCCGGGGGCGGCGATGCGCAGGGCCGTGAGCTGGTGCAGCCGCAGCAGCAGGTTGAGGAAGGAGGAGTCCCCGAAGGTGATGGAGCTCGCGTCCAGGACCACGAGCGGGTACCGGCCCGCGGCGGAGGTCAGTGCCTCCTCCAGTGGGGCCAGCGTGTCCTGGTCCAGTTCCCCGCGGGCCGCCAGCACCCACCCGGCGCCCGTCGAGTAGCCGTCCCCGACCACACCTGGCTGGAACGCGTCCCTTGCTCCGGTCATGTTCGCCTCCTCGGATCGCCGCCCGCAACGTCGTCGTCAAGGGAGTATGCCCGGCCGCTCAGTCGACGGAGCCACCCCGGGTGCGGCGCGGCCCTTCGGACGCACGGCTCGACCCGGGTGACGAACCGCTGCCCGCCGATGTGTGTAGGACCGCAAACCCGGGGCAGAAGCGCTCGGGCAACCGTCAGTCAATCGGGAGGGAGCGGCCACCATGTCTCGCTCGGCCACCGTCACAGGACCCATTCGTTCCACAAACGCGCAGGCCCCTGCTTGCGACCGGGGCACCGCGGGAGCGCCAACGCAGGACGTGGACCAGTTCCAGGTGGAGAACGCCCGCGAGATGGCGCCGGGCGACGCCCGCGAGCTTTCGCGGCACTTCTTCGCGAGGTTGCGCACCCTGGAGGAGGGGACGCGCGAGTACCAGTACACGCGCAACACCCTGATCGAGATGAACGTCTCCCTCGTGCAGTTCGCGGCGCGGCGCTTCCGCGCCCGGGTGCTCGGCGGAGGCCTCGACATGGACGACGTCATCCAGGTCGGAACGATCGGCCTCATCAAGGCAATCGACCGCTACGACCTGGACCGGGAGGTCGAGTTCTCCACGCTCGCCCTGCCCTACATCATCGGTGAGATCAAGCGGCACTTCCGTGACACCACCTGGGCCGTGCACGTACCGCGTCGCCTGCAGGAACTGCGCACGGAGCTCGCCAAGGCCCAGGAGGCCCTGAGCGATGTGCTGGGCAGGGCGCCGACGGTCAAGGAGATCGCCCTCCACCTGGAGCTGTCCGAGGAGGAGGTCATCGACGGGCTCGTGGCCGCGAACGGCTACACGAGCGGTTCGCTCGACACCGCCGTCGCGGAGGGCGATTCGGCGTCCTCGGCGAGCCGCACGACGCGGCCGATCGCGGAGCGCTTCGGCGAGGTCGACCCCGCCATGGAGCTGTTCGAGGAGTTCCACACCCTGGCCCCGCTGCTGGAGGAGCTGGAGGAGCGCGACCGCTGCATCCTGCGGATGCGCTTCGGCCAGGAGAAGACCCAGGCCGAGATCGGCGCCGATCTGGGCATCTCCCAGATGCAGGTGTCGCGCATCCTGTCCCGGACCCTGGCACGGCTCCGCGCCGGCATGCTCACGGAGTAGGACCGGACGATGACCGCCCCTCACCGGCACGCCCCCTCCGCGTCCCCCGTCGGCCCGCCGGCGCGCCCAAACGGCGGCGCGGAGGCGGACGACGCCACGGACGCGGGCGTGCGGTGCGGGCGGGGGCGCACGGGAACGGATCCGGCGACGGCTCTGACCTCCCGGCCCCTGCGGGACCGCCCCGGCGCCCGCCTGACCGGCAGCTGCGACCTGGATTCCCGGCAGGCCCTGCGCGAAGCGCTCGGCGTGGTGACCGGGATTCCCGGCCCCGTCGTCCACCTGGATCTCTCCGCTGTGGTGTTCCTCGACGCGGCCGCGGTCGCCGCCCTGCTGAAGGCGGCGTCAGAACTCACCGGGCAAGGGCGGCGACTGCTGCTCCACGACCCGCCATACTCACTTCGCAAGGTCGTGGAGATGTTCCCGGACGAATGCGCCGCGCTGGAGGTCGCAGCATGACCACTGTTCCTGCGCCCGCCGAGCCCGGGGCCTTCGTCCACCCCGCCCTCTTCTACCAGGACCTCCCCGGGTACGTGACCGGGGTGGGCCGTTTCGTACGGGGCGCCCTGTCCGCGGACGAGCCGGTGCTCGTGGCCGTGCCGGGCCCACACCTGGACCCCCTGCGCGAGAGCCTCGGCGGCAGCGCGGCGCAGGTCACCTGGACCGACATGACCGAACTGGGCCGCAATCCCGGACGCATCCTGTCCGCCCTGCAGGATTTCGCCGACCGGAACACGGGCCGGGCGGCGCGGATCGTCGGCGAGCCGATCTGGCCCGGCCGCTCCACCGCCGAGGTAGTGGAGGCCACGCGCCACGAGGCCCTCATCAACACGGCCTTCGCCGGCCGGGCAGCGACCATCCTGTGCCCCTACGACGTACGGGGCCTGGCACCCGCGGTGCTGGCCGACGCCCGGCGCACGCACCCCACGCTGATCGAAGAAGGCCGGGACCTGCCGAGCCCCGCCTACACCGACGCGTCGAGGGTGACGGCGGACTGCGATCGCCCCCTGCTCGAACCCGACGGCGACGTACCCCGGCTCGGCTACACCCACGGAGGGCTGGCCGAGGTCCGCGAGTTCGCCGAGAGGTGGGCCGGCTCAACGGCCCTCGCCCCGGCTCGGCGCGGCGATCTCGTCCTGGCGGTCAGCGAGGCGGCGGCCAATTCCCTCTCCCACGGTGGCGGGAAGGGAACCCTGCGTCTGTGGACCACGGCCGGTGCCCGGGCTGAAGTCGTCGTCGAGATCCGCGACGGCGGCCGTCTGGCCGACCCCCTGGCGGGGCGCCGCCGACCCTCCCTCGCATCGGCCAACGGCGGCCGCGGCCTGTGGATGATCCATCAGCTCTGCGATCTGGTCGAGGTCCGCGCCACGGACAGCGGCTTCACGCTGCGCCTCCACATGTCAACGGTCTGAGAGCGGCGGTCGCCTAGACTGTCACGGGCGGGCCCGAGCGTCCCCGGGTCGCCGGCGGGCGTACGGGGCGGCCTGCATTCGACCCTGAGACGGCCGGGCCGGGCCCGGAGCAGAGACCAGTGCCAATATGGGGGTGAGAGACCTCGGTGGAGACCATCGGACCCATCGGACCGGAGACGGGTGGTCCGCTGAGCGCCGGCCCTCCCGCCAGAGGTCAGCGCCGCAGGCTCGCCCTCGCGGGAGTGCACGGCGCCGTGGCCAAAGGGCGCGACTTCACGCGTGAGGCCCTGCGGGACTGGGGCTGGGACGGGACCGAGACCTCCGAGGACACCCTGCTCCTCGTGTCCGAGCTGCTGACCAACGCGTCCCTGCACGCGGACGGCTGTCACGAGCTCGTCCTGACGTCCGGGGAGTCCCTGCGGATCGAGGTGTACGACGGTACGACGACGCTGCCCCGGCGACACCCGTCCCCGCAGCGCGGTATCCCCGGCGGCCACGGCCTGTACATCGTGGAGCGCCTGTCCGATCGCTGGGGCTCGCTCGCCCACGCTCACGGGAAGGCCGTGTGGGCGGAGATCGAAGCCGCCCGACTGGTGTCCGGCAGGTCGACCGGTCGTTGACCCGGGGCGGCCCGGGCGGGTGCGTTCCGGTGTTGCGTCCGGCGCCGTTCGCACGGCCTGCCCCGCATCCGGGGCAGGCCCGTTCCTGGCACCGTCACCCGGCGACGCCGACTGCGGCTGGATCCTCCCGGACGGCAGCGAGGACGAACGCGTGTCCCGCCGGGTCGCTGAACCGGCGCAGGGTCGTACGGCTGTCCAGCCGACTGCCGTCCTCCTCGGCCGACAACGGGCGCGCCCCGAGGCCCACTGCCTCCCGCTCGGCTTCGTCGAAGGAGTCCGCCGCCACCAGGATCCGCAGATGGGCCTGCTGAGAGTCCTCCGGTGCGGGCCAGCTCGGCGGTGAGTGGTTCGGGTCGCGGCGGACCCCGAGGACCACACCGGAGCCGCCGGTGACGAGGAAGAGCTCCCCGTCACCGGTCGCCGGACCGGACGCGGCTCCGAGCAGTTCGGCGTAGAACCGGGCCAGGGCCTCGGGCTCGGCGCAGTCCAGGACGAGGACACTTGTCTTGAGTACGGTCATGACCCGCGTGTACCCCGCGCGTTCGTCCGTACCCACACCGTACGGGCCCTGCCCGTCGGGAAGTCCGTTCACCGGCTCAGGCCGGGCTCCGTGCCGTCCGTCCCGGCGGAGCCGTGGCGCCCGGCCGGCGCATGGGGATCCCGAGTGGGGGTAGCCGCGCCTTCGGATGTCCGACGGCGGCCCGCGCCACGGGGTGGGGGCCGCCGACCACACGGAAGGAGCGCACATGTCGCACGTCGAGGAGTACGTCGAGGTCAACGTCCCCGTACGCACGGCCTACAACCAGTGGACGCAGTTCGAGGAGTTCCCCGCCTTCATGGAGGGGGTCCAGCGCATCGAGCAGCGCACGGACACGCTGACCCACTGGGTGACGAACGTGAACGGTGTGCAGCGGGAGTTCGACGCGCAGATCACCGAGCAGCTCCCGGACCGGCGCGTCGCGTGGATGACGGTCGACGGCGAGGCCCGGCAGGCCGGACTCGTCACCTTCCAGCCGATCGACGCGACCACCACGAAGGTCGTCCTCTACATGAACTGGGCCCCTGACGGTCTGGCCGAGGTGGCCGCCGACAAGCTCGGCTTCGTCAAGCGTCAGGTCGCGGGTGATCTCAAGCGGTTCAAGCTCTTCATCGAGTCGCGGGGGGTCGCCACGGGCGCCTGGCGCGGCGAGATCTGACGGCGATGGGGACCGGGGTCGCACGCAAGGGCACCCGCACCGCCTCCCGGGGCGGCCGGGGCCGAGAAATCGCGGCGCGCTGCGGGCTGTTGGCGCGCGGGGTGCTGTACGTGCTGACGGCATGCTCGCCGTACGCGTCGCCCTGGGCGGCGGCGGTGGGGAGGCCGACCGGCAGGGCGCCCTCCAGGAGCTCTCGGGGAAACCCTTCGGCGGCGTCCTCGTCTGGGCCGTGGGCATCGGGTTCGTGGGCATGACGCTGTGGCGTCTGTCGGAAGCGGTGTTCGGGGCGGCCGGGCCCGAGGGCGACAAGCCCCTGAAACGGCTGTCCTCGGCGGCCCGGTGCGTGTTCTACGCCGTCGTCGCCTTCTCCGTGCTCACGTTATCGGCGGGCGGCGCGCGCTCGGGGGACGAACAGTCGCGCGATGCGACGGCCAAGGCCCTGGAACTGCCCGCCGGCCAATGGCTGGTGGGCGCCGCCGGGCTGGGGATCGCCGTGGCGGGGGTGGTCATCGCCGTGCGGGCGGCACGGTACGCCTTCCGCAAGCATCTCGCCATGGGCGGGGCTCCGGCACGGTGGCGCAAAGCCGTCGACTTCCTCGGAGTGAGCGGCGGACTGGCCCGGGGGACGGTGGGCACCGCGGCCGGCGGCTTCGTCGTCTACGCGGCGCTGCGCTACGACCCCTCACAGGCGAAGGGGCTCGACGACACCCTGAGGTCGTTCACCCGTACCGGGGCCGGGCCGTGGCTGCTGGTGGCGGTCGCCCTGGGGTTGATGCTCTTCGGGGTGTTCTCCTGGGCGATGGCCCGCTGGCGCGAGGTCTGATCCCGGCAGGACGGACGGCCGGGGCGGCAGCGCTCCGGTCTTCAAGGGGGTTCCCCGCCTAAGGGAAGCCCGAATTCCACGGTTTCTCGGCCAACTTGCCCACGCGCCCCCGCGCGCCCCCCGCAGTGACGTTCCATCGCCCGAGTACGGGGGCAGCCGCGTGGTGCCGTTGGTTTCGTCTACCGAGGGAGACCACCATGACGAAGGTCCTCGTACTGCACAGCGTCAGCCTGGTCCGGTCGGCAATCGCCGCGCTGCTGAGATCGGAAGGGCGCTTCGAGGTCACGTCGGCGGCCTGGCGCACCGCGGTGCGCCAGGCCGAGTCCTTACGACCGGACGTGACGGTCGTCGACGTCGACTGTCCGGGTACCGCGGCCGCTCTGGCCGACGGCGGACGCGCGAACCGTCAGGTCCTCGCGTCACCGTCCGCGGTACTGGTCCTTGCGTCGGCCGGCGCCCCCGGTTCGCTGCACCGCGCCTTCGGGGCCGGGGCGCGCGGCTACGTGGACAAGGACGGCTCGCCGGGGCGGCTCGTCCGGGCCGTCCGCAAGCTCGCCGCCGGGGAGCGGTTCATCGACGCCTCGCTGGCGTCCGCCTTCATGGAGGCCGACCCCGTGCCGCTGAGCTCGCGCGAACTCAGCGTGCTCGCCAGGGCAGCGGAGGGCGATTCCATCGCCGAGATCGCCCGTACGCTCCACCTCGCGAGCGGGACGGTGCGCAACTACATCGCGGCGGCGACCCGCAAGACCGGCGGGCGCAACCTCATCGACGCGATCCGGATATCCCAGGGGGCGGGCTGGGTCTGATCCCGACCCCGGAGCCCCCGGTCGGCGGGCGCGTCATCCGTCCGCGGTCCGGGTCCAGCTGCCCACCAGATCGCGGTAGAGGGGCGAGAGGGCCGGGAGTTGCGCGTGCGTGCCGCTCACGGCCCGGGTTCCGTCGAGGACGAGGACCCGGTCGGCGCGGGCCGCGGACGAGACGCGGTGGGCCACGACGACCAGGGTGCCGGGACGCTCCGCGAGGGCCCGCTCGGCGCGCTCCTCCGTACGGGGATCCAGGTGGCAGGTGGCCTCGTCGAGCAGTAGCAGCGGAGCCGGCGAGAGGTAGGCGGCGGCGAGCGCGAGGTGCTGACACTCCCCCCGGGACAGCAGCCGGGGGGACACCTCCGCGTCCAGGCCGCCCAGCCGCTCGACGAGGTCTTCGAGCCCGAGGACGCCGACGGCGCGCCGCAGTGCGGCGTCCCCGGGCACCGAGCCGTCGGGGCCGGCGGACAGGTGGGTCAGGTTCTCCCGCACGGTGCCGGTGAACACGTAGGCCTGCTGCGGCAGCAGGGTCCGCCGCGGGTCCGGTCCCGCGGCGGACCGTTCCCGGCGGGCGGTCGCGCCCGCGACGAGGACCGTGCCCGCATCCGGCGACAGCGTCCCGGCCAGCAGTGCGGTGAGCGTGGACTTGCCGATGCCGCTCGGCCCGACCACCGCGAGGTGCTCCCCCGGCCGCACCACCAGGTCGAGGGCGTCGAGCACGGGCACCGCGCCTGGCCCGTAGGCGAAGGTGACGCCCCGGAGCTCGGCCGCGGCGCCCTGCGACGAGCCCGCGGGGGCCGGCAGCGCCGGCTTCGGCACGGGGCGGACGGGCCGGACCGGTGGCAGCGGCTCGCAGAAGCGCTCGAGGACCACCAGCAGCCGGGTCCCCGCCGAACCCAGTGCCGTCATGAGGGAGTTGAGGGCGGGCAGCAGGGCCTGCACCACGTACGTGAGGCCGCCGGCCAGCGTACCGGCGGTGACCCCGCGCCCCAGCAGCCAGGGCGCCGCCGCGAGCAGGGCGATCACCGGGAGCCGGCCGGCCGTGCCCAGGGCCAGGGTGCGCAGGGCGGCCCAGTGCCCGAGCGTGCGCGCCAGCCGCTCCTGGTCGGCGATCAGCGGCTCCACCCGCGCCCCGGCCGCGGCCTGTCCGCCGCAGGCCACGATGTCGCGCAGCCCCTCCCCCAGCACGCCCACCCGGTCCGCGAGCGCCTCGTCGGTGTCGAGGGACCGGCGTTGTACGGACGCCATGGGGCGCAGCGTGGCCAGGAAGCCGGCCGCGCCCAGCAGCAGGGGCGGCAGCACGATCAGCAGGAGCACCGGGTCCAGGGCCGCCAGCCCCAGGAAGGCGCCCACGGCGGTGAAGACGAACGAGCGCGCGGTGAGGACCAGTCCCGCGAAGGAGTCCCGCGCCATCTCCGTCTGTTGGGTCAGCCGGGACACCGCTCCCGTGTCGGGGGCGCGCGCGGGGTCGGCGACCGCGCGGTCCAGGGCCTGGCGCACCGCCCGCCGGACCAGGCCGTCGCGCAGCGGCTCCACGAGGTCCGCGAGTGCGGCGAAGACCCCGCGCAGCGCGAACCCGCTGAGCAGCGCCCCGGCTCCGGCCGCCGCCAGCCAGGCGAGACCGACGGCGGTACGGTCGGCGAGGAAGCCGTCGTCGAGGGCGCGGGCCACGCCGTATCCGCCGAGGAAGGTGTGCGCGGACTCCAGGAGCGACCAGGCCCCCAGCCGTCCCAGCGCGGCTTTGCGGCCACGCAGGAACCGCCGGCCCTCGGGCGCCACCCGGCGCCAGGTCTCACCCTCGGTCACGGTGCGACCTCCTGGTTCCGCCGGTTCCCCGTCGGCGTCGCGATCCCGTCCGGCTCCGGGGCGGCGAACACCGCCCGGTAGCCGGGTTCGCTCCGCCACAGCTCGTCGTGGGTGCCGCTCGCCCGTACGCGTCCCTCGTCCAGCCATACGACGAAGTCGGCGCGGGCGGCGGAGGAGAGGCGGTGGGCGACCACGATCCGGGTACCGGGCCGGACCTCACGGGCGAGCGCCCGCTCCACCTCCCGGGCCGTGACGGTGTCCAGGCTGGAGGTGGCGTCGTCCAGCACGAGGAGCCGGCCCGCGCGGGCGAACGCCCGCGCCAATCCGAGGCGTTGGACCTCGCCGCCGGACATCGGGGCGTCGGCCAGGCGCGTGGCGTAGCCGTGCGGGAGGCGGCGTACGAAGGGGTCCGCGCGGGCGGCGCGGGCCGCCGCGCGGACGGCGCCGGGGCACGGGACAGGATCCGGGCCGAACCCGATCGCGTCGCCGAGGGTGTCCCCGAGCAGCACCGGGCGGTCGAAGGCGTACCCGACCTCGCGGCGCAGCGCCTCGGCGGTCAGCTCCCGCAGGGGTACGCCGTCCAGCAGCACCTCGCCCGCGTCGGGATCGGTGAGCCGGCCGGCCACGGCGGCGAACAGGGTCTTGCCGGCGCCGGAGCGGCCCACCAACGCCACCGTTGTGCCTCCGGGCAGGACCAGGCTGATGTCGCGCAGGACCGTCGATCCGTCGCGTACGACGCGGACCGCGCGCAGTTCCAGGGTGCCCGGGCCGCCCTCCGGCAGCTCCGCCCGGCCGTACTCGAAGGGGGGCAGGGCCAGCAGGGCGGCGGTCCGCCGGGCCGCGGCCCGGCCGCGGACCACGGCGGCCAGTCCGCCGGTCACCGCGCCGACCCCGGCCGCGAGAGACGCGTACCGCATGGCGGCGAGGAGTTCCCCGACGCCGAGGGCTCCGGCCGACAGGCGGATGCCGCCGACCGCGAGGACCGCGTACAGGAGCATCGGCATCAGGGCCGAGGACCGGGCGATCGTGCCGCCGTAGACCTGCCACATGCGCCGCCCCTCGGTGTCGAGTTCGGGCAACTGGGCGAGGATTCGGGAGCGTTCGCGTTCCGCGGTGCCGGCGGCGGCGATCGTGCGCGCCCCGGCCAGTGCCTCGACGAGGCGGCCGGCGGTCGCGAGCTGCACCTGCTGGTAGCGGGCGACGCTGGTGAGGGTGGAGCGGGTGAAGGCCCGCAGCAGGAGCAGCAGCAGCGGGACGCCCATGAGGAAGGCCAGGGCCGTCCACAGGTCGATGAGGAGGAGCGCGGCCAGCGCGCCCAGCGGCGGCAGCAGGGCCGCGAGGGCGTGCGCGACGGCCGCCGGGACCTTCCCGGCCTCGGTGGCGTGCGCGGTCAGCCGCGCGGCGCTCTCGCCGGGCGCGTGGTGGGCCGCGTGGTGTGGAAACGTCCCCAGCAGCCGGGCGAGCCCGAGGCGGCGCAGCCGTGCGGTGGAGCGGCCGTCCACCTCGCCGGTGAGCCGGGCGGCGACGGCGTCCAGCAGCACTTCGGCCGCGATGACCGCGGCGCACAGCAGCGTCCAGGTGGGGCCCGCCGGGGCCCGGCGGAGCAGGAGGTCGAGGGTGTGGCCGAGGACGGCGGGCTCGGCGAGCGCCGCCGCGGCGGCCGCCAGCGCGCATCCGAGGACGGCGACGGTGCGCCCGGCGCTGTGCCGGGCCACTGCCACGAGCACCCGGTCGGCGCCGTCGGCGCCGTCGGGCGCCCGTTCAGGGTCGGCCGCCGCGTCGGAGGGGCTCATCGTCGGATGCCTCCAGTGATGTGGTGCGGGCCCGGGCGGTGATCCGCCCGGGCCCGGAGTGACCTGGTCAGTTACAGGTCGTGATGCTCAGACTGCTGTCCCCGCAGAGCAGCAGGCTGGCCCGGCTGCCGCCGCCACCGCCGTGCATCTCCGTGGTCTCTTCCTTCGGGGTTTCCATCGACTGCAGGTCGAGAAGCGTCATGTCCGATCCCTCTTCTTCCGTCGAGTGGTGCCTTGGGTCACGGCCCCGGACGGGGCCGGCTCTGGGGCCGCCGCGCGTTCGCGCAGCGGCGGGAGGAACGGCAGGTGCGCGCGCCCGCCGGGCGCCGCGCTGCCGAGGGCGAGGAGAGCGCCGGCCGTGCCCGTGGAGAGGTCCATGGACAGGCGCATCATCTGCTCGCCGGGGAAGGCCAGATGCCCCTGGTAGGGCACCGCGTGCCGGGCCAGTGCGTCGATCTGGCGGGCGACGGCCCCGGGTCCGGTGCCCGGACCCGGTGTGGTGGTCCGGGCCAGGTGGAGGATCATTCCGGCGGCGCCGCGCATCAGCCCGGGCTGGGCGTAGAAGGTCGCCTGCGCCGCCCGTACTATCTCGAGGCGGGCCTGCTCGAAACGCTCGTCCGGGCCGTGCTCCAGCCAGTCGTCGAGCACCATGCCGATACCGACGCTGCCCTCGCCGAGGTACGGCATCGTGCGCCAGCCCTCGTTCACCTGGAGGGTGCCGAACGCGCTGGTGACGCAGCGGTCGAGGTCGAGGTGGAGCGCCCGGGAGGCCTGGAGCAGCAGTTCCTTGTCGCCGGTGCGCTCGTACAGCCGCAGGAGGAGCAGGGCGGGCCCGGAGTTGCCGTACAGCAGTCCCGCGCGGGCCGGGCGCTGCTCGGGCCGGACGATCAGCTCGGCGCAGCGCAGGGCGGCGGTGCGCAGTGCGCTCTCGCCGGTCGCGGCGGCGAGGGCGTCCAGGGCAAGGCCGATACCGGCGAGGCCGCCGTGCAGGTCGGGGCCCGCGCTCTCCCAGGGCTGGCGCAGCAGTTGGTCGACGAGGTCGAGGGCGCGGTCGTGGTGTCCGAGCCGGTGCAGCGTCCAGGCCGTGCCGGCCAGGCCGTCGTAGAAGCCCAGCGGGGTGCCGGAGAGGGGCTCCAGGGTTCGGTCGAGGAGCCATTCCTCGGCCTCGTGCCAGGGTCCGGCGCCGGTTTCGGCGAGGGCGTGGAGCACGCCGGCGATTCCGTAGCCGAAGCCGATGCCTCCGCCGGCGGTGGCGAACTGGGCGATGTCGCCCGGGACGAGGCGGTCCTCGCGGTCCGGGGTGGCGCTCGCGCGCAACGCCGCGTCCATCGAGGTACGGGCGGCGGGCCAGTCCCGGGGCTCGACGGGCAGGTACGGTCCGGCCTGGGCGGGCGGACGGCCGGCGGGTGTGCCGCGCGGGGCGCCGGAGAGGATCTCCTCGACGGCCTCGTCGAGGAACTGCCTCGGTACGGGGAACTGTTCGGCGGCTACGGCGGCCAGGTGCGCGGCCTTGGCCCGGTCGAGGACGAGCAGGCTGGTCAACGGGAGGAACAGGGCGAGCCGCAGACAGGCGAGGGCGTAGCGGTCGACGGAGAATCCGCGCCGCTCGGCCGGGGCGACGAAGGCCGGGTTGGCCACGGTCTGCCGCAGCCCCTCGTCGATGTGCGCGGCGGCTTCGAAGTCGAGGAGCGAGACGGCGGGTTCGCCGCCCGTCGCGTCCTCGGCCACCATGATGTTGAAGAGGTGGAGGTCGTTGAAGACCACGCCGCGGGCGTGCACGGCGTCCACGGCCTCCGTGACCTTCCGGTGGATGGTCAGGGCCCACTCGGTGTAGGCGGCGAGCTCGGCCGGTGCGGGATCGGCCTCGATCAGCGGGTGGCGGCGGGCGAAGTAGGTGTTGAGCGGTTTGCCCGCGAGGTGTTCCAGTACCAGGAAGTGGTGGTCCGCGACCGTGAACGTGCCGAGGACCGACGGGACGCAGTCGAGACCGGCCAGCCGCTCCAGGGCGGCCCGTTCCCGGTGCAGCCGGGTCACGGCGTCGGCTCCGTCGGCGGCGAGGCCCGCGTACGGCCGGGCCTCCTTGAGGACCACGGACTCTCCGGTGCGGGTGTCCTTGCCGACGTAGACGCCGCCGCCGTTGGAGAAGTGCAGGGCCCGCTCGACCGTGTAGGGGACCCCGGTCAGGGTGAGCGCGGAGCGTGCTTCGAGGTGCGGTTTCAGGAAGCCGGGCAGGTCGAGCCACTCCGGCGGCTGGAAGACCGGTCCGCGGCGGTCAGGTACGAGCCGCCCTTGGGGGGTCTCGATCGCCGGGACCAGCTCGCCGTGCTCGTCGTAGCAGTGCCGCAGGGTGAAGCTGCCGTAGCGCAGATGGACCGGTCCGGCGCTCCAGCGCAGATCGCTGAGGATGTACGGGCCGGCCGCCCCCGCCAGCGCCGTGTCGAGGTCCTCGGCGATCCGTCGGCACTGCTCCTCGTCGGCCGGGTACACGGTGATGAACTTCCCGCTCGCGGCGCGGTCGGCGTACTTGGCGTTGCGCAGGTGCAGCAGGTAGCGGCTCGGGACGAACTTGAAGGCGATCCGCCGGGCGACGCAGTACTCGTACACCGTCGTCAGCGACGACTCGGCGTTGTCGAGCGTGGCCGAGACGTGGATCTTCCAGCCCTGTGCGGGCAGTTCGGCATCGGCGGGACGCAGCGCGAGCCAGTCGCCGCTCCGGTGCGAGCGCCATCCCGGGGGGACGGGGGCGAGGGCGGCGGGATAGCTCTCGCCGGCCCGCCGGTACGGCGCGTCGTAGAACCATCGGTCCGCGTCGCAGAAGGCTGCGTACCCCTTGTTCACTCCTGCTCCCTCGGTCGGTTGCAGGATCGACCGTGTCACGCGCGGCGGAGTCGGCGACAGTCACGGCTGTCACCGACGGGGTGTGCAGTACGCACGAGTAGCGAACCCGGTCCGGGGTGTGGGGAGTCAGGAGTCGCCGGGCTCCGCCTTCATCCGCGGGGACGGGCGGCCGGCTGTCCAGCGGTGCCACCAGTGCCTGCGCCGCGGGTGGACGGCCCGCCCGAGCCGCCGCCCGATCAGCAGGTAGCCGAGCAGGGCACCGGCCGTGTTCAGGATGACGTCGTCGATGTCGAAGACGCGTCCCGTGACGAGGGCGCCCTGGACGAGCTCCACCAGAGTCATCGCGCAGACCGTCAGGGCGGCGACCCGCAGCAGCCCTCGGGCCGGTGGCAGCAGGACGGGCAGGAGCACCCCGAGCGGCAGGCCCAGCAGCAGGTTCCCTCCGAGCTGTCGCGCCGCCTCGATCGCCGTCGCCCTGTTCAGGTAGGCGTCGATCGAATGGCCGGGCCGGACGTTGCTGTGCACGAGGGCCACCGAGGCGGCAGAGGGTTCCAGGGTCAGCCTGGCCAGGACGATGCCGAACAGGACGGTCAGCACGAGGGCAGCCGCCATGGCCAGTGCCCGGACGGCCGGGTGCACCGGCCGGTGTGCCTTCCCGGCGTCCGGGGGCGCCGGGAGGACCAGCTTCCGCACGGCCGGGTGCGTCGGCGGATCCGGCTTCCGCACGGCCGGTGCGACTGGTACGGCCCGTTCCGCGGGTACCGCTCCGCGCCGCAGCGCGTGTGTCCATCTCATGCGGGCGCGCCTACCCCGCGTACGGCCGCGTACGCGGGGGCCGTTGACGACACGTCACCGACCGCGACCGTACTCGGGACCCCGCGGGCGCATGCGCGCCGCCACGTCGGGCACGCGCACGGCATGAGCGACATCCCCCGCGGCACATCGCGCCCAGGCCGCCCTTACACCGTCGTCCTCACGGCGCGCACCCGCGCCGAGCTGCGGCGTACGGCCGTCCACGTCTGGACCGACAACCTCGCCGACCAGGCGGCCGCCCTCACCTACTACGCCGTACTGGCCCTGCTGCCCGCGCTCGTCATCGCGGTCTCCCTCGTGGGGCTGCTCGGAGCGCCGACGAGGGTCCGGCTGATCACCGGCCTCACCTCCTACGCGCCCCCGCAATCGGCGCGGGTTCTGCGCGACGCGCTCGACGGCCTTTCCGCGGACCACTCGGCGGTATGGGCCCTGCTGATCAGCGGGGTGCTGAGCGCCCTGTGGTCGGCGTGCAGCTACCTGGCGGTGTTCCGGCGCGCCCTGCACACCATGCACGGGGTGCACGACCGGCGGCCCCCGCTCCGTGCCGCCCACATCCTGGTGGTCAACGCCGCGGTACTGCTGGTCCTGTTCGTCGTCGGCGCCCTGGGGCTGGTCGTGTCCGGGCCACTGGCCCGGCGGGCCGCCCGGGCCGCCGGCGGGGGCGGGGTCGGCCCGGAGGGCATCGCGCTGCTGCGCTGGCCCGTCCTGCTGGTGGTCGTCACCCTCCTGGTGCTGCTCCTCTTCCGCACCGGCCCGCCCCAGGGCCGGGGCACCCGTCGCGGCCTGCCCGGCGGAGTACTGGCGGCCCTGCTCTGGCTGGCCGCCTCGGGGGGCTTCACCCTGTACACGGAGCTGGACACCTACGGCCGGCTCTACGGCTCACTGGCCGGCATCGTGGTCTTCCTGGTCTGGCTCTGGTTCGCCAACCTGGCCCTGCTCACCGGAGCCCGGTTCAACGCCGAACGCGCACGCAGGCCGGACGCCCGGACCGGGGCCTGAGCCGCGGCGGCCGGGGGCCGGGGCCTTCGGGACCGGGCACCCGGTGGCCAGCCGGGAGGAGTCGATCTCGGCCCAGACGACCTTGCCCGTGCCATGGGAGTAGCAGCCCCACCGGTCGGAGAGCCGCTCCACGATGAGCAGGCCGTGGCCGCGGGGGACGCCCGGCCGCCGTACGGCCCCGGGGCGCGGCAGCGCCGTCACGCCGTCGACCACGTCGATGCGCAGGGTCTCCCCCGAGGTCAGTACGAGTTCTTCGCAGCCGTGCGCGTGCAGGGCCGCGTTGGTCACCAGCTCGGAGACGACGAGCAACGCGTCCTGGGCACTCTCCCGGCCGTCCCACTCCCAGTCCCGCAGGGTCTGGCGGGTGAAGTCACGGCTCTTGCCGACCGCGCCCCGGGCGCTGCTCAGGACGAGTCGGCGCCGCTGGCCCGTGACCGGCCCGCACACGCGCCGAGGATCGCCCTCGGCCGCTCCCTTCGTCATCACTGTCGCCTCACCTCGAGCGTTGACTCACCGTGTTCGTCCGGGGCGGGCGGCTCCCTCCGCGGACCGCCCGGGCCGGCCGTGCGGCGGCCCTCCTTCCCGGCCCCGCGTATGCCCGGCCTGATCGCTCGGACACGTGGAAGCCGCCGTCGGGGTGGACGGTCCGCGCAATCGCTGCGCTGTCCGTGCGCCGGACCGCTTCCCGGGCCGGGATCCTCCGCGGTGGATTCCCGGTCGGGAGGGTTCTAACGTGAAAGCAGCACCTGGAGCGGCCATGCGCGTCACCTCACCCCCGACCCACCCGCCCTGGTCACCGCACACGCCCGCGACGCCCCCCGGCGAACGGCGGGCCGCCGACCGGGAGCGCGCTCGCGGGGGCCTGCCCGAGCGTGCGCCGACGAGATGACCGGGTCCGCAGGGACGCGTCGGCTGTCGCCCGTCGGGCGGATGCGCAGCGCGGCCCGCCGTGCGCGGGCCGGCCGCCGCTGGGTGCACGTCCGGGAGGTCGACCTGTGGCAGCGCTCCCTCGGGTTCGCCGCGCTCGGGTTCCTGACGCTGGTACCCCTGCTCATCGTCGTATCAGCGGCGGACACCCGCGGCGGGCAGGGGTTCGCGCAATGGCTGGGAGACGGGCTCGGCGTATCGCCCGCCGCCAAGGCCGAGATCGAGCGGCTGTTCGCCCTTCCCGGCCAGGCCTGGCGGACCACGACGGCCTTCGGCCTCGCGCTCCTCGCCGTGTTCGGCCTGTCCTTCGGCACGATGCTGCAGAGCGGCTACGAACGGGTCTGGGGCCTGCCTCCGGCCCGCTGGTGGGCCCGCTGGCGTCACGTGCTGTGGCTCGGCGTGCTGGTGGGTGTCCTCTACCTCTCGGCGATCGCCCCGCCGTTGCGGGATTCGCCGGCCCGTGGCTTCGTCACGGTGGCGATCGGAACCCTCTTCTTCTGGTGGTCCCAGCGTCTGTTGCTCGGCGGCCGGGTCCCCTGGACCGCGCTGCTTCCCGGGGCGGCGGCCACCATGCTCGGACTGCTCGGGCTGCGGATCTTCTCCTGGCTCGTCTTCTCACCGCTGATCGCGTCCAGCGCCGTCACCTACGGCCCCTTCGGCACCGTCCTCGTCATCCAGACCTGGCTCGTCGGCATCGGCGTGGTCGTGCTCGGGGGCGCGCTCGCCGGTCGGCTGCTCCACGACGAGCTGCTGCGCCGGACGCCTCCGGTGGAACCCGGGCCGTGAGGCGGGGGCTGTGGCCGCCTTGGACCGCGGCCCGGCGGCCCGACGTGGGAAGGGGCCCGAACTCCACGAGTTCGGGCCCCTTCCCACGTACCAGGAGGTCAGACAATGCGGCCCCCGAACGGGCCGCCGACGGAGTAGTACGTGCCGAGCTCAGCACGGTAGTCGACGTCGGCGAGGTGCTTCTCGCTGTGGAACTCCGGGGCGTTCTTGATCTGTTCCTTGGTCCTGTCGACGTAGACCTTCTCCCGGTCGACGTCGATCTGGATCACCGTGCTCGCCGGGAGCAGGACCTCCTTGCCGAAGATCCACACTCCTGTGTCGACGACCAGGTAGGCGTCACCGACCTCGTAGGAGTGCTTGTCGACCTTGCCGATGTCGCCGTCGGTCGCCTCGACCTCGTAGCCGGTCAGATCGGTACCGGCCAGATGACCGGCGGTCGACTTGTACGTCCACACGTGCTCTGTCACTCGCAAACAACTCCTTCGATCGGCAGGGGACGGCGAGGTCTTCCCTCCCGTTCCTCCCTCCCGGACCCGCCTGCCCCGCCCTCGGAGCTTCATTCACCGGGGTACGTCCGCGCAGCGGGTCCGAGATCCGCCCGGCGCGGTGCGGGGACGCACCGAGCGGCTCGATCCCACGGCTCGCGTACCGGGCAGGGATGGGCCCGTAGGGGTACATCTCCTCGTCGCGCGCAGCCCTAGGATGAGGACCCTGAAAACGTGGGTACAGGTCCTGCCCGGGCCCAGCCCCGAGAAGACCCCTTTCGTGGACGGCAGGCCCGCCCTCGGGGCTGAAACGGCCCGGTCCGCCCCGACCGCGACAGAAAGGAAACCCTTGAATCGGTTCGCCCGGCTCGCAACCCGCGTACTCGCGGTCCCGCTGGGACTCGTATGCCTGGAGCCGGCCGGCGAAGCAGCAGGCGTGCTCCCCGAGTGCTGGCCGCCCGAAACGAGACCCGACCCGGCGGTACTGGAGTGCTGCCGCCGAGTCGCGCAGGACGGGCGACCGCTGTTCCTGTCGCGGGCCGGTGACGGCACCGCGGCCTTCTCGTTCGCGGGCGTGCCTCTGGTCGGGAGCTCCGGCGAGCTCCTCGGCGTCCTCGCCGTCATGGACGACGACCTCCGGGTCTGGAACGAGGACGAGGTACAGGACCTGTCGGACCTGGCGGCCGCGTGCAGCGCCCAGGCCCGGATGCGGGTGCGCTCAGAGATCGGGCGTCAGGCGCGCGAAGCGGCCGAGGACGCGGCCATCGCGGCCGAGGGGGAGGCCACCCGGGTGCACGAGCTGCTCAACCGTTCGGAGCTGCTCCTGCAGGCCTCCGAGGACCTCGCGGACACCCGTGGCCTGGACGACGTACGCCAGCGGGTCGGAGATTTGGTCAGCGGGGACCTCAAGCCCGCCCGGGTCGACCTGCTCCTGGTCCGGCGCGGGACGCTCCACCGCGTCCTGAGTCCCGTGGACGTTGACGTACCCCACGCAAGCGTTCCCGAGCAGTTCGCCCTCGGTTCGGCCTGGCCGGTGGCGCGGGCCGTGCGCGAGAACCGGATGGTCGTGGTCGCCGGGCCGCAGCCGGACGCCTGCACCGCGTCCGACACCGTGTCCGACACCACGGCGAGCCCGGGATTCGACGCCCTGAACCTCCACACCGCCGCCTGCCTGCCCCTGCGCGGCACGCACGGCGTCCTCGGCGCCCTCGTCCTGGGGTGGGACACCCCGCACGAGATCGACCTGGACGAACGGGCGGTGCTGACCACGCTCGCCGGCTACACCGCCCAGGCGGTCGAACGCGCGCTCCACCTCGACGACCGCGTCACCGCGGCCAGCCAGCTCCAGCGGGCCATGCTCACCGACCTCCCCGACGCACCCGGTCTGGAACTGGCCGCCCTGTACCGGCCCGCCGCACGGGACGACATGGTCGGCGGTGACTGGTACGACGCCTACCCACTGCCTCGCATACCGGGCAGCGGTGCCACGGGTGCGCTGGCCCTCACCGTCGGCGACATCACCGGACACGACATGAGGGCCGCCGCCCTCATGGGACAGGTCCGCAGCATGTTGCGCCAGGCGGACCACGACCACCCCGGCGAGGGACCGGAACAGGCCCTCGGCGCCCTGGAGCGGGCCTGTCGGCGCCTGGACCTGCCGGCCAGCGGCACCGCGGTCCACGCCCACATCCGTCCGGAGGCGCACGGTCACTGGCAGCTGAAGTGGAGCAACGCCGGTCATCCCTCCCCCCTCCTGCTCACCCCTGACGGCGCCGTCGAAAGCCTCACCCAGCACGACGTGCTGCTGCACCACGCCCTGCCGCCCCGGCCCCGCAGCTGCGGAAGCCGTTCGCTTCCCCCTGGCAGCACGCTGCTGCTGTACACCGACGGTCTGGTGGAGGAACGGGGCACGGACATGGACGAGAACGTCGAACGGCTCACCCAGGAGCTCGCCGCGGCCCCGCCGGGGATCCGGCTGCACGCGCTGCTGCGCTCTCTCCTGGACTCCATCGGCCCTCAGGAGGCCCAGGACGACACCGTCCTGTTCGCGGTACGCGTCCCCGCGGCCTGAACACCTCCGCGGCCTGAACACCGGTGTCGGACCGGGCGACCTCGGCCAAGTGGTGGATCATCCGTCCAAGGGGCGGGCCGTGACCCCGTGAGCGGGTTCCTGACCGGCGCCGGTGGCCAGGACCCGCACTTCCGAGCGGTCGCTGATCTCCGCCTGGATGATGCCCGTGGCGTCCTCGTAGACGGGGTGGCCTCCCGGCCCCGTCCGCTCTGTGGCGGTCACCCGCACGACGTCCGGGCCGCCCTCGGCGCGGCCGGGAAACACCAACTCGTACGCTCGACGTGTCCCGCCCCCCGGCTCGTCCGCCACTGGATCCGCGATCGGATGGCGCGCTCCGTCGAGATCATGCTGCGCACCTGCGGCTGTTTCTCCCATCACTCTCTCCGCTCTGCGCCGGTGCCGACGCGGGACAGTCGTAATGATTCCGGCTTTCCTTTCATCCTCCACCTCCCGGGCCGATGGCGCCGATCACGGAACGACGGTGTGCCGCCTTCGACCGAGGTCCTGAGCCTGAGGTCGGCGGGCGGGGCCACCGTCGCATTCACTCTCCGCGACCATCGGGATTCCGTGCGGCACACGCCGCGCCCTGGCGCGCGCCCGGACCAGTCCGCCCGCCGCTACGGCCGGCCTCACATGCAGGGCGCGAGCCGGGCATCCGTGACCGGCGGAGCGGTACCCGCCGTTCTACGATGCCGTTGAGGACCTCGGGACAGAGGGACCGGAGGGCAGATGCCTGAGCAGGACCGGGAACGTGGAGCGGACCGGAGCGACGCACGGCGGCGGGCTTCGATGCCGGCCGGTCTTTCTGCGGCCTCGGACACGGGGATGGACCGCTTCGCCCGGCTGGTCTCACGACTGCTCCACGCGCCGACGGCCTTCGTCTCGCTGATCGACGAGGACCGGCAGATCCTGCCCGGACTGGTCGGTCTGCCGGATCCGTGGGCGGCGCGCCGGGCACTGCCCTTGTCGCATTCGCTCTGCTGGTACGTGGTGGCCCACGGGAAGCCCCTGGTCGTGCCCGATGCCCGCGTCGACGAGCGGCTCCGCGCCCACCCGGCCGTCGTGGAACTCGGAGTCGTCGCGTATGCGGGGATGCCGCTGACCGACGACGACGGGCTCGTCCTGGGCTGCCTGTGCGCCATCGACCACGAGCCACGGACGTGGGACCACGGCGAGTTGAGCGACCTGGAGGATCTCGCCGCGGCCTGCTCCGCCGAGCTGCGCCTGCGCTTCCTGTCGGCACAGAGCCGGTCGGCACAGACGGTGCTGGAGACCGCGCGGGCCGCCGCCGAGCGCGCCCGGAGCGACGCCCAGCGCCTGGAGCACGAGGCCCAGGCCGGGCTGGACCACGCCGAGCTGCTGCTGAGGGCGTCTGAGGAGCTGGCCCAGACGTCAGGGCTGGAGGACGTACGGCGACGGCTGCGGGACCTCTTCGTCGGCGTCGGCAAGCCGTCGTACGTCGGCCTGCTGGTCGCCGGCAAGGACGAGCTCCACCGGGTTCCCGACCCGGACATCGAGCACTCGGTGGAACACGAGGTCCTGACCATGCCCTTGAGCGCGGCGTTTCCCAGCACCCGGGCCCTGCGGGAACGGCGGGCGGTCTTCGTTCCCGACCGCGAGGCGCTCGTCGCCGACTACGGCCCCGAGGCGGTCTCCTTCTTCGACCGCATGGGCTTCACGACGGTGCTGTGCCTGCCGCTCTGGGGCAGCCGCGCGCTGCTGGGCGTCCTCGCGATCTGCTGGGCCAAACCACACGAGGTGAACGTCACCGAGCGGGCCACGCTCACCGCCGCATCCGGTTACATCGCGCAGGCGGTGGAACGAGCCCTGTACCTGGACGAGCGCATTTCCGTGGCCCGGCAGCTCCAGGAAGCCATGCTCACCGATCTGCCCCTTGTCGACCAGGTCGAGATCAGCGCCCTGTACCAGCCGGCCGCGGTCGGTGACATGATGGGCGGGGACTGGTACGACGCCTACCACCTGCCGCCCTCCCCGTCCGGCCGGCCCGGAGCCCTCATGGTCACGGTGGGTGACATCACGGGCCATGACATGCACGCCGCCACGGTCATGGGCCAGATCCGCAGCATGCTGCGCCAGGCCACCCTCGACCACCCGCCGTACAGCCCTGCCCGCGCTCTGACCGCCCTCGAGGCAGCGTGCTCGGTCCTGCCGGTCGAGGCCAGCGGCACACTGCTCCACGCACGCCTGGACCACGCCGACACCGGCCCCGACTGGACGCTGACCTGGTCGAACGCGGGCCATCCGCCGCCACTGCTCCGCACCCCCGACGGCCGGGTGACCACCCTGGTGCAGCACGACGTGCTCCTCCACCGAGGCCTAGGGCCGTTCCAGCGGACCGAGCACCGGCGCGACCTCCCCGCGGGCTCCACCCTGTTGCTCTACACCGACGGACTCGTCGAGCACCGCGGCCACGACATCGAAGCCTCCATCGCACAACTCGTCGGCCTGCTCGCCCGCCACGGCGACCGGCCGCCGGCCGAACTGGTCCACCTGCTCTGCGGCAGGCCGGCCCACCTCGATTCCGCGGACGACGTCGTCGTACTGGCCCTACGCGTTCCCTGACCTGGTGCGGCGCACCGGGAGAGGGGGGCAGCGGCGCACGCTCATCCCCACGGTCCCCGGCCTGCCGTCGGCGCCGTCATCCCCGTACGGCCGCCCGCACGCTGCCGCTGCCGCTCCCGCTCCCGCTCCCGCTCCCGCTCCCGCTCCCGCTCCCGGAGGAACGCCGCTCCGAGTTCGACGCACCGCTCGTCCGGGACGTTCTCCCTGGCGTCGTTGAGGATGGTGCGCTCTTCCTCGTCGAGGTGGTGGGTGACCGCCTTGACCAGGTCCTCCAGGCGCGCTTCCCACGCGTCGGAAGCCACCTCGGAAACCTCCAGCAGTGCGAGCAGCGCCTCGTTGCCCTCGGCGTGCTCCTTGGCCCCGTGCTCAACGTCCGCGTTGTCCACGTCCTTGAACCTCTCAGCATCCCCCGACTCGGTCGACCTTTCGGATCCTGCCGGTCCGGTCCGCGCCGTCCCGGGCCGTGCCCCGGCGTGCTGCGGGGGCTCCCGCGTACTGGAACGCAACTCGGGTGCCCCTGCGGCGCGGCGAAGTGCAGTGCAGTGCAGTGCCGAACGACACGGACCCGGCGAGACGGAAGGAGGCGGCCTAGTCGGGCGGTTCCACCACAGGCGGCCGTTCGACGGGCGAGGGCTGGTCGGGGGCCGGTCGCGGGTCACGGGGCTTGGGCCCGGGAGGTCCGGGTTCCGGATCGCGCGGCACCGGATCCGGCCTGCTGGGGATCGGGCCGGGGCCTTCGGGTTGCGGTTCAGTGGTCCAGTCCATGCGCTTCACCTCGAAATTCCTTGCCTTGCATCGCGCGTCGATGATCGGCGCGCCCTCGGCGCCTGCCCCGTCGGACCCGCCTCAAACGGCCTCGGCGCGGGAGCGGAGCGGGAGGCCGGCCGAGCCCATCGGGTGGTATGCGGCCTCGCCGCAGACGGTAACCAACCTGGTCGGACGGCTGAGGGGGGCCGCACGGATCCCCCTCGCGGCCCCGGTCAGCATCGCCCTGTCGTCGTCCCCCGCCGTGCACGCCGGACGATCAGGACGCCAGCCAGTACTCCGACGGCCGCGATCAGCACGGTGCGGTTGCTCCGTGCCGCGACCCGAACCGCCTTGCCCCGCACGGAGTCGAGGCCCTTGCCCTTGCCCGCCGCGAACCTCCCGACGTGCGCGGCCGTATCCCGCAGCCGAGCGGTGGCCTGCCCGATCTGCCCCTTGGCGCCGGCCATCCCGTCGTGGGTCCGCGCTGCGGCGTCCACCGTGGAGGACAGTGCTCCGACCGTCCGTCCGAGCTCCTTACGCGTGCGCGCGACCTGCCGAAGAAGTTCCTGTGCGGTGGGGAGGGACGTGCTGCCGTGTGACCCGGTCCTCGTCATCGAGGTGTCCTTTCCTTCGAATCCTTCTCCGCTTGCCTGGGCTGTCCGCTGCGCGGATACCCGGCAACGAGCCGATAACGCAGTCGGGACCCGAGATGCCGACCGCTGACTCCCGGCCCGCCTGAGGCAGAGTCAGCCTTCCTCGACCCGGAGCTCGCCCGGCAGCATGCTCCGACCGACGTGTGCGCAGAAGGCGACGATCCGCCTCTGGGGCGACCGGAGTTGGGTCCCCGATGTCCTGGGGCATGGAGTTGACCGGGAGTTCGATGGCATCGGCGAGGGTCGGGGCGCCGGGCAAGGCAGTGGGCCCGGACTCCTGGAGTCCGGGCCCACTGCCTTGAGCAGGTCAGGCCGGCGGGATACCGAAGGGGCTGTTGGGGGCGTAGTAGGTGCGCAGTTCCTCGCGGTACCCGGGGTCGGCGAGGTGCTTGTCCCGGTGGAATTCGGGCGCGTCCTTGATCTGGCCCATCGTCCGGTCGACGAAGACCTTCCGCTCCTGCGGGTCGACGCTGACGACGGTGCCCGCCGGAAGCAGGACCTCCTTGCCGAAGATCCATACACCGGTGTCCACGACCAGGTAGGCGTCACCGACCTCGTCGGAGTGCTTGTGGACCTTGCCGATGCCGCCGTCGGTCGCCTCGACCTTGTAGCCGGTCAGATCGGTACCGGCCAGATGGCCGGCGGTCGCCCTGTAACTCCACACGTGTTCAGCCACGCGAAAACAACTCCTCCGGTAGGGGGAGGACGACAAAGGATTTCTGCCGTCCGTTCTTTCTCCGTGCGTCGCGAGGGGGAAACTCCGAATCCGGACCGCTACCAGCGGTACCAGCGGCCGCTGCCGCCCTTGGGACGGGCGACGAAACCGATCAGCCACAACACCAATACGGCTATGGCGACCCACCACAGGAGCTTCAGTGCGAAACCCGCACCGACGAGAACCAGGATCAGAAGCAGAACGAGAAGAAGGGGAACCATGATTATCGACCTCCGAAATTCCGTCTGCCCCGTTCCCGCCCCCTCACACCGCCGAATTCGTGAATCAGGAGTCACAGGGCCCGCAAGGCGGGAAGGAGCACCACCTGCGAGGAGATCCCGCCCGCCGACCGACGAGGAGGCAGAGGCCATGACCACCAGCCGCGCCGATGCCCGGCTCAAGCTCCCCCGGCACGAACGCCGAGGGGAGGCACGACTGCCCGCCGTGGTCGCCACCCTGGTGGCGATCGGGCTCTACCAGATCCTGCCGCAGCAGCTTCTGGTCGGACCCCGCTATGTGCTGCTCGCCCTGGAACTGCTGCTCCTCGTCCCGTTGATCGCGATCAATCCCAGACGGCTCACCCGCCAGACCAGGCTCTCCCGCGCGCTGTCCCTGACCCTCGTCCTGGTCATCGCGGCGAGCAACCTGGTCTCCCTCGGGATCCTGATCCACGATCTGGTGTCCGCCGGGGTGAAGGACGGGGGCTCCCTGCTGACGGCCGCGTTCCAGGTCTGGCTGACCAACATCGTGGTCTTCGGTCTGGCCTACTGGGAACTGGACCGCGGCGGCCCCGTCAGCCGGACCCAGGCCGCCCGCGCCGATCTGCCGCTGGCGGACTTCCGCTTCTCGCAGGACGAGAACGACGACGCCGTCAAGGAGGTCGCGGACGGTTCCAGCGTCAAGTCCGACTGGGTCCCCACCTTGATGGACTACCTCTACGTGTCCGTCACCAACTCGACCGCCTTCAGCCCGACCGACACCATGCCCCTGTCCACCCGAGCCAAGCTCCTGATGAGCGTGCAGGGCGTCGCCGCGCTGATGACCTCACTCCTCGTCATCGCCCGCGCGGTGAGCATCCTGCACTAGACCTGCCGTCAGTTGGTGCGGACCTGCCGGATGGGGGCCCGCCGGAGAGGGGCGCCGGCGTGGTGGAGGCTGGCGAGGGTCTGCCGGTAGGAGCTGATCAGACTGGTCTCCAGGTAGCCCACTCCCAGTTCCTGGCAGTGGCTGCGCACGATGACCTGGGCCCGGCGCAGGTGGGGGCTGGGCATGCTCGGGAAGAGGTGGTGCTCGATCTGGTAGTTCAGGCCTCCGAGCACGATGTCGGTGAACCGCCCGCCCCGAACGTCACGGGAAGTCAGCACCTGGCGGCGCAGGAAGTCCGGCCGGTCCGCGCCCCGCAGGGTCGGCATGCCCTTGTGGTTCGGGGCGAAGATGGAGCCGAGGTAGATGCCGAAGAGGCACTGGTGGACCACCAGGAACGCGATCGCCTTGCCGGGCGGGAGCACCACGAACAGCGCACCGAGATAGACCACGATGTGCGTGAAGAGGAGGAAGCCTTCCCACGCCCGGTTCTTCAGGGCGTCGTCCGCCAGTGACCGGATCCCGGACACGTGCAGATTGAAGCCTTCCAGCGTGAGCAGCGGGAAGAACAGGAATGCCTGGGAGCGGCCAAGGAGCCGCGGCAGCCCCTTCGCGGCGCGGGCCTGGTCCTGCGTCCACACGAGGATGTCCGGATCGAGATCGGGATCGAGGTCCTCGTGGTTCGGGTTGGCATGGTGCCGGCTGTGCTTGTCCTGCCACCAGCCGTATCCCATGCCGATGCCGAGGTTTCCGGCCAGGCGCCCGGACAGCTCGCTGGCCTTGCGCCGGCGGAACACCTGCCGGTGCGCGACGTCGTGCGCCAGCAGTGCCACCTGACCGAACACGAAGGCGAGGAATCCGGCGGCGAGCAGCGTCCACCAGCTGTCGCCGATCAGCACGAAGGTCGCGCAGCCCATGGCGTAGAGAGCCGCCACGGTGGTGATGCGCAACATGTAGTAGCCCGGGCGCCGAACCATCAGGCCGGCCGCCTGGATCCTCTTGGACAGCCGGGCGAAGTCGCTCCCCGTCTGCGCCCCTGCGGGCGGGGGTCGCACCGTCTCCAGAGAGTTCATGATCGGATGTCGCTTTCCACGGCTTTGTCGCGATCCCCTTCCACTGCCCCGGCCAGGCGGGCCGGCGTTCCCCGATGCCGGTCGCAGATGACGAGGGTCTCCTCGGGACGGCCCCGGTCGAGTGGCGTCGGCCCGGAAGGCCCCACCCAATCCCCCGGGGCGCGACCGCCGGTCCTGCCGACGGTCCAGCGCCCCGGCACACCGTCAATGGCGCACCGATTACCAGTAGTGGCGTCGTCCGCCGACCGCGTGCCCGACCGAGCCGAGAATCCAGAGCACCGCGCCCACCACGAGCAGAATGATCCCGATGGTCCAGAGGATGGAGATTCCGGTCAGGAATCCGATGAGCAGGAGGATGAGTCCGGCGAAAAGCATGATGCCCTCGTTGTCATGTCGGGAATTCGACGGAACGGTTGATCCGCCGGGGTGTTTCAGATCGCGTGTACCCGAGAATTCCGTCCTTAGCTGCCGATCGTCCCTGATCTTCTGCGGGGGATATCCACCCGCTCACCCGAGGAGCTTTCCGTGACCGGAACAGGACTGGACGGATTCACCGGCGTCCTCGACTACCCGGTTCGTCTCACGGCGCCGGTGACAGCCGGGTCCGCAGGGCGGAGTGCCCGCGCTCCCAGGCTTCCCGTACGTGTGATCCGAGGCGGTCCTCCAACAGGACGGTCGCCACGCAGCCGAAGGCCACGTCGGGCTCCAGGTCCGGTTCGTCGGCGAGGAGGCCGCCGATCACCTCGCGCCGTACGACCTGCTCGTGCACGGCGTCGGCCTCGACGTGTTCCGCGTAGAAGCGCTCCGCGGCCGTACCCGCCCCGCATCGCCGCATGGCCTTGGCCATACGCCGCGAGCCGGGCGAGGGGGTCACTTCGACGCAGGCGAAGTGACCCACCAGGGCCCCGCGCAGGGCGCGGGGCAGGCCGAAGAGCGACATCAGGTTGACGGTGGCGAGCAGCGGGGCCGGGGCGTGGTCCAGATACCTGCCGTATGCGTGGTCCAGGCCGAGGTCGTCCATGAGGTCGGCGAAGAGCTGCGCGTGGATGTCCGCCGCGCGCCCGGCGCCGAACTCGTCGTACTCGATCGCGACCATGGCGGCCTTGGCCCGTCCGGTGAGCCGGGGGACGACCCAGACGTGCGGGTCGGCCTCCTTGAGGTGGTAGAGGGAGCGCAGGGCGGCGCTCGACGGGCTCGACGAGGAGCGGCGCGAAAGCCTCCTCGACCGACCGGGCGGCATCCGCCAGCTCGGTTCGCAGGGCGTGCAGGAACCGGGTCTCCATCGCCTGTCGCAGGCGGAGCAGGTCCGGATCCCATTCCCGGTCGTCGCCGACTCCCCCGAAGCCCCGGTAGTGGAGTTCGTACAGCATGTAGAGCGCGAGCTGGAGGTCCTCGCCCCACGGATCGGCCGCCAGCTCTTCCCACTCGTCCCCGTCGGTCAGGCCCCGGCTCATCAGCCAGGCCCGCCTCGACCGCAGCACCGGGCCCCATGGCACCAAGACCCGCGACACCACTCGGACCGCCAGGCCTCCGCGCCTCAAGTACTCCGTGGTGGTCGCGGCCCCGCACATCGCCGAGTGCACCATGAGCAGAACCCCGCCCGGCTGCAACGGCTGCGGCGCGTGCGCACAGATCCTGTCGATGACCGCGCGGCCGTCCGAGCCGGCGTCCCATGCGCGGGCGGCGCCGTGCGACGGCAGGCGGGCCCGCGGGGACGGTACGTACGGTGGATTGGCGAGTACGACGTCGAAGCGGCGGCCGCTCGTGCGCGCGGCGAAATCTCCGTGCAGCACGTGCAGCGGCAGCCGCCTTCGCAGCGCGTTGAGCCGGGTGGCGATCACGGCCGGCCAGGAGACGTCGACCGCTGTCACCCGCACCCCGGCCCCGGCCGCACACAGCGCGAGAGCGCCGGTTCCGGTGCCGATCTCCATGACCTCGGTCGCGGGCCCCAGCTCCTCACGGGAGAGCGCATCGGCCAGCAGGTGCGTATCGGACTGCGGGCGGTACACACCGGGCGGGGTGATCAGTCGTACCGAGGCATCCCAGCTGGTCAGGGCCGTGTCGAGCATCGCGCACCACCGTGTCGGATGCGGTCCACGCTGGGCAGATCGCCGATTGGTCGAACGAGTGGCGGCTGCCCGAAACGCGGGGGCCTACCCAGGACCTGCCGATCTTCGGAGGATCACACGAGGGCGTCCGATGTTGCGGTGCTTGGCAGCGGGGCGGCTCGCCGCATTCGACTCGCCGTGCCGCGCTCGTCCCTTGTCGACGGTGCGGGCAGCGATCTCCTCGGCCTTCTTCCCGCTCTCCGCCGGTCGAGCACGCTCTCTCCAACGGCGGAATCAGTCCTCCGTGGCGGACGGCATGGAGTGCCTCACATCGAGGACGGTGTCGGCTCCGGTGATCGCGAACAGGCTCCTGAGCTGGTGTCCGGGCGCCACGATGCGCAGATCGGTGGCCTGGTGGATGCGCAGGAGCAGGTTCAGGAGAGAGGAGTCTCCGAAGCTGATTCCGGAGGCGTCCAGGATCACGCGGCCGTGCGACCGGGCCGCCGCGGCGAGCGCGTCTGAAAGCGGCCTGACGGTACTCATGTCGATTTCCCCGCGCACGGCGATCACACAGGTGTCGGCGGTCTCGTAGGAGACGGTCACTGCCACATCGGCGGCTGACAGCTCCGGATCCTCGGGGAAAAGGTCATCACCGCCATCGTCCATGGTCACGAGTATGCCTCCGAGCGGCGCAGCCGGCTCTGCACGAACGTGCGACGGCCCAACGCCTTCACTCGTGCGGGGCAGCCGCACCCTCGTGACTCCGGGCGGTACGGGAAGCCCTGGCCTCCGCTCGGCATCGGAGCGGCTCGGGAGGCATACACCGCGAGGTCCCGGGCAGTCGCGGCCCGTCAGAGGAAATACGGCACGGCCGAGAGGACTGATGGTCATGAGCAAGGCGAAGGCCAAGGCCAAGCAGGTCAAGGGCAAGATCAAGGAAACCGCCGGCGACGCGATGGGCGACAGGAGCATGCAGGCGGAAGGCGCCGCGGAACGTCTCACCGGCAAGGCGCAGGAGGCCGCGGCGAAGGCGGCGGACCACCTCAAGAAGTCCAAAAACTGAAGTCCGCCTGTCGTCATCCCCTCCGCCCCCGGGGCCGTCGCCTTCACGCGACGGCCCCGGGGGCTGTCGCGTCCGGCAGCCGGGGACCCGAGCCCCGTCCGGTATCCCTTGTCACGAGGGAGGGTCAGCCTGCCCTGTATGGGGGTATATACCGAACGGAAAGACGACGACGGTCCCCTGCTGCGCTTTCCGGCCGCAGCCCCAGCCGTCGGAGGTTTCATATGTCAACCATTTCCCGCGACATTGCGGACCCCCTCCATACCGAGCTCCTCCCGGGCCCCCTCGGTATCCCCGAGAACCCGGTCGCCGTGAGCACCACGGACGCCCGGACCCTGTCCACAGCGCTCTTCCGGCGTCTGGGCACCCTGGAGGAGGGCACCCCCGAGTACTCGTACGTTCGCAACACCCTGGTCGAGCTGAATCTCAGCCTGGTGAAGTACGCGGCCCGCCGCTACCGCGCGCGCAGGGAGCCGCTGGAGGACATCATCCAGGTCGGCACGATCGGCCTCATCAAGGCCATCAACCGGTACGACGTGGAGCGCGGGATCGAGTTCGCCACGTTCGCGATACCCACGATCAGCGGTGAGATCAAGCGGTTCTTCCGTGACACCAGCTGGTCGGTGAAGGTTCCCAGGCGTCTGCAGGAGCTGCGGCTCGACATCGCCAAGACCTACGACGCCCTCGAACAGCGACTGGGCCGTCGGCCGACCGAACACGAGCTGGCGCAATGCCTCGGCATCACCGACGCCGAACTGGACGAGGGCCTCCAGGCCGCCAACGGGTACACCGCGGGCTCCCTCGACGCGCCCCTCATCGGCGAGGACACGAAGGTGGCGCCGCTGGCACACTCGCTCGGCGCCGAGGACGCGGCGTACGACCGCATCGAGTGCCTGGAAACGCTCAAGCCCCTGCTGACAACGCTCAGCGACCGCGATCGGCAGATCCTGGCCCTGCGCTTCGGAGGGGAACTCACCCAGTCCGAGATCGGCGACCGGCTGGGCCTCTCCCAGATGCACGTCTCCCGGTTGCTCAACCGGATCATGGAACGACTGAGGACGGGCCTCCTGACCGACGACGACACCGACGCGGACGACACCGACGCCTCGTGAGCGCGCAGGTCAGGGCATAAACGGCTGCTTCCGGGGCAAAAGCATGGAAAAGACGTCGACATCGGAAAGTGATCGTCATGACCAGCCGGGGCTCCCAGGACATGATGAGCCGCACGATCTCCGCGAGCCCCTTTGCGCACCCCGCCTTCTTCTACCGGGGCGAGCACGAGTACGTGGCCGCTCTGATGCCCTTCATCAGGGCCGGAGCGGAAGCCGGAGAGCCCGTCGCCGTAGCCGTACCGGACGCGAATCTTCAGCTGATCAGGGCGGAACTCCGCAACCAGGACTCGAACCCCACGGGACCTGGTGTCCGATTCCTCGACATGACGCTGGCGGGGCGCAATCCGGGCCGGATCATCCCCAAGGTTCTGCTGGCCTTCGCCGACGCACACCCGTCCGGGCACGTCCGTATCGTCGGTGAGCCCATCTGGCCGGGTCGCACCCCTCGGGAGTACCCGGCGTGCGTCCAGCACGAAGCCTTGATCAACGCCGCCTTCCACGGTCGCGACGTGACCGTCCTTTGTCCGTACGACGCGGAACGCCTGCCCCCCGAGGTGCTCGCCGACGCGCGGGTCACCCATCCGGCCGTCATCGAGGCCGGCCGGGAGCAGGTCAGCACCCTCTTCTCACCCAGCAGCGCTCTCGCACACTGCAACGAGCCACTGGCGCACCCCGCCGACGCCGCCACCTTCGAGTTCGACGAAGGATGTCTGCACGGCGCACGCCTGTTCGCCGACCGGATCGCCGCACGGCTCGGCACGACCGACGAGGACCGCGCCGCACTCTCGCTGATCGTCGCCGAGCTGACGACGAACAGCGTCGTGCACGCGGGTGGGAGCGGAACCCTGCGGCTATGGGCCGAGGAGGATCAACTGGTGTGCGAAGTGCGGGACCTCGGGCTGCTGCGCGATCCGCTCGCCGGTCGCGTACCGCCTCCGGCCGAGCGGCCCGGTGGCCGCGGACTGCTCCTGGTCAACGAGTACGCCACGCTGGTCCGCATCCACACCGGCGCCACGGGCACGGCGGTCCAGGTCCGCCTCGACCTGCGGCCGCCCGCCGTGGCATTGCCCTGACGGCCCGGCAGGGGCCGCCTCACGCCCGCCAACGCCTCATTCCACAAAGGGAGGTTGATCAACCGGTGGAGGACAGCGCGGCCCTCGCCCCTTCGGCGTCGTCGAGCCGACGCCTTTCACTCTCGGTGAGCCCGCCCCAGACCCCGAACGGCTCCCCCACCTCCAGTGCGTGGCGCAGGCAGTCGCGCTGTACCGGGCACAGCGCACACACCTCTTTCGCCGCCTCGTCCCGCTGCTCACGGTCCGGGCTCCGCTCGCCCGCAGGATGGAAGAAGAGACGCGAGCCCAGTTCCCGGCACGCGGCCTCCTCCTGCCACAACCAGTGGTGCTCGGCACGGCCTGGCAGACGCGACACGTTTCCCACCTCGGAACCTCCATCGGAGACGGCCCTGATCCGGACCGGATTCGGATACACGATCCCTTCTCGTCTGGCCCGGAGTACGCACCTCAAACAGATGCGCCCCGCCCCCGCCCGCGCCCCGGAGCGACGACGCGCAGGGATGCGTGCCCCTCCCCGGCCAACTCAGGGGATACCCGCGCATGATCAGGGATGGACCCGCCCACGCCGCCGGATTCAATCTTCGCTGCCCAGGCGTGCCCACATCCCGCCGGGGACGTGGGCACGCCGGCCTTTCCGGCTACCTGCTCACCGCCCTACCAGGACGATTTGGTGACTCCGGGCAGGAATCCCGCGTGCGCCTGTTCGCGCACGCGCACCCGGGACAGGCCGAACTTCCGCAGGTGTCCGCGGGGCCGACCGTCCACGCTGTCCCGGTTCCGCACGCGGGTGGCGCTGGCGTCGCGGGGTTGCCTGCGCAGTTCCGCCAGCGCGGCCGCGCGCTCGGTCTCCGTGGAGGACGGGCGCCGGATCACCTCCTTCAGCTCGGCCCGCCGGGCGGCGTACCGCGCGACGACCGCCTTGCGCTTCTCGTTCTGAGCGATCTTGCTCTGCTTGGCCATCAGACCTTCACCCCCCGGGCACGGATCCGCGCCACGGCGGCTTCGACACCGATGGCGTCCACGGTCTTGATCGCCCTGGCGGAAAGCTTCAGCCGTACGTGCCGGCCCTCACTGGGCAGCCAGTAGCGCTTGCTCTGGACATTGGGGTCGAAGCGGCGCGAGGTGCGCCGGTGCGAGTGGGAGATGTTGTTGCCGAAGCCCGGCTGGGCACCGGTCAGTTGGCAGTGGGCGGACAAGGGGTTACCTACCTCTCCTCGGACGATCCCTTGTTGATAATGGGAATCATTGTCATATACTAGCGCCATGGCTCGCTCCGAAGTACGCCCGATCATCAAGCTCCGCTCAACGGCGGGGACCGGATACACCTACGTCACCCGCAAGAACCGGCGGAACGATCCGGACCGCCTGGTGCTGCGCAAGTTCGACCCGGTGGTGCGCCGGCACGTCGACTTCCGCGAAGAGCGCTGACCCCCGCCCCCTGCCTGAAGGACACCGTCATGAAGCCCGGAATCCACCCCGCCTACGGCCCCGTCGTCTTCCGCGACAAGGCCGCCGACTTCGCCTTCCTCACCCGCTCCACCGCCACCAGCAGCAGGACGGTCGAGTGGGAGGACGGCAACACCTACCCCGTCATCGACGTCGAGATCTCCTCGCAGAGCCACCCCTTCTACACCGGCACCGCGCGCGTCCTGGACACCGCCGGCCGCGTCGAGCGCTTCGAGCGCCGCTACGGGAGCAAGGCGTGACCCTGCCCGTCGTGATCGTCGGCGGGCTCCACGCCGACGCCCGCAAGCAAGTAGTGGAACGGCTGCTGCACGCCGTGCCGGGCAGCGTCGTCCTCCACCACGACCTGGCCACGGCAGCGGCGGGCACCGTGCTGCGCGTGGTGCGCGACGCCTCGGGCGAGCTGTCCCGGGGCGAAGCGCCCCTCCTCAACGACTGCGCCTGCTGCGCGCTGCGCGAGGACCTCGTCCCCGAGCTGCGACGACTGGCCGACAGCGGCACGGCCCGGCTGGCCGTCGTCGAGCTCTGGGACTCGGTCGAGCCCAGATCGATGGCCCAGGTCGTCGCGGAACACGGCGGGGACGCGCTCGATCTCACCGGTGTCATCACCGCGGTCGACCCCGCGCTCGTACTGCCGTACCTCGCCAACGGCGACGACCTGGCCGACGCGGGGCTCGCGGCGGCAGCCACCGACCAGCGCACCGTCGGGGACACCTGGGCCCGTCAGCTCGAGTACGCCCCCGTACTCGCCCTCGTCGACAGCGAGGACGCCGACGACGAGGACCGCGCCCTCCTCGCCCAGCTCCACCCGACCGCCCGCCAGGTGCCCGCCGGATCCGGAGAACTCGCCCAACTGGCCTTCGCCGGCTTCGACGTGGAAGCGGCGGCCGCCGCCCAGCACCCGGCCTGCGCCCTGCTTCCCCAGGAGGCGGAGGAGGCGGGCGTCACCACGTTCGTCTGGAGCCGCCACCGCCCCTTCCACCCCGAACGGCTCTACGAGGCCCTCGAAGACCTCTGCTGTGTCGCCGTCCGCAGCCGCGGCCGGTTCTGGCTCGCCGACCGGCCCGACACCCTGCTCGCCTGGGACGCCGCCGGGGGCGCCCTGTGCGTGGAGAACGCCGGGCCCTGGCTGGCCTCCCTGCCGGACGCCGCCTGGGAGATGGTGCCTGCGATGCGCCGGGCGGCCGCCTCACTCGACTGGCATCCCGAGCACGGCGACTGCTGCCAGCACCTCGTCTTCACCTCCCCCGGCCTCGACCGGAGCGGCCTCGAACAACTCCTCGAGTCCTGCCTGCTGACCGACGCCGAGTACGCGGCGGGACCCGAGGCCTGGAAGGCCCTCCCCGCCGCCTTCGACTCCCTCCTCGACCCGGTTTCCTGACCCTCCGGGACCGAGCGTCTCCCTCACCCACGAAGCAAAAGGAATCCTGATGGCCCGTCGCCAGAGCGTCCACAAGCCCGTGAAGTCCCGTCCCAACCCCCTGGACGCGGCGAAGATCACGTACATCGACTACAAGGACACCGACCTGCTGCGGAAGTTCATCTCCGACCGCGGCAAGATCCGCAGCCGCCGTATCACCCGCGTCACCGCCCAGCAGCAGCGACGGCTGGCCTCGGCGATCAAGAACGCCCGGGAGATGGCACTGCTCCCCTACGCGGGCATCCGATAGGGACACCGAGACCGCCGGGGCGGACTCCGCACGGCGATTGCACGGCCGCCGGAGTCCCGCCTTCGGCGCTCAGCCCCGCAGGGCGGCGATGGCCTTCTCGATGCGCCGTTGGCGCGTCTCGGGCTTCTTCGCGCTCTCGATCGCGCGCACATGCTCGCGCTTGTGGCTGTACGCAAGGTTGTCGTAGGCGGCGCGGGCGACCGGGTCGTCGTCCAGAGCCCGGGCGAAGTCCGCGGGCTCGACGACGACGCGCGGCTCGGTGTCCAGCTCCAGTTCGACCTCGACCTCGTCACCGATCTCCACACCCGCGGCCTGCCGGTTGGCATGGCTGAGGCCGAGCAGGTGGCGGCCCCGCAGGATGGCGACCCGGCTCTTCCACGAGTGCCCGTTGACCGTGATCGTCACCGGCGGCCGCGCACCCCCGCCGAGCGCTGCCACCACCTCGGACGGAATCTCCAGACCCCGCATGGGCTCAGGTGGTTCAACGTGGGCCCGAAACTTCATGATCTCCTCCTGCTCGTCCCTCTCGCGTACCCCGGTCGCAGCCGTCCGGGGTGGCGGCGGCACGCGCCCCGCCGCCCCGGACGGCTGCAGAACAAGGACCGCGGCTACTCGGCGTAGGGCTGGTCGGTTCCCTGGGCGCTGTAGCCGAGACTCCAGATGTAGCCCTCCGGGTCGGCGAAGGTGCCGCCGTACCCGCCCCACGGCAGAGCGCCGGCGGGCTTGAGTATCGTCGCGCCGGCCTTCGCGGCCTCCGCGAGGACCTCGTCGACCCGCGCCTCGCTGCGGACGACGTAGGTCAGAACCAGTCCGCTGAAGCCGCTGCCTTCCTGGTCCGTGCCCACCTGGTCGGCCAGGCCTTCACGGCTGTAGAAGCCGACGGGCGAGGCACCGTCCGATTCGAAGAACACCGAGATGCCGAAGTCGCTCTGGATCTTCCAGCCGAGCCCCTCGGCGTAGAACTGCTTGGCCCGGTCCATGTCCCGGACGCCAAGAAGGATCGAGCTGACGTGCGCCTTCATGTCCTGCTCCTTGTGCATGGGTAGTTGTGTGGCTCATGGAGGGTCATGCGCCCGGCCGGGCTTCCGGACAGGACCCGGTTGCCACCCCGCCCCTGTGACCTCGCCGCCCGGTGGGCAGCCGCTGCCGCACCGGCGCCCTGACTTGACTTCACCCTACCCATTGACTTGAACGCGTTCATTCAATTGGGAAGCTTCGGCTCGTATCGCGTGTCGCGCGTCGGCGATCCCTGGTCGGTAAATCTGAGCAGTCGTCATGCTCGTTGTGAACGACCGGGTTTGACCGCGCGGCCGAGCCGCGTCCCAAGGGCGCTCCGACGGCGGCTGCGCGTTTCCCGGGTCGTCCCGGCTTCCGCTTTCCGGCCCGACGGCGGTCGCGAAAGCCGCGTAGGGCTCTGATGGGCGAATGAATCAACGATTCTGCCCGGGCGATCAACGTCACCAACGAGACGGACAAGCGGGTGAGCGTCTACCTCGGCACGAGCTGCAACACCTTCGTCACGACCCTGGATCCCGGCCCCGGAGTGTCCTACGTCGGTGGTCCCCAGTCGGTGCGGGTCATCGGCTGACGGACGCGGAGCCAGCGCCCGCCGGCCGCCTGCCGACGGGCGCCCGCGCAGGCCCCGCCGGGGTGGTCGCCATGCTGCCCCAATCGATCGTGGAGGCATCACAGGCAGGCCGTTGGTCCGCTGTCGAACAGTGGGGTTACACCGGCACGGGACGACGGTCATGCTGGCCCTATGACTTGGCAGAGGCTGGCTTGGATCTGCGGCGCCGTCTGGGTACTCGCCGCCGCAGGCCTCATTGCGTACTTCACCGCGGTCGGGCTCGACCAGGCGGACAAGTTGGCGAGCGTCATCGGCCTGACGGTCACGCTGATCGGACTGGCGTGCCAGGTGTTCTCGCTGGTCATGGCGCACAACGCGACTGCGCCGGCCCCGGGTCCCGAGTACGTCGGGGGGTCGAAGATCTCGGTCCGGAGAGTGAAGGGGCGGTCGCGCGTGACGCTCAGGCGGCATTCGGGGGCACGGCGACCGGGCCCGGTTTCCCCGCCGGCGACCGGTTCGCACATCGAGGGCGACCATGTACAGGTCGACGGGGCGGGCGAGTCAGTGATCGAGGAGCGGTGAGCCCTCGACGCGGCTGGCTGGCGGGCCCGGGGCAACAGGTCACGGTGCACGGCAACATGACCGTCGTCGAGCGGGTCGGCAGCTCCGTCGTACAGAACATTCAGCAGCCACCGCTCTACCGCCTGGAGCCCGCCGCACGGGCACCCCTCGACATCGACCGGGACCAGGCGCGGGAGCAGCCCAGCCAGCTGCTCAACCCCCGTTACCGTCAACCGGAGTTCGTCGGACGGGCCGCACTGCTCCGGGATCTGCGCAAGTGGTGCCGCGCCAGGGCCGCCTCGTCGGCGCTGCTGCTCCACGGTCCGGGCGGTCAGGGAAAGTCCCGGGTGGCCGAGGAGTTCGCACGGCGGTGCCGGGACGAGGGCTGGACCGTCTTCCAAGTGCGGCACGGAAGCGACCACATGACCCGGACCCACATCGCCGTAGCGGAGGCGGACACCGACTCCAGGGGCCTCCTGATGATCGTCGACTACGCCGAGCGCTGGCCCGGCCAGGACCTGACCGGCTTCATCAGCGACTGCACGCGACAGGACGACCGCGCGTTGAGGATGCTGTTCATCGCCCGCGCCGCTACCGGCTGGTGGAGCACGCCGTCCAAACATCTGTGGGATCTCGACGCGCGGGTCGAGATACGCGAACTACCCGCCCTTACCGAGGAGATCGACCACACCACCCTGTTCACGGCCGCGCGCGCCCACTTCGGCGCGGCCCTGAGCGTTACGGCCGCGCCCCGCACACCGCCCGATCTGGGCGGCGACGGGTTCGCCACCGTACTGGCGGTGCACATGGCGGCGCTGGCCGAGGTGGACGCCCTGCGCCGGGGCCAGGAACCGCCGCGCAGCCCGGCCGAGATCTCCACCTACCTGCTCCTGCGCGAGCACACGTACTGGGAGCAGTTGTGCACCGGCGGCCGGGTCTCGATCCCGACCGGCACCTTCGCCCGTACCGTGTACGCGGCCACCCTCACCGGGGCCCTGCCGTGGCAGCAGGCCCATGAGGTGCTCACCCGTCTCGGGATCAACCCCGCCGATCCGGGCCAGGCCCTCGACGGCCACGCCGTGGCCTACCCGGCGCGCCGGCCGGACACGGTGTTGGAACCGCTCTACCCCGACCGGCTCGGCGAGGACTTCATCGCCCTGATGCTGCCGCACGGACCGGTGCCTTCCCTCATGCAATCCCCGTGGACCACACGCGCCGCCCAGCGGTTGTTCTCCCTCCCCGACGAATCGATCGAAGCCCTGTCCTGGCCCAGACGCGCGCTGATCACCCTGATCGAGACGGCACAGCGCTGGGACCACGTGGCGGAACGCCAGCTCGTGCCGCTGCTCACCGACCGGCCCACGCTGGTGCACAGGGCCGGGTCCGCCGCGCTCTCCGCTCTCGTACGGATCCCGTCCCTGCCACCGCGGCTGCTGGACGCCATCGAGTCGAGCCTGCCGTTTCGGGACCCGGAGCTCGACGCCGGCGCCGCCGAGCTCGCCCGGCACATCACCCCGTATCGATTACGGCGCGCGGGCCACGACGCGGAGGCCCTCGCCCGGGTCCACAGCCGTTTCGCCCACCGCCTCGACGGAATTGGGCAGTACGCGGCCGCCGCAACCGAGATCGAGCACTCCCTGCGCCTCCTGCGGGGACTCGCGCCGCACCTCGACCGCCATCGGGAGCTACTGGCCGTCTTCCTTGACTGGGCCGGCATCTACAACGAGCTGAAGGGTGACTACGTACGGGCCCTGGAGTGCAGCACAGAGGCCGTTGCGCTGTACCGGGAACTGGCAGAGCGGCACCAGGACGAGCCGGAGGTGCACGGCGAACTGCAGCGGCGCCTGACCTACGCCCTGGCCAACCTCGCGGGTCGCGAGCTCCTCGATCCCGCCGAGCAGCTCAAGGTGGCGAAGGAGGCGGTGGACGCCTGTCGGAGCCTCGTCCACGGCGATTCGATCCCGGACGACGTGGAGCTCGCCGGGGCCCTGCACAACCTCGGCATGGCGCTCCAGGAGCTGGGCCAGAACGCGGAGTCGCTGGCTCCGATTCGCGAAGCGGCCACGATCCGCAGGGAACAGGCCGACCGGAACTTCGCCGGATACGCCCAGTACCTGGAACAGGTCCTGGACGTGCTCACCCACCACCTCGCCGTCGCGGAGCTGTGGGACGAGGCCCGAAGCACCCTGCGCGAACGCATCCACGTCCTGCGCAGACTGGCCGACGCCGATCCGGGCCGCTTCTCCGGACCACTGGCGGAGGCAGAGGAGCAGCTTCATGCAGGCGGAGGGGAAGGCCCGCGCTAGACCGTCCCGGCGCCGCGGTCGTGGACCAGGAGCGGCGGGGCGGGGCTCCCGACAGCCACGAGCAGCTGGGCCGGGCGCGGTGGGATGGTACGGGGATGGGCAATTCCGGGGCTTCTCATGGGGGTTCCTCCGCCGTCCGTTCACCTGGCGGCGAGGTCCGCGTCGCTTTGGAGGATGAGGTTTGCGGTCATGGACCTTCCCGATTTCGGTATCCCCCAGAAGCTCGCCTCCCGGATGAGCATGGCCGAGCAGCACGAGTACCTGCGCTCGAAGTTCACCCGGCGCGGCGCGCTGCGCGCGGGTGCGGTGACCGCGGCCGTCGCGGGCGTCGGCCTGAGCGCCGGCGCGGCCTCCCCCGCGTACGCGGCTCCGGCCGTGCTCACCTCCTCCGAGCGGCGCGGTGTCGACGGTTCGCTGGCCGCGCCGTTCGCGCGGCACCTGCAGTACGGCGGCGACCCGAAGACGCAGATGCGGGTGTCGTGGCAGGTGCCGTTCGCAGTGAAGAAGCCGTACCTGCGCGTGGGCACCAGCCCCTGGGCGCTGAGCGTGAAGATCGAGGCCGAGGTGCGGCACCTGAGCACCCCGGTCCTGAACGGCGGCAAGATCGCCGCGGCCGAGCAGTTCTACCTGCATGTGGGCCTGGACCGGCTGAAGGCCGGTCAGACCTACTACTACGGGGTCGGACACGAAGGCTTCGACCCCGCCGACCACCGCAACCTGGGCACGCTCGGCACCTTCACGACCGCCCCCTCGCGCGCGGAGAACTTCACCTTCACCGCCTTCGGCGACCAGGGCGTGAGCTACCACGCACTCGGCAACGACGCGGTGCTGCTGGCCCAGAACCCGGCCTTCCACCTGCACGCGGGTGACATCTGCTACGCCGACTCCTCCGGTTCGGGCACCGCCGGCGACACGTACGACGCACGGGCCTGGGACCTGTTCCTGGCGCAGACGGAGACGGTGGCCAAGAGCGTGCCGTGGATGGTGACGACCGGCAACCACGACATGGAAGCCTGGTACTCGCCCCAGGGCTACGGCGGCCAGAACGCCCGCTGGTCCCTGCCCGACAACGGCCCGGACCCGGTCAACCAGCCCGGCGTGTACTCGTTCGTGCACGGCAACGTCGGGGTCGTCGCGCTCGACGCCAACGACGTCTCGTACGAGATTCCCGCCAACTTCGGGATCAGCGGCGGAAAGCAGACCGCGTGGCTGGACCGCCGTCTGGGCGAACTGCGGCACAACCGCGACGTGGACTTCATCGTGGTGTTCTTCCACCACTGCGCGTTCTCCACCACCAGCGCGCACGCCTCCGAGGGCGGTGTGCGCGACGTCTGGGTGCCGCTGTTCGAGAAGCACCAGGTGGACCTGGTCATCAACGGTCACAACCACGTGTACGAACGGACCGACGCCATCAAGGGCAACAAGGTCGGCCGCAAGGTTCCCATAGGCGAGCGCACCGACCCGACGCGGGACGGCATCGTCTACGTCACGGCCGGTGCGGCGGGACGTTCGCTGTACAGCTTCCCGGTGCCGGACTCGTACGAGGACCACGTCGCGGACCGCGACAGCGTCGACACCTACCGATGGGTCAAGGGCGGCACGAAGGCGACCGAGACCGTCGAATGGTCGCGGGTGCGGTACACCAACTACTCCTTCCTCGCAGTGGAGGTCGAGGCGGGCCACAACCCGAAACTGAAGGTCAGCGCACTGGCCGAGTCGGGCCAGCGGATCGACCACTTCGAGATCCAGCGGGGGCGCGGGCGCTAGACCGACTCCTTCGCACTACCGGACCACCCCGCGCTCCAGGGCATCCCGATCACGTCCGCACCCATCAGGCGGCCGTTCTGGCTTTCCATGCCGCAGCCGCGGTGATGCGGCGGTTCCTGGAGCCGTAGCGGCGGCAGTACGGCGCGGCGAACCACGGATCAGGCATGCCAGGACGGCGGTGGTTCGACTTCACACCGCCGTCCTGGCTGGAGCGCTGCGTTCGGGTCAGCCGCATTGCAGGCCGGTTTGGGCGCTCGCGACGGCCGTGTCGAGCTTCTGCAGGTCCGGGGTGAGCTTGGTCAGGACTTCGGCGCCGGTGGTGTCGCCGGGCAGGTCCTCGTACGTCTTCTTCACGGTGTTGGCCGCAGTCTTGATCGCGTCCTTCTGGGCCGCGTTGAACTGCGCGGTGGACTCGGCGACGGTCTTCCAGTCGTCCTGGACGGCCTTGTGCGCCTCCTTGATCTGGTCCTTGGTGGCGGTTGCCGGGTCGAGCGTGCGCAATTTCGCGTTGTCGGCCTTGAGTTCGGTCAGACTGCTGCACAGCTTGTCGGTCGCGTCGTCGGCGGGCGCGGCGGCGAAGGCCGCGGTGGCCCCGCCTGCCGCGAGAAGCGCTGCGGCGGCCGTGCTCACGGCCGTGGCGAGAAGTCGGTTCATCTGCGATGCACCCCTTCGGGGAAGACGCCCCCCGGTCCAGCCCCCCACTCGTACCAAGCTGGCACAGGGCCACCGGGCCCGCATCCGCACACCGCACCCCCACTCCCGCGACAACCCGGATGAAAGTGCAGGTCAGAAGGGGTTCACGGGCTGCCGGACGGTGGTGATGTTGCAGAACTCGCGCAACCCTGCTCGGCGGCCGTGGCGGCCCCGGGTAGACGACTCGGGCTAGGACGCCGCGCGTCCGGGTGGCAGTAGCTCCGTGATGACGAAGGCGACCACGGCCGCCAGGATCACGACCGGCATCATCGCGGCGCTGCCCAGCAGCAGGGCCACGAGCACCACGCTGCTCACCGGCAGCCGCAGGGTGATGGCCGCGGCCGCCGCCAGGCCCGCTGCGATCGCCGGTACGACGCCCAGGCCCGGCAGGGGCGAAAGCAGGACGCCGGCCGCGGCGCCGAGGAAGAGCCCCGGGAACACGGGGCCGCCCCGCAGGCTGCCGAGGCAGAGCGTGTAGGCGGCGCCCTTGAACAGCAGGACGGCGAGCAGTGCGCCGATACCCCACGCGTGGGGTCGGAGGCCAGTGCGGCGAGGGTGGACTGGCCGGACGAGGCGACCTGCACGGGTGAGCGGCCGGTGATCAGCGCGTAGAGGGCGGCGCAGCCGGCTGCGCCGAGGGCGCACAGGACGGTCCGTACGAGTGGTCGCGCGGCCACGTACGACGCGACCAGCCGGGCCCCGGCCAGCATCGGGTGCAGGACCGCGACGAGGACAACGGCAATGACCAGCGCCCAGAGCACGTCCGCCAGGTCCAGGCGGGGCAGCGGGGAGGGCAGCTTCAGGGAGAGGTCGCCCGTCCCCAGTCCGGTCCAGCGGCCGAGTCCCGTGAACACCAGGGCTCCGACTCCGCTGGAGAGCAGGGCGGGGAGCATCACCGCGAACAGCTGCGGCCCGCCCACCCCGGCGACCTCGATGAGGAGCACCGCGGCGATCAGTGGATTGCCGAAGATGGCGGAAACGGCCGCCGCCGCTCCGGCCGCGCCCAGCAGCGCGGTGCTCTGCGGGGTCGCCGGCGCCTTCGCGAGGTCCCGGAACACCAGGGCCAGGCCGCCGCCCAGGGCGATCAGCGGGGCCTCAGGTCCCAGAACGGCGCCGAACGGCAGGCTAGCCACCGCCGCGAGGAGCACACCGGGCAGTGCGGCCGACGAGGGGCCTGCGGTGTGCAGTCCGGAGGCGGGGACGTGTCCGCCCGCGCCCGGCAGGTGGGTGGCGACCAGGCCGACCGCGGTTCCGGCGAGGAGCAGCAGGGGGAAGGGCCACCACCAGGGTGGGGTGTCCAGGCCCATGGCGTGCGGGAGGTCCGCCCACAGCGCGTGCTCCAGTTCGTGCAGCAGGACGAGGAACCAGAAGGCGGCGAGGGACACCGGGATGCCGATGAGGGCGCTGAAGGCGAGCGCCTTGAGGTAGCCGGGGCTGCGGAGCATGTGCCGCAGCAGGTCCGCCTCCTGTGGTTGCGTCCCACTGACCGGTGTGTCGGATCGAGCGCGCGGCTCCGTCATGGGCGCATTCCTTCCTGGGCCGCAGCGGTAGGGCCCACACGGCCCGGGTCCGTAGGAGCGGCTACCGGGCCAGGCCGGTCACGACAGGATCCGAGAGGGACGGTCTAGTCCTCCGGGGTCCGCGGGGGCTCCCCTCGCCTGCGCACCCCGATCTTGACGGCGCCGAAGAGGACCTTGGCGATCACTCCCACCACGATCAGATCGACGATCATCTGTGCGGTCGTCAGCGCACGGGCGGTCTGCGTGGTGGGTGCGATGTCCCCGAATCCCACGGTCGCGAAGACCGTGACCGTGAAGTACAGCGCGTCGGTCCGGCTCAACGGCTCCGCGAACGATTCCGGCCGCTCCTTCGCGAGCAGGAAGTACGTCGCGGCGAACAGCACCAGGAAGAGCGGAACGGCGGTGGCCAGGGCTTCGATGGCGCGCAGCCGCGGATACTGCGCATGGGTGATGGCAAGGACCTGCCAAGCAACCAGGCCGCCGAAGAGGGCGAGGCCGAGTACCAGCAGTGCGACGGTCATGACGCCGAATCCGCGGTCCAGCGGCGCCAGGTAGTACAGCGCCGTGAGGAGGACGACCGAGGCTGTCGAGCGGAGCAGGTGACCGGCCAGCAGGCGGAAGCGCTCACGGCCCGACTCAGGCAGCGGCCGTGGCCGGCCCGCCACTTTCACCGGCCTCTGCTGCGTTGTCTGAGGCTTCGTCGCTCATGACCACTCCTCGCACACGACTGGGCGATTCCCACGCCTCCCTGGGCGGGCAGAGCTCTACGGCCATTGCAACATCCGTTTGATCGACCCGCACCTCCGCACCGGCTGGGCCTGGCCTGTCTCCTGCCGGGTGGCTAGCCTGCGTCAGAGGCTGCCCAGATCAGCGGGTGGGCTTCGCTCCCCGCCCGTTCGACCCACTGCAGCCGGTCCCGCAGGACTCCGTGACGGCTGCCCGGACTCCGTTCCACCAGCCTGGTCAGCATGGTGTGCATTCTGCGCAGGGCCATCGGGGAGCCCGCGGCGGCGAAGACGAGGTCGTCGACGGCCGTCCGTACGTACTGCTCCCAGTCGGGCACCGGGACCGACACCCGCAACTCGCCGTCCTCGTCCGGGAAATACCCGATGTCCAGGTCCCGGTCGGCGAGGCGGGCCAGCAGGTCCTCCATGCGGTCCAGGCAATCCACCGCCGTGGCCGGATCGTTGACGGCCGGGGAGAGGGCCCGTAGCGCGATGTCGACGAGCAGCCGGAACGGCAGTTGCGGGTCCTGGTCGAAGGAGCGCTCCACCCCCGTCACCATGCAGTCGCGCAGTGCCCGTTCGGACAGTTGACCGCCCGTCACCTCGGCGAGTGCCATGCCCCGCGACACGGCCAGCCCCGGGGCGACGCGGAGGACGATCGAGCAGTGGTGCGCCTTCGCCACGTCGACCAGTGCGCGCACGTCCATCTGCTGGACCACGGCCGCCGGTCCCGACCAGCGGAGGGTGGCGCCGCCGCTCATCGCCGGAGGTTCTGCTTCGGCCTTGCCCGGGTCGTACGGTCGCACGTACGACGCATCGAACAGCTGGTGGGCGCGGGTGGCGATCGCGGTCAGCGAATGGGCGAGTTGGATCGAGCCGAACGCTCTCTTCTGGAGCGTCCGCATGAGTGCGAGCGCGACCAGCGTGAGGAGCATGGCGAGGAAGGGAAGGACGGCCGAGGCGCTTCTCCTCGTGCCGATGGCCAGCCCCGAGGTGATGCAGAAGACGAACACCCCGACGGAGAAGGCGAAGGCGCGCCAGACGATCGGCTCGTCCCGGAAGAGGCTGAGGCGGGGCGTGAAGGTGCTGGCGGAGAACTGTACGACCAGGAACAGCATCGAGTAGATGATGCTCACCAGGCTGATGACGCCGAACCCGATGGTGAACAGGAGGGTCGCCACGCGTCCGGATTCCATCTGCGGCCCCACCGAGATCCTCGGGACCAGCAGTCCCAGCGCCAGCCCGACGACCGCACAGACGAGCTGGGACAGGTCTCCGCGCACGGCGCGCGTGGGCCGGGGGAACAGCGCGCCCCGCTGACGTCGCGCCCCGGACCCGAAGCGTGCGGGAGCATCAGCCGAGCCGGACATCCAGCCTCCTCAACGATCCCTTTGGACGCAGCGCCGGTTCAAGATGCAATCACGAGTGCGGTGAGACCGAGTGGCGAAATGCCGGATACGGGCAATTCCGTCATTGTTCTCGGGGAAGGGCGGCCGTGGCCGCCGGGAACCGTGCCCCGAGGAGTCCGACCGTGCCTGGACCGGAGGCGGGACTTCGCCTGGGCGCAGTCCCCGGCTGGATGCGCAAACACACCCCTCTCCTGAGCCGGCTCCTGCGGCAGCTCGCGACGGTGAGGGTCCTGGACTGCGCGACCAGGCTGGCCGCCCAGGCCTTCCTGGGCGCCGTACCGGCCGTCTTCGTCATCGCGGCCGTCGCCCCCGACTGGCTCCAGAACCAGCTGGTCTCGTCCATCCGTACGACACTGGGGCTCCAGGACGCCGCACTGGACCAGGTGCGGTCGGTGTACGCCGCCGACGACCTCGCGGCTGCCGCGAGCACGGGCGGGGTGGGGATCGTGGTGACGCTGCTGTCGGCGACCGCCTGCAGCCGCGCCCTGCAGAAGACGTGCGAGCGTTCCTGGCACCTGCCCAAGTCCAAGGTCCGCGTCGCCGCGTGGCGGTGGCTGGCGTGGCTCGCCGTCTGGCTGGTCGCCCTGCTGTTCCAGGGGCTGGTGCAGACGGCCTTCGGCACCGGCCGGGCCACCGGTTTCACCCTCGCCGCGGTCAGCGGCACCCTGCTGTGGTGGTGGACGCAGCACTTGCTGCTCGGCTCCCGGATCCCGTGGCTGCCGCTGCTGCCCGGTGCGGTGCTGGCCGGCGTCGGGGAGCAGCTCCTGACGGTCGCGTCGAGGATCTACATGCCCCATGCCGTCGACCGCAGCATGCAGCAGTTCGGCAGCCTCGGCTCGGTCTTCGTCCTGCTCTCCTGGCTCATCGCGTTCTTCTTCGTCGTCACCCTCGCCATCGCCGTCGGGTACGTGGTGGCCCAGGAACCGCTCCCCGCGCGCTGGCTCCGCACGCCCGCGGACCGGGCGACGCCGTGACGCCGTGAAGCCGTGACGCCGCCCTCGGTGTCGAGCGCCGCAAGGGCGGCGGGGCCTCGGCGGCACGGCGGCCGGCAGTGCCTACGATCCGTTGAGCACCCGCGCGAGGAAGCGCTGCGTGGCCTGCTCGCGCGGAGCGGTCAGCACTTGCTCCGCAGTGCCCTGTTCCACGATCACCCCGTCCTCCAGGAAGCAGACCTGGTCCGCGACCTGCCGGGCGAAGTCCATCTCGTGCGTGGCCATCAGGATGGTCAGGCCGCGCTGCTTGAGGTCCACGACCACGTCCAGGACCTCGCCCACCAGTTCGGGGTCGAGGGCGGAGGTGATCTCGTCGAAGAGGAGCAGATCCGGTTCGGTGGCCAGCGCGCGGGCGATCGCGGCGCGCTGCTGCTGTCCGCCGGACAACCGGTCGGGGTGCTCGTGCGCCTTGTCCGCGAGACCGAGCCGGGCCAGCAGCTCGCGGGCCGACTCCTCGGCCCGCTTGCGCGGGACGCCGTGGACCCGGCGCGGTGCGAGCGTGATGTTGTCCAGCACGCTCAGGTGCGGGAACAGGTTGTAGGCCTGGAAGACGATGCCGATCCGTTCGCGGGCGACGTTCGGATCGAGGCGGGGGTCGGTCAGTTCGGTCTCGCCCAGGTGGACGGTGCCGTCGTCGACGACGTCCAGCAGGTCCACGCAGCGCAGCAGGGTGGACTTGCCCGAGCCCGAGCCGCCGATGAGGCAGACGACCTGGTGCTCGGCGACGTCCAGGTCGATCGAGCGCAGGACCAGGCGCGACCCGTACTGCTTGCGCACGCCGCGGATCCGCAGCAGTGGCTCGCTCATCGGCCCGTCTCCGCCCAGGTGCGCTGTGCCGCCCGGCGCTGGAGCCGGTCGGCGAAGCGGGTCAACGGAATGGTCACCGCGATGAACAAGAGAGCCGCTCCCAGGTACGGGGTGTAGTTGAAGTCGTAGTCCGCCTTGATCTGTGCGGCCCGCAGTGCCTCCAGCGGACCGAGTACGGCGACCAGCGCGGTGTCCTTCTGCAGTGCGATGAAGTCGTTGAGCAGGGGCGGCAGCACGTTGCGCACCGCCTGTGGCAGCACCACGTACCGCAGGGTCTTGCGTTCGTTCAGCCCCAGCGCCCGCGCGGCGTTGCGCTGCGCGGGGTGCACCGAGTTCAGCCCGGCGCGCAGCACTTCGCCGACGTAGGCGCTGTACGAGAGGACCAGGGCGATCACGCCTAGCACCCAGGGCTCGGAGGGCGTGCCCTGCAGTCGCAGGGCCGGCAGACCGAATCCGACGAGGAAGACCAGCAGCAGGGTGGGAACTCCGCGGAAGACGTCGACGTAGACGGTCGCGGCCAGCCGGAGCGGCTGCAGGCCGGGAGCGCGGGTCACCCGTACCAGGGCGATCAGCAGTCCCAGGACCAGGATCAGCACCTCGGCGATGAGGAACATCTGGATGTTGAGCCAGAAGGCACGCAGGAGTTCGGGGAACGACTCCCTGAATTCGGCGCCGTCCAGGAACAGGCTGTGGACCCGCTCCCAGCCGGGCGAGGAGATCGCGGCCGCCGTGATGACCACCAGGCAGAGCAGGGTGCACAGGGCGGCGGTCCAGGTGTGGCGCCGCTTGCGGGAGCGGCGGAACCGCTCCCGCTCCTGCTCGCGGTCGCTGGGCCGGTAGGTGTCGTCCGGCGCGATGGCCGACTGGTGCGGCACGGCCGCCTTTTCGAGGTTCACGGTCGCCGCGCTACGGCTTCAGCTCGGGGACGTTCGCCGAGGCGGACAGCCACTCCGTGGTGATCTTGGCGAGCGTGCCGTCGGCCTTGAGTGCGGCGAGAGCCTGGTTCACGCAGGAGGTGTATCCGCTGCCCTTGGGCAGGAGCAGGCCGAACTCCTCGGGGGTGCCGCCCGCGTAGCCGAAGTGGCCGACGATCTTGGCGTTGTCCAGCTCCGAGCCGGCCAGGAAGAACACGGTCGGCAGGTCGGTGACGATCGCGTCGATCTGACCGTTCTTCAGTGCGTTCACTTCATCGTTGGTGGTGTTGAAGACGCTCGGCTGGCGCGAGGGCTTGAGCTGGTCGAGCACCGCCTGGTAGCTGGTGGTGGCCACCTGCACACCGATCTTCGCGTCCTTCAGCTCTGCGAGTGAAGTGGCTTTCGCGAAACCGGAGTTGTCCAGGGTCAGGATGGCCTGGTCGGCCGTGTAGTAACTGGTGGAGAAGTCCACCGCCTGTGCGCGCTGCGGGGTGATGGAGATCTGGTTGATGTCGAAGTCGAAGTTCTTCGCCCCGGGAGCATAGGAATGGGCGAACGGTTCGACGACCCACTTCACCTGTTCCTTGCTGAAACCGAGTTTGCCGGCCACCGCGTAGGCGACCGCGCTCTCGAAGCCCTTCCCGTTGGAAGGGGTGTTGCTGTCGAACCAGGGCGCGTAGGCCGGGGAATCCGTCGCGACGGTCAACTGCCCGCTCTTGTGGAGGCCGGGGCTGCCGGTCGTGCAGTTGGGGGCGGTGGATCCGGCGGGTCCGGCAGCTCCTGCGGGACTCTCGGGCTGGGGTGCGCAGGCGGCGGCGGTCAGGACGACGGCCACGATGGAGGTCGCGAGGGCTATACGGGTGCGGGACATGAAAGGTCCTTCGAAGGAGTCCGAAAAGAGGGTACGGAAAAGGTCGTTGACGTGCGCTCAGCGACACAGATCAGCGGCACAGCGCACGTTGTCCACGTGGCGGCGGCGTACCAGGGGAATGGTTCCGGACATGCGGTTCAGCATTCCGGCTGGTGGAGCGCGGTGTCAATCTCGACGGCCGCCATTGGGTAACGCGGCGATAACATGTCAGCTGGTGAGACGAAATACCTGGTCGCCCTGGCGCAGGCCGAACAGTTCGGCCGCGGAACCGCCGCGGACCACCAGTTCGGCGAAGCCGATTCCGGAACTTCCGACGGTGATTCCGGGTTCCCCGAGCGGCACGTCGGGCAGCCGGTCGTAACAGCGCACCCGGACGCTGCCGCCGTCGCGCCGATTGTGGACGGACAGGCTCCGCACGCCGTCGTAGCCGGGCAGTTCTACGGCCGGCCGGTCGAGCTTGCAGTTGCCGAAGTTGTCCACGACCGCGACCCGCACCTCCTGTTCGGCGGGCGGGCGCACCGTCAGCGGGCGCGCGGGAACCGAGCGGCCGTCAGTGAGCCAGCGGGCCAGCAGAGGCACGTACCAGAGGCTGCGGAACTGGGTCCGTACGATCTCCTCGACTTCGGCATCCGACAGTTCGGCCCAGTCCGCGGCGGCGGCCTCCAGCACCTCGCGGACGTCGGTGACCTGGACCTCCTCCAGGCCCAGGTAGGTCACCAGCGGGGCGAGCACCCGGTGGTTCACCGTGCTGATGACCAGGTGGCGCCCGTGACGGAAGTAGCAGAACGGCACACCGTTGGGCCAATGCCCGTCTCGCGGGGCGATGTTGACCAGCACGACGACCGGCTGCGTGGGCCCGCCGGTCAGGTCGGTGGAGCGCAGCAGGTCGAGCAGGGTGAGGGCGGCGGCGCCCTCCGGGTCCGGTCCGCCGAGCGGCAGGACGGTCGGGGTGGCGCCGAAGAGGGTGGCGATGCGGGCGGACTGGCGGGCCAGTGCGTTGGGATCGGCGCAGTCGGTGAGGGCGACGACTGGAAGGTGGGTCATGGCGGGCTCTTCGCCTTCTGTCGGGTGGTGGCGGGCGGCGGGTGGCGGGTGGATCGGGGGTGCGTCGGGTGACCTGGTGACCCCGGGGGCGCAGAGCTGGGCGGATCCGGCGACCTGATCTGCGGAACGGGACCGGGTCCGGGACGAGTCCGGGGCAACAAAAAACGGACCCTCCGTTTCCGGAGGGTCCGTCGCAGCTGGTGCGCACACGGCTTCGCTAGCGAAGCGCCTCCGGGGTACGGGGCATCATTCGCATCATGGCGAGGGTGGTGGTGTGCTGCATGGACGGGACTGTAGCAGCAGCCGGGGGCGTCGGCGACAAGTGTCCACACCGTGAACCGTCGGTGCTGTCGGCCGCCGCGGTCAGGCGGCGATCCACGCCGACGATCAGTGGCCGTGGCCGTCGTTCTTGCTGGTCAGGCCGGATGCAGCACCGCCGTCGCGATCTCACGTACACGGTCCAGGGTGATCCCGGTGCGCTGTTCGACGGCGAGCGGGTGGTCGGTGGGCTCCAGCTCGATGAAGGGCCGCTTGCCGACCGGTCGCGTGTGGGCGTTGGTCTTCAGGTCGGTCGTGCCCTCGGAGTAGAGCGCGAGTTCGGTGCTGAGCCAGCCGAAGTACGGCTTCTCGGCCTCGCGGCCCGCCACGTTCCACACTTCGAGGGCACGGGCGAAGTTGTCCCTGCTCAGAGAGATCCAGACGCCCCAGGAAAAGACGTCCTGGCTGCCGATCACAGGTATCTCGATCAAGCCTCTGACGAAGAAGTGCTGGCCTTTGATCACGCACTGGTCGGACGACAGCATGCTGTCTGGATCACTCTCGAAACCGGGATCCCAGACATCAGGGGCCATGGCGGAGTAGCTCATGGGGAGCTCGGCGTGGTGGGCACCGCAGCAGGAGCACGTGAAACCGGGATCGTTGGACATGGCGCGAGCCTAGTGCCGCGCATCTGCGCCATGGCATTCCCGGGCTGCCCGATGACGACCGCTGGTTGCACGTCCTCAACGGCTTCCGGGGCGGGAACGGGCAGCGAGCCGATCCGGCCCCGGGACTCGCCCGGGGCCGGTCGCCCAACCGTCAGCAGTTGTCGTAGAGGATCTCGAAGCTGGTGATCCGGGAGGAGGTGGACAGGCTGAAGTTCTTGGTGGCGCCCTTGGGGCCGACGCGCGGGCTGCCGGCGCTGTAGCCGCCGGCGGTGTTGAACCGGATCCAGGGGCAGCGGCCGTCCGCCTTGTCGTCGGTGACCCAGCCCGTGACGCTGGACCCGCTGCCGGAGTCGCAGTGCTGTTCCGGCCCACCGGCAGGCCGACGGAACCCTTCGCCCGGCCATTTCTGCTGGCCGGAGGCAGGGTTCGACGTGCCGCGGGGTGGTTGCAAGGACAGAACCTACGGCGGGACGTGGGGCTTGCAGGAGGGGAACGGTGAACGTTGTCCGGATCCGCGTCCGCCCCGAGAAGCGGGCCGTCGGCCATCGGCCCGGCGGGCCCGGCCCGGTCCGCGCGACTGCGCACGGCTGATCCGGAACACCCCCGGAGGGACCTCGCGGCGGCTCCTCGGCCGGGCCCGTCGGGACGGCACCATTCCTGGCCCCGGCCCGACCACGGCGCGCGCCAACGGCACGGTCGGTATGCCGGCGGGCGGCCGGACCGGAACAGGCCGACGCGGCAGCACCGCGGCCACGGACGGTACCGCTCCGAGCCATGCCGAAGCTCCGGTTCCGGCGGGGCGATCGCGGTCGGCATGGCCGGAAGAGGAGAGGGCGATCCTCCGCCGGGCCGCCCGCCTTCGGCACGGCGCGCCATCGCTGCGCCCAGGCTGCAGCCCGCCGGCGCACGCTGCTCCGCGCCCCGTAGCCCGGTACGCCCTCAGGCGGCTTCCTCCAGCTCGGCTTCCTCGATCGCGTGGGAGTCGCTGAGGCTCAGTGCGCCGACCGCCGCGATCAGTCCGACGACGACTGCGAGGACCGCGTAGGTGATCCGTTCCCCGTGGAAGAACGAGGCGACGAGGTCACTGCTCCACGTGCCGGCCGGGAGCTGGGTGGTGACCAGCAAGGCGATCAGGGTGCCCACTACGGCGGTGCCCAGGCTGGAGCCGACTTCCTGGGCGGTGTCGTTGAGGGCCGCGCCCATGGAGGTGCGGTTGCTCGGCATCGCGTCGACGAGCGCGACCGCGCAGATCGTCATCACGGTGCGCAGCCCCACGGTCATGAGCACCATGCAGATCGCGATGGCGGCGTACCCGTGGTCGACGCCCCAGGCGAGACCCGCCAGCGAACCGGCCAGGCAGGCCGCGCCGACCAGACAGGCGACGCGGTGGCCGAACCGGCGCGCGAGCCACTCGGACAGCGGGGTCGCGGCGAGCATCGTCACGATGATCGGCAGGTTGGCCAGACCGGCCCGCACGGGGCTCCATCCGTAGGCGTACTGGAAGTGGAAGATCAGCCCGAACATCACGCTGGCCATCGCGATGGACGTTCCGATCTGCGCGAGGGCGGCGCCGCGGACGGTGCCGTTGGAGAAGAGGCGCAGGTCCAGCATGGGCGCCGCGCTGCGGCGCTCGTGCCACACGAACGCGATCGCCGCCACGACGGCGCCCGCGATCGACGCGAGGGTGATCGCGGAGAGCCAGCCGCGCTCGACGCCGCTGGTCAGCGCGTAGCAGGCGAGCCCGATGGCGCTGACGCTCAGAACGGCGCCCGGCAGGTCGAGCGCGTCGTCGGTCAGGTCCTCCGGCCGGTCGGCCGGGACGCCGAGCCGGACGCCGATGCATGCGATCACCGCGATCGGGGCGTTGACGACCAGGAGCCACTCCCACCTCACATGTGCCAGCGCGGTGCCGCCGAGCAACGGTCCGAGGACGAAGCCGGACATGCCGACGACGATCATCACCGTCATGGCGCGCATCCGCAGGGCCTTGTCGTCGAACAGGCGGAAGACCAGCGAGTTCGTGATCGGAGCCATCGCCGCGGCCGCGATGCCCAGCAGGGCCCGCAGGGCGATGAGCTCGCCCGCCGTCGTGACGAGGACGACGCACAGGCTCAGCAGGCCGAACAGGGTGAGGCCGACCAGCAGCACCCGGCGGCGGCCGAGCCGGTCGGCCAGGGACCCGGCGGTGAGCAACAGACCGCCGAAGGTCAGCGAGTACGCCCCGGTGACCCACTGCAGCGCGGTCGTCCCGGCGCCGAGGTCGCGGCCGATCGTGGGCAGCGCGATCGACAGCAGCGTGTTGTCGACCATCTCCACGAAGAAGGCCAGGCAGAGGGCTGTCAGGGGTATCCACGCCGCACGCAGGGACGGGTAGGCACGCGACGGGGTGTGAAGCGGCACAGCGGTGGTCATGCATTCCTCCGATCGAACGCCGCTCGATCATCGAACGGCGTACGATACGTTACGATAGAACGACGTTCGATACGATGCAAGACGCGAAGGGACGTGAGCCATGGCACGCCTGCAGAGCCGCTCCAGCGAGGGGCGCCGACGGGCCTCCCACTCGATGGAGTCCGTACTCACCCAGGCGGTGGCACTGCTCGACGAGGCCGGGGCGCCCGCGCTGACGTTCCGGGCACTCGCGCAGCGCCTCGGCGGCGGCGTCGCCAGCATCTACTGGTACGTGGCGAACAAGGACGAGCTGCTCGACCTCGCCACCGACCACGTGATCGGCCAGGTGCTGGCCGACATCGAAGGACTTCCGGGCAGCGACGACCCCATCGACGACCTCCGCCGGATGGCCGTGACACTCTTCGACGCGATCGCGGACCGGCCGTGGCTGGGCGCCTACTTCATGCGCAACACAAACGTCCAGGCCAACTCCCTGCGCCTGTACGAGATGCTCGGCCGGCCGACCCTTCGCCTGAACCTCAGCGCACGGCAGCGATTCCACGCCGTGTCCGCGGTCGTGGGTGTGGTCGTCGGCTCCGCCATCGACCTGGGCCAGGAGCCACCCCAGGAGGTCCTCGACGGCGCGACGGACCGCGACGAGTACCTCGGCCGCTTCGCCCAGGCCTGGCGGGAGCTCGACCCCGAGGCCTTCCCGTTCGTGCATGAGATCGTCGACGAGTTCGACGGCCACGAGGACATCGACCAGTTCCGCTCCGCGCTGGAGCTCACCCTGACGGGCCTGCGCCTGCAAGCCGGAGCCTGACCCGGCCGGGCTCCGGGCAGGGCCGGGCGCTCGAGGTCGAGCCGGCCGGCCCGCGAGCCGTACGCCGAGGCAACATCGTCCGCGGAGCGCTGCTGCCCGTCGCCGCCGCGGGCCTGGTGCGGGCACTCAGCTTCGAGGGGGAACCGCCCGCGGCCGAAACCGCCCCCGTCTCCCAGGCGTCCGCCGATGCGGCCGGGCCCGCTGAGATCAAACGCTCGTCGACGCCGCCCCGACGGTCGGCGCCTACCGGCTGCTCACCGGGGCGGACGCCGCGAAGTACGACGAGCTGACCTCGGAAAAGGCGCCCTCGGGCAGGCGTTGGTTCTACGACGGTCCCGGCGCGGGGCCACTGGGCGCCGTACTCCAGATCAACACCGCCGAGTGGGACACCGGACTGGCCGCGGAGAAGCGCACCTGACAGCTGCCGGAAGCAGCCTCCCTGCTGGTCCCCAAAGCCATCGCCACCGAGAACGACATCACGGTCGATGACGTCCGAAACCATCTCGCCCACGACGAGTGGGAGGTGGCCCGCGGGCTCCTGGAGGACCTCGGCGACGCCCACCCCCTTCCGCTCGACTTCGGTCGACTCGCGACCTCGGCACCCGAGTTGATCGAGGCCCCGGCTCCCGCTTCTGGGTAAGGCCTCCCCCGTTGCGCCGCTGATGCGCATACTCGGAGGATGGCCGACACCACCATCCTTGAAGTCGACACCGACGTCCATGAACGCCTCACAGCGCTGGCCGCGGCGCGGGGGCTCAGTTTGCCCTCGTACCTCGCGGAACTCGCCGCCGCCCAGGAGAACGAGGCCGGTCTCGCCCGCGCCGCGCGGGCGTTCGACGAGGCGGTCCGGCGCCCCGGATTCCGCGAGGGGTTCGAGCGCGACTTCGGCTCCGCCGTCCGCCGTGCCGATTCCCGGGCGGCCTGAGTGGAACTGCGCGTCGACCACGGTTGGCTGCTGGAGCGTCAGGAAGCTCTGTTCAAGGACGTCGAGGTGGCCGACCACTCCGCCCTGGTCGCCGCCGTCGCCCGGCACGGAGTGGACGTACCCAGCCTCGTCGTCGACCACCCCGACGCCTACTGGCGCGCCGCCGCCCTCCTCGACGCCATCGTCCTGCTCCGCCCGCTCCCCGAGTCCAACGAATACTTCGCCTACGGAGTTGCCGTCGCGTACATCGAGGCCTCAGGCGAGACGGTGGACGCGCCGTACGAACAGTGGCGCGAGCTCATCACGGACATCCGCATGCTCCGCACCACGGTCTTCGACGTCGCCGACCGCCTGCGCTCCTGGCAGCAGGCATAGCGGCAGCCGCTACTCCGGCCTTACTTCGCGCGCGGGCCGCCGCGCCGCGCCAGGGTCCAAGCCCGAAGTGCTAGCGGGCCGCCGCGCCGGGGACCTGGAGGGTGAACAGGCCGCATTCGCAGCCGCCGTTGCCCCTGCCGCAGGAACCCTTCGAGGCCGCGGCCGCTGCCGGGACCTCGGCCGGGGCGCCGCAGCCCGTCGGGGCCGCCCCGGCGCAGGTGTTGCCCGCGCAGGAGCGGCAGGCGTTCATCTCGCAGCCGCGGCAGGCGGAGGCCGGGGCGTTGCAGCCGCGGCAGGCGCCGACTCCGCAGGACGCGCACAGCTGCGTGCCGCTGCCGCAGCCACCCCGCTCCGTCCGCTCGCCGCAGTCACAGGCGCGGGCGCCCGCGGCGGTCCGGACGTCGCGGCGAACCGCGCCGAACTCGGCGATGCGCAGCGCGGTCCGCAGCGTGGGGGCGGGGCCCCGATGGATAACCCGACGCTTTTGGTAAGCAGTCAGCCGATGATCCCGACGATCGCCGCGTTGCTGAGGTTCGCCAGCGTTCCGGCGAGCAGGGCCAGGAGGCCGAACCGGGCGACGTCACCGCGGCGTTCCGGTGCGAGCGAGCCGAACGAACCGAGCTGGATGGCGATCGATCCGAAATTGGCGAAGCCCGCCAGGGCGAAGGTGGTGATGAGCACCGTCTTCGGGTCGAGGGAGGGGATCAGCGGGCCGAGGGAGGCATACGCCACGAACTCGTTGATGACCGTCTTCTGTCCGAGGAGGCTGCCCACGGTGGAGGCCTCGTCCCACGGCACCCCGATGAGCCAGGCGACCGGAGCGAAGATCCAGCCCAGCACCCGCTGGAACGTCAGGTCCTCGACGCCGAACCAGCCTCCGACGCCGCCGAGAATGCCGTTCGCCAGGGCGATGAGCGCCACGAACGCGATGAGCAGACAGCCGACGATGACGGCGAGGCGGCCTCCGCTGAGTGCGCCGCGGGCGAGGGCGTCGATGACGTTCGCCGATTCCGTGTCGCGCACGCCGCGGATGTCACCGTCCGCTTCCGTCGGCTCGGTCTCGGGGTGGATGGCCTTCGAGACGACCAGCATGGCCGGCGCGTTCATGACGCTCGCCGCGAGCAGGTACGGCAGCGGGGCGCCGAGCAGGGAGTAGCCGACGAGCGTCGAGCCCGCCACGGAGGCGAAGCCGCCGGTCATGCAGGTGAAGAGTTCCGAGCGGGTGAGCCGCCGTAGGTACGGGGCGATGATCAGAGGTGCTTCGGACTGCCCGAGGAAGATCACCGTAGTGGCCCAGATCGATTCGACCTTGCTGGTCCCCAGCATCCGGGAGAGCAGACCGCCGACGATCTGCACGACCCACTGGATGACGCGGAGGTAGTACAGCAGGCCGACGAGGGCACCGAGGAAGATGATGACGGGCAGCACGCTGATGACGAAGGGCACTGACGAGCCCTTTGCCAAGGACCCGAACAGGAATTCCGTACCGGCGGTGGTGTACCCGATCAGCTTGGCGATCTTCGCGGCGAACCAGCGCAGCGCCTCGCGGCCGGGCTCCCACTTCAGCACCAGCAGCGCGAAGCCCACCTGAAGGGCGAGACCGATCCCCAGGGTGCGCCAGTTGATCTGTCGACGGTGGCGTGACATCGCGAAGCAGAGGCCGTAGATCAGGAGGAGGCCGAGCACGCCCTGCAGGCGGTTCATCAGTTGCGAGTGTCCCGTCGGTTCGTGGCGGACCGCCGGCTGTCGCACGGCGGGCCCGCGGATCGGTCGGTCCTGCGGTGGTCACCAGGCGTGATGAACCTACGAGACAACCCGCCGCCGTACCGGTGAGGACACTCCGGGCCGGGCGGCTCCCGCCTCTCGGCTCACCCCTTCGCCGCAGCCCGTGTGGCCGTCCCGCTGGCCCGCCGGTACCGGCACCGGCTCGCCGAGGCCGACCGACCACAGCTGACCGCCAACTTCGCCGCACGAGAGCCCGGCCCGCGCCAGGACCAGCGCGCCGCGCAGAGCGTCCGGATCGGCGCCGAACTGGCGCGCCGTGCGCAGAACGCGGGCCAGGCCGTCATCACTGCCCGGCCTGGCCGACGTCATCGACCGCGCAGACCGGGCACTCAGGGCCCTGTGACGGGGGCGGGCTCCCCGCTGCGGACATATTTCGTGTGGTTGGTCCGCGACCACCTCGTGCGCGGGGACGGCTTCCAGATGCCGGAGTTCACACTCCGGCGTTCCCGCTGCCGCCGCGCTCGACCGGGATCCACAGCTGGGAGCCGGTCTCCGCACCGACCTCCACCGGCTGCGTGAGCAGGAGCTCCGGACCTGGCCGACTCGTGTACGGGTTCGAGGGGAACCACTGCGTGAACACGTCCCGCCACAGCTCCTGGAGGGCGCTCGGATACGGGCCGTGGTTGTCGAAGACCGCCCAGGTCCCGGCCGGCACGTCGAGGGTGTCGAGCTCCTCGGCGGCCACCTCGGGGCCGGTCACGACTCCGACCCAGTAGTCGGCCTCGGCCCCCTCCTCCCGGCTGTCGCTCAGGTACACCGCCGCGGACAGGACACCCGCCGGTTCCCCGTCGGCCAGCTCCTTCATCCGGGCGATCGCCCGCTCGTCCAGGCTCTTCACGTGCGCCGCGGCGGCCGCGTTGACCCCCTCGTGCACGAGCGGCACCCGGGCCTTCCGGCCGACGACCCGGAACGACTCCTTCTCCACGATCCGGTACCGCATGCTCGTACTGCCTTCTACGACGACACGGAAGGACATGCGCGGCTGCGCCGTGAGCACCGCACCCGTGCGCCGGGCCTCGCCCGGCCCGATGCCGTGCACCGACCGGAACGCCCGGGCGAACGCCTCGCCCGAGCCGTACCCGTACCGCACCGCGACATCGAGCAGCGTCAGCTCCCCGGCCAGTACCTCGGCCCCCGCGAGCGTCATCCGCCGGCGCCGCACGTAGACCGGGAGCGGCATCCCGGCGAGCGCGGAGAACAGCCGCCGGAAGTGGTACTCCGACACCGCGGCGATCCGTGCCACCTCGGCCATGTCGACCTCCCGGTCGAGGCAGGTCTCCAGGTGGTCAAGCGCCTGATTCAGCCGCTCCAGCACGCGTATCCGTCCTTCTTCCTCGTGACTCCGCTGCGGGCGCTCCCCCTGCCGACCTGCCGGAACAGCAGGAGCCCAGGAGCCGCAGTGGCCGGATCCGAGCCTAACGCCCGACAAAACCAGTGCGGGAAGTGTCGGGTGGGAGGCCCCGGCGTTCCCCGAGGCTTACGCCCATGACTGATATTGATGGAGTGTGCGAGCCGCGGTTCGCCGCGGTCCGTGAGGCGCTTGCGGTTTCGCTCGGCAAGGACGACGTGGGTGCCTCGGCCGCCGTCTACGTCGACGGCGAGCCGGTGGTCGACATCTGGGGCGGGTACGGCGATGCGGACCGTTCCGTCAGGTGGGAGCGCGACACCCTCACCAACGTGAACTCGACGACCAAGAACATGACCGCCCTGTGTGCGCTGATCCTGGCCGACCGCGGCCGGCTCGACCTGTCCGCGCCGCTCGCCGCCTATTGGCCCGAGTTCGCCGTGGCCGGCAAGGAGAACGTCCTGGTGCGGCACGCACTGTCACACACCGCGGGGCTGCCGGACCTGGCCGGGCTGGGGGCGGTCGAGGAGCTCTACGACTGGGAGGCCGTGACGGCGGGGCTGGCCGCGCAGGCTCCCGAATGGGAACCCGGAACGGCCGCCGGCTATCACGCGCTCACCTTCGGGTTCCTGGTCGGTGAGATCGTCCGCCGCATCACCGGCCGCAGTCTCGGCGAGTTCTTCGCCGAGGAGGTGGCGGGGCCGCTGGGCGCGGACTTCCACATCGGGCTCTCCGCGCAGGACGACCACCGCGTCGCGCCGCTCATCCCCCCGCCGTCACTGACCGACGAGTACGCCTCCAGCGCGCCGCCCGGACCGGACGGCGCACGCCGGGAACACACTGGTGCCGCGATCCGCGTCAGGGACGTCAACTCCGTGGCGTGGCGCCGTGCGCAGATCCCTGCGGTGAACGGTTTCGGCAACGCTCGATCCGTCGCCCTCGCCCAGTCGGTACTGGCAAACCAGGGATCGGCCGGCGGTGTGCGGCTGCTGTCCCCCCGGGGCTGTGAGCCCGCGTGGCAGGAGGTGTTCCGCGGCGACGACCGCGTCCTGCGGACACCGATGTCCTGGACCGTGGGCTTCGGCAAGTTCGGCAACACCTTCGGCTGGGGCGGCTGGGGCGGCTCGCTGGTCGTGAGCGATCCCGACGCGCGGATGACGGTGGCCTACGTCATGAACCAGATGATCGACCGCGACCGTCAGGAGGACAACCGCGGCATGGAAATCGTCATGGCCGCCTACAGCGGCCTGCGTTGAGGGGGGCAGGGGGAACCGCTCGCCGAGGTTCCCCACCCCATCCACCCGTCGTCGCGGACCGGTAGGGCACAATCGCGGTCAACTGGGTGGGCGCAGCGGTGGGGGTGGGAACGTGGGGCTTTTTGGTTCGCGAAGCCGACGCAAGGGCATACCGAACGATCCGTCTCTACTGGCTGCGGCGGCTGAGAATCCCGGTGGCAGCGTCGCCGAGATCGACCCGGCGCACATCGACGACCCGAACGGCTACGTACCTCCCGAGGCGATCCGCGGCGCCTGGCTGGTGGATGGCAACGGGAAGCTGACGGGCGAGTACCAGCAGAATCCGCGTCATGGGGTGCCGCAGGACGACTTCGGCAAGCTCACCGATCCCGATCACTGGCTCGGCTGGCTCGGCGATGATCCCGCGGCCGCCGTCCGGAAGGGCATCGAAGAGTCCCTGCGCGCCCAGGTGGCGGACGCGGTGGTCGAGTGGGTCAAGATCCTTGAAACGCCCCGGTTCCTCACGGGTGGGCGTCAACGGTCCGAGGACGAAGAGGTCATGGTCCTCACCCGCGCGGCACTCGCCGCGCCGTTCGCGTTGTCCGTTCACTCAGCGCAGCACGGGCGTTCCGTCCTCCTGGGGGTCTTCTCCTGGGCAGCGGTGAACCTCGCACCGCCCCAAACCCGCAAGGACCGGCACTGGTTCGACCTGGGCGTCGGGCTGGACTGGGCCGGTGAACGGCTTCAGGAGCGGATCTACGGGATCGACGGTGAGGACGGCGGCGCCGAGCGGTAAGAACGGCGTCGGCGCTCCGTACCGGCGGTCGGAGCGGACACACGACTCAGTAGGTGCAATGGACGGGGAGGCATCGTCCGGTACTCCTGTCGGCAGCCCGACGGCGGCGGCTGCGGTCCGGACGGCTGAGCCGCGTCGGGCAGGTTCACGGGCCGGCGGCTGTGCTGCGTGCCGAGTGGGCGGGCGGCGGGCGCGCTGCTGTGGGGCGCGTGTCAGCTGTCGGGAGGGGTGGGCAGTCGACGGAGTTCGAGCAGGACCAGTGCGATCTTCACTGCCGTGGAAATCGTCAGGGCCTGGAGAAACGGCATTCCCATGAGCCACAGGGCCACCATCATGACGGTGAGCACGAGGAATGCCGGCAGCAGGTTCGTCCGCCTGATCGCGGTCCGTAGATGCCCGGCTCTGCTCCGGTGCCGACTCGCCGTGGCGATCGTGGGCGCGGTGACGCCGTGCTCCCCGGCTTGCGGCATCGGCTGCTGCCTTTCGCTCGTGCTGGTCTCCGGCCACGAGTCTCGGGCGAGGCCTCGGCGGACTGCCACCGCTGCCGCTCGCCCGACCGCCAACCGAGGTACAGGTTCACCTCACCGGGCCAGGCGGCTGACGTCCCGTGACACTCCCCTGCTGCTGGTGGCGGACACCGGCGACGCGGCGTGTCGGCGCACGGGATGCCGTCGGCGTCGAGCGACAGGCAGCTCGCGTTCAGGACGGGGGCCGCGTCGCCCGCGTCCAGGCCCAGCAGCCGCTTCTGTTCGTCGTCGGCGAGGGCGGCACGGGCCGTGTACCGGGCGCCGACGGGTACGTGGCCGGCGGCGGCCAGGACGCCGAAGAGGGAGGCGGTGGTGAAGTCGGCACCGACGGCGGCCGGCGCGACGGCGAGGGGTACGAGGTCGTAGCTCACGCACACCGGCAGGCCGTCCAGGAAGCGGACCCTGCGCAGCTCGAACAGCTCAACCGGAGCCTGGGCCGCTCGGTCACCGCCCGCGTGCTGGGCGCCCGCAGGGTGGTGCGGCTGATGCCGAGCTGCTCGCACAGATGCCGCTCCGAGGGCAGCCGCTGCTGCGGGGCAAGGATGCCGGCCGCGATGGCGTGCGCCAGAGCCTCCTTGGCCACGACGTACGGCGGCTGCGCGCCGGTGGGCGACACGGCATCGAAGGTGGGCTCTACGGGCACGGTTGGCTCCCGCGCGCATCGGTCCCCGCCATGGCCCCGGGAGACCGGCGGAGTTCTGGACCACGATGGTGGCCGCAGACGAACTGCTCGATCCGACGGACGGGGACGAGCGCGGGACCGTGGCCCAAGCCCTCGACGAGAGCCGGGTGCGTCTGACCGAATGCGCCCGATGAGGACCGCCCGGTAGGACGGCACCCGTGGAGCACGTACGGCTGCGCGCCGCGGGCATTGCGTACCGGATGTGTGGTGCGGCCGGTGGGGTGCGGCCTGTACGTGGGCAGCGGGGTTACCGTCTGTGTCATGACTGCTGATTCCCTGCGCTCCGTAACCGTCGAGCGGACTGGTCCTGGCATGTTCACCGCGACCAACTCCCGCGGTGACACGATCACCTTCGGCACCGGATCCGGCGGGGGCTTCACCCCCGTCGAACTCTTCCTCGCCGCGATCGGCGGTTGCTCCGCGGCCGATGTGGACGTCGCCACCACCCGGCACTCCGAACCCACCGAGTTCTCCGTCGCCGTCAACGGGCACAAGGCCGAGGACGCCGGCGGCAACCGCATGACGGACCTGGAGGCCGCCTTCACCGTCCGCTTCCCCGAAGGCGAGGCCGGCGACCGGGCCCGCGCGATCCTGCCGCGCGCGGTGAAGACCTCCCACGACAAGCTCTGTACGGTCAGCCGCACGGTGGAAGCCGGGACCCCGGTCGTTGTGAAGGTCACCGACACGGACTGATCGACCGGCGCCGGTGCGGATGACGGTGTCGGGGACCCGTCATCCGCATCGAGAACGTCCCCGCCGGCAGTCGGGGGCCTGACAGCCACAGGTCTCGCATGTAGCGTCGCTCCATGACCGACGAGACCACGGCCAGGGCAGACCGCGACTTCTACACGTTCGACGGCCGGATCCTGGAGGTCTTCGGCAGCCATCCGAAGCGGTTCCACATCCGGAACATGGACCTGCGGGTCACGGGCCCCGACCGGAAGGGGAGGCGGACCGTCGAGATCGTCGCCGGTCCGCCCGAAGCACCCGCGACGCAGCACACATGGCACATCTCAGCCGAGGAATGGCAGCGGGCAGAGGGCCTCGAAGCCCTGCTGGAAGCGGTAAGGGCGGGCATCGCGTCGGCTCGGGCGCGGGGAGCCTGAGGGTGGTTTCCCTCGAATGTGGTTGAGGACGGCCGTCGCCGAAGACGTCCGCTCGTCGTCGCACGAGGCGGGAGCGGTGGCCATGCCCCCCATCAGCGGCCGGTGTCCGAGTGGTGGACGCTGAGGTCGCCGTAGGTCGACAGAACGTCGGCCAGGTCGCCTGGTTCGTGCCGCAGGGTGGAGTCCAGGAAGGCAAGAGTGGTCGCGGCGACGACGCGGGGGCTTTCGGAGCGGCCCAGGGAGCCGACGAGCGAGGGCACCGGCGGCAGGTACAAGGGGCCGTCCATGAACGTGAGGTGTGCGGCGCCGGGGATGGTGAGCCGGTAGCTCGTCTCGGTGTTGAGGTCGAGGGCCTCGGTGAGTCGGGGTAGGTAACGCGGGTCGGTTCCGGGGGTGATGGCCTGGGTGAGCGCGAGCGTCGGCTGGTGGAGGGAGGGGGAGGCAGGGCCGTGGGGGTAGCCGTCCAGATCGATGACGGCGTCGAACCGGGGGTCCTGCCGGGCCGCCTGCAGAGCAGCGGCGCCGCCCATGGAGTGCCCGGTGACCGCCACCCGGCCGGTGTCGAGTCGTCCGGTCAGCGGATCGGTCGTTTCACCTCTGTCGAGACCCTCCAGCCGGGTGAGGACGAAGCCGAGGTCGGCGGCCCGGACAGCAGTCCAGTCGACCGCCAGCACCTCGTCCTTGTCCCGGTCTCCGGTGGAGGCGATCTCGGCGCGGATCGTTCGGCCGTCGTCGAGGACGACGGCGGCGGAGTCGTACGGGTGGTCGAGGGCGGCGACCACGTAACCGTGGCCGGCCAGTTCCTCCGCCCAGGCGGTGTTCTGGGTACGCGCCCCGCCCGACCCGGGAGAGAACAGCACGACCGGGAAGCGTTCGCCCCCACCGGCCACCGGGGCGTCGAAGACCGATCGGGTACGGGCACGCGGGACGCCGTCGACCAGGAAGCCGGGCAGGCCGGCCTCGCGGGCGAAGGCGTCGGAAACGGTGCGCGCCTCGCGCTCCGTGCGTCCGAGGTACTGGGCCCGCTGCGTGCCTGCCGGGGCCTTCCGCGCGGGGTACCAGAGCTGGATCACGACCGTGCGCCGGTCGTGCGGATCAGCGGTGAAACTCTCGGGGCGGAGGGGGTCGGTCCACTGCACCACGCGGGTGCCGACCGCGAATTGGCCGGACGGCTCGGGGAAAACGGGTACCGGAAAGGCCCAGGCGGCCACCGGACCCGCGGCGATCAGGCCGACGCAGGCCATCGACCCCGGCAACGCCAGCCACCATCGGGCCCGCCACGCCGGTCGGCCCGTACGGCGTCGTAGTAGTAGTCGTAGCAGTAGAGGAGTAAGGGCGAAGGGCAGCGCTACGGCGGCGCCTGCCAGTACCGGCAGCATCTGCCAGCGGATCCCCGTCACGCTCAGCGCGATCGCGGACGGCACCAGGAGCGCCGCCGCCGCGATCGTGACGCGTGGGCGCGCGACGGCGGGAAGCCAGCGCGCCAGGACCAGCGCGACGGCACCCAGCAGGGCGAGTATTTCCAGGGGGGACATGTACAGCCCCGTGATGATCTCGGTCACCCGGCCATGCTCGGCGCTGGGCGTGCGCTGCCACATCGCTCCCGGATCGCCATCGTGTGCGTCCGGGGTGGCAAACCGAGAGAGGTCCCGTGCGACCGGAGTGGCAATCGAGTGCGCCGCATCGGCGGCCGCCCTGCTACCAGGGGAGGTAGCGGGACTCCTCCTGTGGTCGTAGCTCGGCACTGCGCCATCAGACGGTGGGCCCATGTGCTTCGCGGGCCGGCGGCCTACCGTGACAGGTCCGCGGCACGTGCGGTACGTGCCGGGCCGCGCGGGGGTGGCGGCCCGGCCGGGGCCGCCGTGACGCTGAATCGACGGGACGTGTGATGACCGAGGCGGCCGCGGAACCCGGCAATGCCCGCCCGGTCTGCTCCCGGGAGCAGGTGTGGAGGGTGCGGCGGGTGTGGCCGACGAAGACAGCCGCCCGGCGCTGGGGCCTTCGGCTGCCGCCCATGGTGTGGGACTCGCTGTTGTCGGCGCTGCTCCTGCTCAACGTCATGACCACCCGCGCGCCGCAGGAGCTCCCGGTGGCCGTGGGCCTCACCGCCGCTCTTGCGCTGCCGCTGATGTGGCGGCGCCGGGCCCCGCTCACGGTGTTCGGCGCCGTGGCGGCCGCGGCCTTCGTCCAGTGGCTGATGGACGTCCAACTGCCTGCGGACGTCGCCCTGCTGGTGGCTCTCCACACGGCGGCGGCGAACTCGGGCCGGCGTGGCACCTTCATCGCCGGTGCCGTCGTGGAGGTCGGGGCCCTGCTGGCCTGCCTGCGCTGGGCGACGGAAGGTGCGTTCCTGACCCCCTTCGTCGCGGTGACCGCGTTGGTCCTCGCCGCCGCCGTCCTGGGGGTGAACGTGCGGACCAAACGCGCCTACCTCGCAGCCCTGGAGGAACGGGCCGCACGCCTGGAGCAGCAACAGGAGCAGCAGGCGCGAATGGCCGCCGCCGAGGAAAGGGCACGTATCACCCGGGAGATGCACGACATCGTCACCCACAACCTGTCCGTCATGGTCGCGCTCACCGACGCCGCCGTGTACGCGCAGCACCGGTCGCCGGACAAGGCCACCACCGCGATGCTCCAGATCTCCGAGACGGGCCGGCAGGCCCTGACCGACATGCGGCGCTCGTTGGGCATCCTGCGGAGCGACGAACGGGACGGCGAACCGAACGGCGAGCTGGAGGGCGAGCTGAACGGCGAACCGGGCGCGGAGCGCCACCCGTTGCCCGGCATCGCACAGCTGGAGGCCCTCGCCGGCCAGATGTGCGCCGCCGGGCTGCCGACCCGCGTCGAGGTCCGGGGCGGCCACACCCACGTACCCGCCACCGCACAGCTGACCGTCTACCGCCTGGTACAGGAAGCCTTGACCAACACCCTCAAGCACACGCCCACCGGCACGCACGCGAAGGTCCGGATACGGTGCTCGAACGACACCGTCACGGTGGACGTCACCGACAGCGGCCCCTGCCCGCCACTTCCCGGCGCCACACCGTCCGGCCACGGCATCCCCGGCATGCGCGAGCGCTCGGCCGCCTACGGAGGGAAGTTGCGGGCCGGACCGCTTCCGGGCGGCGGCTGGGGAGTCCACACCCGCCTCCTCCTCGGCAGCAGCGGAGCGGCGTCCGCATGACGATCCGCATCCTGATCGCAGACGACGAAGCGCTGCTCCGCATGGCCTTCAGCACGGTCCTGGAGGTCCAGCCCGACATGGCACCGGTCGGCGAAGCCGCGGACGGCGCCGAGGCCGTACGCCTCGCCCGGGAGCTGCGCCCCGATGTCGTCCTGATGGACGTCCGGATGCCCGGGACCGACGGGATCGAGGCGACCCGACAGGTCGTCCGGGTCTCCCCGCGGAGCAGAGTACTGATCCTGACCACCTTCGACCTGGACGAGTACGCCTTCGCCGGACTGGGCGCCGGAGCCTCGGGCTTCCTGCTGAAGAACACCAGGCCCGAGGAGTTGCTCGCCGCGATACGCAGGGTGGCCGCGGGCGACGCGGTGGTCTCCCCGCGGATCACCCGGCGGCTGCTGGAGAGCCTGCGTCCGCACATCCCCGACGCCGGCGGCGCCGGCCGCGACGAGCGGCTGAGCCGGCTCAGTGCCCGTGAGCGCGAGGTGCTCGTCCAGGTGGGCTGCGGCCTGTCCAACACCGAGATCGCGGCCGCCCTGCACCTCGCGGAGGCGACCGTGAAGTCCCATCTGGGGCGGATCCTGCACAAGCTCGAACTCCGCGACCGGATACAGGCCGTGATCTTCGCCTACGAGAGCCGCCTCATCCACCCGGCGTGAGGCCGCCGCACCAGTCGCCCCTCACCGGCGCCTGGGCCGGCCGCCGGCGGCTACCGGCTACCGGCTGAGCGACCTGAGCGCAGCCGCGTCGTACGGCTTCAGTTCGTCGAAGCGGTTGCCGAGGACCTTCGCCGCCCACTGCGGGTCCTGGAGGAGTGCCCGGCCGACGGCGACCATGTCGAACTCGTCGCGTTCCATGCGGTCCAGGAGGTTGTCGATGTCACCGAGTGCCGCGCCCTCACCGGCGAACGCGCGGAGGAAGTCGCCGTCGAGGCCGACCGAGCCGACGGTGATGGTCGGCCGACCGGTGAGCTTCTTGGTCCAGCCCGCCAGGTTCAGGTCGGAGCCCTCGAACTCGGGGAGCCAGTAGCGCCGGGTGGAGGCGTGGAACGCGTCGACGCCCGCCTCCGCCAGCGGGGCCAGGACCGCCTCCAGCTCCTGCGGAGTCTGCGCCAGCCGGGCGTCGTAGGCCTCCTGCTTCCACTGCGAGTAGCGGAAGATCACCGGGAAGTCGGCCGCGACGCGCTCGCGGACCGCGGCCACTACCTCCGCGGCGAACTTCGTACGGGCCACCGCGTCGCCGCCGTAGGCGTCGGTGCGGCGGTTGGTTCGCTCCCACAGGAACTGGTCGAGGAGGTAGCCGTGGGCGCCGTGCAGTTCGACGCCGTCGAACCCGATCCGCTCGGCTTCCGCGGCGGCATCGGCGAACGCGCCGATGACGTCGTCGAGGTCGGCGCGGGTCATCGCCCGGCCGGTCCCCTCGGTGCCGTCCACGCGGATCCCGGAGGGGCCGACGGCGGGTGCGTCGGCGTACGGCGCTTCGCCCTGCTTGCGCACCATGCCTATGTGCCACAGCTGGGGCACGATCGTGCCGCCCGCCTCGTGCACGGCCGCGGCGACCTTCGCCCACCCCGCCAGCTGGTCCTCGCCGTGGAACCGCGGGACCTGGTCGCTCTGCCCGGCGGAGTCGTGACCGACGTAGGTTCCCTCGGTGACGATCAGGCCCACGCCCGCGGCGGCCCGGCTGGCGTAGTACGCCCGCACGTCCTCGCCGGGCACACCGCCCGGGGAGAACATCCGCGTCATCGGAGCCATCGCGATGCGGTTGGGGACGGTCAGGCCGTTCAGCGTGATGGGCCGGGACAGGATCTCGGCCGCGCGGGAGGCGGTGGACGTGGTGACGGTCATGCGGGTCCTCCGGTTGAGGCTGTGGCTCGTCGGGGTGACTACAGGAAGTGCATAGTACACAGGCTATGTATCATGCATATTGCAGCGGGATCGGCTCTCGCGCGGAGCGGTCCGCGAGGCCGCACCGGCAGAGGTCCACCGGTGCATGGGTCGGCGACAATGGAGCGCCGGAAGAGTGGGAGGCGCAGTGCTGGAGAAACTGGAGCGGGAGCTGATGCTCCTCTCGCGGCACCAGGTGCTTGCCCGGCGCGAGCGCGACCCCGAACGCCTGGAGCGGTCGGCCTACCTGCTGCTCAGCCGGATCGACACCCAAGGCCCCATGTCCATCGGGCAGTTGGCAGAGGCCTTTGGGCTCGACACCTCGACCGTGAACCGCCAGACGGCCGTACTGCTGCGCTGTGGACTGGCCGAGCGCGTCGCGGACCCGGACGGCGGCATGGCCCGCAAGCTGCGCATCACCGCCGAAGGAGGGCGCCGGCTCAGCGGAGACCGTGAGGTCAACCAGTCCTGCCTGGCCCGGGTGGTGGCCGACTGGTCCCCCGAGGCGGTCCGGGAGCTGGAGGACGTCCTGGTCCGGCTCAACCGCAGCGCCGAGGCCCTCGAAGGACGCTACTGGCCGCGCGAGGAGGAAGACGGCACCCGCGCCGCATGCCACCCGCCGGTGCCGCACGCATCCCCGGCCACCGCTCCGCAGGCACCCGCGCCCACCGCCCAGTAGGAGCGCCCGGGGCCCCTCCCGTGGGGCCCGATGACCTACCGGCCCGAGCGCCCCGTGGGGGGTCAGCGCCGGTAGAGGGTGATCTCCAGACCGCGGGCCTCGTGGTGGTAGGCCGGTGACAGGCCGGCGCGGGTGAGGGCCTGCTGTTGGGACGCGGAGGTGAGGGCGGCGAACCGGCCGGCACCGGAGGAGAGGTGGAGGCAGGAGATCTGCCAGATGCGGGGCATGCCCGTCAGGCGCTGCCGCAGGAGCGCGGGGTCGGCGGGGAGGTTGTTCAGGGCGCCCAGTTCGGCGGCCGTTCGGACCGTTCCCAGATCGGGGAGGCCTGCGAAGACCTCCGGGTGGGCGGAGGCGATGAGCCCGCACCGGCCGCCGCTGAACAGGACGCCGTCTCCGGGAGCGGCGCTGCTGCGCAGCATGCTGATCACGGCGGTGGTGTCCCACGGGCGGCTGTCCTCGTGGCGGATGGCCAGGTGGGACAGGGCCATGGGGACGGCCAGCAGCAGTACGAGCACCAGCCGTCGGGCCGGTCGAAGGCCGGTGGCGGCGGCCGCGACGAGCAGGGCCGCCGCCGGCAGGCAGAACAGCAAGTACCGGTAGGAGAAGAAGGGATGGCCGAGGGAGACGATCCCCAGGAGCAGCGGGGGCACGGTCAGCCAGGGCAGGGCGACGGCGAGGAGGAGGGGCGGGGCCTGGTGCCGTCGGGCCACGACGAGTGCCACGGCGGCGAGGGCTGTGAGGGCGAGCACGAGCTTCGGCGCGGCGGGGAGGGTGTCCTGGCCCGGCGTGAGCAGCCAGGTGAGGAAGCCGAACGGGGTTCCGCCGGTGACCGGTGAGGCCTCGCCCACGGCGGAGCGCTGGGTGAAGCCGAGCACCAGCAGCGGGACGACGGCGGCGACGCCAACGGCCTGGGCGGACAGCAGGCGTACGGTCGCGCAGCGGCCGGGGCGGCACAGGACCACCGTGACCGCGTGGGCGGCCACCAGCAGCAGCCCCACCACGTTGAACCAGCCCGACAGGGCGATCAGCACGGCGTAGCCGGCCAGCCGGCGGCCGCCCAGGGCGCCGGCGCGGGCGTCGCCGGACAGGGCCTTCACCAGGGCGCACGTCGCGAGCACGGCCAGGGCCATGACGAAGGCGAAGGACCGGGCTTCCTGCGCGTACCGCGACGCGGTGGGCGCGGCGGCGAGCGCCAATCCCGCGTACAGGCCGAGGCGCGGGCCGCCCAGCATCCGCCCCAGCCGCGCGAGGCCACCCGCCGCGACGGCCACCGCGACCGCGGAGGGCAGTCGCATCGCGAACTCGCCGACCCCGAAGACCTGTCCCACGAGGTGCATCAGCACGTAGTGCAGGCCGTGCACCGCGTCCGCATCACCCAGCAGCTCCCCCAGCTGCGGCCAGGACCGCCGCGCCACGTCCATGGTGACGATCTCGTCGGTCCACGCGGAGGGGCCCGTAATCCCCCACAGCCCCAGGACGAGAGCTACGAGCGACGGTGCCCACCGCACCGTACGGGACCAGCGCGGCGCCGGCCCCGATCCGGCCGGGCCGCCGGGGAGGTCGCGGATCACGGGCGGTAGACCTTGCCGGGCTCGGGGTGGGCCGGTGCGAGGAGTTGGGAGACCGTCACGAAGGTGTACCCGCGGTGGTGGAGTTCGGTGATGATGCCGGGGACCGCGGGGATGGTTCCGGCGTAGCGCTCCTGGAGCAGAATGATCCCGTCGCGTTCCGTCCGGTCGAGGACGCGCTTTTCGATGAGTTCGGTGTCGGTGGTCTGGTAGTCCTTCGCGGTGACGCTCCACAGGATCTGGGCGAGCCCGAGTTCCTTCATCACCTTGGAGACCTCGTCGTTGGTGGCGCCGCCCGGAGGGCGCATGAGGACGGGCGCACGGCTCGTCGCCTTCGCTACCTGCTGTTGCACCGGCTCGATTTCGGCGCGTATCGCGTCCGGGGTGAGCTCGGTGAGGTTCTCGTGCGACCAGGTGTGGTTCGCTATTTCGTGCCCCTCGTCGGCCATCCGGCGCACGGTGTCGGGATCGGTGTGCCCCTTCCCCTGGAGAAAGAACGTCGCCGGCGCCTCCTCGCGCTTGAGGACATCGAGGAGGTCGGGGGTGGGCTTGCTCGGGCCTCCGTCGAACGTGAGCGCCACGCACTTGGCGACCTTGCAGTCCACCAGGCCGAAAGCGCGCTCGGGGCTGGCGGGGACCGCGCTGTCGCGGGCGGAGGCCGGGGAGACGACGCCGGTGAGGCTGCTGCAGGCGGTGAGGGTGGCGATCAGCAGCGCGGTCGCCGCAGTGACGATTCTGCGGGAGGGGAATTGCATGGGAGGGCGCTTTCTGAGTCCGCGGGCGGGGAGGAGTGGGGGCACGAACCAACTCGTGCCCGGCCGGTACCGCGTCGCTGTCGCGGCAGCGCCCCGCGCACGGGGCGGAGGCGGAGGCGGTGACGCGGTTCCGGGAATGAGAAAGGCCGTTCGGTGGAGGCGTTCTCGACCGGCCGCGGTCAGCATGCGAGAGCGGACCTGAAGATGCCCCAAAGATCCTGAAGATCCTCTTTGGGAACGAGGGCAGGGCTCATGTAAGCCTTGGACGCATGAACGACATCCTGGTCGTCGAGGACGATCCCCAGCTCGGCCCCGCCCTGCGGCGCGGCCTGGCTGCCGAGGGTTACCGCGTCGAACTCGTCGGCGATGGGACACGCGGGCTGGAACGGGCCCTGGCCGGCGATCACGCGGTGATCGTGCTGGACATCATGCTTCCCGGACTGAACGGGTACCGGGTCTGCTCCGCCCTGCGCGCGGCGGGTGTGGACACGCCCGTGCTGATGCTCACCGCCAAGGACGGCGACTACGACGAGGCGGAGGGCCTGGACACCGGGGCCGACGACTACCTCGTCAAGCCGTTCGCCTCCGTCGTCCTCCTCGCCCGGCTGCGCGCCCTGCTGCGCCGGGGCCGTACGAGCACCGACAGGGGGTCCGTCCTGCGCGCCGGTGACCTGTGGGTGGACCTCGCCGCCCGCCGCGCGGGCCGCGGCAGCCGCGAGCTCGCCCTGACCCCGACGGAGTTCGCGATCCTCACCTGCCTGATGCACACACCGGACCAGGCGGTGTCGAAGGAGGCGATCCTCGACGAGGTGTGGGATCCGGCGTACGCCGGCGGCACCGCCATCGTGGAGGTCTACATCTCCGCGTTGCGCAAGAAGGTCGACACCCCGTTCGCTACGCACAGCATCGAAACCGTTCGCGGTCACGGCTACCGCCTGGACTCCCGCCAGGAACGCCGTGACGTCTGACCCGCGGCGTCCGGGACCTACGAGGCCCACGACCACGAGGCCCACGCGGCGTGCCCTACGGACGCCCACCCTGGTCCGGAGGCTGCCCGCCCAGGTCCGCACCGCGCTCGTGGCCGGTCTCGCCGCTCTCGTCCTGTTCGGCGGCGGCGCCGCATGGCTCCACCAGCACGTCCACGACGAGGTCTACCGCACGTCCGAGGAACGCGGGATCGAGCTGTCCGTGCAGCTGGCCGGGCAGGCGGCCGCGGGCAAGCGGGACATCTCCGACGAGCTGTTCGGCTGGCCCCTCATCCAGATCGACCGGACGGGCCGCGTCGTCACCGATTCGGGAGGAGCCCTGGACCTCGCGGGTGTGCAGGGGCTGCTCCCGCCGCCGCCCGCGGACCCGGCTCCCGGTCGGCAGACCGGCTGGCCCGCGGCCGGCACCGTTCATACCGGGGGCATCGACGAGCAGGAGCGCGCCCGCTTCCACAGCCCTGACGGCGGTCGGCGACCGGGCCCCTTCAACCTGTCCGGGGAGGGCAAGTACCAGCTCGCCCACTGGCAGGCCCACGAGCTCGCCCACAGCACCATGACCGTCTACGCCACAGCCGTCACGACCCCGGCGGGCAAGTGCGACCACCCCACCGAACCCGACGGATCGTGCCGGTCCGTCCTCTACGTCTTCGTCCCGCCCTACAACGCCGACCAGGCCGTCGCCGCGCTGACCACCCCGCTGACAGCCGGCGTCCCGGCCGCCGCGCTCCTGGTCGCCGCGACGGCCTGGGCCGCCGCGCGGCGCTCACTGCGGCCGGTCGAAGCGATCCGCCGCGAGGTCTCCGAGATCACCGATGTCAGCCTCGACCGCCGGGTGCCGGTCCCCGAGGGCCGTGACCCCATCCGCTCCCTCGCCCAGACGACGAATGCCACCCTCGATCAGCTGGAGGACGCCGTCGACCGGCAGCACCGCTTCGTCGCCGACGCCGCCCACGAGCTGCGCTCCCCCCTCGCAGCCCTGCGCTACCAGCTCGAAACCGCCCTCGACCACCCCGACCGCATCGACTCGACCGAAACCCTCGAAGACGCCCTCGCCGCCACCCGGCGCATCCACGGCCTCACCGAGGACCTCCTGCTGCTCGCCCTCCCCGAGCACCCCACCACTCATTCGCTGATCGACCTCGCGGGACTCAGCCGCGAACTCGTCCACGAGTACCAGCACCTGAACCGTCCCGTGACCCTGAACAGCGCACCCGACCAGGCGCCGGTGCGCGGCGACGGCCTCCAGTTGCACCGGCTGCTGCGCAACGTCCTCGACAACGCCGTACGACACGCGCACGCCGAGGTCGTCCTCGACGTCACCGACGACGGCCGCACGTGCACGGTCACCGTCCACAACGACGGCACCGCCCTCACCGCCGACGAGTGCGAGTGGGTCTTCGAACGCTTCACCCGCCTCGACGAGGCCCGTACCCGCGACACCGGCGGCAGCGGGCTCGGCCTCGCCATCGCCCGGGACATCGCCCACCGCCACCGCGGCACCCTCACCGCCCGGCCCTCCCACCCGGGCCCCGGCACCACCTTCACCCTCCGCATCCCGGCCGCACCGGACGCGGGGCGGCCGGGATAGCAGCCCCTGCCCACGTGCGACGGGTGGCAGCGTTCCGGTGGAGCCGGGAACAGGAGGGGGCCGGTTCACTTCCTCCAGAACAGGTGGTGCGTCACACCGCTCGGGCTGGGCACGACCTCCAAGTGGAACCGGTCGAGCAGCTCGTCGGGGGATTCCCAGAGCCGCAGTCCGGACCCGAGCTTCACCGGCGAAACCACCACGTGCATGGTGTCGACGAGGTCGGCGTCCAGGAACTGCCGGATGGTGCTCACTCCGCCGCCGAGCCGGACGTCCTTGCCCCGCGCCGCTTCACGGGCCTGCCCGAGGACCGCGGCAGGGTCGCCCGCGACGAAGTGGAACGTCGTGTCGGAGAGCGTGAACGAGGGCCGCTCATGGTGGGTCATGACGAACACCGGAGTACGGAACGGGGGCTCGTCACCCCACCAGCCCTGCCAGTCGTGGTCCTGCCAGGGCCCCCGCTGGGGCCCGAACTTGTTGCGGCCCATGATCTCCGCGCCGATGTCGCGCGCGTAGTCCCGCGTAAAGTAGTCGTCCAGGCCCCGGCTCCCCCCGGGATCGGTGCGCATCGGCCAGCTCGCCGTGGCACCGGCCCACGAGAACAGCCTCTCGGGCGATACATGACCGAACGGCCTCTCAAGGGTCTGGTCCTCACCGGCACCGATCCCGTCGCTCGAAACGCAGAAATTCTGGACCCTCAGTAGCTGACCCATGTGCTTCCTCCCGTGATGGCTCTCATGGTGATGAGACTCTCCGAACCGGCCGAACTCATCGCCAATTGCGATATCGGTCGAGATTCGAGCCGCCTGAAGCCTGTCCCGAATACGGATCACCGCTCCGAGCCGATCGACCGGACCGCTTGGTGCACGCCCGCGTACTGCTCCCCGACATCACCGTGCTCACCCTGGGCGCCGGCGGCCTCGGCCAGGACGCGGACGGGCTCGGCGTCTTTCAAGGGGTGCGTGCCCTTCGCACGATCGGCCTGCGCCGGGCGAGCTGCGATCCGGACGAAATGCCCTGACGCGACGCACCACCCGCGCCGGGGCATCGGCCCGTCCGCCGACGGACGCCGTGCCGAGGCCACTCCCGTACGGCCGGAGTGCACTTACGCTCGCCGCATGAGGGACAACGAGATCAAGCTCAAGGCCATCGCGGCACTCACCGGCCTGCGCAGCGGTGTGGGGACGGACTACGTGTCGCAGCTGCTCGGGGAGGTGACACCCACCGAGTTCCTCGTACCCGCCACCGGCGATCCGGAGGAGATCGGACGCGCCGTGCTGGACCAGCTCTCCCGTCCGCTGAGCGCCCTGGTCAACGGGTTCGTGCTGGCTTTCGAGGTCGTGGCGGACTCCTACGACGCCACGGACTCGGAAACCTCGACCGAGGAGCTCCTCCAGGCACTCGCACTCGAGCTGGCGAGCGACACCGACTGACCGACCCCGGCAGCGCGCGGTAGGTTGAGCGGATGACTACGGCACCCGTGATCCTCCTGCTGTCCGGAAGCCTGCGGGCCGACTCCTCCAACGAGTCCGTGCTGCGCACCGCACAGTCCGTGGCCCCCTCGTCGTCGCGCACCGTCTTCTACGAGGGGTTGGCGGGGCTGCCCCACTTCAACCCCGACGAGGACACGGAGCCGCTGCCCGCTCCCGTGGCCGCGTTGCGCAGGGCGATCGACGAGGCGACCGCCGTCCTGATCTGCACCCCGGAGTACGCGGGCACGCTTCCCGGGTCGTTCAAGAACCTGCTGGACTGGACGGTCGGCGGAACCGAAATCTGCGACAAGCCCGTGGCCTGGGTCAACTCGGCCGCCCCCGGCCGAGGCACGGGGGCCCAGGCCACACTGCGGACCGTACTCGGCTACACGGGCGCCGACATCGTCGAGTCGGCCTGCGTGACGATGCCGGTGGATCGCCGGATGGTCGGCGCGGACGGGATCATCACCGACGAAGGGGTGCGCGAAGAACTCGGCAAGGTACTCGCCCTGCTCACGGCGCCCCACGACCCGGCATCGCGGAGCGATCGGACCTAGGCCGTCCCCGGTCCCGATGCGCCATTCGCCGAGGGTCTGTCGCAGCGGGCCCGGGCCCGGGGTCGGCGCGGGGGAAAGGGATCTCGGGTGAGGCCAGTTCGGTCACGGGGGCGCTCCTGAGGGCGGTGGGGCCGGCAGGCGTACAACGGCGTCGACGGGGACTCGGGGTTGGTCGGCGCCGTGGATCACCCTCATGTGGGCGCCACCGAACTCCTGCGCCCATGGCGCCGGTAGGCGGGGTGGCCGAGGCGCCGCCGCAGCGCCACGGCCTGCTCGCCGACCTGCGCTATCCGACCGCGGCCGGCTCCGTGCGCCGCGGCTCCGCCGTGGTCCCGGTGGCGACGGGGGCCTTGCGGACGTGCAGGACGTACGCCTCCAGGGGCAGGGGGGTGCGGTCCCGCAGTTCCAGTCCGGCGTCGGCGAGCAGTCGGGCGTAGTGCTCGCCGCTGCGCTCGCGGCCGCCGACGTTGCACATCATGTGGAGGTCCCATGCCGTGGCGAGCGAGGAGGAACCGTCGGCGGGCAGGAGCCGCTCGATGATCAGCAGGTCGGCGTGGGCGGGCATCGCTTGGGCACAGTGGCGCAGGATCTCCCGGCACCGGTCGTCGTCCCAGTCGTGCAGGATGCGGGAGAGGACGTAGACGTCGCCGCCGTGCGGCACGTCCGCGAAGTCGCCGCTGCGGTAGTCGCAGCGGGCGCCGCAGCCCGCGGCGTCGAGCGAGCGGCGGGCGGCTTCGATGGCGTGGGGGCGCTCCAGGAGCGTGCCGCGCAGGTTCGGGTGTGCGGTGAGGATGCGGCCGAGGAGTTCGCCGTTGCCGCCTGCGACGTCCACGACGGTCCGGGGGGTGGGTGATTGGGCCGCGGCGGTGATCACGGGGTGGTCGGGGAGCGGCCGGAACATGCGTGAACTCGCCGCCATGGAGCGGTCGAAGAGGTCGGCGAGTTCGGGGTCGCGGACGAAGTGGTCGAAGTGGTTCTCGCCGAAGAGGTGGTCGAAGGCCGGCTCTCCGGTCCGTACGGTGTGGTCGAGGGCGGCGAAGGACCGGTAGAAGGGGCCCGCATACATCAGGGCCAGTGGGCGCATGGTGTCCGGGGAGTCCTCACGGAGCAGGGCGCCGAGCGGGGTGAGGCGGAAGCCGTCCTGTCCCTCGGTGTCCTCGGCCACGACGTCGAGCATCGCGAGGTAGCGCAGGAGCGTGGCGAGGCTGTCGGGGTGGGTGGCGGTGCGACGGGCCAGGTCCCGGGTGCTGGTGGCGGCGTCGGTGTCCATGGCTTCGGGCAGCCGCAGGCGCGCGAACGCGGCGAGGGCCTGTGTGGTCCACGCTCCGGTGAGGAGGTGGAGGAGCGTTTCGGCGGGCCGACCCGCGCTCGGGCGCTCGTCGAGGTCGGCGGCGAGGTGGGCGGCGAGGGCGTCCCGGTGGTCGCCGGGCATGTAGAGCTCGATGCGCCGGTAGCCGCAGGCCTCGCCCGCGGAGGTGGTGAAGTAGAGGACGGTGCCGTCCTCGTGCGGGTTGTACCCGCCGCCGTCGGGCCGGGCGCCGTACCGGGTGAGCACCGCGCACAGGCCGCGCAGCACCAGCGGGTCCGGGTGCTGCAGTTCGAAGGCCAGGTGGGCCTCGTGGCTCCGGGCGCGCTCGTTCGCGGCCAGCGCTTCCAGGTCCGAGCCGGCGGGCACGGTGAGGGCGAAGACCTCCACCGCGCGGCGCTCCCCGGCCGGGCCGTGGACCCGCGGGCGCAGGATCCGGACGTCGAGTTCGCCCGCGCCGCGGCGGTGGCGCCGGGCGAGCCGGTCCCGTACGACGACGCTGGGTTGGGACGGGGTGTCGGGGGCGAGCCCGCAGTCGGCGAGTCGGCTGCGCAGATCCTGCGGGTCGGTCGGGAAGAGCAGCAGGCCCACATGGGCGAACCGGCAGTGCGCGGCCAGCGACTTCAGTTCCGGGTCGCGCAGGCCGGGCAACAGGAGGGGCAGCAGGGTCGTGGTGTCGTGTTCCCGTACGAAGGCGGCCGCCGCGCGCAGGCGGGCCGTGTCGTCGGGGAGCATCGTTTCGCCCGAAAGTGGCGATCCGGCGGGGCGCGTCGCCTCGTCAGGGAGGGTCGCTTCGTCGGGGAGGGTCGCTTCGTCGGAGAAGGTCGTCGTCATCGGGGAGGTTTCCTCGGGCGGTTTCTGGGGCGGAGCGGGGCGTGGTGGGCTGGACCGGGTCGGGTTGGGCCGGGTGGGGCAGGGGTGGATCGGGAGGGACCGTGGTCATACGCCGACGTAGTTCTCGGCGAACCAGTCCTGGTGGGCACGCGAGGTGCGCAGGGAGTGGAGGCGGGCACGTCTCAGGGAGGCATGAAAGAACGATCCGCCTGATTTGTCCTGACCGGGGATCGTATGCAGCAGCCCGGTCATCCACTGGGTGAACTCCTGGGCACGCCAGATGTGTGCCAGGCACTGCGCCGAGTAGCGGTCGAAGGCCGAGTCGTCGCCCCCGGCGAGGGCCTCGACCAGGGCTCCGGCCAGGATCTCCGCCTCCAGGACGGCGAGGTTCGCGCCCTTCGCGGCGGCGGGGGCGGTCAGGCTCGCGGCGTCACCGGCGAGCAGGAGCGAGCCGTGGCGCAACGGTTCGACCACGTCGCACGCCAGGTCGACGATGCCGCGCTCGATGATCGGCCCCCTGCTCAGCGGGCCGTGCTCCGCGGCGCACATCCGCAGGTCGAGCTCGTCCCAGATCCGCTCCTCGGACCACTCGTCGGCGGCGGCACCGCGCCGGCACTGGAGGTAGTAGCGCGTGACCTGCGGGCTGCGGGCCATGTGGCCGGCGAAGCCGTGGTCGTGGACGGCGTAGCCGACGGCATCGAGGCTGGGCGGAGCTTCGGCGAGCAGGCCGAGCCAGCTCACTCCGTGGTCGTGGTGGTGGCGCACCGTGTCGGGGGGCAGCGAGCGGCGGGCCGCTCCGTGCCGGCCGTCGCAGCCGGCGACGTACCGGGCGTCCCACCGGGTGGGACGGCCGTCCGGGTCGTGGGTGGTGACGTACGGCCGGGCGCCGTCGGCATCGTGGACGGCCAGCGCCTGGGTACGGAAGCGGATCCGGCCACCGGCCTCGCAGTAGTGCGCCAGGAGGTCGGTCAACAGATTCTGCTGCGGGTAGACGGTGTGCTGCTCGCCACGGCCGAGTGCGCCGTACTCGAGGCGGAAGCGGCCGTCGCCGGTGCGGAACTCGCACGTACCGTGCGTGCGTCCGTGGCGGTGCAGCCCGGCGGCCAGGCCGTGGCGGTCCAGGATCCGTACGGTGTTCGGCGCGAGGAAGCCGGCCCGGGCCCGGGTCTGGACTTGTAACCGATCGGCGCGTTCGAGGACGACGCAGTCGATCCCGGCGGCGAGCAGGAGGTTGGCGAGCACGAGGCCGGCGGGGCCGGCGCCGAGAACGACCACGTCGGCCGATTCGCGTAACGTTTGGCGGTTCTGACTTTCCTTCATAGAGCGGGAATCATAAACACGGAAGAACTCGCGGATGATCACGAGTAATCCGAATGCGGTAATAGAAGGAAAATAATTGAATCGTTCATCATCCGTCATCCATGGCCTCGCCGGGCGGCCCGGGACGCCCGGATTGCCGCAGGCCGCTCCCGGGCGCACGGTGGAGGTGGGGTCACTCGTCGGGAGATCGCCATGCGACACCGCAAACGGCTTGTCGGCTTGTGCTCGGGGCTGCTCACCGCTTTGATCATGACGACGGGCCTCGCGCCCGGCACGGCCGCCGCCACCACGGTGCCGCCGCCCACACCCACCGGCCCACCGGAGCACGCACAGGACATACCCACTGGTACGCCCGAGGGAATGGCCAAGTACCTGGATTTCTCCTTCGAGAGCATCGCCGACTACTGGGCGGCGCACTTCAAGGAGCTCGGCCTGACCGCACCCTCCGCCTACTACGCCATCCCGATGGCGGGCGAGAGCTTCCCGACCGCCTGCCAGCCCGAACCGGTCACATCGAGCACGCCCGACATCTTCTACTGCCCGGCGGACCGCTACACCAGCAAGCAGGGCACCACGTACACGGGCGGCATCTTCTTCCCGATCAACGAGGCCATGAAGCTGCGCGAGGAGAGCGGCGATTTCGCCGTGGCGACGGTCCTGGCCCATGAGTACGGCCACGAGGTCCAGCACGCCTACATGGAGCAGCGGGGCTGGCGGGACATCGTGCTGATGAAGAACGACAAGGCCGTCCTCGACGCGCAGGGCCGGCAGTTCCCGGTCAAGGAATCGGAGCTGATCGCGGACTGCTTCAGCGGTGCGTGGAGCCGTCATGCCCAGGAGCAGGGGTACGTGGACAGAGCCGATCTGACCGCCGCCATCGAGGCCTTGACCTCCGTCGGGGACCACGTGGTCGGCGGGGTCGTGCACCCGCACGGGAGCAAGTACGAGCGGACCACGGCCTACAGCTTGGGCTTCGACCAGGGTGACCCGGAGCGGTGCGTGAAGCAGTACTGGTCCAGCGAGATCTTCGACTGACCCCCTGGCCGTCCGGGCGTCCGGCCGTGGGGGACTCGCGGCCGCCGGACGTCAGCCGACCGTGATCCGGTTGTAGACCGGGCCTCCGAACTGGTTGAGCGTCACGTTCGAGAGCCGCTTCGAGAACCCGACGGTTCCGTTCTGGTACCAGAGCGGGATGACCGGCACTTCCTCGGCGAGGACCTTCTCGGCCTCCACGAACTGCCGGGTCGCCCGGGCCACGTCCGTCTCCTCGTTGGCCGCGTCGATACGGCTGTCGAAGCGCTTGTCGCTGAACCCCGCGTCGTTGGCGGCGGCTCCGGTGTAGTAGAGCGGCTGCAGGAACTCCTGGATGTACGGGTAGTCGGCCTGCCAGCTGGACCGGAAGGGACCAGGGGCCTTGTGCTCGGTGATCTGGTTGCGGAAGTCGGCGAAGGTGCCGATCGGGTTGACGGTGCAGACCGGGCCTTCGCCGAGTGCGTTGTTGATGCTGTTGCAGACGGCGTCCATCCACTCCCGGTGCGAGCCGGCGTCCACGTTCGAGGTCAGCGTCATCTTGCCTCCGGGCAGGCCGCCACCCTCCTGGATGAGGCGTTTGGCCTCGGTGGGGTTGTACGTGCAGACCTCCCCGCACGCGGTGTCGGAGAAGCCGCTCTTGGCGCCGAGGGCCGGGGAGGTCCAGTCCTTGGCCGGGGTGCGGGTGCCGTGGAAGATCTGCCGGGTGATCTCGTCGCGGTCGACCGCCATCGCGATGCCCTTGCGGACCTTCCTCATGCCCTCCTTGCCCCACTGTGGGTCGTACATCGGGAAGGCGAGGGTCTGGATGACGAGGGCGGGCCGGCTGATCCAGCGGTCGCCGAGGTCCTTCCGGACCTGCTTCAGCTGGGGCCCAGGGATGTCGTCAACCAGGTCGAGGTTCCCGGCGATCAGATCCGTGTAGGCGGTGTTGTTGTCGGTGTAGACCTTCAGGTCCACGCCGCCGTTGCGCGCCTTGTCCTCGCCCGGGTAGCCGTCCCACCTGCGCAGTTTCAGTCCGGCGCCCTTGTGGTACGAGTCCACCGTGTACGGGCCGTTGCCGACGGGCTTCTTCAGCCAGCCCTCGTGGTCGGTGAAGAAGGCCTTGGGCAGCGGGAAGAAGGTTTGGTACCCGAGGGTCTGCGTCCAGGCGCCGTACTTCTTCTTGAGGGCGACCGTGAAGGTCTTGTCGTCCTTGACGACGAGGCCGGACATGGACTTGGCCCTGGGCTCGCCGGTGGCCGGGTGCAGGTCTTCGTAACCGACGATGTCGGAGAAGTACGCGCTGTTCTTCTGCTTGTTGCGCACGTCGGCCGCGTAGTTCCAGGCATCGACGAACGACCGCGATGTCACGGGGTCGCCATTGCTGAACCTCCAGCCGTCCTTGATGGTGATGGTGAAATGCCGGCTGTCCGGCGTCTCGATCTTCTCGGCCAGTACGTCCTTGGCCTCGCCGGTCCTCGCGTCGTACTCCTTGAGGCCCCGGAAGAGCATGCCCAGGACTTTTCCGCCCTCCGACTCGTTGGTGTTGCCCGGCTCCAGGGGGCTCTGCGCGTCACCCCAGGAGGACCTGACGATCGCGTCGGCGCTGCCACCGCCACTCCCGCCGCCGCTCCCAGCACCGCTCCCGCCGCCGCATGCCGTCGCCGCGAGGGCAACCGCCATCGCACCTGCGGTCCACTTGGCCTGGCCGACTCCTTGCACCGAGCGCCTCCCGGGTCTCACGACTGGTCGAGAGTCCAACCTCATCCCGGGAGAGGTCCCGCACAACGCAGGTTGCTCTGCTTGCGGTCGCGGGCCCCACGTTTTCACCCTGGGGAGTTCCACGGGGTGCCGTGGGGGGCCAGCCCGCGCTGGTCCTCGGCGTGCAGGGGCCGGGACTGCCGGCCGATCCGGCCACGTACGAAGGGCGGCTGCCCGTGGAGTGCGAACTGCGCGACCAGCCGGTCGGCAGCATCGAGGACCCCTTCGTGGCGGCGATCAACGCGAACGTGATCGACGGCCGCCAGATGCGGGAGCCGTACGCGCACTGGCTCGCCGAGCAGACGGGGCTCGCCGTCATCGGGCCCGGCCAGCGGTGACGGCTCCTCCCCCTAGCCCCGCTTCGCCTCGCCCCGCCGGGCGCGCACGGTCTTCGGCCTTCGCTTCGGGCCCGTACCAGAACGTCCGGTTTTCGACCCCCTTTCGGGGAACACGGGTCGTCTTCCCGACAGTTCATCGAAGAGAACCATGGCGACCCGCACAAGCCGCCGTGTAACGAGAGACCTTGAGCAAGGAGAACCGTGCGCATACTCTTCACCGGACCGGCCGCGGCCGGCCACCTCTTCCCGATGATCCCCACCGCGCAGGCCCTGCGCGCAGCCGGACACGAGGTGCTGTTCGCGGGCTCACAGCCGTTGGACCGGCTCCGCGAGGCGGGATTCCCGATCGTGGAGATCGGCGACGGCCGGACCATCAGGGAAGTGCTCGAGCAGTCCACCGGCGAGGAACCGCGGTACGTCGCCCCCGACATGACTACGGACCAGATTCTCGACAGGGCGGCCCACGGCTTCGCCATGCTCTCCCGCCCCACCGTCGACGGCCTGCTGGAGGTCGCGGACAGCTGGGGCCCCGACCTGCTGGTCTACGACTCCTTCCAGGCCTCGGCCCCGCTGGTCGCGGCCAAGCTCAAGATCCCTTCGGTGATCCAGAATTTCGGCGTCACCTCCGGTCTCGACATGGTCGGCCGGCTCGCCCGCAACTTCACCGAGGCCTACGAGACGTACGGGGTGGCCGGCCCCGCGCAGCCCACCGCGCTGAACATCGTGCCCGCCTCGCTCGGCGGTGACCCGGGCGGCCTGCGGATGCGCTATCTCCCCTACAACGGTGGCGGCACCGTCCCCGCCGAGCTGCTCCGCCGCGGCAGCCGCCCGCGCGTCGTCATCACACTGGGCACCGTGCTCACCGAGCTGGACGGAGTCCGCGCCATCGTCCGCCTGATCGAGGCCGCCGCCTCGGTGGACGCCGATTTCCAGCTCGCCGTCGGCGACGCCGACCTCACCCCGCTCGGCACCCTCCCCGACAACGTCCACCCGCTGCCCTGGATCCCGCTCGCCGAGCTGCTGACCGCCTCCGACGCACTGATCCACCACGGCGGCTCCGGCACCCTCCTCACCGCCCTGCAGGCCGGCCTGCCCCAGCTCCTCCTCCCCCAGGGCGCCGACCACTTCACCAACGCCGCCGCGCTCACCGCGACCGGCGCCGCCCTGCGATCCACCTCCGACGGCATCGACGCCCCGCTCCTGACCCGCCTCGTCACCGACCCGGCCCTGCGCGAGGCCGCGGCCCGCCTCCGGGCGGAGAACGCCGCCCTGCCCACCCCGGCCGAAACGGTTCCCGCCCTGGAGGCCCTGGCCACCGCGTAGAGCCGTGGCCGACCGCCGGCGGCGGGGCTCCCGTGGCCCCGCCGCCGGTGCGGGTGAGATCAGCCGTGGCTCAGGAGCACCTTCAACAGCTGGTCCGGCGCCTCCCGCATGACGTTGTGGCCGCTCTCGACGGCGTGCGTACGCCACTGCGGCAATCCGCTCAGCCGCTCGTACAGCTCCGTGAACGGCGACGGGGTCGGCCATCGGGTGGCGTACACGTACGACTTCTCGGCGATGCGGGTCAAGTTCCCCTCCAGGCGCACCGCTTGGAGCAGCGAGGCCAGCGGGTGCGGTGTGGCGCGCGGGTCGAAGAAGGGCAGCGGGGCGCTGGTGTATCCGTTCACTCCCGTGCCGTCGAGGTACCACTCGCGCTCGTTGTCGCTCACCAGCGACCAGGTGGACTGACCGTCCTCGGGGACCATCGCGTCCACGTACACGAGTCCCTTCACCCGCTCCGGGACCCGGTCGGCGGCGCCGGTGATGACCATGCCCCCGTAGCTGTGGCCGACCAGCACGGCGTCGGTGACCGCCTCGTCCTCCAGCAGGTTCACCACGTCCGCGATGTGCGTGTCCAGGTTCACCGAGGGGGTCAACAGGTGTTTGCGGCTGCCCAGTCCGGTCAGGCTCAGCGGATAGGCGTGGTGGCCGGAGCTCCGTAGGTCGCGGGCGAGCGGTTCGAAGGTCCAGGCACCGTGCCAGGCTCCGGGGACGAGGATGTACGTGGTCACGGTCGGACTCCCTGTGTCGCGTCTGCGTTCGTGGTGGCCGCGATGGCCCCGGTGGTCAGTACGATCTTGCCGCTGGTGCGCCCCGACTGGGAGAGCTCGTGCGCCCTGCCCGCCTCCGCCAGCGGGAGCACCTGGGCGATGTGCGGGCGCAGTTCGCCCCGTTCGGCGAGCGCGGCAATCTCCCGCATCCCCGCGTGGTCGGCCTCCACGGCCATGAACACCGCCCGTACCCCGAGCTCGGCCGCCTCCTCGGCCAGGGCCGCCTCGTCCGGTGAAGCGAGGGAGACCACGATGCCGCCGGGGCGCAGGGTGCGCAGCGAGCGCGGGCCGTACGTGCCTCCGATGGTGTCCACGACGACGTCCACGCCGGACACGACCTCGGCGAAGTCGGTGGTGCGGTAGTCAATCACCTCGTCGGCGCCCAGCGAGCGGACGAAGGCGTGCTTGGCGGCGCTCGCGGTTCCGATCACGTACGCGCCGCGCGCCTTGGCGATCTGGACGGCCAGGTGTCCGACTCCCCCGGCCGCCGCGTGCACCAGTACCCGCTGCCCCGGCCGCACGTCGGCCGTGTCCACCAGGGCCTGCCAGGCCGTGAGGGCGGCCAGCGGGAGTGCGGCGGCTTGTACGTGGTCGAGTCCGGCGGGCTTGTGGGCGAGGTGCCGGGCGGGTGAGGTCGCGTACTCGGCGTAGGTGCCGGCCGGGGCCGGGTGGCGGGGCATGCCGAACACCTCGTCGCCCGGCCGGAAGAGGGTGACGCCGATGCCCACGGCCTCGACGGTGCCGGAGAGGTCCCAGCCGAGGGGGACGGGCGATGCGTCGGCGCCCGCCAGTCCGCCGGTGGCGCGGTGCCAGACGTCGGTGGGGTTGACGGCCGTGGCGTGGATCCGTACGAGCACCTCGGCGGGGCCGGGTTCGGGGCGCGCGGTCTCGGTGAGACGGAGCACTTCGGGGCCGCCGAGGGCGGTCTGGGTGACGGCCCGCATGGTCCGGGCGGCCTGCTCGTGCCGCGCCTTGGTCGGATGCGTCGTATGCATCTTCTTCGTCATGTTCGTCGTGTTCGTCGTCTTCGTCGTCGCCATGTGATCAAGGATGCCGGGCCGTATCCGGGCGGACGAGTGGCCGGAGTGACACGATGTGAAAAGATCTGGCCATGCCCTCTGAGCGGACCCACCGGGTCGTCGTCCTGGCCCTCGACGGGGTCTACCCCTTCGAGATGACCATTCCGGTGCGTATCTTCGGCACGGCCGAGGGCCCCGACGGCGAGCCCCTCTACGAGATCCTCACCTGCAGCCTCGACGGCGGCCCGGTCCGCACCAGCGCCGACTTCAGCATCACGGTCGAGCACGGCGGCGAGGCCGTCGCCACCGCCGACACCCTCGTCATCCCGCCCTTCATCTGCGGGCCCGGAGCCGACGGCGCGGACCCCGGATCCGTGGACTGGCTGCCCGCCGAACTGGCCCGGACCCTCTCCCGGCTCCCGGCCGGCGCACGGATCGTCTCGATGTGCACGGCCTCGTACGTCCTGGCCACCGCGGGCCTCCTGGACGGACGCCGGGCCACCACGCACTGGAACGAGGCGGAACACTTCCAGCGGGCCTTCCCCCAGGTCGTGGTCGACGCGGACGTCCTCTTCGTGGACGGCGGCCAGGTCCTCACGGCCGCCGGCGTCGCGGCCGGGGTCGACCTCTGTCTGCACCTGCTGCGCCGGGACCACGGCAGCGCGGTGGCCAATCGGGTCGCCCGGCTGTGTGTCGTGCCGCCGTGGCGGGAGGGTGGGCAGGCCCAGTTCATCGAACGGCCGGTGCCCGAGATCTCGCAGGCGAGCACCGCTGCCACCCGCGAGTGGGCCCTGAGCCGGCTCGGCCGCCCGATCGCACTGGCGGAGCTGGCGCGGCACGCGGGCATGAGCGTACGGACCTTCTCGCGCCGGTTCCGCGACGAGGTCGGGATGACGCCCGGCCAGTGGCTCACCCGGCAGCGCATCGAGCACGCCCGGCGGCTGCTGGAGGTCACCGACCTGCCGGTGGACCGCATCGCGCAGGAGGCGGGCCTGGGTACGGGCGCCTCACTGCGACGGCACATGGCACATGCGATCGGCGTCGCGCCGATGGTGTACCGGCAGACGTTCAGGGCCCGGGCGGTCGCCGGCTAGCCGGTCGAGCCCGGCCTCGGCGAGATCGAATGAGTTGACGAACCCCCTCGCGTGTTACTCGGTGGTACGGAATGATGGCGGTCGACCATCCACACGGCGGGGGCTGAGGCAGCGGTGACGACTTTCGACGAACGGACCATCGTGCACGCCTTCCGGGACGACTCCCTGGGAGAGCACGACGCCGTCGGCCTCGCCGCGGCGATCCGGCGGGGCGAGGTCTCCCCCGCCGAGGCCGCCCGGGATGCCGGGGAGCGGGTGCGGGCCGTCGACGCGCGGCTGGGCGCGGTTCAGGTCCGCGCCGAAAGCCCGGCGCACGCCGCCGGGACGCAGGGCGCCTTCGCCGGTGTCCCGGTCTTCGTCAAGGACAACACCGACTACCAGGGGCTGCCCACCGGCCACGGCAGCACCTCCTTCCGGCCGAGACCGGCGCGGCGGCACGCTCCGTTCACCCGGCAGCTGTTGAGCAGCGGCGTCACGGTGCTGGGCAAGACCCGGCTGCCCGAGTTCGGGTTCAGCCCGAGCACCGAGTACGACGGCGCGGAGCCGGTGCGCAACCCGTGGCACACGGGCCATTCGGCGGGCGGTTCTTCGGGCGGCAGCGCGGCGCTGGTCGCTGCCGGCGCGGTGCCGATCGCGCACGCCAACGACGGCGGTGGTTCGATCCGGATACCCGCGGCCTGCTGCGGACTGGTCGGCCTCAAGCCGACCCGGGGGCGGGTCGTGCAGAGCGCCCTGGGCCGCCAGATGCCCCTCGACCTCATATCCGACGGCATCGTGAGCCGTTCCGTGCGGGACGCCGCCGCGTTCCTCGCCGCCGCGGAGACCTACTGGCGCAGCCCCAAGCTGCCGCCGCTGGGCCTGGTCGAAGGCCCCTCGGCGCAACGGTTGCGCATCGGGTTCCTGCTGGACTCGCCGAACGGCGTCCGCTCCGACGCAGCCACCCGGGCGGCGGTCACGCAGACCGCGACGATGCTCGGAAGGATCGGACACACCGTGGAACCGGTGGAGTTGAGCATGGACCCGAGTTTCACCGACGACTTCCTGACGTACTGGGGGATGCTGTCCTTCCTCCTCGGCGCCACGGGCCGGACCCTCGGCGAGGACTTCGACCGGCGCCGCATGGACGGCCTCAGCCGGGGTCTTCGCGAGGAGTACCTGCGCAACTGGCGGCGGACTCCCGGCGTGATGCGGCGTTTGAGGCGCACGAAGGAGGCGTACGCGGCGTCCTTCCGCGGCCTCGACCTCGTACTGTCGCCCGTGCTCGCCCACACCACGCCGCCGATCGGCCACCTCAGCCCGACGGTTCCCTACTCGGAGCTGATCCAGCGGATCCTCGCGTACGTGGCGTTCACGCCGGTCGACAACGTCGTGGGCACTCCGTCGGTCTCGGTGCCCACCACGAGCGCGACGGTGGACGGGCTGCCCATCGGCGTCATGTTCTCCGCCCGCCCCGGTGCCGAGCGGAAGCTGCTGGAGATCGCGTTCGAGCTGGAGGCCGAGCGGCCCTTCCGGCGGATCCAGGACCAGTGACACCGGCCCCGGTCCCGTCCTCCGGCCCGGCAGGCGCCCGCTCCGGGAGCGGGCCCGGCCTCAGGCCCGGAGCCTGCTCGCCGCCAGGGCGTCCTTGACCTCCTGGGCCACGCGGACGGCGTCCTCGGGGTTGTTCACCACGTCGGTCCTGTTCATGTCTATGACGAGGACTTCGCTGGCCGAGTAGTGCTTGTGCACCCAGTCGTCGTAGCCGGACCACAGGGTCCGGTAGTACTCGACGAGGCTCTCGTCCTGCTCGAAGTCGCGGCCCCGCAGCCCGATGCGGTGCAGCACCGTCTCGAAGTCAGCCTTGAGGTAGACCATGAGATCGGGTGCCTTGCGGTAGGGCAGGCCGTCGATCTCGCGCATCATCTCGTTCAGCAGGCCCTCGTACACCTGCATCTCGAGGGAGCTGATCCGGCCCAGGTCGTGATTGACCTTGGCGAAGTACCAGTCCTCGTAGATGGAGCGGTCGAGGACGTTGTCCCCCTGCTTGTACGCCTCCTTGATGGCGGCGAACCGTGTCTGCAGGAAGTAGAGCTGGAGCAGGAAGGGGTAGCGCTTCGCCTGGATCTCTTCGGGGCTCGACGTGTAGAAGAGCGGAAGGATCGGATTGTCGTCCACGCTCTCGTAGAAGACCTCGCTGCCCAGCTCCTTGGCGAGCAGCTCGGCCACGCTCGTCTTGCCGATTCCGATCATGCCTCCGACGCAGATCACTGGCATACCTCGCTTCTCCCTGGGGGTCTTGTGTTCGCGGGCGGGTGCACCGGGCGCGCCACAGCACTGAAACGCGTGTCGGCGATCACTCGATTCCCCAAGGTCTTCATGATCGGCGTCACGCGGTCCCCGTCCGGACCGAGGCCCCGACGCAGGACGGCGCCCTCCTCGACCGGTCCGACCGGCTGACCGGCTGACCGGCTGACCGGCTGACCGTGCCGGAGTTTGCCGCCTACGGCGACGAGCCACCGCCCCGCGGCCGCCTTGAAGCATAAATGACGCTTCGGCCCGAGTCGGCCAGAGCACCGGCGCCCGTCTTACCTCGGAGTCCGGTGCGGGTGGTTGGCGTGGGTCTGTGCCGGAAGTTGACAACGTTTCAGTTTCGGTGGCCGATAAATCTGGCCAAAAACCTTACGGCGTGATGCGACATGTGAAATTTTACATGTCACACATCAAACGCCGCCCGTGTTCATGCCAGCACACGCGGCCACAACGGCCCCGGAGGCCCCCACAGATGCATCCCTTCCGGATATCGAAGGCGAACGCGCGCAGACTTCCCGCGCTCGGCGCAGCCGTCTTCATCACGCTCGGCCTGTTCGCTCCACAGAGCCAGGCCTCCGCCGCAGCAGCCACCACCCCGGCCGCCGCGCACGCGAAGGGAACCCCGGCCCCGGCGCCGCGGTCGATCCCGGTCCCCAAGTCGCCCGATGCGCTGAGCAGCATCCCCCGTTTCCGGATCTCCTCGCAGGACAGCGTCGAGGAGTCCGCCCCGGCGCCCGCCCCGGTGGCAGCCCCGACCGTGAAGCCCGTCAAGCCCTCCAAGCTCGGTCAGCAGTCCCTGGCCGCCGCCGCGGACGAGTGCGGCGACCTCTCCGGCGTGATCAACGCCACGGGCAGCGCGCTGGTGCAGCAGCTCAAGGCCCTCCCCCGGATCAGCTGTACGTACCCGCTGTTCAACCTCACCGGGGAGAACGCGCGCAAGGCCTTCCGCGAGGCCCAGATGGTGACCGTCGCCAATGCCCTGCGCGACGCCTCCGCCACCTACTCGGGCAGCAACAACGCCTCCGTCGGGCAGCTGGTGCTGTTCCTGCGCGCCGGCTACTACGTGCAGGACAACAACGCGAGCGTCGTCGGCGACTACGGCACGTCGCTGGACGGCGCCGCGCGCGGCGCACTGGACGCCTTCTTCGCCTCCCCGCGCAGCAAGGACGTCACCGACGCCAACGGCGAGATCTTCAACGAGGTCGTCACGCTGATCGACAGCACCCACGCGGCCGGCCGGTACGCCGGCGTCGTCAAGTGGATGCTCGCGAGCTACGACGGCACCTGGCCCGGCCAGATGAACCTCGCCATGCAGCACGTCGAGTGGGTCGTCGAGAACGGCTTCAAGGCCAAGAACGACGACCGCGGCTGGCGGGCCGCCCTCAAGGCCGACCCCGCCGTCCTCGACACCTGGGCCGGCTTCATCACGCGCAACAGCGCGCAGCTCAACCGCCTGGACGTCGTCAGCAACGTCGGCCGCTACCTCGGCTACGCCCTCGACGTGCCCGAGCTCAAGGACCGAGTCCGGCCGCTGCTGAAGGACCTGATCAACCGCTACCCGAACGTCGGCCCCACCGCGCCGATCACCATGAACCTGGGCTGGTACACGCGCCAGTACGACAAGAACAACTGCGCGGCCTACGCCATCTGCGACCTGGGCGAGCGCGTGCTCCCGGCGATCCTGCCGATCCAGCACACCTGCACCCCGGGGCTGAAGATCCGCGCCCAGGACATGTCCCCCGGGCAGCTGGACGGCACCTGCACCAGCCTGGTCAACCAGGACGCCTACTTCCACCGGGTCATAGGCGACAAGGGCGCGATCCCCGGTGACGTGAACACCAGCCTCGAGGTCGTCGTCTTCGACGACTACACCCAGTACTCGCTCTACGCCTGGGCCATCTACAACATCGACGTCGACAACGGCGGCATGTACGAGGAGGGCAACCCGGCCGCCGCCGGCAACCAGGCCCGCTTCATCGCCCACGAGGCCCACTGGCTGCGCCCGGACTTCCAGATCTGGAACCTCAACCACGAGTACACCCACTACCTCGACGGCCGCTACAACATGGCCGGCGACTTCGACGCGAGCCTGACCACGCCGACCATCTGGTGGGTCGAGGGCATCGCGGAGAACATCTCGTACGGCTACCGGGGCGTGCGCAACGCCGACGCGATCGCCGAAGCCGGCAAGGGGACCTACAAGCTCAGCGACCTGTTCGACACCGTCTACGGCCAGGACGCCGACCCCGACGTCAACTCCAACCGGGTCTACCGATGGGGCTGGCTCGCGGTCCGCTACATGCTCCAGGCGCACCCCGCCGACATGCAGACCCTGCTCACCAAGTACCGCGCCGGTGACTGGAACGGCGCCCGCGCCCTCCTGAAGCAGACCATCGGCACCGGCTACGACGCCGGCTTCACCACCTGGCTGACGACCGCTTGCGCGACCAGCGACTGCGGCCCCCTCCCGGAGGCCCCGTCCACCCCGCTGTGCACCATCAGCGACCCCCGCCAGTTCGACGGGAACTGCCGCCGGGACAACCTCGCGGCCGTCACCGGCAACTACAGCTACCACTTCGTGTACCTGCCTGCCGGGGTCAAGCAGCTGACCATCACCAGCAGCGGCGGCACCGGCAACGCCGACCTGTACTACGGCGGCGGCAGTTGGGCCACCACGTCGGGCTACCAGGCGAAGTCCACCAACGCCGGCAACGGCGAGACCCTGACGATCGACAACCCGCCGTCCGGCTGGGTCTACTTCAGCCTCGCCGCCGCACAGGACTTCAGCGGCGTGAGCCTCTCCACGCAGTCCAAGTAGGCCGGTCCACCAGGATCCGGGCAGTGCGGTGGTCCCCGCCATCCGATCTCGGATGGCGGGGACCACCGTTCGTGTGAGGGTGCGGGTCGCCCGGTCTGCGGCCCACTACCCCGTTCGGCGGCAATCCCGCGTCGCTCGCGTGCCGCCCGCGCCCCAGCCGTCAGAATCACCGATCGGTGAGGGGACCCGGCACACCCCAGGAGGCGGACGACGTGGAGCTCTCTCGGCGCGATCTCATGAAGGGGGCCGCCGCGGGCGGACTCCTGCTCGGTTTCCCCGGGCTCGCCGTGCAGTACGAGGCCATGGCCTCGCCACCGTCCAGACCCCTGGCCCAGGCCGTCGCGGAGGCCTGCGCCCGCCTCGCCGACCAGGGCTGGCGCACGCTCCTGCGTACCGTCACCCGCGGGGTCCTGGACATCGGCGCCCCCGACCTGGCGGCCGAGCTGGCCAAGGAGATCCCGGCGCTCGACCGCTCGGTACCCGGCTTCGGGGACTTCGCACCGGACCTGCCGGCCCGCGGCATCGAGCCGGGGAATCCGGCACGGAGCCTGCTCTACCACGCCTTCGCCTCGGCCTCCGTACTCACCGACGGCCACGGCCGCGCGCTGGGCGAGTTCCCCACCCTCGCCGAGATCGAAGCCGTCGAGAACTACGTCTACGGGGTCCGCCCGCCGGCCCTCGACAGGATCCGGGAGACCGCCGGGGACAACCCGCTCGGCGTCGTCGTCTTCGCCCTCGACTACCGCGACGCCACCGGTTCCGTGCACGGCCGCCACGCCGACCTCTGCTTCTCCCGGACCGGCATCACCCGCATGGGCACCACCGGACCCCGCTACGACGCCCGCGGCCGGCAGTTCGCCGCCCTCGACCCGAAGCAGCCGTTCGCCTTCCACACGGTGCCGCAGCGCTTCGCCCCGTACCTCGCCATGCAGGTCACCGGCGCCGACAGCCGGCGCTTCGGGCCCCGCAGCGTGGTCTCCGGCGACGACGGGCGGACCTTCTGGGTGCCGCTGCACAAACTGTTCCCCGGCCGGGAATGCCTCGCGGGCCTGGACCTGTCCCTCACCCTCGACTCCCACCTGGCCAACGAGAAACTCAAGCGGATGCACCTCTTCCTGCGGGAGCAGGGCTATCCGACCGAGTGGACCGGCAAGGATCTGAACGCCTTCCCGTTCACGATCCCGGGCGACAGGATCGCCTCCCTGCTCCCCGCCCAGCAGGCCCACGGCTCGGGCGTCCTCGCCCCGCAGCCGCACGCCTTCGCCAACCGGGCCCGGTTCGCGGGCGAGTGGCTGACCTTCAACGTCTCCTCCGACCTGGTCCAGGACCCGGGCATCCTGTACTTCTCCTCCGTCCAACTCATCCCCGGCGCGGTCGAGACCGAGCCGACGTACTTGCAGGGCGCCGCCCTGGACAACGACCGGCGCTCCCCCGAGTACGTCAACATCCGCCACCGCCTGCACGAGGACGGGCGGCTGGAGGACCTCAACCTCAACCCGGACATGGAATCGATCATCCGCAAGGGCGGCTACCGGGCCCAGCACTGGATCGACTTCGCCGGGGACGGCTTCGTCTCCGTCCACTGCCCGCAGCTCGCGGCGGACATCGACACCTTCAAGCCCGCCTTCTGCAGCGTCGCCCCTCCGGACTTCTTCCCGCACGTCAACCAGTACGACCTGGCCGCGTGGTGGCGGACCTCCGTACCCGAGCAGACCCGGGACGCCCTGTGGGCGGTACCGCCGCGTCCGCTCTCGGAGTTCCGCTTCGCCGGTGACATCAACCTCCCCAAGGGCTTCGACATCTACGACGACACCGTCACCGCGGTGGTCGGGCAGCCCGCACCCGGCGATCCGGTGGCCCGCCCCCTGCCCGACGACGCGCGCGGCCGGTACACGGGCCTGCCGGACGCGGCGGCCGGGTTGACCGACCCGGGATGGGAGGTGAGCCAGGGCCTGGTCTACAACGAACCCGGGGCCCCGCTCCAGCGCTACCTGCAGGTGCACAGCCTCGGCACCCCCTTCCTGGAGGACGCCAAGCTCTGCGCGGCACTGGGCAGTTACTGGCCCTCCGTGGCGCCCGACGCGACCCGGACCTTCACCCCGCTCAAACACGCGCCCGGCTTCCCCTACCCGTGGCCGACGATCGTGCCGCTGACCGATGCCGAGATCGGCATGGAGGAGGTGCGCGGACTGGGCCGGCTGCCGTGGGACGGGATCCACGGACCCGAGGTCCGCAGCGTCGGCGGCCGCACGGTGGCCGCGTACCAGGACATCGACCGGGCCGACTACATCACCACCCAGGACCGGCTCACCGCGCACCTCACCGCCCGCGTGGACCTCGCCGAGACGAAGTCCCGGGTGCTGGCCATGTCGGCGGTCTACTGGAGCCTGGGCATCCACGACCCGGAGTTCGTGACCCGGTTCGGGGACCGGGCGGTGATCGAGATCCTGAAGGCCAAGTCGGCATGGGCCGTACTGTCGTTCACCTCGGTGGAAGCCGGCGACGCGGGACTCGCGGAGGCCGAACGGGCCTCCGGAGGCCGCCTGGCCGGACCCCGGCGGCGCCGGTTCCGCATCTACCGGCCGGGGACGGAGAGCCGCGACCCCGGCGACATCCAGAAGGTGCTGGTGGAGATCGCGGAGGACGTCACGGCCTACACCGACGGCCGTACGGTGCTGCTGCGCAGGGACGGCGGGCCGTGGACGCGCGACACCTCGATCCCGACGCCGCCGTCGTGAACACCGACGCCGCCCCGGACGCCGACGTCCCGGTCCCCGGCATCGACGCCGACGCCGACGTCGACGTCCTGATCGCCGGGGCCGGGCCCGCCGGGTGCGCGGCGGCGATCGTCTGCGCCTGCGCCGGGCTGCGCACCGTCCTCGTCGAACGCCTGGCCGGACCCGTGACCCGGCCGGGCGAGGCACTGCACCCGGGCGCCGAAACCCTGCTGGCGCGGCTGCTGCCCGACGGTTTCGCGGACGCCGTCAGGGCCCGGCACGAGGGGATCACGGTCGGGTGGGGCGCTGAGCCGCGGTTCGAGCCGTTCGGGAGCGACGAGAACGGGCCCTGGCGCGGCTTCCAGGTGGACCGCCGGCGGCTGGACGAGCTGCTGCTGGACCGGGCCCGGGAGGTGGGCGCGCAGGTCCGTCTCGGCTGCCGGGTCGGTGAACCGGTGCTGGAGGGCGGCGCGGTGACCGGGGTCCGGCTGGGCGGCGGGACGGCCGGGCCGCTGCGCACCCGTACGGTCATCGACGCGACGGGCCGCGCTCGCTGGCTGAGCCGCGCCCTGGGCCTGACCGCCCCGCCGCGCTCGCCGAGGCTGCTGGTCCGGTACGGCTACGCGGCCGGGTCCTGCCCGCAGCGGGACGCGGCTCCGGCGATCGCCGCGGACGGCACCGGCTGGACGTGGACCGCGCGGGTCGGCCGGGGGCGGTACCAGTGGATGCGGCTGGAGTTCGTACCGCGGCAGGGGCGGCCGGCCGGCGGGCTCCCGGAGGAGTTCGCGGGCCTGGTGCCCGAAGGCCCGGCCCGGTCGGCGGACGTCAGCTGGCGGCTGTGTCCGAGGGCCGCCGGGCCGGGCTGGTTCGTGGCCGGGGACGCGGGCGCCCTGCTGGACCCGGCCTCCTCGCACGGAGTGCTGCGGGCCCTCCTCTCCGGCTGGACGGCGGGTTCGCTGGCCGCGGGTGTCGCGGGCCGCGCCCTGGGGGCGACGGAGGCGGCCGGGATGTACGGGCGCTGGCTGCGCGAGGGAGCCGAACGCGACATGGCCGAACTGTCCGCCCGCTATGCCGAACTCGGCGCCCACGGGTTCGGCTGATCCGCCCGGCGGCCGGTGCGCGGTGCGCAGTGGGCGGTGCGCGCATCGGCCGGCACCGGTTCGTCGACCGGTGCCGGCCTATGGGCCGGTGTCACCCGTGCCAGACCTGGGTGGCCCCGCCGTAGCAATCCACTGGGTCACCACGGTGCCGTTGTTCCTGACAGGTATCACCAATCCCACTGGTCGCCTCGGACCGTGTGACGGGGATGCCGTGGGGTGCGTCCCCTTCGAATCCAGCCGTCCCCGTCGAGATCGTCCTGAATTCGCCCACCTCGACGGAACCCGGCACGGCGACGGACACGTTCCACGGTCTGTCAGTGGAATCAACGAGCTCCACCCCAGGGAGTAAGTCCGTGCGCATCCTGTTCACCGGCCCCGCTTCGGCGGGCCACCTGTTCCCGATGGTGCCGACCGCCCAGGCGCTCCAGGCAGCCGGGCACCACGTGCTGTTCGCCGGTTCCGCCCCGCTCGACCAGCTTCGGCAGACCGGTCTGCCCACCGCCGAGATCGGCGACGGATCGACGCTGATGGAGGCCTTCCGGCGCGCCTCGGAAGGCACCGATCCGCAGTTCGTCAACGACGGCAGCGACCCGGAGGCCATGGAGCGGCTGGCCGCGAGCGGTTTCGCCGAACACAGCCGGGTCACCATCGACGACCTGTTCGCCCTTGCCACCGCCTGGCGGCCGGACCTCATCGTCCACGCCGCCTTCCAGGCCGCCGCACCCCTGGTCTCGGCGGCACTCGGCATACCCGCAGTCGTGCACAACTTCGGAGTGATGTCCGGCTACGGCATGGTCGGCAGGCTCGCCGGCCTGCTGGCGGCCGAGTACCGGGCCCGCGAGGTCGAAGGCCCGGCCACCCACACCGTCCTCGATGTCGTACCCGCCTCCCTCGGCGGCGACGGCACCGGGTGGCGGGTCCGGTACGTGCCGTACAACGGCGGCGGAACGGTGCCGGGCGACCTCATCGCCCGGGGCTCCCGGCCGCGGATCGCCGTCACCCTCGGGACGGTGGTGACCGCGTACGCGGGTGTCAACCCGGTCGCCCGGCTGATCGCCGAGGCCGCCTCCGTCGACGCCGACTTCCTCCTCGCCGTGGGGGACACCGACCTGAGCCCGCTCGGCGCCCTCCCCTCCAATGTCCGCCCCCTGCCCTGGGTGCCGCTCGCCCAACTCCTGGACACCGCGGACGCGGTCGTGCACCACGGAGGGTCCGGCACCATGCTCACCGCCGCCGCCCGGGGCGTCCCCCAGCTGATCCTCCCCCAGGGCGCCGACCACTTCATCAACGTCGATGCCGCGACCGGCCTGGGATTCGCCCTGCGCGCGAGCGACGACACCGTGGACGCCGCCCTGCTCGGCCGCCTCCTCACCGACGACGACCTGCGCAAGGCCGCCGCCGCCACCCGGGCCGACATCACCGCGCTCCCCTCCCCCGCCGACCTCGTCGCCTCCTTCGAGGCCCTCGGGTAACGCCGGCTCCCCGGGGCCCGCCGCATCCTGCAGGCAGGCGGGGCAGGTGGACCTGCCCCGCCAACCCCCCTGTGCGGGCCGGGGCTTACCCGCGCCCTCCGCCGCCGGGTCCATAGGAATGTGATCGAAGTGTGCGCTGCCAAGGGGTGTGGCAATGGCCGGATAGTGGTGTAGACCATACGCCCAGTAGTCATGCGACGAGAGGCGGACCACACCATGCGGCGCTCCTTCCCGACCCTCACGGCGGCTGCCACCGCCCTCACCCTGGCCTCCTTCACCCTGACCGGCTGCGGCACCAGCAGCGCCGCGGGCAGCGTCACCCTGCGCATCGTGGCCGCCGAGTACGGCGACAATCCGGCCAACAGCTCCAAGCCCTACTGGGAACGCCTCGCCGCCGACTTCGAGAGAGCCAACCCCGGTGTCAAGGTCGAGGTCGAGGTCGCCTCCTGGAACGACGTGGACTCCAAGGTCGCCCAGATGGTCAAGGACGGCAATGCGCCCGACATCGCGCAGATCGGCGCCTACGCCGACTACGCCAACGCCGGCAAGCTCTACGCCTCCGACGAGATCCTCTCCATCAAGACGGAGGCCGATTTCCTCGCGCCCCTCGCCGAGGCGGGCAAGGTCCGCCGCACGCAGTACGGCCTGCCCTTCGTCTCCAGCACCCGGCTGATGTTCTACAACCAGAGCCTCCTCACCGAGGCCGGTGTCACCAAGGACGGCGCCCCCTGGCAACCCCGTACCTGGAACGACCTGGTGGCTGCCGCGAAGAAGCTCAAGGCCGCGGGTGTCCCCACCCCGTTCGCCCTGCCGCTGGGACCGGAGGAGGCGCAGGCCGAATCCATGATGTGGATGCTGTCGGGAGGCGGCGGTTACACCAACGACGCCGAGACCTACGCCATCGATTCCCCGAAGAACGTCAAGACCTTCGAATTCCTGCGGGACAAGATGGTCGGCCAGGGCCTCACGGGCCCGGTGGAACCGGGCAAGCTCGATCGTCAGGGCGCCTTCGACGCCTTCATCCACGGTGAGGTGGGCATCCTCAACGGCCATCCCACCCTGATCAAGCAGGCCCAGGACAAGGGCGTCAAGATCGGCGTCGTGCCGATGCCGACCGAGGACGGATCCGAGCCCACCGCGATGGGCGTCGCCGACTGGGCCATGGCCTTCAAGAACGGCCACCCGAAGGAGGCCGGCCACTTCCTCGACTTCCTCTACGAGGCGAAGAACGTCGCCGCGTTCACCGGCAAGTACGGCCTGCTCCCCGCGACGACCAGCGGCTCCCAGGAGATGATGAACTCCACCGACCCCGCCACCGTCCAGCTCCAGGTCTTCCTCAAGGCGCTGCCCTCCTCACGCCTCTACCCCGTGGGCAAGAAGTCCTGGGCAGGAGTGAGCCAGGACATGAAGCAGAACATCGGGAAGGTCGTGCAGCCCGGCGGCCGGCCCGCCACCGTTCTCGGTGAGATCGCCGAGAAGGCACGCAACGCCGAGAGGTAGGCCGCCGGCCCCTCACGCACCGCACAGGATCGGCGAGGGCCCATCGGGCCTACTTGGCCTCGACCCAGAACCGGGCCGGGTCCGCACCGCAGTCCGCGGTGACCACGTAGGGGCCCGAAGCCGTCTTCGCCACCGTGGCCGTGCCGTGCCACTTCCCGTCGCGGCCCGGCGCCAGCTTCACCTTGCCGCCTTCGAAGGCTTGCGACCGCACCCAGTAGGAGGCCGAGGGGCTGCCGCTGCCCGTCAGCGTGATCGCCACCTGCTTGCCCACGGGACCGCCGTACCGGCTCAGCGCGAGCTCCGAGTGCCCCGCGACCGGAGCGGGCTTGGGCACGGGCGCGGGCGCGGGCCGGACATCCGGACGCGTCAGGGTGTCGACCGGGAACGTGCTCGACGTGCTCTGCTCGCCCGAGCCCGGGTAGTCGGCAACCACCCGAAGACGCGCACTGCCGATACCCCAGCCCGCCTTCACCACCGCCGTGCCCGAGTAGGAGCCACCCCGCCCCACGAGCCGTACGTCCTTCAGCGCGTCCGAGACCGCGGTGACGGCGGCCGGGCTCGACGTCGTCACGGTGAAAGCGACTGTGGCCCCCGCCACGTACCCCGACGGCCCGCTCGGCACCGAGGTGATCGACACCGTCGGCGCCTGCGCCACCCAAGAGGAAACCGACACGGGCACCGCGTCATCGGCGACAGCCGCGGCGGCGGGGGAAACCAGCACCGCCGAGGCGGCCACGGCGACGGCGGAGAGCAGGAACGTCTTACGCACGGGAGGAACCCTTCAGGGAAAACCGAGGCCGATGCCTGCGGTACGCACCCTAAGAGGGCCGCCGAGTCCACCCGGTTTCACCCGTTTTACCCGACTCCCTCGGGACCAAAGCCCCCCACCGAAGGCCGGAAGCCCCTGTACATGACGAAGCCCCGCCGCCGGAGGTGCGGTCCGGATCGGGCGGGGATTCTGCGTCCTGCGGGTCAGGCGACTGCGCGGGCGCGCAGCTTGGCCAGGGTGGTGGTGTCGAGGCCGAGGCCGTTGGTCAGGAAGTTGCCGAAGCTGCCGTAGTCGGCGACGGCCTGGTCCCGGAACGCGGCGAGGTAGGGGCTGCGCACCTCCTGGAGCGGGATGAGGAGGTCCGGGTTCTGCATGTACCCGGCGGCCTTGACCTGGTCGCGCAGGGCCTTGTCGGCGGAGGCCCTGAGCTGGTTGGAGAGCAGGTAGTCCTGCTCGGAGGTCGAGGCCGGGACACCGACCGCGCGCAGGATCGTGTCCGCGAGGACGCCGGTGCGGTCCTTGCCCGAGGAGCAGTGGAACATGACGGGCTTGGTGGAGTTGGCGACGGTGCGGATGGCGGAGCCGAGCGCGGCCCGGTTCGCCGGGTTGGTGACGAAGCCGCGGTAGAGGGCCGTCATCCGTGCTTCGGCGGCGCCGTTTCCGAGCTGTGCCTGCTGGTAGGCGGGGTCCTTGCTGCGGACTACCTGTCCGATGAAGGCGAAGAGGCTGGTGTCGTCGACCGGCTGGGCGATGGCGGTGACGCCGGCCGGGAGCCTGTCGGTGCCGTCGGCCTGGATCTCGGGGGCCGTGCGGAGGTCGATGACGCTGCCGAGTCCGAGCTGTCCGAGGGCGGTGACGCCATCGGCGGGGAGCTTGGAGAGGGTCTCGGAGCGGTACAGCACGCCCCAGCGGGTGCTCTTGCCGTCGTAGGTCGCGTACCCGCCGACATCGCGGGCGTTGACGAGGCCAGGGACGGAGAGGACACGGCTGGAGCCGGCGCTTTGGACGGCCCGTATGTGAGCCGGGGTCGCGGCGTGTGCCGCGACGGGAGCCAGCGGGGCGGCGAGGATCAGTGCGACGGCGGACGCGCTGATTGCGCGGCGGATGGATCTCACGCGAGGGTTCCTTTCCTGGTGGACGGCGGGACCGTAGCGCGTGAGTCGTGAAAACTGAAGACTTGTCAGGACGAGGCCCCCCGCTGCCGGTAGTTGCCGATCCGGCGGGCTCGGCGCCTTCGATTAGCCTCGTGGAGCAATCCGCGCCGCCCCCGGAGGCCCTGCATGCCGACGACTCTCCGCCCTCCCCACCCACGGAAAGAGACCCCCGAGTCCTTCCGGCTGCTCCCCGGCTCGGGCGCGTCGCCGGTGATCCTGCACGTGCCGCACTCCTCGCGCGTCGTACCGCAGGCGGTTCGCGCCGGCATCCTGCTGGACGAGCAGGGACTCGGGCAGGAGCTCGACCACATCACCGACTCCCACACGGCCGACATCGCCGCGGCGGCCGCGGCCGGGTCCGCCGTCACGCCGTGGCAGTTCGTCAACGGGCTGTCCCGGCTCGTCGTCGACCCCGAGCGTTTCCCCGACGACCGCGAGGAGATGCTGGCCGTGGGCATGGGGGCGGTGTACACGCGCACCACCCACAGGGAGCGCCTGCGCCCGGAGGGATTTGAGCAACGGCCGTTGATCGAGCGCTACTTCCACCCGTACGCGGACGCGATGACGCGGGCCGTGCAGGACCGCCTGGAGGCCGTCGGCCGAGCCGTGATCATCGACGTGCACTCGTATCCGACCGAACCCCTCCCCTACGAACTGCACGGTGACGGCCGCCGGCCGCCGATCTGCCTGGGCACGGACGCCTTCCACACACCGGCGCCCCTGCTCGCCGCCGCACAGAAGGCCTTCGCGGGCTTCGGCGGCACGGGGCTCGACAGCCCCTTCGCCGGTACGTACGTACCGCTGAGGTACTACGGCCAGGACGACCGGGTCGGCGCGCTGATGATCGAGATCCGCCGGGACACGTACATGTCCGAGCCCGGCGGCCCCGCGGGCCCCGGCCTCCCCGCCCTGGCCGCGGCACTGGCGGAACTCGTGGACGGCGTGTTCCCGTAGCCGATCCGGTCCGGCGGGGGCAGTCCTCCAGCGCCGGCTACGCGAGCCAGAGTGCACTACGTCGATGACGTGCCGGCTCGGCGGAGAGGCGCAGGCGGCCCGCGCCGCCGTAGGTGCGGGCGAACGTCTCCCCTTCCGGGCCCGGTGCTGACAGCCGCGCGAGCCGTTCGCGGCGCAGCCGCAGGCCGAAGGCGGACTGTGCCGCGTCCCCCTGCGGAAGGTGCAGCAGCTCCAGCAGCCGGTCGGAGAACTCCTGCGTCGCCCAGGCTTCCTGTTGGCGGCGCGGTCCGTAGCCGGCCAGGGTGTCCTCGTCCCCGTCGCGGTGGTGGCGCAGCAGGCTGTCCGCGAGGTCGGCGACATCGGCCACCGCCAGGTTGAGTCCCTTGGCTCCCGCGGGCGTCAGCACGTGCGCCGCGTCCCCGGCCAGCAGGAGCCGGCCGGCGTGTACGTGGTGGCGGACCCGGCCCCGCAGTCGCAGCATGCCGACCTCGGTGAGGCTGCCCAGCAGGGGGTCGCCCGCCTCGGGCCGCAGTGCCAGCCGCAGCGCCAGCTGCTCGCGGATCCGCGGCTCGGGCCACTCGGAGAGATCCGCGTCCGGTGCCACCTGGAGGTAGAAGCGGGCCAGTGTGGGGGTGCGGGGCATCATCCCGGCGAAGCCCGCCTCGTGGAGGGCGTACCGGATGCCTTCCACCGGTCGGTCCACCTCGGCGAGCACGGTCAGCCAGTCGTAGGGGTAGCGCCGTTCGTCGGCTCCGTCGAGGTCCGCGGGGAACGAACGCGCGACGGTGCTGCGCGGGCCGTCACAGCCCACGACGTGGTCGGCCTCCAGGACGTCGTCCTGGCAGCGGACGAGGGGACGGGCGCCCGAGGTGTCGACGTCGAGGACCGGGCAGTCGAAGCGTACGACGCCACCCGCCTCTTCAAGCGAGGCGATCAGGTCGCGGACCAGGAACTGCTGCGGGTACACCCAGTGCCCGACGCCGCCGGACAGCTCCCCGTAGGGCAGGTGGACCCGCTCCCCGAGGCACATGAACTCGCACCAGTCGTGCCGTCCGCCCTCGGCCAGCAGCCGGTCGGCGAGCCCGTGGGCGCGCAGGTACTCGACGACCCGGTGCTCGATCAGGCCCGCGCGGGCCTGCTGCTCCGTCCGGGCCCGGCTGGAGCGCTCGCGGACCTCGACCGAGACTCCGGCCCGGTGGAGGACGTTGGCCAGGACGAGTCCGGCGGGCCCTGCGCCGACGATGGCCACCTGTACGTGACGTCGGGGCGCGGTCACGGCCGGCCCACCAGAGCCAGGGGGGCCCGCAGGGACGCCGGTACGACCTCGGGGTTGAACAGTTCGGTGATGGTGGCCAACGGCTGCTCGCCGTGCCACAGGAGGTATGTCTTGCAGGCCGCGGGTTCTCCTCCCCAAGTGCCCAGTCCGACCTCGACGATCGTGCGCCGGTGGCCGGTCCCGGCCTCCTGGAGCATCCGGCCTATCGTCGCCGATCCGTCGGTGAGGCACCGTTCGACGGCCTCCGAGAGCCCGGACCGGGCGACCACCACGTTGCGGGAGAGGTCCACCCCGTCCGACGACGCCAGCACGGAGCGCCGTTCCAGCAGCATCTCGTCGGCTTCGGCCCCCAGCAGGTCCACCGCCCGGGCAGGGGCTTCGGTGGCACGGACCAGGCGGTGACTCATCCGGCGGACGCAGACCACGGAGCCGACCCAGGCCTCCAGCAGGGGCGTCGTCAGCCCGTCGCTGCCCAGGAGCAGCCGTGTCGCGGTGTGGGCGAACCCGTCGAGCTCTTCGCGCATGCCCCCGGCGCCACGGACGGCGAAACCGTCCGGGAGGAGTTCCGGATTCCAGGCGGAAGGCGGCGTCGGCGGAAGCATGGGCACCTCGGAGGAGTCGGGGAAAGGGAAGGGGGAAGGGGGCGTGACCGCGAGTCTGGTGCAGTCGAACACGGCCGTACAGCCCCTCAAGACCCCTACAAGGGCGAGCCGGAAGGGCCTCGGGCCCCTACTCGGAGCAAGCGAACGGCAAGTCCGGACGACGTGTTCGATCAGAGCGGGGCATCGTCCGTCCGTGGACGCGCGGCGTACGGGCGCAGGACCATGAGCGGGTCCTCCAGCGTCGCCACCATGGCGAAGGGGAACCGGTCGAGCTCGAGGCAGAGTGCGACGTCATCGGGGTGGGCCCCTTGGCGTACTCCCTGTGCCAGCTCGGCGGCGGCGCGCGACGCGGCGGCGCGGCGGAGGAACTCGGTGGCATCGGCCCCGGCCCCGGCGGCCCTTCGGGCGATGTACTGGGCGCACGCCAGGTCTTCCTCGGCCTGCCCGTCCTCGCCGGTGACCACGAACGTGACGCTGTCGCTCCCGCGTGTGCGCAGGAGCCGGGCCGTCGCCTCCGCCACCACGAAGCCGGCGCACAGCACCAGCGGAGCATCCTTGACCGCGAGGGCGCCGACCGTGCCCGCCGTGGTCTTCTGCACGACCGTCCGTCCGCCGAGATCGGCGGAGCGGAGCAGGCCCGGGGAGTTGACCAGGTCGAACCCGGGCGCGGGCGGACCGTCCTTGAGCGCCACCCAGTCCGGGTGACGGGCCTTCAGTGCCAGGGCCTCGTCCAGCGTCTCGGCAAGAACGATTCTCTCGGCCCCCTGGGCGAAGGCCCAGGCTGCCACCGTGAAGGCACGCATGACGTCGACCACCACCGCCACGGACGGGGTTTCGGCCAGATCGGCGATGCCGAGGAAACGTGGGTTCATTCCGGCCATGATCACGGATGTCCGACCGGAGGCAAACCGGGAGTGACCAACCGCACATGGTCCAGCTCCTCCCCGATCGCCGCCCGCAGCGGGTCGTGCCGAGGGCCGAGCGCGAACCGCTCGTCGGACCAGCGCTCGCGGGGGTAGAGCCACACCGGCATGTGCACCAGATCGGCCGGCTCCCACTCGAAGCGTGGCCATACGTGCGCGTGCAGGAACCCGTCGGTGTTGCCCAGGATCTCCAGGTTCACCCGCCGAAATGCCGTGTCGGTGCGGCGCGATGCCCGTTCGACGGCTTCTCCGAGCTGGTCCATCTCGGACAGGAAGGCCAGCCGCTTGGCCCTGGGCAGGTCCGACAGTCTCTCCACCGCGGGGTCGTCCACCAGGAGGACCGAGTAGCCGGGCAGGAACTGCACATCGCCGATCACCGCGAAGGACGCGTCCAATCTCCTCAGCACTGCCGGGTTTTCACCGCGCAGAGCACTCCTGATCCGGTCCGTCCGCCAGTCGTCAGCCATGCCCGGAACCTATACCCAGCGATCAGATCGGGCCGGCGCACGGCATCCTGTGACGGTGTCCTCGATACTCCAGAACCCCCAACACGACGTCGAAGCGGGCCGGATGGTCGTCTGCGGCGACGACGGCCTCGCCCACCGGCTGGCCGCCGAGCTCCGGGAGGTGTACGAGGAGCGGGTGACGCTCGTGGTGCCCGGGGCGGTCCAGCCGCAACCCGGTGCGGTACGCGGCCTGCTGGGCCGGTTGCCCGCCAGCCGGGGCCGGACCGCCGCCGGCGGCGAACCGGCCCTGCGGGGACTGCGGTTGCTGCACGCCGCGCTCCCCGACGAGGCGGCGCTGTCGGCCGCCGGGGTCGCCGGGGCGGCGGCCCTGGCGCTGGTCTACGAGGACGACGAGACCAACGTCCGGGCCGCCTTGGTGGCCCGTCGGCTCAATCCCCGTCTCCGGCTGGTGATCCGGCTCTACAACCGCAAACTCGGCCAGCACCTGGAGGAGTTGCTCGACCAGGCGGCGCTCGTCGCGGAACCCGGCATCGACCTGCGGGAGCTGGACTCCTCGACGACGGTGCTCTCCGATGCCGATACGGCGGCTCCGGCGCTCGCCGCCTCTGCCGTCGCGGGCACCAGCAAGGTGGTCCAGGCGGACGGTCTGCTGCTGCGCGCGGTGGAGCGTACGCCGCCGGGCCCGGGCGAGGTGGCCGACCCGGGGCTGTGCACGCTTGCCCTGCTGTCGGCGACGAACGGCGACCGGGCAGGGACGGAGGGCTTGGATTCCGGCGGCGGCGGGGGCCCTCAACTGCTCCCCGACGACCGGGCGGTGGCCGCGGCGGTAGGGCGCGGGATCGTGGCCCTGGAGGCCGTCGCGCACGCGGCGCCACCATCGGCCGGGCGCCGGCTCGACCAGGTGTCCCTGCCGCTGGCCTCGCTGTTCTCGCGCCGGCTCCGCTGGTCCCTGGCCGGGATCATCGCGGCCGTGGCCGCCCTTTCGGTGGCTTCCTCCCTGGTCACCGGCGCGACCCCGCTGCGCGCCGCGTACCTCACCCTGCTCGACGTCTTCGCGATCAACGACCCGGCCCTCGACCAGCCCCCCGAGCAGCAGGTCCTGCAGATCCTGGCGGGCTTCGTCGGCCTTCTCCTGCTGCCCGTCCTGGTCGCCGCGGCCCTGGAGGCCCTGGGGGCGTTCCGCACCGCCACGGCGCTGCGGCGGCCACCGCGCGGCCTGTCCGGCCACGTCGTGCTGCTGGGCCTGGGCAAGATCGGGGCCCGGGTGCTGGCGCGGCTGCGGGAGCTGGAGATCCCCGTGGTGTGCGTGGAGTCGGACCCGACCGCCCGGGGCCTGGCGCTGGCCCGTTCCCTCCACGTGCCCGTGGTCATCGGCGACGTCACCGACGAGGGGGTGCTGGAAGCGGCCCGCATCCACCGTGCCAACGCGCTGCTCGCGCTGACCAGTTCCGACACCACCAACCTGGAGGCCGCACTGTATGCCCGTTCCGTGCGGCCGGACGTACGGGTCGTCATGCGGCTCTACGACGACGGCTTCGCGACCGCCGTCTACCGGACCCTGCGCGCGGCCCATCCCGGAGCCCAGACCCGCAGTCGCAGTGTCTCCCACCTGGCGGCGCCGGCCTTCGCCGCAGCGATGATGGGGCGCCGGGTGCTCGGCGCGATCCCTGTGGAACGCAGGGTGCTGCTCTTCGCCACCGTCGACGTGGCGGGGCAGCCGTCGCTGGAATCCCGCACCATCTCCGAGTCCTTCCGCCCCGGCGCCTGGCGGGTCATCGCCCTGGACACCTCGTCCCCCGGGAACCGCCGCCCCGACCCGGCCACCGCACCGACCGCCGAGACCGGCCGGCTGCCCGCGCTGGTGTGGGACCTGCGCCCCGGCCACGTCCTGCGGGCCGGGGACCGCGTGGTCGTCGCCGCCACCCGGCGGGGACTGGCGGAACTGCTCGGCCGCGGGCAGACCCGTACGCCGAGGACGGCCGACGCCTGAGCCGCGGCCCGGCAGCTCTCAGCAGATCCTCGGCAACTGCTCCCCGATCGGCAGGTCGACGACTCGGGTGCCGCCCAGGCCGGTGCGCGCCACGACCAGCCCCGGGTGGGACTCGACCGCCTCGCCGATCACCGCCGCGTCCCGGCCCGAGGGGTGGGCGCGCATCGCGGCGAGTACGGCCTCGGCGTGCTCGCGGGGCACGAACGCGACGAGCTTGCCCTCGTTGGCCACGTAGAGCGGATCGAGGCCGAGGATCGCGCAGGCGTTGGCGACGGGCACGGGAACCGGGACCCGGCCCTCCTGGATGACCACGCCCACGCCGGACGCGGCGGCGATCTCGTTGAGCGAGGCAGCCAGTCCGCCCCGGGTGGGGTCGCGCAGGACGTGCAGGTCGGGGGTGACCGCGAGCATGGCCCGTACGAGGCCGCCGAGCGGTGCGCAGTCGCTCTCGATGTCCACGCCGAATTCCAGGCCTTCGCGGACGCTCATGATCGCCACCCCGTGGAGCCCGATCTCCCCGCTGACGATTACGACGTCGCCGGGGACCACCCTCTGGGGCCGTAGGTCCACGCCCTGCGGGATGATCCCGATGCCCGCGGTGTTGATGTAGATCCCGTCCCCGTGGCCGGCCTCGACGACCTTGGTGTCGCCGGTGGCCACCTCGACCCCGGCCGTGCGGGCGGCGTCGCCCAGGGCCTGCGCCACCCGGGCCACCACCGACAGCTCCACGCCCTCCTCAAGGATGAACCCGCAGGAGAGGTAGGCGGCTTGGGCTCCGCTCATGGCCAGGTCGTTGACGGTGCCGTTGACGGCGAGGTCGCCGATGCTGCCGCCCGGGAAGAACAGCGGGCGCACCACGTAGGAGTCGGTGGAGAAGGCGAGCCGGACCCCGCCCAGGGTGACGGCCGCCGAATCTCCGAGCTGGGACAGCACTTCACCCCCGAAAGCGGGCGCGAAGAGGTGCTCGACGAGTTCGGCGGAGAGCGCCCCGCCGCCGCCGTGGCCCATCACCACCCGCGGCCGGTCGCGCAGGGGTGCGGGGCAGGTCCAGCCGGTGATGTCCAGGGTCGTGTCAGACAACGGGGCTCGCCTCCAAGGGCGCTTGGGTGGTGGAGGCCCGTTCGGCGGGGACGACCGTACGGGTCGGCGTGATCTCCAGCCGCCGGTAGAGGTAGTAGGCGGCGCAAGCGCCCTCGCTGGAGACCATGGTGGCGCCGAGAGGGTTGCGCGGGGTGCAAGTGGTCCCGAAAGCCTCGCACTCGTGCGGTTTGAGCAGACCCTGGAGCACCTCGCCGCTGCGGCACTCGGCCGGTTCGCAGGTGTTGATGCCGGTCACCGAGAAGCGGTGCTCGGCGTCGTAGTCCCGGTAGCGCGGCGACAGCCGCCAGCCGCTGTCGGGGATCACTCCGATGCCGCGCCAGGCTCGGTCGGTGACCTCGAAGACGTCGCGCAGCATGGCGAGCGCGGCCGGGTTCCCCTCGGGGCGCACCGCGCGGGCGTAGGCGTTGTCCACGGTGTGCTCGCCGCGTTCCAGCTGGCTCACCGCCCTGCGTACGCCCTCCAGGATGTCCAGGGGCTCGAAGCCGGTCACCACGATCGGGACGCGGTGGCGCGCGGCGAGCTCCGGGTACTCCCCCGTTCCCATCACGCTGCACACGTGCCCGGCGGCCAGGAAGGCCTGGACCCGGCAGCTCGGCGACTGCATGATCGCCTCGATGGCCGGAGGAACGCGGACGTGGGAGACCAGCAGGCTGAAGTTGCGGATGCCCAGCCTCTTCGCCTGATAGACCGTCATGGCGTTGGGTGGGGCCGTGGTTTCGAAGCCGATGCCGAAGAACACCACCTGGCGCTGCGGATTCTGCTGCGCGATCTTCAGGGCGTCGAGCGGGGAGTAGACCACCCGTACGTCGCCGCCCTCGCTGCGCACCTGGAAGAGGTCCCGGCCGGTGCCGGGGACGCGCAGCATGTCCCCGAAGGAGCAGAAGATGACCTCGGGGCGGGAGGCGATCTCCAAGGCCTTGTCGATGACCTCCAGCGGGGTCACGCAGACCGGGCAGCCCGGCCCGTGGATCAATTCCACCATGTCCGGGAGGAGTTGGTCGATGCCGTGCCGGATGATGGTGTGGGTTTGACCGCCGCACACCTCCATGAGCGCCCAGGGCCGGGTCACCGTCGCGTGGATGTCGTCGAGCAGTCGGCGCGCGAGGCCGGGGTCCTGGAACTCGTCGATGTACTTCACTGCTGAGCCGCCTCCTGCGCCGTGGTCCCGGGAACCGCCTCTGCCAAGGGGGCCGGGGCGGGGGCCTCCTGCGGGTCGTCGGCGAACGGCCAGGGCGCTCCGCCGGCCTGCGCCGCCTGCTCCCAGGGGTCGCCGAACTCCTCCTGGAGCATGCCGAGTTCCGCGAAGAGTTCCAGGGTCTGCTTGGCGGATTCCTCGTCCAGTCGCTGGAGCGCGAAGCCGACGTGGACGATGGCGTACTCGCCGACCTGGAGGTCGGGCAGGTACTCCAGGCAGACCTCCTTGACCACCCCGCCGAAGTCGACGGTGGCCATGCGCGTCCCTTCCCGCTCCCCGATGTCAATCACCCTGCCGGGTACTGCCAGGCACATGGGCTTCTCCTTGCTGTGGGTGTTCCTTCGTACGGGTCGTACCGGCTGCCGCGACCATGAGCTGGCCCAGCGCCAGGCCTCCGTCGTTCGGGGGCACGCGCTGGTGTCGCAGTACGGTGAAACCGTGCCCGCGCAGGATCCGGGCGCAGGCCGAGGACAGCAGGGTGTTGGCGAAGACCCCACCGGTCAGCGCGGCGGTCTCCAGGCCGTACCGCTCCCGCGCCAGGAGGCACAGGTCTGCGACGAGAGCGGCGACACCGTGGTGGAAGCGGGCCGCGATCAGCGGCGGCGGGGTACCCGTACGCACATCGGTCACGACTGCGGCCAGGACGGGCGAGGGGTCGGCGAGGACCGGGCCCCCGCTGCCGGGGGCGGGGATCCGCAGTGCGAAGCGATACCCGGGGCCGTCGCCGCCCTCGTCCGCCGCTGCGGCCGCGCGGGCCGCGGACTCCAGCTCGATCGCGGCCTCGGCCTCGTATCCCGCGTGGTGGCGGATGCCGGCCAGCGAGGACACCGCATCGAAGAGCCTCCCCATGCTCGAAGTGGGAGCGCAGTTCAGGTCACGGTCCAACTGGGTGCGCAGGACCCGTAGTTCATCGGGCGGGCAGGCTGCCGTGCACGGCAGGTCCGGCGCCCAGTCGAGGCCCGCGGCCCGCAGATGCGACAGGGCCATCCGGTACGGCCGCCGTACGGCCGCGTCGCCGCCGGGCAGCGGGACGTACGCGAGGTGCGCGAAGCGGGTGTATCCGGCGTAGTCGGCGAGCAGGAACTCGCCTCCCCACACGGCTCCGTCGTCCCCGTAGCCGGTGCCGTCGAAGGCGACGCCGATGACACGGCGGCCCCCGTCCAGACCGTGTTCGGCCATCGCGGACGCGATGTGCGCGTGATGGTGCTGTACGTGCACCAGCGGCCGGTCGCCCGCATGCCGCCCGGCCCACCGCGCCGAGCGGTAGCCGGGGTGCCGGTCGGCGGCGATCAGCCCGGGGGTGACTCCTGTGATGGACTCCAACTGCCGCTCGGCGCGCTCGAAGGCGTCCTGTGTGGCCAGGTCGTCCATGTCCCCGATGTGCGCGGAGAGCCAGGCCCGGCGCCCCTCACCCAGGCAGAAGGCGTTCTTCAGGTCCCCTCCGACCGCGAGGGTCGCGGGGACGGGGACGGGAAGCGCGAGCGGCAGCGGGGCGTAGCCGCGGGAGCGGCGGATGGTCAGCGGCATCCCGTCGCAGACCCGCACCACCGAGTCGTCGCACGGCACGTGGATCGGCCGGTCGTGCGTCAGCCAGGCGTCGGCGAGCCCGGCCAGCCGCTCCAGGGCCTGGGAGTCGTCGGTGACGATGGGCTCCCCCGCGAGGTTTCCGCTGGTCATGACCAGCAGCCCGGGTCCGGGCGGGTCGCCGGGCAGGCCGAGCAGCAGGTGGTGCACGGGGCTGTACGGGAGCATCAGCCCGAGGTCGGGACTGCCCGGGGCGACCCCCTCGGCCGGACCGGCGCGACCGGCGCGACCGGCGCGGCGGCGCAGCAGGACGATCGGTCGCTCCCGCCCCGTGAGCAGGCTCCGCTCCTCGGGCCCGAGGTGGACGAGCTCCTCGACGGCGGCCTCGTCCCGGGCCATCAGGGCGAACGGCTTGTCACCGCGGGCCTTGCGGCGGCGCAGTTCCCGGACGGCGCCCGCATGGGAGGCATCGCAGGCAAGGTGGTATCCGCCGATCCCCTTGACGGCGAGGATCGCACCGGAGCCCAGCAGCCGCCGGGCCCCGGCCACCGGGTCGGGGTCGTCCGTCTCGCGCGGCGGCGTGCCGGTGAGCAGTCGCAGCCGGGGTCCGCAGGCCGCGCAGGCGATGGGCTGCGCGTGGAACCGGCGGTCAGCCGGATCGGCGTACTCACGGGCGCAGTCGGGGCACATCGGGAAGCCGGCCATCGTGGTGCAGGGACGGTCGTAGGGCAGCCCGGTGACGATGGTGAAGCGCGGCCCGCAGTGGGTGCAGGTGATGAAGGGGTGCCGGTGGCGCCGGTCGGCCGGATCCCCGAGCTCGACGAGACAGTCGGCGCAGGTGGCCGTGTCCGGGGAGACCAGCGTACGGACGGCTCCGCCGGACCGGGAGGCGATGATGCGGAATCCGGCGCCGCCCGCGGCCGGGACCTGGTGGTGGTGGACGGCGTCGACGACGGCGAGCGGGGGCGCTTCGGCCGCCAGCCGGTCGCAGAACTCCGCGACCGCCGCCGGATCCCCCTCCACCTCGGCCACGACTCCCTCGGCGGTGTTGGTGACGTGGCCGGCCAGTCCGAGCCCGGTCGCACGGGTGTACACGTACGGCCGGAAGCCGACGCCCTGCACCACGCCGCGGACGGTGACCCGGCGGCGCTGGACCGCCTCCATCAGCGCGTCTGCACCGCGATGGGGCGCGTCTGCGCCTGGGGGTCTGGGTCCGGAGGGGTGTGCGGGTGGCCGTGGCCCTCGGCATGGTCGTGGTCGTGTGTGTGCACGCCGTCGTGTGTGTGCGCGTTCCGGCCCGGCCCCTGCCCGGCCATGACCGGCACGTGCGTGGCCGCGCCGTCCGCGACCGCGTTCGCCCGGTCGAGCAGGATCCCCACGCCCTCGCCGGTGCGCGCGGAGGTCAGGACCACCTCCACACCGGGGTTCACCCGCTGGACGTGCGCGCGGAAGGTGTCCTCGTCGAATTCGACGGCCTCGGCGATGTCCGTCTTGGTGACCAGTACGAGCTGGGCCAGCCCGAAGGCGGTCGGATACTTCAGCGGCTTGTCCTCGCCCTCGGTCACCGAGGCCAGGACGACCCGCAGGGACTCCCCCAGGTCGTAGGAGGCCGGACAGACGAGGTTGCCCACGTTCTCCACGAAGAGCAGCCGCGTGGACTCGGGCAGCCAGCCGTCCAGGTGCCGGCCGAGCATTCCGGCCTCCAGATGGCAGAGGCCGTCGGTGAGCACCTGCTTGACGGGTACGCCCGAACGCGCCAGCCGCACCGCGTCGTTCTCGGTGGCCAGGTCCGCCGTGAGGGCGGCGACGGACAGGCCGCGCTCCCGGGCGATGAGCAACTCGCGCTCCAGCAGGGCCGTCTTCCCGCTGCCCGGGCTGGAGAGCAGGTTGACCGTCACCGTGCCGCGGGCGGTGAGTTCGGTGCGCAGCGCGTGCGCGGCGGCGTCGTTCTTGGCGAGTACCGCCTGCTTCAGGTCGACCACTCGGCACATGGTTCGGTGCTCCTCGGGGTTGGGTTCGCGGGCCGGTTGCGGGCCTCGGCCGGGGCCTGGGCCTCGCCGTCGCCGTCCTCCCAGGTCACGCTGAGGATCTGCAACTCCCGGCCCGAGAGCAGCTCTACGTGTGCCGCGCTGCCGCATCCGGGGCAGCACAGTGAGGGCGGCATGCCGACCGCCCACTCCTGCGTGCAGGAGGCGCAGTGCGCGCGGGCCGCGACGGGCTCGGTGGCGAGTTCGGCCCCTTCGAGGACCGTGCCGGCGCAGGCCAGTTCGAAGCAGAAGGCCAGGGCGTCGGGAACCACCCCGGCCAACTCGCCGACCTGCAGGCGAACCAGGCTCACGCCGCTCTCGCCGGCGACCCCGGCCGCTTCCTCCACCTGGCCCACGACGGCCATGGCGATCGACATCTCGTGCATCGGACTCCGTCCTGCCGGGGCCATTACACCGGTAGGAATCGGGCGCTGCGGTCGGGCACGCCGAGGCGCGGTCCCGCGCGTACGCCGTTCGGGCGTCAGCACATGACGGGCGTCATGGGCATCACGGGCGTCACATGCGGCGCATGCGCAGGTAGCGCTTGACGTCGGGGATGATCTGCTTCAGTACGGCGATGAGCGCGGCTGCCGCCGCACCGCCGATGACGGCCTTCTTCACGGGGTCCTCCTCAACTCGGCGACCGGCGCCGCCACGACGTCGTGGCCGGTGTCATCGGGATGCTCGGCATGCTCCGCCTGCGCGGCATGCTCGTTCCGCAGTAGGTCCAGGATCATCCCCACGGCCTGCGGCACCGCGGCGGCCACGGGCTCGCTCAGCCCGATGCCCTCGTCGAGGGAGGCCGGCTCGCACCCCACCACGACGATCCGCCGCGGCGGGGTGGAGCCCGTTCCCTCGCACAGGGACCCCAGCAGGGCCAGGACCGCGTCCGGGGACATCTGGTGGCCGTCGAGCACGGGCGCTCCCGGCACGATGCGGCCGGCGCCGTCCGGCCCGCCGGGCCCCGCGGGCTCGATGAGGTGGAGCGTGCCGGGGGCGCCACCGCGGGCGGTGGCGTCCACCAGGACGAGGGTGTCGTACCCGTCGAGGAGCTGGTAGGCGAGGTGCACCCCTCGGACGCCGAAGTCCACGGCTTCGACATGGCCCGGGAGTTCGTGCGCCGACAGCTGCCGCAGCGCCTCCACCCCGAAGCCGTCGTCGCCGAGGAAGACGTTGCCGATGCCCGCGACGAGGATGCGGGAGCCGCTCACGCGTCCTCCAGGGGGCTGAGTTCGTCGGGCTGGAAGTACAGGAACCGGCCCTGTTCCCTACGGATGTCCGCCCCGGGATCGCCGTCCACGGTGACGGCCATGTGCACGCCCCCGTCCACGTCGTGCAGCACGGCCTCCACCAGGGCCGCGCGGCCCTGGAGGAACAGGTCCTGGGCATCGGTGCGCCGCAGACCGGGGCGCAGGAGGACCCGGCTGCCGACTCCCACCGGCACGCCGTCGACGAGGACCCGGTCACGCGCGGGATCCGCGGTGTCCGTGTGCGCCGGATCCCACCAGGGGGTCTCGGGTCTGAACACGGCCTGTTCGGCCCGTTCGGCCTGTTCGTCGAACGGGCCCAGCGGGCTCCGGGGCTCGTCCGTCCCGTCCGGTCCGGTGATCTCGCGCAGGGCGCGTACGGCGCCGTGCAGCCGTTCCAGCACCTCGGGGGGCATCGACTCCGCCAGGTCGATCACGGCGGCGGCCCGCGGGTCCGTGCCGCGCGCTTCGCGCTTCTCCTGGTCGGTCAGGGCCGCGGTGCGCAGGGCGAGGATCTCGTCGATCTCGGTGGAGTCGTACATCGCGCCGATGCTCTCGGGGGCGATGGCGGGATGGTCCTCCAGGATGATCGGCGAGGACAGCACGACGTCCGCCCGGCCCGGCCCGCCCGCGAGCACGGGCCAGGTGTGCCGGTTGACACAGGAAGCCACGGCGCCCTTGGCCCACTCGGGCGGGTCGGTCATCGACAGGAAGGAGCCACCGCTCAGACCCAGCAGGAGATGGGCGGCGACGAGCGAGCGCGGCAGCGCCGCCTCCCGGTCACCGACGCCGTCCCCGGGGGTCCACGGGTTCGTGTTCTCCACCACGGCGGTCAGCTTCAAGACCCGGTAGGGTCCGTCGAGTTCGACGGCGCGCAGCCGTACGCATCCCTCGAGGGATTCGGTGCGCAGCACGAGCCGGCCGACCAGCCGACCGTCGGCGTCGGTGACCGGCTCGACGTCCTCCCGGGCAGGGCGCCCGAAGGGGATCACCGCCCCCTCTCCGGTCAACTCCGCGAGCCTCGAGGTCAGTTCGACCCGCTCCTCGACCCCTTCGTCCCAGGGCACCAGCACCCGGTCGTCGAGATGGAGTTCGGCGACCTCTTCGAAGGAGCCGTCACAAAGGGCTCGTTGGACGCTGCGCCGCCGCGCGTGCAGGAAGCGCAGCTCCACGGAGAGGGTGGCGTCGCCCTTGGGTTCCATCAGGATCTCGGTCTGCTGGAAGGCGTGCTCGGCCTGCACTCGGCCCCATGCGGGCGGTACGAGCACCCCGAACTGCCAGCGCAGCCGGTTCTTGGCCGCCGAGGCCCGATAGGGGTACAGCACGTACCCCTCGAAGAGGACCGCGTCGGCCACCTGCCGGGCGTGGGCGAACCGGGATTCCTGTGCGGTGGCCGTGGTCACGGCGCCGTCCTCTCCGTGACACGCGGCAGGACGGCGTCCAGCCGGAAGGAGGGCGCGGCTTCCGGCCGGGGTTCGGCCGCCGCGTCCAGGAGGGTCCGTACGGTCGTCTCCCAGGAGGCGAGGGCGTGCCGCGACCGGAAGGCGAGCAGCTCGTCCATGAGATCGCGGGGCAGCCGCAGCCAGCCGCAGCCCGGGAAGTGCTGCTCGACCATCTCGCGCCAGACCGCCACTGGCATCCGGTACGGGGCCTCGCGGTCCCAGGGAACGGGTTCGACGCGGAAGCCGCCGGCCCCGGTGAAGGCCGTGCCGGAGAACAGCATCAGCAGCGGCGCCTCCCCGTCCTCCAGGGCGCTGAAGTAGCGGCTCGCCGCGATGTCCATGTCGTAGGTGCACGGCACGACCACGTCGACTTCGGTCTCCCCGGTGAAACTGGGCACCATCAGGGCGACTTGTGCGAACTGCACGGGTTGCAGGGTGGTGCCCCAGCGGGAGCGTTCGCCGAACAGGTCGGCCAGGCCGGCCGCCTCGGCCGGTCCGTAGCCGCGCCGGGCCGGTTCGATGCGCAGCTGGCAGCGCAGGGCCATGGCGTGGACCCGGGTGGGTGCCGGGGTCCCGCCTGCCGTGACGCGCAGCCGGAACACCAGGGTGGGTCCGGCGGCGTACGGGTCGGCGCGGACCCCTGTGCAGGTGAACTCGAAGTCGGTCACGCGGGTGCCTCCGCCGGGATCCTGGCGCGGCGCCCTACTTCGGCGAAGAAGGCGTCGAGCGCGGCTCTCGCCTCGGCGCCGCCGTCGAAGCCGGTCCACAGCATGCGCATCCGGCCGACGAGTTCGTAGCAGATGTCGATCGGTACCAGGTAGCAGTCGGTCCGGTCCCGCTCCCGGCGCAGCAGCAGGGCCTCCACGTCGGGTTCGAGGAGCGCGGCGAGGCGTCCGGCGCCCAGTACGGCCTGCCAGGTCTCGGGGTCGAGTTCGCTCTCGGTGGCGCCGGCCGGGCTCGGGTAGAGCGCGACGAGGCGGTCGAGGGCGGCGTTGCGGAAGAAGAAGGCGACGCCCACCGGGATCTGGAGCAGCTCCCAGGCGCCTGCGTCGAGCGGGTGGGCGGGGTCGGCGAGGTACCGGTCGGGGACGGCGCGGAACCGGCCCGTGGCCACGCCGGGCCGGTCGAACAGGAGGGCGCACGCGGTGCAGGCGCAGACCAGTGACCGCTTCTCGGTCTCCACGACGTGCCGGTGCGCGCCTTCGGCGACCGCCACCCCGCACAGCTCGCAGGTCTCCGGGCGGGGCGGGCGGGCTCCGGTGAACCGGCGCAGGCCGCGCGGCCCACCCGGGAGGTCCGCCCGGTGGGACAGGCCCGCGCGGCCGAGGCGGCCGGGGCCCGGCCCGCCGTCCGTACGGACGGCGGGCGGGGACCACTCCGGGGCGCCGCTCACGGCACCCGGACCGGGGTCTGCGGGCGAGTGCCGATCTGGAGCAGGGCCGGCTGCGGCGCCTCGGCGGGTGCCATCTCGACCGCGGTCACCTCGGGGGCGAAGCAGGCGAGGGCGTCCTCGACGGCCTGCGAGGGGCCCGTGGCGGCGCCGGAGCAGCCGCAGCCGGTGCCGGGCACGGAGCTCAGCCGCAACGTCCCGGTGGAGCCGTCGAAGCCGAGGACCTCCACGTCCTCCCGCACGCTCGCCAGGGCGCGGGCGATCCGGGTGTCCACGTCCTCGGGGTGCAGGTCGTGCAGGGCGAGCAGGCTCGCCACCAGTTCGTCGTCGAGCAGGGTGGCGAGCCGGTCCTCGCCGAGGCGGTCGACGATCCGGGCGAGCCCGGCCCCGTAGAAGTCCATGAGGACGCGTACGAGTTCCTCGGCGGCCTCGCACACCTGCCGGTCCCCGGTGGCGGCGAGCCGGTCGAGCACCTCCTCGACGCGGACGCCCGTCTGGCGGGCGTCCGCCCGTACGCTCTCGCGGGCGCTCATCCGCCCAGTCCGCTCAGTCCGGTGGGAACGTGCATCTGCTTCACGGTCTGCCCCTTGCCGACGTACATGTGGACCCCGCACGGAAGGCAGGGGTCGAAGCTGCGCACGGCCCTCATGATGTCGATGCCCTTGAAGTTCTCCGGGGTGTTCTCCTCGAAGATCGGGGTGTTCTGCACCGCGTCCTCGTACGGTCCCGGTGTGCCGAAGGTGTCCCGGGTGCTCGCGTTCCACGGGGTCGGCGGATAGGGGTGGTAGTTGGCGATCTTGCCGTCGCGGATCACCATGTGGTGCGAGAGCACCCCGCGCACGGCCTCGGTGAAGCCGACGCCGAGCCCCTCGTCCGGGACCTCGAACTTCTCCCAGGTCTGAGTGCGTCCGGCGCGGACCTCGGCCAGGCCCTTCTCGGCGCAGTGCAGGGCGATGGCGGCCGCGTACGCCTGGAAGTACGTGCGGGCGCGGTTGCGCTCCAGCGCGTTGCTCCACTTCGGGATCTTCCACTCGAAGCGGGTCTCGGGCTTGGTCATGGTGCGCGGCAGGGTGATGACCACGCTGTGCCCGGTGGCCTGGACGTAGTCGGTGTGGACCAGCCCGGACAGGGCGGTGGACCACAGGCGGGCGAGCGGGCCGCCGCCGGTGTCGAGGGCGAGGTGGTCCTTGCCGTCGAACCAGCGGGGGGACATCACCCAGCTGTACTTGTCGTCGAAGTTCCGCTTCTGGGGGGCGGGGATGGTGTGCTGGTTCCAGGGGTGGCGGGCGTCGACGGGGTTGCCGAGCGGGTCGTGGGTGACGAACTTCTCCTGGCCCTGCCAGTCGTCGTAGTACGAACTGCCGAGCAGGATGCGGATGCCGAGGTTGATCTCGGTGAGGTCGTTGGTGACCAGTTTGCCGTCCACCACGATGCCCGGGGTGACGAACATCTTCCGTCCCCAGTCGGTCATGTTGGCGTAGGTGAAGTCGCAGTGCTCGGGGTCGTTCAGGGCGCCCCAGCAGCCCAGCAGGACGCGCCGGCGGCCGACTTCCTCGTACCCGGGCAGGGCCTCGTAGAAGAAGTCGAAGAGGTCGTCGTGGAGCGGGACCACGCGCTTCATGAACTCGCAGTACCGCATGAGGCGGCTCATGTAGTCCGTGAAGAGCTGGACGGAGGCGATGGTGCCCACTCCGCCCGGGTAGAGGGTGGAGGGATGCACGTGGCGCCCCTCCATGAGACAGAACATCTCCCGGGTGTAGCGGCTGACTTGCAGCGCCTCGCGGTAGAACTCCCCCTCGATGGGGTTGAGCGAGCGCATGATGTCGGCGATGGTCTTGAAGCCGTGCTCGCCCGCGTGCGGGGCCGGGGTGCGCTCGGCCAGTTCCAGGACGCCGGGGTTGGTCTCGCGAACCATCTTCTCGCAGTAGTCGACCCCGACCAGGTTTTCCTGGAAGATGTTGTGGTCGAACATGTACTCCGCGGACTCGCCCAGGTTGATGATCCACTCGGCGAGGTGGGGCGGCTTCACCCCGTAGGCCATGTTCTGCGCGTAGACGGAGCAAGTGGCGTGGTTGTCACCGCAGATGCCGCAGATGCGGCTGGTGATGAAGTGCGCGTCACGCGGATCCTTGCCGCGCATGAAGACGCTGTAGCCGCGGAAGACCGACGAGGTGCTGTAGCACTCGGCGACCCGCTTCTGCTTGAAGTCGATCTTCGTGTGGATGCCGAGACTGCCCACGATCCGCGTGATCGGATCCCAGGCCATCTCCACCAGGCCGCTGCCGTCACCGGCTGCGTTCGTCTTCGGTGCCATCGTGTCTGCGTGACCCTTCGGTGCGGGATCGGTGGTTCTCGTAGGAATGCGGGGGCGGTTGCGGGGGCGGTTGCGGAAGTGGGGGCGCTGCGCGGGTGGGGGCGGATCCGGGGTCACCGGACCCCGGATGCCGTGGATCGGCCCGCCCCCGGCCCCGTCACCAGGGCGGTCGGTAGCCGGTGGTCAGCGTGTCGCCGCGGTGGCGCCACTTCGGCTCCTGGTCCACGGTGTGCGCCGTGATCGCCCGGAGCTTGCGGATCACCGCCCCGTACGCGCCGCTGGCGGCGCTGGACACCTTGCCGCCGGGCGGTTCGTCCATGAAGGGCATGAACTTGTCCGGGAATCCGGGCATGGTGCAGGCGATGCAGATGCCACCCACGTTCGGGCAGCCACCGATGCCGTTCATCCAGCCCCGCTTGGGCACGTTGCACTTCACGACGGGACCCCAGCAGCCGAGCTTGACCAGGCACTTCGGGGAGTCGTAGGTGTGCGCGAACTGCCCCTGCTCGTAGTAGCCGGCCCGGTCGCATCCCTCGTGCACGGTGTTTCCGAACAGCCAGGTCGGGCGCAGCTTGTCGTCGAGCGGGATCATCGGCGCGGAGCCGGCCGCCTGGTAGAGCAGGTAGGTGAGCGTCTCCGAGAAGTTGTCCGGCTGGATCGGACAGCCCGGCACGCAGACGATGGGGATGCCGGCCTTGGACTTCCAGTCCCAGCCGAGGTAGTCGGGCAGCCCCATGGCGCCGGTCGGATTGCCTTCCATCGCGTGGATTCCGCCGTACGTGGCGCACGTGCCGATGGCGACGACGGCGAGGGCCTTGGGTGCCAGCCGGTCGATCCACTCGCTGGTGGTGATGGGCTGGCCGGTCCGCGGATCGTCGCCGAAACCGGACCAGTAGCCCTCGGCCTTGATGGCCTCGTTGGGGATGGACCCCTCCACGACCAGCACGAAGGGGTCGATCTCCCCGCGCTCGCCCTTGAAGAACCACTCGATGAACGTGTCCGCGCCCCCCACGGGACCGCATTCGAAGTCGATCAGGGGCCAGTGCACGGCGATCTTGGGCAGACCGGGCAGCACACCCATGACGATCTCTTCGATGCTGGGCTGCATGGCGGCGGTCAGCGAAACGGAGTCGCCGTCGCAGCTCAGACCCGCGTTGATCCAGAGGATGTGGATCGGGGGGTCCTCGGCCTCGGTCGGCGTTCGAGTGTCCATCCGGATGCCTCCTAGGGGAGGGTGCGGGGGTGGGTGTGGGGAGACGAAGACCGGCAGGGTCGGCATGCCGGCTTCACCTTTCTTGCTAACAGGTGGGAGGGCCCGGTGCGCGGTCTTGTACGCCCAGTCCAGTGACACCCGGTCCGGTGGCGCCCGGTCCGGTGGCACCCGGCCGCGGGAGCGGGCCGGCCGCGGGGCCGTCGCCGTGCCAGGGGCCGCCACCGTGGACGAGGGCCAGGTGGGCCGGGGTGGCCGCTGGAGTCTCCTTGCGCACGAACGCCCTGCGCAGGGCGTGGTACGGGGCCTCGGGATCGAAGAAGGTCTCCCGCATCCGGGCCAGCTCGGTGTCCCGGTAGGCGAGCAGTGGCCGGATCGCCTCGTCGGACTCGCGGCGGGCCTTCTTCTCGGCGATCCTGGCCTGCGCCCCGGGCGAACCGGCCAGTCGCACGGCGAGGCGGGCCGTCACGTCGGCGAAGGCCCCGGGCGTGCAGGCGACCGTACGGTCGGCCAGGCCGATCCGCAGCGCGGCGGCGGCGCTGACGGGCAGGGCTTCGCGGGTGAGCCGGGTGGCCGCGGCCGCCCCCACGCGGCGCGGCAGCGTGTACGTCCAGTACTCCGAGCCGTACAGCCCCATCAGGCGGTAGTGGGGGTTGAGCACCACGCCCGAGCGGCACCACACTTCGTCGGCGGCGAGGGCGAGCATGGCGCCGCCCGCGGCGGCGTTGCCGCCGAGGGCCGCGACGACGAGGCGGTCGGTGGTGGTCAGGACGGCTTCGACGAGGTCGTCCATGGCGTTGATGTTCGCCCAGGACTCCTCGGCCGGGTCGGCGGCGGCCTCGATGACGCCCAGGTGGATGCCGTTGGAGAAGAAGTCACGGCCGCCGCTGACGACGAGTACCGATGTGGGGCGGGAGCAGGCGGTCCGGTAGGCGTCCAGCAGGCGCCGGCACCGCTCGGTGCTCATGGCCCCGCCGGGGAAGGAGAAGGTCAGGAAACCCGCCCCGCCCTCCTCGCGGTACTCGGTCTCGGACCAGGTCCGCACGTGCCCGGTGGCCGCACCGGACGGCGGAGCGGGGTGCTCGGGCAGCGGGCGCGGCAGATGCGGCGGCCGCAACAGGTCGCCGAGGGCCACGGTGGCGGGAAGTTTCACGGACGCCGGTTCCCCCGGCACGCGCCGGGCCCGCAGTTCGGGGATCCAGACGGCGCCGTCGGTCGTCGCCCGGCACAGCGCCCCGGCCCGGGTGGCCAGCAGCTCACCGGGGCGCCCCCGCAGCCGGCCCTCGGGGTGGCCGCCGTGCAGGTACCACTCGCCACCGAGCAGTTCGTCCCGTACGCCGGGCTGGGAGTCGGCGGCCCGCAGGACGCGCAGCACCCGCTCGGTGGAGTCCGTCTCCCAGTCGATGCGGCGGTGTTCCTGCCGCAGGTACGGGCGTGCGCAGCCGGTGAGCTGGGGCTGAGGGGTGTACGTGCCGGAGGCGAAGCGTTCGACCGCCAGCAGGACCGCTTCGAGTGCGGCGTCGGCCATCTCACCGCGGTACAGATCGCTCTTGGCGACCGGCGGGACGGCGCATTCGACGGAGGCCCAGACGTCACCGGCGTCCATCTCCTCGACGGCTTCGAGGACGGTCACGCCCCAGCGGGTCCGCCCCTCCTGGACCGTCCGGTCGAGCGAGGACGGACCGCGGTCGCCGACCGGACCGGGATGGACGATCAGACAGGTCCGGGCGGACCAGACCTCCTTGGGGATCGCCGTGCGCAGCATGGGGGCGATGACCAGGTCCGGCTGGTGGCGTTCGACGGCCGGCGTCATGGAAGCGCCGGGGACGGCGAGTTCGACCGCCACCCGGTGGCCGTGGTCGCGCAGCTCGGCGTGGACGCGCTGCGTGAGGCTGTTGAAGGCACTGGCGATGAGCAGGACCTGCACGAAATCTCCTCCGCGGCTGGCGACGGATCACGTCCGTGACACGAACGACCACCGCCGATGGTCGGCGGCCTCGGCCGCGGCCCGCACAAGGCCGAGCGGTGCAGTCACTCGAAAGCGCTTGCTCACAGGGCCAGTCGGCGGCGGAACGGGCGGGCCTTCGTACCCGATCCGGCCACGGGGGACCCTCCGCGTCACGATGGGGGCATCGGGCGCCGGACTCCGGAGGTGATCGAGCACTTCGGCCTGACATATGCTCCGGCCTTGTGGTCTCGCACGCGCATCAGGGAACGACCTCTTCGGCCCTCACCCGTCTCAACGTCAATGCCGCTCGTCTGCTGGGCGTACCCCCGGACGGATACGCACACATGCTGGGCCTGAAACCCGAACACCTCAATGACGACCTGTGCCGGACCCCCGCGGCCACGAGCATCCGCATCGCGGAACTGTCGACCGTCCACGCGCCCTGGGCCGATGTGTCCCTGCTGATGGCGGAGCAGTCGCCCCTCGGCTCCCTGGGGGTCTGGGACTACCTGATCACCTCGGCGCCGACGCCGCTCGAAGGGATACGGGACGCCTCCACCTACATAGGCAGCGTCGCCGACGCCGGCACCGAGACCCTGCGCGTCACCGAGGACGGCGAACAGGTCACGATCAGCCACCTCAACAACTCGGACCTGACCCATGAGGCGGCCTGCGCCATCCTCGCCTACGCGCTCGGGCTGTACCAGCGGCGCCTCGGCGAGGCCGTGCGGCGGCGCCTCGTTCCGATCCGCGTCACCCTGGCGACCGAGGCTCCCCGCCGGCACGACGCCCTGATCGAGCTGTACGGCACCCGCGCCATCGAGTTCGGGGCACCGGTCAGCTCCATCACCTTCCTCACGAGCGACCTGAAGGCCCCGACACCGCACGCCCAGCCCGGTCTTTCCGCCGTGCTCCGCAGGCACGCCGAGCAGAACCTCGCCGACGCGATCCCACTGCACAGCTGGCTGGACCTGTTCCGCACCGCCCTGGCCTCCCTCCACTACGAGGCCACTCCGACGCTGCCCGACGTGGCCCGGCGCATGGTCATCAGCACGCGGACCCTGCAGCGCCGGCTCGACGAACACGCCACCACATGGACCACCGAGGTCGAGACCCTGCGCCGGACGCACATCACGCGGCTGCTCCACGACACCGACCTCAGCATCGACGCGATTGCCGCCCGCAGCGGCTACGCCGACGCCCGAGCGCTGCGCCGGGCGGTGCAACGGTGGTACGGCACCACACCCGGCGCCCTACGCCGAACCGGTCACCCGCACTGAGGCAGGGAACCCCTTCGGGGCGGGGTCGTCTCCGCCACGGGACGGATCGTCAGGCGGCCTGCCACAGCTCGACGCGATTGCCCTCGGGATCGGTGACCCAGCCGAACCGGCCGACGCCGTCCATGTCCTGGGTCTCCTCGGCCACGTCCGCTCCCTTGGCCCGCAGTTGCGCGAGCATCGCGTCCAGATCGCGGACACGGAAGTTGAGCATCGTCTGCTGGGTGCGGGAGCCGAAGTACTCGGTCCCGGACTCGAAGGTCGCGAACACCGTCAACCCTGCCTCCGGACGCCACAGGCCGTTCTCGTCGGCGTCCAGGCCCAGGCATTCGCGATACCAGGCTCCCAGCGCCACCGGATCGGCGGCCCTCATGAAGTACCCGCCGACTCCAAGCACACGTTCCATGCCGTCATCCTGCCAGCTTCCCCGCCGCCCGCCCCGCAACCCGGCCCCGGCGGCCCGCGCCGGAGTGCCCGTAAGGCAATCGTCATGCCTGGAGTCATGGTCCGGCGCGCTCCGAGGCCGTTGACTGAAGGGGACCGGTCAGGGGATCGGGTCGGGTACGGGAGCGAGGGAGTCGGCGTGGGAAGCGGGAAGACGCGGCGCGGGTCGGTCATCGGCGCGATGGTCACGGCCGTGGTGGTGCTGGGTGTGGTGCTGTACTGGTTCCAGCCGTGGAAGCTCTGGCAGGACGAGGCGGTCGACGAAGCCCTGCCGGCCGCGCGGTCGGCTCCCGCCGCGGGCGGTCCGCAGACGCTCGCCCAGGGGCGGCTGATCAGCCACGAGCACACCACCACCGGGACCGCGAAGCTCATCCGGCTGTCCGACGGTTCCCGCACCCTGCGTCTGGAGGACCTCGACACCAGCAACGGGCCGGACCTGCGGGTCTGGTTGACGGACGCGCCGGTGAAGGAGGGCACGGCCGGCTGGCGGGTGTTCGACGACGGCAAGTACGTCAGCCTGGGCAGGCTCAAGGGGAACAAGGGCGACCAGAACTACGAGATCCCCGCGGACGTGAACCTCGCCGAGTACACCAGCGTCACCATCTGGTGCGACCGCTTCGACGTCTCCTTCGGCGCCGCCGAGCTGGCCGGAACCTGATCCGGGCACGATGCCTCAGTGCCGCCCTCGGGTGTTGAGCCGGGCGGCCTGGCGGGTCAGGTGGTCGCGCTCGGCGAGGTTGGCGGCCTTGTGGGCCGCTTCCGCGTACAGGCGTGCCGCCGTCGCCGGGTCTCCGTCGCGTTCGTGGAGGTAGGCCGCCACCGCGGTGCGGCGGGGCAGGGAGTCGTCCAGCGCCGCAAGCGCCGCCAGGCCCGCGCGCGGTCCGTCGGCCTCTCCGACGGCCACCGCGCGGTTGAGCCGGACGACCGGGCTGTCGGTCAGGCGCACCAGCTCGTCGTACCACTCGACGATCTGCACCCAGTCGGTCTCCTGCGCGGTGGGCGCGTCGGCGTGCAGGGCCGCGATGGCGGCCTGGGCCTGGAACTCGCCCAGCCGGTCGCGTGCGAGGGCCGCCCGCAGGATGTCGACGCCCTCGGCGATCAGGTCCGTGTCCCACCGGCCGCGGTCCTGTTCGGCCAGCGGCACCAGAGCGCCGTCGGGCCCGGTCCGGGTGGCACGCCGGGCGTGGTGGAGCAGCATGAGGGCGAGCAGCCCGGCCACCTCGGGGTGGTCGATCGAGGCCGCGAGCCGGCGGGTGAGCCGGATGGCCTCCGCAGCGAGGTCCACATCGCCGGAGTAGCCCTCGTTGAAGACCAGGTAGAGGACGCGCAACACTGTGGCGACGTCGCCAAGCTCGCCCAGCCGGACGCCCGCGACGGTGCGCTTGGCCCGGCTGATGCGCTGCGCCATGGTCGGCTCGGGCACCAGGTAGGCCTGGGCGATCTGGCGGGTGGTGAGTCCTCCGACGGCGCGCAGTGTGAGCGCGACCGCGGAGGAGGGGGTCAGGGACGGGTGGGCGCACAGGAAGTAGAGCTGGAGGGTGTCGTCCACCGCGGGCACGGGCCCGGGGGCGGGCTCCTCGTCCACAAGCTCCTCCCGTCGGCGGCGGGCGACGTCCGACCGTGTCGCGTCGAGGAACCGGCGCCAGGCGACGGTGACCAGCCAGCCCTTCGGGTCGCGCGGCTGTTCGACCGGCCAGACGCGGACCGCCTCGACCAGTGCGTCCTGTACGGCGTCCTCGGCCGCCGCGAAGTCGGCTCCGCGGCGGACGAGGATCCCGAGCACGCTCGGTGTGAGGCTCCGGAGCAGGGCCTCGTTCATCTGAGGGCTCACTCCGTGATGGTGGGGGGCGCGGCCAGGAAGGGGCGCACCTCCAGCCATTCGTGGATCGGCTTCCCGCCCGCCCCGGGCGCGGCGGACAGCTCCCCGGCCAGCTCGACGGCGCGCTCGTAGCCGTCGACGTCGATCACCATCCAGCCCGCGATGAGGTCCTTGGTCTCGGCAAACGGTCCGTCGGTGACCGGCGGACGGCCTTCGCCGTCGTACCGGACCCATGTCCCCTCGGGGGCGAGCGCCTGACCGTCGACGAACTCGCCGGTCTCCTCGAGCCGGGCCGCGAAGTCGTGCATGTACTGCACGTGCGCAGTGATCTCCTGCGGGGTCCACTGGTCCATCGGGACGTCGTTGGCCGGGGCCGGGGCGCCGCGGTAGTGCTTGAGCAGCAGGTACTTGGCCATGGTCGCTCTCCTCGGTGCGGATGCGACCCATTTTGGTCGCATTCACTCCTGGGACGGAGCCGGGCACGGGTTCTCGACATCCTCGGCCGAAGTTTTTTCGGCACCGGCGGGAGAGCCCCTCAGAGCTTGTGCGCGCCGCGCCAGGTCCAGCCGGCGGCTACGGCGGTCCTGCGCAGCGGGTCCTTCACTTCCCGGGTGTCCAGGCTGAAGGTCTCCACCTTGCGTCGGCGTCCGTCGGGCCCCCGCTCGAAGGTCCACTCCTTCTGTACGTGGTGGATGGGGCCGCGACCGTGTTCGCGCCGCACGGTGTGGCCTGGCGGGTTGCCGGCCCGGGTCACGGCCCACTGCTCGTCCACGGCCCGCACCTCGCGTTCCACGGGGAGCAGGCGCATCCAGATCTTGAAGGTCCGCTCCACCTGCCGACGGGTCGTGCCGGAGCCCGTGGGGGGTTCCAGTACCTTCCACTCCGCCACCAGGTGGGCTGCTTCGCTGCCGGTCTCACGCACGGTGAACGCCGCGCCCGGGGCGTTCAGCGCGAGCAGGGCGGCGCGCAGCTCCTGCGTGGGGATCGCCGTGGCGCCCTCGTCCGGCCGCACGGTGCCCATGTACTTGTCCCAGAGCCGACCCATCGTCAGACCCCTTCCCCGGTCCGCGGGCGCACGGCGGGGCGGCCCCCGGGTATGCGGAACTCGATCGGTACCGGCAGTGTTGCGGGCATCGGCGGCCCTCCTTCCATGTGCTTGAGATGGGGCAGGTCGCGCTCGTACGTCGTGGTCACCACCCGCCGGGCCGGGGCCGGGACATCGGAAACGGGACCGGAGACCGACACCATGACGTCGGTGGCCGAAGGCGTGGTGACCGCGGGCACGACGGTCACTCGGACCGAGGCGGCGCGCTCGTCACCGAGCGCGTGCCGGACGAGCTCCCGGATCCTGTCCCCGTCGATTTCGACGGCATCCGCGAAGAGCTCGTGCGAGGCCGCTTCCAACCGCCCCAGGTGCAGTTCCAGGCCGCGAACCACCCCTTCACGCACCTGCATCGAGGTGAAATGGCCGTAGTTCCACGTCGCGGCCCTGTGCACGTCCTCGACGGTGGCACTGCGGCCGTTGATCTCTATGTTCAGCACTTCCGCCATGCTGCCACAGCCGTCAGGGCCGCCGGCCCCAGGCCATGATCATGCCCGGTCCGAGCTCGGCAAGCCCGGGCGAGGCCAGGTAGGCCAGGGCCTCGTCGACGACGGCGGCGTCCACCAGGCCGGTCTCCTCCAGGGCGGGACGCATCCGGCTCCACGTCTGCGACCAGAAGAGGGCCGCCGGGCCGCCGGCGGACAGTGGCGGAGCGAAGAGTTCGGCGGCGACGTCCTGGAGGCCCTCCTCCCTCAGGAAGTGCGGGTACGCCGGGACGGTGGACGTGTCGGTGCCGATGGTCGTTCTCAGCGCCTGCCACATGGCGTCCATGGTCCGCCGGTAGGCGGAAGAGGCGTCGAGGGCATCGGGCAGCTCCACGGCGTCGGCGAGCACCAGCCGGCCTCCGGGGCCCAGCCAGCCCGCGAGCCGCGACAGGAGTCGGCGGCGTTCGGGCAGGTGCATGAGGACGAACCTGGCGTGGATCAGATCGAATGTGCCAGGCCGCAGCTCCTCGTCCGTGAGATCGGCGGTGACGATCCGCAGCCGGGGGCCCGCGAGGCCGGTCAGGGCACTGGTGTCCCGGTCCAGGGCGACCACCTCGTCGACGCCCGCCTCCTCCAGCAGCCAGCGCGCCACCGTTCCGGTCCCGGCGCCCACTTCCAGGCAGCGCATGCCCGGCCCGGCGCCCAGTTCCCGTAGCCGCCGGGTGGTGACGGGGTCGTAGGCCAGTGCGGCGTCGTCGATGCGCTCGGCCTCGCGCGGGTGCTCCGGCTCGAACAGGTCCGCTCCGTACCGGCCGCCGTCGGGCGGCGTCGGTTCGGAGGAGCCTGGGGAAGGGGAAGAGGGAGGGGAATCCGTCATGTCCGGGGCTCCTGTCCGGTGGGCGGGGCCGGGCGGGGCCGACGGGCGGGGCGCCCGCCGGCCATCAGGCACGCCGCCACGGCCACGGCGGCGCCGATGTACAGGAACGTCGGGTATCCGAGGACGTCCACCGCCTGTCCCCCGACGGCGCCCGCCAGGGAGAGGCCCACGAACAGCGCGCTGTTGTTCCACGACAGCATCCCGGTCGCACGCTCGGGGAACATGTCCACCAGGTGGCGCTGCTGGGCGGGGAAGAACGCGTAGGCCGCCAGCGCGAAGAGCCCCAGCGCGCAGGCCAGGGCCCAGGTGGCCGGATAGACCAGGGCCACCGCCGCCTCCAGTACGGCCGTCAGGGCCAGAGCCGCCCTCGTGACGCGTACGGCGCCGGCCCGGTCGGCGAACCGGCCGCCGAGCTGCCCGCCGATGACGGCCGCGACCCCGTAGACGACGAGCAGCCACGTGACATCGCCCTTCCTGCCGTCGGAGTGCAGGGCGATGGCCAGGAAGGTGTAGAGGCTGTAGACGGCGAAGGCCCACAGGGTGGTGACGGCGACTGCGAACACCGCGACGCCGGTACCGCTCCGCCCGCCCTTCACCGCCTCCTTCGGCGCGCCGCTCACGGAACCCGGACCGCCCCGCCAGACGAACGCGTTGGGCAGGGCCAGCAGGAACGTGCCGGCCGCGAGGATGACGAAGGTGGCCTGCCAGCCCACGTGCTGGCTGAGCAGCGCCCCCGCCGGGGCACCCACCCACAGGGCGGTCAGCAGTCCCGAGCCCACGACGGCCAGCACCTGGGCCCGCGCCTGGGGCCTTGCACGGGTGCTGACCAGCGAGTACACGGTGGGGCCGGTGGCTGCGGCCGCGACTCCGGCCACCACGCGGGTCACCAGCAGCAGGCCGAAGTTCGGAGCCAGGGCGGTGGCGATGTTGGCCACCGAGAACAGCAGCAGGGCCCACACCAGGATCGTGGCGCGGTCCCTGCGGTCCGAGAGCCAGCCGGCGAAGGGCGAAGCCACCACGTAGGCGATGGAGAACACCGTGATCATCAGCCCGGTGCCGGCGGGGGACACATGGAGCGAGGTCGCGACGGCGGGAAGCAGCGGGGCCACCACGAAGAGGTCGGTGCCCACGAGGAACTGCGTCAGCCAGGCCAGGACGACGAGTCCGGCCGGGAGGCCGGCCGGTGTCCCGGCAGGCGATGTCCCGGCAGGCGGGTCGCCACTCGTCGAGTCCATGAACCGAAGTTAAGGGCGTGTCCGCGGGGCCACCACCGCCGGAAGGCCGTTCGGGCCCCGGCCCGTGCCGGTCGCACGCCTGCACCAAATCGGCCAGGCACTCGCGGTTTCACGCTGACTCCCTTTCCTTTCATGTGGGTTGTTGCCGTTCCGACCTATGTTCTGCGGGCACCAGTTCGCTTCAGGAGGTCAGATTGCAGTCCAGGCACCCCCTTTTCCTCGGCCGCGCGTTACGCCGGTCCCATCTGCTGATCGGTTTCGGCATCGGCTCGCTGCTGCTCGCGCTGACGCCGATGCTCGGGGTCGAGAGTTCGGCCGCGGCCGACCGGGGCAACGATCCCGGGTCCACCCTCGCGCCCTTCGACCAGCAGCCGGCGTCCAAGTCTCCGCACCACGGCATCGTCCCGGCGAACGCCATGGAGCCCGCGGCCCCCGTCCTCGACCGGACCGGGTGGACGGCCGTGGCGAGCGACGAGGAGACCAGCGCCGAGAACGGGCGCGCGGCAAACGTGCTCGACGGCAACAGCGGCACCATCTGGCACAGCAAGTGGAGCGGCGGCGCCCCCGCGCCCCTGCCGCACAGCATCACCATCGACATGCACCGCACGGCGGTCGTCTCCGCGCTCGTGTACCTGCCCCGGACGAACGGGGGCAACGGCCGCGTCGGCGAGTACGGCATCAGTGTCAGTGCGGACGGGCAGAGCTGGGCGGGACCGGTGGCCACCGGCACCCTCGCGGACGACGGCAGCGCCAAGACGCTCGGGTTCGCCCCTCAGGGGGTCCGGTTCGTACGGCTGACGGCGCTCACCGAGGCCGGGGGCCGCGGACCCTGGACCTCCGCCGCCGAGATCAACCTGCTGGGTGACCCCGGAACCCCGGCGGCCACCGTCGACCTGCCCCGGACCGGGTGGACGGCGGCGGCGAGCGACGAGGAGGGCGCCGGCGAGAGCGGGCGGGCCGCCAACGTGCTCGACGGGAACGGCGGCACCATCTGGCACAGCAAGTGGAGCGGCGGCGCCCCCACGCCCTTCCCGCACAGCATCACCATCGACATGCACCGCACGGCCGTCGTCTCCGCGCTCAGCTACCAACCTCGTGCCGACGGGGCGAACGGGCGGGCGGGGGCGTACACCATAGCCACGAGCACGGACGGTTCCACCTTCGGCGCACCGGTCTCCGCCGGTACCTGGCGGGACGACGACACCGTCAAGACCGCCACCTTCACCCGCGCCGAGAACACCCGCTTCATACGCCTGACAGTGACCAGCGAGGCCGGCGGACGCGGTCCGTGGACCTCGGCCGCGGAGATACGCCTGAGCGGGCCGGCCAGCCCGGCCGTCCACGGATCCTGGGACCGGATCACCGGCTTCCCCCTGGTGCCCGTGGCCACCGCCGTCCTGCCGGGGGACAAACTGCTGGCCTGGTCCGCGTACGCCGTCGACCGCTTCGGCGGCAGCAACGGGTACACCCAGACCGCGATCCTGGACCTGAAGACGGGCAAGGTCACCCAGCGCCGCATCGACAACACCGGCCACGACATGTTCTGTCCCGGGATCGCGATGCTGGCGGACGGCCGCGTACTGGTCACCGGGGGCAGCAACGCGGAGAAGGCGAGCATCTACGACCCGGCCACCGACGACTGGTCGGCCACCGCGAGCATGAACATCGCCCGCGGATACCAGGCCATGACCCTGCTCTCCACCGGCGAGGCCTTCGTCCTCGGCGGATCCTGGAGCGGGCCCGCGGGCGACAAGTCCGGCGAGGTCTGGTCACCTGACACCCGGACCTGGCGCAGGCTCCCGGGCGTCCCCGCCGCGCCGGCCCAGACGGCCGACCCGGCCGGACCGTACCGCGCCGACAACCACATGTGGCTGCACGCCACTTCGGGCGGCAAGGTGCTGCAGGTGGGGCCGAGCAAGCAGATGAACTGGATCTCGACCAGCGGGATCGGCAGCATCACCTCCGCGGGTCCGCGGGCCGACAGCGCGGACGCGATGACCGGCAACGCGGTCGCCTACGACATCGGCAAGCTGCTCACCCTCGGCGGCTCGCCCGCCTACCAGAACACCCCCGCGACCCCGCGCGCCTACACCGTGACCGTCGACGGCAGCCAGGTCCAGGCCGCCCGCACCGGCGACATGGGGTATGCCCGCGGCTTCAGCAACAGCGTCGTCATGCCCGACGGCAAGGTGGCCGTCTTCGGCGGACAGTCCTATCCGGTGCCGTTCAGCGACGCGACCTCGGTCCTGACCCCCGAGCTGTGGGACCCGGCCACGGGCGCCTTCACCCCGCTCGCCAGCATGGCCGTCCCGCGCAACTACCACAGCGTGGCCAACCTGTTGCCGGACGGGCGGATCTTCTCCGGAGGCGGAGGCCTTTGCGGTGACTGCGCGACCAACCATCCGGACGGTGCCGTCTTCACCCCGCCGTACCTGCTCAACGCGGACGGCTCGCCGAAGCCCCGTCCCGTCATCACCGCGGGCGTGCCCCCGAGGACCGCTCCGGGCACCTCTCTCACCGTGAGCACCCAGGCGCCGGTGGCCTCCTTCGTCCTCATGCGGGCCGCGGCCGCGACGCACTCCACCGACAACGACCAGCGTCGGGTCCCGCTGGTGTCGACCGCCACGGGGACCGGGACGTACTCGGTGTCCGTGCCCGCCGATCCCGGTGTGGTGCTCCCGGGTACCTACATGCTCTTCGCGCTCGACGCCCAGGGGGTGCCGAGCATCGCCAAATTCGTGACCGTCTCCTGACCCACGGTCGGTGTCCGGCCCCTCCGAGGGCCGGACACCGGCTCGAGAACGATTGGAACCGGCCGGGGTTCCATATGAATTCGGCCACCCGATACCGGTGCACCGATCGGGGGAATTCGCCATCGCGGACCATTAATTCAGCCATTTCGGCAGAATCAAGCTTACCGTTGCCGCACGGCGTGGCCGAGCCCGGGCGCCGCAAGCCCGGCATCAAGTGTTCGAATAGGCTCGAAATGCCACCTGAGCTGCCTCTAAACACATCTGCGGGCAAGATCACCGCATCGAGGTAATACCAATGGCTTACAGGGGCTGATCCGCCGAAGCGGCCGTTAGTGTGCTCCTGATCTCGACGGAATGCCCGGATATTCGCCTTCTTCTTTCTTCTTTCACCGGCTGATGCGCGCGGACGTCGATCACTGCCCTTACGAAAGAGAGCCAGTCTGATGACCGTGGACACCAGCCCCGAGGCGCAGTCGGATTTCCGACAGTCCAGCCTGGGTACGGCCGCTGCCCGCAACCTCGCCACCACCACCAAGTCCGCGCCCCAGATGCAGGAGATCACCTCCCGCTGGCTGCTGAGGATGCTGCCGTGGGTGGAGACCAAGGGCGGGACCTACCGGGTGAACCGCCGGCTGACCTACACCGTCGGCGACGGGCGGATCGAGTTCGTCCAGGACGGCTCCCGTGTCCGGGTGATCCCCCGCGAGCTCGGCGAGCTCGCGGTACTGCGCGACTTCGACGACGAGGACGTGCTGAACGCGCTGGCCGGACGCTGCGTCCAGCGCGACTTCCGCGCCGGTGAGGTGCTCGTCCAGCGCGGTACGCCCGCCGAGTGGATCCACCTGATCGCCCACGGCCGGATCAACCAGACCTCGGTCGGCAAGTACGACGACGAGATCGCCGTCGCCGTCCTCGCCGACGGCGACCAGTTCGGCGAGAACGCCCTGCTGGACGCCGATGCGACATGGGACTACACCGCCACCGCCGAGACCGCCGGGACCCTGCTCACCCTCTCCCGCGCCGACTTCGCCGCCGTCGTGGCCGGTGCTCCGCACCTCCAATCCCATGTACGGCAGTTCGCCTCGCTTCCGCTCCAGCGGCAGAACCGCCACGGCGAGGCCGAGATCTCGATGTCGGCCGGCCACACCGGTGAGGCCGAACTGCCGGGCACCTTCGTCGACTACGACCTCAACCCGCGCGAGTACGAGCTCTCGATCGCCCAGACCGTACTGCGGGTCCACACCAGGGTCGCGGACCTCTACAACGAGCCGATGAACCAGACCGAGGAGCAACTCCGTCTGACCATCGAGGCGCTGCGCGAGCGCCAGGAGTACGAGCTCATCAACAACCCGGAGTTCGGGCTCCTGCACAACGCCGCCTTCAAGCAGCGGATCCAGACCCACTCCGGTCCCCCGACCCCGGACGACCTCGACGAGCTGCTCTGCCGCCGCCGCGGCTCCAAGTTCTTCCTCGCCCACCCCAAGGCGATCGCGGCGATCGGCCGCGAGTTCAACGCCCGCGGGCTCTACCCGGACCACGTCGACCTCGGTGGACAGCAGGTCCCGGCCTGGCGCGGGGTCCCGATCCTGCCGTGCAGCAAGATCCCCATCAGCAAGGACAACACCAGCTCGATCCTCGTGATGCGAACCGGCGAGGACAAGCAGGGCGTCATCGGCCTGCGGCAGACCGGCCTGGCGGAGGAGTACGAGCCCGGCCTGTCGGTGCGCTTCATGGGCATCGACGAGAAGTCGATCATCTCCTACCTGGTCAGCACGTACTACTCCGCCGCGATCCTGGTTCCCGACGCGCTCGGCGTGCTGGAGAACGTCCAGATCGCCCGCAGGCACGGCTAGCGAACCCTGCCGCGACGGCCGGGGCGCGCCCGCGCCACGGCCGCGCGGGCCCGACCCCTGCCCGACCCCTGCCCGCTCCCCGCCAGGGCCGCGAAGGCCCGTGCCTTCCCGCGGCCGGGCCTAGCGTGCCCCGGATCCGGGACAGCCCAACCATCTCCCCAAGGAGCTACGGATGCCCGATCCTGGGCCTTCCTCCCCGAAGTCGAGCCTGCCTGCCGCCGCGGCCAGTTTCGGGGCCCACGGCCACGGCCGCGGTATCGAAGCCGTCGGCAGCGGTCCGTCCGCGCTGCCCGCCCCGCCCGTCCTGCCCGATCCACCAGTCCTGCCCGCCCCGCCCGTCGTGGCCGCCCCGCCCGTCGTGGCCGCCGCCTCCACCCCGCCCGCTCCGTCCAGCCCCTCCCCCGTGCCCGGAGCGCCTTCCTGGCACGTACCCGTCGTAGGGACCTTGCCCGTGCGGGCGGCGGAGCCCGCGCCCGTACTCGTACCGGCAGCACCCGTAGCCGTACCCGTGGCCGGGGAAAGTCCACTCGTGGTGGGCGAGTCGGCGGCCGGTTCCCTCCTCGAGGGCGGCGCCGCGCTGCGGATGCCCGGTGCCGGTGCCGCTCTGGAGCGGATCCTGCGCGGCCCCAGCGGTCTGGGAGCGGCGGGGCTCCGTCCGGTCAGGTCCGGAGCCGCGTCGGCAGCGCCCGAAGTCCCGCAGGCGGCAGGGAATCCGGTGCCGGGGCTGTACTTCCACCCGGTGCCGGAACCCGATCCCGTCCGGGTGGAGGAGGTCAGCCGCAGGATCAAGACGTGGGCGGTGGAGGAGGTCGAGCTGTTCCCGCCGGACTGGGAGGACCAGTTCGACGGGTTCTCGCTGGGGCGGTACATGGTCGCCTGCCATCCGGACGCCCCCACCGTCGAGCACCTGATGATCGCCACGAGGCTGATGGCAGCCGAGAACGCGGTCGACGACGTCTACTGCGAGGACCACGGCGGCTCTCCCGTCGGGCTCGGCGGACGCCTGCTGCTCGCACACACCGCCCTGGACCCCGTGCACACGACGGCGGAGTACCAGCCGAAGTGGGCCGAATCGCTGCGTTCGGACGCCCCCCGGCGCGCCTACGCCTCCGCGATGGAGTACTTCGTCCGGTCCGCCAGCCCTTCCCAGGCCGACCGCTACCGGCACGACATGGCCCGGCTGCACCTGGGGTACCTGGCCGAGGCCGCCTGGGCCGAGACGGACTACGTCCCGGAGGTCTGGGAGTACCTGTCGATGCGGCAGTTCAACAACTTCCGCCCCTGCCCCACCATCACGGACACCGTGGGCGGCTACGAGCTTCCGGCGGACCTGCACGCACAGCCCGCGGTGCAGCGGGTCATCGCGCTCGCCGGGAACGCCACCACCATCGTCAACGACCTGTACTCCTACACCAAGGAACTGGCCAGCCCCGGAACGCACTTGAACCTTCCGGTGGTGATCGCCGAACGCGAGAACTGCTCGGTCCGCGATGCCTTCCTCAAGGCGGTGGAGGTCCACAACGACCTCATGCACGCCTTCGAGGCCGCGGCCGCCGACGTGGCCGCCGCCTTCCCCGTACCGAGCATGCTGCGCTTCCTGCGGGGCGTGGCCGTATGGGTCGACGGCAACCACTACTGGCACCAGACCAACACCTATCGATACAGCCTGCCCGACTTCTGGTAAGGACGGATTCATCTGTGACCAGCACCAGCACGAACATCGCCACCTCCCCGGCTTCCGTGGTCATCCCCTCCCCGGCGACCCCGTACCAGGGCGACATCGCCCGTTACTGGAACAACGAGGCGCGCCCGGTGAACCTGCGCCTCGGTGACGTCGACGGCCTGTACCACCACCACTACGGCGTCGGCGACATCGACCACGCCGCCCTCGGCGACACCGCCGACAGCAATTACGAGAAGAAGCTGATCGCCGAGCTGCACCGGCTGGAGTCGGCCCAGACCGACGTCCTCCTGGACCACCTGGGCCCCATCGGACGCGAGGACACGCTCGTGGACGCGGGCTGCGGCCGCGGCGGCTCGCTCGTGATGGCCCACCAACGCTTCGGCTGCAAGGCGGAGGGCGTCACCCTGTCGGCGAAGCAGGCCGACTTCGCGAACCAGCGCGCCCGTGAGCTCGGCATCGAGGAATCCGTGCGCGCCCGCGTCTGCAACATGCTCGACACGCCCTTCGAGACCGGGCAGGCCGCGGCCTCCTGGAACAACGAGTCGAGCATGTACGTCGACCTGCAGGACCTCTTCGCCGAACACTCCCGGATCCTCTCGGTCGGCGGCCGCTACGTGACCATCACCGGTTGCTGGAACCCGCGTTACGGCCAGCCCTCGAAGTGGGTCTCCCAGATCAACGCGCACTTCGAGTGCAACATCCACTCCCGTCGGGAGTACATGCGCGCCATGGCCGACAACCGCCTCGTACCGCAGGCCGTCATCGACCTGACCCCCGCGACCCTGCCCTACTGGGAGCTGCGCGCCACCTCCTCCCTGGTCACCGGGATCGAGGAGGCGTTCATCAACTCGTACAAGGACGGCTCGTTCCAGTACCTCCTGATCGCGGCCGACCGCGTCTGATCCGGGGCGAGCCCCGAGGGGAGGAGCCGGGCCCGCGAACGGCGGGCCCGGCTCCAGCGCGTCCTGCGCCCCGGGCCCCCCTCCGCGGGGCCCGGGGCGATACTGGAGACAGCTGGCCGACGACTCCGAGGGGAACTGTTCATGAGCACGGCGAAAGACCTGTTCATCATCTCCATGGACACACAACCGGACCGTCCCGTGGGACAGGGAGACCTCTCACTCGCACTCGCGGGAGCCGAACTGATCGACCTCATCGGTGCGCGGGCCGTCTCGCTGGACGGCGACCGGATCGTGCCGGACGGGCAGCCGGCACTGGAGGACGGGCTGCTCGACCAGGCGTCGGCGGCGCTCACCCGGCAGGCGCCCTACGAGCCGGTCGAGGACTGGCTGTGGCGCAGGGGCCGGGACCTGTCCGCGGCCTATCAGGCCGCCCTGGAGGAGGACGGGCACCTGATCCGCGGACGGCGCGGCCGGTCGCCCTTCGGCGCCGATCGCCTGGAGCTGACCGATTCGGCCGAGCGCCGCCGGGCCGCGAGCCGTCGGCAGGCGGAGGAACCCGTCCTCGCCGCCCTCGCCTCGGCCGTGGGGATCGACGGCGGTCAGCCGCAGGACGAGCCGGGCCTCGACGACGAGGCGGTGACGACCGTGCTGGCCGGAGTCAACGACGCGGTGATGGAGCTGGAGGCCGTACGCCAGCGGCGGTCCATCGAGAAGGCCGCCTTCGCCAATGTCTGGCGGGGGCCGTGAGGCCCGTGCCGGGCCGGCTCGCCGTCACGCCCGCCGCTACTGCGCTGAGGGTCGTCGTGGGACGTCCTTGAGGAAGACGATGCCGTCGCTGCCCGCCAGGTGGGCCGGGTCGAAGGGTGCGTAGCCGAACCAGGGCGACACGCGGGGTGCGGGCGGCGTGTCGCCGAGGGCGGCGGCCAGCCGTCGGGCGTCGATGACACAGCGGTCCTCCGGGAGCGCGTACAGGAGTCCTTCCACGGTGTCCGGCGGCGGCGCGTCCACGTCCCGGTGCCGGATCGTGCCGAGGAGCGTGGACACGAAGGCGTACTCCTCGCCGAGCCGGGCGCTGACCAGCGCACCGGCGCTCCACCACTCCAGCGACTTCCCGCCCATCCGCATGCTGCTCTTCTCCCGCTGCAGGTGGGCGTTGTGGGCGTGGACCAGTACCGGGCCCCGAGCGGCGAGGGCGAGGAGGTTGTCGGCCATCATCCGGTCCCGCACGCCCACCAGCCGGGTCATGCGGGCCGGTGAGCCGTCGGCCATCCAGTGGTGGTAGCGCAGCAGGCCGGTCGCGGTGCGCCCGTACAGGCACGCCCGGTCCCAGTCCTCCGACGAGGTCGCCGTGATCAGGTTCGGTGTCTGCTCTTCGAGCAGCGCCACCAGGTCGTCGGCGAGCAGCCGCAGCCGGCCGGCTTCGGGCGACTGCCCCACGGACCGGGACGGGTCCCACATCGCGTCGGGATCGGACCACGGGGCGTCGTCGCCGAGCAGGCGGTCGAGCGTGTCCGCGGTGCAGGGGAGCAGGTCCGGGTCCACCTCGGCCGAGAGGTAGCCGTGGAGCGCGGTGAGGGCATGTCGGGGACTGGCGGCGCCCGTGATCTCCAGAGGGCCGTCGAAGCCTGCGAAGCGGAGCCGGTCCGACGCGGGCCGGCCTTCGTTGAAGGCGCGCATCCAGCGCACGAGCTCGCGGTTGGCCGCGGAGGTACCCCATCCGTGGCTGATTCCGCGCTCCACGACCTCGTCGAGGGAGCCCGTGCCCGAGGCGACGTACTCGTCCACGACCAGGCCCATCAGGCAGTCGCTCTCGATCGTGATCGTCCGGTAGCCCTCCTCCTCGACGAGCTGCCGGAAGATCTCGTTGCGCAGGTCGAGCAGGGCGTCCTCACCGTGGGTGGGCTCGCCCAGGGCGAGGAGCCGGGGCCGGACCGGGAGCAGCCGCATGACGGCGGCCGCCCCGACGTGGCGGGCAGAGTCCATGATGTCGGTGTCAGTGACCATGCCTTCAACGCTATCGTTTAACCGTCGGTTGAAACTTTCCCGCGTTTTCGGCAGGGCCATGGCGCGAAACCTTAAAAGCAGTGAACGCCTGAGGCCGGTCGATCTGGCGCGCGGGCACGGTCTGTCCACGCAGGCGGTGCGGAACTACGAGGAGGCCGGCATCCTTCCGGCGGCCGCCCGCACCCCCCACGGCTACCGCACCTATACGCCGCTGCACGCGGGGGCCCTGCGCGCGTTCCTCGCCCTGCTGCCCGGCCACGGGCACCCGACGGCGACCTCGATCATGCGGGCCGTGAACGAGGGCGCGGCCGACGAGGCGTTCCGCCTCATCGACGAGAGCCACGCGCAGCTCCTCGACGACCGGCGGACCCTGCGGGCCGTGGAGGACGCCCTGCGCGACCTGGGTCCCGTCCCGGAGCCCGAGCCGGGCGCGGCGGCCGGGCCCGGCGGCACGTTCATCGGGCCGCTGGCGGGAAGGCTCGGAATCCGGCCGGCGACGCTGCGCAAGTGGGAGCACGCCGGTCTGGTGCGCCCGCGCCGCGACGCGCGGACCGGGTACCGCGTCTACGACGAGGCCGACGTTCGGGACGCCCGGCTGGCCCACCAGCTCAGGCGGGGCGGCTACCTGCTGGAACAGATCGCCCCGCTGATCGCCCAAGTCCGGGCGGCCGGCGGGCTGGAGCCGCTGGAGGCCGCGCTGCGCGACTGGCACGGCCGGCTGTCCGCCCGCGGGCGGGCGATGCTGACCGGGGCGGCCGAGCTGGAGGCGTACCTGCGCGAGCGCGGATGAGGGCGGACCCAGTGTGTCCTGCCGCGGCCGCCGGTAGCGTGACAACAGCCGAGTCGAGGAGGGGACATGACGACACGACGCAAGAGCGCCGCGGAGCTGTTCGACGCGCTGGGTGAGCGCTACGAGGACCTGTTCGGCCGGGTGCCCGATCAACTGGCGGCCCTGGACTGGCTCGTGGACCGGCTGCCCGCCGGGGCCCGGGTGCTGGACGTGGGCAGCGGCACCGGCCGACCCGCCGCGCAGGTGCTCGTCGATGCCGGGCACGCCGTGACCGGCATCGACGTCTCGGCGGCCATGGTCGAGGCGGCCCGCGCCCTGGTGCCGGGTGCCCGATTCGAGAAGGCCGACGTGCGCACGTACGTACCGGAGGCCGGCGGCTTCGACGGCGTGTGCTCGTTCTTCCCGCTCCTGGTGATGGACCAGCCCGAGATCGAGGCGGCCCTGGACCGGATGGCGTCATGGGTCGCGCCGGGCGGGTACCTGGTGCTGGCCACGGTGCCGGGAGACATCCGGGGGCTGGACATCGAGTGGATGGGCCACCCGGTCACCGTCAGCAGCCTCTCCGTGGAACAGCACCTGCGGCGGCTGACCGGGGCGGGTCTCGAGGTGCTGCACCACCACACCTCGACCTTCGTCCCCGCCGGTCCCCTCGCGGGGCCCGAGGAGCACTTCTTCTGCTACGCGACGCGACCCGTCTGATCCCCCATCGGGCAGGTTTCGAGAAGCGGGGGGCGGGCGGTCCTGCCTAGCATCTGCGTCATGGACATCAGCATTCACATGACCGTGCTGCCGCACGACGACCCCGACGCGTCCGTGGCGTTCTTCCGCGACGCCCTCGGCTTCGAGGTCCGCAGCGATGTCGGGCAGGGCAGGATGCGCTGGATCACGGTCGGTCCCGTCGGTCAGCCGGGCACCTCCATCCTCCTCGCGCCGCCGGCCGTCGACCCCGGGATCACCGAGGACGAACGCCGGACCATCGCCGAGATGATGGCCAAGGGCACCTACGGCTGGATCCTGCTGGCCACCCCCGACCTCGACGGCACCTTCGCGAAGGTGCGGGCGAGCGAAGCCGAGGTCGTGCAGGAGCCGACCGAGCAGCCGTACGGGGTCCGCGACTGCGCCTTCCGCGACCCCGCGGGCAACATGATCCGCATCCAAGAGCTCCGCTGAGCCCGTCGTGCCCTGCCGCTGTCTTCGAAGAGGAGTTCTCCCATGTGTCTCCCCGCGTGGGGGCGTGCGCGTGCCGCGGCGCAGCGCCTGACCGAGCTCGCACGGCTGCGCCGCGTCCGCGACCGGATCGACCGGGAGTTCGCGCAGCCGCTGGACGTCCTGGCGCTGGCGCGCGGCGCGGGCATGACCGCCGGGGAACTCAGCCGCCAGTTCCGGCTGGCCTACGGCGAGTCCCCGTACGCGTACCTGCTGACGCGGCGCATCGAACGCGCCACGGCGCTGCTGACCGGCCCGCACGTATTCTGAGCCGTCCGAACGCAGAACCCCGGCCTTCCGGGAGACGGAAGGAATCTCCGTGACCGACCCGACCCCGCTGGAGGCGGCCCGCGCCGCCGCGGCCGCGGCGCCCCACCCGGAACCCGCGAGCTGGGCCGCGCACCTGCACGCGGCCCTGGCAGAGGTCGACCGGCTGACCGAACTCCTCGGCCGGCAGGGCCCGCAGGTCACCCCGGAAGAGGAATCCCAGCGGGAGCCCGCCCTCACCGGGATCGAGCTCCGGCGGGCCGAGCTGGAGGCCGGTTTCACCGACGTGGCATGGGAGGTGGGCATGGCGCTGTGCCCCGCCCGCGAGCACTGCACCAGCGGGCGGCTCGACCAGCTCTTCAAGCCGATGGGGGACGGACGGCTGCCCGCGCACTGGGACGAGCTGTCGGGGGCGGCCTGCTCCGGGTCCGGTCAGGCGCCCACGACCCCGCTGCTGCGACTGCTCCCGAAGTCGGCCCCGGGGTCCGCGGGCCGGTAGCCGGGGGCGATAGCGGGGGGCGATGCACATGAGTGTCTACAGCCTGTAGACGAAGACGGCCCGGGAAGCCTATGGTTAGCGCAGCCTTACCTTCCTTCGGAGGTGGGCCATCCCCTGCCACACCCTTCCCTCGGAGTCTCCATGTCCGGCACTCAGATCGCGCTGCTCGGCGCCATCGCGGGTCTCACCATCTTCCTCGGCCTGCCGATCGGCAGGCTCCGCAACGCAGCGCCGCGTCTGAAGGCCGGCCTGAACGCCGTCGCGATCGGCATCCTGATCTTCCTCGTCTGGGACATCCTCAGCCACGCCTGGGAGCCCATCGACGGGGCACTGTCGGACGGGAATTGGGGTTCCTCGATCACCGGAGGGCTGGTCCTGTCAGCAGGCCTGGCCGCCGGGCTCGGCGGGCTGGTGCACTACGACCGGTGGACCGCCGCCCGGCGCGCCAAGTCGGTCCGCCCGGCCGGCCCCGGAGCGGCCGCCACGAGCGAACTCGCCCCGGCCGGACGCTCGCACGCCGGCGAGCTCGCCCTGATGATCGCCACCGGCATCGGCCTGCACAACTTCGCCGAAGGCCTCGCCATCGGCAACTCGGCCGCGCAGGGCGAGATCTCCCTGGCCGTCCTGCTCGTGATCGGCTTCGGCCTGCACAACGCCACCGAGGGGTTCGGCATCGTCGCCCCGCTGGCCGCCGAAGGCGAACGCCCTTCCTGGGGCACGCTCCTCCTGCTGGGCGTGGTCGGCGGCGGCCCGACGTTCCTCGGCACCCTGCTCGGCCAGCACCTCGTCAACGACACGTTGTCCATCGCCTTCCTCGGCCTGGCCGCCGGATCGATCCTCTACGTCGTCATCGAGCTGCTGGCCGTGGCCCGGCGCAGCGCCGCTACCAAGGAACTGACCTCCTGGTGCATCCTGCTCGGCCTGCTGCTGGGATTCGCCACGGACGCCGTGGTCACGGCCGCCGGGGTGTGACACACGGCGGCTCTACGGCGCCGCGCCCGGCCCCTCGGCTCCCCCGCCGCAACAGCGGGGCGCCGGGGCGCCGTCGGTTCCGAGGCTGTCGAGCCTGAGCTGGAGCCGCTCCAGCTGTTCCCGCAGGGCCGCGATGTCGTTCTTGTCCGCGGTCTGGTCGCCGTCCCGGAGGTCCACCACCATCGTGCCTCCGGGTTCCAGGACCACCAGCTCGGTCTCGGCGATGCCGTCCCCGCCCTGGTGGCGCACCGCCACGTCCAGGTCGCTCCGCCGCAGACCCAGGCGCCGGACCTCCCGGTCGTCGTAGGCGCCGTTCCTCGCCAGCACGCTGGGACTGCCTTCGAACAGCCAGGTCAGCCAGTCGGAGCGGGCGGCGTAGCGGACCAGCAGGGAATTGGCCGCCATGAGCACGGCCGCGCCGAACAGGCCGCCGCTGAGCGAGTTGTCCTCGCCAATCACGGCGTTCTGCACCACGTTGGAGAGCAGGAGCATGACCACCAGGTCGAGGGTGTTCAACTGGGCGAGCCCGCGTTTGCCGACCAGCCGCAGCAGCACGATCAGTGCCAGGTAGACCACGACGGTGCGTACGGCCTTCTCGCCGTAGGTGATTCCGGTGTCGAACAAGTCATGCCACATCCCGGCCACTTTACGAGCTGCCCGCACAGACCTGCCGAACCGCCGCGGCGTGCGCCGTCGCATGCTTCGTGAAAGGCTGAAACGAGGGGATCCGCGGCGATGTCCGCCGCTCGACGGCGGAGGAGACAGGCCATGACGACACAGCATGGAAGCAGGACGGCGGGGCTGTCCGTCTCTCCCCGTGTTCTCGTCGGTGCGCTGCTCGTGGCCCTGAGCGTCTGGTTCGTCCTCATCAATACGCGATCGGTCCGGATCCACTTCTGGGTCTTCTGGGCGCAGGCCCCGATGTGGCTGGTCCTCGTGGTCGCCCTCCTGGTCGGGGCCGCCGCCAGCTGGCTCTTCCAGCGCCGCCGGCGCCAGGACCGTCCGCGCCGCTGAGCGTGCGTCCGCCCGTTCCGACCGGCCCGGTCCGACCGGCCCGTTCGGCCGCTCAGGCGGGCGCGGCCGCGCTCCCGTCGAGCAGGGCCAGATCGGCGGTGAGGGAGTCCAGCCAGGCCATCGCGGCGAAGAACACGGGCGGTGCGGCCGCGGGCGCGGGCCGGGGCGGTACGGGGCCGGGACCGTCGGTGGGATCAGCGGGTCCAAGGGCCCGTGCGTGCACCGGGTCGGTGCGGTCGGCCGCCCTGCGCAGCCCGGCCGCCACCCAGGCCCCGTACTCCCTGACCACGGCTTCCTCGCCCGGTCCGGGAGGGGCTCCGCCCGGGCGGCGGGCTCCCCAGAGCACGTGGTGGCCCGTCATCATCGCGGCCTGCCAGTCCCGGCCCGGCCCGGCCGGGCGCTGCCGCTCGGTCTGGTACTGGGAGTACGCGGTCTCGGCCATCGTCAGCGCGCGCCGGACCCGCTGGTCGGCTTCCCCGGAGCGGGCCCGCCCGACGGCGGCGGTTGCCGCCTGGACGTCGTCGGCGCAGGCCCGCAGCAGCTCGGCGACCGCCCGCCCCAGTTCCTCGTGGGCGCCGCGCGGCCAGGCCAGCAGCCCGCACACTATCCCGATCACGCTGCCGATCAGCACGTCCATGAACCGGACTTCGGCCAGCCGCCAGGTGACCGGGGCCAGTTGGGCGAAGGCCAGGGCGATGACCAGCGTGAACATGGCCTGGGCCCAGCCCACCCCGCGCACCGGCCCGACGCAGAAGGCGAACAGCATCAGGGGCGGCAGCGCGATCGCGTACACGAGGCTCGATTCCCCGGCCAGCGCGAGGACCCCGCCGGCGGCGAGGGCGCCCAGGCAGGTGCCGATCAGGGCCAGGCGGACGGTGGCCCTGGTCTGCACGGCGGTGGTGCGGGTCAGGCTCAGGACGGCGAGCATCGCCCAGAAGCCGTGCGGCAGGGAGCCGACCCCGGCGACGGTCCGGGCGAGGGCCAGGGCCACGGCGAGCCGGACGGCGTTCTGGAAGTACACGGACCGGGGACCGGTGTGACCCGCGAGCCGGTGCCACCAGAGTTCGAGGGTGCTCTGCCGGGCGTACCAGTACCGGTCGGCGGCCGGTCCCCCTCCCGGCTCCGCGTCCGGAGCCGCCGCGCGTCCCCGGACGGCGATCCCGGCGGCGCCGCGCAGGATCAGCGCCGCGTCCGCCAGCTCCACCAGCGCGGCCTGCCGGCGCCCCGACCCGGGCTCCGCGACGGGGTCGTGGGCGAGGGAGTTCCGCAGGTCGTGCAGGGCGCGGTCCGACGCGGGCGGACGGCCCTGCCCGAGCAGGGCGGCGGTCCCGGCCGCCGAATCCCGCACGGCTCGTACGAGGTCCAGCCCGGCCGGCCCGGCCCGCGGGCCCGGATCCGGCGGCGGCAGGGCCCGTAGCCTGGCCAGCAGGGTGCGCGCCGCCAGCCCGGTGTGGGCCAGCGCGCGTTCGCGCAGGCCGGGTCCCGCGGGGCGCTCCGCCTCCGCCACCCGGGAGGGCCGCAGGGCCTGGGCCAGCGCGTCGGCGCGGGCCTCCTGCGCCCGGCCGAGCGTGTACGGCGGCTCCTCCAGCGCGGCGGCGCACCGCGCGGCGCCGGCGGCGGCCTCGGCGACCCGGTCCCGGTAGCGGGGGACGCCGGGGTCGGGCAGGACGTACCGCTCGGCGAGGATCAGCAGCAGGATCCCGGTGACGGTGCCGGCCAGCCGTTGCCCGATGGTGTCGGGGGCGTACGGCGGGAAGCTGGGCAGGATGTACAGGAGCTGGAGCCCGGGAGCGGCGCCCGCCTGACGGGGTCCGGCCGCCGCTGCGAAGGCCACGCAGAAGCCGATGAGCAGCATGCCGGCCACGGCGGCCCCGGTCCGTACGGCGAGCAGGGTGCCCACGATCACCAGCGCGCAGGCGGTGGGCAACGCCCGGACGAGGAAGGCGGACCGCTGGCGGCCGGTCCCGGGGATCCGCGAGAGCCCGGCCATCGCGACGGCCGCGAAGAGTGCGTAAGTGGCGCCGACCTGCTGGTCCAGCCCGTACAGGAACCCGTAGAAGCCGGCGCAGGCGGCGAGGGTGACGCGGACGGCCCGGCGCGCGGCCGCCGGCAGGGGGCCGGTGCCCGTCCGGAGACGGCCTAGGACACGCACCCTTTCAGCGTCCCACCAGCCACCGCGGCTGCCACTCCAGTACGGGATCGCGGACGGTCACCACGGCCGTCGCGGTGAGCAGTCCGATGCCGGCGAGCTGGAAGGCGGCCGCCCACCACCACATCAGGTCGTCCTCGGACCCGACGATCGGGCCGACGACGCCGCCCGGCGAGTAGACGACGGTGAGCGGTGTGCCGTGCGGCGCGGGGCAGGACCCGGTCCCGGGGAGCTGCTCGTTGTTGCCGTTGGGCAGGTCGATCCAGCAACGGGTGTACTTCGTGCCGTGGGCGCCGGTCCCCGTCGAGGAGTAGGCGACCGTGGCCGTGCCCTGCTCGCCGGTGAGGGCCAGGAAGGTGTCCGGTGCGTGCGCCCCGCCGATGACCATCAGGGCGCCGCCGGTCCAGTACGCCGTCCTGGCCCAGCGGGGTACGGGTCTGCTGCCGAAGGAGATCCGCCGCAGCACCCACGCGTACAGCGTGATCAGCACGATGACGCCGAGGACGATCCCCAGACCGGGGTCGAACATCGCCGGCCCGAACGTGCCGGCCGCGGCCAGCACGATGACCACGGTCCATGCCACCGCCATCCCGCGCGGCCCGAGCCCCCGTACGGCCGCCGCCCGTTTCTTCCCGCCGCCCATCGCCCCGCCCCTCGTGAGGTGACCAGAATTCTCGCACCGGCGGGGCGAAAAGAAACGGGGCGGACGGTCACCCTGGGCGGACCTGGGCACACGAAACGGCCCCCTCGGCGCTTGAGCGCCGAGGGGGCCGAATCATTTGGTAGCGGGGGCAGGATTTGAACCTACGACCTCTGGGTTATGAGCCCAGCGAGCTACCGAGCTGCTCCACCCCGCGTCGGTAAACCCAACTGTACGCGACTCACGGCCCGCCTCACGCCAATTGCCCTCGCCGCACCCCGTACCCCCTGTGGCCGGGCCCGCGCGGTCCGGTCAGTTCGCCCGCGGATTGGGCTTGAGCAGGGCGAAGACGGCCCCGCTGGGGTCCGCCAGCCAGGCGATCCGGCCGACGTCCGGCACGTCCGCACCGGGCATCAGCACCGTTCCGCCGCTGGTCCGCGCGGTGCTCACCACGGCGTCCACGTCGGCGACGGCGAAGTACGGCACCCAGCGCGCGTTCGTCTCGCCCTCCGTCAGCGGCGCCACCCCGCCGAAGGAGCCGTCCTGCTGGTCGCCCTCGGCGATGCTGAGCACCCGGTAGGTCATGCCGGGCACGTCCATGTCCTGCGAGCGCAGCCCGAAGAGGGCGCCGTAGAACTCGACCGCTGCCAGCGGGTCCGGCACGTGCAGTTCGACCCAGCACAGGGTGTTGTCGGCGGACGTCAGCCCCAGTCCGGCCGTCTTGCCCGGCTTCCAGATGGCGAAGTCGGCGCCCTGCTGGTCGGTGTACTGCGCGAGCCACCCCTCCCCCATGACGTCCATCGGCTCGACGCGGACGGTTCCGCCGCCGTCGCGTACGCCCCGGGTGGTCGCGTCCACGTCCTCGGACTGGAAGTACACGGTCCACGCGGAGCTCGCCCCCGGGTCCAGCTGGCCCACCGCTCCGACGGTCCTGCCGTCGACCTGGAAGAACCCGTACCCGCCGGTCTCGGGTCCCAGCAGATGGAACTCCCAGCCGAACACCGCCCGGTAGAAGGCAGCGGCCCGGGGGATGTCGGGGCTGCCGAGGTCGATCCAGTTGGGCGAGCCGGTGCGGTAGTCGGTGCCGAGCATGCGTTCCTCCTGCGGTGCGGTCCAGGGCGCGAGGTACCCGCGTAGGAGCCCCTCACCTGTACCTCCATGGGTACACGTACGGAACCCCCCACCGCCCCGCATTCGGCGGGCCCGGGGCCACGCGGTTCACCCGAACGGAGGTATGGGGGGCGCGGCGGCGGGCGCCCCGCCGAGGACGGCGCCGATTCTCAGGAAGTTCTGCCCATCAGGTGCTGGCACAGGTTGAGGAACAGGTTCACGTTGGGGATGTAGTGGGTGTATTCGAGGTCCACGACGTTCCGCTTGTCGGCGCCCCGCAGGGACAGCATTCCGTAGCTCACGTCGAAGTCGACGATCTTCGTCCAGGCGGCCGTCTGCTTCCTGCCCGTCAGGCCGTACCGGTCGGCCTTGTACGGGCCGAACTCCACCGTCTCGCCGCCTCCGATGCGCGCGACCGTCCCCGACAGCTGGGCGCGGGTGACGTTGCGCTGGATGTAGTCGCCCCAGTCGCCGGGGTAGAGGAACGGTGCGCCGCTCACCAGCTCGGTGATGCCGAGGCTCCGTTTCTCCTTTTTCAGCAGGGCCCGGCTGCCCGGCCCGATGTTCAGGGCGCTGCCTCGCGGGTCGATCAGGGTGTAACGGGCGTCCACCAGTGAGCCGTTGACCCTGCGGCGGTATTCCACGACCCGGGTGGTCCCCCAGTCGTAGACGGCGTCGAAACCGTCGCGTCCCGTGACGACCACGCCGCCCCCGTAGACGTACAGCCGCCAGTCCCGCCACATCCTGTACGTCCAGCCCTGCTTGGAGGCGTAGGTGTCCACCCAGTCTCCGAGGCCGCGCTGAGCGGCCAGCGCGTTGACCGGCGCGGTCGGCTGTTCGTGCAGAGCCTCGTTCTGGGCCATGGGTACCCCTCCCGGTTCGGCAACGCGGATCAAGGTAATCCAGTTCCCGAAAGGCCGGAACGGTTTCCCGGAAGTGGGGGTCCGGCGGTCCCGCCAGACCCCCGCGATGCTGCCGGGCGGCCCGTGTGACCATGTCCTCCTCGGCACATCCGCACCTCATGGGGGGACCATGCACACCCGTACCACCACCGTCTCGACCGCCCTCGCCACCGTGCTCGCGGCGTCGCTGGTCCTGGCGGGCTGCTCCTCGTCCGGCGGGAGCCCGCAGCCGAAGGGGAGCAGCAGCGCCGTTCACGTTCCCGCTCCCGCGACGCCTGCCGCGCCGGGCGGTGGCTCCGGGTTCGAGGGGCCCCGGCCGCAGGACCAGAACCTTCTGGCCTGGACCGGTGATCCCAACGACGCGGGGCACGTCACCGCCCAGAGCGCGGCGGGGGTGGGCGGCCGGGTCACCCTGGTGCGGATCGTGCTGCGCGAGCAGATCACCTGGTCCAACGTCTGGCTGGGGCTGGCCGGCATCGACCCGAACGCCCAGCTGGCCAACTGCTACCTCGGGGTCTACGACGCGGGCGGCGCCCTGCGCGCGTCCACCGCGGACGTCTCGCCGCAGCTGATGACCGACGCGATCGCCAAACCGCTGCCCCTGGCCAAGTCGTTCACCGCCGCTCCCGGCACCTACTTCGTCGCCCTCCTGCTGAACGGCAACTGGGCGACCAACGCCCTCACCTTCAAGTCCACCGGCGCCGGAATCTCGGTGAACGCGGGCCTGACCCCGCCGAACCTGCGCTACAGCACGGTCCTGACGGGCCAGAGCTCCCTGCCGGCGACCGTGAACCTCGCGGAACAGTCGACGAGCACGATCAACACCGGCTGGGCCAGCCAGTGGTACGCGATCTCCTGAAGGCCGCGCCCGCGCAACCGTCGTAGGGTCGGTCCATGACGACGACGCTGATGACGTACGCGGGACCTGGCGAGCCCGATGCCCCGGTGACGCGCACCGGAGGCAATCCGCTCGCCCCGGCGGGGACGGCCTGGCCCGGCTGCGCGACCTGCGGGGGGCCGATGCGGTTCCTGACGCAGATCGTCCTGGACGACCGGGGCCGCCCGGTCACCGCGGGCGACGCCCCGGCCGGGCTCGTCATGGCGGTGTTCATGTGCCAGAACGATCCCGGCGGGTGCGAGGAGTGGAGTCCGACGGAGGGCGGCAACCGCGCCCTCCTGTTCCCCGCCGGAGCCCTGCACCCGATGCCGGTGCCGGAGCCGAAGGAGAACGAGGATAAGGACGGCTTCGTCCTGGGGGCCGTCAACTCTGTGGCCCTGGTGGTGATGGAGTCCGCCGACTACCGCGGCGCGCGCCAGGAATGGGCCGACCGGGGCGGGAACGGTCCGCGGGACGTCCTGGGGCAGCTCGGCGGAGCGCCCGACTGGCTCCAGGGCGACGAAACGCCCCCGTGCCCGGACTGCGCCCGCCCCATGGACCTGGTCGCGCAGCTGGAGGAGGGGCCCGATCCCGCCACGGCCATGAACTTCGGCGGTGGCGGCAGTGCGTACGCCTTCGCCTGCGCCCCCTGCGCGCGGGCCGCCTTCCTGTGGCAGTGCTGACGCCGCCCGGGCGGCCCGCGCACCCGCCGGGCCGGGTCAGGCGCCGGCGAGTTCGCGGACCGTCGCCATGTCGCTGAACGGGATGAGTTCCTCGCCGACGATCTGGTGCGGTTCGCTGCCCTTCCCCGCGACCAGGACGATGTCGTCCGGCCCGGCGGAGGCCAGGGCGTAGGCGATGGCGAGGCGGCGGTCGGCGAAGCGCGCGAAGGGCGTGCCGGTCGCGGCGAGGCCGGGTGTGATCTGGTCGAGGATGGCCTCGGGGTCCTCGGTACGCGGGTTGTCCGAGGTGAGGACGCAGAGATCGGAGTGGGTTCCGGCGATCTCGCCCATTTCGGCGCGCTTGGTCGTGTCGCGGTCCCCACCGCAGCCGAAGACGGTGACGACCCGGCCGGTGGCGAAGCCCCGGATCGTGGTCAGGACGTTGCGCAGGGAGTCGGGAGAGTGCGCGTAGTCCACGATCACGGAGGTCTTGTCAGGGGTTTCGAAGCGTTCGAAGCGGCCCGGGATCGGGGGCATCCGCTCCAGCGCCGCGACCAGCCCGGCCAGGTCGTGGCCCAGGGTGTGGCAGGCCGCCACGGTGGCGAGGGCGTTGGCCACCGAGTACCGGCCGGGGACGGGGATCGACGCCGGGTACGCGCGGCCGCCGTGGTGCAGGGTGAACCGTGTGCCCGAGGCGTCCATGACGATGCCGGTCGCCCGGTAGTCCGCCTCGGCGTCGAGGGCGTACGTGGTCACCGCGCCCGGCATCATCGCCGGGATCGTGGCGCCGACGGGGTCGTCGGCGTTGACGACGGCGCGGCGGCACAGTCCCTGGAACAGGCGGAGTTTGGCGTCCCGGTAGTTCGCCATCGTGCCGTGGTCGTCCAGATGGTCCTGGGTGAGGTTGGTGAAGACCCCGACGTCGATGAACGCCCGGTCCACCCGGTGGGTGAGGAGTGCCATCGAGGTCGCCTCCAGCACCACGCCGGAGACCTCCCGGTCGCGCATGCACGCGAGCAGGTACTGCAGGTCGGGTGATTCCGGGGTGGTCAGGACCGAGGGCGGCATCGGGATCAGCTCGTCGCCGATCCGGCTGCCGGCCGTCCCGATGACTCCGACCCTCGCGCCCTCGGCGATCCGCAGCACGGATTCGACCATGTACGAGACCGAGGTCTTCCCGTTGGTACCGGTGATCGCCACCATGTCCATCCGGCGGCCCGGTTCTCCGTAGTAGTGGGAGGAGGCGATCGCGGCGGCCTTGCGGGTGTCCGGCACCCGGACCAGGCAGACTCCGGGGCCGGACGCCCGTAGCGGTGCCGGAAGTTCCGGCGCTCCGCTCTCGAGGAGCACCGCTACGGCGCCTCGTGCGATGGCCGCCGCGACGGACTCGGGGCCGCCCTCCCGATGTCCCGGTACCGCGATGAACAGGGAGCCCGAGGTGACCCGGTGGACGTCGAAGGTCGTTCCGGCGGTGACGAGCACTTCGGCGTCGCCTCGGAGTACTTCGTGGTCGTGCCCGGCCAGCATGTCGCTGAGCTTCACGGTGATCCCTTCGAACTGGGCGCGCGGCCCGGTCGCGCGACCGTCGCCGGACTGCAGCGGCGGCGGCATGCCGGTGGCTGCGGTGGTGACGTGGAACAGGCTGCTCGGCGAGGGGGACGCGACTGGACGCGCTCGGCGGGCGGAGCCTTGGTGCCTCGGGGGAAGGGAGGAGAAAGGAGGGACCGGGTCGGACGGTCCGTCACATGGGGCGAATGCCCGGCGGTTCGCCGGTCAGCGGGAGATCTCCCGGCGCCGCCCGCCGCTGCACGGGCACGCTGAAACGGCCGCGCGGAGCGGCCCCGCGGTACTGGACGATCTACAGCTAGCCGTGGCCGTGCAGGGCGCAGAGGGTGGGCTCGGGGGCCTCGGAGGCGACGGCGGTCGCCGGACCGGAACAGCCGGTCAGCCCACCCCGACCGGCCATGACGGCGGCCGGGCGCGGCGCCGAGGCGGCCCGCAGGCTCTCGCTCTCAGCACCCATGCGACTCATGCGCCCAGTGTACGGCCCACGAACCCGCCGCCCCGCCCGTGCCGGACCACGTCGGCCGCACTCCCCACCAGCCACGCGGCCCCCACCGGGCGGCGTCCGGGGGCCCGGCCGGAAGGCCTCCCGGAGGGCAGTCCCGAGGGCGGTCGGGGCGTATCGCAGAGGGCCGTCGAATGACTGGTAGGAAAGTTTCCTGTTTGCTAGCATCCCGCTCGGCGGCTTGGCGCGGTGCCCCGATCCTGTGGGCGTGACGCGCTCAGCGAGAGCTCTGACCCGGCCGCTGTGACACCGTCCCGCCCTGCCCGCACGCGCGCGGGGTCGCGGGGTCACGTACCGGTGCCAGCTCTCGCCACCCCCCCCGAGGCCAGGGAGTCAGGAATGCGCCTGAACACCCAAGCTCCACCCAGTACCGCCACATCGCCCCGCACGGTGGGCGTGGTCATCGCCGCCGTGCTCCTCCTGGTCGGCGGCCTGCTGCTCGCCTACCCCGAACGGGCCGGCGCCGCCGCCGACCCCCTCATCTCCCGTGGCAAGCCCGCCACGGCCTCCTCCACCGAAGGTTCCGGCTTCGGCGCGCAGAACGCCTTCGACGGTGACGCCGCCACCCGCTGGGCGAGCGTGGAGGGCAAGGACCCGCAGTGGATCCGGGTGGACCTCGGTGCCACCGCCGACGTGACGCGCGTGCGGCTCAGCTGGGAGGCCGCGTACGCGAAGGTGTACCGGGTCGAGATCTCCGCCGACAACACCACCTGGACCCGGCTGGCCAACGAGACCGCCGGCAACGGCGGCTCCGACGACTGGACGGGCCTGTCCGGCAAGGGCCGCTACCTGCGCGTGTACGGAACCGCACGCGGCACCGCCTACGGCTACTCGCTGCACGAGGTCGAGGTGTACGGCACCCTCGACGGCGGTACGCCCCCGCCTACCGGCGCCTTCACCGTGGTGGCCGCCGGCGACATCGCCGCCCAGTGCACCGCCTCCGACAGCGGCTGCGCCCACCCCAAGACCGCCGCGCAGGCCCAGAAGATCAACCCGAAGTTCTATCTGACGATGGGCGACAACCAGTACGACGACGCCCGGATCGCCGACTACCGCGCCTACTACGACAAGAGCTGGGGCGCCTTCAAGGACAAGACGCACCCGATTCCGGGCAACCACGAGACGTACGACCCGGCGGGCTCCCTGGCCGGCTACAAGTCGTACTTCGGGGCCGTCGCCTACCCCCAGGGCAAGAGCTACTACAGCTTCGACGAAGGCAATTGGCACTTCATCGCCCTCGACTCCAACTCCTTCGACCAGAAGGCCCAGATCGACTGGCTCAAGGCCGACCTCGCCGCGAACGGCAAGTCCTGCATCGCCGCGTACTGGCACCACCCGCTGTACTCCTCGGGCGGTCACGGCAACGACCCGGTCAGCAAGCCGGTCTGGAACATCCTGTACGGCGCCAAGGCCGATCTCGTGCTGAACGGGCACGACCACCACTACGAACGGTTCGCCCCGCAGAACCCCGACGGCAAGGCGGTCTCGGACGGGATCGTCGAGATCGTCGGCGGCATGGGCGGCGCCGAGCCGTATCCCATCGAGAACGTCCAGCCCAACAGCCAGAAGCGGATCAGCGGTCAGTACGGCGTCCTGAAGCTGGACTTCACGGACACCGGCTACAGCTGGAGCTACGTGGACACCGCGGGCAAGACCCAGGACACCAGCCCGAAGTACACCTGCCACTGATGTACCTGGCGACCACAGGCCGCCGGGACACGCCGGTCCCGTCCCTTTCCGAAGGGGCGGGCCGGCGCCTCCCCGGCACCATCCTGGCACTCGGCGCGGTAAGCCTCGTCACCGACATCTCCTCCGAGATGGTCACCGCGGTGCTACCGCTCTACCTCGTCCTCGGACTTGGTCTCTCCCCCCTCCAATTCGGCTTCCTGGACGGCCTGCTGAACGGCGCGGCCGCCCTCGTACGGCTGCTCGGCGGCCACTTCGCCGACCGCGGCCACCGGCACAAGCGGGTGGCGGGCCTCGGCTACGCCCTTTCGGCCTGCTCCCGGCTCGGCCTGCTGCTCGCGGGCGGCGCCACCGGCGGGATCGCGGCGGCGCTGGCCACCGACCGGGTCGGCAAGGGCATCCGGACGGCTCCCCGGGACGCGCTGATCACCCTGAGCAGCCACCCCGACGACCTCGGCCGGTCCTTCGGCGTGCACCGGGCCATGGACACCACCGGCGCCCTGCTCGGCCCGCTGGCCGCGTTCGCCCTGCTCTGGGCGAGCGCCGGCGCGTACGACGCGGTGTTCGTCGTCAGCTTCTGCGTCGGCCTGCTCGGCGTCCTGCTGCTCGTGCTCTACGTTCCCGGGGACCGGCATCCGGCCGCGCTGCCGCCGAGCCCTGCTCCGCGCCCTGCCCCGCAGCCGGCTCCGCAGCCGGTTCCGCGTACCGGGACCCCGTTCCGCGCCCTGCGCGACCCCGCCTTCCGGCGGATCCTCGCGGCCGCCGCCCTGCTCGGCGCCGCCACCATCGGCGACGCCTTCGTCTACCTCCTGCTCCAACGCCGGCTGGGCCTGTCCGCCGCCTGGTTCCCGCTGCTCCCGCTCGGCGCAGCGGCCACGTACCTGCTGCTCGCCGTCCCGGCGGGCCGGATCGCGGACCGGATCGGGCGCAGGCTGCCGTTCCTGTACGGACACCTCGCCCTGCTCGGCGCCTACGGGGCCCTGCTCGCCCCGGACCGCGGACCGGCCGCACTGCTCCTGGTGCCGGTCCTCGTGCTGCTCGGAGTCTTCTACGCCACCACCGACGGGGTGCTGATGGCCCTCGCCGGGCCCGTGCTTCCGGCCGAGGGCAGGGCGGGCGGGCTCGCCCTGCTGCAGACCGGCCAGGCGGTGGCCCGGATGCTCGCCGCGGCGGGCTTCGGAGCCGCGTGGACGGTGTGGGGGCCGGGCCACGCGCTGTGGGCGGCGGTGGCGGCGCTGCTCGCCGCGCTGGCCGGCGGCTGGGCCCTGCTGCCCCGCGTTCCGCCGGGCGGCCCGAGCCCCGGCCCCCAGGACCCGCCCGGCGACCGACCCCGTACCCACTCCCCCGAGAGGCGCACCGGATGACTGTCAGGTTCCCGAGATCCGTGGGCCGTTCGCCGGGCCGGCGGACCCGTACCGCCCTCGTGGCGGCCGCGGTGGTGCTCCTCGCGGGCGGGTCCATCGGCTACACCGTGCACGCGGGACACCGCTCGGACCTCTCGCGCGGCGCCGCCGACACCTCCTTCGCCCTCGGCGGTTCGGCCCTGTACTTCCGGGACTCCGCCACGGGGCGCATCAGCCACCAGCCGCTGCCGACGGCCTCGGCCGGCTCCACCGGCCCCGCGTCCGCCCCCGGCGGGTCCCGGATCCCCGGCGGCCCCGTCTGCGACCGGTTCCACACCGCCGGGCCCACCGCACTGTGCCTGCGCGCGGAGCCGGGGGTGCTGCCGAAGACGTACGCGATCGTCCTCGACCAGCAGCTGCGCGAGGTGCGCCGGGTCACCGTGCCGGGCATCCCGACCCGGGCCCGGGTCTCCGCCTCCGGGCAGATGCTGGCGTGGACGGTGTTCGCGACCGGCGACTCCTACGCCACCACGGCGTTCTCCACCAGGACGGCCGTGCTCGACCTGCGGACCGGATACCTCGTCAAGTCCATCGAGGAGATCCCCCTCACCATCGACGGGGCCCGCTACCACGCCCCCGACCTCAACTACTGGGGGGTGAGCTTCGCCCGCGACGACAGCCGCTTCTACGCGACGGTCTCCAGCAAGGGGCACACGTACCTGGTCGAGGGGAACATGAAGGACTGGTCGGCGAAGGCGCTGCGGGAGAACGTCGAATGCCCCTCCCTGTCTCCCGACAACACCCGGATCGCCTTCAAGAAGAAGGTGTCCGAGGACCCGGCGGCGCCGTGGCGGCTGTACGTCCTGGACCTGGCGACCATGCACGAGACCCCGCTCGCGGAGACGCGGAGCGTCGACGACCAGGCCTCCTGGACGGACGACGGCACGGTGGCCTACGCCCTCCCGGGCACGGACGGCCGCGCGAGCGACATCTGGACGGTCCCCGCGGACGGCACGGGCGCACCCCGGCGGGTGGTGGAGGGAGGGTCCTCGCCCGTGGCGCGGTGAGGCTACCGGTGGTGGCCGGGGGCGGGGTGGCCCCGGTCGTCGCAGGGCAGTTGGTCCGCCTTGTAGTCGGCCAGGAAGTCCCGGGTCGACTCCTGCTCGGTCTCCGCCATCTGAGTGGCCTTCACGACGATCACACCGGCGAAGGGGCGGTCCACGTCGCGGATGATGAGCAGGGTCGTCGTCAGCAGGGCGGTGACGACGATCAGGACGGCGAGCGGCCCCCCTGTTTGTCGCTGCGGGGCAGGCACAGGCCGAGGCCGATCACCGTGACGGCCATGGTCACCAGCATGAACCTGTAGATCAGGCCCGGGATCGTCGCGGTGGATTCGGCCATCCTGGCCTGCCGGCCCAGGGAGCGCTGATTGTCCGCGTTGACCAGCAGTCCGAAGAGGGGGCTGTTGTTGCCGAGTTCCTTGAAGCCCGCGCGGAAGTCCCCGCTCCACACGCTGGGGACCGAGGAGCCCTTGCCCTCGGCCATGGCCGGCCATTCCTCGTGCTGGACGGCCCGCGCGTAGCAGACCGCGTCACCGCGCAGTCGCTGACGCAGCGCTGGGGGCGCGTAGTCGGCCACTTCGGCGAGGTGGTCCAGCGCGTGGGCCTCCGAGCGCGCGGCGTCGTCGGCCCTCCCGTTGGAGGCGGAGGCGGTGACGAGCATGAAGGCGAGCCCGGAGTCCACCCGTGCGGGCGAGCCGCAATCGCGGCCGGCCGGTCCGGGGTTCAGGCGGCCGGGTGTGCCGTGAGCTCGACGATCTCCACGCAGCGCAGGAGTTTGGCCTGGGCGCGGGGCGAGTCGGCGGCGGGTACGACGATCTCGCACACGGCGAAGCCGCCGCTGTCGGCGGCCCGGTAGGACAGCGCCCTGACGGACAGGTTGTTGAGCATCGCGGAGATGCGCGTGAGGGCGTGGCCCCCGTCCCGGACGGTGACGGTCAGCGTGTGGCAGCCGGTGGAGGCGGCTCCGGCGACGGAGGCGGCACCGGGGACGGCGCGCACGGTGTCGGCGGCGGGGAGAACAGCGCTGAGGGTCATGAGTGGAGGCTCCTGTCCTGTGCGGGGGGCTCGGAGATCGGGATCGGGGGGCATCAACGGGGACCGAGTGGGCCCGGAAAGCAAGAAGACCCCTCGCGGATGCGAGAGGTCTGCGTGCGGGCGGTGAGCTCTAGGGCGATCGCCCGGTCAGCTCGGTGCCGGCACGCCGGCGCTAATAATCAGCTGGCGCAGCATGGGAGGAGTCTTGCACGGGGCCACGTGTCCGTGGAATCGCATCTCACGATGCGGATGCACCACCCCCTGACGCATCCTGCCGGACGAAGTCCCAGCCGAGGTCGGTCCTACGGGGCGTCGGGCCGGGAACGGCAGCCGCGCCCCCGCGCTCGCGAACGGATCCGGTCTGCACCGCTGTCGCCCCCTCGGTCGGTAATGAGTTCCACCACTTGAACATGGGCACAAAGCCTACGTGATCTTGGTCGAGCGCCGCTGGGCCCCGACTGCAGGGGGACCCCACAGTCCAATGGCGCACCCGGGTCGCGACGGGCCGCGGGGGGTGGTGGGCTGGCGGGGTGACCGTGCGGCCGACCGGGGCCGGGGCGGCCGGGCTGAGGAGACGTGTCGTGGCGAAGGCCTATCTGGTGGGTGCGGGGATCGCTTCTCTGTCGGCGGCCGCGCTGCTGATCCGGGAGGGGAAGTTCGCGGGCGCGGACATCACCGTCCTGGAGGCCCAGGACCGTACCGGCGGCAGTCTGGACGCCTCCGGAGACCCCGAGAGCGGCTACACCATGCGCGGCGGGCGGATGTTCGAGCTGCACTTCGAGTGCACCTACGACCTGCTCCGCTCGATCCCCTCCCTGGACGCGCCGGGCACCTCGGTCACCGATGACACCTTCGCCTTCCACGAGGACTTCGCCTGGAACGACAAGGCCCGCCTGGTCGACGCGGCCGGGCACCGGGTCGACACCCGTTCGATGGGGTTCTCCGAGCGCGACCGGCTCGATCTCGTCGCGTGCGTGGCCACCCCCGAGTCCCGTCTCGACGGCAAGCGCATCTCGGACTGCTTCACGCCGGAGTTCTTCACCACCAACTTCTGGTACATGTGGTGCACGACCTTCGCCTTCGAGCCGTGGCACTCGGCGATCGAGTTCCGCCGCTACCTCAACCGGTTCGTCCACCTGTTCAAGACCTTCGACACCATGTCGGGCATCTACCGCACCCGCTTCAACCAGTACGACTCGATCGTGCGTCCGCTCCAGTCGTGGCTGCGCGAGAAGGGCGTCTCGTTCTCGATGAACACCACGGTGACGGACGTGGAGTTGGCCGAAGGCGACGGGATCACCGTCAGCGCCCTGGCCTGTACGCGCGAGGGCGCCGCCGAGCGGATCCCCGTGGCGCCCGGGGACCTGGTGTTCGTCACCAACGGTTCGATGACCGCGAACTCGACGCTGGGCACCACCGACACCCCCGCCGTACTGGACACCTCCGCGCCCGATGCCTCGTGGCGCCTGTGGCAGACCCTGGCGGCCAAACGCCCCGGACGCCTCGGCGACCCTTCCGTGTTCGACTCCTCCGTCGCGGACTCCACGTGGGGATCCTTCACCGTGACCAGCCAGGACCCGGTGTTCTTCAAGGCCATGGAGGAATTCTCCGGCAGCGAGGCCGGAAAGGGCGGGCTGATCACCTTCAAGGACTCCGGCTGGCTGCTGACCATCGTCCTCAACCACCAGCCGCACTTCCACGAGCAGCCCGACGGCACCTTCGTCTGGTGGGGCTACGCGCTCTTCCCCGACAAGGCGGGCGACCACGTCGGCAAGACGATGGCCGAGTGCACGGGCCGCGAGATCCTGACGGAGGTGCTCGGGCACCTGCGCCTCGCGCAGAGCGAGCAGATCCTGGAATCCTCCGTCGTGCGGCCGGCGCTGATGCCCTACATCACCAGCCAGTTCCTGGTCCGCAAGGGCGGGGACCGGCCCGATGTCGTCCCGGCGGGCTCCACCAACCTTGCCTTCATCGGGCAGTACGCCGAGGTCCCGGACGACGTGGTGTTCACCGTCGAGTACTCGGTCCGCACCGCCTGGACCGCCGTGGCGGGGCTGCTCCACCTGGACCGGCAGCCGCCGCCCGTCTACAAGGGCGGCCACGATCCCCGGGTCCTCCTGGAGGCCTTGCACACGATGCACCGCCGCTGAACCGAAGTCAGCGCGACCGGGGTACCGTACGGCCTTCACCGACAGAGAGGTACGGCCATCGTGACCCGAATCCCGGCCGTGGGCGAAGTCGTGGGCGATTTCTCGCTCCCCGGCGGTCAGCTCACCGAAGACACCTTCGTCCGCGGCGAGTACACGCTCGGCGGGCAGCGCGGGAACCCGGTCGTTCTCGCCTTCTACCCGGGCGACAACACCCCCGTGTGCACGGCGCAGTTGTGCTCCTACTCCGACGGGCTGGAAGCACTCGGCGCGTGCGGGGCGCAGGTGTGGGGCATCAGCCCGCAGGGCGTCGACAGCCATGAGGAGTTCGCGCGGGCCCGCGGTCTGCGGATGCCGCTGCTCGCCGACACCGACCGCGAGGTGGCCCGCGCGCTAGGCATCGCGGCGCCCGTGATCGGCCTGCGCCGGGCCGTCTTCGTCATCGCTCCGGACGGCACCCTGCACTGGAAGCACGTCTCGACGCTGGGCATGCGGTTCCCCTCCGCCGAGGTGATCGCGGAGCAGCTGGCCGGCCTCACCACCATCGGCTGATCTCAGGCGGCGGGGGCCTTCGCGCCCTCGCCGTCGGGTGCGGGCATGAGGCGGCCCACCGACCTGACCATTTGGCGGCGGCTCAGGAGGCGGCCGCCGACGGCCATCATCCGGTTGAGGGCGCCGGAGATCACGCTCGGGCCGGGGTTCTTGCGGTCGAGGGTCCTGAGGGTCGTGCGGACCACTTCCTCGCAGGTCTGGAACCTGGTGCCGCCGTTCACCTCGCGCGTGCCGATGACGTCGAAGAACTCGGTGGTCGTCGCGCCGGGAGAGAGCGCGAGCACGCGCAGTCCGGTGCCCCGGGATTCGTACCAGAGCGCTTCGGTGAAGCTCAGCACGAAGGCCTTGGTGGCGCCGTAGACGGCCATGTGGGGCACGGGCTGGTAGGCGCCCATGCTCGCGACGTTGACGAGCACCCCCTTGCCGTGGGTGCGCAGCCGCCCGATGAAGGCGCGGCTGATGTCGACCACCGCGCCCACGTTGACGGCGAGTTCCTGGCGCAGCCGCGCGGGATCCTCCAGGTGGAGCGGCCCGAAGGTGCCGAACCCGGCGTTGTTGATCACGCTGGTGACCGTAATGCCGAGCCGGTCGAGCTCCTCGGAGAGCACCTCGCCGACCCGGTCCGCGCCGAGGTCCATGGGCAGGATCACGGCCTCGATCCCGTGGGCCGCCGAGAGCTCCTCGGCCAGTTTGCGCAGGCGGTCCTCGCGGCGGGCGACCAGGACGAGGTCGGAGCCCCGCGCGGCCAGCCGGCGGGCGAACTCCTCCCCGAGACCCGAGCTGGCGCCGGTGATCAGCGTGGTCTGGCCCCGGTAGTCGACCGCGTTCATGGCGCGTCTCCCGTTCGTGTGGTGGCGTGCGTCCCCGTGCGCGGCCACCGTACGCGTACCTGGCAGTGACTGCCAAGCAGTCAGCGACCGCCAAAGTGGTGGTCGGCTGGATATGCTGGGCCGCATGGGGAAGAGCCAGGCGCCGCCGACTTTGTGGGACCGTTCCAGACAGGCGGCGATCGAGGGCATCCTCGACACGGCGATGCGGCTCTTCGCCGAGCAGGGGTACGAGGACACGACGATCGCCCGCATCGCCGCCGAGGCGGGCATCTCCCAGCGTTCGCTCTTCCGCTACTTCGGCACCAAGGAGGACATGGTCTGCGGCGACCAGGACTCCCTGGGCGAGCTGCTCAGGGCGACCGTCGACGCCCAGCCCGAATCCACTTCGGCCTGGGACGCGCTGCGGGCCGGTCTCGCGGCGATCCTCGTCGCCGACCACACCCCCGAACGGGTCCTGGAGATCACCACGCTCATCTTCACCACGCCTTCGCTCAGGGCGCGTTACGTGGAGAAGCGGCTGCACTGGCGCGAACTGCTGCTGCCCGGCGTGGAGAAGCGGATGGGCCTGGACAGCGGTCCGGTCCCCGACGCGCGCGCGATGGCCGTCATCGCGGCCGTCTTCGCCTGCGCGGACACCGCCACGGAGGTCTGGATCCGCGGCGGTGGAGCGGCCGATCCGCTCGCGCTCTACGACGAGGCCGTGGCCGCGGTACGGCGCCCCGAGTAGCCGAGACGCTACCGCCTGGCGGCCGCCGCCTGGCTGAGGGCGTCGGTGACGAGGCGGATGCCGCGGGCCAGGCGGGCCAGCTGTTCGAGCTCGACGGCGTACATCCTGATCGAGTTCTCGATGACCACGTCGGCCACCCCGAGGGAGGGGAGTTCGGCCCGGCTGGTCTGCAACGCCACGCGTACGGCCCGCATCTCGTGCTGCACCTGCAACTGCGCGTGGCGGGCGAGGAGTACGGGACTGCGGGTCAAGGTCACGTAGCCGGCGTAGCGGGCCGGCAGCAGGTCGCGCAGCCAGCGGACGGCCGTGCGTTCCCAGTCGTGGTTCCCGGGGCGCTTGACCTGGAGGGGCCAGTCCGGGCTGCGCGTGATGAGTGCCGTCTGAGACATTCTTGCCGCTTCCACAGGGTGTAGAGCTCTGATCGGGAGGTGTCCATGAGGGGTCTGCGGCGGCCTCGGCCCAGGGGTTGGCCGAGGCCGCAAAAGGCGCTCCGGAAATCCGGAAGCCGGACGCGACACCTGGCGGGGCGTGAGGAGGAGGAACGTCACGCCGGGTGTCTGCTCCGAGAAAGCGTGGGGTCGCTCTCCCTGGCATCTTGACGGATGACCGCGCCGCCATCAGTAAACATATATACCGTGGAGTAGGCAAGGGTATGAAAATATTCATGCCCGCAGATGGCCTGAATACATTGGCCGGATCGACCCCACGATCGGCCCTAGAGGAAGAATCCGTGCTGGTCAGCGGCCTGCTCGTAGCCTTCGAGCCGCGCCTGCGTCCGCTCGGGTTCGGCGTCGGCCATGGCCTGGAGTAGTGCTGCGGAGAGGATGCCCGGCGCCGCGTAGGAGTCGAAGACCAGTCGTGAGCCGGTGCCGGCCGTCAGCGCCACGTCGGCCTCGTCCACCAGCGGTCCCAGCGTGCGGTCCGTGATCAGCGCGATCCGCAGTCCGGCACGGCGGGCGACCCGCAGCGCCGCCAGGGTCTCCTTGGCGTGCCGGGGCATGGCGAAGGCCAGCACCCAGCTGCCGCCCGCCGCACGGGCCTGCAACAGCGCGTCGTAGGCGACGCTGCCGCCGCCGGTCACCAGGCGCACGTCGGGGTGGATGCGGCGGGCCGCGTAGGCGAAGTACTCCGCCAGGGAGACGGAGATCCGCAGCCCCAGAACGGTCAACGGCACCGACCGGGCCAGCTCGCGGCCGATGTCGAGCACCTGGTTGGTGTCGGCGAAGAGCCGACGCAGGTTCTCCAGGTTCTCGATCTCGGCGTCGACGGCCGCCTGGAGCTCGTTGCGGCGGGTCTGCTCGCGGCCGTCCGGGGAACCGGCCACCGCGCTGAGCGCGATCGGCTGGAGCACCTCGCGCAGGGCCGGGTAGCCGCTGAAGCCGAGGGAGGCCGCGAACCGGGTCACGGACGGCTGGCTCACACCGGCCCGCTCGGCGAGTTCGGTGATGGAGAGGAACGCCGCCTCCGTGAGGTGGTCGACCAGGTACTGGGCGATCCGGCGCTGTCCGGGAGAGAGGGGATGCCCGTCGAAGAGCGCCTGGACCCGGTCGACCGGGACCCGCTCGTGATCGGCCGCCTGCCCGCTCGGCGTGATCGCGGCCGCTTGTGCCCGCGCCTTCTGCCCCGATGACACCGACGGTCCTCCCTCTCGCACCGATCCCGTCCCAACATAGCTCACACCACCTGGATGACCAGCGCACTTGTGCCGTTCGACGCCCCGTCAGGATCGGCAGTCCGCGACCGGCTCGCCGACCGCGAGCCGGTCGCGGGCCCGGCCGTCGAGGAGCAGCGCAACGAACACCTCCGCCCCTGCACCCGCACGTGTGACGCGTACGCCGTGGAGTGCGAGCCGGTCGGCGACCTCGGCGTACCGCGACGGCGTGAGGCGGTAGCCGCAGGGTGGATCGCCCAGGACCTCCGCGTCGGTCGCGGGGGCGTTGTCCGCGCCGCCCAGCCGGACCGGGCCGCCTCGTGGTCCCGGTCGAGGGTGTCGAGGAACTCCCGCTCCTGGGACCGGTGGTCCACCGGCCCCCGTACGCGGCCTCGAAGCCGGTACGGGGCGCCACCTCGGCCGGATGCGCCGGAGCCGCCGCCGGGGGCAGGGCGAGCAAGGCGGCCGCGCATGCGGCGGCGGCGAGTACGGACGGCCCGCGGGCCCTCATCTTCCTGATCACGATCCAGGTTGTAGCGGGTTTCGGGGCGCGAACGCCCCACCCTCGCCGAAGGCGAGCTCCGCGAAGCGCTCGCCGATCCGGCGGTGGGCGGCGGGGTCCGGGTGCACGTCGTCGGGCAGCGGCAGTTCGGCGAAGTCGGCTTCGCCGTAGAGGGCGCGGCCGTCGAGGTAGTGCAGGTTCGGGTCCTGGGCCGCCCGCTGCGCGGTGATGCGGGAGAGCTCCTCCCGGACGACGGACAGCGTGAGCCGTCCGGCCGGGACCTCCGCCGGGTCGCCCAGGGCCCGGAAGCCCAGCCTCCCGCTGCTGAAGTCCGGCGCGATGGGGCCCGGGGTGTCCTCCTGGATGGGACACAGGACGGAGGAGACGACCAGCAGCGGTGTGGTCGGATGTCCTTCGCGCAGCGTGTCGAGGAATCCGTGGACCGCGGGACCCAACGCGCGCAGGCGCATCAGGTCGGTGTTGACCAGGTTGATGCCGATCTTGACGCTGAGCAGGTCCGCGGGCGTGTCCCGCATGGCGCGGGCCGTGAACGGGTCGAGCAGGGCGTTGCCACCCAGTCCCAGGTTGATCAGCTCCACGCCGCCGAGCCCCGCGGCCAGCGCCGGCCAGGTCGTGGCCGGGCTCGCGGCGTTGGATCCGTGGCTGATCGAACTGCCGTGGTGCAGCCAGACCCTGCGACCGCGGTCCGGTGCGGGCTCGACCGGGGCGTCGGTGCGCAGGGCGATCAGCTCGGTCACCTCCGTGTGCGGGAGCCAGATCTCCACGTCCTTCGTCTCGTCCGACAGCCCGGCGAACCGCAGGGTGCCGGGCGGGCCGGGCGTGAACTCCGAGGCCTGGGTGACCATGTCGACGACCGTACGGAGGTTGCCGCCGGGCACACTGCCCTGCCCGGCCGGACGGCCGTCCACGAGCAGGTCGTACACGCCGTCCGGCCGCGCCGGTGCGCCCTGGTAGGCGGTCTTCGTGGGGAGCGCGTCCAGTTCGATGACGGTGGCGCGGGTGCGGAAGACCAGCCGGACTCCGGAGGGCTGGGCCTCGACCATGGCGAGGTACGGGTCGGGGAACTGGGCGCGGGCCCGGGCGGGCAGCCGGTGGGGCAGCACGCCGTGCGCGGTGCGTTCCACGTCGAGCGCGCCGCGCAGGAGGCCGGGGTCCACGGGGGTGGTGATCAAGTTCGTCATGATCGTCCACGATATGGACCTCGCCGTCCGATGCCACCCCATTTCCCTACGGCTTCCCTACGGCTGCTCCTCCAGGCCCTCCGGAAGGCGCCCGGTGTGGACCACCCCGAGGGTCTGGGTGGCGCGCGTCAGGGCCACGTAGAGATCGCTGGGCTCGTGGTCCGCCGGTTCCACGACGATCACGGTGTCGAACTCCAGCCCCTTGGCCTGGCGCGGCTCCAGCAGCACGACGGGGCGGGTGAGGTCGGGCTCCTCCCCCGCGCGTACGCCGGGCAGCGCGGCGGCGAGGGCCTCGTGCAGCGGGCGCGGGGCGATCACCGCGAGCCGGCCCTCGGCCGGGGCCCCTTCCCGTACCGCCTCGGCGACCGCGGCGACCGGATCCGCGGTCGCACGCACCCAGGGGCGCCGGCCGGTGGAACGGATTGAGCTCGGCGGTTCGAAGCCGGGGTGGCGGGCCCGGAGCACGGCGGCCGCCACGTCCATGATCTCGGCGGGCGTGCGGTAGTTGACGCCGAGGCGCACGAGCTCCCAGCGGTCCTCGACGTAGGGGCCCAGGATCTGCTGCCAGGAGCCGCAGCCGGCCTCGTCGCCGGTCTGGGCCGGGTCGCCGACCAGGGTCATGGAGCGGGTCGGGCAGCGCCGCATCAGCAGGCGCCAGGCCATCGCGGACAGCTCCTGCGCCTCGTCCACGATGACGTGACCGAAGGCCCAGGTGCGGTCGGCGGCGGCCCGTTCGGAGGCGCTGCGGTGGTCGTCCTCCTCCTGCCGCTCCGCCATCCGCTCGGCGTCGATGAGGTCGTGGGCCGCGAGGAACTCGTTCTCCATGTCCTCGAACTCGTACGACTCCGATCCCGCGGACAGGTCGAGGACGCCCTGCGCGTAGGCGACGCGTTCCAGGCGCTCGCGCTCCTCGGCGGCTCGCCGGGCGGTGTCGTCGACCCCGAGCAGCTCGGCGGCCTCGTCGAGCAGCGCGACGTCGGCCGGAGTCCAGTCCGCGTCGCCCGTCGTCGTACGGCGGATCAGCTCGGCGTCCCGTTCCGGGAGGTGCGTGGGGTCGGCGAGGAAGTCGGAGATCAGTCGGCGGGGCGTGAGCGGCGGCCACAGCGTGTGGATGGCGGCGTGCACCTCGGCGCTGGTCGCGATCTCCTTGCCCAGCTGCGCGATGTCGTCCGGGCCCAGCAGGTTGGGGCCGCCGTAGGGGTCCGCGCCGAGCCGGTCGGCGAGCTGTTCGGTGAGCGCGTCGATGATCCGGAAGGCGAAGTAGGGGCGCGCCAGGTTGTGCGGCAGCCCGGTGGCGCGGGCCCGGTCCCGGGCCTCGTGGGCCATGGTCCGGTCGAGCAGCAGGGTCCCGTAGTCGTCGTGGTCGATCTCCAGGGCCGCCTCGGGCACCAGGTCGGCCTCCTCGCCGCTGCCCGCCGGTACGGTCTCGGGCAGCGCCTGCCGGTCGCGCACGACCTGCGCGAGGACCTCGGCCATCGCGGCGCGGCCCTTGACGGCGGCGGCGCCGGGGCGGTCGACGGCCGTCGCGCGGATGCCGGGGAACAGTTCGCCGGGGGTGGCGAGCAGTACTCCGGTCTCACCGAGGGCCGGGAGCACCTCTCCGATGTAGCCGAGGAAGGCCGGGTTCGGCCCGACGATCAGTACGCCGCGCTTGGCGAGCAGCTCGCGGTGCGCGTAGAGGAGGTACGCGGCCCGGTGCAGGGCCACGGCGGTCTTGCCGGTGCCCGGTCCGCCCTCCACGACCAGGATCCCCCGGTGGGTGGAGCGGATGATGCGGTCCTGTTCGGCCTGGATGGTCTGCACGATGTCGTGCATCCGGCCGGTGCGGGCGGCGTCGAGCGCGGAGAGCAGCACGGCGTCCGCGTCGGCCCCTTCGTGTCCCGTGCGCTCGGTGTCGGCGAGATCGAGGATCTCGTCGTGCAGGGCCGTGACCTCGCGCCCCCGGGTGGTGATGTGGCGGCGTCGCCGCAGCCCCATGGGGGAATGGCCGGTCGCGAGGTAGAAGGGGCGTGCGACATCGGCGCGCCAGTCGAGTACGAGGGGGGTGCGCTCGTTGTCGTCCTGCCTGATCCCGATACGGCCGATGTGGTGGTCCCGCCCGTCTGAGAACTCCAGACGGCCGAAGCAGAGGCCGTTCTCGCCGGAGTTCAGAGCGGAAAGCAGACCGGATTGCTCGGCGACCAGGACATCCCGCTCCAGCCGCGCCTGAAACCCGGTGCCGGCGGCGCCGAGGGCCACTTGGACGGCACGTTCGGCCTGGTCACGCAGGTCGTCGAGGCGAGTGTAGAGGGCGGTGATGAATTGCTGTTCATTCCGGAATTCTTCGGTTGACAATTCCACTCCTGACGCGATACAGTGTCCTCATAAGCTTCTTCACGTCATCGCTCTGCGAAGATGTGAAACATCAAATATACGCAGACAAACACCCCGGCCGTCAATCGGCTCCGGGGTGTTTTTGCATGCCGGCCTGGATATCGGGCCCATTCGGTCCGCAGGTGCGCGTTCCGAATCCGATGGCGATCAGTCCAGAGGCGGCCAGGGGCCGGTGAGCAGACGCTCGGCCTCCGCGACGATCTCACCGGCCAGCTGCTCGCGCGTGCCGTGCCGGATCGCCTCCCAGCCGTTGTGGGCGTCGGCCTTGTCGACCAGCGGCCGAAGCGACTGGGGTCGTGCCAGTGCGCCCCAACCCTCGTACGTGATCACGTCGCCGCCGGCTCCGGGGGCCAGACTCCCGTTCACGATCAGCCGGAGCCACCAGCGTACGAGTTCCCAGCGCGCCGCCTCCCAGGGGATGCCGGTGTCATCGCCGGGAAGGCCCTCGGTCGGCCCCAGTTCGGCCAGCACCTTGTCGAAGAGCGCGTCGGCGCTCTCGTGCTCGGTGCGCGACAGGCCGGCGAGCAGCGGAAGCGACTCCGTTCCGACATCGAGGACCAGCGCCGTGAGGGCTGCCTCGATCAGCTGGTGCGGGTAGTGCCGTCGGCCGATCAGTCGCTCCAGTGCCAGCATCCGCAGGCACTCGACAGCCTCCTGCGCGCTGACGGCGTAGGGGGTGAAGGGAGTGGGCAGGGCGACGTCGGTGCCGGAACCGCCGTGGACGAAGTACGACCAGAAGCCGACGGTCGAGTGGCCGGGAAGGCCGCTCGCCCGGCCGGTGAACTCGTGGCGCATGTAGTCGGCAAGGTCGTTGCCGTAGACGATGATGTCGGTCTGGTGGACGGACAGCACGGGGTGACCGCATTCGCCCGCTGTGCCGGGCAGGTAGCGGTGGCTGTAGACGGGGACCAGCCGCGGGACGGCCGCCGGCTCGGCCCGTGCGATCCGCAGCGCTTCGGATGCACCCGCCGGCCTCGGGCTCCAGGCCGGGTGCCAGAAGCCGTTGCGCTCCACGTCGAAGAGCACGCCCTCGACCGGTCCGGAGAGCCTGGCGGCCAGGTCTTCGGGGTCGCCGTTTCGCCAGTCGGGCCAGCTCGGCGATCCGTGCGGGAGCCCGGCGGCAAGGAAAATCCTGTGGTCCGCCGAGAAGGTGAAGCCGAACCGTGCCTCGACCGCGTCGAGTTCCCGCTCGCTGAGGCCGGGCCCGATCTCGGCCCGGAGCATGCTCTGGAGGTCCCTCGCGGTTTCCAGGGTCAGCGGCGGGGGCGATGGTTCGGTCATCCCGGCAGCATAGTGACCCGTACGGACGACTACGGAGCACGGCCCCGGCTGCCGGGGCGGGCCTTCGCGGCTGCCAGGGCGGCCGGGGCCGTCGCGGCGGAGCCGAAGCGGCCGGCGACCCGGTCCAGGACGGGTTCCAGTGCGCGGCGGCTCTCGGTGGGGCGGTCGAAGGTGAGTTGCACGGCGGCGCCGGTGGCGGCGGCCAGGTTTCCGGTCCGGGCGGTGACCGCCCGGATGCGGGCCCGCTGCAGGCCGAGGGAGGCGAACGCGGAGTACAGCACGTCCCGGATCATCGGGGTGTGGGCGGTGGGTTCGCGCAGGGTGCGCGAGCGGGTGCTGGTGGAGCGGTCCGCGTAGGTGACCTGGAGCTCGACGGTACGGGCGGTCTGCCCGGCCGCGCGCAGGCGGGTGCCGAGGTCGCCCGCGGCGGCGAGCAGGGCGCGGCGGATCTGCTCGTGGTCCAGGACGTCGCGGTCGAAGCGGTGGCCGCTGGTGATGGTGGCGGGCGGTCCGGCCGGGGTGACGGCGCGCCGGTCGACGCCGTGGGCGCGTTCGTCGACGAGACGGCCGGTCGAGGCTCCGGCGATGCGCTGGACGGTGGCCACCGGCAGGTCGGCCAGGTCTCCGACCCGCTGGATGCCGTACTTGGCCAAGGAGCGCGCCAGCGCCGGTCCGACACCCGGCAGTTCCCGGACCGGACGGGTCCGCAGGAATCCACGCTGCTCGACGGGGTCGTCGTCCAGCACGGTGACGGTACCGGGGGCGGCGGCGTCGGCGGCCATGGTGGCGAGCATGCGGTTGGGGCCGATCCCGCCGGTGGTGAGCAGGCCGTAGCGGGCGGCGAGGCGGGTCTGGAGCAGGTCGGCGAGCTGGGCCGGCGACTGTCCGAAGTACCGGATGGCTCCGGCCAGTTCGAGGAGTGCGCTGTCCGGCGGGAGGGCCTGGACCACGGGCGTGATGTCTCCGAGCACGGTGAACAGTTCACGGTACGTGTCGAACGGGGCTCCGTGGACGCGCAGGTGGAGGATCGTCACTTCGGTGGGGGCGTTCGCGTTCATCCGGCGCTCCCCTGGCTGGCGTGCCACAGCCGTCCCGCTCCCCCGGATCCGGTCGGGCGGCCGCCCGTGCCGGCTCCGCCGGAGCGAGCGTCGAAGTAGCCGTCGGAGTGATCGGGGCGGGGTTCGGTGGCGAGGAGGGCTCGGACGGCGGCGGCGCCGCCGTCCCGGTGGGTGTCGGCGACGTCCTGGAGGTTCCAGGCGTGGGTGCCGATGACCGAGACGGACTTGCCGCGGCGTGAGACGGCCCCGCGCGCGAGGAGCAGGAAGTGGTGGAACAGCGGGTGGGCCGCCTGCTCGTGGGTGTCGTCGAAGAAGGTGAGGTCGATCTGACCACCAGGGCTGCCGTCGTCCAGGGAGACGAAGATGGTGCGCCGTCCGGAGCGCATCGGCGGCGTCTGGATGGCGACCTTCGCACCGGCCACCAGCACGGTCTCGCCCGCCGGCCGGTCCCCCAGCAGGTAGGAGGGGGTGACGCCGAGCTCGGCCAGCAGCGGGTGCAGCGGTTCCATCAGGTGCCGGGAGGCGTCCATGCCGATGACCTCCAGCTCGGCCTCCAGCTGCTCGCTCTGCGTCATCGCCGGGAGGCCGCTCGGCCGGGTGGGCGAGCCCGCGGTCGGGGCGAGGGTGAGCTGGCCGGGTCCTGCGGTGGCGTGGCGGCCGCGGTGGAGCTCGTCGATCTGCAGGAGCAGGTCGCGGCGACCCGCTCCCGGGGCAAGGGTGGTGAAGGCGCCGATCCGCGCGAGGCGGTCGGCGACCGGGTGCGTGGGCCGGGCGCGGGCCCAGAAGTCGGCGAGGTCCGCGTACGGTCGGCCCGCTTCGATCCGGGCGGCCTGCTCCTCGGTGATGCCGTGGACGTCGGCCAACGAGACCCGAAGGCCCAGCCGGCCGTCCGGAAGCCTTTCGGTGCGGTAACCGGTGGCGGAGTGCTGGACGTCCAGCGGCAGGATCGGGACGCCGCGGCGGCGGGCGTCGGACAGCACCAGCCGCTTCGGGTACATGCCCGGGTCGTGCTCCAGCAGCCCGGCGTAGAACGGCGCCGCGAAGTGCGCCTTCAGCCAGGCGGACTGCAGGGTGGGCAGGGCGAAGGCGGTCGCGTGGCTCTTCGCGAAGCCGTAGGCCCCCATGTTCTCCAGCATCCGCCACACCGAGTCGACCACCTGCGGCCGGTAGCCGGCCGCGGCCGCGCTCCGCCGGTACCAGTCCTGGAGCCTCGCCACGCGCTCCGGCTGGGCCAGGGCGCGGCGCGCTTCCTCGCCCATGGCCAGGTCGCTGCGGGTCATGGTGGAGAACAGGCCGGCCACCTGCTCGTTGTAGATGACCACGCCGTAGGTGGAGCGCAGCCACGGCTCCAGGTCGCAGTGCGGGTAGGTGACGGGCTTCTTGCCGTGCCGGCCGAGGAGGAACGGGCGGATCATGTCCGCCTGCACCGGGCCCGGACGGAACAGCGAGATCTCGGCGACCAGGTCGGCGAAGGTCTCCGGTTGCAGCCGGCCGAGCAGGTCCTTCTGCCCCGGGGACTCCAGCTGGAAGACGCCCAGCGATTCGCCTTCGCGCAGCAGCTCGTAGGCGGCCGGGTCGTCCAGTGGCACCTGGGCGGGGTCGTCCAGGTCGATCCGCTCTCCGGTGGTGCGTTCGATCTCGCGGACCGCGTACGCCATCGAGCTCTGCATCCGCACGCCCAGGACGTCGAGCTTCAGCAGGCCGAGGCCGTCGCCTTCGACGTCCTCCTTGTCGAAGACGGTGGCGGGGAAGCCCTCGGTGGCGGTCGGGACGACCGGGGTGCGCCGCAGCAGGGTGGCGTCGGAGAGGATGACGCCGCAGGGGTGCATCGCGGTGCCGCGCGGCAGGGCGTCGAGGCCTTCGACCAGGTCCCACAGCCGCCCGTAGCGGTCGGCGTGGGCGGCGACCTCCCGCAGTTCCGGGAGTTCGCGCAGCGCGGTGCGGGCCGAGCGGGCGGCGATGTGCGGGAAGGCCTTGGCGAGCCGGCCGACTTCGTCCGGGGGCAGGCCGAGCGCCAGTCCGGCGTCGCGGATCGCCCACCGCACACGGTAGGTCTCCGGCATGCTGAGGGTGCAGACCCGCTCGGTGCCGAACCGGTCGATGATCCGGCGGTAGACGTCCAGGCGCCGGGCGGACTCCACGTCGATGTCTATGTCCGGCAGCGTGCGGCGGCGCAGGTTGACGAATCGCTCCATCAGCAGTCCGTGCTCCAGCGGGTTGGCGAAGGAGATGCCGAGCAGATGCACCACCAGGGAGCCGGCGCCGGAACCCCGGGCCTGCACCCGGATGCCCATCTCCCTTATGTCGTCGACGACTTGGGCGACGGTCAGGGCGTACGAGGGCCAGCCGAGCGTGTTCAGCACCCGGAGCTCCTCCTCCAGGCGGGCGTGCATGGCCGCGGAGCGGTCGTAGCCGTGGCGGACCATCGCCGCCCCGCACCGCTCGCGCAGCGTCCGGGCGGACGTACCGGGGGCCAGGCCGATGACGCGCTCCTCGGGGAAGTGCACGCGGCCGATCCCGAGGTCGGCGTACGGGTCGAGGCGGCACTCGGAGGCGGTGCGGGAGGTGGTGGCGAGCAGGTGCGCGGCCCCGCCGTTCTCCTGTCCGGCCGCCCGGGCGACTTCTTCGGCGAGCTCACCCATCTCGGCGGCGCCCTTGAGCGAGCGCTCGCCGTTGCAGGTGCGGCCGGGCCGGATCGGGGTGAGCAGGCGGGCCGAGTCCAGTACGTCGGCGACCGGCGCCTGGTCCCGGTCCGCGTAGCGGACCGCGTTGGTCAGGACGGCGAGCAGGTCGAGGTCGGCGGCCAGTGCGACGGTGCGGGCGGCCAGCCGGAGCGAACCCGGCCCGGTGCCGGTGCGGCGGTGGTGCACCGCCTCCAGCCGGAGGTACTGCCCGAACACCTCCCGCCACGGCGCGAGCAGCTCGGCCGCCAGGTCCGGACGGCCGGCAGCGAGCGCCCGCACCGGCTCGGACGTCGGCCCCAGCAGTACGGTCAGCCCTTCGGCGTGCTGCTGGATCGCGGACCAGGGGACGATCGGCTGCCCGCCGCCGGCCTGCTGCCGGGCGGCCCAGGCGGCGGTGATCAGCGCGCACAGGTTGGCCCAGCCGACTCCGTCGCGGGCCAGCAGGGTGGCCCGCGGTGCGGAGTCGGCGACGAAGGCACCGCCCCGGGCCGGGGTACGGGCCTTCGGCGGCGCCTGGTCGAGCGGGTCGAGCGGGCCGAGCGGCGGGACCGCGAGGTCCGCGCCGAACAGCGGCCGGATCCCGGACTTCGCACAGGCCTGCGCGAACCGGACCGCACCGGCCACCGTGTCCCGGTCGGTCAGGGCCAGCTCCCGCAGACCCCGCTCGGCCGCCCTCTCGACCAGCCCGCCGGGCAGCGCCGCGCCGTAGCGCACCGAGTAGCCGGAGGCGACGTGCAGGTGCGCAAACATCGCGCCACCACCTCCAGCTCCCTGTCAGCCCCCGATCGTCGACACCCGACTCCCCGTCCGGTCTCTCCAGCGTAGACCGTATTCGATAATCTGTTCGACATGCACGTCAAGGCATTACCACAGGTGGAGTAGTGGTCACGCACCGTTCCCACGCATTCCGCTTCCGGGTGCTTCCGGGTGTCCGGGGCGGGGGCAGCTCAGTGGAGCAGGGCCGTCAGGAGTTCGCGGTGGTCGTTGGCGAGGAGGGCGAGCTGGGTTCGGTTGTCGAGGCCGAATTTGTGGAGGGCGCGGGAGAGGTGGGTCTTGACGGTGCCCTCGGCCAGGCCGAGGCGCTCGCCGATCTCGCGGTTGCCGAGCCCGTCGGCGAGGACGGCCACGCAGCGCAGCTCGCCCTGGGAGAGGGCGCGGATGCGTTCCATGACCTCGGGGGTCGGGGCCGGGTGGTGGTGGGTGGAGAAGCGGCTCATGACGGTGGAGATCACGGCCGGGCTGAGGACCGCGCGGTGTCCGGCCGCGCTGCGCACCGCTTCGCGCATCTCGGCGCCCGAGGCGGTCTTCAGGAGGTAGCCGTCGGCGCCCGCCCGCCAGACCTTCGCCACGTGTTCCTCGTCGGCGATGGTGGTCAGGATCAGGATGCCCAGGTCCGGGTGGGCCTCGCGGAGCAGCCGGGCGGTTTCGGCGCCGTCGAATCCGTCCGGCATGGCGAGGTCGAGGACGACGACGTCGGGGGCATGTTCGGCGACGACCGCCAGGGCCTCGGCTCCGGTGCTCGCCTCGCCCACGATCTCGATGTCCCCCTGGACGGTGAGGATGGTCCTCAGTCCCGCGCGGATGACGTCCTCGTCATCGGTGATCACAATGCGGAGCACTGCTCTCCTCCTTCGTGTCCTTCATGTCCTTCGTGTCCTTCGTTTCAGTGGGCGGCATGGGTGACGTGGGCGACATGAGCACGGAGCAGGTAGCCGCCGTCCCCGTCCGTCGCGGGCCCGGCTTCGAGGGTGCCGCCGAGCGGCTCCAGCCGACTGCGGAGCCCGGCCTGCCCGAGGCCGGTGCCCGGCGCGAGCGACCGTACGGGTGCACCGGGCGGGCCGTTGCGGACGTCCAGCGTCCAGTCGGCCGGACCCGCCCGCAGGGTCAGGCGTACGGCCGAACCGGGCGCGTACCGCAGGATGTTGGTCAGGCCCTCGGTGACCACCCGGCGGGCGGCCTCCCGGTGCGCGGCGGGCAGTCGGCCGAAGGCCTCCGCGAACCCGTCGGCAAGGCGTACGTCGACCCCCGCCGCACGGACGCTGTCGAGCGAGCGGCCCAGGGCGTCGAGCCCGCCCGCCACCGGATCGGGCCGCGGCCCCGGTCCTGGGCCGGCAGGGCTACCGGGACCGGGCGCCGGCGAGGCGTCCAGTTCGCGCAGCCGCAATACGGCGGTCATGCCGCGCAGGTGGTCCGAGGCGGACGCGCACTGCTTCTGCGCCGCGTCGAGCAGCCCGTCCGCGGCCTCGTTCCGGCCGCCCACGGAGCTTCGCAGCGACTCGACCAGGATGTTCAGCAGGGCCACGTCGTGCCCGAGCAGGTCGTGGAACTCCCTTACGAGCCTTCGCCGTTCGGCGTTGACCGCCTCGGCGGCCCGCTCCCTGGCCACCTCCTCCGCCCTGGCCCGCTCCGCCATGTGCCGGCCGCGGGTCATGCCGACGACGATGGTCATGGCCACCGCCAGCACGAGCAGGGCGAGGCTGGAGGCGGAGTTGTCCCGGGCCAGCGGCGGGCCGATGCCCAGCGCTCCGAGGGTGATCAGCTCGGCGGTGGCCGCGGCCCCGAACCACCAGGCGCGGGCGGTGCGCTGGTGGCGGCCGGCGGCGTAGGCGAGGAAGAACAGTGCGGTGAACTTCGCGCTCAGGGCCGTCGCGGCCAGTACCACGGCGGCGGCGAGCGGGAAGCGGGTGCGGCGCCAGAGCAGGGCGGCGCAGGCGACGAGGATGCCGAACCAGCGCAGGAGGGGGTGCGCGGCCCAGGACTCGTGGGTGAGTTCGGCGACGACCTCGAAGGGGACGGTGGCCAGCAGGCAGGCGCCCACCGCGATCCGGTCCCAGGTGACGGGGCCGTACCGGTGCGCCGCCCGGGTGAGCTCGGTCCACTTCACGGGCCCTCCTCCCTTCGCCTGCCGCCCTCGGATTTCGCTGTCCGCCGCCGTCGGCGGTCGCATACGAGCACCCTGCCATCGGGGCGGGGCCCCGCCGGGCCCGGCACGCCACACGGCCGGAGTCCCGCCCGGAACCGGTCCGGGGCGGGACGTGTACGGGCGGGACGCGTACGGGGACGTGCACGAGGGCGTGTACGGGGGACGGCCGTCAGCGGGCGGCGGGGGCGACTCCCGGGCGCCGGTCCAGGAACCAGTGGGCGGCGAGCTTGAGCTGGTCCTCCAGGAGGAAGCAGCAGATCGCGTAGCCCCACACCGCGGCGGCCCAGCCCCAGCCGAGCGGGGTCATGCCGATCCCGAGGACGGTGACGAGGGTGGCGATGGTCTGGGCGGCGCAGACCGCGATCAGCAGCGGCTTGGCCGGGGCCGGGGAGGTCCAGAAGCGGCCGCGGGTGCGGGTCACGAAGATGGTCAGCTGGCCGGAGACCGACAGGCTCAGGTAGACCAGCGAGTGGATCAGGCCGTCGCTCAGGTGGAAGACGTCGCGGCCGAGGACGAAGAGCAGGAAGGTCTCGCCGACACCGACCACGCCCAGCACGGTGGCCACGGTCAGGACTCCGCGCATGTCCCAGGTCACGGGCTTGTGCGAGCCGCGGACCTTGTCGTAGGCGATCGTCAGGATCGCGCCGTCGTTCAGCAGGGCCAGCAGCACGATCATCATCGCGGTGACCGGGAAGAAGTTGTACGCGACGATCGTCAGGGTGATCAGACCGAGCACCCGGATGGTCTCCGTGATGCGGTACGTGGCGTAGTTGATCATCCGCTGGATGATCTCCCGGGCCTGGCTGATGGCGTGGGAGATGACGGACAGGCCGGGGGTCAGCAGGACCACGTCGGCGGCGGCCCGCGCGGCGTCCGTGGCGTCGGCCACGGCGATCCCGGCATCGGCCTGCTTGAGGGCGGGGGCGTCGTTGACCCCGTCGCCGGTCATGCCGACGATGTGGCCGCGTTCCTGGAGCATCTTGACGATGCGGTACTTGTGCTCCGGGAAGACCTGCGCGAACCCGTCCGAGATCTCGACGAGTTCGGCGAGCTCCGCCTCCGGCTTGTCGGCGTCCAGTGCGTGGGTGTCGAGGATGTCGTCGCCCATCCCGATCTGACGGGCCAGCTCCCGGCTGATCGCCACCTGGTCGCCGGTGACCATCTTGACGGACACGCCGAGTTCGTTCGCGGCGGCCACGGTGTCGGCGGTGTCCTCGCGCGGCGGGTCGGCCAGCGGCAGGATGCCGAGCAGGCGCCAGGCGCCCGACTCGTCGGTACGGGCCACGCCCAGCGAACGGAAGCCGCGGGCGGCGAAGGAGTCGGCGATGGCGGCGACTTCGGCGGCGGCCGGGTCTCCGTCGCAGAGCCGGGCGATGACCTGCGGGGCGCCCTTGCTCACGTGGTAGGTGTCCGGGCCTGGGCCGGGACCGGCGCCGAAGCCGACGGTGGCCTCGGTGCGCTTGGTGACCGGGTCGAAGGGGACGAAGTCGGTGACCGGGGCGCCGTGCGCCCAGCCGGTGTCGGAGCCGGCCAGCCGGTCGGTGGCGGTGGAGATGACGATCCGGTCGATGGGGTCGCCGTTCTCGGCGCGGGAGGCCAGTGCGGCGGAGCCGAGAAGGTCGTCCTGGTCGATGCCGTCCGGGACCCAGGGGTCCAGGATCGCGAGGCGGTTCTCGGTGAGGGTGCCGGTCTTGTCGGAGCACAGGATGTCGATGCTGCCCAGTTCCTCGACGGCGGGCAGGTTGGACACCACGGCCCCCCGCTTGGCGAGGTTGCGGGCGCCGACGGCGAGCGTCACGGACATCACGGCGGGCAGGGCGACCGGGACCGAGGCGATGACGACGACGAGCGCGAACTCCAGGACGGAGAGCACCGCGTTGCCGCGTGCCACGGAGACGATGACGGTCAGGGTCACCAGGGCGACGGCCAGCAGGATGAGGTAGTTGCCGATCTTCAGGACGGCCTGCTGGAGGTGACTGACCGTACCGGCCTCGCCCACCAGGGCGGTGGTCCTGCCGAAGAAGCTGTTGGCGCCGGTTCCCTCCACGACGGCGTCGGTCTCGCCGCGCACGATGACCGATCCGGAGTACAGGGTCTCGCCGCGGCCGCGCTCGACGGGCAGGGACTCGCCGGTGAGGGCGGCCTGGTCCACCTCGAGGGTGCCGGACCCGAGGGCCCGTACGTCGGCGGGGACGACGTCCCCGAGTCGGACCCGGACGATGTCGCCCGGAACCAGTTCGCGGACGGCCTCCGTGCGCCAGACCCCGTCGCGCAGGACGCGGGCCTCGGTGGCGAGGCGCTGCTTGAGGGCGGCGATGGCGTTGGCGGCCTCGTGCTCCTCCATGAACGCCACGACGCCGTTGACGGCCAGCAGGACGCCGATGATGACGACGTCGACCCAGTGCTGGACGACGATCGAGAGGATCAGGGCCGTCTCGATCATCCAGGGGATGGGGGCCCAGAAGTAGCCGAGGAACTCCCGCAGCGGGCTTCTGCGCTCCTCGGCGATCTCGTTCGGACCGTGCTCCTGGAGGAGGCGGTGCGCCTCGGCCGTGGTCAGGCCGTCCGGCCAGGAGGCCGGGGACTCGAAATCCTCGGGCTCCTCGGGCTCCTCGGGCTCCTCCGCTTCCCCGGCCACGGCCGGTTCCTCCGATGTGCACAGGGCGGCGGGTGTCGCGGGAACGGTGGGGACGGTGGGAACTGTTTCGGTGCTCATCGTGGTCACTTGCCCCCGTGCAGCAGGGACAGGAAGGAGGGGATCTCCATCGGGCGGGCGCCGCTGGTCATGGCCGTGCGGGCGGTGTCGACGGTGCCGGCGCGCAGGATGCGGATGACGTGGCCGCCGCACCCGGCGCACTCGGAGCGGGTCAGCGGGGAGGGGACGCGCTCGCCGTCCACGGTGCAGAGCGTGCGCTGGACGCCGGTGCCGTCGATGTAGTGCTGGACGTCGTACTGCTTCTCCCAGCCGTACCCGCAGTCGAGGCAGCTGAAGGCGTACGACTCGTGAAGGGTCTCGGGAACGGTGTGGGAGGTGAATTCATCGATTGCGGTCATCACGTGTTCCTCGTGACCGGTAGGGGTTCCTCGTCCGCATCTGCTGCGGTGCCAACGGGGGCCGGTGCCCGGTCTCACTCCGACCTCTTCCAGGAAACGCCTTCGGAACACCTGGTAGGGAACGCGAATGACCTGTCTTACAGGGGCCTGCGCCCACCCCTTCGGGACATTTCGTAAGCGAAAGCGAGTCAGGGGGTCCCCGGGCGGGGCCGCGCCCGCCGAGCTGCTGTTCGGCGGGCGGGGCCGGCCTCCGCTCAGCCGGTGTGCCGGATCCGGAAGCGCTCGGGATACGCCGGGTCCCGGTCGACGACCTGGACGGGAGTCCAGGCCCACTGCCACACGCCGATGCCCGGCGTGCGGGAGAACCGGATCCGCCCGCGGGTGCCTTCGACCTCGACGCGCGACCAGGATTCGGCCGTGCCCGCCCGGTCCGTGCCGTGCGAACGCAGCAGGTCGGCGAGGACGGTGATCGTGTCGTAGCCCTCGAAGGCGACGAACGAGGGCGCTTCGGCCAGCCGCTCGCGCAGGGCCGTCTCGACTCGTGCGCCGAGCGGGCCCAGGCGCTCGGGCAGGTAGCGCAGGAACGGTATCGCGGCGCCGTCCTCACCCAGCGACTTCGCCCATTCGGCGAACTCCGGCTGCCCGGCCGGAGCGCCCATCAGGATCTCGGCGAGGCGCGGGTCGCGGCGGACGGACCTGACGACCGGCACGGCCGGTTCCGGGAAGCCGGTCAGAAGGAGGAGGGCTGTCGCGCCACTGGCGGCGAGCGCGTCGCACAGCTGCGCGGGCGTCAGCCCGCTCATGGCCAGCTCGATGACGGTGCCCCCGCGCGGAGCGAGGTGCTCGCGCAGAATCCGGGCCCCGGATTCCCAGTAGACGCTCGCATCGGCGGCCACGGCGATGCGGCTGTGACCCGCGCCGAGGAGGAAGTCCGCGTAGATCCGCCAGCCGTGGGACTGCGCCGGGGCGAGGCGCGCGACCCATTGCGTCGGCTGTTCGGTGAGGGCGTCGAGCACCGCCGAAGAACAGAGGAACGGCAGGCCGAGGGCGTCGGCCCTGGCCGCGGCGGCGCGGGCGACGACGCTGTGGTACTCCCCCGCCAGGGCGGCCACGCCCAGGCCGGCCAGTTCGTCCACGGCCGCCGCGGCCTTCTGCGGATCGGCCGCGGTGTCCCGGACCACCAGCTCCAGCGGCCTTCCGCCGATCCCGCCCGCCTCGTTGACCTCGCTCACGGCCAACTCGAGTCCAGCGAGCAGATGTTGACCCGCCCCGACCCAGCCGGGCCGGGTCAGCGGTACGAGAGCGCCGATCCGGACGGATGACCCGTCGGTTCGCTCGGCTCCGGATGTCGACGGCGGCGTATTCATGGAGTGGCGTCCCCCGAGTGGTGAACCGGATGCGACCGCGGATGTGACTGCGGATGCGGTCGCGGCCGCGGCCGCGGTCTGCCCGGATCGAAGATTGATCATGGATGGCGCCGAGAGTAGCCGAGCCGGAGTCGGGCGGCCCCGGCACCCCGGCCGACCAGGGGTTCCCTTGATCGAGTCGCCCGTTCGGGAAACGCGTCGCTAGCATCGGAACCGTGCGGGGGAACCGTCCCGATGGGAGTCCGACCTGATGGCCACACAACGCCGCATCGCCCGTCTCCTCGCCGCCGGCACCCTGTCCGCGGCGCTGCTGATCGGTGGGGGCCTCGCGACCGCGGCCACGTCCGCCGCCGCCGCAGCGAAACCGACCCCGAGTGCGACCGCGACACCGACTCCGTCGGCCTCGAAGTCGGCCGCCGGGGAAATCACCCTCAGGGCCACGCCGACCGAGGTGAAGGCCGGCGAGAAGGTCACCTTCACCGGCCGAAGCAAGGGCCTGCCCATCGGCACGAAGGTGGTCCTGCAGCACAAGAACGGGTCCAAGTGGACCACCCTGCATGCCAACACCCTGATCAAGCAGGGCTCCAGCTTCTCCTTCGACAACACCTTCAAGACCAAGGGCAAAGAAGAGCTGCGCGTGACGGCCGGCGACTGGACCTCGCCGTCGGTGACCGTCACCGTCAACTGACTGGCGCCGCGCCTAGGGCTTGTCGTCAAAGTGCCGTCGTCGCCCGGAGGGCGGCCCCGCGGCGTCCGGTGCGTGCTCTCGGCGTGCCGGGCGGAAGTCCGCGTACTGGACGTACGTGGGCTTTCGCCCGGTGCGGCGAAGGGTTTCCCGGCGCTCCCCGGGTCTGCGAGGAGGTCCGGGGGCTCGGTGGAAAAAGCCCTGGCAGGCCGGAAGGCCGGGCGTTACGATCACCGCGATGACCACTTACTCCGTTATGAGATCGGGGGTCCCGTCCGCGCAAGGTGAGTGCTGATGCTCACTCAGACCGCGTACGGGGATTCCCGCCTTTCCTTCTGGCTGCGCGTGCGCGAGTTCGCCGTGCCGCCCTCCATGATCGGGACTGCGACCGCCCGCCGCCTCGCCGGCGACTGGGCGGGGGCGTGCGCCGCCGCAGCCGTCGACATCGATTTCAACCTGCGTCACGTCGCACGCGCCCACGGCCCGGAACTGGCGGCCCGGCTCCGCGCCGATCTCCGCCATCTGGCTCCCGACCTGCTGCGCTGGCACATGCCGAGGATCGCTCCCGACGGGCTGCTGCGCCCGGGTCTGACCATCACCCTGGCCCGGTACGAGGGTGCGCGGCGCGAAGGCGAACGCCCTGTGCATCTCGTCGCCCGGACTCCTCCGGCCTGGGCGGACGCCGGTCAGCGGATCAGCCTCGCGCTGTGGGACGGTTCCCGCTCCCTCCAGGGGACGGGCGCGAGCCACCATCCGCATGCCCGTCCCGACCGGCGGTTCCGCCTGGACCTGCACCGCCACCTGTGGGACGCGCGCAGGACCGATGAGCTCCGGATCCGCTCCGGGGCCGATCGGCCGGCGGATCCCGGCCGTGGTCCGCACCCCGGTCCGCACCCCGATCCCGACCCCGAGGGGCTGGTCCCGCCGGGGCTGCGCCGTGCCGTCGGCCGGTGGGCGGCCGAGGCGGGGATCGTGCTCCGCGCCGAGGGACGCTCCGAGGGACGGCCCGAAGGGCAGCCCGGCGGGACCGTCACCGTACGGCTCGGGGCCCGGCACCGGCTGGACCTGCACCTGGTCCCGGCCGGGAACCGCTCAGGGCCGCCGGAGCTGCGGATCACGGCTGCCGCTCCCGACGCCCGGGCCGCCGCGCCGCCGGTGCTGCCCGACGCGGCGACCTGGGTGCCGCCGGACCTGGAACTGATCCGCAACGGGCTGATCGACGCCGAGCGGCTGCACCCGCTGGTCGCCCGCGCGCTGGCCCCGGACCGCGCCGCGGACCGCGCCCCGGCCGGACCGGCGCCGGCCGCCGACCGGGCGGGAGCACCCCACCTCGTGGAGTGCCGGGGGGCCGTGCACCGGATCGGGCTGGCCGACGGGGTACTGGTCCCGCTGGACCACGATCCGGTCGAGCTCCGGCGCGAGGAGCTGCTGGTCGCGCTGACCGGCACTCCGCTGCCCTGCCTCCAGGCCGTCGACGTGGCCCACCGCCGTCCGGACTGCCTCCCCGGCGTCCGCGAACGCCTCGCCCACGGCGACACCGCCGGTGCGCTGGCTGTCGTGGAGGATCTGCTGGGCCCCGAGGCGCTGCTGCGCACCGGAGCCCTGCTGGACGAACTGGAGAGGGCCGCGCAGCGGCGGATCGCGTACGGACTGTTCAGGGCGGGCCTCGCCGGACGGGCACCCGACCGACTGCCTCCGCGGTCCCCTCGTCCCCGCGACCGGCGCTCGCACCCCCGGCACACGACCGCCCGCTGACCGGGACCCCTGTCCCTCTCCCCTGCTCTCCCCTGCTCTCCCCCGCCTTCGGCGCCTTCCGGCGCCCTCCTCAGCCCAAAGGTGATCAAGCATGCCCGAATTCAGTACGTCCGCCACTGCCGGAGCTCCCACCCCCGCTCCCGCTCCCGCTCCCGCTCCCGCTCCCGCCGCCCAACTCGACGTCGCCGGCGAGCTGCTGGCCCTGCTGCGCGACTCGGCCACCGAACCGCGCGCCGACGACCAGTTGGAGGCCCTGACCCTGGCCGTCGCCGCCGACCTGCCCGTACTCCTGTGGGGCGAACCCGGCATCGGCAAGACCGCGGCGCTGACCCAGCTCGCCGAGTCCCTGGAGCTTCCGCTGACCACGGTGATCGCCAGCGTCCACGAGCCGTCCGACTTCTCCGGCCTTCCCGTCATCGGCGACGATCCCGCGGCGCAGGGGGTCCCGATGGCCCCGCCGGACTGGGCGGTGCGCCTGGTGCGGGCGGGCCGGGGGCTGCTGTTCCTGGACGAGCTGTCCACCGCGCCGCCCGCCGTCCAGGCGGCCCTGCTCCGGCTCGTCCTCGAACGCCGCATCGGCTCCCTCCAACTGCCGCCCGAAGTGCGGATCGTGGCTGCCGCCAACCCCCGCTCTTCGGCGGCGGACGGCTGGGAGCTGAGCCCGCCGCTGGCCAACCGGTTCGTCCACCTCCAGTGGGTGCACGACCACGAGGTCGTCGTACGGGGCCTCGGCGGGACCTGGCCCCGGGCGACCCTGCCCCGCCTCGATCCCGGGCGGCTTCCGGGAGCCGTGGACTTCGCCCGGCGTGCGGTGTGCGGGCTCCTCTCGGCCCGCCCCGGGCTCGTGCACCGGCTGCCCAGTGGTGAGGCCCGCCGGGGCGGACCCTGGCCCTCGCCCCGCAGTTGGGAGATGACCCTGCGCCTGATCGCCTTCGCGACGGCGGCCGGTTCCTCCCGGGACGTGCTGTCCCTGCTGGTCAGGGGCACGGTCGGGGACGGACCGGGGCTGGAGCTGCTGGCGAGCCTGGACCGGATGGACCTCCCGGATCCCGAGGCTCTGCTCGCCGACCCGGCGGGCGCCGATCTGCCCGAGCGCGGCGACCTGCGCCAGGCGGTGCTCGACGGGGTCGTCGAGGCGGTCCGCAACCGCCCCGAGCAGTCCCGCTGGGACGCGGCGTGGGCCCTGCTGGTCCGGGCGTTGGAGACCGGGGCCCCCGACCTGGTGGTGGTCCCCGCGACCGCGCTCGCCGCGCTGCGCCGTGCGGACTGGGAGGTGCCGGAGTCGATCGAGCAGCTCGCCGGGGTGGTCACCCTGTCCCGGCGGGCGGACCGGGCGACGGCCCGGGTCATGGCGACCGCCTCTCAGGCCCGCTGATGGCCCGCGACGCGGCGGGGGCGCCGGACCTCGATCCGACGGGGGCGCTGGACCTGGACAAGCTCTTCGCCGCCCGGCTGCAGGCCGCCCGGGTCCGGCCCTACCTGGCGACAGCCCTGTTCGCCCTGACCGCAGTGGAGTCGCGGCGGGTGCCGACCATGGCCGTCGACCGGCACTGGCGCTGCTACGTCTCGCCGGGGTTCGTGGACCGGACCCCGCTGGAGGAGCTGGCCGGGGTATGGGTGCACGAGGTCTCGCACCTGCTGCGCGACCACCACGGCCGCGGTGACCGGGTGGCCCGGGAGCGGGGGCTGACCGGCCCGGGGGAACGGCTGCGGATGAACATCGCGGCGGACTTCGAGATCAACGACGACGTGTACGGCGAGGGGCTCGCCCGGCCGGAGGGAGCCATCGATCCGTCTTCCCTCAAGCTGCCCCGGGGCCGCCTGATGGAGGACTACCTGGGCCTGTTCGGGCTCGGGCCGTACACCCAGCACATGGCCTGGCTGGACTGCGGCAGCGGCGCCGACGGGCTGGAGCGGGAGTGGGATCTGGGACCGGAGGGCTCGCACGGTCTCAGCGAACAGGAACGGGACGCGGTCCGGTTCCGGGTGGCGCAGGGCATCAGGGGCCGCCCCGGGAACACCCCGCAGGGGTGGAAGCGGTGGGCCGAGGAGGCGTTCCACCCGCCGCAGCAGTGGCGGGAGTTGCTGGGGGCGGCGGTGCGTTCGGCCACCTCCGGGGCCGGTGCGGGCGAGGACTACACCTACGGCCGGCCGTCGCGGCGTTCGGCCGGGCTGCCCGGAGTGGTCCTGCCGAGCCTGCGCCGCAGGCCGCCCCGGGTCTCCGTGATCATCGACACCTCCGCGTCGGTGAGCGACGCCGAACTGGGCAGCGCGCTGCACGAGGTCGCCGCGATCTCCCGGGCCGTGGGCGGGCGCCGCGACCTGATCACCGTACTGCCGTGCGACGCGTCGGCCGAGATCGCGCACTCGCTGTGCCGTTCCGAGGGAATTCCGCTGATCGGTGGGGGCGGTACGGATCTGCGGACGGGTTTCGCCAAGGCGCTGCGCGCTCAGGCCAGGCCCGACGTCATCGTGATCCTGACCGACGGCCAGACGCCGTGGCCGAGCGCACGGCCGTCCTGCCGGACCGTGGTAGGGCTGTTCTCCGGATCGCGCAGGTCGTGGAACGAAGACGATCCCGACTACGTGCCGGACGCCCCGCCCTCGTGGGCGCGCGTGGTGGACATCGGCTGACCTCCGCAATGCGGCGAACGCTCCCGCGGGGCCCGTCCGCTCTGCACACTGGGGGCATGATCGATGGCGACCCGAACCTGTGGCTGGAAGACCTGCACTCCGAGGAGGCCCTCGCCTGGGTGCGGGAGCGAAACACCGAGACCGCCGAGCGGCTCACGAAGGATCCGGGATTCCCGCCGCTGGCGGCCGAGTTGCGCGAGGTCCTGGACGACGAGGGGCGGATCCCCTACGTCCGCCGGCGCGGCAAGCACCTCTACGACTTCCGGCAGGACGCCGCGCACGTCCGGGGCGTCTGGCGCCGGACGGTCCTCGAGGAGTACCGCCGCGAGCGGCCCGTCTGGGAGACCGTGCTGGACCTCGACGCCCTGGCCGCGCTGGAGGGCCGGGAGTGGGTGTGGTCGGGGGCCGAGGTGCTGCGCCCCGGGCACCGCCTGGCGCTGGTGCGCCTCTCCCTCGGCGGGAGCGACGCGGTGACGGTGCGCGAGTTCGACCTGGAGACCCTGCGGTTCGTCGAGGACGGGTTCCGGGTGGCCGAGGCCAAGACCCAGATCGGCTGGATCGACGCCGATCACGCCTACGTCGGCACCGACCTCGGCCCCGGCTCCCTCACCGCCTCCGGCTACCCGCGCACCGTACGGCGATGGCGGCGCGGCACTCCGCTCGCCGAGTCGGAGCCGGTCTTCGAGGGCTCGGCCGAAGACCTGTCCGTGGCGGGCTGGTACGACCCGACGGAGGGGTACGGCCGTCATTTCCTGTCCCTGCAGCGGGACTTCTGGCACCGCGAGCTGTTCCTCCTCACGGACGGAAACCGGCTGACGAAGGTGGACGTGCCGGACGACGCCGAGAAGTACGTCCACCGGCAGTGGCTGATGGTCGTTCCGAAGACCCCTTGGTCGGGTCATCCGGCGGGTTCACTGCTGGCGTTCGACTTCGAGGCCTTCCTCGGCGGAAACCGTGAGCCGGCCGCGGTGCTGTTCACTCCGGACGATACGACGGCGCTCGCCGGACACTCCTGGACCCGCCACCACCTGATCCTCAAGACCCTCCACCACGTCGCCACCCGCGTCGAGGTCCTCACCCCCGAGGCCGAAGGGCCCTGGACCCGCCGTCCGCTCGCGGAGGTTCCGCCGCTGGCCACCGCCACCCTCACCGCCACCGACCCCGACGAGAGCGACGAGTACTTCCTCGTCGTCTCCGGGTTCCTGCAGCCAGCCACCCTCTTCCGGGGCGAGATCGGCGGAGCCTCCGAGGCGATCAAGCAGGCGTCCGCGCTCTTCGACACCGAAGGCCTCTCCGTACGGCAGCACTTCGCCACCTCCGCGGACGGCACCCGCATCCCGTACTTCGTGGTCGGACCCGACCTGGCCGAGCCGGGACCGACCCTGCTGTACGGGTACGGGGGCTTCGAGGTCACCTTGACCCCGGGGTACGACGCGGTCCGCGGGCGGGCCTGGCTCGCCCGCGGCGGCACCTACGTGGTCGCCGGGATCCGGGGCGGCGGGGAGTACGGTCCCGGCTGGCACCACGCGGCCCTCAAGGCCGAGCGGGAACGGGCCTTCGAGGACTTCGCCGCCGTCGCCCAGGACCTGGTGGACCGCAAGATCACCACCCCCGGCCGGCTCGGCATCGAAGGCCGCAGCAACGGCGGACTCCTCATGGGCGCGGTGACCGTCCGCTACCCCCACCTGTTCGGGGCCGTGGTCATCGGCTTCCCGCTCCTGGACCTCCTGCGCTTCCACCTGCTGCTCGCGGGCGCCTCCTGGACCGCCGAGTACGGCAACCCCGAGGACCCGGCGGACGTTCCGCATCTCGAAGCCCTCTCCCCGTACCACGGGTTCCGGGCGGACGAGGCGTACCCGCCGATCCTCGTCATCACCGCGACCAGCGACGACCGCGTACACCCCGGGCACGCCCGCAAGGCGGCCGCCCGGCTGCGGGAACTCGGGCACCGGGTCCTCTTCCACGAGACCACCGCGGGCGGGCACGCCGGATCCACCGACAACGAACAGGCCGCCCGGGTCGAAGCGCTGACCCACACCTTCCTGTGGCAACACCTCGCGGGCGAGGCGTGACCGGGCCCGCCGAATCGGCGAATTGTGTACGCCGGCGACCGGACGCAAAGGTTAATACGTTTCCATCATGACAGGTCAGACGCTGTTTTTGTAGGACGGAGGGCACATTCGATTTCCCTTGTTCAAGGCCCCGTTGAGATTTGAGAATCACCGTTATGAATTCCTCGGTGAACATCAATCACGACGCCGTACTCCGAGCCCGAGTGGCTCTTCTCGCATCGGGGACACTGCCGGCCAAGGAGGAAGTCGCTGCCTACCGGGTGCTCGTCCACGTCAGTCCGCTCGCCTATCTGCCCCGACTCGTCGTGGCGCTCTGGGCCTACAGCCGCCAGGAGTTCTCGGACCAGCCCGAAAGGGTGCTGGCCCTGCACGCCGAATCCGTGGCGGCCGCACGGAGGTTGTACGCGATGGAACCGGAACGGGCCGGGCTGCTCGTCAAGTCACTGACCAAGTACCGCAAGAGGCTGGTGCTCCTCGGCCGTCCCGAGGAAGTCCGGTCCGTGGACGAGGAGATCGTCCTCGTCGCACGTGCGGCGGACCTCATGTGATCCGCCTCCGGCGGCGGGCCGGGGCCCGTTGGCCAAAAACGCGCCCTGGCCGGGGGCATCGCGCGCCATGAGGATGCCCTCGGCCGAACGGGCGACGGGGAGGGCGGGAAGCCGATGGGGTCAGGACGGAACGGGCTGCCGGGCAGGCGGGCCGGAGGGCTCGTACGGGGAGCGCTGGCGCTGGTGCTCGCCTGCGCCGGGGTCGCGGTGGGGCCGGTGGCGGCGCGGGCGGCCGGGCCGGTCCCGGCCGTGTGCGGTGCGGATGCCGGCGCGAAGGGGCTGCCCAGCCGGGCGGTTCCGGGGAGTCTGGTGTCCGTGGACCGCACCGACGGGCGGATCAGCCAGGTACAGCTCTTCCACGACGCCACGGCCACGGGGGGCCTGCCCTTCGTCTGGCAGCGCGAGCAGGAGGCCCCGGACACCGCGTACGGGCCGTGGCGCCGGGTCAGCGCGGTGCCGGTGGGCGAGGCGCCCGTGGATGGGATGCCCGTGGGCGAGGTGCTCGTGGGCAAGGCACCGGCAGGTGCGCCGCACCGTACCCTCGGCGCCGTCGAGAACGCGGCGGGCGCCCTAGAGGTGCGCTTCGCCGGCCGCGGCGCGTTCTGCCTCACGGTCCAGGACGGCGGTGCGGGCCGCGGCTGGAGCGTCCCGGCCGTGGGCCGGATCCAGCCGAATTCGGCGGAGCGGGCGGCCGGGGCATCCGTGTCGGGTCCGCGGGCCGACGTCGGCGGTCCGCGGCTGGACGTCGGGCGGACCACCGGGCTGCTCGACGGGGACATCGTCCGGTTCTCGATCGCGGGCGGCCCGCCCAAGGCGTACGCCTGGGTCAAGCAGTGCGGCCCTTCGGCCACCACGCCGACGGCGGCCACCTGCGACGATGCCACCGGCCGCCAGTTCCGGGTGTACCCGGACGGCACCTACGAGCTCTCGCCGAAGAAGCTGTACGCCCGGCTCGACACACCGGCCGGGTCCTTCGACTGCCGTACCGCTCCGACGGACCGTCCTTGCTCGCTGGCCCTGACCGACAACAACGGGACCGTGCTCGCCGGTGTCCCGCTGCGGTTCCGCCCGCACGGCGGCCCGGAGGCCCCGCCCACCCTGCGCGTGAGCCCGGACAGCGCCCTGGTGGACGGCCAGACGGTGCGCACGACGGGCAAGGGTTACGAGCCGCAGTACCACTCCCTGGTCATGCAGTGCGCCGCCGGCTCCACCGACACCCTCGGCTGCCGCCCGCGCAGCAGGCCGCCGGCGACCGGCGACGACGGGCGGCTCGACGAGCAGGTCGTCCTGTCGGCGTCCTTCACCGGCATCGACGGCCGCGCCGTCGACTGCCGCGTGGCGGGAGCCTGCGAGCTGGTGGTGTTCGGCACCCGGGTCCGCGGTCCGGAGTGGGTCCGCCGCGCGCTGGAGTTCGCCCCCGCCACGGGGTAGCGGTCAGGCGTCCAGTACGAGGTCGGCCGCCGGGACGGACTGGCAGGTCAGGCAGTTGTCCTCGGGGAGGTCCTCGGACGGGGTGACCAGGTGGGTGACGGCCCCGTCGAGGACGGGGAGGGCGCAGCTCTCGCACTGGCCGACCCGGCAGCCGCTGGGGAGCTCCACCTCGGCCTTCTCGGCGGCCGCCAGGAGGGTTCCGTCGCCCTTGCGCCAGGTGAGTTCCCTGCCGGAACGGGCGAAGCGGACGGTGAACTCGGCGTCGTCGGGGATGGCGACCTCGTGGGTGGCCGCCTGGAACTTCTCGCTGAAGATCTCGAAGCGGGGTACTCCGCGTTCCTTCAGGGCGGTGGTGAGGGCGTCGATCATGGGCGGCGGGCCGCAGAAGTAGAAGCGGGCGCGGCCGTCCACGAGCCCGGGGTCGATGTCGTCGGCGGTGATGAATCCGGCCCTGTCGTAGTCCTCCCCCGCCACGTCCCCGGGCAGCGGGTCCGCGTAGTGCGTGACGATGCGCAGGACGGGGATCCGCTCGGCGAGCTCGCGGATCCGGTCCCGGAAGGGGTGGTCGGCGGAGTTGCGGTTCCCGTAGTGCAGGACGACTTCGGGGACGGTTCCGCCGGTGGCCGCGAGGGTCTCCAGGTAGCTCATGAAGGGGGTGATCCCGATGCCGCCCGCCATCAGCACCACGGGGGCGTCGGTGTGGGTGGGAAGGGCGAACCCGCCGCCGGGGGTGGCCAGATGGAGCCGGTCGCCGACCTTCAACCGCTGGTGGACGTACGTGGAGAAGGCGCCGTCGGGCACGTGCCGGATCGCCAGGTGGTACGCCCGGCGATCCGGGTCGACGGCCGGTCCGGTCAGGGAGTAGCTGCGCCCGGCCGACGCGTCCGTGACGGCGCCGTCCTCGCCCTCGGCGCGGACCGTCAGGTGCTGGCCGGGCCGGAAGTCGGGCAGGTGTCCGCCGCCGGCGGGCTCCATGCGCAGGGTGCGCACTCCTTCGCCCTGGGGCTCGATGGCGGTGACGGTGAAGGGGCGGGTACCGGCCCAGGCGCCGTCCGCGGGCGCGGGGGTGATCCGGCACACCGAGGAGCGCAGCGGCACCGATCCGCTGACGGGGTCGCTGACGGTGTGGTCGATGAGGAGGTTGAAGTTGCTGCCCGCCCCGCTGACCGGGTCGGCGCCGGGCAGGGCCAGGTCGGGGGCGTCCTGCCACCAGCCGAACTCGGCGACCACGACGGCCGGATGGAGCGAGGTGTCGTAGCGGGCCCGCATCCGGATGCTGCCGCGCGGGGTGGCGAGGTCGACCCACTGGCCCTCGCCGATGCCCTGGGCGCGGGCGGTCTCGGGGCTGATGTCCACGCTGGGTTCGGGTGAGCGGCGGCGCAGTGAGTTGATGCCGCGGTGCTGGCTGTGGACGAAGTAGCCGTTCTTCGCGCAGGAGAGGATCAGGGGGTAGTGCGGTCCGGGCGCGGCCGGTTCGCTGTGTTCGGGGACGGCCGGGTAGCCGTGCTCGGCCAGGCGCTCCGAGTACAGCTCGACGCGGCGGGTGGGGGTCGCGAAGCCCCGTACGGCCGTGTCGTTCCCCGTGTCGTTCCCCACGGCTTGCGCGTACTTGCGGTGGCGGGCGGGCTGGGCGACCCGGATTCCGCCCTGTTCCTCGCGGAGCCGGTCGGTGGTCAGGCCCGTGGGGGCCAGCTGGTGGTTCCAGGCGGCCTCGATGTCCCCGTCGAAGAACTGATCACCGAAACCCAGGCGTTGGGCGAGGTCGAACACGATCTCCATGTCGGAGCGGGTGCCCGGCTGGGGCTCGACCATGCGCGGGCGCAGCTGTACGTGTTCGGCGGCGCGCTGGTCGACCTCGAAGCCGAAGCGCAGGGCTTCGTGTTCCCAGGCGCTGTTGACGGGCAGCACGATGTCGGCGGTGCTGCTGGTCGGGTTGTGGAACATGTCGATGTGGACCTGGAAGTCCAGGGCGGCCAGGGCGCGCGCGGTGTCGTCGGAACCGGGCTGTGAGACCACGAGGTTGGCGCCGAATCCGATCAACGCCCTGACCCGGTACGGGTCCGCGTGCTCGATGGCGCGCCGCAGGTCGCCGGTGTTGATCCAGCCCATGGCCTGCGGACCCAGCGGATGCTTGTCGAGTCCGAGGGCCTTGGCGCGCTGCTCGGGGTCGAACTACCCTGGGTTCGATGCGCCGTTGAAGGGCGGGCCGGTGAGCGGGACGTTGCCGCCGGGTGTGTCGTAGCTGCCGGTCAGCGCGTACAGGGTGGACAGGGCCCGGTCGATCTGGGTGGCGCCCGCGTGCTGGCCGACCCCCGTCCAGCCGTAGTAGGCGACGCTGGAGGCGGCCGCGATCGTGTCGGCGAGGGCGCGGATCTCCCGTTCGGGGATCCAGGTGGTGCGGGCGGTGCGGACGGCGGGCCAGGCCGCGCAGGCGTCGGCGTAGTGCGCGAAGGCGGGGCGGCAGGCGACAGGCCCGGCCGGGGTGTCCACCTGGAACTCTCCGCGCAGGGCGAACCGCTCGGGGTGCTCGGCCGCCCGTGAGGTGTCGTAGGACGCGGGGGCCGCGGCGGTCTCGTCCCAGACGGCGAAGCCCTCGACGAGCCCCTCGGCGAGGCCCTCGGCGTCCGCGGTGGCGCCCAGTTCGGCGGCGCGCAGGAAGCGGCCGGTGTCCTCGCGCACGAGCAGCGGGCCGTTGGTCCAGGCGCGGACGAACTCCTCGTCGTACCGGTCCTGTTCGATGAGCAGGTTGGCCAGACCGAGGGCGAGGGCGGCGTCGGTTCCGGGGCGCACGCGCAGCCATTGGTCGGCCTCGAGTGCGCTGGTGGAGCGGCGGGGGTCGACGACGGCCAGTTTCATGCCGCGCGCGCGGGCCCGGGCGATGGCGGCGGACTGCGCGAGCCAGGTCTTGGCGGGGTTGAAGCCCCACAGGACGGCCAGGTCGGCGTTGGCGTAGTCGGGCGGGGGCAGCGGGGCGCCGAAGGTGAAGGCGTGGGCGCCGTCCTTGTGCCAGTTGCAGATTTCGGTGCTGAAGCAGGTGTTCGGGCTGCCGAACCGGCGTATCAGGCGCTCGATCCACTCCAGGGAGTCGGCCAGCGCGGTGGCGGACGGCGAGGTCAGGGCGAAGGCGACGGCTTCGGGGCCGCTCTCGGCCGCGATGGAGGTCATCCGCTCGGCGATCTCGGCCATCGCCTCGTCCCAGCCGATCGGCTCCCAGCCGGGGTCCGGGTCCGTCTTGGGGCGGGTGCGGCGCAGCGGGGAGGTCAGCCGGCGGGTGCTGTGCGCGATCTCCGGCGCGGAGCGGCCCTTGGGACACATCGCGGCGCCCGTCGGGTGCTCGCCGTCGGGCCGCACGCCCGTGAGGCGGCCGTCCTCGATGGTGTACACCGCACCGCAGCGGGACTTGCAGAGCGTGCAGAAGCCACGCTTTTCCTCGATCATCCTGCACACCCCTCGGGCTCGGGCGCCGCGGTTCCCGGTGAACCGGCGCCATGGTGTCCCGTGCTCTCGCTCGCGTTCACTGAACATCGAAACATCCCAGGTCAGGCGGTGGGAGCGGCGAAGGTCCCGACAGGGTCGCCATCCGCCCCTTGCGGCCCGGTCCCGGGCCGGAGGGCAGCGGATGTGCTCCGTACGAGTTCTCTTCGGCGCCCGTTCGGCCCCACCGGCCGAGTACATGATCATCAGTCTGCCCGGAAATCGTTTTGATGCTGTCATCCGACCGTGGGCGATCTGGGAGGGCTGCGTGACGACGATGCCATCGACACACCGAGGACGACCGCGGAGACGGGGCCGGACCTGGAGCATGGCCGGGGTGGCGGCCGGGGCGCTGCTCGTGGTCGCCGCCGCGCCGCAGCCCGACGGCGGGAGCCGGGCGGACGCAGATCCCGCGGCCTCCGTGGAGCTGCTGGTCGGCCGGGTGCTGGACGAGGGTGCCCGGCGGTGTGCGGTGGAGACCTTGCGTGCCGAACTGTGCGGCGGGCTCGAACAGAAGGTGGTGCGGGCCACCGCGCGCGGAGCCGGTTCCGTAGTGCGCGATCCCGCTTCGCGGGCGGCGGCCCGGGCCGCCGCGCACACGGTCGTGCTGCCCACCGACGCGGCCGGCCCTCTCGACATCGCCCTCGCCGGCCCGGGTCTGCTCACGTACGTCACCGTCCACGACGGGCACGGCCGTTACGTGGGCGGCGCACTCGGCGCCCGGGGGCACCACTGGACCAACACCGAGCCGTTGCGGGCGGGCGAGACCTACACCGTCCGGGTGGGGGCGCAGGACCCGGCGGGCACGCCGGTGGGTGTGACCATGGCGTTCCGGACCGCTCCCCCGCCCGAGGACGGCAGGCTCACCGTCGACTTCGGGCCCAGGCCCGGTACGTACGGGGCGGGGCAGATCGTCACGGCCTCCCTCAGCCACCCGGTCCCCGCCTCCGACCCGGCCGCGCGGGCCAGGGTGGAGCGGGCCCTGCAGGTGACCTCGGAGCCGGCGGTCGAAGGATCCTGGCACTGGGTCGATGAATCGACACTGCACTACCGGCCGCGTACGTACTGGCCCGCGCACGCCGTGGTGAACGTACTCAGCGGGCTCGACGGGGTGGAGGTCGGCGAGCGGCAGTACGGCGGGCCTTCGGAGTCCCTGCGGTTCACCGTCGGGGACCGGATCGAGGCGATCACCGACGCCGCCGCCCACGAGATGACCGTGCGGCGCAACGGCACGATCCTGCGGACGATCCCGGTGACCACCGGCAAGGCCGGATTCCTGACGCGCAGCGGCATCAAGGTCGTCCTGGGCAAGGAGCAGAAGGTCCGGATGCGCGGGGACACCGTGGGGATCAAGCGGGGCACCAGCGAGTTCTACGACCTGCCCGTCCTCTACGCGACCCGGGTGACCTGGAGCGGCGAGTACGTGCACGCCGCGCCCTGGTCGGTCGACGCGCAGGGCGAGGAGAACGTCAGCCACGGCTGCACGGGCATGAGCACGGCGGACGCCGCCTGGTTCTTCGACACGGTGCGGGAGGGCGACGTGGTGCAGGTGGTGAACAGCGGCGGCGAGCCGATGGCCCCCTTCGACAACGGCTTCGGCGACTGGAACCTGGACTGGGCCGCGTGGCAGGCGGGCAGCGCCCTGGGCGCCGCCGCGAGGTCCCCGCTCGCCGCGCACGCCTCGGCCGCCGGGGCCGGCTCCCCCGGTTCGGCCGTCTCCGCCGCCTCGCCGGTGTCGGGCCCGTCGGACACGCGGCTCGCGTCGGTGCACGGGCCGTCCCGGCTTCGGCCGCTGACCTGAGGGGGCACGGAGCGGCGGGACAGGGCCGGACCGGGCGCTGTCGTGCCTTCGGTAGCATCCGGGGATGCCTGCCTCCCCGGATGCCGCAGCCGGTATCGACGTCGTCCTGCTGACCATGAACGACCGCCCCGACGAGGAGGCGGCGGCCGTCCGGACGCTGCTCGCGCAGCAGGACGTCGACCTCAGCATCGTCGTCGTCGGCAACGGCTGCCGTCCCGGGCTGGAGGTCGCCGGTGCCACCGTCGTCAGCCTTCCGGAAAATCTCGGCATCCCCGAGGGACGCAACCGCGGCGCGCTCGCCCTGCGGGACTCGGGGAACGAGTTCCTCTTCTTCCTCGACAACGACGCCTCCTTCCCCCGCCCCGACGTGCTGTCCCGGCTGGTCGCCGAAGCCCGCCGGCACCCGCGGGCCGCGTACATCCAGCCGCGGCTGACCGGGCCCGACGACACCACGACCCCGCGCCGCTGGGTTCCCCGGCTGCGGGCCGGCGACCCGGGGCGGCCGGGGACCATCGCCACGATGACCGAGGGTGTGGTCATGGTCCGCCGGGAGGCCTTCGACGCCGTCGGGGGCTGGCCCGACTTCTTCCTCTACCACGAGGGGATCGACCTCTCGTACCGGCTGTGGGACCGGGGCCGCACCGGCTGGTACGCGGCGGACGTCCGGATGCACCACCCCGTCACCAGCCCCACCCGGCACGCGCTCTTCCACCGGCTGGCCGCGCGCAACCGCGTCTGGCTCGCCTACCGGAACCTGCCCGGCCCCCTCATCGCGCCCTACCTCGGCATCTGGACGGTGGTCACGGCGCTGCGCGGTCTGCGGGGCGGCGGACGCCGGGACTCCCTGCGGGGGTTCAGGGAAGGCTGGGCGACCCGTCACGAGCAGAAGCGCCGCCCGATGAGCTGGCGCACGGCCCTGCGCCTGACCGCCGCGGGGCGGCCGCCGGTGCTCTGAGGAAGGCTCCGGGCCGGTGGCCGGACGCCCGTACCCTCACCGCTGCCGGCTTCGGCGGACCGCGTCGTGGGCGGTGAGGGCGGCCGCCAGCCGGACCGCCTCGGTGGGGTCGGTGGCGTCGTGGCCGGTGAGGAGCCGGATCCGGCCCAGCCGGTAGGCCAGGGTGTTGCGGTGGACCGTGAGGGCGTCGGCGGCCTCGGCGCGCCGGTACCCGGCGGCGATGAACTCCCGCAGGGTGGCGATCAGATGGGGCTGCCCGTCGAGCGGGGCCAGGATCCGGGCCAGGGCGTCGCGGGCGGGCCCCGGCTGGACCAGCTGGTACTCGACCGCCAGGTCGGCCAGTCGGTAGATCCCCGGGGCCCGCCCCAGGTCCTCGGCCAGGAAGAGGACTTCGGAGGCCTCGAGCTGTGCCTGCGGGATCGCGGCGTGGTCCTCGGCGGTGGCGGTGGCGGCGGCCGCCGTGCAGTGCAGCGCCGCCGCCGCGTCGAGGCGGGCGAGCAGCCGCCGGGTCCCGCCGTCCTGCCCCTCGGGGACCAGCAGGACGCCGCCGTCGCCCTTGAAGGTGGCCAGTACCTCGGGGTTGCGGTCCAGTTCGGAGCGGACTGCGCGCAGGACGCGGGTGGTGGCGCCGCCGGTCGGATCGGGGAGCCGCAGGACCACCACCTCGTACCGCTCGGCCAGGACGCGGCCGTACCGCTCCGCGGCACGCCGTGCGGGGCGGCCGGCGAGCAGCACTCCGGCGAGGTTGCGGCCGTGCTCGCGCTGTTCCCAGTCGAGGTCGGCCTGTTCCCTGAGGTAGGCCTCGGCCACCTTGGGCATGACCTCGCCGAGGAATGCGAGCAGGCCGGTGACCAGGGCGTACGGGTCCGCGGCGGGTTCGGGTCGGGCCATCGCGAGCTCCCAGGCCTGGCGGGCGCCGAGCGGGTAGACCCGTAGCACCGCCTCCAGGGGGACGCCGTCCCTGGCCCGCTCGGCTCCCCAGGCCACGGGCGCCGCGAGTTCGTGCTCGGCCGGCGGGCGGCCTTCGGCGAGGGTGGTGAGGAACAGCTCCAGTACGGCTTCGGTGTTCGCGACGAGATCGCCGCCGAGGACGCTGTCGGGGAGCAGTCGGTAGGCGGGGATCTCGTCGGTCAGGCGTGCCACCGTCGCCGCGGCCAGTTCCGGGATCCGGGGCAGCAGGGAGGCCGCGAACCCGGGCGCGCGCCCGGGGCCTTCGGGCGCGCCGGCCGCCACCTCCGCCACCGCCCCGGTCACCACGTCCGTCACGCCGCCTGCCCCGGTGTCGTCCATTCCCGCATTGTCACCGTGCACAAACGCGGGAGGAAGCATTCTGTGCAGTCCGACCAGAACCCCACCCCCCGTCAGGAGATGTCGCATGCCAACCAGCACCCGCGCGTCCCGCACCCGCAGATGGCTCGCCAGGGCCGGTCTCCCGCTGGCCCTGCTCCTCGGCGCCGCCTTCCCGGCGCACGCCGCGGCCGAGGGCGGCGGCCCGGGCGGGATCAACGACTTCTCCTGCCGGCCGAGTTCAGCGCACCCCGAGCCGGTGGTCCTGTTGCACGGCACCTTCGCCACCTGGTACGAGGACCTCAACTTCCTCCAGGCCGATCTGGCCGCGCGCGGCTACTGCACCTTCGCCCTGACCTACGGGGCCTACGAGGGCTTCCCGCTGGTCGGCGGCCTGAAGCCGGTCGCCGTCTCCAACGTGGAGATCAAGGACTACGTGGAGAAGGTGCGCGCGGCCACCGGAGCCGCGCAGGTCTCCGTGGTCGGCCACTCCGAGGGCGGGCTCCAGTCGCTCTACCTCGCGAAGATGCAGGGCATCCAGTCGCACATCAAGGCGGTCGTGGCGATCGCGCCGCCGACGCACGGCACCGATGCCTCCCGGCTCGTGGACCTTGGCGACAAGGTCCTCGGCCGGGGCACCCTGGACGGCATCGTGGCCACCCTCGGCTTCCCGGTGCTGTCCGACGAGTTCCCCGGGGGCCCCGCGATCAAGGCGCTGAACGACGGTCCGGTGGCCCAGCCGGGAATCTCGTACACCATCATCTCCTCGCGCTACGACGAGCTCGTGACCCCGACGGAGACCGCCTTCGTGCGCGAGCCGGGGGTCAGGAACCAGTACGTGCAGGACTTCTGCCCCCTCGACCCGGTGGGCCACATCGGCGAGGCCTACGACCTCAACGTCTGGCACATGGTCCGCAACGCGCTGGACCCGCGCCGCGCCACCCCGATCCTGGTGTGCGCGGTCGGCTCGCCGGGCTGAGCCGCCCGGCCGCGGGTCTACGGGAGCGGCGCGCCCCGGGCCGTCAGCCACAGGGAGTACCACTCCTCGTGGCTGAGGTCGGGGGCGCGCAGCGCCGCGTCGCGGCAGGCCCGGATGCGCTCCGGGCGGCCGGTGCCGAGGATGGGGGCGATGCGGGCCGGGTGGCGTTGCAGCCACCACAGCAGGATCGTCTCGGGCGTGGTGTCCTTCGCCTTCGCGAGGGTGCGCAGGAGCTCGGCGGTCGCGTGCTCGGCCGTGCTCTCCTGCCGTCCGGTGAACCGGCCCTGGGCGAGGGCGCCCCAGGCCTGGATGCGGACCCCGTTGGCCACGCAGTACTCGACGGTCCCGGCCGGGAAGCCGACGGCCGCCGAGGCCGGGGTGTTGACGAGGACCCCGTCCTCCAGCCAGTCCCGCCGGTCCAGGCTCATTTCCAGCTGGTTGGCGACCAGCGGGAAGTCGAGGTGGCTCTGGAGCCGCGCGGTCTGGGCGGCGTTCATGTTGGAGACGCCGAACGCCCTTACGAGGCCCTGCCGTCGCAGTGAGGTGAGGGCCTCCGCGGTCTCCCGCGGGTCGGCCAGGGGGTCGGGCCGGTGCAGGAGCAGGACGTCGATGAAGTCGGTGCGCAGCCGGGTGAGGCTCTCCTCGACGTGGCGGGTGACGGTGGCCCCGCGCAGGTCGTAGATGCCGGGCCGGTCGCCTTCGGCGAGGCGGATCCCGCACTTGGTCTGGAGCGTGATGCGTTCGCGCAGTCCGGGGGTGCGGGCCAGGACCTCGCCGAAGACCGCTTCGGCCTTTCCGTGCCGGTAGATGTCGGCGTGGTCGAACATGGTGATGCCGCTGTCGAGGGCCGCTTCCATCGCCGCCTCGGCGGCGTCGATGTCGGCGGCCCCGTACGGGTCCCGGTCCCAACTGCCGCCCAGGGCCATGCAGCCGTAGAGCAGCCGGGTGTTGCCCGTCTCTGTCGCGGATTCGGTGATCGCAGCCATGCGCTCACCCTATGAGGCGGACGCCTTCCACAGCACCTGGTCGCCGTCCAGGATCACCAGCTCTCCGGTGGGGCGCAGCAGCAGCCTCGCTCCCTGGTGGCCGGTGGTCGCGCTGGACCAGGCCGGGCGGCCGTCGGAGGTCCGCACCACCAGTTCGCCCCCGGCGGTGAGGACGGCGTCGTGGCCGGAGCCGCCGGTGTCGGAGTGCCACAGGCGGCGGCCCTGGGAGTCCAGGAGCGTGAGGTCGCCGGTGCTGTCGAGGGTCAGGCGGGCCTTGCCCGCGTCGAGGACGTCGCCGGGGCGCAGGACGGAACCGGTGTGGAACTCGATGGAGTCGTCGAGCTTCCCGCCGGTCAGGGCGCGCAGGACGGACAGGGAGGGGCTGAAGGCGTAGACGGAGCCCTCGGTTCGGACGAACCGGCCGAAGTAGAGGGTGTCGGCCCGGCTGCCGGTCGTCGAGGGCGTTTCGAAGGCCAGGGGGGAGTCCGGGCCCAGCACCGGGTCGCAGCCCGTGCGGGGGTTGCGGCCGGCCGGGAAGTCGGGCTCGTTGAGCCACTTGCGGACCACGAGCTCGAACTGCCCGACGAGGTCGGCCTGGTGGCAGACGAACAGCAGGCCGCGGGGGGCCTCCGGGCCGTGGCCGTCGCCCAGTTCCGGGTTGTAGACGGGGCCGTACGGGATTCCGCGCCGCATCAGGCGGCGTCCGTCGAGATCCGCCTGGGCCAGCGGGGGCCGGCCCGGGGTGAGGACGAGGCCGCCGCGCGGGTTGCCCTTGCGGATGTGCGCGAAGAGCGGCATCCCCCAGCCGTTCGCGTCCGCGCTGTAGTCGAGCTTGGCATCGGGGTCCACCCCGGGTTCGCGCGGCTGCTGCGCGGCGGGACAGACGGCGACGGGCATCCCGTTCGGCCAGCGGCCCATCAGGCGGGCCCCCAGCCATTCCTTGCCCGCGTCGGCGGGGGCCGAGCCCGCCTTCTGGAGCTCGGCGAGGCGCAGGGCGACCTGCGTCCACCAGCCGGGCACGTCCTGCGCGAGGCGGCGTACCACTTGGAAGGCTCCGCCGGTGGCCCAGGCGGGCAGACCGGTGGGACGCTGCCCGACCCGCTCGGAGCCCACCAGGAACTCTCCGGCCGGGATCAGCCGGGTGCCGGGCTTGCCGAGCACGGTGGTGCCGGTGGCCGGGTCGGGCTCGTCGAAGCCCCGTACGCCGGGCTGGCTGATGCAGTCGGCGAAGCCGAAGTGCTCGTGTCCGCGCAGTTCGTCGGGGAGGGTGGCCCCGTCCTGCCGGAAGAGGACCGTGGCACCGGCCTCGCCCGCGTCGTCGCGCTCGTCGGCCACGGCTTCGGCGAGCCTGTCGGGGTTATCGGCGGCCAGGGTGAGCACCGCGTGCACGGCGAGTCCGGGCTCCTCGGCGCCGAACAGCCAGGACTCCGGGGCGCTGGTGCCGGTGTCGCCGATCAGCTGCGCACGGGCGGCGGCGCCCTGGGTGAAGGCCTCGGCGCTGGATCCGGGCGGGGCGGCGGGGAAGGGTTCCTTGCCCGCGAAGAGTCGCAGCCCGGGATGGGTGAGGCTCAGCCCGGTCCACAGCCCGGACATGGAGGCGGGGTCGATGCCTCCGCTGCGCTTGCGGGCCCGGCTGAAGTCCTGGTTGAAGCGGGCCACTTCCTCGGTGGTGGAGATCGAGGGCAGCAGTCGTAGGAGCCACTGGCGGGCCTTGGCGGCGTCGCTGAAGTGGAGGAAGAGCAGGCAGGCGTGGTCCTTGCGGAATCCGGCCAGGATGTCGCCCTGGCTGTCGCGGTCGGCGCGCAGCGGCAGCGCGTCCGCGGCTCTGACGGCCGCGGCAGACCCCGCGGAGCCCGCCGGCCCGGCCGGGCGGGCGGGCTTCGCGGCCGCCCAGGCCGTCGGGGCGAGTCCGGGGACGGCCGCGGAGGCGATGCCGACGGCGGCGAAGGCCGCCGCTTGGACCACGGTCCGGCGGGCGGGTCCGGCGTGGGGGCAGCCCGGGGGCGGCGGCGGGGCGGGGACCATCGGCATGCTCCAAGGGGTCGGGGCGATGGGGGGAGGGGGCAGGACCGGTTCAGCTCAACGGCGCGGCGGGCACGCCGGCGTCGAGCTTGATCCACTGGGCGACGCCGGGTACTCCCTTGGCGTCGAGGAGGAAGAGCATGTAGTAGCCGGGCGGCGCGGCCGCGGCGGTCGGCGGGGCCTGCAGGGTGAGGGTGTCCCCCGCGCGGTGCTTGATGCGCAACTCCACGTGTCGCTGGCTGGTGTTGACCGCGTGCGTGGCGGTGGTCGGGGCCAGCAGCACGGCCCGCTTCACCTGGCCGGGGGTGCTCGTGGTGAGGTCGAAGCGGTTGTTGTAGCCGAGCGGGCCGGTGGGCACCTTGTCGAGCACCGGACGCGCGCCCCGGTGGAGGTAGGCGGGTTCGTAGATCTCGATCGTGCCGTTCATGTCGTCGGCGATGTTGGGGTCGTTGGCGAGCTGTTGGAGCTCATCGCCGGTGATCATGACCCGGCCGTCGGGCAGGACCACCGCGTTGGAGTGGTAGCCGCGGGGCAGCCGCTGGGCGGGGCCGAGCTTCCAGTTGCCCTGCGCGTCGCGCATCTCCAACTGCCGGTACTTCAGATCGGCGTTGGGGTTGAGCACCCCGTTGCCGTAGTCGCGGATGTCGTACGATCCGCTCGCCGTCAGCAGCGAACCGTCGGGCATCAGCAGGGTGTTGTCCTGGGTGCGGCCGAAGGCGCGGGGCTTCTCGATGCTCCAGCGGCCCTCGGACAGCTTGTAGGTGTTCGGGTCGGTGCGGTCCCCGCCGATGACCAGGGCGGCGTTGGGGCCCTGGTACCCGCCGGGCAGCGGTACGGCTCCCCCGTACAGTCGCAAGCTGCCGTCGGGGCGGGCCGGCAGGTCCGCGCGGGACTCGTCGACGGGGTCGAAGGTCCACTGCTCGTCGTGGACCCGGCCGAGACCGTAGACCAGTCCGTCGCGGAGCGAGAACAGCTGCGGGTAGTCGCGGGTGAAGGGGGCCTTCGCCTTGAAGACGCCGACCGGGACGTCGCGCGGGACGTCCGTCTTCTCCCTCGGCACGGGGTGTCCCGGGGCGGGGAAGCGTTCCACGATCGGGGTCGGGGTGCCCCAGCCCAGCTCGGACTGGCCGGACATGATGAGCTGCCGGCCGTCGGCGGCGGTCACCACCGAGGGGTACCAGCGCCCGGTGGACATGTCCTGGTTGCGGCTCCAGGTCTCGGTCCACGGGTCGAAGACCAGGGACAGCTTGGCGCCGCTGCCGCCGTTGGCGCCGAGGTTGCCGCCGAAGACGCCGAGCATGCCGTTGGGCAGGAAGGCGTGTCCGGAGCAGAAGAACGGTGCGGGGCGCGGGGACTGGGTGCCGTCCGGCATGTCGACCACCGGCGGGGTGACCTTGGTGTAGGCGTCCGCCCCGGTGCCCTTGGCAGGGTCCCAGAGGAAGGCGCGTCCGGCGTTGGTGGGGCCGATGGTGTTGGTGGGCGCCGGTTCCTTCGTCGGGTTGGTCTCGATCCGCTCGAAGGAGAAGAGCAGCACCTTCCCGGTGGGGAGCAGGGCGATGTGCGCCGCGAAGTCCGGGGAGTCGAAGTACTCCTTGAAGGCTCCGTACACCTCCGGCCTGAACCCCGCGTTGCCCTCGGCCTGGGAGGCGGTGAGGGCCTTCAGACGGGCCCGTCGGGTGGTGTCGGGGTAGTCGGAGGCGTCCCGCAGGGCGATCCGGGTCCGGGCGTGGTCCTCGGCGTGGTCCTCACCGAGATTGCGCCGCTCCTCGGCGCTGATCTCGCGCCGGACGCGCTGGGGGGCGATGCACGGTGCGCTGTGCCCGGATCCCGGATCGTGCGGTGCTTCGTGCGCGGCCGCGGGGGACGCGGGGAGCAGGGTCAGGAGGGTACCGGCGACCAGTGCGGCGCGGGCGGCTCCGACGACGGCGACAACGGCCATGGGGTCGAGGACTCCTCGGTGCAGGGACCCGGCAAGCACCACTCGCTGCCAGTGATCAACACCCTCGGTGATCTACGCCGCCCGCGCGCGCCGGGGGCACCGATGGGGTGACGCGCCCGGCCGGGCGGGTCATCGCCACCCCGCGGGTGCCGCTCCGCGGTCAGTGTCCGGCGTCGAGGACACGGAGGTAGCGCACCCCGGGACGACCGCACAGGACGGTGTCCCCAACCGGCGTGAAGCCGTTGCGGCGCAGGACCGCGGCGGATGCCGCGTTGTCGAGGGTGGTGGCCGCGGTAAGTGTGCGCAGGCCGTACTTCGAGGCGGCCAGTCGGCACACCTCCCCGACCGCGGCCGTGGCCGCTCCCCGGCCCGCCGCGCGTTCGCCGATGCGGTAGCCGAGGTCGGCGTTGCCGCCCTCGACGCCCACCAGGTTGACGCGGCCGGACAGCTCCCCGTCCTCGTCCACCAGGAGGTGGAAATGGCAGGCTCCCGCGACCTGTTCGGCGAGCAGTGCGAGGTGTCGGGCGGGGAACTCGGCGAAGTACTCGTCCCCGCGGTCCGGAATGGAGCGCGCGAAGTACTCGCGGTTCTCCCGCTCGAAGGCCAGCAGGGCGGCCTCGTGATCGGCCCGCAGGCGCTCCAGTCGCAGCATGGCTCGAGGGTATACGGGCAGACGGGAGCGGTCCGAGGGGATTTCCGGGGTGGCCCGCGGGGAACATCGTCGCGGGGCGGCCGATCCACGGCGGCCCCGTGGGCCCAACTGCGGTGCGTGCGTGGAATCATGGAGGCCCTGTCCGGGGGGACGGGGTGCGACGCGCATCCGGGCACAGAGGGCACGGACGGCGCGGTCAGCACGCACGACACAGACAAAAAAGGGGTGGGGAATGAAGACGATGAGGACCGGGAAAACGGCCGCGGGAATCGCCGCGGCACTGATCGTGGCGGCCGGCGCGAGCGGGTGTTCGGTCGGAACCACGGTGGGCAAGCAGGCCGCCGATTCGGCGCAGTCGCTGGTGGCGACGCTCACGAAGGCCTCCGACGAGGCCTCCAAGGCGGGTTCTGCCGACGTCAAGATGTCGGTGACGATGCCGGAGAACGGCGGCAAGCCGGTCCAGATGAACGGCGTCTACTCGTGGGGCAACGGCCTGGCGATGGAGGCCGAGATGCCGGCCAAGGACCTTCAGATGGAGGACCTGGTCGCCGACGGCACGATCACCTACCGGCTCGTCCAGGGCGCGTACTACTACGGCATCGACCCGGCGCCGGACGGGCCCTTCAAGGGCAAGTCCTGGCTGAAGCTCGACGCCTCGGCCGTCCTGGGCGACAAGGGCGCCGCGGCCATGAACTCGGGCAACAACGACCCGACGGCCGGTCTGAAGTCGCTCAAGTGGGCGAGCAACGTCACCAAGGTCGGCACGGAGGACGTCAACGGCAAGAACTCCGTGCACTACCGGGCCACGGTGCCCACGTCCAAGATGGGCGACGCGGCCGCCACCTTCGGCGCGGTGGCGGGCAGCGGAGTCACCGAGCTGGTCGCGGACATCTGGGTCGACGAGAAGGGCATGCCCTCGCGGCTGAACCAGACCTTCGGCGCCACGAGCATCAACGTGGACTTCCTCTCCTTCGGTGTCGCGAAGGACATAGCCGCCCCGCCGGCCGCCGACACGGCGGACATCACCGACATGGTGAAGAACGGCGGCGTGGGCAAGGGCTGACCCGTACGGGTGCCCGGCCGGCCACGGGCGGCCGGCCGGCACCCCTCGGGGGGAGGGAAAGCGGGGAGCGGGGGAGGAAAAGAGCAGGTCCACGGAGCGCACGGGCACGAACCGAACGGTTCAGTTCATATACTGGGACCACGGGCTACACCCACCCGGCCCGCAGGCGTCACCGCACGGACAGACGAAGGACACCCCCCATGGAAGCCGAGACGGCGAAGTCCACGGACGAGTACGGCCTCCCGATCATCCCCGGGCCCTCCGACGCCGCCCAGCGCAAGCGGCAGGCCATCATCGACGCGGCCGCCGCGGAGTTCCTGGCCGAGGGCTACTCGGCCGCCTCCATGGACGCGATCACCAGCCGCTCCGGCGTGTCCAAGGCGACGATCTACAAGCACTTCGGCAGCAAGGAGCGACTGTTCCTCGCCGTCATCGGCGGCATCCTGCCCCGGACCTACGCCGGCCTCGAACCCCGCAGCTCGACCCTCGCCGAGGCCCCCGACCTGCGCGCCGCCCTGATCGGCCTCGCGGGCGACTGGGCGGCCCTGCTGCTGCGCCCCGACATCATGACCCTGCGCCGCCTGGTGATCGGTGAGATCGACCGCTTCCCGCAGCTCGGCCGGCTCTGGTACCAGGTCACCTACGAAATGAACAACAAGCCCCTCATCGAGGCCGTCACCGAGCTCAACCGGCTGGGGAGGCTCGACACCCCCGACCCGGTGCTCGCCGTCCAGCAGCTCGTAGCCGCCACCGTCGGCGTCCCGCAGCTGGTGCACACCTTCGCGCCGGCCGCCGAACCCGACCCCGCCGAGCTCACCCGTGTCGTCACCTCGGGCGTGGACCTGTTCCTGGCCCGGTACGCCACCATGTAAGGGCGTACGGGAAGCCCCGAGGAGGAGCCATGGCCACGCTGCACATCGAACACCCGATCACCGACTTCGCCGTGTGGAAGTCCGCGTTCGACCGCTTCGCGCCCGCGCGCGAGGAGGCGGGCGTACGGCGGCACCGCGTGCAGCGTCCCGTGGACGACCCGGCGTACGTGGTCGTGGACCTGGAATTCGACTCCGTCGAACGGGCCGAGGGCTTCCTGGAGTTCCTCAGGACCCGGGTGTGGTCCTCGCCCGGCAACGCCCCGGCGCTCGCCGGGACGCCGGTCACCCGGATCCTGGAGACCGCCGAGGAGCGGTGAGCCGGCCCGGCTCCGTACCGTCCCCATCGGCGGTACGGAGCCGGTGTCACCGGGTCAGCGGTCCTGGGAGAGGCCGTAGAGCTCGGCGAAGGTGCCGCCCAGGGCGGTGAGTTCGGCGAAGGTGCCGGTTTCGGTCACGCGGCCCTTGTCGAGGACGATGATGCGGTCGGCCAGCCGGCAGTTCTCCATCCGGTGCGTGACGATCATGGTGATCCGGTCCTCCTTCATCTCCTGGAGCCCGGTGAAGATCCGGTGCTCCCCGCGCGCGTCCATCGCCGAGGTCGGTTCGTCCATGATCAGGAGCCGGGGCCTGCGGTGGAAGGCCCGGGCGCAGGCCAGGCGTTGCCACTGACCGCCCGAGGGCTCGTGTCCGCCCCACAGCGAGCGGGCCAGGAGCGTGTCGAGGGCCTGCGGGTAGCCCTGGACGGCCTCGCGCATGCCGACCGCGTCGAGCGCTTCCCACACCGCCTCCTCGCCTCGCGGACCGGGCTGGCCGAGGGTGACGTTCTCGCGGGCCGTGAAGGGCCAGTACGCGAAGGACTGGGCGACGAGGCCCACGTGGGTCCACAGGGTGTGCTGGTCGTGGGCCCTGGTCGGGGTGCCGTCCCAGTACGCCTCCCCGTCGCTCGGCACCGTGAGCCCGGTCAGCAGCCGGATGAGGGTGGACTTCCCGGCGCCGTTCTCGCCGACCACCGCGATGATCTCGCCGCGCGACAGGGACAGGCTGACCGGGCCGAGCGCCGGGGTGTCCTTGCCCGGGTAGGTGTACGAGGCGTTCTCCAGGCTGACCTTCTCGGGCGGCCCGGCCTCCACGGTGCCCCGGGTGACGGCCAGTTCGCGGGCCTGGTCCAGGAAGAGCCGGTAGTCCTCCAGGTAGAGGGCGTGCTGGAACATGGCGGCCCCGTAGACCACCAGGCTCGACAGGGCCGCGGCGGAGGTCCGCATGGCGACGATGGCGGTGCCCGCCGCCGCGAGGGCCATGGAGCCCGTCAGGACCAGCGCGGCGAGCGCGGCCCAGGTGCCGAGCTGGAAGAGGCCGCCGAGGGCCGCGGCGAGGAGCGAGACGCGCAGGTACCGCGGTGCGGAGCCGACGAGTTTGGCGTCGATGCGGGCGCAGACGGCGGCGTACCAGGCGTGCGCGTAGGGGCGCATGGAGTTGCAGCGCAGCTCGTCGCCGAGCTTGTGGGTGGTCAGGTACCAGCGCATCATGCCGCGGATGTTGCGGGAGGAGATCGTCTCGTTGTGGAGGGCGTAGTCGAGCCGGGCGGCGATGACCGCGCCCATGCCGCGGGGTACGACGGAGAGCAGCAGGAGCGGCATCAGGACGGGATGGACGACGGCCAGGACGCCGGCGACGGCGACGAGGTTGATCAGGCCGTTGGTGAAGGCCATCGCGTCCTTGACGAGCATGGAGGAGCGGGCCGCGCCGATCTCGGCTGCCTCGGAACGGTCGGAGAACGCGGGCTCGTCGTAGGCGGAGACCTCCACGTCCATGTGGGCGTCGACCATCTCCAGGTCGGCCGTCGTGGCCAGCCTGGGGGTGAGCCTGCGGGCGGCGCTGCCCGCCGCGATCTCGGCGGTCGTGCCGGCTCCGGCCGCGGCCGCCGCGATCGCCAGCGGCCAGGCGGCGGCCGCGATGCGCTCCCCCGCCGGACCTCCGGAGAGCAGCGGTCCCATCGCGTCGGCGACCCCGGCGAGGGTGGCGGCCGTGCAGGCTCCGGCGAGGATCTGACCGGCCAGCAGCCAGGTCACGGAGGCGGGGTCGATCCGCCAGGCCATCCGCGCGGTCTGCGCGAGCGCGGCTGGCAGCCGCGCGGCCATCCTGCGCAGCGAGAGGTTCTCCATCGCCTTGCTGTGCGCTCCCCCGGCGAACCTGAACTCGGGCGGGTCGCCCGGCGCGGGCGGGGTGGGTCCGGCCGGTTTGCTCCGGGCCCTCGGTGCCGTCTTCCCAGCCACGTGCAGCTCCTTCACGTCGTCGTCGAACAGCGCGGTCCACCGCCCCGGGGGATCGCCGAGTGACGGAGTACATCCGAGCGCGCGGGGCGGAGTAACCAGAACCGGCCTTCATCGCGGGCCGTCGGGAACGGGCGCGCGAGGCGCGAGGCGCGAACGCCCGTGGGGCGGCCGGGAGACGAGAACGGCCGGATCCCGACGGAGCGCGGGGGAAATGCCTTGCACGCCCTGCGCTCGCGCCGGGGGCGCTCCACAGGATGAAGTTTCCCGGACTTTCGCCCACCGGACGTACGGCGCGAAACGGAGGGACACCCTGGGTGTGCAGACTGCTCGTGGACAGGCCCGAACTGGCCCCACCTGCGGATATGGGGAGCCCTGATGGACGATTTCGGCCGACGCCGATTCCTGACGGCCGCGGCGAGCGCGGCCACTGCCGGAGCCTTCGGCATCAAGACGCTCACCGGCACCGCGGCCGCGGCCACCCGCGCCGCGCACGACGCGCCGAGCGTCGCCGGGTACGTGGACGTGCAACTGCTCAACATCACCGATCTGCACGGCTACCTGGCCGCCGCCCCGGCCCAGGATTCCGTCATCACCGGCACGGGCGGCCGCCAGTACACCGTGGGCGGGGTCGCTTACATGGCCACCCATCTGGCGCGGCTGCGGGCCGGCCGGGCCAACTCGTTCTTCTTCGCGCCCGGCGACCTCTTCTCCGGCTGGGACTTCCCCGCGTTCGCCCTCGCCGACGAGCCGACCATCGAGGCGCTGAACCGGCTCGGGCTGGACTTCGCGACTGCCGGGAACCACGAGTTCGACCGTACGCCGGGCTTCCTGCTCCAGCACATGCAGCAGGGGCTCTCCTACGAGGGTGCGGGGCAGACCAACACGTTCCCGGACTCGGGCGGTGCGCGCTTCCACGGCGCCGATTTCCGCTATTACAGCGCCAACGCCGTGTCAGGGGCGGGCGGGGCGACGGTGCTTCCCCCGTACAACATCGAGTGGGTGGACGCGCCCGGCGGCAAGAAGCTGCCGATCGGCTTCATCCATCTGACGCTCCTGGGCACCGAGTCCGCCACCACCTCCTACCAGCTCGGCCTCACCACGCTCGACCAGCTGTCCGCCGCCAACCTCTGCGCGGCGCGGCTCAAGGCGCTCGGGGTCGGCACCATCGTGCTCAGCATGCACGACGGCGCGGTGGCGGGGTCAGAGTTCGACTCCGGCACCGCGCCCAGCGGCCCGGCGTACGAGCTGGCGCTGCGCGTGAGCTCCGACATCGACGCGATCGTCACCGGGCACTGGCACTGCGCCTTCAACATGATGCTTCCGGGTCCCGACGGGCGGCCGCGGCCCTTCGTCGAGGCCGGCTGCCACGGGCAGATCATCAACGAGATCACCCTCCGGCTGGATCCCGACACCGGAAAGGTCGTCCGCGCGCTCACCACCTCCGTCAACCACCCCAACACGCGTGACGTGGCACCCGATCCGGCGCTCCGGGAGGTCGTCGACTACTGGACCGGCTACGCGAAGCAGCACGGGGCCAAGGTCATCGGACGCCAGCGCGCCTCCTTTCGCCGCCGGTTGTCCCTGACCGGGGAGAGCACCATGGGCAACCTGGTGGCCGACTGGGCGCTCTGGGCCGCCGCCCAGCCGGCCGACTCCTTCGACACCAGCCGCCGGCCGGACCGGGCGGGCGCGGACCTCGCACTGATCGCGCTCGCCCCGCGCGTCGGACGCAGCGTCATCAACACGGACCTGCTCGCCGGTCCCGCCATGGACGACCCGATAGCCTTCGACCGGGCCTGGCGGGCCGTCGGCTACGGATGTCCGCTGGTCAGCGCGGAGGTGAGCGGGCAGCAGGTGCACGACGCGCTGGAGCAGCAGTGGACCGAGGACTCCGGCCTGGTGACCTACGCACCGCTCGCGGTGTCCGCCAACGTCCGGTACTCCTTCAGCCCTGCCGCCCCCGTCGGTGACCGGGTCGCGCCGGGCGATGTGTTCATCGGCGGGACCGCGCTGCGCCCGGAGGCCAGGTACCGGGTGGTGACCACCTCGTACACGTGGGCCGGACAGGACGGCTATGCGGCGCTCGGCGGGTACCGGGCTCCGGCCCGCCACCGGCGCGACACGGAGAGCTTTCCCGCGTACATCGCCGCCATGGGCGTCCTGACGCCCGTCTCCACGGGCCGGGTGAGGACCACGGACTCGCCCTACCTCGCGCCCGGCCGGGAGACCCAGATGCTGACGCCGTCCGATCCGGTACCGGGGCTGCCGGCGCCCGTCGCGGCGGCCGAGCAGGCCGCCAGGGACGCGGGGCGGCGGCCCGACTGCTGATTTCGCGGGGCCGGTCTGCTGGGCGGCGGGGTCAGGGGCCGAGGGGCAGCGTGGCCACCAGCCGGGCTCCCTTCGGGGAGTCCCGGACCGCCAGGGTGCCGCCCAGCCGGAGGGCGATGTCGCGGGCTATGGCCAGGCCCAGGCCGGAGCCGCCCTCGTCGCGGGCGCGGGCGTCGTCGAGCCGGGTGAAGCGCTCGAAGACCCGTTCGCGGTCGGCGGGCTCGATGCCCGCGCCGTCGTCGGTGACCTCCAGTACGGCTTCGTCGCGGTCCCAGTCCGCGCGCAGGGTGAGCACGACCTCTCCCCCCGCGTGGCGCTGGGCGTTGTCCAGCAGGTTCGTCACCAGCCGGGACAGCCAGATCGTGCTGCCGCACACCGCGAGCCCGGGGGCGATGTCCGCCCGCACGGGGACCCGGTCCCCCTTGCGCGTGCGGGCGGCGTCCCGGACCACCTCCGTCAGGTCGACGGCCGCGGCGGGCGGCGGCTCCGAGGTGTCGAGGCGGGCCAGCAGGAGCAGGTCGGCCGCGAGGTCCTGGAGCCGTACGGTGTCCTCCAGCGCGCCGCTGACCAGTTCGCCCCACAGAGCGGGGTCCGGGTGGGCCTGCGCGACCTCCAGCTGGGTGCGCAGGACCGTGATCGGGCTGCGCAGTTCGTGGGAGGCGTCCGCGATGAAACGGCGCTGGCGGATCCCGGCGGCCTCCAGCCGGTCGAGGGTGGCGTTCATGGTGACGGCCAGCCGGGCGACCTCGTCGCGGGTGTGCGGCACGGGAACCCGGCGGTGCAGTTCGCGGTCGCCGATCTCGGCGACTTCGGCGCGGATCGCCTCGACCGGGCGCAGCGCCCAGCCCGTGACCCGCCAGGTGATCGCGGCCACGACCAGGACGAGCAGCGGTACCGCGGCGAACAGCGCCGCCATGATGGTCTCGTCGGCGGCGTCGGCGTCCCTGAGCGAGGTCCCGGCGTAGACGGTGACCAGGCCCTTCGCGGTGACGGTGGTGACCTGGACGACGCGCTGGCGGTGTTCCTCGCGTACCCGGCCGCCCTTCCAGGTGTCCCGGACGGTGCCGGGGGTCCGGGGCGGAGCGGGGGCCAGGGCGGGGCGGCCGGCCAGGTTGGGGCTGGCCGCCAGGACCCGGCCCTGCGCGTCGACGACCTGCAGGAAGTCCGTTCCACGGGCCGGGGGCGGTACGGAGTCCAGCCGGCCCGCGGCCGCCAGGGCGGCGATCGTGACGGCCTGGCGTTCGGCGTCGGCCTGGGCGCTCTCCGTCAGATTGGTCTCCAGCGCCCCGATCAGGGCGAAGGAGGCCGCGCCGAGGGCCAGCGCCACGACCGCGGAAGCACCGAGGGTGGCCTGCGCGCGCACCGACCTCGGGCGCAGCCGGTACGCGGCCGCGCGCAGCCGGTACGCCGCTCCACGCAGGCGGTACGCGGCTCCGCGCAGCCGGGCGGAGCCTCGGGCCTGGGCCTGTCGGGGGGCTTCCTGGACCCCGTAGGACTCAGCCACCGTCGGCCGCCAGCCGGTAGCCGGCGCCGCGTACGGTCTCGACGGCGGCCCGGCCGAACGGCGCGTCTATCTTCCGGCGCAGGGCGCTGACGTGGACCTCGACGACGTTGAGGTCCCCCTCGTAGTTGGTGTCCCAGACGTTGTCGAGGATGTCCCGCTTGGGCACGACTTCTCCGGCGCGGCGCGCCAGGTGCACCAGGACGGCGAACTCGCGCGAGGTCAGGCGGGCTTCGGCGCCGCCCCGCGTGCAGATCCGGCGGGCGGGATCGATGAGGAGATCGCCGAACTCCATGACCTGCGGGCTGCGGCGGCCGGTGCGCCGGATCAGGGCGCGCAGCCGGGCCACGAGGACCACGTAGGAGAACGGCTTGGAGAGGAAGTCGTCGGCTCCGGTGTCCAGGGCCTCGGCCTCGTCGTACTCGCCGTCCTTCGCGGTGAGCATGAGGATGCCGGACTCGCAGCCGGCCGCGCGCAGCCGGGCGCAGACCCGGTAGCCGTTGAGGCCGGGCAGCATGATGTCGAGCACGATGGCGTCGTAGTCGTGCTCGCCGGCCATCCACAGGCCTTGCGGACCGTCGTGTGCCGTGTCCACAGTGAAGCCCTCGGCCTGTAGACCCCGTTGCAGAGCTGCGGCCAGCCGCCGCTCGTCCTCGACCACCAGTACGCGCATGAGGCAAGGTTCTCAGGTCGCGCCGCCGGCTTGCTGAAGGGTTCTTCAGCTCGCTTCAGCGGAGCTTCAGCGTCTTGCTCGCAGGATCGGCCGAGCCGGGCGGGTTGCCCGGAGAACGCGAGGAGCATCCAGATGACTGAGTCCACTCCCCAGCCGCCCGAATACCCGGCGGACCAGGGCGAGGGCAGCGCCGACACCTTTGCCGGGGCGGCCGGCAAGGCCCCGGGGCGAGGTGCCCGGTTCGTCCGGTTCACCCGTGAAGGCCGGGCCCGTTGGGTGGCCCTCGGGCTGGTGGTGGCGGCAGCGGCCGGCACCGCGGGGGTCGCCGCGGCGGTGGTGGAGCACGACCACGACCGCGGACGCACGCACGCGGAGCGGGCGTGGGACCGGTTCGACGTGGAGCGCGAGGGCGACGGCCCGCGGGCGGCGCCGGCGCCTGGCCGACCGGGCCGGCCCGGTCCGAAGGGCGAGAGGGGCGCGCAGGGCCCGAAGGGCGGCAAGGACGGCTCGGAGCAGGGCGGCAGGACGGGTGGCGAGGAGGGGGTGGTCGTGGACCGCCCGGACGAGGCGCCCGTGCCGCTTCCGGCGCTCCCGGCCGCGCAGGCCCTCGAGAAGGCGGAGGCCGCCGTGCCCGGCGGCAAGGCCGAAGCCCTGCGCGTGGTCGCCCAGGAGGGCGGCGGCAGCGCCTGGCGCGTGGTGGTCCTCGGCTCCGACGGGGTCCGGCACGCGGTGACCCTGGCCGGCGCCGACGGCGCGGTGACGGGCAACACCGTCGCGGGCAAGGGCGCCCGGACCGGCAACTGACGGGCATCCCCCGGTCGGTGCGGGAACCGGCTGGTTCCCGCACCGACCGGCCGTCGGCGCCCTACTTCCAGGTGAGCGACTTGCCCTTGCCCATGGTGAAGGGGTCGCCCCAGTACTCGGCTCCGGTGACCTTCACCGAGGTGGACGGCGCCAGCGCGACCGCGCAGCCCTTCGCGCTCTGGCCGTTGGTGAACCCCTTGGGCAGCGAGTCGTTCGGGCACTTCTCGAACTTCCCGATCACCATGAGGTCCTGGGCCTCGGTGCCGTCCGGGAGCAGCCCCTTGATGTGGCCCACGGAGGCGAAGGACAGGTCCGTGGAGCCGGTGTTCTTGACCGAGTAGCGGACGTAGAAGGGCACCATGCCGTTCACCTTGTCCCCGAGCTTGAAGGGCGCCAGGTCCGCGGGCTGCCCCTCCTCGATCGAGGTGACGGTGAGCGCGATGGTGCCCTTGGTGCTGCCCGAGGCGAACGGGAACTGCGCGGGCTGCCCGATCTTGAAGCTCTGCCCCGCCTTCGCGGTCTCGCCGCCGCTTCCTGCGCTGCCGCCGTCGGCCGGAGCAGAGCTCGCGGGCGCCGCGCTCGGCGAGGCCGGGGCCGGCGAGGAGGCCGCCGGAGGCGAGGACTTCGCCGTACCCGCGTCGTCGTCGTTGCACGCGGTCAGGGTGAGTGCCCCCACCGCCGCCAGCCCGATCGCGGCGGCGGTGTTGGCCCGTATGCCGAAACGGCTCATTTGTGTTCCCCCATGCGTCTTCGGATCGCCGAACGCGATCTCCGGAAGAGTTCCTAGTACAGGAATGAGGGGTTCCGCAGAGAGCTCACCGTTTCGTAACTGCTTCCATAAGTGTTCATGACAATTGCTCGCCCCGCGGGTCGAGCAGCCGCGCCGCCGTCTCCCGCATCTCGATCTTGCGGATCTTGCCCGTCACCGTCATCGGGAACTCCTCCACCACGTGCACGTAGCGCGGGATCTTGAAGTGGGCCAGCCGCCCCTCGCAGTAGGCGCGCACGGCCGCAGCGGTCAGCGGCTCCGCGCCCTCGCGCATCCGCACCCACGCCATGAGCTCCTCCCCGTACTTCGGGTCGGGCACCCCGATCACCTGGACGTCCAGGACGTCGGGGTGCGCGTGCAGGAACTCCTCGATCTCGCGCGGGTACAGGTTCTCGCCGCCGCGGATCACCATGTCCTTGATCCGGCCGGTGATGCTCAGATAGCCGTCCGCGTCCATGACCGCGAGGTCCCCGGTGTGCATCCAGCGCGCCGCGTCCACGGCTTCGGCGGTGCGATCCGGCTGGTCCCAGTAGCCGAGCATGACCGAGTAGCCGCGGGTGCACAGTTCGCCGGGCTCTCCGCGCGGGAGGGTCCGGCCGGAGGCCGGGTCGACGACCTTGACCTCCAGGTGCGGTCCGACGCGGCCTACGGTCGAGACCCGGCGCTCGATCGAGTCGTCCACGCGGGTCTGGGTCGAGACCGGCGAGGTCTCCGTCATCCCGTAACAGATGGAGACCTCGCTCATGCCCATCCGGTCGATGACCTCCTTCATCACCTCGACCGGGCAGGGCGAGCCCGCCATGATGCCCGTGCGCAGGCTGGAGAGGTCGTAGGAGCCGAAGTCCGGGTGGGCCAGCTCGGCGATGAACATGGTGGGGACTCCATAGAGCGAGGTGCACGACTCGGCCTGGACGGCGGCCAGGGTCGCGCCCGGCTCGAACGCGGGCGCCGGAATGACCATGGCGGCGCCGTGGCTGGTGCAGGCGAGGTTGCCCATCACCATGCCGAAGCAGTGGTAGAAGGGCACCGGGATGCAGACCCGGTCCCGCTCGGTGTAGTGGCACGACTCGCCCACGAAGAACGCGTTGTTCAGGATGTTGTGGTGGGAGAGCGTCGCACCCTTGGGGAAGCCGGTGGTCCCCGAGGTGTACTGGATGTTGATCGGATCGTCCGGGCTCAGCTCGGCCCCGGCGCGGACCAGATCGGCCGGGTCGCCCCGGTGGCCGCGTTCCAGCAGCGAGTTCCAGAGCGGGCCGTCCAGCAGGACGGTGAACTCCAGCGTCGCGCAGCGCGGCCGGACCTCCTCGATCATGGCCGCGTAGTCGGAGGTCCTGAAGCGGTCCGCGGCCACCAGCAGCCGGATCCCGGACTGGCGCAGCACGTACTCCAGCTCGTGGGAGCGGTAGGCCGGGTTCACGGTGACGAGGATCGCGCCGATCTTGGCGGTGGCGTACTGCAGGAACGTCCACTCGGCGCGGTTCGGGGCCCAGATCCCGACCCGGTCCCCCTTGACGATGCCGAGGTCCAGCAGCCCGAGCGCGAGGGCGTCCACCTCGACGGCGAACTCCGCGTAGGTCCACCGGCGCCCGGACGCCATCTCGACGAGGGCGTCCCGGTCCGGGAACCCGCGTACCGTGCGGTCGAGGTTCTCGCCGATGGTGTCCCCCAGTAGCGGCACCTCGCACGCCCCGGACGCGTAGCTCGACTCGACGGACGGCACATGGACCCCCTGGGTTCGGTGGCGGGCGCCGGGGCCCCTTCGCACCGGCGCATCCTCATGATCCTCTCGGTCCGGGCCGGAGACCAGACCCCGGAGGGCCGTGCCGTCCCGTCTCCGATTGGCCGACCCGGCGGGCCGGGCGTTCCATCGAAGGGTGACCCTCCCACCGACGGCGACGGCGACGGCGACACGGACTGCGAAGCCGACGCCGACGCCGACCGCGCCGGCGGTCTCCCGGATCGACGTGCACGCCCACCTGTGGACCCCCGGATACCTGGACCGGCTGGAGCGGCTGGGCGGGACCGGGACGCAGGCCCGGCGCCACGTCGGGGCGGACGCCGGCCCGGCCGACCTGGAGCACCGGTTCGCCCTCATGGACCGGACGGGCATCAGCCGCCAGGTGCTCTCGGTGCCCCCATGCTCCCCCCACCTGCCCCGGGAGTCCGACGCGGTGGCACTGGCCCGCGCCGTCAACGAGTCGTACGCGGAGCTGGTGTCGCGGTGGCCGGACCGCTTCCTGGCCTTCGCCGCACTGCCGCTGCCGCACGTGGACGCCGCGCTGCGCGAGGCCGCGTACGCCCTCGACGAGCTCGGCATGGCCGGGGTCGCCGTGACCACGACCGTGCGGGGCCTGACCCTGGCCGATCCGCTCTTCCACCCTCTGCACGAGGAACTCGACCGGCGCGGGGCCGTCCTGTACGTCCACCCGGCGGGCGAGGGCGCCGCCAGCCCGCTCATCACCGGGCACCGCATGACCTGGATGGTCGGAGCGCCGGTCGAGGACACGGTGGCGGTCATGCACCTCGTCCTGGCGGGGCTGCCCCTGCGCTACCCCCGGATGCGGGTCCTGATCTCCCACCTCGGCGGCGCGCTGCCGATGCTGCTGCGCCGGCTCGACGACCACCTCCCCTACGAGTCCCCGCGGACGCCCGAGCTCCCCTCGGTGGCGGCCCGGAGGTTCTGGTACGACACCGTCGGGCACTGCCACGGGCCCGCGCTGGTAGCGGCGGCGGCCTCCTTCGGCGCGGACCGCCTCGTGCTGGGCACCGACTTCCCCTACGAGGACGGGGAGGTGTTCGTCCGCGCGGTCTCCTACCTCGCCGAGTCGGGACTGCCCCCGCAGGACGCCTCCGCGATCCTCGACACGAACGCGGCCGCGCTGCTCGGCGCTGCCGGAACTCCCGCAGTCGGCTGACACCGCGCGCCGGCCCGCCCCGTCCCCTCCCTCTTCCCCCCCGGCTCAGGCGGGGAGGGTGAGCAGCACCAGCGGGCGGGTGGTCGGCTGCGCGGAACCGCCGGCCGGCTCCAGGGTCAGACCGACCGCCGTGGCCGCCCCGAGTCCGCCGTCCAGCACCACCGTCCCGTCGCCGGTGAGGAACCCGGCCGGGCGCATCGTGCCGTGGTCGGCGAGCCACAGCTGGTACGTCCTGCCCGCACCCGCGGCGGGCAGCCGGTCGGTGAGGAACACCGCCTTGTCGCGGGCCGACGAGGTGATCACGGTGGCGGCGGCTCCGCCGCTGGTGCGTCCGTGGACCGTCCGGGCGTCCGGGGACGTGACGACGGCGGTCAGCTCCTGGCTCCGCGCGGCGAGCCGCCCGGCCTCCTGCCTGGCCTGGTCCGCCCGGCCGCTCTGCCAGAGCGCGGCGCCGCCGAAGAGCGCGGCCCCGGCGAGGGAGGCCGCGACCACGAAGGCACCGGCCTTGCGCGGGAGGCGGTCGAGGAAGCCGGCCGCTCTGCGGACCCCGACGTCGGGAGGGAGTCTGCGGACGGTTTCGATGCGGGCGAGGACGGCCGTCCTCAGGTGCGGCGGGGGTGCGACGGCGACGGCGGCCGCGAGCCGTCCGGCCGTGGCGGAGAATCCGGCGACGTCCCCGGAGCAAGGCGCGCAGTGGGCCAGGTGCCGGGAGAACGCCTCGTGTTCGTCTCGGCCGAGCGCGTCGAGTACGTAGGCCGCGGTGAGGGTGTGCAGTTCGTCTTCGTGTCCGTGCCTCATGTGGTCACCCCCATGCAGTCGCGCAGGCGGATCAGTCCGTCGCGCATCCGGGTCTTGATCGTGGGAAGAGGGGTCTGGAGGGTCTCGGCGACCTCTCTGTAGGTCAGCCCCTGGTAGTAGGCGAGCGTGACGGCCTCGCGCTGGAGCTCGGTCAGCCCGCGCAGACATCGTTTGACCTGGTCGCGCTCCAGGCGGTGTTCCACCTGTTCGCTCACCTCGTCGAAGGGCCTGCCCTGTTCGCGGACGCCCGCGTCGTGTTCGCGGTTGGCCGCGGCCTGGGCGGAACGGACCCGGTCCACGGCCCTGCGGTGGGCGATCGTGGCGACCCAGGTCAGGACGCTGCCCTGGTCGGGGCGGAAGCGGGCGGCCTGGCGCCACACGTCGATCATCGCCTCCTGGGCGACCTCCTCCGACTGGGCGCGGTCGCGCACGACCTTGACCACGATGCCGAAGACGGTTCCGGCGACGGCGTCGTAGAGCTCGGCGAAGGCGTCCTGGTCTCCGTGCGCCACGCGGGCCATCAGCTCGGCGAGCGCTGCCCTGGCGGCGCCGGGTCCGGGACCCGGGCCGGGTACGGGGCATGCGCCCTGACCTTGCTCCTGGCCTTGGCCCTGGCCGAGGAAGCGCAGGTTCTCGGGGTTCACCTCAGCAGCCCCCGGGTGCGGGTGGACCCGGGCGCGCACGCCGGGGCCGGGAGGGGTTCGCACCGGTCCATCCATCGCATGAACGATCCTTCGGGGCAGGCGTGCGCAAGGTCCTGGTCGCTCGCGTCTCGGTCTCTCGCTGTCTCTTCGGAGCCGGGACCCGCTCGGATTGGCCGACGTATGCGCGAAGGGGGGTCCATTCGGGGGAATCCGGGCCCGAAGACCAAACCGCGCGGGCGGTGAAGCCCGAATGGGGGCTGCGGGCCTGTTCCAGGGCCGTGCGCCGGGCCCGGGGCGATGCCCCCGGACCCGGTCGCCGGAAATGCAGTAAGGAGATCTGTCATGTCGCGTGTTCTGAAGAGTGCCGCGCTCGCCCTCGCCTCGGGCGCCCTGCTCGTCGGCGGGGCCGCTGTCGCCTCGGCCGACGCAGGCGCCCAGGGCGTGGCCGCGTACTCCCCGGGGGTCGGTTCGGGCAACCTGATCCAGATCCCCATCCACATCCCGATCAACGCGTGCGGGAACTCGGTGAGCATCATCGGCCTGCTCAACCCGTCGTTCGGCAACACCTGCGTCAACGCCTGACCGGGCGGCTCCGCCGAACTCCGGCCCGCCGCCGGTAACGGGGCGGTGCGGGCCGGATGATCCTCCGGGCGGGCGGGGAGTGTCACCACTCCGGAGCGACGCCCGGCCCCGGGGGATCCGCGCGGGCGGTGGCTGTCGGCGCCGCCGCCCGCGTCGGCGGGAAGGGGTCAACCCGAAGGCTTCTCTTCACTTGATCGGATGACTGACCCATCCGGCGCGGCCACCGCGCCGAATGACCGTTGTGAGCATCAACCGAAGGACCGTCAAGCGCGGCGCACTGGGCGCGGTGAGCGGCCTGCTGGCCGGATACGCGGCACTGGCGGCCGCCGAGCTGACCGCCTCGCTGGTCCGGCCCCAGGCCGGACCGGTCACGGTGATCGGCGGGGCGGCCATCGACCGCACTCCCCCGGCACTCAAGGACTTCGCGATCCGGACCTTCGGGGAGAACGACAAGCTGGTCCTCCAGCTCGGCATCCTCGCCACCGTCGGCCTACTGGCCGCCCTCCTGGGAATGTTCGCCCTGCGCCACCGCCGTACGGGGGCCGCCGGCGTCCTGACCTTCGGCCTCGTGGGGGCCGGGGCGGCGCTCGGCCGGCCCGACTCGGCCGGTGCGGGCGACGTCCTGCCGTCCCTGGTGGGTGCCGCCGTCGGAGCTTTGGTGCTGTACATGCTGGTGGGGAGGGTGCGCCACCTTCCCACCAGGGGCTCCGCCGAGGTCCTCGGCCAGGTCTCCGCCAAGAGGAACGGCATCGCAGCCGCCCCGGCCGGCCGCTGGACCCGGCGCAGCTTCCTCATCACGGCCGTCACCACGGCCCTCGCCTCCACCGGGGCGGGCGCCCTGGGTCGGTCCCTGACCGGCCGCCGCGGCGAGGGCGCGGTGGCCTCGCGCGCCGCCGTGCGGCTGCCCGCCCCCGCCTCCCCGGCGGCCGCGATCCCCTCCGGGGCGGGGCTCCCGATCCCCGGCATCAGCTCCTTCACCACACCGAACAAGGACTTCTACCGTGTCGACACCGCTCTCGTCGCCCCCAGGATCGACGCGGACACCTGGCGTCTGCGGATCCACGGAAAGGGGATCTCCCGACCGCGCGCCTACAGCTTCGCGGATCTCCTCCAACGACCCCTGATCGAGCGGGACATCACCCTGACCTGCGTGTCGAACGAGGTCGGCGGCCCCTACGCCGGCTCCGCGCGCTGGCTCGGCGTACGCCTGTCGGACCTGTTGCGGGAGGCCGGCGTCAGACCGCCGTCGGACGGCGGGCGGGCCGATCAGCTGATCGCCCGCTCGGTGGACGGGATGACGCTCGGCACCCCTGTCGAGGAGGTCATGGACGGCCGCGACGCGATGCTCGCGCTCGGCATGAACGGAGAGCCGCTCCCCTTCGAACACGGCTTCCCGGTCCGGATGGTCGTCCCCGGCCTCTACGGATACGTCTCCGCCTGCAAGTGGATCCAGGACATCGAGCTCACCACCTTCGACGCCTACGACCCGTACTGGGTCAAGCGCGGCTGGGCGCGCCGGGCTCCGATCAAGACGCAGGCGCGGATCGACACGCCCAAGCCCTTCGGCCGGGTCCCGGCCGGGACGGTGACGGTGGCCGGGGTCGCCTGGGCCCAGCACCGCGGCATCCGGCGGGTCGAAGTCCGCGTGGACGACGGGCCGTGGCAGGAGGCACGACTCGCCGAGCAGGCCACCTCCGACACCTGGCGGCAGTGGTCCTTCCCCTGGCAGACCACGTCCGGCGGACACAACCTGACCGTCCGTGCCACGGACGGCACCGGTGAGGTCCAGACCGAGCAGCGGACCCGCACCATCCCCGACGGCGCGAGCGGTTGGCACAGCGTCTTCGTCACCGCCGGCTGACCACCGGCCGTCGGCCACCGGCCACTTGGCCGACCCCCTTGCCCCTTCCGAGATTCATCCCACCCTTTCACTGGAGAACACCATGAGCACACTTCGTTTCCGCCGTACCGCCCTCGCCGTCGCGACGGCCGCCGTACTGCCCTTCGCGCTGGCCGCCTGTTCCGAGTCCGGCAAGGACTCCGCCGCCGGACCTGCCGCCGCGGCGAGCGCGGACACCTCCGCCCCGGCCGCCGACCCCTCGGCCGCGATGGCCATGGACCAGCCCTTCGGCCCGGCGTGCGCCGGTGTGCCGAAGCAAGGCGCGGGCAGCTTCGACGGCATGGCCAAGGACCCGGTCGCCACGGCCGCGTCCAACAACCCGGCGCTGTCCACCCTGGTCGCCGCCGTCAAGCAGGCCGGTCTGGTCGACACCCTCAACAACGCCAAGGACATCACGGTGTTCGCGCCGACCAACGACGCCTTCGCCAAGATCCCGAAGGCCGACCTGGACAAGGTCCTGGCCGACAAGGCCACGCTAACCAAGATCCTCACGTACCACGTGGTCGGCCAGAAGCTGACGCCGAAGCAGCTGGAGAGCGGCTCCTTCACCACGCTGGAGACCGGCAAGGTGACCACGGCCGGTTCGGGCGAGTCCTACAAGGTCAACGGCACCTCCGCCGTCGTCTGCGGCAACGTCCCGACCGCCAACGCCACCGTGTACATCGTGGACACCGTGCTGATGCCGAAGTAGCCGTAGCAAGGCCGTGGTACGGGGATCCTCGCGCGGCGGTGACCCCGGAGCCGTCCGGTCGTTGTAGGTGGCGGTCAGCGAAGTGGCCCCGGGAGTCCCGGACCCGAAGCAGGGTCCGGGACTCCGTGCCGTTGCGGACCCCGCGGTGTGACGACGGGGGCCGGGGCGGGGACGGATTGGACAAGTGACCGATCTTACTAACACGATGGGCCTGCTGGTTCGCGGATGCGCAGGGACCGACCGCCAGTTCCTCGAGGTTCCTCCGCGCGGACCTCCCGTCCCCGTCACACCCTGGAGAGACTTCGCCATGAGCTTCGGCGACCCGAACAACCCGTACGGCCAGCAGCCCCCGCAGGGGCAGCCCGGCGGCTACCCCCAGCAGGGCCAGCCCGGTTACCCCCAGCAGGCCCCGCAGGGTGTGCCCCAGCAGTACGGCTACCCGCAGCAGCAGCCGCCCATGGGCATGCCGCCGCAGCAGCCCTACGGCGCGTACCCGCCGGCCGGGGCACCGGGCATGCCGGGCTCCGGGATGCCGCCTCTGGCGCACTGGGGCCTGCGCGCCGGCGGCTTCGTCATCGACGTCCTGATCATCGCGGGCCCGATGATCCTCGTGAGCCTCCTCACCGGCGGTGACGAGAACCCGGCCGCCGGCCTCGTCATCCTCAGCCTGGTCACCACCCTCTACGCCTTCGGCATGGGCATCTTCCAGCTGTACAAGGAGGGCTCGACCGGGCAGACGATCGGCAAGGGCGTCGTCGGCATCAGCGTGCGCCGCGAGGCCGACGGGAACGTCCTCGGCTTCGGCATGGCCTTCGTCCGCCGGCTGGCGCACTTCCTGGACTCCGTCGCCTGCTACCTCGGCTGGCTTTGGCCGCTGTGGGACGCGAAGAAGCAGACCTTCGCCGACAAGGTGTGCAGCACCGTGGTCATCGTGGTCCCCAAGGGCTGACCCACCGGCCCGCCCGTGCGGTCGCACGGGCATCGGCGTCGGGGCCCGTCCGGTTCTCCGGGCGGGCCCCGACGCCTTTCCCGAGGTGCTACGGCTTCGGAAGGGTGCAGCCGGCGCGGGTCAGGTCGATCTTGTTACCGGGTCCCACGCAGGGGACGATGATGTAGGTCTGCTCCGCGTAGTTGATGCCCTGGCGGACCGTCACCACGCCGTTCTGGTCGACCTCGCACGGGTTGTTCACCGTGCAGCTCTCACCGTCCTCGTTGCCGGTGTTGTTGACGGCCACGACCTTGCCCGTCGTGGTGTCGATCACAGGCGAGCCGGAGGTGCCGCCGATGGTGTTGCAGGCCGAGGTGTAGCGCAGCGAGTCCTTCCAGGTCCACTCGCCCTCCTTGAGGCGGTAGCTGAACCCGTCCACGTTGCAGCTGTACGTGCGCTTCCAGTACCCGGAGACCACCTTGATCGCGGTGCCCTGCACCGGGTGGGCGTCGTTCAGGGTCAGCGCGTTGATGCCGTACTGGCTGCTGATCTGCGCGTACGTCTTGGTCAGCTGGTAGATCGAGATGTCGGTGTCGGTCATCGTCGCGTACGCGATCTTGCTCGCGCGCAGCGTCGCCACCTTGGAGCCCGACGCGTTCAGCAGCGAGAAGGAGCGGCTGGACGCCTTGTCCTTGACGACTTCACCGGCCGCGGGCATGCCCGACTCCAGACAGTGGCCGTTGGAAAGGACGAGCGCCGGGTCGGTCGGCAGCGAGTTGGGTACGCGCACGACGGAGCCGGAGCAGTTGCTGAGCGCGACTGTGCCGGCGTAGTTGACCGCGACGGCCTGCGTGACCGCGGTGTCCCGAGGTGCCTGGGCCACGGCCGGGGCCGCCGCCGCTCCGGTGAGGAGCAGAGCGAACGCGGCACCGGCGAGAGGCTTGTTCATGTGGGGGTTCCCCTCTGATGACAATGCGACCGAAGATCCTTCGGTTGTCATGCGCATTGTTGGGACTAGGGCCCCAACTCATAAGAGGGCCTGCCCAGTTGAGAAGTCGAGGCGGAACGGCCGTAATCGTCCTTGCGCCACCGCACTGCCGGGCGCTAAGTCGGCTCGACCTCGGAGGGCTTTGCCGGCCCGATCCCTTGACGGCCCGTCGGCCGGGGAGCACAGTGACGACCGCGGGCTTTGAGAGCGCTCTCAAACGACCCTCGCCCCGTACCGGAATTGGTCGGTCCCGCGTCTCCCCGCGTCCCCCCACGTCCCGCGTCTCCCCCCACACCTCAGAGAGGGCACCCATGCGCCCCACGCCTCCCACCCGATCCACCCCGCCCACCCGTCCGACATCCGGCGCAGGACGGCGGCCGGTCCGGCGAGCCGTCATCGCCGCGCTGAGCACCGTGGCGATGGCGGCCGCGGCCGCCGCGGCCGTCACCCTGCCCGCCGGCGCCGCCGCCCCGGCCGCCCCCGCCGCTCCGCCCGTCCCGGCGGGCTGGTCCCAGGTCTTCCTCGACGATTTCAACGGCGCCTCGGGCTCGGCGGTGAACGCCGCGAACTGGCAGTACACCACCGGCACGGGCTACCCCGGCGGACCGGGCGGCTTCGGCACCGGCGAGGTCGAGACGATGACCGCGGACTCCGCCAACGTCTCCCTCGACGGCGCGGGCAACCTGCGCATCACCCCGCGCCGCGACGCCGCCGGCAACTGGACCTCCGGCCGCATCGAGACCAGGCGCGCCGACTTCCAGCCCCCGGCGGGAGGCAAGCTGCGCACGGAGGCCCGTATCCAGATGCCCGAGGTCACGGGCGACGCGGCCAAGGGGTACTGGCCGGCGTTCTGGATGCTGGGCGCACCCTACCGGGGCAACTGGTGGAACTGGCCGGGCGTCGGCGAGCTCGACATCATGGAGAACGTCCAGGGCATCAACAACGAGTGGGCCACGATGCACTGCGGCACGAGCCCCGGCGGACCGTGCAACGAGAAGTCCGGCATCGGCGGCCAGCGCGTCTGCACCGGCACCACCTGCCAGGGCGGCTTCCACACCTACACGGTGGAGTGGGACCGGTCCACCGCCGTGGAGGAGATGCGCTTCTACCTCGACGGGGTGGCCTTCCACACCGTACGGGCGAACCAGATGGACGCCACGACCTGGGCCAACGCCACCAACCACGGGTACTTCATCATCCTCAACGTGGCCATGGGCGGGGAGTTCCCGGCGGCCTTCGGCGGCGGGCCCGACGCCGGGACCCAGCCGGGCCACCCGATGATCGTCGACTACGTCTCCGTACTGCAGTCCCCCGGCGGTACCGGCACCCCGCCGACCGGGAACCGCGACGCGTACGCCGCCATCCAGGCCGAGTCGTACGACGGCCAGGCGGGGACGGCCAAGGAGACCACCACGGACACCGGCGGCGGCCAGGACCTGACCGCCCTCGGCAACGGCGACTGGGCCCTGTACAAGGGCGTGGACTTCGGCTCGGTCGGCTCGGGCGGACCGGCGACCCAGTTCTACGGACGCGTCGCGAGCGGCGCGGCGGGCGGGGTCAGCGGGCTCGTCGAGGTCCGGCTCGACAGCCGTACCAGCGCTCCGATCGGCAGCTTCGCCGTGGCGGGCACCGGTGGCTGGCAGAGCTGGAGGACCGTACCGGCGAACATCACCGGCGTCACGGGCACGCACGACGTGTACCTGACCTTCACCAGCGGCCAGTCGGTCGATTTCGTGAACCTCAACTGGTTCGACTTCGGGCACTGAGCGGACGGAGCGCGCACCCGTGAATCCACCACCACGCCCACTCGGCCCCCGCCTCATCAAGGCCCTGCCGGCGACCGGGCTGATCTGCCTGCTCTCCCTCGTCTCCCTGATCGGGGCCCTCCTGATCGCCCCGACCCCCACCCGGGCCGCCGCGGACTACACCCAGGGGGTCACCGCCCAGGGCCCGGGCTCGGTGCGGATCTGGTTCCGGCCTACCGTCCCGGCCGCCCTCGTCGACGTCCACTACCTGCCCGGCGGAGGGCTCGGCCAGCAGAACTTCCGGATGACGGACAGCGCCGGCACCTGGCAGCGGACCGTCTCCGCGCTCGCCCCCGGCTCCACGCTCACGTACTGGTTCACGTACGAGAAGGGCGGGCCGCTCTTCGACACCCCGCGCTTCACCGCCACCGTGGACGGGACGGGGGGTGGCGGAGGCGGCGGCGTTGCCGGGACCTTCCCGATCACCTTCCGGAACGACACCCGCGGCGCGTACACCGACGCGCAGATCCACGTCACCGTCCTCGGCCAGGTGACCCCCGGGCAGTGGTCGTACATGAAGCCCGACGGCTCCATGGCCCACATCAGCCACCTGGACGCCGGAGCCCCCGGCCACCTCGTCAAACGGGGGGTCGCCTATCCGAACATGTCCTTTACGCTCGACCGGACGGGCGGGACGGTGCCCTCCCCCGCCTCGATCCGCGGTGGCCGGATCTACATCTCCCTCGGTTCCCCCGTCTACATCCCGGTCTCCCCCGACGACCAGGGCTGGGGCGGCCCCGATCTGCGCAACCCCGACGACCCCAACAGCGACGTGTACTACGACTGGTACGAGTACACCTACGTCCACGGCCAGGTCGCCTTCGGCGGGAACACCACGACGGTCGACCAGTTCGGCTTCCCGATCACCTCCCGGCTGCGCCAGACCTCCAGCGGGTACGACACCATTCAGGGCATCTCCCTCACCCGCGCCGAGGTCGTGCAGCGGTACTCGGCTTCCCTCCCGGCGGCCTTCAAGCCGCTGCAGAACGGCTACCGGATCGTGGCGCCGCGCTCCTCGAACCTCTTCCTGGCGGGCGGCGCGCAGCAGGACCATCTCACGGCGTACATCGACCAGGCCTGGAGCCATTTCACCGGCCACCAGTTCACCCTGACCCGGCTCGGCGAGACCTTCACGGGCCGGGTGAGCGGATCCGTCCTGACCTTCACCAAGAACGGCGCGGGCTCCTTCGTCCTGCGCAAGCCCACCTCTCCCGACGTGATGGCCTGCGCGGGCGCGCTGGCCTCGGGCAACGACACCGAGAAGCAGCTCGGCGCGGAGTTCTGCGCCGCGTTCAGCCGGGGCGTCGCGCTGGACCCCGCCACCTGGTACTCCCCGGCGGCGTACTACGGCGGGCCGGCGAAGAACGACTACGCCGGCTTCTTCCACACCGTGGGCCTGAACGGACGGGCCTACGGATTCCCCTACGACGATGTCAACGACCAGTCCTCCGTGCAGATCCTCGGCAATTCCGACCCGCCGACCGGGCTGACCCTCGGCATCGGCTGGTGAAACCCTGACCGGACGACCGGCCGGCACCGCCCGTACCGTCGGGAGCGCTCTCAGCGTTCCCGACGGTACGGGTTACCCTGCTGTCCGAAAGGGCCAGTACAACTGTCCCCCGGACCCGCACGAGGAGCGCCCGTGGCCGAACAGCTTCCCGCCGGCCGGCCCACGCTGGAGGCGGTCGCGGCGCGCGCCGGGGTGTCGCGGGCCACCGCGTCCCGGGTGGTCAACGGCGGCGACGGCGTCCGCCCGCAGCTGGTGGAGCAGGTCCGCGCGGCCATCACGGACCTGGGCTACGTGCCCAACCACGCGGCGCGCACGCTGGTGACCCGGCGCACCGGGGCCGTGGCCGTGATCATCGCGGAGCCGGAGATCCGGATCTTCTCCGACCCCTTCTTCTCCCGTCAGGTCCGCGGCATCAGCAAGGAACTGACGGCCCACGACACCCAGTTGGTCCTGCTGCTCGTGGAGGACCGCGGCGACTACGACCGGATCGAGCGCTATCTGGCGGGTGGGCACGTCGACGGCGCCCTCGCCTTCTCCCTGCACACCGACGACCCGCTGCCCGCGATCACCCGCCGCATCGGCATGCCCACGGTCTACGGGGGCCGGCCCGGCTGGACCGGGCCCGCCGGCACGACCGGGGAGCACGGACCGGTGTCGTACGTGGACGCCGACAACCGCGGGGGCGCCCGCGAGGCCGTACGGCACCTGGTGTCCCTGGGGCGTCGGCAGATCGCGCACATCGCGGGTCCGCTGGACCAGACTTCGGCGACCGACCGGCTCGACGGGTACCGGGACGTGCTGCTCGAAGCCGATCCGGCGCTGATCGCCGAGGGCGACTTCACCGCGGCGGGCGGGGCGCGGGCGATGGCCGAACTGCTGGAGCGCTGCCCGGGGCTCGACGCGGTGTTCGCGGCGAACGACCTGATGGCCACGGGCGCCCTGGGCGTGCTGCGCGAGCGCGGGCGGTCCGTGCCGGGGGACGTGGCACTGGTGGGCTTCGACGACGCGGAGCTGGTCGCGGAGAGCACCGATCCACCGCTGACGACCGTACGTCAGGACATCGAGGGCATGGGGCGGCTGATGGCCCGGCTGCTGTTGCGGACCCTGGACAAGGCGCACGGCACGCACGGCGTGCCCGGATCGGTGATCACCCCGACCACCCTCGTGCGGCGCGGCTCGGCATAGACGGTCGGCCGCTGCAACTGGGGTGATTCCCGGCCGCTCGACGCACGGCTCTTGACGGGGCGCTCGTGCGGGGTGCACGCTCCAGTCGCGTTCTGAGAGCGCTCTCAAGATGCTCTGGAAGAAAGTGCTCTCGGGAGACTCGCATCCGCCAAGTCGAGGAGGCCGCACCATGCCGTCCATCCCCCGAGCCGCCGGGAGAGCCACGCTCCGCCTGGGCACCATGGCCCTCGCCGGAGCCCTGCTGGCCGCCTGCGGATCCGGCTCCGGATCCGATTCCAAGTCCGACGGGGGTGCGGGCGGCCAAGTCACGCTCACCATCGACCTGTTCGGGGCATTCGGCTACCAGGAGGCCGGGCTCTACGCCGAGTACGAGCAGCTCCACCCGAACATCAAGATCAAGCAGACCGACACGGAGGACGAGCAGGACTACTGGAAGTCGCTCCAGACCCACCTCGCCGGCGGCGGCGGGCTGGCAGACGTCCAGGGCCTGGAGGTGGGGCGCATCGCCTCGGTGACGCAGCAGCAGGCCGACAAGTTCACCGACCTCAAGGAGTACGGGGCGGACGCGCTCCGGAGCGAGTTCGCCGCCGCCAAGTGGGCGGCCGCGACGACCAAGGACGGCAAGGTGCTCGGCCTCGGCACCGATGTCGGGCCCGAGGCCATGTGCTACCGAAGCGACCTGTTCCGGGCGGCGGGCCTGCCCACCGACCGTACGGAACTGGCCGCCAAGTGGGCCACCTGGGACGGCTATCTGGAGCTCGGACGCCAGTACGCGGCCAAGGCGGCGTCCGGCAGCTCCTGGCTGGACAGCGTCGGAAGCCTCAACGCCGTGATGGTCGGCCAGGCGAAGGAGCGCTACTACGACTCCTCGGGCGCGCTGATCTACGAGAACAGCCCCGCCGTGAAGTCCGCCTGGGAGGCCTCGGTCAAGGCCGCGGCGGACGGTCTCAGCGCCAAGCTGGACCAGTGGTCACCGCCGTGGAACCAGGCCTTCTCCTCGGGCTCCTTCGCCACCATGCCCTGCCCCGCCTGGATGCTCGGCTACATCAAGGGACAGGCCGGCGAGGCGGGCAAGGGCAAGTGGGACGTGGCGAAGCTGCCCGGCGGCGCGGGCAACTGGGGCGGCTCCTACCTGGCGGTCCCCCGGGCCGCCCGGCACAAGAAGGAGGCGGCCGAGCTGGTGAAGTGGCTCACCGCGGCAGAGCAGCAGACCAAGCTCTTCCGCAAGCAGGGCAACTTCCCCTCCGCCGTCAAGGCGATCGGGCAGATCTCGGACGCCAAGGACCCGTACTTCTCGGACGCCCCGATCGGGCAGATCTTCGGCGACGCCGCCGAGAAGGCGCCGGTCCAGGTGCTGGGGCCGCACGACAAGGACATCGCCGACCAGATAGCCAACGCGCTGAGCGAGGTGGAGCGCAAGGGCACGCCGCCGGAGACGGCCTGGTCGAACGCGAAGAAGGCCGTCAAGAACGCCCTGGGCTGACCCGCCGTGAACCCGCACCCGCTCCCCCGCACCCGCCCCCGACCCCGGCGGGGTCTGGCCCCGTACGCCTTCGTCGCCCCGTTCTTCACGCTCTTCGCGGCCTTCGGCCTGTTCCCGCTCCTCTATACGGCGTACGTCTCCGTCTACCGCGTCGAGTTGCAGAGCCCCGGCGAGTTGGAATGGCGGGGCCTGGACAACTACACCGCCCTGTTCACCGATCCGTTCTTCTGGACCGCCCTGCGCAACACCTTCACCATCGGTGTGCTCTCCACGGTTCCGCAGCTGCTGATCGCCCTGGGTCTGGCGCACATCCTCAACTACCGTCTGCGCGCCCGCACTTTCTTCCGCACAGCGCTGCTGCTCCCGTACGCGACCTCGGTGGCCGCGGCCTCGCTGATCTTCGCCCAGCTTTTCGGGCGGGATTTCGGAATCGTCAACGACCTGCTGGGCACCTTCGGTTCGGCCCCGGTGGACTGGCAGAGCGGTACGGTCGCCTCGCAGATCGCCGTCTCCTCCATCGTCGTCTGGCGCTGGACCGGCTACAACGCGCTGATCTACCTGGCGGGCATGCAGTCCATCCCCGGCGAGCTCTACGAGGCGTCCGAGGTCGACGGGGCGTCGAAATGGCGGCAGTTCCTCCACGTGACCCTGCCCGGACTGCGTCCCACCATCGTCTTCACGGTGGTGGTCTCCACGATCGGCGCCACCCAGCTCTTCGGGGAACCGCTGCTCTTCGAAGGGTCCGTGTCCGGGGGCATCTCGCACCAGTACCAGACCCTGGGCCTGTACATGTACGAGCAGGGCTGGGGCTTCTTCCACCTGGGCCGGGCGGCCGCCATCGCCTGGGTGATGTTCCTGCTGATCGTGGCGCTGGTCGGGGGCAACGCCCTCCTCGTGCGCCGCCGTTACCGCAAGGAGGCCGGTCGATGAGCTCCTCCCCCACCGTCCGGCGCGGCGGCCGGCTCAGCTACGCGGTGCTGGCCTGCGCGGTGCTGGTGTCGGCCTTCCCGCTGTACTGGACCCTGGTCGCGGCGAGCCGTTCCAACGCCGAACTGGCACGGCCGGTGCCCTCGTTGCTGCCCGGTCCGAGGCTCCTGGTCAACCTCCAGGCGGTCCTGGAGGAAGCGGACATCGGCAAGGCCCTCCTCAATTCCCTGATCGTGTCGAGTGCGATCACCGTCGGCACGGTGCTCTGCTCCACCCTCGCCGGCTTCGCCTTCGCCAAACTGCGGTTCCGGGGGCGCGGAGCGCTGCTGAGCACCGTTGTCGCTTCGATGATGATCCCGCCGCAGCTGGGGGTGATCCCGCTGTTCATGCTGATCGTGAAGCTCCACTGGGTGAACCAGCTCCAGGCCGTCGTCCTGCCCGGACTGGTCTCGGCCTTCGGCGTGTTCTTCATGCGGCAGTTCCTCGCCCAGTCCCTGCCGGACGAGCTGATCGAGGCGGCCCGGGTCGACGGGGCCTCGTACGCCCGGATCTTCCGGTCGATCGTGCTCCCGGTGGCCCGGCCGGCCATGGCCGTACTGGGGCTGCTGACCTTCATGACGGCCTGGAACGACTTCTTCTGGCCGGTGGTCGCGCTGTCCTCGCAGGAGCCGACCGTGCAGGTCGCGCTCCGCCAGCTGGGCGGCGGCTACGTCCACGACCAGTCCGTGATCATGGCGGGCACCCTGCTCGGGACGCTGCCCGTGCTGCTCGTCTTCGGCCTGCTGGGCCGGCAGATCGTGGGCGGCATCATGCAGGGCGCGGTCAAGGGCTGAGCTCCGCCCCCTCTCTCCCCGGCCCTCCCTCTCCTCCACTTCTTCCAGGAGCCTTCCATGACCACTGTCGACGCGTCCCCCGCCGCGGGGGCGGCGCTCCGCTTTCCCCCGGGGTTCCGGTGGGGCACCGCGACGGCCGCCTACCAGATCGAGGGCGCGGCCGCGCTGGACGGGCGTACGCCCTCGATCTGGGACACCTTCAGCCGTACGCCCGGCAAGGTGCTGGGCGGCGACACCGGGGACACCGCCGCCGACCACTACCACCGGATGGCCGAGGACGTGGGCCTGATGAAGCGGCTCGGCGTAAGCGACTACCGCTTCTCGGTGGCCTGGCCGCGGGTGCAGCCGACCGGGCGGGGGCCCGCCCTGCCGCAGGGACTCGACTTCTACCGGCGGCTGGTGGACTCGCTGCTGGAGGCGGGGATCCGGCCGGTGGCCACGCTCTACCACTGGGACCTGCCGCAGGAGCTCGAAGACCGGGGCGGGTGGCCCCGCCGCGTGACGGCCGAGCGGTTCGCCGAGTACGCGGGACTGGTCGCCGGGGCGCTCGGGGACCGAGTGGGCAGCTGGACCACCCTCAACGAGCCCTGGTGTTCGGCCTTCCTCGGCTACGCGTCCGGGGTGCACGCCCCCGGCCGCACCGAGCCCGAGGCCGCGCTGCGGGCGGCGCACCACCTCAACCTGGCCCACGGGCTGGGCGTACGGGCGCTGCGCGCGGCGCTGCCCCGGTCGGCGGAGGTGTCGCTGACGCTCAACCTCCACGTGGTGCGGCCCCTGACGGACTCGGCCGCCGATGCGGACGCGGCCCGGCGGATCGACGCGGTGGGAAACCGGATCTTCCTGGACCCGGTCTTCCACGGGCGGCTTCCCGAGGACCTGGTCCGTGACACCGCCGCCCTCACGGACTGGTCCTTCGTCCGGGACGGCGATCTCGCGGCCGCCCGCGAGCCGATCGACTGGCTGGGCCTGAACTACTACGCCCCCACGGTGGTCGCGGCCGCCGGGTCGCACGCACCCGACGCCGACCCGTCGCCCAAGCCGTCGCCCTCGCCGTGGCCCGGGGCGCAGGGGCTCGTACGGTTCCCTCCCGCGCCCGGTCCCCGTACGGCGATGGACTGGCCGGTGGACGCGGGCGGGCTGTACGAGCTGTTGACGCGCCTGCGCGACGAGCTGCCCTGGGTGCCGCTGCTGGTCACGGAGAACGGCGCGGCCTACGAGGACCACGCCGGTCCCCGGGGCGAGGTGCACGATCCGGAGCGGATCGCGTACCTACGGGAACACCTCGCCGCCGTGCACCGGGCGATCCGGGACGGGGCGGACGTGCGCGGCTACTTCCTGTGGTCGCTGCTGGACAACTTCGAGTGGGCGTACGGCTACAGCAAGCGGTTCGGCATCGTGCACGTGGACTTCGCCACGCAGCTGCGTACGCCCAAGGACAGCGCGCGCTGGTACGCGGAGGTCATCGCCCGGGGCGGTCTCGCGCCGTGAGGTTCAGGGCATCAGCTCCAGGTACCGGGCGTCGACGCGGCCCGACCCCACGGTGAGGTCCAGGGTCCGCGAAGAAGCTTGATCGGACAGCCCGGGTCCGAGGTCCACGCGGCCCGAGCCGATCCGGGTGGCGACCCGGAAGGTGGTGGCGTCGGGGACGGTGAGGGCGAGGCGGCCCTCACCGACGTCGGCGGTGACCTTCTGCGGCGGGCTGACGAAGTCGACGGCGGCCCTGCCGGAGCCGACGGCGAGTTCGAGCTCGGGCGCGGTGATGGCCTCGGCGGCCACCCTGCCGGAGCCCACGCGGGCGCGGACCGGGCCGCGCAGGCCGGTGAGGTGGAGCTCTCCGGAGTCGACCCGTGCGTCGACGGCGCCGCCGAGGCCGCCGATGTCGATGCGGCCGGAGTCCGCGGTCACGGTGACCGGGAGGCCGGCGGGCACCGCGACGCCGAGCTGGACGGAGCAGGAGAGCCCCACGGTGAGCCAGGAGTCCTCGTCGGGGCAGTGCGGGGTCAGGGTGAGGGTGTCGTCCTGCCAGCTCTCCTCGATGACGGGCTTCTTGTTCGACCAGGCGATCTCGGCGCGGTAGCCGACCTGTTGGTCCCCGCGCGGGCGGACCGTGATGTTCGCACTGCCGCCCGTGATGCGCAGGGCGGTCACCGGGTGACCCGTGCTGCCGCCGTGGAGGGTGCCCGTGCGGGTGACCCCGTACGCCCCGGCCTGCCAGGCGGCGGGCAGGACGACGAAGACCGCGCCGAGCAGGGCGGCGAGGATCCAGGCGAGCCGCCGCTTGGGGCGTGGCGGGGCCGCGGCTCCGGTCGGCGGGGGCGTCACGGGCTGCCGTCCAGGAAGCGCAGCACGGCGAGGACACGGCGGTGGTCGCCGTCGGCGACGGAGAGGTCGAGCTTGGCGAAGATGCTGTTGATGTGTTTGGCCACGGCGCTCTCGCTCACGACGAGCTCGGCCGCGATCCCGGCGTTGGAGCGGCCTTCGGCCATCAGGGAGAGCACCTCGCGCTCGCGCGGGGTGAGGCGTTCGAGGGGGTCCGGGCCGCCGCCGCGGCGCAGCAGGAGCTGGGCGACGACCTGCGGGTCGAGGGCGGTCCCGCCGCCCGCGACCCGGCGCAGGGCGTCGATGAACTCCTCGACGTCGGCGACGCGTTGTTTGAGGAGGTAGCCGATGCCGGCGCTGCTCGGGGCGGACAGCAGGTCGGCGGCGTAGCGCTCCTCCACGTGCTGGGAGAGGAGCAGGACGGCGGTGCCGGGGCTCTGCTGGCGGATCATGAGGGCGGCGCGGACGCCTTCGTCGGTGAAGCCGGGGGGCATCCGGACGTCGACGAGGGCGAGTTCGGGCTTGTGTTCCTCGACGGCGGACAGCAGGCCCTCGGCGTCGCCGGTTTCGGCGGCCACTTCGAAGCCGGCCATTTCGAGGACTTTCACCAGTCCGATGCGCAGGAGGACGGAGTCCTCGGCGATCACGGCACGCACGGCAGCTCCACGGTCAGGGTGGTCGGGCCCCCGATGGGGCTGTCGATCTTGATGCTTCCGTCGACCGACCCTACGCGTTTGCGCAGGCCGGTCAGTCCGGTGCCCCCGGCCGGGTCGGCGCCGCCCACGCCGTCGTCGGTGACGGTGAGCCGCAGTACGTCGTCGGCGGTCCGGGCGACGTGCACCGAACAGTGCCGGGCTCGGGCGTGTTTGGCGATGTTGGCGAGGGCTTCGGAGACGACGAAGTAGGCGACGGCCTCGACGGTGGGGCCCGGGCGCACGGCCAGGTTCACGGTCAGTTCGACGGGCAGGGGCGCGCGGGCGGCGATGCCGGAGAGCGCGGCGTCGAGCCCGCGGTCCTCCAGGACGGGCGTGTGAAGGCCTCTGACGAGGCTGCTGAGTTCCTCGATGGCCTCCTTCGCCTCGCGGTGGGCCTCGTCGATGACGGCCTTGGCCTCGGGGGGCAGCCCGGGGAGGGTGGCGCGGGCTATTCCGAGGTTCATGGCGAGGGAGACCAGGCGCTGTTGGGCCCCGTCGTGGAGGTCCCGCTCGATGCGGCGGCGTTCGAGGTCGGCGGCGTCCAGGACGTCGGCCCGGCTCTCGGCGAGGTCCTCGACGCGGCGCTCCAGTTCGCGGGCCCGGTTGGGGCCCAGGAGCGAGAGGGCGGCGGCCGTGTCGAGCCGGGCGAGGAGGGCCGCGAACCAGGGTGCGGCCAGCAGCAGCAGGACCCCGACCACGGTGACCAGATCGAGCTGCCGGCTCCAGCTCGGGACGGCCCAGGACCACGCGTAGACGCTGGCGCAGACGGCGCCGGCGGCCCAGGTGAGGAGCAGCAGTGCGCCGCCGAGGGCGGCGATCGGGCTGACCAGGAAGTGGTAGCCGTACTGCCGCCAGGTCGCCTCTGAGCGCAGCCGTTCGCTCAGGCCCCGGAAGCTGTGCCAGGGGTGTTCGCGGACCACGGGCGGTATGTCCACTCCGAGCAGCGACCAGCAGCGGTTGCGCTGGAGGGCGGTGAGCAGCGGGGACAGCACGAGGACGAGCAGCAGCGGGACGGGGCTGTGTCCGGGGCCCGTGAGCAGGAGCATCAGGCCGAGCCCGAGGGGTAGTGCGGGCGGGATCGCGGCCGCCGTGAAAGCGGTGTTGCGCCATGCCCATGAGGACCAGGGCGCATGCGCCGTGATCCAGGTGAATGTACGCCGCAGCGCGCCGGAACTTGCCATGTGCGTACGGTAATCGCCCTGGCCAGGGCGTTTCCACCCCGCTGGTACCCGGTCCGGGGTGTACCTGGCACCACCCCCGGTTCGGATCGTGGGGCTACTGATTCGGGCGGCCCGGCGGACGAGTCTTGTGGTGTGCCCGGCGGACGGACCGCGGGGCGGAAGGAGACCCGCAGCCATGGCCCTCGTCGCACCGCAGTTCCGCACCCGCCCGGCCGTCCGCACGGCGCCCCGTGTGTCGACGGTGCTCACCGGAGCCGGGCTGGCCCTGGTGCCGTGGATGGTGGTACTGGCGAAGACACTGCCGCAGACCGCCGAGGTGTCCAACTGGGCCACCGCGTGGATAGGCCTGGACGTGATGCTGGCCGCGGGGCTCACGGGGACGGGACTGCTACTGCGCCGCAAGGACACCCGGGTGGTCCCGGTGGCGGCGGCGACGGCGGCCCTGCTGCTGATGGACGCCTGGTTCGACGTCACGACCTCGGCCGGGAGCGAGCAGACGCTGGCGCTGCTGCTGGCGTTCGGGGCGGAGCTGCCGCTGGCGGTGGCCTGCGCGGCGGTGGCGGCCCGCCGTGCGTAGGGCCGGGCGGGAGGAGACGGCGGGGAGGGCGGGGACGGTGGCGGGCCCCGCACCAGGTGGGTGCGGGGCCCGAGGCCTTCCGGTCGCGCGAGTCACCGCAGGGCTATCGCGGACGGGGACTCTCCCAGCGGTAGAACTCCTGGGCCATGGCGTCCTTGGGGCTGCGCCAGGTCTCCGGGTTGTGCGGGCTGACGTAGGCGCTAAGCCGGTCGCTGAGGTCCTGGAACTCGGGGTGGCCGGTCACCTGGGCGATGGCCGGACCCGGGGGACGGTCGGACTCGATGAAGTGCATGTACACGTCGCCGAACTGGAAGAGGCTGCGGCGGGTGACCCCGACGAGGTGCGGCAGTTCGCCCGCGTCCGAGGCCGCGAAGAGCTCGGCGATGTCGGGGGCGGACTGCGGCGCCATACGGGCGACGATGAGAGCGCGGTGCATCCGGTGTGGTGCCTTTCGTCTCAGACGCGGCTGGCCGCGGGCGTGCGGCTCTCGCGTTCGCGTTGTTCGATCTTGTCCCGGATCAGTTCCAGCTGGATCTTCGAGTTCTGGTTGATGCGCGTGGTCATCCCGGCGTCGTCGACGGGTGCCTGCGGCTTCATGGCGAAGTCCTGGGTCCACACCATCCGGGTGCCGCCGGGCACCTCGAAGTACTGCCAGTGGATGTCCATGTGCTCGAACGGGCCGGTCTCGACGCGGCGGGCACGCACCGTGCGGGTGACGGGGTCGGGGGTGCGTTCGGAGACCCAGCTCCACACCGTGCCGTTCTCGTCGGGGTGCATGGTGAGGCGGAAGCGCGTGGTGGGCCCGTCCTCCTCCAGGATCTCCAGCGAGGCGTACTCGCTGAACAGCTGGGGCCAGCCGAGGAGATCGTTGGTCATCTCCCAGACGGCCTCGATGGGTGCGTTGACGGTGATTTCGTTCTCGGTGTGTCCTGCCATCTCAGGCTCCGGTCATCAGGCTGGTGTTGACGAGTTCGAGGAACTCCTTGGGGGTCTTGCACCGGTCGGCGTCGGTGGGCAGCGCCCGGCCGCGCTTGTTCTCCAGCAGGCCGACGATGCCGAGCAGGCCCAGCGAGTCGAGCCCGAAGTCGTCGAACTTGGAGTCCGGACGGCTCTTCATCTCGGCCGGGTCGACGGTGATGCCGGCGCCGGACTTCATCAGGGCGGCCAGCTCCTCGACGGTCAGTCGTTCGGACATGAGCGGCTCCTTCTGTCTCTAGGAGGTGTCTCTATGAAGGGATGCGGATCACGAGCGCGGCATTGGAGCCCATCAGGCCCCGGCTCAGGACGAGCGCGGTGCGCAGCTCCGCGGGACGGGCGCTGCCCGTCACCACATCGAGGTCGTGGCACACGTCGAAGACGTTCGGCGTGGGCGGGACGATGCCGTGCTCCAGGGCGAGCACCGCGGCGGCGGTGTCCAGCGCGGGGGCCGCGCAGTAGGCCCGGCCGGTGCCCGTCTTGGGCGCGGTGACCGGGACGGTGCGCCCGTGCGATCCGAGGGCCGAGAGGATCGCGGCGGCCTCGGCCCGGTCCGCCTCGGGGGTGCCGAGGGCGTCCGCGAAGACCACGTCGATCTCCTCGGGGGCGCAGCCCGCGTCCCGCAGGGCTCCCTTGATGGCGTGGGCGAGGCCTTCGCCGGACCCGGCGGCCCTCTCGGGGTGGTGCGGGCCGGTGAAGGTCGCCGCGTGCCCGGCCAGGACGGCCCGGACGGGCGCGCCGCGGCGGCGGGCGGCCTGCTCCTCCTCCACGAGGAACATCGCGCCGCCCTCTGCGGGGACGAAGCCGCAGGCCTTGTCGGTGAAGGGCCGGTAGGCCCGCTCCGGGTCCTCGTGCGTGCTCAGTCCTTCGTAGCCGAGCTGGCAGACGATGGAGTACGGGGCCAGGGGCGCTTCGGTGGCTCCGACGAGCATGGCCCGGCTGCCCTGGCGGATGGCCCGCGCGGCGTGCGCGAAGGCGTCGAGCCCGCCCGCCTCGTCGGCTGCCACCACCCCGCAGGGGCCCTTGAGGCCCCGCCGGATGGAGATCTGCCCGGTGCTGGCGGCGTAGAACCAGGCGATGGACTGGTAGGGGCCGACGTAGCGCGGGCCCTGTTCCCACAGGTGTTGCAGCTCGCGCTGTCCGAATTCGCCGCCGCCGGAGCCTGCCGCGGTGACCACGCCGACCGAGAAGGGGTCGTCCTCGTAGTCGGCCCGGCCGAGACGGCCGTCCTCCAGGGCGAGGTCGGCGGCGGCCAGGGCGTGGTGGGTGTAGCGGTCGGTCTGGACGAGGAAGCGTTCCTCGACCATCGAGGCCGCGTCGAAGCCGCGCACCTCGCCGGCGACGCGCAGCGGGAGGTGCTCGCAGCCCTCCCGGGTGATCCGGCCCAGAGCGGAGCCGCCCGACTGGGTCGCCTTCCAGAAGGCTTCGGCGCCGATTCCGTTGGGCGCCACGACCCCGATGCCCGTGATGACCGTACGGTCGCTCACGAGACCACCTCCTCCTTCGACTCCTCGGACCGGCTCATGACGACGGCGGACTGGAAGCCGCCGAAGCCGCTGCCGACGGAGAGCACGCTGCGCAGCGTGCGCTCGCGGGCGACGCGCGGGACGTAGTCCAGGTCGCATTCGGGGTCGGGGGTCTCGTAGTTGGCCGTCGGCGGGACCACCTGGTGGGTCATCGCCAGGACGCAGGCGGCCAGTTCGATCGCCCCGATCGCGCCGAGGGAGTGCCCCACCATCGATTTGATGGAGGTCATCGGCGTCTTGTAGGCGTGGTCGCCCAGGACCCTCTTGACCGCCGCGGTCTCGTGGCGGTCGTTCTGCTTGGTTCCGGATCCGTGCGCGTTGACGTAGTCGATCTCGCGCGGGTCGACCCGGGCCTGGGCGAGGGCGGTTTCGATGGCGCGGGCCATCTCCAGGCCCTCGGTGGTCAGACCGGTCATGTGGTGGGCGTTGCCGAAGGTGGCGTACCCGCCTATCTCGCAGTAGACGGTCGCACCGCGGGCGCGGGCGTGCTCCAGTTCCTCCAGGACGAGGACGGCCCCGCCTTCGCCGAGGACGAAGCCGTCGCGGTCGGCGTCGAAGGGCCGGGACGCGTGGGCGGGGTCGTCGTTGTTCGGGGAGGTGGCCTTGATCGCGTCGAAGCAGGCCACGGTGATGGGTGAGACGGGTGAGTCGGAGGCGCCGGCGATGCAGACGTCCATCCGCCCTTCGGCGATGGAGTGGACGGCGTAGCCGATGGCGTCGAGTCCGGAGGTGCAGCCCGTGGAGACGGTCTGCACCGGGCCGCGTGCCCCCGTCTTCTCCGCGACGGCGGAGGCCAGGGTGGCTGGGGTGAACGCCCGGTGCAGGTGGGGTCCGGCGAGCCGGTGGTCGACGTCCCACCAGGCGCCGGACTGGCTGACGGCCACGTAGTCGTGCTCCAGGCGGGTGGTTCCGCCCACGGCCGTGCCGAGGGAGACTCCGGTGCGCCAGGCCTCGTCGGTGCTGAGGTCGAGACCCGCGTCGCGCACGGCCTCGCCGGCGGCGACCAGGGCGAACTGGATGTACCGGTCTGCGCGGGCCACCTCCTCGGCGGTGAGGCCGTGTTCGGCGGGGTCGAAGTCGACCTCCGCGGCTATCCGGGAGCGGAAACCGGTCGGGTCGAAGAGGGTGATCCCGCGCGTGGCCGTACGGCCGTTGGACAGCAGGTCCCAGAAGGCGGTGGTGCCGATCCCACCCGGGGCGACGACGCCGACCCCTGTGACGGCCACCCGGCGGCGGGTCACGAGACCACTCCCGCACGGTCCGGCGGCCGCTCCCAGGCGGAGCCCTCCGGATGGACCGCCTCCTCCGTGTCCACGTGGCCCAGTTTCGGGTCCGGGGCCAGCGGCCCGAGGTGGAAGACCATGCGTGCCTCGGTGTCCCCGACGTTGCGGAACCGGTGGCGCACGTTGAGCGGGACGAGCAGTCCCTGGTCGGTGAGGAGCGGGTGGGCCTCGCCGTCGAGGTCCACCTCCAGCGTGCCGGCGATGACGTACACGAACTCCTCGGAGTACGGGTGGTAGTGCTCGGCGATGTGCTCGCCCGGGGCCATGACGGCAAGGCCCATGAAGCCGCTGGTGCAGCCCACCGAGGTCGGTGTGAGCACGGCCCTCAGGTCTCCGCCGCGCCGCGTGTTGGGCTGCGTCTGGCTGAGGTCCACGATGTGCGGTGGGCGTTGTTTGGTCATGGCGGGTTCCTCCTGGCGGTGGGGAGCCTGGACGGGGCTGGCGGGTGGGGAGCGAAGGGGGTCCGGGGACCGGGGCTCCCCGGGTCCTTCGGTCCCCCGGTCCGGGGTGGTCGTGGTGCGTGCCGTCGGGGGCTCAGTGCTCGGCGGGGGCCCGGCGGTCGGTGATCAGGCGCATGGTGTGGCGCTGGGCGGACGACGGGCCGTGGTCCTCGGCGGTCATCAGCCGGGCGAGGACGGCCGCCTTGCGCGGTCCGCGGACCCCGAAGGCGGTCTCCAGTCCGGACCCCTGCGGCCCCCGCACGTCGATGAGGCGGACGACGATGTCGTCGCGCTGGAAGATGCTGCTGCTCACCGTGGGGGCGTCGGGGCGGTGGGCGGCGGCCTCGTCCTGGCGGGCCAGGAACCTGGCGAGCGCGGGTCCGCAGCCGGGCTTGGCCGGGTAGAAGAGCGCGTTCCTGCGTACGTCGGACCGGTCCTCGGCGCCCGCTTCGCGCGCGGCGACGTGGTGGACGGCCGGCAGCGCGGCCTTCATGAAGAACATCCGGGCGGACTCGGCGTCGCCGAGGTCGCGGTCCTGTTCCAGGTACGGGTTGATGGCTTCCTCGACGGCCCGTACCTCGGGCTGTTCGGAAACGTGCCGCAGCGCCGACATCAGGTCGCCGCGGACCTCCACGGTACGCACGACACGGTTGCCGTGCATGAACAGCGAGGTCCGGCAGAGCCGGGTGTGGCCGTCGACGTCGGCGGCCGGGGAGGCGTAGCTGGAGAGGATCTGGGCCACCTTCTCCTCGCTGCCGGGCTTGACCGTGAAGGTCAGCGCGTGGCGCACGATGCCGGCGCCGAGCCGGGGCGATTCCTGCAACCGCGCACCGCTGGGGCGCCGCGCTTCCTGGTAGCCGCGGCCGGTCTCGCGCAGGACGGTGTACTTGAGCGGGCGCATGGCGCGGGCGCAGGCGCCCAGGGGGCGCACCTGCTCGGCGTGGTGCTCGCTGTTGACCCAGGCGAGGTACTGCGGCGCGCTCTCCCACTCGCTGGTGATGAGCCACTGCGAGGGGTTCTCGAACGACTGGCAGAGCTGGTCGCTGATGTGTCCCGGTTCCGACGCGATGTCGTGGCGCATCTGCTCGTACGCCTCGAAGAACCGCTGCTGGGCTCCTTCGTGGAGGTCCATCAGGAGGACCACCCGGAGCATGGAGCCGTCGAAGGCGGACTGTGACACCCGTTCGGACAGGGTGGTCGTCATCTGCTCACTCCTTCGTGAGGGCCCTTCGTGAGGGCGTGGAGTTCCATCGCGTACGGACCCTCGTCCGTCATGGGCGGTCACCGCCCGGCCCGGCGGCCGTCTCGGGGGAACGGCAGGCCGGTGTGTCTCGGGGGAACCGCTGTCGCTCATCGTCATCCGCGATGGGACGTACCGCTACATCTCCGCATCAAGCGGGTGACAACCGGCGATTCTCCTGGGCTCCGCCGCCGATCGGGGGCATAAGGAATGCACTCCCCCACACAGAAATCAGGAGCTCGCAGCTGATGGAAGACACCGCAGATGTTCGCGTACCGGTTCTCGTCGTGGGCGGCTCCCTCGTGGGTCTGTCCACCTCGCTGTTCCTGAGCCGTCACGGCATCAGGCACATGCTCGTCGAGAAGCACGCCGGCACCTCCGACCACCCGCGCGGCCGCGGCATCAACGCCCGGACCATGGAGCTTTTCCGGGTGGCCGAAGCGGAGGGCGCCATCCGCAAGGCTGCCTCCGTGCTGGAGAACAACATGGGCATCCTCCAGACGGATTCCCTGCTGGGCGGCGACCACAAGTGGCTGGTCAAGGCCATCGATCCGGCCGGGGCACTCGCCAAGTTCAGTCCGAGCAGCTGGTGCGTGTGCAGCCAGAACAACATCGAGCCGATCCTCGCCACGCAAAGCCGCGCGCAGGGCGCCGACATCCGCTTCTCCACGGAACTGATGAGCTTCGACCAGGACGCCACCGGGGTGAACGCCCTGGTCAAGGATCGGGAGACAGGTGAGCACCTCACGGTGCGCGCCGATTTCCTGATCGCGGCGGACGGACCGCGCAGCCCCGTGCGCGAGGAGTTGCGCATCACCCAGACGGGTAGCGGCGAGCTGTTCCACAACGTCAGCGTCACCTTCCGCTCGCGCCAACTCGTCGAGGTGCTGGGCGATCTGCGCTTCATCGTCTGCTACCTGATGAAGCCGGGCGCGGACGGGGCGCTGCTGCCGGTGGACAACGACACCCAGTGGGTCTTCCACCTGCCGTGGCACCCGGACCGGGGCGAGACCCTGGAGGACTTCACCGAGGAGCGGTGCATCGCGCAGATCCGGGCCGCGATCGGCGTTCCCGACCTGGACGTGCAGATCGGCGGCAAGGCTCCGTGGCACGCGGCCGAACGGATCGCCGAGCGGTACTCGTCCGGACGGGTGTTCCTGGCCGGGGACGCGGCCCACGAGATGTCCCCCACGGGCGCGTTCGGCTCCAACACGGGCATCCAGGACGCGCACAACCTGGCCTGGAAGATCGCGGCGGTCCTCGACGGATCGGCGGGCATCGGACTGCTGGAGACCTACGGGGCCGAGCGGCTGCCGGTGGCGCTGGCGACCGCCCAGCGTGCCTCGGCCCGTTCCGCGGAGCACAGCCACCCCGGCTACGCGCCCCCACCGACCATGAGCGGCGGACCGGGCAGCGGGGTCCTGACGACGGCGATGGCGTACGCGTACCCGCGCGGCGCGGTGGTCGGCGCCGACCCGGAGCGGCCGGTCATCCCCGAGGGGATGCGGATGACGGGCGAAGTCGGCACTCGCGCGCCGCACATGTGGCTGACCCGCGCCGACGGGGAGCGGGTGTCCACGCTGGACCTGTACGAGCGCTCGTTCGTCCTGCTCAGCGGCGTGGGCACGCCGTGGGGTGAGGCCGCCGAGCGGGTGGCCGAGCGGCTGTCCGCGCGACTGGACACGTACTCCGTCGGATCCGCGAAGGGAGCCGACCTGGTGCAGGAGGCGGGCGCCGACTGGACCGAGGTGCACTCGCTGTCCCAGGCGGGTGCGGTGCTGGTGCGCCCCGACGGTTTCGTCGCCTGGCGTTCGCAGGACGCGGTGGCCGATCCCGAGGCCGCGCTGACGGCGGCGCTGTCACAGCTGCTCTGCCGGAACTGACCGGCCCGAACCGCCGACCGCCGGGGTTGGTCCCCCTGCCGCCGGCCCGTAAGCGGGCCGGGGGCAGGGGCGTTTGTGGGTCCCCCGGGTCAGGCGCAGGCCCAACAGCCGGCCCAGCAGCCGGAGCCGTGGTGCGCGGGGGGCTTGCGGCGGGCGGTGGCGCTGGGACTCTGCTGTGCCCGGCCGGAGTTGCGCCGCGCGAAGCAGGCGACCACCACGGCGATGGCGGCGAGTTCCTCTGGTGCGGCCACGCCCTTCTCCACACGGAGCAGGCTGGCTATCGGGGCTATCGGTGCGTCCTTCAGCATCGTCACGGCCTCTCGCAGAGACGGATCGAGGGCCCCCCTCGCAGAGTCACCGAGGACTCCGGACGCAGCCGACGCTAGCGGCGCGCGGTGCACGCGGCACACCGGGAAATCGGCGACCGCCCAGGTCAGCGGTGCGCGGACCGGGCAGCCACGGGGCCCTGACGGTGGGCGGTCGCTGCGCCATCCGGGTGGCGGGCCGCCGGAAAACCCGGTGCGGGGGCCGAGACGGGCGGCCTAGGTTGGAGGGATGAGTACCCGCACCTTCCGCATCACCGTCCGGGGGTCCTTCGACGGCCTCACCGAGGCGCAGCGCGCCGAGCTGCTGGCCGACGCGGCGCAGCACGACATGCTCCACGCGAAGTTCACGCCCGAGGGCGACCTCACGTACGACTTGGCTGCCCGGCCCTTCTTCACGTTCCGTTTCCTGGCCGAGGGTGAGGCCGAGGAGGACATCCTGGACGCGACGGCCCACGCCGAACTCGCGGCCGAGGGCTGGCTGACGGAGCGCGGGTACGGCTTCAAGCGGCTCACCTCGCAGGCTCAGGACCTCACGCTGGCCCCGCAGAGCAAGCGCCAGCGGCAGGCGGCCGCCCGCGGCGAGGCGTAGGGAGCGGAGCCCCGGTGCGTCCGTGGCGAACGGTGCACACGGGTCGGCCGAACGGCTCACGGGTGGGGCATTGACCGTGCCAAGGCGGTCGCTTTGGAGTGATTTCTCCTAGTCTGGGCCACCTCGGGGGAACCGCCTGCGTCGAGGAGTCCCATGCGCCGCCTGCACCGGTCCGCCCTCCTGTCCGCGGCGGCGGTCGCCTCCGCCCTGATCCTCCAGGCCGCTCCGGCCTCCGTCGCGGCCCCCCGGCACGACGCCGACGGCGGGACCGGTGCGATGGAGGCCGCCGCCGTCGGCGCGGAGCACGCCCGGGCCCATGCCGAGCTGCGCCGTGCGGCCGAGGGCGCCGGGGAGTACCCGCAGTCGCGGCGCACGGCGAGCCTGGAGTCGCTGCGCGTTTCGCAGCGCGAGGCCAACGCCGGTTTCGACGCGGCCGTGTCGGGACGGTTCACCGAGTACTTCCCCTCCCCCGACTTCGGCGTCCACCTCGCCCTCCTGCCCACCGGCAAGGTGCTGCTCTTCTCCTTCTCCCGGGTGGAGACCGACCCCACGAAGGAGACCGGGCCCACTGACCGGATCGGCCCGGCCAACGCCGGCCGCGCGTACCTGTGGGATCCGGCGAAGGGGACCGGCGCGGGTGCGTTCAAGAAGGTCACGCCGCCGGTCGTGCTGATGCCGGACGGTACGCACGCGCCGCGCCCGGCGCCGTTCTTCTGCGCGGGCCATTCCTTCCTGCCCAACGGCATGCTCGGGGTGTTCGGCGGCAATACCGGCGGCAAGGGCGGCAGCGGCGCGAAGCTGTCCTTCGTCTTCGACCCGTGGACCGAGGGGTGGTACCGCAACCGCGACATGGCGGTGGGCCGCTGGTACCCGTCGGTGGTGACCGGCGCGGACGGACGCCAGATCATCATGTCCGGCCAGTCCGAGCGCGGTACGGGAACCCCCACCCCGGTCGTGGAGCGGTTCCCCGCGCTCGGGCGGGCCGTGCCCTGGCGGCCGTTCGACATCCCGCTGGACATCGCCGCGCAGCGGCTGCGCTCCGACGCCCCCTTCCGCAACGACTACCCGCACCTGTTCTCGCTGCGGGACGGCCTTGTCTACGGGCTCGGGCGCGATGCCGACCAGCAGTGGCTCTTCGACACGGGCACGCAGACCCGTACCGATCTGCCCAGACGGCCCGCCGACTTCCGTGGCTACGGTTCCGCCGTACCGCTGCCCGCCGGTTTCCGCGGGCCCGACTCCGTGCTGGTGCTCGGCGGGGATCCGCTCGACCCGAACACCTACCGGCTGTCGGGAGGCGCCTGGACCACGGAGGAGCCGCGCGCCTTCGGCCGGACCCAGGACGACACGCTGATTCTCCCTGACGCGACGCTGCTGACCGTCAACGGGGCGCTGTCCACTCGGGACTACGGGTTCGGCCCGTTCAACCCGAAGGCCGATCTGAAGTACCGGCAGACCGAGCTGCGGGACGCGGACGGCCGCTGGCGCCTGGGTCCGGCCCAGCGGCTGCCCCGGGGTTACCACTCCAACGCCCTGGTGCTGCCGGACGGCCGGGTGATGGTCACCGGGGACGAGCTGCAGCAGATCGCCAACGATCCGGACATCAAGGACGGCATGGACGGTTCCATCGAGCTCTACGAGCCGGCCTACCTGCACCGGGGCGGCCGTCCGGTGCTCGACCGGGTCCCGGCCGGCGAGATCGCCCACGACGCGGAGTTCTCCGTCGAGAGCGCGGGCGCGGACGGGGTCCGGCGCGCCGTGCTGCTGGCGCCGACCACGGTCACCCACGCCGTGAACACCAGCCAGCGCCATCTGGAGCTGCGGATGACCGGCGTCCACGGCCGCACGATCGGGCTGCGGGCGCCGGCCACCTCGGCCGACGCCCCGCCCGGGTACTACATGCTGTTCCTCCTCGATGCGAAGGGCGTGCCCGGCACGGCCAAGTGGATCAAGCTCGGCAAGCGGTGAACCGCCCCGCGGTCACAGCACTAGCTGCCGTTGATCACGAACTGCGATCCCGGTTCGACCACGACGTTGCCCTCGGCCGAGTTGGTGACGGTGACGTGCGACAGGGTCGCGCTGCCGCGCGCTCCGCCGTGCGCCCGGATGCCGGCCCCGCTGTTGGACTTGTCGATGGTGACGTCGGTGATCCTGGCCTCGGGCACCGTGCCGCCGCCCGTCTTGAACTGGATGCCGTCGTAGGTCGAGTCGTGGATGTCGGTGTCGCGGATGACGACCCCGGGGATGGGCAGGTTGGCCCCGAAGAGCGTGATCGCGCCGAACTCCTGGGCCTCCCCTCAGAAGGAACCGCCGGTGCGGAAGAGCTCGTTGTTCGCGATCAGGGTCTGCCCTGAGAAGGGCAGCGGGTCGTGGTCCGTCGCCAGCATGATGCCGGGGTAGTTCATCGTGTCGTAGATCAGGTTGTTCTCGATGGTGTTGCCGTAACCGCCGTAGACCGCGATGCCGTTGGCCCGCCACGGCAGCTGGATGGTGTTGTTGCGGAAGTGGTTGTCGTGGCCGATGTCCACCGACTGGTCCTTCACGTACTTGCTGGACCACACCGCGAGGGAGTCGTCGCCGGTGGTGCGGAAGGAGGAATTGAAGACCGTCGAATTGCGGGTGCCGTTGGCGAAGTTGATGCCGTCGGCATAGATGTCGCGGATCCGCATGCCGCTGAACTCGATGCCGTCGCCGGGGCCCCACAGGGCCGGGATGTTGTCGTAGTCGCGGCCGACCCAGACGCCGACGTTGGCGTGCTCGATCCACACGTTGGTGATCTTCGTGTTCTTGCCGAAGCGCCCGTTCAGACCCACGCCGCCCTCGGCGTTGCCGTCTCCGCCCCGGATGGTGCCCGAGCCGAAGATGGCGATGTCGGAGATCTGCGTGTTGTCGTCGATGTCGAAGCCGAAGTTGCCCTCGTGCGGGTGGTTGATGCCGCCCGCGTTCTGCGGCGCGGTCAGCGTGTAGAGCTGCGAGTACCACATGCCCGCGCCACGGATGGAGACGTTGCTGATGCCCACCTGGTTGAACTGGCCCCGGTGCAGCGGGTCGACGGTGAGGATCTTCTGCTCCTGGCGCCACTGGCCCTGCGGGATCCAGACGCAGGCGATCCGTCCCTCCTGGTCCGCGGTCACCGCCTTCTGGATGGCGACGGTGTCGTCGATGCCGTCGTTGGGGATCGCGCCGTAGTCGGTGATCGAGGCGCATTCGGCGGGCTTGGCCGCCGGCGGGGCCACCTGCTCCAGGTCGACCAGGTCGATGACGTAGTACGAGGCCGTGTCGCCCGCGTCGCGCTGGAGGCGGAAGGTGGTGCCGGCCGGGTAGCTCTGCGCGAGCAGCGCATGGGATTCGTCGAAGAGCCTGCGGGCGTCGCCGCCGGGGGTGTTGGTCAGACCCTCGGGGCTGTCGGTGCTGCCGTAGAGCCAGCTGTACTTGGACGACAGGCTGAGCTTCTGGGCGAAGTTCCCGTTGACGTAGAGGCTGATGGTGGCGTCGGCGCCGCCACCGTTCGCGGCGTCCGGGACGGAATTGCGCACGACGATCGAGTTGGCCGCGCCCGTGGAGGTGAACTGGACGTACTGGCCGGCCGAGTTCAGCCGGACCGACTGGCGGCCCGAGGACTCGGTGGCGAAGTTGGTGTGCCCGAAGGTGCGCTTGGCGTCGGTCTGCAGCAGCGTGCCGGTGTACGTCCCGGCCTCCGCCTCGTACTCGGCGTACGGGAGCGCCGCGCCGCGGCCCACGACCAGGGCCCGGGAGTAGGCGTTGTTGTTCTCGTTGGTCTCCGCGACCAGGTTCGTCCCGTCCGCGGTGGCGGTGAGGGTGGCTCCGCCACCGACCGCCGTCCAGGTGCCGTTGACGGGCACGTTGACGGTCTCACCGGCGGCGACGGCCGGGGTGGGGCCGTTGAGGGTGGTGGCGCCGGCGACCAGCCGGGTGATCGTGCCCGCGGCCACTCCCGTGGTGCCCCGGTTGTGCACGGCCACGGTGAAGGAGACCGGGGCGCCCACGGCCGGGTTGGCCGGGTTGGTGGCGATGGAGAGGGCTTCCAGGTCGGGGCCCGGGCTCTGGCCCACGACGAGCTTCGTGGCGGCGGTGCGGCTGTTGTTGGTCTCGTCCTGCTCCACGACGGCGCCGGCCGGGTCGACGACGGCCGAGACGGTGTAGCTGCCCATCGGGCGCCTGCCCACGGACACCGGGACGGTGGACGAGGCTCCGGCGGCCAGGGCACCGACCTGGGCGCTGCCCGCGACCGCGCCCTCCACGCTGACGTTGACGGCGGTGGCCGGGGAGGCGAGGGTGCCGGCGTTGCGGACGGTGGCGTTGACGGTGACGGAGTCGCTCTCGGAAGGCGCCCCCGGGGCCCAGTCCAGGGCCGTGACGGTCAGGTCCGGGTTCGGGGCGGCGGAGCCGATCACCTGGAACTCGGCGACCTGCCCGCCGCCGGCCCCGGTGTTGCCGGAGAACTTCAGCTGGACGTCGGCGAGCCGGCCGGTGACGGGGATGGTCACGGTGTTCTGGTTGCCGCTCGGGCTGAACGCGTAGGCGGCGTTCGCCTTCAGGGAGGTGAAGCCGGACGCCGACTGCTCGCGGCCCAGGATCTCGAGGTTCTGGGTGCGGTTGGACCAGGCGGCGTCGGGGTTGAGCTTGAGGACCACCCCGGTGACGTCCGCGTTGGAGCCGAGCCTGACGGTCAGCGTCGACTGCTGGCCGCCCGCCTCCCAGTAGCTGGTGACGCTGTCGTCGTTGGCGTTGGCCGCCACGAAGGACTGGGTGGTGGACGAGGCCTCGATGGGCTTGGCCTTGTGCCCGACGGGCTCTCCCAGTACGAGCCCTGGTTCCCGTCGTTGATGCCCGAGACCCCGTATCCGCCGAGGGATCCGCTGGCGGTGACCGCCTTGCCGAGGGCGAGGTTGGGTCCGCCCGCGGCGGCGGCGAAGGTGACGGGCAGGAGTCCGACGGACACCAGTCCGGCGACGACCGTGCCGGCCAGCATCAGCCGACCGCCTTGCTTCCATCTCATGCTGTCCTCTGTTCCATGGGGGACCGGCCAGACGAAGCCGCGCTTGCTTGGAACTTGCGCGTCATTCTTCAGTTTTTGAGTGATTCGATCGCCAATATGCGGCCATGGCGCCACAGGTTTCTAGCAGATGACGAGTTTGTCAACGCCCCGCACACGAAAGGGCCGGATTCGGACCCCGGCCAACCCCGTCTCAGGCAGCCGAAAGGGAGGTCCGGGGCGCGAGCGGCGCCGGGGCCGTCGGATTCTTGCGCGGATGCCCTCCTACGCGGGCCGGGCTCCGCCGGGGCCCTGCCCGAGGCGGACCACCGCCGCGCGCCCGGAGGTCCGTAGCAGCAGCTCCTGCGGCCCGGTGGCGAGGACGGCGTCGTACGGGCCCAGCCCGGCGGCGCCTTCGATCTCGGCGGGCCCCTCCAGGGCGATGACCATCAGGGTCTCGCCGGGCCGGACGGTGAGCGCGAGGTCGCCCCGCACGACGGCGGTGTCGGCCGTCACGGCGCCCCTGCGGTACATCACGTTGAAGTTCACGACCGGGCCGGCCAGCAGCCGGCAGGCGGTCGGCTCGTCCCCGGGGAACCTCCGCGGCTCGTAGCGCCGGTCCACGAGGTCCCGTACCCCGCCGATCTCCAGATCCATGCCCGCGCCTTCGGCGAGGGTGAGCGTACGGTCCACTCCGGGGAACACGGAGAAGGGCCCGTCGGCGGTGACCTCGGCGAGGCTGATCCTCCAGCCGAAGTCGTCCATGCCCGCCCCCGGGGGGAAGGCGGCGATCTCGCGGGTCACTCCCCCGCCGTTCTTCCATCCGGCCGCCGGGCGGTCGGCCGCCCGCAGGATCCGGATCCTCGTCTCGCTGGTCATGGCACCCTTCCGGGCCCGGGGAGATGCGTCCCGGGCCCGGAGGAGCCTATCGAGCCGAAGGGCTGTCGAGCCGATCCGGCATGCGCGGCCTAGCCGACGGCGAGGTCGTCGCCGTAAACCGCGCCCTGCCCGTACCAGCCGTGCAGGTAGACGGTGACGGTGCCGGAGGCGCCGGTGGTGAAGGGCACGCTCAGCTTCGTCCAGCCGGTGGAGCTGGTCCAGGTGCTGCCGGTGGCTCCGCCGCGCACGCCGAGGTAGGCGTAGCTGCCCTGGACCCAGCCGCTCAGCGTGTACTTCGTGTTCGGGGTGAGGGTCAGGGTCTGGGTGCACTCACCGGTCTGGGAGGAGGTGGGCGCGGTCTTGAGGGCGTACGAGCCCCCGTGCACCGGGGTGGAGACCACCGAGGCTCCGCTCTCGCAGGTCCACGGCGCGAGCGAGCCGCTCTCGAGGCCGCCGTTGACGAGGGCTCCGCTGCCGCCGCCCGGTCCGGAGACGGTGAGCGTGAAGGTGCCGGAGTGCGTGAGCGTCCCGGCGGCTCCGGTGATGGTGAGGGGGTAGGTGCCGGGCGCGGCCGTGGCGGAGGCGCTGACCGTGAGCTGCGCCGAGCCGCCCGCGGTGACGGAGGCGGGGCTGAGGGTGGCGGTGACCCCGGCGGGCACTCCGGTCGAGGTGAGGGCGAGGGTCCTGGCGTTGCCGGAGGTGACCGCCGTGGTCACGGTGGCGGTGGTGGAGCCGCCGGGGGCGACCGAGGCCGAGCCGGGTGCCACGGAGAGGGAGAAGTCGTCGGCGACGGGTCCGCCGCCGGTGAAGGGCGCGAAGGCGTGGGTGAAGTACCAGGGGTCCTGGGCGATGCCCGAGCAGGTGTCGGAACCGCCGGTACCGGGGCAGCCGCCGTTGTCGCGCTGCAGGGCCCAGAAGGAGAGGGTGTTGATGCCCTTGGCGGTGGCCCAGTTGTAGACGGCGGTGGCGTCGGCGGTGGTGAAGGTCTCGGCCGCGCCGAAGTCGTCGATGCCCGGCATCTCGGTGACGCCGATCATGCCCCAGAGCTGGGCGGGGGTCTTCGCCGGGTAGAGGGCCGCGAGCTGGCTGTAGAGGCCGGCGGCCGCGTTCTGGGTGTCGGTCGCCATGTTGTGGGTGGCGTTGTCGTAGTAGTCGAAGGTCATCAGGTTCACGACGTCCACCTGCGCGCCTGCCGTCTTGGCGCTCTTGAGGACCGCGAGGCCGCTGCTCGCGAGGCCGCTCGTGGTGGTGGGCAGGGTGTACGAGATCTGCACCGTGCGGCCGTTCGCGGCGGCCCAGTCCTGGACCTTCTTGATGGCCTGGTTGCGGCGGTCGATCCCCGCCTTGTTGGTCAGCGAGTTGTCCTCGATGTCCATGTCGAGCCGGGTGATGTCGTAGGTCGTGATGACCTTTTCGTACGCGGCGGCGATGGAGTCCACGTTGGTGCAGCTGTCGGCGATCTCGGTGCCGCCGTTGTCCGCCGCGTAGCCGCCGAAGGAGGGGATGACGTCCCCGCCGCGCGAGCGGATGGTCGCGAAGTCGGCGCCGAAGACGGAGGCGGAGATCGGCTGGCTCGTGCTGCCGTTCCAGTACGGGGTGCAGGAGCCCTTGGCCTCGGCCTGCACGAAGGCCATGGTCAGGTACTTGGCTCCGGACTTCTGCGCCAGATCGGCGGGGCTGTCGGAGGAGTAGGCCTCGAAGTACGGCGCGAAGACGTGTGCGGGCAGCGGGGTCGCGGCGTGCGCGGCCGCGCCGACGCCGATGACGAGACCGGCGGACGCGACGGCGGTGGCGAAGGCCGCGAAAAGGGCATGGAGGTGCCTGGGACGTCTCAACGAAAGCTCCCGGTGGGGCGAAAGCGAGCGGGCGGACGCCTCATGATTGGTCTGGACCATCATCGGGTCAAGGGTGCCGACCGCCCCAATCGCCGCGGCCCCGGCCCCCGTTCAGGGGACCGGGGCCGCGGACAGGGCCGGGAACCGGGCTTCAGTGCGAGTCACTGAGGGCCGGAGCAGGGGCCGGGGCCGGAGCCGGAGCCGGGGCGCCGGACGCGGCGGGGGCCGTCTCGGCGGACGCCTCGACGACACGGGGTCCGTGCGCTCCGCGCAGGCCGATCCCGCTGATCACCGCGACCAGGCCGAAGGCGACGGCGCCGATGGCGAAGGTGAGGGTGAATCCGGATTCGGCCGGCAGCGGGGGAACCCCCGCGGGCAGGTGCTCGATCGTCTTCGACGCCAGGATCGTGGTGACGATGGCGCTGCCGATCGCGCTGCCCGTTGAGCGGGAGATCGAGTTGATGCCGTTGGCGATGCCGCTCTGGTGGTGCGGGACGCTCGCCATGATGACGGCGGGCATGGCCGCGTAGCCGAAGCTGACGGCCGCGCCGACGATGAGGCCGGCGCCGATCACCGAGGCGCTGTGGCTGTGGTCCAGGGCCAGCCAGCCGAAGCCGGCGGCGCCCAGGGCCGCAGCCATGGCGAGGGCGACGCGCGGGCCGCGGTGGCGGACCAGCTGGCCGCCGATCGGGGAGGCCAGGAGCGAGACGATCGCGCCGGGCAGCAGGAACTCCACGGAGGCGCGCAGGATCGAGGCGTCGAAGCCGTAGCCGGTCAGGGCCTTGGGCATCTGGACGAGGTAGGAGACGCCGAGGAAGTTCGCGAACATGCCGAAGCCGACGAGGATGCCGGCCAGGTTGGCCATGAGGACCGGGCGGTGGACGAACATCCGCATGTCGACGAGGGGCTCGCGGACCTTGAGCTCGGTCAGCACCCAGACGGCGGTCATGACGGCGGCGCCGGCGAAGCTGCCCAGCGTGCGGCCGGAGGCCCAGCCCCACTCGTGGCCCTGGGAGATCGGCAGCAGGAGCAGCAGCAGGGCAATGCCGAGGGTGAGCGCGCCCAGGAAGTCGGTGCGCCCGCCGGTCTTGTGCCGGGTGGCGGGGACCAGGAAGACGACGGCGAGCAGTGCGAGCACCGCGAAGCCGGTGGCCATCCAGAAGGCGTTGCGGTAGTCCGCGTCGGCGCCGGAGGTCAGCAGGCCGGTGGCGACGAGCGCGAGCCCGCTGCCGAACGCGAGGGTGCCGCTGACCAGGGCCATCGCACCGGGAAGCTTCTGCGGGCGGACCTCCTCGCGCAGCACGGAGAGGGCGAGCGGGAAGATCGCGGTCGCGGCTCCCTGCAGGACGCGGCCGAGGATCAGCAGGGGCAACGAGGACGCCAGGGCGGCCACGACGGAGCCCGCGACCATGACACCGAGTACGGCCACCAGCGTCGGCTTCTTGCCGTGCTGGTCGCCGAAGCGGCCGAGCAGCGGGGTGAAGACGGCGGCGGACAGCAGGGTGGCGGTGGTCACCCAGCTGACGTTGGCGGTGGTGGTGCCGAGGTCGTTGCGGATCAGGCCCAGGATCGGGACCGGCAGCGTCTGCATCATCGACACGACCATGGCGGCCAGGCTCAGGGCGAAGACGATGACCGTCTCGTTCCGGTGCCCGCCGGCCTGGGAGGTGGCCGTGTCGGAGGGGGTGGTGCTCATGGCAGGGGGACCTTCTCAGTGCTTCAGATCACAGATGTTTGACGTCATCAAGTACTTCGACTCCAGCAGACGGTAGACCTCAATAGTTCAGGTGGTCAAGTAAAAGGTTGATAATGTGAAACACCTTGAGTACGCTTCCGGCATGAGCGCCACCACCCCACCCGCCGCCCCGACCAAGCTGGAGCTCCTGGAGCTGCTCGCCGCCATCGGCACCGCCCAGTGGCGCGACTTCGCGGCGGCCGCCGCCCACTACGGCCTCACCTCCACCCAGGCCAAGGTCCTCGCCCAGCTGAACGGCCCGCTGCCGATGCGCGGCCTCGCCGCCCTGCTGGTGTGCGACGCCTCGAACGTCACCGGGATCGTGGACCGGCTGGAGGCCCGCGAGCTGGTGCGCCGCGAGCCCGACCCCGTGGACCGGCGCGTGAAGAACGTGGTGGCCACGGAGGCCGGCCGCGAGGTGATCCGCCGCGTCCGCGAGGAGATGCAGGCCACTCACGGAGCCCTGGACGTCCTGCACGACGCCGAGAGCGCGACGCTCTACTCCCTGCTGGAACGGCTCCGCCCGACCCTGGAGAAGGACGCCTGAGTCCGCTGGATCCGGACGCGCTGGCCAGGGGAAACGCCACCTGACAGACTGCAACGGCTTCAGAACATTCCAGGAGGACACATGTCAGAAGAAACCGACACCCCGCAGAACGAGTCTCCGGCCGAGGAAGCCAAGCGGAAGTTCAAGGAGGCCCTGGAGCGCAACGCCGCCAATGCGCAGTCCCAGCAGGCGCACCAGAACCGGGCGAAGGTCCAGGGTTCCGGTGGCAACGGCCCCGGCGGCAAGAACAAGAAGGTCCGCCGCAAGACCGGCTGACCACAGCGCGGTCGCGGCGACGCGACGGCGCGGCGGCCGGCCTCGACGGGGTCAGGGACCGGTACACGGTCCGGATCCGGTCGGGGGCGGCGCCCAGGGATCCTCCGCGATGTCCCGCAACCTTCGCATCCCGCCGACCTTCACACCCCGCACGCTCGGCCTTGAGTCAATCGGCCGATGCCCGATGTCACCTGCGGGGTGGACTGTTCGGCCAGTCGGGTGATGGGCGATAACCCCCGAGGTCCACGGCAGTTGAGCAGCTCGTCCCGCCGAGGGCAGCTATCTCATGCGACAGTGCGACAGAAGAAGGATCCCCCACATGTTCAAGAAGTTCATGGCCACCGCAGCCGCCACCGCAGCCGTCCTGGGTGCCGGTGCCGCCGTAGCCTCCCCGGCGATGGCGATCGGCAACGACAACGGCGTCAACACGGTCAACGGCAACGAGTCCTCCCAGATCTACGGCAACCAGGAGACCACGGGCAACATGAGCCCGCAGGTGAGCGCCATCCAGGGCTCGCTGAACAAGCTCTGTGTCGGCCTGCCCGCGAAGGTCAACGCCCAGTCGATCCTCGCCGCGGTCAACGTCGGCGTCCAGGACATCCCCGTCCTGTCCAGCCCGCAGAACCAGCAGTGCGCCGAGAACTCCACCCAGGCCAAGGGCGACGAGGCCCTGTCGCACATCGTGGACAACATCCCGGTCCTGTCCGGGAACCTCTCCGCCAACAGCTGACCCACCACGGCACGCCGGTGCGGCGCCCTTCGGGGCACCGCACCGGCGTTTCCTTTTGGTCTAGACCTTGACAGGTCCAGACCAACTTCGCTTCAGTGGGCGGTGTTGCCTCCCCCACGGCAACTCCCCCCACCCAAGGAGCACTTCCGTGATACGCACCCTGCGCCGCCGCGCCCTCTCCCTGGCCGCCGCCGCTGCCGTCACCCTCGGCCTCGCCATCGCCCTCCCCGCCTCCCCCGCCGCCGCCGCTCCCGCCTGCGCCGGCGCATGGGCCTCCTCCGCCGTCTACACCAACGGCATGAACGTCTCCTACGGCGGCCACAACTGGCTGGCCAAGTGGTGGACCCAGGGCGAGACGCCCGGCACCACCGGCCAGTGGGGCGTCTGGTCCGACCAGGGCACCTGCGGCGGCGGCCCGACCGACCCGGGGACCGGCAACCCCTCCGGATTCGTGGTCAGCGAAGCCCAGTTCAACCAGATGTTCCCGAACCGGAACCCCTTCTACACCTACAACGGCCTGGTCGCGGCCCTGTCCGCCTACCCGGGCTTCGCCAACACGGGTGACGACACCGTCAAGCGGCGCGAGGCGGCCGCCTTCCTGGCCAACGTCTCGCACGAGACCGGCGGACTCGTCTACATCGTCGAGCAGAACACCGCCAACTACCCGCACTACTGCGACACGAGCCAGTCCTACGGCTGTCCGGCCGGACAGGCCGCCTACTACGGCCGCGGCCCGATCCAGCTCAGCTGGAACTTCAACTACAAGGCGGCCGGGGACGCGCTCGGCATCAACCTGCTCGCCAACCCCTACCTGGTCGAGCAGGACCCGGCCGTCGCCATGAAGACGGCCCTCTGGTACTGGAACACGCAGAACGGGCCGGGCACGATGACGCCCCACGCCGCCATGGTCAACGGCGCCGGCTTCGGCGAGACCATCCGCTCCATCAACGGCTCCCTCGAATGCAACGGCGGCAACCCGGCGCAGGTCCAGAGCCGGGTGAACGCGTACCAGAGCTTCACCCAGCTGCTCGGCGTCACCCCGGGGAACAACCTCAGCTGCTGAGGCCCCGGTTGCCCGACGCGGCAGCCGGGCTCAGCGCACCCGCAGCATCGTGGCCAGCTGGGCCCGGGAGCGGACGTCGAGCTTCTGGTAGATCCGCGTCAGGCGCGCCTCGACGGTCTTCACGCTGACGAAGAGCTTCGCGGCCGCCTCCTGGTTGCTGGCGCCCTCGGCGACGAGCAGCGCGAGCCGGGTCTCGGCCTCCGTGAGGGCGGCCAGGGTCTGCGTCCCGCCGCCGCTCTCGCCCGGGGAGGGCTCGCGCGCGAGCTCGGTCCACGGAGCGGCGCCCGCCCCGGCGAAGAGCTCGGCGGCCGCCCGGAGCGCGGCCCGGGCGGGTGCGCGCCGGCGGCGGCGGCGTTCCACTCGGGCGAGCGCGAGCAGCGTACGGGCACGCTCCAGCGGGAGTTGGAGGAGCGCGAAGCGCTGGGCGGTGGCCTCCAGCAGGGCCACCGCCGCCTCCGCCTCGCCCTGGGCGGACAGGCACAGCCCCTGGGCCCGGTCGAGGGCGGCGACCACGCCGGCGCGGCCGAGCGCCAGGGCCGTCGGACGGACCCCGGCCATCAGCGCGGCGGCCTCGTCCGGTGCGTCGGCGGCCACCAGGGCCTCGGCGAGTTCCCCGTGCCAGCGCAGGATCGAGGGGTCCACCACCTGCTGGGCGGCCTCCAGGCCGGCGACGCGGCGCAGCGTGGCCACGGCCTTCGCGGCCTCGCCCGTGGCCAGTTCGACCAGGCCCAGCGCGTACAGGCTGCGGGAGAGGAAGACCTGGTCGTGCTCCTCCTCGGAGGCCTGGATGCCGCGCAGGGCGTATCCGGCGGCGCGCGGGAAGCTGCCGCCCGTGGCCTCGGCCATCGCGGCGACGTACCAGGCGGGGCCGGGTGAGAGGCCTGCCTCGGTGGTCAGTTTCAGGGCGTGGCGGGCGTGTCCGGTGGCGGCCGCGCACCTGCCCCGGCGCAGTTCGACCTCGGTGAGGCTGCGCAGCACCTCGAAGACGTCCTCGGCGGAGCCGGTGCTCTGCACGGCGGGCAGCAGGACGAGCAGCTGGCGCCGGGCGTCGGCGAGCCGGTCGTCGAAGAGTGCGTGGCGCACGGCGAGGTACTGCGGGGCGTTGCGCATGCCGAGCGGTACCTCGGGCGCGGGCAGGGCCAGTGCCTCGGTGAGGATCTCCTCGGCTCCGGAGTCCCCGAGGATGCGGCCCATGCGGGCCCGTACGGTCAGGGCCATCGCTTCGGCGACCTGGTCGCCCCCGGCGGCGGCCAGCACCCCGGCCTCGGCGGCGGCGTCGCGGGAGCGGACGGGATCGCCGTCGCTGAGGTTGTGCTTCCAGGCGGTGCGCAGCCTGACGGCGGCCTGGAGGGCGGGCTCGCCCTCGGCGTCGGCCGCGGCGTGGGCGAAGGTCTCGTCGAGGGCTCCGAGGGCCTGGCCGGCCGCATCGATGACGGCCAGCCGGGCCCGGACCCGGTCAGCGGGCGAGGCGTCGCGGGCGAGCACGGCGCGGGCTGCTCGGCGGGCGAGGTCGGCGCGGCCGGCCCATCCGGCGTCCTCGGCGGCGCCGACCAGCCGGGCGAGTTCCTCGTCGGCCAGGTGCCAGGGGGTGCGGTCGGCGGCGAGCAGGCCGAGTTCGGCGGCCAGTGCCCGCTGGCCGCGGCGCCGGCAGGCCGCGGCGGCTTCGGTGATCTCGGCGGCGAGCTCCCGGTCGGGGGTGTCCACGGCGAGCGCGCGGTGGCGTACCGCCTGGATCGGGTCGTCGACGGCGGCGGCCAGCGCGGCGTGTCCGGCGGCCCGTTCCGGCCAGCCCGCGTCGGCGGCCAGGGCGGTCGGCAGGGCCCCGGCGGTGAACCGGACGGCACCGTCCTCTTCCACGGTGACCAGTGCGGCCCTTTCGGCCAGGGCGAGTTCGGCCTCCGCGTCGGGGCGGCCGGCCCGGCGCAGCAGGGCGGTGGTGGGCCGCGCGGCGAGGGCCGCGAGCAGCAGGGTGCGGCGGGCCTGCCCGGGCAGGACTCCGAGGAGCCGGCGGGCCACCTCCCGGGCCTGGCCGGAGACGGGCAGCGGATCGGCGTGGTGGGCCCCGCCGTCCCGGGCCCCGGCGGCTTCGGCCAGCGAGTGGCCGAGCGCGAGCGCAAGGCGCGGGTTGCCGCCGCTGGCCTGGTGGATCCGGCCGGCGAGGCGGGCCGGAAGGCCGCGGCGGACCAGCAGTTCGGCGATTTCGTCGGTGCCGAGCGCGGGCACCCGGATCTGCGGGGTGCCCGGTCCGCAGAGCGGCTCGGCCAGGGGGGCTCCGCCCAGGACGCACTCGGCGGCGAGGACGCGCACGCGCGGCGGGGTCAGGCGCAGCGCGAACCGGAGCAGGTCGGTGCTCTCGGCGTCGAGCCACTGGGCGTTGTCGAGCGCGAGCAGGACCGGGCCGCGGGCGGCGAGCGTGCGCAGCACCTCGACGACGGCGAGGCGCAGGGCGACGTGGTCCCGGCCGACCCGCGGCGCGTCGGTCTCCCGGCGCAGCAGGGCGATGGCGGTGCGCTGGGGTCCGGAGAGCCGTTCCAGCGCGGCGGCGGGGACGGAGGCCAGGAGGGCGGCGGCGGAGGCTTCGGGTATCCACCGGTCCGCGGGCTCGGGGGCGAGGCGGAGCACGGTCTCGTGCCGGAGCTCGGCGGCCTCGGAGAGGGCGCGGACCAGCTCGGTCTTGCCCGCGCCGGCGGGCCCGGTGAGCAGGGCGCGTCCGTGCGTGGTCAGCGCGCGGTCCACCGCCTTGATCAGTTCACCGTGTCCGACGGTCGTGTCAGCGTTCCCCGTCGCCGCCACCACGCACAGCCACCAGCCTCTCGGTTCCCCGTCTCTGTGCCCTTCCTGTGAGACGCGACAATACGAGGTCGGATGCCTGGCGGGCCCGGATTGTGACGCAGAAATCAGTCGGGCGACCGGAAAACCCGCCGGACCTGCCGGTACGAGGTGTACCGGCAGGTCCGACGGGCTTTTCCTGGTCCGTACTATCGCCCCGTCAGTAGGACTTGGGGCGGGGTGGGGATCCGGCTCAGAAGCCGAGGTTCCAGGAGTCGATCTTGCCGGTGTCGCCGCCGGCGTTGTCGTTGACCCGGAGCTTCCAGGTGCCGTTGGCAACCTCGGAGGAGGCGTTGACGGTGTAGACCTGGTTGATGTTGTCGGTGCTGCCGCCGGCGCGGTTGTGCAGGGTGTACACGCTGCCGTCGGGGGCGACGAGGTCGACCTTCAGGTCACCGATGTAGGTGTGCACGATGTTCACGCCCACCTTGAGGGTGGCCGGGGCGTTGCCGGTCACTCCGCTGACGGTGATCGGGCTCTCCACGGTCGCGTTGTCGGCGATCGCGAAGTCCGTGGTGTTCTCGAAGGTCGGGGTGACCGGGCCGGAGGTCACGGCGTTGATCGTCGCGGCGGCGTCGGCGAGACCGGTGCCGCAGCCGCCGGTGCAGGTGCCGGCCAGCGGGCGGGCATTCGCCTTGATGGCCGCCTCGACCTGCGCCGGGGTCAGCGAGGGGTTGGCGGAGAGGACGAGCGCGGCGAGGCCCGCGATGTGCGGGGCGGCCATGCTGGTGCCCTGGTACGGCTTGTAGATCTCGGCGCCCGGGGTGGTGGCACCGTCGTTCAGGGTGGAGAGGATGCCGTTCTCGGGGGTGGTGACGGTGCCGGGCGTGTCGGTGGCGCGGCGGGTCTCACCGCCCGGGGCGGCGACGTCGATGATCGCGCCGTAGTTGGAGTAGAAGGAGCGGTCCCCGGTGCGGTTGGTGGAGGCAACGTTGATCACGTTGTTGCAGCTGGCGGGCGAGAAGCCGGCCGCGTCGGCGTTGCTGTTGCCCGCGGCCACCACGACGGTCGTACCGCGGGCGACGGCCGCGTTGATCGCGTTCTGGTAGGTGGCGGTGCAGGCGCCCGAGCCACCGAGGGACATGTTGATGACCTTGGCGGGAGTCGCGTTGGCCGGGACGCCCGCGACGGAGCCGCCGGAGGCCCAGGTGATCGCGTCGACGATGTCGGAGGTGGCGCCGCCGCACTTGCCCAGCACGCGCACGGGCTGGATCTTCGCGCCGTACGCGATGCCCGCGACGCCCTTGCCGTTGTTGGTGGCGGCGGCGATGGTGCCGGCCACGTGCGTACCGTGCCAGGAGGAGCCGCTGGCCTTGGAGCCGGCGCCGCATTCCTCGGCGGCGCTCCAGTCGCCCTGGTCGGCCGGGTTGTTGTCACGGCCGTTGCCGTCGCGGGCGGCGGTGGAGCTGGAGATGAAGTCGTAGCCGGCGACGATGTTCGGGGCCACGTCGGAGTGGGCGACGTAACCGGTGTCGATCACGGCGACGGTGACGCCGGAGCCGGTGGTTTTGTCCCAGGCCGCGGGAACGTTCATGCCGGCGGTGGGCTCGAAGAGGTCCCACTGCTTGGCGTACTCGGTGTCGTCGGGGTTGACGGCGAGGGCGTACGCGCGGGAGTCCGGCTCGACGTAGGCCACGTCGGGGTCGGCGCGGAACTGGGCCATGACGGCGGCCGCGTCGGAGGGGGCGGTGGCACCACCCAGGTTGACCAGGGCGGCTCCCGTGCCGAGGCGGCGCTCGAACTTCGCCTTCTTGGAAGCCTTCTTGCCCTTGGCGGTCGCGTCTGCGGCGGCCGCATCGTTGGAACTTGCCTCGGAGGCCGAGGACTTGTATCCGACGATCAGGTTCTCGACGGGGGCGGCCCCGACGGGAGCGACGGCGGATACGGGCGTCTGCGCGGCAGGGGAGGGATCCGCGGCGGACAGCGCCATCGAGGTCGTGGCGGTTCCGGCGAGCAGGGTGACGGACATCGCCACCACGGATATGAGCCTGCTTCTTGATGCGTGCACGTGTTCCCTTTCGAGCGCCGTCGCGGGACGGACCGCGGCGGCCGGTTGGTGCAGTGTGGGAGGTGAACCTGCGGCCGCGGGACCGGGACGGGCTGGTCAAGCCCGCCCGGCCGCCGCTGCACACCACGCCGCCTGCGCCGCGTCGTCGGGGCGGGGCAGCGATGGCACCGGGAAAGATCCGACCTAGGGCTTCGTGCCATGTGGGGTGGGCACGGGGGCAGTTCGGACGGGGAGGATCGCCGGTGGGCAGACAGTAGGCAACGCCGAAGTGAACGCGATAGGGGGAAAACCCTTGTCGGCCCCCTCCCGGACCCCCGCCCGCCCCCTCGCGGCTCCCCCGGAGGCTCACCCTCCACCCCATCGCGCCTCCCCCTCCACCCCCTCCCGACCCTCCGTCCAGCCCCACGGCTTCCCGCCCTCCGGTCCTCACACCGGCCGCGAACCCCGTCGTAGGGTGGCGGAACGGTTGGCACCGAGAGGCAAGGAGGTCCGGAAGTGGGCGAGTTGTACCCACCGATCGAGCCGTACGACCGGGGCATGCTCGACGTCGGCGACGGGAACCGCGTGTACTGGGAGGTGTGCGGCAATCCGGACGGGAAGCCGGCGGTCGTCGTGCACGGCGGGCCGGGTTCGGGATGCGGTCCGCAGGCGCGCCGGTTCTTCGATCCGCGGCGGTACCGGGTCGTCCTGTTCGACCAGCGCGGCTGCGGCCGCAGCACCCCGCACGCGAGCGATCCGGCGACGGACTTGCGGCACAACACCACCTGGCACCTGGTCGCCGACATGGAGCGGCTGCGCGAGCACCTGGGCATCGACCGCTGGCTGCTGTACGGCGGCTCGTGGGGGTCCACGCTGATCCTGGCCTACGCCGAGCGGTTCACGGAGCGGGTGTCCGAGATCGTCATCCCGGCCGTCACGACCACCCGGCGCTCGGAGACCGACTGGCTCTACAGGGGGGTCGGCCGGTACTTCCCCGAGCAGTGGGAACGCTTCCTCGACGGGGCCGGGGGCATCCCGCGCGACGAGGACCCCGTCGCCGCCTACGCCCGTCTCGTGGAACACCCCGACGAGGCGGTGCGGGGGAAGGCCACGGCCGACTGGTGCGCATGGGAGGACGCGGTGCTGTCCGGCGAGACCAAGGGCGCCACCCTCCCCTACACCGGCCGCCCGCCCGCCGCCCGGCTCGCCTTCGTGCGCATCTGCGCCCACTACTTCTCCCACGGCGCCTGGCTGGAGGAGGGTGTACTGCTGCGCGGGGCCCATCGGCTGGCCGGGATCCCCGGGGTGCTGATCCACGGCCGGCTCGACATGGGCAGCCCGCTCGTCACGGCGTGGGAACTCCACCGGGCCTGGCCCGGATCGGAGCTCGTCGTGGTCGACGACGCCGGGCACCTGGGCGACGCGACCACGCGCGACCACGCGCTCCGGGCCCTCGACGGGTTCGCGGCCGAGGGCTGAACTCGGAGCCCGGGGGCCGGATCAGGTGACCGTCGGTTCCGGTGGTCTCGGAATCAGGCGGTCGCCGGAGGGTTGAGCCTGCGGAAGTACGTCCAGCTCGTCTCGTTCGGCTCGGTCCACTTCTCAGGGGCGTGGGCGAACTCCGGGTGGCGGGCCGCGATGTACGCGCGGGTGCGCTCCGGGACCTCCTCGTAGGAACCGAGCTTGCGGCCCCGGCAGTGGAAGGTGAGGCCGCCGGGGCGCTGCCCCTGTTCCATCCACGGCAGCCAGGGGGACATCCGGGTCCAGGACATGGTGGCCGGGACGCTGGGCGCGTCCGTGGTCAGGACGGAGGCCGGGGCGAAGAACTGGAACAGCTCCAGGGCCCGGTAGGTGTCCTCGGCCGAGTTCTCCGGGTACTGGGCGACCGGCAGCGGGGAGGGGTAGGCGAGCGGGATCTCCATGCTGAAGCAGACCTGGTCGCCGAGCTCGGTCATGGGGACCGGGAAGGGGCGCCACCTCTGGTTCGCGGGGTCGTTCCAGACGTGGACCACCGGCTTGTCCTGCCAGGTCTCCAGGATCTCCCGGCTCTGCGGGTCCAGGTAGAACGCGGCCTCGCGGGTGAGCAGTTGGTAGGTTCCGGGGGTCTCGTCCTCGACCAGGCGCGCCACGTTGAGGCCCTCGAAGCCGAAGAGGCGCCGGTAGGGCTCGCCGGGAGCCCAGGCGTGGATGTCGCCGGTCCACCAGAAGGCGACCTCGCCGCCGTCGAGGGAGGCACGGGTGCGGGCGAAGGCCCGGAAGAGATCGTCGGGAGTCATACGGGTACTCTGCGCGGTCCGTGCCCGCCGGACAAGGACCGGACCGGCCGGTCGGACCCGCGGGGTGGCCGGAGCCCGACGGGCGGCAGCCCCGGCTACGGATGGCTGCACAGGACGGCCGCCGCAGGTCAAGGGGGCGGTTCCGGACACCGGAACCGCCCGGTGACCGCCCCTCGGACGCGAGGTTGACGCAGACGGCGGCGGGCGGCAACCGTGACCCGCATGGGGAACGAACACCGACTGCTCACGCTGCTGATCTGCCTGGTACTGGGCGGTGGGCTGCTCGCGGCCGTGCTCGGGGCTTCGCGGGTGGGCGGGCCGCGTACACCCGCGGCGGCCCCCGGGCCCGCACCCGGGGACTTCGTGGACATCCGCGAGGTCCCGCCCGGCCCCGCCGAGCCCCGCGCGGCCGGCCCCGACGCCTCCACGGGCCGGATGTCGGTGGAGTGCGGCCGCAACACCGAGGGGCACTACAACGAGGACAACCTGGTGGTCTCGCCCGGCCTGCGCTCCGGCGCCCACCACACGCACGCCTACGTCGGCAACCTCTCCACGGACGCCTTCTCCACCGACGCCTCGCTGGACGCGGCCGCCACCAGCTGCGTCGGCGGCGACCGTTCCACGTACTACTGGCCGGTGCTGCGCCGCACGGACCGTCCGGGCACGCATCCGCACGAGGGCTCGGCCGGTCACGGCAACGCGGGCGAGATCGTACCGGAGGCCTCGGTGTCGGTGGAGTTCCTCGGCAGCCCGGTGAGCAAGGTGGTGGCGATGCCCCGCTTCCTGAACGCGATGACCGGCGACGCGGTGGCCTTCACGGCGGACTCCGACGCCGACGTACGGGCCCGCTGGGGCTGTTCGGGCTCCCCCGACCGCTCCACCACCCGCTATCCCCGCTGCCCCGCCGGCGAGCGCCTCACCCGCACCCTCGCCTTTCCCAGCTGCTGGAACGGCCTGGACACCACCAGCCCCGGGCACCGCTCGCACCTGCTCTTCCCGGCGGCGGGCGGGGTCTGCCCGCAGGGCACCTTCCCGGTACCGCAGCTGCGCGTCTCCCTCGCCTACGAGGTGCCGCCCGGGGTGCCGGTCGCGCTCGACTCCTTTCCCGAGCAGCGGCACAGCCCGAAGACGGACCACGCGATGTTCGTGAACGTGATGACCGACGCACGGATGGCCGAGCTCGTGGACTGCCTCAACCAGGACCGGGTCTGCCGCACTTGACCGGATCCGACCCCAACACGGCGCACGTGACGCAGGTCACGTGAACCGGACCCGGACGGCCGGCGTGTTCCGACCGCACCACAGACGCGAGGAAGACGGAGAGGGTGAGATGGCCGGACCACTGTGGCCCCGCACTCGGCGGGGCTCTACCGACGAAGCACTGATCAAGTCGGTGTACGAGGAGCACGGCCACGCGCTGCTCGCGTACGCCACCCGGCTCACCGGGGACCGTGCCGCGGCCGAGGACATCGTCCAGGAGACCCTCATCAGGGCCTGGCGCCACTCCGAGGTCCTGGTCAACGGGAAGGGCTCGGTGCGCGGCTGGCTGCTCACGGTGGCCCGCAACATCGTCACGGACCGGTACCGGGCCAAGGCGGCCCGGCCGCCGGAGGTCTCCGGCTCGCCGGCCCATCCACCGGTGGAGGCCGACCACGCGGACGCGGTGGTGGACGCCATGACCGTGCTGGGTGCCCTGGACCGGCTCTCGCCGGAACACCGGGACGTGCTGACGGAGTTGTACTACCGCCAGCTCAGCGTCGCCGAGGCCGCCGACACCCTCGGCATCCCGGCGGGCACGGTGAAATCGCGCTCGCACTACGCGCTGAAGGCGCTGCGCGAAGTCTTCGGCGAAAGCAAGAGAACGGGCAGGCCGTCCCAGCAGCCCGGCGGACTGCAGGAGGTGGTGGCATGAACCGGGAGCGGCACGAGGAGGAACTGCTCGGCCCGTACGTTCTCGGCGTCCTGGACGAAGCGGACGTCCGCCGGGTCGAGGAGCACGTGGAGGGCTGCGTTCAGTGTCGGCAGGAGGTGACCGCGTTGCGCGAGATGGAGGCGGCGCTGGGCGAGGTGCCCCCCGAGGCTTTCCTCGACGGGCCGCCGCAGGGCGGTGACCTGCTGCTCCAGCGCACGCTGCGGCAGATGCGGCAGGAGGCCGCGGGGGCGCGCAGACGTCGTACGGCGTTGACGGGTCTGGCCGTGGCGGCCTCGCTGACGGCCGTGTTCTTCGCCGGCACCCAGCTGGGCGGCGGCGCCGACCGGAGCCAGGCGCTGCCCCCGCCGCCCACGCCGACGGTCTCGGCGCAGCCTTCGACGCCGGTGGCGGGGACCAGGGTGGCTTCCGCCACGGATGCGGGCACGGGCGCGCGGATGACCGTACAGGTGACTCCGGCCGCGAAGTGGGTACGGGTGCACGCGGCGGTGACGGGGATCCCGGCGGGCCAGCGCTGCCGCATCGTCGTGGTCTCCCGGGACGGTACGCGGACCACCGCGGGCGGCTGGGTGGTGGGCACGGCGGAACACGGCGAGGGCAAGGGCGCCGCGCTGGACGGCTCGGCGGCAGTGGACCCGGCGGAGGTCCGCTCGGTGCTGGTGGAGAACGAGTCGGGCACGACCTTCGTATCGGTCCCGATGCCCGCGTAACCACCGCCCGCACCACGGCCGGGAAGGACCCGCGAACGTGACGGAGCCCGGGAGCATGTCCAGCTCCCGGGCCCTTGGACTATCCGTCCGCGTTCGTGGTCCGGAGTGCTCGCATGACGCGTACGAGGAACCCCTGGCGCCCTTTGCCGGACCCGGCATCGGGCAGAGCCGGCCGGTGGGCCCCGGCCGGGTGCGGGCAGTGGTCGGCCGACCGGACGGCATCGGGTGCGACCCCGAGGACGCCCAGAAGGGACTCCAGGGCTTCCTCCGCTTCGTCCAGTTGTCTGCGGTCCAACCACACGGTCACCCCGTAGTCCGGGGCGTCTGTGAACTGGCTCAACATCAGGAACCGCTTCCGGAGGCGGAACGACGCGACGTCCACATCTCCGAGGTCCTCCCAGCTCTGCTCCACTTCCAGCAGCAGGCGGCCCGCGTACGCACTCAGCGGGGGCGGCAGCACGGCGATGGGCCGGTATTGCATCGCGGCGGAATCCGCCCAGGCCCGCCCCCTCGCGGGTGTGCGAGGGGGCGGGGACGGGGTCAGGCCAGGTGGACCGGGAGGTCGAAGAGGTCGTTCTGGGTCAGGATCGGCTTGTTGCGGAGCTCGGACGCGGGGACCGCGAGGGTCAGGGCGGGGAAGCGGGCGTACAGGGCCGGCAGGGCGACGATGGCTTCCAGGCGGGAGAGGGCCGCGCCGGGGCAGACGTGGGGGCCGTGGCCGAAGGAGATGTGGCGGTTCGGGGTGCGGGTGACGTCGAACTCCCCGGCCGTCTCGCCGAACTGGGCCTCGTCTCGGCCGATCGCGCCGAAGGAGACGATCAGGCCCGCGCCCTTGGGCAGGATCCGGTCTCCGACCTCCACGTCCTCGGCGGCGAAGCGGATCAGCACGTGCGAGGTCGGGGTCGACCAGCGCAGCGTCTCCTCGATGACGTTCTCCCACGGGACCTCGCCCTTGAGGACGAGCGCACGCTGCCCGGGGTGGGTCTCCAGGGCGACGACCGCGTTGACGATCAGGCTGATGGTGGTCTCGTGGCCGGCCGCGACCATCAGCTGGAGGGTGTTGGTGATCTCCTCGGTGGTGAGGTGGTCACCGTCCTCGGAGGCCTCGATGAGGGCGCTGGTGAGGTCGTCGCCCGGGTTCTCACGCTTGGACTCGACGATGCGCGAGAACAGCGCGCCGAGGTCCGCCATCATCTGCGGGACCTCCTCGGGCCGGGTCTGCGTCGAGAAGAACTTCTCGAACAGCCCCTTCAGGCGCGGATGTTCCTCGGAGTCCACGCCCATCAGGTCGCTGATGACGTTCATCGGCAGCGGGTAGGCGAACTGCGCCTTGAGGTCCACCGTCCCACCCGGCGGGAGCGCGGCGAGCTTGTCCAGCATGCCGGTGGTGAGCGCCTCGATGCCGGCGCGCAGCTTCTCCACCCGGCGTACGGTCAGTGCCTGCGCGACCAGGGTGCGCAGCCGGCGGTGCTCCTCGCCGTCCACGGTCAGCATCGAGCGGCCGGGGTTCGCGAGGCCGATCAGCGGCCAGTCCATGGGGATCTCGCCGCGCTGCCAGGCGCCCCACACGTTGATGTCCTTGACGATCCGGGGGTCGGTGAGGAGCGCCCGGGCCTCCGCGTGGTGGGTGACCGCGTAGACGGGGACGTCGCCGGGGAGGACCACCTGGACCAGCGGTCCGGCGGCGCGCAGGGCGGCGCTCTCGGCGTCGAGGTCGGCTACGAGGGGGTCCAGGGTGATGGGCGCGGGGCCGGTGTGATCGATCGGGCACGTCATCGGGTGGCTCCAAGGGCGGGGGTCGGTGTGTAGGTCACGGGAAGTTCGGTGAGGCCGCGCAGCCACGGCGAGGGCCGACGGGTCAGTTCCCCGGCAGGGACGGCGAGGTCGACGTCGGGCAGCCGGTCGAGGAGCACCTCGATGCCGGTGCGCGCGATGACCTCGGCGACCTCCTGGGCGGGGAAGGGGCAGCGGTGTTCGCCGTGCCCGAAGGAGAAGAAGGCGTTGTTGCCGCCGGTGAGGGCGCCCGCGTCGGTGCGTACGTGCGGGTCGCCGTTGGCGGCGGCGATGCCGAGCAGGACGAGGTCGCCGCTGCCGATGGCCTGTCCGCCGAGGTTGGTGTCGCGCGAGGTCCAGCGGCCGGCCACGTTCTGGGTGGGGGTGTCCTCCCACAGCACTTCGTTCATGGCCTCGCCGACGCTGTGCCGGCCGCCCGCGAGGGAGGCGGCGAAGCGGTCGTCGGTGAGCATGAGGCGCAGCGAGTTGCCGATCCAGTCGGCCGTGGGCTGGTGGCCCGCGGCCATCATGACCATGAGGTCCTGTGCGACTTCCTCGACGGTGAAGCCCGCGCGGTTGGCGAGCATCCGGGAGACCACGTCGTGGCCGGGCTCGGCCAGTTTGGCGCCGAGCAGCGCGATCATGGACTCGGCGAGGTGGCGCTGGCCTTCCAGGGCGCCCTCACGGCCGTTGATCATGTCGTTCATGGCGGCGACGAGGCCGGGGCCCTGGTCGTCGGAGAATCCGTAGATGCGGGCGAGGACGCGCAGGGGCAGCAGCATCGCGTACTGGCCGACGATGTCGCAGGCGCCCTTGCCGCAGAGCTCGTCGATGAGTTCGTCGGCGAACCGTTCGGCGTGGCCCTTGAGTTCGAAGGGGTCCACGGATTCGAGGGCTTCGGAGATGACGGCGGCCCGCTCGCGGTGGCGTTCGCCGACGGTGTAGAGGATCGACGGCTGCTTGCGGCCGATCATGGGGAGCAGCGGCCAGTCGGCCGGGATGCGGTCCCACTGGTTCCACAGGTCGGAGTCCCGGGAGAAGAGCACCGGGTCGCTGGTGACCTGGTGCAGTTCGCGGTAGCCGAGGACCAGCCAGGCCGGTACGTCTCCGTCGAGGACGACCGGGGCGACGGCGCCGTGGTCGCGGCGCATCTCCCGGTACAGCTCCACGGGGTCGGTCTGGAACCGGGGCCCGCCGAGGTAGACGGGCTGGTGCTCGGGGGCGGCGGGGCAGGTCACGGGGTGGGCTCCGGGGTCGTGGACGGGGCGCTCGGCGAGGTGCTCGGCATACGGCCGGCGGCGGCCGCCGTCCGGAGGTGCTGGACGAGGGAGATCAGTACGTGCTTGCTGGACTCGCGGGAGCGGGCGTCGCAGAACACGAGGGGTACCGCGGCCGGCAGGTCGAGGGCGGCGCGGATCTGCTCGGGGGTGTGCTCGGGTCCGCCGAAGTCGTTGCAGGCCACGACGAAGGGGGTGCCGTGGTGCTCCAGCCGGTCGATGGCGTACCAGGAGTCGGCGAGCCGGCGGGTGTCGACGAGGACCACGGCGCCGAGGGTGCCGGCGAAGAGCCGGTCCCACAGGAACCAGAACCGCTCCTGGCCGGGGGCGCCGAACAGGTAGAGCACGTTGCGGGCGTCGAGGGTGATGCGGCCGAAGTCGAAGGCCACGGTGGTGGCGTTCTTCCCGGCGACCCCGGCGATCCCGTCGACGTCGTCCACGGCCTCGCCGGCCTTGGTCATGGTCTCCTCGGTGTTCAGCGGGCGGATCTCGCTGACCGAGCGGACCATGGTGGTCTTGCCCACGCCGAAACCACCGACGATGACGATCTTCAGACCGTTGTCGGCGGTGCTGCTCAGGGCGGTGCGGGGCTGTCGCGGCCCGGCCTCCGGCGTGGGGACGGCGCCGGGGATGGTCGCGTCAGAGATTGCGGAGTCCAACGAGCACCTGCTCCAGGATGTCGGGGTCGGGAAGGCTGTACGCCGCGTGGGCCGAGTACCCCGACCGCGGATGGCGGGCACTGATCCGGCCGGTGCCGAGGAGGTCGCCGAGCAGGATCCGTACGATCGACACGGGCAGTCCGAGCTCGGCCGCGATCTCCACGACCGCCGTCGGGAACCGGCACATCCGCAGGATGGCGGCGTGTTCGGACTGCATGCCGGGCACCGGGTCGCACTCGGCGACGATCAGGGTGACCAGGTCGAAGACGTCCGACCCGGAGCGGCTGCGGCCACCGGTGAGGGTGTAGAGCCGGTCCGGGGAGTCGTCCCGGCCCGGCCTCGGCCTGCTCATCCCCGGGGCCTGGCGATGAGGTGTTCGCCGAGCTGCTCAACCAGTTCGGACATGTTGTGGCCGACGAGGCCCGCGTCGGCCTCCTCGGTGGCGACGAGCGCGAGGTGGGCCCCTTCGCCGGCCTCGACGATGAACAGGATCCCGCCGTAGAACTCGGTCATGGCGGAGCGGACGCCGCCGGTTCCGTCGCCGAATTCGATGGACGCCCCGTGCGACAGGCTCTGGATGCCGGCGGCGATCGCGGCGAGCTGGTCGGCCTGGTCGACGGAGAGCTCGGGCGTACGGCACAGCTTGAGGCCGTCGCGGGAGAGCACGAGGGCGTGGCGGGCGCCCGGGGTGCGTTCCAGAAGGCCTTCAAGGAGCCAGTTGAGCGTCTCGTCGGTGGTGGAGCCGGTCATGATCGCGTTTCGCCTTCCGGGGCTGTGGTGTGCGCGGACTGCTGTTCTTCGCCGGACGCGCCGGACGCGCCGGGGCTGCCGGTGCCGCCCGGGGATCCGGCCGCGCGGACGGCCTGGCGGAAGCTGCCGAAGCGTGCGGCGGACCGGGAGGCCCCGGTGGGCGCGGTCGTCGTACGGGCCTGGGGGCCGGCGGAGTCGGGTCCCGCGGGGTGGGCGGCGGCCAGGGTCCGGCCGCGGCGGCGCTGGGGCAGGCCGCTGTCGCCGAATTCGGGGTGCTCGCCGGTGGACTCGGACTCGGAGTCCGCCTCGGGCGCGGTCCCGTACCCGTGGCGGGGGTCGGTGCCCGGGGCGGGCGTACGGTCCTGCGCGCGGGCTCCCGCGGCGTGCCCGGAGGCGGTGGAGTGGACGGCCTCGGGCTCGGGCTCGGCGTCCGGGCGGCTCGGCGCGGCTTCGGCGGCGGGTCCCGCCGGGGGCTCCGCGGCGGCCACGGCTTCGGCCGCCGGGGCGGACGCCTGGGCCGGGATCAGGGGCGCGGGCGCCACCGGGGCTTCGGCGGGGCCGTGGCTGATCAGCTCCTGCGGGAGCATCATCAGCGCGCCCGTACCACCGCGTGCGGAGGGCCGGAAGGAGACCGTCAGTCCGTGCTTGCGGGAGAGCCGGCCGACGACGGCGAGGCCGAGCCGGGTACCGGAGAGCCCGGCCAGGTCCAGCGATTCGGCGGTCACGGCCTGTTCGGCGCGGCGCAGCTGGACCTCGCTCATCACCAGGCCGCTGTCCTCGACGGTGATGACGACCCCGGCCGGCACCTCCTCCACGTAGACGTGGACCTCGGCGGTCGGCGGGGAGAAGTTCGCGGCGTTGTCGAGGAGTTCCGCCAGTGCGTGCATGACGCCCTCGGCGGCGTGCCCGGCGACGGCCGCGTCGCTCGTGGAGTGCAGCCGGACCCGCTGGTAGCCGCCGATGCGGCCCATCGCCCCGCGCAGGATGGACTCCATGACGATCGGCTTCGCCCAGCGGCGGCCAGAACGGGCGCCGGTCAGAACGGCGATGGAGTCGGCGAGGCGGCCGGCCTGGGCGGTGCGGTGGTCGAGGTGGAGGAGGTCGGTGAGGACGTCCTCGTCGGCGTGCCGGTGCTCCATCTCGCGGAGGTCGGCGAGCATCCCGGTGGCCAGGGCCTGCATCCGGCCCGCGGCGTTGGCGGCGGCCGCCATCGCGGCGGCCCGGCCCGACTCCGCGCGGCGCAGTTCGCCGCCGAGCCGCTCGCGGGTGGCGTTCTGGGCGGCGGCGAGGTCGTCGAGTTCGGTGGCGTGCGCGCCGGTCAGCCGGTCCAGGACGGCCGCGTGGTCGCCGGTCAGCCGCTCCACGACGGCGGCGTGGTCGGCGCCGAGGCGGGCGCGTTCGGCGGTGCGCGCGGCCGCGTCGCGGGCGGCGTCGGCGGTCAGCCGGGCGATGTACCCGTCACGGGCGGCGAGTTCGGCGTCGAGGCCGGACAGCCGCCTGCGCTGGATCCGAGCGGTGCGCGAGGACCAGGTCACGGCGAAGGCCGCGACCGCGAGCAGCAGCACGCCCGCGCCCAGGAACCAGGAGAGGGGGGTACGGATGGACGACGGGGCCGCAGCCACCGCCGCCGTGGTGAGCGCGCCACCGGCGGCTGCGGTGATCAGCAGGGCCAGCGCGGAGGGGCGAAGGGGGGAGGGCGGCGCCGTCATCAATCAAAGCCTCATACCGGGCGGAAATGGAGGGGAAGGTTCCTGGCAACGAGGCCTCACTATAGGAGAGTTGTCGATCCGTTTGGACAGCTCCTGACAGATTCTCCGCTCATTTATGACCAATAGAGAATCTTCTATGGCGTTTTGATCCTGCAGAGAGTCTCACGCTCCGAGATGGCCCGCCCCGCCGGAAACACGTTTCCGCTCGTGGAACCCCTTGTGCAGACTGACCCCATGTCACGCACCGCCACCGCCGAACTGATCGCCGCCCTCGAACCGCTCCCCCACCGGGACCGGCTCCGCCTCGCCGCCACCACCGCCCGGGAGCTCGCCGCCGCCGGCGAGCTGGAGCCCGTGCTGGCCGAGCTGGAGGACGCCGGCCGGTACGGGCGACGGCTGGCGGCCCTCGCCGCCTTCGCCACGCGGCGGACCGGGTACCTGGCCGCGCGGCTCACCGACCCCGACCCGGTGGTGCGCGGCTACGCCCTGCGGGCCGTCCGGAGCCTGCCGGTGCCCGACGCGGCGATCGTCGCGGCCTGTGCGGACGCCTCGGCCGTGGTCCGCAGGCAGCTGACGCGGGCGGTCCGCCGCAGCGGGCGCCCGGAGCTCGCGGAAGCCCTGGTCGGGCCGCTCCGCGAGAAGTGGGGCGACTACGAGGCCGCCGCGCTCCTGTCGGTCTGCGGACCCGCGGCCGTGGCCCGGCTGCTGCCGGAGCTCGCGGACTCCGTCACCCGCTGGCCCGGCCTCGCCGCCCGCCACCCCGGACCGGTCCTCGACCAGGCCGAGGCCGAGCTCACCGTGCTCCCCACCGGACTGCGGTCCCACTGGTGGTCCCGTCGCGCCCCGGGCCTGGCCGCCGCCGCGCACGCCCAACCGCTGCGCGTACTGGAACTCCTGGAGCGGTACGGGGCCGACGCCCCGCGGCACCTCCTGCGCCGGCACTACGGCCTCCTCGCCGAAGCCGACGCCGAACGCTTCGTGCGGTGGCTGGCCGGCCCGGCGGGTGCGCAGCGGCGGTACGAACCCGCTCCGGGCCCCTCCGTGCTGCGCCGGATCGTACGGGCCGACCCGCCCTCGCTGACCCGGCTCGGGCGGCTGTGGCTCCAGCGTCCCGACGAGTTGGCCGACCTGCTGAAGGCCTTTCCGCCGGCTCGTCGGGAGGGCTTCCTCGACGCCCTCGTCCGGGACTTCGCATCCCCCGCGTGGACCATGCCCGTACTCCTGTACCCGCTCCTCCCGCCCGAGCGCAGGTACGCCGAGGCGCGGCTCGCCGTGGCCCGGGAACGCGCCGCCGGGCTCCGGGCCCGGACGCTGCCGGACTCCCTCGTCCACCTTCCGGTGGCCGAGGCCCGCGCCGAGATCCTGGCCGCCTGCGGGAGCTCCGACGCGGGCCTGCGCGCCGACGGCTGGGCGAAGCTCATCGCCAACGCGGCTCCGAGCGGCGACCCCGGCACAGTGGCGGAGGTCCTCGGGCTGGTCGCCGGCCGGCTGCGCAACGAGCGCGAGCCCGTACGGTCCGCCGCGCTCGCGGAGCTGGCGAAGCTCCCCGTGGCCCTGCTGGAGGCGCCCGGAACCCCGGGGCACCTCGGCACGATCACCCTGGACGCCCTCCGGGCCCGGGACTGCTCCCCCACTTCCCGGGCGGCCCTCCAGAGCCTGGTGCGCGGCGTGTTCGACGCTCCCGCCCCCGGCGGGGCCCTGCTCGACTGGGCCCGGCACACCATCGGCCTCTTCGGCACCCACATCGGCACCCGCCCCCTCGATCTGCTGCGGCCGGCGCCGGGCCGGCCGCTGGGGGCGCGGGCGTTCGAGGCGCTTCGTCCCGGGGTCGAGGAAGCCGCCGGGAAAGGGGACTTCGGCCCGCTCCTGCAGCTGGCGGCCTTCCCCGACCACCACTACGGCTACGGCTACGGCCCCGCACGGCTCCCCGAGCTCCAGCCGATGCTCGCGGACGCCCTGGCCCGTTGCGAGGACAAGGACGCCCCGGCCCTCGCGGCCGTCTGGCTGGCCGACCCCGCGACCCGGGAGGAGCGGGCGGTGGAGCTGCTGGCCCGCGACCCCTCGGCGGCGGCGCTCGCGCCCGTAGGGGAGATCCTCTCCGCGCACCGCACCGACCTGCTGGACGTCCTGCTCGGGGCCGAGCCCCCGTACGGCCGGTTCCTGGGCGAGGACTCCGCCAGGCCCCTGCCCGTCTTCGCCCGCGCGACCGGGTGGCTTCCCCGCCAGCAGGAGGCGGCTGCCCGGCTCGCGGCCACGGCCGTCCGCGACGAATCGCAGGCGCTGCACGAACGGGCCGCGGTGCTCCGCGAGGCCGTGCGGATCCCCGAGCACGGTCTGGAACTCGTCAGGGAGTTCGCGGACTCGACGCAGACCGTGCTCGCCGAGGCCGCCCTGACGGCCGCGCCCCGCACGGTCGAGCCCGCCGCCACCCTCGACGACCTGTTCGCGCACGCCGGCGACGACCTCGCCCGGGTCGCGCTGTACGCCGCCGCGCGCGCGGCCGCCGCCACGGCGCCCTCGGTCCTCGCACCCCGGCTCGCCGAACTGCTCGACCCGGCCCGCCGTGTGAAGGTGACCAGCCGCAAGGAGGCCGCCCGGCTCGCGGTCCGGCTGCTGCCGCCGCCGCTCGCGGCCGCGCTGCTGAGCCGGATCCTCGACCATCCGGACAGCCACCGCGACCTGGTGGCCACCGCCATGCGGCTCGCCTCCCGGCTCCTGGCGGCCGAATCCGCCTGGGAGCTGCTGGAGGCCGCCGCGTCGATGACCGAGGACAGCAGGCTCCCGATCCTGCACACCGATCCGCTGAGCGTTCCCCGGGCCCACCGGCGGCGCTACGCCGGGCTGGTGGCCGTGGCGGCCCGGCCGCGGACCGGTCCCGACGCGCTGCCTCCCTCGTACCCGAGCCTGCCCAAGTGGGCCGCGTACGCACCCGAGGTGGCGGACATCCTGCGGCTGGCGGTCTGCGACCTGTCGCTACGCGAGGGCGGGCAGTCGGCCGCCGAGGCCCTGGCCCAGATCGCGGCCTCGGGTCTGCCCCACCCCCTGGGCGGCGCCGAGCCCGGCAGCCCCTTCCACGGCGCCGTCGAGGAGTTGCTCCGTCTGGTCCGGGGCGGCGCCGATCCGGACGCGGAGCCGGAAGGCGACCTGCCCGCGCTGCGGCGGCTGCGTCACCTGGCCACCCAGCCGCTGGGCAAGGACCCCGCCGTACGCGAGGCGGTGCTCCGCCAACTGGCCGACGAGCCCCTGCTGGCGGAGGCCCGGGTGACCCTGCTGCTCCGCGCCGTCGACCTCCGGGCGGATCCGGCGGGCATGCCGACCGCGCTGCGGGAGCTGGTCGCGGCCCTGCGCGGGCGGCCCGGACTGGCCCGCGCCACCGCCTCCGGGCTGGCCGGCCGGTACCTCCACGGGGACCCGCTGCCCGATCTCCCGGCGGCCCTGGAGACCGTACGGGAACTCGCCCGCGACGGCGGTGCGGAGGCCGGGCTGTTCGCCGCGGCGCTCACGGCGTCCGTGGGCGCCCGGCACGCCTGGCCCGAGAGGTGGCGGGAACTGCTGCGGGAGCTGCGGCGGCATCCGGAGGTGGAGGTCAGGGACGCGGCGTTCGCCGCGGCGACGCAGCGGGGGTAGCCGGGCGGGACGGGTGGCCGGCGGGACGCGTGGCCGGCGGCCGAGTCCGTTGGCGTGCGCTGTCGGCGAGAGCCGTGGGTGAGGGCCGTTGGTGCCGACTCCCTACACGGACCGATCATCACATTGCGGTCCATGACATCCTGTGACGTCACAACTCGCCGGACGGGATCGGCGGACGTCCGGGGAATATGGGGAAGGTCCATGAAGCTCTGCTTCCTGGTGGAGGAGCACTACCGCCACGACGGCATGCCGAACGAGGTGGTCCGGCAACTCACGGCATGGGGCCATCAGGTGGAAGTGGTGCGGCCCGGTGGTTCGCTGCTGCGGATGAGCGAGGTGGTGAACTCCGGTGACCACGACGCCTGGGTGCTCAAAACCGTGTCCGGCGGGCCGGGGCTGACACTGCTCGAAGCCGCCGCCGCGGCCGGGATGACCACGGTCAACGACGCCCGCTCGATCCGGGGCGTACGGGACAAGGCGCTGGCCGCCGCCATCGGGCGCGACCGGGGCCTGCCGCTGCCGACCACCTACGCGGCGGTCCGGCCGGAACTGCTGGCGGAGATCCCGGACTCGGAGTACCCGCTGGTCGTCAAGCCCGCCGACGGCAGCTCGGGGCGGGGCGTGCACCTGGTGTCCTCGCCGGAGCGGCTGGCCGCGATGCTGCCCGAGCTGGCGGGCGAGGGCATGCTCATCGCGCAGCCGTACGTGCCGAACTCGGGGACCGACCTCAAGGTGTACGCGGTCGGCGGGGAACTCTTCGCCACCGAGCGCCGTTCTCCGCTGTATCCGGACTGCCCGGTCCCGGAGCGCCTGGTCCCGCTGTCCGCCGAGATCGCCGAGATCGGGGCGCGCGTCGGGGAGGTGTACGGGCTCGACCTGTACGGGCTGGACGTGCTGCTGGGTCCCGACGGGCCGGTGGTCGTCGACGTGAACGACTTCCCCAGCTTCCGTCAGGTACCCGAAGCGGCCGCGCGGGTGGCCCGTGCGGTACTCGGCCTCGCCCGGTCCGGCGGCTCCGGCTCCACCGCTCCCCCGCTCCGGGCAGCGGCCCCCGCATCGGCGCCCGTACCCGTACCGGTGTCGATCCCGGCGCAGGCCACGGCGGCTTCCGCGACCAACGCCGGGGCCACGGCCACCAGCGGCGCCCCGGCGGGGGAGTCCGTATGAGGATCGGCCTGATCACGGACAACCCCGGCCATCCACTGCTGTCGGCGGCCGCCGAACTGCTGCGGGCCGCCGGTCACGGGGTGGAGGCGCTGGACCCGGGCTCGGCGGACGAACCCGCCGGCGCACTGGCCGACGTATATCTCCTCAAGGCGCACACTCCGCGCGGGCTGGACCTCGCCCGGGGGCTGGAGCGGCGCGGAGCCCCGGTGGTGAACTCGGCCTCGGCGACCACGCTGTGCCAGGACCGGACGCTGATGGCGGAGCTGGCGGTACGGGCCGGACTGCCGTTCGCCGGAACCCGCACCTTCGAAACGCTCGCCCAGTGGGCGGCCGGAGCCCCGCTGCGCTCCCCCGTGGTCGTCAAGAGCCGGCACAGCCGCCGGGCGGACCTCGTGGCCCGGGTGGACGGGACCGCGGCCCTGGGCGAACTGGCGGGCAGCTGGTCCGACGAGCCGGTGGTGGTCCAGGAGTTCGCCCCGAACAGCGGCTGGGACCACAAGCTGTGGGCCATCGGCGACCAGGTCTTCGCGGCCCTGCGCCGCTCCGAACTCTCCCCCGAGGGCCGCGGCCCGACCCTCCCGCTGCCCCGGCTACCGGCGGGCTGGGCCGATCTGACCCGGCGGGTCGGGGAGGTCTTCGCCCTCGACGTCTACGGCGTGGACATCATCGCCACGGCCGACGGAACCCCGCTGATCGTGGACGTCAACGCCTTCCCCGGCATCCGCGAACAGCCGGGCGCCCCCGAGGCCCTCGTAGAACTCGCGCTGAACCGGGCCAAGGGCTAGGGGGTGTTTCTCGGATCTCCGTGGAAGAAGGAGCGGGGTCTGGTGCGTGCGATCGCAAGGCGCCGGAGTGCCCTAGTAGCGGAGCTACTCGGGCATTTCGGCAACGCGGCGAGCGTGCGCACCAGGGCTCGCGACGCCGCGGAGATCCGAGAAACACCCCCTAGGGGTGTCTGGCAGCCTCTTCGGATCCTGCCGGGTCCGCGGGGCTGCCGTCAGGAAGTACCCGCCCCGGTCAGGGCCTTCGCCTGTTCGCGGGTCAGCCGCCAGGTCTGGATCTCGCCGGTCTCGGCGGGGGCGAGGGCCTGCGCCGGGCGGCGGAGGTGTTCGGTGAAGCCGAGCCGGGCGGGGACGGCGGCGCTGGCGCGGTTGGCCGGGTCGTGGACTATCTCCACCCGGTCGACGTCGGGCAGCAGGAAGGCCTGCTCGACCAGTGCGCGGGCACTTCGGCTGGCCACGCCCCGGCCGGTGGCCGCGGGGTGCAGCCAGTACCCGATCTCACGGCAGTCCTCGGGGGTGTCGCTGTGCCGGTACAGCCCGCAGGCGCCGACCATCGCCCCGTCCAGCCGGATCGCGTAGCTGCACTCCGCGCCGCTCTCCCAGAGCTCCGCGCGCCCGGCCAGGTAGCCGGTGGTCCTGGCCAGACTGTGCTCGGCGACCCAGGGCATCCAGGGCCGCAGGTGCTCCAGAGACTCCTCGATGACCTGGAAGAGCTCCGGGAGGTCGGCCTCGGCGTCGAAGCGGCGCAGGGTCAGGTCGTCCAGTGTGATCAACGGCTGGGGAAGGTTCATCCCCCGAGGATCGTATGCGGGCACTTGCGATGGCAACGGGGTTCGGAGTACTTGATCCTCCTACCCGTCCAGCTACTTGATGACCTCGACCTTTTTGTCGCCGGAGGCCTTCGCGTAGGCCTGGGAGCTCGCTCCGAGCGTGGTGACCGTGAGGGCGAGCAGGACGGAGACGGCGGCGGCCGTGGCGCGCTTGCGGGTCATGGTTTCCCCTGATGGTGTGTCCGGTGTCCCCGGCAGCTTCGCACCGGGGCCGGACCCGGACAAGTGAGCCCGAGGGAAAGGTGGTCGGCGTGCGCGCTGTGGTTTTCGAGCGGTACGGGGAACAGGCCGAGGTACGCGAAGTGGCCGATCCGGCTCCGGCCGTCGGCGGGGCGGTGGTGCGCGTCGAGGCCACCGGGCTGTGCCGGAGCGACTGGCACGGGTGGATGGGCCACGATCCGGACATCGTGCTGCCGCACGTGCCCGGCCACGAACTGGCCGGCGTGGTCGAGGCCGTGGGCCCCGGAGTCTCCGGCTGGCGACCCGGCGACCGGGTCACGGTCCCGTTCGTCTGCGCGTGCGGAAGCTGCGCCGAATGCGCGGCCGGCCAGCAGCAGGTGTGCGCCCGGCAGACGCAGCCCGGGTTCACGCACTGGGGATCCTTCGCCGAGTACGTGGCCCTGGAGCACGCCGACGTGAACTTGGTGGCCGTGCCGGAGGAGCTTTCGTACGACACGGCGGCCGGGCTGGGCTGCCGGTTCGCGACGGCCTTCCGGGCCGTGGTCGCACGGGGCAGGGTGGCGCCGGGCGAATGGGTCGCGGTGCACGGCTGCGGCGGCGTCGGGCTGTCGGCCGTGATGATCGCGGCGGCGGCGGGGGCCCGGGTGGTGGCCGTGGACACCGCGCCGAGGGCGCTGGAGATGGCCCGGAGGTTCGGCGCCGTGCACTGCGTGGACCCGGTGCGGGCCGATGCGTCCGAGGCGGTGAGGGAGCTGACGGGCGGCGGCGCGCACCTGTCGCTCGACGCCCTGGGCTCCCCGGCTACGGCGGCGGCATCGGTGGCGGGGCTGCGCAGGCGCGGACGCCACGTACAGGTCGGACTGCTGCCTGCGGCGCAGGGGGCCACGGCACTGCCGATGGAGCGGGTCATCGGGTGGGAGCTGGAGATCCTCGGCAGCCACGGAATGGCGGCGCACGCGTACCCGCCGATGATGGAACTGGTCCGCTCCGGAGCACTGCGCCCGGATCTCCTGGTCACGGCCACGATCCCGCTGGACGCGGCGCCCGCCGCACTGGCCGCGATGGGTACGGCGCCGGGGCGCGGGGTCACCATCATCCGGCCGGGGGGCGTGGCGGGAGGCTGAGCGGCGCTCTCGAGACCTCAGGGGGCTTGTGGTGGGCGGAAACGCGTAGCTACAGTCCTTGCTTACACGTGTAACGCATTCCGATCGCGGTCCTGATGATCGAGATCGGCGCGATCGCGAGCGCGATCACGTGAAGCCTCCACTGCCGCATCGAGAAGAGCCGCAATGACGCAATCTCCTCCCTCTCCCGCTTCCGCCCCTGCCTTCGTGGCCGATATGACGTGGCCGCCTCCGCCGTTCCAGTTGCCGGTGGCACCGGTGACGGACGTGGACGGGGTACGCCATTTCCACGGGGTGACGTACGCGACGACTCCGGGTTTCCGGCCGCGGCTGCTGGACGTACGGGTCCCGGCGGGCGAGGGTCCGTTCCCGGTGGTGGTGTGGATCCACGGGGGCGGCTGGCTGGACGGCGACCGGCGTTACCCGCCGCCGACGGTGCCCGCGGAGCTCCTCCACGGGACGGTTGCGGCGGCGGGTCTGGCACTGGTGTCGATCGACTACCGGCACAGCCTGGAAGCGCCGTTCCCCGCGCAGCTGCACGATGTGAAGGCCGCGATCCGCTACGTCCACAAGTTCGCGTCGGTCCTGGGTGTGGACCCGGACCGGATCGGGGTGTGGGGCGAGTCCGCGGGCGGCCACCTCGCCGCCCTCGCCGGCCTCGTCGGCCCGAACAGCGCCGACGCCACCGCGCTGGAGGGCGCGCACGGTGTGGGCTCCGGTGACACGGGCGTGCGGGCCGTCGTGGACTGGTACGGGGTCTCCGACCTGACCACCCTCGCCGACCATCCCATGCCCGCCATGCCGCCGGTGCCTGCCGGGATGGAGTTCCCCGACCCCTACGCGGCCCTGCTGGGCGGCACCGATACCGAGCGCCCGGCACTGGCGAAGACGGCGAGCCCGGTCGCCTACGCCACCCCGGGCTCCAACCCGCCGCCGTTCCTCCTGATCCACGGGACCCGGGACGGACTGGTCCCCTACAGCCAGAGCGAACAGCTCGCCGAAGCCCTCACCCGGGCCGGAGGTGAGGTCACCCTGCGGCCCGTCGAAGGCGCCGACCACATCTTCCTCGGCTCCCCCGACATCGAAGCCATCGTCACGGAATCCGTCACCTTCCTCTCCCACCACCTCAACGCGTAACCGGTAACCGCCCTCCGGCACCGAAGGGGGCGCGGAACCCACCCGCGCCCCCTTCGCACCATCCCGCCCCCCTCACCCCACCCCAGGCCCCGCGAAAGGCAGCACGTCATGTCCACGATCCCCGCCACCCCTCCCGCCAGACCCGAAGCACGTCATGCCGTGGCGGACACGGGCATCCGGCGTGCCGGTGTCCTCGGGCTCGCGCTGCTCGGCTCCGCCGCCGCGCTCGGGCTCGTCGTGCGGCGGGACGTGGTCCGGCCGCCCTTCCAGGGGCTGGACGATCGCTGGCTGGTGTGGATGGGCGGACCTCACGAGGGGCTCTACTCCGCGGTCGCCTCGGCCCTGAACTGGTTCGGCGGCCCCCTGGGGATCGTCGTGCCGATCGCCCTGCTGATCTTCCTGCTCGTCCGCCGCCGCTGGGTGTCCGCGGGCTTCCTGTTCACCGTGTACATGGCCGGCAGCATGCTCGTCGTCCAGAGCCTCAAGCACCTCGTGGACCGGCCGCGCCCGGCCCACCCCCTCGTCCGGGTCGACCACGGCTCCTACCCCTCCGGCCACGCGGCCGGGGCGGCCCTCCTCGTGGTGATCGTCGGAGCGGTGCTCGTTCCGGCGGCCCGGCGCCGGGCCTGGTGGATCGGCGGCGCCGCCTTCGTCCTCGCGATGATGTGGAGCCGTACGTGGCTGCACGCGCACTGGCTCAGCGACACCGCCGCCGGGGCGATGGCCGGCGCGGGAACCGGGCTGGTCGCCTGGTGGATCTGCGCCCCGGCGCTGGCCCGGGAGGCACGCCGGATCGGCCGCCTCGCGAAGGCCGCGCAGCCGGAGGTCACGGAGCCGCAGGCCGTGGAGCCGGAGCCCGCCGCTGCCGGATGAGCGGACGGCGCGCTCGATCCGCGCGCCGATCCGCCCCCGCACCCCCCGTTACACGCTTACAGGCGTACAGGCGTACAGGCGTTACACGCGTTACCCGGTTCGCCTCGTCCGCAGGCGTCGGCCCAGCCCCAGGCCCGCCAGGGTCACGGCCGCGACCGCGCCCGCGATCGTCAGGATCCAGACCGGAATCCCTCCGGCCGTGCGCAGTTCGTCGCTGTACTCGACCCGGCGGTACGGGGTGTCCGAGGCGGCGGCACGCAGTTCGTGGTCGCCGTCGATCCTGGACGGGACGGGGAAGCTCTGGTCGATCGCCGTCAGGAACACCGGCGCCGTGCCGGCCAGTGCGGCGACCGAACCCTTCGGCGTGATTCGCCCCGCGAAGGTGACCTCGGGGGTGTTGCCGCCGATCGGGGAGGCGGGCTCCATGCGGTGGTCGGCCAGGATGTACAGGCCGAGGGACTGAGCGCTCCTGGCCATCCGGGACAGGCGCATCGGGTAGACGAGCCGGTCGCTGTCGAAGCGGATCAGGAGCGGGTCCAGGGTGCCGCGCAGGGTGGCGCCCTGGTCCCGGGGCACGAGGCGCACGGCGACGTACTCCCAGTGCTGGTCCACGTACGGCTTCACCTCGGTGGACAGCCCGTCGGGGAGTTTGAAGCCGTTGCTCTCCAGCCACTTGCGCAGCGCGTCGGGGTCGGTGGCCGTCAGGCGGGCGACGTCGAAGTCACCCAGCCGCTCCCGGCCCACGACGCCGACCTGGGCTTCCCCGGTGCCCGGCGGCCGGGCTCCGCCGACGTCCCGCGAGCCGGAGGCGAAGGGCCAGTCGCCGTGACGCGGCCAGAAGTAGCTGCGGGTCCGGTACTCGGGCGAGGTCAGGTCGCCCAGTTGTGAGAACAGGTCGGCGTCGCCCAGGGTCACCGTGGCCCGCCCCGGCACCGGCATGATCCATGCGGCCCGTTTGGCGTCGCCGCCGACCGTGAAGCGCATCGCGATCTGTTCGGTGCGGCCGTCCCAGCGCACCACGGAGGCCTCGCGGGAAACCCCTATCCGGCCGTCGGCTCCGGGGACCATCGCACCGCAGCCGCAGGCGTAGGCCGGGCCGATCAGGGAGCCCAACTGGGTCGCGAGCAGGGCGAGGAGCAACACCCCGATTCTTCGCCTCGTCCGCAAGGCGGCCCGTCCGGTTCTCGGCCCGGTCAGCAGCCCGGTCTTTCGCATACTCGTCCCCATGCGGTGTCAGACGACGGCTTCCCGGATCCGGTTCCGCCGCTCGCCTGCCGTCTCAGCATGCGCACACGCCCCACCGGTGCGGCCGGTTCCATGGGCGCCGCCGGGTTCTGCCGGTTCCGGCCACCTGTTCGCCATCTGTCCGTCACCCGACCCTGTCACCATACAGGCGGCCCAGAGTTGTATATACAACTTTCCCGGACGATTGACGACGACAGGAACCCCGATGTCCGCGACCGCGATCACCCGCCCGCCCGCGCCCTGGCTGCGCGACAACTGCCCCTGCGCGGACTGCCGTGATCCGCGCACCGGCCAGAAGCTGTTCCAGATCACCGAGCTGCCCGCCGGGCTGGCCATCGGCTCGGTGCGCGAGGCGGCGACCGCCGACGGCGGGCCCGGCTGGGAGGTGGTCTGGCAGCCGGACGGCCACCACTCCGTGTACGCGGCCGAGTGGCTCGGCGCCCACGCCCCCGACGGGAGCGGGACCGGCGCCGGGGGCCACGCCGGAGACGGCCGGACCGAGGCGGACAAGGAGCTGTGGTCGGCCGCCGATCTGGCCGGGCGGATCCCCGAGGCCCGCTGGGACGCGTACATCAGCTCCCGCGAGGTCCGCGAGCGGGCCCTGGACAGCGTGGTCCGGCTCGGGTTCGTCCTGCTGCGGGACGTGCCGTGCCGGGACCGGATGGTGCTGGACGTGGCGCGCACCTTCGGGTTCGTTCGCGAGACGAACTACGGCGAACTCTTCGAGGTCCGCGTCGAGGCCGACCCCAACAACCTGGCCTTCACAGGCGCCCGGATCACCCCGCACACCGACAACCCCTACCGGGACCCGGTGCCGACCCTGCAGCTCCTGCACTGCCTGCGCAACGAGGCCCAGGGCGGAGACTCCGGGCTGGTGGACGGCTTCCGCGCGGCCGCACTGCTGCGGGAGCGGGAGCCGGGGGCCTTCGAGGTGCTGACCCGGGTGCCGGTGGAGTTCGCCTTCGCCGACGCGCGCACCGAACTGCGGGCCCACCGGCCGCTGATCGGGGTGGACCCGCTGGGACGCGTCCGCGAGGTGCGCTTCAACAACCGGTCCATCTCCACCCTCCACCAACCGGCCGCCGTGCTGGAGGAGTTCTACGCCGCCTACCGCCTCTTCGGCGAACTGCTGGAGCGGCCGGAGCTCCGGATCGACTTCAGGCTCGCCCCCGGCGACTGCGTGGTCTTCGACAACACCCGTCTGCTGCACGCCCGTACGGCCTTCGCCGAATCGGGCGGCCGTCACCTCCAGGGGACCTACGCCGACCTCGACGGCCTGCTCTCCACCCTGGCCGTCCTGCGCCGCGAAGGAGCTTCCGCGTGAACACCGCCGACCCCATCGACGAGCTGGCCCGCCTCTTCGAAGGCGAGGGCAGCGCCGAGTACTTCGGCGAGGCCGTCACCCAAGCCGGTCACATGCTCCAGGCCGGCGCCCTCGCCGAGGCCGCCGGGGCCCCCGCCCACCTGGTGGCGGCCGCGCTGCTGCACGACATCGGGCACTTCCACGGCACGGTGACCGGCCGCGATCTGATGGAGGGCGGCCTGGACAACCGGCACAGCCACACCGGGGCCGACTGGCTCGGCCGGTGGTTCGGGCCCGAGGTGACCGAGCCGGTGTGCCTGCACGTGGCCGCCAAGCGATACCTGTGCACGGCCGAGCCCGGCTACTTCGACCTCCTGTCCGAGGCGTCCGTCCACACCCTGCGCGTGCAGGGCGGCCCCATGACAGCCGAGCAGGTGCGCGAGTTCGAGGCACTGCCCGGCGCCGCCGACGCGGTGGCCGTCCGGCGCTGGGACGAGCAGGCCAAGGACCCCGAGATGGCCACGCCCGGCTTCGGACACTTCCGCCCGCTGCTGGAGGGGCTGCTGGTCAGGAAGTGAGCCGACGGCCCAGGGCGCTGGCGGCCGTCGTGTGCACCGTGAAGGCCACCGTCCCCGGCAGGTACCGGTCCTGCGACCACTCCACCGGGATCCCCGCCGGGTCGGTGGACCGGCGCCGCTCGCGCAGCAGCGCGGCCCCGACCGGGCAGCCCAGCAGCTCCGCATCGTTCCCGTCCGCGGCGGCGATGTCGATGAGGTGGTGGGCGTCGGTGAACAGCACTCCGTGCACGGCGAGTTGGTCGGAGTACGAGACCGTGTCAAGCGGCATGGCCGCGACCAGGGCGCCGACCGCCTCCGGGTAGGTGGTCCGCTCCACCATCACCGGGGCCCCGGACAGGGTGCGCAGCCGCAGCACGCGGCGGACCGGGGCGCCCACGTCGATCCGCAGCTGCTCCGCCTCCTCGGCGTCGGCCCCGCCCTGCTCCACGGAGACCGTCCGCCCGCCCGGCTCCTGCCCCAGCGAGCGGGCCCACCGGGTGAAGCTGCGGAGCTCGGCGACTCCCCCGGACTCCCCCGGGCCGCCGCCGAGCACGACCCGTCGGGTGCCGCGCCCCGAGGTGATCAGCCCGTCGGTGCGCAGCGCGGCGAGCGCCTGGCGCACCGTACCCCTGGACACGCCGTAGCGGCGGGCGAGTGCGTCCTCGGCGGGCAGCCGCGCGCCGGAACCGTACTCGCCGGCCGTGATGGCGGTCCGCAGGGCCGCGGCGACCTTCAGGTAGAGCGGTGTCCTGCGCCCACTGTCGATGCCACTGTCGGTGTCGATATCGGTGTCGGTGCCGGTGTCGCGCGGTGCCTCGTTCACGGGCTCAGCCTTTCATGATCCCGGGCGGGCCCGGTCGGGCGAGGCGAAAGACCTGGCAGGTCGGGACGTTTCGCCCGGTATTCAGATGATCCGCGTCGTCTAAATTCGAGCCATGACCGAAACGACCGGCGGTCCGGCCGACGGCGAAGTCCACCGGGCCCTTGCCGTCCCGTCACGACGGCGTCTGATTGCCCTGATGCGGGAGGCGGACGGCGTGCTCGGCGCGGCGGAACTCGCGGCCGCCGCCGGTCTTTCGGTCGCCACCGTCCGCCACCACCTGACGGCGCTGAGCGAGGCCGGTCTCGTACGAGCCTGCGCGCGGCCGGGCCGCCCCGGCCCGGGGCGGCCCGCGCTCGGCTGGACGGCGCTTCCCGCGCCGTCCTCGGATTCCGCGCAATCCGCCGATGCCCCCTACCGGGAGCTCGCCGGGTCGCTGGCCACCGCCCTCGCGGGCGATGCCGGGCGGGCCCGGGCCGCGGGACGCGACTGGGGCCGGACCCTGGCCGTTCCCGGGGCGGAGCCCGCCGGGCGGGTGGCCGCCCTGGCCGCGCGGCTCGGCTTCGACCCGGAGCCGGGGGCCGACGGGCGGGTGCTGCTGCACGGGTGCCCGTACCGGGTCATGGCCCGCGCCCTGCCCGAGGTGATCTGCTCGGTCCACCAGGGCATGCTCGACGGCCTGTTGGAGGGCAGCGGCACCGAGGCCGTACTCCATCCCTTCCTCTCCCCCGGGCTCTGCTCGGTGGAACTGCACACCGATTCGTAGAGGAACCACCCATGTTCGGCATGACCATCGACACCACTCCCGACACCACCGGCCGTCCGGTGCTGCGCCTCGACCCCGAGGGCGGCCCGTTCCGCGAGCTCGCGGCGGTACGGATCCAGGTGCCGGCCGGGGGCACCATTGCGGCGCACGGGCACGGGGCTTCGGAGCTGCTGCTCACGGGCGTCGCCGGGACCGTGGAGGCCTCGTGCGGCTGCGGGGCCAAGACGGTGACCCCGGGCACCTTCGCGATGCTGCCCGCCGGAAAGGAGATCACCCTGGCGAACCACGGCACCGAGCCCGCGACGGTCCTCGCGGTGTTCTCGCAGAGCGAGTTCACGCAGGGGCTGCCGCGCGGCGCGGCGAAGGGCTGCGGCTGCCAGGGCCACGGTCACTGACCCGGCCGACGCACCGACCCGGCCATGGGGGGGGTGGCTCTGGACCGGCCAACGGCCTGATCCCATACTTCTCCCGTGAGAGCGACGGAGAAGCAGCCCCGCACCAGTCCGCTGGTGCCCGACACGGTCGTCCGGGAGATCGCCCGGCACGGCTGGGACTCCGTCACGTGCGGCTGCGGCCGCCCGGCCGGGCATCTCGTGGACACCTTGTGGGACGCGGCCGAGGGACACCCGGCCGCGTTCCACGCGCTGGAGGGCCATGCCTTCCACGCCCGCGGGCTGCGCGCACCCGCCCCGGCGGTGTGCGGGGTCCTGATGGCCGTCTGGTCCGCCGGGCCGCCCCGGCAGTCGACCCGCGAGGCCCTGCTGTGGGCGCTGCTGCGGCTGCTCGGCTGCGAGGACGACGGGACCTCCCACGAGGCGGGCCTCTACGGCCAGTGCGCGGCGCACATCCGCGCGGCCCTTCCGACCCTGCGCGCGGCGGCGGCCCACCGTCCCGACTCGGTGTCGGCCGCCTACGCGACGGGCATCCTGCGCCTCCTGGACCTGTCCGGCTGATCCCGGGGCCCGACCGGCGTCACGCTCCCGGCGGGGCGGACAGGCATGCGCGCAGGGTGTCCGGGGTGACCTCGGTCAGGGAGCGCGCGAAGGTGCGTACCGGGGAGGCCGGTACCGGCAGGAGCGAGGGGACCACCAGGAGTCCGCAGCCGGCCGCTTCCGCCGAGGCCGCCCCGTCCGGGGAGTCCTCGACCGCCACGCACTCCCCCGGCTCCGCGCCCAGCCGCCGCGCGGCCTCCCGGTACGGGTCCGGGTGCGGCTTCGTCAGGTCCGTGTCGTCGGCGGACAGGGTGAAGGCGAAGGGGACGTGGGCCAGCGAGCCCCCGACCACCGAATCCACGACCACCCGCGGCGAGGCGCTGACCAACGCGAAGGGTACGCCTTCGGCCGCCAGGGCCGTCAGCAGCCGCTGCGCCCCGGGCCGCATGGGCGCGCCCTCTTCGACCCGGCGGAAGAAACTTCCCGTCAGGGCCTCGGCCACCGCCGCCCGGTCGCCCGCACGGGAGACCCGTACGAGGTGCGCGGCGGTGTCCTCCACCGCCCGCCCGACCACCTCGGGGGCGTCGGCTTCGGTCAGGGCGTACCCGAGGCCGGCCGCCGTCTCCTCGGTGGTCAGCCACCACAGGGTCTCGGTGTCGACGAGGGTGCCGTCCATGTCGAAGAGGACCGCGGCGAGTTCGCTCACGAGCCGGTCCCGGCGGCGTCGACCGCTGCTGCCGCGACGACGAGGACGGGCCGTTCGGCCAGGCCCACGGTCGCCCGCGCCCCCGGTACGAGGGCTCCGGCGTCGCGCGAGGGCAGGTCCGCCTTGACCCGGGCGCTGCCGGGCAGGTCCAGGTGGAGCCGGGTGACCGATCCGAAGAACGAGGCCGACACGACGGTCGCCGTACCCTCCGCGTCCGCGGACACCGTGATGTTCTCGGGGCGTACGAGGACCTCGACGTCCGGTGTGGAGGGCACCGGGCCGTCCACGGGCAGCCGGGAGCCGGCCACCTCCACGGTCCCGGAGCCGGTCAGCCGCCCGGGGAGCCGGTTCATGGTGCCGACGAACTCGGCGACGAACGGTGTCGCGGGCCGCTCGTACAGTTCGGCGGGGGCGGCGCACTGCTCCAGGCGGCCCGCGTTGAGCACGGCGACCCGGTCGGCCATCGACAGGGCCTCCTCCTGGTCGTGCGTGACGAACACGGTGGTGATGCCCAGCGAAAGCTGGAGGCGGCGGATCTCCTCGCGCAGGTTGGCCCGTACCTTCGCGTCGAGCGCGGAGAGCGGCTCGTCGAGCAGCAGGACGCGGGGGCGCAGGGCGAGGGCGCGGGCGAGGGCGACGCGCTGCTGCTGGCCGCCGGACATCTGGTGCGGGTAGCGGTCGCCGTGGTCGGGCAGGCCGACCAGGTCGAGGAGTTCGGCGGCGCGATCGCGCCGCTGGGCCGCAGGGACCTTGCGGACGCGCAGGCCGAAGGCGACGTTGTCGCGGGCGCTGAGGTTCGGGAAGAGGCTGTAGGACTGGAACACCATTCCGGCGTCGCGGCGGTTGGCCGGGACGCGGGTGATGTCCTGTCCGTCCAGGAGTACTTCGCCGGAGTCGGGCTGCTCGAATCCGGCGACCACGCGCAGGGCGGTGGTCTTGCCGCAGCCCGACGGGCCCAGGAGGGCGACGAGTTCGCCGGGCTCGATGGTGAGGTCGAGTCCGTCGAGGGCGACGGTGGAGCCGAACGCGCGGCGCAGGCCGCGGAACTCGACGCGCGCCCCGGCGGGGGCCGCTTCGCCGTCCGACGGCTTCCTGGCCTCGGGAAGGGTGAGGGACATGCGGGTCAGGACTCCTTGCCGGAGGTGCGGGAGGTTCGGGAGGTGGCGGGTGCCGGGGACACCGTCGCGGGGGCGGTGCCGGCCTGGGAGAGGAGGAGCAGCAGCAGCCAGGTGATGAGGAGGCTGAGGATGGAGACCGCCACGGACATGCGGGCGTGGGCTCCGGAGATGGACACGATCCACACCGCGAAGGGCTGGAAGCCGAGCAGTGAGGCGATGGTGAACTCGCCGAGGACCAGGGCCAGGGTGAGGAAGGCGGCTCCGGCGAGGGCGGCCCGCAGGTTGGGCAGGAGCACGCGCAGGACCACGTACGGCCAGCTCGCACCGCAGCTGCGGGCGGCTTCGACCAGGGTGGGAACGTCCACGGCGCGCAGTCCGGCGTCGAGGGAGCGGTAGACGAACGGCAGGGCCAGGACCGTGTACGCGAGGACCAGGACTACGGGGAAGTCCGGGTTCTGGACGGCGAGGAAGGTCTGGTAGAGCGGGGTCCTGGAGAGGTGGTCGGGGCCCCAGCGCAGCACGGTGGTAATACCGGTGACCAGGGCGATCGGCGGTACGACCAGCGGCAGCATGCACATCACCTCGACGACCGGGCGCAGCTTCGGCGAGCCGATGCGCACGGCCACCAGCGCGGGCACCGCCAGGAGCAACGACAGCGCGATGGTCGCGGCGGCGAGGCCCAGCGAGAGCAGCAGGCTCTTGGTGAACCCGTCGGCGGAGAGCAGCTGGGTGTACGCCTCGAAGCTGATGCCCTGGCCGGGGACGTGCACGGTGAACACGAAGGAGGCGACGAGCGGGAGCAGGAAGTACGCGCCGGCGAATCCGAGGACGGCTCCGCGCCACACCCGGGGGCGGGGGCGGGACCTACGGGGCGTGCGGGCCGCGGCGGGCGCGGAGCCGGGGGCCGTGGTGGCGCCGGGCGCCTGCCTGCCGGCCGCGTCGGACGTCGGGGTCATCGCAGCCATCGGGCGCTCCGTCGCTGGAGGGGCAGGTAGACCGCCATGACCAGGCCGGCGATCACGATCATGTCGAGGCCGAGGGCCAGCGCCACGTTCTCCTGGCCGGTCAGCACGTTCCCGGACAGGGCGTCCGCGATCTTGAGCGTGACCAGCGGGACGGAGCCGCCGACCAGGGCGGCGGCCGTGGCGTGCGCGGCGAAGGCGGTGCCGAAGAGCAGCACGAACCCGCCGAGCAGGGAGGGCGCGAGGACGGGCAGCCCGACGTGGCGCCAGAACTGCCATCCGCTCGCCCCGTTGTTCTGTGCGGCCTCGCGCCACTGGGGGCGCAGTCCGTCCAGTGCGGGGACGATCACCAGCACCATCAGCGGGGTCAGGAAGTAGAGGTAGACCACGGTGAGGCCGGTGAAGGAGTAGAGGCTCCAGCCCAGACCGGTGAGGTCGGCGAGCTGGGTGACGACTCCGGAGATCCCGACGGTGGCGATGAACGCGAAGGCCAGCGGGACCCCGCCGAAGTTGGCGAGGACGCCCGAGGCGGTCAGCGCCGCGCCGCGCAGGGTCTGCGAGCGGGAGGTGACCACGGCCTGTGCGATCAGGACGCCCAGCACGCCCGCCACCAGCGCGGTGAGGGAGGAGAGCTGGACGCTGCCGATGAGCGAGCCGAGGTACGGGCCCTGGAGGGAGCGCGCGAGGTGCTCCCCGGTCAGCGAGGTGGCGCCGGTGCCCGGGTCGGTACGGGTGACCGCGCCGAAGGCGATGGCGCCCAGCGGGATGCCGAAGCAGAGCCCGGTGAAGGCGATGAGGGGGAGGGCGGCGAGCCAGGTGCGCGGGCCGCGCCGCCGGCGGCTGGTGGTGCCGCCGGCGGTCCCCGTCGTGTGGGGGGTGGTGGTGGCGGACATCAGCTGAGGGCCTTGTCCCACTTCTCGGCGAGGGTGGCCTTGGCCTTGTCGAGCTCCGCGGAGGCCGGGAAGTTCGGGGTGCCCTGGACCTGCGGGAGCTTGGTGACGGCGTCCTTGTCGACGGTGCCGTCCTGGGTCATGACGGGGAGCAGCACGGGGCGGGCGTGACCCTTGAGCCACAGGTTCTGGCCCTCGGTGCTGTAGAGGAACTCCATCCACAGGCGGGAGGCCGCGGGGTGCGGGGCGTCCTTGTTGATGGCCTGGGAGTAGTACTGGGCGTAGACGCCGTCGGTGGGGATGGCGACCTTCCAGTCGACGCCCTTGCCCTTGAACTGCTCGGCGTAGCCGGCGTTGAGGTAGTCCCAGTCGATGGAGATGGGCGTCTCGCCCTTCTCGACCGTGGCCGGGGTGGACTCGACGGGGATGAAGTTGCCGCTCTTCTTCAGCGCGCCGAAGAAGTCGATGCCGGGCTGGATGTCGCCGAAGGAACCCTTGTTGGCGAGGGCCGCCGCGTAGACGCCGCCGAAGGCGGAGCCGGACTTGGTCGGGTTGCCGTTGAGGGCGACCTTGCCCTTGTACTCGGGCTTGGTCAGGTCGGCGAAGGACTGCGGGCAGTTCGGGATGCGGGCGGCGTCGCAGCCGATGGAGACGTAGCCGCCGTAGTCGTTGTACCAGCGGGCGTCCGCGTCCTTCTGGGAGCCGGGGATCTTGTCCCAGGCGGTGACCTTGTACGGGGCGAAGAGGTTCTCGCCGGCGCCGCTGCGGGCGAAGGCGATGCCGAGGTCCAGGACGTCGGGGGCGCGGGTCTGGCCCTTGCGGGACTTGACCGCGGCGATCTCGTCGGCGCTGGAGGCGTCCGGGTTCTCGGCGCTGATCTTGACCTTGGGGTACTTGGCCTGGAACGCCTTCTGGATCTCGCCGTAGTTCGCCCAGTCCGCGGGCAGCGCGATGACGTTGAGCTGGCCCTCCTTCTCGGCGGCCGCGACGAGGCCTTCCAGGCCGCCGAAGTCGGCGACGGAGGTGGCGGCGCCGGGCTGGGGCTTGGCCTTGCCGTCGGCGGTCTTGCCGGCGGGCTGGTCGGGTGCGGCACCACACGCGCTGAGCGTGGTGAGGACGGCGGCACTGAGCAGAACGGCCGCACCGCGACGAGCGGAGGAACTGAGCACGGTCTCTCCCGGAGACTGGATCCTTGAGGGGTTCACTTGTCTGAACAAGTTGACCCCAGTTCGCCCTGGGTCCCTGTACGGACGGTGAACGGAGGCTGTCCCTTGGTCCACGTCTCGACGAAGACCCGAATTGGCCGAATGCATTCGTGACAGGAGACGGCCATGATGATCTTCGCGCCCCGCCCGGCACGGCCGAGGCGGCCTAGGCTGGCGGACGACGCGCGGCGGGGAGTTCCACATCGAGGGGCACGGGAGAGACATGGGCACGGCTACGGTGCGGTATCTGGAGATCGCGGAGGCGCTGCGCCGCTCGATCCTCACCGGGGAGTACCCGGTGGGCGCCCAACTGCCCTCGGAGAGCGATCTGGCGGCGCGCTGGTCGGCCTCGCGCGGGACCGTCCGCCAGGCCGTGGCGACGCTCGCCGCCGAGGGGCTGATCGGCTCCCGGCAGGGCGCCCGCAGGATCGTCCTGCGCCACGAGCGCAAGCACAGCTTCGGCGAGCTCAACAGTTTCGCCCAGTGGGCCGAGGGGGTCGGCCACCAGGCGGCGAGCCGGTTCCTCTCGCGCACCCGCCGCCCGGCCACGGCCGAGGAGGCGGACCGGCTGGCGCTGCCGCCCGGGACGGAGATCCTGGCCGTGCTGCGGCTGCGGCTGCTCGACGGGGAGCCGGCGATGGTCGAGCGGACGGCCTACGCCGACTGGGTCGCGGCGGCGGTCGAGGCGATGCCGGAGGACTGCCGCTCGGTGATGGACGGCCTGGCGAACGACTCCGGGATCACCGCGCACTACGGCGAGCACCTGATCGACGCTCTCGCGGCCGGCAGCGAGGACGCCCGGCTCCTCGAAATCCGGCGCGGCAGCCCGCTTTTGCGCCAGCGGCACGTCTCCGCGACGCGCACGGGCCGCCCGATCGAGTGGTCGGACGACCGCTACCGGTCGGGAAGCGTCACCTTCAGTGTGAGCAACTCGGCAGTAGCAACGCCGCTGGGGCGCCGCGCCGGGGAGGGCTAGGCCCTCTCTTTCGGCCGTCCGTACCTCACCTTCCGTCCCTTCGGGTCAGAGCGTCGCCGCGGTCTCCCCGATGGCTTCCGGGAGCCAGTCCGCGATCCGGCCGAAGTCGAAGCCGATTTCGGCCGCCCGGCTGTTGTCCATCGCGTAGGCGCGGTCGAAGGAGAACGGCGAGGCGACGGCGGACGCGTCGGCGCCCTCGCTGCCGCTGCCGACGATCCGGTAGCGCGGCGCCCGGCCGACCGCCGCGCCGACGGCCTCGCTCAGCCCGAGGACGTCCAACTCCCCGTGCGAGGCGGCGTTCACCGGCCCGGTGAAGGACTGCTCCCCGACCCAGTGCAGGAACCGCGCGATCTCGTGGTGGTGGATGAAGGAGGTCGGGTACGGGGCCTCGTGCACGGCCACCGGATCCCCGGAGCCGATCCGCTCCACGTAGTGCGCGAGGCGCCCGGTGAACTCCGCCCGGCCGCCGCCGAGCACGTGCGCGGTACGGACGGCGACATGGGCGAAGGCCGGATCCTCGGCCAGGACGGCCTCGGCCTGCCGCTTGCCCTCGGCGTAGGCCAGCGCCTCGGGGGTGGGCGGCGCCGGGTCGTGGACCTCCATCGTCGAGGTCATCACGTACCGCCCGGTCCGGCCGGCCAGGACCCGTCGCGCCAGGCCCGCCTGGCGGGGCGTGTAGAGGATCTGGTCGTAGACGGTGTCGAAGGTGCGCTCCCCCAGCGCCGCGCGCAGCTGTTCCTCGTCGTCACGGTCGGCGACCAGATGGGCCACGCCCCGGGGCGGAGCGGCGGAGCCCCGGTTGAGGACGGTCACCTCGTTCCCCGCGTCCCGCTCCAGAGTGACCAGGCGCCTGCCGAAGTAGCGGCTTCCGCCGATGACGAGAATCTTCTTCATGGACAGGACTCTGCCCCTGTAGCGTCGCCAGTGGAACTGCCGGATTGCTGAACCCGTCGTAAGGGAAACTGATGATCGATGTGCAGCGGCTGCACATCCTGCGCGCCGTGGCCGAGCACGGCAGCTTCAACAAGGCCGCCGGGGCGCTGCTGCTGACCCCCTCCGCCGTCTCCCAGCACATCGCCGCGCTGGAGCGCGGTCTCGGCCACCCCGTCGCCGTGCGCAGCACCCGCGGGGTCACGCTCACCGAGCCGGGCCGGCTCCTGGTGGAGGCGGCGGAGACGATATCCGCCGAGCTCGACGCGGTCCGTCAGGAGATAGACCGGATCACCGCCGAGCGGCCCCGGCTGCGGGTCGCCACCTTCACCAGCGGGGGCCGGCAGCTGTTGCCGCGGGCGCTCTCGCGGTTCGTCTCCGTGCACCCCGAGGTCGAATTGACGGTGCTGGAGGCGGAGCCGGAGGACGCGGTGCCGATGGTGCGCGGCGGCGCGGCCGACCTCGCGCTCACCTACCACTTCGACGGGCCGCTGCCGCTGCGGGCGGGGGCCGCGCTGGACTGGCTGCCGCTGATGGACGATCCGCTGTCGCTGGTCCTGCCGCGCGGTCACCGGTTCGCGGAGCGCGAGTCGGTGGACCTCTCCGAACTCGCCGCCGACCGCTGGGTGCTGGGTTGCCTCAAGACGGAGGCGTACCTGCGCCGGTACGCGGAGCGGGCCGGCTTCGACCTCCAGGTGGCTGCTTCCACCACGGACTACTTCTTCGCGCAGACCCTCGTCGGCGCGGGCGTCGGCGTCGCGCTGATCCCGCACGTCTCGCTGATCCGGCGTGCCTCCCCGGGCCCTCGCGTCTCCCCCGCGCCGTACGCCGCGCAGACCCCGGTCGCCGGAGCGGTCCCCGGCGCGGACCCCGGAGCGGCCGTCCGTGTCGTACGGGTCCAACCGCCGCGCCCCGTACGGCACATCGGGGTGGTGTCGCCGCGCCGACGCAGGCCGCTGCCGTACGCGCGGTCGCTGACCGAGGCTCTGGTCGCGGCAGTGGAGCAGCTCTCGTGAGGACGGCCGCGTGATCCGGCTGCGCGGTCTTCGGCGGGCCGTTCCCGGCGGCTGCCACGGCGGCCGCCACGTGCTGCGCACCCGCCGCCTGCGCCTGCGTACCCCCCGGAACCAGCTGGAGGACTGGCTGGGCGTCGCCGCGGCCGCGGACCCGCAGGCCCAGCGCTGGTTCGGGTGGCCCCCGGAAAGCATCCTGGCCCCCGATACGAGCGCCTACCTGCTCGGGCTGAACGACACCAACCGGGCCGCGGCCCTGCGCCGGTTGCCGCGCGCCCTGCGCAAGGACTTCGCGCGGGAGCTCGGGCGGAACCCGTTCCACAGTCGGCACTCCCTGCTGGCCCTCGACGCCGCCGACGGGTCCTGCGTCGGCATGAGCACCGTGACCGTGCCGGAGGACGGCTCCGTCGGGATCTGGCTCGCCCCCGCCTACCGGGGCCTCGGCTACGGCGGCGAACTGGTCGCCGCCACCGTCGAGTTCGGCCATTTCCACCTGGGCCTGAAAACCCTGACGGCGGGCACCGAAACCACGAACACCCCGTGCCGCCGGGCCCTTGGTTCCGGCGGTTTCACCGAGGCGGAGGGCCCCGCCCCGCACACCCTGCCGAACGGCCGCGTCATCGAATCGGTGTGGCTGCGACGGCACGAGGACGCGGTGGCCCGCTGCGTGGCACTGGAGGCGTGACGGCGAGCCGGAAGCCGGATCGCTCCGAGGCGAGCGCCGTACCGGTCAAGTCGGCCGCGTCCAAGCCCCCGTGACAGAGTGGGCGCATGCCCACGGACCGCGAGCACTCGACCGATCTCCGCCCCGAACCCTGGCGGGACGGCGCTCCGGTCCACGGAGATCTCGTCGATGCGAAGGCGCTCGTCTACGACCCCTGCGGGTTCTCCTGTTCGCGGCCGGTCCCCGAAGCCGAGAGCGCCGACTACGCCGCCCACGAGTTCACCCTCGACGGCCTCGCCGTCCGGTTCCGCGCGGCCAGGACGACCCCCACCAAGGTCGGCCAGTTCGTCACCGTCTGGAAGAGGTCCCCGGCCGGGCCCATCCAGCCCTTCGACGCCGCGGACCCCGTCGACCGGTTCGTCATCAGCAGCCGCGACGACCACCACTTCGGCCAGTTCGTCCTTCCCGTGGACGCGCTCCGCCGGCACGGCGTCGTATCGGCAGCCGGTTCCGGCGGGAAACGGGGCTTCCGCGTCTACCCGCCCTGGGTGACCACCTCCAACCGCCAGGCCGACCGCGCACAGGCGTGGCAACTGGGCTTCTTCCTGCGCCTGGACCAGGGCGGGCCGGTCGACCTGGCCCGCGCCAAGGAGCTGTACCACCCGCAGGGTTCGAAGGAGACCCCCTAGGGCGCGGGAGTCATCAGTGCGTCTCCGGCCAGTGGGGAGATGGGCTCGCCCCTCCTGACGGTGACGGGGATGCCCCCGGTGGCCTTCTCCAGGCGGGCCTTGAACTCCGCCGAGGCGGCGCCCTCTTCGTTCGTGGTGATCTCCACCGACTCGCCGTGGCTGCCGGAGAGGGTGTAGATCGGGAACCCGGCGTCGATGCCTTGGATCTTCTCCACGGCGGCGTTCAGGGTCCGCCGGGAGTACCGGCTCCTGTACAGATCGACCCGCGCGGGATCGGCGCCCGGGTCGGCCGCGTGCGCCGCCGCCACCAGGAGGCGGCCGCGGGCCAGGTCGGTGACGCACAGGGCGACCCGGCCCGGCGGCTCGTCGGTGATCTGGGTGGAGTAGATGTCGGCGAAGGCCCCGCGGCCCTGCTCCCCGATGGCCTGGGAGAGGCTCGCGGCCTCGGGGGTGTTGGCCGGAGTGCTGCCGATCAGCGTCGGCGGGGCCGTGCGTGCGGCGGAGTCGGCCACGGGGCAGGACTCCACGTTCCTGGGCGGAGGGGGCGGCCCCCCGGGCTGACTCTGCGACGTGGCGCCGCATCCGGCGAGCAGTACGGCGGCGGCGCTCACGGCCATGGCCACGGCCACTGCCACGGGCGCTCTCGTGACCACGACCCCGTTCGTCCGCAGGGTGGTTCGCTGCACCATCGGTTCCCCCTCGTATCGCGGCGGCGGACCTGCGGGACTGGGACGCACCGGCCCGTCGGCCGGTTCCCCGGCCCGCCGGATCCACACAGAAGGCCCGCCGGGTGTGTGCCCGGACGCCATGGCGACGGCGGGCCGCCGGTTCCTAGGGTCGGTCGGGTCGGCCCGGCCGCACCGGTCCGGTCGGACGGCCGGCGGCCTCGGGGCCGGGCAGAGGAGGGCATGCGATGGGTCTGGACAAGGAGGTCGCGAGCGCGGCCGAGGCGGTGGCGGACATCCCCGCCGGAGCCTCGCTGGCGGTGGGCGGCTTCGGGCTGTGCGGGGTTCCGGGCGTGCTGATCGGCGCGCTGCTGGAGCGGGAGGACGTGACCGGCCTGCAGGTGGTCTCCAACAACTGCGGGGTGGACGACTGGGGCCTGGGCCTGCTGCTGCGCGAGGGCAGGATCTCGCAGATGACCAGCTCGTACGTGGGTGAGAACAAGGAGTTCGCCCGGCAGTACCTGAGCGGTGAGCTGGAGGTGGAACTGGTCCCCCAGGGCACGCTCGCCGAGCGGCTGCGGGCGGGCGGCGCGGGGATCCCGGCGTTCTACACGCCGGCCGGGGCCGGTACCCAGGTGGCGGAGGGCGGACTGCCCTGGCGCTACCGGGCCGACGGGAGCGTCGCGGTGGCCTCGCCGCCCAAGGAGCTGCGCAGCTGGGGCGGCCGGGAGTACCTCCTGGAGGAGGGCATCACCACCGGTTTCGCCCTGGTCCGGGCGGCGGCCGGGGACCGCCACGGCAACCTCGTCTTCCACTCCTCGGCGCGCAATTTCAACCCCCTGGCCGCGATGGCGGGGCGGGTCACGATCGCCGAGGTGGAGGAGCTGGTCGAGCCGGGAGAGCTGGACCCGGACTCCGTCCACCTGCCCGGCGTGTTCGTCCAACGGGTGGTCCGCGTACGCCCCGGGGATCCGGCCGCCGAGCGGCGCGTCGAGCGCCGTACGGTCCGCGCCCCCAGCACTTCGCGGCCGGCACCCGTCGGCCGCACCACCGACCGGGAAGGCGGCCTGCGACATGGCTCTCACGCGTGAGCAGATGGCGGCCCGCGCCGCCCGTGAACTGGCGGACGGTACGTACGTGAACCTGGGGATCGGGCTGCCGACCCTCATCCCCAACCACCTCCCTCCGGGGGTCGAGTTGGTCCTCCAGTCCGAGAACGGAATCCTCGGGGTGGGACCGTATCCGGCCGCCGACGAGGTGGACCCCGACCTGATCAACGCGGGCAAGGAGACGGTCACGGTCGCGGCGGGGGCCTCGTTCTTCGACTCGGCGCTTTCCTTCGGCATGATCCGGGGCGGGCACATCGACGCCGCCGTACTGGGCGCGATGCAGGTGTCCGCCTCGGGCGACCTGGCCAACTGGACGATCCCCGGGAAGATGGTCAAGGGAATGGGCGGGGCGATGGACCTGGTGCACGGCGCACGCAGGGTGATCGTGCTCATGGAGCACACCGCGAAGGACGGCACGCCGAAGCTCGTGGAGCGGTGCACACTGCCGCTCACCGGGCGGGCCGTCGTCCACCGGGTGATCACCGAGCTCGCGGTCGTCGACATCACCCCCGAGGGGTTCCGGCTGACCGAACTCGCCCCGGGCGTCTCGCTGGAGGAGGTCCGGGCGGCGACCGGGGCGAAGCTCAGGGTTTAGGGGGCGTACCGGGTCGAGATCAACCGGTGACATCGTTCTCCTCCGACCAAGTCTTCGTCGGCCCGGTGGACTTGGTATCAGACGAGGGCGGCGACCAGCAGGGTGAAAGCGGCGACTATGACGGCGACGCGGATGTAGTGGTAGCGGTCCCAGCGGTGCAGCTGCTCCTCCCAGTCGGCGGGCCGGTTCTCGGGGGTCCAGGTCTTGTTCCGGTTGTTGATCGGGACGAGCAGCAGGACCGACATGACCACGCTGAGGATCAGCAGTCCCGCGGCGGTGACGACGAGTCCGATACCGGGGTGGTGCCATCCGGCGAAGGCCCAGACCGCACTGAGGACGAGCGAGCCCACGTACCAGAACGGCATCAGGGCGCCGAGCATCCGGCCGCCGTGGGCGTGACCGAGCTGGCCGCTGTCCTCGGGGAGGGCGTCCAGGATCCGGTTCATGATGAAGGCGACGGACAACTCCACCCCCACCATCAGGCCGACGACCACGGTGGTGAAGACCTCAAGTGCGCTGAGCATGGTGACCCCTTCAGTAATCTAGCGTCGCTAGCTGATGGGTCAACGCTAGCGCTTCTGCCGCTCGATTGTCTAGCGATGCTAGGATCAATTCATGTCGGTACAGGAACGCAAGCAGCGCGAACGGGCGGACCGCGAGCGCCTCATCGTGGCGACGGCCCGCGAACTCGCCGAGCAGCAGGGCTGGGACGCGGTCACCACCCGTCGGCTCGCCGAGCGCATCGAATACAGCCAGCCCGTCCTCTACAGCCATTTCCGCGGCAAGCGCGAGATCATCGGCGCCGTCGCCCTGGAAGGCGCCGCCGAGCTGGCCGCGGCGGTGCGTGCCGCGGCCTCCGGTGCGAACAGCCCGCGCGAGCGGGTCACCGCCCTCGCCCGCGCCTACCTCGACTTCGCCGAGCACAACCCGGCGGTCTACGACGCCTTGTTCCAGCTCGACGGCGGCCTGGCGTACGCGCGGGAGGACACCCCCGAGCCCCTGAAGGACGCCTTCGCCGCCCTGCTCGAATCCCTCGCCGAGGTCGCGGGCGACGGCGTCCACCCCGGGCTGTTCACCGAGGTGTTCTGGGCGGCGCTGCACGGCCTGGCGACCCTGACACGAGCGGGCCGCCTGCTGCCCGAGGACGCCGAATCGAGGATGGAGCTGTTGGTGGACCGGCTCGCCATGGTCTGACACACCGTCCCGGCGGGCGGCCACGGCAGCCGTCCAGTGCTGCGGGTGCTACGGGTGCTGTGGCCGGTGATCCTTCCCGGGCACAGCACCGGGGATTCCCGCAACCCCTGTGGAGCGGTCAAGCGGTGGCCGGATTGTGGCTCTCCATGCCATCCCGCCGCGGTCCGGGCCGCTCCTACGGTGACGGGCACCGCAGGCCCCCGACGACGGGCCCGCGCGCCGCCCGTCACCGAGGGAGCCGCCATGTCCCCGCGCCACACCCCGCCCGAACCCCCGGCGCCGCCCCGCGCTCGAGGGCCCGTAGGACCACGGCCCGTACCGCTGCCCGTGCGACTGCCCGTGCGCCTGCTCGTACGGCTCCTCGCGCTGGTGCTGCTGGCCACCGGCGGCGTCCTGGCCGGGCCCGTCTCCCCCGCCCGCGCGGCCGTCCCGCTCCAGCAGGTCACCGGCTTCGGCGCCAATCCGGGGCAGCTGAACATGTACGTGTACCGGCCGGCTTCCCTTCCGGCCGCGCCACCGGTGGTGGTGGCCCTGCACGGCTGCACGCAGAACGCCCAGACCTACGCCGACAACTCCGGCCTGCCCGAACTCGCCGACCGCCAGGGCTTCGTGCTCGTCCTCGCCGAGACGACCTCCGCGAACAACCCCAACAAGTGCTTCAACTGGTTCCAGACCGCGGACAACCGGCGCGGCCAGGGCGAGGCCGCCTCCATCCGGCAGATGGTCGCCCACGCCGCCTCCGCCTACTCCACCGACCCCGCCCGCACCTTCGTCACCGGCCTGTCGGCCGGCGGAGCCATGACGGCGGTGATGCTCGCGGCCTATCCGGACGTGTTCGCCGCGGGGGCGGTGGTCGCCGGACTGCCCTACGACTGCACCAAGGACAGCAGCCCCCACACCTGCATGAACCCCGGCGTGGACAAGAGCCCGGCCGCCTGGGCCCAGTTGGTCCGCGACGCCTACCCGGCCTGGACCGGCCCGTGGCCGCGGGTGGCGATCTGGCAGGGCGACTCGGACACCACCGTCGCCCCCATCAACGCCGATGAGCTGCGCGACCAGTGGACCGCCCTGCACGGCCTCTCCCAGACCCCCGGCCGCACCTCGGCCATCGGGCCCGACGCCACCCGGCACGAGGAGTACCTCGCCGGGGACGGCACGGTGGCCGTCGAGGTGGACCGGGTCCCGCGCACCGGCCACGGCACCCCTGTCGATCCCGGCACCGGTCCCGAACAGTGCGGGCACACCGGGGCCCCCTACTTCCTCGCCTCGATCTGCTCCAGCCACTGGATCTCGAGGTTCTTCGGCCTGGACGGTTCCACGACCGACCCCGGCAACAGCCTGCCGGCGCCCACCGGCCTGGCCCCGGCCGGAGTCACCGACACCGGCGTCACCCTCACCTGGGACCTGGTCACGGGCGCCACCGACTACGCCGTGTACCGGGACGGAACCCTGGTCGCCACCCCGGGCGCGCCCCCGTACACGGACACCGGCCTCGCCCCGGGCACGGGCCACGTGTACACCGTGGCGGCGCGCGACGCCACGGGGGCTCCGGGCGCCCGCTCCGCGCCGGTCACGGTGAGCACGACGGGCGCGGCGGCGGCCTGCTGGAAGGCGAACAACTACCAGCAGGTGCAGGCCGGTCGGGCCACGACCGACGGGAGCTACGCCTACGCGAAGGGCTCCCACCAGAACATGGGCCTCTACAACGTCTTCGTCACGCACACGCTGAAGGAGGCGCCCGTCGGCCACTTCGTCATCGCCGACGCGCACTGCCCCTGAATCTCCTCCGCCCCGCCATCCCCCTCTTCTGGAGGCTCCTCCATGCCACCGTCCATCCGCTCCACCACAGCCACATCCACCGCCACCCGCACCAGAACCAGGACCGCCACCCTGGCCGTGGCCTTCGCGACCGCCCTGGCCACGGCCCTGCTGACGGGCGCCGCGCCACCGGCCGACGCCACCTCCGATGCCACCGTCGGCGCCGGAGGCACCGGTTTCCACTGCGCCGGCCGCGCCCGGCTCCACGTACCGGGGGCCGAACGCCAACAGGCGGACTGCCTGGAGGAGTTGACGACGGCGGGGACGGTGGCATCCGGGCACACCGACCCGGCCGACTGGGCCGGGCTCACCCCCAAGGACCTGGCCGTCCCCACCGGTGTGCCCGGCATCCAGATCGACGGCTACTTCCCCGACACCTCCACCACCAACACCAACCACGGCTGGAACCACGACGCGCAGTTCGTCATCCGGCTCCCCGACCACTGGAACGGCGGGCTCGTCGTCGCCGGTTCCCCGGGCGTGCGCGAGCAGTACGCCAACGACCGGGCCATCGGAGACTGGGTGCTCTCGCGCGGCTACGCCTTCGCCGCCACCGACAAGGGCAACACCGGGGTCGCCTTCCACCGCGACGGGCAGGCGCCCGGCGACGCCGTCGCCGAGTGGAACACGCGGGTCACCCAACTCACCCGGGCCGCCCGCGCGGTCGTCGCGCAGCGCTACCACCGGCCCCCGTCCCGCACCCTCGCCACCGGCATGTCCAACGGCGGCTACCTGGTGCGCTGGCAGCTGGAGAACCACCCGGAACTGTTCGACGGCGGGGTGGACTGGGAGGGCACGCTCTGGCGGGCCGACGGGCCGAACCTGCTCACCTTCCTGCCGCCGGCCCTGGCCGCCTACCCCCGCTACGCGGCCGGCGGACCGGAGGCCGAGCAGGCCCACGCGGCCATGCTCGCCGCGGGCTTCCCGGCCGGCTCGGAGTTCCTGTGGCCCTTCCACCACAGCTACTACTGGGACCTCACCCAGCGGATCTACCGCGAGGAGTTCGACCCGGGCTTCGACGGCGCGACCGAGGCCGGGACCCCCTTCTGCGCACCGGGAACTCCGGCCTGCGACGCCGACTACGCCTACCCGCAGCGCCCCGCCGAGGTGCACGAGGCCGTCGCGAGGATCGCGCTCACCGGCCGGATCGGCAAGCCGCTGATCACCCTGCACGGAACCCTGGACGTCCTGCTCCCCATCTCCCAGGACTCCGACGTCTACGCCGAGATGGTCCGGCGGGCCGGCCGCGGGGCGCTGCTGCGCTACTACCGCATCGAGGGCGGCACCCACGTGGACTCGCTCGTGGACGCCTTCCCCGACCGGCTGCGCCCCCTCACCCCCTGCCATCGCGCCGCCTTCACGGCGCTGGAGGACTGGATCGGCCGCGGGGTGCGTCCGCCGGCCGGCCACACGGCCCGCCTGGATCCGGCGGCCGACCGGGCGACGCTGCTGACCAGCTGCCGCCTCGGCGGCTGACGGCGCGGACACGCCGCCCGCGGGCCGTACGCGGTCCGTACGCGGTCCGTACGCACGGCCCACGCATGGGCTCCGCCCCCATACCGCGGGAGCCGAGTATGGGGCCGGACACCGTGGGCCCCGCCCGGGCCGCTCCCTACGCTTCGAGCCATGACGAGCGAATCTCCTTCTGCTCCACACCTGCTGGGGCGCGTGGCCCTGGTGACGGGCGGCGCCAGCGGCATCGGCCGGGCCTGCGCCGTGGCCCTGGCCGAGGCCGGGGCCACCGTGCACGTGGTCGACATCGACGCGGAGGCGGCCAAGGCCGTCGCCGCCCTGGTGGGCGGGCAGGCCCACGAGGCCGATCTGGCCGATCCGGCCGCCATCGGGGAGCTGCCCCGCGCCGTCGACATCCTGGTCAACAGCGCCGGACTCCAGCACGTCGCCCCGATCACCGAGTTCCCGCCCGAGCGCTTCGCCCTGATCCAGCAGGTGATGGTCACCGCACCCTTCCTCCTGCTGCGCCACGTGCTGCCGCACATGTACGCCGCGGGCTGGGGCCGGGTGGTGAACATCTCCAGCGTGCACGGGCTGCGCGCCAGCGCGTACAAGGCGGCGTACGTCGCGGCCAAGCACGCCCTGGAGGGGCTCAGCAAGGTCACGGCGATCGAGGCCGCCCCGTACGGGGTGACCAGCAACTGCATCAGCCCCGGCTACGTCCGCACCCCCCTCGTCGAGGGGCAGATCCTGGACCAGGCCGCCGCGCACGGCATCGGCGCGGGGGACGTCCTCTCGGAGGTGATGCTGACCCGGTCCCCGATCAAGCGGCTCATCGAGCCCGAGGAGGTCGCCGCGGCCGCCGTCTGGCTGTGCGGCCCGCACACCGGTTACGTCACCGGCTCCTCCCTGCCGCTGGACGGCGGCTGGGGCGCCAACTGACCCCGTCCGGGTGACACCCCGTGCGCCGCGCCGCAGGCGCGCGCCCGGGTTCCCGTACGGTCCCGCACGTGACCGATGCCAACAGCCCCGCCGCCGCGAACGATCCGACCGCTCCGGCCGACCCGGACAACCTGAACATCTCCACGGGACCGGCAGCGCTACGGGTCCTCGTCCTCGCGGGATCCTCCCGCGCGGGCTCGGTGAACGCCCGGCTGGCCGCCCTCGTCGCCGGTCAGGTCGAGCGGTCGGGCGCCACCGTGGACCTGGCCCGGATCGGCGACTTCACCATGCCCATGTACGACGGTGACGAGGAGGCGGCCGAGGGCCCGCCGCCGGGAGCCGCGGCCCTGCGCGAGCGGCTGCTCGCGGCCCAGGCCCTCGTGATCGCCTCGCCCGAGTACAACGCCTCCGTGCCCGGGGTCCTGAAGAACGCCGTCGACTGGGTGTCGCGGTTCCGGCCGCAGCCCTTCAAGGACAAGCAGACCCTGCTGGTGTCCGCGTCCCCCTCCATGGTCGGCGGGAACCGCGGGCTCTGGGCGCTGCGCGTCCCGCTGGAACACCTCGGCGCGCGGGTCTACCCCGACATGTTCAGTCTCGCCATGGCGCACTCCGCCTTCGGCGACGGCGGCGAGCTGACCGATCCGGGCCTGGAGCAGCGGCTGGGCGACACCGTGGATTCCTTCCTCGCCCTGGCCGAGGCCGACACCCGTTACCTGTGCCTCCAGCGCCGCTGGTACGAGTTCCTCGGCGACGAGAGCAGCGCTCCCGTCACCCAGCGCGCGGAGGGCTGAGCCCGGGTCGTCCGGAGGCGGTGCTCGAATCAGGGGGCCCTTGTAGGGCCATAAGTCCCACGGGTTAGCATATGAGCGCCGCCTAGCTCGAAAGATAATTTCTGTGACTGTCAATGACGACGCGTTCACCAACTGGAAGAACCGCGAGGAGATCGCGGAGTCGATGATCCCGGTCATCGGGAAGCTGCACCGGGAGCGGGACGTCACGATCCTGCTCCACAGCCGCTCCTTGGTGAACAAGTCCGTGGTCAGCATTCTCAAGACCCACCGATTCGCCCGGCAGATCGACGGTGAGGAGCTCTCGGTCACCGAGACCCTGCCGTTCCTGCAGGCGCTCACCACGCTCGACCTCGGTCCCTCGCAGATCGACCTCGGCATGCTCGCCGCGACGTACGCGACCGACGAGCGTGGCCTCTCGGTGGAAGAGTTCACCGCCCTCGCCGTCGCCGGTGCCACGGGTGCCAACAAGATCGAGCGCGGCGACGGCCGCGACGTCGTCCTCTACGGCTTCGGCCGCATCGGCCGCCTCGTCGCCCGCCTGCTGATCGAGAAGGCCGGCTCCGGCAACGGGCTGCGCCTGCGCGCCATCGTCGTCCGCGGCGGCGGCGAGGCGGACCTGGTCAAGCGCGCCTCGCTGCTGCGCCGCGACTCGATCCACGGCCAGTTCCAGGGCACGATCACCGTGGACGAGGCGACGAGCACGATCATCGCCAACGGCAACGCGATCAAGGTGATCTACGCCAACGACCCGTCCGAGGTCGACTACACGGTGTACGGCATCAAGGACGCCATCCTGATCGACAACACCGGCAAGTGGCGTGACCGCGAGGGCCTGTCCAAGCACCTGCGCCCCGGTGTCGACAAGGTCGTCCTGACGGCTCCCGGCAAGGGCGACGTCCCGAACATCGTGCACGGTGTCAACCACGACACGATCAAGCCGGACGAGCAGATCCTGTCCTGCGCCTCCTGCACCACGAACGCGATCGTCCCGCCGCTCAAGGCCATGGACGACGAGTACGGCGTGCTCCGTGGCCACGTGGAGACCGTTCACTCGTTCACCAACGACCAGAACCTGCTGGACAACTACCACAAGGCCGACCGTCGCGGCCGCTCCGCGCCGCTCAACATGGTCATCACCGAGACCGGCGCCGCCTCCGCCGTCGCCAAGGCGCTGCCGGACCTCAAGGCGCCGATCACCGGCAGCTCGATCCGCGTCCCCGTCCCGGACGTCTCGATCGCCATCCTGAGCCTGCGCCTGGGCCGTGAGACCACCCGCGAAGAGGTCCTCGACTACCTCCGGGACGTCTCGCTGCACTCGCCGCTCAAGCGCCAGATCGACTTCACCACCGCTCCCGACGCGGTCTCCATGGACTTCGTCGGTTCGCGCCACTCCTCGATCGTCGACGCCGGCGCCACCAAGGTCGACGGCGACAACGCGATCCTCTACCTCTGGTACGACAACGAGTTCGGCTACTCGTGCCAGGTCATCCGGGTCGTCCAGCACGTCTCCGGGGTGGAGTACCCGACCTACCCGGCTCCGGCGGCCTGAGCCCGCACAGCCCCGCAACGCCGAATGCCCCCCCGAGCGACCGGAAGGTCGCTCGGGGGGCATTCGGCGTTCGCCGGTCAAGGGCCCCGATCAGGGGCCCTTCGGCTCCTTCTCGGCGGCGGACTCGGCCCTGACGCCCACGGCAACCACCGTCACCACGCAGAACGCGATGACCGGCTCCACCCAGAGGAAGGCGATGTAGTCGAGGATGCAGCCGATAGGCGGCGATCCGGGGGCGGTGTTGCGGAATGCCGCGAGCGCGAACAGCGTGGCGGCCATCCAGCCGAGGGCGGGCCACACGAGCCCCTTGCGCCGGGTGACGAGGAACCAGGTGGCGACGAGGACCGCGACGGCGAGGGCCCACATCGCGGCCATCATGAAGACGGCGAAGATGAGCACGCTGTTCGAGCGTGCGAGGGAGAGGTCGAGGACGGCCGCCTCGGGGTCGTCCACGGTTTCCGCCCGCGCGGTGAAGAGCGAATCGCTGTTGGACAGCGCCATGCGCACGGGTACGGTGCGCCCCCCTTGCTGGGCGCTGAACTCGATGACGGCCTCGTAGGCGTCGAAGGGGTAGTCGGTGATGGAGCCGCCGGTCAGGGTGACGGGCACGTCGACGGCGGAGATCCGGTTGTGGGCCTTGAAGGAGAGGTCTCCCCGCACCGAGGAGGAGGTCTGCAGGACCAGGTCCTGGGCCGGGGCCAGCCCGCCCTCCTCCGCCAGGGCGCCGTGCGGGGTGACTAGGAGCCGCAGGGTGAGCTCCCGGCCCGTCGCGTCCACCCGCTGTACCGAGGCGCTGATGTCGATCCGGTCGGCGGCCGTGCTTCCCGCGCTGTAGCGGGTGTCCATGGCCTGCCGCTCGCCGTACTGGAGCCAGATCCCCACGGCGATCGCGGCGGCGATGGCGAGGGCGACCAGCGCGGGCACGAGCAGGCGCCTGCCGGCGGGGGCGAGTGGGCTGGTCCCGGGCATGGGGCTCTCCGTGGGGGTGGGTGCGGCTACGGCGCCCCACTGTGGCACTGACTGGATTTTCAGTCAATCAGCCGTTCCGGTGGTAATAGTCCACCGAGACCTTGACCGGCCCGTCCCCCGGGCCCGTGGTGACCACGGTCAGCATTCCGACGTCCCGGGTGTCCTGAGCGCGTACGCAGAAGGTCCGGCCGGCCCGCAGGGTGGTGAACGGGAGCGCCGTGACGGGCTGGCTCTCGATCCCCTTGAGGCATTCGGCGAGCCCGCTGCGGCCGCTCGGCAGGATGTAGGCGTCGCTGTTCTCGGGGACGTAGAACTCGGTGGCGGTCCGCCCGACGTACCAGGAAACGGAATCCTGCGGGGCGACCCGGCCGCCCTTGAGGTCGAACTCGTAGCTCTGGTCCGGCGAGGTGAGTTCGGTGCCCGTGTAGACGCCGGTGTAGCCGGGCGCCGAGGCCGGGGTCGGCGTGGGGGTGGGCGTGGGCGTGGGACTCGGGGTGGAGACCGGCGCTGCGGCATCGGTGAAGTCCTCGTCCCCGGCTCCCGGATCCGGATCCCCGTCGAGCAGTACGAACGCACCCGCGGCCCCGGCGAGCAGCGCGGCGACGACCAGCAGCGCCAGGATCCCGGTCCGCCGTCCGGACCCTTCCCGTCTGCGGCCACGGGACGGCGCGGGCGCCGACGGCTGCGACGGGGGCCCCGACGGGGACGCCGCCCCGGAGGGGAACGGGGCCGGGGACGAGGGCGGGAACACCGGCTCCCTGCCCGCAGCGTGCCCGTGTTCGTGCTCATACCCATGCCCGTGGGGCTGGAAGGTTCCCGGGGCCGCGATGGTGTGCGCCGACTCGAAGGCCGTGAGGAGCGCGGTGGCGGGATGGGCCGTGGGCCCGGTGGCGGGTGCCACCGGCAGGTCGGCGCGGCGGAGGACCTCGCTGCTGACCTGCTGCGGCAGCCAGTCGTCGGCGAAGCGCAGCTGCCCGCCGACCGCGGGGTGGTTGCGCACGGCCTCGATCACCTGGGCCGTGGTCGGCCGGTGCTCCGGGGTCTTGGCGAGGCAGTGCCCGAGCAGTTGCCGCAGCCCGTCCGGGACCCGGGCGAGGTCCGCCTCCTCGTGCACCACCCGGTAGAGGGAGGAGGATTCGGGGCCCTCGCCGAACGGCGGCGTGCCGCCGGCCACGTACACGGCGAGCGCGCCCAGCGCGAAGACGTCGGTCGCCGGGGTGGCCGCCCGGCCCAGGGCCTGTTCGGGGGCCATGAAGGCGGGCGAGCCGATGCGCAGTCCGGTACTGGTGAGCTGGCTGGCGTGGGCGGCTCGCGCGATGCCGAAGTCGATGACGCGCGGCCCGTCGGCCGCGATCAGGACGTTGGCGGGCTTCAGGTCGCGGTGGACCACACCCGCGCGGTGGATCTCCTGGAGCGCCTCGGCTATGCCGGCGATGAGGAGGAGCACGGTGCGCAGCGGCAGGGGTCCGTACCGGTTCACTGCCTGCTGGAGCGAGGGGCCCGGCACGTAGGTGGTGGCCAGCCAGGGCGTGGCGGCGTCGACTCCGGAGTCGACGACCTGGGCGGTGTAGAGCCCGTGGATGCGCTGGGCGCTGGCCACTTCCTGGGCGAAGCGGAGGCGGAACTCGGGGTCCCCCGCGAGTTCCGGCCGGACGACCTTGAGCGCCACCGGACGTCCGCCCGGGGTGTACGAGAGGTAGACGCGTCCCATCCCGCCGGCACCCAGCCGTGCGACAACGCGATAACCGCCGACCTCGTGCGGGTCGTCGGCGGCCAGAGCGTGGAGATGGGGGGCGGTAGCAGGGCGTTCTGTCGTCATGGGCACCGGATCCTATCTGACTGGAAATTCAGTCAGACGCCAGCTCGTGCCCTGGTCGACAAGACACGCCCTCTGAGGACAGCCCTCTAGGGTCGGAGACATGCGCATCGTCTCCTTGCTGCCCGCCGCCACCGACATCGTGGCCGAGTTGGGGCTCTCGGCCGATCTGGTGGGCCGTACCCACGAGTGCGACTGGCCGCCGGAGGCCGTGGCCGGCGTACCGGTGGTGACCGCCGCCGACTTCCCCGCGGACACCCTGAGCAGCCGGGAGATCTCGGACGCGGTGGGCGGCTCCGCACACCGCGGTTCCTCGCTGTACACCCTGGACACGGACGCGCTGGCCGCGCTCGACCCCGACGTGGTGCTGACCCAGGACCTGTGCGACGTGTGTGCCGTCTCCTACGAGGGCGCCCGCCGGGCGGTGCGCGTGCTGGACGGCGGCCCCAGGGTGCTGAGCCTGGAGCCGCGCACCCTGGACGACGTACTGGACTGCCTGGTCCGGGTCGGCGAGCTGCTGGGGGTGCCCGCGATCGCACGGGCCCGCCGGGCAGCGCTAGGGGCCCGGCTGGACGCGGTGCGCGAGGCGACGGCGGACCGGCCCCGGCCGCGGGTGGTGGCCATCGAGTGGCTGGATCCGCTGTGGCCCGCCGGGCACTGGGTGCCCGAGCAGATCACGGCCGCCGGCGGGCAGCCGCTCATCGCCTCGCCGGGCGAGCACACCCGGCCCATGGAGTGGGAGGCCGTCCGGGCCGCGCGGCCTGACGTACTGCTCCTGCTGCCCTGCGGGTTCGACCCGCGGCGCACCGCGGCGGAACGGCACCTGCTCACTTCGCTGCCGGGGTGGGCGGAGCTGCCCGCGGTGCGCGACGACCGGGTGTGGGTGCTGGACGGGCCCGCGTACTTCAACCGGCCGGGGCCGCGGGTGGTGCGGGGCGCGGAGGTACTGGCGCACGTCCTGCACGGGGTCCGCTCCGGGGACCCGGTGACCCCCCGCGGAGGCCTTCCCGCTGCCACCGGGCTGAGCTCGGGCTCCGGGGCGTGCTTCTCCGCTTCGGCGACGGCCGTGAGCGAGACCACCGCGCCGGCCGCGTCCCCGGTGTGGAGCTGGACCGCGCCCATGACCCAGAGGTTCCGCGAGACGTACAGCCCGTCACCCTCCTCCTGCGAGGCACGGGCTCCGCAGGCGGCGGTGCGCAGGGCGGCTGCGAAGGACCCGGCGGCGCTCTGCGTCAGCGCGGCGGTGTACCAGGCGGGCCCCATGGACAGGCCGGCGGTGGTGGACAGCCGTACGGCCCGGTCGGCCCATGCGAGCGCGGGGGCGCACGCGCCGAGCCGGGTGTCGACTTCGGCGAGGCTGCGCCAGACGTCGACCAGGTCCTCGGCCTCGCCCTCGTGCTCCGCGAGGGCCAGGAGTTCCACGAGCCACTCACGGGCCTCGCCCAGCCGGTCGTCGAAGACGCCGTGGCGGGCGGCTAGGTACTGGGCGCTGTTGCGGATGCCGAAGTGCTGGGCGGGGATCCCGAGGGCCAGGGCCAGGGTGAGGGTGTCCGGCGCTTCGGCGGCGCCGAGGACCCGTTCCATGCGGGCCCGCATGGTCAGGGCGGCGGCCTGCAGGGGGCGGTGGCCGCCGACCTCGGCCAGCTCGGCGGCGCGGGTGGCCGCGCGCAGGGCCCGGCCGGGGGCTCCGTGTGCGATGTTGGCGGCGATCGCGGCGCGGAGCTCCACGGCCGCGAGCAGCTCGGGGTGGCCCGCCGCCAGTTCCCGGCAGCGGGCCAGCAGGGGTTCCAGGCCGGCCAGGGCCTGGCCGTGGGCGTCGACGAGGGCCAGCAGGGCGGTGACCTGCTCGGCGGGGTCCGCCCGGATCGCGGTCAGGGCGTCGGCCGCCTGCCGGGCGATGTCGACGGAGCCCGCGCAGGCCGCTTCCTGGGCGGCGCAGGAGAGCCGCCGGATGCGCAGGGCGGTCCGGGTCGGCGGGGTGATCTCGGCGGCGAGCAGGAAGAGTTCGGCGGCCAGTGCCCGTTCACCCGCTTCGCGGGCGGTGGTCGCGGCGGCCTGCATCGTCGGACCCGCGTCGGCCGGGCCCGCCAGGGCCGGGCTGACGGTCGCCGGGCCGGCCCGTAGCACTCCGGCTGCGTGGGCCTGGGCCAGGTGTTCCTCGGCGTCGGAGCCGCCCGCCCGCAGGAGGAGGCGCAGCGTGGGGCGGCTGGTCAGGGCGGCCAGCATCAGGGTGTGCCGGGCGGGCGCGGACAGCGTGGCCCGCAGCCAGGCCTCGGCCGCGTCGACCGTCTGAGCGGGCATGGCGGGCCGCCGGAGCTCCGACGCGGGAAGGGCCGCGAGTGCCCTTGCAGGACAGGGAAGTCAGCAGCGGGTGGCCGCCGCAGTGGCTCTGCAGCGGCCCGGCCCACCGGATGGGCAGGCCGTCGGCGCAGAGCAGGGCTGCCGTCCCCTCGGGGTCGAGCGGGGGAACGTCGATCTGGGTGGGATGCCCTGCGAGCAGTCGTGCGGCGGCCTGCGCCCGGCCCTGGACGCGTTCGGTGACGATCGCGGCGAGCCGCCCGGGCGCGAGGGTGCGCAGCGCGTAGCCGAGTACGTCGGCGCTGGCCGGATCGAGCCACTGCGCGCCGTCCACGGACAGGATCCGCTCTCCCGCGCCGAGCAGCGCGGTCACCGCGATCCGGGCGGGCAGTTGCGCGGACGCGTCGAGCGGTCCTCGGTACTGCGGTCCAGGATCCGGTGGATCACCCGGGCCTGGGTGCGTGAGAGCGAGGCGCGGTCGGCCGCGGTGCAGTGGGTGAGCATCTGCGCGAGCGCGCCGAAGGCGTGCTCCTGGTCGCCTTCGACCGTGGTGACGCGCAGCACCGTCCGGCCGGGCCCGTGGGGGCGGGCGGGGCCGTCGCGCGGGTCGGGCGGGGCGGACAGGGTTCGCAGGACCTGCTCCAGGAGGGTCGTCTTGCCGGCGCCCCAGGGCCCGGCGAGCAAGACCCGCCCTTCGCGTTCCAGCACCGCGACGACGCGCGCGACCGCGTCGGCTCCCACGCCCGCGTCGGCTTCCACGCCCGCAGGGTATGTACCCACCGGGGCGCGGGTGTTGCCCTCGATCTCCGTGTCCGGCCTCACGAGTGGGCACGGTAGGCGCCGGTCGGCCAGGTGACAACGGCCGGGCCGGGACGGCTCGCCGCGCAAGGGATTTCCCCGATGCTCCCAACGACGCCCCGGGACCACTCTGTTGGCCACCCCCGAGCCCGGTTGTGCGGCTCCCCTCGCATACGGGCTCCAGGGGTGGGACGAGCTCCCGAGCCGGCCGAGCTCCCCGCAGGTACCGGCCTACCCCTCCGGTACACCCCCCATGAAGGGATTTCCGGGCGAAATCTGTCGAACAAGCTGTCAAGCAGGTCCCTGTGGGCCTCCGTTACGGCTGCCGTCGTCCTCGGCGGTCTGGGCGCCCTGCCCGCACACGCCACCCCCGGCGGGCAGGCGGCGCGGCCCGGACCGTCCGTGTCCCCGCTGGTACTCCAAGCCATGCAGCGCGACTTCCACCTCACCGCCGCCCAAGTGCGCGACCGCGTCGAGGCCGAGGATGCGGCGAACCGGGCCGCCACCCTCGTCCGGGGCCGAGTCGGCGACCGGGTCTCGGGGATGTGGTTCGACGCCTCCACCGGGCGGCTGAACGCGGCGGTCAGGACCGCCCCGGACGCGGAGCTGGTGCGGGAGGCGGGCACGGTAGCCCACCAAGTCCGCTACGGCCGCGCCGAATTGGACGCCGCCGCCCGCACCGTCCGGAGCGAGATCGGCGCCGGCGTCCCGGGCGTGGTCTCCTGGGGTCCGGACGCCCGGAACAACCGCATCGACGTCACGGTGAACCGGTCGGCGCGCGACGCGTCCACCGACGCCTTCGTCGCCAGGATCGGCGCGCTCGGTGCGATCGTCCACGTGAGCGAGACCTCGGACGCCCCGCGCCAGCAGTCGGACGTGGTCGGCGGCGAGAAGTGGATTCCGGGTACCGAGAGCCCGTGCTCCATCGGCTTCCCCGTCACCCGCACCAGCGGGGGCACCAAGGCGTTCCTGACCGCAGGGCACTGCACCAACGACGCCGACCAGGCGGCCTACGGCAAGGACGGGACCCGGGTGGGCACGTCCGACAAGAACGGCGTGGGCAGCGTCAACGCCCAAGAGGGCGACATGGGCATCGTGGACGTGGACCAGCCCGGCTGGAACGTCGTTCCCACCGTCTCGGGCTTCGGGCAGGGCGACGTCACCGTCACCGGCAGCGCCGACGTCCTCGTCGGAACGGCGATATGCCGCTCCGGTCGGACCACCGGGATGCGCTGCGGCGACGTCACCAAGGTCAACCAGAGCGTGGACTACGGCAACGTGGTCGTCGACGGGCTGTCCTACTCCAGCGCCTGTTCGGCCGGCGGCGACTCCGGCGGGTCCTACGTCACCGCGACCGGCGGCAAGGCGGTCGGGCTGCACTCCGGCGGCGGCAGCGCCACCTGCACCTCGGGCAGCGGTGAGAAGTTCACCATCTTCCAGCCCGTCAACGAGGCACTGGCCAAGTTCGGCGCCACCCTGGTCACTTCGAGCCCGCAGCCCGGAAGTGTGACCGTCTCCGCCGTCTCCGCCCAGAGCGGCGTCGTGGGGACCGCGGTCGAGCTGAAGAACAGCGCGGAGGGCGGCACCGCCCCCTACACCTGGTCCGCGACCGGCCTCCCGGCCGGCCTGGCCATCGCCTCCTCCACCGGCACGATCACCGGTACTCCGACCACGGCCGGGACCTCCAACGTGACCGTCACCGCCACCGACCGCGCGGGCAGGACCGGCTCGGCCACGTTCTCCTGGACGCTCACCACGGGCACCGGTACCGCCCCGGTCCTGGTGAACCCCGGCAACCAGGTCGTCTACATCGGCAAGCCCGTCAGCCTCGCCCTCCAGGTCACCGGCGGGACCAGGCCCTACGCCTTCAGGGCCACGGGGCTGCCCGCCGGCCTGAGCGTCGGCCCGGCCACGGGTGTCATCACCGGCTCCCCCACCAACTGGGGCTTCGGCGGCAGCACCATCACCGTGACCGACGCGGCGGGCAAGTCGTCCTCGGTCAACGTGACCTGGAACGTCTACTTCTAGGACTCCGGGCTTCTGGACCTTCCAGATCTTCTGGACTTCTGGACCGCCCGTGCACTGCGGTCCCCGGCCGGACATCCCGGCCGGGGCCGCTCGGTGCCCGCCCAATGCCCGCTCCGGGTCAGAGCCAGACCGGCCGGTCCGTCCCCCACCGGGACGGGCCCCCGCTCCAGTCCCCGCCGCCCCATACGCCGGCCCCGAGCGGCGAAGCGGCGTACCGCAGCGTTCCGTAGCCCGACTGCGTCTCCCGCAGCCAGGGCTCCGGGCGGTAGCCCTCCGGCTCCGGCGGAGCCCCGGCGGCGGCCGGCAGGTCCCGGGCCAGCCAGGACGCCGTTCCGGCGAGGGAGAACCGCATCGACGTCCCGCCGCCCTCCGCGAGGCCCCGTAGGACACCGGCCGCCATCAGGTACCCCGTTCCGTGGTCCAGCGCCTGCGCCGGCAACACCCCGGGGCCGTGTTCGTCCCCGTACGCCGCGGAGATCCCGTAGCCCGCCTGGACCAGCGAGTCGAAGCCCCTGCGCCCCGACCAGGCGCCCTGCCGTCCCCAGGCGCAGAGCTCCGCCACCACCAGCCCCGGCCGTTTCGCCAGCAGTTCCCGCGCCCCGAGCCCGTACCGCTCCAGCGCGCCCGGCCGGTAGCCCGTCACCACCACGTCGGCCGCGTCGAGCAGCCCCTCGAAGACCGAGCGGTCCGCCGTGGCGCCCAGGTCCAGCAGTGCGGAGCGTTTCCCGAACCCGGTGTCGGCGTAGGCGTCGTCCGACTCCGCCAGCCCGGGCGCGTCGATCCGCAGCACGTCGGCGCCCAGCAGTCCGAGGGTCCGGGTGGCCACCGGCCCGGCGATGACCCTGGTCAGGTCCAGTACCCGTACCCCGTGCAGCGGCGGCGACGAGGGGGCGGCGCCCGGCCCCAGGTCACGCCCCCGGCCGCCCGACCTTGTGACGTCCACGAGCGGTTGGGGCGCTCCGTACGCCGGGGCCACGGCCACCGCCAGTCCGCCCGCCGCGTAGAGCGCCTCCTGCACCTCCGCGGCCGCCCGCCGGGAGATCTCCGCCGCCACGCCCTCGGGGGTGGCCGATCCCAGTACGCGGACCAGTGCGGCCTCGTGGTGCGGGTAGTTCGCGTGCGTCCGCACCCATCCGTCGCGGGCCCGCCAGAAACCGGACAGCGGTGCGAACGACACCGGCGCCCGCCCGTCGACCAACAGGTGGCGCTCGCTGACGAACGCCGTGGCCACGGCCCCTTCGTCCACGACCAGGGGGGCCACGTCCCGCGGCCGGCCCCCGGCCCGTACCGCGGCCAGTTCGGCCGCCGCCAGCGCGCAGACGCCCACCGTGGCCCGCGCGAGTTCCCGTACGGGCAGCGGCGCGTCCGCCAGACCGCTCGCGCCCCGGTACCCGACCCGCTCCGCCAGCCCGTCCGCCCCGCCCAGCGCCGCCCATGCCTGCGCGGTCCCGCTCTCATGACTCGTCATGAACCCATCCTGCTCGACGACCAGGGCGTCTCAGGTGGCGGTCACCGGATCCATGACGTGCCCCGATCGGGCGATGTGGCGGTGCAGGGCGTCTCGAATCCGGCCGTCGGGCGTTACACGACGCGGAATATGATCACTGCCCCGGCGGCCTCATCCCTCCGTCGCGGCGCAGGCCGGCAGGTGGGGGCCGGGCCCTCCGGCGGCTGTACGAGGGAGCACGATGACAGACCCGACCGCGGTGGAGACCGGACGCGAGAGGTTCGCCGCGCGCTGCCGTGACGTGTGTGAGGCACCCGCGTTCTCCCTCACCGTCTTCGCGGTGATCCTCTTCAACGCCGCGCTGCTGGGCATCGAGACGTACAGCGGCCTGTCCGCCGAGTACAGCTCCGTCCTCACCACGACCGAACGATTCTGTGTGATCGCCTTCTCCCTGGAGATGCTGATCCGGCTGGGCGCGCACGCGGACCGGCCGAAAGCTTTCTTCCGCGATCCCTGGAACGTGTTCGACCTGCTGGTCGTCTCCTCGGCCTTCATCCCGTTCCTGCGGGAGAACACCACCCTGCTGCGGCTGCTGCGGCTGGCACGCGTGCTGCGCACCGCGCGGTTCATGCCCCAGCTGCGGATCCTGCTGGTCGCCGTGGGCCGCAGCCTGCCCGGTACGGTCAGCTTCCTGTTCGTGGGAGCCCTGATCATCTACATCTACGCGATGATCGGATGGATCAGCTTCGCGGGCCACGACCCGGCGCACTACGGCTCGATCGGCCGGGCCGGGCTGACCCTGTTCCTCCTGATGACGCTCGACGGACTCGGCGACGCCGTGCACGCCGGGCTGGCCGTCTCCCCCTTCAGCATCCTCTACTACGCGTCCTACGTGCTCTTCGCTTCCTTCGTCCTGGTCAACGTGCTGATCGGCGTGGTCCTCAACGCCCTTGAGGAGGCCCGCGAGATGGAGGAGGAGAGCGAGAAGGCCGCGCGCAGGGCGTCCCGGGCGGACGTGCCGGACCCGGCCGACGAACTGCGGCTGCGGATCGCGGCGGTGCGCAGCGCCCTCGACGAGATGGAGGCCCAGCTCGATCCCGGGCAGGCGCTGCCGACGCCGGCGGACGGGACCGGGATCTCCGCGCAGCCGTCCCACGCCTCGGCGGGCGCGCGGTAGCCGTACCGGTACGGAAGCGGGCGCCCCCCGGCCTCGGGTGGGCGCCCTCTCCTGCTTCCGGTGCGCCTTCAGACGCGCGCGAGTACGGCCACCGCGTTGTGCCCTCCGAATCCGAAGGAGTTGCTGACCGCCACCGAGGACTTGTGGTCCCTGGCCGTGCCCGCGACCACGTCGATGTCCAGACCGGGTTCGATCGTGGTGAGCCCGGCCGTGGGCGGCACCGTGTCCTGCGCGAGCGCCAGCACGGTGAGCGCCGCCTCGATGGTCCCGCAGGCACCGAGCGTGTGGCCGAGGGCTCCCTTGGCCGAGGTGACGGGCGGCCGGTGCGGGAACACCCGGCGCAGGACGCCGGCTTCGACGCCGTCGTTCTGCCGGGTGGAGGTGCCGTGCGCGTTGACGTGGTCCACCTCGCGGGCGGCGATGCCGGCGTCCGCGAGGGCGGCGCGGCTGGCCCGCTCGGCTTCGCGGCCCTCGGGGTGCGGCGACACCAGGTGGTGGGCGTCGGTGGTGGCGGCGTATCCGATGAGCCTGGCGAGGGGCCGGGCTGCGCGGGCGGCGGCGTGCTCGGGGCGTTCCAGGACCAGCGCGCCCGCACCTTCGGCGGCGACGAAACCGTCGCGGGTCGCGTCGAAGGGGCGCGACCCGGTGCCGGAGAGGGCTCCCATCTGGGTGAAGCCGGTCACCGTGAGGCGAGTGAGCGGGGCGTCGGCCCCGCAGACGAGGGCGATGTCGCACTGGCCGGTCGTCAGGAGGTCGCGCGCGAGGCCGATCGCCACGGTGCCCGAGGCGCAGGCGCTGGAGGAGAAGAACGAGGGACCCCGCACTCCGAACCGCAGGGCGATGTTGGCGCCCGCCATGTTCACCAGATAGCCGGGCAGAAAGTACGGGGAGACGAACCCGGGTCCGAGCTCCGCCATCCGGGCAAGGGCCTTGTCCTGGGTCAGGACACCGCCCACGGACCCGGCGGTGACGAGGGCGACCCGGCTGCCGTCCCAGGCGGCGGGATCGAGTCCGGCATGGTCGAGCGCCTGGGCGACGGCCACCAGGCCGAAGCGGTCGACGGGGTCCAGGTTGGCCGCTCCGCGAAAGCGCAGGACCGGGTGGTCCAGCTCCGGTACCCGGCAACTGAGGGAGACGGGGAGTCCCGCCAGCGCGGGATCGGTGGCGGAGGTCGGGCGGCCCGCGCGGACCGCTTCCCAGGTGGTGTCCCGGTCGCGGCCGGCCGGCGTGACCAGGCCGAGCCCGGTCACGACGACCTCGGGTCGCCTGGTCAACGCACGGTCCGCCGCGCTTCGAGGACCTCGGCGAACCGGGCGAGGGTGGTGTCCTTCAGCTCCTCCTCGTCGGCCTTGACGCCCAGCGCCTCGTGAACGGCGATGGCCATCTCCACCACCATGAGCGAGTCGGTCAGCAGATCCCGCATGAGGGCGTCCGGCGTCACTTCGTCGGCGGGGACCTCGAACGTTCCGACGAGGATTTCGCTGATCAGGTCCATCACGGATTCGGGTGCGGAAGTGGTCACGGCAGCTCTCATTTGCGATATTCCGGCCATTGCAGCAACGTGACTACGACAACCGGCGAGGAAAGGGATGCCCAGAGGAATATCACGACCGGACGATTACTCAAAAATCTGCTTCTTGACCTCTTCCCATTGACTCGAAATGTGAAATCGGAGACTACTTGTGTCGGAAAGCGTGACCGATGTGATCGAGGTCGGCGGCGCCGAGCTCAGGTATGCGAGGGAACGGCTCGGCGAGGCCGGCGAGGGTGCGTGGGACCACCTGCTCGACTGGCTGATGGACGACTACTTCCGCCTGGAGAGCGCTGGTTGGGAGAACATCCCGGCGGACGGGCCCGCGGTGCTCGTCGCCAACCACTCGGGCGCCTGGGGCCTCGACGGCTTCATCCTCATGAAGGCGCTCGCACGGAATCTGAATCGCACCCCGCATTTTCCCGCGGCGCCGGTGACCTTCCGATTTCCGGTCCTCGGCCCCTACGCCCGAAAGAACGGCGCCTTTCCGTTGGACCCGTTGCTGGGACTGGAACACCTGAACGCCGGCGAACTCGTCGGGGTGTTTCCCGAAGGGACCGCCGGTCTCGAAAAACCCTTCCGCGAGCGCTATCGGTTGCGCCCGTTCAGCCCCGGATTCGCGGTGACCGCCGTGCGGGCCGGTGCACCCGTCGTCCCGGTGTCCATCGTCGGCGCCGAGGAGGCGTACCCCAGGCTCGGTCAGATCCCGGCCCTGGCGCGCCTGTTCGACCTCCCCTGGTTTCCGCTGACGCCGGTCTTCCCGCTGCCCTCGAAGTGGCTCGTCACCGTGGGCGAGCCGATCCCGGCGCCGCCCCGGCCCACCTCCTTCGGCGCCCGTACGGCAGCGGCCCAGTCGCTGTGCGCCGAGGCGCAGCACGCCGTACAGGCCCTGGTGGACCGGGATCGGCGGCGGCGCGGGACGCCCTTCTGGTAGCCCCCGGTCCGAGGACCTGTCGCCTGTCGCCAAGGAACCCGACCGGTCCTCTTCGATCCTCCTCAGTCCCCCTCCGTCACCGACCGCACCTCGGGCCAGACCAAGGTGGTCGACCCCCAGGCCAGTCCGGCGCCGTACGCGGTCAGTGCCACCCGCAGGCCCGGTGTGAGCGTCCCGGCGGCGGACGCCTGCGCCAGCAGTACGGGTACCGAGGCCGCCGCGGTGTTCCCGTAGGCCTCCATGTGCGACAGGACCTTCCCCGGGGGCAGGTTGAGCTCGTCGGCGATGCCGTCCAGGATCCGCTGGTTCGCCTGGTGCGCGACCAGCGCGTCCAGGTCCGCGAGCGACCAGCCGGCCCGGTCCAGGGCCCGGGTCACCGAATCGCACATGCCCACGACCGCCTGCTTGCGCACGGCGGGCCCGTCCATCCGGAAGTAGGGCGAGGGCACCTCGGCGGCCGGATCCGCCAGCGCACGCTTGCGCGCCCGCGCGCCGCCGCCCGGGATCTCCAGCAGGTCGGCCTGCGAACCGTCGCTGCCCAGGTCGAACGGCCCGAACGCGCCCGGCTCTTCGGCGCTGCCTGCGCGCAGGACAACCGCCGCGGCCCCGTCGCCGAAGATGGCGGACATCAGCCAGTCCCCCGGGTCGAGGAAGGCGCTGAAGACGTCCGAGGCGATCAGCAGGACCCTGTCGAAGGTCCCCGCGACGATCATCGACGTCGCCACGCTCAGGCCGTAGAGGAAGCCGCTGCAGCCCGCCCCCAGGTCGAACGCCGGTACGGTGCCGAGCCCGAGGCGCGCCGCCACCTCGGGAGCGCCCGCCGGCAGCAGCCGGTCCGGGGAGATGGTGGCCAGGACGACCGCGTCGGCCGCGGCACGCCTGCCGCCCGCACCGCCGGTCCCGCGCGCGCCGGCCGAGATCAGCGCGCGCCGGCCGGCCCGTACGGCCAGGTCCACGGTGGCCTCCCCGTCGGCGATGCGGCGGCTGCCCACGCCGATGCGGGTGCGGATCCATTCGTCGCCGACCGGCCGCTCCCCGCACAGTTCGCCGTTGGTGAGGACCCGCGCGGGCACGTGGGCGCCGAGCCCGGCCAGCACCGCCGCACGGTCCGGACGTGGTGCGGACGGGGATCCGGGGGTGGGGCTGGTCATTTCTTCTCAGCCCTCCAGCCGGTCCGCTGCCCGCCGCACGCCGTCGGCCGCCCGCGCGCAGCGTTCGGCGTGGCCGATCAGCACCATGCGGAACTCCTCGCCCGCCTCGTCCTCGTTCCAGCCGGGATCCTGGGCGCAGGCCGCGAGGGTCCGGGCGTGCGCCTCCAGCCGCTCCGCGCTGGCCCGCGTCAGGACTCCGTAGGTCGCGGGTGTGCAGTCGTGCGCCGGGGCCGGTACCGCGGTGGGCACCCGCCTTCCGGCGGGGCGCCCGGTGAGTTCCCCGACCGACACGAGCAGGGACCGCGGATCGAGCGTGGCGGGCAGCCGGGCGGCGGTCAGGCACGGGGAGACGACGAACGGCCGCGCGGCCGCCGTGACCGCGCGCACGATCTCCGCGGCGACGAGCGCCGCGAACCGTGTCGCCGCGCAGTCCGAGGGTGCTCCGCACAGCGCCGACGGCCAGGCGCCGGGGAGGGCGGCGTCCTGCGGCGGCTCCAGCCAGCCCGGTGCGCACAGGATCTCCGTCCCCGCGTCGATCGCGAGGCCCTCCCATACGAACGGGGCCTTCACCCGGTGCACGGCGGCGGCCACCGGAGGGTAGCGGCGCAGCGCCCGGTCCACGGAGTCCTCCGGTGCGACCGCCGGGTCCAGCGTGTGCAGGGCCAGCGCCTGGAGGGCGACCGTGGTGGCGGCCTGCGAAACCAGGGCGAGGGCATGCACCGCGGCCCCGGCGTCGGCAGCGGCGCCGGCGGTGTCCGGCGCGACCGGCCTGCCGACGGGGGAGGCGGGGTCCGGGGTCTCCAGGTACGGGGTCTCCAGGTACGGGGCCAGCCGCCGCCGCAGGGCCGCGGCCAGGTCCTCGCGGGCCCTGCGGTCCGCCGTGGCGGCGCCGGAGGCCTGCGACCGGGCGATGAGCTCGCTCAGCAGGGTGTCCTCGGCGGCCTCGTTGCCCAGGACCAGGCGCCGGCTCAGCCGCATCATCGTGCGGTGCCAGTCCTGCCACTCCAGGGTGCCGTCCGTGCGCCGGGCGCCGATCGCCTCCTCCACGGCCCGGCCCACGTGGGCGGACAGGTCCCCGTCCGGTGCGGCGAGGTCCCGGCGCGGGGTCGCGTACGGGGTCGTGCGCGGCTCCGGGTGCGGGGGCAGCCCGTACCGGCGCCCACCCGCCGTGAGCCCGACCGGAGGCTCCAGCACCCCCTCGTCACCGGCCCGGTCGAGGAGGGCTTCGGATTCGGCGGGGGTCAGCGGTACGAGGAAGTCCCCGAACGGCGTGCGCAGCCGGACCGGCCGCCCGGAGCGGGTGCGCCGCAGGTGCGCCAGCAAGGACCGCGCCACCCCGTCCCGGGTCAGTGCGTCCAGGCCCAGCGCGCGGGCGGGGGCATCCGTCCACGGCAGGCGCTGGGCGGCCATGGCCGCGCTGAACACGGCGTTCTCCAGGGGCCAGGCGCTCGCGGGGCGCCGCACCGCCTTGGTCGTACTGTCGGCAGAAGCCATCGGAAGGTCTCCCTCGGGATCACTTGACTCGAGCTCGCGTGAGGTCGGTTGAGGCTGCCTCGAGTCTCTTCGGGTCGGGTCGCTGCAGGTCGGGGCGGTGCGGGCTACTTGTCGCGCAGCATGTAGGGCTGGTTGCCGACGATCTCGCCGTCGTAGGCGCCGATCAGCTTGTTGACCCGCTCCCGGTGGTCCGCCATGGCCCCGCGCAACGTGTCCGAGTAGGCCTGCGGAGCATGCGAAAGGGGATAGTCGTACGACTCGTCCAGCCAGGCCAGCTCGACCCAGCTGTCGGGGATGTCGTTGGGCGAGGCCGGTCCCCGCCCGTCCAGCATCGGGATGACGTCGTGGTTGTTGACCAGGCTGATCACCTGCGTGGTGTGGTCGGCGGGCCGCTTGCCGTCGATCGGGGAGCCGATGGCGACCACGTGCGTGACCCGGTAGTGGGACGACACCTCCACGTCGGCCGCCAGGTTCATCGCCGTCAGCCCGCCCAGGCTGTGCCCGACGAACATGAGCTCCGACCCGGCCGGCACCCCGGCCCTCAGCAGCACCTTCCGCGCGGCGCGGGTGTACGTGGTATCGGTGCGCAGCATCCCGTCGAAGGCGCCCACCAGATCCTGCGGGGTGCTGTTGCTGAGCAGCCCGAAGCTCGTGCCCGGCAGCAACAGGACGTACCGGACGGCGCCGTCGGCGCATTCGACGCGGCGCAGCAGCACCAGTCCGTGGTTGCCGAGGGCCCCGATGTCGTTGACGTAGCTGACGATGTCGTTGGAGGACGTGGTCAGGACCTTCGCCAGGATGGAGTCCGGCTCCGTCCGCTCGGCCCGCCCGGGCCCAGGGTTGAGGTACTTCAACAGGACGCTCGGCAGCCCGAGGAACGGGTCGGTGGCCGGGACTCCCCCGGCGAGCGTGACCCAGGAGAAGCCGTCGTTGCCCGGGTTCTCGTCGAGCAGGCCCAGCAGGGCCAGGAGTTCCATGATCACGGGGCTGGCCGTGGTCAGGGCCCGCGTGACCCCGAGGCGCTCGGTCAGCGCGTACATGGCGCGCAGCGCCTCCAGCCGGTTCCCGGCCACCATGGCGTCCGTCAGCCGCCTGGCGAGAGGTGAGTCCAGGTTCGGGTGGTCGGCCGCGATCGCCCTGATCCGCATGGCGAAGGCGTCGACGGCCATGGCCACCGCTGCCGGGCGGCGATAGGTCATGTTCCCCGCCGTACGGGCCAGTTCGCCGAGCAGCCCGCCATTGGCGCCGAAGCCGAGTCCCGACGCGGTGGTCAGCGCCTTGACGCAGGACACCGCCGCGCCGAGGGCCCAGCCCGGACGCCGCAGCGCTTCCAGCCCGAGCCGCCGGCTGGTCAGCGCGCCCGTCAGTTCCGCGCCCGCCTGCTTCGCCGCGAGGGCCGCGTCCGCCAGCAAAACCGAGGCGGTCACCAAGAGTTCGGCGTCGGTCCGGCCCTGGCCGGTCGACCGGCCGGGAGACCCGCCGGGGTGCCTGGCGGGGACCGGGCCTCCGGGCGTCGCCGACTCGTTCCCGTCGGCAGCCTCGGAGCCTCGCCGCGAGGGCAGCGACCGGGCTGTTTCCTGCACTGCTTGAGCCTGAGCAGTCACGTTCCTGCCTCTCATGCCTGCGCAACGGCCTTGCCTGGTCACCGTTGCCTGCACGGGCATGCTGGCAGCCCGCGTGATCCACTCCACGCGGGCTGCCGTCGTTCTCACGCTCCGGACTCCCCCTCCCGCGGGCCGGTCCGGCCCCCGGAACCCCGCCGACGCCGGAGCCCGTCGGGCATCCGGCGCGGCGGCCACCCTCCCCGTGCCCGCCGTAATTCCGGCGCGCTCCAGGGGATGAGCAGCGGGTTCCCGCATTGACGAGCCGCCGCTCCTGCCCTTCTCAGACCGGCCGGGGCGGCTGGGTCTGCCAGAATCCGCACTGGTGGTCCGTGGCGAACGCCGGATTGATCCGGGTCGCCGTCGGGCTGAGGGTCAGGACCGCACCCGCCGGACCGGTGACCGGCCACGGGGTCTGACCCGCGACCAGGGGGGCGCCGTAGCGGGCGAAGGCTCCCCAGTAGCGCTTCATCCTGGTGGCCAGGGCGACTTGGACGGGCGTCAGCGGTCGCTCGCCCATGGTGAACTCGTACAGGTAGGCCAGTTCGGCGCTGTGCGCGTTCGACTCGTCCAGGCCCGGTACCTGCGCACCGGCCAGCGTCGGCGAGTCCGGATCGTCGAACTCGTAGGCGAAGGTGGGTACTTGGCTGGCGAACAGCCGCGCGGTCGCGGCGGTCTCACAGGCGAAGGTCGAGTCGGTCATCAACGCCGACAGCGCCAGGTACGGGGACCCGTGGGCCGCCACCGGATAGCGGGCGAGCGCCTCCGGTCCCGCGGCTCCGTATCCCGCCAGGACCTGCTGCGTGTACTGCTGTTCCGTGAGACCGGGCTGGGTCAGCGCGACGAAGAAGCGGTCCTCGGAGCGGGTGCTCCCGATCATGACCGGAACCTTGTTCCAGGTCCCGGCCGCGATGGCGGCGGCCGGCTCCTGCGGCAGCAGACCGTCACCGGACACCGGACCCGAAGTCGCTGCCGCGCGGGCCGCGTCCACCAGCGCCGCCCCGGGAGCTGCGCGCAGACAGGCCACGACGACGGCCGGATCGGCGCAGCCCACCCGGGCCGCGAAGGCCCGTGCCTCGGACTCGGCCCGCGCGCTGTCCGGCGTACGGAGCAGCGTGCACGGGCCGCTCTGCAGCACGGCCCGGTGGAACAGCCCGGCCGCCGACGGGGCGGCCAGCAGCGCGCACACCGAACCGCTGCCCGCCGACTGGCCGGAGATCGTCACGTTGCCGGGGTTCCCGCCGAAGGCGCCGATGTTCTCGCGCGTCCAGCGCAGCGCCGCGATCTGGTCCATCAGGCCGAAGGAGCCGGAGCGCCGCGCGTCCTGGCGGGTCAGTTCGGGAAGTCCCAGGTAACCGAGCTGGCCGAGGCGGTAGTTGATGCTGATCACGACGCTGTTGGTGAGGTCGGCCATCGCACCGCCGCCGAACTGGGTGCCAGTGCCCTGGCTGTACGCGCCCCCGTGCATCCAGAGGATCACCGGCAGCCGGGCGTCCGTGCGGGCGCCCCGGGGCCGGTACACGTCCAGGTAGAGGCAGTCCTCGCTGACCGCCCGGGGATCCTGCAGCCCGAACGGCGAGAACTGCAGACAGGCGGGCGCCTGCCGGTCGGCCTCGCGGATCCCGCTCCAGCGCCGCGGCTCCCTGGGGGGCGCTCAGCCGCAACTCGCCGACCGGCGGGGCGGCGTAGGGAACGCCGAGGAACTCCTGCGCCCCGCCGTCGGCCCGGCCGCGCAGCGCACCCTGCGCGAGGGTCACGACCGGGCGGGTATGACCGTCCGGGCCGCCGATGGGCCCGCCACCCGGGACGCCGCCCAGGACGCCACCCGGTGCGGCGGCCACCGGGACGGCCGCGGCGAACAGAAGGGTCAGCGCAAGTGCCGTACCGAATAAGGGACTTGCCGAAGGTCTTGCCGAGGTTCTTGCCGAGGTTCTTGCCGAAGGGACCCGGGTCATCCGGGTCCAGAGCCAGCGCATCCGTACTCCTCATGTCGAAAGGATCCGGGGGCGGTGGGTACATCGGAGCGCGTCGAGCCCCTCCCCCCGCCCCCGGAGAGCGGCGGGTACTACGGACGCAGCCCGGCGATCAGGACGGCGGTGAGGGCGAAGTCGGCCGGCCCGGTGTTCCAGTCGGCGTTCATCGGACTGATCGCGATCTTGCCCGCGCTCACGGCTTCCACGTCACCGCCGCGGGCCGGGGTCCGCAGGTCCACCTTCACGCCCACCTTCCAGGTGCCGTCGCCCGCGTCGGTGAAGTCGGCCTTCAGCAGCGGCTGCGGGTCCTGGAAGGTCGACGCCAGCCCGGCCGCGGCGCCCTTGCCGTCGGCCCCGACGACGGGGTGGTTGACGTTCAGGCCGACGCCCTTGGGCAGCAGGGGGGCGCCGGGCCTGGCGTGCAGGCGCAGTCGCTCGATCAGCTTGACCGCGAAGTCGAGCGTGGGGCCCATCGCGTTGACCGTGGTCACGGGATCGGGAGCGGCGACCCCGCCGGTGCTCAGGGCGATGGCGGGTACGCCGCCCTCCAGGCCGGCGATGGCGCCGCCGACCGTTCCGGAGTGGGTGGCCAGACCGGCCACGTTCGGGCCGAAGTTGGTGCCCGACACGACCAGGTCCGGCGCCTTCCCCTCGAACACCTCGGAGAGGCCGAAGGCCACCGAGTCGCCGGGGGTGCCGTCGACTGCCCACACCTTCGGCTCAGGGTGGCTCACCTTGAGGGACGGGGCGTTCGACGTCTTCGTACCGGCGCCGCTCTGGTTGGTGAGCGGGGCGACCATGGTGACGTCGTAGCCGGCGGCGGTCAGCCGATCGAACGCTATCCGGATGCCCGGGGCGCTGTAGCCGTCGTCATTGGTGAGCAGGATCCGCAGCGGGCCCGCGGGCACGGGGGCGGGGGCCGGCCCGGCCTGCGGCGAGGCCACGGCCGCGGCGGCAGGCACCGTACCGGCGAGGGCGGGCGCGATGAGCAGCATGGCGGCCATGGGCAGAACTCGCTTGCGTTGCACGGAACGCTCCTTCGGAGAGAGGGGAGAAGGGGAAGGGAAGGAAGAAGGGGGAAGGGAAGGGACTGGCTGATCCCGATCAGCGCACGCTGCGGATCGGGAGGATCGCGAGCGCTCCGATCAGGGAGAGCGCGCCGCCGACCAGGAACAGCGGGGTGTACCCGCCGAGGCCGGTGACGACCGCGGAGGCCACGAACGGGGCGATGATCTGCGGCCCGGCGTTCGCGATGTTGAGGACTCCCATGTCACGGGCGGCGTCCTCGGCCCGCGGGAGTACGAGGGTGACGAGCGCGGTGTCGACGGCCATGAAGCATCCGAAGGCCAGGCCGTTGAGGGCGCTGAAGACGAGCATGCCCGTCCACGTCGGACTGATCACCGGGACCACCATGACCAGCCCGGCCAGGGCCGCCGAGACCCCGACGAACACCTTGCGGCGGTTCCAGCGGTCGGACAGGATCCCGCCGACCACCGTGGAGACGGCCATGGCGACCATCGAAACCGGGGTGAGCACCGCCATCGCGGCGGGCGGGGTCAGTCCTTCGGGGAGCTTGATGTGGTCGCCGAGGATGTAGAGCTGATATCCGACGACCGAGAAGTAGCCCAGCACCATCAGGGCCCGGCCTATGAAGGCCCACCGGAAGTCGTGGTGGCCGAGCGACGAGAGGAAGGCCTTGACCTGGGCACCCTTCGGGGCGGGGGTCGCGGCCGCGGCCGCCGTTTCGGAGCGCGGCACGTCACGGCAGAAGGCGGTGAGCAGCAGCGCGGCCCCGGCGATGACCCCGCCGAAGACGAGGTAGCCGATGCGCAGGTGCCCGGCGGTCTGGGAGGCGATCAGCACGCCGACCGTGCCGCCGATGGGCAGGCCCAGCCCCACCAGCGCCGAGGCGGTGCCGCGGCGGGCGACCGGGACCCGGTCGGGCACGATCGCCGTGACGGCGGCCTGGTAGACGTTCATGGTCGCCTGGATCAGGCACCAGCCGATGCCGACGAGCAGCGCGGTACTGACGCTGCCGAGGAAGGCGAGGCCCGCGAGCGAGGCGAGCGCCCCGCCCAGCACCCAGGGGTTGCGGCGGCCGCTGCGGTCGGAGAGGGCGCCGGCGATCGGATTGAAGGCGGTCGCGAAGATCGCGCTGACGCCGCCGATCAGGCCCAGGACGGCGACCTTGTCGTCGCCCGCGATCTCGGCGATCTGGGTGGGCAGCAGGACGGAACCGACGCCCATGTAGACCGCCATCATCGCGGAGTTGGCGACCAGCAACAGGAGCAGGAGCCCGCGTCGCTGGGGAGGTTCGGGTTCCGCCGGGACGGACGGCGGCGGATCGGTGAGCTCGTTCGTGGCCATGACGACTCCTCGGGGGACGGAACGGGGAGGGGCGTGGAGAGGTGACTCAGCAAGACGGCGCCGGAAGGTGACGCGGGACGGTGCCGCATGAGGTGCCGCAGGGAGGTGCCGCCGAGCGCTTGGGCAGTGAGCTTCCGCAGCGAGGCGGCGTGCGGCCCGGCGGTGCCGCCGGGGTGCGGCGCACAGGGCGGACCGCGGGAGGACCGGGGCAGCGCCGGAGGGCGGTGCGGGTGCGTGCGGGGAAGACGGTGCGGGGGAAGGCGGTGCGGTGGGGCGGTACGGGGAGGGTGCGGAGAGGGGGGGTGCGGAGAGGGGGAAGACGCCGTTTCGCCGTTGCCCTGCCGACGTGCTGTTCACGTGTCGCGGTGCGACGGGTGAACTGCACGATCCACGTGGTGCGATGAGCGCGGTGCGGTTGGCGCGATGCGGTTAACGCGATGTTGTTACACGTGTCACTTCCGGTGCTTGGACACTGTGTAGCACCCAATCCACGTTCCCGCCAAGGGTCGGCGCGAGTCGCCTCCCAGATCGTGACCGGTCGACGAATGCCCAGCAGGGCACGTGTAACCACGTATCCACAGCCACTGACCAGCCCTGCCGTGACCGGAAACCCTCTTGCCCTTGTGGCGGCGGCCACGCTTCCGCAATACTCCGTGCCGCAGCGCGACGACCCCGTAACCGGGCGACCCCGTCGCCGGGCGGTGGCCCCGAAGCCACCCACCCGCCGGGCCCGCGCCACTCCTGCGGCCCCGCCTCCGGACCCGCCCCGTCCGGACTGCTTCCCCAGATCCGCCTCACGTCCGCACACCGCTCTCCCGCGTGCCCCCACCACCCCGGGAGGCGACCGCGAAAGGCCCGCCATGCCACGTCCCCCCGCCCCCTTCCCCACCTCCTCCCCCTCCCCCTCCCCCGAACAGCCCCCGCTCGCCGTCCAGCCGGCACACCACTGGACGCCCGCCGCGCCGCCCCGCCACACCCTCGCGGCCGGCGTGGTGCTGATCCTCCTGCCCCTGCTGATCGGACTGTTGATCCGCATGGACGAACGGCCCTTCTTCCAGGGCCTCGACGACTCCTGGGCCGCCTCCATGGACGGCTCGCCCGGCGATCCGGCCACCGGGTTCGCCACCGTGCTCGACCGCCTCGGCGGCCCATTGGGCACGATCCTGCCCCTGATGCTGATGGGCTGCTTGTGCATGTACGGCCGCTGGCGGTCGGCGCTCTTCGTCTTCACCACGGCCATCGCGGGAAGCATGCTCGTGGTGCTGCCCCTCAAGCAGCTGGCCGACCGGCCCCGGCCCCTGTACACCTGGGTTCTGGTCAACGACGGCTCGTACCCCTCCGGACAGGTCTTCAGCGCCGTGGCCCTGGTGATCGCCGTGGCCGTGGTGCTGTTCCCGCCGGGCGCCGCTCGGCGCTGGTGGTGGGTCGTCGGCACCGGGTACGCCGTCGCCATGATGTGGAGCCGCACCTGGCTGCACGCCCAGTGGCTGACCGACACGGCCGGCGGCGCACTGGCAGCCGCGGGCGCCTGCCTGCTGCTGTGGCGGGCGTTCGCGCCCTTGCTGGCGACGGAGGCGGAGCGCAGGGCGACCGACACCCTCTGGATGTAGGCGGAGGGTGAGCCGGGGCGAGGCGTGAGGGCGGGCCCGGCCCGGCCCAGCTCGGCCCGGGTCCACCCGCTGCGGGCCCGCCTGACCCCACCCGGGCCCGGGTGGCTGCCGGCCCACCCCAGCCCGGCCCGCCCGGCAGCCATCCCAAAACATCGAGTCACATTGACGCTCGCCAATTTCACGCCATATTCTCGACGGGTCGGCGTGCACTCGGCGCGCGCCCCAGGAAGGATTGGCCCATGGCGCACACACCAGGCCCGGACCAGGCAGTGGTGGACCTGCCCGCAGGACGACTGCGCGGCGCGATCGAGGACGGGCTCACCGTCTTCCGGGCCGTGCCTTACGCGGAGCCCCCGGTCGGGGACCTCCGCTGGCGGCCCGCCCGGCCGCATCCCGGCTGGAGCGGCACCCGTGACGCCACCACCGACGGCCCCAGCGCCCCGCAGATGTACATGGAGGGCGGGGATCCGGTCCTCGGTGGGCACGGATCACCCCCCTTCGACGAGGACTGCCTGACCCTCGACATCTGGACGCCCGCGGCTGACGGGGCCCGGCGTCCCGTGCTGGTCTGGATCCACGGCGGGGGTTTCGTCTCCGGCTCGGGGTCGCTTCCCGTGTACTCGGGCGAGACCTTCGCCCGCGACGGGGACCTGGTCGTGGTCAGCATCAACTACCGCATCGGCCCCCTGGGTTACCTCTACACCGGCGCGGAGGCCGACCCGGACGGCATCCCAGGCGACGGCGACTCCGTCAGCCCCGGCGACTTTGGCAACTCCAGCCGTGAATCGCCCGACACCAGGGCCCACTTCGGCGAGGGCAGCGGCGCCAACCACTGGCTCACCGACCAGTTGGCCGCCCTGCGCTGGGTCCAGGAGAACATCGCGGCCTTCGGCGGCGACCCGGACTCCATCACCGTCGCGGGCCAGTCCGGCGGGGCCGTGTCCACCGCCGCCCTCGCCGGACTCCCCGAAACCCAGGGCCTGATCCGGCGGGTGATCCTGATGAGCCCGCCCTTCGGGCTCGACCTCCCCACCCCCGACGTCTACGCGGAGCGCACCGCCGCCTTCCTGGAGATCGCCGGGGTCAAGACCCTGGCCGAGCTGCGCTCCCTGCCCTGGCCCGCACTGATCGGCGCCGGCGGCGGACTCTTCGCCCGGACGATGCGCTGGGGCTACTGGCCGACACCGTTCCTCCCCGTCATCGACGGCGTCACCCTCCACCGCCACCCGGCCGAGGCCCTGTTGCACGGGGCCGCCGCCGGTATCGAGGTGATGATCGGCTGGACCCGCGAGGAGGCCAACTTCGGCTTCGCCCTGGACGAGGGCCACGCCGCCGCCGACCGCGAGCAGGTGACCGACCGGATCGCGGACACCTTCGGGACGGAGGCCGCCCCCGGCGCGTACGCCGCGTACGAGCGCACCCGACCGGGCGCCCGGCCCGCCGACGTCCTGATGGACCTCATCACGGACGAGCTGTTCCGGGTCCCCGCCGTCCGGCTGGCCGAGGCGAGGGCCGCATCGGGCAACCCGGTGTGGGCGTACCAGTTCGACCTCCCCTCGCCCGCCTACGAGGGCCGGCTCGGCGCGGCGCACTGCCTTGAACTCCCCTTCGCCTTCGCGAACTTTGACCAGTGGGCCCACGCACCCTTCACCGCGGGACTGGATCCCGCCGTCCGCGACGGCCTCGCGCACACCATGCACCGCGCCTGGATCGCCTTCGTCCGCACCGGCGACCCGAACCATCCGGACATGCCGCACTGGAACCCGTACGGGAAGGACACGCGCACGACGATGCGCTTCGACTCCGTGGTCACCGCGCTCGACGACCTGGCCGGGGACTCCCGCCGACTGCACGGGGCGGCGATCCCGAAGCCCTCGTAGGTCGTCCGGGCCCGGCGGGGGCGGTCCCGCACGTCTGGGCGGTACGGCGCTCCATTGATCTAACTCGTGTAACCTTCGAAGGGAAGGCAGCGAGCCGATCAAAAGGAGCGTCGAGGGACGTCATGGCCAAAGACACTCCCGCCACCACGCCCACCCCCGCCCGCACGTCGCTCACCAGTGCCGACGTGGCGCGTCTCGCCGGGGTGTCGCGGGCGACGGTCTCCTTCGTCCTCAACGACACCCAGGGGCATCGCGTCAGCGAAGCCACCCGCGCCCGGGTCCTCGACGCCGCCAAGCAGCTCGGTTACGTACCGCACGCCGCGGCCCGGTCCCTGCGCGCCGGTCGCAGCAACCTCGTACTGATGCCTTCGTCGATCTCCGCGGTCGGGCGTCTCGTCAGCGACTGGGTCGACGACCTCCACAGCGAGCTCGACCGGCACGGTTACACCGCCGTCCTGCACGCGGGTCGCTTCGCCGACCCCGTCGCCGCCGCCCGCGCCTGGGCCGAGCTGCGCCCAGCGGCCGTCATCGCCCTCGACGGCGACCGGTTCACCCCGCAGGCCGCCGAGCTACTGCGGCGCGCCGGGGTACGGGGGCTGCTCGCCTTCGCGGCCCACCCCGTACCGGGCGTGCACACCATCGGCTTCGACCACGCCCGCATCGGCGCCATCGCGGCCGAGCACCTGATCGCCCGCGGCCGGACGCGTATCGGCGTGGTCATGCCCCAGGAACGCGGCCTGGGCACCCTCGCCGGCCCCCGCCTGGCCGGCGCCGAGTCCGTGGCCGCCCGCCACATGGCCACCGTCGTCCCGGTGGAACTCGCCTACACCCGCGAGTCCGCGACCGCCCTCGCCCGGCGCTGGCCGAGCCTCGGCCTGGACGCGGTGTTCGCCTACAACGACGAGTACGCCGCGCTCCTGCTGCACGCGTTCCGCACCGAGGGGATCGTCGTACCGGACGACGTGGCGATCGTGGGCTCCGACGACCTGGTCCTGTCCGCCCTCCAGCAGCCTGCCCTGACCTCGATCCGCCTGGACCTGGCCCCGCCCGCCCGCATCGCGGACGCCGTGCACGAACTGATCGAGACGGGCACGACCGCACCGTTCCCCGACATCGAGGCGGTCCTGGTCCACCGCCAGACGTCCTGAGAGCCGCCCCGACGGGCGATGCCGCGCATGGCACGGCGGACGCCGTCGCCCTCCATCCGACAGTCCGCCGAAGAACGCCTTCCGCACCGTTCGTCACGACGGTCCTCAGGTCCCCCAACCGCCTCACGGCTGAAGACCGGGGCGCCTGAAGCTCCGCGGGACAGCCCTTGGCTTGCCGTTCAACTGTCGGGGCAGTCAGCCGCGGTCCAGGTCGCGACGAGGTCATGGCAGACAACGCCGATCGAGCCGGATGCGGTCGGCTCGATCGTCCACTTTGAGGCGACCGCTCTGAGCGCCGCCCATCGGCGAATGGCTGCGGCGCTGCTCTAGAAGGGCTTGGGACCCCACGGCATCGCCTCACGCCATCCCTGGCGATCACGCCCCCAGTCGGTCATCACCTTGGCGATCGACTCCGGGCCGATCACCTCAGTCGGCCTGGGGACATGGACCTGGTAGTGCCTTTCCGCGCTACCTTCGCGGTACTCGACCTGGTAGCTCAAGTCGTCGTTCAGGTAAGCCTGCATGTAGTGCTGATCCACAGGCTCCAGGTCGAGCCGTTCAAGGATCACAAACCGGTTCCGCAGGTCCATATCAGCCAGCAGGTCGTACAGGGCGTCCTCGGTCGGATCGACCACTTCACGCCCGCCCGCTTCGATTGCCCGTAGCAAGGGTTTCGCCATACCGCGACGGTACCGGCCCGTCGACCTGCCAGCGGCCGGCCGCCCACCAGCGGATCTTCACAACAGGCCCCATATCCGCCGACGCTTTCGCGTCTTGCATGATGACCGGCATGAACACGGAAACATGCGACCCGGTCGAACTGGCCGCCCTCCGGGAGATATTCGCTTCCCGCCCCGAGGCTGCGCCGCCGGCCGGCTGGGAGGCCGTGCGGTCCTTCGAGGCCGGACACGGCATCGTGCTCCCGGAGCCGTACCGCACGTTCGTCGCGGAGATATGCGACGGACTGCGCGCCGGACCGCCCTACTACGGCCTGCTTCCCCTCGCGCAAACGCCCCCGGACTGGGGCTCCGGCCGTCCTGAACGCCTCCTCGCCGAGCCCTTCCCCCTCACGGAGGCGTGGCTGTGGGAGGACGACGACGAGACGGCGCTGCCCTTGGAGGAGTTCGAGGCCTTGCAGGGGGCCGTGTTCGACCACGGTTCGCTGCTGCTGGGCACCGACGGCTGCGGCATGTACTGGCACTTGATCGTCACCGGCCCGCAGCGTGGCCACGTCTGGCAGATCGCCGGCGAGGCCGCGATGCCCTTCGGCCCCCGGTCGCCCGACGCCCTGATGCCCGGCACCCCCGGCTTCACGGGCTGGGCGACCCATTGGGCCCAAGGCCACAACTGGTTCCCGGACGCCTAGGCCGTCTCTTGCGGATCTTGTCGGCCCTGTCCGCGTCGTTCGGTGCCGTGCCTCGGTGCGCTGCCGGGGCTCCCGCTTACTGGACGTACTCGGGTGCCCCGGCAGTACGGCCAGGCGCGGTGCCGGGCGGCGGCGTCCGGTGTCCGTGGCCGCCCCCCGGCGGTCCCGGACACCGGCGCGTCGCCGGAGGCCGACCGGCCGGGCGTGGTCGGCCAGGTTCCGGCGTCGGGGGCGCGGGGGCGTCAGGCCTTCGTGGTGAGGTGGTGGGTGAGGAAGGTGACGGATTCGGTGACGATGTCTTCGATGTCGGGGGATCCGAGGAAGATGTGGTCGGCGTTGTGGACGGGGCGCAGGGTGGCCTGGCCTCCGGCCTGGGTGAGGGCGTGGGCGAGTTGTTCGCTCTGGCTGTAGGGGACCAGTGCGTCGTGGGTTCCGTGGATGAGGAGGAAGGGGGGCGGGTCGGAGCCCTCGGTGGCGTAGGTGACGGGGCTCGCGGTCTTGGCGAGGGCGGGGCGCTCGGTTTCGGTGCCGCCGAGGAGGGCCTCGTAGGGGTCGGGGAAGTCCGTGCCGTCGGGCAGGGGTGGCATGGGGGGCATGGGGTGGTCGGCGAGGGTGGTCAGGTCGGAGACTCCGTACCAGTCGACGACGGCCAGCACGGCGGTGTCGCCGGTGGCGACGCCGTGGGTGCCTTCCAGGGTGATCGCGTCGGGGGTGTGGGGGCCTACGAGGCCGGCGAGGGCGGCGAGGTGGCCGCCCGCGGATTCGCCCCATACCGCGATGCGGTCGCCGTCCAGGCCCAGGAGGGCCGCGAACTTGCGGATGTAGCGGATCGCGGCCTTGATGTCGTGGAGCTGTGCGGGGAAGGGTGCTTCGAGGCTGTGCCGGTAGTCGACCGACACCAGCGCCAGGCCGGCGGCGGTGACGGCTCCGTGGAGGAGTTCGACGGGGACGGTCGGCGGCGGGTAGCGGCGGTCGCCGTCGAGCCAGCCGCCCCCGTGGATCCACATCACCACCGGGAAGGGGCCCTCGCCCGCCGGGACCCGCACGTCGAGCAGCCGGGGCCGGAAACCCGGGGTCGTCGCATACGTCACCCCGTGGAAATGACGCACTCCCTCGCTGTCGGTCACCGGCACCACCGGCAACTGGAACGGCGGAGGCGGCCACGTCATATCAGCCATGTCGAAGGCAGGGGCAGGGGGCACAGGGGGCGATTGCGTCATTGCAGGCCTTCCAATCCGCGCGGCCTCGGGGGCCGACGAGTCCGGGTTCAGGTCCAGGCAGAGGCATGGGGCACGGCTTCGTAACGTATGTCCGAAATGCTTGCGCGGACCTTCGGTGAGACTTAGCGTGTTACACGTGTAATCACGACTCTAGCGACGCGTTTCCGCAGACCACAAGACCATGGGCAGTCCGAATTGGCTGCCGGTTACACGAGTCACAGCGTGGGTGCCGTCGCCTTCCCCTCCGGGAGCACGTCATGCTCACCACCGCCCCCTCCCCCGCCCCCGTCGGCCCGGCCGCCGTCGACACCGCCGCCCCGGTCCGCGGATTCGCCCGCTGGGCCGCCGCCCCCACCGCGGCCACCGTCCCCCTGGTCCGGTCCCGCGTCCGCCGCCTCCTCGAAGGCTGGCAGGTCACCGGCGACATCGCGGACGTCCTCCTGCTGGCCGTCAGCGAACTCGTCGGCAACGTCGTCCTGCACACCGCGGCGACCGGCCGCATGCGCGTCGGGATCACCCTGCGGGGCGGATGGCTCCACCTGGAGGTCTCCGACGGAGCGGCCCCGCTCCCCCGACTGCCGCACCCGCGGGCCGAGGTCGATCACGACGCCGAGGACGGGCGGGGCCTGCTGATCGTGCAGCTGATGACGGCCGAGACCGGCGGTGAACTCACCGTCACGGCACACGAGTTCGGAAAATCCGTGCGCGTGCGCGTTCCGGCCGCCTGACACGCGCGCCGCCGCCGCAGCAGCGGGCGTACGGGACTCCGGTGCGCGGCGACCCACCCCGGGCGGCGCTCAGGAACCCCGGGAAGGTCACCGGACATGAGCCCGGGGGCGGCCGTTCACGGACCGCGCCCGCACTGACGCCGGAGAGGGCCCGAGGCGGCGTCGAGGAGACGCCGGGGGGAGGAGTCGAGGAGGCCCCGGAGCGGCCCTGGAGCGGCCCCGGACCCGACTCCAGGAGCCCGACCCCGTCGAAATATCGCGGAGAATTGACGGACGCCAAATTATCGAGATACTTACTCCATCTCCCCCGCTGCTCCCTGATTGAGGTGCCGCCCCATGGAGCTCTCCCCTTCGGCACATGCCGACTCCTTCTGCCGCGACCGGCTTCCCCCGTTCTCCCTCTGGCCCGAACTCCACTTCGATCTTCCGGAGTTGGACTACCCGGACCGACTCAACTGCGCCCGCAGCCTGCTCGACGACGCCGTCGAGCGCTGGGGCCCCGACCGCCCCTGCCTGCTCACTCCGACCGAGCGTTGGAGCTACGGCGAACTGCGGCAGCGCGCCGACCAGGTCGCCCAGGTCCTCACCGAGGACCTGGGCCTGGTGCCCGGGAACCGCGTGCTGCTGCGCGGGCCGAACAACCCCTGGCTCGTCGCCGCCTGGTTCGGCGTGCTCAAGGCCGGCTGCGTGGCCGTGACCACCGTGCCGCTGCTGCGCGCCGCCGAGCTCTCCGAGCTGTGCGGGATCAGCCGGCCCTCCGTCGCCCTGTGCGACCACCGCTACCTCGACGAGCTCACCGACGCCCCGGCCGCCGGTGACGGAGCCGCCCTCCGCGTGATCCCGTACGGCGGCTCCGGCCCCGGCGACCTCACGGTCCACTGCGACGCCAAGGACGGTGTCTTCGACACCGTCGACACCGCCGCCGACGACGTGGCGCTGATCGCCTTCACCTCCGGTACCACCGGGCGGCCCAAGGCCACCCTGCACTTCCACCGGGACGTCCTCGCCAACGCGGACACGTTCTCCCGGCACGTCCTGAAGCCCCGCCCCGACGACGTGTTCACCGGCACCCCGCCGCTCGCGTTCACCTTCGGCCTCGGCGGCCTGGTGGTCTTCCCGCTGCACGTCGGGGCCTCGACCCTGCTCATCGAGCAGGCGACGCCCCGCCAGCTGGCCGACCTGGTCGCCGCGCACGGGGTGACCGTCCTGTTCACCGCGCCCACCGCCTACCGGGCGATCATGGCCGATGACGCCACCGGCCGGCTGGCCGGACTGCGGCGCTGCGTATCGGCGGGCGAACCCCTGCCCTCCGCCGTGTGGGAGGAGTTCCACGCCGCTACGGGGCTGCGCATCATCGACGGCATCGGCGCCACCGAGATGCTGCACGTGTTCATCTCCGCGGCCGACGAGGACATCCGGCCCGGCTCCACGGGCCGTCCCGTGCCGGGCTACCGGGCCGCCGTGGTCGACGAGCACGGCGCGCCCGTCCCCGACGGGCAGCCCGGCCTGCTCGCCGTGTCCGGTCCCACCGGTTGCCGCTATCTCGACGACCCGCGCCAGTCCACGTACGTCCGGGGCGGGTGGAACATCACCGGCGACACCTACATCCGCGACGCCGAGGGCTACTTCTGGTACGTGGCCCGCAGCGACGACATGATCGTCTCCTCGGGCTACAACATCGCGGGCCCCGAGGTCGAGAAGGCCCTGGCCGCTCATCCCCACGTGGCGGACTGCGGAGTCGTCGGGGTTCCCGACGAGCGGCGCGGCATGCTCGTCAAGGCGTACGTGGTGCTGCGCGCCGGGGTCCCGGCCGTGCCGGCCACCGTCCTGGAGCTCCAGGCCCACGTCAAGGCGGCCATCGCGCCGTTCAAGTACCCGCGGGCCGTGGAGTTCGTCACCGAGCTCCCCCGCACCGAGACCGGAAAGCTCCGGCGCGGTGAACTGCGCACCCGTGCAAGGGAGTCGGCCACCCTGCACCTGCCGACTCCCCCTGCGGACACGACCGCCACGACCGCCACGACCGCCGCCGATGCCGACCCCGGCGGCTGCGCCGCCGGGTGCCCCGAGGCCCGGGTGCCGCACCTGCCCAGCGTCGTCGTCGAGCGGCGCGTCGAGTGGCCCGACACCGACGCGGCCGGCCACTACCACCACTCCACGGTGGTGCGCTGGGTCGAGGCGGCCGAGGCCGTGCTGCTCCGCCGGCTGGGCCTGTCCCACCTGTTCGGCAGTACGCCCCGCGTCCACTTCGAGGCCGACTACCGGGCCCGGCTCTGGTTCGGCGAGGCGGTCCGCACCGAGCTGCGCATCACCAAGGTCGGCACGAGCTCCCTCCACTACGCCTTCACCGTCCACGGGGAGGAGGGCACGGAGGCCGCCACCGGGCGCATGGTCATCGCCCATTCCGCGGCCCGCGCCACTGGTACCACCCCCTGGCCCGCCGAGGTCCGGGAGGTCCTGACCAAGGCGGGCCCCCAGGCCCCCGAACTGATCGAGAACGTCCGAGGAGGCGCCCCGTGCGCGTAGCAGTCATCGGAGGCGGGCCGGGCGGCCTGTACTTCGCCGCCCTGGCCAAGCAGCTCTCCCCGCACTGGGAGATCACCGTCTGGGAGCGCAACGCTCCCGACGACACCTTCGGCTTCGGGGTCGTCTTCTCCGACGAGACCCTCGACGGCATCGCGCAGGCGGATCCCGCCGTGCACGAGGCGATGTCGGCGGAGTTCGCCCGCTGGAGCGACATCGACGTCCGCCGCCGGGGCCGGACCCTCACCTCCGGCGGGCACGGTTTCGCCGCTCTGGGCCGCCGTCGGCTGCTGGGCATCCTCCAGGACCGGTGCGCAGCCCTGAACGTGGACGTCCGCTACCGGACCCAGTCCCCGCCGGCGCGGCAACTCGCCGCCGAATACGACCTGGTGGTGGCCTGCGACGGCGTACGGTCGGCCACCCGCGCCGCCTATGCCGACACCTTCGCCACCGACCTCGACGAACGCTCCGGCCGCTACATGTGGCTCGGTACCGACAAGGTCTTCGAGGCCTTCACCTTCATCGTCGAGGAGCAGGACTTCGGCACCCTCCAGGTGCACGCGTACCCGTACGACGACACCCGTTCCACCTTCATCGTCGAGATGGACGAGGACACGTGGCGGCGCGGCGGCTTCGACGGGTCCGAGGGCCTCGACCTGCCGCCCGGTGCCAGCGACGAGGAGGGCATCCGGCGCTGCGAGGAGATCTTCGCGGGGCACCTGGACGGCCACCGGCTCATCCCGAACAACTCCAAGTGGCTCCGCTTCACGACCGTGCGCAACCGCACCTGGCGGCACGCCAACACCGTGCTGCTCGGGGACGCCGCGCACACGGCGCACTTCTCCATCGGCTCCGGCACCAAACTCGCCATGGAGGACGCCCTCGCGCTGGCCGCCTGCCTGCACGAGCACCCCGACGTGCCGACCGCGCTGGCCGCCTACGAGGCCGAGCGCAAGCCCGTGGTGGAGTCCACGCAGCGCGCGGCCCAGGCCAGCCTCGAATGGTTCGAGAACATCGACCGGTACACCGGCCAGGACCCGGAGCAGTTCGCCTTCAACCTGCTGACCCGCAGCCGCCGCGTCACGTACGACGGGCTGCGCGACCGCGACGAGGCCTTCACCACCGCCGTCAACTCCTCGGCCCCGGTGCCGCCGATGTTCCGGCCGCTGCGGCTCGGCGGGCTGCACCTGCGCAACCGGGTCGTCGTACCGCCGATGGCCCTGTCCACGGCCCGCGACGGGATCCCGGGCGACCTGGACCTCGTCCAGCTCGGTACGCAGGCGCTGGGCGGCGCGGCGCTGGTCATCTCCGGGATGACGGCCGTCAGCCCCGGCGGCCGGACCGACGGGGCCTGCGCGGGGCTGTGGACCGACGAGCAGGAGGCCGCCTGGCGGCGCATCGCCGGCTTCGTGCACGGCCAGTCGGACACCTGCCTGGGCATCCAGCTCACCCACGCGGGCCGCCGGGCGTCCGACGGACCGGTGCTGGCCGCGTCCGCGCTGCCCTGGGTCGAAGGGAGCCCGGTGCCGCGCGAGGCGGACCGGGCCGATATGGACCTGGTCGTACGGGACTTCGTGCGCGCGGCCGAGCGCGCCGACCGGGCCGGATTCGACGCGCTGGAACTCCAGTACGGGCACGGCCACTTGCTGTCCGGGTTCCTGTCCCCGCTGACCAACCGGCGCACCGACGAGTACGGCGGCGACGTCCACGGGCGACTGCGCTTCCCCCTCGAAGTGCTGCGCGCGGTAAGGGCGGTGTGGCCCGCCGGGAAGGCGCTGCTGGTGCGGATCTCCGCCGCCGACTGGGCGGAGGGCGGGCTGAGCGAGGCCGACGCCGTGGAGATCGCCCGGGCCCTCACCGAGGCGGGGGCCGACGCGATCGACGTGTCGACGGGGGAGGTCGTGTCCCACGAGCGGCCGCGCTTCGGCCGCAGTTACCAGACCCCGTACGCCGATCTGATCCGCAACGCCACCGGGGCGGTGACCATCGCCGTCGGCGCGATCTCCACGTACGACGACGTGAACTCGGTGATCCTGGCCGGCCGGGCCGACCTGTGCGCCGTCGGCCGCGCCCAGCTGCACGATCCCCTGTGGACCCTGCACGCGGCCGCCGCCCAGGGGTACCGCGGGCCCGCCGCGCCCTGGGCCCGGTCCTGGCAGGCCGGCAGCGCGAGACCTCCGGCCGGTCGCACCGACCGGGTCCCGCCCCGCCTCGAACTGCTGCGGCAGCCCGCCGCACCGGTGCACCAGCGCTGGCTGCCGCGCGTCACCGCGCCCACCCACTGACGACCATCGGAGATCCCGTGGAGACCCGACCCCCGAACGGGCCCGCCTCGAACGGCCCTTCCGTGAACCGTTCTTCCTCCTACAGCCCGCCCGCGTACAGCCTCCCGCGCTTCACCGCGGCGGCGGTGCAGGCCTCCCCCGTCTATCTCGACCCCACCGCCACCGTCGACAAGGCCGTCGCCCTGATCGCCGAGGCCGCCGGGAACGGGGCCGAACTCGTCGTCTTCCCCGAGGTGTTCGTCCCCGGCTATCCGTACTGGAACTGGACGATGAACCCGGTCCAGGGCTCGCCCTGGTTCGAGCGGCTGCACCGCGCGTCCGTGGACATCCCCGGCCCGCACGTCGACGCCCTGCGCGCGGCGGCCCGCCAGTACGGGATCGTCCTGGTCATCGGGGTCAACGAACGCTCCCCGCACAGCCTCGGCGTCCTCTACAACACCCTGCTCACCATCGGCCCCGACGGTGAAATCCTTGGCGTGCACCGCAAGTTGGTGCCCACCTGGGCCGAGAAGCTGACCTGGACCGGCGGCGACGGCAGCTCCCTGCGCGTCCACCGGACCCCCGTCGGGCCGCTCGGGGCCCTCGCCTGCGGGGAGAACACCAACACCCTGGCCCGCTTCACCCTCCTCGCGCAGGGCGAACTCGTCCACGCCTCCTGCTACATCGCCCTGCCCGTGGCCCCGGCCGACTACGACATGGCCGATGCCATCGCCGTGCGGACCGCCGCCCACAGCTTCGAGGGCAAGGTCTTCTCCGTCGTCGCCTGCTCCACGGTCTCCCCGGAGATCATCGACACCGTCGCCGGGGACGACGAGGAGCTGCGGGCCCTGTTCAGCCGCCCGCGCAGCGCCCTGTCCGGGATCTTCGGCCCCGACGGCCGTCCGGTCACGGAGCCGCTGGTCGACGAGGAGGGCATCGTCTACGCCGAGATCGACCTGGCCCGGTGCATCCAGCCCAAGCAGATGCACGACATCACGGGGCACTACAACCGCTTCGACGTCTTCCGCCTCGAAGTGGACAACCGGCCCCGTACGCCGGTCACTTTCACCGCGCCGCCGGCCGGCCCGCTGTACCACCCGCTGCCCGGCACCCCGTACGCCACTCCCGAGGAGGAAGCATGACCATCGAACAGGACGACACCGCAATCGGCCGGGCGCGGGTCCTCGACACCCCCGAACTCACCGCGTACTACGCCGAGCTCGAGGCCCGCGAGGCCGGCGCGCTGTGGACCGTGGCCAATGACATCGAGCCCTGGTACCCGCAGCCCAAGTCCGTTCCGGTGCTGTGGCGTTACGATGAGCTGCGCCCGCTCGTCCACAAGGCCCTCGACCTCGTCCGGGCCGACGACGCGGGCCGCCGCGTCGTCATGCTCGTCAACCCGGGCCGCAAGGACGTCAGCGCCGCCGCCGGGCTCCTCTACACCGGACTGCAGATCATGGGCCCCGGCGAGGCCATGACCGCCCACCGCCACCAGGCCGCCGCGCTGCGCTTCGTCCACGAGGGCACCGGGGCCTGGACGATCGTCGACGGCCAGAAGCTGAAGGTCGGCCCGCGCGACTTCGCCATCACCCCCAACGGCACCTGGCACGAACACGGGAACGACGCCTCCGACGCCCCGGTGATCTGGCAGGACGGCCTGGACATCCCCCTGGTCAACGCCCTGGACGCCGGTTTCTACGAGGTCCACCCCGAGCTGTACCAGCAGCCCGGGAAGGTGATCAACTCCTCCGTCCTGACCTACGCCGCGAACCTGCTCCCGTACGGCTCCGAGAAGTGGACCCGGCCCTACTCCCCGCTCCTGGCCTATCCGTGGGAGCAGACCTACGAGGCCCTGCTCGGCCTCGCGCGGGCCACCGAGGGCTCCCCGTACGACGGGGTCGTCGCGGAGTACACCAACCCGGTGACGGGCGGCTCGGTCATGCCCACCATGAGCGCCCACATGCAGCTGCTGCGCCCGGGGCAGGCCACGCTGGCCCACCGACACACCGGCTCGGTGATCTACACCGTCGCCAAGGGGTTCGGGTTCTCCGTGATCGCCGGGCAGCGCTTCGAGTGGAAGCAGGGCGACGTGTTCTGCGTCCCCTCCTGGGCCTGGCACGAACACCACAACCTCGACGGGTCCGAGGACGCCTGCCTGTTCTCCTTCAACGACTTCCCCGTGATGCGCTCCCTCGGCTTCCACCGCGAGGAGGCGTACCCGGACAACGGCGGGCACCAGCCCACCGCCTGACCCTCGACGCCGGACCCTCGCCTCGTGACCCGCGCCTCCTGACCCGCGCCGCCCTGGGCTCCACGCCCGGGCCGCGCCCCTTGAGCCGCGTCGCCGTACCGGGCCGCCGGCCCTGACACCTGCCCGGTACGGCGGCGCTCCGAGCAGAGCCCCGCACGCTCGGCCCTTGCCCCACCCCCGCCCCGCCCCTGCCCGTCCCGCCCCGACTCTCCGAGGAGCCACCGATGCGCCTGGTGACGTACACCACCGCCCACACGCCCGACACCACCGACTCCGGTGCCGACGCCGCCGCCCCCGAGGCCCGCCTGGGCGCCCAGGTCGACGGCCTGGTCCTCGACCTCGCGGTCCTGGCCCGGCACGCCGGTGTCGATCTGCCCTCCGAGCTGCTCGCGTTCGTCCGGGCCGGCAACCCCGCCCTCGAAACCGCCGCCCGCCTGCTCGAAGGCGACCCGGCCGACCGGCCCGCCGAGGCCGTCCACCGGCTGGAGGACGTCACGCTGTGCGCGCCGCTGCGCCCCGGGAAGATCATCGGGGTCGGGCTGAACTACGTGGAGCACGTGGCGGAGTCCAGCCGCAGCCTGGACACCGACAAGGAACTCCCGCCGCGCCCGGTGCTGTTCTCCAAGCCCGCCACCGCCGTCACCGGACCCGGCCAGCCCATCCTGCACAACGCCGATCTCACCACGCAGCTGGACTGGGAGTGCGAACTCGCCGTGGTCATCGGACGCACCGCCTTCCGGGTGACCGAGGAGGAGGCGTACGACCACGTCTTCGGCTACAGCATCGTCAACGACATCAGCGCCCGCGACCAGCGCCGCTCGGGCCAGTGGTTCTTCTCCAAGGGCCAGGACTCCTACGCCCCCTTCGGCCCGGCCGTGGTCACCGCCGACGAGGTCCCGGACCCGATGGCCCTGGATCTGGCACTGCGGGTCAACGGGGTCACCAAGCAGGAGTCCAACACCCGCCACATGCTGTTCCCCATCGCCCGGCTCATCGCCGACATCAGCTCCGGCGTGACCCTGGAGCCCGGCGACGTCATCGCGACGGGCTCCCCCTCCGGGGTCGGCGCCGGCATGGTGCCGCCCGAGTTCCTCGTCCCCGGTGACACGGTCGAGGCCACCGTCGAACTCATCGGCACCCTCACCAACCCGGTCGTCGACGCCCGCCGGCCCCACTGACCCGGCCCGTCCCCCCGACCGACGGAACCAACTGACCCATCGGACCCACTGGACCCACCAGACGCAAGGAGCACCCGTGTCGCCCCGTACCTACCGCATCGGCCAGATCGTGCCGAGTTCGAACGTCACCATGGAGACCGAGGTCCCCGCGATCCTGCGCGCCCGCGCGGCCATCGCGCCGGACGAACGGTTCACCTTCCACTCCAGTCGCATGCGGATGACCCATGTGACCCCGGAGCAGCTCAGGGCCATGGACGCCGATTCCGACCGCTGCGCCGTGGAGCTCTCCGACGCGCGCGTGGACGTACTCGGCTACGCCTGCCTGGTGGCCATCATGAGCATGGGCCTGGGCTACCACCGCACCTCCGAGGAGCGCCTGCACGCCCGAACCGTGGAGAACGGGGCCCCCGCCCCCGTGGTCACGAGCGCCGGGGCGCTGGTCCACGGGCTGCACACCATCGGCGCCAAGAAGGTGGCCCTGCTGGCCCCCTACATGCGCCCCCTCACCCGGACCGTCGTCGACTACCTCACCCACGAGGGCATCGAAGTCCTCGACTACCAGGCCCTGGAGATCCCGGACAACCTCGACGTCGCCGCCCACGATCCGGCCAAGCTGCCCGGACTGGCCCGCGCCCTGGACTACACGGACGCGGACGCGATCGTCCTCTCGGCGTGCGTGCAGATGCCCTCGCTCGGTGCCATCGAGGAGGCCGAGCAGCTGCTGGGGAAGCCGGTCGTCTCCGCGGCCGTCTGCACCGCCCACCAGATGCTGCGCTCCCTGGACCTGGCGGCCGTGGCTCCCGGAGCGGGGCACCTGCTCTCCGGCGCGTACGCGCGGTCGCCACTGGCACGGGGGGCGTCGACCGGGGAATGACGGCCCGGGGGCAGGCCGGGAGGGCGGGCGGAGGACGGGACCGCGGGGCTTCCCCGCGCCGACGGGTCCCCCGCCGCCCTCCCGCACGCTGCCGGGGGCGCGCCGCTCGGTAGGATCACCACCGCACACTACGGAAGGTGATCATGTCGGACAGTCCGCTCAGGCCCAGCTCGCTGATCAGTACGGTCTACGGGGCGTTCCTGCGCGGGAGCGGCGGCTGGATCTCGATCGCCGACCTGATCACCCTCATGTCGGAACTCGACGTGGAGAGCCAGGCCGTGCGCTCGGCGATCTCCCGGCTGAAGAAGAAGGGCGTTCTCGAACCGGAACGCCGCGGAGCCACCGGGTACCGGCTCAGCCCGGCCGTCCACCCCGTCTTCGACGCGGGCGACCGGCGCATCTTCGCCAGCCTGGAGCCGGCGGACCTGGCGGACGGCTGGGCCCTGGCGGTGTTCTCCGTACCGGAGTCCGAGCGCTCCCACCGCTACCAGCTGCGCACCCGGCTGACCTGGCTCGGCTTCGGCAACATCGCCCCCGGCGTGTGGCTCGCGCCGGGCCGGCTGCTGGAGGACGCGCGCGACATGCTCGTGCGGCTCGGACTCAGCGAGTACGTCCACCTGTTCGCGGCCGCCGACTACGCCGCCTTCAGCGATCTGCCCGGGGCGGTGAGCTCCTGGTGGGACTTCCCCGCGATCCAGGCGCAGTACGCGGCCTTCACCGCCGCGTACGCGCCGGTCGCCGCCCGGCTCTCCGGGCCGGGGGACATCGACGCCGCCGAGGCCTTCCGCCACTACGTCCCGATGCTCACCGAGTGGCGCCGCCTTCCCTACCTCGACCCCGGCCTCCCCGCCGAACTGCTCCCCGCCGACTGGAACGCGGTGGGCGCCCGGCAGGTCTTCCAGCAGCTGCACGAGGTGCTGGCCGGGCCGGGCCTGCGACACGTACGGAGCGTCACGGCGCTCGGTTAGGCGGTCGGCCCAGGCCGGCCCTTTCGGGCGAAACGGTTCGAGATCCGCTTTCTGTACATGCCCGGGGACGACGCGCGCCGATAAAAGTTGAGGATTGTTCACTTTCCATTGACAGGGCGGGGCCGGGGACCCGACAGTGCCGTGAGCAACGCGTCCGACAGCGCCACCCACGGCCCTGTCGGGGATCCGCACTCCCCGACCGAAGCGAGTCCGCATGACAGCGCCCGCACCTCAGTTCCCGGCCGGCTTCCTCTGGGGAGTCTCCGCCTCCGCCTTCCAGATCGAGGGCTCCCCGACGGCCGACGGCCGGGGGCCGTCCTCCTGGGACGCCTTCACCAAGGAGCAGGGGCGGATCAAGGACGGCTCGCACGCGGACGTGGCCACCGACCACTACCGCCGCTACCGCGAGGACGTGGCGCTGATGTCCGAACTCGGCGTCGGCGCCTACCGGTTCTCGGTCTCCTGGTCGCGCGTCCTGCCCGAGGGCCACGGCCCGGTCAACCGCAAGGGGCTGGACTTCTACGACCGCCTCGTGGACGAGCTGTGCGCCGCGGGGATCGACCCGGTGCCCACGCTCTTCCACTGGGACACCCCGCTCGCCCTCGAGGAGCGGGGCGGCTGGCTCCAGCGCGACACCGCCGAGCGGTTCGCGCAGTACGCCTCGGTCGTCGCCGAACGGCTGGCCGACCGCGTCCCCATGTGGATCACCATCAACGAGCCCGCCGAAGTGACCCTGCTCGGCTACGGACTCGGCGAGCACGCCCCCGGCAAGCAGCTCGTCTTCGACGCCCTGCCCGCCGCCCACCACCAGCTCCTGGCCCACGGCCTGGGCGTACAGGCCCTGCGCGCGGCGGGTGCCCGGCGGATCGGCATCGCGGCATCGCACAGCCCCGTCTGGACGGCCGGCGACAGCGATGCGGACCGGGAGGCCGCCGCGCTGTACGACACGCTGACCAACCGGCTCTTCGCGGACCCCATCCTGACCGGCGCCTACCCGGACGGCCTGGAGGCGCTCCTGCCCGGTCCGGTGGCGGAGGACCTCAAGGCGATCTCGGCGCCGCTGGACTGGTACGGCATCAACTACTACAACCCGATGCTCGTCGGCGCCCCGCTACCGGCCGCGGACGCCTCCGACTTCGGCGGCATCGAGATCCCCTCGGACCTCCCCTTCTCCATCCGGCAGATCGAGGGCTACGAACGCACCGACTTCGACTGGCCGGTGGTCCCGGACGGACTGCGCGAACTGCTCGCCACCATGCGCGAGCGCTACGGCGACCGGCTGCCGCCCGTGTACATCACCGAGAACGGCTGTTCCTACGGGGACGGGCCGGACCCCGCGACGGGACGCATAGCCGACGCCCGCCGGATCGCGTACCACGAGGGCCACGTACACGCCCTGCACGAGGCGATCGCCGAAGGTTCCGACGTCCGGGGCTACTTCATCTGGTCGATCCTCGACAACTTCGAGTGGGCGGAGGGGTACCGGCAGCGGTTCGGCCTCGTCCACGTCGACTACGGGACGCAGACCCGGACGCCGAAGGAGTCGTACGCCTGGTACCGCGACCTGATCAAGAGCGGCAGATGACCGTCGAACGGCCGGACGCACGCACCGGCCCCGGGGCGGACGGCAAGGGCGAGGGCGCCGGGGCGATCGCGAGCGGCGCCTCCCCGGGCGGGGGCGCCGAGCCGGGCGGGCGGTGGGTGAGCGCGCTGTCGCTCGCCAACCTCGGCGTCTGGGTCGGCTGGTTCGGCCCGCTCCAGCTGCTCCTGGCGCGCCAGGCCGAGCAGCTCACCCCCGACCACAAGGCCTCCACCCTCGCCGTGGTGACGGGACTGGGCGCGGCCGTGTCGATGGTCGCCAACCCCGTCTTCGGGGCCCTTTCCGACCGTACGACGGCGCGCGTGGGCCGCCGGATCCCCTGGGTGGTCGGCGGTGTCGCGGGCGGGGCCGCCGGGCTGGCGGTCCTCTCCCTGGCTTCGAGCGTCGCCACGGTGATCGCGGGCTGGTGCCTGGTGCAGCTCGCGCTCAACGCCGCCTTCGCCGCGCTGACCGCGGCCGTCCCCGACCAGGTGCCGCAGCGGCGGCGCGGTCTGGTCGGCGGCTGGCTCGGCGTCTCGCAGGTCGTGGGCATCCTGATCGGCACGGCGCTGGCCACGGTCGCGGGCGGGATCACCGCCGGGTACCTGGCCTGCGCGGGGTTCTCGGTCCTCGCGGCGGTGCCGTACGTACTGATGCGGCGCGACACCCCGCTCGCCCCCGCCGCCCGGCCGGTCTTCCGCTGGCGGGCCTTCCTCACCGGCTTCTGGATCGACCCGCGCCGCCATCCCGATTTCGGCTGGGCCTGGCTCACCCGGTTCCTGATGAACCTCTCCTACTCCATCAGCACGATGTACCTGCTCTACTACCTGACCGACGCCGTGCACTACACGGACGACGCGGACACCGGCGTGCTGATCCTGACCGCGCTCAACGCGCTCACCCTGCTCGCCACGGTGGTGATCAGCGGCATCAGGTCGGACCGCAGCGGCCGGCGCAAGTCCTACGTCATCTGGTCCGGGCTGGTCATCTCCGCGGCCACCCTGCTGCTGGCCGGCTGGCAGACCTGGACCGGCGCGGTCGTCGCCTCGCTGATCCTCGGCCTCGGCTTCGGCGTGTACACGTCGGTGGACTTCGCCCTGCTCACGGACGTACTGCCGACGGCGGAGGACCGCGGCAAGGACCTGGGCGTCATCAACATCGCCAATGCGCTGCCCCAGGTCCTGGCGCCGGTGATCGCGGCTCCGGTCGTGACCCACCTCGGCGGGTACACCGCCCTGTACGCGCTCGCGGGCGGGCTGGCGCTCGTCGGATCGGTCCTGGTCCGCCGGATCCGGTCGGTGCTCTAGGGGTGAGTATCCGCACATTCTGCCCTTTTTGGCCGGTATTGGCTCACCATTGATACCGGTCTGGTGGATTTCGGTTTCGGGGTGGCTGCCAGGCGCCGAACCGACATTCCTCAGCGATGGGACCCACATGCGACGCGCACACCGCCGGACGGCCACCAAGCGGCTCGCCCTGACCTCGGCCGGCGTTGCCGCCCTGCTCGGCTTCAGCACCCTGACCCTCGGCACCGCGAACGCGGCCGACCGGCCCGCGGACCGGCCGGCCGCCGCCGGATCCCAGGGCCAGGGCCAGGGCCAGGGCAGCCAGGCGAAGGCCCAGGCCGCGCAGCAGCTCTCGTCCTTCACCGTCGCCTTCCCGGCCGCGCCGTACCGCACCCACAACATCGCGCGCGCCGTGGAGCTCATCAACGGCGGCGTGGTCCAGCCGGGGCAGATCTGGAGCTTCAACGGGACGGTCGGCGAGCGGACCGTGGAGAACGGTTTCGTCGACGGCATCATGATCAACGACGGCCGCTACGTGAAGTCTCCCGGCGGCGGCGTCTCGGCGGTCGCGACGACCATGTACAACGCCATGTTCTTCGCCGGCCTCAAGCCGGTGGAGCACGGGGCCCACTCCTTCTACATAGAGCGCTACCCCGAGGGCCGCGAGGCCACCGTCGCCTGGGGCACCCTCGACCTGCGCTGGCAGAACGACTCCGGCCACCCCGTCTCCATCCGCGCCACCTCCACCGACACCTCGGTGACCATCACCCTGCTCGGTACGAAGAAGTACGACGAGATACGCGCGACCAAGGGCCCCCGCACCCACCCCACCCCGCCGGTCCAGCGCACGGTCTCCGGACCCACCTGCGAGGTCCAGACCCCCCTGGAGGGCTTCGACGTCTCCGTCGACCGCGTGTTCCTGCACGGCGGGTACGAGGTGAAGCGCGAGACGTTCCGTACGCACTACACCCCGCGCGACGAGATCGTCTGCGCCCCGGAGACCCCCACGGCCCCGGCCAGTCCCAGCACCGGCGCCACCCCCGCCGCCCCCGCCGCCCCTGGCACCCCGGGCACCCCCGGCGCCGCCGCCGTTCCCGGGGCCCCGAGCGCCCCGGTGAGCCCGACCGCGGGCTCCCCCGCGCCGGCCCCCAGCCACACCTGATCCGGCCGGGCGGCCGCCCACCCCGGGCGCCGGACCGCGGGCGTCAGCGCGGCTGCGCCCGGTGGAGATCCCTGATGAGGGCGATCTCCGCCCCGTGGTGCAGCAGCTCCTGGTTGACCCACCACACGATCTCGACGAAGGGCTCCTCCGGGTCGCTGCCGTGCGGATAGGTGCAGTACCCGACGGTGTCCAGCGCGGCTTCGTCGACGCCCAGCAGCGCCTCGCGCCAGGCCGCGGCGCCCGCGTCGAAGGCCGCGACCGCCCCCGCCGCGTCGCCGCTGACCGGGTGGTCGTCCCGGGTCAGCAGGTGGGAACCGGCTCCCAGAGGTACTCCTCGTCGGTCATCGCGGCGACCTCGGTGTCCGTTCCGTCGCCGCTGTCCACCACCGGACCCGCCATCCGGCCGGTGAGGCGCTCCCGCGCGAAGTCGAACTGCGCGAGCAGCGGGATCAGACGGGGTGGAATCACCGGAACGCTCCTTGGGGGGAATCCGGTCGCCCCGGCGCGGGACGGTGGGCCGACGGGCCGGCCTTGCACGGCGGGCGCCGCACGGCGCCCGGGTCTTCCCGGGCCCGACCGCCGGAGGTGGACACTCCGGAACGTGGACACCCCGGCTCCGGAGCTCAGGGCGTGACCAGGATCTTCCCGCGCGCCCCGCCCCCGTGGAGCTCGTCGACCGCCCGCGCCGTCTCGGCGAGCGGGCAGGTGCGCTGGATGGCCGGGGCCAGGGTGCCGTCCTCGGCGTACCGCCTGAGGACGTCGAGGTCGGCCTGGCTCTCGACGGCCATGACCCCCTTGAGCCCGTGGCGCACGAAGGGGTTCAGCAGCGCGGCCCGCAGGACCCGGTCGATGCCGCCGAGCCAGTTCCCGCCGCCCTCGCCGCCGACGATGACAAGGGTCCCGCGCGGGGTCAGGGCGCGCCGCAGGTGCTTCAGGGTGCGGTTGCCGGCCGTGTCGAGGATGAGGTCGTAGTGGCGGGCGCCGTCGGCGAACTCCTCGCGGGTGTAGTCGATGACCTCGTCGGCGCCGAGCGAGCGGACGAGTTCCGTCTTGGTGGTGCTGCACACTCCGGTGACATGGGCGCCGAACGCCTTGGCCAGCTGTACGGCGAAGGTGCCGACCCCGCCCGCCGCGCCGATGACCAGGACCCGCTGCCCGGCCCGGACGCGTCCGGCGTCGCGGAGCGCCTGGAGCGCGGTGAGTCCGGAGATGGGGAGCGCGGCCGCCGCTTCCAGGGGGAGCCCGGCCGGCTTGTGAGCGAGCTTGTCCTGCCGGGCGCTCGCGTACTCGGCGAAGGAGCCCTCGCAGATCCCGAACACCTCGTCCCCCGGACGGAAGGCGGTCACGCCCTCGCCGACGGCCTCGACCCGCCCGGCGACCTCCCGGCCGCGCACGGGGACCTTGGGCGCGCGCAGCCCGTACCCCATGAGCCGCAGCAGGTAGGGCCTGCCGGTCATGAGGTGCCAGACCCCGGCGTCCACGGCGGCGGCCCGGACGGCTATCAGCACCTCGCCCTTGCCGGGCTCCGGGGTCTCGATGTCCCTGAGCTCCAGTACTTCGCTGGAGCCGTAGGTGTCCTGCACGATCGCCTTCACGGCGCCGTCCCTTCCTCGTCCGCGTATTGGAAGACCTCTTCGAGCGGTACCGCGAAAACCCGGGCGATCCGGAACGCCGTCTCCAGCGAGGGCGAGTAGCGGCCCTTCTCGATGGCGAGGACGGTCTGGCGGGTCACTCCGATGCGTTCCGCCAGTTCCGCCTGGGTCATCTCCGCGTGCTCGAAGCGCAGCGCCCTGATCCGGTTCGTGATGCCGGTCGCCTTCACCACGACTGGAACCCCTGGCGGTAGGCGGCGAGCTTGACGGCGGAGCCGAGCACCGCGGAGAGCACGAAGCCGAGGTAGATCGCGTTGGAGATCCAGAAGCGGTCCGCTCCGGCCATCGAGAGGATCAGCGCGGCCAAGGCGCCGATGGCCAGGAAGGACTGCCCGGAGTACTCCCCGAGGCGGCCGATCTCCTTGTCGCGCTCGTCCTTGACGGCGGCCTCGCGGGGCGAGAGCGCCGCGACCGCGATGTTGAGGAGGATCGAGGCCGCGATGGCGCCCCCGACCGTCCAGAGCAGCGGTGCGACGTACGGGACCTCCGTGAACGGCACGCCTTCGCCGGCCCGGCCCAGCACCAGGGCCAGGTAGACCGCGTACCCCACGATGGCGACCACCCCCATGATCCACGCGCGCTTCTCTTCGGAGGCCACGTCCGCACCCGCTCCCATGTAAAACAACTTTGACACGGCGAATGTAAAAGCATCCATACCCCGTGTCAATGATTTCTTACATCGACTCCATCGGCTCCAGACCCGGGCCGCCGCAGGCAATCCCGGCGGGGGCCCGCGACGAATCAGCTGTGAGGGCCGCCCGAACGGCGGGGGAAGGTGATCACCATGACGGACGAGGCGTTCGAAGAACTTCTCGCCGAAGCCCGCGAGGAAGCGCGCCGCACCCTGCTCCCACCACCCGACCCACCCGGGGAGCCGGAGCTCGCCCAGCTCGCACGGCATGCGGAATTCGGGGCGTCCGCGCACTGACGGGCACATCGGCCGACCGCGGGGGCAGAGTGCCGATACTGATCTTCTCAAGTACGGACGTGCAGGGGCATCTTCGATGTGATGGTGCCGCAGGCGGAGCACAGCTTGGACGAGGGGAACCAGCGGTCGACCACGACCAAGTCCCGCCCATACCAGGCCGCCTTGTACTCCAGCATCGTGCGCAGCTCACGCCACGCCGCGTCCGAGACGGCGCGGGCGAGGCTGTGGTTCTTGACCATGTTGCGCACGGTCAAGTCCTCGATCACGAGCGTTTGGGTCTCACGCACGAGTCGGGTGGTGGATGGGAGCGGTACTTGAACGCCCGCTTCAGGTGAGTCCCGATCACGGCTCACGAACTGGAGGGTGATTGGGTGGGCATCAAACCTGCGGGTCAGGGCTCTGTGTTCTGCCCAGAGGGCAAATCACAGCCTGTTGCCCTGATCCGCGGGAGCTTCGCTTCCTCACCCACCTGAAGGTGGAGGCATCCACGAAAGGCCAAGATGAACGACACGGCCACCGCCCGCGCCCTGGAGCGGGTCCACGGGCACCGGACCCGCTTCGACGTCCGCTTCGAGCGGTACTTCGACACCCTCGGCGAGCGGCTCGACACCCCGCTGCCGAGCCGGTTCGCGCCGCGCTGCCTGGAGCTCCTGCGGGAGCTGTCGATGCGCGGCGGCAAGCGCCTGCGGGTGGTCCTGCTCCACGAGGCCGCCCGGCTGGTCACCACCGATGAGGTGCCGGGGCTGGCGGAGGCGGGGCTGAGCCTGGAGCTGTTGCAGACCCACGGGCTGGTCCACGACGACATCATCGACGACGCCCCGCTGCGGCGCGGCGGTCCGTCCACGTACTACGCCTACCGCCGCGAGCTGCCCGACGACCTGCCCGCCGCCCTCGGCCTCGCCGTACTGGCGGGGGACCTCGCCGCGTTCCTGTCGATGCAGGTGCTGCTGGAGGCCGAGGTGTCCGCGGAGCTCCGCCAGGCCCTGCTGGCCGTCCAGATACGCACGGCCGCCGAGACCGTGGCCGGGCAGATCGCGGACCTGGAGCGGGACACCCTCGGGGATCCCGGCGAGGAGTTCCTGCACGCCGTCACGGATTTCAAGAGTGCCCGGTACTCGATCCTGGCCCCGCTGACCATGGGGCTGCTGGCCGCGGGCGAGGACCCCGCGCCGCACCGCGAACGGCTGCACCGGTACGCGCGGCTCGTGGGGATCGCCGAGCAGATGCACGACGACTACCTGGACCTCTTCGGCGAGGCCGCGCAGGTGGGCAAGTCGACCGGCGCGGATCTGCGCGCCGGTCGCCGTACGTACGCCGTCAACGCGGTACTGGACTGCGCGAGCGGCTCCGACGCCGCCCTGGTGGAAGCCGCGCTCGGCGACCCCGGCTGTTCGCAGGCCACGATCGCCCGGATCCGGAAGATCGCCCGCGACGGCGGCGCGGACCGGCGGCTGCGCGCGGAGATCCGCCGGTACGCGCGGGCGGCGGCCGACGAGGCCGCGTCCTGGGCCCCGTACTGGCGGCCGGAGGCCGTGGACTTCTTCCGGACCCTGCCCCTGTGGAACATCGACCGGCTGGACCGGCTGGACCGGGCGGAAGGGACGGCCGGGAGGGGCGGGGCGGCCGGGAAGGCCTGAGGCCGCGGTCCGGGTCCCGTGTCACCCGGGGCCGGTCCCGTGTCACCCGGGCGCCCGGCCCCGCTGGCACCCCGGCCCCGGCCCCGGCTTGCTGGACGCATGACGCAAGGAGATCCGGGGACCTCCCCGGGACAGAGCCTGAGCACCCCCCGTGCGGCCGGGCTGGCGGGAATCGTGTTCGCCGCCCTGCTGGCCGTGGCCATCGTGCTCGCCCGCCTCGCCCTGCCCGAGGGGGGCGGCGCGGCCACGGTCGAGGTCACCTCGGGCCAGCGGGACGCGGTGTCCACCGCGGTGGAACTCGTACCGTTCGCCGGCATCGCCTTCCTCTGGTTCATGGGCGCGCTGCGCGCGCACGCCGGGGAGCGGGAGGACCGGTTCGTCTCCACCGTCTTCCTGGGCAGCGGCCTGGTCTTCGTCGCCTGCCTCTTCGGCGCCGCGGCGGCCGCCGGGACGGTGCTGGACGCCGACCAGCCGCAGGACTTCGGCCGCCACTTCTCCTACACGCTGCTGACCACCTACGCGATGCGGATGGCCGCCGTCTTCGTCTTCGCGACCTCGACCATCGGCCGCAAGCTCGGGGTCTTCCCGCGCCCGCTCGCCATGGCCGGATACCTGGCCGGGCTGGTGCTGCTCGTCGTCGGTTCCTCGGTGCACTGGTCCGAGCTGGTCTTCCCGGCCTGGGCCGCGCTCGTGAGCTCGTACATCCTGCGGTCGAGCCGCGCGCGCCACTAGGCCGTCTCTTTCGGACCTTGTCGGGGTCCGCGCCGCCCGGCACCGCACGACGCGAACGAGCCGACAAGATCCGAAAGAGACGACCCAGGGCCTGTGACCCGCGCTCTCACTCCAATGGCGTTTTCGGACGAGCCCCCGGCCCCCCGGGCACGCACGCTGGTCCGGGAAGCCGAGGGGGGCTCCGAAAGGACCACACCTTGCTGAGGCTCGTCGTCGATCTCAACCGGTGCCAGGGATACGCGCAATGCGCCTTCCTCGCCCCCGACGTCTTCGCGATGCACGGGGACGAGGGACTGCTTTACGACCCGGAGGCCGAGGAGGCCCAGCGCGAGCGCCTGGCCCAGGCCGTCGCCGCCTGTCCCGTACAGGCGATCCTCGTGGACGAACTGGACCTGGCCGCCGGCGCCGCCGGCGCCGCCACCAAGGACAGCGGGGAGGCACCCGATGCCTGAGACCGCCCTGGAGCAGCTCAAGCAGTCCGGCAGGATCGTGGTCGTCGGTGCCTCGCTGGCCGGCCTGCGCGCCGCCGAGGTCATGCGCGAGAAGGGCTTCGCCGGCTCGCTGACGATGATCGGCGACGAGCCCTACGAGCCCTACGACCGCCCTCCGCTGTCCAAGGGGGTGCTGCTGGGCAAGGCCGACGCCGAGCGCACCGCGCTCCCCCGGCGGCTCGACATCGACGCCCAGTGGCGTCTGGGCGTGGCTGCCAGCGGCCTGGACATGGCGGCCCGTACGGTCAAACTCGCCGACGGCGACGAGGTCCCGTACGACCGCCTGCTGATCGCCACCGGGGTGCGCGCCCGGCCCTGGCCGAACGAGGCCGAGGGCGAGCTCGAAGGGGTCTTCACCCTGCGCACCCGCGAGGACGGTGCGGGCCTGGCCCGTGCGCTGGCCGCCGGACCGCGCCGGGTCCTGGTCATCGGCGCCGGGTTCACCGGTTCCGAGATCGCCTCGGCCTGCCGGGAACGCGGACTGGACGTCACCGTCGCCGAGCGCGGCGACGGCCCGCTGGTCGGCGCGCTGGGCGGGGTGATCGGCGCCGTGGCCGCCGAGCTCCAACGGGAGAACGGCGTCGACCTGCGGACCGGGATCATGGTGACCGGGCTGGAGGGCGACTCCACCGGCCGGGTCCGCGCGGCGCACCTGTCCGACGGCACCACGCTGGAGTGCGACGTGGTCGTCGTGGGCCTCGGCGCCCAGCGCAACACCGAGTGGCTGACGGGCTCGGGGCTGGGGGCGGGTCCGCGCGGCATCGCCTGCGACGCGGGCTGCCGGGCCTTCGACCTGCGGGGCATCGTCACCGACGACATCTACGTCGCCGGCGACGTGGCCCGCTCCCCGCACGCGCTGTTCGGCTACCAGTTCCTGTCCCTGGAGCACTGGGGCAACGCCGTGGCGCAGGCCGAGATCGCCGCGCACAACATGCTGAGCGAGAGCACGGACCGCCGTCCGCACCTGTGGGTGCCGTCGTTCTGGTCCTCCCAGTTCGGGGTGAACATCAAGTCCGTCGGCGTGCCCTCCATGGGCACCGAGATCATGATCACCCAGGGGTCGCGCGCCGAGCGCCGCTTCACCGGGGTCTACGGCTACCAGGGCCGGGTCATCGGGGCGGTCACCTTCGACAACGCGCGCTGGCTGCAGTTCTACGAGAAGCAGATCGAGTGCACCGCGCCCTTCCCGCCCCCGTTCACCACGGTGGACCGCCGCCCCGAGGGGCAGCGGCCGATCCCGGCGGACTTCCCCGACCCGTCCGTCCCCACGCACGGCCCGACCATCACCCTCAGCGGGTACTCGCCGGCCGACCGCCGGATCGCCACCTTCACCCCCGCCGGGCACTGACCCGCACGCCCACGGAGGACCCGCCATGAGCCACGGCATCCTGAGCCAGATCCTGGACTACGCCAACCGCGCGAACCCGTACCCGCTGTACGAGGAGCTGCGCAAGACCCCCGTCTTCCACGACGGGACCGGGCCGTACGTCATCAGCACCTACTACGACATCCAGAGCCTGCTGCACGACCCGCGGCTGAGCTCCGACTCCCGGAACCTGGCCGCGACGGCCGGGGACCCGCTGGCTGAGGGGGGCGAGGAGGAGGCCACCGCGCTGCCGCCGAGCTTCCTGAAGCTGGACCCGCCGGAGCACGACCGGCTGCGCCGGATGACCAACCGGCCCTTCGGCCCGCCGCATTCGCCGCACCGAGTGGACGGGATGCGCGACGGTCTCGCCTCCATCGTCACCGGCCTCATCGACAACCTCGGCAACACCGAGGAGATCGACCTGGTCGACCAGTTCGCGTACCCGTTCCCGGTGACGATGATCTGCCAGCTGCTGGGCGTGCCGCGCGAGGACGAGGCTCGCTTCCACGTCTGGGCCGACACCCTCGCCGCGAGCCTGGACCCCGATCCGGACTCCGATCCGGCCGAACGGCAGCGCAAGACCCACGACTCCCGGATGGAGCTGGGCATGTACCTGGCCGGGCTGATCGAGGAGCGGCGCAAGAAGCCAGGCGACGACATGCTCTCCCAGCTGGCCGTGGGACACGGCCCGGACGAGTCCATGTCCACGATGGAACTGCTCAGCACGGCGGCCCTGCTGCTGATCGCCGGCCACGAGACCACGGTCAACCTGATCACCAACGGCATGCTGACGCTGCTGCGCAATCCCGATGTCCTGGCGCAGTTGCGCCAGGAGCCCCGGCTGGCCGTGCCGCTGGTGGAGGAGCTGCTGCGGTTCGAGCCGCCGGTGCAGCTGCTGCCGCAGCGCACTCCGCTGGTGGACATCGAGGTCCGCGGGGTCACCATCCCCAAGGGCTCCTCGATGTGGCTGATCCTGGCCTCCGGCAACCGGGACCCCAACCGCTTCAAGGACCCGGACCGCTTCGACCCGCACCGCAAGGACATCCAGCACCTGGGCCTGGGCAGCGGCATCCACAGCTGCTTCGGCGCGCCGCTGGCCCGGCTGGAGGCGCAGCTGGCCCTCAGCGAGCTGGCCAGGCGGCTGGAGAACCCCCGGCTGCTGGAGGACCCGCCGCCCTACCGGCAGAACGCGGTGCTGCGCGGGCCCCGGCACCTGCGGATCGCCTGCGACGGGATCCGCCCCTGAGCCCAGCGGCGGTGGTCACCCGCGACGGGTTCGCCATTCCGGGGCCAGGACGGCCCAGATCTGCTTGTCGTGGCGGGTGCCACCGTAGGGCCAGACCTCGCGGTTCACGCCCTCCAAGGTCATGCCGAGTCGTTCGGCCACCGCCGAGCTGCGCTGGTTGTCGGCTCGGCAGTGCCACTCCGCCCGGTGCACGCCGCGCTCCGTGAACGCCCAGTCCATCAGGGTGCGGCAGGCTGCGGTGACCAGACCGTGGCCCTCGGCCGCCGGTTCCAGCCAGCAGCCGACCTCGCAGGAGCCCGCGGCGGCGTTGAAGTCCACGAACATCACTCCGCCGACGAGTACGCCACCGCGCCAGATGCCGAAGATGCGGGCGCCGTCCGCGGCCTGGCGCTCGGCGTAGCGGCCCAGCGTGGCCCGCGCACCGTCCACGTCCGTGGTGATGAACCCCGCGCCGACCCACGGCCGGATGTGTTCGCGGGCCCGGTCCATGTGGGCGGCGAACTCCTCGGCGTGCCACGTCTCGAGCGGGCGCAGGCGGGCGTCGTCCCGCAGTGGCAGAGAGAACACGAGAACCCCATTCACACAACAACTGTTATGACTATGTACGGTAGCAGCATGCCACGCACCAAGGGGGACCACGAAGCCCGCCGTCGCGAAGTCTCGGAGGCGGTCTGGCGCGTGCTGGCCGCGCACGGGTTCGCCGGCCTGACGCTGCGCGCCGTGGCGGCCGAGCTCGGCGCGACCACCGGCCTGCTGACCCACTACTTCCCGGCCAAACGCGATCTGGTCGCGCACGCCCTGGACCTGCTCGAACAGCGCAGCGCCGCCCGCCCCCGGCGCACCGCCGGTACGGGCCTGGCCGCCGTGCATGCCGCGCTGCTGGACATCCTGCCGCTGACGGGCCCGGCCACCGACCGCAACCGGATCTGGGTGTCCTCCTGGGACACGGCGCTCTCGGATCCCACCCTGAGCGAGGACTACGCCGGCAAGTACGGCCGGAGCCGCGACAAGCTGCGCGACCTGGTCGCCGCGGCCCAGGAGGTGGGCGAGCTGCCCGCCGGGGATCCGGCCGACATCGCGGCCGGCGCGCAGTCGTTCGTACTGGGCCTGGTGGTGCAGACCCTGTTCGATCCGTCGGCGTTCCCGCCCGAGCGCCAGGCACGGTTGCTCGAGGACTACCTGGCCGCGCTGGCCCCCGGGGCGCGCTGAGGAGCGTGTTACGGTCCCGCCATGTCCAAGACCGAGATAGACCAGGTGACCGCCGAGTTCTTCGGTGCCTTCGACAACAGGGGCGGCAAAACCGCCGACTTGGCCCGGCTGCGGCGGCTCGTCCTGCCGGGCGGCGTGATCGCCAGCACCGGAGCGAAGCTCACGGTCTACACCGTGGAGGAGTTCATCGAACCGCGCGAGCGGTGGCTGAGCGACGGGCGGCTGACCGAGTTCTCCGAGTGGGAGACGAGCGAGCGGACCGACATCGCGGGCGACATCGCGTCGCGGTTCGGGGAGTACCGCAAGTCCGGGATCCTGGACGGCGAACCGTTCGAGGGCGGCGGGACCAAGACCATCCAGTTCGTCCGCACCCCGGACGGCTGGCGGATCTCGGCCTTCGCCTGGTACGACCGGCCGGACCAGGCCTGACGCCGGTCCGGTGCGTAGGGGACCGGGCCTGACCGCAGGAGTCCGGACCTGACCGGGGTCCGCCGCTCCCCCTACGCCGCGACCGATTCCTCGACCCGCGGGCGGCTCCGGGACACGGCCACCCCGGCCAGGCACAGCAATCCGCCGGCCAGCGTCAGCCAGGCGGGCACCTCACCCAGGAACACCCAGCTCAGCAGCACCACGACGGCCGGGACCGCGTAGGTGGTCGAGCCCAGCTTGCCCACGGGCATCCGCGACAGGGCGTAGCTCCACGTGATGAAGGCGAGGGCGGTGGGGACCACGCCCAGGTAGACCATGCCGAGGGTGGCGGACAGCGGCGCCGCAGGCAGTTCCCGGACGAGTTGGCCCGTGAACGGCAGGCAGGCCACCGCGCCGGTCAGGCAGCTGAACGCGGTGATCTGCAGGGGCGTCCCGAAGGAGAGCGCCGGCTTCTGCGCGACCACACCGGTCGCGTAGGCCACGGCGGCCAGCAGGCACAGCACCACCCCGAGGACCGAGGTGGAGCCGTCGCCGCCGGACGAGGACATGGACAGGCCGACGACCACCGCGCCCACGAAGGAGACGGCCATTCCGGCCAGCAGCCGCGGCGGCAGCGCCTCGCCGAGCAGGCGGGCGGCGAGCAGCGCCATCAGGATGGGGCCGATGTTCACGAGCAGGGAGGCCGTGCCCGCGTCGACGAGCCGTTCGCCCCAGTTCAGCGCGACCATGTAGCCGCCGAACCAGACAACTCCGGACACCAGGATGCCGCGCCACGCCTCGCGCGGCGGCGGGCCCTCGCGCCGCACGATCAGCAGGACGACGAGGACCAGCGAGCCGGCCAGCAGCCTGCCGAGGGCCAGGGCGCCGGGCGAGTAGGCGGCTCCCGCGCTGCGGATGGCGACGAAGGCGGAGGCCCAGGCGAGCACCGTGAAGGAGACGGCGCCGACGGTGAGGACACCGGGCGAGAGCAGACTCAGGCGGGACTTCATACACGCACCTTATCCAGACAACATTTCGGAGTCCACCGAAATGTTGACCCCAAATATTGACCCCGAGCAGCTCGGCGGCCCTTCAGGCCGCCGGAGGGCCTTCAGGCCCAAGCCTCCGGGGCGATCCCCAGCAGCTCCCGGAGGATCCGCTCCCCCGCCCCGGTCACGACCAGCCCCCGACCGCCACCCGCCGGCCGCACCACCCACTCCTCGTCCAGTGCCCGCGCGCACAGCCGGGCCCCGGCCAGGCCGCCCAGGTGGCGCCGCCGCTCGGTCCAGTCCAGGCAGGAGCTCGCCAGCGGCCTGCGCCCCTGGTGGCCGAGGTCGACGCCGGCCCGCGCGCACCAGGCGCGCCCCTCCTCGGTCAGCTGGAACACTCCCTCGGTCCGCAGCAGACCCTGCTCCTCCATGGCGTCGGTGACCGCCATGCCCAGCCGCCCGGCGAAATGGTCGTAGCAGGTGCGGGCGCCGGCCAGCGGATCGGGCGCGCAGACCACGGGCGCCGCGTGCGGGGCGTCCCGTCCCGGAATCGCGTGACAGGCCAGTTCGTCGACGAGCCGGGCCGTCGCGGCGTCGGCGATCCGCACATAGCTGTGGCGGCCCTGCCGCTCGGTCACGCAGATGCCCGCGTCGAGCAGCCGGGCCAGATGGCCGCTGACGGTGGACGGAGCGACCGAGGTGATCCGGGCCAGCTCGCCCGCGGTCCAGGCGCGGCCTTCGAGCAGGGTCATGCAGATGGCCGCCCTGGTCTCGTCGGCCAGCGCCGCGGCGAGAGCGGCGAGGCGCGCCGCCGGGGCGGGGGCATCGTTCGGCTTTCCGGGCTGCGCGTCGTTCATGCTCCAAGAGTGCCGCAAAACTTCGGCGAATGCCGAATGGTTGACGGCGTTGGGATGACCCGGGCGTGCCGACGGCGTGGAAAGTTCCGCTTACCGTCTCTTCTCCGCCACACGCAAGACTTCGACAGGAAGATCCTTGAGGGCGCACTAGACTGGCCGGTTGTGTTGGCGCTGGACCGGAACAACCTGGGCAAACCCGGGCTCCACCGGCGACCCGGACGTTTCCGGGAACGAAACGTGAGGGCCGATGGCAGCAACACCTGAACGCGGTGAATCGACACTGCTCGACGACGGGGACGTGTACGAGCAGTCCGGCAAGTCCGCCCGGTTCTCGGCGGGGCCCGCCGCCCCGACCCGTACCCTCGTCGACGTCTTCGAGGCCTCCGTACGGGCGCACCCCGACGAACTGGCCCTGGACGACGGCACCGAGCGGCTGACCTACCGGGCGCTGGCCGCCGAGGTCGAACGCCGCCGGCGCGCGCTGGGGGCCGCCGGGGTGGGGCTGGGCGACCGGGTCGGCGTACGCGTTCCGTCCGGGACCAACGAGCTGTACGTGGCCATCCTCGCGGTGCTCGCCGCAGGCGCCGCCTACGTGCCCGTCGACGCCGAGGACCCGGACGAGCGGGCGGAGCTGGTGTTCGGCGAAGCCGGGGTACGGGCCGTGCTGGGTGCCGGTCGGCGCATCGAGGTCACCGGCATCGCGGAGGTCCCCGTATCCGCCGCGAGGCCCGGCCCCGAGCACGACGCGTGGATCATCTTCACCTCCGGTTCCACCGGCAAGCCCAAGGGCGTCGCCGTCAGTCACCGCAGCGCCGCCGCGTTCGTGGACGCCGAGGCCGCGCTGTTCCTGGCCGAGGAGCCGATCGGGCCCGGCGACCGGGTCATGGCCGGGCTGTCCGTCGCCTTCGACGCCTCCTGCGAGGAGATGTGGCTGGCCTGGCGCTACGGCGCCTGCCTCGTGCCCGTCCCCCGCTCCCAGGTGCGCAGCGGCGCCGACCTCGGCCCCTGGCTGGCGGAGCAGGAGATCACCGTGGTCTCCACGGTGCCGACGCTGGCCGCCCTGTGGGAGTCCGACGACCTGGGCGAGGTCCGGCTGCTGATCTTCGGCGGCGAGGCCTGCCCGCCCGAGCTGACCCAGCGCCTGGTCACCGAAGGCCGCGAGGTCTGGAACACGTACGGGCCCACCGAGGCCACCGTCGTCGCCTGCGCCTCGCTCCTGACCGGCGAGGAGCCGATCCGGATCGGACTCCCCCTCAACGGCTGGGAGCTGGCCGTCGTGGACGAGTCCGGCGATCCCGTACCCATGGGCGGCAGCGGTCAGCTGGTCATCGGCGGGGTCGGCCTGGCGCGCTACCTCGATCCCGAGAAGGACGCCGAGAAGTACGCCCCGCTTCAATCCCTCGGCTGGGAGCGCGCCTACCGCAGCGGCGACCTGGTCCGCGCGGAACCGGAGGGGCTCGTCTTCCTGGGCCGCGGCGACGAGCAGATCAAGCTCGGAGGCCGCCGGATCGAGCTGGGCGAGGTGGACGCCGCGCTCCAGGCCCTGCCCGGGGTGGCCGGCGCGGCCGCCGCCGTCCGCACGGCCCGCAGCGGCAACCAGCTGCTCGTCGGCTACTTGGTCACCCAGGAGGGCTGGGACCACAAGGCGGCGGTGGAGCGGCTGCGTGCCGAGCTGCCCGCGGCCCTCGTGCCGCTGCTCGCGCCGGTCACCGAGCTGCCGACCCGCACCTCCGGCAAGGTGGACCGGAACGCGCTGCCCTGGCCACTGCCCGACCTGGAGACCAGCGGTCCCTCCGAGCAGCTCTACGGGACCGAGGCCTGGCTCGCCGAACAGTGGAGCGAGACCCTCGGAGTGTCGGTGTCCGGCGCAGCCGACGACTTCTTCGCGATCGGCGGCAACAGCCTCGCCGCGGCCCAGCTCACCACCCGGCTGCGCACCCGCTACCCGAGCGCGGCCGTTCTCGACATCTATCAGCAGTCCACCTTGCGCAAGCTGGCCCGGCACCTGGAGAAGTCGGCCCAGGACGACGGCACGGCCCGCGAGGTAGCGCCCGTCGCACTGCGGTCCCAGGTGATCCAGTCGCTCCTGCTGCTCCCGCTGTACACGCTGGTCGGTCTGCGCTGGTCGGTGGCGCTGCTGACGCTGGGCAACGTACTGCACTGGTTCGGGCCCTATCCCTGGGCGCCCACCGCCTCGTGGTGGCTCCTGGCCGCCGGGGCGGCGCTGCTCTTCAGCCCGCCGGGCCGCCTCGCGATCGCGGCCGGCGGTGCGCGGCTGCTGCTGCGCGGGGTGAAGGCCGGACGCCATCCCCGCGGCGGGAGCGTGCACCTGCGGCTGTGGACGGCCGAGCGGCTGGCCGAGTACTCCGGGGCGACCTCGCTCACCGGCTCCTGGCTGGAACGTTACGCCCGCGCCCTGGGCGCCAAGGTCGGGCCCGAGGTGGACCTGCACGCGCTGCCCCCGGTGACGGGCATGCTCAAGCTCGGCCGCGGCTGCGCCGTGGAGTCCGAGGTGGACCTCAGCGGGCACTGGCTCGACGGGGACCGGCTGGTGATCGGCCCCATCAAGGTCGGTGCGGGCGCCGTGGTGGGCACCCGCAGCATGCTCTTCCCCGGCGCCCGGGTCGGCAAGCGGGCCGAGGTGGCCCCCGGTTCCGCGGTGAGCGGTCAGATTCCGACCGGCCAGCGCTGGGCCGGAGCGCCCGCAGTCAAACTGGGCAAGGCCAAGCGGAACTGGCCCGGGCACCGGCCGCCGCGCTCGCTCGCCTGGCGCGCCGTGTACGGGGCCACGGGCCTGTGCCTCACGGCCCTGCCCGTGCTCGCCGCCCTGCCGGCCCTGCTCGTGGTGAGCCTGTTCGTACCCGCCGACGCGGGCCTGGCCGAGGCGCTGCGCGGAGCCCTGCTCGCCGTGGTGCCCGGGGCCCTCGCCTACGGGTTCGCGTACGCGCTGCCGCTGCTGGTCTGCGTACGCCTGCTCAGCCTGGGACTGCGCACGGGGGTCCACCCGACGCACGGCCGGATCGGCTGGCAGGCCTGGACGGTCACCCAGCTGATGGACCTGGCGCGCGAAACCCTCTTCCCGCTGTACGCCGGGCTGATCACCCCGGTGTGGCTGCGGCTGCTCGGCATGAAGATCGGCCGGGGCGCGGAGGTGTCCACCGTGCTGGCGCTGCCGAGCCTCACCACGGTCGGCGAAGGCGCGTTCCTCGCCGACGACACCCTGACCGCCCCGTACGAACTGGGCGGCGGCTGGATGCGGATCGGGCACTCCGAGATCGGCCGCCGGGCGTTCCTCGGCAACTCCGGCATGACCGCGCCGGGCCGCAGCGTGCCCGACGGGGGGCTGGTGGGCGTCCTGTCCGCGACCCCGAAGAAGGCCAAGAAGGGCAGCTCGTACCTGGGACTGCCGCCGGTCAAGCTGCCGCGCTCGACCGCCACGTCCGACCAGAGCCGCACCTACGACCCGCCCGCGCACCTGCTGTGGGCGCGCGGTCTGGTGGAGGTGTGCCGGCTCGTCCCGGTCTTCTGCTCGGCGGCGCTGGCCGTGCTGACCGTGGCGGCTCTTTGCGCGCTGAGCCGGCCCGGCGCCCTGGGGCTCTGGGGGACCGCGCTGCTGTCGGGCGTGGTCCTGCTCGTCGCCGGTGTGCTCGCGTGCCTCGTCTCGGTGGGCGCGAAGTGGCTGCTGGTGGGCAGGCACCGGGCGGGTGAGCACCCGCTGTGGAGCGGGTTCGTGTGGCGCAACGAGCTGGCCGACACCTTCGTCGAGGTGCTGGCCGTGCCGTGGCTGGCGGGTTCGGTGCCCGGTACGCCGCTGCTGGTGTGGTGGCTGCGCGGGCTCGGGGCCCGGATCGGCCGGGGCGTGTGGTGCGAGAGCTACTGGCTGCCCGAGACGGACCTGGTCACACTGGGCGACGCGGTCAGCGTGAACCGCGGCTGCGTGTTGCAGACGCACCTCTTCCACGACCGGATCTTGAGGACGGATACTGTGGTCCTCCGTGAGGGCTCCACGCTGGGGCCGGGCGGAATCGTCCTGCCCGGAAGCACGGTCGGGGCCCACAGCACACTGGGTCCCGCCTCTCTCGTGATGGCCGGGGAATCCGTCCCCGCCGACACCCGCTGGCTGGGCAACCCGATCGAGGCGTGGCGGACCTGAGAAGGCCCGTGCACGGCGCAGGACCCGAGTACGGCGCAGGGAGCGGAAGCGGCAATGAACGGCCAGAGCACAGCGGCATCGGACCCGTACTTCCCGGCCAACGGTGACCCCCGTTACCGCGTGCACCGGTACGAACTCGCTCTGGAATACCGTCCCGGCCCCAACCGGCTGGCCGGGACGGCCCGGCTCAGCGCGATCGCCGGGCGGGCTCCGCTCGCCGAGTTCCACCTGAACCTGGCCGAGTTCAAAATAGGCCGGGTCCTGGTGGACGGCCGGCGGCCGCACTTCACCCACCGCGGCGGAAAGCTCCGCATCCGGCCGGCCAAGCCGCTGGCCGCCGGGGCCGCCTTCACGGTGGACGTGCACTGGGTGGGCAATCCCAAGCCGGTCACCAGTCCCTGGGGCGGTCTGGGCTGGGAGGAACTGACCGACGGCGCGCTGGTGGCCAGCCAGCCGGTCGGCGCGCCCTCCTGGTACCCGTGCAACGACCGGCCCGCCGACAAGGCCTCGTACCAGATCTCGGTCAACACCCCGTCCGCCTACACGGTGGTGGCCGGCGGCCGGCTGCTCACCCGGACGACCCGGGCCTCCACGACCACCTGGGTGTTCGAGCAGCCCGCACCCACCTCCAGCTATCTCGTCGGCCTGTCGATCGGCATGTACCAGACGGTGCTGCTCGGCGACCCGGGGCTGGGCGGGGTCACGCAGAGCGCCCACGTGCCGGCCCACCTGCTGCCCCGGTTCTCCCGGGACTTCGCGCGGCAGCCGGCCATGATGAAGCTCTTCGAGGAGCTCTTCGGGCCCTATCCGTTCGGCGAGTACGCGGTGGTCGTCGCCGACGAGGAACTGGACGTCCCGGTGGAGGCCCAGGGCCTCTCCCTGTTCGGCACCAATCACGTGGACGGCGTACGCGGTTCGGAGCGGCTCATCGCGCACGAGCTCGCGCACCAGTGGTTCGGCAACAGCGTGACCATCGCGGACTGGCGGCACATCTGGCTGAACGAGGGTTTCGCGAAGTACGCCGAATGGCTCTGGTCGGAGCGTTCCGGCGGCCGCGGCGCGCACGAGCTGGCGCTCGCCGCCCACCGGCTGCTGGCCTCACAGGCGCAGGACCTCGTACTGGCCGACCCGGGCCGCAAGCTTATGTTCGACGACCGCCTCTACCAGCGCGGCGGGCTGGCCGTGCACGCGGTCCGCTGCGCGCTGGGCGACGACGCGTTCTTCCGGATGCTGCGCGACTGGGCCACCTCGCACCGCCACGGGGTGGTGAGCACCGTGGCCTTCACCGCCCACGTGACCCGGTACGCGAACGAGCCGGTGGACGGCCTGCTCTCGGCCTGGCTGTACGAGCCGGCCCTCCCGCCGCTGCCCGCACCGCCCGCCCGGCTCCCGGTCCCGGCGAGGCCCGGCTACCCGCCCACGAACGGCTAGGCCGTCTCCTCCGGATCCTGCCGGGGCCGCGACTCGGCCTGACGGGCGGCGGCCGCCCTCACGGCTGCGGCGGGACCGTCCGGCCGAGGTGGGCGGCGAGCCGGTCGATGGCCGGGGCGCCCTCCGCGACGGGCTGCGGCTCGGCGAACCGCCCTGCCCGGGACTGGGTGGCGAGCTGGACCCGGGCGAACTCCAGGCTCCGCTCGGCAACGTCCGGGGGCAGGGCTGCCGGAATTCCGGTGGCTCGGGCGAGGTCCCATCCGTGCGCGAGCAGATCGTAGAGACGGATCTGCAGGCGCTCGGCGCCCGTGGCGCTTCCCATCGGGCTGCGATAGCTCTGTTCGAGGACTCCGGGAGCGGAGAAGGCGGCCAGCAGCGCGGCGCTGGAGGCCCGGTAGGCACCGGCGGGATCGTCACCGAGGGGGTCCGCACCGCGTTCGGGCATCGGGCCGCCCCCGATCATGGCCGCGAACACGAGGTCCATGCCGACCAGGTGGGCGACCACGCCGCGCACGTCCCATTCCGTGCAGGGCGTCGGCTCCTTCCACTGCTCCGGGCGGATGGAGGCGATCAGGTCGGCGACGGCTGCGGTCGCGCGGTCGAGGTCTTCGACGGAAGTAGTAGTCATCGGGACGAGGTTAGGGCCGCATGGGCAGCACGAACCACCGGTTTTCCCGGTTCTCCCACGCAACGCGCCGGGCCCCCGCCCCTTCGGGGGGACGGGGGCCCGGCACATCGGCCCGCGGTGCGGTGCGGGCCGTAGGGTGACTAGCGGCCGCCGTGGCGGGTGCCCTTGTGGCCCTTGTCGTGGCCCTTGGCCTTGCCCCAGCTGTTGCTGTCGAGGATGCGGCCCTGGTCGTTGCGCAGGGTGGCGGAGTCGCGCTGGTCCCAGACGTGGTGCGTCCGGCCCTGGTACACGTCGTGCAGGGTGTCCGTGCCCTTGCCCGTGTGGACCTTGACGCTGGCGTGCCCGTCGAGCTTCAGGCTGCGGAAGCGGTAGCGGTTGCCCTGCTTGTCGGTGAGGGTGTAGCCGCGCAGGTCGACGGCCTTCTTGCCGGTGTTCTTCACCTCGACCCACTCGCCGTTCAGGCTTCGGTTCGAGCGGTCGTCGACGCCGGGGCTGTCGTACTGCACCTTGCTGATCATGACCGTGGAGTGCTTGCCCGTCGTGCCGTGGCCATGGCCGTGGCCCTGCGTGGCGGCAGCGGCCGGCAGGGCGGCGGAACCCAGGACCGCGACGGTGGCCACGGCGGTGGCGAGGACGCGACGAGTGGTGCGAGAAGCAGACATGGAGATGTCACCTCAGGGACGTGCGGTTACCCGACTTGCTGCCGGGCACCCACACTTTGGCCCGCCCACGCGGCATTTTCCAGCAAAACGCCCAAGATTACCAAACATGGACAAAGCGTCAATATCTTATGACTAACCCCTGGTCAGGGGGTCGTGAGGACAACCAGTTGGCGGGTTGCGCGGGTCATGGCGACGTAGCGGTCGACCGCTCCTTCGGTGCCCTCGCCGAATGTCTGCGGGTCGATGAGGACGACCAGGTCGAATTCGAGGCCCTTCGACAACTCCGGTGTCAGGGAACGGACTCGGGGCGCCGCCTCGAAGGCCGCGGCCGCGTTGTCGCGTGTGGCGATGACGGCTGCGGTCCCCTCGGGGTGCTCGGCGAGCCAGTCGGCGAGGACCTTATTCAGCTCCGCGACGGATCCATGGACGACGGGGACTCCGCTGCTGCGGATCGAGGTCGGCACGTTGGCGTCCGGGAGCACGGCCCGGATGACCGGCTCCGCTTGCGCCATCACCTCTTCCGGCGTGCGGTAGTTGATACTCAGGGAGGCCACTTCGATCCGGTCGAGCCCGATCCGCTCCAGCCGTTCGCGCCACGACTCCGTGAACCCGTGCCTGGCCTGGGCGCGGTCCCCGACGATGGTGAAGCTCCGGGACGGGCAGCGCAGCAGCAGCATCTGCCACTGCGCGTCGGTCAGTTCCTGGGCCTCGTCCACGACGATGTGCGCGAACGGGCCGGCGAGCCGGTCCGGCTCGGCGCCGGACGGGGCGGCCGCCTCGTCGATCAGGGTGTCCTGAAGGTCCCGGCCGCGCAGCATCGTCACCGCGCCCTCTCCGTCGTCATCGGCGTCGAGCAGGTTGTCGATGACGCCGGCCCGGCGGGCGCGCTCGGCGGCGACGGCGGCCTCGTGCCGTCTCTTGCGCCGCGTCGCCTCCGGGTCGCCGAGCCGGTGCCGCGCCGCGTCCAGGAGCGGCAGGTCCGAGACCGTCCATGCCTGGGCGTCCCCGCGCTGCAGCTTGCCCACCTGTTCTCGGCTCAGCCAGGGTGCGCACCTGCGCAGGTAGGCGGGGACCGACCACAAGTCCGCGACGAGGTCGGTGGCTTCGAGCATCGGCCACGCCCGGTTGAGGGTGGTGACCAGGTCCTTGTTCCGCCGCAGCGACCTGCCGAACAGCTCGGGCGAAACCTCGCCTTCGTTCCTGTCCAGCAGGATGGTGACCAGTTCCTCCCAGATCTGTTCGCGCGCCTCGTTGTGCGGGGTGCCCGGTTCGGGCGCCTCGAACGCCTGGGCCCAGTCCTCGGCGCTCAGCGGGATGTCGTCCCAGTGGGTCGACACCGTCATGGCCTCGGTTGGCGGCTCCTCGTACAACCCGACGGCCGCCTCGATCGCCTTCACCAGGTCGGCGGAGGACTTCAGCTCGGCCACCTCCGGGTCGCTCTCGACCGTGGCCGTGGCTCCTTCGGCGACCAGGTCCGGCAGGACGCAGGTCTGTACGCCCTCCTCCCCGAGGCTGGGGAGGACGTCGGCGACGTAGGCCAGGTAGGGGCGGTGCGGGCCGACGAAGAGCACGCCGCCGCGGCGGTGACCGAGCCTGGGGTCGGAGTGGAGGAGGTAGGCGGAGCGGTGCAGGGCGACGACGGTCTTGCCCGTACCCGGGCCACCGTCGACGACGAGGGCACCGCGGGAACCCGCGCGGATGACGGCGTCCTGGTCGGCCTGGATGGTGCCGAGGACGTCGCGCATCCGGGAGGAGCGGCCGACGCCCAGGCTCGCGATGAAGGCGGACTGGTCGTCGAGCGCGGCGTGTCCTTCGAGCCCCTCGGCCTCGAACACCTCGTCCCAGTAGTCGTTGATCCGGCCGCGGGTCCAGCGGTACCGGCGGCGGCTCACCAGCCCCATGGGGTCGGCGTGGGTCGCGGCGAAGAACGGCTCGGCCGCCGGGGAGCGCCAGTCGATCAGCAGCCGGCGGCCCGCGTCGTCGGTGAGGCCGACGCGTCCGATGTACACGGGCTCGGCGTCGTCCGCGCCGACGATGCGTCCGAGGCACAGGTCCAGGCCGAAGCGGCGCAGGGCGCCGAGGCGACCGGTCAGCCGGTGGATCTCCACGTCCCGGTCCATCGCGCCCCGGCCCGCGCCGCCGGGCGCCCTGCGTTCGGCGTCGAGACGGCCGGACAGTTCGGCGATCGTCTGCGCGAGGCTCTCGGCCATGGCCGCGAAGTGCCGCTCGTCGCCGGCGATCAGCCTCGGGTCGGCCTTGGCCGCGAGGCCCTCGGGAAGATCGAACGCACTGGTCGTCAGGGTGGTCAGGGTCGTCAGGGTGGACCCGGTGGTCCGGGTCTGGGTCTGGGTGGTCATCTCGGTCAACTCCGAACGCACACGCACTCCGCGAAGCTCTCATTTCCGCCGGTTCCGGCCTGGGCCTGCGATTGTGCGGGACGAAGGGGCCCTTGCCGCAAGCCCCCCTCTGCGCTATAAGTTGAAAGTGGCCAGAGGTGAGCACTCCCTCCGCCCGATCGCCCGCCGTGGACGGGCAAACCCCTCGCTGGTGCCTGACGCGGCACTCGTCACCCGGATGCCGACCGCCTGTGACGACGGTCCGTCGCGGGGGCAGGGATGTCATGGGATTGATGCGCTTGATCCGCCCCGTCCACTGCCCGTGAGGAACCCCCATGACCAGCGCTCCGCCCTCACTCCGCACAGACCCCGGACCGTCCACGAGCCGCGGCGTGTGGACGTCGATGATCCTGGTGATCGCCTGCGCGGCCCAGTTCATGGTCGTCCTGGACGTCTCGATCGTGAACATCGCCCTCCCGGACATGAGGGCCTCCCTCGGCCTCAGCCCGGCCGGGCAGCAGTGGATCGTCAACGCCTACACCCTCGGCTTCGCCGGGCTGCTGCTCCTGGGCGGCCGGGCCGCCGACCTGGTCGGCGCCCGGCGAACGTTCCTCGCGGGCCTGGGCGTCTTCACCGTCGCCTCGCTCGCCTGCGGGCTCGCCGCCGACGGCGCGATGCTGATCGCGGCCCGAGCGGTGCAGGGAGTCGGTGGTGCGGTCCTGGCCCCCGCCACGCTCACGCTCATCATGGCCACCTTCACCGAGCCCCGGGCCCGTGCCCGTGCGATGGGGGCCTGGGCCTCGGTCAACGCCGCCGCCGGTGCGGTCGGGGCGATGGCCAGCGGGTTGCTGACCGCGTACGCGGGCTGGCGCTGGGTCTTCTTCGTCAACGTCCCCATCGGCGTCGCCTTCTTCGTCGCCGCGCTCGTCCACGTACCCGCCGGACACGGGCACCATGGTGGCCCCGGCGGTCTGCGTCGCCTGGACCTGCCCGGCGCGCTGACCGTCACCGCCGGTCTGACCGCCCTGGTCTACGGAATCATCTCCACCGCGTCCACGCCCTGGACCTCCCCCCACGTCTGGGCCGCCCTCCTCGTGGGCCTCCTGCTCCTGGCGGCCTTCGCCGTCATCGAGTCGAAGGTCGCCGCCCCGCTGGTCCCCCTCGCCGTCCTGCGCCGCCCCACCCTGGCCATCTCCAACCTGGTCATGATCGGCCTGGGCTCGGCGATGTTCGCGCTGTGGTTCCTGCTCTCCCTCTACATGCAGCAAGTCCGCGGCTACAGCGCCCTGGAGACCGGCGTGTGGTTCCTGCCCGGCTGCCTCGGGGTCATCATGGGCACCCGGACCTCCGCGCACCTCATCCACCGCACCGGCCCGCGCCCTCTGCTGGTCACCGGCATGGCCATCAGCACCTTCGGCTTCCTGTGGCTCTCGCGCCTCGGCGGGAACGGCCCCTTCCTCACCTCGGTGGCCGCACCCTTCGTGCTGTGCACCCTCGGCCTGGGAATGTCCATGCTTCCCGTCACCGCGGCGGCCACCACCGGCATCGACCGCCGCGAAGCGGGCCTGGCATCCGGGCTCGTCAACACCTCGCGCCAGGTGGGTGGCTCGCTCGGTCTCGCGATCCTCGCGACCATCGCCTCCCACACCGCACGCGACCACATCGGCTCCACGGCGCAGGCCCTCACCGCCGGTTACGGCCAGGCCTTCCTCTGCGCCGCCCTCTTCACCGCCTGCGCGGGCCTGGGCTCACTCTTCCTCCCCGGCCGCCCCACCGCGCCGGCCCCCGGCCCCGGGCTCGCGCCGGGTGGGCGCGACTGACCTCTCGCAGCCCGCGGTGGCCCGCCGAAACCAGGACCGACACCGGAGCCCGCACCCGAATTTCGGGTGCGGGCTCCGGTGTCGGTCGGTCCTGGTCCTGGTCGGTCCTGGTACCTGGTCCTGGTTTCTGGTGAGGGCCTACACCGTGGCCAGCTGCGGGATCAGGCGCAGCGCGTTCTCGCGGTAGACGCCGTTCAGTTGCTCGGGAGTGAAGGCCCGGTCGGCGTCGAGCGCGGGGATCGCCAGGTCCATGACCGTGTCCGCGGGCGCGGCGGGAAAGTCGGTGCCGAACAGGACGTGGTCGGCGGGGACATGGGCGAGGAGGGTGGCGGCCGGCTCCATGGGGCCTGCCGTGTCGTAGTAGAAGCGGCCCAGATGGTCGCGGACGGCGGCGGGATCGACCGGCGGATCGCAGAACCGGCCGAGCGCCTGCATCCGGTTGGCGATGTACGGCAGGAACCCGCCGGCGTGGGGCAGGATCACGGAGATGTCGGGGAACCGGTCGAGCGTCCTGTTGCTGATCATGTTCACGGCGGCCCGGGTGGTATCCAGCAGGAAGTCGCACATGAAGTTCGGGATGCCCGGAACCGTCATCGCACCGGGCCGGCCGCCCGGCAGATGGTGCGGATGGGTGTCCACCACGGCGGAGAACTCGTTCAGCTCGGCGAAGATCCGGTCGTAGCCGGGATCCCCGAGGTACACGCCACCGTAGTTGGCCGTCACGTTCACCCCGACGGCGCCGAGTTGCCCAAGGCCCCGGCGGACCGCCCAGGAGGACGCTTCGGGGTCGTCCAGGAAGAGGGGCACGTAGAACGAGAACCGCGACGGGTGGGCGCTCACCACCTCCATCATCGAGTGCAGCGTGATGTTGACGGCTTCGCGCAGCTGCGCCGACGAACGGTAGCGGGCCGGGAGCATGGGTTTGAGCACGGCCGTGGAGATGCCCGCGCCGTCCATGAACCGGACCGCGGCATCGGCGTCGAGGGACGCCCAACGGGGCAACTGTTCCGGCTGGATCAGCCCGTGGTGCTCGGCCCACGCACGCCACTGGGGTGCGCAGAAGTGTTGGTGCATGTCGATCTTCGTCCGGGCTCCGTGGGCTCCGTCCGGTTGCGGAGGGGCCTCTTCGAGTTCAGGGCCGGTCGTACTCCCAGAATTGCGCATGCCAAAGAACCACCCGTCGGTCTCGTCTACTCTGCGGAGGCCACCGGCGCCAGGGCGAAGTCCCCGGCCGGCCGCGGCTCCAGGACGATCAGGAGCCTCTCCAGACCGCGGAAGGCCGCCACGGGCCCCTTGAGCCAGGCGCCCCCGCTCTGCTCCTCGTCCGCCAGCTCCATCTCCGGGAACTCCCGGAGCAGGCAGGAGATCGCGATCTCGAGTTCGAGCCGTGCCAGCGGGGCTCCCAGGCAGTAGTGCGTTCCGTGACCGAAGCCCAGGTGCATTCCCTGGATCCCTTCGCGCGTCACGTCCAGCACGTCCGCCGATTCGAACTTCTCGTGGTCCCGGTTGGCCGAGTTGAGGGCGATCTGGACCAGCGCCCCCTTGGGGATCACGGTCCCCCGGATCTCGGCCTCCTCGGCCGCGTACCGGAACGTGGACGTCTCCACCGAACCGTCGAACCGTACGAGTTCCTCGACCGCGCCGTGGATCAGCCGGGGATCCCGGCGGAGCTTCGCCAACTGCTCCGGATGGAGGATCAGATCGAGGACGGAGTTCCCGATCTGGTACGCGGTGGTCTTGTGCCCGGCGAAGAACAGGACCCACATCGACGACACCAGATCCGCGTCGTCGAGGCCTTCCTCCGCCGTGATCAGGTCGCTGAGGAAGCAGTCCGAGGGGTTGGCCCGCGCATGGGAGACGATCTGACCCAGCCGCTCCTGCAGCCAGCCCTCGGCGACCTTCAGCTCCGCCTTCAGCGCCGGGTTGAACCTGGACCGGGTCACCACACCGAACTGCTCCAGGATCTCGGACCGGTCGGCCTCTTCGATCCCCATCAGCTCGCACAGCACCGCGACGGGGAGCGGGAACGCGAAGGCGGACATCAGGTCGACGGTTTCGCTCTTGCGGCATTCCCGCAGGAGTCCCTCGGCGATCTCCGTGATCCGCGGTCGCATGTCCTCCACCCGTCGGGGGGTGAAGGCGCTCCGCAGGACGCGGCGCAGACGGGTGTGGCGCGGCGGGTCCGCGAACAGCACGTTGTCGTCCAGCGCGTCGAAGAAGCTGCCGAACACAGCGTGGTAGGTGTCGATGGCCCCGCGCATGTTCTTGCTGAACCGCCGGTCCGACAGGGCGTCCCGGGCGTCGTCGTAGCGGCTGATGAGATAGGTCTCGACCCCGTGCGGAGGCGTCAGCCGGCACACCGGCGCCTGCTCGCGCAGGGCCGCGTAGACGGGGTACGGGCAAGCGCGGAACTCGGGCGCGCCCCTGGACACGGCCGAGACGAGCTCATCCAGCGGTTCGTCTCCGGTCGGTGCCGCGTTCTCCTGCGTCATGCTCCGCGTCCTCCGTGACATCGGTGTTCTGTGCACACACCGGTTCCCCGGGGAGGCCCGTCACGAAACGGTCCTTGGTTCGTTCGAGTCAGACCGCTCCGCCAGATGCTGCGCCGGGAGGTCAGCCGTCCGGACCGGCCGCGTGGCGGGCCCCGGAGCCGCGGGACAAGCTGCTGATAACCACCCCGCCACCGAGGAGTCCGAGCATGGCCCGCAGTTCCCCCCTGACCCTCGCGGCGGCGGCCGCCCTCGCCCTGGTGGCCGCCACCGCTCCCGCCACCGCGTCCGCGGCCGGCCCGTCCGCGGCCGGAGCGGACACCGGCAGAGCCAGTGCCGACCGGGCGATCGTCTACAGCGCGACCGCCCCGTACCAGCGGCACGCCAACGCGGTGAAGGCGGGCTACGTCCCGGACAAGTACTGCATCGCGGACCGGGCGGGAACGGGCGCCCTGGGCTACCCGCACTTCCGTCACGCCTACGACAACTCCGTCGACCCGGCGAAGCCCGCCGCGCTGTTCTACGAGGACGACCGGTTCGGCGGCAAACGCCTCGTCGGTGTCCAGTGGGTCGTCTTCGACCGAGACCAGGACATGTCCACGGACGACGACCGCCCCTCGATGTTCGGCGAGAAGTTCACGGGCCCGCACCGGGGCCACTTCCGCGGCCAGCCCATCCACTACGCGATGCACATGTGGCTCTGGAAGGAGAACCCCAAGGGGGCGTTCCAGACCTACAACCCGGCCGTGACCTGCCTGCCGGGCACCACCCGCCCCCTGCAGCCCGCTCCACATCCCCAGCCCCAGCCCTAGCCCTAGCCCTGGGAACCGATGCCGGGGCTCCGGGTGATGCGGGTGGACAGTGCCTGGCCCAGGACCAGCACGCTCAGGCCGAACATCAGGACGCCCAGCGGGACATGGAAGGCCGGGATGCGGGCGACGCCCAGTACCACCTGGACCGAGGCCAGGACGAGGAAGCCGGACGAGTACAGGATCGGACGGGGCGAGCCGCCGCCCGGCCGCCAGGCCAGGATCGCGGCGATCACGTAGAGCATCGTCGCGCCGTACATGACGCGTGCTCCGACCCCGTGCAGTGTCTCGCCGTACGACGTGGACAGCAGCAGTCCCGCGGTGGCCGCCTGGAAGAAGATGGCCAGGGTCTGCAGGGCGATCGTGACCTGCACGAACGTGCGGGTGCGCGGTACTTCCGTCGTCCGGGTGGCCATGATGTGGTCCCTTCTTCTGCCTTGCGGCGGTGGATCGGTAGTGTCTCGACGGTCCGACGACGCAGCCCCGCGAAATGTGAGGCGCAGCGCCGGCCGCACCTTCAGGTGTGGCGTTCCGCCCAACTGGCGAGCGCGGGAGCCGACGAGAAGCACGAGGGAGCGGTCGTCACCATGAGCACGCCAGCCGAGTCAGGTGTCCAGCGGTCGGAACCGGACCTGAGCGCGATCGTCGGCGAGCGGCGTCAGCTGATGAACCTCTCCTACCGGCTGCTCGGTTCGCTGGCCGAGGCCGAGGACGCCGTGCAGGAGACGTACACCCGCTGGTACGCGATGTCGCGGGCGCAGCAGGAGGCCATCCGGTCCCCCGGCGCCTGGCTGACGACGGTGGCCAGCCGCGTCTGCCTGGACCTGCTCGGCTCGGCGCGGGTGCGTCGCGAGCGCTACGTCGGCGAATGGATACCCGAGCCGCTGCCCGACCGTACGGAGTGGATCGGCGGGTCGGCGGACGGCGGTGCGGCCGGGCCGGGCGACCCCGCGGACCGGGTCACACTCGACGAGTCGGTGAACATGGCCTTCCTCCTCGTACTGGAGGCGATGACCCCGGCCGAACGCGTGGCGTTCGTCCTGCACGACGTCTTCCGGTACCCCTTCGGCGAGGTCGCCGAGATCCTCGGCCGCACGCCGGCGGCCTGCCGTCAGCTGGCCGCCTCGGCCCGTCGGCGCGTCGGAGCCGCGCGGGCCCCGGCGGCTCCGACGGCCGGACAGGCCGGACTGGTACGGAACTTCAAGGAGGCCTGGGAGGCCAAGGACATCAAGGCCCTCGTCGGCCTCCTCGCCCCCGACGCCACGATGATCGCCGACGGCGGCGGACTGGTCGGCGCCGCGCTCCGCCCGGTCGAGGGCAGTGAGCGCATCGCCCAGTACCTGATCCACATCGCGGACAAGGCCCCCGGGCTGACGCTCCTGGAGCGCACGGTCAACGGGCAGCCCGGCCTGGTCGCCCAGCACTCCGGCGCCACCGTGACCGTGGCCGCCTTCGGTCTCGCCGACGGCCTCGTCACCCGCATCTGGGCGGTCCGCAACCCGGAGAAACTCCGTCCCTGGACCGGTGGCTGAGCGGGCCGACCGGGTGTCGCGGGCGGCCCGGCAGGATCACCGTCCACGTAGCCTGAGGACGTGCGCGTACTCCTGGTAGAAGACGACGAACCCGTGGCCGAATCACTGCGTCGCGGGCTGATCCGCTACGGGTACGAGGTGGACTGGGTCAGCACCGGCAGGGAGGCCCTCGCGGCCGGTGCCGCCGACCTCGTCCTGCTCGACCTCGGGCTGCCGGACACCGACGGGCTCGACGTGTGCCGCGAGCTGCGGGCCCGCGGTGACGTGCCGATCATCGTGATCAGCGCGCGCAGCGACGAGACCGACCGGGTGGTGGGGCTGGAGATCGGCGCGGACGACTACGTCTCCAAGCCCTTCGGGGTGCGCGAGGTCATCGCCCGCATCCGGGCCGTGATGCGGCGCGTCCGGCCGGCGGGCGGCGACCGGGCCGCCGCGGCGAAGGCCGAGCCGGAGGTCCACGGGCGCCTCGCCGTGGACCGGGTCGCCTGCCGGGCCTACTTGAACGGGGAGGAGGTCGTGCTCACGCCCAAGGAGTACGACCTGCTCTCCTTCCTCACCGAGGCACCGGGCGCGCTGATGACGAGGGAACAGATCATGGAAGCGGTCTGGGACGCCAACTGGTTCGGGCCGACGAAGACCCTGGACGTCCACGTCGGCGCCCTGCGCCGCAAGCTGACCGGAGCGGTCGCGATCGAGACGGTCCGCGGCGTGGGCTTCCGGCTGATCGTGGTCACCGAGGACCCGGCGCCGGATCCTGGTACGGGTACCGGCGCGAGCCCCGGTACGGGCGCCGGTGCGGACCCCGGTACGGGCCCCGGTTCGGGCTCCTCCGACGCCCCACGGGGAGACCTCGGTTGATCCGGCAGCTCATCGTCAGCTACGTCCTGCTGGTCGCGGTGGCGCTGGCGGCGTTCACCGTGCCGGTGGCCTTCACCCTGACCGCCCAACTCCGCGAGGACACCGAGGAGTCGGTACGCCGCGAGGCGGCGACCATGGCCCTGCTGCTGGCCGCCGACGACCGGCCGTCCCGCCAGGCGCTGGCCACGCTGGCCGGGGCCTACCGTGACCAGACCCCCGGGGTGGCCGACGTGGTCACGGCCGACCACGGCGCGGTGGCCCCGCTGCCCCTGCCCGCATCGCCGGAGGACCCGGCCTTCGACCGGGCGCTGGAGGGCCGCGCCTCGACCCACTGGGGGGCGGCCGAAGCACTCGGCGGGGCGGACGGCCTGGTCACGACGGTCCCCGCGAGGACCTCCGACGGCCGGATCGTGGGCGCCGTGCGCATCAGCTATCCGACGGCCGACCTCAACGCCAGGCTCTGGCGGATCTGGGGCTTCCGGGCCTTCCTCGCCCTGGGCGTCCTCGCGGTCGCGGCCGCCATCGGCGCCATGTTCGCCCGCCGGCTGACCCGGCCGCTGCGCCAGCTCAACGACATGGCGACCAAGTTCAGCGACGGCGACCTGACCGCGCGCAGCCCGGTGACCGGGCCGCCCGAGACCCAGACGCTCGCCCAGACCCTCAACACCGGGGCGGAACGCCTCGACATCCTCGTACGCGCCCAGCGGATCTTCGTCGCCGACGCCTCGCACCAGCTGCGCACCCCGCTGACCGCGCTGCGGCTGTCCCTGGACAACATCGCCGACGGCACGGACGACGACCTCGTGCGCGAGGACGTGGACCAGGCCATCGGCGAGGTGGCCCGGATGAGCCGCATGGTCAACGGACTGCTGGTACTGGCGCGCGCGGAGGCCCGGCATTCGGCGGCCGAGCCGGTGGCGGTGGGCGAGCTGGTCGCCGAGCGGCTGGACGTCTGGCGGGCGCTCGGCGACGAGCGGGGCGTACGGTTCGCGGCCCGGCCGGTCGACGAGCGGTTGAGCGTGCTGGCCAGCGCGGGCCATCTCGAACAGGTGCTGGACAACGTATTGTCCAACGCGCTGGAGGTGTCCCCGGACGGCGCCGCCGTCACGGTCCGCGTCGTGCAGGACGGCGAGAGCGTGCTCCTGACGGTCGCGGACGAGGGTCCGGGGATGTCGCGGGCCGACCAGGCCCGTGCCTTCGACCGCTTCTGGCGCGGTCAGGGCCTGACCGGCCGGGGCGGCAGCGGGCTGGGCCTGGCCATCGTCAAGCAGTTGGTGACGGACGACGGCGGGAGCGTCGCTCTCGCGGACGCTCCCGGTGGCGGACTGTGCGTGCGGATCAGCCTGCGGCAGGCAGCACCGAGGAGTGGTGGTTGATGATCAGCCACTTGCCGTCGATCTTCTCGTACACGTAGGTGTAACGGGCGTCGACGTCGATCCTCTTGCCGGTCTTGTCCGTCAGGGTGAAGCGGTACAGGCCGGTGTCGATCGCGGTGTTCCGGTCGAGGACCTCGACGATCGTCTCGATCTTCTTCCCCACCGGCTTCTTCGCGAGGAACTCGTCGAAGTAGTCGGCTATCTCGGCGTGGTTGGTACGTATCTTCGGCGAAACGGTCGGCAGCAGCACGGCGTCGGGCGCGTAGAGCGCCGTGACCTTCTTGGAGTCCCCCGTGGCGACGGCCCTGTTCCACTGGTCGAAGAGCCCGGCGATCTGCTTCTGCGTCGGCTTGCCCGACCGGCTCCCTCCGGGCTGGTTGCCGGGCTGCGCGGAAGCCGTGGTCGCGACGGCCGTGACACCGAGGGCCGCGGCCAGGGCCACGCCGGTCGCCAGCGTCGTACGGCGGGAAATCGTGCGCTTCATGGGGAACTCCTGCGTCTTCGATAGAGCCTGTCGTCCCGGTGGTCCCGGTGGACAGTCCCAGCCTCACCAATCGCAGGTAGCGCCAGGACAGCACCCGGCCAGTGGAACGGAAGGTCCCGGCAAAACCGGCGGCGACCCCGTGCCGCACGGCCTCGGCCACGGCACGGGGGCGCCCCGATCGGCACCGGATCACCGCCCGGCGGTGTTCCTCCTGCTGCGGCTCCGGCGGATGTCGAAGGCGAAGAACCGCCTTACGGCGCCGCCCAGTTCGTCCGGTCCGCAGAATCCCCGGCGGGCCATTTCGGCATCCGGTGTGGTGCCGCGCCCCTGCCAGTGGCGCAGGAAGAGCTTCGCGCACACCACCGGCGGCGGGACCGCGAGCCGCGGGCCGGCCGTCTCGGCGGCCTCGTCGGCCTGCTCCACCAGATCGCACCACTCCTGCCAGCGCTCGGATGCCCGCAGCCGGGCCAGGACCGCCGGTCTCCAGTCGATCGACTGCCACACGGGCCACACCCTCACCATGAGCAGCCGGGCCCGCTCCTCACCGGTGAGGTGCTCGCGTTCCGGCTCCGTGAACCAGCGGGCGAGGGCGTCCGGCAGCGGGCCCGGCCCGTCCAGTCCCAGCCTGTCCGTCGCGTACGCCTCGGGGGTCATGTCCCGGGCCTCCGCGAGGTCCGTCAGGACTCCGGTCAGGACCTCCTCGTGCAGGGCGGGGTAGTCGGCGTCGAACAGCCGAGCCGCGTCCAGGACGTCGAGGTCCGACATCCACCGGCCGGGGGCGTACTCCCGCCGGGTGCCGCGGACCAGGGACTGGGTACGGCTGATCCCGGTGAAGGGCACGCGGGCGGCGGCCGGGCCGGGCGCAGCCGGACCTTCGTCCCCGGTCGCATGGTCGTCCGCCGCCGCTCCCGAGGCGACTTCGGCGAGCGCCGCCAGGGCGTCCAGCCGCTTGAGGTCCCAGACGCCGGAGGCGATCATCTCCTCCAGCGTCCACAGCGCCGCGTGGTCCTCCTCCTCCACCTCCCGTTCGAGGTCCTTCCAGCCCCGGTGGGTGAACGGCAGGGCCGCGGCCGCCGCCACGATCCGCCGCCCGGAGTCCGCCGGGACCAGGTCCAGCTCCTCGCCCTCCGCGCAGCCGTACCGGAGGTTCACCAGCGCCACGGTCTGCGGCGGATAGCCCATCTCGGCCGGACCGTGCAGCACGCCCACCTCGTCGTCCCCGTCGATCTCCCCCGAGGCGTACATCTCGTGGACGGTGCCGATGCCCCGCATGCCGCAGGGTCCCAGCTCCGCGGCGCGCAGCGCGCCCATGCTCGCAGCCCCGACCACGTCCACGCCCTCGGTGAGCAGCTGGAGGATCTCCTTGTGGCCCACGGAGCGCCGTTCGCGGAAGTAGCCGTCGATGACGACGGCCACGTCGCCGCGCCGCCACGGGTCCGCCAGGAGATCGCCCCGGCCGGCGGGGGGCCGGACCTCCGCGTCCGGGAGCACCGCGCGGACATCGGCCGCGGAGAGCGTCGGACCCACGTAGACGACCACCTTGGTCGCACGCGCGCCGGGCGTACTCGCGCTGGGCTCATTCACGCCGTGCCGCTCCACACCGTGCCCTTTCACTACAGCACCTCCGGAGACACACGGCTGCCCGGTGCGACCACCTTGACGACCGGGACACCGATCTCGTCGCGGGTCAGGTCCACCACGAGCGGCGGGTGGGAGAAGGCCTCGGCCGCCTGCCGGACCACGTAGCCGAGATCGCCGACCAGGCCGTCGTGCCGGGGCGGCTCCCGGACCAGGTCCGGGATGTCGGCCGCCGGGGCCGCGTGCGCCCTGTTCAGGCGGTCGGTGTCCGCGGCGGCGAAGTCCTCCTTGAGGTCGTCCCTGGCCCCCGATATGTAGGCGAGTCGGGCCTGGGCCGCTTCGGACACGGCCCGGGTGAGGGCGATCCCGGTGTCGAGGTGGCAGCCGAATCCGAACATCGGAGCCGGGTAGTCGTGGCAGGCGACCCAGGCCAGGAAGCACGGAAGGCCGGTGGGCGAGGGCACGAGGCGTACTTCGAGGATGACCCCGGCCCGCTCGATGAGCGCGCACAGTTCCTCGGCCTCCGCCGACCCCGAGCTGCGCGGGTCCACCCGTAGGCCCATCTCGCCCCCCGCCGCGACGGCCGCCGTCATCGCGTCCCGCTCGATGACCTCGCAGAGCGCGTGGAGGGTGGCTTCCACCAGTGTGTTGCCGCCGGCCAGGCCGTTCGTCGACTCGAAGAACACCGGCGGGTTCCAGTCGGTCCGCTCCTCCAGGCTCAGCCGGACCACGTCCACGGGTACGTACGTCCGCGCGCCGTCGACCAGTGAGCGGGCCGCCATCCAGTCCAGGGGCAGGCCGTCGTGGAGCAGGCTCGGTGCGGAGGGCGGCAGGGCGTGGACGTCGTAGCCCAAGTCCCTGCCCAGCTCGGCGCCGATGTCGCGCGGCGCCGCCCTCAGGGCGGGCGTCACCGGTTGCTCCACGTGCCAGGTCTCGACCGATTCCATCACCGCCGACAGCTTCGCCAGCTCGGGCGTCATCCCCTTGCCCTGGGAGACGGCGAGGGTTCTGGACAGCGGCCGGACGGCCTGGAAGGTCGCGATGCCGATGGTGTCGAGCCGGGTGACGTCCGCGACCCGGGTGACACCCACGTTCGCCGCCGCCCGGCTCACCATCTCCCAGGTGGCCGCGGGCAGGCGGGCCCTGTTCGTACCCGGCAGGCGCAGTACGGAGAGGTCCTGCGGGGAGGCGAGCCAGGACAGCGCGGATCGTTCGGTCTGCACGGTGAGCGACTCCCTGCGGGTCAGAGGTTGCGGGTGCGCCGCAGCAGCGCGCGGGCGGCGACGGCGTTCGCTACGAGGGCCACGACGGCCAGGACCGTCAGGGACGGCCAGGCCTTGTCCAGGCCGAAGATCGCGGCGTCGCGCATGCCGGTGACCGCGTACGTCACCGGGTTCACGGTGGAGATCCACTGGAGCACGGTGGGCAGTTGCTGGGACGTGGACAGCGAGGGCGCGGCGAAGACCAGGACGGGCACCGAGATGCTGGTGAGCACCATGAAGGTGCGGTAGTCGCTGATGAGGACCGCCGCGGCGAGGTACAGCCCGTTGAAGGCCACCGACGACAGGGTCAGCGCTACCAGCAGCCAGATCCAGTGGGAGGCCTCGAAGGGGTAGTCGAAGATGATCGCGGCGACGGCGAGGGCCAGCACGCTCTGCGCCAGCACCAGGGAGACTCCGGCCAGGAGCTTGCCGGCCAGGAACCGCGACCGGCGCAGCGGCCAGCTCCAGAGCTGGGTCGACACCCCGCTCATCTCCTCCTGGAACATCGCCATTCCGGTGGTCCCTGATGCGCTCACCACGGACATCGACAGGACCATGGGGAGGAGGAACACCGAGAACGGAAGTGATTCGCCCCGGTAGACGATGTTCCCGACGACGTTTCCGAGCGAGGTGTTCACCAGCAGCAGGTACACGAGCATGGGGGTCAGGCCGAGGATGAGGTTGACCCTGTTGCGGGCGAGGAGCGCGTATTCGCGGTAGAAGACCGCGCCGAAGTCGGCCGGTTTCCCTTTGCCCGCCGGTGCGGTGGTCTTGAATCCCAGGTCGGTCACGGTCTCAGCCCTCATTCCCGGTCATACGGAGGAAGACCTTCTCCAGCGAGTCCGTGACGGTGGAGATTCCCGATATCGCCACTCCGGAGTCGTGGCAGTGCCGTGAGAGCTGCGGAAGCACGTCCCGTACCTGCGCGTTCTCGATGCGCACTTCGGCGTCCTGTGCGGTCACCGTCAGTCCGGCCGTGCCGGCCCATTCCTTGACGACCTTGGCCCCGACCGCGTCGTCCACCTTCACCAGCAGGTGCGCACCCCCGAACTCCCGCACCAGTTCGCTCGGTTCGGCGAACCGCACCACCTTGCCCTTGTTGATGACCAGAACGCGCTCGGCGTTGCGCTCCAGCTCCTCGATGATGTGGCTGGTCCAGATCACGGTCATGCCGTGCTCCTCGCGCAGCCACCGTACGAACCGTTCGATCTCGTGCCGTCCGGCCACGTCCAGGCCGGCCGACGGCTCGTCGAGGATCAGGAGTTCGGGAATGGTCAGCAGCGCCCGTACGAGCTGCAGCCGCTGGCGCTGACCCCCCGACAGCTGGAAGACGAGCCGCGACAGGGCGTCCGTGAGACCGAGGTACTCGGCCACCTCCATCGCCCAGGGCCGGGTCGTGCGCCAGGACAGGCCCTTGAAGCGGGTGGCGATGAGCAGGTTGTCCAGGGCCGAGAGCATCTCGTCGTAGGGGGCGGACTGGTGCATCGCGCCGATCCCGGTCTTGGCCGCGACCGGGTCACGGGCCGGGTCCGCGCCGAACACCCGGATCCTCCCGGTCGTGGGAGGGGTGACGCCGCAGATCATCTTCATCAGGGTCGTCTTGCCGGCCCCGTTGGGTCCCAGCAGACCGATGGTCTCGCCTTTGGCTATGTCGAACGAAATGCCGTCGACGGCCGGCGCCTCTTTCCCGCGATATCTCTTGGTGAGTTCTTCGGCGTTCACCACACCATTCGCCACGATCTCTCCCTTCCACCCTGTGTCTTGATGTTTCTCAGGATTGTCGATCGCGTTGCTGCGGGTGGACGTTACGCCTGTCGGCGCGTGGTGCGACGGGCCCCGCCCAAGCTGCCTTGGAGCTGCCCCTGCTCTGCCTCCCGGCGTGCTGTGCCGTGACTAACATCGGCTGCATGAGCCGTTCAGAGGATCCGGCGTACCGCGACGGCAAATCCGTGGTGGTTCTTGTGAATTGCGCGGGCGGCCGTGAATTGGAGGTCGTTCGCGACGCGTTGACGGGGCCGTTGGAAACACCCACCCTGTTGATCCGTCAGGACGAGATCCCGGCGACGCCCATGTCCCTCGACGTGGACACCGGCCTGCTGGACGTCGCCGGGCGGCGCGTGCGGCCGGCCGTGGTCTGGGTGCGCCACGGCTCGGCCTGCGCGCTGCTGGCGCAGGCGCGGCCGGCGGGGTCGGTGACCCCGTTGCAGGCGGAGTCCTGGGCCGGGTTCCTGCGTCAGGTGGCCTCGGCCGCCACCGTCGCGCTGCCCGGCGGGACGGTCGTCGGGCCCGGGCAGCTCGTGGACGCCCGCGGGCTGGGCGTGCGCACGCCCCGGACGGTGATCACCAACGACGTCCAGGCCGGGGCGCGGGAGGTGGGAGCGCCGGTCCTCGTCGTCAAGACCCCGGACTTCCGGCTGTTCGAGCCGGAGCCGGGGAACTGGCCGGGCTGCCTGCCCGCGGTCGTCGGCCGCGAGCGGGCGGCCCGGATCCCGGCCGCGGGCGTCGCGGCCGGCCGGGCCGGGGCCGACGGGATCCCGGCCGGGGCCCTCCCGGCCGACGGCCGTCCCGTCGTCGTCCAGGAGTACGTGGCCCACGCCCGCGAACTGCGCGTCTACCAGGTCGACGGCGGGATCTGCGCCTTCGAGGTCGACAAGCCCGACCCGTCGAGTCCGATGACGGATCCCAACAGCGTCAAGGTGACGCGCGTGGACTGCCCGGCGCCCGCCGCCGAGGCGGTGCGCACGCTGTGCGCCGCGTGGGGACTGCGCTACGGGGCGTTCGACCTGCTCGTGTCCGACACCGGGGAGCCGGTGTTCCTGGAGGCCAACCCCGACGGGGACTGGCTGTGGTTCGAACGCAAGGCGGGCTGGCACGGCGTCTCCTTCATGGCCGCCGTGATGGTGCGCGAGTTGTTCGTACGGAGTACGTCGTGAGGAGCTCGCGTTGGTGACGTCGATCCGCGGACCCGAGATGTCCACCCGGGGCCTGGTGCTGGTGGCCATGGTGGCGCGGGGCCACACGACCGACCGCGTGGCGCGCGCGCTGCGCCTGAGCAGACACACCGTGGGAGAGGAGATCAGCGTCCTCCTCGACCGGTTCAACTGCAAGAACCGGGCGGAGCTGGTCGCCTACTGCTACGTGCACCGGATCCTGCCGATCGATGTGTGGCCGCCCCCGTGCGGCCCCGTGAATGGGGTGAACGACGTGTTCGATCCTCTGACCGCTCTACGTGAAGCGGGCCTCCCTGTCGACCAGTTGAGCGCGGCGCAGCGCGAGGTGCTGGCCCACCTCACCGAGGAGGAGGCCGCCGTCATCGTGGCGGTCCAGCACCGGCTGAACCAGGCGGACTCCGGAGCGGAAGCCGAGGTGTGGGCCCACGACCTGAAGCTGCTCTGACCCCGGCGCCGCCCTTGGGGCGATGACGGCAATGTGACGACGGGCCCCTGAAGGAGAACCGCGCATGAGCCGCAGACTGGTGGTCGTTCTCTTCCTCGACCTCGTCGGATGGACCCGGCTCGCCGAGCGGGTGGATCCGGAGGCCCTGCAGCAGCTCCTCGACCAGTACTACGAGATCTGCTCGGACGCGGTGGAGGAGCACGGCGGGGTCGTGGAGAAGTTCATCGGCGACGCCGTCATGGCGGTCTTCGGCGCCGACACCTCGCGGGAGGACGACGCCCTACGGGCGCTGCGGGCGGCCACCCGCATCCGCATCGCCGTCCGTGACCTGCGCACACCGGCCGCCGACGCGGCGCCGGTCGAGGTGCACTGCGGCATCGCGGCCGGCGAGGCTCTGGTGACGCGTTCGGTCAGGGCCGGGATCCGGGTGGTCGGAGACGTGGTCAACCTGGCCGCGCGCCTGCAGTCGCTGGCGGTGGCCGGGGAGATCATCGTCAACGAGACCGTGGCGCACCTGGCACGCGCGCACTACACCATGTCCCCGGTGCCTCCGGTGGCGCTGAAGGGCAAGGCCGAACCGGTACCCGTGCTCCTGGTGACCGGGACGGCCCGCGCCGACCGGACGGGCGAGGACTCGCCCATGGTGGACCGCAGCGCCGAACGGCGCCGGCTGCGCCTGATCTACCAGCGGGTGGCCCGCGACCGACGGCCCGCGCTGGTGACCGTGCTCGGGCCGCCGGGCATCGGCAAGACCCGCCTGGTGCGGGAGGCCGTGGACGACCTCGTCGCGGCCGGGGCGGAGCCCATCGCCGTGTTCGCGAGCTGTCCGTCCTACGGCGCGGACGGCGTCCACTCGACACTCCTCGAGGTGTTGGACGGACTGACCCGGCAGGACCCCTCCAGCGCCGAGTTGCTGAGGACCGACAGCCGGATCGCCGCCGTGCTGGACGGGCTCCGCGAAGCCCCGCTCCCCCGCGGCGCCGACGCCGTTCCAGGGCCGGGGGTCGAGGAGGTGGCCTGGGCGGCGCGCGAGCTGCTCACCGCCGCGGCGTCGCGACCGCTCGTCGTGGTGTGGGACGACCTCGCGTGGGCGGGGCGCTCGCTCCTGCGGCTGATCGGCGAACTGGCCGCAGGACTGGGGGACGTTCCGCTCCTGACGGTCTGCGTGTCCAGGTCCGAACTGTCGGCGCGGGACGAGAGTCCCCCGCTCCCGGAGGAGCAGGTGATCGACGTCGGGGCGCTGCTCCCGGCCGACAGCGCGCAGCTGGCGCTCTCGCTGGCCGCGCGCAGGGACGCCGGTGAGGTGGAACTGCACGCCCTCGAACTGGTCGACCGGGTCCTGGACTACAGCGCGGGGAACCCGCTGTACATCCGGCTGATGATGGACTGGCTCAGCGGCGGGCGCACCGTCGACCGGATGCCGCCGACCATCACCGCGATGGTGGGCGCCATGATCGACCAACTGCCCGAGCCCGCGGCGAGGTTGCTCGGCGCGGCTTCGGTGATCGGCCCTTCGTTCACCCTGGAGCAGCTCGCGCTGCTCGGCGAGGACCTGCCCGCGCAGGGCGTGGACGCGCTCGTGGGACGGCGGCTGATCCACGCCACGCCGGAGGAGGGCGGCTACCGCTTCGTTCAGCAGGCGGTGCACGAAGTGGCGTACGGGCGGCTGGAGAAGGAGCAGCGCATCACGTGGCACCGGCGGCTGGCCGAGCGCGGCTTCGGTCCCGGCTTCCACTTCGAAGCCGCCGCGCACCTCCTGACGGGGCTGCGCCCGGACGACGCGGAGCTGGTGGGGCTGACGCGGCAGGCCGCCGAGGCGCTGCTGGCGGAGGGCACCGTGGCGCTGCGACAGCGGGACGTGCCGACGGCGATCGGGTTGCTCGAACGGGCCCTCGTACTGGCGCGCAAGGGGTCCGACGCGTGCCGGTCGGTCGCGGCCATCCGGCTCAGCGACGCCCTCATGCTCGCCGGTGACACCGGGCGCGCTCTGGAGGTGGTGACGGACGGCCCGCTCCAGGGACCCGGCGGCGAGGAGGGGGGCGGAGCCGGGGGTGTGGGAGCCGGGGGTCCCTGTCTGGTCCAGCGGTACCTGCTGGCGGCGCGGCTCGGCAGGATCACCGCCGCGCAGGTCGAGGAGCTCCGCGCGGAACTGGGCGACCCCGGCGACCCCGGCGGGCTCAACGGCCCCGAAGGCCCCGACGGCCCTGGCGACCGGTTCGCCTGGTGCCGGTTCGAGCAGGTGCGGATGCTGTTCCACCTGGACCACGGCCGGTTCGGAGCGGCCGAGCAAGCCGCGGGCGCCGCGCTCGGGCACGCCCGGGGCATCGGCGATCCGTACGAGGAGGACCGCCTCCTGGTGGCCCTGTGCGAGATCCGGCAGTGGTCCGCGACTCCCGTGGCGGAGAAGCTGGCGGGCTGCGCGGAGCTCCTGGAGCGGTTCGCCGCGGACCGGTTCCTGGCGCTGCCCGCACTGGCCGCCAGGGCCCGCTGCCTGGCGCTGACCGGGGACCGCGCCGGAGCCCGCGCGGCGCTCGCCGAGGCCGAATGGGTGGTCGAGCAGCTCCGGCTGGCCATGGGGGGCGTCCTGGTCGACCAGGTGGCCGGCCTGGCGGCCTCGCTGGAGGGCGAGCACGAGGAGGCCGAACGGTGCTTCCGGGGCGCGGCCGACGCCCTCGAACGGGCCGGCTACGTACCGACGGCCCTGACCATGCGGGTGCAGGCGGCGCGCGAGTTCGCACGCCACGACGGGACCGGCGGGGCCGCGGCGCGCATCGCTGCGCTCCTGTCGCAGTGCGACCGGATGGACGTGCGGGGCCGGATCCTGTGCATGTCCGCTTCCGTGCTGATCGCCGCCGAGGAGGGCCGGGCCGATCCGATGCGCGACGAGGTGGTCGGCCTGCTGGAGGACCTCGACGACCCCTGTCTGCGCGGCGAGGTCTGCTTCGACCTGGCCCGTGCCCACCGGTTCCTGGGCGAGGAGTCGGACGCCCGCGCCATGGCCGCGCTGGCCGCGGACGGCTACGCCACGGTCGGTGCCACGAAACCTCTGGGGTCGGTGCGGGCATGGATGTGAGCGACGCGCCCTGGCGGCGCGAGCGGGTGCCGCACGCCTCCGGGATGCCGGCCTGGAGCATGCCTGCCGACGGCGGCCCCGGCGAGCCCGTCCCGACGGTCCTGTTCGAGGGGATCGACTCCGATTGGGCCTGGGGCGGCGCGAGCGGGGAGGGCGTACGCGTCTGCGTGCTCGACAGCGGTGTCGACGCGACGCATCCGCTGGTCGGGCCGGTCGAGCGGGCGTGGCAGGTGGTGACGGGCGAGGGCCGGGCGCCGCGCGTGGAGGAGTGCGAGCCGCTCGACAGCGCCGGGCACGGGACCGCCTGCGCGGGGATCATCCGCTCCATCGCCCCGGGGGTGTCGCTCAGTTCGCTGAAGGTGCTGGGCGACGGGAGGTCCGGCAGCGCCTCCGCGCTGATCGCCGGACTCTCCTTCGCCATCGAGGAGGGGTTCGACGTCATCAGCATGAGCCTGTCTACGAACAGGGTGGAATTCCGGGACCGGTTGGGAGAGTTGTGCGACCGCGCCTACTTCCGCCGGACGACCCTGGTGGCCGCCGCGCACAACCTGCCGATCGAGAGCTTCCCGTGGAACTTCGCGTCGGTCGTCTCGGTCGCCAGCCATGCCGAGCCGGACGGCATGCGCTTCTACTACAACGCGGCTCCCCCGGTCGAGTTCCGCGCGCGCGGGGTGCGCGTACCGGTGGCGAGTCCCGGCGGAGGCACCGTGCGCAACACCGGCAACAGTTTCGCGGCCCCGCACATGGCCGGGATCGCGGCGCTCGTCCTGGGCAAGCATCCCTGGCTCACGCCGTTCCAGCTCAAGAGCGTCCTGTACCACTGCGCCGCGAACGTAGCACCCCGAGGAGGGGGAAAATGACGTCCTGGTCAACCGAGTTCATGGCGACCGAACGCCAACTGCTCCAGTCCGTGGTCTCGGTGGCCCGTTACATCTACGGAGCCGCCGCGTCCTCGGTGTTCATGGTGAGTCCCGACACCGGTGAGCTGATCTTCGCGGCGGTCGCGGGCGAGGGCGAACAGGGCCTCGTCGGCAAGCGCTTCGAGCCCGGTACCGGCATCGCCGGCTGGGTGGCGGCCAGCGGTCAGCCCCTGATCACGGACGACGTGGGCGGGACCGACCAGTTCGCCCGCGACGCGGCGGCGTCCACCGGGTACGTTCCCGCGAGCATCATGGCCGCCCCGCTCATCGCCGACGGAGAGTGCATCGGTGTGATCGAGGTGCTCGACCGCCACACCCGCGACGCGGGCGCCCCGGGCCGGGAGCTCGACGACATCGAGCTGCTGGGGCTGCTCGCGACCCAGGCCGCGCTCAGCCTGGCGTTGCTGCGGCGCAGCCAGCGGGCCGCGACCGCCGTGCCGCGCATGGGCGACCTGGTGGCGCGGCTGTCGCAGCACGCGGTCACCGACGTGTCCGACCCGTTGGCCGTCTCGCTGCTCGGCATCTGTCTGGACCTGCTGGACCGACGCTCGCATTCCGCTTCGAAGCCGGTCTGACGGCCGAAGGAGACGCGGCGCAGACGTGTCGGCGACGCGCCCGAGACGCCGGTGGAGACGCCTGCGGAACGGGCCCCTCCTACGCTCCCGCCCATGGTTCACAGAGCCGAGGACGAGGCCCCTTCGTTTCCCGAACTGCTCCGCTTCAAGCGGGTCCAGGCCGGGCTGACCCAGCGGACCCTCGCCGACCTGTCGACGATCAGCCCGCGCACAATCCGCGCCCTGGAGTCGGGCCGGGTGAACGCCCGGATGCAGACCGTACGGCTGCTCGCGGACGCGCTGAGGCTGGGCGGACTGCCCCGGGAGCTCTTCATCACCGCGGCCCTGGGCGGCCAGCAGCGGGGGCCCGCCGGCGGCGATCCCGGTCTCGCCGTGCCCCGGTCCGTCAACGCCCTCATCGGGCGGGACACCGAAGTACGGGCGATGGCGGGCGGGCTGGAGTCGGACCACCGCCGGATGATCTCCGTGTCCGGGCTTCCCGGGGTGGGGAAGTCGCGGGTGGCTGCGGAGCTGGCGGCGCGGCTCAGTTCGCGCCGCGGGTGGCCGGTGCTGTGGATCGGGTCGGGAACGGTGGCCCTCGACGGTCCCGGCACGGCCTTCGGCCCGGTGACGGCCTCGCTGCGGCTGCTCGTCGAACCGGGTGCGCGTTCAGGTACTCAGTCAGGTGCCCGATCGGGTGCTCAGTCAGGTGCGCAGTCACGTGCGCAGGAGGTCTCCACCGTCTGCCGGCTCATCGGCCGCCGCGAGGTGCTGCTCGTGCTCGACGGGGTCGCCGACGCACGGTGCGGGGTGGGCGTGGAGGAACTGCTGACGCACTGCCCGGGTGTCCGGCTGGTCAGCACCTCGCGTGCGCCGTGGCACGTCGCCGGCGTCCAGGGGACCGTGGTCCCGCCGCTGGCCACGCCGGGGGCCGACTGGGAGGCGACCAGGTCGCTGGAGGCGCTGGCCTCGGTGCCCTCGGTACGGCTGCTGGTCGACCGGCTCGCCGAGGTCCGGCCGGGTTTCGCACTCGGCCGGGACGACGCCGAGGCGGTGGTACGGCTGTGCCGGAGGCTGGACGGGCTGCCCGTCGCCCTGGAGGCGGTGGCCGCGAGGTTCCGGGTGCTTTCGCTGGCGCAGCTGGCGGACGCGCCCGCGGCGGACCTGCTCGATCTGCCGGTCCCGGCGTGGTCGGCGGGTGTTCCCGGGACGGTCGGCTCCATGATCCGGTCCGGGTTCGAGGACCTGGACCCCGCCCGGCGCGCGGTCCTGGAGGAGCTGGTGCGCTTCGAGCGGGCTCCTACGGTCACCGAGGCCGCCGGGGCGTTGGGCCGGCCGCTGACCCAGGTGGTGGACGAGCTGGGCGCGCTGATGGCCTGCGGGCTCGTCCGGGCCTCGCACGAGGAGGCCCGGACGCGCCTGCACCTGCCGAACCTGCTGCGGGCGGCCCTGGCCGCGGGGTGACGGCCGCCCGCCGCACGAACGGCCCGGCGCCCCGGCGGCGGGGGCCCGGCCCGGTCACCCCAAGTGGGCGGCGAGGAACCGCTCGACGGCCTCGTAGTAGGCCTGCCGGTTGGCGGGCCTGGCCAGGCCGTGGCCCTCGTCGGGGAAGAGCAGGTACTCGTACGGGAGCCCCTTGGCCTCCAGCGCCGCGACGAGCTGCTCGGCCTCCGCCCGGGGCACCCGGACGTCGTTGGCACCCTGCACCACGAGGATCGGGATGCGGATCTCGTCGACCCTCGACAGCGGGGACCGCGCCCACAGCATGTCGCGCTCGGTGTCCGGATCTCCGACCTGGGCGTGCATGAACGCCTGCAGCGGGGTCCGCTGGGGCGCGCCGGCCGCCAGCATGGTCAGCAGGTTCGACGGACCGCAGAGGTCGATCGCGCAGCTGAACACCGACGGCGTGAAGGCCGCGCCGACCAGCGCGGCGTAGCCCCCGTACGAGCAGCCCATGATGGCGACCCGGGCCGGGTCCACGCTCCCGTCGGCGACGAGGTGGTCGAGCGCGTCGAGCAGATCGGTCTGCATCGCGGCGCCCCACTGTTTGGCGCCCAGGTTGCGGAAGTGCTTGCCGTAGCCCGTCGAGCCCCGGAAGTTGACCTGTACGCAGGCGTAGCCGCGGTTGGCCAGGAGCTGGGCCTCCTCGTCGAAGGCGAAGGTGTGGCGGGCCCACGGCCCGCCGTGCACGTTGACCACGGCGGGCAGCGCCTTGCGGTCGGCCCCGGGCGGCCAGGTCACGTAGCCGTGCACGGCGACCCCGTCGCGCGCGGTGAACTCGAAGGGCTCCATCCTGGCCAGCCGGTGGCGTTCGAGCTCCGTGTGGTGGCTGAAGAGGTAGCGCAGGGTTCCGTCCGCGCGATCGTGGACGTAGTAGAGGACCGGGCCCGCCCCGGTGACCACCGAGACCGTCCACAGCCGTCCGGAACGGTCGGTGCGGTCGATGTAGATCTCGCCGTCGATGTCCAGGAGGGCGAGTGCGCCGCGGATGCGCCCGATGTCCTCGCCGAACTCCTCGTCGAGGAAGACCCATTCGTCGCGGTCCTTGGCGAACAGCACCGCCTGCGGCCTACGGGTCGCCGGGTCCATCTCGACCTGCTTGACGTCGTACACCGGATCCTCGGCCAGCAGGGTCCGCCGTCCGCTCGCCACGTCCACCGCGTGGAGGCGGTTCGCGTTGGCCCCGAGGGAGGTCAGCAGGTAGCAGGTGGCGCCGTCGCGTGCGAAGCCGATGACGCGCGTGCCCATCGCGTCCTCGTAGGGCACCTCCAGCCACGGGGGCGCGCCCCCGTCGTCCGGCGCGTCCGCGGGGTGGAGGCGGACGGCCATCGAGCCGTCGGGCTTCAGGGCCGTGCCCCCGCGGACCCGCAGGTCGGTGTCGATGATCCAGCTCAGGTATCCGGGGTTCTCGGCGACCTTGGTGAGAGCGCCCGTCGGCAGGTCCAGGCGGTAGACGTCGTGCCGTCCCGGCCGGTCCCTGTCCAGTCCCAGGAGGATGGTCCCGGGGTGCCACCGGTTGTGCGCCAGCACCCGCGCCTGGACCCCGTCGAAGGGGGTGGCGCAGCGTTCCTCGCCGGTGAGGAGGTCGACGAGGTACAGCTTCCAGCTCTCGTCGCCGTTCCCGTCGCGCAGGTAGAACAGCGTGCGGTCGTCGTGGCAGAGCCCGTACGTCCGGATGCCGCGCCCCCGGTCGTGCGTCACGGCCCTGGCCTCGTCCGGCCGGTCCACCGGGGCCGTCCACACGTTCAGGACGCCGTCCTCGGGTGCCAGGTAGAGGAGCCGGGTCCCGTCCGGCGAGATCTCGGGTACGAGGTACGAGGGGTTCCCGAACAGCACGGAGTGCGGAATCGGCGGTACGCCTTCAGTGGCCACGGGTCTCCTCCAGGGCGGGGCTCCGACGCGGACTGCGACGCCCCGAGAACCACCACTCGGCGAGTACGGGGAACTGCGCGACCGCCTCGTCGGTGTCCAGCGGCGGCCTCGCTGCGGCGGACGGTGACGGCACGGGGTGCCGGGACGGGTGGGCCCCGGTCCGCCGGGGCAGCAGGGTCTGCGTGCGGAACAGGTCGGTCATCAGAGCCGGGTTGCCCAGCACGGCCCGGGACATGAGGCCCCGTACCAGCTGCCCGGCGCCCTCCTCGGCGCCGTCTTCGACGTCCTCGGCCGCGGGCCCGCGGTCCTGCTCGGTGGCCATCCACCACGAGGTCTGCGCCACCTCCGCCACGGCGGCCTGCAGTGCGGGGAAGGCGGCGGGGACGGCCCCGGTGCGCTCCAGCTCGCGGTCGATGCGCACGGCGCTGAGCAGGGCGACGGACATTCCGTGGGAGTGGGCGGGGTTGACGGCGACCAGGGCGTCTCCGAGGACCAGGAATCCCTCCGGTCCGGGCGCCCGTTCGAAGTACCTCCGGCGGTTCGCCGTGGCCCGGAACGGGCGTACGGTGCCCAGCGGTTCGGCCTCGGCCAGCAGCTCGGCGACGACCGGTGAGCGCAGCGCGCGGGCGCAGTCGGTGAAGCCCTGCTCGTCGACCGGCGGCGCCGCGGCGCGCGTGCCGGTCAGGGTGACGGTCCACCGGCCGTCCTCCACGGGGAACAGCGTCGCGCCATGACCCGGCCGGCCGTTCTTCGGGTCCGGGTCCGGGGCCGGGTGGACCATGATCGCCGGGATCCGGGCGGCCAGGGCGGCGGGGGCCCGGTAGATCCGGGTGGAGTACGCCAGACCCGGGTCGACCACCTCCTCCTCGACGGCGGGCCCGCCCAGCGCGGCCAGCCAACGGGGGGCCCGCGAGCGGCGGCCCGTCGCATCGACCACGAGGTCGGCGCGGAGGGTCTCGGTGGAGCCGTCCGAGCGCGCGAGGAGGACGCCGGTGACGCGCGAGGCGTCCCCGGCCAGCCCCAGGACCCGGGTGCGCTCGCGCACCGATACCGCGCCCGCGGCCAGCGCCCGCTCGCGGACGACGTGGTCCAGGAGCCACCGGCTGCACGAGATCAGGAAGGCGCCGGTCTCCTGGCGGCGGAACCAGCCTCCCGCGCTCAGGATCAGGGCCTCGTCCGACAGGCCGCGCCGGTGCGCGCCGCGGGCCGCCAGCGCCGCCTGCGTGCCGGGGAGGAGGGTCTCCAGGGCCTCGGCGCCGGCGGTCACCAGTACGTGGCTGTGGAACGCCTGGGGCAGTCCCGGCCGCGGCTCCGGGCCCGCCGGGTACCGGCCGCCTTCGACCACGGTGACCTCGTCGACGTGCCTGGCGAGCACCGTGGCCGCCAGCACTCCCGCGAAGCCTCCGCCGAGGACGACGGCCTTGGTCACGGGCGACCGGCCGGCTGGTCCGAGGTCTCCTCGAGCAGTTCGGCGTCGACCAGGGAGCTGATGAAGGCGTCCACTTCCGCGCGGATGAGTTTGGTCATCACGGGGTTGTGTCCCGCGAACAGCAGCGCCAGCTTCCCGCCGACCTTCTCGCGGTCCTCCTCGCTCTCCACGAGCACCCAGATCTGTGCGGCGGTCGCGTTCAGGGTCCGGAAGTCCCCGGACTCCGTGTGGTAGAGCGAGACGCCGTCCGGGGTCTCCTGCCAGATGACCGCGTCACTGATGTGCAGGGACATCGCCCAGCCTCCTGTTCACCGGCATGATGGGAATGAGTTCGCCGACCTTGATCGCGGGCTGCGGGGTGCGGACGTAGGTCTTCCACTGTTCGTGGACCTCGTGCACCTCGCCGGTCGCGACCATGCGCGGGACCGTCATCTCGAGGTCGCCGAGGGCGAGTTGGGCGCGGGTCACGCCCGTTTCCGTCCACAGCTGCGTCGTGACGCCGTGCCGCAGGATCCGGCACAGGTGCCGGCTGTTGCGGCGCAGGTCCCCGGACTCCGACATGTGCGCGGCCCGGCAGCCGCCGCCGCAGGCGGCCTTGATGTAGCACTTCTCGCAGTCTTCGTGGAACTCCCCGCCGAACACCGTGCTCCGGCGCATCGAGCTCAGGACCGGGCTGTTGAAGATCTCGGAGAGCGGCTGCTTCCTGATGTTGCCGGCGTGGTCCGCCTTGCTGGTGACGAGCTTGCACGGGTAGACGTCGCCGAGGGAGTTGATGTAGATCTCGTGGCCGCCCATGCCGCAGTTGCCCTTGACCGAGCACGGCGAGACCGGCCTGGGCCCGTCCGGCTTCAGCTTGCCGGCGACCGGGGAGGTCCAGACGAGCTGCTGCACCCGCAGGTGGTCCTGCCATCCGAAGTCGTCGTCGTCGCTCGCGCCCCGGCCCAGGTCGTTGTGGTTCATCAGGCGGACGCTGTGGATCTCGATCCCGTCGAGGAACGAGGCGAAGTCCTCCAGCTCGTCGACGTTGTCCGAGGTGACGATGTGGTTGATGGCTGGCTGCACGCCCGCTTCGTTGAGCAGCTGGATGGCCCGGTGGGTCTTGGCGAACGAGCCCTTGCCGCGGGTGCGGTCGTGGGTCTCGGCCGTTCCTCCGTCCAGGCTCACCGTGACGGCGTCGAAGAGCTCGGCGAACCGTTGCGCCGTCGCCGCGTTGCGGATCATCGTCGCGTTGGTGATGACGTTGACCTTCATGCCGCGGCTCTTGGCGTGCTCGACGATCCGGAACAGGTCCTTGCGCAGCATCGGCTCGCCGCCGGTGAAGATCATGGTCTCGGTGCCGAAGTCGGCGAGCTGCGAGACCAGGTCCAGCGACTCGGCGGTGGAGAGCTCGCCCGGGAGGCACTTCTCGGAGGACGCGTAGCAGTACGGGCAGCGCAGGTTGCAGCCGTCGGTGATGGCGTAGTAGGCGACGTTCAGGGGCGGTTCGGAGAGCCGCACCACGGGCCTGTTGCCGTTGTAGTAGACGATCCAGTTCAAGATCAGCTTGGCGAGGGCGCGCTCCGTCCCGCTGTCCGGCTCCAGCACCGGCTGCTCCCCGCGCGCCCGGGCGGCGGCCAGGGCCTGGAGCACCTGGAACTCACGCCCCGTCAGGACGCACCGCGCGGCCACCTCCGGGTTGACCACCAAGTGGTCCTCGCCGTGCACAAAGTACGTCAGGCCCTGCGGCACGTCGAACAACGACAGGTTCCGAACCAGATTCCCGCGCATCCCGCCTCCTCCCTGGGCTGATACGGGCGCAGCCCGACGCGAACGGCCGTCGGACCACGCCCGTGAACGGTCGTACTACTTCTGCGCCTGCCCGGAACCGGACCAAAGGCCGCACGCACACAACATCGCGGCGTCGAAGCCCTCCTTCGTGGCCTCGGGCGAGGACCACTCCTGGGAGTGCGCCGCCACGTCGGGGAGGATCGCCGCGAGGCGGGTCTTGGTGGAGATGAGGACGTGGGTCTCCTCGGCGGTCAAGCTCGAGTAGAACTCTTCGAGCGCGGGCGCCATCGTGCCGCCGATGACGCCTGCGGCACGGAGTGCCTCCAGGGAGTTGAAGGACATGCCTTCCACCTTTCGCAGATTCCGATCGATCGGGGATGCAACCGAGACTGCTCGCGGCGGATCGGCGAAACAACCCCACAAATGTGGGTTGTGCCGGAAGGGCGGCCGGGACATACGCGCGCGGACGAACCGGGGCCTGTCGGCACATTGCCGTCGGCGCCCGGAGGGCGGCCGGGCGTCGCGGACAGACTGCGATCCGACGACGGGCCCCGTCCTCAGGGGGAGTTCAGAGCGGCTTGAACCAGCCACTCAAGGGTGTTGACGATCTCCATGCCGTGCCTCACGCTCATACCACAGCTGTTGTGAAGCTCATGTGAATTACGCGGGGATATCAGCACCGGAGAGACCAACGACACACCCAGTCGGCGGGCCGACCACCCGCCGGAGGACCGAAGAGGTGCGATGAATCCCACAGGCTCCGGCATCGTGCGCATATCCCTGCTGCCAGGCTTTGTCTGCCGCACGGACCAAGGGGTCACCGATCTCAGCGACAGCCAGCAACGCCTCGTGGCGGCCCTGGTGCTCAGCGACCGCCCGATGGGGCGCGGCGAACTCGCCGCCCGGCTGTGGCCCGACGCCCCAACCGCTCGAGCAGGGGCGCGATTACGCCAAACTTTGTGGCGGTTGAACCAAACCACGGCCGGAGCCGTACTGCGGGCCTCGAACACCACGATCACCCTGGCCGACGACGTGGAGGCGGACTACCGGACGGTGTCGGCTCTGGTCTCCGACGTGTCGCGGGCCGACGGAGCGGACCGGGGCAGCGGCGACTGTCCGCCGCACGCGTGGAGTCTGCTCCGCCACCCGCTCCTGTACAGCTGGGACCACGACTGGCTCGTGCCGTTCCAGGAGAAGTGGAAGCTGCAGCGCGTCCAGACGCTCGAGCGACTTGCCGAAACGTTCCTGCGGCACCGGCAGCACTCCGCGGCGCTCGAACTGGCCGACGCGGCGGCCCAGGCCGACCCCCTGCGGGAGGGCCCCCGGCGCATCGCCATCCAATCGTGCCTCTCGGTCGGCGAGGTCGCCGACGCGCACCGCCGGTACCGCCGCTACCGGGAACTCCTCGTATCGGAGCTGGGCGTGGCCCCCAGCGGCGCCATCCCGCAGCTCCTGAGACAGGACCGCGACCGCCAACTCGCCCTGACGACGGAGTACTGACCACCGCGCCGCCGCGGCACCGACCCGCCCGGTGCGGGCACACCGATCCCCGTCGGCAGGCTCTTCCCCGGCCACGGGCTGAGGACCCCCGTACCTCAGCCCGCGGCCGGGAGGCATGAGCTCCCGGTGAACCGCGCCACCCGCACCGGGGAGGCGGTTCGCCGTCCGGGGGGATGTTCCGCCCATGGACAACGGCCTTGCCGAGGAGGCCCGGCGCCGCGAAGGCGCCGCGGTCCCCTCTCCCCCGTGTCCGTCTCGCCCATCAGCATCAGCATTCAGCCGGCTAGACGTGAACCGTCGAGCGATCGAGTGCCTCATCATCTAGTGGGCTAGATGGCTGGATGAAGATACGTCGCCGGACACGGGCCCTGTCAAGGGAACTGACGGGTAATCATGCGATGGCACGGCCAGGGGTACTTTCACGGACGGCCGCCAGCCAGGTAGACGCAATTCGTTGGACAGTGTGGCGGCATCCATCTAGTTCGGTAGACAATGAGGTTGGTCCAGCGGTGGACTACGAGATCCGGCAGTAGACAGGAGCAGTGACGGTGATGGGTGAGAGAACCCCCACCGGCCGCCGATACACCATGGGCGACCGCCTCGGCTTCCTGATCGAGACGATCCACCCGGCGGGCCGCGGCCCGTACACGTACCAGGAGATCGCCGACGGCACGAAGAAGCTGGGCGGCCCCTCCGTTTCGCACGGCACGGTCCAGACGATCCGCCTGAACAACAACCCGAACCCCGGTATCGACTCGATCCGGGCGATCGCCAACTTCTTCGGCGTCACCGTCGGATACCTCGCGGACGGCGAGAACGCCGAAGCGATCGAGCACCGGATCGAGGAGCGGATCGCCCGGCTCCGCGAGGAGATGGACAAGGCGGCGGCCGCCGACGAGTTCGCCCAGGTCCTGGAGGACGAGGAGGTCAAGGCCGCGGCCTTCCGCCTCAGCGGCCTCTCCGCCGGATCCATGCGGTCGGTGACCGGCCTGATCAAGCAGCTCCGAAAGGCCGAAGGCCTTCCGGACGTGAAGCCCAGACGTCGGCGCGGCTAGGCAACCCCTTTCGGATCCTGTCCGTCGGCGCCAAAAGGAACGGCCTAGGAACCTGAGGCGCGAATCAGTCACACGGCCCGCACAAACAAGGGTCTTTCGGTCGGTCGGTACCACCTGTGTCGGCCACACGCGTGCTTCCCGTTACTCTCAAAACCGATCGAGAGTGCGAAGCGGCCGAAAGGCACGGCTGTTGAGCCTCACGCCGGTGGGAGGCGACGCGCGGGGAGGGCGGCTATGCGGTGGTGGAAGCGTGCCGATGCGCAGTGCGCCGCCGTAGCGGACCGACTCGTCATCCCCCAGCCGTTCGACCTCGAGGTCTTCTGCGAGGGCATCGCCGAGCAGCGCGGCCGGCCGCTGATCCTGCTGCCTCTCGACGGTCCGCCAGACCCGGCGCTGCCGTGCGGGATCTGGCTCGGCCTGGAGGTCGCCGACCTCGTCTTCTACGACGCCGTCGCGGCCGAGATCCTCAAGGTGCAGATCGTCCTCCACGAGATCTCCCACATGCTGCTCGGCCATGTCGCCCCCGAACTCGACATCCCGCAACAGCCGTCGGAGGACGAGATCGCCCGCGCCTGCGAACACTTCCAGCGCCTCCTGACCCGTACCCAGACGGCCGTCTCCGGTCTTGACCGGCCCGAGCTTCCGGTGGCCTCGATCATCCGTGCCGAGGCGGCCCGGATCAGGAGCGTGGCCCGGATGACCGAATCGGTCGACGAGGAACTCGGCCTCGACATCGAGCGCCTGGCGCACCTCATGGGGCGGAGCAAGTTCGCCAGCCCGCAGGAGCGACAGGCGGAGACCCTGGCCACGCTCATCCACGAACGCGCCGGCCGCTATACGACGCAGTCGACCTCCAGCGAGGCCGAGGACCGTCTCGCACGCCTCCATGACGCCCTCGGGCACCCCGTCCGAAACACTTGGTCGTGAAGTGAAGCATCTTGAGATCGCCGTCCTGATCATGCTGTGGACGGTGACGGTCTGGCGCCTCCCCTCAGCCGTCCGGACCGCCAAGCAGCGGGCCCTGTGGGCGGCGTTCGCCGCCCTGACCCTCTCCATGACGCTCCGACTCCCCGGGCTGATACGCGACCTGGACGAGTGGGCGGGGGTCAACAACCTCTCCACCCTCGTCAAACACTGGCTGGGCATGATCGCGGCCGGGGCGGTCGTCGAGTTCGTGGTCGCCATCGCCCGGCCGGAGACCAGCCGCCGGCTGCGGGCCCGCCACTACGTGGCCCTGACCGCGATGACGGTCATGGCGGTGCTCTTCCTCTTCTTCGTCCCGCGCCCCCACGAAGCCACCGACTTCTTCGAGGAGAACGCGGGCCACGGCTGGGCGACGGTCTACTACCTCGTCTTCGTCGTCTACCTCGGCACCGCCATGGCCACCGCCACCCGGCTCTTCTGGGGCAGCGCGCGGCACGCCAGTGCCCGATGGCTGCGGACCGGCGTACGCCTCATGGGCATCGGAACCGCCGTCGGAGTCCTCTACACCCTCGTACGGGCCGGGTACATGACGAGCCGCCTGGTGGGCCTCACGGACGCCACCGGCGACGTGGCCGTCGACAACGCCACCGACGCCCTGAAGTACGTGGCGATCGGCTTCATCCTCGTCGGAAGCAGCATCCCCGCCTTCGGCGTGGCCTGGCGGACCGTCCAGGACGGCCGTCACCACCGGCTGCTCCAGCCGCTCTGGCAGGACCTGACCGCGGTCACCCCCGACATCGTCCTCAAGGCGGGACTCCTGCGCAGCCCGCGCCTTCGGCTGTACCGGCGGGTGATCGAGATCCGCGACGCGGCCCTGGCCCTCGACTCCTACGCCGCCGGCGACGTCCGCGAGCGAGCGCGGACGACGGCGCTGCAAGCGGGCTTCGACCCCGGGACGAGCCCGGCCGCCGAAGCCCTCTGGATGCGGGCGGCGCGCGAAACCAAGGGGCGCGGCGCCCCGCCCGTCGCGAGCGCCCGCAAGCCGGGCACCGAGGGGATCGACGACCTCGACTTCACCACCGAGGTGCACAGGCTCATCCAGCTCGCCCGGATCTACCACTCGCCGTTGGCGGACGGCTTCCTCGACTCGACCGCGCGGGAGACCACGGCGTGACGCCGACGACCTCGACCACTACTACGACCTCGGCCACCCGGCCCGACGGGTCCAGGACCGCACGTCGGCTCACCGACGGGCTCGATCCCAAGACCTGGATCATCGCCGACACCCTCCTCATCGGCTGGCACACCGGCCGCCTCGCCGGGATCGGATGGGGGCTCCTCGGCTGCCTGTTCGCCGCGTTCCTTCCACTGGCGTTCATCAAGCGGGGCATCCGCCGCGGTCGCTGGACCGACCGGCACGCCGGTCAGCGGCACCAGCGCATCATCGTGCTGGCCTTCGTCATCGCCTCGGTCACCACCGGCATCCTGCTGCTGTGGGCCTTCGGCGCCCCCCGGACCATGATCGCGCTGATCGCGGCCATGCTGGCCACCGTCGCGGCCCTCCTCGCGGTGACCCCGGCCTGGAAGATCAGCGTGCACGCGGCCGTGTCGAGCGGAAGCGTCGCCATGCTCGCCATGACCTACGGGCCCTGGGCGCTCCTCACGTACCCCTTGGTCGCGGCCGTCGGCTGGTCCCGGGTGGAGCTGAAGGACCACACCCTCGCCCAGGTCCTCGCGGGCGCGGCCGTGGGCGCGGCCGTAGCGGCGGGCACCTTCGGGCTGGTCCGGTAGCGGACCGCCACCGATGCCCCGGCCAGGGGGACCCCGAGGTCGGCCTCCACGGCGGCAGCGGTACCGTCGACCTGCTCGTGGACATCGCGGGCTACTTCGTCGAGTGAACCGGGTTCCGAAGGCGGGGGTCTCCCGGACACGGTCCAGGAGGCCCCCGCCGGGCTGTCCGGCCGCTTGATCCAGGGGCGGGGAAAAGAGCATGAGCAAGAACGACAGCCACGAAGACAGCGGCAGACCGGCCGTCTCCGAAGAGGAGTGGGCCCGGTTCATGGAGCAGGCCGCCGCGGGCTCGGGAGAGGCTCCCAAGGAGCCTTCCGCGCGGGCCCGGATGGTCACCGAGCGGCTGCGCCTCGAGGACGAGCAGCGCGCCAAGGCGGCGAAGAAGCGCCGGGGCAGAGGCGCCCCGGCCGAGCCGCCGGGCTGGCGTACGGGTCCGGCCTGGCAGGAGATGGAAGGCCGGGGGAAGACCAAGCGGCGGCTCAAGGCCACAGCGGCCATCGTCTTCGTCGCGGCCCTCGCGCTGATCGCCATCCGGCCCGAGCTGGTCATCGACAAGGTGACCGGCAAGGCCGCGCAGGACGCCAAGTCCCGTCAGCCGCTGCCCGCCGAGACCGCGGCGCCGAGCAGCGCGCCCTCCCCGGTCCACCCCGACCAGCCGACCCTCCAGGACCCCTTCAAGGGGTCTCCGGCCCTGCAGTGGGCCGACGGGGCGGCCGGGATCGAGCTTCCGCAGGCCCAGGCCGTCGGCGCCGTGTCCAAGGAGAAGGTCGCCGACGCGCTGGAGAAGGCCAAGCAGTTCCTCGTAGCCGCCAACCTGGAGCCCGCGACCCTGTCCGGGCAGCGGCCGACGGCTGCGCTGGCGCTGCTCGATCCGAAGATGGAGGAGTACAAGGCCGAGATCGAGGAGGGCCTGAGCCGGCCTTCGGAGGAGAAGGACCCGCTCGTCCTCTTCAGCAGGGTCGACCCCGCCCAGATCAAGCTCGTGGGTGACGTGGTCAAGGTCCGCGGCCGGATGTGGGTGGAAGCCGGCAGCAAGGCCGGGCAGGTGGCCGTGAAGGCGGACTACACCTTCGTCTACCCGTTCGTGAAGGCGAAGCCGGGCTCGCAGCAGGTCGAACGGACCGTCGTGCGGCGCGAGATCACCTTCTCCATCGCCGATCCGCGCAAGTGGGATTCGACCGCCGGCACCCTGTGGGTCGAGTCGGTCCACCAGAACATCGGCAACAGCGCCTGCGACTCCCACGACGGCTTCCTCCACCCGGGTTTCGACGATGACGCGCCCACCGGGCCGACCCCGTCCGGGACTCCGGTGGACCCGTACGACCGCACGGGAACGCTGGCCGACGAGACGGAGAAGGGCTGCAGGATGGTGTCGCGTTCCTGACCCTCGGGCATCGCAGCCGCGCCGGGGACCTGCGTCGGCCCTTTCGCACGGCCGTGACATGCCGCTCCTCGGCGTAATGGGGGTTGCGGGCCCTTCGGCGGCCGCACGCTGTCCTAGGCCGCACGCTCTCCTCGTCGGCCGCGGCACGCCCGGCGGCGGCGGAACGACGAAGAGGGAAGAAGCGCGGATGAGCGACAGCGTGGACCCCGTCCGGCCGCGGCGCGCCGACCGGGTCCGCGAGATCGTTGCCGCGGAGGGACCCGTGGCCGCCCGCATCGTGGTCACCGTCGCGGTCGCCTGGCAGGTCGCGCTGTGGCTGGGCGCCGAACAGCCGCCGGTCTACGCGGCGATCGTTCCGCTGCTCGGCCTGCGCAGCGACCCCATGACCGCCGTGGGGACCTCGCTGCAGCGGGTGCTGGGCGTGGTCGCCGGTGTGCTGCTCGGGATGGCGGTCATGAGCGCACTGCAGCTCTCGACGGCCACGCTGGCCCTGATGATGGCCCTCGCCCTGGGGCTCGGCATGGCCCTGCGGGCCGGCGGAGGGCTCAACATCCAGGTGGCGGTCTCCGCCCTGCTGGTCTTCGCCAGCGACTCCCCCGACTCCTACGCCTTCCACCGGGTCTGGGAGACCGGGGCCGGGGCGGTGGTCACCATCCTGCTGGCCCCGCTGCTGTGGCCCCCCAACCCGGTCCGCGTGCTGTCCCGCATCGCCGAGGACTGCCGCACGCACCTCGTGCACGCCCTCAGGGGCACGGTGGCGGTCCTGGGGGCCGATCCCGCCGCCGCACGCGACAACCTGACGCTCGTGGGCTCCCACACGAAGGCGGTGCGGGCCGCGGCCACCGAGGCCCGGCAGGCCGAACAGGCCATCAGGTTCAATCCCCTGCACCGGCGCGACCGCGATGCCGTACGGCTGCTGGCCCGAGCGATCGCCACCGCCGACACCCTCACCATCCACGTGTCGACCCTGGCCCGGGAGGCCGCCGCGTTCAGCGGCAGGGAGGACCTCGCCCCCGTCCTGGCCCGGTCCCGGGAGCGGCTGCCCGCCGTGGTGTCCGCCACCGTACGGGCCATCGGACAGACCCTGGGCGGGGAGGACCCCCGGGCTGCGGTGACCGCGGCCCGCGCCGAGCTGGCCGGCTACGTTCGCGAGGACCCCCAACCGGCGGCCGTGGCCCTGCGGCGCCCGTTCCAGCTGATCCTGGACGACCTGGAGCCGCCGCCCCTGCCGGGCGGCTGACCTCCGGTCTCCGGCTCAGGCACCGCCCAGTGCGTCGCGCTGCATCCGGTGGGCGATGGCGCGGCGTACGGACGCGGACTCGGGAGGGGCGGTGTCGGCTCGCGGAGGGAGGTCGAGCCCGCGGCCGATCCGGTCGTACGCGGCCTGCGTGCCATCGGGCAGTTCCGCCCGGTGGCTCCGCAGGTCCGCTTCGACGAGGCGCCGCAGCTCGTCCACGGTCCGCGGCGTGAACCGCTTCTTCCCCCGGGTGAGCGCGCTGACGTGGCCGGCGCAGCCGGCGGCCTCGCCGAGGGTCTCCGAGACCGCCTCGGCGAGGCCCCACAGCCGTCCTTCGAGCCAGGGGACGTCGTACTGATCGAGGGAGAGCCCCATCGCAGGCCGCGGGGCGTCGGCCCTGTGCTTCGCCATCTGCTTGGACACGGCCGGCTGGCTCATGCCGGTGAGTTGCGCGATGCGTTCCTGGGTCCAGCCGAGATCCGCCAACACCTTGATCATTTCGGCGCGCAGGCCGCGCATCTCCTCGCCCGCGCGGATCACCTCGTTCATACCGGCGAGCATCCGCCCGGCCTGTTCATCGGTCAGGGTTCCGGAGGTCCGGTCCGCACTCTCTTCACCAGCCATAACCCTGTTATACAGCACGGCACCGCCACTCATAACCTGGTTGTACAACCAGGTTATGAGTGGCAGGATCCACGCCATGCCCACCTTCTCCGCCCCTGACGGCACCCAGCTCTCCTACCGCGTGACCGGCCACGGCGACCCCGTCGTCTGCGTCCCGGGAGGCCCCGCGGACTCCCAGTACCTCGGCGACCTCGGAGGCCTGTCCGCGCACCACCGGCTGATCGTGCCGGACCTTCGCGGCACCGGCCGGTCGGCGGTTCCCGAGGACCCCTCTTCCTACCGCTGCGATCGCCTGGTCGAGGACGTCGAGGCGCTGCGCGAGCACCTCGGCCTCCCCCGGATGGACCTGCTCGGCCACTCCGCCGGGACGAACATCGCGGCGCAGTACGCGGCCCGGTACCCGGAGAGGATCGGCAGGCTCGCCCTGATCGGCCCCGGAGGCCGGGCCGTCGGCGTCACGGTCCCCGCGGAGGCCCGGCGGGAAGCCGCACGGCTCCGGCGCGACGAGCCGTGGTTCCCGACGGCCTTCGCCGCCCTGCGGGCGATCACCGAAGGCTCGGGCAGCGACTGGGAAGCCGTCGCCCCCTTCCTCTACGGCCGATGGGATGCCGCCGCCCGGCGCCACCACGCGTCCGGCCGGCCGGAGAATCCGCAAGCCGTGGCCCTCTTCGCCGCCGAGGGCGCCTTCACCCCGGAGGCCACCCGCGCGGCGCTCTCCGCCTGCGGGGCGCCCGTCCTGCTGCTCACCGGAGAGTTCGACCTCAACAGCCCGCCGGCGGCCGCGGCCGAGTTCGCAGACGTGTTCCCCGACGCCACGCTCGTGGTGCAACCTGGAGGGGGCCACTACCCGTGGATCGACGACCCCGACCTGTTCGCGGCGACCACGACGGCATTCCTGCGCGGCTGAGCGCGTCCGTGCGATCGCCCAAGAAAAAATTCACACATGCGATGACCGCCCTCGAAGTGGCGGAATCCCACCCCTCATCCTGTCCGGTTTGAACACGCGACCGCGCCTCTCGCAGGCGGGTTGCCCGGGTACGACGGAGGGCGGAACCGCGACCCACCTTTCGTGCGACTCTACAAGAGGGGCCAGCTGACCAGGCAATTCCTTTATGGGTTCGGTGACTTTCCCCGGCGCGTCGTGGCGGATGTACTTGCGCTTATCCGGATTAACAGCGCGTGAACGAGACCTTGAAGGGACAGTGGAGGTTTCCTGATGTCCGTCCAGACTCCTCCCGCCCGCACCTCGGCAGCACCGGAACACGCTGTCGGCGCCCCGTCGCGCCGATCTCCCGCGAATGTCGCCGACCGAGCCGGGCTCGAGGCGGCACCCGCGGATCCCCACTTGTTGACCCGAACCCTCTGCCCCTGCGGGACTCCGCACGAGCAGAACCTTCGGGGAGTCCCCACCGTTTGTCATAGAGGAGAGACCATGACCGCGCACACCCAGGAGAAGAGCATGCAGGAGCTCGAGCGCACCTGGATGGACGAGGCCATCGGCCTTGCCACCACCAGTGTCAAGAACGGCGGCGGCCCGTTCGGCGCACTGATCGCCAAGGACGGCGAAATCGTCGCGATCGGGAACAACAACGTCACCTCTCACCTGGACCCGACGGCTCACGGCGAGGTAACCGCGATCCGCGCCGCCTGCCAGAAGCTGGGCACCTTCTCCCTCGAAGGCTGCGTCCTGGTCACCTCGTGCGAGCCGTGCCCGATGTGTCTCTCCTCCGCGCTGTGGGCCCGGGTCGACCGGATCATCTTCGCCGCGGACCGCGATGACGCCGCGGTGGCCGGCTTCGACGACCGCAAGTTCTACGACCTGTTCGAGACCCGGCCCTCGGAGCAGTGGCCGGTGCAGATCGAGCGGGTCGAGATGCCGAACCGCAACGCGCCGTTCGAGGCGTGGCTCGCCAAGACGGACCGCATCGACTACTGACCACAACCGCTCGCATGAGCGGCTTGGGGGACTGCCTTCGCGCAGTCCCCCTTTTTTCGTGCCCCGATCCCGACCCTCGGTCCCGACTCCGGACCCCGATCCCGACTCCGGACCCCGATCTCCGATCCCGATGCCGGATCCCCGTCCCGGAGATGCCAAAAAGGTGCCCCGCATGCGTCTCCTCGCATGCGGGGCACCCTTGTCGATCCGGGCGTACCGGTCAGTCACCCTCGGCTTCGAAGGTGCGCAGCAGGTCGCCGGCGACGCTCACGGCGATCGTGGCGGGTTCCTTGCCGGTGATGTCGGCCAGCCCGATCGGCGTCTTGATCCGATCGATGGTGGCGTCGTCGTGGCCGCCCTCGGTCGACAGCCGCTTGCGGAACCTCACCCACTTGGCCGCCGACCCGATCAGCCCGATGGAGCCGAGATGGGTCGTGCGCAGGGCGGCGTCGCACAGCGCGGCGTCCTCGGCATGATCGTGGGTCATGATCAGGATGTGGGTGCCGCGCGGCAGCTCCTCCAGCACCTCCTCGGGCAGCAGCGGCGTGTGGTGCACGTGCACCTGCGCCACCGCGTCCGAGAGCACGTCGAGCCGCTCCTTGGTGAGCATGTCGGCGCGCGTGTCGATCAGGTGGAGATCGAGGTCCTGACGCGCCAGGATGCGCGCCAGTTCAAGCCCGACGTGTCCCACACCGAACACCGCCACGGCCCGTACCACCGGCAGGGGCTCGAGCAGCACCGAGACCGTTCCGCCGCAGCACTGGACGCCGTGCTGGTTGGTCACTTTGTCGTTCAAGGCGAAATCCATCAGTTCCGGTTCGGCCTTGGACGCCTCGATCATCTCCCGGGCCCGGTCGATCGCGACGGCCTCTACGTTGCCCCCGCCGATCGAGCCCCAGGTCTCGCCCTGCCCCACCACCAGCTTCGCGCCGGCGTCGCGCGGGGCATGGCCGCGCACGGTCGCGACGGTCACCAGCACGCCGAACTCCCGACGTGCCCGCAACCGCGCGACCGCGGCGACCCACGTCATGTCAGGCACCGCTCAGCGCTGCGGCGTCGGTCCGGACACTGCCGTCGGAGACGTGGCCGTTAGCACCCTCGTCACCTGCGGCGAATCCGTCACGGGCGTGACCGTTCTGGTCCGCGGCGCTGCGGCGGACCTCTTCGATCGCCCAGTACACCGCTTCCGGCGTCGCCGGCGCGGCCAGCTCCACGCTGATCCCGCTCGGCCCGAACGCGCCGGCTGCCTGTCGCAGCGCTTCGCGCACGGAGAAGGCCAGCATCAGCGGAGGCTCACCCACGGCCTTGGAGCCGAAGACGGCGCCCTCTTCGTGGGCGTTCTGCATCAGCGAGACGTTGAACTCCTCGGGCATCTCCGAGAAGCTCGGGAGCTTGTAGGTGCTCGCGGCCTGCGTCAGCAGACGGCCTCGGTTGGGCCCGTCGGTGGCGTCCCAGCGCATGTCCTCGAGGGTCAGCCAGCCCGCACCCTGTACGAAGCCGCCCTCGACCTGACCGATGTCGATCATCGGGGAGAGGCTGTCGCCGACGTCGTGGACGATGTCCACCCGGCGGATGCGGTACTTGCCGGTGAAGCCGTCCACTTCCACCTCGGTCGCGGCAGCGCCGTAGGAGAAGTACTTGAACGGGGAGCCGTGGAACGCCTTGGCGTCCCAGTGCAGCCCCTCGGTGCGGTAGAAACCGGCCGCCGAGAGCTGGACGCGCTGGAAGTACGCGGCGCGCACCAGGTCGTCCCAGGCCAGTTCCTTGTCGCTGCCGAGGACCCGCGCGACGCCGTCGACGATGCGCACGTCCGAGGCGTTCCCGCCGAGGAGGGTGCCGGCCACCTGACGCAGCCGCTCAGTCAGCTGCTCACAGGCGTTCTTCACCGCCGCGCCGTTGAGGTCCGCGCCGGAGCTCGCCGCGGTGGCCGAGGTGTTGGGCACCTTGTCCGTCCGCGTCGGGGCGAGGCGCACCTTGTTCAGCGGGATGCCCAGGGCCGTGGCGGCCACCTGCAGCATCTTGGTGTGCAGGCCCTGGCCCATCTCGGTGCCGCCGTGCGTGATCAGGACGGAGCCGTCCTTGTAGATCAGCACGAGGGCGCCGGCCTGGTTGAAGGCCGTGAGGTTGAAGGAGATGCCGAACTTGATCCCGCTGATCGCGAGCGCCCGCTTGGTGTTCGGGTGCGCGGCGTTGAAGGCCGCGATCTCGCGCTTGCGGTCGGCGATGCCGGCGTCGGCGTGGACCTGCTCCCAGATGGCGGTGATCCGCTCGGCCTGGGGAACCGGCTGCCCGTACGGCGTCGACTGGCCCTGGCCGGGCTGGTAGAAGTTCCGTTCCCGCAGCTCGGACGGGTCCAGGCCGAGGAGCGGCGCGACCCGGCCCAGGATGTCCTCGATCACCAGCATGCCCTGCGGACCGCCGAAGCCGCGGAACGCGGTGTTGGAGGTCTTGTTGGTCTTGGCGATGCGGCCGGCGACCCGGGCGTTGGGGATCCAGTACGTGTTGTCGATGTGGCAGAGCGCACGGGCGACCACCGGCTCCGAGAGGTCCAGGCTCCAGCCGCCGTCCCCGGTCAGGGTGGCGTCCAGGGCCTGGATGCGGCCCTCGGCGTCGAAGCCGATCTTCCACGTGGCGTGGAATCCGTGGCGCTTGCCCGACATCGTCAGGTCCTGCGTCCGGTTGAGCCGGACGCGGACGGGCCGGCCCGTCAGCAGGGCGCCGAGCGCGGCAATGGCCGCGAACCCGTGCGGCTGCATCTCCTTGCCGCCGAAGCCGCCGCCCATCCGCAGGCACTGCACGGTGACCTCGTGGCTGTGCAGGCCGAGGACGTGCGCGACGATCTCCTGGGTCTCCGACGGGTGCTGGGTGCTGCTCTGGATGAACAGCTGCCCGTTCTCGTCGACGAGGGCCAGCGCGGCGTGCGTCTCGAGGTAGAAGTGCTCCTGGTCGGAGAACTGGAACTCGCCGGTGAAGACGTGCTCGGAGTCGGCGAAGCCGGCGTCGATGTCGCCGGCCACCATCAGGGGGCGGGCGCCGTGGAAGCTCTCGGCCGCGATCGCCTCCTTCACGGTGATGATGGAGGGCAGCTCTTCGAGCTCCACCTCGACGGCCTCCGCACCGAGGCGGGCCGCTTCCAGGGTCTCTCCGAGCACCCAGGCGACCGCGTGACCGTAGAACATCACGTGGTCGGGGAAGAGCGGCTCGTCGTGCTTGATACCGGCGTCGTTCACGCCGGGCACGTCGGCGCCGGTCAGCACGCGGACCACACCGGGCACGGCGAGCGCGGGCTCGGTGCGCAGGGCGGTGATCCTGCCGTGGGCCTTCATGACCTGGACCGGGTAGGCGTGCAGCACGTCCTTGGTCCGGTAGACCAGGTCGTCGGTGTACAGCGCGGTGCCGGTGACGTGCAGGGTGGCGCTCTCGTGCGGCATGGAGATGCCGACGACAGGCTTTTCGGGGAGCTCTGACAGATGACTCATGACGACACCGCCTCGGTGGTTTCAGCGTGCAGCTTCAGCAGGCTCTGGCCCAGCATCGCGGAGCGGTATAGGGCGCTGGCACGGTGATCGCTCATCGGCGTGCCCTCACCCCGCAGCTCGCGGGCAGCGGCCTCGGCGGTCTCGCGCGTCCACGGCTTGCCCTCCAGGGCGGCCTCTGTGGACAGGGCGCGGATCGGGGTGGCGGCCACGCCGCCCAGACCGATGCGGGCCTTGCGGACGATGCCGTCCTCGATGTCGAGCGCGAAAGCGACCGCGACGCTGGAGATGTCGTCGAAGCGCCGCTTGGCGATCTTGTGGAACCCGGTGACCGTCGACAGCGGCAGCGGAACGCGCACGGCGCGGATCAGCTCGCCGGGACGGCGCACGCTCTGGCGGTAGCCGGTGAAGTAGTCCGCGAGCGGAACCTCTCGCTCACCGTCGGCGTCGGCGAGCACCAGCGACGCCTCGAGCGCCAGCAGCACCGGCGGGCTGTCACCGATGGGAGAGCCGGTACCCAGGTTGCCACCGAGGGTCGCGCTGTTGCGGATGAGCCGGGAGGCGAACTGCGGGAACAGCTCCGCCAGCAGCGGGACGCTGCCGTCGAGACGGCGCTCGATCTCGGTGAGCGTCTGCGCCGCGCCGATCAGGACGTGGTCGGACTCGACCCGCAGTTCCCGCAGCTCGGGCAGCCGGTCGATCGCGATCGCGTACTTCGCACGACGGGAGCGGATGTTGACTTCCACGCCCCAGTCGGTGCTGCCCGCGATGACCTGCGCGTCGGGCCGCTCGCGCAGCAGCTGCGTGGCCTCGGCAAGGGTGCCGGGGCGCACGAAGGTGCTGTCGTCCTGGGTGTACTCGGTCTCGGCCGGAGCCGGCGGGGCCTCGTCGCGGCGCTGCGCCAGGACGTCGTCCTCGGCGGGCTCGCCGACGGCGTACGCGGCGTCGCGGATCGGGCGGTAACCGGTGCAACGGCACAGGTTTCCGCTCAGCGAGTGCAGGTCGAACCCGTTCGGACCGTGCTCGGGGTCGTCGTGGTCCGCCGGTTCGCCGTGCGCACAGCGGTCGGGCCGGTAGTACTCGGAGGCCATGCTGCAGATGAAGCCCGGCGTGCAGTAACCGCACTGGGAGCCGCCGCGGACGGCCATCTCCTCCTGCACGGGGTGCAGCGCGGTCGGCTTGCCGGTTTCGTCGACGGTGGCGAGGCCTTCGGAGGTGATGACCTCCTGGCCGTCGAGCGACGCGACCGGGACCAGGCAGGCGTTGACCGCAACCCAGTCGGTCGGCTTGTTCACGCCGGGACGGGCCACCATGATCGAGCAGGCGCCGCACTCACCCTCGGCGCAGCCCTCCTTGGTACCGGTGAGGCCGCGGTCGCGCAGGAAATCGAGCACCGTGGCGTGAGGAGAAGCCGGTGCGATCGGGGTTTCCTGGCCATTGACCGTAATACGCGCCGCTACCATGGCACGTCCTCATTTCGGCGCACGGTGGATCGGACTATCTTAGTAGCCATTTCAGGAGCTTTCTATTTCGGGTGGCGCAGCTCGAGAACCCGGAGCGCAACAAATGGGGGCGCAACGACGTGCCTAAGCGGTGGCGGAGATGCAAAGATGCCCGGGGCCACAGAAAAGGGCACACCGGGAAGGGGCTGTTCAGCAGCCGTGTGCTACACGGCCCGGAGCCCAGGCGATCTTGTGAGCGAGGCGAAGCAGCTCGGAGATGGTCGACATCCGACTTCGCCTCCTTCGGTAGCTCACGAGTCGTTGAGGTCGAATTTACGTTGCCGTAGTACTCAGGTCAAGCCAATCCTGGGTCGATCCCCTGAAGCCCGGCCCATGCCTGCGGCGGGTCTTCGTACGCGCAACCAGTCGCGTCGCAGCCGCCCCTTTGATTCACTCCTCCCGCCCCGAGTCCCCGCCGCCCCGTCCGGTGCTTCCCCGTGCTCCCCGATGCCTTCCGGGGAAGCCCCGAATAATCACGTGCCCCGGGGAAACCCGCTCCCTAGACTCGCCGTGCGCGCTGCCGACAGAGCACCGCGCACCTCATGCCGAACGAAGAGAAGGGGAGCCCCGCCATGTGCACGCAGCACACCGCGACCTGGGCTCCCCCGTCCCGGTACGACGTGATCCCGGTGTCTCGCAGCGCGCGGTGCCGGCTGCGCGGCCGTCACCGTATGCCCGTGACCCACTTCTAGGCTCCCGTCCCCTCCCGCTCTGCGTACGCCCCCTGTCCCGGCCTCTGCCGGGACGGGCCGGGCGGCGGCGCCGCGGCTGCCCCGGGACGGAGCCACGGGTCACCGATCGCGCTGCCCTCTTCTTCGCTTCTTTCTGTCGAAAGGTCCCGGGCCATGCGCGCCAACGGTCGACCCCTCACCACCACCTCCCCCACCGCCGTCCGCAATCTGGGCATCCTCGCCCACGTCGACGCCGGCAAGACCACGATCACCGAACGCGTCCTGTTCGCTACCGGCGCCATCCACAAGCGGGGCGAGGTCCACGACGGAACGACCGTCACCGACTTCGACGCCCAGGAGCGCGACCGCGGCATCACCATCTTCGCCGCGGCCGTGAGCTGCACCTGGGGCGGACACCGCGTCAACCTGATCGACACCCCGGGTCACGTGGACTTCTCCGACGAGGTCGAGCGCTCCCTGCGGGTCCTGGACGGGGCGGTCGCGGTGTTCGACGCCGTCGCCGGGGTCGAGCCGCAGAGCGAGACGGTGTGGCGCCAGGCCGACCGGCACGGGGTTCCGCGGATCGCGTTCGTCAACAAGCTGGACCGGGCGGGCGCCGACCTCGACACGGCCGTCGCGTCCATCCGCGAGCGCCTCGGCACCGTTCCCCTGGTGGTGCAGCTGCCCATCGGAGCGCAGGACTCCTTCCACGGCGTCGTCGACCTGCTGCGCATGCGCTCGCTGCACTGGCACGCCGGCGCCGACACCTACGAGGAGGGGCCCGTCCCCGAGCCGCTGCTGGAGGAGGCGCGGCAACGGCGACGGCTGCTGGAGGAGACGGTGGCGGAGCTGCATCCCGAGGCGCTGGAGGAGTTCTGCGCCACGACGGCGCTGTCGGAGCGGACCCTGGTGCGCGCCCTGCGGGAGCTGACCCTGCGCGGGGACGGACTGGTGGTGCTGTGCGGCTCGGCGTACCGCAACCGCGGGATCGAGCCCTTGCTGGACGCGGTCCTGGCGTACCTGCCCTCTCCCGCCGACATGCCGCCCGTACGGGGCACGGCCGACGGCGTGGAGCAGGAGCGGTCCGCCGATCCGGCGGAGCCGTTCGCGGCCCTCGCCTTCAAGGTGACGGCGACCGCGACCGGGCGCCTCACCTACCTGCGGGTCTACGCGGGCACCCTGCGCAAGGGCGCGACGGTACTGGACGGAGCCACGGGGCGTACGGAGCGGGTCGGCCGGATCCTGCGGGTCCAGGCCGACCGGCACGAGGAACGGGAGGAGGCGGTGGCCGGTGACATCGTCGCCGTGATCGGGCTGAAGGCCGCCCGAGCGGGCACGACCCTGTGCGCGCCGGGTGCGCCGCTGGTCCTCGAACCGGCATCGGTGGCCGAACCTGTGGTGTCGGTGGCGGTCGAGGCACGTCGCAGCAGCGACACCGGCCGGCTCTCGTCGGCTCTGGCGCGACTGGCGGAGGAGGATCCCTCGCTGGTGGTGCGGTCGGACGCGGAAACCGGCCAGACCGTGCTGTCGGGGTTGGGCGAGCTGCACCTGGAGGTCGCGGTGGAGAAGATCCGCAGTGGCCACGGGGTGGAGGTCGCCGTCGGCCGGCCGCAGGTCTCGTACCGGGAAACGGTCGTGCGCGGGGTGAGCGGCCTGGTCCACCGGCACGTCAAGCAGGACGGGGGTGCCGGCCAGTTCGCGCACGTCGTCCTCGACGTCGAGCCGCTGGCGGAGGGGTCCTTCGAGTTCCGCTCGACGGTCGTCGGCGGCCGCGTTCCGCAGGAGTACGCGCGGGCCGTGGAGGCCGGATGCCGCGATGCGCTCGCCGAGGGCCCGATCGGCGGGTTCCCGGTGACGGGGCTGAGGGTCACGCTCACCGACGGGGCGACCCACTCCAAGGACTCCTCGGAGATGGCCTTCCGCGCGGCGGGCCGGTTCGGGCTGCGCGAGGCCCTGCGCCAGAGCTCGATGGAGCTGCTGGAACCGCTCGTCGAGGTCACGGTGAGCGTTCCGCAGGACGGCGTCGGCGGCGTCCTGGGTGATCTCGCGGCCCGCCGCGGCCGGGTCTACGGATCCACGGCCGAGGCCGGGAGCGCGGTGATCACGGCGACCGTGCCGCTGGCCGAGCTGTTCGGCTACGCGTCCCGGTTGCGCGGCCGGACCCAGGGCCGGGGCACCTTCACCACCCGGCCGGCCGGTCTCGCACCGGTCCCGGCCGCGGTCGCGGGGGCGCTGCCGCTCCGGTGACCACCCGGCGCTGCCCGCCGCGCCGCGCCCGCCCGCCCGTCCGCCTGCCCCGCCCTGCTCCCGCTCCCGGGGGCCGGGCGGGGCGGGCCCTGCGGCGCTACTGGATTCTGGCCCCCCACCCCCGTGGGAGGGCTCCGCTCCAGCCGGGACTTCCCGTACGTCCGGGACCCGGTTCGCCGCCCGTACCGTCCGGGAACGATCACCACTCTATGGCCGGAAAGATCGCCGGACCCCTGGCAGCACGCGCCAGCAAGGGGACCGATCGCGCCACGGGGGGACTCTCCGCGCCACGGGGCCGGTGAGGGTGTCGCAGAGGTCAGACCGGGGTGTAACCGCGGTCCCGGACGTGGTCGTGGGTGAGGTCGGTGAAGGCTCGGGCCGCGGCGCTCCGGTAGGCGTTCTCGCGCGCGAGGAGCGCGACGGTACGGGTGGGCAGGGGCGGCTCCAGGGGGACCGGGGTGAGGTGGGGGTGGTCGTGGGTGACGGCGTCGGGCAGCACGGTCGCGAGTTCCGTGCGCTGGACGATCTCGGTCAGGGCCTGGATGGAGTTGGCCTCCACCGCGATGCGGGGCCGCACCCGGTGCGCGGCGAAGTAGGTGTCGATGTGCCCACGGGTTGCGAAGTCACCGCTGAGCAAGGCGAGTTGGCGGCCTGACAGACCGGATGCGGACACCGGTCCGGGTGCCGGTTCCGCTCCGGCGGCGGTGACGAGGCCGAGGGTCTCGGCGTACAGCGGGGTCGCGGTGATGCCGGGCAGGTGGGGGCCGTGGAAGGCGATGCCGAGGTCGAGTTCGTCGGCGAGGAGGCCGGCCTCGATGCGGTCCTGGGCCATGTCCTTGACCTCCAGGGTGATGCCGGGATGGCGGGCGTGGAGCTCGGCGGCCAGCGGCCCGACCAGGTAGGCGGTGAACGTCGGCGTCACGGCCAGCCGGAGGTGGCCGCGGGAGAGGTCGGCGACGTCGTGGACGGCGCGTTCGGCGGCGGCGAGGTCGCGCAGGGCCCGGCGGGCGTGGTGGACGTAGGTCTCGCCGGCGTCGGTGAGGCGGACGCTGCGGCCGGTGCGGTCCAGCAACTGGACTCCGACGGTGCGTTCGAGCTGTTTGATCTGCTGCGACAGCGTGGGCTGGGAGATGCGCAGGTCTTCGGCGGCGCGGGTGAAGCTCGCGTGTTCGGCGACGGCGAGCAGGTAGCGCAGGTGACGGAGTTCCAGGACCATGGGTTCGACTATAGATGAGATCTATAGGAGGCATGGCTATTGCGTCTTGGACACTATAGATGCAGGTGATGCATGGTGGATCTCGTCGGCCCCACGGGGTCGGCAGCCACCGAAGGGAGTGACCATGCAAGACCTCACCGAGGGCGTCGCGCAGTTCCGGCGGGACGTCTATCCGGCGAAGGCAGACCTCTTCGCCCACCTGGCGACCACCCACCGCCCCTCCACGCTGTTCATCAGCTGCTCCGACGCCCGTGTGGTGCCGGAGCTGATCACGCAGAGCGAGCCGGGCGAGCTGTTCGTCATCCGTACCGCCGGAAACCTGGTGCCCGCCTACACGCCCGGTTCCGACGGGGTGGCGGCCAGCATCGAGTACGCCGTCGCGGTCCTGGGCGTGCGCGACATCGTGGTGTGCGGGCACTCCGCCTGCGGCGCGATGACCGCCCTCGCCGAGCGGCACGACCTCAGCGGCGCCCCGGCGATCGCCGGCTGGCTGCGCCACGCCGACGCCTCCGTGGCCCGTACGGCCGCCGAGGCCGACGTACGGAAGGTCGACGCCCTGGTGCGGGAGAACGTGCGCGCCCAGCTGGCGAATCTGGCCACCCATCCTTCGGTGGCCCGCGCCCTGGCCTCGAACGCGGTCACCCTGCGCGGCTGGGTCTACGACATCCCCGCGGGCAGCGTCGAGGAGCTCGACGCCCTGCGCCCGGCCGTCCCCGCGGCCTGAACGCCGACTCCCCGCCCCTCTCCCCCTCCCCGCCGTTCACCTTCCCCCGGTGAGCGGCACACCCGAAAGGAAGCCCTCCCATGGTGCACGCCCAGTTCGACAACACCGCCCGCCAGGTCCTGGCCGCCAAGGCCGTCGACTCCAAGATCCGCAAGGACCTGTCCTGGCAGGAGATCGCGGACGCCGCAGGCCTGTCGGTCGCCTTCGTCACCGCCGCCGTCCTCGGCCAGCACCCGCTGCCCAAGGCTTCGGCCGAGGCCGTGGCGGGTCTCCTGGACCTGGACGCCGACGACACGACGGTGCTGCAGACCATCCCGATGCGCGGATCCGTCCCCGGCGCCGCCCCCACCGACCCGACGATCTACCGCTTCTACGAGATGCTCCAGGTCTACGGCACCACCCTGAAGGCACTGGTGCACGAGCAGCTCGGTGACGGCATCATCTCCGCGATCAACTTCAAGCTGGACGTGAAGAAGGTCGCCGACCCCGACGGCGGCGAGCGCGCGGTCATCACCCTGGACGGCAAGTACCTGCCGACCAAGCCCTTCTGATCGGCCGCGGCCGACGGAGCCGGGCGCCGGGCCGCCCGTCAGCGGTGGAGCTGTCGGGTCCAGTCCTCGGGCACCCGGCCGGTGGGGCCCGGGACCGGCTGGTCCGACGGGTGCTCGGACGGCGGGGTCAGTTCGGGGCCGGCCTCGTACAGCTCGTTGCCGGCGTAGTCCCAGAACCAGTCCTCGCCCGGTTCGTAGCTCTGCACCAGCGGATGACCCGTGGTCTTCCAGTGGGCGGTGGCGTGCTGGGCGGGCGAGGAGTCGCAGCAGCCGACGTGGCCGCACTGGGCGCAGCGCCGCAGGTGGAACCACCAGCCGCCCACCGCGTCGCAGTCGGTGCAGCCGGTGCCGCTGGGCGGGACGCTCGGGTCGACTCCGTCGATGGCGGTCATACGGGCTCCTCGTGGGTCTCGGTTCCCGGCTCGGCGTCCGGTTCGGCATCGGTTTCCGGGGCGGTCAGCGGCAGCAGGACCTGGAAGCGGGTGTCGCCCGGCACCGACTCGACCTGGAGGCTGCCGTGGTGCTTGCTGACGACGATCCGCCAGGAGATGTCCAGGCCGAGCCCGGTGCCCTCGCCGACCGGTTTGGTGGTGAAGAAGGGGTCGAAGATGCGGCTGCGGATGTCCGCCGGGATACCGGGCCCGGTATCCCGGAACTCCACCAGCAGCCGGTCCCCCACCCGGGCCGTGCGGACGGTGAGCGTGCCCTCGCCGCCCGTGCTCCCGATGGCGAAGACGGCGTTGTCGATGAGGTTGGTCCACACCTGGTTGAGCTCCGCCGGGTAGGCGGGCACGTCCGGCACGGAGCGGTCGTACTCCTTGACGACCCGGATCCCGCGACCGATCTTGCCGGAGAGCATCAGCAGGGTGCTGTCGAGGAGTTCGTGGACGTCGACGACCCGGTGCGGGGCGCGGTCGAGCTGCGAGTACTGCTTCGCGGCGTCCACGAGGTGCGAGATGCGGGTGGTGGAGTCGTCGATCTCGTCCATCAACAGCTCGGTCTCCACCGTGTAGTTGAGCCAGCCGATGGCCCCCGGCAGGATGTCCTCGGCCACCTTCGCGGCCACCTGGTCCAGCCAGTCCGTGTCCAGGCCGGCCTGGACGAACGTCGGTGCGATGCGCCAGCCCTCCGCGATCCCGTGGTCGTCGAGCCAGTCGGAGAGTTCGTCCTCCCGGTCGGAGGCCTCCAGCGGGCTCAGCACCGGCGCCTTCGCGACGCGTTCGACCGTGCGCTCCTGGATCTCGATGAGGTCGGCGATCGCCTCGCGGGGGTAGTTGCCCTGGGAGATGTGCGCCAGCTTGTGCCGCATCTTGCCGACCCGTTCGCGCAGCGTCGCGGTGGCCCGGACGGCCGCCGCGGCCGGGTTGTTGAGCTCGTGGGTGAGCCCGGCGGACAGCGATCCGAGGGCGAGGAGCCGTTCGCGCTGTCCGATGGCCTGCTGGGTGCTCCTCGAACCGAAGAAGAGCCCTTCCAGCAGGTGCGCGGCCATCGGGAACCATTCCCGCATGACGTCCGCGAACGATTGCGCGGGCAGCACGAAGAACCGAGTCGACTCGGTCACCCGCATCGAGTTGTTGTACGTCTGGGGCACCCGGTCGCCCAGGTAGGCCTGCATCGCCCCCGCGTACACGCCGCGCTGCGAGGTCCGGCCGACCTCCACGTCGTCGCCGCCGACCCGGCGGGACAGCACGACGGTGCCCTCGATCATCACGTAGAAGCAGGTCGCCGGGGCGCCCTCGGCGTAGACCGGACCGGCGTCGAACCGCTCCACGCGCCCTTCGGCGCACAGCCGCCCGAGCTGCTCCGGGGAGAGCTTCTCGAAGAGGAACAGCGAGGCGATCTCCTGCGGGCTGCAGGGCATGACCCGCCCGCTCACGACTGCTCCAGGTACCGGTGGACGAGCATGACTGCCATGGCTCCCTCTCCGACGGCGGAGGCGACGCGCTTCGCCGACCGGGCGCGCGCGTCGCCGGCCACGAACACGCCGGGCACGTTGGTCTCCAGGTGGTAGGGCGGACGGTCCAGGGCCCACTCGGCGGGCGGTCGGCCGTCCGGGGTGAGGTCCGGGCCGGCCAGGATGAAGCCGTGTTCGTCGCGCAGCACCGTACCGTCCAGCCAGTCGGTCAGCGGGGCCGCGCCGATGAAGACGAACATCCATTGGGTGTCGACGAGTTCGCTCGCGCCGGTGTCCACGTCCCGCAGCGTGAGCTGCTCCAGGTGTCCGCTGCCGTGCGCCGCCTCGACGACGGTGCGGGTGCGCACCGTGATGTTCGGCGCCTCCTCGATCTGCTGGATCAGGTAGTGCGACATCGACGCGGTCAGGGACTCCCCGCGGACCAGCAGCGTCACCGACTTCGCGCCCCGCGACAGGTACATGGCCGCCTGTCCGGCGGAGTTGGCGCCGCCCACGATGTACACGTCCTGCTCCAGGCAGGAGGAGGCCTCGGTGAGCGAGGAGCCGTAGTACACCCCGCAGCCGGTCAGGTCCTCGCAGCCCGCGGCCTGGAGCTGCCGGTAGGAGACGCCGGTAGCCAGGATGACGCTGTGCGCGGCGATCGCCGAGCCGTCGGAGAAGCGGACCACGCGCGCGGCGCCGTTGACCTCCAGCCCGGTGACCTCGCGGGCGGTGAGGATCTCGGCGCCGAACCGGCCGGCCTGGCGGCGGGCCCGGTCCGTGAGCTGTGCGCCCGATACGCCGTCGGGGAATCCGAGGTAGTTCTCGATGCGGGAGCTCTGCCCGGCCTGTCCGCCGGTCGCCGACCGCTCGACCAGGACCGTACGCAGCCCTTCGGAGGCCCCGTACAGGGCCGAGCCGAGCCCGGCCGGGCCGCCGCCGATCACGATCAGGTCGTAGAACTCGGCGGTCGGCGTGGTCGCGAGTCCCACGTGTGCGGCCAGCTCGGGGGCTTCCGGCTCGATCAGTACGCCGCCGCCCGGGGCGATGACCACGGGCAGCCGCTGCCCGTCGGCACCGGCCGCCAGCAGCAGTCGCTGCCCTTCCGGCTCCTCGCTGGAGTACCAGCGGTAGGGCACCTGGTTGCGGGCCAGGAACTCCCGGACGGCCGAGGAGCGGGCCGACCAGTGGTGGCCGATCACCTTGGTGGCGGGCACGGGCCGGTGGTCGCTGGAGCGCCAGGCGGCCAGCAGGTCGTCGATGACCGGGTAGAGCTTCTCCTCCGGCGGGTCCCACGGCTTGAGGAGGTAGTGGTCGAGGTCGACGACGTTGATCGCGTCGATCGCCGCGTTGGTGTCGGCGTACGCGGTCAGCAGCACGCGTCGCGCGCCCGGGTACACGGCCAGGGCCTGTTCGAGGAACTCGATGCCGTTCATCTGCGGCATCCGGTAGTCGGCGAGGATCACGGCGACGAGGTCGCCGCGCAGCTTCAGCTCGCGCAGGGCCTCCAGCGCGGACTCGCCGGATTCGGCGCGCACGATCCGGTACCCGGATCCGTAGCGTCGTCGCAGGTCTCGGGCGATGGCGCGGGAGACTCCCGGGTCGTCGTCCACGGTCAGGATCACGGTCCGCGCTGTATCGGCGCCCTCTGTCATACCTCTCCCGCCCCGAGTGGCCTGGACTGGCGGCGCGGCACGGCGAACCGCCCGCGCCCGGTTCCCGCCCATCGTATGTTCGATCGTCCGGGTTCGCTCCGGGACGCCGCCGACTCGTGGTGCACCCCCTAGCCGGGTGGGCGCAGGGTCAGGCGGGTGGGTGGGACCGTCAGCGGCGGCGGCAGGCGCAGTCCCCGGGCGCCGGGGGTGAGCGAGCCGAGGACGCCCGGGTGCCGGGCGCCGGTGCAGGACGGGACGGTTCCCGGCAGGCCGTGGGCGGTGAGCCAGCCCAGGACGGCGAAGGCGTACGCCTCCTTCGTGCCCGGTGGCAGTCCGAGCTCCTGCGAGGTCCGCAGGGCCGCGCCCCAGCCGCCGAGCTCCTCGCGCAGCCCGCGCATCAGCACCGGGTTGCGGGTGCCCCCGCCCGATGCGATCACCTCGGTGGCCCCGAGGGGCCGCAGGGCGTCGGCGACGGTCCGGGCGGTGAGCCGGGTCAGGGTGGCGAGGACGTCCTCGGTGGACAGCGGTCCGAAGCCGTCCAGCGCCGTACGCAGATAGGGCAGGTGGAACAGTTCCTTGCCCGTGGTCTTGGGCGCGGGCAGGGCGTAGTACGGCTCCTCCAGCAGTCTGCGCAGCAGCGGCGGGTGCACGGTGCCCCGGGCGGCGAGCGCGCCGTCCACGTCCATGCGGCGCTCCCCGCCCGCGGGGTCGGGCCCGGCGAGCTCCCGTACCGCCGCGTCGATCAGCGCGTTGGCGGGACCGGTGTCGAAGGCTAGGGGTTCACCGCCCGCGCCGCCCGGGACCACGGTCACGTTCGCGATGCCGCCCAGGTTGAGCGCCACGGGCACGCCCGGCCGTCCCCGCAGCCACATGACGTCGACGATGCTGACCAAGGGTGCGCCCTGGCCGCCGGCGGCCACGTCGCGGGTGCGGAATCCGGAGACGACGGGGCGGCCGGTCGCCTCGGCGATCCAGGCCGGCTCGCCGATCTGGAGCGTCCCGTGCACCCGGCCCGCCTCGGCCCAGTGGTAGACGGTCTGTCCGTGGGAGGCGATCAGGTCGGCCCGCCCATCGCACAGTTCGAGATCGGCCCGGACCGCGGCCGCGGCGAAGGCCTGTCCGATGCGGGTGTCGAGCCGGCACACCGCGGCCAGATCCGTTCCGGCGGGCGGCAGCGCCCGGGCGAGCTCCGCCCGGAGCTCGTCCCCGTACGCCGTGCTGATCATGCCCAGGGGTGTGAGGACCAGCGTGTCCCCGTCCAGGGCGAGGTCGGCGGCCGCCGCGTCGATGGCGTCGTAGGAGGTGCCGGACATCAGCCCGACCACCCGCAGGGCGCTCACCTCAGCGCCCGCTCGTGGTCGTCGCCTCGCAGCGTCGCCAGTGCGGCGGCGCTCACCGCGCAGGCAGCGGCGGCGTAGTAGGCGGGAATGTCGATGTCCCCGGTCCACCGGACGAGCTCGGTGATGATCAGCCCGGCGCTGCCCGAGAACACGGCGTTGGACAGTGCGTACGCCAGCCCGAGCCCGGTGTAGCGGACGGTGGTCGGGAACATCTCGGCCAACATCGCGGGCCCGGGTCCGGCCATCAGCCCGACCGCCGCTCCTGCCGCGAAGAGGGCCGCCCCCTTCGCGTACACCGTCGTGCCGGTGTCCTGCACCAGGTGCAGGAGCGGCAGGGCGAGTACCGCGACCAGCAGCGCTCCGGACAGCATCACCGTCCGGCGCCCGATCCGGTCGCTCAGCAGGCCGGCCGGCAGGATCGACGCCGCGAAGCCCAGGTTGGCCAGGGCGGTGGCCGCCAGCGCCTGCTGGAAGGAGGCGTTCAGGGTGCTCTGGAGGTAGGAGGGCAGGACCACCAGGAAGGTGTAGCCGGCCGCCGACCACCCCATCAGCCGCCCGGCGCCCAGGGCGACGGCCCTGACCGTTTCTCCGGCGGGCGGTCTCCGTACGGGTTCGCTCCCACTGCTGACGGCCGCCACGAAGGCGGGTGTCTCCTCCAGGCCCAGCCGCAGGCACAGCGCGGCGAGTCCGAGCGGCAGCGTCAGCAGGAAGGGCAGGCGCCAGCCCCATCCGTCGAGCTGCGAGGCGGTCAGTACGGTCGCCAGCAGGACGACCGTGCCCGCGCCCGCGAGCAGGCCGAGCGCCACCGTGAAGGACTGCCAGGCCCCGTAGAGCCCCCGGCGGCCCGGTGGCGCGGACTCCGTCATGACCGACACCGCTCCCCCGAACTCCCCGCCCGCCGAGAGTCCTTGGACGATCCGCAGCAGCGTCAGCAGGCAGGGGGCGGCGACGCCGATGGACGCGTACGTCGGCAGGGCGCCGATGAGGGTCGTGGCGGCGGTCATCAGACAGATGACCAGCACGAGCGTCGGCCGGCGGCCGATCCGGTCGCCGAGCCGCCCGAACAGGGCCGCACCGACCGGCCGGAAGAAGAAGGCGAGGGCGAACGACGCGTAGGTCTTGACGAGGCCCGCCACGGCGCTGCCGCCCTCGGGGGTGAAGAAGTGCGCCGCGACGACGGTGGCGAAGTATCCGTAAACGCCGAACTCGTACCACTCGATGAAATTGCCGACGGACCCGGCCACCAGCGCCCGGTGGGATGCGGTCGGCCGGACTGGCGCGGGAGAGCGGAGCGGACCGGGGGCGGGTGCGGGCATGGAGCCAGCGTGCTGACGGGAAGGCCGCGCCACAAGTCGCCTCCGCCATCTGCCGTACGGTCCGCGATCTGCCGTACGGTCCGTGACGCCCCGCCTTGTCCGGCGCCGACGTGACCGGCCCGCCTCAGCGCCCCACCGCGCCTCAGCGCATCTTGAGCACGTGTCCGGGGGCCAGGGCCGCGGAGATGCGTTCGGCAACGATCTGGGCCGAGTTGCCCTCGGGGCTCTTGGGGCCCTTGGTCACGGTGACGGAGATCGCGAGCTTCTCGGCCGGCAGATAGGCCTGTATGGCCGCGTAGCCGGAGAACGACGGGTTCGTCAGGATCCAGTCGTCGACAACGATCACGCCGAGGCCGAAGTGGTGGGCCGCGGTATTGGTCAGCAGGCAGACGCTCGCCGGGCAGGACGCCGTCGCGTGGCCGAGGCCCACGGTGCCCGGATCCAGCTGGGTCCTGAAGGACTGCGCGGAGAGCAGTTCCCCGGTCCCGATGGCACGCGCGGACCGGTCCAGATCACAGATGTTCTGGACGAGGACCGCACCGGGGGCGGTGGTCCACGAGGGGTTCCAGAACGTGGACTCCTCGTAGGTGCCGCGCTCGGAGGTGAAGGCGTGCAGGACGGGTTCCGGGATCTGCGGCGTGTACTGGTTGCTGGTCTGGCTCAGCCCGAGCGGTTCGTACACGTGCTGGGCGAGCAGTCGGTCCAGTGGCATGCCGCCGATCTTCTCGAGGGCGGCGCCGAGGATCGCGAAGTTGGCGTGGGAGTAGTTCCAGTTGGTCCCCGGCTTGTACAGCAGCGGCTTGGCCGTCGCGATCCCGATGACTTCGGCCGGAGTCCACTTGCGGAACGGTGCGGCTTCGAGCGCCTTCACGAACGCGGGGTCGGTGACGTAGTCGTGCAGGCCGGAGGTGGAGCTGCCGAGCATCCGCAGGGTGATCTCCGAGCCGTGCGGCACGTCCGGCAGCCAGCGGGACACCGGGTCGTCGAGTGAGGCCTTGCCCTGATCGACGAGTTGGAGCAGGACGGCGCCCATGTAGACGATGGCCACCGACCCGGTACGGAAGTGCATGGACGGCTCGGCCGGGACCCCGGTCATCGATTCGCCGAGTGCCGTGGTGAGGACTTCCCGGCCGTCGGAGGAGACCCGCAGGACCACCGAGTTCAGTCCGAACTCCCGCTGTGCCTGCTGGGCGATGGTGAGGACCTCGCGGGCGTCGCCCTCGACGGGGTCGGGCGAGCTGACGCATGACCCCGGGGCCGCCGCGGCGGGTTCCTGGCCCGCGGCCGTCCCGGCCGGAAGGGCCGCGCCCGTCAGACCGGCGATGCAGAGCAAGACCGTACCCATGAGCCTCACCCCGCCAGTATGTGCGGGCGGTGCGCACGGCGCATTCGGTGGGCTCCAGCGCGGCTCCAGCAGCCGATGGAAATCCGCCCCGGCCCGCCGCGGGCCGCTGACCGGCGCCTTCCGCTGATCGCGGGCCCCCGCCGAGCACTGTCTGACACCGACTCGGATGTCGAGAACTTCCGCCAGGTCTTCCAGAGCCATGTGATGTGTGCCATGTTACATCGCACACGCCATAGACGTGTACACGACAGAGTTGAATCCCCATCAACTCCCCTTGTCCGCACGGCTCTTACTCCACGTCCGCCGTGTTGCCAGCACGGCGGCAGACCGGCTCGGAGGCCCACCCCCCATGCGAAGTTCCCCCACCACGAAGGGCCGCGTCCGGCCCCTCATAGCCGCGCTGGCCTGCTGCCTGGGCCTGACCCTGCTCGCCCCCGCCGGCCAGGCCTTCGCGCGCGAGCCGAAGCCCGCCGCCCCCGCGCCTGCCTGGAAGCCGGGCGCCGTCGCCCCGCAGCCCTCCACCGAGTCGGCCGCGGCCGCCGCCCTGAGAGCGGAGCACGCGACACGGCCGAACACTGACCTGTCCGAGCGCGCCCCGCTCCGGGCCACCGCCAAGGACCTGGCGCAGAGCGAACAGCACGGAGCCAAAGCCAAGTTGGCGCCCAGTACGGGTGCGGGCGCCGGTGTCGGCGCCCTGGCCGCGGCCTGCAACGTCTCCGACTTCACCTCGAAGACCGGCAGTGCGCTGGTCCAGCAGATCAAGGCTTCCGGCCTCGACTGCGTGAACACCCTGTTCCAGCTCAAGGGCCCCGACGCGAAGGCCGCCTTCCGCGAGGCGCAGATGGTCTCCGTGGCGGACGCCCTGCGCTCCGCCTCCGCCGGGTACCCCGGCGACAACAGCACTTCGACCGGGCAGCTCGTGCTCTTCCTGCGCGCCGGGTACTTCGTGCAGTGGTACAACGCGTCCACCGTCGGCACCTACGGCCCGGCCCTGAAGAGCTCGATCCAGGGCGCCCTGGACGGCTTCTTCGCCTCGCCGCGCTCCCGGGACGTGACCGAGGCCAACGGACAGACCCTGTCCGAGGCGGTCGTCCTGATCGACAGCGCCCAGGAGAACGCGCGCTACCTCGGCGTGGTCAAGCGGCTGCTGACCGGATACGACTCCTCCTACGACGGCTCCTGGTCGATGGTCGCCGCGGTGAACAACGCCTACACCGTCCTGTTCCGCGGCCACCAGACCGCCGAGTTCCTGCCCGCCGTACAGGCGGACCCGAGCATCCTCACCGTGCTGCGCGACTTCGCCGTCGCCCACGACGGCCTGCTGGGCACCGACAAGGCCTACCTGACGGCCAACGCTGGCCGTGAACTGGGCAGGTTCCTCCAGCACCCCGAGCTCCTGGGAACCGTACGGCCGCTGGTCAAGCAGCTCCTCGACCGCGGTTCGATCACCGGCCGCACCGCCTCCCTCTGGGTGCCGCTGGCCGAGATGACCTCCTCGTACGACGCGGCCAACTGCGCGTACTACACCACCTGCGACCTGCCGAACCGGGTCCGTACCGCGGTCCTGACGGTCAATCACACCTGCAGCCCGAGCCTGCGGATCGTCGCGCAGCAGCTGACGGCCGCCGAACTGTCGGCCACCTGCACCAGCCTGGCCAACCAGGACGCCTTCTTCCACAACGTGGTCAAGGTCGGCGGCGCGGTCGCGAACGACAACAACACCACCATCGAAGTGGTCGTGTTCGACTCCAGCACCGACTACCAGACGTACGCCGGAATCATCTTCGGCATCAGCACCGACAACGGCGGCATGTACCTGGAGGGCGATCCGGCCGCCGCCGGGAACCTGCCGCGGTTCGTCGCCTACGAGGCGGAGTGGGTTCGGCCCGAGTTCCAGATCTGGAACCTCAACCACGAGTACACCCACTACCTCGACGGCCGCTTCGACATGTACGGCGACTTCGACCTGGGCATGACGACCCCGACCGTGATGTGGGTCGAGGGCTTCGCGGAGTACATCTCGTACTCGTACCGCAACGTCACCTACGACCGGGCGGTCACCGAGGCCGGCAAGAACACGTACAAGCTCAGCACGCTGTTCGACACCACCTACGACAACTCCGACCAGACCCGCGTCTACCAGTGGGGCTACCTGGCGGTGCGCTACCTGCTCCAGTCGCACCCGCAGGACGTGGCCACGCTGCTCGGCCAATACCGCACCGGCAACTGGGCCGCCGCCCGCACCCTGCTGACCTCCACGATCGGCACCCGCTACGACGCCGACTTCGCGGCCTGGCTGGCCAGGTGCGCCGCCGGTGACTGCGGGGGAACCACCACGCCGCCGGGCAACCAGGCCCCGGTGGCCGGGTTCACCAGCGCGGTGAACGGTCTGGCCGTCAACTTCACCGACGCCTCCACGGACGCGGACGGCACGATCGTCTCCCGTTCATGGAACTTCGGTGACGGCGGCGCCGGTTCCACCGCCGCCAACCCGGCCAGGACCTACGCCGCGGCCGGCACCTACACCGTGACCCTCACCGTCACGGACAACAAGGGCGCCACCGCCAGTATCAGCAAGGCGGTCACCGTGGGGTCCTCCGGGCCCGCCGAGTGCACCAACACCGACGTCCGGGTGCTGGGCGACAACTGCCGCCGTTCCAACGTCTCGGCCACGGCGGGCAACTACAGCTACTTCTACCTGAACGTCCCGGCCGGCACGGCCTCCCTCAAGATCTCCGTGTCGGGCGGCGCCGGCAACGCGGACCTCTACTACAGCCCCACCAACTGGGCCACCACCGCCAACTACACCGCCCGCTCGGTACGGAAGGGCAACACCGAGACCCTCACCATCGACAACCCCCCGACCGGCTACGTCTACATCAGCCTCTACGCCGCCCAGGACTTCGCCAACACCACCGTCTCCACCCGGTTCTGAGCCCGAACCCGACCCCGTTGCCGGCCCCCGTCCCCCTCCGGAGGGGTGGGGGCCGGCCCGGTGTCACATTCGGCGGCCCCGCTCGGTCCTCTCTGTGGAAGCTGGAGATCCGAGGGAAGGAACCGTCAAGATGAAGGCCGTCATCGTCTGCGCCTCCGTGTCGCACGGCAATACGCGTCGTGTCGCCGACACCATGGGCCGGGTACTGGGTGCGCGGGTCGTCGCCCCCGAGCAGGCCGACCCGGAGGAGCTGGCCGGAGCCGACCTGCTGGGATTCGGCTCGGGCGTCTTCCACGGCAGGCTCCACCCCCGCCTGACCGCCGCCGTCGAGGCGCTGCCCGCCGGGCGGGGCCGGGCGTTCGTGTTCGCCACCAGCGGGCTCCCCGAGCTGCCGTTCGCGCCCTTCACCCGACCGCTGGTCCGCCTCCTCGAAGCCAAGGGCTTCGCGGTGGCCGGGAGCTTCTCCTGCCGGGCGTTCGACAGCTGGGCCCCCTTCAAGCTCGTCGGCGGCATCAACAAGCAGCGGCCGAACCCGGACGACCTCGCCGCCGCCCGGGCCTTCGCGGAGCGCCTGCGCGACGGGGCGGGGGCACGGCCCTGACCGAACCGCCGCATCACTCCAACGGGGGCACCGGGTGTGCGGCGGGGGCGTGCATGGCGGACATTGCGCTAGGACGGTCCCGTCCCCCGTCAGCGGCACGATAGGGGTAGCGGTGTACTACAGCAGCGGAAACCACCTACAACCAGTACGAGTCGATGGTGCTCCCGCTGACCCGGTGGCTGACCGACCAGGGTGTGACGCTGTGCTTCGAGACCGAAGTCACCGACGTCCGCTTCGACATCACCGGGGAGCGCAAGCAGGCCACGCGCATCGAGTGGCTCCGCGCGGGCGAGCCGGGCGGGGTCGACCTCGGCCCCGGCGACCTCGTCTTCACGACGATCGGCTCGCTCACCGAGAACTCCGACGACGGGGAGGCATCGTGACGGTCCGGGACTCCGGCTGGCTGCTGAGTTGGACGGTCGACCGAGATCGGCGAGCTGTTGAACCGCTACAACCTCATTCCCGAGGTGGACGCCTGATCGGTGGCGCGCCGGGCCGGCCTTCAGGCGGGGCGTCCGTCGCGCGACAGGTGCGCGAGGTACGCCTCCGGGTCGGGGCCGTGGGCCCGGTCCTGGGCTCCGTGGCGGACGTGGGTCAGCTCTCCGGCCGGGCCGATGCGCAGCATGGTGGTGGCCGCGTGGGCGGCGTCGGGGTGGCGCAGCGCGTCGGCGTCGACGACGGTGACGCCGGGCCCGAACATCTCGCCGGCCCCGGCCGCGGTGGCCGCCGGGGGCTGTCCCGTCCGGTTGGCGCTGCTGACGTAGAGGTGCGGGAAGCGGGTCAGCAGCCCGGAGAGCGGCTGCCAGTGCGCGCCGAAGAGCAGGAGGTGGCCGGCGCGCAGGGCCGGTGCGGTCCAGGCGGAGGGCGCGGCGTCCGCGCGTACGGGCACCAGGAGCGTGACCAGTTCCTCGCGCAGCAGGACGAAGGCGGTGTGCAGGGCGTCGGGCGCCAGGTCGAGGTGCGGGCCGAGGTCGCTCCAGGTGGTGTCGTCGTGGACCCACAGGGCGACGTCCTGGTCGGTGGGACGGCCCTTGGCCGTGTTGACGGCCCGGGGGGTGGTGGCGGTGACCACGTAGGTGAGGGGGCTGGGGTTGGGCAGGATGGCGGCCTCTCCGGCCCGCAGTGCGTGGACGGCGGCGCCGAGGGCGAGAGGGGTGTCCGGCATGGGAGGTTCCGTTCAGGGTGCGGGTGTGGCGGCCGTCAGGGTGCGGGCGTGTTGGCCGTCAGGCCTCGGAGGTAGTCGGCGAAGTCCTGGTCGGGGACTACGGCCTGGTTGAGGCGGTAGGCGCGGTCCTTGACCCAGGCCAGGGCCCGGCCGGTCTGGTCCGCGTCCAGCCCGTGTCCCAGGCGCTCGGCGACGGCGAGCAGTACGCGACGGCTGGCGAGGTGGGTCAGGACCACGGTCGGTGCGAGGCCGAGGAGGCTTTGGGGGTCGTAGGGCTGGAAGGTGCCCGGGTGCGTGAAGGGGGTGCCGGTGGAGATCGTGGCGACTCCGGTGCCCACGATGGGGGTGGTGACGGTGAGGGGCACCCCGGTCTCCTCGGACACCATCCGGGCGATGCCGGGCAGCCGCGTCAGGTCGGGCGGTGTCCACCACGGCTCGCAGTCGGGGCCCAGTACCTGTGCGGCCTTGTTCCGGTCGTGCCCGAGGAGGAAGAGCAGTTGTTCCGTGGCGACCATTCCGCTGCGCTCGGCCATGCCCAGCCACGAACAGGCCGCGACCCGTGCTCCGCTCTCGAGTGCGGCCAGGGTGTTGGCCAGGCCTAGGCCGAGGTCGTTGTGGAGGTGGGAGACCAGGACGGTCTCCTGTCCCGCGTCGGCGGCGACCCGTTGGAAGAGCGCCCGGGTCTGGCCGGGCAGCAGGTCGCCGACGGTGTCGGCCAGCACGATCGTGGCCGCGCCCTGCGCCGTCATCAGGCCGGCGTACTCGGCCACCAGGGCGTGGTCCGCGCGGGGAGCGTCCACCAGGCAGACGTCCACCGCCGTGCCGTCCGCGCGGTCCACGGCCTCCTCGACCACGTCCAGGCCGCGCTCCAGGGCCGTCCGGGCGTCGCTGTGCACGAGGGCGCGGGCGGTGGCTTCCGAAGCGGCCACGATCACCATGATCCGCCCGTGCGCCGCACCTCGTACCGCGCCGAGCGCGAGGCGTACGTCCTGCACCGTGCCCCGGCAGATCGCGGACGGACTGACCGATCCCTGTGCCTCCAGTGCGACCTGCCGGGTCGCCTCGTACTCCTGCCCGCACACGGAGGGGAATCCGGCGGCGAACACCACGTGCCGGGGGCCGTCGGCCCCGAACACCGCTCCCTGCTCGCGGGCGAGCGCGACCCGGAAGTCCGCGCTCATCAGGGTCTTCGCCTGGGCCCCGTCCCGTGCCGACTCCTCGAAGAGGACGACCCGTCCGGCTCCGGCCGACTCCCGTACCACGTCCACTGCGGACACCCCCCAAGCTCCTGTTCCCGCCGGTTAGTTGACCGTCGCTCTCCGCGACGGTCCGCCCAGGTGGATCGTACGGCGGCGCCGGGGTGCGCGCGGCGAAGCCGAGAAAAGTGTCCCGGCCACGCAAGTCTTTGGGGCCTGTTCATCCGCGCGTGACCTGCGCCTCCCCGGCACGACGGGGTACTGGCGCTCGAATGGACCTCCAAAGGTCTGGACCACCTGAGACGCGCCAATCCCGTGTCTCATTCGGCTTGTTGATCGTCCCGCAACAAATGGTCTATACCTTTGACGCTATGGTGGCCACCTGAAACGGGCGCATAAACAGCCGTGGGGGGCTTTATGACCTTGTATCACCTTCCGCAACCTCCTTCCGACGAAGAGCTCTACTGGTACTTCGGCCCGCAACGGCGCTGGGTCCTCATCAGTACCTCGCTCGCCTTCGTCTTCACCGCGGCGACCATGTTCACCTTCGCCCTGCGCACCCCGGCCCTGTGGGCCTTCCTCGCCGTCCTGGGCCTCAACGTCGTCGCCCTCACCCTCTCCTCGGTCAACAGCCTGCGCCAGCGCCGGCTGACCCGGCCCTCGCACGAGGTCCTCGTACGCGCCTGGCAGCCCGCCCGACTGCCGCGCGTGGACCTGTACTTGCCGACCTGCGGAGAACCGCTGCCCGTCCTGGCCAACGCCTACCGCGCGGTGGCGGACGTCGACTGGCCCGACGCACTGACCACTTGGGTGCTGGACGACGCCGACCGGCCCGAAGTCGCCGCGCTGGCCGCCTCGTACGGGTACGAGTACGTCGTGCGCCCCGACCGGGGGCACCTGAAGAAGGCCGGCAACCTCAACCACGCGCTGACGCTGAGCGACGCCGAGTTCATCGCCATCCTCGACGCCGATTTCGCACCCCGGACCGATTTCCTGCGCCATCTCGTCCCCTACCTCGCCGACCCGGCCGTCGGCATCGTGCAGAGCCCGCAGTGCTTCGACACCGACGAGACCATGGGCTGGATCCAGCGGGCCGCCGGCTCCGCGCAGGAGTGGTTCTTCCGCTGGATCCAGCCGTCCAGGGATGCCAGCGACGCCGCCATCTGCTGCGGCAGCAACGCCGTCTACCGGCGCAGCGCCATCGACCTGGCGGGCGGCTTCGCCCGCCTCGACCACAGCGAGGACCTGTACACCGGCCTCGCCCTCCACGAACAGGGCTTCCGCACCCTGTACGTACCGGTGCTGGTCGCCAAGGGGACCTCCCCCGACCAGGTCACCTCCTTCGTCAACCAGCAGTACCGGTGGGCGATGGGCAACCTCCACCTGATCGGCACCCCCGTACTGCGGCGGATGGGCGCGCCCTGGCGGATGAGGCTGTGCTTCTACGAGGGCGTCGTCGGCTACCTGGCCGCCGCCGTGAACACCTTCGCGGCGCCGCTGCCGCCCCTGGTGATGATGTTCTGGTACCCGGACCACATCCGGCCCTGGCACGTCCTGCCGCTGCTCGCCCCGCTGTGGCTCTGGCACGTGCTGCTGCCGCGGATCAGCCGGACGCGCTGGCGGGTGGAGGTCATCCGGGCGAACGTCCTCACGAGCGTCGCCGCCGCCACCGCCTTCCTGCACACCCTGCGCGGCCGCAGCGCCGACTGGGTGCCCACCGGCGCCCGGGGCCCGTCCTCCTCCGGCGGGATGGCCCGCCGGGTGATCGGCGTCTCGCTGCTCTGGCTCGTCCTGTCCAACGGCGCCGCCGCCGCGGGCCTCGCGCGGGCCGTGGCCCGCAACGGCTGGGAGCCCAACTGGGGCCTGCTCCTGTACTTCCTGGTGCAGTGCCAGATCAACGGCCCGCTGATCCGCGACCTGATCTCCGAGCTGCGCCCGGCTCCGGCCGCCACCGCCCCGGCGCCGGTCACCGCCCGCCGGCGCGGTCCCGTACGGGCCTTCGCGTCGGCCCGCTCCGGCGTGCTGCCCCGCCGCTGGCCCGAAACCCTCGCCGCCTCGGCGGTCCTCCTGCTCACCGGCCTGGTGGCATCCGGGTGGGTCAACCCGATGCTTCCCTGGCTGAGTTGAAAGGCTTCACCACCATGCCGTTCCCCCTGGCACCCGGCGCGCACCGCGACCACCGGCGCGCCGCCGAGCCACCGCCGGGTCCCCCGGCGTCCCCGTCGCGCCCCGGCGGCGAGTCGGGACCCAGCCCGCACCGGTCCGCCTTCCGCCCCGACATCGAGGGGCTGCGCGCCCTCGCCGTTCTCGCGGTCCTCGCCTTCCACGCCGGGGTTCCCGGGCTCGCGGGCGGCTTCGTCGGCGTGGACGTGTTCTTCGTCGTCTCCGGCTACCTCATCACCGGCCTCCTCGTCCGGGAGGCGGTCACCACCGGCCGGATCCGGCTCCTGGACTTCTTCTCCCGGCGGGCCCGAAGGCTCCTGCCCTCCGCCGCCGTCGTGCTCGCCGCGGTGGCCCTGGCCGGGGCCTGGCTGGCCGTCCCGCTGCGCCGTGCCGACCTGGAGCACGACGTGGTCGCGGCGGCGCTCTCCGCCGCCAACTGGCGCTTCGTCGCCCAGCGGACCGACTACCTCGCCGCCGGGCACGACCAGAGCCCGCTGCTGCACTTCTGGTCCCTGGCCGTCGAGGAGCAGTTCTACCTCCTCTGGGCACCCCTGCTCGCCCTGATCGTGCTCGGGGTGACCCGGTCGGTGCGCCGCGGCCGCGCCGTGCGCTCCGCCGTGTGCCTCGCCGCCGTACCGCTGACGCTGGGGTCGTTCGCGCTGTCGCTGCGGTGGACGGAGCATTCCGCCTCGCTCGCCTACCTCGCGACGCCCTCGCGCGTCTGGCAGTTCGGCATCGGCGCGCTGCTGGCCCTGCTGCCCTGGCACCTCATGCGCGGACCCCGCCCGCTGCGGCTGCTGTGCGGCTGGGCCGGGGGCGCGGCGATCGTGTGGTGCGTGGTCTCGTACGACGCCTCCACCCCCTATCCCGGCTGTGCGGCCCTGGTGCCGACCCTGGCCACCGGCGCCGTGATCCTCGCCGCGATACCCGGCCGGGGCGAGCGCACCGCGATCGGCGCCCTCGGGGTCGGCCGGCTGCTGGCGGGGCGGGCGTCCCGGGCGGTGGGGCGGCTCTCCTACAACCTGTACCTGTGGCACTGGCCGGTGCTCGTGCTGGCCGAGGCCCGGTTCGGCTCGCTGGGCTGGCCCGTGAAGGCGGCGCTCACGCTGGGCGCCGCACTGCCGGCCTACGCCACCATGCGCTGGGTCGAGCGACCGCTGCGCCGCAGCCGCACCGTCTCCGAACTCCCGCGCCGCGGGCTGTCGGTGGGCGTCACCGCCGTCGTACTGCCCGTCGTGCTCGCCCTCGTGGTGGGCACCGCGACCCTGAACCTGCTAGGTCCGGCCGCGCCGGTCCGGCTCAGCGGCCTGCCCCCGGGCGCCGCCTCCGGCCCCCACCTGCTCGCCCGGACGGACGCGGCGCCGCTCCAGGACGGCCCCGTGGTCCCCGGGCCCGCCCAGGCGCGCAAGGACTTCCCGCCGGACGGTGACTGCGAGGTGGCCCCGGCGGTGACCCGCAGCCCGGACTGCCTGTTCGGCGCGGTGGACAGCCCGGACCGGATCGTGCTGCTCGGCGACTCGCACGCGGGCCAGTGGTTCTCCGCGATGCTCGCCATGGCCTCACAACGCGGCTGGGCCCTGCAGGAGTTGGTCAAGCAGGGCTGCCCGCTGCCCCAACTGGCCGTGGACAGCCCGCAGCTCGGCCGCGCCTACCGGGAGTGCGACACCTGGCGGGCCGACACCCTGGACCGGCTGCGCAAGCAGCCGAAGCCCCGGCTCATCGTGATCTCCTCCCTCAACCGCTACACCTCCGACTCCCAACTCCTGTCGGCGGCCTGGGAGAAGACCCTCGAACCGCTGCGGGCGATCGGCGCGCCGATCGTCTACATCGAGGACACCCCCGTACCCGGCGCGGACGTCCCCGCGTGCGTCTCCGGCAGCCCCGAGGTCCCCGACGCCTGCGCGTTCAGCCGCGGCAACGCCCAGCAGCCCGATCCGCTGGCCCGGCGGATCGCCTCCGGCGCGCTGCCCGGCGTACGCGCGGTCGGCGTGAACGAGGTCCTGTGCCCGGGGGACGGCCCGAGCTGCCCGGCCGTACTGGACCGCATCCTGCTCTACCGGGACGACGCCCACCTGACCAATGTCGCGGTCGTGGTCCTGACCCCCCGGCTGGAGCGGCTGCTCACGCAATCCGGGGCCCTGCCCGCCGTGGCCGCGGCCGGGGCACCGGGGGCGGCCGGGTGGACCGAGCTGCTGCGCGAGGACTTCGACGGCCCCGCGGGCAGCAGCCCCTCCGCAACCAACTGGATCCACGACACCGGCACTTGCTACCCGGGGTGCCCCGCGCCCCAGTGGGGCACGGGCGAGATCGAGACGATGACCGACTCGACCGAGAACGTCCGCCTCGACGGCAAGGGGGTCCTGGAGATCGTCCCCACCCGCACCGACGGCCGGTGGCGGTCCGGGCGCATCGAGACCAGGCGCTCCGACTTCGCGCCGCCCCCCGGCGGCACCCTGCGCATCGAGGCCTCGATCGCCCTGCCCGAGGTGACCGGCGCGAAGGCGGCGGGCTACTGGCCGGCGTTCTGGACCCTCGGGGCTCCGTTGCGCGAGGGGTACACCGGCTGGCCGGGCGTCGGGGAGCTCGACGTGATGGAGTCCGTCAACGGGCGGGACAGCGTATACGCCACCCTGCACTGCGGGATCCTCGAAGGCGGCCCGTGCAAGGAGCCGGCGGGGCTGGGCTCGGGGCCCCGGCCGTGCGAGGACTGCCGCTCGCGGTTCCACTCGTACGCCGTCGAGGTGGACCTCTCCCCCGGCGGCGAGGAGGTGCGCTGGTACCTGGACGGCCGGGTGCACCACCGGGTGGCGGCCTCGGCGATGGACCCGGACGCCTGGAAGCGGGCGGTGGACCACGGACTGTTCCTGATCCTCAACGTGGCCATCGGCGGCGGCCTCCCCCTCGCCGACGGCGCCGCCCCGGGCCCGGACACCGAACCGGGCCACCCGATGCGCGTGGACAGCGTCACGGTCTCCACCCGGGCCCGGCCCTCCTAGGTCCGGACGTCACGGTCCCATCCTTCTCCGGTCGGGCACGACTCGGCCCGGCTCTGCCGGATCCGCGGGGAAGGGTGGGACAGTGGTGGGCATGTGCGGCCGATACGCCTCGTCCCGGGCACCGGAAGACCTCGCGGGCCTCTTCGACGCCCGGCTCGACTCCGGTCGGGCCATCGGGCCCTCGTGGAACGTCGCCCCCACCGACGAGGTGTGGGCGGTACTGGAACGCGCCGCGAAGGACACCGGAGAGGTCCTGCGGCAGCTCCGCCCGGTGCGATGGGGTCTGGTGCCCTCCTGGGCCAAGGACCCCGCCGTGGGATCACGGATGATCAACGCGAGGGTGGAGACCGTCCACGAGAAGCCGGCCTACCGGCGGGCCCTGGCCAAGCGGCGGTGCCTGCTTCCCGCGGACGGCTTCTACGAGTGGGTCGCCGTGCCGGCCACCGGGTCGGCCAAGGCGTTCAAACAGCCCTACTTCATCCGCCCCGAGTCCGGATCCGTCATGGCCATGGCCGGGCTGTACGAGTTCTGGCGCGACCCCGCGGTCGCCGACGCGGACGACCCGGAGGCCTGGCTCACCACGGCCACGATCATCACCACCGAGGCCACCGACGCGGCCGGCCGCATCCACCCGCGGATGCCGCTGGCCCTCGACCCGGGCGACTACGAGGCCTGGCTCGACCCCGCCCACCAGAACGCGACGGGCCTGCGCGCCCTCCTCCACACCCCCGCCGACGGCCGCCTGGCGGTGACCGCCGTCTCCACGGCCGTCAACAGCGTCCGCAACAACGGCCCCCACCTGGTCGCCCCCGGCACCTGACGCAACCTCGTCCGCAGCACCGTAGGACCGGGCCAGGGCCCCCGGGTCAGGTGCCCTGGGACAGGTCGTGGCCGGTGACGGCGCGGGCGTACGAGCGCAGGGCGGCGACGACTTCCGCAGGGGTGCGGCGCCCGGCCAGGACCTCCATCTGGTAGCCGTCCTCCATGGCGACGAAGTTCGCGGCGAGCAGCCGGGGCGGGTCCTGGAGTGCGAAGTGGCCCTGGGCCTGGCCGAGGACCAGGATGCCCGAGTACACCGCGATCTGGCGTTCCGTCAGCGCGCTGTCCAGCGCCGCCGCCCTCGCGTCGCGCAGGCAGCGCGGCCAGTACTCGAAGAGCAGTCGGGTCAGCGCGTCGTCGGGGCCGCCGGCGACGCCGTTGTCGATGCAGGCCCGCAGTTTGTCGCGGGCGTCCTCGAAGCGGTCCGCGGCCTCTTCGCGGTCCTGGCTGTAGCGCTCGATGGCCTGCTGGTACGTCGCGTGGACGAGGGCGTCCAGATCCCCGTAGTACAGCACCGCGGCGGGCGTGACGCCCGCCTCCTCCGCGACGTCGCGCAGCCGCAGGCCCTCCAGCCCGCGTGCCACTACGGCGCGCTCGACGGCCTTGCCCAGCTCCGCCCGGCGGTTCTCCTTGCTGCTGCCCTTCCTGGCCGCCACGCCACCCCTCCCAGAGGTTCTCTCTATATCTGGCTTTAACAATAACGATCCGGCTCTTGACGGTCCAGGACACCCGGTCTTAAATCTGCGTTTAACAAACCGCGCCACCCTCCACCCCTCTGCGGCCTCCAGGAGGCACCATGACCGATCCGACCGACACCGGGGCGAGAACCGGGCCGGCGCCCGCCCCCGTCGGCAAGGGGCTGCGCGCCGGTTCCGTGGGCCTGCTCGCCTCCGTCACCCTCGGGCTGTCGTCCGTGGCACCGGCGTACAGCATCGCCGTCACCCTCGGCTTCGTGACGCTGACCGTCGGGAACCTGGCCCCCGCCGCCCTGCTCCTCGGCTTCCTGCCCGTCCTGCTCACCGCGTTCGCCTTCCGCGAGCTCAACCGGGAGATGCCCGACTGCGGAACCACCTTCGTATGGACCACCCGCGCTTTCGGGCCGGTGACCGGCTGGCTCGCGGGAGGCTGGGTGCCCATCTGCGCCACCCTCATCGCGATGACCGCCCTCTCCCAGGTCGGCGCCGGATACCTGCTGCGCCTCCTCGGCCTGGACTCCCTCGCCGACAGCGGCACGGCCGTGACGGTCACCGCCGTGCTCCTGCTGGCCGCCGTCACCTCGATCGCCTACCGGGGGCTGCAGCTCGCGGCCTCCGTCCAGTACGTGCTGCTCGGCCTCCAGCTGCTGGCCCTGCTCGGCTTCGGCGTCACCGCCTTCGGCCGGGCCGGTGCCGCCACCCCGTCCCTCGCCTGGCTCAACCCCTTCGCGTTCGACGACCTCGGGTCACTGGCCGAGGCCGTACTGCTGTGCCTGTTCATCTACTGGGGCTGGGACGCACTGATCACGGCCAACGAGGAGACCCGCGACGGCGACCGCGTTTCCGGCCAGGCCGCCGTCCTGTCGACCGTGGTGCTGCTCGGTACCTACCTGTTCACCGCGTTCGCGGCGATCAGCTTCGCCGGCACCGGCACCGAGGGCATCGGCCTGGGCAATCCCGACAACGCGGCGGACGTCCTGAGCACCCTCGCCCCACCCGTACTCGGTACCGCCCTGGCCAAGGCCATGCAACTGGCCGTCTGCGTCTCGGCCGTCTCCGCGCTGCTGACCTGCCTGGTCGGCAGCTCCCGCGGCACCCTGTCCATGGCCTCCCACGGAGCCCTGCCGTCCGCCCTGGCCCGCATCCACCCGCGCCACCGCACCCCCGCCTTCGGAACCCTGTGCTTCGGAGCGGTGGCGGCCTGCCTGCTGGTCCTGCTCACGCTCGTCTCCGGAGACTTCCTCGGCGACGCCATCCTCTGCATCGGGCTGCTCATAGCCTGCTACTACGGCACCACCGCGCTGGCCTGCGTCTGGCACTTCCGCGAGCGGCTGCGGGACTCACCGCGCGACATGCTGCTGCGCGGGGTCCTGCCCCTGGTGGGCGGCGTACTGATGCTGGCGGCCTTCGCCCGCAGCGCCCACGACATGTACGACCCGGCCTACGGGAGCACCTCCTTCCACGGCATCGGCGGGGTCTTCCTCCTCGGAGTCGGCTCGATCGCCGCGGGCGCCCTGGCACTGGCCGTCGTCCGCACCCGCTTCCGGCGCTTCTTCCGCGACGGCCGCACCTCCGTCGCCGACCCCGCCCGCACCGTCGCCGAACCCACCCTCACCAAGGACTGACGAAACCCATGCGCACCCTGGCCATCGCCGCCCTGCAGACCAAGCCCGTGCCCCACGACCTCGAAGCGAGCTGGCAGCGCTTCGACGAACAGATCCGCGCCACGCGCGAGCTCTTCCCCCACGTCCAGCTCGTCGTCGTCCCCGAACTCCTGCTCGCCGCCGAGGGCCTGCTCCTGAGCCCGGCCCCCGACGACTGGATGGAACGGGCCGCCGTCACGATCCCCGGACCGCTGACCGACCGGATCTGTGCCCTGGCCAGGGAGACCGGGCTGTGGCTGATCCCGGGAAGCCTCTACGAGCGCGCCGAGGACGGCCGCATCCACAACACGGCCCTCGCCGTCTCCCCCGAGGGCGAGATCCTCGCCCGCTACCGCAAGGTCTTCCCCTGGCAGCCCTACGAAAAGGCCGTGCCCGGCCACGAGTTCACCGTCTTCGACATCCCCGGCGTCGGCCGGGCGGGCCTGGCCATCTGCTACGACGGCTCCTTCCCGGAGACGGTCCGCCAACTCGCCTGGCTGGGAGCGGAGATCATCATCCAGCCCACCCTGACGCCCACCCGCGACCGGGAGATGGAGCTGGTCTGCGCCCGCGCCAACGCCTGGACCAACCAGGTGTACGTCGTCAACGTCAACGCCGCCGACCCGGCCGGGGTCGGTGCCAGCGCCGTCGTCGACCCCGAAGGTGCCGTACGCCAGCAGGCCGGGCCCGGCGAGGAGGTCCTCGTCGACGTACTGGACCTCGACGCCGTCACCCGGGTGCGCCGCTACGGATCCACCGGCATCAACCGCCCCTGGAACCAGCTCGCCCGGTACGGGGAATCGATACCCCTCCCGATGTACGGCGGCGCGACCTTCCGCACCCCGCACTGGCTGAAGGAGGAGAGCGGGACCCCGTAGCACCGCCGCCGCGTCACCCGGTGGCCGTCGCGCTCAGCGGATCGAGCTCGCGGCGCCGCCGGCTGATCGAATCGGGGTCCCATCCCGGACGGGGTACGGAGGCCAGCAGCAGCCGCGTGTAGGGGTGCTGCGGGTCTCCGAGGAGCTCCGCGACCGGGCGGTGCTCCATCGTCAGGCCGCGGTACATGACGAGCGCCTCGTCGCAGACGTAGCGGACCACGGCCAGGTCGTGGCTGACGAAGACCAGGCCGATCCCGGTGTCGCGCCGGATGTCGGAGAGCAGGTTGAGCACCTGGGCCTGCACCGACACGTCCAGGGCGGACACCGCCTCGTCCAGCACCAGGACGGCCGGTTCCACCGCCAGTGCCCGTGCGATCGCGGCGCGCTGGCGTTGTCCGCCCGAGAGCCGTCGGGGCAGCGCGGCCGCCTCGCGGTCACCGAGGCCGACCTGGGCCAGCAGCTCCTTCACCCGGGCGGCACGCGCCGTCCGGTCGGACATGCCGTGCAGCCGGAGCACACCGTCGATCGTGGCGCCGATGCTGATCCGGGCGTCCAGGGAGAGGTAGGGGTCCTGGAAGACGATCTGGACGGCCTTCGCCCTCGCCAGCCGCGCCGGCCTCCCCCGTACGGAGTCCGCCAGCGGCCGGCCCTGTACGAGGATCTCCCCCGCGTCGGGGCGTTCGAGCCCGACCAGCATCCGGGCCGTGGTGGTCTTCCCGGATCCGGACTCCCCCACGATGCCCAGTGCCCCGCCCGCCCGTACCGAGAAGGACAGGCCGTCCACGGCGACGACCTCCTTCCCGCCGGTCCGGTAGGTCTTGCGCAGGCCGCGCACCCTGAGCAGCTCCGGGGCGCTGTCCGTTCCCGGCTCGCCGTCCGTCCTCGGCTCGCCGTCCGTTCCCGGCTCGCCGTCTGTTCTCTGCTCGGTGCTCAACGGTCCTCCTCGCGGGTGAGTTCGGCGACGCGGTGGCAGGCGACCTCGGCCGGTCCGTGCCGTTCGAGCTCCGGCGCGGACCGGTCGCAGAGCCCTGGTTCGGCGAACCGGCAGCGGGGTGCGAAGGCGCAGCCGGGCGCGGATTCCAGGAGCCCCATCGGGGCGCCGGGTATGGGGGTGAGGCGGGCCAGGGGGCCGGCGAGCGGCGGGGAGGATCCGAGCAGGCCCGCGGTGTAGGGGTGCCGGGGGGAACCGAAGAGCTCCGCCACCGGCGCGGTCTCCACGATCCGGCCCGCGTACATGACGTAGATCCGGTCGCTGACGGAGGCCGCGAGCTCGATGTCGTGGGTGATGAGGAGGAGCCCGAGGCCGCGTTCGCGTTGCAGGCGTCCCAGGATGGCCAGGATCTCGGCCTGGGTGCTGACGTCGAGCGCTGTGGTCGGCTCGTCGCAGAGCAGCAGCCGGGGTTCCGCGGTCAGGGCCGCGGCGATCACGACGCGCTGGAGCATGCCGCCGGAGAGCTCGTGCGGGAACTGGTTCAGGTGCCGGACGGGATCGGGCAGGCCGACGGCGCCGAGCAGTTCGGCGGCCCTGACGTCGGCCCGTGACCTGGACCAGCCGTGGACCTGGCGCAGCGGCTCCGTGAGGAAGTCCCCCACCCGGCGCACGGGGTTGATGGCCGCCCGGGGGTCCTGGTAGATCATCGCGGCCTTGTTCGTGCGCACCTCGCGCAGGCTCGCGGGGTCGGCGCCGACCAGGTCGGTCCCGTCGACGCGCACCCGGCCGCCGATCCCGGCGCCCTGCGGGAAGAGGCCTAGGGCGGCGCGGGCGGTGACGGACTTGCCCGAACCGGATTCGCCGACGAGGGCGACGACCTCCCCGGCGGCGACGGTGAGGGTGATCCCGTCGAGGACGGGGCGGGCCATCGCCGGGAGGGTGACGCGCAGGGCGTCGTATTCGAGCAGTGTCATCAGGAGTCCCTCCCCGCGAGCCGGTCGCCGAGGTCTTCCCCGACGACGTTGAAGGCGACGACGACCAGCACGACCGCCACGGCCGGCGCGATTGCGGACAGCGGCTGCCCCTGCAGGACGGCCGCCTGGCCCTGGTTGATCATGGCGCCCCAGTCGGGTGTGGGCGGCTGCACGCCGAGTCCGAGGAAGGACAGGGCGGCGAGGTCGAGCAGCGCGTAGCCGAAGTTCACCGTCGACTGGGCGAGCAGCGTCGGGGCGATATTGGGCAGCAGCCTGCGGACCGTCACGTACAGGGCCGAGTGGCCCTGCACCTGGTAGGCGGCGATGTAGGGCCGGGACTTCTCCTGGACGGCCAGGCCCCGGACGAGGCGCGCCGTGTACGGCATGTAGGCGATCGCCATGGCGATCACCGGCGCGGTCATCCCCTTGCCGAACAGGGCCACCGCGAGGATCGCGAGGAGCAGCGCCGGGAAGGCGAACAGGACGTCGAGGACCCGGCCGACGGCGGTGTCGATCCATCCGCCGCGCCAGGCGGTGAACAGGCCCACGGCGACGCCGAGGAGGGTGGAGAACAGTACGACGGCGAGCGGGCCCGCCAGGCTGGTCCGGGTGGCGACGAGGAGCGCCGAGAGGGTGTCGTGGCCGCCCTGGTCGGTGCCCAGCCAGTGTTCGCCGCTCGGCCCGAGCAGGGTGTCGCCGAGGTGCCCGAAGGTCGGGTCCTCCGGGGCGATCCAGGGTCCCAGGAGCGCGATGAGTACGAACAGGACGAGGAGCAGCAGGCAGGTCCGCTGGAGCCGACTGCCGCCCAGACGCCTCAGGCGGGCGAGCGGTCGGCGCCGGGTGCGCGGGGAGCGGGCCCGGGTGCCCGCTTCGGGGAGTGTGCTCATCGGGCGCTCCCCGCCGCCGCCATGCGCGGGTCGATCAGCGGGTGGACGAGGTCCACGAGGGCGTTGACGACGACGAACGCGGCGACCACCATCAGCACGATGGCCTGGACGACCTGGAAGTCGAGCTGGTCCACGGACTGCACGAGCAGGGAGCCCACGCCGGACATCCCGAAGGCGGTCTCCACGATCGCGGTGCTGACGAGCATGCCCGAGACCAGGAGCGCGGAGACGGTGACGATCGGTCCGAGGGCGTTGCGCAGGACGTGGCGCCGGATGACGGTGCGGCGCGGGGTCCCGCGGCTGAGCGCGACCTCCACGTGGTCGCGGCGCAGCTCGTCGAGCATGGCCGAGCGGGTCACGCGGGTCACCAGTGCGGTGAAGGTCACGGACAGGGCGACGGCGGGCAGGATCACGTGGTGCAGCCTGTCCATGACGCCTTCGCCGTTGCCGATGGTCGGGAACCAGCCCAGTTGCACTCCGAACACCGATCTGAGGAGCAGGGCGGCCACGAAGGCGGGAGCCGCCGCGCCCACCGTCACGAGCAGCATGAGGGAACGGTCGATGCGGCTGCCGCGGCGCAGCGCGCCGACGATGCCGGAGCCGATGCCGAACACCGCGATCATCAGGCCCGACATTCCGATGAGGAGCATGGACGAGGGCAGGCGGGACCAGACGACCGCGCTGACGTCCTGGTGGAAGAGGTAGGAGCGGCCGAAGTCGCCGTGCAGCACCCCGCCGAGCCAGTTCCAGTACCGGACCAGGAACGGCTCGTCGAAGCCGTACTGGCTGCGGAGCGCGGCGAGGTCCTCGGGGCTGGGGCTGCGCCCCTTGATCAGGAAGCTGGCCGGGTCGCCGGGCGCCAGGAACAGGGAGGAGAAGACGAGGAAGGAGGTGACGAGCAGGGTCGCCGCCATGCCGGCGAGGCGGCGCAGCACCCGTCCGGCCCGGGCCACCGCGGCCGTCATCCCTTGGCTCCGATCTCGGCCGCCCACGGGTAGTAGAGGTAGGCAATGGACGGCTGGACACCGGTGATCTTCTTGCCGAGGAAGACGCTGACGGGCTGGGTGTAGAGGGGCAGCCAGGGCAGTTCGCGCGAGGCGATCTTCTGGGCCTCGGCGTTGGCGGCCGCGTGTTCGGCGGGGTCGTAGGCTCCGACGGCCCGGTCGACGGCCGCGTCGAAGGCGGGGTCGGACCAGTTGCCGTAGTTGCTGAACGCGCCGGTCTCCAGCGAGGCGAACATGTCCAGCGGGTCGGTGATGGAGGTGTACCAGAAGGTGAGGAAGAGGTCGATGCCCTCGCGCGCCGCCGGGTCGGTGAAGAGGGTCGTGTACTTCTCCGCGGAGAGGGAGTTGATCTCCGGCTTCAGTCCGATGGCCGTGGCCGCCTGGGCGACGGCCTGGGTGATGATGGTCGTCTGGGAGTCCAGCGGACTGGTGGCGATCACGATCTTCTGGCCGTTGACGCCGGCCTCGGCGGCGAGCGCCTTGGCCTTCGCCGGGTCGTAGGGGTACTTCGGCAGGTCCTTCTGGAGCGCTTCGCGGGTCCCGGGGGGCGCGTCGGCCCAGAGGCTGTCGGTGACGAGCGAGTCGGAGACGTCGCCGACCCCGCCGGCCCCGGCCTTGACGATGCCCTTGCGGTCGACGGCCATGAGCAGGGCCTGGCGGACGCGGGGGTCGCCGAGGGGGCCCTTGAGGTTGCTGACCACCTCGTCGGCGACGGTGGTGTTGCGGCCGAAGTAGAGCTTCCCGGCCTCGGTGGAGCCCAGTCGGGCGTAGGCGTTCGGCGGGACCATCCAGCCTCCGTCGACCTCACCGCTCTGGAAGGCGTTGACGCGGGTCGTGGCGTCGGCGAGGAAGACGAACTTCACCTCGCCGGACTTGGCCTTCAGCTCCTGGTTCCAGTACCCGTCGAACCGCTTGAGGGTGAGCGACTGGCCCGAGGTCCAGGACCCGAAGGAGAAGGGGCCGGTGCAGTTCACGCCGGTCTGCGGATTGCCGTAGTCCTTGCCGGACTTGGCGAGGGTGGCGGCGGATTCCACGGTGCCGGGGCTCGCGGCCAGGTACTTGTTGAAGGTGGAGTCCGGCTTGTTGAGCGTGACGGTGACTTCCATCGGACCGGTCTTGTCGATGGACTTCACGTTCTTGTACTGGTTCGCCCAGACGCTGGCCGTCTCGGGGTCGAGGTTGCGGCGCAGCGAGGCGACGGCGTCGTCGGCGGTGAGCGCCGTGCCGTCGTGGAACTTCACGCCGGGGCGGATCTGGTAGACCCAGGTGGTGGGCGTGGGGTTGGCGTACGAGGCCGCGAGGCCCGGCGAGGTCGTCAGGTCGGGGTTCCAGCGCAGCAGGCTCTCGCAGACGTTGGCGAGGATCTGGTTGGGCGGGAAGTCGAACGAGTAGGCGTAGTCGATGGTGGTCGGCTCCGCGTAGACGGACCAGGTGAAGGAGTCCAGGTTTCCGGCGGCGGCGGGCGTCCTGTCCGTGAGCCGGTAGGAGGCGGCCTGGTCCTTGGCCGGGTTCGCGGTGCCGCTGCACGCGCTCGTGACGAGCACGGCGGCCGCGGCGAGGGCGGCGGCCACGGCGTGGCGGGCGCGGCTTCGGCCGCTGCGGTGCAGCGGGGATCCCGATCGGGGTGATGACATCGTCTGGCTCCCTGAGGGATGAGCTCGGTGGGGTGGGTGACGCGCGGCCGGTGGCGGCCCGGCCGGCGAAGGCTCGGCTGGCGAAGGCTCGGCTGGTGACTGCCCGGCCGGGAATGCTCGGCCGGGCGCGGCTCAGTCGGTGGCGGCTCAGTCGGTGGCGGCGGAGAAGACCAGTTCGCCGTCGATGTAGGTGCGGAGCACGCGGGTGTCGGCGATCTCCCTCGGGGGGTGGGCGAAGGGATCCCGGTCGAGGACCACGAGGTCCGCGTACTTGCCCTCCTCGACGGTGCCGGTGACCTCGTCGAGGTGGTTCACCCACGCGCTGCCCGCGGTGTAGGCGGTGAGCGCCTGGGAGAGGGTCAGGGCCTGCTCCGGGAAGAAGGGCGGCATCGGTTCGAACGTCTCCGGCGAGTTGGGGGCCTCGTCGGGTACGGAGCGGTTGACGGCGACGTGGATGCCCCACAGCGGGTTGGGGCTGCTGACCGACCAGTCGCTGCCCGCGACCAGGCGGGCTCCGGCGCGCTGGAGGTCGCCGAACGGGTACTGGAGCCGGGCCCGTTCCGGTCCGAGGAAGGGGATCGTGAGCTCGTCCATCTGCGGTTCGTGGGCGGCCCACAGCGCCTGGATGTTGGCGGCCGCGTCCAGGCTCGCGAAGCGGGCGATGTCCTCGGGGTGGACGAGCTGCAGGTGTGCGAGGTGGTGGCGGTTGTCGTTGGCGCCGTTGGCCTCGCGGGCTTCGGCGAGCGCGTCGAGCACCTCGCGCACGGCCCGGTCCCCGAGTGCGTGGAAGTGGATCTGGAAGCCCGAGGCGTCGAGCCGGGCGACCGCCGCGGTGAGCACCTCGGGGGCGATGAAGCTGAGCCCCGAGTTGGCGGTGGCGCAGCCGCACCCGTCGAGGTAGGGCTCCAGCATGCCCGCCGTGAAGTTCTCGGCGATGCCGTCCTGCATGATCTTCACGCTGGTGGCGTTGAAGCGGCCCACCTGCCCGGTGCGGCGGCGCTCCTCGATGTCGGGTATCTGCTCCAGGCCGCGCTCGCGGTCCCACCACAGGGCGCCGACGACCCGTGCGCGCAGGGAGCCCTCGCGGGCGGCCCGCAGGTAGACGTGGTAATTGTCGGGATTGCCGGGGAAGGCCCCGATCATGGCGTCCTGCCAGCTGGTCACGCCGAGGGAGAGCAGGTGCTCCTGCGCGGCGAGCAGGCCGGCGTGCGCCTCGTCGGGCGTCGCGATGGGCACGTGGTGCGCGACCAGCTCGACGGCACCCTCCTGGAGGGTGCCGGCCGGGCTTCCGTCGGCCTCGCGCTCGATCCGGCCGTCGGCCGGGTCGGGGGTGGCGGCGTCGACTCCGGCGATCTCCAGCGCCCGGGTGTTGACCCAGGCTCCGTGGCCGTCCCGGTTGGTGAGCAGGACGGGCCGGTCCGGGACCACCGCGTCGAGCATGGCGCGGGTCGGCGTACCCCCGGGGAAGACGTCCATCGACCAGCCGCCGCCGCGGATCCAGGTCGCGTCGGGGTGGGCCCCGGCGAACTCGGCGACCACCTTGAGGTAGCCCTCGATGGTGCGCTCGCCGCTCAGGTCGCAGCCGAGCATCTGTACTCCGGCCACCGCGGGGTGGACGTGGGCGTCCTGGAATCCCGGGATGAGCAGTCCGCCCGCGAGGTCGACGACCTCGGTGTCCGTGTCCGCGAGGGAGCGCACGGTGGCCGCGTCGGCGACGGCGATGATCCGGCCGCCTCCGACGGCGACGGCGGCGTCGATCGGGGTGGCCGATGTCCCGGTGAAGACCCGCCCTCCTACGAAGACGGTGTCGGCACGCTGCCTGGTCTTGCCCATCGACGCATCCTCCGGCTCGGCGGGACATACCCGCACGGCTTGTTCGTTGAGGAGGAGTGAACGGGAGCGCAACAATGTTGTCAACGGTGTTGCGCTCCCTCTGTTCCAAATCGATACACTGGCCGCACCATGCCGAAGTCATCCGAGACACCCGCCCGGTCCAAGCGCGCGGGCAGCCAGCTCACACCCGACGCGATCATCGAAGCGAGCCTGCGCATCGCGGCCCGCGGCAGCGAGGACGCCTTCACCGTCCGGCGCCTCGGCGAGGAGCTCGGCGCCGACCCGACCGCGATCTACCGGCACTTCCGCGACAAGGACGAGCTCCTGCTCTCCGTCGCCGACCGCACGCTCGGCGAGGTGCTCGACAGCATCCCCGCCGGGCTCGACTGGAAGGACCGGCTGCGGGCGCTCGCCGACGGCTCCCTCGAAGTCGCCCTCAGGTACCCGGTGGTCGGCTCGACCATGGCCAGCCGGACCACCCGCAGACCCAACGAGTTCCGCGTCGTCGAGCTGATCCTCGGCGCGGTCACCGAGGCCGGGCTCGAAGGGGCCGAGGCGGCCGTCCACTACCGGATGGTCGGCGACTCCCTCCTCGCCTACGTCGGCCAGCGCGCCGCCTACCTGCTGTTCGACCCGGACATCCGGGCCGCCGACGAGTCCTCCTGGAACCGGGAGTACCGACTGGTCGACCCCGAGGGATTCCCCAACATCACGCGGCTGAGCACCCAGTTGGCCGAGGTGACGGACGAGGAGATCTTCCGGACCCGGGTCGAGGCGCTGATCACCGCGATCGAGACCCGGGTCGAGGCACTGCGCGGCGCGTAGGCCCTCTTCCAAGCCCAACTCCCCGCACCCGCACGCCCCTTCCGACCGAACCGTCACCCGTACGCCATCCGCACCGCTGCCCGTACCCCTGCCCGTACCCTTGCGCGCGGAAAGTGGCGCAACGTCGTTGACAACGGCGTTGCGCCACCGGTTCACTCCCCCTCAGTCCGAGTCCATGCCGTCTCCGCAGGATTCCGAGAAGAGGGATCTCATGCACCACGTGCACCAGTCGGCCAACCGCGCCGGCATACCCGACCCGCTGCGCCTCGCCTTCTCCCTGTACGCCGAAGCCCGCCGCCGGGGCATGCCCGTCGCCGAAGTCGTCGGCGAGCACACCGAGGCCACCGAGAACGCCCGGCGCGCACGTCGCGCAGCCGGACAGGACTCCCCCGCCCGCATGCCGAGCCGCCGCCGGGTGCTCGGCGCGGCCGGCGCGACGGCCCTCGCCGCGGCGCTGCCCGGCGGCCTGCTCTCCCCGCGCAGCGCTTCGGCCGCCACCGGCCCCGCGGCCCCGCGCGTGGTGATCGTCGGCGCGGGGCTCGCGGGGCTGCGCTGCGCGCACCGCCTGTGGAACCGGGGCAACCCGCTCACCACGACGGTCTACGAGGCCGACACCACCCACATCGGCGGCCGGTGCTGGTCCCTGCGCGGCTTCTTCGCCGGCGGCGCGGTCCACGAGCACGGCGGTTCCTTCATCAGCTCCACCGACTCCGCCGTCCTCGGGCTCGCCCACGACCTGGGCCTGCAGAGGGAGTTCGCGAACGGCGGCGCCCTGAACGCCGGCGACTACGCCGCCCGGATCAACGGCGGCTCCTACCCCGGGTCCGACCAGCAGGACGACTGGATCGCGGCGGCCTACGACGCGTTCAGCGCCTCCTACGCCGCGGCCGGCACCGCGCGCTACGACAACTACACCCCGGAGGCGTACCGGCTGGACCACCTCTCCTGCCTGGACTACCTCGACGAGATCGGGCTGGCCCCGGGCTCGCAGCTCGGCCAGCTCATCCGGTCCCTGCAGCTCCAGTCGGGCGGGGAACCCGCCGAGGCCTCGGCTCTCGGCATGATCGGCTTCCTCGGGGGCTCGTCCGTCTTCGCGGGCGGCGGCTTCGACGAGAAGTACCACCTCGTCGGCGGCAACGACCAGCTGGTCAGCGGGATGGCGGCGCAGCTGCCGGCCGGGACGGTCCGCCAGGGCCACCAGCTCGTCGCCCTGCGCCGCAACGGGGACGGCTCGTACACCTGCACCTTCGACCGCGGCGGCAGCACGGTCACGGCGGCGGCCGACCACGTGGTGCTGGCCCTGCCCTTCAGCACGCTGCGCGACGTGGACCTCTCCGGGGCGGGCCTGTCGACCCGCAAGCTGACCGCCATCCGGCAGCAGGGCATGGGCCAGAACGCGAAGCTCGTCACCGAGCTCTCGGCCAAGACCTGGCCGCGCCTCGGCTTCAACGGGATCAGCAACACCGGCCCGCTCGGCTACCAGACGGCCTGGGACGGCTCGGTGGCGCTCGGCCCCCACGGCTCACCCGCGCTCATGGTCGGCTTCCCCGGCGGGAACACCGCGCGCGACACGCTGACCGGCGCCGCGCACGGCCCGGCGCCGGCCGCGGACGTCGACTGGTTCCTCTCCCAGGTCGAGAACGTGTACCCGGGCACCAGGGCCGCGTTCACCGGCAGGGCGTACGAGGACCACTGGTCGCTCGCCCCTTGGCAGCGGGGCGCCTATCAGTACTACAAGGTGGGCCAGTACACCTCGATGGCCGGCTGCGAGGCGCTCCAGGAGGGCCGGATCCACTTCGCGGGCGAGCACACCGACCCGGAGGACTCCACCCTGAACGCGGCGGTCGCCTCCGGCGAACGCGTCGCGGCGGAGATCGCCTGCCAGGTCTGACCCCCGGCCCGGGACCCTGCCGCTCTCGGCTCAGAAGGCCGAGTGGGCGAACCAGTGGTCGAGCAGGTCCGGGTCGCCCAGCAGCTCGAAGGTTTCGCTCCGGCGGTCCAGACGGCCGTAGAGGAGCAACAGGAGATCCGCGGCCGACCCCCGGACCGTGGCGTCCGCCGCGCGGGGCTCGGACCGGTCGGCCACCAGGCCGAACCCGTCGGGGCGCAGGCCGACCAGCCAGTCGCCGCGACCGCCGTCGGCGTCGCCGCCGTCCGTGCAGCTGAAGCGAACGGTCCGGTCCGCGGCGCGCAGTTGGGCGGTCAGCGGCGCGAAGGGGGCGGCGAAGGGCAGGTTGGTGAGGAACTCGTCGATGCCGTCGACCGCCAGTACGCGGTCGACGTGCGTCGGGAGCCCGAGTGCGAGCTGGGCGTCGACCCGGTGCACGAGGGTCTCGAAGAGCATGCGCCGAACCCAGAACCGGGCGTGCTGATCGACTCCCCAGGCCCACATCGGCGCGTCCAGGTCGGTGGCGGCGAACACCTCGGCAGCCTCCCCTGCGCTCATGACCAGCCAGCCGGGGAGGGCGTCGGGGTGCTCGGGCAGGCGCAGGTCCACCTCACGGCTGGTCGGCGGCTGCTGGACGCGCCGGCGGAGCAGTTCGCTGAACCAGCGGTGGACGCTGCCGACGTGCCGCGTGAGGTCCGCCAGGGTCCAGCCGGGGCAGGTGGGCACCGGGGTGGAGAGGTCGGCCGCCTCGACCGCGGCGACGAATCCGGCGGCCTCGGCCGCGACGGCCGCTCCGTGCTGGGCGGGGTTCATGTCTGCGCCCTTCCTCGTGATGGTGCTGCACCGGGAGCCGAAGATGCTTGACGATCTGGATGATTCATGTCTTCAAGTAATGCACCGCGAAGGTAATTCGCGAGCGTCGGGGATGTCAACTTCCGCCCGCCTCCGCACCCGCACGGACCACGTACCCAGGCGGGCTGAGTACGTCGACTCATGCCGGGCCGGGCGCCGGCCGGGACCCTGGTGACACGCAGTTCGCGCACACCGGAGGTTCCATGATCAGCCACGTCGCCGCAGCCCTGGCCCCGCTGTTCGGGCGGATGACCGTCACCGCGGACACCTCGGGCCCGGTCGCGGAAGGGACCATCCTGGTCGCCAATCACACGAGCCTGTTCGACCCGGTCCTCGTGGTCGCCGCACTGCGCCGCCTCGGCGTGGAGCCGGTGGTCATGGCGGCGGCCGGACTGTGGCGCGTCCCGGTGCTCGGAGGCGCGCTCGCCCGCGAGGGGCACATCCCGGTCCACCGGCGTACGGCCCGCGCGGCGAATTCGCTCGACGAGGCCGCCGAGGCCCTGGCGGCGGGCAGGTGCGTACTGATGTACGGGGAGGGCGGGATCCCGGCCCGCCTCGACTCCGGGGAGGCCGCGCCCCTGCCCTTCCGCAGCGGCCTGGCCCGCCTCGCCCGGACCACGGGCGCACCCGTCCGCCCGGTCGGCCAGGCGGGCGCCCGCCGGGTGAGCTCCGGGCGGACGGCCAAGCAGATCGCCGGAGTCCTCACGGCCCCGGCGCGCAGGCCTCGCCTGCACGTCCACGTCGGCGCACCCCTGCTCCTGCCGGAGAGCCTCCCGGACGCGACGGCCACGGCCCACGGCGCTGTGACCGCGGCCTGGCGGACCGCGGTGACCCGCCTGGCAGCATGACCCCACACCCCCGGCACCTCGGAACCCCAACAACCGTCACCCACAACCCTGTTCGGCGCGACCGGCCGGGCCGTCGCGGCCCCAAACGTCGCCCCCGTGTGACACAGCCCTCCCGGCTCCCGCGCCGGACCGGCTTGTCATACCGCGAGCACACGCCGGACACTTACTCACGTACCGTAGCGACCGACATCCCACGCGTGATGATCACGCCGGGGTGCGAGGGGCTGATATCCACCCATGACGACTCGATCAACACCGGCGACCCGCCCCGGCGAGTCCTCCGGACGGCTCTCCCGGGACCACCGGGCCGTGGCTCAGGACGTGGCGCGGCGCGTGGTCATCGACCTCGCACCGCGCGAGGCACGGCACTTCGAGCAGCGGGCACGGGCGCACTTCCGCCCGTGCCTGCCCTGGAGCGGCCGCCGCACGACACGGTTCGACCTGCTGGGGCTCCCCTCGGAGCTGCTGACGCCGACAGCCCTGGCGGTGGCCACGGCACTGCTGGGCGCGGTCTCCACGGAACTGGTCGGCACCCTGACCCAACGGACCAGGAGCCGGCTGCGCCGACGCGGGCCGCACCGGGCGGAGACCGCCTCGGCGGTCGCGCCGGTGGTCGCGTCGCCCCAAGCGCCGCCGACGGCCGCCGTGCCCGAGCCCACGGCCGCGGATCTGGTGCGCTGGCACGCCAGTGCGCTGGAGGCCGCCCGCCGGTGCGGGGTCCCCGAGGAGCTCGCCCGCCGCATCGCCGACGCCGCGCTGGCGCACTTCGTCCAGTCCCTGGCCGCGAGGGCCGTTCCCGCGGCCGCCGAGGACCCCGCCCGGGAGGCCCTCCCGGCGGACTCCTCGGACCCGAGCGCGCCGAGCGCGCCGAGCGCGCCGAGCGCGCCGAGCCCGCTGGCCCCACCCGGCCCGCCCAGCCCGCCCGTTGACGACGGGCCGCCGTCCGCCGACGGCTGACGACCGCCGTGTTCCTGCGGGCCCTGCTGTTCTGGTTCGCCCTGACCGTCGCGGCCGGGGCGATCGCCTTCCCCACGACGCCCGAGAGTCAGGCGCGGGCCGCCGACAGCCACCGGATCTGTTCCGCGGAGGTCGAGTCCGGCTATCTCCGCACGCTCCCCCGCACCCCCGAGGAGGAACGGAGTGCGGCCGCGATCCCCTTCTGGCACAGGACCGTTCTCCCGGACCTCTACCGCCCCGAGGTCCTCGAAGCCGTCGCGCGGAAGTGCGGAGTACGCCCCGTCGACCGTCCCGAGCAGCGGGCGGGCCCGGCCGTGGGCGTGCTGGTCGGCGGCGGGTTCCTCCTCTACTGGCTGCTCCCCTACCTGACCATCCTCCGGTACGGCCTCAGGCCCGAGCATCCGCGGGCGGCCGGCGCCGTCGACGCGGACGGTACGCCCCTGCCCTGCCTCGACTCCGCCGTGCGACGGCTGGCGGCCGATGTGGGGGTCGCCGTGCACGCGGTGCTGTTCAACGCGGTGGACACCACGGCCAATGCCGTCGCCTTCGGGCACGCGGGCCGGCGGTACGTCGAGCTGGCGAGCGGCATGGAGGTCCTGCTCGAGAAGGACCCGGCGGCCTTCGACGCCATCGTGCTCCACGAGCTCGGTCACATCCGCAACCGCGACCTCGACGTCACCCAGGGGATCACGGCACTGTGGTGGGCGTTCGTCGCGCTGGTCGCCGCCGCCTTCGGCCTCTCCCTCACGGGGTTCGCGGCCGACGGCGCGGGCCTGCGCGCCCTGTGCCTGCAGCTCGCGCTGCTCACCTATGTCGTCTACGCGGCCCGCAACAGCTATCTGCACTCACGCGAGTTGCACGCCGACGCGTTCGCGGCGACCCATCCGGCGGGGGGCTCCAGCGGCGCGGGCGACAGCGAAACCGGCACCGACACCGGCGGGGGCGAGGAGATCCGGCAGGCGTTGGACCGGTTCCTCGTCCGGCTGGCCGAGGAGCGCCCCGGCAAGGGCGGCGATACGTCCGCGTGGCCCTTCGCCACGCACCCCTCCCTCGCCCGACGGCGGGCGGCGCTGGCCCGTCCCGCGCTGGTCGACGAGTTCACGGGATGGGAGGCGGCCCTGATCGGCTGCATCCTCGCCTTCGCCGTGAACCTCGTACTGGGGCACAGCTTCGAGCTCACGTTGTTCGGGCTCAGGACCGGCATCCTCCAGCTGGCCGATCTGAACACGCTCCGGCCGGTGTACGTCTGGGCCACCCTGCCGCTGCTCCTGGTCGCGGGACCCGTCATCGGCCTGGGTCTGCGGTACTCGGTCCTCGCGTGGCGCGGCCTCCACTACGGCGGTCTCCGTCTGACGGCCCGCCTGGCCGGCCTGTCGGCCTGTCTCTGCGCCGGGCTGTGCTTGGGCTGCCTGATCCATCCCGGGCCGATCACCGATCGGAACCTCACGGACGGGCAGCTCGTCATGCTGTGGCAAGCGCTCACCGGTTCGGCCGTCCTCGGCCTGGCCCTGACCTCCGCCGTGTCCCTCGGGCTCTGCGCCCTCCTGGTCCTCGGCGCCGAAGCGGCGGCGCTGCGCAGCCGGTCCGCCCTGCTCCTCACCGGCGTCTACGGGGCGCTCGTACCCCTCGCCTGGTTCCCCACCGCGCTTCCGGCGGCCACCGCGCCGTACCGCTACGCGGTGGTCCTCGGCCTTCCGCTCCTCGGCGCCGCCCGCCTGCTCCGCTCCCGGCATCCCCGGTCCGCCGGTCTCCGTCAGCCTCGGGTGCGCGCCGGCCACGGCCTCGGCGCGGTGACGGCCGCGTCGTCCCCCATGCGCACCCCGCTCCTCTTCCTGTGCCACCTCACGACGCTCGGGGTGACGCTCTGGGCCCTCTTCGTCGTGGGCCGGCTGCTCACCTTCTCCACGTCCCCCACGCCACTGACCCTGGCCGGGTCGCTGGGGCTGGTGCTGTTCGTCCTCGGCATCGCGGGCGCCGCCCTCGCGCCGCACGACGCCGTGCACCGGCAGCGCATGCACGCCGCGATGTGCTGTCTCGTCGGCGCCGCGGCTCTCACGGCGGTGGCGGGCCTCGTGGGCGGCACGATCCCGCCCGGCCTGTCCTTGGCCCTACTGGCCCCCACCGGCGGCGTGCTCGTGTCCTCCCGGGTCACGGCGGCCGCACTCTACGACCTGCGGCAGGGCAGGGTCGGCTCCTAGCCGTTTCCAGGGCCGCTTCTAGCGGCGACGTGCGCAGGTCCAGGCGCCCATGCCCTGGATCTCGGCAAGTCTGTTCGCCGTGGCGATCTGCTCCGCCTTCGTGGCGAGGTCGGCGCGCGGCGCGTACTTGCGGCCTCCTGCCGCCTTCCAGCTCGACTGCGTGAACTGGAGTCCGCCGTAATGACCGTTACCGGTGTTCGCCCGCCAGTTTCCGCCGGATTCACACCGTGCGATGGCATCCCAGTCGCGGCCGGGTTTGGAGTGGACCGCAGCGGCGGAGGCCCCGGAGGCGTCCAGTAGGGACACCACCAACAACACTGCCGTTGCCAGTAGTTGACCTATCACGTTCCGGCTTCGCCGGACTGTCCGGTGGTACGACATCAGTCCTCCTTCGCTGTTGGAGCGGACCTGCCGCGAACAGCGGGCGGGCCCGCGTACGGCCGTCATCGGGCCGTGGCCACAGCACAGCACGGACCGACCCGATTCCAGCGGCACTTGTGGCAGATGAAGGGGTAACGCCACCCGGACGGACGTGCGACCGCCGCCTGCGGGCCGGGAACACCAAGGCTCCGCGGCCCGACGACGATGCCCACGGGCCAGAACCGGTCGACTCACAAGGCACGCCGGAAATTTGAGAACCGGAAGCACCACGGCCATGGGCCCCGTGAGGCCGTCACCCGCACGGAGCGCGCCGGGCAGGGGAGTTGACCGCCGGGCCGGGAATGGATGAATACGACCAGGTCATCGCCGGTGGACATGGAGCCGCACACCCCTGCCCCCGCCCAGCGAAACGCGGCCCGCGGGCAGGCCCGAGCCCGGCCCCGCGAACCGGACCGGAACCGGGCCGCCAGGCGCATGATTTGCGCCACACCCACCCCGGCGTGGTGGGTAAAGGTTGAACCATGTCCGATTTGCACCGAAGCGAGGTCCTCAGAAATTAGGTTAGCCTCGCCTTATGCAGCTCATACATCTGGCCGCCGCGGCCGGCTACACCACGCCTCCGCTCTGGCGGGTCCTCACCAAGACCGGTTACTTCGTCGGCCTGTCCGCGGCCATCGGTGCCACGGTCACCTACGCGGCATCGGTCCGCCCCGCGCTCCGGGCGCAGGAGAGCCATAGCGGCGACGCCGATGTCATGAGACGAAGAACCGCGGGCTATCTGGCCTGGGCCGGAGTCGTTCTGCTCGTCGCGGGCTACTTCCAGCTCGCCGCCCGACTGGCCAGAGCGGGGAAGGGCATGCCCTTCGGTGACGCCCTCTCGCCGGCGCGGATCGGGGACTTCCTGACCGCTCCGGCGGCCAAGGGCGCCTGGGTCGCCCAGGGAACGATCTACATCGTTCAGAACGTCGTACTGGCCATCGCCGCCGCCACCTTGATCGCGCTCTTCCTTCCCTCCGCGCGCCGGCGCCTCGACACCTTCGCCCTGACCGCCCTGCCCCTGAGTCTCGCCGTGACCCTCATCGGGGCGGTGCCGGCCACCAAGCCGAAGGACTCGGACAAGGTACTGGACCTGATCTTCGGCCAGACGCACATCATCAGCGGTGTGGTCTGGGTCGGCGGCCTGGTGCTCCTCGCCGTCCTCGCCACCTCCCGCGGCCGGCTCGGCGAGGGTGCGGGCCTGCTGTGGGCCGACATCTGGCGCCGCTTCTCCCTCGTGGCCCTCGTCAGCGTCGGCGCCGTACTGACTTCGGGTCTGTGGATGAGCTGGAAGCACGTCGGCTCCATCAGCCAGCTCTGGACGACCGCCTACGGGCTCTTCGTGCTCATCAAGATCCTCCTGGTCCTGGGCATGATGGCGGCCGGAGCCGTCAACCAGTTCTGGCTGATGCCCCGCATCGCCAAGGCCCGCGAGGCGGACGACACCTCTTCCCTCCTGCACCTGACCCTGAGCCACTTCCCCAAGGTGATCTGGGGCGAGGTCGTCCTCGGGATCGCCGTCCTGGTGGTGGTCCCCTTCCTCACCGGCTCCGCCCGTTCCGAGGCCGGCAGTCCCGCGGCCGTCTCCAGCGGCAGCGTCTTCGCCGTGGGCGCGCTGCTCGTCCTCACCCTGGTGGCATCCTTCTGCATCACCGTGAAGACCTCCGACGCCCTCGCCCGGCGCACGGCTCCGGTCTCGGCCTGACCCCTCGGCGGACAACCGGCGCGGCCTCGTCCCCAACGACGGGGCCGCGCCGTCGTATTGGGGCGGCGTGGGGAACGTAGACGGGAAAAGTGAACTCGACTAGCGTTTCGCGCATGGACCCGGAGCGGGCCGCACGGCTCGACAACATCCGTACGCCGCGCGGTCGTTACGCGAAAGGCGTCCGCCGCCGCAACGAGATCCTGGCGGTCGCGCTGGAGGTCTTCGCGATGCTCGGCGAGAAGGGCGCGCTGATCAAGGAGATCGCCGACCGCATGGGCATGTCCCACGCCGGCGTCCTGCGCTACTTCGGCTCCCGCGAGGGCTTGTTGATCTGGGCCCTGGCCGAGCGCGACAGGCTCGCCAAGGAACGCGTCGCCCGGGAGTCCCACGGGGACCCGCTCTCACCGATGGCCGCGACGCTGCGCCGCAGCGGCGACGTGGCCGGTCTGGTGCGCCTGTACGTGAGCATGGCGGCCGCGTCCGGATTCCCCGACCACCCGGCGCGCGACTTCTTCGAGGTCCGCAACGGCGACATCCTCATCGCCCTGCGCGACGGACTCGCCGAACTGCAGCGCGAGGGCCGCATCCGCCCCGACCTCGCCCCCGACGCGATCGCCCGGCTGGCCCTCGCCGCCGCGGACGGCATCCAGCACCAGTGGCTGCTCGACCCCACCGTGGACATGGGGGGCGTCATCGACACCATCGTCGCCCTGTTCGCCCTGGACGTCACCCCGCCTCCCGCCTCCCCGGCCGGCGAGATGAGCGAGCCGCCGCCTTCCTGACCGGACGCACACCGCCGCACCCGGCACGAGACGGCCACGCCCCGCAACCCGTGGCCGGGAACCATCCCGCCCGGGTCAGAGCCTCCCTCCGGCAGCGCCGTCACGGCAGCCGCCCACCCAAAGGAGATCGTCCTTGACGCACGGACCGAGCCACCTCCCCGGCACCGTCCGAACGGTTCCACTCCCCCCGGGCACCGCCCGGCCGGGCCCGCGGAACGGACGCGGCAGGCCTGCGACGGCCTCGGTACGGGCGTCCTTACGGGCCCTCGCCTGCGCGATCGTCATCGCGGTGCCGGCGCTGTCGGGCTGCAGCGCGGCCGGCCACCAAGGGGCGGCAAAGGGACCGGCCGCGGCCACGCCCGTACCCGAGGGCGACGCGTTCTACGACCCGCCCGGTCCGCTGCCCAAGGGCAAACCCGGCGCGGTGATCCGTCAACGTCCCTACACGACACCGGAGTCGACGCTGACGGTGCCGTCGCACACGTTCCTGGTGATGTACCTGAGCACCGGTACCGACGGCAAGCCGGTGGCCGCAAGCGGGCTGGTGAGCGTTCCGGACGGCCCCGCACCCTCCGGGGGGCGGCCCGTCGCCGCGGTGGACCACGGCACCATGGGCATCGGCTCGAAGTGCGGCCCCTCCCGCATGCCCGCCTTCGCCGGGCTGCAGGACACGAGTCCGGTCGGAAAGCTCCTCGCGCTCGGCTACGTCGTCGTGCAGCCCGACTACATCGGCGTGGGGGTGAACGGGGTCAGACACCCGTACCTCAACGGCAAGTCCGCCGCGTACGCCACTCTCGACGCCGTTCGCGCCGCTCGCGCGATCGACGCGGGGGCGGGTGCGACCGCCCTCGTCTACGGCGGTTCGCAGGGCGGGCACGCGGCGCTGTGGAGCGCGCACTACGCCGCCGAGTACGCCCCCGAGATCGACCTCAAGGGCGTGGTCGCCAACGCGCCGGCGGTCGGGTTCGAGTGGATGCCCGCCCTGTTCGCCCAGCAGAGCGAGGTGGCCACTCCCTACGCCGGAATGCTGCTGATGCTCATCGACGGGGCCGCGGCAGCCGACCCGGCGGTCAAGCCCGCCGAACTGCTCACCCCCGAAGGTCTGGCCGCCGCGGACCGCATCTGGACCGAACCCTGCGTCGTCGGCGACACCGTGCTCCCGCCCGCCCCGGACATCATGCGACCCGGCGCCGATCTGGCGCCCCTCAACGCCGCCCTCAAGGCCAGCGCCGCCGAGGGGGCCACCACCAAGGTCCCGGTGCTGCTGCCGCAGGGCGGCAACGACGTGCTGAGCAACCTCAACCGGACGCTCGCCCGGGATCTGTGCGACAAGGGCGTGAACCTGGAGTTCAAGTTCTACGCCGACCAGGGACACACCATCGGCGACGGCCCGCTGGACGACGCGGTCGCCTGGATGGACGCCCGGCGCGCGGGTACGCCGGTCACCGAGAGCTGCACCTTCTGAGCGGCGGCCGATGACGGTGTCCTCGCGCCCCTGTCCCGTTCCCGTTCCCGGTCCCGTTCCCGTTCCCGGACGTGATCCTCCGAACCCCGGTGGCGGATGTCAACGCGGACGGTAGACGACGAGGGCGTCGGGGAGCTCGTCGAGGACCAGGGCGGAGGGGGCCTTCGCGTACTCGCCGTCGTAGGCGATCGGAGTGCCCGTCGGAATGTCCGCGATCCGCAGGCTGCGCAGCCGGGTCGCGACGTGCACCGGGGAGCGGGTCAGGGGCCCCGTGAAGGCGGCGGCCAGGAGGCGGGGCCCAGGGCGGCCGCCGCCGTGGACGAGGCGGACGTCGAGGAGGCCTTCGCCGAGGGTGTCCCGGCGGCGGGGGGTGGGGCCGGTGCCGAGGTAGGTGCCGTTGCCCGCGAAGAGGAGCCATACGCTGCGGGGCTTCCCGGCCAGCCTCAGCCGCACGGGCCTCTCGGCCCTCAGCACCTTCCAGGCCGCCAGGATCGCCGCGGGGCCGCCGCCGATCCTCGGGGCCCAGTGCAGGCGGTGGCGCAGCAGCTCCGGGTAGGCGCCGATGCTGAAGTTGTTCAGGAAGTAGCCGGACCTCCCGGGCTCCCCGGGCTCCCCGGACTCCTCCAGCGGTCCGGGGCTGAAGCGGCCCACCGCGATGTGGACCGCGTGGCCGGCGGCCACGGCGCGGCAGGTGTCCTCGACCCCCGCCAGGCCGAGGTCCAGCGCGAAGTGGTTGAGGGTGCCGCCCGGAAACACCGCCAGCGGCACCCCGGCGCGCAGCGCGGCGGTGGCGGCCGCGTTGACCGTGCCGTCGCCGCCGCAGACCCCGAGCACGGTCGCCCGCGATGCCGCTGCCGCCAGTTCCGCGGGCAGGTCCCCGCCCTCGCACTCGATCACCTCGGCCTTGGGCAGCCGGGAGCGCAGCAGGTCGATCCCCGCGTCCGCGGCCGTGCCCGACCCGGTGTTGACCACCACCGCGAGTCCGGCCCCGTCGGGCAGCGCGGGCGCCCCGGCGGCGGCCCGCTCGCTGCCGGGCACCACCCGAACCTCTTGCGCGTCGCGCGCGAGGCGGCGTACGACGAACCCCGCGGCCACTCCCAGGGCCGCGCCCGCGAGCACGTCGGAGGGGTAGTGCACCCCGGTGTACACCCGGGAGAAGGCCACCGAGGCGGCCACCGGGACCAGTGCGGCGCCCCAGCCCGGGGACTCCAGTGCCACCCCGGCGGTGAAGGCGAAGGCCGATGCGGCGTGCCCGGACGGGAACGAGGTCGTGTGCGGTTGCGTCGCCAGCTGCCGCGCCGCGGGCACGCCGTCCAGCAGCGGCCGCGGCCTGCGCACGGACCACTTGCCCACGGTGTTGATGGTCGCGGAGGCCACCGCCAGCGAGGCGGCGCCCCGCACGGCGGCCTTGCGGGACCGGGCCGATCCGACGACGGCGATCGCCGCGGCGGCCCCCGCCCACAGCATTCCGTGGTTCGCGGCGCGCCCGATGCCCGGCAGGGCCCGGTCGGCTCCGCGCCAGTGCCGGCGGGCCACCAGGTCGAACAGCCGGCGGTCCCACTGGGCCACCGCCCCGTGCCAGGTCAGCGGGTTTTGCGTGTGCGTTGCACGATTCACCATGGGACCCGTGTACCCCATCGCCAGCCCGCCATCCCTTTCGCACCTGCCGACTCGCTGGGCAGGCCTACCGGGCGGGCGCCGCCGAGTCAGTGCGCGGTCCAGTGGAACTTCCCGCCGCCCACCCAGCAGACCTCGGCCGGGTCGTCCAGGTCGTGGATCACGACGCCGCCGCTCGCCGCGGTCAGCACCACGTCCGTCATGGATCTGGCGGTGCCGACGACCTGACCGTCGATCTCGACGATGCGGAACGGCGGATCACCGGGCTGCACCCCGAGTACGGTGACCCGCGCCGCGGCGAGGTAGGGAATCGCGCCTTCGGTCATGGCAGCTCGCCTCCACTCACACGTATTCAGTCTGCGCGCCCCGGCCCCGGCTCACCCGGGCGGACCTGCCCGGCAGCCGAAAAAGGCCGTGCGCGGGACGGAAGCGGCTCTCTAGGCTCTCCTCCGCGGAACGGCGAGGGAGCGAGGGAGGCACCGGCCATGACCGACGACGACGTGCTGGAGATCTTGGGCGTGCTCCGGGAAGCCGGCACGGAGGTCTGGATCGGTGGAGGCTGGGGCATCGACGCCCTGCTGGGCCGCCAGACCCGCCCCCACCGGGATCTGGACCTCATGCACCGCGAGGACCAGGAGCCGACGGTCGTTGCCGCCCTTGCCGGAGCGGGGTTCACCGAATCGCTCGACCAGCGCCCCGTGCGGTTCGTCGTCACCGACGGGGCGGGACGCGAGATCGATCTGCACCCACTGGTGTTCGCACCCGGTGGAAGTGCCGTCCAGGCCTCGCTGGAGCCGGGGAGCCCGTTTGTCTACCCGGCAGCCTGCTTCGTCACCGGGACGATCCGGCACCGCGCCGTTCCCTGCCTCTCCGCCGAACAGCAGGTCTACTTCCACCAGGGCTACGAGCCCACCGACCGGGACCGTCACGACATGGCCCGGCTCCGTGAAGCGTTCGGGATCGCCACCCACTTCTGATCCGCCCCGCTCGGCGGCCCGCCTCTGCTCGGCTCGGCTCGGCTCGGCTCAGTCTTCGCTCCCGACACCGCGACCGGGTGCGCTCATGTCGCCCGTCGCGGGCGTGCCGTCGGCGAGCCCGTAGCGCAGGTGGACGGTGCCCTTCGGGCCCGCCGCCGGAGGTTCGAGGAGGGTGAGGTTCGTGGGCACCTCGCCGCCGTCGAAAACCTTCTTCCCGACGCCGAGCACGATGGGGTGCACCCAGAGGTCGAGGCGGTCGAAGAGCTTCTCCCGCAGGAGGGTCTGCACCAGGTTCAGGCTCCCGACGACCTTCACGTGCTCGTGCCGGTCCCGGATCTCGCGCACCGCGGCGGGCAGGTCCGGGCCCAACTGTGTGGACCCCGCCCAGGAGAGCTCGGGCCTGCCGCGGGAGGCCACGTACTTCGGGACACCGTTGAAGAGCTCGGCGATCTCGTTGTCCGCACCGCCCTCCTGGTGGGGCCAGTAGGCCGCGAAGAGGTCGTACGTCCGCCGGCCGAGCAGGAGTGCGCCCGTACCCTCGTACGCGGCGGCGACCTGCGCCCCGGACACCTCGTCCAGCAGTGGTGCCTGCCAGCCGCCGAACGGGAACCCCACCGGGTCCTCGTCGGGCCCGCCGGGCGCCTGCCCGACGAGGTCCAGGGTTGCGAACATCTCGATGTGGATGAGGCGTGCTCCCGATGACTTCGACTGCCCCCGTCGGAAGGTAGACCCGCGGGCGCCGCGAAACTCATCGCCGCGACGGCGTCCGGCCCCGTTCGGCCCTTAACATGCGGGAATGGAGATCCAGGTGGGCCGAGTAGCGGTCCACTACGTGGAGCACGGGACCGGGCGCCCCGTGCTGGTGCTCCACGGCGCCGGTGTCGACCACCGCGAGGCCGAGGCCTGCTTCGAGCCGGCTCTCGACGGCGTGGCGGGGCTGCGGCGGATCTATCCCGACCTCCCCGGAATGGGCCGGACCGGCGCCCCCGAAACGCTGCGCAGCGCCGACGACGTCCTCGACACGCTGCTCGCCTTCGCGGACGAGGTCACCGGCGGGACCCCCCACCTCCTCATCGGTCACTCGGCGGGCGCGTACTTCGCACAGGCGATGGCCGCGCGGCGCCCGGTGGCGGTCGCCGGTCTGGCGCTCGTCTGCCCGTTGTTGCCCACCCTGCGTGACGTACCGGAGCACAGGGTCGTCGCCGGATCGGGTGCGATCGGTGACGAGGTCTTCCGGAGCTACTTCGTGATCCAGACTCCGCCGATGCTCGAACGGTACGAGCGCTACGTCGCTCCGGCCGCGGCCCTCGTCGACGAGTCGGCGCTCCGGCGCATCGGGGAGCGGTGGGCGCTCACCCCCGTCCACGACCCCGCCCACGCACCGCCCTACGCGGGACCGACCGCGGTCGTGGCGGGGCGGCTGGACTCGACGGTCGGGTACGCCTCCGCCGTCGACCTCCTCGACCACTACCCGCACGCCTCGCTCGCCGTGGTCGACGACGCGGGGCACGCCCTCCCCCACGAGCAGCCGGAAATCCTGCGCGCCCTCCTCCTCGAGTGGCTCGAGCGCGTGGAGCGCGGTCGGCGGTCCGACTAGTCGGCGACGACCCCGGTGTTCTGGCAGGCAGTCAGGAGCCAGCGGCCGTCGGCCTGCTTGGAGACCACGTACAGCGGGGCGCCCTCGCTCTGGGCGCCCGGAGCCGAATAGAGCTGGCGGACCTTGACCGCCGCGACGTCGGGGCGGATGAAGAGCACGTGCGCCACCTCGTAGGTGACCTTGCCGTCCCAGCTCGCCGCGGGGAGGACCTCGCGGGTGAACGCCGAGATCGCGTCGAGGCCGATAAGGACCTTGCCGTGGGCCGTCGTCCAGATCGCGTCCGGGTGGAAGAGTCCGAGGAACTCCTCGGGGTCCTTGTTCTGCTGACTGTGCTCGACGGTGGCGACGAGCCGGCCGATCGCTTCGAGGTCCGCCGTGCGGGACATGGGTTCCGTGGTCATGTGAAGCATCATCACACCTCAAGTCCAGTTGAGGTCAAGCCCGGAGGCCCGGAGTCGGAACCGCGGGGAACGCGGGAACCGTCCTGCAACTCGTGATCGACAAGACCGAACTGATGACTGCACTGACGACCGACCGGCTCGTCGAAGCCTGGCAGCACATCCACTACGCGTCCCCGGTGGACGAAGCCGACCCGGTCGCCCTGGAATGCGCCCGCCGGCTTGCCGCCGATCCCGGCGGGGAGCAGGCCCATGTGTGGGTGTCCGGGCTCCTCTCGATGTCGGACTACCTCGCCTGGCGTCCGGGTCAGGAGGCCGCGCAGGCCTGCCTCGACGCCCTGCGCGCCGCGACGCAGGCCCTGGGCAGTCGTGCCTGCACGCACGGGGACCACCCGTACGAGGCCGAAATGGACTCGTACGGGGACGAGGTCTGGGCGGGCGACAACGGGCTGCTGACGGGCCGGCCGACGGTGCAGGACGACGACGCCGTCGCCGACGCCGGGCGGGTGCTGTGCCCGGCCAACGTGGCGGGCTGGGCCCGGCTCGCCACGGACGTGCTGGCCCCTCTCACCGTGCGCCGCATCCCGGCGGGAGCGCCCGAACACCACCACGACAGCATCTCCACCCTCTCGGGGATCGTGAACGACCATCCCTACTGCGATCCGCACGAGGCGCTGGCCGACGAGGCCGCCGGGCTGCCTTCGTATCCGACCCGCGGGGTGCTCGCCGGTTACCTCGTGACCATGAACGCGACCTGCTGGTACGCGGCGTCGGAGAGGATCACCGAGCGCTCGGTTCTGGACGCGATGATCGAGGGGATCCGGGCCGCCGTTCCGCTGCTGCGCGACGACCGGTGCACGCACGGCCCCGGTGGGCATCCCGATACGGGCGACGCGGACCATCTGACCCAGGTCGGCTACCTCCTGCGGAGCCCCGGCGGCCGTGCCGAGCTCGCCGAAGAGCACGGATGGGACGAGACGGACGGGGCGGACGAGCCGCAAGGCGAGGACGAGCCCCTGGACGCGTGGGTGTGCCCCGCCTTCCTGCGCAGCCTCGCGGAGGAGGCACTCGGAACCCTGACAGCGGCACTCGACGCCTTCGAAACAACGCCGAGCGAACTGCCCGCCGGCCGCACCGGGTAATGCACGCCTCCCAAGTGCCGTCCTGCCGGGGCGCGTTCGGATCGCGCGGCGCGCACTTCCCGGCGGGGCGGGGCTCGGGCATCATGGGCCGGCACCGGAGTTCAACCGCGCGGGGCCGGCCCGCGTGACCTGCGAGCGCGACGACCCGGAGGCCCGTGTGGCATCGGACGACCAGGCGAGGCGCGATGAGCTCTACCTCGACCCGTACCCGCTCTACGCCCGCGCCCGCCGGGCTGAAGGCCTCACGTACGTACCGGAGTTCGACGCGTGGCTGGTTGCCCGGGACCGGGACGTGCGGGAGGTGCTGGTACGCGTGGAGGACTTCTCCTCCGTCAACTCGCTGACCCCGGACATCGCCCTCTCGGAAGCCGCTCTGGGCGTGCTGCCCCGGGGCTTCGCCCCACGCCCCACCGTCGTCACCTCGGACGGCGCGGAACACCGGCGGCACCGGGGCGTGTTGAACCAGGGGATGTCCGTTCCGCGCGTGACGGCCGTGCTCCCGTACGCCCGGGAGTGCGCGCGCGAGCTCGTGGACGGCATCGCGGCGCACGGTTCCTCGGAGCTGATGGAGGCGTACGCCCGTCGGCTGCCGGGGCAGGTGGTCGGCCGGCTGATCGGCCTGGACCCGGCGGACGTGCCCGCCGCGGTGCACGGCGGGTACCGGGCCGAAGAGCTGTTCTTCAGGCCGATGCAGCCGCAGGCGCAGGCGGCGGCAGCCGAGGACGTGGTCGCGCTCCAGCACCTGCTGGACGGATACATCCGCGACCGGCGCGCCTCGCCCCGGGACGACCTGTGCTCGGCCATGGTGGCCGCCCTGGCACCCGGTGAGGACGAGCTCACCCTGGATCAGCGCCACGAACTGGTGGCCGGCCTGCAGAACCTGCTGATCGCCGGATTCCTCACCACCAGCGCGCTGATCGGCAGCACCCTGCTGCATCTGCTGCGCGACCGGTCGCAGTGGGAGGCGCTCTGCGCCGACCCGGCCCTGATACCCGCCGCGGTGGAGGAGGCCGCACGCTACGACGCGGCCGTTCAGGCCTTCCGCCGCATCACGACCCGCCCGGTGACGCTCGCCGGGACGAAGCTCCCGGCCGGCGCCTCGGTGCTGGTCGCCTACGGTTCCGCCAACCGCGACGAGGACCGGTACGAACGGGCCGACCGGTTCGACATCGGCCGTCCCGAATACCGGCGCCACCTAGCCTTCGGCCACGGACCCCACGGCTGCCCCGGCTCGCACCTGGCCCGCGAACAACTGCGCATCACCCTGCAGGTGTTCGCCCACCGCATGCCCGGCCTCCGTCTCGACCCGGACGTCCCCCCGTCGGCCATGCGCCCCACCTTGATCCACCGCTCGCCGCAGGCCCTGCACGTGACCTGGTGAACACGCGGGGCGGAAGCCTTCGGCCCTGGCACCCGGGTCCGCGGGGCCATACGATGCGTGTGCTCGGGTAGTTGTCCGGGCCACAACTGAATCGCTGCCGCTGTCCGTCCGGGATGCGCGCCGGGCCGCCGCGCCCCTGCGCGCCGGGCTGGCCGGAGCCACTCCCCCACCGGTCCGGCCGGCCCCCTCCGCGGTCCGTCCGGAGCTGCTGCGGGCGCGCGGGATCACCGTCGCCTACCAGGGGGTGCCCGCAGTGCGCGAGGTCGACCTCAGCCTGCGCGGCGGCGAGGTCACCGCCCTCATGGGGCGCAACGGCTCGGGAAAGTCCTCCCTGTTGTGGGCCCTGCAGGGGGCGGGACCCCGTAGGTCCGGCTCGGTGCGGATCCCCGGCACGGGGGCGGCGAACCCCTCGGATCCCCGGAAACTCTCCACCTCCGAGGCGCGCCGGCTCGTCGGACTGGTCCCCAGACCCCCACCGACCTCCTCTACCTCGAAACGGTCGAGCAGGAACTCGACCAGGCGGACAAGGAATCCGCGTCGGCCGCGACCGGCCCGAGCGCCCGCGCCGTCCTGGACCGCCTCGCTCCCGGGATTCCGGACACGACGCACCCGCGCGACCTGTCGGAGGGCCAGAAGCTGGCCCTGGTCCTCGCCATCCAACTGGCCGCCGCTCCCAGGGTGCTGCTGCTTGACGAGCCCACCCGCGGTCTCGACTACCAGGCCAAGGAACAGCTCGTCCGGATCGTCGACGAACTCGCCGCCGAAGGCCGCGCCGTCATGATCTCCACCCACGACGTCGAGTTCGTGGCACGCGCCGCGGACCGCGTCGTCGTCATGGCCGAGGGAGACTTCGTCGCCGACGGTCCCACCACCGAAGTCATCGTCGCCTCGCCGGTCTTCGCCCCGCAGACGGCGAAGATCCTCGCGCCCCTCCCCTACCTCACCGTCGCCCAGGTGGCCGCCGTGCTCCCCGGCACCGGCCGAACGGACTCACCCTCATGACCGGGCGCGCGACCGCCATCCGCATCGGCCCGCGCGCGGGCCTCGTCATCGGGATGGCGGCCTTCCTCGGTGCGGTCGCGTTCTTCTGGCCGTTCCTCGTGGCGCCCGGCAAGTTCGGCTCGAACTACGCGCCACCGTTGATCTTCGGCGTGCTGCTCGTGATCGTGCTGTGCGTCGTGAGCTCCGAGATCGCCGAGGGCGGCATCGACTCCAAGGCCCTCGCCATGCTCGGCGTCCTGTCCGCCGTGAACGCGGCCGTCCGCCCGCTCGGCGCCGGCACGGCGGGCATCGAGACGGTGTTCTTCGTCCTCGTTCTCGCCGGCCGCGTCTTCGGGCCGGGCTTCGGCTTCACCCTGGGCTGCACCTCCCTCTTCGCCTCCGCCCTCATCACCGGTGGGGTCGGGCCGTGGATGCCGTACCAGATGTTCGGCTGCGCCTTCGTGGGCATGCTCGCCGGCTTCCTCCCCAAGGCGACGGGCCGCCGCGAAGTCATCATGCTCGCCGCCTACGGCTCCCTCTCGGGCTACCTCTTCGGCTTCCTCCTGAACCTCTCCTTCTGGCCCTTCTCCCTGGACCCCAACAGCTCGATCGCGTACCTGCCCGGCCTCCCCTTCACCGAGCAGTTCCACCGCTACCTCGCCTTCGACCTGGCCACCTCCCTCGGCTGGGACACCGGGCGCGCCGTCACGAACCTCGTCTGCATCGCCCTCGCGGGCCCCGCCGTCCTCACGGTCTTCCGCCGCGCCGCCCGCAAGGCCCGCTTCCAGGCCCCCGTCCGATTCACGGCCTAGCCGCCCGGGGTGAACGTCACCGGCAGGGTCAGGGGCCCTCGCAGGCCGCCGGGGCGCCAGGGGATCTCCACCGGGGGGACCGCGAGGGCGAGGCCGGGCAGGCGCCGCAGGACGGTGCCGATGGCGATCCGGCCCTCCAGGCGGGCCAGTGGGGCGCCCAGGCAGTAGTGGATGCCGTGCCCGAACGCCAGGTGGGCGTTGTCCGGCCGGGTGATGTCCAGGCGGTCGGGATCCGGGAACCGCTCCTGGTCCCGGTCGGCGAGGGCCGAGCCGATCAGCACGGTCTCGCCACGCGTGATGCGCACGCCCGCGATCTCCACGTCCTCGCGCGCGAACCGGGCGATGCCGGGGCTGACCGGGCCGTCGTAGCGCAGGAACTCCTCGATCGCGCCCGGCAGCAGGCCGGGATCGCGGCGCAGCAGGTCGAGCTGGTCGGGGTGGGCGAGCAGCATGGCGACGGCGCCGCCGATCAGGTTGACCGTGGTGATGTAGCCGGCTGCCAGCAGCAGGAACACCATCGCGACGAGCTCGTCCTCGCTCAGCCGCTGTTCCTCGTCCCGGGCGCTGACGAGGGCGCTGAGCAGGTCCTCGCCGGGGTCCGCCCGCTTGGCGCGGACGAGTTCGGTGATGTACGCGCGCATGTGCTCCCACGCCTCGTTCACCACGGCGGGGTCCGGCGGCTCCGCGCCCCGCGTCATCATGCGGTCGGTCCAGTGCTGGAACTCGTGCCGCTCGTCCACCGGTACCCCGAGCAGTTCGCCGATGACCGTGACCGGGAGCGGCAGCGCGAGGTCCGCGACGAGGTCGGCGCGGCCGGCCTCCACGACCGCGTCCAGCAGCCGGTCGGTGACGGCCTGGACGCGCGACTCCATGTCGGCCACGCGGTGGGCGGTGAACGCCTTGGAGACCAGGCGGCGCAGGCGCGTGTGGTCGGGCGGATCGCTGTGCACCATGTTGCCGAGCATCGCCGCGTGCTCCGCATCGGGCAGTTGCTTCAGGAGCCGGGGGTCGGAGGTGTCGCGCACGTCGCTGCTGAGGCGGGAGTCGGACAGGGCCGCGAGCCCGTCCTCGTAGCGGGTGACGAGCCAGGCTTCCAGGCCGCCCGCGATGACGACCCGGCGGACCGGGCCGTCCTCGCGCAGTTGCCGGTACAGCGGGAACGGGTCGGCGACGAAGGCCGGGTCGGTGTAGGGGAGGAGGACCGGTTCCTCGTTCATGACGTCTCCCGTGCCTCGGAGGTGCCGCGGAGCGATTCCTTCGGGGGCCGCTCGCGCAGGGCCCCGTACCCGATGAAGTAGGCCGGCACCCGGTTCAGCCACCGCGAGTCGGTGACGAGCTCCGTCAGCCGCTTCGCCCGCTGCGGGTCGCCGAAGGCGACGCGCCCGGCCAGCAGGGGTTCGATGACCTGGGCGTGGGCCAGGCGTTGCAGGCCCTGGGTCGCCAGGGTCGTGGGCATGCGGCGGCGCTGTACGCCGCGTACGTCGTGGAGCCCCACGCTCCCCGCGCGCAGCGGTCCCACCAGGTGGCGTGCCGCGGCCACCGCGTCCTGCACGGCGAGGTTGATGCCGATGCCGAAGACCGGCGACATGGCGTGGGCGGCGTCGCCGATGCACAGCAGGCCCGGTCGGTGCCAGCGCCGGAGCCGGTCCAGCCGTACGTCGAGCAGCTTGACCTCGTCCCAGGAGGTGACCGAGTGCGCCCGGTCGGTCAACCACGGGACGGCCTGGGTGAATTGGGCCATGAAACGGTCCAGTCCCTCGGCGCGGCGCTCGGCATCGGTTCCCTTGGGGATGAGCCCCGCGATCTGCCAGTAGTCGCCGCGGTCGATGAGTGCGCTGAAGAACCGTTCGCCCAGGCCCCCCACGAGCCCGCTGGGGTCGTCCTCGTGGCGCGGCAGCCGGAACCACCAGGCGTCCATCGGGCAGGGGAAGCTCTCCAGGCCGAGCTCGGGCAACGTCCTGGCGAACGATCCGCGGCCGTCACAGGCCACGGTGAGCGTGGCCCTGAGCTCGCCGGTGGCGCCGTCCGCCGTGCGGTACCGCACGCCCGCGACGCGGCCGCGCTCCATCAGGAAGGACGTCGCCTCGGTGTTCCTGCGCAGCTGGAAGGAGGGCTCCTTGCCCGCCTCGTCGGCGAGCAGGTCGAGCAGGTCCCACTGCGGCACCATCGCGATGTAGTTGTACTTGCCGTGCAGTGCCGCGATGTTCCCGACCGTGACCAGGGAGCGGTCGGCTCCGATGGGCAGCTGCACCGAGGTCACCCGCCGCTGCGGCAGCCGGGCGAACCGCTCGGCGAGGCCGATGTCGTCGAGCAGCGACAGGGTGGACGGGTGGACGGTGTCGCCGCGGAAGTCGCGCAGGAAGTCGCCGTGTTTCTCCAGCACGGTGACCTCCACCCCGGCCCTCGCCAGCAGCAGCGCCAGCACCATCCCGGCGGGCCCGCCTCCCACGACACAGCAGCCCGTACGCTCCACGGCAACCACTCCCTCAGCCGGCATCGGGTAAGCCCCGTCCGACGTATACCCCAGCGGGGGCGGCAGTTGCGGTAGCGGTTTCGCGAGTCGGCCGATTGCCGGAGATCGGCGAGGGCGCGGTCGGCCGTTCGTCGGGGTTCCGAAGTCCCCCCACCGGCACCACCTCGGCGTCACACCCGGCGTCACATCCCGGTGGGGCACACGTGGGCGATGACCAGCGCGACGTCATCGGCGGCGTCGGGGTGCCGCAGTGCCGCCAGCAGCCGGTCGCAGGTCCGCTCCGGGGAGAGACGGGGATCGGCGAGGAGGCCGAGGAGGAGGTCGAGGCGGTCGTCCAGGGACTCCTCGCGGGTTTCGACGAGGCCGTCGGTGTACAGGATCAGCCGGTCTCCGGGGACCAGGTCGAGGACCGTGGTCCGGAAGGGGGAGCCGCCGAGGCCGCCCGCGCCCAGCGGCACGCCCGCGGGCAGGTCGAGCAGTTCGGGGTCCCGTCCCGACCGTACGAGGACGGGTGGCGGGTGGCCGGCGAGGGCGAGGCGGCAGTGGGAGCGGTGCGGGTCCCAGGCGGCGTACACGCAGGTCGCGATGGTCTGGTCCAGTCCGGCGGTGATGTGGTCGAGGTGGCGCAGGACCCGGGCCGGGTCCAGGTCGAGATCGGCGAGGGTGCGGGTGGCCGTGCGCAGCTGACCCATCGTGGCCGCGGCGTGGACGCCGTGTCCCATGACGTCGCCGACGACGAGGGCAGTCTTGTCGCCGGCCTGGGGGACGGCGTCGAACCAGTCGCCGCCGATTCCGCTGGCCACGGCCGCGGGCTGGTAGCGGTAGGCGATCTGCAGTCCGGTGGCCTGGGGCGGTGGGTGCGGCAGGAGGTGGCGCTGGAGGGTGAGGGCGGTGTCCGCGGCGTGCTGGTACCAGCGGGCGTTGTCGATGGCGATGGCGGCGCGGGTTGCCAGCTCGCCGGCCAGGGCGACGTCGTCCTGGGTGAAGGGGAGCGGGTTGCGGGTGCGCAGCAGGCCCAGCACCCCGAGGACCTGTCCGCGGGCGGTCAGGGGCACGGCCAGGTACGAGTGCACGCCCTCGTGGGCGAGGAGGTCCGCGGCGGCCTCGTCGCGCGCGATGTGCGCCAGATCGGGCCGGGTCACGTGCGCCACCAGGACGGGACGACCGGTGCTCACGCAGCGCGTCACCAGCCGTTCGACGGGGTAGGTGGTGCGCTCCCCCACCGGATCGGCGGCGCGGACGGCGTCCGTCTCGTAGGCCGCCGCGACCGCCAGGGCCCTGAAGAGGGCCCGGCCGGACACCGGGCCGGGCGCCGTGGTCACTCCGCCTTCCAGGACCGAGTCGAGGACGTCGACGGAGGCGACGTCGGCCAGGTCGGCCACGACGAGGTCGGCGAGTTCGCGGGCCGTGCGCTCCAGGTCCAGGGTGGTCCCGACGGTCACCGATGCCCGGGCGATGAGGTCCAGGTGCCTGCGGGCCTCGGCCGCCTCCGTGGCCGCGCGGTGGCTTTCGGTGACGTCCACCACCGACAGGGCGACGCCGATCACCCGGCCGCCGGGGTCCTCCAGCCGGTAGTACGAGCCCGACCAGGCGTGGTCGTGGTCCGGATCGGCGGGGGTGCGTCCGACGGCGAACTGGTCCAGCAGGGGTTCACCGGTGTCGAGGACCCGGCGCATGGAGGCTTCGATCACGTCGATGTCCAGGAACGGCAGCGCCTCGCGGACGGTGCGGCCGAGGTGCTTCTCGGCGGGCAGGCCGTTGATCCGCTCCAGCGCCGGGTTGACCAGGACGTAGCGGAGGTCGGTGTCCAGCACCGCGAGCCCGAACGGGGACTGCGCCACCAGCCGCACCGACAGGGCCAGGTCGCGCTCCACACCGCGCAGTACGGCCTCGTCGCAGGCGATCCCCAGGGCGTACACGGCTCCGCGCTCGTCCAGCAGCCGCATGTTGCGGAATTCCACCAGCCTGGTGGAGCCGTCCTTGTGCCGCACCGGGAACACCCCGGCCCAGGCACCGCCACCGGCCATGACCTTGGCGAACAGCTCCAGGACCAGGTCGACGTACTCCTCGGCGACCAGCAGCTCGGCCGCGTACCGGCCCAGCGCCTCCTTGGCGGACCAGCCGAAGAGGTCCTGGGCCTGAGGGCTCCACAACGTGATCCGTCCCTCGGCGTCCAGTACCACCGCGGCCACGCTCAGCACGTCCAGCAGACCGCCGGGCTCGGACGGGACCACTCCCACCGGTCCGGACCCGGCCCGGAACGCCTCGGACACGACCATGACCGGACCTCCTTCACGCACCGCGGGGGGATCCCGGGCCGACGGTCCTGTTCCTCGCCGGCCCCCTGCCGATCTCCTCTCATCCTCCCCCCGCCCCACCCGGACGGCAGCCTCCGCACACCCCCGCGTCCCCGTTCGCGCTCCGCCGCCCGGGTGCCCGTGCGCCGTGTCGCCGTGTCGTCGCGGGGCCCGCCCCGCCCCGGCACGAGGATGTTGCGGACATTTCCCCACTCGGCAGGAGCCCTCCCGTGCTCGAACGCAAGCGCCGCAACGGCGGCAAGGACCAGACGGAGATCACCTTCGTCCTGCCGGCGGACACCCCGCCCGGAGCGGTCAGTGTGGTGGGCGACTTCAACGGCTGGCAGCCGGGCACGCACGAGCTGCGGCCGCGCAAGGACGGCATGCGGGCGGTCACCGTCGCCCTGCCCGGCAGCAGCACGCACGTCTTCCGCTACTTGGCCGCGGGCGACTACTGGTTCAACGACGAGGGAGCCGACGCGCACGACGGCTCCAACAGCCTGCTCCGCACCTGACGGACCGCGTCCACACGACTACCCACCGCCTCCGGGAGCGCCCACGAGTACCGTGGGAGGGGATCCCGGGGGCGCACCAGCGGATGGGGTTGACCATCGTGTCGACATCGAGTCACGAGACATTCGGCGCACCCTGCTGGGTCAGCCTGCTGGCCCGCGACCTCCGCACGGCACAGGAGTTCTACGGTGCGGTGCTCGGCTGGGAATTCGGGCCCGCCCATCTCGGGGAGGCGTTCGCCGTCGGGTTCAGCGACGGGGTCCCGGTGGCCGGCATCGGCGCCCGCCCTCCGGAGCTCACGGTCCCCGAAGCCTGGACCCCGTACTTCGCCGTGGACAACTGCGATGTCACGGCGGCACGCATCCGCGAACGCAGCGCGACCGTCGCCGTCGGCCCCCTGCACTTCGGTACCGGACGGGCCGCGCTCGCCGCCGACCTCGACGGGGCGGTCTTCGGGATCTGGCAGGGCGATGCCATCCCCGACTGGGGCATGGGCGCGGAGGCCGCCCCGGCCTGGCTCGAACTTCGCACCAGGAACGCCTTCGACGCCGCCATCTTCTACGGCGAGGTCCTGGAGTGGGCGTGCGACCATGCCGGCTGCTGCGAGGTCGCGTACGTCGAGGAGAGCGACCGCATCCTGCTGCGCCACGCGGGCCGTACGGTGGCCCGCCTGCACGGCGGGACGCTCGCCGAGGCCCCCGACCCGCAGCTGCGGCCCCGCTGGCACGTGCACTTCCGGGTGCCCGACCTCGAAGCCGCGGTGCGGGCCGCCCTCGGCCTGGGCGCCAGCACGGTGTCCGGCACCGGCTCTGGTCCCGTGCCCGGCGAGGTCACGCTGCGGGACCCCGACGGCGCGGAGTTCAGCGTCGCCGGTCCCGTCCAGGCCGTCTAGCCGGGGTCCGCCCGGACTCGAGGGGCCGGGGGCCCACGAGAGTGCCGGACACTAGTGCAACTCGTGCCGCATGCAGGGCCAGCAGGATTACCTTCCCTACGCGGACCACCTCACCGCCCTGCCGCCCTGGACTTAAGGGACCCCTGTGCCGAGACTCGAAGATCCGACGCGCCCCACCACCGCCGCCCCCCGGACCCCCGGGCACCCGGTGCCCGAGTCGGCGACCACCTGGGCGGTCGGAGTGCTCATGGCCAGGACCCCCTGCTCGGCCCGTGACGCCCTGCGGATCCTCACGACCGCCGCCGATCACGCCGAGGTCGCCACCGAAGACCTGGCCGTCGCGATGTGGGCCTCGCGCAGCACCCCGCTGCCCGCCCCCCTCGAACGCGCCCTGCGCCACGCCATCCGGGCCGCCCGCACCCCCGCCCCCGCGCACCGGCCGGCCAGGGCCGGGCTCGTGCCGAACCCCGCCCGGACCGAGGAGGTCCTGACCCGACTGCGCGGATGCCAGGCCCTCCTCGCCGCCTCGCCGCAGGACCCGGCGGCCCTGCAGGCCATGGACGACACCGCCTACACCCTGTGCGTGCTGATGGGCCGGACCACGACCCACGAAGCCATCGCCGCGGCGGAGGAACGCCTCGCCGTATCGGCCTAGATCGTCTCCGACGGCGCTCAGTACACGAGCTTGTAGGTCACGTCCTTCGGTACCGGGTCCGGTGCGGTGTCGGTGTACAGGAGCCGGATCGTGGTGAAGCGCTGGACGTCGGGGTGCTCGGGCCAGGCCTGCGGATTGCTCAAGGTCACCGTTACCGGGTAGGCGCGGAAACGGCCGGCCGCGCAGTAGGGGCGGCAGTCGTTCACCATGTCGGTGCCGGTGGCCGTCGCGGTCCTCGTCCCCCAGGTGTCCCAGCGGAGGCCGACGAGGCGGTTGTTGCCGTCACCGCAGGCCAGGAGGTACTCCTCGGGGCGCATTTGGGCCTGGGAGAAACAGTCGACCACCACGACCGGATCCAGTGGATCCAGGCTCCGGACCGACGGCACCGCGCCGACGTGCGCGGACGCCTCGACCGCGGCTCCCGGGATCGCGGCGGCCGTCATGGCCACCGCCGCGCACAGCAGGGTGGCCGTCCGCATCCTGCGCCGGGATGCGCGTGCGGGACGGCCGGTTGCCGAAACGTTCACGAAGAGCCTTCCTTGCCACTCTGCCGCCACTGCGCCCTACGCCCCGCCCCGCGCCCGCCACCTCACCCAGCTTGCCCCATTCGTGTGGACATCGCACCCTCTGGGAACGGGGCGGGCCGGGCCGTCCGCGTCACTTGCGCAGCAGGGCGCAGACGAAGTCCTCCTGGACCTCCCGGACCCGTGCGAGCAGGTCCGGGTTGCTGTTGAGGGAGGTCTGCGTGGTGATCGAGAAGGTCAGCGAGCGCCGGCCGTCCGCCGTGGCCGCCACCAGCTGCGTGTAACCGGAGGTGTTGCCCGTGTGGCCGTACACCGCTCCGCAGCGCGTGGTGTAGCGGTAGATCGCCAGGCCCGCCTCGCTGCGGCCGGGGCCGGGGGGCTGGGACGGGGCGGCGGGGATGAAGGTGAACTGCTGCCGCCGGATGCGGTCCGAGACGAGCGCGCCGCCCGCGTAGCCCCGGATGAACGCGGTCAGGTCCTTCGGTGTCGAGACGATGCCCCCGGCCGCCCAGGCCCCCGAGGCGCCCACGGCCTCGCTGACGTCGACGGGTCCGGCCTGCGGATCGATCTGGTAGCCGTGGAGGAAGGGCGCGGGCAGCCGGTATCCCTGCGGCAGGCTCGTGGCATCCATGCCCAGCGGCTCGTACACGAGCTCGCGCAGCAGTGCCTCGTACCGGCGTCCGGTGACGGCCTCGGCCATGAGGGCGACGGCGATGTTGTCGGAGTTGGAGTACTGGTAGCGGCTGCCCGGCCGGAATTCGAGGCCGTCGTCGGCCACGAACTCCAGCAGGTGCCGGGAATCGAAGTGGTGGCGGGGGTCCTCGGAGATGATGTCGATGAACCCCTGGGAAGCCGAATAGTCCGGCAACCCGCTGGTGTGGTTGAGCAATTGACGCAGGCTCACCCGGCGCCACGCGTCCGGCTGGCCGGGCAGCACCTCGCCGATCGTGTCGTCCAGGTGCAGCCGGCCGCGGTCGACGAGCCCCAGTGCCACCGCTCCGCTGAAGGCCTTGGCGACGCTGGCGATGCGCATGTGGTCGGTCGCCCTCGGCGGTCGGCCGCTCTCCACGTCGGCCACGCCCGCCCGGTAGACCTCCGTACGGTCGCCCTCGCGCAGGACGGCGATGACTCCGGGCGGCCCGTCGGGCCGCTCCACCAGCTCCCGCAGCTCCTGATGGAGCGAGGCCCCCGGCGGCGGGTTGCGGTCCGCTCCGGCCTGTGCGGGCTGCACCGACCCGCCGAGCACGGCGCCGCACACGGCGGCGGCTGCGGCGAGGCGCAGCGACGAGCGGATCCGGCGGGCGCGGCCGGACGGGCGTCGGGACACGGAGGTACCTCCCGGGAAGACGGAGCGCGGCGGCCCGCCACGACAGGGCCGGTGGCCCACCATGACAGGGGCCGTACCGGCGCCGACGGCGACACGTCCGTGCGTCGGCCGGCCGTGGCCCGTCCGGCCCCGGCAGCCACCCGGTCAGATGTACATGTCCTTCTGTTCGTACGAGGGCCCGTAGTAGCGCTCCAGCTCCTCCAGGGACTCGTGCGTGCGCTCCAGGCTCTTCGAGATCCTCGCCCTGGAGGGAGCCGCGTCCGGGTTCCAGGTCTCCGGCTTCCACAGCGCGGAGCGCACGAAGGCCCGGGAGCAGTGGAAGTAGACCTGTTCGATCTCCACGAGGAGGGCGAGCGTGGGGCGGTGCCCCTTGACGGTCAGGTCGTCGAAGAAGGGCGCCTCGCGCAGCAGCCGGGCCCTGCCGTTGACGCGCAGGGAGTCGCCGCGGCCCGGGATCAGGAAGAGCAGACCGACGTGGGGGTTGGTGAGGATGTTGCGGTAGCCGTCCGCACGGCGGTTTCCGGGGCGGTCCGGGATCACGAGGGTGGTGTCGTCGAGGACCTTGGCGAAGCCGGCCGGGTCGCCCTTGGGCGAGACGTCACAGGTGCCGTCGGCGCCGGAGGTGGAGATCAGGCAGAGCGGGGAGTGCGCGAGCCACTGCCTGTGGTGCTCGTGCAGCGTCCGCCGTTCCTTGCTGAGGGCCACGGGGGTGGGTTCGCCGAGCAGCTCGCGCAACTCCCCCTCGGTGGTGATCTCCTCGAACGCCTCCGTGCTCACTGCCCGCCCCCATCCGCTCGTGCGCGGCAGGACCGCCGCTCTGCCGTGACGATGCCACGGCCGTCCGGGCGGCGTCGACTCCCCGGGGGTGGCGTCGATCACGATCACGGGGCGACGTCCGGGGCCTTTCGGCTTCTCCCGCCGCAAGGGTGCCGCGGCGGGAGAAGCCGAAGGTCACCGGTCAGGTGCGGTACGCGTAGTAGATCGCGTCCGGGTAGGACGCGATGAGGCTCGCGAGCGACTTCCGGTAGGTGTTGGTGGAGTGGTAGGTGACGTACGGCATTCCGGCGCTGCTGCGGTAAGTCACCATCATCGAGTGGTCCTTCGACCCGTCCTTGTTGAAGTCCACCTGAAGGATGTCCCCGACGTCCGCCTGGTAGACGTTGGCCAGGTTGGTGGCCCGCTCGTTGGAGAGGGTGAACCACGACCACTCGTTCGCGCCGACCCACGAGTCGGTCTGCTGGGCGCCGTCGTACCACCAGTTCCGGTAGTCCGACGTGGTGCCGGAGACGTTCTTCCAGCCGCCCGCCTTCAGCGCCTGGCTGATGAAGTTGGTGCAGTCGCCCCCGGCTCCGTTGAACTTCCGGTACGCCGGGTTGTAGTTGCTCCAGTACTTCTCCGCGTACTTCGCCATGGCGGCGTAGTCGTACGCGCCGCCGGTCTTCGCCTTGGGCTTCGGCGTGGCCGGGTACTTGGTGGCTGCGGGCGTGCCCTGCGGATACTGGTTGCCGTCGTCCTTCACGGCGCTCACCTTGGCCGCGAGGGGCTCGTTGACGGCGACGGGGCCGTTGTTCTGGGACTTGATCGAGGCCAGCTCCCAGGAGCCGCCCTTCTTGCTGGTGAGGGTCAGCTCGTACCGCGTCCCGATGTCGGTGGTCGCCGGCTCGTCGCCCCGCAGTTTCTTGTAGGTGAGCGTGGTCTGCTCGGTGATCTGGACGGTCGCCTTCCCGCCGGTGACCGTGGCACGGTCCACGACCACGTGGGTCTCGGCGCCCGTGTAGGCCTCGCCGAGTTCCGCCAGTCGCGTCTTGCGTGCCCGCAGCGACTGGAGAGCGGCGTCCTCATCCTTCTTCAACTGGGCCGACAGGCGGGTCTTCGTGCCGGTCCTGCCGGAGCCGTGGCTCCCTGACTGGTCGTCGACCAGCGCCTGCGTGCGCTGGGAGAGGACGTCGTCGGCTATGCCGGCGAAGGTGTCGGTAGTGGCACGGTCGGCCGCTCGGGGCCCGCTCACCGCGGTCGCGGAGTAGGCGAGCATGCTGCCGGACACCAGGGCCACGGTCAGGGCCGCGATGGCAGCGGGCCTGAACCTCTTGGGTATCACTGTGTTTTCCCCTTTGTCACCCGGTCCACATAAACCGGGGGACGGAAGTTTCGCACAACTGGTCGACCATTTGGTTCCGTTCCTCCTCGCCTCCGGCCGCCCGACAGGAGTCGCCTCGCCCACCGGGCTTACCGCCTCCGTTTCTCACCGGCGATCCCCCGGGCCTGCGGCGATCGTCGGCCACCTGCCGGACGGCTTCACAGCATGTGCACCTAGGGTGGGCGGGAAGAAGCACAGCACAGGGGGCGTTCGGAGTGGGTGGGCAGGACTCGGCCTCAAAGGGGCGATCGCGGGGCAGGCGGCGGGCCGCTCCGCAGGGCGGCGACGGAGCGGTGTCGGGCTTCCGGGGGAAGACCGGGGTGCGCCGTCGGCCCCGCGCCGGGGCCGGCCGCCTCAGTGGCCTCGCACCCGCCGCCGCCGTGGCGCGGACGCAACTGCGGCGCCTGCGGCCCGCCTTCCCGAGGCCGGGCCGCACCGACTGGCGACGGTGGATACCCTCCTGGCGTCAGTGGCTGGGCGCCTGCCTCTACCTGTTCATAGGCCTGGGCGGCTTCATCACCTACGCGTACGCGACCACCGACGTACCCGAGGACCTCAACCACTTCGCCACGCAGCAGGACAACGTCTACTACTGGGCCGACGGTTCCACGATGGCCCGGACGGGCTGGGTCAGCCGGCAGGAGATGCCGCTCGACAAAGTACCCAAGAACGTCCAGGGCGCCGTGCTCTCCGCCGAGAACGCGAGCTTCTACTCGGATCCCGGAGTCTCGCCCTCCGGCGTCCTGCGCGCCCTGGGCGCCACGGTGACGGGTGGCGAGACCCAGGGCGGGTCCACCATCACGCAGCAGTACGTGAAGAACGCCTACCTCAGCCAGGACCGCACCGTTTCCCGGAAGTTCACCGAACTCCTGCTCGCGGTGAAGCTGGACAACCAGAGGCCCAAGAAGCAGATCCTGCAGGACTACCTCAACACCAGCTGGTTCGGCCGAGGCACTTACGGCATCCAGCGCGCGTCCCAGGCGTACTACGGCAAGGACGTCTCGCAGCTCAATGCCAGCGAGGGCGCCTTCCTGGCCTCCCTCCTCAAGGGCGCCGGGCTCTACGACCCCTCCATCAGCAAGGAGAACCACGACCGGGCCGTCGAACGGTGGAGCTGGATCCTGGACCGCATGGTCACGACCGGCAACCTCTCGCGGGCCGAGCGCGCCACGTACACGACGTTCCCCGAGCCCTCGGCCGCGTCCCTCCCCGGCACCGCCGGTGCGCAGGAGGGGTATCTGGTCGAACTGGCCAAGGCCTACGCGGTCAAGGCCGGCCACATCCAGGACTCCGACTTCGACCTCGGCGGCTACCAGATCTACACGACCTTCGACAAGTCGCGCATGGCGGCCCTGACCGCCGCCGTGCAGGACGCCCAGAAGGGGTTCGATGCCGATCGCCGCCCCAACACCGACAAGAACGCGAAGATCGGTGCGGCGAGCGTGGCCCCGGACGGCAGGCTGCTCGCCGTGTACGGGGGCCCCGACTACCGCAAGCAGGGCTTCAACGAGTCGAACGCGACGACGATTCCGGCGGGCACGGCGTTCACGCCGATCGTCTATGCCGCCGCGCTCGACGAAGGAGTGCTGCGCACGCGCGGCAAGGACCGTACGCCCGTCTCCGCCTCCACCACGTACGACGGCAACGACGAGGTCACCGTGCAGACGCCCGAAGGCCCGTACTGGGACCGCAGCGGCAAGGTGGTGAAGGGGCTCAACGACGGTGGCCGCAACTGGGGCCAGGTGACCCTGCGCCAGGCCGTCGCCGACTCCGTCAACACCCCCATGCTCCAGCTCGGGCTCGACGTGGGCCTCGACCGGGTGGACGTCTTCGCCGAGCGCATGGGCCTGCTCGGAGCCAGCCTGGGGCCACGGATTCCGCAGTTCGCCCTCGGGGAGAACTCGACGCCCAGTGCGATCCGGATGGCCGGCGCCTACGAGACCTTCGCCACCGAAGGCGCGCACACCGACCCCTACTCGGTCCGCTCGGTCACCCGCAATGGCACCGCCGTGACGCTCGATGTGCCGGAGCCGGTCCGGGCCACGACGGCCAAGGCCGCCCGCGCGGTGACGGACGCCATGCGGGACGCCGTCACCGCGGGATCGGCGAAGACAGCGGGCAAGGCGCACCCCGGTGCGGCGGGCAAGACCGGAACGACCCCGGCGAACACGGCGGGCTGGTTCGTGGCCAATACCGAGGGCGAGTCGACGGCCGTGGTGGTCTACCGGATGTCGCTGACCGACCTGGTCCCGCTGCCGCTGACGGGGCTGGGCGGCGACGCCCCGGGCACGCCCGCCAGCGATCGGGCGGTGCGCCTGTGGGCCGACTACATCAAAGCGGTGAAGTAGGCCGGAGCGGCGGGGCTCCGGGGCCGCTTCCCCCAGCGCGATCCGGAGCCCCCGCCGAGCCCGACTACTTGATCAGCGTGGTCCAGTCCGGCGCCTGCGCGGGGTCGAGCATGCGCAGTTGGGCAAGGACCTTCGGGTCCTGGGCGTCGAGCCAGTCCGCCAGCTCCTTGAACGACACGCAGCGGACGTCCTGGCGCGGGCAGACGTCCTTCATCACGTCCTCGATGGCCTTCATGTAGATGCCACCGTTCCAGTCCTCGAAATGGTTGCCGATGAACATGGGCGCCCGGCTGCCGTTGTAGACGCGGTTGAAGCCGTTGAGGTACGAGGCCCGGGTCTGTGCCCGCCAGGCCGCGAACTTCGCCGGGTCGCCCTGGGTCTTGTCGCCCGACTGGTTGTAGAGGAAGTTGAAGTCCATGGAGAGGACCTGAAGCTCTTTGCCCTGGAAGGGAACCAGCTGGAGGGGGAAGTTCCATATGTCCGCCTGCTTGGACGGCCACAGCTGGAAGTCTCCCGCGGAACTCGCGTCGTAGCGCCAGCCGTACGGCTTGATCGCGGTCAGGAGGTTCTTCTGGCCCTCCAGGCAGGGCGCGCGGCCGCCGACGACTTCCCGGTCCGGGTCGAAGGGCAGGGGCGCCTCTTTGGTGAAACCGGTGTTGGTCTTCCAGTCCTTCACGAACGCGTACGTCTGGTCTATCTCGCTCTTCCATTCGGCGGTGCTCCAGTCCCCGCCTCCCTTGGGCCCGCAGAAGTGCCCGTTGAAGTGCGAACCGATCTCGTCGCCGTCGGCCCAGGCGCCGCGCAGCTGCTCCAGCGTGGACTTCACGTGCGGGACGGTCGGGTAGGAGATGGCGGCCGAGCCCTGGCTGTGCTGGGGCGGGCGGTAGAGCATCTTCTTGTTCTCCGGCAGCAGGTAGATGCCCGTGAGGAAGAAGGTCATGTGGGCCTTGTTCTCCTGCGCCACCTGACGGAAGTGCGAGAAGAGGTGGTCGTCGCCCTCCAGGGCCCCGTCCCAGGAGAACACCACGAACTGCGGCGGCTTCTCGCCGGGCTTGAGCCGCTCGGGCTTGAGCTGTCCCGGCTGCGGCCCGGTGTAGGAGGTGGAGCCGTCCCCCAGCACCTTGACCTTGCCGTCCCAAGCCTCCCCCGGGCCCTTCGCGGCGGCGGCCTCGTCGGCCGCACCGCCCGGGGCCGCGAGCTTCGCGTCGCGCCCGGTGGCCCCCGAGGAGCCGCCCACGGTGAACGCGTACGCGGCCGCGGCGGCCCCGCCCAGGGCGACCACCGCCACGCCTATGCCCAGACGCCTGCGATTCTGCGCCTGCCTTCGCACTTTGCGGGTGTTCCGGGATTCCTCCCGGGTACCCGGAGCCGTGTCGGTGTCAGCCATCGCAGTCGTCCCCCTGGTCACCGCAGCAGGGCCGCGCGTGGATGGTTCGTACGAATATAGAACTTGTCGGCAATCCTCCTGCACCCCACACCCCTCGCGCACGTCGCTTCACAGCCAACTCACAGCCACGGAGGGCCGGGTGCGGGCCGGTGAGGTGCTCGACAGTGGGGTGGCGACGCCGCCTGCGCGTCGGGAGATCTACCGATCGGTCCAGGCACCAGGCCGGGCGAACGCGGACCGCGCTGCCCTCCCGCCCGATGCGTCGTACGTGAACAACGCGGAGGCCTTCTTGACTACCTGGGGCGTCCGTACTCCCGCTGCGTGTGCCTCCTGACCTGCAGATAGAGCTTTTCGGCCAGTTTGTCGACGGCCACGTGCATGTCGGAGGCCGCCGCGGTGATGGGGGTGAGGTCCTGGCCGTCCACGTGGAGGGCGCCCGTGGCGGTCTGCTCCGAGCCGCTGCTCTTGAGGGTCACCCGAGCGCTGATGGTCTCGTTGCCCTGCCCGTCGAGCCTGGCGAGCTTCTCGTCGACGAACGCGCGCAGCGCGTCGGTGATCTCGACGCCGTCTCCGTTGAGGGTGTGGTTCATCCTTCGCCTTTCGGTTCTCTGGCAGGTCCTGGCTGGTCAGGAGTCCTGGAGGGGATCATTCCCCACCGTACCCGGGCGGTGGGCGCCGGATCCGGACTGGGATCCTGTCCGTCCTCGAGGCCTCGCCGCGCGGGTGCGGTCCGCCGGCCCGCGGCATCAGACGGCGGCGTCGTCCGGTTCCGTGGTCATCCGGGCCACGTGGAGTGCCAGGTAGGAGACCTCGTCGTCGCTCAGGTGCTGCCCCAGGCGAAGCTCGACGATCGTCGCCAGCTGCTGCGCGGTGCGGGTCGCCTCCGGGTAGTGCAGGCGGATGCCCTGGCCGATGGTGGACTCGTGCCCCTTCAGCTGGCGGTGCTGCTGGATCCGCACGAAGAGGTACCGCACGTGGGTGATGAACCGCGCCGCGCTCATGGACTCCTGCGAGACCGACAGCCCGTACCGCTCCCTCACCACGGCGAGCATCTGCTGGATGACACCGGTCATCGTGTACGTGAAGGACAGGTCGCCCGTGGAGAAGCCCGCGTTGACCAGGTGCAACGCGAGCGCGATCGCCTCGGAGGCCTCCAGTCGCGGGTCGACGCGCTCGTTGATCGCCTCCAGCAGGCGCTGCGCCTGGAGGTACTCGGTGGCGTACAGGGCCTCGACCTCCGCGCGCAGCGGGTACTCGATGACGATGCCGCGCGCGGCCCGGTCCAGCGCCCCGGCGACGTGGTCGGCGACGGCGATGGCGAGGGTCGGCCGGGTGGACTCTCGCCCTTCGATCCCGGCTTCGTCGAGGGCGATCACGACGGCCCGCAGGACCTCCTCGTCGATGAGGGCGAGGACCTCGCTCAGATGGTCGGGGTCGCGGCCGTCGGCCGGGACGAAGACGCGGACGATCAGCGCCGGGTCGACGGGCTTGCCCTGGCGGGAGGTGAAGCCGATGCCCCGCCCGGTGAGGATGACCTCCTGGCCCTTGTCGTCGCGCGCGAGGACCACGTTGTTGTTGAGGACCCGCAGCGCCTTCAACGCCTGCTCTCCTTCTCGTCCACAGTCCGGTTCAGCCCAATGATCCCGCATTGGGCGCCACCCGTGCGCCACCCCCGCCCGAGCCGATCCGGCGCGGGCACGCCCCCCCGGAGGTGGCGCGTGCCCGCGTCGGATCGGTGGAGGGTCGTCACCGCCGTACGGTCACCACGGGTGCCCCGGCGCTGACCGTCTGCCCGGTGTGCGGCTCCACCGAGGCGAGGTCCGCCGTGTTGGTGACCGTCATGAGGGTGACGGTCGGGTGCTCCGCCGCGCGCACCGCGTCGAGGTCGACCTCGACGAGGAGGTCGCCTACGGAGACCTGGCGGCCGGCCTCGGCCCGGACGTCGAAGCCCTCGCCCTTCATCTGCACCGTGTCGATGCCGATGTGGATCAGTACCTCGACCCCGTCGGCGGTACGGATGCCGAAGGCGTGGCCGGTGGCGGCGACGATGATCAGTTCCCCGTCGACCGGGGCGACGACGCGGCCGTCGGCCGGCTCGATGCCGACGCCCTCGCCGAGCGCGCGGGAGGCGAAGACGGGGTCCCCGACCTCGTCGAGGCCGACCACACGGCCCGCGACCGGCGCGGCGAGCTCGATGCCCTTCCCGGCGGTGGGGGTGGAGGTGGGGGCGGATGCGGAGGTGGTGGCGGGAGCACCACCGACGGAGACGGACTCCTGAACGGACCCGGCGGTCGACGCCGCCGCACCGACGGTGACGAGCTCGCGGTCATCGGCTGCCGCGGTCTCACCGCGGGAGGCCGCCTCGGCGGCGTCGCGCTCGGCGTTGGCCTGGACGCGGTCCTCCGGGGTGCGGAAGTCGGAGAAGTACACGAGCGCCATCGAGACGAAGAAGGACGCCGTGATCGCGATGGCGTAGGTGGTCATCGGGGAGAAGACCGGGATGGTCAGCAGGGAGGTGAAGGCGAAGGCCTTGGTGTCCACGCCGCCCATGACGCCCACGATCACGCCGCCCACGAGGCAGCCCACGAGCATCCGCGGGTAGATCCTCTTGAAGCGCAGGTGGATGCCGTAGAGCGAAGGCTCCGAGATGCCGCCGAGCAGACCCGCGGCCAGGGCGCCGGTGGCGGTCTGGCGCATCTCCTTCTCGCGGTGACGGAGCGAGAGCAGCAGCACACCGGCGGTCGCACCGAAGCAGGCGAAGTTCCAGGCGCCCATGGGGCCCTGGATGAAGTCGTAGCCCAGGGTGTTGATGTTGACCAGCATGAGCGCGTTCAGCGGCCAGTGCAGGCCCAGCGGCACCAGGAAGGGGTAGATCAGCGGAATCATGATCGCGAAGACGATCGGGGCGTTGCCGTTCAGCCAGGACAGACCCTCGCCGAGGCCGTTGCCGGCCCAGACGCCCAGGGGGCCGATGAGGAAGGCGGTGATCGGGATCATGATCAGCATGCTGAAGAACGGGACGAAGACCAGGTGCACGGCCTCCGGGAAGATGCGCTGCAGACCCTTGTAGACCAGGGCGAGCAGGGCCACCATCAGAAGCGGCACGAACACCTGGCCGCCGTAGTCGTTCAGCTGCATCGGCAGCCCGAACACGTGCGCCACGCACTCCTGGGTGCCCAGCGTCCCGTTGGTGGTGCAGGTGATGCCGGGGATCCCGGACTTCGGGTTGAGCATGCCGGTGAAGTTCGGAGTCATCACCGCGGCCATCACCGCGGCGCCCACCCAGGGGTCGACCTTCAGCTTCTTGGCGGCGTTGTAGGCGACCATGATCGGCAGGAAGTACAGCACCGAGCGCCACATGGCGTCGACGAACACCCAGGTGGCGGACTTGTCGGCGGCACGGAAGTCGACGAAGCCGAGGGCGTCGAGGACGGAGGCGATCGCGATGATGAGCGAGGAGCCCAGCAGCACGCCCATGAGCGGGCGGAACGAGTCGGAGAGGTACTCGAAGAAGTTGTCGACCGCGGCGTAGCGGCCGCGGCTCTTGGCCCGCATCGACGCCTTGACGTCTGCGTCGGACTTCGGGGCGGGCGCGGCGCCCCCGCTCATCGTCGGCAGGTTCATGATCTCGGAGTAGACGCGTGCGACGGCTCCGCCGATCACGATCTGCAGGCGGTCACCGGACTGGGGCACGGTGGCCATGACGCCGTCGAGTGCGTCGAGTGCGGACGCGTCGACCTTCGACCCGTCGTGGAGCTGGAAGCGCAGCCTCGTCGCGCAGTGCGTGAGGCTCTCGATGTTCCCGGCTCCACCGACGCCGCGGAGGATCTGCTCCGCCAGCGTGCCGGGTCCGGCTACGGGTGTGTTCATGATGCGTCCTTGCATCCTGGGGCTCTTGCCATCCTGCTTCGGTCCACGATCTCTTCCGCCCGGATCAGGGCAACAAAAAAGGCCCGGGTCGCGCACGCGGCGCTACCCAGGCCTTGCCTCCCCTCGAACGGCACGCCGCCTTGGCGTCGCGTGGCGACGAAGGTGACGTCCTCGGGGAGTAACAATCCTGCGATCGAGATCGATCAAACAAAACCTTAACACCGGGAAATACCCACGGAGAACGCCTCAGGCCACAGCGTGCCGCGCGTCACACCGCGCCGAGTCGGCGGAATTGATGGCCGGCCCGGGGGAACGAGGACGAGAGGATGCCCGATCGCAGCTGCCCGTCGAGGGAAGCCGCGAGGAACCGCGTGCAGGTGACGTCGAAGTGCTCCCAACGGTCACCGCGCGCCTCGTTCACCATCACGGTCCACCGGTCGGGCCCAAGGCCCGGCCGGACGAGCCAGTAGAGGCAGTCTCCGTTGTCCGTGGTCGCCCACGGGACGACCCGGGAGCCCTTCGCTTCGACCTCGGCCGGCCTCTTTTCGAATTCCCACAGGCCTTCCAGGTCTTCGGCCCGGTCCACCGCCCATTCGACGAGGTCGTAGTTCTCGTTCGGGCAGCCAGGCTCGAGGACGTACAGGTAGTCGTCCCAGTTGCTCCCTCCGTAGACACGGATGAGCTCCTTGTAGTCGGAGGGAAGCGCGACACCAAGGGCGCGTTCGGCCTCCTCCCAGTCCTTGTGACGGGGCTCGCCCGGCGCCGAGGCGATCTCGCGCAGACGCGCAAGGGCGTTGGTCATGGCCGGGTCCCGCCGCCGCCTACGCCTTCCGCCAGTGCACGAATGACGCTTCGTCCGGCAGGAGGGTGCTGATCCCGTTCTCTCGAAACGCCTCGTCGCCCAGGAGCCTGTGGAGGAACTCGGCCATCCCGAGTTCGTGCAGCTGCATCATGGGGCTGGTGTGCCTCCCGCAGACCAGGACCGGCCATCGATCCGGGTCTTCTTCCGTCGTCACCCAGCAGTAGATGTCCGCCCCCACGGTGACGCCCCACGCGATGATCGACTCGGGGTCCACGTCGAAGTCGGCCTCGTCGCGCTCCATCTCCCAGGTCTCGCGGGCGTTCTCGGTTTCGAGCCGCAGGCCGGGGCCGTCCCTGTAGGGGTACCCGTCCGCCCGCAGCGACGGCAGCAGGATGCTGATGCCGTCGCTGATCACACCCGCCCCGTAGACCTCCATGAAACGGACGTAGTCCGAGGGGAACCGGGTCCCCCAGGCCGCCTCCACCTCAGCCCAGTCGACCCGCTCGTCCACCCCGCCGGCAACCGGCATGAGCTCGGCAAGTACCGCCACCGCGTCCGTCCCGCGCATGTCCCGCCCTTCGTTCCACTGCCCGTACCGGGCCGCGTGTCCTGTCCGAGGGCCCAACCTACGAGCACCAGTCCGCCGGGGGATCTCCGGGGCTCCCGGGCCCGTAGCCGCCCCCGCCGGGAGGGGGCGGCTACGGGGCATGCGTTCGGGCGGGGGCTCAGCAGGTGAGGGTGACTTCGTGGACCACCGGGCTGGCCGGGCGGGGGAACGAGGTCACGCCGAAGGTGGCGCGGACGGTCGAGCCGCAGGGGACGGTGCCGACCAGACCGCGCACCTCGATTTTGGCCGCGGTGAAGACGACCGACTTGAACTGCGTGCGGGGCGCGGTGTCGCCGACGGCATCCACCGACAGGGTGGTGAGCAGTTCCTTCGCGGCGGGTGCCGGGCTGCCCGGGGAGGGCGGACCGGCCAGTGCGACCGTCCCGTAGAACTCGACGGTGGTACCGGTGACCTCGGCACACACCCGCGTGGCCAGACCCGCCTGGAGGCCCGAGTTCCCGCAGGTGACGACCGTCCCGGTCGTGTCGGCCGGCAGGGCGGCGGCGCTCGCCGGGGTGATCGCGCAGACGGCCAGGCCTGCGGCACTGGCGGCGAGCAGAGCTAAGCGGTTCATCGGGGTCGTCCTCCTCGTGAAGGAGCGCCGTCCGAGGGTTCTCGGCTGGCGCTTATGGCATGTGATATTTCACATGCCATAAGAACGTGGAGTGTTCAAGATCTGAACTCCCCCTGGCCGCACCAAGACGCTCGGACGGTCTCGGCCCAGTCGGCGGGCCGGCGGGCCGGGGTCACCCGGCCCGCCGGGATGGTCAACGGCCTTGGAGGGACTTGACGTTGTCGCCGAAGGTCCAGCTCTTCGAGCCGTCCCAGTTGATCGACCAGGTCATGAGGCCCTTCAGCGAGCCGCTGAAGGCGTTCCACGACTGGCTGACCAGGCTCGGCGCCATGTAGCCGCCGCCCGCGCCGGATTGGGCCGGGAGGCCGGGCACCTGCTTGTCGTAGGGCACCTTGATGGTGGTGCCCTGGATGGTCAGGCCGTTGTTGAGGCAGGTGGTCTGCGCGGTGAAGCCCTGCACGGTACCGGCCTGGTAGGAGTCGCCGGAGCAGCCGTACATGCTGCCGTTGTAGTACTGCATGTTGAGCCACCACAGCCGGCCGTTGTCGGCGTACTTCTTGATGACCGGCAGGTAGGCGCCCCAGATCGACCCGTAGGTGACGCTTCCGCCGGTGACGTAGGCGGTTTCGGGGGCCATCGTCAGGCCGAAGCCCGCGGGCATCTGGGCCAGTACGCCGTCGATGATGCGGACCAGGTTGGCCTGGGAGGCGGACAGCGTGTTGATGTTGCCGCTTCCGGAGAGGCCGGTCTCGATGTCGATGTCGATCCCGTCGAAGTTGTACTTCTTGAGGATCGGGACGACGGTCGCCACGAACTTGTCGGCGACGGTGCTGGAGCTCAGGTCGATTCCCGCCGTGGCGCCGCCGATCGACATCAGGATCGTCGCCCCGGCCGCCTTGGCCTGGCACATTTCGGCGGGGGTCGCGACCTTGACGCCGGTGTCCATGCCGTCCTGCCACTGGACGGTGCCGTCCGAGAGGATCACCGGGAAGGCGGCGTTGATGACGTTGTAGCCGTGCGCCGCTATCCGGCTGTCCGTGATGGGGATCCAGCCCATGCCGGGGTGGACGCCGTTCGAGGCGCCGTCCCAGTTCTCCCAGTACCCCTGCAGGACCTTGCCCGAGGGCCTGGGCTTGGTCGGGCAGGTGTCGCCCTGCGGCGGAGTGGTGGTGGGAGGAGCGGTGGTCGGCGGGGCCGTGGTGGGCGGCGCGGTCGTGGGCGGGGCCGTGGTGGGCGGGGCCGTCGTGGGCGGGGCCGTCGTGGGAGGCGCGGTGGTCGGCGGGGTGGCGGTCGGCGTGGGGGTGCTGCCGCCGGGGCCGATGAGCGACACGTCGTCCGCGTAGTACACGGGCTGGCCGTACCAGCCGTGCAGGTAGACGGTCACCGAGGTGGTGCTCGGCCCGGTGGTGAAACCGACGCCGAGCTGGCCGTACGACGGGCTGTTCGGCGTCCAGGTGGACGTGGTGCCGGTGAGGCCGGTGCCGGTGGCGCCCAGGTAGACGTAGCTGCCCTGGACGTAGGCGCTCAGCGTGTACTGGGAGTTGGGCTGGACGCTGACGGTCTGGGTGCACTGGGCGTTGTCCTGACCGGTCGGCGTCGCCTTGAGCGCGGAGGCTCCGGAGCGGACCGGGCCGGAGACGGTCGCGCCGGAGCCGCCGGAGCAGGTCCAGTCGGAGAGTCCGTTCTCGAAGCCGGAGTTGACCACCAGGTTGGCCACGGCGGCCTCGGTCGTCGCGGCCCCCGCCGTGACGGAGCCGGCCACGGCCAGTCCGGCGCCGATGACGGCGGTGGCACTCGCCGCGGCCAAGGAGCGCCTCAGCGCGGCGGGAGGGCGGGTGTCGCCCGGGAGACGTGGAGTGCGCGACCTTCGACGGAACATGCTGCGCTTCCTTACCGCCGAGCGTCATGGGCATGACCAATGCGTGGGAGGCATGACGCCTGGCTCTGGGTGAGGTGGGGACAGGTGGGGCTGCCGGACCGGATCGTAGGAGCGACGGCGAGGCCGGTCAATAGGTCTGGACCAACTCCAGTTGGCAGGATGAGCAGCGCAGTTGGCGGGCCGGTCGGTCCCTGCCCGGTGACGGGACACGCGTTTGTCGTCGCAGGACGGTGTACATAGGGTCGGCGGCATGGCGACTCGACTGGTTCAAATTGCGATGGATGCCCGGGACGACTCCGCGCTCGGCCGCTTCTGGGCGCAGGCCCTCGGCTGGGGCACGGACAGCGAAGAACCCGGCGTGACCAACCTCGAACCCGTGGGCCTCGTCTATCCCGACCCCGTTGCCGTCTGCGTCGACATAGTTCGCGTCCGGGAACCCAAGACGGTGAAGAACCGTCTGCACATCGACCTTGCCACCGCTTCTGCCGCCCACCGGGCCGAGCTGGTCGCCCGCCTCCGGGCCCTCGGCGCGACGCCCGCCGACGTGGGCCAGGGCGACGTCCCGTGGACGGTACTGGCCGACCCGGAGGGCAACGAGTTCTGCGTGCTGGAGCCCCGGTCGGTCTACCGGGACACCGGGCCGATGGCCGCCGTCGTGGTCGACTGCGCGGATCCGCGGGCCATGGCCCGGTTCTGGGGCGAAGCAATGGACTGGACCGTGCACGAGGTGGCCGACGACCACGCGTCGCTGCGCTCCGCCGCGGGCGTCGGCCCGTATCTGGAGTTCGTCCGCACACCCGACGCGAAGACCGTGAAGAACCGCATCCACCTCGACCTCCGCGCGTACCCCGGAGACGATCAGGCGGCGGAGGCGGCCCGGCTGCGGGCTCTCGGCGCCACCGACGTCGACCTCGGCCAGGGCGACGTCCCGTGGACGGTACTGGCCGACCCGGAGGGCAACGAGTTCTGCCTCCTCACCCCGCGCTGACCACGGAGCCGCGCGAGCCGACCGACCGCAGCACGCCCGTACGGGGGGGGCGAAGCCGGGGATCGGGATCCGCGGCGGGCTTCGCCTGGTCGGCCCAAGCGGAGGGGGTCGGCTGCCGCTAATGGCCCAGCGCGGGGTCATCGGACAGGCCATGAGTCGGATGGGATGCCTAACGTCGCTGCCATACACATCGGTCCGCGAACCCTGTGGAGGCACCATGTCCCGTCGGAGCCGCTGGCTGGCGGGGGCCTGCGCGAGTACGGTCGCCGTCGGCCTGCTCGTCACCGGGGGCTCGCTCGCCACGCCGGCGCGAGAGGATTCCGGCGGTGGCGGCCGGAGCGGGATCGCCGTGGGCGCCTACCTCCACTACGGCTCTCCCGGCGTCGACCGGATGCGGGAGCTCTCGCGCTGGCTCGGCGGTACGGAGCTGCGCGCCGGGCACACCTACCTGCCCGGCGACACCTGGTCGAACATCGAGGGCGCACCCGATTCCCTGCGGAGCTGGGCACGATGGCGCAACGCGCGCGAAGACCGGCTGTTCGTCCTGAACGTGCCGATGCAGGAGCGCAACGAGGCCGGCGTCCCGGACCGCCGGGTCGCCGAGCTGATCCGCTCCGGCGCACGGGGTGACAACGACCACCACTTCCGGCGGCTGGCCGAGCGTCTGGTCGCCCTCGGAGTGCCCGACACGGTGATCGTGCTCGGCTGGGAGATGAACGGCTTCAACTACACCCACCGCTGTCGGCCCGACCCCGAGAACTGGCAGAAGTACTGGCGGCGCATCGTGGCCGCCATGCGCTCCGTGGAGGGGGAGCGGTTCCGTTTCGACTTCGCCCCCAACCGCGGTGGCGACGCGATCGCCTGGACCCGGTGCTACCCCGGTGACGACGTGGTCGACATCATCGGCATGGACAGTTACGACCAGCCGCCCGGCCGCACCTTCCGCGAGCAGGTCACCCAGCCCTACGGGCTCCAGCAGCAGGTCGACTTCGCGAAGGCGCACGACAAGCCGATCTCGTACCCCGAATGGGGGCTGTTCCGCAACGGCGACAACCCCGACTACATGCGGCGCATGCTCGCATGGATCGCCGAGCACGAACCGCTCTACCACAGCATCACCGACTACTGCCCGCACGGCGTGTGGCAGTGCAACAAGAACCCGCGCTCCGCGAAGGTGTTCCGGGAGTTCCTGTCCGGCAACGGCCGCCTGGACGGAAGTGGGAACGGCGGCCCGAACGGCGGCCGGAACGACAAGGCTCGCGCAGAGGACCGGACACCAGGATTCACCTCGTGGCCGCCCGTCTGCGCGAGCCCGGCATCACCGCCCGCGGGGCGGGAACCCGGCCGTCACAGCTTGCGGCACAACAGGGCGTCGGGCGTCTTGCCCTTGGCCCACGCCCCGGTGAAGGCGATCCCCGCGGCGTACTCGTCCGTCGCGCACTGCCCCTTGTAGTTGCCGGACGCGAACTCTCCCCCGGGGCCCGCGGCCGGCCGGTTGTCGCCCCGGTCGAACCAGACGGTACGGCCGCTCGTCCCGAGCGTCCTGCCGGCCTGGGCGCAGAGGACCGCGGAGACCGCCTGGCCCCGCAGGCTGTAGCCCGTCATGAACTGGTTGGGCCCGCACTGGTACTTGGTGTAGCCGCCGGCCCAGTCGCCCTGCCGTACGTAGCGTTCGTCGCCCACCACGGTCGTCGCCGGGACGGTGGCGCCCAGGGCGGCGGCCCCGGAGTCGGTGCACAGACCGCGCCCGTCACGGTGCGACAGGCCGACGAGCCGCTGCCCGTCGGGGCAGGTGCCCTTGCGGGCTCCCGGGTCCCAGTCCCCGAGCGTCCTCATGCGTGCCGACTGGACGGCATCGGCGTGATCGAGGTTGAGCATGTCCCAGGTGTCGGAGACCGCGACCTGGCCGCTCTTCTGGGGCGCGGAGACCAGCCTGTTCCAGTTGGCGGCACGCCAGTCACCACCGTCCAGGATTCCGGAACGGCGGCCCGCCTCATCGAAGTTCAGGATCGACCAGCTGCCGTGTCCGGCCCATCCGACCAGGGGCCAGTAGGCGAAATCGGTGTCGTTGGCGATCAGGTAGTCCACGAGGTTCCCGAACCAGGCTCGCGCCTGCGGGTTCGTCTCGTCACTGCCGATGCCGAACTCGCTGATCCACAGGGGCGCGGCGAAGTGGGTGCCGGTTTCGGAGGTGACGTAGAACGCCTGGCGCTGCAGGGTCGCGAACAGGTCCTCGCGGGAGAGGTCCTGGTAGCGCGGATCGTGGGTCTCGCCCGTACCGGTCGCGCCGGTGTGGTTCGGCCCGGTGTAGCCGTAGAAGTGCGCCGCGTAGACCAGCTTGTTCGAGGCGACCAGGGTGTGCGAAAGGGTGCGTACCGGTTCGAGGGTGGGACGGCCGTGAGGCAGTCCGTCGGCCGGGATGCCCTGCCAGTTGATCCCTTCCACGATCACCAGCAGATCGGGGTTGGCCTCGGTGAGCAGCCGGTCGCCGAGGTGTTGGGACGCGGCCCACCAGTCGTGTCCGTCGCCCCAGTTCCAGTTGGCGTCGTCGGTGATGGTGCGGCGGACCTCGTTGTAGAGGTCGGCGCCGACCACGCGCTTGTTGTCCTTGTAGCGGCGGGCGAGGCCGATCCAGTCGTCCTCCCACTGCGCGGTGGACTGGCTGGTGTTCCAGCGTTCGTTGCCGTCCAGACCGCAGCAGAAGCGCGAGGTGTTGGTGTGGTTGTTGAGCACCACCGCGAAGCCCTCGGCGGTGGTGGCCGCGATGACGGCGTCGAAGACCTGGAGCGGGGTCTTCCCGCGCAGTTGCGGGTTGGCGGCGACCGAGGCGTCGGAGACCGGGCGCTGGTCGTGGAGCATCTCGTTCGAGAACGGCAGCCGTATGCTGTTGATGCCGAGCTCGTGGAATCCGTCGAGGATCTTCGGGATCGGCGCGCGGTCCAGGCCGAGCGGCATCTGGTCGGCCTTCTCGCCGTCGTGGTGGCTGGCCGGGTCGTTGATGTCGCCGGAACCGCTCCAAGACCCTTGGGCGCCCTGCCAGTTCGCGGATTTGAGCTTGAAGCGGTTGCCCTCCGCGTCGACGATGTAGCGGCCCCGGGTACTGAGGGGCCCGCGCCAGGAGTCGGACAGGGCGGCAGGCGTTCCGGCCGCCGCGGGAGTCGCGCTCGCGGCGGAAGCGGACGCGCCGGCCGCCGGGGCGGCGCCGAGCGCTCCGAGCAGGAGCGCGGCGCCGAGTACCGCTGGTAGTAGGGGTCTTCTCACTTGGTCCTCCGAGGGGGCCTGGGAACGGACGTGCGTGGGCGAAGCTGGTGCGGTCCTGGGGGTGTGGGGTCGCGCCGTCGTGCCGTCGTGCGGTCAGCTGCCGTCGTTGCCGAGGACGGCGACGCCTCGCGGTGCGAGCGTCACGTGGCGCACGAGGGGCCTCTTGCCGTCGAGGAGGTCGCGGCGGTCGGCCGGCAGCGTCACCTCGTGCGTGTCCCCGGTGTGGTTGAGCAGGATGAGGACGTCGTGATCGGCTCCGTGCCGGACCGTCGCCTGGATTCCGGCGGGCAGGCCGGGCAGGACCGGGGCGACCCCCGCGTCGGCGAGCGCGCGGTCGACGACGGCGCGCATCGTCAGGGGATCGGGGCGGGTCGCGAGGTAGCGCGCCGTCCCCGCGCCATGGGCGTGCACCGTGGCCGCCGGGCGGTCGTCGTCCCAGTCGGGTCCGGCGAAGAACAGTTCGGGGCGGGCGCCGACGAGCTTCACGTCCTCGCGCCACAGCGAGGCCGGGGCGGGGGCGGCGCCGATCCCGAGGGCCGAGGCCTCTCCTTCCGGAGCCCGGAGGTGCACCGGCTCGCCGGCGGCGGCCGGCCAGAACTCCTCGACCCGTACGCCCAGTACGTCGCCCAGCGGGGCCGGATACCCGCCGACGTGGACGCGGTCGTGCTCGTCGACGATCCCGGTGAAGAACGACGCGAGGAGGGATCCCCCTTGCGCCACGAAGGCCCGTATCCGCTCCGCGTTCGGGGCCGACAGCAGGTAGTGACTGGGCAGCACCAGCAGCTTGTACGGCGAGAGGTCCGCGGAGGGGTGGACGACATCGACGCCGATGCCCGCCTCGAACAGCGGGGCGTAGTGGTCGAGGACGCGGTCGAGGCAGCGCACACCGTCCGAGGGGTGCGAATCGAGCTCCAGGGCCCACCAGTTGTCCCAGTCGAAGGCGATCGCGACCTCGTTGCGGATCCGCGTGCCGGCCAGCTCGGGCACCAGGGCCAGTTCCCGACCCAGCTCGCGCACCTCGGTGTGCACCCGGGTCTCGGAGCCCGCGTGCGGGACCATGCCGGAGTGGAACTTCTCGGCGCCGCCGCGGGACTGCCTCCACTGGAAGTACATGACGGCGTCCGCGCCCTGCGCCACGGCCTGCCAGCTCCACAGGCGCATCCGGCCGGGCGCCTTGCCCCCGTTGCGGACGCGCCAGTTGACGGCGGACGGGGCCTGCTCGGTCAGCAGCCAGGGCTCGCCGCCGCCCGCGCAGCGCAGGAGGTCGTAGGACAGTGCCGCGCCGATGTGCGCCGCCTCCTCGTGCGGGTCCGGGTAGCTGTCGAGGGCGAGGACGTCCATCTCGGGCGCCCAGGCGTGGACGTCCACCGCCTTGTGGCCTGCGAGGAAGTTCGTGGTCACCGGGACGTCGGGGGTGAGGCGGCGCAGCACGTCGCGTTCGAGGGCGAAGCACGTGCGCAGTGCGTCGCTGCTGAACCGCTTGAAGTCGAGCTGCTGGGAGGGGTTGGGGTAGGTGGGTGCGGTGCGCGGTGGCAGGACCTGGTCGAAGGATGCGTAGCGCTGCGACCAGAAGTCGGTGGACCAGGCGTCGTTGAGGGCATCGACGTGTCCGTACCGGGCCTTCAGCCAGTTCCTGAAGTCGGCGGCGGAGGTGTCGCAGAAGCATTCTGCGACGTGGATCCCGTACTCGTTGCCCACGTGCCACAGGCCCAGGGCCGGGTGGTCGCGGTAGTGCGTGGCGACGGCTTCGACCAGGCGGACGGCCCGGTCGCGGAAGACCGGGCTGGAGGGGCAGAAGTGCTGGCGGCCGCCCGGGGACAGAATGCCCCCGGAGGCGGTGACCGGCAGGATCTCGGGATGCTCGGCGGCGAGCCACGGAGGCGGCGACGCGGTCATGGTCGCCAGATCGGCGGTGATGCCATGGGCGGCGAGGTCGTCCATGACGGTGTCGAAGAAGCCGAAGTCGTAGGCGTCGCGGGCGGGTTCGACGCGGGCCCAGCCGAAGACGGCCAGGTTGACGAGGTTGACGCCCGCCTCGTTCATCAGGCGCAGGTCTTCGGCGCGGGTGGCCTCGTCCCACTGCTCGGGGTTGTAGTCGCCGCCGAATCCGAGGCCGCCCAGTCGCGCACCCAGGCCTCGGGCACGGCCTCGTGCCGGAGAGTTCATCTTCCTCACCCCTTCAGGTGCTTCGGGAGGCATTGCGTTTCGTGTGGGGCGGCGGCGCCGTGCTGTTGCGCTCGACCAGGCTCGGCATGACCGACACGACGGCGGAGTCCGCCGACGGGGCGCCTTCGATCTGACTGAGGAGGCGGTCCACGCAGGCCGCGCCGACCCGGGAGAGGTCCTGGTCGACGGTGGTCAGGGGCGGGAGGAAGTAGCCGGATTCGGCAATGTTGTCGAACCCGACCACGCTCACGTCCTCGGGAACCGAGCGCCCCGCGTCGCGCAGCGCCCGTACCAGCCCGAGGGCCATCTGGTCGTTGGCGGCGAACACCGCGGTGACCTCGGGCCGGTCGGCGAGTTCCCGGCCCGCCCGGTAGCCGCTCTCGGCGGTCCAGTCGCCGTGGACGACCGGTGGGACCGGGGCACCCGCCGCCATGACCACCCGCTGCCACGCTTCGGCGCGGCGGCGCGCGGGATGGGAGTCCTGCGGGCCGGCCAGGTGCCAGACCGTGGGATGGCCGAGCCCCAGCAGGTGTTGCACGGCGATCTCCGCACCGGCCGCGTGGTCGGTGTGGACGCCGGGGTAGCGGTGGTCGTCGCCGCCGTCCACGACCACGACCGGGAGTCCGAAGGGCAGCATCAACGAACCGGTGAGGATCTGCGCCTCGTTGACGATGACCCCGTCGACCGCGTGGCCGCTCAGCCGCCGGAAGGCGTCGAGCACCGCCTCCTGGGTCTGCGCCTGCGGTACCACGACGTTGACCGAGTACTCCGTCGACTGCACGGCGGAGACGATCGACTCCAGGGTGCGTGCGTTTCCGTGCGCCTTGAGGTCGAAGCTGATGACGCCGATCATCCGGAACTTGCCCGTGGCCAGGGCCCGGGCGGCGGTGTTGGGGCGGTACCCGAGCATGCGCACGGCGCGGACGACCCGGTCTCGGGTGGCGTCGTCGACCCGGGCGGTCCCGTTGACCACCCGGGAGACGGTCTGCGCCGAGACCCCCGCCATGGCCGCGACGTCCGCCATCGACGGGGGCCTGGGGCGATCCGCCGCCGGAGTACGGGGCCTGCGCGGCCGCTGCCCGTCCTTCGCCATGGTGCAGCTCCTCTCCCAGGGTGATGCCCAGGCGTCGTCCTGGCACTCATCATGTTTGCGCGAACATGCTGCATTGGTCAACAGGTCACCAGTCGGATTCGGAGCCGGCCGGCGAAGCCTTCCTTGCAGGCCGACCCTTCCAGAACCCTTTATCCACCTGCCAATTGACGGATAGACAGAGAACTCTGACAGAACTCTTGACACTCACTGACAGCGCTCGACACACTTCCGAACCGCGCCACCGTGTTGGCGCTAACATCCATCGGAGGTCCTATCCGTGACAAGACGCGGCGCTGTTCGGCGCAACCTCACCGCCCACGCGTTCCTGCTGCCGTTCCTCTGCGTCTTCGCCATCGGAGTCGCCGCCCCGCTGGTCTACTCGGTCAATCTGAGCCTCTATCAGGAGCGCATGATCGGCGGGAGGGTCTTCACCGGGCTGGACAACTACACCAAGGCGTTCAGGGACAACCTGTTCCATGCCGGCCTCGGCCGCGTCGCGCTCTTCTTCGCGATCCAGGTGCCGCTCATGCTCGGCCTCGCCCTCGTGGCCGCCCTCGCGATCGACAGCGGGCGACTGCGCGCCCCGGGCCTGTTCCGCATCGGCCTCTTCGTCCCCTACGCCGTTCCCGGTGTGGTCGCGGCACTGATGTGGGGCTACCTGTACGGAGACCGCTTCGGCCTGGCCGGCGAAATCGGCGACCTCCTGCACACCGAGTTGCCCGACCTGCTCTCCGAGAGCTGGATGCTCGCGTCGATCGGCAACATCGTCACGTGGTCGTACGTCGGCTACAACATGCTGATCTTCTACGCCGCCCTGCGCTCCGTACCCGAGGAGCTGTACGAGGCGGCCGAGGTCGACGGCGCCGGGGCCTTCCGCAAGGCGTTCAGCATCAAACTGCCCGCCCTGCGCCCCGCCCTGCTGATGGCGACCACCTTCTCGGTGATCGGCAGCTTCCAACTCTTCAACGAGCCGAGCGTGCTCCAGTCCCTGGCACCCGCGGCCGTCACCACGAACTACACGCCCAACATGTACGCCTTCAGCCTCGCCTTCGACGGACGCCAGTTCAACTACTCGGCCGCCGTCGCGGTCCTGCTCGGCCTGGTCACCGTGATCGTCGCGTACGCGGTCCAACGTGCGACCGCCCGAAGGGAGCAGCTCCTGTGACCGCCACCCGGCGCCGTCCCGGCAGGTCCACCGCGCTGACCGTGGCAATGTGCCTGATGCTCGCGTACACCCTGGTCCCCCTGCTCTGGCTCGCGATCAGCGCGACGAAGTCCAACCAGACCCTCTTCGACTCCCCCGGCCTGTGGTTCGGGGACGGCTTCCACCTGTTCGACAACATCCGGGACGTCTTCACCTACGACGGCGGGATCTACCTGCGCTGGTTCGGCAACACCCTGCTCTACTCGGTGGTCGGGGCGGGCGGCGCCTCCGTCATCGCCACGATGGGCGGGTACGCCCTGGCCAAGTTCGAGTTTGTCGGCCGGCGCGCACTGTCCGCCCTGGTCATCGGCGCGATCTCGATCCCGGCGTCCGCACTCGCGGTCCCCACGTACCTGCTCTTCAGTGACATGGGCATCGTCAACACGCCGTGGGCGGTCCTGCTGCCCTCCCTGGCCAGCCCCTTCGGCCTCTACCTGATGCGGGTGTACGCGACCGAGGCCGTGCCGGACGCGATGCTGGAGGCCGCACGCATCGACGGCGCCAGCGAGCTCCGGATCTTCCTGACCATCTCGACGCGCCTGCTGGCTCCCGGCTTCGTCACGGTGCTGCTGTTCACCCTCGTCGCCACCTGGAACAACTACTTCCTGCCGCTGATCGTGCTCAACGACCCGAAGCTGTTCCCCCTCACCGTGGGACTGCGCCAGTGGGACTCCCTCGCACAGGGCGGCGCCGGCGCCGGGGCCATACCCATCCTCCCGCTGGTGATCACCGGGAGCCTCCTGGCGATCGTCCCGCTGGTCGTCGCGTTCCTCTTCCTCCAGCGGTTCTGGCAGTCGGGGCTGGCCGCCGGCGGCGTCAAGCAGTAGTCGGTGTCGAGCAGTAGTCGGCGTCGAGCAGTGGCCCACCCCGCTCCACCTCCCCCTCGAAAGGATCCGAAATGAGCAGATCCCCGCGACCCTCGGCTCGCACCCGCACCCTCACGGCGGCCGGCGCCGCCGCACTCTCCCTCGCCCTCACCGCATGCGGCGGCGGGTCCGGAGCCTCCGGCGACGGCCCGAAGGCCGATGCCGCGAGCGTGCGGGCGGCACTGGACAAGCCCGCCGAGATCACCTTCTGGACCTGGGTCCCGAACATCGAGAAGACCGTCGCCCTGTTCGAGAAGAAGTACCCCAAGGTCAAGGTCCACATCGTCAACGCGGGCCGCTCCAAGGACGAGTACACCAAACTGACCACCACGCTCAAGGCCGGTACGGGCGCCCCCGACGTCGCGCAGATCGAGTACTTCGCCCTCCCCCAGTTCGCGATCTCCCAGTCCCTCGTCAACCTCGCCGACTACGGCGCGGCCGACCTGAAGGACAAGTTCGCCGACTCGGCCTGGTCCCAGGTCAGCGTCGCCGGCGGGATCTACGGCATACCCCAGGACACCGGCCCGATGGCCATGTTCTACCGCAAGGACATCCTCGACAGGTTCGGTGCGACGCCTCCGCGGACGTGGGAGGAGTTCGGCGCCCTGGCCAAGAAGGTCCACGAAGCCGATCCGAGCGTCCACCTCACCTACACCGACCCCGGCGACGCGGGCACCTCCAACAGCCTGATCTGGGACTTCGGCGGCAAGCCGTACACCGTCAACGGCACCACCGACGTCACCATCGACCTCAAGGACGACCCCGGCGCCAAGGCCTACGCCGACACCTGGGGCCCGCTGATCGAGAGCAAGCAGATCGACTCCACCGCGAGCTGGAACGACGAGTGGTGGAAGTCGATGGCCTCCGGGAAGTACGCGACCTGGCTGGCCGGCGCCTGGGCGCCCGCGGTGCTGGAGCAGAACATCCCGCAGAGCAAGGGGCAGTGGTCGGTCGCCCCCATGCCGGGCGGTGTCAGCGCGGAGAACGGCGGCTCGTCGGTCGCCGTCACCACGCAGTCGAAGAACAAGGAGGCCTCGGTCGCCTTCGCCCAGTGGCTCGACTCCGACCCGGAGGCGGTCAAGTCGCTCAACTCCGAGGTCGGCCTGTTCCCGGCGACCAAGGTGCTGCTCGACGACCCCGGCTTCCGCGGCGCCGAGGTGCCGTTCTTCCCCGGCAGCAAGCCCAACGAGGTCTTCGCCGACATGTCGAAGGCAGTGCGGCCCGGCTGGCAGTACCTGCCGTTCCAGGTGTACGCGAACAGCGTCTTCAAGGACTCCGTCGGCCAGGCCCTGCAGCCCGGCGGGAACCTGCCGGGCGCGCTGACCACTTGGCAGGACCGGTTGAAGGCGTACGGCAAGGAACAGGGCTTCACCGTCAAGTAGGCGCAATCGTAGGTTTCATACACCGGCGGGCCGCCGGGTCCCCGGACCCGGCGGCCCGTCCACGAGAAGGGACCCCCACAGGCATGACGACACTCGAACTCCCCCTCCTCGAAGGGGAACGCTGGTGGGGCGGGGCGGTCGCCGAAGGGCGGCACATGCCGTACCCCGACGGCTACGCCTTCGACCTGCGGGACGTACTGGCCAACCAGGGCATGCCGCTCCTGCTCTCCGACCGCGGCCGCTGGGTGCACGGCGAGCGCACCTTCTCCTTCACGATCTCCGACGGCCGGCTGACCGCGCGGACGCACGAAGCGGACGCGGTCCTCGAGCACGGAGGGGGCCACGGCGATCTGCGCGGGGCGTACCGCCACGCGGTCACCCGCCACTACCCTCCGTCCGGCACGATGCCGCACCCCCTGCTCTTCGGGGCACCGCAGTACAACCTGTGGATCGAGACGGTGTTCGAGCCGACTCAGGCGAAGGTGCTGGCGTACGCGGAGCGGTTGCTCGCGGAAGGCTTCCCGCCCGGCGTCCTGATGATCGACGACCGGTGGAGCAACGACTACGGGGACTGGACCTTCCATCCCGGCCGCTTCCCCGATCCGGCGGCCATGGTCGCCCGCCTCCACCGGCTCGGCTTCAAGGTGATGCTGTGGCTCGTGCCGTACGTGACACCCGACTCCCCCACCGCGCGGCAGCTCGGCGACCAGGGGCTGCTGGTCCGCGAGGGCGGCGCCGGCACCGACGGGCGGGCCAAGGTCGCCTCGTGGTGGAACGGCTGGAGCGCCGGCCTCGATCTGCTCGACCCCCGGGCCCGGGCCTGGCTCACCGGCCGCCTGGAAGCCCTGCGCGACGACATCGGCGTCGACGGGTTCAAGTTCGACGGCGGCGACGCGCCCTGGTGGCGCTCGCTGGGCTGCGCGGACCCGGAGGCGTACACCCATGCGTGGAACCGCTTCGGCGTCGACTGGCCGCTCAACGAGTTCCGCGACGCGTGGCGGGCGGCCGGCCTGCCGCTCGCACAGCGCCAGCAGGACAAGTACCACCTGTGGGAGGGCCGCTTCGGGCTGGACAGCCTGATTCCGAACGCCCTGGCGCAGGCCCTGACCGGCCATGCGTTCACCTGTCCCGACATGATCGGTGGCGGCGAGTTCCGGTTCGTCCCGGGCGAGGGCGGCGAGGGCTTCGACGAGGAACTGTTCGTCCGCTACGCCCAGATCGCCGCGCTGTTCCCGATGATGCAGTTCTCCATGGCCCCGTGGCGGGTGCTCTCCCCCGAGAACCTCGCCATCGTCCGCGAGGCCGCCCGGATCCACACGGAGTTCGCCCCGGAGATCCTCTCCCTCGCCGCGCACGCCGCCGCCACGGGCGAGCCGATCCAGCGGCCCCTGGAATGGGCCTTCCCCCACCAGGGCTACGCGGCGGTCACCGACCAGTTCATGCTGGGCGACACCCTGATGGTGGCTCCGGTGGTGGCCAAGGGCGCGGTCGGGCGCGAGGTCCGCGTTCCGCCCGGCACCTGGCGGGCCGACGACGGCCGTGCCTACGCGGGCCCGGCGACGGTGTGGATCGACGCACCGCCGGCCCGGCTGCCGTATTTCCGCAGGACCGCCGCACCGCAGGCCTGAGGCCCCGCCCGGCCCGGCAGCCCCGCTACCGGGCCCGGGTGACCCCCGCGAGACGGCGGGCGCCCGCGGCCGGGGTGACCGAGAGGATCCGCGGGGCGCGGTGTCCGGCGGCTTCGAAGGCGGCCGTGACGGCCCCGCCCACCGCACCCTCGTCCCCGGCCCGCACCAGGGCGATGACCGAGCCGCCGAAGCCGCCTCCCGTCATGCGGGCGCCCAGCGCCCCGGCTCGCTGCGCGACGGCCGCGGCGAGGTCGGTCTCCGGGCAGGAGACCCGGTAGTCGTCGCGCAGCGAGGCGTGGCCTTCGTCGAGGATCGGCCCGAGCGCGGCGGCGTTCCCCTCCCGCAGCCGGGACACGGCCTCGACGACCCGGGCGTTCTCGGTCACCACGTGGCGGACCAGCGGGGCGAGTTCCCCGGGCAGGCGGTGCAGGGCTTCGGGGAGTTCCGCGGTGGACAGGTCGCGCAGCGCGGGCAGGCCGAGCAGCGCCGCGGCGCGTTCACAGCCCGCGCGCAGGGCGGCGTACGCCCCGTCCGCGAGGTCGTGGCTGACCCCGGTGTCCATCACCAGCAGCCGCAGGCCCTGGCCCAGCAGGTCGAAGGGAACCTGCTGGTGGTCGGCCGGAGTGCGGGCGTCGAGGTGGAGGGCGGCCCCGGCGGTGCAGCAGACGGAGGCCATCTGGTCCATGATCCCGCAGGGGACGCCGACGAAGCCGTTCTCGGCGCGCTGGGCGGTGCGGGCCAGTTCGGGTCCGGTCAGCTTCAGTGCGTAGATCTCGTCGTACGCGACGGCGACCGCGCATTCCAGGGCGGCGGAGGAGGAGAGCCCGGCGCCGGTGGGCACCGTGCTGTCGAAGTGGAGGTCGGCGCCCCCGACCGGGTGTCCCGCCTCGGCGAGCGCCCAGACCACGCCGGCCGGGTAGGCGGCCCAGCCCGTGACCACGCCGGGGGCCAGCTCGGCCACCGCCAGCTCGGTGATCCGGCCGTCGCCCTGTGCGCTGTGCAGCCGCAGCAGTCCGTCCGTGCGGCCGCGGGCGGCGAGCAGGGTGGTCTGCGGAAGGGCAATCGGGAGGGCGAACCCGTCGTTGTAGTCGGTGTGTTCGCCGATCAGGTTGACCCGGCCGGGCGCCGCCCAGACCCCGTCCGGAGGTGCTCCGAAGAGCTGCCGGAAGGTGTCCGCGGCCCGGTCCGCCCGGATGTCCTCTTCGTCCCGCTGGGTGGTCGGGTTCACGACAGGGCCTCCCGGAGGCGTCGCGCGGCCGCCTCGGGCGCCACGTCGTTGATGAAGGCCTCGGTACCGGACTCCGTGCCGGCGAGGAACTTGAGCTTGTCGGCGGTCCGGCGGACGGTGAAGAGCTCCAGGTGCAGGGCCAGTTCCCCGCCGCCGCTGCGGGGCGCCTGGTGCCAGGCGGAGATGTACGGGGTGGGAGCCGCGCCCCCGGGCCGGCCCGGTACGGGGAACAGCCGGTCGAACCGGCGCAGCAGGTCCAGGTAGATGCCGGGGAACTCGGCCCGCTCCGCCTCTGTGAGGTGGGTCAGGTCGGGGACGCGGCGGTGCGGGTGGAGGTGGACCTCGTACGGCCAGCGGGCGGCGTACGGAACGAAGGCGGTCCAGTGTTCCCCGGCCGTCACCACCCGCTCGGTGGCGGCGCGGGCGCCCGCCAGCAGGTCCTCGAAGAGGTTGCGCCCGGTGGTGGCGCGGTGGGCCGCCGCGGCGGCGGTCATCTTGGCGGTGCGCGGGGTGACGAAGGGGAAGGCGTAGATCTGGCCGTGCGGGTGGGCGAGCGTCACCCCGATCTCGGCGCCCCGGTTCTCGAAGCAGTACACCTGCTCGACTCCGGGGAGGGCGGAGAGCTCTTCGGTGCGGTCGGTCCACGCGTCCAGGACCAGACGGGCGGCGGCCGGGGTGAGGTCGGCGAAACCGGCCTCGTGCTCCGGGGTGAAGCACACGACCTCGCAGCGTCCGGCCGCTCCCGCGAGGGAGGGGAAGCGGTTCTCGAAGACGGCCACCTCGTAGTCGGCGGCGGGGATCTCGCCGAGCCGGCCGTCCCGGGAGGGGCAGAGGGGGCATTCGCCCGCGGGCGGGTGGTAGGTGCGGGCCTGCCGGTGGGAGGCGATCGTGATCCAGTCGCCGGTGGCCTCGTCCCGCCGCAGTTCCGGACGGCTGTCCACGGGGTCCAGCGGGCGCAGATCGGGTGCGTCGCGCACGGCGCTCTCGTCGTGGTCGAAGTAGATCAGTTCGCGGCCGTCCGCGAGTTTCACGAGGGTCTTCTTCACCCACCAAGAATAAACATCATCAAACATCACTCACCAGAGCCGGGCCGATATTTCCACAGACTCCAACACCACTGCTGTGCTATCTTGCGACCTTCTGACCGGATTCGCCGATCCCCAGGAGCGACCCGTGGCCGAGCAGGCTGCCCAACTGGCCCACCAGCGACGCGTGCTGATCCTGGACGCGATCCGGCGCGACGGCACCGTACGCGTGGCGGACCTGGTCGGACGGCTCGGCGTCTCGGACATGACGATCCGTCGGGACCTCGACGCACTCGCCCGGAGCGGCGCCGTGGAGAAGGTCTACGGCGGGGCCGTCGCCACCGCCGCCACCAGCGCGCACGAGCCCGGATTCGACGCCAAGTCCGACCAGGGCGCGGCCGCCAAGGCCGCCATCGCGGCAACGGCCGCGAGCCTGGTGGAACCGGGCAGTGTGGTCGCGGTCTCGGGCGGGACCACCGCGTACGCGGTCGCCGCCCGGCTCCTCGGCATCCCGCGCCTGACGATCGTCACCAACTCCCTGCCCGTGGCCGAGCTGGTGCGGGCCGCCGCCGGCCAGGGCGGCGGGGGCCCGGCCCCCACCCTGCTGCTCACCGGCGGCTCCCCCACCCCCTCGGCCGCGCTGGTCGGCCCGCTCGCCGAGCTGGCGATCGGTTCCCTCCACGTGGACCTGCTCGTCCTCGGCGCGCACGGGGTCGCGGAAGGGGCCGGACTGACCACGCCCAACCTCACGGAGGCCCAGACCAACCGGGCACTGGTCGCTTCGGCACGCCGGATCGCCGTCGTGGCCGACCACAGCAAGTGGGGAGTGGTCGGGCTCAGCGGCTTCGCGGCGCTGGAGCAGGCCGACTGGTTCGTGACCGATCAGGGCATGCCGGCTCCGGCCCGCGCCGTCCTCGCCGAGAAGGTGGGAGAGCTCCTGATCGCGGGCGAGGAGCGCTGAGCGGCCCGGTGGGCCGAGACCTCATACGGCTGACGAGGCGAATTTCTCGCCGAGGATCCGGTCGGGGGTCACCCCGTGTTCCGCCGCGGCGCGCTCCACGGCGTCGATGAGGCCGGGGGATCCACAGATGTAGAGGTCCGGGTCGGCCCCGCCCCGGGCCCGTAGCTCGGCGAGGTCCGAGACGAGCGCCTCGATCATGCGGCCCTGCCGGTAGCCCGGTTGGTCGACCGGTTCCTTCACGGAGAACACCGTCCGCAGTTGCGGGAGCTCGTCCCGCAGGGCCAGCACTGCGTCCGCGCCGCACAGCCACCGGGCGGTGTCGGCCCCGCCGTAGAACCGCAGGGGATGGCTCTCGCCGAATTCGGCCATCCGGCGGGCCATGGACAGCAGCGGCGCGGCGCCGGTGCCGCCGGCCACGAACCACCGGGCGCGCAGCCCCGTCCCCACCAGACCGAAGGCGCCCTGCGGGCCCAGAACGGTCAGGCGGTCGCCGAGCGCGGCCCGGTCCCGCAGCCTTCGACTCCTCGGGCCAGGCACAACCCGGGCAGTCGAGGCCGTCGGGCTGGTTGACCCGCAGCAGGGTGCGCGCGCTGCGCACCACACCCATCTGCTGCTGCGCCATGCGCATGGCGTTGGTGACCGCGTCCCCGACCGCCTGCCCCGTTCTCCCGGTCGCCTCGGGACGGGCTCCGCTCCAGCGGGTGCGCACATTGACCTTGCAACGAATATTCGGTTAGCCTCACCTAAGTTGAGCCGGGCGCCGCCGGCTCCTGTTCCGCCCCGTTCACACACGCTTTGCCGCCAAGGGGAGTTGCCGTCGCCTCCCGGACCGTCGAAGCCACCGGGACCGGCCGATACCCCCTGCAACGGACGGACTGACCATGCTGTGTTCGAGGCTGACCAACGCGAACATCCTGACGATGGACCCGGCTCACCCGATCGCCCATGACCTGGGCATCTGGCGGGGCCGGATCGTGGGACTCGACGAGGCCGTGACCTCCCTTCCGGCACGCGAGGTCATCGACCTGCAGGGCGCCACCGTGTTGCCCGGGTTCATCGACAGCCATGTCCACCTGGCCTGGACCGGGCTGAAGCAGAGCACTCCGAGCGTCGCGCCGTGCGAGCGGATCGAGGACGTACTGGCGGTCGTGGCGCAGGCCGTCTCCCGCAACGGCGGGACCGACGCCTGGGTCGACGTGATGGGCTACGACCAGCGAGCCCTCGGACGCCATCTGACCGCCGCCGAACTGGACACGGTCAGCCGCGGACGCAAGGTGTTCCTGATGCACGACTCGGGCCACGGGTGCGTCGTGAACAGCGCGGTCCTCGCCCTGCTCCCCGCCGATGTCCCCCACCGGGACGGTTTCCTGGCCGAGGGGGCCATGACCGCCGCACGGCGGCTCCGGCTGCCGTACGGGCAGGCCGAGATCGCCGACGCCGTCGAGCGCGCGGCCCGGACCTGCCTCGCCGAAGGCGTGACCGCCGTCGCCGAGGCGGGCATCGGAGGCGGCCTGCTCGGCCACAGCCCGGTGGAACTCGGCGCCTACCAACTGCTGCGGGAGCAGGGGCGGCTGCCCCTGCGGGTCCAGCTCATGCCGGCCGGCGATACGCTGCGCCCGCGCGAGGCCCACCGGGAGGACGGCATTCCGCGGGCCCTGGACCTGGGCATGCGCACCGGGTTCGGAGACGACTGGCTGTCGCTGGGCGCGCTCAAGATCTACACCGACGGCGGCATGATGGCCCGCACGGCCGCGCTCACCGCCCCGTACGCGGGCACGGACCACAGCGGCCGGCTCCAGGACGACCCCGAACGCCTCACCCGGCTCATCATGGACGGCCACCTCGCCGGCTGGCAGCTCGCCGTCCACGCCATCGGCGACCGCGCCGCCGACCTCGCGCTCGACGCGCTGGAGGAGGCCCAGCGCCTGCTGCCCCGGCCGGACGCGCGGCACCGGATCGAGCACGCCGGGCTGATCCGCCCCGACCAGCTACCCCGCTTCGCCCGACTGGGTGTCAGCGCGGTCGTCCAGCCCACCTTCCTCCACTCCTTCGGGGACGACTACGCGGACGTGATGGGCGAGGAGCGGGCCCCCTGGATGTACCGGGGCCGGGGGTTCCTGGACCACGGGGTGACCCTGGTGGGCAGCTCGGACCGACCCGTCACGGACGGAGCTCCGCTGCGGGCGGTGCAGTTCATGGTCGAGCGCGCCTCCGCCTCCGGGCGCCCGATCGGGCCGGACGAGGCGATCACCGTGGAGGAGGCGCTGCAGGCCTACACCGTCGCCGGCGCCTACGCCTGCCGGTGGGACGGGAGCGCGGGCAGCCTCACCCCGGGAAAGCGCGCCGACCTGGTCGTCCTGGGTGACGACCCGCGGCATGTCGATCCCTCCCGGATCGGCGACATCGAAGTCCTGGCGACATTCGTCGACGGGCACGAAACGACGGACGAAGGAAAGCTGTGAGCAGTCGGATGAACGTCCTGGAGCAGTTCTCGCCGCTGTGGGAGGCGCCCGCCATGCCGCCGCGCTGGGTGATTTGGCACGCGGGTGCGGACGAGTCCTTCGTCTTCGACCGCGAGTTCAACATCCCCCTCGACGTGGACGAATCTGTGCTCGGCGAGGTCATGCACCGGATGCGCGAGGCGGGGGCGCCGGAGGGCGACTCCTACCCCGGCCGCGCCTGCGGATGACGTCCGTAGCGGACCTGCCCGGCGGCTTGGTCCGGACATCTAGGTAAGGGTACCCTTACTCAGACCGTTCCGCCCGGGGGCTCACGGCGATCCGGCGGCCCGCACGGCGTCCTGGACTCCGTCCGGAGACCCCCGCCCCCGCAACCGGCGGAACCGAGGAAGGAACACCTTGACCACGGCCACGCTGCCCCCTGCCGCCGCGCTCGCCACCCCGCCGCTCCGCTCCCCCGCCACCCGGTGGCGCGCGGTCCCCGAGTTCTCGGTACGACCGGCGCACCCGAACGACGGCCCGGCGCTCGCCGCCCTCTCCCGGCCGTTCGTCCACGCGGGGGCGCTGCGTGAGCGCCCGCTCGCCGTCTACCTCTCCCGGGCCTGCGACTTCCTCGTCGCGCAAGCGCCCGACGGAACACTCGAAGGCTGTCTCGGACTGCGTGAACACCCCACCGCCGGGGTGCTGTACAACTTCTGCGTCGCGGCCCACCGGCAGGGCTCGGGCATGGGTGCCCGGCTGCTGCACGCGGCGTTCGCCAGGGCGCGCAGCCGCTCATTGCCGACGCTGTTCACGGCGACCACCGGCAGTGGCCGCCTCTTCCTGCGCCACGGGTTCCTCCCGGCCTGCCCGAGCCTGGCGCCGGCCGATTGGGCGCAGTCCCTGGACCCCGGCCGGGGCGCGCGCGTCCTGTCCCGCGCCCTGTAGACGCCGTAGGGGCGGGTTCCCTGAGGAACCCGCCCCTGGCTGTACGGCCTTCCGGTCTGCCGCCGGACCGCCGGTCAGTCGCACGAGGCGTCGAAGATCCCGGGCAGCGCGGCCACCAGCGCGTCGACCCGCCCCTGCGGCAGCGTCAGGGCCGGGGCCAGCCGTACGACGCCCGCGCCCGCCGCGTTCACGAGGAACCCGGCGTCCTGCGCCGCCCGCTGGACCCGCGCGGCGACCGGCCCGGCGAGGACGATGCCCAGGAGCAGGCCGGCGCCCCGCACTTCGCGGACCAAGGGGTGCCCCAGCGCTTCGACGCCGAGCCTGAGCCGCTCCCCCACCCGCGAGACATGGGCGAGCAGGCCCTCCTTCTCGATGGTCTCCAGAACGGCGAGTCCGGCCGCGCACGCCACCGGGTTGCCGCCGAACGTGGATCCGTGCTGACCGGGGGTCAACAGCTCGGCGGCGGGGCCGAAGGCGACCGCGGCGCCGATCGGCAGACCGCCGCCCAGCCCCTTGGCCAGGGTGATCACGTCCGGGTCCGCTCCCGGCTCCGCCTGGTGTGCGAACCAGTGGCCGGTACGGCCGATCCCGGTCTGCACCTCGTCCAGTACGAGCAGGCTGCCCGCCGTCCGGGTGATCTCACGGGCGGCCCGCAGGTAACCCGGGGGCGCCGGGACGACCCCGGCCTCCCCCTGCAGCGGTTCGAGGAAGACCGCGGCGGTGCGCTCCGTGACGGCCGCGCGCAGCGCCGCGGTGTCGCCGTACGGGACGTGCGTGACCTCGGCCGGCAGGGGCAGGAAGGGTTCGCGCTTGGACGGCTGACCGGTCAGGGCCAGCGCCCCCAGGGTGCGCCCGTGGAATCCGCCCTCCGTCGCGACCAGGTGCGGGCGCCCGGTCCGGCGGGCGATCTTGAACGCGGCCTCGGCCGCCTCCGCGCCCGAGTTGGCGAAGAACACCCGGCCCGGCCTGTCCAGCACCGCCAGCAGCCGTTTCGCCAGCGCGACGGCCGGTTCCGAGACGAACAGGTTCGACACGTGGCCGAGCCGGGCGACCTGCTCCTGGACGGCCGCTACCAGGGCCGGATGGGCGTGCCCGAGCGCGTTGACGGCGATCCCGCCGGTGAAGTCCGTGTACGCGCGGCCGTCCTCGTCCCACACCGTGCTGCCCTCGCCCCTGACCAGTGCCAGCGGGGGTGTGCCGTAGGTGTCCATCATCACCGCTCGCCAGCGGTCGGCGAGCGGTCCCGTACCTTCGGCGGTCACCCGCCGTCCTCCTTGTCGTCCGGCCCCACGGGCCCGGGTTCCCCGTCCGGCACCACCGTGGTGCCCGGTCCGTCCTCGGTGAGGACGGCGCGCAGCAGCGCGTGCGGCACCCGGCCGTCGATGACCTGGGCCTTGGCGACGCCGGTCCGTACGGCGCGCAGGCAGCCCTCCATCTTGGGGAGCATGCCGCTCGCGAGCTCCGGCAGCAGCGCGTCCAGCTCACCGGCCGTCAGGCGGCCGATCACCTCGGTGCTGTGCGGCCAGTCCGCGTACAGCCCCTCCACGTCGGTCATCACCACCAGCCGGTCGGCCCCGAGGGCCACGGCCAGCGCGGACGCCGCGAGGTCGGCGTTGACGTTGTAGACCTGGCCGTCCTCACCGCGTGCGACGGGCGAGACGACGGGGATGCGGCCCTGCTCCAGCAGTGCGGCTACGGTCGCGGCCTCCACGGCCACGATGTCGCCGACCAGCCCGATGTCCACGGGCAGGCCGTCCACCCAGGCCTGGCGGCGGACGGCGGTCATCGTGTGGGCGTCCTCGCCCGACAGGCCCACGGCGAAGGGTCCGTGGGCGTTGATGGCCCCGACCAGTTCGCGCTGGACCCGCCCGGTGAGCACCATGCGCACCACGTCCATCGTCTCGGGCGTGGTCACCCGCAGTCCGGCCTCGAAGCGCACCTCCAGGCCGAGCCGGTCGAGCAGGGCGCTGATCTGGGGCCCGCCACCGTGCACGACGACGGGTCGCAGACCGGCGTGCCAGAGCTCCACCACGTCCTGGGCGAACGTCCGGTGCGCGGACGGGTCCACCATGGCGTTGCCGCCGAATTTGACGACGACCGTCCGGCCCTGGAGCTGCTCCAGCCAGGGCAGGTCCCGGGGGGCCGGTACGTCGGCCGGCGTCTCCGGACGGGTTCCCGGACGCGTCTGCGCCTGTGGCCGGGTCTGTAGCTTCGTCTGTGTCGCCTCGGTCCCGGTCACGAGCTGTAGGCGCTGTTCTCGTGGACGTACTCGGCCGTCAGGTCGTTGGTCCAGATGACCGCCGAGGAGTCGCCGGAGCACAGGTCGACGGTGATCGAGATCCGGCGGTCCGACAGGTCTACCTCGTCCCGCGGCTCCCCCTCCGCCCCGTCCCGGCACACCCAGACGCCGTTGATCGCCACGTCCAGCCTGTCCGCGTCGAAGACGGCCGACGTCGTACCGATCGCGGAGAGCACCCGGCCCCAGTTGGGGTCCTCGCCGTGCAACGCGCACTTGAGGAGGTTGTTGCGGGCCACCGAGCGGCCCACCTCAACGGCGTCCGCCTCCGAGGCCGCGCCCACGACGGCCACTTCGATCTCCTTGGATGCGCCCTCCGCGTCCGCCACCAGCTGGCGCGCCAGGTCCTGGCAGACGGCGTGCACGGCCGCGGTGAGTTCCGTGGGGTCCGGCACGACGCCCGAGGTGCCCGAGGCGAGGAGCAGCACGGTGTCGTTGGTGGACATGCAGCCGTCCGAGTCGACCCGGTCGAAGGTGGTGCGCACCGCCTCGCGCAGCGCCGAGTCGAGCACTTCGGCGCTCGCGTCGGCGTCCGTGGTGAGGACGACCAGCATGGTGGCGAGGCCCGGGGCGAGCATCCCCGCGCCCTTCGCCATGCCCCCGACCGTCCAGTCGGCGCCGGTGGCCACGGCCGTCTTGTGGACGGAGTCCGTCGTCTTGATCGCAACGGCGGCGGCCTCGCCGCCCTCGGGCGACAGCTGTTCCGCGGCGGCGACGCCGGCCGTCACCCGGTCCATCGGCAGCCGGACGCCGATCAGGCCGGTGGAGCAGACCGCGACCTCGTCGGCGGCGACGTCCACGGCCACCGCCGTGCACTCCGCCATCAGCTGTGCGTCACCGGCGCCACCGGGTCCCGTACAGGCGTTCGCGCCGCCGGAGTTGAGGACGACGGCGGAGATCCGTCCTTCGGCGAGCGCGCGGCGGGAGAGGCGTACGGGCGCGGCCTGCACACGGTTCGAGGTGAAGACACCGGCGGCGGCGCGCGACGGTCCCCGGTTCACCACCAGGGCCAGGTCCGGGTCACCGGATCCCTTGATACCGGCGCTCACTGCGCCGGCGAGGAATCCCCGGGCTGCGGTCACGCTCACGGAGCCACTCCATTCGTGGGCAGGCCCAGCCATTCCGGCAGGCCGAGGGCGATGTTCATGCTCTGCACCGCGCCACCGGCGGTGCCCTTCGTCAGGTTGTCGATGGCGCTCACGCAGATCAGCCTGCGGGCGTCCGGATCCACGGCGATCTGCACCTGGGCGGTGTTCGAGCCGAGGACGGCCGCCGTGGTGGGCCACTGACCGGGCGGCAGCAGCCGCACGAACGGCTCGTCCACGTACGCGGCTTCGAACACGGCGCGCACCTCGTCCTGCGTGGGGATCGCGGAGCTTCCCCCGACCGGGCGCAGCCGGGCCGAGCAGGTGGCCAGGATGCCCCGGGGCATCGGCGCCAGGGTCGGCGTGAAGGAGACCGTCACGTGCTCACCGGCCGCATGGGACAGGTTCTGGGCGATCTCCGGGGTGTGCCGGTGGCCGCCGCCGACTCCGTACGGGGTCATGGAGCCCATCACTTCGGCGCCGAGGAGGTGCGTCCCCAGCGAGCGGCCGGCTCCGGAGGTGCCACTGGCGGCGACGACGACGGCCTCGGGCTCGACCAGGCGTGCCGCGTGGGCGGGGAACAGCGCCAGGGTGACCGCCGTGGGATAGCAGCCGGGGACGGCAATCCGGGCGGCCCCCTTCAACTCGCTCCGCATTCCGGGAAGTTCCGGCAGGCCGTAGGGCCAGGCCCCGGCGTGGGCGGAGCCGTAGAACCTCTCCCAGGCCGCCGGGTCCCGCAGCCGGAAATCGGCGCCGCAGTCCACCACCAGCGTTCCGGGTTCCAACTCTTGGGCCACCGCGGCTGATTGACCGTGGGGCAGGGCGAGGAACACCACGTCGTGGCCGCGCAGGGAGGCGACGGAGGTGTCCAGGAGGATGCGTCCGGCGAGCTCCGCGAGCTGCGGTTGCACGGATCCCAACGGACGGCCCGCGCTGGTGTGCGCGGTCAACGCACCGATCTCCACACCGGGATGCGAAACCAGCAGGCGGAGCAGTTCCCCGCCCGCGTAGCCGCTGGCACCGGCCACCGCGACCCGTACGGTCATGTTCTTCCGCTCTCTTTCTGTTCGTGGGGGTGCCGTCGGTGCATGCCGAGGCCGCGACGGCCCGGCGCCGGGCCGTCGCGTACTCCTCGGCGGGGAAGTGGCCACGGCGTCGGCGACTACGAAGGGCTGGATGTCGTTCATGAAGGCGTCCGCGGCCGTCAGGAGGACACCGAGGTGGGCGTGGACCCCGCGGACGATCAGCCGGTCGCGCCCCTCGGATCGCAGCAGGCTTCCGAAGTGGCTGCGGAGGAAGGTGTTTTGGCGCAGGTTGGCCGACACACTCCGGCCCGGCGGCGGGACGATCGCGGCGGCGCCAGCCCCCTCCCCCGATGGCGCGCGCCCGCCACAAAACCCTCTCTAGGTTTAGCTTAGCCTAACCTAACTCGATCCACCGGGGCCGGCCGACCCGGAGCCGTACCCGTCAGGCCTCGACGGCCGCCGCGAGGGACCGGGGGCGAAGGTCGGTCCAGTTGGACTCGATGAACTCCAGGCACGCGTCGCGAGTGGTCTCCGCGAGGGCGGTCGTCCACCCTCCGGGCACCTCGGCGAAGGAAGGCCAGAGGGAGTGCTGCCCCTCGTCGTTCACCAGAACCAGGAAACGGCCGTCGGCGTCGTCGAACGGATTGGTGCTCATATGCGGGTTCCTCCTGGGGCCCATCGGGACCGGCGGGTGCGGACGGGCGCACGGCCCGGCAGCGGGCACCGGGCCCGTGGGGAAGGTCGATCGGGAATGAAGGGAGCCTCATACTTAGGTTAGGCTCGCCTAATTATAGACCCTAACGTTTCCCCTTCCCCCTCACAAGGAGGCACCGATGCGTGCAGGCGAACAGGTCCGGGCCGAAGACGGCGCCGACCTCTTCTCCGCGTACGGCCTGCCCGCCGCGCCCGGCACCGACGAGTTCTGGGCGGCCGCCGCTCCCGCGTCCGCCCCTTCGGGCGACGGGGGTTGGGTCACTCTGTTCCTGTGGCGCGGCGGCGCGGCGGTCATCGAGTTCGAGAGCTGGTCGGATCCGGTGCAGCTGGTCCGGTGGCGCGACACGGACTGCTGGTACGCCGAGGTGCGCATGCCCGCACGGCTCCGGGTGACCTACCGGTTCCTCGCGGAAGGCGCCTCGTACGCCGACCCGTTCAACCCGGTCGGAGCCGGCGGCGACCGGTCCGTCGCGGCCACCCCGGACGCTCCCCCGCAGCCGCACTGGCCGGCCCTCGACGCCGACGACGTGCTGCCCCTGCCCCGTACCCGCATCCGCTGGGCCAGTGAACGGCTCGGCGGGCGGCGGACCGTGCGGGTCCACCCCGTGGGTGGCGGCGGACCGGTGGTCCTGCTGCTCGACGGGGACGACTGGCTGTACCTGCACCCCGCCATGGCGGCCTTCGACGCGGCCGTGGCCGCCGGCGACATGCCCCCGGTCACGCTGGTGTTCGTACCCGCCAAGGACCGGCAGGCCGAGTTCGGGTGCCGGCCGGAGCTGTGGGAGGCGGTACGGGACGAACTGCTGCCGCTGGTGGCGGAGTCCGGGGTGACCGCGGACCTCGACCGGCTGGTCGTCGCCGGGCAGAGCCTCGGCGGTCTGAGCGCGATGTACGCGGCGACGCGCTTCCCGGAGCTGGTCTCCCGCGTCGCCTGCCAGTCGGGCTCGTTCTGGTGGACCCCGCAGGCCGGGGACCTGCCGGACCCGCTGAGCGGTCCGGTCGGCGGCGCCATCGCAGCACGCCTGCGGGAGCGCCCCGCCCCGTCCGGGCTGCGGATCGCCTTCGACCTCGGGGAGCACGAGACGCGCATGCTCCCCCACTGCGAACTGGTCGAGATGCTGACCCAACAGGCCGGAGCGACCGTACGGGTCTCCAGGTCGGCATCGGGCCACGACCGGGCGGGCTGGCGCCAAGCCCTGCTCAGGGACGTCGCCTGGGCGCTGGCCTGACACACGACGAAGGGGCCCTGGTGGCCGGCGATCCGCCGGCCACCAGGGCCCCTTCGTCATCCGGTCCCGGATTCACCCGATCACCGCGTCACCTGGTCACCGCGTCACCGCCAGGCAGTACGCCGGGTCGGTGGCCAGCAGGTGCCGGTGCGTGCCTTCGGCGGTGACGACTCCGTCGTCCAGGACGAGGACCCGGTCGGCGGCGTCGAGCAGGGCCGGGCTGCTGGTGATGACCACGGTGGTACGGCCCCGGCGCAGCTCCGCGATGTTGCGTGCGACGAGCTGCTCGGTGACCGCGTCCACGGCCGTCGTCGGATCCCGCAGGACGAGCACGTCGCAGTCCGCGGCCAGGGCCCGGGCCAGCGAAAGCCGCTGGCGCTGCCCGCCGGAGAGGTTCGAACCGCGGTCGCGTACCTCGTAGTCGAGTCCCTGCCGGTGCAGGGCGACAACATCGGTCAGCATGGACGCCTCGACGGCCTCGGGTACCGAACGGCTGGTGCCCGACGGGTCGATGTTCGTCCGCAGGGTGCCCGCGAAGATCTCCCCGTCGTACGGGTTCACCAGCATGTGCGCGCGAACCGCCTCGACCGACAGCTCGGCGAGGTCCTGACCGCCGAGCCGCACCGTGCCGCCGTACGCGGTCGGCGGCACGTTCACCGCCAGGATGGAGGCGAGCTCGGCCGCCGCCCGCGCCTGGTAGACCGTGATCGCCGTGAACTCGCCCGCCGGAACACGGAACTTCAGGCCCTGGAGGGACTCGTACCGGACGCAGTCGAGCTCCAGGTCCCCGCCGGGAGCCGGGTACTGCGTCCCCGGGGCCGCCACCGGCGGGGCGGACAGCACCAGGGCCATCCGCTCCGCCGAGGCGCGCGCCATCATCACGTACTTCGGCATGTCCGAGAACAGCCTGAGCGGCTCCATGATGAACTGCGCCAGGCCCACGGCCATGACGAGCTCGCCGATGCTGATCTGCCCGTCGAAGGCCAGCCAGCCGGCGGTCAGGGTCACCGAGGCCGCGAGGACCGAATTCAGGGCCAGCGCGGTGCCCGTGTAGGAGCCGTTCACCTTGGCGACGGTGATCGCCTGCTGCCTCGCCTCCGTGCTGACCTTCCGGTAGGAGCGGAAGGCCGCGTGGTTCCCGCCGAAGCCGTGCAGCGGGCGCAGGCCGGTGATCAGGTCCGCGACCTTCGCACCCGCCCGCGCCACCCGGGCCTGCTGCTCCTTGGTGCTGCTGCCGATCCGCTTCGACATCACGCTGAGCGTCGAGAGGATGAGAGCCGTTCCCGCCATGACCAGCAGGCCGAGCCGCAGGTCCGCCAGGCTCAGCGCGACCGCCGCGACCAGCACCGCGACCGAGGAGCTGATCAGCATCGGCACGACCTCGACGATGTCGGCGGTCTGGTCGGCGTCCTCGGTGGCGATGGTGAGCACCTCGCCGGACTTGAGGTCCACGTCCCGGGCCACCGGCTGGAGGCCGCAGGACGCGACCCGCACCCTCCAGTGGTGGGCCTCGGTCGTGTTCGCCTTCTGCAGGATGCGCATCCCGAACCGCCACGACAGCGACACCGTCGTGATGATCACGGCCAGCGCGGCGATCGAGAGGACGAGTGCCCCCGGGCTCCGCTCGCGCATCGTGTGGTCGACGATCTGGCCGAGCGCGATGGGGAAGGCGGTCTCACCGGCCTGGTACAGACCCATGAGGACGGTGCCCCAGACCATCGCGCCGACGTTGCGGCGTACGGCGGTGCGGAGAATGGCGGATCCCTGGGTGCGGGATCCCTGGACGTCAGGAATTGTCATCGAGGTGCCGGGCAATCGCTTCGGGGGTTCGCAGGGTGAGCAGTTCACGGATGGTGATCACGGGGCCGAATTCACGGCGCAGGAGTCCGGCCAGTCGTACGGCCAGCATGGAGTGTCCTCCGAGGGACACGAAGTCGCTCACCGCGCTCACCTCGTCGTCGTCCAGGTCCAGGGCCTCCGCGAAGAACTCGCAGACCACGGTCTCGGTCCCGGTCTCCGGGCCGCGCTCGCCCGAAGTGGTCAGCGCTCCGAGCGGCTTGGGCTCCGGCAGTGCCTTGGTATCGGCCTTCCCGTTCACCGTGAGCGGGATGCTGCCGACCTGAGCGTAGTGCGTCGGGCGCATGTAGTCGGGCAGTGCGGTGCCCACCTCGGCGGCGACCGCCGCCAGGTCGGATCCGGTCTCCAGCACGAGGTACGCGGCCAGCCGGTAAGCGCCGTCGACCTGCGGGTCGGGCTGCGCGACCGCGGCGGTGAACCGTACCGCCGGGTGCGCGGCGAACGCGGCCTCGACCTCGCCCAACTCGACGCGGTGACCACGGATCTTGACCTGCTGGTCGGTGCGGCCGAGGTACATCAGGTTGCCGTCCGGCCGGCGGATCACCAGGTCGCCGGTGCGGTACATGCGCTCGCCGGGCTCGCCGAACGGGGAAGCGACGAACCGGTGCGCCGTCTGGGCCTGCTGGCCGAGGTACCCCCGGGCGATGCCGATGCCCGAGACGTAGAGCTCACCGGGAACCCCGTCCGGCAGCGGCCGCAGCCACGGGTCCAGCACGAACACCTCGGTGTTGTCGATCGCCACGCCCACCACCGGGTCCTGGCACTCGAAGGTGCCGACTCCCAGGGTGTTGATGGTGTATTCGGTCGGCCCGTACAGGTTGTAGCCGACCGTCCCCCCGGTCTCGGCGAGCCGCTGCCACAGGGTCGGGGTGACCGCCTCGCCGCCCAGCAGCACCAGTGCGGGGCGCCGGTCCGGGTTGTCGAGCAGGCCCTCGGCGACCAGCTGCTGCGCGTAGGTCGGGGTCACGTTGATCACGTCGATCCCGTGCTCACCGCAGTAGTCGACCAGGGCGGGTGCGTCGCGGCGCAGGTCCTCGTCGCAGATGTGCACCTCGTGACCGTCCGCGAGCCACAAAAGCTCCTCCCACGACATGTCGAAGGCGAAGGACACGGTGTGCGCGATCTTGAAGACCCGGTTGCCGTGCTCCGCCAGCACCGGTTCGAAGATGCGGCGCTGGTGGTTGATCAGCATGTTGGTGAGTCCGGCGTACTCGGTCACGACGCCCTTGGGCTTCCCCGTGGAACCGGAGGTGTAGATCGTGTACGCGGGGTGGCGCAGGCGGTTCGGGTCGTCCGGCGCGAACGTCACGAGCGGCTCGGCCCCGGGAAGGGGCCGGTCCAGTTCGATCAGGTCGCCGGTCAGCCTGGGCGAGACGGCGCTGACGGTGAGGACCGCCTCGGGGCGGGCGTCCTCGACGATCGTGGCGATCCGCTCGTCCGGGTGGTCCAGCTCCAGCGGAACGTACGCCGCTCCGGTGCGCAGTACGGCGAACAGCGCCACGATCCAGTCCAGCGAGCGCGGGATCGCCAGGCCCACGGTCTTCTCCGGGCCGATTCCCCGGCCGGCGAGCACGCCCGCCAGCAGACGGCTGCGGTCGCGGAGTTCGGCGAAGGTCATGCTGCTGCCGTTGACGACGAGCGCGATCCGCTCGGGCGAACGGTCCGCCGCCCGGTCGAAGCGGTCGACCACCGTGTCCGTGCCGATGTCCGTGCGGACCGCGGGCCCGGGCACCGGCCCGAGTCCGGGCAGTGCGCCCACCGGTCCGGTGGACCGGGCCAGATCCTGGAGCACTCCGACGTAGTCCTCGAGCAGGCGACGGGCGGTGTCGCTGTCGCCGTGGCGGTGCTCCAGCTTGACCGTGAGCCGGTCGCCGGGGGTGACGACCCAGGTGAACGGGTAGTGGGTGGAGTCGTCCGACTTCACCTCGGTGATGCCGTGGCGGGCGTTCATCTCGGCGAGCGCGTCCATGTCCAGGAAGTTCTGGAGCACGAACAGGTTGTCGAACAGGGTGTCGTGGCCGCTGGCCCGCTGGATCTCGCCGAGCCCCAGGTGCTCGTGCTCCATCGCGTCGACCCGGGCGGCCTGTACGGCCGACAGGTACTCCCCGACCGTGTCGGCGGGCCGGGCCCGCGTCCACATGGGCACGGTGTTGAGCAGCACGCCGACGATGTCGGACAGGCCCTCGCCCTCGCGGCCTGAGACGGTCACGCCGAACACCGCGTCGCTGCGGCCGGTGTGCGCGCCGAGGAGCAGGCCGAAGGCGCCCGTGAGAACCGAGTTGAGGGTGACCCCGTGTGCCTTGGCCGTCTCCCGGAGCAGGTCCGACTGTTCGGCAGTGAGGGTGTGCAGGAGCGCGGGCGGCAGGTCGTCCGAGAGGGACGGCGCCGGGCCCGCGAGCAGCGTCGGGCCGGAGAGCCCGGCCAGGTGCTCGGCCCAGAACCGCTCGGAGAGCTCCTGGTCCTTGGCGGCGAGCGTGCGGGCGTGGTCCTCGAAGCCCGGTACGGCCGGGGTCGCGTCCGGCTTCTCTCCGGCGAGCACGGCCCGGTAGGCCTCGAACAGGTCCCGCAGGACGATCGCGCGGGACCAGCCGTCCCACAGCAGCAGGTGGTAGCTGAGGAGCAGGCCGTCGCGGCCGTCGGGCAGCCGGATCACGGTCAGCCGGATCAGCGGCGCCTCGGCCGGGTCGAATCCGTTGTTGCGGTCCCGGACGCGCAGGGCTTCGACTTCCTCGTCGGTCGACAGCTCGACCGTGTGGACGCCGACCCGCCGGCCCGCCTTGAGGACCTGGACCGGGTTCCCGTCGTCGTCGGTGGTGAAGCCGGCGCCGACGACCGGGTGCCGGGCCATGACGCAGGCCATGGCCTCGGCCAGCGCGTCGGTGTCCAGGCGGTGGTCGAGGGCGAAGTAGCTCTGCGCGACGTAGTGTCCGGCCGAGCCCGCCAGCTGGGCCTGGAAGTACAGGCCCCGCTGGAGCGCGGTGACCGGCGCCGTGCGCTCGGCCGTCGCGGAGGCTTCCGCGAGGGACTCGAGGGCCTGCAGCCAGTGCCCGGTGATCTCGTCGGGGACCTCCTCGGCGAGGGTGAAGGTCGCGTGCAGGCTGCCGGTGTCCGCGTCGGTCCAGGCGTTGACCTCGACGGCGTACGGGCTGCCCTGGTCGCCGCCGGTGATGTGCAGCGCCCGGGACTCGCTGCCGCGGCCGAGGTAGTTGAACAGCACCTGCGGTCGGGCGGTCAGCAGCGGGGCCGTCTGCGGGTTGAGGTAGCGGAGGCTGCCGTAGGCGATGTGCCCGGACTCGTCGGGCTGCCGCTCGGCGAGCTCGCGGGCCGCCGCGACCGGGTCGGTGTGCGCGGTGAGCCGGACGGGCGCGATGGCGGTGAACCAGCCGACCGTACGGGTGTAGTCGTGGTGCTCCAGCACCTCCACCCGGCCGTGCCGCTCCAGTTCGATCGCGAGATCGGTGGGCGACGGCTGGATCCGCGTCAGGGCGGTGCGCAGGGCGCCGCACAGCAGCTCGGTGAGTGCGACGCCGAGCGCGGCGGGGGCGGTGCGCGTCACCAGGTCGCTGGTCTCGGGATCGAGCACCACGGTTGTCTCGCGCAGCGCTCCGGCCACGGGGAGCAGCGCGGGTGCCTGGAGGGTGGTGATCCAGTGCCCGAGGTCCTCGGCGCCGGCGGCGGACCGCAGGGTCAGTGCCTCGGCGTACTCGGCGTAGGACGTGGTCGCCGGTGCGAGGTTCTCGCCGCGCAGGGCGGCGGCCAGGTCGTCCAGCAGGATCAGCCAGGAGACGGAGTCGACCGCGATGTGGTGCACGGTGACCACCAGGGTGCCGGTGGCCGCGAGCCAGGTGAAGGCGGTGACGTCCCCGGTCCCGGGGTCGAGCCGTCCGGCGGCCTCGTCGGCGGCGGCCGTGGCGTCGGCCGTGTCCGCGCTCAGGACGGTGGCCCGGCGGGCGGGTTCGGTGCGCAGGGTCCACACGCCGTGCTCGGTGTGCAGGCGCATCCGCAGGGCCGGGTGGGCGGCCAGTACGGCGTTCGCGGCGCGCTCGATGTCGGCGAGCGGGGTGCCGCTCGCCACCTCCACGGTCCTGGCCTGGGCGAAGCGGGCGAGGGAGCCGCCCAGTTCGCGCTGGCGCAGGATGATCGGCGTGGGCGCCACCGGGCCGTCCTCGCGGCGTGCGGGGGCGGGCGCCGAGGCGGATCCACGGTCCTGCGGGGCGCGTCGGCCGAGGAGCTCGGCGAGTGCCCGCGGGGTCTTCAGCAGGAACACGTCGCGGGGTGCGATCGGCAGGCCGAGGGCCCTGGCCCGGTTGACCACGGTGATGGCGACGATGCTGTCGCCGCCGGCGCCGAAGAAGTCGGTGTCGGCGTGGGCGTCCGGGTGGGACAGCGTGTCGGCGAAGATACCGACGAGCGAGGCCACGACGGAGTCGGTCACGGAACCGGTGGCGGCCACCGGGGCGTCGTCCTGAGCGGCCCGCTCGATCAGGGCCTTGCGGTCCAGCTTGCCGTTGACGGTCAGCGGCAGGGACTCCACCGGCAGGACCCGGCCCGGCACCATGTGCACGGGCAGCTTCTCGGCGAGGAGGGCGGAGAGGTCTGCGGGCACCCGGCCCACGACGTGCGCGACCAGGTGGTCGCCGCTGTCGGCGACGGTGACGGCGACGTCGACCACTCCGTCGAGGTCCCGCAGCGCCGACTCGACCTCGCCGAGTTCGATGCGGAAGCCCTTGAGCTGGACCTGGTCGTCGGCGCGGCCGGTGAACTCCAGCTCGCCGTCGAGGGTGCGCATCGCGAGGTCGCCCGTGTGGTACATCCGGGAGCCGTCGTTGGCGAACGGGTTCGCCACGAACCGGCCGGCGGTGAGGCCGGCCCGGCCCAGGTAGCCGAGGGACACCTGGTCGCCGGCCACGTAGATGGCGCCCACCACGCCCGGCGGGACGGGCCGGAGCCGCTCGTCGAGCAGGTAGGTGGACAGGCCCGGGATGGGGCCGCCGATGGGGCTCACGTCGTCGCCGAAGGCGAAGTCCTCGGCGGTCAGCACCCGGTGGGTCACGTGGACCGTGGTCTCGGTGATCCCGTACATGTTGACGAGCTCGGGCGAGGCGGCGCCGTGCCGCTCGACCCAGCCGCGCAGCCGTCCGAGGTCCAGGGCCTCGCCACCGAAGATGACGCGGCGCAGGGCTGTGAGGGGTTCGCCGGCGTGCCGGTCGGCCTCGACGAACTGGTAGAAGGCCGAGGGCGTCTGGTTGAGCACGGTCACTCCGCGCTCACGGACCAGGCGGTGGAAGTCGACGGGGGAACGGGTCAGCCCGTAGTCGGGGACGAGCAGCTCGCCGCCGTGCGCGAGGGCGCCCCACAGCTCCCAGACCGCGAAGTCGAAGGAGTAGGAGTGGAACTGCACCCAGACGTCGTCCGGACCGAAGTCCATGTCCGGCCGGGTGTTGGCGAGCAGCGCCACCACGCTGGAGTGCGGGACGACGACGCCCTTGGGCCTGCCGGTGGATCCGGAGGTGTAGATCACGTAGGCCGGGTCGTTCCAGTCGGCCGTGTCCTTCGCGTCCCGCACCGCATCCCCCGTGGCGTCCCGCGCCGCGTCCTGCGGCAGCTCGTCGCCCTGTACGAGGACGCGGGCGGTGACGCCCGCCCGGTCCAGCAGCTCCGTGAAGCGTTCCCGCTGCCCGGCGTCGACGAGGACGACCTGCGGCGCGGCGTCCGCGAGGACGTACTCCAGACGGCCGTCCGGGTAGGCCGTGTCGAGCGGTACGTACGCGCCGCCCGCGCTGAGGATCGCGACCAGGGCGACGACCTGCTCGATGGTGCGCGGGACGGCCACGGCCACGCGCCGGCCCGGCCGGACCCCGGCCGCGCGCAGGGTGGCGGCCAGCTCGTCCTTCGCGCGGGCGAGTTCGCCGTAGGTCAGCGACCGGGTGGTGCCGTCGAGCGCGCACTGGGTGACGGCGGTGGCCGCCGGGTCCCGGTCGGCCGCGGCGTCGAACAGTTCACCGAGGGTGGTCGGGGTGATCCGTGCGGGGCTCCGGCTTCCCTCCGGCAGCAGGTCGCCGACCGGGGCGTCCGGCCGGGTGAGCAGGCCGGTGAGGGTGTGCGCGAACCGGCCCAGGATGTCCCGGGCGCTGCTCTCGCGCAGCAGCTCGCCGTCGTAGATCAGGTTGAAGCGCGGGCGTCCGTCGAGGGCCCGCTCCACGACCAGGGTCAGCGGGTAGTGCGGGGCTCCCTCGTTGACGAGGCCGGTGACGCAGAGGGTGTCGCCGGTCCGGCGCAGGGCGGCCACGTCGGTCGCCACGTCGAAGACGACGAGGGTGTCGAAGAGGGCGCCGACGCCGGCCTGGCGGCCGATGCGGGCCAGCGAGACGTGCTGGTGCGGCAGGACCGCGCCCTGGTGTTCGCGCACCGCGGCGATCAGTTCGCGGGCCGTGGTGCCGGCCGTCCACCGCGCGCGCAGCGGGACGGTGTTGATGAAGAGGCCGACCATGTCCCCGATGCCGGGGACGTCCGCGTCGCGGCCGGAGACGGTGGATCCGAAGACCACGTCGTCGGAGTGCAGGATGCCGCCGAGGGTCACGGCCCAGGCGCTGTGGACGGCCACGCTCAGCGGCACGCCGGCCGTCCGGGCGGCGGTGTCGATGTCGTCCGCGGGCTCCACGGAGGTGTCGGCGAACCGGTCGGACGGGGTGTGTTCCCTGGCCACCAGGGAGGGGCCGGGGAGCTCGGCGAGCTCGGCGCCCCACACCCGGTCGCTCTCGTCGGCGTCGCGTGCGGCGAGCCAGGCCACGTAGTCCGGGAAGCCGCTGAGCGGGTAGGTGCTCCCCGGTGCGTGGTACTCGGCGAGCAGCGCGCGGAGCATCGGCGGCACCGACCAGCCGTCGGCGATGATGTGGTGGATGGTCTGCACCAGCACGTCGCGGCCGGATTCCGGGTCGCGGACCAGGGTGAACCGCATCAGCGGGCCGGTGGCCAGGTCGAATCCGGCGCGGCGGTCCCGCTCGGCGTACGCGTGCAGTTCCTCGTCGGTGATGCCGGGCCGCTCCAGCGTGGTGAAGGGCGCCTCGGCGCCGCTCTCCAGTACGGAGACGACGCGGCCGTCGGCGAGGGCCGTGAACCGCGCGGCCAGGTTCGGGTACAGGACGAGGAGCCGGGTGGCCGCGGCGGCGAGCCGGTCCGCGTCGAGTTCGCCCTCCAGCGTCAGCAGCTGCTGTTCGACGTAGCTGCCCGCGGAGTCGTCGTCGAAGACCGAGTGGAAGTAGAGGCCTTCCTGGAGCGGGGTCAGGGGAAGGACGGCGCGCAGCGCGGGTCCGTCCAGGGCGTCGACGTCGGCCTGGGTCAGTGCCACGAGCGGGAAGTCGCTGGGCGTGTGGCCGCCGTGCTCGAGCGCGGCCAGCCCGGTGAGGGCCGCCCGGAAGTACCCGCCGATCGTCTCGATGTCCGCGTCGGTGAACATCCCGTCGGGCCAGGAGACGGTGGTGACGAGCTCGTACTCGCCGTTGGCGGCGGGTTCGGCGATCGCGTTGAACTCCAGGGCGCGCGGCAGGCGCATCCTCGGGTCGCGCTTCTCGCCCAGCTGTCCGGTGGTTCCGCAGAGCTGCCAGTCCCCGGACGCGCCCGCGTCGAAGCGGCCGAGGTAGTTGAAGAGCACCTGGGGGGCCGAGGCCGTCAGGGCGGCGTCGGCCAGGTGGCGCAGGGCGCCGTAGGAGACGCCGTTGCTCGGGACGCGGGCGAGGTCCTCCTTGACCGCCTTGAGGGCGGCGGCGAGGTACTCGGGGGTGGTGAAGTCCCCGGCCGTGCCGGGGTCCACGGTCACCGGGAACAGGGTCGTGAACCAGCCGACGGTCCGGGACAGGTCCGGCTCGACGCCGGCGGCACCCGAGACGTGGCGTCCTTCGCGTCCGTGGCCTTCGAGTTCGATGTGCGCGAAGGTCTGGTCCTGGCCGCGGTCGCGGCGCCACCGGGCGAGGGTGACGGCGAGTGCGGTCAGCAGGACGTCGTTGACGCCCGCGTGGAACTTCGCCGGGACCTCGCCCAGCAGCGCGGCCGTGACCTCGGAGCCGACCGTGACGGTCCGCTCCCGCTCGTGCTCGACGGTATCGGCCTCGGAGGGTGCCCGTCGGCCCAGCGGCGCGTCGGGCCCGGGCAGGGGACGTTCGTAGTAGGCCCGGTCCGCGTCGAACTCCGTGGTTTCCAGGAGCTGCGTCCAGCGCCGGAACGACGTGCCCACCGCGGGCAGTTCGATCGTCCGGCCGGCCGAGATCTGGCGCCATGCCGTGGCCAGGTCCTCCATCAGGACCCGCCAGGACACGCCGTCGACCACCACGTGGTGGACGACCACGACCAATTGGCGTTCGGCGCGGCGCCAGACGGCCCGCAGCATCACGCCGTGGTCCGGGTCCAGCCCGTCGGTGGCGAGGGCCACGCACGCGTCGAGCGGTGCGTCGCTCTCCTGCCAGCCGGCGGCGCTCCCGTCGGACTCCGGAATGTCGAAGCTCCAGCGCTCGCCGCGTACGAGCCGGGCGCGCAGCATGTCGTGCCGGGCGACCACGGAGGTGAGGAGGGAGTCGAGGGTTTCGGCGGTCAGGTCCGCAGGGGTGTTGAGTACGACCGCCTGGACGAACCCGTCGATCGCGTCGGTGGTCCGGCCGAGCCACTGGATGATGGGCGATCCGGTGACGGATCCGGTCGCGACGTCGCCGTGGTCCACCCGGGCCACGTCCTCGCGGCCGGCCACCGCGGCGAGTGCGCCGAGGACGCTGTTGGCGAAGATCTGTCCCGCGGTGACGTAGAGGCCGGCTTCGCGCAGGGTGCTCAGCAGCGAGATCGCGAGGATGCTGTCGCCGCCGAGCTGGAAGAAGTCCTGGTCGACGCCGACTTCCTCCAGTCGCAGCACGGACGCGACGGCCGTGCAGACAGCGCGCTCGTTGTCGGTGGAGGGGCGCAGGAACGAGCCGGTGACGATCTCGGGTTCGGGCAGTGCGCGCCGGTCGAGCTTGCCGTTCGGGGTGAGCGGGAACTCGGTCATCACGACGATGTGGGCGGGCACCATGTACTCGACCATGTGCTCGGCGGCCCACGCCTTGACCTGGTCCGCCCGCAGGTCCTCGGATCCGGCGGCCGGGATCACGTAGCCCACGAGGTAGGTGCCGCCCGCGCTGTTCTTCTTCGCCACGACGCAGGTGTGGCGCACCCCGGGGTGTTCGGCGAGACCGATCTCGACGTCCTCGAGTTCGAGCCGCATGCCGCGGATCTTGATCTGGTTGTCGGCCCGGCCGAGGAAGTCCAGGGAGCCGTCCGGGGCGAACCGTGCGAGGTCACCCGTGCGATACAGCCGGGAGCCGTCCTCGGCGAAGGGGTTCGCCACGAAGCGGGACGCGGTCAGCCCGGGTGCGCCGACGTAGCCGCGTCCGAGGAGGAAGCCGCCGACGTAGAGCTCGCCGCCGACGCCGACCGGTACGGGGCGCAGCTCGTCGTCGAGGACGTACAGCTGGGTGTTGGGGTTGGCCTTGCCGATCGAGGTGGACAGGCGTTCCGCTTCGCCCCGGTAGATGACGTGGGAGACGCCGATGGTCGTCTCGGCCGGGCCGTAGCCGTGGTACATGGGGATGTCGAGCCGGGTGCGGTAGCGCTCGTACAGCTCGGGGGTGAGCACTTCGCCGCCGCACCACACGTGCCGCATGCTGTCGAGCCGGTCGGAGTCGCCGGCGATCTCCAGCAGGACGTCCAGCATGGAGGAGACGAGGTAGGTGAAGGTGACGCGGTGCTCGGCGATGACGCTCAGCAGGTGGTGCGGGTCGCGTTCGCCGCCGGGCCGCAGGACCACCAGCCGGCCGCCGCACACCAGCGGGAGGAAGATCTCGTTGATGGATATGTCGAAGGACAGCGGTGCCTTGAAGAGCGAGGCGTCGTCGTGGCCGAAGCCCAGGATCTCGTCGACCTGCCACAGCAGGCGCTCGCTGATCGCTTCGTGGCGGATCATCGCACCCTTGGGGCGGCCGGTCGACCCGGACGTGAAGATCACGTAGGCAAGGGAGTTGCCTGGCGCGGTGATTCCGGTGCCCTCGACGGGACGGTCGGCGTACTGCCAGTCGTCGAGGTCTACGAGGACGGCGTCCGGCTCGGCGGGGTCGTGCTCGCCGGAGCCGGCCAGCTGGAGCACCACCCGCGCGTCGTCGATGACGACGGCGCGGCGCGCGGAGGGCCACTGCGGGTCCAGCGGCACGAACGCGCCGCCGGCCTGCAGCACGGCGAGCAGGCCGATCACCATCTCGGCGGAGCGGGCCAGGGAAATGCCGACGACCTGCTCGCGACCGAGGCCGCGCCCGATCAGGTGGTGGGACAACTGGGCCGAGAGTTCGGCTGTTTGACGGTAGGTCAGGGTGCGGTTCTCGTCGATGACGGCGACCGCGTCCGGCCGCAGGCGGGCCTGCTCGCGGAACATCTCCACGATGGTCGGCCGGACCCGGTCGGCCCCGGTGTCGTTCCACTCGGCGAGGATGCCGAGCCGCTCCGACGGGCTCGAAGGGCTGATGGTACCGAGCGGCCGGTCCGGGAAGTCCGCCAGGTCGTCGAGCGCGAGCTGCGCGTCGGACAACAGGACGCCTTCGGGGACGGCGATGCGGATGCCGTCCGCGACGGCCTCGCCGACTCCCCAACCGCTGGGCGCGGCGCCGCCGTTGTCGACCCATCCGAGGACGTCCGCGAAGAGCGTCCCGGAGGTCAGGGCGATGCCGTCGGGGCTTTCACCCGTCGCCCAGTACGACAGTCCGATGGCACAGGCCTCGGCGATGGTCCGGTCGGAATAGCCGCCGGCACGCCGGCGCACGTCGGCCAGGCGCGTGGGAGAGATCTGCACGAGACGAGCGCTCGGTTCCATCATTGAAGACTCAACACCCTTCCAAGGTACTAAGGTCAGCCTAACCTAAATAAGGGTGACCTAACTACCGTCTCGCCAGGCTCTCCAGAGCCGCGCGTAGCGGCCGCCCAGGGCCACCAACTCCTCGTGCGTGCCCTGCTCCACGACGCGTCCCGCGTCCAGCACGGCGATCCGGTCGGCCGCCACGGCCTGGGTCAGCCGGTGGGCCACGAACAGCGTGGTCCGGCCGGAACAAGCGGCCAGTACGGCCCGTTCCAGCTCGGCGGCCCCCTCGCTGCCCGCCTCCGCGGTCGACTCGTCGAGCACCACCACGGGTGCCCGGCCCAACACCAGCCGGGCCAGGGCGATCTGGGCGACCTTGGTGCCGTCCAGACGGCTGCCGCCCTCACCGACCGCGCTGTCCAGACCGCCGGGCAGCGCCTCGACCCACTCGTGCGCACCCACGGTGCGCAGCGCGGCCATCAGTTCGGCGTCGGTGGCCCCCGGTGCGGCCAGCCGCAGGTCGTCGGCGAGCGGACCGGAGAACACGTGCGTCTCCTGGGTCAGGATGCTCACCAATGCCCGCGCCCCGGCCTCGTCCAGATCGACGAGGTCGGTCGTCCCGATCCGCACCGACCCGGACTGCGGGGCCCCGATGCCGGCGATGAGCGCGGCCAGGGTGGTCTTGCCGGCGCCCGTCGCGCCCACCAGGGCCAGTGAGCCGCCCGCCGGGATCGTCAGGCTGACGTCGCTGAGGACCGGTTCCTCGGCGCCGGGGTACCGGAACGTCAGCCCCTCCACCGTCACCGGGTACCGCTCGTCGTCCACCAGCGCGGCGGTGGAGTCGCCCACCAGCCGCTCCTGCGTGGGCTCCGCCAGCACCCCGACGAGCCGGGTCAGGCTCGCGCCCGACTTCTGGGCCTCGTCGAAGGTGAACATGATGGCGCCCAGCGGGGTGAACAGGCGGTGGAACACCAGCGGGGCGGCCGACACCTCGCCGAGCGTGGCGGACCCGGTCTCCAGCAGGGCGTAGCCCACCACGAGGATCAGGACCAGCCCGATGAACTCGGCGCGGTTCTCCCTGCCGACGAACCGGCCGAAGAAGTGGAACACCTCGATCCCGAGGTCCCGTACGCGCCGCGAGTCCTGGGAGACCTTCTCGCGGAAGGCCTCCTCGAGCCGGTGCGCCCGTAGCGTCTCGATGCCGTTGAGGCCGCTGATCAACGCCTGCGCGCGCTCGGCCTGGGCCACGGCGCGCTTCTGGTAGAGCGGGGCGGAGCGGGGGAGGTACCAGCGCAGGGCCAGCGCGTAGGCCGGCAGTGCGCAGGCACCCGCCAGGCCGAGCCGCCAGTCGAGGCCGAACATGCCGACCGTGGCGATGGCCACCAGGATTCCCGCGGAGAACACCGTGGGAACGGCGGACCGGATGCCCTTGGACAGGACGGCGACGTCGTCACCGACCCGGGAGAGCACGTCTCCGCGGCCCACCTGCTCGACCCGGGCGCTGGGCATCCCCAGTACCGACCGGACGGCGCCCTCGCGCAGTTCCGCGAGCAGGTCGGCGCCGAGCCGTCCGATCAGGTAGGCCGAGACCGCAGTGGCCGCCGCGCCGAGCAGCGCGGCGGCCACCATCCACACCCCGATCGTGACCAGGACCGACCGTGGTTCACCTTCGACCACTCCGTCGACCACCCGGCCGAGCAGAAGTACGGGGAGCATCTGGAGAGCCGCCCCGGCCACCGTGCTGAGTACGGCGGCGGACGTCAGCCAGGGCATCCTGCGGCAGTTCGCCGCGACCCATCGGGCTGCTTCACGTCCGGTCGTCGTACGCAGGGTGGCCGGGGCGACCCGATTGTCCGTGGTGCTCACACCTAGCCGACCGACTTGACGAGCTCGTCGATGGCGAAGGGCAGGGAGGGCAGGGTGGCCTGCGACATGGCCGCGCCGGCCGCCGGGCCCTCGCTGTCGAGCAGGTAGGACACCTTGTTGTTCTTGGTGACCTTCAGGTTGGCGAAGAGCTCGGACTTCTTCAGCGCGTCCGTGTCGGCCTTGTCGTTGATGACGAAGACGCGGTCGACGTCGATGAGGTCCATCCGCTCCGGGGAGAGCGCGAAGGAGAACTTGCCGCCCGCGAGCTTGTCGAGCTCGCTCTGGCCCTTGAAGCCCATGCCGGTCAGGAGCTGGCCGCGGACGTCGGTGGTGGTGAAGGGGTTGACCGCGTCCTTGTACCAGGAGACCGAAACGGCGGTCTGGTTGGCGAACTCGGGGTGCGCCTTCTTGACCGCGGCGAGCTTGTCCTGGATGCCCTGGACCATGGCCTTGCCCTCGTCGGCCTTGCCGAGCGCCTTGGCGATGTGGAGGGCGTTGTCCTGCCACGGAGCGCTGAAGGGCTCCTTCTCGGTCTTCGTGCGGCCGACCGTCGGCGCGATCTTCGAGAGCTTGTCGTAGGCGGCCTGGTCGATCTCGGAGTAGACCGCGATGATCAGGTCGGGCCGCAGGGCCGCGATCTTCTCGAAGTTGGGGCCGGTGTCACCGTTGTTCATGATGACCTCGGGCTTGGCCCCGCCCCACTTGTCCTTCACCCAGGGCCACTGGGTGTTGATGTCGGGGCTCTGGCCCGCCGGGTTCGGGTACTGGTCGACCATGCCGACCGGCTTGATGCCGAAGGCGAGGATGTTCTGGTCGTCGGTGTAGCCGACCGACACGACCCGCTGGGGGGCCTTCTTGATCTCGGTGGATCCGAACGCGTGCTCAACCGTCACCGGGAACGCCCCCGCGGCCGCGGGGGCGTTGGCGCTGTCGTCCTTCTTGTCCTTGTCCGCCGAGTCGGAACCGCAACCCGTGAGGAGACCTACACCCAGGGCCGCGACGGACACGGTCGCCGCCAGCCGCCGCCAGGGGTTCATACGTGTCGTTCGATCGAGGAGCATCCGAGAATCCCTTGCTTTCATGCTGTCCACTGCGGCCCACGTAAGGGCAGGCAAACCTTACCCCGAGCCAATGAGGTAAGCCTACCCTAAGTTGTAAGCATCTCGTTTGGGCTGCCCGCACCTCGAACATGGGTCCGGCCGATCGGCACGACGAGCGGACGGTTCCCCACCGGATCGTCAATCACCATGGCACGCAGGCCGAATGCCTCGTGCAGCAGCTCGGGGGTGACCACGTCGCGCGGATGCCCCTGCGCGAGGACCGAACCCGCCTTCATCACGATCAGGTTGTCGCTGTAGCGCGCGGCCAGGTTGAGGTCGTGCAGCACCATGACCACGGTGCGGCCCGACTCGTGCAGGTCGTCGACCAGGTCGAGCACGTCGACGGCGTGCGCCAGGTCCAGGTAGGTGGTGGGCTCGTCGAGCAGCAGCAGATCGGTTCCCTGAGCGAGGGTCATGGAGATCCAGACGCGTTGACGCTGGCCCCCGGAGAGCGCGTCGACCGGACGGTCGGCCAGGTCGGCCACCCCGGTCATGGCCAGCGCCCGCTCCACGACGGACGCGTCGTCCGAGGACCACTGCCGCAGCCAACTCTGGTGCGGATGGCGGCCCCTGGCGACCAGGTCGGCCACGGTCAGCCCTTCCGGCGCGACCGGCGCCTGGGGCAGCAGGCCGAGCTTCTTGGCCACGTCCCTGGTCCTGAGCGTGGCGATGTCCTCACCGTCCAGCACGACCGCTCCGCGGGTCGGCTTGAGCAGCCGCGACAGTGTCCTCAACAGGGTTGATTTGCCGCAGCCGTTGGGGCCGATGATCGTGGTCACCACACCCGGCGGGATCGTGACGTCCAGCGTGTCGATGACGGTGCGGTCCCCGTACCCGACCGTGACGCCCTGGGCCGCCAGCCGCGGGACTTCGTCGACCCCCGGCTCGATCCCAGTGATGTACTCAGCGACCATGGGCCCCCCTCTGTTTAGGCTTGCCTAACCTTTCTACCATCTAGCGGCGGTTCGCCCGCACCAGGAGGTAGACGAGGAAGGGGCCGCCGATCGCGGCGGTGACCACGCCGACCGGCAGGCTGATCGGCAGCGCCGTACGGGCGACCAGGTCCGAGCCGATCAGCAGCAGCGCTCCCACCGTCCCGGAGGCCACCAAGGGCGGTGTCGGGCACCTCGTCAGACGGATCGCCACCTGCGGCGCCACCATGGCGACGAACGGGACCGGTCCCGCCGCGCTCACCGCGAAGCCGGCCAGGAGCACCGCGCACAGCAGCATGACGGCCCGGACCAGCGAGTAGCGGACGCCGAGGCCCGCGGCCACGTCGTCGCCGAAGTGCAGCGGCTTGAACTGGAAGGCGACGCACCCCACGACGACCGCGAGCGCGAGGGTGCCCCAGAGCGCCACCCACACCTCGTCCCACGACCGGTTGTCCAAGGAGCCGACCAGCCACGCCTGGGCCCGCGCCACGTCCCTGATGTCGGCGGTGACCAGCAGCCAGGTCGTGATCGCCTCCATCACGGCGCTCACGGAGAGGCCGATCAGGATGAGCCGGAAGCCGTCGACCCCGCGCCGCCACGCCATGAAGTACACCAGCAGCCCCGTGCCGAGACCGCCGGCCAGCGCCGCCCCCGACAGGCCTACGGAGCTGACGACCGCGGCGGTGGCCCCGCCGGACACCGTCACCAGCAGCACCGCGACGGCGCTGGCGCCTCCGGTGATTCCCAGGATGTCCGGACTGGCCAGCGGGTTGCGGGCGATGGACTGGGTGATCGCCCCGGACATGCCCAGCGCGACGCCCACCACGAGCCCGGCCAGGGCCCGCGGCATGCGCAGGTCCATGATCACGAACTGGTCGACCCGCTCACCCCCGCCGAACAGCGTGGCGACCACCTGCGGCAGGCCGATGGGGAAGTCCCCCACGGCGATGGACAGGCAGAACACCAGGAAGGTCGCCGCCACCAGCGCCAGCGTGACCAGTACGAGCCTGGGCCGCCATACGAAGGACACGCTGCCGAGCCGCAGCCCCGGGGCCGCCGACCGCTTCACCACTGTCACGTTCATGCGCTCTTGAACTTTCCCCGCCACACCAGGACCGCGAAGAACGGGGCGCCGAGGAGGGCGACGAGGACTCCGGCGTCCAGCTCACCCGGCCGCACCACGACGCGGCCCACGATGTCGCAGACCAGAAGGACGACCGCGCCGAGCAGACCCGCGTACGGCACCAGCCAACGGTAATCGGGCCCGGCCAGGTACCGGGCGAAGTGCGCCACCATGAGTCCGAGGAACGTGATGGGACCGCACGCCGCAGTGGCCGCGCCCGCCAGCAGTGTGATGGCGACGATGCCGACGGTCCGGATCAGGGCGATGTTCACGCCCAGCCCCCGCGCCACGTCGTCACCGAGGTTGAGCAGGTTGACGGAGGGCAGGGTGGCCAGCGCCAGCACCAGCCCGACCACGATGAAGGCGGTCACCGGCCAGATGACGTCGAACCCGACGCCGGCCACCGACCCGGAGTTCCAGAACCGCAGGGCGTTCAGCGCCGCCTTGTCCGACAGCGCGACCGCCGTCGTCATCGCCATCAGGAACACCGTGACCCCCTGCCCGGCCAGAGCGAGCGTCAGCGGATTGCCCGCGCCCCGGCCGATGCTCGACAGCCCGAACACGACGACACCGGCGAGTCCGGCGCCCGCGAAGGCGAACCAGACGTACTGGAACGGGTTGGTGAGCCCGAACAGGGAGATCGCCGACACGACGGCGAACGAGGCCCCGGTGTTCACGCCCAACAGGCCGGTGTCCGCGATGGGGTTGCGCGTATATCCCTGGATCAGCGCGCCACCGACACCCAGGGCCGTCCCGGCCACGATCGCAAGCACCGTACGGGGCACCCGCACGGTCTGCATGATGAGCCGGGCCTCCGAGACCTTCTGATCGGGGTCCGGCGCCCCGAACAGCCCGTGCCACGCCTCGGCGGGGCTCAGCGCACGCGCGCCGACGGCGAGGGACAGCACGGCCGCGGCCGCGAGAACCGCGAGGACCGCGCCCAGACCCACGATCCGGCGCCGCCGGACCTCTGCGATCCGGGAAGGTGCAGCCGGACGTTCGACCGTGGTCGTTCCCATGTCCACGCGGGTCACTCCTCGCAGCCGGCGCGGAAGGCGGACCGCCCGGATATCACGCGTCGGCGGACGGGCGGGCTGCCTGCGCAGCGACGGGTACCAAGAGGCACGGAAATTCCTTCTTCGTGATCTATGGCGTGCAAACACTACTGCCGTGCCTGCCGGTGCGAACGCACCACAGGCACGGCAATGGGCCGGGGCCGAGCTACTGGACGGCCGCCTGGCGGGCGCCGCTCTCGGCTCCCCCGGCAACCGTCCGACCCTGCCCGGGAAGGGAGTTGAGGTTCCGTTCGAGGATCGAGTCGAGTATCTCGCCGACCCGTACCGCGGTGTTGGACAGCAGGGAGGAGGTGATCCCGTGGGTGTGCTCGGTGCCGCCCTGGAGGTAGATGCCGCAGCTCAGTGCGAGGTCGGTCGTCACGCGGTAGTCGCGCTCCACCCGGACCCGGCCCTGCTCGTCGCGGTGGCACAGCTCGGCGACCTCGCCGAGCAGGCCCAGGCCGTCCGCCTGCATGTACCCGGTGGCGCACACCACGACATCGGCGTCCAGCACGTCCTCCTCGCCGGTGACGAGGGACTTGACGGTGGCGCGGACCCCGTCGGCCGTCTCCTCCACGCCGGTCAGGCGCGAGACGTTCAGGAAGCGGAGCCGCTCGGTGCCGAGCACCTTCTCCTGGTACGACTGGCGGTACAGGTCGTCGATGAGGTCGATGTCCACCACGGAGTAGTTGGTGTTGCCGTGGTAGTCCATCAGCCGGCGCTTGACGTCCTCCGGCGCCGAGTAGTACTCGTCCACCGCCTGGGGGTCGAAGATGCGGTTGGCGAAGCTGCTGTCGTCCGCCGGGCTGTAGCCGTAGCGGGAGAAGACCGCGCAGACCTCGGCCTGCGGGAAGCGGCGGTGCAGGTAGGCGACGTTCTCGGCGGCGCTCTGGCCCGCGCCCACCACGATGAAGCGGGTGGGCTCGCCGCCTTCCAGGCCGTCCACCTTGGTCAGCAGGTCGGAGTTGTGCCAGACGTGCTCGGTCCGGCCGACGCCCTCGGGCATGACCGGGCGCAGCCCGGTTCCGACGATGAGGTTGCGGGCCCGGTGGACAACGACCTCGTCGCCGGAGCGCGCGGTCACGTCGAGGTACTCGATCACGCCGTCACGCACGACGGGCTCGACGGAGACGACCTGGTGGCCGTACGAGACCATGTCGTCGACCTTGGCCGCGGCCCACTCGAGGTAGTCGTGGAACTCCACCCGGAGCGGGAACAGGTTCTTGTGGTTGACGAAGTCGATCAAGCGGCCCTTGCTCTGCAGGTAGCAGAGGAAGCTGTATTCGCTGGTCGGGTTCCGGAGCGTCACCAGGTCCTTCATGAAGGACACTTGCATCGTCGCGTCATCGATGAGCATGCCGCGGTGCCACCCGAAGCGGGGCTGCTGCTCGAAGAAGTGAGCGGTGACCGCCTCCTGCCTTCCGACACGAGCGTTGTGCTCGCTGAGCGCGAGCGCCATTGCCACGTTCGACGGCCCGAAGCCGATACCGATCAGATCGTGGATCAGTGGTGCGTCGCCAGGAAGAGCCTGTGACATGTCACTCCCATTTGGTGCGGGACAGCCGCCTGCCAGGCGTCTTGTCAGGGGTGGGGGAAAGGGGGAGTCCAGGCACACCGGTGACCGGCAGCCGAGTGGAACTTAGGTAAAGCTAACCTGATCCAGGGGCGCTGTCGACCAGACAAATCGGGCAACGCGTTCACACTCGGGTCAATCGAGCCCGGAATCGGGGCTGTTGCATCGTTAGGTAAGGCTTGCTTTACTTACGTCTGCTCATTCGCTCATCTGAGGAGGAACCCCGATGCGGGTCGTCATGTTCGGTTATCAGACCTGGGGTCATCGCACCCTCAAGGCGCTCCTGGATTCCGAGCACGAGGTCGTGATGGTCGTGACGCACCCCAAGAGCGAGCACGCTTACGAGAAGATCTGGAGCGACTCGGTCGCCGACCTCGCCGAGGAGCACGGCGTCCCGGTCGTCATCCGCAACCGCCCGGACGACGAGGAGCTGTTCCAGCAGCTCAAGGCGGCCGACCCGGACATCCTCGTCGCCAACAACTGGCGCACCTGGATCCCGCCGCGCATCTACACCCTGCCGCAGTACGGCACCCTCAACGTGCACGACTCGCTGCTGCCCAAGTACGCCGGCTTCTCCCCGCTGATCTGGGCCCTCATCAACGGCGAGTCCGAAGTGGGCGTCACCGCGCACATGATGGACGAGGTCCTCGACGCCGGCGACATCGTCATGCAGCACTCGATCCCCGTCGGCCCGACGGACACGACCACGGACCTCTTCCACAAGACGGTCGACCTCATCGCCCCGGTCACGATCGGCGCCCTCGACCTGATCGCTTCCGGGCGGACCGAGTTCACGAAGCAGGACCGGAGCCAGGCCACCTTCTTCCACAAGAGGGCCGAGGAGGACATCCGGATCGACTGGTCCTGGCCCGCCGAGGTCCTGGAGCGCCTGGTCCGCGCCCAGTCGGCCCCGTACCCGTCCGCCTTCGCCTTCCACAAGGGCAAGCGCCTCGAAGTGCTCTCCGCCGTCGTGTCCGAGGGCCTGTACGGCGGGACCCCCGGCCGCATCTTCTACCGGGAGGGCGACGGCGTGGTCGTCGTCGCCGGGGCCGACGCCCGCACGGGCCGCAACCACGGCCTGGCCATCACCCGCGTACGGACCGAGGACGGCCGGGAGCTGCCCGCGACCGAGTACTTCACCTCCATGGGCGGCTACCTGACGAGCCGTCCCTGAAGCCGGAGGCAGCCTGGCCGCTGCCTCCATTTGATCGCCGACCCGCCCCGGCCGTCCCCCGGGCGGGTCGGCTTTCGCCGTCGCGGCGTCACGCGGCCCGCGCGGCCGGGAGCGTCACGGAGTGCGGAAGCCCCGGAAGGTCACGTGCTTGCGGGTCTCGAAGCCGAGCCGTTCGTAGAGGGCGATCGCAGTTCCGTTCGCCTCCGCCACGTGCAGGAAGGGCCGTTCGCCGCGCGCCACGATCCGTTCCACGAGCGCACCGACCAGACGGGCGGCGTACCCTCGCCCGCGCGCCTCGGGAGCAGTGCAGACAGCGCTGATCTCGGTCCAGCCCGGAGGCCGGAGCCGCTCGCCCGCCATCGCCACCAACGTGCCGTTGTCGCGGATGCCGAGGTAGGTGCCGAGCTCGTGGGTGCGCGGCCAGAAGGGCCCCGGCCGGGTCCGCTCGATGAAATCGAGCATTTCGGGCACGTTGTCCGCGCCCAGCTCGACCACACCGGTGTCCGGCCCGGCACCGGGGCGGACGGGCCGGCTGGTCGGTGCGCTCGTGGAACGGATCATCTGGCGGCCCTCGAGGTCGAAGACCGGCTCCCAGCCGGGCGGCGGATCGGCCGGGCAGCTGAACATGTCGGCGAATTCGCCCGGACCGAGCAGCCGCGCCAGGTCGGCCCATTCCGCCGCGCCCGCGTCGGCGGAGACCGAGGAGAAGGTCGCGACGCCCGGAAGGTAGGTGGCGGCCCGGCCGATCCGGCGGGCGAACCGTGCGTGGTGGCCGCCGAGTGACTGGCCGACCGGGTCGTCGAGTGCCGGGTCGTCGCGATTCATCGTGCGGTACGTCTCCTGTCGTGCGCGGGAGCTGGTCGCCCGGGCCACTGGAAGCCTAGGCCGTGGGGCGCGGCGAGCAGTGACCCGGGTGCACCACCCGCCCTCGGCTCTCCCCCCGCGCGGGCATCACGATTCGGCATCCGGTATCTGGACTTCTCTCCTCATTCTTTAGTTCGGCCGCCTAGTGTGGATCTCGCAGCTGGTTCGCCCCCGTCCGCCAGGCGGGATGCGTCGTAAGAGGGAACCCGGTGGGAATCCGGGACTGCCCCGCAGCGGTGAGTGGGAACGACCGCTGTCATACGCACTGGGACCGGACAACGGTCCTGGGAAGCGACGGCCAGTAGGTGCCCGCCGGGAGACCGGCAGGCGTGCCCGCGAGTCCGAAGACCTGCCACTGCCCGCACGCGGACGATTCCGCATGCGGAGATCCCGGTGACCTCGTGGGCGGGTCGGCGTACACAGCGAGCGGCACGTGCGGCGTTCTCCCGCCACGTGGTCCGCGCGTTCTGTCCTCCCTTCGCGTCCACGTCCCGTCATCGGGGCGTTCCTGGACACATCTCGCGAAGGAGAGTTCCGTGACAGCCAAGCCCGCAGCCGCGGCAGCACGAGCCACCGTGTACGGCTACCCCCGCCAGGGTCAGAACCGCGAACTGAAGAAGGCGGTCGAGGGCTACTGGAAGGGCCGCGTCACCGCCGAAGCCCTCCGCCGGACCGCGGCCGACCTGCGCCGTTCGAACTGGCAGCAGCTGGCCGACGCAGGCGTCCACGAAGTGCCGACCGGTGATTCCTCGTACTACGACCACGTCCTGGACACCAGTGTCATGGTCGGTGCCGTCCCCGCCCGCCACCGCGCGGCCGTCGAGGCCGACGTGCTCGACGGGTACTTCGCGATGGCCCGCGGCACACAGGACGTGGCCCCGCTGGAGATGACCAAGTGGTTCGACACCAACTACCACTACCTCGTCCCGGAACTCGGCCCCGACACCGTCTTCGCCGCCGACTCCACCAAGCAGGTCACGGAGCTGGGGGAAGCCCTCGCCCTCGGACACACCGCCCGTCCCGTCCTCGTCGGCCCCCTCACCTACCTGCTGCTCGCCAAGCCCGCGCCGGGCGTGGCCCCCGACTTCGAGCCGCTGACCCTGCTCGACCGGCTGCTGCCCGTCTACGCCCAGGTCCTCGCCGACCTGCGCGCCGCGGGCGCCGAGTGGGTCCAGCTGGACGAGCCGGCCCTGGTCCAGGACCGCACCCCGGCCGAACTGAACGCCGCCGCCCGCGCCTACCGCGAGCTGGGAGGTGCCACCGACCGGCCGAAGCTGCTCGTCGCCTCCTACTTCGGCCGGCTCGGCGACGCGCTGCAGGTACTCGCCGCCGCCCCGGTGGAGGGTCTCGCCCTCGACTTCACCGACTCCGCCGCCGCGAACCTGGACGGTCTCGCTGCGGTCGGCGGGCTGCCGGGCAAGCGCCTGGTCGCGGGCGTGGTCAACGGCCGCAACATCTGGATCAACGACTACCAGAAGTCCCTGTCCACCCTGGGAACCCTGCTCGGGCTGGCCGAGCGGGTGGACGTGGCCGCTTCCTGCTCGCTGCTGCACGTCCCGCTGGACGCCGCCGCCGAGCGGGAGGTCGACCCGCAGGTGCGGCGCTGGCTGGCCTTCGCCCGCCAGAAGACCACGGAGATCGTCACCCTCGCCCGGGGCCTGGCCCAGGGCACCGACGTGATCGCCGCCGAGCTGGCGGCCAACCGCGCCGACCTCGCCTCCCGCGCCGGCTCCGCCCTCACCCACGACCCCGCCGTCCGTGCCCGTACCGCGGCCGTCACCGACGCGGACGGCCGGCGGTCCCAGTCGTACGCCGAGCGCTCCGCCGCCCAGCGCACCCACCTGGGGCTGCCGCTCCTGCCGACCACCACCATCGGCTCGTTCCCGCAGACCGACGAGCTCCGCGTGGCCCGCGCCGACCTGCGCTCCGGGCGGATCGACGCCGCCGGGTACGAGGCACGCATCAAGGCCGAGATCGCGGAGGTGGTGTCCTTCCAGGAGAAGACCGGCATCGACGTCCTCGTGCACGGCGAGCCCGAACGCAACGACATGGTCCAGTACTTCGCGGAACAGCTGACCGGTTACGTCGCCACGCAGCACGGCTGGGTGCAGTCGTACGGCACCCGGTACGTGCGCCCGCCGGTTCTCGCCGGCGACATCTCCCGCCCCGAGCCGATGACCGTCCGCTGGACCTCGTACGCGCAGGCCCTGACGGCCAAGCCCGTGAAGGGGATGCTGACAGGACCGGTCACCATGCTCGCCTGGTCCTTCGTACGCGACGACCAGCCGCTTGGCGACACCGCCCGACAGGTCGCCCTCGCCCTGCGCGACGAGGTCAACGACCTTGAGGACGCGGGCACTTCCGTCATCCAGGTGGACGAGCCCGCGCTGCGCGAGACGCTCCCGCTGCGCGCCGCCGACCACGCCGAATACCTGGAGTGGGCCACCGAATCCTTCCGCCTCACCACCAGCGGTGTCCGGCCGGACACCCAGATCCACACCCACATGTGCTACGCCGAGTTCGGCGACATCGTCCAGGCCATCGACGACCTCGACGCCGACGTCATCAGCCTGGAGGCCGCCCGCTCCCACATGCAGGTGGCCGACGAACTGGCCGAGCACGGCTACCCCCGGGAGGCCGGCCCCGGCGTCTGGGACATCCACTCCCCTCGTGTGCCCAGTGCCGACGAGGCTGCCGCGCTCCTGCGCAAGGGGCTGGAAGCCATCCCGGCCGAGCGGCTCTGGGTGAATCCGGACTGCGGTCTCAAGACCCGCGGCTGGACCGAGACCCGCGCCTCGCTGGAGAACCTCGTCGCCGCCGCCCGCGAGGTCCGGGCGGAGCTGGCCGCCGACAACGGCTGACGCGGTCGAGGTCCGGGCCGGACGCCGAGGCGTCCGGGCCGGACCGGCCACGACCTGACAGCGACCACATACGGAGACGAACTGCATGTCCACCCACGCGCCGAACGCGGAACAGTCCCCCGTCGCGGGGCTGCCGGGCTGGGACCGGTGGGCGGTCATGGGCGTGGTGAACGTGACCCCCGACTCCTTCTCCGACGGCGGTCGATGGTTCGACGCCGCGACCGCCGTCAAGCACGGCCTGGATCTCGTGGCCGAGGGAGCCGACCTGGTCGGCGTCGGGGGCGAGTCGACCCGCCCCGGGGCCTCCCGTGTCGACGGGGACGAGGAGGTTCGCCGCGTGATCCCGGTCGTACGGGATCTGGTGGCCGAGGGTGTCCTCGTATCCGTCGACACCATGCGCGCCTCCGTCGCCGCCCGGGCGATCGACGCGGGCGCGGTCCTGGTCAACGACGTCAGCGGCGGGCTCGCCGACCCGGCCATGATCCCGACCGTCGCGGACAGCGGCGCCCCCTTCGTCGTGATGCACTGGCGCGGGTTCAGCCACGACATGAACAGCCGCGCGGTGTACGGGGACGTGGTGCGCGAGGTCGTCGCGGAACTCCGTACCCGCATCGAGGCCGTCGTGGCCGGCGGCATTGCGCCGGAGCGGCTCGTGATCGACCCCGGGCTGGGCTTCGCCAAACGGGCGGAGCACGACCTCGGCCTGGTCGCCGGACTGGCCGAAGTGTGCGCGCTGGGCCGCCCCGTCCTGGTCGCGGGCTCCCGCAAGAGGTTCCTCGGGCAGATCCTGGCCGGAACGGACGGCACACCACCGCCCGCGCACGGACGGGACGCCGCCACGGCCGCCCTGTCGGCGATCGCCGCCCACCAGGGCGCCTGGGCCGTCAGGGTCCACGACGTCCGGGCGACGGCGGACGCGGTCAGGGTCGCTCACGCGGTCCGGTCGGCCACCTGACCGGATGTGGTCGGGCCCATGCCAGACTCGCCTCGGCCGGCGAGCTCCGTTCGATGGCCGGATCCGGTGCACGGAGGGGATGAGGAGAGTCATGGCGGACCACGACCTGGCCGGTTATGAGCAGAGTACGTTCACGCACGAGGGGACCCGGCGCCGAATCCTGCGGCGCGGCACCGGCCCCGCCGTGATCGTGATGGCCGAGATCCCCGGCATCACCCCGAAGGTGCTGGAGTTCGCGGACCGGGTCGCGGAGATCGGTTGCACGGCCGTGCTCCCGGTGCTGTTCGGAGAGCCCGGCCGCGACCCCCATCCCGATGCACACGGCCCGCTGGGCACCGCACGGTACGCGATGTCATCGGTCCTCAAGGTGTGCGTGAGCCGGGAGTTCACCGTGCTGGCCACGGGCCGCAGTTCCCAGGTCGTGTCCTGGCTGCGCGCCCTGGCGGCCGCCGAGCACGAGCGGTGCGGCGGCCCGGGCGTCGGAGCCGTCGGCATGTGCCTGACCGGGGGCTTCGCCCTGGCCATGGCCACCGACGCCCGCTTGGTCGCGCCGGTGCTGTCCCAGCCGTCGCTGCCGGTGGCCGTCTCGGCGGGCCGGTCACGGACGATCGACATCAGCCCCGAGGAACTCGCCGTCGTACGGGGGCGCTGCGAGCGGGAGGGTCTTCAGGTCATGGGGCTGCGGTTCAAGGGGGACAAGTTCGTGCCCGGGGACCGGTTCGCGTTCCTGCGTCGCGAGCTCGGCGACGCCTTCGTCGCCGTCGAGCTGGACGACGACGCGGCCAACCCCGACGGTGTGCTTCCCCCGCACTCGGTGCTGACCGAGCACCTGATCGACTCCCCCGGCGAACCGACCCGGGCGGCGTTGGACCAGGTGCTGGGCCTGTTCCGCACCCGGCTGCTCCCCGCGAAGGAGGCCTGACCCGGGCCCCGTCAGCCGGTGCCCGGGTGCGGGACCAACCACTGCTCGTCCGCCCAGACGACACCGGCCGGGATCCGTCGGCCGTACTCGGCTTCGGACTCGACGCGCAGGCGGACGCTCTCGTGCACCCGGGCGCCGGCGGGGACGTGGCGGTGGCGGTAGGTGAGCAGGGCCCAGACGGCACCCATGCGGTGGACGGTGCCCGTCGCGTGGGCGGGGCCGAGTGTGACGTGCTGGGCGTACGCCCCGTCCTTGAGCAGCAGGCCGGAGTCGAGGGCGCCGTCCACGATCCACTTGAGGGTGACGGTGGGCAGCTTCGGGTCCTCCTCGAAGGTGCCGCCCACGTCCGAGTGGACTCCGGCGAACCAGACCTCCTCGATCAGCGGGCCCGGCTCCCCCGGCTTCTCCGGGGGCAGGACGAGGTACTCCTCGTACGGCCGGCGCTTCTCGTCGATGGAGACGGCGTGGCGGACCCGGCCGACGTTGGGAATCCGCCGTGTGTAGAGCCAGCGCAGGTTCCAGCGCAGAAGTCCGGCGGCCTTGACCGAGTCCCACAGTCCCATGAAGTGGACGGGGATGCCCGTCCGTTGGTCGACCTTCCTGCTGAACGCACCGGCGAACTCGTGCAGTTGATGCCAGTCGTCCTTGCTGAAGGTCCGGTTCTTGGTGTAGACGGCGATGGCGTACGGGACGAGGTTCTCCGAGCCGGGGCGGAGCAGGCCGACGGACTTGAGCAGCCCCGCGAGGGCGCGGGCGGTGTACGCGCCGCGGCTGAAGCCGAAGAGGAGGATCCGGTCGCCGGGTTCGTAATGGTGCATCAGGTAGGTGTAGGCCTCGGCGAGGTTCGCCTTGAGGCCGGAGCCGAAGGCGAGTCCGAAGAGCTTGGAGAGCTTGCGGGCCGGCAGCGACCAGGCGCCGGCGGCGGAGAAGGTGCCGACGCCGGGGTCGTAGTAGGCGATCTGCGCGGTGGGGTCGCGGAGGTCGAGCATCTCGTAGAGCTTGACGACGTTGGTGTTGCCGCGCGCCTTGAGCTGATTGCCCGTGCCGTCCAGGCACACCACGATGTTCTTGCCCATCACGGTCTCCGAGGGACAGTAGCCGCATTCATTTCTATAATAGGAGCAAAGCCTCCCACCGGCCTGCCGGTGCGTCACGCGGAGGTCCCATGGCCGGTTTCACTGTGCACCTGGACGAGAACGCGGGGCCGGCGTCCACGCACGCCCTCGTCATCGGGGTCGGGGCGTACGCGCATCTGAGCGGCGGCGAGTCGCCGACAAAGCACCCGGGCGCCGTGGGGATGCGGCAGCTGTCCTCACCACCTCTCTCGGCGCGCAAGTTCGCTACCTGGATGATCCGGGAGTACCACGACACGGGCCGGCCGCTGGGGAGCCTGGCCCTCCTGCTGAGCGAGGCGGCGCCGGGCCCCACCCCGGATCCGGCACCCGCCCCCTCCTTCGATCCGGGGACGGGAGAAGCGCAGAAGGTGGAACCGGCAACCATCGACAACATCGTGGCCGCCGTCAAGGAGTGGAAGGACCGGGGCGACCACGACGAGGCGCGACTGGTCTTCTACTTCTGCGGCCACGGCCTCTCGCTGGGGGTCGACACCTCCCTCTTGGCGGCGGACATGTTCGGGGACGAGAACAGCCCGCTGAACGGCGCATTGCACTTCGAGGCGCTGTGGCGGGGACTGAGCAGTTGCCGGGCCGCGCAGCAGGTCTTCTTCGTCGACGCCTGCCGGGCCGGAGCCGACCGGCTCTTCAAATTGGTGGGCGCGGACAACCTCGGACAGGTCCCGGTCTCCGGGAACGAACGGCCGGAAGGGTTCCTGCTGCGGGAGCACGCCGTCTTCTACGCGACCCTGCACGGCGAGGAGTCCTTCGCACGCCCCGACGAGGTCAGTTTGTTCACCAGCGCACTGCTGCGGAGCTTCGACGGCGCAGGGAGCGAGAACACCGAAGACCGCGTGTGGCGGGTGACCATGGACACCCTGAGGCACGCGATCACCCGCTTCATGAAGGAGCCTTCGTTCGCGGGCACCCTCACGGGCGCCGCGACGCCGGTCAGCCCCGAGTCGTTCGAGTTCGACTTCCACGAACTGCGGGGCGACCCGATCGTCCCCGTCTACATCGGGTGCCGTCCCAAGGAGGACAACGCGCTCGCCTCCTTCACCTGCCGGGCCGACGGGCAGGAGCCGCGGCGCCGCCCGCCGCCCCCGCCCGCCGAAGAGCCCGACACCGGCGAGTGGGCCCTCTTCCTGCCCTTCGGCCCTTACGAAGTCGAGGCGGTCCTCGGCGACGGAGACGTGCGCAGGGACCGACTCGACGCCCGCCCGCCCCTGTTCCGCGTCGGATTGGCCAGGCCATGAGCGCCGTACTCTCCGTCAGGCTCTTCCTCACCCCCTCGGGAGAGGCCGATGACTCGCTGATCGTCGGCGACATCCGCTCGGCCGACCTCGAAGCCAAGGACCTGCTCAACATCCTGATCCCCTGCGGAAGTTCGCCGCAGGCCAGGTCGTACAAAGTGGAGCCTGGCCGCTACCTCGTATCGGCTGCCCTTCCCTCCGGGCTGGTCCTGACCGAGAACACCGAGGCGAGGGAGGGCCAGGAGACCCCGGTCGACTTCCACATGACGGACTCTCCGTACGAGACGCACTCCTGGCAGTACCTCATGGGCAACATCGAGCCGGGCCCGGTCTACCACGGCCCCTCCAAGGCCCCGCTCGCAGAGTCGGTCGCCTCCCGGTCCATGGTCGCCCCCGCCCGCGACGCACCGGACGATGCCGCCCCCGCGACGGCCGTACCCCTGACCCGCCTCGCCACCTGGGTCGGTGATGCCGCGCCCGCCCGGTGCACCTTCGCTTCGATACTGGCGCTCGCGGCGGATCCGCCGGTCGCCCCGGTCGCCCAGCTGCTCGCCCGCGGGAAGCCCCGCGTCCTGCGGGAACCCGACGTGCGCGGGGAGGCCGTCGCCCCGCTCTACCGGTTCGGTCCGCACGGGCCGGTCGGACTCCCCGGCGAGCCCACCGGCGAGCGGCAGTTCCTGGTCGTGGAGGCTGCCGGATCCGTACGGCTGGTCACCCTCCCCCTGCCCTGGGACACGAGCGAAGTCGAGGTCCTGGTCAACCTGCGGCAGAGCCCGACCGGCAGCGCGGTCTCCGTGGCCGTCCGCGATCCGGAGGTCGGCGCGGGCCTCGCGTACATGGCCCAGGGAGCCCTGGACATGGCGGCCGAGCTGTTCACCGACGTGCAGGAGATGCTCTACTCCAAGTTCCTGAACCCGCTCGCGGCGGCCGCCGGGGCCTACGTCCTGATCGGCACCGACCACACGAGGGACGAGACGTACTGGGACCCCTGGGTGGAACGGCTCGCCGCGTCCTTCCCCTGGCTCCCCGACGGGGCGATCCTGCGGGCGGTCCGGCTGCTGCGCCGTGCCGCGCCGGACCGGGAGGGGGCCCGGAAGGGCCTGATAGAGGCCTTCGACCGCGGCATCCCGTTCTACACGCTCGGGCTGGTCTGGCTCGTGGAGGGGCTGTCCGCCTTCCCCGACGACCCCGAGTGCGCGGAGCGCCTCGACCGGGCGCGCCGGCTGTCCTGGCTGACCGACATGCGCGAACCGTTCCTGATTCTCGACCTGAGGCAAGGGAGTGCGTGATGATCCGGCTCAGGATGCTCCCCGCCGAGGACGGCGACTGCCTGCTCCTCGAGTACGGCGACGCCGACTTCGTCCGGCGGATCCTCTTCGACGGCGGACGGAACGGCACCTACGGGCGGATCAAGCCCCTGCTCGCCGAGCTCGACGGCCTGATCGACGTACTCGTGGTGACCCACGTCGACCAGGACCACATCCTCGGTGTGCTGGCGATGCTCGAAGACCCCGACCGGTCGGTCGAGTTCGGGGACGTCTGGTTCAACGGCTTCGACCACCTCCACGACCGCGAGGTCTTCGGCGCGGTGGAGGGCGAGAAGGTCACCACCGCGCTCATCACCCAGCAGATCCCCTGGAACAAGGCCTTCGGGGGCCGCAGCATCGAAGTGGGCCATCCACCGACCTGGTTCGACGACGGATCCACGATGGACGTGCTCGCACCGGACCGCCGGCTGCTGGAGTCGCTGATCCCCACCTGGAAGACGAAGTGCCAGGAGTCTGGGCTGATCCCCGGCGTGGACCCCATGGAGAGGGCGGCGACGCCCGGCGTCGAACACTTCGGCGCGATCGACGTCGACAAGCTGGCCGCCACACCGTTCAAGCGGGACGGCTCCCCGACGAACCCGACCAGCATCGCCCTGCTGTTCGAGTTCGAGGGCACCCGGATCGTCTTCACCGGCGACGCCGACGACCCGCGCCTGGTCGCCTCGATCCGGCCGCGCGCCGAGGACGAGGGAGGGCGTCTGCGGATCGACACCCTGAAGGTCGCCCACCACGGCAGCTCCAAGAACCTCTCGAACGAGCTCCTCGGCCTCCTCGACTGCGGGCGCTACCTGATCTCCACCAACGGAAAGATCCACGGCCACCCGGACGACATCGCCATCGCCCGGATCCTGAAGAACGGCGGGGCGGCCAAGGACCTCGTCTTCAACTACCGCGATCGGGCTGCCCCCTGGGACGTCGACGACCTGAAGCAGGAGTTCGGCTACCGCGTACTGAGTCCCGCACCGGGCGACGAGGACGGATTCATCACAGTGGAGTTCTGACCTGTCGGGCGCATCGACGACCCGCGGGCGGTGGAGCGGATACGGGTACACGGGTTCCGGACATGCTTGATCCATTTCAGGTCAGTCACTGTGCGTATCTGGACTGTTGCATTGTGTAGCCGTCAGAGTTGAGGGGTGATCACCCCCAAGGAATTGACCCAGCCTGCCGTGCGCGCTTTCGTCACGGCCCTCGTCGACCAGAACGCCGACGCCTTCCGCGAAACCGTCGCCAAGGGTTTCGCCTTCTCCTCCGAGGAGGAAACCGACGGTGCGGAAGCCTTTCTCTCCACCCGTAGCACCATCGTTCTCCACGACCAGAGCGCGAACGGCCTGACCGTCACCGGGCTCGCCGTGCGCCGGGACGAGGGCATCGCCGTGCGGTGGACCTTCACCCCGGTCGGAGGAAAGGTGGGAGTCCTGGCCGTCACCTCGAACATCGAACTGCCCAAGGCGTTCTGGGAGGAGGCCCTCCCCGTGCTGGAGAAGGTGTCCGCAGGCGCGGGGGAACCCGCCCAGGAGGACTTCCAGCACCCGGTCGGGCCGGGCGGCGAGTCGCACCCGCGGGGCGCACTTCGGCGCCGCGAAATGTGGAGCACGCAGTACGTGCACCGGTGGGGACCCGGCGCGCTCGGGGGCGTCGGCTGGATCAACACCGGCGAGAAGGCGTCCGACACCCTGTACCGCTCGTTCCGCAGCCCCACCTCGGACCGGCACGACGACCGTGGTCACAAGGGCGGCGTCAGCAGCGTCTCCTCGGACCTGACGGTGGAACTCCGCTGGGACGGCGACGGGTACCAGAAGGCCGCCGCGTCCTTCGCCGCGAAGCCGTACATGTGGGAGTCGGTCTGCTGGCTGGGGGAAAACGTCGAGCTCGTCGACAAATACGTGCCCGTGATCAAGGGCACGCTGACCCTGACCGGCCCGGACGGCACCGTGATCGCCACCGAGGCGATCACCGCGAAGGGCAAGAAGCCGCCCTACGAGCTGGCCTTCACCCGCGAGTTCGCCTTGAAGGACCGACCCGCCGGCACCTACACGCTCGCCTTCACCGACGCGGTGAAGACCGGCGGCCGACGGACCACGGACGGCGCGAACCACACGGGCAAGGACGAGGTCCGACTCCGCAACCACGTCATCACCTTCACCGTCGGCGGCTGAACCACCCGACGACCGAGGCGCCTCGCCACAGGTCGGGTCCGCGCGGTCCGTCGCCCTCGCCCCCGAGGAAGGCGTACCCATGGTCGTCCAGCACGGGCGGCCGGTAGGGCGATTCGGCCGCACTGCTGACTGCGGAGCCCACCGTGCCTCAGAGTTGGAGGCAACGGTCCCAGCTCGACCACACCGGTGAGACGAATGGGGAGGGTACATGGCCGGCAGGGCGACGTACGACGATTTCACCGGCGGTGACTCCGGCTCGGGCGGCTTCCTGCGGGACGACGGCGTCCTCCCCGGTGTCTCCGAGGGTCCGCTCTTCGGCCGGGGCGGCGAGGCGCGCGTCTTGCTGGACCTCCTCGACCCCCGGCGGCCAGGCGGGCGGGAAGTGGTGGCGGTGGTCATGGGGCCGCCCGGTACGGGCAGGTCCGCGCTCGTGTCCCGGGTCGCCCGTGAAGCCGCGGCGCGCGGCTGGTTCCCCGGCGGGGTGCTGCGCCTACCCGCCCCTGGCGCCCTCTCCCCCCGCACGCACCGTCCCCCGGACGTGGCAGTTGCCGTGGCCGCGGTGCTGCGCTTCCTCGGGCTGCCCGACAGGCAACTCCCTCCGGAAGCAGGCGCGTCCGACGCCATGACCCGGTTCCTGATGTCCTCCTTGGCGAACCCGGGAGAACGCAGGCTCGTGATCGCCGAGGACGTCACCGACGCCACCGAGCTCCAGTTCCTCCTGTCCGTGGAAACACCGCCCGTCCTGCTGGTCACGGCAGTCGACTTCCCGGACCTGACCGCCGCAGCCACGTTGCGACTGGGTCCGCTGGCCGAGGACTCAGCCGCTCGCCTGATCACGGACGCGCTGCCGTCGACCGGCCCGACGGACTCGCGTCGACCGGGCGGATCCGACGGGCTGCGCGAACTCGTCGCCAGCTGCGGGCGATTGCCCTCGGCCCTGGTGGCGGCCCGCGCTCTGCTGGCCGGCCATCCCGAGCTGTCGTTCGCCGCTCTGGCCGCGGAGTTGACCGCGAGCGGGACGAAGGCAAAGGCAGGGGAGGGGGCCGGCCAGCGAGCATTCCTCCCGTTTCTGACCGGCGTTCTGAACGCGGCTCTACGGCGGCTCGCGCCCGGCCAGGCCGAGGCGCTGCGGCTGCTCGCCCGGGCCCCCGGAGACGAATGGTCCACGCAGGCCATCGCCGCGCTGATCGGCTGCTCGCCCGCCGAGGTGACGGAACTGCTGGCCCTCCCCGCCCGGCTGCGACTCGTCGAGCGGTACGGCGGCGGCGAAGGTCACACCGGCGGCGACCGGTGGCGGCTGTCCGCTCACCTGCCGTGGGACCGGGCTCAGACCTCGTCCCCGTCCGGGCCCGCCGTCACGGACCGGGACGAAGCAGGGCTCGACCGCCTCCTCCAGCACTACGACGACCTGTCCGCGGCCGCCGACCGGCACGTCCGCGGCCGGGCCGCGGACCCGGCCGGCCCTTCTCCCTTCGCCGACCGCGACCAGGCACTGGGCTGGCTGGAGGCCCAGCGGGGCACTCTCCTCGCCGCCGTCCGTCACGCCGCGGCCTCCGGGCGTGCCGCGGTCGCACGGTCGCTGGCCATCCATGTGACCGAGTTCCTTGTCCAGGGACGGCGCCTTCATGACGTGCTGATGGTGTGCGGGACGGCGCTGGAAGCGTCCCTCGCCGCCGGCCAGGCGAACTCCGTCAGCAGTCTCGTGAACAACGCCGCCTTGGCACTTTCGGGTGTGGGCCTGCACGACGAGGCGATCGCCGCCTTCGACTGGGTCGCCGAGGCGTGCCAGACGGCGGGCGACGCCGAGGGCACCGCAGTGGCCTTGTCCAACAAGGGCGCCGTGCTCCACTCGGCCGGGCGTCTGGAGGAAGCGCACTCCGCCCTGACGTTCGCCCGGTACGTCAGCCGGGAGAACCGGGACGAGCACGGCGAGGGAGCCGTGCTGAACAACCTCGCCATGGTCCTGCGAGAGCTCGGCGACCTGGAGGGCGCACTGGAGGCCCTCGCCACGGACCTGGGGGCGTGCGTAACCACAGGCGACCAGCGGGGAACCGCGCAGACTCTCGTCAATCTCGCCTCGGTACTGAGCGAGAGTGAACGCCCGGAGGATGCGGCCGCCGCCGCGGCCCGGGCCGCGGCCCTCTTCGGCGAGTTGGGCGACCCGCACCAGCAGGCGATGGCGCTGTCCAATCTCGGAAGTCTGCTGTTGAACCTGGGCAGGGACGAGCAGGCGGTCGATGTCCTCGACGCCTCCGCCGTCCGGTTCGCTGAGGCGGGCGACCCGGCCGGTTCGCTCACGCCACTCAGGCAGCTCGCGCGGGCACACGATTCGGCCGGGCGGCGGCTCGAGGCCTGGGCGGTGCACTCCCGGTGTCTGACCGTGGCCTCGGCGGTGGGCGACGTGAAGTCGGCCGCTGAGGCGTTGGGCAGCCTGGGGAGCATTCTGATGGCCGCCGGACAGTTCGAGGAGGCGATCGCCGCGCACGCTCAGGACCTGGCCATCTGCCGAAGCATCGGAGACAGGGCCGGGGAGGGCCAGGCGCAGGGCAACCTCGGCCTCGCGCTCCTCGAAGCGGACCGGGTGGAGGATGCGGTCGCCGCCCAGATCGCGAGCCGGGAGATCAGCCGGGAACTGGGCAACCTGCGCTCCGAAGGGATGGCCTGCGCCAACCTCGGCGCCGCCCTGGCCCGGGCCGGCCGCACCGGGGAAGCCGAGACGGCGTTGGAACGGGCCCTGGAGATCTTCTCGGGGGAAGAGGACGCGCTGTACGCGCACGAGGTCTCCAGGCGGCTGGCCGAGCTGGCGGCCCGGGAATGACGGCGCGGGAATGACGGCGCGCCGCACCTCAGACCCGCGGAATCACCTTCTCGGCGACGTGGGCCACGAACTCGTCCTGGACCTGCCAATTGATGAAGTCCTTCAAGGCCCAGACATGCACTCCGTACGCCTTGGAGAGCTCCTCGGTCCGTAGCCGGTACACGTACCTGCGCACGAACCGCTTGCGTTCGGCCACCTGTGACAGCCGGAGCGCCTTCGCCTCGTCGCCGAGGTGACGCGCGAGCGCGGCCAGGATCTCCATGGTGACGAAGAAGCAGTCATTGGCCTCTGCCGCCCGCAGGATCGCCTTCACCGCCACGTCGGTGAACGGGTCTTCGGGCGCTCGGGAAGCGGATGCGGGGCCCCCGCCCTCCCCTGTGGCCTCGCCCGCCTGCCCGCCGTCTCGGCCACGGCGGACGCTGTTGACCTCCCAGATGGCTGCGTTCATGTTCCCGGTGAACGCGGCGCAGTCGGCCTCCACCTCGCAGCGGATCTCGTCCGGCATATGCGAGAGGAAGTCGGGAACCCGGCTGCGACCAGCTTCCCCGAAGTGGTCCATGTCGATGTGCGAGAGCTCGTGGCACAGCGTGAAGCGCACATTGGAGCGCCACAGCTGTCTGACCATGTCGGAGTACGGACTACTGGGCGGTACGCCGAACGGGATGACCGGTTGCGTCAGAGTCGGGTCGCGGTGGAGCGTCGCGCGGAGATAGGAGAGGACGCTCTCGTCCAGTGCTTCGACGCACTCCTGGTTCTCACGCACCCGGGCCACCCCGGCGTACTCATAGGCGAGCGGCAGCGCCCATGCGATGTTCGCGGAGAGCTCGCAGATCAGCGGAGCGACCGCGATCACGTGTCCGGCCTGCTCGCCGGGATTCGCGAACGCCCGGGACTCCATCGCGAGCGACGGAAGGAAGACCGCCTCGACCAGACCCGCTCTACGCCGAGTGCCCGGCCAGTCGGTGGTGCCGCTGTCGGACAATTCCACGGTGGCGTCGGCGATGAGCACGCCGTCGAGGATGTGCCGGAGCCCGTCGTTGGCCTCGGCGTAGGACTCCCATCCGCGCAGACCGCTCCCGGGAGCGATCCACCGCTGGACGAACTCCTGGTCGCCGAACACCCTGCCCAGCTTGGCCGCTTCCTTTGCCAGAGCCGGGTTCTGGTCGTCCTGGAAAAGGATGCTGCGGGCGTACCCTCGCGCCTCAGACACCAGGCTCGGTCCCGGCGGGGGTAATCCCGTCGGGGGCGGCCTCGGCCCCGCCCGCGCCGGTGGTGGGCTTCGCCGTCGGCGCCGGGTCGGCGGCAGGTGCGCCCTTCCCGCGGCCGAGCACCGCGAGCATGGTTTGCGCCGCTCCCTCCGCGTCCCGGACCTCCAGCCGGCCGTCCTTGCTCCGGATCACCATCACCCCGCGCGGGACCGACCCGTCCGACCGGATGATGATCTCACCGTCCCCGAGAGCGTCGATGACGATGCCCCGCTGGAACATCCTGCGCAGGGACCCGATCGCCAGGGTCAGCGCGGACACGGCAGAGGTCCCGACGATGAGGATCTCGTCCAGCGGAACGCTGCCCTTGGCGTCGACCACCTTGAAGTCGGCCGAGATCTCGCTCAACGCGGACTTGACGCTGTCGACTTCCCCCTGCTCCAGGGACGCGAGGAAACTGAAACGCGCGACGTCTTCCATCTCTCTCAATTCCTGTTCGGATCAAGCCTGTTGGCCGAACAAATCAACGGCAGCGTGCGAAAGGGGCCGACTTCCTCCTGCCGGTCGACTCCTGCTCCTGTCCACATTGCCCGGCTCCCCTTGTCCTCTCCTGCACCCTCCCGACCCCTGCGAAACCTGCTGAACTCCACCGGGGCCGGGCCTGCTGACGGTCCGGTGGATTCGGCGGCGCAGCTGATCTTCAGAGCGCGATGCTCGCGCTGGTCCTGGACGACGAGGGCCGGCCCATCGAGGACACGTCCGTCATCTCGGCTGCCGCAGCCGCGAAGGCTGGACGTCGGAACTGATCGAGGAGCGGTGCGCCACGGTCCACCGGGCCCAGGGCAAGGAAGCCGATGTCGTCGTCCTGGTGCTCGGCGGCGGCCGGCCCGGCGCCCGCGACTGGGGCGCCCGCACCCCGCACCTGCTCAACGTCTCCGCGAGCCGCGCCAAGCGCCGCCTCTACGTCATCGGCGAGCGCAGACTGTGGGCCCCGCTCCCGCACTTCGACGTCCTCGCCTGCGAGCTGACGGAGTTCCACCACCTCCGCGACCGCGCCACCTGGCCGCCGGACGGCGAGTGACCGCCGGCCAGGCGGCAGGGCGGAGGGCTGTCGTCTGCCCGTCACGGCGCGACGCCACCGGCGGGGCCGGCTCCTCTGGGCCTGTCCAGCAGATCTGATGCCGCAGGACAGGCCCCGGGCCCCGGGTTGGAAGGGCTCAGCCGAGACCTTCGGCTGTCAGTCGCACCGGCCGCACAGGTATTCGCGCGGCAGGGTGGACCGGGGATTGGCCACCCCCGGCACAGGGGCCCACCGGCCGCGGCGCGCCCGGTGCGACGGCGGACCGTACGGCGACTGCCAGGCCGGCCGGTCGCTTGGACCCGAGACACCCAGGTCTCGGCGCCGCAGGCCCGGAATCCGGAGCAGTTCGGCGGCCGAGCCGGGGGCGTTGTAGTTGTCGTTGTAGTTGTAGTTGCAGCAGGTGGGGACGACCACCCAGGTTCTGGACATGGAGATACACCGGTTCCAGTGAGAGGACCGCAGCGAAAAGGAGCACGGCGCACAGGTGCGACGCGCGACGGTTCAGCGCTCGGGGGGTCTCACTTGGTGTACATCGGCACGTCCTTGCCGGGGGGCGACTGCGGGCGGGAGCAAGTTAACAGCCCACAGGAATAGGGCTCCATTGAATTTTGGGCGGATGGCGATGTCTCCCGTCGGACGTCCGTGAGCGGCACTCACAGCACAGGAGCGAATGATGTGCGGCCGGGTTTACACCCCACACCCGCAGCGCGTGACGGCCCGGTAATGCGGGCTTCCTACGATCTTGGTCGTGGGATTCCTCCCACACCTGCCACAGCTCACAGGGCGTGCGCGGGGCGAGGACCGCTGGTCCGGAAAGGAGTCCCGTTGACGACGACGCCGGACTCGAAGGCGGAGAGCGTGCGTACGGTCTGTTCGTACTGCGGCGTCGGCTGCGGGATCGTTCTCGACATCGGCCGGGACGCCTCCACCGGCAGGCGCATCGCCAGGAAGGTCTCCGGTGACAAGGTCCATCCGACGAACTTCGGGCGGCTCTGCACGAAGGGGTCGACCAGCGCCGACATGATGGCCGCCTCCGGACGGGCCGAGAAGGCCCTGATCCGTGCGGAGCGGGGTGCCGAGCCCGCGGAGGCGGACGTGGACACGGCGATCACCGCCGTGGCCGGCCGGTTGCGCACGCTCCTGGACGAGCACGGCCCCGACGCGCTCGCTTTCTACGTCTCCGGGCAGATGTCCCTGGAGGCGCAGTACTTGGCGAACAAGCTCGCCAAGGGCTTCGTACGGACCAACCGGATCGAGTCCAACTCCCGGCTGTGCATGGCCAGCGCGGGCACCGGCTACAAGCTCTCGCTGGGCTCTGACGGACCCCCCGGCTCCTACCAGGACTTCGACCGGGCCGACGCGTTCTTCGTCATCGGCGCCAACATGGCCGACTGCCACCCGATCCTGTTCCTCCGGATGATGGACCGGATCAAATCGGCCGGGGCGAGGCTCATCGTCGTCGACCCGAGGCGCAATGCCACCGCCGACAAGGCCGACCTGTTCCTCCAGATCAAGCCGGGAACTGACCTCGCGCTCCTCAATGGAATCCTCCACCTCCTCGTCGAGAACGGGCACACCGACGAGGCCTTCATCGCCGAATTCACCGACGGCTGGGAGGAGATGCCCTCCTTCCTCGCGGACTACGCCCCGGCACGGGTCGCCGAGACGACCGGCATACCCGAGGCGGACATCCGGCAGGCCGCTCGGTGGATCGGCGAGGCGGGTGAGTGGATGAGCTGCTGGACCATGGGACTCAACCAGTCCACCCACGGCACCTGGAACACCAACGCCCTGGTCAACCTGCACCTCGCCACCGGGGCGATCTGCCGTCCGGGCTCCGGTCCGTTCTCGCTGACCGGTCAGCCGAACGCGATGGGCGGACGCGAGATGGGATACATGGGGCCGGGCCTGCCCGGCCAACGCTCGGTCCTCGTGGACGAGGAGCGGGCCTTCATCGAGGATCTGTGGGGAGTGGAAGCGGGCACCCTGCGCACCGAGGTGGGCCGGGGCACGGTCGAGATGTTCGAGCAGATGGCCGCCGGTGACATCAAGGCGTGCTGGATCATCTGCACCAACCCGGTCGCCTCCGTCGCCAATCGCAGGACCGTCATCGCCGGCCTGGAGGCCGCCGAACTCGTCATCGCACAGGACGTGTTCGCCGAAACCGAGACGAACGTGGCTGGGACCTGCGGGGCGTCACCTACGAGCGCCTGCGCGAGACCCCCGTGCAGTGGCCGGCCGCGTCCCCGGAGGGCGACGACCGCAACCCGATCCGCTACCTCAACGACGGCGTCAGCCAGAACCTGCTGGAACGCGCGGACGGCAGCCGCCCCCGACTGGCGTTCCCCACCCCCTCCGGCCGGGCCCAGTTCTTCGCCCGCCCGCACCTGCCCGCCGCGGAACTCCCCGACGACGACTACCCGTTCGTCCTGAACACCGGCCGCCTGCAACACCAGTGGCACACCCTCACCAAGACCGGCAAGGTCGCCAAGCTCAACAAGCTGAACCCGGGCCCGTTCGTCGAACTCCACCCGGACGACGCCGCTGCCATGGGAGCCGAGGACGGGGACCACATCGAGGTCGCCTCCCGGCGCGGACGCGCGCTCCTGCCCGCCGTCGTCACCGACCGGGTGCGCCCCGGGAACTGCTTCGCACCGTTCCACTGGAACGACCTGTTCGGCGAGTACCTCAGCATCAACGCCGTCACCAACGACGCCGTCGACCCGATCTCCTTCCAGCCCGAGTTCAAGGTCTGCGCCGTGGCGCTGCGCGTGGTCGCCGCGCCACAGTCCCCGGAGTCCGTACCGGCCCCCGCGACCACGGCGGCGCCCGTCCCTGCGCCGCAGCCACAGGGCTTAACCGCCGCGGCGCAGGCCGGCGGGGTGGCCACGGCCGTCTCCGCTCTCGCCACCTTCTTCGGTCTGCCCGATCTCACCGGACCGACGTTGGAGGAGCCGGAGCGACGGTACTTGGCCGGGTACCTCGCCGGTGTCGCCCAGGCTCCGCCCGGCGGCGTACCCGTACTTCCCGCGAACGCGCCCTTCGCCCCCGCGACGGCGCTCTGGGTGGACGGCGTGCTGGCGGGCATGTTCTCTCGCAGCGCTCCCCCCGCTGCTCCCCCCGCCGCGCCCCTCGCTCCCGCCTCGCCGAGCCGGGCATCGACCGCCCCCGAGGCAGCCCCGCCCCGGCGACTGATCGTGCTGTGGACCTCGCAGACCGGTAACGCCGAGGAGTTCGCGGCCACCGCGGGAGCCCGCCTCGACCGGGCCGGCCGGACCCCGACCCTGCTCGCCATGTCCGACACCACGCCCGCTCAACTCACCACCGACAGCGACCTGCTGATCATCGCCAGCACCTTCGGCGACGGCGACAGCCCGGACAACGGCGCCGGCTTCTGGCAGGCCCTCGCCGCCTCCGATGCCACCCGCCTGGACGGCCTGCGCTACTCCGTACTCGCCTTCGGCGACTCCAGCTACGACGACTTCTGCGGCCACGGCCGCCGCCTGGACGAACGCATCGCTGAACTCGGCGCCACCCGCCTGCACCCTCGTACCGACTGCGAGCCCGACTACGACGAAGCCGCCGGGCAGTGGCTCGAGCGGGTCGCCGGCGCCCTCGCCGAGGAGGCCGACCGCCTGCCCAGGACGGTCCCGGCACGGACGGCGGTCGACACGGCCGGTCCTGCGTCGCCCCCGACTGCCGAGCCCACCGCACCCACCGTCCACTCCAAGGCATCCCCGTTCGCCACCCTGCTGGTGGGGAACCGCCTGCTCAGCCTGCCCGGATCACAGAAGGAGGTCCGGCAGTTCGCCTTCGACACCCGTGGCGGAGAGCTCGCGTACGAGGCCGGGGACGCCCTCGGGGTGTGGCCGACCAACGGCTCCGGACTCGTTGCCGAATGGCTCGCCCTCACCGGCCTGGACCCCGCGGCAACCCTCGTCCTTCCCGACGGCGGCGGCATCCCTCTCGGCGAAGCCCTGCGGACCCGCTTCGACATAGCCCGCATCACCCCGGACCTCCTCAAGTTCATCGCCGCCCGCACCGGGGACCGCGACCTCCAGCGGCTGCTGCGTCCGGACAGCAAAGGCGAGTTGGCCAAGTGGAGCTGGGGCCGGCAGGCCGCCGACGTCATCGGCTCCTTCCCCGTCCGGGCCTGCGCGGCCGAGTGGGCCGGAGTCCTCAAGCGACTCCAACCCCGCCTGTACTCCATCTCCTCCAGCCCCCTCGCCCACCCCGGCGAGGTCCGTCTGACGGTCTCCGTGGTCCGCTACACCAACGAGCTCGGCCGGGACCGCAAGGGTGTGTGCTCCACCTACCTGGCGGACTGCGCCGACGACGGTCCGGTGCAGGTGTTCGTACGGCGCTCGCCGCACTTCCGCCCGCCCGCCGCATCCCCCACCCCGATGATCATGATCGGTCCGGGTACCGGAGTCGCGCCGTTCATCGGCTTCCTCGAGGACCGCCGGGCCAACGGACACACCGGCCCCAACTGGCTGTTCTTCGGCGAACAGCGCGAGGCCACCGACTTCTACTACCGCCAGGAGCTGGAATCCTTCCTCTCCTCCGGGCACCTGGACCGCCTCGACGTCGCCTTCTCCCGCGACCAGCGCAACAAGATCTACGTCCAGGACCGCATACGCGAGCACGGCCCGCGCCTGTGGCGCTGGCTGCAGGACGGCTCCCACCTGTACGTCTGCGGCGACGCCGGCCGCATGGCCAAGGACGTCGACCGGGCCCTGCACGAGATCATCGGTGCGCACGGCGGCATGGACGCGGAGTCGGCTGCCGCGTACGTACGGCAGATGGCCGGCGACAAGCGCTACGTCCGTGACGTCTACTGACCCACTGATCCACTGATCCACATGTGACGAGTGCACCGCCAAAGGGACTGCAGAGGTGACCAGTTGACGCCGCCACGCCCGGCACGCCCGTCACGGACCGGGATAGCCTCACCGGATGCATTGGCATCAAGTACTCGGCTTCGTGGCGGCGGTGACACCACTCGCCTTGATCCTCTGGACCAGCTTCGCCCTGGTCAGCCAGAAGGTGATCTCCGGTTCCCGGCATGACGGCATGCTGGTCGCCCTCGGCACGGTCTGCGGGCTGTTGGTGCACGCGACGTTCGCAGCGGTCGGCCTTTCGGCACTGGTCATGGCCTCGGCCAGAGCCTTGACCGTGGTGAAGGTCCTCGGTGGTGTCTACCTCGTCTGGCTGGGAGTCGTTACGTGGCGCTCCGCACGAGCGGACACGGCCCCGGCAAGGCCTCGACGCCTGCGCTCGCCGTGGGCCGGCCTGGGAGGGTTCGGTCAGGGCCTGTGGTCGAACGTCCTCAACCCCAAGGCCGCCTCCGTCTACCTCACCCTCGTTCCACAGTTCCTCACGCCACATGACGCGATCGCTCCGCAGATCGCCGTACTGGCGGCCGCCCATGCCACGGTGGTCCTCCTCTGGCTGCTGTTGCTGACGTCGCTCGTCGCGGCGACGCGCAAGGCCTTCGAGACCCCGCGCTTTCGACGCGGAACCGCGCGGCTGACGGGTACGGTGCTGGTCGCCCTCGGATTGCGGACGGCGGCGGCGTAGCCGGACTCGGCGGGCGCCACTGTCGAAAAGATCACAAGGCACATGGCGGGACCGACGCAGGCGTAGACGCGTGAACGTCCAGAATGAAGCCCAAGGGGGGATCCCCCGCATCCGAAAAGGGGAGTTGGGCGTGTCGAAGACGAATCCGAGCCGTTCCGTCCTGGTCGCCGCGACCGGTGTGTGCGTCGGAGTCCTGCTGACCGCCTGCAGCAGCGGGCCGCCGCAGCTGAAGTTCGAGCCGGCGAAGCCGTCGGGCGCACGGATCGGCGCACAGCCCGCACGAGGAGGTTCGCTGCCTGTCGATCAGTGGCCCAACGCGTGCGAGGTGCTGGGCGATGAGGAGATCCGCGCGATCCTGCCGCAGGCGAAGGGCTTCGAACGCAAGCCGGTCAAGGTCACCGTCATCAACTTCAATCCGCTCGGCAAGTCGGATCCAGGAACTACGGGCGACGTGCCGACGGGTGGCTGCAACACAGAATTCGGATTGCCCGCCAAGTACGAGAGCAAGCGCAACAGCAGCATCCGCATCGACTTCAAGACCGTCGCCGATCCCGCTCTCGTGGCAGATGCCTACGCCAAGGACCGTGAATACGAAGCAAAGCAGGCCGGTCAGGGCGCCACCAAGTTCCGGGACCTCAACGACTCGCTGGGTGCGGCAGGTTGCTACACCAAGAGCTCGTCCGCCGGCATGGTCTGCCACCAGGGCCCGTACGAGTTCGAGGTGGGCGGCTCGTCGACCGCAGACAGCGTGGGGAAGTACCCGGAGTCCAACGAGAACTGGCGCGAGAAGGTCCTGGCCGAGGTGGTCCGCACCTTGAGTGCCCGCATGGTGTGAGCGCGGAAACGGCGCAGCGGCATCGCGCCGAGGCGCACTCCCTCGCGAACTGCCTCATCCCCTGTGGGGTTCGATGGCTCTGACTCGAGCCATCGAGCGCCGGACGATGGAGCGGAGGACCTCGCGCACCACCGCCCCCGGGGCCTTCGTCGAGTGTGCCCGGGGAAGAGGGTGAGTGGTCTTCTGGTCCATCGAGCTCGCGGAGCTCGCTGTTGCGCGGCACGGTTCTCCGGCGGCGCTCGCCCCCATCGGCTCTCCGTCCACGCCGACGTCCAGGTTCAGGTGCCCGTACTTTTCACTCTGGAACACTGCCGCAGTGGTGGTACCCGGCCCCCGGCCACGGCCACGGCCAACAGGCAGAGCGCCTCGGTCCACAGCCGCCGGGCCTTCGCGGGTCGGCCGTGGCAGCCAAGCCTCTTTGCACAGTCCATCGGCATCGACCACGACCCGCATCGTCCATATCCCCGCTGGCAACGGGTGGCCGTCCGCCACCCGCCCTATGTCTATGGCGCACTCATAGCCGCCGTCCTCGGCGATTTGAGCCGGTATTCGGTACGTGGAGTCCTGCTGGCGCAGAAGTATCCCCGCGCGTTGGCCGGGGAGGCCGGCCACCCCTCCGAGCACGGCTCGCCCGGTGAGCCGCAGCACGGGCCCGTCCCAGTGGTAGTCCGTGACCTCCTGGTGGAGCACGACCTTCGCGGTGAGGTCGAAGAGGGAGTCCGGCAGCCCGGTGGCCGACGACCGGAAACCGGGGTAGCCGGCGTAGGCCCGCCCATCGACCACGATCGTCGACACACCCTCTGGAGCGGCCTCGGCCGCGATCACCGCTGTCAGAGCGGCGAGGTCGCCCGTGCGCAGCAGGTGGGCGCGCAGCCTCAGGCCCGGCGGCATCCGCGTCAGGATTCCTTCGGTGAGCCACCGTTCCACGAGGGGGGCGGCGGCCTCCGCCATGGCGGCACGGCCGGCCTCGTCACGCGTCAGGTAGTGCGGGCCGAACGGTGCGAGGACTTCTCCTTGGAAGTGGCGCCGCATGAGCTTGTCGCGGTCGGGCCCGGCGGGGACGTGGGCGGCGACGAGATCGAGGACGTCACCGACGAAGCGGAGCTGCTCGGGCCAGTCCAGGTCCTGACTCATGGCGTTGCTGCCGTCCTGACGTCCTTCCAGGTAGTAGCAGTCGTGATCGGCGACCACCGAAACCTTCGAGGCGCGCATCAGCCCCTCCACCGCGAAGGGAAGGTCCTCGTTGACCAGCCTTCCCTCGGCGAAACGCAGACCGTACGCATCGATCAGGGTGCGCCTCCACAGCTTGTAGGCCGCGAGGGTCCAGTAGACCGGCGAATCGAAGATGCTCACGTCGGCACACGTAGTCCGCAGATCAACAGGCGCGCTTCGCCCATTGACCCCCACGATTCTTCCGTACACGATGTCGGAGCCGTTTTCGTCGGCCATGGCGACCAACCGCTGCAGGGCTTCATCGCCGAGGCGGTCGTCGGAGTCGAGGAAGAACAGGTACCTGCCGGCGGCCACCTCAATGCCGAGGTTGCGGGGGCGCCCCGCACCACCGGAGGCGTTCTGGTGGATGACCGAGACGTTCGGGTGCGACGTGGCCCAGGCATCCAGCCAGGCCCCCGACCCGTCGGTCGAACCGTCGTCCACGGCGATGACCTCGATCCGCTCCTGTCCCAGAGTCTGCGCCAGGACCGATGCGAAGCATCGTGGCAGGTAGCGCAGTGTGTTGTGCACCGGCACCACAACGCTGACGTCCAACTGGGAACTCATGCGCCATTGCCCTTCATTCGACGGTCCGTGACACACGGAAGGTCCCGCGTATCCGAGCCTGCCCTCCAGGACGGAGAACCACACACCTGGCGCTTCGGGCCCGCAATACTTTTACCGGTTCCGAAGAAGGTGCTGGATGCATACTCAGAATTTTCTCAGAGGACTACCCGAAGAATTCTCACCAAATCGAGCGTTCGGGAATCGATCACGCCCCGCACACCATCTCACCTCACATTTCCCGGCGACCCGCGCAGCTAATTTTGCTCGATTTTTTCGATACTTTAATGCGCCTTGACTATTTGGCGAGCGGGAGCACATCGCACAGGTGAAGGTGGGCGGCCCGGTTTCCCACCGCATTCGCCTTGCGCCCTCCCGACTCCAAACGCGTCGCGGTCAACACCGCCTTCCCGAAACAGGTGCCACTCTGCAATTCCGGCAGGGCTCACGCACCAGGAGGTCGCTGGCGGTGGCGTTCGCGCCGCTGGTGTAAACGCCGGTCGCCGCGCTCTGCGGGAGGTGGCGGATGGGAACGGTGCGCCGCATCGGACGCCGAATCGCCTCCCGGTCGCAGGGGCGCACCCGGCGCGGAAGGCTGGTGCGTGCCGTGCGGTGCGCTGGGTGGGGTGGAGCCGGTGTCGGCCGTCCGGGTCGGTCCACCCGGGCAAGATGCGGATGTTACCGGTGACGGGGGTGAGGACGTGGTGGGCCGCCTCGCGCCGGCCGACGTCATCGTCCATGCCTGCCTGCTGCTGGCCGCCGCCATTGCGCTCGGAGACGGCCTACGGCAACTGACGCAGGGGAGCCCGGCAGGTCCGGCGGACGCCGACAACCTGCGCCGCTTCATCGCAGGCGTCTACACCGGCTGGGTTCCCCCTGTTCGCCACGGCGCTGGGAGCGGATCGGCGCCCGCAGGTACGGCATCGTCGGACGCCTCATGATCCTTCACAGCCGACTGCGCGGCAGAGCGGACGGGACACTGGGCATCCGCGTACGGCTCACCCCGACGATTCGATGTCCAACGCCTCGATTTGGATGACAAAGGACATCAGACGCCCGGCGCGTGAGGGGTGTTGCCGTAGTAGGCGTCCGGTCCGTGCTTGCGGGTGAAGTGCCGCTCCAGCAGGTGCCTCGGCGGTTCGGAGGTGTCCCCGAGGCGGGACCCCAGCGCCAGCGTGTGCAGCGCCATCTCCGCCACCGCCTCGCAGACGATGGCGTTCTCCAGCGCGGCCTTCGCGGTGGCGCCCCATGTGAAGGGGCCGTGTCGGGAGACCAGCGCTCCGGGGACCTCCTCGGCCCGGCGGGGGTCGCCGTCGAGCCGGGCGACGATCACCTGTCCGGTGTTGTACTCGTAGTCCTTCGCGCACTGCTCGGCGGTGAGGTCCGCCGTCACGGGGACGGGGCCGTTGAAGGTGTCGGCGTGCGTCGTACCGAGCACGGGGATCGGGCGGCGTGCCTGGGCGAAGGCGACGGCGTGCGTCGAGTGCGTGTGGGTGACACCGCCGATGAAGGGGAAGGCCCGGTAGAGACACCGATGGGTTTCGGTGTCGGTGGATGGCCTGAGGTCCCCGTCGACGACGTGGCCGTCCTCCAGCGCCACCACGACGAGGTCCTCCTCCGAGAGGTCGGCGTACGAGACCCCGGACGGCTTGATGACGAAGACGCCGGCGTCCCGGTCCACTCCGCTGACGTTTCCCCAGGTGAGGGTCGCCAGGCCCGCTTCCGGGATGCGTAGGTTGGCCGCGAGGACCTCGCGACGGAGGTTCTTGAGGAGGGTCTCGCTCACTACGCTCTCACCGTCTCTCCGACACGCGCGGAGGCTTCTTGGGGCCGACGTCCGGCAGGCCCGGCCATCGCGCATGAGTGGGCTGGACCGATCGGGGGCCGCGCCAGACATCGCGGCTGCTGCGAGATCGCAGCTACCCCCTCTCTCCAATTGTGAGCGCTAACAAGCAGAGATCTCAAGATGCACGAGAAGATTCCTGCCCACAACATGCGACCCTCGCTGCATAATGTGAACGCGAACATCGAGCCGCTCGACGAGGAGAGGAAGAGCGTTGACCCAGCTACCTGACGTCTCGCGAGCGCCCACGATGACGGACGTCGCACGTGTCGCCGGCGTGTCCCACCAGACCGTTTCACGGGTGCTCAGCGACCATCCGAACGTCAGCGCCAAGACCCGGACCGCCGTGACGCAGGTCATCGAGCAGCTGGGGTACCGCCGCAACTCGGCAGCCAGGGCTCTGGCCACCCGCCGGACCCACACGCTGGGCGTCATCGCGGTGAACACGACTCTGCACGGACCCGCCAGCACCGTGGCGGGAGTTCAGGAAGCGGCTCGCGACCGCGGCTACCTGACGTCCGCCGTCACGCTCCGGACCGCCACACGGACGGCCCTCGCCGAAGCCATGCAGCACCTCGCCGGGTGGGGCGTGGAGGGGATCGTCGCCGTCACTCCCCAACGCGACGCGGTGAGGGCCCTTGCGGCATTGGAAGCACCATGCCCGGTGGTCACCGTGGAAGGCGGCCACACCCTGGACCTGCCGGGGGTCTCGCTGGACCAGAACCTCGGCGCCCGCCTGATCACGGAACATCTTCTCGCGTCGGGCCACGCCACCGTCTGGCATGTCGCAGGCCCTCCCGACTGGCTCGAGAACGAGGCCCGCACCCAGGGGTGGGAGGACGCGCTGCGAGAGGCAGGCGCCGAGGTGCCGCCCCTGCTGCGCGGCGACTGGAGTCCGCTGTCGGGATACCAGGCCGGCCAGCAGCTCGCGGGCCGGGTCCGGGCGTCACGAGGGCGGGGAGCGGGCCTCACCGCGGTGTTCGTCGCCAACGACCAGATGGCACTCGGCGTGCTACGGGCCCTGCGGGAAGCGGGCCTGCGCACGCCGGAGGACGTGGCGGTCGCCGGCTTCGACGACATCCCCGAGGCGGAGTTCTTCCCGCCCCCGCTGACGACGATCCGTCAGGACTTCGCCTCGATCGGCCGCGCCAGCATCGAGCTGCTCCTGGACCACATCGAAGGCCGGACCGACGAGTCGACGCACCTGGTGGTGGCGCCCGAGCTCATCGTGCGCGCCAGCACGGCCCGCAGGAGCTCTCCCCTCGGGGAATGACCCCACACATCGCGCGGGCCGGCCGGTGGGTGACCCCGTCGACGACGGGACGGGCGCCGCGCGCGTGGACCTCCACGCGGCCCGGCCGGGGAAGCCGAGCCACCACCTCTCAGAGGCGCCGGGAGTCAGTCGGCGGCAGGGCGGCGTCCGCCCATCAGGCGTTGCAGCACGATGAACACGAGCAGCAGGGCACCGACGACGATCCGGGTCCACCAGGAGCTGAGCGTGCCCTGGAAGTTGACGACCGTCTGGATCATGCCGAGGACGAGCACGCCGAGTGCGGTGCCCAGGACGAAGCCGGAACCTCCGGTCAGCAGCGTGCCGCCGATCACGGTGGCGGCGATCGCGTCGAGTTCCATGCCCATGGCGTGGAGGGCGTAGCCGGAGAGCATGTAGAAGGTCAGCAGCAGGCCCCCGAGTGCGGAGCACAGGCCGCTGACGGCGTACACGGCGATCTTGGTGGAGCTCACCGGAAGGCCCATCAGGCGTGCGGAGGCCTCGTTGCCGCCCAGCGCGTACACGTTGCGGCCGAAGCGCGTGTGGTGCAGTACGACGAAGGCGATCACCAGCACGGCCAGGGCGATGACCACCGGGATCGAGACGAACAGTCCCCCCGGGCCGTACAGCCGGGTCTGTGCGATCCCCGCCGTGGTGGGGTCGGTGATCGTGATGGATTCGGTGCTGATCGTGTAGCAGAGACCGCGGGCGAGGAACATGCCGGCCAGCGTGACGATGAAGGGCTGGATCTCGAAGGTGTGGATGATCCACCCCATGAGCGCCCCGCTCGCGGCGCCGACCAGCAGGACCAGGGGGATGACGGCGGCCAGCGGCCAGCCGTGCGACTCGACCAGCCAGGCGGTGAGCATGGTCGACAGGGCCACCATGGAGCCCACGGACAGATCGATGCCGCCGGTGAGGATGACGAAGGTCGCCCCGACCGCGACGACCAGCAGGAATCCGTTGTCGATCAGCAGGTTCAGCACGACTTGCGCGGAGAGGAAGCCCTCGTAGCGCACCGATCCGACGCCGAACATGACGACCAGCAGGACGGCCGTGACGATCAGTGGGATACGGGTGCGGGTGCGCGGGGACACGGTCGCGAAGGGGCGGGTGAGCCCAGCGGCGGCGCTCGCGATGCCGGTACTCATGCGCGTACCTCCTGCTGCTGCGGGGCGGCGCCCGACGATGTGTGGGAGCGGGGAGTCGTCGTTCCGCGGCGGCGCAGGACCTTGGCCCGGAAGACCGGGGACTGCACGAGGCAGACGACGATGACGACGAAGGCCTTGAAGACGAGGGTGGTCTCGGGCGGGACGCCGAGGGTGTAGACGGTGGTGGAGAGGGTCTGGATGATCAGCGCGCCCAGGACGGTGCCGCCGAGGGAGAAGCGTCCCCCGGTCAGGGCGGTGCCGCCGACGACGACGGCGAGGATCGCGTCGAGTTCGATCCACAGGCCGGCGTTGTTGCCGTCGGCACTGGAGACGTTGGAGCTGATCATCAGCCCGGCGACGGCGGCACACAGCGCGCTGAAGACGTAGACGAGGGCGAGCAGACCTCCGGCGCGGATGCCGACCAGGCGGCTGGCGGCGGGGTTGCCGCCCACGGACTCGATCAGCATGCCCAGTGCGCTGCGACGGGTGATGAGGGCGGTGAGCGCGAAGAGGGCGGCCGCCAGGAGGACGGCGAACGGGAAGGTCAGCCAGTAGCCGCCCCCGATCATCTTGTAGGGAGCGCTGGTCACCGTGATGATCTGGCCGCCCGTGATCAGCTGGGCGACGCCGCGCCCCGCGACCATGAGGATCAAGGTGGCCACGATGGGCTGTACCCCCAGCCCCGACACCAGGAAGCCGTTGGCGAGGCCCAGCACGAGGGCGACCCCGAGCGCGAGGGCGACGGCCGTGAGCATGGTGGCGACGCTGCCGGGCCGGGCGGCGGTGGAGATGTGCCCGCAGGCGAGGGCGCCGGCGATGGCGACGGTGGAACCCACCGAGAGGTCGATGCCGCGGGTGGCGATGACGAGGGTCATGCCGAGCGCGACCAGGGTGAGGGGCGCGCCGAACTGGAGGATGTCGACGAGGCTGCCGTAGAGGTGGCCGTCGCGTACCCGGACGGCGAAGAAGTCGTGGTGGAACGCGAGGTTGCCGAGGAGCAGGGCGAGCAGGATGAGCGTCGGCCACAGCAGGCGGTGGCCGGTCAGCCGTCTCGCGATTCCGCGGACCGCCTCGGACTGGGCGGGCTGGGGGGTCATGAGTCCGATCCGGTGGCGATGGTGGTCAGGATGCGTTCGGGCGTGACGCCGTCGTCGTTCGTGAGGGTGGCCACCATGCGGTGGTCGCGGAGCACGGCGATGTGGTGGCTCAGCCGCAGGACCTCTTCGAGTTCGGCCGAGATGAACAGCACGGCGGTGCCCTCGCCCGCCAGGCGGGCCACGAGTTTCTGGATCTCCGCCTTGGCCCCGACGTCGATGCCCCGGGTGGGCTCGTCGAGGATCAGGAGCCGGGGTTCGGTCAGCAGCCACCTCGCGAGAAGGACCTTCTGCTGGTTGCCTCCGCTGAGGTTGCGTACCTGCGCTTCGGGGTCGGCGGGGCGGATGTCCAGGGCTTCGATCCAGTGCCGGGCCAGTTCGTCCTGTTTCGCACGGGCCAGCGGTCTGGCCCAGCCGCGGGCGGCCTGCAGCGCGAGGACGATGTTCTCGCGGACCGTGAGCTCACCCACCAGCCCCTCGGACTTGCGGTTCTCGGAGCAGAACGCGATGCCCCGGGCGATGGCGTGGCGGGGGGTGCGAAGGAGCACCTTCTCGCCCTCGATGGTCACCTCTCCGCCGTCCGCGCTGTCCGCGCCGAACAGGAGGCGCGCCACCTCGGTGCGGCCCGAGCCGAGGAGGCCGGCCAGTCCGATGACCTCGCCGGCATGGATGTCGAGGTCGTACGGATCGATCGAGCCCGTGCGGGTCAGTTGCCGGGCCCGGAGGAACGGCTCGCCGGCCTCCCGTTCGGCCGCTGCCTCGTGGGCACGTTCGGACAGCTGGTCCAGGGTGGCCAGTTCTCCGCCGATCATGCGCTGTACCAGTGTCACCGGATTGAGTTCGCCGATGGGGTACTCGCCTTCCAGGCGGCCGTTGCGCAGGATGGTGACCCGGTCGCAGAGATCGAATACCTGGTCGAGGAAGTGCGTGACGAAGAGGATGGCCGCACCGCGGTCCCGCAGGCGCCGCACCAGGGCGAAGAGCTGCGCGACCTCCTCGCGGTCCAGGCTGGAGGTGGGTTCGTCCAGTACGAGCACCTTCGCCGAGACGTCCACCGCCCGGACGATGGCGACCAGCTGCTGCACCGCCAGGGAGTGCGAACCGAGCAGACTGGTGACGTCGAGGTCGAGGTCCAGTTCCGTCAGCAGCTCTGCCGCCCGCTGCCGCATCGCGGACCAGTGGATGAGACCGAGCCGGCGCGGTTCGCGCCCGATGAGGATGTTCTCGGCGACCGAGATGTTCGGGCAGAGGTTGACCTCCTGGTAGACGGTGCTGATTCCGGCCTGCTGCGCCTGGAGGGGGTCCGCGAAGGTGTGGGCTCGGCCGTCGACGAGGACGGTGCCGCCTTCGACGGGGTGGACCCCGGTGAGCACCTTGATCAAGGTGGACTTCCCGGCGCCGTTCTCGCCCATCAGGGCGTGCACCTCACCGGGGAAGAGCCGCAGGTCGACTCCGTCGAGGGCGAGCACGCCCGGGAACTGCTTGCGGATGTCCCGGGCTTCCAGGACCGGCCGCGGACCGGCGTCGTCCGCGGGCTGCGGGGTGGACGGGGATGCCATCCGCACTCCTCTCGTGGGTGGGGTGGTGGAGCGGGCTCCGGACGGCGGAGGAGGCACGGGGGGCTAAGCCCCCTTGGCCTCCTCCCGCGCCGGAGCGTGCGGTCTCAGTAGTTCCGGGACGGCAGCGCGGCCGCGGCCTTGTCCTGCGGGAAGACGCCCTCCACGGTCTCGACGCGCGCCGGCACGCTCTCCCCGGCCGCGACCTTCTTGGTCAGCTCCATCAGCTGGTCACCGAGCATCGGGTTGCACTCCACCACGACGTTGATCTTGCCCTCGGTCATCGCGACGAAGGCGTCCTTGATCCCGTCCACCGAGATCACCTTGATGTCCGTCCCGGGCTTCTTTCCGGACTCCTCGATGGCCTGGATGGCTCCGAGGGCCATGTCGTCGTTGTGCGCGTAGAGGACGTCGATGTCCTTCTGGGACTTCAGGAACGCCTGCATGACCTCCTTGCCCTTGGCGCGGGTGAAGTCGCCCGACTGCGAGGCGACGATCTTGAACTTGCCGTCGGCGCGGATGACATCGGCGAAACCGGCCTTGCGGTCGTTGGCGGGTGCGGAGCCCGTGGTGCCCTGGAGCTCAACGATGTTGACCGGGCCTTGATCGTTCGCGTACGCGGCGGTCAGCCACTCGCCCGCGGACTTGCCCTCCTTGACGAAGTCGGAGCCCAGGAAGGTCTTGTAGAGGGAGGTGTCCTTGGTGTCCACGGCGCGGTCGGTGAGGATGACCGGGATGCCGGCGTCCTTCGCCTCCTTCAGGACCGTGTCCCAACCGGACTCCACGACCGGCGAGAAGGCGATCACGTCGACCTTCTGCTGAATGAAGGTGCGGATCGCCTTGATCTGGTTCTCCTGCTTCTGCTGCCCGTCGGAGAACTTGAGGGTGATCCCGGCCTTCTTCGCCGCCTCCTGGACGGACTTGGTGTTGGCGGTGCGCCAACCGCTCTCGGCGCCGACCTGGGCGAAGCCGAGCGTGATCGTCTTGCCGGATCCCGCCTTGGCCTCCGAGGGGGAGCTGGAGGCGGGGCTGCTCGTCGAACAGGCGGTCAACGAGGAGGCGAGAAGGGCGGCGGTGAGGACGAGAGCTGCTCTGCGGGCCATGTCGAGTGTCCTTTCGGGGTGCACGGAAGAGGCGCCGCGCGGCGGGGGCCGGGCTTTGCCCAAGAAGAGTCCAGGGGTGCCTCGCCGCACGACGGCCGGATCGGCTCGGCGTCGGGTGGGGCGGGGACGGAGGCGGGGACGGAGAGGCGTCGGCAGGTGAGAGAGCCCTTGAGATGAGGGCGCCGTCGCATTGTGAGCGTTAACAAGCTACGTTCTCAACCCTCTTGCGCACGTTACCTGTCCGTTACCGAGCCGGGCGCGGCAACGAGACCGTAACCTGCGCGAGCCTCTTGCTTATCGACATTGTTAGCGCTCACACTATGGACGGATCACACCCGCCCTACCGCCAGGATCACGGGCGGCAACTCCGTCGGCCGGGCCGGCTCACGGGCCGATCGCTGCCACGCAGCTCCTTCGAAAGGCACTCTGTTGACGTCACCCCATCTCCTCGCGCCCACCCCGTATCCCGAGGAATCGGAGCAGTTCACGGTCGGCGTCGACTTCGGCACACTGTCGGGCCGCGCCGTGGTGGTACGGGTTCGCGACGGTCTGGAGCTGGCCGCGGCGGTCCACGCCTACGAGCACGGCGTCATCGACCGGAACCTGCCGCAAGGCGGTGCCCAACTGCCTCCGGACTGGGCCCTGCAACACCCGCAGGACTGGCGGGACGTACTGCGCCGCGCCGTCCCGGAGGCCCTGGCGGCGGCCGGGATCGATCCTGCCGCGGTGATCGGCATGGCCACCGACTTCACCGCGTGCACCGTCCTGCCCACGCTGGCCGACGGGACTCCCCTCGCCGAGACGGAGCTCTCCGGACGGCCGCACGCGTGGCCCAAGCTGTGGAAGCACCACGCGGCCCAGTCGCATGCCGACCGCATCAACGAACTCGCCCACGCCCGCGGGGAGAAGTGGATCGCCCGCTACGGCGGCCGGATCTCCTCCGAGTGGCAGTTCGCGAAGGCCCTCCAGGTCCTGGAGGAGGATCCGCTCGTCTACGAATCCTGCGCGCGGTGGATCGAGGCCGCCGACTGGATCGTGTGGCAGCTCACCGGAACCGAGTCCCGCAACGCCTGCACGGCCGGCTACAAGGGCATCCACCAGGACGGCGCCTACCCGAGCGAGGAGTACCTCGCAGCGCTGAACCCCCGGTTCGCCGACTTCGCACGTACCCGCCTCGAGTTCCCCCTCTCCGCGCTGGGCTCACGCGTGGGCTCCCTCAGTGCCGAGGCGGCGGCTTGGACGGGGCTGCGCCCCGGCATCGCCGTGGCAGCGGGCAACGTCGACGCCCACGTCACCGCGGCGGCGGCCCGGGCCGTCGAGGACGGTCAACTGCTCGCCATCATGGGGACCTCCACCTGCCACGTCGTGAACGCCCCCGTTCTCGCCGACGTTCCCGGCATCTGCGGTGTCGTCAACGGCGGGATCGTCGAGGGGACGTACGGCTACGAGGCCGGACAGAGCGCGGTCGGCGACATCTTCGCCTGGGTACTGGACCAGGGCGTCCCGTCGGACTACCTCGCCGAGGCTGCCGAACGCGGCGAGGACCTGCACACCCTGCTGACCCGGAAAGCCGCCCGACAGCCGGTCGGCGGCCACGGACTGGTCGCCCTCGACTGGCTCAACGGCAACCGTTCGGTCCTCGTCGACCACCACCTCTCCGGAGTCGTCGTGGGTCTCACCCTCGCGACCCGCCCCGAGGACGTCTACCGCGCGCTGCTCGAAGCCACCGCGTTCGGCACCCGCGTCATCGTGGAGGCCCTGGAGGCGGGCGGCGTACCGGTGCACGAGTTCATCGTCGCCGGCGGACTGGCCAAGAACGACCTGCTGATGCAGATCTACTCCGACGTGCTGCGCCGCCCCGTCTCCCTCGCCGCGTCCGACCAGGGCCCCGCCCTGGGGTCGGCCATCCACGCCGCCGTGGCCGCCGGCGCACACGCCGACGTGCGGGCGGCCACCGCCGCCATGGGCCGCCGACGGCCCGCCGTCCACACACCCGACGCCTCGCGAGCCGACGCCTACGACGCCCTGTTCGCCGAGTACCGGATCCTGCACGACCACTTCGCCACCGGCGGCCTGCTGCACCGCCTGAGGAGCATGCGCGACACGGCCCGCGCCGCGGGCTGACCCCGCCCCGCTGTCCGTTCCACCTTCCCCACCCGCCCGCCGCCCTCGCCAGCGTTGCGGAACGTCACCTCCAGGAGTCCATGTGCCCAGCCAAGCATCCCCCGCCCAGGAGATCTGGTTCCTCACCGGCAGCCAAGGCCTGTACGGAGAGGAGACGCTGAGGCAGGTCGCCGACCAGTCGCGGCAGATCGCCGCCGCACTGGCCGACGCATCCGGCATGCCCGCGCGCGTGGTGTGGAAGCCGGTACTGACCGACGCCGACGCCATCCGCCGGGTGTGCCTCGACGCCAACGCCGACGACCGGTGCATCGGGCTCATCGCCTGGATGCACACCTTCTCGCCGGCCAAGATGTGGATCGCCGGACTGGACGCGCTGCGCAAGCCGTTGCTGCATCTCCACACCCAGTCGAACGTGGCCCTGCCCTGGGACACCATCGACATGGACTTCATGAACCTCAACCAAGCCGCGCACGGAGACCGGGAGTTCGGGCACATCCAGACCCGTCTCGGCGTACCCCGCAAGACCGTGGCCGGCCACGTCACCGACCCGGTGACGACCGAACGCATCGCCATCTGGGCGCGGGCGGCCGCCGCACGATCCGAACTGGCCACCCTCAAGGTCGCCCGCTTCGGCGACAACATGCGCGACGTGGCCGTCACCGAGGGCGACAAGGTCGAGGCCCAGCTGCGCTTCGGCGTCTCCGTCAACACCTACGGCGTCAACGACCTGGTGGAGGTGGTCGACGGCGCGGACGAGACCGAGGTGACCGCCCTCGTCAAGGAGTACGAGGACCTGTACGACCTGGCGCCGGAACTGCGCCCCGGAGGCGACCGGCACGACTCGCTGCGCTACGCGGCCCGCATCGAAGCCGGCCTTCGCACCTTCCTGGAAACGGGCGGCTTCGGGGCCTTCACCACCAACTTCGAGGACCTCGGCGGACTGCGGCAGCTACCCGGCCTCGCGGTCCAGCGGCTCATGGCCCAGGGGCACGGCTTCGGCGGGGAGGGCGACTGGAAGACCGCCGTCCTGCTGCGCGCCCTCAAGGTGGCCGCCACAGGCCTGCCGGGCGGCACCTCCTTCATGGAGGACTACACCTACGATCTGACACCGGGCAACGAGCTCATCCTCGGGGCACACATGCTGGAAGTCTGTCCCACCGTCGCGGCCGCCAGGCCCCGCTGCGAGATCCACCCCCTCGGCATAGGCGGCCGGGAGGACCCGGTGCGCCTGGTGTTCGACGCCGCCCCCGGCCCGGCCGTGGTGGTCGGCCTCGCCGACCTCGGCGACCGCTTCCGCCTGATCGCCAACGACATCGACGTGGTGGCACCCCCTCACCCACTGCCCGCCCTGCCCGTTGCCCGCGCGGTCTGGCGGCCCCACCCCGACCTGCGGACCTCCACCGAGTCCTGGCTGACGGCGGGAGGACCGCACCACACGGTCCTCAGCACCGCCCTCACATCCGACCACCTCGACGACCTGGCGGAGATGCTCCGCCTCGAACTCGCCCTCATCGACGGGACCACCACCCCGAAGCAGTTCCGGCGCGATCTCCGCTGGAACCAGGCGTACTACCGGCTGTCACAAGGGCTGTGAGCCGGGCCTCGGTCACTTGCTGTTCGCCACCCGATACGAACCGTGACCGCAGGGCGCGCCGGACGGAGCGGACCTAGTCTGGAAGCAGCCGCCGGAGGACCGGTCCTGGCGAGCACCGCTGTCCGGACGGAGGCGTGGCGCGTGGAGATGGCTGCCGAGCAGGATGCCCCGACCGCCGCTTTCTTGGTCGACGCGGACGGCATGGTGAGCGGCTGGAGCGAGGCCGGGCGGCTGCTGCTGGGATGGACCGCGGAGGAGGCCGTGGGGCGGCCCGTGACCGACCTGTTGGTCGATCGCCCACCACCCGGCTTCCCCGAGGGCTACGGCGCCGACCCCGCAGGGTTCATCCCCCTGCGCCACCGGGACGGCTCCACGGTGGACGCCGTGGTGGCGGCCAACGCGCTGCTCGGCCCCGACGGGCGGGCGTTGGGCCAGGTGGTGACCATCCAGCGTTGGAGAAGCCGCCCGGTGATCGCCGACCGGGCCTTCGAGCAGTGCCCCTTCGCTCTGGGCGTCTACGACCCTGAGCTGCGGTTCCTGTGGATCAACGCCTCCTCGGGCCGGGTGATAGCGCACACCGAGGAGCAGGTGCTCGGTAAGAAGTACCGCGAGGTGCTTCCCGAATTCGACCGCTCGCTGTTTCCCGAAAGGGACGACAAGCCCTACACCGACCAGCTCTCCGAAGTGGCGAGGACGGGCAAGCCCGCGCGTCTCATCACCGTCTTCCGCCCGCTCGGCAGTAACTACGCCAACGCCTGGGCCACCAGCATATGGCCCGTCCGAGATGCCGAGGGAAGGGTCCGCGCGGTCGCCAACTGGGGATTCGACATGAGCGCCGAGTACTGGGCTCGACAGCGCCTGCTCATCCTCAACAAGGCCAGCGGCGGCATCGGCCGGACACTCGACGTGATCGGCACCGCCCTGGAACTGGCCACGACCCCGGTCCCGGGATTCGCCGACCTCGTCACCGTGGATCTCTTCGACGAGGTGCTGCGCGGCGAGGAACCGCCCTCCGTGTCCGCGTTCACCCCCGGCGAGACCATCGTGCTCATGCGTGCCGCCCAGCACGGCGCGGATGACGACACAGACCCTGCTCCCGGGCCCACGACACCGGTCAGCCACGCTCTCGGTTCCGTCGCCGCCCGCTGCATCGCCACCGGCAGGTCCACGGTTGAGCTCGCCGCTGAGCCCGGCCAGGGCGGCGAATGGGCCTTCGGGCCCGGGCTCGCCTCCGACCCGGCCCACTGGCCACCCGGCAACCCGTTGATCGACGGGTCCATCGCCGCGGACGGGCTGACCGGCCGGATCACCGCGCCGCTCCGGGCGCGCGGCGCGCTGCTCGGCGTCGTCGCCTTCTCCCGGCGGGACCGGCCCGAGGCCTTCACCGCCGACGACCTGATCCTCGCCGAAGAGCTGACCGCAAAGGCAGCCGTCGCCATCGACAACGCCCGCCGGTACTCGCGCGAGCGCACGACCGCGCTGACGCTGCAACGCAGCCTGCTGCCGCGGGGGGTGCCGACCCAGGAGGCGGTCGAGGTGGCATACCGCTACCTGCCCGGCGGGACCGGAGCGGAAGTGGGCGGCGACTGGTTCGATGTCGTTCCCCTGTCCGGCGCCCGCGTCGCCCTGGTCGTCGGCGACGTCGTCGGTCACGGCCTGCACGCCTCGGCCAGCATGGGCCGGCTGCGTACGGCGGTCCGCACCCTCGCCGACATCGACCTGCCGCCGGACGAGCTGCTGACCCACCTGGACGACCTGGTCATCCACCTGTCCAGCGATCTTCAGCCCACCGGCCACTTCGAGCCGACGGGCGAGTTCGGGGCGACCTGCCTGTACGCGGTCTACGACCCGATCTCCCGCCGCTTCACGCTGGCGAGCGCCGGCCATCCGCTGCCGCTGGTCATCTCCCCGGACGGCACCACGACCCCCGTAGCCGCACAGCCGGGCCCACCGCTCGGCGTCGGTGGGCTGCCTTTCGAGTCCACCGAGCTCGAACTGCCCGCGGGCAGCCTGCTCGCCCTCTACACCGACGGACTGGTGGAAAGCCGCGAGCGCGACGTCGATGAGGGGATCGCCGAACTGCGGCGGGTCCTGGACCACTCGACCACCTCACTGGAGGCCCTGTGCGACACGGTGATGGACGCCATGCTCACCGGACGCCGTACCGACGACGCCGCCCTGCTGCTCGCTCGCACTCACGCGCTGGATCCCCACCACGTCGCCGACTGGGACATCGAGCCCGACTTCGCGCAGGTGTCGCGCGCCAGGAAGTTCGCCGTCGACCAGGTGGACGCCTGGGGCCTGGAGGAGGCTTCATTCGTCACCGAACTGGTCGTCAGCGAGCTGGTCACCAACGCCATCAGATACGGCGAGCCGCCGATCAGGCTGCGTCTGATTCGCGATGGTTCCCTGATCTGCGAGGTCTCCGACGCGAGCAACACCGCTCCGCACCTGCGCCGGGCCCGCGACTTCGACGAGGGCGGCCGGGGCCTGCTGCTCGTCGCCCAGCTCACCCAGGGGTGGGGCACCCGGCACACCACCAACGGCAAGACGATCTGGTGCGCGCAGACCCTCCCCTAGGCCGTCTCTTTCGGATCGTACGGGGCTGCGGGCGTCACCAGCCCGTCCGGAGGAAGTCCCACCGCGCCAAGCCTCCGCATGTCACAGAGGATGCCTTACCGTGCTTCGCGGCGGGCGCGAGCCATCAAGTACACACATCCCCGTATGATCGGCGCCACCCTCGGCATGCAGCTCGGGGGCGCGGTGGGGGGGGAGGGATGAGCGGTGTCTCTGACGGACCCGGCGTACAACCTGGTCAACGGCCGGCCGAACCACGTCTCGCCGTATCTGAGCAAGCATCTGCGCACCTGGACCGAGGAGGAGCTGCTGGTCTGTTCGGACGCGGGCGCGCCCTCCAACCTGGTCGACTCCGAGCACTACTTCGACACCCACGAGGAGGCGACGGCCGCCGCACTCCTGGCCGGGGTCGACAGCTTCACCGACCACGGCACCGACAGCTCGAAGATCACCGCACGGGTCCGCGGCGCCCTCGAGCAGGACCTGCTGACCGAGTCGGACATCGACGCGGCGGTCCGCCGCCAGCTCTCGGTCCGCTTCCGCCTCGGCGAGTTCGACCCGCAGCACGACCCGCACGCGCTCACCACGGAATTCGACACACCCGCTCACCGGGCGCTCGCCCGGGAGGCGGCCGAGCAAGCGGTCGTGCTGCTCAAGAACAGCGGTGACCTGCTGCCGCTCGCGTCCGACAGCCGGATCGCGGTGGTCGGCCCGCTCGCCGACGAGTGCAAGCTCGACTGGTACAGCGGCACGCTCCTGCACCGCAGCACGCCGCTGGCGGGCTTGTACGAGCGGTTCGGATCGGAGCGCGTGCAGTTCACGAAGGGCGTGGACCGGATCCGGCTGAAGACCTCGGCCGGAGCCTTCCTGCACGTCCCCGAGGCGGACGCCCACGACGAGGTGCGCGGCGCCGGAGGCGCCCTCGACCCGGCCCTGCTCGCGGGCCGGACGGACCTGCCCCCGCTCACCACCGACGCGACCGGCACCGAGCTCTCCCTCATCGACTGGGGCGGGGGCGTGCTGACCCTGCGCGCCCCCGACGGCCGCTATCTGTCCGTCGCCGAGGACGGCCGTGTCCGAGCCTCCGCCGACCAGCCCGGAGGCTGGGTCGTGCAGGAGACGTTCCGCCTGGAGCCTCAAGGGAACGGGCACCTCCTTCGGCACATCGGTACGGGTCGCCTCCTCTCTGTCGCCGCGGACGGCCTCAAGGTTGCCGCCGGGAACGGGGAGACCTTCGAGGTCGTCGTCGAACGCGGCGAGGATGCGGTGGACAAGGTCGCCTCGCAGGCGGACGTGGTCCTGGTGGTCGTCGGCAACGATCCGCACATCAACGGACGCGAGACCGAGGACCGTACGACCCTGGCCCTCCCGGCCCACCAGGAGCGCCTCCTGCGCGCGGCCCGCGCGGCCAACCCGAACACGGTGCTGGTGCTGGTGTCGGCGTACCCGTACGCACTCGACCACGCGGAGGTGCCGGCGCTGCTGTGGACGGCCCACGGCGGCCAGGCCGCCGGCACCGCCCTGGCCCGGATCCTGGCCGGCGACACCTCCCCCGCCGGCCGCCTCCCGCAGACCTGGTACGCCGACGACCGCGATCTGCCCGACCTCCTCGACTACGACGTGATCGGCGGCCGCCAGACTTACCTCTACTTCGAGGGCACGCCCCTCTTCCCCTTCGGCCACGGCTTGTCGTACGCGTCCTTCTCCTACGAAGGCCTCACGACCCGCGTCGAGGACGGGACACTGCACGTGTCCTTCACGGTCGGCAACACCGGTGACGTCACCGCTGACGAGGTCGCCCAGCTCTACACCCGGGCCGTCGAGACGTCGGTGCCACGGCCCCGCAGGGAACTGGCCGCGCACGGGCGTGTGACGCTCGCACCCGGCGAGGTCACGGAGATCGCCTTCCGCGTGCCGATGTCGGCCTTCGCGTTCTGGGACGTGGCGCAAGGACGTCTGCGGGTGGCACCGGGCCCCTACGAGATCCTCGTCGGAGCCTCCAGCGAGGACATCCGTCTCACCGGGACCGTCGACCTCGACGGCGAGCCGTCCCTCCCCCGGCCGGTCATGGCGGGCGGCCTGGACGCGGTGGACTTCGACGACCAGAGCGACACGGAGATCGTGGACCGTACGAAGACATCGGGTGACTCCGTCGCCCCCGTGGCCGGCTGCAGGGGCGAGCTGATCTTCCGTGACTGTGACTTCGGAGGAGGGGCTGCCGGAATCACGGTGGAGGCTGCGGGTGAGGGCACGGTCGAACTCTCGCTGGGTGACGGTCCGGTACTGGCAGTGCTCACGCTCTCCCCGAGTACGGCCGGGCCCCACGACTACGCCACGGTGAGCGCCCCCGTCGTCGTGGCGGCCGGTGTGCACGAGGTCCGCCTCGGACTGCGCGGCCCGGTGCGGCTCGCGGGCGTAGCCTTCTCCGTCCGAGGTCGTACCCCGTGAGAAACACCTGAGCCGGGGTGGTGTGTCCTCGGCACACCACCCCGGCGCGCTCAGCCGATCTTGGTCAGGTTCCAGTTCTGCGCGGGGCCGCCATTGGCGGACCACTGGGTGATCGGGCCTCCGTCCCCGCTCGCGTAGGCGTTGTCCAGCACTTTTCCGCTGTGCCGGTTGGTGAGCCGGAACGCGCCCCCGCCCAGCGCGGCGACCGCCCACTGCTGCCCGTGACCGCCGCTGTCGGTGCGCTGCACCATCACCGCGCCGTCGGAGGTGCTGCCGTTGTCGTCGAGGGCCTTGCCGCTGCGGACACTGAGCAGCTTGTAGTAGCCGTGGCCCAGGTCGGTGACCGTCCACTGCTGCGGGGAGCCTCCGTTGGCGGTCCACTGGATGACCTGGCCGCCCTCGGTGGCGGTGTTGCCGTTGTCCAGGGCCTTGCCGCTCTGGGCGCTGACCAGCCGGTAGACGCCGTTGGCCAGGACCGCCGGCATGCCGACGACCTCCACGCAGACCACGGAGTCGTTCGCGTTGGGCGCTGTGGACGGCACGCTGACGTTGATCTGGCCGCCGCTGACCGTGTAGGAGAGCGAAGCGGAGGGGTTGTTCATCAAGTAGACGCGGCTGATCGTGTTCTGGACCGCCGGGATCTGCAGGGTGCCGCCCGTCGGCCACGTGAAGACGTGGGCGAAGAGCTTGCCGTCCTTCTTGGTGATCCTGCCCCAGGAAGGCTCGACGACGAAGGGGCTGCCGCTGGTGCCGTGGATGCTGTCCGCGTGGACGGCCATCCAGGAGGCGATCCCACCCAGTACCGTCGTTGTTCCGGCAGGCACGGTGCCGTCGCCCTTGGGGCCGATGTTGAGGAGGTAGTTGCCGTCCCGGGAGACGACCGTGACCATCTCCTGGACCATGTCCTTCACGGGCTTGTAGTTGTTCTCGGCCCAGTCGGTGTAGCCCCACTGGCCGTTCATGGTGGCGCAGGTCTCCCACGGCCGGTCCAGTGGCGCGGCAGGCACGGTCTGCTCCGGGCAGGCGAAGTCACCCAGGCCGAGGTCCCGCTTGACGCGTTCGTTGACGACGAGCCCGGGCTTGCGGGCCATCAGCCAGCCGTAGAGGTCCTCGCCGTCGGCCTTGGTCCACCAATCGCTGAGCGTGGGGCTGGACGGGTTGGCGCACCAGTCTCCGTCGAACCACAGGACGGCCGGGTCGTAGCGGTCCAGCAGTTCCTGCAGCTGGGCCTTCATGCCGTTGATGTAGCCGGTGCGGGCGGCCTGCGACGACATGTCGGAGTAGAGGTTGTTCCGGTTGATCGTCTGGGAGGGGTGGCTCCAGTCCAGGATCGAGTAGTAGAGCCCGAACTTGACGCCCCGCTTCTCGCACTCAATCTTCAGCTGCGCCAGCAGGTCGGGCTGGTGGCCGTTGTAGTCGTGCAGGTTGTACTGCTTGGTGCCGGTGGTGTCGGTGAAGCCCGCGACGTCGGAGTCCCACATCGCGTAGCCCTCGTGGTGCTTGGCGGTGATCACGAGGTACTTCATGCCGGCGTTCCTGGCCAGCTCGGCGATGGTGGCGGCGTTGAAGGCGGCCGGGTTGAACGGGGTGGTCACCTGGGCCTGATAGTCGGCCTTGTTCCAGTTCTCGCTGGAGAAGGCCCACTCGCCGTGGCCTCGGTAGGAGTAGGACCCGAAGTGGATGAACATGCCGAACCTGGCCTGGTACCACCAGTCCAGTTTCGACGGGACGGTGTAGGCCTGGGCGGTGGCGGGCCACAGGACCTGCGGCAGACCGAACGCCACGGCGCCGCCGGCGAGGGCGGCGGCCCTGATCAGGGCGCGTCGGCTGAGGGGGGACGAGGACATCGTTCGGCTCCTGGAGAGTGAGGGGGGAAGAGCGGGCGGAACGTGCTCGGAAATCGGATGTGCGTCTCGGTCCGTTCAGGGAGTGACGTGGCGCGGCACGAGGGTGCTACGCGTCCATCACCAGGACGATGTCCAGCGTCCTGGGCCCGTGTACGCCCTCGACCCGGTCCAGCTCGATGTCGCTGGTGGCCGAGGGGCCGGAGATGAGCGTGAGCGGCCTGTGGGGGTCGAGCCGGCTCAGCGCCTCGGGTACGTCGGGGACGATCTGGCCCACCCGGACCACGCACACGTGCTGGTCCGGCAGCAAGGTGAGGGCCCTGCGCCCCTGGCCGGATCCGTGGTCGAGGATCACGGTGCCGGTGACGGCGATCGCGGTGGCGGCGGTGGTGACCACGGCGTCCGCTCCGTCGAGTTGTCCCACCGTCAGTGGCGGAGCGTCTTCCAACCGCGACCAGGGCCCTGGCGGTACCAAGTCCTCGGGAAACCCGGCCGGCACCACCAGGGACCGTGCTCCGGTACGGGCCAGCGCGCGCCCCACGGCCGTCGCAGCGTCGGCGGCCGGAACTCGGACCACCGTGGCGCGGTACTCGGCGGCACGCTCGGCGAACAGCCCGACGACGTCCGGTCCCGCGTGGTCGGCCCGTCGAACGGCCGGCAACGGTATGTCGTCGGGGTTCTCCGATCCGGGCACTCCGGCCAGGGCTCTGCGCACCGCGCTCAAGACGGTCTCGCGGTCGTTCATCGTCGTCCCTTCCCCTCCCCCGTCGCCGGGTCGTCTTCGTTCGCGGGTGTTCTCGTCCGGCGCCACCAGGCGCGTAGCGTCTCCCGGGGCGGCAGGGGCGTGTCACGGGTGTCGGACCAGCGGGCGAACGGACCCGGCAGGGCGCCGATCCGGCCGTCGCGGGCCACCAGCCGGGCCCCGAGGGCGGCGAGCTTCTGTGCCGTGGCCAGTCGTCCCGGGGAGGACAGGGCGGCGCCGGCGGCCTTCATGGCGAGCGCCTCGACGGTGGGCAGGACTCTGTTGCGCCGCCCTGCCTCCACGACCTCCGCGCGCAGGTGGACCAGCACCTCGGGAATGTTGATCTTCACGGGACAGGCGTCGTAGCAGGCGCCGCACAGGGTCGAGGCGAAGGGCAGGGAGGCCGCCCCGCTTTTGATGTCACTGCCGATGCCGACGAGCTGCGGGGTCAGTACGGCGCCGATCGGGCCGGGGTAGACGGATCCGTAGGCGTGGCCGCCCGTGCGCTCGTACACCGGGCAGACGTTCAGGCACGCCGAGCAGCGGATGCAGGCGAGGGCCTGGCGGCCCACCTCGTCGGCCAGGGTCGCGGTGCGGCCGTTGTCGAGGAGGACCAGGTGGAAGTTCTGCGGGCCGTCGCCCTCGGTGACACCGGTCCACAGGGAGGTGTACGGGTTCATGCGCTCGCCAGTGGACGAGCGGGGCAGGAGCTGGAGGAAGACCTCCAGGTCGGCGAAGGACGGCAGGACCTTCTCGATGCCCATCACCGTGATCAGCGTTTCGGGCAGCGTCAGGCACATCCGCCCGTTGCCTTCCGACTCCACCACCACCACCGTTCCGGTGTCGGCGGCGGCGAAGTTGGCACCCGAGACGGCCACCTTGGCCCGCAGGAACTTCTCCCGCAGGTGGAGCCTGGCAGCCTCGGCGAGATCGCGGGGATCGTCGGAGAGCCCTTCGGGAGCCGGCCTTCCCCACTCCCCCATCTCCCGCCGGAAGATCTCCCGGATCTCGGAGCGGTTGCGGTGAATGGCCGGCACCAGGATGTGGGAGGGGCGATCGCGGCCCAACTGCACGATGAGTTCCGCGAGATCGGTCTCGTAGGCGCGGATGTCTGCGTCGGCGAGCGCCTCGTTGAGGCCGATCTCCTGGGTCGCCATCGACTTGACCTTGACGACCTCATGCTTCTCAACGTCACTGCCGCCGGCCGCCAGCACCAGGTCGGTGACGATGCGGTTGGCCTCGGCGGCGTCCGCCGCCCAGTGGACCACTCCGCCCGCGGCGGTCACGGACTTCTCCAGGCGAAGGAGATGGTGGTCGAGGTGGCGCAGGGTGTGGCGCTTGACGGCTGCCGCCGTCTCCCGCAGTTCCTCCCAGTCCTCCAGTTCGGCGGCGACCGCCAGCCTCTTGTCCCGGATGGTGCCGGTGGCCCGGCGCAGGTTCGCCCGCAGTTGGGTGTCCGCGAGCGCGGTACGCGCCGCCTGCGGGAAGGCCGGGGTGCCCAGCCATACGACGTTGTCGGCGCCGCTCATCGTGGATCCCCTTCCGTGGAGGCCAGGATCTCGGCCAGATGGATCGTGCCGACGCCGGTACGGAGGCGGGACAGGCCACCGCCGATGTGCGTGAGACAGGAGTTGTCGCCCGCGGACAGGAACTCGGCTCCGGTGCCGAGGACATGGCGCATCTTGTCGGCGAGCATGGCGTTGGACACGTCCGCGTTCTTCAGCGCGAAGGTGCCGCCGAAGCCGCAGCAGGACTCGGCGGCGGGCAGTTCGACGAGGTCGATGCCCTTCACGGCGCGCAGCAGCGCGAGCGGCCGGTCGCCGACGCGGAGCATGCGCAGCGAGTGGCAGGTCGGGTGGTAGGTGACGCGGTGCGGGAAGTACGCGCCGACGTCGGTGACTCCGAGGACGTCGACGAGGAGTTCCGACAGCTCGTACACCGTCGGTACCACGCGCTCGACCGCCTCGGTGAGGGCGGAGTCCCCGTACTGGGCGGCCACCACCCGGTGGTGGTCGCGCACCATGCCCGCGCAGGACCCTGAGGGGGCGACGACGGCGTCGTAGCCCTCGAAGACCTCGGTGAAGCGGCGCACCATCGGCAGGGTCTCGGGACGGTAGCCGGTGTTGAAGTGCATCTGGCCGCAGCACGTCTGCCCCTGCGGGAACTCCACGGTGTGGCCGAGGCGTTCCAGCAGTGCGGTCACCGCCTGACCGGTGCGGGGGAACATCGTGTCGTTGAAGCACGTGATGAAGAGGGCTATGCGCATGGGGTTTCCTGGGGCGGGCCGGGGGGTGCCGTGATGGTCAGGCCGTAGGTCCGCACGGCCGTGCCGGTGAAGAGGTCGTGGCGCTCGGCCGGGCCGAGTTCGGCCGTCACGTCACCGGCAGCGGCGACGACTTCGGCGTAGGTGGCGGCGAGCCGGCAGACGGGCCAGTCGGAGCCGAACATCAGCCGCCCGGGGCCGAAGGCGTCCAGGACGGTGTCGGCGTACGGTCTCAGGTCATCGACCGTCCAGGAGTCCCAGTCGGCCTCGGTGACCATGCCCGAGAGTTTGCAGATGGTGTTGGGGAGGGCGGCGAGGCGCCTGATCCGTTCCGCCCAGGGTGCGAGTTCGCCGGACGCGACGGGCGGCTTGCCGAGGTGGTCGAGCACGAAGGTGAGGCCGGGAAGGTGCTGCGCGGCCTCTACCGCGGCCGCGAGTTGGTTCGGCTTCACCACGAGGTCGTAGACGAGCCCCGCCTCGGCGACCGCGCTCAGGCCGCGCAGTGCCTCCGGGCGCACGAGCCAGCGGGGGTCCGGCTCGCCCTGCACCTGGTGGCGCATCCCCACCAGGTGCTCCCCACCGGGGCCGGCGCGCAGCCCGGCGAGGGTGTCGGCGACGTCGGGTGCGGTCAGGTCGGTCCAGCCGACGACCCCGGCGACGAGGTCGCTGCGCGCGGCCATGGCCAGGAACTCGGGGGTCTCTTCCGGCACGGTGACCGTCTGCACCAGCACGGTGGCGGTGACGCCGGCCGCGCGGGCCTCCGGCGCCAGGTCGGCCAGGGAGAAGTCACGCCGCAGCGGGGCGAGTTCGGGCCCGGTGATCCAGTCCTGGTCGCGGACGGACAGGTCCCACACGTGGTGGTGGGCGTCCACGATGCCCGGCCCGTGGTCCGCCCCGGTCACAGCTCCCACACCACCGGCAGCGTGGTGTCGGCGCCCTGCGCGGAGTAGTCGTGGACGACGTCCAGCAGCTCGGCCATCCGAGCCTGCCAGGCGATGTTGACCGGCAGCTTCTCGAGTTCGGCGATCATCGCCTGGTAGTCCTGGACTTCCAGTACGTGGAACAGGTCGGTGCCGCTGCGCCAGATCGTCCACTCGCTCACGCCCGCAGCGCGGATGGCGGCGGTCAGCTCTCCTGGCACCTGCCGGTGCGCGGCGTCGTACTCCTCGATGCGGTCGGCGCGGACCTTGGTGTGCAGGGCGACCTTCATGACGGCTCCTTCGGCGACGGGGTTTCCCCGATGGGTGCGGTGACGGGTACGGGGGTGTCCGGGTCCAGCAGGCCCTCGGCGCGCAGCTCGTCCCACAGGGCGTCCGGGATCGGGCGCCGCAGCTGCTCCACGGTGTCGCGCACCTCCTCGGGGGAACGGGCGCCGGTCAGGACGCTCGCCACGGACGGGTGGCCGAACGGGAAGCGCAGCGCGGCGGCCCGCAACGGCACGCCGTGGCGCTCGGTGACCGCCAGCAGCCGCAGCGCCCGGTCGAGCACCGGCTGCGGTGCCGGCGCGTAGTCGTAGGTGGCACCCGGCCGGGGGGCGGTCAGCAACCCGGAGTTGAAGACGCCGCCGATGATGACGCTGCGGCCGCGGGCGGCCGCCTCCGGGAGCAGTTCGGTGAGCCCGTCCTGTTCCAGGAGGGTGTAGCGGCCTGCCAGGAGCACCACGTCGATGTCGGTCTCGCGCAGGAAGCGGGCGGGCAGGGCGGACTGGTTCATGCCGATGCCGATCGCCCCGACCACGCCTTCTCCGCGCAGCCGCTCCAGGGCCGGGTACGCCTCGCGCAGCGCCTGCTCGGCGTGGTCGTCGGGATCGTGCACCAGGGCGATGTCGACGCGGTCGAGGCCGAGGCGTTCCAGGCTCGCTTCGAGGGAGCGCAGCACGCCGTCGGCGCTGAAGTCCCGGACCCGGCGGTGGGTGGACGGGACGGCGAAGCCGTGGCCGAGGTCGTTTCCGGGGATGCCCCGCGGGTCCGGCTCGAGGATCCGGCCCACCTTTGTGGAAAGGGTGTAGCTGTCACGGGGGCGGTCGCGCAGGGCGGCCCCGAGCCGCCGTTCCGACAGGCCCAGTCCGTAGTGGGGGGCGGTGTCGAAGGTGCGGACCCCGGCGTCCCAGGCCGCGTCCACCGTGGCGCGGGCGGCCTCGTCGGAGACCGGGCGGTAGAGGTTGCCGAGGGCCGCGCAGCCCAGGGCGAGCTCCGAGACCTTCACCGTGCCGCCGCCCAGCCCGGTGGTCCTCACGACCCGGCCGCCGGGCGCAGCCGCAGTCCCTGCATGCCGCCGTCCACCGCGAGCGCGGTGCCGGTGACGGACGCCGCGGCCGGACCGGCCAGGTAGACGATGGCGGCCGCCACCTCCTCGGCGGTCACCAGACGGCCCATGGGCTGGCGGGCGGCCAGTGCTGCCCGTTCGGCCTCGGGGTCGTCGGCGGCGTCGAGCAGCCGGGCCACCCAGGGGGTGTCGGCGGTGCCGGGGTTGACGCAATTGACGCGGATGCCCTCGCTGACGTGATCGGCGGCCATGGCCAGGGTGAGGGACAGCACGGCGCCCTTGCTGGCGGAGTACAGGGCGCGCTGCGGCAGTCCGGCGGTGGCCGCGATGGAGCAGGTGTTGACCACGGACGCGTGTGCGGACCGGCGCAGGTGGGGCAGGGCGGCCCGGGTGGTGCGGACCGTGCCGAGGAGGTTGACGTCCAGGACGTGGTGCCACTGTTCGTCGGGGTTGTCCTCGACGGTGCCGGCGGCGCCGATGCCCGCGTTGTTGACGAGGATGTCGATGCCGCCGAGCCGCGTGGCCGCTTCCTCCACGGCGGCACGTACGGAGGCGTCGTCGCCGACGTCGGCCTTGAGGCCGAGCAGCGGTTCGCCCACGCCTTCCGGATCGAGGTCGAGTACGGCGACGGCCGCGCCCCGCGCCGCCAGCGCGCGGGCCGTGGCGAGGCCGATGCCGGACGCACCGCCCGTGACGAGAGCCTTGAGGCCGGTCAGTTCGCTCATGCCGCTTCCTCCTGCACGGCGCGGTCGGCCGTCCAGAACGTGCCGTCCGGGTAGAGGTACTCGGCGATGGACTCCGCACGCATGGTGGCGGAGAAGCCGGGGGCGAGCGGCGCGGTGTAGTGGCCGTCCCGGATCACCACCGGATCGACGAAGTGCTGGTGGAGGTGGTCGACGTACTCGATGACTCGGTTCTCGGTGGTTCCGGAGAGGGCCAGGTAGTCGAACATCGACAGGTGCTGCACCAGCTCGCACAGCCCCACTCCGCCGGCGTGCGGGCACACCGGCACCCCGAACTTCGCGGCGAGCAGCAGGATCGCGAGGTTCTCGTTGACCCCGCCGACGCGCGCCGCATCGATCTGGAGGACATCGATCGCGCCGGCCTGGAGGAGCTGCTTGAAGACGATCCGGTTCTGCACGTGCTCGCCGGTGGCCACCTTCACGGGGGCGACGGCCCGCCGTACGGTCGCGTGGCCCAGTACGTCGTCGGGGCTGGTCGGCTCCTCGATCCAGTACGGGTCGAACTCGGCGAGGGCATTGGTCCACGCGATCGCCTCGGGCACGTTCCACCGCTGATTGGCGTCGATGGCGATGCGGATGCCGTCACCTACGGCGCCGCGGGCGGTGCGCAGCCGCCGGATGTCGTCGCTCAGGTCGGCGCCGACCTTGAGCTTGATCTGGGTGAAGCCGTCGGCGACGGCCTGCTTGGCCAGCCGGGTGAGCTTCTCGTCGGTGTAGCCGAGCCAGCCGGGGGAGGTGGTGTAGCCGGGATATCCGCGCTCCAGCAGGGTCGCCTCGCGTTCCGCGCGCCCCGTGCGGCCCTCGTGGAGGAGCGTGAGGGCGTCCTCGGGCGTGAGGGCGTCGGCGATGTAGCGGAAGTCGATCTGGGAGACCAGCCACTCCGGCGTGGCGTCGGCGAGCAGCCGCCACAGCGGCTTGCCCTCCCGCTTGGCCGCCAGGTCCCAGACGGCGTTGACCACGGCGCCGATCGCCATGTGCATCACGCCCTTCTCGGGGCCGAGCCAGCGCAGTTGGCTGTCGCCGATCAGGTCGCGGCTGACCGATCCCGGATCCGCGCACACCTCCGCTACGGAGCGGCCCAGGACATGGGGGCGCAGTGCGTCGATCGCGGCGACCTGGACGTCGTTGCCGCGTCCGATGGTGAAGGTGAAGCCGTGTCCTTCGTGCCCGTCGCCGGCGTCGGTGCGGAGGACGACGTAGGCGGCGGAGTAGTCGGGGTCCGGGTTCATCGCGTCTGAGCCGTCCAGTTCCCGCGAGGTGGGGAAGCGGACGTCGTAGGTGTCGACGGCGGTGATCCGAGCGGAGGTTGCAGTCAAGGTGGTGCTGCCTTTCACGCTTGGGCGAAGATCTGGCGCTGGCTGCCGAGGCCGTCGATGGAGAGCTCGACCGTGTCGCCGGGGCGGAGGTAGGGGGTGCCGGGAAGACCCAGGGCCACGCCCGCGGGCGTACCGGTGTTGATCACGTCGCCCGGCTCCAGGACCATGTACTGGCTCAGGTACCACACGATGTGGTCGACGGTGAAGATCATGCCGCTGGAGTTGCTGTCCTGCCGCTTCACTCCGTTGACGCTCAGGTGGAGGCCGAGGTCCTGCGGGTCGCCGGCCTCGTCGGCGGTGACCAGCCACGGGCCGAGCGGGTTGAAGGTCTCGCAGGATTTGCCCAGGTCCCACTGCGACGAGTACTCCAGCTGGAATTCCCGCTCCGATACGTCGTGGCTGATCGCGTACCCGGCGATCACGGCCCGCGCGGCATCCGGTCCGTCCAGGTAGCGCGCCCGGCGGCCGATGACGACCGCGAGTTCGACCTCCCAGTCGGTCTTCACCGATCCCCGGGGGATCAGCACCTCGTCGTACGGGCCGACGACCGTGCCCGGGTCCTTCATGAACACCACAGGACGCACGGGAATCGCCGCGCCGGTCTCGGCGGCGTGATCGCGGTAGTTCAGGCCGACGCAGACCACCTTGCCGGGGCGGGTGACGGGTGCCCCGATCCTCAGCCCGTCCCTGTCCAGTTCGGGCAGCTCCCCCGCCGAGACCGCCGCGCGGGCCCGGTCGATCCCTCCGGAGGCGAGGAAGGCACCGTCGATGTCCCGGGTCACGGAGGACAGGTCCAGCAGCCGGCCGTCGTCGACGCGTACCGCGGGCCGCTCTTCACCTGGGGATCCGACGCGTAGCAGTTTCACGGGGCAGCTCCCTTGCCGAGCGGGTTTCGGTTTCGTCTGTGGGATCGGCCGTACGGGCGGGCTACCTGAATGCGCCGGTACAGCCGTTCGCCAGGGCTCCAGTCATCCGCATGGTCAGTCATCGGATGTATCGCGAGCCACAGCGAACATAGACGCGGAGATCGCGGCTGACAATGGATTCCTCGGATGTATTTCCTCGCCGTTGTCGGCGGACCCTCTCGTGGAACAACTCTCCCGAAGCCGTCAGGGGCACGCCTACCGAAGCCCCATCAGTCGCGCACAGTCGGACATAACACGGGGTCAGATGGAGTTGGGCACTACCACGACGCCCTGCGGGGCCAGGGCCCGGCCCATCAAGTCAGGCGCACACCCTTGTCAACCTCGGCAACGTCGTCGTAACGTCCCGTCCAAGATACATCGGAGGAATGGCCGGATCATTCGGTGCGCCGTCCAGCGCCCCCGCCACCTTCCACACGGCGCGTACGTCCCCCTGACCGTCGCCGCGCCCCCCGGCTAAGGAGAGAACACGGCCATGAAGCACACTCGCACCCGCTCCACCGCCGCAGCCGTCACCGCCGTCCTCGCGCTGCTGGGACTCACTACCGCGTGCAACCGCGAGAGCCCCGGCTCGGCCGCCCCGGGCGGCGACAAGTCCGCCATCGGCATCGACCTGCCCCGCTCCGACTCCGACTTCTGGAACTCCTACGCGCAGTACCTGAAGAACGACATCAAGACAGACGGCATCAACGCGCTGCCGCTGAGCAACTCGCAGAACGACGTCACCAAGCTGGTCGCCAACGTGCAGGTGTTCCAGAACACGGGCGCCAAGGCCGTCGTCATGGCGCCTCAGGACACCGGTGCCGTCGCCTCGACCCTGGAGACCCTCGCGGCGAAGAAGATCCCGGTGGTCAGCGTCGACACCAGACCCGACAAGGGCGATGTCTACATGGTCGTCCGAGCCGACAACAGGGCGTACGGCACCAAGGCGTGCGAGTTCCTCGGTACGCAGCTGGGCGGCCAGGGCAAGGTCGCCGAGCTCCAGGGCGCCCTCGACTCCATCAACGGCCGCGACCGGTCCGAGGCGTTCGCGGAGTGCATGAAGACGAAGTTCCCGCAGATCAAGGTCTTCGAGCTGCCCACCGACTGGAAGGGCGACGTGGCCTCCGCCAAACTGCAGAGCCTGCTCGCGCAGCACCCGGACCTGAACGGCATCTACATGCAGGCGGGCGGTGTCTTCCTGCAGCCCACTCTCGCCCTGCTGGAGCAGAAGGGCCTGCTCCAGCCCACCGGGCAGCAGGGCCACATCAGCATCGTCTCCAACGACGGCATCCCGCAGGAGTTCGACGCCATCCGCAAGGGCCGGATCGACGCCACCATCTCCCAGCCCGCCGACCTCTACGCCAAGTACGCGCTGTACTACGCCAAGGCCGCCGCCGAGGGCAAGACCTTCCAGCCGGGTGCGACCGACCACGGCTCCACCATCATCAAGCTGCCCAACGGCCTGGAGGACCAGCTCCCCGCTCCGCTGGTCACCAAGGACAACGTCGACGACAAGACCCTGTGGGGCAACAACGTCGGCTGACGGCCGGCCCCGCCCCCGTCGCGCGGTCGGGGACGGACGACCCTCCGTCCCCCGACCGCGGCCTCTCCCCGCAGCCCCGGGCGCACCCCCGCGCACCTCGGCGCCCCAGCCTCCTTACACGAAGGACGGTATCCACCATGGCGGACACCGCGACCGCCCCGGCGACCGGCCCCGGCAACCCAGCCCCGGTGGCCGAGGCGACCGGCATCAGCAAACGATTCGGCGCGACCGTCGCGCTGCGCGACGCCCGCATCACCATCGCCCCGGGCGAGTCGCACGCCCTGGTCGGACGCAACGGCGCCGGGAAGTCGACGCTCGTGTCCATCCTCACCGGCCTTCAGCAGCCCGACACCGGAGCGCTGCGCTTCTCGGGCGAGCCGGCCCCCGCCTTCGGCGACATCGACGCCTGGCGCTCCCGCGTCGCCTGCGTCTACCAGCGGTCCACGATCATCGGTGACCTGACCGTCGCCGAGAACCTCTTCCTGAACCGGCAGAGCGGCGCCCCGCTGCGGCCCATCCGCTGGAAGCGGCTGCGCCACCGCGCCGAGGAGCTCCTCGGCGAGTACGGCGTCGACGTCGATCCCACCGCCCGGGCGAGGGACCTCACCGTCGAGCAGCGGCAGTTCGTGGAGATCGCCCGGGCCCTGTCGTTCGGCGCCCGCTTCATCATCCTCGACGAGCCGACCGCGAAGCTCGACGGCCGCGGCATCGGCCGCCTCTTCGACAAGCTCCGCGACCTCCAGCGCCAGGGTGTCGCCTTCCTCTTCATCTCCCACCACCTGCAAGAGGTGTACGACCTCTGCACGACGGTCACGGTCTACCGCGACGCGGCCCACATCCTCACCGCGCCCGTCACCGAGCTCGGGCATACGTCCCTGGTGGAGGCCATGACCGGCGAGTCGGCCTCCACTGTCTCCGCCACCGCGGGCCGCCCCCCGGGCACGCGGGCCGACGCCTCGGAACTGCTGGCGATCGACGGCCTGACGCTGCCCGGTGCCTGCGAGGACGTCTCCCTCTCCGTACGCTCCGGCGAGGTCGTCGGGCTCGCCGGAGCCACCGCCAGTGGCAGCGTGCAGGTGGGTGAGGCGGTCGCCGGTCTGCACCGGGCCAAGGGCGGCCGGATCTCGGTCGGCGGCAGGACCGTGCGCACCGGCAGCGTGCCGGCCGCGCTCACCGCCGGCGTCGGTCTGGTCCCGGAGGACCGCCACCACCAGGGGCTGGTCGGCAACCGCAGCGTGGCGGAGAACGCGACGCTCACCGTCACCGACCAGCTCGGTCCGTTCGGCATCGTGCTGCCCGCCCGCACCAGGGCCTTCGCGCAGCGCGTGATCCGGGACCTCGACATCAAGACTCCCGGCGTCGCCACCCCGGTCTCCGCCCTCTCCGGCGGCAACCAGCAGAAGGTCGTCGTCGCCCGCGCCCTGGCCACCGATCCGCACGTGCTCGTGGCCATCCGCCCCACGAACGGTGTGGACGTCAAGTCCAAGGAGTTCCTCCTCGGCAGGATCCGGCAGGTCGCGGACGGCGGCAAGGCTGCGCTGATCGTCTCCGACGAGCTGGACGACCTCAAGGTCTGCGACCGGGTCGTCGTCATGTTCCACGGGCGCGTGGTGGCCGAGTTCGACCACGGTTGGAGGGACGAGGACCTCGTCGCCGCCATCGAGGGCGTCGCGGGCGATCCGGCTCCTGCCACCACGACGTCTCCCACATCCGCCCTACCCGCCTCATCCGCCTCCTCCGGCGCAGACGAGCACGGAAGGTAGTCATGTCCGCCACCACAGATCTCACCGAGCCCGCACCGAGGACGGCGACGCCGGCCGCGGCGGACACCGCCCACCGTCGGGCCGGTCTCGGACGCTTCCGTGAACTGTCCCTGGTTCCGGCGATCCTCGTCCTGGGCCTGATCGGGTTCATCGTCTCGCCGGCCTTCCTCACCGCCGACAATCTGATCGGTGTGGCCCAGCAGTCCACCGAGCTGAGCCTGCTGGTGCTCGCCACGACCTTCGTCCTCATCGCCGGTCGGATGGACCTGTCCCTGGAGTCCACGATCGGCGTGGCTCCCGTGATCGCCGTGTGGCTGATCCTGCCCTCCAGTGGGGGCCGGTTCACCGGACTCGGCCTCTTCCCCGAGTGGACCGCCATCCCGCTCTGCCTGCTGGTCGGGGCGCTGATCGGTGCCGTCAACGGCTTCCTCATCCTCAAGCTGCGCCTCAACGGCTTCATCGTCACCCTCGGCGCCCTGACGATGCTCCGCGGACTGCAAGTCGCCCTCTCCGAAGGTCAGTCCATCGTCGAGCTGCCCTCGTCCTTCACCTACCTGGGCAGGGCGTCCTGGCTGGGCGTGCCCGCCGCGATCTGGGTGTGCGCCCTGCTCTTCGCGATCGGCGGCAGTTCGCTGGCCTGGCTCCGGCACGGCCGGGCACTGTACGCAATCGGCGGCAATGCCGAGGCCGCCCGCACTGCGGGCATCCGCGTCGACCGCACCGTGTGGGTCGTCCTCATCCTCGGCAGCGTTCTCGCGGCGTTCGCCGGTACCCTTTACAGCGGGCACTACGGCTCCATCTCCGCCACCCAGGGCAGCGGCTGGATCTTCCAGGTCTTCGCCGCGACCGTCATCGGCGGAGTCAGCCTCAACGGCGGCAAGGGTTCCGTTTTCGGCGCCCTCACCGGCGTCCTCACTCTCCAGCTCGTCGTCAACGTCATGACGCTGGCGGGCGTACCGCCCCTGTGGAACCAGTTCCTCAATGGCGCCATCATCATTGTCGCCCTGATCATCTCCCGGTTCGCGTCCGGCGAGAAGCAAGAATAGCCCCGTCCCACAAACGGCTCCGCAGGCCCCGGTCCGGGTCCGGCGGAGCCACCGTCCCGAACACACCCCGCACTGAGAGGCACGTTAGTGGCACTGACGGACGAGGCGATCGACAAGATCAAGGCGATGATCCTCGACGGCGAACTCGCTCCCGGCTCCCGTCTGCCCAAGGAGGAGATCCTCGCCGCACAACTCGGCTTGTCCCGGAATTCGCTGCGCGAGGCAGTCCGTGCGCTGACGGCCATGCGCATCCTGATCACCCGTCAGGGCGACGGCACATACGTTTCGAGCCTGGAGCCCCATCTCCTGCTGGAGAGTCTTTCCTTCGCCGCCGACGTCTCCCAGGGCCACACGGCACTGCAACTGATTCAGGTGCGCCGCCTGCTGGAACCGCAGGCGACCGGGCTGGCCGCTGCCCTGCTGACGCCGGAGGACCTCCAGGAACTGCGCGACATCCTCGACAGGTCCCGGGCCGCCACCACCGTGGAGGAGTTCGTCGCCCACGACATCGCCTTCCACCTCAGGATCGTCGAAGCCGTCGGCAACCCCGTGCTGTCGATGCTCCTGCAGGTGCTCTCCACCCGCACCCAGCGCGTCCGCATCGTCCGCGGCAGCCGGACCCGTCACGCACTGGACAACGCCCACCAGGACCACGAGCAGATCCTCGGCGCGCTCCAAGCACGCGACGCCCTGCTGGCCACCGCCGCCACGACCGTCCACATCACGGCCGTGGAGCAGTGGCTGGCCGCCAGCCTGAGCGACGACCCGCTGCGAGCGATCGACGACTGATCCGCTCGCTCTGCCCGGCGACCCTGAGCGGGCTCCCCGATCCCGCTCAGCGCGCCGGCAGGCGAGCGGGATCGGCGATGATCTGCCGGACGGTCGACCATGCCGCGCCCAGCACCGGTCCACGGCGGCCCAGGGCCGAGGGGCACACCGCCTCCGGCTTCCAGGGTCGGACGGTGACCCGGGCGGCCAGTTCGGCGCGTACCGCCGGGAGGAGCCAGTCGGCGAGTTCGGCGTAGGCACCGCCCAGGACGAGGTGGTCCGGGTCGATCAGGTTCACCGCCGAGGCCAGGGCGAGGCCCAGGGCCCGTCCCGCGCGGTCCAGGGCTCGCAGGGTCGCGGCGTCCCCGGCGGCTGCGCGCTCGGCGAGCAGGACCACCGGGTCGCCGACGTGTTCCAGCCCGGCCTCGCGCAGCACGGCCGCTTCGCCCGCGTACTGCTCCAGGCAGCCGCGCGCCCCACAGGCGCAACGGGCGCCCTCCGGGTGGACGGGCAGGTGGCCGAGTTCGCCCGCGAAGCCGCGGGCGCCCCGGAACAGCCGCCCGCCGATGACCAGTGCGGCACCGATTCCGGCCTCGGCGGAGACGTGTACGAAGGTCTCGGCGGGGTTGCCCCGGTGCCACTGCTCGGCCAGCGCCCCGAGGTTGGCCTCGTTCTCCGGCTCGGGCACGGTGTCGGGGTCGGGCCAGTGGTCGGCGGGGCGCACTGCCTGCCAGCCCAGGTTCGGTGCGTTCGCGACCAGCCCGCCCGGCGCGTTCGGCACCACCCCCGGCACGGCCAGGACGCGACCTTCGACGCGCAGGCCCAGGGCCGCGGCCTCGGACTCCGCCTCGGCGCCCAGCGCGGCGACCTCCGCCAGCACCTCTCCGGCCGACCGGCCCGCGTTGGCCCGCTCCACCCGACGCCACACCCGCGGTTCACCACGCAGGTCCACGACGCACGCGGCGAGATGCGTGACGCCGATCTCCAGGCCGAGTCCCGCGGGACCTCGATCACTCAGGACCAGCGCCCGTCCGGGGCGGCCGACCCGTCCGCTGGGCGCGGTCTCCGTCTCGGTCAGCGCTCCGCGGCCGATGAGCTCGTCGACCATGGAGGAGACGGCAGGCCTGGTCAGGCCGGTGTGCCCGGCGACGTCCGCCCGGGAGAGCGGTCCGTGCGCGGCGACCGCGCCGATCACCACCGCGAGGTTCCGCCGGCGCATCCCCTGCTGCGAGGCGGGCGCGGCCTGCGCGCCCCCGCTCGCCCTGCCGGTCCCCGTCATCGACCCGGCCCTCCTATCGCTCTCCCTGCGGGACCTCCTGCAAGGCCCGCGCCCGCCGCAGCGTACTGGTGATCCGTTCGAGTGCGTCGTCGTCACGGGCCACCGGGTCCAGCACCCGGCCCGCGGCGGTCCGCCAGCGCCGGGCGACGGCGTCGGCAGGCTCACCGGTGAGCAGTGCGGCTGCCTGGGCGGCGGCCCCCAGCGCGACCGGTTCCCGGACCGCGGGCACCTGAACCGCCCGGCCGGACAGCCGCAGGACGGTCCGCTGCCAGGCACGGCCGCGGGCTCCGCCGCCGATCAGCAGCAGGGGTTCGTCGGGGGCGGGGTCCTCGCCTCCGGCACGCAGTACGTCGTCCAGGGCCGCGAGCAGGGCGTGGGCGGCGCCGTCGTAGGCGGCCTGGAGCAGCTGGCCCGGCGTGGTGTCGTGGCGCAGGCCGTGGACCAGGCCGGAAGCGTGCGGGAGGTCCGGAGTGCGCTCGCCGTCCAGATGGGGCAGCACCACCACCGTGCCGCCTCCCTCGACGTCCTCGCGGTCGCGGCCGACGAGGGCGGCGAAGCGGTCGACGGCGAGGGTGCAGTTGAGCGTGCAGGCGAGCGGCAGCCAGCCGCCGAGGGCATCGGCGAAACCGGCGACGATTCCGCTCGGGTCGGCGGGCCGGGTCCGGCCGACGGCGTAGACGGTGCCGGAGGTGCCGAGGCTCAGCACCGGACGCCCCGGAGTCAGGCCCAGCCCGAGGGCGGCCGCCATGTTGTCACCGGTCCCGATGGCCACCAGGGCGCCCTCGCGCAGTGGCATCCCGGTTCGGACGACGCCCGCCCGGGCGCCCGGCGGGAGGACCTGCGGCAGCAGCCCGGGGTCGAGGCCGATCCGGCCGAGGACGTCCTGGTCGTAGCCGTCCGGGCCCCACCAGCCGGTTCCCGAAGCGTCTCCGCGGTCCGTCACCGCCTCACCGGTCAGCCGCTCCGTCAGGAAGTCGTGGGGAAGCCGGACGGCCGCGACGCGGTCGGCGGCGGCGCGCTCGTTCGCCTGCAGCCAGGCCCACTTGGCGGCCGTGAAGGCGGCCGTCGGAACGCTTCCGGTGCGGCTGGCGAGCTCTGCCGTGCCGAACGCGGCCACGAGTTCGGCGGCCTGCGGGGCGGAGCGGACGTCGTTCCAGAGCAGTGCCGGGCGCACCGGCCGGCCGGCCGCGTCGAGGGTGACCAGGCCGTGCTGCTGGCCGGCGATCGAGCAGGCGGCGGCGCGATCCGCCCAGCCGGTGCCCGCCACGGCCTCGCCGAGCGCCCGCCACCACTGTTCGGGGTCGCTCTCGCGTCCGGCGCCCGCGCTGACGGTGTGCGCGGCGCGGCCCTCGCCCAGGACGGCGCCGGTGTCCAGGTCGACGGCGAGGGCCTTGGTGGACTGGGTCGAGCTGTCGACACCGATCACGACGCGCTGAGCAGACATGCGTTCCTCCGGTGGGGTTCCTTCTGGCGTCTCCGCATACTAATTTGTTTTTTGCCATTACAAATAGCCCTCGGCCCTGAACCGGAGCTCCTCATGACCAGCGACCCGCTCGTCCCCACCCCCGCGCACAGGTTCACCTTCGGCTTGTGGACCGTCGGCTGGCAGGGCCGTGACCCCTTCGGCGAAGCCACCCGACCCGCCCTCGACCCGGTCGAGACCGTGGAGCGGCTGGCCGGGCTCGGCGCCTACGGCGTCACGTTCCACGACGACGACCTGATCCCCTTCGGGGCCGGTGACACCGCACGCGAGCAGGCGGTCAAGCGCTTCCGCACCGCACTCGACACGGCCGGGCTGAAGGTGCCGATGGCCACCACCAACCTCTTCACCCACCCGGTGTTCAAGGACGGCGCCTTCACCGCGAACGACCGGGACATCCGCCGGTACGCACTGCGCAAGACGATCCGCAACATCGACCTGGCCGTGGAACTCGGCGCCTCGGTCTACGTCGCCTGGGGCGGCCGCGAAGGCGCGGAGTCGGGCGCGGCCAAGGACGTGCGCTTCGCCCTCGACCGGCTGAAGGAGGCCTTCGACCTGCTGGGCGAGTACGTGGAGAGCCAGGGATACGATCTGCGCTTCGCGATCGAGCCCAAGCCCAACGAGCCGCGCGGCGACATCCTGCTGCCCACCATCGGCCACGCCCTGGCGTTCATCAACGAGTTGGACCGACCCGAGCGGGTCGGCCTCAACCCCGAGGTCGGCCACGAGCAGATGGCCGGGCTGAACTTCCCGCACGGCATCGCCCAGGCCCTGTGGCACGACAAGCTGTTCCACATCGACCTCAACGGCCAGTCCGGCATCAAGTTCGACCAGGACCTGCGCTTCGGCGCGGGCGACCTGCGCCAGGCCTTCTGGCTGGTCGACCTGCTGGAGTCGGCCGGCTACGACGGCCCCCGTCACTTCGACTTCAAGCCGCCGCGCACCGAGGACTCCGACGGCGTCTGGGCCTCGGCGGCGGCCTGCATGCGCAACTATCTGCTCCTGGCGGAGCGTTCCCGCGCCTTCCGGGCCGATCCGGAGGTCCGAGCCGCACTCACCGCCTCCCGGCTGCCCGATCTCGCCCTTCCCACTGCCGAGGACGGTCTGGCCGGGCTGCTGGCCGACCGGTCCGCCTTCGACGAGTTCGACGTCGATGCCGCCGCCCGCCGCGGCATGGCCTTCGAGCACCTGGACCAGCTCGCCCTCGAACACCTCCTCGGCGCCCGCTGAGCCGGTGTGCCCCGTGAGCCGGGCCGTGACATTGCACGGCCCGGCTCCGCCATGAGGGAACCGCGACTTGTCCGACGGCTTCGCCCGGCCGCCGGCTCGGGCGAAGCCGGCCTCCAGTGTCGGCTGTCCCTGGTACGACCAGACCCATATCCACTCAGGCTCCTGCCGAGCCCGGACACGTCATTGCCCGCACCGCAGTGTGCAAGCGCTTCGACGATGCGGGCAGGGCATCGATCCCTACTCGGCCGAGAAGCGGTACACCGTCGTCGAGCGGTACTCCTGCCCCGGGCTCAGGTGGGTGGAGGGGTACTCCGGCCGGTTGGGCGAGTCCGGAAAGTGCTGGGTCTCCAGCGCTATGCCCGCGTACGCGAGGTACGGGCGACCGGAGCGGCCGACCAGCGAACCGTCGAAGTGGTTTCCGGTGTAGACCTGGAGCCCCGGCTCCGTCGTCAGGCATTCGACGCGCCGGCCGCTGCCGGGGTGGCTCAGGACGGCGGCCCGCCTGAGCCCGGTTCCGTCGAGCACCCAGTTATGGTCGAAGCCGTCGCCGGCCCGGCGGATCTGCGGATGTTCCTCGGTGATGCGGCCACTGATCGTCCGCGCCTCGCGGAGGTCGAACGGTGTGCCGGTGAGGGACTCGGACGGACCGAGCGGTATCAGTTCTCCGTCCACGGGCGTGTAGCGGGCGGCCTCGACCCGCAACTGGTGGCCGAGCACCGTCCCACAGCCCTCACCGGCCAGGTTGAGGTACATGTGGTTGGTGAGGTTGACAACCGTCGGAGCGTCCGTGGTCGCCCGGTAGCTGAGGGAGAGTTCGCCGTCGGGGCCGAGCAGGTAGGTGACCTCTGCCGTGAGGGCGCCCGGGAATCCCTGATCTCCGTCGGGGCTTTCCAGGCGGAGCCGGACACCGGCCCGCCTGCCCGCACGGACCGGCACTCCGTCCCAGAGGCGAGTGGCGAAGCCGTCCGGTCCGCCGTGCAGGGTGTGGCCGTCCCGCTGGGTCGCCAGTCGGTGCGTCGTGCCGTTGAGGGGCAGGGTTCCGCCCGCGATTCGGTTGGCGTAGCGGCCGACCGTCGCGCCGAAGTAGGCGGCCTCCCCGAACAGCTCCGCCGTGCTCTCGCAGCCCAGGACGACGTTGGCACACCGCCCGTCCCGGTCCGGCGCGTGCAGGGCCTGCAAGCGTGCTCCGAGACTGAGGACCTCCGCCGTGACGCCCTCCGGGGAACCGAACGTCCAGCGGGTGATGCGCCGACCGTCGGGGAGCTCTGCGGCGGGCTCCTGGGTCACCGTCACTCCACCATGGGATACGAGTGCGTCTCGCGACACGCGACTACTCCGTTCAAGGCGGCGGGGAGAGGGAGGGGGCGACACCCGCCGCAAGGGCGGGCGCCATCGGCTCGGAGGGGCAAGGTCACGTCCCCCGGGCCGATCGATGGCGGGCGCGGCCAGGGGGCGGCGTTGCGGATGCGGCGCAATCGGTGGAGGAGTCGTCTCTCGCGAGGAAATTGTGAGCGTTAACAATGCGCCCGTCAAGGGATCGACGGTGCCATCGGCCAAGTGCGGCCGACGCGTCGGAAGGAAGGCATGGGCCGCCGGGGCGGTCAGCGCCGGGCCCGACGGCGCCGGCTCAACGACGCGCGGCGGGCCCCGCGCTGCGGCGCAGCACCGTCTCGGGCTGGATCCGCAGGTGGGTACCGGTGTGCGCGACGCCCTCCAGCTCCCCGACGAGCAGTTCCAGGGCCCGGCGGCCGAGCTCGCCGAAGTCCTGCCGCACCGTGGCCAGGGGCGGGGTGAAGTAGGCGGCCTCGGGAATGTCGTCGAAGCCGACCACGCTGATGTCGCCCGGGATCGAGCGGCCGGCCTCGTGCAGGGCGCGCAGCAGGCCGAGCGCCATGTGGTCGTTGGCACAGAAGACGGCCGTGACGTCGTCCAGTTCGGCGATCCGCAGGCCCGCCTGGTAGCCGGCGCGAGCACTCCAGTCGCCGGACTCCACATGCGGCACGGGGGCTCCGGCAGCCTCCAGCGCGCTGCGCCAGCCCTCCTGGCGGTCCCGGCTCTCCATCCAGCCGGCCGGACCGGCCAGGTGGTGCACGGTGCGGTGACCCAGGTCGAGCAGGTGCCTGGTGGCCGCTTCGGCGCCGGACCGGTTGTCGACCGAGACCATGGGAACCCGCGACTGGCTGCCCGGTCCGACCGCGACGACCGGCACGGAGCTGGAGAGCTTGGCCACCGCACTGACGGCGGAGATCTGGGGCGCGATCACGACCACGCCCTCCACGCCCTGGTCGCGGAGCCGGTCGACGGCCTCCTGAACCGAGCGGCCGTCCAGGGAGCGCAGACTGGTCACGCTGACGGAATACCCCGCACTGCGCGCAGCCTGCTCGATGCCGTCCAGCATCGAGGCGGGACCGTACAGGGTCGACTTGAAACTGACCACGCCGAGGGTTTGCGAGCGGCGGGTGACCAGGGCTCGGGCAGCGGAGTTGGGCCGGTAGTCCAGCTCACGGATGGCGGCGAGCACCCGCTCCCGGGTGCCGGGCCGCACATGCGGGGCGCCGTTGAGCACTCGGGACACCGTCTGGTGGGACACGCCGGCCAATTTCGCCACGTCCGCCATGACAGGGTGGCGCCTCTGGCTCCCGGCACTGTCGTTTCCCACGCGCACTTCCCTCCTCGACTCCGGGCTACGGTACGCCACCGACCGCTGACGAGGGCTGCGCGGACGGGTACGGGGACAGACCCGTGCGGCGGGACTCCCCCACCCGCTCGACAGGGGTAGCGACCTGCAGCCCCCACTCCGAGACCCGCCCGCTCCCTGGCCCGGGGGCCGGGGAAACGGCACCCGGCCCTCCGCCCCGCACCCGGCGTCGAGCAGACCGGAAACCACCAGGCGCGCGGCCCCCAGGACCGACTTCCGGACCGCACGTGGACCGATGCCTCACCCGAGGTCGCAAAAGCCGCTCGCGGTCACCGCGCCCGGACGCGCCTCATGAGCAGGCATGCCCCACCGAGGAGGCCGATCGCCTGCGGCGTTGTAACCCAACGGTGATCCGAACAGACCCTTGACGACACAGTTGTGAGCGTTAACACTCAGGTATCGCCAGGCCGGAGCCACTGCAACACCGACTTCGCACAGCGCGAGGAATCGACTCCCCGGCCGGCCCCGCTCGACCGCTTCCGGTCGCCCAGCCGGGTCGCACCGTGCCGGTCGCGGAACATCACTGGAGGAACTGTGCGGAAGCTTTCAGTCGGCCTTGTCACCCTGGGTCTCACCCTGTCGCTGGCAGCCTGCGGCCAGAGCTCCAACGGAGCGGGCGACGCCGGGGCCGGCGGAGACGCCAAAGGGGGCCTCGTCGGCATCGCGATGCCGACCAAGTCGTCGGAGCGCTGGATCAACGACGGCAACAACATGGTCAAGGAGTTCCAGGCCAAGGGCTACAAGACCGACCTCCAGTACGGCGACAACGTCGTGGAGAACCAGGTCTCCCAGGTGGAGAACATGATCACCAAGGGGGCCAAGCTGCTGGTGATCGCCGCCATCGACGGCTCCTCGCTCACCAACGTGCTGCAGAAGGCCGCCGACGCCCACGTCCCCGTCATCTCCTACGACCGGCTGATCCGCGGCACGAAGAACGTCGACTACTACGCGACCTTCGACAACTACAAGGTCGGTGTCCTCCAGGGCAGTTACATCGTCGACAAGCTCGGCCTCAAGGACGGCAAGGGCCCCTTCAACCTCGAGCTGTTCGCCGGCTCACCGGACGACAACAACGCCACGTTCTTCTTCAACGGTGCGATGAGCGTCCTCAAGCCGTACGTGGACGACAAGAAGCTGGTCGTGCAGAGCGGCCAGACCTCCTTCAACCAGGTGGCCACCCTGCGCTGGGACGGCGGTCTGGCCCAGTCCCGGATGGACAACCTCCTGAGCAAGTCGTACACCACCGCCCACGTCGACGCCGTGCTCTCGCCGTACGACGGCATATCGATCGGCATCATCTCGTCGCTCAAGGGCGTCGGCTACGGCACCGGCCAGCCGCTGCCCGTCGTCACGGGCCAGGACGGAGAACTGGCCTCGGTGAAGTCGATCATCGCGGGCGAGCAGACCCAGACCGTCTACAAGGACACCCGCCAACTGGCCAAGGCCGCAGTCCAGATGGGCGACGCGCTCCTGACCGGCGGCAAGCCCGAGGTCAACGACACCAGTCAGTACGACAACGGTGTCAAGACCGTACCGGCGCAGCTGCTCCAACCGGTCAGCGTCGACAAGGAGAACTACCAGAAGGTCCTGATGGACAGCGGCCAGTACACCGCGGACCAGCTCAAGTAGCCCACGGGGCCCGACCGACGGGTCCGGCGACGCCTAGGCGGTGTCTGATGGATCTCCGCGGCGTCGCGACGCCCGGCACGCACTCTCGCCGCACCGGCCGAAAGCCCAAGTACGTCCAGTACGCAGGCTTCCGGCCGGCACACCGAGAGCACGCACCGGACGCCGCTCCTTCCCCACGGACATCCATCAGACACCCCCTAACCGGCGGTGCGATGCCCGGGAGACTGCCCGGGCATCGCACCGCCCCGACGATACGGATGCACAACCATGGCCCGACCCGTTCTCGAGATGCGGTCGATCAGCAAGACGTTTCCCGGTGTCAAGGCTCTCTCCGAGGTCAACCTGACCGTCGCCGCGGGTGAGGTGCACGCCGTCTGCGGTGAGAACGGCGCCGGCAAGTCCACACTGATGAAGGTGCTCAGCGGGGTACACCCGCATGGCGGCTATCAGGGCGAGATCCACTTCGAGGGCGAGCCCTGCCGGTTCAAGGACATCCGGGCCAGCGAGCAGCGCGGCATCGTGATCATCCACCAGGAACTCGCCCTGGTGCCCTACCTGTCCATCGCCGAGAACATCTTCCTCGGCAACGAGCACGCCACTCGGGGCGTCATCAGCTGGCACCGGACGCTGACCCACGCCGCCGAACTGATCCGGCAGGTCGGACTCGACGAGAGCCCGCACACCAGGATCGCCGATCTCGGCGTGGGCAAACAGCAGTTGGTCGAGATCGCGAAGGCACTCGCCAAGAAGGTCAAGCTGCTCATCCTGGACGAGCCGACTGCCGCCCTGAACGACGAGGACAGCCGCAAGCTGCTCGACCTGATCCTCGAACTCAAGGCTCAGGGCATTTCCTGCATCCTCATCTCGCACAAGCTGAACGAGATCGCCCGGGTCGCCGATGCCGTCACCATCCTGCGCGACGGGCGGACCATCGAGACCATCGAGATCGGTTCCGAGGGCATTTCCGAGGAGCGGATCATCCGCGGCATGGTCGGCCGCGACCTGGAACACCGCTACCCCGAGCGCACTGCGGAGATCGGCGAGGTCGCCTTCGAAGTCGAGGACTGGAGCGTCCAGCACCCGATCGACCACCGGCGCAACGTGGTCGACCGCGCCTCGCTCCACGTCCGTCGAGGCGAGATCGTCGGCATGGCCGGCCTCATGGGCGCCGGCCGCACCGAACTGGCCATGAGCGTCTTCGGCCGCTCCTACGGGCGGTGGACCGGGGGCCGGGTACGGCTGCACGGCCGGGAGATCCGCACCCGGACGGTGCCGGAGGCGATCGGGCACGGCATCGCGTACGTGACCGAGGACCGCAAGCAGCTCGGCCTCAACCTGGGCGACGACATCAGCCGGAACATCTCGCTGAGCTCCCTCGGCAAGGTCGCCCGACGAGGCTGGGTCGACCGGCACGAGGAGGCCCGGATCGCCGAATCGTTCCGGCGGACCATGAACATCAAGGCCCCCTCGGTGTTCGCGGAGACGGGCAAGCTCAGCGGCGGCAACCAGCAGAAGGTCGTCCTCAGCAAGTGGATCTTCGCCGATCCGGAGGTACTGATCCTCGACGAACCCACCCGGGGCATCGACATCGGCGCGAAGGCGGAGATCTACACCGTCATCGCCGAACTCGCCGCCCAGGGCAGGGCGGTACTCGTCATCTCCTCCGAACTCCCCGAACTCCTGGGCCTGTGCGACCGGATCTACACCATGGCCGAAGGCCGGATCACCGGTGAGGTCACCCGTGCGGACGCCACCCAGGAATCCCTCATGCGGCTCATGACCATGAGCGCGGCATACCCCGACAAGCAGGTGTGAGGCATGGCCCAGACCCAGACCACCCCAGACACCACGCCCGGCACACCGGAGACCGGCCACCGTCCGTCGCGCGCCGTTGCCGTACTGGCTCAAGCGCTGCGCGGCAACCTGCGCCAGTACGGGATGCTGGTCGCGCTCGCGCTGATCGTGCTGCTGTTCCAGTTCTGGACGGACGGCATCCTGCTCCAGCCGCTCAACATCACCAATCTGATCCAGCAGAACGGCTACATCCTCATCCTGGCCATCGGCATGATGATCGTCATCATCGCCGGCCACATCGACCTGTCGGTCGGGTCGCTCGCCGCCTTCGTCGGGGCGGCCGCGGCGGTGATGATGGTCAAACACCATGTGCCGTGGCCCGTGGCGCTGGCGGCCGCACTGCTCATCGGGGCTCTCGCCGGAGCCTGGCAGGGCTTTTGGATCGCCTATCTCGGGATCCCCTCGTTCATCGTCACGCTGGCCGGCATGCTGCTGTTCCGCGGTGGGACCCAGATCCTCCTGCAGGGCCAGACGGTGGCGCCGTTCCCCAAGGGCTTCCAGAACATCAGCAGCGGTTTCCTCCCAGCGGTCGGCCCCAACACCAATTACCACAACCTCACCCTCCTACTGGGGCTCGCGGTGCTGGCCGTCGCGATCCTGCAGGAGCTGCGCGGACGACGGCGGGCCGCCTCGTACGGACTGGAACCGCTCCCGGCCGGGCTCTTCCTCGCGAAGCTCGGCGCGATCACCGTGGCCGTGGTGGCCTTCACGCTGCTGCTGGCCAGCTACCACGGGGTGCCGATCGTTCTGCTGATCCTCGGCGTCCTGCTGATCGGCTTCGGGTACGTGATGCGCAACTCGATCCTCGGCCGGCACACCTACGCCATCGGCGGCAACGAGGCGGCGGCGAGACTGTCCGGGGTGAAGAGCAAGCGGGTCGTCTTCCTGGCCTTCGTGAACATGGGCGTCCTCGCCGCACTCGCCGGGCTGGTCTTCGCCGCGCGGCTCAACGCCGGTACGCCGCAGGCCGGCATCAACTTCGAGCTGGAGGCGATCGCCGCCGCCTTCATCGGCGGGGCCTCCGCGAGCGGCGGTGTGGGCACCGTCCTCGGTGCGATCATCGGCGGTCTGGTCCTGGGCGTGCTGAACAACGGCATGTCACTGGTCGGCGTGGGTACCGACTACCAGCAGGTGATCAAGGGCCTGGTGCTGCTCGCGGCCGTCGGCTTCGACGTCTACAACAAGCGCAAGGTCGGAGCCTGACTCCGAAGGCCGGAGCCTGACCCCACCCCTCCTCGCCTCGGTGGCACCGCACGCGCGCCCGCCCGCGCGAGGAGGGGTGCCCCGCCTAACGGGGGCCGTCTTCCCGCTGCTCCTCCCCCGGCTCCGCTCGCGCGTCGACGATCCGCTCGAAGAAGAACTCGTGCTTGAGGAAGGAGACGTCGTATTCATGACCCGGGTAGGGCGGGATCAGCTGAGCGGCCTGGATCAGCCGCCAGCCCGCCCGGAGCGCCGCCACCCCCGACTCGTAGGGCGGCTCGTCGCTGTCGCCCGTGGTGGGCGAGGTGCGGCCCGTGCCGTCGTACAGGGACCAGCCCACCACATGGGAGTCCAGCGCCGAGGAGGCCGCATACAGCACCAGCACCTGCTGCCGGAGCACGGGCGCGGCACCTTCCGCCCGCTCGCGGAGGGTCGTTTCGCTCGTCATGCCCGTGCCTCCTTGGGGCGATTGGAGACCCTGGTCACCCAGTGATCGAGGTCGAAGTCGTCGTCGCCGGTCAGCACCCGCCACAGCAGGATGCGGTTGTACCGCTCCAGCCGACCGGTCGCCATCTCGTACCACGGGAACATCGTGTCCAGCTCCGCGGCCACCTGCGGGTCGTCGAGATCCGAGGTGTTCCACAGGCGCTGTTGACGCACCCTGGGATTGAAGCGGATCTTGAACATGTAGCGCATCGCGTCGCTGTCGTTGCGCCGGCCCGCGTGCCAGAGCCCGTGGTGCAGAAACACCACCGTCCCGGCCGGGCAGACCAGCCGGTCCTGGCCCCGGAGGTTCTGGTAGCGGCCGGTGTCGGACTCGTTGATCCGCCGGAGGTGGCTGCCCGGGACGCTGAGCGTTCCGCCCATCTCCAGCGTCACCGCCGTCGGGAAGTACATCAACTGCACGTCGAAGGCGTCCGGCCGGACATCGATGATGGCGTCCCCGTGCAACGGCTGCGCGTCGCCGCCGTGGGGCTCGCGGGTGTGCACGAAGTGGTGGTCCACCCACGGCTGCGGGCCCACGAGGCTGTGCAGGGCCCCCGCCACCTGCGGAAGCTCCAGCAGCCTGCGGACGAAGGATCCCTTCGCATAGGCCTCGGACAGCGGCGTCCCGTACCGCACCGGCGGGACCCCGTCGACCAGTACCGCCAAGCCCTCGGCATTCATCTCCGGCGGGACCACCCCGTCCAGCCTCAGCGACCCGCGCGCCACGAACCGCGCCATCTGCACGGAATCGAGCAGTTCTTTCCTGTTCTCCATGGCGGCCACGCTAGGTCCGGGGGGCGCGCCCCGCGTGGGCCGCGCTCACCCTCCACTGGTCGATTCTCACCATGGTGCCGGCACGCGGGTCGACGGTTGAGGGGTGAGGGTTGCGACCCCGGGGCCGGCTCGCGGACACCGTGGTAGAACACGTGACCATGCACACGGTCCTCGCCCACCTTGACGAGCCTCCGGACCTCGCCGCCGTCGGCATCGGCGTGCACGGGCCTGCCGGCCACGTGGACGTGTTTTCACTGCCGCACCTGTGGCAGCTCCATCTGTACGACTACGAGGCCGACTTGACGGTGAACGGAACGGAACACGCGATCCGCCCCGGTTGGGTCAGCCTCGTACCGCCCGGCGCCGAGGTCCGATATCGCTACCGGGGCCGCTCCCCACATCTCTACGTCCACCTCCGCCTGGGCTCGGGTGGAACTCCCCGCAACATTGCGATGGTCCAGCACGCAGGTCCCGATCTCGCCCTGCTCACCGTCCAGTTGCAGCAGGCGCTGTCCGCCTGGCCGAACACCCCGGCTCGGGCCGCGGCCGAGGTGTGGGCCGCCCTGTGGCGGGTCTCCCAGCTCGCCCCTCCGAGGGAGCGGAACACGCAGGCCGCTCATCCGGCGGTCACAGCCGCCGTGGCCCTCATCGAGGCGCGGCTGGGGCAACCTCTGACCGTGCCGGACATCGCTGCGGCGGCCGGCGTCTCCCACAACCATCTGACGCGCCTCTTCCGCGCCGCGACGGGGGAAACGGTCGTCGGCTACATCCGGGCCCGGCGGATGGAACGGGCGCGCCACTTCCTGCAGGCCACCACGCTCTCCGTCCCCGCCGTCGCCGCATCGGTCGGCATTCCCGACCTGCAGGCGTTCAACAAGGCCTGTCGCCGCGCACTCGGAGCGTCTCCGCGCGGCATCCGTGCCGCCCAGGTGAAAACCGGCGGCAACCTTTTCGCATCCTGCGGCAACCAAGCAGTGCACCTCGACTCGAATCTTCGAACGGACGGACATGCAGACTGCACGGCAGGCCGCGCGGCAGCGCAGGCGTAGGCACGGACTGATGCTGGTAACGGCGGTGATACTGACCGCCGCGGGCGTCCTCGTCCTCCTGGTGACGACCGTGCTCCCCGGCCCCAAGGCCGAGGTCGGGGCCGACGTGGCGGCGACCGCCGCCACCCGGGCGGGAGCCACGTCCTCGGCCCCGACGAGCCCCGCGCCCCCGACGGAGAGCTCGCGTGCAGCGGAAACTCCGACCGCGGCCGCCAGTACGACCACCGCGGCTCCAGAGCCCGCGGCGAAGGCAACCCCTCAGCCGGCATCCACCCCCGGCTCCGCCACGGCACCGTCGGCAGGTCGCATCCGGCCCGCGACCACCTACAAGGGCGTCGCCACCGCCTACGCCGCAGGAGACGGCAACGGCGCCTGCCTGTTCGGCCCGAGCGACGACCTCATGATCGCGGCGATGAACACCACCGACTACGAGTCGTCCAGGGCGTGCGGCGCGTACGTGCGCGTCAGCGCCGCGAACGGCGCCTCGATCACGGTCCGGATCACCAACGAATGTCCGTCGCCCTGCGCACCCGGACAACTGGACCTCAGCGAAGAGGCCTTCGCGAAACTGGCCGATCTCAAGGTCGGCCGCATCCCGATCACCTGGAGTCTGCTGAGCCCCCACACGCCCAGCACGATCTCCATCCGGTACAAGACCGGCTCCAGCCCCCACTGGTGCGGCATCCAGGTGATCGACCACCGGAATCCGGTCGCACGGCTGGAGGTACGTACCACCAATGGATGGCGGAGCCTGCCTCGTACCGGCTACAACTACTTCCTCTCCGCCGACGGCAGTGGGTGCGGGGGCGCGATACGGATCACCGACATCTACGGGGAGCAGCTGACGGTCGACGGGATCGCGCTGCTGGCGAACGTCGCACAACCGACCCGTGTCCAGTTCGCCCCCCACTGAATCCGCGCTGCGGCCGGTGGCGGATCCGGGGTACGGCCGCACTGGAGCACAAGGGGCCGTACCGGGCGCTGATACGCTGCCGCCCGGATGTTAACGCACACATTCTCGGAAGGGGCGACCGACAGCGTGGTCCTCGATGACGCGTCCGCGGAGTTCCACGACTTCTTCGAACGCCACTACGCCGAACTCGCCCGGTTCGCCCATCTCCTGACGGGCGGGGCGGACGGCGGCGACGATCTGGCCGCGGACGCCCTGATCGCTCTGTGGCAGCGCTGGGATCGGCTGCGCCAGGCCGAGTACCCGCTCGCCTATGCCCGTGGCGTGGTCGCCAACCTGGCACGGTCACGGATCCGCAGCTCGGTACGCGAGCGCCGCCGGATCGCCCTGTTCTGGTCCCGCGGTGCGGAGCCGTCGGACGGTCCGGACGTGGCCGCCGTGGTGGACGTGCGTACCGCTCTCGCCCGGTTGCCGTTCCGCAAGCGGGCATGCGTGGTCCTGCGGCACGCCTTCGACCTGTCGGAGAAGGACACCGCACTGACGCTCGGAATATCGGTCGGTACGGTGAAGAGCCAGACCTCGAAGGGGATGGCCGAACTGGAACGGACGCTGGGCGGCACAGGAGCGGCCGGGGAACTGCTGGCGGGGAGGAGGAGCCGTTGAACGAGGAGCTCGCCGGGCGGCTGCGCGCAGCCGCCGAGGCTCACCAGCCCGACCGCGCCCGGATCCTGGCACGCGTGGAACGCGGCATGGCCGGCGCCCCCGCGCCCCGACGCGAGTCGTCCGGCGCGAGGCCCTGGCCCAGGGTCGCGCTCGCCTCCGTCGCCGCGGCCGGGATCCTGACGGTCGGCGGTTTCGCCGTCGCCGCCATCGTCCACTCCCCGCCGGCCCGGCCGGACATCCCGGCCACCCCCGCCGCACCGTCCTGGCCATCAGCGCCCGCCTCGCCGTCCGCACCCGGGACTCCCCACTCGACGCCGTCGCCGCCCGCCACCGGCGGCCCGACCACGCCGGACCGCTCGCCCTCGACGATCCCCGGCCCTGCGGCATCGGGCGGCACGGGCCCGGCCCGGACCGGCAGCGCGCGCGTCCAGGACGGGCCCCTTTCGTCGGCCGGATCCTTGGACGCGGGCAGCAACACCTACTGGGCGCAGAGCAACATCACCCTCAACACCACCCAGCCGCTCACCGCACTCACCGTGGAACTGCGCATCACTCAGACCGGCGCGGTGCAGAGCACCGGCAGCTGGCGGACGCTGCCCGCGGAGGACTTCGCCGTCACCGTGCAGCAGGAGGGCGGAGCAGTGGTCTACCGCTGGGTCCTCAAGCCGGGCCGTACAGTCCCGGCCGGACAGCACGTATTCGCCGGCCAGTACAACCATGCCGCCGGCGACCGCGATGCCCATCAGGACGGCTACCGCGTCGACGCCAACGGCCCCCGCGGGGCCCTCTCCGTCCGGGGCGGCTTCACCCCGACACGCTGAGGCCCGTGGGTGGAGCCGGGGCGGGGCCGCAGGCCGTTGTGCCTGCGGCCCCGCTCAGATGTGGGGGTCAGGACGGGTCGCCGTACTGGAGACCGCGTCCGTTGGTGCCGACGTAGACGCGGCCGTAGGTGTCGGGGTCGCCGGTGACGATGCCCATGCCGGCGAAGTTGCCCCACTGGTGGGCGTCGTCGTTGACGCGGAGCCAGGTGGCGCCCTTGTCGGTGGACCGGAAGACTCCGGCGACGTCCTTGACAGTGCCGATCAGGTACAGGGCCTGATAGTCGGTGCCCGGCGCGGCCTTGCCGAAGCCGAGGCCGGAGGCGGACTTCACCGAGCCGAGCGTGGAGAAGGAGCGACCGCCGTCGGTGGAGTGCAGCAGCCCCTTGTAGCTGCCGGCGATCCACAGATCCCCGGCGACGCCGGGGACGGCCACGAGCTTGCCGTCGGGCAGGTTGGTGGCGCGGGCGGTGAATGTCGCGCCACCGTCGGTGCTGACGTGGAGCGTGCCCCCGGCCAGTGAGTAGAAGGTACCGGCCGAGGAGCGGTCGGCGACGACCACGGCGTCGGCTCCCAGGCCGTTGACCCTGGACCAGCCGGCCCCCATGTCGGCCGAGCGGTACGGGGCCTGGCCGGCCTCGGTCCAGACGATGGTGGAGCCGTCCGCCGCGATCGCAATGTGGCCGCTGTCGGCGCTGCCCACCGGCTCTCCCTTGAAGCCGTTCCAGCTGCGGCCACCGTCGGTGGAGTAGGCCCCGTCCTGCGCGCCTGCCCTGCCGACCCGGACCATCGTCGAGGGCTTGGACTGGGCGAAGTCGATGTCGCTGCTGTGGAGGATCGCCGGGTTCTCCAGCCGCCCCGAGGGCACCTGGGTCAGGGAGTCGTAGCGGAAACCGCCCTGGTCGCCCATGGAGGTGATGAGGGCGGCGCCGCCGGGAGGGGCGATGGCGTCCGCCAGCGCGGTCTCCTCCAGCCCTCGGGCCCCCACGCTCCAGTGGCTGGTACCGCCGCTGTCGGTGGCGGTGGCGTCCTTGCTGCGCCAGATGCCGTTGCCGGTGCCGTACAGCGCGTGCCCGGAGTTGAAGGGGTCGATGGCCAGGGCGGTCATCCAGTGCCCGATGCCGGTGCCGACGTAGGGAGCACCGGAGGCGTCCCGCACCGATTTCCCGGCCAGTGCCTTCCAGGTCGTACCGCCGTCGGTGGTCCGGTAGACCTCGTCCTCGGGCCACCAGCGGTCGAGGGTGGTGACCATCACCGTGGACGGCTTCTGCGGGTCGACGGCCAGCCCGGAGAACCCGTAACTGCCCTGGGACGGGGAGACGTTCTTCCACGCCCCGCCGGCCGGCGTGTACTTCCACACCGAGCCCCCCGTCACGTCGTTGGGTCCTACGTTGTCGGTGTACGTCAGGTACAGCGTGCCGTCACCGGAGAGGACTCCGTGCTGAGGCAGCTGGCCGGTGGGCTGCCCGGAGACCGCCTGCCAGGTGCCGCCGCCGTCGGTGGAACGGTACAGGGAGGTCGACTTGTCGGCGACGCCGACGTAGACCGTCTTGCTGCCGGCCGGGCCGTACGTCACGAAGGAGATGCCCGCGCCGCTGCTCGCCCCGTCCTTGACGGGGAACGAGGAGACCTGACTCCACGTCTCGCCGTGGTCGGTGCTGCGCCACAGGCCGTTCTTGCGGGTGCCCAGCAGCAGGCCGGCGTTGTCCGCGGGGTCGATCACCAGCCGTTCGCCGGCGCCGCGGCCGGGCTCGTTGGCGCCCAGCTTGAAGGGCAGATCAGTGCGCTTGAAGGTGCGGCCCCTGTCGGTGGAGCGCAGGATCGCGCCGTTGCCGGCCCACTCGTTGGTGTAGGTGCCCGCCCCGAGGTAGAGCCGGTCGGGGTCGACGGGGTCGGTGGCCACCGAGTCGATGCCCAGCAGATTCCAGTCCTTCTCGCCCACCCAGTCGGTCAGCGGGATCCACTGCTCGGCCCCGGTGTCCCAACGGTAGGCGCCGCCCATGTCGGTGCGCGCGTACAGCAGACCCTTCTCCCGCGGGTTGAACACCAACCCGGTGACGTAACCGCCGCCCACCACCTGGGCGTTGTTCCACCGATATGGTCCTTCCGCCTGGGTCCCGGCTGTTTTCACCAGCTTCCACTGCTGGTTGGTGCTGCCCTTGCCGGGATACTGGATGACCGCGGCGCCCTCGGCCGTGGAGGCTCCGGAGACGTCCAGGACCTGGCCGCTCCTGCGGGAGGTGAAGGTAACGGCGTCGGAACCGCTCACACCGTCGATCCGCCACTCCTGGGAGACGGAGGAGCTGTCGGTCTGCTGCTCAGCGGAGGCCGCCTGTGCGTTCGACTCGCCCGCTATGCCCAGCACTTTGCCGCTGTTGCGGTTCACCAACTCGTAGTAGCCGTCCCCGGTGGACCGCAGCCTCCACTGCTGGTTGGCGGTGTTCTGGTCGGTCCACTGCTGGATGCGGGTGCCGTCGGCCGTGGAGAAGCCGTTGACGTCCATCGCCTTGCCGCTGCGCACCGAGACCAGCCTGTAGTACGCACCGCCGTCGACCGTCGCGGCCTGGGAGTCCTCCAGTACGAACACGAAGTACGACACGGTGCCGAGGGGCACACCAAGCAGCAGGGCGGTGGCGCTCCAGCGGCGGCGGTGACGCCCGCGGCGCCCGCCGTTCGGGGGGTTGCTCATGGGTGGACGTTCTCCTTGCGAACCGTTCACGAGAGAAGGGCGGATCCGGACAGCGGAACTGCCCTGATCTGCCTCCTTGTGGTCACAGACTCCGCAAAGGGTTGCCCCGAGCCGGAAGATCTTTCAGTCCGCCCCGAGGCGAGGTAGACGCGTGGGCGAGGGAGAATCTTCACCGAGGGCGGAGAGGGTTGCGGCGCGACGACAAGGTGCCTGCCACGCGGGCGAGGGCGTCGATGACGGACGGGTTGGTCCGGGTCTCCTTGCCGCGTTCCAGGCGTACGTAGCAGTCGATGCTGATGCCGGTGAGGGTTGCCAGTTCTTCGCGGCGCAGGCCGGAGGTACGGCGCAGTCCGGCGCCCGGCTGCGAGGCCGATCTGCTCGGGCGTGGTCTGCGTACGGCGGGTGCGCAGGAACCGGCCCAGCTCGGCTCCGCCGCCGCTGCTCTGCTCGGATGCCATGTCCTTCAGCTCACACCGCGCCGACCTGCGTGGCAGGCGGATGGGAGGCCCTGTCACTCTCCCGATCGTCACCCCCTGGCACGGCTCGGCCTGCCACCGGAGGCGAAAGGGCGCGAAGGTGAATACCGGCGGGCTTCGCACCCTCCGAGTACGGAGATCCCGCCGTGCCGGAGCACTGACCGGCCTGCGGCCCGTGCTCCGCACCCCCGTCCCGCGTGGAAGGAAACCCTCATGCAGCACGTCACCCTGAACAACGGCATCGCGATGCCGATCCTCGGCTTCGGCGTCTACCAGATCCCGCCGGAGCAGACCGAGCAGACGGTCACCGAGGCTCTCGCGGCCGGCTACCGGCTGCTGGACACCGCTGCCGCGTACCAGAACGAGGAGGCCGTCGGCCGCGCGATCAAGAACAGCGGCGTGCCGCGCGAGGAGCTGTTCGTCACCACCAAGCTGTGGGTCCAGGACGCGCCCGGTGAGGAGAACACCAAGCGGGCCTTCGAGACGTCGCTGAAGAAGCTCGGCCTCGATTACCTCGACCTGTACCTGATGCACCAGCCCTACGGCGACGTGTACGGCCAGTGGCGTGCCATGGAGGACCTGAACCGCGAGGGCCGTGCCAAGGCGATCGGTGTCGCGAACTTCTACCCCGACCGGCTGCTCGACCTCATCCTCAACAACGACATCACGCCCGCGGTCAACCAGATCGAGACCCACCCTTTCTTCCAGCGCACCGCCGACCAGGAACTCATGCGGGAGCACGGGGTCCAGATCCAGGCCTGGGGCGGCTTCGCCCAAGGCAAGAACGGTCTGTTCACCGACCCGGTCCTGAGCGGGATCGCCCAGGACCACGGGAAGTCCGTGGGGCAGGTCGTGCTGCGCTGGGCGGTCCAGCGAGGCGTCGCCTCGATCCCGAAGTCGGTGCGCGCCGAGCGCATGGCGGAGAACATCGACGTCTTCGACTTCGAGCTCACGGACGACCAGATGGCGGCCATCGCCACCCTGGACACCGGGGCGTCGCTGTTCTTCGACCACCACGACCCGGCGATGGTCCAGTGGCTCAGCGCGCGGCGCCTGGACAGCTGACCAAGCACACCTCCAGCACACCGGGCCGGGCGTCGCCGCCCCTCGCCTGCCCAGCAGCTGCTCGGCGACCTCGCGCCGAAGCTGGTCCAGCTGACCGACGGCGTCCTGTTCGGCGACGTATGGCAGCGCGAGGGACTGTCCCCCCTCGACCGCAGCCTGATCACCGTCGCGGTCCTGGCAGCCACCGCCCGGCTGGCCGCCCGCGCCTTCGCCGCCGGCCCCTCTGGGCCTCCGTCCGTCCCGCCCGGTGGATGCGCGGGGCGGTATCGGGCTGCGGTCCGGGGGCCCGCCGCAGCGCCGGCGCAGTATTCGGCGTTGATGCGCTGCGGTTCTTCGAGCTGGTCCTCGAGGATGACGATGTGGCAGGCGGCCTCGATGGGGCCGAAGGATCCGAACCAGTACCGGGGATCAGGCCGCGACGAGCTCCTGCTCGCGGTCCGGCGTCTTGACCTTGGGCTTCTTGTTCGGCAGCGAGAGCCGGAAAACCTTGTGCCACGCGGAGAACACCTGCTTGGGCAGCGGCCCGGTGACGTACTCCAGCTCGTACTTTTCGAACAGCGCGCGCACCTTCACCGCGACCTCGGCGTACCGGTTGCTCGGCAGGTCCGGGAACAGGTGGTGCTCGATCTGGTGCGACAGGTTGCCGGTCATGAAGTGCATGGCCTTGCTGCCGCTGATGTTCGCCGAACCCATCATCTGGCGCAGGTACCACTGGCCGCGCGTCTCGCCCCTGATCGAGCGGCGCTCGAAGACCTGCACGCCCTCGGGGAAGTGCCCGCACATGATCACCGAGTGGGTCCAGATGTTGCGGACCAGGTTCGCGGTGAACGTGGCGGCGAGCGTCGGGAGGAACGACGGGCCCGACAGCAGCGGGTGGATCACGTAGTCCTTGAGCACCTGCTTGCGGATCTTGCGGCCCACGGCCCTGGCCCGCGCACGGAACTCCGGGTTCTTGCGGCGGCGCTTGCTCAGGTTCTTGCCGAGCTCCAGGTCGTACGCCGCGATGCCGTACTCGAAGAAGCAGGCGTTGAGGAAGTTCCACAGCGGCTGGCCGAGGTGGAACGGGTGCCACCTCTGGTCCTCGTCGACGCGCATGATGCCGTAGCCGAGGTCGTTGTCCTTGCCGATCACGTTGGTGTACGTGTGGTGCAGCTCGTTGTGCGAGTGCTTCCACTGCTCGGACGGGGAGACGTGATCCCACTCCCAGGTGGTGGAGTGGATCTTCGGGTCCCGCATCCAGTCCCACTGGCCGTGCAGAATGTTGTGGCCGATCTCCATGTTGTCCATGATCTTGGCCACGGACAGACCGGCGGTGCCGATCAGCCACGCGGGCGGGAAGATCGAGAACAGCAGCACGCCCCTGCTGACCAGCTCGAGCTTGCGCTGCGCCGAGATGACCTTGCGGATGTAGGCAGCGTCCTTCTCGCCTCGGTCGGCGATCACCTCGTCGCGGATCGCGTCCAGCTCGCGGCCGAGCTCCTCGATCTGCTCCGCGGTCAGGTGGGCCGTGGGGTCGATGGCGGTCAAGGTGTTCCTACCGTTCGATGTCGCAGGGGCCCGCCGCGGCGGACACGCAGGTCTGGATGAGGACGCCCGGCCCGGCCTCGGTGATCTCGCCGGTGCGCAGGTCGCGGACGGCGCCCGCCTTGAGCGGCGTGACGCAGCCGAAACAGATGCCCATGCGGCACCCGGAGGGCATGAGCACGCCGGCCTCCTCGCCGATGTCCAGCAGCGGCGTGGCGCCGTCCGCATCGACGGTCTTGCCCGTGGCGCTGAACGTGACCTCGCCGCCGTCGCCGGCGACGACGACGCCGGCGCGGAAGCGTTCGGTGTGCAGGCGCTCTCGTACGCCGTGCTCGGTCCAGTGCCCTTCGGCGGCGTCGAGCAGGCCTGCAGGCCCGCAGGCCCAGGTCTCGCGCTCGGCCCAGTCGGGCACGAGTTCGTGGAGACGGGCGATGTCGAGCATGCCGTCCGTGTCGGTGTGCACCTCGGTGAGCCGCAGCTTCTTGTCCGCGACCAGGTCGTGCAGCTCGCTGCGGAAGATCACGTCCTGCGGCTGCGGCGCGCAGTGGACCATGACGACGTCGTCGAACTCGACGTCGCGCAGCATGCCCATCACGGGCGTGATGCCGCTGCCGGCCGTCAGGTAGAGCACCTTGGCGGGCTTGGCCTGCGGCAGCACGAAGTCACCGGTCGGCTGGTCGAGCTGGATCAGCGTGCCCGGTTTCACCCTGCGGACCAGGTGGTTGCTGACCTTGCCGTCCGGGATCGCCTTCACGGTGATCGTGACGAGGCCGTCCCGACGGTTCGTCGGTGAGGTGACGGAGTAGGCGCGCCACAGGCGCACCCCGTCGACGTCGACCCCGATCCGCACGTACTGACCGGCCGTGTGGCCGCGCCAGCCCCGTCCCGGCCTGATCACGATGGTCGCGGCGTCACCCGTCTCGGGGTGCACGGCCTCGATGCGCCCCCGCAGGTCGGCGCCCGCGCGCAGCGGGCTGACCAGGTCGAGGTAGTCCGACGGCAACAGCGGCGTCGTGACCATCTCCAGCAGTTTCCACGCCCTGCTGCGGAGGGCTGTACTCGTCATGACCCCAGCTTGCTGCGCCTCAGGGCGTAAAGTCCTGACCACAGGACGTAAATCTGGTCGGCTGAATTGTTCGCAGGGAACAAAACGTGAGTCATGCAATCAGGAGGGCCAGCGAGCTGGCCCTGGACGAGGCGACGGTCACCGTACTTCGGGCCGAGCTGAAAACGACCGCCGACGAGGTCGTCCAGGCGATCATCGACGAGGTCCCTCCCTACGCCAACGCCCTCTCGGGCCGCATGGGCGCCACCATCCGCCGGTCCGTCCGTACCGCCCTGGGGCACTACCTGGACCTCGCGAGCGGGAACGCCACAGGCGGCGACGCCGGTGACGCCGCCTACGAGCTGGGCCGCGGCGAGGTGCGCGACGGCCGCTCGATGGACGCCCTCCTCAGCGCCTACCGCGTCGGCGCCCGCGTGGCCTGGCGATGTCTGGCAGCGGGAGCCGTACCCGTAGGTCTGCCCGCCGCCGACGTCGCCAAGTTCGCCGAGCTGACCTTCGCCTACATCGACGAGCTCTCCGCCGCGAGCGCCGCGGGCCACGCCGACGAACTGGCCGCCCGGGGCAGGGCCCACGAGCGCCACCTGGAGCACCTTGCCCGCGATCTCCTCGCCGGCGCGAGCCTGGACGTGCTGCTCGCCTCTGTTCAACGCGCCGGGTGGCAGCCTCCGGCTTCGCTGACCGCGGTCCTGCTGCCCGCCGCCCAGGCCCGGCCCGCCTACCGCAGGCTCGACCCGAGCACCCTCGTCCTCGATGATCTGCCGGACGCCACCGGGGTGCTGCTCGTCCCCGATGCCGACCGATCACATCTCTTGCGGCAGCTGACCGACCGCACCGCCGTGGTCGGCCCGCCCCGGCCGTGGACCCGCGCGTCCGCCTCGTACGCGCGAGCCGTACGCGCGCGCTCCCTCTCCCCTGACATTCGCGACACCGAGGACCACCTGCCCGAGCTGGTGCTGAGCGCCGACGCGGACGCGTTCGCAGACCTGCGCGCCCGGGCCCTCGCGCCGTTGCGGACTTTGCCCGCCGCGACCGCACGGCGGCTGGAGGAGACGTTGCGGGCGTGGCTGCTGCACCAGGGCAGGCGGGACGAGGTGGCGGCGGCGTTGTTCGTCCATCCCCAGACGGTCCGGTACCGGATGTCGCAGCTGCGGGAGCTGTTCCCGGATCTCGCATCGCCACAGCGGGTCCTCGAACTGACGCTGGCGGTCGGTCCTCGGGTCGGCTGACGCGCATGCCTTGCCCACCGGCAGCGCCGGCCGCGCCGAAGCCCGCCTACTGCACCTGGCCTGCGAGGGCTTTGGCCAGGTCGCCGACCCGGGCCCGGTCAAGCGAACTGCGTCCGGCCTCTCCCACGCCGACCAGCAGGACCGCGTCCCCTTCGCCGTCGAGCTTCAGCCGGACGGTGGCGGCGTTGCCGCTCCCGGTCAGGACCGGCTCACCGCGCTCGGCTCCGCCGGCCTTCTTCATGTACGCGATCAGGTCATCGGTGGACATCCCGGCCAGATGCTGGACCACCGGTGCGAGCGGGGCGCTCGCCTGCGGCTTGCGCGTGGCGATGGTGTGTACCTCCACGTCCTCCTGACCTATGTGGAACGTACAACTCACCAGCGCGCCGGGATTCTCCGCCAGCGGGTCCCCGGGCTTGGCCCGCTTGCCACCCTCGCCGGTGGCAACGGGCCCGTCGGCGCCGGTCACGGATCCCGGTCCGGCGGCGGTGTCCACGCCGGCGGCCTTCGCGGCCTTGGCGATGTCGTAGCGCAGCGGGCACTTGGCCGCTCCGTCGGGCTGCAGCCCGTCCGCGGTCCTGGTGAGGCCGCTGAGGCTCAATGACGTCGCCCCGCCGCTCTGGCAGCCGGCCAGCAGGGCCGCTGCCGTCACGGCGGCGATCGTCAGTGCGTACCGACGGTGTGTCACTTGTTCTTCCTTACCGCTGTCATGTCTGTGTGGAGTCCTTGTCCAGCCTTGTTCACGGGGTCGCGGCGGCGCAGCCGAACCGCTTGCCCGCGCTGGTGACGAAGCTCTCGAACAGCTCCTGGGAAGACGCGGTGCCCGGCGTCCCGAGGGCCGAGGTGTAGTCGCGGCCCAGTTCCATGGAGAAGTACGTCGGCGTCCCCGAGCAGTCGGCGACGACGTGCCGTGGGTCGAAGCCCGACACCCGGTGCCCGGCCACCGGGGGCTGTTCCTTGTAGCCGGGTGAGGCGCTGATCGCGGCGACCATCCGCGGTTCCCGGGTCACCGCGTAGGTGGCGCGTCCCTTCACCTCGCACGCCCACGTCGGGCCGGTCCCGTCCTGGAACACTTCCCGCGCTGTGCCTGCGTCTGCTCCCGCACCCGGGAAGGCGAGACCCGCAACACCGCACAGCGTGCCGTCCGGGACCGGATGCTCCACCGGAACGGCGGAGAGGATTCGGGGGGCGGCCATCGGTCGGTCCGCCGCGCAGCCCGCCCGTGCGGCCGCCCTGTTCGCCACGTCGGTCAACAGGCGGGCCAGCTTCAACGGGTCCGAGCCGGCGGGGGCGTAGGCCTCGACGATGGCCGGCCGGTCCTTCGTACAGGCGGCGGGCAACAGGGCCCAGCCGTGGCCGTCGCCCACTCCTCCGGTGGCGCCTGCGGAGTCTTCAGAGACTCCTGAGACTCCTGAGACTCCGGCAGAGAAGAACGAGACGGTTGCCGGACCCGGCCAGCGGGGGTCCACGAAGGGGAAGTCGCCCCGCTCCCGGCTCCCCGAAATCCTCAGGTGCCCGGCGCCCGATCCCGGGAGCAGGGACGAGCTCTCCACTTCGCAGGTGAAGACGAGCCGGTCGTGCGCCTTCGAGTCCAGGCCGTCGCGGTCCGAGATGCGCCCTGCGGTAGGGAAGGCGGCCTCCGCCACGTCCGTGGAGACCAGCCCTCCGCACAGCTCCTCGCCGCCGAGGAGGTTGGTGCCGCGCCACGCATAGCCGGCCGTCAGCAGAAGCCCGAGCGCCAGGACCGGCGCGATCCAGTTCCACCGGAGGAACCGCCTGCCTCTGCCCCTGCCCCTGCCGCTGCCAGTTCCTTGCGCCATGTCCTACTTCCTCGTGCGCAGTGCGGAGTACGCGTCCTCACGCCCCGTGATGTAACTCTGCTGGGCCTCGCCCCGGGCGTGGTTGTGCGCGTCCGTCCCGTTGACCCCGCGTTCGGTCGCCCAGGCGTCGATCAGCGAGTTCGTGCCGCCGATGCCGGCCGAGGTGTTCGTACTCTCCTTGGCGCGGGCCAGGTCCTCCGCCTCGGCCGCGACGCCCTTGGAGTACTCGTAGGTGGCGGCGTCGATCATGCGCTGCGCCGGGTCGCCGACGATCGGGATCTGGGTGACCAGGCCGCCGGCCCCGTGGTACGTGTACCTCATGGCGTCGTTGAGATTGCCGATCTTGGTGTCGCGGTCGTCGAGCGTCATGTCGGAACCGATGGCGTTCATGGCGCCGTACACCTCGCCGACGTGCCGGGCCTTGTTGTCCCAGTCGCCGACGACGTTGGCCACCTGGTCCGCGGGGGCGTCCTTCGCCGTCAGCAGGTACTCGGCCGCGTAGCGCTTCTCGTTCTCGTACAGCAGGTCGTAGACGAGTACGGGTTTACCGTCGTCCGTCGTCCCGTACGCGGCGTCGGACACGCCGCGCATCACCCGGAGCAGGCTGTGCTTGGAGCTGGTGATCGCCGAGTCGTCGCCGTGTGCGGTGATGCCCTCGAGCCCGGTGGGGCTGCCGGGCGCGGTACCGCTGAGGATCGCGTGGGTGTCGGCGGTGTAGTCGGACAGGGCCCGGCCGAGCGGAACCTTCAGGTTCTGCGCGATCGTGTCGCCCTTGGAGTCCTTGTCCAGCACCCCGATCGTCTCCTGCATGACCCTGGCCTGCGCCTCGGAGTGACCGCCGAAGGACGCCCCACCGGAGTTGGGCTCGCGTCCCGTGGTCGCGGCTTCGAGGGCCGCGCCGAGACCGATTCGGCTGGTCGGGTCGTCCATGGTCGAGACGACCATGCCGGTGACGGTGTTCTTCGGCCATTCCCGGGCGCCGTCGCCACTGCCGAGCAGGTACTTGAGGTGATCGTTGCCGACCTTGTCGCCCGCCGAGCCGTTGCCCTGAGAGTCGAAGAAGGCGGTGGCGGCGTCCGGGTTCTTGCTCATCACACCGAGCAGGCCGTCGATCGGGTCGCTCTCGATGCCGTCGTGACCGCCGCCCCACTTGGTGAAGATGCCCTCGTGCTTCTTCTCGGCGGCGATCAGGTCGTCGCCCAGCTGGTACATGAACTGGTCGTCGAACTTGGCGTCGGCGTGTTCCATCATGCTGACGAACGACTGGTAGCCGTACAGCGGATCGGTGTTGGACCCGAAGTTCCTGGTGCCGGACTTGTCCAGGCTCTCCGTCCACTCCCGGTAGAACTTGCCGTCCGGACTGTGCAGCCACTCGTTGAACTTCTTGGATCCGGGGGGCATTTCAGAGGTCTTCCCCGGCACCTCGGTCGCTCCGGCCACCGTGTTGGCCAGGCCCCGCTCGATGCCCTGGTACTCCTTCTTGTTCAGCTTGTTGGACAGCTTGATCGTGCCGTCGGTGCCGAGGCCGGTGAGGAACGTCTGGCTGAACGCCTTGTTCCCGTTGTTGTCCCGGAACGAGCGGTCCAACTCCGCGTACTCGGCTGCCGACACCTTGCCGCCGCTGTTGATGCGGGTGGCGATGTCCTCGGCGTTACGGGCCTCGTAGACCTCGATGTCGCCCTGCGCGCCGGCGTTGAAGCCGTTCAGGGTCTCGTCGCCCTTGCCGAAGGCGTCCTTGTTGCTGTCGACGACCACGGCGTCGAGGGCGATCTTGACACCTTGGTCGGCTTCCGACACCGCCTTCACGCGGTCGTCGATGTGCTGCTGCCACTTGGCGACCGCGTCACGGACCGTCTTCTCGCCGTCGGGGTCATGATGGATCGCACTGCGCTCCTGAGCCGTGAGCCTGGCGTAGTCGTAGGCGACGTAGCCCTGCTCCGAGACGCTCATCCCGGCCGCCACGGCCTCGTCGCGTGCGCTCTCGACCCTCTTCTTCAGCTCGGTGAACTGGCCGTGGGCGTCGCGCAGCAGATCTGCGACGGCCTTGGCCTGGATCTGGGCGGCGGAGTACTCGTAACGGGTGGCCGCGAAGCTCGTGTGGGCCGCACCGACGCTGATGCCGGTCCAGCTCTGGCCCGTGGTGATCTTCTGGACACTGTCGCCGTAGCGGCCTTCGACCTTCTTCAACTCGGCGGCCATGGAGTCCCACTTGCCCGCGGTCGTAGTCAACTGGCCCAGGTCTGTGGTCATGACCTCGTAGTACGTCAGCACGTGCCGCCCCCTAGAGCCCGTTGAGCTTCGACTGGGAGCCGATCGGCCGGAACTGATCGCCCAGACCGATGTCGTTGCGTGCGAAGAGACCGGAGGCGCCGCGCAGCGCACCCTTCTCGGAAGCGAGCCGGCCCATGAGGACCTTGACCTGCTTGTCCCAGGTGTCCGCCACCTTCTTCAGACCGGCAGCAGTGTCCCAGCCCTCGAACCCCTTCACGGCGGCGTTCGTCGCCTCATCGGCATGTTCCGCCGCGGTCCTGGTGTTCGGCTCCAGCTCGGTCTCTATCGTGTTCGCCGCCGCCGTCTTCTCCGCCGGCGTCGACCCGAATTCCCCCGACCCGCCAGGGGACGAAGGCCCGGCCGGCGCCCCGTCCAACCGCATGACCGCAGGCGGCCCCGCTAAGTCCGCGGATATCCCGCGCCACTCCCGTTCGAACTCTCCCGACATGCCACGCCTTCCACTCGACCTCTCTTGATCCAAACATGGCGACTCCACAAGGGCAAAGCAGTAGCGCGTCAAGGCTCCGTAAGGGTTGTCCGGACAGGAGCCTCACGTGTGGGAACGCTCAAGCGTTCTCCATAGGATCCGCCCTGTGAATCACGATGACGAGCCGCGACAACGACGATCCTCCGGTGGTCAGCGGTGCGGTCAGTCGTGCTGGAGGCCGAACCGTGCCCGGGGGGCGCGGTTTCGCGAGTTCCGGTCGAGCAGAACCAGCGAGGTGAATCCGCCGGCCGCCGCCAAGCCCTTGCCTTCGACTGCGGACAGCAGGCTCGCCAGGCCCCTCCGGTGCGTGGCGAAGACCCGGCGTGAGGTCAGGCGCCGGCGGGCATGCTGGCCGGACAGAGCCTCCTGGAAGCCGACGTCGAGCAGGACCATGTGCAGCGGCCGCCCGGCTCGAGCGGCGTTGTGTGCCAGCCATCGGCGCATCCAGGCCCTGCTGCCGCAATCGTGGACGAGCAACGGACGGGTCCGGCGTATCTCGCCACGTATCCAGCGCATGTGCTGCAGCCGCGCCCAGGGCTGATACACGACGTAGGGCAGCCAAGAGGGCATCAACGCCTGATATGCGGTGCGGGTGGCACGGGGGTCGACCACCCTGGCAACGGATTCCCACTCGCGCAGGAGGGTACTTTTCCCGCTGCCGGGAAGCCCGGCCACGATGACGACCGCGTTGTGCGGATAGGAAAGGCAGAGGTCCGAATTCCCCTGCCCTCGCAGATCGACGATTCCCCGCGGGTGGAGGGGCTCAGCGGCTCGCCCCTCTGGGCATATGAGGTTCTTCATCCTCTCTGCGCGCGAAGGGAATTCGACTGGCGGCTGCTGCTGCTCCGGGCGGCCGGAACCGGTCCGGTTCGCCGCCTTCTGCGTGTCCAACTGCCGTGCTATCGGGTGATTGATGGTGATGGGTTGCTCACTTTTCGCGACTGGTGGGCAGGTTCCGTGACCGGTCTCGGGCTGATCAGCGGCGACGGATGCGGGGGCCGCCCAGGAAGGGGCTCCTGCTGCCGCTTTAGGATGCCTCATATGGCGAAGCGCAGTGTGCAACGGCAAGCAAGGAGGATCCTCGGCGAGGACCCCGTCGCCCTGGTCTGGTGCGAGATACCCCGAGCCATTCCCACACCACCGAAGGACATACACAGGGCCGCGGGCAAGGGTCGGCTTTCGCCGGGACACCACTGGCTGTTCTACGTGGGTGTGGTGGTGTTCTTCTTCGTCTTCATCCCCATGTTCCTGCTCGATCAATTGAGCAAAAGGCTCGACCCTGGACTTGAGGCCAGGAGCTCGCGCGAGCGTACCGGGCGCCACGGATCCGGTACGTCTGCAGGGGCGGGAGACCGGGAGATCCCTGAAACCTTTGACGGTGACTGGCACTTGACTGCCGGACAGCTCCTGCTGAGCTGGTACGGCCGCTCCCCCAACCCGAAGCGCCTGGTACTGCTCACCCGTGACCGGATCTGCGTGGCGGCTTCCCCCGGCCGCCGACTGTCCCCGACCAAGGCGGCCGACTTCCAGCTGACAGCAGAATTTCTCGCGCACGAAGCACGTATCGAAGCCGAGGCGGGTCAGCCGCGCGGCTTCGCGGCCTTCCGGCTGTGCTTCGCGGACGGCTCCTGGCTCGAACTCGCCCGCCTCGCAGAACCCGAGGACGCCGACCACTTCCTGAACACCGTTGCTCGACGCGACACCGGACGCACGTCCTGACGGGCTTCCCTCGTCCGCCCATTTCCGCGTCATCGGCCGACCGGTCCGCGCCCCAGGGCAAAGGGTGGCGGTCGGGCACCCGGCCGGGACAACGTCCACCGGGCGGGACTGGGCGGACGGAGTGGGGTGAGGATGCGGATCGCGGGTCCGGAGCGGGCTCGGGCTCGGGCTCGGGCCGGGAAATCGAGGGCCCGGACCCGTGGTCGGGTCCGGGCCGGTGCTGTCCGATGTGTCTCAGCGGAGCGTGAACGGGGCCACGTGGGTCGTGGTGTCCGCTCCGCTGATGGTGAATTCGAGGTTGTAGTTGCCGTTCGGCAGCCCCCGGGTGCTGACCGGGAGGCTGTAGTTGGAGAACAGCGCGCTGTAGGTGAACCGACCTGTGACCGGCCTCGTGACGGGGCCGGTGACCCGGACGGCCGTCAGCGTGATGTTCGAGCTGGACAGGTTGTTGCCGTTCGCGTCGCAGATGCGCACGCTGAGCACGACCTGGCCGAGCAGACGGACCGGCCGGGTCGGGTCGTAGAGCAGGCAGATCCGGTACGCCACGTTGTAAGTGACGCTCTTGGTCGACGGGTTGGTGGCGATGTCCTTGGCGTTCACGGTGAAGGTGTGCGAGCCGAGGGTCGAGGTGTTGACCGGGCTGCCGTTGGGAACCGTGCCGACGCAGCTCGCCAGTCCGGAGGTGGCATCCGTGCACGAGTAGGACGCGGTGACCGGCTGACGGTAGAGGTAGGTGCCGGCCGTCGGCCGGACGATGGTGATCGACGGCGCCACGTTGTCGAGCCGCACGGTGATCGTCTGCGGCCCGGACGTGTTGCCGGCGTTGTCGGTGGCGGTGTACGTCACCGTGGTGACGCCGTTCGCCGTGATCGGCACGGCGGCGCCGGCGCCGGTCACGTTGGTGGATGCGATCGGCTGGGCGCCGCTCGCGCTGTAGGTGATCTTCTGGAGGCCGGAGCCGCAGGACCCGTCACCGGCGCTGATGTTGACCGTCGCCGGGCTGGTGGTGTTCCAGCCGACGCCGTTCGGCGACGGCGAGATGCTCGCGGAGGCGGTCGGCGCGGAGGTGTCCGCATCGTAGGTGTACTGGTCGGCGCCGCTGGTCGGGCTGGTGCCGTTGGGCGTGGTCACTGTGACGTCCACGGTGCCCCGCGCTTGCGGCGGTGCCTCCGCGGTCAGCTCTTCCGGCCCGGTGACGTTCACGTTCGAGGCGGATACGGAGCCGAATTTGACGGTGGTGCCGCTCGTCGGGAACTCCGTACCCCGCACCGTCACGGTGTTCACGCACGAGGTCAGTTCGGGCCCGTGGTTCGGGGTGACACCGGTGACGGTGGGCGGGGAAAGGGTGACGCGGTCCATGGCGGTGGACCAGTCGCCGCCGGCCACGCCGCCGATCTGCTGGACCGTCCAGACGTCCTTGGGGTGGCTGGGGTCACGGGCGATGCCTGTGTAGTCGCCCCAGCGGAATCCTGCGGAGTAGGCCTGCGTGCCCGCGGCGTAGAAGTCGCCGACTGTCGTCCCGGGGAAGTTTCCGCCCGGAACTCCGATCGCGACCGCGGTCGGGAACATGGTGGGCGAGGAGGCGGTGAAGCCGGAGAACAGGTCGTCCTCGTTGTTCAGCGCCACCGACCCGTAGTAGAGGTGACCGCCCACGAGACCGAGGTTGAAGTTGGTCCCCAGTGTCTGCCCCCCGCTGGTCGAGACGTGGAGGAAGCGCTGGCAGGAACGGGCCGCCGTGTCACCGGGCGGAGTGCACGAGACGTTGAAGACCCCCCAGAGGTGGTCGTTCTGCCAGGCGACCGACAGCATCCGGCCGTCGTTGGTGTTGATGCTGGCGTCGCCCCCGGCCGGCTGGGTGGCCATCGGCGGCGAGTCCGCGGTTCCGATGGCGATGGTGTTGTCGCTCTGGCCGACCGGCTGCATGGGATCGCCGGGCACACCGGTGATCGTGACCACGTGCACGTCCGTGCTGTTCTCGTCGTGCCACATCGCGAGCTGGTCGTCGATCCCCGACAGCGAAACGGCCGGGACGACCTGGAACTTGCCCGTGTCGGGTGCGAACGTCGTGAAGGTGATCGAGCCGCGGGCCACGAGCTCCGCCTTGTTGACGACCACGGTGACGACGCCCTGGAAAGAGTCGTCGGCCTTGTCGTAGTTGTTCCAGCTCAGCGTCACCTTGTTGTTGCTGTAGCCGAGCTTCGGCTGGTCGTGCTGGATGTTCGAGGTGTTGCTGCCGACGTTGTAGCGGGTCCAGGTGCCGTTCGGGTCGTCGTCGTCGCTGACCGCGAGCTGGATCTCGTCACCGCCGGCCACATTTGACTCGTAGGAGGCGTAGAAGCGGCCGACCCCAGCGTCGTAGTGCACCCGCGGATCGGTACCGGAGTTCGTCGCGAAGCCGAAGAAGGAGCCCAGGTCGAAGGGGCTGCCCACCGCGTTGCCGGCCTTGTCGTAGATCTGGGCGCTGCGGTTGATCATCTGAATGATGTACGTGGGCCCCACTGCGAGCTGCGTGTCGGAGGGGATCCGGCTGTTCACGTTCCCGAGCGTCGAGAAGGTCTTCAGCCGCTCGAGCACGGCCGTGGACGGCACCGCCTTCGGTGACTTGCCGCCCGGGGCCGCCTTCGAGACCACGGCCCCGGTTGTGACCGGCAGGCTGGGCACGTGCTGCGCCGCCCGCGCGAGTTTCGGGGCGGGCAGGAAGGGCTCCGCTTCCTCCCCTACGGCGCGCCTCGGCTTGGGCAGGGTCCGCGTGTCCACCTGACCGTCCGGCTCTACCTGCCTCTCCTCCTGACCCTCATCCGCCGGGCGCGACGAACTACTGCTCTTGGGTGGGACGTTGGGCTGCGGCTCGGCGGTAGCTCCGGCGGCCGTGGCCGCGATGGTCAGTGTCACGGTGAGCGCTACGACCGCCGTGCGCGACCACTCCCGCACCGCACGCAGCAGACGTCGGTTCACTCGGAGAACAGGCCTCGACGACATGGGCTCCCCCCTTCCGCTCGTGACGGACGTTCCACCCAGCGCACGGATCGACGGTGAACCGTCGATCCCCTGCAGTTGTCAATGATCACGGGGTGGTATCTATCGGAAGGGCACGTTCGCCGGCCTCTGTCCACGGCGCCGGGCGCCATCCATTCCCCCCAATTCCCCCTGCCGGTCTAGCGACTCGCACCAACAGCTGATCGTAAGTTCCTCTTTGTCGGCCGACCCGTCGGCGTTCCCCGCCGGGGTGACGACGTCGACCTGTTCGCTCCGCTCCGACAGCTCCGCTTGCAAATCGGACCGTCGGTCCACATACTTCAATCCATGCGGACCGTCAGTCCGCTTATGTCTCGACGCCCCGCTACGAGGAACCGCCTTCGCGGGATATCGCACGTCCCGTGACGAGCGGCCGTAGGCGACGGGCCGGGATGACCGTGTCTTCGAGCAGAACGGAAGCCTTGATCATGACAGCGTCCATGACGGCCGCGGAGTTGTACCACCACGGTCTGCAACTGTTGCTGGAGAAGGACATCCCCGGCTGGGTCGAGCTGTGGGACGACCACGGCGTCTTCGAGTTCCCCTTCGCACCCGAGGGCTGGCCCATGCGCCTCGAAGGCAAGAACGCGGTCGGCGCCTACATGCGCCACTACCCCGACCACGTCGACCTCCACGACTTCCCCGAGGTGACGATCCACCAGACCACCGTCCCCGAGACGATCGTGGTCGAGATGCGCGGGGTCGGCCGCCTGGTGGAGACCGGCAGCCCCTTCGACATGACCTACATCGCCGTGGTCACCGTCAAGGACGGGCGCATCACCTCCTACCGCGACTACTGGAACCCCCTCGCCCTGCAGCAGCCCGGCGCCGACTTCGTAGGAGCGAACCGATGAACGCCCCCAACACCACCCTGGTCATCGGAGCCACCGGCACCACTGGCCGCCGCGTCGCCACCGGGCTGATCGCCGAGGGCCACCGCGTCAAGGCCGGCAGCCGAAGCGCCACCCCGGTGGCGGGCGCGCAGGCCGTTCGCTTCGACTGGAACGAGCCCGCGACCTGGGGCGAGGCCCTCGACGACGTCGGCCGCCTCTACCTCATCCCACCCATCGGCTCCTCGGACCCGGCCGCGGCCATGCTGCCCTTCCTCCGCGAGGCCCGCGCGGCAGGCGTGCACCGCGCGGTGCTGCTCAGCTCGTCGGCGATCCCCGCGGGCGGTCCGGCCGTGGGACAGGTCCACCAGGCCCTGCCCAGCCTGTTCGAGGAATGGGCGGTGCTGCGGCCCTCCTGGTTCATGCAGAACTTCGCCGGCGCCACCTCCCACGCACGCAGCATCCGTGACGAGGGCGCCATCATGTCGGCCTCGGGAGAGGGCCGCGTCGGGTTCATCGACGCGGAGGACATCGCCGCCGTCGCCGTGCGCGCCCTGACCGACGACCGGGCCCCCAACACCGACCTGATCCTGACCGGGCCGCAGACACTGAGCTACTCCGACATCGCCGCGATCATCACCGAGGCCACCGGGCGGCCCGTAGAACACCGGCAGCTGACCTTCGAGCAGCTGCGCGACCGCTGGGCCGCCGAAATACCGATGGAGTTCGCCGTCATGCTGGCCGGCATGGACCGCACCATCGCCGAAGGGGCTGAGGACCGCACCTCGGACACCGTCCAGCGCCTCACCGGCCGCCCGCCGGGCGCCTTCCGCGCCTTCGTCGAACGGGAGATGCAGTCAAGCAGCTGACGGTTCCGCATCACGGTCACTACCGGCGACTACGAGGGCCGGCACGATGCCCGGCTGCGCGCAAGGCGGCGAGCCGGACGGGGCGCGGCCGCCGCTCAGCCGAACCCACCGAATATCATTCCCGAGGGCCGGGGACAGGCCGTGAACCGAGGAGGACCCGTGGCCCAGCGCCCAGAACGCGCAGACGCCCTGCGTAACCGAGAAGCGGTGCTGGCCGCAGCCGACGCCCTCTTCGCGGCCAGCAGCAGCCCTCAGAGTGTGTCGATGGACGACATCGCCTCGGCCGCGGGCGTGGGCAAGGGCACCCTCTTCCGCCGCTTCGGCGACCGCGCCGGCCTGATCGGCGCCGTGATCACCTCCCGAATCGAACCCCTCCAACAAGCCGTTCGGGAAGCGCAGGACGCTGCCGCGTCATCACCGCGGCAGCAGGTGCTGGACCTCCTCGATGCCTCACTGCGCTTCAAGATCGAGAACCGGAACCTGATGTCGGCCGCGGAGGACGCCGGGCTCAGCAGCCCGTACCAGGCCGAGCACTACGGCTGGTGGCACGGAATCCTTCGCTCGGCACTGGACCAGGTACCAACGGTCCACGCCGCGGACTTCACCGCCCACGCACTGCTGGCTGCCATCCGCGCCGACCTCGTCGCCCACCTGATCGACGATCAGAAGATGACACCCGAAGCCCTGCGGGCCTCGCTCGCGGCCCACATCGACAACGTCCTTGGCAGCAGCTCCGATCCGCTCGGCACGCGCAGGGAGGCATGAGGAGCGGGTTCGACTACCGCCTGGACATCACCCGTCGGACGCCCGCGGTGGTGGCGCACACGACCGCGGCCGACAAGGCCGCACGCCCCCTTGAGCGCGCGACTGTCCGTCAGCTACGCGCGGCGACTTGGGCACGGGCCGGTCGGCCTTCCCCCAGTGGCTCGGCATGGCCGAACTTCGACGAAATCCGACTGCCGTTCGCCTGGCGTATCCGCTGCCGTCACGCCAGGCTCCCTCTCCGGTACCGCGGGCGCGCTGTCCTGGGAACCGCACAGCACCCCTCAACCACAGAGGTCGTTCACGCCATGGCAGAACTCAACCGCCGCCGCTTCCTGCAGCTCACCGGTGGCGCCGCCGCCCTGACCATGCTCAACGAGAGCATCGCGCGCGCGGCCGCCATCCCCGCGCAGGGGACCACGGGCAGCATCGCGGACGTCGAGCACATCGTGGTGCTCATGCAGGAGAACCGGTCCTTCGACCACTACTTCGGCGCGCTGCGCGGCGTCCGCGGCTTCGGCGACCCGCGTCCGGTGACCCTGCCCAGCGGCAAGTCCGTCTTCCACCAGTCCGACGGCACGAAGGAGACGCTCCCCTTCCGGCCGCCGTCCGACGACCTCGGCATGGAGTTCCTCCAGGGTCTCAACCACGACTGGGCGGGCGGACAGAGCGCCTTCAACAAGGGCAAGTACGACAATTGGGTGCCCGCCAAGACGCCGACCACCATGGCGCACCTGACGCGCGACGACATCCCGTTCCACTACGCCCTCGCGGACGCGTTCACCATCTGCGACGCCTACCACTGCTCGTTCATCGGCTCCACCGACCCCAACCGCTACTACCTCTGGTCGGGCCACACCGGCAACGACGGCACGGGCGGCGGCCCGGTCCTCAACAACGCCGAGGCCGGCTACGGCTGGACCACCTACCCCGAGCGCCTGGAGGCGGCGGGGGTCTCCTGGAAGGTCTACCAGGACATCGGCGACGGCCTCGACGCCGCCGGCTCCTGGGGCTGGATCAACGACGCCTACCGCGGCAACTACGGCGACAACTCGCTGCTGTACTTCAACAACTACCGCAACGCCGAGCCCGGCTCCCCGCTGTACGACGGTGGGCGTGAGCTGTCACAGGCGATCGGCTGCGTGAAGGCGGCGGAAGGCATCCCGCAGCGCACGTTGCAGTGTGTCGGGGAGCACCTCGCCCTCCATGCTGCCGACCAGAGCCGCAGCTACGTCCCTGAGCTTGACGTTGCGGTGCTGCGAAACGTCCACCAGAAGACCCCAGGCCTTCTCACCTGAACACGAAGCCAGGGCCATCACCATGCCCCGCGCTTGATCGATCACCGCACGACTCTCCAGCGCCTTGCTCAACTGCTCAACCTCAGCACGCAATTCGAGGACCTCGGCGATCAGGGCGTCATCCGCCAACGAACCCACATCCGTCAACGTCCGCGCCTCTTCATGGATCGTGATCGTTCGATGCATCATGCGTACCTCGCATCACAGTCATCGCGTCCGGCCTGAGCGGAAAGCACCCCGGAGCACCTGACATAGGGTCATCGGATGGGGTTGAGGAAGCCAAGCAGAGCACCACGAGGAGGAAAAGCGGGACGAACCTGACGTGCCTCCCCGGAGCGGAACAGGTCATCGCTGCCAGGGGCTGGGGCCGCACCGAGGAGCGTAGCGTGCCCAAGGGATACGGGTAGCGCCCCTTGTCGACGCGTACTGCCTCGTGTGGATGGCTACGTAACACTGGCTCCGGGAATGCGGGGAGCCGGCGTGCACAGGACAGCCCGCGTGATCGCTCGGAGCGGATCAGGTCACCACTGCCACGGGGACGTGACTCTCCGGCCAACCCAGTCCTGCCCGTGCGTCGCAGACGGTCCTGTGCGCGAAGCCCTGCCGATTGCCGGATGGCCGCCTTGCGCCTGTTCAGGGAGCGTGAGGAGGGCTAGCGTGCGTGGTGCGGCCCCGGCCCCCGGCAGCGCAGAGAAGTCATCGCGCTCCCTCGGGGGCACCTTGCGCATCGATGCCGGAGCCCGCCTCGTCACGAGCGCGGCCGTCCCGCAGTCGCCGTCGCTACGCGATCCGGCGCAGCCTCGATGTGCCCCATGCGGGCACCGTTTTTCGGCTGCCTGCCGCGTCGCACGTATCCGACAACTGGCGGTCCACATGTACGCGCTGATCGTTCCGGTCGTGCTCCCCTTCGTCCTGCTCGGCATCGTGATGGGCCTGTCCTGGTGGGAGGACCACGTCCTGCCACCGTCCGAGGCTCCGGCACAAACCCCTGCCGAGGCTCCGTCCACACCAGCGGCCCGCCCGACGCGCCACAACCCTCCAGCAATCCTGCCCCGTTGACAACGATCGCCGCCCGGCGTTGACTGACACCGACGGCGTAGGGCTGTGTGGTGCTCCGGATTTCCCGGGCCAAGCCTTCGCCTTCGCTTCGCCCAGACCCCGCGAAACGCAGGACATGTCCCTGTGACCGCGTGGAGGCGCAGCCATAATGGTCTGGATTCTTCTCCTTCTGCTGATCCTGCTTCTGTTCGGGACGAAACTCAGGAGCAGTTCGTCGACCCACCTCAGAAGGCGCAGACAATGACGTACGGCCCCGAACGCGCACAGCAGCCCCGGCCCAGAACCCGCGTCGCACTGAGTAGAGCGCCCCACGCCCACCTCGAACCGAACCGACCGCAGGCGCGAGAGCCGCTGATGAGCGCCGAGGGCCCCGCCCGCTGTCCCAGGCGGTCGGGAGCTGTGAGTAGCCACTCCCACAGAGGGACCAAGACAAGCCGGCCACACGTCTCCAACGGGGCGTTTCGGATTCTCCGGGCGGAGTTCTCCTCCTTCCGCATCGCCGAGACCTCGCGGAACACAGGAAGACTGCCTCGACCTGGAGGCCTGGGCGTGCTGCTCTGGATTCTCCTCCTGCTGATTCTGTCCGGGTTGGGCTTCCCCACGCTGGTCCTCTGGTGCACAGCGGTCGTACTCCTGGCCGTCCAGTTCCTCAGCTTCGCCGTCCACGGCGGAGGCCAATCCGCCCGTACGCATCGGGGGCGTGGCCTCCGGGTAGTCCCCCACGAAGCAGATGCCGACGGCGAGCAAGAGAACGGCTTCGCCCCCTTCGCGGACATCTCCGGCTAGGGCGATGGCAGGTTGCTGAGAGCAAGGGCTTTCGGTCATCCGTCAGACCTGGCTGAGGGCAGTGCTGTTGTACGGAAGCCACAGACGCCGGCAGCATGTTGTCGCTCAACGCAGTTGGCTGCGGGGAGCGGATCTTCCGTCCGATCACCTACCGCACTACCTGGAGCGGAACCAGGCGGGCCTCCTGTCCTGGTACACGGGCTGCTGGCTCGGCTACTTGGCCACCTCCGCCGAAAGTACGCCCCACCGGAAGCGCGCAAGGTGGAGCCGGAGGCCCAGCATCGCCGCATCCGCTACCCGGATGGCCCCTGAGGCGAACGGCCTGGCGGCAGGCCCGATTTCCTTGCCACGCCAGGACTCGGTGGCCCTTGTGATGCCTCGAAGCCGGTCGGCACGGATCCGTGTGCTGATGGCCGAACAGGCGGCGCTGCGTGGCGCGCGGGTGGGCGTAGTGGATGTGTGTACCGCGGCGGTGGCTGCGCTTCCGGTCTGCGGGGCCGGAGTGTCGGCGATGTCCCGTACCGCGGCCGGTCACCCGTTGTGCAGCACCGACGACATCAGTGAGCAACTGGAAGAACTACAGCCGACTCTGGGCGAAGGACCGTGCGTGGACCCATTCGCCGTCGGCGCAGCCGTTTTGACACTCGATCTGCACACCAGAGAGGTTCAAGGCTGCTGGCCTCTGTTCGCCCAAGCCGCCACGCACGTCGGGGCTGGGGCGGTCTTCGCGCTCCCTTTACAAATCGGGGCGATAATCCCGGGAGTTCTTGACCTCTACTGCAGGGTGCCGACCGAGCTGGACGCTGGGGAGTTGGCCGATGCGATGGCGTTGCCGACACGGCGACCCCGGTGCTGCTGGACACCCGGATTGTCGAACACCTCATGCAGCAACCCGACACGGCCGGCATCGCAGCGACCACCGCTCCGGTGAGGAGTCACATGCGGCGCCAGCGCGCCGATACGAAGGAGAAGACCCCGAAGAGGATCAGCCCGACCGCCACCGCGACCAGGAACCACGGCCCCATCGGGGTGTGCGTGAGGCTTCGTAGCGTGGCATCCATTCCCTTGGCCTCGTTCGGATCGAACTGGACGGCCGCCACCAGGATGAAGATCCCGGCCGCGCCGAACACGATGCCTCGTGCCAAGCCTCCGCCCACGCCCAGCCCGGTCACGATCTGGCGCATGCGGCGGCTCATGGCACCGGTGTCCAACTGTCGTAGGAAGCGCCGCAGAACTGCCCGAACGGCGAGCACCACGCCGACGCTGATGAGGAGACAGCCCGCGGCCCCCACGAGAACACGTCCGTACGGCAGTTTCAGCACCGATGCCGTCCAGTCCTGAGATTTCGCGTTGCCACTGGAGCCCTGTCCGCCCCCGACGGCGTACACGGCGGTCGCCCAGCAGACCGCGGCATAGAAGAGCGCACGGCCGCCGTCCGACAGCCGTGCTACGGCCTTCCGTCGAGGGCCGCCGGTCAGCATCGCGCGAGCGCCCCGCCAGAGCGCCATGCAGCCGAACCCGACGACGAGCGCCCAGAGCATCGCCCTCCCGAAGGGCTGCTCGGCGACCTGGCGGAGTGCGCCCTGTCGGTCCGCCTCTTCGCCACCGTTTCCCATGGCGATCCTGACGGCCAGGGCGCCGATTAGCACGTACACGACACCCCGTGCGACGAAGCCCGCCCGCCCTGCGGCGGTCAACGTCTCCTTCTCGGCGGAGCGGCGCGGCGCGAATCTCGAGGCTCGGCCCCGCCCGTGTGTGTGGGACGACATGACGATGCCTTCCTTCGCTGTGGGCGTGCGGTACACGTCCTGAGCCCCGAGTGCCCCCGATCGCAGGTCTGATGCACGCCGTTGGCCGACAACGTGTTCGCCATCCTCCACAACGGCCAACTGCCGCGCGGGCGGCGCCTTCAGGCGGCCTCGGCCATCACCTGATCGCGCAGGGACTCACAAATACGCCGGATCAAGCGGGAGACGTGCATCTGGGACATACCGAGCTCCTCGCCGACCCGCCGCCCACGCCGCCCACGCCGGCACCGTGACCCCCACCGTGCACTGCGTCATGCCGGCCGGCCAGGGCGAAGCCACCGGGCCGCAGGAGATGAACGTGGAACTCACGCCTTCCGTGGTACTGCCCGGGGGCACGGTCCACGCCAAGGTGACGCTCGGACCGGGCCCGGCCAAGGGCGGGATCTCCCTCAACGACGTGCCGACCACGCCCAGCATCGACCTCGCCATGTCCGGCGGGGCCACGGGGACCGTCACGGTCCGCGGCCCGGAAGTCGTCCTCGACATCCCCGCCGGCGAGGCCGTCCCCATCCCGCCCTACGAAGGCGACTTCCTCATCCCCGCCAACGCCACCGGCCCCATCTCCTTCGCTCCGCTGCGCACCCTCACCCAGACCAAGGTGTTCGGCTCCACCTACGAGACCCCGTGCGACGTCGTGAGCGGCAGCGGCAGCATCGGCACGGTGAGCGCCGAAGGTGCCGAGGGCACGCCGGCCACCCTCACCGGCCCCGCGGAGACCCGGCCCAGCACCGGCATCGCCTTGTCCGGCACCCTGTGGACGCCCGGCGGCACGCCCGTACCCTCGCTCTGCGCAGCGGACGGCGGAGGCTGTGACCCCGGCCGCTTCACCGCCCACACCCTGACGATCAGCAGCGGGGGCGCCCTCAGCGGCACGGCCACGCTGGGCGAAGCCGGAGCCGTCCCCGACGGCAACTACCTCGTCAAGGTCAACGACGGCACCAAGGAGGCCACCACACCCCTGTCGGTCAAGGCCTTCACGCCCACCGGACCGCGCGCCATAGCCCTCTCCCAGACCCGCGGCCCGGTGGGCACGGTCATCACCGTCTCCGGCACCAACTACCACCAGGACCAGTGGATCAACATCGTCGGCCGTGCCGCCGAAGGGCTGACACTGGACGACACCGCCGTCTACGTGAAGAGCACGGCCGACGGCACCTTCAGCGCCGACTTCACCATCAGCGACCCGGCCATCGCCGCCGTACAGGTGGACGAGGGCAACAACCCCGACACGCTACTGGCGGCAGACTTCACCGTCACCGAAGCCGCCGCCACGCTCACCTCCGACAGCGGCAAGGTCAAGCCGGGCGGAACAACGGCAGTCTCCGGCAGCGGATGGCCCGCCGGCTCCACCCCGGCCGCCGCCCTCTGCGCCCTCGACGCCACCGGCTGCGACGCCTCCCTCCTCACCGGCAGCACGCTGCGGGTCGCGGCCGACGGCACGCTGAGCGGGACCGTTTCCGTCGGCGCGGGAACCGCGCAGGCGGCGTACCAGCTCAAGGTCAGTGCGGGCGGCGCCCAAGCCCTCACGCCGTTGACCGTCGCGAAGACGTACATCGCCCTGTCCACCACGCACGGACCCAGCGGTACGCAGGTCACGGTCGTCGGCCAGGGCTTCGCACCCGTCTGCACCGTCACCATCAGCGGTCTGCGAGCCGACGGCTCACGCACCGCCGACGCGGTCAAGACCAAGGTCGTCGGCCTCGACGGCGCCTTCTCCCAGACCTTCGCCGTCAAGGCGGGCGACACCGTCGCGCTCCAGGTGAAGGAGGTCCTCGCCAACCCGCGTACGGCGACGGCCGGCTTCAGCGTCCAGGACGGCACCGCCCCGGCAGCACCCGCCTTCGCGCTCTCCCCGCCGGAGGGGCCGCTGGGGACCGTCGTCCAGGTGACCGGTACGGGCTTCGCTCCGGTCGCCACCGTCTCGGTCACCGGCCGCACCATTACCGGCAGCCAGACCTCCGACCACTACGTCACCCGCGTCATAGGCCTCGACGGCACCTTCGCACTCAACTTCACCGTCAAGGATCCCGCGACCACGAGCATCATGGCCTGCGAGATCCTCGCCAACGGAAAGAAGGTCCAGCACACCTTCACCCTCCGCTGAGCGGGGAGACCGGCCGAGACCGGTACGTCCCGCCATGGCTGAGTGCGACGCGGCCATGGCGGGACACCGGCGCGCTCAGGTGATGCCAGGTTGTGCGCGGGCCGGAGCCCCGGGTGCTCAGGCGCTCATGGCGTCGCGGACTTTGGCGGTGTCCACGAATTGCTCGAAGCGGACGATGCGGCCGCCGCGGACGATGAAGTGGTGGGCGACGCGTACGTCGATGTCCTTGCCGGTGTCCTTGTTGGTGGCGGTGTAGCGGGCCAGGACCACGACGTTCTCGCCGTCGACGACGTAGGTGTCGTCATGGGCGGTCCAGTCGTCCCAGTCCTTGCCCAGCTGTTCCATGACGGCGGAGGTGACGCCGCGCGGGGTGCGGTAGGTGCCGGCCAGGGGGAAGCCCGCCATCTCGGTCCACTCCACGTCGTCGGCCAGGGTGGCCCGCAGCGCTTCGAGGTCGCCGTTCGCCGAGGCGATGTACTGGCGGCGCACCACATCGGCGGGAGCGGTGGAGGTGTGGAATTCGGTCGTCTCACTCATGATGATGGCCTTTCTCAGGACGCTCGGGACAGGGAGCATCAGGGTCTGTCCGGTGCCGGACGGCTGGGCGCCCGGCACCGGAACGTGGTGTGCGGGTCAGCCCCAGGTCATTTCGCCCTTGGCGACCTTGGCTCCGAGCTGGGCCGCGATGAGCATCCCCGCGTCCGGGTAGCGGGCGACCAGTGCGCCGGTCAGGGCCTCGCCACTGTCGGCCTTGTCCAGTTCGGCCTCGAAGGCGGTGAGGTAGTCCCGGGTGTAGGCGATCGGGCTGGCATCCAGGCTGGTGGTGGGCAGGCGATGGCCGGGGACGGCGAAGGCCGGGTTCAGGGCCGCCATCTCGTCCAGCAGCTCGATCCACACGGCGCGGTCCTGGGGCTTGCCGGTGTCGGCGACCCAGACGTGCTCGTTCTGGAAGAGCAGGACGCCGCCGACGATCGCCCGGTGTTCGGCCTGCCACAGGTAGTGGCGGTCGGGCAGCCCCGGGTGGCCGCCCTTGAGCTGGAAGACGTGCCCTTCGAAGGCGAGGTCACCGGTCAGTTCGGCCATCTCGACCAGCCGGGTGGGGCGGTTGGCGCCAACCGGCTCCCAGGCCTTGAGCTTGCCCTCGTACGCGGCCTTGATGTGCTCGATCACCAGCGGTGTCGCGAGGATCTCGGCGTCGGGGAAGGCATCAGCGATGACCTCGGCGCCCCAGTAGTAGTCGGGGTCGGCGTGGCTGATGAAGACCTTGGTGAGGTTCTTGCCGGAGTCGAGGACCTCGGCGGCCAGCCGGTGCCCGTCGGCGCGGGTGAACCCGGTGTCGATGAGGAAAGCGTCGCGCTCACCGGTGATGAGGGTGGCCGTCTTGTTCTTCGAGCCGACGGGGAAGTCCAGGTCGATGACCTTGAAGTCGAGAGTGCTCATGATCATGTCCTTTGCTGGGATCAGCGTGCGGGGCGCGGGCTGCCGGTCGCCTGGGGTTCAGGTTCGCCCGTCATCTCCGGGCGGGAGCAGACCGTGCGGGTGTGTCGGGCCAGGACTCAGCGGCCGGACGCGGCCGACCGGGAGCGGGCCGAGCCGAACTGCTCCAGGAGGGTGTCGATCGTGTCGGGATGGGCGTGGCCGACGGCGAGCACCGCGGTGCGGTCGCCGTCCTGGGCCAGGAGGGTCGGGTAGGCCTTCGCGCCGAGGGCTGCCGCCCGCCGGAAGTCGGCCTCGGCCGCGCGACGTGCGGCCGGTGAGGTGAGCGCCGCTCCGGCTTCCGCCGGGTCGAGGTCGGCTGCCGCCGCGATCCGGGCGAAGGTGTCGGGATCGGAGAGGCTCAGGCCGTCCTCGTAGAACGCGGCCTGCGCCGCCATGGCCAGCTCCACCGCCCGCTCCGGGGCCGCCTGCAGCAGCACGGCCATGCCTCGGGCGGCGTCCAGGGAGTCCATGACGAACGAGCCGTCGGCTATCAGCCGCTCGTACCCGGCCCCGAACACGACACCGGTCAGGTCACTGATCTTGGCGTTGGCGCCCTGGACGTAGCCGAACTCGCGGATCGGCACGGCCCGCGGCCCTGTGAACAGACCGCCCGACACGACCTCGACGGGCAGTCCGGGGTGGCGCAGGGTGACCTCGGCCAGGGTGGGGGCGAACCCGTAGGACCAGCCGCAGTAGGCGTCGAAGACGTAGACGAGTTTCATGGGAAGGCCTTCGCAGAGGGAGTCGCTCACACCGAAGCGATGTACCTGCTTCAACAGTATCTGCTGTGTCAGATATTCCGGCATGCTGAAAGGCCCTCGATCTCGGGGCTTCCGGTCCTATCGCAGGCGGGGCAGAGCGTCCCGCGCCGAGTAGGAGAGGATCCGCAGGCACTCCATGAACTGCTCCCGCGCCTCCTCGGGCAGCGGCGCCAGGAAGTGGCGGCGGATGTTCTCCACGTGCAGCCGGCTTGCCCGCACCACGAGGTCCTCGCCCCGCTCGGTGAGCCGCACCAGCTTGCCCCTACGGTCGGCGGGGTCGTCGGCGCGCACCACCAGCCCGGCCGCCTCCATCCGGTCCACCAACCTGGTCATCCCGCCCGTGGTCAGGACCCGCTCCTGCGCGATCGCCCGCATCGACATACCCGCGCCGCCCGCCCGGCCAACGATCAGCAGCACCTCGTACATCAGGTGAGTGATCCCGAACTCCTCCTCGATCGCACCGCCGAGCAGGTACTCCAGCCGCCCCGCGGCCCCCTGCAGCCGCCCGAACGCGAGCACCAGCTCATCGTTGGCCGCCTCCTGCGCCGAAGTGATCCCCGCACCTTCGCTCACCTGCCACGCGCCCTTCGCTCGTCAGATCCGGCAGATCCGCATCTCGGTACGATCATCACCCCTCCGGAAACTGCACCTGTGCAGCCGGCGCTCCGTCGGGCCGCTGATTCCTGTAGATCAGTTGGTCGCGGTCAAGGCTGTGCGTGCGGTGGTGAGAATCCGCTCGGAGACCGGGGAGCCCTTGGTGGCCCGTGAGAGAACGAGTGCGCCGAGCATGGTGCACAGCCGGGCGATGCCGTCCTCGTCCTCGGTGGCGAGCCACTCGGCGAAGTCGATCACTCCCTCGGTGTAGACCCGGTGGGCCTCGCGATCGCCGGGCTCGCGCGCCATATCGGCGGCGAGTGCGGCGGCGGGGCACCCGTCCGCCGCACTGTCGCGGTGCTCGACCGAGAGGTAGGTGTCGATCAGGGCCTGCTGGGCGGCGTCGCGCCGTCCGGAGTGTTGCGCAAGTCCGGCGTCGCGAAGCCGGGTGAGTTCGCCGAAGGCGTGGGCGGTGGCTTCGTCGATGAGCGCCTCCTTGGAGGCGAACTGCTTGTAGAAGCCGCCGTGGGTCAGGCCGGACGCCTTCATGAGGTCGGCGACGCTGACGTGCGTGCCCTGCTCCCGGAACAGCCGGGAGGCGGTTTCCACGACCCGGCGGCGGTTCTCCTCCGCCTGCGCCTGCGATACGCGGCCCATCGACCACCTCCCATTTGGATGCCGTTTGACATCTATCGTACGCCCTGCTTTAGATTGCATCCATCATCTAATGGATGCGGGTCGCTCACCGACCCCGAAAAGCTGGGAGTGGTCATGGAGCTGAAGGACGCGGTCGCGGTGGTCACGGGTGCCAACAGGGGGCTCGGACGGCATCTGGCCGCCCAGCTCGTGGACCGCGGAGCGAAGGTGTACGCGGCGGCCCGCCGCCCCGAAACGGTGGACCTGCCGGGCGTCACCCCGCTGCGCCTCGACGTGACGGACGAGGCGTCGATACGGGAGGCCGCCCGCGTGGCGTCCGACGCGACGCTGCTGATCAACAACGCCGGCATCTCCACCGGTGCGACGCTGGTCGGAGGCGGCCTGGACGAGGTACGTCGCGAGATGGAGACCAACTTCTTCGGCCCGCTCGCCGCGACCCGGGCCTTCGCCCCCGTCATCGAGGGCAACGGCGGCGGCGCCGTACTCAACGTCCTGTCCGCCCTGTCGTGGTTCCACCCGGCCGGCCTCGGCTCCTACGCCGCGTCCAAGGCCGCCGCCTGGGCGCTGAGCGACGCGACGCGTGAGGAGCTGGCACCGCGCGGGATCACCGTCTCGGCGCTGCACGTCGGCTACATGGACACCGACATGGCCGCCGGCGTGCCCGCCGACCAGAAGGTCGCCGCCGCCGACGTCGCGGCCCAGGCCTTGGCCGGAATCGAGACCGGCCTGCCCGAGATCCTCGCCGACGAAACCAGCCGGTACGTCAAGCAGAGCCTGTCCGCTGCACTCCAGCAGATCTCGGGCTGACGCTCGCCCCTCCACCCCGGCGCTGCCGCCTTTTCACCCCTTATGCAAGGACATCTCATGCGTTACACGACCTTCGGACACCGGACCGGCCTTCGCGTGTCCGAGTACGCGCTCGGCACCGCGAACTTCGGCACCGGCTGGGGCGCGGGCGCCGAGCCGGACGAGGCACGCCGGATCTTCGACCGGTTCGCCGAAGCGGGCGGCACCTTCCTCGACAGCGCGGACGGCTACCAGTTCGGCGAGTCGGAGGAACTGACCGGAAAGCTGATCTCCGCCGACCGTGACCACTTCGTCCTGGCCACGAAGTTCGCCCTCGGCGCCGCCCCGCAGCCGGACATCTCCAGGACCGGCAATAGCCGCAAGAACATGGTCGCCTCCGTGGAGGCCAGCCTGAAGCGCCTGGGCACCGACTACATCGACTTGCTCTGGGTGCACTTCCCCGACGAGCTCACTCCGATGGAGGAGCTCCTGCGCGGGCTCGACGACCTGGTGAGCGCGGGCAAGATCCACCACGCCGCGCTGTCCAATTTCCCCGCCTGGCGCGTCTCGCGCGCGGTAACCCTCGCGGACCTGAAGAGCTGGGCCCCGATCATCGGCATCCAGCACGAGTACAGCCTCGTCGAGCGCACCGCCGACCGGGAGCTGCTGCCGATGGCCGAGAGCCTCGGACTCGGCGCCGCGCTGTGGTCCCCGCTCGGCGGCGGACTGCTCACCGGCAAGTACCGCAGCTCCGCCGAAGGGCGCCTCAGCGACCTGGGCATGGTCATCCACACCGAGAGCACCGACCAGAAGACCGCCGTCGTCGACACCGTCCTGGCCATCGCCCAGGAGACGGGGGTGGCACCGGCCCAGATTGCGGTGGCCTGGTTGCGCGAGCGCGCCGCACGCTCCGCGGCCACGCTCGTCCCGATCGTCGGCCCGCGCAACCTGTCCCAGCTCGACAGCTACCTCGCAGCCCTCGACGTCCAGCTGACCGACGAGCAGTACGCGCGCCTCGACAAGGTCAGCGCGGTGCCGCTCGGCGTACCGCACGAGGGCATCGCGGGCTCGCTGGGACACCTCCAGGGCGGCGACGCGAGCAGCGTCATCACCCCGGTCGTGCCGGTGGCCTGAGCCCGGAAACACGGCCGACGCAGAGCTCTCCGCGCAGGCACGGGCCACTGTCGTGCCGACGCGGAGCGCACGGACTAGAAGAACACCACAAACTGTCCCGTAACGAGACAAACCCCTCACGGACAGAACACCCCTCCCGCTTGGACGGGAGACCACACGAACGGAAATGACGATGAAGGCCTTCATGGTCGAGAAGTACGGTGACGCGTCCAACATGCGCGCCGCCGAGATACCCGACCCCCAGGTGAGCGCCGACGACGTCCTGGTCAAGATCCACGCGGCGAGTGTCAACCCGCTGGACATGAAGATCCGCGACGGTGACCTCAAGCAGATCCTGCCCTACCGTCTCCCGCTCGTCCTGGGCAACGACCTCGCCGGGACCGTCGTCCGCGTCGGATCGTCCGTCACCCGCTTCGCGGTGGGCGACGACGTCTGGGCGCGGCCCGACAAGGACCGCATCGGCACCTTCGCCGAACTCCTCGCCGTCCACCAGGACGACCTCGCCCCCAAGCCTGCCACGCTCACCATGACCGAGGCCGCCTCCCTCCCCCTGGTCGCGCTGACCGCCTGGCAGGCCCTGGTCGAGCGGGCACACCTACAGCCGGGTCAGAAGGTCTTCATCCACGCGGGCGCCGGCGGCCTGGGATCCATCGCCGTCCAGCTGGCCAAGGCGCTGGGCGCGCATGTGGCCGCCACCGCGAGCACCGCCAAGGTCGACCTGGTCAAGGAACTCGGCGCGGACGAAGTCATCGACTACCGCACACAGGACTTCTCCGAACTCCTCACCGGCTACGACCTCGTCCTGGACTCCCTCGGCGGCGAGAACCTCGCCAAGTCCCTGCGCATCCTGAAGCCCGGCGGCCTGGCCATCTCCGTCGCGGGCCCGCCCGACCCGGCCACCGCCCGCGAACTCGGCTCGAACCCGGTCCTCCGCCTGGGCATCGCCGCGCTCAGCGCCAAGACCCGGCGCCAGGCCAAGCGTCTCGGTGTCACGTACTCCTTCCTGTTCATGAAGGCCAGTGGCGACCAGCTGCGCGAACTCACCCCCCTCATCGACGCCGGGAAGATCCGCCCCGTCGTCGACCGCGTCTTCCCCTTCGACGAGACCCATCAGGCCATGGAGTACGTCGAGAAGGGCCGCGCGAAGGCTGGGAAAGTCGTCGTCTCCATGACGTGAGCGCGGGCACAGCCCAGCCGGACGCCGAGGCAGCCCGTCGCAACGAGAAGCCCAACCCCCACACCCCCGTCCCCTACCGCACACCAGGACCCGGCCATGAGCGCATCGTTCAGCTCTCACACACCCACCCCGTCGTCGTACAAGAACGCGCCGACCCGCTCCGTGTCCGTGCAGGGCGTCAACTTCGCCTACCGGCAGCTCGGCCCGGACGACGGCGTACCGCTGATCCTGCTCAACCACCTGTCCGCGGTCCTGGACAACTGGGATCCACGGGTCGTCGACGGACTGGCCGCCCGACGCCGCGTGATCACCTACGACAACCGCGGCGTCGGCGCGTCCGGCGGCTCCACACCCGACACCATCGAGGCGATGGCCCGCGACACCGTGCTGTTCATCCGGGCCCTCGGGTTCGACCAGGTCGACCTGCTCGGCCTGTCGATGGGCGGCTTCATCGCCCAGGTCATCGCGGCAGAGGAACCCGACCTCGTACGCAAACTCATCCTCGCGGGCACGGGCCCCGCCGGCGGCCCCGGCATCGACAAGGTCACGTCCCTCACCGTCCAGGACATGCTGAAGGCGACGCTGCGGCGCAAGGACCCGAAGCACTACCTCTTCTTCACCCAGACCGAGGGTGGACAACGGGCCGCGCGCGAATTCCTGGCGCGGCTCAAGGAGCGCACGGACGACCGCGACAAGGCGATCTCGGTGCCGTCGTTCCGCGCCCAGCTGAAGGCCATCAAACGCTGGGGCCGCACGGCACCGCAGGACCTGTCGCGCATCCAGCAGCCAGTCCTGGTGGCCAACGGCGAGAGCGACCGGATGGTCCCGAGCGTCAACACCATCGACCTGGCGGCCCGACTGCCCCGGGGTGAACTCGAGCCCCTCTACCCCGACGCCGGACACGGCGGGATCTTCCAGCACCACGACAGATTCGTCCCGCGGGCGCTCGCATTCCTGGAACCGTAGCCAGCAGTCAGACAAGCCCAAAGCCCCTGCCTCGCACCCAGCAAGACCGGCACCAGGAAACCCGCTGCCGGTTGCGGGTTGCGGGTTGCGGGTTGCGGGTTGCGGGTTGCGGCCGCCGTACCAGGGTGCTGTGGGAGCGCTCGGTGGTCTGGTGCGCGAGCGGCGCCCTGCGGCCGGCGCTGGGGATGGCGGGGCCGGGTCCATGTACGAGGCACTGGGCTGCGGTTCCTGACAGCACCGGCGGTTCCACGGTGGACGGCTCCCGTTGCCGTGCCCGCAGGCGCGGCCGGGTGTGGCCGGGTGTGGCCGGGTGTGGCCGGGTGTGGCCGGGTGTGGCCGGGTGTGGCCGGGTGTGGCCACGGTGTCAGAACACCATCCACCGCCCGGGAAGACGTCGTCATAGTCGGCGTCTGGTCGCCGTCGCCGGCAGTCAGGCTGCGGCCTGGAAGATCACCGTGAAGAACGGGACCCCCGGTTCGTCACGACCGGCCTCGTCAGCGTCTACGCCAAATACGGGGCTGCCGGCGAGCAGGCGGAGCGGGTCTTCGACAGTGCCAAGGGCGCCGGATCGGACTTCGAGGGCAGCATCAGCCCCGGCCGGTCCGCAACGGTGACCTGCGTGTTCGACGTACCCAAGGCGGGAGTGGGTCTCCTTGACCTGGAGGTGGTCCCCGACGCCTTCGCGTACGAGGGAACGCACTGGTCAGGCCCCCTTGGCGCGAAAACCGGCAGGCCATGACCTCAGGCGACCCCACTACCGTGGCCGCCCAGTCCCGGGCCCGGCGGCCGCGGGCCCACCCGAGCTGCTGCGCCGGTCCCCGCGCAAGACCGCCGCGTCCCGCCGTGCCGCCGGAGTAGTACGGGCCCGGGCGGACTCGCCACGCCGCGCAGCAGCGGTACCGCCGGGTTAGGCGCCATCAGGGCAGCCAGCCGGTAGCAAGGTCCGCGCCGTCCCGTGCACGCTGGGCCCGCTCCTCGATGAGCCGGCGGAAGCTGGCCACGATCGGCGACACCGAATGGCACGACTCGCCCGCCGTGTACCAAAAAACCATCGACAACGTCCCCAAGGCCGCGTTCTCGCCCGACGCCCACGGCTGGTGGAACACCCAACACCCAAGCAGATGGCCGGCTCCCCCACCTCCTGTCCATGGCACGCGCAGACGCCGCCTCCGCACAACAACAGGCACAGCGCGCCCAGGCACCTTGGCGGTAATACGACCACAGCCTCGGGCCCAGCTGGCGAGCGCAGCAGACGTACAGGACCTGGATCGCACCCAGAACTTCCCATCCCACGCCAGCTTCTCCGCCAGGGACCACCAGGACCAATTCCGGTCCAGCCCCCGCCGAAGGGCCGCTCCAACTTTCGTTTCCCCTGGTCAGCATGGGTGCAGCTGCTGTACCACCAGCAGACGAAGAATCTGCCGGTACTCAAAGTCCGAGTCCTGCGGGAGTCCGGTCTTCGTTGTGCTCTGGCGGGGTGGCTCGTGCCCTCGAATTTTGTCACCGCGGCGCCAGCAAAACGCCGGTGCGGAACGGGCCCGAGAGGTGGAACTCAGCCTGGTTCTCCGCGCTTCCGCTTTGCCCCACCTCGACCATAAACAGCTCGCGCTCAACACAGCGTAACCAGCACCGAACCAGCACGGGGTGGGTTGCGAGGGGTGCTGATGTGGGCTTTCAGGTCAGCACCAAACCAGCACGGGAACCAGCGCCGCCTCCTCAAAACAGCTGCAACTCTGCAATTCCGACAGGTCCTCACGAGCCTCACGGCCCCGTTCCGGAGGGGCTACTGGGTCGGTGTTCGGGTCATGTGGTGCGCGGGCACATCAGTCGTGGCCCGATTGTGATGGCGGGCCACATATCCCGTTGACCTGGAGACTCCTACGTTGTGGCCACACCCGACGTCCCCGCAGACACCTGGAAGTGGTGCACATGGTCTCCCCCGGAACCGTCCCGCAGGCTCCATCCGGAATCCGGCGGATCGTCGCCGCCAGCCTCATCGGGACCACCATCGAGTGGTACGACTTCTTCCTCTACGGGACCGCCGCGGCGCTGGTCTTCAACAAACTGTTCTTCCCCACCGCCGATCCGCTCACCGGCACCCTGATCGCCTTCCTCACCTACGCCATCGGGTTCCTGGCCCGGCCGCTGGGCGGGGTGGTGTTCGGGCACTTCGGTGACAAGGTCGGGCGCAAGAAGCTGCTCGTGCTCAGCCTCGTCATGATGGGCGGGGCCACCTTCGCGATGGGGCTGCTGCCCACCCACGCGAGCATCGGGGTGGGTGCCCCGATCCTGCTGACCGCGCTGCGGCTGGTGCAGGGGTTCGCGCTGGGCGGTGAGTGGGGCGGGGCCGTGCTGATCGTCTCCGAGCACGGCGGGGCCGAGCACCGGGGGTTCTGGGCCTCGTGGCCGCAGTCCGGGGCGCCCGGGGGGAACCTGCTGGCCACCGGGGTACTGGCGTTGCTCGCCGCCGTGCAGTCGGACGCCACGTTCCTCGCCTGGGGCTGGCGCATCCCCTTCCTGCTCTCCGGCGTCCTCGTGGTGGTCGGGCTGTGGATCCGGCTGTCCGTCTCCGAGTCCCCCGTCTTCCTCGCCGCGCAGGCCGAGGCCAAGCTCACCGCGGTCGAGGAGAAGGCGCCCGTCGTGCAGGTGTTCCGCAAGGACTGGCGGCAGGTGCTGACCGCGATCGGCACCCGGTTCGGCGAGAACATCTCGTACTACATCCTCACCTCCTTCCTCCTCGTCTACGTCACCACCCACCTCGGGCTCCCCAAGACCACCGCGCTCAACGCGCTCCTGATCGGCTCGGCCGTCCACTTCGTCACCATCCCCGCCTGGGGCGCGCTCTCGGACCGGATCGGGCGCCGGCCGGTGACGCTGATCGGCTCGGTGGGGATGGCGCTGTGGGCGTTCGGGTTCTTCGCCCTGGTCGACTCCAAGTCCTTCGCCGTCATCACGGCGGCCGTCACCGCGGGTCTGCTGCTGCACGGCGCCATGTACGGGCCGCAGGCCGCCTTCGTCTCCGAGATGTTCGACACCAAGGTCCGCTACTCGGGTGCCTCGATGGGCTCCCAGCTCGCCTCGATCGTCGCGGGCGCCCTGGCTCCGATCATCGCCGTCGAGCTCCTGAAGGACTACGGCTCCTCGGTACCGGTCTCCGTCTACCTGTCGGCGGCCGCCCTCGTCACCACCCTCACGGTCGCCTTCGCCCGCGAGACCCGGGGCCGGGACCTGTCGCGGCCGAAGGCAGAGACCCAGGGCCAGGGCCAAGCCCTCGCGGGCAACGGCTACGCCGGGCGGTCCACCGCCTCGGTCTCCGACTGACCCTCCCGCGTCCCCACCTCCGCCCGCCGCCGCCGGTGCTCCCGGTACGGCGGGCGGACCCCGTCCCCGCCCCCGCGCCGAAGGGCTGCCAGCATGGCCCCCGTGACCGATACCGACGAGCCCATGACCGCGCTGCGCCAACTGCTCGACCTGCTCGCCCAGGGCGCCCCCGTCGAGGACTTCGCCCGGCCCGGCGCGCAGGCCCGTAGCGCCGGGGCACCGGCCGCCGCGCAGGCCCTCGTCGAGGAGGCGACCGGGGTCGCCCTGGACATCCGGCGCACCCTGGAGCAGCACCGTCGGCGCGAGGCGGAACTCACCGCCCTCTTCGACACGGCCGGGGACCTGGCGGCGCTGCGCGATCTCGACGCGGTGCTACGGGCCATCGTGCGGCGGGCCAGGACCCTGCTGGGCACGGACGTCGCGTACCTCACGCTCAACGACCCCGTCGTGGGCGACACGTTCATGCGCGTCACCGACGGTTCCGTGTCCGCCGCCTTCCAGCAGCTGCGGCTCGGCATGGGCGAAGGGCTGGGCGGCCTCGTCGCGCAGACCGCCCGCCCGTACGCCAGCGCCGACTACCGCGTGGACGACCGCTTCCGGCACACCAGCACCATCGACTCCGGAGTGAGCGAGGAGGGGCTGCGGGGCATCCTCGGCGTCCCGCTGCGGGTGGGCACGCGCGTGATCGGGGTGCTCTACGCGGCCGACCGCTCGGTGCGCGACTTCGCCCCCGACGCGGTCGCGCTGCTGTCCTCGCTCGCCGACCACGCGGCTGTCGCCATCGACGGCGCCCGGCTGCTGGAGGAGACGCGTACGGCCCTCGTGGAGCTCAACTCCGCCACCGAGACGGCGCGTGCGCACAGCGAGGCCATGCGGCTGGCCACCGAGACCCACGACCGGCTCACCGACCTGGTCCTGCGCGGCGGGGACGTCACCGACGTGGCCCGGGAGGTCGCCGCGCTGCTGCGGGGCGGGCTGGTGGTGCACGACGCCGACGGGACCGAACTGGCCCGGGTCGCCACCGAGCCCATCGGCCCGCCCGCCCAGGGGGTCGCCGCTTCCCGCTCCGGCGGCCGGGCCGTTCCGGTGGACGGCGTATGGGTCTGCGCGGTCCTGGCCGGGCCGGAACTCCTGGGCAGCATCGCCCTGACGGGGCGGGCGGACCTCTCGGACACCGACCGCCGGCTGTTCGAGCGCACCGGCCTGGTCACCGCGCTCCTGCTGCTGCTGCGCCGGTCGGTGGCCCACGCCGAGGACCGGGTCCGCGGCGAACTGCTCACTGACCTGCTGACCCCGCAGAGCCCCGGGCGGACCCGCGACAGCGGCAGCCAGACGATCCGGGCCCGCAAGCTGGGCGTCGACCTCTCGCAGCCGCACGCCGTCCTGGTGCTGCACTGCGACGCGGCCCTGCGGCCCCGGCTGTCCGCGGAGGCGGCCCGGCACGCGCGCGCCCTCGACGGCCTGGCCGGGCTGCACGAGGGGCACATCGCGCTCCTCGCCCCGGCCGACCGGCCCGGGGAGCTCGCGCGTTCCCTGGCGGCGGAGCTGGGCAGGGCCCTGGGGGCGCCCGTCACCGTGGGATCCGCCGGCCCGACCGGCCGTCCGGGCGGCCTGCCGGACGTGTACGCGCAGGCCGTGCGCTGTCTGGAGGCCCTGCACGCGCTGGGTCACACCGGCTACGGCGCCGCCCTCGCCGATCTGGGCTTCGTCGGGCTCCTGCTCGGCGACGGCGGCGACGTCGGCGGGTACGTCCACCAGGTGCTGGGCCCGGTCATCGACTACGACGCCCAGCGCGGCACGGAGCTCGTGCAGACCCTCCAGGCCTACTACACGCACGGCGCCAGCCTCTCCAAGGCCAAGGACGCCCTGCACATCCACGTCAACACGGTGGTGCAGCGCCTCGACCGGATCGGCCGGCTCCTGGGCGATGACTGGAACGGCCCCGCCCGGGCGCTGGAGCTCCAACTCGCCCTGCGCCTGCACCTCCTGACGAAATCCGGACCGCCTCGCCCGACGAACTAGACCGTCAACTCGCCGACTGCGCGCCGGGCTCCGTCGCCACGTCCACGATCCGGCCGTCGCGCAGTTCCACCACCCGGTCCGCCAGCTCCATCAGGGCCGGGTCGTGCGTGGCGACCAGCGCCGTGACCCCCTCGCTGCGCACCACCGCGCGCAGCAGCCGCATGATCTGGCGGCCGGTGTCGGAGTCGAGCTGGCCGGTGGGTTCGTCCGCGATGATCAGGTCGGGCTCGTTCGCGAGGGCGCGGGCGACGGCCACCCGCTGCTGCTGCCCGCCGGAGAGTTCGCCGGGGCGCTGCTCGGTCTGCTCCGAGAGGCCGACGAGGGCCAGCAGGGTACGGGCCCGCTCCTCGCGCTGCTTCGCCGGAACCTTGCGCAGCCGCATCGGGACCCCGACGTTCTCGGCGGCGGTCAGGGCCGGGATCAGGCCGAAGGACTGGAACACGAAGCCGATCCGGTCGCGGCGCAGCGCGAGGCGGCCCTCCTCGTCCAGACCGGCCAGGTCGGTGCCGTCGAGGCGGACGCTGCCGTCGGTGGGGGTGTCGAGGCCGCCGACCAGGTTGAGCAGGGTGGTCTTGCCGGATCCCGACCGCCCCTTGAGCGCGGTGAGTTCGCCCCTGCGGACCTCGAACGACACTCCGCGCAGCGCGTGTACGGCCTGCGCTCCGGTGCCGAAGCTGCGTCGTACGCCGTCCACGACCACCATCGGCGGTTGCGTGGCGGCGCCTTCCCGCTGTGGCTGCGACTCCTGCTGCTGCGTCATGCTGCGACTCCCCCGTGTCCGAAAACGCGCCCTTGCGTGCCCGTCCCGGTCGATTTGTTCATCTGATGCACCATTCACGCAAGTCCCTTCCGCTATCTGTTCGAATCTGGCAGCATCGTCCGCTATCCGGGATGAAACGTCCGGTGCGGGGGAGGAAAAGGCTCATGCTCGGCTTCGTCGTGCGCCGGCTGCGCGGGCGATTGCCGCTCGCCGCCGCCGTACTGCTGACCGTTTTGATCACGACCACGGTGCTCACCGCGCTCTTCGCGTTCACCCGCGATGTGGGTGAGGCCGGACTGCGCCAGGCGCTCCAGGGACCCGGCCACGCACGCAGCACCGTACTGCTCACCGCCGGACATCCGACGGCCGACCGTCCCAAGGACGACACGACGGTACGGGACTTCGCGCGCGAGCTGTTCGGCCCGCTGCCCGCCCGCTCCGAGAGCGTGGCGCGCAGCCGCTCGTTCGGGCTGCCCGGTCCGCGCCCCCCGGGCAAGGACTCCGACCTGACCCTGATGGCGGCCTTCGCCAAGGAGCGCGTACGGCTCCTGGCCGGTGCCTGGCCGCAGCCCGTGGGCGGGCCGGTCTCCGGACCTGGCGCCCGTGTTCCCGTGGCCGTGCCGAAGGCGACGCTGGCCCGGCTCGGGCTGACCGAGGGCGCCCTGCCGGCCGAGGTCCGCCTCGACGACCGGTACGGCGGCTCCCCGCTGACGGTGCTGGTGACCGGCGTCTACCAGCCTGTCGACCCGGACGCCCCGTACTGGCGGCTCGATCCGCTCGGCGCCCGTGGTCTGCAGGTCGGCAGTTTCACCACGTACGGACCGCTGTTCGTGGACGATTCCGCCTTCACCGCCGGGGGGCTGGCGCAGGACAGCCGCGCCGTCCTGCTCACCCCCGACTTCGCGGGCATCGACGCCGCCGGGGCCGAGGCGGTGCGAGCGCGGGCGGCCGGCGCCGTCGAGGCAGCCGAGCGCTCGGGCCTGCACGCGCAGACCGATCTCCCGGTCCTGCTCGGAGAACTGCACTCGGGTCTGACCGTGGCCCGTTCCACCCTGCTCGTCGGTGCGCTGCAGCTCGCCGTCCTGGCCGGGGCCGCGCTGCTGCTCGTATCGCACCTGCTGACGGAGCGGCAGGAGAGCGAGCGCGTGCTGCTCACCGCACGCGGCGCCTCCCGCCGCCGGCTCGCCGCACTCACCTCGGCCCAGTCACTGCTGCTGGCGCTGCCCGCGGCCGTCCTCGCACCACTGCTGAGCCCCCCGCTGCTGCGGCTGCTCGGCAGCTACGGGTCGCTGGCGCACGTCCCCTTCACCGTCACCCGGAGCTGGCTGCTCTGGCCCGTCGCGGCCGGCTGCGCCCTCGGATGCGTGGCCCTGACCACCCTGCCGGTGGCCCTGCGCGGCGCCGCGGCCGCGGCGCTGCACCGGGCGGGCCGCCGTCAGGCCCTCGTCGCCGGGGCCGTCCGCTCCGGCGCGGACCTGGCGCTGGTGGCGCTGGCCGTGCTCGCGTACGAGCAGCTCTCCCGGTACCGCTCCGCGGACCGGGGGCCGGTGGCGGAGGCCGACGGACTGTTCGGCGTGGATCCCGTGCTGGTCGCCGCCCCGACGCTGGCGCTGTGCGCGGGCACCCTGCTGGTCCTGCGGCTGCTGCCGTTCGCGGCGCGGCTGGGCTCCCGGATCGCCGCCCGGGGCCGGGGGCTCGGTCCGGCGCTCGTGGGCTGGCAGCTCGCCCGGCGGCCGGGCCGGGCCACCGGGCCGGTGCTGCTGCTGGTCCTGGCCGTATCCAGCGGGGTGCTCGCCCTCGGCCAGCACACCGCCTGGTCCCAGTCCCAGCGCGACCAGGCCGACTTCACCACCGCGGGCGGCCTGCTGATATCCGGCAGCGACCTGGCCCCGATGGGCCGGGGCGGCCGGTACGCGGCGCTGCCCGGCGGGGAGCGGGTCTTCCCGGTGCTCCGCACGAAGCAGGAACTGCCCGGCGGGCGCATCGGGCAGGTGATGGCCCTGGACACGACGGCCGCCGCCGAACGGGTTTCGCTGCGGGCCGACTTGCGCGACGGGCGCGGCATGCGGGAGCTGTTCGCCCCGCTGGCACCCGCGCCGGACCAGGGTGCAGCCGCCGGCATCCCGCTCCCGGGCGACCCCCAGCGCATCGACCTCGCCGTCAACGTCCGCCCCAGCGGTGCGGGCGGCCGGCCGGGCATCGGGCTGCTGCTGCGCGACCGGTTCGGCCTGACCTACCGCACTCCGATGGTCCAGCTCCCGGAGAAGGGCGACTGGACGGCCTCCACGGACGTCGGCTCGCTCGTCGGCGCCCCCCTGGGATCGGCCGCCGCCCCGCTGAGCCTGGCCGGGATCGTGTTCTCGTACGACCGGGAGGGCTGGTTCCCGGGCGATCCGAACGCCGACCCCGACTCCGTTCCTGGCAAGCCGGGCGAAGCGGCCAAGATCTACGACGAGCTGACGGTACGGAGCCTCGCGGTCTCCCAGTCCAGGACCGGCCCGGCCGCTCCGCTGGCCGTCGCCGCCTCCGCCTGGAAGCTCTCGACTCCCCCGCTCAACGACGGCACCCCGGCCGCCGAACTGCTTCCGGAAGCGACGCCCGAGGCTCCGGCACTGGCCCGGCTGCGCTACCGCGACGGCTCGGCCGGGCTCGGCGGTGTCCAGGTCAGCCTGACGCCGGGGCCCGCTCCGGCCGCCGAGGTCCCCGGGATCGCCACCCGCGCGTACCTGGCGTCGATCGGCGCGGCCGTGGGCGATCTGGTGCCCGTTCCGCTGGGCGGCGTCTCCCTTTCGGTACGGATCACCGGCGCGGTCGGGTCGCTGCCCGTGGCGGGGGACACCTCGATCGCCGTCGACCTGCGCACCGTCGGCCAGGTGCTGGCGGCGAACGGCGGGCGGGAACTGCCGATGCCCACCGACTGGTGGCTGCCGGCCGCTTCCGCCGACGACCCGGCTCCGGCGCGGGCCGCCGCCGAACTGCGCTCCGGCGCGGGCACCCAGCAGGTCCGGCTGCGCGAGGAGGTGGCCCGGGTCCTGCTGGACGACCCGCTCAGCGCGGGACCGCAGGGGGCGCTCGCCGCGCTCGCGGTGGCCTGCGCCGTCCTGGCGGCGATCGGCTTCGCGGCCTCCGCCGCGGCGGCCGCCCGCGAGCGGGCGCGGGAGTTCTCCGTGCTGCTGGCGCTGGGGGCCCGCCGCCGGGACCTGGCCCGGACGGCCACGGCCGAGAGCTGCGTACTGGTCGGCCTGGGAACCACGGTCGGGCTGGGGCTCGGTGTGGTCATCGTCCATCTGGTGGTGCCGCTGATGGTGCTGACTCCGGCGGCGGGCCGGCCGGTGCCCGAGGTGCTGGTGGACCTGCCCGCCGGGCAGACCCTGCTGCTGGCCGCCGCCATCGCCGCCGTACCCCTGCTGTCCGCGGTGTTCGGCGGACGGCGCAAGAAGAACAGCCTGAAGACAGCCGACCGGCTGCGGCACGTGGAGGAAGTATGACCGGGCCGGCCGCGAAGGACACCGACCGGCGCCCCCCGGAGGGGAGGACCCCTCCCGGGGCCACCGCGGGCGCCGCTCCCCGCGTGCCCCCGCCCGCACCCTGGGTGCGGACCCGGCTGCGCGCGGCCCCGCTCGCCACCCTCCTCGGCGCGGCCCTGGCCTTCGTGGCCGTCCTGCTGGCCGCCGCGCTGCCGCGCGCCGTGGACCGGGGCACCGACCAGGCGCTCCGCACCTTCCTGGAGGCCCGCGGCCCGAGCGCGACCAGCCTGACCATCACCTCGCGGCCCCGCTTCGGGAACCAGACCGCGAAGGACCTCGACGAGGTGCTGGCCACCCTGGTCTCCAGGACCGGCCCCCGCATCGGCGTCGCCGCCGACGGCCCGGTCCACGGCACCGTCGCGCAGGTGCGCTCCCTCGCCAACCCCGGACTGGCCAGTCCGGAGGGCGTCCCCCCGACACTCGGCCTCTACCACCTGCGCCAGGCCACCGACCACGTACGGCTGGTGGAGGGCCGCTGGCCGGGCGCGCCCGTACCCGGCGGGCCGATCCCGATCGCCCTGTCGCAGAGCTCCGCCAAGACCATCGGCGCCCGGCTCGGGATGGTGCTGGAAGGCGTGGGGGGCGGCGGCGGAACCCTCGGGGCGGAGGTCGTCGGGCTGTTCGCCGCGAACGACGAGGCCGACGTCTACTGGACCGATCTCAACTGCATCACCGACGCCTGCCTCACCCAGAACTCGAACAGGCCGCCGCAGCCGTACTGGGCCACCGTCGGCCTGGTGGGAGCCGAGTCGCTCGACCGGCTCGGTGAATGGGGCGATGGCAACGCGCACGACTTCTGGCGGATCCCGGCGGACACCGGTGTCCTGCGGTTCGACCAACTGCCCGCGACGGCCAAGGAGGTGGCGTCCTACTTGGGCGGCCCCACCTCGGCGCGCCTGAAGCAGGAGACGCACCGCGACGACTTGGAGATCGCCTCCACCCTTCCGGAACTGTTCAAGCAGGCCCGGGCCCGCGAGCAGGCGGCCGCGCCGCTCGCCGCGATCGGCCCGGCGGGGGTCGCCGGGGTGGCGTTCGTGGTGTTCTGCCTGGCCGCCGGTCTCACCGGGGACCGGCGCGAGACGGAGCTGCGCCTGCTGCTGGCCCGCGGCGGATCGCGCTCCGGGATCGTACGCCGGCTGCTCGCGGAGAGCGCCGTCACGGTCCTGCCCGCCGCCGCGCTCGCCACGGCGCTCGCCGTCACCCTGTTGCCGACGCCCCGTTCGGCGGCCACCGTGCTGGCCGCCTCCGCGGCCACGCTCCTGGCCCTGCTGGCCGTTCCCGTACGGGCAGCCGTGCTGCTGTCTCCGAAGCACGGGCCGCGCCCCCGGCGGCGTCTCGTCGTCGAGCTGCTCGTCCTCGCCGCCACCGCGGCGGCCGTGTTCGAGGTCCGCTCGCGCGGGGTCGCCCCGGTCGGCGCCGGGGTGGATCCGCTGCTCGTCGCCGCCCCGCTGCTGCTCGCGCTCTGCAGCGGCCTGCTGCTGGCCCGGCTCCAGCCCGTCCTGGTGGGGGCGCTCGCCCGCGCCGCCGGACGCGGCCCGGGGCTGGTCGGGTTCCTCGGGCTGGCGCGCGCCGCGCGGGGCACCGGCGGCCGGGCCCGCCCGTCCGTCCTGCCACTGATCGCGCTGCTGCTGGCCGTCACCACCGGGGGCTTCGGCGCCACGGTGCTGACCACGGTGGCGGATTCCCGGCTCAAGGTGGTGCGCGAGACCGTGGGCGGCGACGCGCAGATCGCGGCCAGCGGCTCCAGGCTCCCGGAGTCGATCCTGAAGGCCGCGGACGCGCTGCCCGGCGTGGGGACCGCGGTGCACGTGTGGATCGACGACAACTCCTTCCTGACCGGCGGCAAGCAGGACAGCATCCAGGTCACCGTGGTCATCGCCGACCCGGTGGCCTACGCGGAGCTCTCCAGGGTCGTCGGACGGGGCCGGTTCGATCCGGCGGTCCTCGCGGGCGGCGCCCCGGGCGCCCCGATCCCGGCACTGGTCAGCGGTGACCTCGCCGCGCAGGACGCCGGCTCCTACCGGCTGCGGCTCGACGCCGGCGGGGAGATCGCGCTGTCCGTGGCCGGGGTGATCGACGGAACGCCCGCCCGGCCGGGCGCCAAGTCCACCACGGTGGTGCTCCCGGCCGGTCCGGCCACGGCCGCCGCGCCCAAGCTGGGCCTTCCCAACCGCTGGTTCGCGCTCGGCCCGATCGGGCAGGACCGGCTGCAGGAGCTGGTGCGCGCCGCGGACCCGGCGGCGTCTCCGGAGCAGTACCGGGTCCGTACCAGTGCCGCCGCGGTGGCCGAGCTGGGCTCCGACCCGCTCCAGCGATCGGCCGAGCGGCTGTTCTGGGCCACCTTGGCCGCGGCCGCCGGGTTCGCGGTGCTGGCGGTCCTGCTGACCCTGGTCCGGGCCGCCCCCGACCGCGCGGCGCTGCTGGCGAGGCTGCGCACGATGGGCCTGCGGCCCCGGCAGGCGGTGCTGCTGATCCTCACGGAGTCGGTGCCGCTGGCGCTGGCCGCGGCTCTCGGCGGCGCCCTGGTGGCGGCGGGCGCGCTCGCCCTGCTGGGTCCGGCCGTGGACCTGTCGACGCTGGTGGGCGCCAAGGTGGCGACCGGCCTGGGGTTCCTCCCGAGGCCCGTACTGATCCAGGCACTGGGCCTGGCAGCGCTGGTGGCGGTGGCCGTGCTCGCGGAGGCGGCGATATCCGGCAGGCGACAGATCACTACCGAGTTGAGAGCGGGAGACCAGCGGTGAACCGAGCGCCCCACAGCGACCAGCCCACCTTCGAGGAGCTGCGGCAGCAGGCCCTGGCCGCCGCCGAGCCCGTGCGCCACGGCGCGGACACGGCCATCGCCTGCGACCGCCTGGTGCGGATCTTCAGCACGGACGGCGTGGAGGTCCAGGCCCTCCAGGGGCTGGAACTGACCGTACAGAAGGGCGACTTGATGGCCCTGGTCGGCGCCTCCGGCTCCGGCAAGTCCACTCTGCTGAACATCCTGGCGGGCCTGGACGTCCCCACGGCCGGCACCGCCAGCGTGGGCGGCTACGACCTGCTGGAGATGTCCGCGCGCGACCGGCTGCGCTACCGGCGCGAGGCGGTCGGCTTCGTCTGGCAGCAGACGGCCCGCAACCTCCTGCCCTTCCTGACGACGGCCCAGAACATCTCCCTTCCGATGCAGCTGAAGGGGGGCGGGCGCGGCGCCGCCAAGCGCCACGCGGTCCGCACCGGGGAGCTCCTCGAAGCCCTGCACATCGGTGACCTGGCGGGCCGGCGCCCCGACGAGCTCTCCGGGGGCCAGCAGCAGCGCGTGGCCATCGCTGTGGCGATGGCCAACGATCCGGCGGTACTGCTCGCCGACGAGCCGACCGGCGAGCTGGACTCCGAGACGGGCGGGGCCATCTTCGAGGCGTTCCGCACCGTCAACCGGGAACTGGGCGCCACCGTGGTCATCGTGACCCACGACCCGCTCGTCGCGGGCGAGGTCCGGCGCACCGTGGCGATGCGCGACGGCCGCACGAGCAGCGAGGTGCTGCGCCGTACGGTCACCGACGAGCACGGCGCCGAGTCGGTCAGCGAGCGGGAGTACGTGATGCTGGACCGCACGGGCCGGGTGCAGCTCCCGCAGAAGTTCCTGGAGGCACTGGGGATGGAACACCGAGTGGCGGTGGACCTCGCGGCGGACCACATCGAGCTGCGCCCCGACGGGGGCGGCGCCCAGGACTGATCCCGGGAGCGGAGCCGTGCGAGCGGTACGAGCCGTGCAGGCGGCCGTGGGCACGGGCCGAAGGACCCGCGATGCTCGACGTTAGACCCGGCCGAGGTGACCGAAATCCTGCTATTTCGCCCGGTTGTCCGTACTAGCCTGGTGCACGGACGAGGCGCGCCGGACGTCGGGTAAGGACACAGCACATGCGGTCGAGCACGCGTACGCGCCCCTCGGGTGGAACGCTCGGCGCCGTGCTGGACCGGCTGCGCAGCCACTCGGTCGCCGGATTCGGCGACGGGGCCATGGTGCTGCGGGCCGGGGTGGCCGCGACGCTGTCCTGGTGGATCGCCGCCGACCTGCTGCACTCCCCCTCGCCCGACCTGGCTCCGGCCGGTGCGATCCTCGTCGCGCAACTGACCCCGTACGCCACCGCGCGCAAGGCCCTCCAGCGGGCCTCCGGCGTCGGCTTCGGGCTGGTGCTCGGGGCGGTGACGGCGGCGGCCGTCGGGACCAACCTGCTGGGCGTGCTGATCGTCGTCCTCCTCGGGATGTACGCGGGCCGCCTGCTCAGGCTCGGTCCGCAGACGCACCAGATCGCACTGACCGGAGTCCTGGTGATGGGCGCCTCCGCCCATCTGGGGTACGGCGCGGTGCGGCTGGAGGACAACATCGTCGGCGTGCTCATCGGCACCGCTGTCGGCCTGCTGCTGCCTGCGCCCGGCTTCACCCACCGGGCCGGCGAGGAACTCGCCAGGCTGACCCAGGAGATGAGTGCTCTCCTCGCCGAGATGGCCGATCACCTCCGGACGGGCGACTGGGCGGCGCGGGCCGGGGACTGGGTGGAACGCGCCCGGGTGCTGTCGAAGGAGCTGGACACGGTACGGGGCTCCGTGCACCAGGCCGAGGACGCGATCCGGTGGCGCCCGCGATCCGCGGCGGCGCGCCCGCGCATCGAGCGGCTCGCCGAGGCCACCCGCGGCCTGGACCACGTGGGCCACCAGGTGCGCGGCATCGCCCGGGGCCTGTACAACCTGACGTTCCGCGAGGGCCGTCCGCCCGCCCTGCACTGGAGCCAGAAGCACACCTCGCTCGTCCCGGAGGCGGCCGACGCCCCCGACGGGCTGGACCGCGTACTGGCCGATCTCGGGGCCATGCTGGCGGAGATGGCAGCCGTCCACACCCTGTCCGCGCCGCCCGGTCCGCAGCTGCGCGCGGCCCTGCGGGCCCGGCTGGGCAAGGCCGAGACCAGCTTCCTGACCACGGCGCTGGGCCAGTCCCCCGCGTACGCCCAGTGGCGCGTCCTGTGCACGGCCGGGATCCTGGAGGACGCCCGCAAGATGCTCCACGAGCTGGATCCCGATCTGGGCCCGCACCAGGGCGCCTTCAAGGAGTGACCGACGGCGGCTCCGGTCACCAGCCGGGGCCGCCCCGGCTGGTGGCCCCGGGGCCGGGTCTGCCAGAGTTCGGGCCGGGGAGGAACCAGGAGAGGGAGGGGACGCGGCGATGCCGGAAACCTGGGTGACGGGGCTGGTCAACGGCATCCTGTACAACGCGATGTTCCGCAATGCCGGGGCTGAACTGGACGAGGACCTCGCCCGGCGCTTCGCGGTCGCACTCCGGGTCGAGCCGATCAGCCGACGGCCCCTCTCCCGCCAGGCGGCGGGCCTGCGCGCGGCAGTGGCCTCCGACGCGGTGCTCGCGTCGGCCTTCGAGCCGTATCCGGGGCACCGCCCCTACGGCGAAGCCGAGTTCCGTGCGTTCCTGACCCTCCTGGCGCAAGAGCTCGAACACGGGCGGCCGCAACCCGCTTCCGCGCTCCTGCGCCTGCCGTTCCCGGGCCGCCCGCTGCTGCGCCGCCTGCTGCGCTCCCGCCGCTGAACCCCGCCCCGACCGGCGAACCGGCTGGTGCGCGTCACTTCCGTGGCCCGGGTGTCGTTAGGGGCTCGGGGTTGACTCGGGGGGCGAAGGGATGACGGAATGCGGCAGTTTCCTCTGGAGATGCACCACATGGCACCCGGTCGGGTCGTCGAGTGGCGGTTGCGGTCCAACGCGGCGGCGGAAGCCGACGGGCTGGGCGGCGCGGCGGGCAGGAGGGCTTCCTTCAACCAGGACAAGCACTTCACCGTCGCCGAGGAGAGCCGTGCGGCCGACGACCCCGTAGCCTCGTGGATCGCGGTCACCTTCGAGGTCGCGGGCGTGCTGGACGAGGACGCCCTGACCCGCTCGCTGCTGGCGTTCGTACGCCGCCACGAGGTGCTGCGCTGCGAGTTCCGGCGGCTCGCCGGGGAGTTGGCGTGCGCGCCGATCCCCGCCGAGGAACTGGCTCTGGACACGGTGCGGGTGGCCTCCTTCGACCGCACCGAGGAGCTGACCGGCTTCCTCGTCGAACGCTTCAAGCGGAGCATCGACACCCTGTCCTGGCCGCTGTTCACGATGGGCGCGGTGCTGCGCGAGGACTCCGCGACCGTCTACCTGGCCTTCGACCACATCGTCTGCGACGGCATGTCCATGCCGATCGTGGTCCAGGAGGTGCAGAGCGGCTACGAGGCCCTGTGCCGCGGCGAGGAGATCGACCCGGCACCCGCGGCAAGCTACCTGGACTTCGCCGAGGAGCAGCGCCGCCGCTACCTGTCCATCGCCGACGACGACGAACGGCTCGGCTACTGGAAGCGGTTCATGGCGCGCAGCGGTGAGTTCTTCCCCCGCTTCCCGCTCGAACTCGGCGTGGAACCGGGCCGGATGTACTCGATCGTCAACGAGGCCTCGCCGCTGCTGGACGCCGCCGAGGCGGAGGTCTTCGAGAAGGCCTGTCTGGCGGTCGACGGCAAGCCGTTCATGGGGGTGCTGGCCGCCGTCGCCGTCTGTCTGCGCGAGGCCGGCGGTCCGGGCGTCTACCGGGGGTTCATGCCGGTGAGCGAACGCGGCCGCGCCGAGTGGACGAACTCGGTGGGCTGGTTCGTCAACACCATGCCCATCGAGTTCGACGCCTCGCCCGGACGGGACTTCACGCAGGTCATGGCCTCGGTGCGGGCCGGGTTCGGCGAGATGATCGGCCATGTCGACGTACCGTTCGTGCGGGCCTGGGAGCTGTTGGCGCCCCGTGAGTTCGCCGCCCGCTCCTGGCCCCACCCGGTGAACTTCTTCTCGTACATCGACATGCGCAAGTGCCCGGGTGCCGAGCGGCACGAGGACTGGCAGCCCACCTCCCACGTGTGGTCGGCGCAGGCCAACGGGGCCTGCTCCTGGTTCCAGCGGGACACGGACGGGCTGCACATGAACTCGATCTACTCCGACACCCCCGCCGCCCGCCGCACCATGGACGGGTTCCAGGAGGCGCTGCGCGAGACGGTCCGGGAGATCGCCCGTCACGGCTCCTTCCGTCGGCCGATCGCCTTGACTTCGCCGCGCCGGCCGGTGGCCCGTACCCCGCTCGACGTGGCGGCGTTCGCCCGGCGCCCCTGAGACGCCGAAGTCCGTCGGGAACGGCTACGGCCTAGTCGGCCAGCCGGGCCGCGCGCTCGCGCAGCAGGGCCTGTTCGCGGGCGTTGTGCGTGAGCGAGGCGGCGCGCTCGAACTCCGCTCGGGCTTCCGCCGGGCGGCCGAGCCTTTCCAGCAGGTCGCCCCGTACGCTGGGCAGCAAGTGGTAGGAGCGCAGGGCCGGTTCCGCGGCCAGGGCGTCCACCAGCGGGAGCGCCGCCCTCGGCCCCTCGGCCATGGAGACGGCGACGGCCCGGTTGAGCTCGATCACCGGTGAGGGGACGAGCTGGACGAGGCGCCCGTAGAGGGCGGCGATGGTAGGCCAGTCGGTGTCCTCGTACCGGACGGCGTCGGCGTGACAACCGGCGATGGCGGCCTGGATCGAGTAGGGGCCGGTGCCGGCGCGGCCCAGGGCTTCGACACCGCGCCGGATCAGCATGCGGTTCCACCTTGCCCGGTTCTGGTCGGCGAGCAGCACCGGCTCGCCGACCGGGCCGGTGCGGGTGGCGATGCGGGAGGCCTGGAACTCCAGCAGCGCCGCCAGCCCGTGGACCTCGGGTTCCTTGGGCATCAGGCCGGCCAGGACGCGGGCGAGGCGCAGGGCGTCCTCGCAGAGGGCGGGCCGGACCAGGTCGTCGCCCGCGGTCGCCGAGTAGCCCTCGTTGAAGACGAGGTAGATGACCTCCAGCACGGAGGCGAGGCGCTCTTCGCGATCCGCCCCGTACGGGACTTCGAAGGGCACCGCCGCCTTGGCCAGGGCCCGCTTCGCCCTGACGATGCGCTGGGCGACCGTGGGCTCGGAGGTCAGGAAGGCGCGGGCGATCTCCTGGGTGGTCAGCCCGCCCATCAGGCGCAGGGTGAGAGCGATCCGGGCGTCCGTGGCGAGGACGGGGTGACAGGCGGTGAAGATCAGCCGCAGCAGGTCGTCGTCGATGGCCTCGGGATCGGCGAGCTCTGCGGACTCCGAGGCCGGCGGCTCGTCCTCCAGGGTGCGGCCGACCTCCGCGAGCTTGCGCGCGTAGGTCTCCTTGCGGCGGACGAGGTCGATGGCGCGGTGCTTGGCAGTGGCCATCAGCCAGGCGCCCGGCTTGTCCGGGACACCCGACTGCGGCCACTGTTCCAGCGCGGCGACCAGCGCGTCCTGCGCCAGTTCCTCGGCGATGCCGACGTCGCGCACGATGCGGGCCACGCCCGCGATGATCCGGGCGGACTCGATCCTGAACACCGCTTCGACCGCTCGGGTCGTATTCACTGCCGTCACGGCCACCCATCAGAGCAGCCGTGACGAGGCGGGGCAAACGCGAGGACGGTCGGGCCTCGCGAAGACGGCCAGGCTCGCGAAGACGATCAGGCCTGCGGACCGCCGGGGCCCTCGTCGATCTGGCGGAGCTCGATGCCGACCGTCCAGTTCTCCGGGTGGACCTCCAGGAAGCGCTTGGTCCACTCCAGCGCCTCGTCCTTGTCCTTGCACTGCATCAGGGCGTATCCGCCGACGACCTCCTTGGTCTCCGTGAAGGGGCCGTCGGTGTAGCTGAGCTTGCCGCCGGACCAGGTGACCCTGGTCCCCTCGGAGGTGGGGAGCAGCCCGGCGGTGTCCAGCATGACCCCGGCCTTGGTGATCTCCTCCAGCAGCCCGCCCATGCGCTGCTCGAAGTCCGCCGGGAAGGGGGTGTCGGGGGTGAAGCTCTGTTCGTCGATGCGGACCATCGAAAGGAAGCGCGGCATGGTGACTCCTCGGTCGGGAAGGACGGGGGCTTTCCCCGCCTCTCACCCTTGCGTCGAACGGGAGACGCCCGGATCGACAGCTCCCCCGGAAATTCTTCAGAGAATCTTCCGGGACTGCCAACCGCAACCGCCGAAGGCTCGCCCACCCGACGCTACCGGCGAGTAGGATCGCCGGGCCCAGGCCCCTTCGAGAGGATCCCCCGATGCCGCGCACACCTTCCTCACCCATGCTGCTCGCCGGCCTGCTGGCCGGTGCCGCGGTGGCGCACGCGGTCGTCCCGAAGCAGTTCGACGCGATCGTGCCGAGCGCGCTGCCCGGCAGCCCGCGCCGGTGGACGTACGCGAGCGGCGTCGCGGAGCTCGCCCTGGCCGCCGGGGTCGCCCACCCGCGCACCCGCCGCGTCGCGGCCATGGCGACGGCGGCGTTCTTCGTCGGCGTCTTCCCCGCGAACGTCAAGATGGCCGCCGACGCCCGTCGCCGCTCCCCCGCCGTGCGGGCCGTCACGGTCGGCCGGCTGCCGCTCCAGGTCCCTCTGGTGATGTGGGCCCGCAGCGTGAGCCGGGCCGCGGCCACCCGCTGACCCGGCCTCAGCGGCTGTCGCCCGTCCAGTCCCAGCGGCCGGGATCCTGCTCGCGACGGCGGTAGTGCGCCCGGCCGCCCGGACCGTAGCGCCCTATCTCCGTCGCGAGCCTGGCCTCCTCGGCGAGCTGCGGCCCGCTCCAGCCCGTGATGTCGAGCAGCAGCCCGTCGAGCGGACCGCCGACGAGCTCGCCGTAGGCGTGCCCCTGGAGCGGACCCGGGTCGGGGTCATCGTGATCGGCGCCGTAGACCCGGCGCCGGAGCATCCTGTCGTCCATACCGCTCAGCTTCACAGACGGCACTGACAATGCCCTGGTCGGACGGGTGGGACACCCATCGCGACCGACCGGCGATGATGGGAGCCACCTTTCGGATCGCACGGCACACGGAGCGGAGCACCACCCATGGCACGTCTGGTACACCAGCCACTGGAGGACCAGGAGTTCGAGTTCATCCTCGGCATGACGGACGGGCCCGTGCTCGCCTACTTCTGCGGCAGCTGGCCGAAGGCCGTCGAGGCCTGCCGCGCGATGGACTCGGTCGTCGCCGAGCTGGCCCAGGAGTACGGGACGCGACTGACGGCCGTCCGTACGGACATCACCCGCTGTCCCGCGCAGACCAAGCGGTACGAGGTCACCGGTGCTCCGACCGCCGTCCTGATCAAGGGCGGCGAGGCGGTCGCGACCCAGGCCGGGCCGATGACGCGCGAGGAGTTCCGCGCGTTCCTGGACCCGCACCTCTGAGCCATCCAGGCGAAGCCCAGCAATCTGGCCGAAAGTCACATGGATCGGATAGGTGCCTGAGGCATGTAATGGGTTTCGGCAGAACGGAACCACCGCGTGCGAGGTGCTCAATGTCCGAGAAAACTGTTGCCTTCCCCCAGGACCGGACCTGTCCCTACCACCCGCCGGCCGCCTACGAGCCGCTGCGGACCGGCCGGCCGCTCTCCCGGGTCACGCTCTTCGACGGCCGCTCCGTGTGGGTGGTCTCCGGGCACGCCGAAGCGCGGGCCCTGCTCTCCGACGGCCGGCTCTCCTCCGACCGCCTGAACCCCGAATTCCCGACCCCCACCCGGCGGTTCAGGGGCCTGCAGAAGCGGACCACCGCCCTGCTCGGCGTCGACGACCCCGAGCACAACGCCCAGCGCCGGATGTTGATCCCGAGCTTCTCGCTGAAGCGGACCGCCGCCCTGCGGCCCCGGATCCAGGAGACCGTGGACCGGCTGATCGACGAGATGGTCGCGGCCGGCCCGCGCGCGGAGCTGGTCGGCGCCTTCGCCCTGCCGGTGCCGTCGATGGTGATCTGCGCGCTGCTCGGAGTCCCGTACGAGGACCACGAGTTCTTCGAGAGCCAGTCGCGGCGGCTGCTGCGCGGACCGGACGTCGCCGACGTGGAGGACGCCCGCGACCAGCTCAACGGCTATCTCCGCGAGCTCATCGGGCACAAGCGCGAGCACCGGGGCGACGGGCTGCTGGACGAACTGATCACCCAGCGGCTGGAAACCGGGGAGACCGATGTCGAGGAACTGGTCTCGCTGGCCGCGATCCTGCTGATCGCGGGGCACGAGACCACCGCCAACATGATCTCGCTCGGCACCTTCACCCTGCTCAACCACCCCGAGCAACTGGCCGAGCTGCGCACCGAACCGGCCCTGATGCCGGCGGCGGTGGAGGAGCTGATGCGGTTCCTGTCGATCGCGGACGGCATGCTGCGCGTGGCCAGGGAGGACATCGAGATCGGCGGGGTCACCGTGCGCGCCGACGACGGGGTGATCTTCTCCACCTCCGTGATCAACCGCGACGAGGCCGTCTTCGCCCAGCCCGACGACCTAAACTGGCACCGGCCGACCCGGCACCACCTGGCCTTCGGCTTCGGCATCCACCAGTGCCTGGGTCAGAACCTGGCCCGGGCCGAGATGGAGATCGCGCTCGGCACCCTCTTCGAGCGGCTGCCGGGGCTGCGGCTGGCCACTGAGCCGGACCTGATCCCGTTCAAGCCCGGGGACACCATCCAGGGCATGCTCGAACTCCCTGTGGCGTGGTGAGGAGCCCGATGCCCTCCGCGCACATCTCCATCGACACGGGCGTCTGCATCGGGGCCGGTCAGTGCGCCCTGACGGCTCCCGGGGTGTTCACCCAGGACGACGACGGCTTCGGCGCGCTGCTGCCGGGGCGCGAGGACGGCGGCGGCAGCCCGCTGCTGCGCGAGGCCGCCCGCGCGTGCCCGGTGTCGGCGATCACGGTCGAGGAGGCCGGATAGCACCTCGGCGCGCCGGGCACCGCGTCCGGACCCCCGGTCCCGATCCCCGGTCCCCTGTCCTCTGGGTCCGGATGCTCAGTGTCCCGAGCCGTTCGCCCAGCCGCCGAGCCGCTGGAGCCGGGCCTCGTCCAGGTCCAGCGCGTTCTGGGCCTGGTTGATGGCCTGGGAGCTGTACACGCCGGTCGAGCGGGCGGCCAGTACGGCGTCCCGCGCGGCCGCGATGACATCGAGCCGCAGGTCCACGTACTGCTCGCGATCGTCCTGCCGTACGGGGACGCTCCCGGCGGTGTCCAGCCGGGCGTCCTCGCGGACCTTGGTGATCACGCCCGGCGTGTACGGGCTGCCGTCGCCGCGCGCGAGGCCCGGCTCCTCCAGTACGCCCCGGCCCACGGTCGCGATCTCGGCGAGCAGCCGCTGGTACTCGTCGCGCAGCCGGTCCGGGTCATCGCCGGGGATCTTCACCGCCCGGATGACGGAGGGCAGGGTCAGGCCCTGGAGGAGCAGGGTGGTGGTGGCGACGACGAAGGCGATCAGCAGCAGCTGGGGGCGGTAGGGGGTGTCCGCGGGCAGGGTCTGGGCGGCGGCGACGGTGATCGCTCCGCGCATCCCGGCCCAGGCGAGGGCGACTCCGCTGCGCCAGCCGAGGCTTTCGTTGACCTTGAAGTCCACATCGGCGGAGGCACGGGTGACCCGCTCCTTCATCTGCTGCTTGCGCCGGGGCGACAGGGCCCTGCGGGGCCGCCCGGGGATGCCGTGCCATTCGGCCTCGGGGGCGCCGAGCCGGTCCATCAGCCAGTCGAGCCGCGGCTTCTTCTCGGCGGCCCGCTGCGCGTCCTTGCGCACGGAGGCGATGAGCGGGGCGACGAACACCATGCGCGCGACGATCACCAGGGCTGCGGCCGCGAGACCGATGAGCAGGGCGCGCGGGGCGCTCAGCCCCTCCGCCTCGACCTCGTCGAGGAGGCTCTTGAGGCCGAGGCCCATCAGGAGGAAGATCGCGCTTTCGAGCAGGAAGGCGAGGGTGCGCCAGTTCATGGCTTCGGTCAGCCGGTCCTGCGCGCTGAGGAACCGCGGGCTCTGGTGCCCGGTGACCAGGCCGGCGACCACGACCGCGAGCACCCCGGAGGCCCGGAACTCCTCGGCCGGCAGGAAGGCGACGAAGGGCACGACGAAGGAGATCGCCGTGTTCAGCAGGCTGTCCTTGAGCAGGGCCCGGACCCGGACGTTGACGAGGCCGACGACCAGCCCCACCACGGTGGCGACGGCCACGGAGAAGAGGAAGTTCCCGGCGACCCCGACCAGGGAGACGGTTCCGGCCATCGCGGCGATCGCGGAGCGCAGCAGCACCAGCGCGGAGGCGTCGTTGACGAGCCACCGTACGCCCGTCAGTTGCACCGCGTCAAAAATTGAGCAACTCAACCTTTGACGCACCCTCGCGCCCGCGCACCCTCCTACGGCCTACGACCTGCGCCTGCCCCGCCTAAGCGGTCGGCGCGGCCTGCGGCAGCACTCCGACCGCCTCCCGCTCCAGCGCCAGGGCTCCGTCCACCAGCTCCGCGCAGGCGTCGAAGAGCTCCCGCCGCGCGGCGGCGTCCGACTCCGGGTCGGCCGTACGGGCCAGCTCGGCCAGTCGCGACCACTGCTCGCCGGAGCTCCGGAAGAGTCCGGCCGCCTGCGCGTGCCCGGCGAGGTCGAGGAAGTCCGCGTACAGCGGCCGGGTGGCGCCCTGGGCGGTCCACTCCTCCTCCAGGCAGGCGTGCATCCGTCCGGTGCCCAGCGCGAAGGCCTCGGGGGTGGCGAACCGGCGCTCCCAGCCCGCCTTCGTGGTGGTGTCGCGCAGCTGCGCGGCGAACTTCTCCATGCCGGAGAAGCCGAAGTTGACGTCGAAGTGGTTGCCGAGCACCGGGCCGGTGAGGCGGCCGACGGTGTGGGCGATCGCGGCGTCCAGGTCCGGCTCCCCGGCGGGCTTGCCGGTGGTCACCACCATCTGGTGGCGGCCCTTCTTGTGTCCGGACCAGGCGGCGCCGAACTCCTCGCGGCCGATCGCGTAGGGGGTCGCCGCCCCGTCCTCCACGTAGAAGGTGTCGCCTTCGTGGCCGACGACGACCACCACGTACGGATCCGCGGCCGCCAGCTCGGCCACGGCGGCGGGGCCGTGCCAGGGCAGGGCGGACCTGTTGACGGTGCAGAACACCGGAGCGCCGGCGTCGAGAGCAGCCTCGACCCGGTTCCAGCGGGGCCTGGCGCTGCGCGTGGCCTCGTACGGGATGTTCAGGCGGCCGAGGGCCACCTGGACCCAGGGGTCGGGGTGGGCCTGGGCGACGATCGTCGGCATCGGCGGGCGGCCGGCGTACTCGAAGACGAAGTACATGAAGCCGATCCCGCCCGCCAGGCCCGCGACCAGCGCCTCGTCGTGCACGCTGCCGAGCGCGTGCCGGATCAGCGAGGCCTCGCGGTGTCGTCCGGTGCCGAAGTCTTCATATACGAGCGCAGTCATGCGGCCAGGGTATCCGCGTCGCGGGGCTCGGACCGCGACCGCACTTCCTGTACAGTTGTCCAGGAAGTCGGATGGACCGGTCTTCACTCACCCCGTCCCCAGGGAGGTGGCCGTGCACGCGGTCGCATCGATCCTCATCGGCCTCGTCGCCGCACTGCACGCGTACTTCCTGGTGCTGGAGATGTTCCTGTGGCAGCGGCCGCCAGGCCGGGCCCTGTCCGGCTTCGACGCCGAGACCGCCCGCCTGACCGCCACGCTCGCCGCCAACCAGGGCCTCTACAACGGGTTCCTCGCCGCCGGCCTGGTCTGGTCGCTGGTCATCGGCTCACTGGCCACGCAGGTCTTTTTCCTCGTCTGCGTGATCGCCGCCGGGGTGTACGGAGCCGCGACCGCCAACCGCCGGATCCTGATCGCCCAGGCCCTGCCCGCCGCCCTCGCCCTGGGCGCGGCGCTGCTCGCCGCGTGACGTCCGGCCGGCCGCGCACCGACCCCCGTACCGCCCGCACGACGGCTCGGCTGCGGGAAAGCCTCCTCGCGGAATGCGCGGACCGGCCGCTCGCCGAGGTCAGCGTCTCGGCGGTGGTCCGCCGGGCCGGCGTCGGCCGCGCCACGTTCTACCTGCACTACGAGGACCTCACCGGGCTCGCGGTGGACGCGTGCGCCGAAGTCGTGCACGCGGCGGTCGACGCCCTGCACGCCTGGCAGACGGGGCCCTCGGCGCCCGCCCCGGCCCGCCCGCCCGCCGCGCTGGCCGAGTTCCTCGCCGGCGTCGCCGACCGGGCCCCGCTCTACCGCACCCTGCTCCTGCCGGGCGGCGGCGGCCCGCTGGGCGAGCGCCTGTACCGGGAGCTGCGCGCCCGAAGCCGGGCCGAGCGGGCGGCGGTCGGCGCACCCCGGCCCGACCTGGTCGCCTCGGCGGTGGCGGCCACCTTCACCGGCGTCCTCGCGGACTGGCTGCACGGCGAGTTCCCGGCGGACCTGGCGGACCCGGCCGAGCTGGCGGACCGGATCTGGCCGCTGCTGCTGGCCCTGCACCGGGCCGGTTGAGCGGTCTGTCAGCCGGACGTCAGGCCGGTCTCCTCCATCACCCGGGTGACGGTGTCCTCCAAGGAGTCCTCGACCCCGACGACGCTCTCCCAGTCCCCGGGCAACAGGTCCAGCGGCCGGTACCACTCGCGCATCTCGGCCTCCCCGTACTCGGCGGCCCTGGGCTTGCCCGCGTGGCGCCGCACGGTCTCCTCGAAGGGCACGTCGAGGTAGTAGAAGTGGGTCCGCCCCCGGTGGGCCCGGCGCAGGGCGTCGAGCATGGGCCCGTAGCGGTCCGCGTGGAGGATCCCCTCGACGATGACGTGGAAGCCGTGGTCCAGCGCGTACCGCGCCACGCTGCCGATCAGTCCGATGTTCGCTGCGCCGGGGGTGTCGCGTTCGTGCAGAACGACCCGCCGCAGGGTGTCCTGGCCCACGAGCGCGATGCCGCGGCCGTGGCGGTCCCGGATCTCCTCCGCGACCGAGGACTTGCCGGAGGCGGAGTTGCCGCGCAACACGATCAGCCGGGTGTCCGGCGTGCCCGTCATCATCCGGCCCACGCTACCGGTCCGCGCCGCACGTGCGTGAGCCCCGCCCGAGGACCGGACGGGGCTCGCGTCATTTGCCGGGCTCGTGAAGCGGCGTTAGAGGCCCACCACCTGCTCCGCCTGGGGGCCCTTGGGCCCCTGCGTGACGTCGTACTCGACCTTCTGCCCCTCCGCCAGCTCCTTGAAGCCGGTGGTCTGGATGGCGGAGAAGTGCACGAACACGTCGGGACCGCCGTCGTCCTGCTGGATGAACCCGAACCCCTTCTCCGAGTTGAACCACTTCACGATGCCTGTTGCCATCTGTACTGATCCTTCACAACGTTCCACCGGCCGCACACGCGGCCGGTCCCGATCCTGCCCATTGATCGGCTCGAGCACACGCCAAGCGCGGCCAACCGGGGTGCTTCCCGCTATTCGAACTTTTCTCCGCCCCGTCCGTAATACGAGGGACGAGGCCTTCACACGGGCCCGGGGGGCACTTCGCACCGATGTTCAGGCGCTGCCGTCCGCGGCGGGCAACGACGCGGCGGAACGAGACCGAACGGCTGCCGTGCCCGCTCTCCTCGGCCCGCCGACCCGGCAGCCCAGGCAGTCGGAGTGACCGGCGTGCGCGGCGGTGTCGCGGACCCGCCAGTCCCACTGGTCCTGCGGACGGGGGCCGCTCGGCTTGCCCCAGCCGGCGAGGTGCAGCAGCCAGGTGACGATCCCCGCCACGACCACGACCGCGAGGCCGATCCAGATGCCGGGGGCCCAGGACGCGCACAGGGACGCGCCCGCCGCCGTACAGCCCACGAGGGCGATCGCCGTGCCGGTCCAGCCGGCCACGGTGTGCCCGAGGTCCACATGGCCGTGAGCGCTCATCGTTCTCCCCTGGTTCAGTAGGCTCGAATGGCGTTCCCTCACGGAGAAAACCATTTATCTCACGAGCTAAGTAACTTAGATGCTAAGGAGTATCTGCGTGCAGGGCAAGCCCCGCCCCGCGGCCACGGTCCAGGAGGCGCTGTCGCGCATGGACCGGTACGTCGCCCTCGGCATCCTCGGCCAGCAGGAGGTGGCGCAGCTGCTGGGGCTGAACGTCACGGACCTGACCTGCCTGGGCCACATCCTGGGCGCCGGGGACAGCCCGCTCGGCGCGGGCGACCTCGCCGAGCTCACGAACCTCACCACCGGGGCCGTGACGGGGGTCCTCAACCGCCTGGAGCGCGCCGGCTACGCCAGTCGGCAGCCCGACCCCTCCGACCGGCGCCGGGTCCGGGTGGTCGCCGACCCTGCGGCCGCCGCCAGGGTCTTCGCCGTCTACGAGCCCTTCTACGCGCGCCTCGGCGCGGTGTTCGCCGAGTACTCCCCGGACGAGATCGCCGTCATCGCGGACTGGTTCGGGAGGGCGACGGCCGAGGTCACCGCCCATCTGGACCGGGTGCGGGCCGCGGAGCTCGGGCCCGTGGCCCCTTAGTCCCAATGGTAAAATTCGACTTTTCGCGACGTTCTCGTCGCACTCTCGAACATCCTGTTCGTCTCACGGAAGGTTCTGCATGAAGAACCCGTCGGCTCATGGGCGCTTCGGCATCAAGGCCGGAGCCAAGGCAAGCCCGAAGGGCGGCTCGAAGGGCGGCGGCAAGACCCCCCGCACCCTCGGCCCCCAGGGCGAGTACTCCATGCCCCGGACGACCACGCCGGCGCTGCCGCCGGTGGAGTCCTTCTCGGAGCTCGGCCTGCCCCCTGAGCTGGTGAAGACGATGGCCGACCAGGGGGTGGCGAAGCCGTTCCCGATCCAGGCGGCGACCCTCCCCAACTCCCTCGCGGGACGTGACATCCTCGGCCGCGGCCGGACCGGCTCGGGCAAGACGCTCGCCTTCGGCCTGGCCATGCTGGCCCGGACGGCAGGACAGCAGGCGGACCCGAAGCGGCCGCTCGCCCTGGTCCTCGTACCGACGCGCGAACTGGCGCAGCAGGTGACCGAGGCGCTCTCCCCGTACGCGCACGCCCTGAAGCTGCGCATCGCCACGGTCGTCGGCGGTCTGTCGATCGGCAAGCAGACGGGCGCGCTGCGCACCGGCGCCGAGATCGTGGTGGCCACCCCCGGGCGGCTCAGCGACCTGATCGGGCGGCGCGACGTCCATCTGGAGCGCGTGAAGATCGTGGTCCTCGACGAGGCCGACCAGATGTGCGACATGGGCTTCATGCCGCAGGTAACCGAGATCCTCGACCAGGTGCACCATGCCGGTCAGCGGATGCTGTTCTCGGCCACCCTGGACCGCAACGTCGACCAGCTGGTCCAGCGGTACCTCAAGGACCCGGTCGGTCACTCCGTGGACCCGCAGTCCGCCTCCGTGTCCACGATGGACCACCACGTGCTGCACATCCACGCGGCCGACAAGGTCTCGGCCGCGACCGAGATCGCGGCGCGCGAGGGCCGGGTGCTGATGTTCCTGGACACCAAGCACGGGGTCGACCAGTTCGTGAAGCACCTGCGGGCCATGGGCGTACGGGCCGAGGGGCTGCACAGCGGGAAGTCGCAGCCGCAGCGCACCCGGACCCTGGGGCAGTTCAAGGACGGCCTGCTCACCGTCCTGGTCGCCACCAACGTCGCCGCCCGCGGCATCCACATCGAGGACCTCGACCTCGTGGTCAACGTGGACCCGCCGGCCGACAGCAAGGACTACCTGCACCGCGGCGGCCGTACCGCCAGGGCCGGGGAGTCCGGCAAGGTCGTCACCCTGGTCACCCCGAACCAGCGGCGCGACATCGTCCGCCTGATGGCCGACGCCAAGATCCGCCCGACCATCACCCAGGTCCGCTCCGGCGAGGCGGCGCTGAGCCGGATCACCGGTGCGAAGGCCCCGTCCGGGGTGCCGCTGGCCGGCGCCGCGGCCACCGACGCCAAGGGCCGGCCCTCGGGCACGGAACTCGGCTTCCGCGGGATCGGGACCCGGCCCGGCAGGCCCGGCAAGGGCAAGGAGTCCCGTAAGACCATCGAGGCCCGGCAGGCCGCGGAGGCCCGCGCGGCGGCCCGGGTGCGACGGGGCACGAAGTAGCGGGAGACCGCGACGCGGTGGCTCGGTGAGCGAAGGTGCCGTCCCCCTGGGGGGACGGCACCTTCGTCATGTCCCGCGCGGACTGTGAGCGGCGTGCCGCCTACGGGGTCACGCCGCCCGTCGCAGCAGCCGCTGGGCCGCCGCGTTGCGGACGCGTCGGGTACGCGCCTCGGCGGCGAGCAACCGCAGGGCCTCGTCCACGTGCAGCGACTGGGCCGCCGTGCGCTGACACCAATCGGAGGCGGCGAGCAGCTCCCCCGGCGACCAGGGATCCCCCCGGGTGATGTCCTTCAGCAGGGTCCACTCCCGCAGCCGGCGGGCGGCGAAGGTACGTCCTACGAGGACGTCGCCCACGGCCCGCGCCCAGGCGGGGAAGGCCTCGTCGGCCAGGAGCCCGGCCGCCCGCCGGTCCAGGTGCGTGACCACCGCGCTCTCGGCCATCACCGGGTCCGGATCGCGCAGGACGGCGGCCACGGCCTCGGCTTCCGCAGGCTCACCGGACACGGCGGCCAGGGATTCCAGGTACCGGGCGTAGCGCCATTGCTCGGCCGGCTGCCCGGGCGGCTGCTCCGCGGACGACTGGGCGGACGGCTGCCCGGGCAGCTGCCCGGGCGCCGCGACGGCCGCGGTCGTCCCCTCGGGCCGGTTCACCGGGCCGCCCTCCTGGCGTATCTGGTACTCGCTTCTCCCCATGCCTCCATTCCACACGACTCCGGTGAACGGCCGGTGGTCAGGGTGGCATCCGGGCCGTTCCCTCAGGCCGGAGCCGACCGGCCCTCCGGCCGGACCGGAGCGAGCATCAGGGCCTCCGCGCCGACCGGACGGTACCCGGCGGCCTGGAACGCGCGGATGCTGCGCGTGTTGCCGGTGGACTGCTGGGACCAGAGCGGCGACCCGTCCGGAACCAGGTGCCGGGCGGCGCGGGCCAGCTCGCGGCCCAGTCCCCGGTGCCGGGCGGCCTCGTCCACCTCGATGGCCGTCTCCCAGCGGCCCGCCACCCCGCGGCCGAGTATCACCACTCCCCCGCCGGTGGGGGTCGCCCAGACCCGTACGTCGTCGCGGCGGCCCAGGGCCCGGCGGACCCGCGGGTGGTCCGGATCCTCGATCTCCCGCAGTTCCAGGGCGGGCTCGCCGGGGAGCGCCTCGGCGACCGTGAGCAGGTCGGTGGTGTCGTGGGTCCGGCCGGTGCGGTCCAGCAGCGCGACGAGGAAGCGCGGGTTCATGGTGGCCGCGAGGCCGTCGCAGTCCATGGCGGCCAGCGTGGACCGCACCCAGTCGGGGTCCTCGTCGGTGAAGACCACGGAGTGCGCGGTGAAGGCGAGCACCCCGGCGTCGCGGGGGTTCTGCTGCGGCACGACGGTGGTGGTTCCGTCGGGCGCGGGGAAGCGGCCGGTGGCGGCCGCGTCCAGGATCTCGGCGAGTTTCACCGGGTCACCCGCTCGGCACAGGAGGACTCGGCGGCAATGGATCGGCGGGCGGGCCCGGGCCCGGGGTCCCGCCCCGCGGCAGTGAGGACGGCACGGTGGTGTGCGAGTTCGAGTGGCATGTCGGCGGATCAGCGCTCCCGGTCGGTGGTCTCCCGACCATGATCACAGGCCGGTCCCCGGCCCGACGCGGGAGGGTGGCGCACGCGATCGGATCCTCCTGGGCCGTCTCTTTCGGATCTTGCCGGGGTCCGAGAGAGGCGGCCTAGCTGCCCGTCCCGTGGCTCTCGTATCCGCCCGCGCCCTGGACGTTGGCGTGGCCCTGTTCCGGCAGCGGGGCGCCGGTTTCCAGGAGGGTCTTGAGGCTGGACGCCAGCATCGGCCAGGCGCGGCCGCACATGCCGATGAGGGTGCCGCCCGGTTCGAAGTCCTCGTGGAGGATGGTCAGCCGCGCGAGCGTGTCCCCGACCGGCTCGATCTCGTACGTCACCTTCGTGCGCCGCTCGCGCGCCAGCTCGGCGCGGAGTTCCTCGCCGATGCCGACGGAGGCCGCCCACTGCGGAGTGAAGGTGTGCCAGGTGTACGCGAGCCGTCGGTGCGGCACGCACTCCAGGACCACCTGTTCCGGATCGCTGGTCCGCGCCCCGCGCTCCACCCAGTCCATGGTCGATCCCACCCGCCAGTCGGTCTCGAAGTCGAGCCCCCAGTAGCGGCGGGTGAAGGCGGGCTCGGTCAGGGCCTGCCACACCCGGGCGGGGTCGGCCTGGACGTACACGGTGTAGGTGATCGCAGTCTCGCTCATCCCCCCATGCTGCGGGACCGCGGGCCGCGGACCGGGGATTGAGCGGTGCCGCGCGCTCGGCGGGGGTCACCAGCGCAGGCCCTCCTGCGGGAGTTCCGTCGGCGGGGTGCGGGGCGGGCAGGGCAGGGAGAGCCGGGTGCGGGCGGCGTGGACGGCGGCGAGCTCCTCCAGGCCCGCCGGGCCCCAGTCGCTGAGTTCGCGGACCTGTTCGGGGGTGGCCAGGAGGCGCGCGTACGCCGGGTCGGGACCCGGTGGCACCGCCGTGAGCCGGGCGGCGGTACGGGGGTGCGCGCACTGGTCGGCGTACCGGTGGCCCAGCGGGAAGGCGCCCGTGGTGGTGCCCGCCTCCGGGGACGGCAGGTGCGCCGTGCCGCAGGCGCGGGTGATGAGCAGCAGGACCCGGCCGTCGGGGGCGAAGAGCCAGCCGGCCGGGTCCCGTGGCGTCAGGTGCGCGGGGACGGGGGTCGGTCCCGGGTGCCACGTGCCGTGCTGGCGCGGGCGGCGGGTGCGCAGGACGCCGAGCCGGTCCAGGGCGGTGGGCGCGGTGGGGCGGCCGTCCTCCAGCAGGGCGGTGCCGCCGCCGTTGATCCGCGCCCGCAGGGCGCTGAGGGCGCGGCGGGCGTCACCCGCGTCCATCAGGCCGGGCAGGTCGGCGGGCTCGGCGAAGTGGATCCCGGTGATCTCCTGCGCGGGGAGCCGGACGGAGTCGATCCGCTCCCTGGTCCAGGTGCCCCCGTCGAAGATGTGCAGGATCTCCCCGGGGAAGCGCATCGCGGGCGGGAACCCGGGCGCGTCGGCGGGGATCCAGTCGACGGCGAGGCCGCGCGGGTAGCGGTCCTCGACTCCGAGCTCCTCGCGCATTTCGCGGGCGGCCGCCGCGGACGGGGCCTCGGCCGCGTCCACCGCGCCGCCGGGCAGCAGCCGGTCGGAGCGGTAGTCGACGCTCTGGAGGAGCACGCGCCCCTGCGAGTCGGTGACGAGGACGACGGCGCCGGCCCAGAGCGCGGCCCGCGAGGCCCCGTACTCCTCCGGCGTCATCCAGGTGCTCGGGGCCGTGATGGCAACCGCGTCGTTCTTCGTGGCCTCGTCGGTCAGCTGCGGCATCGGACTCCCATCAACGTAGGGGCGTTCACCGTGGGTGGACCCGTCGTCTGTGCAACAGCGCGGACGCCTCCAGGGTTACGGAGAGCACTCCATCTCCTTTACCAGTCCTATACCTCCTTATTACCTGGTTACATGGATCTTGGTAGGTTTCGGGAGCGGACTGGCGGCCTGAAAAATCGCCGGTCCGACCACGTCACCGGAGCGAGGAGAGACCCCGACATGCGACGCGCACGCCGTACGGGCACCCGAGCGGCCACCCGTAAGCGGTGGTCCGTGCCGGGTGTCGCGGGAGTGGCCGGCGGCGCCGCGGTCCTCGGCTTCGGTGGGCTGTACGCCGCCGGTCTGCTGCTGGCGGGCGAGGAGGTCGCCGCCGGTACGAAGGTGCGCGGAGTCGACATAGGCGGGATGAGCCGCGCCGAGGCCCGGCAGACCCTGGACCGGGAGCTCGGCCCGTCCGCAGCGGCTCCGCTGGGGCTGCGGATCGGGGAGCGCTCCGAGCGGACGCACCCGGGCACCCTCGGACTGTCCCTGGACACGGGCGCCACCGCCGACCGGGCGGCGCGCTCCGGATCCGGCCCCGTCAGCGTGATCGGGCGGCTGTTCTCCTCCGGTGATCCCGACGTCGAACCGGTGGTCCGGCTCGACGAGGGGACGGCCCGCGCCACGCTGGACGGGATCGGGGCCAAGACCGGGCAGCAGGCCCGGGAGGGTGCGGTCTCCTTCGAGAAGGGCAGGGCCAAGGCGGTGGCCCCGGTCACCGGCACCGCCCTCGATGTCGACGGCTCCCTCGAAGTGCTGCGCTCCGCCTATCCCCGGACCGCCGCCGCGGCCGGGGAGCCCGTCGATCTGCCCGTCCGGCGCACGGAGCCCCGTATCGGGAAGCAGGAGACGGAGCGGGCGCTGAAGGAGTTCGCCGAGCCCGCGGTGTCCGCGCCGGTCACCCTCACCGTGGACGGCAGGCGCATACCCGTCGGCCCGGCCGTCCTCGCCGAGCACCTCTCCCTCGAGGACGACGGCCAGGGCCGCCTCGCCCCCGCCCTCGACGTCAAGGCGCTGCTCGCCGACCCCGAGCTCGCCGGGCCGCTGCGCCTGGCCACGCCGGGCCCGGTCGAGGCCAAGCTGCGCACGGACTCCGCCGGGCGGGTGGCCGTCGCCGAGGAGGGCACCCCCGGGCGCCGGATCAGCGAACAGGGCCTCGGCGCCGCCGTGCTGCCGCTGCTGACCCGGACGGGCGCGGCGGAGCGTACCGGCGAGGTCGCCACGGAGACCGTGCGGCCGAAGCTGTCCAAGGACACCCTCGAACAGCTCGGCATCAAGGAGCGGATGTCCACCTTCACGGTCGAGTTCGAGAAGGCCCCGTACCGGACGACGAACATCGGCCGGGCCGCCGAGCTGATCGACGGCTCGCTCGTGATGCCCGACGAGACGTGGAGCTTCAACGGCCGGGTCGGCGAGCGGACCGAGGAGAACGGCTTCGTCGACGGCCTGATCATCAACAACGGCCAGTACGAGAAGGCTTCGGGCGGCGGGGTCTCGGCGGTCGCCACCACCGTCTTCAACGCGATGTTCTTCTCGGGCGTCAAGCCCGTCGAGTACGGGGCCCACTCCTTCTACATCGAGCGCTACCCGGAGGGCCGCGAGGCCACCGTCGCCTGGGACAGCCTGGACCTGCGCTTCGCCAACGACTCGGGCAAGGCCCTCTACATCCAGGCCGAGGCGACCGACACCTCGATCACCATCACCTTCCTGGGGACCAAGCAGTACGACGAGATACGCGCGACCAAGGGTCCCCGCACGAACGTCAAGCCGCCCGCCACGCGCACCGACACAGGCCCGAAGTGCGAGCCGCAGTCCCCGCTGGAGGGCTTCGACGTCGCCGTGGACCGGGTGTTCGTCAAGGGCGGACAAGAGGTCAAGCGGCAGACGATGAAAACCACCTACACCCCGCGCGACAGCGTGACCTGCGGCTGACGGGGCACCGCGCGGGCCACGCCGGCCCGGCCCGCTCCGGCGTTCCCACCGCCACCCGTGCGGGTGAGGGCGTGCGGGAGACCGGGGATTCGTGCGGCAGGGTGGGCGCATGGAGTCGTGCCGGGGACCGTGGGTGCCCCTGATCATTGTCGCGCTCGCCCTGACGGCCGGGTGTGTGACCGTACGGCCGGACGCGCCGGGCGCAGCGCCCGGGACGCGACTGGTGCCGACGGGCGTACGGACGGAGCTGCCGCCGCAACCGACCGTGGAGGCGCGGCCGTTGGGGCGCCTGCCCGAGACCGCGCCGGAGCAGTCCGTCGCTCCGGAGGTCGGAAATCCGGTGTCCGGGTCGGGGTCCGGGTCCGGTCGGCGGGGCGGGGCGGAGGGGCAGCACCGGCAGGCCGGCCCCGACAGTCCGGACCGGCCCTGGCGGGCCAAGCCCGCTCGGCCCGCCGCCGGGCCCGGTGCGGCTCCGGCCGCGAAGCCCCGTAAGCCGCGGCCCGCACCGAACCGCACGTACGACATGGCACCGCTGTGCGCGGCGGCCCGGGGGACGGTGGACCCGGCGATCGTGGCACTGTGCCGCTGACCGGCCGCGGCTGACCGTGCGCGGCTGACCGTGCGCGGCCGACGGTCCGCTGCCGACGGTCCCTCGTCGGCCGTCCGGTGCCGACCGCGTGGCGCTGCCGGGCGCGGGCGGCGGGATTCGCTTGGATGGGCCCGGCGGGCCCCGGCCGGGGTCCCCACAGCCTCCACCCCCAGGAGTCGCCATGGCGAAGATCGCACTCTTCGGCGCGACCGGCACCATCGGATCCCGGGTGCTGCACGAAGCACTCGGGCGCGGGCACCAGGTCACGGCCGTCGTACGCGATCCCGCACGCCCCTCCGGCGCGGACGCGGGCACCGCCGTGGTCGTACGCGGCAACGTCCTCGACCCCGCGTCCGTGACCCAGGCGGCGGCCGGGCAGGACGTCGTGGTGAGCGCGTTCGGTCCGGGCCCCGGAGATCCCGGCGCCCTCGTCAGCGCCGTCAAATCGCTGATCGGCGGCGTGCAGGCGCTCGGCGCGGACGAATCCCGGCCCCGGGTGATCACCGTGGGCGGAGCGGGCTCGCTCCGCACCCCCGGCGGGCCCCTGGTGTGGGACCAGGCCGGAATCCCCGAGCCCATCCTCGCCGTCATGCACGCGCACGGGAAGGCGCTCGACTTCCTGCGGACCGTGCCGGTGGAGGAGGTCCGCTGGACCAACCTCAGCCCGGCCGCGCGGATCGAGCCGGGCGAGCGGACGGGAACCTACCGGCTGGGCGACGACGATCTGGTCGTGGACGACGAAGGCCACAGCCTGATCTCCACGGAGGACTACGCCGTCGCGCTGGTCGACGAGATCGAGCGCGACGCGCACCCGGGCAAGCGGTTCACCATCGGGTACTGACCCGCACGCGGTGGGACGGGCGCCGATATTCGCTGGCCCGGCCGGGCCCGGCTACCTAGAGTGACCGGGCACCACCGTCGTCGAGCAGGAGCGGACCATGCGCACCCACTACCCCCGGACCACGCATCTGTCCTGGTCACCGGGTGTGACCTCGGACGACTTGCGGGCCACAGGGGCCGACGGCCTCGCCGGGCGGGAGGTCGTGGTCACCGAGAAGCTCGACGGTGAGAACACCACCCTCTACGCCGACGGCCTGCACGCGCGCTCGCTCGACTCGGGCCACCATCCGTCGCGTGCCTGGGTGAAGGGGCTGCAGAGCCGTATCGGCAGTGGCATCCCGGCCGGTTGGCGGGTGTGCGGGGAGAACATGTACGCGCGCCATTCGCTGGCGTACGAGGAACTCGACGCGTGGTTCTACGCGTTCTCCGTGTGGGACGGCGACCACTGCCTGGACTGGGACCGGACCGTGGCCTTCCTGCGCGGCCTCGGGGTGCCCACACCGCGGGTGCTCTGGCGCGGCGTCTTCGACGAGCGCGCGCTGCGCAAGCTGCGGCTCGACACCGCGCGCCAGGAGGGGTACGTCGTCCGGACGGTGGCGGGCTTCGAGCGGGCGGACTTCGGGCGACGCGTGGCCAAGTGGGTGCGCGGCGGCCATGTGCAGACGGACACGCACTGGATGTACGCGCAGGTGGTGCCGAACGGGCTCGGGCCGGCGGCCGTGCTGTGGGACGTACGGTCGGGCGCGGAACCGGATGTGACCGGGCTGCTGCGCGCGGTGGGGATGGCGGACGGCGGCACGGGGGCCGAGCCCGTACTTACGGAGGCCGGGGTCGGGGTCGGGGTCGGGGAGCTCGTCTCCGAAGTGGCCGAGCGGATCGACGGCTTGGGCGTGCGGCGGTCCGGTGAGGAACGGCTGGCCGGGATACTGGCGGCCGCGCTGCACGGCGTACCGCGGGCCCGGCTCGCGGCGCGGCTGGCAGCGGGGCCGCTCGCGATGGCCACGGCACGGCGGGTCGCGGACCTCGTCGGCCTGTATCCGGCGCTGCGCAGACCGTTCCCCTACCCGGACGCCGAACGGCACGCCGGGCTGGTACGGATGGCGGAGGCGGCCGACCTGGGAGTGCTGCACGCGCTGGCGAGGGCGGTGCCGGCCGCGCCGGGTGGGGGCGGAGGCGGGAAGGCCGTCGAAGCCGTGGCTGCCGCAGAAGCCGCCGAAGCCGTCGACTGGTCCGCCCTGTGCGCCGAGGAGGCGGGGCTGCTCGGGCCCGCGCCGCTGGAGCCGCTGCGGGCCGGGCTGCGCGCAGCCCTGGCCGCTGCCGGTCTCGGCGACGCCGACGCGGCGGACCGCTGCTGGGCCGAGGCCCGTGAGGCCTACGGGCAGGGCAGGCTGACGGGCCCGGAGGAGGCGGTGGCGGCGACCTGGCGGTGGCGGGACAGCGCAACCTTCCCCAGGCTGGTGCAGCTGTCCGGCCCTTCGGGCAGCGGGAAGAGCACGTACGCCCGCGCCCTGCCTGGGGTGGAGGCCTACATCAGTCTCGACGATCTGCGCACGGCCCGGGGTTCCCGATCTGATCAGCGGGACAACGCGGACGTGCTCCGCGAGGGGCTGGACCGGCTCGACTCGGCGCTGGCCGCCGCCGCCCGGTGCGGCGCAACCGTGGTCTGGGACGCCACCTCGCTCACCCGGCAGCAGCGCGGGCTGGCCGGTGCGGTCGCGCGGCGGCGGAACGCGCTGGTCACGCACGCCGTCGTCCTCGTCGAGGAAGCGGAGCTGCTGCGCCGCAACGCCAAGCGCGCACACCCCGTACCGACGGACGTGCTGACCTCGCAGCTGCACCGGTTCGCGCCCCCGTACCCCGGCGAGGCCCACCGGACCTGGTACATCGGGGCGGGTGGAACCGTCGAGGACACGGCGGGCACGATCACTACGACGGGCGAGGCCGGCTGATGCGTACCAGCGAAGAGCTCTACCACCAGGTCCGCTGGGACCCCCGCTTCGACCCGGCGCGGTTCACGCTAGGACTGCTCCAGCGCGGCGCGCCGCCCAAACGGGTCCCGCTGCCTTCGTTCGTGCCCGGCGGCGACGTCCCGTGGCACCGGGTGCTGTTCGTCGAGGCCGACGGCGAGCTGGTGTGGGACCGGGCGACGGGGATCGACCTGATCGGCAGCACCGCGGCCGGCCTGGTCCGCGATCCGAGGCTGCTGCGGGCGCCGTTCTTCACGGCGCGGACGCCCTACGCGTGGGACCCGGCGGGCGACGGCGCTTGGCGGTCGGCGCCCGAGGGCGGGCCGCGCGGGGCGGCTCCCGCCCGGGTGCGACTGCTGACGTGGAACACGCTCTGGGACCGGTACGACGCCCCGCTCATCTCCACCGCGCGGCGCAGGCCGCTCCTGCTGGCCGACCTGGCGGCGGCCGACGCCGATGTGATCGCGCTCCAGGAGGTGGAGCGGGAACTGCTCGCCATGCTGCTCGCCGAGCCGTGGGTACGGGCCGGGTACACGGTCGCCGCCGATCCCCGGGGACGGGACGTGGCCGAGAGCGGGCTCCTGGTGCTCAGCCGGCTGCCGGTGCGGGAGGCGGGCGCGCACGCGCTCGGACCGCACAAGGCGGTCGTCGCCGTCACCGTGGACACAGCGGGCGGGCCGCTGGTGGTGGCGGCAACCCATCTGACGAGCGATCACACCGAGAACGGGGCCGCCCGGCGCGCGACCGAACTGACCCGGATATCGGAAGGGTTGGCGGGCGTCGAAGCGGACACGATCGCACTGCTCGGTGATTTCAACGACGGCCGCTCGGGCGCCGAGGGACCGGCGGCCGCGCTGGGACTCCGGGACGCCTGGAACGAGGTGCACGGGGCGGCGGACGGGACTCCCACCTTCGACCCGGTCGCCAACCCCCTTGCCGCCGTGGGCTCGCTGACCGGGCACGCTTCGCGCCTGGACCGGATCCTGCTGCGCGCGAGCGGAGTCCGGGTGACGGAGGCCGCACTGCGCGGCAACTCTCCTGCTTCGGAAGGGCTGTTCATCTCCGACCACTACGGGGTCGGGGCCACGCTGGAATTCGGGCCGGCGGACGGAGCGGGGGCTGCGCTGCTCGACGTACGGCCGACCGCACGGACGGCGGTGGCGTGGCTGCCCCCGCACGACGCGGCGGTGGAGGCGGTGCGACGGGAACACGATCCGCAGGCGGGACGTTGGCCCGCGCACGTGAACCTGCTGTTCGGGTTCGCACCGGAGTCCTCCTTCGAGGCGGCGCTGCCCCAGCTGTCGGAAGTCGCGGCGCGGACACCGGAGTTCACGGCCCGGCTTGAGGGTGTGCACAGCTTCGGCCCGACCCTGTGGCTGGACCCGGCGGCGGCCGGAGACGCACCGTGGCAGGAGCTGCGGCGAGCCCTGGAGGAGAGGTTCCCGGGGTGCCGGGGCCGGAGCGAGGGCTACACCCCGCACCTGACCCTGGGCCGCAGCAAGGACCCGATCCGCGCGGAGGCCGGTCTCGCGGCCCGCCTCGGCGGCGGTCGTTCGGTACGCGTGGACACCCTGGCCGTGCTGTCGCGGCGCGGGGACGGGCCAATGGAGGTCCGCGCGACGGTGAAGCTCGGCACGGGCGAGGTCCGTTGGGTGGCGGAGCCCTCGGCGGGCGGGGCGCAGCGGAAACCGGAGCCGACGCGACGACCGGCCGCCGGTCCGGGCGGCCCGGGCGGCCCCGGCACCGACCCGGTGTCATCCGGATTCGCGACGCGGATCGCGGACAGGATCGCCGCGGCGCTGCCGGAGGCGGCCCTGCACGTGGCCGGCTCGCGAGCGATGGGCTGCGCCCTCCCGGACGCGGACCTGGACCTGGTGGCATGCCTGCCGGGTAATGCCGGCCTCGCGGAGGTACGGGCACGGATCGCCGCAGCCTTCCCGGAGGCCGACCGCCTCCGGGAAGTACGGGGCGCCCGGGTACCGGGGCTGCGCCTGCGCGTGCCGGAGCGCGGCCCCGCCGGGGCGGACCCGCCGGAGCGGGGATCGGCGGAGCGGGGACCGGCGGAGCCGTTCGGGCCCGCGCTGGACGTGGACCTCGTCCTAGTGGCCACCGGGTCGGTACCGCCCGAGGAAGCCGTGGCCAGGCGGGCGGAGCTCGGCCCGGCCGCGGCGGTGGCCCTGAGCGCGGTGAGCGACGCGGACGCGGTACGGGCCTTCGTGGGCCCGGAACACGCCGCGTTCGCCCGGCTGGCGCGCAAGGTGAAGGCCTGGGCCCGTTCCCGCGGCCTGGACTCGGCCCCCTTCGGCGGGCTCCCCGGGCTGGCCTGGGCGGTCCTGGCGGCGCACACGGTGCGGACCTCGCCCGGTCTCGCCCCCGTCCCCCTGCTCCAGGAGTTCTTCGCCGATTGGGCCGCATGGGACTGGCACACCCCGGTGGCCCTGCCCGGGCCTGCGGGGCCTGCGGGACCTCCCGAGCCCGCAGTCGCAGCCGTACCCGCACCCGGTCCGGTCCAGGGCGGGGCGGCGGCGGCCCCGGAGACCGCCCCGGACGGGGGCTCCGGCCCGGTCCGCGTCCTCACCCCCTCCGCGCCCGTGCGCAGTTGCACCACCCAGGTCGGACCCGCGACGCGCGACCTGCTCTGCCGGGAGCTGTACGCGGCCTGGGAAGCCCTGGAAGCCGGCGCCGCGGACGGCTTCGCCCGGCCGCCCCTGCACCGTCGCCATGCCGCCTGGGCCGTGGTCACGGTGACGGGGTGCCGCCCCGCCGACTTCGAGGAGAACCTCGGCCGGATGCGCGGGCGGATCCTGGCGCTGCTCGGCGCCCTGTCCGAGGCGGGCTTCGGAGAGGTCCACGCCTGGCCCCGTCCCTTCGAGCGGACCGGGACCCTGGCCCGGTACGCGATCGGCCTCGGTTCCGCGCCGCCGGACGCCACCGCCCTGGCCACCGCCCTGGCCGCCGTCACGATCCCGTGGTCACGGGGGCTCTCCGGCACGGAAGTCGACCGGGCGGACGGCGGCGCCGTTCCCGACCTCCCCTGACAACAGGACCGGCAGGCGGCACCGTACGCCCGGTCATCGACAAGTAGCGAACACACAGCCACTTCTGACCATGGGTCAGCCGTCAATCCCCGAATACATCGGAGACTCCCGGACCAAGCTCCACCCCGCCGTAGCAGGCACGGCGGGACGGAGCGGTCAGAGCCTCAGTAGAGCCCTGCCAAGTTTTTTCGTCAATACTTTTCACAAGGATTGAAGAAACCCCAAGTTCACAGGCCTGATGCGTGATTGACACGTCGGTTGATCTTCAGTTCGTGAACGCTCAAACCCTTGACGGGCCTTCGGCGGGGCAGTTCACTCACGCTTCGATCCCCCCGGATCCCCGACGTCAGGAGTAGCCCCGCATGCCCCTCCTCTCCGATCACCCTCCCCGCCGACCCGTCCCGCCCCGCCGCGGCCCCTCGAAAATCTCCGTGGCAGCTCTCGCGGCCGCACTGGTCGCCGCCCTCCTCGTGCTCCTCCCGAGCACCGCCGCGACCGCGGCGCCCACGCTCCTCTCCCAGGGCAAGCCCGCCACCGCCTCCTCCGTCGAGGGCGCCGGCACCCCCGCCTCCGCCGCCGTGGACGGCGACAACGGCACCCGCTGGTCCAGCCAGTTCTCCGATCCGCAGTGGATACAGGTGGACCTCGGAGCCAACGCCCAGGTGAGCCAGGTCGTCCTGCACTGGGAGACCGCCGCCGCAAAGGCGTACCGCGTCGAGCTGTCCACGGATGGCACCAACTGGTCCACCGCCTACTCGACGACCAATGCCACCGGCGGTGTCCAGACCCTCGGCGTCACCGGCACCGCCCGCTACGTCCGCGTGTACGGCACCCAGCGCACCACCGGATACGGCTACTCGCTCTGGGAGTTCCAGGTCTACGGGACCACCGGCACCGGACCGACCCTCCCGGGCGGCGGGGACCTCGGCCCCAACGTGATCGTGTTCGATCCCTCCACGCCGAACATCCAGGCCAAGCTGGACCAGGTCTTCGCCCAGCAGGAGTCGGCGCAGTTCGGCTCCGGCCGCTACCAGTTCCTCTTCAAGCCGGGTACGTACAACGGCCTCAACGCCCAGATCGGCTTCTACACCTCGATCTCCGGCCTCGGCCTGAACCCCGACGACACCACCATCAACGGCGACGTGACCGTCGACGCCGGCTGGTTCAACGGCAACGCCACCCAGAACTTCTGGCGTTCGACCGAGAACCTCGCGCTCAACCCGGTCAACGGCACCGACCGCTGGGCCGTGTCGCAGGCCGCGCCGTTCCGCCGCATGCACGTCAAGGGCGGCCTCAACCTGGCTCCCTCCGGCTACGGCTGGGCCTCGGGCGGCTACATCGCCGACTCGAAGATCGACGGCCAGATCGGCAACTACTCGCAGCAGCAGTGGTACACGCGTGACAGCTCCATCGGCGGCTGGTCCAACGGCGTCTGGAACCAGGTGTTCTCCGGCACCCAGGGCGCGCCCGCGCAGAGCTTCCCGGAGCCGCGCTACACCACCCTCGACACCACCCCGGCCTCCCGGGAGAAGCCGTTCCTCTACCTGGACGGCGCCGAGTACAAGGTGTTCGCCCCGGCCAAGCGCGTGAACGCGCGCGGCACTTCCTGGGGCAACGGCACCCCGCAGGGCACCTCGATCCCGCTCAGCCAGTTCTACGTGGTCAAGCCGGGCACGAGCGCCGCGACGATGAACCAGGCGCTGGCGCAGGGCCTGCACCTGCTCTTCACCCCCGGCGTCTACCACGTCGACCAGACCATCCAGGTCAACCGTGCCGACACGGTCGTCCTCGGTCTCGGGCTCGCCACCATCGTCCCGGACAACGGGGTGACCGCGATGAAGGTCGCCGACGTGGACGGCGTCAAGCTCGCCGGCTTCCTGATCGACGCGGGCACCGTCAACTCCCCCTCCCTGCTGGAGGTCGGCCCGGCCGGCGCCACCGCGGACCACGGCAACAACCCGACCACCGTCCAGGACGTGTTCATCCGGGTCGGCGGCGCCGGAGCGGGCAAGGCCACGGCCGGCATGGTGATCAACAACCGCAGCACGATCGTCGACCACACCTGGATCTGGCGCGCCGACCACGGGGACGGGGTGGGCTGGGAGACCAACCGCTCCGACTACGGGTTCCGCGTCAACGGCGACGACGTACTGGCCACCGGGCTGTTCGTCGAGCACTTCAACAAGTTCGACGTGGAGTGGAACGGCGAGCGCGGCCGCACGATCTTCTTCCAGAACGAGAAGGCGTACGACGCCCCCAACCAGGCCGCCGTCCAGAACGGTTCGGTCAGGGGCTTCGCGGCCTACAAGGTGGCCGACTCGGTGAACACCCACGAGGGCTGGGGACTCGGCAGCTACTGCTACTACAACGTCGACCCGACGATCATCCAGGACCACGGTTTCGAGGTCCCGGTGAAGCCCGGCGTGAAGTTCCACGACCTCCTCGTCGTCTCACTGGGCGGCAACGGCCAGTACGCGCACGTCGTCAACAACACGGGCGCGGCGACCTCGGGCACGTCGACCACCCCGTCCACGGTCGTCTCCTTCCCCTGATCGGTTGATCGGCTGATCGGCTTACCGACCGATCGACCACTGACTCCCGGACATCGCGGGGCGGCCACCGGCCGTCCCGCGTTCTCCGGGCCATCCGAGAGAGCGCTCTCCCACCCCTCTCGACCCCCGCCCAACCCCATCCGCCCACCCACCCGTCCACCCATCCAGCCGAAGGAATCCAGACGATGAAACTCCGACCGCGGACCCTGTCCGCGCTACTGGTTTCGGCGGCCGTCGCCGTGACCGCGGCCGCCGGGTTCGGCGCCACCGCGCTCACCGCACAGGCCACCCCCGACGCCGGTTCCGTCCACATGAACATGGACCACTCCGCAGTGGCCCCGATCGCGACGGGGGACGACCCCGACGGCGACGGCTACATCCCGGCCGTGCCGCAGGTGACGGGCGTGACCCCGTCGTGGAACAACCCGCCGGACCGGTACTTCCACGAGTTCCAGGCCAACTGCGCCGTCACCAGGACCGCCCCGGACGACCCGATCGTCTTCGCCGGACGGCCCGGCGCCTCGCACGACCACACCTTCCTGGGCAACAAGGGCACGGACGGCAACAGCACCACCGCCTCCCTCAGCGCCGGCAGCACCGCCTGCAACGCAGTAGGCGACCTGTCCGGCTACTGGATGCCGAGCCTCTTCAACGGCAACCAGAAGATCCTTCCCACCGGGCCCCAGGTCATCTACTACAAGACTGGAGTCACCGACTACACGAGCGTGCGCCCCCTCCCCAAGGGACTGCGCTTCGTGGTCGGCAGCCCGACCCAGACCGCGGCCGAGTTCCGCGCCAACAAGGGCTGGGTGGAGGGCTGGGAGTGCGGCGAAAGCTTCAAGAACGTCGAGTTCCCGGCCAACTGCCCGGCCGGAAGTCAGCTCAACATCCGTATGCAGTCGCCCAGTTGCTGGGACGGGAAGAACCTCGACACCCCGGACCACAAGGCCCACATGGCCTATCCGGTCGTCAAGCCCGGCAACAACGACAACGTCTGTCCCGCCGACCACCCGGTCGCGGTGCCGATGGTCGAATTCAAGATGGCCTTCCCGGTCAGCGGTGACATGTCGCAAGTCAGGCTCTCCAGCGGCGCCGGTCACACGTTCCACTACGACTTCTTCAACGCGTGGGACGACCGGACCCTGAACGCGATGGTCGAGCACTGCATCAAGGGCGGCCTGCAGTGCAACGCCCGCGGCTACGACGAGACCCACCCGGCCGCCGGCGCCGTACTCGGCCCGGACTACCGCCTCCCGTAGCGGACCTCGCACCACGGGGCAGCGGACTCCGCGCCGTCCGCTCCCCCACCCGCACTCCACCCTCCCCCAAGGGGGCTCCCGCATGCTTTCCCGCATGAGCACACCGTCACCACGGCCGCCCCGCGCGCGCCACTCCGACGGCACCGGTTACGGCCACTCCCTGTTCCATGTCGGCGTCCACGCCTGATCCTCGGCCCGACGTCGTCCCAAACCCCGTGCGCCGCCCGGACCTGACCCGGGCGGCGCGCGGTCGTGTCCGCGGTCGTGTCCGCAGTCGTGCCGACTGGGGAACTCAGACCTCCAGGACGATCTTTCCGGCGGCGTGTCCGGCCCGGCTGAGCTCGAAGGCCGCGGCCAGTTCCGCGAGCGGGAAGGTCTCGGCGACGGTGACGGTGAGCTGTCCGGCGTCGGCGAGCCGCCCCAGCTCGGCGAGGTCGGCGCCGACGGGCCGCACCCACATCCACTGGCCGCCCGCGCCGAGCACGGTGTGGTCGGCGATGGAGGCGTGCCGGCCGCCTTCGGCCAGCACCTCCAGGGTGGTGTCGAGGACTCCCCCGACGAAGTCGGCGACGACGGTGACCCCGCCGGGTGCCAGCGTACGGACCCGGTCGGCGAGGCCGTCCCCGTACGCGACGGGTTCGCATCCCAGCTCGCGCAGCCGGTCGTGGTTGCGCGGCGAGGCGGTGCCGATGACGCGGGCGCCGAGCGCGCGGGCGATCTGCACGCCGAGGGAGCCGACGCCGCCGGCGGCGCCGTGGACCAGGACCGTGTCGTCCTTGCCGGTGTCGAGGCGGGTCAGCAGCTGGTACGCGGTGAGCCCGGCCAGCGGCAGCCCCGCGGCCTGCTGCCAGCTCAGCGAGCCGGGCTTGGGCGCGAGGGCCCGTACCGGCACGGTGACGAACTCCGCGAAGGTGCCGCCGTGCACGTAGTCCTTGCGGGCGTAGGCGATGACCTCGTCCCCGGCGGTGAACTCGGGCGTGTCGATGCCGACGACCTCGACGGTTCCGGCCACGTCCCAGCCGGGGACGACCGGGTACACGACGTCCATCAGGCCGTCGAGCCCACCGGCCATGATCTTCCAGTCGACGGGGTTGACCGAGGCGCAGCGGACCCGTACGAGGACCTCGCCGGGGCCGACCTTGGGCACCGGGAGCCGGGTCTCGGTGAGCACCTCCGTCCCTCCGTACGTCTCGTACGCCATGGCCCGCATGGTGCCTTCCAGGTCTTCGGACATCCGCCTCGCCTCTCCTTGAACCGGTCGCTTCGCCCCTTCCCCATCCCACCACGGGAAGCCGTGCCCGCCCCGGGAGGAGCGGCGGGCACGGCGCGGCGCCCGTTGTCCGTGGTTCGTCAAAGGGGCGCGCAAGGGTATGTTGCGATCGATATCGGGGCGGAAGGAGCCACATGACCACGGGGCGCGGTGGACGTACGGTGCGGGACCTGCGGAGGGGCAACCGCAGCGCCGTGCTGCAGCGGTTGTACTTCGGCGGGCCGATGAGCCGCCAGGAGCTGGGCCCTGCGACCGGGCTCAGCTCGGGATCCGTCAGCAACGTCGTCGGCGAGCTCGTCGCGGACGGCCTCCTGGAGGAAGCCGGCATCGTCGACTCGGACGGCGGGCGCCCGCGTACGCTGCTGCGCGTCGCCCCGCACAGCGCGCACATGATCGGCATCGACGTCGGCGAAACCCGGGTCAGGGTCGAGCTGTTCGACCTCACCCTCACCGAACTGGCCCGTACCGAAATGCCGTTGCAGCCGCGCGGCTGCTACGACGTCGGGCCGATCGTCGACCACGTGCGGACCGGGATCGCCACCGTGCTCGCGAAGGCCGGGGTGGGTACGCAGCGGCTCCTCGGGGTCGGGGTCGGCGTCCCCGGCATCGTGGACCGCGACGCGCCCGGCGGAACCGTGGTGCACGGCCAGACCATCGGCTGGGACGCGGTCCCCCTCGAAGCACTGCTGCGCGGGACGGGAGCCGTACCGCGCGAGGTCCCGTACATCATCGACAACGGGGCCCGCACGCTCGGCCAGGCGGAGATGTGGTTCGGGGCCGGACGCGGGGCGCGGGACGCGGTGGTGGTGCTGTTCGGCTCCGGCGTCGGCGCGAGCCTGATCACCGACGGCTCCCCGGACGGGGGCACCACCGAGGGCACCCCGCTGGAGTGCGGCCACCTCACGGTCCAGGTCCGGGGGCGGCGCTGCCGGTGCGGGGCCCTGGGGTGCCTGGAGGCCTACACGGGGGCGGAGTCGCTGCTGGCACGCTGGGCGGAGCGGGGCGGGGACCCGGCGGCCGGGTCGGGGCACGAGGAGGACGCCCTGGCCGCACTGCTCGCGGCGGCCCGCGCGGACGACCCGGTGGCCCTGGAGGTCCTCGACGAGACCGCGGAGTACCTGGGCGCGGGCCTGTCGGACGTCATCAACCTTTTCCAGCCGGAGCGGATCCTGATCGGCGGCTGGGCGGGCCTGATGCTGGGCCCCCACATCCTGCCGGCGGTACGGGAACACGCGACCCGGTACTCCCTGCGCCACCCGGCCGCCAGGGTCACCATCGACATGGGCTCCCTGGGCCCCGACGCGGTCACGGTGGGCGCGGCCACCCTCCCCCTGGCCGCCTTCTTCGCCACGGGCGGCCGCCGCACCCCACCGGAACCCCCCACGGAAGCCCCGGGCTGGCAGACGGCCCTGGAGGTCCGGGGCGAGTCGACGACGAAGCGGGGGTAGCGACGGCAGCGCGTCCTCCGGGCCCCTACCCGTACCGCCGCGCCGTGTGCGCATTCCCGCGTCCAGGCTCCCCGCAAGGCCCGGTGCCCTGCCGGGCGCACCGTCGAACCGGATCAGCGCGGACCGGGCGAGGCCCGGGGGCTCGGACCATGACCCAGACCGGCGGACACCCGGGGAGCCCACCGCGGGCGGGCCTCGCATCGGGTCCGGGCTTCGCCCGGGGAACGGTGGAAGGGTGGGGCAGGGAGAGATCCGCGCAGCGGCCCCGCTCGTCGCAGCACCCGCTACCCGACCGGCGCTGACCGAAGCCGCGCGGAGCGAGCGGCCTGCGACCGCATCGGTCGCCCAGTCGGCACCGGCACCGGCACCGGCACAGACCCGGCCGGCCGTCAGGCCGAGTCGCGCACCACCAGTTCCGGCTCGAACAGCACCCCCGTCGATCCGGCGTCGGCGGCAGCCACCACGCCCGCGACCCGGTCCAGCAGCAGGCGGACCATCTCCGCCGCCATGTCCTCCACCGGCTGGCGGACCGTCGTCAGCCGGGGTCGGGCCGCCACCGCCGCGGCGGAGTCGTCGAAGCCGACCACCGCCACGTCCTCGGGGATCCGGCGGCCGTGCTCGCGCAGCACCAGGCAGGCGCCCTGCGCCATCAGGTCGTTCGCCGCGAACACCCCGTCCAGGTCGGGCTGTTCGGCCAGCAGCATCCGCATCGCCTGTTCCCCGCCGTCCAGCGTGAAGTCCGCCTCGGCCACCCGCACGGCGGCGCCACCGCCGTCCGGCAGGGCCTCACGGAACCCCGCCACCCGCTCCCGGCTCGCCGGCACGTCCGCCGGGCCGCCGATCGCGACCAGCCGCCGACGGCCCCCCGCCAGCAAGTGCCGCGCGGCGAGCCCCCCGCCCTCGCGGTGCCTCAGGTCGACCCAGTCCAGCGGGACCGGGGGCGTGGGCCGCGCGAAGAGCACCGCGGGCAGGGCCGCGGCCGCGAGCATGCCGGGCAGCGGGTCGTGGCCGTCGGTGGTCACGAGCAGCGCGCCGTCCGCACCGCCCTGCGCCAGGTACGCCAGCACCTGCGCCCGGTCCTGCTCCCCGTCGGCGAACATCAGCACCGGGTGCACCCCACGCGGCCGCAGCGCCCGTACGACTCCGCTGACCACCCGCCCGAAGAACGGGTCCTGGAACACCCGGTCGGCGTCCGCCCCCGCACCCGACACCACCAGCGCGACCGCGCCGGAGCGCCGGGTCACGAGCGAGCGGGCCGCCCGGTTCGGTACGTACCCGGTCGCCGCGACGGCCTGCTGCACCGCCTGCTGGATGACCGGGTCCACGTTGCGGACGCCGTTGACCACGCGCGACACCGTGGCCCGGGACACCCCGGCGCGGCGCGCCACGTCCTCCAGGGTCGGGGCCGTCCCGGCTCCCGCCCCGGTCACCTCGCTCGTTGCGTCCATGACGGCACTGTAGTCGCCCGCGTTCGCAGGCCCGGTCCGCGCCCGGTCGACTGCCAACGGCCGACGATTGTCAGTGCGCTTGTGTAATATCCAAACTCGTATTGCAGTCATTACTTGGAGGGGTGTCCGGATGTGGGATCTCGCGCGCGCATGGGTGGACGGATGGACCGTCTCGCGGCGGACACCCGCGCCGGTGGACGCCCCGTGGGGGCTGAGCATCCAGGTCGGACTGCCGACCCAGACGGTCCGTCACGTCCTGCTCGACGCCGATGCCGGGACCGCCCGCGGGCTCGTCGGCGCGACCGCCGAACCGGCCACCTGGATCAAGGCCTTTCTGGAACCGGACCTCATGGAACCGTGGTTCCCGCCCGAGTGGGAGCCGACCGATCCCGGCTTCCTGATGGCCGTCGACCTGCGCCCGTCCGCCGTGCGCGCGCCTGGCGGTTACACGGCCACCACCGAGACCGTCGGCGGTGTCATCAGCGTGCGCGTTCAGGCCGCCGACGGGGAGCTCGCCGCGCGCGGTCAGATCGGTCTGACAGGTGCCGCCTGCGTCTTCGACCAGATCGTCACCGAAGAGGCATACCAGCGCCGGGGCCTCGGGACGGTGGTGATGGGCGCACTCACCAACGCGGCCGTCGAGAACGGTGCGGCCACCGGCCTCCTGGGCGCGACCCTTCAGGGCAGAGCGCTCTACGAGACACTCGACTGGAAGGTCCTCGCACCGCTGACCGGCTTCATCCACGGGCCCGTCGCTCCCTGAACCTCAATCCGGGTTGCGGGTTACGGGTCACCGGTCACCGGACGACACCGCGCGTCGGCGTCTCGACAGGAGCCGCGGACGTCAGACGTGGACCGGGTGCGCAGCCTGGAAAGCCAGACGGGCGTCGGCGCCATCGGCGACGCGGGCGAGCAACGCATCGAGTTCGAGGGACGCCTCCCAGCGCTCCGTGCCGGGCGCCGCCCGCACGAGGTGGTCGATGAGGAGGTCCTCCAGGTCGGTGACCCGCTTGCCCTTCCACACCTTGTCGGCGACGCTGACCAACAGTTCGTCCACTCTCACCCCCGTCGCCGACCAGGAGGCGCGGGTGGCCGCGAAGCGGGCCTGCGCCGGGGTGAACCCGTGGGCGAGGAGGAGTTCCCTGCCCGCCGGCTCGTGCGCGGACCCGTTCCGCGCTCACTCGTACTCCGTGCCGCCCTTGCGCGTCAGGTAGGCGGGGCTGACCGCCTTGGCGATGGCGCGGCCGCCGACCACCGGGCTGTAGCGCTCCACCGCCGGGCGGATGACGACGCCCTCGCGCAGGTGCAGGCTCCGGCCGGACACGGTCTCGCGTCCGCTCGCCCGCTCCAGCACCGCTTCGAGGCTGTACGGGCCCTCGAACAGCTTCGGCACCAAGGGCAGTTCACCGTCCTGGAAGACCTCCGCGGCGTCCAGCCAGCACACTTGTCCGTCGATCTCGGCGGAGACGTCGAAGACCGCGTACGCGGGCGGCGTCTCGGCCGTGTGCACGTCGGTCCCGTAGGCCAGGTCCTGCACCCCCCGGCCGTACACCTCGCCGAAGATCCCGACCCGGGTCGCTCCGAGCCGCTCGGCCAGCCCGGCGGCGGCCTCGGGGACTCCGTGGCCGCGTACGGCCCGCCAGTAGAGGTTGCGCTCGTCCTCCTTGAGCCCGAGGCTCTTGGATCCGAAGCCCTTCGAGGAGACGAGGACCCGGCCCTCCTCGGCGAGGTACGTCAACAGGCAAGCGGTGCCGTGCAGTTTCTCGGTGAGCACGACCTGCTCACCGGCCTCGAAGATGTCCGGGTAGCGCTGGAGGTTCTCGATGTCCACCCACGGCAGCAGATCGGGGGTGGCCTCGACGTCGCCGTCCATCGTCGTCGGGATGGGCGGAGCCCATTTGGTGATGCCAAGGAACTCCGCGAAGTCCGTGCCCTCCTTGGCCGCCTGAACGAGATCCACGTCCGCCAGCGCGCGCGGACGGCACACCAGGCCCTGCGACAGCTCTCCGCGCAGCCGGACGGCCTTGACCCGGTTCGCGTCGCCGCCTGCGAGGCGGCCGGTCAGACCGAGCTCGTCGATCAACGCGGCCGGGAGTACGGCCTGTTCGGGTATGTAGAGGGCGTAATCGCCGGTTCGGTAGGCATCCTTGGCCACGACGGCCCGGTAGAGACCCACCTGCGCGAGCTCCAACGCGTCGGCGTTCGGGTGTGGATGGACGGCGAGCTCTTCGACGGTGACCCGCAGAGTCGACATGGCGGTACTCCTCGGAAGGGATGGCCCGGTGACGGCTTCAGATATCGGCAACCACTCTGCGGCCCACGGTTTCCGCTGGTCCACCGCTTATCGCGATGCTAATCTGCGGCCGCCGCGGGGCCACCTCGCGCGGGCGGCCCGGCACGGCGGCCGGATACGGCCCTGCCTGCACGACGGGCCTTTGCCGCGCGAACGGCCCTTCCCACACGGACGGGCTCGCGGGCAGCGATCATGAGCACGGGCACGACATTCGCAGTGCGTTACACAGGAGGCTCATATGGCACGTCGTCCGGTCACCATCGTCACCGGAGGCAGCCGCGGCATCGGCGCCGCCACCTGCGTCCGGCTCGCCTCCGACGGGCACGACCTCGTACTCGGCTACCTCCACGACGACGCCGCCGCCGAGGCCACCGCCGAGCGGGTACGGGCGGCCGGTGCCCGGTGCGTGACCGTGCGCGGCGACAGCTCCGAGGAGTGCGGGGTCGATCGGCTCTTCGACATCGCCGGGGCCGAGTTCGGCACGGTGACCGGCCTGGTCAACAATGCCGGGGTGACCGGCACCCCGGGCCGGCTCGCCGACACGCGGACCGAGGACCTGCGGCGCGTGCTGGACGTGAACCTCTTCGGGTACCTGCTCTGCTGCCGCCGGGCCGCCCGGGACATGGCCGCGTCCGGCGGCGGGGCGATCGTCAACGTCTCCTCCGCGGCCGCCACCCTCGGCAGCCCCGGACGCTACGTCCACTACGCCGCGACCAAGGCCGCCACCGACACCTTGACCCTCGGTCTGGCCAAGGAACTCGGGCCGGACGGGATCCGTGTCAACGCCGTGGCGCCCGGCATCATCGACACCGACATGCACGCCGCCATGGGCGACCCCGACCGCCCGGCGCTCGCCGCCGCCGAGATCCCGCTCGGGCGGGCCGGGCAGCCCACGGAGGTCGCCGCGGCCATCGCCTGGCTGCTGTCCCCGGACTCCGCCTACACGACCGGAGCCGTCCTGCGCGTCTCCGGCGGACGCTGAGCCCGGGCCGTCCCCTCCGGCACTAGCGACTCGCGAAGGCCGCCTGCGTGGCCGGACCGTAGACGCCCTGCGGGTCGCCCTTGATCCCCCGGTTCTGCTGGAGCTGGGTGACGCCGCGCCGGGTCTGTTCGTCGTAGACCCCGGTGACGGAGACGTACGTGAATCCCTGCGCGTACAGCCGCCCCTGGAGGGTGCGCACCTCGGGCCCGCTGTCCCCCGGGCGCAGCGTCCCGGCCCCCGCGGGCGGCGACTGCGAGGCACCCGTCGACCCCGACGGCTGGGGCTCCCGGCTCGCGCTCGCCCCCGGACCGGGGGCAGGCGGGGCCGTCGTGGACCGCGCCGGGTTACCGGTCCCGGCCGGTCCTACGGCCCCACCCGTCGCCGCGGGTTCCTCACCCGCGCCCGGGCTCCGTGCCGGGAGCACGGGGACGGAGAGGTCGGGCCGGGCGACCGTCCTCGGCGGCTCCTGCTCGGGGCCGCCCAGCAGGAGCGTCAGAGCACCCGCCGCGGCGAGTGCGAGCAGGGCGAGGACGGCGAACGGGAGCCGGCTGCCGCCCTGTTTCCGCCGGTCGGCCGCGGACATCCGTGCGGTGGGTGGGGTGGGTGGCGCAGTCGTCGACACGGCTTCGGGAGCACGAACCGGGTCGGGACCGGGCCGGGGCCCGGGTCCGGAAGCGGCAGCCGGCCCGGGAGCGAACAGGGGCTCCGGCACCTCGGAAGACCCTGCGGCGGGCATCGCGAACCAGGGCGCCGCCTCGGGATTCCGGCACGGCACGGGACCGGCCGACGGACCGGACACCGGACCCGCGACCGGACCTGTCACGGGGTCGGCCTGAGGCCAACCCGGCCCAGGCGCTGGTGCAGGAACAGAGCCAGGGGTAGAGGCAGAGGTGGGCGCCGGGGCCTGCGGGCCGGTCGGCAGGGTCGCGGGGGCGACGTAAGGGCGTACGAGCAGCCGGTCGGCGGGGACGGCGTCGCTCTCATCGGGTTCTGGGGACACGGTTGTCTCCCGGCGGGTGCGGGGGCCGGCGCGGCGGTGCGGTGCCGGCCCCCTGCCCGGCCGGTCAGGCCCTGCGCCGCCGGGCGACCAGGACCATACCGGTTCCGGCGGCCGGGATCACAGCCCTGCCGACGGCCGTCACGGCGAGGGAACCGCCGATCGCGGCCGAGGCGAGCGAAGAGCGGACGAATATAGACATGCAGGACATCTCCGAAGTGCGGCTCATGCGGTGGCGCCTGCCGCCCGGCGAGGCGGTCGGACACGCGATCGACGGTCCGGGCGGTGGTGCTCGACCGGCGCACTCTTTCCCCCGGGGATGCCCCGGGTCAAGCCGGATGTCCGATGCGTCCGATCCATCCGATGTGTACGCGAAGTCTTCGCCGAAACCATCCCATCGGGGTCGAGTTCTCCGCCGGGATCGACCGGTCGACCGTCCGCATAACGGACGGTCAACTCCTCCCCTACGGTCTACCGGTGGTCGGCCGCGGAACTCTCCCGGTTCGCGGCGGGCAGCACCTGCGCGGGGACCGCGGCGGCAGCGGCCCGCGCCCGTCCCGACGCGGAGGTGACCCAGACCGTGACGGCCGCCATGCCCATCAGCGCGGCCCCGGTCAGCGGGGCGGCGGGCACCGAGATCCCGTCGACCACGAGGCCGCCGGAGAGCGCGCCCGCCGCGATGGCCAGGTTGAACATCGCGACCATCAGCGAGGAGGAGGCCTCCGCGTCTTCCGGGGCCGCCTTGATCATCCAGCCCTGAAGGCTCACCGAGACCCCGCCGTACGCCAGTCCCCACGCCAGCATCAGCACCGTTCCGGCGATCGCCCCCGGCACGGTGGCGATCAACGCGAGGATCACGGCGAGCGAGGCGCCGACCACCAGCAGCGTACGGTGCGCATCGCGCGCGCCCGCCAGGAAGTTCCCCGCCACGCCCGCAGCTCCGTAGCCCAGCAGGAGGGTGCTCACGAACCCCGCGCCGACGCCCGAGACGTCCTGGAGGATCGGCCGTACGAACGTGTACGCGGCGAACTGCCCGGTCACCACCAGGAAGGTGACGGCCACTCCGGCCCGGACGCCGCGGTTGCGCCGCAGGAGGGCGGGGAGCTGGGTGAAGGTGATGCGCCGGGTCGGCGGCAGTGGCGGCAGCAGCAGGAGCAGGGCCGCCAGGGTGAGCACTCCGAGTCCGCCGACGGCGGCGAAGGCCGTGCGCCAGCCGCCGAGTTCGCCGAGCAGGGTCCCGGCGGGGACGCCGAGCACCGAGGCCGTGGGCACTCCCCCGAAGACGAGCGCGGTGGCCCGGCCGACGTGCCGCTCCGGCACGAGGCGCACCGCGAGCCCGCCGGCTATGGCCCAGAAGCCCCCGAGGCCGACCCCGACGAGCAGCCGGGCCGCCAGGACCACCCCGAAGCCGGGGGCGAGGGCGACGACGAGGTTGGCGACGGCCACCAGTGCGATCAGCCCGACCAGCACCCCGCGCCGGTCGAGCCGGCCCGCTCCGACGGTGACGAGCGGAGCGCAGAAGGCGGCGACGAGCCCCGGCACGGTGACCATCAGTCCGGCGGTGCCGTCGGAGACCCCGAGCTCGGCGCCCATCGAGGTGAGCAGGCCGATGGGCAGCAGCTCGGAGGTGATGAGGCAGAAGATCCCGAGCGCCACGGCGCCCACGGCGCCCCATCCCTTCCATCCCGCGACCGCCGGAGCGGGGTCCGGGGGCGAATCGGGCATCGGCCCGGGGTTCGGCTCAGGGGTCTGACCCGGACCAGGGGCAGGCTTCGAAGGGTGGTCGTCGCCGGGCGCGGCAGCTGCGGTCATGGTTCGACACTCCGTACGGGCAAGCGGGAGGACGGGCGGGCAGGAGGGCGGGCCGAGGACCTCCACCCGGCGGGCAAGTGCCGCCGGGCAGGCCCGTCCGTGGGCCCGGCACGGCAGCCCGGAGCGCCGGAGGTCGCGCCTCCCCCGGCATCCACACTGTCGTTCCCATCCCGAACCTTGTCCGGGATTTCCCGTCCGGTCCACCCCCGTCCACGTACGCGTGCTCCCGGACCGGTGAAACCTCCCGACCTGGCGGAAACGATCGGGGTGGCCGCGGCGAACCGTTCCGGCAACGCCTCCGGAGCACCCCGGCCCGCCCCGGACCCGTCGCGGCCTCACCCACACGCACGTGTGCGGGGCATGGCAGGGCCACCCGTGCGGCATGGTGGTCCGATGCAGTTACGCCGGGTCCTGCCCCTCTCCCTCTTCGCGCTGCTCGCGAGCACCGGCTGCGTGTCGGTAGGCCCGCAGGCTCCCGGCGGGCCCGCGCACGGCTCCGTACCGCCTGCCGACGCGCCCGATACCGCCACTGCGAACGGATCCGCCGAAGCCGGTGGCCCGGCCGGACCAGGAGGCCCGGCCGGTCCCGCCAACGCGTCCGATGCGCAGGGGCTGCCCCTCGGCAGACTCCCCACGCCGACCTCGCCCACCTCACCCACCTCGCCCGCGGCGACCGCCGCCGGTCCGGGGACGTCGGGCCCCGACCCCGCCCGCCGCTCCGCGAAAACACCCCGCAAGGGAGCCGAGCACCGCTCGAAGCCCGCCGCCCCGCACCACCCGCATCCCCTGAAGGCCACGCCCCTCCGCTCCGGAAGCCGGCCGGCCCCGCCGCCCGGCCTGGACGAGTTGTGCGCCGGCGCCGAAGGCTCCGTACCGCCGTCCATCGTGGACCTGTGCCTGCGCCAGTCCGGCCGCTGAAGGCTCCCGCAGCAGCGCCGGAAGCCGGGGACGAGGCCGCCGCCCGAACATCACTGACCTGCAAAAACATCCGGATACTCTGGTCGGGCTTGACCCTCACACCGTGTCAGGGCCTGCACTGGAAGGCGTCATGTTCACCATCGGAGACTTCGCCAAGCACGGCCGGGTATCGGTCCGCATGCTGCGTCACTACGACGCCCTCGGACTGCTTCGCCCGGCCCGTGTCGACCCCGCCAGCGGCTACCGCTACTACGAGGCCGGGCAGCTCGCCCGCCTCAACCGTGTCATCGCGCTCAAGGAACTCGGCTTCAGCCTGGACCAGGTGGGGTCGATACTCGACGAGCTCGTGGGCTCGGAGGAGCTGCGCGGCATGCTGCGGCTGCGGCAGGCGGAACTGGAGTCGGCCATGGCCTCTGCGGCGGCCCGGCTGGCCCAGGTCGAGACGAGGCTCCGGATCATCGAGAACGAGGGAACCATGTCTTCCATCGACATCGTCGTGAAGAGCCTTCCGCCCGTCCGCCTGGCCGAGCTGAGCGGGGTCGCGGCCAGCTACGAGCCCGGGGACATCAGCCCGGTCATCGGCCCGCTCTACGAGGAACTGTGCCGCCGGATCGAGGCCGCCGGGGTGACGCCCACCGCACCGGGCACCGCGTACTACGAGGACGCCGGTGACGCGGCGCGTCCCGGCGCCGTGCTGGTCCACGCCGGGCTGCCGGTGGCGGCGGGCGTCCGGGCCGAGGACCTCGGCGGCGAGGTACGGATCGTCGTGCTGCCCGCCGTCGAACGGGCCGCGACGGTCGTGCACCGGGGTTCGATGGACTCCGTGCTGCCGACCGCACAGGCCCTGGCCCAGTGGATCGACGCGAACGGCGAGCGCTCGTCCGGGTACGCCCGCGAACTGACCCTGGCCTGCCCCGAGGACCGCGAGCAGTGGGTCACGGAGCTCCAGGAACCGCTCGGCGCCTGACGCTCGATAGGCTCCGCTGATGCAGCGCGTACTCGTGGTCGGCATCAGCGGAGCCGGCAAGTCCACCCTTGCCCGGGAGTTGGGGCGGCGGTTCGGGCTGCCGTACCACGAAGTGGACGCCCTCCACTTCGTCGGGCCGGGGTGGACCGTCAGCCCCTCCTTCGCCGCCGACACGGCCCGGATCGCGCAGGGCGAGCGGTGGGTCCTCGACTCGTACGGACCCGAAGCCGTGCGCGAGCTGCTGTGGCAGCGGGCCGACACCGTGGTATGGCTCGACCATCCCCGGCACGTCGTCATGCGGCGGGTGCTGCTGCGCTCGCTGCGCCGCACCCTGCTGCGGGAGCGGCTGTTCGGCGGCAACCGGGAGGGTTGGCGCGAGTGGCTGCGCGCCGACCATCCCGCGTGGTGGGCCTGGTCGCGCTACGGGTCCCGGCGCGCGGAGATCGGCCTGCTGGCCGGTGACGCGCGGTTCGCCCCGCTGCGGGTGGTCCGGCTGCGCTCCCCGGCGGCCGCCGATGCCTGGCTGCGGTCTCAGCGACCGGCCGGGCGGCGGCCGCAGACGTAGGAACAGCCCCGTACGGTGCCCCGGACCGTACCCCGCCGGGCCGTACGCAGGCGGCGCATCGTGTCGTGGCCGCGCCGGCGCCACTCGGCCCGGGGCAGCCCGGCGCGCTGGCCACCGCCGGTGATCAGGGCGTTGACGGGGGCGTGCGCGTCGGCGCCGAGCCCTTTGGCGACCAGGACCCCGACCACGAGCGGAACCAGGACCACGGCCAGCGCCGAACCGGCGGTGGTCACGTGCTGCTGCATGCGCGGACGGTTCGCGGTGCGCGCGGTGGCGGCGGTCTCGGAGGTCATGCCCCCATTCGATCAGCGGGGGCACGCCGGGGAATCGGGGCGGATACTCAGGCTGTTGGGCGCGAGGTACTCAGACGCGGACCCGCGAACCCGCGAACCCACCGACTGGACGACCAGAGGGGCAGGGGCCAGTGACCACACCCGGGCAGGGCTTCGAACCGGCGAGCGGCGACGGCCCGCCACCACCCGCGGCGGGGCGGGCGGCGGAGCTGCGCACCGCGTACGAGGGACTGTTGCAGATCCGCCGCCTGGTCAACGGACCGGCGGGTGCCACGGTTCCCGCCCCCTGGGAGCTGCGCCTGATGCCGCGCGCGGTGGCCCTCGCACTGGAGGCGGCGGGCATCCCCGCGTCGGCACAGGATCCGCAGGACCCCGACGGCCGGCGTACCCGGACCGGGTACCGGGTGGGTCCGGCCGCCTCCGGGGAAGGCCGCGTGGAGGTGACCTGGCTCGGCCCGCCGGGCGGCGGCGCGGCCGAGGAGGAACAGGACCGCCTGACGGCATGCGCGGCGGTACTCGAACCGCTCGGCTGGGTCTGCCTGCTGTACCGAGGCCCGCGCCGACGCCGCTTCCTGGAGGTGGAACCACCACCGGCCCCCTGACGGGGAAGGCCAAATCTGCTACCCCGACGGACCGGCCACGACCGCGTCTTCGGGATCTGCCTCGCGGTGGACGACGTACCCCGCCCCGGCGCCCTCGCCAAGGTCCGCGGGACCGGGAAGGCCTGGCGCTGCGCGGGAAGGCCTGGCGCGGCAGGAGGCGGACTGACCGACAGGACGCCTGGACACCTCTAGGCCGTCCCACCGATCCGCCGCAGGGCCTCGGAGCCACCGCTCCGGGAGGTCCCGTCCGCTCAGTCCGGGTAGCGCAGCAGCCGCAGCGCGTTGGCGACGACCACGAGGGTGGAGCCCTCGTGGACCAGGACGGCCGGGCCGATGCCCAGGCCCATCGCGGTGGCCGGGACCAGGACCGCCACGATGCCCAGGCTCAGCCAGAGGTTCTGCCGGATGATGCGGCTCGCCCGGCGGCTGAGGCCGGTGATGAACGGGAGCCGACGCAGGTCGTCGGACATCAGGGCGATGTCCGCCGTCTCCAGGGCCACCGCCGAACCGGCCGCGCCCATGGCCACGCCGACGGTGGCGCCTGCCATCGCGGGGGCGTCGTTGACTCCGTCGCCGATCATCGCGGTACGGGCACTGCGGCGCAGCCGGGCCACTTCCGCGGCCTTGTCCTCGGGAAGCAGCCCGCCCCGGACCTCGTCCATGCCGACCTCTCGGCCCACCGCGTCGGCCACCCGCTGGTCGTCGCCGGACAGCATCACGGTGCGGTTCACGCCGAGCCCGCGCAGGGCGGCCACGGTCGCTGCGGCTTCCGGTCGCGGCGCGTCCATCAGGCCCAGGGTGCCGAGCCAGCGCTCTCCCCGGCGGACCAGCATGGTGGTGCGGCCGGTGCTGGTGAGGGCCTGCGTACGCTCGCGGAGCGCGGCCGGGACGGGCGGGCCCGCGAGGCTGTCGGCGTAGGCCAGGCTGCCGATGTGGACCGGCTCGCCGTCGAGCTCGGCGGACACCCCGCGGCCTATGACGGCCCGCAGGTTGACGGCCTCCGGAGCGATGGCCTGCGAGGCGGTGGCGGCCCGTGTCAGGAGTCCGGAGCCGTCTCGGACGACGGCCTGGGCCAGCGGGTGGTCGCTCAGCCGCTGCGCGGCAACGGCGGTGCGCAGCAGTTCCTCGCGCCCGGCTCCGTCGGCGGGCTCGATCTCGGTGAGGCGGGGCCGGCCTTCGGTCAGGGTGCCGGTCTTGTCGAAGGCGATGGTCCTCAGCCGGCCGAACTCCTCCAGCGGCGCCCCGCCCTTGACGAGGACCCCGCCGCGCGCCGCCCGGCCGACCGCGCTGAGGACGGCGGCGGGGGTGGCGATGGCCAGGGCGCAGGGGCTGGCGGCCACGAGGACGGCCATGGCGCGGTAGAAGGTGTCAGTGAAGGGCTCGGCGGTGAAGGCGCCGACGGCGAGCAGTACGACGACGAGCGCGAGCACGCCCGGTACGAAGACCTTCGTGAAGCGCTCGGTGAACCGTTGCGTCGGCGAGGTGCGCTCCTCCGCCTCCTGGACCATCCGGACGACCCTGGCCAGGGTGTTCTCCGCGGCGAGCCGGGTGACGACCACTTCGAGGGCTCCGGCTCCGTTGACCGTGCCTGCGTAGACCCGGCTGTCCGGGCCGGTCCCGCCGGGGTCGGCGAGGGCGGCGGCCCGATCGGCGACCGGGGTCTTGTCGGCGGGGACGCTCTCGCCGGTGATGGGCGACTGGTCGACGCTGCCGGTGCCGACGACCACGAACCCGTCGGCCGGGACGCGGGTGTGCGGGCGGACCACGACGGTGTCGCCGACCGCCAGCTCCTCCACCGGCACCTCGGCCGGAGCGGCGGTGCCCCGCCGGACGAGGGCGGTGCGCGGGGCGAGCGCGCCCAGCGCTTCGATGGAGCGGCGGGCGCGGCCCATGGCGCAGCCCTCGAGGGCGTGGCCCAGGCTGAAGAGGACCAGCAGGACGGCGCCCTCCTCCCAGCGGCCGATGGCGGCGGCGCCGGCGGCGGCCACGAGCATGAGGAAGTCGACCTGGAAGCGGCCCGCACGCACGGCGGTGACGGCCTCACGGAGGGTGAAGAACCCGCCGAAGACGTAGGCGGCGACGAAGAGGGCTCCCGGGGCGGGGCCGCCGTAGCCGGTGAGCCGCAGGGTCAGGCCCGCGAGGTAGACGGTGAGGGCGAGCAGGGCGCTGATCAGTTCGGCGCGCTCGCCGAGGAGTCCGCGGCGGTGGGTGCGCGGAGCGTCGTTCTTGGTTCCCTTGGTTCCCATCCCATTCGCAGTCATGACATCAAGATATCAGCACTTTTAAATATATGAACCTGTGGAGATTCTGATCTAGGCTGCCGTCCATGGAACCGCCCACCGAATCGGATGCCGCCGCGGTCGCCGAGGTCATGCAGGGCCTGGCCTCACCGGCCCGGATCCGCATCCTCGCCCGCCTGCTCCAGTCCCCCTGCTCGGTCGGCGAGCTGGCCGAGGACCTCGCCCTCGGCCAGCCCACCGTCTCCAACCACCTGCGGCTCCTGCGCCACCTCGACCTGGTGACCGGCAGGCGCGACGGGCGCAGCGTGGTCTACGAACTCCACGACGCGCACGTCGCCGCCCTGCTCCGACAGGTGCTGGCGCACGTCCACCACGGCGACGACCGGGCGTGACGCCCGGCGGCCGCGGCGCCGCGCCCCCGGACTACGGGGCGCCGAAGGTCAGCGTCAGCCGCGGCGTCCCCTCGTTGGCCTGGGCCTCCGAGGACCACAGCCACAGCGCGTCCGTGCCGGTGCTGGTCAGCGCCAGACCGTAGGCGCTGCCGAGCGCCCCCGCGACGGTGGCCGTGTTCAGCCCGGTGGTGTGGACCGCCGAACCGTCCGGGACGCCCGCGAAACTGCCGAGCGCCGGGCCGCCGAGCGCCGGGCGGTTGTTGTACGTGGTCCCGGACTCGGTCCAGGAGCCGGTGATCGGGACGACCGAGACCGTGTCCGTCGTACCGGCGCCGCTCATGGTGCTGGTCTTCACGCCGAGCGTGGCGGACTTGAGCACCGTGCCCGCGGGTGCGGCGGGCAGGTTGAAGCGGAGGTAGCTCGCGTACAGCGAGGTCCCGCGCACCGCGAGGGAGCCGGAGGTGCCGTAGTTGCCGTCCGGGGCGCCCGCGTTGGCGTAGGTGTCCTCCGCGGCCACGACCTGGACGACCGAGTCGGCCGGGGCGGAGGCCAGGGTGTGGTGGTTCTGCACCTGGGCCGCGCTCAGGACGGTCGGGTAGACGGCGGTCTCGTCGAGCTGGCCCGCCCAGTACTCGCTGATCGGGCGGTCCGGCCAGCCGCCGAGGCTGTCGCCGCCGGCGTGCCAGTAGCCGGCGAAGTTCTCGTTCGTGGTGACGCCGAGCGTGCCCTTCTGGGCGCCGTCCACGTACAGGGTCATGCCGCCCGCACCCTGGGTCGCGACGACGTGGTGCCATTGGTTGTCGTTGTACGTTCCGGTGGTCGTGATCGTCCGGGTCGCACCGGTGTAGACCCCGTAGACGAGTCGGCCGTCGTCGGTCATGTAGATGTGCTTGTCGTACTGATTGCTGCCGCGCGACTGGTTGTTGCCGAACCCGAAGAGCTTGCCGCCCCGGGTCGTGTTCGTCCTGAACCAGGTCTCGATGCTGTACGTGTTGCCCACCGTCTGGCGGCGGTCCCCGTAGACCTGGGTGTCCGTGCCGTTGAAGCCGATGGCGGTACTGGCGCCGGAGACCGCGCCGGGCGTCTGGCGCAGGGCCGGGGCACCCAGGTGCACGCCGCTCTGATTGCCGCCGTCGGAGGAGTCCGCGACGAAGGGCGGCGCGGACTCGTCGTAGCGCCAGTACAGCTGGGCGCCGTCCGCGCGGACCGCGTTCGGGTACGCGTCGACCGAGCTCGGCACCGTCACGCTCACCGTCGCCGATGACGCGCTGGTATTGCCCGCCGCGTCGGTGGCCGTGACCCGGTACGTGTACGACTGGCCGGCGACGGCCGCGGTGTCGGTCCACGAGGCCTGCGGGCGCCGGAAGAAGAGCGAGTCGGCGGTGACCGTGGCGACCGGCGTGGCCGCGCCGTTGCGGTAGACCTTGTACGTCAGCGCACTGTCGTCCAGGTCGAGGCTGGTGCGCCAGCGCACCTGCACCTCACCGGCCTTGAAGCTGACGGCGCTCGCGACCGGAGCGGTGGGAGCCCCCGTGTCCCCGGTGGACGCGAAGCGCGTCAGGCTCTGCTGCGCCGATCCGTTGACGGTGGTGAACTCCCCTCCCACCCAGAGGTACTGGACTCCGCCCTTGGATCCGACGGCCATCACGCGCGGCCCGATGCCCTCGCCGATGCCGTCGTTGGTGTCGGGAGCCCAGCCCAGCTTGTTCGTGCCGGAGGTCGGTTCGGCGAGCAGGTGGTGGCGCTGGCCGTCCGGGTACTCGCCGACGCTGGAGCAGTCGTGGGCGTGCGAGGCGCTGTAGAGCACGTTCTGGTACGGCAGCACGGCCTGTGTGGCGCCGAGGCAGGTGTCGCGCCAGCGCTGGTTGAAATCGCTGAGGTCGAGGGCGATCCGGCCGTCGAAGACCCCGCCGCCCGTGCCCTCGTTGGCGGTGTAGAAGCCCGTCGCGTCGGTGGCGATGTCCTTGACCACCGAGTTGGTCTCGATGAATCCCGGATAGGCCTTGGTCAGGGCGCCGCTCGTGGCGTCGACCACGGCGAGGGCGTGGGTGTCGGTGCCGCCCACGGTGAAGAAGTCGCCGCCCAGCACGACGTGCGCGCCGTCCGGGGTGACCTCGATGGCGCGGCCCGGCTCGTCGGCGTCGGCGGTGAAGGGCTTGAGCGTGCCGTCGGCGGCGTCGACGGCCGCGAAGCGTTCGCGCTGCTGGCCCGCGACGGTGAGGAAGTCCCCGGCCGCGTACACGGTGTCCCCGGTGACGGCGAGGCCCCGGACCGTGGCCGCGAAGGCCGGGTGGAAGCCCGCCTTCACGGTGCAGGTCGCCACGTCGATGGCGGCGAGGCTGGAGACCGGGGTGCCGTTGACGGCCCCGAAGTAGCCGCCCGCGTAGAGGGTCTTCTTGTCGGGCGAGAGGACCAGCGCGCGGACGGTGGCGGTGGCGCCGCCCACGGTGAAGGACAGGTTGCAGGAGGTCGGGGCGCCGGTCGCGGCGTCGAGGGCCGCGAAGTTCACCGCCGACCGTTCGGTGCCGGCGCCGCCGTCAGGCGGGCGCACCGCGGAGAAGGTGCCGCCGACGAAGACCTGGCCGCCCGTTTCGGCGAGTGCCCAGACCACCCCGTTGGGCTGCCACGTGGACAGTGCGTCGGCGGTGAAGGCGACCGGCGGGGTGATGGCCGCCGCCTCTTGGACGAGGCCGAGACCTATGGCCGTGCCGGTCCCGGCCAGGGACAGGGCGAGAGCGGCCGCCAGCCCTCTGGATCTACGCATGAACCCCCCAGTTCGATGGTGCGTGGTGCGTGGTGCGGTGCGCGGATCGCCGTATGGCCGAAAATCGGCGTAGGGTCGTCCGCGGCCGTGGGTACGGGCGCACCCTAAGGGGAATCGCCTTTCCGTTCATCGGACTTGACGCATCGGATGCAAAATCGCACCAGAGGGAGGCCGATCGACATGGCCGGGACGGTCCGGATGAACCCCGACGACGTTTGGCGGACCATCGACAGCGAGCGGCTCTCCCTGGCCGACCTCCTGGACGACCTGAGCCCGGCGGAATGGGAGGCCCCGTCCCTCTGCGCGGGGTGGCGGGTGCGTGACGTCGTCGCCCATCTCACCCTGGCCCACATGGGCGCCCTCCCGGCGCTGGTGGCCGCCGTGCGCGCCCGGGGCAGCTTCGACCGCATGATCCACGACACCGCCGTACGGGAATCCGTGCGCCCGGTACCGGAGTTCGCTCCCCGGCTGCGCGCGATGGCCGGATCCCGCCGCAAGGCGCCGGGCGTGACCCTGCTGGAGCCGATGCTCGACATCCTGGTCCACGGGCAGGACATCACGCTCCCCCTGGGCCGCACCCGCGCGATGCCGACGGGGGCGGCGGCGACCGCCGCGCAGCGGGCCTGGTCGATGGGGTTCCCGTTCCACGCCCGGCGGCATCTGGCGGGCTTCCGCCTGGCGGCCACGGACTGCGACTGGACGGCCGGCGGCGCCCCGGGCCCCGGCGGCCCCTCAGGCTCCTCGGGCCCCGGAGAGAGCCGGGATCCGCTGGTGGAGGGCCCGGTCTCCGCGCTCCTGCTGCTGGTGACCGGCCGGCACTTCGCGGCGCTGCCCCTGCTGTCGGGGCCGGGCCTGCCCGCGCTGGGCGAACGGCTCGGCTCCGCGAAGGGCCCGCGGGCATGAAACGGCGTACGCAGAAGCGGCTCTCCCGCGCCCTGGTCGCCGCCGCCGCGCTCGGCCCCGATGCCCGCGTCACCGCTCTGCTGCGGGCCGGGGCCGACCCCGGCGCACGGGACGCGGAAGGCACGACGGCCCTGTACGCGGCGGCCGTGCGGGGCGCCCCGGACGCCGTGGGCCGGCTCCTCGCGCAGGGCGCCGACCCCGATGCCGAGAGCGGCGGCCCGACGGACGGGACCCCGCTGTGCGCGGCCGCGGCCTGGGGAGAGACCGAAACGGTGCGCGTGCTGCTCGCGCACGGGGCCGATCCGGGCCGGCGCGAGGACGGCGGCAGCGGGCTGTCACCGCTGGAGTGGGCGAGGCGCGGGAACCACGAGGAGACCGCACGGATCCTGCTCCGCGCGGCCCGGGACGCACCCGCCGGCGGCCGCGCCGACGGCTGACGCGACACCCGGCCGGGTGGGGCGGGTGCGGCCGGGACGGGCGCGGGGCGGGAGCGGTGACGGGAGGGGTACGACCGGTTCTCACGAATGCCGCCCGACCAGGGGCCGCGCCCTCTACCGTGCCCTGGGGGAACGGCGAGGGACCGAAGGGGTGGGACGGGATGGACGACGAAGAAGACATGCGGCTGGCGAGGATGACGCCTGAGATCTCGCGCCGCGCCCTGGGCCTGCTCCGCGGCCTCGCAGGTCTCGAGCCCCCGGAGCAGGTGCCCGAGGAAGCGATGATCACCGCCGACGAGATCCTCGCCGAGTTCGGCACGGACGGGCTCCGTGTGCTGGTGATGACGCTGGCGGCCTGGGCGACGGCGCAGATCGAGAACGTCGCGGAGCTGAGCCGGCGCAGCCACGAGGCGGTCCTCGACGCCATGGAGCTGGCCTGTCTGGAAGCCGGAGCGGAGGACTAGGCCGCCTCCGCCGGGGCCCCCTCGGGGCCCCTCCGGCCGTCCGGAGCCCCCGCAGTGGCGGCCCGTTCCGGCTGGAGGGGTTTATTCCGGGTGGAACGGGTTCATCCTCCCGACACCGAGCTTCGGATCGGCCGCGCGTCGGCGACACTGGGGGGAGCGGGGGGTCCCGATCGGAGGCCGTCGTGAGCACACCTTCCCCCATCCGGATCGCTGCAGTCCTGTCCACCGAGCACCGTGGACGGCTCATGTCCCACGCACGTGAGGTCAATTTCCGCGAGGGTGCGCGAATCTTCGACGAAGGCACCCTGGCGGAATCCTTCTGGATCGTGCGCTCCGGCACGGTGACGCTGGAGATCCCCGTACCCGGCCGCCGCCCCGCCCCCATCGAGAGCCTCGGCCCCGGCGAGCTGGTGGGCTGGTCGTGGCTGTTCGCGCCGTACGTCTGGCAGTTGGGCGCCGAGGCGATGACGCCGGTCCGGGCCTACGAGTTCGACGCCACCACCGTGCGCATGCTCATGGACGCCGATCCCGCCTTCGGTTCCGCCGTCGGCCACTGGGTGGGCCGCGTCCTCGCCCTCCGCCTCCACCAGACCCGCACCCGCCTCCTGGACCTGTACGCCCCGCGCGCCGCCGCGAGCTGACGCCTGACATCTGGCGTCTGGCGCCAGACGCCAGGCGCTCGCGCAGTGGTCAGGCCGCGATCGGGTGACGCTCCAGGAACCGGGCAAGGGCCTCGGCGACCGGCCGGGACCTTTCGATGTGGAGCAGGTGCCCGACGCCGTCGATGACGCGCTCCTCGACGTCGGGCACGTTCGAGCGGAGGAATTCGGCGACCTCGACCCACAGCCGTTGGGTGTCGCTTCCCAGCAGGGACAGCACCGGTTGCCGGATCGCCGCGGCGTCGTCGGGGCCGAACCGCCACTCGCCCAGGGCGGGGAGCTCGACCCCGAAGAACGTGTCGGCGTCCTTGACCGCCTGCGCGACGCTGCCCGGCATCCGCTCGTCGAACAGGGGCAGGCAGCGTTCGGTGTCCATGCCGGATACGAGGGACAGGAACAGTCCGAGGGCGCGCTCGGCGTCCCCGTCGGCGTACGCCTCGAACGCCGGCGCCGCCTGCGCGAAGAACGCCCCGCCCGCGGGCACGGACAGCAGGGAGAGCTCCAGCAGGGCGACCGTCGCGATGCGGTCGGGGTGGTCCTGGGCCATCTGGGCGGCGACCGCCGCACCGCTCGAATGTCCGGCCACGTGGGTGCGTTCGATGCCCAGGTGGTCGAGCAGCGCGATCGCGTCGGCGACGTGGTCGCCCACGGTGACCGGCCCGGGGGTGTGGGTGCTGCCGCCCCAGCCCCGCTTGTGGTAGCGGATGAGCTGGTGGCGCTCGGCGAGTGCCGGTTCGGCGAGGAGCGGGACGAACCCGTCGGCGAGGACGGGGCTGATCAACAGGACCGGCTCCCCGGTGCCGCGGATCTCGTGTTCCAGCTGGATGTCGTTGACCGTGACGGTGTCCATGATGTCCTCCGGTGCGGTTGTGGCTCACCATGGAGGCGTAAGCAGGACGCTTACCGCCGTAACCGGCCGAACCCGGGATCGAAGGAATGTCCGTGACGCATGCCGTTGGGGACGGAACCGCCCTGGAGCGGGCGCGGGACGCCGCGGCCCGCGGAGCGTGGGCGGACGCCTACGCCGGGTATCTGGCGGCCCGGGAGGCGGAGGGCCTCGGCCCGGCGGAGCTCGCCGAATTCGCCGACGTCGCGTATGCCGCGGGCCACCTCGACGTCACGATCGAGACCTGGGAGCAGCTGCACCACGATCTCTCCGGGCTCGGCGAGGACGAAGCCGCGGCCGGAGCCGCCGTACGGGTCGCCATGCACCTGCTGTTCGACACCGCGCTCATGGCGCCCGTACGAGGATGGCTGCGCCGCGCGGACCGCCTCCTCGCCCCCCTGCCGGAGACGGGCGCGCACGCGTGGTTCGCAGCGGTACGCACCTTCGAGCGCATCCTCAGCGGCGACCTCGAAGCCGCACGGGAGTGGGCCGAGCGGGCGATCGGGACCGGCTCGCGCACCGATCCGGCGGCAGCGGCGATCGGGCGTGTGGCCAAGGCGCGACTGCTGATCCTCGACGGCGAGGTGCAGCGGGGCCTGGAGCTCCTCGACGACGTCGGCACGGCGGCGATGTCCGGAGACCTCGATGCGCTGTCTACCGGCGTCGTCTACTGCGAGCTGGTCTGCGCACTGCAGGGACTGGCCCAGTACGACCTGGCCGAGCAGTGGACCGAGGCGATGGAACGGTGGGCGCGCACGAACGCGATCGGCAGCCTGCACGGGCGGTGCCGGGTGCACCGGGCCGAGATCCTGCGCCTGCGGGGTCAGTGCGCGAACGCCGAACGGCAGGTGCTGCTCGCCTGCGACGAGCTGCGCCCCTACATGCGGCGCGAGCTGGGCTGGCCGCTGACGGAGCTGGGCCGCATCCGGCTGCGGCGGGGCGACCTGGCCGGCGCCGAGGAGGCGCTCGTCGCCGCCCATCGGCTCGGGTGGGATCCCGAACCCGGGCTCTCGCTGGTCCGACTCGCCGGCGGCGACGTCGACACGGCCGCCGCCGCGATCCGGGCGGCCCTGGCGCGGCCGCTGCCGGTGCCGTCGAAGGAACTGCCCCCCGCCTCCGGGCTGAGGCGGGCACCGCTGCTGGACGCACAGGTCAGGATCGCCGTCGCCGGCGGCGACCTGGAGACGGCCCGGGCCGCGGCCCGCGAACTCCATGAGGTGGCCGCCCGCTTCGAGAGCAACGCGCTCGCCGCCTCGGCGCTGCGGGCCCGGGGTGAGGTTCTGCTCGGCGGGGGCGACGCGGCCGGCGCGGCCGCGTCCTTCACCGATGCCGTCCGCACCTGGGGCGAGGTCGGCGCCCCCTACGAGACGGCCGAGTGCCGGCTCCGGCTCGCGGACGCCCAGCGCGCCCTGGGCAACCTCCAGGCCGAGACCCTGGAGCGGGCGGCGGCGCGCACCGATCTCGAACGGATCGCCCTGACTCCCGCGGCCGACGACCCACCGGCGGACACGGCCGGGCCGGACTCCTTCGTCCGGGAGGGCGATTACTGGCGGGTCGTCTTCGACGGCCGCCGCGTGACCGCCCGCGACAACAAGGGCATGCACCACCTCGCCCGGCTGCTCGCCGCGCCGGGCCGGGAGTTCCACGTCCTGGACCTGGCGGCCGCCGACACCACCGACCCGCAGACCGCCGCCCGGCTCGCCCGCGCCGGCGACACCGGTCCCCTCCTGGACGACCGCGCCAAGCGGATGTACCGGCGGCGGCTCGCCGAGATCGAGGACGACATGGCCGAGGCCCTCGCCGACAACGACATCGGCAGGCAGGAACAGACCGGGCTCGAACGCGGATTCCTCATCGACGAACTCGCGCGGGCCGTCGGGCTCGGCGGGCGCGACCGGCACGCCGGGGCGGGCTCCGAACGGGCCCGCTCCGCCGTCACCCAGGCCGTGCGCAAGGCCATCGAGCGCCTCCACGAAGCCTCCCCGCAGCTCGGCGAGCACCTCGACCGCACGATCCGTACGGGGACCTACTGCTCCTACGTCCCCGATCCGCGGGTTTCCTCCCCGTGGTCCTTGCGCGGGCCCGGAAGCCCTCCGAGCGGGAGGGAGGGGCCCGAAGGCCGCTGATCACGGACGGAATCCACGGGATTACCGGGTGTGTTCGGCCGATTCCGCCGCACGCTCCCCCGCAGGTCAGAGCCCGGGCACCGCTGCGGTCTGCGGTCATGCGTGCGCGTTCGGTGACGAAAAGTAGAGGTGCGAACGGGCGTTCCGCTTCCGCATGGGCAAGACTCCCGTCCGTTATCCGACGCAACAACGCGAGGAGTGTTCGACATGCGGTCCATCACCAGGAGTCTGGGGCTTTCGTCCGCCGCCATGGGGCTCGCCGCCCTCACCGCCCTGGCCGGGTCCGGCGCGGCCGGCGCCGCACCGACCGGCGCCGAAGTTCTCTACGCACCGTCCGCACTCGTCCTGACCGTCACGGACGGCACCAGCGCCGCCGACGGTACGGTGCTGCGCGCGGCCACCCTCAACTGCGCGCCCCGGCCCAGCGGAACGCACCCGGCTCCGGCCGCCGCCTGCGCCGAATTACGGGCCAACGGGCCCTCGCTCGACGCACTCGCGAAGCCCCGCCCGGACGCGGCGTGTACCAGGGAGTGGGCCCCCGTCACGGTCACGGCCGACGGGGTGTGGCAGGGCCGGCACCTGAGCTACACCTACACGTACTCCAACTCCTGCGGGCTGCGCAACAGCACGGGCATACTGTTCGGCATCTGACCCGGCGCCCGTCAGCCCAGTTCGAGGCTGGTCACCCCGTACATGCCGGTCAGGTCCATGTCCGGTTCCTGGCCGGTGTACATCCGGGCCGTCTCGAAGGTCGGGTCGAGTCCCAGACCGACCAGCAGGGCCGCGGCGCGCGGGTGGGCGTCCGGTACGTCCACGGCGACCACCCCGTCCGGGGCGTGCTCCGCGAGCCGCAGCAGCAGGGCCGAGGCCACTGCCGGGTCGGCGGCGTAGAGCGGACCGATCCGCGAGGCGCCGCTGCTCGGCCGGATCACGCCGAGCCCCTCGATCCGGCCGCCTCGGACGGCGGCGAGGGCGGTGCGGCCCGGCAGTCCGACCCAGGCCGCGAGGAAGGCGTCACGGGGCGCGGGGAAGAACCTGCGGTCGTAGGCGGCGAGTTGCGCGAAGGGCACGGTGGCGGCGTCCACGATCTCGACCCCGGAGGAGGAGGCCGTGGACGCCTTCCCGGGGTCCGTCCCGTCCACCGCGGCAGCGGCTGAGCGCGGCGCCCCTTCGTGGCGGACGTTGTTCCAGGCCGAGCGGAACCCGGACTTGCGGTAGTTGTCCTGCTGCTCGACCACCCCGTCCAGTCCGACGAGCCTCCCGTCGAGCCGCTGCATTCCGGCCTTCCACAGCCGCATGCCGTAGCCCTGGCCGCGGACTTCGGGGCGGGCGATGTAGAAGCCGATGAAGCCGAAGCCATCCCCGTACCGCACGGCCGAGATGCAGGCGACGGGCTCCCCGCCGAGCCGGCCGACGAGGAAGCCGGTCGGATCGGCCACGGCGAAGGCGAACCGGTCGGAGTCCCCCGGGTTCCAGCCCTCCTCGTCGGCCCAGTCCCGGATCAGCGCCATGTCGGCGGCGCTCGCGCCGTTGATCTCGAATCCCGTCATGTCCGGTGTTGTACCAGATGCGCAGGGCGTGTGCAGCCAGGCCTAACCGGCCGTCAGGAGGCGGGCGAACGCCGCCGGATCGGCCTCCCGGTGCAGATCGCCCACCTGTCCGTCACCCACCTCGACCACCCGCCAGACCCCGTCCGCGCGCAGGGCGAGATCGGTGGTGACGAAGGGACAGTCCAGGGCCGCCACGGCGGCGCGCACCCGGTCGAGCTCCGGCGGCGAGAACTGCGCGTACGCAGGCCTCGGCCCACTGGTGCTTGCGGGACTTGACGTAGTCCTTGACGATGCCGGAGCGGGCCGGGAGGGCCGCGGCCAGGTCTGCGAGTTCCGCCGGATCGGGGGTCTTCCCGGGTGCGGCCGCCCGCCAGCCGCTGGGCGGGGTGAGCTCGGCGAACATCTCGTACCAGCCGGGCAGTTCGTGGGCGCGCCGGTACACCTCGGGGCTGACGCGCAGTGTGCCGCCGCGCTCGCGCAGGGCCGCGTCGAGTTCGGCGTACCGCCGCACCGGGATCATCCAGCCGCGGTACCAGAGCTCCCCCGCCCCGGCGGGCACCCCGGCCACGGCCCGCTCCGCGTCCCCGGCGAGCAGCGCGTCGTGGTCGATGAGCGCGGTGGCCGCTCCGGCGGCGCGCAGCTCGCGGGCCTCGGCCGCGAAGTGGGCGTCGACCCGGCGCTCGTTCAGCGGATCGGAGCAGTACAGGACGGCGATCGGCACACCGGCCACCCTACGGAGCTCAGCGCGGCCGGACGGCCACCGGGCAGCTGTTCCACAGTGCCACCCCGGCCGTGAGCAGCTCCACCACGCGGGCGTGCTCCGCCGGGGTCCACTGATCGCACTCGTCCCCGAACAGCTTGTCGTACGCGCTGTCGTGCTCGGATCCCTGCGGGGGCAGCGCGTCGACCGTGCGCAGGCCGCGGGCCAGGTCCTCGAAGAAGTTCCAGGCTCCCAGCACGTCGCCCGCGGGCGCGGCGCGGCGGACCGGGTCGACGAGCCAGCGCTCGACCCTGACCAGCTCCAGCACATTGGCCTCGACCCGCACCAGCCGCAGCCCGTGCCGACGGGTGTACGGCCCCGGCTGGCGCCCGGTGGTGAACACCGGCACCCGCCACCCGGCCCCGTTCGCGTCGGCGCTCGCGCCCTGGTCCCGGTCCCGGTCCCGGTCCCGGTCCCGGTCCCGGACGGTGAGCACCTCGTCGGGCTCTGCGTCACGCCGGCCCGGCCGCCACAGCACCGTCCCGCTGCGCCGCCGCCCCCGTACCCGGTACGGGTAGAGCCCGTGCCGGTCACGGGGATCGGCCGCGGCCGCCTTGCTGTCCCCCACCTCTTCCATGCGGTGACCCTACGGCCACGGCGCCCTTCCCTGGTAAGGGAAAAAGGGATCGCGGCCGGGCGCCCGCGATCTCTAAGGTCACCGCATGGGAAAGCCGCTCGTAGCAGTGTTCAGTGGGGCCGGGATGTCCACCGATTCCGGGATTCCGGACTACCGGGGGCCGCAGGGGTTGTGGCGGCGGGAGCCCGATGCCGAGAAGCTCGTGACCTACGAGTACTACATGGCCGATCCGGAGATCCGGCGGCGGTCCTGGCTGATGCGGGCGGAGATCGGCGCACTCGGGGCCCGGCCCAATGCCGCGCATCTCGCCGTCGCCGAGCTGGAGCGCGGCGGAACCCCGGTGCGCGTGATCACGCAGAACGTGGACGGGCTCCAACAGCTCGCCGGGACGTCCGCGCGCAAGGTGTTCGAACTGCACGGTTCGGCCCGGTCCGTGGTCTGTACGGCCTGTCACGACCGGTCGGAGATGGACGGCGCGCTGGCCCGGGTCGCCGCCGGGGAACCGGATCCGGCCTGTCTGCTGTGCGGCGGGATCCTCAAGGCGGCGACCGTGATGTTCGGCGAGCGGCTCGACCCCCAGGTGCTGGCGCAGGCCGTCGCCGTGGCCAAGGGGTGTCAGGTCTTCGTGGCCGTCGGGTCGACTCTCCAGGTGCAGCCCGCGGCCTCGCTGGCCGGGATGGCCGCGGAAGCCGGCGCCCGGCTGGTCATCGTGAACGCGCAGGAGACCCCGTACGACTCCCTGGCCGACGAGGTGATCCGCGAGCCGATCGGGACCGCCCTACCGGCGCTGCTCCGGCGGATCTCCGGAGACGGGTCGCTCCAGGCCGGGTCGCTCTAGGCCGCGTCCGCCGCCCGCCGCATCTCCGCCACGTCGAGCTTCTTCATCTTCAGCATGGCGGCGGTCGCGCGGGCGGCCCGCTGCGGGTCCGGGTCGGAGATCAGGTCGATGGCACCGGCCGGGACGACCTGCCAGGACAGCCCGAACCTGTCCTTGACCCAGCCGCAGGCGGATTCCTGGCCGCCGTTGCCCGTCAGCTCTTCGTAGTAGTAGTCGGCCTCGGTGTCGTCGGCGCAGTGGATCTGGAAGGAGACGGCCTCGGTGAAGGGGAACTGCGGGCCGCCGTTGAGCCCGACGAACTTCTGGCCGTTGATCTCGAACTCGACGACCATGACCTGGCCCTCCGGTCCGGGACCCGCCTCGTTGTAGCGGGCGACGCGGCCGCGCTTGCCGTCCTTGAAGACGGACAGGTAGTAGTCGGCGGCTGCCTCCGCGTTGCCGTCGAACCACAGACACGTGGTGAACCCGTTGCCTGCCGTGTCGGTCATGACTGCCTCCGGAGCGTGCGCGTACGGACGGAACACGATTGCGTCCCGTACACATACAGACCGGTCCGGGGCCCTAAATTCATCGGCGGGACCGGGACGGCTCCGCGTCCCGTCCGAATTGCACTCCAGTGGGTCACATCCCGAACGTCCGGCCTATTGGCCGCCGGGGCGGACGGCGATGGATTCGGCCGTCCGCCGCCTCGGCGACACGGGTCAGACTTCGAGCTCGGCCTCGATCTTCTTCAGCTGGTGGCGGGCCATCGCGAGGTTCGCGCGGTTCTTGTCGAGCGCCAGGTAGAGGAAGAGACCAGAGGATCCCCGGCCCTTCAGCAGCCGGATCAGGTGGTACTGGGTGCCCAGCGTGATCAGGATGTCCTCGATGGACTCGTCCTTGAAGTTGAGCATCTCCATCGTGCGCAGTTTGGCGCGCACCACGTCGGTGTTGCCCGCGGCCGCGACCGTGAGGTCGAGTTCCTTGCCGCCGCCGATGGTGCCCAGCGCCATGCCGCTGGCGTAGTCGACCAGGGCCGCGCCGAGCACACCGTCGATGGTGGTGCTGGCTTCCTTGAGTGCGGTTTCGATGTTGGCCATGGATCATTCCTCTTTCTGTTCGGCTGTCCTGGGATTCGGTTGGAACGTGGCTTGGTCAGGTGGCCTGGCCGAGACCCCGGCGGCCGAGGCTGTGGTCGATCAGTTCGGCTATGCGCAGGCTGGAGCGCCGGGCCTCCAGATGGAGGCGCCCCACGTTGACGCGCTGCTCGGCGGTCAGGGTGAGTACCGCCGCGTCGCCCGCCGCGTAGGTGGCGACGTAGCCTTCCTCCCCGCGCACGAGCAGCTCGCGGAAGCCGCCCTGCCCGGTGCAGTCGCTGAGCCGCTGGGCCACGCCGAGCGCGGCCGCGGTCAGGGCCGCCACGGACTCGGCTTCGGCGGCGGCGCCGTCCTGGGCGAGGACGAACCCGTCGGAGCTCGCGGCGAGGGCGCCGGTCAGCTGGGGGACCCGGGAGCGCAGCCGCCGGAGCTCGGCGAGTATCTCGGCCTCCGCTTCGGCGGGCACCGTACTCATGTCGGTCCTTCTCCTTTCGGATTGTCTGCGCTCGGAGCGGTCGGCGCGCAGGACCGGTCGCAGCGGGAGCCTCACAGACTTGCCTCCAGTGCGTCGCGCAACCGGCGCAGGAGCGCCACGTCGGGGGACTGCGCCTGCGTCATCCATTCGGGCAGGGGGGTCTCCGGAACGGGCTCCGGTCCCGCCGCCGGTGCGTACGGGGTCTCGACCAGCCCGGCCGCCGCGAGGCGCCGTACGTCGAGCAGGGTGTGGAACGCCGGCCGGCCCAGGACCCACGCGAGGTCCGCGGGCGTCCGTACGCCGTCCGCGCGGGCCAGCAGGATCCGCTGCCGGGCGGTGACGGTCTGGCCGGGGGCGGCGGGTCGGGGCACCACCGGGGAGGTGTCGAGCAGTGGGTAGGGCCAGACAGCGTCGAGCAGCTCCCGGCGCCGCCGGGTCTCCCGCTCCACGGCCTCCGCCGGAATCGACCGGACGGAGCCGATCCAGTGCGTGGCCCCGCGGCGGAACCGGGAGGGGCCACTGCCCGGGGAGAGCGCGAAGAAGGCGGCGTCGAAGATGGCGGCGAGGTGGCATATCTCCAGTTCCCCGCCCGCCATGCCCCCGCTGTCGACGAGGAAGCGTGCGACCTGCCGGCGGGCGCCGGCCTGGTTCACGGCCTCGGTCCAGCGCTCGGGGGCAAGACCGCCGCCGGTGGTGAGCAGGACGTCGAGGCCGGGGGTGGCCGGGCTCTCCGCGTGCACGACCCGGCCGTCCTCCAGGAAGAGGGTGCCGCGCTCACGGAACAGGGCTCCGGTGGCGCGCTCGGCGGCGAGGCGGGTGAGCAGGGGCGAGACGGCCACCGCCGGGGTGACGGTGGCGTTCACTTGAGCACCAGCCCTTCGGCGAGGGTGCGCAGCCGGTGCCTGGCGAGGGCGAGGTTGCCTTCGGCCCGGTCCAGCCACAGGTGCAGGAAGACGCTGCTGTCGAAGCTGGTTTCGACGAAACGGAGCACGTGGTAGCCGGTCCGGGTCGTGACGATCAGGTCCTCGACGGGCAGCCCGGCCGCCTCGCCGTCGGCGGAGCCGGCGGGTGGCTCGGGCAGGGCGAAGGACTCGTACTCGGCTGCGGCCCTCGCCAATTCGGCGGTCTCGGCGGCGGTGGTCTCGTGGTCACCGACCGGTGAGTCCCCTGCGGTGCCGAGGGCCAGTCCGCTGCTCCAGTCGACCAGCGCGGCCCCCCTCGCACCAGGCAGGGCCATGGCTTCGAGCAGGCATTCGTCGATCCCGGGCACGCGGGCTCCCCTCCCGGCCGGAACGTGCGTGGTGCACGGTCGTACGGCGCGACAGAAGGGAACTTACTCAAGTTTCACAGCGCGAAAGGGCGTTCTGGCATTTTCCGCTGGAACATGCACGGCGACGTGTGAGAGCTTGGCCGGAACGCACCAGAATTTGATCATTGGTTTGGATCCAGGGGATCCGGGCATCAGGAGGCGAGCGGCAGCGGCAGGTCGTCCGCGAGCCGGAAGGCTCCGCCCTCGCGCTGTACATAGCCCTCGTGAGTGAGGGTCCGCAGCAGGTGGTAGACGGTGGGCAACGGGATGCCCGTCAGCCGCGCGAGCCGCTTGGCGGTCGCCCCGCCCTCCGCGTACATCGCCTCCACGAGACGCAACGCCCGTTGCACGGAACCGATGAGGGTGGGTGCGGTGGTGGTGCCGTTACCGCTGTCCACGCTGTCCTTCTGACTGCGCTCGGTGTCCATGAGTGGTCCCCCTGCTCCGGTACGAGGCCTGGCAAACCCATCAAAGTCGCTCACTGGCCGCAAAACCAGCGGACTCGCGTAAACCTGAGCATAAGATCAACTATGCATGCGGGCTCCCCGCTGCCGGAGCGCTCCGGCAGCCGACCCGGTGCCGCAGGCGCCACGAGGTCCCCCTATCCTTCGCGAACCGCGGATCGCAGCAGGTCCGCGGCGTGGGAGGGGATCAGAGGACCGTGGAAACCAGCAGTGAAACGAGAACACGGCCGGAGCTCCGGCCGTGCCCGCAGTGCGGAACCATCGCCACCGTGCCCGAGCGGTACGTCGACTGGTGCGCCGAATGCGACTGGAATGTGGATCCGGGCGCTCCGGAACCGGCCCGGGGGCGCGTGGAGACCGTACGGCGGCGCCTCGCGCACCGGTACGGGGAACAGCTCGCGGCCGAGATCGCGCGGAGCGGGGGCGAGGCCGGACCCGGCCGGCTGGACGCGTCGAGCGTGCTGGCCATCGGCCTCTCGCTGGTGGTGCACGCGGTGACCGTGGGGCTGGTGGTGATCGCGGGAGTACTGATCATCGGGGGCTGGTACACCGTGGTCCAACCCCTGCTCGGTGCGCTCCTGCTGGGGATCGTGGCGGTCCTGTGGCCGAAGCCCCAACGACTGCCGAAGCACGCGCCGGTGCTGTACCGGGCGGACGCTCCACGGCTGTTCGAGCTGGTCGACGAGGTCGCGGCGGCCGTCGGAACCTCCGGAGTGCATGCCGTGGCAGTGGCCCCGATGGCCAACGCGGCGGTCACGAACTACGGGATCCGGCGGCGGCGCGTGCTGATCCTGGGGCTCGGACTGTGGGAGATCCTCTCGCCGCAGGAGCGAGTGGCTCTGCTGGGGCACGAACTCGGGCACTTCGCGAACGGCGACCTCCGCTCCCAGTTCGTGACGCACTGGGCGATGGGCGCCCTGGCCCGCTGGTACTACTTCCTGCTCCCGAAGCCCGCGCACAACCTCGTGGACTGGTTCGTGAACGCCGTGCTGTTCCCGCCGCGCTGGGCCGTGTACGGGCTGATCCACCTGCTCGACGGCCTGACGATGCGGGCCTCGCAGCGGGCGGAGTACCTGGCCGACAGCGGCGCGGCCCGCGCCGGGTCCACGGAGGCCGCCGTCCTCCTGATGGACCGGCTTCTGGTCTGCGACGCGGTCGAGGCCGAGATGCGGCGCGAGTCGGTGGCGGCCGGGGTCCGCGGTGGATCCGCGGGCCGCGAGGCGCGTGAGGCCGCCGAGCGGGGGCTCTGGGAGCGGCTCGCCGCACGGATGGGCTCCGTGCCCGAGACCGAGTACGAGCGGCTGCGCCGGGTTTCCACCCGGCGCGGCCACTCCGTCGACGACACCCACCCCCCGACCCACCTGCGGCGCCGCTGCCTGCTCTCCAGCGGCCCGCACCGGGCCGGGGTGGCCTTCGACTCCTCCCGCAGCGCGGCCGTCGCGGCCGAACTCGCCCCGGCCCGCGAGGAGCTGGCCCGCCGGGTGATACGCGACTACGCCCGCTGAGCCGCGGTCCCCGCTCCCCCTACTGCGTGCAGGTCACGAAGGCCGGGAGCGGGGTCTCCTCGACCAGACGGCGCGGCAGGGCCAGGGCGAAGCGGCGTTCCAGCACGGAGAGGGTGAGGCGGTCCCGGTCCGCGGACGGTTCGTCCTCGGGGCGGGCGTAGGTACCGTCCGGGGCGAGGATCTTGGCCTCGACCAGCTCCGGCAGGAGGAAGTCGGGCCGGTGGCCACCGCGCCAGCACTCCTCGCCAAGCGCGAAGCAGCAGACCAGCTCGCCGTCCAGGGCGTACGCGAACTGCTTGGGCGGATGGTCGGGCTGCGGATCGAGGTGGACCGCTTCGACGCCGGAGCGGGACACCTCGGCCAATCGCTGCGCCCCGGCCGGCATCCCGTGTTCGACGGCGAAGGACCAGCCGCCCCAGCTGCCGACCCTCGCCACCCCGTCGCCGTCCACGGTCTCGGTGACCATGCTCCACGCGTCGATGGCGCCCAGCGGCCCGGGGTGGATCCCGGGCAACGCCCCCAGTCGTGCGGCAAGTTCCTCGGGGCCGATGCCGCGGGCGAAGGTCAGGCCGACGTACCAGGCGTCCCAGTCCGCCAGCCACTGGATGCCCTCACCGCCGCCCGCGTCCGCCCGGTCGGCGGCGCCTGCGCCGAAGCCCTGCTCACGCCCGGTGATGTCCGCAATGCCCACGGTTGCCTCCCGCGATTCGTGCCGGCATTCCCCCATGGGCACGATAGTCAGTCCGCGGGGCGCTCCGGGAGGAGGCGCTCGACCATCGCTTCGATGAGCCCTTCCACCGGGTAGGGGTCGAGCAGTCCGGGCACGGTCAGGTCGTCGACGATCAGCCCCAGCATGGCCAGGTAGATCAGCACCACGCCCTGCCGGTCCCCGGGCAGTCCCGCCTCCATGTGCCAGGCGATGTTGGCTTCCAGTTCGGCGCCCTGGAACCCGGCCAGCGCCTCCTGGAGCTCGGGCCGCCGGGTCGCCTCCAGGCGCAGCTCCAGCATCGCCGTGTGGACGCTGCGTTCGCGGCGCATACGCTCCAGGAGGCGGCCGAGCAGCACCTTGGTGTCGTGCGGTCCTGCCAGTTCCGCCGGATCGGGGATCAGCCGCTCCCGGGTGCGGTGCAGGATCTGCACGAGCAGCTGGGCGCGGTTGGCGAAGTAGTTGGAGGAGGTGCCGGTCGGCACCGCCGCCTCCGCGTCCACCGCGCGCAGGGTCAGCCCCCGCGAGCCCTCGCGGGCGAGCACTTCGATGGCGGCGTCGAGCAGCGCGGCTCGGCGCTCCGGATTCTGGCGCATGGGGGGATCCCTGATGGTGTGGCAACGGGGTGAGCGGTGCGACGGGGGTGTCGTTATGACCGCCGCATATGCACTGCACTTGGAGTGCTTCGGACACGCTAGCGGACACGGCACCGTCGCGGCCCTCCCCACCGCCCCCTCCCCCGTGTCACCCTCCGGTCATGGAGCGGATCATCGAGGAGATACGCGAGGACCTGAACCGCCGGATTCCAGTGGCGGCGGAGCGGCTCGCCGACCGCACGTCGGCCGGGGATCCGGCCTACGCCGCCTACGCCGCCCTGCTCGGCCGGGCCGCGCTGCGCGACCGGATCCAGCACGTCCTGCGCCAGGCGGTCGAGGGCCTGGTCCGTGCCTCCCGCGGCCTGCCGCCCGACCTCGCCGACGCCCGCGCCCAGGGTGCGCTCCGTGCCGGGCAGGGGCTGCCGCTCGACTCCCTGCTGCGGATGTACCGGCTCTGCGGCCGGCTGCTGTGGCAGACCCTGACCGAGGCCGTCGCCGCACACGACCGGGCCGCGCTGCCCCGGCTGCTGCCCGGGGCGCCCGCGCTGTGGGACGTGATCGACCGGATGGCGGACGCGGCGGCCGAGTCCTACCGGCTGGCCGAAGCGGTCCGGGGCGAGCGCGAACGCGAGCTCCGGGCGGCCCTGCTCGACGCCCTGCTCGACGGAAACGCATCCGCCGGGGAGGCCGCCCGCGCGGCGCAGCGGCTCGGCCTGCCGGAGCGCGGCCGGTTCGCGGTGGTGGCGCTCGGGCCCGCCCCCGGCTCCACCGGGCCGCCGCCAGCCGGATCCGGGACCGACGGATCCGGGACTGACGGATCCGGGACCGATGGATCCACGGCCGCCGGCCGGCCCGTGACGGCCGGAGCCCCGCGCGTGCTGTGGCGGATCGGTGCCGACGGGGAGACCGGGCTCGTGGAGCTGGGCCACCATCCGCTGGAATCCGTACGGGAGCTGCTCGCGCCGCTCGGTGCGAGCGCCGGGGTCAGCCCAGTGGTGACGGCGCCCGCCGAGCTGGCGCGGGCCCGCCTGCTGGCCGGCCTCGCGCTGCGCACCGCCCCCGCCGCGAAGGGGCCGCGGACGGTGCTGCTCGACGAACGGCTGCCCGCGGCGCTGATCGCGGCCGAGCCCGAACTCGCGGACCGGCTGCGCCGGGTGGTACTGGGTCCGGTGCTGGCGCTGGCGCCGGAGGACCGCCGGATGCTGCTGACCACCCTGGGCACCTGGCTGACCTGCCAGGGCTCCACCACGTACGCCGCGCAGCGGCTGTACTGCCACCGCAACACCGTCTCCAACCGGCTGCGCCGCCTGGAGCAGCTCACCGGGCGCACCCTCTCGGATCCGGCGCACGTGGTGGAGCTGGCACTGGCCCACACGGCGGTCACCCAGCACCGGGCGGCACGGGCAGCCGCTCCTCCTGGCGCGGCTCCTAGCGCGCCTCCTGCGGAGCCCGCTCCTCCGGCTCCGCGCCCTTCGCGGACTCCAGCAGGTACGGCACGTCGATTACCGCCACCCCCGGCGTGAACAGCAGCCGCGCCTTGAGCCTCAGCGCGTTCTGGTTGTGCAGGGGCTGCTCCCACCAGTGCCCGACCACGTACTCCGGGATCACCACCGACAGCATGTCCGTCCCCTCGGCGGCCGCCTGCTCCTGGACGTAGGCGAGTACCGGCCCGACCACCTCCCGGTACGGGGAGTGCAGCACCTTGAGCGGGATCCCCGGGTCGTGCTCCGCCCAGGCCTCCCGCAGCCGGTCCGCGTCCTCCTCGTCGGCGGCCACGGAGAGGGCCGTCAGGGTGTCGGGCCGCAGGCCCATGGCGAAGCCGAGCGCCTTGAGGGTCGGCGCGTGCACGGCGGCGACCAGGACGACGACGTGGTGACGGGCGGGCTTGCGCGGTTTGACCCCGGGGGCGACGGCGACTTCCCGCGCCACGGTGTCGTAGTGGCGGCGTACGCCCTTCATGCCGAGGAAGAGCAGCGGCATCGCGATGACGACCAGCCAGGCGCCGTGGGTGAACTTGGTGATCAGGACGATGACCAGGACCACGGAGGTCATGACGGCGCCGACGGCGTTGATGGCGCGCCGGCGGTGGATGTGGATCCGCTCCTCCTTGGGGGTGTCGGGCGAGCGGAGCTCGTCCTGCCAGTGCCGGACCATGCCCGCCTGGGAGAGCGTGAAGGAGACGAAGACGCCGATGATGTAGAGCTGGATGAGCCGGGTCAGCTGGGCGTCGAAGAGGACGATCAGGCCGATGGCGGCGAGCGCCAGCAGGACGACGCCGTTGGAGTAGACGAGCCGGTCGCCGCGGTTGTAGAGCTGGCGGGGCACGTACCGGTCCTTGGCCAGGATCGAGGCGAGCATCGGGAAGCCGTTGAAGGCGGTGTTGGCGGCGAGGATCAGCACGCCGGCCGTGACGGCCTGGAGCAGGTAGAAGAGGAAGTGCCAGTCCCCGAAGGTCGCGCGGCCGATCTGGGCGAGCGCGGTGGACATCGGCGTCCCGGGGGCCAGGCCCAGTTCGGTGGGGTCCGCGGCGACGTGCACCTTGTAGACCATGGCGAGGACCGTGATCCCGGCGAACATGGTGACGGCCAGGGCGCCCATCACGGCGAGCGTGGTCGCCGCGTTCCTGCTCTTCGGCTTCTGAAAGGCGGGCACGCCGTTGCTGATGGCCTCGACGCCGGTCAGCGCGGTGCAGCCGGAGGCGAAGGCGCGCAGGGCGAGCAGCACCAGCGCGAGGCCGGCGTACGTCCCGGCCTCGGTGATCGGCAGCTCGGCGGATTCGGCGCGGATGGTGTCGCCGATGGCGATGCGGTAGGCGGCCACCGCGAACATCAGGTAGATGACGAGGACGAACCCGTAGGTCGGGATGGCGAAGACCCGCCCCGACTCCCGTACACCGCGCAGGTTCATGAGGGTCAGCAGCACCACGAAACCCACCGACAGGCCGACTTCGTGGTCGGTGAGGGAGGGAATGGCGGAGGTGATGGCGGAGACGCCGGAGACCACGGAGACGGCGACCGTCATGACGTAGTCGACGAGGAGCGCGCTCGCGGCGGTGAGGGCGGCGGTCGGGCCGAGGTTCTTGGAGCTGACGATGTAGGCGCCGCCGCCGCCCGGGTAGGCGTAGCAGGTCTGCCGGTAGGAGGCGACGACCACGACCAGCAGGAAGACGATGGCGGCGGCCGCGTACCAGGCGAGGTGGAGCAGTGCGACGCCGCCGAGGGCGAGGATCAGCAGGATCTCCTCGGTGGCGTAGGCCACGGAGGAGAGCGGGTCGCTGCAGAAGATCGGGAGCGCGAGCCGTTTGGGCAGCAGGGTCTCGCCCAGACGCGCGGTGTCGAGCGGTTCACCGACCAGCACACGTTTCGCATTGATACGCCTCATTCAGGCATGATCGTCCACAATCACCCCAATCCATCCACCATCGGACTTGTGTCCCGGCCGGACCCGCCCAGTTCCTCCACCCGCTGGGCCACCCACAGGTCGTAGCGGGCACTCGGCGACTGGAGCAGCGAGCGCTCCAGCAGCGCTTCGACGCGGCCGATCCGCTTGCGGGTGGCGGCCACCGAGATGCCGAGCGCGTCCGCCGTCGGGACCAGCCGGGCGTCGTGCCGCAGCCAGACCCGCACCGTCTCCCGCGCTCCGGCCGGGGCGTCCGGCCCGGTCAGCGGCGCCAGATGGGCGCGGGCCCACGCCCTCGTCGCCGGGTCGCGCAGTACGTCGTCCAGCGCGCCCGCGGCCGACACGACTCCCCCGCCCGCCCGCTCCGCGCCGCGGCCGCCCGGGGTCAGCCGCAGCGCCAGCGACAGCGCCGCCTGGTCGGCGAGGCTGCCGAGGTCCAGGCCGAGCACCGCCTCGATCAGCCGGAGCCGCCCGGCGAGGGTGTTGCGGTGGACCTTGAGCAGCCGGGTCGCGTGCGAGGTGAAGTTCAGCCACGCGTGGGCGGTGGCCCTCAGCTCCTGCGCGCCGGGGTCCTGGGGGCGCCGGGGCTCGTACGCGTGCAGCGGCGCGAGCAGCGCGGCCGCCCATCCGGCGCCGGCCCCGTGCACGGCGAGGGCCAACTCCGGGCCCGGCCCGAACCGGGCGTGGCGTTCGTCCCGGCCGCGCGCGACGGCCAGCGCGTGGAAGGCCTGCGCGTACGCGGCGGGGGCCTCGCGGAGGGCGGATCGGCCGCTGACCCCGACCGTGCAGTGGCGGGCGGCCGCCGTCAGCGCCCCCGAGAGCGGGTCGTCGTCCGCCGAGGCCGCCGCCAGGTCGGTGGGCACGAGCACGATGAGGTGGTGCACGTAGACCGGGCAGCGCACGATCCAGGCCCGGCCGCCCGTCAGCTCCGTGAACAGCCGGGCCGCCGCCGCGCGTTCGCCGGTACCGCATTCGACGACGTACATCCGCATCGGATCGGGCAGCGAGGGCCCGAGCGTCTCGGCGATCTGACGTGCGGTGGAGAGCAGGCCGTTCATCAGCAGGTGCAGGACCGACTCGCGGACCATCGCCTCGGCGGCGGCCGCCCGTTCCTCCCGCAGTCCCACCTCTTCGGCGCGCAGCACCAGGGCCAGCGGCACGGCGGCGTCCGCGAGCAGCGCGGGCGCTCCCGGATGGTGCGGCAGCTCCAGTACGGCGGCCAGGGCGCGCCCCTCGTCCAGCGCGAACAGCAGCGCCGCGCGGCCGGCGTGCAGCAGGACGGCGGAGCCGGCCCTGCGCGCCCTCAGCTCGGCCGCGCCCAGAACCGCGGCCTCGGGTCCCTGCGGTCGCTCGGTGTCCATCACCCCGATCCAGCCGCCCAGACGGGTGGTGAGCCACTCCAGCACCGCGGCCGAACTCCCCGCGCGGGCCAGGCGGTGCAGCTTGAGGACGTCTTCGGAGCGGGACCGGTCGGCGGGCTGCGGGGGTGCGGGGCGGGGCTGAATCGGAGGTTCCTTCGGGGTGTCGGTCGGCGGCGCCGCATTCAACCATCCTCGGCACACTGTGCGCTGTGACACCCGTCTCGTGCGCTCACTGGGCACAACGGACCCTGCGGGCGGGACGGCCGCCGCCTAGGCTCGCCACGAGCGGTCGGGCCCCGACTGTCGGCGGAACGCAACGGGGGAAGCCGGGGCCCGTCCTTTGCTCACGTCCCGGCCGCGCCTGCTCACGTCCCGGCCGCATCCGCCCACGTCCCGGCCCTCCGCGTTCGCTCACATCTTGGCCGCCGCGCTGCGGATGGCCTCCCGGATGCGGAAGTAGGTGCCGCAGCGGCAGATGTTGGCGATCGCGTCGATGTCCTCCTCGGTCGGCGCGCTCGTGCGCTTCAGCAGGGCGACGGCCGCCATGATCTGGCCCGGCTGGCAGAAGCCGCACTGGGCGACGTCCTGTTCGAGCCAGGCCTCCTGCACCGGGTGCAGCACGTCGCCGTCGGCCAGCCCCTCGATGGTGGTCACCGCCTTGCCCGCGCACGCGGAGACCGGCACCACGCACGGGCGGACGTCCACCCCGTCGAGGTGGCTGGTGCAGGCCTTGCAGACGTCCACCCCGCAGCCGTACTTGGGACCGCGGACGCCCAGCATGTCGCGGAGCACCCACAGCAGGGGCAGGTCGTCGGGCGCGTCCACGGTGACGCTCTGCCCGTTGACGGTGAAGGTGTGCGAGGGCACGGATCGGCTCCTGGAGGTCGTCACTTTTGGATGTTGTCGGTCAGGTCCGCGTCGTCCGGTGCCGTGCCTCGTCGTGCTGCCGGGGCTCCCGCGTACTGGACGTACTCGGGTGCCCCGGCAGTGCGGCGAGGTGCGGTGCCGGGCGGCGCGGGCCCGGCAACATCCGGAAGAGACGGCCTATCGGGGGTAGGGGGTGAAGTCGACGTCGAAGTCGAGGGGGAAGCTACGGGGCTTCGTGCCGGTGGCCCGGCCGTAGGCGTTGGCGATCGCGCCCACGGCGGCCGGCAGGCCCAGCTCGCCGGCTCCGCCCGGCTCGGTTCCGGTCGCCGGGAGCACGAAGACCCGTACGTCCCGTGGGGTGTCGCGCTGCTTCGCCCAGTGGAACTGGCTGTAACTGCCCTCCAGCGGGAGGCCCTTGTCGAGGTGCAGGCCGGCCTTGAGCGTGGTGGAGATGGCGTCGGTCAGGCCGCCGATCAGCTGGGCCTCCAGACCGCGCGGGTTGACGGGCAGGCCCACGTCCACCGCGATGACGGCCTTGGTGACGCGGACGTGCTCCGGGTCCCTGGTGTCGATCTCGACCAGGCAGGCGGTCCGGGACTTGTACTCCTCGTGGAAGGCGATGCCCTGGGCGCATCCGGTGGGCATCGCCCGGCCCCAGTCGCCCTCCGCGGCCACCTTGTCGAGCACGGCCCGCTGGGCCGCCGTCTTCAGGAACCTGCGGCGGAACTGGTACGGGTCCCGCCCGGTGGCGGCGGCCAGCTCGTCGACCAGGATCTCCTCGGCGCCGCGGGTGTTCGCCGAGTACACCGAACGCCAGGAGCCGGTGGGCACCCCGGTCGGGACCTCGGTGAGCACCTGGGTGGTGAGCCCGAAGTGGTACGGGGACTTGATGGTGGTCAGGAACAGGGTCTGGGCGAGGGTGGCGTTGCCGATGCCCAGCGGCAGGCTCGCGGCGGTGGCGGTGATGATCTCGCCGAGGCCGTGCCGGAAGTCGGTCTCGGCGGCGGCGACCCGGTGTTCGAAGCTGAGCACCTCGCCGAGGGCGTGGGTGGCGCGGATCTTGTGATGGGTCGCGGGGCGCATCCGGCCGTGCCGGGTGTCGTCGACACGGGTCCACATCAGACGGACCGGGCGGCGGCAGGCCTTGGAGATCCGGGCCGCCTCCAGGGCCGCGTCGAAGAAGAGCCGCCGGCCGAAGGAACCGCCGGCCTGGACCACGTGGACGGTGACCTTGTCGAGCGGCAGCCCCAGGTCGGCGGCGATGGTCTCGCGGGCCACGATCGGGGACTTGAGCCCGGACCAGATCTCGGCGCTGTCCTCGCGCACGTCGGCGACGGCGGAGTTGGTCTCCATGGGGGCGTGGCTGACGAAGGCGAAGTCGAACTCGGCGTCCACGTACGCGGTGAGCAGCGGCGGCACCAGCAGCGGGGCGGTGGCGGCGCGCAGCTTCGTACGGACTGCTGCGTCCGAGAGCTGGTCCGCGGGGCCGGGGCCCCAGGTGACCTGGAGGGCGGCCTTGGCGTCGAGGGCCTGGCCGAAGGTCTCGGCCACGACGGCGACCCCGGTGGCGACGGTGACCACGTGCAGGACGCCGGGCATGGCCTTGACGGCTGCCAGGTTGGCCACCGACCGGACGCTGCCGCCGAGGGTGGGCGGCCGGCGGACCACGCAGGGCTTGGCCCCGGGCACGTCGAGGTCGAGGGTGTAGCGCTGGGCTCCGGTGACCATGGCGCGGGCGTCGATCCGGGCGGTGGGCTTGCCGACGAGGGTGTGCTTCGCGGCCTGTTTGGGAGTGGCGCCGAGGACGATCAGGGCGGGGTCGGCGGCGGCCGCGGCGAGGGAGCCGTATCCGGCGGTGCGGCCGTCGGGGGCCCGGACGGCGCCGTTCGCGGTGGTGAGGGAGGACGCCGGCAGGCTCCAGCGCACGGCCGCGGCCGCGACCAGGCGGGCGCGGGCGGTGGCGGCGCACTGGCGGACCGGGCCGTAGAGGGAGCGGATGGAGTTGGAGGAGCCGGTCAGCTGGTTGAAGAGCAGCTCGGGGCGGGCGTCGTCCAGTTCGATCCGTACGCGGTCCAGCGGTGCGTCGAGTTCCTCGGCGACGAGCATCGCCACGGCGGTGGTGAGGCCCTGGCCGACCTCCTCGCGGGGCAGCCGGAACCGGATGGTGCCGTCGGCCTCGACGACGAGTGCGAGCAGGGCGGAGGTGGGGGCGCCCGCCAGGATGAACAGGTCGCCGAGGTCCACCAGGTCGGCGGGGGCCGGCAGGGTCGGGATCACCGCGTGGGCGGGCTGCGGGGCCAGGACGTCGGCGCCGGCGCGGGTGACCAGGGCCAGGGTCGGCGCCGCGACCAGGTAGGTGAGGAACGAGCGGCGGCTTGCGCCTGCGGCGCCCCCGGGCTCCTGCGCGGTGCCGTCCGGCTGCCCCCCGACCGGCTCGCCGCTCTGTTCCTGGGTCGGCGCATGGCTCTGCCCGGTCATGTCGTTTGTGTCCCCACCCTGCGCGCAGCCCGCCGAAGCGGGCATCCCCGGCTCGTTACCGACACGTAGGGTAGCGATCACCGACTGCGGTGGGAAGTCGGGAGCGTCCCTACCCGCCCGGCGCGGCGTCAGTCGTTCGGGGGGTCCCCGTACGCTGGTGTTGATCCGGGTCCCGGGCGGACTTGCGCGAGTTCGGCGCGGGGCGCCCCTCGCACACCTCGGCCGTACGATCGACAACCCTCGTCCGGAAGGCCGGTTTCCGGCCGCGGGCAGGCGACGGCAGCAGCAGGTGCAGCAGGCGCGATTCGGGCCCGGTCGGGCCGACCCGCCAGTAGGGCTGACCGGATTCGTTCGCACATCCGCAGGGGGCCGGGAGGCCGCAGGCATATGCCCCAAGCAAGACCGCAGCAGATGTTGCCAAACGCCTTACAGGCCTTCGCCGCCTGTGCCACAGTCGTTACCGGCCCTTCCTTCAGAACCGGTCCTACCTTTCAGAATTGGCCGTGCCGCGCCTGTATCGGAGTTCTCATGCCGTCCCACCTGTACGCGGACCGTCCCGCGCAGCCTCCGGAGCCAGGGTCGGTGGACGCACTGATCTCCCAGACCCGACGGCTGCGGGGAGAAGTCGACGCCGTCCGCCGCGACACGGTGGTCGACGACGACGATGCCCAGGGGCGGTGGCAGCGGGCGCTCTGCGATCTCGCCGTGCACCACCTCGACGACCTGCGCGAGCACCTCGGCCAGCTCAAGGAAGGGTTGCCGCCCGCTGTTCCCGAAGCCGTCGAGCTGCCGCTGGCGGCCCCGGCTCCGGAGGTCGGACCCGCCGGGCTCGAGGCGCAGCACACCCGGGTCGGCAGCGCCGAGTGGAACCTCCTGACCGACGAAGTCAGTTGGTCGGACGAGCTGTTCCAGATCTTCGGTCGCTCGCCCGAGAGCGGCGCGCTGCCCCTGGACGAACTGGGCTCCACCCTGTTCTCCGAGGACCAACCGCTGCTGACCGCGATGGTCACGGCCTGTCTGGTGGACGGCAGGCCGATAGACGGCGAGTTCCGCATCGTCCGGACCGACGGCCGCGTCCGGACGCTGCACATGAGGGGCGAGCCGGTACTCGACTCCGACGGCTGCACGGCCTCCATGTGGGCCGTACTGCGGGACGTGAGTGAACTGCGCCGGAGCCAGCGGGCGGTCCGCGAGTCCCGTGACTCGCTGCAGCGCCGGCGGGAGATCGCGCAGACCGAGCGCCGGCTGGCGGTCGAACTGCAGGAAGCCGTGCTCCCCCCGTGGCGCGGCTCCCTGCGGTTCCCGCACGACAGCACCGGTGCACTGGACGTGGCCGCCCACTACCTGCCCTCCGCGACCAGCGCCCTGATCGGCGGCGACTGGTACGACGCGCTCGAACTGCCGCACGGGCAGTCGATGCTGACGGTGGGCGATCTGACGGGCCACGGGGTGACCGCCACCTCCGGCATGGCGATGATGCTCGGCGCCCTGCGCGGAATGGCCATGGCCGGCATCGAGCCGGGCCCCCTGATGGGCTGGCTGAACCAGCTCCTGGAGACCTCCGTACAGCCCGCTCTGGGGTCCGCGGTGTGCTGTCGCTACGACCCCGCGCGCCGGGTGCTGTCCTGGGCGCAGGCCGGCCACCCCGCCCCGCTGCTGTTCCGCCGCGGTCAGGGCCGCTCGCTGCTGCCGCCGGAGGGCGTGCTGCTGGGAGCCACCTCCGGTGCCTCGTACGGTCAGGCGGAGGAGCGGCTGGAGGTGGGCGACGTGCTCGTCCTGCACACCGACGGACTGACCCCGCGCAGCATCGAGTTCAGCAAGGCCGACGGGACCGAGCGGCTGCTGGCGCTCGCGCCGCAGTTCTCGGCCGCCAGGTCCGCGCAGGACTGCGTACGGATGGTGATCGGGGAGTTCGGCGAGGGCGAGCGCGAGGACGACGCCTGCGTGCTGGTGGCCCGCATCAACGTGTAGCCGCGTACATCCGCCGACCGCACCCGCACCACCCGAGGATCCCGAGGCCGCGCCGGAAGGCGCGGCCTTGCCCGTCCCGTCCTGCCCCCCGTACGTCCCCCTCCCGTACGGGCTCCCGTACGGGCATCACACCGTGCGCGTGGTCACCGGGCTGTTGGGGAGGGCCAGTTTGATCTCCTCGCGGAGGTCCTCGATGCCGGCGAAGCCGGAGTAGTGGCCGGTCAGCCGGTACATCTCGCGCAGCCGGTCCCATGTGCGGTGCGAAGAGGTCTCGTTCATCGAGACCAGCGCCAGGCGTGCGTAGCGGTCGGCCTGTTCGGGGTCGTTCGCGATGAAGCAGGCCGAGGCCATCGAGATGTAGTCGAAGATCTTCGAGCGCTGGTGGCCGTCCGCGCGCAGTCGCAGGGCCTCCTTGGCGTGCCGCTGGGCGATCGGCGCCGCCGAGGGGTCGTGGTCGGCGAGGGTGCGGAAGGCCAGCGCCTGCATGCCGTGCAGGTCGGCCTCGTCGAAGTGCTGCATCCACGAGGGCGGCGGCACGTCTCCCGAAGTGGAGACGAAGAGGTCCTCGGCCTCGCCGAGGGTGCGGCGCATCGCCTGGCCCTTGCCGAGCGCGGCCTGGGCCCAGGCCTCGATGGTGTGCAGCATGGCGCGGGTGCGGGGCAGGGTCTGCTCGCCGGAGCCGGACTGGGCCAGCTTCATCAGGTCGAGGGCCTCGTTCGGCTTGCCCAGGTGCACCATCTGGCGGGCCGCGCGGGACAGCGCCTCTCCCGCGCGCGGCCGGTCGCCGCCCTCGCGGGCCGCGTGCGCGGCGATGACGAAGTACTTCTGGGCGGTCGGCTCCAGGCCCACGTCGTGGGACATCCAGCCCGCCAGCACCGCCAGGTTCGCCGCCACCCCCCACAGGCGCCGCTGGAGGTGGTCCGGGTGGTGGTACGCGAGCATGCCGCCGACCTCGTTGAGCTGGCCGACCACGGCCTTGCGCTGGAGGCCGCCGCCTCTGGAGGCGTCCCAGGCGCGGAAGACCTCCACGGAGTGCTCCAGCGCGTCCATCTCCTGGGAGCCGATCGGCGCGGCCTCGTAGCGGTCAAAACCCGCTCCGTCGGCCTGGAAGTAGTCGTCGTGGCGCTGCGCGTCCTTGGCGCGGGCCGGATCGGTGTGGAGCCAGTCGTACATGGCGTTGCTGAGGGCTGAGCCGGCGGTGAGCGCGGCACCCGCGCCCATCAGACCGCGACGGTTGAGCATGAGGTCCATTCCCGTGAATTCGGTGAGGACCGCGGCTGTGCGTTCGGGCGCCCAGGGCATTCCGTCGGGGTTCTCCTTCTCCCCGTCCGGCTGCCGCTTGGTGGTGCGCCGTTGCCGTACGAACCCGAGGTCCTCGATGGTCACGACACGACCGAGCCGCTCGGTGAACAGTGCTGCCAGTACCGTGGGCACCGGTTCGCGCGGGGTTTCCCCCATGTCGATCCAGCGCCGCACCCGCGAAGTGTCGGTGGCCAGCTGGTGGTGGCCCATGGAGGCCGCCTGCCGGTTGACCATCCTCGCCAGTTCGCCCTTCGACCAGCCGGCCAGGCCGAACAGGTCGTTCAGACGGGTGTTTGGACCTTTGCTCACGTCAAGCCCCCAGGTTCTCGGCTGAGTTGACAGTAACCCCCAGTCAGATGCCGAGCGACTATTCGCCAGGGTTCGCCAGGGCACGCAATGTGGTCCGCCACCCACGGCCGGGTGTCAGGTAGGAATGCGCCTCCCCGACCCGGTCACCGGCGGAACTCCCCAGGGTGATGCACGGGATCGGCGGGGCGGCGTACGCAACTCGTCGGCGCACGAAGGGATCCGTAACGCCATGTACGCAGCAACGACCTCCGTGTCTGCCCCGGTCCGCCCGCACCGCACTTTCCCCGCGGGCGGCGGCCCCTACCTCGAACCCGGCCGCCCAGCGGCACCGACCCAGGGCGTGGTACGGGCGCGGCGGCTGCCGGGGACCGGATCACAGCCGCTCAGCGGAAGAATCGACCTCTCGGGACCGCAGGGTGCGCAGCTGCGCACGGCGCTCGCCTCCGTGCAGCGCATCTGTCCGGAGTTCGCGCCGATCCAGGTACTGCGGCGCAGCGGACGTTCGGTCCTACTGGTGGGAACCACCGGACGGATGACGGCCGTCGCGAAGGTTTTACTGGATCACTCTCCCGAGTGGTGCGAGCGGTACCGGCACGAAATTGCGACGTACCGGACGTTCGTCCGGCACCGCCCGCCGGTCCGGGTGCCCCGGCTGATCGCCGCCGACCCCGAGAACTGCACGCTGGTGGTCGAACGGATGGCGGGCCGGGTCGCGGCGCTGCAGCGGCATCCGGTGGAAGCCCCGCCGCGGCCCGATCTGCGGGCGGCGCTGGGCGCGGTGCGCCAGGTGAACGGCTGGCAGCCCGCCGAGGAGCTGTTCACGAGGCCTCTGGACTACGACCGGCGGATCGCCCGGGACTACCAGCAGGGCCTGCTGACCGACCGTGACTTCGGCGACCTGCAGAAGCTGCTGCACGGGGTGAAGCTCTCGGGCAACCCCTGGCAGTTCAACCACGGCGACGCGCTGCTGTCGAACCTGCTGCTGTCCCCCGCGGGTCCGGTGCTCCTCGACTGGGAGCACGCGGGCTGGTACCGCCCCGGCTACGACCTGGCCACGCTGTGGACGGTACTGGGCGACGCCCCGGCCGCCCGTTCCCAGATCAGCCGCATGGCACAGGCGGCCGGTCCGGCCGCGCGGGACGCCTTCCTGGTCAACCTGATGCTGGTGCTGACCCGGGAGATCCGGATGGCCGAAACGGCGGTGCAGCGCTCGATGCTGGCGACCGCCCCGGCGCAACCCGTGGCGGCGGGCGCCCTGTCCTCGGGCGAGGAGCAGCGGCTGCTGCTGCGCCGCCTGCACGACGACGCGGGCATGGCCCGCAGGGCAGTCCGCGCGGCGGTCGGCACGCGCTGAGAGAACAGCGAACGCTCGGGGGCGGGCACACTGGTGTCCGCCCCCGCGCGTGCGGGGCGGCACAGGGGAGGAAACATGCGCATACGCAATGCGGCGGTGGCCGTCGTGCTGGCGGCGGGACTCGCGGCAGCGGCAGTGACGGCGGTCGCCGTCGGGGCGGCCCCGGCGACGGACGGGACCGCACTGGTGCTCAGCGGGGTCACCCCGTACGCCAACTACGCGCTGCCGGCCGACGGGACGGGATCGGTGCTCAGCGGAGTCACCCCGTACGACAACTAGGCCGTCCCTTCCGGATCTTGCCGGGGTACCGGTCCGACCTGCCAGAAATCCCGTGGCACGCACAGCCGGTGTGCGTGCCACGGGATTTCGCATGTCCGGCGGAGATCCCCGGCCGGTCCGAACTGGCGCGTATGCCTTGACTTCACATGATCCCCCGAACACCTTTTCTGACTCAGCATCAGAATGCTGGATCCACTCCTTCCCGCCCCACGTGACTGGAGCCTGCCCATGACCGAACCGAGTCCCGCCCTCCCCTCCCGCCGGACGGTCCTCGCCGGGACCGGCGCCGGGGTGCTGGCCGCCACCGTGCTGCCCGCCGCGGCGGCGCGCGCCGACAGTGCCCAGGACGGGCCCCCGCTCGGCGAGTACGACGTCGTGGTGGTCGGCTCCGGGGCATCCGGGATGACCGCCGCGCTGACCGCCGCCAAGCGGGGCCTGAGCGTGCTCGTGGTCGAGAAGGCCCCGACCTTCGGCGGGTCCGCCGCCCGTTCGGGCGCCGGCATCTGGCTGCCGAACAACTCCGTGATCCTGGCCGCCGGGGTTCCCGACACCCCCGCGAAGGCAGCCACGTACCTGTCGGCGGTGGTCGGCAACGGCTCCTCGCCGGACCGGCAGGCGGCCTTCCTCGCCAACGGGCCCCGGATGCTGGACTTCGTGATGGCCAACAGCCCGCTGCGCTTCCGCTTCATGGACGGCTACAGCGACTACTACCCCAACCTCCCCGGCGGGCTGCCGAACGGCCGCTCCATCGAGCCGGACCAGATCGACGGCCATCTCCTCGGCGCCGAACTGGCGCACCTGAACCCGGCGTACATGCCGGTACCGGCCGGCATGGTGGTCTTCAGCCAGGACTACAAATGGCTCAACCTGGCGGCCGTCAGCGCCAAGGGGCTCGCGGTGTCCACCGAATGCCTGGCGCGCGGCACGGCGGCCGCGCTGTGCGGGCAGAAGCCGCTGACCATGGGCCAGGCCCTGGCGACGGGCCTGCGGGCCGGCCTGATGCAGGCCGGGGTGCCGGTGTGGCTGAACAGCCCGCTCGTCGACCTGGTCCAGGAGGGCGGCGCCGTCACCGGTGTGGTGGTGGAGAAGGAGGGCGTACGGGGCGTCGTGCGGGCCCGCAAGGGCGTGGTCATCGGCTCGGGCGGCTTCGAGCACAACGCGGAGATGCGGGCCCAGTACCAGCAGCAGCCGATCGGCACCCAGTGGTCGGTCGGCGCGAAGGAGAACACGGGCGACGGCATCCGGGCGGGACAGCGGGCCGGCGCCGCACTGGCGTTGATGGACGACGCCTGGTGGGGCCCCTCGATCCCGCTGCCGAACGAGCCGTACTTCTGTCTGGCCGAACGGACCCTGCCCGGAGGCCTGATGGTCAACGGGAAGGGTGCGCGCTTCGTCAACGAGGCCGCCCCGTACAGCGATGTGGTGCACGTGATGTACGAGAAGGACCGCGGGGCGACCGGCTCACACATCCCCGCGTGGCTGATCGTGGATCAGAACTACCGCAACAAGTACCTGTTCAAGGACATCCTGCCGACCATCGTCTTCCCCGATTCCTGGTACGAGGTGGGCGCGGCGAAGAAGGCGTGGACCTGGGACGCGCTGGCCAACCAGATCGGCGTACCGGCGGGCGCCCTGCGCTCCACCCTCAACCGGTTCAACGCGCAGGCCTGGAACGGCACCGACCCCGACTACCACCGGGGGGACACCGCCTACGACCACTACTACACGGACCCGGGCGTCAGCCCGAACTCGTGCCTGGCCCCTATCTGGGCGCCGCCGTTCTACGCCTTCAGGATCGTGCCGGGTGACCTGGGCACGAAGGGCGGCATCGTCACGGACGCGCGGGCCCGCGCGCTGCGGGCCGACGGATCGGTGATCCCGGGCCTGTGGGCGGCGGGCAACGCGAGCGCGGCGGTGATGGGGCACAGCTACGCGGGGGCCGGATCGACGATCGGTCCCGCGATGACCTTCGGCTACGTGGCGGCGAACGACATAGCCAACGGGTGACGCCCGTCGGCTAGTGCCGCGGCTGCGGAATCAGCCCTGCTGGAAGAGCTCGGCCGGGAGCGGCTTCAGCAGCGCGTAGAGGTCGTCGGTGATCGGCCGGTCCCAGCTCGCGATGGTGACCAGCACATTGTCGCTGCGGTCGAACTGCACGCAGCTGATCCGGGTCTCGGAAAGCTTGATCTTCCGGACGATGAGGAGGTTGTCGCCCTGCATGACGGGGCAGTCCTCGGCTCCGGTGACCTCGACGTCCTCGTCGTTCTCGAGGGCGTCGAGGAGCTGGGCCACCTCGAAGGGGACCTGGCCCTCGGAGAGGTCACGGGCGGGCGAACCCTCGGGGAGGTTGCCGATGATCATGGCGGGGCCGCGTCCGCCGAACAGGTCGTAGCGGAGGAAGACACCCTGGCAGCTGCCGTCGGGCGCGGGCAGCAGCCCGGCCCCGAGATTGCCCGGCCAGTCCCCCGGGTCCATGGCCAGGACGTCGAAGTCCGGGCCGGCGGGGGTGGCGGCGCGGTGGCGGCGGAGGAAGGACATGCCGCCAATGGTACGTGCCCGCCCGCGTTTGCCGGCCCTCCACCCCCGACCCGGGGCTCACTGCGGGCTGGATTGCCCGCGGGGCCATGTCAGCCTCTCCGGCGTTTGAGGAGCGGGGTCCGGGGCGGAGCCCCGGGGAACGGGCGAAGGGTGGGTGGGGGACAGCCCCGCAGGGCCCGCCCGGCCCGGCGCGCCGGGCCGGGTCAGCGGGCCGGGTCGGCGGCCGGGTCCGGGCCGGGCACAGGGCCGCTCGGCAAGGTCCCGCCGAGGGCGACCAGGGCCGCCGTGACGGTGGCCACCAGGCCGTCCGCCCCGCAGGCACGGGCCGCGGCCTCCGCACGCAGCAGGACGTCGAGATCCCCCCGGTCCTCCCCCAGCGCGGCCAGCGCGAGCGCCAGCTCGTAGCCCGCCGGGGAGGCCGACAGCAGAGCCACCGACTCCTCCAGCAGGGCCACCCGCCCGGGACCGGGCGCCGCGACCTCCGCCGCCACCCGCAGGGCCTGGCCGATGCCCGACGGGGCGCCGAACGCACGGGCCCGGCGGACCGCGTCCGCGGCCAGCTCGCCGGCCTGCGCCGGGTCCTCGGCGACCACCGCGCGCGCCAGGTGCAGCCGCCACGGGCACCAGGACGGGTTCTGGATCCCTCGCGGGATGAGCCGGCGGCCCACCGCCTCCAGCTCGGCGGCCGCCGCCTTCGCCTGGCCGCGGGCCAGCAGGAGCTCCGCGTAGACCGTCTGGGAGTCCGGGAAGACCACCGCCGACGGGAACGGCTCCCCGTACTCGTGTTCGCGTGCCAGCTCCCAGGCCTCGTCCACCCGGCCCCGCGCCAGCAGGGTGGTGACGAGGATCGCGATGGCGTACCAGTGCACGGGCGTACGGCGCCCCACGCGCTCCGCGAGCCTCAGCCCGGCCCGCGCCAGCTCCTCCGCCTCGACGAGCCGTCCGCGCCGGTAGCGGATGTACGCGCGCAGGCTGTACGCGAAGGACAGGTGCGCCCCGCGCCAGCCCTGCCGCTCGAACTCGGCGGTGCCGGCCTCGAACAGTTCCTCCGCGCGACCCGGCCGGTCGGCGTACATGTGCACCATGGCGACCAGGACGGGGACCTCGAAGCCCCGGTCCTCGTACGCCCAGCTGAACCCGGTTTCGAGCACCCGCCCGGCGTGGTGCAGGACCACGTCCACCGGCTCTCCGCGCAGGCAGGCGTCCCACGCGCGCAGCCCGATCACGTACCGCTCGGTGAGGTCGCGGCCGGTCAGCCGGTCGGCGAGCTTCGCGAGGCGCCGCGAGCGCGCCGGGGAGTCGGTCTCGGCCGCGTTGAAGGCGTCCCACATGAACTGCTCGGACTGCAGGCGCAGCCGGGCCCGTACGTCCTGGGTGTGGGGGATCTCCCGGGCGAGGGACTCCGAGGCCTCGGCGAGGCGGTCGCTGTGCGAGAGCACCTGGGCGAGCCGGATCACGATGCCCTGGCGCAGCGCCTGGTCCTCGAAGGGCTCCGCGAGGGCGGCGCGCAGGTGGTTGACGGTGTTGGCGGGCTCGGTGAGCAGCGAGGCGCAGCCGAGCTCGTAGAGGACGGCCGCGCGTTCGTCGAAGTCCGGGGGTTCGCGCAGGGCCCGTGCGAGCTGGCGGCGGGCGGCTTCGGGGGCACCGGCCCGGAGGTTCTCGCCGGCGGCCTCGCGCAGGGTCCGCACCACCCACGGGTCGTTCTCGGGGTGGGTCTCCAGGAGGTGGCGGGCGGCCGCGGAGGGCCCGAGCCCCGCGTCGATGACGGCCGCGGCGGCCTTCCCGTGCAGGGCGACCCGCAGGGCGTCGGGGATGGCCCGGTATATGGCGGTGGCGATGAGCGGGTGGACGAACTCCAGCCCGGCCTCGTCCCGACCCTCGGGTTCGGCGGCTTCACCGGCGGCTTCGGTCGCCGCCGACAGGATGCGGGCGTCGCGCAGCCGCCAGGTGGAGTCGACGGCCTCCTCGGCGCCGAGTCCGGCGACCCGGGCGGCGAGGTCCCTGGGGATGTCGGTGCCGAGGACGGCGCAGGCCCAGGCGAAGCGGACGGTGGAGGGGCCGAGGCTGTGCAAGCGGGCGACGAGTCCGCTGCCACGCTGGGCCGCCGCGAGGTCGCGCAGCAGCGGGGCGCTGGCTTCGACGGGGTCGAGGCCCTTGTCCCGTACCTTCACGGCGAGTTCCACGGCTTCGAAGGGGTTGCCGGTGGTGACGGCCCAGGCTTCGCGGCAGAAGGCGTCGTCGGCGTGGTCTCCGACGGACTCGCGGACCAGGGTGGAGACGGCCTCGGCGGTGAGCGGCGCGAGGGTCAGCGGGCGGTGTCCGGCGCGGCCGGGCAGCGTGCGGAACGCTTCGGCATGCGCGGGCAGTTCGTCGGGCCGGTAGGCGACCACGAGGAGCAGCGGGAGGTGTTCGGCGCGCGGGGCGAAGGCGGCGAGCCAGGAGAGGGACTCGGGGTCGGCCCAGTGGGCGTCGTCGAGGACGAGGGCCACGGGGGCGCGCTGGACGATGAGGTGGGTGAGGACCCAGTCGAGTCCGTCGCGCAGGCCCTGGGGGTCGGGCGGGGCGCCCTGTTCGGGGGCGCAGAGGCCGAGGGCGGGGCCGACGATGGAGTACCAGCTGCCGAGGGCCGCGCGCAGTTCCTCGTCGGTGGTGCCGGCCAGTTGGGGCTGGATGAGCTGGCGGGCGACGTGGAAGGGCTGGCTCTGTTCCTGTTCGCCGCCGCGGGCGGCGAGGACGGTGCAGGCCCTGGCGTGGGCACGGCGGCGGACTTCGGCGAGGAGGGTGGTTTTGCCGAGTCCGGCGGGTCCGGAGAAGGCCAGCAGGACTCCGTCGGCGTCTGGCCCGGGACCGGTGAGCTGGTCCAGGGCCTCGTCGACGGTGGCGAGCTCCGTCTCACGTTCGAACATCGTGCGCCGTTTGCGGGTCCGGCGGTCCGTCATGGCTGGTACCCCCCAGGCCTGTTCGGAGGATCAGCGTACGCCCGCGCACCCGTGCGGGAAGCCTCGTGCGGAAAATCATGCTGATCTTCTTTTCGGCCGCCGTCCCGAGGGGTTCCGACGGTTCCTCCGGAGGGGTTCAAGTGCCCCCTCCGGGCCGGGTTCAGTCCTGCGCGGAGCGGGTCGCGAGAGCCTCCAGGACGGCCACGGCCTCGGCGGCCCGGTCGGCGGCGACGAAGAGGTGGTCGTGGTGGTAGCCGGCGATGACGTTGCAACTCAGGCCGTGCGCACCGAGTTCGGTGGCGAAGGCCGCGGTGAGGCCGACGGCGTCGAGCGAGGAGTGGACCCGCAGGGTGATCCAGCCGGCGGTGTAGTCGTAGGGCAGCCCGGCCTCGTCGGCCTCCTCCTGCCCCAGGACGAGGGTGAGTCCCTCGGGTTCCAGGATGGAGGCGACGGGGGTGAGCCCGGCAAGGGCCTCCGGGTCGGTGTCTCCGGGGATGGTGCAGAAGACGTACAGCCCGTCGTTCAGCTCCGGCCGCATTCCGCTCAGCAGTTTCCGCAGGTCGCTCTCTCCACTCATGCGGCCACCTTACCTATCGTCCCGATATGACCGGACCTGGCGGCGGCGCTCGGCCACTGCGTCGCCCGCACCGACGAGCCGGTCCCGGAGCCGCCGCAGCACCGGAGTCACGACGGTGCGCCGGCCTCCGGCCGGAAACGTCGCAGGGGCCGGACACCCGTGGGATGCCCGGCCCCTGCGCCGTCCGTCCGGCCTACGTCAGGTCGAACTCCCCGCCCCGCGCGTTCAGGACGAACTTGCGCCACTCGTCCGGCGCGAAGATCAGCGAGGGGCTTTCGGGGCGGTCGCCGTTGCGCATGGCGATGAAACCCTCCACGAAGGCGATCTGGACGTCACCCGCTCCCCGGCTGCTCGACTGCCAGTCCGCCTCGGTCAGATCGAGGTCCGGCTTGCTCCAGCCGGCGGGCGCCTGCGAAGTCATGCTCTCTGCCACGTGCGTGCTCCTCCCGGTACGTCGTCCCGGGGCCAGGTTAGCCATCGCACGGCGTGCCGCACAGGGCACGGTGAGTCACTCGTGGCCTGTGCGGCACCCTTTTCGGAAACGGAATTCCGGTCGGCGCCCCGTCAGGAGGCGGGCGGCTCGGACCCCACCAGCCACATCGCGAAGAACTGCGCCCCGCCTCCGTACGCGTGTCCCATCGCCCGCCGCGCGTCGGGGACCTGGTGCTCCCCGGCCTGGCCGCGCACCTGAAGTGCCGCCTCGGCGAAGCGGATCATGCCGGAGGCGCCGATCGGGTTGGTGGACAGGACGCCGCCGGAGGGATTGACCGGAAGGTCTCCGTCGAGTTCCGTGACCCCGGCCTCGGTGAGCTTCCAGCCCTCGCCCTCCTCGGCGAAACCGAGGTTCTCCAGCCACATCGGCTCGTACCAGGAGAAGGGCACGTACATCTCCACCGCGTCGATCTCCCGGCGCGGATCGGTGATCCCGGCCTGCCGGTAGACGTCGGCCGCGCAGTCCTTGCCCGCCTGCGGGGACACGAAGTCCTTGCCCGCGAAGAGGGTCGGCTCACTGCGCATCGCCCCGCCGTGCAGCCAGGCCGCCGGCTTCGGCGAACGGGCCGCGCCCGCGCGGTCGGTGAGGATCATCGCGCAGGCGCCGTCGGAGGACGGGCAGGTCTCCGAGTAGCGGATCGGGTCCCACAGCATCGGCGAGGCCTGGACCTTCTCCAGGGTGATGTCGTGCTCGTGCAGGTGCGCGTACGGGTTCTTCAGCGCGTTGCGGCGGTCCTTGTACGCGACGAGCGACCCCACCGTGTCCGGGGCCCCGGTCCGTCGCATGTACGCGCGCACGTGCGGGGCGAAGAAACCGCCGGCCCCCGCCAGCAGAGGCTGCTGGAAGGGGACGGGCAGCGAGAGCCCCCACATGGCGTTGGACTCGGACTGCTTCTCGAAGGCGAGGGTCAGCACCGTGCGGTGGACGCGGGCGGCTACCAGGTTGGAGGCGACGAGCGCCGTGGAGCCGCCCACCGAACCGGCCGTGTGCACGCGGAGCATGGGCTTGCCGACCGCGCCGAGGGCGTCGGCCAGGTACAGCTCCGGCATCATCACGCCCTCGAAGAAATCGGGGGCCTTCCCGATGACGACCGCGTCGATGTCCGCCCAGGTCAGCTCGGCGTCGGCGAGCGCGCGGGCCGCCGCCTCGCGCACCAGCCCCGCGATGGAGACGTCGTGGCGGGCCGCGACGTGCTTGGTCTGGCCGATGCCGACGATGGCCACCGGCTCCTTGCCCGTCGTGCTCATGCTCGGTCCCCTTCCAGGACGGCGACCAGGTTCTGCTGGAGGCAGGGGCCGGAGGTGGCGTGCGCGACGGCCCGGTCGGACTCGCCGCGGTGGATGCGGGCCGCCGCCTCGCCGATCCGGATCAGGCCCGCGGCCATGATCGGATTGGCGGCGAGCGCCCCGCCGGACGGATTGACGCTCACCGACTCGTCGAGTCCCAGGGCCTTGCGCAGCACGACCTCCTGGGAGGAGAACGGCGCGTGCAGTTCGGCGGTGTCCACCGGACCCTCGAAGACGCCCGCGTGCTCGGCGGCGATCCGCGTGGACGGGGAGTCGGTGAGGTCGCGCAGCCCGAGGCTGTGCGCCTCGATGCGGTGGTCGATGCCGGTGATCCAGGCGGGCCGTTCGCACAGCCGCCGCGCCACGTCCCCGGCGGCCAGGATGACGGCGGCCGCGCCGTCGCCGATGGGCGGGCAGTCGCCGGTGCGCAGCGGGGCCACCTGGTAGTCGCCCTGCGGGACGGCCCCGCTGAGCTGGGCGTACGGGTTGGCGCTCGCGGAGGCCCGGTTGCGGGCGCCGATCGCCGCGAGCGCGGCTTCGTCGGTCTCCCCGGAGTCGATGAGCGCCTGCGCCTGGAGGGCGGCCAGGGCCACGGAGTCGGGCCAGAGCGGAGCCACGTAGTACGGGTCGAGCTGGCGGGTCAGGACGTCGCGCACCGACCCCGGGGAGGACTTCCCGTACGAGTACACCAGCGCGGTGTCGGCCTCGCCGGTCTGGATCTTGACCCAGGCCTCGTAGAGGGCCCAGGCTCCGTCCATCTCCACGTGGGACTCGGAGATCGGCGGCCAGGCGCCGACCCCGTCGAGGGTCATGGTGAAGGAGAAGGCCCGGCCCGCGAGGTAGTCGCTGGAACCGGAGCAGGTGAAACCGATCTCGCCGGCCTTCAGGCCGGTCCGGGCCAGCACCTGGTGCAGGACCGGCATGACCATTTCGACTTCGCTGAGCTCGTCGGTGCGGCGCAGGTGGTCGCTCTGCGCGAAGGCCACGACGGCGACCTCGCGCCCGTGCCTGGTCGTGTTCGGCGTCGCCATCAGATGAGCTCCTTGTAGACGTCGTAGTCCGCGTCCGGCTCTCCGGTGGGGCGGTAGTGGTCGGGGTAGCGGCCGCCTTCGGTCCACACGGGTTCCACGCGCAGGCCCATGCGGACCTGGTCGTACGGGATCCCGCCGATCCGGCCGTGCAGGGCGAGGCCGGCGCCGTCGAGGGCGATGTGGGCGTAGACGTAGGGGACTTCGATGTCGAGGTTCTTGGCCTTGATGTTGACGATGCAGTACGTGGTGACCGTGCCCGCCGGGCCGACCTCGACCCGGTCGGTGGTGGCCACCCCGCAGGTGGGGCAGGCGCCGCGCGGGGGCACGTACACCTTGTGGCAGGAGGGGCAGCGCTCGCCGATGGTCTTCTGCTCGGACAGGCCGGCGATGTACGCGGTCTGCGCGCGGCCGGGGCTGTACGTGTAGTCCAGCCGGGCCTCCGCGACGATGCCGGTGACGGCGTCGGCGAACTCCCCGCCGTGCGGGACGGCCCCCGCGGACTCGTCCCCGTCCCCGGGCTGCGCGGGCTCGAAGCAGGCGATGTCGGTGATCGCCCCGGCCCGCTCCGCGGCCCACCGCACCCGGACCCGCATGCCGGTGTGCACGGCCTCGGGGCCGGGCACGTCGAGGGCGTGCAGCATCGCGGTGTCGGCGCCGTCGAGGCGCACCAGGACCCAGGCGAAGGGCGTGTCCAGGGGCTGGCTCCGGCGCGGGGTGCCGTTCCAGGCCCAGGTGGTCACGGTCCCGGTGGTACCCACCTCGACCAGGTCGCGGATCTCCTCGGCGGTGACGGGGTCGTACTCCACGGGCGGCACCATCACCTTGCCGTCGGCGGTGGTGACCCCGAGCACGACGCCTTCGCGCAGGCCGGTGAGGAAGGCACTCTGCACGGGCCCGAGGGACCGGGTGAAGGGGAACTCTACGACGAGGGGGGCGCGGAGGATCTCGGGTGGGGAGGGGGCTGTCATGGGTTGGTCTCCGATGTTCGGGTTTCGAGAGGGGGCAACTTCAGCCACGCCCGGGGGCACCTCCCAGCGGTAGCTGGGGGAGTTTGAGGCGCGGGGGTCCAGGGCGAAGCCCCGAAATCCGACCCCGCCCGGCAAATCCAGCCCCGCCGGCGTTTGAGGCGCGGGGGTCGGGGGCCGGCCCCCGGCAACGGCGCCGCACCCGCGCACGGACCGGAACGCAGGCCCGGCCACGGGCACGGGCACGGGCACAGCCATGGGCGACTACTCCCGCCGATACACCGCGGGCCTCTTCTCGGCGAAAGCCTTCGCCCCTTCCTTCGCGTCCGCGGTGTCGAAGATCGGCCACCCCCGCAGGAGCTCCGAGGCGAGCCCTTCCGTCTCGGCCATCTCGGCCGTCTCGTAGACGGACGCCTTCACCGCCTCCACCGCCAACGGCCCACACGCGTTGATCTTCTCCGCGATCTCCAGCGCAGCGGCAAGCGCCGTGCCGTCCGGCACCACCCGCCCGATGAGCCCGATCCGCGCCGCCTCCTCGGCCGCGTAGGGCCGTCCGGTCAGCAGCATCTCCAGCGCGTGCGTGCGCGGGATCTGCCGGGGCAGCCGCACCGTCGAGCCGCCGATCGGGAAGAGTCCGCGCTTGACCTCGAACAGGCCGAAGGTCGCACCCTCTCCCGCCACCCGGATGTCCGTGCCCTGCAGGATCTCCGTCCCGCCAGCCACGCAGTAGCCCTCGACCGCCGCGATGACCGGCTTGCGGGGCCGGTGGTGGCGGAGCATCGCCTTCCAGTGCAGGTCCGGGTCGGCCTTGAGCCGGTCCCGGTAGTGGTCGCCCGCCATGCCCTTGCCGGCCAGCGCCTTCAGGTCCATTCCGGCGCAGAAGTCCCCGCCGGCGCCCGTCAGCACCACCGAGCGGATCGTGTCGTCCGCGTCCGCCTCCAGCCAGCCGTCGTACAGCCCCACCAACAGCGGCAGCGAAAGCGCGTTCTTCGCTTCTGGCCTGTTCATGGTGAGCACCAGCGTGGCGCCGTGGCGTTCCACGGTCAGGTGTTCTGTCCCACCCATTGCCGTCCTCCCGTCTCAAGACCTAGAACAGGTTGCAGGAGGGGCGGGTGCAGTTCAATAGTTTTCTGACACCCAGTCAGATTTATTGGACGGTCCCCTTCCCAGTTGGGGTTGGCGACGCTCTAATGACCGCCGAGCAGACCAGCCATGGGATTTTCTGGGTCAGGAGGACCGGTGGAGTACAACATTGCCGACCTGTTCGAGTCGGTCGTGGACGTGGTCCCGGACCGCGAGGCCCTCGTGTACGTGGACCACCCCGGGACCGGCGCCGAGCGCCGCCTCACGTACGCGGAGCTGGACGCGGCGTCGAACCGCATCGCGCACCATCTGCTGGACAGCGGGCTGAAGGCCGGCGAACACCTGGGCCTGCACCTCTACAACGGGATCGAGTACCTGCAGACCGTCCTGGCCTGCCTGAAGGCCCGACTGGTGCCGGTCAACGTGAACTACCGGTACGTGGAGGAGGAACTGGTCTACCTCTACAACGACGCCGATCTGGCGGCGCTCGTCTTCGAGGGCGAGTTCACCGAGCGGGTCGCGGCGGCGCTGCCGCAGACGACGAAACTCCGCCACTTGATCCGGGTCGGGCCGACGCCCGAGGGCGCTCCGGAGCCCTCGATCGCGCCGGTCGCGTACGCGGACGCGGAGGCCGCGGGCTCACCCGATCGGGGCTTCCTGCCCCGCTCGCCCGATGACCTGTTCATCATCTACACCGGCGGCACGACCGGCATGCCCAAGGGCGTCATGTGGCGCGCCGAGGACCTCTTCTTCGCAGGCCTCTTCGGCGGGGAGCCCTCCGGCGAGCCCGTGAAGCGGCCCGAGGAGCTGGCGGAGCGGGTGGCGACGCGCGGCGCCGGACTGACCTTCTTCCCGGCTCCCCCGCTGATGCACGGCACCTCCACGCTGACCTCGTTCATCGCCTTCAACTACGGGCAGCGGGTGGTCATCCACCGCAAGTACGCGCCCGAGGAGGTGCTGCGCACCATAGAGAAGGAGAAGGTCTCCAGCGTCTCGCTGGTGGGCGACGCGATGCTGCGGCCGCTCATCGACGCCCTGAACGGCCCCCTGAAGGGCACCGACCTCTCGTCCCTCTTCAGCGTCTCCTCGTCCGGCGCGATCATGTCGGAGACGGTCCGGGCCGAGTTCCAGCGGCTCGTGCCGAACGTGATGCTGCTGAACAACTTCGGCTCGTCCGAGTCCGGCTCGAACGGCCGCGCCACGAACGACTCCAGCCCGGAGAAGGGCTTCCGGCTGGAGGTCAACGAGCGGACGCAGGTGGTGGACCCGGTCACCCACGAGCCGGTACCGCTGGGCGAGCCGGGACGGCTCGCCCAGCGCGGCTACGTGCCGCTGGGCTACTACAACGACCCGGCCAAGACCGCCGAGACCTTCTTCCAGAAGGGATCGGAGCGGTGGGTCCTGCTCGGCGACATGGCGACGGTGGACGAGCAGGGCATCGTCACCGTCCTCGGCCGCGGTTCGCAGTGCATCAACACGGGCGGCGAGAAGGTGTACCCGGAGGAGGTCGAGCAGGCGCTCAAGTCCCACCCGGACGTCTACGACGCCCTGGTCGCCGGGGTCGCGGACCCGACGTGGGGCAGCCACGTGGCCGCGGTGGTCCAGGTCCGGGAGGGCGCCGCGGAGCCCACGCTGGACGAGATCCAGGCCCACTGCCGCACCAAGCTCGCGGGCTACAAGATCCCCCGCCAGCTCGTCATCGCCCCGGCCATCCAGCGCTCCCCGAGCGGCAAGGCGGACTACCGGTGGGCGAAGTCGGTGGCGACGGAGGCTGACGCGGAGGCGTAGCCCGGGCGAGAACGTGATCCACCCGCCGGAGGCGGCGGGCAAGGCCGCCGCGGGGCGGCTCGCCGCGGAATCTCCGGCCTTCGCCGATCTCGCCGTCTTCTTCGGCGAGATCGGTGGTGGGCTCCAGTACGCCGTCGGCCCCGACGGTGCCGTCCGGTGCTCCCGGACCGCCTCCGAGGAAAGCGAGTTCGACCGGATCGCCAACGGCCTCGCCGAGTTCCTCGACCTCCTGCGCCGTTCGGTCCACCGTTTCAACGAGTCCGGACAGCCCGGCTACGTATAGGCCGCTTCCGTCCCCTCAGAGACGGCTGAGCAGTTCCGCCGCGAGCATGCGGGTCCAGGCCGCCAGTTCGGGGCGGTCCGTGCCCTGGCCCAGAACGTCGGACTGGGCCTCCGTCAGGCGCAGCGGGCCGGGGTCCTCCAGCAGGTGGGCCACCTCGGAGAGCAGGCCGGCCAGGCGGCGGGCGCCGGGGGCGCCGAGGCGGACGGTTACCGCGGGGTCGATGGCGGACACGGCCGCCGCCTCCCTTCACCGGAGCCCCTGATTCGACCGTACGCCCCCGTCCCGGCGGTCGCCGCTCAGGCACGGCTCGCGCGGTCGCCGCTCAGGCCCCGGTGGCGAGGAACCCCTCGATCCGGGCCGCGAACCACTCCGCGTCGTCGCGCCAGCCGCGTAGAGGGTTGCCAGGTTTCCGGCGGCCGAGTGGGCCAGCAGGTCGGTTCCGTCCTATGTGGTGAAGGTGCAGGTGGAGCGGGTGGCGGAGCGTGTGGGGATCGACATGCGGATCATCCCAGCAGACGATCATTCGTTCGAGTGATTGATTTGGCCGCCGGGGTCCGGCAATCTACCGAATGATCGGTCGGTTGACTCGAAAGGGGTGGGCGGCACATGAACGCGTACACGAGGGGCCACGGCGGCATCGACGAGGGCGAGCGGCTGGGGCCGGACGAGCTGGCCGCGCTCCAGCTGGCGCGGCTGCGCGCGACCCTGCACCGGGCCTACGACAACGTGCCCTTCTACCGGCAGGCCTTCGACAAGGCCGGTCTGCGGCCCGACGACTGCCGCTCCCTCGCCGATCTCGCCCTCTTCCCCTTCACCACCAAGAGCGACCTGCGCGATCAGTACCCCTTCGGGATGTTCGCCGTCCCGCGCCCCGAGGTGCGCCGCATCCACGCGTCGAGCGGCACCACGGGCCGGCCGACCGTCGTCGGCTACACCGAGGGGGACCTGTCCACCTGGGCGGACGTCGTCGCCCGGTCGATCCGCGCGGCGGGCGGCAGATCCGGCCAGATGGTCCACATCGCCTACGGGTACGGCCTGTTCACCGGCGGCCTGGGCGCGCACTACGGCGCGGAGCGCCTGGGCTGTACGGTCGTGCCCGCCTCGGGCGGGATGACGGACCGCCAGGTCCGGCTGATCCAGGACTTCCGGCCGGAGGTCATCATGGTCACCCCCTCGTACATGCTGACCCTGCTGGACGAGATGGAGCGCCAGGGCATCGACCCGCGCGCCACCTCGCTCCGGACGGGCATCTTCGGCGCCGAACCGTGGACGGAGGAGATGCGCCGCGAGATCGAGGAACGGCTCGACATCGACGCGGTGGACATATACGGCCTGTCCGAGGTGATGGGTCCGGGTGTCGCACAGGAGTTCGCCGAGACCAAGGACGGCCTCCACATATGGGAGGACCACTTCTACCCGGAGGTCGTCGACCCGCTGACGGGGGCCGTGCTGCCGGAGGGCGAGTCCGGGGAGCTGGTCTTCACCTCGCTCACCAAGCAGGCGATGCCCGTCATCCGCTACCGCACCCGGGACCTGACCAGGCTCCTGCCCGGTACCGTCCGGCCCGCCTTCCGCCGGATGGAGAAGATCACGGGGCGCAGCGACGACATGATCATCCTGCGCGGGGTGAACCTCTACCCGACCCAGATCGAGGAGGTCCTCCTGCGCATACCGGCCCTCGCTCCGCACTTCCAGCTCCGCCTGACCCGGGAGGGCCGGCTGGACGCCCTGACGGTACGGGTGGAGGCGCGCCGGGAGAGCGACCCCGGTCAGCGGGAGGCCGCGGCCGCCACCGTGGTCCGGGCCGTCAAGGAGGGCATCGGGGTCTCCGTCGCGGTGGAGGTGGTGGATCCGGAGACCCTCGAGCGCTCGGTCGGCAAGATCAAGCGCCTGGTGGACCTCCGGGAGGGCTGAGCCCGCGCTCCTGCGGGCCCGCGGACAAGCGCCGGAGCCACCGGCGGACCCGTCGCGGGAGGGGCTGCCGGGCGGCCGCTCGGCCCGCCTCGTGATCCACCCCTTCGGACCACTTCGGGGGGCCTGCCGGGAGCCGGCGGGCCGGTGCGGGTAGGGGAAGGAGCGTGACCTCGTTCTTCCGGCGGCTCCACGACCGGCTCCAGGCCTCCCAGGCGGGGCTGGCCTGGAGCCGTGGCCGGGAGATGGAGCTGATGCACCGGGCGATGGGCTTCGCGGCCCTCGGCTTCCTGACCCTGGTGCCGCTGCTGGTCGTCGTCGCGGCGGCCGCGCCCGGCAGCGGTTCGGGCTTCGGCCGCTGGCTCGGCCAGGCGCTCGGGGTGACGACGTACTCGCGGGAGCGGGTCGAGATGCTGTTCGGCGCCGCCGACCAGGCGCTGGAGCGGACCACGGCGTTCGGGCTCGCCGCCCTGGCCGTCTTCGGCCTGACCTTCGGCTCGGCGGTGCAGACCGGGTACGAGAAGGTCTGGGACCTGCCCACGGCCCGCTGGCACACCATGTGGCGGCACGTCGTCTGGCTGGCCCTGCTGGTCTGCTACCTCGCGCTCCTGGTCGCCATCCCCTCCCCCTCGGACGACGCGCCAGGCACGATCCTGGGCACCACGGGCGATGTCATCGGCACCGGCCTCTTCTTCTGGTCCTCCCAGTGGGTGCTCCTGGGCGGCCGGGTCCGCTGGCGCGCGCTGCTCCCGGGAGCGGCGGCCACCAGCCTCGGCCTGCTGGGCCTGCGGATCTTCTCGCAGCTGGTGTTCTCCCCGTTGATCGCCTCCAACGCCGTGACCTACGGCCCCTTCGGCACCCTCCTGGTCGTCCAGTCCTGGCTCGTCGGCGTCGGCTTCGTGGTGTACGGCGGCGCCCTCGTCGGCCGCCTCGTCCACGAACACCTCACCTTCCGCCGCCTCCGCTCCACCGGCCTCCTCGCCGAGCAGCCCCCTCCGCTCCGGAAGCCGGACGACCGACCGACGATCGGTGATCGGTGATCGGTGATCGGTGATCGGTGATCGGTGATCGGTGATCGGTGATCGGTGATCGGTGATCAGGCGGGGTCCGAGAAGCGGTCCCGGAGCTCGCGCTTGAGGATCTTGCCGCTCGCGTTGCGGGGCAGCGCGTCCACGAAGACCACCCGCTTCGGGGCCTTGAAGTGGGCCAGCTCCGCCCGGGCGTAAGCCATGAGTTCGGCCTCCGTCACCTCGCCCCGCGGGACCACCACCGCCGTGACCGCCTCGATCCACCGCTCGTCCGGCAGACCCACCACGGCCGCCTCGGCCACGCCCGGGTGGGTGTACAGCACGTCCTCCACCTGCCGGGAGGCGACCAGCACGCCGCCCGAGTTGATGACGTCCTTCACCCGGTCCACCACCGTGAAGTACCCCTGTGCGTCCCGGACCGCGAGGTCCCCGGAGCGGAACCAGCCGTCGCGGAAGGCCTTCTCGGTCGCCCCCGCGTCGTTCCAGTAGCCCTGGCACAGCTGTGGGGACCGGTACACCACCTCCCCGGCGGTGCCGTCCGGCACGTCCGCCCCGTCCTCGTCGACGACCCGGGCCTCCACGTGGCGGACCGGCCGCCCGCACGAGTCCATCCGCCCCTCGTGCTCCTCCGGCCGCAGCACCGTGGCCAGCGGCCCGATCTCGCTCTGCCCGAAGCAGTTGTAGAAGCCGAGTCCGGGCAACCGCGCGCGCAGCCGTTCCAGGACGGGCACCGGCATGATCGAGGCCCCGTAGTACGCCTTGGCCAGCGCGGACAGGTCGCGCACCGCGAAGTCCGGGTGGTTGGCCAGCCCGATCCACACGGTCGGCGGCGCGAACAGGCTGTCCGCCTCCCCCGCCTCCACCAGGTCGAAGATCTCCGCCGCGACCGGGGCGTCGACCACCGTGTTGCGCGCGCCGACCGCCAGGTACGGCAGCAGGAAGACGTGCATCTGCGCCGAGTGGTACAGCGGCAGTGAGTGGACCGGCCGGTCCTCCTCCGTCAGGTCGAGGGAGTCGATCGCGCTCTCGTACTCGTGGCAGAGCGCCGTGTGCGTCATCATCGCGCCCTTGGGCAGGGCGGTCGTCCCGGAGGTGTAGAGCAGCTGCGCCAGCAGCGACGGGTCCTCGCTCCGGGCGTAGGGCGCCGGTTCGGCCAGCTCCCCGAGGAAGGAGCCGGGTGCGTCGCGCAGCGGCCGTACGGCGAACCCGGCCGGGACCCGCCCGGCCAGGTCTGGGTCGGCGAGGACGAGCGAGCTCGCGGAGTTCTCCAGGATGTACGCGAGGTCCTGGCCGGTGAGGTTCTGGTTGACCGGGACGTGCGTGAGCCCGGCCCGCGCGCAGGCGAGGAAGGCGAGGAGGTAGGCGTCGGAGTTGTGCGCGAAGGTCGCGACCCGGTCCCCCTCGGCCAGCCCGTACGGGCCGCGCAGCACGGCCGCACCCGTGGAGACGGCCGCGTCGAGTTCCGCGTAGCTCCAGGTCCGCTCGCGGTAGCGGAGCGCCGTCCGGTCGGGGACGCGCCGCGCGCTGTCGTGGAGCAGTCCGTCGACCGTGTTCTTCCGCACTGGCGTCATGACGGGATCCTCGTCCCCTCGTACGCACAAGGTCAATAAGCCGGGTGTCGCGACACCGGGGACACCTGAGACATCAGGGATACCAAACGGGATGTTGACAGGACGTCAAGTGCCTGCGTGAGTGTGGGAGCACGAAAGCACCGATCACCTCGTACGGGCAACCCGGCCCGCACGCAGGCTATTTGGGAGGCACGTTGCACTCTTCCGATGGACACCGCCTCGATGAGCACCGCCTCGATCGACGCCGCCGCACCGCCCGCACCCACGCGCTTCTGCGTCGCGTCGCCCTCACGGGCGCCGCCCTGCTCGCCGCCACGGCCGCGATACCCCAGGCCGCCGCCGCGGCAGCGGTCCCCCAGGGATCCGGCCCGTCCGGCGGCGGCCTGTCGGCCGTGATCCGGTACACGGAGAACGGCATCCCGCACATCGTGGCCCAGGACTACGCCCACCTCGGTTTCGGCACCGGCTGGGCGCAGGCCGCCGATCAGGTGTGCGTGCTGGCCGACGGGTTCCTGACCGTCTCCGGGGAGCGCTCGCGCTGGTTCGGGCCCGATGCCGCGCCCGACGGTTCGCTCTCGTCCGCGGCCGGGAACCTCTCCAGCGACCTCTACTTCAAGGGCGTCCGCGAGTCCGGCGCAGTGGAGCAGCTGCTCGCGACCCCCGCGCCGGCCGGGCCGAGCAAGGACGTCAAGGACCTGATGCGCGGCTGGGCCGCCGGCTACAACGCCTGGCTCGCGCAGAACAGGATCACCGACCCCGCCTGCAAGGACGCCAAGTGGGTCCACCCGGTCGGCATCGCCGACGTGGCCGCCCGCGGGTACGCCGTCTCCGTGCTCGGCGGCCAGGGCCGCGCGGTCGACGGCATCACCGCGTCGCGGCCGCCGGGCGCGGCCGCCGGGCGCGGCCACGGCCCGCGGCGCCGCCACCGGCGGAACCGGCAGCACCGGCGCCACCGGCGAGCCCGATCCCGCCACGGCGGCCGAGGCAGCCCGGGAGCTCTTCGACACCACCCGCTACGACATGGGCTCCAACGCGGTGGCCTTCGCCGGTTCCACCACCGCGAACGGCAAGGGGCTGCTGCTCGGGAACCCGCACTACCCCTGGCAGGGCGGCCGCCGGTTCTGGCAGTCGCAGCAGACCATCCCCGGTGAGCTGAACGTCTCGGGCGGCTCGCTGCTCGGCACCGCCGTGGTGAACATCGGCTTCAACGAGAAGGTCGCCTGGAGCCACACCGTGGCCACCGGCACCCCCCTCAACCTGCACCAGCTGACCCTCGACCCCACCGACCCGACCGCCTACCTGGTGGACGGCAAGCCGGAGAGGATGACCCGCCGCGAGGTCGCCGTCCAAGTGGCGGGCAGCGCGGATCCCGTCACCCGCACCCAGTGGTGGACCCGCTTCGGCCCCGTCGTCTCCAATCTCGGCGCCGGCCTGCCGCTGCCCTGGACGGCGACCACCGCGTACGCGCTGAACGACCCCAACGCCTCGAACCTGCGCGGCTCCGACACCGCCCTGGCCATGGGCAAGGCCCGCTCGGTCGCCGGGATCCAGGACGCCCTGCGGCGCACCCAGGGCCTGCCGTGGGTCAACACGGTCGCCGCGGACTCGGCGGGCGGCACCCTCTTCACCCAGTCGCAGGTGCTCCCCCGGATCACCGACGAGCTCGTGGCCCGCTGCTCGACCCCGATCGGCAGGGCCACGTACCCGTCCTCGGGGCTGGCGGTGCTGGACGGTTCGCGCGGGGACTGCGCGCTCGGCTCGGACCCGGACGCGGTGCAGCCGGGGGTCTTCGGCCCGGGGAAGGCACCGACCCTGCGCGACGCCCCGTACGCGGAGAACTCCAACGACAGCGCCTGGCTGGCCAATGCCGCGACTCCGGTCACCGGCTACGAGCGGATCTGGGGCAATACGGCCACCCCGCGTTCGCTGCGCACCCGGGGCGCGGTGGAGGACGTGTCCGCGATGGCGGCCAGGGGCGGGCTGACCGTGGCCGACCTGCAGAAGCAGCAGTTCGCGAACCGGGTCCCGGCCGGTGACCTGGCGGCGGCCGACGCGGCGAAGGCCTGCGCGGCCCTGCCCGGCGGGACCGCGACGGGCAGCGGCGGCGCGGCCGTGGACGTTTCGGCGGCCTGCGGGGTCCTGGCGGCCTGGGACCGCACGGCGGACACGTCGAGCCGAGGGGCGCTGCTCTTCGACCGCTTCTGGCGGAAGCTGACCGCGAGCACCGCGGCCAAGGACCTGTGGCTGGTGCCGTTCTCGGCGGCCGATCCGGTCCGCACGCCGCGCACGCTCAACCAGGCGGCGCCCGGGATCGGGCGGGCGCTCGCCGACACGGTCGCGGAGCTCAAGGCGGCGGGCATCGCACTGGACGCCCCGCTCGGCGAGAACCAGTTCGTCGTGCGCGGCGGGGAGAAGCTCCCGGTGGGCGGCGGAACCGAGGCGCTGGGCGTCTGGAACAAGATCGAGGCACCGTGGAACGCGGCGGGCGGCGGCTACCCGGAGGTCGTGCACGGCTCCAGCCACATCCAGGCGGTCGGCTGGGACGGCAGCCGCTGCCCGGTGGCGCGCACGCTGCTCACGTACGGCCAGTCGTCGAATCCGAACTCTCCCCACTACGCCGACCAGACCCGGCTCTTCTCGCAGGAGCGTTGGGTGAAGTCGCGGTTCTGCGAGTGGGACATCCTCACCTCGCCGCAGCTGAAGGTGGTCTGGCCGCGCGAGCGGCGCTGACCGCCGGGACCGTTGACGCGCGTACGGCTGATGCGCGCTGACGCGCGTACGGCCGGCCGCTCCCTCGGAGGGGGCGGCCGGCCGTACGTGTGCCGGGGCGCGGTCAGGGGCTGATCGCGAGGAAGAGGTAGGCGGCGAGCAGCACGATGTGGACTCCGCCCTGGAGCAGCGTGGCGCGGCCCGGGACGATGGTGAGGGCGCCGACGACGACGGTCAGCGCGAGCAGCACCATGTGCGTCGGTTCGAGGCCGAGCACCAGCGGGCCGGTGAGCCAGACCGAGGCGAGCGCGATGGCGGGGATGGTCAGGCCGATGCTGGCGATGGCGGAGCCGTAGGCCAGGTTGAGGCTGGTCTGTACGCGGTCGCGGCGGGCGGCGCGGACGGCGGCGAGGGTCTCGGGCGCCAGGACGAGCAGGGCGATGATCACACCGACGACGGCGTAGGGCAGACCGGCGCTCGCGACCCCGCGTTCGATGGTCGGGGAGACGGCCTTGGCGTTGCCGACGACCGCGACGAGCGCGACGAGCAGCAGGCCGAGGCTGATCACGGCGGCGCGGGCGGTGGGCGGCTCGGCGTGCTCCGCACCGTCGGAGTCCGTACCGGCGGCGGCCGCGGCTGCCGCCTTGGCGGCTTCCTTGCGGATCCGCTTCGTGTCCACGGGCAGGAAGTAGTCGCGGTGGCGGACGGTCTGGACGGCGACGAACAGCCCGTAGAGGGCGAGCGAGGCGCTCGCGGCGAAGGCGAGCTGGGCCGTGGAGAACTCGGGGCCCGGCTTGCTGGTGGTGAAGGTGGGCAGCACGAGGCTGAGTACGGCGAGCGTGGCGACGGTGGCCAGGGCCGCGCCCGAGCCCTCGGCGTTGAAGACGGCGACACGGTTGCGCAGCGCCCCGACGAGCAGCGACAGGCCGACGATGCCGTTGCAGGTGATCATGACGGCGGCGAAGACGGTGTCCCGGGCGAGGGAGGCGGTCTTGTCCCCGCCGTCGGCCAGCAGCGTGACGATCAGGGCCACTTCGATGACGGTGACGGCCACGGCGAGGACGAGGGATCCGAAGGGTTCGCCGACCCGGTGGGCGACCACTTCGGCGTGGTGGACCGCCGCCAGCACCGCGCCGGCCAGGCAGAGGGCCACCAGCGCCACGGCGAATGAAGGCAGGTCGCGTCCCCAGCTGAAGGCGAGCGCGACGAGCGCCACCACGGGGACCACGACGGTCCAGTCGGTCAGGGGGGTTCTGTGCGTTGCCGTACTCATATCAGCCAACTTGCCAGAAGTGTTCCGACGGTGCGTCGCAACACCCGCCATCAGGCGTCTGACGTGGCACTTCTCACGATGTGGCCGGGCGTGGCGGGCCGGCCCGCCAGGACCGGCCCGCCAGGACCACCCACCACGCCGGGGTGGCTGCGGGCCACGCCCGGACAGCTTCCTGACTTCGGCGTGTCGCTACATCGCGCGCTCGTGGCCCTCCCAATACGGCTCGCGCAGGCGGCGCTTGTACAGCTTGCCGTTGGGATCGCGCGGCATCGTCTCGATGAAGTCCACGGTCTTGGGCCGCTTGTACCCGGCGAGCTGCCGCTCGCAGTGCTGGAGGATCTCCGCCGCCAGCGCGTCGCTCGCCGCGAACCCCTCGGCGGGCTCGATGACCGCCTTGACCTCCTCGCCCCAGGAGGGGTGCGGGATGCCGAAGGCCGCGGCGTCCGCGACCGCCGGATGGGTGAGCAGGGCCGACTCGATCTCGGCCGGGTAGATGTTCACCCCGCCCGAGATGATCATGTCGATCTTGCGGTCGCGGAGGAAGAGGTAGCCCTCCTCGTCCATCAGCCCGAGGTCGCCGACGGTGAAGAAGTCACCGATGCGGTTCTTCTTCGTCTTGCCCTCGTCCTTGTGGTAGCTGAAGCCGCCGGTGTTCATCTTGATGTAGACGGTGCCGAGCTCGCCTGCGGGCAGCCGCTCGCCCTCGTCGTCGAAGATGGCCAGTTCACTGATCGGCCAGGCCTTGCCGACGGTTCCCGGCTTCTTCAGCCAGTCCTCGGCCGTCGCGAAGGCGCCGCCGCCCTCGCTCGCCGCGTAGTACTCCTCCACGCACCGGCCCCACCAGTCGATCATCGCCCGTTTGACGTGGTCGGGGCAGGGTGCGGCGCCGTGGATGGCGTGCCGCATGGACGAGACGTCGTACGAGTCCTTCGTGTCCTGCGGGAGCGCCAGCAGCCGGTGGAACTGCGTCGGCACCATGTGGGTGTGGGTGCAGGCGTGGGAGTCGATCAGGCGGAGCATCTCCTCGGGCGTCCACTTGTCCATGAGGACCAGCGGGTGCCCGATGTGCAGGGCCGCGGCCGCGAACTGCAGTACGGCCGTGTGGTAGAGCGGCGAGCACACCAGGTGGACGTTGGCGTCGAAGGGCCGGATGCCGAAGATGCCCAGGAAGCCGCCGAGGTAGGTCTCCTCCGGGAGCTTGCCGGGCAGCGGGCGGCGGATGCCGCGCGGCCGGCCGGTGGTGCCGGAGGTGTAGTTCATGACCCAGCCGAGGGTGCGGTCCCCGGGAGCGGTGTCGGGCCGCCCGTCGAGCAGCTCGCCGTACGAGCGGAAGCCCGCGACGGCTCCGACGGCGTAGCGGTGGCTCGCGGGCAGCTCCGCCTCGTCGGCCGCGGCGGTGGCGGCGTCGGCGAACCGCTCGTGGGCGATGAGGACCTTGGCGCCGGAGTCGGAGACGATCCAGGCGATCTCGGGGCCGACGAGGTGGTGGTTGACCGGGACCAGGTAGAAGCCGGCCTGCGAGGCGGCGAGGTAGGCGGTGAGGAACTCGACGCTGTTGGGCAGGACGACCGCGAAGACGTCGCCCTTCTCCAGGCCCGCGGCGCGCAGGCCGTGCACGAGCCGGTTGACGTCGGAGTGCAGCCGCGCCGCGGACCACTCCTCGCCCTCGGGGGTGACCAGGACGGTGCGGTCGGGGTCGGCGACCGCCTGGGCCCAGAAGCCGTTCGGGGGCTGCTTGGGCTGTCCTTGTGTCTGCGTGTCGGTCATGCTGCTGCTCACGCCTCTCAGGCTCGGCCGGCGATGCGGTTGATGCGGTCGATGGCTCGTTCGAAGCCGCTGGTGAGGTCGTCGAAGACGGCCTGGACGCTGCGCTCGCTGTTCATCCGGCCGACGATCTGGCCGACGGGGGTGCCGAGCAGCGGCTGGATCTCGTACTTCTGGATGCGGGACACGGCCTCGGCGACGAGCAGGCCCTGCAGCGGCATCGGGAGCGCGCCGGGGCCCTCCGGGTCGTCCCAGGCGTCGGTCCACTCGGTGCGCAGCTGGCGGGCGGGCTTGCCGGTGAGGGCGCGGGAGCGGACGGTGTCGCCGGAGCCGGCGGCGAGGAGCTTCTCGGTGAGGGCGCGGGAGTGCATCTCGGCTTCGGTGGTGGTGAGCCACAGGGAGCCGAGCCAGGCGCCCTGGGCGCCGAGTGCGATGCCGGCGGCGACCTGTTCCCCGCTGCCGATGCCGCCCGCGGCGAGGACCGGGATCGGGGCGACGGCCTCTACGACCTCGGGCACCAGGACCATGGTGGCGATGTCACCGGTGTGGCCGCCGGCCTCGTAGCCCTGGGCGACGACGATGTCGATGCCGGCTTCGGCGTGACGCCGGGCGTGCTTGGCGCTGCCGGCGAGGGCGGCGACGAGGACTCCGTGGTCGTGGGCGCGCCGTATGACGTCGGCGGGCGGGGAACCCAGCGCGTTCGCGAGGAGTTTGATGGGGTAGTCGAAGGCGACGTCGAGCTGGTTGCGGGCGACCTGCTCCATCCAGCCCGTGATCCGCCAGCCGGAGGCCTCGCCCTCGGCGAGCTCGGGGACGTGGTGTTTGGCGAGGGTGTCGCGGACGTACTCGCGGTGGGCGGCCGGGATCATCGCCTCGATGTCGGCCTCGCTGATGCCGTCCACGGCCTTCTTGGCGGGCATGACGACGTCGAGACCGTACGGCTTGCCGTCGGTGTGCTCCTGCATCCAGTCGAGATCGCGTTTGAGGTCGTCGGGGGCGGTGTAGCGGACCGCCCCGAGCACCCCGAAACCACCCGCGCGCGTGATGGCAGCGGCGACCGCCGGGAAGGGCGTGAAGCCGAAGATGGCGTGTTCGACTCCGAGTTTCTTGCTCAGCTCCGTCTCCATGGGCGGCAGGATGCCGCAGCGGGGGCGCCGAGGGAAGAGCTTTTCTGATGCAGCGTCAGATTCTTTGCGGCCCGGTCACTGCGGGAGGTGCGGGACGGGCGGGCAGATACTTCGGGAGGGCTCGAAGGTGGACGGGAGGACCGGTCATGGAGGCACGGACGGCAACCGGGAACGACGGCGGGACGAAGGGCCCGGACGCCTGCGGCGACGCCGACAGCAGAGGTGGCGTACGGGGCGACGGACCCGGTGACGCGGACGATGCACGAGGCGGCGCGAGCGGCGGCGGGCCGGGCCGCGCGAGCGACGTACCGGACACCGCAGGCACCCGGCCGGGCAGCGCGGACGCCGGGCCGCGCGGCGCAACCGGCCGGCGGGACACCGCGAGCGGTGGTTCGGCCTCCGCGGGCGACGCTCCGAGTACCGCGGTCGGCGGGGGCGGGCTCACCCGGCGGCGGCTCGGCGCACGGCTCCTCGCGCTCGGGGGCGTGCTCGTGCTCCAGGCCGCGCTGCCCGGGTCCGCGGGGGCGGCCGGCGGGGCGGCCGGCGCCGGCGGGGCCGCCGGGCCCGCGGCACGGCGCGCGCTCCAGGGACTGCGGCTGCGCTACGGATCCGCCCGCCAGGCCGGGCTGCTGGAGAAGCACCTCGAAGGGGCGGTGGACGAGGCGCGGAGGTTCCTCGGCCCCTCACCCGAACACCCTTACTACGCGGGGGCCGTGGTCCTCGCCGGCCGCGGCCGGACCGTGGCCCTGCACCGGGCCATGGGCGACGCCGTCCGCTACCGCGACTACGACGGGCGCACCGACCGGGTACGGGAGTTCCCGGCCGCCGAGCGCATCGCGATGGCGGAGGACACGGTCTTCGACCTGGCCTCGCTGTCGAAACTGTTCACCTCGCTGCTGGCGGTGCAGCAGATGGAACGGGGGCGGCTGGAGCTGGAGGCGCCGGTCAACTGGTACCTGCCCGAGTTCACGGGCGGGGGCAAGGAGTCGATCACCGTCCGCCAGCTGCTCACGCACACCTCGGGGCTGCGGTCCTGGGCGCCCTTCTACAAGGAGTCCACCCGCGCGGCTCAGTTGAGACTGCTGTGGTCGGTGACACCGCAGGAGACTCCGGGGACGGTCTACCGGTACTCGGACCTCAACCTCATCGCGCTCCAGCTGCTCCTGGAACGGATCACCGGTCACACTCTGGACCTCCTGCTCCACGACGAGATCACCGCTCCACTCGGTATGCACCGCACTCGTTACAACCCGCCGGCCTCCTGGCGCCGGGTCACCGCCGCCACCGAGGTGCAGCGCCCGCCCTGGTCCGGCCTCGACCGCGGACTGGTCTGGGGCGAGGTCCACGACGAGAACGCCTACGCACTGAACGGCGTCGCCGGCCACGCCGGCGTCTTCGGCACCGCCTGGGACCTCGCCGTCCTCGCCCGCACCCTGCTCGACGGCGGGACCTACGCGGGCAAGCGCATCCTGCGGCCCGCCTCCGTCGAGCTGCTCTTCACCGACTACAACACCGCCTTCCCGGGCGATGACCACGGACTCGGCTTCGAGCTCTACCAGCACTGGTACATGGGTGCCATGGCCACCCCGCACTCCGCCGGGCACACCGGATTCACCGGCACCTCCCTCGTCCTGGACCCCTCCACCGACTCCTTCCTGATCCTGCTCGGCAACTCCGTTCACCCCGTACGCACCTGGCGCGCCGGCAGCGCCCCGCGCGTCGCCGTCGGCAACCGCTTCGCCCGCGCCGTCCCGGTCCGTACAAGACACGGCGGCCCCGCCTGGTACTCCGGCATGGAGACCGGTGGCTCCGGCACCCTGACCCTGCCCGCGCTCACCCCGGCCACCGGCTCCGCCCGCCTGCGCTGCGCGCTGTGGTGGGACACCGTGCCCGGCACGGGATCCCTGCACGTGGAGGCCTCCGCCGACGGGCGGACCTGGGAGCCGCTCCCCTTCACCACCGTCCGCACCACCGGCGGAGCCACCGAGGACTGGCCGGACGGCGCCGTCACCGGCTGGTCGGGCCGCATCTGGCACCGCCTCGAAGCCCCCCTCGCGGCCTGGGCCGGCCGCGAGGTCCACATCCGCTTCCGCCACACCGCCCAGGGCCGCTACGTCGGCCGCGGGGTCTACGTGGACGTCCTGCGCGTATCGGAGCCCTCCCACCTCCTCTTCGCCGAAGACCGCCCCACCGACGCCTCCCGCATGGAGGCCAAGGGATGGACCCGCTCGGCGGACTAGATCCCCGGACGCGGTAGCAGCGCCCGGGGAAGTCCGGGCGCCGCTGCCGCTCGCCCTCAGGCCGGGGTCTTGACCGTCCGGCCCAGGTGGCGGGCGAAGAAGCGGGCCGCGCTGTCGGCCTCGAACCTGGGCAGCTCTCCCTGCTTGCCCGCGTTGGCGTGCAGCGTCTTCTCCGTCGAGGCGAAGGCGTCGAACAGCTCCAGGCAGGCCTCGCGCGGGTTGTGCTCGTCGTCCCACTGCATGTGGAACTCGATCGGGACGGTGATCTGCCTCGCCTTCGCTACCAGGGTCTCCGACCAGTGCAGACCGAAGACCGCGGCCGTGATCCTGGGCTCGATCGCCACCAGCGGCACCCCGGTCGCGGCGCCCATCCTGACGCCGAAGTAGCCGACCGGCCCCCCGGCGCCGATCTCCGGGAGTTCCTGGAGCGCGTCCAGGGTCGCCCGCCACTCGGGCAGACCGACCTCCGCCAGATGCTCGTTGTAGCGCACGACGATCGGGGCCACCGGCTCGCGCGCCGCCCACGCCCGGGACAGCGCGGCCCGCTCCTGCTCGTCGTGCGCGGTGCGCGGCCGGTCGCCGTGACCGGGCGCGTCGATGACGGCGACATGGAAGCCGCAGGCGTTCACGAAGTGGTGGGCACGGCCCGTCATCGCGGGGTGCTTCTTGTGCTTGGCGCCGTCGTGGCCGATCAGGACCAGGGGCGCGCGCTCGGCGCCGGATGCCGGCGACCAGAGGACTCCGGGGACCTCGCCCACGGTGAAGTCGCGCTCGATCATGCCGTTCGACGACGACTCGGAGGTGAAATGCAGAGATTGCATGGGTGTTGCCTTTCGGGAGTGCCTTGTTGTCGAGGCGCTCCCGGCGACACCTACGTCAATCGCCCGACCATGACGGCAAGGGGGAGCACCCACATCGCTACAGCGTTCATGGGTCTCACCTCCTCGGGCGGTGTCACGGTCACCGGCAAAGTACCAGCCCGAAAATCGTCCCTCCAACCCTTTTTCCCTCCACCGATCCTGCCGCACGGACACGACCGTCAGTGGCTCTGGGGCACCCGGTCGGCGGAACACACCGTTGCCCGCCGGGGTTCATACTCGTTGTTGAGGCTTGTTGACTGTTCAACTCGAAGATGGGCAGAGCCATATGAACGCCATTGACTGGGACAACCCGATCGACCCCAAGCCCGGCTGGACCCTGGATCACGTCAAGCTGTACGTCGGTTCGGGCGGCACCGAGGGGCAGTTCTGGAACAACACCCAGACCCTGCTGCTCACCACCATCGGCCGCAAGTCGGGCAAGCCCGTGCGCACCCCCCTCATCTACGGTGAGGACGGCGGCCGTTACCTCATCGTCGCCTCCAAGGGCGGTGACCCCGCGGACCCGCTCTGGTACCGGAACCTCAGCGAGCACCCCGAGGTCCGCGTACAGGTCGGTCCCGAGGTCCTCCAGGGCGTCGCGCGCACCGCGACCTCCGAGGAGCGTGCCGCGTTCTGGCCGCTGATGGTCAAGCACTGGCCCTCGTACGACGAGTACCAGGCCAAGACCGATCGCGAGATCCCGATCGTGGTGATCGACCCGGTCGTCGCCTGACCGCAGGGCCGGGGCCGGGCTCGGGGTCCGGGGCTCGGGGCCCGGCCCCTCAGTGGCCCAGTACCGCCATCGCCGCGTTGTGCCCGGGCACCCCGCTGACCCCGCCGCCGCGCACCGCGCCCGCCCCGCACAGCAGGACGTTGCGGTGTGCGGTCGCCACGCCCCACCGGCCGGCGTCCCGGTACGCGGCGGAGTCCGGTTCCGCGTAGGGCCAGGACAGGTCCCGGTGGAAGATGTGGCCGCGGGGCAGGCGCAGTTCGCGCTCCAGGTCCAGCGGGGTCTTGGCCTCGATGCACGGGCGGCCGTCGGCGTCGAAGGCCAGGCAGTCGGTGATCGGTTCGGCCAGGTGGGCGTCGAGCTGGGCGAGGGTGGCGGCGAGCAGGACCTCCCTCGCCCCCTGGTTGTCGTGGTCGAACAGGCGCGCCGGGGTGTGGAGCCCGAAGAGGGTGAGGGTCTGGTAGCCCTGCTCCGCCAGCTCCCGCCCCAGGATCGTCGGATCCGTCAGCGAATGGCAGTAGATCTCCGAGGGCGGTACGGAGGGCAGTTCGCCGGTCGCGGCCTCGGCGTAGGCCCGCGCGAGCTGCTCGTACCCCTCCGCGATGTGGAAGGTCCCGCCGAAGGCCTCGCGCGGGTCCACGGAGGTGTCGCGCAGCCGGGGCAGCCGCCGCAGCAGCATGTTGACCTTGAGCTGGGCGCCCTCGGCCGCCGGGGCTTCGGGCTCCTCGCCCAGCAGCGCGGCCAGGGTCCGCGGGGAGGCGTTGACGAGCACCACCCGCGCGGCCACCCGGCCCTCGCCCGTCTGCGTCCGGAAGGCCACCTCGGCCGGCGCGGTCGTGCCGTCCGTGTCGATGCGCACCGCCTCGTGCCCGGTGGCGATCTCCGCCCCGGCCGCCCGCGCCGCTCCCGCCAGGGCGTCGGTGAGCGCCCCCATGCCGCCGACCGGTACGTCCCAGTCCCCCGTGCCGCCGCCGATGACGTGGTAGAGGAAGCAGCGGTTCTGCGCGAGGGAGGGGTCGTGGGCGTCGGCGAAGGTGCCGATCAGGGCGTCCGTGAGGACGACCCCGCGCACCAGGTCGTCGCTGAACTCCCGCTCCACCGCCCGCCCGATCGGTTCCTCGAACAGCATCCGCCAGGCCGCCTCGTCGTCGACGCGGGCCCCGAGCTCCGCCCGGGTGGGCAGCGGCTCGGTCAGCGTAGGGAAGACGCGTTCGGCAACCCGCCGGGTGGTTCCGTAGAAGGCGCGCCAGCTCTCGTACTCCCGGTCCGAGCCGGTCAGCCGGGCGAAGGACTCCCTGGTGCGCGCCTCGCCGCCGCCGACGAGCAGCCCGCCGGGTCGGCCGGAGCGCTCGAAGGGGGTGTACGAGGAGACCGAGCGCCCCCGTACGGCGAACTCCAGGCCCAGGTCGCGCACGATCTTCGCCGGGAGCAGCGAGACGAGGTACGAGTACCGGGACAGCCGCGCGTCGATGCCCGCGAACGGCCGGGTGGACACCGCGGCCCCGCCGGCGTGGCCCAGGCGCTCCATGACCAGCACCGAACGGCCGGCCCGCGCCAGGTAGGCGGCGGCGACCAGGCCGTTGTGGCCGCCTCCCACGATCACCGCGTCGTAGACATCCGTACCGAAGCCCCGCGAGGTCGTCATGGCTCTTGGTAACACACCTGGCCCAGCCGCTCCAGACAGTGCGCCTCATCGGCGTGGGCGGCGACCGTGTCGGGGTGGTCGTCGCCCAGGGACCGTTCGCGGATGCCGGAGAGTTCCCGGTAGACGGGCAGTGCCTCGTCCCAGCGGCCCAGCCGGCCCAGCCCCACGGCCAGTTCCCGACGGCTGACCAGCGTGTCAGGGTGTTCGGGCCCGAGCGCCTTCGCCCGCGCCACAGCTACCTGCCGGGCCTCCGCCACGGCCTCCTCCCAGCGCTCCAGACGCCCCAGGTTGACCCCGAGGACGTGCCGGGCCCGCAGGGTTTCGGGGTCGGCGGCGCCGTAGGCGCGGGTACGGTCGGCGACCAGGGCCCGGAACAGCGCCAGGGCCTCGGCCGAGCGGCCGGTACGGCCGAGCGCGATGCCCGCCTCGTACCGTGCGGCCAGCGTGTCGGGGTGGTCGCGGCCGAGCACGCGTTCCCGTACGGCGGCCACGTGCCGGAAGCCTTCCAGGGCCTCTTCCCAGCGCTCCAGGCGGCCGAGTGCGTACGCCACCTCGTACCGGGTCAGCAGGGTGTCCGCGTGCTCCGCTCCCAGGGCGGCCGCCCGGTCGGCGGCGACCTCGGCGGCGGTGGCGTGGGCCTCGTCGTAGCGGCCGAGGGCGCCGAGCGCGCAGGCCAGGTTGTGCCGGCAGCGCAGGGTGTCGGGGTGGTGCGGTCCCGCGGTCCGCTCGCGGGCAGCGAGCACCGCGCGGTAGCCCTCGTAGGCCTCCTGGTGGCGGCCGAGCAGGCCCGTCTCGTACGCCGCCTCCTGCCGCGCGGCGAGGGTGTCGGGGTGGTCCGGGCCGAGCACCCGGGCCCTGCCGTCGGCCACGGTCGCGTACACGGCCAGGGCCTCCTGCGTGCGGCCGGCCCGGCTGAGGGCGAAGGCCCGGGTGTGGCCGGCGGCGAGCGCGGCGGTCCCGGTGGGGTCGGCGCCGGGGCCGCGCGGGAGCCCGTACGCGGCGGTGAGCCGCGGGTCCGCGGCGGGGCGCGGGTCCCCTGCGGGCCGCGGGCCCCCTGCGGGGCTCGGGTCTCCTGCGGGGCGCGGGCGGACGACGGGCAGGGCGGCGGAGGAGGAGGGCGCGGGGACGGAGCCCGGGGCAGCGGCGGAGCTGCCGGACGGCAGCCCGGCGGCGGACCCGGCCGGGGCCCCGGACCCGGCGGCGGACCTCGCGCCGGACCCCGCCACAGGCGACCCGGCGGGCCGCTGCGCCCCGATGCGCGCGGACGTCCAGGAGCCGGTCAGGACCGCCCACTCCCCGCTCGCGGGGCGCGCCGCGATACCGGCCTTGCGTCCGGCGGTCATCCCGCCGGCCCATCCCGGCAGCGATGCCCCCGCGCCCGCCGGTCCGCCCGGGAGCGCGCCGGAGCCGAGCCGGGCCTCGACGAGGAGCCGGTGGAGGCGACGGGCATCGTCCGGCCGGTCCTCGGGCCGCTTGGCCAGCAGGTCGAGCACCAGCCGCTCGAAGTAGCCGGGCAGCTCGGGGCGGTGCTCGCGGGGCGGCACGGGCTCGGTGTCGCGGTGGCCGACCAGGACGGACCAGGAGTCTCCGAGGTCGAACGGCGGGGCCCCGGTGGCGATCTCGTAGAGGACGCAGCCGAGGGAGTAGAGGTCGCTGCGGTGGTCGACCTCGCCGCCCGCGATCTGCTCGGGCGACATGTAGTGCGGGGTTCCCATGGCCATGCCGCCGCCGGTCAGCTTCGCGGTGAAGCCGATGTCGGCGGCGAGGCGGGCGATGCCGAAGTCGCAGATCTTCACCGTGCCGTCGGTGAGCCGCATGATGTTGGCGGGCTTCAGGTCGCGGTGGACCACGCCCTGGTCGTGGGTGTAGCCGAGGGCGGCCGCCATCTGCTCGGCGATGTCGACGACCACGTCCACGGGGAGCGGGCGCGCTCCGTTGTCCTCCAGCAACTGGCTGAGGTTGCGGCCCTCGAGGAGCTCCATGACGAGGTAGAGGGGACCGCCGGAGGCGCTGTCGTCGCCGAAGTCGTGGACGACGGTGACGCCTTGGTGCTGGAGTGACGCGGCGACGCGCGCCTCGCGGCGGAAGCGCTCGCGCAGCACCTGGGTGAAGTGGGCGTCCTGCTCGGGCCCTATGGGCTTGAGGCATTTGACGGCCACGTGCCGCCCCAGCGACTCGTCCCGGGCCCGCCACACCTCGCCCATGCCGCCGCGGCCGATCAGATCGAGGGACCGGTACCGGCCTTGGATCAGTCTGGACTCCGCCATGTCTTGAAGTCGCCCCCGTGTGTCGTGCTACGCCCTCCCCGGCCGGTCCAGTATGGCCGCCGCCGTACGAAGTGTGTACGGGGAGGGGCGGCTCCCGGGGCCCATGCGGCGCATCGCTTTCAAGATGTGACCTGGAGGCAGCTGCCAGCGCAGACCTGCGGGAATGCTGCGCAACAGGCTACCGGTGAGGCGCAGGCGCCGGGTGACGCTGCGCGGGGCCGGTGCGGGGCGGCCGTACAGCTGGTGCGCGTAGGCGGGGAGGGATCCGTAGGCCAGCGAGGCGAGCGGGCGCCACACCAGATTTCGGCCAGGGACCAGGAGCGGGTGGATCGGCGGGCTCCGCAGGAAGTCGTCGACGGCGCGGGCGTCGGCTCCGGCGGCGAGCTCGGGGCGGATCCGCTCGAAGTAGGCGGCGAGGGCCGCGGTGTCCCCCGGCACCTCGGACGGGTCGAGCCCGACGAGGCGGGCGCCCACCCGGTTCTCGGCCACGTAGCGGTCCGCTTGGTCGGGGCTGAGGGGGATGCCGGAGCGGCGGATGATGTGCAGGAAGCTGTCGATCTGGGCGCAGTGGACCCACAGGAGCAGCTCTGGGTCGTCGACGGGGAAGCGCTCCCCGGTGACGGGGTCGGTCGCGGACAGCGTGCGGTGGATCTTCCGGACGCGGGCGGCGGCCTGCTCGGCGGCCTCGGTGGTCCCGTAGGTGAGGGTGCCGACGAAGTCGGCGGTACGGAGCAGCCGTCCCCAGGCGTCCCGCCGGAAGTCGGAGTTCTCCATCACCCCGCGGACGGCGCGCGGATGCAGGGCCTGGAGGTAGAGGGCGCGGACCCCGGCGATCCACATCATCGGGTCGCCGTGGCACTGCCAGGTGACGGACCCGGGTCCGTAGACCCCGGGGTCGGGGCCGCCGTCCGCTGCGCTCAAGATCACTCCCACTCCCCCGCGCCTGCATGTGCGTGTGCTCTGCTCCTGCCCGCGATTCCAGCATTCCACCCCGCCGGCGCCGGTACGGACCACTAGCATTCGCCGTCGGCGGACCGCACCCGCTCCCCCTCGGACGAGGAGTACGGGTATGGGCACGGATACGGTCACGGGCACAAGTACGGGTACAGGACGTGCGGAACGCACGGAACGGACGGGACAGCTCGACGGCATGGTCGCCGTAGTCACGGGCGGCTCGGCGGGCATCGGCCTGGCGACCGCGCAGCGGTTCGTCCGGGAGGGCGCCCGGGTCTTCGTCACCGGCAGGCGGGAGGCCGAACTGGCATCGGCGGTGGCGGAGCTGGGCGGCAGCCCGGTGGCCGTCGGCGTCCGCGGGGACGTCTCCCGCGTCGCGGACCTGGAACGGCTCTACGCGGCGGTCGCGGACGCGGGCTGCGGGGCCATCGACGTGCTGGTCGTCAACGCGGGCGGCGGACCGGCCGGCGGGTTCGCCGATTTCACCGAAGAGCAGTTCGACGCCACCTCGGACCTGAACTTCCGGGGCGCCTTCTTCACCGTCCAACGCGCCCTGCCACTGCTGCGCGACGGCGCCTCGGTGATCCTGCTGGGCTCGGCGGCCGGTTCCTCGGCATCCACCCGGTACGGGGTGTACGCCGCCACCAAGGCGGCCGTACGGTCGCTCGCGCGCAGCCTCGCGCTGGAGCTCGCGGGGCGCTCGATCCGGGTCAACACCCTCAGCCCGGGGCCGATCGACACCCCCGCCCTGGCCCTGGCACCGGCCGCCGTGCGCGAGCGGGCGACCGCCGGGGTCCCGCTCGGCCGGGCGGGGCGCCCCGAGGAGGTGGCCGCGGCGGCCCTCTTCCTCGCGTCCCGGGAGAGCAGCTTCATCACCGGCGTCGAACTCTTCGTGGACGGCGGCGCCGGCCAGGTCTGACGCGCACGGCCCCGGTGCAGCGGCCGGGCTGCTGCACCGGTCGGGCTGCGGTCCCCGGATCAGCCGGCGGCGAGAAGGGTGAGCGTGTCGATCACGCGGTTCGAGAAGCCCCACTCGTTGTCGTACCAGGCGACGACCTTGACGTGGCGTCCGTCGACGCGGGTGAGTTCCGAGTCGAAGATCGACGAGGCGGGGTTGCCGGTGATGTCCGAGGACACGAGCGGGTCCTCGGAGTACTCGAGTACGCCGGCCAGCGGTCCCCGGGCCGCTGCGCGGTAGGCCTCCAGGACCTCCTCGCGCGTCACGTCGCGGGCGACGGTGGTGTTGAGCTCGACGATCGAGCCCACCGGGACCGGCACGCGGATCGAGTCGCCCGACAGCTTGCCGGCGAGGTTCGGCAGTACGAGGCCGATGGCCTTGGCCGCGCCCGTCGTGGTCGGCACGATGTTGACGGCGGCCGCGCGGGCGCGACGGGGGTCGCGGTGCGGGCCGTCCTGCAGGTTCTGCTCCTGCGTGTAGGCGTGCACCGTGGTCATGAAGCCGTGCTCGATGCCGGCGAGGTCGTCGAGTACGGCGGCCAGCGGGGCGAGCGCGTTGGTCGTGCACGAGGCGTTCGAGACGATCGTGTGCAGGGCCGGGTCGTAGTCGTCCGTGTTGACCCCGTACGCGAGCGTCACGTCGGCGCCGTCGGAGGGGGCGCTGACGAGCACCTTGCGCGCGCCCGCCTTGAGGTGGCCGCGGGCGGCCTCTGCCGAGGTGAACCGGCCGGTGGCCTCCAGAACGATGTCCACGCCGAGCTCCGCCCAAGGCAGCTGCTCCGGCTCCCGTTCGGCGAGCACCGCGATGCGGTGGCCGTCGACGACCAGGGCGCTCCCGTCGACGGTCACCGGGCGGCCGAGACGGCCGGAGGTGGTGTCGTAGGCGAGCAGCCTGGCGAGGGTGGCGGGCTCGGTGAGGTCGTTGACGGCGACGACCTCGAGGTCGGTGTCGCGTTCGAGCAGCGCGCGCAGCACGTTGCGTCCGATGCGGCCGAATCCGTTGATGGCGATGCGAGTCATGAGCTGTCTCCCTTTCGTTCGCCATCAGGTTCGCGCCCCGCGGGCGGCCGCGACAGCGGCGAGATCGCCATGGTTCGCAAGGATCTCGCCACAGGCACCACAGGCACCGCAAGCACCATGGCGCCGCGGATCGGGCGCCTATTCGCCCCGCGTGAAGGTGCGCCGGTACTCGGTCGGGCTGGTGCCGAGGATGCGGTGGAAGTGCAGGCGCAGATTGGCGCCGGTACCGAGACCGACGTCGGCGGCGATCTGCTCGACACCGCGCTCCGAACGCTCCAGCAGCTCGCGGGCCACGTCGATCCGTGCGCGCATCACCCACTGCATCGGCGTGTACCCGGTGTCCTCGGCGAAGCGCCGCGAGAAGGTGCGGGGCGAGACTCCCGCGTGCTGGGCGAGCGCCTCGAGGGTCAGCGGGTCTCCCAGCCGGTGCAGGGCCCACTCGCGGGTGGCGGCGAACCGCTCGCCGAGCGGCTCGGGCACGCTGCGCGGCACGTACTGCGCCTGGCCGCCGCTTCGGTAGGGGGCGGCGACCAGCCGCCGGGCCGCGTGGTTGGAGCCGGCCACGCCGAGATCGCGTCGCAGGATGTGCAGGCACAGGTCGATGCCCGAGGCCGCGCCGGCCGAGGTCAGCACACTGCCCTCGTCGACGAACAGGACGTTCTCGTCGAGCCGGACGAGCGGATACCTCGTCATGAACGCCCGGGCGTAGTGCCAGTGGGTCGTGGCGCGCTTGCCGTCGAGCAGGCCCGTGGCGGCGATCGCGAACGCCCCGGTGGAGATCGCGGCGAGCCGCGCGCCCCGCTCGTGGGCGGCGATCAGGGCGTCGATCACGGCCCTCGGCGGATCGTCACGGTCCGGGGAGCGGTAGCCGGGGACGAAGACGATGTCGGCCCACGCGAGCGCTTCGAGTCCGTGGGTCACGTGGTACGACAGCCCGTCACCGCCGGTCACCAGCCCGGGCGCCGCACCGCACACGCGCACCTCGTACGGCATGCTCGCGCGGGTCGTGAACACCTGCGCGGGAATGCCGACGTCAAGGGGTTTCGCGCCTTCGAGGACGAGGACGGCGACGCGGTGGCGGCGGGAGACTGGCACCGGACGAGGGTATGCGGGCGCGTACCCTGCCGATCAATCGGCAGGGTACGACCCCATGGACTTCCGCCGGGAATCCCAGGCTGGCCGCGGGCCCGTCAGCGGCGTACGCGCGGCATGCCCAGGCCTATCCACGAGATGATCTCGCGCTGGATCTCGTTGTTGCCGCCGCCGAAGGTGAAGATGACGGCGCTGCGGTAGCCGCGTTCCAGTTCGCCGTGCAGGACCGCGCCCGCGGAGCCGTCCTTGAGGGAGCCGGCCGCGCCGACGATCTCCATCAGCCAGGCGTACGCGTCCCTGCGCGCCTCGGAGCCGTAGACCTTGACGGCGGAGGCGTCCTGCGGGGTGAGGGTGCCGTCCTGGACGGCGTTGACCATCTGCCAGTTCAGCAGCTTCATCGCGTCGAGGCGGACGTGGGTCCGGGCCAGGCGGCCGCGGACCCAGGAGAGGTCGATGACGCGGCGGCCGTCGGCGAGCTTGGTGTCGGCGGCCCAGCGCTGCACGTCGTGCAGGGCGCGGATGGCCATGGTGCCGTGGGCGGCGAGGGTGACGCGCTCGTGGTTGAGCTGGTTGGTGATCAGCCGCCAGCCCTTGTTCTCCTGGCCGACCCGGCGGCTCGCGGGGACGCGGATGTCCTCGTAGTAGCTGGCGGTGGTGTCGTGCGAGGCGAGGGTGTTGATGAGGGTGCAGGAGTAGCCCGGGTCCGATGTCGGGACGAGGAGCATGGTGATGCCCTTGTGGGCGGGGGCGTCCGGGTCGGTGCGGACGGCGAGCCAGACCCAGTCGGCGGTGTCGCCGTTGGTGGTCCAGATCTTCTGGCCGTTGACCACGTAGGTGCCGGTCTCCTCGTCGCCCTCACGGACGGCCTTGCACTTGAGGGCGGCGAGGTCGGTGCCCGCGTCGGGCTCGCTGTAGCCGATGGCGAAGTCGATCTCCCCCGCCAGGATCTTGGGCAGGAAGTACGCCTTCTGCTCGTCGGTGCCGAACTGCATGATGGTCGGCCCGACGGTGTTGAGCGCCATCAGCGGGAGCGGTACGACGGCCTGCGCGGCCTCGTCGAAGAAGATGAACTGGTCCATCGGCGACATCCCGCGACCGCCGTACTCCTTCGGCCAGCCGACCCCGAGCCAGCCGTCCGCCCCGAGCCGGCGGATGGTCTCCCGGTAGAAGCGCTTCTGCGCGGCCGGGTCCTCGTACCGGGCATAGACGTCCTCGGGGACCAGCTCGGCGAAGTAGGCACGCAGCTCGGTGCGCAACTGCTGCTGCTCAGGCGTGTATTCGAGGTGCACGGCCCCTCCGGGTCTCTCGTGGCTGGTCGTCGCGCGGGCGTCCATCGCCGATGCGGGGGCAGACTAGAACCTGTTGCAAGAATCCGGAAGGGTCAGCGGGCCATCACGGGGCCGTCACCCCGGTTCCGGCGAGCCCCGGGCGGATCAGGACCTTGATGTGCTCCTCCGGGCGGCGCAGGGAGGCGAAGGCCGCGTCCAGGCCGCCGAAGCCCGCCTCTCCCGTGACCAGGGACGCCGGGTCGATGCGGCCGTCGGCGAGACGGTCGAGGGTGGCCCCGAACTCCCCGGGCGGGTAGGTCAGGCACATGCGGATCGTGACGTCCTTGTAGATGCCGACCACCGGACGGATGACGTCCTCGGTCATCACTCCGCCGATCTGCAGGATCTCGGTGCCGCGCGGGACGCTGTGGAGGAGTTCGTTGAGCATGCCGGGCACACCGACGCAGTTGACGACCACGGTGGGACGCGGCCGCGGTCCGGCGAGTTCCGCGCAGAGCCCTACGAGGTCCCGCTCGGCCGGGTCCACCACCGCGTGCGCGCCGAGCCGCAGCGCCGCCGCCCGCCGCAACGCGGAGGGGTCGGAGGCGACGACGGGTTCCGCCCCGCGCTCCAGCAGCGCGGCGACGGCTCCGAGGCCGACCGGTCCGCAGCCGATGACCACGGCCGGGGTGCCCCTGTCGGCCGCGCTGCGGGCGATGTTGCCGAACCCGACGGCCAACGGCTCCGTGAGGGAAGCCAGTTCTAGGTCGAGCCAGTGCGGGACGGGCAGCAGCGCCTGGGCCTGTACGACGATCCGCTCGCCGAATCCGCCGGGGAAGGCGTTGCTGTAGCCGACGGTGCGCACGGTCCCGGCCGGGTCCACGGCCCAGGGCAGGCCGACGACTCCGGTGCCCGGCTCGGGACCGGTCGCGCCGGGCCCGTAGGAGAGGACCCGGCCGGAGAACTCGTGGCCCATCACCAGCGGCAGGTCCGGGTCGAAGAGGAAGCTGGTGGTGCCGCTGTCGCGGGAGGCGCGCAGGAATTCGGCGGCGTGCGCCACCGCGCTCAGGTCGGAGCCGCAGATCCCGCAGGCAGCGGTCTCCACGAGCGCCTGCCCCGGACCGGGTACCGGATCCGGGTGCTCGCGCACGAGGAACCGGCCCTCTTCGAGCACCGCCGCCCTCAACGGACCTCTCCCTTCCGGGCGATGGCTTCCATCGTTGACTTCCGCACGGCCTCGACGAACCGCCCGCTGTTGCGGGCGGCCCACTCCAGGCCGGCGCGGCGGGCACCGGCGTGTCCGGTGAGCCGGGGCACGACCCGCTCTGCGAAGAGTTCCAGGCTGCGCAGGGCGGCCGCAGGTTCGGCCAGATCCAGCTGGAGGATCAGGAAGGTCCCGAATCCGCCGGTTTTCCCGGCCAGTTGGGTGATCCGCTCGACGGCGTCCTCGGCGGTGCCGATGACGGCCCGGCCGAAGGTGGGGAGCCCCTCGGTGGTCCACCGCTCGACGGCGCCGGCCGCGGTGGCGCAGCCCTCCAGGCGGGTACCGCTCAGCTTCTCTATGTAGTCGACCAGATCGGGCGTGCCGTACTCGGCTTCGCACAGGGCCTGTTCGCGGGTCTCGGCGAGGTGCACCGGGGTGACCAGCCGCCAGGCGGAGCGATCGGCCGGGCGGCCCGCTTCGGCGCAGGCCCGCTCGTGGGCGGCCCAGTTGGCGTCGAGCGCCCCGTATCCGGCCGGGTCGGCGGCGGCCAGCGAGAGCATGCCGACCCCGTGGCGTCCGGCGAGCACCGCCCCGGTGGGCGATACGGCGGAGGCGACCGCGACCTCCAGCTCCCGCCCCCGGTAGGGACCGAGCTGGAGCCGGGCCTCCTCCAGGGCGAACCAGTCGGTGGCGGCCGTCACGGTCTCCCCGCGCAGCAGCCGCACGATCGCGTCGAGCGAGTCGGCCAGCATCTCCCGGGAGCGCAGGGGGTCGACCCCCATCATGAAGGCGTCGGAGGGCAGTTGGCCAGGTCCGACGCCCAGCATGGCGCGGCCCCGGGACTGCTGGTCCAGCTGGCAGATCCGGTCGGCGAGGATCAACGGCTGGTGGTACGGGAGGGAGTTGACCCCGGTCCCGAGCATGATCCGCCCGGTCCGCTCCGCGGCGGCCGCGAGGAACAGCTCGGGCGAGGCGATGATCTCGTACCCGGCGGAGTGGTGCTCCCCGGCCCAGATCTCGTCGTACCCGAGCCGGTCGAGGTCGCCGACGAGGTCGAGGTCCCGGCGCAGCTGGAGCGCGGGGTCCCGGTCGGGGTGGTGGTAGGGGGCGAGGAACACTCCGAAGCGGTTGGGGAGATACGGCTGCGGACGAGACTGCTGTTGCGGATGCGACTGCGGATGCGACTGCGACATGTGCGGTGGCCTTCCCTCGACGGCGCCTGACCCGGCATCCGACGAAACACCGCTCCCGCCGCACCTTCAATGGCGGCGGCGCCGTCCTCCCGCTGAGTGGGATGTCCCACGGACCGCACGGCCGGCCGGCCCGGCCCGGCCCGGGCCGGCCACTCGCGCTCGCGGTCGCGGTCGCGGTCGCGGTCGCGGTCGCGTCAGGTGTAGAGGAAGGTGAAGTCGAAGTACACGAGGTCGCGTATCCCGTCGAAGCAGAACGATCCCGACGGGATCACGTCCAGCCCTTCCGCGAGCGCCACCTTGTTGTACGTCTCGCTGCTCTGCCAGCCCGCGCCGCTGGGCACGTACGGCTTCAGCTCGGGGGGCAGGGTGGACAGCTTCGTGATCTCGAACGTGTGGGCCTTGTCGCGCAGGATGCGCTTCGCGGTGCCCGACTTGAGGTGGGCGAGGCCGACCAGGCGCACCCGGGAGTCCGGGGTCGGTACGCTCCGGGGGCTGCCGGGCTCGTCGGCGTCGTAGCCCAGCCAGTGCGCGTCGGACACGTCGCCCAGCGCGGTCCAGAAGCGCCGGTTGAGCGGCTCCAGGTCGGTGCGGACCTTCATGCCGGCCGCCTTCTCGGGCCACAGCACGTAGGTGAGCCCGGCTCCGCCGAGGAGCAGCGGGGCCCCCAGTCCCAGGAGGAGCCCCCGTCTGCTGGTGTGGCCCCGCTGTGCGCCCATCAAGTCCCCCCGCTACCCAGATCCCGTCAGTTCAGGGCGCTGATCATAGCCACAGTGGCTGATTTCATGGCCGTCCGTGCGGCGGTCAAATACGGGCGCGGGTCCGCCGGGGTCAGATGCGTGCGGATCGCCTCGGTCATCGCGACATTGAGCGCGGTACCGATGTTGACCTTGCGGATGCCGCCGGCGACGGCTGCCGCGAGCTCCCCGTCCGGCAGGCCCGAGGAGCCGTGCAGCACCAGGGGCACGTCGACCGTCTTGGCGAGCCGGGCGAGCAGCGCGTGGTCCAGGGCCGCGGTCCGGCTGGTCATGGCGTGGCTGCTGCCGATCGCCACGGCCAGCGCGTCCACTCCGGAGTCCGCGACGAACCGCCGCGCCTCGTCCGGGTCGGTACGGGCGCCGGGCGCGTGCGGGTCCAGCGGCGCGGCCCCGTTCTTCCCGCCGACCTCGCCCAACTCGGCTTCGATCCAAAGCCCGTTGACGTGTGCCCAGTCGGCGGCGGAGCGGGTGGCCTCCAGGTTCTCGGCGTAGGGGAGGTGCGCGGCGTCGTACATCACCGAGCTGAACCCGGCGTCCACGGCCTGGCGCAGCAGGTCGGAACTCTTGACGTGGTCCAGGTGCAGGCCGACCGGAACCCCGGCGGCCTCGGCCACGGCCACCGCCGCACAGGAGATGGGCAGCAGCTGCCCGCCCCTGAACTTGACGGCGTTCTCGCTGAGCTGGAGGACCACGGGCACTCCGGCCTCTTCGGCGCCCGCGACGACGGCTTCGGCGTGCTCCAGCGTGATGATGTTGAAGGCGGCCACGGCCCGCCCCCGGGCGGCCGCTTCGCGGACGAGCGCTCCGGCGGAGACGAGGCTCATCGGACCGCCTCCTCACCCGTGGTGAGGATCACCGAGCGGGTCAGGTTGCGCGGTGCGTCCGGGTCCAGCCCCCGGTGTGCCGCGACGGCGACGGCCAGGCGGTGTACGCGGACCAGCTCGGCCAGCGGGTCGAGGTGTCCGGCGATCCACTGGGCCCCGGTCCCCCGGACCTGTTCGGCGAGCCCGGCGGGCGCCTCGCCGATCGACCAGGTGGCGGTGCCGGGCGCGGTGACGCTGATGGGCCCGTGCCGGTACTCCATGGCCGGGTAGGACTCGGCCCAGGCCAGGGCGGCTTCGCGCATCTTCAGCGCGGCTTCGTTGGCGAGTCCGACGCTCCAGCCGCGCCCGAGGAAGGTGAACTGCCCCCGGGTCTCCAGCTCGGCCGGGAGCGGGGCGGTGAGCGCGGCCCGCGCGTCGGCGACCACGGACGGGGTGTGCAGTCCGACGTGGGCGCGCAGCAGGGTGAGGGCGGTGGTGGCGAACCGGGTCTGGACCACGGACTGCTCGTCCGCGAAGTCCAGTACGACGAGCTCGTCCGCCAGGGTGATCACGGGGGTGGACGGGTCCCCGATGACGGCGGTGGTGGGCACGCCCGCGTCCCGCAGGCCGGCGAGCAGGTCCAGCACCTCGGTGGTGGTCCCGGACCTGGTCAGCGCGACGACCCGGTCGTAGCGGCGGTGGTGGGGGAACTCGGACGCGGGGAAGGCGTCGGTCTCGCCCTGCCCGGCCTCCTCCCGCAACACGGCGGCGGCCTGGGCCATGTAGTACGAGGTCCCGCATCCGACGATCGCGGTACGCTCCCCCGGCCTCGGCAGCACCGACCGCTGTTCCGGGGCCAGTTCGGCGGCCTGCTCCCAGCATGCGGGCTGCGTGCCCAACTCGTACGCGACATGGCTCATGGCGGCTCCCTAGCGCGGTGCGTGCACCCCTGAATGCGTGTTCTTGCAAGATAGTGGGCTCTTTCGCGCAACTTCAAGCATCTCGGGGATGATCTCCTGCGTTAATGTCGATACGCAGGCCGCCGTGCGTCGGCGTGTAGGCCAAGAGAGACCATCGAAGCGAACAGTGAAGCGAATACCGAAGGGGCGGCCGATGACCCGCAAGGAACGCTGGCAGACACTGCTGGACCTGCTGGTGGAGCGGGGCGAGCTGGAAGTGGAACCCGCCGCGGAGGCCCTCGGCGTGTCCGCCGCCACCATCCGCCGCGACCTCGACCAGCTCGCCGAACAGCAGCTGCTGGTCCGCACCCGCGGCGGAGCGGTCATGCACGGGGTCTCGTACGAACTCCCCCTGCGCTACCGCACCTCGCGCCGGGCCGCCGAGAAGAGCCGCATCAGCGAGACGGTCGCCGCGCTGATCGTGCCGGGCGAGGTGATCGGCCTGACCGGCGGCACCACGACCACCGAGGTGGCCAGGGCGCTGGCCGCCCGCCCCGACCTCGCCACCGGCTCCCCCGCCCTCACCGTGGTCACCAACGCCCTCAACATCGCGGGCGAGCTGGTCATCAGACCGCAGTTCAAGATCGTGCTGACGGGCGGCGTGGCCCGGCCCCAGTCCTACGAGCTCACCGGCCCGCTCGCCATGGAGGTGCTCGGGCAGCTCTCCGTGGACACCGCCGTGGTCGGCGTGGACGCCTTCGACCCGGCCGACGGGGCCGCCACCCGCCACGAGGACGAGGCCGCCATGAACCGCTTGCTCTGCGAGCGGGCCCGGCGGGTGGTGATCGCGGCCGACTCCAGCAAGCTGGGCGTCCGCGCCTTCGCCCGGATCGTCGCCACCGACGCCGTGGACGTCCTGGTGACGGACACCGGGCTGTCCCCGGCGGTCGCCGAGGCCTTCGAGGCGGCCGGCGTGGAGGTCATCCGGGCCTGATCGCGCCCGGAGCGCCCGGAGCGCCCGGCCCCGCGGCCGACGCGGCCCGCGCTCAGTGCGCCGGGAGCCGGTCCGCCTCGCGGGCCAGGGCGGCCAGGACCGGGGCGATCAGCGGATGCGTTTCGGCTCCGCGCCGGGTCGCGGCGAAGACCCGGCGGGTCGCCGCCGGGCCGGCCACCGGGCGGACCCGGACTTCCTTGAGCTCCATGCCGCGCAGCGCCGAGCGCGGCACGAGCGCGACCCCGGCGCCCGCGCCGACCAGCGCGACCACGGCCCTGAAGTCGTCGGAGGAGTGCACCAACCGGGGCTGGAATCCGGCCAGTTCGCAGGCGAGCTGCATCACGTCGTGGCAGGGGTTGCCGGGGTACTGGCCCACCCAGTCCGAGTCGGAGAGGTCCGCCAGCGACACCTCGGGCAGGTCGCCGAGCGGGTGCCCGGCGGGGAGGACCGCGTCGAAGGGTTCCGCGTACAGCGGGAGCACCGAGAGCCGGCCGTCGCCCGGACCCGGGGCGCCCCGGTACTCGACGGCCAGCGCCAGGTCCGCCTCGCCGTCGAGCAGCAGCGGGAGGCTCTGGTCGCCCTCCGCGTCGCGCACGCGCAGCCGGATCCCGGGATGGTCCACGGCGAGCCGGGCGATGGCCGGAGCCAGCACCTCGGCGATGCCGGTGGCGAAGGCGGCCACGGTGACCTCGCCCGCCGAGCCGCCCGCGTAGGCGGCGAGTTCCGCTTCGGCCCGCTCCAGCTGCGCCAGCACCTCGTGGGCGTGCCCGAGCAGGATCTCTCCGGCGGCGGTGAGCCGTACGCCCCGGCCGCTGCGGGTCAGCAGCGAGTGCCCGGTCTCCTGCTCCAGCGCCGCGAGCTGCTGGGAGACGGCGGAGGGGGTGAGGTACAGGGCTGCGGCCGCGGCGGTCACCGTACGGTGGTCCGCCACGGCCCGCAGGATGCGCAGCCGGCGGGGGTCGATCACCCTGCCATTCTCGCAGCCCGCGGGGACCACGCGGTCCGGGCGGGTCGGAGCCCCCGGCCGGGGGTCAGGCCTAGGCCCGTCAGGACGCCAGCGCCGCCCGCGCGTCGATGAACGCGGCCACCGCGCGCTCCACGTCCGCCGTGGAGTGGGCGGCCGAGAGCTGGACGCGGATACGGGCCGCGCCCATCGGGACCACCGGGTAGGAGAAGCCGATCACGTAGACCCCGCGCTCCAGCAGCAGCTCCGCCATCTTCGCCGCCTCCGCCGCGTCACCGATCATCACGGGCGCGATGGCGTGGTCGCCGGGCAGGATCTCGAAGCCCGCCTCGGTCATCTTCGTGCGGAAGAGCTTGGTGTTCGCGGCGAGCTGGTCGCGCAGGTCACCGGCCGACTCCAGCAGGTCGAGGACCTTGAGCGAGGCCGCCGCGATGACCGGGGCGAGGGAGTTCGAGAACAGGTACGGGCGCGAGCGCTGGCGCAGCAGCTCGACGATCTCGGTGCGCGCGGCGACGTAACCGCCCGAGGCGCCGCCCAGCGCCTTGCCCAGGGTGCCGGTGATGATGTCGACGCGGTCCATGACCCCGTGCAGTTCGGGGGTGCCTCGGCCGCCGGGGCCGACGAAGCCGACGGCGTGCGAGTCGTCGACCATGACCATGGCGTCGTAGCGGTCGGCCAGGTCGCAGATCTCGGCGAGCGGGGCGACGTAGCCGTCCATGGAGAACACGCCGTCGGTCACGATCAGGCGGCGGCGGGCGTCCTGGGACTCCTTGAGCCGGGTCTCCAGCTCGGCCAGGTCGCGGTTGGCGTAGCGCAGGCGGCGGGCCTTGGAGAGGCGGATGCCGTCGATGATCGAGGCGTGGTTGAGGGCGTCGGAGATGACTGCGTCCTCGGGGCCGAGGAGGGTCTCGAAGACTCCGCCGTTGGCGTCGAAGCAGGAGGAGTAGAGAATCGTGTCCTCCTGGCCGAGGAAGGCGGAGAGCCGCGCCTCCAGCTCCTTGTGCACCTCCTGCGTACCGCAGATGAAGCGCACGGAGGCCATGCCGTAGCCCCAGCGGTCGAGTGCTTCCTTGGCGGCGGTGACGACCTCGGGGTGGTCGGCGAGGCCGAGGTAGTTGTTGGCGCAGAAGTTGAGGACCTCACCGGCCGTGCCGCCCGAGGTCACGGCGACCGCGGCGTTCTGCGGGGTGCCGATGACGCGCTCGGGCTTGTGCAGCCCGGCGGCGCGGATCTCGTCGAGGGTGGCGCGGAAGTCCTCGCGGACGGTCTCGAACATGTGCGGTGCTCTCTTTCTCCTGGTGCGGCGGAGGGAGGGGGCCGGGCCCCGCGGAGGGGGGAGGGTGTGCGGGGCCCGGCCATGGGGAGGTGGCTTGCTGAGGCTGGGGAGGCGGCTTGTCGGCACTGGGGCCGACGCTGGGACCGGAACTGGGTCCGCGGCTGGGACCGGAACTGGGTCCGTGGCCGGGACCGGAAACGGGTCCGTGGCCGGGGCGGTTACGCCGTCCAGTCCAGGATGATCTTCCCGCTGCGCGCGGTGGCGGCCTCGTCGAAGGCGGCCTCGAAGTCCCCGTAGGCGTAGCGGCCGGTGATGACGGGGCTGAGGTCGAGCCCGCCCTCCAGCAGCACGGTCATCGCGTACCAGGTCTCGAACATCTCGCGGCCGTAGATGCCCTTGATGGTGATCATCGAGGTGACGACCTTGGCCCAGTCGACCGCGAACTCCTGCGCCGGCAGGCCCAGCATCGCGATCTTGCCGCCGTGCGTCATGTTGTCGATCATGTCGCGCATCGCCTCGCCGCGGCCGGACATCTCCAGGCCGACGTCGAAGCCCTCGCGCAGGCCCAGCTGCGCCTGCGCGTCGGCGATCGTCGCCTTCGAGACGTCCAGCGCGAGCGTGGCGCCCGCCTTGCGGGCGATCTCCAGGCGCTCCGGGCTGACGTCGGTGATCACCACGTTGCGCGCGCCCGCGTGCCGGGCCACGGCCGCCGCCATGATGCCGATCGGGCCCGCGCCGGTGATCAGCACGTCCTCGCCGACCAGCGGGAAGGAGAGCGCCGTGTGCACGGCGTTGCCGAACGGGTCGAAGATCGCCGCGACGTCGAGGTCGACCTTGGTCCGGTGCACCCACACGTTCTGCGCGGGCAGGACCACGTACTCGGCGAAGGCGCCGTCGCGGCCGACCCCGAGGCCGACCGTGCTGCGGCACAGGTGGCGGCGCCCGGCCAGGCAGTTGCGGCACGTCCCGCACACCAGGTGGCCCTCGCCGCTGACCAGCGCGCCGACCTCGATGCCGGTGACGCCCGCGCCGAGCGCGGCCACCTCTCCGACGAACTCGTGACCGAGCACGAGCGGGGTCTTGACGGCGCCCTGCGCCCAGCCGTCCCAGGAGCGGATGTGCAGGTCCGTCCCGCAGATGCCGGTGCGCAGCACCTTGATCAGCACGTCGCCGGGGCCGTACTCGGGCTCGGGAACGTCCATGAGCCACAGCCCGGGCTCGGCCTTGTGCTTGACGAGTGCCTTCATGGGGGTGGCTCCAGGCATGCGGAAGGAAGCGCTACGGGGCGTGCGGGCCCGGCAGCGTGGTGACGGTCACCAATCTGCCGACCTGCGGGGTGATCAGTCCATCGAGGATTTCTTAAGCGGGTCCACAGGGCAGCTTCACGCCTATGCTCCTCAGGTGTCGGGCAGGGGACGGACCGGTGAGCGGTCCGGGCCGGGAACGGGGAGGTGAGGGGCGTGCCGAGTCTGCGCAGCAGGGCGCTTTCGGCCGCGCTGATCGCGGCGGGGCGGCGAAGACGGTTCGCGAGTGCCGAGGCGGTCCGGACCCGGGTGGCCGAATCGGCCCGCCGGCCGGCCTCCCATCTGCCGCCGCATTCGCTGGGCCGGGTCGCGGAGGTCTCGCGGACCTTCGTCGGAGCCTGGCCGGTGTACGACGTCTCGCCGCTCGGGGCCGAACCGGCCGCCCGGGTGCTGTACGTGCACGGCGGCGGGTACGTGGGCGAGCTGGTCCGCCCGCACTGGGCCCTGATCCGGACCCTGGTGACGCGGGCCCGCGCCCGGATCGTCGTACCGGCGTACATTCTGGCCCCGCGCGGAACCGCCGACCGGACCGTCCCGGTCGCCGCCGATCTGCTCAGCGGCCTGATCGCGAGCGGCGGGGCGGGCGGCACCGTGCTCGTCGGGGACTCGGCCGGCGCCGGGCTGGCCCTGGCGGCGGCCCAGCGGCTGCGCGACCGCACCGGGGCGCAGCCGTCCCGGATCGTGCTGATCTCGCCCTGGCTGGACCTGTCCATGAGCCATCCCGACCAGGCCGCCATCGAGCCGGACGACCCGATGCTGGCCCGTCCCGGGCTTCTGGAGGCCGGGCGGCTGTACGCGGGCAACCTGGCCGCCGACGACCCCCGGGTGAGCCCGCTGCACGGATCGTTCGCGGGGCTGGCCCCGCTGACGGTGTTCACGGGCACCCGGGATCTCCTGACGACCGACAGCCGCGAGCTGCTGCGGCGGGCCCGCGCGGACGGCGCCGAGGTGGAGTTCCACGAGGAACCGGGGCTGCCGCACGGGTACCCGCTGATGCCGCTTCCGGAGGGCCGGGCGGCACGCGACCGGATCGTGGAGCTGATCCGCGCGACGGCGTCGGAGACCTGACCGGCAGGATCCGGGACGGACGGCCCGGGGCCCGTCGGTCAGGCAACGCAGTTCATCAGGGACCCGACGGGGGCGGTGCGGTAGCGGGACCAGTAGGTCTCGTCGCGGGTCGCGCACGCCGGGGGTGTCCTGGTCGGCTGCCAGGAGACGGTCGCGAAGCCGGCGTCGGCGGCGGCCTCGGCGAAGTCGGCGTGCGCCCATTCGCGGCACTCGAAGGGCACCGGCGGATCGGTCTCCAGCCGGGCCCGGAGCAGGGGCGCGTCCCCGCCCGGAGCCCGCTCCACGACGCTGATCCCGTACGGCGACCAGTCCGCGTACGGGAAGGCGCCCGGGTTCGGCACGATGGCCAGGAGCCGTCCGCCGGGGCGCAGGCCCGCCCGGACGGCCCGGAACATGGCGTGCAGGGCCGTCCGGTCGTGGGCCTGGTTGAACAGGTAGACGGCGGTGGCCAGGTCGAAGGGGCCCAGCTCCGACATCCCGGCCGCGTCGTCGAGGAGGACGTACTCGACGGGGGCCCCGCTCGCCCGCGCCCGCCGGATCCGTTCGGGGCAGCTGTCGACGCCCACGGTGCGGCGGGCTCCCCCGCTCGCCAGCATCCGGGTGGTGCCTCCGTGTCCGCAGGCGAGGTCGATCGTGTCCAGGCCGCGCACCCCGCCGAGCGCGTCGAGCGCGGTGCGCAGGGTGAAGGCGTCGGCCAGCGAGAAGGCCACCGGGGGCGTTGAGGTGTCGTACTGCTGTCGCATGCCCGCAAGCCTGCCCGTGCGCACCGTCCGGAGACGGCCCCGGCGCGGGACCTCCCCCGGACGGGGGAGGCGTTCGGGTCAGTCGGTACGGCGTACGGGGCGTACGGGGCTTGCCGGGCTCACGGGACCCGGGGGATCCGCGGCGCGTACGGGGCTCAGCGCGACCAGCGCCGGCCGCGCCGGTACGGAACCACTGGGGCAGGTGTTGCAGGAACGCGAGGCGAAGAAGCAGCCCGAGCAGTCGGGGGCGCCGAGCTCCTCGCGCCGCAGACGGCCCTTGCGGACCCAGTACGCGGCGAGGTCCGCCGCCTCGGCCCGGCCGATGCCCAGCCGATCGGCGATCTGCGCGAGCCCCTCGCCGGGGGCGGCCTCCTCGAAGGCGCGCAGCAGCCTGCGCAGCATGCTCGGCTCGTGCCCCGTGGAAGCCCGGGGGCTCCCTCCGGTCCCGTCGGTCCCGCTGACCCCGCTGACCCCGCTCACCACACCAGCCTCGCGATCTGGAAGACCCCGACGGCCAGCAGCCAGGCCGCGGCCAGCTGGATGCCGAAGCCGATGACGGTCAGCCGCGTGCCGATCTCGGCCCGTTGCGCGGCCAGGGTGGCCATGCAGGGGGTGTAGGCGAGGATGAAGACCAGGAAGGCGAGCGCAGCCGCCCGCCCGTGGCCTCCGGAGGATTCGTCGAAGGTGGCCTGCAGGCTCGTGGTGAGTTTCGGGTCGCCGTCCTCCTGTGCCGAATAGGTCTGGGCGAGGGTGGAGATCACGCCCTCCTTGGCGATCAGCCCGGTGCCGAGCGCGGCCGTGGCGTGCCAGTCGCCGAATCCGGCCGGGGCCACGACGGGCGCGGCCGCGCGGGTGACCGTACCGAACACGCTCTGCTCCACGTCCACCTTGCCGAAGCCGCCCGACCCCGTGCCGGACGGGATCGCCATCAGCAGCCAGACGGCGGCCGCGGTGGCCACGATGATCCCGCCCGCGGTGCGCAGGAAGGCGCCGAGCCGCTGGCGGACCTGGGCGCCGGTGACCCGCACGGTGGGCAGCCGGTACGGGGGCAGTTCCAGGACCAGGGGTTCCTCCTTCATGTCCCTGAAGAGCAGGGGCCGCAGGATCAGGCCCATGCCGACCACCAGCAGCACGGAGGCGACGTAGAGGAAGAACACGACGGTGCCGGAGTTCGATCCGAAGAAGACGCCCGCGATCATCACGTAGACGGCGAGCCGGGCCGTGCAGCTCATGTACGGGATCAGCAGGCCGACCAGCAGCCGGTGCTGGTGCCGGTTCAGGATGCGGGTGCCGGCCAGCGCGGGGACGTTGCAGCCGAAGCCGACGACGAGGGGGAGGAAGGCCCGGCCGGGCAGGCGCAGGGTGCGCATCAGGCGGTCGGCGACGAAGGCGGCGCGGGCGAAGTAGCCGGAGTCCTCCAGCAGGGCCAGCAGCACGAACATGATGATCATCAGGGGGACGAACGTGAGCAGCTGGCCCACCCCGTTGATCAGGCCGTCCACCAGCAGCCCCGTCAGCCAGCCCGGTGCGTGAACGGCCTCCAGGAGCCGCTCGGCCCCGCCGCTGACGGGCCCGGAGACGAAGTCGCCGAGGCCGTCCTGGAGGGGTTTCGCCAGGACTGTGGTGGCCTGGAAGACGCCCCACATCACGGCGAGGAAGAACGGGATCCCGAAGGTCCGGGACAGCAGCAGCCGGTCCACCCGGTCGGTGAGGGTGGGCCGGGCCTGTACAGGGCGGGGCGCGGCGCGCTCGATGACGGCGTGCGCCCAGGCGTAGCGGGCCTCGGCCACGAGCAGCTCGGCGTCGGTGTCGGCCTCCTCCGCGGCGGCGGCGAGGCGGTCCGCGGCCGCCACCGCCCGCTCGGCCAGAGCGGCCGGGACGCCGGGCGGCTGCTCCCCGCAGAGCAGGCTGACGGCCAGCCACCGCGCCGGGTGCGAGGTCCGCGCGGCCGCCTCGCGGGCCGACTCGGCCAGTGCGTCCAGCTCGGCGGCCACCGGCGAACCGGCCGCCCAGCCGGACCGCGAAGGCGAGGGCGAGGGCGAGGGCGAGGGCGAGGGTGAGGGTGACGGTGGCGGTGACGGTGACGTGTCCAGTACGTCGACCACGGCGTCGGCGAGCCGGTCCAGCCCGGTTCCGCTGCGCCCCTCCACCGCCACGACGGGCAGCGCCAGCTCACGGGCCAGCGCGCCGGGGTCGGGGGCCGAGCCGCGCCGGGCGGCGACATCGGTCATGGTGAGCGCGATGACGACGGGGATGTCGGTGTCGAGGATCTGCGAGAGCAGGTACAGGTTGCGGGCCGGGTTTGCCGCGTCGAGGGCGAACACCACCGCGTCGGGCCGTTCTCCGGGCCGCGCGGTCAGGACGTCGCGCACCAGCGCCTCGTCCGGGGAGTCGGGCAGCAGGCTGTAGGAGCCGGGCAGGTCGGCGATGCGCAGCAGGCGGCCGCCGGGGGTGCGCCAGTCGCCCTGGGCCACGGAGACCGTCTTGCCCGGCCAGTTGCCGACGCGCTGGTGGGCGCCGGTGAGGGCGTTGAACAGGGTCGACTTGCCGACATTGGGGTTGCCGACCAGGGCGACGACCGGTGTGCCGGTCCCCCGGTCCAGGGTGGCCGCCCGGGCGCCCTCGGCGCCGTGGCAGCTCATCGGCCGCACCTCAGCCGGCCGGCGGTGCGGGAGTCCAGCGCGACCCGGGTGTCCCCGAGCCCGACGAGCAGGCCTCCGGTGGCACCCCGGGCTATCACGGTGACGTCGGCGCCCGGCACGAAGCCGAACTCCAGCAGTCGGCGCCGGCTTCCGCCGGCCTGGCCGGGGTCGATCCCCGTGATGCGTACGGTCGTCCCGGGACGGCTGTCGTTGAGCGACGGCACCGGACCTCCTTCTTCGGTTCTACTTAGGCAAACCTAAGCAGTCGGAGGTGGTCCGACAGCCGGGCAAAGTCCCCGATCCGCAGGGACTTTCGGCCCCCGGGGTCCCGACCCGTCCTGGGCCGATCGGCCGGTTCGGCCCCGGGCGGCGGGGCTCCGCCCGCGGCTCGGCGGACCCCGCCCCACCCCCCGTCCCCACCCCACATCCCTACGCCCCGTCCCTACGCCCGCGCCTCCGTCGGCGTCAGAGCGCGGGCGCAGTCGCGCAGCCAGGCGTGTGCGGGATCGGCGTCGTGGCGCGGGTGCCAGGCCATGCCGAAGGGCAGCGGTGGCAGTTCGAGGGGGATCTCGAAGACCTCCAGCCCCAACTGCGCGGCGAGCGGCGCGGCCTGGCCGGTGATCAGGCCCACGAGGTCGCTCTCGCGGAGGACGAAGAGGGAGGTCGGAAAAGTGCCGACGCTCCCCACCACCCGCCGGGTGAGACCCAGTCCGGCGAGCGCCGTGTCCACCGGGCCCTCCAGGCGGCCGCGCCGGGAGGCGATCAGGTGCTGGGCCGCGGCGAACCGCCGCGCGGTGAGCCGCCCGCGCAGCAGGGGGTGCCCGGGGCGTGCGACGGCCATCATGTGCTCGTCGGCGAGGTGTTCGGTCCGCACCTCCGGCGAACGCGTGTCGATCATGCCCAGTTCCAGATCGGCCACGCCCTCGCGCAGCGCCGGCACGTCGATGTGGCTCTCCGCCAGGAAGCGCAGCCGCACCCCCGGCGCCTCCCGGGCGACCCGGCCGAAGAGGGCGGCGCCGTAGACGGCGGTGAAGGACTCGTTGGCCAGCACGGTGAAGGTGCGGGTCAGGGTCGTCAGGTCCAGCCGGCCGCCGGCCAGGAAGAGCGCGCGGGCCCGTTCCACGACCGCCCTGACCTCGACCTGGATCGCGAGGGCGTGCGGGGTGGGGACCATGGTGCGGCCGGCGCGGACCAGCACGGGATCGCCGAGCGCCTTGCGGATCCGGCCGAGGGCACGGCTCATCGCGGGCTCGGACAGGTGCAGTCGGGCGGCCGCCCGGGACACGCTCGACTCCTCCAGGAGGACGTCGAGGGCGAGGAGCAGGTTCAGGTCGAGGCCGGAGGCCGCTCCCGATTGCGTCATGTGCATGGATCCCTTGCATAACTTGCACTGGAAAGCAGGTCATGCCGACCCTACGGTGAGAACGGGACGCGGTCCGACGGCACCGTCACCGCCCCACTCCCCCATCCTGCCCACCGACTCCGAGGAGGAGCCGTGCTCCGCCATGCCCTCAAGAAGCGGGAACCCGCCGCCACACCCTCCGGCGCACCCGCACCCGGACTCACCCGCGCCGCCCTGCTGGTCCTGTGCGCCTGCGTCCTGGTCGCCCAGGCCATGGTCGCCGCCGTCAACCTGCTGATCCCACAGCTCGCCGCCTCCCCCCTGCACCCCACCCCCGAGCAGCTGCTGTGGACGGTCGACGCCTACGTCATCGTCTTCGCCGCGCTGCTGATCCCGGCGGGCGCCCTCGGCGACCGCTACGGCCGCAAGGGTGCCCTGCTCGCCGGGCTCCTCCTGTTCGCGGCGGGCGGCGCGCTCAGCGCGCTCTGCACCGGGCCGGCCCTGCTGATCGCCGGGCGCGGGCTGTGCGGGGCGGGCGCGGCCCTGATCATGCCCGCCACGATGTCGGTCCTGATCCACCTGTCCCCGCCCGAGCGGCGCGGGCAGGCGCTGGCCACCTGGACCCTGTCGGCCGGCCTCGGGGGCCTGGCGGGCAATGTCGGCGGCGGCCTCGCCGGGCAGTTCCTGACCTGGCGGGCCCTGTTCTGGGCCGTGGTCCCGCTCGGAGCGCTGCTCGCGCTGGCCGTCGCCCGCACGGTGCCCCGTACGCCCGCACGCCGCGACACCTCCGTGGACCCGGCCGGGGCGGCCCTGCTCGCGGGGGCGCTCCTCGCAGTCGTCCACGCGATCATCGAGGGGCCGTCGTACGGCTGGGGATCGGTGCGGGTGCTGTCCTCCTTCGGCGCGGGTGCGGCCCTGCTGGCCGCCTTCACCGTTTACGGTCTGCGCGCCGCCCGCCCGCTGCTGGATCCGCGGATCTTCGCCTCGCGCAGGCTGCGGGCCGGCGCGCTCGGCATCGGCGCGGCCTTCTTCGGACTGTTCTCGCTGTTCTTCGTCAACGCCCAGTACCTGCAGTACGCGAAGGGCTTCTCCCCTGCCCAGACGGGCTTCGCGATCGTGCCGCTGACCGTGGGCATGGCCCTGGTGCCCAAGTACGGCGCCCGCCTCCAGGAGCGGACCGGTCCCCGGCTGCCCGTCGGGGCCGGGATCGGCCTGATCGGCGGCGGACTGCTGCTGGTGTCCACCGCCGACGCGGACACCCCGTACGCCCTCTACGCGCTCTACCTGCTCGTGCTGTCGGTCGGCACCGGGCTGTGCGCGCCCGCGCTGACCCTGACGGTGGTCGCCGAGCTGCCCGCGCACCAGGCCGGGCTGGGCTCCGGGGTGAACACCGCGGCCCGCGAGATCGGCGCGGCCCTCGGGGTGGCGGTGGTCGGCACGGTCCTCGCCTCCCGTTTCCACGGGGTGCCGCAGGACGCCGCGCAGGTCACGGCCTTCACGGACGCCATGGGCACGGCCCTGCGCACGGTGGCCGCGGTACTGCTGGTGGCGGGGGCCGCGGTGGTGGCGGGCTACCGGGACCGCGCGGGGGCCGCCACCCGTTCGTCGGCCTGACCTTCGAGGGCGAAACCGTCTTCGATCTGCTGGTCCCCGCCGTGCGGGCCGGACTCCACCGACCGGATGCTCAGGCCCAGTTCGGATCTGAGCATGCGCGCGGTGGAGCTGGTGCCCACCAGTCCGTGCCGGGCGACGGCACGGTGGTTGCTGCGTGTGTCACGAGAGCGATCATCGCCCGAAGCCAATGCGGGGGGATCGCGCCCGGCATTGCGGTGTTGAATTCAACGCGCCGTCCGTCGCACGGTGCGCGGGGACCGCCCTGAGGGGCCTGCGCGCGGGCCCTGCGCTCGGGCCGTGTGCGGGGGCCGGGTCCCGGGCGCATCCTGAAGGGGTGACGGCGAGACCGGACATCGGCGGCCCCGCCGAAGACACCGCGGCCCGGGTGCTCGCGCGGGCCGCCCTGGATGCCGTGGTGGCCGCCGGCGGGTACGCGGGCGGGGTCTACCTGCGCTCCGGCACCGAAGGCCTGCTGCGGATGGCCGTCCTGACCGGGATTCCGGGGCCGCTGTTCCGGCCCTGGTGGCGGATGCACGCGAACCGGCCCTATCCGGTCGCGGAGGCCTACCGCTCGGGGCAGTCCGTGCACCTGCCCGACGCGGAATCGGCGATGCGGCGCTTCCCCCAGCTGATGGCCGGGCTGCCGTTCCCCTTCGGCTCGCTGTACGAGCCGGTGGCCCTCGGGCCGGAGCGCTACGGGGTCCTCGTGGTGCTGCGCCCCGCGACGCCCGGGATCCCGGTCTCTGCGGGCGACCGGGCGCGGCTGCGCGCGGTGGCCGACCGGCTGGCCGGGGAGCTGGCGCAGCTCGCCGCGGGCGGGGCGCCGGTGACCTGGGAGGGCGACCCGGTGTGCGTGGGCGGGCCCGCCGGATCCGCGGGGCCGGACGCACCCGAACGCGACGGGGACCGCGACGGCGCCCGCGCGGTCGTGGACCGGCTGGAGCAGGCCGTCCTGTCCGTGGACCGGCGGGGCACGATCGGGTTCGTGAACTCCGCCGCCCGCAGCGGCGCGGCCGGCACCCTGCTCGGGGCCGAGGACGGACCGGAGCTGACCGGGCGGACGCTGTGGGAGGCCCTGCCCTGGCTCGGGCACCCGGCGTACGAAGACCACTTCCGGGCCGTGTACCTGGCCCCCGAACCGGTGTACTTCCAGGCCCGGCACGGCCGTCAGGAGCCCGGGGAATGGCTGTCGGTGGGCCTGCACCCCGGAACCGACGGGATCACCGTCACCATCGGATCCGCCGAACCGCCCCCGTACACGCCCGAGTCGGTGATGCGGCCCGGCGGCGGGCTCGGCTCCCCCGGCCTCGGCTCGCCCGCCGACCGGGCCTCGGCCCTGTACCGGCCGGTGGCCCTCGCGATCGCGCTGACCGAGGCGGTGACGGCCCGCCAGGTGTCGGCGGTGGTGACCGAGGAGCTGCTCCCGGCCTTCGGCGGACGCCAGTTGGCGATCTACCTGCTGGGCGAGGGGCATCTGCACCTGGCGTGGGAGACCGGCTTCCCGAAGGGGTTCCTCGACCGGTTCGACGGGGTCGCGCTGGACACCCGGCTGCCCGGGGTGGAAACCCTCACCTCGGGCCGGCCGCTGTTCTTCGAGTCGATGGAGCGCCTGGCCGACGCCTACCCGGGGATCCCCCTGGACGCCCACCTCGGCGCCCGTGCCTTCCTTCCGCTGATCGCCTCCGGCCGCCCGGTCGGCTCGTGCATCCTCGGGTTCGACGCCCCGCGCGGATTCAGCCCGGAGGAGCGTACGGTGCTCACGGCGCTCGCCGGCCTCATCGCCCAGGCCCTGGAACGGGCGCGGCGCTACGACAGCGAGGCGGAGCTGGCCCGGGGACTCCAGGCGGCGCTGCTGCCGCACCGGCTGCCGGTCCACGAGCAGGTGGTCACGGTGGGCCGCTACCTGCCCGGCACCGCGGGCATGGACGTGGGCGGCGACTGGTACGACGTGATCGAGGCGGACGGCGGATGCCTCGCGCTGGTCATCGGCGACGTACAGGGCCACGGCGTGGCGGCCGCGGCCACCATGGGCCAACTGCGCAGCGCCGTACGGGCCTTCACTCTCGGAGGCGGCACCCCGGAGCAGGTGATGCGGGGCACGAACCGGCTGCTCATCGGCCTCGACCCCGGGCAGTTCGCCAGTTGCTGCTACGTACTGCTCGACCCGGCGACGGGCCGCGCGCACGCCGTCCGGGCCGGTCACCCCCAGCCGCTGCTTCGGCAGCCGGGCGGCCGGACCGAGGTGCTGGACCTGCCGGGCGGGGTGGTGCTCGGCGTGGACGCCGAGGCCGACTATCCGGTCACCGAGCTCCGGTTCGAGCCGGGGGCGGTGCTCGCCCTGTACACGGACGGGCTGGTGGAGACCCCGGGCACCGACATCGACATCGGGGTGGACCGGCTGCGGGCCGCGCTGACCGCGGCCGGTCCCGGCCCGCTGACGGAGACGGCGGACCGGCTGGTGGCCGAGGCCGGGAACGCCACCGACCGGCCGGACGACATCGCCCTGCTGCTGGCGTCCCGGACCGGGACCGGGCGCGCAGCCCCGTAGGACCGCGCGCCCCTCCGGATCAGCAGCCCTTGCCGGACTTCCCGGCAGTGGCGCGGGCGTACGCGTCGCCCGCGATCAGGGCGTCCGCGACCATGTCCGGGGTCACCGGGAACGGCATGTTGTGCGTGGTCTCGCCCTGCGCGGTGGCCGCGCGCCCGATGGCGATGAGCTCCTCGCGGTCCGGGTTGCCCAGGCCGATCTCGGCGAGGGTGGTGGGCAGGCCCACGGCGCGGCTGAAGCGCAGGTAGGTGTCGAGCTCGTCGGTCGGGGCGCCCTCCAGGATCAGCTGGGCGAGCGTGCCGATGTTGACCTTCTCGCCGTGCATCATGCCGTGCACCTTGTGCGAGACGGTCAGGCCGTTGTGGATGCCGTGGGCGGCGGCGAGGCCGCAGGACTCGAAACCGAGGCCGGAGAGCAGGGTGTTGGCCTCAGTGACCTTCTCCAGCGCCGGGGTGACCACGTGCGCCTCGGCGGCCAGGCGGGCCTGGGGGCCGTACTCCATCAGGGTCTCCCAGCACAGCCGGGCGAGCGCGAGGGAGGCCTCGGTGGCGAGGCCGCCCGCCATGGCGACGCGGTTGGCGGCGACGCAGACACGGGCCTCGTACCAGGTGGCGAGCGCGTCGCCCATGCCGGAGACGATGAAGCGGCTGGGGGCGCCCGCCACGAGCGCGGTGTCGACGAGGACGAGGTTGGGGTTGCGCCGGAAGAAGGAGTAGCGCTCGAAGGCGCCCTCCTCGGTGTAGATCACGGCGAGCGCGCTGGTCGGCGCGTCGGTGGAGGCCACGGTCGGGGCGGACACGACGGCGATGTCGCCCAGCGCGTGGCCGACGGCCTTCGCGGTGTCGATCGAGGTACCGCCGCCGATGCCGATGATGACGTCCGCGCCGGCGGCCTTGGCGGCCGCGGCGACCCGGTCGATCTCCTTCTGCGTGCACAGCCCGCCGAAGACCTCCTTGGTCAGCTCGACCCCGGCGGCGGCGAGGGAGGCGGTGACGGCCGCGTCGACGAAGCTCCAGACGCCCTTGTCCGCCAGTACGACGGCGTTCGTGCCGAGGTGCGCGGTGTGCTCGCCCAGGTCGTTCATGGCCCCGGCGCCCTGCACGTACTTCGGCGGGCTGATCATCATGCGGGTACCGACGGTCTTCACGTGAATCCTCCTCATTGCGAATTCATTTCGGCTTGCTCATTCATCCCTATCACGGTTTCCGGTGACGGCGGAGATATGCACGGTCCCCTTGCGCAGAGGCCTTTCCGCGGCCCGATCCGGGACCAAGGACCCGGCCGGTTTCGGAGGGCCTCCCAAGTAAAGTTCCAGCCAAGTACCCCGGAAGCGGTGGCGGATCGGCGACGGCACCGAGTGAATGCCGTCCCGTAATTCCAATTTCCGCTCCGGGTCGGTGTTCGCGTTCCACGTTCCGCGTTTCAGGAAAGAGGCCCCCGTGAAGAAGCTCATCAATTCCCCCGAGAGCGTCGTCGCCGATGCCCTGCGCGGAATGGCCGCCGCTCACCCGGGGCTCCGCGTGGAGGCGGAGAAGGGCATCGTCACGCGGGCGGCCGGGGCGTCCGGGGAGCCGGCCGGCAAGGTCGCGGTGCTGTCGGGCGGAGGCAGCGGGCACGAGCCGCTGCACGCCGGGTTCGTCGGGCGCGGGATGCTGTCGGCCGCCGTGGCCGGCCCGGTGTTCACCTCCCCGGTGCCGGACATCATCGCGAGCGCCACCTGCGCGGTCGACGCGGGCGCGGGCGTCCTGCACATCGTGAAGAACTACACGGGCGACATCCTCAACTTCACGATGGCGGCCGAGGACTGCGAGGACGAGGGCGTCAAGGTCGAGCAGGTCGTCGTGGACGACGACGTGGCCGTCGCCCGGACGGCGAACGGACCGGGCCGCCGCGGCACCGGCGCCACCCTGTTCGTGGAGAAGATCGCGGGGGCGCTCGCCGAGGAGGGCGCCCCGCTCTCCGAGGTCGCCGCGGTCGCCCGCAAGGTCAACGAGAACTCGCGCAGCTACGGCGTGGCCCTGACCTCCTGCACCACCCCCTCCAAGGGCAGCCCGAACTTCACGCTCGGCGAGGACGAGATCGAGCTGGGCATCGGCATCCACGGCGAGCCCGGCCGCGAGCGACGGAAGCTGATGACCGCCGCCGAAACCGCCGGAGCGATGCTCGACGCCATCCTCGAAGACCTCCCCGAGGCCGCCGGCTCCCCCGTCATCCTGCTCGTCAACGGCCTCGGCGGGACCCCGCCCGTCGAGCTGTACATCATGCGCGCCGAGGTCCAGCGGGTGCTCGACGAGCGCGGGATCACCGTGGCCCGCTCGCTGGTCGGCAACTACGTCACCAGCCTGGACATGGCCGGCTGCACCCTCACCCTGTGCCGCGCCGACGAGGAACTGCTGCGCCTGTGGGACGCGCCGGTGGACACCCCGTCCCTGCGCTGGGGCTGCTGAACCGCCTCCCGACCTCCCCCTCGACGACACACCCCCCAGGAGCCATCCCATGACCGCCACGCCGGCCGCACCGACCACCCCGACCGCGACGAACCCCGCGCTGGACACCGCCTGCTTCCGCCGCTGGATCGCCGAGACCAACCGGCTCGTACGGCGGGACGGCGCGCGCCTGACCGAGCTGGACGCGGTCATCGGCGACGGGGACCACGGGGCCAATCTCGTACGGGGCTTCGGCGCCGTCGGCGCGGCCGTCGCCGAACAGCGGCCGTCCACTCCAGGCGCCCTGCTGACCCTGGCCGGAACCACCTTGACCAACACCGTGGGCGGCGCCTCCGGACCGCTGTTCGGCACCGCCCTGCGCCGCACGGGCAAGGTGCTCGGCGACACCGCCGCTCCGAGCGTCCTGGAGCTGGGCGCCGCGCTCGGCGCCGGGCTGCGGTCGGTGCAGAATCTGGGCGGCGCCGAGATCGGCGACGCCACGCTGGTGGACGCCCTGGCCCCGGCCGTGGCGGCCCTGTCCGAAGCCGGAGAGGCAGGTCGGCCGCTGCGCGAGGCCCTGGACGAGGCGGTCTCGGCGGCCCGCGCGGGCGCCGACGCCACCGAGGGGCTCGAAGCCCGCAAGGGCCGGGCCAGTTACCTCGGCGAGCGGAGCATCGGCCACCAGGACGCCGGGGCCAACTCCGTGGCCCTGCTGATGGAGGCCCTGCGCTGCGCGGTGGACGCGCCGGAGGTCCCGCTGGTACCCGAGGAGCCGGCCGCTGCGGAGCAGGGCGCCGTCGAGCCGGGTGCCACCGAGCCGGGCGTCGTCGGGACGGGCGTCGTCGGGACGGGCGTCGTCGGGACGGCCGCCGCCGAGCTTGGCGCGAAGGCCCGTACCGGCCGGGTCGGCGTGGTCCTGGTCTCGCACAGCAAGGCGGTCGCGGAATCCGTGGCCGTGCTGTCGGGCGCGCTGCTCGGCGCGGTGGACCCGGCGCCGCTCGCGGTGGCGGGCGGCACCCCGGACGGCGGGATCGGCACCAGCGCGGAGCTGATCACGGCCGCCGCGCGGACGGTGGACGAGGGCGTGGGCGTGGCTCTGCTGTGCGACATGGGCAGCGCGGTGCTGACGGTGAAGTCCCTGCTCGGCGAGGAGCCTTCGCAGCTGCCGGAAGGCGCCCGGATCGTGGACGCGCCGTTCCTGGAGGGCGCCGTGGCCATCACTCTGACCGCGGCGATCGGCGGCGACCTCGATACCGTGCTGGCCGCCGCCGAGGACGCCCGCTGCTACCGAAAGCGCTGACCGCTCGGGCCCGTCCTCGAGGTGCCGTCGTCGTCCGGCCGGCCGGACGGGCCCGGCCGGCGCCCTCCGGCGGTCGGGCTGTCGGTGGCGCTTGGTAGAACTGTTGTCGGAGGACGGAGGACACCCTCCGACCCATCGCCACCATCAGGAGCAGCGCACATGACCATCGGTGAGCACCTGCGTGAACTGGGCGGCCTGCCGGCCTTCGACTTCCCGGGGCCGAAGGACACCCGTGCGCTGCCCGAGGCCGGGTCCGTGGCCTGGCGGGTCTCGGCGGACGTGTACGACGCCGAGGAGGAATGGGCCGAGGTCTTCGCCCGGTTCGCCGACTCCGTGGACACCCGGGCCGTCCGGGCGCTGATCGTGGGCGGCTGGTCGGAAGCCTACGACACCTCCAACGACGACCTGATCGCGGTGCTGGCCGAGGCCGCCGGCCGGTTCCCCGCACTGAGGGCCCTGTTCATCGGCGACGTCACCTTCGAGCAGTGCGAGATCTCGTGGCTGCAGCAGTCGGACGTGGGCCCGCTGCTCCGGGCCTATCCGGCACTCGAGGAGTTCGGGGTGCGCGGCGGCGACGGCCTGCTCTTCCCGCCGGTACGGCACGAGGCGCTGCGCGTGCTGCGCATCGAGGCGGGCGGGCTTCCCCGGGAGGTGGTGCGCGGGGTCGCGGCGAGCGAACTGCCCGCGCTCACCGAGCTCGACCTGTGGCTCGGCACGCCCGAGTACGGCGGCGACACGGAAGTCGGCGATCTGGAGCCGTTCCTGACCGGCCGCCGACTGCCCACCCTGCGCCGGCTCGCGCTGCACAACAGCGAGATCCAGAACGAGATCGCGAAGGCCCTGGCCACCGCTCCGGTCGTCGAGCGGCTGGAGGTCCTGGACCTCTCCATGGGCGTCCTGGACGACGAGGGCGTCGAAGCCCTGCTGGCCGGCGGCCCGCTCACCCACCTCACCAGGCTCGATCTGCACCACCACTACATCAGCGAGCCGCTCCGGGAGCGGATATGCGCGGCGCTGGCCCCGCACGGTGTGGAGGTGGACCTCGGCGACCACCAGGTCCCGGACGAGGACGACGTGGACGAGGACGGGACCGTGTACCGCTACATCGCGGTGGCGGAGTGAGGCGTACGGCACCCGCCGTAGCCACCGCGTCCGCCACGGGATCCGCCGTCGACTTCGCCGTGGTGGGCAATCCGGGCAACCGCCGGGTCGCCCTCTTCCAGGACGCCGTGCGCGCCGCCGGGCTGCCCGAAGCCCGGGTGGTGCCCTGGCTGGACGTCCTGAACGGCCGGGCCGCCTTCCGGGCGGGCGAGAGCGTACGGATCGACTCGCCCGGCGAGGATCCGGAGGTGGAGCGGCTGCTGCGCGGGGTCGCCGACACCACGCGGGTCGAGGGAACCGGCCGCTGGTACCGCCGGTTCACCGGAGCCGTGCACGCGGTGGCGGACGGGGTCCGGGCGGCCGGCGGGAGACTGCTGGGCGATCCGGCGGAGCTGGCGGCGCTGTTCGACAAGCGGCTCTGCCACGGGGTTCTGGAGTCGGCCGGCATCCCGGTACCGGCCTCGCCGACCTCGGGCCCGACCGCCGCGGCCGCGCCCGTGCGCGGGTGGGAGGAGGTACGGGCGGTGCTCGCGCGCCCCGGCTACCGCCGGGCGTTCGTGAAGCTCGCGCACGGCTCCTCGGCCTCCGGGGTGCTCGCCCTGGAAACGGGTGCGAGAGGCCGGATCCGCGCCACCACCTCCGTGGAGCGGGCCCCCTGCGGAGCCCTCCACAACTCGCTGCGGCTGCGCCGGTACGAGGACGAGCGGGTGATCGGCGCGATCGTCGACTCCCTCGCCCCCGACGGCCTGCACATCGAGCGCTGGCTGCCGAAGGCCTCGCAGCAGGGCCGCTCCGCCGATCTGCGGATCGTCGTCATCGGCGGCCGGGCCACGCACGCCGTGGTCCGTACCGCCGCCGGACCGCTGACCAATCTGCACCTCGGCGGTGCGCGCGGCGATCTGGCGGCCGCCGTGGCCGCCGTGACGGCGGCGGGCGGCAGCTGGGAGGCGGACGCCCTCGCCGTCTGCGAGCGGGCCGCGGCCGCCTTCGCGCGCACCCCGTGCGTGGGCGTCGACCTGCTGCCGGGCACCGGCTGGCGGGGCTTCGCCGTGGGCGAGGTCAACGCCTTCGGGGATCTGCTGCCCCGGCTGACCGGACTGCCCGGCTCGCCCGCCGAGGGGCTCGACACCTATGCGGCCCAAGTGGCCGCCGTACGACGGGAACCACAGGAACACCATGCACTCGCCCCCGCCCACGACTGACCCCGCCTGGGCCCCCGGAGCCGCCTGCGCCCCCGACATGAACGAGGTCGTCGGCCGCGACGACCTGCTGCTGGTCACCCTCGACACGCTGCGCCACGACGTGGCCGAGCGGCTCGCCGCCGAGGGCCGGATCCCGCATCTTGCGGCGCACCTGCCCGGCGGGGTGTGGGAGCGGCGGCACGCGCCGGGGAGTTTCACCTACGCCTCCCACCAGGCGATGTTCGCGGGTTTCCTGCCGACCCCCGACGGGCCGGGCCCGCACGAGCGATTGTTCGCCGCCCGGTTCGCGGGCAGCGAGACCACCGCCGGGCGCACCTGGGTGTTCGACACCCCGGACCTGGTGGCGGGACTGGCGGGGGCCGGATACCGGACCGTGTGCGTGGGCGGGGTCGGCTTCTTCAACAAGCGGGCCGCGCTGGGATCCGTACTGCCGGGGATGTTCCAGGAGAGCCACTGGGAGCCGGAGTTCGGGGTGGCTTCGCCCAACTCCTTCGAGGCGCAGGTGGAGTGCGCGCAGCGGGTGGTCGCGGGCCTTCCCCGGGACCGGCGGCTGTTCCTCTTCCTGAACGTGTCCGCCATGCACCAGCCCAACTGGTTCCACTCGCCCACCGGTTCGGCGGCGGCCGGGGACTCGTGGGAGACCCATGCGGCCGCCCTGGAGTACGTGGACCGGCACATCGGGCGGCTCTTCGACGCGATGAGCGCGCGGCGCCGCTGCTTCGCGGTCGTCTGCTCCGACCACGGGACGACGTACGGGGACGACGGGTACACCGGGCACCGGCTCGCCCACGAGGCCGTCTGGACGGTCCCCTACGCACAGTTCTTCCTGGACCACGAGGAGCCGACCGACCGATGAACTCCACCGCCACGACCCCCCCGACTTCGAACCACCCGCCCTTGAACCACCCGACCCCGTACGAGAGTTACGTCTACGCCTACCCGCACAAGACGGCGTACCGCCCGCTGCCCGGGCGGCCCGCGCTGCGCGAGCTGTGGGCGGAGCAGCCGAAGGACGCGCTCTCCCTCTACCTGCACATCCCCTTCTGCGAGGTGCGCTGCGGGTTCTGCAACCTCTTCACCCGGATCGGCGCACCGGAAGGCCTGACCACGGCGTACCTCGACGCGCTGGAGCGGCAGGCGACGGCGGTCCGCGAGGCGCTGGGCCCCGACGAGCCGGTGCGGTTCGCGGCGGCGGCCTTCGGCGGCGGGACGCCGACCTTCCTGACGGCCTCCGAGCTGGAGCGGCTCTGCGACATCGCGGAGAAGCGTGCGGGCGCCGATCTGCGGGCGGTCCCGCTGTCGGTGGAGGCCTCCCCGGCCACCGCCACGGCGGACCGGCTCGCCGTCCTCGCCGACCGGGGCACGACCCGGCTGAGCCTGGGCATACAGAGCTTCGTGGCCGACGAGGCGCGTACCGCGGTGCGGCCGCAGAAGCGCGCGGACGTGGAGGCGGCGCTGTCGCGGATCCGGGACGCGGCGATCCCGGTCCTGAACATCGACCTGATCTACGGCATCGACGGGCAGACCGAGGAGAGCTGGCGGTACTCGCTGGACGCCGCCCTGGCGTGGCGGCCGGAGGAGCTGTACCTGTACCCGCTGTACGTACGGCCCCTCACGGGCCTGGGCCGCCGGCCGAACGACTCCCCGGCCGCCTGGGACGAGCAGCGGCTGCGCCTCTACCGGGCGGGCCGGGACCACCTCCTGGCCGCCGGGTACGAGCAGGTGTCGATGCGGATGTTCCGCCGCGCGGACGCGCCGGCGCAGAGCTCCGAGGGCCCCGCCGACCACGCCTGCCAGACGGACGGCATGGTCGGGCTGGGCTGCGGAGCGCGCTCGTACACGGCCGAGCTGCACTACTCCTTCGACTACGCGGTGGACATGCGGCAGATCCGTACGATCGTCGACGCCTACGTGGCCCGCCCGGAAGCGGACTTCGCCCGTACCGACCACGGCCGGTGGATCGACGCGGAGGAGGCCCGGCGGCGACACCTGCTGCAGTCCCTGCTCCAGGCCCGGGGCATGCCGGTGACCGAGTACCGGGGGCGGTTCGGGAGCAGCCCGTGGGAGGACTTCCCGGCGGAGCTGGCGGCCTTCGCGGAGCGGGGGTGGCTGGAGGACGACGCCGCGCTGCTGCGGCTCACTCCGGAGGGGCTGGCGCACTCGGACGCGGCAGGCCCGGCGCTGTTCTCGGCGGACGTACGGGCCGTGATGGCCGCGTACGAGCGCAAGTGACGGCGCCGGAGGGGCCCGGGGCGGGCTCGCAAGCACCCGGGACGGCCCCGGGGGCACCCGGGATGGACCTGACGGTCCTCTACCGGGGCCCGCTCGCCTCCTGCGACTACGACTGCCCGTACTGCCCCTTCGCCAAGCGGCGCGACAGCCGGGAGACTCTGACGGCCGACCGTGCGGCGCTGGAGCGGTTCACCGCCTGGGCGGCGGGGAACTCCACCGACCGGCTGTCCGTCCTGTTCACCCCGTGGGGCGAAGGGCTGGTCCGCTCCTGGTACCGGCGCGCGCTGGTGGAGCTGTCGCACCTGCCGCACGTCCGCCGCGTCGCGATCCAGACCAATCTGAGCGGGCGCACCGGCTGGACGGCCGAGGCCGACCTGGACACGCTCGCGCTGTGGTGCACGTACCACCCGGGGCAGACCCCGTACGAGCGCTTCCTCGGCAAGGGCCGGGACCTGGCGGCCGCCGGGGTGCGGTTCAGCGTAGGGGTGGTCGGGCTGCCGGAGCACCTCGCGGAGGCCCGGCGGCTGCGGGCCGCCCTGCCGCCCGAGGTGTACCTGTGGGTCAACGCCGCCGAGGGCCACACGTACACCGACCCGGAGGCGGCCGACTGGACGGCCCTGGACCCGCTGTTCCCGTTCAGCCGCCACCCCCACCGCTCGGCGGGCCTCCCGTGCCGTACGGGCGCCTCGGTGATCTCGGTGGACGGCGCGGGCACGGTCCGCCGCTGCCACTTCGTGAAGGCGGAGCTCGGCAACCTCTACGACGGCTCCTACCGCTCCGCGCTGCGCCCCCGCCCCTGCCCGTTGGCCGTCTGCGACTGCCACATCGGCTACGTCCACCTGGAGACGCTCCCGCTCTACGACACCTTCGCGGGCGGCGTGCTCGAACGCGTCCCGGCCCCCGGTCCGCCGTCGGCCCCGTGGTGAGCGGATGCGGTGAGCGGATGCGGTGAGCGACGTGGTGAGCGGATTCAGTGACCGGACGTGGTGACCGAACGGCGGCAGCTTGGCAAAGCGGAGGGAATTTTCCCCACGATCACCTGCGGTTATCGCACATGGTGATTGCTCAGCATTGACGGGGTCTTAACGCCGAATAGGTCACGCTACCGCCACCCAGACGATGGAATCCGTATGTGAACAGCTCTTGACCTGCGGATCTCGTGGAGATTGCATGACGGCCCGGGAGCCACCGAAACACCTGATGCTCACCACCGCCTCGGAGGCGATACCGCTCCCGCGCTCACTCACCGCATCTGCCGATCGGAACACCGCACGATGTCTGACACGATCAGCGCCCCTCAGGCCCTCGCCCCCGCCACCGGGCCCGTCCCGCAGAAGCTCAAGCGTTCCATCGGCGTCGTCGGTGGCACACTGCTCACGCTCTCCTGCGTGACGCCCGCGTCGACCCTCTTCGTCGTCGTGCCCGACCTGTTCTCCAGCCTCGGCACGTGGACCGCGCTCACCATCGCCATCGGCTCGCTGCTGTGCATCGGCGTGGCGTTCTGCTACTCGGAGCTGGGCACCCTCATCCCCAGCGCCGGCGGTGAGTACGCGATGGTCTCCACCATGTCGGGCCGGCTCGCCGGCTGGCTGGTGTTCGTGCTGTCCCTCCTGGTCGTGATGATCGTGCCGCCCGTGATAGCCATGGGCACCGCCGACTACCTCTCCCCGCTGGTCGACATCCCGGCTCCGGCCGCCGGTGCCGGCGTGATGCTGCTCGCCACCCTCGCCGGTCTCCTCGACCTGCGGGCGAACGCCTGGATCACCGGCATCTTCCTGGTCCTGGAGGTCGTGGCCGCCGCGCTCGTCGCCGTACTGGGCTTCGCCCACAGCGAGCGGGGCGCCGGCGCCCTCGTGCACGGCTCCGTGGCCGTGGAAGGCGGCGGCACCTCGACCGTCACCGCGATGATGGTCGTCTCCGGCCTCGCCATCGCCCTGTTCATCACCCAGGGCTTCTCGACGGCCGTCTACCTCTCCGAGGAGCTGGAGAACCCGCGCCGCAACGTGCCCAAGACCGTGCTCGCCACCCTCGCCATCTCCACCGCCGTCATCCTGGTCCCGGTCATCGCCATCACCATGGGCGCCCCCGACCTGGAGACGCTGGCCTCCGGCGACATCGGCGCGATGGTCACCGCCTGGTCCAACTCGGCCGTCGGCACCTTCGTCAGCCTCTGCGTGGCCCTCGCCATCGTCAACGCCGGCATCGTCATGGTCATCCAGAACTCCCGCGTGCTGTTCGCCTCCGCCCGCGACAAGGCCTGGCCCGCCCCCGTCAACGCCGCGCTCTCGCGCCTCGGCCGGTTCGGTTCCCCGTGGGTGGCCACCCTGCTCGTCGGCGTCCCGGGTGCGCTGATGTGCTTCGTCAACCTCGACACCCTCTACGGCGTCACCGGCGTCTCGGTGACCGGCATGTACCTGCTGGTCGCGGTGGCCGCGCTGGCCAGCCGGCGCGGGGCGCACCGCGAGCGGTCCGCCTGGCGGATGCCGCTGTGGCCGGCCGTGCCGATCCTGCTGATCCTGGTGTTCGCGTACATCCTGACCCAGCAGGAGACCCAGTACCTGCTGTGGACCGGCGGGATCACCGCCTTCGCGACGCTCTACTGGGCGCTGTACCTGCGGCCGCGCAAGGACACCCGCTGGCTGGTCAGCATCCCCGAGGACGACGAGAACCCGGCCGACGCGGACACGGCCGGCCTGACCCCGGCGGGCGAAAACCCGGCTGCGGCCACGGTGGCGGCTCTGTAAGGTCCCACGACAACGGGACCGCGCGGTCCCACAGGGTGCGGGGCCGTGGCAGAGCGGTCCATTGCGATCGGCGGTGCCGGGGGTCCCCGGCACCGCCGACTAGCGGCCCGGCGGCGGACCCGCCCACCGGCCCCGCGGGTTCGAATCCCGTCGGCTCCGCACCCGGCCCTCTTCCTCCCCCGTTGCGGGGGTCACTCCCCGATCCGGATGACCACCTTGCCGAACGGGGCGTCCCGCGCGTAGCCGCGGTAGGCCTCCCGTGCCTCCTCGAAGGGGTGCACCCGGTCGATCAGCGGGCGCAGCCCGTGCGCGGTGATCGCCGCGTTCATCGACTCGAACTGGGTCCGGCTGCCGACGAACACCCGGCGGATCGTCGCCAGGCTCGACGCGTACGCGGCGTGCGAGATCTCGATCCCGGACCGCTTGGCACTGGCCGTGATCAGCAGGGCGATCTGCCCGTAGAGCGAAGCGGCCCGGACCGACTGCTCGATGGTGTCGGGCCCGCCCGTCTCCACCACCAGCTCGGCGCCCGCGCCGCCGGTCAGCTCCCGTACTTCGGCTCCCCACTGCGGGGTCCGTACGTAGTTCACGACCGCGTCGGCCCCCAGCGCCTTCAGGCGGTCCGCCTTCTCCTCACTGGAAGTCGTCGAGACGACCCGGCAGCCCAGCAGCTTGGCGAACTGCACCGCGAAGAGCGCCACCGGGCCGGTGCCCAGGGTCAGTACGCTCTGCCCGGCCGTCGGCGCTCCGCCCTCCCCACCGGTCAGCGCGTTCCAGGCGGTGACCGCCGCGCACGGCAGGGTCGCCGCCTCCTCCCACGTCAGGTGGTCCGGGACGCGCACCGCCCACTGCTCGTCGAGCACGGCGTACTCCGCGAGCATCCCGTCGAAGGTGCAGCCGGGCTGGCCGACGAGCTCGGGGGTGATCCGGCCGTCCCGCCAGTGCGGGAAGTAGGCGCAGGACACCCGGTCCCCGATAGCGAACCGGGTCACCGCATCCCCGACGGCGACCACCTCGCCCGCGCCGTCGCTCAGCGGGACCACCCCGGGCGCGGCGGACAGCGGGTAGCGCCCGTGCAGGATCAGCAGGTCGCGCTTGTTGAGGGAGGCGGCCCGGAGCCGGACCACGATCCCGGTCGGCCCGGCGGGGGCGGGGCGGCGCGGGCCGCCGCCGTCCCGCAGCACGATCCCCTCGATCGAGCCCAATGTCTCCAGGTGGTACGCACGCATCTCTGCCTCCGGGCCGGTCTTCGCCTCGCATCCGATGACCCCGATGCTCCGGCGCCGGGACACGGGCGGCAATTCCCTCCGGGGAATGGAGAACTCCGCCGGGGCGGCGGCTAGAAAGGCTTCATGGCCACCACTGCTGCCACCGCTGCCGCTGCCACCTCTGCCGCCACCGCCACGACCGCCGCTGCCGCGCCGTCCCCGTTCGCCCGCGAGATGCGCCGGCGCCGGTCGCTGCGGCGGATGAGCCAGCTGGAGCTGGCCACCCTCGCCGGAACCACGCAGCGCCACCTCAGCTTCATCGAGAACGGCCGCTCGGTGCCGGGGCGGGAGATGGTGGTGCGTCTGGCCGAGTCACTGGGACTCACTCTGCGCGAACGCAACTCCCTGCTCCTCAGCGCCGGTTACGCACCCGTGTACGCCGAGTCGGCGCGGGACGCGGAGAGCATCGAGCCCGCCATGCAGGCGCTGCGGTCCATCCTGACCGGGCACCTGCCGTATCCGGCGGTGGTGGCCGGGCCGCGCGGGGAACTCGTCCTGGCGAACGCCGCGTTCGACGTCCTCGCCGAAGGTTCGGCCGCGCACCTGCTGGCACCGCCCGTGAACGTGCTGAGGCTGGCCCTGCATCCGCAGGGCATGGGCCCGCGCGTGGTGAACCTGGCGGCGTGGGGCCGGCACATCACCGAGAGCCTACGGGCCCGCGCGACGGCCCACCCCGATGCCGACCTCGACGCGTTGATCGTGGAGTTGACCGGCTACCTGCCCACCGCCACCCCGGCGCCGTCCGAACACCTGGGCTTCGCCGTGCCGCTGCGGCTGCGCTCCGCCGACGGGGAGCTGCGCCTGCTGACCACGCTGACGTCCTTCGCCACGGCCGTGGACGTGACCCTGGCCGAGCTGCACCTGGAGGCGTTCCTGCCCGCCGACGCGGCCACCGGCGAGCTGCTGCGGCGCCGCGAGGCGGCCCGGACCGCGAGCGGGACCGGGACCCACGGCTAGGCCACCCCTGTCACCCCTGCCGGATCTTGCCGGTCAGGTCCGCTGCGTCCCGAATGGCGGAACGGGCGTCCCGCTCACCACGCCCCGTCGTCTATGCTCCGCGCCATGGCCGTCACCCAGCGCCTCCTGTCGCGCTCCTGTTGTCCCCGCTGACGCCTGCCTGCCCCGGCCCGCTCCCGCCCCGCACCCGACGCCGTACCGCACCGGTGTCCGCCCGCGAAGCCGTCCGAACCCGCACCTCCTGCGCATTCCCGCACCGCCGTGCACCCGTACCCGCCTGCGGACCCGTACCCGTTTACGGATCCGCGCCCGGCGCCCCCTCACCCCTCGAAGGAGCCCGTCCGCCATGAGCAGCAACCCCGCCCTCCTCGACGTCAGCCAGGCCCACGCCCGCCACGACGAGTTCGTCATCGTCGACGTCCGCACCCCGGGCGAGTACGCCTCCGGCCACCTGCCCGACGCGCGGAACATCCCGCTCGACCGGATCGCCCGCTCCCTGCCCGAGCTGCGCCGGCTCGCCCAGGACAAGGAGATCCTCCTGGTCTGCGCCTCGGGCACCCGCTCGCAGAACGCCGCCCGTACCCTCGCCGGGCACGGCATCCCCGCCACCAGCCTGACCGGCGGCACCAGCTCCTGGTCGGCGCAGGGGCACCCGCTCGACTACCCCGCCACGGGTCCCCGGCGGGTCTGGGCCATGGAGCGGCAGGTCCGGTTGTCCGCCGGCTCGCTCGTCCTCCTCGGGCTGCTCCTCGGCCTGCTGGTGCACCCTGCGTTCGAGCTGCTCAGCGCCGCCATCGCGGGCGGACTGGTGTTCTCCGCCCTCACGGACACCTGCGGAATGGCGGTGGTCCTCGGCCGCCTCCCGTTCAACCGCAGCCGGTAGCCCCTGGGCCGGTGGCCACGGTCCGCCCAACCCACTAACGACCGAAATCCGGGATGATTTCGTCCAACATCCGGACTCCGCTTGTGGACACCCTCGGACACCGACAGGATGCACCCCATGGCCCCCGTACTCGTATCGCGTCGACACGTAGATCTGCTGCGTGTGTCGACCATGCTCTGTCGGGCCTCCACCTCCCGTACGCACGGCTGTTGATCCTCCGATCCGCCGCTTCTGACCCCGTACGGATGAATCCGCGCCCTTAGCCACGGCTTCGATCCCGGCCTCACGGCCGTCCCTTCGCCACGCCTCCGGTCGCGCGGACTTCCGCTCTCCTGTCCGCACTCCCGTGTACACGTGCCACCTCACGCCCCTCCCGCGCGGTGGTCCGCGTCGCGCTGCTCCGACGAGGTTTCGCCATGCCCGAGAACCCGCTCCTGCTCCACTGGTTCCTGCCGACCGGCGGGGACGGCCGTGACCCCGGCGGTGTCACGGCCGTCCAGGGACGCAGCGGCAACGCCACTCGCCGGCCCGCCGACGTGCCGTATCTCGCCCAGGTGGCGCGCGCCGCCGAACAGGCCGGATTCCACTCGCTGTTGACGCCGGTGGGGCTCGGCTGCGTCGATCCGTGGATCCTGACGTCCGCACTCGCGCAGCACACCACACGGATCGGATTCCTCGTGGCGTTCCGCGCGGGCTTCGCGAGCCCCACCCTGATCGCCCAACAGGCCGACGCCTTCCGCCGGTTCGCGGGCGGCCGACTCGGGCTGAACGTGGTGAGCGGCGGCGATCCCGCCGAACAGCGCGCCTACGGGGACCAGCTGGCGCACGACGAACGCTACGCCCGCACCGATGAGGTGATGGCGGTGCTGCGGGACCTCCTGGACGGAAAGCCCGTGAACCACCACGGAACCCACCTTCGCATCGAAGGCGCCCGCCTCACGGATCCGGACCTGAGCCACCCGATCCCGCTGTACTTCGGCGGAGCCTCGCCCGCCGCCGAGGAGGTCGCCGCCCGGCGGGCCGACGTACAACTGCTGTGGGGCGAGCCCCCGTCGGACGTCGCCGAGCGCATCGCCCGGCTGCGCGTCCGGGCCCAGTCGGCCGGCCGCACGGTCCGCTTCGGGCTGCGGCTGCACGTCATCAGCCGGGACACCGCCGCCGAGGCATGGGCCGAGGCCGACCGGATCCTCGCCGGGCTGGATCCGGCGGCGGTCCTGGCCACTCAGCAGCGGTTCGCCGCGATGGACTCCACCGGTCAGGCCCGGATGGCCGCCCTGCACGGCGGGGTCGCCGACGCCGAACGGCTGACGGTGGCGCCGAACCTGTGGGCGGGCATCGGGCTGGTCCGCGAGGGGGCGGGCACGGCCCTCGTCGGCTCGCACGACGAGGTCGCCTCGCGGCTGGCGGAGTACCGGGCGCTGGGCATCGACGAGTTCATCCTCTCCGGCTACCCGCACCTCGAAGAGGCCTACCGGGTGGGCGAAGAGGTCGCCCCGCGCCTGCGTGCCCTGACCGGGGCGGCGGCCGCGTGACCACGCTCACCACGGCGGCCGAACCCGCCGAACCCACCGAGCCCGCCACCCCCGCCGAGGTCTCCGCCCGGCCCCAACCCCTTGCGTCCGAGGGCGGATCGGAGTCCCGCGAGCGGATCCGGGAGGCGCTGCGCTGGAGCGCTCTGCGCATCGTCGCCCTGGCCGTTCTGCTCGCCGCGTGGCAGGCCGTGGTGGCCGCCGAGGTGTGGCCCCGAGTGCTGGTCCCCTCGCCGGGCGAGGTGTGGCGGCAGTTCCTGCTGGCTTCCACCACCCACGAGGGCGTACGCGGCTACGGCGGCCACTTCCTGATCGAGCACCTGGGGGTGAGCCTGGGCCGCATCGGCACCGGCTCCGGGTACGCGGTGCTGGCCGGGGTTCCGCTGGGCCTGCTGATCGGCACCGTCCGCCCGCTGGCGGTGGTGCTGGAGCCGGCCGTCACCTTCCTGCGCACCCTGCCGCCGCTCGCGTACCTCTCGTTGCTCGTCATCTGGTTCGGCATCGACGAGGCCCCGAAGATCTGGCTCCTGGTGATCGCCGCCCTGCCGCCGGTCGCCGCGGCCACCGCGGCGGCCGTGCGGACGGTGCCGGACCAACTCGTCGAAGCGGCACGGGCCCTGGGCTCCGGACCGGTGTCCCTGCTGCTGTCGGTACGCCTGCCGAGCGCCCTGCCCGAGATCCTCACCGGCATCCGGATCGCCGTCGGGGTCGCCTACACCTCCGTGGTGGCGGCGGAGACCATCAACGGCGTCCCCGGCATCGGCGGCATGATCCGCGATGCCCAGCGCTACAACCAGACGGCCCTGGTGATCGCCGGCATCCTCGCCATCGGACTGTCCGGGATCGTGCTCGACGCCCTGCTCCGGGGGATCGAGCATCTCACCGTCCCCTGGCGCGGCCGCACCTGACCCCGGGACCCCCGGACCCACCCGCTTTCCCCACACCCGCCTTCCTCATCAATGGAGTTCCACCATGCCCGGAACCGTCGCCCGCCGCGCCCTGCTGCTGGCCGCCGCCGTCGCCCTGACCGCCTCCACCACCGCCGCCTGCGGGGCGGACGGGGACAAGGCCGCCGCCGGATCGGGACGGACCACCGTACGGATCGCCTACCAGTCGATACCCAACGCCGACCTGATCGTGAAGAACCAGCGGCTGCTGGAGAAGGCCCTGCCCGACGCCGACGTGAAGTGGGTGAAGTTCGAGTCCGGCGGCGACGTCAACACGGCTGTGATCGCGGGCTCGGTGGACCTGGGCCTGGCCGGGTCGAGTCCGGTCACCAAGGGGCTGTCGGCCCCGCTGAACATCCCGTACAAGGTGGTCTGGATCCACGACCTGATCGGCGACAACGAGGCCCTGGTGGCCAAGCCGGGGATCGGCTCGGTCAAGGACCTGGCCGGAAAGAAGGTGGCCACCCCGTTCGGGTCCACCTCCCACTACTCGCTGCTCGCCGCGCTGAGGGCGGCCGGGGTGGACCCGGCGGCCGTGCAGACCATCGACCTGCAGCCGCAGGACACTCTCGCCGCCTGGAAGCGCGGGGACATCGACGCGGCCTACGTGTGGACGCCGACTCTGAGCGAGCTGACCAAGGACGGCAAGGTGCTGATCACCAGCCGACAGCTCGCGGAGCAGGGAAAGCCCACCGCCGACCTGGGCGTGGTGACGAACGCCTTCGCGACCAAGCACCCCGAAGTGGTCACCGCGTGGATCAAGGCCCAGGACCAGGCCGTCGGGCAGGCCCGCACCGCCCCCGACCAGGCCGCGAAGTCCATCGGGGCGGAGCTCGGGCTGCAGCCGGACGAGGCGAAGCGGCAGCTGTCCGAGCTGGTGCTGCTGAGCGCGAAGGAGCAGACCGGCCCCGAGTACCTGGGTACGCCCGGCGCCCCCGGCAAGCTGGCGGCGACCCTGCACGACGCGGCCGTCTTCCTGAAGGAACAGAAGAAGGTGGACTCCGTTCCGGACCAGGCCGCCTTCGGCCGGGCCCTCGCGGTGGAGGAGCTCGGCCGTGCCGCGAACTGAGGACGCCGTCGAGCTCTCCGGGGTGTCGGTCCGCTACGGCTCGGCGAAGCAGCCCGTGACGGTCCTCGACGCGGTGGACCTACGGGTCCGCGCAGGCGAGTTCGTCGTCCTGGTCGGCCCCTCCGGGTGCGGCAAGACCACCCTGCTGCGGGTGATCGCGGGCTTCGCCCGCCCGGCCTCGGGCAGCGCCCTGGTCCGGGGCGCGGCCCCGCGCCCCGGGCGGGGCGCGGGGGTGGTGTTCCAGCAGCCGAGGCTGTTCCCGTGGCGCACCGTCGGCGGGAACATCGGCTTCGCGCTGGCCCGGCACGGGGTGCCCCGGTCCCGGCGGCGGGGACGGGTCACCGAGCTGCTGGAGCAGGTGGGGCTGCCCGGCATGGCCGGGCGGCGCACCTGGGAGCTGTCGGGCGGCCAGCAGCAGCGGGTGGCGCTGGCCCGGGCCCTGGCTTCGGAGCCCGAACTGCTCCTGATGGACGAGCCGTTCGCCGCCCTGGACGCGCTGACCCGGGAGCACCTCCAGGAGGAGGTCCGTTCCCTGGCCGGGCGGTTCGGCACGACGGTGCTGTTCGTGACGCACTCCGTGGAGGAGGCGGTGCTGCTGGGATCCCGCGTCCTGGTGATGGCGGCGGGACCGGGCCGGGTGGTGGAGGACCTTCCGGTGCCGCTGCCCCGCGCCCCGGACACGGACGTCCCGGGGCTGCGCGCCTCCCCCGAGTTCGCGAGGTTGCGCGGCCGTCTGACGGAGGCGCTGCGCTCGGGCTGAGCCGACCGGTGGCCCGCCGTCAGCCCGGCGTCACGCCTCCCCCGCCCAGGGTGAGCGCCGTGTTCACCAACCCGACGTGGCTGAACGCCTGCGGGAAGTTGCCGAGTTGGCGGCCGGCGACGGCGTCGTACTCCTCCGCGAGCAGCCCCACGTCGTTGCGTACGGCGAGCAGCCGCGCGAAGAGTTCCCGCGCCTCCTTCTCCCGGCCGGTCAGGTGCAGGGCGTCGGCCAGCCAGAACGAGCAGGCGAGGAAGGCTCCTTCGTCGCCGGGAAGCCCGTCCACGGAGGGCCCCTCGGTGCTGTAGCGGCGGACGAGCCCGCTGCTGCCGAGTTCCGCGCGCACCGCGTCGACCGTGCCGACCACCCGGGGGTCGTCGGGCGGCAGGAAGCCGACCCGGGGGATGAGGAGGGTGGCCGCGTCCAGCTCGCGCGAGCCGTAGTACTGGGTGAAGGTGCCCCGTTCGGCGTCGTAGCCCTTCTCGCACACGTCGCGGTGCACGGCGTCCCGCATGGTCCGCCAGCGTTCCACGTCGCCGGGCAGTGCGGGGTTGAGCTCCAGTGTGCGCACCGCCCGGTCGGCGGCCACCCAGGCCATCACCTTGGAGTGGGTGAAGTGGCGGCGCGGGCCCCGCACTTCCCACAGCCCCTCGTCGGGGCGGTGCCAGTTCTCGGACAGGAAGTCGAGGAGGGTGAGCTGGATCTTCCAGGCGTGCCACTCGGCGGGCAGTCCGTTGGATCTGGCCAGGTACAGGGAGTCGAGGACCTCCCCGTAGACGTCGAGCTGGAGCTGGTCGACGGCCGCGTTGCCGACCCGGACCGGCGCGGAGGCCGCGTACCCCTTCAGCCACGGCAGCTCGCTCTCCGGGATCCGCCGCTCGCCCGCGATCCCGTACATGATCTGCAGGTCTGCGGGGTCGCCCGCGATGGCCCGCAGCAGCCACGCCCGCCATGCGCGGGCCTCTTCGAGGAAGCCGGTGGCCAGCAGGGAACCGAGGGCGAGGGTGGAGTCGCGGAGCCAGCAGTAGCGGTAGTCCCAGTTGCGGACGCCGCCGAGCTCCTCGGGCAGCGAGGTCGTCGCGGCGGCGGCGATGCCGCCGGTCGGGGCATAGGTGAGGGCCTTGAGGGTGATCAGGGAGCGGAGCACGGCCTCCCGGTAGGGCCCCTCGTACCGGCACTGGGAGGACCAGTCCCGCCAGTCGACGATGCTCTGCTCCAGCGCGCCGTACGGGTCCAGCGGCTCGGGGCGGTCCTCGTGCGAGGGATGCCAGGTCAGGACGAAGGCCACGCGTTCCCCGGCGGCGACCGTGAATTCGGAGCGGGTGCTCATGCCCTCGCCCCAGGTCCGCACGGGCGGCTCGCTGCGCAGCCATACGGAGTCGGGTCCGGCGACGGCGACCCGGTCGCCTTCGCGGTGGCCCTCGCACCGGCGGACCCAGGGGACCACGCGCCCGTAGTCGAAGCGCAGGCGCAGGGCGCTGCACACGGTGGACACTCCGTCGAGCCCTTCGACGATCCGCATCACGTCGGGGGCGGTGTCGCGCTGCGGCATGAAGTCGATGACCTTGAACGAGGCTCCGTCCTCGGTCTCCCAGAAGGACTCCAGGACGAGCGTGCCGTCGACGTAGGCCCGGCGGGTGCAGCGCGCGGAGTCGGGCGCCCCGGCCGGGGCGATGCGCCAGTGGCCGTTCTCCTGATCGCCGAGGAGAGCGGCGAAGCAGGCGGCCGAGTCGAAGCGCGGTAGGCACAGCCAGTCGATGGACCCGTCGCGGCCGACCAGTCCACTGGTCATCAGGTCGCCGATGAGTGCGTAGTCTTCGATGGGTTGTGTCATTTATGCCCCCTTCCCCCGAATGTCCGAACTCAATCGACCCGTACAGGTGCGAGGGCGGGTACGGGGGCAGCAGAAGGGGTTAGCTCCGCACGAGGAGCAGGGCGCCCGCGATGACGATGCCGAGGCCGACGGCGAGTGCGCCGTGGACGAGGCGGTGGCCGCGCAGGACGGGCAGGAAGCGGTCGACGGCGTAGCGGCCGGGGCCGGTGAGCGCGAGGGCGGCGGCGCCGACGGCGAGCAGGATCTCGTACTCGACGCCCTGCGGGGCGAAGAACGAGCCGGCGCCGTGGACGGCAATCGCGTTGATCATGGTGCCGACGACGGCGGCGCCCGCGAGCGGGGTGAGCAGACCGGCGGCGAGGCCGAGGCCGCCGAGGGTCTCGGTCAGCCCGGCGACCGCGGCCATGACGTCACCCGCCGGATATCCGCTGGCGGTGAAGAACTTCCCCGTGCCGTCGATGCCGCCGCCGCCGAACCACCCGAAGAGCTTCTGGGTGCCGTGGGCGGCCATGGTCAGGCCGAGGACCAGGCGCAGGAGGAGCAGACCGACGTCGTGGCCGGGGGTGGAGAGAGCGGCAGGCACAGCGGGCGCGGCGGGAGCGGTGGCGGACGGTGCGGCGACGGAGGTACTGGTCATGGGGATGAAGGCCTTCCGGTCGGACGGGCAGCGGGAAGCGGAAACAGAAAGCAGAAAACAGAATGGAGATTGTTCAAATTCAAACAACCTCCATCGCACTCTAACCACGAACCCTCCGCTGATTCAAATTGGAACGACCCGTGTAGGCTGATCCCATGTCTGAAACGAGATGGCTGGACGACCGCGAGATGCGCGCCTGGGAAGGCTTCCTGGCCGCTTCCGCGCTGGTCAACCGCCGCCTCGACCAACAGCTCAAGGACGACTCGGGACTCTCCCACCCGCAGTACGAGATCCTCGTGAGGCTCACCAGGGCCCCCGAGGGCGAACTGCGCATGACGGAGCTCGCCAACGGGCTGATCAACTCCAAGAGCGGGCTGACCTACCAGGTCACCCAGATGGAGAAGACCGGCCTGGTCCGCCGCCGCACCTGCCCCTCCGATGTCCGTGGGGTCTACGCCGTCCTCACCGAGACGGGCCGCGCCCGACTGGCGGAGGCCGCTCCGGGGCACGTGGCCAAGGTCCGCGAGGTACTGGTGGACGTGCTCACCCCGGAACAGCTCGACGTGCTCGCGGACGGGCTCGGCGAGGTCAGCCGGCGCCTGCGGGAGCAGGGCGTCTGATGGACGCGACGACGGCCTGGCTCGCGGTCGCGGCGGTGATCGCGGCCGGGCTGGCGGTCACCGCGGCGGTACTGCTCGTACGGGTCTTCGCGGCCCGGAAACTGCTGCGCGACGCGGGAATCCCGCTGCGCGACAAGGCCCTGTTCTGGGCAGCCGTGGTCTACACGATCTCCCCGGTGGACCTGATCCCGGACCCGGTCTACCTGGACGACATCGGCATCCTGCTCCTGGCACTGCGCTCCCTGCACGCAGCAGCCTCGGCGACCCGCCCCCCGAAGGAACTCGACGCGACGTAGCGCCGTCCGCCCATCCGCCTCACCCGCCTCATCGCACCCCGCGCATGCGGAACTGGACGCTGATTCGGGGGCCCACCGCGCGCGCTGTCTTGGGGATGGCGTGTTCCATGGTGCGCTGGCAGGAGCCGCCCATCACGACCAGGTCGCCGTGGCCCAGCGGGAGGCGCAGGAGGGTGGGGCCGCCTTCGCGGGGGCGCAGGGTCAGGTCGCGGGGGTCGCCGACGGAGAGGATCGCGACCATCGTGTCCTCGGTCGCCGAGCGGCCGGTGCGGTCGCCGTGCCAGGCGACGCTGTCGCGGCCGTCGCGGTAGAGGCAGAGGCCCGCGGTGACGAAGGGCTCGCCCAGCTCGGCGGCGTAGTGGCGGCTCAGTGCGTTGCGCGCCCCGGTGAGGGCGGGGTGCGGGAGCTGCTCGCCCTCGCCGTAGTGGGCGAGCAGCCGGGGCACGTCCACCGTGCGTTCGTACATCTGCCGGCGCTCGGCATGCCAGGGCACATCGGCCGCGAGTCGTTCGAACAGGGCGTCGGCGCCCGTCAGCCAGCCCGGCAGGTGGTCCACCCAGGCGCCCGCGCCCAGCTCCGTGCGGAGCAGAGCCGGGCGGGGGGCGAACCGGATCTCGTCGCCCTGGTCGAAGAGCGAGCCCTGGAGTGCGTGCATGGGTCCAGCGTAACGCTCCAATCGAACGCATGCACGAATGAAAGGGTCGGGGCAGGGCTACTTCAGGTAGGGGCCGGCGGCGCCCACCTTGCCCGGGGCGGCGTTGCGGCCGCCGAGGTCCAGCACGTAGACCCGTAGGTTCCCCTTGCCGGGAGCGGCCACGGAAAGCCTGCCGTCGGTGACGGTCCGCACGTCGCCGGTGACCGCGTCCTTGTAGGTGCCGTTGGGGATCCCGGTGTACGTGGCCCCGCCGGTGACGGCGACCAGGGCGAAGCTGTCCACGCCGGTGGCGGCGTCGGTGTAGCGGCGCTTGAAGGCCATCCCGCCCGAGATGCCCTCGGTGGAGTACTGGCCCATCTGGAGCGCCGGGACGGCCCGACGGATCTCGTTCAGCCGCTGGAGGTGCTTGACCAGGGGCGATTCGAGGGTGGCGGCTACGGCTCCGGAGGCGGTGGCGACCTTGGAGAAGTCGGAGGCGGTGACCGATCCCGCGATCCTGTCCCCGTAGTAGGCCCGGCCGGTGGTGGCGAGCGGGCAGGTCGGGCCGCAGTCGATCTGCTTTCCGGCCTGGAACTCGATCTCCGAGCCGTAGTACAGGGTCGGGATGCCGCGGAAGGTCCACATCAGGGCCATGTTCTCGGCCCAGGCGTCGGTGCCGCCCGCGTAGCGGGTGGAGGATTTGCCGGGGCCGAAGTCGTGGCTGTCGACGTAGACGACGTTGTAGGTGGCGTCGTTGTAACTGTCGTCGGAGTCCTTGCCGTTCTGGAAGGCGTTGTTCGCGTCCCCGAAGTTCATGTGCATGCGCATGTCGATGACGTTCATGCCGGAGAACATGCTGTGGTCGGGGGCGCGGTAAAGGTTGCCGCTGAGGAAGGCGTTGGTGCTGGTCGGCTGCTTGGCCGGGTCGTTGTCGGTCGTGTACTGCTGGACGGCGGCGGTCGCGTCGTCCGCGCTGTACGTCGCGGACTCCTTCCACGTGTAGTACTGGGCGGACTGGTTGGCCGATCCGCGGTTCCACTTGTCGTTGACGAAGGAGCCGACTTCTCCGAACACGTAGAAGTCGTTGGCCTTCTGCGCGCCGAACTGCTGGGCCACCCGGGCCTGGATGGCGGGCAGGAAGTGCCGGTTCCAGGTGACGCGGGGGATGTGTACGGCCGTGTCGATGCGGAAGCCGTCGACCCCCATGTCGATGTACTTGTCGTAGGCGCCGATCAGATAGTTCTGAACGGTCGGGTTCTCGGTGTTGAAGTCGGCGAGGTCCTCGTGGATCCAGCAGGAACGGGCGTCCTCACCCTCCCAGTTGCCGATCCAGCACTGGTGGTAGAGGGCCTTGGGGAACATGCCGGAAGTGGGGCTGGGCCACTGGCAGTTGTAGACGGTGTAGCCCTCGGCGCTCTTGTTCCCGGTGGGCACGCCCCAGTTGACGCAGGTGTTGCCTGCCGGCTGGGCGGTCGACCAGAGGTCCCCGTTGTAGTACGACTTGCCGCTCTTGGGGTCGACGGTGAGGCCGTCGTACTCGAAGCCGGACTGCTTCTCGTCGTAGTACCAGGACCACTGCGCGTCGCGGACACCGTAGACGGTGGGGGTGAACAGGCCCTTGGCTCCCCAGCGGGAGCTGTGGTTGTAGACCACGTCCTGGTAGATCTTCATGCCCTTGGCGTGCGCCGCGTTGATCAGGTCCTGGTAGGAGGCGCCGGCCGACTCCAGGCGGGGGTCGACCTTGTAGAAGTCGTAGCCGTGATAGCCGTGGTAGTCGTAGTCGGAGCGGTTCAGGACGACCGGGGTGATCCAGATCGCGGAGAATCCGAGGGCCTTGACATAGTCCAGTTTCTCGACGAGACCCTTGAAGTCCCCACGGAACATGGGGTCGTTGTTGGCCGCGTTGCCCGATTTCACGTCCTGGCTGCCGCCGCGGTTGTTGGAGGCGTCCCCGTCGTTGAAGCGGGCGGTGAGCACGAAGTAGATCGGGTCCTTGCGGGGGTCGCCGCCCAGCGGTACGGAACCGGCGGGCACCGGGGGCCGGGTGCCGGTGGTGGCGACGGCCGGGGCGGACGCGGCGGAGAGGTTCCCGGCGGCGTCCACCGCCTTGACGGTGTAGGTGTAGGCGGTCCGCTCCTCCAGCCCGGATTCGCTCAGGACGGTGGAGGCGACGCTGGTGACGAGGGTGCCCCCGGCGCCCCCGGTACGGGTGACCTGGTAGCCGGTCACGCCCCGGTCGTCCGTGGCCGCGTCCCAGGTGACCACGGTGGACACGTCGGTGGCGGCGGCCTGGACGCGGGCGGGGACGGTGGGCGCGGTGGTGTCGGGGACGACGGCGGCGCAGGGGTCGGCGGCGTTCGCGGTGACCTTGGCCTCCTTCACCGTGGAGAGGCCGGGGCCGAGGGCGTAGTTCTTGCCGCTGTTGTTGTCCCAGGTCCCGTTGCCGTTGTTGAAGGTCGCCGCGAGTCCGGTGGCGGAACCGAGGGGGACCGTCTTCCTGACCCAGCCCGCGCAGGCCGGGTCCATGCCGACGCCGGGGACAGTGGTCCAGGAGCCGCCGGTCGGGGCCCAGTGGAGGTTCACGGTCGGCCAGCCGACGGCGGTGGTCGAGTAGTAGACGGTGGCGGTCGAGCCGGTGCCCGTACCGGTGCCGGGGTCGGTGGCGCAGGGATCGCTGTGCGCCACGACCCCGTCCTTGACCGTGATCACACCGGTTCCCAGGGCATAGTTCTTGCCCGCGTTGTTGTCCCAGGTGCCCTGTCCGTTGTTGAAGGTCGCCTGGAGACCGGCGGCCGCGCCGAGGCTGACCGTCTTCTTCACCCAGTCGGTGCAGGCCGCCTCCATCCCGGTGCCGGGGACGGTCGTCCAGCTTCCGCCATCGGGAGCCCAATGCAGGTTGTACGCGGCCCAGTTGCGGGTCCTGGTGTAGTAGAAGACCGTCGCCGTGTTGTCGGAGGCCGCGGCGGCGGTCGTCGTGACGGCCGCGGCAGCCGTCGCACTGGTCGTCGCCGCGGCGGCGGCCGCCGCGTGCGGGGCCGCCGGCAGGGCGGCCGCCAGACACCCTCCGGCGACGGCCAGGCCCAAGGCCGTCGACCGCCCCCCGAGGCGGCGTGATCGGGTACGTGATCTCAAGGTCTGCTCCTCGAAGCAGGGCCCAACAGCCCTGCGGCTCCGCGACATTGAAAACTTGCCGCAAGGTTTTGCGCGAGGCTACTGGCCATGTCACCAGCGCGTGAAGCCCTCGTGAACCAGAAATGTCGCGGCTCCATCCGTCACCGCACCCCTCTTCCCGCCCTTATCGGGAGAAGGCGAGCAATCCTTTGCAGAAAATTCTGAAAACGACGAAGCCCGGTCCGGCTGCACGCCGGACCGGGCTTCGGTTGACCTCTCCTGCTGCTAGCGACTGCCCCGCAGCGTCTCGATCTCGCGGCGCTCGCGCTTCGTCGGGCGGCCCGCGCCACGGTCGCGGATGCCGACCACGGCCGCCTCCACGGGGGTCGGCGGCGGCGGACTGTTGTCGATCATGCATTCCGCGGCGACCGGAGGGCCGACCCGCTTCGTCACCGGGCGCTGGACCACCACGATGCGCTCCCGACCGGCATGGAAGAGGCGCACCTCGTCCCCGGCCCGCACCGACTGCGCCGGCTTGGCGCGCTCGCCGTTGACCCTGACATGGCCCGCCCGGCAGGCCGCGGCCGCGATCGCCCGCGTCTTCGTCAGCCGGACCGACCAGATCCACACGTCGACCCGCGCCGATCCCGTCCCCGTGGTTCCTTCTTCAGCCATGCCCCGACTTTAGTGCCGCGGCACCGGCCGTCCAGGCCGACGAAAGCGGAACAGCTTTTGGCGTTTACCACAAGGCGGCTAGCATCTGCCATGTACATCATCCCAATGGAATTGCAAATGCCGGAGACGTACCCCTACGGTGTCGCACATGCAGTCCTACACCATCGGTCAGGCGGCACGCCTGCTGGGCGTCAGCCCGGACACCGCACGCCGCTGGGCCGACGCCGGCCGAGTCGCGACCCATCGCGACGAGGGCGGCCGCCGTCTGATCGACGGACGCGCCCTGGCCGCGTTCTCCATCGAGGTGGCCCAGGGTGCCCACACCGAGGACGGGGAGACGTACACCTCCGCGCGCAACGCCTTCCCCGGCATCGTCACCGCCGTCAAGCTCGGCGATGTCGCCGCCCAGGTCGAGATCCAGGCCGGTCCCCACCGCTTGGTCTCCCTCCTCACCCGTGAGGCCGTCGAGGAGCTCGGGCTGGAGGTCGGCATGCAGGCCACCGCCCGCGTGAAGTCCACCAGCGTGCACATCGACCGCACCTGAACCGGTGCGGATCCGGATCCCGGTCGCCGAACCCCGTACCCGGGATCCCGTAGCCGCAGCCCCGTAGCTCTCCAGCTACGCAGCTCCGTAACTCCGTAGCCCACTGCAGACGCACTTCCGCTCAGCACCGCGCGTCCCCACCCGCTCCGCCCGTCACCGGCGCGGGTCACCACCACGCGGACCCGGCACCAGGCCGGCCGCCGACCCGACCGAGGAGCACCAGCTCATGTCCCCGAACCTGTCGCTGAACCGCCGTACCGCCGCCTTCGCCCTGACCGCCGCCCTGCTCGTGCCGGCGCTCGCCGCCTGTGGCAGCAGCGACGACAAGAAGACGGACGCCGGTGCCTCCGCGAGCGCTTCCGCCTCGGCCTCGGCCGAGCCGAAGCCCGCGAACCTCACCGTGCTCGCCGCCTCCTCCCTCACCGACGTCTTCAAGACCGCCGGTGCCGCGTACGAGAAGGCGCACCCGGGCACGAAGATCACCTTCTCCTTCGCCGGTTCGCAGGAGCTCGCCGCCCAGGTCAAGCAGGGCGCCCCGGCCGACGCGCTGGTGACCGCCGACACCAAGACCATGACGGGCCTGCTGGCCGAGACCAACGACCCGGCGATCATCGCCAAGAACCGTCTGGTCATCGCCACCGGCAAGGGCAACCCGTTCAAGATCGGCGGCCTCAAGGACCTCGCCGACACCAAGATCAAGGTCGTGCTGGCCGCGCCCGAGGTTCCGGTGGGCCGCTACAGCAAGCAGATCCTCGACGCGCAGAAGATCGAGGTCAAGCCGGTCTCCCAGGAGCCGAACGTCCGCGCCGTGCTGAGCAAGGTCGAGCTGGGCGAGGCGGACGCCGGCCTCGTCTACAAGACCGACACCCTCAAGTCCGGTGACAAGGTCGCCGTCGTCGACATCCCGGACGCCGAGAACGCCGTGGCCTCCTACCCGGCCGCCTCGCTCAAGGGCTCCAAGAACGCCGAGGCCGCCGCCGCGTTCGTGGCGTGGCTGACCACCCCGGAGGCGCAGAAGATCCTCCAGGACGCCGGCTTCCAGAAGCCGTAACGGCAACTGGCTCCGTTGACGGAGAGGGGCTGCCCGGTCCGGGGGGACGGGCAGCCCCTCTTCTCTTGTCCGGACGAACGGACTGACGGACGAACGGACTGACGGGCTGACGAGCTGACGAGCTGACGGCCGCCCGCCCGGCCGGGTGCTCCCGTCCCGGCCCGCGCACTACGCTTCACCCGCCGCCACAGCTTCCCCAGCCAGGAACCCGATATGAGCAGACTCTGTACCCACCGCGCCCGGCCCCCCGTGGCCCTCGCGCTCCCCGCGCTGCTCGCCGTGGCGTTCCTGCTGATGCCCCTGATCGGCATCCTCACCCGGACCCGGTGGAGCGAGCTGGGCACGCACCTGACCAGCCCGGGTGTGGTGGAGGCGCTCAGGCTCTCGTTGGTGGTGTCCCTGTGGGCCCTGGGCCTCTCGCTCCTCCTCGGGGTGCCGCTCGCCTGGTTGTTGGCCCGCGTCGAGTTCAAGGGCAAGGCGCTGGTGCGCTCGCTCGTGCTGCTCCCCATGGTGCTGCCGCCCACCGTCGGCGGTGTGGCCCTGCTGCTCGGATTCGGGCGGCGCGGGCTGCTCGGCCCGTGGATGGAGGGGACCTTCGACATCACGCTGCCCTTCCACACCTCGGGCGCGGTCGTCGCGGCCACGTTCGTGGCGATGCCGTTCCTCGTGATCAGCCTGGAGGGCGCGCTCGGCGGCCTCAAGCAGAGCTACGAGGAGACCGCGGCCTCCCTCGGTTCCACGCCGGTCCGCGTGTTCTTCACGGTGACGCTGCCGATGGTGGCCCCGGGCCTGATCGCCGGCGCCGCGTTGACCTGGGCCCGCGCACTGGGCGAGTTCGGCGCCACCATCACCTTCGCGGGCAACCTGCCCGGCACCACCCAGACCCTGCCGCTCCAGGTCTACCTGCTGCTCCAGGACCAGCCCGAGGCCGCCACCTCCGTATCCCTGCTGCTGCTCGCGATCGCCATGGCCGTACTCATCGGCCTGCGCGGCAGGTGGACGGGGACTCCCGTCGCCCGCAACTCCGCCGAAGCACCCGTGATCGCGGAGGAGCCTCCCGGTCCGCACCCGATGGACGGCGTCGCTCCGGCAGGTGCGCCCGGCCGGGTGGGTCCCGCGAGCCCCGCGGACCAGGTGGGCCCCGCGGATCCGTCCGCCCCGGCCTCCCCGGCCGAGGATCCTCGTTCCGTGCCGACGGCTCCCGCCTGGCCGCTGCACGCCACGGTCACCGGTTTCAACGAGCTCACCCTGGACGCCGAACCCGGCACCACCATCGCCGTCGTCGGCGAGAACGGCGCCGGCAAGACCACCCTGCTCCGCGCGCTCCTCGGACTGACCCCGCGCGCCCACGCCGAGCTCCGCCTCGGCGACACCGACGTCACCGCGCTGCCCCCGCACAAGCGGCAGGTCGCCTGGGTCCCGCAGGACGGCGCGCTCTTCCCCCACCTCAACGCCCTCGCCAACACCGCCTACGGGCTGCGCGCCCGCCGAGTACCGCGCGCGCGGGCCCGCGCCGAGGCGCAGGCCTGGCTGGACCGGCTCGGCGTCGGCCACCTCGCCCACCGCAAGCCCGCCCAGCTCTCCGGCGGTCAGGCCCAACGCGTCGCCCTGGCCCGCGCGCTGGCGGCCCGCCCCCGCCTGCTGCTCCTGGACGAGCCGCTCGCCGCCCTCGACCAGACCACCCGCGCCCACGTACGCCACACCCTGCGCACCCACCTCGCCGGCTTCGGCGGGGTCTGCCTGATCGTCACCCACGACCCCGTCGAGGCCGTCTCCCTCGCCGACCGCGTCCTCGTGCTCGCCGACGGCAAGACCCTCCAGGACGCCCCGCCCTCCGAGGTCACCCGCCATCCCCGCTCCCCCTGGGTGGCCCGCATGCTCGGCCGCAACGCCTGGCCCGGGACGGCGTCGGCGGACGGGCTGGAACTGGCCGGCGGTGGCCGTCTCGTGGTGGCCGAGGCGCTGCCCGCGGGTGCGCAGGCGCTCGCGATCATCGCCCCGGAGGCAGTGTCCGTGCACCGGGACCGCCCGGGCGGCAGCCCCCGTAACGTCTGGCCCGGCACCGTACGGGAGATCACCTCGGTCGGCAGCCGTCTGCGCGTGCTGGTCGGCTCGGCGCAGGCACCCGATCTGGTCGCGGAGATCACCCCGGAGGCGGCGGCCGAGCTGGGCATCGTCGACGGCGCCGAGGTGTGGACCAGCGTGAAGGCGACCGAGGTCACGCTCGTCCGCCTCTAGGGCCTGTCGTCAAGGTGCGGGGGCCGCCTCCAGGGCCCTGACCGGCGGAAATCGGCTGGCCAGGGCCGGTATCACCCCGTACCGTGCCTTTCCATGGACCCGCTCAACGACCAACAGATCCGCTCGTCCTTCGTGAACTGCACCAAGGGCGAGGCCGCCCGCATGAAGCTGCCGGTCGACTTCGCCGAACTCCCCTGGCAGGACCTCGACTTCCTCGGCTGGGTGGATCCGGGCGCCCCGCAGCGCGCGCACCTCGTACGGCCCGCGGCGGACGGCGGGGCCATCGGCATCTCGCTGCGCGTGCCGGCCGCGAACCGCGTGGGCGGCTTCAAGTCGAGCATCTGCCAGATCTGCCTGACCGGCCACGCCTCCTCCGGCGTGACCCTCCTCGTCGCCCCGCTCGCGGGCGCCCGCGGCCGGGAGGGCAACACGGTCGGCACGTACGTCTGCGCCGACCTCGCCTGCTCGCTCTACATCAGGGGCAAGCGGCAGCCGAAGCTGAAGACCAGGGGTTTCGAGGAGACGCTGACGGTGGACGAGAAGATCGCCCGCGCCCTCGCGAACCTCGACGCGTTCACGGCCAGGATCACCGGCTGATCCATGGATGACGGCGACGAGGGGAGCGGCATGCGCATAGCCCAGGAGCACGTGTTCGATCCGCAGGAGATGTTCGAGCTCTACGACTCCGTCGAGTGGGTGGGCTACACCTGTGACGTCGACAAGCTGTGCCGCGGCCTCGCCAACTCGCACCTGGTCGTCACGGCCCGGGACGAGTCCGGCACCCTGCTCGGGCTCGCCCGCACGGTCTCGGACGACGAGAGCATCTGCTACGTCCAGGACCTGCTGGTGAACCCGAGGTTCCACCGCCAGGGCATCGGCCGGGCCCTGCTCGAACACCTCAAGGCCCGGTACGTGCGCTGCCGCTTCTTCCTGCTCTCCACCGACCACGAGTCGACCCCGGAGGGACGGAGGAACGCCGCGTTCTACCGCAGCCTCGGCTTCCTCTCCTACGAGGAGAAGCGCATGGCCGCCTTCGGCCTCCCCCGGGTTCGGACGGCCACCTAGTGCTGTGACCGGGACGTCGGACTGCGATCGCCACGATGAGAGCCGGGTCAAGGTGTACGGACGCTCCGCCACCGCCGGGAGCGGCAGGCTGATCTCCCGCCAGCCCGTCCAGTCCACGGCGGGCCCGCGCAGCGTGACCGCTCTCCCGCCCCCGTCGGCGAGTTCCACGGCGGGCCGGGCTCCGGAGCCGCCACCGTCCAGGTTCAGGGCCTCGTACGCGCCGACCCCGTGCATCATCCGGCCGAGCGCCGTCAACGTCAGGCCTCCGCTGTCGCGCTGGCGGCCGTCCACGGTGACCAGCCGCAGCCGCCGGCCGTCGCGGGAGAACCCGGCGGCCGTGCGCGGGGCGGCGGTGTTGTTCGGCTCGCCGTCGTGGTTCTGCGCGACCCCGGCCACGACGAGCGCCTCCCGGCCGCCGACGGCGCCGACCGGGAGCGGTCCGCCCCCCGGGCACGGCGGGCCGGGCGGTGACGGCGACCGCGTCCCCGGGACGCAGGGCGGCGAGTTCGGGCGCCGCCGCGCCTCCGGCGACCAGCAGGGTCTGCTCACGCTCTCCGGTGTGCTCGACCTGGCTTCGGCGGGCATCAGCCTGTACGTCAGCACGACCGCGGGCACCGGGAAGTACACGGGCACCATCACCGAGCAGAGCATCACCCTGCCGGAGAGCCTGATGGCGCTGAGCTCCATGGCCCAGTGGCCGCTGTTCCTCGGCACGGCGGTCCTGTTCATCATCTGGTTCCACCGCGCCTACGGCAATGCCGACACCTTCAACCCGGGCGCGGTCACGCGCTCCCGAGGCTGGGCCATCGGCGCGTGGTTCATCCCCATCGGCAATCTCTTCATCCCGTACAAGATGGCCAAGGAGATATGGGCCGCCAGCCTCCAACTGCGACAGGACGGCTCGTACTGGTCCGTTGGCCAGGCCGAGTAGCCCTCACCCCGCCGGGGAGCCGGGACCGGCCTGACCCCCGGAACCAGGAGCCGGACCTCCGGGACCGGCTCCCGGCGCGGGCCGGACCGGGATGGTGAACTCGCACCACACGCACTTCCCGCCGCCCCGCGGCTCCACGCCCCAGGCGTCCGCCAGCCGGTCCACCAGCAGCAGCCCCCGCCCCGACACCGCCCAGTCGCCCGCCTCGCGCTGCCGCGGCAGGGCGCTGCTCGTGTCCTCCACCTCGATCCGGATCCGCCCGTCCGGGGTCAGCCGCATGCTGACCTGGCCGACCCCGTCCGTGTGGACCAGGGCATTGGTCATCAGCTCGTCGGCCGCCAGCTCGATCTCGTCGGCCTGGTCCCACGCGCCCCAGGCCGCGACCGCCGCCCGGATCAGATGCCGGGCCATCGCCGGGGCGTCGGGGTCGCCCGGGACCAGGCTGTGGTGCAGCGCGCCGCCGCCTCGCGGGGCGGGGGTGCCGCGGCGGCGCAGCACGAGCAGGGCCATGTCGTCCCCGCCGCCGGAGTCCCCGACCAGGTCGCACAGGACGTCGGCGAGTTCCTCCACGTCGGCCGGGCCGTTGCGGACGGCCTCCATGAACTCCCGCATCCCCGTCTCGGTGTCCTGGCCGGGCCGGTCGGTCAGGCCGTCCGTGCACAGCAGCAGGGTGTCGCCGGGGTGCAAGTCGAGGCTGGTCACGGGGAATCCCGTGCCTCCGGCGCGGCCGTCCGGCGGCTCGGGGGACGGCAGGCCGAGCGGCAGTCCGCCCACCACCTGGATCCGGTGGCAGCTGCCGTCGCCGCGGCGGACCACGGGATCGAGGTGCCCGGCGCGCACCAGCCTGCACGCGCCGGTGGTGAGGTCGATCTCGGCGTACGTGCACGTGGCGAACCGTTCCGTCTCCAGTTCCCGGAGGAAGGCCGAGGCCCGCGCCATGGCCGCGCCGGGGGTGTGCCCCTCGGAGATGTAAGCGCGCAGCGCGATCCGCAGCTGCCCCATCACCGCGGCGGCGTCCGTGTCGTGCCCCTCCACATCGCCGATCATCACGCCGACGCGGCCGCCGTCGAGCGGGATCACGTCGTACCAGTCGCCGCCGATGTCCCGCCCCATCCGGGCCGCCCGGTACCGTACGGCGATCCGCGCCCCCGCCACCTCCGGGATCCGGCGCGGCAGCATGGCCCGCTGGAGGCCCTCAGCAAGATCGTGCTCCTGCTCGAAGAGGATGGCGCGCTGGAGGCTCTGCGCGATGCCGCTGCCGAGGGCCATCAGCACGTTCTGCTCCTCGGCGGTGAAGTCGCCGTCCCGCGGGTAGAGCAGCCCGAGGGCGCCGATGGGCCGTCCCTGGGCGATGAGCGGCAGGTAGACCCCGCTGCGGACGTCGAGCGGCTCGATGTAGGGCCACAGCAGCGGGTAGCGCTCCTGGAACTCCTCGCGGGAGCCGAGGTAGACCGGCCGCAGGCGCCGCACCGCCTCGCTCATCGGCAGCGGGGCGTCGATCCGCGTGTACTCGGTCTCCGGGACGTACGAGCCGAGCCGCCCCTCCGCGACCAGATGGATCCGGCCGCCGTCGACCACGCCGAGCATGACGCTGACCGCGCCGAGATGGCCCAGGGCCTCGGGGTCCTTGAGGATGTCGGTGACGTCGTTGACGGTACGGGCGTGCGCGAGGATCGCCGTGGTCCGCTCGACGACCCCGGTGAGCCTGCGCCGGCCCTCGTCCCGCTCCCCGGCGGCCCCGGGTTCGCCCGGATCGTGGGCGGCGTCGCGGATGATCCCGATGATCCGGTACGGGCGCCCGTGCGGGTCCCGCAGGATGTGGCCCTGGATGTGGGTCCAGCCCGGGGAGCCGTCCCTGGCGCGGCTGCGCACGTAGGCCCCGTAGTGACTTCGGCCGGCCTTGAGCACCTGCGCGACCCGCGCGTCGAGCCGGACCTCCTCGCCGGGGGCGAGGCGGGAGCGCAGCCCGGCGGGGGTGCCGCTGAACTCCTCGGGACGCAGGTCGACCACCTCGAGAGCGGTGGCGTCCAGATGCATCTGCCCGCTGTCGAGGTCCCAGTCGAAGGTGCCCATGCGGTTGAGCGCGAGGCTCGTGTCCGGTCGGGCGGGCCACTCGACCTGAGGGGTCACTCCCCTTTCGGCCACGCCTTCAGGGTCTCACCCTTCGGCCGGCCGCGCCGGTCGCACCGGTCGCGCTGCCGGCGGGCGCTCGCGGTGCCGACGGGCGTTACGCGGCGCCCGTGCCGTTCCCGGCGTTCGTGCCATTCCGGCGTTCGCGCTGCGCACAGGGCGGGTCCGGCGTGTCGAGCGGATTATCACCCTCCGTATGCGCTACCCACCGCCACTTCCGGCCATATCCCCACAGAAAAGGACCAAAGTCCCGGCCTGTCATGACCTCTGCCGAATGGACGACTTATACGATTTCGCGAAGATTGATCCAATCATGATCATCTTTACCGGCGTCAGAACCCTCTCGAAGCAGGGGTGTTGACGCCACGGCTGTGTGGGGTGTGGCTTGTCGCAAGCGCCGAATACGACCGGAGGCCCGGCCGACGGAAGGGAGGGAGGGGCGGAGGGAGGGACGCCGGAGCAGCAGGACGGGGCATCGGCCCCGGACCGGATATCCGCCGCGCCAGGCGGCTTTGTCGGCGCCGGCGCACGGACCGGCCGCGGCAGCCTCGTCGTGCGGCCGTACCGGGATCCGCTCGTCCTCGGCCCGCTCTTCCGCGACGAGACGGCGCAGGGCGCGCCCACCCGCACCGCGGCCGGAGCCGCGGACTCCGACACCCTCCGCCAGCCCGCCGTCCGCGGGTCGATACCCCGGCCCGCCCCACCGTCGACTCCGACGCCCTCCCCGCGGACGCTGCCCCCCGTGCTCGACCCCGAGCTCACCGAACGCCCCGCGCGGGCCTGTTCCGGGTGGTGGGCCCTGGTCGTCGCCGCGCTCGCCACGGCCGGCGCCGCCGTCCTCGCCCGGTACGAGGAGCTCCGCCCCTCCGCCTCCCCGACCGAGGCCTGGCCGCTCGCCCTCTTCACCGGCTGCGCGCTCCTCACCCTCGCGGCCCTCTCCGGACTGCGCCGCGGCCGGACCGGCCACGCCTGGTCGCTCACCCTCTTCGGGCGCTACCGGGGCACGATCCGGCGCACCGGATTCGTCTGGTCCAGCCCGCTGCCCCGGCACGCACGGGTCGACGTACGGCTGCGGCACTGGCGCAGCGAGCCGCTCTGCGCGGTCGACGCCGAAGGCACCGCGCTGCGGTCCGTGGTCCTCGTCGTGTGGCGGGTCAAGGACACCGCCCGCGCGCTGCTCGCCGTGGACGACCACACCTCCTACCTGCGCGGACAGGTGGAGTCCGCGGTCGCCCGGGTGCTCTCCCGGATGCCCGCCGACTCCTTCGACCCGGAACCCGGCGAACCGGAGACCCTGCGCGACACCGAGACCGTGGGCGACGAGCTGACCCGGATGCTCGCCGCCGAATGCAGGCCCGTGGGCATCGAGGTCTTCTCCGCCCGGCCGTTGAACGTGGAGTACGCGCCCGAGGTCGCCGCCGCGATGCAGCGCCGCCGGATCGCCTCGATCGACGCCCGGCACCGGGACTCCGTCCTGACTTCCGTCCTCGACGCGGTCGACGACACCGTTCACCGGATGTCGGACCGCGGGCTCGTGGGCCTGGACGACTACGAACGCAAGGCCCTGGTCAAGGACTTGACCGTGGCCTTCTACACGGCGCGCGGCCCTGCCGCCGACGCCCGCTGAAAGAACATCCCCGACAGAGAAGGAACCCCGCATGCGCACGCCCGAGTTCACCGAAGAGATACCCGACACCTGCGACTGCGCCGGATGCGCCCGGGGCACGACGGCTGTCAAGGCCACCGCCCGCCGCCGCTGCACCCTGCGCGGAGCCGTCGTCGCGGCCGTCGGTGCGACCCTGCTGATGGGCACCGGCGCGGGCGTCGCGTCCGCCGAGCAGGCCCCGGCCCGAGCGGGCTGGGACGGTTCGAAGTACTGGTACAAGGACGGGACCGGCTGGTGGCGCTGGACGTCCCACTACAGCAAGTACGTCGCGAACGGCGGTAGTTCCAGCGCCTCGAAGCCCTCCTCCTCGGGCTCCTCGGCTTCCTCCTCCTCCGTACGCACCTCCGAGCCGACCTTCCGCGGCCGCGCGGGCTGGGACTCGACGGACCGGGTGTACTGGTACAAGGACGGGACCGGCTGGTGGCGCTGGACCAGCCACCAGGACAAGTACGAACGCCACGCGGGCGGCTCCGGCTCCTCCGGCGGCTCGGGTTCCTCCGGCTCTTCCGGCTCCTCGGGCGGTTCCTCGGGCGGTTCCGGCACTCCCGTCCGGCAGGGCACGGAGGGCGCCATCTCCTTCGCGAACAGCCACCTCGGCGACAACTACGTCTGGGGCGGCAACGGCCCGCACGGCTGGGACTGCTCGGGCCTGGTCCAGGCCGCCTACCGCTCCGCGGGCATGTCCCTCCCCCGCGTGGCCTCCGACCAGTACCGGGCCACCACTCCCATCTCCCGCTCCGAACTGCGCCGCGGGGACCTGGTGTTCTGGACCTCGAACGGCAGCGCCTCGGGCATCCACCACGTCGGCATCTACCTCGGCGACGGCAAGTACATCGAGGCCCCGCGCCCGGGGAAGCAGGTCCGCGTCTCCAGCTTCAGCGCGTACAACCCGAACATGTACGGCCGCGTCCGCTAACGGCGACCCCGTTCGATGACGCTCCCGAAGCCTCCCCGGGGCCAGTGGCCCCGGGGAGGCTTCGGGATGCTCCGCAGCACTCCGGTCGGGGGACCGGACTACGGCGTCGGGGACTGCGGAACCTCCTGCACCGGGGACTCCGGGACCTTCGGAGCGGAGGATTCAGAGATCTCCGGCCGCGGGACGGAAGACGGAGCGGCAGCGGACTCGGTTACGGCCGTGGGCTCGATCGCGGCCGAGGACCGCGGCTTCGAAGACGGCTCGGAGGCGGGCACGGACGCGGACGCGGACCGCAGCGCCGAAGACGAAGACGAAGGCGAAGGCGCCTCGGACGGGCGTGCGGACGCGGACCGCTGCGTCGAAGGCGACTCGGACGGGCGCGCGGACGCGGACCGCTGCATCGAAGGCGACTCGGAGGGTCGCACGGACGCGGACCGCGACTCGGAAGGCGACTCGGACGCGGAGGCGGACGGCGATCGCAGCTCCGAAGCCGACTCGGAGGCAGACACGGAAGCGGACGCCGACTCGGACTTGGACGGCACGACCTCCGGGGACTCCGAGGCCTTCGAAGGAGACTCCGAAGGCGACTCGGACGGCGGCTCGGACCGCGACTCCGAAGGCGACTCCGCCGGGGATTTCGACGGAGACTCCGACGGGGACTCCGACGAGGACTCGGATGCCGAGGGCGAGAGCGACGGGGACTCCGACGACGGCGGAGGGGAAGTCACGGGCGGAGAGGTGACCGGCGGAGAGGTGACATGGGGTGAAGTCACCGGCGGCGAAGTGAGCGGAGGTGAAGTCACCGGCGACAGGGTCGGCGTCGGCGTCGGGGTCGGGAACACCGGCGGCGGGATCGGCTTGTCGTGCCTGCCGTGGTGGTCACCCCGGTCGCGCTCGTACCAGTGGCGGTCCTGGTGGTCGTAGATCACGAACTTGTTCACGATGGTCACGGACGGCGCGATGACCACGACCTGCGCGGGCTGGTACGAGGTCCAGGGCTGTCCGAAACGCTTCGGATCGGCCCGCAGCGCCACCGGCTCGCCCAGCGGGTTCCCGCACGCGCACCGCACCCGCGGCACGCCCCGGTCGTCCACGAGCACGGCCGTCCCGGCCTGGAGCACCGCCTGGTAGGAGGTGGCCCGGCCGTCCTGGTAGCCGTGGTTGGTGACCCGCGTGTCCATCCGCAGCTGGACTGGGGTGAGCGACCGCAGGTACCCGGGTACGGCCGAAGGCTGGAGCCCGAGCGCCGAGGCGAAGGCGGCGTTCTTCGACGGCTGCCCCGACAGCACCTTGATCTGCTTCTCGACGTCGCAGCTGGCCACGTTCTTCGTGCCCCCGTAGAGGCCCGGCGAGGACCCCGCGACGCTCCGCGTGACCGTTCCTCCGGTCGCGGGAGCCGCCGACGGCGGCAGGCTGTGCGGGGGCGGGCTCTCCGGTGGTGGTGCGGCCTGCTCGGCGGCGGTGGACTCGGTGAAGGGGTCCGGCCCGGACGCGGCGGCGGGCTGCAGGAACACCTCACCGCCCGCGGAGGTGGCAGTGCCGCCGCCGGTCGGCCTGGTCAGTACGACGGCCAGGGTCACGGCGGCGGCGAGGGCCACGATCGCGGTGGCGAGCCGGGGAACGGACCGCCACCAGGGTTTCGGGGGCGGCCCCGCCGAGGTGCCGCCCGGACCACCCGCCCCGCCGGAACCGGGAGGAGCGGGCGGGGGTGGCGGCGGAGGGCCTTCCGGCCCGCCGGACAGCGGCCCGGAAGGCGGGCCCGTGGGGCGCCCGGACGAGGAAGGCCACGACGGCGACGGCGACTCGGGTTGCGACGGGGGCTGCGGCGGCCGTTCACCGGAGGGTTGCGTGGTCACAGGCTCTTCTTCCCAGGCGGAGGAGTCCGGTCCCATGTGGACGTCCCGCAGGCATCATGCGGACATATCCGGATTTCTAACGCTCCTGTCGACCATTGTGTGCGCCGTCCGGGTGGTGGCCGCAAGCCGGGGATGCCTACGGTGTCAGGGTGAGCCATCCCGAAATGAGCCACAATGCGCCTGCGAAGCCCGGCGCGCGAGCATGGCGCGACGCCCTCGTGGCCGTCGTCGCGGGCTTCGCCGTGATGGCCGTTCTCTCCGCCGCCGGCCTGTGCCTGGCCGGAGCCGTCGACCTGCCGGGCGGCGGGTTCCCGAATGTGGTCGCCGCCGTCGTGGTGATGGCGGCCGGCGGCTCCGTCGACGTCACGGGCGGGGCCGGTTTCCTGGCCGGGGCCGATGCGAGCCTGTCCGTGCTCCCCCTGTCCGTCAGCCTGGCCGGAGCGCTGACCGCAGGCTGGCTCTTCCTGCGCCCCCTGCACAACCGGGCAGTGGCCGGACCGCTCGAACTCCTCGGCCGGGCCGTGCCCTTGATGGTCCTCTGGCTGGCCGCACTGACGGGTACCGCCCTCCTGGCCCACCGGGACTTCACGATCTCCACGGGCAACTCGGCCATCGGAGACCTCGGCGAACTCCTGGACTCCACACCGACGGTGGGCTTCAGAGCCGCGATCCCCGCCACCATCGGTTTCGGACTGCTCTGGATCCTGGGCCTGTTGCTGATCGCCCTGCTGGTCTCGCGCCGCGCGCCGCTCCCCGCCTCGCTGGTCCGCTTCCACGCGGCGGTGCGGCCGGCCGCATTCGCCGTGGTCGCGCTGCTGCTGGCGTACGTGGTCATCGGCGTCGTCGCCGGCCTGCTCGTGGCCGCGACCCAGGGGCATGCGGGCCGCACCCTGGCGGTGATCCTGCTGGGCCTGCCCAACCTGGTCTGGTTCGCCCTCACGATCGGCTTCGGCGGGGCCTGGGAGGGCAAGGCCGACGGCCCGTTCGGGCTGCCGATGCCACAGGCCCTCGACCAGGTGCTGCGCGCCACCGGTTCGGGCTCCGGCTCCGACCTGTCCACCGTGGACGTGGCCTCGCTCGCGGAGCGGGATGCGCGGGCGTGGTGGCTGGTGGTGCTCGCCGTCGTCCTGCTGATCGGCGCGGGCGCGCTGGCGGCCGCCCGCTCCCCGGTCCACGTCCGGCCCTGGCAGCACGCCCTGCACCTGGCGGTGGCCCTGGCACTGGCCACTCTGGTGGTCTGCCTGCTGGGCCGGGTCCAGGCCCAGTTCGGCCTGTCCGTACTGGGCATCGGCGACGTCGACGACCTCAGCGGCAAGGTGGAGCTGCGTGCGGTCCTCTGGCGTACCGTCGGCCTCGCCTTCGTCGCGGGTGCGGTCGCGGGGTTCCTCGGAGCGCTGCTCCCCCGCCGCCGGCACCGCTGACCGGACGCCCGGATCCCGCGCTCACACCCCGGAATCGGCACCCGCGCCCCGCGCCCGGACGGGTCGCACAGGCCGACGATTGCGCCGTACGGGTGAATCGACAGAAATCGGTTCATCGGGGGATCGTTTCTGCGTGGCACGCTCGCCTCCGTGAACATGACCAAAGGCCTGTTCCGGCCGCTTCACGCCGCGGGTCTGCTTGCCCTTTCCGCGCTCGCGCTGACCCTCTCCACCGCCCTCCCCACCCAGGCGACCGGGCCCGGCACCCGCTACCTCTCCGGCAACACCGGCCACGAGGACGCGAGCGCCGAAGCCGTCTCCGTCAGCCGGGTGTTCTGCCCGCGCGGCACGACCGTGCAGTCCGGCGGGTACTCCACCGGGCGCTGGGACCGCGCCCGCGACGGCTCGCTGCGACACGCCGTCCTGGCCAGTCACCCCGTCCTCGACGCGGGCGGCCGCAAGGGCTGGTACGCCTCGGCCTCGCACGCCGAGGTCACCGCTCACGTCGTGTGCGTGCCCTCCCCCGACGGCGACTGAGCTCCCTCGGCCCCAGCCCCGGCCTGGACGGGCCGGAAGACCGGCAGGGCCCACTGCGGCGGTGGTGGCGGCGGCCCGTCCGCGGTCGCCGCCACCCGGGTCGGCCCCCGCAGATCCGCGGCCGCCCCCGCGCCCGCCGCCCCCGCCGCGGCCGCGCCCACCCGTCGAAGCGCCCCCGTGAACTCCAGGCAGCTCCCCCACCGGTCCTCCGGCGACTTCGCCAGGGCCCGCGCCAGCACCTCGTCCACCCCGGCCGGCAGGCCGGGCCGCCGCGAGGTCACCGCCGGCGGCGGGTCGTACTGGTGGGCCCACAGCAGGGCCATGTCGTCGTCGCGCTGGAACGGCGGCCCGCCGGTCAGGGTTTCGTAGACCACGCACCCCAGGCTGTAGACGTCGCAGCGCCCGTCCACCGGCTTCCCGGAGATCTGCTCGGGCGCGACGTAGTCCAGGGTTCCGACGAACTGGCCGACGCTCGTGAACCCGGTCAGCGACAGCGATTTCTTCGTCAGACCGAAGTCCGTCAGGTAGACGTGCTCCGGATGTTCGCTGTCGGTGCCCTCGGCCACGAGGATGTTGCCGGGTTTCACGTCGCGGTGGACCAGGTCGTGGGCGTGCGCCGCGTCCAGCGCCGAGGCGACCTGCCCGGCGATCCGGGCCGCCGTCCCCACGGGCAGCGGCCCCGTCCGGTCCAGCAGGGCCCGCAGGTCCTGGCCGGCCACGTACCGCATGGCGATGTAGAGCAGCCCGTCCGTCTCGCCCGCTTCGAAGACGGGCACGATGTGCGGATGGTCGATGGCCGCCGCGACCTTCGACTCGTGCGCGAACCGCTGCCGGAAGGTGTCGTTGCGCGCCAGCTCGGGCGCGAGGAGCTTGAGCGCCACCGTCCGGTCGAGCCGTACGTCGTGGGCCCGGTAGACCACTGCCATCCCGCCGCGCCCGATCTCCTCCTCCACCACGTAGCCGGCGATCCGCCGTCCCCGCAGGTCGGACGAGCGCCCTCGCGCCGGGTTCTCGTCCGCCGCCGGGCCCGTCATCCCGCCTCCGGCCCGGGCGGGGGCGGGGTGACGATCGTGGTGAGCGGGTGCGCGGGCGCGGGCTCAGCCGGGTTCTTTCGTACGTCGCCCTCTCCTGCCGTGTCCGGTTCCCGCGACGGCGTCTCCCGCGCGGGCGGAGCACCCGGTCCGGCGACGACCGCGTAAGTCGTCAGGCGGCTCCCGTCCGCGTACATCCACCGTCCCGCCGTGTCGTCGTAGAGCCACACCGACTCCCCGTCGACGACGACCCCGGCGCGCAGTCCCCGTACGACGCGCCGGAAGGCCTCGGCGTCCACCCTCCCAGCGGCGAGCTCCGCCACCGCGCGCCGGTAGCGGTCCAGCTCGTCGCAGGCGGCCGCGAGCAGCGGCTGCGGGTCCTCGGTGCGCGTGATCGGGCGGCCGCCGGTCGGCGGGGGCTGCGGGACGGCGACCAGCAGGCGTCCGTCCACCCAGGCGGACCAGCCGTTGGCGCACAGGATCTCCCCCCATTCGCCGCGGCGGGCCAGCAGCCGCACGGGCAGGAAGGCGTCCAGGGCGGTGGTCGGCCGGGACAGGTCGGGCCCCTCCCAGGCGGGCAGACCGTCCTGGGGCACGACGTGGGTGGGCCGGAAGTCGGGAGCCCCTCCAGGAGTCGTCATCCGCCCTACTTCCGCATGATCGCGGGCTCGTGGCGGCGCAGCAGCCGCAGGACCACGATTCCGAAGAGCACGGACAGGGCCACGAGCATGCCCATGTTGAGCAGCCACACCCCCTTCTCGTGGGCGAAGAGCGGGTCGCTGGTGAGCTTGCCGGGGACGATCCGGGCGAGGTCGATGGTGCCGGCCATCGCGCCCATCGCCCATCGGGAGGGCGCGAACCACGCCAGCTGTTCGATGACGGGTACACCGGTGAGTTTCAGCAGGGTGCCGCAGAAGACGACCTGGACGATGGCGATCAGGACGAGGAGCGGCATCGTGACCTCCTCCTTGCGGACCAGGGCGGAGATCATCAGGCCGAGCATCATGGCGGTGAAGGACAGCAGGGCCACGGCGAGGGCGATCTCGATGAGCGGGGGCATGAAGACGCCCTTGCCTCCCGGGGCGTTGAGGTTGACTCCGCCGAGAGCGACGACGGTCAGCACCGCGGCCTGCAGGACGGTGATCGTGCCGAGCACCACCACCTTCGACATCAGGTAGGCGGAGCGGGACAGCCCGACGGCGCGCTCGCGCTGGTAGATCACCCGTTCCTTGATGAGCTCGCGGACGGCGTTGGCGGCGCCGGTGAGCACGCCGCCGATGCACAGGATGAGCAGGGCGTTCAGCGCCGTCTCGGCGGTGAGGGTGTTCCCGGCGAGTGCGCGGGCCATGGCGCCCATCATGAACGGCAGCGCGATCATGATGATGAGGAAGGTCCGGTCGGCGCCGAGCACGGCGCCGTAGCGGCGGACCAGGGTAGACAGCTGGGAGCCCCAGCTCTGTGCCTTCGGCGGCGCGTGCGCCGGGGCTCCGGTCGGCCGTCCGGATCCCTGCCCGGCGAGCAGGGGCTGGCGTGCGGTGACTTCGACGTGCCGGCGGTGGGCCGGTGAAGCGCGGTACTCCCCGGCCCAGTCGCGGCCCTGCTGGTCCTCGAACGCCTCGAACGCCTCCGGCCACTCCGCGAAGCCGAAGAAGGCCAGCGCTTCCTGGGGCGGGCCGAAGTAGGCGATGCGTCCGCCCGGTGCGAGGACCAGCAGCTGGTCGCAGACGTCGAGGCTGAGCACGCTGTGGGTGACGACGATGACGGTCCGGCCGTCGTCGGCGAGGCCGCGCAGCATGTGCATCACCGAGCGGTCCATGCCGGGGTCGAGACCGGAGGTGGGCTCGTCGAGGAAGAGCAGCGAGGGCTTGGTGAGCAGTTCCAGGGCGACGGAGACGCGTTTGCGCTGGCCGCCGGAGAGGCTGTGGATGGGCTGGTCGGCGCGCTGCTGGAGGCCGAGTTCGCCGATCACCTCGTCGACCCGGGCCTCGCGTTCGGCTTTGGCGGTGTCCTGCGGGAAGCGCAGTTCGGCGGCGTAGGCGAGGGCGCGGCGGACGGTGAGCTGGCCGTGCAGGATGTCGTCCTGCGGGACGAGGCCGATGCGGCTGCGCAGTTCGGCGTAGTCGCGGTAGAGGTCGCGCCCGTCGTAGAGGACGGTTCCCCGGTCGGCGGGGCGCAGGCCGGTGAGCGCGCCGAGCAGGGTGGACTTGCCGGCTCCGCTGGGGCCGACGACGGCGAGCAGGCATTTGGCGCCGACGGGGAAGGAGACCTGGTCGAGGAGGGTCTTGCGGCCCTGGTCGACGGCGACGCCGAGGTCCTGGACGTCGAGGGAGACCTCGCCGGTGTCGACGTACTCCTGCAGCTGGTCGCCGACGAGGAGGAAGGCGGAGTGACCGATGCCGACGATGTCGCCTTCGCCGATGGCGGCGTGGTCGACGCGGGCGCCGTTGAGGTAGGTGCCGTTGTGGCTGCCGAGGTCGGCGATCTCGTAGGTGCCGTCCGCGAGGGCGCGCAGTTCGGCGTGCCGGCGGGAGACGACGAGGTCGTCTATGACGAGGTCGTTGTCGGGGGCGCGGCCGATCCGGACGGCGGCCTTGGCGGCGAGCGGGCGGACCGTGGTCGGCCGGCGGAAGGTGCTGGTCAGGCCCGGATGGGAGACCGAGGAGGGGTGGGAGGTGCCCGGGGCGGGGTCGACGAAGCGGACCCGCGGGCCGTCGGCGGCGCTGCCGAAGCGCAGTTCGCTGCCGACCCCGACGGCCCATTCCTGGACGCGGTGGCCGTCGGCCCAGGTGCCGTTGGTGCTGCCCTCGTCCTCCAGCGTCCAGTGGTCGCCGTCGGGGCGCAGGACCGCGTGGTGCCAGGAGACGCGGGCGTCGTCGAGGCAGATCTCGCAGAGGGGGTCGCGGCCGACGTGGTACGTCCGGCGAGGGCTCATCGCGGTCGAGCCACGGTCGGTTTCGAGTACGAGTTCGGGCGCGGTCGCCGCACCGTGGCGCTGGACCATGGGGAGATTTTCCCACGATCCGACCCGCTCGGCAGGGCTCGGCATCACCGCAGGTCAAAGGGGCGTTATAGGTAATGACAACGGTCCCCGTTGCAGCCTTTGCCCATCTTCGGTAGGTGCGCTTCACTTCAGGCGACGCATCCGGCCGGATCCGGCGGGAACACGGAACGATTGACGGGGGACGCCATGAGCGCGCAGGACCACGCGCCGCACGAGCACGACGCCACCACCGGCCACGACGGGCACGCGCACGACGACGGCCACTCCCACGGCGGCGGCGCCCACGACCACGGCCACGGCGGCCACAGCCACGGCGTCTCCCTGGACGCGGACCGCCGCTGGCTCGGCATCTCCCTCGGCCTGATCGTCGGTTTCATGGCCGTCGAGGTGGTCATCGGCGTCCTGGCGCACTCCCTGGCCCTGATCTCCGACGCCGCGCACATGCTGACCGACGCCGTCTCGATCGTCCTCGCGCTGATCGCGATGCGGCTGGCGGCCCGGCCGGCGCGCGGCGGTTTCACGTACGGCCTCAAGCGCGCGGAGATACTTTCGGCGCAGGCCAACGGGCTCACCCTGCTGCTGCTGGCGGTCTGGCTGGCGTACGAGGCGGTACGCCGACTGCTCGATCCGCCTCCCGTGGAGGGCGGGCTGGTCCTGGTCACGGCGCTCGCGGGCATCGTCGTGAACATCGCGGCGGCCTGGTGCATCTCGAAGGCGAACCGCACTTCGCTGGCCGTCGAGGGCGCGTACCAGCACATCCTCAACGACCTGTTCGCCTTCATCGGCACCGCGGTCGCCGGTCTGATCGTGCTCACCACCGGGTTCCGGCAGGCCGACTCGATCGCCTCGCTCGTCGTGGTCGTCCTGATGGTCAAGGCGGGCTACGGTCTGGTCCGCGAGTCCGGACGGATCCTCCTGGAGGCCGCTCCGGCCCATGTGGACCCGGACGCGGTCGGCGACCGCCTCGTCGGGCAGCCGCCGGTCACCGAGGTCCACGACCTGCACATCTGGACCATCACCTCCGGCCAGGCGGCGCTGTCCGCGCACGTGCTGGTGGCCGAGGAGGGCGACTGCCACGCCGTGCGCCGGGATCTGGAGGCGCTGCTGGCCAAGGAGTACGGGATCACGCACACCACGCTCCAGGTGGACCACGCCCAGGACTCCCTGCTCACCGTCGGCCGCCCGGGTGAGGAACCGGCCGACCCGCACTGCGCGGATTCCCACGGCCCGGTCCACCGCCAGGGACCGCACGAGCACTGAGCCCGCACGGGCACCGGTGCCCGCACCTGTACCCGTACCCGCCCCCGTACGAGCACTGACTCCCGCCGCACGGGGGCATACATGAACGCATGACCACCAAACGGAGCGCCGGTCTGCTCCTGTTCAGGGAATCCGGGGCCACAGGCGTCGAAGTACTGATCGGCCATATGGGCGGCCCGCTCTGGGAGCGGCGCGACGCGGGCGCCTGGTCGATCCCAAAGGGCGAGTACGGCCCCGAGGAGACCGCGGTCGACGCGGCCCGCCGGGAATTCGAGGAGGAGCTCGGGCTGCCGCCGCCCGAGGGCCCGTACCTGCCACTGGGCGAGGTGCGGATGATCGGCGGGAAGCTGGTGACGATCTGGGCGGTACGGGCGGATCTCGATCCGGCACTGGCGGTACCGGGAACATTCACCATGGAATGGCCGCCGAAATCGGGACGTACCGCGGAGTTCCCCGAGCTGGACCGGGTGGAGTGGTTTTCTCCCCCGATGGCCAGAAACAAACTGGTGGTGTCTCAAATCCCTTTTCTGGAGCGATTGTCGGAACTCTTGGAGAATGAGGGTTGACCCGCCCTTTACTTGCCAACAAACCCTATCTGCATGGACATTGCACATATGACGAACGTCGTGCTGGTGGGAACCCTGGACACCAAGGGTGTGGAGTACGGCTGGCTGCGCGAGAGGCTGTTGCGCGCCGGCGTCGAAGTGGTCATGGTCGACACAGGAATCATGGACGAGCCCCGGGTGCCCGCCGATGTGCCGCGTGAAGCGGTCGCGCGGGCAGCGGGAACGGAACTCTCGGAGCTCCGCGCGGCCGCCGACCGGGGTGCGGCCGTGACCACGATGGCCCAGGGCGCGGAAGCGACCCTCTTACGCCTGCACGCCGAAGGGCGGCTCCACGGAGTCCTCGCGATCGGAGGCAGCGGCGGGACCTCCATCGCCACGCGGGCGATGCGCGCGCTGCCGCTGGGCGTTCCGAAGGTGATGGTCTCGTCGATGGCGTCCGGGGACGTGGCCCCGTACGTCGGTTCCGCGGACATCACGATGATGTACAGCATCGTGGACATCGCGGGGATCAACAGCATCTCCGCACCGGTCCTGACCAACGCCGTCGAGGCCGTCGCCGCGATGGCCAAGGGGTTCGAGCGCGCCTCCATGGAACTGCGGCGGCCGGCCAAGCTGGGCGAGGGCAGTCGTCCACTGATCGCGGCGAGCATGGCGGGGGTGACCACGATCGGCGTGGACGCCGCCCGTGAGCGGCTGACCGAGCTCGGCTACGAGGTGCTGGTCTTCCACGTCAGCGGCACCGGCGGTCGCACGCTGGAGAAACTGGCGGGCCAGGGGATCTTCGCGGGCGTCCTCGACCTCACGCTCAGCGAGCTCGCCGACGAACTGTGCGGCGGCATCCTCACCGCCGGTCCCGACCGGCTCAGCGCGGCCGGGCGGGCCGGGATCCCCCAGGTGGTGAGCCTGGGAGCGCTGGACATGGTGAAGTTCGGGCCGATGGAGAGCCTGCCCGAGAGAGTCCGCTACCGCCGGATCCGCGTCCACAACCCTTCCATCACGGTGATCCGTACGACCGAGGCCGAATGCGCCGAACTCGGCCGCCGGGTCGCCTCCAAACTCCGTGCGGCCACCGGCCCCACGGCCGTCTGCGTCCCACTTCGCGGACTGTCCACGCTCGGCGCGCCCGGCGGCCCCTACCATGACCCCCACGCGGACCGGGCGCTGTTCTCGGCACTGCGTGACGGATTGCGGGGCAGCGCCGCCCGGCTCTACGACTACGACACCCACATCAACGATCCCGACTTCGGACGCGCGGCGGCCGACCGGCTGCACGCCATGATCGGCGCGCGGGCCGCGGCCGCCTGAGGTCCCGCCCCGCCCCTTCCCCGCCGAGAGCACCGCGCGGCCGGGAACCAGCCGTGGCGGGAATGTGTCCCAGGTGATGGCCGATCGCCTGGGACGACCGGCCCCGGGGCGCGGTCACGCCACGGCAGGGGGAAAGGCATGAACGGCATGTGGTCGGTTCCCGGTTACTCGGAGATACGCGAGCTCGGCACGGGCGCCAGCGGCCGCGTGGTGCTCGCCGTCCACGAGGGCACCGGCACCGCGGTGGCGGTGAAGTACCTGAGCGACCGGATGCTCGAGAACCCGGCCTTCGTCCGGGAGTTCCGGGCCGAGGCCCAGTTGCTCGGCGATCTGCGCTCCCCGTACGTGGTCGGGCTGTACGAGTACGTGGAGGCGCCCGGCGGCGCCGCCATCGTGATGGAGCTCGTCGACGGGATCCCGCTGAACGCGCTGCTCAAGCAGAGCGGGCGGACCGGCCCCGAAGCGGCGCTGGTCCTGCTCAAGGGCTCCCTGCTCGGGCTGGCCGACGCCCACCGCTCCGGTGTGGTCCACCGCGACTACAAGCCGGCGAACGTCCTGGTGGCGGCCGACGGCACCTCCAAGCTCGTGGACTTCGGGATCGCCACTCCGCTCGGCGCCACCCCCGGGGCCGCGGGTACGCCCGCCTACATGGCCCCCGAGCAGTGGCAGGGCCGTCCGGCCTCCCCCGCGGCCGACGTGTACGCCGCGACGGCGACCTTCTTCGAGTGCCTGACCGGCCGCAAGCCCTACGACGGGCAGAGCTTCGCCGAACTCGCGGTCCAGCACGTCGAGGCGCCGGTCCCCGAGACCGAGGCCCCGGAGCCGGTGCGTCCGCTGATCCGGCGGGGCCTGGCGAAGGACCCCGAGCAGCGCCCGGCGGACGCCGAGGCCTTCGTGGCGGAGCTGGAGGGCGTGGCGCAGGCCGCGTACGGGCCCGACTGGGAGGAGCGCGGGCAGCGCAAGCTCGCCGCGCTTGCGGCCCTGCTGCCGCTGCTGTTCCCCTCGGCCGGAGTCTCCGCGCAAGGCACCACCGCACTGGCCACGACGACCCTGCCGAAGCCCCCGTCCTCCGGGTGGACCCCGGGCCGGCGCGGCCTGGTCGCGGCCGGGGCGACGCTGGTGCTGGGGGTGATGGCCGTACTGGGCTACCAGGCGGTCGGTGCGGAGCCGGGCGGAGCCAAGGCGCTGAACGCGTTCGCCACTTCCAGCGCCGCGGGTGACGCCCCGGCCTCCCCGATAACCCTCCCCAGCCCGTCGGCGTCGCCGAGCGAGAGCGGCAGCCCGAGCGCGAGCCCGAGCCCGTCGCCCAGTACGACGCCCTCGACGTCCGCGTCCGCATCGGCCACGCCGAGCTACAGCTGGGCGCCGACGCCCACAGCCACCAAGTCCCCGACGCCCACACCGACTCCGACTCCGGGCGTGAGCGTCTCCGGCGTGTCCGTCGGCCTCAAACCCGGGCGCGCGACGGTGGACGCGACCGTGAGCCTCAACGCGAAAGGCGGACCCGCCACCGTGACACTCGAATGGTTCCTCGGCAGCGCGCCGAACGACCTCGCCGTCGCGAACGGCACCGACCGCCTCACCGCCCCCGCCGGATCGCCGACCGGCGTGTCGCAGGCGCACACCCGACCGCGCGGGGGCAGCGCCTGCTACCTGACGGTCCGTGTCTCCACCGCGCCCGCCGCGCCCACGCGGTACGCCTACGCGACCTACCAGTTCCAGGCCTGCGTACCGGTGCCCCGATGAGCGACCCCCGCGCCCCGCAGGGCGAAGACGACTACAGCGCCACCGTGCTCGGCAGCCACTGGATCACCGGACCGCACCAGGATCCGGCCGGGACCCAGCGGTTGGCGACACCGGGCGAGGACGTGACCCGCAGGGAGGAGGCGACCCCGCAGGAGGACGTGACCCTGCGCGAGGACGTGACCTTGCGGAAGGGCGTGACCCTGCGGGAGGGCGTGACCCCTCCGGAGGACCCGACCCGGCCGCTGGAGACCCCGGGCGGCGGCGCCCGGCCGGACCGCGTCGAGGGGTCCGTGCTGCGGTTCGGGCCGGGGGTGACGGCCGCGCTCCCGCTGCCGTTCCCGCTGGACCCGGCACCCGCCCCGCGCCGTCGGCCGGGCGAATGGCGGCGCTACACCCTCGCCGCCGTGGTCCTGCTCGCCGTCCTCGTCTACCTCGGCTGGCGGCACTACGGACCCGCCCTGGAGGTCCGCGACGTCACGGTCGCCACCGACCCCAATGGCCCGGCCTGCGACACGACCGCCGACGTGGTGGCCGTCGTACGGACCAACGGGCGTGCGGGGGTGCTCACTTACCGCTGGCTGCGCAGTGACGGCACGCGCTCGGCGCAGCTGACGGAGCGGGTGCCCAGCGGGCAGCACGAGGCCCGGCTGCACCTGTTGTGGACCTTCCAGGGCGCGGGAACCTACCCCGCCGAGGCCGAACTGCAGCTGGTGTCCCCGGCGCAGCGGACGGCCGCGGCGGAGTTCACGTACCGCTGCCGCCCGTAGCCGGCAGCCGGATCACCGCTCGGCCGCCGTCGAGGTCCACCCGGGAGCGGGGCGGAGCGCCGTCCTCCTCGTCGTCGCGCATGACGAGGGCGCTCTGCCGCTCCTTGAGCTCGTTCTGCTTGCCCGGCGAGAAGCTCGCGTGCAGCTGCTCGAAGCCGGTCGAGGACATCTGCCCCTTCCGGCCGTTCCAGCGCCACGGCAGCAGTCCGGCGCGGCCCGCGCGTTCCAGCGCCAGGTCGAGGAAGGCCATGGCGGTCAGCAGCAGCGCCAGCCCGGGGATGGTCATGAAGACGACGAAGGCCATGCCCCGACCCTAACCCCGGTCCTCCTTTCGGCCTACGGCCCGACGGGTGGAGCCGTGCTTCCGGCCTGCCGTTCGGGACCGTCCGGCCGAGGTGCCCGCACCCCCCTCGCTGGTTGACTCGAAGGTGTCGAGGAGAGCGCGCAGGACGCCTCCCCGGCACCCTTCACGTCCACGTTCCAGCCGGCGATACACCCCCAACCGGAACGTGGTCGTCCCGCAACGGATCACAAGTCCGCGCGGGAGGCCCGCAGCCGCTTTGGGGAGTGGCTGCGGGCCATTTGCACGTCCGGGCTCAGAACCTGGCGTGCGCGACGATGTCCGCCGCGAACTCCCCCGTCATCGCCGGGGTCACCGTCGGCCTGCACTGCGCGACCGCCGCCAGGTAGTCCTCCGTGCTCGCGCCCAGCTGCGCCGCCGCCGCGCCCCGCGCGCCCACCGCCTCCAGGTCCCGCTCGAAGGACACCTGCGCCGCGATCCGCGCCGCGTGCTCGATGTCGGCCGGGGTGAACAGCTCGCTGGCCTCCACCAGCGCCGCCACGTCCACATCACCGCGCCCCGCCGTGTAGCGGGCCCAGATCGCGGCGCGGGCGCCCGCGTCCGGGGTGCCGATCGGGATCAGGTAGTCGAAGCGGCCGGGCCGCAGGAAGGCCGGGTCGAGCGAGCGGATGGAGTTGGTCGCGCAGACCAGCAGCCGTTCGTCACCCTCCCGGAAGCCGGGTATCAGCTTGAGCAGCTCGTTGGTCACCCCGTGGATCCCGCCGGGCTGCGCGGGCTCGGTGCGCACGGGTGCGATCTCCTCGACCTCGTCGATGAAGACGAGCACCCGCTCCAGCTCGGCGATCCGGGAGAACGCGTCGCGCAGCGCGGTGGCGAGGTTGCCCTCGTCGGCCAGCCGGGAGGGCAGCAGTTCCACGAAGGGCCAGCCGAGCCGGGAGGCGATGGCGCGGGCGAAGGTGGTCTTGCCGGTGCCGGGCGGGCCGAACAGAGTGATGGCGCGCGGCGGCCGGACCCCGTGCGCGGCGGCCCGCTCGGGCTCGGCCAGCGGCAGCACCACGCGCCGCTCGATGAGGTCCTTCTCCTTCTCCATGCCGGCGACCTTGGCCCACAGGTCGTTGGGGAGGAAGCGGCCGCCGAGGTCGTCGAGGAGGCCCGCGGCCGGTCCGTGCAGCGGCTCGGTCTTCTCGAAGTAGGCGACGGCGGGCTGCCGGGTGTAACCGGCGTTGAGCAGTCCTTCGCCGAGCAGGTCCTCCTCGGGCAGGACGTAGGCGATGCGGCCCACGCGCGCGGCTATGAGTCGGCGCTCCAGCTCCACGAGCAGGGCGCTGGCCAGTCCCCGGCCGCGCCAGCCGGCGGCGATGGCGATGCGCATCACCCAGGCCCGTTCGCCGGTGACGCAGGCCAGCGCGGCCCCGATCGGAACGCCCTGGTGGACGGCGACCACGCAGGGCTGCCGGTCGGTGAGGGCGCTGATGCACTCGGCCAGGGAGAAGACGGACTCCTGGCCGAGCTCGGCCGTGGTGTCGATCAGATGGACAACGGCCGCGAGATCGCTCTCGCGGTAGTCGTGGATCAGCCAGTTCACCGGGTACCGCCCCTCGTTCGTACTCCTGTGTGCCTTCTGCGTACCTTCTGCCGCGAGGCTAGGGGCGGGCGGGCCCCGTGATCACGCTCCGTCGTGCACAACAGCCGGTCCGTAAACCGTCCGTGTCGTCCATAGACTGGTGGTTTCCGCCCGAACTGTTGACCGAGGGCCCGTACGCCTTCATGACATCCCACATATCCGCCGTCCGCACAGGCGGGCGCCCGCAGCGTGTGGCGGGACGAGGCGGCGACCTGGCAGGTGGCGGAGCGCTCCACCGGCGAGATCTGGCACATGCCGGGCACGGTGGACGCCGTCAACGGGGCGTACTACCTCGTACCCCCTGGTCACGGGGGCGCCGGGCCCTCGGCCCTGCTGTGGTCTCGCTGCTCCCGGCCGCCGGGCCCGGGCGGCGGACGGGGCCCTCGTGCTGGTCGCGGTCGGGGTCTCGGTGGTGGCGATGCTGCCGCCGCCAGGTGACGGTGTACGAACGGCGTTGAGGGGGCCGCACCGCCGCCCCCGGCCGCGCCGGGCCGTGCGCGGTTTTCTGAGAACCAGGTGAGAACCACACCGGAATCCCTGATTCACAGCCGATTCTCAGGGAAGACCGGGCCCCGGGCACAGGTTCGCCCGAGAAGCTCTGCACATGATCCAGCGCATCCCCTCCCGACCGGAACGCCGCCCCCGCGCCCGTGGCAGGCGTGCGACCCGGATCCTCCTGGCACTGGCCTCGATGACTGCCCTGCTGAGCCTGAACATCCCCGCCGCGGTCGCCGAGCCGCCGCTCGGAGTCACCACCACGGCCGCCGCCGACGCCACGGCCGGGCGGGTCGGCGCGCTCTTCGCGGGCGGCCTCGACGGCGGGCACTTCTGCACCGCCGCCGTGGTGCGCAGCGACGACCACGATGTGATCGCCACCGCCGCGCACTGCCTGGACAGCCTGGACGGCACCTACTTCGCGCCCGGCTACCGGGACGGCGAGGCCCCGTACGGGCTGTGGAAGCTGACCAGCGCGTACGTGGCGCCGGACTGGACGAACGGCCGGAACCCGGACGACGACATCGCCTTCGCGACGGTGGTCCCCGCCGACGGCCGGCAGGACGAGTCGGTCGAGGACGTGGTCGGCGCCTTCCCGGTGGCCGCGGAGCAGCCGGACGACGCCGCGTTCTCCATCGTCGGCTACCCGAGCAGCGACGACTCCCCGCTGCACTGCGCCAACACCACGACCCTGTTCTCCGAGACGCAGCGCCGCATCGAGTGCCCGGACCTCAGCGGCGGGACCAGCGGCAGCCCCTGGCTCGTCGACGGCGCCCTGGCGGGCGTGCTCGGCGGCTACCAGGGCGGTGGGGACGTCCCGGAGGTCTCGTACAGCGCAGTCATGGGCGACCAGGCCGTGGAGCTCTACCGCGAGGCCTCCGACAGCGACTGAGGCCTCGGCCACGCGCGGGCCGGGCCTGCGGCTAGGACTGCGGCTCTGTCTCGGGCTCGGGCTCGGCCAACGTCACGTCGGATGCCGAGAACCAGGTCGGCTCGTCCCGCAGGGCCCGGCGGATCCGGTCCACGGCGAAGGACTCCAGCGGCTCGGGCAGCGCGTCGGGCGCGAACCAGGCCACCTCCAGCGACTCGTTGTCGTTGACCCGGGCCCGCCCGCCGGTGGCCCGGCAGCGGAAGGTGATGTCCTGGAACTGGCAGACGTCCCCGTTCGGATAGGTGATCGGCGGCAGCATCTCCACCAGTACCACCCGTTCGGGGACGCACCGCACCGCCGTCTCCTCGTACACCTCGCGCACCGCCGTTTCGGCAGGCTGCTCCCCCGGCTCGGCGATCCCGCCGATCACCGACCACCGCCCGGTGTCGGCGCGCCGCCCGAGCAGGACCCGCCCGTCGTCGTCGACGACGATGGCGGTCACCCCGGGGAGCAGGAGCAGCTGGTGCCCGGCGCTGGCGCGCAGGGTCCGGATGAAATCGGGTGTGGTCATCCCCCGACCCTACGAGGCCCGCGCGCCTAGGAGGCCCTGGCGACCCGGCGGACCAGCGTCCAGCCGAGCCCGAAGGCGGCGACGGCCAACAGGAAGTACTCGGCGAGCGGGCCGAAGCGGGTGGCGGGGGTCTGGCTCGACCGCAGCGGGATCGCCTCGACCAGGGCGTCGGCGGTGAACATCTTGGTCTGGCTGACGACCTTGCCGTCGGGGCGGATGACGGCGCTGACCCCACTGGTGACCGGGACCAGCACGGTCCGGCTGTGCTCGACGGCCCTGACGCGGTCCATGGCGAGCTGCTGGTAGGTCATCTCGGTGCGGCCGAAGGTCGCGTTGTTGCTGGGCACCGCGAGGACCTGGGCACCCGCCTGGACGGTGGAGCGGACCGCGTCGTCGAAGGCGGCCTCGTAGCAGGTGACCATGCCGACTCCGCTGCCCGACATGTCGAAGACGCCGGGCTCCTTGCCGGGGCCGAAGTCGCGCCGCACCCGGTCGACGTCCGAGCTGAAGAGCCGGACGACGGACCGCATCGGCATGCGCTCGCCGAAGGGCTGGATCTTACGCTTGTCGTAGGTGTCGACGGGGCCCTTGACCGGGTCCCACAGGATCATCGTGTTGCGCAGCGGGCCCGTCTCCGGGACCAGCACGGAGCCGATCGCCACGGGAACGCCGATGGTCCTGACGGCGTTGTCGATCACCGTGTAGGCATCGGGCTCGGCGAAGGGGTCGATGTCCGAGGAGTTCTCCGGCCAGACGACGAAGTCCGGTTTCGCCACCTTGCCGAGCTTGACGTCCTCGGCGAGCTGGAGGGTGCGGTTGGCGTGGTTGTCCAGGACCTGGCGGCGCTGGGAGTTGAAGTCCAGACCGGACCGCGGAACGTTGCCCTGGATGACGGCGGCCGTGACGGTGCCGTCCTCGGCCGCGTCCGATACCAGCGGCCGGGCGGCGAGTGCCCCGGCGAGCGGGGCGGCCACGGCGGTGGCGGCGAGCAGCGCGGCGGTGGCCCGGCGGGTGCCCGTGCCGACGCGCACGACCTCGTAGAGCCCGAATCCGCACAGGGCCACGGCGAAGGAGAGCAGCGGGGTGCCGCCGAGCGCGGCGAGCGGCAGGAAGATCCCGTCGGGCTGGCCGAAGGCGAGCTTCCCCCAGGAGAAGCCGCCGAAGGGGGCGCGGGCGCGCAGCGCCTCGCCGGCGATCCAGACGGCGGCGCCCCACAGCGGCCAGGCGGGAAGCCGGCTGACCAGGGAGATCCCCAGGGCCGTGAATCCGATCAGGAGCGATTCGAGGGTGACGAGGGCCAGCCACGGGACCGGGCCGACGCCCTCGCCGGTCCAGACGAGCAGGGGCAGCAGGAAGGCGAGTCCGTGCAGGAGGCCCAGACCGAAGCCGGCCCGCGCGCGGCGCCCGTACAGGCAGAAGCCGAGCAGGGCGAGCGCGAAGGGGGCCAGCCACCACAGGGGGCGGGGCGGGAAGCTGAGGTAGAGGAGCACGCCGGACACGACGGCGAGCGCGGGGCGCTTCAGCCGGCCGGCCCACCGGCGGGCGCGGACCGATCCGGGTTCCACGTCCACGTCCACTGCGGCTTCCGTTTCCGCTTCCGCTTCCGTTTCCGCTTCCGCTTCCGTTTCCGCTTCCGTTTCCGGTCCCGCCCCGGTCGGGTCGGCGGGCTTCGGGGGCTCGTTCCCCGCCGGGCGGGTCGCACTGCTGCTCATCTGGCGGAGTGTACGTCCCCCTGCTGTGCCGGTGGGCTGCGGTGTTCGGCTCAGTGGGCGAGGGCGCGCAGATGGGTGCGGATCACGCGTACCGCGTTCTCGGCGTCGTCCACGGTGACGGTGAACAGCTTTCCGTCCCCGAGCCTCAGTTCCAGGCCCTCGCCGCGCCGGACGATGACGGCGGTCCCCTTCTCCGGGCGCCACCGGTAGCCCCAGCCGCCCCACTGCTGGGGGGTGATCCGGGGCAGGAACTCGGCGGACGTCACCTCGGCCAGCCGGATCTTCCGGCGGGGCACGCCGATGTGCCCGCAGCGCACCTCCATCACCTCGGCGTCCACGGTGACGGCCACGTGGACGAAGGCCAGGGTGCCGAAGAGGATGAGCAGGCCCACGGCGAGGCAACCGATCACCGCCATGAGGAGCGCGACGATGCCCACGTCCCAGGCGTAGTCGACGGCGAGCTCGACGCCGAGCGCCAGGCAGGCCACACCGGCCCCCGCGAGCAGCCACTGCACGCGGTTGGATGCCCGGCCCGTCCAGAGCGGACCCGGGGGGTGAACCGTCATGTGTAGCAGCGTACTCACGATCCGCACGCACGCCACCGGCTCTCCGGGGCGATGCGACGACGGGCTCAAGACACCTCCTGACACCTCTAGCCGGGCAGGAGGCTGATCAGCGCGTCGCGCAGGGCCGGACGGCGGAGGGTCACGAAGCGGTGCAGGTTCCGGGAGCCGAAGGCCACGCGCTGGGCACTGCGGCGGCGCGGCCCGGCGGATCGCGGCGCTCACCCACGGGGACCGGGCCGCGTGGGAGGGCACGGCCGTCCTGCACGAGCTCGTCAGGGTGGCCCTGGACGGAGCCGATCCGCTGGCCGCGCTTCCCGCGACGCTGGAGGCCGTGCACCCCGGCCACCGCGAGCGGTACGCCCGGGTCCTCGCCCCGGACTGGCACCCGGAGCTGGCCACCGAGTTCAACGGGGCGGTCTGGCCCTGCCTGGGCTCGGCGGTGTGGGCGCTGCGCACCACGACCGGCTTCGCGGACGCCGTACGGGCCGCCGTGGACCTGGGCGGCGACACCGACACGGTGGCCGCGGTCACCGGCACCCTGGCCGGGGCCCGCTACGGCCGCGCGGCGATCCCCGACACCTGGACCACCCCGCTGCACGTCCCCCTGCCGGGCTTCGCGGACCGCACCCTGGACGCGGCCGCGCTGCGCGACCTGGCACTACGCCTCGCGGAGGGCCCTCGAACGAATCAGGGCCGCTGACCGACCCGGACGTGACCCCCGGCAAGCGGGGCTCGTCTCGGGGTCATCCCCCGACGGCCGCGTTCCGACCAGCCAGGAGGCGGCCTTCGGCGTAACCGAGGGCGGCTGCCGGAAGGGCGCCCGGACGGCCGCTCAGCAGGACGGTCAGGCCGCCTGTGAGCGGCAGGCCCGGTTCGGGCCGGGCGCCGAGGCGGCGCAGCGCCTGCACGGCGACGGGCCCGGCGGAGCCGTGGTAGACGAGACGGGCGCCGCCCGTGCGGGCCGCGAGGGCGGCCCGGATGGGGGCTTCGACCAGCTCGTAGTGCGTGCAGCCGAGCACCACGTCGGTGACGTCGGCCGGGGTCAGCGCGGCGGCCGCGGCCACGGCCCGTACGACGGCGACCTCGTCCGCGGCCTCGACGGCGTCGGCCAGTCCGGGGCAGGGCACCTCGGTGACCCGTGCCCCGTCGGCGAAGTCCCGGATGAGCCCGCGCTGGTAGGGGCTGCCGGTGGTGGCGGGGGTGGCCCAGATGGCCACTCGCCCTCCGGCGAGCGCGGCGGGCTTGATCGCCGGCACGGTCCCGATGACCGGGATCACGGGCTCCAGCTCCGCGCGCAGCGCGGGCAGCGCGTGGACGGAGGCGGTGTTGCAGGCCACGATCAGCGCGTCCGGACGGTGCGCGGCGGCGGCGCGGGCGACGTCGAGCGCCCGCCCGGTGAGGTCCTGCGGGGTCCGCGGACCCCAGGGCATCCCGTCGGGGTCGCACGACAGCACCAGCTCGGCGTCCGGCCGCAGCCGCCGCATCGCGGCGGCCGCCGCGAGGAGGCCGATACCGGAGTCCATGAGGGCGATCTTCACCTGGTCACCTTAGTCGATGCCCCTGTCCGGCCAGGGCCAACGGCACCGCGGCCCCCGAGCGCTCCGATGCGGCAGAAGGCCGGTGTCCCGACCCGCCGGTGTCCCGACCCGCCGCGGGCCGCCCCGCGCGGGACACTGCCGGGATGGGTCCCCTCCTCGTCGCCGCCTGCGTCTCGCTCGCCGCCTGGCTCTGGCTCACCTTCGGCCAAGGCATGTTCTGGCGGACCGACAACCGACTGCCTCCGCGACACGCGCCCGCCCACTGGCCGTCCGTCGCGATCATCGTCCCGGCCAGGGACGAGGCCGCGGTCCTGCCGCGGAGCCTGCCCACGCTGTTCGCGCAGGACTATCCCGGCGAGGCCGAGGTGATCCTGGTCGACGACGGGAGTTCGGACGGCACCGCCGCCCTGGCCCGCCGGCTCGCCGAGGCGCATCCCGGACTCCCCCTCACCGTCCTCTCCCCCGGCGATCCCGACCCCGGCTGGACCGGCAAGCTCTGGGCGCTGCGCCACGGCATCACCCACGCGGTGACCCCGGCCGCCGTCCGGTCGGACCCGTCCGCGCAGCCCCCCGCCTACCTCCTCCTCACGGACGCCGACATCGCCCACGAGCCGGACAGCCTGCGCGAGCTGGTCGCCGCGGCCACGACCGCCGGCCTCGACCTCGTCTCGCAGATGGCCCGGCTGCGCGCCGTCGGTGCGTGGGAGCGGCTGATCGTCCCCGCCTTCGTGTACTTCTTCGCCCAGCTCTACCCCTTCCGCTGGATCAACCACCCGACCGCCCGGACCGCGGCCGCCGCCGGAGGCTGCGTCCTGCTGCGCACCGAGGCGGCCGTACGGGCCGGAGTGCCGGACTCGATCCGCCAGGCCGTCATCGACGACGTCTCCCTCGCCCGCGCCGTCCAGCGCGCCGGCGGGCGGATCTGGCTCGGCCTCGCGGAGCGGGTCGACAGCGTGCGCCCGTACGACTCCCTCGCCGACCTGTGGCGGATGGTCTCGCGCAGCGCGTACGCCCAACTCCGCCACCAGCCCGCGCTGCTGGCCGGGACGGTGGCCGGACTGGTCCTCGTCTACCTCGTGCCGCCGGCCGCCCTCCTCGGGGGCCTCGCCGCCGGGAGGCCCGCCGTCGCCTGGGCCGGGGGGCTGGCCTGGCTGCTGATGACCGCCACGTACCTGCCGATGCTGCGCTACTACCGGCAGCCGCCCGCCCTCGCGCCGCTGCTTCCGCTCACCGCACTGCTCTATCTCCTGATGACCGTCGACTCGGCCGTGCAGCACTACCGCGGACGCGGGGCGTCATGGAAGGGCCGTACCTATGCCCGCCCGAGCGACGTCTGAAACCGGTCGTCCCCACCCGAAACCATGTCATCCGAGGTCACCATGTTGTGACGCTCTGTCAGCACGGGACCGGTGGGCGGCCGGCGGACCTCCGGCTCCACATCGGTGCACCGGCCAACCGGCGAGTACGAGTAGGAGCAAGACGGGGCGGAAGTGGCGAATCGTGCACGTGAACATGAAGTGAAAGCTGTGGCCCTGACCTGCGAATATGCAGGTCAGGGCGGTGTTGGGGGCACCTCGCTATGGACCCGGTGAAGTCGTGGGCTTAACTTAGGTCCATGACCTCCCCCCGCTCCACTTATGGCGGCGGTTACTACTCCGCGCCCTCCTTCCCGGACACCCCCATCTACGACTCCCTCGTCGCCGAACGCGGCACCCCGCAGATCGCTCCGATCCGCGTCCCGGCCGCCTACGACTCCCCGAGTTCGGGCTATTCGAGCGGTGGGTACCTCCCGGCCCTCCCGTCCGCGCTGCCCGCCCTGCCGGCCGCGCTCCCGCCGGCCCTGCCGCAGCAGCACGCGCCGGCGTACGGGTACCAGTACCAGCAGCAGGCACCGCAGCCGGCGTACCAGCAGATGCAGCAGCAGATGCCGCTCCAGCAGGCGCCCGCCGCGTACGTCCCGCCGCAGCCGTTCGCGGCCCGCGGGGGGTACGTCCCGCAGCCCCAGTCGCAGCAGCCCCGTCCGGTCGCCACGAGCACCGGCTACGAGGCCATGCGTCCGGCGGCGCCGCGTCCGATGCAGGCGCAGCCCGCACCGGTCCCGGCCGCCTCGTACGAGGACCCGTACGGCCGCCCGTACCAGCCGCAGGGACGGGGTTACTGACCCACAGCAGCGAGGTCGTGGCGGAGGCCCCGAGGGCGGCTGGCAGTATGCCCTCATGGCGAACTTGTATGTCCAGGCGCTCCACGTCCACCCCGTCAAGTCGGTAGCGGGGACAGCTCCCGACGAGGTGGCCGTGGAGCCCTGGGGTCTGGCCGGTGACCGCCGGTGGGCGGTGGTGGACGGCGAGGGCGCGGTCATCACCCAACGCCAGCAGCCGAGGCTGGCGTTGGCGAGCGCCCGTCCGCTGGGGGGCGGCGGGATCGCTCTGTCGGCACCGGGCATGGCGGACCTGACCGTGGAGGTCCCGGAACCGGGGCCGCTGGAAACCGTGGTGCTGTTCGGGAAGAAGATCGAGACCGTGGCCGCGGCGCCTGCGGCTGCCGACTGGTTCGGCGCGTACCTCGGGGTACCGGCGCACCTCGTGCACATGGACGACCCGGCCGTACGCCGGCCCGTGGATCCGGATTACGCGCTGCCCGGCGAGACCGTGAGCCTGGCCGACGGCTACCCGTTGCTGATCGCCACGCTCGCCTCGCTGGACGCCCTCAACTCGCTGATCGCGCAGGGGGACCACCCTGGCGAGGGGCCGCTTCCGATGAACCGTTTCCGCCCCAATGTGGTCGTTTCCGGCGCGCAGGCGTGGGCCGAGGACGAGTGGCGGCGCATCGCGATCGGCGACGCCGTCTTCCGCGGGGTGCGCGAATGCGGGCGCTGCATCGTCACGACCACCGACCAGGCGACGGCGGAGCGGGGCAAGGAGCCCCTGAAGACCCTGGCCAAGCACCGTCGGATCGGCAAGTCGCTGGCCTTCGGGCGGCTGCTGGTGCCGGTGCGGCTGGGCACGGTCCGCGTCGGCGACGAGGTCCGCGTCCTGGAGTGAACCGCGGGACGAGGGGCGGGACGAACAGCGGGACGAGCGGGGACGAATGGGGACGAACGGCGGAGCGCGCGGCGGCACGACCGGTCGGCCGCGCGACGGAATGACACGTTCGAGGGGCTCTTCGAATTCCCCGGAACCAACCGCCGTGAACTGCCCGTTGGAGCATTCGAGACGTACGGGGAAGCTGCGAGAAAGGTGCGGGGAGAGCCGAGCGGTTGCAGGGGTGCGGGTGAGGGTTCTGATTCCTCCACCGACGTGTACCGGATCGGGTGACACAAGTCTCGCGAGTCCTGGAATGCGCACGATCGGGGCATGCGGGAGGCTGGCAGAGCAGGCAGACGGAGACTGGCACAAGTTGGGGGAGCCGGACCGTGCGGACAGCATTGGGTGTGTGGCGTTGGCGGCGCAATCCGTTGCGTCGGCAGACTGATCTCTTCGAGGCGTGGGTGGCGTTCGCCGCGCTGGTGTGTGTTCTGCTGGTGGCTCCGGCCATCGGCTGTGCCGCCGGCCTGCGGGTGGACGGCACCTTGCAGCGGGCCGCGCGCGAACAGCGGCAGGAGCGGTACCTCATTCCCGCGGTGGTGGTCCGGCCGGCCCCGGATGCCCTCGCGGGCGCGGCTACCGATCCGGCGGCGCAGCGACAAACCCCGCAGCGCACGCAGATCGTCGCTTCGTGGACCGCTCCCGACGGCAGCAGCCACCAGGGGACGGTGCCGGCGGCGGAGGAACCGCCGCACCCCGGGGACCGGTTCCGGATATGGACCGATACGCACGGCCGGCTGGTCGGACAGCCCCTGGACCCGTCTTCCGCGACCTTCCACGCGGGAGTAGCGGGACTGGCGGCGGCCCTCGGCATCGCCGGGCTGGTGGAGACGGTCCGCCGCCTGGTCGTACGAAGGCTCATGCATCAGCGGTACATACGGCTGGACCGCGCATGGGCCGCCGCGGGACCCGACTGGGGCCGAGCGGGCGCGGGCAGCTGACCTGGCAACTCACCGGCCCCGCGCGCGCTACGGTGGGACGGCCGGAACCGTCGCCTAGGTCTCGACCGTCTCTTCGGCAGCGCGGGAAACGAACACGCGCAACGGAACACGCGAACACGAGGGTGGGGGCACGACAGCACCATGGCTCAGGGCACGGTCCAGGTGACGCACGGCGGGTCTTCGCGGTGGCGGCGCCGCTCCGGTGAATATCCGACGCTGACCGCCGCGCTGGCCGTGGCGGGTGACGGGGACGTCCTTTCCATCGCGCCCGGCACCTACCGGGAGAACCTGGTGCTCAACCACGCCGTCACCCTGCGCGGGCCGGAAGGCGCGGTGGGCTCGGTGCGGATCGCTCCGCTCGACGGCGTCGCGCTGACCGTCCGCGCCTCGGCCGTGGTCCAGGACCTGTACCTGGAGGGCCAGGACCGGGCGGCTCCCGCGCTGCTCATCGAGGACGGCTCCCCCGAGCTCACGGACCTGCGGGTGAGCACCCGGTCCGCGGCCGGAATCGAGGTCCGCGGCAGCGGCGCCCGGCCACTGGTCCGGCGCTGCACTGTGGAGAATCCGGCCGGGGTCGGGATCGCCGTACTGGACGGCGGCGGCGGAGTGTTCGAGGAGTGCGAGGTCGTGGCCGCCGGGCAGGCCGGGGTCTCGGTGCGCGGCGGCGGCCGTCCCCGGCTGGAGCGCTGCCGGATCCACCACGCCACGGGCGCCGGCATCGGGGTCACCGGCGAGGGCTCCGGCCTGGAGGCACTGGGCTGCGAGGTCTACGAGATCAAGGGCGCCGGCGTGCAGATCGCGGCGCGGGCGAGCGCGGTGCTCACCGACTGCTCGGTCCACCGCACCTCCGCCGACGGGGTCACCCTCGACACGGACGCCGTGCTCACCCTCGCCGGATGCGACATCCACGACATCCCGGAGAACGCGGTGGACCTGCGCTCCCGTTCGGTGCTCACGCTCAGCCGCACCACCGTGCGCCGCTTCGGCCGCAACGGCCTGTCCGTGTGGGATCCGGGTACCCGGGTGGTCGCCGAATCCTGCGAGATCCACGACAGCACGGGCGACTATCCCGCCGTCTGGATCAGCGACGGCGCCAGCGCCTCACTGGACTCCTGCCGGGTCCACGACGTGCCGGACGCGCTGTTCGTCCTGGACCGGGGTTCGCGCGCCGACGTCGTGGACAGCGACCTCTCCCAGGTCCGCAACACCGCGGTCTCGGTGAGCGACGGGGCGACGGCCCAGCTGGACGACTGCCGGATCAGGGAGGCCGCGACCGGAGCCTGGTTCCGCGACCACGGCAGCGGCGGCACCCTGGCCAACTGCACCATCGACTCCGTGCAGACCGGCGTGATCGTCACCAAGGGCGCCGATCCGGCGCTGGAGCGGTGCACGGTCACTTCCCCCGCCGAGGCCGGGTTCTACGTGTCGGCGGGCGGCCGCGGCACCTTCACCGCGTGCCGGGTCACGGGCAGCTCCGGCTTCGGGTTCCACGTCATCGACGGCTGCCGCACCACCCTGAGCCGCTGCCACACCGAGCGCTCGGCGCGCGGCGGTTACGAGTTCGCCGAGGACGGCCCTGTCGCCGAGGACTGCACGAGCGACGAGTCGGGGCCGCGGCTCGCCGCCCACTCGGCTTCGGGGGCGGCCTCGGGCGGGGAGCGCGCGGGGATCCGTACCGTCTCGGCCGCGCAGAGCCCCGTAGCCCAGTGGCCCGCGACGGAGCGGGTGCCGGCTCCGCGTCCCGCCGACGAGCCGGCCCCGGCCGCCGACGGACCGGCCTCGGACGGGCGGGGCTCCGGCGAGGTCCTGGGGCAGCTCGACGCCCTGGTGGGGCTGGACAGCGTCAAGCGCGAGGTCCGCGCTCTCACCGACATGATCGAGGTGGGCCGGCGCCGGCAGCAGGCGGGCCTCAAGGCGGCCTCCGTCCGCCGCCATCTGGTATTCACCGGCTCCCCCGGCACCGGCAAGACCACCGTGGCCCGGCTGTACGGGGAGATCCTGGCCTCCCTCGGCGTGCTGGAGCGCGGCCACCTGGTGGAGGTCTCGCGGGTGGACCTGGTCGGCGAGCACATCGGATCCACGGCGATCCGCACCCAGGAGGCCTTCGACCGGGCGCGCGGCGGGGTGCTCTTCATCGACGAGGCCTACGCGCTGGCGCCCGAGGACTCGGGACGCGACTTCGGGCGCGAGGCGATCGACACCCTGGTGAAGCTGATGGAGGACCACCGGGACGCGGTGGTGGTGATCGTCGCCGGGTACACGGCGGAGATGGACCGCTTCCTGACCGTCAACCCGGGCGTCGCCTCGCGGTTCTCCCGGACCATCACCTTCGGGGACTACGGGCCGGAGGAACTGCTGCGGATCGTGGAGCAGCAGACCGAGGAGCACGAGTACCGGCTCGGGGAGAAGACCTCCGAGGCGCTGCTGACGTACTTCACCGATCTGCCCAAGGGTCCGGCCTTCGGCAACGGCCGCACCGCCCGCCAGACCTTCGAGTCGATGGTCGAGCGGCACGCGGGGCGGGTGGCGCAGCTGTCGGAGCCGAGCACGGACGATCTCACCCTGCTGTTCCCGGCGGACCTGCCGGAGTTGCCGGCGCCGGTGGTCTGACGGGGGGCTCCCGCCCGCCGCTCACAGGTCCCGGCGCATGCACACCCGAGGCCAGCGGTCGAGACCGTGTTCGGCCTCCCGGTCGCGGATCTCTCGCAGACCGGGCCCGAGGCCGCTCTCGCCGAGGGTGCGGAAGCCGCATCGGAGGTAGTAGGGGGCGTTCCACGGGACGTCGGTGAAGGTGGTGAGCGTCAGCGCCGGGGCGGACTCGGCGGCGGCCCGGACCGCGAGATGCTCCAGCAGGTCGCGTCCGATGCGGCGGCGGGCACTGTCCGGGTGCACCGACACCTGCTCGACGTGGAGGTTCCCGTCCACCCGGTCGGCGAGGAGATAGCCGACGGGTGTGCCCGTGCCCGGCCCGTCGGCCGCGACCCAGGCCAGCCCGGCCTTCCGGTAGCCGAGGAGTTCATCGAGCGGGAGCGGCTCGTCGTCGGCGATCTCCGGCATGCCGATGGCCCGGAAACATTCGCCGGCGGCCCTCTCGATGTCCTGGAGGACGGGCAGTTCGTCGATGTGCGCTGCTCTGATACGCATGCACGGCATTGTCCAGGTTGGCGCCGGGTCCGGGAAACGGGTATGCCACCCCGCGGCGGACATCTGACGGCCCGCCAGCTAGGGTGACTGCCGCACAGCCCGCCGCATGCCGACCGACCCTGGGAGTACCGCCATGGCTCGCCGACTCCGCCCGGTAGGGCTGGACTTCCTCGAGGACGCCCCGGTCCGCCTGTCCTTCGACAGCCGGAGCACCGCGGGACCCGAGGCCGTGTACCGGGCACTGGCCGAGGAGGTCGAGGGCTGGCCGAGCTGGTTCGGGGCGGTCACACTGGCCCGGCCCACACAGGGCGGCGCGGGGCGCGAGATCAAGCTGATGGGCGGGGTCCGGTTCCAGGAGACGATCATGGCCGCGGATCCGGGGCAGCGCTACGCGTACCGGGTCGACGAGACCAACGTCCCCGGCGTACGGGCCCTGCTGGAGAACTGGCGCCTCACCCCCGCCGGCACCGGCACGCACATCCGCTGGACCTTCAGCGCGGACGGCCCGGCCGCCTTCCGCTTCGCCCTCGCCACCGCCCGACCGGGCCTCGGGCACTCCTTCCGCACGGCGGTCCGCACCCTGGACCGGCGACTGGCGGATCGGCGCGGGGCGGATCAGTAGGCGGAGCCCTCGGCCGGGTGGCGCCGCCCATCGGGCGGAAGGCGGATCAGCCGCCATCGGCCCGACCATGCCGAATCGTCAGGTCGACTGCCCGGTGCGCCTCGGCCAGGTCTCCGTAGCCGCCGGCCGCCCAAACCCGCGTACGGAACTCTTGGAGGCTCAGGGCCGGCCCGCCGGCGAAGTGGGCGGTGGAGCAGCGGGCGCAGTACCACCCCCGCGCCCAGAGGCTCTCGGCGGCAGGGCGGCCCGGTTCCGTCCGCGCGCGGTAGGCCCTCAGGGCTCTGGCGACGGCGGCGAGCAGTGCGAGCCCCGATATCCAGCCGAGGAAGAGGTGGCCGGCCTCCCGTCCGGGAGGGATCAGCTCGTTCCACCCGGGGGCCGGGTACGGCGGTCGGGAATCCTCCGCGCTCGCGCTGAACCAGTGCCCGGACAGCGCCCCGCCCAGGAACGTGCCGACCGACACGAAGGTCAGCAAGTACCCCAGGACGGCCCGGCCCGACACGCGTGGCGCGGGCGGCACGGGCGCCAGTGCCCGAGCCAGCCGCGAGGTCACCTCTCGGGTCGTCGTCCGGCGCTCGGCGCCGGAGCCCGTCTCCTCACGGACACGGCCGTGTCCGTCCAGGAACACCGCCTGGACCGCCCGCACTTCGTCGCCTCGGCCGCAGGAGCGGCACACGGGGAGCGATCCGACGCCCGCTCCCGCGCCCGGCCCCGTCCCCGCCCCCGTCCGCGCGTCCCGGCTCCGGCCTGTTGTACTCGATGCCCGCCATGGTTTCCCCCGGTGCTCCGCTCCGATGTGATCGAAGTCCGCACAGCGTAGGCAGCACGCGTCGCCGCGCCTACGGGGTTGTCGCCACAGCCGTGTCACGGATCAGATCGCGGGATGCCGCACGGCAAGGTCTCCGTAGCCGCCCGCGGACCAGACTCGGACCCGGAACTCCTGCAGGCTCATGGCCCGTTCGCCGGAGAAGTGGACCGTGCCGCACCGGCCGCAGTACCAGGCTTCGGACCAGACCCGGTCGGCGGCCGCCCGGCCCGGTTCGGTCCGGCGACGCCAGGCCCGCAGGGCCCGGCGGGCCAGGGCCGTGAGGAGGACGCCGATCACCAGCGCGGCGCCCGAGATCCAGCCCAGGTAGGCGCCGGAGGTGACGTCGAGAGAGGACCCGTCGGACGCGGTCCCGGGGACGAACCGCACCGCCGTCTCGGCGTCGAACCACTCGCCCTCGATCGCGCCCCACACGAAGGCTCCGACCGCCACCAGGAGGAGCACCGCTCCCCAACATCCCATGTTGGTGTCCGGTTCGGTCGGGGCGACGGAGAGGGCCTTGCTCAGTGCGGAGTTCTCCTGGCGGGTCGTGGTCTTCGCGTCCTCGCCGCTGCCGGTCTCCTCCTTGAGCTCGGCCTTGGCCCGGAGGTACGCGGCGGCCACGCCCCGCACCCGGTCCTCCCGGCCGCACCGGGGACAGGCCAACGACCCGCCCCCGCCCCCGTCCGCGCCCTCACGCCCGCCACCGCTACCGATGCCACCACCGCTACCGGTGACGCCGACACCTCTGCCGGCATCACCGATCCCCGCGCCGTCCACGATCTCCGCCATGACCCCGCCCCCTCACCACGCCCAAAGTCCGCACAGCGTAGCCACTTTGGATCAACCCCGGCCAGGGCCGCGGGCCGTCAGGCGGCCGGCTCGCTCCACACACCGGTGGCCAGCAGGGTGTCGATCGTCTCCCGGTACGGGGCGATGTCGAGGCCCTGGGCCGCCAGCCACTCGTCGGAGTAGTACTTGTCGAGGTAGCGGTCGCCCGGGTCGCAGAACAGGGTGACGACACTGCCCGTGCGGCCTTCCGCCACCATCTCCGAGATGATCTTCAGTGCGCTCCACAGGCCGGTGCCGGTGGAACCGCCCGCCTTGCGGCCGATCGCCGCCTCCAGCGCTCGGCAGGCGGCGACGCTCGCCGCGTCCGGGACCCTCATCATCCGGTCGATGGCGCCGGGTACGAAGCTCGGCTCCATGCGGGGCCTGCCGATGCCCTCGATGCGCGATCCGCAATCGCTGGTCGCGTGCGGATCGTTGTTCGTCCAGCCGTCGAAGAAACAGGAGTTCTCCGGGTCCGGCACGCAGATGCGGGTGTCGTGCTGCATGTAGTGCACGTAGCGCGCGATGGTCGCGGAGGTGCCGCCGGTGCCGGCCGTGGCCACGATCCACGTGGGCTCGGGGAACCGCTCCAGGCGCAGCTGCTGGTAAATCGATTCTGCAATGTTGTTGTTGCCGCGCCAGTCCGTCGCCCGCTCCGCGTACGTGAATTGGTCCATGTAGTGCCCGCCGGTCCGCGCCGCGAGCTCCGCCGACTCCTCGTACATCTTCATCGAGTCGTCGACGAAGTGGCATTCACCGCCGTGGAACTCGATGAGCCGGCACTTCTCGGGGCTCGTCGTACGCGGCATCACCGCGATGAACGGGACGCCGATCAGCTTGGCGAAGTAGGCCTCCGAGACGGCCGTGGATCCGGACGAGGCCTCGATGACGGGGCGGCCGGGGCGGATCCAGCCGTTGCAGAGGGCGTAGAGGAACAGGGAACGGGCGAGGCGGTGCTTGAGCGAGCCCGTCGGGTGGGTGGACTCGTCCTTGAGGTAGAGGTCGATGCCCCAGGCCTCGGGGAGCGGGAAGCGCAGCAGGTGGGTGTCGGCGGAGCGGTTGGCGTCCGCCTGGACCTTGCGGACGGCTTCCTTCAGCCAGGCGCGGTAGTCCGCGTCGCTGCGGTCGACGTCGATGGTCGTGGCGGTCGTACCGGTGGTGCTCATGCGCCGTGCTCCTTCGTATTGCCCGTTACCCCGAGTGCTCGGCGGGCTCGCGTCCCCCGCGCATCGCATGCCTCTTTCGCATCGTGCGTCTCTCGGCTCCCGCTCTCGCAATGTACCCCCCTCACCTGCGCAAACAGTCGCTTTGGGTATCCATGCGGATTGCTTTCGGTCGCGTTCGGTTGCACACGGGCCCACAGTGGGTGACCCTGGGGAGGTGTCACCGAGGGTGCAGCACCCGTAACACTGATGTCGGGGAGTCGCAGCCGTGATCAGTCATTCCCGCAGGCACTGCGTCGTCGAACTGCAGGCCCTGCCCTTGCGGATCGGACAGATCCGCCGAATCGTTTCCGCGCAACTGCGCCACTGGCAGCTCGATCCGCTCATAGACCGGGCTGCGCTCGGCGTGACGGAGCTGCTCAGCAACGTCCACCGCCACGCGCAGCCGGACAAGACCTGCACGGTCGAGATCGAGCTCCGCCTCGGCCGCCTGACCGTCTCGGTCTACGACAGCGATCCACGCCTGCCGGTCCTGCGCGCGAAGTCCGGGACCGGGGTGGGGACGGGGTGCGGGGTCGGGGTCGGGGTCGGACCCGAGCCCGCGACCGCGACCACGACCGAGCCCGGGGAGGCCCCGGAGGCCTGGGAGGCCGACGCGCTGGAGACCTCCGGACGCGGCCTCGCGCTCGTGGCGGCCGTCAGCGAAGCGTGGGGGGCGCGGCACCGGGCCGACACCCCGGGCAAGCTGGTCTGGTTCTCCCTGCGCGCCGCACCGGACGCGGCGGCCCTGGCGCCCCACCCGGCGCCCCCGGCCGAGAAGCCGGTACGGGGCCTTGCCCCGGCCCCGTCCGCCGCCGTTCCCCCCGAGCCCGTCTCCGCAGGCCTGTCGGTGACCGCCTCGATCGGCACCCGGCCCGGGTAGCGCTCCGGCCAGGGGTCCGCCGGAGCCGCCGCCGGGTACGTCAGGCCGCGGCCCCCAGGGCGCCGAGCGGGTCGTCCAGCACCGGCTGCCACGCCAGCTCGGCGGCTCCGACCAGGCTGTTGTGGTCGAGCGTGCAGGGCAGGATCGGCACGCCTCCGCTGCGCCCCCACAGGCTGCGGTCCGCGACCACCGCGCGCAGCCGCTCGGGGTCGGCGTGGAGCAGCTCGCGGTGGAGCCCGCCGAGGATGATCCGGTCCGGGTTCAGGATGTTCACCAGCCCGGCGAGGCCGAGGCCGAGCCGGTCGATGAGCTCCTCGGTGGCCGCCCGCACGCCGGGCTCCGCGTACTCCTCGCGCAGCAGGTCACGGGCCTGCTGGAGCAGCGACACCTCGGGGCCGGGGGTACGCCCGGCGGCGGTGAGGAAGGCCAGAGGATCGGCTTCCACATCGAGACAGCCACGGCTGCCGCAGTGGCAGGGGCGCCCCTCCGGATTCACGGTGAGGTGGCCGACTTCCAGGGCCAGGCCCGAACTCCCGCTGTGCAGACGGCCGTCCAGGACGAGCGCTCCGCCGACCCCGCGGTGGCCGGTGGCCACGCACAGCAGGTGCTGCGCGCTGCGGCCCGCCCCGTGGCGGTGCTCGGCGAGCGCGGCGAGGTTGACGTCGTTGCCGGTCAGCGCCGGGCCGTCGATCCCGGCCGCCTTCACGCACTCGGCGAAGATGGCCCGTACGGGAGAGCCGGCGGGCCATGCCAGGTGCAGCGGGTTCAGCGCCGTGCCCTCCGGCTCCGCGACCGCCGAGGGCACCGCGAGTCCGGCGCCCACGCAGCGCCGCCCGGTCTCCTCGAGCAGCGCGGCGCCCGCTTCGACGACCGCGCGGAGCACCTGGGCCGGGTCGGCCGAGACCGGCACCCGGCCGGGGGCGGTGGCCACGATCCGGCCGCCGAGGCCGACCAGGGCGGCCCGGAACCCGTCCGAGTGCACCTGCGCGGCGAGCGCCACCGGGCCGTTCTCGTCCACGGAGAGCCGGTGCGAGGGACGGCCCTGGGCGCCACCGGCCCCGCCGGGGCGGGAGTCGACCCGGATCAGGCCGAGCGCCTCCAACTCGGCGGCCACGGCTCCGGCGGTGGCGCGGGTGACGCCGAGCTCGGCGGTCAGGACCGCGCGGGTCGGGGCGCGGCCGGTGTGGACGAGCTCCAGCGCCGGTCCGAGCGCGCCGCGGCCCCGCTCCAGCTTGGTCCGCGCGGAGCCGGTGGGCCCGTTCGGTGCGGTGGGCACGGCCAGCGCGGCGGCCCCTTCGATCCCGTCGGTCCCCTCGGTCCCGTCGGACACCGTGGTCACATCCCCCACCCGCGGCGGGGCCCCGTTGCCGTTCATGACAGCGATCCTCGCACGACCGGAGCGGTGCGAGCGCCGTGTACTAGCCGAGCCCGCCGACGCGGAGCGTGATGTTCAGCCGCCCGGTCAGCCCGAGTCCGGGCGGGGCGGTGCCGGGCAGGACCTTCGGCACCCCGTGATAGGCCCGTCGGACCGGTCCGCCGAAGACGAACAGATCCCCGCTGCGCAGCTCAACGTCCCTGTACGGGCGCCCGCGCGAGGCCGTGTTGCCGAAGCGGAAGAGGCAGGAATCACCCAGGCTGATCGAGACCACCGGTGCCGGGGAGCGTTCCTCCGCATCGCGGTGCATGCCCATGCGCGAGTCGCCCCCGTAGAAGTTGACCAGCGCGATGTCGTACTCGGCCGCCCCGGGCCCGGCATCGAGGCTCCGCGTGTCCCCGTAGGCCACGGCCACCGCGTCCCGCCCCAGCCGCGCGAGCCAGTCGGGCATCGGCTTGACCGGAGCCCCGTCCCCGTCCACGGCGGTGGGGGCGTACCCGTACGGATACCAGTGCAGCCCCAGACACACCTGCCGGGCGGTCATCGTGCCACCGCCCGGGGTGTGCACGGTGCGCAGCCCCGCGGGTGGTCTGGCCCAGGAGCGGCAGGCGTCCAGCAACTCCCGCTGCCGGGACGGATCCAGCCAGTCGGGCACGTGCACGGCGCCCGGAACGATCTCGGTGCGCTCCCGCGGGAAGAGTTCGCCGTCCATGTCGTCCATTGTGCGTCCGGCTGACAAAATCCCGATATGGAGATCATCGATTGTGTGAAGACCCTTGCCCGTGAGGGGGAGCTGCTCGCTTCCGCCGCCGAACGGGCGGGAACCGATGCCCCGGTGCCCACCTGCCCCGACTGGGAGGTCGCCGATCTGCTGCGGCACACCGGCTCGGTGCACCGCTGGGCGGCCGGGTACGTCAGGGAGGGCCTGACGGAGCGGGCGCCGTTCCCGGACGCGCCGGAACTGGCGGGCGCGGAGCTGCTGGCATGGTTCCGCGAGGGCCACTCGGCGCTGGTGCGGACGCTGAGCGAGGCCCCGGCCGACATGGAGTGCTGGACCTTCCTGCCGACGGCGCCGCCGTCGCCGCTGGCGTTCTGGGCGCGCCGCCAGGCCCATGAGACCACCGTCCACCGGCTGGACGCGGAGGCGGCGCTGGGCACGGCATTCGGGCCGGTGGAGCCCCTGTTCGCCGCCGACGGGGTGGACGAGCTGCTGACCGGCTTCCACGCGCGGCCCACGAGCCGGGTACGGACGGCGGAGCCGCGGGTGCTGCGGGTGCGGGCATCGGACACGGGCGCGGTGTGGACCGTGCACCTGTCGCAGGACCCGGCGCGTACGGTGCGGTTCGGCGCCGACGGCGGGACCGACGCCGTGCCGGCCGACTGCACGCTGACCGGCGAGGCCGCCTGGCTGTACTCGGCGCTGTGGAACCGGCTGCCGCTGACCGGGCCGGGTGTGACGGGTGATGCGAAGCTGGCGCGGCTCTGGGCGGACACGGCCGGGATCTGACGCACCACCGGCGGGGCGCCCTTGTGGGGGTGCGCGGGGCGCTGTGACACTGCGGGCATGGGGAGACGCAGCCAGGCGGACCGGGACGCGATCACCATCGAGATCGCCTACGCGTTCATCAGCGGCGCCTTCGCGGCCGCCCTCACCTTCGCGGGCGTCTACGGCCCCGCCCTCCTCTTCGACCTCTCCCCCACCGCCGCGGGGATCCTGGCGGCGGTGGGCGCCACCCTGGCCGGAGCCGCGTTCCTCTTCAGGGTCACGCGCCTCCTGTGGCGCTTCTCCCGCCGCCCGGAGAACGACGGCCGCTAAGCCTTGTCGTCAAAATGCCGTCTGCCCCGCGGGCGACGACGCCACTTTGACGACAGGCCCCAGGGCCGTTCACCCCGCCGCCCTAAACTCGGCCGCATGGGATATCCGACGGTCGGACCGGCCGCTCCGAAGGACGTCGAACAGCCGGCCCCGGCCGCCACCGCGCGGGTGACCCTGCTGGTCCGATGACCTGCGCCTGGGGCTGAGTCTGAGCGTCGACGGAACCACCACGAACCCGGACCTCGGGCCGGGTCACCACCGACTGGTCGATCCCGACGGGCGAACCGTCGAGGTCGACGTGTGCTGAGACCTCAGCGCTCGGTTCTCCGTGCTCAGTGCTCGGCGCTCAGCCGAGGGAGGACGCGTAGGTGGTCTGGGAGCGGTACTTCCAACTGGGCTGCGCGTTCCACGGGTTCGGCATCCTCGCGCTGGTCGCGTACGCGTAGCCCGCGCCTCTCTCGAAGGCCGTGCGGAGCGTCGCGCGCATCGCGGGGGCGTCCGGGACGTCGTGGACGAGGTGCCAGAACGCCGTTCCGCTCGGGTCGAGTTCGGCGCCCGCCCGGTAGCCGGTGAGGCCGTTGAACACGTTGCCGCCGAGCCAGCCACCGCCCATGTATGCCGCGTACGTGTCCTCGTAGGTGACGAAGACGTCGGCGGTGCGGTGGCCCGGCTCCAGGAAGCAGTCGGCGATGGCGGTGCCGGGGTTGTTCACGACCAGTTCGGAGGCGTCGGGGGCGATGGCCTCCATGGCGTCCTGGACGTACCGGCGCAGCTGCGCGTAGCGGTCGCGGATGGCGTTGCCGGGGCCGCAGTCGCGGCTGACGACGTCGAAGAAGATGCCGTCCACGTGGAGACGCCCGTCGGGGGTCTTCAAGTAGTTGTCGATGGAGGCCTCGACGGCGGCGAGGTCCCGGTTGCCGTGGTCGGTGTGGACGTAGCCGAGGACCTTGGTCTTCTCACCCGTGGAGGTGGTGCCGGAGCGCAGGGCGTCGGCTCGGGCCTGCCAGGGGGCGTTGAACGGGGAGTCGCCGTTGCCGGGGTTGAGGACGACCACGGAGGCGGCCGGGCCGGTGGCGGTGAGGTCGGCCAGCATCGGGTCGTCGGCCCAGACGTACGCCGGGACGGCCACCTCCAGGCCCCGGACGCCGGGCATCCGAGGGGTCGGGGTCACTGCGGGGGCCACGGCGGGAGCGGGGCCCGCGGCGGACGCGGAGACCGGGCCCGGAGTCGCCGAGGCGGTGACGGCGGGCGCCGGCGCGGCCAGTAAGAGGGTGGCGACGACGGCTAACAAGGCCTTCGCGGCGCGGGTCATGACGGCTCCTCGGGCGGCGGCGGGGGCGGGGACGGCGGGAACGCGACCCGAGGAACACTAGACGGGCGGCCGGGCACGCCAGGCCGGAAACCTCCGCTTCGGTAAGAGGAACTGACAAGCGAACGCGCCCACCCTCACACGGTGGGCAGCCCCACCCCGTGCGCCAGCTGTCCGGCGGCGTGCGCGAAGAACGTGTCGCGGTCCTCGACGACCCGGTTGAACTGGCCGAACAGCTCGAAGGAGACGAGCCCCACGAGCTGCGCCCAGGAGGCGACCAGGGCTGCGGTGACTTCCGGGGGGAGGCCTTCGGCGAAGTCCTCGGTCATCCGGACGGCTTCGGGCCGCAGCTCGGCGGGGAGCGGCGGGAGCGCGAGGCCGTGGCCCTCGTAGGCGGCGCGGACGATGCCGATGAGGGTGTTGCCGACGCGGGAGGCGGGGCCGACGGTGTCGCTGGGCGCGCTGTAGCCGGGGACGGGGGATCCGTAGATGAGCGCGTACTCGTGCGGGTGCTCCAGCGCCCAGCCGCGGACCGCCTCGCAGACCGCGATCCAGCGGGCCCGAGGCGCCCCGCCGGCTCCGGCTCCGGGTCCGGCTCCGGCGGCTCCGCCGGCGGCGAGCGCACGGGCGTCGGCCTCCTCCGCGGCGGCGCCGACGCTGTTGTAGGCGTCGACGATGAGCGCGGTGAGCAGATCGTCGCGGCTGGGGAAGTAGCGGTAGAGGGCGGAGGAGACCATGCCCAGCTCGCGCGCGACGGCGCGCAGCGAGAGCTTGGCCGCGCCCTCGGCCGCGAGTGCGCGGCGCGCCTCGTCCTTGATGGCGGCGGTGACTTCGATGCGGGCCCGTTCCCTGGCCCCTCGCACGGTGCTCATGGGGGTCAGTGTGGCACGCAGGCAGAGCAGTGCCCAAAAAGAGGATCGCCGATCTATTTCGAGAGCACTGCTCTTGCTTTGGATCGACGCTCCGTGCACACTGATCTCAAGCGAGAGCAGTGCTCTCTCAACCCTCTCCTCAGCGCCCCGGAGGCTGCCATGAACGCGCCCACGCCCTACTACGTCACGTCCGGCCCGATCGCCATCCGCTTCAACGCCTTCTTCGGCAGACTCGCCCGCCTCGGCATCAGCCTCGCGGGCACGGCCGAGCTGTCGGTACGCGGCCGCACGTCCGGCCGGATGCAGCGGATCCCGGTCAACCCGTACACCCAGGACGGCGTGCAGTACCTGGTCTCGGCCCGCGGCCACTCGCAGTGGGTGCGCAACATGCGTGCCGCAGGCGGCGGCGAGCTCCGCGTGGGCCGCAAGGTGCGCGCCTTCACCGTCACCGAGCTCACCGACCCCGCCGAGCAGGCCGTGGTCCTGCGCGGGTACCTGAAGAAGTGGGGCTGGGAGGTCAACCGGTTCTTCCAGGGCGTCACCGTCAACTCCCCCGAGGCCGAGCTCCGGGCCGCCGCCGCCGACCACCCGGTCTTCCGCATCACCGTCACCGGCTGACCGTGCGCCGCCCCGCAAAAGACGGCGGCGGCCTCGCCGGAACATCCGGCAAGACCGCCACACCGCGCGACTGCACACGCCCGCTCCCCCACTGGGAAGCGAACCTCGGCCCCCGCGTCCGGCGACCGTCGGCCGGATATCAGCCCTGAGGTCCGGCGGGCGCCGCGCTCGACGTCTCGCCCTGCGGCTCTCCCGGCTTCGCACCACCCGCACCCGGGCCCCGCACCTGATCCGCGCCCTGCTCCGGCCCCTGCCCTTGGCCCTGGGCCGGGCCCTCGCCCCGGCCGCGCGCCTGCCTGGTGTCGAGCAGGTGCAGCGCCTTGCGCGCCAGCGGGTACGTACGCACCATGTCGGCCAGCGTCATCGAACCCCGGGTGATCCGCGCGAAGGCCAGCCAGGCCGGCCGGAAGCCGGTGATCGCCGCGTGCAGAACGCCCGGCTTGGACTCGAAGACGGTGAGCATCCGCTTGCCGACGCCCATCTCCACACCCAGCCCGGCCTTGACCGCGAAGGCGTAGTTGAGCGCCTGTCGGCGCGCGTCCACCGCGTCCTGGGCCTCGGCGACCTTCACAGCCCATTCACCGGCGAGGCGCCCCGAGCGCAGCGCGAAGGAGATGCCCTCCCGGGTCCACGGCTCCAGCAGCCCGGCCGCGTCGCCCGCGACGAGCACCCGGCCGCGCGAGAGCGGCGATCCGGGCTTGCGGCAGCGGGTCAAGTGACCGGAGGAGATCGCCGGTTCGAAGCCGGACAGGCCCAGCCGGGCGATGAAGTCGTCCAGATACCGCTTGGTCGCGGCGCCTTCGCCCTTCGCCGAGATGACCCCGACCGTGAGGGTGTCGCCCTTGGGGAACACCCAGCCGTAACTGCCGGGCATCGGACCCCAGTCGATGAGGACCCGCCCCTTCCAGTCCTCGGCGACCGTGTCCGGGACGGGGATCTCCGCCTCCAGACCGAGGTCCACCTGGTCCATCTCGACCCCGACGTGCGCGCCGATCCGGCTCGCGCTGCCGTCCGCGCCGACCACGGCCCGCGCCAGCAGGGTCTCGCCGTCGGCGAGCACCACGGCCACGGTGCGCCGGTCGGGCACGGAGGCCCCGTGCTGTTCCACCCGCGACACGGCCGTACCCGTACGGACGGTCGCGCCGGCCTTCTCCGCCTCGGCGACCAGCGCCGCGTCGAACTCGGGACGGTTGATCAGCCCGAACAGCATCTGCTTCGAACGCCGCGTCCGGGTGAACTTCCCGTCGAGCGAGAAGGTGACCGCGTGGATGCGGTCCTTGAGGGGCAGCACGAAGCCCGGCGGGAGGGCGTCGCGCGAGGGGCCGATGATGCCACCGCCGCAGGTCTTGTACCTGGGCAGTTCGGCCTTCTCCAGCAGCAGGACGCGCCGCCCGGCGGTAGCCGCCGCATGTGCGGCCGAGGACCCGGCAGGTCCCGCCCCGACCACGATCACGTCCCACACCTCGCCGGTCCCCCCGGCCGTCTCCGCGTCCGCCCCCTGAGCGGCCTGTCCTGCTGCCGCGTCGCGTACGTCGCCGCTGTCGCTCTCGTCGCTGCTCACGATGTGCTGCTGCTCCTGACCCTGCGGTTCATGCCATTGCTCCGATGCCGGGGAAATCCTACGGCGCGAGCCGGGTCGCGCTGCTGTGCGAGGATCGACATTGTCTTTTGCCTCAGCCCGCATACGCCCACCCCGCGGATGCGGGAGGCGTACACGTACACCAACGTCGCACCCAGTAGGAGCGTGCCCATGTCTTCGCACCCGATCGCCGAAACCATCGCCTCGCTGATGCCCCGCGCCAAGCAGGAGCTGTCCGAGCTGGTGGCTTTCCAGTCGGTGGCGGACTGGGCACAGTTCCCCAAGAGTGAGAGCGAGGCCGCCGCCAACTGGGTGGCGGACGCGCTGCGCGCCGAGGGCTTCCAGGACGTGGCCCTCCTCGACACCCCCGACGGCACCCAGTCGGTCTACGGCTTCCTGGCCGGTCCGGCGGGCGCGCCGACCGTGCTGCTGTACGCGCACTACGACGTGCAGCCGCCGCTGGACGACGCGGCCTGGATCTCCCCCGCCTTCGAGCTGACCGAGCGCGACGGCCGCTGGTACGGGCGCGGCTCGGCGGACTGCAAGGGCGGGTTCATCATGCACCTGCTCGCGCTGCGTGCCCTGAAGGCCAACGGCGGTGTGCCGGTGAGCGTGAAGGTGATCGTCGAGGGCTCGGAGGAGCAGGGCACGGGCGGTCTGCAGCAGTACGCGACGGCCCACCCCGAGCTGCTGACCGCGGACACCATCGTGATCGGCGACGCGGGCAATTTCCGTACGGGCCTGCCCACGGTCACGGCGACCCTGCGCGGGATGACCCTGCTGAAGGTCAAGATCGACACGCTGGGCGGGAACCTGCACTCCGGCATGTTCGGCGGGGTGGCCCCCGACGCGCTGGCCGCCCTGATCCAGGTGCTGGCCTCGCTGCGCTCGGCGGACGGTTCGACCACGGTGGACGGGCTCGCCTCGGACGCTGTGTGGGAGGGGCTCCAGTACCCGGAGGCCGACTTCCGTGCCGACGCGAAGGTGTTGGACGGGGTCGAGCTCATCGGCGAGGGCACCGTCGCGGACCGTCTCTGGGCCCGGCCCGCGGTCACCGTGCTGGGGATCGACTGCCCGCCGGTGGTCGGCGCGACCCCGTCGGTGCACGCGAGCGCGGGTGCGCTGATCAGCCTGCGCGTGCCGCCGGGCGTGGACACCACGGAGGCGATCAAGCTGCTTGAGGCGCACATGGTGGCGCACACCCCGTGGAAGGCGCGTCTGGAGCTCGAAGTCGTGGGTCAGGGCCAGCCGTTCCAGGCCAACACCGACAGCCCGGCGTACGCGTCGATGGCCGAGGCCATGAAGGTCGCGTACCCGGGCCAGGAGATGCAGGTCAGCGGCATGGGCGGGTCGATCCCGCTGTGCAACACCCTGACCTCGCTGTACCCGGAGGCCGAGATCCTGCTGATCGGTCTGAGCGAGCCGGAGGCCCAGATCCACGCGGTGAACGAGAGCGTCTCCCCGGAGGAGCTGGAGCGCCTGTCGGTCACGGAGGCGCTGTTCCTCGTCAACTACGCGGAGTCCAAGCGCGCCTGACGCGCGCCTGACGCTCCGCTACGGGCGAACCCCGCTCTCGGCGTATCTCGGCCGGGAGCGGGTCCCGTCCACGTACGTTCGGGTGATGGATCTTGTCGAAGTCATCCCCGAACGGCTCCACATGCTCCGCTTCCCCATCGGCCAGGCCTACCTCTGGCGCGACGGCGCGGACCTGACCCTGATCGACGCGGGCCACGCCGAGTCGGCGGCCGCGATCGAGGGGGCGATACGTTCCCTCGGTCTGCGCCCCGAGCGGCTGCAGCGGATCGTCCTGACCCACTGCCACCGCGACCACGTCGGCGCGGCGGGCGAACTCGCCGCCCGCTGGGGCGCGGAGGTACTGGCCCACGGGCTGGACGCCCCGGTCATCCGCGGAGACCTCCCGGTTCCGGAGCCGGTGCTCCTGGAGTGGGAACGGCCGTTGTACGCACACGGCCTGACGGTCCCGGCGGCCCCGCCGACCCGGGTGGACCGGGAACTGTCGGACGGCGAGGTGCTCCCCTTCGGCGGCGGCGCCGTCATCGTCCACGCCCCGGGTCACACTCCGGGCAGCATCGGTGTCCATCTCCCTTCGCACGGCGTGCTGTTCACCGGCGACTGCGTCGCCGGGGTCGGCCAGGTGATGCTGGGGGTCTTCAACGTGGACCGCGCCGAAGCCATCGCGGCCTTCGGCCGGCTGGCGGCCCTGTCCCCGTCGGTGGCCTGCTTCGGCCACGGCGACCCCCTGACGGTGGACGCGGCGGCCGTCCTGCGCGCGGCGGCGCAGGCGGTCGGCGCCCAGACCGTCTAGACGGCTCAGCGCTGCCCGGGCTGCTTGCCCTGCGTCCAGGTTTCGAGCTGACCGAAGGCCTCGACGAACGAGGGCAGCATGGGCCGCAGGTTCTGCTCGTCTATGGGGACCATGCCATCGGTGTGGGTACCGCCGGGAACCTTGATGTAGCGGTGGAGGCTGCCGCGGCCGACGTCGGTGACCATGCGGTCGTACACGTCACCGAAGGTCGCGGGCGGGGTGAGGGCATCGAGGGTGCCCTGGATGCTGATCAGGGGCTTCTGTATCCGTCCGGTCAACGAGACCCGCTCCACCGCACGGTGGACGGCCCGGGGCCGGGATGCGAAATCGTAGTCGGCGTCGCAGCCCGCCCCGCTGCCCGCGGCGCAGAACGGCGTCCCTCCCTCGGTGGCGCCGTCGTAGCCCGGGTCGAGCTCCTCGCGCACCGTCCGCTGGAGCGAGTCCCACAGGTTGTCGTACTGGTATCCCCAGAGCTTCTCGGAGCCCGCGGGGTACCCGGCCGCAATGATCGCGTCGTGGGCCGCCTTGTCACCCTTGGCCGCACTGGGATAGGCGCGCAGGGCGGGCGGGAGGGTGGTGAGCAGGCTGCCCTCGGAGGTGAACGTGAGGGCGTTCCAGTCGATGCCTCCCGTGTAGAGCGAGGCGTAGTGCTCCAGTTGCCAGCGGACCAGGTACCCGCCGGCCGAGAGTCCCGCGGCGTACGTCCGACTCGGGGTGCGCCCGTACCTCTGGTTCGTCACCTTCTTCGCGGCGACGGTCAGTTCGGCCACGCGGCGGTGCCATTCCATGATCCCCTCGCCGGGCCGCTCGCCGTCCTTGTATATCTCGGCCCCGTTGTTGCCCTTGTCGGTGGCGGCGTACGCGTACCCCTTGGCCAGGACCTGGTCGCTGATGATCCGGTCATTGGCGTACTGCTTGCGGGTGCCGGGCGGGCCCGCCACCACCAGTCCGCCGTTCCAGTGGTCGGGCAGCCGGATGACGAACTGGGAGTCGTGGTTCCAGCCGTGGTCGGTGTTGGTGGTGGAGGTATCGGGGAAGTACCCGTCTATCTGGACCCCTGGGACGCCGGACGGAGTGACCGTCCTGGGCGCTTCGAGTCCCGCCCAGTCCTTGAGGTCGGTGTGCCCGGTGGACCTCGTCCCCGTGGTGGTCAGATCGGCGAGGCGCGCGGTGACCGCGTACTCGGCTCCGGGGACCTTCAGGTCGGCGGGGGCCGGACGGGCCGCCGCGGGAGCCGTCAGAGCGGTCGCGAGCAGCAAGGGCGCGATGGCCAGACTGCGCAGCATGGGGGTCTCTCTTCCCTGAGTTGTGATGACCCTCGAAATGTAGGAATCGCAGGTCACCCCAGGTAAGTGCGAGTCAGCCAAGCCTCAGTACCCGAAGGGCACATGACCTCTGGCCAATCCCCGATCCCTCTGTCCACAGGCGGCCGGGACGACCCCGCCCGCCACGTACGCTGCACAGGAACGCACGATGTGAAGGAGGATCGATGCCACGACCCGTGCCCTGGATTCCCACCGTCCTCTACGGGGCGGTGCTGGTCGGCGGGCTCTACTACTGCGCGATCGGACCGGGCCCCGACGTCCGGACGGCCGGTTTCACGGCCGTCCTCGGGCTGCTCGTGGCGCTCGACCTCCGCGAGCGCGCCCTCGCGCCCCGCATGGTCTTCGGCGCCAGGATCGTCCTGCTGTGCGCGGTGGCGGCACTGGACGACTCGGGGCTCTCGCGCGTCCTGTTCGTCCTCGTCCCCTTCCTCGGGTACTTCGCCTTCGGCCCCACCGCCGGCATCTGGCTCGGAGCCGGCTGCGTGGCCCTGCTGGCGGGCGCGTTCACCTTGTGGGTCCCGCACTGGCAGCTGGAGGCCGCGTACATCTCGGACCTGCTGATGTTCGCCCTGGGTGTGGTCCTGGCCGTCGCGATGGCCGCCGTGGCCGTCCGCGAACAGCAGGCGCGGACCCGCCTGGAGGGCACGCTCGCGCAGGTCGCGGAGTTGTCCGCGACGCGTGAGCGCAATCGGCTCGCCCGCGAGATACACGACAGCCTGGGCCACCATCTGACCGCGATAGGGATCCAGTTGGAGAAGGCGGAGGCGTTCGCCTCGCTGGACCCGGGCGGTTCCGCGAAGGCCGTCTCCAGCGCCCGCTGGTCGGCGGGCCGCGCGCTCGACGAAGTACGCGCCTCCGTGCGCACCTTGGGACCCGAGTCGGAATCGGAGCCGGCCGGCCTGTCGCGGGCGCTGGCCGACCTCGTCCACCATCTGGACGGCGCAGACCGCCGTATCTCCCTCGACATGTCCGGGACCGAGCGCAGGCCCTTGCTGGTGCTGTACCGGGCCGTCCAGGAAGGTCTCACCAACGCCTGCCGGCATTCGGGCGCCACCGAGATCGAGGTGGCGGTGTCGTACGACGACCACGGAGCCCGCCTGCGCCTCGCGGACAACGGCGCCGGGTTCGCCGGGGCGGCCGAGGGCTTCGGGCTCGCGGGACTGCGCGAGCGGGTCCGCCTCGCGGACGGAACGGTGGACATAGACAGTTCGCCGTCCGGCACCGTCCTCTCGGTGGGAGTCCCGTGGTGAGCGTGCGCGTGTACGTCGTCGACGACCAGGACCTGGTCCGTGAGGGGATCACCGCGCTGCTGGGCATCCAGCCGGGCATCGAGGTGGTGGGCAGCGCCCGCGACGGCGAGCAGGCCGTCGAGGAGGCGCCGGGCTGCCGCCCGGACGTGGTGCTGATGGACGTGCGCATGCCCGGCCTCGACGGGGTCACCGCCACCGGGGTGCTGCGGCGCCGACTGCCCACCTGCAAGATCGTGATGCTGACCACCTTCAACGACGACGAGTACGTCAGCCGTGCCTTGAAGGCGGGCGCGGTCGGCTACCTCCTCAAGAACCTGCCCGCCGCCGAGCTCGCCCAGGCGGTGCGCCTCGCCCACGCGGGAGTCGCCCAGTTCGACCAGTCCGTCCTCGCCAACCTGGCAGCCGGTCTCCCCGCTCCCGACGCCCTCACACCCCGCGAGACGGAAGTGCTCCGCCTCATCTCGGCGGGCGCCACGAACAAGGAGATCGCCTCCCGCCTCTACCTCAGCGAAGGCACCGTCAAGAACCACATCTCCCGCGTCCTGACCCGTCTGGGCCTGCGCGACCGCACCCAGGCCGCGCTGTACGCCCGTGACAACGGGCTGATCTAGGCCGTCCCCTTCAGGTCTGTCGGTCGGGGCCGAAGGAGACGGCCTGGGCCGGTTACGGGGCGGCCCCCGGGCCGGTTACGGCACCGCCCGCCCCGCCTCCAGGTACACCGCGCGTCCCCGTTCCCGGGCCCTGAGGGCCCAGCGCAGCCGTTCGTACCGCACCTGCGGCAGCAGCCCGGCCGCCTCCTCCTCCGTCACGAACCGCCATGCCCGCAGCTCCGGCCCCGGCAACCGCAGCCGCCCGATCTCCGCCGCCGGGAGCCGGCCGCCGTCGAACAGCAGCCGCAGTCCCCCGTACCCCGCCGGAGGTCCGGGCGCCTCCCAGTCGACGACGAGCAGCTCCGGCGGACGGGCCAGGACGAGCCCCAGCTCCTCCTCGACCTCCCTCATGCCCGCGCACGCCGGTGCCTCGCCCGCCTCGACCACGCCCCCCGGGAACTCCCAACCCGCCTTGTACGTCGGATCCACCAGCAGCACCCGGTCGGCGTCGTCGAAGAGCAGCACCCCGGCGGCCACCGTCTCCCGCGTCGGCTGCGGCGTCTGCACGATGTCGCAGGCCCGGGCCTCGTCGGTGCGTACGGCTTCGGCGATCCGCTCCGCCGTCTCCCGTACGGTCAGCGCCCCGTTGTCGACGACGTGCGCGTCGGCCGTCAGCCAGCCCAGCGCGTGCTGATAGGCGGGGATGTGCTCGTACGCCCACTGACGGTCCCGGGGGTCCCTGTCCTGTCCCGGAGCGGTCTCCTCCCGGGTCGCGATCCGCTCCCGAAGGATCGTTTCCCCCGGGGCCAGCAGCACATGCCGCACCGCGATCCGGCGCGCGGCGAGCCCGCCGAAGATCTCGTCCCGGTACTCCTGCCTCAGCAGGGTCATCGGCACCACCAGCACCCCGCCCACCTCGGCGAGCATCGCCGCCGCAGTGTCCACGACGAGCCGCCGCCAACTCGGCAGGTCCTGGTAGTCGCAGACCTCCGCGAGCCGCTTGCGCGGCAGCAGGACCCGTAGTGCGTCGCCGATGAACTCCGGGTCGAACAGGGTGCTGTCCGGCAGGAGCCCGGTCAACTCACGGGCCGTGCTGCTCTTCCCGGCGCCGAAAGTGCCGTTGATCCAGACAATCACGTCTACCCCTCTCCCGATGCCCCCAGTGGCTTGCCCGCACCACCCTGCCACGGAAACCCCGCCGCCCCTGTGAGTGCTTATCCTCAAGGTCAGGGCCTTGCCGCTCCACCCGACCGCCCACCGTCCCGGAGGCTTCACCACCGTGCCGCACACCCGCCGCCCGTCCGAACCCCGCTACGGCAACCGGCCGACCATGAAGGACGTGGCGGCCCGGGCCGGCGTGGGCCTCAAGACGGTGTCCCGTGTGGTCAACGGCGAGCCGGGGGTCACCCCCGACACCGAGAAGCGGGTCCAGGACGCCATCGACGCGCTGGGCTTCCGGCGCAACGACAGTGCCCGCGTGCTCCGCAAGGGCCGTACCGCCACCGTCGGCCTGGTCCTGGAGGACCTCGCCGACCCCTTCTACGGTCCGCTCAACCGGGCCGTGGAGGAGGTGGCCCGCGCGCACGGCGCCCTGCTCATCAACGGCTCCAGCGCCGAGGATCCGGACCGCGAGCGGGAGTTGGCGCTCGCGCTGTGCGCCCGCCGGGTGGACGGCCTCATCGTGATCCCGGCCGGGGACGACCACCGCTACCTGGAGCCGGAGATCCGGGCCGGGGTCGCGACGGTGTTCGTGGACCGCCCGGCGGGCCGGATCGACGCGGACGTCGTGCTGTCCGACAGCTTCGGCGGCGCCCGGGACGGGGTGGCGCACCTGATCGCGGCCGGACACCGCCGGATCGGTTTCATCGGCGACCATCCGCACATCCACACGGCCACCGAGCGGCTACGGGGCTACCGCGCGGCCATGGAGGCCGCCGGCCTGCCGGTCGCCGGATCATGGGTCTCGCTCGGCGCGACGGCCCCGGACCGCGTCTCGGCCGCCGCCCGCGCGATGCTCTCCGGAACCGAACCGGTCACTGCGGTCTTCGCCGGCAACAACCGCGTGACGGTCACGGTCGTACGGGTCCTCGCGGCGCGGCCGCTGCCCGTGGCACTGGTCGGCTTCGACGACTTCGAGCTCGCCGACCTCCTGCGCCCCGGGATCACCGTGGTCTCCCAGGACGCGGCGGCCCTGGGCCGGGTGGCCACAGACCGTCTCTTCCAACGACTCGCGGGCGCCGACCTCCCCCCGTCCCGCATCGAACTCCCGACCCGCCTGATCACCCGTGGCTCGGGCGAGCTCCCTCCCCCGGTCACCGGATGAGACCGTGCAACACGGGGACGGCTCCGCCCCCGGCCCCCAGCCCCGCGAGCACCGACAACGGGCCGGACACCCCGCCGAGGTGACTCAGCCCGCCGACGGTGAACCCGGCGAGCACGGCGAGGACCAGCACGACGGCGGCGTGCAGGGTCAGGAGAGGCGGATCGGACTGCGGGCGCTCGCTGTTCCGGGACGCGCGCGGCTCATGTGTGGTCATGCACCGATTGCAGCGCGCTGCGGACCGCCGCACGGCACGGGCCGAACGAAATCGGCACGCCGCCGAACGACCCCCCCCCCCCCCCCCCCCCCCCCCCCCCCCCGTTATGTTTTTCGCGGTCCTGCAACGGGACCGCTGGCCTCCGGGCCCGGTATGACTGTGTCCCCTCTGTCGAAGTGATGGCCTGGGGGGTGGTGTCGCCGGGCCCGTGGGGTGCCGTCGGAGCCGCTGATGAGAGACCCGGCCACCGCCCGGTCCGGCGCAATGCCGGACAGAGACGTGGGCGGCAGGTCTGCATAACGTGGATGCGCGAGTACGGTGCCAACGCCGTGGCCGGCCAGGTCAACCACCCAGGAGGGGTTCGATGTTAGACACCGGCGATGTGGGCGTCTTCCTGGGTATGGACGTCGGCAAGAGCGCCCACCACGGCCACGGGCTGACGCCGGCGGGCAAGAAGGTCTTCGACAAGCCGATGCCCAACAGCGAACCCAGGCTGCGGGCCGTCTTCGACAAACTCAAGGCCAAGTTCGGCACGGTGCTGGTGATCGTGGACCAGCCCGCATCGATCGGCGCTCTGCCGCTGACCGTCGCCCGCGACGCCGGCTGTGAGGTCGCCTACCTGCCCGGGCTCTCGATGCGGCGGATCGCTGACCTGTATCCAGGCGAGGCGAAAACCGACGCGAAGGACGCGGCGGTGATCGCGGACGCCGCCCGAACCATGCCGCACGTCCTGCGGTCGCTGGAGCTGACCGACCAGATCACCGCCGAGCTCACGGTGCTGACCGGCTTCGACCAGGACCTCGCCGCCGAAGCCACCCGCACTTCGAACCGGATACGCGGCCTGCTGACCCAGTTCCACCCCAGCCTCGAACGAGTCCTGGGACCGCGGCTGGACCACCCGGCCGTCACCTGGCTCCTCGAGCGTCACGGATCCCCGGCCGCACTGCGGAAAGCCGGCCGCCGCAGACTCGTCGAACTCATCCGCCCCAAGGCCCCACGCATGGCCGTCCGGCTGATCGACGACGTCTTCGACGCCCTCGACGAGCAGACCGTCGTGGTCCCGGGAACCGGCACCCTCGACATCGTGATCCCGTCCCTGGCCGCCTCGCTCGCCACGGTCCATGACCAGCGCCGTGCGCTGGAAGCGCAGATCAGCAGCCTGCTGGAGGCCCACCCTCTTCACCAGGTCCTGACCTCGATGCCCGGAGTCGGAGTCAGGACCGCCGCCGTCCTGCTGGTCACCGTCGGAGACGGCACCAGCTTCCCCAGCGCCGCCCACCTCGCCTCCTACGCCGGCCTCGCCCCCACCACGAAGTCGTCGGGGACCTCAATCCACGGCGAACACGCACCCCGCGGCGGAAACCGCCAGCTCAAACGCGCCATGTTCCTCTCCGCCTTCGCCTGCATGAACGCCGACCCAGCCTCCCGCGCTTACTACGACCGGCAAAGAGCCCGCGGCAAAACCCACACCCAGGCACTCCTACGACTCGCCCGACAACGCATCAGTGTCCTGTTCGCCATGCTCCGAGACGGCACCTTCTACGACTCCAGAGTCCCCGCCGCCACCCTCGCCCCATGACCATCCCAAACAGCCTCATACCCGGCACCACGTCCTTGACGAAAGACATAGAGACACCCCCCCCCAGGCTGCCGAACGGCGCCGGACACCGGCGGTTCCCCGAGATGTTCCGCGCTGTTCGGGATTGTCCGGCGGAGCCGTGCCGCACCCCCCTAACCTGGGCCCTGATGGAGAACACGCCCGGATTCCAGGATGAACTCGCCGCCTTCGCCGCGGACTTGCGCCAGCTCAGGATCGACCGCGGCAAACGCTCGTACCGCGAGATCGCGGCCCGCGCGGAGAGGTCGCGCACCGGGATCCGGCTCCCGGTGGCCACCCAGAGCGACGCGTTCCGCGGCGAGCGGCTGCCCGGGCTCGACCGGCTCATGGGCCTGGTCCGGATCCTCCACGCGTTCGACGCCTTCGGCCAGGACAAGCCCGTCCCCCCGCACGGCGCGCCCGAACTGGAGCTCTGGCGCCGCCGCTGGCGCGACCTGGCCGCCCTGGACGACCCCGCACACCGCCGCCCGGACCCCCCACCGGAACCGACCAGCACGGCACACGCGGTGAACCAACCCGCACCCGCACCCGCACCGGCACCGGCACCGGCACCGGCACCGGCACCGAACCCGACCCCCCTGACCGACCCCCCGGACCCCACGGCCGCAGCAAAGTTCCGCGTCGCGCACCGGCTCGTCGGACACACCCGCACCATCTGGCAGCTCGCCTTCTCCCCCGACGGCCGGACCCTGGCCTCGGCGGGCAACGACGGCACGGTCCGGCTGTGGAGCGCCTCCGAGGGCCGGGCCGAAGCCGTGCTGGGCAGCGGTCGCGGGATGTCCGCCTCCCCGGCCCTGCACGTCGCCTTCTCCCCCGTCGGCGACCGGCTCCTCGCCGTCCTCGACGACGGCGTCGTACACCTGTGGGACCCGGCGTCGTGGACCCCGCTGCGCTCACCCCGCCCCCGGCCCCCCGGCATCCGGAACCTCGACGGGCCGGCGTTCACGGCCGCCGGGAGCCTGTTCGGCGTCGTCCTCACGGGCGACGATGTGCACGTACAAGACCTGGACGCCGACCGCCCGGTGGGACCAGTCCTCGCCGACTGCGGCGGGCTCCCGGAGGTCCTCGCCCTCTCGGCCGACGGCCGACGGCTGGCCGCGGTCGACGCGTTCGGCGAGGTACAGCAGTGGGACACGGCCACGGGGCAGCCGTTCGGGCCGGTCATGGCCGGGCACTCGGACAACGTGGAGGCACTGGCCTACTCCCCGGACGGACGGCTCCTGGCCACTGGCAGCCACGACGGAACGGCGCTGCTGTGGGATGCCGGCACCGGGCGGAGGCAGGGCTCCGGCCTCGTAGGACACGCGGGGGCCGTCAACGCCGTGGCCTTCTCCCCGGACGGGCGGACGCTCGCCACCGCCGGGGGCGACCGGACCGTACGTCTGTGGGACGCGCACACGGGCGCGCCGGTCGGACGGCCCCTGGGCGGTCACGCCCTCGCCGTCAACGCCGTGGCCTTCTCCCCGGACGGGCGGACGCTCGCCACGGCAGGCGACGACCAAGCCGTACTGCTGCACCGCGCCGGCCCCGATGCCTCGTCCGCGGAGTTCCCGGCGTCCAGCGGCGGCGCGGCGCTGACGGCCGCCCTGCGCAGGTGGGTCGCCGTGCCGCTGCCGTCACCGGGCCTCCTGCCCGACGGCGGGGTCCTGGACCGGCCGCGGTTCTCACCGGACGGCTCCCTGGTCCTCGCGGTCAGCGACGCCGATCGGCTGCTCGTGTGGGATCTGGCCGACCCGGCCGAATGCCTCGCGCGGCGCGCGCCGCGCGGGGTACCCGCCTGGGGGGTGGAATTCGCCCGGGACGGCGGCCTGCCGGAGGTCTGGACCTCCCGCGGCCTGGCTCCGCCGATCGGGCGGGCGGACCGGGTCCGGGTGTCCATGGTCGAGCACATGGCGTACTCGTCGGACGGCCATCTGGTGGCCCTCACCCGCACCGACGGCACGGTGACCGTGCACGACGCCCCCACCTTCACCCAGCGGGGCGGCCCCTTCGATCCGGGCGGGCCCGAGCTCGCCGCCGAGGTGCTCTTCTCGCCGTACGGCGGGCTGCTGGCCGTCGTCGGGGAGCGGGTGCACGTGTGGGACGCGTCGACCGGCGCTCTCGCCTGCCGGCCGTTCCCCGAGCGGCCGGGCACGGTCCGGCCGCCCGCCGCGTTCGCGCCCGGCGGCACGCGGCTCGCCCTGGTCGACCGGGACGGGACGGGCGTCTCGCTGTGGAACCCGAGGACCGGCGAGGCACTCGGACCGCTCCTGGAGGGGTACCGGCCGGGCATCATGGCGCTGGAGTTCTCCCCCGACGGCGGTCTGTTGGCCACGACGGGCGGGGACGGTTCCCTGCGGCTGTCCAACGCGGCGAGCGGGCGGCTCGTCGCACGGCTGCTGGACGGCGCCGGGGCGGGGGCGATCGGGTCGGCCTTCTCCCCCGACGGGAGTCTGCTGGCCGCCGCGTGCGACGACGGAGTCCTCAGGCTCTGGCTGGTCCACCGGTCCTGAGGCACCGGAAAGGCCCGGCCGGGGGCAGACCGGCCGGGCCTCGTCAGGGGTTCCCGGGTGACTGGACCGCTCAGGCGGTGGCCGTCATCGTCGCCGAGCGGCGCGGGATGGCGAAGGCGTCGAGCTCCGCGCGGGTCAGGCCGGTCAGGGCCGTGACCTCGTCGGCGCCGACCGCGCCGCAGTCGAGGCCGCGTACCAGGTAGCCGGCCAGGGCCTTCGCGGTCGCGGGCTCGTCCATGACGTCGCCCTCGATCTTGGCGACGTACGCCTTCAGGCGCGCGGCGGCCGTTTCGAGGCCCTCGCGGTAGAAGACGAACACGGCCGCGTAGCGGGTCGGCAGGTGCGCCGGGTGCATGTCCCAGCCCTGGTAGTAGGCGCGGGCCAGGGCGCGCCGGGTGAGGCCGTAATGCAGCTTCCAGGCCTCGTGGACGTGCTCGGTGGTGCCGATCGGCAGGACGTTGGTCGAGCCGTCGGAGACCCGTACGCCGGTGCCCGCAGCCGCGACCTGCATGACCGCCTTGGCGTGGTCGGCGGCGGGGTGGTCGCTCGACTGGTAGGCGGCGGAGACGCCGACGCAGGCGCTGTAGTCGAAGGTGCCGTAGTGCAGGCCGGTGGCGCGGCCCTTCGAGGCCTCGATCATGCGGGCGACCGCGGCGGTGCCGTCGGAGGCGAGGATCGACTGGCTGGTCTCGATCTGGATCTCGAAGCCGATCCGGCCCGGACGCAGGCCGCGGGAGGCCTCGAAGGCCTCCAGAAGCTTGACGAAGGCGGTGACCTGCTCGGCGTAGGTGACCTTGGGCAGGGTCAGGACGAGGCCCTCGGGCAGGCCGCCGTGCGCGAGCAGCCCCGAGAGGAAGACGTCGGTGGTCCGGATGCCACGGTCGCGGACGTTGGACTCCATGCACTTCATGCGGATGCCCATGTACGGGGCGTTCGTGCCGTTGGAGAAGGCTTCGGAGATGAGGCGGGCGGCGCGGGCGGCGGCCTGGTCCTCCTCCTCGTCGGAGCGGACGCCGAAGCCGTCCTCGAAGTCGACGCGCAGGTCCTCGATCGGCTCGGTGGCGAGCTTGGCGCGGACGCGGTCGTAGACCGGCACGGCCAGCTCGTCGGAGATGCCGAGTACCTTGGCGAAGGTGGCGGCGTCCGGGGCGTGCTCGTCCAGGGCCGCGAGGGCCTGGTCGCCCCAGGAGCGGATGGTGTCCGCGTTGAAGACGTCACCGGGGACGTAGACCGTGTGGATGGGCTGACGGGTGCCGGGGTCGCCCGGGTAGTGGCGCGCGAGTTCCGCGTCCACCGGCGCGAGGGAAGCGCTGATGCCCTCGCTGACCGCGCCTGCGAGGCTCGTCGCCACCTTCTCCTGCTGACCCATCGTGCACTCTCCTCTTTTCCGCTTCACGGAATCTTTCATCCGCATAGCAGAATTTAGCCACGGGGTTCCGCTCAGTCAATGGTCCCCCGGCCGTCCTGGACAAACGACTCGGGGCCGCGCGGTGAGAAACACCACACGGCCCCGGAGAGCACTTCCCGCAGGTCAGGCCTGCGGACTGGGGACTACCCCTTGCGCGCCTTGATCTCCTCGGTCAGCTGCGGGACGACCGCGAAGAGGTCGCCGACCACGCCGTAGTCGACCAGGTCGAAGATCGGGGCCTCGGCGTCCTTGTTGATGGCCACGATGGTCTTCGAGGTCTGCATGCCGGCGCGGTGCTGGATCGCGCCCGAGATGCCGGAGGCGATGTACAGCTGCGGGGAGACCGACTTGCCGGTCTGGCCGACCTGGTTGGAGTGCGGGTACCAGCCGGCGTCGACGGCGGCACGCGAGGCGCCGACGGCCGCGCCGAGGGAGTCCGCGAGCGCCTCGATGATGTGGAAGTTCTCGGCGCCGTTGACGCCGCGGCCGCCGGAGACCACGATCGCGGCCTCGGTCAGCTCGGGGCGGCCGGTCGACTCGCGCGGGGTGCGGGAGGTGACCTTGGTGCCGGTGGCCAGGGCGCCGAAGGTGACGGCGAGGGCCTCGACGACGCCGGCGGCCGGAGCGGCCTCGACCGGGGCCGAGTTCGGCTTCACGGTGATGACCGGGGTGCCCTTGGAGACGCGGGACTTGGTGGTGAAGGAAGCGGCGAACGCGGCCTGCGTCGCGACCGGACCCTCTTCACCGGCCTCCAGATCGATGGCGTCGGTGATGATGCCGGAGCCGATGCGCACGGCCAGGCGGGCCGCGATCTCCTTGCCCTCGGCGGAGGACGGGACGAGCACGGCGGCCGGGGAGACGGCCTCGTACGCGGCCTGGAGCGCGTCCACCTTCGGTACGACGAGGTAGTCGGAGAACTCGGAGGCGTCGGCGGTGAGGACCTTGACGGCGCCGTGCTCGGCGAGCACGGCGGCGGTGGCCTCGGCGCCTGCGCCCAGGGCCAGGGCGACGGGCTCGCCGATGCGGCGGGCCAGCGTCAGCAGTTCGAGAGTGGGCTTGCGGACGGCGCCGTCGACGTGGTCGACGTAGACGAGGACTTCAGCCATTGGGGATGCTCCTGCGAATGCGAAGTAGTCAGGGGGCGTTTGAGGAAGGGGCCGAAGCTCTTGGATGAACTTCCGGCCGGCCAGACAGCTCTTAGATGAACTTCTGCTCCGCAAGGAAGGCGGCCAGCGACTTGCCGCCCTCGCCCTCGTCCTTGACGATCGTGCCGGCGGTGCGGGCCGGACGCTGGGCCGCGGAGTCGACCGCGGTCCAGGAGCCTTCGAGACCGACCTCGTCGGACTCGATGTCCAGCTCCTCCAGGTCCCAGGACTCCACGGGCTTCTTCTTGGCGGCCATGATGCCCTTGAAGGACGGGTAACGGGCCTCGCCCGACTGGTCCGTCACCGAGACGAGCGCCGGGAGGGAGGCCTCCAGCTGCTCGCTCGCCGAGTCGCCGTCGCGGCGGCCGGTGACGACACCGTCCTCGACCTTGACCTCGGAGAGCAGGGTGACCTGCGGGACGCCCAGACGCTCGGCCAGGATCGCCGGGAGGACACCCATGGTGCCGTCGGTCGAGGCCATGCCCGTGATGACCAGGTCGTAACCGGCCTTCTCGATCGCCTTGGCCAGCACCAGCGAGGTGCCCATCACGTCGCTGCCGTGCAGGTCGTCGTCCTCGACGTGGATGGCCTTGTCGGCACCCATGGACAGCGCCTTGCGCAGCGCGTCCTTCGCGTCCTCGGGGCCCACCGTCAGGACGGTGATCTCCGCGTCGTCGGCCTCGTCGGCGATCTGCAGCGCCTGCTCGACGGCGTACTCGTCGAGCTCCGACAGCAGGCCGTCGACGTCGTCACGATTGACGGTCAGGTCCTCGGTGAACTGCCGGTCGCCAGTGGCGTCGGGCACGTACTTCACACAGACAACGATCCTCAGGCTCACGCCGGCTCTCCTACCGCATCGACATTTCTGGTACCGCCTTGTTCAGGCAGCATAGGCGCCATCTCGGGCCGTTCCCGCCGGGGCGGCCCGCGCTCCGAAGGGAATGTTACTCGTCAGTACACAGCGGGTCCCGCCAGGTTGCAAGGCCCGTGAACTGTGATCTGGCCAACGCGGGCGGAACCCGTCCCAGCAGGGACGATTCAGTCGCGCAACGCGTTGAAGCGCCCCTGGTGGTACAGCAGCGGACGCCCGTCGCCCGCCGGATCCCCCGCCGGATCCCCGGCGACCGCCTCCGCGATCACCACCCGGTGCGCACCGGCCGGCACGCGTGCCACGATCCGGCACACCAGCCAGGCCAGGACTCCGTCCAGCACCGGGACCCCGTACGGTCCGGGGGCCCAGTCGGTGGCCGGGCCGAAGCGGTCGGCTCCGTTCCGGGCGAACAGGCCCGCCAGATCGCCCTGGTGCTCACCGAGTATGTGGACGCCGAGGTACTCGGAGTCCCGGACCCCGGGCCAGCTGGAGGACCCGGTACCGATGGTGAACGACAGCAGCGGCGGGTCCGCGGAGACGGAATTGAGCGAGGTCGCGGTGAAGCCCACCGGCCGGCCGCCGTTGTCGGCGGTGATCACGGCGACGCCCGCCGCGTGCCGGCGGAACACCGAGCGCAACAGGTCGGGCGAGCCGGGCAGGCCGGTGCCGGATCGGGGGGACGGAGCCGTCGGAGCCGTCATGAAGGGATTCCCCATCCGTAAAGCAGGAGTTCATACCGCATGTCGCCAGCCTGGCGATCTCCCGTGTACACAGTCAAGCCGCAGCGGACAGATGTAGGGCGCGTCACTCTGCGTGCGGGCGCGCGCACCGGCGCTCCGGACCTCGCGCGAGCGTCATACGGCCGCGCCCAGGGCGGCGATCACGTCCGCCGTGCGCGGCATCCCCACGCCCCGCCGCACGATCCGGCCGGCCGCGTCCAGGACGAGCACGGTCGGGGTCTTCTCGATCCCGAGGGCCCGTACGAGTTCCAGCCGGTCCTCGGCGTCGATCTCGATGTGCGCGACCCCCTCGACCATGCCGGCGACCTCGGCCAGGATCCGTCGCGTGGCCCGGCAGGGCTGGCAGAAGGCGCTGGAGAACTGCACCAGGGTGGCCCGCTCCCCCGGCTCCGCGCCCAGCTCCGGGGCGCCCAGCCGAAGGCCCGTCCCGTCGTGCCCATCGTGCTCGCGCACGCCCGCTCCCGTCGCCGCCGTCCTCGTACCGCTCCCGCGTCCACACCCGCGTCCATACGCCGACCGTATGTGTGTCCGTACATGATCCCAGTACGTTCGTACGCTGATCGGAGCGCCCGGCAGGCGCGCCGCATTCCCGGCGTGACGAGAATCTCCCCGGGCTCAGGCGTCTGGGCTGGTCTGGGGCTCCCGTATGGGGCACGATCCCCATGGCCGCGTACCTACGCTGCCGTAACTTCCGGCCGGGAGCACCTCCAGGCAGAAAGCGGGGTCTCCCCACCATGGCTGAGCTCGTCTACCCCCCGGTGATCGGCGCCGCACACACTCTGTTCCGCGCGCTGGACGTCCGCATCGACATGAAGGGCACCGAGAACATCCCCCGCAAGGGCGGAGCTGTTCTGGTGTCGAACCACATCGGCTACCTCGACTTCATCTTCGCCGGGCTGACCGCCCGCCCGCAGAAGCGCCTCGTGCGCTTCATGGCGAAGGAGTCGGTGTTCCGGCACAAGGTGTCCGGTCCGCTGATGCGCGCCATGAAGCACATCCCCGTGGACCGCGCGCAGGGTGAGACGGCGTACCAACACGCCCTCGACTCCCTGCGCTCCGGCGAGATCATCGGCGTTTTCCCCGAGGCGACGATCTCCCAGTCCTTCACGCTCAAGAGCTTCAAGTCCGGCGCGGCCAGGATGGCGCAGGAGGCCGGGGTGCCGCTGATCCCCGTGGCCCTGTGGGGTACGCAGCGACTGTGGACCAAGGGCCGCCCCAAGGACCTCAAGCGCAGCCACATCCCCGTGACCATGCGCGTGGGCGAGCCGCTGGAGGCGCCCTCCGACCAGTTCGCCGGGGCCATCACCCGCCGGCTGCGCGAGCGGGTGCAGGAGCTGCTGGACGCCGCGCAGGCCGCCTACCCGGCCAAGCCCAGGGGTGCGGACGACTCCTGGTGGCTGCCTGCCCACCTCGGCGGCACCGCGCCGACCGCGGCCCAGGTCAAGGAAGCCGGCTGAGCCCTCGGGACGGGGTGCGGCCCGCCGGGTGGCGGACCGCACCGCGCCGGTCAGTTCGGGTTGTCCGCGTGGGTGAGCGTCTCCCACGCCTCGAAATGGTTTTCGGTACCCGCGGGACGCCGGCTCTCGGTGAGCCGGCCGGTGTTCTCCATGGCGACGCCGAGCCGGTTGTGCAGGGCGTTGTAGCCGACCTCGGTGGCCGGGCCCAGGCCCTTGGTCAGGCTCCCCCCGCACAGTGAGGCCGGCACGGCCGCGCCGAGCTCGTACTTGGCGTGGAAGCCCAGCGCGTTGCGGAACCGGTCCTTGAACTCCGGGTACAGGTCACGCCCCTGGATGCGTGAGGTCTCGGCGACGTGCATGGTCGCGGCGATCCCCATGCCGGTGTGGCCGAAGTCCCGACAGGCCTCCTGGGCCAGACCGTCCATGAAGGTGCTCTGGCCGTGCCAGTAGTCGATCAGCTCGCTCCTGGTGTCGATGGTGGAGCGCGGCGGGTACTTGGGCTGCGGGCCGTCGGAGGCCAGGTAGAAGTAGGCGGGAACCCTGCCGAGGTAGATCGCCATCGCCTTGTCGTAGGACGCGCGGTCGTCTAGGTGGACGGAGATGCCCACCGCCGCGTCCATCATGATCAGTTCCCAGTTGCCGTTGCTGTTCGGCCTCCCGTTGATCACCTCGGGCAGGTAGACCTCGCGCAGCATCGTCGCGAAGCGCCCCTGGTTCGCCCAGCCTCCGGTGTAGGTGTGCTTGACGATCTCGGCGGCGCGCGGCCACGTGGAGCCCGCCCAGCCGCTCTGCAGCGGGGCGTTGCTGTTGGTGTGGCTCTTGATCCGGGCGGACCAGGCGTCCATCAGCTCGATCGACTTCTTCGCGTACGCGGGGTCGCGGGTGATGTACCAGGCGAGCGCGTCGGTGTACGCCGCGATCGCGTCCTCGCGTTCGTCGGAGCAGCCGATGTCCGGGTTGGAGTGGGAGCCGCATTCGACGACGGCGCGCGGCTTGGGAGTCCGGGACAAGGAGGCGTACCCGCTCGCCCGCATGTCGTCGAACGCCGCCTTCCACGGCTGCTGCCCTGCCTGCACCTTGGTGCGTACGAAGTCCAGTTGGGCGCGGCTGTTGAGGACTCCCGGGTGGGCGAAGGCGGTTGGGGCGGCCGCCGGGGCGGGGGCCGCGGCGGGGAGGGGGTGGGTGGCGTGCGCGGCGGGAGTAATGGTGAAGGCTAACGCCGCGACCAGGGCGAGGGCCGTCGCGGCCGGCCCGGTGGGGATTCCGAAACGCATGGAAGCGCCTTCCGGTCGGAGGTGGGGGGGGGAAGGTGCGGGCGTCCGCGGAATGGGGGTGCGGAGGTCCCGCGAGAAGGGTCCGTGGGGGGATTCCTGTGGCCGAAGATACCCATGCGCATGCCAAGGTGACAACGATGTCAGACAGGAAAGTTTCCTATTGACCGAATCCCGTGGTCCCGCACTCGGCCCGGCGCCGCACCCCTCTCCCCATACACCCGAATGGCGTAACGTCTGCCCCTCCACGGCGTTGCCCGATACGGCACTGCCGGACGCAGGGGGGCCTGGGATGCAGGGGTTCGGGCGGTACCTGGCCGCGGCGCTGGCCGCACGGTTCGCCTCCGAGGGCATGGGCATGGCGGTGGTGCTGCTCGCCCTGGAGCGCACCGGAAGCGCGGCGCACGGGGCCTTCGTCCTGACCGCCTGGCTCGCCCCGCACGTACTGGCGGCTCCGCTCGCGGGCGCCGCCGCGGCCAGGGCGCGCAGCCCCAGGCTCTTCCACGTGGGCGCGCTGGCCGGATTCACCGCGGCCGTGGCGACCCTGGCCGTCCTGCTCGGGCGGGCTCCGACGCCCGTGGTGCTCGTGGTGGCGGTGCTCGGCGGCGCCTGCGGGCCGATGGTGACGGGCGGGCTGTCCAGTCTGGTGACGGGCCTGGTCCCGGCCGGTCCGGCGCGCGACCGGGCCTACGCCTGGGACGCGTCCACCTACAACGGCGCCGCGGTCACCGCACCGGCGGCCGTCGGCCTGGTGGCGGCCTTCGGTTCGGCCGGTCCGGCGATGGCGGTCCTGGCGGCGTCCGGCGCACTGGCGGCGGCGCTGGCGGCCACCCTTCCGTACGGAAACCACGGGAGCCACGGCGCGGACCCCGCCCCCGGCGCCCCCCGGGCCGGGCTGGGCGCGGGGCTGGCCGCCCTGTGGCGCATCCGGGAGCTGCGGGCGGTCACCTCGGCCACCACCCTGGCCTTCGTCGGCATCGGCTCGCTCACCACCACGTCGGTGCTCCTGGCCACCGCGCTCGGCAGTCCGGGCGGCGGCGGGGTCCTGATGACGGCCTTCGCCCTGGGCGCCCTGTCCGGCTCCCTGACGCTGGGCCGGATCACGGCCGTGGCACCGGGCAAGCTGGCCCGCTGGGCCATGGCGGCCACCGGAGTGGCGCTCACGGCGGCCGCGTTCGCCCCCTCGGTCGCCCTCACGGCGGTGGCGTTCGCGGCGGCCGGGGTGTGCGACGGGCCGCTGCTCACGGCCACCCTGCGGATCCGCTCGCAGTACGCACCGGACGGGGTGCGCACCCAGGTCTTCACCCTCGGTGCCGGACTCAAGGTGACCGCCGCGTCGACCGGCGCCGCCCTCGTGGGGCTCGCGGCCGACGCGCCGCCGTGGATCCTGCTGCTCGGGATCGCCGCACTGCAGCTGGCCGGCGCCCTGCTGCACACGCTGGTGACCGCACGCGCGCCCGTACCGGACGCCACCGGCGCTCCCCCGGCTACAGCCCCGTCGGCAGGTTCCGCCACAACTGCGACCGGTCAGCGGACTCCTGGAGCGCCTTGAGCGCGGCCGGGTGCGGCGCCGCGTACAGCCCGGGGTAGTCGATCTCGCCGAGCTCCGGGCGGACGGGGAAGGCCAGTTGCTCCCGGTCGAGAGCGAACTGGGCGTCCACGCCGGGCTTGTTGCCCCGCGGGTCCACCCGGGACCAGTCCTCCCCGCCGGGCAGACGCAGCGCGACGAGGCCGTGGACGGCCAGGTTCGACCCGTCGCCGTCGCCGAGGAGCTGGTAGCAGAGCCCGGCCGGGATGCCGCGGGCGCGTAGCAGGGCCGTCAGCGCGTGGGACTTGGCGTAGCAGATGCCGTTGCGCGTGCCCAGCACGTCGGAGGCGCGCCAGGAGACGCGGTCGTCCCCGGAATCGGCGGAGTGCGGGATGGTGTCGCGGACGAACTCGAAGGCGACCTTGGCGTATGAATATGCGTCGCCCGTGGCCGACCACAAGGCGTCGGCGGTCTCCTGGACCAGCGGGTGATCGTGATCGACCGCTTCGTCGGGCGCCAGATAGGCGGCGACGTCGGAATGCTCCTGGATCAGTTTCATGATCCAGGAGCATACCTATGCAGAATTCTGCATGTCTATAGATTTATGGCACCCGCGGAATCGCGGCTCCGACCCTAGCGGGCCAGCTCCTCCTTGAGGGCCTGGAGGAAGCCGTCCACGTCCTCCTCCAGGGTGTCGAAGCTGCACATCCAGCGGACGTCACCCGCGATCTCGTCCCAGAAGTAGAAGCGGTAGCGCTCCTGGAGCCGCCGCGTCACCGCGTGCGGAAGCCGCGCGAACACGGCGTTCGCCTGCACCGGGTAGAGGATCTCCACCCCGTCGGTCTCGCGCACGCCGGCCGCCAGCCGCTGCGCCATCGCGTTGGCGTGGCGGGCGTTGCGCAGCCACAGGTCCTTCGCGAGGAGCGCTTCGAGCTGCACCGACACGAAGCGCATCTTCGAGGCGAGCTGCATCGACATCTTGCGGATGTGCTTCATCTGCCGGACGGAGTCCGGGTTCAGCACGACGACGGCCTCGCCGGCCATCATCCCGTTCTTGGTGCCGCCGTAGGACAGCACGTCGACGCCGACGGCGTTCGTGAAGGCGCGCATCGGCACGTCGAGCGAGGCCGCGGCGTTGGCTATCCGGGCACCGTCGAGGTGGACCTTCATGCCCTTGCCGTGCGCGTGCTCGCAGATGGCCCGGATCTCGTCCACGGTGTAGACCGTGCCGAGCTCGCTGTTCTGGGTGATCGAGACGACCTGCGGCATCGCCCGGTGCTCGTCCTCCCAGCCCCAGGCCTGCCGGTCGATGAGCTCGGGGGTGAGCTTGCCGTCCGGGGTGGGAACGGTGAGCAGCTTGAGGCCCGCCATGCGCTCGGGCGCGCCGCCCTCGTCGACGTTGATGTGCGCCGACTCGGCACAGATCACCGCGCCCCAGCGGTCGGTGAGGGCCTGCAGGGCCGTCACGTTGGCGCCGGTGCCGTTGAAGACCGGGTAGGCCTCGGCGTGCGCGCCGAAGTGGCCGCGGAAGACCGTTTGCAGGTGTTCGGTGTACTCGTCGTCGCCGTAGGAGACCTGGTGGCCGCCGTTGGCCAGCGCGATGGCCGCCAGGATCTCCGGGTGCACCCCGGCGTAGTTGTCGCTGGCGAAGCCGCGCACCGCCGGGTCGTGGTGCCGGCGGGCGTCGGTCTTCGCCTGGGACTTCCTGATCGCGGTTCTCACGCCGGTGTTCTTCACGGTCGGGGAGTGAGCCACAGACGCTGTCCGTTCACATCGGAGGCGGGCCGCTCCCAGACGCCGGCGATGGCCTCGGCCAGCTCCTTGACGTCGGTGAAGCCCGCGAACTTCGCAGTGGGGCGCTCGGCGCGCATCGCGTCGTGCACCAGTGCCTTGATGACCAGGATCGCAGCCGCGGCTCCCGGGCCCTCCTCGCCCCCCAGCTTGCGGAAGGAGTCGGCCATCGCGAGCGTCCAGGCCTCGGCGGCCGCCTTGCCCGCGTTGTACGCGGCGTTGTTGGCGACCGGCTTGTGCGCGCCGGACTGGCTGACGAGGACGTAGCGGCCGCGGTCACTGCGCAGCAGTCCGTCGTGGAAGGCGAGCGAGGTGTGCTGGACCGTGCGGATGAGGAGCTTCTCCAGGAAGTCCCAGTCCGCGAGGTCGGTGTCCGTGAAGGTGGTGCTGCCGCGCCAGCCTCCGACGAGGTGGACCAGGCCGTCGACCCGGCCGAACTCCTTCTCGGTCTGCTCGGCCCAGGCCTTGGTGGCGTCCAGGTCGAGCAGGTCCACGGTGTCACCGGTGATGGTGGCGCCGCCATGGGCGTAACGCGCCGCGTCCACGGCCTCCGCGAGCCGCGCCGGGTCGGCGTCGGACGCGATGACCACGGCGCCGGCCTCGGCGAGGCGGAGCAGGGTGGCGCGCCCGGCGGGGCCGCCTGCGCCTGCCACCGCCACCACCGCGCCGTGGAGCTTGCCGTTTCCGTTCCCGGAGCCGTTCATCTGTGCAGCCTCCTGTGGGCGAGCGCTCACGCGGCGGCCCGCTCTGCGTGTTCCGTGTTGAGGGCGGTGATGCCCTTGGTCGAAGCGATCACGCCCTTGAGCTTCTTGGCGAGGGCTTCATAGAACATGCTGAGCGGAAACTCGTCGGGAAGCACGTCGTCCACGAGCTTGCGCGGCGGCTGCGTGAGATCCAGGGCGTCGGGGCCCTTGGCCCAGCGGGATCCCGGGTGGGGAGCGAGGTACTCGGCGACCAGTTCGTAGGCCTTGAACCAGTGGACGAGCTTCGGGCGGTCGATGCCGGCCCGGTAGAGGTCCTCGATCTCGGCGCACAGCTGGTTGGTGACCTGCGGGGCACGCATCCAGTCGATCTTCAGCTTGTTGTCCGTCCAGCGCACGACGTCGTGCTTGTGGAGGTACGCGAACAGGAGCTGGCCGCCGAGACCGTCGTAGTTGCGGTTGCGGTCGCCGGAGACCGGGAAGCGGAACATCCGGTCGAAGAGGACCGCGTACTGCACGTCACGGCCGTGCTCGTTGCCCTCGGACTCCAGCTTCACGGCCTCCTTGAAGGCGGTGAGGTCGCAGCGCAGCTCTTCGAGGCCGTACATCCAGAACGGCTGGCGCTGCTTGATCATGAAGGGGTCGAACGGCAGGTCTCCGTGGCTGTGGGTGCGGTCGTGGACCATGTCCCACAGGACGAAGGCCTTCTCGCAGCGCTCCTGGTCCTCGACCATGCGGGCGATGTCCTCGGGCAGCTCGATGCCCAGGATGTCGACGGCGGCCTCGGTGACCTTGCGGTAGCGGGCGGCCTCGCGGTCGCAGAAGATCCCGCCCCAGGTGAAGCGCTCCGGGGCTTCGCGCACGGCGATGGTCTCCGGGAAGAGCACCGCGGAGTGGGTGTCGTAGCCCGGGGTGAAGTCCTCGAAGGTGATACCGAGGAAGAGCGGGTTGTCGTACCGGGTGCGCTCCAGCTCGGAGAGCCACTCGGGCCACACCATCTTCAGCACGACGGCTTCGAGGTTGCGGTCCGGGTTGCCGTTCTGGGTGTACATCGGGAAGACCACGAGGTGCTGGAGCCCGTCGGCGCGCTCGGCCGCCGGGTGGAAGGCCAGCAGGGAGTCGAGGAAGTCCGGCACGCCGAAGCCGTCCGCGGCCCACTTGCGCAGGTCGCCGACGAGGGCCCGGTGGTACGCGCCCCCGTGCGGCAGCAGCGGCGACAGTGCCTCGACGCCCGAGACCACGCGCTCGACCGCGACCTGGGCCGCGGCGCGGGAAGGCGCCCCCTCGGCCTCGAAGTCGATGGAGCCGTCGGCCGACTGCCAGGGCCGGATCTCCTCCACGGCGGCCTTGAGCTCGGGCCACGCCGGGTGGTCCACCACCCGTACACCGGCGGTTATCACGGCACCGCCGATACCCGGCACAAGAGTTTCCGTCATGTCACTTCCTCCACAGGAGAACCTCACGTTAAGACAGCGTATGCATGTGAGGCTCTCCTGCTCAAGAGGGAATCCGGGAAATTATCCTGCGTCACCCCTAGTTTCACCGGAAGTCTTCCCGTTCTTATGCACGGAATCGAGGACTCCGCCCAGTCGCGCCAAGGCCTGGCGGGCCTGTGGGAGTACGTCGGCCAGTGCGAGGAACCCGTGGAACATCCCGGGATGCTCGTCAAGGACCGAAGGAACTCCGCTGCCGATCAGCCGACGGTGGTACGCCACCCCCTCGTCCCGCAGCGGATCGCACCCGGCGACCACCACGTGCGCGGGCGGCAGCCCCCGCAGGTCGGCGCGGAGCGGGGAGGCCAGCGGATCGCGGCCGTCGCCCCCGGGCCCCAGGTACTGCTCCCAGAACCAGCGCAGGTGCGCGGCGGTGAGGAAGCAGCCCGCCGCGTTGTCCCGGTAGGACTTCGTGTCCTGCCCGGCGTCCAGGCAGGGATAGATCAGCACCTGGAGCGCGACGGCCGGTCCGCCGCGTTCCCGGTGATCCCGGGCCATCAGCAGCGAGGCCGCGGCGAGGTTCCCGCCCGCGCTGTCCCCCGCCACCACCAGGGCGGCCGGATCCCCGCCCAGCTCCTCGACGTGCGCGCCGGCCCAGCACAGGGCGGCGTACGCGTCGTGGACGGCGGCGGGGAAACGGGCTTCGGGGGCCCGCCGGTAGTCGACGGAGACGAAGACGGCCCCGGAGCCGCGGCAGAGCGCCCGGACGGTGGCGTCGTGGGTGTCGAGGTCGCACAGGGCCCAGCCTCCGCCGTGGCAGAACACCACGGTCGGCCGGGCTCCGGGCCACTCCCCGGGATCCGGGCGGTAGACGCGCACCGGGACGGGCGGCGCACCGGCTGGCCCGGGGATCTCGCGGTCCTCGACGGAGCCGACGGCGAGCGGCGCGGCCGTCGGGGGCACGGCCGCCAGGATCCGGCGGGCCTCCGGCGCCTCGGTGACGGCGCCCCCGAGGTCGGGGAAGAAGGCGGCCATCGCATCCACGTAGGGCCGGGCGGCGGGGTCGAGCCGGTCGGCCCCCGAGAAGGAGCCCGCCGAGGCGGTGTGGCCCGCCGGGGCGGCCGGGCCGTCGGACCGCGGGTTCATTTCGTTCACGGCGGCGGCCCTACGCCTTCCGGAAGTGCGGGATGACCTTGTCGCCCCACTGCCGCAGGGTTTCCAGACAGGCCTCCTGGGGCACGGTCCCCATCTGGATCAGGCACATGATCTCGTCGGCCCCCGCCTCCCTCAGCCGCTCCACGTACGCGATGGCCTCGTCCGCGCTCCCGTAGGCGTGGTCGGCGTTGAAGGTGGCCGTGGAGGTGGGCCGCACCGGGATGTCCAGCTCGTGCAGCCGGGCCACCACCTGCTCGGCGGCCCTGCGCATCTCCGCCTCCTCGTCGGCGCCGGCCACCACCGCCTCGTCCGGAACGCCCGCCCCGCCGTACCAGTGGCCGATGGACTGCGCGAAGAACCGCTGTCCCCGGATGCCGATCCGGCGGGCCTCCTCCGGGTCGTCGAGGACGATGGTCGGACACAGCACCGAGAAGTGGTCGTTGACCACGGTGGAGACGAAGCGGGCGCCGTCGCGGCCGGATATCGCGGTGTCGTACACGGCCCGCATCCGCGCGATGGACTCCGGTCCGGCGAAGCCCATCACCAGCGCCCCGACGCCCAGCTCGGCGGCCTGCACCAGCGTTTCGCCCCGGCTGCACGCCAGGAACAGCGGCGGGTGCGGGGTCTGACTGGGCCTCGGCAGGATCGGATGCGGATCGATGTCCAGCAGTTCCCCGTGGTGTTCCAGCTCTTCGTGCTGCCAGGCCTTCCCTATGATCCGCAGCGCCTCCTCCACCTCCGCCGTGGTGCGGTCCTTGTCCACCCCGCACAACGAGGTCTCCTGCGCGGTCCCGCCGCGGCCCGCGCCGAGGTCGACCCGGCCGCCGGACAGCAGGTCGAGCATCGCGGCCCGCTCGGCGACCCGGACGGGGTGGTTGAAGTTGAAGGGCATGCACACGACTCCGTGGCCGATGCGTATGGTGTTGGTCCGGGCCGCGACCCAGGTCAGGAAGATTTCAGGTGCGCTCATGTGTGCGTACCACTTCAGCGAGTGGTGCTCCACGGCCCAGATCCGGTCGAAGCCCATCCGCTCGGCGAGCACCGCCTGCTCGACGCAGTCACGGATGACCTGGTGCTCCCGCTCCACGGTCGGGTCGGCCAGTTGAGCTTCGAAGATCACGGAGAATTTCACGATGCCTCCAGGGTTGCGTCCCGTACCCGGTCTCACTTCAATTCGAAATATGACTAGTAGTCAGAAGCCGAAGAAGCAAGAGCTGCCGCCGACCGCGTGGGCCGTACTGGGTCTGCTGTCCTTCCCCGGCGAGCGGACCGGATACGAACTGAAGAAGTGGGCGGACTCCTCCCTCCGCTTCTTCTACTGGTCGCCGGCGATCAGCCAGATCTACGCCGAGCTGCGCCGCCTGGAGGAACTGGGCTACGCGACCTCCGTGCGTTCGGGGCCCGAGGAGGTCCGGGCCAAGCGCCGCTACGGCATCACCCCCGCCGGGCGCGAGGCACTGGCCGGGTGGGCCGCCGACTGCTCCGAGGTCGGCCCCCCGGTGCTCAAGCACGGGCTGCTGCTGCGGGTCTGGCTGGGGCACCTGTCGGATCCGGAGCTGCTGCGGCGAATGGTGACGGAGCACCTGGAGCGCACCACGGGCGAGCTGGCCGCCGTACGGGAGGCCATGGCGCACGCCGCCGAGGAGCCCGACTGGGCGTTCCCCACCCTGGCGTTGCGCTGGAGCGAGCGCCAGCACCTGGCCGAGCTGGAACTGACCCGGACCCTGCTGGAGGACCTGGCGGAGCTGCCCGGCGCGGCCGCCCCGGCCGGCCCGAACGACCCGGCGCAGCAGGAACGTCAAGGCAGCGGGGACGCGCCCACGGCCGGGTGACGCGACAGGCCCCGCCAGGGGCTCCGGAGCCCCGGCAGGCCCGGTGGGAGGCGGCGGAACGGCGTTCCGGAGCCCTTGCACGGACGGTCTCATCGCCCGCGCGGCGCACTAGCATGCGTCCTCACCGCGCGCGGCCGGTCGGGACACCGCGACCGCGCGGGGAGCCGCCGTCGACGGAAGCGAGAGAACCTTGACTTTCCTCACCATCGGTCACCGCGGGGTCATGGGTGTCGAACCGGAGAACACCATGCGGTCCTTCGTCCGCGCGGAGCGTTCCGGCATGGACGTCATCGCCCTCGACCTACGACTCAGCAAGGACGGCACCCTCGTCGTCCTGCACGACTCCGAGGTGGACCGGACCACCGACGGCTCGGGAGCCGTCGCCGATCTGACCCTGGCCGAACTGCGCGGGCTGGACGCCGGGGAGGGCCAGCACGTGCCCGTACTCGAAGAGGTCCTGGACACGGTCCGGGCGCCGCTCCAGGTCCAGGTGCACGACCTGGGCGTCGCCACGGCACTGGCGGAGCTGCTGCTCGGCCGCGATCTCACCGGGCGGGTGGAGGTGGCCTCGTTCCGCGACGAGGTGCTCGGCGAGACGAGCCGGCTGGTGCCGGGCGTCCGGACCTCGCTCTACGCCGACCAGAGCGCGGCGGACGCCGAGGCGACCGTCGGCCGGGCCGTGGACGCAGGTGCGGAGACGGTCGCCCTCAACATCCGCCATCTCACCCTGGACACCGTGGAGTCGGCGCACGAGGCCGGGCTCCGGGTGATCGGCTGGACGGTCAACTGCCTGGAGCGGCTGCGCCTGGCGCGCGCGCTCGGACTCGACGGCGTGGTCACCGACTTCCCGGAGATCCGCTCCACGGGCCGCTTCACCGCCTGAACCACCCCGGGCCGAGGAGGCGCCCCGGGACCGGCTAGAGCGACTTGACCAGCAGCTCGAAGGCCAGGTCGTCACGGAGCGGGACGCCGAAGCGCTCGTCCCCGTAGGGGAAGGGGCTCATCTCGCCGGTGCGCTCGTAGCCACGGCGCACGTAGAAGGCAATGAGCTCCTCCCGTACGTTGACCACGGTCATCCGCATCTCCTTGGCCTCCCACTGCTCGCGGGCGCGGCGCTCGGCCTCGGCCATGACGTCCTTGCCGAGGCCGCCGCCCTGCAGTCCGGGGCGGACCGCGAACATCCCGAAGTAGACGTGGTCCCCGCGGTGTTCGAGGTGGCAGCAGGAGACGAGCTCGCCCCCGCGCTCCGCAACGAGCAGCATGCCGTCGGGGTGTGCCACGATCCCGGCGACGCCCGCCTCGTCGGTGCGCTGCCCGTCCAGGAAGTCCGCCTCGGTGGTCCACCCCGCGCGGCTCGAATCCCCCCGGTAGGCCGACTCCACGAGTTCCACCAGGGCCGGGATGTCGGCCTCCACGGCCGTGCGGAAGGTCAAGGCCAGGGCGTCGGCGCTCGGCATCGGGGGCTCCGTTCTTCGGGACTGCGTGTCCGGCACGGCATGTCCGGGTGACGTACGAGGTGCCGTGTACGGCACACAGAGACTATCCCCGGGCGGCGTGCGGGCCGTGCGACGGGGGCATCTCTTCCGGTGAAGCCGACTGAAGCCGACGAACCGGGAGGTTCCGCCGTGCACGGTTCCACCATGTCCATGTCCGTCCCCTCTTCCGTCTCCGCCTGGCTGCTCGTCCTGCTCTGCGCGACCAGCGGTGCGTACTGTCTGCGGCGGGCCGGCAGAGCCGGCGCCGGTTCGGCCGCCGTCGGAGAGGCCGTGATGGGATTCGGGATGGCCCTGATGGCGGTGCCCCTGGGCCTGGGCGGCGGCTGGCAGGCTCCGGTGCTCGGCGCGGTCTTCTGCGGCGCGGCGCTGCATGCGGCCTGGCTGCTGCGCGACGGTCTGCACCACGCGCACCACCTGGTGGGCTCGCTGACCATGGTCTACATGGCGCTGGCGGCGTGGACCGGCGCCGGAACGGGATCCGGTCACGGCGGAGGCCCCGGCCACGGCCACGGCGGCGGGCTGCCGTTGGTGACGGGGCTGCTGCTCGTCTACTACGCCGGGTACGTGGTGCTGGGCGGGTCCCGGCTGGTCACGGCGGGCGGTGCCGGGGCGCACTCCAACGGCCCTCCCGCGTCCCCGACCGGGCCGGCGGAGGTGATCCGGGCCTGCCGACTGACCATGGGGATGGGCATGTTGGCGATGCTGCTGATGATGTGAGGCGGCGCGCGCGGGGACAAAGGGGTACGGGCAAACGTGTGCTGCGTCACCCTTCACTCCGGGCCTACCCGCAGGTAGGCGTGCGCTCATAGGCTGGGCCCATGATGGTCCCCGCCGCTCTCCTGCTGCTCGGCGTCCTGACCGCGATGCTCGCACCCCGGGTACTCGCCCGGGCCCAATGGCCCGAGCGCGAACCCGTCGTGGCCCTGTGGGCCTGGCAGTGCGTGGTGGGCGCCGTGCTCCTGTGCTTCGCGCTGTCGATGCTGCTGAGCGCGGCCGGCGCCTGGCAGGCGGTCCGGGGACGGCTGTTCGCCGCCGCCCCGCACCGGGTGGTCGACGCGTACGCGCTCGGCTCCGCGGGCGGTGTCTGGGCCATGGCGACCGCCCTCGTACTGGCGGGCGGGGGGCTGTGGACCGGCGCGATGCTGACCCGGGAGGTCCTGCGGGACCGCGCCCGGCGGCGGGCGCAGGGCGCCGAACTGCTGCTCCAGGCCCCGCTGATGCCCGGGGAGGAAGCCACCGGGGCACGGCTCGTCGTACTGGAGGGGCAGCGCCCCGACAGCTGGTGGCTGCCGGGCCCGGCCCCGCGGCTGGTGGTCACGACGGCGGCGCTGGGCCGGCTCAAGGGCAGCCAACTGGACGCCGTGCTCGCGCACGAGCAGGGGCACGCGGCGGCCCGGCACGACTGGCTGCTGCACTGCTCGCGGGCGCTGGCCCGGGGGTTCCCGCAGGTCCCGGTCTTCGACGCGTTCGAAGCGGAGATGCACCGGCTCGTGGAGCTGGCCGCCGACGACGTGGCCTCCCGGCGGTACGGGCGCCTGACCATCGCCCTGGCCCTGGTCGGGCTGAACGAGGACCGCGGGGTCTTCGGCCAGTACTCCGACCCGGAGGCGCACGTCCCGCAGCGGGTGCGCCGCCTGCTCTCGGCCGCGCCACGGCTCTCGGCGGGACGCCGGATGCGTCTCACGGCCCTGGCGACCCTGGCCCCGGCGATCCCCTTGCTGGTGGCGTTCGGACCCGGACTGAGCGCGCTGGCCTAGCTGGGCCGTCCCTTTCGGACCTTGCCGGCCCGAAGCCCGCCGTGGCCGTCCGGTGCGAGGATCGGTGCATGCGCAGCGATCACTTGCGGGAGCGGGCCGGGCTCGAGCGGGCTCGGCCCGGGGACGACAGGCGGACCGGGGACGACAGGCGGGCCGTGGGTGCGGGTGCCGCTTTGGGGGCCGCCGGCCTGACCGTGCTCGTCCTGATCGGCTGGCGGCCGCTGGAGTCCTTCGACGGCCGGGTCGTGCGGGGGCTGCACGCCCATGCCGTCGCCCACCCCGGGGTGACCCACGTGATGCGGGTGCTGACCGACTGGTTCTGGGATCCGTGGACCATGCGGGCCCTGGCCGCGGCGGCCTGCCTCTGGCTGTGGCGGCGGGGCCGGAACCGGTGCGCGCTCCGGATCGCGTTCCTGACCCTCGCGTCCTCCGCGGTACAGCAGGGGCTGAAGGCACTGGTGGGGCGGGAGCGCCCGGTATGGCCGGATCCGGTGGACTCCGCGAGCTACGCCGCCTACCCGTCCGGCCACGCCATGACGGCGACTGTGGTCTGCGGCCTGCTGCTGTGGCTGGTTCCCCGCGGGGCACCGCGCCGGTACGCGTACCCGGCCCGGGCGCTGGTCGCGCTCTCGGTCCTCGGGGTCGGCTTCACCCGGCTGTACCTCGGCGTCCACTGGCCCACGGACGTCCTGGCGGGCTGGCTGCTGGGCGTGGCCCTGGTGACTCTCGGGACGGTGGTGACGCCTGTGACTCATGTGACGCCGGCCGCTGCCGGTGGGGCCTGCCCTGGGCGATCCCCCGTTTCACCCAGGGCAGACTTTCCCGCGCGCTGAGTATATTGGCTCTGAGCCAGTCAACGCAGGAGCAAGCATGTCCCCGCGCAGCGCATCGGTCAATGAAGAATTGCGGAGACGTTCCCGGGAACGGTTGTTGCAGGCCACGGTCGAACTCGTGGCCGAGCGCGGGTACGAAGCCACCAAGCTCGGCGACATCGCCGACCGGGCGGGCGCTGCCCGCGGCCTCGTGTCGTACTACTTCCCGGGTAAACGCCAACTGCTCCAGTCCGCCGTGCACCGATTGATGCACCTCACCCTGGAAGCAGCGCTGGAACGGGAGCCGCGCACCGAGGACGGCCGCGAGCGTCTCGCCCGCGCCATCGACGCGATCCTGGGGCTCGCCCGGGACCAGCCGCGGCTGATGCGGACCCACATGGCGGGCATCCTCCAGGCGGAGGGCTTCGTACGGTGCGTCGAACAGCAGCGGCTCGCCGAACTGCTGCGGGACACCGTCGTCCGGTACGGCTCCGCGGACGTGGACGCCGACTACCCGCTGCTGCGGGCGCTGCTGATGGGCGCCGTGGTCGCGGTGCTGCTGCCGGGGGCGCCGATGCCGGCGGCACGGCTGCGGGCCGAGCTGTTCCAGCGGTACGGGCTCGACTGGGAGCTCGGGGTCCCGCCGGAGGGCGGACCGCCCGGCGGAACGTTTCCCGCACCACCGGTGGCCCCCGCCGGGCCCTGACAGGCCCCTCACGCGCCTCAATGACCCCACGGGCCCCCGGATGCCCGCGGGGACTGCCGGTCCCGGGCGCCCGGTGTCATGCTGGGAGCACCTTGCGTGAGGAGCTCCGCCGTGCTTCGTATCGCCGTTGTCGGTTCGGGCCCCAGCGGGGTCTACGCCGCCCAGACGCTCGTCCAGCAGCGTGAGGTCCCGGGCGTACGGGTCGACGTGCTGGACCGGCTGCCGGCCCCGTACGGGCTCGTCCGGTACGGGGTGGCCCCGGACCACGAGAAGATCAAGTCGCTCCAGGGCAGTCTGCGGACCGTGCTGGAGGACGAGCGCATCCGGTTCTTCGGCAACGTCGAGGTCGGCGGCCCGGAGCTGCCCACCGCCCGGCTCCTGGAGCTGTACCACGCGGTGGTCTACTGCGTCGGCGCGGCCCGGGACCGGCTGCTCGGCATCCCCGGCGAGGACCTCGCCGGTGTGCACTCCGCGACCGCCTTCGTGGCCTGGTACAGCGGGCACCCGGACGCGGCCGCCGAGGCCTTCGGCCTGCCCGGGGTGGACTCGGCCGTCGTGGTCGGCGCGGGCAACGTCGCGGTGGACGTGACGCGGATCCTGGCCCGGGGCGTACCGGAGCTGGCGCCCACCGACATGCCGCAGCCGGCCCTGGGCGCGCTCGGCGCCAGTGGGGTGCGCGAGGTGCGCATGGTGGCCCGGCGCGGGCCCTCGCAGGGGAAGTTCACCACGAAGGAACTGCGCGAGCTGGGCACGCTACCCGGGGTGGAGGCGCTGGTGGACCCGGCGGAGCTGGGCCTGGATCCGGCGTACGCCGACCCGGGCGCGGTCCTGCCCGCGGTGAACCGCCGCAACGTGGAGGTCCTGCGCGGCTGGGCGGCCGCCGGTCCCGCGCGGACCGAAGGCGGCGCGCACCGGCGCATCGAGCTGCGCTTCTTCCTGCGTCCCGTGGAAGTCCTCGGCGGTGCGGACGGCCGGGTCACCGCGATGCGGTTCGAGCGGACGGTCCCCGACGGCCGGGGCGGGGTCACCGGCACCGGAGTCTACGAGGACATCCCGGCGCAGTTGGTGCTGCGCTCGGTGGGGTACCAGGGGGTCCCGCTGCCCGGCCTGCCCTTCGACGAGCGCACCGGAACGGTCCCGCACGCGGCGGGCCGGGTGCTGCGCGCGGGCCGCGCCTCGGTCGGCGAATACGTGGCGGGCTGGATCAAGCGCGGCCCGACCGGGGTGATCGGCACCAACCGGCCGTGCGCCAAGGAGACGGCCTCGTCACTGCTCCAGGACGCGGGGGCGCTGGCCCGCCGCGAGCTGGCGCAGGACCCGCTGGAGGCGCTGCGCGCGGCGGGGCTGCGGCCGGTGGAGTGGCCGGGCTGGCTCGCCATCGAGACGGCGGAGGCGGAGCTCGGCCGGTCCCTGGGCCGGCGCTCCGTCAAGATCCCGGACTGGGCGGGCCTGCTGGCCGCGGCCGGCGGGTCCGGCTGAGGCACCGGTTCGGCCGGTACGCGGCCCGCCCGGAGCCCCGTACGGGCCGGGCCGGACTCCGTAGCGGCCCGGCCGGCCGCACGCCTCAGACCGAGAGCCGTGCCTCCTCGGCCGCGGCGGCCGCGAGGATGCGGTCGAGGAGACCGGGGAAGAGCTCCTCCAGATCGGCCCGGCGCAGTTCGTTCATCTTGGCCGTGCCCTGGTAGGCCTGGCGGACGACGCCGCTCTCGCGCAGGACGCGGAAGTGGTGCGTGCAGGTCGACTTGGTGACGGGCAGCTCGAAGGCGGAGCACGGCTGCTCCACGTCCGAGGCCGCCAGTTCCCGGACCACGGACAGTCGCATCGGGTCGGACAGCGCGTGCAGGACGCTCTCCAGCCGGATTTCGGCGACCTCGGGATGGTCAAGGACGCGGGCGTTGGCCGTATCCGTCACTTTCTCTCCCTCGGCTCGGCTGATCTTCCGTCAAAGCTGCGCCGCCCATCGTAGAACACGCCTCGGACGGTCCCGCGTTCACCAGGCTCGGGCGTACTGGCCCGGCACGGGCGCCGCCACGCCCAGCTCGGCGGCGGCGCGCCGGACCCAGTACGGGTCGCGGAGCAGCTCGCGGCCGAGAAGGATCGCGTCGGCCTCCCCGTTGGCCAGGATCTTCTCCGCCTGCTCCGGCTCGGTGATCAGACCCACGGCGGCCACCGGGAGGCTGGTCTCCGCCTTGACGCGGGCGGCGAAGGGCACCTGGAAGCCGGGGCCGACCGGGATCTCGGCGTGCGGGGCGAGGCCTCCGGTGGAGACGTCGAGCAGGTCCACCCCGTGCTCCTCGAGCAGTCCGGCCAGCCGGACCGTCTCCTCGCCGGTCCAGCCTGCCTCCTCCAGCCAGTCGGTGGCGGAGATCCGGAAGAACAGCGGCAGTTCCTCGGGCCACACCGCGCGGACCGCATCGACGACTTCGAGGGCGAAGCGGGCGCGGTTCTCGAAGGAGCCGCCGTAGACGTCGGTGCGCCGGTTGCTGTGGGGGGAGAGGAACTCGCCGATGAGGTAGCCGTGCGCGCCGTGGATCTCGGCCACTTGGTAGCCGGCCTCCCGTGCACGTCCGGCGGCCGCCGCGAACTCGTCGACGATTCCGTGGATCTCATCGACCGTCAGATCGTGCGGAACCGGATCGCCTTCGCGGAAGGGCAGTGCGCTCGGCGCGCTGGGCAGCCAGCCGTGCGGCGCCTGCGGGTCGATCACCCGGCCGCCCTTCCAGGGGGACTCGGTCGAGGCCTTGCGGCCGGCGTGCGCGAGCTGGATTCCGGCGACGGCGCCCTGGGACTTCACGAAGGCGACGATCGGGCGGAGCGCCTCCACCTGGGCGTCGTTCCAGATGCCGAGGTCGTACGGGGAGATCCGGCCCTCGGGGGAGATCGCGGTGGCCTCCTGGATGATCAGGCCGGCGCCGCCGACCGCGCGGGCGGCGTAGTGGGCGAAGTGCCACTCGCCCGCGACACCCGTGGCCGGGCCTTCGGGTTCGGCGCTGTACTGGCACATCGGGGCCATCCACACCCGGTTCGGGATGGTCACGGAGCGCAGGGCGTAGGGCGCGAACAGGGCGGCGAACTCGGCCGGGGCGGTGGCGGCAGTACTCACGAGGACTCTCCAGTGATCACGGACGGTCACAGGCGGGCGCCGGGCAACCGCCCGAGGTCCGCAGACTGGTACGTGAACAACCATACTACGGAGTTACTCGTACTAAGAGATTTCTCATACAACCGGCGCTCCCCGTCGGCGGGGCGCTGCGGGGGCATTGTCAGTGGCCGGGTGCAGACTGGCCCGAAAGCCGCCGTATAGGGACAACGACGTCCGGAGGTGTCGGTCATGACCGATGTGCTACTGCTCGCGGGAACCCGCAAGGGACTGTTCATCGGCCGCCGGGGCACCGGCGGCACGTGGGCGTTCGACGGGCCGCATTTCAACGCCCAGGCGGTCTCCGCCGTCGCCATCGACCGGCGCGACCCCACGCCCCGGCTGCTGGTCGGCGGGGACAGCTCGCACTGGGGGCCGTCGGTCTTCACCTCCGACGACCTGGGCGCTACCTGGCGCGAACCCGCCGTGGCAGCCGTGAAGTTCCCCCAGGACACCGGGGCCTCCCTGGAGCGGGTCTGGCAGCTGCACCCGGCCGGCCCCGAGGCCCCTGACGTGGTCTACGCGGGGACCGAGCCGGCCGCGCTGTTCCGCTCGACCGACCGCGGCGAGTCCTTCGAGCTGGTCCGGCCGCTGTGGGAGCACCCGAGCCGGGACAAGTGGGTCCCGGGCGGCGGCGGCGAGGGCCTGCACACGGTGATCACCGACCCGGGCGACCCGGACCTGGTCACGGTGGCGGTCTCCACCGCCGGGGTGTTCCGGACCCGGGACGGCGGGGCCAGCTGGGCCCCGTCCAACAACGGGGTCTCGGCGGTGTTCCTGCCGGATCCCAATCCCGAATTCGGCCAGTGCGTGCACAAGATCGCCCAGGACGCGGGGAATCCGGACCGGCTGTACCTGCAGAACCACTGGGGCGTCTACCGGAGCGACGACGCCGGGACCCGGTGGACGGACATCGGCTCCGGCCTGCCCTCGGACTTCGGCTTCGCGGTGGTCGCCCATCCGCACCGGCCGGACACGGCCTACGTCTTCCCCCTCAACGCCGACTCCGACCGGGTCCCGGCCGAGCGCCGCTGCCGGGTCTTCCGGACCCGGGACGCGGGGGCGAGCTGGGAGCCCCTGACGAAGGGCCTGCCGGACGGGGACCACTACGGCACGGTGCTGCGCGACGCGCTCTGCACGGACGACGCGGACCCGGCCGGGATCTACTTCGGCAACCGCAACGGCGAGCTCTACGCGAGCCACGACGACGGGGACAGCTGGCAACTGCTGGCCGAGCACCTCCCGGACGTGCTGTGCGTACGGGCGGCGGTCCTGTCGTGAGCCGTTGAGCCAGTAGAGTGACCTGCCGTGGCAGCACGACCGTTGAACGAGATCGTCGAGCCGGGCTGGGCCCGAGCTCTGGAGCCGGTGGCGGCGCAGATCGCCGCGATGGGCGACTTCCTGCGCGCCGAGATCGCGGCGGGGAGAACGTACGTCCCAGCCGGGTCGAACGTCCTGCGCGCGTTCCAGCAGCCCTTCGACGAGGTGAAGGTACTGATCGTCGGGCAGGACCCGTACCCCACGCCGGGGCACGCGATGGGCCTGTCCTTCTCGGTGGCTCCCGAGGTCAGCCCGTGGCCGCCGAGCCTGGACAACGTCTTCCGCGAGCTCCACGCCGATCTGGGGACGGGCAAGCCGGCCAACGGGGACCTGACTCCGTGGACCCGGCAGGGCGTCCTGCTCCTCAACCGCTCGCTCACCACCGCTCCGCGCAAGCCCAACGCCCATCGGGGCAAGGGCTGGGAGGCCGTCACCGAGCAGGCCATCCGGGCGCTGGCGGCGCGCGGCAAGCCGCTGGTGTCGGTGCTGTGGGGACGCGAGGCCCGCAACCTGCGGCCGTTGCTGGGCGAGTTGCCGGCCGTGGAGTCTGTGCACCCCTCGCCCATGTCCGCCGACAACGGATTCTTCGGTTCCAGGCCTTTCAGCAGGGTGAACGACCTCCTGGTCCGCCAGGGCTCGGAGCCGGTGGACTGGCGGCTCCCGGCCGCCGGTTGACCGGCCGGGCCAACCGATCGGTTGAACCGTATATGACATTCCACGGATAAATACGGACAGATGCCGCCCTAGAAGGCCCTGCCCGAACACCCGGTTCCGATAAGCCAGTAGCATGCGGCGCCATGAGCTCCCCCACTGGGCCCGCAAATGGCCTGCCTGTACGAATGCCGCGACCCCGCCAGACCGGGCGGCACCGCCGGCCCGAGCCCGCGGTGGCGCCCGAGGGCGCGCCCGCGCTGGTGCTCGCCGTGCCCGGTGCCCCTTCGGCCTCCTCCCGGGGGCTCGCGGAAGAGATCGTCAGCATCGGTCGCTCCGAGCTGCCCGGTCTGGATGCCCGCGTCGGCTTTCTCGACGGCGACGACTCGACCGAGTTCCCGTCCCTGTCGGGCGTGCTGACCGCCGTCGCGCAGGACCGCTCCGCGCGCGCGGAGTTCGCCCGCGCCGCCGGGCACGAGGTACCCGCCCCGACCGGCCCCGACGCCGTGGTCGTGCCCCTGCTGGCCGGTCCCGACGGGGACCTGCTGCGGCGCGTGCGCCAGGCGCTGATGGATTCCTCCGCCGCCGCGGAGCTGGCCGACCCGCTCGGTCCGCACCCGCTGCTGGCCGAGGCCCTGCACGTGCGGCTCTCCGAGGCGGGGCTGGCCCGCGCCGACCGCGCCAGGCTCTTCAGCGTCACCACGGCCGCCGACGGCATCGTCCTGGTCACCACGGGTGGCGAGGAGGCCGTCAGGGCCGCCGGGATCACGGGCATGCTGCTGGCCGCCCGCCTCGCGGTGCCGGTGATGGCCGCCGCGCTGGACGAGGAGGGCTCGGTGGCCGCGATCGCCGACCAGCTGCGCCGCGAGGGTTCGACCCAGCTCGCGCTGGCCCCCTACCTGATCGGCCCGGAGGCCGCCGAGGGGCTCCTCGACACCGCCTGCAAGGAGGCCGACTGCAGCGCCGCCGAGGTGCTCGGCGCGTACCCGGCGCTCGGCAAGCTGGCCGTCGCCCAGTACTCCGCGACCCTCGGCATCCCGCAGGGCGCCGCCTCCCACTGACCCCTCCCGCTCATGCCGTACGTACGAGAGCCCGTGCCCCGGATTCCAGGGGCACGGGCTCTCGTACGTACGGGTTCCGCCGGGGCCGCGGGCGCGGACTCAGCCGAAGACCACGCAGGTGGCGGCGGGCACCGCCAGCGAACCGGCCCGGCGCGGCAGGCCGGTCAGCGGGTCCACGTCGAACCAGGTGACGTCCCCGGAGCGCTCGTTGGCCGCGTACAGCCTGCTGCCCGAAGGGTCGGCGGCGAGGTCGCGCGGCCACTTCCCCCCGCACGGCACCGAGCCCGTGAGCTGCGGCTTCTCGGCGCCGGCGGCGAGCGAGAAGGTGGCGATGGTGTCGGCGCCGCGGACGGCCGCCCACACGAAACGGCCGTCGGGCGAGGCCACGATCGCCGAGGGATAGGCCTCCGGAGCCCCTGGAGCGGCCTTGGGGGCCACCGGAACCTCGGCGACCGGTTCCAGTTCGCCCGACGCGGCGTTCCAGCGGCAGACGGTCAGCTGCGGATCCAGCTCGTGCAGTACGTAGACCACCTCGCCGGAGGGGTGGAAGGCGAGGTGCCGGGGGCCGGTCCCGGCGCGCAGCGCGATCTCGGCGTGGAGGCGCAGCGCCCCGGTGGCCGGGTCGAGCACGCAGACCCGTACCGAGTCGGTGCCGAGGTCCACGCTGAGCACCCAGCGGCCGCTGGGGTCGGGCAGCACCTGGTGGGCGTGCGGACCCTCCTGTCGGCCGGCGTCGGGGCCGGAGCCGTGGTGCGCGAGCACGGAAGGGCCGCCGGCGCCGCCGATGGAGCCGTCGGTGGCGAGCGGCAGGCTGCTGACGCTGCCGGAGGTGTAGTTGGCCGTCAGGAGCCGGCGCCCGGCCACACTGAGGTGGGTGGGGCCGGAGCCGCCGACGCGGACCGCCGTGCCGAGGGCGCTCAGCCCCTCGGCGGTGGGCCGGAAGGCGCCCACCGCACCGCGCTCGGTCTCGCTCACCGCGTAGAGCACGTCGGTGCCGCGGTCGTGGGCGAGGTACGAGGGGTCCGCGACGGCCTTGGTCGCCGAGAGCGCGGTCAGCGCCCCGGTGACCGGATCCACGGTCGCGGTGGTGATGCCGCGGCCGCCCCCCGAGGTGAACGAGCCGATCCAGGCCCGGTGTCCGCCGCCCGGGACCGTACCGTCCGTACCGCCCACACCACTGTCCGCGTCGCCCACGGGAGACCCCTCTCGGCTGCTTTCGGATCCTCCCCCAGCTACCGCTGGGAGGTGCCCCCTGGGAGCGACGTTAACAGAAGGGTCTAGACCAAGTCCCGCCCCTGGGCCCGTTCCTGCGCGCCGGGATGATGGACGTACGCGGTCGAGCTCGGCCGGTCCTCGTACGTCCGGTGGAAGACGGGGGTCGCCGAGCCGGAGATCGGCGGCACGATCCAGGACCAGTCCGCGCCCACGTCCCGCCCCTTGCGCTCCTCCTTCTCCATGTGGGTCAGGAATCGCCGGGACTCGGTGTGGTGGTCGGCGATGGTGACCTTGGCCCGGTCGAAGGAGTGCAGCACCGCCCGGTTGAGCTCGACGAGCGCCCGGTCCTTCCAGAGCGAGCGGTCGCTGGCGGTGTCGAGGCCCATGCGGCGGGCGACGGCGGGCAGGAGGTTGTAGCGGTCGCCGTCGGCGAGGTTGCGGGCTCCGATCTCGGTGCCCATGTACCAGCCGTTGAAGGGGGCGGCCGGATAGTGGATGCCGCCGATCTCCAGGCACATGTTGGAAATGGCGGGTATCGCGTGCCAGCGCAGGCCCCAGTCCGTCCAGCCGTCGCCGCCCTGCGCTCCGTCGGGGTGCTCGATGGGCACCTCCAGCACGGCGTCGGCGGGGACGTCGAACCAGCGGGGTTTGTCGTCGACGCCCTGGACGACCAGCGGGAGGAGGTCGAAGGGGGTGCCGGGGCCGCGGGGCCAGCCGAGGGCGAGCAGTGCGCTGGTGAACGGAGCGTTGCGGGCGTCGCCGACGGTTATGGAGTGGTGGTCCCCGTAGCCGGCGTACCGGATCAGCTGCTCGCTCCAGATCAACGGGCCGGGGCGGTCCGGAGCGTCGGGGGCGAAAACGGTGATGGTGGGCCGGACCCGGCCGCCGTTGGTCGCCTCGCGCAGGTGCTCGAAGCACTCGGCGGCGATCGCGTCGGCGTCGGTGAGCTCGCGGCGGTCGCGGACGCGCAGCGAGTTCCAGTACAGCCTGCCTATGCAGCGGTTGCTGTTGCGCCAGGCCACCCGGGCGCCGTGCACGAGTTCCTCGGGAGTGTGCCGGTACGTGCCCGTCTCCGCGAGTTCGGCCCGCACGGCGGCGAGCCGCGCCCGCGGATCACCGGCGTCCGGGTTCTCCCTGTGGAACAGACGGATGAACTCCTCGGCCGCTTCCCACACCTGAGCGGTGGTGGAGCGCTGTTGAAGTATTTCCATTCCGGGCGGTTACCCCCTGTCCGACCAGATCCACCCTGCACGGCACCGATTCGGCCATGGCGGATGAATGTGCAATGAACAATCACCCGTTGTACACGTCGCAGGTCAGCGCCGCGGGAGAGGAGCGCCCGGAACACTCCTCCGAGTGATCTTCATCCATCGGCCTGCAGCCACGGCATGGTGCGGCGTACCATCCGCGGAAATTCCGCTTGATCAGGCGCTGATGACCAGCGGGGCCCGCGGGTGGGTCCGCAGCGGTACGTGCAGGGCGACCAGCGCATTTTCCAGGCCGTGCAGATGAGCCAGGGCCGGCTCCGCCCCGTGCGGGCGCGGCAGGGGCGCGGCAGCCGGTTCCGAGGCCCCGTGCGGGGCGGTCAGCATCTCCACGGCCGCCTCCACGCGCCAGCAGGCGGCGGCGAGCCGGGCATCGTGCGAGGCCTGCGGGTCGGCGGCGACCGCCACCAGTCCGCGCACCTCGCGGGCGCAGTCGTCGAGCAGTCCGAGGACCTGTCGGGCCCGTGCCTTGCGGGCGCGCAGCGGGCTCAGCGGGTGGACAAGGGGCGCGAGTGCCATCCGTACCCGGGCCAGCAGGAGTTCGAGCTCGGCGGCGTGCGGGGCCGGATCGGCGTCGGGGTCCCCCGCGAGCCGGTCGAGGGAGGCCGCGGTGGAGGCCCGTACGCAGTGCAGGGCGCGCTGGATCCAGGCGTCGTTGGCGGCGTGCGTGGTGACGGGCAGCAGGAGCACGACGGCGAGCGCGGCGCCGAGGGCGCCGACGGCGGTCTCCTCGAAGCGCAGGATCAGCAGGCCGGGATGGAGCACGCCGAGGAGCCCGTAGAGCAGTCCCGCCATGACGGTGACGAAGAACATCATCCAGGAGTACGACGGGGCGGCCGTGTAGAAGATCCCGAAGACGCATACGGCGACCAGTGCGGCCGTGGGTACGGGGGCCCCGTGCAGCGGTACCGCGATCAGCAGTCCGGCGGCGATGCCGACGACCGTGCCGAGGACCCGGCGGAAGCCCCGGACCAGGGTCTCGCCCCGGGAGGCGGTGTTGACGAAGATCCACCAGGCGGTGCCGACGGCCCAGTACCAGCGGTCCTCGGACAGCACCTGGCCGATGCCGAGCGCGAAGGCGCAGGCGGCGGTGGCCTGGAAGGCCTGCCGGGTGGTGGGCCGGGCCAGCCCCGTGCCGGGCAGTCCGGGCGGCGCGGCGGCGGGCGGGGTGCGGCGCTCGATGGGCCAGAACAGGAAGCGGACGGATCCGGCGGACAGCAGCGCCAGCCCGACGGCGGCGTACAGCTCGGGGAGCTGGGCGGGCTGCGCGTGCAGGAACTGGGTGACGAAGAACATCATGAATCCGAAGATCCCCAGGGCGTGTCCGCGCGGGCCGAAGCGGCGGGCGTAGACCCCGGCGAAGACCACCGCGAGGAAGGCGGCGTCGCGGGCGAGCGGGACTCCGTGCAGGGTGGTGGCGAGCGTCAGCACCGGGAAGCCGGCGACCGGCAGCAGGGCGGTGGTCACCTGCTGGGCGCGCACGGTCGAGTCGAGCACCGTGAAGAGCACGAGCAGAGCCGCCAGTCCCCCGGTGATCGACGCGACGAGCGAGAGCCCGCACAGTTCGGCCACCGCCACGGCGAGCGAGACGCCGACGACGGCCCGGGTCGAGTTCCTGAGCCTTGCACGCCCCGGGTCCGGAGCCACGAACATCCTCTTCACGGCGGTGTGCCGCCCCCCTTGCAGTGGTGCGCGCCGGCCCGGCGGCCGCCCGGGGGTGGTGGGCGGCGTACGGGCACGGCGAAGGCGCCGCGCTCCGGATCCGGCCTCGTTGCCGTCCGGCGCTGCGCGGCGCCGTAAGTACATGGATACGACACAGATAAGCACCTGCAGGGGCAATGGCTCAACCGAGCTCCGCAACACTGGACCATTGGCACAGTTGAGAGCCGCGATCTTCGACCACAGGGGACCAACGGGCCGACATCGGGACACACCTCGGCCGGCCGCCCGGGTCGGCACGCCACGCACGGCGCGGCACGGCGCGGAAGACAAGGGGAATCCCTCAGTCCAAAGGATTGACTGAATTTTCAGTTAGGGAGAGGATGCGGGCACATCGCCATCCCCCACCCTCACAAGGGAGTCCCATGGCCCAGCCCGTTCCGTCCCGTCGAACCCTGCTCCAAGCCGGTGCGGCGGCTCTGCCCCTGATGGCGGCCGGCTCGGTCCTGTCCGCGCCGGCGCACGCGGCGGACACCGCCTCCGCGGCCGTGCTGCGGATGCCCGACGAGAGCGGCCCCCACACCCGCACCTTCATGGCCTGGCCGGCACTGTCCTCGGTCTGGGCCGGCCGGCTCTCCGGGGTGCGCCGGGACATCGCCGACGTCGCGTACGCGATCTCGCGCTTCGAGCCCGTCGTGATGATCGCCCGCCCCGGGCAGGCCGCCGATGCCAGGTACGCCTGCGGCGGCGGCGCCGTTCACCCCATCGAGGTCCTCGAGATCCCCAACGACGACCTGTGGATACGTGACTTCGGCCCGACGTTCCTCGTCGGCCCCGGCGCCATCGCCGGAGTGGACACGAACTTCAACGGCTGGGGCAAGACCGGCACCTCGTACTACCAGCCCTTCGCGAACGACGCCGCGGCCGCGGCGGCCCTCCTCACCCAGTACGGGGTCAACCGCGTCCAGGCCCAGTTCGTGGGCGAGGGCGGTTCCCTGGAGACCGACGGGCAGGGCACCCTGCTGGCCACCGTCAGCTCGCTCGTGAACGAGAACCGCAACCCGGGCAAGACCCAGGCGCAGGTCGAGGAATCGCTGAAGTCCTCGCTCGGGATCGACAAGGTCATCTGGGTCCCCGGCCTGGCGGGCCAGGACATCACGGACTGCCACATCGACTGCCTGGCCCGCTTCACCTCGCCCGGCCGGGTCATCCTGGACCAGCCCGGACCCGACGCCGACAGCAAGTGGGTCGCCGTCTACGAAGAGACCCGGCGGATCCTGCAGGGCGCCACCGACGCCCAGGGCCGCCCGCTGGCCATCACCGAACTCCCCGGACCCAACCGCCGCCGGATCCGCGGCAGGGGCAAGGACTTCCTGTCCAGCTACACCAACTACTACACCGTGAACGGGGCCGTCCTCGTTCCCCAGTTCGGCGACGTCTTCGCCGACGGCATGGCCTACACGATCCTGCAGGCCCAGTACCCCGGCCGCGACATCATCCAGCTCAACATCGACAACATCGCCTCCGGAGGCGGCGGCATCCACTGCTCCACCCAGTCCCAGCCCGCCGTGCCCGCCACCGCCTGAGAACGGGACGGACGAGGGGAAGGAGGATGTCGCACCGCCTCTTCCAGTGGCTCACCGATCTCGCCCTGATCTGCGTGACGGCTCTGGCCGTCCTGCTCTTCTCCGAGTGGGACGACAGCTGGGGACTCGGCGGCGCGCTGCTCGGCCCGGCGGGTCGGTTCGCCGCGGCCGGCTGCGCGGTGGGGACGGTGCTGATCCGCCGGCGGCTGCCCGCGGTCGCGGTGGTGTGCGCCGCGGCCCTGGTGGCGGTCGAACCGGTGACGAGCGCAGCCCTGGCCGTGGTGTCCTGCACGGCCGGGCTGCGCTGGTCCGGCATCCGCAGCCGGATCGCGCTGGCGGCCGTCTGCCTGGCACTGCCGGTGGCCGTCACCGCGGTGGTCTCGGCCGGGGAACCGGCGGCGGTGCTGGAGTACGAGGTCATGGTCGCGCTCGTCTCCGGCATCGTGTGCGGGGTCCTGCCCGGTCTGGCCGGCGCGCTGGCGGGCCAGCGCGAGCGACTGGTCCAGGCGCTCCGGGAGCGCAACGCCTACCTGGAGCGGGCGCAGCGCTCGGCCGAGGAACAGGCCAGGTCGCGGGAGCGGTCCCGGATCGCCGGCGAGATGCACGACCTGCTCGGTCACCGGCTGAGCCTCGTCGCCCTGCACTCCGGCGGGCTGGAACTGGCCAGTGAGGCGGAGGATCCGGAGGTCCATCGCAGCGCGGTGCTGGTGCACAGCACCGTGCGGCAGGCGATGCACGAGCTGCGCGGAGTGCTCGGAGTGCTGCGTGCCGAAGGTCCGGCTACGGGCACGCCGGAGCCGCTGACCGCCGCGACGGGCACCCGGGCGGACGTCGCCGCGCTGGTCGAGGAGTCCCGGGCGGCCGGAGTCGCCGTGACGCTGGAGTGGACCGGCCGGGACCTGACCGGCGCGGCGCCTTCCACCCGGCGCGCGGTGCACAGGGTGATCCGCGAGGCCCTGACCAACGTCCACAAGCACGCCGCGGGGGCGGCCGTAGGGGTGTCGGTGCGCAGCGGCTCCGGGCACGTTCGGGTCGAAGTCCGCAACGGCCCCGAGCCCGAGGGCCGTTCGGTGCGCAGGCTGCCCGGCAGCGACCTCGGGCTGGTGGGCCTGGACGAACGGGTCCGCCTGCTCGGCGGCTCGCTGCTGGCCGGACCCACCTCCGACGGCGGCTTCGCCGTCGGCGCCCGCATCCCCCTGGACGGCGGCCCGGCGCTCCCGCAACCGCCCGTGTCCCAGGGCCGGGAAGCGCTGACGGCGGCCGCACGGACCTGGCTGAACCGGACCGCGACGGCCGCGACCATGGGACTCGGGGTCGTGGGCGCCGTCGCCCTGCAGTTCGTCACCCTCGCCTTCGTCCCCTACCCGGCGGAGGACGGGCCGCCGGAGCCCGAACAGAGCGGCGTCTCACGTGAGGACGCCGCACGCCACGGGGACGCCGGGCCGCCCGTCTCGCTCCGACCGACCCCACAGACCCCACAGACCACGAGGTTCCTGCCGTGATACGCGTTCTCCTTGCCGACGACCAGGAGCTGGTCCGAGCCGGAATCAGACTGGTCCTCAAACACGCCGGCGACATCGAGGTGGTGGCGGAGGCCTCGGACGGGCACGAGGCGCTGCGCCTGGCCGTCGAGCACCAGGTCGACGTCGCGATGCTCGACATCCAGATGCCGGGCACCGACGGCCTCGACGCGGCGGAGCGGATCGCCGCGCGGGCCCCTTCGGTCCGCGTCCTCATGCTGACCACCTTCGGCGAGCACGCCTACGTGGAGCGGGCGTTGAGGGCCGGGGCGGCGGGGTTCCTGCTCAAGGACAGCACCCCTCAGGAGCTCATCCAGGCCGTCCGCACGGTCGCGGGCGGTGCGCCGGTCGTGTCCCCGCAGATCACCCGGCACCTCATCGACCAGTACCTCGGCGCCCCCGAAGGTCCGGCGGACCCGCGGCTCGGCCTGATCGCCGAACTCACCGGCCGCGAACTCGAAGTGCTCGCCATGGTGGCCACCGGCGCGTCCAACGCGGAGATCGGCAAGCAACTGCACCTCGGAGAAGGCACGATCAAGGCGTATGTGAGCCGGATGCTCACCAAACTCGGCTGCGCCAACCGGGTCCAGGCGGCCGTCCTGGCCCACGGCGCCGGGCTCGCACCCGGCCGTTGACCTCAGGTGGGACAGGCGGGCGGAGCACCCCCGGGGGGGCGGCACCCCGGGTCAGGGCCCGGGGGCAGCGCCAGGGGTCAGCGCCCGGAGGGGCTGGCGGACGGCCCTTGCGTGGGCTGGTGCCGACCGGCCGGCGTCTCGCCCGCTCCTTCGGGCCCGGGCGCCTGCCGCGGCGGCGGGGCCCCGGCGGCGCTCACCGCCAGGAACGCGCCGGCTGCCCCGGCGACGACGATCTTGGCCACCAGCGCGGTCCAGCGCATCAGTGCCTCCTCAAGGGGTTGGGGTTGGGGGTGGTTGCCGTCATCAGGCCGTGCCCGGTGACGTTCTGGATCTGGAGCCCAGGGCGGGCGTTGACCTCGAGGATGAGCGGCCCGCGGTCGGCGTCGACGACGATGTCCGCGCCCAGGTAGCGAAGGCCCGTCGCACTCGCGCACCGGCGTGCCGCGTCGAGCACCTGCGGCCAGTGCGGCACGGCCCTGCCGATCAGGTGTTCGCCGGTGTCGGGGTGGGTCTCGGTCGGCTCCTTTCCGACGAGGGCGTGGGTGATCCGGCCGGTGTCCAGGTCGACGGCGGCGCCGATGGCCTTCTGGTGCAGGTTGGCCCGGCCGCCGCTGAAGCGGGTGGGCAGGCGCAGCATCGCCAGTTGCGGCCGGTCGCCGTGGCAGATCACCCGGATGTCGGGGAGCCCCTGGTGGGAGAGGCGCTCGAGGTCCGGATGGGCCCGGATCAGTGGTTCGAACATCGCCCAGTCGGTGGGGCGCGGGGAGAACTCCCCGTCCAGGATGCGGCGCAGCTGCTCGGCGACCACCGCCCGCGGGATGCGCTTGCCGGAGGAGGAGTGCCATTGCCTGCGCCGTCTGCCGAAGGCGAGCAGGATGCCGTTGCCGCCCAGGCTCTGGTTCGGCTTCAGCGCCCAGCAGTCGGGCAGGGCGTCCCAGTCCAGCGCGGCGATCTCTCGGCGGGAGCGCAGCAGGGCCAGCGTCGGTGAGGTGGGCGCGCCGACGGACTCCAGCACCTCCTTGGTGGCGTACTTGTCGTTGACCAGCCGGATGGCGGCCGACGGATTGTGTTCGGAGATCCGGGCGTTGCGCAGGTTCATGCCCATCACCGGATCCCAGCCGCGGAAGTGCTTCACGAGGCGACGTCCTGGGCCTTGGCCGCCGGTGCGAATCTGAAGAGTTCGCTCAGCCGCAGACCGCGGTAGGTTCCGACGATCGCCGTCCACACGGCGCAGACCAGTGCCAGCTGCAACGGTACGGCCTCGGCGAGGTGGCGCACGTGCGGGGTGAGCAGGAGCAGCGCCACGACTACGGCGGTGCCCATGGTCAGCGCGGCGCCGACGGCGGCGGACCGGATGCCGTCGAGGTCCCACTGCTCCCACAGCCGCTCGGTGATGATCGCGGTGACGACGACCGGGAGGGACATTCCCCAGGCGTCGGAGAGCCCGAAGCCTCCCAGGGTGAGCTGAGCGGCGATCAGGCCCGAGGTGACCACGGCGATCAGCACCCCGAGACGGGCGACGCGCGGCAGGTGCAGCCGGCGCAGCAACGGCTGCATCGAGAAGCCGAAGGCGAACATCACCAGGGTCAGCGGCACGCCCAGGAGCAGCCCGGACTGCGCGTACGCGAGGGCCAGCAGGACCGGGCTGAAGGTGCCCAGGGTGTTGAGTCCGACGACGACGCGGAACAGGACGATCAGGAGGGCCGCCAGGGGCAGCAGCGCCATCATCGAGACGGGGTCGATCGCCGGTGCCTTGGTGAACAGGATCCGCAGGGCGGAGGGCGCGGTGGCCGCGTCGGGCTGGGTCAGCAGCCGCTTGCCCACGGCCACGTGGAGTCCCTGGACGTCCTGGCGGCCGAGGAGGACCGGGGTCTCGCGCTTGGACCGGTTGTTGACGTTGGTCTTGGCCGTGAACGTCCGGCCGGCGAGGTGCATCGTGGAGTCGACCACGGGGCGTTCCTCGCGGCCGAGGGCTGAACCGACCGTGACCCGGGGGGCCTTGGCGAGGTCGAAGCCGAGGTCCTTGGCGAGCGCCGTGTCCATCGAGGAAGCGGAGGCACCCGTGTCGATCATTGCGAGCACATCGGCCGTCTTGCCGTTCGGTCCGCTGATGCGGACCATCTCCCGCTCCCCGATCACCTCCGACGAGCGGGTCAGCGCACGGTCCGGGGTGCTGAGCACACCGAGCAGGAGCAGGCCCAGGGCGGCCACGGCCGCGAGGACCTTGAAGAGCACCGGCGCCTTCCTGCGCCCGCCTCGGTGCACCGCGGAGGGCGGCCGGTCGGTGTCGTCCAGGCTTGCTTGGTCTTTTCGCAGGTCATACACATGGCCAGCTTCGAGGAGCGGCAACGGCGCGCAGTAGTAACGATCGGCCCGGGACGTGCAACGAAAGTTGCCCGGACGCCGCGACGCCACGGGGAATTGTCAGACACCCCCTAGGGGTACGAGGCGCTCTCCGTCGGGACGCAGAGCACCGGCACCGGGGAGAGGTGCAGGAGCTTGTGCGGGGTGGAACCGAGGAGGGCGCCGCGGATCGGGCTGTCCCCCCAGCTGCCCACGATGATCACCCGGGCCTGGTGGCGTTCCGCGGCGTCGAGCAGTGCCTGGGCCGGTTTCTCGTCCATCACTTCGACCGTGGAAGGGACCCCGGCCTCGTCGGCGGCCTCCACCGCGCGGGAGAGCGCGCTGCGGCCCGCCTCGCGGACGGCTTCGCGGTGCGCGCGGTACTCCTCACCGGTGGCGCCCGGGGCGGCCGCCCCGTAGACGAGGACGAGGGGCTCGCCGAAGGCGGTGGCCACCTCCAGCGCCACGCGCAGGGCGCGCTCCGCGCCGGGCGACTCGTCGTACCCGAGGACTACGGACATCGGGGCTCCTCAGGGCTTCTTGAATCCGCGGACGAGTTCCGGGTCGGCCACGCCGCGCCGCTCCTGCCAGAAGCGGCCGTCGCGGATCCGCCAGAAGCACATGACCAGCACGCCCACGACGGCGATACCGATCCCGATGACCAGGGGCGGTCCCAGCCCGAACCAGGAGACCCCGCTCGCGGAGTTCTGAGGGTTCGACATGCTGGCCACCGACTTCACCAGCAGCCAGGCCAGCAGGCCGGAGCCGACGACCGGGCCGAGGCCGATCAGCAGGAAGTTGTGCACGCTCTCCAGCAGGTGGCGGCGGTAGTAGACGGCGCAGGCCACGCCGGTGAGCGCGTAGTAGAAGGAAATGAGCAGGGAGAGGGCCGTCAGGGAGTCCAGGAGGGCGTTCTCGCTGATCTGGTTGACGACGAGGTACCAGCCGATGGCGATGGCGGCCACCCACCAGGTGCTCACGTCCGGGGTGTGGAAGCGCGGGTGGATGTGCGAGAGGTGCGGCGGCAGCGCGTGCCGGCGGGCCATGGACAGGGCGGTGCGGGAGGCGGGGATGATCGTGGTCTGGGTGGAGGCGAGGGCGGACGTGCAGACGGCGAGCAGGACCATCCAGTCCCAGCCGCCCATGACCTCGTGCGCGAGGACGGCGAAGACGGCCTCCTCCTCGCCCGCGTTCTCGGAGAGGAACTTCGTGCCCGCGTAGGCGACGACCGCGTAGCCGACGGACAGGTAGGTCACCAGGAGCACCACGGTGGACCAGATGCCGGCCTTGCCCGGAGCGGTGGCGGAGTCCTCGACCTCCTCGGTGAGGTTGACCGCGGATTCCCAGCCCCAGTAGATGAAGACGCCGAGCAGCAGTCCGCCGGTCAGGGCGGCGCCGCCCGCGCCGAAGGGGTTGAGCCAGTCCACCGAGGGTCTGATCCCGCCGAGGGTGCTGGTGCCCGCGTAGACCCGGTAGATGGCGACCACCGCGAAGACCAGCAGGAAGAAGACCTGCGCGAGGATCAGGACGTCCTGGAGCCGGGCGGACATCTCGGTACCGATGACGCAGACGGCCGTCATGGCCAGGATCACCACGACGGTCAGGCCCTGGCGGATCGTCTCGTTCGCCGCCCAGCCGTCGAGGCCGGCGGCGAGCAGCCCGAAGTGGACGGCCACGTCGGCGAGCGAGCCGATGACGAGGACGCCGGTCATCGCGATGGCCCAGCCGCCGAGCCAGCCGGCCCAGGGGCCCATGGCCCGCGTCACCCACGAGAAGGTGGTTCCGCAGTCCTGGTCGACCTTGTTGAGGTAGTAGAAGGCGGCGGCAATCAGCAGCATCGGGACGAAGGAGGCCAGCATGACGCCGGGCGCGTAGATCCCGGCGAGCGCGACGATCGGACCGATGACCGCGGCCAGGGAGTAGGCGGGCGAGGTCGAGTTCAATCCGATGACGAGCGCGTCGAGGAATCCGATCGCGTTGGCCTGGAGCCTCGCGTCCGGGTCCGTTTCCGGGATTCCCGTACCGCCGCCCGCGTCTTGGTGGGCCATGTACGCATCGTCACTCAGACCCGGTCGGCGCGCGAGGTGGGCAGCCGGGGGCTCGGCGCCGGAAGCCGGGCTTCAGGGATCGGGCTCAGGGGCCGGGCGTCAGGGGCTGGTGTTCCAGCCGGCGACGACCGGGAGGCCGTGTTCCCTGGACAGCACGCTGAAGGTGCCCGTGCGGAGCAGGAAGAGGCGACCGGCCTCGGGCGGCAGTCCGAGGTAGCGGGCGGTCAGCACGCGCAGCAGATGTGCGTGGGCCACCAGGACGACATTGCCCCCGTCCGCGCTCAGTACGTCGGCCACCCGGGCCAGTACCCGGTCCGCGCGGGCGCCGACCTGGGCCGCGTTCTCGCCCGGGTGCTCGGCGTCGCCGGGCGGGACCCCGTCGGTCCACAGCGACCAGTCGGGGCGTTCGCGCAGGATCTCGGCGGTGGTGACGCCCTCGTAGCCGCCGTAGTCCCACTCGTACAGATCGGGGTCGGCGATGCCTCCGGACAGCCCTGCGAGGTTCGCCGTGGCGGCGGCCCGGCGCAGCGGGCTGGTCAGCACCAGGGCCGGCCGGCGGTCCCGGAAGAAGGGGGCGAGCGAGATCGCCTCCTCCACCCCGTGCGCGGTCAGCGGGACGTCGGTGCGTCCCGTGTGCCGCCCGTTCACGCTCCACGCGGTCTCGCCGTGCCTCACCAGCAGCAGATCACTCACGCTCAGGACCCTAATCCCTGCGGCGGGCCGACGTCACAGGACGCACGGGCGGGCGCCGGCGCGATGCACGGCAATTCGATGCGCAAACGATGCAAGTTGGCCCGGGGAACCGTGCTCGCGAGGCTCGGGGCATGGACGACGAGGCCGGCCGGGCCGGCACGGACGACGTGGACCACGATCACTGCCGGGACCGCGAGGACCGCGAGGGCTGCCAGGACCGCGAGGACGACGCGCGCGTCGCGGCAGGGTTCGTCGCGGGCTACGAGGACTGCGTGGAAGCGGTGTACCGGCGCTGGCGGCCCCTGGTGCACGCGCTCGCCCGCCGGGCGCTCGGCGACGAGCGCGAGGCCGAGGACGTCACCCAGCAGGTCTTCCTCGCCGCCTGGCGGGGCCGCGGCGGCTACCGACCCGGGCCGGGCGGCTTCGGGGCCTGGCTGACCGGCATCACCCGGCACAAGGTGGCCGACGCCCTGGCGGCACGGACCCGGCGGGCCCGGCTTGCCGAGGCCGCCGCCCTGCTCTGCGACCGGGCCCGGCCGCAGCCGGAACCGGGGCCCGAGCGGGCGGTGGAACGGGTGCTGGTGCTCGGCGAACTGGCCCGGCTGCCGTCGGCTCAGCAGCGGGTGCTGCGCCTGGCCTTCTACGCGGACCTGACCCAGTCGCAGATCGCGGACCGCACCGGACTGCCCCTCGGCACCGTCAAGAGCCATATGCGGCGGGCGCTGCACGTCCTGCGGCAATCGCTGGAACCCGCCCTGCCGCAACCGACTCGATGACCGCCAGCCCCGATCGGAGCCCGAAAAGCCGCTCGGTGCGCGCGGACGGGGGCGGCAGCGCTGCGGCGGGGGCGACGGATCCGGGACCCCAGCCCGGCCCGGCGAGCAGCAGCGCCGAGTGCCCGCGGGCGCCGCGCTGGCCCCACTCGATGCCGCCGAGCGATCTGACCAGGGCGGCGTCGGCGGTCGTACGGGACTGCGCCCAAAGGACGACGGCGCGCGGGCCCGTCCGCCGTACCGCCTCGCGCAGGGCGTCCGCGGGCAGGTCCGCTCCGAACATCCGCACCGGCAGCGCCCGTTCGCCGAGGGCCGCGGCCAACGCCTCCATGGGCAGGCTGTGCTGCTCCCCCGGCGCGCAGGCCAGGAGCACGGGAGGCGCGGGCAGTGGCTGGGGGGCGGGGCGGATCCGGCGCAGCGCCGAGGAGACGTACCAGGACAGCAGGTGCTCCACCTCGACGTAACGCTCCCCCGCCGAGGCCCACTTGCGGCCCACCGCGTGCAGGGTCGGCGCGATGACCTCCTCCCACGCGGTGATCAGGCCCAGCTCCGCGAGGACGGCGGCGAGCAGTTCCTCCACCGCCTGCGCGTCCAGTCGTACGGCGGCCCTGGCGAGCCCCCTGCACTCCGGCCGGACGTCCCCGAGGCGCAGCGCGCGGGGACCGCCCGGGGTTCCCGCTGCCGCCCCTTCCGCTGCCCCCTGCGATGCCCCTGCGGATGCCTCTTCCAGCGGACCGGCGAAGGCCCCCGGGCCCGTGGTCCGGGCCACCCGGGCCGCCTCGGACGGGGGTACGCCCCGGGCGGTGAGGCGGCACATCAGTTCCAGGCGGGCGATGTCCCCGGGGGTCCAGCGCCGGTGGCGGCCGTCCTCGCGGCGGGCCGGGCCGATGGCGTAGCGGCGCTCCCACGAGCGCAGCGTGGTCGGCGAGACCCCCAGGTGCCGGGCGACGGCGCCGGTGCCCAGCGCGGCGGGGGGTGGCTGCGGGGGTTCGGACTCCACCGCTCCACCGTACGGGGCGGCCGGGCCGCGGGCCGTCACCCGGCGCCTTCTTCGCGGCCGCGGCGGAAGCGGTCGAGCCCGTCGGCGAGTTCGACCAGCGGGTCGGGGTAGTCGTAGCGGGCCCGCTCCAGTCCGGGCAGCCGCCACGGCTCGTGCACGCGCGGCGCGGGGAGCCCGGCGAGCTCGGGGACCCAGCGGTGCACGTAGCCGCCGGTGGGGTCGTAACGCATTCCCTGGCGGACCGGGTTGAGGACCCGGTTGGGGCGGGTGTCGGTACCCGTGCCCGCCACCCACTGCCAGTTCAGCTGGTTGTTGGCGAGGTCCCCGTCGACGAGCAGGTCCATGAAGTGGCGGGCGCCGACGCGCCAGTCCACGTACAGGGTCTTGGCGAGGAAGCTCGCCGTCAGGAGCCGGCCGCGGTTGTGCATCCAGCCCTCGTGGGCCAGTTGGCGCATGGCGGCGTCGACCACCGGGTAGCCGGTCCGGCCCTCCTTCCACGCCTGGATCTCCTCCTCGGCGGCGGGGCCGGTGCGCCAGCCGTCCCCGCGCGCACGGTAGTCCCGGGTGGCGGCCGCCGGCCGGGCGGCGAGCACCTGGTGGTGGAAGTCGCGCCAGCACAGCTGCCGTACGAAGTCCTCCGCGCCGGGGCCCCCGGCGGCGCGGGCCCGGTGGACGGCCTCGGTGGGCGAGAGCGTGCCGAAGTGCAGGTGCGGGGAGAGCCGGGAGGTGGCGTCGCCCGACAGGTCGTCGTGGGTCTGCGGGTACCGGTCGAGGCCGGAGCGCAGCCAGCGGGCGAACAGCCTGCGGGCCTCGCCCTCGCCGCCGCGGGCCAGCCCCGGGGAGGTGCCGGTGACGGCGGCACGCTCCGGCAGCGGATCGGAGCGGACGGCGTCGGGAACCCGGACGCTGCCGCGGGGCGCGGGGGCGGCGGCGCGCAGCGGCATCTGTGCCCAGCGGCGGTGGTACGGGGTGAAGACGGCGAAGTGGTCGGATCCGGCGGGAAGCACGGCCCCGGGGGCCACGGCGGTGATCACGGAGTCGTGGACGTAGAGCCGCCGGCCCTCGGCTTCGAGGGCCGCGCGCAACCGGTCTTCGCGGGCGTGCGCGTACGCGCTGACGCCGCCCGCCATGTGCACCTCGTCGGCGTCGGTCTCCCGCACGAGGGAGACGGTCTCGGCCACGACGTCCCCCGAACGGACGACCAGGCGGCCGCCGCGGGCCCGCAGCCCCGAATCGAGGTCGGCGAGGCAGTCCGCGAGGAAGGAGAGCCGGTTGGGCGGCGCGCCGATCGCGGGGTCGCGGACGAAGAGCGGGACCACCTGCCCCGAGGAGGACAGGGCGGCGCGCAGCGGTGGATGGTCGTGCAACCGCAGGTCGGAGGTGTAGAGGACCACCGCAAGGCTCATGGGGTTGGCTCCGCGTGGGGTGGGTGGGGCGGGGAGGGGCCTGTCATGAGGTACTTCGGCGCGGGCCCGCCCGCCGGATGCGGTGGCACCGCTGTTCAGGCCCCGTCCGGGACCCGCCGGTCCCGCTGCTCGCGGTCCCGCTGCTCCAGGCGCCCCGCCGCCCGGGCGATGTTGCGGGCCATGCCGCCGAAGACCACGGCGTGGAAGGGGGACACGCTCCACCAGTACAGGTGGCCGAGCAGTCCGTGCGGGTGGAACAGCGCCCGCTGCCGGTAGCGGGTGGGGCCGGCTGCGCCCGGCGGCGGCGCGTCGGCGTGGAGTTCGAGCCAGGCCAGGCCGGGCAGCCGCATCTCCGCGCGCAGTCGCAGCAGACGGCCGGGGACGATCTCCTCGACCCGCCAGAAGTCGAGGGAGTCCCCCACCCGCAGCCGGGCCGCGTCGCGGCGGCCGCGGCGGATCCCGACTCCGCCGACGAGCCGGTCCAGCCAGCCCCGTAGGGCCCAGGCCAGAGGGAAGGAGTACCAGCCGTTCTCCCCGCCGATCCCCTCCACCACCCGCCACAGCGCCTCGGGCGAGGCGTCGACGGCCCGCTCCCGCCGGTCGGTGTAGAGGCTGCCGCCCGCCCAGTCGGGGTCGGTGGGCAGCGGGTCGCTCGGGGCGCCGGGCAGCGCGGCCGAGGACCAGCGGGTGGTGACCCGGGCCTCTCGGATCCGCTGGAGCGCCAGCCCGAGGGCCTCGTCGAAGCCGATGGGCGTGCCCGGCGGGTCGGGGACGTGGACGGCGATGTCGTGCTCGGCGCAGACCACCTCGTGGCGCAGGGATTCGGCGAGCGGCCGGGCCAGCGCGCGCGGTACCGGGGTGACGAGGCCGATCCAGTGGCTGGACAGCCTCGGGGTCAGCATCGGAACCCGCAGGATGAGGCGCGTGGGCAGCCCCGCGACGGCCGCGTAGCGGCGCATCATCTGCTCGTACGTGAGCACGTCGGGACCGCCGATGTCGAAGGCCCGGTCGACCTCGGGCGCCATGCCCGCGCTGCCGACGAGGTAGCGCAGGACGTCGCGGACGGCGATGGGCTGGCAGCGGGTGCCGACCCAGCTCGGGGTGACCATGACGGGCAGCCGCTCCGTCAGGTAGCGCAGCATCTCGAATGAGGCCGAGCCGGAGCCGATGACGACGGCGGCGCGCAGGACGGTCGCCGGGACGGGGCCCGCGAGGAAGATCTCGCCGACTTCGGCGCGGGAGCGCAGGTGCGGGGAGAGCTCCCGGACGGGGATGTCGGCGGGGGTGAGACCGCCGAGGTAGACGATGCGGCGCACTCCGGCGGCGTGGGCCTGTTCCGCGAAGGTGCGGGCGGCCGCGCGGTCGCGTTCCTCGAAGCCTGATCCGGTGCCGAGGGCGTGCACGAGGTAGTAGGCGACGTCGATGCCGGCCATCGCGGCCGCCAGGCTCCGCGGGTCGGTGACGTCGCCGCGGACCACCTCGGCGCGCCCGGCCCATGCGTGGTCGCGCAGTTTCCCGGGGTCGCGGGCGAGGCACCGGACGTGGTGTCCGGCGTCCAGGAGTTCGGGTACCAGGCGACCGCCGATGTAGCCGGTGGCCCCGGTGACCAGGCAGTTCTCGCCCGTCATGGCTGTCTCCGCTCCTCCCGCCCCGACCGTGCGCTCTTCATGGTCCCCCCATCGATTCCCCCGGGCGCGCCGCATCGGATGCGGGATTCCGCCGAACGGCACATCCAAGACCCCCCTCGGCTCCGAAGTACCGGTGACGGAGGGAGGAACACGATGACCGGACGAGGTCGGGAGCAGGACCCGGCGCGGGGTGGGGGACGCCCGCGCACGGCCGTGGTCGGCGGGGGTGTTTCGGGGCTGACGGCGGCCTACGTGCTGGCCCGCTCCCACGAGGTGACCCTGTACGAGGCGGCCGACCGGCTGGGCGGGCACGCCCACACCCACGAGCTGAAGGGCCCGGACGGGGTGGTGCGGGCGGTGGATTCGGGGTTCATCGTCCACAACGACCGCACCTACCCGAACCTGTCGCGGCTGTTCGGCGAGTTGGGGGTGGCCACCCGCCCGACGACGATGAGCCTGTCGGTCCACTGCGAGGGGTGCGGGCTGGAGTACGCGGGGGCGCGGGGGCCGCGCGGACTGTTCGCCCGGCCACGCTCCGCCGTGAACCCGGCCTACCTGCGGATGCTGGCGCGGATCCCGCTGTTCCACCGGCAGGCGCGGCGGCTGCTGGCCTCGCGCGAAGCACCCCACGGGGCACCGCACGAAGCCCCGTACGAAGCCCCGTACGAGTGGACCTTGGCCGAGTTCCTGGAGCGGGGCCGCTTCGGGGCCTACTTCACCGCGCACTTCGCGATCCCGCTGGTGGCCTCGGTGTGGTCGTGTCCGCCGGACGCGGCGCTGGGGCACCCGGCCCGGTACCTGTTCCGGTTCCTGGAGCACCACGGACTGCTGTCGGTCGGGGGTTCCCCGCGCTGGCGTACGGTCGAGGGCGGCTCGGCGCGCTACGTGGAGCGGGTCCGCGACCGCCTGGACACCGTGTACGCGGCCGCGCCGGTACGGGCGATCGCGCGCACCCCGCGAGGCGTGGCGGTCACCACCGCGGGCGGGGCCACGGCCCTCTACGACTCGGTGGTCGTCGCCGTCCACGCCGACCAGGCGCTGGAGCTGCTGGCCGATCCGACGGAGGCGGAGCGCACCGCGCTCGGCGCCTTCGGCTACTCCCGCAACCGGACCGTGCTGCACACGGACACCTCGGTGCTGCCGCGCGCCGCGGGGGCCCGGGGGTGCTGGAACTACCGGCTGTCGGGCTGCCGGCCGGACGACGCGCACGTACGGGTCAGCTACGACATGAACCGGCTGCAGGGGCTGGACGGGCCGGAGCCGTACGTGGTCACGTTGAACGCCGACGACCGGGTGCGGCCGGAGCTGGTGCTGGCCGAGATGGAGTACGAACACCCCGTCCACACCGTGGAGTCGGTGGCGGCGCAGCGGCTGCTGCCGGCCCTGTCGGGGCCGGTGACGGCCTTCGCCGGCGCGTACCACGGGTGGGGTTTCCACGAGGACGGCTGCCGGTCGGGCGTGGCGGCGGCCGCGGCGCTGGGGGTGGAGTGGTGAAGCCGCCACGCCACCCCGTGGCGGTGCACGGGGTGGCACCCGGGACAACGCCCAGGGCGGCGCCTGCCACGACGCCCTGCCTGTACGAGGCCGAGATCCGCCACGTCCGGTCGGGCGGGAGCCACTACCGGCTCCGCCACCGCACGTACCTGTGGCTGGTGGACCTCGACGAACTCCCCCGCCTGCCCAGACCGTTGGGACTGCTCGCCCGTTTCGACCCGCGGGACCACTTCGGGGGCGGCGCGCCGTCCCTCCGGGCCGCCCTGGACGGGTTCCTCGCCGCGCGCGGCGCCGGACTGCCGCCCGGCTCCCGGGTGTCGATGCTCGCGCACGCCCGCGTCCTGGGCCACGTCTTCAACCCGCTGAGCGTGTACTGGTGCCACGGCCCGGACGGCGTCCTGCGCCACGTGGTCGCCGAGGTGCACAACACCTACGGCGAGCGGCACTGCTACCTGCTCGCCCCGGAGAGCGTCTGCGTCACCCCCAAGGAGTTCTACGTCTCGCCCTTCCTCGCGGTGGAGGGCGAGTACCGGATGCGACTGCCCGAGCCGGGCGAACACCTCGCGCTCGCCGTCCGGCTGGCCGGCGGAACCGACGGCGCCCGCCTGACCGCGACCGTCCGCGGCGAGCGCCGTCCCGCCGGCGCCCTCGGGGTGCTGCGCGCCGCGCTGCGTCACCCCTGGTCCACGGCCGCCGTCACGGTCGGCATCCGGTTCCACGGCGTCCGGCTGTGGCTGCGCGGGCTGCCGGTGCGCCCGCGCCCCCGACACGTCCCCCAGGAGGGCCTGAAGTGACGACCACGACCAACGGGACCAACGGGACCAACGGGACCAACGGGACCAACGGCGCCCACGGCACCGGTGCCGCCCGCCGGACCGGCGAGGCCCCCCTGGCCGCTCCGGCCGTACCGCCCTGCTCCCGGACCAGGGCCGCCGTCGGGCGGCTGCTGATCCGCCGGGCCCTGGACCGGCTGCCGCTCCAGGTCCGGATGGGCCCCGAGGGGACCCTGGGGCGGGGCGGCCCGGCGATGGCGGTGTACGACCCGGATGCCTTCGAACGCCGGATCGCGGCCGAGGGCCTGATCGGCTTCGGCGAGTCCTACTTGGCCGGGGAGTGGGACGCCCGGGATCCGGTCGCCGTCCTGACGGTCCTCGCCGGGCACGTGACGGCCCTGGTCCCGGCCCCGCTCCAGCGGCTGCGCGGACTGTGGCAGGCCCGGCATCCGGCGGCCGACCGCAACACCCCGGACGGCTCCCGGACCAACATCCGACGCCACTACGACCTGTCGAACGAGCTCTTCGCGGAGTTCCTCGACCCCACGATGACCTACTCCTCGGCGGTGTTCCGGGCCCTGCCGGCCGGGCCGGACCAGCTCGCCGCGGCCCAGCACCGCAAGATCGACATGCTGCTGGACCTGGCCGCCGTGGGGCCCGGCACCCGGCTGCTGGAGATCGGCACGGGCTGGGGCGAACTGGCGATCCTGGCCGCCCGGCGCGGAGCCCGGGTGGTCACCCTGACGCTGTCGCGGGAGCAGCGGGAGCTGGCGCTGCGCCGGATCGGGGCCGCCGGGCTCACCGACCTCGTCGAGGTGCGTCTGTGCGACTACCGGGAGGCCGAGGGCAGTTACGACGCCATCGTGAGCGTGGAAATGATCGAGGCGGTCGGCGCCGAGTACTGGCCGGTGTACTTCGCGACGCTGGACCGGCTGCTGGCCCCGGGCGGGCGGGTCGCGCTCCAGGCCATCACCATGCCGCACGAGCGGATGCTGGCCACGAGGGACACGTACACCTGGATCCACAAGTACATCTTCCCCGGCGGGATGCTGCCGTCGGTACGGGTGGTGGAGGAGATGGCCCGCCGCCACACCGGACTGCGGGTGACCCGGTGCGAGGGGTACGGGGCCCACTACGCGCAGACGCTCCGGCTCTGGCGGGAGCGCTTCGCCGAGCGGGCCGACCGCGTGGCGGCGCTGGGCTTCGACGAGACGTTCCGGCGGATGTGGACCTTCTACCTGGCCTACTGCGAGGCCGGCTTCGCCTCGGGCTACCTGGACGTCCACCAGTTCCTCCTGACGGCCGACACGACCAATGCGGCCAATGGGTCCGATGGGTCCGACTCCGCAGGTGCCCCGTGAACTGGGCCCCCTTCGCACTGAACCTCGCCGTCTCGGCGGCGGCCGCGCTCGCCGTCATGCTGGCCGCCTTCGCCGTCGGGGTCCGGCTCGGCATGCACCGGGTGGTGGACGTGGCCTGGGGCCTGGGCTTCGTCGCGGTCTCGGTGGCCACGTACGCCGCCTCGGGCGGCCGGCATCCGCTGCCGGCCGCCCTGGCGGTGGTGTGGGGGCTGCGGCTGGCCGGGCACATCGCGTGGCGCGGCCGCGGGCACGGCGAGGACCCGCGCTACGAGCGGATGCTCTCCAAGGCTCCGGGAAGCCGGAGCGCGTACGCCCTGCGCAAGGTCTACCTGCTCCAGGCGGCCCTGGTGTGGCTGGTGTCGCTGCCCGTCCAGGCGGCGGCGTACGCGGGCGGGCGCCCCGGCGCCGTGGCGGTGGCGGGCGCGGCGCTGTGGCTGTGCGGGCTGCTCTTCGAGGCGGTGGGCGACCGGCAGCTCGCCCGCTTCAAGGCGGACCCGGCGAACGCGGGGCGGATCATGGACCGGGGACTGTGGGCCTGGACCCGGCACCCGAACTACTTCGGCGACCTCTGTGTGTGGTGGGGCCTGTCCCTGACCGCCTGGACCTCCGCCGGGGCGGTGGCGGTGTCGGTGGTCTCCCCGCTGGTGATGTCCTACCTGCTGGTCGCCGGAAGCGGGAAGCGACTGCTGGAGCGGCACATGGCGGACCGGCCCGGGTACCCGGAGTACCGGGCGCGGACCAGCGGGTTCCTGCCCCGGCCGCCCCGGCGACCTCGCAGGTCGCAAGGGGTCTGAGGCGGGGTTCGGGGCGCGGCCGCGGGCGGGGTCCGGGGCGCCGCGTTGGTACAGTCGCGGCATGGCGGTGGACGAGCTCGACACACGGATCCTGAGCCTGCTGATCGAGCAGCCGCGCACCAGCATCCGCGAGTACGCCCGGATCCTGGGAGTCGCGCGCGGCACCCTCCAGGCCCGGCTCGACCGGCTGGAGCGCACCGGGGTGATCACCGGGACCGGCCCCGTCCTGTCCCCCGCCGCGCTCGGGCACCCGGTCCTGGCCTTCGTGCACATCGAGGTCACCCAGGGGCACCTGGACGAGGTCGGCGACGCGCTGGCCTCCGTACCCGAGATCATCGAGGCGTTCTCCATCACCGGCGGCGGGGACCTGCTGACCCGGGTGGCCGCCCGGGACAACGCGCACCTGGAGGACGTGATCCAGCAGCTGATCCGCCTGCCCGGCGTGGTCCGCACGCGGACCGAGGTGGCCCTGCGCGAGCGGGTTCCGCACCGGCTGCTGCCGCTGGTCGAGTCCGTGGGCCGGTCCGCGCGCAAATCCTGACAAGATGGTCGGGACAGGCACAGGACCGTACAGGCACAGGCAGGACGGGCACACTGCATGATCTCCGTCATATTCGATCTCGACGGCACCCTCGTTGACAGCGAGCCGAACTACTACGAGTCCGGGCGCCGCACCCTGGAGCGGCACGGCGTCCCCGGTTTCACGTGGGAGGAGCACTCCCACTACATCGGAATCGGCACGCTGGAGACCCTGGAGATCCTCCGGGACCGGTACGCGATCCGGACCCCGGTGGAGGAGCTGCTCGCCGAGCAGAACGCCGCCTACCTGGAGCTCGCCCGCACGCGCACCGAGGCCTACCCGCAGATGCGCACCTTCGTGGAGCGGCTGCACGCCGACGGCGTCCCGATGGCGGTGGCCTCCGGGTCCTCGCTCGAGGCGATCGACGCGGTCCTGGCCGGTACCGGGCTGGACGCGCAGCTGACCACGGTGGTCTCCGCCGAGGAGGTGGCGCAGGGCAAGCCCGCCCCGGACGTGTTCCTGGAGGCGGCGCGGCGTCTGGGCGCGGAGCCCGCCGACTGCGTGGTCCTCGAGGACGCGGCGCCGGGCGCCCTGGCCGCCCGGGCGGCGGGCATGGAGTGCGTGGCGATCCCGTACGTGGCGGCCACCGCGGACGACCCGGCCTTCGCGGGGGCCGGACTGCTCTTCCCTTCCGGACAGCGGGAGTTCAGCGCGGACACCGCCTACGCGTGGCTCGCCGACCGCCGCGCCGCCCGAATCCGTTCCTGAGCCCGTCCCTTTCGGACCCTGCCGCGTCCGCTGACCTCTGGCGCCCTGGAGGCGGCGCTGTCACCATGCCGGGGTGAGCGCCACACTGCTGCCTCCGGGCGCCGAGCGCGGACCGCGCCGGTGGCCCCTGGTGGGGAACCTCCCCGCCTTCGCCCGCGATCCGCTGGCCTTCTTCGAGTCGCTGCGCGACGAGTACGGCGACTGGGTGCCCTGGGCACTCGGCCCCCAGCGCAATGTGCTGGTCTCGCGGCCCGAGCACGCGGGCGAGCTGCTGGGGGCCGTCGAGTCCACCTTCAGGCCGACCGAACTGGGCTGGGCATTCCGCCAGTTGCTCGGCAATGGGGTGGTCGTCGCCACCGGCGACGACTGGCGGCGCAAGCGGGCGCTGGTCCAGCCCTCGGTGCGCCCCCGCCAGGTGCGCTCGTACGCGGCCACGATGGTGGAGTGCGCCGACGCGCTGGCCTCCGGCTGGCGCGAGGGCGAACGGATCGACGTGCACAAGGAGATGGCCGGCCTCACCCAACGGATCGCGGTGCGCACCCTGTTCGGGAGCGACGCGGCCGGGCGGGAGGAGCCGATCAGCGCGGCCATGGCCACCGCGCAGCGGGAACTGAGCGCGGAGTTCAGGGGGGTGACCCTGTTCCTGCCACCGTGGATCCAGACCCCGGGCCGCCGCCGGATGCGGGCGGCGGTGGCCGTCCTCGACCGGGAGATCGAGCACGTCATACGGGAACACGAGGCGGCCTCGGCGGCCGGCGAGGAACGGGACGACCTGCTCAGCCGGCTCCTCGCCGCCCGGGACGAGGACGGCGCTCCGCTGTCGCGCACGGAGCTGCGCGACGAGTCGATCACCCTCTACATCGGCGGCCACGAAACCACCTCGACCACCCTGACCTGGGCCTGGCAGCTCCTGTCGGGGGCGCCCGAGGCCCGCGAGCGCCTCACGGAGGAGCTCGACCGGGTGCTCGGCGGCCGTCTCCCGACCCACGAGGACTACGCGCGGCTGCCCTGGACCCAGCAGGTGGTCAAGGAAGCACTGCGGATCTATCCGCCGATCTGGCTGATCTCGGCGGTGGCCACGGAAGGCGCGAAGCTCGGCGGGCGACCGGTCCCGGCCGGGCTGTCGGTCTGGGTGAGCCCCTGGTCGATGCACCGGGACGCGCGCTGGTTCCCGGAGCCGGAGGCGTTCCGCCCCGAGCGCTGGGACGCCGACGCCCCGCACCCGATCCCGGAGCACGCCTGGTTCCCCTTCGGCGGCGGCCCCCGCGCCTGCCTGGGCGCCCGTTTCGCCCTGGTCGAGGCCGCCCTCGTTCTGGCCGTCCTGGCCCAGCGCTTCCACCTGGACAGCGGCCCCGCCCGCGCCGAGGTCCTCCCGGGCCTCACCCTCCAGCCGGTCGGCCCGGTCCCGGCGACACTGCGCGCGAGCCGGGCCTGACGGAGTTCGGCGGCGGGAAGGAGCTCGCGGGAAGCTCCCGCCACCGCGCCGAGTTAGTAGAACCGTGAACGATTTCTTGGAGCGGGAGCAGGAGCGGGAGCAGGAGCGGGAGCGGGACGCGGCACCGGTGGACGTCGTGGTGGTCGGTGCGGGGCAGGCGGGGCTGTCCAGTGCCTATCACCTGGCGCGGGCGGGCATCGGGCACGTGGTCCTGGACCATGCGCCCCGTCCGGGCGGCGCCTGGCAGTTCCGCTGGCCCTCGCTCACCTACGGCAAGGTCCACGGGATGCACGCGCTGCCGGGGATGGAGCTCGCCGGGGCCGATCCGCTGCGTCCGTCCTCCGAGGTGATCCCCGAGTACTTCGCCGCGTACGAGGAGCGCTTCGGGCTCCACGTGCGCCGCCCCGTGGACGTCACGGCCGTACGCGACGGGGCGGACCGGCGGCTGCTCGTGGAGACCGGGTCCGGCGCCTGGTCGGCGCGGGCGCTGATCAACGCCACCGGGACCTGGGACCGGCCGTTCTGGCCGCGCTACCCGGGGCAGGAGACCTTCCGCGGCCGCCAGCTGCACACGGCGAACTATCCCGGGCCGGGCGAGTTCGCCGGAGCCCGGGTCATCGTGGTGGGCGGCGGCACCTCGGCGGTGCAGCACCTGCTGGAGATCGCCGAGGTGGCGGCGGAGACCACCTGGGTCACCCGGCGGCCTCCGGTGTTCCGCGACGGAGACTTCGGCGAGGCCGAGGGCCGCGCGGCGGTTGCCCTGGTCGAGGACCGGGTCAGGCAGGGACTGCCTCCGCGGAGCGTGGTCAGCGTCACCGGACTCGCGCTGACCGAGGCGGTCCGCGGCGGACTGGCCTCGGGGGTGCTGGAGCGGCGCCCCATGTTCGACCACCTCACGACCCGGGGGGCCGCCTGGGCCGACGGGCGGCGGGTGGAGGCCGACGTGATCCTGTGGGCCACCGGCTTCCGCGCGGCCATCGACCACCTGGCACCGCTGCGGCTGCGCGAACCGGGCGGCGGAATCCGGCTCGAGGGCACACGCGCGGTCCGCGACGAGCGGATCCACCTCGTCGGCTACGGGCCTTCGGCGTCGACCATCGGCGCCAACCGGGCCGGCGGCTCCGCGGTCCGCGAGATCCACCGGCTGCTCACGCGCACCCCGGCCGAGGTCACCTAGCCCCCGCCGGTCAGGTCTTCCTGGAGGCCGACCGGAGCCGGTTGAACTCGGCCAGGTGGCGCTTGTGCTCCTCGTACGTCTTGGAGAAGCGGGTGTCGCCCGGCTTCACGGTGACGAAGTACAGCCACTCCCCCGGAGGCGGCGCGACCGCGGCCGCCATGGCGTCCAGGCCGGGGCTGTCGATCGGCGTGGGCGGCAGGCCCTGGCGCTGGTACGTGTTGAAGGGGCTGTCGATCTTCGTCTCGCTCAGCTTGGTGTCCACCGTGGCACGGTTCAGCGCGTAATTGATGGTGGAGTCCATCTGGAGCGGCATCGACTTCGCCAGCCGGTTGTGCACCACCCGGGCGACCTTGCCCATGTCCAGGCGGGTGTCGGCCTCCGCCTCGAGGATGCTGGCGAGGGTGGCCGTCTGGTACGGGGTCATCCCGTGGGTCCTGCCGCCGTCGGCGACGGCCTTGGTGGCGAGGTTCTTGTTGGCCGTCTCGACCATGTACGTGAGCAGCGCGGCCGGGGTGGACCGGGAGGTCACCGGATACGTGGCCGGGAAGAGGTATCCCTCCGGGTTGCCCTTGGCCTCCGCGGGCAGGGGCAGCGCGGTCTTCGCGGCGGCCGCCTGGGCGGAACCGGCCGGGAGCTTCAGCTCGCGGTCGATGGCGGCGTAGACCTGCGGGGCCCGCCAGCCCTCTGGGATCAGCAACTGGCGCGGCTTCTCGGGCGCTTCCTCACCGGGCAGCAGCGGGATCAGAACAGTCGTCCCGAGCCCCACGAGCGTTGCGAGGATGAGCGCCAGCCGACCTCGGCGGGTCAGCCGGGAACGGCGCGGCGACGGCGGCCGGTTCTCTTGACGCATGCGGGAACGCTAACCCGCGAAGCGTCATATTTATGACATCTCGCCTGCGTCCGGTCACACGATCACACGTTTACCGGGGCTGCTTCGGTCCCGCGCAGCGGCTCCGGCTTGAGCGCACCGCGCTTGAGCGTCTCCGTGGTGAGGGTCTCCGGCTTGAGCGCGGTCTCCCGGTCCCGCCGGACCAGCGCCGCGTACCGGCCGTCGGCCGCGAGCAGTTCCTCATGGGTTCCCCGCTCGGCGATCCGCCCCGCGTCGAGCACCACGATCTGGTCGGCGTCGCGGACGGTGGAGAGGCGGTGGGCGATGGTGATGGTGGTGCGGCCCTGCGAGAGGTTGTCGATGGCGCGCTGCACGGCGTGCTCGGTGCGGGTGTCCAGGGCGCTGGTGGCCTCGTCGAGGATCAGCACCGGCGGGTCGCGCAGGATGGTGCGGGCGATCGCCAGGCGCTGCTTCTCGCCGCCGGAGAACCGGTACCCGCGCTCGCCCACCAGGGTGTCGTACCCGTCGGGCAGGGACTCGATGTGCTCGTGGATCTGGGCCGCGCGGGCCGCCTCGGCGATCTCCTCGTCGGTGGCGTCCGGCTTGGCGAAGCGCAGGTTGTCGGCGACGGAGGCGTGGAAGAGGTAGGTCTCCTGGGAGACCACGCCGATGGAGCGGGCCAGCGAGTCGAAGTCGAGGTCGCGCACGTCGACCCCGTCGAGGGCGACGCGGCCGCCGGTGACGTCGTAGAGCCGGGGCACGAGATAGCTCAGCGTGCTCTTGCCTGATCCGGTCGGACCGACCACGGCGAGGGAGCCGCCGGCCGGGACGGTGATGTCGATGCCCGTCAGCGTCGGGCCGCTCTTGGCGTCGTACTCGAAGTGGACGTCCTCCAGCCGGACCTCGCCCTTGGCGCGGTCGAGGCGGACGGGGTCCTCGCGCTCGGTGATGTCCACCGGCAGGTCGAGGTACTCGAAGATGCGGGCGAACAGCGCGAGGGAGGTCTGTATCTGGACGCCGGTCGACAGCAGGCTCACGGCGGGCCGGAACAGGCCCTGCTGGAGGGTGACGAAGGCGACGAGGGTGCCGACCGAGAGCGAGGGGGCACCGGTCTGCAGGGCTATGCCGGCCGCCCAGTAGATGAGGGCGGGCATGGCGGCCATGACGATGCCGATGGTGGACATCCGCCAGCGCCCGGCCATGCTGGAGCGCACTTCGAGGTCGACGAGCTTCTCGGACTCCTCCGCGAAGGAGGTGGTGAGCGAGTCGGCCCGGCCCATCGTGCGGCCGAGCAGGATGCCGCTCACCGACAGGGACTCGGTGACCGTCGCGGCCATCGTGGCCATCTGCTTCTGGCGCTGCGCGGTGATCTTCTTGCGCTCGCTGCCGACACGGCGGCTGATCCACACGAAGACGGGCAGCAGGAGCAGCGAGACGAGCGTGAGCCGCCAGTCGAGCGCGAGCATCGCGACCACGGAGGCTATGACGGCCGTGGCGTTGGAGACGAGGGAGGTCGCCGTGGAGGTGACCGTGGCCTGCATGCCGCCGATGTCATTGGCGATGCGGGACTGCACCTCGCCGGTGCGCGTTCGGGTGAAGAAGGCCAGCGGCATCCGCTGGAGCTGCGCGTAGACGGCGGTGCGCAGGTCGTGCATGACCCGCTGGCCGACCGTCGTGGATATCAGGGTCTGCAGCACGCCGAAGATGCTGGTCACCACGGCGGTGGCGATCATGCCGAGGGAGAGCAGGCTGAGCAGCCCGATGCGGCCCTGCGGGATCGCGACGTCGAGGATCGCCTTGAGCAGGAACGGCGAAGCCACGCCGACCAGCGAGGATGCGCCGACCAGTACGGCGACGACGCCGAGGCGGCCGCGGTAGGGCCGGAAGAGGCCGGCGATGCGGCGCAGCTCGCGCGGCCGCTCGGCCGGGGCGGGACCACTGGGGTCGAGGGATTCTTTCGAGGGCGTCCACTCGGGTTCCTTGGGGCGCATGGGCCTCCTTCATGACAGCTGACCAGACTCCAATGAGCATAGCTCATTGTTACCTATGCTCACAATGAATCTGGTCCTGATACTGTTCCCATTATGAGGACCGCAGCATGAGTACCGCTTCCGAGACCGAGCGCGGGACCCGGGTCGAGACCGGGCCCGGGACGGCGCACCCGAGCGGGCACGAGGCAGACCCCACCGAGCCCACGGACCGCGCCGACTCCACGGACAGCGTGCTCGCCGAGCAGCTCCTGCGCCTGACCCGGCGGCTCCACCGCATCCAGAAACGCCATCTGGAGCCGCTCGGAATCACCCCGGCGCAGTCCCGGCTGCTGCGCACGGTCGCCCATCTCTCCGCCGGGCAGCCGCCCCGGATGGCGGACCTCGCAGCCCGCCTGGAGGTCGTGCCCCGCGCCGTGACCACGCTGGTCGACGGTCTGGAGGCCGCCGACCGCGTGCGCCGCGTGCCCGACCCCTCGAACCGCCGCGTCATAAGGATCGAGCTCACCGACAACGGCCGCGCCACGCTGCGCCGGCTGCGCAACGCGCGAACCGACGCCGCAGAGGAGATCCTGGCTCCATTGACCGCCGATCAGCGCGAGGTGCTCGGCGGACTGTTGAACGCCCTGGCGGACGCCCCGCCGGAGCTGCACTGCTGACCAGGCGGCGGCCGGCCGGGAGAAGGCCGCGACTGCGCCGAACGAGTGAGCCGAGCGAGTTGAGGGGTTGCGCATGCCGCTGCTGGAACCGAAGCCGGGGGCCCTGCGGCCGCGGAGCCTCAGCGCCCCCGCCCACGACCGGGTGCCCGACCGGCGGGCGACCGGGACCCCCGGGGTGCTGCGCAACGAGCTGACCGAGCTGCTGGGCGCCGACAAGGTCCTCTGGAAGATCTCCGACCTGGTCCGCTACGCCTCGGACGCCTCCCCGTACCGCTTCGTGCCGCAGGTCGTGGTGGTCGCCGAGGACATCGACGACGTATCCGCCGTCCTGTCCTACGCGCACGGCAAGCAGCGCGAGGTCGTCTTCCGCGCCGCGGGCACCTCGCTCAACGGCCAGGCCCAGGGCGAGGACATCCTGGTCGACGTCCGCCGCCACTGGGCCGGCGTCGAGGTGCTGGAAGAGGGCCGCCGCGCCCGGATCCAGCCCGGCACCACCGTCCTGCGGGCCAATGCCGCCCTCGCCCGGCACGGCCGCATTCTCGGCCCCGACCCGGCCAGCGCCATCGCGTGCACCCTCGGCGGGGTCGTCGCGAACAACGCCTCCGGCATGACGGCGGGGACCACGAGGAACTCGTACCGCACCCTCGCCTCCCTCACCTTCGTCCTGCCGACCGGCACCGTCGTCGACACCGCCGATCCGATCGCCGACGAGGAGCTCGCCCACGCCGAGCCGGCCCTCTGCCGCGGGCTGATGGAGATCAAGAAGGAGATCGAGGCCGATCCGGAGCTCGTCGCACGCATCCGGGCCAAGTACGAGATCAAGAACACCACCGGCTACCGGCTCGACGCCTACCTCGACGGCTCCACGCCGGTGGAGATCCTGCGCGGGCTGATGGTCGGCTCCGAGGGCACCCTGGGCTTCATCTCCGAGGTCGTCTTCGACACCCTGCCCCTGGACCGCGAGCTCACCAGTGCGCTGCTGTTCTTCCCCTCGCTGCCCGCCGCGGCCGCCGCCGTACCGCTCTTCAACGAGGCCGGCGCGCTGGCCGTCGAGCTCATGGACGGCAACACCCTGCGCGCCTCGGTGGCCGTGGAGGGCGTGCCCGCGGACTGGGCCCGGCTGCCCAAGGACACCACCGCCCTGCTCGTGGAGTTCCGCGCCGCGGACGAAGCCGGCCGCGCCGAGTACGAACGGCGCGCCGCCGCGGTGGTGGCCGGGCTGGACCTGGTCGCGCCGGTGGCCTCGGTGACCAATGCCTTCACCCGCGATGCGAAGACCATCTCCGGCTACTGGAAGGCCCGCAAGGCCTTCGTCACCGCCGTCGGCAGCGCCCGCGCCTCCGGCACCACCCTGATCACCGAGGACTTCGCGGTCCCCCCGTCGCGGCTGGCCGAGGCCTGCGAGGCCCTGCTCGAACTCCAGGCGGAGCACGGTTTCGACGCCGCCGTCGCCGGACACGCCGCCCACGGCAACCTCCACTTCCTCCTCGCCTTCGACGCCGCCAAACCGGCCGACGTCGAGCGGTACGCCGCCTTCATGGACGCCTTCTGCCGGCTCACCGTGGAACGCTTCGACGGCTCCCTGAAGGCCGAGCACTCCACCGGCCGCAACATGGCCCCGTTCCTGGAACTGGAATGGGGACCCCGGGCCACCGAACTGATGTGGCGCACCAAGCGGTTGCTCGACCCCGACCTGGTGCTCGCCCCGCGGATCCTCCTCGACCGCGACCCGAAGGCCCACCTGCGCGGCCTGAAGACGATCCCGCAGGTGGAGGCCGTGGCCGACCCCTGCATCGAGTGCGGGTTCTGCGAACCGACCTGCCCCAGCGAGGACCTGACGACCACTCCGCGCCAGCGGATCGTGCTGCGCCGGGAGATGATGCGCCAGCAGCCCGGCTCCCCCGTCCTGGGAGGGCTGCTCGACGCCTACGGCTACGACGCCGTGGACACCTGCGCCGGCGACTCCACCTGCAAACTCGCCTGCCCCGTGGGCATCGACACGGGCGCCCTGATGAAGGACTTCCGCCACCGCCGCCACAGCCCGCGCGAGGAGCGCGCCGCCGAACTGGCCGCCCGGCGGTTCCGGACGGTGGAGGGAGCCGCCCGGCTGGCCGTGGCCGCCGCCGACAAGATCACCGACACCGTCGGGGACCGGGTGCTGGAGGCCGTGACGGGGCTCGCGCGCAGAGCCGTACGGCCCGACCTGGTCCCGGAGTGGCTGCCGCAGATCCCCGGCGCCGCCGCCCGGAAACTGCCCGCGACCCGGCGGGTCGGCGCCGCAGCCGTGTACTACCCGGCCTGCGTCAACCGGATCTTCGCCGGCCCCGACGGCCGCCCCGGCCCCTCCCTCCCGGAGGCCGTGGTGGCGGTCTCCGAGCGCGCCGGAAAGCCGGTCTGGATCCCCCGGGACGTGACCGGCACCTGCTGCGCCACGATCTGGCACTCCAAGGGGTACGAGGCCGGCAACCGGGTGATGGCCAACCGGATCGTGGAGGCCGCCTGGGGCTGGACGGCCGGTGGCCGGCTGCCGCTCGTGGTCGACGCGTCCTCCTGCACCCTGGGCATCTCGCACGAGGTGGTCCCGTACCTCACGGACGACAACCGGGCGCTCCACGCGGAGCTCCGGATCGTCGACTCCATCGTCTGGGCGGCCGAGGAGCTGCTCCCGCACCTGGAGATCCGGCGCACGATCGGGTCCGCGGTGCTCCACCCCACCTGTTCGATGCGGCACTTGGACGACGAGGCGCAGCTGCGGGCGGTGGCCGAGGCCTGCGCGGACGAGGTGGTCGTGCCGTACGACGCGGGGTGCTGCGCCTTCGCCGGCGACCGCGGAATGCTGCACCCGGAGCTGACGGAATCGGCTACGGCGCGCGAGGCCGCGGAGGTGACGGCGCGGGAGTTCGACGCGCACCTGTCGGCGAACCGGATGTGCGAGGTGGGCATGGACCGGGCCACCGGCCGGAGCTACTACTCGGCCCTGCTGGAACTGGAGCGCGCCACTCGCCCTTGAGGCCGCAGCCCTCCCCGTCCGAAGCTTTGGCCAACGGAAAATCGATTGCCCCGACCCGGTCCGGAACGCGAACCTTGCACGGTTTGGAACTCTCGACCAGTCATGGGGCGTCATGCAGATCAGCGATCTACCGTATCCGGACCCAGGGGTACCCGACGCTCGCTCCGGCCCCCGGTTCCTCTGGTGGCTGGGGCGCGGTCAACTCGGCGGACAGGCCAAAAGCCTGAGCTGGGGAATGCTCCACTTCTGCGGTGTCGCCGGGCTTCCGTACGCGGTGGGCCTGGGCGTCGACGCGGTCGTCGACCGTGACGGCGCCCGGCTGCTGTGGGTCGGCGGTCTGATCGCGCTGCTCGGCGTCGCGATCGCGCTCGGCGACTCCATGCTGCACCGGACCGCCGTCACCAACTGGATCACCGCCGCCGCGCGGGTCCAGCAACTGCTGGCGCGCAAGACCGCCGAACTGGGCGCGGCCCTGACCCGGCGGGTCGCGGCCGGCGAGGTGGTCGCGGTTTCCACGGGTGACGTGGAGAAGATCGGGTGGTTCGTCGAGGCGGTCTCCCGCTTCCTCGCCGCCGCTCTCACCCTCCTCATCGGCTGCGTGGCGCTGCTCTTCTACGCCCCCACCATCGGTGTGGTGGTCGCGATCGGCATGCCGGTGCTCGCCCTGGCCGTCCTGCCGCTGCTGCCGCGCGCCACCCAGCGCGCCGACGTGCAGCGGGAGAAGGCGGGCAAGGCCACCGAGCTGGCCTCCGACACCGTGGCGGGCCTGCGCGTGCTGCGCGGCATCGGCGGTGAGGAGCTGTTCCTCAGCCGCTACCGCGAGGCCTCGCAGGAGGTCCGCAAGGCGGCGGTGCGCAGTGCCCGGATGTGGGCCCTGATCTCCGCCGTCCAGGTGCTGCTGCCGGGCATCCTGCTGATCACGGTCGTCTGGTACGGCTCCGCGCTCGTGCTGGACGACCGGCTCGCGGTCGGCGAACTCGTCGCGGCCTTCAGCGCGGTGGCCACCATGCTCTATCCGCTGCGGCACTTCGAGGAGATCGCGATGGCGTACTCCTTCTCGCGTCCCTCCGCCAAGCGGGCCGCCCGGGTGCTGTCGCTGACCCGGACGGAGGCCGAGAGCGAGGCCGGGACCGACGCCGGGACCGAGGTGCGGGCTCCCGCCGCCGGTGGCGACCTGTACGACCCGGAGACGGGGCTGCTGGCCCCGGCAGGCCGGTTCACCGCCGTGGTGTGCGGGGACCCCGACCTGGCGGGCCGTCTGGCCGAACGCCTGGGCGGCCACCCGATGGACGAGGCCTGCGGTCCCTCCGTCCTGCTGGGCGGGGTCGCGCTGAACGAGCTCGCGCTGGACACCGCGCGCACGCTGGTCCTCGTACAGGACAAGGATCCGGTGCTGCTGTCCGGAACGCTGCGCGAACTGTTCGACGTACCGGCTTCCGGGACGGTCGAGCCGCGCGCGGCGCTGGCGGCGGCCCAGTGCACGGACGTGCTGGACGCGCTGCTGCAGTCCGCCCCGGACGGGGTGGACGACCCGATGGACGCCCGGATCACCGAGCGCGGCCGGTCCCTGTCCGGCGGGCAGCGCCAGCGGCTCGCGCTGGCGCGGTCGCTGGTCACCGATCCGGAGGTGCTGGTGCTGGACGAGCCGACCTCGGCGGTCGACTCGCACACCGAGGCACGGATCGCTGACGGGATCGCGAAGCTGCGCGCCGGGCGCACGACGGTGGTCCTGGCCTCCTCGCCGCTGCTGCTGGACCACGCCGACCGGGTCGTCCTGATCCACGAGGGCGCGGTGGCGGCGAGCGGCACGCACCGCGAACTGCTGCACGGCGAACCGCGCTACCGCGCGGTCGTCACCCGCGAGACCGAGGACGAGCAACGGCTCTCGCAGCTGAAGGCCGGACGGCCTGACGCCGTACTCACAGAGATCGAGGAATCCGCATGATCGGCGTGGCGCCGCCGCAATACGATCCGGCGGCCCCCGAAACCGCCGCGACGCTGCCCGTGGGCACGTCGGCGACCGTACGGGGCTACGTGCGCGGCCTGTTCCGCCGCCACCGGCGGGCCTTCGTGGTCCTGGTGGCGGTCAACACGGTCGCGGTGATCGCCTCCATGGTGGGCCCGTACCTGCTGGGCCAGGTGGTGGACCAGCTCACGGCAGGGGCGCGCGAACTGCATCTGGGGCGCGTGGGACTGCTGTTCGCGCTGGCTCTGGTCGTCCAGACCCTGTTCGTCCGGATGGTCCGGCTGCGCGGGGCGATGCTCGGCGAGGAGATGCTGGCCGATCTGCGCGAGGACTTCCTCGTCCGCTCGGTGGGTCTGCCGCCGGGCGTGCTGGAGCGCGCCGGAACCGGCGACCTGCTGTCGCGGATCACCACCGACATCGACCGGCTGGCCAACGCGATGCGCGAGGCCGTGCCCCAGCTCGCCATCGGCGTGGTGTGGGCGGGGCTGCTCTACGGGGCGCTCGCCGTGACCGCGCCGCCGCTGGCACTGGCCGCGCTGATCTCGCTGCCCGTGCTGGTGATCGGCTGCCGCTGGTACTTCAAGCGGGCGCCCCGGGCCTACCGCTCGGAGGCGGCCGGGTACGCGGCGGTCGCGGCCGTGCTCACCGAGACGGTGGACGCGGGCCGCACCATCGAGGCGCACCGCCTCGGCGCGCGCCGGATCGAGCTGTCGGAGCGGCGGATCAAGGAGTGGACGGCCTGGGAGCGGTACACGCTGTTCCTTCGGACGGTCCTCTTCCCCGTCATCAACGTCACGTACGTGACGATCCTCGGCGCGGTGCTGCTGATCGGCGGGTACTGCGTGATCCAGGGCTGGATGTCGGTGGGGCAGCTGACCACGGGCGCACTGCTCGCGCAGATGATGGTCGACCCGATCGGCCTGATCCTGCGCTGGTACGACGAGTTGCAGATCGCCCAGGTCTCACTGGCCCGGCTGGTGGGCGTACGGGAGATCGAGCCGGACGCGGGCGACGCTTCCGTCTCCCCGGACGGCCGGGACGTCCGCGCGGACGGGGTCCACTTCGGCTACCGCGAGGGCGTCGACGTCCTGCACCAGGTGTCGATGTCGGTGCCGCCGGGCACCCGGATGGCCCTGGTCGGGCCCTCGGGCGCGGGCAAGTCCACGCTGGGCCGGCTGCTCGCGGGCATCTACGCGCCCCGGACCGGCGAGATCACCCTCGGCGGGGCGCGGCTGTCGGGGATGCAGGCGGAGCGGGTGCGCGAGCACGTGGCCCTGGTCAACCAGGAGCACCACGTCTTCGTGGGCTCGCTGCGCGACAACCTGCGCCTGGCACGCACCGGGGCCGCCGACACCGAACTGTGGGAGGCCCTCGGCTCGGTGGACGCGGACGGGTGGGCGCGGGCGCTGGAGGCCGGTCTGGACACCGAGGTCGGTTCGGGCGGCACGGCGCTGACCCCGGCGCAGGCCCAGCAGATCGCGCTGGCCCGGCTGGTGCTGGCGGACCCGCACACGCTGGTGCTGGACGAGGCGACCTCGCTGCTGGACCCGCGCGCGGCCCGGCACCTGGAGCGCTCGCTGGCCCGGGTGCTGGACGGCCGCACGGTGATCGCGATCGCGCACCGGCTGCACACCGCCCACGACGCGGACGTGATCGCGGTGGTCGAGGACGGCCGGATCAGCGAGCTGGGTTCACACGACGCCCTGGTCGCGGCCGACGGCCCGTACGCGGCCCTGTGGCGGTCCTGGCACGGCTGACGCGTCCGGCACCGATTGCACGTGAAGGGCTCCTGCTTCCGCATCTGCGGAAGCAGGAGCCCTTCACGTGCAATCGGTGCGTCGGCTAGAAGAAGCCGAGGGCCGAGGCGCCGCCGACTCCGCCGAGGAGCATGAAGACCGGCATGAGGACCTTGAGCTCCACCCAGCTGCCGGCGCGGAAGCGCATCATCTTCGGCGGGCCGATCGGGTACCAGCGCTTGCCCGCGATGGGGATGGGCCACAGGACCGGGCAGCCGGAGACGGTCAGGGCGTCGCCGATGTCGTGGACCAGGGCGCCGAGCACGATCGGCAGGCCGAGCCACAGGTACTCCTGGCCGGGGCCGGTGAAGAGCCAGCCGGAGCCGTTGCCGGGCTGGTCGAGGACTCCGGCCAGTATCCAGGCGCTGGTCGCGCCGAGCAGCCAGACCAGGACGTCGCTGGACATCCGGGCAGCCCGCCACAGCAGGCCTTCGACGGCAAGGACCAGGTGGACGAAGAGGAGGAGGAGCACGCCCCAGCGGTCGGCGGTGACGGCGAGCGCGGAGGCGCCGGCGCCGATCAGGACGGCCCAGACCCATGTGTGGGTCAGGGTGCGGTGGCCGCCGGTGCGGCGGGCGTCGCGCGGGGCCCGGGTCGCTTTGTAGACCGCGTAGGAGATCTTGTCGACCACCTCGCACAGGCCCCGGGAGAGCGGGCCGAAGGCGCGGGAGATCGTCGCCGATTTGTGGTCGAGGTCGGGGGCCAGCGCTGCTCCGGCGCAGATGAGGGCTCCGACGACGAGGACGGGCCAGGGCATCGGGTGTCCGGCGGCGGCTGCCGCCGCGCCCACCCCCAGCCAGGCCGCTGCCCCCGACAGTGAGTGCGCCGGACCCATCATGGTCGTTCCCCGCCCCGTTTGTGTGCTGGTCGGGCCCTGTTGACGGTGTCGCTCGGGCCGTATCGACGGCACAGCGTACCGCCGATGATCTTCCTTCCGTCCGCCGGTTCCCTCATCCGGGGGGAAGACAGGCAAGATGGGGGGTGTGACCCTCATTGATCAGCTCCCGCCGAACGCCGACCCCGATGCCCTCTTCGAGGCTTTCTCCTCGTGGGCGGAGGACCAGGGCATCACCCTGTACCCGGCTCAGGAGGAGGCGCTGATGGAGGTGGTCACCGGCGCGAACGTGATCCTTTCCACACCGACCGGCTCCGGCAAGAGCCTGGTCGCGGCGGGCGCCCACTTCACGGCGCTGGCCCAGGACAAGGTCACCTTCTACACCGCTCCGATCAAGGCCCTGGTATCGGAGAAGTTCTTCGACCTGTGCAAGCTGTTCGGCACCGAGAACGTCGGCATGCTGACCGGCGACGCCTCGGTGAACTCGGACGCCCCGGTGATCTGCTGTACCGCCGAGGTGCTGGCCTCGATCGCGCTGCGCGACGGCAAGTACGCGGACATCGGCCAGGTCGTGATGGACGAATTCCACTTCTACGCGGAGCAGGACCGCGGCTGGGCCTGGCAGATCCCGATCCTGGAGCTGCCGCAGGCGCAGTTCGTCCTGATGTCCGCGACGCTCGGCGACATGAAGCGCTTCGAGGAGGACCTGACCCGGCGCACGGGCCGTCCCACCTCGGTGGTCCGCTCCGCGACACGGCCCGTCCCGCTGTCGTACGAGTACGTCACGACGCCGATCACCGACACCATCACCGAGCTGCTGGAGACCCGACAGGCTCCGGTGTACATCGTGCACTTCACGCAGGCCCAGGCGGTCGAGCGGGCGCAGTCGCTGATGAGCATCAACATGTGCACGCGCGAGGAGAAGGACAAGATCGCCGATCTGATCGGCAACTTCCGCTTCACCACCAAGTTCGGCCAGAACCTCTCCCGTTACGTCCGCCACGGCATCGGCGTGCACCACGCGGGCATGCTGCCCAAGTACCGCCGTCTGGTGGAGAAGCTGGCCCAGGCCGGTCTGCTGAAGGTCATCTGCGGTACCGACACCCTCGGCGTCGGCGTCAACGTCCCGATCCGCACGGTGCTGTTCACCGCGCTGACCAAGTACGACGGCACCCGGGTCCGCACGCTGCGCGCCCGCGAGTTCCACCAGATCGCCGGCCGCGCCGGGCGGGCCGGATTCGATACGGCGGGCTATGTGGTGGCCCAGGCGCCCGAGCACGTCATCGAGAACGAGAAGGCCCTGGCGAAAGCGGGCGACGACCCGAAGAAGCGCCGCAAGGTAGTCCGCAAGAAGGCCCCCGAAGGCTTCGTCGCCTGGTCGGACACGACCTTCGAGAAGCTCATCGCCGCCGACCCGGAGGCGCTGACCTCGCGCTTCAAGGTCACCAACATCATGCTCCTGTCGGTCATCGCCCGGCCCGGCGACGCCTTCCAGGCGATGCGCCACCTGCTGGAGGACAACCACGAGCCGCGCAAGGCCCAGCTGCGGCACATCCGCCGGGCCATCGCGATCTACCGCTCGCTGCTCGACGGCGGCGTGGTCGAGAAGCTCGACACCCCCGACGCCGAGGGCCGCTCGATCCGGCTGACCGTCGACCTCCAGCAGGACTTCGCGCTCAACCAGCCGCTGTCCACCTTCGCCCTGGCCTCCTTCGACCTGCTGGACCCGGAGTCCCCTTCCTACGCGCTGGACATGGTCTCGGTCGTCGAGTCCACGCTGGACGATCCCCGCCAGATCCTCGCCGCCCAGCAGAACAAGGAACGCGGCATGGCCGTGGGCGCGATGAAGGCCGACGGGGTCGAGTACGAGGAGCGCATGGAGCGGCTCCAGGAGATCACCTATCCCAAGCCCCTCGAAGAGCTGCTCCTGCACGCCTACGGCGTGTACAGCAAGAGCCACCCGTGGGTCCGCGACCACCCGGTCTCCCCGAAGTCGATCATCCGCGACATGTACGAACGCGCGATGACCTTCACCGAGTTCACCTCGTACTACGAACTCGCCCGCACCGAGGGCATCGTGCTGCGCTATCTGGCGAGCGCGTACAAGGCGCTGGACCACACCATCCCCGACGACCTCAAGTCCGAGGACCTCCAGGACCTGATCGAATGGCTCGGCGAGCTGGTCCGCCAGGTCGACTCCAGCCTGCTCGACGAGTGGGAGCAGCTGGCGAACCCGGAGGTGGAGACGGCGGAGCAGGCCCAGGAGAAGGCCGACCAGGTCAAGCCGGTCACGGCGAACTCCCGCGCCTTCCGCGTCCTGGTCCGCAACGCCATGTTCCGCCGGGTGGAGCTGGCCGCCCTGGACCACGTCAACGTGCTGGGCGAGCTGGACGGCGAGTCCGGCTGGGACGCCGACGCCTGGGGCGATGCCCTGGACGGCTACTGGGACGAGTACGACGACCTCGGTACCGGCCCCGACGCGCGCGGCCCCAAGCTGCTCCAGATCGAGGAGGACCCGGCGCACGGCCTGTGGCGCGTCCGCCAGACCTTCGCCGACCCCAACGGGGACCATGGCTGGGGCATCAGCGCCGAGGTCGACCTCGCGGCATCCGACGAGGAGGGCCGGGCCGTCATCCGCGTCACCTCGGTCGGCGAGCTGGGCCAGCTCTGACCTCCCCCGGGTTCCGTCCGGGGGGACCCGCAACCGCAACCGAACCGGCGCCACCACGGGCGCCGGCCCCGACAGTGGAGATCCTCTGATGACGAACCCCGCCGAGAGGCTGGTCGATCTGCTCGACCTGGAGCAGATCGAGGTCAACATCTTCCGGGGCGCGAGCCCCCAGGAGTCCCTCCAGCGCGTGTTCGGCGGCCAGGTCGCCGGACAGGCCCTGGTGGCGGCCGGCCGTACCACCGAGGGCGACCGGCCGGTCCACTCCCTCCACTCGTACTTCCTGCGCCCCGGCATCCCCGGGGTGCCGATCGTGTACCAGGTGGAGCGGGTGCGCGACGGGCGCTCCTTCACCACCCGTCGGGTCACCGCGGTCCAGCAGGGCAAGACCATCTTCAATCTGACCGCCTCCTTCCATCACCCGGAGGAGGGCAGCATCGAGCACCAGCTGCCTCCCCGCCTCGACTTCCCGCACCCGGACACGCTCCCGAAGGTCGTGGACGAGATCCGCGAACACCTGGGCGCGCTGCCGGAGGCACTGGAGCGGATGGCCCGCCGCCAGCCCTTCGACATCCGGTACGTGGACCGGCTCCGCTGGGCCCCCGAGGAGCTCAAGGGAGCCGATCCGCGCAGCGCGGTGTGGATGCGCGCCGTCGGCCCGCTGGGCGACGACCCGCTCGTGCACACCTGCGCCCTCACCTACGCCAGTGACATGACCCTCCTCGACGCCGTGCGCATCCCCGTGGAACCCCTGTGGGGCATGCGCGGTTTCGACATGGCCTCGCTCGACCACGCCATGTGGTTCCACCGCCCGTTCCGGGCGGACGAGTGGTTCCTGTACGACCAGGAGTCACCCATCGCGCACGGCGGCCGGGGCCTGGCCCGCGGCCGGATCTACGACCTCGAAGGCCGGCTGCTGGTCTCGGTGGTCCAGGAAGGCCTCTTCCGCCCGTACGGCGCCAAGGCCTCCAAGCCGCCCGTGTCGCCCCAGTAGTCCGCCCCTCCCCCAGAACTGAGTGCACCCATGCCCACCCCGGCCCTCCCCTGCCCCTGCGGGCTGCCCGCCGCCTACCCGGAGTGCTGCGGCCGCTTCCACTCCGGCGAGCGGCAGGCGCCCACCGCCGAACTGCTGATGCGTTCCCGCTTCAGCGCCTTCGCCGTCGGCGACACCGCCTACCTGCTGCGCTCCTGGCATCCCTCGACCCGACCGGGCAGCCTCGACCTGGACCCCGGGCAGCGCTGGGAGCGACTGGAGATCCTGGCCACCGAGCGCGGCGGGATGTTCGAGACGGAGGGCTCGGTGGAATTCCGGGCGCACTACCGCGAGGGCCGGCACGCCGGCTCACTACACGAGCACAGCGCCTTCTCCCGCGAGGCCGGAGCCTGGGTCTACGTCGGCCCCCTCTCCCCCGTCGACTTCGACTGACCCCGGGCTCCGGTCAGCGCGAAGTCCAGGCTGGTGCGGTACCAGCGGATCTCGTCCGAGGCCTCCGCCACCAGCAGCCGGGACGCCACGGCGGCGGCCGCCGGGAGCTGCGGATGCCCGTAGGGCGCGGGTGGAGCGAGCCCCGCGAGCAGGATCCGCTCGGCCGGGTCGGGTACGGTCTCGCGCACATCGGAGTCCGGGAGCACGGAGGCCAGTACGGCCGCCCTCTCCCAGGGGTCGGCGGTCCCTCTCAGTAGCAGCCCGACATGCCGCTCCCGCCATTTCCGGGGCCGCAGGTCGGCTTTGGCCGCCATCAGCTCCCGGTCCGCCGGCGGGGCGCTCCCGCGCAGCATGCCGGGCTGGGCGGCCGCGAAGTCCCGTAGCTCCGCGGTCAGATAGAGCCAGACCACCGCCCGGTAGCGGTTGATCCTGTACCCCACCGGGGTGACGTGGCCGCAGCGCGCGAGCCGGGTGAACCTGCTCGGGCCGACCCCCAGTGCGGCAGCCGCCGCCTCCGCGCCCGCGACCGTCTCCACGCGCTCCCGCAGGGTGTCCGGCGGCCCCTCGGCCGACCTGACCCGGCCGAGCTCGGTCCGGGTGAAGCGGGTGGCCCCACCGGGCCCCGGCGGACCTGCACGCACGATGCCCAGCTGTACGGCGCGGGCGAACTCGGTCCGGCTCAGCCCCAGCTCCCCCGCGGCCTGCCCGCCACCCACGAGTCCCTCGACGGCTTCCCCGCGCACGATCGTCTTCGTCATCACGCTCTCCCCACCAGAAGTGATTACTGTGCGTGAAGAACGTAACTCAGCGCGACGGCATCCCGCCGGGGCTGTGGATATCCCGAAAATCCCAGGCCGGCGCCCCGGTAAGTGCCCTGGTCAGCGCCCCGGTCAGTCGCGGCCGGCCGCGGTCAGCCCCCGGTGATCCGCCGCTCCGCGACACCCAGGTGCTCGCCCACCCGGTTCACCAGCAGCGTCATCTCGTACGCGACGTGCCCGATGTCGGCCTCGGCGGCGCTCAGGACGCACAGGCAGCTGCCCGCCCCCGCCGCCATCACGAAGAGGACCCCCTCGTCGTACTCGACCATCGTCTGGCGCACCTCGCCCGCCCGGAAGTGCCGCCCCGAGCCCTTCGCCAGGCTCTGCAGCCCCGCCGCGACGGCCGCCAGATGCTCCGCGTCCTCCCAAGCAAGGCCCGCGCTCGCGCCCGTCACCAGGCCGTCGTTGGAGAGCACCACCGCGTGCCGGACCTGCTGGACCCGGCGGGTCAAATCATCGAGCAACCAGTCCAGTTGCTTGTCCAGAGCCATATTCAGTCCCTCCCCGTCGACGCGCCCGGCCCGGCCGCGCCCCACCCCGCGTACTCGTGCCGCCAGCCTTCCCCACCAGCGGCTTTCCGGCAAGGAGGATGGACGCATGGTGAAGAAGATGACTCAAGAGGAATGGCGGGCGTTCGTCTCCCATTCCACCCGCACCGGAAAACTGTCCACCGTCCGCGCGGACGGAAGCCCCCACATCGCTCCCATCTGGTTCGTTCTCGACGGTGATTCCTTCGTTTTCAACACCGGGAAGGACACCGTCAAGGGGCGCAATCTGGCCCGCGACGGCCGGGTCGCGCTCTGCGTGGACGACGACCGGCCGCCGTACTCCTACGTCGTCCTCCAGGGCCGCGCCGAGATCAGCGAGGACCTCGACGAGATGCTCCCCTGGGCGACGCGAATCGGCGCCCGGTACATGGGAGAGGAGCAGGGCGAAACCTTCGGCCGCCGCAACGCCGTTCCCGGTGAGCTCCTCGTCCGCGTCGGCATCGAGAAGGTGATCACCGTCAACGGGATCACCGACTGACGCACGGATCCGCGGGCCGGTCCGCTTCACACCGAATCGGCCTGCGGCTCCACCGAATCCAGCAACCGGGCCGTGTGCACCCGCCCCGCGTACTCCACCAGCCGGATCAGCACTTCCTTCCCCGAATCCTTGTCCCGCGCGTCGCACAGCACCACCGGTGTCCCCTGATCCAGGTCCAGCGCCCGCGCCACCTCGTTCGAGGCGTACCGCCGGGCGTTCGTGAAGCAGTTGACGGCGACCACGAACGGGATCCGCCGGTGCTCGAAGTAGTCCACCGCCGGGAAGCAGTCCTCCAGCCTCCGCGTGTCGGCGAGCACCACCGCTCCCAGCGCGCCCTGCGACAGCTCGTCCCAGAGGAACCAGAACCGGTCCTGTCCCGGAGTCCCGAACAGGTACAGCGAGAGCCCCGACCGGATGGTGATCCGGCCGAAGTCCATGGCCACGGTCGTCGTCGTCTTCTGGTCGACCCCGCCCGTGTCGTCCACCAGTTCCCCGGCCTCGCTGAGCAGTTCCTCCGTCCGCAGCGGCCGAATCTCGCTGACGGAACCGACCAGGGTGGTCTTGCCCACGCCGAAGCCGCCCGCCACGAGTATCTTCAGCGCGAGCGCGGCCAGCTCGCTGTCCTCGGCTCCCGGGGTCCCGTTGTCGTGCAGTCCCATCACAGCGCTCGCAATCCCTCGATGACTTCACGCAGAATCCGCTCGTCCGGCAGCTGTGCCGGGGGCACCGGCCGGCTGACCTTGACGTGTCCGGCCTCCAGCAGGTCCCCGAGCAGCACCCGCACCACGCCCACGGGCAGGTCCGCGTCCGCCGCGAGCTCCGCCACCGACTGGGTCTCGTCCCGGCACAGGCCGAGCAGCGCACGGTGTTCGGGTTCCAGGAGCGACTCGGCCGCCTCGTCCGTCCCCGCCGGGTCCACGACGACCAGGGCGATCAGGTCGAACCGGATCCCGTGCGGCCCCGGCTTCGTACGCCCGCCGGTCATGGCGTACGGACGGACGAGCGGGCCCGCGTCGGCGTCGTACCACTGGCCGTTCATGCTCCGGACCGCCGCCTTCAACCGGCGGCCGGCGGGCGCGCCGAGAACCGCGGCGGGGTGTACAGGTGCTCGCCGACCCGCTTCACCAGCCGGGCCATCTCGTAGGCGATCAGCCCCATGTCGGCACCGGCCCCGCTGAGCACGGCCAGGCAGGAGCCGTCGCCGGCGGCCGCGACGAAGAGGAAGCCCTCGTCCATCTCCACCATCGTCTGGCGCACGCCCCCGGCGTGGAAATGCCGGCCCGCGCCCTTGGCGAGGCTGTGGAAGCCGGAGGCCACCGCCGCCAGGTGTTCGGCGTCCTCCCGGCTGAGCGCGCTGGAGGCGCCCACCGCCAGGCCGTCGTTGGACAGGACCACCGCGTGCCGGACCTCGCGGACCCGGACCACCAGGTCGTCCAGCAGCCAGTCCAGTTCGCCGGACCTTCGGATGCCTTCGAGGTCGATTCTCTGATGTTCGATCATCACCGTGCTCCTTCGCCTTCGCTGCCTGCGTGAGGGGAGTTCTCATGGATGTCCACCCCGGTGCTCGCCCGGGTACCGCGCACCCAGCCGGCCCGGTACGCCGCCATCCGGTCGCGCGCCTGCTCGGGGCTGCGCCCGGGAGGGTCTTGCCTGCCGTGCTCCGCGGACGGAGCCTTGGCGGCGGGGGCCTCGCGCAGCTGCGGGACGAGGCTGGCCTGGCGGACCCGGCGCGGCAGTTCGGTCACCGTGGCCCCGGGCTGACCCGGGGGAACGGCCCGGACGGACGAGGCCGGCGTCGGCCCCGCCGAGGACGGCGCGGACCCCGCGGAGGTCGTCGTGGGCGCAGCCTCGACCGCCGGGGCGTGCGTACGGGGACCCGCGCCACCGGAGCCGAGCGGGCGCAGCGAGGCCACCGGGGCGGATCGGGGCTCCTCCCGCAGGGGGCTCCGGTCCGGGACCGGGATCCCGCGCACGTCGTCCCGTACGACGCTCATCGCCGGGGAGGGCTCCGGAGCCCGCTCGGGGGCCGGCTCCGGGATCCGTGCCTCGGCAGAGGCCGGTTCGGGCTCGGGGCGGCGCGCCCGCGGCCGGTCTCCGAGGGACGGGGCGGCGGCCGTGAGGGCCCCCTGGAGCAGGGAGTTCGGGAGCAGCACCACGGCGGTGGTGCCGCCGTACGGCGACGTGCGCAGGTGCACCTTCACACCGTGGCGGGCCGAGAGGCGGCTGACCACGAAGAGCCCGAGCCGGTCGCTGTCGAAGAGGTCGAGCGCCTCGGACTGCTCGATGCGCCGGTTGGCCTCCTGGAGGGCCTCGCGGCCCATGCCGAGCCCCCGGTCCTCGACCTCCAGGACGTAGCCGGCGCCGACGGGCTCGCCGCTGACCCGGACCTTGGTGTGGGGCGGGGAGAACTGGGTCGCGTTCTCGATGAGTTCGGCGAGCAGGTGGGTGAGGTCGGCCACGGCCCCGCCGATGACGGCCGCCTCGGCGAGCTGGCGGACCTCGACGCGCGGGTAGTCCTCGATCTCGGAGACCGCGGCCCGTACGACGTTGGTCAGCGGGATCGGCATCCTCCAGGCGCGCCCCGGGGCGGCGCCCGACAGGATGATCAGACTTTCCGCGTGCCTTCGCATCCGGGTGGTGAGGTGGTCGAGGCGGAAGAGGTCGCCGAGCTCGTTCGGGTCGTCGGCGCGCCGTTCCATCGAGTCGAGCAGGGTGAGCTGCTTGTGCACCAGGACCTGGCTGCGCCGGGCGAGGTTGACGAAGACCCCGCTCACGCCGCTGGCCAGTTCGGCGCGTTCGACGGCGGCGCTGAGCGCGGCCCGGTGGACGGTGGCCAGCGCCTCGCCGACCTGGGCGATCTCGTCCTCGGCGGCCGGGCCCGGCGGGGTTTCGGCGGCCACGTCGATGTCCTGGCCGGCGCGCAACCGGTCCATGGCGTGCGGGAGTTTGCGGTGGGCGATCTCCAGGGCGGTGTTGCGCAGCGAGACCAGTTCGACGACGAGGGCCCGGCCGATGCGGACCGAGATGACGAGCGAGGCGGCCACGGCGGCCAGGCCCAGCACCACGGCGACTCCGGCGGCGCTGAGCACCCCGGTGCCGACCGGGTCGCCACGGTCCGCGGAGGCCGCGTGGGCGGCCTTCCCGATCTCCTGCATGGAGGTGGAGACGGAGGTGTACGCGGCCTCCCAGCCGACGGGTACGGTCGCGGCCACGGCTCCGGAAGCAGCCCCGGACGCGCCCCCGGCCCGGTTGTCCTTGGCAGAGCCGTCCTTCGCCGCGCCGCCCGCCGGAACCGCCAGTGCCTGATCCTCGGCTCCGGTGAGGTCGGCGTAGACGGCGCTCCGGGCCACCGACTGCCAGGCGCCCTGCTGCGCCGCGGGCAGGTCCCGGGCGGCGGCGTCCGTCAGGGCCCGGCGGGTCTCGACCGCGCCGGTCAGACGGCGAAGCGTGTCAGCACTGCGCGGCCCCGGCACGGTCAGCAGCGCGTCCTCCCGCGACAGCTGCTCCCCTGCTCGCGCGAACTCCAGCAGGACCCGGGCGTCGGAGCCGAGTTCCGCCTCCCGGCCACCGCCGGAGAGGGCTCCGGCGACCTCCAGGGCCGAATCGATCAAGCCGGTGTACGTCTCGTAGGCGGCGTCCGGGGTCGCACGGTGCTCGGCGATGTCCTTGCGCGCCGGGTCCAGCGCCTCGGCGGCGGCGACGAAGGCGCGCAGCCGGATCACGATGTCGGTCCGGTAGTCGCCGGAGTCGGCCACGGTGTTGCGGTCACCGAGCCGCAGTGCCCGTACGGCCGCGTCGGTGCGGCCCGCCTGCTGGTCCAGGGCGCCGGGTTGGCCGGGGGTCTGGGCGGTCGCGGCCTGACCGGCGGTGGGTTCGGCCAGCAGCCGGACGGCGGCGCGGCGTTCGGCCTGCAACTCGGTGACGGCCGCCACGACCGGGGCCCTGAGCTCCCGGTCGACCTGCTGGGCACGGCTGAGGCGGGCGATGTCCTGGGCCGCGCCCACGGTGGCGAAGCCCCAGAGGGCGAGCAGCGAGACCACCGGCACCATCAGCAGCGAGACGATCTTCGCGCGGACGGTGGCGGGGCGCAGCCGCAGTCTCGCACCGCCGCCCCGGCCGGAACCGCCACCGCCGCCGGATATGACCGGGAACGGGGCGCGGCTCTCACGGTCCGCCGACTCCTCGGCGGGCGGTCCGGCGTGCGCCCGGCGGCCCGTCCCCTTGGCGCGCCCGTCCGCAGGCGCGGGCGGCCGCGGCGCCGCTGCTTCCGGTGATCTGCGGGATCTGCGCATGGGCTCCTCGTTCCGGGCGGTGCGAGCGTATGTGACGGTGGCGGGGCGATGGGGGGCGATGGCAGGGGCGGGGGCGGGGCAGGGCGGACGCGGACGACGCCCGAGTGGCAGCGGGCTCAGAGGACGGAAGCGGGCGCGCCCTGCTCGCCGAGGCGCCGGTCGGCGGAGGCCGCGGCGGAGGCCAGCCGCTCGTCGGCGGTCGGGGACAGTGCGACGAACGCGGAGGTGATGAAGAGGTAGGAGCCGAGGCCGACGGCGAGCGGGAAGATGAACTGCATGGCGGTGGCCCCCGGCAGCGCCTCGTCCGAGGGGACGACGTCGACGGAGACGGCGAGCATGCCGGTGTAGTGCATGCTGCTGACGGCCGCGCCCATGACGAGCGAGGCGACGGCGACGGCCATCGGGGACTTGATGTTGAGCGCGGCCCACAGGGCCGCGGTGGCGGCGACCACGGCGATGGCCACGGAGAGTCCGACCGTCAGCGGCGCGTAGGAGACGGTGCCGTGCAGGCGCAGGGCCGCCATGCCGAGGTAGTGCATGCTCGCGACGCCGAGGCCGGTGGTGAGGCCGCCGAAGACGAGGGACCGGCCGCGTTCCTTGCCGTAGCCGACGACGAAGACGCCGGCTCCGACGACGATCATGGCGACGAGGAGGCTGAGGATGGTCATCGGCACGTTGTAGTGGATCTCGGTTCCGGTGACGTGGAAGCCGAGCATCGCGACGAAGTGCATCGTCCAGATGCCGGTCCCGATGGCGGAGGCCGCTGTGAGGAGCCAGTTGCGGCGGGATGCTCCGGTAGTCGCGTCGAGCGCGCGGACGGTGCAGCGCAGCCCGAGGGCAGCGCCGATCGAAGCCATCACATATGACAGCGCGGGGGTAAGCCAGCCATAGGCGGCGTGGTCCAGGTGTCCCATGGCCACGGGACGCTAGTCCGGGTGAGGGCGCGAACAAGGGGCGCATTTCGAAAGCTGCTGGAACTGCTGGAATATGACAGAGATACGTTCATCTTCGATCGCACCGCGTGCCACCTTGCACACGTTCCGCAGGCATGTGCCAGCGCGCGGGTGGGGGATCATGGGCACATGAGCGAGGACCGCACGCAGGAGCGTGCACAGGACCAGCACCACGTCCAGGAGTTCTTCGGAGCGCGCGCGGGCGACTGGGACCGCAAGTTCCCCGGGGACGGGCCGGCCTTCACGGCCGCCGTGGCCGAGTTCGCACTGCGGCCCGGGGACCGGGTGCTCGACGCGGGCTGCGGCACCGGGCGGGCGCTGACCGCGCTGCGCGCGGCCGTCGGCCCGTCGGGAACCGTGCTCGGCGCCGACGTCACCCCGCAGATGCTCGACGCCGCGCGGGACGCCGGCCGGGACGCCGAGGGCACGCTGCTGCTCGCGGACGTGGTCCGGCTGCCGCTGCGCGACGGGGTGCTGGACGCCGTGTTCGCCGCCGGCCTCATCGCCCACCTGCCGGAGCCCGCGGCCAACCTGCGCGAGCTCGCCCGCGTGGTCCGTCCCGGCGGCCGGCTCGCGCTGTTCCACCCGATCGGGAGAGCGGCGCTCGCGGCGCGCCACGGCCGCGCGCTGACGCCCGGGGATCTGCGCGCCGAGCACAACCTCGGCCCCCTGCTGGCGGGTTCGGGCTGGCGACTGACCTCGTACGCCGACGAGGACGCACGCTTCCTCGCGCTGGCGGTCCGCACGTCCTGAACGGCGGACCGGACCGAAGTCGTACGTCGCCCACGTGTCCGGGGTCCGCGGAGGCAGGTCCGGGTCAGGCCGGAGGCTGGGCCTCCGCTCCGGCCGGGCGGCGCGGATGCGGCACGGGGCACCCGCCCGGTCCGGGCACGGGGAACGTGCCGAGCTCGCCCACGTCGTAGCCCCCGGGGTAACTCCTGATCTCCGGGTTCTGGCGGGCGTAGTGCGGGGCCCTGCGCGGGGGCAGCAGGCGCACCGCGCACCCGCGCAGCCGCAGGGCGCCCCGGACCAGCCTGCGGACCCCGGGGCGCGGAGTCTCGTAGCGGAAGGCGCTGAGCAGCTGCTCGTCGAGGAGGGCGAGGCTGCCCCGGCGGACGACGGGCGCGAGGCGCGCCGGGTACCAGGAGGCCATCAGCTCGAGGGTGGCGTCGGCGACCTGCCGGCCGCCCTCGTCCCAGCCGAAGTGGGCCTCCTCGTAGGCGTTCAGAGCCGTTTCGAACTCCTCGTAGGAGCCCGGGACGTCCGTGATGCCGAGGTGGCGGCCGAGGGTGGCGTAGTAGTTCGCGCAGGCGCGCCGCTCGTGGTGGGTCAGCGGGCGCCAGCCGTAGGCGTCGAGCCAGCGGGCGGGGATCACCACGAACGTGCACAGGACGTAGCGCATGTCCTCGTTGGTGATGTCGAAGCCACGGTGCATCTGGTTCACGCGGCGGATCGCGGTGCGCGCGGTGTCGGACTCGAAGCCGTGCTCGACGACGGCGTCGAGGAGCAGCGCGGTGTCGTCGTAGCGCTTCTGGGAGCGTTCGGTGAACTCGGCGGTGTCGGCGAGCAGCCGGCCGATGCTCGGGACGGCGTAGGTCCGGAAGAGGGCCAGTTCCAGGGCCCGGGTGAAGTCCCAGGGGAACTCGTAGGTGGCGGTGAGCCGGTAGATGGCCAGGAAGTCCTTGTCCGGATCGAGCCGGAGGATCTCCCTCAGCCGGTCGTAACGCTGCACCGGGGTCCCTTTCTGTGGCGGGTGGCCAACTCTACGTGCAGGTAGTGGGCTTGGAAATCGCCTCCCGCAAGCTCTCGACGCGGCGGTTACCCGCTGGTTAGGGTGCGCCGACAAGAGAGCTACCGGGAGGCCACGTGTCCGACGAGGACGAGGGCGGTTCGCTGTACGTGCTGACCGCCGTACTGCTGACCCCCGCGCAGTTCCCGAGCATCCTGGGTGACGACTTCCCCGAGGCCTGCTCGCTGCTGGGCGTACCCCCGGCGGCGGCCGGATACGGGCTGGTGCTCGGGCAGGACGAGGAGGGCGCGCGCTGGACGGTCGTGGTGGACGACGTCTCCCTCGTGGCCATGGCCATCGCCTCGTGGGACTGCGGGATGGAGTACGACCTGTCTCCCGACGAGCGCTCCATCGTGGTCTCCCTGGCCGGCTGGCCGCTGGAACTGTCGGTGTCCGCCGCGGGGATACCGGAACCGCACGATCCGGAGCAGGGTGCGGACGGCACGGGGCGGGTGCCGCTCGCACCTCCGTCGGCCGAGGCCTGGGGGGCGGCGCAGCGGCGGATGGGCGCCGACCAGATCGCCCGGCAGTGGACCGACTGGAGCGAGCGCGTGGCCACGGACGGCGGGGCGGCCGCCGCCTCGCACCCGGGGCTGGCGCGGGCGCTGAGGGAGGCGCTGGGGTACACGCAGAGCCCGCCGCCTCCGGGCAGGGTCCGGTCGTCCTTCGCGGGCGAGGAGACCCGGACCCTGCGGGTGGACGGGCCCGGGTGGTCGCTGGTGGCCCGCACGGGCGGGGCGGCCTTCGTCCTGCTGGACGAGGAGCCGGGCGAGGTCCTGTCGGTGCCCTCCGGGGGAGACGCGCAGATCCCGGAGCTGTCGGAACTGCTGGCGGCGCTGGACCGCGTCGCGGTACGGCCGACCTGAGGACGGACCGCGAAGTACCGGCACCGGTACTGGTAACCAGTACCGGTACTCGTACTGGTCCACGCGTCCCCGGTGAACGCACGGGACCGGGCCCCTACGGCTCAGACGCGCTCGAGCGGGACGTGCGGGGCCGGCGGGAGCGTGATCTCGATGGGGTCGCCGGGACGGATGGTGCCACCCCGGTGGACCACGCCCATGATCCCGGCCTTGCGGAGCAGATTGCCCTCCTGGTCGCGGCCCACCACCTGCTTGAGCAGCCCGTGCTGGAAGGCGTCGATCTGCAGGCAGGGATTGCGCAGGCCCGTCACCTCGACCATCGCGTCCGGGCCCAGGCGCAGCAGCGTCCCGGTCGGCAGGCCGAGGAGGTCTATGCCCTCCGTGGTGACGTTCTCCCCGAGCTGGCCGGGAGCGACCTCGTACCCCGCTTCGGCGACTTCCTCGAACAGCTCCCGGTGGATCAGGTGCACCTGCCGGAGGTTCGGCTGCGTCGGGTCCTGGGCCACGCGGGAGCGGTGCTTGACCGTGATCCCCGCATGGACGTCGCCTTCGACCCCGAGCCCTTCGAGGAGCGTGATGCTCTCGCGCGTGGGCTTGGTGAACGAATAGACACCGTTGCTGCTGACCGCCGCGACCTGTGCCACCTTTGCCATGCTCATGCCCCCCTTATGCCGCCCTCAGCGGCCGATCTGCTTTCTTGAGATACCCCGCAGCCTACGACGCTGGGAGGAGTCCAACAGCAGGTAGGCAGCCGTCGGCACACCGATCAGGACCAGCAGTCCCGCCCAGAACCCGACCGCCCAGAACAGCACGATGGCTGCCGCGACTCCGGCAACCGCGACCTTTCCGCTCTTGGACATCTGCGGACACCTCTTCCTCCGTCGGCCACTACTCCGCTCAACGCTCACCCCCGCTCCCGCGTTCCCGGCCATGGGCTCCCCTTGGACACGGGCACGGCGGGGACTGGTCGGCGCAGTGGCCGACGTACCGCTTGTCGGGGCGGCGGAGCCGGACGACTATGGGGGCGCGCCGGGCACCAGGGCACCGCGGCTCCACGGGAGGGCGACATGGACGATCCTTCGGTGGCTCTGCCGGGCGGGGCCGATCCCGTCCGGCGGGCGCGGGAACTGCGACGGGCCCACGCGGCGTTCACCCTGGACGGGCGGGTCGAGGCTCCGGTCCGGGCGGTCATCGCGAGGTCCTGGCGCCGCTGCGCCCGGGCCCGGGTCAGCCCGGAGTGCACGCCCCGGGTGGAGCTGGCGGGGGCGGAGCTGCGGGCGTACCGGGAACAGCATCCTCTGGCCCGGGTGCTGCCGCTGTTCCGGGACCTCGTGGGGGCCTTCGCCGCGCACGGGGAACACCTGCTGGCCGTCTGCGACGCGCAGGGCAGCCTGCTCTGGGTGGAGGGCGCGTCCGCCACGATGCGGCGGGCCGAGGGCCTCGGCTTCGTGCCGGGGGCCCGCTGGGCGGAGACGGACATGGGCACGAACGCGCCCGGCACGGCGGTGGCAGTCGGGGAACCGGTCCAGGTCTTCGGCGCCGAGCACTTCAGCCGCCGGGTGCATCCGTGGACCTGTGCGGCGGCTCCGGTCCGCGACCCGCGCACGGGCCGGCTGCTCGGCGCCGTGGACGTGACCGGCGGCGACTGGCTGGCCCATCCGCACTCCCTCGCCTTCGTACGGGCGGTGGCGCGCGCGGCGGAGGCCCAGCTGGCGCTGCTGGCTCCCGCGGTCCCGACGGCCGCCGGGGACAGCCTCACCGCGCTCGGCCGGGACGAGGCGCTGCTGGTCGGCGACGGCCGCGAGGTCCGGCTCGGGCGGCGGCACAGCGAGATCATGGCGTTGCTCGCCCACCATCCGGAGGGCCTGTCGGGGGACGAGCTGGCGATCGCCCTGTACGAGGACGAGTCGGTGTCCCCGGTGACCCTGCGCGCCGAAATGTCACGGCTGCGCGGTCTGCTGGGGCCCGGGGCCCCGCTCTCCCGCCCCTACCGCACGGCCGCGCCGCTGGATGCCGATTTCACCGCCGTCACCCGCCACCTGGCCTCCGGGGCGGTCTCGGCCGCGCTGGCCCGCTACTCGGGCCCCCTGCTGCCCGCGTCCACCGCGCCGGGGATCGTCCGGTTGCGGCGGCGCATCGAGGACCAGGCGCGGGCGGCCGTGATCGCGCGGGCCGACGCGGGGCTGCTGACCGACTGGGTGTGCAGTCCGTGGGGCTCGGAGGACCCGGAGGTGTGGCGGGCCCTGGCGGCGGCGCTGCCGGCCGGCGACCGGACGGCCGCGCTGGACCGCGTACGGGCCCTGGACGCGGAACTCGGGCAGCCGGCGCTCCCGGTGCTCGGGGCGTCCGTGCCCGATCCCGCTCCGCAGGCCGCCCCCAGGGCCCAACGCGCCTCCTCCTCGCGGGGCTTGCCGCGCGGCCGTGCAACGTACCCGCAACCTGTCCGCCCCTAGCCTCACCGCGAGCGCCGTCCGACGGAGGCCGGCGCCCGGCAAGGGGAGGACCACCATGGCCCGTTACGCTGCGCCCGGAACCGAAGGGGCGCTCATGACGTACGCGTCCCGCTACGGCCACTTCATCGGCGGCGAGTACGTGGAACCGGCCCTCGGCCGCTGGTTCCCCAACCCCTCCCCCGTCACCGGCGAGACCTTCACCGAGGTCGCCCGCGGCACGGCCGAGGACGTGGAGCGCGCACTGGACGCGGCGCACGCCGCCGCGCCCGCGTGGGGACGCACCTCGATCACCGAGCGCTCCACACTGCTGCTGCGCATCGCGGACCGGATGGAACAGAACCTGGAGGCCCTCGCGGTCGCGGAGACCTGGGAGAACGGCAAGCCCATTCGCGAGACGCTGGCCGCCGACATGCCGCTCGCCATCGACCAGTTCCGCTACTTCGCGGGGGCCCTGCGCGCCCAGGAGGGCGCGTTGAGCCAGATCGACGAGGACACGGTCGCCTACCACTTCCACGAACCCCTGGGCGTGGTCGCGCAGATCATCCCGTGGAACTTCCCGATCCTGATGGCGGTCTGGAAGCTGGCCCCGGCGCTCGCCGCCGGCAACACGGTGGTGCTCAAGCCGGCCGAGCAGACCCCCGTGTCCGTGCACTATTGGATGAGCCTGATCGCCGACCTGCTGCCGCCGGGCGTGGTGAACATCGTCAACGGCTTCGGCGAGGAGGCCGGCAAGCCGCTGGCCTCCAGCCCGCGCGTGGCGAAGGTGGCCTTCACCGGGGAAACCTCCACCGGACGGCTGATCATGCAGTACGCGGCGGAGCACCTGAAGCCGGTCACGCTGGAGCTGGGCGGCAAGAGCCCCAACCTCTTCTTCGACGACATCTGGACCACGGACGACGACCTGCGCGACAAGGCCCTGGAGGGCTTCACCATGTTCGCCCTCAACCAGGGCGAGGTGTGTACCAGCCCCTCGCGCGCGCTCATCGAGCGCGGCCGCTACGGCGACTTCCTCGACGCGGCCGTGGCGCGCACGGAACTGATCGTGCCGGGGCACCCGTTGGACACGGACACGATGATCGGCGCGCAGGCGTCGGAGGAGCAGCTGAAGAAGGTCCTGTCGTACGTGGAGATCGGCCAGCAGGAGGGCGCGAAGATCTTGACGGGCGGTCAGCGCGTGGAGCACGGCGGCGAGCTGGCGGGGGGCTTCTACGTCCAGCCGACCATCTTCGAGGGCGACAACCGCATGCGGATCTTCCAGGAGGAGATCTTCGGCCCGGTCGTCTCGGTGACCTCCTTCCAGGACTTCGACGACGCCGTGCGCATCGCGAACGACACGGCGTACGGCCTGGGCGCCGGCGTCTGGACCCGCGACATCAACACGGCCTACCGGGCGGGCCGCGCGATCCAGGCGGGCCGCGTCTGGACCAACTGCTACCACGCCTACCCCGCCCACGCGGCCTTCGGCGGCTACAAGCAGTCCGGCATCGGCCGCGAGACCCACAAGATGATGCTGGAGCACTACCAGCAGACGAAGAATCTCCTCGTCTCGTACTCGCCGAAGAAGCTCGGCTTCTTCTAGGAGCACGAGAAACGGCGCCTGACCTGGGCTTTTGCCCGTCAGGCGCCGTTGGCGCGACCCGCTCCACGCGGATTTCAGTTTTTCCTGTTCCTCCCAGTTCCTCCCACCCGTCTCCCACTCCAGACCGGCTGTTCCGGACCAGTCACGGACCAAACTCGGCTCACGGGGTGGGTGGCACGCCCTTGCTGACGCGGTCCCACTCCTCCATGGACTGCTCGATGAGACGGTTGGCCTGCTCCTGAACGCCATCGAGGAACTTGGCGTAGTACCGGAACAGGACGTGGATGCTGTGACCGGCCCGCCGAGCACACTCAGCAGGGTCGACACCCGAGTGGAGCCAGAACGAGATCCCGGCATGCCGGAGGTCGTAGGGCCGCTTCGCCAGACCGGCCGCGAGCTCCGTGCGGGTCAGGACGTACTCCCGCGCCCTCGACCACGTGATCCCGTACGCCGCCGCCTCCACATAGTTGCCCGCCTGGTTCTGGAACAGCCGCCCGTCCGGGGCAACACCGAAGCGCTCCACGTGGGCACGCAGGACGCGGACGAACTGCGGCGGAATGGGTACAGGTCGGGTCGCCGTCGCGGCACGGCGCTTGAGCGAGTGGACTTCGTAGACCTCGCCGTCGTCCGTCCAGTCCTTGCCCGCCGTTACAACGCCACCCGTCAGGTTGAGCAAACCCCAGCCTGTCTCAGGCAAGTGGCACTGCTCGAGACGGAGGTGAATCACCTCAGCCGGCCGCATCGCCGCGAAGTACATGCAGCCGAAGAACGCCTCGAGATGGGGGCCACGGCCCCGCTGTTGCCCCACCGCCGAAAGCAAACGACCAACCTGGAGCGGGTTGGGCACAGAAGCCGGGTCGACCTCATCTTCGACCGACGGAGCACTCCACCTGATCCCCGCAAGGGGGTTGTCGACGAAGTAGCCGTTCTCCACGGCCATGTTGAGCACTTCGCTGAACGCCGACCGCTTGCGACGCGTGGTCTTGGCCGCAGCAGGCTTCCCATCCAGCTTGAAGCACAGTGCGTCCAGCGCTCGACGCATGACGACGGCCTCATTCAGCGAACCAAGGGGCAGGGAATTCCTCTTGACCCAATCGAGCGCCTTCCTCCACTCCTCGGGAGGCTCCTGCTCCCACGCCTTCTTGTTGAATGCGTAGGAGTACAGCGCCCTCCGCAGCACCCGCGGCTCCGGATATACGGTTCCCGGACGAACCAAGGCGGGGGTAACGGTGGCAAACGCGTCCGCAAGGGTTCGACGCGTGTTCCCGGGCGTCCGAGCCCACCGCTGCTCGATGTACTCATGCGCGAGGTCGTACCAAGTCTTCTTTTGCCGAAGCGCTCGCAGCTCCGACGCCGGCAGTCCCGACTCTTCGTCGAATGCCTCGCCTTCGCGGGCTGCCGTCATCATCTTCGAACGCCGACTCTCGGCAAGGCCGAAGGTCATGAACGACTCTGATTTTTCGAGCCCGCTGACCGTCCACCGCACCATGAATGGCTTACGCCGATCCGGGCGCTCACGTATGTCCCAGAAGCGAACGTTGTAACTCAGCGCCAAGTGTCAGAATCCTTCTCGCAAGCCTCCCACCAGGCATCCAGATCGGAGCGACGACACCTGAGTTCACCATTTGGCAGTTTGATCATGCTGGGCGCGTTACCCCGTGCACGCATCCGATAGAACGCCGACGGACTCATGCGGATTTCCGCCAAGACCTCCGCTAGCTTCAAGGCAGGCGGGCGAGCCATGCTTCCTCTCATCTCTGCACATCAGGGCGGCCGCGATCGCAAGCCAGGACAGCGCATTGCGATGGGACCACCACGGCGGGTGGACAGCTGAGTTGGCTTCGCCCCACCGCCAAGTGCAGCAGCCGCGAACAGAGGCAATGGTCCGCGCAATCCCCGGTTTCGGAAACCGGTGATTGTGCGCTATATTCCGCACCTCCGCCGACGGCATCGCCCGGACGCGCCGCATACACGAGCCGTCGGGTACTCCCGCTGGTCACCACTAAGGGCTTGCAGATCATTAACACGTCGTCTTGATCTTGTTGTCCTCGCTGGTCTGTGCCTGGACCCGGGCCTGAAGGGCGGCGAGGGCCGTGGGTGGGGTTGTCGCCGGTGGGATGGTGATGCCCTGTGCCTCGAGCAGTCGCCGGTTCTTCAAGAGGGTGCGGTGCATTGCGGTGCGGCTGGTGCCGAACAGCACGGCGAGGGGTTCCGCGGCCAGGGCGGCCCGTAGGTGGAGCACGGTGGCCAGGACCTGGTCGGGGAAGGCCAGCCGGGGCGGGCGGCCGCGCCGGATATCCCCATCCGGGGCCAGAATCTCGGTGAGGTCGCTCAGTTGCTGGAGGGTCATCCCGGTCAGTGCGGGATCGGAGAGCACGGCCTGGTTCCACTCCGGATACGGCGTCTGCGGGGCCCCGGCCGCCGGGATGACAGGTGATGGCTGGGGGTGCAGTGCATAGTTCCAGGCGCCCTGGAACGCGTGCCGGGTCAGCGGCAGGGCGGCCATCTCCGCGTCTTTGATACGGACTCCGGTCGGGTAGGTGTTGGTGTCGGGTTCGGCCCTCACGCGCAGTCCGGTGCGGGTGGTAGTCGCGGCGATCGACTGCACGATGACTTCGTGGCTGGTCAGCGGGCGGCCGCTCCAGTTCATGGTGATGTGCGAGAACAGCCGGTGCTCGATCTTGTTCCACTTCGAAGTGCCCGGTCAATGCCGTTGCTTGACTCACTGAACTATCGCGGGCTTCAGGGTGATGACCTTGGGTGCGACCCGTCGTGTCGGCTGCCGGTCGCGGGTGTTGATTCGGTAGGAGAGCTTTGAGGAGTACTTCGAGTCCGGACGCTTGAGGTGCCGGTCTGCCGCGCGCAGGCGCCTGGCGCCGTTGTCGAGCTTGCGGTGTACCTTCGTCGCCAGCGTGGCCAGGAACCTCTTGATCTTCTTGGGCGTATCCGCGCACTGGCGGACCACGCTGCGCCGCGTGTGCTTGAGGACCTTGACGAACGAGACCCGATCCGGGTCGATGCCGTTGTCGTCAGCCAGCGACATGATGACCCGTGTGAGGCAGTGGTGCACGACCAGGTGCGCCCAGACCTCCTGCCGCACCAGATCCGGGTCTCCCGAGCGAAGGACCTCGGCCGGGCCTCGCTGGAACGTCTTGATCTGCCGGAACGCAGACTCCGCCTCCCACCTCGCATGGTAGAGCCGGGCCAACTCCGCCGCCGGATAGGCCTCGACGTCTATCAGGTCGGTCAGCAGTCTGACCACCTCGCCGCCGTCGACGCGGTACTCGATCACTCGGACCAGCACCCCGCCAGGATGCGAGGCCCGTTGGCCGGCCAGGCTCATCCGCCCCAGGTAGCTTCCGTCCGGCAGATGCTCGACCGGCCGGTGCGCCACCGGCGAGCGGGCCCGGATCAGCAGATGGGCCCCGGCTCCGAGATACGCCTTCCACAACTCGACCCCGGGGAAGCCCCGGTCCATGATGACGAGCATCTTGCTCGCCGAGGCCGCCAGAGCGATCGCCAGCTCCCGCTCGCCGCCGTTGAAGCCGCCCACGGCCGCGTCGATCTGGGCATGTGTGCCGCACTCGGTCAGCGTCACCACCCGCACCTGCGGAAACCCCGCCGGCTGGGCGTTCTTGACCGGCCCACCGAACACGGTCCGATTGGCCGGTGTGTCCGGCGCGTCCAGCACGAACCCGTCCACCGCGGCCAGCCGCATCCCACGGTAGAAGGAACCCTCCAGGCCGACGGCGGCCAACGGGGCGGCCAGCTCGCGGAACACGGTCTCCAGGACCAGCGGCCCCAGACGCCGACGCGCCCGCGTGAACGAGGACTTGTCTGGAATGCACCCACTCAACTCCCCAATATTGCCGACAAGTTGCTCAGCCACATCGTCATAGGAGTCCTGCTGGAACAGCGCCAGGGCAAGCGTGAAGTAGACCATGAACCCGGCCGGAAGCGCGCAGGGCTTCTTGTCCCTGACCCCGCACTGCTCCAGCACCTCGGCCACCAGTTCCGGAGTCACCCACCGGGTCACCACGCCCAGTCGCACATGATCGGAAGACCCCACCCACGGATGCATGCCGGGCCCAACGACCACAGTCCTCCTACGTCACTGCAAACTGCTTGACGAGTTCAAGCAACGGCATTGAGTGCCCGGTGGTAGGTGGCACACGGTGATCGTCAGCCCGGCATCAGCGGCGAGTTGAGCCAACTCGAGCTTCCATGCCCGGGTGCGGTAGCCGTTGGATCCGCCGGCGTCGGCGGTGATCAGGAGCCGTGTCGCTCGCGGGTAGGCAGCCTGGCCCTGGTCGTGCCACCAGCGGCGGATGGATTCCACGGCGAACGCGGCGGTGTCGTGATCGGTGCCGACGTTGACCCAGCCGGTGTTCGCGGTCAGATCGTAGATCCCGTAGGGGACGGCTTTGCCCAGCTGCGGGTCGGCGAAGTCGTGGACGCTGACCGGGACGGGCTCGCCAGCGGGACGCCACTGGCGGCCGCTGTTCTTGAAGTCGCCGACGAGTTCCTTCTTCTTGGTGTCCACGCTGATGACCGGCTGGCCGGCGTCCCGGTGGTCGCGGGCTTGCTCGTTGAGGTAGCGGAACTGGGTGTCCCGGTCAGGATGCTGGTTACCCTCGAGCGTCTTCGCGTTGGACTGCAGGCTGAAGCCTTCCTCCCGCAGCAGGTCGCCCACGGTATCGGCGCTGATCCGGTGCCCGGCCCGGGCCAGCTCCGCCGCGATCGTACGGGTCGATTTCACAGTCCACCGCAGCGGCGACATCGGGTCGCCTCTCTCCTCGGGCTCGACCAGCGCCAGCAGTGCCGGCCGCAGCCCCGGGTTTAGATCGGCGACCCGTTTGCGTCCTCCGCCGGGACGCCGGACCCGCCCCAACGGCTCGTCGCCGGATTCCAGCTCGAACACGCCATCGCGGACCGTCGTCTCACTGACCTGAGCCGCCCGAGCGACAGCGCGGATTCCACCATGCCCCAGAAGCCTGGCCTCGGCCCCCATCAACAGCCGTCGCTGCCGCTCGTCTAGATGCGGGAACAACACCGCGAACTTCGCGGAGAGTTGGTCACGGAGCTCGTCCGGGATGCGCATACCAGACCAACGAGCCCCAGGTCGGGAAGCAACACCTTGATGATCTGCAAGCCCTTAGGCCGCCCCGGGGCCACCCCTGAGCAGACGAACGGAATTCGCAAAGCAGCTGCACTCCTTGGACGACGAGGTGGCGCAATACAGAGCACCCTGGAACGCGGGATGATCGGGGAGGTCGTAGATTGGCATGCACCTGCGAGATGTTCCAGTCCTGCCGGGCCCGTCGCCGTCTGCCGTGAGCGATCTACGCTCAGAGGCGCGCGACCGCCTGCTGCGCGGTCCCGTCGATGGCCAAATGCATTGCCCGCGGTGATCAATTGACCCCCGGTGTTGACGAAGAGGAGCGGTAAGTCGGGTGACCCTGGCGATGAGTTCTACGGCGGAGAGGGCCCTGAACCTGAGCCCCCTTGGCTCTCAGCGACTCAGGATGCGGTGTGGACCCGCTTCCGCTCGGCTCGGCGTCGCAGGTTGCGGTTGAGCTCATGCCAACGCCATGAGCCGTCCCAGCCCGCAGTCCACATGCCAGCCAGGTTCCCAGCCGTCAAGCTCTTCCAGCTGCTTGATCAGAGCATCCGGATCGACAGGGACACGGTGCGTACGCTCGTCGTCGAGCTGCTCTGCGATGTCGTGCAGCCGCCGCCTCGTCGCGGCCGTGTTCCGCGAGCCAGCACGGCGCCTCTGCCTCCGTCATGCCCCTGTGGTCCTTGCGGGGGCGGGCATCGTCACGACGGTCCTCGCGTTGTGTGAACCGTGATCACCGGGCAGTGTGCCCGGTGCAGCAGCCCGTGGACGACCGATCCAGGTAGGGTGGCTGCTGTGTCACGTGCTCGGCGTCGCCCACTACAACGACCGGACAGTGCGCCTGCGCCGTGACGGGGACGACAAGGGAACCGGCGCTGAAGAACTCCTCCGTACGGCTCAGGCGACGTGAACCGAGGACGGCCATGCGGGCCTGTGCCCGGACAACCGGCCTATCGACGGAGCGGGATACCCCTCGACCAGATCCACGACCGGTTCGACCTCTGGGTGGCGCTCCATGCTCCAGGCAGCAGCGTCAGTGAGAGTCTCCGAGGCGGCCTGGTGCAAGGCGATGGTGCGCTGCGTGTCGTCGACGTGCCGCATGTGGTGCCGCAGGGGTACGGCTGCGACCAGCCGCAATCCAAGCCGGCACCGCCGGGCCTCGTCCACCGCCCAGGCCAGCGTCAGATGCCAGTCCCTGACCGGGGCGATTCCGACGACGATCTCATGACGTCTACCCGGGTCCGTCACGACTCTGTCCCGTGCTCGTGGTTGCTGCGCGGGATGAGCTGCACGGGGCAGTGCGCGTGGTGGATCAGGCTGTGCGTCGCCCGCCCGAGGGTGGGTCCGAGGTAGCTGGGTGCCCGCCGGCCGCCCATCACCATCAAGTCCGCGTGGCGCGAGGCCTCGACCAGGACACCGGCCACGGACACGCTCTTCTCGGCATCCACCTGGACCGTCAGGTTCGGGAACTCCGCGTGGATCTGGTCCCCCACTGCGTTCAGGTGGTGGACGTGCTCGCCCACGATTTCCTCGACATCGTCGAGAAGGCTCACGACATTGCCGACGGCTTGCAGGATGTTCCACACGTGCAGCAGCCGCAACGAGCCCTTGCGGAGCAACGTCCTGAGCAAGACCCAGGACACCAAGCACCTGCACCACCCGGCGGTCGGCCCCCTGACCGTGACCTACCAGTCCTTCGACGTCCGCGCCGCCCCGGGCCAACAGCTCATCGTCTACCAACCCGCTCCCGGCACCCCCACCACCGAAGCCCTCTTCCGGCTCGCCCCCTAGGGTCACCGCAGGCCGGGGGCGGCCGGGTTGGCCTCGTCCTCGAGGCGGTCGGCGACGATGATCGCCACGTCGTCCGCCAGGAGGCCCTGCGTGTGGCGGAGCAGGGACTGGCGCAGGCCCTCCAGGAACGCCTGGCGGGTGTGGTCGCACATGGCCGTCATGGCCCCGGGCAGGTCGAAGAAGGCCTTGTCCCGGTCGCGGGCCTCGATGACCCCGTCGGTGTGCAGCAGCAGCCGGTCCCCCGGCGCGAACGGATAGCTGTCCGGCCGCCCGGGAGGACCGCTGATGAATTCCTCGAGGCCCAGCGGCGGCAGCGGGGCCGTGGGCACCAGGGAGCGGACCGTACCGTCGCGCAGCAGCAGTGGCGGCGGGTGGCCCCGGTTGATCACCTCGACGTCGTGGCTGTCCGGGATCTGGGCCACGACCGCGGTGACGAATGCCTCCAGGCACTCGACGTCGCCGCCGACCCCGCCCCGGCCCGCCATGACGGCGTCCCGCCGCAGGGCCTCCCCGCAGTGGTTCATGACCTCCACCAGGTCGTCCTCGTAGTGCACGGCCTCCCGGAACGCGCCCAGCACGACCGCGGCGGCCCGTACGGCGGGCAGTCCCTTGCCCCGGACGTCCCCGACGATCATCCGGACCCCGTACCGGGTCTGGACCGCGTCGTACAGATCACCGCCGATCTGCGCGCCCGACTCGGCCGCCAGGTACATGCTGGCGGCCCGTACGGGGCCCAGCCGGGCCGGCACGGGCCGCAGCAGGACGTCCTGGGCGGCCGTGGCGATCCGGCGGACCTGGTTGAGCTCGATCTCCCGGCGCGTGCGCGCGGCGCGGCTCGTCATGAAGCTGGCCACCGTGACCAGGAACAGGGCGAAGAAGTTCGTGTAGACCTGCTGGCCGCCCCAGGCATGGTTGTGGCTGGCGTTGATCACACTGACGCCGACGGCCACCGCGGCCGCCGCGAGGGTGCCCCTGGGACCCATCGTCACCGCCGCCAGGGCGGGGGTCGCCACCAGCAGGGGGCCGGTGTACACGACGTGCGCGGGCGTGAGCTCGATGACGAGCACCAGCAGGGCGATCGCGAAGGGCACCCACTCCGCGAGGGTGAAAGGGACCTGGTGGCGGCCGCCGGCCCCCGGGGGCGAGCGCAAGGGCGCTCTCATGAGTACAGCCTGCCCCGCCCGGAGGCATGGCCGCCACTCAGGTTCACCGGACCCCGCGGACGTCCGGCCGCTGCCGGTAGCGGGTAGGGATGCGCAACCGGCGGGCCGCACCCGCCCCCGCCCCGCCCCGCCGAGTCTGGAGCGCCGCACACCCCATGAGCACCGACCCCGCGCAGGCTCCCCGGATCTCCCGTCGGGAGTTCGACGCCCTCTTCGCCTCGGTCCGTACGTGGGGCCGCTGGACCCCGGCCGACCGGGGGGCCTGGAACCGGGTCGGACCGGACCACGTACGACGGGCGGCCGCGCTCGTCCGGGACGGTACGACGGTGTCCATGGGGCTGCCCTGGAACACCCGGCCCGGCCCCGACAACGCCAGGCCCGCCCTGCACTACATGTCCGACCTCGGCGATGTGGAGCCCCCTGAACCGGCCGCCCACAAGGACTTCCTCGGCGTCGACTACCACGGCAAGGCGGTCAGCCACGTCGACGCACTGTCACACATCGCCTACCGGGGGCTGCTCTACGGGGGCCACCCGGCGCGCGAGGTCATCGGCTCCGGCGGCGCCCGCTTCGGCTCGGTGGCGGCGCTGGGCCCGCTCGTCACCAAGGGTGTCCTCCTCGACCTGCCCGCCGTCCTCGGGGCCGACTGGCTGGAGCCCGGACACGCGGTCCGCGCCGATGACGTCGTCGCCGCCGAGCGGGCGCTCGGCGTCCGGATCGACGACGGATGCGCGGTGCTGCTGCGCTCCGGCCGGTTCCGGCGCCGTCGCGAGCTGGGCCCGTGGGACGTGGACGCGGCGAGCGCGGGCTTCCACGTGGACGCGATGCCGCTGCTGGCCGAGCGTGCGATCAGCCTGCTCGGCGCGGACGGGGACAGCGACGTCCGGCCCTCCCCGGTCGAGGGCCTGCACTCCCCCGTCCACGCCCTCGCCATCGCGGCCATGGGGGTGCCCCTGCTGGACAACGTGGACCTGGAGGCGCTGTCCGCCGCGTGCGCCGAAGCGGGACGCTACGAGTTCATGATCGTCGTGACTCCCCTCAACGTCCCCGGCGGGACGGGATCGCCGGTCAATCCGGTCGCTCTCCTGTGAAGGGCAAATGGCCGGGAATATACTCAAAACGCACTGATGCAACTTTCATCGCACGGACTACTACGGACTACACGGACCAGCACCGACCCGCGTCGGGCCAGGGGAAGTGATGCAGATGGGGGTCACGGGAGAGCCGATCGGTCCCGCACGCTCCCGTGAGCGGTTCATGGTGGGCGAATCGGTCGCGACCGGGGTGAGGACTCCGATCCTGAGCTCGTGGCTGCGCTGCCGGCTGCTGGGGCTGTCCCCGGACCAGACCGAGCTGCCCTACCGGGACGACTTCGATCCGGACAGCCGACTCGTACGTGCCTCCGGACCCGTCCTCGACCAGCTGCAGTCCCGGTTCTCCGGCAGCCGGATGAACATCTGCGTCGCCGACGCGAACGGCACGGTGCTCCAACGCCGCTTCGGCGAGCCCTCCCTGGCCCGGAGCCTTCCCCCCATCCAGACCGTCCCGGGCTTCGTCTTCGCCGAACGGTTCGCCGGGACCAACGGCATCGGCCTCGCGCTGGCCGAACGGGGACCCATTCAGGTCTACGGCGCGGAACACTTCGCCGAACGCGCCCAGTCGAACGCCTGCTGCGCCATCCCCATCCGCGATCAGATCAGCGGGCGCATCGCGGGCGTGCTCTGTTTCGGCTACCCGCACGCCTACGAGCGCCCGGCCCTGGCCCTCCTGCTCCGCCGGGCCGCCGCGACGATCGAGCGGCGGCTGACGGAGCAGAGTTCGGAGCGCGAGCGCGGGCTGCTGCGGGCGTACCTCGATGCCGAACGGCGCACCCTGCCGGGCAGGGGCGCCCGGGACGGGCACTTCGCCGGGTCGGCCGAGTCGGCCGGGCTGAACGGATGGGACGGACTGGACGAGCTGGTCGGTCCCGAGCTGGACCCGCGCGATCAGGCGATCCTCAAGGACAGGGCCACCGAGCTGATCTCCGAGTCCCGGCAGGCGGCCGTCGACGTGGCGCTCCCGCACGGCCGGGAGGCCACCTTGCTGAGCCGCCCGGTCACGAGCCTCTCCGGGGTGGAGGGAATGGTCGTCGAGGCCGTGCTCAGGAGCAGCGCGCCGCCGGTCCACCACCTCTCCGTCTCGCCCCGCGCCGACCTCTCCCACCCCGCCCCCTCCCATGCCGTCCTCTCCCACGTCGGACCGCCGTCCGGCACCGTCGGACCGCCGCCCCACACCGTCGGACCGCCGTCCGGCACCGCCGAGCCCCGCCCCGCCACGGTCCGCGGCCTGGTGCTGGTGGGCGAGCCGGAAGTAGGGAAGTACGCCATCGAGGCGCGGCGCCGCCTGGAACTGCTGGCCGAGGCCAGTACCCGCATCGGCACCACCCTGGACGTCGGCCGAACCGCCCGCGAGCTCGCGGAGATGGCGGTCCCGGCCCTGGCCGACTACGTCACCGTCGACCTGCCCGAGGCGGTGCTGCGCGGGGACGACCCCGCCGGTGCCGGGACCGGCCTGTACCGGACGGTGGTCCACGGCATCCGCGACGACTGCCCCTTCTACCCGGCCGGACAGCAGGTGGAGCTCATCCCCGGGAACCCCATCATGCGCTGCCTGACCGAAGGGCACGCCTTCCTGGAGCCCGAGCTGCGGTCCGCGGCCGGCTGGATCGCCCAGGACCCCGAGCGCGCCCGGCGGGTCATGGCGCGCGGCGTGCACTCCCTGATCGCCGTCCCGCTGCTGGCCCGCGGAGTGCTGCTGGGCATCGCGAGCTTCTACCGCGCGCAGGACCCCGCCCCCTTCGGTGACGACGACAGCCGGCTGGCCCAGGAACTCGCGGCCCGCGCCGCCCTGTGCATCGACAACGCCCGCCGCTACACCCGCGAGCACACCCTGGCCCTGGCCCTCCAGCGCAGCCTGCTCCCGCGCGGGATGCCCGAGCAGAGCGCCGTCGAGGTCGCCCACCGCTACGTGCCCGCCGAGTCCGGAGTGGGCGGCGACTGGTTCGACGTCATCCCCCTGTCCGGGGCCCGCGTAGCCCTGCTCGTGGGCGACGTCGTCGGCCACGGGCTGCACGCCGCCGCCACGATGGGGCGGCTGCGGACCGCCGCACGCAACTTCGCCGAGCTGGAACTCGCCCCCGACGAGCTCCTCACCCACCTGGACAACCTCCTGGTGCGCCTGGACCGGGAGGAGTGCGACGACCCCACCGGGGGCAGCACCGGCATCGTCGGCGCAACCTGCCTGTACGCCGTCTACGACCCCACCTCGCGACAGTGCGTCATGGCCCGGGCCGGCCACCTTCCGCCGGCCCTCGTCCATCCCGACGGCAGCGTGAGCTTCCCCGACCTGCCCGCCGGACCCCCGCTGGGCCTGGGCGGCCTCCCCTTCGAGACGGCCGAGATCGAGCTGCCCCGGGGCAGCACCCTCGTCCTCTACACCGACGGGCTCGTCGAGGACCGCCACCGCGACATCGACGTCGCCCTCGAGAGGCTGCGGCAGACCCTGGCCCACGCGGACCGGAGCCCCGAGGACACCTGCCGGGCGGTCATGGACGCCATGGCGCCCGAGCATCCCTCGGACGACATCGCCCTGCTCGTCGCCCGCACCCGCACCCTGCCGGCCGACCGCATCGCGGCCTGGGACCTGCCGGCCGATCCCGCGCGGGTGTCCGACATCCGCGCCGCCGTGACCCGCCAGCTGGCCGACTGGGGGCTGGACGAGCTCGCGTTCGCGACCGAGCTGCTGCTCAGCGAGCTGGTCACCAATGCCATCCGCTACGGGACCGAGCCGATCCGGGTGCGCCTGGTCCACGACCGGGCCCTGATCTGCGAGGTCTCCGACGGCAGCAGCACCGCCCCGCACATGCGGCAGGCCACCAACACGGACGAGGGCGGGCGCGGCCTGTTCCTCGTCGCACAGCTGGCCCGGTCGTGGGGCACCCGCTACACCCCCCACGGCAAGGTCATCTGGGCCGAATGCGCGCTGGACGCGGCGTCATGACCGTCATGCACGTGATTGCCCCCGGCTCCGATTAGCATCCTCCCTGTCCCGCCCTCCCGAGAGGGGGATCCGAGGTCGGCCCCGGAGACATCCGTGCATGACGCTCATGACGCTTCCGACAGCTCGACGAGCCACCCGCACGGTCACTTCGGCGGGGAACCGCTCGTGCGGATACGCGGTCTCGGCAAGCGGTTCGGCGGCACCGTCGCACTGGAGGCGGTCGGCCTTGACCTCCACCGCGGCAGCGTGCTCGCCCTCCTAGGACCCAACGGCGCCGGAAAGTCCACGCTCATCAAGGTGCTCGCCGGGGTCCACCGGGCCGACGAGGGCGAGGTGACGGTGGCCGGGCACCCGCTCGGGTCCGTAGCCGCCTCCGGGAAGATGTCCTTCATCCACCAGGACCTCGGTCTGGTCGAGTGGATGACCGTCGCCGAGAACATCGCCCTGGGGACGGGCTACCCGCGCCGCCACGGCCTGATCTCCTGGCGGCGGACCCGGGAGCAGTGCGCCGAGGCCCTGCGGATCGTCGCCGGACACCTGGACGCCGACGCCCGGATCGCGGACCTGGCTCCTGCCGAGCGTTCCCTGGTGGCCATCGCCCGAGCCCTCGCGCGACGGACGGAGCTCTTCGTCCTCGACGAGCCGACCGCCACGCTGCCCGCCGCGGACTGCGCCCGGCTCTTCGACGTCCTGCACGCACTGCGCGACCGGGGGCACGCCGTCCTGTACGTAAGCCACCGGCTCGACGAGGTGTACCGGGTCGCCGACGCGTTCGCCGTTCTGCGCGACGGCCGCCTCGTCAGCGCGGGGCCGCTGGCCGGTTACGGTCCCGCCCGTCTGGTCCACGACATCGCGGGCGGCTCACCGGCCCGGCGCGGGCCCGCCGCAGCCGTGCCCACCGGCCGTCCTCCCCGGCTGGGCCTCGACTCCGTGACGACGCGGCGGACCCGGCCCGTCAGCCTGGATCTGGCGCCCGGGGAGATCCTCGGCATGGTCGGGCTGACCGGCGCCGGCCACATGCACCTGGGCCGCGCCCTGGCCGGCGCGCTGCCCCTGCTCGGCGGGCGGGCGGTGCTCGACGGGCGCCCATACCACCCGCGCACCGTGGCCGCCGCACTCGGCCGGGGGGTCGGCTTCGTGGGTGCGAACCGCCAGGAGGAGGGCTGCGCACCCGATCTGACGGTCCGGGAGAACTTCCTGGCCAACCCGCGGGCGGCCGGTGTGCCGGCGTGGCGCTGGCTCGGCCCGCGGCGCGAGCGGCGCGAGGCCGCGGCCCTGATCGAACGCTTCTCGGTGCGCCCCCCGGACAGCGAGGTGCCCTTCGCCACCCTGTCGGGCGGCCATCAGCAGAAGGTGGTGCTCGGCCGGGCGCTCCGCGGGCGGCTGCGGCTGCTGATCCTGGAGGAGCCGACCGCGAGCGTGGACGTCGGCGCCAAGGCGGCGATCCACCGCTTCCTCGACGAAGCGGCCTCCGAGGGGCTGGCGGTCCTGCTGGTGTCCAGCGACTTCGAGGAGGTCGCGGACCTCTGCCACCGCGCCCTGGTCTTCGTACGCGGTTCGGTGGTGGCCGAGCTCTCGGGCGGCGCGCTGACGCCCGCCGAACTCACCCGTGCCGCCTCGGCCATGCCCGCGATCACCGGAAGCACGAAGGCCCTGTGACCCCCCGGTCCCCGCGCGGACACGTCATCGGAACCTATGGCCTGCCGGCCCTGACCGTCCTGCTCTTCCTGGTCTTCTCCATCGTCCTTCCGGACACCTTCCCCACCCGGGAGAACGTGTCCTCGATCCTCTCCAACCAGTCGGTCCCCGCCCTCCTCGCACTCGGGGCGACGATCCCCATCGTGACCGGCAAGTTCGACCTGTCCATCGGGTACGGGCTGGGCCTGGCGCACGTGCTGGTGATGTACCTCGTCGTCGAGGCGGGGACGCCCTGGCCGCTCGCCGCTCTCGCCGTCGTCCTCGGCGGGGCGCTGGTCGGCGCCCTGAACGGTGCCGTCGTCGAATTCGCCCGGATCGACTCCTTCATCGCCACGCTCGGCACCGGCAGCATCATGTACGCGCTCACCGGATGGCTCACTGACGGCAGCCGGATCGTGCCCGGCCCGAAGGGCCTTCCGGCCTCCTTCACCGGCCTCTACGACGCCCGTTTCCTCGGTCTGCCCGTGCCCGCCTTCTACGTCCTCGCCGCCGTCGTCGTCCTCTGGGTGGTGCTGGAACGGCTGCCCTTCGGCCGGTACCTGTACGTCGTCGGTTCCAACCCCCGCGCCGCCGGCATCATCGGCATCCCCGCCCACAGGTACTCGGTCTACGCCTTCGCCGGATCGGGCCTGGTCGTGGGCGTCTCGGGGGTCCTGCTCGCCGCGCAGCAGCAGATCGGCAACCCAAGCGTCGGCCTGGACTACCTGCTGCCCGCCTTCGTCGGCGCGCTGCTCGGCTCCACCACGATCAGGCCCGGCCGCGCCAACGCCCTCGGAACGCTGGTGGCCGTCAGTGTGCTCGCCGTCGGGCTCGCCGGGATCGGCCAGCTCGGTGCCCAGTTCTGGGCCACGCCGCTGTTCAACGGGGGCACGCTGCTGATGGCGGTCGGCCTGGCCGGCTACGCGGCCAGGAGGCGGCTGCGCACACGGGCCGCGACCGAGCCTGCCCTGCCCGAGGAACCTCCCGGGCCGTCGGCGGCGCGGGCCGCCGGATCCCCGTAGAACCAGTCACCGCCCGGTCAGGAGCGTCAGGACCATCAGGAGAACCGTGTACCCGAATCGCACCGGCGTCCTCGCGGCCGCGGCCCTCTGGGCGGCCGCCGCCACTCTCGTCGCGGGCTGCGGAGGCGACTCGTCGCGGACCTCTGCGGCGGCCTCGTCCCCGGCCGCCGGCTGCCCGGCCGCACTCGGACGGGCCAAGGAGGCCGTCGAACGGGCCGAGCGTACGGGCCTCGCCTGGGACGGCCCTACGACCGGCCCCCGGGCGGTTCCCGACAAGACCGTCGTCTATGTCGCCCAGACCATGACCAACCCCGGTGTAGCCGGAGTCGCCAAGGGCGTCCGGGAAGCCGCGGCGGCCATCGGCTGGCAGGTCCGGGTGATCGACGGGGACGGCACCCCCGCGGGTATCCAGGCCGCGCTCAGCCAGGCGGTCACCCTCAAGCCCTCGGGCATCGTCATCGGCGGCTTCGATCCGCTGCTCACCGCGGAGCAGACCGCGCGGGCAGCGGCCGCGGGAATCCCGTTGATCGGCTGGCACGCGGTCGACTCCCCCGGACCGAGTACGAATCCCCGGCTGTTCACCAACATCACCACGAAGGTGGACGAGGTCGCCAGGGTGACCGCGGACTGGGTCATCGCCCGCTCCGGGGGCAACGCCGGGGTCGTCCTCTTCACCGACGACTCCATCCCGTTCGCCCGCAACAAGTCCGAGCTGATCAAACGACAGCTCGCCACCTGCCCCGGAGTGACGCTGCTGACGACCGAGAACATCCCGATCCCGGACGCGAGTCAGCGCACCCCGAGGGAGGTCTCCTCCCTGATTTCCCGCTTCCGGGACCAATGGACCCACTCCGTCGCGATCAACGACCTCTACTTCGCCGACGCCGCCCCCGCGCTGCAGGCCGCCGGACGCCCCGGCGAGGGGCCGCCCTTCAACATCGGCGCGGGCGACGGCGATCCTTCCGCCTTCCAGCGCATCGACAGCCGGCGCTTCCAGGCCGCCACCATCCCCGAACCGCTGGCGCAGCAGGGGTGGCAGATCGTCGACGAGCTCAACCGCGCCTTCGCCGGCCGGCCCGCCAGCGGCTACGTCGCACCCGCTCACGTGGTGACGGCCGAGAACAGCGGCGGGGCCACGTCCTGGGATCCCCGGGGCTACCAGGACGCGTACCGGAGCATCTGGCAGGGCCAGTGACCCGGGCCCCTCGACACCGTGGACCGGGGAGCGGGGACCGTGCGAGGCTGAGGTCATGAGGCCGAGGTCATGAGCACCCGATCCGCCGCCCGCCTGGTGCTGCTGCGCCACGCCAAATCCGCCTGGCCCGACGTCGCGGACCACGAGCGGCCGCTGGGCCCGCGCGGTCTGCGGGACGCGCCCGCGGCGGGCCGCTGGCTGCGCGACGCCGACTGCGCGCCCGCGCTGGTGATCTGTTCCACCGCCCGGCGGACCCGCGAGACCTGGGCGCTGGCGGCCGGGCAACTGGGCGCCGAGGTCCCGGTGCGCTTCGACGAGCGGGTGTACGCCGCCGAGCCGGAGGACCTGCTGGAGGTGGTGTCCGAAGTGCCGGAGGAGGTACGGACGCTGCTGCTCGTCGGCCACAACCCGGGCCTGGAGGATCTGGCCGTCAGGCTCGCCGGGGAGGCCGCGGACCCCACGGAGGCCCAGGAGCTCGAGCGCCTGTCCCAGAAGTTCCCGACGTCCGCGATCGCGGTGCTCGCCTGCCCCGGCCCCTGGCGGGAACTCGCGCCGGGCTCGGCCCGGTTGACCCGCTTCGCCGTCCCCCGGGGCACCGCCCGCTGACGTACGCCTGCGGCATCCGCCTCACGCCACCGCGCCAATGCAGGCGACCAGGAGCGCGACGTCGTCGTCGGCCGCCGCCGGAACCAGGTGGGTGATCAGCGAGTCGCACAGGTGGTCCAGCTGCCGCTGCGGATCCGCGAGCAGTCGCGTCAGCTCGGCGAGCCGCTCGTCGAGGTCACTGCCCCGGGCTTCGATCAGTCCGTCGGTGTAGAGCACCAGGAGGCTGCCGGGAGGCACGGTGATCTCGGTGGGAGTGAAGGCGACGCCCCCGACCCCCAGGGGGACGCCGGGCGGGGTGTCCAGGAGCCGGACCGTGCCGTCGGGGAGCACGAGTGCGGGTGGCGGGTGTCCGGCCCGGGTGACGGTGCACTGTCCGGTGGCCGGGTCGCAGACGACGTACAGGAAGGTGGCCAGCATCGGCTCGGCCAGATCGCCGAGGACGGCTTCCAGCTGGTGCAGCAGCCGTACGGGCGAAAGGTCCAGGCGCGCGAGGGCCCGTACGGAGGCGGACAGCCGGCCCATGACCGCGGCGGCGGCGATGCCGTGCCCCATGACGTCGCCGATGAGCAGGGCGGCCTTGCCGCCGGACACGGGCAGGACGTCGTACCAGTCCCCGCCGATCTCGTTGACGTCGCTCGCGGGGAGGTAGCGGTGGCTGACCGCGATGCCGGGCGGCGAGGTGATGTGCTGCGGGAGCATGCTGCGCTGGAGGACGACCGCTGTGTCGTGCTCGTGGTGGTAGAGCCGGGCGTTGTCGATGCTGAGCGCGGCGCGGGCGGCGAGTTCACCGGCGAGGGTGACGTCCTCGGATCCGAAGGGTCCGACCGGGCGGGTGCGGTAGAAGGTGGCGACTCCGAGCACCGTGTCCCGGGCCACCAGGGGCACCATGACCAGTGAGTGCACGCCCACCGCGACCAGCTGTGCGGGCTCGGCTGAGTACCGGGCGGCGGGGGCGACGGCCTGTTCGTCGAGACGGCTGGTCAGGAAGGGGTGCCGGGCCACGAGGGCCTGGGTGTAGGGGGCGGCGACGGGGAAGAGGAGCGTCCTGCCGAGGGGGGCGAGGACGTCGGTCACCTTGGATCCGGACAACGGGGCCTTGCCGAGGCGCCGCAGGGCGACCCCGCCGGTCAGCCCCATGCCGGGCTCGTCCCCGCGCGCCAGCGCGTCCAGGACGTCCACGGTGACGGCGTCGGCGAGGCGCGGTACGGCGAGATCGGCGAGTTCCTGAGCGGTGCGCTCCAGGTCGAGGCTGGAGCCGACGCGGATACTGGCCTCGCTGAGCATGGCGAGCCGGCGCCTTGCGGCTTCGGCTTCGAGGTGGTCGCGCTGCTGCTCGGTGATGTCGACGAGCGAGGCGATGACGCCGATCGACATGCCGGCGGGATCCTCCACCCGGACGTAGGAGCACGACCACACACGGTCGTGGTCCGGTTCCGCCGGGGTCCGTCCGGTACGGCGACGGTCCAGGACCGGCCGCCCGGTCTCCAGCACCTGCAGCATGGCCTCCTCCATCTCGCGGGCGTTCACCTCCGGGAGGATCTGGGCCAGGCGACGTCCTACGTGTGCCGATTCCGGCAGGCCGTTCATGACTTCGAGCGCGGCGTTGACCTGCAGGAACCGCAGCTGCGAGTCGAGGATCGCGATGCCGACCGGGGAGCGGGCGAACAGGCCGTCCCACACCGCCGACGACCCCCGGATACGGCGTGCCGCGTGGGCGTCGGCGGCGAAGGCCAGCACCGTGGCCGCGCCGTGCCGGCGGTCGGACACCGGCGAGGCCCAGATCTCCACCTCCAGGGGGTGCCCGTCGCGGTGCCAGGCGGTCACCGTGCCCATCACGCCCCGTCCGGCAGCCGCGGCTTCCCACAGGGAGCGGCCCAGGCTGCGATCGGATCCCGGATGGAGGAGGTCCGCGATGTTGCGCCCCAGCATCTGCGGCGGGGCGTAGCCGAGCAATTCCTGCGCGACCTGGTTCCAGCGCACGATGGTTCCGTCGGCGCTGGTGGCCACCATCGCGACCGGCAGCGCGCCGAGCCAGCCGCCGGCCGCCTGCGCGGCGCCGCTGATCAGCTCGTCGACGGGGCTGCGCTCGTTCATCCGGCACCGGTCTCCACAGATCCATCGTCTGCCCGGTCGGTACGACACCGCCTCCCGGGGCCGCATCCGCGCCTCCGGGGGCGGGGGCGCGCCGGGCGTGGTTCATAGGTATCGCCAGGTCACGGCCGGGTTCCGGGCTCGGGAACTGGTGGGGCAACCACTGCACATCCGGTGGGCGGCGGCGTTGACTGATGGGGCTCCCGACAGGTCGAGCGCACCGGCGGCAGGAAGAGGGAGAGCACCATGGCGGTTCCCGACCGGATGGACGAGCGGCTACGGGCCTTGCGGCTGGTGGAGGCGCAGCGGATGGCCCAGGCCGTGTTCGCGCAGGTGGAGCGGGGTGGCCTCGTCGTACCGGGCCGCACCGAGCGCGAGGTGGACGCCCTGGTCAGGGAGGTGGCGGAGGGCGTCTTCGGCCCCGGCGCGGGCCGGCCGGGACGGATGGTGCGCTCGGGCCCGCACACGGTGCTCCCGTACGGGCAGGAGCCGCCGGATCGCGTGATCGGCGTGGACGAGACCGTCGTACTGGACTTCGGGCCGCTCCTGGCGGGGCACGAGACCGACTTCGCCCGTACCGTCGTCCTCGGCGACGACCCGGGCCGGCACCGGCTCGTCGAGGACCTGGCCGGGGTGGGCGCGGCGGCCCGCGAGGTGTTCCTCGGGGAGGACGGGATCACCGGCAGACAGCTGCAGGCGGAGGTCCGGTCCCTGGCCGCCCGGGCGGGCCGGACGCTCGGCACGTGGCACGTCGGCCGCCTCAGCGGACAGGCCCCGGCTTCGGGCACCTGCGGCGCCTGCGGAATCCGGCCCGAGTGCTTCATCGGCCCGGACAACGATCAGCCGCTGCGCCGCACCGTGGGAGGGGGATGGCGGGCCCACTGGATCCTGGAGATCCGTCTGGTCGACTCGTACCGCGGCTGCGGCGGCTCCTTCAAGCAGCTCCTCGACCTGGTCTGACACCGGACACCCCGCACGGCGGGATCCGGAGGGGACGGCCTACGAGGGGAGCCCCACGGACTGCTCCCAGACCGTCAGGAACGACAGCCGCAGGCAGCCGGCGAGCGCCGGGTGTTCGATGTACAGGGCGGTGGTGGCCCCGGTCTCGGCCATCGGGTCGGGCATGTCGCACAGGACGAGCGAAGCGTCGGCGACGATCAGCTTCATCGGGAGTTCCGGGGCGAAGCGCGACTCCTCGCCCGCTTCGCCGAAGCGGCGCACGTTCTCCAGCACCTCCGCGTCGCCGAGCGCGTCGTGGGTGTAGACGGCGCGGGCCGTGCCGCCGGAGCGACGCAGCCGGTGGACCGCTTCGACTCCCTCGCTGTTGGCCGCGGGCGCGACGAAGGGCGGCTTGCAGAAGCTGAGGAGCTCGTGGGTGGCCTGCTCCTGGATGCTCGCGAACCGTTCGGCGATCGCCTTGGGGTCGCGCAGCACTTCGATGTAGTCGAGCGGGTCGGTGTGGGTGCGCCCGGCGGTCCAGACCGGGGTCAGCGCCGCCGCGAGGGCGGCCGAGGTCCGGTCCAGCCGTTCCAGCGACTCCCTCTGGAGGGCCATCAGCCGGGTGAGGGCCAGGTCTGGTGCCACGGCGGAGAAGGCCGCCACCCGGCCGGGGCGCGGGATGGCCAGACGCCTGCGCACCAGTGCGTCGAGCACGTCGTACACCCGCTGGCGCGGGACGTCCGCTGCGCGCGCGACCTCCGCGGCGGTGTACGACTCCCGCCTCACCAGGGTGAGGTAGACCCGCGCCTCGTAGCGCGAAAGACCAAGCCCTACAAGGTCGTTGACCGCAGCGTCGTCCAACTTCATGGCAGCACACGCTATACCCGGAGTTCACTGACCGAAAGCAATCCTTTGCACTCGGCGGGTATTCCCTTGGCCCTGCTCCTCACTACCTTCGTCGATGGCCACCACTGAACGTGGTGACAGTCGCACCAATGAACCCGCGCCACTCGTCGTCCGCGGCGTCCCGCCTGTTTTGACATGTCATGCGCATGCCATTTCGCCATGTCATTTCGCGCCGGCCACATCCCACGCCGCGGTGATCCAACCCCCCATGGAGGGCAGTTCATTGCAATCGAAACCCGCCAGCCGCGCCAGAAGCCTGACGCGTCGCGCCACGACGGCCGCACTCGGGGCCGCGGCCCTGATATCCGGCGGCTTACTCGCCGTGGCCTCCCCGTCGTCGGCCTCGACGGCGCCCGCCACCGCCGCCGCCGCCGTGCACACCCAGCGGCTCTGCTCGGAGCCCGCGAAGGCCGGTTTCATGGCCTGCCACGCGCTGGCCCGCACCGACCTCGAGCAGCAGCTCGCCCTCGCCCCGAACATCCTGCCGTCCGGCTACGGCCCCACCGATCTGCAGGGCGCGTACGCCCTTCCGGCCTCGGCCGGCGCCGGGGCGACGGTCGCCATCATCGACGCCTACGACGACCCGAACGCCGAGTCCGACCTGGCGACCTACCGCTCCCAGTACGGCCTCCCGGCCTGCACCACCGCCAACGGCTGCTTCAAGAAGGTCGACCAGAACGGCGGCACCAACTACCCGACCGCCGACTCCGGTTGGGCGGGTGAGATCTCCCTCGACGTGGACATGGTCAGCGCCGTCTGCCCGCAGTGCCACATCCTGCTGGTCGAGGCGGACCAGCCGTCCATGGCCGACCTGGGCACGGCCGTCAACCGCGCGGTGACCATGGGGGCCAAGTACGTCTCCAACAGCTACGGCGGCGGCGAGGACTCCACCGACGCGAGCTCCGACGCCTCGTACTTCAACCACCCCGGCGTCGCGATCACCGTCAGTTCCGGTGACAGCGGCTACGGGGTCGAGTACCCCGCGGCCTCCCAGTACGTCACCTCCGTGGGCGGCACCTCGCTGAGCCGCGCCGGCGGCACCACGCGCGGCTGGTCCGAATCCGTCTGGGGCACCAGCTCCGGCGGCAACGGAGCGGGCTCCGGCTGCTCGGGCTTCACCACCAAGCCGTCCTGGCAGAGCGACAGCGGCTGCGCCAAGCGCACCGTCGCCGACGTCTCGGCGGTCGCCGACCCGGCCACCGGCCTCGCCGTCTACGACAGCTACCAGGCCAGCGGCTGGAACGTCTACGGCGGCACCAGCGCCTCCGCGCCGATCATCGCCTCCGTCTACGCCCTCGCCGGCGCCCCGGCCGCGGGCAGCTACCCGTCCTCGTTCCCGTACGCCCACACCTCCTCGCTCAACGACGTGACCAGCGGCGCCAACGGCTCCTGCGGCAGCAGCTACCTCTGCACCGCCAAGTCCGGCTACGACGGCCCGACCGGCCTCGGCACCCCCAACGGCGTCGCCGCCTTCACGAGCGGCTCCACCGGCGGGAACACCGTGACGGTGACCAACCCCGGCAGCCGGAGCACCACCGTCAACACCGCCGCCTCCCTCCAGGTCCAGGCCACCGACTCCGCGAGCGGCCAGACCCTCGCCTACAGCGCCACCGGACTCCCGCCGGGCCTGTCCATCAACGCCTCGACCGGCCTGATCAGCGGCACCCCGACCACCGCGGGCAACTACGGCGTCACGGTCACCGCCAAGGACACCACCAACGCGGCCGGCAGCACCTCCTTCACCTGGACCGTCACCCCGACCGGCAGCACCTGCGGCGCCACGCAGCTCCTCGGCAACCCGGGCTTCGAAACCGGCAGCGCCGCCCCCTGGACCGCCACCACCGGCGTGGTCGACAACGGCAGCGGTGAGGCCGCCCACTCCGGCTCCTGGAAGGCCTGGCTGAACGGCTACGGCTCCACGCACACCGACTCGCTCTCCCAGTCGGTGACGATCCCGAACGGCTGCCACGCCACCCTCAGCTACTACCTGCACGTCGACACCGCGGAGACGACCACTACCACCGCCTACGACAAGCTGACGGTGCAGGCCAACTCCACCACCCTGGCCTCGTACTCCAACCTCAACAAGAACACCGGCTACGTCCAGAAGACCTTCGACCTGTCCTCCTTCGCGGGGCAGACGGTGACGCTCAAGTTCACCGGCACCGAGGACTCCAGCCTGCAGACCTCGTTCGTCATCGACGACACCTCGGTCAGCACCAACTGATGCGCGCATGAAGGGGACGGGCCCGGACCGATGCCATCGGTCCGGGCCCGTCCGGCCGGTTCGGCGATCGGGCGCGCCGTGTGCTGATGCCGTGCGTCGGGGGCCTCAGCCCGCCGAGGCGAAAGCGGCCGCCAGACGCGGTACGTAGTCCGCGAACGCGGGGGCCCAGCAGCCGTAGTTGTGGGCGCCGTCGCACGTGGGGGACAGCGTCGATCCGTTCCCGTAGTCGACGAAGCGGGTGGGGATCCCGAGCCCGCCCAGCCGGGCGTTGACGGTCTTGGACGCGATCTCGGTGTACACGTCGATGGGGCCCTGGTTGCCGGTGTAGAGCGTGACCCCGGTGCCTGCGAGCCTGGCGAGGTTGGCCGTGGCGGCCGGGTTGACCTCGTTCCACACGTGGTCCGCGTTGAAGAAGGGGTAGGGGCTGCCGAAGATCGCGTCGCTGTCGACGTAGGCGCCGTAGCCCGTGCACTGGCCGGTCCCGGAGGTGCTGACCGCGCACCACGCGCCCGTGAGGTTGAGCTCGGTGGCCAGCACCGCGCCGCGGATCTCGGCCATGCCGAAGTCGATGCCGCCGGACAGCGAGGCGACCTGGCCGAACAGGTCGGGCCGGGCCTCGGCGTAGCGCAGGGCCCCGTAGCCGCCCATCGAGAGTCCGGCGACGGCCCGGTGGGCGCGGTCGGGCACGGTGCGCAGGTTGGCGTCGATGAAGGGGACCACCTGCTGGAGGTGGAAGGTCTCCCAGTTCGCCGCGCCGAGCGCGGTGTTCTGCATGCGCCAGTTGGCGAACCAGCCCTTGAGCCCGGCGTCCGGCACCACGGTGATCATCGAGTCGGAGTGCAGGGCGGGGGCGGCAGCGGCGTCGTCCACCGTGCCGCCGCCGCCGTGCAGGAAGTACGCCACCGGCCACCGCTTGCCGGGGTCCGCCGCGTAGCCGCCGGGCAGGAAGACGCGGATCTTGTGCCGGCCCGAGAGCTGCGGGGTGGTCACCGTGATCGTGAAATCGGTGGCGGACCTCACTTCGGTGGCGTCGGCGACCCGGGTCAGGCCGTAGCCGTCGGTGAAGACCGGGATCGCCGGGGTGTCGGCGTGGGCCGCCGGACCGACGACGGACACGAGTACAAGGGTCACCGCCGCCGTGGCGGCGGCTCCGAGGGCCCGGGCGGCGGTGCGCAAGCGTACGCCGGACAGGGGGGACGTCAAGGCGGTCTCTCTTCTGTCGGAGGTGGAGGGACGGAGGGGCGGAGAGGTGGAGGGGTACGGCCGGTCGCGCTCCGCCTACGGGTTGATCCCGTCGTACTGGAGCACACGGTAGGGCGCCTGCCCCGGCTGTCCGTTCCACTGCGAGACGATGACGGTCAGGGAAGTGGCGCTCGCGCTGCCGGGGTGGATGTATCCGCCGTAGAGCGTGGGAACCTGCGGCTTGCCCCAATGGCTCGCCGGCCATGCGTTGTTGCCGACGATCTGGATCTTGGGCGCCGACCACACGGCATCGGGCCGGGACGCGGTGCGCGTGCAGATCGCGTACTCGTCCACGTCGAAGTAGCTCATGCAGTAGCGGTTGCCGATGCGCTTGACGGAGAACTCACCGATCTTGTTCCCGGACAGGATGACCGTCGGCCCGACCTCGTTGGTCCACTGCCAGGCACCCCTGAGGTAGGCCCAGTTCTGCTGGGCGCCGAAGTTCCCGGCGCGGAAGTCCTCGGGCCGGATGCGGAACAGCTGGATCGCGCCGCCGTCCCCGGTGTTGATGTGCGTGCCGTTCCAGCGCTTGGAGAAGATGTACAGCCAGCCGTCGGGGTCGATGCCCGCGAAGGACCACATCCCGTACATGCTCTGGTTGCCGCCCGTGCGGTCACCGGCCCAGTGGTACGGGTAGTCGTGCCAGGTCACTCCGTGGTCGTCGGAGTAGGCCACCCCCGACATCAGCGAACCGTCCCAGCCCGCGGGCGGGGTCCAGGTGAACACCGAGGTGTACTGGATGTAGGTGCGGCCGCCGAACTCGATGCAGTCGTTGGGGATGCGGGTGACCTCGGTGTCCCCGTACCCGTTGTCCTCCCCGCGCCGGTAGTCGAAGAGCTGGCGGGGCTGGCCGCCGCTGGGCATGGCCCAGGTGAAGGAGATCGGGGTCCCGCCGGAGGCGTCGAACCGCGCCTGGTTGAGCATCACCGGGGAACCGATCATGGTGCCGGACTGTCCGGGGCCGGCCCAGGTGTCGCCGAAGACGTAGCCCCAGCTCCCGTCGTGCTCCCGGTAGTAGGGGATGCACAGGTCGCTGGAGCCGAGGCCCTGGCGGCTCGCCGAGTCCCCGGGCTGCTCGCACAGGGGAGTGCCGCGCTGGGCCGCGGCGGCGGGAGTGGCCCCGAGCACGGTGGCCCCGAGGGCGCCGGCACCGACGGCCAGTCCCGCGCCGGTCCGCAGGACCGACCGGCGGGAGATCTCGGGGCGCTCCGGCTGTGATGAGAAGGGCATGGTGGTCTGTTCCTCCTGGAACGGTGGGTGTGGGCGGCGGGGGCGGATCCGCGAAGACTGCCGGGGCTGCCCCCGGGCCAACCGAGTCCGGCCGGCCTCGGGTAACGGCCCCTCCCCCTCACGGGGACGTGGCAGGGGGCGAGCGCGGTCCGCACTCCGCCGCCGGTCAACCTAGGCGCGGGGCGCGCGGCCGGACACCCGGAACGATCCGGGGTGACGCCGAAGGCCCGCCCCGGCTACGGTCGGGACGAAGAGCGCGGGCACTCGGGGAGCGCGGGCCGGTCCTGGGTGCGGACGGCGGGCAGCCAGGCGGTGGAGCGCGCGGAACCGGGCGGGAGGTGGACCCGGTACCACTCGTCGGACGCGGCGTCCGTCTCGTCGATGATGGGCGTCCCCCCGGCCAACCGGCAGTCGACGTCCAGGACATCGCCGTGCCACACCCGTGTGGGTACGACGTTCTCGACGGTGTAGGCCCGCAGGGGGTCGATCGCCAGCCCGAGGCTGCACGGCGCGTCGCGCTCCGGGTGCTGCCTGCACTTCGCGTCGGCGTTGAACACCCGGACCCGGGCGGCGGGCGCGGCCGGTCCGCCCGCGGAGGCGGCCGCGCCGTCGCCCACGGCGACCGACCAGAGCACCGCCGCCGTCACGCACACCTTGAGGAGGGCGAGTGCCGTGCGGTTCCGCCGGGTCGTACGGGTGCCGGGGGGCGTACGGGTTCCAGGGCCGCTACGGGGTCCACTCGCGCGGTGGTCCTGCGCAGGCACGGCCCCCGCGTCCGTGCCGCTCGCGGCGGCGATCCGCGCCAGCAGGCTCTCGGCGGTGTGCCGGGCGCGGGCGGCGTGGGTGGGGGCCAGACAGTCGGCGACCAGCGCACGCCAGAAGGGCGGCAGCTCGTGGTGGAGGCGCAACCGGGCGCGGCCGTCGGCGTATTCCTGTGTGGCGGCGCCGCGCGAGACCGGGGTGGCACCGGGGAACGGCGGGGCCCCGGAGGCGAACGCCTCGTGGATCATGACGCCCAGGGCCCAGATGTCCACGCTCGGCCGGATCTCGACGCCCCTCTCCCCTAGCGGGGCCCTCCAGCGCTCCGGAGGCAGGTAGTCCGCGGTCCCCATGGGCGGGGCGAAGCCGTGGGTTCCGCGGGTGCCGGTCAGCTCCGTGGCGAGCCCGAAGTCCGAGAGCCTGACCGACCCGTCCGCCATGATCAGGACGTTCTCCGGTTTGAGGTCGCCGTGCACCCAGCCGCTGCTGTGGAGATGGGCCAGCCCCTCGCAGATGCCGACGACCAGGCGCGCCGCCTCCCGCGCCGTCACCCCGGTGTCCAGCAGGTCCCGCAGGCTGCACCGGGCCCGCTCCATGACCAGCACGATCGCACCGTCCAGGCTCGGCCGGTCCGGGTCACTGAGCACGACGGAGTCCAGTAGCCCGATCAGCCTCGGGTGCCGGGCCCGGCGGCCGAGTTCGGCCTCCCGCCGGGCGGATTCGGCGACCTTGCGGGCCTGGCGCGGCGCGAGTCCGGCGGTCTGCAGGAACTTCAGCGCGACCTCGTCCCCGCCGTCGACGGCCCGTGCGGAATGGACGGTCGACCAGCCGCCGGCCCCGATCAGTTCGGCGACCTCCCAGCGGGCCACGCGGTAGCCGCGCGGGGGCAGTTCCGTACGGTCGCTTCCCAATGCCCCGGCCGATCCGTGCATGCTCTCCCCCTCGCGCGCTTCGCGTCCCGCGTTCCGTGCCGCCGCCCTCTTCGCCCCTTCGCCCCTTCGCCCCGGCCCTCCGCTAGCGGATGTCCGCGGCCGCCCGGGGCGGCAGCAGCCCGAGGTGCTCCTCGCGCACGAGGCCGAACCGCAGCGCGATCCCGACGACGGTCTCCCTCTTGCCGTTGCGCCGGGCGCCCCGGCCGGAATCGCCCTCCTGCGGTCCGCGCAGCCGCATCTTCTCCTGGGCCAGGTAGTCGATGTGCGAGCTGACCGCCCGGCCCGTGAGCCCGGCGCCCGCGGCCAGTGGTTTCAGCCGCTCGACGATCTGCGGGGTGGTCGGCACCGCCAGCGGGGATTCGTCGCGCAGTCTCGGCTCGCAGAGCGCGACCAGGACCAGGAAGTACATGGCCGTCTCGTCCAGGGAGTACGCCGTGACGGTGCGGCTCCCCCATCCGGCGCCCATGCTGTCCGGATCCAGATAGACGTGGTCCGGGGCGAAGACCTGGAAGGCGACGGTGGCGCCGCCGCGGGTGGGCAGCACGACGCGGGAGAACTCGAAGGGGATGGGTGCTCCGGCCCGTCGTGGCGGAACCCTCAGGTACTCCCCCGCTCCCTCGGGGTTCTCCACCAGGTAGCTCTGGGTCGTGCTGTGGTTGCTGAGCTGCCAGTGGTCCTCCGCCACCCGGATCTCCCCGGCCAGCCGGGAGATCGCCGGATCGTCGAGGCGGAGCTCGACCGGGGTCCTCTCGGAGCCCCGCCCGAACCGTGCCGACTGGCCGGGGCCGAGCCGCAGGGTCACGGCATCGGCGCGGCCCGGCGCGCCGAAGTCGCCGCCGCCCCCCGGCAGGTGAATCACTATCCCGCTCATCGCCCCACCGCCCGCTCGGCCAGACCTCGCACGACCCGGATGCGCCTGCCGCACGCGGACGCGTTCCCCGGTGATCGTCGTGCCTTCGAAGAATGGAGGGGGATGCCGTCAAGGTCCATGACGTTTTTCGTCATATGACGGTGCGAGGTTGTCCCGTAAGAGATCCCCGTCAGCCGAAACGGCCCTGGACGTAGTCGGAGGTGCGGGGTCGGCGAGGGTGGAGAACATGTGAACGCGCGATGGGGGCGCACGCTCAGCGCGCTCCCGGGATCCCATGCATGTGACGATTCATCAGGTCAGTTGTCCCGGACTCTTGACTCTGGTTGACCCAGTCGCGATTCTCGACGTAATGCTTGCGCGGGACATGACAATCAGGCGCCAGGGTGGTCATGCCCCCGGTGAACTGTGTCCTCGACCGCGCCCTCCGCCGACCGAGGACGTGAGTAGTGGCCATGAGCCGACACCCGCACCCCCGCCCCAGACGCAAACCCCTCGCGGTCCTGACGCTGCTGCTCGGCCTGCTGGCCATGGTGCTCGGCCCCGTGCCGGGCGCCGCGGCCGACGCGGGCTGGTGGAACCCGACCGCACGCCCCGCGCCCGATTCCGGGATCAACGTGACCGGCGAGCCCTTCAAGGGCACCGACGCCCAGGGCAACGTACGGGGCTTCGTGGACGCCCACGACCACATCATGTCCAACGAGGGCTTCGGCGGCCGGCTGATCTGCGGCAAGCCCTTCTCCGACCTCGGGGTCGCCGACGCGCTCAAGGACTGTCCCGAGCACTACCCGGACGGCAGTCTCGCGATCTTCGACTTCGTCACCAAGGGCGGTGACGGCAAGCACGACCCCGACGGCTGGCCGACCTTCAAGGACTGGCCCGCCCACGACTCGCTGACCCACCAGCAGAACTACTACGCCTGGATCGAGCGGGCCTGGCGCGGTGGCCAGCGCGTGCTCGTCAACGACCTAGTCACCAACGGCGTGATCTGCTCGATCTACTTCTTCAAGGACCGCGGCTGCGACGAGATGACCGCCATCCGTCTGGAGGCGCAGAAGAGCTACGACATGCAGGCCTTCATCGACAAGATGTACGGCGGCCCCGGCAAGGGGTGGTTCCGCATCGTCACCGACTCCGCTCAGGCCCGCGAGGTCGTCAAGCAGGGGAAGCTCGCCGTCGTGCTCGGCGTCGAGACCTCCGAGCCCTTCGGCTGCAAGCAGATCCTGGACATCGCGCAGTGCAGCAAGCAGGACATCGACAAGGGCCTGGACGAGCTCTACGGGCTCGGCGTGCGGAGCATGTTCCTGTGCCACAAGTTCGACAACGCCCTGTGCGGGGTCCGCTTCGACGAGGGCGCCCTGGGAACGGCCATCAACGTCGGGCAGTTCCTGTCGACCGGCACCTTCTGGCAGACGGAGCAGTGCAAGGGCCCGCAGCACGACAACCCCATCGGACTGGCGGCCGCACCCAACGCGCAGAAGGAACTGCCCGCCGGGGTGGCGGTGCCCTCGTACGGCTCGGGCGCCCAGTGCAACACCCGCGGCCTCACCGCGCTCGGTGACTACGCGGTGCGCGGCATGATGAAACGCAAGATGATGCTCGAAGTCGACCACATGAGCGTCAAGGCCGCGGGCCAGGCCTTCGACATCCTGGAGTCCGAGTCGTACCCAGGCGTGATCTCCTCCCACAGCTGGATGGACCTCGGCTGGATGGAGCGGCTCTACAAGCTCGGCGGTTTCGTCGCCCAGTACATGAGCGGCTCCGAGGCCTTCAGTGCGGAAGCCAGGCGCACGGACGCCCTGCGCGAGAAGTACCACGTCGGCTACGGCTACGGCACCGACATGAACGGCGTCGGCGGCTGGCCCGGCCCGCGCGGTGCGGACGCGCCCACCCCGGTCACGTACCCGTTCCGCAGCACCGACGGCGGCTCGCTCATCGACAAGCAGACCGCGGGCCAGCGCACGTGGGACTTCAACACCGACGGCGCCGCGCACTACGGCATGGTGCCCGACTGGATCGAGGACATCCGGCTGGTCGGCGGGCAGGGCGTGGTGGACGACCTGTTCGCGGGCGCCGAGTCCTACCTGCGCACCTGGGGCGCCTCCGAGCAGCACAAGGCCGGAGTGAACCTGGCCGCGGGCGCGCCCGCCTCCGCCAGCTCGGCGGAGTGGTGGAACCCCTTCGTCAGCTTCGCGCCCGGCAAGGCCGTGGACGGCGACCGGGGCAGCCGGTGGGCAAGCGAATGGAGCGACGACCAGTGGATCCAGGTGGACCTCGGGTCCTCGAACCTGGTCAAGCGGGTCACCCTCGACTGGGAGGCCGCGTACGGGAAGTCGTACCGCATCGAGGTCTCCGCGGACGGGGCGAACTGGCAGACGGCCTGGTCGACCACCACCGGTGACGGCGGTCTGGACACGGTGCAGTTCGCGGGGGTCCCAGCCAGGTACGTACGCGTCCACGGAGCGGGACGCGGCACCCAGTGGGGTTACTCCCTGTACGAAGTCGGCGTATACAGCAGCTGACGACTGCGCGCGCGGCGTCCGGGGGCGGTTCGGCCCCGGACGCCGTGCCCGCGGAGCACCACCGGAACGAGGGGGACGCACACATGGCACGGATGCCGCTGACCGACCGGCGCACGCAGCTGACGGAGGCCGCGATCCGCGCGATGACCCGCGACGGGGTGTCCCGGACCACGACCCGGTCGATCGCCGCAGAGGCGGGGGTGTCCCTGAGCGTCTTCCACTACTGCTTCGACTCCAAGCAGGCCCTGCTGGAAGCGGTCATGGAGACGATCACCGGGCACTACGTCACGATCGTCAAGGCAGCGATCCGGCCCCGGGCGACCCTGCGCGAGACCGTCCGGGCCGGCTTCCAGGCCTACTGGGACCACGTGGCGGCCCGACCTGGCGAGCACATGCTCACCTACGAACTCACCCAGTACGCGCTGCGCCAGCCCGGCTTCGGGCATCTGGCGCGCAGACAGTACGAGTTGTACTGCGAGACGTACGGGGAGCTCCTGGAGGAGCTGCGCCGGACCACCCCGTTCGAGCTGATCGTCCCGGTGCCGGTGCTGGCCCGCTACCTGGCGGCCATGACGGACGGGGTGACCCTGAACTTCCTCGCCCTCGGCGACGAGAAGGCGGCCTCCGAGATCCTCGACATGATCGCCGACCACGTGGCCGGACTCGCGGCCGAGAGATGACGCCGACTCAGCCGGCCACCCGGAAGCCGATGTTGGACGTGGAGCTGTCGGGGGTGTTGGAGCTGCGGGCGGCGACCCGGTAGCGGTTGCAGTACGAGTCGTGGCACAGGAACGATCCCCCGCGCATGGCGCGCGAGGTGCGGTCCGCTCCGAACCAGTCGGAGCACCACTCCCACACGTTGCCGACCGTGTTGTAGAGCCCGTGCCCGTTGGGGCGGTAGGACTTCACGGGCACGGTGCCCAGGTGCGGCCCGATGTGGCGGTCGGGGAACTCGCCCTGCCAGATGTTCAGCATCGCGCCCGTGCCCGGGGAGAGTTCGTCGCCCCAGGGGTAGCGGCGCTGCTCCAGGCCGCCGCGGGCCGCGTACTCCCATTCGGCCTCGGTCGGCAGCCGGGTGCCCGACCAGGAGCAGTACGCCTGGGCGTCGTTCCAGGAGACGTGCACCACGGGGTGGTTCTGCCGGGCGGCGATGGAGGACCCGGGGCCTTCGGGGTGCTTCCAGTCGGCTCCGGAGACCGCCCGCCACCAGGGAACGCCCGCCACCGCAGGCGCTCCGGCGGCGAGCTCCTCCCCCAGCAGCCCGGCGAAGACGAAGGAGAAGCCGAACTCCTGGGCCTCGGTGACGTGGCCGGTGGCCTTGACGAAGGTGGCGTACTGGGCGTTCGTCACCGTGGTCGGCCCGATCCGGAAGGGATTGACTTCCACTTCACGGACCGGGCCCTCACCGTCGGCCGGGAATCCGTCCGCGTCCTCGGTACCCATGAGGAACCGGCCGCCCGGCAGATCCAGCAGCCCGCGGGCACGGCGGGCCGCGGGCGCCGCCGAGTCCGCGGCGTCCGCCGGACCCGAAGGAACGGCGGGAACCGCGGGCACGGCGAGCAGCGGGGCGACGGCCGGGGCGTGCTGCCCCGGGGCGCAGCAGGAGGAGAGCGGCAAGGACACGGTGGCTCCGGTGAGTACGTACGGATCTAGCGGGTGCGGTCGGCGGCGAGCTGGGCCGCCAGGGCGGGGATTCCCAGGTCCCGCTCCTGCGCCGGGGTGGCCTGGTAGAGCTTGTTGGTGAGCTGGTAGGGGTCGGCCGCGAGGTCGTAGTACTCGCGGAACTTCACCTGCCCGGTGCCCGACACCGTGCCGTCGGTGTCGGTGTGCAGGGCGTAGTACTCGACGTACTGCTCGTCCTTGGCGACGTAGGAGGACCAGGTGTTGTGGCCGGTTCCGGTGCCCTGCTTCCACCATTCGACGAGCAGGTGGTCCCGGCTGTACGAGGTCAGCAGCGACCGGCCGTCCTGCGGGGTGTCGGGAGTGATGCCGACGGCGTCGAGGATGGTGGGAGCGATGTCGATGTTGGCGACGATGCGGTCGTCCACGGTGCCCGCGCCCAGTCCCCCGGCGGGCCAGGAGAGGTAGAACGGCACCTCGTGGGCGGGGGCGTAGGGCACCGACTTGGCGGTCCAGCCGTGGTCGGCCCAGCCGAAGCCGTTGTCGCCGATGTAGATGACGAGGGTGTTCTCCAGCTGGCCGAGCGCCGCCAGCTTGTCCTTGAAGGCCTGGACGGCGTCGTCCACGGACAGCAGCGTGCGCAGCTGCTCGGCGCGGATGCGGCGGCCGTCGGCGAGGGTCCCGGTGGCGTTCTGGATGTAGGGCGGCTTGTCGCTGCGGTCGTCCTCGGTGACGGAGGGGCGCCCGTTCCATTCGGGAACGGCGGTGCCCGCGTACTTGGGCTCGGGGGTGCGGGGCCCGTGCGAGGCGTACGGGGTGACGTAGGCGAACCAGGGGCGGTCGTCGGTGGCCGCCTTGTCCAGGAAGGCCAGCGTCCGGTTCTTGATGATGTTCGTGGTGTAGCCGTCGATCGTCTGGACCGTGCCGTCGACGTTCCAGTTGGCGTTCACGTACGCGGGCTGGAGCAGCGCGAATTCCTCGAAATGCGGCGGAGCATCCGCGAGTTTCCAGGAATTCAGGTATTTGCCGAACAATCCGGTGCGATAGCCGGCCTGCTTCAGATAGCGCTGGACGGTGGTGTTCTGGTCCAGGGCCGCCGCCGAGGCATTGTTGCGGACACCGTGGTTGTGGGCGTGGCGGCCGGAGAAGACCGAGGACCGCGAGGGCGCGCACAGGGGGGTGGTGACGTGACCGTGGGTGAACTTCACACCCTGGCCGGCAATCCAGCCGATGGTCTTCTGGATCGCCCAATCCGTGTGTTTGGGCTGGTCATCGGTGACGATCAGCAGAATGTTCGGACGGCCGGCGGACGCCGTGACGGCCGCTGCCGCCGGCGTCGCCGCCACCGCCTGGCCGATCGCGGGCACGGCGGTCGCGGCTGCCGCCGCTGCCGTGCCCGCGAGGAATCCTCTCCGGCTGACCTGCGTCCGGGCTCTCTCGCTCATCGGTATTTCCTCCTGCTCGAAGGGGAAATGGTGTGGCGGCCACTGCCATGCCCCAGAGCGTAAAGGGAGCCGAAAGCCCTTTCCATGTACGGAGTGTGAAATGACGCCAGGGGCCGCTACTCCAGCGACGGGTGGACCTCGGGGTGGCGGTCCCACCAGATGCGGTGGAAGGGGTTGTTGTCCACGTTGGCCAGGTAGGCCAGGGCCGCCGAGCGGTAGAAGAGCTCCGCCTGCCGGACCGAGACCGTCGAGCGGTTCCAGGCGAGCCGGATGCGCCCCGTGACCGGTGCGCCGATCAGGGGCCGCATCACCGTGCCCGCCACGGCCGGGGCGGTGGGCTGGCTGAGGGAGACGGCGCGGCCCGCAGAGATCAGGTCGTACTGCATCATGCGGTCGGTGATCCGGTAGCGCAGCGAGGGGACGAACCCGGCCTTCGCGCAGGCCTCGACGAGCGCCTCGGGGCCGCCGTCGTCGTCCTCCACCAGGGTCATCCACTGGTCCTCGGCCAGGTCGGCGAGGTCGAGGGCCTCCAGCCGGGCCAGCGGGTGCCGTGCGGACAGCCGGATGCAGAACGGCTCCCTGGAGACCAGGGTCCGGGCCAGGACTCCCCCGGGCAGCGGGACCTCGTGGTCGTTCACCTCGCCGTACACGATGACGTCGTAGCGGCCCGCGCCGAGCATCCGTACCAGCGCCGTCACCGAGTCCTCCAGGTCCACGGTGATCTCCCGGCCGGCCAGGGCCAGGTCCTGCTGCGCGATCAGGCCGTCGATCAGCACGAGCAGGATGCAGCCGAGGCGCAGCGGGGCCCCGGCAGTCCTCGCCCGCGTCTCGGCGCCGAGGGCGTCCATTTCGCTGAGCACCCGGCGGGCCTTGGCGAGGACGAACTGGCCGAGGGGGGTGGGCTCCACCCCGCGGCGGCCGCGGACGAAGAGTTCGCCGCCGGTGACCCGCTCGATCCTTCGCAGCTGGGCGGAGAGCGCGGGCTGGGAGACGCCGAGTCTCCGTGCCGCTCCACCGAGACTGCCGGTTTCCGCTATCTGACAGACGGCTTGCAGATGCCTCAACTCCAGCTGCATGGCGGCAGCTTACGCAGCGTCACCCGGCCGCACCATAACGCCGGTCTTATGCACGCAGAGATGTCCCGATCTCGTCATGGACACGCCCATACTCGGCCGCGAACGCCGAATTCTCATCCCATTCTCACCCCCCACACACGAACGGAGTGGACTCTTGCAGCCCACCAGATGGATGGCCGCAGCCGCGGCCATGGTGCTGACCGCGGGCCTCGCCGGCACGCTGGCCACCGCCGCCACCGCCGCACAGACGTCGGATCCCGCACCCGGTGCCACCAAGGCCGAACGGGCCGTCGCCGCGGCGGACGCGGCCGTGCGCAGCGGTCTCGACACCCTGGTCAACTCCCCCCAGCAGCAGTACGAACGGCACCTGGTCACCCCCTGGGTGAAGGACCTGTACTCCGTCGCCTACGAGCGCAGCTACCGCGGCCTGCCGGTCGTCGGCGGCGACGCGGTCGTCCTCGCCGACGGCGAGGGCCGGGTGCGCACCCTCCAGTCGGCCTCCTCGGCCGTCGTCGACGTGGCGACCACCCCGACGGTCACCGCGAAGGCCGCCGAGGCCGTCTCGCGCGGCGAGCAGGCCGCCACCGACCGGGTCCAGAGCAGCCGGCTCGTCGTCAAGCTCAAGGACGACAAGTCCGTCCTGGCCTGGGAGACGGTGCTCATCGGGCGGACCGCCACCGCGCCCAGCAAGCTGCACGTCTTCGTGGACGCGCGCACCGGCAAGGTCCTCGACCGCTTCGACGAGGTCGTCGCGGGCACCGGCACCAGCAAGTGGAACGGCCCGAACCCGCTGACCATCAGCACCACCGCGTCGGGCTCCACGTACTCGCTGCGCGACCCGAACCGGCCCGGTCTGAGCTGCGCCGACTACAGCACCGGAACCGTCTTCTCGAAGTCCTCGGACTCCTGGGGCACCGGCAACGCCACCTCCAAGGAGACCGGCTGCACGGACCTGATGTTCGCGGCGCAGAAGCAGTGGGACATGCTCGGCCAGTGGCTGGGCCGCAACGGCGTCAGCGGCAACGGCCAGAGCTTCCCGGGCAAGGTCGGCCTGAGCGACCTGAACGCGTACTGGGACGGCAGCTCGGTCACCATCGGGCACAACAGCGCCAACGAGTGGATCGCCGGCGTGGACGTGGTGGCCCACGAGTACGGGCACGCCATCGACTCCAACACCCCCGGCGGCACCAGCGGCCAGGAGGCCGGTCTGGGCGAGGCCACCGGTGACATCTTCGGCGCGCTGACCGAGGCGTACGCCAACGAGCCCTCGCCGTACGACACTCCGGACTACACCGTCGGCGAGATGATCAACCTCCAGGGCAACGGTCCGATCCGCAACATGTACAACCCGTCGGCCATCAACAACAACCCGAACTGTTACAGCTCCTCGATACCCAACACCGAGGTGCACGCGGCGGCGGGCCCGCTGAACCACTGGTTCTACCTGCTCGCCGAGGGCACCAGCCCGGGTGGCGGCAAGCCGAGCAGCAGCACCTGCAACCAGTCCACGCTGACCGGCGTCGGCGTGCAGAACGCGGGCAAGATCTTCTACGGCGGCATGCTGCTGAAGACCTCCGGCATGTCGTACAAGAAGTACCGTACGGCGACGCTGAGTTCCGCCAAGTCGCTGGACGCCACCTGCGACCTGTTCAACAAGACCAAGGCCGCCTGGGACGCCATCAGCGTGCCCGCCCAGTCCGGTGACACCACCTGCACCCCGAGCGGCCAGAACAGCGACTTCTCGCTCTCGCTGAGCCCCTCCTCGGGCACCGTCCAGCAGGGCGCCTCGGCCACCACCACCGTGGCCACCGCGATCTCCACCGGCACGGCCCAGCAGGTGACCCTCACCGCGTCCGGCCTGCCGTCCGGGGTGAGCGCCTCCTTCAGCCCGGCCACCGTGCAGTCCGGCCAGTCCTCGACGCTGACCCTGACCGCGACGTCCAACGCGGCCCCCGGGACCTCCACCGTGGTCGTCAAGGGCCAGGGCACCAGCCTCTCGCACACCGTCGACTACGCGCTCACGGTCGGCGGCACCACGCCGCCCGGTCCCGACGCGCCGAACATCGACGTGGCCGCCGTCCAGGCGCACCTGACGCAGCTGGGCACGATCGCCTCGCAGAACGGCGGCAACCGCCGTGCGGGCAGCGCCGGTTACACCCAGTCCGTGGCGTACATCAAGGGCAAGCTGCAGGCCGCCGGTTACACGGTCACCGAGCAGAACTGCACCTCCTGCACCTACCCGTCGAACAACCTGATCGCCGACTGGCCCGGCGGCCCCGCCGACCAGACCGTCATGTTCGGCTCGCACCTCGACAGCGTCTCGGCCGGTCCGGGCATCAACGACAACGGCTCGGGCTCCGCGACCCTGCTGGAGAACGCGCTGACGCTCGCCCAGAAGAACCCGACGATGACCAAGCACGTGCGCTTCGCCTGGTGGACCGACGAGGAGCAGGGTCTCAACGGCTCGAAGTTCTACGTGGGCCAGCTCACCAGCACCCAGAAGTCGGCCATCAAGGCCTACTACAACTTCGACATGGTCGGCTCGCCCAACGGCGGCTACTTCATCAACAACCTCAACTCCACCGCTGCCGCACCGCTCAAGGCGTACTGGACCTCGCTGAACCTCGCCCCGGAGGAGAACACCGAGGGCCAGGGCCGCAGTGACGACTACTCCTTCCAGCAGGGCGGCATCGCCACCTCCGGCTACGCGGCCGGCGCCAGCGCCCGCAAGACCTCCGCGCAGGCCACGAAGTGGGGCGGCACCGCGAACGCGGCGTACGACTCCTGCTACCACAGCTCCTGCGACACCGCGAGCAACATCAGCGCGACGGTCCTGGACCGCAGCGCCGACGGCGTCGCCTACACGATCTGGAACCAGGCCGTCGGCGGGACCGCCCCGGCGCAGGACTTCTCGATCGGCACCTCCCCGGCCGCGGGGAGCGCGAACCCGGGCTCCAGCGTGACCTCCACCGTCACCACCGGCACCGTCAGCGGCGCCGCCCAGAACGTCTCCTTGTCGGTCACCGGCGCCCCCGCCGGCGTGAGCGCGACGCTCAGCCCCACCTCCGTCCAGTCCGGCAGCTCCTCGACGCTGACCGTGTCGGTCGGAGCGAGCACCGCGCCCGGCACGTACACCCTGACCGTCACCGGCACCGGCACGGTCAGCCACAGCACCACCTACACGCTGACCGTCAACGGCACCAGCACCTGCACCCCGCGCCAGGTCGTCTCCAACGGCGGCTTCGAGGGCGGCACCAGCCCGTGGACCAGCACCTCGGGCGTCATCACCAACCAGGCCGGCCAGGCCCCGCACGGGGGCTCGTACATGGCGTGGCTGGTCGGCTACGGCCAGACCCACACGGACAGCGCCTCGCAGTCCGTGACCATCCCGTCGGGCTGCTCCGCGTACCAGCTCGGCTTCTACCTGCACATCGACACCGACGAGACCGAGAACACGGTCTACGACACCTTCACGGTCTCGGTGGGCGGCCAGACGCTGGAGACCCTGTCCAACGTGAACGCGTCCTCCGGCTACACGCTCAAGACCTACGACGTCTCCCGGTTCGCCGGACAGACGGTCACCCTGAAGTTCCAGGGGGTGGAGGACGCGTCCCTGCAGACCTCCTTCGTCGTGGACGACGTCACCCTCCAGGTGAGCTGACGCCCGCCGCGGCACCCTGATCCGAGAACGACCCGGGCGGCACCCGCCCCGGCCCACCGGCCGGGGCGGGTGCCGCCCGGCCGGGCGCCGGTGCCTCGCGGTACGGGCCCCGGCGGTGTATGCAGGAGGCATGGATCCTCGGCCGCCGCACCCCCGCACACGCCGGTTCCGGGAATCGCGCGCGGTGCTCCTGTCGGTGCCGTTCATCCTGATCGCGGTGGTCACGGTGGTCGACGTCCTGGCGCCGCCGGACGTCCACCTGGGCCCGTTCCTCGTCGCCGCGCCGGCCCTGACCGCCTCCTTCGCGGGACCCCGGACTACCGGATTCGTCGGGGCGGTGGCGGTGGCGGCGCAGGTGGCGGTCGCCATCGCCCGCACCACCCTCACCGACCTCAACCACACCTTCCAGATCATCGCGCTGGTGCTGATCTCGGCGTTCGTCACCTTCTTCGCACACCTGCGCGAGGTCCACGAGGAGCAGCTCACCCGGCTGCGTTCCGTGGCCGTGGCCGCCCAGCAGGTGGTCCTGCGGCCGCTGCGCGACCGGATGGGACCGCTGCGGATCGCCTCCGTGTACCTGGCCGCCGAGGCCGAGGCGCAGATCGGCGGCGACCTCTACGCGGCCGCGCGGACCGCCGAGAGCACCCGGCTGATCATCGGCGACGTCCGGGGCAAGGGCCTGGAAGCGGTCGGGGACGCCGCGATCGTCCTCGGCGCGTTCCGGGCCGCCGCACACCTGGAGGCCGATCTGCCGGGGCTCGTCGCCCATCTGGAGGCCGCCGTGGCCACCGATCCCGACCGGGACGCGGACGGCCCCGGGCAGCCGTCGGAGGGGTTCACCACCGCGGCCGTCCTGGACATCCCGGACGGGGAAACATTCCTGCGGGTCGTCAGCTGCGGCCACCCGCCTCCGCTGCTGCTGCGCGGGGGCCGCGTCGTACCCCTCCAGGTGGACCATCCGGCTCCGCCGCTGGGCCTCGCGGAGTTCGTCGAGACCGGCTTCGCGGCCCAGTCCTTCCCCTTCGAGCCGGGCGACGTGGTGCTCCTGTACACGGACGGAGTCATCGAGGCACGTGACGCCTCGGGGGTGTTCTACCCGCTCGCCGAGCGGGCCGCGGACTGGCCCGGCGACGGCCCGGACGCCCTCCTGCGCCACCTGTGCGCGGACCTCCTGGCCCACGCACCGGGCGGCCTGCTGGGGGACGACGCGGCGATGGTGGCCATCGAACGCGTCGGCGGCTGAGGCGGCGCCCGGTCGCGCGTCAGTCGCCGTCTCGGACGGCGACGATGCCGTTGAAGACGCCCACGTACGCCGTGCCGTCGGGGCCCAGGGTGATCGGGGCCCAGTTGTTGTCGTACAGCGGGCCCGTGCCGGTGAGCCGGCGCCAGCGTCGCTCGCCGGTGCGGAAGTCCACCGCCGTCAGGTACCAGGCGTCGATCCCCCAGATGTTCGGTTCCTTCTCGTAGAAGTACAGCAGCCCGTTCCCGGTGGAGAGCTTCGGGACGACGGAGGGCGAGCGGACCGCGCTCTGCCAGACCGTGTCGCAGCCGCTGCCGTCGGCCCTGACGTCGATGCGGCTGGCGCCGCCGACGACCGACCTGCCGAGGACCAGAGAGGTGATGTTCTCGTAGCCGTAGTTGTTCTCCACGACGATGCTGTTGCCCCACGTGATGAGGGAATTGTCGGTGGTCGAGGCGCCCGGCCCGAAGACCGGGACCCGGCACACCAGCCGCTGCCCCTCCGGCACGTCCGCACCCCGCCTGAAGACCAGGACGTTCATCCGGTCGTCGGCGTTGTCGGTGATCGCGACGTAGCCGTCGCCGAAGAGGTCCGGGGTGGTGCCCGAGCCCTGGTTCACCGAGCCGGGTTTGGTCCCCGTACCCCGGTCGTACGTCTGGCGCCATTGCGCGACGGGAGTGCCGTCGGCGTCGGCGCGGAAGCTGTAGAGGGCGTGGTCGGTGACGATGGATACGCCGTCCTCGGCCACCGAGAAGGAGTTCTGGATCTCCTCCCCCGGCAGCCGGATCGACCGGATCCGCGAGGTCGCCGGGTCCACGGTGCCGACCCGGCCCTGGCGGGTGACCCACCAGATGCGGCCGTTCCAGTCGGGCATCACGGAGGTGACGGGGTCGCAGGTGCCGGTGGGCCGCAGGTTGCTCCAGTCCGCGCAGTCGTGCGGGACCTGGCCGGTGAGGTCCCAGTCGTCGTCGGCCTCGAACCGCCAGGTGCCGTCCGGACCCTGGACGTGGGAGAGCCGCAGGATGTGCTGGCGGGAGTCGGCCAGCACCGCCCGGTCCTCGTTGTCCAGGTAGAAGTAGGCGCCGCCCGAGGTGTCCTTGAAGATCTTCGAGAGGTCGAGCGTGCTGATCGCCCGGACCGTGGAGGAGCGCTGCGGGAGCTGGTACTCCGCGAGCGGGGCGAGCGTACGGGGCTCCAGCAGCTCGACCTTGAAGCCGCTGAAGGTGCCGCACACCGTGACCAGCCGGCCGGCCGAGTCGAAGGTGGCGGTGGCGCATTCGCCGCCGAGGGCGGCGATCTTCTCACTGGTCACCTCCGGCTTCCTGCCGAGCGGCCCGGACCAGGGCGAGGTGGCACTGCCGGCCGCGTCCGAGTGCATGCCGCTGCGGCCGTTGGGCGCGAGGAAGGGATGTTGCGGCGGGGCCTGGCCGGTCAGCGGAGCGGCGGTGGCGGGACTGCCTTCGTAGTGGCTGACCAGGCGGTGCCCGGGGGCCAGGGGTATCCCCTCGGCGGCGGCCCGGGAGAAGCCGCCGCTGATCACCGCGAAGGCGGCGAGGGCCGGCAGCACCGCGCGGTTCAGCGCTCTTCGGAACATCCGGACTTCCTCCATGGTCTGCGGCTCTGCTGACACCGCGTCTGACGTCGCGCCGGCGCCAGACGCTAGGTCGCGCTGCCGAAGGAGTCCATGGAAGAACCGGATGATTCACGTACGGGCGACAGCCGGTCGCCCGCCAGTCGCTCACCGGCCGATCGAGCCGGTCCGCTCAGCGTCCGCCGCCGGCCGGTTCCGGGCCGATCCGCTTCGCCGTGGGATACACGTGGTCCGGGGACACGATGCTCGTGATCGCCTGGCCGAGGAGGGTGCTGGGCTCCTGCCCGTCGGTCAGGGAGTCGGTGTTCAGGAGGAGGACCATGGTCGCCTGCGCCTCGGGCAGGTAGACCGGGAGGACCTCGTAGCCGGGCAGTGATCCGTTGTGGCCTATCCAGCCCTGGACGTTGAAGATGCCCAGCCCGTAGCCGGTACCGGGAAGGTCCATCGGTGTGGTCTTCAGCCGCTCGGCCTGGGTCGCGGGCTTCAGCAGTGTTCCGGTGGCCAGGGTCCGCGCCCAGCTGCGCAGGTCCTGGAGGTCGGAGATCATAGCCCCGGCCGCCCAGGCCCAGGAGGGGTTCCAGTCGGTCACGTCCTCGGTCCTGCCCGAGGCCGTCTGGTCGCTGTAGCCGTGTGCGTGCGGGTCGGGGAACTCCGTACCGATGGGCATGAGCGTCCGGTGCAGTCCGGCCGGCTCCAGCACGTCCTGCCCGATGACCTCGTGGAGCGGTCTGCCGGTGATCTTCTCGACGACCAGGCCGAGCAGGATCAGGTTGGTGTTGCAGTAGTCGAACTTCTCGCCCGGCTGGAACTGCACGGGGTGCTTGAAGGAGTAGTCGAGCAACTGCTGTGGTGTGAGGCTCTGTTCCGGGTCGGCCTCGAGCTTCTTGATGAAGCCCGGGTCCAGGCTGTAGTTGAACAGCCCGCTGCGCATGCCCGCCAGTTCGCGCAGGGTGATGCGGTCGCCGTTCGGAACGCCCGCGACGTACTTGCCGATGGGGTCGTCCAGGGCGGCCTTGCCCCGGTCGACCTGCTGGAGGAGGGCGGTGACGGTGAACGTCTTGGTCTCGCTGCCGATCCGCACGCGGAGCCCGGTCCTCATGGGCGCCCCGGTCGCCTTGTCCGCCACGCCGAAGGTCTTGACGTAGCTCCCCTTGCCGGGGGCCCACAGCCCCACGGTCACGCCGGGCACCTTCGCCTCCCGCATGACCTCGCGCACGGCCGCGTCCAGTTTCGCCGCCACGGCCGGTGTGAGCTGCACGAACTGCGTGCCGGTCCCCGGGGAGGGGGTGGCCGCGGCGGAGGCGGAGGGCGGCGCAGTGCCCGCCCCGTAGGCGGAGCCGGCCACCGCCGGGGTCATCAGTACACCCGCGGCGGCCGCGGCCGCGCAGGCCCGGCGCAGCCGGATGTGGGTCGGTTTCACCGCACCAGCTCCTGTCGTCCGAGGACCCAGGCAACGGCACCAGCGTATGCCCGCACCACCCCGGCCGCGCGGCGGGCTGCCAGGGCCCCAGAAGCCGGTCGGGGACCCGGCCGGTCAGGACTCCAGCCGGTCCGGGCCCCCGGGGCCGGTCAGGGCTTCAGGCCGCCGACCACGTCCGCCGTGGCCGAGACCCCGTTGTGGATCGTCGCCGCCAGGCTGCTGCTCGCGAGGTAGAAGCCGAGCAGCACGCAGACGAGCGCGTGCGACAGCTTGAGGCCGCCACCGCGCAGGAAGATCCACGCGAGGACGAGGAGCAGGACGACGACGGAGAGGGAGATCACCATCGGAACACCTCCTTGTGCGGCGCCATGGTGGCGCAGAAGGAGGGCCTTCAGAGCGAAACCCGTGTCCGCCAAACGGGTGTTGACCGTCCGTGACCGGGTTTCAATCCTTGACGACCTCTTCCCAGCGGGTCGTCCGGTCGCACCAGCGCCCGAGCAGTACGGGGTCGTGGCCCACCGCCAGCAGCCCGGCGCCGGTCCGCGCACGGTACTCCTCGACCACGCCGACCAGGGCCGCGGTGGTGGAGGCGTCGAGCATCGCGGTCATCTCGTCGCACACCAGCCAGCGGGGACGGAGCACCAACGCGCGTGCCAGACAGGCCCGTTGCAGCTGGCCGTCGCTGACCTCGTGGGGCCGTCGGGCGAGCAGGTCGCCGCCGATCCCGACTCGGTCCGCCAACTCGTGGACGACGGAGTCGACTTCGCCGCGCCGCCCGGTCGCGCGGAGGGGTTCGGCGACGAGGTCGTGCAGCCTGAGCCGGGGGTCCGCCGACAGCCGGGGCTGCTGGAACACCACGCCGACACCGACGCGCAGGGAGCGCGGCGCCCGGTGCCGGAAGCCGGTCACGGCGCGGCCGTCGAAGGCCACGGTGCCCCGGTCGGGCCGGTGCAGCAGGGCGGCGACCCTGGCCAGGGTGGACTTGCCGCAGCCGCTGGGGCCGAGCAGTCCGAGGGATTCGCCGGGTGCCAGGCGCAGGTGCGCGCCCCGCACGACGGGGGCGCGGCGGTCGTATCCGGCGGTGATGCCAGTGAGCTCAAGCATGGTGGCAGGCCACCCCTTCGGTGAGCGCAGGCCGCTCGGCCCGGCAGCGGGCGTCGGCCCGGGGGCAGCGGGCGGCGAAGGCGCAGCCGCGCGGAAGGGCGCCCAGCTCGGGCGGGGCGCCGGGGATCGGGGTGAAGGCGCGCTCCGGGAGGGCGTCGAGGAGCCCGCGGGCGTAGGGGTGGCGAGGTCCGGGATCGCCGAAGAAGGCCGCGGCGGGGGCCGTTTCCACGATGCGTCCTGCGTACATGACGGCCACGGTGTCGGCGATGCGCTGGGCCGCCGCGAGGTCGTGCGTGATCATCAGCAGCGCGCGGCCGGCCTCCCGGGTGTGGGCGCTGAGCTCGTCGACGGTGCGGTGGACGAGGTCCCGGTCGAGCCCGGTCGTCGGCTCGTCGGCGAGCAGCAGGGGGGCGTCGCCGATCAGGGCGAGGGCGGTGGCCGCGCGCTGGGCGAGGCCGCCGGAGAGCTCGTGGGGGTGGCGGTCCAGGTGGGTGGCGGGGAAGGCGGCCCGCTCGGCGGCCGCCTCGGCCGCTTCCCGGAGCTCGGCCTTGGTGGCTGCGGTCAGCTCGCGGACCGTCTCCTCCAGGTGGGAGCGGATGGTGCGGACCGGGGTGAGGTGCGCGGCCGGGCTCTGCGGGACCAGTGCGACCCGGCGGCCCCGGACGGTCCGGGCGAGGGTCCGCTCGTCGAGGGCGAGGAGGTCGGTGCCGTCGGCGAGGTATGCCGACCCGGAGGTCTCGGCGTTGCCGGGGAGCAGCCCGAGGAGTGCGGAGGCCAGGACGGACTTGCCGCACCCGCTCTCGCCCACGAGGGCCAGGCACTCGCCGGCGGCCAGGGCCAGGGTGGCGTCCGTGACGGCCCGCACGTGGTGGTCGCCGCGCATCCGGAAGCGGACGGACAGCCGCTCCAGGGTGAGGACGGGCGCCGCGGGGCCGCCTGCGGTGTGGTCCGTCACAGTGTCAGCTCCGAGCGGCGGCGGGGATTGAGGCGGTCGCGCCAGGCGCCCGCGAGGACCGCGATCGCCAGGGTCGGGACGATCAGGACCAGTCCGGGGAAGAGGGTGGGCCACCAGTCGCCGGCGAGCAGGGAACCGCGGGCCGTCTGGACGAGGTTGCCCAGGCTCGCCTGGTGGGCGGGCAGTCCGAGGCCGAGGAAGGACAGCGCCGACTCGTGCCACATGGCGTGCGGGATCATCAGCACGGCCGCGAGCCCGGCCTGCGGCAGCACACCGGGCACGAGGTGGCGGACGGTGACGCGCAGCCGGGAGGCGCCGCCCGAGACGGCCGCGTCCACGAAGGGCCGCGAACGCAGCGAGAGCACCTCGGCCCGGACGATGCGGGCGGTGGACAGCCAGTGGGTCAGCGCCACGGAGACGACCACCGGCCACACCCCCGGCCGGAACATCGCCACGATGAAGATGCCCAGCAGCAGGTGCGGGATCGAGGACAGGGCGTCGACCACGCGCATGACGAACCGGTCCGTCCATCCGCCGAGCGCCCCGGCGGCCGCGCCCACCGCCGTGCCGATGACGGTGGCGGCCAGCGCCGCCACCAGTCCGACGAGCAGCGAGACCCGCAGCCCGTACAGGCAGCGCAGCAGCAGGTCGCGGCCCACGTCGTCGGTGCCGAAGGGGTGGGCCCACGAGGGCGGCAGCAGCTTTGCCGACAAGTCGACGGCCTGCTGGTCGAGTTGGACCAGCGGCGGCACCAGCAGGACCGCCAGCGCGAGGAGCACCGCGCACGCCGCCGAGGTCCGCACCCGGATCGTGCGCGCCCCGCGCCGGTCCGGTGCACGGGACCGCCAGGTCAGCTCGTCCGTGTCAGCCATCGAAGCCCACCCTCGGGTCCGCCAGCCCGTACAGCAGGTCGGACAGCAGGTTCCCGGCCAGGACCGCCGCGGTGGCCAGGACCGTCAGCGCGGCCAGCAGCGGGAAGTCCACGGAGGTCGCGGCCTGCACGGTGGCCGCCGCGATTCCGGGCCAGCTGAAGACGGTCTCCACCAGCAGCGCGCCGGTGATCAGCTCCGGGACCCGCGACCCGATCAGGGTCAGCATCGGGAGCATTCCCGAGCGCAGTCCGTGCCCGAGCAGCACCCGCCGCTCCCCCACGCCCCGCGCACGAGCGCCCCGTACGGGGTCCTCCTCCAGTGCGTCGGCCACGCCCTGCCTGACGTACAGGAAGAACCAAGGCAGTTGCGAGACGCCCAGGACCAGCGCGGGGAGCACCAGGTGGCGGGCGACCTGCCCGGCCGTGACCACGTCGCTGCCCGCGTCGGTCAGCCCGCCGGACGGCAGGACCCCCAGTCGCACGGAGAAGAACCAGACGGCGAGCAGGCCCAGCCAGAAGGCCGGGGCCGCTTCGAGGGTGTACGCGAGCGAGGAGGCGGCCCGGTCGAGGAGCCCGCCCTGCCTGCGCGCGGCCAGCACCCCGAGCCCGGTCCCCAGCAGCAGGGCCACCGCGAAGGCGCCGAGGGCGAGCAGCGCCGACCAGCCGAGCCGTTCGCCGATGACGTCGGCCACCGGCTGGCGCATCACCGCGGAGGTGCCGAGGTCGCCGGTGAGGGCCGAGGTGAGCCACTCCCACCAGCGCTCGACCAGGGGCTGGTCGACGCCGAGGTTGGCCCGCAGCCGGTCCAGTTCGGCCTGCGAGGCGGTGAGCCCGGCGGTGCCGGCGTAGGCCTTGACGGGGTCGAAGGGGGACAGCTCGGCGACGGCGAAGACCCCGAAGGTCACGACGAGCAGGACGGGTCCGGCGAACAGGGTCCGCCGCCCGGCCATGCGCGTCATCGGCCGCCAGGGAACGCGGACGGTACGGGTGTTCACTCGGCCCGGCTCATTTCTGCTTGGGCTTCCAGTTCTCGATGTTCCACCAGGGGCCGGAGCCGAGGCCGTGGTCGTGCGGCTCCACCTGGGTGGAGGGGCCGTCCCACTTGTCGTTGACCACGTAGAGGTGGTCGATGTGGGTGAGGTAGACGTAGCCGGGGTTCTTGACGAGCTCGCGCTGGACCGTGTCGTACGCGCTCTTGCGCACGGCCGGGTCGCCGCTCCTGCGGCCGTCGAGGAGTGCCTGGTCGACGGTCTTGTTGTCGTAGCGGGCCATGTTGTTGAAGCCGTCGCCCGCGAGCGAGGAGCTCAGTGTCAGGTACTGGTCGAAGTCCGGGTCGGCCGGGGAGCCGCCGCCCGCGAGGACGGCGTCGGTCCTCATCCGGGGCTCGATGACCTCCCAGCTGCCGGACTCGATCTTGACCTCGATGCCGGCCTTCCGGGCGTCGGAGGCGAAGGCGAGCGCGTGGTCCTGGCGGATCTTGTCCCCGGAGGTGTGCCACAGCGGGAAGGTGGCCCGCAGGCCCTTCTTCGCGCGGATGCCGTCGTCGCCGGGCACCCAGCCCGCCTCGTCGAGGATCTTCTTGGCCGCGGCGAGGTCGTACGGGCGCTCCGTGCCGGCCGTGAACCACGGGCTGCCGGTGGGGACGGGGCCGTAGGCGGCCTTGCCGGCGCCTTCGAGGAGCTTGTCGACCATGGCGCCGCGGTCCACGGCGAGGTCGAGGGCCCGGCGGACCGCCACGTCGCCGGTGACCTCGTTGTGCGTGGGCATGGTGACGTTGCGGTAGTCGAAGGTCTTGGCGGTGTAGGTCTTGCGGCCGCCGTCGTCCTTGAACGACCGGGCCAGGTTCGGCGGCAGGATCGCCCCGTCCAGTTCCCCCGAGCGCAGCCGGGTGGCGCGTACGTCGTCGTCCTTGATGACGGCCATGGTGAACTTCTTCACCGTGGGCTCGCCGCCCCAGTAGGACGGGTTGGCCTTGAAGCTGAGCTTCTCGCCCTTGGACCAGGCGGTGAGCACGTACGGTCCGGTGCCCACGGGCTTGGCGGCGAAGTCCCCGCTGTTGACGTCCTGCCCACCGGCGATGTGCTCGGGGGCGATCGGCAGGACGGTCCGGTCGGCGAACGGGGCGTAGGGGTACTTCAGGTGGAAGACGACGGCGTCCTCCCCCCGCGCCTCGACGCCGGCGATCGCGTCGAGCTCGGACTTGGAGGCGTTGTTGGTCTTCTCGTGGAGGATCGTCCGGTAGGTGAAGACGACGTCCTTCGCGCCGAAGGGATGACCGTCGCTGAACTTCACGCCCTGGCGGAGCCGGTAGGTGTAGGTGAGGCCGTCCGCGGAGACCTCCGGCAGGGCCTCGGCCAGGGCCGGCTTCAGCTTCATGTCCGCGTCGTGGGCCAGCAGCCCGTCGAAGATCTTAGAATTGCCGTCCTTGCCGTAGCCCAGCAGGGGGCTGAGGGTCTCCGGCTCGTTGGCTATGCCGACCACGGCCGAGTCCGGTCCCGCGGACGCGGTTCCTCCGGTGGGGCCCGAACAGGCGGCGAGGCCCGTGATGAGTGCGGCGGCCGCGGTCGCGCCGGCCGATCCCCGTATGGTCCGGGCCGTCATGCTGTGCACTTCCCTGCTGCTTTCGATCACTATCTGATGAAAAATCCTACTTATTGCAAAGAGATCGCAATAATGCCAGACGGGGGCCGGAGAAGACGAACGCGCGGGTCTTGCCCGGCCGCCGCGGGGCGTGCCATACATGTCTAGACCTTTAAGAGCCGGAGGAAGAGGCCGCCGCCGTGCACCACCCCGCGCCACGCACCGCAGCAGGGCCCCCGTCCCCGGCGCGGCCCCCCGCACCGGCACTGGCGCTGACGCTGGCCCTCGCCGCGGCCGCCCTGACGGCGTGCACCTCGGCCGACACCACGCCCCCGCCCGCCCCCGCCGAGCTCACCGCCCAGGCGGGCAGCGCCACTTCGGTCCACGTGATGTGGCAGTCGGCCGCCCCCGCCGACGGGGTGACCTCCTTCCTGGTCTTCCAGGCCGGCCAACTGGTCCGCGAGCTCCCCGCCGACAAGACGATGGTGGACATCACCGGGCTCAGCCCGCAGACCGCGTACGGGTTCACGGTCCGGGCCCGGGACGCCGCCGGGAACACCTCGCCGCCCAGCGCCTCCGCCTCCGCCACCACCCCCGCGGCCAAGGCAGAGGACCGGCAGCCGCCGACGGCCCCGCCCCGCACGGCCGGCCGCGCGCTCGGGCCCACCTCGGCGCTGCTGACCTGGGCTCCTGCCTCCGACGACGCGGGGGTCACCGCGTACGACATCTACCAGGGCGCCTCCCGGATCCACACGGTCGGCCCCGGCGCGATCGAGACGACCCTGGAGGACCTCCAGCCCGGCACCGCGTACACCTTCACGGTCCGGGCCCGCGACGGCGCCGACAACTCCTCCCCCGACGGCCCGCCGGTGGACGTGACCACTCCGGCCGGGGCGGGGGCGCAGCCCGACACCGCCCCCTCCGAGTTCACGGCGGTCGCCTCACCCGGCGCGGTCGCCCTCGACTGGACCGCCCCTGCGACCGGCAAGGAGACCAGCGAGTACGAGCTCTACGTCAACGGCCGTCCCACCACCGTCATCCAGTTCGGCAAGGGCGCGGTCCCGGCCGGCCACGCGGAACACCGCCTCGCGGTCACCGAACCGGCGGGCACCGTATGGACGGTGAAGCTGCGGGCCCGGCTGCCCGACGGCAACTGGGGGGCCTTCTCCGTCGAACGGCGGGTCGTGCTCGTCGGCCCGTAGCCAGACTCCGTCCCTCCGATCTGCCCCGAACGGCACTGCGGGGAAAGAAGATCGCGCACAATACATGCGTGTTCGGTGAGTACTCGGTCAACAACAATCAGCCAGATCCCGCGGGCGGCCCGCCTGAGCCAGACTCTGGCGCCGTGCCGGGAAACCTCCCGCCGGAGACGGCGAGTTTCGTGGGCCGCGAGCGTGAACTCGGCCTGCTGTACGAACTGCTGCGCGCGCAGCGGCTGGTCACGCTCACGGGCGTCGGCGGCGTGGGGAAGTCCAGGCTCGCGCTGCGCGCCGCCGCGGATGCCCGCCAGCGCCGTCGTGACGGCGTCTGGTGGGTGGAGCTGTCGCCCCTGCGCGACGCCGAGTTGCTCACCGCCACCATCGCGCACACCCTCGGTCTCGCCAACCAGTCACCGCGCCCGCTGGACGAGGAACTGTGCGCGTGGATGGCCGACAAGGAGCTGCTGCTCGTCCTCGACACCTGCGAGCACCTGGTGACCGCGTGCCGCCACCTCGTCAGTGAACTCCTGCAGTCCGCACCCGGACTGACGGTGCTGATCACCTCCCGCGAACCGGTCGGCTCCGCCGGCGAGAAGGTGGTCGAGGTCAGTCCGCTGCCCTGCGACGGCCCCGACAGCGACGCCCTCGCCCTCTTCCGGGCCCGCGCCCTGGCCGCCACCCCCCAGGCCGGGGCCGCCTTCGCCGATCCGGAGCGGGCGGCCCTGGCCCTGGAGGTGTGCCGCCGCCTGGACGGGATCCCGCTCGCCCTCGAACTGGCCGGCGCCCGGATGCGGCTGTGGACCCTGGAGCAGATGGCGGAGCGCCTCGGCGTCCGCTTCGACCTGCTGTCCGACATCTCCGCCGCCCGGCTCCCCCGGCACCAGACGATGCGGACCACCATCGGCTGGAGCCACGAGCTGTGCGAGCCGGTGGAGCGGCTCCTGTGGGCCCGGCTCTCGGTGTTCACCGGGGGCTTCGACCTGCCCGCCGCGCGGGCGGTCTGCTCGGGCGGCCCGCTGCCCGCAGGGCACGTGGAGCGCGTGCTGGCGGGCCTGGTCGCGAAGTCGGTGGTGCGGCTCGTGCGGGAGCGGGGCGCGGGCGCCCGCTACCGGATGCTCGACACGATCCGCGAGTACGGCCAGGACTGGCTGGCGGAGCTCGGCGAGGTGCGGACCCTCGCCGACCGGCACGCCCACTGGTACGCGGCGCTCTCACAGGCCGCCGACCGGGGATGGCTGGGCCCCGGCCAGGTGGACTGGTACCGCAGGATGACCGCGGAGCACGCGCAGCTGCGTACCGCCCTGGAGCATCTGATCGGCTCGGATCCCGCGGCGGCCCTGGAGACGGCCGGAGCCCTGTGGTTCTTCTGGTTCTCCTGCGGGCACGTCCACGAGGGCCGGGCCTTCGTGGAACGGGCCCTGACCGCGGCCCGGCACACCGGAGCGGCGTACACCCAGGGCCTGTGGGCGCTGGGGCTGACGGCGCTGCTCCAGGGCGACCTGGAGACGGCCCAGCAGGTCGGCGAGGAGTGCATCCGGGCCGCGGCCGGGCTGGCCGACCCGGAACCGGAGCTGCGCGCGGCCTATCTGCTCGCGGTCGCGGTGCTGATGCCGGGCGATCCGGTACGGGCGCTGGCGCTGGCGGGTCCCCGGGCCCGCGCGGGCCACGGCGGCCGCACCAGCGGCCCGGGGTGGCTGCTGTGCCGACTGGCCACCGCCTACGCCCTGTGCGACCTCGGGCGCTTCGAGGAGGCCATGCACGAGGCGGAAGGGCTGCGCGAGGCCTGCGCGGAGCTGGGCGAGCGCTGGCTGCGGGCGTACGCGGACTACGTCCTGGCCGTCGCGGCCCTGGGGCTCGGCCACCACGGGGAGGCGGCCCGGCACGCACGGGCGATGCTGTCGGGCAAGCGGCTGCTGGGCGACCGCTTCGGCATCGCGCTCGGCCTGGACCTGCTCGCGGCGGCGGTGGCGGCCATGGGCGACGGCGAACTGGCGGCGCGGCTGCTGGGCACGGGGCACGCGTGGTGGCGCACCGTCGGGCGGCCGCAGATGGGATCGCCCTCGCTGACGGCGCTGCGCGACCAGGGAGAGCGGCAGGCCAGGGCCGCGATCGGCGACGAGGCGTACGAGAACGCCTTCCTGGGTGGTGCTTCGGCGCCCACCGGCTGAGGCTGCGGCCGGTGGACACCGCGTAATCCCGGGGCTCCCGTCAGTACGGGAGGGGTCTGCCCGACGGTGTGCGCAGATCCAGGTCTCGGGGGGCGGGCTTGGGGACGGGCTTGCGGATCAGCTGCTGGCGCATGCTGCCTCCTCGCTCAGACCAGGGCCGGGCGGCGGGGTTCCACCGTGCGGCCGTCGGGGAGCAGTTCACCTGTGTCGTCGAAAACCACTGCGCCGTTGCAGAGCAGACTCCAGCCCTGTTCGGGATGGAAGGCCACGGTGCGGGCGGCGTCGTGATCGGCGCTGTCGGCGGTCGGGCAGGGGGGCTGGTGGGAGCACATGGCGCACCTCCTCGCAGAGTGGGGCGGGAGGGCCGGTGGTCACCCGGTCGAATCCGCGATCCACGGTGGCGGTGAGTATTACTGATCGCCACCCCTGGACGGAACCCATATTGGCGGTCCAGTTCAGGGTGTGTATGCCCGATTACCATGCGCTCATGCCCGCTATCCGGATCATTCACCGAACTCGTCTCGCACCCGCGGAGGCGTGGCGGCGGCTGACCGACTGGGAACGCCACGGATCGCAGGTTCCGCTCACCCGGACGATCATCGAGACGACGCCTCCCACGCACGTCGGAACGCGCTTCACGGCGCGCACGGGCGTGGGAAGCATCACGTTCGACGACCCGATGGAAGTGACCGTCTGGGAGCCCCCCGGCGACGCGTCCCCGGGCCTGGTCCGCCTCGTCAAGCGCGGCAGCGCGGTGACCGGCTGGGCGGAGATCGAAATCCGCCCGGCGCCCGGCGGCGGCTGCGAGGCCGAGTGGCGCGAGGACCTGCGCCTGCGCGGCCTCCCGCGCCTCCTGGACCCCCTGACGGCCGCCGCGGCCCGCTTCCTCTTCGGCCGCGCCCTACGGGGCCTCCTGCGCTGACGAGGCCCCTGCCAGGGGGTGTCCTGCCCCGCGCTAGCGGATCGGCATGCCCGAGATCGTGCGCGCGATCACCAGCCGCTGGATCTCGCTGGTGCCCTCGAAGATGGTGTAGATCGCGCTGTCCCGGTGCATGCGCTCCACCGGGTACTCGCGGGTGAAGCCGTTGCCGCCCAGGATCTGGACCGCCTGCGCGGTGACCTTCTTGGCGACCTCGCTCGCGAACAGCTTCGACATCGAGCCCTCGGCCGAGGTGAACGGCTTGCCCGCGACCGCCATCCAGGAGGCGCGCCAGACCATCAGACGGGCCGCGTCGATGGAGGTGCGCATGTCGGCGAGCTGGAAGGCGACGCCCTGGTTGTCGATGATCGGCCGGCCGAACTGCGTACGGGTCTTCGCGTAGTCGAGGGCGACCTCGTACGCGGCGCGCGCCGTGCCCACGGCCATGGCTCCGACGGCGGGCCGGGAGGCCTCGAAGGTGGCCATCGCGGCGTTCTTGACCCGCTCGCCGCCGCCCGCCCTGGCCCGCTCGTGGGCCCGCGCGAGGCGCTCGTCCAGCTTCTCCTTGCCGCCCAGCAGGCAGGAGCCGGGGATCCGGCAGTCCTCCAGGACCACCTCGGCGGTGTGCGAGGCGCGGATCCCGTGCTTCTTGAACTTCTGGCCCTGGGAGAGGCCGGGGGTGCCCGGCGGCACGATGAAGGAGGCGTGGCCCTTGGTGCCGAGCTCGGGGTCGACGACGGCCACGACGATGTGGACGTTGGCGATGCCGCCGTTGGTCGCCCAGGTCTTGGTGCCGTTGAGCACCCACTCGTCCTTCGCCTGGTCGTAGACGGCGCGGGTGCGCATCGCGCCGACGTCGGAGCCCGCGTCCGGCTCGGAGGAGCAGAAGGCGGCGACCTTCACGTCGTCGGGGGTGCCGTACATCTGCGGGATCCAGGTGCCGATCTGCTCCTCGGTGCCGTTGGCGACGACGCCGATGGCGGCGAGCCCGGTACCGACGATGGACAGCGCGATGCCCGCGTCGCCCCAGAACAGCTCTTCCATGGCCATCGGGATGCCGAGGCCGGTGGGGTCGAAGAACTGCTGGGCGTAGAAGTCGAGCGAGTAGATGCCGAGCTTCGCGGCTTCCTGGATGACGGGCCACGGAGTCTCTTCGCGCTCGTCCCATTCCGCGGCGGCGGGGCGCATCACGTCGGCGGCGAAGCCGTGGATCCAGTCCCGTACCTGCTTCTGGTCGTCGTTCAGCTCCATGGTGAATTCCGCCATGTCCCCTCCAGCTTTCGTATCGCGCTGCCGTACAAGCGGTTACCAACGGTAACCCCAACTGTGCGTCCAGTCTGTTACCGGCCGGTAAGCACTGTCAAGCAGCAGCGATGGCGGACCGCCGATGAGATCGCCAGGGTGTGCGGGGTGTTACGTTGCGTGGGCGTCAGGACATCGCAAGGGCGGGGAGTGGAACACGTCATGGAGAGCACACAGCAGGCCGGCGAGCCGGGAACGGCCGAGCGCCGGCGGCGGGAACTGCTGGAGGCGGCCGACAGGGTCGTCCTCAGGGACGGGCCGAAGGCGTCCATGAACGCCATCGCCGCCGAGGCCGGCATCACCAAGCCGATCCTCTACCGGCACTTCGGCGACAAGGCGGGCCTCTACCAGGCCCTCGCCGTCCGGCACACGGACGCCCTGCTCGACTCGCTGAGGGCGGCGCTCGACGCCCCCGCCGAGCGCCGCCGCCGGGTGGAGGCCACCCTCGACACCTACCTCGCCGCCATCGAGGCCCGCCCGCAGGTCTACCGCTTCCTCATGCATCCGGCCGAGGACTCCCAGGCCACCGAGCGCGGCTTCGACGTGGGCCTGCACTCGGCCCCGCTGCTGCGGCGCCTCGGCGAGGAGCTGGCGCAGGTGATCGGCGAGCGCGTGGACCTCGGTCCCGGCGGCGAACGCCTGGCCCGGGTGTGGGGTCACGGGATCGTCGGCATGATGCACGCCGCGGGCGACTGGTGGCTCGGCGAGCGGCCGTGCGAGCGCGCGGAGCTCGTCACCGGCCTCACCGACCTCCTCTGGGGCCGCCTGGCCACGGCCGGCAACCGCGAGGACGGCCCCGGCTTCTGACGGTTCGGCCCCACCGGGCTCACTCCCCCAGCGCGTGGATCCCGGCGGCGCCCCAGTCGGTCTTACGGATCTGCTTGCGCAGCCTGCGCGCGCGCAGCCCCGTGACCCGCTCCGCGTACACACCGCCGGCCAGGTGGTCGCACTCGTGCTGGAGGCACCGGGCGAAGAACCCCGTCCCCGACACCCGCACCGGCGCACCGTCGGAGGTGACCCCCTCGACGACGGCCTCGTCGAAGCGGGACGTGGAGGCCTCCAGCCCCGGCAGGGACAGGCAGCCCTCGGGGCCCGGGAACTCGCCCCCGTCGACCGAGACCAGGCGCGGGTTGACGATGTGCCCCACGTGGCGCACGTCCTCGTCGTCGGGGCAGTCGTAGACGAACACCCGCTGCCCCACGCCGATCTGGTTCGCGGCCAGGCCCACGCCCTGGGCCGCGTACATCGTGGCGAACATGTCCTCGATGAGCCGGTCGAGGGCCGGGCCGAATTCGGTGACCTCCGCGCAAGCGGAATGGAGCACCGGGTCGCCCAGCAGGCTCATGGTGCGGACGATGCCGGAGGTACCGGGGATGGGGCGCTGTCGCATGGCCGTAAGAGTACGACGGGCGACTATATGAGGAGATCTTCGGCGGACCGGGGGCGCCGCGGTCGGGGCGCGGGCAGGTACTGGATAGGCTGGGGGCGACCGACGCAAGGAGGACAAGGGACGATGGCAGGCAACACAGAGCCGCTTTCGCCGCGGGCCAAGCTGGCCGTGACGGCGGGCAAGGCCGCAGCGGCGGTGTCGCGGGCCGCGGGACGCGGAAGCGGATCGGTGATCGGAGGCAAGGTCGCGCTCAAGCTCGACCCCGATCTTCTCGGCGCGCTGGCGCAGCATCTCGACGTCGTCCTCGTCTCGGCGACGAACGGCAAGACCACGACGACCCGGCTGATCGCGGAGGCCCTGCGGGCCAGCGGTCCGGTCGTCTCCAACGCGCTGGGCGCGAACATGCCCGCGGGCATCACCTCCGCCCTGGCGGGCGGCTCGGACGCCCGTTACGGCGTCATCGAGGTGGACGAGAAGTACCTGGCCGGGGTGGCCCGGGACGTCACCCCCAAGGTGATCGCCCTGCTCAACCTCTCCCGCGACCAGCTGGACCGCGCCGCCGAGACCCGGATGCTCGCGGAGAAGTGGCGCGAGGGCCTCTCCGGCTCCAAGGCGGTCGTCATCGCCAACGCGGACGATCCCCTGATCGTGTGGGCGGCCTCGTCCTCGCAGAACGTGGTGTGGGTGGCCGCCGGCCAGGAGTGGAAGGACGACGCCTGGTCGTGCCCCTCCTGCGGTGGCGTCATGCAGCGTCCGGGCGACGACTGGTACTGCGGCGAGTGCGGCTTCCGGCGTCCCACCCCGAGCTGGGTGCTCTCCGGCGACCACGTGCTCGACCCGCACGGCAGCGCCTGGCCGATCAACCTCCAGCTGCCGGGCCGCGCCAACAAGGCGAACGCGGCCACCTCCGCCGCCGTGGCCGCCGTCTTCGGCGTCCCGCCGCAGGTGGCGCTGGAGCGGATGTACCAGGTGCAGGCCGTCGCCGGACGCTACGACGTGGTGAGCTTCCAGGGCCGCGAACTGCGGCTCCTGCTCGCGAAGAACCCGGCCGGCTGGCTGGAGACCTTCTCGCTGATCGACCCGCCGCCGACCCCGGTGATCCTTTCGGTGAACGCGCGCGGCGCGGACGGCACCGACACCTCGTGGCTGTGGGACGTGGACTACCCGCGCCTGGCCGGGCACCCGATCTTCGTGATCGGCGACCGCAAGCTGGACCTCGCGGTCCGCCTGGAGGTCGCGGGCCTGGACTTCCGGGTGTGCGAGACCCTCGACGAGGCCGTGCAGCTGGCGCCGCCCGGACAGATCGAGCTGATCGCCAACTACACCGCCTTCCAGGACGTGCGCCGCCGCGTCGGCAACTAGTACCCATAAGGACAAGAGCATGAGCGACAACAGCCTGCGTCTGGTGTGGGTCTACCCCGACCTGCTCAGCACGTACGGAGACCAGGGCAACGCCCTCGTCGTGGAGCGCCGGGCCCGTCGGCGCGGACTGGACGTGCAGCGCGTGGACGTGCGCAGCGACCAGCCGATCCCCACCTCGGGCGACATCTACCTGATCGGCGGCGGCGAGGACCGGCCGCAGCGGCTGGCCGCGGAGCGCCTGGTGCGCGACGGCGGTCTGGAGCGGGCCGTCTCGAACGGGGCGATCGTCTTCTCCGTCTGCGCCGGCTACCAGATCCTGGGCCAGGAGTTCGTCAACGACGTCGGCGAGCGCCAGCAGGGCCTCGGCCTGCTGGACGTGGTGACCGTGCGCGGCGAGGGCGAGCGGTGCGTCGGCGACGTCCTCGCGGACATCGACCCGCGGCTCGGCCTGCCGCAGCTGACGGGGTTCGAGAACCACCAGGGCGTCACCCACCTCGGCCCGACGGCGAGGCCGTTCGCACGGGTCACGATGGGCCGGGGCAACGGCACCGGGGACGGCACCGAGGGCGCGTACAACGACACGGTGTTCGGCACCTACATGCACGGTCCCGTGATGGCCCGCAACCCGCAGATCGCGGACCTGCTGCTGAAGCTGGCCCTCGACGTGAACGCGCTGCCGCCCATCGACGACCGCTGGTACGACGCCCTGCGCGCGGAGCGGATCTCGGCGGCCACGCAGCCCGCGTAGCCTCCCGGCGGCCTTGCGTTCGCCTGCCGTCCGGCCCGGATTCCCCCAGGGGGATCCGGGCCGACGTGTTTTCGTACGACTGGGCTGACCAGCATGTGGAGGATGGTTCAGTCCACCGGGGATCGACTTGTAGGGTGCAGGGTAGTTCCAACCGGACGACGTGGTCCGGTCGTCGGCCCACGTTGCAAAGGTCCTTCCTGCCATGCGCATTGGTGTGCTCACTTCCGGAGGCGACTGCCCCGGGCTCAATGCCGTCATCCGCTCCGTCGTACACCGCGCCGTCGTCGACCACGGGGACGAGGTCATCGGCTTCCACGACGGCTGGCGCGGTCTGCTGGAGTGCGACTACCGCAAGCTCGACCTGGACGCCGTCAGCGGCATCCTGGCCCGAGGCGGAACGATTCTGGGCTCCTCCCGGGTCCAGCCCGCCCATCTGCGCGACGGCGTGGAGCGGGCCCGCGGCCACGTGGCGGACCTCGGCCTGGACGCCATCATCCCGATCGGCGGCGAGGGCACCCTCAAGGCCGCGAACCTGCTCTCGCAGGGCGGTCTGCCGATCGTCGGCGTCCCCAAGACCATCGACAACGACATCGCCTCCACCGACGTCACCTTCGGCTTCGACACGGCCGTCGGGGTCGCCACCGAGGCGCTGGACCGCCTGAAGACCACCGCCGAGTCCCACCAGCGCGTGATGGTCGTGGAGGTCATGGGCCGCCACACCGGCTGGATCGCCCTGCACTCGGGCATGGCGGCCGGCGCGCACGCGATCGTCGTGCCGGAGCGGCCCTTCGACATCGAGGAGCTGACCGCGATCGTCGGCGATCGCTTCTCGCAGGGCAAGCGGTTCGCGATCGTCGTGGTCGCCGAGGGCGCCAAGCCCGCCGCGGGCAGCTCGATGGCGCTCGAGGAGGGCGGCACCGACATGTACGGGCACGAGCGGTTCGCCGGCATAGGCAACCGGCTCGCCGTCGAGCTGGAGGACCGCCTCGGCAAGGAGGCCCGGCCGGTCATCCTGGGCCACGTGCAGCGCGGCGGCACGCCCACCGCGTACGACCGGGTGCTGGCCACCCGCTTCGGCTGGCACGCCGTGGAGGCGGCTCACCGGGGCGAGTTCGGGATGCTGACGGCGCTGCGCGGCACGGACATCGTGATGGTGCGACTCGACGACGCGGTGCAGACCCTCAAGACGGTTCCCGCCGAGCGGTACGCCGAGGCGCAGAACGTCCTGTGATCTTTCCCCCCTTCTCCCTGTTGTTCCCGTAATGCGCGCCCCCGGAGGCTTTCACCTCCGGGGGCGGCATTACTGTGGTGGGGCACCACGGGTCAAGGGAGTGAAGAGATTGAGTTACCTCGCGCACGCCGGCATGGACATGGATATGAACATGGACCTGCCACCCTTCACCCTCGGGCGCGGGCTGGAGTTCTCCTTCGACGCCTTCTTCCTGATCGGCTCGCTCCTGGGCCTCGCCCTGTACGGGTGGGGTGTGGTGCGGCTGCTGCGGCGCGGGGACTCCTGGCCGGTCGGCCGGACGGTGGCATTCACCATCGGCGTGCTGACGGTGATGCTGATGATGTGCACCAAGCTGAACGACTACGGCATGGTCATGTTTAGCGTGCACATGGTCCAGCACATGGTGATCAGCATGCTCAGCCCGATCCTGCTGCTGCTCGGCGCCCCGGTGACGCTGGCGCTGCGCGCGCTGGCGCCGGCCGCCCGCGGCCACAAGGGCCCGCGCGAGCTGCTGCTGATGCTCCTGCACAGCCGCTACATGAAGGTGATCACCCATCCGGTGTTCACGATCCCGCTGTTCATCGCGAGCCTCTACGGTCTCTACTTCACCCCGATCTTCGACTTCCTGATGGAGTCCAAGACCGGCCACATCGCCATGATGGTGCACTTCCTCGCCGTCGGCCTCGTCTTCTTCTGGCCGATCATGGGCGTGGACCCGGGCCCGCACCGCCCCGGCTACGTGATGCGCATGCTGGAGCTGTTCGCCGGAATGCCCTTCCACGCCTTCTTCGGCATCGCGCTGATGATGGCGAGCCAGCCGATGATCAAGACGTACTCGAACCCGCCGGCCTCCCTGGGCATCGACCCGCTCCTGGACCAGCAGTGGGGCGGCGGCATCGCCTGGGCCTTCAGCGAGATTCCCTCGGTGCTGGTGCTCATCGCCCTGGTCTACCAGTGGTACCACTCGGAGCAGCGAGCGGCGAAGCGCTCCGACCGGTCCGAGGACCGCAACGGCGATCAGGAGCTGGCGGCGTACAACTCATATCTCGCCTCGCTCCAGGCGCGTGGCCAGTAGCGGAGGACCGCCTTCAGGCGCCACCATGGGGCATGACCGGATCCGTGAGGGCGATGGCCGTGATGACCTTCGCCTCCCTGGTGGTAATCGCCACGTACTCGGCGGCCCTCGGCAGCAACGGCTGGCTGTGGTTCGGCTGGGTGGTGCTGGGGCTGCTGACCGCGGCGATGGCCGCCTCGCGCGGCGTGTGAGTGCGCGAACGCCCCCCGCGCCCTCCCCGATTCCCCCCTGCCCCGAACGGGAAGTCCGGCCCGCCCTCGGGCCCGGTCCCACCGACCCCTCCGGTTCGCGGCTGACCGTCCGTAAGATGTCCGTGACAACGGGATGTCGACGGGAGCGGCCTGGTGTTCTACCACTTGCTCAAGCACGTGATCCTCGGGCCGCTGCTGCGGCTGCTGTTCCGGCCCCGGATCGAAGGGCTGGAGAACATCCCCGAGGACGGGGCCGCGATCGTCGCGGGCAACCACCTCTCCTTCTCCGACCACTTCCTGATGCCCGCGATCCTCAAGCGGCGCATCACCTTCCTCGCGAAGGCCGAGTACTTCACCGGCCCCGGCGTGAAGGGGCGGCTCACCGCCGCCTTCTTCCGCAGTGCGGGGCAGATCCCGGTGGACCGCTCCGGCAAGGACGCCGGCCAGGCCGCGCTGCGCGAGGGGCTCGGAGTGCTCTCCAAGGGCGAGCTGCTCGGCATCTACCCCGAGGGCACCCGCTCCCACGACGGGCGGCTCTACAAGGGAAAGGTGGGGGTCGCGGCCATGGCGCTGGGCGCCAAGGTGCCCGTCGTACCGTGCGCGATGGTCGGCACCTTCGAGATCCAGCCTCCCGGGCAGAAGATCCCGAGCATCCGGCGGGTCACGATCCGCTTCGGCCGGCCGCTGGACTTCTCCCGCTATGAGGGGATGGAGGGTGAGCGGGCCGTGCTGCGGGCCGTCACCGACGAGATCATGTACGAGATCCTCGCGCTGTCGGGCCAGGAGTACGTGGACCGGTACGCCGCCGAGGTCAAGGCCGAGGAAGAGGAAGCACGGAAGAAGGCCCGGCGCAGGATGCGCTGAGCCTTCTCCCGTTCACATGGAGCCGTTTCGGCTACCGGGTGCTGCTAACGGACGGACGGGAGCTCCTCGAGCGCCTGCGCGTCCGCGACCGCGGTCTTGGCGAGGGACTTCGCCGCGGCCGGGGCCGGCGCGACCGGAGTGGCGTGCGGACCGCACTTCACGTCCTGGGCGTCGACCTTGCCGGTGAGCAGGTAGGTGTCCACGCGGCTGTTGATGCAGGGGTTCAACAGGCTGGTGACACCGTGCGAGCCGGCGTTCTGCTCGGTGATCAGACGGGAACCGGCGAGCCGCTTGTGGAGCGAGACACCGCCCTCGTACGGCGTGGCCGCGTCCCGCTCGGACTGGACGATCAGGACCGGGGCCAGACCGTGCTTGGCGCCGACCTCGATCGGGTTGCTCTGCTTGGACTTCCAGGTCGCGCAGGGCAGGTTCATCCACGCGTTGGACCAGGTCAGGAACGGGTACTTGGCGTTGAGCTTGGTGTTGTCCCGGTCCCACTTGGTCCAGCTGGTCGGCCACTTGGCGTCGGCGCACTCGACGGCGGTGTAGACGGCGTTGCCGTTCTCCGAGGCGATGTTGCCCGCGATGTCGCTCATGTCGGGGGCGATGGCGTCGATCAGCGCCTGCTGGTCACCGGCCTCGTACTTGCTCCAGGTCTGGGCGACGGGCACCCAGGAGGAGTCGTAGTACGGGGCGCCCTGGAAGAAGCCCAGGAGCTCGGCCGGACCGACCACGCCACCGAGCGGGTTGGCCTTGGCCTTGGCGCGCAGCGCCTCCCACTTGGCCTGGACCTTGGCGCGGGTGTCGCCGAGGTGGAAGGAGGCGTCGTTCTTGGCGACCCAGTCCTGCCAGTCGTTCCAGCGCATCTGGAAGGCGACGTCCTGGCCGAGGTTGGCCTCGTACCAGATGTTGTCCTGGTCGGGGTTGACCACGCTGTCGACGATCATGCGGCGCACGTGGGTCGGGAACAGGGTCGCGTAGACCCCGCCGATGTAGGTGCCGTAGGAGACGCCGAGGAAGTTCAGCTTCTTCTCGCCGAGGGCGGCGCGGATGACGTCCAGGTCACGCGCGATGTTCGGCGTGGTCATGAACGGCAGCATCTCGCCGCTGCGCTCCTTGCAGCCGTCCGCGTACCCGGCCGCGAGCTTGCGCTGGGCGCGCTTGTCGGCCTCGTTGTCCGGGACCGGGTCGGCCTTGGGGGCCTTGACGAACTCCTGCGGGTCGATGCAGGAGATCGGCGCCGAGTGGCCGACGCCGCGGGGGTCGAAGCCCACGAAGTCGTACGCCTTGGAGGTGTTGACCCACAGCGGGCTCTTGGTGGTGACGCGGCGCGGGAAGCGCATGCCGGAGCCACCGGGACCACCGGGGTTGTAGACGAGCGCGCCCTGGCGCTCTTCCTTGGTGCCGGTGCTGACGGCGCGGTCGACCGCCAGGTCGATCGTCTTGCCGAAGGGCTTCTTGTAGTCCAGCGGGACCTTCACATAGCCGCACTGGATGGGGGCCGCGAAGCCCCAGTCGGCAGGACAGTCCTTCCAGTCGATACCGGCCTGCGCCGCACGGGCGGCGGCGATCTGCGTACCGATCGCTTCGGCCGCACCGTTGTCACGTCCGGACGGGAAGGCCTGGGCGGCCGAGGCGGACGGGGCGAGCAGCAGGCTCGCCGCCAGCGTGCCGGTGATCAGTGTGGCGGCGCTCCCCAGCGCCGCGTTGCGTATCACGTGGTTGTTCCCCCTGCGTCATCTGCCGCCATGGGCGGCGTGGTTCGGGCGGGTGGGTGGGTGTCGGCGTGCAGGGGGATACTTTCGCCTCACATGGACCGTGCGACAGAGCACGGCCATGTTCTTTGCCAACCCGATATCCGGAAATGCGTGTACCGCTGAGCGGTGTCTGGTTCGTCCCGTGTTCGGACCCCGTTCGTCCGGAGCTTCACCAACCGTAGGTCCGGCAGGCCTCGTCGAGCAGTTCGCGCAGTCTCAGCGCGTCCGGGGCCAGCGCCGTGACCAGGACCGCGGGGCCCGCCAGCGGGGTGGCCGCCGCGAACTCCCCGACCATCCCGGCCTGCGGCGGAGCCGCTTCGAACTCCGGGTCCACCACCAGGAGCTGACCGATCGCACGGTACCCCCAGAGCCCCGCCGGGCCGTCCCAGCCGTCCGGTGCTCCGGGGCCGCAGGCCAGTTCCTGGTCCAGCAGCGGACGGCCGTCCCGGTTGACGGTGAGCCGGCTGCGCATCAGGCCCGGAGCCTCCCCGGTGCGGCCCAGCACCTGCTCCTCGCGCAGCAGGAGCCGGGCGGTCGGGGCGAGTTCGACGCGGGTGCGGACCCGCAGATCGCTGCCGCGTACGGAGACCAGCGGCTCCGGCAGCCAGCGCACCGCCGAGTCCGCGGCCAGGTCGAGCCGTACGTCGTAGCGCGCGGGCTCCCCGTGCCGGCCGGGCAGCGCCAGGGTGGCCGCCGCCGAGCGCAGCAGCAGCCGGGCACCGGGTCCGGCGTCGGCCTCGACCGTGAGGTGGTCGCCTCCGAGGGGGGCGCTCATCGCGCCGACCAGCATCACCCCGGCCTCGGCCCCCTCGCCCCGGGTCCGGCGCAGGGCGAGCGGCCCCTCACCGGCCAGCAGGGGCAGGGCGGTACCGCCGCGTCCGTCGGCCACTGCGCCGATCCGGGCGGTGGCGCGCAGCCCGGCCGCGGGGAGGGCCGGGAGCTGAGCCGGGGCGGGGGCCCCCGCCGGGGGTCGGGCGGCGGCCGCGCCCGTCACCGTAGGACTCACGCGGCGGCCCAGGCGGCGATCCGCTCGCGCACCCAGGCGGCCACCGGGGCCACGCCTTCCTCGCCGCGCAGGGACTGGAAGGCGACGGGCAGTTCGCCGCGCTGCTCGGCGGCGTCGCGGGCCATCCGGCCCAGGTCGGAGCCCACGTAGGGGGCGAGGTCGGTCTTGTTGACGACGAGGAGGTCGGCGGTGGTGACCCCCGGGCCGCCCTTGCGCGGGATGTCGTCGCCGCCGGCCACGTCGATGACGAAGATCTGGGCGTCGACCAGGCCCCGGGAGAAGGTCGCGGTCAGGTTGTCGCCACCGGACTCGACGAGGATCAGGTCGAGGGGAGCGGTCTGCAGGTGGGCTTCCTCCAGCTCCTCCACCGCCTCCAGGTTGGCGGAGATGTCGTCGCGGATGGCGGTGTGCGGGCAGGCGCCGGTCTCGACGGCGCTGATCCGCTCGGGCGGCAGCACGGCCTCGCGGAGCAGGAACTCGGCGTCCTCGCGGGTGTAGATGTCGTTGGTGACGACGGCCATGGACAGTTCCGTGCGCAGGGCCCGGCAGAGGGCGGCGACGGTGGCGGTCTTGCCGGAGCCGACCGGGCCGCCGAGCCCGATGCGCAGGGCGCGGCGGGTGCCGTCGGTGCGGACCGCGTCGGCGCTGTGGGTGTGGCGGTGCGGGAAGGTCACGCCGTGGTCGAGATGCATGGGGGTTCTCCTTGGTGGGGGCGCGGGAGGCCGGTTCGGGGCCTCAGGAGGCGAAGAGGCGTACCGGCCAGTCGGCATGGGCCTGCGCCGCGAGGTCCAGCAGGGGCGAGGAGGCCGCGGGCAGGGTCCGCGGTCCTTCCGTGCGGGCGCGCACCGCGGCCCGCTGCGCCTGCCGGGAGACGCAGTCGAGGTCGGGGGCGAGCCGGGCCAGGACCCCGCTCGCCTCGAAGGGGTCCAGCCCGAGCAGCCGTACGGTGGCGGTCGCCGGACCGCTGACGCTCTCGTACGCCGCCACGTGCGCGGCGTCCAGCGCCCCGAGCCCCGCCGAACGGGCCGTGACGCCGAGCACCACGGGCTGGTGCGCTCCGCGCGGGAACACGGCGGCCAGTGCGTCGAGTTCGACCCCGGGCCAGGTGGCGCGGGCGGCCCGCATCAGCTGCCGGCCGAGCCTGCGCGCGACGGTGCGCAGCGCGGGTACCGGGGTGCGGGCGTCGGCGGCCTCGTCGAGGGCCGCCGGATCGAGCCCGTCGGCGGCGGCCGCGGCGAGGGCGGCCGCCACCAGCCCGGCGGTGTGCAGCCGGCCCCGGCAGAACTCCTCCAGGGTGGCGGCGTCGTGGATCCGGCCCGCCTTGCAGGCGGCCTCGGCCCCGCCGGAGTGGGCGTGGCCCCCGGCGGGGAAGCGTCCGTCGGCGAGGACGAGGAGGGTGGCGAGGCTCATCGGGCTGCGCCCATCAGAAGAGGAAGTATCTCTGTGCCATGGGCAGTTCGGCCGCCGGAGCCGGTTCCACCACCTCGCCGTCGATGGTGACGGTGAAGGTGTCCGCGTCGACCTCGACCCTGGGCATGGCGTCGTTGTTGCGCATGTCCGCCTTGGTCACCTTGCGGGTGCTCTCGATGGCGACGAACTCCTTGCCGAGTCCCAGACGTTCGGGCAGGGCGTCGTCGAGGGCGGCCTGGGCGGTGAAGTTGACCGAGTTGAGGCCGGGCGCACGCCCGTACGACCCGAACATGGGGCGGGGCAGCATCGGCTGCGGGGTGGGAATGGAGGCGTTGGCGTCGCCCATCTGGGCGTAGGCGATCTGGCCGCCCTTGATGACCAGTTCGGGCTTGACCCCGAAGAAGGCCGCGTTCCACAGCACCAGGTCGGCGAGCTTGCCGGTCTCCACGGAGCCGATCTCCCGGGCCAGGCCCTGGGCCACGGCGGGGTTGATCGTGTACTTGGCGACGTAGCGGCGGGCCCGGTGGTTGTCGGCGGGTCCGTCGCCGGGCAGGAACCCGCGCCGCTTCTTCATCACGTGGGCGGTCTGCCAGGTGCGCAGGATCACCTCGCCGACGCGGCCCATGGCCTGGGCGTCGGAGGAGATGATCGAGATGGCCCCCAGGTCGTGCAGGACGTCCTCGGCGGCGATCGTGGAGGGCCGGATCCGGGACTCGGCGAAGGCGAGGTCCTCGGGGACGGCGGGGTTGAGGTGGTGGCAGACCATCAGCATGTCGAGGTGTTCCTCGACGGTGTTGACGGTGTGCGGCCGGGTCGGGTTGGTGGAGCTGGGCAGGATGTTGGGCTCGGAGACCACGGTGATGATGTCGGGTGCGTGCCCGCCGCCCGCGCCCTCGGTGTGGTACGAGTGGATGGTCCGTCCGCCGATGGCGGCGAGGGTGTCGGCGACGAACCCGGCCTCGTTGAGGGTGTCGGTGTGGATCGCGGCCTGGGCGCCGGTCTCCTCGCAGACGGTGAGGCAGGCGTCGATGACGGCGGGGGTGGATCCCCAGTCCTCGTGGAGCTTGAAGCCGAGCGCTCCGCCGCGCAGTTGGGAGTACATGGCCTCGCGGGACATGGTGTTGCCCTTGCCGAGCAGGCCGATGTTGACCGGGTAGGACTCCAGCGCGGCGAACATCCGGGCCAGGTGCCAGGGTCCGGGGGTGACGGTGGTGGCCTTGCTGCCCTCGGCGGGTCCGGTGCCGCCGCCGACGAGGGTGGTGATGCCGGAGACCAGGGCCTCTTCGATCACGGTCGGGGAGATGAAGTGCACGTGGGTGTCGACGGCCCCGGCGGTGAGGATCTTCCCGTTGCCCGCGATGATCTCGGTCTCGGGCCCGATGACGAGTGCTCGTTCCACCCCGTCCATGGTGTCCGGGTTGCCGGCCTTGCCGATGCCGCAGATCCGGCCGTCGCGGATGCCGACGTCGGCCTTGACGATGCCCCAGTGGTCGATGATCACCACGCCGGTGATGACGGTGTCCGGGGCGCCCTCGGCGCGCGTGGTGCGGGCCTGGCCCATGGATTCGCGGATGACCTTGCCGCCGCCGAAGACGGCCTCGTCGCCGGCCCGTCCGGGGCCGCCCGCGAGGTCCTGCTCGATCTCGACGAAGAGGTCGGTGTCGGCGAGGCGGATGCGGTCGCCGGTGGTGGGGCCGAAGAGGTCGGCGTAGTTCTGGCGCGATATCTCAGACATCGAGGGGCCCTCCGACCTCTCCGCGCAGTCCCGGTACGGTGCGCAGTCCGCCCAGCGGTACGAGGTCCACGGCGACCGGGATGCCCGGCTCGAAGCGGACCGCGGTGCCCGCGGCGATGTCGAGCCGCTGCCCGCGGGCGGCGGCACGGTCGAAGTCGAGGCCGGGGTTGGCCTCGGCGAAGTGGTAGTGCGAACCGACCTGGACGGGCCGGTCGGCGGCGTTGAGCACGGTGATGCGGGTGACGGGCCGGCCTTCGTTGAGGCGCACCGGACCGTCCCCGTAGGCGATTTCGCCGGGGATCATGCGGGGTACTCCCTCTCAGACGATCGGGTCGTGGACGGTGACGAGCTTGGTGCCGTCCGGGAAGGTCGCCTCGACCTGGACGTCGTGGATCATCTCGGGTATCCCCTCCATGACCTGGGCGCGGGAGAGCACGGTGCGGCCGGAGGCCATGAGTTCGGCCACCGTCCGTCCGTCGCGGGCGCCTTCGAGGATGTGCGAAGTGATGAGGGCGATCGCCTCGGGGTGGTTGAGGAGAACACCGCGCGCCCGACGTTTTTCGGCCACGTCCGCGGCGACGTGAATGAGCAGTCGCTCCTGCTCGTGGGGGGTCAATTGCACAGCAATCACCAAGCTTCCGGGACATGATCAGCATCGCGCCGAGCCGACCCTAAGGGACTTCAACACTTTGTTGACCTGCACGTATCCGTATCAAGCTTCTCTTGCCCCAACGCGGGGAAAGGCTTTCCGTGGCACGGACCGTCCCTTTGCCGATCCATGGGCGCCCATTGACCGCAGGACGTGCCCATCACGCTAGGGACCGCATTTTTCCGCCGAGTTAACCCACGTTTCGGGGAGGTACCCGGTTCAATTCGGGGAGCCTTCGGACCCGGTTTCCGTATACGCGGCCACCACCGCCGTCGGACCGGCCGACAACGCCCAAGAAGGAGCAAAGTGTTCGCGAACCCCATCCACCACATCACCATCGACGCCCAGGAGCCCTACCTGCTGGCGCAGTTCTGGTCCGCCGTCACGGGATTCCCGATCCACCCGGACGACCTCGCCGAGGACCCCGAGATCCTGCTGGTGCCGGGTCAGCCGGGCGTGCCCGGACTGCTCTTCATCAAGGTCCCGGAGGAGAAGTCCGGGAAGAACCGGGTCCACTTGGACATCATGCCGACGACCGGGACCCGCGACGAGAACGTCGAGCGCCTCGTCGGACTCGGCGCGAAGCTGCTGGACGACCGCCGCCGGGAGGACGGCACCGGCTGGGTGGTGCTCGCGGATCCGGAGGGCAACGAGCTGTGCATAGAGCGCAGCGTCTCGGAGCGCGCCGGCGCCTGACCCGACAGGCCGCGGCCCGGCGTCCCTCGGCTCGACGGGCCTCGGCTCGACGGGGTGTCGCTCAGCAGCCCTGCGCGGTCCTCGCCGGGGCTCCGACCGTCCAGGGCAGGGAGATCCACACGGTCTTGCCGCCGTCCTCCGTCGGGCTGACGGAGAGCCGGCCGCCCGCCTCCGCGGTGAGCCACCGGATGATGACCATGCCCCGGCCGTTGTCCTGCTGGACGGCGGCCGGGAGCCGCTTGGGCCAGCGCGGGTGGCTGTCGGTGACCCCCACCCGCAGCCGTTCCTCGCGCTCCAGGCGGATGTCCACGGTGAAGGTGGGCGACTGGCCGAAGGTGTGCTGTACGGCGTTGGTGGCGAGCTCCGAAACGATCAGCCGCACGCTGTCGGCCGTGTCGGTCCCCTCGGACAGTCCCCAGCCGTCCAGCACCTCCGCGACGTAACGGCGGGCGGCCCTGACCGAGGCCGGATCGCTCGGCAGAGTGACGGATGCTTCCTGGTGATCTGCCATGGCGACGGTCCCTTTCCCACCGGGGCGCAGCCGCCCCGGATCTGCGCTGGACGCCAGAGTGCCACCCGTAGTCCCGCCGTTTCTGCCGATCCCCCAACATATGCATATATCTGTCGCTCGATGCAGTGAACTCTGCTACGGAAGAGCGTATTTGGACGGCAGACTGGTGCGACCTGTGCCGGTGAAAGGAGGCAGGTGTGCAGCACGGTCCTGCGGTGCGCCGGCGCAAGCTCGGCGAGGAACTGCGCGCCTTGCGCGACCGGTCCGGACTCACCAGTGGTGAGGCGGCCCGGCTCGTGGGATGGCACCAGTCGAAGATCAGCCGAATCGAGACGGGGCGCAGCGGCGTCAAGCTGGAGGACATCCGGCTGCTGCTCGACGCCTACGGAGAGGTCGTGAGCCCGCAGGAGCGCGCGCTGCTGGAGGCCCTCTCCGCCTCGGCGGCCGGCCCCGCCCCGGGCGCCGACACCGGGCGCGGGCGCCAGTGGTGGCACGACTACCGGGGGCTGCTGCCCCAGGAGTACCGGGACTTCATCAGCCTGGAGGCCGGTGCGCGCGCGGCCCGCACGGTCGAACTCTCGGTGGTGCCGGGCCTGTTGCAGACCCCGGAGTACGCGCGGGCGGTGACCCGGGCCGCGCTGGGGGGCCTGCCGGAGCCGAAGGTCGACGCGCTGGTCGACGTACGGCTGGCGCGTCAGTCCGTACTGCGGGCCGATCCGCCGCTGGAGCTGAGCGCGGTACTGGACGAGGCGGTGCTGCGGCGGAAGATCGGCGGGCCGGGGGTGATGGCCGAGCAGCTGCGGTACCTGGTGGAGGTGTCACGGCTGCCCCAAGTGCGGCTGCAAGTACTGCCGTTCAGCGTGGGTGGTCATCTCGGCCTGACCGGACCGTTCGTTATTTTCTCATTTCCGAACATCGCCGATCTGGATGTGGTGGTACTCGACCATTTGACGAGTAGCCTCTATCTGGAGCGGAAGGAAGACCTTGAGGCGTACAGCGCCGCGTTCCGCACCATTCAGGCGCACGCCCTCCCGCCCCGCGATTCGTCGGATCTCATCAGCGCCCTCGCTGACGACGCGTAAGGAGGCACACCCGTGTCCGCAACCCCCTTATCCACCAGCGGACTTCTGAACAGCGCGAGGTGGCGGCGCAGTAGCCGCAGCACCGGAATGAACAACTGCGTGGAAACGGCCGTGCTCAGTAGCGGCCTGATGGCCGTCCGCGACTCCAAGCGGGCGGACGGCCCGGCCGTGCTCTTCACCGGTCCGGCCTGGGACGGCTTCCTCGTCTCCGTACGGGCGGACGTGCTCCCGTAGCTCCGTCCGGCGGCCCGTGGGCCCTCGGGCCCGTGGGTCCGCCCGGGTCGTTTCTCGGAGACGGCAGGATCCGAGAAAGACTGCCTAGCGGTCCGTGGCCCCGTCCGGAGCGGTCCTGAGGATCGTCTCCACCGCACGGCTGATCTCGTCCCCCGTGAGATCGGCCCGCGCGGTCAGCCGCAGCCGGGAGATGCCGTCCGGCACCGACGGCGGGCGGAAGCACCCCACGGACAGTCCTGCCTCGCGGCAGTCGGCGGCCCAGCGCAGTGCCGCCGAAGCCGACGGGGCCCGTACCGACACCACGGCCCCGTCCGGCCGGGCCGCGGTCAGGCCGGACGCGGTGAGCCGCCCGTACAGATCGGCGGCCACCTCGCGGGCCCGGTCCGCGCGCTGCGGCTCCCGCTCCAGGAGGCGCAGGGCGGCCAGGGCCGCGCCCGCCGCGGCCGGGGCCAGCCCGGTGTCGAAGATGAAGGTCCGGGCCGTGTTGACCAGGTGCCGGATCACCTTGGCCGGCCCGAGGACCGCCCCGCCCTGGCTGCCCAGGGACTTGGAGAGGGTCAGCGTCGCGACCACCCCGGGTGCGCCCGCCAGCCCGGCCGCCGCCAGTGCGCCCCGGCCGCCCTCGCCCAGTACGCCGAGTCCGTGCGCGTCGTCCACGAGCAGGGCTGCGCCCTCGGCCCGGCAGGCCTGCGCGTATTCGGCGAGCGGGGCCGCGTCCCCGTCCACCGAGAACACCGAGTCGGTGACCATCAGCGCCCGCCCCTCGTACCCGGCGAGGGTCTTGCGCGCGGCCTCCGGATCGCAGTGCGCGACCACGGCGATCTCGGCGCGCGACAGCCGGCAGCCGTCCACGATCGAGGCGTGGTTGGAGGCGTCCGAGACGACGAGGGTGCCCTTGCCGCTCAGCGCGCAGACGGCGGCGAGGTTGGCCGCGTACCCGGAGGAGAGGACCAGCGCGGCCTCGAAACCGCAGAAGGCGGCGAGCTCCCGCTCGAGCTCCGCATGAAGCTCGGTCGTGCCGGTGACCAGCCTGGATCCAGTGGCTCCGCCGCCCCAGAGCTCGGCCGCCTCGCGTGCGCCCCGTACGGTCTCGGGGTGCCGGGACAGCCCCAGGTAGTCGTTGCTCGCGAGGTCGAGGAGCGGCGAGGAGGCCGGGCGCGGGCGCAGCGTCCGGACAAGTCCGCCTTTCTCCCGGGCCCGCTCCGCGTCGTCGATCCAGGAGAAGACGTCCGCGCGGGCGGCGGTGTGCTGGTCGGGCATCGGCAGTCCTCGCGTTTTGTCGGCAGTCCACAGACCTGACCGACCCTAGCCGTCACCACTCGACCGCCAAGTGTGGCGATACACACACTCTCTTCAAGCCATGTTGTTGGATCTCTCCTTGGCCGGGAGTGGTCACGTGGGACAGGATCGGCGTCATGGACCTGCTGAACACCCTCGTGGACAAGGGGCTGCGGCGCGAGCTGCCGACCCGTGAAGAAGCACTCGCCGTGCTGGCTACCTCTGACGACGAACTGCTCGACGTGGTCGCGGCGGCCGGCAAGGTGCGTCGCCAGTGGTTCGGCCGCCGGGTCAAGCTGAACTACCTGGTGAACCTCAAATCGGGGCTGTGCCCGGAGGACTGCTCGTACTGTTCCCAGCGGCTGGGATCGAAGGCCGAGATCCTCAAGTACACCTGGCTGAAGCCCGAGGAGGCCTCCCAGGCGGCCGCCGCAGGCGTGGCCGGCGGGGCGAAGCGGGTCTGCCTGGTGGCGAGCGGGCGCGGCCCGACGGACCGCGACGTGGACCGTGTCGGCAAGACCATCGAGGCCATCAAGGAGAACAACGAGGGCGTCGAGGTGTGCGCCTGCCTCGGTCTGCTGTCGGACGGCCAGGCGGAGCGCCTCAAGGACGCGGGTGCGGATGCCTACAACCACAACCTCAACACCTCCGAGGCCACGTACGGCCAGATCACCAAGACCCACACCTACGCGGACCGGGTCGACACGGTACAAAAGGCGCACGCCGCCGGGCTGTCGGCCTGTTCCGGTCTGATCGCGGGCATGGGCGAGAGCGACGAGGACCTCGTCGATGTCGTCTACGCGCTGCGCGAGCTCGACAGCGACTCGGTGCCGGTCAACTTCCTGATCCCCTTCGAGGGCACCCCGCTCGCCAAGGAGTGGAACCTCACCCCGCAGCGCGCCCTGCGCATCCTGGCGATGGTCCGCTTCGTCTGCCCCGACGTCGAGGTCCGGATCGCGGGCGGCCGCGAGGTGCACCTGCGCACCATGCAGCCACTGGCGCTGCACGTGGCGAACTCGATCTTCCTGGGCGACTACCTGACCAGCGAGGGACAGGCCGGACAGGCCGACCTCGACATGATCGCGGACGCCGGTTTCGAGGTCGAGGGCGCCGGTACGACGACCCTGCCCGCGCACCGCTCCGAGCAGGCGGCGGCCGCCACCGGCCGCTGCGGCTCGCAGGGTGCGGGCGCCTCCGTCTGCGGCTCCTCTTCTTCCTCCTCCGCGGCGGACGAGCCCGGCTGCGGTTCGGCGTGCGGCGGCTGCTCCGGGCATGCCGGGCACGAGGCCCCCGTACCCGCCCAGGCCGAGGCGGGCGAGGTCCGCTCCGGTCTGGTGGCGGTACGCCGCCGTGGCGCGGGAACGGACCTCGCTCCCAATGCCTGACCTGCACCACTCGCCCGACGCGCTGCCGGCCGCCGAACTGCTCGCGCTGGACCGGCAGCACGTCTGGCACCCCTACGGCCCGATGCCCGGCCGCCAGGACCCCCTGATCGTCGCCTCCGCCTCGGGCGTCCGGCTGCGGCTGGCCGAAACGGCGCAGGGCAACGACGAGCTGGTCGACGGCATGGCCTCCTGGTGGTCGGCGATCCACGGGTACAACCACCCGGTGCTGAACGACGCGGTGACCGGCCAGCTCGGCCGCATGTCGCACGTGATGTTCGGCGGGCTCACCCACGAGCCCGCCGTGCGGCTGGCCGCGAAGCTCGTCGAGATCACCCCGGCCGGCCTGGAACACGTCTTCCTCGCCGACTCGGGCTCGGTCTCGGTCGAGGTCGCGGTGAAGATGTGCCTGCAGTACTGGCGCTCCGTGGGCCGGCCGGGCAAGACCCGGCTGCTCACCTGGCGGGGCGGCTACCACGGGGACACCTGGCAGCCGATGGCCGTCTGCGACCCGGAGGGCGGCATGCACGAGCTGTGGTCGGGCATGCTCCCGCGCCAGCTCTTCGCGGACGTCCCGCCGAGTGGGTTCTCCGCCCCGCTGGACCCCGCGTACGTGGCCCACCTGCGCTCCCTCGTCTCCGCGCACGCGGACGAGCTGGCCGCGGTGATCGTGGAACCGGTGGTCCAGGGCGCGGGCGGCATGAACTTCCACAACCCCGGCTACCTGCGGGTCCTGCGGGAGCTGTGCGACGAGTTCGACGTGCTGCTCATCCTGGACGAGATCGCCACGGGCTTCGGCCGCACGGGCGTGCTGTTCGCGGCCGACCACGCGGGGATCACCCCGGACGTGATGTGCCTGGGCAAGGCGCTGACCGGCGGATACCTCACCCTCTCCGCCACCCTGTGCACGGAGCGCGTGGCGGACGGGATCTCCCGGGGCGAAGTCCCCGTACTGGCCCACGGACCGACCTTCATGGGCAACCCGCTGGCCACGGCCGTGGCACTGGCCTCGGTCGACCTGCTCCTCGGGCAGGACTGGCAGCGCGAGATCAAGCGGATCGAAGCGGGCCTGCTCGAAGGCCTGGCACCGGCCGCGTCCCTGCCCGGAGTCAAGGACGTACGGGTCCTGGGCGCGATCGGCGTGGTCCAGCTCGACCACGACGTCGACATGTCGGCCGCCACCCGGGCCGCGGTCCGGGAGGGCGTCTGGCTCCGCCCGTTCCGGGACCTGATCTACACGATGCCGCCGTTCGTCACGGGCGACGCCGACGTGGCCCGCATCTGCCGCGGAGTCCTCGCGGCCGCGAAGGAGGCCTGACATGGCCGACGACATCCCCACGCCCGGCGCCTCTGTGCCCGGCGCCTCTGTGCCCGGCTCCACGGTGACCAGCGCCTCCGCGCCTGCGCCCCGGATCGTCATGGTCTCCGGCACGGGTACCGAGATCGGCAAGACGGTGGTCACCTCGGCCCTCGCCGCGGCGGCCCTCGCCGCGGGCCTCTCGGTGGCCGTCCTCAAGCCGGCCCAGACCGGGGTGGGCCCGGACGAGCCCGGGGATGTGGCGGAGGCCGCCCGGCTGGCCGGCTCCGCCATCACCACCGTGGAACTGGCCCGCTATCCCGAGCCGTTGGCCCCGGACACGGCGGCCCGCCGCGCGGCCCTCCCCACGGTCTCCCCCGCCGCGATCGCGGACACCGCGCACCGGCTGGCCCTCTCCCACGACCTGGTCCTGGTCGAGGGTGCGGGCGGTCTCCTGGTCCGCTTCGACGAGGCCGGCCACACCCTGGCCGACGCGGCCCGGCTGCTCGGCGCCCCGACCCTGGTCGTGGCCCCGGCGGGCCTGGGCACGCTCAACTCCACCGCCCTCACGGCCGAAGCCCTCCGGACCCGCGGCCTTGCCGCCCTGGGCGTGGTGATCGGCAGCTGGCCCGCCGACCCGGGCCTGGCGGCCCGCTGCAACCTGGCCGACCTCCCCGCCGTCTCCGCGCTCCCCCTGCTGGGTGCGATCGCGGAGGGTGCCGGAGCCCTGGACCCCGTGGCCTTCCGCACGGCGGCACCCGGCTGGCTGGCGCCGTCCCTGCACGGCACGTGGTCGGAGCGGTCCTTCCTGACGGCCTGGCCCGCCTGAGGGGCGCTGCCGCCTGAGGGCCCGGCCCTTTGCCTTTGAGCGGCCGGGTCGGTTGAAAGGCCCGGCCGGTTGAGAGGCCGGGTCACCGCCCGTTCCGAAGCAACGGTTCCACCCCTACTCTCCCCCAAGGCAACGGAGTTGTCCCACGGGGGAGATCAGGGTGACCAGTACACAGGCCGCGGCCAGGGCCCGGGAGCTGACCAAGGCGTACGGCGCCGGCGAGACCCGCGTGGTCGCCCTCGACTCCGTCGACGTCGACATCGCCCGGGGCCGGTTCACGGCGGTGATGGGTCCCTCCGGCTCCGGGAAGTCCACGCTGATGCACTGCCTCGCCGGGCTGGACACCGTATCCTCCGGCCGGGTCTGGCTCGGCGACACCGAGATCACCGGCCTCGCCGACCGCGAACTCACCCGCCTGCGCCGCGACCGCGTGGGCTTCGTGTTCCAGTCGTTCAACCTCCTGCCGACCCTGACCGCCGCGGAGAACATCACCCTCCCGATGGACATCGCCGGCCACCGCCCCGACCAGCAGTGGCTGGACCGCGTCATCGACGCCCTCGGGCTGCGCGACCGCCTCCACCACCGTCCCAACCAGCTCTCCGGAGGACAGCAGCAGCGGGTGGCATGCGCCCGCGCCCTCGCCTCCCGCCCCGAGCTGATCTTCGCGGACGAGCCCACCGGCAATCTGGACTCCCGCTCCGGCGCCGAGGTGCTCGGCTTCCTGCGCGAAGCGGTGGACTCCCTCGGCCAGACCGTCGTGATGGTCACCCACGATCCCGGCGCCGCCGCCCACTCCGATCTCGTCCTCTTCCTCGCGGACGGCCGGGTCGTGGACCGGATGCCGGACCCGACCGCCGAGGCGGTCCTGGACCGGATGCGCCGGCTGTCCGCTCCGGACACCGGGTCCGGCGCGGGCACCGGAGCCGACACCCGGGCCGGCTCCGACACCGAATCCGCCTCCGCCTCCGAGGGCTGACCGCCGTGTTCCGCGCGAGCCTGCGCAGCTTCCTCGCCCACAAGGGCCGCCTGCTCCTCTCCGCCCTCGCGGTCCTGCTGTCCGTGGCCTTCGTCACCGGCAGCCTGATCTTCTCGGACACGGTCACCCGTACCTTCGACAGGCTCTTCGCCTCCACCTCCGCCGACGTGACGGTCGGCCCGCACCAGGACTTCACCCAGCCCCTGCCCTCCGGCTTCGTCCCGACGCTGCCCGCTTCCCTGGCCGACCGGGTGAGGGCCGTGCCGGGCGTCGCCGCGGTCCACCTCGACGTCACCGCCGAGAACGTCACTGTGGTGGACGGCGCGAACAAACCCGTCGGCCCCACCACCGGCGGGCCGACCATCGCGGCCAACTGGTACGTCACCTCGCGCAGCCCCGTAAAGCTGACCAGCGGACACGCTCCGGCCGGCCCCGGCGAGGCGCTGATCGACCGGGACACGGCCGACCGGCGCGGGGTGCGGATCGGCGACACCCTCACCGTTCTCGCCGCTCCGGGCTCCTTCCAGGTCGAGGTGACGGGGATCGCCACCTTCACCACCACCAACCCGGGCGCGGCCCTGGTCTTCCTGGAGACCTCGGCCGCGCAGCGGCAGCTGCTGGGCGGACCCGACCGGGCCACGGCCATCGCGGTGGACGCGGCCCCGGGCGTCCCGGACGCGGAGCTGAAGTCCCGGATCGCGGCGGCCCTGGCCACCGGCACCTCTGGTGGCACCGGCACCGGGTACGAGCTGCGCACCGCGGCCGAGCAGGCCAAGAGCGCCACCGCCCAGCTGGGCGGATTCCTCTCCGTGATCAAGTACGTGATGCTCGGCTTCGCGGGAGTCGCCGTGCTGGTCGGGATCTTCCTGATCGTCAACACCTTCTCGATGCTGATCGCCCAGCGCACCCGGGAGCTCGGCCTGCTGCGCGCCCTCGGTGCCGACCGCCGGCAGGTCCGCCGCTCGGTGCTGACGGAGGCCCTGCTGCTGGGGCTGACCGGCTCCACCCTGGGCCTGGGGGCCGGAATCGGGCTGGCGGCGGGGCTGATGGCGCTGATGGGCCTGGCCGGGATGAATCTGGATCCCTCCGAGATGGTGGTCGGCCCAGGAACTCCGGTGGCCGCCTACGCGGTCGGCGTCGGCGTCACGCTCGTGGCCGCGTACCTGCCGGCCCGCCGCGCGGCCGCGGTCTCCCCGATGGCCGCGCTGGCCGACGCCGAGGTGGCGGGGCTGGGCAAACCCCTGACCGTGCGGGCCACCGCGGGCGCGCTGCTCGGCGCGGCCGGGGCCGCCGCCCTGGCGGGCTGCGCGGTCAGCGGCCGCACGTCGAGCGCCTCCGCGCTGCTCGGGCTGGGTGTAGTACTGACCCTGGTGGCCACGGTGGTGGCGGGGCCGGTGCTGGTGCGGCCGGTGATCCGGCTGCTGGGCGGGGCCTTCCCGCGGCTGTTCGGCGCGGTGGGTCTGCTCGCCCGGCGCAACGCGCTGCGCAATCCGCGCCGGACCGGGGCGACGGCCTCGGCCCTGATGGTGGGGCTGGCCCTGGTGGGCGGGCTGTCGGTGGCGAGCTCCTCGATGGCGGCTTCGTTCGACACCCAGATCGACAGGACGCTGGGCGCGGACTACGTGGTCCAGAACGCGAACTTCATGCCGTTCCCCGCCGAGGTGACCGAAGCGGTACGCCGCTGCGTGCCGGACGGCCTCGTGGTGCGCCAGCGCTTCGCGCCGGTCCGCCTCCAGCTCCCGGACGGTTCCGCGGTCGAATCCTCGGCGGCAGGGTACGGCCCGGAGCTCGACGAGGTCGCCCACGTGACGTACGCGCAGGGCGCGACCCCGGCGGCCCTCGCGGCGGACCGCATCGGCATGGACCGCGACTTCGCCGTGTCCCACGGCATCCGGGTCGGCACGGTCCTGCCGGTGCTCTTCGCGGGCGGCTCGAAGGCCTCGCTGACGGTGGGGGCGCTGACCGACATGGACGCGCCGCAGGCTCCGGGCACCACGGGCGGGCTGTTCATGGGGCTGGAGACGCTGGAGAAGTACCTGCCGGGCGGCCAGGACGCGGCGGTGTACGTGAACGCCGCGCGCGGGGCGGACGTGGCCGCGCTGCGGACCCGCCTGGAGGCGGCCCTGGCCGGGTACCCGCAGGTGCAGGTACGGGACCAGGCCGACTACAAGGAGCTGATCCGGGGCCAGATATCGGTGCTGCTCATGATGGTCTACGGGCTGCTCGCGCTGGCGATCGTCATCGCGGTGCTGGGCGTGGTCAACACCCTCGCCCTGTCGGTGGTGGAGCGCACCCGGGAGATCGGGCTGCTGCGGGCGGTGGGGCTCTCGCGGGCGCAGCTGCGCCGGATGATCCACCTGGAGTCGGTGGTGATCGCGGTGTTCGGGGCGGTGCTGGGGCTCTGCCTCGGCTTGGCCTGGGGCCTGTCGATGCAGCAGGTGCTGGAGTTGCAGGGGATGACCACCCTGGAGATCCCCTGGCCGGTGATGGGGGCCGTGCTCGCCGGGTCGGTGGTGGTCGGGCTGGCGGCGGCCGTCCTGCCGGCGCTGCGGGCCGCGCGGATGAACGTACTGGCGGCCGTCGCGCACGACTGAGCGCGGTGGCCCCCGGCCCCACCACTGCCGGCGCCGTCACCCGTTCAGCGGCTTCACCCAGCGCGTCCAGTGGTCCTCGGGGTGGTAGCCCGCGGCCTCCCAGGCGCGCTGTCCGCGCTCGTTCCGGTTGAGCACCATCGCGTCCGCGCGCCGTCCGCCGAGCGCCGCGAACCGCTCCTCGGCAGCGGCGAGCAGCGCCGAGCCGATCCCCTGGCGGCGGTGTGCCGGGTGCACCGCGAGCCGGTACAGGTGGCACCGCCAGCCGTCGAAGCCTGCGACGACCGTGCCGACCAGTTCGCCGTCGCGCCGGGCGAGCAGCAGCGACTGCGGGTCGCGGGCGTGCAGCCGCTCGACGCCGTCGAGGTCGTCGCTGATACTCGTGCCCTCGGCGGCGGCCTTCCAGAAGTCGAGGACGGTGGCGAGGTCCGCCGCCGTGGCGGGTTCGATGTAAAGATCGTTCATGTGCGGATCCCATCACGGCCGAACGGGCTCCACCAAAAGAATATGCACTTTGCTTTGCCTTTCCTTTACCCTGTAGCCATCGGTTCCACTCATAACGAAAGGTGTGAGCGTCCGCCCATGGGCGAGCCTCCCAGTCCCCTTCCTCCACTTCGGCGACATCGCGCGATACCCCTCCTCCTGGCTGATCATGGGACGGAGGTGAACCACCGATGACCGAAGTGCTCCTGCTCGTCCTGGCGCTGCTGCTCTGTCTTGCCTGCGGAGTCTTCGTCGCCGCGGAGTTCTCGCTGACGACCATCGAGCGCAGCGAACTGGAGCGGGCCGTCGAGCGCGGCGAGCGCGGCGCCGACAGCGCCATGGCCGCCGTCCGCAGCCTGACCTTCCAGCTCTCCGGCGCCCAGCTCGGCATCACCGTGACCGGCCTGGTCATCGGCATGATCTCCAAGCCTTCGATCGCCGCCCTGCTCCAGGGCCCCTTCAAGGCCATGGGGCTCTCCGAGGGCGCCGCGTCCTCCACCGCCCTGATCCTCGGCACCGTGCTGTCGACCGTCGTCCTTATGGTCGTCGGCGAGCTGGTGCCCAAGAACTGGGCGATCTCCTCGCCGCTGGCCGTCGCCAAGCGCGTCGCCACCATGCAGCGGGTCTTCAGCCGGGCGTTCAAACCGCTCATCAGCCATCTGAACAGCACGGCGAACCACATGGTCCGCCGGTTCGGCCTGGAGCCCGCAGAGGAGCTCGCCTCGGCGCGCACCCCGCAGGAGCTGGTGGCCCTGGCCCGGCACTCCGCGAAGGCGGGCGCTCTGGAGAAGGACACCGCCGAGCTGTTCGTGCGGACCCTCAACCTCGCCGACCTGACCGCGGAGAACGTGATGACCCCGCGCGTCCAGGTCACCGCCCTCGACGTGCAGACCACCGCCGAGGACGTGGCCAACGCGACGCTCGCCACCGGCCTCTCCCGCTTCCCCGTCTACCGGGGCAGCCTCGACACGGTCGTCGGCACCGTGCACATCAAGGACGTACTGGCACTGCCCGCCGAGGAGCGCCACCGCTACCCGGTGTCGCAGCTGCTGCGCGAGCCGCTCCTGGTACCGGAGTCGCTGACCGTGGACCGGCTGCTGGACCGGCTGTCCGGCAAGCAGACGATGGCCGTGGTCATCGACGAGTACGGCGGCACGGCCGGTGTGGCCACCCTGGAGGACATCGTCGAGGAGGTCGTCGGCGAGGTCCGCGACGAGCACGACCCGCACGAGACCTCCGACCTGGACTCGGCAGGGGTGGACGACGCCGGGCGCGCGCTGTTCTCCGCCGACGGCTCCGCCCGCACCGACCAGCTCCGGCGGATCGGCCTGCGCGTGCCGGACGGTCCGTACGAGACCCTGGCCGGTCTGATAGCGACCGAACTGGGGCGGATCCCCGCGGTCGGCGACAGCCTGGAGCTCGGCGGCTGGCGCCTGGACGTGGTGGACGCCAGTGGGCGACGGGCCGCGCGGGTGCTGCTGCACGCTCCGGCCGAGCCGTCCGACACCGACGGGGAGGGGGCGCGATGACCGCCGTCCAGCTGCTGATCGGCCTGGCGACCCTGGTCGTCAACGCCTTCTTCGTCGGCGCGGAATTCGCGCTGATCTCGGTCCGGCGCAGCCAGATCGAGCCCTACGCCGAGCAGGGCGACCGGCGCGCCAAGGCCGTGCTGTGGGCCCTGGAGCACGTGTCCGCGCTGATGGCGGCGGCCCAGCTGGGCATCACCCTGTGCACGCTGGTGCTGGGTGTGGTGGCCGAGCCGGCCATCGCGCACCTGCTCACCCCGGCCTTCGACTTCTTCGGGGTACCGGCCGGACTGACCCACGCGATCTCCTTCGTGGTGGCGCTGGCGCTGGCCACGTACCTGCACATGCTCTTCGGCGAGATGCTGCCGAAGAACGTGGCCCTGGCCGAGCCGGTGCGCACCGCGCTGCTGCTGGGTCCGCCGCTGGTGACCCTGGCGCGGGCCCTGAAGCCGGTGATCTTCGCGATCAACGCCTTCGCCAACACCCTGCTGCGCCTGCTGCGGGTGGACGTGAAGGACGAGGTCACGGCCACCTTCTCGGACGACGAGCTGGCCCGCATCGTCAAGGACTCCAGTGACGCGGGGCTCATCGACGGCCGGGCGAGCGAGCGGCTGCACGACGCCCTGGAGCTGGGGCGCCGACCCGTGACCGATGTGGTGCTGCCGGCGGACCGGGTGGTTCCGGCCCGCGAGGGCATCACGCCCGCCGGCCTGGAGCGGCTGTCGGCGGAGTCGGGGTACTCCCGCTTCCCGATGATCGACGCACAGCACCGGATCCTGGGGTATCTGCACGTCAAGGACGCCCTGGACGCGGCGGAGCGCGACGAGCCCTTCCCGGTCTCGGCGCTGCGGCCGATCGCCCAGGTGCGGGCCGAGACCCCGCTGGACGACGTGCTGACCGCGATGCGGCGCAGCCGTACGCACCTGGCGGCGGTCCTAGGGGCGGACGGCGCCATGACGGGCCTGGTCACCATGGAGGACGTGCTGCGGGAACTGTTCGGCAACCCCGCGTCGGCGTAGCCGGGACGTGCCGCGCGGTGCCCCGCCTCCGACGACGGGGGCGGGGCACCGCTGCGAAACCGGCGTACCGCGCGGTAGCATCGCTCCCGCCATGGAGATGAATGCGTCTTACACCAGTTTCGTCGCGGTCGGCGACTCCTTCACCGAAGGCATGTCCGACCTGCTTCCCGACGGCTCCTACCGGGGCTGGGCCGATCTGCTGGCCGACCGCCTCGCGGCGCGCGAGCCCGGCTTCCGCTACGCGAACCTCGCGGTCCGCGGCAAGCTGATCGGGCAGATCGCCGAGGAGCAGGCACCGGCGGCGGCCGCCATGGGCGCCGACGTGGTGACCCTGGTCGGCGGGCTGAACGACACCCTGCGCCCCAAGGTGGACATGGGCCGGGTGCGCGGACACCTGGAGGAGGCCGTCGGCCTGCTCGCCCCCTCCTGCGGGACGCTGGTCCTGATGCGCTCCCCGGGCCGCAACGGACCCGTGATGGAACGTTTCCGCCCCCGCATGGAGGAACTCTTCCTCATCATCGAAGAGCTCGCCGCGCGCCACGGGGCCCTCGTGGTCGACCTGTACGGGGCCTCCGTGCTCGGGGATCCCCGGATGTGGGACGTGGACCGGCTGCACCTGACCGCCGAGGGGCACCGCCGGGTGGCGGAGGCCGTCTGGCAGGCGCTGGGCCTGCCCCCCGAGACGGACTGGCGCACCGAACTGCCGCCCGAGCTCCCGCCGGGCTGGGCGGTACGCCGCGCACAGGACCTCAGCTTCGCGCGGCAGCACCTGCTCCCCTGGGTCGGCCGCCGCCTGACCGGCCGCTCCAGCGGGGACGGCCGCCCGGCCAAACGCCCGGAGCTGCTGGCGTACGAGGCCCCGGCCGGCGAAGCTCCGGGGGCCGGACGGCTCTCGTAGCAAGGCACAATCCGGGCCGGGCCCCCTACCTGCGTAAACGCACAGCTGCGGCCCAAGTAGAATCCATCCACTGTTCTACCGAGAATCAGATTCCAGCAGGTCAAACGACGTTTGAGTGGACTCGCGAGAGATCAAATCTCACAATTTCTCACAGGATGGCTTTTCGATCTTCGCCGTGGAAGACGTCGAGGGCGGCAGCCGCGCCCCTCATATCCTCGGCTTCGATGGACACGTACTTCCGTTTGGTGAAGGCCGCATTCGTGTGGCCGGCCCACGCGGCGAGGATGACATCAGGCACACCGCTGAGCGCCAGGGCCTTCAGGACCGAGTGCCGCGCGTCGTACAGGCGGACCTTGCGAAGCTCCAGCGCAGCCATGAGCGCGTAGGCGTACTCCCGAAGCTGCCGTGTATTCAGCGGGACACCGAGCTCGTTCACAGCGACGTACCCAGTGCCCGTGTAGCCCTCTCCTGCAGCTCGCTCCTCCTGGGCCTGCTGCAGGCGCAGGGCGCGCAGGGCTTCCCATGGCCCGCGGGGTAGCGGCAGGACGCGTTCGCCGGACGCCGTCTTCGTGTCTTTCTCGAGCACGCGATGGTTACCGATCATCGTGCGCGTCCGCTCGATGGACAGCAGCCCTTGCTCGAGGTCAACGTCCGCCCATCGCACGCCGCACACCTCGGCGGGCCGGAGACCCATCAACGACAAGAGCAGGGGTGCGAACAGCCGATCCTGATGGACGCCACGGATGAACGTCTGGACTTCTGCCACCGTCCACGGCTTGGCCCGGACGTCCTCCCGCTTGTCGGTCTTCTTGTCAGCGAGTGAGGGACGCACCTTTGACGCCACGTTCACCGCGACCAGTTTCCGAATGACCGCTCGCGCCAGGGCCTCTCGGAGGCGGGTGAGGATCCCTTCAACCGTAGAGATGGCCAAGCGGGTGCCCGGCTCACCACCTTTCCGCCGCCCGGTCGCGACGACTTCGTCCACGAAATCGCGGACACGATCCTCGGTCAGCTCCTGGAGGCGGATCGCCCCAAGACGGTCGTAGACATGCACCAGGGCGAGCCGATAGGTGCGGATCGTCGTTTCCTCGACGTCACGGCTCTTGAACTCCAGCCACTGGTCGAGCCACTCCCCCACCGTGATCTTGTTCGGCGCGACGAACGTGCCGTCCTTCCGGCCAGCCTGGATGCGGATGCGCTCGTCTTTAACCTCCGTCTTGGTGTTCTTGGTGATGGTGAGCTGGATTCGCTTGCCGGCCTCGTCACGGCCGGCATCGACCACCGTTCGGTAGCGGGTGGTGCCGTTCCTCAGGGTGATCTTCTTGATTGAATCCGCCATTGTGTTCCTCCGGTTCAGCCCTGCAATCCGTCGGTTCGTGAGCGCCAGCTGCGGCCGGGCGGGGCGCGCTCAGCTCTTCATCTGGTCCTCGATCTCGTCCAACTCGATGCCGAGCTGCTGGTATCGGCGCCGCGCCATACGCAGCAATGCCGCGCGATCGGCGGCATCTTCCGCGGTGCCGCCAGTGACGTCCGCGATCAATTCCTCGAGCTGGCGCGCCAAGCGCACAGCAGGTCGATCTGCGGCCCGCCGGAGCCCCTGCGGCAGAGCGAGCGCGAGGTAATCGGCCCTGAGTCGGTTGTATTCCTGCTGCCGCTCGTCCGCCTCAACCGCAGCCGCAGGGTCGTCACCCGGACCGATGGGGTACCCGTCGGGTCGCGGGTCCATGGCCGGCTCTCGGCCCAATGCCCAAGCCCAGGCGGTCCTGCCGCTCACCTCCCAGCCCTCCGTCAGCCTGGCCGCCTGGTCGCCGGCCTCGTCCGGCATCAGGAGCGTCAGAGGCGAGACGTTGAGTGCCAGGGCGATGGCCACGACGTCGTCTACATCGATACGCCGCTCACCGCGCTCGATCTTGCTGACGACCGTCGCCAGTGTCGCCCGCCCGATCGCGCCCAAAGCGTCCGAGACGTCCTTCTGCTTGAGCTGGCGCGCCTTACGCACGCGCTCGATGTTGGCCGCTACCCGCTTTGCGGTCGGCCCTGCCACCACTGCATTAGAAGCCATGATGGCGATTCTGCGGCACGGACTAGACATCCCGCAAGCTACCGCTCTATATTCGTCACTGTAGCGATCCAGTTCCACATCTACGAGATCGCGCACTCTGACTTGGAGTGTCTAGATGACCGAGATCCTTAATGAAGGGCACCTACTCAACCCCCGGGAAGTCAGCGAACTCCTGAACGTCGCAGTTCAGACGCTCGCAAACTGGCGCTCTCTCGGCATCGGGCCGTCCTACCGGAAGCTCAGCCCCGGCCGGTCCGGTCGCGTGCGGTACCAGCGGACGGACGTGCTCACCTGGCTCGCCGCCTCGCAGAAGCAGGTGGCGGCATGATCAAGACCCGACCGACCCTGACGGAAGTTCGCAGCTGGGCGGCCACCGTCTCAGTCGCTGAAGCGGCCCGAGCCATTGGCTGCAGCAAGAGCCACCTGCACGAGCGAATCAAGCGCGGAGACAGCCCCGTCAAGACGATCCCGTTCGGCGCCCGCGTCGTCGTGATCACCGCAGACCTGGTGCGTCTGCTCTCCGGCGAAACCACGCACGCCCAGCTCGAGGCCCAGGCCGGTAGCCAGGGGGCGGCATGATCCAGAACGCAAAGGATCCCGAGTACGGGGCACGTACTCGGGATCCGGAAGTCTCCGCGGCTAGCGGGTCGACTGCGACCAGCTTGCCACAGGACGGGCCGCACATCGACCCCGGCGACATCGTCGCCCTCTGGGCCGAAGCCCGCACCCTCTTCTACGCCGACGAGTTCCCGCCCTACGCCTCAAGGGCCTGGCGGGCACTCCGGCCAGACGATCCCCGCAGGCTCGCCGGCGCCCTAGATGCCGCCGAAAAGTGGCGGAAGTACGGCGACGAGGAGTCGCTACTCCAGTGGTTCCGCGACGTGAGCAGCCGGACCTTCACCGCCAACGCGGCGACGCACGCCGAAACCGTCGCACGGCGAAATACCCCTCACGCCCCTGACTGCGGCTGCCCGTCCTGCCAGGCACGCCGCATCGGCGCCAACCTGCACGCCACCCCCGGATGGCCACCCATCCGCGTCCCTGGCGGCCACGGCCGCTACCTCACCTACACCCACGAGAGGAGGGCAGCGTGAGCGAACAGGCCCTCCCCCCGCCCGAAGCGCCGCCGCTGCGCATCGTTCCCCGGCCCCGGCCGGAGCAGCACCGCGGCCACCTGCGCATGGCCGAACGCTTCGCCGAAGAGCACGCAGACAGCCTCCGGCACGTCCATGGCATCGGCTGGCACTTCTGGACCGGCGCCCGCTGGTACCTCGACGAACAGCGCGTCGACATCCAGGCCGCTATCCGTACCACCAAGCAGGCACTCGGCGAAGTCCAGGCCATGGACAAGGGGCAGGAGCGAGACGACCTGTACGCCGACATCCGCAAGTCCGAATCAGCGGCCGGCGTCGAAGGGATGCTCAAGCTGGCCTCGGCCATGCGACCGATCTCGACCGCGGCCCGGCACCTCGACTCCGACCCCTACCTGTTCAACACCCCCGGCAAGACGATCGACCTCGAGAAGGGGACGTCCTACGCCAACGAACGCAGCGACCTCATCACCAAGGTGGCCGGCGCCGTCCTAGGTAACGAGACCAACGACGAGTGGGAAGCCTTCCTCAAGCGCATCCTGCCCGACGAGGACGTGCGAGCGTTCGTACAGAGGCTCTTCGGCTACGCCATGCTCGGCAAGCAGACCGAACACGTCATGCCGATCTTCACCGGCACCGGGGCCAACGGCAAGGGCACCATCCGCGACGCCGTCATGACTGCCTTCGGGGACTACGCCATCGAGGTCGACCCCGCCCTCCTCATGGAGTCCAAGCACGACCGGCATGGCTCCTTCAAGATGCGCCTACGAGGGGCCCGGCTGGCCTTCTGCTCGGAGACCGAGAAGGGCCGCAAGTTCGCTGAAGCCACCATGAAGCGGCTCGTCGGTGGCGACCCCATCGAAGCGAACTACATGCACAAGAACCCGATCACGTTCGACCCGACACACACGCTGATCATGCTGACCAACCACCTGCCAGCGGTCAGCGGCGACGACCCCGCGGTGTGGAGGCGCATCCTCGTCGTCCCGTTCGACGTGGTGATCCCTGAAGAAGAGCGCGACGGAGGCCTGCCCGGCCGCTTGAAGGCCGCGTCGGCCGCGATCCTCGGGTGGGTCTATCGGGGCTGGCAGGCGTACCTGACGGAGGGCCTGAAGCCTCCGGAGGCGGTGCGGGTCCGCACGCAGGAGTACCAGGCCGCCAGCGACGTCCTGGGGCGCTTCCTGGACGACCGGACAATCGCCAACCCGCACGGTGTCGTGAAAGCCCGAGAGCTCTTCCTGGACTGGGTGGAGTGGTGCCAGAGCAGCCGCGAACAGGCAGGCAGTGAGGTCTCGTTCGCCGAATCTCTGGGCCATCGCGGCTTCGAGAAGAAGCGCAGCGCGGCCGGCCAGATCTATAAGGGCCTGCTGCTCGCAGGGAAGGACGACGAAAGCCCCTGACCTGCGGAAGTGTAGGGCTGTGCTGGGTTTCCCGTTAATCCCCATACATGTACGCGTGGAGAGTTTCGGAAAACCCTGCACAACCCTACACACCCCCTATGCCCGGGAGATCACCGAAGCCCCCACCTACCTCTTCTTGGAGGCCCATCTTGAACATCAACGACATCGTGGCCGAGCGAATACAGCAGGCCCGCTGGAAGGCAGCCGCAGTGAAACGGCGCCGCGAAGAACTCGCCGAAGCCAGACGCCGCGGACTCCTCCTCCGCCACGCGCAGAAGCTCCGCAACCTGCACCCGCCGACAGGAAACGTGCCAACCGCCCCAACAGAGCAGCCTGAGCAAACCGCAATAAAGGACGCAGATCGGAAGAACACATGAGTATCCCGTACACCGCCCTCGAACACGAACTCCCCACCATCACCGCAACCAGGCTCATAACCAGCGGCAACAACCAGGTCACCGTCACTTGCCCACACTGCAGCCAGCAGCATCGGCACCTCGGCCTCGGCCTCCGCCGCAGCCCCTGCGGACGCTGGTACCTCGTCAAGGTCGTCGGGAGCCAGTCGTGAGCGACCGCCCTGACGTCACAGTCCGCGGGCTCCAGGCCGCCATCGGCCTCATGACGGCCCGCATCTGGGACGTGAACGTCGACCAGGCGGCCGTACTCGGCGACACCCCGGCCGAAGAAGCCTTGTCCGCCCTGGCCGTCATTGCCGCCGCTTCGATGGGCGCCACGATGCCCGACCTCGGCAAGCCCATGCTGCGCGACATCGGCGGACTGGCCGCACAGGTCGAGACGGGGGCAGCATGAACGCCCCCACGCCGTCGCGGCGCCGGCCGAGGATCAACGTGACAACCTCGCGTATCGCAGGCCGGTATCGCACCGCGGCAGACCTGTCAGACCCCACCAACCCCGACCCCATGCCGACCGTGAGGGACGACGGGTTCGTCCGGGTCGGCGTCGGCGCCGGCCTGGGCCCGTCCGACGTGGCGACCGCCGTGGCCTTCGCTCAGAGCGTCCGCAACGCCCGCATCGTCGAGATCATCGGGACCAGCCGGGAGGCTGGCGAGGCAGCCCGAAAGCTCTTCCTTGCCGCCTGGGACCTTCCCCCGGTCCGCGACCCGAACACTCCTCTCGAGGCGTCCACCACGGTCAACTGGGTCGGCCTGATGCTGGCCATGGCCGGGCATCGAGAAGACGACGGCCAGCGATGACCACAGCCAAGGCGCCCCGCGTGGCGTACACAGATCACCGGCCGGCCCCCGTAGTAATTCACGACGGGCTCGTGGTCCCGGGCGCCTTGGCTGCGGACTTGGTCGCCGCACTCGACCTTCTCGAAGCGTATGTCTGCGGCGCGCTCCCTCGAGGAGTGCGCCCGCCCGGCCGACTCTCCCCGGTAGCCGTCGCTGTGCGGTCCGCCGCGCGTGCCGCCGCCCAGGCCGCCGCGCAGCAGGCCCAATACGTGGCCGCTAACGCAGCCGCAAGCACGGCCGCAACCAAACTTCTTGCTCCTGCGCAAATCCCCGCACAGTCGGTGCCAGAGATCACGACTGAGCAGGCCGCCACCATCGCGGGGATCACCGAAGCCAGGATCCGTCAGTTGGCCGCCGCGGGAACCATCGCGGGCCGGAAGACCGACAGGAACGTCTGGCTACTCGACCCCTCCACCGTGCGTGCCTACCGCAACGGACGACGGAGGACTGGGCGTGGCGACCAAGACCGAGACGCATCCCGCTGAGGCACTGGCCGAGGCCCGCCAGAGGGCCGGGGAACTCCGCACTCAGCTGTCTGGGCTCGAGAGCGACCTGGCCCAAGCCCTCGAGGCGAAGGACTACCGCGCGGCCGAGAACGCCCAGACTGCAGCCAACGGCATGCGCCCCGCAATGCTGCTCGCCGAGGCCCAGGTAGCGGCGTATGAAGCCGCAGCCAGGGCCCTGGCTGAGCACCGGGAGCGAGAGAACGCCGCCGCGCTTCAGCAGGAGAAGCAGGAGCGTGCCGAAGCCGCCAGGGCTGAAGCAATGGCTGGGGAGCGGGCCGCGCATACGGAGGCTCAGAAGCACCTTGAGGCGGCCCAGACGGCAGTGACCGAGGCGGCCGACGCGCTCCGCAGGGCGTTCGCGGCTGAAGCACGCGAGACCGGATTCCGGCAGGAGATCCACCAGATCGAGGTCGGGGCCGGCTGGGTCGAACCGATGGCGTTCGGGGTGTCTCCGGCGGCCATGGTGCAGCCCACCGTCGACCTCGATGCTGTCCTGACCGCGATCCGTCGGTCTGGGGCCTGAGGCGGCGCGTGGTGGGCGTCAACGTCACCGGGCGTGCCGTGTGGGTGGGGCGCGCTGGAACCAAGGCTGGGGAGCGATGTCCTCCTTTCCGTCGCGCTGATCCGGCCTGCGCCCGCCCCGCGCCCCTCCCTGTCCTCGCGGACGGCAGGCTGATATGACCGAGGTGGGCGACCTCTTCATCCGTCTGCGTGCGGAGACGTCCCAGTTCACTTCGGGCATGGCTGCGGCCAGCCGCAGCGGCGAGACGTTCACCGCGCGCATGGGTGGCGTCCAGGGCCTCCTCACCAAGGTCGGCCAGGCCACCACCGTCGTCGGGCTGGCCTTCGTCGCCTACGGCGTCAAGAGTGCTGGCGACTTCCAGCAGCAGATGAACTTGCTGGTCACCGCCTGTGGCGAGTCCTCTTCGAAGCTGAAGATGGTCTCCGACGGGGTCCTGAGTCTGGCCCGGGAGACCGGTACATCCACGAGCCAGCTCGCCGAGGGCATGTACCAGGTGGAGAAGGCTGGCTACCGGGCCGGAGACGGCCTGCAGGTGCTGAAGGCCGCGGCCCAGGGCGCCCGCGAGGAGGGCGCGGACCTCAAGGACGTCACCAACGCCATGACCAGCGTCATGGCCTCGTACCACCTTGAGGCCAGCGACTCGGTGCGCGTCATGAACGCGATCAAGACTGCTGCTGGTGAAGGCAAGATGACCATGCAGGAGTTCTCTTCGTCGCTGGCCACGGTCATCCCGATCGCCTCCGCCAACAAAGTCTCCTTCGCTGAAGTCGGCGGCGCGATCGCGACTCTGTCGCAGCACGGCACCTCGGCCCGCGAGGCTACCCAGGAGCTTGCCTCCACGATCCGTGGTCTGGCGGCGCCGAACAACGTGGCCGTGCAGGAGATGCAGCGTCTGGGTCTGTCTTCCACGGACGTGGCGACGAAACTCGGGCAGCGCGGCCTGACCGGCACCCTCGACCTTCTGTCGCAGACGGTCCTGTCGAAGATGGGCCCGTCCGGGACGGTGTTGCTCGACAGCTTCAACAAAACCAAGCAGGCGGCCGCCAACGCCGAAACGATGATCAAGTCGATGCCGGCCAGCATTCAGGAACTCGCCCGCTCCTACGCGGCCGGGTCGATTTCCCTTGGCGATTGGCGCAAGGAACTGAAGGGACTGCCGCCGGAGCAGGCCAACCTGCTTAGCCAGTACGCGACTCTTCAGAACAAGACGAACGGCTTCAGCGCCGAACTCAAGCGCGGCGGGCCGGCCGCTCAGACGTACACCGAGGCCATCAAGAAGATGACCGGCGGCGCCATCGGCCTGAACACGACGCTCCAACTGACTGGCGAGAACACTGAGGGCTTCAAGGAGCGCGTAGGGAAGGTCAGCGAAAGCTTCGATCACGCCTCCAAGAACGTAGAGGGCTGGGAGGTCACCCAGGCATCCTTCAACGTTCAGATGGGGCGCCTGAAGGAGGCGGTCACCACTGCGGCCATCACTATCGGCTTGAAGCTGATCCCGGTGATCCTCGCGGTCCTCACGTTCTTCGAGCGAAACAAGCCTGCGGTGGTCGCGCTGGCCATCGTGGTCGGCACGATCCTTGTGGCTGCCATGACGGCCTTCACGATGTCGCTCTATGCGATGGCGGCCGCCGCGGCTGTTAACCCGATGGTCTGGATAGCTGTCGGGGTAGTGGCTCTGATCGCGATCATCGTGCTGCTGGTCATCAAGTGGGACACGGTGTGGGCGTGGATCAAGTCGGTAACCAAGGTGGCCGTCGACTATGTCCTCGGCCTTTGGAACACCTTCGCCAGTAGGAACGCGTCGATCTGGAATGGCATTACGTCGGTGGTCACGGGGGCCTGGCGGGCCATTGCGGCGTTCTTCGTGGCGGCCTGGCATCTGCTCGTCGATCCGATCGTCATGGCCTGGAACTGGGTCTCTCGGGTCACGGTTGCTGCCTGGGATGGGATCACCGCGTTTTTCCGGAAGTGGTGGCCGCTGTTGTTGGTGGTGTTCGCGGCGCCCATTGCGATCCTCATGGCCCTTTGGAATCACTTCCATGGGGCGGCTGGGAACGCTGCCGTTTCCGCCTGGAACTCGATCGCCGGCTTCTTCTCTGCGATCTGGGGAGGGATCAGGGCTGCGGCGGTAGCCGTGTGGGGCGCGATCCAGCTCGCGATCATCAATCCGATCATGGCTGCCTGGGGGTGGCTGGTATCGGCCTGGAATGCGATTACCGGCTGGCTGTCCAGTAAGTGGAGCGGGATCAGATCGATCGCCTCCAGCGCCTGGAGCGGCATCAAATCCTCGATGATCGACCCGCTGATCAGCGCCTACAACACCATCCACAACACCATGGACCGGATCGGTGCCTCGATCCGCGACGGGCTGCGCAGCGCCTGGAACGCGGTAAAGGACGTCGGTTCGTGGTTCCAGAGCATCGGCTCGGCGATCGTCCATGGGATCGTGAACGGCATCTTGGGGGCGGCAGGCGCGCTGTACGGCACCCTGCGCAACCTGGCCGACAGCGCCCTCAAAGCCGCTAAAAACTTCATCGACTCCAAGTCGCCGTCGAAGCGGTTCGCTCGTGAAGTCGGCGCACCGATCGCCCAGGGCATCGCCCAGGGCATCGATGAACATGCCGACACCGCCGTGTCGTCTCTCCGCTCGATGTCCGGGCTCCTCGCGGGCCAGAAGATGGGCGTCCCCTCCATCGGTGGTGCCGGCTATGGAATCGCGGGCGGCGGTCGCTCCGCTGCCGGGCCGGCCGCAAACGTCACGATCATCGTGCAGGGCAGCGTCCTCGCTGAACGCGACCTCCGCGACACCGTCGAGAGGCAGATGCTGCAGCTCGGCATGCGCAACTCCGGCACCTACACCCCCTACACCCGCTGACAAGTACACCCGTGACCCCAGGAGTAGATATGACCCACGCCGAAAAGGAAGCGAGCTGGAAGGCTCTGCAGGCCCGCATGGACGCAGACGCGGCCAAGCGGCACGCGGCGCGCCTGGCCGTCCAAGAGGCCTCGGACGACAAGCTGAGGGCCGTTATCGATGAAGCGGTCCGAACCGCTGTGCAGAACCTGCTGGCAGGGAAGACGCCGGTGGTCGAGTCGGCCCTCCAGTCCCCTCCTGAAACGCCGAGCGAGGCTGATGTCACTCCGCTGCACAAGCTGGAGCCCGGCGCCTGGCAGGCTCACGCGAGCCAGTACTGGGCCGACCAGATGACCCCGAAGTACCAGCCCATGACGATGTCGGAGTTTCTGGGGTCGCAGCCGGACGACGGAGCGGCCTGATGGAGCCGAAGGCGCGGATCCGGCGAGTACCTCCCGAGGGGCTTGCCCTCGTTCTGCGCGCGGGCAGGCTCCGCGCGGGTATCGGCCTGCGCGAAGCCGCCCGCCGGATCGGCGTCACCTCCGGCTACCTGGCCGCGCTCGAGGCAGGCCATCGCTGCCCGTCGCGATCGGTGGCCCAACTGATCGACGCAACCCTCCCCCTGGAAGCTCTCGAACGGTCGGTGCTCTTCGAGGCGTCTGTCACCGATGCCGGCCGGGACCACCCGCAGCGCTCAGCCGCAAGGAAGGAGGACCCTCGTGGTGATGTGCGATCAGTGCCAGCGCTGGTTCGTACCTAAGCCGCACGGCGGGAACCGTCAGCGGTTCTGCAGGCCTCTGTGCCGCAATCTGTGGTTGACCATCCTCGCGAAGCGCAAACGGCAACTGCGTCTGCTCGCCACCCTCATCCGGACGACCCCGGAACCGAAGCGCTCCGTGTACGTGGCGCAGCGGCAACTGGTGCGCGCGGCAATCGACGACCTCGAGCTCCAAAGACACCCTCTGGGGGTGCTTTCCTAGGGAAGCACTGGACTACAGAATAATGCCCGTTATCCTGTAACCATGGCTCTCCTTCCGGCAGTTCGCACGCAGCCCGACTTCCTCGAGCCGGCCACCGCCGCTCCGCTCTCGCTGCGCGGTACTCCGCCCGCGTCGTCTCCGGCCGCTCTCCTCGAACTACTCGCCCACGCCGGCGCCGCGCCCAACGTCGTCGAAGCGACCGGCACATGGCTGATGCGCCGCGGCTCGGACCACACGCGCACGGCCTACGCCAAAGACGCCTCTTGGTGGCTCGCCTGGTGCGCCGCCGCAGGAACCAACCCCGCAGGGGCCCGCCCCCTCAACGCCGACCAGTACGACGTGGCTCTTCGCGCGTCGGGGCTGGCGAAGTCAACGCGGGCCCGCAGGCTTGCCGCTGCCTCGAGCTGGTACGACTACCTGGTGCGCTCTGAGGCAGCCGAGCGAAACCCATTCCTCGCCATGGACAGGCCCTCGGTCTCCGCCGATGACTCGCCCACTCGCGGCATGACGCCGGCCGAGCTGGCGATGCTCCTCACGCACGCCCGCAAGAACGAGACGCCCCGCACCTACGCCCTGCTGGTCCTGCTCGCCACCACGGCCGCCCGTATCGGGTCCGTCCTTGACGCACGCGTGGGCGCCCTCGGGCACGACAAGGGTCACCGAGTCATCGACCTGACGACCAAGGGGGACCACAAGAAGCGCTTCGTTCTCGTACCGCTCGCGGTGGAGGCCGTCGAAGCGTCCCTCGCCGCGCGGGGGGAGTTGAGCGCCGACGAGTTCCTGTTGGCCACCCGCACCGGCCGGCCGATGGATGAACCTGCCGCGTTCCGCACCGTGCGCCGCGTCGCCAAAGCCGCCGGGATTCCGCATGCTGACCAGCTGTCGCCCCACTCGCTGCGCCACTCCTATGCCACGGCGCTGCTGAGCAAGGGCGTTCCGCTCGCCGACGTACAGGATGCGATGGGGCACGCGGACCCTCGGACCACTCGCCGCTACGACCGGGCCGCGGGGGCTCTGCACCGGTCACCCTCGTACAAGATGCAAGAGGAGATCACCAAGGCCATGGACGCGCTGCCGACAACCTGAGGAGCCGGCGTCCGGTCACAACTGAGCCCCACCGCAGAAGGTTGCGGTGGGGCTTCGTGGTACCCGGCCCACCCGTACTCCGCCGAGATCACGGACGGGCCGGGGGCTAGTGGATGTCGGCCGGGTCCTTGTCGGTGATGGGCCGACAGTTGGCGTCGCCCTGGCCGTGGGCATGCTGGTCGGGGCGGGCGGCCGACGCGGAGTCGACGGGGATCGTCTCGTAGTCCGTGCTGCGGATCGTCCGGTCACAGCGGCAACAGATAGGCATCAAGACTCCTCCAGGTCGGGGCAGGACCAGACTTCGGTGTCGAGGACGTGCACGCCGTGGCTTCCGTGGACGCGCCCCCGGGAGACGGCTCCTGTGGTGAGCTGTTTGCCGCAGGCGATGCAGGCGCGGCCGGCTGCCCGATCCCACGCGAGGCCGAGCGCGGACGGGAGCAGGACATCCTGGCAGCGAATGAACACCACGGCGGCTGTCATGGTCGGCTCCTGCGGACCGTCAACCCGCGTTGTTCGCGGCAGGGTGCGCAGGCGTACAGCAGGACCGGGGGTCCGGAAGAGCGACCACCGAACTTGATCGGTTTGGCCGTCTGGGAAGGGCCCATGTGCCAGTGGCACCAGGAAACCGGGCTGCTGGTGGCGCCTGCTGCGCCCGCTTGTGTGGCCATGACCAGCACCGTAGGAACGGCTACCCGGGGCCGTCCGGCCGATTGCGGCGGATTGCGACCAGCGGCCGCATGGTTGGCGCGGGTTGCTCACGCGGCGGCAAGGAGACGCCGTGCTCGGGCAATGAGGCGGTGTGCCTGCGGCCCGTACACAGCTGCCGCGTTCAGGCCATCCCACACCCGGCCGTATAGAGCGAGGTCGTCGGGTGAGTCGAAGGAGAGTTCAGTGTTGATGGTCTCGACGATGACGCGCTGCTCGTCGAAGATCCAGAATCCATGCTTGGGGGTCAAGTCCATGGACGCACCGAGGGGGACGATGCCGAGCTCGACCGTGCTCATGCCGATCAGTCCGACAAGGCGGTCAAGTTGACCAGCCATGACTTCGCGCGGGCACACGAGTACGTGGAGGGCCCCCTCCCACACCAGGACCCGGAACAGCTTGCCCGCCTCATACAGCACTTCTTGGCGACGCATACGGGCGGATACAGCAGCCTCGGTGTCCCTGGGGGACTGCATCAACTCGGCATTCTTCGCGAACAGATGCCGTGCGTAGTCCGGGGTCTGGAACAGGCCCGGGATCACGGTGGCTTCGTAGCCGCGCATCGTTGCCGTCTGCTGGTACTCGACGACGTACCGGTCCTGCACGGGGCGGTTGCCCGCGGCGAGCTGGCGGCGCCATGACCGCTGCTGCGACTCCAGGCCCCGGAGTCGGCTCGTGAGGTCTCCGGCCTGTTCGGGCGCTCCGGCGGCGGTCGCCCACGCGGCGAGGTCGTCAGCGGTGGCGGTCTGCTTCCCGTTCTCCAGCCGGGACACCTTCGAGGGCTGCCAACCGAGGAGGCCGGCGAAGTCCTTGCCGTTCGCGCCGGCCTCGGCACGCAGCTCCCGTAGGCGCGCGCCGAGGGCCACCCTGGCGCTCTGAAAGTCGGTGCTCACACGGACGAACGTACCTGCGCCCACACCTCGGCAGTAGGGGCAGCGAGGGGCCAAGCCCGGTCGCGGGCCCGGCAGGCGGCGAGCACCTCCCCCGCGTCGTCCATGACCTCCACGCCCGTCGTGACGTCCTGGTCGTCGATATGTAGGCGAACCAGGATCCGAGAGTCGAACAGCCACAGGTCGTAGTCGGGCAGCTCCAGCCTCTCGGCCTCCGACCGAGTCAGCACCCGAATGTCTTCGCCGGCAGCCACGTTCCCGGCCGCAGCCGCCATGAGGAACCGCTGACCGTCGGTGGGTGGCTCGTCGATGATGCGGACGCGGGAGAACTGTGCACCCTGCTCGGCCTTCTCCCGGACATTCGCGTTCCATGGGTGCTCGAGCTGAGCCTCTGGTTCGACGCCGCGCATGAAGGCCTGGAAGCGGGCGCCAGCCCGATCACTGGCGTAACCGCGGCGGGTCTCCAGCCGGAACGCGGTGTGCTGGAACTCGGCGAACAGGTGATTGATGTCCTCGAAGGGGACCAGGGCGGGCACTGTCACTCCTTGGGGGCGAAGCGGGTCAGCAGGTCGCGCGGGATGACGACGAATGTCTCGTGCTCGCCAACGTCACGGAGCTGCGCGAGGTGCTCGGGGTCGGTCAGCATGTCGCCCTGGACGACGATGTCGCCGGTCTCGACGACCTCGTAGAGGGTGGGGCAGTTGCCGTACTCGGATGTGGTCCCGATGAACCGCAGGGTCATGGCGAGCTCCGTTCAGGCCGGTTGGGGCACCAGCATGCGGTGACCATCGCTAGCGCGGGGGCCAGTTGCAGCAGATTGCCCGGACGGCAGCGGCACAGCCCTTCCGCTCGCAATCTGACATGAGGCAACTGAAGGGACTTATGCCCCATGGTCGGAGGTAAACGAAATGGCGCATAACTTAACCCGATAGTGCCCCACCTGCGCCGATTTGCCGCATCGCTATCCCGTCCGGAGCGACGCTGGCAATCCGGGGATCCACGCGGAAAGGGGAGTACTGATGGAGGCTTACGGCATGCCAGGTGCGGACAGCTTGCGGCACTACACACCCGAGGAGGCGGCCGAGTTCCTCCCCGTATCCGCGGCGACGCTTCGACAGTGGATCCAGGCCCGGAAGGTGCCGCATCACAAGCTGGGCGATAGTACTTCGTTCAGTACGGATGACATCCGCTCCATGTGTGCGATGTCGGCCGTAGCGCCATTGCCCGAACTCACGTCTACGGGTAGTGACGGAGCAGAGCCCCCGCAGCCCGCCGAGCCGGCCAACCCGCAGCCCGGACCGTATCTCACGGTCGATGAGGCCGCGCTCGTTCTTCGATGCAGCACGAAGTGGCTTCGAGACGGGGTGAACTATGCAGGCTTCCCCCACGCCCGCCTGAGCCGTCTCCTCTTCGCCCGCGAGGACCTTGAGCGCATCTACGAGATGCACCACGTTCTGCCCGGCTCCCGTCCCCGCACTGTGACCCGAAGGAAGCGAGGTAAGCCAGCTAGGAGGCGAACCTGAACAGTCCGGTTCCGAACGGGCGCCGAGCAGGAGCTGACGGCTGCTCACCGTGGCGCTGGCATCCGACTTTGTCCCGGCCATGGATCTCCGGGGCGACGCTGACAGCCGATCCGCAGACGACTGACAGGCGGGGCTCAAGCTGGGGCATACCGCCCTGCTCGCAGGCCGCTCGGCTCCTGCTCGCACTGCTCGACTGCAGGTCAGCCTCTGCTCGCCGGTTGCTCGATCCCGCTCGGCGCGCCTCTGCGAGCAGGACCCGAGCAGAAGCTGACCTGCGACGGAGCAGCCAGAGCAACGCCCGAGCAGGGAGGAAATCGGGGCAATACAGCACCGATCAGAGGCTGATCGCGGCTGCTACACCGCAGGCCGGAAGCTGATCGGCGGCTGATCTGGGCTGATCTCTGGAGCCTGTCGATCAGGGTCTGATCAGGCGGCGACCTGCGGTGTAGCAGGACCGATCAGGGCCCGATCGGCGCCCGAGCGGTGGACATATGGGCTGGAATCACCCCGGACAGTGCACCGATATGTCCCGGACATCCCCCGGACAGCACCCGGACACTGTCCAGCCCGCCCGCCCTCTGTCCGGGTGCTGTCCGGGCCTGTGTCCGGGGGCATACTGGGACATGTCCACCCCTGTTCAGGGTGGAATTACCCCGGAATGAGGGCGGAACGGGGCCGGAACGGGGCGGAATCACCCACCCTCTTTCCGCCCCCTTTCCGCCCCGCGTTCCGGGGGCATATTGGGACACCGTCCGGCCCGTTTCCGCCCCCTTTGGGGGTCACGCCTCGGGTCACGGTGGACACGCAGGCCAGAGCCCTGCGGGCCGCAGGGTCACGGCCGAGGCCACGGATGGCCACGCAGGTCAGCGGCCCGCCCCTTGATCACTTTATGGGTGCCAATGAAGCGATCAAGCTGTATGGCAAACAGCTTGATCCGCCCCTAACTGCCCGGCATCCACCCAGCCACTCTCCACGCTGCGGAGAGAACGCACGGGTGAGGACCGCTCACCTCATCCTGCGATCGCAGGAGATCCATCCGCCTGATGGACGGAACCCCGAACCGCGTGTGGGGTCCGGATCAGGTCGGGCCCTTCACGGAAGCCGGGCTCTCACTGGTCGCGTTCACTCGTTCATTCACTCGTTCACCCGCGCCCCCAGATGAACGAAGAGCGGCTCTATGCGCGCACGTGCGCGTGCGCGCGGGAGCGCGTGGATGTCAAGGACTCGGAGTGAATGACTTGAGCCGAGCCGTTGAGCCAACGACGAAAGCGCCCTGCCTGCCGCCCCCGGTTGCATCAGGGACGGACGACGGGGCGCCGCGGGTGGATCGTCAGGGGCCGGCCGTCCCCGGTAGGAGTCGGGGGCGGACGGCCCGTTGGTCAGCGGCGGGTACGGCGCTCGGTGTCGATGCCCGCCAGGAGACCGCGCAGGTTCGCAAGACCGTCCCGGTACCGGTCGACTTCGGCGAGCAGCTTGTCGACGCCAGCCAGATCCATCTCGACGCCGTCCTCCTTGTACTCCGACAGCTGGAGCCAGACCGACGCGGCGGACGGCAGCGGGCTCGTGGAGTGCAGCAGGAGTTCGGCGCCCAGCTGCGGGTGTACGACGGGCGTCGGGTGGTTGGCCCGATCCCGCGGCAGGGGCACCTCGAGGAGCGCGCTCTTGTGGAAGCAGTCGTCCGCCCGGTCGTCCCAGTAGGCGTGGTCCACGGCGCACCAGTCGGGGCACGTGATGGTTGCGGTGGCGCCGCCGAGGGTGGGGCCCGTATACGTCTTCATCGGATGTCCTCCGGGTTCACGCGGTTGGCGGCGATCCAGGCGGTCCGCTCCGCGTTGTACGTGGCGAGGCGGGCGGCTTCGTAGCAGGGGGCGAAGCTGTCGATGCCGCCGTGGTCCTCGCAGCAGAGGACGCAGTAGGCGGGTCCGGTCAGCGGCTCGTCCACGCTGAACATCCACGCGTGGCCGTTCTCGTCGGCCGTCTTCGGGGTCGGGTCGATCCACTGAAGCGGGCAACCCGGGGCAGTCGTGCGGACCAGCACGGGAGGCAGAGGCATTTGCCATGCCACCTGGGCGGCGAGGGTCTGCACGGCGGTCACCGCCCCTGCACCGGGTAGGCACGATCAACTGCGCGATAGACGCTCTGCATGTACGGCTTGATCGACTCGTCGATCTCCTCCCACTCGGCGAGACCCTGCGCCGTCCGTTCCAGCTCGACGAAGTTCTCGTAGGTCAGCTGCAGCTCGACGGACTCGCGGATGTACGGCACCGACCAGTTGTCGGGGTGCTCCTCGCAGTTCCCCACCGCCAGGTCCAGGGCCGTCGCGAGCATGTCGCGGGTCATGGCCACCTGAACCGTGACGACCGCGCGGACGTCCTCGCCGGGGTCGGTCGCGCCGAAGATCTCGGTGGGAGGGATCGGGTTCGGGTACGTCGGGCGCGGGTCCTGTGTTCCGTCGCGCTGGGTGTAGAGAATGGCCATGGTTCCGCCTCCTGTGGCGTTGGACCGTGGGCCGGTCCGGGGGGTCATCCCGGGCCGGCCGTTCTCGTCTTGCGGTGATCGCTTTGCGGGTGTCCGCAGAGTGATGGTTCTCAATGCCCCAAGGGCCTGCCCCTCGTTGCGGAGAAGGCGTCCGAGCCCTTGGGAGGCTTGGGGGTAAAGGGCTCGGAGCCCAAGTGAGTATTGGGCCGAGGCCTTGTGAATATTGGGTGCGGAGCCCTACGGGGGATTGGCCACGAACCCCTGGGGGGCTTGGGCACAGAGGGCTTCCGAGGCCTTGTGAGGATTGGGCTGCGGCCCTTTACGCCCAAGGGGTCCGGGGTCTCCACCCCTAGGCCCCCAGACCTCTCACGGGGTCGGGGGGAGATGTGGAAGACGCTGCGGGAACGTCCTCTCCGGCCGCCGGGAACTCTTGCGATGCGACCCGCTGTCCGGGGTGCCGCGGCTGGTCCAATTTGGGATTCGACCTGCGCTTCGGCACCCCCCGAAGCGAGGGGGAGCACTTGAGGAACACGCTGCAGTGATGCGGTCCGTTGGACCCGTCATTAGGGATTCGACCTGGGGTCGAGCACCCAGTCGACGGGACCTTGATTTGGATCGCATGCTGGGCGTTCGCGGCGCCGCGAACCCGTGGGATAGATCGGGAACGACCTGCCGTTTCCTCCCCCCGGAGGAGGGGGGAGATCGGAAACGACCAGGGCTAACGGGCCGCCGCGCAGGCGTCGTGCCACAGCTGGTTCTGCCGCACGTTCCGCAGCAGCAGCGCGACGAACGTCCACGGCAGCGTGTCGGCCTTCGCGTTGTTGCACGGCCCGCATGACAGGACCAGGTTCCGCTGACGCCATGTCTTCCAGAGGGCCCGCGGCACGTAGTGGTCGAGGGTCGCCCCGGTCATCTCCGAGCCGAACGGGCGCCGGCAGTAGAAGCAGTGGGCGCCGTCCCGGCGGGCCAGGTTCTGCACGATCCTGTTCCGAGTCTCGGCCTTCGGCCGGCCGCGGCTCACTTGGCGCCTCCGGCCCGTGCGATGGCGTGCCCGGCCAGGTTGGCGCCGTGCCGGTCGCCGGTCGCCTGAGCGGCCAACAGAGCGGCGAACAGACAGGGGATGGGCGGCAGCTGGCGAGGCTTCACACGGCCCAGCGCGGCGGCCTCCGTGGGCCTGCGGACGATCGCGGTCCCCATCACTCGCCACCGCCCTCGAGGGCCTGCAGGCGGGCCCGCAGCGGCAGCAGCCCGTGCAGGGCGTGCGCGGTGATGGCTGCGGCCAGGTCGCCGAGGCCGGCTGAGTCGAACTCCGGGTGCTCCCCGTCGATCTCTACGACGACCTTCACGTCTCGGCTGCCGTGCTCGGCGAACGGGAACTGCGACAGGTTCGCCTTCAGGAACTCGACCCGGCCATGGCCAGGGACGTCGATCGAGGCGCAGTGCTCCACTCCGTCGTGGCGGATTCCGGAGCGGTGGTTGCCGTTCGGGTGGTCGATCACGCACCACGTCGGTTCTACGAGTTCGACCGGGCCGTAGTCGAGCGTCTGCACCGTCACGGTGCGGGCCGCGCTCACGACTGGCCTCCCTGAACAAACATGGCGACGGGCCAGTCGGTAACGTCCACGTCGTGCCAGGCAGCCAGCAGGCCCCGGACCACCAGGTCGTGTTCCATCTGGCGGCCCAAGCTCTCGGCGATGTGCACCGTCAGCTTCTGGTCGTTGGCGATGATCCCGCCCATGAAGCCCCCGAGCTCCGCCACGTACTCGATGGTGGCGCCGCATTCGGCCAGGACGTCCGCAAGCGGGTCCGTCAGGAACTCCCAACGGGAGAAGGTGAAGGCGCTCACGCCGGCACCCCCGGGAGAAGCGGGCCGAGCTCGACGGCGAAGGGGGTCGGGAGCGGCGTCAGGTCCATGCCGAGGGCCTGGCAGATCAGGTAGCGAGGGAAGAAGTCCCGCTCGAAGTCACCGAGGTTGGGCGACAGCAGTATGGCGATGCCGCTGTCACGGACCACCGTTGCGGCGAAGAAGGCCGGGTCGGTGTCTGCCGGGGTGAACAGGATGTGCGCGTCGTATTCGGTGAGCAGGGCGGCCAGGTCGGTCTCGAAGATGTAGTCAGCCGTCTTGTGCTCGATGGGGACGCGGGTGGCCGTCATGTGCAGGCGGTCCGGGGTCTTGGCGGGAAGGGCCTCGCGGTTCTCGGCCGTCGGCTGCGGCGGGACCTTGGCCGACTCGGGCAGGCTGTTCAGGGTCTTACTGCTCATGGCTGACTCCCTGCGATCAGGCGGCGAGGCTGGCGAACTGGGCGGCGGCGCGCGGGTCGCGGGGCCGGTACACGGCCAAGCGGGCCGCGAACGTCGCGAGGTCGTACAGCTTCAGGGCGACGGCCTTACGGGCGCGGCCCTTGAGCTTCACGACGGTCTTGCCCATCGCGGTCGGGGTGACCCCGCGGGAGAAGGCGCCGGAGAAGCGCTTCGCGGTCCCGGCATCCAGGCCCCGGCCGATCAGGTGCACCGTGGCGGGCTGCGGCTGGCCGGTGGCGAGGGCGCGGGCAGCCTTGCGGGCGGTACGGGCGGCGGTGGCCCGCTGGCGGAGGGTGGAGCGGCGGGTGCGGCTGGCGGCGGTCACAGCGCCACGCCCAGTTCCGCGGCGGGGATGCCACGCTCATCGGCGTAAGCCTTCAGGGCGGACCGGGGGACACGGATGGTGCCACGGCCAGCGCCGACCCGGTACGAGCCCAGCAGGCCCGTCCTGACGGCGACGTACACGGTGGAGGTGTCGACGCCGAGCGCGTCGGCCACGTCCTTCACCTTCAGCGCCGGGGCCGAACGGCCCTCGGGGGTAGAGTTCTCCTGCATCGGTTTCCTCCAAGACACCTGATGCGCGGCCCTGACGGGCTCGGTGTTGGTAGCACCGAGACCCCCCGTCGGGGCCTTTTGCATGCCTGACTTGTCCCGACCTGTCGTTCCGTCGGGCGTTCCACTAAGGTGTCTTAAGAGGCTCTGTCATGTCAAGAGGTTTCCTAAGGTGTCTTAAGAGGGTGAGGTTTGCATGGTTGGGGATTCGAAGCGCCTGCCGGTCTATCGGGAGGCAGCCAACGAGATCATCGAGCGCATCAAGGGCGGAGACTTGCAGCCTGGAGCGATGGCGCCCTCAGCGCGTCAGCTCATGGAGAGCACGGGAATGAGCAGCGCGACAGCGGCCCGGGTTCTGGGTGTGCTGCGCGACGAGGGCTGGATTGACACCGTGCCCGGCCGCGGGAGCTTCGTGAGGACTCCCGCCACGTTGACGCGAGGCGCGGACCGGCTGTCCATGCTGCGCGGTGGCGGAACCGGCCTGGGTGAGGGCGAGCGCGTCGAAATCCTGCTCGGTGCCATCGGCCCGGCCGACCAGGAGGTTGCTGATGCTCTCGGCCTCGACGTGGGTGCTCAGGTCGCAGTGCGTCGCCGGCGCTACGTCGATGCAGCCGGGGTGTCCGCCGTCTCCTCCACCTGGATCGCTGGCGGGCTGGCGGGCGAGCTGCCCGAGTTCACGAGGGCCGAGCCGCTGCCCACCATGACGTTCGGGCTCATCGAGGAACGGACCGGGCGCCGAGCGTCTCGCCGCCGCGACGCTGTCTCAGTTCGCTCAGTGCCCGACGATGTCGCCGCTCTCCTGGACGTGCAGGCCGGACGCGACGTCCTTGTGGTCACGAACAGGTACTGGGACCAGAACGGCGAACCCACCGAGTACGCCGTCGACTACCACGCCCCTGGCCGTGAACTCATGTCTGAGTACGACCTGGACTGACGGTGAGGTGGATGAGCTCATTACGCAGCCACCCGACACGACACGAAGAAGGCCCCGCCAGTCCCGGCGGGGCCTTCGTTTGTTGCTACGACGGACGTCTCACACACGTCTCACAGACCCGCGCTCTCAACACTGCGTGATGGCCTAGTGACCTGCATTTTCCCGGGTGCCATGGACATGTACGGTCCTCCATGGACGACAGGTAAACTCCATCCACGTGACTGCCAAGCCCCGCATCCCCAATGTCCTGGCCGGCCGCTACGCCTCCGCGGAGCTCGCCGTCCTGTGGTCCCCCGAGTACAAGGTGACGCTGGAGCGGCGGCTGTGGCTCGCCGTGCTCCGCGCCCAGAAGGACCTCGGTATCGAGGTCCCCGACGAGGCCCTCGCCGACTACGAGCGCGTCCTGGAGACCGTCGACCTCGCCTCCATCGCGGAGCGCGAGAAGGTCACCCGGCACGACGTGAAGGCCCGCATCGAGGAGTTCAACGCCCTCGCCGGCCACGAGCACGTCCACAAGGGCATGACCTCGCGCGACCTCACCGAGAACGTCGAGCAGCTCCAGATCCGGCTCTCGCTGGAGCTGGCCCGCGACCGCACGGTCGCCGTCCTCGCCCGCCTGGGCAAGCTGGCCGGCGAGCACGCCGAGCTGGTCATGGCCGGCCGCTCCCACAACGTCGCCGCTCAGGCGACCACCCTGGGGAAGCGCTTCGCCACCGCGGCCGACGAGCTGCTGGTCGCGTACAGCCGCCTGGAAGACCTCCTGACCCGCTACCCGCTGCGCGGGATCAAGGGCCCGGTCGGCACTTCCCAGGACATGCTGGACCTGCTCGGCGGGGACGCCGCGAAGCTGGCCGATCTGGAGCAGCGGATCGCCGCCCACCTCGGGTTCGGCCAGGCCTTCACCTCCGTCGGCCAGGTCTACCCGCGCTCGCTCGACTACGACGTGGTCACCGCCCTGGTGCAGCTGGCCGCCGCCCCGTCCTCGATCGCCAAGACGATCCGCCTGATGGCGGGCCACGAGCTGGTCACCGAGGGCTTCAAGCCCGGCCAGGTCGGCTCCTCCGCGATGCCGCACAAGATGAACACCCGCTCCTGCGAGCGCGTGAACGGCCTGATGGTCATCCTGCGCGGCTACGCGTCGATGACCGGCGAGCTGGCCGGCGACCAGTGGAACGAGGGCGACGTCTCCTGCTCCGTGGTCCGCCGGGTCGCCCTGCCCGACGCGTTCTTCGCGCTCGACGGCCTGATGGAGACCTTCCTGACGGTCCTCGACGAGTTCGGCGCCTTCCCGGCCGTCGTGGCCCGCGAGCTGGACCGCTACCTCCCCTTCCTGGCCACCACGAAGGTCCTCATGGGCGCCGTGCGGGCCGGGGTCGGGCGCGAGGCCGCCCACGAGGTCATCAAGGAGCACGCCGTGGCCTCCGCCCTCGCCATGCGCGAGCAGGGCGCCGAGCGCAACGAGCTGCTGGAGAAGCTGGCCGCCGACGAGCGGATGCCGCTGGACCGGGCGCAGCTCGACGCCCTGATGGCGGACAAGCTGTCCTTCACCGGCGCCGCCGGCGACCAGGTCGCCGCGGTGGTCTCCCGCATCGAGGAGATCACCAAGGAGCACCCGGAGGCCGCCGGTTACGCCCCCGGGTCGATCCTCTGACCCCCGAAGAGCTGAACGCCGCCCGCGACCGCGTCCTCCCGGACGTGGTCGCGGGCGGTCTGCGCGTGCTCTTCTGCGGAATCAACCCGGGCCTGCTCTCCGCCGCGACGGGCCACCACTTCGCCCGGCCCGGCAACCGGTTCTGGCCGGTCCTGCACCTGTCGGGTTTCACCCCGCGCCGGCTGGCCTCGGCGGAGCAGGAGGAACTCCTCTCCTACCGCCTCGGCATCACCAACGTGGTGGCCCGCGCAACCGCCCGCGCCGACGAGCTGAGCGCCGAGGAGTTCCGCGAAGGCGGGCGCATCCTGACGGCCAAGGTCGAACGCCTAAGCCCCCAGTGGCTGGCCGTGGTTGGAGTCACCGCCTACCGCACGGCCTTCGGCGAGCGACGGGCACGGATCGGCCCGCAGGAGCGCACCATCGGCTCCACCCGGATCTGGGCGCTCCCCAACCCCAGCGGCCTCAACGCCCACTGGACCGCCGAGTCCATGGCCCAGGAGTACGCCCGCCTGCGCGCGGCCGCCGGCTGACCCGCCTCCCAGGTCCCGCCGGTAGCGCCCGCAGCCCTGTCCGGGCGATCAGCGCGGGGCGGAGCCGCGCGTGCTGGATACCCTTGCGGTATGAAGATGCACACGGCGGTCCCGGTGAGTGTTGACGCGATGATCGAGGACCTCAGGACTCTCGTCGAGGTCGAGTCCCCCTCGCGCGATCTCGACGCCTTGGCGACATCGGCCAAGACCGTCGCCGCCTTCATCGAGAGCCGCCTGGGCGGTCAGGCCGTCCTGGTGGAGAGCGAAGCCGGTCCGCACGTCCACTGGTCGGCCGGAGGCGATCCCCGGGTGCTGGTCCTCGGGCACCACGACACGGTGTTCCCGCTCGGCTCCCTCGAACGCCGCCCGTTCCGGGTCGAGGACGGGCACGCGACCGGCCCCGGGGTCTTCGACATGCTCGGCGGTCTGGTGCAGGCCGTGCACGGCCTGGCCACGCTCGCCGACCTGTCGGGAGTCGAGATCCTGGTGACGGCCGACGAGGAGGTCGGCTCGCACTCCTCCCGGCACCTCATCGAGGAACGCGCCCTGGCCTGCGGCGCCGTACTCGTGATGGAGGGCGCCGCCGACGGCGGAGCCCTCAAGACCGGCCGCAAGGGCTGCGGCACCTTCCAGGTCTCCATCGCGGGGCGTGCCTCGCACGCGGGCCTCGAGCCCGCGGCCGGGGTCAACGCCCTGATCGAAGCGGCCCACCAGGTACTGGACATCGCGGCGCTCGCCCGGCCCGAGATCGGCACGACCGTCACCCCGACCGTCGCGGCCGCGGGAACCCTGGACAACGTGGTCCCCGCCGAGGCGAGCCTCGTCGTCGACGTCCGGGTCGAGTCGGCCGACGAGAAGGAGCGCATCGAATCGGCGTTCGCGGCCCTGTCCCCGCACCTCGACGAGGCGAAGATCGAGGTACACGGATCCGTCGGCCGCCCCCCGATGCCCGAGTCGGCCTCCTCAGAACTCTTCGCGCTGGCCGAGCGGCTGCTCCCCGGCCTCGAAGGCAAGGCGGTCGGCGGCGGAAGCGACGGCAACTTCACGGCCGCCCTGGGGGTACCGACCCTCGACGGCCTCGGAGCCGTCGGCGGCGGCGCCCACGCGGATCACGAGTACCTGGTGGTCGAAGCCATGCCCGAGCGTGCGAACCTCGTCGCCGGCCTGGTCCGCGCGATCCGGCAGCAGCACTGACGACAGCCCGCCCGGGGGAGAGATCAGGCGGACCGAGAAGTTCCACTAGGGCCGCAAGAAACGGAGTGCTCACCGGAATACCTCCTACCTACCCTCGGGTCGTCCATCGAGTTCCATCCATCGGAACAGACTCGTGAGGGGCCCAGGGCAGTGGACAAACTGACAGGCAAGACCGCGGTGGTCACGGGCAGCAGCCGCAGCATAGGCCGCGGAATAGCCGAACGGCTCGCCGCGGACGGGGCGTTGGTGGGCATCCACTATTCCGAGAGCCGGAAGGCCGCCGCCGAGGCCGTCGACGCCATCGTCGACGGCGGCGGCCGGGCCTTCGCCTTCGACGCGAAGCTCGGTACGGACGGGGACACCGAACGCTTCTGGACCGGGTTCGACGAACAGCGGGCGAAGTACGACGACAGCGGCGACACCGGGCTCGACATCATCGTGAACAACGTCGCGGTGGCCCTGCGCGACGAGTTCGAGGATGCGACCCGCGCCGACTTCGACGAGATGATCGCGGTCAACGTACGGGCGCCGTTCTTCATCGTCCAGCGGGGCCTCGGCAGACTCCGCGACGGTGGGCGGGTGATCAACATTTCCTCCGCGGTCACTCGGCTCGCACTGACCGAGGTCATCGCTTACGGCACCACGAAGGGCGCGCTCGACACCTTCACGCTGATCCTGTCCAAGGTCCTCGCGGCCAGGAACATCACCGTCAACTCGGTGGCTCCCGGCTACATCGACACCGACTCCAACGCGAGCTGGCTCCGCTTCGACGAGGAGGCCTGGCGTGAGACCGCCGCCAAATCGGCCTTCGGCCGGGTGGGAACTCCGCAGGACATCGCCGACGTGGTGTCCTTCCTGGCCTCGGACGACAGTCGCTGGGTGACCGGCCAGATCATCGACGCCAGCGGAGGCACCCGCCTCTAGATCGCCGACCCGACCCGGCCCGGCCGGCCGGGCCGGGTCGGCGGCCCGGTGTTACGCGTCCCGGTGTCGTACGGACAGCCATCCGGCGGCCACCGCGAGCAGTGCCCACAGGGCCAGGACTCCGAGACCGGTCCAGGGGGCAAGGCCGGTCGACGGGTCGAGGCGCATCATCGCCTGGCCCGCGCGGTCCGGAAGGTACCGGGCGACGCCGTCGGAGGCCGCGCCGAGGACGAAGGACACCATCAGCACGAACGGTATGAGCAGGCTCAGGGTGACCGTCGCACTGCGCAGCACGGCCGTCAGCCCGGCCGCCAGCAGGGCCATCAGGGTGAGGTACATGCCGCATCCGAAGATCGCGCGGTAGGTTCCCGGGCTGCCCAGGTCGAGGGAGTGGGTGCCCATGAACGCCTGGCCCCCGAGGAACGTCGCGAATCCGGCGAGCTGTCCGGCCAGGAGTGCGAGTCCGCCCACCACGGCCATCTTCGACAGGTAGAGCCGTGCCCGGTTGGGGACCGCGGTCAGCGATGTGCGCAGGGCGCCGTTGCGGAACTCGCTGGACAGCGCGGTGGCGCCGAAGGCGAAGGCCGCGACCTGGCCGAAGTTGATCCCGTAGAAGGCCGCGAGGAGCGGGTCGTCCCCCATGCCGCCGGCCTCCTTCCGGCCTATCAGCGCGGCTGCCAGCAGCTGGATTCCCACGGTGACGGCGAAGACCGCTGTCAGCGCTCCGAAAGTGCCGCGCAGGGAACGTATCTTGATCCATTCCGAGCGCAGGACGGGGGCGGTGGGCAGAGCGGTGCTCATGGAGGAGCCTCCTTGGAAGTGACGGGTCAGCGGGTGGCGGCGAACTGGGCGTGTTCGGCGGTGAGATCGAGGTAGGCCTCCTCCAGCGAGGCCCGCTCGTCGCTCAGTTCCAGCATCGGGATGCCTTCGCGGGCGGCCAGGACCCCGAGCCGCTCGGCCTGTATGCCCTCCACGGTCCACCGCCCGTCCTGGGCGGTGACCAGTTCGAAGTCCTCCCGGGCGAGGGCCTCCCGGAGCCGGACCGGGTCGGTGGTGCGCAGTCGTACCCTCGGGGTGCTGCGGGCCTCGATGAAGTCCTCCATCGGGGTGTCGGCCAGCAGCCGGCCCTGCCCGAGCACCACCAAGTGGTCGGCGAGGGCGGCGGTCTCGGTCATCAGGTGGCTGGAGACGAGAACCGTGCGGCCCTCGGCGGCCAGGTCCCGCATGAGCTCGCGGATCCAGATGATGCCTTCGGGGTCGAGGCCGTTGGTGGGCTCGTCCAGCAGCAGCACACCCGGGTCCCCGAGCAAGGCCGCCGCTATGCCCAGGCGTTGGCGCATGCCCAGTGAGAAGGTCTTGATCCGTCTCTTGGCCGCCGAGGCGATTCCCGACTGTTCCAGGACCGCCTCCACCCGGCTCATCGGGACACGGTTGGCTGCGGCGAGAAAGCGGAGGTGGTCCCTGGCGGTCCGGCCTCCGTGGGCCGACTGCGCGTCGAGCAGGGCTCCCACCTGGTGGAGGGGGTCGGGAAGGTCGGTGAACCGCCGGCCGCCGATGGTGGCTGTCCCGGAGGTGATCCGGTCCAGGCCCAGCAGCAGCCGCATCGTGGTGGACTTCCCGGCGCCGTTGGGCCCCAGGAACCCGGTGACGCGACCGGGCATGACGTCGAAGGTGAGGTGGTCCACGGCCCGGGTACGGCCGAACTCCTTGGTCAGTTCTCGGATCTCGATGCTGTTCATGCCTCAAGGTTCGCCGCGCGACCCACCCCTCTTCCTCCCCCGTGCGAGGGTGGCGTCTCCCCCACGTGGGGGAGACGCCACAAGGCCGCTGCCTGCCACGATGGGGGCATGTACCGACTGTTCCGCGCCGCACTCCAACCGGTCACCTACTCGCGCTGGGTGCACTTGTGCGTGCCCGTGCTCATGCTGGCCGTGTGGATGTTCATAGGGCCCGAGGCTCCGTGGGTGCCGTTGCTGATCGTCGTTCCGCTGGGGCTGCTGCCGTGGATGCGGCTGGCCGAGGGCCTCCAGGCCCAGTTCCTCCTCGCACCGCGCGGCCTCGATTCCCAGGGCGAGGAGGAGAACAGCTTCAGCACCGTCGCGTCCAAGCGGTGGAGCGACCGCTGGCGCACACTGCTGTGGCTGGAGATCCGGCTCGTACTCTCGATGGCCGCGCTGTTCTCCACGGTGTGGCTGCCGGTGCTGACGGTCGAACTGATCACGACGGCGCTCGGGGGGACGGTCACCAAGGACAACGTGATGCCGTTCACTCCCCCGCCCTGGGCGGCGTGGCTGCTGGCTCCGGTGCCGCTGGTCCTGCTGCTCGTCATAGTGATCCTGCTCGGCGAGCTGATCACCGCCATAGCCCGCCGACTGCTGGGACCCTCGACGGCGGAGCGGCTCACCGCACTGGAGGCGCGTACCGAGCAGTTGCTGGAGCGCACCCGCATCGCGCGGGAGCTGCACGACTCGATCGGCCACGCGCTGACCGTGGCGGTCGTGCAGGCGGGGGCCGCGCGGGCCGCGGGCGACCCGGAGTTCACCGCCCGCGCCCTGAACGCGATCGAGGAGACGGGCCGGGCCGCGCTGGAAGACCTCGAACGGGTGCTCCTCGTCCTGCGGGAGTCGGGTCAGCGGCCCTCCCAGCGGCCGACGCTGGCGGAGGCCGACCGGCTGCTGGAGTCGGCGCGCGCCTCCGGCGCCACCGTCGACGCGCAACTCGTCGGCCCCCTGGACCAGTTGCCGGGGCCCGTCACCCAGGAGGGGTACCGGATCCTTCAGGAGGCCCTCACCAATGTGCTGCGGCACTGCGGTCCCGTTCCGGTACGGGTGCGGATCGGCATGGTCGCCGACCGGCTGGACCTGGAGGTGACCAATCCGCTGCCGGAGCGGCCGACCGTCATGGCAGGCAGCGGAAGCGGACTGCGCGGAATGCGGGAGCGGGCCGCACTGCTCGGCGGGGAAGTCGACACCGGGCTGCACAAGGGCGGTTGGAGGGTGCGCGCACGGCTTCCGCTGGAGCGAATACGCTGACCGGATGCCGGTTACCGTACTGCTCGTCGACGACGAACCCCTGGTGCGCGCAGGTCTGCGCGCCGTCCTGGACGCCCAGCCCGACATCGAGGTGGTCGGCGAGGCAGCCGACGGCGCCTCCGTGGTCCCGCTCGTACGGCAGCTGCGACCGGACGTGGTCGCGATGGATGTCCGAATGCCGCTGCTCGACGGAATCCAGGCGACCCGGGCGGTCCTGCGATCCGTGGACTCCCCGCCAAAGATCCTCGTGGTCACCACCTTCGAGAACGACGAGTACGTCTACCAGGCGCTGCGGGCCGGCGCGGACGGGTTCCTCCTGAAGAGGGCCCGGCCGTCGGAGATCGTGCACGCGGTCCGGCTGGTCGCGGAAGGAGAGACGCTGCTCTTCCCCTCGGCGGTGCGCGCACTGGCCGCCGAGTACGGAAACCGGCAGGCCCGGACGGTACTGGAGCGGGCGTCGCTGACCGAGCGGGAGGAGGCCGTGCTGCGGCTGATGGCGAAGGGACTGACCAACATCGAGATCGCCCGCGAGCTGATCGTCGGGACGGAGACGGTGAAGTCCCACGTGAGCGCGATCCTGGGGAAGATCGGCGCGCGGGACCGGACCCAGGCCGTGATCACCGCGTACGAATCGGGGTTCGTGTCCCCTGCCTGACCAGTGGGAGCGGCGGGAGCGGCAGCAGGAGGAGGGGCTGATTCCGGCCGATGGGGGGCTGCTTCTCGCCGTCGCACCGGGTCCGCAGTACGATCCGCGTGACAAGCTCGCTAGCTGGGAGGACACACGTTGGGGCAGCTGACCGGCGGGGACCCCTCTCTGCTCCGGCGGATCAACTCCGCCGTCGTACTGCGGGCACTGCGCGCCGCCGAATCGCCGACCCTCACCGATCTCACACGGATGACCGGGCTCTCCCGGCCGACCGTCGAAGGGGTCGTCGAGGGACTCATCGGTACCGGGCTCGTGGTCGAAGCGGGTGCGGAGGAAGGCGCGCGGCGCCAGGGGCGGCCGGCCAGGCGCTTCCGCTTCCGCGCGGAGGCGGGACACCTGCTCGGTGTGGAGATCGGTTCGCACCGGATCGCGGTGCTGCTGTCCGGGCTGGACGGGCGGGTGATCGGCGCCGGCACCAAGGAGGTCGCCGAAACCGCGTCGGCCGACGAGCGCCTGGAGCGGGTGCGCACGGCGGTGGCCGATCTGCTGCGCAAGGCCGGAGTGCCCCGGGACTCCCTGCGGGCCGTCGGAGTGGGCAGCCCGGGGATCGTGGAGGCCGACGGCACCGTGCGTCTGGGCACCGCCCTGCCCGGCTGGACCGGGCTGCCGCTCGGCGAACGGCTGCGCCGCTCCTTCCGCTGTCCGGTGCAGGTGGAGAACGACGCGAATGCCGCCGCGGTCGCCGAGCACTGGAAGGGCGCCGCGACCGACACGGACGACATGGTCTTCGTGATGGCCGGGCTCAGCCCCGGCGCGGGCTCCCTGATCGGCGGACGCCTGCACCGCGGCTTCGGCGGGGCGGCCGGAGAGATCGGCGCGCTGCACCTGCTGGGCCGCGAGGTCACGCCGGAGAGGCTGCTGTCGACCACCGGCGAACCCCTGCACCCGCTGGACGAGCCGGCCGTGGCGGAGGTCTTCGCGATGGCCAAGCGCGGGGACGGGCACGCGGTGGCCGCGGTGGAGCGCTTCATCCAGCGGCTGGTCCACGACGTGGCGGCACTGGTGCTGGCGATGGATCCGGAACTGGTGGTGGTCGGCGGCTGGGCGGCCGGCCTGGACGGGGTCCTGGACCCCCTGCGCCGGGAACTGGAGCGGTACTGTCTGCGCCCGCCGCGCGTTGCCCTGTCCATGCTCGGCGAGGCGGCGGTGGCCACGGGAGCGTTGCGACTGGCTCTGGACCACGTGGAGGAAGAGCTCTTCGCGGTGGAGAAGACGGTGACGGCCCGCCGCCGATAGTTCCTCCCGGGGCGGGCAGTGGCGGCGGAATCCGGGGCCCGGCCCGGCCCGGGAGCGAGCGGACGGTCAGCGGGCCGGTGGATCACCGCCGGAGGCAACGACGAGGCCGGCCCTCGCGGGCCGGCCCGTGGCGCAGGTCAGGAAGCGACGCGTGCGTCGTGCGTGATCTGGACGTCGCCGGAGTCACCGAAGGTGAGGCGGCAGGTGTCCGCACGGTAGGTGGCCACCGAGACGGCCGCCGTGCCCGCCGCGGTGAAGTAGCGGGTGGTGACCAGGAGGACCGGGGCGCCGGGCAGCCGGTCCAGTTCCTTCGCGTCGTCGGCGCGGGCCGAGCCGAGCTCCACCGAGCGGTCCTGCCCGTCGAGGACGAGCCGCTGCAGCTCCCGCATGACGGCGCGGGCACGCGCCGGACCGGCCGGGGCGTCGATCCCGGAGAGGCCCGGCACCGAGGCGGCCGGCACGTAGAGCATTTCGGCGGCGAGGACCTGGCCTTGCTCGATGCGGGTCCGGCGCACCGCGAGGACCGGTGCGTCGGCAACGGTACCGAGGAGCTTGAGGACGGCGGCGCCCGGCACGGCCTCGGCCGCGTCCACGGGGTCCCAGCCGTCGGTGCTCTCGCCGGGCCAGCTGTGCTGGGCGTTGCCGACGGCCACGCCCACGCGCGGCGGGGCGACGGTGGTGCCGACGCCGCGGCGGCGCTGCAGGCGGCCTTCGAGCTCCAGCTGCTCCAGGGCCTGGCGCAGGGTGGCACGGGCGACGCCGAAGCGGGCGGCGAGCTCACGCTCGTTGGGCAGCACCTCGCCCACGGCGAAGTCCCGGTCGAGCGCCTCACTGAGGACGGTCTTGAGGTGCCAGTACTTCGGCTCCGGCACCGATTCGAGCTGCGTGGTCCCCACCCTGACTCCTCCTGCAATCGCTGCAATCGCCGTGTTCCAGCGGCAGTTCCGCGCCTTTGTTTATTAAAGGTTCCTGCACTATCCCTGCGACGATAGGACGGCGCCACCCCTTGGTCAAGACCAATCCTCATCCCTTTGCCGGGCAGATCGGGCATATGTATCAACCCGTTCACGGGATGTTCGCGGGCCGCAGTTACCAGAAGCCTTGAAGTCGGGGGCTACCGGGCGGTAATCATGGCGGGAGACACTACTGACAACCTGTCTCACACGTGTCCGCCCGACCCCGACGAGGAGCAGCATGACCGCCACGGTCTCCTTCACGATCGATTCGCCGCTGGGCCCCCGCACGACCACCGCCACCTACGAGCGCCGGGGCGCGGGCGAGCCCCTCCTCCTGCTCCACGGCATCGGCCACCACCTCCAGGCCTGGCACCCGGTCACCGGCATCCTGGCCGCGGAGCACGACGTGATCGCCGTCGACCTGCCCGGCTTCGGCACCTCGGAGCCGCTGCCGCACGGGGTTGCGTACGATCTCGGCACCGTCGCCCCGGCGCTCGGCGCGCTCTGCGCCGCCCTCGGCGTCGAGCGCCCGCACGTGGCGGGCAACTCCCTCGGCGGTCTGCTCGCGCTCGAAATGGGCCGGGCCGGCCTGGCCCGCTCGGTCACCGCCCTCTCCCCCGCCGGTTTCTGGTCCGAGGGCGAGCGCCGCTACGCCTTCACCGCGCTGCGCGCCATGCGCGTCGGCGCCACCGCGCTGCCCCGCTCCGCCGTGGAGCGGCTCTCCCGCAGCGGCGCGGGCCGGGCGGCGCTCACCGGCACGATCTACGCGCGCCCCGCCCGGCGTTCCCCCGAGGCGGTGGTCGCCGAGACCCTCGCCCTGCGCGAGGCCACCGGTTTCGAGGACACCCTGGCGGCGGGCGGCTCCGTACGTTTCACCGACGACCTGCCGGGGCTGCCGGTCACCATCGCCTGGGGCAGCCGCGACCGGCTGCTCCTGCGCCGCCAGGGAATACGCGCCAAGCACGCCATCCCGGGCGCGCGCCTCGTGCGGCTCCCGGGCTGCGGCCACGTCCCGATGAACGACGACCCGGCGCTCGTCGCCCGGGTCATCCTGGACACGGCCCGGCTGAACACGGCCCGCCCGGTGACCTCCTGACGGATACTCACCCTCCGCCCGCCGCCCGGCCCGCCCGCTCATCAGTGTTCACGCACGGTTCGTGTACACGACGTGGACGGGCCGGTGTGCGGCCGGTCCGCGTCGGCACACTGGTCCGGCCCGTCCCGCCGGCCCATGGAGACGCACCGATGGCACCGATGCCGCACACCCGACGCTCCCTGCTGGGCGGATCCCTCGCAGTTCCGGTCGGGATCGCCCTGTCCAGCACCCTGTCCGGCGCCTTCGCCCTCCCGGCGTACGCCGCCCCCGCACCCGCCTTCACCCGGTCCGGCCGCCCGAACGCCCTCTGGGGCGTCCAGTCCGGCGAGATCACCGCCAACTCGGCGACCGTGTGGACCCGGTCCGACCGGCCCGCGCGGATGTACGTCGAGACCTCACCGAGCGAATCGTTCCGCTACGCCGTCCGCCGCCACCGCGGCCCGCTCCTCGGCCCCGGCACCGACTTCACCGGTACCGCCTCCCTGCGCGAGCTCCCGCCCGGCCAGCAGATCCACTACCGGGTGGTCCTCGCCGACCCCGACGACCCGCGCCGGACCGGCGAGCCGGTCCGCGGCACCTTCCGCACCACCCCGGCCTCCCGCCGCCGCGACGTGCGCTTCCTGTGGTCCGGGGACCTCGCGGGCCAGGGCTGGGGCATCAACCCGGAGATCGGCGGCTACCGCGTCTTCGACGAAATGCGGCTGCACGACCCCGACTTCTTCCTCTTCAGCGGGGACACCATCTACGCCGACGGCCCGCTCCAGGCCTCCGTCCCCCTGCGCGACGGCACCCTGTGGCACAACGTGACCACCGAGGAGAAGGCGAAGGTCGCCGAAACCCTCGCCGAGTACCGCGGCAACTTCCGCTACAACCTCCTCGACAGCAACCTGCGCGACTTCAACGCCCAGGTCCCGGTCCTCGCGCAGTGGGACGACCACGAGGTCCGCAACAACTGGTACCCGGGCCAGATCCTCGACGACCCCCGCTACAAGGTGAAGGACATCGACACCCTCGCCGGCCGGGCCCGCCGGGCCTTCGGCGAGTACTTCCCCGTCACCGACCTGCGCGGCGGCCGCGCCGAAGGCCGGATGTACCGGGTGATGCGCCACGGGCCGCTGCTCGACGTGTTCGTCCTCGACATGCGCACCTACCGCGACGCCAACTCCCCCGGCCGCCAGACCGACGACCCCGTCGGCATCCTCGGTTCCGAGCAGCTGGCCTGGCTCAAGCGCGAGCTCTCGCGCTCCCGTGCCACCTGGAAGGTGATCGCCGCCGACATGCCGCTGGGCATCGTGGTCGCCGACGGGACCGCGAACTTCGAGGCCGTCGCCCAGGGCGACCCCGGTGCGCCGCTCGGCCGCGAGCTCCAGATCGCCGAACTGCTGCGCCACATCAAGCACCAGCGCGTCACCGGCACCCTCTGGCTCACCGCCGACGTCCACTACACGGCCGCCAACCACTACGCGCCCGAGCGGGCCGCCTTCACCGACTTCGCACCGTTCTGGGAGTTCGTCTCCGGCCCCATCGGGGCGGGCGGCTTCCCGGCCGGCCGGCTCGACGCCACTTTCGGCCCGGAGACGGCGTACGTGCAGTCCGCGCCGCTCGCCAACATGTCCCCGTCCGAGAACCCCCCGTACTACGGCGAGGTCGAGATCGACGGGGACAGCGGCGAGCTCACCGTCCGGTTGCGGCGCCAGGGCGGCGGGGTGCTCTTCACCCGGACGCTGCAGCCCGGACGGGTGGGACAGTAGGGGATGGGGCCCGGAAGGTTGGGACAGCAGGGGATGAGCCCCGTACCGGCGGCGCCCCTGGAATCGACTCCACGCCCCGATATCTGAAATCAGCCGGAAAACAGGGCGAAATCGGCCAGATGGATCCTTAACCAGTCGGTCACAGATCGTTCGTGATCACGCAACACCCCTGCGTCACAGTGGTCTGCATGACTGAGCGTATTCCTGCCTCTGCCCAGCGTCCCCACCGCCACCACTGGCGCCGGGACCTCGTCGAACTCGCCGCCCTCTTCTGCGCCGTAGCCGTCGCCGACGGCATCGCCAATCTCGTCGCACACGGTCCGCGCGGCCCAGTCCTCCTGGTGGCCTCGGCCGTGGCGCTCCTGGTCACGGCGGCGTTCCACACCTGGTGGGCGCGGCGCCACAGCCATGCGCCGCCTCCCACGGACACGGCGCCCTTCGGTCCGGGCGCGGCGGCCGCCGCCGCGACCACCGCGGCCGCCACCGCGCCCGGACCGGCCACGGACGCCGCGCTCACCACCACGCTGTGGCGGATGCGGACCACCGTGCGCGACGAGCCCGGCAGCCTCGCCGCGATCTGCACCGCGCTCGCCCGCGGCGGAGTGGACATCCTGACCCTCCAGACGCACCCGCTCCCCGAGGGCGGCACGGTGGACGAGTTCCTGCTGCGGGCCCCGCAGCAGCTGCCCTCCGCCGACCTCATCCGGGCCATCGCCGGGGCCGGCGGCCACAGCACCTGGATCGAACGCGCCGACGCCCACGACCTCGTCGACACCCCGACCCGCGTCCTGGGCCTGGCCACCCGCACCGCGCTGGACGCCGCCGAGCTCCCGCTCGCCCTGCGCCAGCTGCTCGGCCGCTGCACCATCCACTCCATCCCGGCGACCACCCTCTCGGGTCGCCCCAACGCCGGCGCGGACGCCCCGGTCGAAGGGGTCCTGGAGGCCACGGTCATGCGGCTGCGCGACCCGTCGGGCGGCGCGATCACCATCGAGCGGCCCTACCTGCCCTTCACCCCGACCGAGTTCGCCCGCGCCCGCGCGCTCGTCGAGCTCGACGCCCGGCTCGGGCCGCGCGTCCCGCGCAGCCAGGACGTGCTGACACTGCCCGAGGGCAACGAGATCACCGTCCGCCGCGCCGACGGCTCCGATCTGGTCGCCGCCCGCGCGATGCACGACCGCTGCTCGGAGCGCACCCTGTCGCTGCGCTACCACGGCCCCGTCGCCGACGCCGACCGCTACCTCGGTCACCTGCTGAGCCCTCGCTTCGGCCGTACCCTCGCCGCGACCACCGCCTCCGGCAAGCTCGTCGCCCTCGGCCATCTGCTCTGGGACGGCGACGAGACCGAGGTCGCGCTGCTCATCGAGGACGACTGGCAGCGCCGCGGCATCGGCTCCGAGCTGCTGGGCCGGCTGATCGGCATGGCCATCGAGGCCGGGTGCGACAGCGTGTACGCCGTCACCCAGGCCTCCAACACCGGCATGGTCGCCGCCATGCGCGGCCTCGGCCTGCCCCTCGACTACCAGATCGAGGAGGGCACCCTGGTGATCACCGCCCGGCTGGACGCGACCCCGGTCAATTCCCGACTGCCGTACGACCTCCCCAGCGAGTCCCGCGGTCTGCCCCGTACGCAGCACTGACGGGCGGGCCGGATCCGACGACGACCGGCGGGCCGGACCCGGCCGAGCAGGGCTCGGGCCGGGGTCCGGCTCGGGTCCGGCTCGACTCCGGGTCCGGCCCGGCTCGGGTTCTGCCGGGCCGCGCCCCGGTGGCCGAATCCCGTCACATGCGCGCCGCTCGGTGAATTCACCCGCGAGACAGCGGTGTTGATCTTCTCCGAAGAGTCCGGCGGATTTCCGGCAGCCACCTCGACAGCAGTTTGAAGCCAATCGGTGATGACGCGGCCCGGTCTCCCGTACGAAGATGTCCACATGTCAGACATCCTCGCCAGCGACAGCGCCGCACGACTGCCCCGCCAGGTCGCCGATTCCTACGTCGACGATCTCATCGCCATCGACCCGATCATGGGCACCTACCTCGGTGTCGCCGCATCCTCCGGCAAGCTCCCGGACCTCTCCCCCGCGGGCCGCGCCGCCGCGGCCGAGCTCTCCCGTTCCACCCTCGTACTGCTCGACGCCGCCGAGCGGCAGCCGGGCGCCGACACCGACGTCGAGCGTCGCTGCGCCCGTCTGCTGCGCGAGCGCCTCACCGCCGAGCTCGCGGTCCACGAGGCCGACGAGGACCTGCGCGCGGTCAGCAACATCCACTCCCCGGCGCACTCGGTCCGCGAGATCTTCACCCTGACCCCGGCCGACACGGACGAGGACTGGGCCGCCATCGCCGAGCGGCTGCGCGCCGTTCCGGCCGCCTACGCGGGCTACCGCGAGTGCCTCGCCCTCGGTCTGGACCGAGGCCTGTACGGCGGCCCGCGCCCCACCGCCACCTTCATCGGGCAGCTCACCGACTGGGCCGGCGAGGCTGCGGCCGACGCGGCGGGCGAGACCTCCGTCGACTTCTTCTCCGAGTTCGCGGCCGGCGGCCCCGAGGCCCTGCGCGGCGAGCTCGACGAAGCGGCCGCCGCCGCGACCGCCGCCGTGGTCGAACTCCGCGACTGGATGCGGGACGTGTACGCCCCCGCGATCGAGGGGCAGCCCGACCCGGTGGGCCGCGAGCGCTACGCCCGCTGGTCGCGCTACTTCAACGGCACCGACCTGGACCTGGACGAGGCGTACGCCTACGGCTGGTCGGAGTACCACCGGCTGCTCGCCGAGATGAAGGCGGAAGCCGCCAAGATCCTGCCGGACGCGGGCCCCTGGGAGGTGCTCAAGCACCTGGACGAGCACGGCACCCGCATCGAGGGCGTGGACGAGGTCCAGGCCTGGCTGCAGGGCCTCATGGACGAGGCCATCGAGAACCTGGACGGGACCCACTTCGAACTCGCCGAGCGGGTCAAGAAGGTGGAGTCGCGGATCGCCCCTCAGGGCGGCGCGGCGGCCCCGTACTACACGAGCCCCTCCGAGGACTTCTCCCGTCCCGGCCGCACCTGGCTGCCGACGATGGGCCAGACCAGCTTCCCCGTGTACGACCTGGTCTCCACCTGGTACCACGAGGGCGTCCCCGGCCACCACCTCCAGCTGGCGCAGTGGACGCACGTCGCGGACCAGCTCTCCCGCTACCAGGCCAGCGTCGGCCTCGTCAGCGCCAACGCCGAGGGCTGGGCGCTGTACGCGGAGCGGCTGATGGACGAGCTGGGCTACCTCAAGGACGCCGAGCAGCGACTGGGCTACCTGGACTGCCAGATGATGCGCGCCGTGCGGGTCATCGTGGACATCGGCATGCACCTGGGCCTGGAGATTCCGGCGGACTCGCCGTTCCACCCGGGCGAGCGCTGGACGGCGGACCTGGCTCAGGAGTTCTTCGGCCTGCACAGCGGCCGCCCGGCCGACTTCGTCGAGAGCGAGCTCACCCGCTACCTGTCGATGCCGGGCCAGGCGATCGGCTACAAGCTGGGCGAGCGCGCCTGGCTGCTGGGCCGCGACAACGCGCGGGCCGCGCACGGCGACTCCTTCGACCTGAAGGCGTGGCACATGGCGGCGCTGTCCCAGGGGTCGCTGGGCCTGGACGACCTGGTGGACGAGCTGTCCAAGCTCTGACCGCACACGGGCGGACAGGCCGGACCGCACGGGAGCCGGCCGGTCCGCCCGCCTCGTACGGGGGCCGGACCCTCCGCCCGGTCCGTCGTCGCGGTGGCCGCTCAGCCCGTTCCGGCGGCCGTGCGGTGGCGCACCACCGAGCCGCCGCGCTGTTTGACGATCTCCAGCTGCGCCTGCACCCGGGTCCGCAGGTCGGCGACGTGGCTCACGATGCCGACGCTGCGGTCGCGTTCGCGCAGCGAGTCCAGTACGTCGAGCACCTCGTCCAGCGCCTGGTCGTCGAGGCTGCCGAACCCCTCGTCGATGAAGAGGGTGTCGAGGCGCATGCCGCCCGCCTCGTCCGTGACCACGTCGGCCAGGCCGAGCGCGAGGGCGAGCGAGGCGAAGAAGGTCTCGCCGCCGGACAGGGTCGCGGTGTCGCGTTCGCTGCCGGTCCAGGCGTCGACCACGTGCAGCCCGAGCCCGGAGCGCCCGCGTCCGCTCGCCTTGGCGTCGGAGTGGACGAGGGTGTAGCGGCCGCCGGACATGCGCAGCAGGCGTACCGTCGCCGCGGCCGCGACCTGTTCCAGCCGGGCCGCGAGCACGTACGCCTCCAGCCTCATCTTGCGTTCGTTGTCGGCGGAGGTGCCCGCGGTGAGTCCGGCGAGCCGGGCCACCCGCTCGTAGGCCTGGCGCAGCGGGCCCAGGGCCCGCAGTTCCCGCTCCGCCTGCTGCGAGAGCCGGTCCAGTTCGGCGCAGCGCACCCGGGAGGCGTCGAAGGCGGATCCGGCGCTACGGAGCTTCGCGGCGGCCCGGGCCGCGTAGGCCTCGGCGGCGTCCGGGTCGGCCGGGGGCAGGGCCGCCGCCGCAGCGGTGTCCTGTTCCCCGCGGCGGTCGGCCAGCATGGCCTCCTCCGCCTGCCAGGCGTCCATCCGGTGCTGCAGGCCGGTGCGCTGATACTCCGGGAGTACGGCGTCGGCCGCCTCGTCCACGGTCTCGAAGCCGGACTTGAACGCGGCGTCGGCGAGCTGGCCGTCGGCCTCCTTCAACCGCGCGGCGGTGGTTTCGGCCCGGCGCAGCGCGGCCGAGGCCGAGGTGACCATCCGGACCCGGTCCTCGAGGACCTCGGCACGGGCCGCGACGCTGGGCGCGTCTCCCCGTACCCGTGCGAGCTCCACCTCCAGTGAGGCCTGTTCCTGGTCGAGGGCCTCGCGGCGGGTGGCCCGCCCGGCGGCCCGGACCTCGGCCTCCAGCCGGTCGGCGCTGCGCACGGCGTGCTCCCGCTCGGCGCGGGCGAGCCGCTCGCGGGCGCCGTGCAGTCCGGCGGCCGCGGTGTGGGCGGCGGCGTGCCGGGTGCTCAGGTCGGAGGCGAGTTCGCGCAGTTCGGCGGTGGTGGCCCCGCCCGCGGCGGCCGCGGCTTCGGCGCGGGCCTCCCGGACGGCGGCCAGCCTGCGCTCGACGTCCGCCCTGCGCTCCTCGGCCTGTTCGAAGCGGGCGTGCGCCGCGTCCTCGGCGGCGCTGTCCACGTGACCGGGGGCCGGCCGGGCCGGGGCCGGGTGCTCGGCGGCTCCGCACACGCTGCACGGCTCGCCCGCCACGAGGGCCGCGGCCAACTCGGCGGCGATCCCGCGCAGCCGGGCCTCCTTGAGCTCCAGCCAGTGCTCCCGGGCGGCGGTCGACTCCTCGCGCGCGGTGAGCAGTTCCCCGCTGGCCCGCTCCGCGTCGGCCTCGAACGCGTCGCGGCGCTCGGCGGCGTGCAGGTGCAGCCGGGCGGGTTCCAGCTTGCCCGCGAGCTGCTCGGCCAGGGTCGCGGCCTGCTGGGCGGCGTCCACCCGCCCGGCCAGCTCGGCCCGGGTGGCGTCCCAGCGGCCGAGCCATTCGGCCGCCTCCTGCTGCTGTTCCTCGGCGGCCCGGGACTCCCTTTCCAGGTGGGCCCGTTCGCGGCGGATCTCGGCGCTGCGCTGCTCGGCCCGGCGGGCGGCTCCGAGCGCCCCGAGGTCGCCGCGCAGCCCCTGTTCCAGCGTGGCCAGCTGCTCGGTGCCCGCCTCGGCGTACTGCGGCGGGAGCACCGACCGGGCCATGGTCTCCGCGTGAGCGGCGGCCATGTGTGCCCCGGCGGCGGCTCCGCGCAGCTCCAGTGCGGGGGCGACGAGGGCTCCGCGGCGGGCCCGGTCGAGCAGGGCGCGCACCCGCTCCCGCTCCGGGGCGGACTCGGCGAGCAGGGCCGCCCGGCGGGTGGTCTCGGCGTGCCGGCGTTGCAGCCGGTCGAGCTCGCGCGCCTCCTCGGCGGCCCGCCGGGCGGCGGCGTGGCGTCCCTCGACGGCGGCGAGCGCGTACTCGGCGACGGTGAGCCGCTCGCGGGCGCAGGAGCGTGCGACGGCGGCCCAGGCGCGGACGGCCTCGGCGAGTCCGGGGTCGCCGGGCTGGTGCCGGGGCAGCGGCCAGGCCCGCAGGTCGGCGCTGTCCCCGGCGGCCTGCGCCAGGCGCTGGGCGGTGTGCAGCACCTGCTCGTCCCCGGCGCGGACCTTGGCTTCGGCGGTCCGGCGCCGCTCGCCCAGCAGGGTCTCGACGGCGGCGAAGCGGCGGGTGTCGAAGAGCCGGCCCAGCAGTCGGCCCCGCGCCACCTCGTCGGCCCGCAGGAAGCGCGCGAACTCGCCCTGCGGCAACAGCACGACCTGGCAGAACTGCTCGCGGCTCATGCCGAGCAGCTGCTCGATCTCCTCGCCGATCTCCTGGTGGGAACGGCTGAGCGCGCGCCAGTGTCCCCCGCCCCCCTCACCCGCGCCCTCGCGGTCGTACTCGCGCAGCCAGCTCTGTGCCTTGTCCTTCGTCGTCCCGGTGCCGCGCTTCTTCGGCCGGTCCTGCTCGGGGCGCCGGGTGATCTCCAGGCGGCGGCCGCCCGCGGTGAGTTCGAGGGTGACTTCGGTCGGGGTGTCGCCGGCGGCGTGGTCGCTGCGCAGGCTGGTGCCGGGGGCCTGGCGGGAGCCGGGCACCGACCCGTAGAGGGCGTAGCAGACAGCGTCCAGGACGGAGGTCTTGCCGGCTCCGGTGGGTCCGTGCAGCAGGAAGATCCCGGCGCCGGAGAGGGCGTCGAAGTCGATCTCCTGCGGTTCGGCGAAGGGGCCGAAGGCGGTGATCCGCAGCCGGTGCAGCCTCATCGGTGGGTCTCCTGCCGGCTGTCCTCGGCCCGTACCTCGTCGAAGGCGCCCTGGAGGACGGCCCGTTCGGCCTCGTCGGAGAAGCCGCCGCCCCCGCGCACGTGGGTGACGAAGTCCTCGGCGATCTCCTGGTCGCTGCGTCCCTTGAGCCGCTGGGCGTAGGAGCCACCGCCGTCCTCGGTGCGTCCCTCGGGGTCGAAGGCGAGGCTCAGGGTGTGGGGGAAGCGCGCGGTGAGCCGGGCCATCGGGTCCTCGGGCCGGACGGCGTCGGTGAGGGTGGCCTCCAGCCAGCAGTCCTCGTAGCGGGCGTACGCGTCCCCGGAGAGCAGCTCCTCCAGCGGCCCCCGGACCCGGGCGAGCCCGCGCGGCACGGGAGTGTCGATGCGCTCGGCTCCGGCGATCTCCCCTTCCGCGCCCAGCTCGATCAGCCACATGGTCTTGCGGTGGTCGGCTTCGGAGAAGGAGTAGGCGAGCGGGGAACCGGAGTAGCGGACCCGTTCGTTGATCGTCTGGCAGCCGTGGAGGTGGCCGAGGGCGGCGTAGTCGACCCCGTCGAAGACGGAGACCGGCACGGCCTCGACCCCGCCGACGGTGATGTCGCGCTCGCTGTCGCTGGCCTGCCCGCCGGTGACGAAGGCGTGCGCGAGGACCACGGAGCGGGTGCCGGGCGCGCGGTCGGCAAGGTCGGCCCGGATCCGGGCCATGGCCGCGCCCAGGACCGCCTCGTGGCTCACCTTGCCCGCCCCGAGGTCGTCCTTGACCAGCGCGGGTTCCAGGTACGGCAGCCCGTAGAACGCCACGTCCCCGTGCGCGTCGGCCAGTACCACCGGGTCGTCGCACCCGGCCGGGTCGGTCCGCAGGTGGATCCCGGCCCGGCCGATCAGCCCGGCCCCGACACCGAGGCGGCGGGCGGAATCGTGGTTGCCGGAGATCATCACGGTGGGCACGCCGAGATCGGCGAGCCGGTGCAGGGCCTGGTCGTACAGCGCGACGGCAGGCAGCGGGGGCACGGCCCGGTCGTAGACGTCACCGGCGACGAGCACGGCGTCGACCTCGCGCTCGCGGGCGGTCTCCACCAGGTGGTCGACGAAGGCGGCCTGGGCGCCGAGCAGGTTCACCCGGTGAAATGACCGGCCCAGATGCCAGTCGGAGGTGTGCAGGAACTTCACTCGCCGGCCCCGCCGCGCATACCGTCTCCCCCTGCTGGATGAACCCGCCGACCGGACCCTGAACCCCTCTACGCTAACGCCTCCCCCGCCCCACCCCGGCCGCTCAGGGCGCGTACGTCTCCCCGCCCAGGGTGAGGGTGGCGCTGCCGGCGGTGCTGTCGGCCAGCCAGGCTTCGAAGGCGGGCAGGTCGGCCTCGGGGAGGGCGACCTCGATCTCCACGGCGGCTCCGTAGCGCAGGTCCACCACGGTCCGCCCGGTGGAGCGCAGGTCGTTCTGGGTCTTCCCGGCCCGCTGGTGGTCGACGGTCACGGTGGCCAGCCGGTAGCGGTGCCGCGTGACGGTGCCGAGCGCGTCGAGGGCTTCGCCGACGACCCCGCCGTAGGCGCGGATGAGCCCGCCGGCGCCGAGTTTCACGCCGCCGTAGTAGCGGGTGACGACGGCGACGGCGTAGCGGATGTCGCGGCGCATCAGCATCTGGAGCATGGGCACCCCGGCGGTGCCGCCGGGCTCCCCGTCGTCGCTGGCCTTCTGGACGGAGGCGTTGGCTCCGATGACGTAAGCGAAGCAGTTGTGCGAGGCGGTGGGGTGCTCCCTGCGGATGCGCGCGACGAACTCCTGCGCCTCCCGCTCCGTCGCGGCGGGGGCGAGCGCGCACAGGAACCGCGAGCGGTTGATCTCCGACTCGTGCACGCCCTCACGGGCCACCGTCACGTACTGGTCTGCCTTCACCGGTCCACCCTACGGGGAATCGGACATGTGTCCTTTCCGTTGTACGACCTGGCAGCAGTCAGCGGCCATGAGAAGCAGCAGGAGGCGGCACACGTGTACGGCGATTCCGCGACCATCCATCCGCAAGATCCTCACCGAGCTCGGCGACACCTGGGCCGTGGTGGGCCTGTCCAACAACCAGGAGCGGGCCGCGTACCGCGTGGCCGAAGTGCTCCAGCGGTACGGCAAGCGCGTGGTCCCCGTGCACCCCAAGGCCGAGACGGTCCACGGCGAGCCGGGGTACCCCTCGCTGGAAGCGATTCCGTTCAAGGTGGACGTGGTGGACGTCTTCGTGAACAGCGCCCTGGCGGGCACGGTCGCGGACGAGGCCGTCGCGAAGGGGGCCGAGGCCGTCTGGTTCCAGCTGAACGTGGTCGACGGTGCCGCCTACGACCGCACCCGCGAGGCCGGTCTCGACATGGTCATGGACCGCTGCCCGGCGATCGAGATCCCCGCGCTCTGAGGTCCCGGCCCGTCGGCGCCCGCGATCCGGTCAGCGCTGGGCGGGTGCCGACGGCGGGACGGTGGCCGCAGGGGCGGACACCGGCGGGATGGAGACCGCCATCGTCATCTCCATCGGCCCGGAGCCCTCGTTGCGGTAGGCGTGCGGGGCGTTCGCCTCGAAGGAGACCGCTCCGCCCGCGGGCACGAGGTACTTCTCGTCGTCGACCACCAGCGTCAGCTCCCCCGCCGTGACGTGCAGCATCTCGAAGGTGCCGGACGGATGCGGGTCCGAGTCGGTCCCCTCGCCGGGCTCCAGGCGGTAGGTCCACATCTCCACCGGCCCGCGCCGGTCGTCGCCGAGCAGCATGCTCGCGCCGCTGCCGCCTTCGGTGGACCACATCCGCACCCCTTGCCCCGGCAGAACCACCTGCACCTGGGGGCTGCGGTCGTAGTCGAGCAGGGTGGTGATGCTCACGCCGAGCGCGTCGGCCAGCTTGACCGTGGTGCCGACGCTGGGGTTCGTACGGGCCTGCTCGATCTGGATGATCATGCCGCGGCTCACCCCCGCACGGGTCGCGAGGGCCTCCAGGGTGAAGCCGCGCTCCCCGCGCCAGCGCTTGAGATTCCGGGCCAGCGCCTGGGTGAGCTGTTCGAGGTCCGACACCTCTACCGTCCAATCCGTCCAACATCATGGACTTGGAGTCCAAGATTTTGAATGACACAGTGCAACAGGCTGAACTATCGTGCGGTGTGCCCGTCGTATAGGACGCTGCACTCCATCATCCACCGCACTGTACTGCGAGGTCCTGCCATGACCGCCCTGTTCGCCCTGGCCACAGCCATCCTGTGGGGGCTCGCCGACTTCGGCGGCGGGCTGCTGACCCGCCGGCTGCCGGCCCTGACCGTGGTCGTGGCCTCCCAGATCGTCGCCGTCGCCGCACTGGGCGCGGTGGTACTGGGCACCGGCGCCTGGCGGGAGGCCGGACCGCAGCTCTGGTTCGCGGTCGGGGCGGGCCTGGTGGGGCCGGTGGCGATGCTCAGCTTCTACAAGGCGCTCGCCCTCGGCCCGATGGGCGTGGTCTCCCCGCTGGGCTCCCTCGGCGTGGTGGTCCCCGTGGCCGCCGGGCTGATGCTGGGCGAGCGGCCCGGCATCGGCCAGTTCGCGGGGATCGCAGTGGCCGTCGCGGGCATCGTCCTCGCGGGCGGCCCGGAGCTGCGCGGCGCCCCCGTGCAGCGGCAGGCCGTCGTCCTCACCCTCGTGGCGGCCTTCGGCTTCGGCGCGGTGATGGCCTTGATCGCGCCCGCCTCCTCCACCGTCCCGGGGCTGTTCCTCGCGCTCTTCGTGCAGCGCGTCACCAACGTCGCGGTCGGCGGCACCGCCCTGTGGGTCCAGACCCGGAGGGGGGTCCCGGCCCTCCCCGCGGACGCGGGCGGCCTGCGGATCCTGTGGGGGCTGCTGCCGGCGCTCGCCTGCGTCGGGCTCGCGGACGTCGCCGCGAACGGCACGTACTCCATCGCCGCCCAGCACGGACCGGTCACCGTGGCCGCCGTGCTCTCCTCGCTCTACCCGGTGATCACCGCACTGGCCGCCTTCGCCGTCCTCAAGGAACGGCTGCGCACCGTCCAGGCCGCGGGCGCGGGCCTGGCCCTGGCGGGCACGGTCCTGCTCGCGGCAGGCTAGACGGCCTGGTGCGTGGCCGGATCAGGCCCTCTCGCAGACGTGGGCATGGCCGTCCAGCGGAAACGGCGGGAAGGCCGGGAGGATCCGGTCGAAGGTGTAGCCGGCCTTCTCCGCGACCCGGCAGGAGCCGAGGTTGTCCAGCTGGTGCACCAGCTCCACCCGGTCCAGCCGGTCGGGGCCCCGGGTCGCGAAGGTGTCGAACGCCCAGGCCGTGACGGCTACGAGGGCCCGCGAAGCCACGCCCCGGCCCCGCGCCGACGCCACCGTCCAGTAGCCGGCCTCCGCCGATCCCGGACGGTCGGTGTCCCACCTCAGCGACACGTTGGCGACCAGCGAACCGGCGCCCCCGTACGGGGCTTCGCGCGCGTCCCCGTACGCGGCCTCGTGGACGGCGAAGCCCAGCCGTTCCCCGCTCTCCCAGCCGAGCCGCTGGTTCTCCAGCCACCGCCGGGCGTCCTCGTCCCCGTCGATCCGCCCCGTCAGCCAGTGCCTCATCGCGGGATCCCGGTACGCCTCGGCCACCGCCGCGACGACTCCGGCATCCGCCGCGTCGGCCCCGCCCCAGGGCCTCAGCACGAGCCCGGCGGCGGAGGACGTCGCCTTCACCCGGATCGTGGGGTTCACTCCGCCTCCGCCACTTCCGCCAGGGCGCGCAGCTGCTCCGGCGTCACTCCTTCGGGAATCGGCACCGGGGCCGGTGTGCGCAGGGGCGGCTGCCAGCCCGTGCCGGGCTCCCAGCGGCGGACGATCCGGGCCGGCGCCCCCGCCACCACGGCGTGGTCCGGCACCTCGCCCCGTACGACGGCCCCCGCGGCCACGACCACGTTGCGGCCCAGCCGCGCCCCGGGCAGGATCACCGAGCCCGTGCCCAGCCAGCAGCCCGGCCCTATCTCCACCGGGGCGCTGCGCGGCCACTGCCTGCCGACGGGCTCGTGCGGGTCGTCGTAGCTGTGGTTGGTGGAGGTGATGTACACCCCGGGACCGCAGAAGGTGTCGTTCCCGATCTCGATCCGGGCGTCGGCGATGACATGGCTGTCGCGGCCGATGACCACGCCGTTGCCGAGGATCAGCATCGGCTCGGCGCCGAGGTCGAGGTCCGGCATCATCCCGACGGTGAGCGTGACCTGTTCACCGATGATGCAGTGGTCGCCGAGCCGGATCCAGGGCTCGCCGAAGACCGTGCCCTGGGGGAAGGCGAGCCGGGTTCCGTGCCCGATCGCGCCGAACCGCAACGGTCCCGGGGTCTGCGCGGTGACCGCACCGGCCCGCTGCATCCAGCGCCAGCCCGCGTGGACGACGCGGGCCGCGAGCCGACGGCGCACGGCCGTCAGAGATGAGAACGTGTTCTGGTTCTTCGCCACCGGGTCACCGTAGCGCGCCGGACGCCCGCACCGCGCCGTGATCTTCACCCCATCTCGGGGGGCCCGGACCGCGTGCCCTACGGTGCCGGTAGCGCGACACGACTTACAGCTGAGGAAGAGAACACATGACGCAGCAGGCGGCCCGGGCACTCGTGGCGGGTGTCAACGGGAAGAACCCCGAGATCGACCCCTCCGCCTTCACGGCGCCCACATCCGTGGTCGTGGGCGACGTACGGCTGGGCGCGGGCGCGAGCATCTGGTACTCCGCGGTGCTGCGCGCGGACTGCGGTCCGATCACCCTGGGCGCCGACAGCAACGTGCAGGACAACTGCACCGTGCACGTGGACCCCGGTTTCCCGGTCTCCATCGGCGAGCGCGTCTCCATCGGCCACAACGCCGTCGTGCACGGCTGCACGGTCGAGGACGACTGCCTGATCGGCATGGGCGCGACGGTCCTCAACGGCGCGGTGATCGGCGCGGGCTCGCTGGTGGCGGCCCAGGCGCTGGTCCCGCAGGGCATGGTCGTCCCGCCCGGCTCGCTGGTCGCCGGTGTCCCGGCGAAGGTCCGGCGCGAGCTGACCGAGGAGGAGCGCGAGGGCATCAAGGTGAACGCCCTGATGTACACCGAGCTGGCCAAGCAGCACCGCGCCTCGGTGACCCCGGACGCGTGAGGATCCCCCGCCCCGCCCCACTCACCCGTGGCGGGGCGGGCGGGGGAAGGGCCACTCAGTCGGTGAGCACGGCCGCGGAAGAGGCCGTGGACGACTCCTGGGAAGCCTCGGCGCGCGCCGCCGCGGCCGCCTTCTTCATCCGGCCGCGCACCACCACCGTCACCGCGATCCCGAACAGCAGCGCCACCGCGAGCGCCACCCACGAGAACCCCTTGAGCCACGGCTCGGCGACGACCCCGATGGTGTAGATCACGGCCGTCGTACCGCCCGCCCACAGGATTCCGCCGAGGACGTTCGCGATGAGGAACCGCCAGTACGGCATGTGCAGCACGCCCGCCAGCGGCCCCGCGAAGATCCGCAGCAGCGCCACGAACCGGCCGAAGAAGACGGCCCACATGCCCCACTTCTCGAAGGAGCGCTCCGCGACGGCCACCTGGTCCGGCCCGAAGTGCTTGGGGAAGCGCCGCCCGAGCCGCTCGAGCAGCGGCTTCCCGCCCTTGCGCCCGATCGCGTAGCCGATCGAGTCGCCCACGATCGCCCCGACGGTCGCGCAGGCGCCCAGCACCACGGGGTCGATATGACCCTGCTGCGAGGCCAGCAGCGCGGCGCTGACCAGAACGATCTCTCCCGGCAGCGGAATTCCGAGGCTCTCGACCCCGATGACGAGCCCCACCAGGAGGTAGATGCTGACCGCCGGAATCGTCTCCAGCCATTCCTGGATGTGCACCGGTACGTCCTCCCGAGTTGTTCGCCCGGCCCGCCCCCTGTGACAGGCCGAACGGGCAGCCTATCCGGTCGCCACCACAGCCTTTGCCCGCAGCGGCAGTTCGCGCGAGGAACGACCGGCGAACACTTCCCGACGACCGGAACCCACCACCCACGCGTGCTGCTCCGGATCCCACGAGGACAGCGTGCGCGCATCGATGTCGAGGACCACCCGCTGCGCCGCGCCGGGCTCCAGGGTGAGCTTGCGGTAGCCGGCCAGCAGGCGCACCGGCTGTTCCAGCGACAGGTCCGGTGACGGGCCCACGTACACCTGGGCCACCTCGGTGCCCTTGCGGCGCCCGGTGTTGCGGACGGTGAACTCCACGCGCAGCCCGCTGCCCCGCCCGTGCCCGGGCCCCGGCCGGACGGTCAGCTTCTCGTACTCCCAGGTCGTGTACGAGAGCCCGTGCCCGAAGGCGAACAGCGGAGCCACCCGCTGCGCGTCGTACCAGCGGTGGCCCACGTGGACGCCCTCGGAGTACTCCTGGCGGCCGCCCACCCCCGGGTAGCGGGCGGCGTCGCCACCCACCGGGTGCGCGTGCTCGTCGGCCGGGAAGGTCTGGGTGAGCCGGCCGCCCGGGTCCGCGTCACCGAAGAGCACGTCGGCGGTGGCTCCCGCGCCCTCCTGGCCCGGGTAGTACATCTGGAGGACCGCTCCGGTGCGGGAGAGCCACGGCATCGTCGTACTGGAGGAGGTGTTGAGCACCACCGTGGTCCGCGGATTGGCCGCGGCGACCGCTTCGACGAGCGCCGCCTGGCCGCCCGGAAGACCCAGCGAGGTCCGGTCGCTCCCCTCGGTGGCGTCCTCGTAGGCGAACAGCACCACGCTGTGCGCCTCCTTGGCGGTCTTCACCGCCTCGGCGAGGTCGGCGGCGCGGGTCGCACCCGTCGTGTGGCGCAGTCGCAGCCGCTGGCCCTGCGGCCCGCCTTCGGCGGTGACGGCGAGCCGGTGTTCGCCCGCCTTGAGCGCGAGGGTGCGGCGGCGCACGGCGAGTCCGTCGGGCGCGGCGGCGAGGAGCCCGCCCGCGAAGTACTCGGCCACGCCTTGGAGCACCGGGAACAGTTCTTCCCCGTCGAGCCTGACCACCGGCCGTTTCCCGGTGTAGTGGACGAGCAGGGTCCACTCGTCGTCGGCCGCGAGCCGGAAGGTGCCCTCATAGCTCCAGGTGCGCCCGGCGTCCACCTTCCGGTCGTCGAGGCCGGTGCCGGGCGCCAGCAGTTTCGCCGGGAGCGGGCGCCCGTACAGGTCCTCGCCGAGCGCGTAGCGCACGGTGGCGCCGGTCCCGGCCCGTTGCCGGATCGCGGCGAGGGGGGCGGCGGCCGCGTCGGGGACCACGTGCGCGCTGCCGCCGCCGCTGACGAAGGGGGTTCCGCCGGTGGGACCGATCACGGCGATCGAGCGGGCGGCCGCTCCCGCCAGTGGCAACGTGGCGCGCTCGTTGCGCAGCAGGACCGCGCCGGCCACGGCCACCCGGCGGGCGGTCCCGGCTCCGGCGGCCGCGTCCCGGGCGGGCCGCGCGGCGGGGTGCTCGGCGAGCAGCCCGAAGCGGTCCATGGTGGCCAGGACGCGGCGTACCGCGAGGTTCACGGCGCTCTCGTGGACGGAGCCGCCGCGCACCGCCTCGCGCAGGGGGGCTCCGTAGTGGGTGCCGCCGGGCATCTCCATGTCGAGGCCGGCGCCGATGGCGGCGACGGTGCTGTGCGTGGCGTCCCAGTCGGACATCACCCAGCCGTCGAACCCCCAGCGGCCGCGCAGCAGTTCGTCGAGGAGGGGCCTGCTCTCGCAGGCGTAGGCCCCGTTGACCTTGTTGTAGGCGCCCATCACCGCGCCCGCGCCGGCCGCCACGGCGGCTTCGAAGCCCCGTAGCTCGGTCTCGTGGAGGGTCTGTTCCGCGACGATCACGTCGACGGTGTCGCGGCCCTTCTCCTGGTTGTTGAGCGCGAAGTGCTTGACGGTGGCGATGAGGCCCTCGTCCTGGATGCCCCGGACGACCTCGGCGACCAGGTCGGCCGTGAGTTTCGGGTCCTCGGCGAAGGTCTCGAAGTTCCGTCCGGCGTACGGGGTGCGGATGAGGTTGGCCATGGGCGCGAGCAGCACGTCCTGGCCGAGCGCCCGGCCCTCGCGTCCGAGGACCCGGCCGTACTCGCGGGCGAGCGCCGGATCGAAGGCGGAGGCGAGCAGTACGGGGGCGGGCAGCGCGGTGGCGGGCTTGCCCGTGCCGACCCCGGCCGGTCCGTCGGCGAGCCGCAGCGCGGGGATGCCGAGGCGGGGGATGCCGGGCACGTATCCGGCCTGCCCGAGCGGGGCCGGGTCGGGGGCTCCGTGCAGCAGCACGGTCTTCTCCTCCAGGGTGAGCCGTCCCAGCAGCCCGTCGACCCTGGCCGCACTGCCGGCCTTGGGCGCGTTCGCGGCGGAGGTCCTACGGGACTGCGCGCCGGGCGGCGGCGCCGGTACGCAGCCCGCCGCTGCGAGGGCGGCGCCCACCGCCCCGAGGAGGCCCATCACCCGGCGTCTGGACACGGCCTCGCTCATGGGCGCTCCCTGCGGCGTGGGCATCGGCGGCGCCGTCCACGGCGGAGCCTGCCACGCCGGTCGGCGGGAGCGGCCCGCGCCGGACCGCTCCCGCCGCCCACTGTGCGCCGCCCGTCGGCCGGGCCCGCCTCAGGCGCGCCATCGCGCGGCCGACGTTCAGCCCTGCGGCGGCGGCTGCGCGGTGTCGGGGTCCCGGCGGGGCTCGTCCTGGAGCTGGACCCGCGCCTCGGTGCGGTGGCCGCGCGCGATGTAGTCCCGTACGACGGCCTCGACCGCGTCCTGGGGCGATCCGATCCCCGCGAGGACCATGACCTCCACGACGAGTTCCGCGTCGAGGCTGATGCTGACCTTGGCCCGGCTCGTCACGAGACCCCCTCCATCCGGTGTGGCAGGGACTCTATCGGCACCGGGCCCACGCCGTTACGCGTTCGGGCGCAGCGTCCAGACGACGGTCATCTCGCCGGTCACGGCCTCGTCTTCGCGCTGGATGGCGATGGTGACGGGGAACTCGGGGCGGCCGCCCGCGTCGAGTTCGGCGACCACATCGGCGGCGGGGCGGCCGAGCGTGGCGGTGGCCGTGACGACGCCCTTGGCGAGCTTCTTGTAGCCGATCTCGGCGCTCACGGCGAGGGGCACGGCGCGCGAGAGCTGGTCGCCGAAGGCGGCCAGGACGATCGCACCGCTGGCGGATTCGGCGAGGGTGAACATGGCGCCTGCGTGCGGGCCGCCGAGGTGGTTGTGGAAGTCGGGCTGGTCCGGCAGCCGCACGACCGCGCGCTCGGGGGTGGTCTCCAGGAACTGGAGGTTCAGGGTCTTGGCCATCGGCACGGTGGCGGCGAGGAGTTCGCCCACGTTCATCTGTTCAGCGCTCATGCGACACGATGTTACCCACCGGTAAGCGGCATTGGCCATACCTGTACGGGGGCGGCCGTGACTCCCCGCTCCCGCTCCCACTATCGTTACCGGCCATGTGGCCAGGACAGCAGCAGCCGCCCGGGGGAGAACAGAACCCTCAGGACGCGCAACAGAACCCGTACCAGCAGCAGCCGGGAACGCCGAACCCGTACCAGCAGCAGCCGCCGGCGTACGGCGAACAGCAGCCCGGCTACGGATACCCGCAGCAGCCGCCCGCCCCCCAGCAGTGGGGCCAGCAGCCTGCGACCGTTCCCGTACAGCAGTGGGGGGCTCCGCCGCCCGCCGCGCCCCAGCCGCCGAGCGGCAAGAGCCCCTTCGCGACGAAGACCGTGGCGATCGTCGCGGCCTCCGCGGTGGTCGTGGCGGCCGTCGTCACCGGCGTGGTCGTCATGAACCGGGACAAGGGCACGAGCGACCGGGCGGACGACAAGCCGACCACCTCCCCCACCGCCCCGGCCTCCTCCGGCACCCCGGCCCCGGCGAGCTCGGGCCCCAACCCGCGCGGCGGTGGCGACGTCAAGCCGGGCATCCCGGGCTGGAAGGTCGTCGTCAACCCGAAGTACGGCACCGCCTTCGACGTCCCGCCGGACTGGAACGTCCTGTCCTCGGGCATGTCCGTCGGCTTCTCCGACGACGTCAAGAACGACGGCTCCGCCCTCGTCATGATGGGAGCACCCGCCTTCCTCAAGGAGGACTGGTGCAAGGTCGACGCCAACAAGGACGGCAAGGAGGAGTCCACCGCCCTGGCGGGCACCGGGACCAAGGGCGGCCAGGGCGCGAAGGACCTCGCCGAGGCCGCGCGCAACGAGGCCGGCAACTGGGTGTTCGCCGCGTACGCGCAGAAGGCGCCCAAGGGCACTGTCAAGGTCTCCGACCCCAAGGACTACACGACCGCCTCCGGGCTCAAGGGCTCCATGGCGACCGCGACCGTCTCCGGGCTGCCCAAGGAGAACAAGTGCTCCTCCGACGGCAAGTCGATCGCCTTCAGCTTCCTGACCCCCAAGGGTGACCTCTCCAGCTGGGTCCTCTACGGCGCCGCGAACGTCCAGGGCGAAGTGACCCAGGAGACCTACGAGAAGATCCTGAGCAGCGTCCGCATCAACACCGGCTGATCTCCCGCGACGTACGGATCCGGGCCGGAAATCCGTTTGGATTCCCGGCCCGGTACCGGGATAGTCCTGGGGTGAGCCCTCTCCCCACCTCCTCCCCCCATGCGTCCCGTTCGTCCGTATTCCGGCGTCGGCCCGCCTGGGCCGGCCGGAACTACACCCTGCTGACGGGTGCGGCGGTCGTGACGAACCTCGGGAGCCACGGAGCGCTCATCGCGGCCGCGTTCGCCGTGCTCGACGCCGGCGGCTCCGGCGGCGACGTCGGCCTGGTGGCCGCCGCCCGCACCCTGCCGCTCGTCCTCTTCCTCCTCATCGGCGGAGCCATAGCCGACCGGATGCCCCGCCACCGCGTCATGGTCGCGGCCAACATCCTGAACTGCCTCTCCCAGGCGGCCTTCGCCGTGCTGGTCCTCGCCGGCGACCCGCAGCTGTGGCAGATGATGCTGCTCACCGCGCTGTGCGGAACCGGTACGGCCTTCTTCAACCCCGCCGCCGAGGGCATGCTCCTCTCCAGCGTCTCCGGCGAGCACGCCAACCGCGCCTTCGCCCTCTTCCGGATGGCGATGAACGGCGCCGGCATCGGCGGCGCGGCCCTCGGAGGAGCCATGATCGCCGCGATCGGGCCCGGCTGGGTCCTGGCCGTGGACGCGGCCGCCTTCGCGGTCGCCGGAGCCCTGCGCGCCTTCCTCGACGTCGGCCACGTCGCCGAACGGACCGCCGGCGGCGGCCTGCTGGCCGATCTGCGCGAGGGCTGGGTGGAGTTCAGGAGCCGCCCCTGGCTGTGGAGCATCGTGCTCCAGTTCTCCGTCGTCGTCGCCGTCGTCGGCGCCGCGGAGGCGGTCTACGGTCCCCTGGTTGCCCGGGACCAACTGGGCGGCCCGGCTCCCTGGGGCCTGGCGCTGGGCTTCTTCGGACTGGGCACCATCGGCGGGGCCGTCCTGATGATGGTGTGGAAACCGCGCCGCCTGCTGCTGGTCGGAACCCTGTGCGTGTTCCCGCTGGCGCTGCCCTCGGCGGGACTGGCGGTGCCGCTGCCGGTGTGGGGCCTGTGCGCGGTGATGTTCGTGAGCGGCACGGCCATCGAGGTGTTCGGCGTGAGCTGGATGACGACCATGCACCAGGAGATCCCGGAGGAGAAGTTCTCCCGGGTCTCCGCCTACGACTGGTTCGGCTCGGTCTCGATGCTCCCGCTGGCCACGGCGGTGGCGGGCCCGGTCGAATCCGCCATCGGCCGCACCTCGGCCCTCTGGGGCTGCGCGACCCTGGTCGTCGTGGTCACCGCGGCCGTCCTCCTGGTCCCGGACGTCCGCCACATGACGCGCAGACCCCCCGCGCCGGCACCTGCACCCGAGCCCGCCCCCGCCCCTCTCCCGAGCCCCGCGGCGGCAGCGTCAGCCGGCCCCGCCGACCTCAGCCGAGGCTGAACGCCCCCTCCGGCGGCTCGGGCGAAGCCACCGCGTCGGCGTCGGCCACGGGCAGAGCCCCCCGCATCAAGCGGGCCAGCGCCACCCCCACCTCCACCCGGGAGGGAAACGCGTCCCCCGCGCACGCCCGGGAGAGCGCCGCGACCGGCAGCTCCCGGTCCGAAGCCAGCAGCACCGCGTTCCCGAACCGCCGGCCCCGCAGCACCCCCGGCTCCGCGATCAGCCCCAGCTCCCCGAAGACCGCGGCGAAGTTCGCCAGCTGCCCGCGCAGGAACCCGAAGGGCGCCCCGTCCGCGAGGTTCGCCACGTAGACGCCGCCGGGCCTGAGCACCCGCGCCACCTGGCGCGCGTACTCCACGGAGGTCAGCGAAGCCGGCACCCGGGATCCCCCGAACACGTCCCCCACCACCACGTCCGCGCTCGCGTCCGGGGCCGCCTCCAGCCAGGCCCGCGCGTCGGCGACGTGCACCGTGATCCCCACGCCGTCCGCCACCGGCAGGAACTCGCGGACCAGCTCGACCAGTCCCCCGTCGAACTCGACCACGTCCTGCCGCGATCCGGGACGCGTCGCCGCCGCGTACCGGGGCAGCGTCAGCGCGCCACCGCCCAGGTGCAGCAGGTCCAGCGGGGCCCCCGGCCCGCCGACGCGGTCCAGCACGTGCGCGAGGCGGCGTACGTACTCGAACTCCAGGTGCTCCGGGTCGTCGAGGTCCACGTACGACTGCGGGGCGCCGTCCACGGTGAGGAGCCAAGCCCGCTCCCCGTCGACGTCCGGCATCAGTTTGGCGGTGCCCTGGGCCACGTCCCGGATCACCGGAATCTGTTCGTCACTCACCGCACCATTGTCAGGCCGCCGGATCCGCCCAGACACCGGCAGCCTCCGCGACGTGCCCGGCGGCCTGTTCCAGCCCCGCCCGCGCCGCGGGATCGCGCCGGGCCGGGTCCAGTACGTTGCGCCCGAAGACCTTGCGGGCCGCCGCCGACGGGGTGATCAGGACCACCTTGGCCCCGGCCGCCCGCAGCCGCGCGGCCTGCGTGGCCGGCGAGGGGACGAGCCCGCCGCCCATGGACATCGGCGCGAGGATCACCACGCGGGCGTAGCCGGCGGCCAGGTCGGCGTTGGTCGCCGAGCGGATCCCGCCGTCGATGAACCGGCGCCCGGCGACCGTCACCGGCGGCCACACCCCCGGTACGGCGCAGCTCGCCGAGACGGCGTCGACCAGCCCGGCCGCGCTGCCCCGTTCGAAGGCGGCGAGTTCGCCGGTCAGCGCGTCCACCGCCGCGACCACCAGGCGCCGCTCGGGCCAGGCGTGCGAGACCAGCCGGGCCTCCAGCACCTTGCGGCGCTCCGACTCCGCACCGGCGTCGGCGGCCAGCGCGATGGCCCCGACCCGGCGCCGGTAGGCCTTCGGGTCCCGGGAGCGCACCATCGCGACGGCGTACCGCGCGATCAGCCCGGTCCCCAGCTTCGCGGGGAGCTCCCCGCCGGGGTCGCCGAGCTGACGCTCGTAGAGCTCCTGCGGGGTGAGCAGCCCGGAGGTGAGCTGCGCGCCGACGACCGAGCCCGCCGAGGTGCCGACGACGAGATCGGCGCCGGAGAGGTCGACGCCCGCGCGGGCTAGCCCGTACAGCATTCCGGCCTCCCAGCCCACGCCGGTCAGCCCGCCGCCGCCGAGCACCAGCGCCGTGCCCTTGCCGTCGGTCCTGCCATCGGTCCCGCCGTGGCCGTCGCCGCCCATGAACCGCTCCCTCCCCGCATGCCAGTGGTGACGGCAGTCTGGCGCAAGCCGACCACCGCCACCACAACGGGTACCGCCCCGCCGGCTACCCGACCGCGGTCACCGTCCCCGCGCCGACCGTGCGTCCGCCCTCACGGATCGCGAAGCCGAGGCCGCTCTCGAGCGGGACGTCCCGTCCGAGCTCGACGGTCATGGTGACCGTCTCCCCCGGCCGGGCCGTGGCCGCCTCGCCCAGGTCCACGTCGCCCACCACGTCGGCGGTGCGGATGTAGAACTGCGGCCGGTAGCCGGAGGCCACCGCCGTGGTGCGACCGCCCTCACGGGCGGACAGGACGTAGACCCGCGCGGTGAACCGCCGGGTGGGCACGACGCTGCCGGGCGCGGCCACCACGTGCCCCCGGCGCACCGCGTCGCGGGGCACCCCGCGCAGCAGCAGCGCGACGTTGTCCCCGGCCTCGGCGGACTCCATCGGCTTCCCGAAGGTCTCCAGCCCGGTGACCACGGACTCGACGGGCTCGCCGTCGCCGCCGAGCAGGGCCACGCGGTCGCCCATGCGGACGGTGCCCCGCTCGACGGCGCCGGTGACCACGGTGCCGCGCCCGGTGATGGTGAGGACGTTCTCCACCGGCATCAGGAACGGCGCGTCCGTGTACCGCACGGGCATCGGCACGTACGTGTCCACGGCGTCGAGCAGGGCCTCGATCGCCGAGGTCCAGCGCGGGTCGCCCTCCAGCGCCCCGAGCCCGGAGACCCGTACGACCGGGGCGCTGTCCCCGCCGTAGCCGTTGGCCGTGAGCAGCTCGCGGACCTCAAGCTCGACCAGGTCGGTGAGCTCGGGGTCCCCGGCGTCGGCCTTGTTCAGGGCCACCACGATGTGGTCGACGCCGACCTGCCGGGCGAGGAGCACGTGCTCGGCGGTCTGCGGCATGACCCCGTCGAGCGCGGAGACGACGAGGATCGCCCCGTCGAGCTGGGCCGCGCCCGTGACCATGTTCTTGACGTATGTGGTTGGCGCACCCTGTCATGATGTGATCCGACCGTCACAGGGTGGGGAACGTGGAAGAGATAGACCTGTACCTCCGCAAGAGCAAGATCGTGCGGGAGGGCGTGGAGGCGCTGACCTTCCAAACGCAGGAGGATCGCGGCCGCGCGTGGGCCGACCAGCACGGATACCGAGTGCGGAAGGTCTGGAAGGACAACCTCAGCGCTTGGACCGACACGAAGCGTCCCGAGTTCGACCTTGCCCTTGCGGCACTCAAGCGTAAGGAAGTCCCTGCGCTCTGGTGCTACGCCGTGGACCGGTTCAGCCGTAAGGGCGCGGGGGTGGTTGCCGGACTTCTGGATGCCGGAACCCGTCTGATCTTCGATTACGAGCGGCTGGACAGCGCTGACCCTCGGGACCGCGAGCGCATCATCATGGATGCCGAGCGGGCCAAGTCGTCGTCCGATCTCCTGTCCTACCGCGTACGCGACACCAAGGACACACAACGCCGGAAGGGACTGTGGCTGTCGGCTGCACCGTACGGACTACGCAAGGACGCGGGCGGCAAGCTGCATCACGCGGAGCAATGGCATGTGGTGCTGCGCATCCTGGAGGAAATCGGCGCCGGGACGTCGGCCCGCACGGTGGCTCGTGGACTGACTGCCGATGGCATCCTTTCCCCCAAGGGCGGCAGTTGGGGCGCATCAACGATTCGCCGGATCGTGGCCAATCCCGTATATGAGGGTTGGCAGGTGGTTGCCCTCTCACGCGAACACACGTGGCCCGTGGCTTACCGAGATTCTTCTGGCAAGCGCCTGCGTGTGATGGCTGCTGACGTCGCCCCGGTTCCAACGGAGACTGTCGAACGTGCTCGCCGGGTACAGGCAGGCCACCAGCGGGGCGCACTCGGCACGAGGGTTGGGCGTGCGTCGCACCTGCTGACGGATCTCCTGCGCTGCGCTGGCTGCGGTTCCAAGATGCCGACCATGGGCCGCTCGTATGTCTGCAACGGCCATGCCATGGGGAAGCCGTGTCCGGCGCCCGCCTCAGCCATGCGGCAGCGCATAGAGGACTACGTCTTCTCTCGCTGGTTCGCAGAGGTGGCCTACGCCGAGATGTTCGACCCGCTGATGATCGCCGTGGCCGAACGCTGGGCAGCGCTGACGGTTCCCGAAGCGAGCGAGGACGCACGGGAAGCCGTCGCGGCAGTAAAAGCGGCTGAGGCGGCCATTGAACAGCTCGCCAACGACCGGGCAGCCGGGCTCTACAGCGGGACTATGGGGAAGCACTTCCCCCGGCTCGTCAGCGAGGCGGAGGAGACCCTCCGCTCAGCTCAGGAGAACGCAGCCAGCCACGCAGGCCTAAGCGTGGACCTCACCATGTTCGACAACCACGAGATGCTTGAGGCGGCATGGGAGGCAGCGGACACCTCGCTGCGTCGAGACCTTCTCCGAGTGGCCATCGACCAAATCACTGTGACGCAAGCATCGCGCCGGGGCGCACCATTCGACGGTGACGCCAGATGTGACATCGGCTGGGCTCAAGTCACTGACGGTAGAGACCCCGTGTAGCCCCTCATGGTGCCCGCCTCGCCCCGGTAGTCCCTTCGGACCGCCGGGGCTTTCCTATGCCCGCAGACGGGCGTACAGGGCCGTTCTCGCTCTGCTCGCTGGCCGCACCCTCGGGCTTCGGTCCGGGCTGCCCTACAGCGGGGCGAGCGGTGTTGTAGTGACGGTTACAACCGGTTTTTTAGTAACACGTAAAAAAATATAGAAGAAGAGAGACAGCCGCCTCGTTCGGCACAGCATCACCGAACGGGCCGCAGGCAAGGTCTGCTCTCCACTAGGACCGGGGCAAGAGCGGCCAACCTCACTGCGGTGAAGCGCGTCGAGCTCGCCGAGGGGGCCGGAAACCTTCGATCCCCCTTAGATCCGAGAGCGATGGTGTTCGACCCGCTACGGCAGGGTGCAGGAATTCGCCGGTCCCTACTACTCCCGCAAGAGGGAACGGCGAGCCCCGTCCGCTACGACAGGCGAGAATTCGTCCCTCCCTACCACTTCCGAGAGGGAGCGGGACTAGCGCGCACCCACCCAACGGGGGAAACCGGCGGACCGAGCGCCCGCTCTCTCACCAGCGTTGCCCGTGCACCACGCACCCCGCGTTACCGGGGTGGCCGCAGGAGTCGTGAGGCAGCGCATGCGGGGACCACACCGCCCATGAGTAACCCGCTCTTCGGAGCGCGCCGAAAGGGGTTGAAGCGCGTGTGGTCCCCAACCCGTCCGGACCGGCTCGCCGGCGAGGACAACGAGCACCAGGAGCAACGACAAGGGGGTGTCTGTGCACTGTCTCGACTGCCCGGAGCCGGCGACCCATCGGGGCCGCTGTGAGCCCCACTACCGGGCTTACGAGGACCGTCCCGCGGTAAGGGCTCGGCGGAAGCGTCGGGCTGTTCTCGCACAGGGCAACAGCGCTGCTGCTCGGCTCCGCCGGATCATCCGGAAGTCGGGGCGTTGGAAGTGCGTGCGCTGTGGTCGGCATGTCCTCGCGTCGGCCATCGACATAGACCATGTGCAGCCGCTCGCCCTCGGTGGCGAGGACGTAGACGACAACGTGCAGACGCTGTGTCGGGGCTGCCACAAGCTCAAGACGCGCGAGGACTTCGGGGCCGCGGGTCCGCCGTTCTGAGGGTCGCCCTACTGGTGTGCCCACCACGTGGCGGCGGTTCCTGCGGCCGTGGCTATAAGCGACACGAGCCACACGGGCACGCGCTGCACCGTCAAGTGCACTCCACCCCATCGAATTTCGATGTGGGGCGGTACGGGACGCGTCTGGGTGGGTGTCATTCCGACCTCCTGAGTAACTGGCTTTTCCGGTCCGCGAGTTGTACCCAATGCGCACTACGGATCATAACTATCAGCGCCAGTGCACCGACCGATTGCGGCAGCACGAGGGGGCGCACGCCGCCTACCAGCGGGTTTGCAGGCAAGGAGTAGTGCTTCCACGACGCCTGGATGCGGGAACGCATCATGATCGCGAGGGTGCGATTCGAGGCTATCCGTAGGCCGCTCAGCCGATTGGCGATGGGTTGCGTAATCGAGAGGTGCCCGCAGGAGGTGACCCCTCATGCCCCGACGGCCCCGCCCACCTTGCTCTGTACCCGGGTACCCCTGGCTGACCCGAGCCGGCGGACGCTGGGTTAGTGGGTCGTCCACCAGGCTGCTGCGGCTCCGCTTGCGGTGGTGACGAGCCCGAGGAGCCATCCGGGGATGCGCTGAATGGTCAAGTGCAGTCCACCGCAACGGAGTTCGAGTGCAGGGCGCGTCTCGGATGTCGAGTTCATGACATCAATTGAAGCACTCTTTAACCCCTGCTTGTCGCTCAACGTATGTGTATAAATCCGCGTCCCGGAACTTTGACACTCTGGACAGTTATTGGCCTGGATTGGAGGTGCAGCATGCCCCGCAAACCACGCGCCCCGTGCTCGGTACCCGGCTGCCCTGAGCTGACGTCTGGGGGCCGCCGTGAGGCTCACCAGCGTGAGGCGGACCGGCAGCGAGGGTCTACCGCCGAGCGGGGCTATGCGACCCGTTGGCAGCGCGTGAGACGCGCCTACCTGTACCGCAACCCGTGGTGCCTGCTGTGCGGTCGCACGGCCACCGTGGCGGACCATTTCCCGTTGTCTCGCAGGCAGTTGGTTGCACAGGGCGTGCCCGATCCGGATGGAGCGCATCGGCTGCGTCCGCTGTGCACGCAGTGTCACAACCGGGAGACCGCTAAGCGGCAGCCGGGCGGTTGGGCAGCAGCAAATGTGCAGCCAATTCGGACGTAATTCCTGCCCTACCCAGGGGGGTGCCCCCTTCCCCTCCCGCCATTGATCGGCAGGGAGGCAAAAAACTCTCATGGCTCATTAGAGCTTTCCTGTGGAGCGCGCCGAATTATCGGTTCGCTCCTTTACTTTATCCGCTTCTAAATATTGGAGAATTTAATGACTCTCACTCTGGCTGAATCCGCCAAGCTCTCGCAGGACCAGTTGCAGCGCGGCGTCATCGAGACGTTCGTTCAGGAATCGCCGATCCTGGATCGCCTTCCACTGCTGACGGTCGCCGGAAACGCCTACCGGTACAACGAGGAATCCACCCTCCCGGGTTTCTCGTTCCGTGCGGTCAACGAGGCGTACCCGGAAAGTACCGGGACGCTCAACCAGAAGATCGAAACGCTCGCCATCCTGGGTGGTGACGCCGACGTGGACAAGTTCATCGCGCAGACGCGTGGAAACCTGAACGATCAGCGAGCCGTTCAGATCATGCTGAAGGTCAAGGCAGCTTCCATCCACTTCTCGGACCAGTTCTTCAACGGTGACGTGATGGTGGACCTGAAGGGGTTCGACGGTCTGCGTAAGCGGCTGTTCGGCACTCAGGTGGTCGACGCCAAGGGTCTCGCTCCTGTGGCCAACGGCTATGAGTTCTTCGATGCACTCGACACGCTGACCGCGCGGGTTCGGGGCATCAACGGATCGAACGGCGCGCTCTACATGAACGCCGACATCCGGGTCAAGATCGCGTCAGGGTTCCGCCGGCTCGGCGGCTCCGAGCTGCTGACCTCGGAGATCGCCGGTAAGCGGGCCGTGATGTGGAACGGGATTCCCATGCTGGACGCAGGCCAGAAGCTGGACGGTACAGACGTGTTGCCTCTCACCATCGGTACGGGTGGCAAGCAGACCGGTGACATCTACGCCGTCCGCTTCGGCTCCACCGAGGCCGACGCGGGAGTTACCGGGCTGACCAACGGCGGCGTGCAGGCCACCGACCTGGGCGAGTCCCACGACAAGCCCGCCTACCGCACCCGCATCGACTTCTACTGCGGTCTCGCCCTGTTCGGCGGGAAGGCCGCCGCCCGACTGACCAACGTGCTGAACGGCTGATCAACCTACAGAGCCCCCGTGCTCGTCTCCCTTCACTGGGCGACGGGTGCGGGGGCTCTCTGCGTTGTCGCAGAAGGCTTGGAAGCGCTCTTGACGGCTTGTGTCGGGCGGAGAAGGGTCGTGCACATCGGTGCAACCCGCTCGGCGAAGGAGACCGTGATGACTCTAAAATTTCTGGGGATTTGGCCAAACACCCCTGATGACGGATCGCCCACGATCTGGCTGGACGAGACGACCGGTGACCTGATCATCCAGTCTTGGAAGGCCGACGAAGCGACCATCCAGCAGGCACAGGAAGTCGGCTCAGTGCCGGGCCATTCCACTGACGTACCGGACCACGAGACTGTGATCCGGCTGCCCGCGAACATGCTCCAGTTCATCCCCCGCCCGGACAGTGAGGACCACGGTGGCAACAGAGGTACGTGAAGCACTCGAAAAGGCGCAGCGCTCAGCGATGCACCTTGAGATGCGGGACAGCTACATGCGGGATGATCCTGAGTTTCTGCGCTGGCAGGAAGGGCACCGATACGACCCCGCGGACCGGGAGTCGTGGTGGCGCTCATGGCTGGACGTGGTGGCCGAGACGACTGCTAGGGGCGTGGTCATGCGTCGTCTGCGCGTCGTCTCGGAGCCGCTGAGTGACTACGTGCGTTACGAGTACGACGGCACGTTCTCCAACGTCGCAGCCGGCGAGCTGGTCCGCTGGCTGCCCCGTTCCCACGCCCGTGGTCTGCTGCTCCCCGTGCTGGACGGCTGGGTCATGGATGAGGAAACCGTGATCCTCCACCACTTCAGCGGGGAGGGGCAGTGGACCGGCCCGCGCATGGAGGTCTACCACGATCCGGCGTTGGCCGAGCAGTACGCGGCGGCGTATGAGGCAGCGTGGGAACGAGCGACCCCGCATGAGGAGTACCGGCCGAGCTGACACATTCGTACCGTGGCTGTCTCTCCATCTTCCAGTGCCCAGCAGGCCCGGCAAGCTCTCGCGGATCGCCTCGGGGAGCTTTGCCGGGACGCCGGGCTGACCGGGGTCGATCTCGCTGCACTCTGCGGCTGGAGCCGGTCGAAGTCCTCTCGGATCATGAACGCGCGCACGCCCCCGTCCGCTGAGGACATCCGGGCATGGTGCAACGCGTGCGGAGCCGAGGACCAAGCCGAGGACCTGATTGCCTCGCTGAGAACCGCTGAGGGCATGTGGGTCGGCTGGCGGCGCATGGAGCGGGCCGGGCTCAAGCAAGCTCAGGAAGCTCGTCTGCCGCTGTACCAACGGACCCGCCGTTTTCGCTCGTACTCCTCGTGGCTCGTGCCCGGGATGATCCAGACGCAGCCGTACACGACGGCGGCGCTGCAAGCGATCCAGCGGCGGCGTGGTCTGGTGGACGACGTGGCCGAAGCGGTGGCCGCCCGCATGGAGCGGCAGCGAGTTCTGTACGAGGGTGACCGACGCTTCGCGTTCCTCGTAGAGGAGTCGGTGCTGAGATCCGGGATCGGCGGTGCCGAGGTCATGACCGGGCAGCTTGGTCACCTGATCTCGGTTGCCTCACTTCCCAATGTGAGCTTGGGAGTTGTTCCCATGCGGCCGGATCGGGAGCGGTGGCCGGCTGAGGGGTTCTGGATCTATGGCACGGCGCAGGTCAACGTCGAGTTGATCTCCGGCTATCTGACCCTCACGCAGCCGAGTGAGGTAGCCATGTACGCCGAAACGTTCACCGAACTGTCAGAGCTGGCCGTCTATGGTGCGGCCGCCCGCGCGCTGATCACATCCGCCATGGATGCACTTGAGTGACTGCCATGCAACCTCGTGCAATCTCATATGAGTTGAGGTTGCCCCCTCCCTAGCGTTGGCATCGTCCGGCAGACGACGCGGAGGGGTTCGGCATGGTGACGCCAGCACAGCAGGAGAGGGAAGGTAATGCCCCTCTCCAGCGCGATCAGTTCTATCTGCGGACGACCCGAGCGGTGTCTGCTGCCCGGGACTTCGCCCGAACCACCCTGGGCGAGTGGGGAGTGAACGGCCGCACGGACGAGATCGTGCAGTGCGTGAGCGAGCTGGCAGCGAACGCCGTTCTACACGGGGTGCCGCCGGGCCGCGGATTCCTGCTCCGCATGGTGCACGGCAGGGAAGTCGTTCGCGTCGAGGTGCACGACAGCGGAAGGCCCATGCCCAGCCTCGCGCCGAGGGATGCGAGCACGGACGCGACGGGCGGGCGCGGGCTACCGATGGTGGCCACCCTCTCGGACGCGTGGGGCGTGCGAGAGCGGAATCCCGGCAAGGCCGTCTGGACCGAGTTTCGTCGCTGACCGAGAGGTACTCCCATGGAAACGACCGATCGCGCACGGCTCGACACGTACTTCGGGAAGATCGCCGAGGCGTTCACCCCGATCGACCGACCGTCCTCGCTATTGATCACACATCTGCTCCCCGAGCGCCCCGCGTTCGTCGGGGCCGTGGGCAAGGTGTCGCACCTGCGTGCTGTTCTCCCCAAGCCCAAGTCCATCCACGCGAGCGCTCGCCGGGAGATCGAACGGACCGTGGCGTGCGACGAACTGTCCCGGGACATGTTCGGCGACCCCGACACTGCCGTGACGTACCTGGAGACCAGGGCAGCCGGGGAGAGCGTCGTTCTGCTCGATGTGGGCGGGTACTTCGCTCCCTCGCTGGACGCGCTGTGCGAACGGTTCTCGGGAACCATCGTCGGCGTGGTCGAAGACACCGAGAACGGCCACAAGCGCTACGCCGAACGGGACAAGCTGCCGTGCCCGGTCGTCTCGGTAGCCCGAAGCCCCCTCAAGGACCCGGAAGACTTCCTGGTTGGTCAGTCCGTCGTGTTCTCGGCCGAAGCGCTGTTACGGCAGCGCGGAGACATCCTGCACGGGCGTCCTGCCCTGGTCCTCGGGTTCGGCAAGCTCGGGTCCAACATCGCCCGTCTGCTGCACGTCAAGGGCGTGCGGGTCATCGTCTACGACATCGACCCTGTACGGCGCGCACAGGCCATGTCCCAGGGCTTCGAGGTGGCCCGGGACCGAGACCAGGCCATAGCCACGGCTGGACTCGTTCTCTGCGCAACGGGCGCGCTGTCCCTGCGCGGCGAGGATTTCCCGCAGCTCAAGAACGGGGCTTATGTAGCGACCGTGACCAGCTCCGAAGACGAGCTGGAGCTGAGCGGCCTGCCCTCGGGCTACATCCGCGACAGCGCCGGCGAGCACGTCAGCCGCTACAGCACGACCGGCCACTACTTCTATCTGCTGAATGGCGGCGAAGCGGTCAACTTCATCCACGGCGCGAGCGTTGGACCGTTCATCTTCCTCGTTCAGGGCGAGATCCTCGCGGGCGCGGCCATGCTGGCTCGCGGAGGTCTGGAAGCCGCCATGTACGAGGTGCCCACCGCCGACCGGGAAGCCATTGCGGCGACCTGGCTCCACTACTACAACAGGTGATCGCATGCCCATCACGGCAGACCCGACCACATCCGTACGACCCTCGCCGAGTACACCGACGCGCACCCCGAGGACAAGCACGCGCTTGCCTCTCTGACAGAGCTCCTGGATCAGGGCGCGGACGTGACAAGCCGCAAGGAGTTCAGCGGGCACGTCACTGCGGGCGCTGTGCTTGTCAACGACCGGGGCGAGGCGCTGTTCATCCATCACAACGCGCTCGACAAGTGGCTGACCCCGGGTGGCCACCTTGAGCCCGAGGACACGAACCTCTTGGGTGCGGCGCTCCGCGAACTGGTCGAGGAAACGGGCGTGACGCTAAGCATCGCCCCCGTCCAGCCCAGGCCCGTGCACATCGACGTGCACCCGATCCCTGCGAACGACAGCAAGGGAGAGGGCGCTCACTGGCACGCAGACTTCCGGTACCTCTTCCGCGCTACCGGCGACCAGGCCGTGACGCTCCAAGCGGAGGAAGTCAGCGGGTACGCGTGGCGCAGCGTGGAAACGATCACTGACGAGACACTGCGGACTCGGGTCGCCGCCGCACTCCGCTAGGGCGCCTGACGAACCCATGATCGCCCCCGTGCACGGTCCGTTTCAGCGGCCGCAGGACGGGGGCTCTTCTCTTGCCTGATCAGCACAGCTAAGGTCATACAAGGGTGAACCAACCACATAGTCGGCGTGACCGGGCATGTCCACGTGCGCGTAGTGCCGGGTGTCGGTCTCGTACTCGACGTGCGTGAGGTAGATGGTGATCCCGCGCCGGGCCTCCTCCGGAGCCCGGTCGATGCGGTCGAACGGCACGAAGGAGGCGCCGCCGCGCGCGGCGAGGACCTTGGTGATGGCGGCGGTCAGGGTCGTCTTGCCGTGGTCGACGTGACCCATGGTGCCGATGTTCAGGTGCGGCTTGGTGCGCACGAAGGCCGTCTTGGCCATGATGTCTTCCCGTGTGGTCCGAAGCTGGAAATACGGGACCCCCGAAGCGAACCGACCCTCCCCCTGTGGGGTCCGCCGGACGATCCGGGAAGGGTCAGCTTCGTGCGCCGTCGAATGCGGGTGCGCCTGCGGCGAGCTCCGCGGGGAAGGCAGCCTTCGGCGCGTCCGCGACTGCGGACGGCGCTGAGGGGAAGGCGTACCTGGACATGTGCTCGATCCTGCCGGAAGGGACTCGGCAGGGCCAATGAATTTCGCCCCGGCGGCCGGGACTTGGCCCGCAGGGTCCAGCTCCCGCGCCCCGACGGTCCCGGCCCTACGCCCCGCCGATGTTCTTGAGCGCCTCGCGCACCGAGAGCGGGGACAGCGAGTCGCGTTCGGCCTCCACGAAGGCCCGCACCGCGCCGGGGTCGGTCTTGGCGTACTCGCGCAGACACCAGCCGATGGCCTTGCGGATGAAGAAGTCGGGGTGGCCCGACTGGCGGCGGCAGTAGGCGAAGAGCCGCTCGGCGTCCGTCGCGGACTTGTACCGGAGCTGGTGCAGGAGGGCGGTGCGGGCGATCCACATGTCCTCGTCCCCGATCCACTCGTCCATGACGGCCGCGAGCGCCGGGTCCGCCGCCACCAGCGGTCCGACCGTGTGCGCCGCGAGCGCGTCGACGGTGTCCCACCACGGGACGGTGACGACGAGGTGCCGGACGACGGGCAGGAAGCCGGAGGAGCAGTGCGGGACGTGCCGGCGCAGGTAGTCGACGGCGAAGTACTGGTACTCACGCTCCGGAAGGTCCCAACAGCGCAGTGCGAGGGCCGCGCAGTCCGCCTCGGACGGTTGCGGGGTGTCCTTGGTCACGGCCCGCGACAGCTCGCGCCGCAGCGGGCTGGGGATTCCCAGGAAGGGCGCGACGTCCTTCATGTACGAGGCCATGTGCCCGGACTGAGCCGCGTCGGCCGCGGCGCCGAAGGACTCCGTGAGGCGCTGCGTCAGCAGGTCCGCGAGGGCGCTGGGCGGGACCCGCGGACTCCGCCGGTCGTTCGGCTGCATGAGGCCCAGATTACGGCGCGCGGTCACGGGGGTCGGTTAGTCTCCCGGAATGTCCCTCCTCCTCGCGCCGTGGACCCGGCTCTCGCTGCTCGTCGTGCTGCTCGTGGCCGCCGGCGTCTGCGTGGTGCTGTACGAGCCCCAGCGGCTGCTCTCGGAGGGCTGGCCCCCGGGGCTCCCGGTGGGTGCGGCGGTGGTCCTCTTCGCGGCGGCGTACGGGGTGTGCACGGCCGCGCTGGTGCCGCGCCCGCTGCTCAATCTCGCCTCGGGCGCCCTCTTCGGATCGCAGTTCGGCCTGGTCGCGGCGGTCGCCGGCTCGGTGATCGGGGCCGGGATCTCCTTCGGCCTCGGCCGGATGCTGGGCCGTGACGCCCTGCGTCCGCTGATCCGCGGCCGCTGGCTGCGGGCGGCCGACGACCAGCTGGACCGGCACGGGTTCCGTTCGGTGCTGGCGGTACGGATCTTCCCCGGCCTGCCCTTCGCGGCGGCCAACTACGCGGCCTCGATGTCCCGCTGCGGCTGGGGGCCCTTCCTCCTCGCCACGGCGATCGGCGTGATTCCCAACACCGCCGCGTACGTGGTCGCGGGGGCCACAGCGTCCTCCCCCACCTCCCCCGCGTTCCTCGCCTCGTTCGGCTTCATCGCCGTCTCCGGGGTGGGCGCCGCGATCGTCGCGTGGCGCAAGCGGCACCACCTGGCGCCCGCGCGCGAACCCGCGCGAGTGCCCGTACCCGCAGGCGAACTGACGGCCAACCACCCCCCTGTGGTCACGGCCCTACCGCACGGGCCCTAGCATCGGACCCGAACTGCCCGACGATCACAAGGACGAGCACACCCCGACATGAACTGGATCGAATCCCTCATCCTCGGTCTCGTCCAAGGACTTACGGAGTTCCTCCCGATCTCCTCCAGCGCCCACCTGCGGCTGACCGCGGTGTTCGCCGGCTGGCAGGACCCGGGAGCGGCCTTCACCGCCATCACCCAGATCGGCACCGAGGCCGCCGTGCTGATCTACTTCCGCAAGGACATCGCGCGGATCATCTCCACTTGGTTCCGCTCGCTCTACACGAAGGCGCTGCGCTCCGAGCAGGACGCGAAGATGGGCTGGCTGGTGATCGTCGGCTCGATCCCGATCGGCGTCCTCGGCCTCGTCTTCAAGGACGCGATCGTGGGCCCGGCCCGCAACCTGTGGCTGACGGCCACCACCCTGATCGTGATGGGCATCGTGCTCGGTGCCGCCGACCGGCTGGCCGCGCGGGACGAGGAGGGGGGTCGGCACCGCGCCATCCGCGAGCGCAAGACCCTCAAGGAACTGGGCGTCAAGGACGGCCTGATCTTCGGTCTCTGCCAGGCCATGGCCCTGATCCCGGGTGTCTCCCGCTCCGGTGCGACGCTCTCCGGCGGTCTACTGCTGGGCTTCACCCGCGAAGCGGCGGCCCGCTACTCCTTCCTCCTCGCCATCCCGGCCGTGCTGGCCTCCGGCCTGTTCGAGATCAAGGACGTGCTCGAGACCCCGGGACACATCTCCTGGGGTCCGACGATCTTCGCGACGGTCATCGCCTTCATCGTCGGCTACGTGGTCATCGCATGGTTCATGAAATTCATTTCCTCGAAGAGCTTCATGCCCTTCGTGATCTACCGGATCCTGCTCGGCATCGTGCTGATCGTCCTGCTCTCCATGGGTGTCCTCAACCCCGACGCCGGCGCGTCGGCCGGCTAGCACCGGCTCCGCTCACCACTTCGCGTGAATCGGAGGCCGCCCGGGAACGTTCCCGGGCGGCCTCCGCGTCGTTGTGCCTGGAGAGACCTGAAGGCAAGCAGCAGGGGGTGTCCCATGGGTCGAGTGGTACTGGAACGTTTTCCGGCCGGAAGTCCGAGGGGAAGTTGGCCGGCCGAGGAGTACGCGGCGCAGCGGATGCGCGAGGGTGTGCCGGCGGAGGTGGTGATGGATCTGGCCAGCGACGCGTTCCTCGTCGTGGTCCGCCCCCGGGAGGCCCATTCCGGCCACTGATCCGCGGCGGGACGGATCCCGGCCGCGCACGCCTCTTGGCCTCCGCGCCCCGTACCTCCACACTTGCCCGATGACTCAGCGTGTGGACCTTGCGACCGTGATGGACCGGATGGCGATCGACGAACTGGTCACGGGGTACGCGGTGGCCGTGGACGACGGGGACTGGGCCGCCTACCGCGCCCTGTTCGCCCCGGGCGGGCGGGCCGACTACAGCTCGGCCGGCGGGGTCGAGGGCCCGGCCGGGGAGGTGGCGGACTGGCTCGCCGAGACGATGAAGCTCTTCCCGGTGCGCCAGCACCTCATCGTCAACCGGCTGATCCGGGTGGCGGACCTGGGCGGCTCCCCCGGTGACACGGCGGAGGTCCGGGCGGACTTCCTCAATCCGATGCGGCTGGACGGCGAGGACTTCGACGGCACGGTCACCGCGCCCAACTTCGTCGCCGCGGGCCGCTACACCTTCGCCGCCGCGCGCACCGCCCGCGACGGCTGGCGGCTGTCCCGGGTCACCGTCCACGAGAAGTGGCGCCACATGGCCTTCTGAGCGGCCGGCCGGGTCCCGGTGCCCGGCCGGAACCACAGGGCTGGAACCGCTGGGCCGGACCCGCAGGGCTGTTCCACACTGGAAGCGGAGGACCTTCATGACGGCGACGGTCTCGAAGCGGATGGGATGGTGGCGCGCCGCGGCGGCGGTCGTGGCCGGGGCCCTGCCCTGCCTCGCCTTCCCCGCCCCCGCGCTCTGGTGGTTCGCCTACGTCGCCCTCGTGCCCTGGATGCTGCTGCTGAGGTCGGCCCCCACCGGGCGGCGCGCCGCCCTGGAGGGCTGGCTCGGCGGAGCCGGGTTCATCTTCGCGGTCCACCACTGGCTGCTGCCCAGCCTGCACGTGTTCCTGTTCGCCCTGGCCGCGCTGCTGGGCGTGCTCTGGATCCCCTGGGCGCTGCTGGTGCGGGAGTTGCTCGGCGGGACCCCGGGCGGGGGCCGGGCCGCGGCCGCGCTGGTCCTCGTACCGGCGGGGTGGCTGCTGTCGGAGCTGGCCCGGTCCTGGCAGGGGCTGGGCGGGCCGTGGGGGCTGCTCGGGGCCAGCCAGTGGCAGGTGCCCCCGGCGCTGCGGCTGGCTTCGGTGGGCGGGGTCTGGCTGGTCGGCCTGCTGGTGGTGGCGGTGAACTGCGCCCTGGTGCTGCTGGTCACGGTGCCGGGAGCGCGGATCCCGGCGGTGGCCGGGGTGACGGGGTGCGCGGTGCTGACGGGGGTGGTGTGGCTGTGGGCGCCCCGCCCCGAGGCCTCGGGCGCGCTGCGCGTGGCCGTCGTGCAGCCGGGCCTGGTCGCGGACGGCCCGGACGGCCCGGAGCGGCGGTTCGACATCGGGGAGCGGCTCACCCGGACCCTGGCGGGGCAGCACCCGGACCTGGTGGTGTGGGGCGAGAGCAGCGTCGGCGAGGACCTGACGGCCCGCCCGGACCTGGCCCGGCGGCTGGCCGCCCTGTCGGCGCAGGTCGGGGCTCCGCTGCTGGTCAATGTGGACGCGCGGGCCGCCGACCGGCCCGGGATCCGCAAATCGGCGGTCCTCGTGGGATCCCGGGGCCCGACGGGCGACCGGTACGACAAGATGCGCCTGGTGCCCTTCGGCGAGTACGTACCGGCGCGGGCGCTGCTGGGCTGGGCCACCTCGGTGGGCAAGGCGGCCGCCGAGAACCGGGTCCCGGGCAGCGCCCAGGTCCTGATGGACCTGCCGGGCCGGTCCGACGTCCGCCTCGGGCCGCTGGTCTGCTTCGAGTCGGCGTTCCCCGACATGACCCGCAACCTGGCCCGCGACGGAGCCACCCTGCTGATCGACCAGTCGGCCACGTCCACGTTCCAGGACGGCTGGGCCCCGGCCCAGCACGCCTCGCTGACGGCGCTGCGCGCCGCGGAGACCGGCCGGCCCATGGTCCACGCCACCCTGACCGGCATCAGTGAGGTGCGCGGCCCGTCCGGCGAACCGGTCGGGCCGGCGCTGCCCACCTCGGCGAGCACGGCCCGGACGTACGAGGTCCCGCTCGCCCGGGGCACCACCCTCTACGTCCGCTTCGGGGACTGGCCGGTGGGCGCGGCGCTGGCCGCCCTGGCGGTCTACGGCGCGGTCGCGGGCGCCCGCTCGCTGCGACTGCCGTTCAGGAGGCCTGCTCCAGAGCCGAGCTGACCACCCGCTCGCACAGTTCGTGGGTGAGCAGCGCGTCGCGCGCGCTCAGGGTCGTGCCCGTTTCCACGGCCTCCAGGAAGGCGTCCACGACCTGCTCGATGCCGCGCTGGCGGGCGACCGGCACCCAGTCCCCACGCCGCCGCACGGTGGGCTGCCCCTTGTGGTCGATGATCTCCGCGAGGTTGACGACCTGGCGCTTGGTGTCCTGTCCGGATACCTCCAGCACCTCCTCGGTGGAACCGGAGAGCCGGTTCATGATGCCGAGCGCGGTGAAACCGGACCCCGACATCTGGAGCACCACCTGGCTCATGAGCCCCTCACGCACCACGGCCCGCACATCGACGTGGTCGGCCTCGCCGGGCAGCAGGAAACGCAGGGTGTCGACGACGTGGATGAAGTCGTCGAGGACGAAGGTCCGCACGTCCTCGGGCAGGCCGACCCGGTTCTTCTGCATGACGATCAGCTCGCGCGGATGGTCGGCGCACTGCGCGTAGCCGGGCGCGTGACGGCGGTTGAAGCCCACGGCGAGCGACACCCCGCGCTCCTCGGCCAGTTCCACCAGCCGCCGCGAGTCCGCGAGCTCGTAGGCGAGCGGCTTGTCCACGTACGTCGGCACGCCCGCCTCCAGCAGCCGTTCCACGATCTCGGGGTGGACTGCGGTCGGGGCGTGCACGAAGGCCGCGTCGAGCTTCTGCGCGAGCAGCGAGTCGAGGTCGGTGTGCAGGCGTCCGGGCGGAAGGTGGTGGTGGGCGCCGACCCGCTCCAGCGTGGCCGGAGTCCGTGTCTGGAGGTGCAGTTCGAGGCCTGGACGCGTGGTGAGGACGGGCAGGTACGCCTTCTGCGCGATGTCGCCGAGTCCGATGCAGCCGACCTTCACCAGGAGCCTCCAGGTTCGTTCCATGTGCGAGGTACGCAGCCTAATCGGTGGTCACCCCGACCGGGTTCGACCAGGATGGGGCCCATGACTCTCAGCGACGGATCACACCGCACCGAACCCGCGACCACGGCCGACGAACGCGACATGCTGGACGGCTGGCTCGACTACCACCGTTCCACCCTCGCCTGGAAGTGCGAGGCGCTGTCGGAGGAGCAGCTGCGCACGACCCCGCTGCTGCCGTCCTCGCTGAGTCTGCTGGGGCTCGTGCGGCACATGGCGGAAGTGGAGCGGTACTGGTTCCGGGAGATCATGCTGGGCGAGGACCTGTCCGAGCTGTACTGCACCGCGGAGAACCGGGACGGGGACTTCGACTTCACCGAGAAGGACACCTGGGCCGAGGCCGAGCAGGTGTGGCAGACCGAGGTGGAGCTGTCCCGGCAGGCCGCCGCAGGGCGTTCCCTGGACCTCACCTCGTCGGCCGCCAGCCACCGCCGGGGCGAGGTGTTCAGCCTGCGCTGGGTCTACACCCACATGATCGAGGAGTACGCGCGCCACAACGGCCACGCGGACCTGCTCCGGGAACACATCGACGGCGCCACGGGCGAGTAGCCCCGGGGCGGCGGCGAACGGGCGCTCCCGGGTCAACGGGCGGACGGCCGTAACTCATGCGGGGTGAATATCGGCTCCGGGTTTTCGCAACGGGGTCCTCGCACACCAGAGTTGCGCGAGTGCATCCAACCCGAACCACGACAAAACTGCTGCTCGGAGTCGCCTGTGCGGTCTCGGCCGTCTCCGGCTGCGTGAACGTGACCCCGGCTTCCGTCCAGCCGGCCGCAGCCCCCAGCACCCCGGGGGCGGCGCCCCGGCACGAGCCGCGAGGAGGGCCCGGAGCCACTCCGGTGGTCGTCCAGGCGCCCGCCCTGGAGGCCCTGAAGGCGATGCCGGGGCAGTCGGCCGGGCCGCCCCCGGCCGGCGGCCGGCAGTCCGCCCCGCGCTCCGGCGCCCCCGCGGCGGACCCGGACACCGGGACCGCGGCACGCGGGACGGCCGCCGGGGGCGGGTCCGCCCTGCCGGTCCCGGACATCCCCGAGCCCCGGCAGCCGGGTGAACACGCGGGCAAACCGGGCCGGGGCGAGGGCGACGGGCGGCACGGCGGCCACCACCCGAACCGCCCCCGGTCGGGGGAGGCGGAGGTTCCGCGCGAGCTGGTGGGCGAGCTGCCGGTGCGGCCGGCCGACGTGTGCGCGCTGGGCCGACGGCAGGGGCGCTGGCATCCGGACAGCCCGGAGGCCCGCATCTGCGCGGGCGTCCACGGCGGCTGACCCCCGCGCGAACCCGTATCGCGACCCGTATCGCGACCCGTACCGCGACTCGTATCGCGATCCGTCCTACGGATGCTGTTCCGGGAACGGCCTGGGCCGGTCGCCCGGTTCCGCCGCGAGCCGCCGCTCCAGCCGGGCGATGGCGGCCCGTACGCCGTTCCCGTACCCGTCGTCGGCCAGCGCGCCGGTGGCGGCGCGGGCCCGCGCCAGGTGGATCCGGGCCGTCTCGGGCCGGCGCAGCTTCACGTAGTCGGCGGCCAGGTTCAGGTGCAGCGAGGGGTAGAAGACCCGGACGGCCGGTGGCGGACCCGGCCCGTCGGCGGCGGTCAGGGCGCGCAGGTCCCAGGCCAGCTCCTCGGCGGGGTCGTCCTGGGCGTCGGCCATGTAGTGGGCGAGCGTGCAGCGGTGCAGCGAATCGCCCTGTTCGCCGATCTCGGACCAGATCTCGCCGAGCCGGTTGCGGGCCTCCTCGCGGTCACCTGCGTGCAGCAGGATGACCGCCTGGCCGATCCTGGTCATGACGGCGTCCTCCGACGCCTCCTGCTGCTCCGTCAACGCGGCCTCCGGCTAGCTCTGCCAGACCTGCTCCGGTCTGATCATCAAGACGCTAGCCGGAGGCACCGGCAATGCCGCCTAGGCGCGGTCGGGCATCAGCCCAGGTCCGGGATCCGCCAGTCGATCGGCGCATGCCCCTGGGCGGCGACAGCCTCGTTGATCTGCGTAAACGGGCGCGAGCCGAAGAACTTCTTGGCCGACAGCGGGGAGGGATGGGCCCCCTTGACGACCGCGTGCCGCTCCTCGTCGATCAGCGGGAGCTTCTTCTGCGCGTACGCCCCCCAGAGGACGAAGACGGCCGGGTCGGGGCGCTCGGCCACCGCGCGGATCACCGCGTCGGTGAACTTCTCCCAGCCCTTGGCCTTGTGCGAGTTGGGCTCGGCCTCGCGGACGGTGAGCACCGCGTTGAGGAGCAGGACGCCCTGCTCGGCCCACGGCATCAGATAGCCGTTGTCCGGGATGGGGGTGCCGAGCTCCGCGTGCATCTCCTTGTAGATGTTGCGCAGCGAGGGCGGGGTCTTCACGCCGGGCTGCACGGAGAAGCAGAGCCCGTGGCCCTGGCCGGCGCCGTGGTAGGGGTCCTGGCCGAGGACCAGCACCTTCACCTGGTCGAAGGGCGTGGCCTCCAGGGCCGCGAAGACCTGCTCGCGGGGCGGGTAGACCGGCCCGTTCGCCCGCTCCTTCTCTACGAACTCCAGGAGCTCTTTGAAGTAGGGCTGGTCCAGCTCCCCGCCGAGGACGGGGAGCCAGGACTCGGGCAGCATCTGGGTCACGGCGACAACCTCCGGTACACGTTCTTCAAGACTTCGCGTCTTCACCTCGCGCAACTGCTTCGCGCAACTGCTCAAGAACCTACCGGGGGCCACTGACAACGCCTCACCCACCCGCACCGCCGCGGCGGCTACCAGCTGGTCTTGCGGTACAGCTCCCACACCTGCATGACGGTCTGCGGGTCGAGCGCCCGCTCGGCGCCGGCGATGTCGTCGCGCGCGGCCACGTACAGCTTGCCCTGCCAGAGCGGCAGGAGCCGGACGTCGTCGGCGAAGATCTGCTGGGCCTGCTCGAACTCGTGGACTCCGGCCGACCGGTCGCTCTCGCGGCGGGACTTGGGCAGCAGGTCGTTGAGGATCACAGTGGCGTCGTACGGGGTGCCGACCGCGTTGTCCTTGCCGACGAACGGCGCGATGAAGTTGTCCGGGTCCGGGAAGTCGGGGAACCAGCCGCGGCCGAACACCGGGTAGTCGCCCTTCTTGTAGCCCTCCTGGAAGGCCTTCCAGGGCTGGCCTCGCAGGGTGATCTTGAAGAGTCCGCTCTCCTCCAGCTGGCGCTTGAGCTCGGTGAACTCCTCGGCCGTGGAGGCGCCGTAGCGGTCCGTGGTGTACCAGAAGGTCAGGTCCACCGGCTGGGTGATCCCGGCGGCCTTGAGGATGTTCTTGGCCTTCGCGACGTCGGCCTGGCCGTACTTGTCGTAGAACGGCGTCTTGTGACCGACGACCCCCTTGGGAACCATCGAGTACAGCGGCTCGGCGGTGCCCTGGTAGACCTTGGAGACCAGCGCCCCGCGGTCGACGACCTGGGCGATGGCCTGGCGCACCGGGAGCTTGGCGACCTGCGGGTCCTTCGGGTTGAAGACCAGGTAGCGGATCTCCGAACCGACGTTCTCGACGACCTGGACGCCCTCGTTGTGCGACTCCGGGCTCTGCAGGTCCTTGACCTCCTGGGCGGACAGGCCTCGGTAGGTCGCGTCGACCTCCTTGCCCCGGAGCGCGGCGATCATCTTCTTGGAGTCCGCGAAGTAGCGGATCGTCACGCCGTCGTTGCGGCGGTTGGCGAAGCCCGTGTAGCTGCCGTTGCTGTTCAGGACCGCCTCGGAGCCCTCCTTGTAGGACTCCAGGGTGTACGGGCCGGAGCCGGTGACCTTGCCGTCCTCGCGGAGCTTGTCGGCCGGGTAGGCCTTCGGCGCGACCAGCGAGGCGGCCGGCGAGCCGAGTACGAACGGGAAGGTGGCGTCGGGGGTCTTCAGGTGGAAGACCACCGTCTGCGCGTCCGGCGTCTCGATCTTGTCCAGGCTGCCGAAGAGGGCCTTGGGGCCGGCCGGGGCGTCGATGGTCATGATCCGGTCGAGGGAGTGCTTGACGGCCTTGGCGTCGAGCGCCTCGCCGTCGGAGAACTTCAGGCCCTTCTTCAGGACACAGCGGTACGACTCGTTCCCGGAGTCCGTGAAATCGCAGCTCTGGGCCGCGTCGGGCTGGGGCTTGGTGGCACCCGTGGGGAAAGCCAGCAGCGTCTGGTAGACGTTCCGGTACAGCTCCCAGGAGCCGTCCCAGGCTGCTGCCGGATCGAGTGTGCTGGGTGCGCTCGTCGTTCCTACGACAATCCGCTTCGCTCCGTCGCCGCTACTGTCCGAAAACAGGCTGCAGCCGGAGAGCAGGGATATGGACGCAAGGGCCGCAGTGATCTGCAGGCATCTGGTCCGGTTGAACACGTGCACGCTCCTCGATCAGCCAGGGGTGCGGCAGACCCTACCGCAGTGCCTCACAAATCCAATGGGCAGGTTTCGTGAGGCACTTGACCGAGTTAGTGCATATTCGGTACGCATTTACCTCCCCTTGGGAGGCAAATGCGTCCGACTATCGGTCAATGCACTCCGGCATTGAGGAACATTCCCCCGTCAACGACCAGAGTTTGTCCCGTGATCCATTCCGCTTGTGCAGATGTAAGGAACGCGGCGGCCCCTCCGATGTCCTCCGGGACCCCGAGCCGGCCCAGCGGATACGCCGCCGCGGCCTCCTGCTCACGGCCCTCGTAGAGGGCCTGCGCGAACTTCGTCTTCACCACGGCGGGCGCGATCGCGTTGACCCGGACCCCCGGCGCCATCTCGTGGGCGAGCTGCAGGGTCAGATTGATCATGGCGGCCTTGCTCATCCCGTACGCCCCGATGAAGGGCGAGGCGGAGACCCCGGCGATCGAGGCGATGTTCACGATCGCCCCGCCGTTCTCCTTCTGCCAGGCGTGCCAGGTCCGCTGGGCGAAACCGAGCGCCGAGATCACGTTGGTCTCGAAGACCTTGCGGGCGACCCCGAGGTCCAGGTCCGCGATCGGCCCGAAGACCGGATTGGTTCCCGCGTTGTTGATCAGGAAGTCGACGCGGCCGAAGGCCTCCATCGTGCGCTCGACGGCGACGGCCTGGTGGGCCTCGTCGTGCGCCTTCCCCGCGACCCCGATCACCCGGTCCGCGCCCAGCCGCTCGACGGCCTCCTTGAGTGCCTCCTCGTTGCGCCCGGTGATGCAGAGCCGGTCTCCGCGTGCCACCAGCGCCTCGGCGATGCCGTACCCGATGCCCCGGCTCGCGCCGGTGATCAGCGCGACCCTGCCGCTGTCCGTTCCACTGCTCATTGCGCCGCCTGCCCCTTCGTCGCTCATCTGGTGGGCCCCGCCTCTCGTCAGCTGAGCGGGCCGCCGGCCACGTACACGACCTGGCCGGAGACGAAGCCCGCGGCCTCGCCGGTGAAGAAGGCGATGGCGTTGGCCACGTCGTCCGGGCGCCCGACGCGCTGCACCGGGATCTGGGTGGCGGCCGCGGCCTGGAAGTCCTCGAAGTCCATGCCGACCCGGGCGGCCGTGTGCGCGGTCATCTCGGTGACGATGAAACCGGGGGCCACGGCGTTCGCGGTGATGCCGAACTTGCCGAGCTCGATGGCCAGGGTCTTGGTGAAGCCCTGCAGACCGGCCTTGGCCGCCGAGTAGTTGGCCTGGCCGCGGTTGCCGAGCGCCGAGCTGCTGGAGAGGCTCACGATGCGGCCGAACTTGGCGGCCACCATGTGCTTCTGACAGGCCTTCGACATCAGGAACGCGCCGCGCAGGTGCACGTTCATGACGGTGTCCCAGTCGTTGTCGCTCATCTTGAAGAGCAGGTTGTCCCGCAGCACACCCGCATTGTTGACCAGGATGGTCGGGGCGCCGAGCAGGCTCACCACGCGCTCGACGGCCGCCTCCACCTGCGCACTGTCGGAGACGTCGCAGCCGATCGCGACGGCCTTGCCGCCGACCGCCGTGATCGCCTCCACGGTGTCCTTGCAGGCCGCCTCGTCGAGGTCGAGAACGGCGACCGCCCGTCCTTCGGCGGCCAGGCGCACGGCGGTGGCCGCGCCGATGCCGCGGGCCGCCCCGGTCACGATCGCGACGCGCTGCTCGGTGGTGGACATGCTGGATCTCCTCGCCCTAGGAAAGCGGCTCCCCATGGGTGAGCAACCGCTTAGTAGCTTCAGCTGAGGAGACGCTAGGAGCCCTGGCACCCGGTGTCAACGCCACCGGGCACCAGGGCTCCCGAGGTCATGCCGGTCAGGGGCTCAGCGGACCAGCAGGTCGAGCAGCCGTTCCACCTCGGCGGCGGGGTCGGCCGTCAGCCCCGTGTGGACGGGCCCCGGCTGCACCACCGTGCTGCGCGGCGCGATCAGCCAGCGGAACCGGCGGCCCGCATCGTCCCCAGCCGCCTGTCCGGCCCGCTCACCCCCGCTGCACACGCCTTCGACCCCGCGCAGTGCGGCCCGGACCCCGGCCACGTCGGCCTTCGGGTCCAGGGCGAGGAGCTTGGCCTCGTCGAGGTGGGTGCGCGCAGCCACGTAGGAGTGCGCACGGCAGTAGACGATCACGCCGGCGTTGAAACACTCGCCGCGCTCCATCCTGGGCACGACGCGCACCAGCGCGTACTCGAACACGTCCCGCTTGGTCACTCGTTGTCGCTCTTGTTCTTCCGGGGACGGGGGTCGAGGCGGTCGGCGAGCCAGCCGGGCGGGCCCGACCGGGGCTTCACCTCGGCCTCCATCGAGATCCTCTCGTGGATCGTCGCCGCGCGCGGCAGCAGCACGTCGACGTAGGCGCGGCGCAGCGCGTCGGTGGAGTCGAAGCCGGGCTCGTCGACCAGCCATTCGTCGGGCACGTCGGCCGCGACCTCGGTGAGCAGCTCCCTCGTGACGAGGGGGGCGAGCGCGGCGGCGGCCGCCGCGATGTCCGGACCGACCGGGGCGAGCACGTGGTCGGAGGCGTTGTACGGCTTGGCGGCGGCGCTCTCGGCCGTGGGCCAGTTGTGGTGCCAGATCATGGTGGCGCCGTGGTCGATGAGCCACGGGTCCCCGTGCCAGACCAGCATGTTCGGATTGCGCCAGGACCGGTCGACGTTGTTGATCAGGGCGTCGAACCAGACGACGCGCCCCGCCTCGACCGGGTCCACCTGGTAGGCGAGCGGGTCGAAGCCGATCGAGCCGGGGAGGTAGTCCATTCCGAGGTTCAGGCCGCCGCTGGCCTTGAGCAGCTCCTGGACCTCCTGGTCGGGCTCGCCGAGCCCGATCACGGGGTCGAGCTGCATCTGCACCAGCCTCGGGACGCGCAGCCCCAGCCGCTGGGCCAGGCGGCCGCAGATGACCTCGGCGACCAGGGTCTTGCGCCCCTGGCCGGCTCCGGTGAATTTCATGACGTATGTGCCGAGATCGTCGGCCTCGACGATCCCGGGCAGAGAGCCGCCCTCACGCAGGGGCGTGACGTAGCGGGTCGCGATCACTTCTGTGAGCATTTTCCCAGGCTAACGGGCGGACGTGGATCATGATCCAAGGTTTTTCCCGGAATGCGGCTTTCGGGTCGCCTGTCAAGTAACGAATAGCCGGGTCTACGACCTCGTCCCCGCTCCGGGCACGGTGGAAATCGACCGTCCCGCACCGAGCAGGACGGCCCCCACCCGGACCGGAGGCCCCGATGTCCCATCGCTCAGGGGTCCTCGTGACCCGCCGTCCCCGCCTCGTCCTCCTCGCCGCGCTCCTGTTCCTCCTGGTGTCCGCCGTGTTCGGGGCCCAGGCGACCGGCCGGCTGAAGACACAGGGGTACGACGACCCGCGCTCCGAGTCCAGCCGCGCCGGCCGCGTGGCGGCCGAGCACCTGGGGGCGTCCCCCAACCTCGTCGTCGTGGCACGGCCCCGGGGCGGTTCCGTTGACGACCCGGCGGCCCGGAGCGCGGGCGAGGAACTGACCGCCCGCCTCACCGCCCAGCCGCACGTGAGCGCCGTGACCTCGTACTGGACCGGCCGCGCGGCCCAGCTGCGCGGCCGGGACGGCGGGGCGGCCATGCTCACCGCCCACGTGGACGGAGAGGGCGAACAGCTCGCGGCGCGGGTCGAGCGGCTGAGCGCGGAGCTGACCGTCCCCACCTCCGCCGGTGAGGCCCTGACGGTGGACGTGGGAGGGACGGCGCTGACCGACGCCCAGCTCCAGGACATCGCGGAGTCCGACCTGAAGCGGGCCGAGTCCGTCGTCCTGCCCGGCACGCTGGTCCTGCTGGTCCTGGTCTTCGGCAGTGCGGTCGCAGCCGCCCTGCCCCTGCTGATCGGGGTCCTCGCCATCGCCGGGACCCTGCTGGTCCTGAGCGTCCTCGGCTCCGTCACCGACGTGTCCGTGTTCGCGTTGAACCTCACCACCGCGCTCGGCCTGGGGCTGGGAATCGACTACGGACTGCTGATCGTCTCGCGGTTCCGCGAAGAGCTCGCCCACGGCTACCGGCCGCGCAACGCCGCCATCCGGACCGTGCGCACGGCGGGCCACACGATCGTCTTCAGCGCTGCGACGGTCTGCGCCGCCCTCGCGACGCTGCTGGTCTTCCCGCCGTACTTCCTGCGCTCCTTCGCCTACGCGGGCATCGCCGTGGTGGTGATCGCCGCGGTGAGCGCCCTGACCGTCCTGCCGGCCCTGCTCACGCTGCTCGGCAAGCGGGTGAACGCCTGGCCCGTGCCGTGGCGCCGCCGGGTCCGCGCCGGGTCCCGCTCGCGCTTCTGGGAGGGGCTGGCGCGGATCGTCGTACGCCGTCCGCTGCTCGCGGCGCTGCCGGTGATCGGCCTGCTGCTGGTGCTCGCCGGGCCGGTCGCGCACGCCGGATTCGCCACCCCCGACGACCGGGCGCTGCCGGTGAGCGCGTCCAGCCGGCGGACCGGAGACCTGGTGCGCGGAGCGTTCGACATGAAGGGCTCCAGCGCCCTCACCGTCGTCATCACGGGTCGGGCGTCCCGGCCGGCCCAGCAGGAGTACGCCCGCCGGCTCGCCGCGCTCCCCCAGGTCGCCCGGGTCGTGGGACCCGTCGGCGACGGACCGGCCCTGCTCTCCGTGGTGCCGCTGGCCGACCCCGGATCGCGCGCCGCCCAGCGGCTCGTCCGCGAGATCCGCGAGATCCACGGCGCGGCGCCCGCCCCGGCGGGCGCCGAGGTCCTGGTCGGCGGACCGGACGCGGTACTGGTCGACGCCAAGGACACGGTGGGAAACCGGATTCCGGTGGCCCTCGCCCTGATCGCCCTGACGACCTTCCTGCTGCTCTTCGGATTCACGCGCAGCCTGCTCCTGCCGCTCAAGGCGATCGCGCTGAACGCCCTCAGCCTGACGGCGGTCCTCGGAGCCATGGTGTGGATCTTCCAGACGGGGCACCTGAGCCACCTGCTCGGCTTCACGCCCGGACCGCTCACCACGACCATGCCGGTGCTGTTGTTCTGCATCGTCTTCGGGCTCTCGGTGGACTACGAGGTGTTCGTCCTCGCCCGCATCAAGGAGGCGCACGAGGCCGGGCAGGACAACGCCCGCTCGATCGTCACCGGCGTCTCGCGCACCGGCTCCATCGTGACCACCGCCGGAGCCCTGCTCGCGTTCACCCTCCTGAGCTTCGGCACCTCCCGGGTCTCCCTCCTGCAGTTCTTCGGGATCGGCGCCGGTCTCGGCGTCCTCCTCGACGCCACGCTCGTGCGGGGCGTCCTCGTACCGGCGCTGATGCGGCTGGCCGGCGGCCTGAACTGGTGGGCGCCGCGGCCGCTGCGGCGCAAGGCGCCGAGCCCGACCCCCCGGCCACCGCCGGCCGCTCCCGGGCGATGTCCCCCGGGCCGCTGCAAACCGGCCCGCACCCCCGTCCGTACGCACACCCCCGCGCGCCGCTGACCACCGGGCGCACACCCTCCCTCCCTCGCCACCGCGGCCGCAGGCCGCTCAGGGCGCCACGACCAGTACGACAAGGAAGATCCGTCATGAACGACATCGTCAACGACATCGCCATCGTCGGACTCGGCTGCCGCTTTCCCGGGGCCCCCGACGTCCACGGCTACTGGAAGCTCCTGCTGAGCGGGGAACGGCAGTTCTCCACCGTCCCGGGGAAGCGCTGGAACCACCACCTCTTCCACGAGCCCGGCACCCGGTCCGGCCCCAATGCCGCCTACACCGACCAGGTCGCCTTCCTGGACGACGTGGACCGGTTCGACGCCACGCACTACGGGGTGGCGCCCGCCCGCGCGCGGGCCATGGACCCGCAGCACCGGCTGATGCTCGACGTCACCCGCGAGGCGCTCGACGACGCGGGGCTGGGCCGCCGCGACTTCGACCGGGAGAACACCGGGGTCTTCTTCGGGATCTCGGTGTCCGAGTACAAGGACCTCATGACGGCCCCCCTCCGTGCCATCACCCTGGCCGAGGACTCCTGCGCGGCGGACGACCCCCGCGCCCTCGAGGCGGTCAAGGAGCGGGCACGGCAGCTCGGCACCGTCGATTCCTTCACCCTTCCCGGGAGCCTGCTCAACATGGCGGCCGGGACCGTCAGCCGGCACTTCGGCCTCGGCGGCCCCAGCTTCGCCGTCGACGCCGCCTGCTCCGGGTCGCTGGTCGCACTGGACCAGGCGATGGCCCACCTGCGCCGGGGAACCTGCCGGACCGCCCTCGTCGGCGGCGTGTACCTCAACCTCACCCCCGACAGCCTGGTCGGCTTCTCCAGGCTCCGCGCACTGTCCGCCGCCGGGGTGTGCCGCCCCTTCGACGAGGAGGCCGACGGATTCGTCCTCGGCGAGGGCGCGGGCACCGTCGTCCTGCGGCCGCTCGCCGACGCCCTCGCGGACGGCGACCGCGTCTACGCGGTGATCAAGGGCATCGGCTCGGCCAACGACGGGGCGTCCCCGGGACCGCTGGTTCCCACCGCCGAAGGCCAGCTGCGCGCCATGCTCCGGGCCTACGACGACGCGGAGGTCTCCCCCTCCTCCGTGGGCTTCCTGGAGGCCCACGGCACCGGTACCGCCGCCGGAGACCGTGCCGAGACGGAGGCGCTGCGCCGGCTGCGCACCGAGTACCCCGACGACGACCCCGGCCTGTGCTACCTCGGCGCGGGCAAGGCCCTCATCGGGCACTCCCTGTCGGCGGCGGGCATCGCCGGACTGATCAAGACTGCCCTGGTCGTCCACCACCGCACGATCGTGCCGCAGCCGCACACCACCCCCCATCCCGACCTGCCCGTCTCGGCCGCGGGCCTGCGCTTCGCGGACACCGCACGTCCCTTTCCGAGCACCGGCACTCCCCGGCGTGCCGCCGTCAGCTCGTTCGGTTTCGGCGGCACGAACGTCCACGTGGTCCTGGAGGAGCAGCAGCCCGCCCCGGACCCCGGGCGCCGCCCGGAACGTGCCGAAGGCACCGGACCCCAGCTCGTCCTCCTCACGGCCGGCAACGCCGAACTGCTGGACCAGCACATCGGCGACGTACTCGACGCACTCGACACGGCGGACCGTGCCCCGCTGGCCGCCGTGGCCCACACCCTGGGATCGCGCGAGCCCCTGAAGGCCCGGCTCGCGATCGTGGCCGACGACACCGACTCCTTCGTCCGGCGGCTGCGCCACGCCCGTGAGCAGCTCCTCGCCGGCACCCGGGGCGACCTCGGCGACGGCGCCTTCGCCTCCGACGCCCCGCTGCCGGAGGCGCAGCGCCGCATCGCCTTCCTCTTCCCCGGTCAGGGGAGCCAGCGGCCGGGCATGATGCGGGACCTCCACGAGAGGTTCACCGCCTTCCGGTCGGCCGTCTGTGTCCTGAGCGCGGTGGCCCGGCGGGACCTCGGCATCGACCTCGCCGACCTGCTCTACGGCGAGGCCGCGACGTCCCGGGGCGACACCGAGCAGCTCAGGGTGCAGCTCGCCGCCACCGATGTGTGCCAGCCGCTGCTCGGCGCCGTCCAGATGGCCACCACCCGCGTCCTGGCCGACTGCGGGATCGCCCCCGACCTCACCCTCGGCCACAGCGCCGGAGAGTTCGCCGCGGCCGCGGCGGCCGGAGCGCTCACCCCGGTGGACACGATCCGGCTGCTCGTCCACCGCGGTGCGACCCTCCGGCGGGCCGAGTCGGGATTCCGGGGCGGGATGCTCGCCGTGCAGACCGACAAGGAGACCTGCCGTCGGCTCATGCACGGCATCGGCGACGTCTGGCTCGCCTGCTTCAACCAGCCGCGCCAGGTCGTGGTCAGCGGGACGCAGCAGGGGGTCGACGCCATGCGACAGGCCTGCGCCGAGGCCGGGGTGGTGACGGCGGCGCTGGAGGTGTCCAGCGCCTTCCACTCGCCGAGGCTGGCCTCGGTCGAGGACACCATCCGCTCCGGCCTCGCCGGCCGTCCCATCAGCAGCCCGGTCCTGCCGTTCGTCTCGACCGTGAACGCGGAGGTCTGCACCGACCCCGAGGTGCTGCGCGGGTTGTGGACCCGGCACGCTTGCGCGCCCGTCCTGTTCGAGGACGCCGTCCACACCGCCTACGAGCAGGGCGCCCGCGTCTTCCTCCAGGTGACGGGCGGAAACTCGCTCCTCACCTCGGTGCGCCGCAACCTCACCGGCCACGGCGACGTCCACGTCGTCCCCGTCGAGGGTGGAGCGCCGGACGGCGGACGCAGCCTCGCGCTGGCCCTCGCCCGGCTCGCGGTCCTGGGCACCCCCGTCGACCCGCGCGCCCTGGTCCGCCGGGAGGACCGCCGTCTGCTGGACCTGCCGGTGGCGAAGCTCGACACCCGGTCCTACTGGGTGCCGGAGCGGCGCACCGCCACGAACGAGGACACCCGCATACGGCCCGAGCCCGCCGCGACCGCACCCGCACCCGCACCCGCACCCGCACCCGCACCAACCGAGTTCGCATCGACCGAGGAGGCCCCGATGAACGACTCGACGAACGACTCCGTGAACGGCTCCATGAGTGAACTGCTCCAGCTGGTCCAGCAGCAGGTCACCCTGCTCGCCCGCCTCGGCAAGACCCTGAGCGCCCCGAGCCCCGCCGAGCAGGCCCCCGCCTCACCGGCCCCCGAGGCCCCGGCCCCGGCTCCGGCCGCCGCCGTGCCGAGCGCCCCCGCCGCACCGGCCGACGGGAAGCCCGTACGGGCCGACGGCCTCGGCGAGGTCACCGAAGCCGTCCTCTCGCACGTGGCCCGGATCAGCGCCTTCCCCGTCAGCGGTCTGCGCGAGGACCAACTGCTGATCGACGATCTCGGTTTCGACTCGCTGATGCTGACCGACCTGTTCGTCGCCCTCAAGCGGCAGTGGCCGCATTGGAGGTTCGACGAGAAGGCCGCCGACCGGCCGACCATCGCGGGGATAGCCGCGATGATCGCGGGCGCCCCCGCCGCGGACGGCGCGGCGGCAGTCGTCCCCGGGCAGCGCGCCGACCACGGGGGCGAGTCCCCGCCCTCGCCGCCCGTCCACCTGACCGTGGTCCCCCCGGCCGCCGAGCCGCCCACCCCCGACGCGGACCGGACCGTACCGGCCCCGTCCTCCCCGGACCCGTCCTCCCCCGCCCCGCTGCCCGAGGAGCACACGCGGATCGAGTGCTTCCCCGAGGTGACCGCCCACGGCGATCGCGTCGCCCTCCTCGGCCGGGCCGGGCTGGCGAATCCGTACTTCCTCGTCCACGAAGGCGGGATGACGGACACGACGGTCGTCGACGGCCGGGAGCTGCTCTCGTTCTCCAGCTACAACTACCTGGGCATGGCGACGCACCCCCGGGTGAGCGAGGCGGCCAAGGAGGCCATCGAACGCTGCGGGACGTCGGTGTCCGCCAGCCGACTGCTCTCCGGCAGCCGTCCGCTCCACCTGGAACTCGAAGCGGAACTCGCCGACCTGCTCGGATGCGAGGCCGCGCTCGCCCTGGCCAACGGGCACGCCACCAACGTCACCGTGATCGGGCACCTCGTGGGACCCGGGGACCTCGTCGTCCACGACTCCCTCGCCCACGACAGCATCCTCCAGGGGTGCAAGCTGTCCGGCGCGACCCGGCGGCCGTTCCCGCACAACGACGCGGCCGCCCTGGACGCCCTCCTCGGGCAGGTCCGCCACCAGTACCGACGGGTTCTCGTCGTCGTCGAGGGTGTCTACAGCATGGACGGCGACATCGCCGATCTGCCCGCCCTCCTGGAGGTCAAGCGCCGGCACGGCGCCCTGCTGATGATCGACGAGGCGCACAGCGTCGGCACGATCGGCGCGACGGGCGGAGGCATCGGCGAGCACTTCGGCATCGACCGCTCGGCCGTCGAACTGTGGTCGGGGACGCTGTCCAAGGCCCTGGCGAGCTGCGGAGGCTACGTCGCCGGGAACCGCCGGGTCGTCGAGTACCTGCGCTACACCGTTCCGGGCTTCGTCTACAGCGCCGGCCTCACCCCGGCGGACACCGCCGCGTCCCTGACCGCCCTGCGGGTCCTGCGCGACGAGCCGGAGCGGGTGGCCCGGCTGCGGGAGAACGCCGCACTGTTCGTCCGCCTCGCGCGGGACGCGGGCATCGACATCGGGGACAGCCGGGACACGGCGATCGTCCCGTGCATCGTCGGGGACTCGCTGAAGACCCTGCGCCTCGCCGAGGCCCTCTTCCAGCAGGGCATCAGCGTCAATCCGATCCTCCACCCGGCCGTGCCCGAGGAAATGGCCCGGCTGCGCTTCTTCATCACCTGTGACCACACGCCCGACCAGATCCGGTACGCCGTGAGCGCGCTGGAGCGCGAGCTGCGGCAGCCGGACACGGCCCCCGCGGCCGCATGACCCCCGCCGCGGCCGTGCACACCTGCTTCCCGCCGATCGCGCCGGGACACGTCCACCGATGGGGCGGAGCCGCCGTCGCCGTGGCCCGGCGCTCCGGTCCCCACCGGGACCGGGAACCCCTGCTCTCGCCCGCCGAGCGGCGCCTGGTCCGCGAGCTGCCGGCGCGGCGGCGGGCCGAGTGGGTGGCGGGCCGTCTGCTCGCCAAGCAGGTGGTCCGCGAGCTCCTCTCCGTACCGGCGGACGAGGTGGAGGTCCTTCCCCGCACCGACGGCAGTCCCCGCGTCCTGGTCGGCGGCAGTGCGGTACCCGGCCTGAACGTCTCGATCAGCCACACCGCCGGCCACGTCGCCGCGGCCCTCGCGCCGGAACCGGTCGGAGTGGACCTGTGCACGACCGTCTCGGCCCCCGCGGTACTGCGCGTCGCCGATCACGTCCTGTCCGCCGGGGAACTCTCCCTCATCGGTACGGACCGCCCCGATGCCCTGGCCGGCGCCTGGGCCCTGAAGGAGGCCGCGGTCAAGGCCGACCGGAGCGGCATCTTCGGCGCCGCCGCGCGCGGCGTGGAGATACTCGGCCTACGGCCGCCCGTACTCGGCGGACGGCGCCGCGCGATGGTGTGGCAGGCGGGAGACGCGGTGCTCGCCCTGGTCCTCGCGCAGCGGGCCGCGCCGTACTGCCTCCCGTGACGACACTGCGTTGGTGCTCCCCGCCCCGCCGGATCATGCTTGTCAGTGGAGCCCCTGGCCGTGCGGGTTGCCGCGCGACGCGGCAAAGGATCTAGCGAGGGCGAGATGAGCTGCGATGGAGCGACTTCCCACCTCTCCTGATGAGCGGCCGGAGGAGACGAACACCCTCCACGAGGCGGCGTACACGGCCACGGCCACCATCAACGAGCAGGGCATCGTGACCGAGTGGAGCGACGAGGCCCGTCGGCTGCTCGGCTACGCGCCCTCCGAGGTCGTGGGAATGCCCGCCGCGGACCTGCTCGCCGATGCCGCGGATGCGGCGCGGCGGATCCCGCCCGGACAGGAGCGGTGGAGCGGCACCGTGGCGCTGCGGCACCGGGACGGCCACCGGACGGAACTGGGACTGCTCGCGCACCGCTGGACCTCGACCGGGGGGAACACCAGGTGGTCCTTGGTGTCCGCCGTGGCGGGCGGGCCCGGTGCGGCGGACACGACCGGCGCACCCTGGGAGGAACCCCTGAAGGAATGGGCGTTCGCCCAGTCCCCCTGCGTCCTGGCCATCTTCGACGCGGACCTGCGGCTGGTGCGGGCGAACGCCGGAATGAAGCGAGCGCTGTCCCTCACCGAGGCCGAGATGCGCGGACTGCGCCTGCCCGACATCGCCCCGGATCCCGTCAGCCAGGAGACGGAGCGCAGGATGCGCCTGGCCCTGGAGAGCGGCGAGACGCAGCACGCGCAGGGCCTCGTGCGCCCGACGGGTGCGAGCGCGGAGCACGGCTGGGCAACCTCGCTGACCCCCTTGCGGGACGCGGACGGCCGCGTGCGCGCCGTGTACCTGGCCGCGCACGAGCGGACCGCGGCCGGGAACGACGGGCAGCCGACGCTCCCGCCGGATCTCGACGCAGCCCGCATCGGCACCACCCTGGACAGCACCCGCACCGCGCAGGAACTGGCCGACGCCGCCGTCCCCCAGCTCGCCGACTTCGCGGTCGTCGACCTGCTGGAGCCTGTGCCGCGCGGAGACGATCCCTCCTCCGGCGCTGTCGAGGGGGCGGTCACCGTACGCCGTACCGCCGTACGGTCGGTCCAGGGCACGGGCCCGCAGTCCGGGGTGGCGGTCGGCGGGACGACCGTCTACCCGCCGCTGTCACCCCCCGTCGAGTGCCTGGCCGCGGGACGCGGCACGGTCTACGGGACTACGGACCCGGCCATCGCCCGATGGGTGGCCCAGGACCCCGGGGCCGCCTGGATCGGCGAGTACGGGACCCACTCGGTGATGGTGGTGCCGCTGCGGGCCGGCGGCACCACCGTCGGGTCGGCCGTCTTCGGCCGCCACCAGCACCGGGAGCCGTTCCGGCCGAAGGACCTGTGGCAGGCCGAGGAGCTCGCCGGCAGGGCGGCCGTGAGCATCCGCAACGCGCCCCGGCACCCCCGGGAGCACACCAGCACCATGACGCTGCAGCGCAGCCTGCTCCCGCACACGCTGCCCGACCAGTCGGCACTCGAAATCGCCTCCCGCTACCTGCCCGCCGGTGGCGAGGCCGGCGTGGGCGGCGACTGGTTCGACGTGATCCCGCTGTCCGGTGCACGGGTGGCCCTGGTCGTGGGCGATGTCGTCGGACACGGCATCCGCGCCACCGCCACCATGGGCCGCCTGCGCACGGCGGTGCGCACCCTGGCCGACGTGGACCTGCCGCCCGACGAGCTGCTGACCCATCTCGACGACCTCGTCATCCACCTGTCCGCCGACGAGGCGGGCCACGAGGGCAAGGAGGCCGCGGGGGGCATCGGCACCACGTGCCTGTACGTGGTCTACGACCCGATCACCCGGCGCTGCACCGTCGCCCGGGCGGGCCACCCGCCGCCCATCGTGGTCTCCCCGGAGGGCTCCGCGTACCTCATGGACGTCCCGGCCGGCCCGCCGCTGGGCCTGGGGGGCCTGCCCTTCGAGACCGTCGAGGTCGAGCTTCCGGAGTGGAGCATCCTCGCCCTGTACACCGACGGCCTGCTCCAGGCCCGCGAGCACGACATCGACGAGGCCCTGGACAGCATGTTCACCGCCCTCGTCCGGCCCGCCTCCACGCTCGACGCGGTCTGCGACCGCGTACTGACGGCTCTGCTGACGCACCCGCCCGAGGACGACGTCGCCCTGCTCGTCGCCCGGACCCGGGCCCTGCATGCCGACAAGGTCGTCGTCTGGGACGTACCGCCCGACCCCTCCGTCGTCGCCCAGGCCCGCAGGGACGCCACCGACCAGCTGACGGCGTGGGGGCTCGACGACGCCGCCTTCGTCACCGAGCTCGTGGTGAGCGAACTGGTCACCAATGCCATCCGCTACGGCGAGCCGCCCATCCAGCTGCGGCTGATCCACGAGAACAACACCCTGATCTGCGAGGTCTCCGACGCCAGCGGTACGGCTCCGCACATGCGGCGGGCCCGGATCTTCGACGAGGGAGGGCGCGGTCTGCTGCTGGTCGCCCAGCTCGCCCAGCGCTGGGGCACCCGGCACACCCTCGTCGGCAAGACCATCTGGGCAGAGCAGACCCTCGTCGGGCCCTGAGGAGCCGCTCTGCCCCTTTCGTTCCCGCGCCACGCGCGTCGGGGTTCCCTGTGACACGCCTGTGACAGTCGACGGACAGCTCCATGAAGTCCGACCGACAGGCTCTTTATCACGGACATACACCCACATTCATGGATATGTCCCCTGCTTCCGATGGTGTGAGCAGCGATGACCGAGCCGATGCGTCGGAGGGAAATCCCATGAGCCTCACCCTCGCCACCCCGCAGGCCGAAGCCCCCGTACTCGCCCCGCGCGAGCAGGAGGCACTGGGACACATCGCAGCAGGCCGCACCTACGTGCAGACGGCCCACTCCATGGGACTCTCCAAGCACACGGTCGACGCCTACCTCCGCCGCATCCGGGCCAAGCTGGGCATCAACACCACGGCGGAACTGACCCGCATGGCCATCTCCCTGGGCCTGTGACCTCCGGGCCTGTGGCCCCTGGGTCGTCCCTACGGAGCACAGGGCGCTAAGCCGCCCCGCCGGACCCTTCCCGGAACACCGGCCGCGCCCAGGCCGGGGGCTCCGGCGGCGGCACGGAGATGCCCGGGACCCCGAGGGGCCGGGGAACCACCAGGGTCGGCGGATGAGTACCCGGACCCGCACCACCCACGCCTCCCCCGCCGCCCCCGGTGGCGACGCGCAGGGCCGCCACGAATTCCAGGCAGGACCCGTAGCGGTCCTCCGGCACCTTCGCCAGGGCCTTCGTCAGCACCTCGTCCGCAGCGGGCGCGATATCCGGCCGTCTCTCCGCCAGGAGGGGCGGCCGGTCGTATTGGTGTGCCCAGAGCAGCGCCGGGGCGTCGTCACGTTCGAAGAGCGGCCCACCGGCGAGGGACTCGTAGACCACACAGGCGAGGCTGTACACGTCGCATCTGCCGTCCACCGGTCGGCCGGCGATCTGTTCCGGCGCCATGTAGTCGACCGTGCCGACGAACTCGCCGACGGTGGTGAACCCGGTGAGCGCCCGCGACTTCTTCGTCAGTCCGAAGTCGGTGAGGTAGGCGTGTTCGGGGTGGTCGCTGTCGGTGCCGGCGGCGACCAGGATGTTGGCGGGCTTGACGTCCCGGTGCACCAGATCGTGCGCGTGGGCCGCATCGAGCGCGGAGGCCACCTGGGAGGCGATGCGCAGCGCGGTCGCGACGGGGAGCGGCCCCTCCCGTTGCAGCAGGACCCGCAGGTCCGGGCCGGATACGTAGCGCATGGCGATGTAGAGGAGGCCGTCGGTCTCGCCGGCTTCGAAGATCGGCACGATGTGCGGGTGGTCGATCCGTGCGGCCACCCGTGACTCGTGGGTGAAGCGGCGCCGGAAGACCTCGTCGCGGGCGCGCTCCGGGGCGATCAGCTTGAGCGCGACCGTACGTTCCAGACGCAGGTCCTTCGCGCAGTAGACGACGGCCATGCCACCGCGGCCGATCAGGCGCTCGATCCGGTAGCCCGCGATCTGCTGCCCGATCAGGCCGGAGGGCCGGCCCGGGATCGACGCGGCAGGCCGCTCTTCCATGCCTGAAAGTCTATCCAGCGGGCCACCTGCCTGCCCGTCCGGGACGGGGCCGGGGCCGGGGCCGGGGCCGGGGGCCGGGACCTGGGGCCGGGGAACCGCTGACTGCGGACGCGTCCGTGGCCGGTCCCGAGGACCGGCCACGGTGCGTGGTGCGTGGTGCGTGGTGCTCGCATTCGGCGGGTTCAGTCATCGCCGCCGGCACCACCGTTGCCGCCCCGACCGCTGGTCTCGCAGCCCGATCCGAAGCAGATTCCGCCGTCGCCGCCCCGGCCGCCGGTGCCGCCGTCGCCGCCGGGCGCCGACGTCCCGCCGGTGCCGCCGTTGCCTCCGTTGGAGCTGCCGCCGCACACCCCGACACAGACACCGCCCTTGCCGCCGTTGCCGCCGTCGCCGCCACCCGGTCGGCCTTCGATTCCCTTGCCTCCGTTGGCACTGCCGTTGCACAGACCGGCACAGACCCCGCCGCTGCTGCCGTTGGTGCCGTTCACCGTTCCGTTGCAGTTGCCCGCACACACCTTGTCGCCCACGCGGACACTGCCGTTGCCGACTTTGACGCCGCCGAGGGCCCCGCTGCCGTACCGGGCCACGCCCGGCCCGAAGCCACCGCCACCGCCGCCGCCGGAGCCCGAGTCGTAGTGCGCGGCGGCGAGCGCCGGGGCGGCTGCCACGTTCGCCGAGGCCGGGGCGGCCGTGGCGACGGACGTCATCGAACCGGCGCCGATCAGAGCCGCCGAAACGACGAGACCAAGACGGATCTTCCAAGCATGTATGCGCATGACGTTCTCCCTTTCCGAGGAATTGGTTTCCGTGACACGGGATCCAGCGGGGCGAATGGCGGGGGCAAGGGGGCGAGTCGCCATCGGGACGACGGGGGCCCGGCCGGTCAATGACCGGACGGGCCCCGTGTGATCCGGCCTCGATCGGCCTTTCCATCCCCTGCTGTGCCCTCGAACCTCACGGAGCGACTGCGAGGTTCCCTCCCATCAGGGCGATCCAGTCGCCGTCCTGGTACTGCTGCTTCCAGGTGTCGAGCTGCTCCTCCGAGATCTTGTACTTCTTGGCGATCTTCTCCTTCATGGCGTCGGAGTCGTCGGCCATCAGGGTCACCACGATGCGGACCCGGTCCACCACCGTCAGTTCCGACTTCGGCTTGTCGGGCAGGTCCTCGAACCGGAAGCAACCGATTCCTCCGGGCTTGCCGGGCTCACCGGGCTGACCGGGCTGACCGCCCTTGCCGCCCTCTCCGCCCTTGCCGCCTTCGCCGCCTTCGCCGCCCTGGCCGCAGTGCGAGGGAAGGTCCGTCAGGACCGAGGTGCTGACACCGGCCGGGGTGTGGGACACCGACGCCTGCGCGGCGCAGGCCGTTCCGGTGACGAGGGCCAGCGAGGCCGCCGCCAGGATGAGCGGACGCTGCCAGGAGCTTGTAAACATGGGGATTCTCCGTTTCGTGAGCACGGTGTCGCTTGTGGGGGGATGAGAAGGGGATGTGGGGGGTGGAGGCCCGGAAGGCCTCCACCCCGTAGAGCCGGGTGTTGCGGTGTTGCGGTGTTGCGGTGTTGCGGTGTTGCGATCAGAAGATGCTTCCGCCGCCGGCGCCACCGCCGCCGCCGAGGCCACCGAAGAGACCGCCGAAGCCGCCCTTGCCGCCCTTGCCGCCGTTGCCGCCCTGGAAGACGCCGAAGCCGCCGTTGCCGCCCTTACCGCCGTTGCCGCCGATCAGGGTGCCGCTGCCGCCGCCACCGCCGTTGCCGGCGCTGCCACCGAAGAGGCCGCCGCCACCGTCGCCGCCCTTGCCGCCGTTGCCGCCGATCACGCCGTCGCCGCCGCCACCGCCGCCACCGCCGCCGCCACCGGACAGGAGGCCTTCGCCGCCCTTGCCGCCGTTGCCGCCGTTGCCGCCGACACCGAGGACGCTGCCCCCGCCGGAGCCGCCGGAGCCACCGCCGCCCCCGATGAGGCCGCCTCCGCCTTCACCACCGTCCCCACCGGCGCCGCCGGCCGTGGGCAGTGCGGCGGCTACGTGAGCCGGCATCGGAGCCGCCGTAGCCATGGAGGCCGGAATGAGGACCCCACCGGAAATCATTGCGGCGGAGGCCACCAGCGTCGCGATGCGGAAACCCCGACGGTTCGGGCGGACAACGTTGTTGGTGCGAGCCTTGAAGTTCATGACCTTCTCCTACCGATTCAGATGATTCATTGGGTTGTCCCGTAATCCGGGTCGGTGCGGATGTTCCCTCGTTTCCTTTTCGGTGAGGTCCTTTCCGCTCCACCAGTAAGCCCCGGCGGGGGCACCCCGGTCATGTGCCGGGAATTCGGGACTTGACACCCTCGCGGACCCCGGTTAAAAGCTGCGCGTCCGCCCGTGGCGCGCGACGCTGGGAGGAGAGCGCGGCCGACGGGGAGCGCGTTGTGCGGCCGGGGTGGGACGTCCCGCGAACCGCGAGGAGGCCCCCATGACCGGAACGGCACGGACAGGAGCGCCACGGACGGGCACGAGGCGGGGTGGCGCGTCCCGGACCCCGGCCTCGGCCTCGGCCCTTCGGCTCGCGGCGGGCGCCCTGGCCTGCGGTCTGCTGCTGGGCGCGGGTGTGAGCGCGGGCGCATCGGCGCAGGGGACGGCCGGGCGACGGGGGTCCGCCGCGCCCTGCGCGGGCGAGCAGCTCAGCGCGGACGGCGCGGAGCGGATCGGCGCCGCCCAGATCCGGATCACCGTGCTCAACGACGGTCCGGAGGCATGCGTCCTGAGGGGCTTCCCCACCGTGGCCCTCGCCGGCCAGGGCTCCCCGGACCGGAACAAGCCCCTGACCGTGACCCCTCAGGGCCAGGCCCACCCAGTACGGCTGGCCGTCGGCGACCGGGCCTCGACCCGGCTCACCTTCGCTCCGGTCCTCGGCGAGGCCGGCGGATACTGCGCTTCCGGCGCCGAGCCGACCATCGCCCCCTCGATCGTGCTGGGCGCGGGAGGGGGCGGGCTCCAGCTGGCCCCTGACGACGGAGGGCAGTTCGCGCTCTGCGGCACCACCGTCCGGGCCACCGCCTTCGCCGCCGCCGAGGACGTTGCCTGACGGCAGCGAGCGTTCACCGCTGACCGGCCGCCTCGGCCGGCGCCTTCTCCACACCCCGATCGTCTACAGTTCAGTAGACCATCTACGCGATTGCAGTCGCCCGGATGTTCCATCCCCCTGCCCCCTGCCCGCGATCAGGGAGAGGAACGAGGCCCCTTGATGAATCTCGCGTACGACGGCTCGGCCATCGACGGCCCCGCCTACCTCGACATCGTCGACCTCGCCCACCGGGCCCCCGGCTGGCTCGACATCCTGATCACCGGCTGGTCGGCCTACGGACTGGGCATCTTCGCGCTGCTGATGCTCGTCGCCTGGTGGCGGGCACGCCGAGCGGGGACCCCGGCCACGGTCACCGCCCTCGCGGTCCCCCTGGTCACCGTCCTCGCCTTCGGCGTCGACTCCCTGCTGAAACTGGCCGTCCGCGAGGACCGGCCCTGTCGGCGGCTGCACGTGACCGTCCTCGAAGCCTGTCCCGCACCCGGCGACTGGTCCTTCCCCAGCAACCACGCCGCCATCGCTTCCGCGGCGGCCTTCGCACTGCTCCTCGTATCGCGCCGGGTGAGCCTCGTCGCCCTGGCCGCGGCGATCCTCATGGCGGCCTCCCGGGTCTGGGTGGGCGTGCACTACCCGCACGACGTCGTCATCGGCTTCGCCGTGGGCGCCCTCGTCGCCCTCCTCGCCACCTGGGCCGTGCGCCGCAAGCAGAGCGAGCTCGCCACCCGGCTCAAGCACGGCCCGCTGCGCCCCCTGCTGGCCGTGGCGTGACCCGCCCCGGGGCCGTCCGACTGTGCGGCTGGACGGCACTGGTCGCGGCCGCCGCCTTCACCCTGCTGACCCTGGCCGTGCTCCACGGCCATCACGGGCGGCTGCCCGGCGACGCCGCGCTGCACCAGTGGTCTCTGACTCACCGGCCCGCCCCGGTCGTGGCACTGTCCCGCGCGATCACCGCCACCGGCACCGGGGTCATCCCCTTCGCGGCGGTCGTCCTGGCGGGCCTGTCCGTGGGCCGCAACGTCCGGCAGCGCGTCACCACCGCCGCCGGACTCGCCCTCTGCCTGGGCCTGGGCGAAGCCCTGCGGTACGCGGTCATGAGGCTGATCGCCCGCCCCCGGCCGCCGCTCGGCGACTGGGCGACGCACGCCTCGGGCTGGTCCTTCCCCTCCGGCCACGCCACCACCGGCGCGATGACCGCGGGCCTCCTGATCGCCGCCCTTGCCCTACGGGGCCCGCGGCTCCCGCGCCTCGCGACCGTCCTGGTCTGTCTCTGGGGAGCGGCCGTGGGCCTGACCCGGGTGCACCTCGGCGTGCACTGGTTCAGCGACGTGCTCGGCGGCTGGCTGTTCGCCACCGCTTGGCTGGCCCTGGCCGCCTGCGCGTACCTGTGGCGTACGCGGGACACCGTACGGTGACCGGGCACCACCCCGGCCAGATCCTCGGGGTCGTTCCGCCGAGAAGACGGAGGCGAACCGCGCCTCGACCGCGCCGAGTTCCCGCACACGTCGGAGCTGAACGCCGCTGAACTCGGGCTTGCCACCCCAGACACTGTTCGTACCGAACGCCCCCTGCCGGTCGGCCTGAACTCCCGGACTCCTGACCCTGATCCGGCGAGAGCCTCGCGCACGCACAGCAAGCCGCCGATGAACCCCGCACGTTCGGCTGCCAATCACCGGTTCCCATCTCCCTGATCGTCGGAATCGGCGCCGGCGCCGGAAGACGGCTACGCAGCACATCGGATAAGACGCTCGCCACGGACTCCAACAGGAGCCCCCGTAAGCGCAGTTGAAAGGCCCGTTACCCCAACGGGCAGCGGCCGCATCCTGATCAGGCGGAGCAGTCCGATCTCCTCGCAGAAGACGCAGCAGGATGCCTCGCGGACGGAGCCGGTCCGGCACGGGCCACGGACTCGGACTCGGCCTCGGCGACCGCTCCGGCCAGGGCATTCCTGCCCGACCTCTTCAATGACTGCTGGGCAGACAAGCGGCCAAGTGGAGCTCTGGGGCTGTACGGGGGAAAAGGCGGCCGCTTCAGCGTGCCTGATGATCGTTCAATCGCTTCGGTCGCCATCCTGTCGACTGAGTCTCAGGATCCGGACTTCAGGAACGACGAAAGGTTGGTCGAATGAAGCTCGCCAAGCGTTTTGCCGCGATCAGTACCGCCGCGACAGCAGCGGTACTCCTCAGCGCCGGCGGCGCCCAGGCACAGGACGACGGGGATTTCCTCTCGTTCCTCGGCAGCGCCACGCTCCCCCAGGCCTCAACCCCGGTCCAGGTCGGCCACGGAAACACCTACATCGGCACCCAGAACGTCAACACCAACAACAACCTCGGTGGAGGCGTGAACAACAATAACAACAACAACGACGGAGGTTCGACTAAATCCCATGACGACGACGAGGGATTCTTCTCGCTCCTACACAGGGCGGGACTCGTTCAAGCTTCATACGCGGTACAGGTCGGAGAAGGGAACTCCTACACCGAAACCCAGAACAACAACACCAACAACAACATCGGCGGAGGAACGAACAACAACAATAACAACAACAACGGTGGCGACGTGAACAACAACAATAACAACAACATCGGTGGGGGGACGAACAACAATAACAACAACAACGGGAGCGGAGGGACCAACAACAACAATAACAACAACATCGGCGGCGCCGCCGAAAAGGCCGCCGACGCCCACGACAGCGCCGAGATTCGGAGCACCGAAGGAATCCGATCACTTCTCGACGAGACGGCGCTCTCCCACCTCCAGGCCTGCTATCCGATCGAGCACGTCGGACTGGGCGACACCTATGTCGGCACTCTGAACATCAGCTGCAATCAGCGTTAAACGTGCCGGCCCGGCAGGGAGCGGCAAGGCGGCACGGAAGAATTCACGTGCGCCGATTCCCGCGCTGCCGTCGATTCAACCCGGCCGACGGGCGCCCCAGCAGCGAGGTCACGGACCCGGGCGGGCCCGGCACGAGCCCCCTCCGCCTTGCGTTGCCCACGTCGGTCGATGGCGCGGACGTACGGGCGCCGACCAACCGGCTTCACCGTCCTCCACCCACCGCAGGGTGCGCACGTGACAATCCGGCGGCCTGGTGACTTCGAACCACCGGCCGCCGGACTTTGAAGTTCAGTTGTTATTGTTGTTATTGTTCGCACCCCCGCCACCGTTGTTGTTATTGTTGTTATTGTTGGCTCCACCCCCACCATTGTTGTTGTTATTGTTGTTCGCTCCGCCCCCACCATTGTTGTTGTTGTTATTGTTGGCCCCGCCCCCACCGTTGTTGTTGTTATTGTTGTTCGCTCCGCCCCCACCGTTGTTGTTGTTATTGTTGTTGGCCCCGCCCCCACCGTTGTTGTTGTTGTTATTGTTGGCCCCGCCCCCACCGTTGTTGTTGTTGTTATTGTTGGCCCCGCCCCCACCGTTGTTGTTGTTGTTATTGTTGTTCGCTCCGCCCCCACCGTTGTTGTTATTGTTGTTATTGTTGGCTCCACCTCCACCGTTGTTGTTATTGTTGTTGTTCGCTCCGCCCTTGCCACCGTTGTTGTTGTTATTGTTGTTGTTCGCTCCGCCCTTGCCACCGTTGTTGTTGTTATTGTTGTTGTTCGCTCCGCCCTTGCCACCGTTGTTGTTGTTATTGTTGTTGTTGTTGTTTCCACCCTTCCCGCCGTTGTTATTGTTGTTGTTGTTTCCTCCACCGCCATTATTGTTGTTATTGTTGTTATTCCCGCCGTTGTCACTCGGTACCGTCACGTGCGCGATGGTCGGCGTCGTGGCAGCAAAGGCGAACGAGGGCACCGCAGCGCCCCCCACGGCCAGTGCAGCCGACGCGGTCAGCATCGCCGCGCGCTTCGCGAATTTGTTGAGCATGACGATTCCTTTCCGTATGAACCCTGTCGGTTCGCAGCCCGACTTCGGCTTCGCAAGCCACCACCCGCGGCGCTCGGACCCCGGATTCACTGGCCGGAGTCGTTCGGTGGGCGCGGGTTCGACGGCATGCCGAACGGCATGCCCTTGCGCGGGGCCGGTGGGACATGCGAACCAGAGAGACCCGGGTTCTGGAACTCCTTCGCCAGCATGCGCCGCGATAGTCGGCGACACATCGGGCAAACACCCCAAATTCGGCTCCGGCTCACCCCAAAATCCCCTCCGGTACGCCCCACATCCCCACCGAGGACCCCCGTACCGCCCACCCTCAGCCCACCCGTCCCACTCGGTCTGGATCTTTTGCGCGGCTCCGAGCATGGGAGGAAACTGGCTGGTGATGGACCTGCTAGAGCGAGAGGCCGTGCTCCAGGCCCTCGTCGGTCACCTCCAAGCGACCGAGAGCGGCCCTGGACGTCTGGCCCTTTTGCGTGGCGAAGCCGGGATCGGCAAGACCGCCGTCGTCCGGCGTCTGGCGCAGCTGGCGGATCCCGGCATCCGGGTCCTGATCGGCGCCTGTGACCCCCTGGCCACGCCCCGTCCCCTCGGCCCCCTGATGGACTTGGCTCCGCACCTGGGCCGGGCGGTACGCACATCCCTGACCGGGGCCCTGGCCGGTACCTGCCGTACGGATGAGGTCTTCGACTGCCTGCTCGCGGACCTGAGCACCTGTCCCAGCCTGCTGGTGGTGGAGGACGTCCACTGGGCCGACGAGGCCACGCTGGACCTGCTCCGTTACCTGGTCCGGCGGCTGCCGGGTGTTCCGGCGCTGGTGGTGGTCACCTACCGCGACGACGAGATCGGCCGCACCCACCCTTTGAACGGCCTCCTCGGCACGCTGGCCGGCTACCCGTGGGTGTACCGCCAGGACCTGGCTCCCCTGAGCCTGCGGGCCCTGGCCCGTCTCACCGGCGGACACCCGGTCGACGCCGAGCAGCTCCATCACCTCTCCGCCGGTAACCCGTTCATCGTGACCGAGGTCCTGGCCTCCCCTGCCGAACCCGTACCGGCCACGGTGCGCGAGGCCGTCGCCGGTCGCCTGGCCGGCCTCTCGGACCCCGCGCGGACCGTCATCGACGTGCTGGCCGTCCTGGGGCGCCAGGTCTCGCTCCAGCTGCTGGCCGGCCTCCTGCCCGCCCCGGAAGAACCGCTCGATGAGGCCGTGGCCTGCGGAATCGTGCGCACCGACGGGCAGGTGGCCGGGTTCCGCCACGAGCTGGCCCGACTGGCGGTGCTCGACGCCGTACCCGCCGCGATGCGTCTGCGCGTACACCGGCAGGTGCTGGCGGTGATGCGGTCCGGTCCGATCGCCGCTGACGATCTGGCGCTGCTCGCCGATCACGCCGAGGGCGCCGTGGATCCGGCCGCCGTGCTGGAGTACGCGCCCGCGGCGGCGGCCCACGCCGCGGCGTCGGGGGCGTACCGGGAAGCAGCCGCCCAGTACGCCCGCGCCCTGTCGTACGCCGACCGCCTGCCAACCGATCGGTCGGCCTCCCTGCTGGAGGGCCATTCGCAGGCCACCCTGCTGTCCGGCGGGCTGGACGCGGGGATCGCTTCCGGGCGCAAGGCCGTCGTGCTGCGCCGGGCGCTGGGAGACCGGCTGCGCGAGGGCGACGATCTGCGCCGGCTGTCGGACTGGCTGTGGCCGGCCGGGCGGGCCGCCGAGGCCAGAGCCGCCGGTCTGGACGCCGTACGGGTGCTCGAAGGGCTGGGGCCGAGCCGGGAACTGGCCCGCGCGTACCTGAATCTGTGCCGGTTGGCCTGCTACGAGCACGAGGGGGCTGCGGCGACCGCTGCCCACGCCGAGAAGGCGATCGCGCTGGGCGAACGCTTCGGCGATCCGGGCGTCCTCGTACAGGCGCGTTTCCATGCCGCGGCGGCACGCATGCTGTGCGAAGGGGGCGGCTGGGAGGACTGCGAACACGAGCTGGCCGGCGCGATGGCACAGGACCTGCCGGTGGACGCGGGCGTCCTGGCGGTCGTCACTTGCTGGTTCGCCGCACTGCGGCGCGATGCCACCCGGACCACCGCGGCCCTGAGCCGGGCGGAGTCCCATTGCCTGGACCGTGACCTGCCGTCCTACCTGTTGTGCACGAGGGCCTGGGGAAGCTGGGCGCTTTTGAACTGCGGCCTGTGGGGGCCGGCCGCCGATGCCGCACGGGCCGTGCTGTCCCATCCCGGCTCACCGCCCGTCGCCCGGTCCACGGCCCTGACCGTCCTGGGCCTCGGGCAGGCCCGACAGGGCAAGGCCCGGGTGTGGCCGCTGCTGGAACGGGCGGCGGGCCTGGTCGACCCGGGGTGCCTGCTGGACACGGGCCTGGGCCGGGAGGCCCGGGTCGAGGCGGCCTGGCTGGTCGGTGACCACGAGCGGGTGCGGGCGGAGGCCGGGCGCGCGCTGGCCGCGCTGAAGGAGCAGGAGCGCGACCACCCCTGGCTGTCCGGGCCCCTGGCCTGCTGGATCCAGCGCGCCGGAGGCACCCCGCCGCCCGTGCCGGCTGCCGGACCCTACGCGCTGGAGCTGGCCGGCGACTGGGCCGGCGCCGCGGAACTGTGGGACAGGCTCGGCTGCCCGTACGATGCCGCGCTGGCCCGTCTGTCCGGCAACGCGCCCGCGCTGCACCAGGCCCTGGCCGCCTTCGAGGCCCTGGGCGCCCGGTCGGCGGTGGTACGCACCCGCGCCGTGATGCGTTCCCGCGGTGTCCGCCCGGTGCGGCGGGGCCCGCGGGCTGCGACCCGGGCCAATCCGTACGGGCTGACCAACCGGGAGCTGGACGTCCTGAAGCTGCTGGGCGAGGGCCTGTCCGATGCCGAGATCGGCGCCCGCCTCTACATCACCCCCAAGACCGCCGGACATCACGTGGGCGCCGTGCTGACCAAACTGGGCGTCCACACCCGCCACGAAGCCGCCCGCAGGCTCCACCGGTCCGAGCGCTGACAGAGCTCGGACGACAAGTTTTCAGGTGATGAGGATGAAGAAGGCAGCCTTTCGGCGCACCGGCCTCGCAGCCGCGGCCTGCTGCTGCATGGCGTTCGGCGCATGGGGCGCACCCGCGAGCGTGGCGGCCGGCCCGTCACCGAATGCGCGGGCCGCGCCCGCCGCGTCGGAGTCGGCGACCCGGTGCTACGCGACGCGCGGCAGCCCGGAGTCGGTGGTGTGCTTCCGGACCTCGTTGAAGGCGGAGTACCGGCACGGAATGATCGTCTACATCCCCGTGCTCATCCAGGTGCCCACGCCGTCACCCCCGCCGCCGGTGATCGTCGTGGAGAGTCTGAACGACATTCGTCCGGCGGCCGACACCGGGGCCGGCGGTTCAGCTCACGGCGGGTAGCCACTGTTCGAGCAGCGCTTCGGCCGTGGTGATGGTCGCCACCAGGGAAAGGGAGTTGCGGATCACTTCTGCGGTGCAGGCCGCGGGCACTCCGGCGATGGCGTCCGAGGGGACGACCACCTGGTAGCCGAGGTTCACCGCGTCGAAGACGGTGTTCGGGATCGCGATGTTCGAGGACACCCCGGTGACGACGAGGGTACGGATGCCGAGGTTGCGCAGCAGCGCGTCCAGATCGGTTCCGGCCATCGGGGAGAGCCCGTGGAGCCGGCGCACCACCAGGTCCTGTTCGGCGACCGTGATGGGGGCGGCGACCTCGACGGCCGGGCTGCCGGTCAGCTGGCGCACGGGAAGTCTCCCGGCGGCCCGGAAGAGCCGGGCGTTGGTATTGGCCGCGAGCCCGTCCGGCCGCCGTTCGGCGACCGCGTGCAGCACCTGTACCCCGGCCCCGCGCGCGGCCTCGACCAGTGCGGCGACCCGGTCGAGCATTCCGGAGTCCCGGGCCTCCTTCGCGAGTTCCGGCAGGGCGCTCTCCTCGCCGACGACGCCGCTCTGGCACTCGACGGTGAGCAAGGCGGTGGTGGCTGGATCTGGTTCGGCCATGGCTCCCCCTGGCGTGACGACGCAAGAGCCCGCATGATTCCTGACACACAGTCAGATGTGAAGGGGTGCGGAGTAGATGGCGGACCAGGTGGACGAGGCGCACGCGGACGTGGACGCGAACGTGGACGAGGCGCACGCGGACAGGACGCACGCAAGCAGGGCGCAGCGGCGGGGCCGCCGCATCATGATGACCGACGAGGAACTGGACGCCTTCCTGCGCGAACAGCGCACCTGCCGGGTGGCCACGGTCTCCCCGGACGGGCGCCCGCACGTGGGCGCGCTCTGGTTCGCCTGGGACGGCACCTCGATGTGGCTGTACTCGATCACCCGCAGCCGGCGCTGGTCGGACCTGCGCAAGGACCCCCGGATCTCGGTGGTCGTGGACTCGGGCGAGGGCTACGACGAACTGCGCGGCGTGGAGCTGTCCGGCAACGCCGTCTTCGTGGGCGAGGCCCCGCGTACGGGCGAGCCGTGCGAGGAGCTCGCCGAGCCGGAACGGATCTTCCCGGTGAAGAACTTCGGCATCGAGGAGATGCCCCACGACGGGCGGCACGCCTGGATCCGGCTGACCCCGGAGTCGATCGTGTCCTGGGACTTCCGCAAGATCTAGTGGCTGACAGGCCCTAAAGGGCGGCGGCGGTCTGCTGGAGAGCTTCGACGGCGGCCCGGATCGACGGCCGCCGGTCGGCGTCCGCCCGCCAGACCGCGTACACGTGGCGGCGTACGGTCTCGCTCACCGGCAGCAGCCGGACCCCTTCGGGTACGGGTCCGCGCCCCAGCCGGGGGGTCACGCACACCCCGAGTCCGGCCTCGACGAAGGCCAGTTGGGTGTGGTGCTCCTCGGCGATGTGCGCGATCCGGGGCTCGATGCCGGCGCCGCGAAGGGTGTGGACGAGCCACTCGTGGCAGAACTGCCCCTCGTTCCAGGAGATCCAGTCGTCCTCGCGGAACTCGGCGAGCGAGACCTCCGCGCGGCCCGCGAGCGGATGGTCCGCCGGCACCGCAATGTCCGCGGAGTCGTCCAGCAGGTGCGTCCGGGTGAGCTCCCCCGGCACCGGCATCCGCTTGTTGTGCCAATCGATGGCCAGGGCCAGATCGAGGTCGCCCCGCACCACTGCGGCCATGCTCTCCGCCGGCTCCTGTTCCCGTACGCGGGGCCGCAGTTCGGGATGGTCCGCGCGCAGGAGGGCCAGCACCGGCGGCAGCAGGCCGCGCATGGCGGTCGGGAAGGCGCCGATCCGCAGTTCGCCCACGGCGCGGCCGCGCCGGGCCTCGACGTCGGCCTGGGCGAGCTCGACCTGGGAGATGATCCGGGCCGCGTGATCGGCGAGGAGCCGGCCGGCGTCGGTGAGCCGGACCCCGCGTCCGCTCTTGGCCAGCAGCGGCTGGCCGACCTCGCGCTCCAGCTTCGCCATCTGCTGGGACACGGCGGAAGTGGTGACGTGGAGCCCGTCGGCTGCGCCGCTCACGGAGCCGTGGCGGGCGAGGGCGTCGAGGGTGCGCAGTCGCTCCAGGTTCAACATGTAAGCGATGCTACGCCGTCACTCCCAAGAACTCTCGCTTGTCCTAAGAGATCGGTAGGGCCAGAGTAAGACTCATGAGCGCACCCACGACCCCCCGCCCCTCCCTCTCCCGCACCCCCGCCGCCCACCCCGTCACGCCCGCCGCCGGACGGCTGGACTGGCGCCTGCGCTTCGCGGTGCTCTCCGTGATCTGGGGCTTCAGCTTCCTGCTGATCAAGGTGGGCACGGAGGCGTACGCCCCCTTCCAAGTCGCCCTGGGCCGGGTCTTCTTCGGCGCGCTCGCCCTGCTCACCGTGCTCCTGATCCGTCGCGAACCGCTCCCCCGGGGCCGGCGCACCTGGCTCCACCTGACGGTGGCCGCACTGCTGCTCAACACCGCCCCCTTCTCGCTCTTCGCGTACTCGGAGCTGAGCATCCCCTCCAGCCTGGCGGGCATCTGCAACGCCACTTCCCCGCTGTGGGGCATGGCACTGTCACTGGTCGCCCTCTCCGAGGACCGCCCGACCCGCCGCCGTTTCGCGGGGCTGGGCCTGGGCTTCCTCGGTGTGCTCACCGTCCTCGGCGCGTGGCAGGGCTTCTCGGGCATCGACGCCAAGGGCGCCGCGCTCGCCCTGCTGGCCTCGCTCTGCTACCCGATCGGCTGGATCTACGTCCGCCGCACGCTGGCCTCCACGCCCGGCTCCCCGGTCGCCCTGACGGGCGCGCAGCTCATGGTCTCCACCCTCCAACTGGGTGCGGTCAGCACCCTGTTCACCACGGCCCCCGACTCCTTCCCGCTCTGGCCGACCCTGTCGGTCATCGCGCTGGGCGCACTGGGCACGGGCATGGCGCTGCAGATGCAGTACGGCCTGGTCACGGAGATCGGCCCGACCACCGCGCAGATGGTCACGTACTTCATCCCGGTCATCGCCACCACCGCGGGCGTCCTGCTGCTCCACGAACAGCTGCACTGGAACACCCCGGTCGGCGCCGCCGTCGTCCTGGCGGGCGCGGCCCTCAGCCAGCCCCGCCGCCGGTAGCCGACCGGCGGACGGCACAGGTCCGGAGCCCGGTGCACGGAGTCCGGCGCACGGAGCCCTGAGCCCGACCCGGCTCCGGACCTGACCCCCGACTCGCGCCTCGCGCCCTCAGCCGAAGCGTCCCCCGCCCGTCGGCCGTACCGCCGCCGCCACCGCGTCAGCCAGCACCGGCAGGTCCGGGAGCGAGAGCCGCGACACCGTCATCCGCAGCCCCGGCGCCGATTCCACCCGGAACCGGCTTCCCGCGGACACCGCCCAGCCCGCGCCGAGCAGCCTCGTCACCACCGCCGTCTCATCGGCGACCGGCACCCACACGTTCATCCCGCTCCGCCCGCGTGCCGGTACGCCGCGCTCCGCGAGCGCCGCGATCAGCCCCTCGCGCCGCTCCCCGTAGGACCGTGCGACCGCCGTCCGGTCGACCGCGCCCGCGTTCCACAGTTCCACCACCGTGTACTGGAGCAGCCGGCTCACCCATCCCGGGCCCAGCCGCTGCCGGCCCCGTACCCGGTCGAGCGTCACTCCGTCCCCGGTCAGCACGGCGAGCCGCAGGTCGGGCGCGTACGCCTTCGCCGTGGAGCGGATCAGCACCCAGTGCCGGGTGACCCCGCCCAGGGAGTGCAGCGGCAGGTCCACGATGCCGTGTCCGTGGTCGTCGTCGATGACCAGCACATCCGGGTGCCCGGACAGCACCGACCGCAGCTCCGCCGCCCGCTCCGCGCTCACCGCCGCGCCGGTCGGGTTCTGCGCGCGGGCCGTCACGAGCAGCGCCCGCGCGCCCTCCGCCAGCGCCCGCTCCACCGCGCCGGGCAGCGGGCCCTCGTCGTCCACGGCCACCGGCAGCACCCTCAGACCCAGCGCCGGGACCAGGTCCAGCACGCTGCCCCACCCCGGGTCCTCGACCGCCACCGCGTCCCCGGGCCGCAGGTGGGCGGCCAGTACCCGTTCGATTCCGTCCAGGGCGCCCGAGGTCACCGCCACCGCCCCGGCCGGCACCCCGTCCGCGTCGAAGCCGGCCCTGGCGAGCCTCGCCAGCTCGGGAACCACCGGATCCTGCCCGTAGAGCGTCGGCTCCGCGGCGTACCGGCGCGCGGCACCGGCCAGGGCCTCGTCCAGGGCGGGCAGCAGCCGTACGTCCGGGTTGCCGGAGGCGATGTCGCGCACCCCCTCGGGGACGGGCATCCGCAGCTCGTCGCGCGGCGCGGTCGCCGGGCGGGCCCGGACCCGGCTGCCGCGCCGCCCGTCGGTCTCGATGACCCCGCGATCGCGCAGCGTGCGGTACGCCGCGGCCACGGTGTTGGGATTCACCCCGAGCACACCGGCGAGCTCCCGCATCGGCGGCAACAGGGCTCCCGGCGCGAGCGCGCCCGATCCGACGCCCGCTTCGACACTGGCCGCGATTTCCGATGCGCGACGCCCAATGATCAGATAATCTCCTAGCACAAAGCCAAGTATGCACTAATACAACGGAGTCCGCATCATGAGCGCCACCGGGTACGAGCCCACCGACCGCACCGTCCCGACCCGGTCCCGCGACCGCGCCCGCTACGACCGCGAGACCGTGCACTCGATACTCGACCAGGCCTACCTCTGCCACCTCGGCTTCGTCCGCGACGGCGCCCCGGTGGTCCTGCCGACCCTCTTCGGCCGCGTCGGCGAGACCCTCTACATCCACGGCTCCACGGGCTCGCGCCCCCTCCTCGCGGCCGGCAAGGCCGATCCGGGGCTGCCCGTCTGCCTGACCGTGACGCACGTCGACGGCCTGGTCCTGGCCCGCTCGGCCTTCCACCACTCGATCAACTACCGCTCGGTGGTCGTGCACGGCACCGCCTACGAGGTCACCGACCCGCAGGAGCGCCGGATGGCGCTCGACGCCCTCGTCGACCACGTCGTCCCGGGCCGCTCCGCCGATTCGCGGCCCGCCAACGCCAAGGAGCTCGCGGCCACCGCCGTGATCCGCCTCGACCTGAACGAGGTGTCCGCGAAGCTCCGTACGGGCGGCCCGAACGACGACCCCGAGGACCTGGGGCTGCCGTTCTGGTCGGGCGTGGTCCCGGTCGCGCCCGCGTACGGGACCCCGATCCCGGCGGCGGATCTGACCCCCGGGACCACCACCCCGGACTACATCGCCGCGCTCTGAGGTTCGGGGGCGGGCCGGACCTCCGGCCCGCCCCCGAGCCCGGCCTCCGGCCCGTCGCCGCTCCCGCCCGCCGGCCCCCGCGACTCGGCGGCGATCAGCGCGCCCACGGCCGTCAGCAGCAGTACGGTGCCCAGCACCACCGCGCCGGTCAGTCGCTCCCCGAGCAGCAGGACGGCGATCACCGCCGCGCTGACGGGCTCGATCAGCATGATCACGGACACCGTCGCGGCGCGCACCACGGCGGCCCCACTGAAGTAGAGCGCGTACGCCAGCACGGTCGGCACGGTGGCCATGTACACGAGCAGCCACAGCACCCGCACCGGTTCGGCGGTGTGCGGGGCGATCCCCTCCAGGACGGCGAGCGGCAGCAGGCAGACCGTGCCCACCCCCACCGACCAGGCGGTGGTGACCAGCGGATCCCCGCCCGCCCCGCGTCGGCCGAGCAGCCGGGCCCGCAGGGTCATCGCCGCGTATCCGGCGGCGGACAGCAGTGCCCAGCCAACGCCGAGCGGCCGCACCTCACCGCCCCCGCTGCCGAGGACCAGTACGGCCAGCCCGGCGAGCGCCCCGACGACGGCGGCCACCCCACCCCGGCCGAGCCGCTCCCCCATCCAGTGGCGGGCGCCGAGTGCGATGAGCACCGGCCCGGCCCCGAGGGTGACCACGGTGCCGACGGCGAGGCCGGTGTCGCGGACGGCGGCGAAGTACGCGGACTGGAAGAGCGTGAACATCAGCCCGGTCCCGATCAGAGACCCCACCGAGGGCCCGGGCCCAGCCGCCGCGTCGGCCCGCCGGGACTGCCGGGACCGGTGCGCCGGCGCGGACCGCCGGGAGCGCCAGGCGCGCCCGGAACCCCGTACGGCGAGCACCGCGAGCAGCACCGCCAGCCCGCCCGCGCACCGCCAGAACGACAGGGCGAGGGGACCGAGGTCACTGGCGAGGAAGAGCAGCGAGGCCGCCGCCCCGGCAGTGCCCCAGGCGACGCCGGCGACGACGAGGTACAGCAGACCTCGACCGGCGGAGGGCACAGGGGTGGAAGAAGGCCCCGGACGGGAAGGGCCGGAAGAACGTGAAGGGTTCGACACGAGAGTTCTCCGCGCATGCGTGAAGGATGGAGGAAGCAGGACTCATCGCTTCGCGGACAGCGCGAACCCGCCCGGGTCACGACCCGGGCCGGGTTCTCTACGTGGTGGCAGCCGCCCGCGCTAGGCGGCGGGAGGCGGAAGCACGGTCTGCGGCATGTCCCGGAGCCTACTCCGTCCTAGACCTTGCTCGGATCGCGGTCCAGCGCGGCCACCGGCTCCGCGGTACCCGGCACGACCGGCCGGGAGGTCTGCGCGATGAGGGCCCCGCCCAGTACGAGCGCGCCGCCGACGATCTGCCAGGTCGCGAGGTGCTCGCCCAGCAGCACCCAGGCCAGTACGGTCGCCACGACCGCCTCCAGGCAGGCCACCACGCCCGCGACCTGCGGCGACAGCTTGCGTACGGAGACCACGCCGGTCAGGTACGCGAACACGGTGGCGATCAGGATCACCCATCCCAGCAGCACCGACGCCGGGATCCTCAGGTCACCGACGGCCGCATAGCCGCCGAGCACCTGCCAGTCCATCTGCCACGGTCGGGCGATGGCGGTCATCACGAGGGCGCCGACGATCATGCCGTACGCGATCACGCCCATCGGGTCGGGCACGTCGTCCCCGTCGCTGCCCTGGTCGGCAAAGACGAAGTAGAAGGCCTGGCAGCAGGCGGCCGCGAGGCCGAGCAGCACCCCGAGCGGGTCCAGGCTCAGCCCGGCCCAGATCTGGACCACGCAGGCGAGGCCCACGACGGCCACGGCGGCTCCGGCCGCGGCGGCCCGGGTCACGGGCTTGCGCTGCACGAAGCGGATGTAGCCGAGCAGCAGCGCGGGGCCCAGGTACTCCAGGAGCAGGGCCACGCCGACCGGGATCCGGGACAGGGAGGCGAAGTAGAAGGCCTGGACCCCGGCCACCGCGACGAGCCCGAAGCCGGCGAGCAGCAGGGGTTTGCGGCGTACGAGATCGCGATGGCGCCAGGCCAGCGGGGACAGCACGAGAGCCGCCCCGGCCACCCTGAGCCAGACCATGTGGAGCGGGTCCAGACCCGCCTCGATCAGCGGCTTCGCCGCCACACCCGAACCACCGAACGCGATCGCCGAAACGAGGGCGAGGCCCAGTCCGGAACGTTTCCCTGACGCTTGCATCCGGACATCATGACAGGGCCCGTCAGGAGTGACACGGCGGTGACACCTGTTGAGACGCAGTCGACACCGGGCGCGGCCGGGCCGGGCCCTTACCTCAATATCTGACAGGTCGTCAGTCTTGAATGTTGCGTCCGCCGCGACTACGTTCCGCCGCACGTACCTGACGAGAAGGGGTGGTCGCATGGCTGAAGTCACCGCGGAATCACGCATCGAGGCGTCCGCCGCGAAGCTCTGGTCCCAGCTGACCGACTGGGACGCTTACGGCCAGTGGAGCATGACCCACACCAACTTCCCGAAGGGCGGTCCCGAGACCCTCGCGATCGGCTCCACCTTCGCCGAGAACATGAAGATGATGGGCTTCCCGGCCGAGGTCCTGTGGACGATCTCGGAGCTGGAGGAGGAGCGCGTCATCGCCATCACCGGCAAGGGCCCGATGGGCGTGGCCGTCCTGACCCGCTACAGCCTGATCCCCGACGGCGAGGCCACCACGGTCCGCATCGACGGCGAGTTCACGGGCGCCGCGGTCGCCATGATGGCGGGCAAGCTCAAGGACTCGGCGACGGCCGCCCTGAATGAGTCGCTCCGCAAGCTCGCAGGCCTCGTAGCCTGACCACCGAACCCACCCGTTCCTACGGCAGCGCGCCCCGCGAGAAACCTCGCGGGGCGCGCTGCTTTGTGCGGGAGGTCCCGCCGGCCGGGCTCAGTGCTCGTCGGCCAGGATCAGGTAGAGCTTCTTGCGGGCGTCGTTGATGACGGCGAGGGCCTTCTCCCGCTGTGCGGGGGTGCCGGTCTTGAAGACCTGGCCGAAGGCCTCCATCAGACCGAAGCCGGCCGTCCGGATCTCGCTCATCGCCTCGAAGTCGAACCCTCGCCCGACTTCCGCCCAGGGGGCGTCCGGACCGGACTCGGCCTCGGTGCGGCCGGCGTCGGTGAGCGTGAAGAGCTTCTTGCCGCCCTCGCTCACGCTCGTGATGAGCCCCTCGTCCTCGAGCATCTGCAGGGTCGGATAGACCGACCCCGGGCTGGGCTTCCACGCCCCGCCACTGCGCTCGCCGATCTCCTGGATCATCTCGTAGCCGTGCATCGGCCGGTCGGCGAGCAGCGCCAGGATGGAGGCGCGCACATCACCCCGCCGGGCCCGGCCACGCGGTCCGCCGCGCCCGCCCCGCCCTCCGAAGGGCCCGCCGCCGAAGGGCGGACCGAACGGTCCGAAGGCGGCACGCCGCCCCTGGAACTCCTCCCGACGGTCCGGCCCGCAGTGGCCGTGACCCCGCCCGTGCTCGTGGTCGTGATCGTGTCCGCGTCGTTCGTGCTGTCCGTGTGAACGCATGACTGCGCTCCTTTCGTCATTCGGTGATCTGGTTGTCGCTGTTGCGATACACCAACTATCGCTGACCCATCGCGATGCGTCAACGATATATCGGGAACAACTTCACCGAACTGTCCGCACCGAGCTCCGCCGTCTGCTCGCCGATGCGGGGCGCGTGACCGCGGCCCGCCGCTACCAGGCCAGTCATCCCGGATTGGCCTTTGCGGGGGCTCCTGCCGTCTCCCTACGGTCGAGGGCATGCGCATCAGAATCGTGGACGCCTTCACCGACCGCCCCTTCGCCGGCAACCCCGCCGGCGTCCTGCTCCTCGACGGCCCCGACGGCGGGTTCCCCCCGGACGCCTGGCTCCAGCAGGTGGCCGCCGAGGTCAACCTCTCCGAGACCGCCTTCGCCCACCCCCTGCCGCCCGGCGGGGACGCCGACTGGGCGCTGCGCTGGTTCACTCCGGCCGGTGAGGTCGACATGTGCGGCCACGCCACCCTGGCCACGGCCCACGTGCTCGCCACCAGCGGCCTCGCGAGCGGGCTGATCCGCTTCTCCGCCCGGTGCGGCATCCTCACGGCCGAGGCCGCCGAGGACGGCACGATCACGATGGACTTCCCCACGTCCTCCCTGACCGAGGTCGACCCCGTCGCCGAGGTCCAGCGCGCCCTGGGCACCGAGATCAAGTCGGTCCACGACACCGCCGCCCACATCGGCGACCTGGTGGTGGAGCTCGCGGACGAGCGGACCGTACGGGAGCTCACGCCCGACCTCGCCGCCCTGCGCGGCTACGCCCGCCGCGGGACCATCGTCACCGCCGCCGCCGAGGACCCTGCCCGCGGCTACGACTTCGTCTCCCGCGGCTTCTTCCCCGCCGTGGGCATCGACGAGGACCCGGTCACAGGCAGCGCCCACACGGCGCTGGCCCCCTTCTGGGCCGCGCGCCTGGGCCGCACCGAGCTCGTCGGCCTCCAGGGCGGAGCGCGCACCGGTCTGGTCAGGGTCCGGCTGAAGGGCGACCGTACGCTGCTGACGGGGACCGCCGTCACCGTCATCGACGGCGAACTGCTCACCGCCCCCTGAGACAGAAGGCGTACGGCGGCTACGGGGTGGGCAGCCAGCCCACCTTGCCCGCCAGCAGGGCGTACCCGCCGAAGGCCACGATGTCCAGCAGCGCATGGGCGACGACGAGCGGCCCGACCCGGCCCCAGCGCCGGTAGGCCAGGACGAAGACGACGCCCATCACCATGTTGCCGATGAAGCCGCCGATGCCCTGGTAGAGGTGGTAGGAACCGCGCAGCACGGAGCTGGCGATCAGCGCGGCCATCGGCGACCAGCCCAGCTGACCGAGCCTGCGCAGCAGGTAGGCCAGCACGATGACCTCCTCCACCACGGAGTTCTGCACCGCGGAGAGGATGAGCACCGGGAACTTCCACCACACGTCGGGAAGCGCCTCCGGCACCACCGTCAGGTTGAAGCCCGTGGCCCGCGCCACCAGGTAGAAGGCGAGCCCGGCGCTCCCGATGCCGGCCGCGACGAGCGCACCCCGGCCCAGGTCCCACACGGGTCGGGTGCGGTCGAAACCCAGCACCTTCAGCCCGGGGGCACCCTCGCGCGTCAGCAGGTGCGCCACCAGCAGTACGGGGACCAGCGCGCTCGCGATGCCGAACAGCTGCCAGGCCAGGTCGAGCCAGGGCCGGCCCGGGGCGTACGAACCGTTGAGCGTGGCGGCCTGGTCCTTGAGCCCGCCGGGCTTGGTCAGCGAGCCGATGAAGCTGATCAGCGCCGAGACGCCGCTCGCGCCCAGGGACAGCGCGAGCACGAGCAGCGTCTCGTCGCGCAGGACCCTGCGCCCGTCCCGGCCCCCGCCCAGTGCCCCGTCCAGCTCCCCGACCACCGGTTCCGGCTCCGTCCGCACGCTCGTCTCCCGTCCGCCGACCACTGCGATCACCCCATACTGCCTCGTCGGCGGGTGAACGGGATCACCGGACGGGACCGGAGCCGAACGGGAGCCGGATCACAGTGCCCGGACGCCCCGGGTCAGCCCCGGGCCGCCGTCACGGCGCTCACCTCCGCCTCCGCGAGACCGACCGGCCAGGTGTGCACGGGGTCGCCCTTGTGCATCAGCTCGCTGTAGCGGCGCGTGGTCGCGGCGAGCGCCGCGTCCCGCTCCAGCCCGGCCGCGAGCGCCCGGTGGTACGTCTCCACCTGCCAGGTCGCTCCGTTGACCCGTCGCCGACATCGCTCCTCGATGATGCCTAGGTAGTGGTCCCGGTCGGCGGGCTCGATGCCCCAGGCGTCCAGTCCCGCGGCCGCCATCGGCAGCAGCTCGTCCAGCACCAGCCGTACGGCCGGCACGCTGGCCAGTCCGCCGCCCCGGCCCCGGCGCGGCCAGCGCAGCCGGGCGTCGATCCCGTAGCGGCAGGCCGCGTCGAAATTGGCCTCCGCTTCCGCGAAGGGCAGCCGGCTCCACACCGGACGCTGCTCGTCCGCGAGGGTCCGTACGAGCCCGTAGTAGAAGGCCGCGTTGGCGACGACGTCCGCCACCGTCGGCCCGGCCGGCAGTACCCGGTTCTCCACGCGCAGGTGCGGCACCCCGTCGGCGACCCCGTACACGGGCCGGTTCCACCGGTAGACCGTGCCGTTGTGCAGGACCAGTTCCTGAAGGCTGGGCACCCCTCCCTCGGCGAGGACCCGCAGCGGCTCCTCCTCATCGCAAATCGGCAGCAGGGACGGGAAGTAGCGGACGTTCTCGGCGAAGAGCTCGTACGCCGAATCCACCCACCGCTCGCCGAACCAGGTGCGCGGCCGCACCCCCTGCGCCTGGAGCTCGGGCGGCCGGGTGTCGGTGGCCTGCTGGAAGAGCGGCGGCCTCGACTCCCGCCACAGCTCGCGCCCGAACAGGAACGGCGAGTTGGCGCCGACGGCTATCTGTACGGCGGCCACCGCCTGCGCCGCGTTCCACACGTCCGCGAACCGGGCCGGAGTCACCTGCAGGTGCAGTTGTACGGAGGTGCACGCGGCCTCGGGCACGATCGATCCCGAGGTCCAGGTCAGCCGCTCGACTCCGTCGATGTCGAGCGTGAAGTCCTCGCCGCGCATCATCAGGATCTGCTCGTTCAGCAGCGAGTAGCGGTCCACCGCCGAGAGGTTGGCGGTGACCAGGTCGGCGCGGGAGATCGTCGGCAGAATTCCGATCATCACCACCCCGGCGTCGATCTCGACGGCCTGCCGGTGGGCATAGCCGAGACCCGCGCTCAGTTCCTCGGCGAGCCGGTCGAATACCCGGCCGCCGAGCCGGTGCGGAAGTACATTCACCTCCAGGTTGAACATTCCAAGTTCCGTTTGGAAATCGGGGCTCGCAATGCGCTCCAGAACCTGTGCGTTCACCATTCTCGGCAACCCGTCGGCACCAGCCAGATTCAACTCGATCTCGAGCCCCATCATGTTCTTGGGCCGATCGAACCTCTTCTCTTCCAGAAGCCGCTCCAGTCCCTCCAGGCACTCGTGAAGCTTCCTCCGGTACCGTTGCCGATCGGACAGGTCGAATCCGCCCGCCACGACCTTCTCCCCCATCGAAGCGTCCCTCCTCGACTGGGCCTGGCAGGCTTGGAAAAGATCCCTCACCCCAGGCGCGCGTTACGGTCGATGATGCCCCGGCGGCATGATCGATAACGCGGAAGGGGCGTGACTGGCGAGGAGCGCGCGCCGGTTTGGCCGACAGGCGCTTTGGCACATTCCCCTGGCATGCCGAGCTGCGCAAATACCCCATATGATTTGCCGGTTCCGAATAACCGGCGCTTTCCAGCCGAGCCCCCGTCCGGTAACCTCCGAGGTCAGCGCGGCACGATTGCGCGCACGCGTCATGAATGCCATGTCAGGGGGACCGGTAAGCGCCTTGCCCGCAATAGGCGGGACAGCTAGCCGAAACACTGCGTGAACACATGTCGTATAAACTCCGCAAACGAGGCAGAGAGTTGGCGCGCGGCCATTGCCCCTCAGCCCCCCTCTGGCCCCAGAATGCGACAGCGCCGTCCCGCACCTCCCCCGATCCACCGGTCTCCCAAGCGAGAGGCGACCCACCATGCCGCTGCACGTCCCTCCGGCCCCCGCGCCCGCCCTGCGCAGCGTCCTCGCGGCCCTCGGTTCCCCCAGCGCCGTCAACGAAGCACACACCCCGGCCCTGCGCTCACTCCAGGGCCCGATGACCGCCGAACTGCCACTGCCCGTACACGTCCTGGACCGGCTGAACCTCTCCGGCCTGACGGCCGGCGGCCGGCCGCCGCGCACCAGGCTGACCGGCTGGCGGTTCCTGATCCGCAGCGGTGAGCGCTACGTGGCTGCCGCCGACACCCGACTGACCCCGGACGGGTGGGCCTTCTCCCACTTCTTCGAGGGCCCCTACGTAGCAGCCACCGAACGCGCGCTGCGCCAGGCGGAATCCCTCGGCAAGAGCTACCAGCCACGACTGCTGTCCGTACCGGAGCTGTACATGCTGACGCTGTGGCTCCACGGGGCCGTGGGCGCCGACGCGGCGTCCGGGATGCCGGCGGCCGCCGATCTGCTGGTCCCGCTGGCGCCCGCCCCGCCCGGAATCGCCGCCTACCGACCGCACCCGGTGTCCGAACTGCTGCCCGTGATGACCCACCGGCTCACGCCCACGGCGCCGCCGGTCCCGCCCTCGATGGCGGCCCCGGCCGCCTGAACGAGGCACGGCGCACCGCTGGAGGAAGCACGGTGACCGGAACTGCCCATTCGGCCTAGCCCACTCGGGCCCCCTGCGAACCACCCGAAATGACAGGGGAGTTGGCCTGAACCGCCCGCACGGGTGATGCGTCATCAATCTATGAGGACAGCTGCCGGGAAATCCCTGCGGACACCGAGTCCTAGGGGAACACTGGGGACCCTGACCAAGCCAAATCGTTGATACGGGGGGCGGCCATGAACAACGCATCGAGCCGCAGCACACAGACCACACCGCAGCGAAAGAACGCATCCATGTGCCAGCACAAGCCAGCATGCCCGTCAGCCGACTCCGCCGACCGGGAGGCCGCACACCCCGTGGCCGTCCACCCGGAACAGGGCTGGAGCCTGCTGTGCAACGGCGTCCTGCTCTTCGAGGACACCGGTGAGCTGCTGCCGGACGGCCAGATCATCGCTCCGCACCGCACGCTCTCCGCAGCGCACGTGATGAAGGCCGCCTAGCCGGGCCCGTCCGCCGACAGCGAGCGCCGAAAGGGGCCGGCCCAGGAGTACCACTCCCGGACCGGCCCCTTCGTCATGCACTGGAAGACCTCAGAACCGCACGGCTCCCGCCGCGGGCCCGCGAAGGCCTAGTTGTCGTACTCGTCCAGCGGCGGGCAGGAACACACCAGGTTCCGGTCACCGAAGGCGCCGTCGATGCGGCGCACCGGCGGCCAGTACTTCTCCGCGGCCGACACCCCGCCCGGGAAGACGGCCTCGTCACGGGTGTACGGGTGGTTCCACTCGCCGCCCAACGCCGCCGCCGTGTGCGGGGAGTTGGCCAGCGGGTTGTCGTCCACCGGCCACTCGCCGCCCGCGACCCGCTCGATCTCGGCGCGGATGGCGATCATCGCGTCGCAGAAGCGGTCGATCTCGGCGAGGTCCTCGGACTCCGTCGGCTCGATCATGAGCGTCCCGGCGACCGGGAAGGACATGGTCGGCGCGTGGAAGCCGTAGTCGATCAGGCGCTTGGCGATGTCGTCGATGCTGACGCCCGTGGCCTTGGACAGCGGGCGCATGTCGATGATGCACTCGTGCGCGACCAGGTTGCCCGGTCCGGTGTAGAGCACTGGGTAGTGCGGCTCCAGGCGCTTGGCGATGTAGTTCGCGCCGAGCACCGCCACCTGGGTGGCGCGCTTGAGGCCCTCGCCGCCCATCAGGCGCACGTACGACCAGGAGATCGGCAGGATGCCGGCCGAGCCCCACGGAGCGGCCGAGATCGGGCCGACGCCCGTCTCGGGGCCGGCGGTCGGCTGGAGCGGGTGGTTGGGCAGGTACGGGGCCAGGTGGGCCCGGACGCCGACCGGACCGACGCCGGGGCCGCCGCCGCCGTGCGGGATGCAGAAGGTCTTGTGCAGGTTCAGGTGCGAGACGTCGCCACCGAAGTGACCGGGCTTGGCCAGGCCCACCAGGGCGTTGAGGTTGGCGCCGTCCACGTAGACCTGGCCGCCGGCGTCGTGCACCTGGGCGCAGATGTCGGCGACGTGCTCCTCGAACACACCGTGCGTGGAGGGGTAGGTGATCATCAGGACGGCGAGCTCGTCGCGGTACTGCTCGATCTTGGCGCGCAGGTCGGCCGCGTCCACCTCGCCGTCGTCGGCGGTCTTGACCACGACGACCTTCATGCCGGCCATCACGGCGCTCGCGGCGTTGGTGCCGTGCGCGGAGGACGGGATGAGACAGACGGTGCGCTGCTCGTCGCCGTTCGCCCGGTGGTAGGCGCGGACGGCCAGCAGACCGGCGAGCTCACCCTGGGAGCCGGCGTTCGGCTGAATGGAGACCTTGTCGTAGCCGGTGACCTCGCAGAGACGTTCCTCCAGCTCGGTGATGAGCGTGAGGTAGCCCTCCGCCTGCTCCACCGGGGCGAAGGGGTGCAGCTGGCCGAACTCGGGCCAGGTGACCGACTCCATCTCGGTGGTCGCGTTGAGCTTCATGGTGCAGGAGCCCAGCGGGATCATGCCGCGGTCCAGCGCGTAGTCCTTGTCCGAGAGCTTGCGCAGGTAGCGCAGCATCGCGGTCTCGGAGCGGTGCTGGTGGAAGACCGGGTGGGCCAGGTACGCGTCCTTGCGCAGCAGCCCCTCGGGCAGCGCGTCGGCGGTGACGGCGTCGAGCTCCTCCAGGTCGGCGGTCACCCCGAAGGCCGCCCAAACGGCGTCCACGTCGGCGCGCAGGGTGGTCTCGTCGCACGCGGCGGAGACCAGATCGGCGTCCACCTGGTACAGGTTGACCCCGCCCTCGCGGGCCGCGGCCACGACCTCGGCGGCACGGCCCGGGACGCGGGCGGTGAGGGTGTCGAAGTAGGCGCCGTGCACGACCTCGACCCCGCCGGCCTTCAGGCCGGCGGCGAGCAGGGTGGCGTAGCGGTGGGTGCGGCGGGCGATCGTCCGCAGGCCGTCCGGGCCGTGGTAGACCGCGTACATGCCGGCCATGACGGCGAGCAGCACCTGCGCGGTGCAGATGTTGCTGGTGGCCTTCTCGCGGCGGATGTGCTGCTCACGGGTCTGGAGGGCCAGGCGGTAAGCCTTGTTGCCGTCCGCGTCCACGGAGACGCCGACGAGGCGGCCGGGCAGCGAGCGGGCGTGCTTGGCCTGGACGGCCATGTAGCCGGCGTGCGGTCCGCCGAAGCCCATCGGGACGCCGAAGCGCTGGGTGGTGCCGACGGCGATGTCCGCGCCCAGCTCGCCCGGGGAGGTCAGCAGGGTCAGGGCGAGCAGGTCGGCGGAGACGGCGACGATCGCGCCGAGCTCGTGGGCCCGGTCGATGACCGGCTTGATGTCCCGTACGGCACCGGAGGCGCCCGGGTACTGCACGAGCACGCCGTAGATGCCGCGCTCGGCGGCCTCGGCCGGGATGCCCTCGGAGAGGTCGGCGACGACCACGTCGATGCCGATCGGCTCGGCGCGGGTCTGGATCACGGCGATGGTCTGCGGCAGCGCGTCGGCGTCGACGAGGAAGACGTTGCCCTTGGCCTTGCCCACGCGGCGGGCCAGCGTCATGGCCTCGGCGGCCGCGGTGCCCTCGTCGAGCAGGGAGGCGCCGGAGGTCGGCAGGCCGGTCAGCTCGGCGACGACGGTCTGGAAGTTCAGCAGGGCTTCCAGGCGGCCCTGCGAGATCTCGGGCTGGTACGGCGTGTACGCCGTGTACCAGGCCGGGTTCTCCATGACGTTGCGCAGGATCACCGGCGGCGTGAAGGTGCCGTAGTAACCCAGGCCGATCATGGAGGAGAGGACCTGGTTGCGGTCGGCGAGCTGACGCAGCTCGGCGAGCACCTCGGCCTCGGTCCGCGCCTCGGGCAGGTTCAGCGCGGCAGTGGTCTTGATCACATCCGGCACCGCTGCGGCGGTCAGTTCGTCCAGCGAGCCGTAGCCCACCTGGGCGAGCATCTTCGCCTGCGCCTCGGCATCAGGGCCGATGTGGCGCTGCTCGAAGGGGATGCCTCGCTCCAGCTGGGAGAGCGGAATGCGGTTGGCGGTCATGTACGGAGGCCTCCTGGGTCGTACGACCTGCGAGGGGCACCACGGCGCGGGCACCCGGACGGCCTCCCCCTCTGTCATCACAACCTGAGAGCTTCACCGGGCCACGCGGGGGTCTCCCGGGGGTCCGGCTTTCACCGTCGGTGAGGGAAGGAACCGGCACTGCGCGCCCGGTACCGCCCCTACTTTCCAGAGTGGCCTCACCACGTGCGGTACGTATGCCTGAGAGATTCCGGGGAGGATTTGCTCCTTCGGCGCCCCCGTCTTGCTCACTTGGAGGACTCTCCCGCACAGGGTCAACAGCCGTTACCCAGCCTACCAGCGAGGATCTCGGCCCCTCCCCGAGTGGCCCACTCTCCGGAAATGCACTTTTGTAGTCATTACGGAGGAGTTGCGACCAAATGGAGGGACCGGAACGTGCAGACCGACATCGATCCCCGCAGCCTGATCGGCCGCAAGGCGTTCGACCGCAATGGTGCCAAGATCGGCACCGTCGACGAGGTCTACCTCGACGATGCCACGGGCGTCCCGGAATGGGCCGCCGTCCGGACCGGCCTCTTCAGCCGGGACGCCTTCGTTCCCCTGGAACCCAGCGAGATGGTGGGCGACACCCTGCGCGTGCCCTTCGACCGCTCCCTCATCAAGGACGCCCCCGACTTCGGCGTCGGCCGCCACCTCTCCCCCGAGCAGGAGCTCCAGCTCTACCACCACTACGGCCTCGACGTGGCCCTGCCCAGCGACTTCAGCCACGACTTCGGCCGCCTGGCGGGCGACGAGGACTGACGAAGGCCGACGAGAGCCGACAAGATCCGAAAGATGAAGGCCTAGCCGGGCACACCACCACTCCCCACCAGCGGAAGCGGATCGGACGGCTCCAGCTCGGGGTCGTCCACCCGGAAGGTCCGTACCCGGCCCGGCTCCGAGCCGGGCTCCTCGAACCGCACGGTCACCCGCCCGACCCCGCTCCCCTGCACCCACCCGGGCCCGTACACCGTGTGCCGCACATCACTCCCGGCCTGCCACAGCCGCCCGGAGCCGGCGTCGCCCTCACCGGGCGGCGCGCTGCCGCCCTCGGAGTCCACGGCGGCCGGAGCCTGCGCGCCGCCGGGCCGCCCCGCGCCGGGCTCCGCGGCGCCCTGCTCCGGCTGGACCCCACCCTTACCACCGGGCGCTACCGAGCCCTCCGCGTCGGCGACCGCACCCGTCTCCTCGGCCCCTTCGACCCCCTCCGGCCCAGCGGCATCCCCTTCCCCCGCAGCGGTCAGCGTCACGGCGAAGGCGAACAGATCCTCCTGCGTGTAGTCCGCCAGCCCCGTCACGCCCACCCCCAGCAGCCGCACCCCGCCCGTGGTGTCCACCGCCTCCAGAAGCCGCGCCGCGGCCTCCCGCACCACCGCCGGGTCGTCGGTCGGCCCCCGCAGGGTCTCGGACCGGGTCAGCGTCGAGAAGTCGTACCGCCGCACCTTGAGCACGATGGTCCGCCCCGAGTGGCCGGACTCCCGCAGCCGCCGCACGCACCGGTCCGCGAGCCGCTGCACCTCGCCCCGGATCCGGACCCGGTCGTGCAGGTCCACGTCGAAGGTGTCCTCGACCGACACCGATTTCGCGTCGCGCTCGGCGACCACCGGCCGCTCGTCCACGCCCCTGGCCATCCGGTAGAGCCCGACCCCGTGCGAGCGCCCCACCATCCGGACCAGTTCGTCCTCGCCCGCCGCCGCCAGCTCCCCCACCGTGGTGATCCCGGCCCGCCGCAGGTGCTCCCCGGTGGCCGGCCCCACCCCGGGCAGGGTCCGCACCGACATCGGCGCGAGATGGGCCCGCTCGGTGCCGACCTCGATCAGCAGCAGCCCCGCGGGCTTGGCCTCCTCGGAGGCCACCTTGGCCAGCATCTTGGACCCGGCCAGCCCGACCGATCCGCTGAGCCCGGTCGCGGCCATGATGTCGGCCCGCAGCCGTTCCCCGACTACCCGTGCGGACTCCGCGTCGAAGGCGACCCCGCCCGCCTCCAGGTCCACGAAGGCCTCGTCCAGGCTCAGGGGCTCCACCAGCGGCGACAGCTGCCGCAGGAGGGCCATGACGGTGTCGCTGACCGCCCTGTAGAGACCGAAGCGCGGGATCAGGTACGCGCCGTTCGGGCAGAGCCGCCGCGCCTGCGCCGTCGGCATCGCCGAGTGGACCCCGAACCGCCTGGCCTCGTACGAACAGGTGGCGACGACCCCGCGCGGACCGAGCCCGCCGACGATGACGGCCTTGCCGCGCAGGCTCGGCTTCGACGCCTGCTCCACGGACGCGTAGAAGGCGTCCATGTCCAGATGCATGATGGTCGGCGCGGCTCTCACCGCACCGATGCTGCCCTACGCCACTGACAAACGGCCCGAGGCCGTCCGGCCGGGCCCGCCGTCATGGCGGGCCCGGCCGGACGGCCTCGGTACACGAGCTCCTAGACGGCCTAGACCGCCCGGTTGCGCCGCGCGGCCAGCTCGTCGGTGGGGTTGTGCCCGACCACCGTCTCACCGGTGTCCACGCGCTCCCCGTGGAGCTGCGACAGGGCGTTCTCGACATCGCGCCAGACCACGCCGACGGCGATCCCGAAGATGCCCTGTCCGCCCTGGAGCAGGCCGACGACCTGTTCAGGCGAGGTGCACTCGTAGACCGTGGCGCCGTCGCTCATCAACGTCATGCGCTCGAGGTCCGACAACCCGCTGTCGCTCAGGTGCTGCACGGCGGTGCGGATGTTCTGCAGCGCCACCCCGGTGTCCAGGAAGCGCTTGACGATCTTGAGGACGACCACGTCCCGGAAGCTGTACAGCCGCTGCGTGCCCGACCCGTACGCGGGACGCACGCTCGGCTCCACCAGCCCCGTCCGCGCCCAGTAGTCGAGCTGCCGGTAGGTGATGCCGGCCGCGGCGCAAGCCGTCGGCCCGCGGTAGCCGACCTGCTCGGGAGCCGCCTCGCCGCCCTGGGGTCCCACCGACCCCACCGAACCCAGCGGCGCGGGCTCCGGCTGACGGCGCGCGGAGCTCACCGCACCACCGTGCAGCGGGTACGGCCCACCGTCACTCCGTGCGGGGATGCCCCCGGTCGTACCGTCGCCCGTGACTCTCACGCCGACCCTCCGTCCTTGACCTGCCACCTTGAAGGTAGGCAGTCACCAGGGGTGCGTCAACGATCGCCACACTCGGCACGCCGAGTGATAATCACCCTGAGAGTGGTTTCCCGTACCCCATTGCGGGGAAAGGCTACTCGAATGGGCTGCAATCTCCTTTGAGGCTGCGTCCAGGAACGCCCCGAGGACGCCGCTGCCCCGGCTCAGTGCGGGCCGGTGCCGAAGTCCTCGGGCGAGATCTGGTCGAGGAACTCGCGGAACTTCTCCACCTCGTCCTCCTGCTCGTCCGGGATCGCAATTCCGGCGTCGTCCAGCACGCCGTCGCTGCCGTAGATCGGCGTCCCGGTGCGCAGGGCGAGCGCTATGGCGTCGGACGGCCTCGCGCTCACCTCGACCCCGCTGGCGAAGACGAGCTCCGCGTAGAAAACACCCTCCCGCAGATCCGTGATCCGGACTTCGGTGAGTTCCTCGCCGATCGCCTCCAGCACGTCCTTGAAAAGGTCGTGCGTCAGCGGGCGGGCAGGAGCCATGCCCTGCTGCGCGAAGGCAATGGCGGTCGCCTCCCCTGGTCCGATCCAGATGGGGAGGTACCGATCGCCTCCCACTTCACGCAGGAGCACGATCGGTTGGTTCGAGGGCATTTCCACCCGGACACCCACAACGTCGAGCTCGTTCACACAGCAACCCTAGGACCTGCCCGGCCGGTTTGGGTAGTCGGGCTCCCCCAAGGCCGCCCGGAGGAGTCCCCCGCGACTCCTCCGAAGGCCCCCCGGATCAGGGCAGCCGCACCCCGAGCGCCGTCTGCACCAAGGCCTCGTGCAGCCTCACGGAGAGCCCCGCGAGCTCCTTCAAGGTGGCCTCGGCATGTGCCCTGGTCTGCGGGTTGCGGTGGCGGCGCAATGGTGCGACGACCTGTTCGACCAGGCCGGCCTCCCGGTCGGCCGCAGCCTTCATCGCCCGCAGGTGGCGCGGCTCCAGCCCGAACCGGCCGAGATCGGCCACCAGACGGGCCACGGTGACCGCCTCCGCGTCGAACCCACCGCCGGGTGCCTCCGCGATCAGCCCGTACGACTCCCACTCGATGAGCTGTACCTCGTCCACCTCCGCGGCGGCGATCAGCTCGGCCCGGCCCACCCGGGCCACGGTCGACCGCTCCCGGCCCACCTCGCCGTACAGGACCACGGGACTCGTGGGGTCGACGGATTCCCCGTGCGCGGCGGGCGCCGGGATACGGATCTGCTCGCCGCGGGCGAGCGCGTCGAGCTGCTCGCGGATGACCTTCAACGGAAGGTAGTGGTCGCGCTGGAGCCGGAGGATATGGGCGAGGCGGTCCACGTCGTCGGTGCTGAACTTGCGGTATCCGGATGGTGTGCGCCGGGGCTCCACGAGCCCCTCCGCCTCCAGGAAGCGGATCTTCGAGATCGTGACTTCGGGGAACTCTTCACGCAGCATCGTGAGCACCGTGCCGATGCTCACCAGCCGTCGGGCCGAGGCGGCGGTGCCGTTTCCGGCACCGCCTGTCGGGGTGCGCAGCATGGGACCTTCCCTGGGGAGTCCCCCGGACAGGATCCGGAGGAGGGTCAGATGCCCCGCAGGCTCGCGTAGAAGACCAGCCGGTACTTGCCGATCTGCACTTCGTCGCCGTTGTGGAGGGAGACGGAGTCGATCGGTTCACGGTTCACGTACGTGCCGTTGAGGCTGCCGACATCGGCGACGGTGAAGCCGCCGTCGTGGCTCCTGCGGAACTCGACATGGCGCCTGGAGACGGTGACGTCGTCCAGGAAGATGTCGCTCTGCGGGTGCCGGCCGGCCGTCGTCAGCTCTCCGTCCAAGAGGAAGCGGCTGCCGGAGTTGGGGCCGCGCCGCACGATGAGCAGAGCGGAACCCGGAGGCAGTGCTTCCACCGCGGCCTGGGCCTCGGGGGACAGTGAGGACGACACGTGCGTCTGTCCCGACACCTCGGCCTCGTAGGCCTCGAGGCCCGAGATCGAAATGGTGGACGTGGTCTCCGAGGCACGCTCCGGCGTCAGACCCGCCCGCAACGGCGCCCCGCAGTTGGAGCAGAATCGGCTCGCCGCATCGCTGCGGTGCCCGCACCTGCTGCAAATCTGCTCGGCCGACATGGACGGCTCCTCGCGCCGCGGCTGCCCCGCGGAGGCATTGGTGGCATACGGGTCGGGGTTAAACCCTCCACCCGTACTTGAGGTTGATGGTTCACCGAAACCTATGCGTCCGGTACCGGCAGGGTCAACAGTCGACGCGCCCTGTGCGCCCGAAATATCACCCGCGCCCGCAACCTCGTCACGGAAGAGCGGCCGGTCGCCCTGCCCTTCCACGTCTCCATGCCCCGCGCGGTGCCTGGCCGCGCCACTTTCCTCGCGGTTCTTCTTGCCGAACAACTTCTCAAACAACTTCACGGGCGATTCCCCTTGACCGAAACAGACCCGCCCGTGGGGCAGGACGAACTCCGAATGCAACACCTGCCGACCCGGACATTCTCACAACGTCCGTAACCATCAGACAGTTTCCACCACGTACCACGACTTCGGTGCGCCGACCCCCCGCAGGCATTCGCCCGCGTGAGCCGGTCTGCTCTGCGTCCCGCCTCACGGCGATGACGACCGAGCGTAGTCAGGCTGCTTCGCAGCCCGCAAGGCATCCACGACGATCTTCGCCGGTCGTGTGACGGTGACGACCGCTTGCTCCTTCTCCAGCGACTGGACCACGCCGCCCGGAATGTTGAGCGCCGGCTCCAGGTCCTGCGGCTTGCCGATCACCTTGAATTCATAGGGCTGTGTGATCTTCTTACCGTCGATCGCGACCCCGCCGCCCTCGTCCGAGAAATACGAGCCCGCCACGATCCGCACGCCGTTGATCTGGATCGCCTCGGCCCCGGCCGCACGCAGCTCCTGGAGGGTGTCCAGCAGCTTGTCCGACTGCACCTGGTTCTTGGGATCGGAGATCTTCAGCACGATCCCCGGCCCCTGCGCGGCCACCGTACCGGCCAGGATCCCGAGTTGACGTTCCTTCTCGACGGTCTGCTTCCGGGCCTCCTCGGCCTGGTTGGAGCTGCTCTCCAGCTCCCGGCGCTGCTCGTCGAGCTTCTGCTTCTCGTCCTCCAGCCGCTTGGTGCGCCCGTCCAGCTCGTCGAGGATCCGTACGAGGTCCTCCTGACGGGCACCGCGCAGCGCGCTGGAGTCGCTGTTGGACCGTACCTGGATCGCCAGACCGAGCCCCAGGACGAACAGCAGCACCGCGACGATCAGTTGAGCCCGGCTCACCCGCGGCGGCCACAGCCCGGCGGCCAGCCGCTGCCGGCCGGTCTCCTCGGGCTCGGCCGGGGCGTCTCGCGCGACCGGCTCCTCCTGCGGTGGCGGGTTCCACGCCGCGCGCTCCTCGGCCGGACCGGTGGGAGCGGCCGGCTCCTGCTTCGGCGGCTGCCCCGGACCCCTCGGCTCCTCGGGCGGGGTGTCGTTCGTACTCATCGGCCTCACGCCCGGAACACGTGCCGGCGGATGGCCGCGGCGTTGGAGAAGATGCGGATGCCCAGAACGACGACCACACCCGTGGACAGCTGCGAACCGACGCCCAGCTTGTCGCCGAGGAAGACGATCAGCGCGGCCACGACCACGTTGGACAGGAACGACACCACGAAGACCTTGTCCACGAAGATGCCGTCCAGCATCGCGCGCAAGCCCCCGAACACCGCGTCCAGCGCCGCCACCACGGCGATCGGGAGATAAGGCTCCACCACGGCCGGCACTTCGGGCCGGACCAGAAGTCCGACCACCACTCCGACCACGAGGCCCAGTACCGCGATCACGATGCACCCTTCTGCTGCTCTACTGCTGTAGCTGTACGTACGGTCAGGCTCGACGCGGCGGGCAGCCGTACCTCGTCCTCGGGAGACAGGCTGTAGCGGATCCCGTAGCTCTCCTGCAGCACGTGCAGGTACTGGCCGTCCGCGGAGTCCTGGAACGTGGTTCCGAGCCGCTTCTTGTCGCCGATCGCCAGCACTTCGTACGGAGGCACCAACGGCCTGTTGTCGACCAGTATCGCGTCACCGGCGGCCCTGATCGCCGAGAGCGACGTCAGCCGCTGCCCGTTGATCGAAATCGCTTCGGCCCCGGACTGCCACAGCCCGTTGACGATCTTCTGCATGTCATGGTCGCGGAGTCGGCCGGTGTCCGAGAAACCCGTGTTCTCGCGCGGCTTGGAACCGTTGCCCGTGGACGCGCCCTTGGCGTCGTCCACCGTCAGCTTGATCCCCGGCCCGCGCACCTCCGTGGCCCCGGACAGCAGCGCCACGAGCTGCCCCTGGTCACCGCCGTGCTGCTTGAGCGCTTCGCGCTGCCGGTCGGCGACGGTGCCCCGCAGCCTCTCGATGTCCCGCTCCAGGCCGTCCGCGTGCGCGTCGGCCCGGTCGACCCGGTCGATGAGTTCCTGACGCTCCTTGGCCAGCACCGGCGCGGCGACCCGCGCCTGCGCGGCACCCAGCGTGACGACCATCGCGGCGAGCACCAGCCCTGCGGCGAGCCCCAGTTTGGCCTTGAGCGTGCGCGGCAGGCCCGCCGTGCCGTCCGACTCGCGCCGGGCGGAGGCCTCCGCGTAGCCCTCGTCGAGGCTGTGGTCCATCACGTGCGTCAGCAGCGACATGGAAGCGTCCGGGCGCGCGGGAGGCTGCGCCGAACTCCGGTTGTGGGGCGGCTGCGACATGCCGCACATCGTCGCATGTCGGCACCGCACACGCCGAATGCGCCCGTCCGGTGGGCCGGGCAGGGGCTTCACCCCGCCCGGCCCACCGGACTTGCGGACCTACCGCGTTCCGGCGGACCTGTCGCGTTCCGTACGGGGCGCTCAGTGCCCGGCGCCGTCCACCACCTCTGCCCAGCCGTCCAGCAGATCCTGCGCGGACGCGTCGTCGGGACCTTCGGCCCACAGATGGGTGACCGCCTCCGCGGGGTCCGGCAGCACCAGCGCCCACCGCCCGTCGGCCTCGACCACCCGTACCCCGTCGGTGGTGTCCACCTGCCGGTCACCGGCCGCTTCGACGACCCGGCGCATGACGAGCCCCTTCACGGCCCACGGGGTCGGCACGTCCCGCTTGAGCACGTGCGCCCGCGGGATCCTGGCGTCGATCTGGCTCAGGGTGAGCTGTGTCCTCGCCACGAGCCCGATCAGCTGCACGAAGGCCGCCGACCCGTCGAAGACGCTGCTGAACTCCGGGACGATGAAACCGCCCCGCCCGTCGCCGCCGAAGATGGTGTTCTCCGCCCGGCCGACCCGGGTCAGGTCGTCGGGCGAGGTCGTCGTCCACTCCACCTGGGTGCCGTGGTACGCGGCCACCTGCTCGGCGATCCTGGTCGTGGTCACCGGCAGCGCCACCTTGCCGCTGCGCCTCTCGGCGGCCACCAGGTCGAGGAGGACCAGCAGTGCCCGGTCGTCCTCGATGATCCGCCCGCGCTCGTCCACGAGGGAGATCCGCTCGCCCACCGGGTCGAAGCGCACCCCGAAGGCGGCCCGCGAGGAGGCGACGATCTCGCCCAGCCGCACCAGCCCGGCCCGCCGGGATTCAACGGTCTCCGTCGGCCGGGACTCGTCGAGCCCCGGATTGACGGTGAGGGCGTCCACGCCGAGCCGGCCCAGCAGGCTGGGCAGCACGAGCCCGGCACTGCCGTTGGAGGCGTCCACGACCACCTTGAGACCGGAGTCCGCGACCCCGGTGATGTCCACCCGGCGCAGCAGCGAACCGGTGTAGGCGTCGAAGACGCTGCCCGGGAACTGCAGGTCGCCGATCTCGCCGGGGAACGCCCGCCGGTACTCCTGGCGCGCGTACACCCGGTCCAGCTTCCGCTGCCCCTGGAGCGAGAGGTCCGCCCCCCGTTCGTCGAGGAACATGATGTCCACCGAGTCCGGCACACCGGGCGAGGTCCGCAGCACGATTCCGCCGGCGCTGCCCCGGGCGGTCTGCTGGCGCGCCACGGGCAGCGGTACGTTCTCCAGGTCTCGGACGTTGATCGCGCTGGCCTGGAGGGCCGAGATCACGGCGCGCTTGAGCGCCCTGGCCCCTCGGGAGTGGTCACGGGCCGTGGTGACCGTCGCCCCCTTCTTCAGGGTCGTCGCGTACGCACCGGCGAGCCGGACCACCAGTTCGGGGGTGATCTCCACGTTCAGGATCCCGCTGACGCCCCGGGCGCCGAACAGATGCGCCTGCCCCCGGGACTCCCAGATCACCGACGTGTTGACGAAGGCGCCGGCCTCGATCGTCTTGAAGGGGTAGACCCGCACGTTCCCCTGGATGATCGATTCCTCGCCGACGAGGCACTCGTCCCCGATGACGGCCCCGTCCTCGATCCGGGCGGCCCGCATGATGTCGGTGTTCTTCCCGATGACACAGCCCCGGAGGTTGCTGTGCGGGCCGATGTACACGTTGTCGTGCACGACGGCCTTGTGCAGGAACGCGCCGCTCTTGACGACCACGTTCGACCCGATGACGGTGTGCTCGCGGATCTCCACACCGGCTTCGACCTTGGCGTAGTCCCCGATGTACAGCGGCCCGCGCAGCACCGCGTCCGGGCTCACCTCGGCGCCTTCGGCGATCCAGACCCCGGGGGAGATCTCGAAGCCGTCCATGTCGACCTGGACCTTGCCCTCGAGCACGTCGGCCTGGGCCTTGACGTAGCTCTCGTGGGTGCCTACGTCCTCCCAGTAGCCCTCGGCCACGTAGCCGTAGATGGGCCGGCCTTCCTTCATCAGCTGAGGGAAGACGTCACCGGACCAGTCCACCGATACGTCCGGGCTCACGTAGTCGAACACCTCGGGCTCCATCACGTAGATGCCCGTATTGATGGTGTCCGAGAAGACCTGGCCCCAGGTGGGCTTCTCCAGGAACCGCTCGACCTTGCCTTCCTCGTCCACGATGGTGATGCCGAATTCCAGCGGGTTCGGCACCCGGGTGAGGCACACCGTGACGAGTGCGCCCTTCTCCTTGTGGAAGGCGATGAGGTCGGTGAGGTCGAAGTCCGTGAGTGCGTCACCGGAGATGACCAGGAAGGTGTCGTCCTTCAAGGCCTCCTCGGCGTTCTTCACGCTGCCGGCGGTCCCGAGTGGCTTCTCCTCGTTGGCATAAGTGAGCTCCATTCCGAGCTCTTCGCCGTCACCGAAGTAGTTCCTGACGAGTGATGCCAGGAATTGCACGGTGACCACGGTCTCGCTGAGCCCGTGCCGCTTGAGCAGCCTGAGCACGTGCTCCATGATGGGCCGGTTCGCCACCGGCAGGAGCGGCTTGGGCATGCTTGAGGTCATGGGGCGAAGACGAGTGCCTTCGCCACCAGCCATCACGACGGCCTTCATGTCGGAAGAGTCCTCCTAGAGAGACGGCGTCTAAGCCGACCTCGCCCCTCCCGGACGGTGACTGGACCACTCCTGCGCGTCAGTCAGGCGCCGAGCGAGCTCAATCGGCCGTGGCGTCCGCCTTGACCAGCCGGCGGACTTGGACCACGTAAAGGATTCCTGCCCACCAGTAGAGGGTTGTACCCCATCCTGCGAACGCCCATCCGAAAACGGAGCCCGTCCAGGCCAACCAGCCGGTCCCTTCACTGACCAGCAGGAAGGGGAAGGCGTACATCAGGTTGAAGGTCGCGGCCTTGCCCAGGAAGTTGACCTGCGGCGGCGGATAGCCGTGGCGGCGCAGGATCCAGACCATCACCAGAAGCATCAGCTCCCGTGCGAGCAGGGCCGCCGTGAGCCAGATCGGCAGAATCCCGCGGTACGTGAGACCGAACAGCGTGGACAGGATGTAGAGCCGGTCTGCAGCCGGATCCAGCAGCCTTCCGAGGCTGCTGATCTGATTCCAGCGCCGGGCCAACTTCCCGTCGAGGTAGTCACTGACCCCGCTGAGCATGAGAACGGCGAGCGCCCAGCCGTCGTGCTTGGCCAGGATCAGCCACAGGAACAAGGGTACGCCGGCAAGGCGAGCCATGCTCAGGATGTTCGGAATGGTGAAAATTCGGTCGGTCTGAACCCGAGTCTCCTGGACCTCCACCCGGGGGCCTCCACTGACTGTAGAAAAAGCGTCGAACGATGCCCCCTGACCCTACAGGAGGCCTCCGACTGGCCCGTAAACGCAGAAAAGCCCCGTACCAGTTCCCTGGTACGGGGCTTTCTACAATGATTGTTCGGCGGCGTCCTACTCTCCCACAGGGTCCCCCCTGCAGTACCATCGGCGCTGAAAGGCTTAGCTTCCGGGTTCGGAATGTAAACCGGGCGTTTCCCTAACGCTATGACCACCGAAACACTATGAAGTTAACCAACCGGATATGAACACAGTTCGTTACTTCAGAACTAACACAGTGGACGCGAGCAACTGAGGACAAGCCCTCGGCCTATTAGTACCAGTCAGCTCCACCCGTTACCGGGCTTCCACATCTGGCCTATCAACCCAGTCGTCTACTGGGAGCCTTACCCTCTCAAGGAGGTGGGAATACTCATCTTGAAGCAGGCTTCCCGCTTAGATGCTTTCAGCGGTTATCCCTCCCGAACGTAGCCAACCAGCCATGCCCTTGGCAGGACAACTGGCACACCAGAGGTTCGTCCGTCCCGGTCCTCTCGTACTAGGGACAGCCCTTCTCAATATTCCTACGCGCACAGCGGATAGGGACCGAACTGTCTCACGACGTTCTAAACCCAGCTCGCGTACCGCTTTAATGGGCGAACAGCCCAACCCTTGGGACCGACTCCAGCCCCAGGATGCGACGAGCCGACATCGAGGTGCCAAACCATCCCGTCGATATGGACTCTTGGGGAAGATCAGCCTGTTATCCCCGGGGTACCTTTTATCCGTTGAGCGACGGCGCTTCCACAAGCCACCGCCGGATCACTAGTCCCGACTTTCGTCCCTGCTCGACCCGTCGGTCTCACAGTCAAGCTCCCTTGTGCACTTACACTCAACACCTGATTGCCAACCAGGCTGAGGGAACCTTTGGGCGCCTCCGTTACTTTTTGGGAGGCAACCGCCCCAGTTAAACTACCCATCAGACACTGTCCCTGATCCGGATCACGGACCGAGGTTAGACATCCAGCACGACCAGAGTGGTATTTCAACGGCGACTCCACCATGACTGGCGTCACAGCTTCAAAGTCTCCCACCTATCCTACACAAGCCGAACCGAACACCAATATCAAACTATAGTAAAGGTCCCGGGGTCTTTCCGTCCTGCTGCGCGAAACGAGCATCTTTACTCGTAGTGCAATTTCACCGGGCCTATGGTTGAGACAGTCGAGAAGTCGTTACGCCATTCGTGCAGGTCGGAACTTACCCGACAAGGAATTTCGCTACCTTAGGATGGTTATAGTTACCACCGCCGTTTACTGGCGCTTAAGTTCTCAGCTTCGCCACACCGAAATGTGACTAACCGGTCCCCTTAACGTTCCAGCACCGGGCAGGCGTCAGTCCGTATACATCGCCTTACGGCTTCGCACGGACCTGTGTTTTTAGTAAACAGTCGCTTCTCGCTGGTCTCTGCGGCCACCCCCAGCTCAGGAAGCAAGTTCCTTCACCAGTGATGGCCCCCCTTCTCCCGAAGTTACGGGGGCATTTTGCCGAGTTCCTTAACCATAGTTCACCCGAACGCCTCGGTATTCTCTACCTGACCACCTGAGTCGGTTTAGGGTACGGGCCGCCATGAAACTCGCTAGAGGCTTTTCTCGACAGCATAGGATCATCCACTTCACCACAATCGGCTCGGCATCAGGTCTCAGCCTTATATGAGGGACGGATTTGCCTACCCCTCGGCCTACACCCTTACCCCGGGACTACCACCGCCCGGGCTGGACTACCTTCCTGCGTCACCCCATCGCTTACCTACTACAAGTCTGGTTCGTCGGCTCCACCACTTTCCTTTCCCCGAAGGGTCCGGAACGGCTTCACGGACTTAGCATCGCCTGATTCGATATTGGGCGTTTCAAAGCGGGTACCGGAATATCAACCGGTTGTCCATCGACTACGCCTGTCGGCCTCGCCTTAGGTCCCGACTTACCCTGGGCAGATCAGCTTGACCCAGGAACCCTTAGTCAATCGGCGCACACGTTTCTCACGTGTGTATCGCTACTCATGCCTGCATTCTCACTCGTGAACCGTCCACAACTAGCTTCCGCTGCTGCTTCACCCGGCACACGACGCTCCCCTACCCATCACAGCGGGCGTTGGCCCTATTGCTGCAATGACACGACTTCGGCGGTACGCTTGAGCCCCGCTACATTGTCGGCGCGGAATCACTTGACCAGTGAGCTATTACGCACTCTTTCAAGGGTGGCTGCTTCTAAGCCAACCTCCTGGTTGTCTCTGCGACTCCACATCCTTTCCCACTTAGCGTACGCTTAGGGGCCTTAGTCGATGCTCTGGGCTGTTTCCCTCTCGACCATGGAGCTTATCCCCCACAGTCTCACTGCCACGCTCTCACTTACCGGCATTCGGAGTTTGGCTAAGGTCAGTAACCCGGTAGGGCCCATCGCCTATCCAGTGCTCTACCTCCGGCAAGAAACACGTGACGCTGCACCTAAATGCATTTCGGGGAGAACCAGCTATCACGGAGTTTGATTGGCCTTTCACCCCTAACCACAGGTCATCCCCCAGGTTTTCAACCCTGGTGGGTTCGGTCCTCCACGAAGTCTTACCTCCGCTTCAACCTGCCCATGGCTAGATCACTCCGCTTCGGGTCTAGAGCGTGCAACTCAATCGCCCTATTCGGACTCGCTTTCGCTACGGCTTCCCCACACGGGTTAACCTCGCTACACACCGCTAACTCGCAGGCTCATTCTTCAAAAGGCACGCAGTCACGACCGTTATTCCGAAGAATAACGGCGACGCTCCCACGGCTTGTAGGCACACGGTTTCAGGTACTATTTCACTCCGCTCCCGCGGTACTTTTCACCATTCCCTCACGGTACTATCCGCTATCGGTCACCAGGGAATATTTAGGCTTAGCGGGTGGTCCCGCCAGATTCACACGGGATTTCTCGGGCCCCGTGCTACTTGGGAGATTCTTAAGCAAGCCGCTGATGTTTCGTCTACGGGGGTCTTACCCTCTACGCCGGACCTTTCGCATGTCCTTCGACTACATCAACGGTTTCTGACTCGCCGACCGGCCGGCAGACCGATCAAAAGAATTCCCACAACCCCGCATGCGCAACCCCTGCCGGGTATCACACGCATACGGTTTGGCCTGATCCGGTTTCGCTCGCCACTACTCCCGGAATCACGGTTGTTTTCTCTTCCTGCGGGTACTGAGATGTTTCACTTCCCCGCGTTCCCTCCACACTGCCTATGTGTTCAGCAGTGGGTGACAGCCCATGACGACTGCCGGGTTTCCCCATTCGGACACCCCCGGATCAAAGCTCAGTTGGCAGCTCCCCGGGGCCTATCGCGGCCTCTCACGTCCTTCATCGGTTCCTGGTGCCAAGGCATCCACCGTGCGCCCTTAAAAACTTGGCCACAGATGCTCGCGTCCACTGTGTAGTTCTCAAGCAACGACCAGCCACCCATCACCCTCACCTACTAGAAGTGAAGTTCACTGGGGCCGGCATCGCAGAAGATAAGACCTTACGGCCGTACCCTCAGATACCCAACAACGTGCCAAGCACGATCCCCGCCACTCAAACTGTTTTCCACGCCGAAGCAGTACTCACAGAAGGTTTTGGAAACCGTGCCAACTAATCAACGTTCCACCCTGAGCTGACCGTGCAGAACGTTTGTCTGCAATCGGTACTGTGCTCCTTAGAAAGGAGGTGATCCAGCCGCACCTTCCGGTACGGCTACCTTGTTACGACTTCGTCCCAATCGCCAGTCCCACCTTCGACAGCTCCCTCCCTTACGGGTTGGGCCACCGGCTTCGGGTGTTACCGACTTTCGTGACGTGACGGGCGGTGTGTACAAGGCCCGGGAACGTATTCACCGCAGCAATGCTGATCTGCGATTACTAGCAACTCCGACTTCATGGGGTCGAGTTGCAGACCCCAATCCGAACTGAGACCGGCTTTTTGAGATTCGCTCCACCTCACGGTATCGCAGCTCATTGTACCGGCCATTGTAGCACGTGTGCAGCCCAAGACATAAGGGGCATGATGACTTGACGTCGTCCCCACCTTCCTCCGAGTTGACCCCGGCGGTCTCCTGTGAGTCCCCATCACCCCGAAGGGCATGCTGGCAACACAGGACAAGGGTTGCGCTCGTTGCGGGACTTAACCCAACATCTCACGACACGAGCTGACGACAGCCATGCACCACCTGTATACCGACCACAAGGGGGGCACTATCTCTAATGCTTTCCGGTATATGTCAAGCCTTGGTAAGGTTCTTCGCGTTGCGTCGAATTAAGCCACATGCTCCGCTGCTTGTGCGGGCCCCCGTCAATTCCTTTGAGTTTTAGCCTTGCGGCCGTACTCCCCAGGCGGGGAACTTAATGCGTTAGCTGCGGCACCGACGACGTGGAATGTCGCCAACACCTAGTTCCCAACGTTTACGGCGTGGACTACCAGGGTATCTAATCCTGTTCGCTCCCCACGCTTTCGCTCCTCAGCGTCAGTAATGGCCCAGAGATCCGCCTTCGCCACCGGTGTTCCTCCTGATATCTGCGCATTTCACCGCTACACCAGGAATTCCGATCTCCCCTACCACACTCTAGCTAGCCCGTATCGAATGCAGACCCGAGGTTAAGCCTCGGGCTTTCACATCCGACGTGACAAGCCGCCTACGAGCTCTTTACGCCCAATAATTCCGGACAACGCTTGCGCCCTACGTATTACCGCGGCTGCTGGCACGTAGTTAGCCGGCGCTTCTTCTGCAGGTACCGTCACTTTCGCTTCTTCCCTGCTGAAAGAGGTTTACAACCCGAAGGCCGTCATCCCTCACGCGGCGTCGCTGCATCAGGCTTTCGCCCATTGTGCAATATTCCCCACTGCTGCCTCCCGTAGGAGTCTGGGCCGTGTCTCAGTCCCAGTGTGGCCGGTCGCCCTCTCAGGCCGGCTACCCGTCGTCGCCTTGGTGGGCCATTACCCCACCAACAAGCTGATAGGCCGCGGGCTCATCCTTCACCGCCGGAGCTTTTAACCCCCGCCCATGCAGGCAGGAGTGTTATCCGGTATTAGACCCCGTTTCCAGGGCTTGTCCCAGAGTGAAGGGCAGATTGCCCACGTGTTACTCACCCGTTCGCCACTAATCCACCCCGAAGGGCTTCATCGTTCGACTTGCATGTGTTAAGCACGCCGCCAGCGTTCGTCCTGAGCCAGGATCAAACTCTCCATGAATGTTTACCCGTAATCGGGTGCACACGCACTTAGAGCGGGACAGTCATGTCGGAATAAGACCGACCGTCCACTGCGTCCTCGCTGTGTAATTGCCTGCAAGCATCACGGCAGAACCGCGACCTCACAGGTCTTTTTCAAAGGAACCTCATCCACCGAGGTGGACGGGGTATCAACTTTTTGGCGTTGATTTTTGGCACGCTGTTGAGTTCTCAAGGAACGGACGCTTCCTTTGTACTCACCCTCAGTAACACTTACTGGGGCTTTCCTCCGGGCGCTTCCTTCGTTGTTCTTGCGTTTCCGACTCTATCAGAGTCGGTCTCGCTTGTTTTCCGCCTTCCAGGTCCTGCGCTTTCGCGCTTTTCCCTTTCCGGTGAGTCCGACTCTATCAGTCCTTTTCCGTCTCCCTGACCACTCTCCGTTTTGCCGAATAGGCACGCGGAAAGAAGTTGAGATCAAGATCAGTAAAAGAGAGGAGGAGTCCCGTCCATCAGCCGTTCGCGAAATGTTCACGCGGGGCTTCCTGGCGGGAGTCTCGACAGTACAGGTCCGGTGGTGCCCAGGCAAATCGATTCAGGCGTATGGTCCAGTCCGGTGGTCTAGTCCACTAGGTTGTCACCTGACTCGCTCGGGACCTCCGTCACTACCTCTACCAACAGGTGTAGTTCAGACGGAACCGGGACGTCTCATGACTTACCCTTCTCAAAGTACGCCGTCCAGGACAGGTTGTGACGGCGACACGAAGTAGCCCCACCCCTGGGAGGCCCCACATGACCAGCGTGACGTCCCCACTCGCCGGGACCGTTATCGGACTCGCGGCAGTGCCCGATCCGGTGTTCTCCGGCGCGATGGTGGGACCGGGCACCGCCATCAAGCCCGTGCAGGAGCTCTCGGAGGCGGTGGCCCCCGTCGACGGTGTGGTCGTCTCCCTGCACCCGCACGCGTACGTCGTCGTCGACGGCGAAGGCCACGGTGTGCTGACGCACCTGGGCATCGACACCGTTCAGCTCAACGGCGAGGGCTTCGAGCTCCTCGTCAACAAGGGCGACACCGTGACCCGCGGCCAGGCCGTCATCCGCTGGGATCCCGCTGCCGTCGAGACCGCGGGCAAGTCCTCCATCTGCCCCATCGTGGCGCTGGAGGCAACCGCGGACTCCCTCTCCGACGTGGCCGAGCCCGGGGACGTGAAGACTTCGGACGTCCTCTTCAGCTGGAAGTGACGTGTCCGCCTCCATAGGCGAGTCGGACATCCATCGCGGCGGCGGGGCCGTCGCTCAATCGGAGACGGGTGAAATGGAGACAACGCTGCGAGGCGTCGGCGTGAGCCACGGTGTGGCGATCGGCGAGGTTCGGCACATGGGTACGGCGGTTCTCGAGCCGCCGGCCAAGCAGATCAACGCGGACGAGGCGGAGCGCGAACAGGGGCGCGCCCGTCAGGCCGTGGACGCTGTTGCGGCCGACCTGATCGCACGCGGCCAGCTGGCCGGTGGCGAGGCTCAGCACGTGCTCGAGGCTCAGGCCATGATCGCTCAGGACCCTGAGCTGATGGCCGACGTCGACCGTCGGATCGCCGTGGGCAGCACCGCCGAGCGCGGTGTGTACGACGCCTTCTCCCAGTACCGCGAGCTGCTCGCGGGTGCCGGGGAGTACATGGCGGGCCGCGTGGCCGACCTGGACGACGTGCGCAACCGCATCGTCGCGCGCCTGCTCGGCGTGCCGATGCCGGGCGTGCCGGACAGCGACGAGCCCTACGTACTGATCGCGCGGGACCTGGCTCCCGCCGACACGGCTCTGCTCGACCCGGCGCTGGTCCTCGGTTTCGTGACCGAGGAAGGCGGCCCGACCAGCCACAGCGCGATCCTCGCGCGGGCGCTGGGCGTGCCGGCCATCGTGGCGCTTCCGGGCGCCGGCGAGATCGCCGAGGGTACGGTCATCGCCGTCGACGGCAGCACCGGCGACCTGTTCGTGGAGCCGAGCGCGGCGAAGCGGGCCGAGCTGGAGGCCGCGGCCGCCGAGCGCAAGGCCGCTCTCTCCTCGTCCTCTGGTCCGGGCGCGACGTCCGACGGTCACAAGGTGCCGCTGCTGGCCAACATCGGTGGTCCGGCCGACGTGCCGGCGGCCGTCGATGCCGGGGCGGAGGGTGTGGGCCTGTTCCGCACCGAGTTCCTCTTCCTGGACGACAGCAAGAAGGCTCCGACCGAGGAGAAGCAGGTCGAGTCGTACCGCAAGGTGCTCGAGGCCTTCCCCGAGGGTCGTGTAGTCGTACGCGTCCTGGACGCCGGCGCCGACAAGCCGCTGGACTTCCTGACCCCGGCCGACGAGCCGAACCCGGCTCTGGGTGTCCGTGGTCTGCGCTCGCTGCTCGACCACCCGGACGTGCTGCGTACGCAGCTCACCGCGCTGGCGAAGGCTTCCGCGGGGCTGCCGGTCTACCTCGAGGTCATGGCCCCGATGGTGGCGGACCGGATCGACGCCAAGGCGTTCGCGGACGCGTGCCGCGAGGCCGGTCTGCAGGCGAAGTTCGGCGCGATGGTGGAGATTCCCTCCGCCGCGCTGCGGGCGCGCTCGATCCTGCAGGAGGTCGAGTTCCTGTCGCTGGGCACCAATGACCTCGCGCAGTACGCCTTCGCCGCCGACCGCCAGGTCGGTGCCGTCTCGCGACTGCAGGACCCGTGGCAGCCCGCGCTGCTCGACCTGATCGCCATGTCGGCCGACGCCGCCAAGGCCGAGGGCAAGAGCTGCGGTGTCTGTGGCGAGGCCGCTTCCGACCCGCTGCTGGCCTGTGTGCTGACGGGTCTGGGTGTCACCTCCCTGTCGATGGGTGCCGCTTCGATTCCCTACGTCCGGGCGACGCTCGCCAAGTACACCCTCGCCCAGTGCGAGCGTGCGGCTGCGGCCGCGCGCGCCGCGGACAGCGCCGAGGAGGCCCGCGTGGCCGCCCAGGCCGTGCTGTCCGGCGAGTAGTTCAGGAAGACACCGCGCCCGTGAGGGCACCGCGCAGGACGGTGTGCGTTTCGATCGAGGGGCCTTCGCCGGTGGCGAGGGCCCCTCGGCCGTTTCCGGGGCCGCACCCGTTCGGGTCAGTGGTGCGGCCCCGATGTGTCCACTTCGTAGCCGGGTAGGTGTTCGACGCCCGGTTCCGGAGCGACGGGGTCTCCGGTGTCGGCGTCGGTGCAGTAGGCGTTGAAGACGGCCGCCGCGGAGAGGGGTACCAGGCGGCCGTGGTCCAGGCGCCAGCCGTGGACGCGGTCCGGGTGGCCCTCGGTAGCGCTGCGCAGGACCAGTCCCCCGGGTCCGCCGAGGGCCAGGCCCGCGGCGAGGACGGTCACGAAGTCGAGGCCCTCGCGGCCCTCGATGTTTGGCGGGCCCTCGGGGCTCGTGTCCACATGGAGCACGGCCACGAGCTGTTCGGTCTCGGTGGGGACGCTGCACACCAGGTGGTGGTGGCCGGGGCCGGCCCGTCGGACCAGCTGTTCCAGCGCGTCGGCCGCGCGCTCGAAGGAGGCGGTCCCGATGTCCTCCCCGCAGTCGGCGCAGCTGCCCACGCCGGCCAGCAGCGTGGTGGCGTACTCCCAGGTGGCCTGGCGGACGGCTTCGTCGACCAGGAGCGGGACCAGTTCGTCGATGGGCTGGCCCGCGTACGGGAGGCCGGGGCCCGTGCCGGCCAGTTCGGCCGTGAAGCGGGTCCGGGCCTGGGGCGTGTCCGGGTCGAGCCCGTGCTCCGTGCAGTACTCGGCGTACTCCTCGGGATCGAAGAGGGTGACGGTGGTGTGGATGCCCTGGGCCGCGCGGGAGCGGAGCAGGCCGTCGATCTGGTCCAGGTAGTCGCGGTGGTCGTCGAAGGTGAAGCTGCGGTAGCCGAGCATGGCCGCGAAGTCCCCGGCGTCGGCCAGGAGGCCGATGGTGCCGGGGACTTCGCGGCGCAGTGTGCGGCGCCTGCCGGCGCGGGCGCCGCGAGCGGTACGGGCGGGCCGTCCCGCGGTGGTGCCGGTCCTGCTGTCGTTCGAGCGTGGCATCGGGTCCCCCTGAGTGGCGCGATCGCTTGCTCACTCAGAGTAATCACAGCCACTGACAGTGACGCCGGGGTCAGCGCCGGGTGCGGGCGAGCTCCTCGTAGAAGCGCAGGAGGTCGAGGTTGTCGACCGAGCCCGGGTTGACCGCCTTGTCCATCGGGGCGCCCTGGAGGAGGCGCTTGACCGGGACCTCGATGCGCTTGCCGGTCAGGGTGTGCGGGACGCCCGGGACCTCGATGATCTCGTCGGGGACGTGGCGCGGGGAGAGCTCCTCGCGGATCGTCGCCTTGATCCGGGCGCGGAGGTCGTCGTCGAGGACGGCGCCGGGTGCAAGGTGGACGAAGAGCGGCATCCAGTAGCCGCCGTTCGGCTCCTCCAGGCCGATGACCAGGGACTCCTTGATCTCGGGGAGCCGCTCCACGGCCTCGTAGATGTCGGCGGAGCCCATCCGGACGCCCTGGCGGTTCAGGGTGGAGTCGGAGCGGCCGTGGATGACCACGGAGCCGTGGTCGGTGATCGTGATCCAGTCGCCGTGGCGCCAGACGCCGGGGAACATCTCGAAGTAGCTGTCGCGGTAGCGGCTGCCGTCCGGGTCGTTCCAGAAGCGGATCGGCATCGACGGCATGGGGTTGGTGACCACGAGCTCGCCGACCTCGCCGATGACGGGCTTCCCGGTCGGGTCCCACGCCTGGAGGTCCGTACCCAGACAGGCGGCCTGGAGCTCGCCGATGTGGACCGGGAGGGTGGGCACGGCGCCGGCGAAGCAGCTGCAGACGTCGGTGCCCCCGCTGACGGAGGCGATCCAGAGGTCCTCGGCCACCTCGTCGTGCAGCCAGCGGAAGCCGTCGGGCGGCAGCGGGGAGCCGGTGGTCGCCACGCACTTGACCGAGGACAGGTCGAAGTCCCTGGACGGATGGACCTCCGCCTTCCGGCAGGCCATCACGTAGGCGGCGGAAGTCCCGTACAGAGTGGCTTTGGTCCGCTCCGCGATGCGCCATTGGGCACCAGTGTCGGGGAATCCCGGGCTGCCGTCGTAGAGCACGACGGTGGTCCCGGTGAGCAGGCCGGAGACGAGGAAGTTCCACATCATCCAGCCGGTGGAGGTGTACCAGAAGAACCGGTCCCCGGGACCCAGGTCGCAGTGGAGACCGATCTGCTTCAGGTGCTCCAGGAGGATGCCGCCCTGGGACTGGACGATCGCCTTGGGCAGGCCGGTGGTCCCGGAGGAGTAGAGGACCCACAGCGGGTGGTCGAAGGGGACCGGCTCGAAGACGGGCTCGCCCCCCTCCGACGACGCGGTGCCTGCCGTGAGGGCCGACCACTCCAGGGCCCCGGCGGGGGCCGGCGTGCCGAGGAGCGGGATGTGGACCACGGCGCGCAGCGAGGGGAGCTCGGCGCGCAGCTCGGCGACGGTGTCGCGGCGGTCGTGCTCCTTGCCGCCGTAGCGGTAGCCGTCGACGGTGAAGAGCACCACCGGTTCGACCTGCTGGAAGCGGTCCAGGACGCTGCGGGCGCCGAAATCGGGGGCGCAGGAGGTCCAGACTCCGCCGACCGCGGCGGTGGCGAGGAGCGCGGTGACGGCCTCGGGGATGTTGGGGAGGTAGCCGCTGACCCGGTCGCCGGGGCTTACGCCCAGGGCGCGCAGTTCGGCGGCGAGTGCGCCGACCTGGCGGCGGAGCTCGGCCCACGTGACGGTGGTGGGCTCGTGCGTCTCGTCCACGTACAGCAGGGCGGCGTCGTCGGCGCGCGCCGGGTCCTCGGAGGCGCGCAGGGCGTGCTCGGCGTAGTTGAGGGTGGCGCCGGGGAACCACTGTGCGCCCGGCATGGACCGGTCGGCGAGGACCGACCGGTACGGGGTGGTGAAGCGGACCTCGAACCATTCGGCGACGGCCTGCCAGAAGGTGTCGAGCTCGTCGACGGACCAGCTGTGCAGGGCCGGGTAGCCGCCGTCGGCGGGGGCGCCGTGGTGTTCGGCGGCCCAGGCCTGGAAAGCGGTGATCCGGGCCGCGGCGATCCGGTCGGGGCCCGGGGACCAGAGGGGCTCGGAGGGGGTGGCTGCTGCGGTCATGCGTCGGCTCCCGGTCACGTCTGCGGCTCGCGCTTCGTGGGCGTGTCGTGTCGGCTGGTGTGTCGTGTGGTGCGTCGTGTGGTGCGTCTTGTGGTGTTCGTACGGTGTCACCGCGCTCGGGGTGGGCGCGCGGAGGCACACAGGGACGATGCCATGTGATCGACATCCGCACCAGAGCCGTCATGGGCGGTCCCTTGTGATCCTTTTGAGAGTGAACGGCAGTTGAACGCAGCCGTCCCGGGCAGGTGCCGGTGGCAGGGTGGGCGCCATGGACGGTCGTGAGCTGGTACGTGCGGTGAAGGAGCTCGGCAGCGAGCGGGGGAGGCGCGCCTGGCGCTCGGCCTGGCGCAACCGGCGCGTGGACAGAGCGGGGCTCGCACCCCGGGGCGCGGAACGGGCCCGGGTGCCGGGTCTGCTGACCGGTACGGAGCCCCGGCCGGGCGGGGGCGTGCTGCGGTTCGCCCGTTCGGAGCTGCTGGTACGGGTCACCGTGGGCGGGGCGGTGTTCTGGAGCTGGGACGGGGCCGCGCCCACCCCCTCGTACGCCGTGGTCGGTGGCGGGCCGGAGGCCGATCCGCGCGCCGTGCTCGAACCGGACACCGAGGGCGGCTGGCGGGTGGTCTCCGAGCGGGTGACCGTCGCGGTGTCCCGGCACGGGGCGGTGGAGGTGCGCACCCCGGGCGGGACGGTGCTGCGCCGCGAGCTGCCGCCGCGCTGGTGGGAACCGGTGGAGGACGGCGGCGGGCACGGGGCCCGGTGGCTGCTGCGCAGCGAGGTCCCGGCGGACGCGCGGGTGTTCGGGCTCGGCGGGCGGGCGGCGGGGCCCCGGCTCAGGGACGGCTCCTACCGGCTGTGGAACACCGACCCGAAGCACGGGTTCGGCCGGACCGGGGACCCGCTGTACATCACCATGCCGGTACAGCTGGTGGTGGCGGACGCCGGGACGCACCTGGTGTTCCACGACAACACCTGGGACGGGCGGGTGGTGTTGCGGGAGGGCGAGGAGGGGGCCGGATCGGGTGCGGACCGGCCGGGGAGCTGCGAGCTGCGCATGGAGGGCGGTCCCCTGCGCTGCTGGGTGCTGGTGGGCCCGCCCGCGCGGGTGCTGCAGGGCTGGTCGGGGCTGACGGGCGGCGCGGCCGTGCCGCCGGAGTGGGCGCTCGGGTACCAGCACGCGCGGTGGGGGTTCGGGAGCGCGGCGGAGGTGCGCCGGATCGTGGCCGGGTACGCGGAACGGGGCCTGCCGCTCTCGGCCGTCCATCTGGACATCGACCACTACGACGAGCACCGGGTCTTCACGGTGGACCGCGAGCGGTTCCCCGATCTGCCGGGGCTGGCCGCCGAGTTGGCGGACGACGGCGTACGCCTGGTCTCGATCGTCGACCCGGCGGTGAAGGCGGGCGATCCGGTACACGCCTCGGGCCTGGCGGTCGGCGAGCACGGGGCCTTCGTACGGGACGCGGCGGGCCGGGAGGTCCGCGGGGAGGTGTGGCCGGGCGAATGCGCGTACCCGGACTTCACCGATCCGGCCGCGCGGGAGTGGTGGGGCGGGCTCTACGGGGAACGGCTCGCGCAGGGCTTCGCCGGGATCTGGCACGACATGAACGAGCCGGTCTCCTTCGCCCCGTTCGGGGACCGCACGCTCCCCCGGTCGGCGCGGCACGTCCTGGACGGGGCGGGCGGGGACCACCGGGCCGCGCACAACGTGTACGCGCTGGGGATGGCGCGGGCGGGCTGGGAGGGACTGGTACGACTGCGCCCGGCCGAGCGGCCGTTCCTGTTCTCCAGGTCGGGGTGGGCGGGCATGCAGCGGTACGGGGGCACCTGGTCGGGGGACGTGGAGAGCAGCTGGGACGGGCTGCGGGCCTCGCTGGCGCTGGTTTTGGGGCTCGGCCTGTGCGGGGTGCCGTACTCGGGCCCCGACGTCGGCGGCTTCTGGGGTTCGCCCTCAACGGAGTTGTACCTGCGGTGGCTGCAACTGGGTTCGTACCTGCCGCTGTTCCGGACGCACTCGGCGATCTTCGCGGGGCGGCGGGAGCCGTGGGAGTTCGGGGAGGCGACGACCGGGGCGGCCCGGGCCGTGCTGCTGGAACGGGAGCGGCTGCGCCCGTACTTCGTGACGCTGGCCCATCTGGCGCGGCGGACGGGAGCCCCGTACGTGCGGCCGCTGTGGTGGGGGACGCCGGAGGACCGGGCGCTGCGGGACTGCGAGGACGCGTTCCTGCTGGGCGACGCGCTGCTGGTGGCTCCGGTGCTGGAGTGCGGCTCGGACCGGCGGGCGGTGCGGTTGCCGCGCGGCCGCTGGTACGACACGGCGACGGGTGCGGCCTACGAGGGTCCGGGCCAGGTGCTGCTGGACGCCCCCGTGGACCGGATCCCGGTGCTGGCCCGGGCGGGCTCGCTCCTGCCGGTCGCCGCGGCCGACGGGTCGGTGGTCCTGGAGGCCTGGGCGCCGGCGCGGGGCCGTACGGGCGGCGGGCTGGTGGTCCGCGATCCCGGGCCGGGCTTCGAGCCGGGCGAGGTGGAGCGGTACACCGTGCGGTGGGCGGGGGACGCGGTGGTGGTGGAGGACGAGGCGGGAGCGCCGGTGGAGGGCGTGGTGGTGCGGGGGCTCTGAGGAGCGGCCGGATCCGCCGCGGGAGGCGCCCGTAGGAGGCGCCCCCGCGGCGAACCGGGTCCTGCTAGCCGTCGATGCGGTGCGTGGTCCAGAACGAGGTCAGGTCCGTGGTCGTGGCGGCCTGGGCGGCCGCCTTGAACTCGGCTGTGGTCGAGACTCCGTACCAGTGCGAAGTGGCGTAGTCCTTCAGGAGCTTGGCCATGACCGTGTCGCCGAGGACGCGCCGCAGGTCGTGCAGGGCGCACTTGCCGTAGCCGTAGACGACGGTGGAGTAGCGGGACGAGTGGGTGTCCCAGTAGGCCATCGAGTTGGTGATCTTCTCGGCCGACGAGGCCCAGGAGACGCTGTTCCAGCAGCTCGCGCCGGTCTTGTTCTGCGCGAGGTCGGTGGCGTAGTCGGTGAACGACTCGTCCAGCCAGGGGCTGGTGTACTCGTCGTCACCGACGATGCCGTACCACCACTGGTGGGCGATCTCGTGGGTGAGGGCCGTGGTGCTGACCAGGTCGAGGACGAACCCGGGGTACTCCATGCCGCCGAACCAGTAGTTGTTGTCGATCACCGCGTCCAGCTCACCGTACGGGTAGGCCCCGAAGCGGGCGGAGTGGGCGTCCACCGCGGACTTCGCGGTGGTGAGCATCGACTGCGAGTCGGAGGCGCTGATGCCCGAGACGGAGTAGATGTTGACCGGGGTGCCGGAGGCCGAGGTGCCGGAGATCTTGCTGAACGGGCCGGCGGCCCAGGCGAAGTCGCGGACCTTGGTGGCGGTGGCGGTGGTGACGGTGCGCCCGCTGGTTCCCGGGGTGTCGACCGAGGCGCCCGTGGCCGGCACCAGCAGGGAAGTGGGGTGGTCCAGGGTCACCTTGAAGTCGGAGGCCAGCGAGTAGAAGGACTCGCCGTTGTTGGTGTACGGGTCCAGGTGCCAGCCCGCTCCGTCCCGGACCGCGAGCACCGGCAGGGCGTTGCCGACCATGCTGAAGGCCCCGTCGTAGCCGAACCGGTCGGCGCCGCTGGGAACGGTGATCCCCAGGTCGAAGCCGATCGTGGCGCTCTGCCCCTGTGCCAGCGGCGTCGGCAGGGTGATCTGGAGGGCGGTGCAGCCGACGGACAGCGCGCCCGCGGTGCCTCCGGTGACGTTGGTGACGGTGATCGGCATGGCGGCGCAGGTGCCGTGGTAGTTGTCCCACAGCCTCAGGTACACCTCGCTGAGGGCGGTGGCCGAGGCGTTGGTGAAGCTCGCGCTCTCGTGGCCGGTCCAGCCGGTGCCGCTCGCGTTGCTGCTCAGGTCGACGGTGTACGCGGGCGTCGCCGGAGTGCGCGCGTTGTCCGCGGGCGGGACGGTTCCGCCGGAGGTGTCGAGGGCGATGTCGTCGACGACGAAGCTCGTCTGGAGGCTGGAGTCCTCGGTGCCGGTGAAGGCGACGCTGACGGTCTGGCCCGCGAACGCCGATACGTCGAAGGACTTCTGGACGTAGCCGGTGTTCTTGTCGAGGTTCGAGTACGTCGCCAGCGTCGTGGTGCCGATCTTCGCCGTCAGTTTGTCGTACTTCGTGGACGTGGTGGTCTCGGCGGTGCCGATGTGGAGCCAGAAGGTCAGGGTGGCGGTGCTGCAGCCGGAGGGGATCGTGACGCTCTGGGAGAGGGTGTCGGTGTGGGTGCTGCCGACTCCGTTCAGCCAGGCGAAGTAGGTGCCGCCGTGGGCGGTCTGGCCGGCGCGGTTGGTGATCACGCTGGTCTGGGACTGGGTCCAGGGTGAAGTACCGCTCTCGAAGCCGCCGTTGCCGACCACTTGGGTCGGCGTGCAGGCGGCGGGTGCGGCGGGTGCGGCCGGGGCCGCTGCCGCCGAGGTGGCGGGAAGTGCGGCGGCGATCAGCGCGGCGATGGCGAAAGCGCTCGCGGCGAGGACCTTGTGGGGGGTTGATCTCACACGAAACTCCTTTGAGGCGGCCGGGATTCCGGCCTGCTCGGTGGCTGCCCGGCCGACCTGGGTGCGCCGGATGGCAGCCGCGGGGGTGACGGCTGCCGGAAGCCTGGCAGATTTGACCGGAGCATGCCATCAGAGTTCGGTAAAGGTGTTCCCCTCACCGCTCGGCGGACGCGGGCGGCGCAGTGCGCTTACGCGTACCGCCCCGCGAACCAGTCCCCCGCCGCCTTCGTGTGCAGCGGGAACGCCAGCGGCTGCGGGCCGCGCAGGACGTGCCAGCCCGTGGTCTCGTCCGTGGGGGCGGACGCGGGCAGGGCGGAGGCCGGGCGGGTGGGGAGGAGGCCGAAGAGGATCAGGTGGCCGGCCGGGGAGCTGTGGGCGGCCGCCAGGGTCACCTCGTGGGCCGGGGCCTCGATGCCGGTCTCCTCGCGGAGTTCGCGGACGACCGACGTACGCCAGTCCTCGCCGAAGTCCATGAACCCGCCGGGCAGGGCCACGCCGCCGAGGGCCGGCTCGATGGTGCGGGTGATGACCACCAGGCCGGTGCCGAGCTCGTCCTCGACGGGCAGGAGGGCCACCGCGACCGGGAGCGGGTTGCGGTAGGCGACCTGGCCGCACGAGGGGCAGGTACGGGGCCAGTCGGCCGAATCGAACAGTGCTCCGCAGGTGGAGCAGTGCGAGTCCCTCAGGTGTGCCGGCATGCGGCGATGGTATGCCAAGGGACATGAGGACGACGCTCGTTGTGGTCGGTGCGGTCGCTGCGGTCCTCGCGGCCGTTTCGGGAAGTGCGGGAGCGACGGCCGGCGGGTCCCCGCCCCCGGCCCCCGGGTTCGCCGTGCTGGCGGAGGTCGATCCGACCATCGGCCAGGACATGCGGTACGCCACCGCGCACAACTTCACCGGGGCCGTCGTCGACGGCTACGAGGAGCCTGCCTGCCTCCTCGCGCGGCCCGCCGCCCGGGCGTTGCGGCGGGCACAGCGCGAGGTGCTGCGGCGCGGGTACTCCCTCCTGGTCCACGACTGCTACCGGCCGCAGCGGGCCGTGGACCGGTTCGTGCGCTGGGCCGGGGACCCGGCGGATCAGAGCACGAAGGCGGAGTACTACCCCCGGGTGGACAAGGACCGGCTGATCCCGGAGGGGTACATCGCCGAGAGGTCGGGGCACAGTCGCGGGAGCACCGTGGACCTGACACTGACCGGCCCCGGCGGGGAGCCCGTGGACATGGGGACCCCCTTCGACCGCTTCGATCCGCTCGCGCACACCGACAGCCCGCTCGTCACCGGCCCGGCCCGCGAGCACCGCGATCTGCTCGGGCGGGTGCTCGCCGCCCAGGGGTTCGTGAACCTGCCCGAGGAGTGGTGGCACTTCACGTACAGGCCGGAGGCGTTCCCGGACACGTACTTCGACTTCCCCGTCTCTGTCGCCGCCGTCCACCCCTGAGTACGGTGCCCGGCATGACATTCGGTTCCTACGAGGAGTTCTGGCCCTACTACGTGGCGATGCACTCCCGCGCCGCCACCCGGTGGATCCATCTCACCGGCACCCTCACCGGCCTCGCCGTCACCGCCTGCGGACTGGCGCGCGGGCGCAGGCGCTACCTCGCCGCACTCCCCCTCATCGGGTACGGGACGGCATGGCCCGCGCACTTCCTCATCGAGGGGAACAACCCGGCCACCTTCGGGAATCCGGGCTGGTCGCTGCGCGGGGACGCGCAGATGATCCGGATGATGCTGGCCGGGCGGGACGCGGAGCTGGGCGAGATCGCGCGGAAGTGGCTCGCCGAGAACCCGTGCCGACCGGGTGTTCCCATGACAGACTCCTGACGGATCGTCAGATCATCAGGAGTCTGTTTCGGGAGGGGTCTTGGAACGCACACGCACACCCGTCGTCAGCGGGTGGTTCACCGGGGACGACGCGGCGGAGGGCGTCGCGCCCGCCGGCGGCTTCCGGCTGCTCGGCACCCGGTGCTCCGCCTGCGCCGCCGTGTTCTTCCCGCGCGAGGACGCGTACTGCCGCAATCCGCACTGTCCCGGCGGCGGCGAGCTCGCGCAGACCGAGCTGTCCCCGCGCGGCCGCGTCTGGTCCTACACCGACGGCCGGTACCGGCCGCCCGCGCCGTACGTGTCCGACCCGGACGCGCCCTGGACCCCGTACACCCTGGTCGCCGTGGAGCTGGAGGCCGAGGGGATGGTCGTGCTCGGGCAGACGGTGCCCGGGGTGACGGTCGCCGATCTGGCGGTCGGGATGGAGGTCGAGGTGGTGGGCGGCGTGCTGAACGAGGACGCCGAGTCCGCCACCACCTGGACCACTTGGCACTTCCGGCCGGTGGAGGTGAAGGAATGAGCGGCTCCTCCGCAGACATAGCCGTCCTCGGGGCCGGTATGCACCCGTGGGGCAAGTGGGGACGCAGCTTCGTCGAGTACGGACGGGCCGCCGCCCGGACCGCGCTCGCCGACGCCGGGCTGGAGTGGACCGACGTGCAGTCCATCGTCGGGGCCGACACCGTACGGTCGGGCTACCCCGGCTACGTGGCCGGCGCCACCTTCGCCCAGGCCCTCGGCTGGCAGGGCGCGCGCGTGACCAGCGTGTACGCGGCCTGCGCGTCCGGAGCCCAGGCCATCGGGGCGGCCCGCGCGCAGATCCTGGCCGGACTGGCCGACGTGGTGCTGGTGGTCGGGGCGGACGCCGCGCCGAAGGGGTTCTTCGCCCCGGCGGGCGGGGACCGGCCGGACGACCCGGACTGGCTGCGCTTCCGGGTCCTGGGGGCCACGAACCCCGCCTACTTCGCGCTGTACGCCCGCAGGCGCATGGCCCTCTACGGGGACACCGGGGAGGACTTCGCGCAGGTCAAGGTGAAGAACGCGGCGGCCGGGCTGCTCAACCCGAACGCCCGCTACCGCAAGGCCGTGACGGCCGAGGAGGTGGCCGCCTCGGCGATCGTCGCCGATCCGCTGCGGCTGCTCGACATCTGCGCCACCTCCGACGGGGGCGCGGCGCTCGTGCTGAGCAGCATGGACTTCGCCCGCTCCCGGGGGGTCGCCGACCCGGTGCGGATCCGGGCCGTGTCCACGGTGACGCCCACGTATCCCCGTACGGTCCTGGACCTGCCGGACATCGCCACCGACTCGGTGACCGCGGTGGAGCCTGCGGCGGGGTCCTTCAGGGCCTCGATCGCACGGGCGGCCTACGAGGAGGCGGGGCTCGGGCCCGACGACCTCTCGCTGGCCGAGGTGTACGACCTGTCCACCGCGCTGGAGCTGGAGTGGTACGAGGACATCGGCCTGTGCGGGCAGGGCGAAGGGGCCAAGCTCGTACGGGAGGGCGCGACCGCGCTCGGCGGGCGGATCCCGGTCAACACCAGTGGCGGGCTGGCCTCGTTCGGCGAGGCGGTCCCGGCGCAGGCCATTGCCCAGGTGTGTGAGCTGACCTGGCAGCTGCGGGGTACCGCCGGGGACCGCCAGGTGCCGGGGGCGCGGGCCGGAATCACCGCGAACCAGGGGCTGTTCGGCCACGGCTCCGCGGTCGTCGCGGTGCGGTGAGCCCGGCGCCGGACACTGGCTGAACAGGGGCTGTTGTCCACACGCTTGACGGCCCCTGACGGCGGGTTCACACTCTCTCCACAGTCCCGCTCCGCGACCGGGACCCCTGATCCCCCCATGAGAGCTGCGGCCCGTACCCCAGTCGGCGGGGGTACGGGCCGCCTCCATGTCACGGGCCGGCGGCCGGGGTCGTCCGCCGGGGTCAGGCCCCGGCCGTCAGGCTCCGGCGCCGGGCCCGCGCCAGCGTCATCGCATGCTCCACGACCCCCACCAGGACGTCCTTCACGGACTCCCGGTCCCGGGCGTCGCACAGCAGGACCGGCACCTCCGGGGTGAGGTCGAGCGCCTCCCGCACGGACACCACGGGGTGGCGGTCGGCGCCGTCGAAGCAGTTCACCGCCACCACGAAGGGGATCTCGCGCCGTTCGAAGTAGTCGACGGCGGCGAAGCAATCGGCGAGGCGCCGGGTGTCCGCGAGGACGACCGCCCCGAGGGAACCCTGGGCCAGCTCGTCCCACAGGAACCAGAACCGGTCCTGTCCGGGCGTGCCGAACAGGTAGAGCACCAGGTCCTCGCGCAGCGTGATGCGCCCGAAGTCCATGGCCACGGTCGTGGTGTTCTTGCCCTCCACTCCCCCGGTGTCGTCGACGCGGCGGCCCGGTTCGGAGAGCCGTTCCTCCGTCCGCAGCGGTCTGATCTCGCTCACCGCACTGACCAGGGTGGTCTTGCCCACCCCGAAACCGCCCGCGACCAGGATCTTCAGGGTCAGCGGCTCGACCGGCGTCACGGCATGCATGGCGCCGGTGCGGCTAGAGCGCCCGAAGGCCATCGATCACCTCACGCAGTATGGATTCGTCGGGCAGTTCGGCCGGGGGGACCGGCCTGGTCACGTGGACCAGTTCGTCGTCGACGAGGTCGCCGATCAGGACGCGTACGACACCGACCGCGAGGTCGAGCTCCGCCGCGAGTTCCGCGACGGACTGCGGGCGTTGTCGGCACAGTCCGAGGATGTGGGCGTGTTCCGGGGACAGCGTCGCGTCCCAGACCGGGTCGTCGGCCGCGGGCTCCGCGACCACGAGGGCGATCAGGTCGAGCCGGTGCTGGCCCGCGTGGCTGGTCCGGCCGCGGGTCATCGCGTACGGGCGCACGACGGGACCCGCCTCGTCGTCGAACCACTGCTCGGGCGCCTGGTCGGACGGCTGGTCGGAAGGCTGGCCGGGCGCCTCGTCGCGGGCGGGGTGGGGGAAGCGGGCGGGGTGGTCCTGGCCTGAATCGCTCATGCCGTACGACTCACCCTCCGGCTGGCAGCCCTGTGCGCGGGGCGGTCGCCAGGTGGTCACCGACGCGCTTGACCATGAGGGTCATCTCGTAAGCGACCTGCCCGACATCGGAGTCGGAGTCGGCGAGGACCGCCAGGCAGCTGCCGTCCCCGGCGGCCATGACGAACAGGAACGCCTCGTCCAGCTCGACCACGGTCTGGCGGACCTTGCCCGAGTCGAAGTGGCGGCCGACGCCCTTGGCCAGGCTGTGGAATCCGGAGGCCACGGCCGCCAGGTGCTCGCTGTCCTCGCGGGTGAGGTCCTTGGAGCTGCCGGTGGGCAGGCCGTCGCCGGAGAGGACCACCGCCTTGCGGATGCTGGCGACCTTGTCCACGAGCTCGTCGAGAAGCCAGTTGAGCGGGCCGGAGCCGCGGCCCCTGGTGTCGTTGCCGGACTGCGGTGCGGTCATCGACCGTCCCCTTCGTTCTCGTATCCGGGCCCGGTGGCGGCAGGGGTGCCGGCCTCGGTCCCGGACGGCTGCGGTGCTTGGTTCCGGACGTCCTGCCGGGCCTCGGGCCGGGCGTCGCGGCGTGCGTCCTGCTGCGGGTCCTGCTGCGCGTTCTGCTGCGCCTGCTGGTCACGTCCGGCCGTCCAGCCGCGCTGGAGCGCGGACATGCGGCGGCGTACGTCCTCCGCGTCGCGGTCCTCCACCGATTCGGCGGCGGCTTCGGCGGGTGCCGGGGCCGGGGCGTTCTTGAGCTGGGGCGCGAGGCTGGCCTGCCGGACCCGGCGCGGCAGGGCCGTGCCCTGGGCCTGGCCGGTCCTGGCCCGGGTCGCTTCGGGGGCGCCCTGGGCCGGTTCGGGGTCCGGGACCGCGGAGACCGGCCGGGGCACCCGGCGGCCGTGCTCGGCGACCAGGGTCGGCGTGGGGCGGCGGCGCGGGAGCGGTACGGTGCCCGCCGCGCGGGAGCCTTCGGCTCGGGCGGGCTCCGGGCGGGGGGACTCCAGGCGGACCGGGCCGGTAGGGGCCAGGGGCTCGCGGTCGCGGTCGGAGCCGCGGTCCCGGTCCGGGGCGCCGTTGCCGCTCCGGTCGCGGAAGCCGTCGAGGTCGCGGAAGCCGTCGCGGCCCCCGTCGCGTTCGAGGGGCCGGGCGCCGCCGCGCTCGGCGGCGTCCGCGGCCCGCTCGCTGATGCGCTCCCCGATGCGGTCGCCCTTCCAGGGCGTGCCGCGCTCGGCGTGCCGCTCGGTGTGCCGCTCCGCGTGCGGCCGGCCCGCCGGGCGCAGGCCCAGCAGGGCGCTGCGCGGGGTGCCGTTCGGCGGGGTCTCGTCGTCGAGGGTGGCCATGGCGGGCCGCCCCTTGGCTCCGGGGCTCCCGGTGGCCCCGGAGATCCCGGTGAGGCCCGCGATGGCGCCGGAGGTCCCCTCCAGGGCCGTGACGGGGTCCTCCAGCCCCGGGATGCCGACAGGGGCCTCCAGTTCGACAGGGCCGCGCAGTTCGGCGCCGGCCGGGAGCCGGCGGTCGGCGGGGCCGCCCTCGACGGCTGCGGCCGCGGGACGGGCGGGGCCGCCGACGGCCTTGCCGCCGGCCAGGCGGATGCCGGCGCCGTCGGTCTCGGGGGCCTCCGTGAGCAGGGCCACGGGGAGGAAGACCACCGCGGTGGTGCCTCCGTAGGGGCTGGGCTGGAGGCCGACCTTGACGTCGTGGCGGCGCGCGAGGCGGCTGACCACGAACAGGCCGAGCCGGTCGGTGTCGGAGAGTTCGAACTCCGGGGTCTCGGCGAGGCGCAGGTTCGCGTCGAGCTGCGCCTCCGGGGTCATGCCGAGGCCGCGGTCGTGTATTTCCAGGGTGAAGCCGTTGGCTACGCGTTCGCCGAGGACCTGGACCGCCGTGTGGGGCGGGGAGAACACCGTGGCGTTCTCCAGGAGTTCGGCGACGAGGTGGGTGACGTCGGCGACGGCCGGGCCCACGATGCCCAGGCGCGGCAGTCGGCGTACCTCGATGCGCTCGTAGTCCTCGACCTCGGCGACGGCGGCCCGTACGACGTCCATCAGCTGGACGGGCTTGCGCCACTGGCGGGAGGGTGCGGCGCCGGAGAGGATCACCAGGCCCTCGGCGTGGCGGCGCATGCGGGTGGTCATGTGGTCGAGGCGGAAGAGGTCGGCGAGCTCCTCGGTGTCCTCGGTGCGCCGCTCCATGGTGTCGAGCAGGGTGAGCTGGCGGTGCAGGAGCACCTGGTTGCGGCGGGCGAGGTTGACGAACACCTCGGAGACGCCGCGGCGCAGTTCCGCCTGCTTGACGGCGGCCTCGATGGCGGCGCGCTGGAGGGTGTTGAGGGCCTGGCCGACCTGGCCGACCTCGTCCTTCTCGTACTCCAGGCGGGGCGCCTCGGTCTCGACGTCCACGGTCTCGCCGGCGGCGAGGCGGCGCATGACGCCGGGGAGGCGGACGCCGGAGACCTCGTGGGCCTCCTTGCGGAGCCGGGACAGGTCGCGGATCAGCTCGCGGCCGATGCGCACGGACAGGACGAGGGAGACGATGAGGGCGATGAAGCCGAGGATTCCGGCGACGGCGGCCTGGAGCAGCACGTTCATGGCCACGGGCTGGACGCGCTTCTGGTAGCGGTCGCCGGCGGCGGTGCCCATGGTGGCGAGGTCGTCGAGGACCTTCTGCGCGGCCGTGTCCCACTGGGCGGCGCTGACGCCGCGCGGGTTGTTGTGGCCGGGGCCCGAGGTGATGAATCGTTCCTCTGCCTCGCGCAGGGCGCGGCTCTCCGGGTTGTTCCAGTACTGCTCGAACAGCTCCCGGTCGGCGGCCGGGAGGATCGCGAGGTTGAACTCGTAGAGCAGCTTGCGGTTGGCGACGAAGTCGGAGACGTGCCGGACATCCTCCTGGCCGACGTTGCGGGAGGCCAGGGCCGAGGCGATGACGGCGTCCTCGCGCGAGAGCGTCTCGCGGGCGCGGGTGATCCCGACGAGGGCGCGGCCCTGCTTGTCCATCTCCACGTTCTCGAGCGCGTGGAGGTTCATGAGGAACTCGTAGCAGGGGTCGACGAGGCGGTTGTACAGGTCCAGCGCCTGGGTGGTGTTGAGGGAGCCGGCGTCGACGGCTCCGCGCAGGGCGCCGATGCCGTGGAGGGCTTCCAGGATGGAGTTCAGGCGCTGGGCGGCGGGCGGGGTGAGCTCGTCGGCCACCTTGGGGTCACTGGCGTCGGCGGCGATCTTCGCGACCAACTCGTCGGTGGCGCCGCGCCGCTTGGCGAGTTCGGCGGTCGCGGTGGACGCGCGGGGGTCTCCGATGACCACGAGGGTCTGGCGGCGTTCCTTCTGGACGACGCGGACGACGTCCTCCACGGGGTAGCCGACCTTGTCGATGACGTAGGCCACGCCGAGGAGTTGGAAGGCCTCCTGACCGGTGATCGCGGTGGCGAAGCCCCAGAGGGCGGTCAGGGAGACGAGCGGCACAAGGAGCAACGCCACGATCTTCCGGCGGATGGACTTCCCGCGAAAGCGCATGGCCTCCCCAGCCTCCCCCAGCTCAACCCCGTTACCGGGGGTTGGTGTTCCGTCATTTAAACGGCGTGAGCCTACTACTGCCACAGGGCACCCTCGAAGGCCTGTCCGGACGTTTTCGGCCGAAGCCTCGTGCGAAGATCACGAGTTGTCCGATAGTTCCGGTCAGGAGCGGACCGATATGTGGCAGATGACACTTGGTGCGGCGTCAGTTCCCGTACCTGAATGGATGGCTGGAATTCTTCGTTCCGCGATGAAGCCGCGCGTTCCGGAGGTCCGGGATACGGGAATCTCTCGAAGATGCCGTACGTCTAGCTGTTCGGGTGGGCATGAGCGACCTTGTGGAGGGGAGGGAGCGGGGCATGGCGAAGAGGTACGAGGACGGCGGCGCGGGGTCTGCGGCGTCGGCCGGGCGGGCCCTGTGGGTCGACGAGGCGGCGGGGCGCCGTCGCATGCCGGATCCGGTGCGCGAGTCCGCCGTGCGCGCGGTGCTGATAGTGGCCGTGACGCTGACGGACGCGACGATCGCCTTCTTCCTGGCGGTCACCGGCTCCTGGCTGGCCTTCCCGCTGTCGCTCTGCGCGATAGCCGGGACGGTCGTGGCCACCTGGGGCGTGCTGGACGTGCTGATCACCCGGCAGATGTGGAACCAGCGGTACGGGGTCCTCTCGGAGCCGAGCAGCACGGCGCGGGTCGCTCCGCGGGCACGGCGGAAGGCGGACAGGCAGGCGGCCCGGCAGGCGGGGCGAATGCGCGAGCGCGGCGCGGCGACCGGCGCCGCCTGGTCTCCGCCCGCGGGCGACGGGCGCTACCGGACCGGCACCGGGCAGCACTGACCCCTCCGGTCCGGGCCCCGGCAGCCCGGCCGGTGCGGACGTAGGGGCAGTACGGTCCGGAGCCGGTGCGTCCGCGGCACGGCGTTCCCGCGGCCCCGGACTCCGCCCCACGGCCGGCCGCCCGCCGGTCGGAGGCCGGCGCAGCGGCGCGAAGCCGGGGAGGCCGTCTACGGCCGAGCCGTGCGAGCGGCGCGTCAGGAAGACGAGAGGTCGCGGCGGAACATCCGGGTCGCCGTGATCTCGCCGTGGATCGTCTCCTCGCCGGGGGACTGCTGGGGCAGCCCGGGGCGCAGGTGCTCCTCGACGCTGATGTACTTCAGCCCGGCCCGCAGGTCGGCGTCGTTGCGAAGCCGGATGACCAGCGGGAACTCGGCGAGGGCCGTCGTGTCGAACAGGCCCGTCGTGTACAGCAGCTGGACCCCGAGGGCGTCCGAGACGGCCCGCTGGAGCTCCAGCAGGTACGTGGCGTTCGCGCGCCCGATCGGGTTGTCGAGGAACAGCGTGCCCGCGTGCCGGTGCTTGTCCCGGCCCCGGTCGTTGCTGCGCAGCGCGGCCATCGTGCAGTAGAGCGCGATCGCGGCGGTGAGCAGCTGGCCTCCGGAGAACACGTCGCCCATCTGGCCGACCGGGACCCGCTCGGCGCGCAGTACCGCGTCCGGCTTGAGGATCTCCACCGAGATGCCCTTGGGCTCCAGGGCCGCCGAGACCCCGTGCAGCAGCAGCGACATGCCGTCGCGGCGGCCTTCGCCGAAGGAGGCGGTGCTGTTCTTCTTCACGGCCGCGCGGGTCGCCTCGTCGATGACCTCGCCGAGCCGCTCGGTGAGGGTGGCCTGGTCGGGCTCCTCGAAGCGGATCCGCACGAACTCCTGGCCCGACCACTCCCCCAGGCCCTCGGGGAGCTGGGAGAGCCGCTGGGCGGAGCGCAGGGTGGCCAGGGCGGATTCCACGAGTCCGCGCAGCCGGTCCACGATGCTGTCGCGGTTGCGCTCCAGCTGCGCCAGCTCGTCGGTGAGGACGCGCAGCCGGGGGGCGAAGGCGGTGGCCCAGGCCGCCGCGTGCTCGGGCAGGGCGGAGGCGGGCAGTTCGCGGATCTGCTGGCGCGCGGGGGTGCGTACCTGCTCGTAGCGGTTGGCGTTGGCGTGGCGGACCAGGATGTCGCTCGCCTCGCGGACGGCGGCCTCGGCGGCCGACAGCTCGGCGGCGCAGCCCCGTAGCGAGCGGCGGGCCTCCATGGCCGACTGGCGGGCCTCCTCCAGGGTGCCGGGGTGGGACACCGGCTCCTGCTCGTCCTCCTGGTGGGTGTGGTCGCGCAGCAGGTCCCGGAGCAGGGCGGCGGTCTCGTCGAAGCCGCCCGCGCCGTCCTCGGCCGTGCGGTGGGCGCGCAGCAGGTCGGCGTGGGCCGACCGCGCGGTGTCCAGGGCGGCGCTGTGGGCGCCGAGCCGGGCGGTGGCGGTGCGGAGCATGGCCTGGGCCTGCTCGACGTCGTCGGGGACCAGTTCCTCGGGCAGTTCGGTGTGCGCCTCGCCCTCGGCGGGGGCGTGCCGTTCGGCCTCGCCGCGCAGTCGGCCGAGCTGCTCGCTCGCGGTGGAGGCGCGGGTTTCCAGCATCTGTACGAGGGCCTCGGCGCGGGCGGCCGCGGCCTGCCGGGAGGGGCCGTCGGCGCCGTCGGTGCCTTCCAGGAGCTGGGCGGCGCGGGTGCGGACCTTGTTGGTGAGGCGGTCGAGCTCGGCGAGGGCGGCGCTCTCGTCGCTCTCGGCGCGGGCCTGTTCGGCGCGCAGGTCGGCGCCGACGCCGACCTTCTCGTAGAGGCGGGAAGCGGCGCGGTAGGCCTCGCGGAGGTCGGGCAGCGGGGCCTTGGCCGTGCCGTCGTCGGCGGGCAGCGGGTCCGGGGCTCCCGCGACCTCGGCGCGTTCGCCGCGCAGGGCGCGGGCGGTGCGGCGGGCGTCGTCTGCGGCGCGCTGGGCGGCGCGGCGGTCCTCGTCGGCGGCGCGGGCCCGGTCGAGGAAGACCTCGGCGCGGGCCTCGGACTCGGCGGTTTCCTCGGCGAGTTCGCGCAGTCGGCTCTGCCAGCCGGCGCGCTCGCGCAGCCGGTAGGCGAGTCCGGCGAGGGCGTCGGCGACGCGGCGGGCGCGCTGGGCGGTGTCCTGGCGTTCGTCGCGGATGCGGGCGGCGTCGGCAGAGACCTCGTCCGCCTCGGCGCGAACGGTACGGGCCTGCGTGAGCTCGGCCTCGGTCTCCTCGGCGAAGGTGCGGGCGGCGGCGGCCTGCTCCGCGAGTTCGGCGAGCCGGCCGGGCGGGCAGCCGGTGCGCCAGGAGCGCAGTCGGGCGGCGAGTTCGCGGTCGCCGGAGAGGCGGGCGGCCAGCTCGCGGATCTCCGTGTCGCGGGCGGTGGCGCGGGTGCGCAGCGCCTGGCGCTCCTCGTCGGCGGCGTGTTCGTCGTGCATCGCCGGGTTCGGCGGGACGATGAAGATGCCGGAGACTCCGGTGCCGGTGCCGTCGTCGCCGTCCACCGCCGGCGCGGGGGCCAGCAGCGCGGCGGCGGTGCCGACGGCGACGGTGGAGCGGGGCAGCAGGGCGGCGCCGGAGAGGACCTCGCGGGCGCGGGCGTGGGTGTCGGGGTCGGTGATGACGACGCCGTCGACGAGTTCGGGGCGGGCGGCGAGGACGGCGGCGTGGGCGGCGGGGTCCACGGACTGGGCGAGGTAGCGCCAGCCCGGGAGGGCCGGGATGCCGTGTTCGCCGAGGTACTCGACGGTGGCGAGGACGTCCGGGCCGGGCGGCAGCAGGCCGCCGTCGCCGAGGGCTCCGAGGATCCGGGAGTCGTCGGCGGCGGCGGTGCGCAGCTCGAAGAGCTGGCGTTCGGCCGAGCCGACGGTATCGGTCAGCATCCGGGCCAGTTCGTCGGAGCCCCGGTCGAGGTCGGCGACGGTGAGCCCGCCGGGGGTTGCGGCGCTGCCGGGCTGCCCGACGGGGCCGGCCCCGGGGACGGAGGCGTCGGTGGTGTCGGAGGCAGAAGGCAGGCCGAGCAGGGCGGCCAGGCGGGACGACGCCGCCAGAGAGGCGGCGGCGCGTTCCTCGGCTTCGTGGGCGGCCTCGGCCGCGTCGGCGGCGTCCGCCGCCCGGGCGGCGGTGAGTTCGGCGCGGGATTCCGCCCCGGTGGCCTCACGGGCGGCTTCCGACGCGCTGCGGGCGGCTTCGCGGGACTCGTCCCAGGCGGCCACGGCCGTCTTCTCCGCGTCGGCGGCGGCCAGGGCGGCGCGCGCCGGGTCGGCGTCGGGGGCGGAGTCGTCGAGCCAGCCGGCCCGGACGGCCTCGTCGGTCTCCTGCTGGACCTCCGCGAGGCGGGCGCGCAGGTGCTCGGCCTCGCTGCGGGTGCGCTGGGCGGCCGTGGCGGCGGCGGTGGCGTCGCGGTGGGCGGCCTCGCCGGTCGCCTGGAGGACGGCGGACCGCTCCTCCTCCTCGTTGGCGGCCCGTTCGCCCTGCTCCGCGGCGGTGTGCAGGGCCCGTACGAGTTCGGCGGCGGCGGTGGCGCGGGCGGCCAGCGCGGGGGCTGCGTCACGCTCGGCCTCCAGGATCGCGGCGGCGACCCGGGCGGAGCCGTCGGCGGCGGCGCGGTGGCGCAGGACGATCTCGGCGGCCTGCCAGGCGGAGTGCAGGGTGCGGGCTTCGAGGAGCTCGCGGCGCTGCGCGGCGGCGGCCTTGTCCGCGACGGTCAGGGCCAGCGAGGCGTGCCGGTAGGCGAGTTCGGCGGAGACGGCGGCGCTGCGGGAGCGCGCGGACTCGGCGGCGGTGACCTCGTGGGCGGCGCCGGTGACCCGCTGCGCGAGGTCGGCGGCGAGGCCGCGTTCCTCGGTCGCGCGGGCTGACAGCCGCCGGGCGAGGGAGCGGGTGCGGCGTTCGGCGCCGGCGTGGACGTCGCGCAGCCGGGAGCGGGTCCCGGCGGCTTCGACGATCTTGGTGAGGAGGTCCACGGAGCCCGCGGTGAACTCCCGTTCGGCCATCAGCTCGGCACGGCGGCCGAGCTTGTTGCCGAAGCCGTGGACGAGGTCGGCGAGGCCGTCGGTGTCCCGGGTGTCGGTGACGGCGCGCAGCAGGAGGTCGGTGAAGTCGGAGTCCTTCTTCACCGCGAAGAGGCCGGCGGCCTCGCCCTCGTCGGCGTTCATCTCGCGCTGGTAGCGGAAGAGTTCGGGGTCGAGGCCGACCTCGGTGAGGTGCTCGTTCCAGCGGTCGTGGATCTCCTCGAAGTACACCTCGAGGTGCGGGTAGGCCTTGCCGGCTTCGGTGAGGGCGTCGCGGAAGCCCTTCATCGTGCGGCGCCGCCCCCGGGCGCCGGAGACGCCCTCGACGGGCGGGCGCACCGAAGTGGCCTCGGCCACCGGGAGGTTGTCCAGGCTCAGCCCGGGGCCGGGGCGGAAGGAGTACCAGGCCTCGGCGAACTTGCGCGGGTCGTTGGAGACCTGGCGTCCGCGCCACTCGCTGACCTTGCCGACGACCACGCATTCGCCGGTCTGGGTGTGCTGCCACTCCAGCGCCACGTGGCCGCAGTCGTCGGCGAGCAGGAACTTGCGCAGCACGCCGGAGCTGGCGCCGCCGAGGGTGTTGCGGTGGCCGGGCAGCATCACCGAGAAGATCAGCTTGAGGAGGACGGACTTGCCGCCGCCGTTCTCCAGGAACAGCACGCCGGCCGGCGCGGGGCGGCGCGGCGGGCCGGTGGGCTCGTCCTCGAAGAACTCCGCCTGCGCGGGCGCCGGGTGGGGCACCGGCTGGCCGACTCCGCGCAGGTCGAGCACGGTGTCGGCGTAGCGCGCGCCCGCGGGCCCGATGGAGTAGAGGCGGATCCGGGACAGCTCGTACATGGCGGCGGGTTCTCGCGGTCTCTCGTGGTTCGTACGGGGATCGGTGACTCGGCGGGTCGGCGGCTCCGCGGCGGGGAGCCCGGCCGGCTCGGCGGACCGGCGGCTCAGCCGTGGAAGGGCAGACCGGCGTCGGCGGCGAGTTCGAGGTCGTCGCCCTCGGGCGGCGGCAGCAGGCTGGCGGACCCGTCGCTGACGGGGACCACTCCCAGCTCCAGCAGCTCGGCCATGGCGGCGCTGCCCGCCATGTCGCGGACCTGGAGCTGGTAGCGGGGGGTGGTGCGGTAGGTGCCTCCGGAGTCGTCCCCGGTGCGCTGGAGGAATCCGGAGTCGGTGAGGAATGCGGCGGCCTTGCCGACGATGCCGGTGGTGGAACCGGCCAGGCGGCGCGCGTCCTTGGTGGCGCCGGTCGCGCTGCGGCGGGCGTAGACCCGCCAGGCGGCCTCCAGGCCGGGGGCGTCGGAGGCCGGGTCGGTGTTCTCCCCGAGCTCCTCGGCACGCTCCTCCAGGCGGCGGCAGGTCTGCCGGACGAAGGCGTCGACCCCGTTGACGGTGATCCGGCCGATGTAGCCGTCGTCGGCGAGGTCCTCGGGGCGGGGGAAGGCCAGGGCGGCGACGGCGAGGTGGGCGAGGCCGTGCAGGAAGCGGTCGGCGGAGTCGGCGGTGGCACGGCGGGCGTAGTCGCCCATGCGGACGGCGAAGACGGAGTCCTCACCGGCGGCGACGGCCATCCCGGCGCGCGGGGACACCTCCAGGACGACGAGCCCGAGGCCGGTGGCGACGGCGTCGGCGAGCCGGCCGAAGGCGGGGTCCTCGCGGTAGCGGCGCAGCAGCTCCGCGTACTCGGCGTCACGAGCGGGCAGCAGCTTGGGCTGGAGCCCGAAGGCGACGAGTCGCGCGGCGTCGGCGGCGTCGGCCGGGGTCACGGGGGTGACCCCGGGTCCCGGGGTCGGAGCCTGTCCCTGGGGCGGGGCCTGGACCTGGACCTGGGCCTGTCCCTGGAGGGTGGCCGCCGGGACCGATGCCTCGTGTGCGTCGGGCTCGCTCCACGCGGGGTGCTGCTCGGCGTGGTGGTCGCTCACGGGTACGTCTCCTCGGCGGTGCGGGTGATGGTGTGCGGTGCGGTGGCTCCGGCGACGGGTGGGGCATCTCCCCCACCCCGCCCCTTCCCGAAAGCGGGGGCCGGCCCCCACACCCCCGGACGGAGCCGCCGGGCCGGGGCCTGCGCCCCGGCGCCCGGCACGGAGGTACGGATCAACGCGGGCGTCGGGGCGGGCGTCGGGCAGGGACGCAGCCGCGCCAGGGCGGCGCAGGCGGCGGTCCCGGGCCCCGACGGGGCAGCCCAAGCAACAGCCGGCCCGGCCCCGGACAGGACGGCCGGAGCGGTCGCACGACCGATCGCCCCCGACCGGTGGAACGGGGCGCGGCGGACGCTCGTACCCGTGCCCGCCGACGCAGGCCCCGAAGGGGCCGACGAAGCGGCCGCACCGCCACCCGCTCCGGGTCGGTGGAGCAGGGTACGACGGCCGCCCGGGCCTCGGGGTGCGGCGGGCTCCCCGCCGTACTCGGGCACCGCCCCTGCTGCGGCCGGCACACGCAGCGCCGTAGGCCCGACAGCGCGGGCAACGGGGCGGGGGGCCGCTCCGGGGGTGGCCGGTCGGCGGGGTGCGGGCCCGGGGGCCGTTGCGCGACCCGGCCGGGGCAGGGGCGAGGTCATGCCGCCTCCGTGCGGTCCGCCGTCATGGCGGCCGCGTCGAGCAGGGCGGTGCCGACGATGAGGTCCGCGCCGCCGAATTCCGGGTCCTGGAGTTCGGTGCCGTCGTCGACCGCGAAGAGCAGCCGCTCCTCGCCCTGGCGGTACGCCGTGCCCACCGCCGGGCTCGCCGCGTGGACGGCCAGCAGGGCGACCAGGTACGGCAGGTCCGGGTCCGCTCGGCGGGCTTCGGCCAGCAGGCCCGAGAGCCGGCGCGGGGCGTCGTGCGGGAGTTCCAGGAGCTCCATCGCGGCGGCGAGCTGCTCCTCGCTGAACCGGCTGTCGTCCGGGGTCGCGATCAGGTCGGGCTCCGGCATCTCCGCGCCGAGGTGCTCCCGCTCCACCGGCGGGGTCAGCAGGATCTCCACCAGGTCGGCGACCCGGACCGAGACGGGGGTGCGCAGCCCGGCTCCGGCCGCGAAGAAGGCGTCGGTGACCCTGGAGGCCTGGGAGAGCGGCAGCGGCAGCAGGGGTGCCACGAGCTGCCCGTACAGGTCGATGCCGGAGCGCGGCGCGGGGGCCGCGAAGGCCTGGCGGTCCTGCTCGGCGCGGAAGAGCGGGCCGGCGTCCAGCAGCCGGGACTGCAGCTGCGTGTGGCGGCGGATGCAGTCCTTGACGATGTCGACGAGCTCGGCGGCGCGCCGCTTGTTGTCGGGCTCCTCGGCTTCGTCGCGCGCCTTGCGGATGTTGGTCAGGATCGCGTTCTCGTGGCGGTAGCGGTCGGCGACGTGGTCGAGGGCCTCGGCGATCATGTCGGGGACGGTCACCAGCCAGTCCACCGCCCGCACGTTGCGCCGGGTCGCGTCGAGCGTGCGCCGCAGGGTCTCGGCGTACTGGACGGTCCGGTAGCGGGCCTGTTCGGCGGCGAGCTGGGCGTCGGCGAGCCGGCCCCGGCTGATCAGGACCTCCAGTTTGACCTCGGCGGCGATCTGCGCGCTGGTGACGTCCGTGTCGAGGGCGCCGACCAGGACGTTGACGGCTTCGTCCGTGGTCCGCAGGTACACGGCGCCGCCGTAGCCCGGGACTTCCTCGATCAGCTTGAAGTCGTAGTCCCGGCGGACGTACACGCCGTCCGGCCCGAAGGTGCCGTAGATCGCCCGGAAGCCGCGGTCGACGCTGCCGACGTTGATCAGGTTCTCCAGCACCCAGCGGGCCACCCGCTCGTGCTCGGCCGCCGGGCGGCCCGGCGCCTGGGCGGCGATGCGCGGAAGCAGCCTGGCCACTATCTGTTCGTGGTCGGCTCCGGTGTCGAAGTCCATGTTGAGGGTGACCAGGTCGATCGCGGCGAGCGCGACCTCCGCCATCGCGTAGCCCCCGTACTCGCCGGCCAGATTGGCCTTGCGTACGTCGAGGTCGTGCAGCGGGGCGGTGCAGGCGAGCGCGCGCAGGCGCCGAGCCAGGCCCTCGTCGGCGGCCGGGCCCGGCGCCGGGGACGGAAGGGTCTTCGCCGGGGCAGGGAAAGTCACGGACAAAGACTAGGCGCTGACAGTGACAACATCCCAAACGGGATGGTTCGGCGTCTTCGTCCCCGGCGGACGCGAGCACGGAACCCGAAGACGGACGCGAGCACGGACGCGAACACCGACGCGCGCTGCTCTACCCTCACCGCATGGCTTCCATGATCACACCGGATGCTTCCGGCCCCGCCCCCGTGATCGACCTCAACGCCGATCTCGGCGAGGGCTTCGGACGGTGGACATTGACCGACGACGAGGCTCTGCTGTCCGTCGTCACCAGCGCCAACGTCGCCTGCGGGTTCCACGCGGGCGACCCGTCCATCATGCGCCGCGTCTGCGAGCTGGCGGCCGCCCGCCGGGTGCGGATCGGCGCGCAGGTCTCGTACCGCGACCTGGCCGGGTTCGGGCGCCGCGCCATGGACGTGCCGGCCGGTGAGCTGGCCGACGAGGTGGCGTACCAGATCGGGGCGCTGGAGGTGTTCGCGAAGGCGGCCGGCTCCACGGTGTCGTACGTGAAACCGCACGGCGCGCTCTACAACCGGACCGTGCACGACGCCGATCAGGCCGGCGCCGTCGTCTCGGGCGTGCTGCTGGCGGCCGGGAGCGCGGGCCTCCCGGTGCTGGGCCTGCCCGGCTCGCTGCTGCTCGCCGCCGCCGAACGGGCCGGACTACCGGCCGTCCCGGAGGCCTTCGCCGACCGCGCCTACACCCCGGCGGGCACCCTCGTGCCGCGCGGCGAGCCGGGAGCCGTCGTGCACGACCCGGACGCGGTGGTCGCCCGCGCGGTCGCGATGGCCGCCGAGGGCGCGGTGGTGGCCGCCGACGGATCGCGCATCCCCGTGGCCGCCCGCTCGCTGTGCCTGCACGGGGACACCCCCGGGGCGGCGGAACTGGCCCTGCGCGTCCGGTCGGCGCTCGGCGCGGCCGGGGTCCGCGTGGAGGCCTTCGCGTGAACGGCGCGGTGAGGGCGCTGCCCGTGGGCGCCGGGGCGCTGCTCCTGGAGGTGGACTCCGCCGAGGAGGTGGCCGCGCTCCACGCGGAACTGCTGCGCCGCCGGGACGCCGGCGAGCTCGCCGGACCGGACGGCGTACGGGACATCGTGCCCGCGGCCCGTACCGTCCTGCTCGACGGCGTGCGCGACCCGCGCGCCCTGGCCGCCCGCATCGGCCGCTGGAGGATCCCGCCGCTCGCCGCCGCCGACGGCCCCCTGGTCACGGTCCGGGTGCGCTACGACGGGCCCGATCTGGCGGAGGTGGCCGCCCTGTGGGGGGTCGCCCCCGAGGAGGTCCCCGGCATCGTCGGCTCCGTCTCCTTCCGCGTGGCCTTCTGCGGCTTCGCCCCCGGCTTCGGCTACCTCACCGGCCTCCCGGCCCGCCTGCGGCTGCCCCGCCGCGCGAGTCCCCGTACGGCCGTCCCGGCGGGCTCGCTGGCGCTGGCGGGCGAGTACGCGGGGGTCTATCCCCGCTCCTCCCCCGGCGGTTGGCAGCTGATCGGCTCCACCGACGCGGTGCTGTGGGACCCGGCACGGGAACCGGCCGCCCTCCTCGCGCCCGGGGTACGGGTCCGGTTCACGGAGACGACCGAGGTGCCGGCATGAGGGCCCTCGAAGTGGTCCGGCCGGGCGCGCTGACGACGGTCCAGGACGGGGGCCGCCCCGGCCACGCGCACCTCGGCGTACCCCGCTCGGGCGCCCTCGACACGGCGGCCCACACCCTGGCCAACCGCCTCCTGGGCAACCCGCCCCGGGCCGCCGTGCTGGAGACGACCCTCGACGGCGTGTCCCTGCGCGCCCTGGCCGGCCCCCTGCTCGTCGCCGTGACCGGCGCCCCTTGTGCGGTACGGGTCTGCGGGCGGGCCGCACCCTGGGGAGCCCCGGTCCTGCTGCGCGCCGGGGCGGAGCTTTCCGTGGGCCGGGCGGAGGCGGGGGTGCGCAGCTACGTCGCGGTGCGGGGAGGGTTCGCCGTGGACCCGGTCCTCGGCAGTCGCTCGACGGACCTGCTGTCGGGCCTGGGGCCCCCGGTCCTGACGGCGGGAGCCGTGCTGCCGGTGGGCCCGCCCGGCCCGGATCCGGTGGCCGGGGTGGACGCCCCCGCCACCCCGGGCCCGCCCCGCGAGCTCGTCCTCCCGCTCCGCCTGGGCCCGAGGGCCGACTGGTTCGACGCCCGGTCGCTGACGGACCGCCTGCTGCGCGCCCCGTACCGCGTCTCCCCGGCTTCGAACCGCATCGGCCTGCGCACGGAGGCGGGTCCGCCCCTGCTGCGCGCCCGGTCCGGGGAACTCCCGAGCGAGGGCATGGTCCTGGGCGCGGTCCAGGTCCCCCCGGACGGCTTTCCGGTGGTCTTCCTGGCCGACCACCCGGTGACGGGCGGCTACCCGGTCGTCGGCGTGGTCCCGCCGGGCCCCGCCCTGGACGCGGCGGCGCAGGCCAGGCCGGGAGCGACGGTGCGCTTCGTACGGCGGTGACGACGGGCCCCGGGGCCTGCGGGGGGCCGCAGCCCTAGGCCGTCGTCAGGATGCGCCTGAGCCAGCGCAGCCGGGCCTCGCGGGCGTCCCGGCTGAGGGCCGCCTCCGGTGCGAGGGTGTCGAACCCGTGGAAGGCCCCGGGCCACACGTGCAGTTCGGCCTGGCCGCCGGCCTGCCAGATGGCGTTGGCGTAGGCCACGTCCTCGTCCCTGAAGGTCTCCGCCGACCCGACCTCGATGTACGCCGGGGGCAGTGCGGACAGGTCGGTGGCGCGGGCCGGAGCCGCGTAGGGCGGCAGGTCCGCGGCGCCGTAGCGCTCGCCCAGCGCGGCCCGCCACGCGGTGGCGTTGGAAGTCCGGTCCCAGAGGTCGACTCCGGCCATCTGGCGGCCGGAGAAGGTGTCGTCGCGGTCGTCGAGCATCGGGCACAGGAGCAGCTGCCCGATCGGAGCGGGCCCGCGCCGGTCGCGGGTGAGCAGGGCGAGCGCCGCCGCGAGTCCGCCGCCGGCGCTCTTGCCGCCGACGAGGATGCGGTCCGGGTCGATGCCGAGCCGGTCCGCGTGCCCGGCCGTCCAGAGGAACCCGGCGTAGCAGTCCTCCAGCGGTCCGGGGTACTGGGCCCGCGGCGCCAGCCGGTATTCGACGGAGACGACGGCCAGGCCGAGCGGCAGGGCCCATTCCCGGAGCAGCCGCGGGAGCACGGACCACGCGTTGCCCATGATCATTCCGCCGCCGTGCATGTAGTACAGCGCCGGCAGCGGCCCGGTGGCTGCGGCGGGCCGCGCGCTCACGAGGGTGACGTCCGGTCCGCCCGGCGGTCCCGGCACCCGCAGCTCGTCCACCTCGAAGCGGCCGCCGTCGGCAAGGTCCCGGGCCGTCGGCCTCGACCGGACCGCGGCGTCCCGCTCCTGGCGGGCGGCGAGGTTCCCGGGGGTGAACGGCTCGCGCACCGCGTCCCCCAGGGCCGCGAGCGCGCAGCCCAGTTCGCGGTCGAAGGGCGGCGCGCTCACGACGGCCGCCCGGCCGTCACGTCCGCACACGGCGGGAAGACTCGCGCGAGATCCATGGGGCGCAGTCAACCACCCGCCGGACGGTCAGCGGGGGCGGCGGGGGCGGCGGGGGCGCAGCAGGCTTACGACGACGAGGTGGTGAAAGGGCTCGATGGCACGGAAGTAGAGCCGCCCGGCGGTCCGTTCGAACCGGACCACCGTGGTGCAGACGCCTTCCTGGCCCGATCCGTCCGCCTTGGCCCGCACGGCGAAGGAGGCCCGGAAGGCGAGGTGCTTGTCGTCGTCCCCGCACAGGACCTCGTCCGGCGTGACCGACAGGACCCGGAACGGCCCGCGTCTGACGCCCGGTTCGATCCGGGTCTCGGCCGGCTTGCCCCGTTCCTGCACCTGGAGGCCGAACGGGGCGACCAGCCTGTCGCGCAGGGCCATGAGCCGGCCCACCCAGGCCGGGCCTCCCGCGGAGACGAGCCGGACGAAGTCCGCGGCGCTCGTTCCGGCCGGCACGTCCACCGCCACCGCGTCCACGTGGTCGTAGGACCCGAGGCTCTCGATCGCGGCCCCGAGCACCGGCGCGACCCGTCGGCGAACCGTTCCGCTCATCACGCAACCTCCTTGGGCCGTCGGCCCATTACCTCACACGCGCCGCCATGCCCTTCAGGCGCCCCCGGGCCCGGTGCGGCGGGCCCGGGACCCTGAAGCGCGGCCCTACCGCCGACTACACCGCCGACTCCGGCGCGATCCGGTTGCGCACGGCCGACTGCACGTCCTCTTCCTCGGCCGGGTCCGCGGCCAGTCGCCGCAGTCTGGGCGCGACGCGGGCGTCGGCCGTCTCGGCATGGTGGGCGGCCACCTCGCGCGTGGTCTCCTCGCAGTCCCAGAGGCATTCCACGGCGAAGCCCGATCCGAAGGACGGGTCCGTGGCCGCCAGGGCCCGTGCGGCCCGGCCCCTCAGGTGCGAGGAGGCGGTTTCCCGGTAGATGTGGCGCAGCACCGGCGCGGAGCAGGCGATCGCGAGCCGGCCGACCCCGTCGACCAGGGCGAACAGGCGCACCGAGTCGGGGCCGGAGCCCCGCACCGTGGAGCGCAGTGCTCCGAGCACCGAGCCCGCGTCCTCGGCTCCGCCCCGGGCGGCCAGGAGGGCCGCGGCGGCCCCTCCGAGGGCGTCGGGGCGGTGGGCCCAGCGTCGGGCCCGCTCGACGGCGGCGGGGCCGCACATGCGCTCGTAGGCGGCCACGGCGGGCTCGTCCCCGGCGGCTTCGATGAGGTCCAGTACGGCCGGATTCTCCGGCTCGGCGAGGACCAGGTGGTGCAGTGCGGTGGCGCGGGCGGCCTCGCCACCGGCGCCGGCGGCGGCCGCGAGGATCGCGGAGCGGTCCTCTGGGGTGGCCACGGCGGCGAGGCAGCGGGCGGCGGGGACGTGCAGCGGGGTGCCCCGGCGCAGGCCGTCGGCGGCCCAGTCGAAGACGGCCTGGACGCCCCAGCCGGGCTGGGGGCCGCGCGGGGTGAGCTGGCGCTGCCAGCGGTCGAAGGAGCCCTGCTGGCGGGCGGCGCGCAGGCGCTCGCCGTAGGCGGGGTCCTCCTCCCACAGGCACCAGGGCCTGGGTTCGTACGCGTCGCGGACGGCGGCGGCGAGCCGCGCCTCACCCTCCGCGGTGGCGGGGAAGCGGGCGAGCACGGGGGCGGCCAGTGAGCGCAGCCCCTCGTCGTCGTCGCGCAGGGCGAGCTCGTCGAGGGCCCAGGCCCAGCCGGCTCCCGTGGCGGCGTAGCGGCGCAGCAGCATGAGCGCGTCGTCACGGCCGTACGAGGCCAGGTGCCCGAGCACGGACAGGGCGAGGCCGGTGCGGTGCTCGTCCTCGTCGACGAGGTCGTCGACGCCGAGGAGGTGGTTCTCGATCTCGCCGAGGGGGCCGTCGAGATCCACGTACAGGCGTGCGTAGTACAAAGAGCGGTTCTCGACCTGCCAGTCCTGGCGGGGATCGCCGGTGACGCACTGGTTGAGCGCGGCCAGGGCCTCGGCCCTGGGTGCGGCAAGTGCGTGCAGCGTGCCGTCGCCGCGCCCCCGCTGGAGGAGCCCGAGCAGGGTGCCGCTTGGCGCTATGACTGGTTCGAACATGGGAATGGCCTCAAATCAAGCTGGGGACGCAACCGGGAATCGGGATTCACAGGGCCGCGTAACAGCATGTGAGGTCGTCCGCCGTCATGTTCCGCTCGATGTAGACCATTGCCTTCTCACTCTCGTCGGTGCTTCGCGGCCAGGGCGGCGGTCCCCCGGCAGGGGTGGGGTCGGACACCCGTTGTGTCCTGCCCGCTCCTGCCCGTCCGTCCTGTCCGCGAATCGAATCCGACGTCATGATGACCCAGGCGGTTTGTGCGCCGCGACCACATTTAAGGCCGCCGTGACCAATCCGTGAGGTCTGGAACGGCCAACGGCCGCGCAAGGAACTGCCAAAAGCGGACTACTTGGCTCCGAAAAGTTCCAGCAGGTCAGCCTTTGCGAACATGCGGGCGGTGTCCACGGCGGAGGGGGTTCCGGCCTCCGGATCGGCCCCGCCGGCGAGGAGCGCGCGGATGACGGCCTCCTCGCCCTTGAAGACCGCTCCGGCGAGCGGGGTCTGGCCCCGGTCGTTGGGGCGGTCGGCCTCGGCGCCGCGGGCCAGCAGGGCCGTGACGGCCTCGGCGTGGCCGTGGTACGCGGCGAGCATGACGAGGGTGTCGCCGCGGTCGTTCGTGAGGTTCGCCGGGACGCCCGCGTCCAGGTAAGCGGCGAGGGTCTCGGTCTCACCCTGACGGGCGAGGTCGAAGATCTTGGTGGCCAGCTCGATGACGTCCTCGTCGGGAACGTCCTGCGAGCTGTCCTCGACGTGCTCACTCATCGGTCGTACCGCCTTTCACGGGGTTACCCGGGGTTGCGCGGGCAGGGGTGCGTACGGCAATGCGTCCGTACGGGTGAATCGTCAGCGTAGCGCCCGGACCTGCACATGAGCGGGCCGGGCCGAGGCAATGATCACCCCGCGAGCTCTGGCGCTGCGGCTGGCCACAGCACTAGCGCCCTACATGCCCGGCGCGCCAGCCGGGCTGAGCCGGTCAAGTGAAAAACTCGGGGATTCACCCGTATGCACCTTTTGTCGCATTGATACTTCCTGTGAGCCTGGAAGAACTGATGGTGACCGTCCCCACCCACCAGGAGAACTTCTCATGGTCCTGTCCATCTCAGGTGTCGTACTGCTCGGCATCATCTGCTTCCTCTTCTTCAAGAAGGACGGGATGAAGCTGACGCACGCGTTCGTGTGCGCGCTCTTCGGCTTCTTCCTCGCGGGGTCCGCCATCGCCCCCAGCATCACGGCGAGCACGGCGAGCCTCGCGAGCCTTCTCGGCGGGATCAAGCTCTAGCGCCCGGCACCAGGCACCCACCCGAAGCATCCACAACTCCAGGAGACGCCCGTGGCCCGGCGCCCACTTCCCCGCATCCTCAGCAGCGGCACCGTGTCGCTGGCCCGGGGCCGCGACTTCGCTCGCACGGCCGCCGACAGCGCCACGGACGTCCTCCATCCGCTCCTCACCATCGGACGCGGCCTGCGCATCCTGGCCTCGGCCGGGCGGCGCAAATGGTGCGACACCCCAAAGGACAAGCGTGGTCCCGCGCTGTTCCTGGGAGCCGCCTGCGTCCTCGTGGTCGCGCTCGTCCCCTACGGCCCCCTCACCGCCCTGATCGTCATCATGGCGGCGGCGGCCTGGCAGGGACGCGACCGCACCCCGGTGAAGACCGGGCCCAGCGATGCCGAGACCGAACGCCTCGGCTCCCTCTACGAAGCCCTCGTGCCGTACTTCTCCATCCCGGAGGACCCCAGTCCGCTCTTCGCCCACGGCGGCGAGTGGGACAAGGCCTTCAGCGGCTACGAGTTCGACGAGGCGGGCCGCGTCACCCGGCTCCACATCCGCTACCCGGCCTACTTCACCGATGGCGAGGCCGCGTCACGGGCCCGGATCGAGGCACTGCTGCACGCCAAGTCCGGGCGCGGACGGGAGTATCTCTTCGACTGGGACGAGGAGGGCAACCAGCTCGACCTGAGTGTGCTGGCGGCGCTGCCGACGGGTATCGCCGCACAGCCCTTCGTGACCTCCCCGGGTGAGACCGTGCTCGGCTTCACCGACCCGGGCAGCGTGCAGCGCACCCTGCCCGTCCTGGAGGGCGACGAGCCCCGCGACATGCCGCCGGTCATCTGGCGCACCGGCTCGCGCTCCGGCGAACCCCACCTGCTGGCCGTCGGCCAGCCCGGCAGCGGCACGTCCACGCTGCTGCGCTCGGTCGCCCTGCAGGCCCTGCGGCACGGGGGCGACGTACTGATCGTGGAGGGCGGCGGCAGCGGCGAGTACTCCTGCTTCTCCGGCCGCTCCGGGGTCCTCGCCGTGGAGTGCGGGCCCAGTGGGGCGCTGTCCACCGTGGAGTGGGCCGCCCGCGAGACCGAGCGGCGCCTGATCGCCGCCCACCGGGCCCGCGAAGGCCCGGCCCGCGCCCGAGGACACCCGGCGCCCGCTGTGGATCCTGCTCGACCGGCCCAGCGTGCTGGCCCACCTGGCCACCGCCGAGGGCGCACCCGATCCGCTCGCGCAGCTCCAGGTGCCGTTGCGGCACGGCCGGGCCGCCCACGTCACCGTGGTGGTGGCCGAGCAGTTCGACCACCTCGAGCTGCTGCACGACTCCGTCTGGCAGCACACCAGGGCCCGGGTGGTGCTCGGGGCCGCCACCATCCAGCAGATCGCCGACGTGCTGGGGCTGCCCCCGCACACCACGCCCACGACCGTCGTGCCGCCGGGGCGCGGGTACGCAAGGCTCGGCGCCGGTCCTGTGCACCGGCTGCAGGTGCCCGCCACCCCGGACCCGTACGACGAGGCCGTCCACCCGGAACACCGGCAGGGGGTGCTGGAACTGCTGCCCGAGCGGCAGGCGCAGCCCAAGCCCGTCCCGGACCACGTCACGCCGAGCAAGCCCCTGCACATCGTCCAGCCGTCGGCCCGCCCCCAGGGCCCGGCGATCGACGCCTCGGAGATCCCCGAGGTCCCGGCGGACGCCCCGTAGGCCCATGGAGCCAGGCCCACGTCGCGTAAGGCCTACGGGTCGAAGGCCTTACGCGACGAAGGTGCGCGGCGGCTCCGCGCCGCCGCCGCCCGCTCCGGTGCCGACCAGCCGGGCCGCGGCCGCCAGCCGGGCCGCGGCCTCCTCGGCCACCGGGCCGCCGACGGTGAACGGGAGCCGCACGTAGCCCTCGAAGGCCCCGTCGACGCCGAACCGGGGCCCCGAGGGAACCCGTACGCCGACCCGCTCGCCCACCTCGGCCAGCCGGGAGCCGGACAGCCCGCCCGCGCGGGCCCATAGGGTCAGACCGCCCAGCGGCACCCGGAACTCCCAGTCCGGCAGCTCCCTGCGCACCGCCGCCACCAGTGCGTCCCGGTTCTCGCGGGCCTGGTCGCGGCGGATCTCCACGGCCTCGGCCCAGCCGCCGGTGCGCATCAGCCAGTTCACCGCGAGCTGCTCCAGCACGGGGGTGCCGAGGTCGGCGTAGGCGCGGGCCGCCACGAGGCTGCGGATGACGTCGGGGGCCGCGCGGACCCAGCCGATGCGCATGCCGGCCCAGAAGGCCTTGCTGGCGGAGCCCACGGTGATCACCGTGGAGCCGGACGGGTCGAAGGAGCAGACCGGGCGCGGCATCTCCATGGCCGGGTCGAGCTGGAGTTCGATCATGGTCTCGTCGGCGACGAGCACGGTCCCGGCCGAACGGGCCGCTTCCACCATCGCGCGGCGCTGCTCGTCGGAGGCGAGCGCCCCGGTGGGGTTGTGGAAGTCGGCGACCACGTAGGCGAGGCGGGGGGCGGAGTCACGCAGGACCTGGCGCCAGACGTCCATGTCCCAGCCCGTCAGCCCCTCCCCCATCGCGACCGGCACGAGGCGCACCCCGGCGGCGCGCATGAGCTGGAGGATGTTGGCGTAGGACGGGGATTCGACGGCGATCCGCTCGCCGCGGCCGGCGAAGAGGCTGCAGATGGCGTCGATGGCGCCCATCGCACCCGTGGTGACCATGATCTGCTCGGGCATGGTCGGGATGCCGCGCTCGGTGTAGCGGTCGGCGAGCATGCGGCGCAGATTGGGCAGCCCGGCCGGGTAGTCCCCGTGGGTATGGGCGTACGGCGGGAGTTCCTCCAGGGCGCCCTGGACGGCCTTGGTGAGCCAGGGCTCGGGGGCCGGGAGGGCGGCGCAGCCGAGGTCGATCATCGACCCGAGGGACTCGGGGGGCAGGGGCTCCAGACCGCGGGCGGGCATCGGGTTGCCGGCGGGCAAGGAGGTCCAGCTCCCGGCGCCCCGGCGGGACTCCAGGAACCCCTCGCCGCGCAAGGCCTCGTAGGCGGCGGCGACGGTGGTGCGGCTGACGGAGAGCGCGACGGCGAGCTCCCGCTCGGCGGGGAGCCGGGCGGCGACGGGCACCCGGCCCTCCAGGACGAGGAGGCGGATCCCGTCGGCGAGGCTGCGGTACGCGGGCGGCTTGCGCACACCGGGCACCGCGGTCCGGCCCTGCTGGGAGGTGATGAGCCGGCCGAGCTGTGCGGCACCTACGGCCGAGGTCCACTGCGCCATGGGATCCGGTCCACCTTCGTCTAATTGGCCTCTACCGCCCCGTCGAGGGGTGGAATTGGATTGCTTCCGCAGGTCCAGAGTGCCACGCGGGCGTTCACCGGGCGGACACCGGGCCGCTCCCACCCCGGCGGGGACAGCAGGCATACTGCCGCCGTGACGCACGTACGCCTCCCCCACCCCTATCTCGACCACCCGGCTCCGATCCCCTTCGCGCACCGCGGCGGGGCCGCGGACGGGCTGGAGAACACCGCCGCGGCCTTCCGGCGGGCCGCCGACGCGGGCTACCGGTACTTCGAGACCGATGTCCACGCCAGCGCCGACGGGAAGCTGGTGGCCTTCCACGACGCGACCCTGGACCGGGTCACCGACGGGCACGGCCGCATCCGGGAGCAGCAGTGGAGCCGGATCCGGGAGGCCCGGGTCGGCGGGACCGAGCCGCTCGCGCTCTTCGAGGACCTCCTGGAGGAGTTCCCGGACGCCCGCTGGAACGTGGACATCAAGGACGAGTCCGCCCTGCACCCGCTGGTCAATCTGATCGCGCGGGCCGGGGCCTGGGACCGGGTGTGCGTGGGCTCCTTCTCCGAGCGGCGGGTGGCGCGGGCCCAGAAGATCGCCGGTCCCCGGCTGGCGACCTCGTACGGGGTGCTCGGGGTGCTCGGGCTGCGGCTGCGCTCGTACGCGATCCCGGCGGCGCTGCGCGCGGGGGCGGTGGCGGCGCAGGTTCCGGAGACCCAGGGAGGCATCCGCGTGGTGGACCGCAGGTTCGTCCGCGCCGCGCACGAACGGGGTCTGCAGGTCCACGTGTGGACCGTGAACGAACCGGAACGCATGGAGGCTCTACTCGACCTGGGTGTCGATGGCATCATGACCGACCGGATCGACATCTTGCGCACGGTGCTGGACGGGCGCGGGGCCTGGGCCTGACGAGCCCGTGGACCTGCGCGCCCGGTGCGGCGGCCGCGGCGGTACGGGGACCAGCGAGGGGGCACTCATGAGTGCGCAGACCACAGATCAAGCGGAATCCGGGGCGGAGGACGGCAGAGGGGCGGCCTCGGCGGCGGCGCGCAAGCGCGAGCAGCACGGCTGGTACTTCTACGACTTCGCCTGCTCGGTGTATTCGACGAGCGTGCTCACCGTGTTCCTCGGGCCGTACCTGACCGCCGTGGCCAAGGCCGCCGCGGACGCCGACGGGTACGTGCATCCGCTGGGGATCCCGGTCCGGGCCGGTTCGTACTTCGCGTACTCCGTGTCGGCCTCGGTGATCCTGGCCGTCCTGATCATGCCGCTGGCCGGGGCGCTCGCCGACCGCAGCGGCCGCAAGAAGCCGCTGCTGGCGGCGGCCGCCTACACGGGAGCCGCGGCGACCACCGGGATGTTCCTGCTGGGCGGCGACCGCTACCTGCTCGGCGGGCTGCTGCTGATCGTCGCGAACGCCTCGCTGTCGGTCTCGATGGTGCTCTACAACGCCTATCTGCCGCAGATCTCCACCCCCGACGAGCGGGACACCGTCTCCTCGCGCGGCTGGGCCTTCGGGTACACCTCGGGCGCCTTCGTCCTCGTACTGAACCTCGTGCTCTTCCAGGGCCACGACTCCTTCGGGCTCTCCGAGGGCGAGGCCGTACGGATCTGCCTGGCCTCGGCGGGGCTCTGGTGGGGCGCCTTCACGATCATCCCGCTGCGGCGGCTGCGGGACCGGGCCGTGGTCCGGGAGGCGGGCCCGACCGTCAGCGGCTGGAAGCAGCTGGTCGCCACCCTGAAGGACATGCGGCGCTATCCGCTGACCCTGTCGTTCCTGCTGGCGTACCTGATCTACAACGACGGCGTGCAGACCGTGATCTCCCAGGCGTCCATCTACGGCTCGGAGGAGCTGGAGCTGGAGCAGTCGACGCTGATCGTGGCCGTGCTGCTCGTACAGATCCTCGCCGTGGTGGGCGCGCTGGGGATGGGCCGGCTGGCCGTGCTCTACGGCGCCAAGCGGACGATTCTGGGTTCGCTGGCCGCTTGGGGCCTGACGCTGGCGGCCGGGTACTTCCTGCCGGCCCGCACCCCGGTCTGGTTCTTCGCCCTCGCCTCGATGATCGGGCTGGTGCTGGGCGGGAGCCAGGCGCTGTCGCGCTCGCTCTTCTCGCACCTGGTTCCGGCGGGCAAGGAGGCCGAGTACTTCTCGGCGTACGAGATGAGCGACCGGGGGCTGAGCTGGGTGGGACCGCTGGTCTTCGGCATCACCTACCAGGTCACCGGGAGCTACCGGGACGCGATCATCTCTTTGGTGGTGTTCTTCGCACTGGGTTTCGTGCTGCTCGCCAGAGTGCCGGTCCGGCGCGCGGTGGAGGCGGCGGGGAATCCTGTACCGGAACGGATCTGACCGGATCCGGGGACGCGAATTCGGAACAGATTTCGACGTTCAAGCGAAGGGCCGGTAGTGTACGCCTTTGGCCTGCCAGGCGGACCGTTACTGCGTGCTCACTAAGTGAAGACGTTGGGTGACATCTGCTGCCAGATGTGACAAAACGGGCATTGGTGGGTACAACAAGGGGCGGCACGACGGGCGACGCATGACCCGGAGCGGGAATCTATACCGCCGACCGGACGTTGACCGGATGACGACGACAGCGACACCTGTCCTGTGGGCGACAAGCCCGGGAGGCACGATTCATGAGTGAGCGAGCTCTCCGCGGTACGCGGCTCGTGGTTACCAGCTACGAGACGGACCGCGGCATCGATCTGGCCCCGCGCCAGGCGGTGGAGTACGCATGCCAGAACGGACATCGATTTGAGATGCCGTTCTCGGTTGAGGCAGAAATTCCGCCGGAGTGGGAGTGCAAGGCGTGCGGCGCCATGGCACTCCTGGTCGACGGGGACGGGCCCGAAGAGAAGAAGGGCAAGCCTGCGCGAACGCACTGGGACATGCTCATGGAGCGGCGCACCCGCGAGGAGCTGGAGGAAGTGCTGGCCGAGAGGCTCGCGGTCCTTCGTTCCGGCGCCATGAACATTGCCGTGCATCCGCGCGACAGCCGCAAGTCCGCCTGACACCCGGACGACAGCAACACAGCTCAACCAACGCCGAGGGCCCCCGCCACACACTGTGTGGCGGGGGCCCTCGGCGTACTGTCCGTGAGGACCATTCGGACCGGGATCAGAAACTCGGCCAGGAACCCGGCATTGACCAGTGGGTGATCATCAGGGGGTGAGCGGAGGCCGGTAGTCGGATCCGTCGGGGCCCGAACCGGGCCCCGGCTGCTGCGGCCGGTCCTCGCGGACGACCTCGCCCTGGACGACCTTGCCGTCCGGGTAGTGGATGCGGGCCTGCTGGAAGGCGTCGCCGAAGGTGCCGGCCGGCGCGGAGGCCATCTTGCGCTCCAGGGCGCGGGCCGTCCGGCGGCCGATCCAAGCGCGGACCGGCGGGAGCAGGAGGAACAGGCCCGCCACGTCCGAGAGCAGGCCCGGCACGATCAGGAGCAGGCCGGCCAGCATGGTCAGGCCATTGCCCGCGCCGGGCTGCGGCGGGGTCGGCGCGGCGCCCGCCTGGGCCTGCTGGAAGGTCTCCGTGAGGTTCTTGAAGGCGCGCCGCCCGGCCCGCTTGATGACCACCACGCCGAGCACCATGCCGCCTGCCAGCAGCAGGGCGACGGTCCCGCCACCGGCGGCTGCGGCGACCCGGCTGAGCAGCCAGATCTCCAGGATCAGCCAGGCGGCGACGGCCAGGGGAAGGATCGTACGGGCGGGCGAACGGCGCCGACGGGCCGTCTGTGTCGGAACTCCGGTCGTCATACCACCAGTGTGCCTGGGCCGACGTAAAAGCGTCCTCAGTCGGAAGTATCGGACATCCCCTAGGGGTACCGGGGCCGGGGGCCGGAGGTCTCGCCGTCCGGCCCCCGGCGGCGTACTACTTGCCGCGGATCTTGCCGGTCAGCTTGTCCGCGTGCTCCTTGATGCCCCACTGGGTGACCCGCCAGAGGGCCTCCACCACGATGTCCTTGCTCATCTTGCTGTCGCCGAACTCGCGCTCGACGAAGGTGATGGGCACCTCGACCACGCGGAAACCCTTGCGCACGGCCCTGCGGGCCAGGTCCACCTGGAAGCAGTAGCCCGCAGAGGCCACGTCGGCCAGGCCCAGGCCTTCGAGGGTCTCGCGGCGGAAGGCACGGTAGCCGCCGGTGACGTCGCGGATCGGGACGCCCAGCATCAGCCGGGAGTACGTGGAGCCGCCCCGGGAGAGGAACTCGCGGCTCTTGGGCCAGTTGACGACCCGGCCGCCCGGCACCCAGCGGGAGCCCAGCACCAGGTCGGCGCCCTCCAGGGCGGTGAGCAGCCGGGGCAGCTCCTCGGGCTGGTGGGAGCCGTCGGCGTCCATCTCGATGATGACCCCGTAGCCGTTGTCCAGGCCCCAGGTGAAACCGGCCAGGTAGGCCGCTCCGAGGCCTTCCTTGCCCTTGCGGTGCAGGACGTGGACGTGCTCGTCCCCTGCCGCCAGCTCGTCGGCGAGCTTTCCGGTGCCGTCCGGGCTGTTGTCGTCCGCGACCAGGATGTGGGCCTCGGGCACAGCCGCGCGGACGCGGCCGACGATCAGCCCGATGTTCTCCGCCTCGTTGTAGGTCGGAATGATCACCAAGGCCGTGCCGAGCGGTCCGTAGCTTCGCTGTCCGCCGTCGCTCACTGAATCCCCTTTTGCGTTCCGTACATCCTGTACGTCGTGTACGTGGTGTCGCAGAGGTGATTTTAGAACAGCGATCGGAGCCCGCGGTCCTTCGGGCCGGACCGGCTCCCGCTGGCTGCGGGCCGCCTGACCGTTGTCTACTGGACCGCCGGGCCCCGATCTGAGGCCACCCTCCCCCAAGCCCCTTCGGAGCAGGGGGGACCCCTTCCGGCGAAACCTTCCCTCGCCCCCGAGGCGCGGGCGCGGTTGAGCGAACGGCTCCGTCCGGTTCGGACGTCCGGTTGGTGGACCCGGCCGAACCTATCCGGGTCCGGTCGCCCTTACCGAACCATGGCCCCCCGGATCACCCCTGTGGCCGTACGAATACTTCCCGGCCGCCGACCACGGTGGCGAGGCAGACCGGCAGGTCCGTACCAGGGGTCAGGTCGGGCAGTCCGGGGGTGCCCGAGCGGGGGTCGGTGGACCAGCGGGCGACCCGGTCGTCGGGGGCCTGCACCACCAGTTCGGCGTTCTGCCACACGGCGTAGTCGGCCGGGGCGCCCGGGACGAGGATCCCCGCGTCGTCGCGGCCAAGGGCCCGCCAGCCGCCGCGGGTGTGGGCGGCGAAGGCGGCCCGTACCGAGACGCGGTGGGCCGGCGTGCGGTGGAAGGCGGCCGCGCGGACCGTGCCCCAGGGGTCGAGCGGGGTGACGGGGGCGTCGGAGCCGAAGGCGAGCGGGATGCCCGCCTTGAGCATGGCCGCGTACGGGTTGAGGGTACGGGCGCGCTCGGCGCCCAGCCGGTCGGCGTACATGCCCTCCTCGCCGCCCCACAGCGCGTCGAAGGCGGGCTGCACGGAGGCGGTGAGGCCGAGGTCGGCGAAGGCGGCGATGGTGGCCGGGGTCATCATCTCGGCGTGCTCGACGCGGTGCCGGGCGGCGCGGACGCGGGCCAGGCCCACCTTGTCGGCGGCGGCCCGGACGCCCTCGACGACGGCGGTGATCGCGGCGTCCCCGATGGCGTGGAAGCCGGCCTGGAGCCCCGCCTCGGTGCAGGCGGCGACGTGTTCGGCCACGGCCCGCGCGTCGAGGTACCCGGTGCCGGTGTGGGCGGCGTCGGCGTAGGGGGCGTGCAGGCAGGCGGTGTGCGAGCCGAGGGCGCCGTCGACGAAGAGGTCGCCCGCTGCCCCGATGGCCCCGAGCGCCTTGGCCCGGTCGAGGTCCCGGTCGGCCCAGTAGCCGAAGACGCGGGGTCCGGGGTGCGTGCGGGCGAGCTCCAGGAGGGCGGCGAAGTCCTCCTCGGAGGAGATGTCGGGGCCGCCGCACTCGTGGACGGAGCCGATGCCCAGGGAGGCGGCCCGGTCCAGGGCGGCCCGCTGGGCCTCGGCGCGCTGCGCCGGGGTCAGGGCGCCGAGCGCGGCGCGGCGGACGGCGTGGTGGGCGTCGCGGGTCAGCGGCTCGTCGGCGGCTCCGCGGACCTCGGGGACGAGGTGGAGCAGGGCGGTGGTGACCACGGCGGAGTGCGCGTCGATGCGGCTGAGGTAGAGCGGCCGGCCGCCGGTGGCCTCGTCGAGCTCGCTCCGCAGGGGGGCGCGCCGCTCGGGCCAGCGGGCGGCGTCCCAGCCGTGGCCGAGGAGCACCCGGTCGGCGGGGCGGCCGTCCGCGTACGCGCGCACGTGCTGCAGGGCCTCGGCGAGGGAGGCGGCCCCGGAGAGGTCCAGCCCGGTGAGGGCGAGGCCGGCGGAGGTGGTGTGGACGTGGGCGTCGGTGAAGGCGGGCGTGACGAGCGCGCCGTCGAGGTCGACCACCTCGTCCACACCCTGCGCGAAGGCGTCGGCGGCGCCCTCGGAGCCCACCCAGGCGATGTGGCCGCGCTCCACCACCATCGCGGTGGCGAAGGGGTCGGCGGGGCTGTGGACCTCGCCGCCGCGCAGGAGGACGGTACGGGTGGGGTCGCTGGGGGCGGGTGTCGCGCGCTCGGTCATGGGGACAAGTTTCGCGTGTGCGGAGTCCTTGGCAGGACGCGGGGTTGGGCGGGCCCTGCGGGGGCTCGTCCCCTACCCGCCCTTCCACCATCCCCCAGACTCCGTCCGGGGGACCCCCAGCCGGGGCTCCGCCCCGGACCCCGCGCCTCAAACGCCGGCGAGGCTGGACTGCTTAGACGCGCGGCGGGCGGGCCTCGTACGGGGTGGAGAGGACCACCGTCGTGCGGGTGGAGACGTGGGCCAGGGCGCGCAGACGGCCCAGGAGGTCTTCCAGTTCCAGTGGGGTCGCCACGCGGACCTTGAGGATGTAGTTCTCGTCGCCCGCGACGCTGTGGCAGGCCTCGATCTCCGGGACCCCCGCGAGGCGTTCCGCGATGTCGTCGGGTGCGCTCGGGTCGAAGGGCTTGACGGAGATGAAGGCCGTCAGTGGCAGCCCGACGGCCTCGGGGTCGACGACGGCCGCGTAGCCGCGGATGACTCCGCGCTGCTCCAGGCGGCGTACTCGCTGGTGGACGGCCGATGTGGACAGTCCGGTGGCCTTGCCCAGGTCCGTGTAGCTCATCCGCCCGTCCCGCACGAGCAGATCCACGATCTGGCGGTCCAGCTCCTCCATTGCGCTCATAGCCGCACAACTTACGGCCCCGGACGGCTCCAGGCACAGCCGTGTCCACGGATTGACGTGGCACCTGCGGCGGGCATGTGACCAAGGCCACAGGGGTATGCGGGCGTACGGCGACCGGAAGTGGTTACTCGTGCCGCGTGACGGGAAGTGCTTGGGGTGGCCGTGGCCGAAGAACCTGCCCGCCCGGCCCACCCAAGGGGGAGTACATCCATGCTGAACACCAAGCGCGCCGGTCGCACCGAACCGGAGCCCCTGGAAATCGTCGATGGTGGTTACGCCGACGACGACGAATACCTCGAATACGCCGAGGCGTTCGAGATCCACCACGCGACCTGCCCCGACTGCGGTCAGGCGATCGCCCTCGTCGCGGACGAGGAGTACCTGCCGCAGCACGCCCTCTGCCTGACCCCGTGGAACCCCTTCGGGCTCACGGTGTGCGCGGGCACCGGGCGGCCCGCCTCCGACGCCCTGCCCACCCTGGGCCTCGGTGTCGACGAGGGCCAGGAACTGGAGCCCGTCGTGCACCTGGCGCTGCCGCAGGGGCTGGACTGGCGCACGCAGCCCTTCTCGCACGTCGGCGGCCCCGGCTCGCGTCCGGTGCGGACGCCGGTGCCCACGGCGCTGCCGCAGATGCAACAGCACGCGCAGGCCGCCTGAGCCGCCCGTACGGGTCGGCGGGTAGGAGCTACCAGTACGTTCCCTGCACCATGGCGGCAAGACTGGCATGGTGCAGGATCAGGCTGTCCGGATCCGCGGGGATCTCGACCTCGCCGAAGTGCGCCTGCCGGTAGGCGATCCTCAGCATCACGATCCCGTGCCGCAGGGCGGCGTAGAGGGTGTGGAACTCCATGTCCCGGGGCGTGTGCCCGGTGAGTTCGGCGTACCGGCGCTCGATGTCCTCGCGGCGCAGGAAGTCGGGCAGGCCCGGCTGGCCGAAACTCACGGTCAGGTCCTGGAAGAACCGGTGGAGGTAGACGCTCCAGCCGAGGTCGACCTCGCGCGGTGCGAAGGCCGCCATCTCCCAGTCGAGGACGGCCACGGGCTCGAAGCCGTCGGCGTCGAAGATGACGTTGCCGATGCGGGCGTCGCCCCAGTTGAGCACGGCCGGGCCGCCTTCGTCGGCCGGCCAGAGTTCCTCGAGGCGTTCGAAGGCCCGTTCCAGTAGCGGGGATCGGGATTTTCCCGCCACCACCCAGTCGTAGTAGGTGCGTTGGCCTTCCACGTGGCGGCGCAGCGGGCTGCCCCCGCCCTGCGGCAGCAGGAACTCCGCCTCCTCGGGCGGGAACTGGTCGTGCAGCCGGGCGAGGAGGGAGACGCTCGCCTCCTGGAGCACGGCGCGTTCGGTGTCGCTCGCGGCGTGCAGCCAGTTGCCTTCGTAGGTGTAGGGCATCACGTCGGGCGGTACGCGGCCTTCGGCGCGGGCCATGACGAAGAACGGCGCGCCGAGCGGGCCGGGGTCTTCTTCCAGCCACTGCACGCGCGGGACGGGCAGGTCGGTGTAGGCGGCGACGAGGCTCATCACGCGGTGCTGGCGGGGCATGTCGTAGGTGGGGAAGACGGTGTAGGCGGCCGGGTCGGCGGCGAGGCGCAGTGCGCAGGCCCGGACGGGGGCGTCGGGGTGCTCGATGTCGAAGAGCAGGGTCTCGCTGGACATGCCGTTGGAGCCGGGGACGGAGACGTTGGTGACCTTGGCTCCGGGGAGCTCGCTGTCGAGCCAGGCGGCGAGGCGCCGGCCGAGTTCCTCGGGTTCGCGGGTGGAGGTGCGGGGGCGTGGTGCCGGTCCTGCCATTGGGTACCCCTTCCTGTTCCTGCGTGCGGGTTGCTTCCGCGTGCTTCCGGGCTGGTCCTACGGGGCCACCGAGCCGTAGTCGGTGAAGCCGCTCGGGTCGTGGCGGCCGAAGCTGCCGTGCTCGAAGATGCCGAAGCCGGTGCGGCCCTCGAGGGTGAAGCGGGCCGAGTGGTCGGTGACCCCGAATGCGGCCATGGGGTGGGCCGCGGGGTCGGAGAGGTCGTAGACGCGGCGGTCGGTCCAGTCGTGGCCCTGCCAGGTGCCGTGCTGCCAGTCGGAGGCGGGCGGGTAGCCGGCGCCGACGGCCAGCGGCGAGGAGTTCAGGATCTCCACGCCGAGCTCCAGGGGCTTGCGGCCGGCCGGGTCGGTGAGGTGGACGACGGCGCTCTCGGGGTGGCGGCTGCCGGAGCGGTAGCGGATGTCGGTGTGCGGCCAGCCGAGCTGCACGTCGTGCTTGCCGCTGCCTTCGGGGAACACCTGGACGGCTTCGCTGAGGCCGCGCAGGCCGTCGGCGTCCTCCTGGGCGATGACCATGAGGAAGCGGTCCTCGAAGCGGACGGGGATCCAGAGCCAGTGGAAGCCCTCGGGGCGGTGTTCCTCGGCGGCCCTGCCGCCGTCCTCGCCGGGGATGGGGCGCACGCCCCAGCTGCGGTCCCGGGTGCCGGTCCACTCGGCGGTGTCGAGGGTGAACTCCTCGCCCTTGGCCCGGATGGTGCCGGTGACGTTGCCGGCCTGGACGAAGCGGCGTCCTTCGAGGATGAGCCGGTCTCCGCGGCGCTGGGTGTGGTGGGGCTCCCAGACGGCGGGGAACTCGGCGGTCCAGGTGATGTCGTACGAGAGCCCGTCGGGGTCGTCCGGGTCGGCGGCACAGGTGAGGCCGATGCGCTTGAGGGGTTCGTCGATGGTGATCCGGAGCGGTCCGACGGAGAGGTTCATGCGGTCGTCGCCGAGGGCGTCCGAGGCGCGGACGGTGAGGAGTTCGTCGCCGACGCGCAGGGTGGCGTAGGCGTCGATGACGCCGGCGTTGGGATAGACGCCGAGACCGAGGATCAGGACGGCGCGGCCGGCGTGGTCGAAGACGTGGAAGATGCAGCGGTCGTAGGCGTTGCGGTCGCCGGTGACCAGGTGCTTCATCGACAACGGGGCCTGGTGGATGGGGTATTCGTCCAGCGATATGGGCCGGTCGGCGGGCATGACGAACCTCCGGGTGTGGGTGCGGGGCATGCGGGAGCTGGCACCTTGAGCGGAGTTGACGGTACGTCAGATCGGGGGGCGGGGACCAGAGGTGTGGCACAGACTGTCAGGAAGACACGTCGTGCGGCGGGGTGGGGATGCCCGGCGGGGATGCCCGGCGGGGACATCCGGCGGGACGCTCGGCACCGACCGGGGGTGCAGGGTCGAACGGATGGGCGGGGTTACCCGCGGATCCGGTGGAGCGTTGGCCCGGCATGACCACGATGGAGAGTTCCACGCCGAGGGTGGGGCGCCGACGGAGGGCGCCGGCCGCGGAGCGCGAAGAATCGCTTCGGCACGCACCCGACCCGCCCATCTACCGCGCGCTGCTCACCCACTGGGCCCAGGACGGCCGGACCGTGCCCGGGCGGCGCGATCCGGAGTGGACCAAGATCGCTTCCTCGCCCATCTGGCCGACCGGCCCCTTCTTCGTGGGCTGAACCCGAAGAAGGGGCCGGGAGGGCCAGGAAGGCCCGGAGAGCCAGGAGGACCCGGAAGGCCGGGCCGCGCAGGAGCCGCGTGACCCTACCGGGACTCGGGACCCGCCAGGTGACGGGCGATGACCATGCGCTGGATCTGGTTCGTGCCCTCCACGATCTGGAGGACCTTCGCCTCGCGCATCAGCCGCTCCACCGGGAAGTCGGCCGTGTAGCCGTAGCCACCGAGCACCTGGACCGCGTCCGTGGTCACGGCCATCGCCGCGTCGGTGCAGAACAGCTTGGCCATCGCGGCCTGCCGGGAGAACGGCTTGCCCGCGTCCCGCAGCCGCGCCGCCGCCAGGTACAGCGCGCGGCCCGCCTCGATCTTCGTCGCCATGTCGGCCAGCATGAACCGCAGGCCCTGGAAGTCGGCGATGGGGTGGCCGAACTGCTTGCGGTCCAGCGCGTAGGCCAGGGCCTCGTCCAGCGCGGCCTGGGCCACGCCGATCGCGCAGGCGGCGATGCCCAGGCGGCCCGCATCGAGGGCGGCCAGGGCGATGGTGAAGCCCTGGCCCTGCTCGCCGATGCGGCGGGTGTCGGAGACCCGTACGCCGTCGAAGTGCAGCTGGGCGGTGGGCGAACCCTTCATGCCCATCTTCTTCTCGGGGATCGCGGCGGTGAGGCCCGCGGCGTCGCCCGGCACCAGGAAGGCCGTGATGCCCTTGGGGCCGTCCACGCCCGTGCGGGCCAGGACCGTGTAGAAGTCGGCGACCCCGCCGTGGGTGATCCAGGCCTTGGTACCGCTGATGATCCACTCTTCGCCGTCCCGGACCGCCTTGGTGGTCAGCGAGGCCGCGTCCGAACCGGCGCCCGGCTCGGAGAGGCAGTACGCGCCGAGCAGGCCGCCGCCGAGCATCGCGGGCAGGTGGGCGCCCTGCTGCTCCTTGGTGCCGTAGCCGGCCAGGCCGTGACAGGCCAGGGAGTGCACGCTGACGCCGAGCCCGACGGTCAGGCGGGCCGCGGCCAGCTCCTCCAGCACCTGGAGGTAGACCTCGTACGGCTGGTCGCCGCCGCCGTACTCGCCGGCGTACGGGAGGCCGAGCAGTCCGGACTCGGAGAGGAGCGTGAAGATCTCCCTCGGGAAGGTGCCGCGGTCCTCCTCCTCGGCGGCCCGGGGGCGGATCTCCCGCTGCGCGATCTCGCGTACGAGTGCGAGCAGGTCGCGGGACTCCTCGGTCGGCAGCGATCGGTCCACCTGCTGCGGCGCGCGGTCGGTCATGGCAGCGCTCTCCTCACTCGCAAAGCACGGGGCGACGCGTGGGGGTGGGACGCGTCACCGGGTCTCGGGGCTCACAACCGATGGTGCCCTCCCGGATCGCGGGAAGTTCCAGTTCAAGTGGCTGCGGCGGTTGAGTATGCCCGATCAGGCGCTTCCCGTCACGGGTGCGAGATCATCCCCACGGAGATCGCCCGCACGCGGATCGCTCCCCCGGAGCTCGTCCTCGGCCGCGGGCGGCGCCGGGCACTCGGGGACGAACTCCTCGATGACGGCGAGCGTCGCGCGCAGCGTGCGTACGAGCAGGGCGCCGAACCCGGCCCGGTCGGGGCGGCCGGGAGCGCCCGGGAGATCGTCCGCCGAGCCGATCCAGTCGAGGGTGCTGCCCTCGACCCCCGCCAGCCAGCCCACGAGTGCCAGCCGGGCGAGCGGGGGCACGGCACGGTGGCCGTACGCGCCCTCGGCGATGGCCGCGATCAGCTCCTCGCGGACGGCGTCGCGGATGGCCAGGACCTCGGAGTCGGAGCCGACGCCGCCGGTGACGATGGTGCGGTAGGCCGCCTGGTGGTGTTCGGCGTAGTGCAGGTAGCCGTCGATGGTGCCGCGCACCCGCTCGGCGTTCGGGACGTCGCTCTCGCCGCCGGCGCGGGCGACCAGCTCGGCGACCGAGTCCTCGACGATGGCCAGGTAGTAGCCGCGTTTGCTCTTGAAGTAGTAGTAGATGAGGCCCTTGGCGACGCCGGCGTGCTTGGCGATGTCGTCCATGTTGAGCGCGTCATACGAGGTGTCGGCGAACAACTTGCGCCCGATCGCTATCAGTTCGGCTCGCCGAACCTGCGAACGCCCGGTCGTTCCACGCTGTTGACTATTATTCAAATTCAGCCCTAGCCTCGAACTGCCACAGGATGCCCGAAGTATGGCAGACCCCTCCTGTGCACTCCCCTTTGCACCTTGCACCTTGCACCTGGGTCTTACAAGATTTTCGTAGCCGGTGATCGCTTCGAGCTGGATGTCAGCTGAGCAGGATGCGTTGGCGTAGGAGGCGGTGCCCGGCGCGGCCGTAGGTCTGGCGTTTGAGCAGTTTGATCTTGTTGTTGACGCCTTCGGTGCGGCCGTTGTGCCAGGGAAGGGTGAGGGCGTGGTCGACGGCCGCACGGTCGCGTTCGAGGCCGGTGGCGTAGGAGTGCAGGAAGGGCAGGTCCGCGGTCCGAACCCTGGTGATCCAGCCGGTCAGCGCGCGGGCGTTGGCCGGTGCCGGGGTGAGCAGGGAGGCGAAGTCGCCCAATGCCGTGGCCAGCGCCGTCATCTGCGGACAGGCTCCGGCGAGCTGGTCGCGCAGTACCAGCTGATCCTCGCGCAGGTGGACGGGGTCGGTGAGCAGGAGGCGGGCGGCCTTGCGCATGGAGAGGCTGGCGTGGTCGGCCTCGACCCGGCCCTGGGTGATGAAGCGGACCAGGAGGTTCGCGCTGCCGGTGTAGCCCAGCTCCTTGATCTCTCGCAGGAGGTGGGTGACGGGCACTGCCGGGTCCTCGGTCCGGCGTCGGCGCAGGTGGTCGCGGTAGGGGTCGACCAGGGTGGGCCGGTACTGCGGTGCACGGACCATGCGCTCGGGCTTTGCGTGACGGGCATAGCGCTTGACGGTGTTCAACGCGAGGCCCAGGCGGCGGGAGCATTCCAGCAGGCCGGCGCCGGCATCAAGCAGCTGATGGACCTGGTGCCACCGCTCGAGGGTGGTCTGCGCACGAGTGCCCTCCCGAAGCGGCGGACCGGCCTTGGCCCAGCAGGCGCTGTGTGCTGCGACCTCCCTCTGTGCCGCCTCGGCCAGGCCGTGCCACAGGTGCCAGCGATCGCAAACTTGAGTGATCGCGGGGTCGGCATCCGTCGTGGCCTGGGCAAAGCCCCCAGCGCCATCCCGGCAGACCACGTGGATGCCGGGGTGGGCCTGCAGCCAGGCAGTCACCGTCTCCATCCTGCGGTCTGGCAGGACATCGATCCGCTCGCCGGTGGTGGCGTCGATCAGAATGGTGGCGTAGTGGTGGCCCCTGCGCAGGGCGAACTCGTCGATGCCCAGCACCCGCGGGACTGGCCGTGGCGGCGGCGTGATGCGCATCAGGCAGTTCAGTACGCTCGCCCAGGTCAGCACGTGGTGCAGCACACTCAGCAGCCGGGCTCCGGCCGACCCGGCCAGTGCCACGGCGACCGCGTTGACCACCGCCTGCAGGGCCGGAGTGCGGCGCTGGTAACGCCGGGTCAGCCCCGGGACCTGCTCGACGAAGGTGGCCTTCTCGCAACCAGGGTTCTCGCAGTACAAGCGGCGCACCGATAAGTCGATCACGACCGCACGGCCACCCACCGCCTCGTCCGCGACATGCCGCTCGTATCGAGAGTGCGCCCAATTCGACGGTTGCCCACACGCCGGACATGCCACCGGAGCGTCATCCCTGGTCCGGGCCGTGATCCTCAGCAGATCCTCGCTGGCCTCCACCCGCTCGACCTGCACCGCGGCCAGCTGCGGCAGCAGGTCCCCCACCCTCACGACACACACAGCCAGCATCTCACCGACAACCAGCCAACACCACAGGCAAGTTGAAGCGATCACCGGCTACGAAAATCTTGTAAGACCCTTGCACCTTGCACTCCCCCTGCGCACCGGACGACGTACGGGAGGAACACATCATGGGCAACAGCAGGAAGAGCACGACCAGAAGTACGCCTGAGGGCCGGGTCAACTGGAAGAAGACGGCCGCCGCCGCGATGCCCGCGGTCGTCGCGGTCGGGGCGATGGCCATGGTCATGGCGCAAGGCGCGCTCGCCGCCTCCTTCGCCGTTTCGGGGACCAGTTTCCAGGTCTCCTCGTCCAAGCTGAGCAGCAAGGGCCTGGCCTCCTACGTGCAGACGGACCGCTCCGTCGACGGCAAGGGGCACCCGGTCGCACTGCTCGGCATCGGCGAGGCCACCCTCTCCGACATCTGCCAGGCCGCCGAAGTGGACACCCCGCTCGGCAAGGTGACCTTCAAACTGACCGCCGGCGGCCCGGCCGGGGACGTCACCGCCAGCAACCTCGTCATCGACGGCGAGGACCTGGCCGGCGACGCCACCTTCGGCACCGCCCAGATCGGCCGCGACGCCTCCACCCTCGACCAGGTCAGCGGGGTCACGGGCGAGGCCGGGAAGTTCGCGCTGCAGGCCGGGAACATCGAGGTCGTGGACGTCAAGTCGCACGCCTGGTCCGCGACCGGCGGCAACTTCCACCTCAAGGGCATGAAGCTCAACGTCAGCCTGGACGGCAAGAAGTGCTTCTAGGCCTACGCCGACCGGCCGGGCCGGGGACCGGGTGGCTGGAGCAGCGGCTCCCGTACCCCGGCCCCCGGCGGCGGCTGCGGGAGTGGCGCCGCACCCGCCCGTTCTGGGGCGGGCTGCTGGTGATCCTGGGCGGGACCGAACTGCTGCTGGTCCCGCTCTCCCCGCTCACCATCCTGGTCAGCCTGGGTCTCGGCGGGATCGCAGCGATCGGCATCGGCATCGCGCTGATCGCCGCGGGCCTGTTCCTGTGGCTCCTGCCGCAGACCCGGGCGTACGTCTCCGTCCACGCGCTGCTGCTGTCGGTGCTGTCCTTCGTGGCGACCAACCTCGGCGGCTTCCTGCTCGGCATGCTGCTGGGCATCGCGGGCAGCGCCCTGGCCTTCGGCTGGACCCCGCTGGCGGATCCCGACGAGGGCGAGGAGGGACCGTACGTTCCGAGCCTGGACGGCAGCGGGCCGCGCACGCTGGCCGCGGCGCTGCCGGTGGTGCTGCTCGCCGCGCTCGCGACGGCCACGGGCGCCCCGCCGGCCAGGGCGGACGCGTCGGCGGCGCCGACGGCCGCGCGCACCCCGCCGACCGTGACCACCTCCCTGTTCGCGCCCCGGGGTTTCGCCTTCGCGGGCGTCACCCAGGTGCCCACGGTGGACGGCCCGTTGAAGGTGCTGGTGCTGCGGATGCAGGCGGCCACGCTCACCGACTACCGGCTGCGCACCCGCGACGGCGGCGAGGAGTACGGGCTGGCCGCCAAGACCCTGAACCTGAGCGGCGACGTCACCTTGTACCTGACGAGGTTCAGCGGCTGCATCGAAGGGCTGCTCTGCGTCACCTTCAGCCCGGACGGACTGCCCGCTCCCCCGGTGATCCCGCCGTTCGTCTTCATGACCCAGGTCAGCGCGGAGCAGGCACTGGTCACCGCCGACGTGATCAGGACCGACGGGCTACGGCTGGAGGCGTCGTGATCCCCGTACAGGCGGCGCCGTTGTGGGCCTACGCCGTCGGCGCCACCTTCGCGGTGGCTGCCGGGCGTCAGCTCCAGTGGTGGGAGCGCCCGGTGCAGGGTGAGGGGTCTGTTTCGAGGCCGCGCGGCCAGCCCGTACCGGCGCTCACCGTGCTCTACGCGGCCCCGCTGCCCGCCCCGGGCCGGGACATACCTGCTGTGGCAGAAACAGCCAAAGGCTGGAAAGGTCAGAACCAGCCGACCTGGGTGACGAACATGGCGATGACGACCACCAGGGTCCAGCCGAGCACGTGCTCCAGCCAGGCGGAGCCGTCCTCGGGTCCGCCGGTGCGGGCCAGGTTGCGGGCACGTGAGGTGAGGGCTGCGCTGTCTGCGGTCATACCGTCCAATGTGACAGCGGGCGCGGCGATCGCGGTAGAGACGATGGTCACTCGTGGCATGCCTCACGCCCCCGGCCGCGCGGTGCGGGCGGGGGCGTGAGTGGCAGGGGCTCGTGGGATCAGGTGGCGCGGTCGCGCCCCGCCATGCCCGCCATTGCCAGTGCGAGGCACAGGGCGATGCCGCCGGCGATCACGTTGCTCACCACCGTGCGGGTGGTGCTGACGTCCCCGGCGATGACGAACGGCGCGACGATCGTCCAGGCGGCGAGACCGACCGCCGTCCAGGCCATCGCGTGGGTGCGTTCGTAGGCGGAGCCCAGTCCGCTCATGCACAGGCAGTACGCCAGGCCGGCGATCAGGTTGTTGATCGCCAGCGAGCTGAGTCCGCTGAATCCGGCGATCCAGGGCGAGGCGGCGATGTACAGGCCCGTGAGGAGGGCCAACGCCTCGACGGCCTGGGCGGCCGGGGTACTGGTGACGCGCTCGAACCGGCTGCGCATCTCGGCCAGGTCGGGGTGGTGTTCGATGGAGTGGGTGGTCATGGCGGGCCGCCTCCTATGAAGCGTGAAGCCTTTACGCGACCTTTATGCCCTTATCGTCCGCTTGTCATACATTCGGGTCAACTGGAATTTTTCACAGCACCCCGACCGCCCGCAGCGCGAGGATCTGCGCCGGATTCGGCCGGGCCGGGCCGTAGAGGTAGCAGACGCCTCCGGTGCCGGAGACGACCTTGCCCGCCGTGTTGTGGCGCTTGGTCCGCAGCCAGTTGTTTTCAAATTCCCTGCGCCGGTAGACGCGGCGCACGGCCTGGTTGTCGCGGGAGTTCGGGTCGTTGGCGATCACGTCGCCGGCCGCGGTGAAGCCGATGACGGTCATCAGGTGGCCCGCCGTGCCGTAGCCCGCGCCCGTGAGCTCCTCGGCGGTGAAGGACTGCGAGGTGATGGCCGGGATGCCGACCCGCACCAGGGTCTCCAGGTCGGCGAGGGAGCCGAGCCGGGTGACGACCCCGGCCAGCTGCCGGTAGGTGGCGGCGTAGGCGGCGTTGAAGGGCCAGTTCCCGCAGCCCTTGTACGCGGCGTCGTAGGTGGAGCGGGCCGCGTGGCAGACCTGCGGGTCCGCGTAGCCCTTCTTGACCCAGGTCAGGGACTTGGCGCTGGCCCTGCGACCCCAGAACTCGATGATCATCTGGGAGGAGGTGGGGCTGCACCAGGCCTCGCCGCCGTTGTCGTACTCGGGGTACTGGCCCGCATGCGTCTCCTGCGAGTACCGCGGGACCTTCAGCTCGTGGGCGGCCGCACCGGAGGGGACGGACGCGGGGACGGTGAACCGGTCCGGGAGGTCGGAGACCATGGCGCCCGCCAGCCAGACGGTCGGGGTGTTCTTCGCGCCGGGCTTGCGGTAGAGCGTCAGGCGCAGCCGCCAGTCCTTGATCCGCAGCCCGCCGGCCTTCGCCGGGGCGTCCAGGGCCAGGGTGTCGGTCCAGACGGTGGACTTCCCGTCGGTCTGGCCGTCCACGGAGGTGCGCCGGATGTCCGCGTCGCCGGAGGCCCACCGGCCCATGACGTACCAGGGGGTGGCGGCGCCGTTGCTGTAGGTCCCGCGCAGTTCCGCCTGGAGCCAGGTTCCGGTCGGGGTGCGGGCGTTCCAGGAGGCGATCGCCTCGGTGGCGGGCACGGTGGAGGCGTGCACCGGGGAGGTCCAGGTGGCGTACTCCCAGGTGCTCTTCTTCCCGGTGTGCGGGTCCACATACTCGGTGCGGCCGGCCGGGGTCTTGATCTCCAGCCCGGGACGGGCGCCGCCGATGGCGGTGGTGCCCTGGTGGATGCCGGCCTGCCAGTGGGCGTACGAGTACCAGAACCGGTTGTCCACCATCTTGCGGGTGGCCCCGGCAGCGGCATCGGCTGTCACCGCTTCGGCCGGGGCGGGGATCGGGGCCGGGGCCTCGGCTGCGGCCTGGGACGCGGGGTCCGGGCCGGTACCCGCCCGCGCGGGTGCGGCCGAGGCGCGGCCGCCGGGGACGGTGGCCGCGGTGGCGGCCGCGAGGGCCACTGCCAGCAGGGCCCGGCGAGGTGTGGGTGCGGTCATCGGAGTGGCCCCCAGGGGTCGGTGCGGTGGTGGTCCCACCCTTCCAGTTCCCGTATGCCGGGCGGCGAAGCCGCGGGGTCGTGTCGGGGGTGACGGGGCGCCGCCGCTGTCGGGACCGCCCTGCGGGGCCCGTCCCCTACCCACCCCTCCGCCGTTCCCCGGGGCTCCGCCCCGGACCCCGCTCCTCAAACGCCGGAGGGGCTGAAATTGCCCATACCCTGGGCGGGTGGAAGCTCAGGAGTCACACCAGCCCCTTCATGCCCTCGCGCGCGAGCTCACCTCGCTCGCGCCCTCGCTGGGGCCCGTGCGGCTGGTCGGGATCGACGGGCATGCCGGGTCCGGGAAGAGCACCTTCGCGGGGCGGCTCGCCGAGGCTCTCGGGGGCGCGCCCGTGCTGCACCTGGACGACGTGGCCAGCCACGAGGAGCTGTTCGGCTGGGACGAGCGGCTGCGCGTCCAGGTGCTGGAGCCGCTCGCCGCGGGACGGCCCGCGCACTGGGCCCCGTACGACTGGGTCGAGCGGCGCTTCGGACCGGACCGGGTGCTGGAGCCGGCTCCGGTGCTGCTCGTCGAAGGGGTCGGCGCCGGGCGGCGTGCGTTGCGGCCGTGGCTGGCGCGGCTGCTGTGGATGGAGATGCCGCGTGCGAAGTCCTGGGGGCGCGGGCGAAACCGGGACGGGCGTGAACTTTCCGACTTCTGGGACGGATGGGAGCGCGCGGAGCTCGCGCACTTCTCGGACGATCCTTCGCGCCCCTTCGCGGACACTCTGGTGCGGCAGAGCGGTACGGGATACGAGTGGTCTTCCGGGACTGCTGCGATCGCGGGAACCCCCGGTTCCGTCACCGAGGGTGACGGACTCCCCCGCACCTGACGGACCCCCCGGACCGGCCCCGCCGCAGGCCCCCGCCCGCTCCTTGACCCGGGGGCCGCACCGGCCTTACGTTCTGAATGAGCGGCTCTCACCGGCCGCCGCGGACGCGGAGCCCCCGATCGTTCCCCCGTGATCGGGGGCTTCGTTCTGCCCCCGATCCGCCTCGGATCCACCCCTCGACGGCCTTTCGTGCCGGGTTCGCGCGGGTCGGAGCGCCACGGATCCTTCACCCTGCGTCACCATTTACGCCATGGGCGCACAGCCGAACCGTCTGCGCCGCACCCTACGTAAGGTGCGTAACCGCAGGTACGATGCACCCCTGATTTCATCGGGGCCGGGCCAACTCGCGTGCTCATCGCGGGGGTTGCCGCGCACCACGGGGGCAGGCTTGTGGGGGACGTGATGGATTTCGCCGCGGTGGGCAGCGCACACGCCCCGGCCGAACTCGCCTGGCTGCGAGGAGTGGACGCCTGCACCATGGGCGCCTACCCGCAGGCCGAGGAGGAGTTCCGCACGGCCGTACGACTGGATCCGGCGATGGCGGACGCCTGGCTGGGCCTGCACGCGCTGCGCGTCGACACCACCAACGCGTTACTGCGCATGTACGCCCACCGGGACCGCTTCGGGGAACAGCGGACCCGCCACCGGCGGACCCTGAACTCCTGGTACTGGCTGGGCTGGTGGGTGCAGCCGGTGCTGGAGAGCCGGCGCGACCTGCTGCTGGCCCATGCCTCGCACTGGCTGGACGGCCGCCACGTGCCCGAGCTGGACCAGGCGCTGGCCGCGCTGCCGCCCGTGGACACCGACCCCCAGGTGCGGTTCCTGCACGCCTGTCGGGCCTATCTCGTCAAGGACTGGGAGCAGTTGGTGCGGCACACCGACTCCCTCGTCGACGATCCGCTGCTCGGCATCGAGGCGGGCCTGTTCGGCGGGATGGCCCGGGTCCGGCTCGAGATGTACGGGCAGGCGGAGCCGCTGCTGTCGGCTTCGCTGATGCGGTGCCGCAGCGAGCAGCCGCAGCGCAAGGAGTTGCGGTACTGGCTGGCGCGGGCGCACGAGGGGACCGGGCGCAGCGCGGCGGCGCTGCCGCTGTACCGGGCGGTGCACCGGGTGGACCCGGCGTTCATGGACACGGCGGCCCGGCTGACGGCGATCGAGGACAGCGAGGACGCCGACGGTCTCGCCGGGTACGCGGGCGTCTCGGGCTACGAGGGCCTCGGCGGGCACGGCCCGTCCCCGTCGGGCGGGGACTTCGCCGCGGTGGCGCTGGGCGGCGGCGGCCCGGTCCAGGACATCGCTGCCGACGGGCAGGTGGAAGCGGACCCGCTGTCCCCGCTGGAGCCGCCGGAGCCCCGGCACGGCCCCGGCGCTCCGGCCGTTCCCGCCCCCGGCCGCCCCGGCGGCGTGCGCCGCAAGGTGGCGCTGCCCTCCCAGCCTGGCCCGGCGGGGCTGCCGGCCGGGCCCGCGGATCCGGAGGCGCTGGCCGAGGCGCTCGCGGAGCTGGAGCGGATGGTGGGCCTGGAGCCCGTCAAACGGCAGGTGAAGGCGCTCTCCGCGCAGCTGCACATGGCCAGGCTGCGTACGGGCCAGGGGCTGCCCGTACAGCCTCCGAAGCGGCATTTCGTCTTCTCGGGACCCTCCGGCACGGGCAAGACCACGGTGGCGCGGATCCTGGGCCGGGTCTTCTACGCGCTGGGCCTGCTCGGCGGCGACCACCTCGTGGAGGCGGGGCGCGCGGACCTGGTCGGCGAGTTCCTCGGGCAGACCGCCGTGAAGGCGAACGAGCTGATCGACTCGGCGATCGGCGGGGTGCTGTTCGTGGACGAGGCGTACAGCCTCTCCAACTCCGGCTACAGCAAGGGCGACGCGTACGGCGACGAGGCCCTCCAGGTGCTGCTGAAGCGGGCGGAGGACAACCGCGACCACCTGGTGGTGATCCTGGCGGGCTATCCGGCGGGGATGGACCGGCTGCTCGCCACCAACCCGGGGCTGTCCTCGCGGTTCACCACCCGGGTGGACTTCCCGAGCTACCGGCCGCTGGAACTGACCGCGATCGGCGGGGTGCTGGCGGACGCCAACGGGGACCGGTGGGACGCGGAGGCGCTGGAGGAGCTGCGGAGCATCAGCGGGCACGTGGTGGAGCAGGGGTGGATCGACGAGCTCGGCAACGGCCGGTTCCTGCGGACGCTGTACGAGAAGAGCTGCGCGTACCGGGACTTGCGGCTGGCGGGGTTCCCGGGTGATCCGACCCGGGAGGACCTGTCCACCCTGCGGCTGGCCGATTTGATGCAGGCCTACGGGGAGGTCCTGTCGGGCCGTGGCCCCCAGGAACGGCCCGAGCCGCCGCCGCTGTAGCCGCTGCGCGGAGCTGCTCCCCGCCCCATCCCCCAGACTCCGTCCGGGGGGACCCCCAGTTCCACCCTTCCCCGGGCGCTGCCCGGACCCGGTCCTCAAACGCCGGACGGGCTGGATTTGCCGCTGCGCGGCAAATCCAGCCCGTCCGGCCCCCGCTCCGGCCGCCGCCTACACGCTCCGCGCGTACCCCCGGTGGGCCGGGTCGCGGACCTCGCCGACCAGGGTCTCCAGGACATCCTCCATGGCCACCAGGCCCAGCACCCGGCCGGACGGGTCGGCGACCTGCGCCAGGTGGGTGGCGTCGCGGCGCATGACGCTGAGGGCGTCGTCCAGCGGGAGCGTCGAGCAGACCGTGGTCATCCGGCGCCAGACGCGCTGCGGCACGGCCCGTTCCCGCTCCTCCAGGTCCAGTACGTCCTTCACGTGCAGGTAGCCCATGAAGGCACCGGTCTCGGCACGGACGGGGAACCGGGAGTACCCGGTGCGGACCGTCAGCTGCTCGATCTGGCGCGGGGTGACGGAGGGGCCGACGGTGACGAGCCGGTCCCGGGCGAGGAGGACGTCGGTGACGGGGCGACTGCCCAGTTCCAGCGCGTCCTCCAGGCGCTCCTGCTCGACCGGCTCCAGGAGCCCGGCCTGCCGGGAGTCCTTGAGCAGCCGGCCCAGCTGCGCGGAGGTGTAGACGGCCTCGACCTCGTCCTTGGGCTCCACCTTGAAGAGCTTCAGGACCAGCGCGGCGCAGGCTCCGAGGGCCGTGGTGACCGGCCCGCAGACGCGGGCGAAAGCCACCAGGCCAGGGCTGAACCACAGCGCGGTCTTCTCGGGTGCGGCCATGGCGAGGTTCTTGGGGACCATCTCGCCGATGACCAGGTGCAGGAAGACCACGGCGGCGAGCGCGAACGCGTAGCCGAGGGGGTGGATCAGGCCTTCGGGCACGTGCGCGGCGTGGAATACGGGCTCCAGCAGCCGGGCCACGGTCGGCTCGGCGACCGCGCCGAGGGTGAGCGAGCACATGGTGATGCCGAACTGCGCGGCGGCCATCATGCGCGGCAGGTTCTCGAGCCCGTGGAGCACCTGGCGGGCCCGCTTGGAGCCGGCCGCGAGGGGCTCGATCTGGCTGCGGCGGACGGAGACGAGTGCGAACTCGGCTCCGACGAAGAAGCCGTTGGCCAGGACGAGGAGCAGGGCGAAGAGGAGTTGGAGCGCGTTCACCGGACACCCGCCGACTGCAGTTCGGCCGGGGCGGGAACCGTGCCCAGCGGGGCGGTGCGCACGAGGCGGACCCGTTCGGCCCGGAAGCGGCCGACCTGGCGGACGGAGAGCTTCCAGCCGGGGAGCTCGGCGCGGTCCCCGGGGGCGGGGATGCGGCCGAGCAGGTCGGCGACGAGGCCGGCGACGGTCTCGTAGGGGCCTTCGGGGACCTCAAGGCCTATCCGGCGCAGGGTCTGCACCCGGCAGCTGCCGTCGGCCTCCCAGGAGGGGCGGCCGTCCTCGGTGGGCACGGCTGCCAGTTCCGGGCTGCCGTCCTCGGCGATGTCGTGCTCGTCGCGGACCTCGCCGACGAGCTCCTCGACGATGTCCTCCAGGGTGACCACCCCGGCGGTGCCGCCGTACTCGTCGACGACCACGGCCATGGGCTGTTCGCTGCGCAGCCGTTCCAGCAGCGGCTGCACCGGCAGGGAGCCGGGCACCAGCAGCGGGGCGACGCAGATCCGGCTGACGCTGGTGCGGGCGCGGTCGGACTCGGGCACGGCGAGGGCATCCTTGAGGTGGACGACCCCGGTGATCTCGTCGATGCGCTCGCGGTAGACCGGGAAGCGGGACAGGCCGGTGGCACGGGTCAGGTTGAGCACGTCGGCCGCGGTGGCCGTGTGCTGGAGGGCCTTGACCCTGACCCGGGGGGTCATGACCAGCTGGGCCGTGAGCTCGCCCAGCGAGATGGTCCGTACGAAGAGGTCGGCGGTGTCCTGTTCCAGGGCGCCGGCCTGGGCCGAATGGCGGACCAGGGAGACCAGCTCGCCGGGGGTCCGGGCGGAGGCCATCTCCTCGGTCGGCTCCACGCCCAGGGCGCGGACCAGCCGGTTGGCGATGGCGTTGAGGGCCGCGATGACCGGCCGGAAGGCCCGGGAGAAGGCGTGCTGCGGGCCGGCGACGAAGCGGGCCACCTGGAGCGGCCGGGAGACCGCCCAGTTCTTCGGGACGAGCTCGCCGACGACCATCTGGACGGCGGAGGCGAGCAGCATGCCGATGACCACGGCGGCGCCGGGTACGGCGCCCTTGGGGAGGCCGGTCGCTTCGAGCGGCCCGGCCAGCAGGGCGGCGAGGGCCGGTTCGGCGAGCATGCCGACGACCAGGGAGGTGATGGTGATGCCGAGTTGGGTGCCGGAGAGCTGGAAGGACAGCTCCCGCAGGGCGTTGACGACCGTGCGGGCACGGCGGTCGCCTTCGGCGGCGGCTCGTTCGGCCTCGGGTCTCTCCACCGTGACGAGGCCGAATTCGGCTGCCACGAAGAAACCGTTGGCGAGGATCAGGGCGAATGCCGCCGTGAGCAGGAGTAGCGGGATGGTCATGCCGCCGCCTCCACTGGGAGGGCGGCGCGGGTACTACCGGACGATCCGTCCATTGCTGGAGGGAGTCACTCCTCAAGTCGCAGGTGTCCACGGGCCGCGGGATCCCGGGGCCGGTGGGAGGGCGCACTGTCGCGCCCCCGTACCAGGGTAGTCACTGAGATCGTCCCCGCAATGGGACGCAGCGACGAGGTCGGGCGGGGTCAGTCGTTCTTTGAACCGGTTCCGCGGGCGTCGGCGAGGGCGCGCAGGGCGCGGGCGTCGGCGATCGCCTGGGCCTTGGCGACCCCCGGCTGGATGCCGAGGGCGGGCAGGCTGGTGCCGTCGCTGAGGTCGAGGAAGACCCACGCGTCGCCGGGGCGGAGGTTGACGCGCACGATCTGCGCCCACTCCAGGCGGCGGGTGTTGGTGAGGTTGACGACCGTGACCCCGCCCTCGTCCGCGACCACCTTGGGGCGGCTGAGCAGGACGAGGACGGAGGACAGCAGCACGGCGGTGAAGATGAAGCTGATCCGCTCGCCCGGGTGCAGGGTGTCGAGGACCAGGGCGATGGCCGTGATGGTGAGGAACATGGCGAGGCCGACGCCCAGCAGGACGGCCCGGGTGCGGGTCGGCCGGAAGGTGACCGGCAGGGTGGGCGGTACGGGCTGGGCGGCGTCGGCCATGTTCGTCAGATGCCTTCGGGTGGTGCCAGTGGGGTACGGCGGCGCGGGGCGGCTGCCCCCGCCGTCAGAGGCGGCAGGCGTGGATCGAGGTGGTGAGGATCGCGCGCGCGCCGAGCTCGTACAGGTCGTCCATGATCCGCTGGGCTTCCTTGGCGGGGACCATCGCGCGGACGGCGACCCAGCCCTCGTTGTGCAGCGGGGAGACGGTCGGCGACTCCAGGCCCGGGGTCAGGGCGACCGCGCGCTCCAGGTGCTCGGCGCGGCAGTCGTAGTCCATCATCACGTAGCTGCGGGCGACCAGGACGCCCTGGAGGCGGCGCAGGAACTGCTGCGCGCGCGGGTCCTCGGGGTCGGTGCCGTTGCCACGGATGACCACGGCCTCGGAGGTCATGATCGGCTCGCCGATGACCTCCAGGCCGGCGTTGCGCAGGCTGGTGCCGGTCTCGACCACGTCGGCGATGATCTGGGCGACGCCGAGCTGGATGGCGGTCTCGACCGCGCCGTCGAGGTGGACGACGGAGGCTTCGATGCCCTTGTCGGCGAGGTGCTTGGCGACGATTCCCTCGTACGAGGTCGCGATGGTCATCCCGTGGAAGTCCTCGGGGCCCTTCGCGGTGCCGGGGATGGTCGCGTAGCGGAAGGTCGAGCGGCCGAAGTTCAGCGGCAGGATCTCCTCGGCGCTGGCGCCGGAGTCGAGCAGCAGGTCGCGGCCGGTGATGCCGATGTCGAGCTTGCCGGAGGACACGTAGATCGCGATGTCCTTGGGGCGGAGGTAGAAGAACTCCACCTCGTTGTCGGGGTCGACGACCACGAGCTCCTTGGACTCCTTGCGCATCCGGTAGCCGGCCTCATGGAGCATCGCCGACGCCGGTCCGGAGAGAGAACCCTTGTTGGGGACGGCGATGCGCAGCATGGGGCTTCCTTTGGTGCGTAGGTGCGAAAGGGTGTGCTGGTTACGTGTGCGGGGCGTGCGGATGCCCCGGCAGCGTGTGCCGGGGCCCGCGCGGACTGCTCCGGTCTAGAGGTGCGCGTAGACGTCGTCGAGGGAGATTCCGCGCGCCACCATCATCACCTGGACGTGGTAGAGCAGCTGGGAGATCTCCTCGGCGGCGGCTTCCTTGCTCTCGTACTCGGCTGCCATCCAGACCTCGGCGGCCTCCTCGACGACCTTCTTGCCGATGGCATGGACGCCCTTGGAGACGAGCTCGGCGGTACGGGAGGTGCTGGGGTCGCCGTTGGCGGCCTTGAGCTGGAGCTCGGTGAAGAGTTCTTCGAAGCTCTTGGTGGGTGTGTTCGCCATGATGCCTTCAGAGTAAGGGTTCACCCGGGGCCCCCGGTGCCGGGGTTCATTCCTTGGACTACCGCCAGGGCTCGCTGACGGTGCGCAGGGTCATGGCAGTGGAGACGGCGGCGGTGACCGCTTCGTGCCCCTTGTCCTCGTTCGACCCTTCGAGTCCGGCACGGTCCAGTGCCTGCTCGTCGTTGTCGCAGGTCAGTACGCCGAAGCCGACGGGGACTCCGGTGTCGATCGACACCTGTACCAGGCCCTGGGTGACGCCCTGGCAGACGTAGTCGAAGTGCGGGGTTCCGCCGCGGATGACCACGCCGAGGGCCACGATGGCATCGTAGCCGCGGCCCGCGAGCACCTTCGCCACGACCGGGAGCTCGAAGCTGCCGGGGACGCGCAGCAGGGTGGGCTCGTCGATGCCCAGCTCGTGCAGGGCCCGCAGGGCGCCGTCCACCAGGCCGTCCATGACCTTCTCGTGCCACTGGGCCGCGATCACGGCGACTCGCAGGTCTCCGCAGTTCTTCACGCTCAGTTCGGGTGCGCCCTTGCCGCTCACAGCTCTGCTCCTCGTTGCGTTGTGTGTACGTCGGTCGGTTTGTAGATGTGGTTCTACTGGTTGCCGCAGGCGGACGTGGTGGCCGCGTCCAGCCAGGGCAGGTCGTGGCCCATTCGGTCCCGCTTGGTGCGCAGGTAGCGCAGGTTGTGCTCGCCGGCCTCCATGGGCATCGGCTCCCGGTCGGAGACCTTGATGCCTCCCCGGACGAGGGCTTCCGCCTTGTCGGGGTTGTTGGTCAGCAGCCGGACGCTGTGGACGCCGAGGTCGGCGAGCATCTGGGCGCCGGCGGCGTAGTCGCGGGCGTCGGCGGGCAGGCCGAGTTCCAGGTTGGCGTCGAGGGTGTCGCGGCCGCGCTCCTGGAGCTCGTAGGCGCGCAGCTTGGACAGCAGTCCGATGCCGCGGCCCTCGTGACCCCGCAGGTAGACGATCACGCCGCGTCCCGCGGCCTGGACCCGCTCCATGGCCGCGTGCAGCTGGGGGCCGCAGTCGCAGCGCTGCGACTGGAAGATGTCGCCGGTCAGGCACTCGGAGTGCATCCGGACCAGGACCTCCTCGCCGTCGCCGATCTCGCCGTGGACGAGGGCGACGTGCTCGACCCCGTCGACGGTGGAGCGGTAGCCGTAGGCCGTGAACTGGCCGAAGGAGGTCGGCAGGCTGACCTCGGCCTCGCGGCGGACGGTCGGCTCCGCGGAGCGGCGGTAGGCGATCAGGTCCTCGATGGAGATGATCGTCAGGCCGTGCTTGCGGGCGAAGGGGATCAGCTCGGGCAGCCGCAGCATGACGCCGTCCTCGCCGGCGATCTCCACGATGGCGCCGGCCGGACGCAGCCCCGCGAGCCGGGCGAGATCGACCGCGGCCTCGGTGTGGCCGTTGCGGACCAGGACCCCGCCGGACTTGGCGCGCAGCGGGAAGACGTGGCCGGGGCGGACGAAGTCGCCGGGGCCCGAGACTCCGTCGGCGAGCAGCCGCAGGGTGGTGGCGCGGTCGGCGGCCGAGATGCCGGTGGTGACCCCGTGCGCGGCGCTCGCGTCCACGGAGACCGTGAAGGCGGTCTGCATCGACTCGGTGTTGTGGTGGACCATCTGCGGGAGTTCGAGCCGGTCCAGCTCCGGGCCCTCCATCGGGGCGCAGATCAGGCCGCGGCACTCGCTCATCATGAACGCGACGGTCTCGGGGGTGGCCTTCTCGGCCGCGATGACGAGGTCGCCCTCGTTCTCGCGGTCCTCGTCGTCCACGACGACGACCGGGCGGCCGGCCGCGATGTCCCGGATGGCCTGCTCGACGGGGTCGAGCCGGAAGGGCTCGGAGTCGCTCGCGTCGGGCACGGGCGTCAGGACGGGGTTCAGGGAGGTCATGCCGTTGCTCCTTCCAGGGCCGGGGCGGGGGTGGTGCGCGAGCGCTGGTACCAGTCGTAGGCACCCCAGACGACGAGGGCGAAGTACACGACGTAGACGAGGCCGGAGAAGGCCAGTCCGCTGTTGAAGGCGAGGGGGACGCCGACCAGGTCGACGAGGAGCCAGGCGAACCAGAACTCGACCAGGCCGCGGGCCTGGGCGACCATCGCGACGATGGTGCCGACGAAGATGTAGGCGTCGGCCCACGGGCTCCACGACAGGCTCGGGACGAGGGTGAAGAGGCCTCCGACGGCCAGGGTCCCGGCGGCCGCGCCGGCCAGCAGCAGCCCGCGCTCCTTCCAGGTGGCGGTGCGGACGGCGATGGAGCCGTCCTGGGCCTTCTGCTTGCCGAGCTGCCAGGCGCGCCAGCCCCACACGGCCACGCCGATGACGAGGAGCTGCTTGCCGACTCCGCCGGCGAGGTGCGCGGAGGCGTAGGCGCCGACGAGTATCAGGCCGGACAGGAGCTGGGCGGGCCAGGTCCATATGGAGCGGCGCCAGCCGAGGGCGAGGGCGCCCAGGCCGATCAGGTTGCCGATCATGTCGGACCAGATGACCTTCTGCCCGAAGACCTCGAAGGCCTCGGTGTTGAGCCAGGTCAGGGCGCTCACTTCGACTCCCCCGTGGTGTGGAGCGGGTCGACTCCGGCGGCCAGCAGGCGCTCGACGTACTTGGCGAGGACGTCGACCTCCAGGTTGACCGGGTCGCCGGCCTCCTTGATGCCGAGGGTGGTCAGCGCGAGGGTGGTCGGGATGAGGCTGATGGTGAACCAGTCGGCCGCGGCCTCGACCACGGTGAGGCTGACGCCGTCGACGGTGATGGAGCCCTTCTCCACCACGTAGCGGGAGAGGTTCGCCGGGAGCGCGATCCTGACGAGTTCCCAGTGCTCGGAGGGGGTGCGGGAGAGGATCTCGCCGGTGCCGTCCACGTGGCCCTGGACCAGGTGGCCGCCGAGGCGTCCGCCCAGCTCCATGGGGCGCTCCAGGTTGACCCGGGAACCCTTGGTCAGCGCCCCCAGGCTGGAGCGGTTGAGGGTCTCCTGCATGACATCGGCGGTGAACTCGCCCTCGGCGGTCTCCACGACGGTCAGGCAGACGCCATTGACGGCGATGGAGTCGCCGTGCTTGGCGCCCTCGGTGACGAGGGGGCCGCGCAGGCGGAAGCGGGAGGCCTCGGGGAGTTCCTCGACGGCGGTGACTTCGCCCAGTTCTTCGACGATTCCGGTGAACACTCAGTGCTCCTTGAGGGCGGTGTGGGAGGTCAGGACGGTGGGGACGGACTGGACCACCGGGACGGCGGTGACACGGATGTCCGTGCCGATGCGGACGGTCTCGGTGATCCGGAGCCGGAGCGCTTCGGTGAGGGTGCCGATGCCGGCGTCGGCGAGGGCGTTCGGTCCGGCGCCGAGGAGGACGGGGGCGAGGTAGCCGACGACCTTGTCGACCACGCCCGCGGCGACGAAGGCCCCGGCCAGGGTCGGGCCGCCTTCGAGGAGCACGGAGCGGACCCCGCGCCGGTGGAGCTCGCCGAGCAGGGCGTCCACGGAGATCCCGTACCTGTCGTACGGGAGCCGGGCGAGCTCCACTCCGGCCAGGTGGCGGGTATCGGCGTCCTCGGCGACGGCCACCAGGGTCGGGGCGGCGTCGTCCAGCACCCGGGCGGTGGGCCGGATGGTGGCGTGGGTGTCGAGGACCACCCGCAGCGGCTGGCCGCCGGGGGTGACGCCGTCGGGTCCGCGCACCGCGAGGTGCGGGTCGTCGGCGCGCAGCGTGCCGGAGCCGACGACCACGGCGTCGGCCTCGGCGCGCAGCCGGTGGACGTCGGCGCGGGACTCGGCGCAGCTGATCCAGCGGCTGGTGCCGTCGGCGGCCGCGACGCGGCCGTCGAGGGTGGCCGCGTACTTCCACAGGATGTACGGGCGCCCGAGCCGTACGGAGGTCAGCCAGGGGGCGTTGCCCTCCTCGGCCTCCGCGCGCAGCAGCCCGGCCTCGGCGGTGATCCCGGCGGCGCGCAAGGTGTCGGCCCCGCCGCTGGCCTGCGGGTTCGGGTCGGGGACGGCGTAGAGGACGCGGGTGATTCCGGCCTCGATGAGCGCCTGCGCGCAGGGCCCCGTACGGCCGGTGTGGTTGCAGGGTTCGAGGGTGACGTAGGCGGTGCCGCCGCGGGCGGCGGGGCCTGCGGCGCGCAGGGCGTGGACCTCGGCGTGCGGGCCGCCGGCCCGCTCGTGCCAGCCTTCGCCGACGACGGCGCCGGAGGCGTCGGTGATCACGCACCCGACGACCGGGTTGGGGCTGGTGGAGCCGGTTCCGCGGGCGGCGAGCTCGATGGCACGGGCCATGGCCCGCACGTCGAAGGCACGGCCGTCACGGGCATCGCCGTCGGATGTGCCGCTGTACTGCGCGTCGGCGTCTGTCGCCACCGGGTCCTCCTGCCTCATCGGGCACGGACTCCGGGGCCTGTCGGGATACGACAGATGAAGCGGGTAGCACACGCGGGGACGCCGAGGCCGAAAACACGGTCCCCTCGGTCGCGCGTCCCGAGGGATGCGCCGATGGAACCGCCGACGGCGGCGTACCGGTGACTGGCCCGCCGCGCACTGCCTCCCATCCGGACTTTAACCGTCGGTCCAGGAATTTCACCTGGTCAACCGGCCGCTGGCTGCGGACGGGTCGCGGACTATACCGCCGGTTCGGAATTACACCGACCCCGGAGTGCGCTGCTACTGGTACTGCAGCCAGTGTGCCACGGGTGATCGGCGGCCACGCGAGTGAGTCAATGTGGCCTGGGTCACACATCACCCTCTCTTGAGCGATTCCATTGCGCCATCCGGCAGAGCCCTCCCGGCATCCGGACACCGGGCGCGACGCCTCCCGCAGCCCACCCCCCAGCCCTCCCCGCAGCCCCTTCCCGCGGCCCCGCCCCGCACCTGCGCGCGACTTCTCCCGCGACCCCCCTCATGGTCCCCCTCACACCCCCGTACGACCCCGCCGCCTCGGCTGCTTTGGTCCAGACCTATTGACGGGTTGGTCTAGTCCTCTTAACGTTCCCTTCATCTTCCCCGGGAGACAGCCCGTCAGATGTGCGCACGTCACGGGCCAACACGCACCACGTACCAGCCTGTTGTGTCCTGCCATCCTCCCCTCCCCAGGAGGCACAATGCTGTCCCCCACACGGACGAGAGCCATGCTCCTGACGTCCGGCGCCGCAATCGCCGGACTGCTGGTCGCGGGCCTCTCGGCGGGCGTCTCGCACGCCGCCGACAACGAATCCTGTCGCCCCGACGGTCTGTACAAGACCCCCGGCGTCGACGTCCCGTACTGCTCGGTCTACGACGCCGAGGGCCGCGAGAAGATGGGCGCCGACCACCAGCGCCGCGTCATCGGCTATTTCACCGGCTGGCGCACGGGCAAGGACGGCACCCCCGCCTACCTGCCCAACAACATCCCGTGGTCCAAGGTCACCCACCTGAACTACGCCTTCGCCCACGTCGACGGCAACAACAAGATCTCGGTCGGCGCGGACAACGCGAACAACTCCGCCACCGGGATGACCTGGCCGGGCGTCGCGGGCGCCGAGATGGACCCCGCCCTCCCCTACAAGGGCAATTTCAACCTGCTCAACAAATTCAAGAAGCAGAACCCCAACGTCAAGACCCTGATCTCGGTCGGCGGCTGGGCCGAGACCGGCGGCTACTTCGGCGACGACGGCAACCGCGTCGCCTCCGGCGGCTTCTACTCGATGGCCACCAACGCCGACGGCTCGGTCAACCAGGCCGGCATCGACACCTTCGCGGACTCCTCCGTCGAGTTCATCCGCAAGTACGGGTTCAACGGCGTCGACATCGACTACGAGTACCCGACCACCATGAAGGACTCGGGCAACCCGCTGGACTGGCAGCTGTCCAACGCCCGGCGGGCCGGTCTGGTCAAGGGTTACGCGGCCCTGATGAAGTCGCTGCGCGAGAAGCTCGACCGCGCGGGCGCCTCCGACGGCAAGCACTACCTGCTCTCGGTCGCCGCCCCCTCCTCCGGCTACCTGCTGCGGGGCATGGAGACGTTCCAGATGCAGCAGTACCTGGACTACGTCAACGTCATGTCCTACGACCTGCACGGCGCCTGGAACGAGTTCGTCGGTCCGAACGCCTCGCTCTTCGACGACGGCAAGGACGGCGAACTCGCCGCGGCCGGCGTCTACTCCACCTCCCAGTACGGCGGCATCGGCTACCTCAACACCGACTGGGCCTACCACTACTTCCGCGGCTCCATGCCGGCCGGCCGCATCAACATGGGCCTGCCGTACTACACCCGCGGCTTCAAGAACGTGCAGGGCGGCACGGACGGCCTGTGGGGCAAGGCCCCGGCCACGAACTGCCCGGCGGGCGCCGGTCTGACCAAGTGCGGCGACGGCGCGGTCGGCATCGACAACCTCTGGCACGACCTCGACAGCAACGGCGTCGAAGCCCCGGCCGGGTCCAACCCGATGTGGCACGCGAAGAACCTGGAGAAGGGGGTCGTCGGTGACTACGTCACCAAGTACGGCTTCCCGGCCGACACCAAGCTGACCGGCGCCTACGTCCGCAAGTACGACTCCACCCTGGTGGCGCCGTGGCTGTGGAACGACGCGAAGAAGGTCTTCCTCTCCACCGAGGACGAGCAGTCCGTCAAGGCCAAGGCCGACTACGTGGTCGACAAGGGCATCGGCGGCACCATGGTCTGGGAGCTCGCCGGCGACTACTCGTACAACGCGGCCAAGGGCCAGTACGAGATGGGCGACACCCTGACGGACGCGATGTACCAGAAGTTCAAGTCGGCCACCCCCTACGGCTCGAAGAAGGCCGGCGCCGCCCTGCCGACCCAGGCCGTGGACATCAAGACGGAGTTCACCGAGTTCAAGCTCGGCGACTCCAACTACCCGATCACCCCGAAGCTGAAGATCACCAACAACACGAACGCCACGCTTCCCGGCGGTACGGAGTTCCAGTTCGACTACGGCACTTCGGCCCCGAACAACGCCTCCGACCAGTCCGGCTTCGGCACGAAGGTGATCTCCAGCGGTCACACCGGGAGCAACGTCGGCGGATTGAAGGGCGACTTCCAGCGGGTCTCCCTGAAGCTCCCGTCCTGGCAGACGCTGGCCCCCGGTGCCTCTGTGGACCTCGCCTTCAACTACTACCTGCCGGTGTCCACCCCCTCCAACTGGACCGTGAACATCTCCGGCACGACGTACGCGCTCGCCGGTGACCTGGCACGCGGCACGACCCTGGTGCAGCCGGGCGGCGGCTCCACACCGCCCACCACTCCGCCGACCACGCCTCCCACCACCCCGCCCACGACGCCGCCGACCACTCCCCCGACGACGCCTCCCACGACTCCTCCGGGCGGCACCTGCGCCAACCCGGCCTACGTCGCGGGCAACGTGTACACGGGCGGGACGCTCGTCTCCCACAAGGGCCACAACTGGAAGGCCCAGTGGTGGACGCAGAACGAAGAGCCCGGCACCACCGGTGACTGGGGCGTCTGGAAGGACCAGGGCGCCTGCTGACCGTGCAGGCGGCGGATGAAAGACCCTGATTCCTCTATTTCCATCATTTCCAGTTTTCATGGTGACTTCAGGGGAAAGACATGAGGACCCGGTGGCCCGGCGGCCACCGGGTCCTCGCACGTTCGCGTACGGGCGCGTGCGATCGCGTACGGGCACTTCGTAGGCTGGTGCCGTGATCGCACATGTGACCGCCTCCGTCGCGGACTTCGAGCAGCACCGGCCCCGGATGTTCGCCATCGCCTACCGCATGCTCGGTTCGGCCTCCGAGGCCGAGGACACCGTCCAGGACGCGTACCTGCGCTGGAGCTCGGCCGTCGACCGCGAACCCCCCGAACCCATCGAGCACCCCGGCGCCTGGCTCGCCAAGGTCGTCACCCGCCTGTGCCTCAACCACCTCACCTCGGCGCGGGCCCGGCGCGAGGAGTACGTGGGTCCCTGGCTCCCCGAGCCGGTCCTCACCGCGGAGGGCGCGCTCGGCCCGCTGGAGTCGGCCGAGCAGCGGGACAGCGTGTCCATGGCCCTGCTCGTGCTGCTGGAGCAGCTCACTCCCATGGAGCGCGCCGTGTACGTACTGCGCGAGGCCTTCGCGTACAGCCACCGGGAGATCGCCGGGCTCCTCGACCTCACCGAGGCCAACTGCCGTCAGCTCTACCGGCGGGCGGTGGGACGGGTGAGCGCGGCGAAGGCTCCCGAGCGGCGGTTCCAGCCGGACCCGGCGCAGTGGCAGGGCCTGGTGGAGAGCTTCCTCGAAGCCGCGAACAGCGGGGACCTGGCCCGGCTGGAGGGGCTGCTGGCGGCCGACGCCCGGTTCGTTTCCGACGGCGGCGGCGTGGTCAGTGCGGCGCGCCGGCCGGTCGAGGGCCGCAACAACGTGGCGCGCTTCCTGCTGGGCATCCTGCGCAAGTACTCCGGCGACCTGCCGTTCTCCTTCGCGGAGGTCAACGGGGAGCCGGCGCTGGTCGTCGGCGGGGTCGGAATCCTCCAGGTGGAGTTCGAGGACGGGCTGGTCCAGGACGCGCGGGCGGTGATGAACCCGGCGAAGCTGGAATTCCTCCAGCGCCAGCTGTCACATTCCTGAGGGCTGTCCGGTCCCAGCTGGTGAACGCATCGCCCGCGGAAAGGAACGGACACCATGAGCACCATCCTCGTCACCGGAGGCACCGGAACCCTGGGCAGGCCGGTCGTGGAACGGCTGCGGACGGCGGGCCACGAGGTCCGCGTCCTGAGCCGGCACGCACCGGACTTCCCCGTCGACCTGCGGGACGGCAGCGGTCTCGACGCGGCGATGGCGGGCGCGCAGGTGATCGTGCACTGCGCGAGCAGCCCGCGCGGAGGTGACGACGTGGCGGCCGGGCACCTGATCGCGGCGGCCGAGCGGGCCGGGACGGTCGGGCACGTCGTCTACATCTCGATCGTTGGGGTGGACGAGGTCCCGCTCCCGTACTACCGGACGAAGCTGAAGGTGGAGGGGATGCTGGAGGCGTCGGGGCTCGGCCTGACGATCCTGCGGACGACCCAGTTCCACGACCTGGTGGCCCAGGCGCTGGCCACGGTGGCGAAGCTGCCGGTGATGCCGCTGCCCGCCGGGGTCAGCGGGCAGCCGATCGCGGTCGAGGAGGTCGCGGACCGGCTGGCCGAGCTGGCGGCGGGGCCGCCGGCCGGGCGGGTCCCGGACATGGGCGGCCCCGAGGTCCTCACCTTCGAGGAGGCGGCCCGCGCCTACCTCGCGGCGACCGGCAAGCGCCGCCCGCTGCTGGCGGTCCCGCTGGCGGGGAAGGCGTACGCGGGGTTCAAGCGGGGCGGCCACCTGACTCCCTCGCACGCGGTGGGCCGGGGCACCTTCGCCGAGTTCCTGACCGCCCGCCGGTAGGCCGACGGCGGGGTGGGGTCAGGGGCAAGGTCAGGAGCAGGGGCCGGGCCGTCAGGCCCCGAAGAGCGTCGCCTGCGCGGCCTCGCGGGCGGCCAGCCGGGCGCCCTGGAGCACCGCGGGATCGCCCAGGGTGCTCGCCCGGACCTCCAGCGGGACCGGGCTCAGCACGGCGAGCCGCGAGGCGACCCTGGAGGCCAGCTCCGACCCGCCCGCCCGCCCGAGCTCCCCGCCGAGCACCACGCAGCCGGGGTCCAGGATCGCCGCGACCGCCGCTGCCCCGAGGGCGAGCCGCTCCGCCAGCGCGTCGAGGAAGGCCGGACCGGCGCCGCCCGCGACCGCCTCCTCGGCGGTCCCGTCGAAGCCGTGCTCCGCCGCGAGCGCGGCCACCGCCCCGCGCCCGGCCAGCGAGTGGAACCCGCCTTCGCAGTTGGTGGCCGAAGGCAGCCCCTTGGCGCCCGGCACGGGGAGGAAGCCGATCTCACCCGCCCCGCCGGAGGCTCCGCGGCGCAGCCGTCCGTCGAGGACCACCGCCGCTCCCACCCCCTCGCTGAGCCACAGCAGCACGAAGGAGTCCACGTCCCGGGCGGCTCCGAGGCGCTGTTCGGCCAGCGCCGCCAGGTTGGTCTCGTTCTCCACCACGACCGTCGCCGGCAGCCGCCGCTGCAGTGCCGCCACCAGGTCCCGGTGCCAGGCGGGCAGCCCTATGGTGCTGCCGAGTTCGCCGCTGCCCGGTGACACCAGGCCCGGTGCTCCGATCACCACCGTGTGGAGCTGCTCCGTGCCCGCCTCCCGGGCGAGTTCCCGCAGCCGGTCGACTGCCTCCTCCACCGCGTCGACGGGCAGCGCCGCCTCGGCCAGCGGCCTTCCGAGGAGGTCGGTGACGACCGCGGTCGCACTGTCCACTCGTACGTCCAGTGCGGCGAGGTACGCCCGCCGCGCGACGATCCCGTAGAGCCGGGCGTTGGGTCCGCGCCGCTGTTCGCCCGATTCGCCGACCACCTCGATGAGTCCGGCCTCGGTGAGCCGTTCCACCAGGTCCGCGACGGACGGGCGGGACAGGCCGGTCAGCTGCTTGAGCTGGGGGGCCGTCAGCGCGCCCTCGTCCTGGAGCAGCCGCAGGGCGAGCCGGTCGTTGATGGCCCGCGCCGTGCTCGGGGAGGCGGGAGACGGAGCGGTGGGGGTCAGGACCCTGGCAGCAGTCACGCGCCCATCTTATGAGTCCCCGGGGGACTAACCATCAGGCAGGGTCCCTGATAGTTTACGTGTCATGACCGGGGAAACCGACCTCAGCCCGGCGCGACTGCGCCATGCCCGCTTCGCCATCGCCGCCGCCTTCTGCGCCCACGGTGCGGTGACCGGCTCCTTCGCCACCCGCATCCCCTGGATCCAGGACCACGCGCAGCTCAGCGCGGGCAGCCTGGGCCTGGCCCTCGCCTTCCCCGCCGTCGGCGCCGCGCTGACGATGCCGCTGGCGGGGCGGATCAACCACCGGCTCGGCGCCCGCACCGCCCTGCGGGTGCTGCTGTCCCTGTGGACCCTCGCCCTGATCCTGCCGAGCCTCGCCCCGAACCTGGTGACGCTCTGCCTCGTGCTCTTCCTCTACGGGGCCGCCGCCGGCATGTCCGACGTGGCGATGAACGCGCTCGGCGTGGAGACCGAGAACCGGCTGAAGCGCTCGATCATGTCCTCCCTGCACGGCATGTGGAGCGTGGGCGCCCTGATCGGTTCGGTCGCCGGCACCTTCGCCGCGCACACCGGCACCGACGCCCGTCTCCACCACCTGATCGCCGCGCTCGCCCTGACGGCGATCGGGCTGGTCGCCGTAGGGGGCGTCCTGGACCTTCGGTCCGAGGCGAACGCCGAGGCCCCGCCGCACTTCGCGCTGCCCCCGAAGTCCGCGCTGTTCATCGGGGCCATCGGCTTCTGCGCGGTCTTCGCGGAGGGCGCGAGCCTGGACTGGTCCGCGGTGTACCTGCGGGACGTGCTGCACACGGACGCGGGCCTCGCCGCCGCCTCCACCACGGCCTTCGCGCTGACCATGGCCCTCGCCCGGCTCGTCGGGGACAGGGTCGTCGACCGGTTCGGGGCGGTACGGACGGTCCGCGCGGGCGGGGTACTGGCCACCGCGGGCGGACTCCTCGTCGTCACGGTCCGGGAACCGGCCGCGGCCATGGCGGGCTTCGGGCTGATCGGGCTCGGCATCGCGGTGGTGGTCCCGCTGGCCTTCGCGGCAGCTGCCCGCAGCGGTCCGGCCCCGGCGCAGGCCATCGCGGGTGTCGCGACGATCACGTACACCTCGGGCCTGATCGCCCCGTCGGCGATCGGCGCGGTGGCCGACGCGACCTCCCTCGTGGTGTCCTTCGGACTGGTCACGCTGCTGGCGTTCGCACTGATCCTGGGTGCGACCGTACTGCGGCAGCGGCCGGTGGCGGCGGGGGCCTCCGCCTCCAACCAGGACGAACCTGCTGCTATCCGGCCGTAATATGTCGCCTGGCCGCCTGCGGCCTCGTAGCTTGACGCTTGACCGGACCGATAGACGGAAGTGGTGGGACATGGGCCTCGGCGTGCGCTGGACCCTGCACGGAGACGGGCGGACCCCCGCCCCCGGCGCGGTGGTGCGGCCGGACGAGCGGCTGACCTGGCCGCGGACCGCCGGGCTGGGCGCCCAGCACGTCGTTGCAATGTTCGGCGCAAGTTTCGTTGCACCCGTTTTGATGGGTTTGGACCCGAATCTCGCCATCATGATGTCCGGTGTCGCCACCGTCATCTTCCTGCTCGCAACCCGCGGCCGGATCCCCTCGTACTTGGGCTGCTCGCTCTCGTTCGTGGGTGTCGCCGCGGCGATCCGGGCGAGCGGCGGGGACAGCGCGGTCGTCACGGGCGCGGTCTTCGTGGTCGGCGCGGCGCTCTTCCTGTCCGGTCTGGCCGTCCAGCGGTTCGGGGCACGGATCATCCACGCGGCGATGCCGCCGGTGGTGACCGGCGCGGTCGTGATGCTGATCGGCTTCAACCTGGCGCCGGTGACGGCCTCCACGTACTGGCCCCAGGACCAGTGGACCGCGCTGCTGACCATGGCGTTCACCGGGCTCGCCGTGGTGTGCCTGCGGGGCTTCTGGTCCCGGATCGCGATCTTCCTCGGCCTGGTCTTCGGCTACGGCATCTCCTGGATCTTCGACCTGGTCTTCGGCAAGATCCACTCCACGATGGGCGGGCCGGAGGCCGTGGACCACTGGCGGCTCGACCTGTCCGGGGTCGGCAAGGCCGACTGGATCGGCCTGCCGTCCTTCCACGCGCCGGCCTTCGAGTGGTCGGCGATCCTGATCGCGCTGCCGGTGGTCATCGCCCTGATCGCGGAGAACGCCGGGCACATCAAGGCCGTCGGCGAGATGACCGGCGACCCGCTCGACGACAAGCTGGGCACGGCCATCGCGGCCGACGGCGCCGCCTCCATGCTCTCCACGGCGCTCGGCGGCCCGCCGAACACCACCTACTCCGAGAACATCGGTGTCATGGCCGCCACCCGGGTGTACTCGACCGCCGCCTACTGGGCGGCCGCCGGGTTCGCGCTCCTCTTCGGCCTGTGCCCGAAGTTCGGCGCGGTCGTCGCCGCGATCCCCGGCGGGGTGCTGGGCGGGATCACCGTGATCCTGTACGGCATGATCGGCCTGCTCGGCGCGCAGATCTGGATCAACGGCCGGGTGGACCTGCGCAACCCGCTGAACCTGGTGCCCGCCGCGGCCGGCATCATCATCGGCGTCGGCGGGGTCAAGCTGCACTTCAGCGACAGCTTCGAACTGGGCGGCATCGCGCTCGGCACGATCGTCGTCATCACCGGCTACCACGCCCTGCGGTACTTCGCCCCGGCGCACTTGAAGCAGCAGGAACCCCTGCTGGACTCGGGCACCTCGGCGTACGACGGGACGGACGGGGCCGCGGGCGCGGGCGCCGACGACAAGCGGGGTTGACGGAGTTTCGCCCGAACCGGCGAAGCGTACGGCCAAGTTCCCCTGATCCCGGCCCGCGACTGCGAACCTGCCTGTCATGGCCCCCATGGAAGCGGTGCTGGCGCGGATGCGCGCCCTGGACGAGCGGCTCCCCGAGCGGGACGGTGTCGCCGTCTTCAACCGGGTGTACCTCACGGTGACGCAGACGCTCCACGAGCGGATCGCGCACGGTGCGTTCCCCTCTCCGCGCCGGGCGGAGACCCTCAGCGTCCGCTTCGCGGAGCGCTACCTGACGGCGGTGGAGGCGGACCGGGCCCCTGCGTGCTGGCGGCCGCTCCTGCAGTACCGCCGACACCCCGGGATCCGGCCGCTGCAGCACGCGCTGGCCGGGATCAACGCTCACATCGGCCACGACCTGGCGCTGGCGGTGGTATCCACCTGCCACCTCCTGGACTGCGATCCGGCCGCGCTCGAAGCGGACTTCGACCGGGTCGGTGACACGCTGGTCTCCCTGGAGGAGCACATCCGGGAAGACCTGATGCCGGGCCCGGACCTGCTGGAGATCGCGGATCCGCTGACGCACCTGCTCGGCGCGTGGAGCCTGGAACGGGCCCGCGCGGGAGCCTGGGCCTCGGCCCGCCTCCTCTGGTCCCTGCGCCGCTCCCCCGATCTGGCGGAGGAGTTCACCGAGTCCCTCGACGCGGGCGTAGGCCTGGTCGGCCGCTGCCTGCTGACTCCGACGGCCTGACCCCCGCTGCGCGGGCCTGGTCCCCTACCCACCCTTCCACCGTTCCCCGGGGGCCAGCCCCCGGACCCCCGTGCCTCGAACGCCGGCGGGGCTGGATTTTCCAGGCCCGGCGGGGCTCCGGCCCCGGCACCGACGCCGGACATGAGAACGGGCCGCCGCCGCGTTCGTGCGCGGGGGCGGCCCGTGGTCGGGGCCGGAGCGGCCGGGGGTGGGGGCGCGCTCCGAGGGGTGGTCGGGAGGGGTCAGTCCTCGGGGAGTTCGACCGGGGCGATGTCGTCGTAGACGTCGCCGGGGCCGGGGTTCGTGGCGTCCGTGGCGCCGCCGAGCTGGTGCATGACGCCCCAGACCGCGTTCAGCGCCGTCTGGACCGCGCCCTCCGCCCAGCCCGCCGTCCAGGAGATGTCGTCGCCCGCGAGGAAGATGCCGCGCTTGTCCTCGGGGAGGCGGTCCTGCATGAAGTGGGTGAACAGGCGCCGCTGGTAGCGGTAGTGGCCCGGCAGGTTGGCCTTGAAGGCGCCCATGAAGTAGGGCTCGTTCTCCCACGACACGGTCACCGGGTTGCCGATGATGTGGCGGCGGATGTCGACCTTCGGGTAGATCTCGCCGAGGGACTTCAGCATGACCTCCATCCGCTCGTTCGCGGACAGCGGCAGCCACTTCAGGCTGTCGTCGCACCAGGTGTAGGACAGGCAGATGACGGCCGGCTTGTCAGGGCCGTTGTCCAGGAGGTACGTGCCGCGGGTCATGCGGTCCGTGAGGGTCATCGACATGACGTCGCGGCCCGTCTCCTCGTCCTTGTCCAGCCAGAACGGGCGGTCGACCGGGACGAAGAGCTTGGAGCTCTCCATGTAGTGGGTGCGCTCCATCGCCGTCCAGTGGTCGATCGGGAAGAGCGAGTCGTCGCAGCTGATCTTGGAGAGCAGCAGCCAGGACTGGGCCGTGAAGATCGCCGCACGGTAGGTGCGGATGTCGCCCGAGGAGTCCGTGACCGTGATGCGGTTGCCCGCGGTGCGGTGCAGGCGCGTCACCGCCGGGCGGGGGGTGCCCCCGTGGAGCGAGGAGAGGGAGGTGCCCTGCGCCCAGTGGACGATCTTCTCGGGCTCGCGCTCCCACAGCCGCAGCGGGAGCTGCTGGGAGCCGCCCACGATGCCGCGGTGGTGGTCGTCGGCCTCGGTGTAGACGACGCGCAGGATCTCGAGGATCGAGTTCGGGAAGTCGGTGTCCCAGCCGCCCGTGCCGAAGCCGACCTGGCCGAAGATCTCGCGCTTGCGGAAGGACTGGAAGGCCTCCGACTCGCAGAGGAACCCGTAGAAGGTCTGGTTGTCGAGCTTCTCGACGAGCTTCGCCCAGATCTCGCGGATGCGCGGGACGTCCCGCTCGCGCATCGCGGTGTTCATGTCGGAGAAGTCGGCGCCCTCTTCGAGGCAGGCGTTCCACGCGGCGGCGACGTCGCGGTAGACCTGCGGGAGGTCGGCGATGGTCTCGGCGTAGTGCGTCTCGCCCTTGAGGTCGACCACCGTGGAGGGGGTGGCCGGGGAGAGCGGGTTCGGGAAGGGCTCGGTGACCAGGCCCACGAGGTCGATGTAGTGCTGGAGCGCCGTGGAGGACGGCGGGAAGCGCATCGCGCCCATCTCCGCGGTCAGCTCGTCCGTGCCGGTGCCCTCGAAGCCCACCGTGCGCAGCCGGCCGCCGATCTGGTCGGCCTCGTAGACGACGGGCTTGAGGCCCATCTTCATCAGCTCGTACGCCGAGATGATGCCGGACAGTCCGCCGCCGATGACGGCGACCTCGGTGCCGTGCTCGGTCGCCGGTATCTGGCCGAGGCCCGCCGGGTGCGCGAGGAAGTCGTCGTACGCGTAGGGGAAGTCCGGACCGAACATCGTGATCGGCGGCTGACCGTCGCTGTGCGGGACGGCGGTGGTGGGCACCGTGGACGTCATGGGGTACGACTCCTAGCGGGGTGGGGCAGGGGGGCAGAAGGCTTGGAGGGCCCGGAGGGGAGCCGGGCCGGAAGGCTCAGACGAGCGAGGCGTACAGGCCGGGGCGGCGGTCCCGCAGGTACGGGTTGGTCTCGCGCGAGACCTGCAGCAGTTCGGGGTCGGCCTCGCCGATCACCATTTCCTCGCCGCGCCCGGCGCGGGTGCGGGTGACCCCGTCGGGACTGGCCAGGCAGCTGAGCCCGACGAACTCGAACTCGCCTTCCGGACCGGTCCGGTTGACGTACGCGATGTACATCTGGTTCTCGAAGGCCCGTACGGGTACCAGCTGTTCGGCGACGAACTGGAAGGGGTGCATCTGCGCCGTCGGCACCAGGAGGAGGTCGGTGCCGGCGAGCGCGTGCTCCCGTACGTTCTCGGGGAACTCCACGTCGTAGCAGATCATCAGGCCGATCCGCAGTCCGCCGAGCTCCGCCTGGACGACCGGGACGTCTCCGGGGGTGAAGGCGTCCTGCTCGAAGCGGCCGAAGAGGTGGGTCTTGCGGTAGTTCGCCAGCCGGTCGCCGTCGGGGCCGATGAGCTGGGTCGCGTTGTAGACGGTGTCGGCGGCCGCGCCGTCCCGCTCGGGGTAGCCGTAGAGCACGGCCACCCCGTGGCGGCGGGCGATCTCGCCGATGGCGCGGGCGGACATGCCGTCGGCCGGTTCGGCGAGCCGGGCGATGTCCTCGATCTCCAGCGCGTAGCCGGTCAGGAACATCTCCGAGGTCACGAGGAGCCCGGCCCCCGCCTGTGCGGCGCGTGCCACGGCCTCGTCGAGCGCCTTCAGGTTGGCGGCGGTGTCGCCGAGCCGTCCGGAGCTCTGCAGGAGGGCGGTGCGCAACGGGGGCATGGGCGTACCTCTGTGGCAGGAGGGGTGGGGGTCATAAGACGGTACGTTCGCGCGTTCGACCCCGACAAGCCGTGACCGTTGCGCTCCGCGCATCGATTCGTTGCGTCTTGCCGGGCGGACCCGGCGATTCGTTGCGCGGGCCCTGCGCGGGCGTCCCCCGAGGCCCGGCCGGGGCCCTACGGAGACCCCTGCGGCGGCCCCAAACGCGACCCCGACGGCAGCCCTACGAGGCCTCGCGGAAGGCCGGGTCCGCGCTGAGGCGGCGCAGGTCCTCCAGGATGTCGGGGGTGTGGTTGGACACCACCCGGCCGCTCCAGCCGTCGCAGAGGGCGGGGACGGTGAGCGGGCCGTCGTGGTGGTGCCCGGAGGCCTCGTACGCGCGGCGGAGCGCCTCGTGCCCGGCGGTGTCGCTGCCGGGCACGAGGACGGTCACGGCGACGGCGTCGCGGAGCCCCGGTTCGGCAAGTGCGGCTGCGACACCGCGGCAGTGCGGACAGTCGTCGGCGGCGAGGAAGATCCGGTACCGGTGCGGGACGGGCGAGAACCCGGCCCCGATCCGCCCGCGCAGCGACCGCGCGGCCGCCTCGGGCCGGGGGCGGGCCTGGGGCTGGGTCGGGGCCTGGGGGTGGACCTGGGGGTGGACCTGGGGCTGGGCATGCGTCTGGACATGGGTCTGGGACATGGTTCTCCTCTGTCTGCCTGCGTATGTACTGGCGCGCGTGCTCGGCGGTGTGTCTAGACGGCCGGGATCGAGAAGGCCGGGGCCGAGGCGCTGCAGACGCGGAGAAGGTCGATGTGCAGACGGCGGGTGAGCCAGGAGCGGCGGAGGGGTGCGGGCGGCGTGGTGAGCTGGTCCACCGGGTCCCCCTCGTGTCCGCGGCCCCCGTTAGGCTGACGTTGGCAGTCTCATGGCACCGCCTGAGGCCGTCAAGAGTGCCCGCACGATGGAAGGAAGCTCCGCCCATGTCCGCCCAGTTCCGGCCCGGAAGCGTCCTCGACAATCCCGTCTGGGAGGCGCTCGATGGCCCGCACCGGGGCTTCGCCGAAACCGGGCCCGCCGGGCTGGCCGCCCGCTACGCCGCGGGCGTGTCGCCCTTCGCGGCGCTCTGCGATCCCGAGGACCCGCACGCCTGGGCGGACCTGGCCGAGCTGGTCGGGCCCGGTCAGGAGGTCTGGGTGACCGGGCTGCCGACCCCGCCGCCCGGCTGGGAGACCCTGCTGTCGCTGCCGGGCGTACAGCTGGACGGGCGGCCGGTGGCGGGCAGGGAGGAGCCGGAGGCGGTCCTGCTGGGGCCCGCCGACGTGCCGGAGATGCTGGAGCTGGTGGCGCTGACCAAGCCCGGCCCGTTCGGCGAGCGCACCGTCGAGCTGGGCACGTACCTGGGGATCCGCAGTGGCGGACGCCTCGTCGCGATGGCCGGTGAGCGGATGCGCCCGCCTGGCTGGTCGGAGATCAGCGCGGTGTGCACGCACCCCGAGCACCGGGGCAAGGGGCTGGCCGGGCGGCTGATCCGGGCGGTGGTGGCCGCCGTGGAGGAGCGCGGGGACGACCCGTTCCTGCACGCGGCCGCGCAGAACACCTCGGCGATCGCCCTCTACGAGGCGATGGGGTTCACCCTGCGCCGGGAGCCGTTCTTCATCGGGCTTCGCACTCCCGACACGAAGGCTTAACACGGACACGAAGGCTTAACACGGATCGGCCCTGCGGGCGTTGTGGCCCGGCCTCCTCTGACCTAGCGTCGGAAGAACGACCGGAGGAGGTGGCAGGGCATGACCGTACGCACCAGCAGTGACCCTGTCAGCCCGAGCCGCACGGTGCACCTGCACTCCCGCGCGCACATCGACCTCCAGCGGGTCGCCGCTTCCCTCTGTCGTCCCTGATCAGCGTTCCGAGTTCCGCGATCCGCGCGCCCTTCGCCGCGCCGCCCGCCAGCCCGCCCGCCTGATCAGGAGGCAGCTCCGCCATGCCCGCTCACCGTCCGACCGGCCCTTCCCCCGCGCCCTCCCCCGCCATCCGTCTCGCCGTCGCCCTGGACGGCGCGGGCTGGCACCCGGCCGCCTGGCGCGAGCCGGGCGCCGACGCCGACCGGCTGTTCACCGCCGGGTACTGGGCCGCGCTGGTCGCCGAGGCCGAGGCCGGCCTGCTGGACTTCGTCACCTTCGAGGACTCGCTCGGCCTCCAGTCCACCGATCCGGCCGGGCCCGACGGCCGCACCGACCTGGTGCGCGGCCGCCTCGACGCGGTCCTGGTGGCCGCCCGGGTGGCGCCGCTGAGCCGGCACATCGGGCTGGTGCCGAGCGTGGTGGCCACGCACACCGAGCCGTTCCACGTCTCCAAGGCGCTGGCCACCTTGGACCACGTCAGCCGCGGGCGCGCCGGTCTGCGCATCCAGATCTCCGAACGCCCGGACGAGGTGCGCCACTTCGGGCGCCGCGCGGCGGGCGAGGACGCCGCCGTGCTGTACGGGGAGGCCGCGGACCACGTGGAAGTGGCGCGGCGGCTGTGGGACAGCTGGGAGGACGACGCCGAGATCCGCGAGGTGTCGACGGGCCGCTTCGTCGACCGGGCCAAGCTGCACTACATCGACTTCGAGGGACCGCACTTCAGCGTCAGGGGCCCTTCCATCACCCCGCGGCCGCCACAGGGCAGGCCGCCGGTCAGCGCGCTCGCCTCGGACGCCGCCGCGTACCCCTTCCTGGCCCGGACGGCCGACATCGGTTACGTGACCCCGCGCACCGCAGACGAGGCCCGCGCCGCGCTTGCCGCACTGCCCGGGATCCCGCACGTCTTCGGCGAGCTGACGGTCTTCCTCGACGAGAGGACGGCGGACGCGGAGCGTCGGCTGCAGCGGCTGGACGCCGCGCACGGGGCCCCGTACACCAGTGACGCCCTGGTCTTCGCGGGCACCCCGGCCCTCCTGGCCGATCTGCTGCTGGAGTGGCACGAGGCCGGACTGACGGGCTTCCGGCTGCGGCCTGGGGTGCTCGCGCACGACCTGCCGGCGATCACCCGCGGCCTGGTCCCGGAACTGCGGCGCCGCGGGCTCTTCCGCAGCGCGTACGAGGCCTCCTCGCTCCGCGGCCTGCTGGGGCTGGAGCGCCCCGCGAACCGGTACGCCGCCGCGCCCGCGCCCGCCCCCGTCACGGCATCCGCCTCCGCCTGACCCCATCCGGAAGGACCGACAGACATGAGCAAGCCGCTCAAGCAGATCCATCTCGCGGCGCATTTCCCCGGGGTCAACAACACCACCGTGTGGAGCGACCCGGCCGCCGGAAGTCACATCGACTTCGATTCCTTCGTCCACTTCGCGCGCACCGCCGAGCGCGCCAAGTTCGACTTCCTCTTCCTCGCCGAGGGCCTGCGCCTGCGCGAACAGGGCGGCGAGATATACGACTTGGACGTGGTCGGACGCCCCGACACCTTCACCGTGCTGGCCGCCCTCGCCGCCGTCACCGAGCACCTCGGGCTGACCGGCACCATCAACTCCACCTTCAACGAGCCCTACGAGGTGGCCCGCCAGTTCGCCTCCCTCGACCACCTGTCGGGTGGCCGGGCCGCATGGAACGTGGTCACCTCCTGGGACGCCTTCACCGGGGAGAACTTCCGGCGCGGCGGCTTCCTGCCGCGCGAGCAGCGCTACGAGCGGGCCCGGGAGTTCCTGGCCACCGCGCACGAGCTGTTCGACGCGTGGGACGGCGGGGAGATCCTCGCCGATCCGGTCTCCGGGGAGTTCCTGCGGGACGCGGGCGCGGGGGCCTTCGTCCACCGGGGCGAGCAGTTCGACATCTCCGGCCACTTCAACGTGCCGCGCAGCCCCCAGGGGCGGCCCGTCATCTTCCAGGCGGGCGATTCGGACGAGGGCCGCGAGTTCGCGGCGGCCGGCGCGGACGCCATCTTCGGCCGGCACAGCACCCTGGACGCGGGCCGTGCCTTCTACGCGGACGTCAAGGGGCGCCTGGCCCGGTACGGGCGCACCCCCGACGAGCTGAAGATCCTGCCGGCGGCCACCTTCGTGCTCGGCGACACCGATGCCGAGGCCCGGGAGCTGGCCCACGAGGTACGGCTCAAGCAGGTCAGCGGAGCGACCGCGATCAAGTACCTGGAGCACGTGTGGAACCGGGACCTGTCCGGCTACGACCCGGACGGGCCGCTGCCGGAGATCGACCCGGACCCCGGGGAGAACACCATCGCGCTGGGGCGGGCGAGCGTACGCCTGAACCGGGATCCGGTGGCCGTCGCGCGGGAGTGGCGCGAGCTCGCGGCCGCCCGGGGGCTGTCGATCCGGGAGCTGGTGATCGAGACGACCGGCCGGCAGTCCTTCGTCGGTTCGCCCCTGACGGTCGCGCGGGAGATCGACAACCTGGTCCAGCAGGACGCCGCCGACGGCTTCATCCTCGTCCCGCACCTGACGCCCGGCGGGCTGGACGGCTTCGCGGACACCGTCGTACCCCTGCTTCAGGAGCGCGGGGTGTTCCGCCACGAGTACCAGGGGCCGACGCTGCGCGATCACCTCGGTCTCGCGGCTCCCCACGCCCGGCCCCTCGCCCACACCCACCACTGAGGAGACCCCATGCCCGCCACCGTCCCGCTCGGGATCCTCGACCTCGTCCCGATCCCGTCCGGCTCATCGGCCGCCGAGGCCCTGCGCAGCACCGTGGACCTGGTCCGGCAGGCCGAGCAGTTCGGCTACGCCCGGTACTGGTTCGCCGAGCACCACCTCAACCCGGGCGTCGCCGGGTCCTCCCCCGCCGTCGTGGTGGCGCTGACCGCCTCGGCGACCACCTCGATCCGGGTCGGCTCGGGCGCGGTCCAGCTGGGGCACCGTACGGCCCTGTCCACGGTCGAGGAGTTCGGACTGCTCGACGCTGCGTACCCGGGCCGGATCGACCTGGGCCTGGGCCGCTCGGCGGGCGGCCCGCCGCCGCAGCGCCCGGCCGGGGAGCCGGCGCGGGCCTATACGACGGAGAACGGGCTGCGCATCCCGGAGCCGTTCTCCTTCGCCCATCTACGGGGCCACCCGCGCGTAGCGCTCCAGCACCGGCTGCTGCACCTGCCGGGGGCCGAGTCCGAGGAGTACTCCGGGCAGGTGGGCGACGTACTGGCTCTGCTGCGTGGGGAGTACCGCTCGCCGGAGGGGGTGGCGGTGCACGCCGTGCCCGGGGAGGGCGCCGAGGTGGAGGTGTGGGTGCTGGGCAGCAGCGGCGGGGTGAGCGCGGAGACGGCCGGGGCGGGCGGGCTGCGGTTCGCCGCGAACTACCACGTCAGTCCGTCGAACGTGCTGGAAGCGGCCTCGGCGTACCGGGAGGCCTTCAAGCCCTCGGCGGGGCCGGGCGGGCTGGACCGGCCCTATCTGAGCGTGTCCGCCGATGTGGTGGTGGCGCCGAGCGACGCGGAGGCCCGGGAGCTCGCCGCCGGGTACGCGCCGTGGGTGCACAGCATCCGCACGGCCGAGGGCGCGATCCCCTTCCCCTCCCCGGCCGAGGCCCGGGAGCTGGTGCGGGGCTGGTCGGCGGCGGACCACAAGCTGGTCGCCGACCGGGTGGAGACCCAGTTCGCGGGGTCCCCGGCCACTGTCGCCGACCAGCTGGAGCGGCTGCGGGACGCCACCGGCGCGGACGAGCTGCTGATCACCACGATCACGCACGACCACGCCGACCGGGTGCGGTCGTACCGCCTGCTGGCCGGGGAATGGGCCCGCCGGGGGTACCTGGCCTAGGCCGTCTCCCGCGGATCGGCCGGCCCGGCTTTCGCCGCGGGTCCGGGAAGAGGATCGTGGGAGGTGAGTCCACCTGCACCTGCCATCCAGGGAGGTACGTCATGCGCAAGGTCATGGACTGCAGGGAGTACCCCAGCGAATCGCATTGCTCCCTCACCATCGCGGGTGAGGAAGAGGAAGTCATGCGGGCGGCGGTCTTGCACTCCGTCGACGTGCACGGCCACCAGGACACTCCGGAGTTCCGAGCGACGCTGCAGACCCTGATGAAGGACGAGGTGCCGCAGCACGCCTGACGGCACGCGTCCGGCGTGGCACGCGGAGTGCCGGGTCGTCTCTTTCGGATCTTGTCGGTCTCGTCCGCAAGATCCGAAGGAGACGGCCTACGCCGGGGCGCCCGAGGTGAAACGCCGCAGCAGCGGGGAGAGGACGAGCACGGACTTGGTCCGCTCCACGAAGGGCTCGCCCGCGATCCGCTCCAGGACCCGCTCGAAGTGCCGCATGTCGGAGGCGAAGACCTGGACGAGGGCGTCCGCGTCGCCGGTGACGGTCGACGCGGACACCACCTCGGGGTAGCGCGACAACCCCCTCCGGATGTCGTCCGGCGAGGTGTTGTGGCGGCAGTAGATCTCGATGAAGCCCTCGGTCTCCCAGCCCATGGCGGCGGGGTCGACGCGGACGGTGAAGCCGGTGATGGCCCCTTCGGCACGCAGCCGGTCCACGCGCCGCTTGACGGCGGGGGCGGAGAGCCCGACCTCGGAGCCGATGTCCGCGAAGGAGCGGCGGGCGTCTTCGGCGAGGGCGTGCACGATGCGTTCGTCGAGATCGTTCAGTCGCACTGCGCGTGGATCACTTCTCTGCTGTGGCCGGCTCTGCGGTGGCCAGTCGGGAGCGGCGGATGCCGTAGAGGAAGTAGAACACGAGGCCAACGGCCATCCAGCCACCGAAGACCTGCCAGGTGACGGCGTCGAGGCTGAACATCATGTAGGCGCAGGCTGCGAAGCCGAGGATCGGCGTGACGGGGAACAGCGCGACCTTGAAGGTGCGCGGCATGTCCGGACGGGTGCGGCGCAGGATGATCACGGCGACGTTGACCAGGCCGAAGGCGAAGAGGGTGCCGATGCTGGTGGCGTCGGCCAGCTTGCCGAGCGGAATGAAGGCCGCGAGGGCTCCGCAGAAGAGGGAGACGATCACCACATTGGCGCGGGGGGCGCCGGTGCGCGGGTTGACCTTGGCGAAGATCTTGGGGACCAGGCCGTCGCGGGACATGGCGAACAGGATGCGGGTCTGGCCGTAGAGCACGGCGAAGACGACCGAGGCGATGGCGACGACGGCGCCCGCGGCCAGGACGACGCCCCAGAAGCTGTGGCCGGTGACGTCGGTCATGATCTGGGCCAGCGCGGCCTCGGTGCCCTCGAACTGCTGCCACGGCATGGCGCCGACGGCGACGAAGGCGACGAGGACGTAGAGGACGGTGACGATCAGCAGCGAGAGCATGATCGCGCGGGGCAGGTCGCGCTTGGGGTTCTCGGCTTCCTCACCGGCGGTGGAGGCGGCGTCGAAGCCGATGTAGGAGAAGAAGAGGGTGGCGGCCGCGGCGCTGATGCCGGCCTGACCGAGCGGGGCGAAGTCCGCGTAGTTGCCGGACTTGATGCCCATGAAGCCGATGCCGATGAAGAGCAGCAGCGTGACGATCTTGACGCCGACCATGATCGAGTTGATCCGGGCGCTCTCCTTGGCGCCGCCCATCAGGAAGACCATGGCGAGCAGCACGACGACGAGCGCCGGCAGGTTGATGTAGCCGCCCTCGCCCAGCGGGGCGGAGACGCTCTGCGGGATGGTGATCCCTATCGTGCCGTCGAGGAACTCGTTGAGGTACTGCCCCCAGCCGACGGCGACCGCCGCGACGGAGACCCCGTACTCCAGGACCAGACACCAGCCGCAGATCCAGGCGACGAGCTCGCCCATGGTGGCGTACGAGTAGGAGTAGGAGGATCCCGAGACCGGGACCGATCCGGCCAGCTCCGCGTAGGAGAGCGCCGAGAACAGGGCGGTGAGGCCCGCGATGATGAAGGAGATCGTGACCGCGGGGCCGGCCTTGGGGGCCGCGGTGCCGAGGACCACGAAGATTCCGGTTCCCAGGGTGGCGCCGATGCTGATCATCGTCAGCTGCCACATGGTGAGCGACCGCTTGAGCGAGCCGCCCTCGCCCTGGCCGCCCTCGGCGACCAGCTGCTCCACGGGCTTGCGGCGCAACAGGGGGTGGGCAGCCTTACGGGGCTCGGAGGTGAGCGGTGGCGCCTGGCCGTGATCGAGCACGAGGGGACTCCTTTGTCACTGCGGGTGGGGTTGTTCGGCGTCGACCGCAGCAGTCCGGAGCAGGGGCAGGCCTGAGGCCTGGGCATGGGGACCGCCGAGCAGGCGGTCCTCGCCACTCCACGTACAGCGAGTGAGCCTACGAGCTGAGTGATACCGCCCGTAATGCACCATCCTTGCACATTGGCGACTGATCGTTGCGCGGATCTGTCCGGGATGGTCCTTTGTTGCGTGCGGATGATCGATCAATGCGCGGGCAGTCCCGAACGGCATTCTTGACACTTCGTCAGATCTGCCGCAGCGTGCCGCCATGGACCTGGACGTGCTCTACGAGATCGACGTGCCGCGGCCCTGGCAGGGGGCCCATCCGCACGGTCAGCGAGCAGCCGAGCAGCGCGCCTACCGCGAGGCGGTGGAACAGATCCGGCTCGCCGACCGGATGGGGTTCCGCACCGTCTGGGCGGTCGAGCACCACTTCCGCGAGGGCCGCTCGCACTGCCCGGCCCCCGAGGTGCTCCTGGGACACCTGGCCGGGCTGACCGAGCGGATCCGGCTCGGCTTCGGCGTCACGCTGACCCCCTTCGCGTTCACCCCGCCCCAGCGCATCGCGGAGAAGGTGGCCACCGTCGACGTGCTCTCCGGCGGCCGGGTGGAGTGGGGCACCGGCCGGTCCACGCCCATGGAGCAGACGGCCTTCGGGGTGGACCGGGAGAAGTCCCGGGACGACTGGCGCGAGGCCATCGAGATCGTGACCGGAATGTGGCGCGAAGAGTACTTCGCCTACGAATCCGAGCGCTTCCGCTTCCCGCGCCGCATGGTCACCCCCAAGCCGGTGCAGGATCCGCACCCTCCCGCTTGGATGGCGGCCACCTCCCCCGGATCGGCGGAGGTCGCGGGCGCGCACGGGCTCGGACTGCTCTCCTTCTCGATCATGCAGCCGCTGGAGGCGATGGCCCGGCAGGTGGCCGCGTACCGGACGGCCTCCGCCGCCCCGCGTCCGCTCACCGACGTCACCACGGATCGGGTCGCCGCCTACACCCTCGTCCACGCGACCGCGCCGCGCACCGAACCGGACGCCCGGGTGTGGGAATCGGTCGCCTGGTGGTACTCGAACCTCGCACGGTTCACCCTGGAGTGGGAACTGCCCCACCTGAACCCCGCAGAACGCGAACAGACCTTCCCGCTGCTCACGCCGATCCTCAAAGGGGACGTACCGGTAAGGGAGTTCAGCGACGGCGACATGATCCTCATCGGGGACGCGGAGACGATCGTCGCGAAGGCCAAGCGGTACGCGGACCTCGGCGTCGACCAGCTCATCTGCTACGTCCAGTGGGGATACCTGGAGCACCGGGAGATCCTGCGGACCCTGGAGATCCTGGGCAAGGAAGTCATCCCGGAGCTGGCCCGCTACGAGCCCCGCAAGGCCTCCGCGTGAGCGCCGGACCGCCGCGGGCCGCCTCCGGGGCCCCGCACGCGCCGCCCGATCCCCCCGCCGCCCCCGCCGCCCCCGACACCTCCCCCGTCCCCGACTACGCGGCGCTGCGCCGCCTCGACGGCCGCGCGACGGTCCTGCTCGGCGCGGGCAACGGCATCGGCCGCCAGACCGCGCACGCGCTGGCCGCCGGCGGGGCCCGGGTGCTGTGCGTGGACGTGGACGCGGAGCGGGCCCGGACGGTGGCCGCCGAGACCGGAGGGATCCCGTACGCCGCCGACGTCACCCGGCGCGACCAGGTGCGGGAACTCTTCGCGAAGGCGCCGGAGCTGCTCGGCGGCCGCCCGGTCGGCGCGGTGGTCGACATCGTCGGCATGGCCCGGTACGCCGCGCTGCCCGAGCTGGACGACGCGGACTGGGACCGGCAGTTCGACCTGGTACTGCGCCACGCCTGGCTGGCCGTGCAGTACGGCGGCGAAGCCCTCGCGGCGGCCGGCGGCGGCCCGCTGGTCTTCGTCTCCTCCGTCTCCGGGCTCACCGGCGCCCCGCTGCACGCCGCGTACGGGGCCGCGAAGGCCGGGCTGATGTCATTGGTGCGCTCGGCGGCGGTCGAACTGGGACCGCGCGGGGTACGGGTCAACGCGGTGGCACCGGGGGTGGTGTGGACGCCGCGGGTCGCGGCCCTGCTGGGCGCGGAGGGGCGGCGGCTCAACGCCCTGAACGCGCCGCTGGGACGGGTCGCCGAGACCGCGGACATCGCGGCCGCCCTGTACTTCCTGGCCTCGCCGCAGTCCTCGTACATCACGGGGCAGACCCTGGTGGTCGACGGCGGCGTCGGCGTGAAGTTCCCGTACCCGACGATCGGAGACGAGCGATGAGCACGTGGAGAACCGAGAACGCCGGAAGAGACACCGGGGGAGACGCCGGACAGGACGCCGGGGAGGACATCGGGGCCCGGGAATCGGCCCGGGAATCGGCCCGGGTTCCCGCACAGGCGACGGACGCGGGCCACTGGCTGGACCCGGGGCCCTTCCTGCGCGGGGTGGCCTGGCTGGACAAGGGCCGCCCCGTGCGCGCCGACCCCGCCGACACCATGCGGCTGCCCTGGGACACCGGGGAGCGTGCCACCCTGCCCATCGGGGTGCGCCTGGAGTTCACCGCGCAGGGCGCGCGGGCGGTGGAGATCCGCTACCGGGCGACGGTGCCCGGCCCCACCGACGCGCTGCACGACCTCGCCCACGGCTTCGCCCTCTGGGACCGGCACGGAGTGGTCCGGGAGCTGTACACCGAACCGGCCGCGGAGGCCGTCGTGCGCATCGAACTGCCGGGCGGGCCAGGCCCGTTCACCATCCATCCGCCCGAGACGCAGTCCCCGCTGATCCTCGGCGTGCGCGGGATCGGCGGCGGGGTGAGCCCCGCGCCGCCCGCTCCGCGCTGGGTGGTGCACGGCGACTCCATCACCGAGGGCTGGTGGTCCACCCGGCCCGCGCACGGCTGGCCGGCGGTCGCGGGCCGGGCGCTGGGCTGGGACACCGTCAACCTCGGCTACGCGGGCGCCGCGCGCGGGGAGCTGGCCACCGCCGAGCAGCTCGCCGATCTCCCCGCCGACGTCATCACCCTCGCCTTCGGCACCAACTGCTGGTCCCGCGTGCCGTTCTCGGTCCCGCTCCTGTACGAGACCACCCGCGTGTTCCTGGAACTGGTCCGCCAGGGCCACCCCCGGACACCACTGCTCCTCCTCTCCCCCGTGCTGCGCCCCGACGCGGAGCGCACCCCGAACAGGCTGGGCGCCACCCTGGGCGCGCTGCGCGACGCGATGGAGCGGGCCACCCGGGACCGGATCACCGCCGGGGACGACCGGCTGGCCCTGCTGCCGGGCCGGGACCTGCTGGGCCCCGAACACCTGGCGGACGGCCTGCACCCCAACGACTCCGGACACCGCACGCTCGGCCTCGCTGTGGCCACGGCCATGCGGCGGGCCGGGTTCGACGCTGGGTGAGTGAAACAGCCCACACCGGACGGATTGAACAGAACGGCTCCAACAAGGCGTGTCCTGCACACAGTTGCCGACGCGACCGCTCCACAGAGGGAGCGGGTGCGGCGGCGGTCGTAGGACATACATGTGGGAGAGATCAAGATGGGCATCAAGCGCGGAACCACCCTGGCGGCCGTGGCGGTCGTCGTCGCACTCACCGCGACCGCCTGCGGCGGGGACGACAAGGCGGCCGACACCACCGCGCCGGCCGGTGCGACCGCCCCCGCCCAGAACTCGGCCTCGGGCGACGGCTACGGATCCGGGGGCGGGGGCGGGAGCGCCGATCCGGCCGCGGCGGGATCCGCCAAGCCCGCCGGGCAGCTGGCCATCGCGGCGAACGAGCAGCTCGGCCCGGTCCTCGCCGACAGCGCGGGCTTCACCCTGTACCGCTTCGACAAGGACACCGCGAAGCCCTCGAAGTCCAACTGCGACGGGGACTGCACGAAGACCTGGCCGGTGGTCGCGGCCGGTGACGCCACCGCGGCGGCGGGCATGGACCCGGCGCTGCTGGGCGAGGTGGTCCGCAGCGACGGCAGCAAGCAGCTGACGGTGGCGGGCTGGCCCGTGTACCGGTTCAGCAAGGACACCAAGGCGGGCGACACCAAGGGGCAGGGCGTCGGCGGCACCTGGTTCGCGGCGGCGCCCGACGGCAAGAAGGCGGCGAAGGCGGCCGCTCCGGCCCCCGGCGCGGCCGGGACCGCGGGCGCGCTGACCGTGGCCAAGGATCCCAAGCTCGGCGACCACATCGTCGACGGCAACGGGATGACCGTCTACCGGTTCAAGCCCGACACCGCGTGGCCCATGGTCTCCAAGTGCGAGGGCGACTGCGTGGCCAAGTGGCCGGTCGTGCCCCCGGTGGACCAGGCCAACGCCAAGGGCATCATCGAGAAGAACTACCTCGTGCTGGACCGTCCCGACGGCAAGAAGCAGCAGACGGTGAACTGCTGGCCCGTCTACACCTTCACCGGCGACAAGAAGGCCGGTGACATCAACGGCCAGGGCGTCGGCGGCACGTGGTACGCGGTGGCCCCCGACGGCAAGCTGATCACCGTCCAGTAGCCGCCCGCCGGCCCCGCCCGACGCCTCGTCGGCCCCGTCCGCCCCTCCCTCCCCACGCCTGCACCCCGGCCCGCACCCCGCCGGCAGGCCACCTGACCGCGCGGCCCCCGCCCCTCTCCCCCCGGGCGGGGGCCGCGCACCGTTTCGCCCCGGCGGAGCGGAATCTAGACTCGCCCGCATGCTGCGCGTACTGGCCGTCGACGACGAGAAGCCCCTGCTCGAAGAGCTCCTCTACCTCCTGCGCTCCGACCCCCGGGTGCGCAGCGCAGAGGGCGCCTCGGACGCCACCGAGGCGCTCCGCCGGATCACGCGTGCGCTGGAGAGCGGCCCGGACGGGCCCGACGGCATCGACGTGGTCTTCCTCGACATCCACATGGCCGGGCTGACCGGGCTGGACATCGCACGGCTGCTCGCCGGGTTCGCCCGGCCTCCGCTCGTCGTGTTCGTCACCGCCCACGAGGGGTTCGCCGTGCAGGCCTTCGACCTCAAGGCCGTGGACTACGTCCTCAAGCCGGTCCGGCCGGAGCGGCTGGCCGAGGCCGTGCGGCGGGCCTGCGCGCAGTCCGGGGCCGCGTCCGGCGCCGGGGAGGTGGCGTCGGTCCCGGTGGCGCGCCGCCCGGTTCCCGAGGTCTCCGCCGGGGCCGCCGGGGACCGCGCCCCCGACCAGATCGCCGTCGAGCTGGGCGGCGTCACCCGTTTCGTGGCGATCGCCGACATCGCGTACGTGGAGGCCCAGGGCGACTACGCCCGCCTGCACACCGACGAGGGCAGCCACCTGGTGCGGATCCCCCTGGCCACGCTGGAGGAGCGCTGGGCCGCGCGCGGGTTCGTCCGGATCCACCGCCGCCACCTGGTGGCGCTCGGCCGGATAGACGAACTCCGGCTGGACTCGGGCACCACCACCGTCCGCGTCGGATCGGCCGAGCTCCAGGTGAGCCGACGGCACACGAGGGAGCTGCGCGACCTCCTGATGCGCCAAGCGATGGGCTGACCACGACGGACGAACGGATGAACGGCGGGACGGACGAACGGCGGGGCGGACGGCAGGCCGCGCGGCCGGGCGGGCGGCAGGCCGGGCGACGGGGCACGGGGCAACGGCGCCCGACCGTCCGGCGCGCGGGCGAGCCGTTCGTCGCGCCGGGAGGGGCGTACGGCGATCCGCCGGAGCCGTCGGCCGCAGCGGCGGCGCCGGGGACCGACGCGACGAGCGGCCGCGCGTATCGTGGATCTTCGGCCCCGGGAGGAGGCGAATGTCCGAAATCCAGGCGCTGCTCGACGCGTTGACCGGACTGCCCCGTACCCGTCCGGCCGGGCCCGCCGAGGCCGAGGCCCTGCTGGCCCGCCTGCGCAGCGCGGCCGCGCGCTGGGCCGACGTGCTGTACGAGTCCCGTGAGGGTGCCCGCGGTCAGGTACCGCCCCGGGCCGAGGCGGCGCTGACGCTGGCCTTCCGGCGCGCGGAGGAATCGTACGTGGAGCTGGAAATCGCCCTGCGGGACTGCGCGGAACACCGCGATCCCGCGCTCTGACGCCATCCGGCCGCGCGGTCGGGGAAGGCCTGTCGCCGGGTCCGCGGGCATGCGTAGACTCCCTTGAATCCTCCCCGCCCTAAGGGGCGGAAATTCCTGGCTCACGTCGGCTGTGGACCTGCGGTCTGTCAGCTCTTGCACGATCAGCACCAGCCGGGTTGAGACCAGCCCGGACCAGCATCACGTGGGCGGAGTTCTTGTCCCTGGAGGACACGGCTCCGCACACGGTGCAGGTGTAGGTACGTTCCGAGAGAGGTAGTGCGTGCTTGGTTCTCGCTCCGCACTGCCCGCAGTCCATGGTGGTGTGCGCGGGATGGACAAGGTGCACGATGCGCCCGTGCTTGCGCGCCATCGCGATCAACTCACGCTTGACCGAACCGATCGCCGCGTCGGCGGCCTTGCGGGCCATGGTCGACTTGGCCAGGAAACGCGGCCGGAAGTCCTATCCGGGCATCCCCGCCCGCTGCCGCACCGGCAACCGAGCATTGATGTCCTTCAACGCCTTGGCGCGGGACTTTCCGAGCCCACTGACAACGCCAGAAAGCACAGGTCACCACAGACGCGAAGTGAATTCCGGCACTCCGCACCTGTGACGGCAGGACCCATTCCTCCCCAAGCTGAAGCCCGGAGCATCCTGGGAGAAATCCGGTGAACCAGACGTACGCGCTGACCGCGGTCGCCGTCGTCGTCCTGGTCACGGTGCTGCTGGGCGCGCTGGGCCTGCGGATATCCCGGACCACCTCCGACTTCTACGTGGCTTCGCGCACGGTCGGCCCGCGCCTCAACGCGGCGGCCATCAGCGGCGAGTACCTCTCCGCCGCCTCCTTCCTCGGCGTCGCCGGCCTGGTGCTGCTCCAGGGTCCGCAGATGCTCTGGTACCCGGTGGGCTACACCGCCGGCTACCTGGTGCTGCTCGTCCTGGTCGCGGCCCCGCTGCGCCGCTCGGGCGCGTACACCCTGCCCGACTTCGCGGAGGCCCGCCTGGAATCGCAGGCGGTGCGCCGGATCGCGGTGCTGTTCGTGCTCGGGGTCGGCTGGCTGTACCTGCTGCCGCAGCTCCAGGGCGCCGGCCTGACCCTGGAGATCCTGACGGGGGCCCCGCACTGGGTGGGCGGGGTGGTCGTCGCCTGTGTGGTGACGGCGGCGGTGGCGGCCGGCGGCATGCGCAGCATCACCTTCGTGCAGGCCTTCCAGTACTGGCTGAAGCTGACCGCGCTGCTCGTGCCGGTGTTCTTCCTGCTGGCCGCCTGGGTGGGGGACGGCGCGCCGCGCGCCTCCTTCGACGCCCCGGCCGCCTTCCGCGAGCACAACTCCGTGACCCTGGCCGAGGACGTACGACTGTCCCTGGACGAGCCTCTGACGGTGACGGTGACCGGGCAGGTGGACGGGCACCCGTACGCGGGCGAGTCCGTGACCCTGACCGCCGGAAGCCACTCCGTACGGGCCCACGCGCGGCTGACCTTCGACCCGGACTCCCCGGTGCCCGGAACCCGGGCGGACCCCGGGCCCGCCGTGTCCAGCTGGTCGGAGCCGCTGTCGGGGGCCCGGCCGGAGCTGCGGCTGTACGCGACGTACGGGCTGATCCTGGCCACTTTCCTCGGGACCATGGGGCTGCCGCACGTGGCGGTCCGCTTCTACACGAGCCCGAACGGGCAGGCGGCGCGGCGCACCACGCTGGTGGTGCTGGGGCTGGTCGGCGCGTTCTACCTGCTGCCGCCGGTGTACGGGGCGCTGGGCCGGATCTACGCCCCCGAGCTGGCCCTGACCGGCGAGGCGGACGCGGCGGTGCTGGTGCTGCCGGCCCGGATGGTGGGCGGGACGGCCGGGGAACTGCTGGGGGCGCTGCTGGCCGGGGGCGCCTTCGCGGCGTTCCTGTCGACGGCGTCGGGGCTGACGATGGCGGTGGCGGGGGTGCTGCACCAGGACGTGCTGCCGTGGCGCGGGGTGGGGAGCTTCCGGGCGGCGGTGCTGGTGGCGATCCTGGTGCCGCTGGGCGGGAGCGTGGCGGCGACGGACGTGCCGGTGGCGGACGCGGTGGGGCTGGCCTTCGCCGTGTCGGCGTCCTCTTTCTGTCCGCTGCTGGTGCTGGGCATCTGGTGGCGCGGGCTGACCCCGCCGGGGGCGGTGGCCGGTCTGGTGACGGGGGGCGGGGCTGCGCTGAGCGCGGTGCTGGCGACCCGGGCCGGGCTGGCTCCGGCGGGCTGGCCGAACACGCTGCTGGCGTGGCCGGCGGTGTGGTCGGTGCCGCTCGGGTTCCTGACGATGGTGGTGGTGTCGCTGGGCACGCGCGGGCGGATACCGGCGGGTACGGCGGCGACGCTGGCCCGGCTGCACCTGCCGGAGGCCGTGGCGGGCGAGGCCCCGGCCCGCGCGGCCGACGGCCCCCGGAGCGGCGCCAAGGGCGGTGCTCCGTGAACGGGGCGGTGCTCTCGGACAGGGTCGGTGCTCCATGAGCGGAGCACTGCTCTGCGTGTTGGCCGCGGCCGGAGCCGTGGCGCTCCTGGGGCTCGGCTGGGTCGGCGGCCGGTGGCAGGCCCGGCGCGGCGAGCGCGCCTTCGGCCTCGACCTCGGCACCCCCGTCGAACGGGCCACCTTCCACACCCTGCACACCGCCTCGCTCGCCGCTCCCCCGCTGCGCGCCGGCCTCACCGAGGACGCCGCCCGCAAGGCCGCCAAACGCCTGCGCTCGCTGCTCGGCACCGAGGCCCTGTGCCTGACCGACCGCGGACACGTCCTCGCCTGGGACGGTCCGGGCGCCGACCACCACGAGCGCCGCGTGATGGTCCGCGTCGCCCAGATGCTGGAATCGGGTCGCAGCCAGAGCGTGCGGACCGAGTGCGAACGTCCCGACTGCCCGCTGAAGTGGGTGGTGGTGGCCCCGCTGACCGGCGAGGACGGGATGCTGGGCGCGCTGGTGGCCTACGGGTCCCGGGAGTCGGCGGTGCTGGTGCGGGCCGCGACCGAGCTCGCGCGCTGGGTCTCCGTACAGCTGGAGCTGTCCGAGCTGGACCGCTCGCGGACCCGGTTGATGGAGGCGGAGATCAAGGCGCTGCGCGCGCAGATCTCCCCACACTTCATCTTCAATTCCCTCGCCGCGATCGCCTCGTTCGTGCGCACCGATCCGGAGCGGGCCCGGGACCTGCTGCTGGAGTTCGCGGACTTCACCCGGTACTCCTTCCGTCGGCACGGGGACTTCACCACGCTGGCCGAGGAGCTGCGTTCCATCGAGCAGTACCTGGCTCTGGCCGGGGCCCGGTTCGGGGAGCGGCTGAAGCTGACCTTGCAGGTGGCACCGGAGGTACTTCCGGTGGCGCTGCCGTTCCTGTGCCTGCAGCCGCTGGTGGAGAACGCGGTCAAGCACGGGCTGGAGGATTCCACCGAGGAGTGCCGGATCACCATCGCCGCCCGGGACGCGGGCGCGGAGGCGCTGATCACCATCGAGGACAACGGCGTCGGGATGGATCCGGACCTGCTGCGCCGCATCCTGGCCGGGGAGCACTCCGGCTCCTCCTCCGGCGTCGGGCTGCCCAATGTGGACGACCGGCTGCGCCAGGTCTACGGGGACGACCACGGCCTCGTCATCGAGACGGGGGTGGGCGCGGGCATGAAGATCACCGTGCGGATCCCGAAGTACCGCGCCGGAGTCCACAGCTCGTCCCCGCCCGGCCGGTTTCCCCGGCGCTGACCGGGTCAGGGCCCGCGCCCTCCCGGCGAGGGCGCGGGCCCTGACCCGGCCTGTGGCCGAAGGGCCCGATACGGTATCGGCCACTCCCATGGAGTAACGTCCTTGGTGTGGACGGAGGCTCATAGGTCCCGCGCGGCCTCCGGATCCGGGTGGACGCGCACCGTGCACATTGACGTGACCGGGCCCACCCTGCGCTGACCTGCACGGCAGGCGCGATCGGTCGAAGGCCCGACCGGCGCCGCTGTGAAGGATTTGGTGAATGAGGACTGACGTGCCCCAGGGGACAGGGGAAGGCAAGGCCGAGCGCGGGTTCGACGGGGAGGACGCCTTTCGGGCGAATTCTCCGGCCGCTTCCACCGCAACGGACCGGGGCAGCGACCGACGTGCGTTCGGGCGCGGGCTCATGCTCGGTACGGCCGGAATCCTGGTGACCGTGTCGGGGGCCCTGGTCGCCGTCGGCTGCTTCCTCGGGCTCTACGTGCGGCCCACCTCGGACGACTGGTGCGCGGCCTGGAAGTCCCGTGACATGGGTGTCTTCGGCATCACGTCCGACTTCTACATGACCCAGAACGGCCGGGTCGCCAACGCCTTCCTGAGCGGTGTCATCTACGGCGACGGACTCATCGGCACCAAGATCCTGCCGACCGTCATCGCCGTCACCTTCACCCTCGGCCTGGTCCTGCTCGGCAGCCAGTTCATGCGGTTCCTCGGAGCGAAGCCCCGGCTGCTGCTCCTGACCGCCGGCGCCCTGGTCCTCCAGGCGCTCGTCTACTTCGCCGGAACCCGCAACTACCAGGCGCTGCTCTGGGCCCCCGCCACCATCTCCCACACCATCCCCAGCATCATCGGGGTGTGGGCGCTCCTGCTCGGCATCTGGACCGTCCGCCGGCCCAGCGGCCCCCTGCGCACCTTCGGGTTCGTGGCGACGTTCCTGATCGCGGCCGCGCTCGGCACCCTGAGCGAGCCCTTCACTCTCGTCACCGGCCTCCTCGGAGCCGCCACCGGACTGCTGTCCGTACCCCGCTTCGGGCTGGCACGCACCTGGCGCCCCTTCACCTGGTGCTCGGTCTGGTGCTTCGGACTCCTGAGCGGTCTGGTCCTGCTCTACACCTCCCCCGGCGCCCGCTGGCGCCGCGCCCAGAACCCGTCCAAGGAATCCCTGCTCTCCGTGAAGGGCTTCCGGGCCACCCTCCACGACTGGCTCCAGATGTGGGACTCCGTGACCGGCCAGTGGGCCTACCTCGGAGCCGCCGCGGTCGGCATCCTCATCGGCCTGGCCGTCGGCATGCGCACCTCCGCCACCACCCCCGCCTCCGGTGAGCCGGAAGAGCTCCGCACCGTCCCGCGGCTGACCCGCATCGCCCTGTGGCTGCTCCCGGTGGCCGTGGTGGTGCTGGGCTCCTTCGCCGTCGCGGCGGGCCTGCGCAGCGGCTACGGACCGACCGGATGGACGTACGCCCGTACCTGGACGAACTACCTGGTCCCGATGCTCCTCGGGCTGTGCGCCTACGGCGCCCTGCTCGGGCGCCGGGCCGGCCGGTTCCTGGCCGGCCGACGGACCACGACCAGGTACGTGCCGGTCGCCGTCGTCGCCGCGGGCGCCTTCGTCCTGGCCTCGATGGCCGTGCTCGTCCCGGAGGTCCAGAAGCTCGCCACGACGACCGTCACCCGGTCGGTGGCATGGGACGCCCAGAACGCCCGCATCGAGAAGGAAGCCCGCCAGGGCTCCACCGACGTCGGATACAAGCCCCTGTACATCGGGAACCTGGCCGAACCCTTCTACACCAAGAACTACCAGCGGGACTGGGTCTCCGCCTGCGTCTCCAAGTGGTACGACATCGACCGGATCCACCGCCGCTGAGCGCGGGCCGGTGGCGGAGCACCGCCACCGGCCGACCCGACGACGAGAACGGGCGAAGAAGAGATCCACCTCGCCCCGCCCCGCCCAGAGGTTCCTGTCGTCATGGCCCGAGGACAACGGGCCATGACGACACCCGCCAGTAGGAGAACACCTTGTACACCAGGGACAGGTACCTCACGGACCCGCCGGACTGCGCGTGCGATGTCGACTACTTCGACTCCATGGCGCACCGCCCCGAATGTCCTTGCTATGCGGGGCCGAGCGAGCGCCTGTCGCCGGAAGCCCCGGACGAGCCCGGAGCCGGGGCAATACGCCTCTGACCAGGCCTGCGGGGGTGCAGCGTCCAGGTCGAGCGGGCAGTCGAGTTTCCCTGTCGAATCGGCTCGCCCAGAAATACATTCGGGCATCGCCATCCAGCCATACCCCTCCCGTGACCATAAGGTGACTGATGGGGAGATATGTTTGAGGGCAATGCCGTCGAGAAGAAGGTTGAGGTTGCTGTGCCGGACATATCCGTGGTCGTGATCGTATATAACGATGCCGACCGGCTGCCGGCTGCGGTCCAGTCCGTACTGGAGCAGACACTGCAGAGCGTCGAGGTCGTGATCGTTGACGACTGCAGTTCCGACCGCTCGTTCGAGGTAGCCCAGGAACTGGCCGCAACCCACCCCGGGAAGGTCCGCGCCTACCAGCTCCCGGAGAACAGCGGAGCCGGTGGCGAGCCCCGCAACGTCGGCATTCAGCACACCACGGGCCGCTACGTCATGTTCCTCGACAGCGACGACGTCCTGGAGCGCAACGCGTGCAGGAACCTGTTCGAGGCGGCGGAGGAGACCCGCTCCGACATCGTGTCCGGACTGTGCGTCCGACTGCACAAGGACACCCGTAACCAGAAGCGCGACGAGTGGTACTCGTGGATCTACTCGACCACGCGCACGCTGGAGTCCGTCACCGAGTTTCCCGACCTGTTCGTCTGGGACACCCTGTCGACGAACAAGTGCTATCGCCGCGACTTCCTCATCGAGAACGACCTCCGCTTCCCCAAGGGAATGTTCTACGAGGACCTGATGTTCATCGCCGACGCCTATCTGGCGGCGAAGCGCATCACGCTGATCCCCAACCAGGTCTATTTCTGGCACGTCCACGAACAGGCCGCCGAGAAGTCGGTGACCAACAGCCGGCACGAGATGGTCAACTACCTCCACCGGCTGGACATCCACCGTCGCATCGACGCCCTGCTGGAAGAGCGCGGGCTGACCGAGCTCAAGCTCGCCAAGGACGTCAAGTTCCTCAAGCACGACCTGGTGCTGCACCTACGGGACCTGCCGTTCCGTGACGAGGCCTACCGCATGGAGTTCGCCGAGCACTCCCGGGAGTACCTCAAGGACATCTCCCCGGAGGCCTACGCGAAGGTCCTGCCGATCCAGGCCATCTGCGCCTACCTGCTCGACCAGGGCGACTGGGAGCGTCTGATCCCGGCCGTCGACAGCCTCACGAACCGCGCCAAGATCTCTTCCCCCCTGGCCGAGCACGAGGGCCGGATCTACTGGTGCGACGAGTACCTCGACGACGAGTTCGCCCGCGGCGTCCTGGACGTGACCGACCTGGGCTACCACCAGAAGTCGATCGCTCAGATGTTCCTGCGCAATCAGGTCACCACCTTCACCGCCGAGGGCAACACCCTCCGGATGGCCGGCCGCATCACCAATCCGCTGGGAGTGATCGCGTCCGGAGCCCGTCTGGAGGGCGAGCTGCAATTCAGCGCCCGGCGTCGCAGCCTTCAGTCCTTCACCTTCCCCGTGCGCTCGTTCCGGCACGACGGCGAGTCGGTGCACTGGGAGGCGGAGGTGGACCTCACCAAGGACCTGCGCCCCCTGGGAATCATCGACACCGTCTGGGACGTGCGTCTGTCCATGGACGTGGACGGCGCCCGTACGACGACCCGACTCACCGTCGGTGACATCGACCTGTCCGACGGCGAGCTGCCGGTGCGCCCGCGGCTGACCCGCATGGTGGCCGACCACCTCGAACCCCACGCCTCCGCCAAGGGGCACCTGGCGTTCCGTCTCGTCACCGCGAGCCAGACGAGCGAGCGCGTCCAGGAACTGATCGACCGCGGCGTGCGGGGCAAGCCGGGGGCACTGGCCAAGTCTGGGTTCCGCAAGGCCAAGTCCGTGCGCAAGAACCTCACTTCCCGCGAGACCAAGCTCCGCCTGTACCACGAGATCTTCAGCCGGCTGCCCATCAAGAAGCACACGGTCGTCTTCGAGAGCCACCTCGGCCGGCAGTACAGCGACAGCCCGCGCGCCATCTACGAGGAGATGCGGCGCCAGGGCCTCGAGTTCGAGGCGATCTGGTCCTACAGCGGCTCCCCGAAGGGCTTCCCCAAGGACGCCACGCTGGTGCGCGCCTGGTCGCTGCCGTACCTCAAGGCGCTCGCCCAGGCCGAGTTCTGGGTGGACAACCAGAGCTTCCCGCTCAAGCTGACGAAGCGTCCCGAGACCACCTACATCCAGACCTGGCACGGCTCGGCGCTCAAGCGCATGGGCTTCGACCTGCCCGAGCTCAAGGCCGCCACACGGGCCCGGCAGCAGGAGCAGCAGGCCGCCCTGGACCGCTTCGACCGCTTCCTGATCCGGTCGGAACACGACGTGCACACGCTGGCCAAGGCCTTCCGCCTGCAGGAGAAGTCCCTGCTGCGGGTGGGCTATCCGCGCAACGACGCGCTGGTGCAGGCCCGTCAGCGCGAGGCGGAGGGCGGAGCACGCGAGCGCGGTCCGCTCGCGGCCGAGCTGGGCATCGCCGACAACAAGACGGTCCTGCTCTACGCCCCGACCTTCCGCAAGGTGGGGGGCCGGCACAACCAGTTCGAGCTCCCCTTCGACGTGGAGCGCTTCGCCGACGAGTTCGGCGACAAGTTCGTGCTGCTCGTCCGGTCGCACTACCTCAACCACGTGGTTCTGCCGCCCACCGTGCGCGGCCGGGTCATCGACGTCTCCTCGCACCACGACGTGACGCCGCTGCTGAACCTCGCGGACGCGCTGATCACCGACTACTCCTCCGTGATGTTCGACTACGCCCTGCTCGACCGGCCGATGCTCTTCTTCACGTACGACTACCAGGAATACGTCCACCAGGACCGCGGCACGTACTTCGATCTCCTGGAGCACGCGCCCGGTCCGGTGTTCGACACCGAAGAGGAGTTCTTCGACGCGGTGAAGTCCCTGGACACCCAGGCACTCGATTACGCCTCGAAGCGTGAGCAGTTCGGCAGCCGGTTCGGCGAGCACGACCAGGGCACTGCCAGCCAGAGCATTGTCGATCAGTTCTTCGCGCACTGGAGGCGTTGATGACCCAGCAGACCGAAGCCACCACCCGGGACATCTTCTTCGTCTCCAACAGCGTGAACGAGCTCGGAGGCATCACCAGCTGGACCCACCAGATGGCCCGCCTCTTCAGCGACCGGGGCCACCGGGTACACGTCCTGGGCATCACTCCGCCGCCCGCGGGACGCAGCCACGAACTCGGCGACGACCTGCCGTACGCGACCACCACGCTCTACGACGTCCACCCGCCGAGCCCCAAGCCCCTCCGCGGGCTCAAGGGCAAGCTCAACCTCGCCGACCAGCGCCGCAATGCCGCCCGTGAGGCCGGCATGCGGGAGCAGGCCGCGAAGCTGACGGCACTGTTCCGGGCCGCCCGCCCCGGTGGGATCCTCATCGTCACGCAGGTGTGGGCCATGGAATGGGTGGCGCTCGCCGACACCGCCGGGCTCACCGTGATCGGCATGAGCCACGAGTCCTTCGAGACCTGCCGCGGCTCGTCCCGTTTCCAGCGCGTGCAGCGGTTCTACAAGGACGTGGACCGCATGCTCACCCTGACGCGCGAGGACGCGGACCTCTGGATCCGCCAGCAGCTCGACAACGTCGGCTTCATGCCCAACCCGCTGCCGTTCTTCCCGGAGGAGCCGTCCAAGCGCGAGGCCAGGACGGTGGTGAGCATCGGCCGCCTGCACGAGGAGAAGGGTGTCGACCTGCTCCTCGACGCCTGGGCGGAGGTCGCACCGCACCACGAGGACTGGACGCTGCGCATCTTCGGCGCGGGCGAGGAGGAGGAGGCGCTGCGCAAGCAGAGCGCGGCGCTGGGGATCGAGTCCTCCGTGGAGTGGATGGGCCGCACCGGCGATGTCCCGGGGGCTCTTCGCGACAGTTCCGTGTTCGTCCTGAGTTCCCGTGGCGAGGGTTTCCCCCTCGCGCCGATGGAGGCCATGGCCACGGCCGTGCCGTGCGTCGCCTTCGATGTCGCCCCCGGAGTCCGGGAGATCATCACGGACGGCGTGGACGGACTGCTCGCGTCGCCGGGCAATACCGCTGAACTGGCCCGGCAGATAAGGAAGTTGCTGGCCGACAAGGAACTGCGGGACGGTATGGGCGAGGCTGCCCGCGAGAACATCCAGCGCTACTCGACCGAACGGATCGTGAACCGCTGGGAAGGACTGTTCACCCTCCTGGGAGAGTAGATCCCTCCTGCAGGCCTTCCGAAGGGGGCCACCGGCACATCGCCGGTGGCCCCCTTCGGCCGTCCTGCGGCCGCGGTCGTTTCCGGCGGAAACGACCGCGGCCCCGCCCCCGTCCTGGTGGACGGGGGCGGGGCCGCGGTGGGAAGTACTGGCTGTACTAGCTCCAGCTGGCGTGCAGCGGCTTGCCCTCGGCGTAGCCCGCCGCGGACTGGATGCCGACGACGGCCTTCTCCTCGAACTCCGCGAGGGAGGCGGCACCGGCGTAGGTGCAGGAGGAGCGGACGCCCGCGATGATCGAGTCGATCAGGTCCTCGACGCCCGGACGGGCCGGGTCCAGGAACATCCGGGAGGTCGAGATGCCCTCCTCGAAGAGACCCTTGCGCGCACGGTCGTACGCGGACTCCTCGGAGGTGCGGTTCTGCACCGCGCGCGCCGAGGCCATGCCGAACGACTCCTTGTACAGGCGGCCGTCGGCCGCCTGCTGCAGGTCGCCCGGGGACTCGTACGTACCGGCGAACCAGGAGCCGATCATGACGTTCGACGCACCGGCGGCCAGCGCCATCGCCACGTCGCGCGGGTGACGGACGCCGCCGTCGGCCCACACGTGCTTGCCGTACTTCTTCGCCTCGGCCGCACACTCCAGCACCGCGGAGAACTGCGGGCGGCCCACGCCGGTCATCATGCGGGTGGTGCACATGGCGCCGGGGCCCACACCGACCTTGATGATGTCGGCGCCGGCGTCGATCAGGTCCTTGACGCCCTCGGCGGCGACGATGTTGCCGGCGACGATCGGGACCTGCGGGTCGAGCGCCCGGACGGCCTTGATCGCGCTGATCATCGATTCCTGGTGGCCGTGCGCGGTGTCGATGACGAGCGTGTCCACGCCCGCGTCGAGCAGCTGCTTGGCCTTGGAGACGAAGTCGCCGTTGATGCCCACGGCCGCGGCGATGCGCAGCTTGCCGTCGGCATCGGTGGCGGGGGTGTACAGGGTCGCGCGCAGGGCGGCCTTGCGCGTGAGGATGCCGACGAGCTTGCCGTCCTTGTCGACGGCGGGGGCCAGCTTGCGGTGGCCGGCGTCGAGCTTGTTGAACGCCTCGCGGGGGTCGATATCGGCGTCGAGGAGCAGGAGCTCCTTCGACATGACCTCGGAGAGCTGCGTGAAGCGGTCCACGCCGGTCAGGTCGTGGTCGGTGACGACACCGACCGGGCGGCCGTCCGCGTCGACGACGACGCCGGCGCCGTGGGCCCGCTTGGGCAGCAGGGACAGCGCGTCGGCGACGGTCTGGGTGGGCGCCAGCGTGATCGGGGTGTCGAGCACGAGGTGGCGCGTCTTCACCCAGGAGATGACGTCGGTGACGACCTCGATCGGGATGTCCTGCGGGATGACGACGATGCCGCCGCGGCGGGCGACCGTCTCGGCCATCCGGCGGCCGGCGATGGCGGTCATGTTGGCCACGACCAGTGGAATGGTGGTGCCGGTGCCATCGGGCGCGGAGAGGTCGACGCCCTGGCGGGAGCCGACCGCGGAGCGGCTCGGCACCATGAATACATCGTCGTACGTCAGGTCGTACGGCGGCTTCAGGTCATTGAGGAAACGCACGTGCTGAACATCCCAGTCGATCGGAGGTAACCCCGACAGGGCAGCCGAGGAACGCACGTACTTCATTCTCCCACGTCCTGGTGTTCACACCGCCCGGGGCGATCATCCAGGACATTTTGATCCGGATGGTCGTTTCCTACGGGACTTCGGTCCTTCCGAGGACGGCGCCGGCCGTCCGGACCCGGGTCGGCGGGCGGCCGGGCGGCGGTTCCGCGGGCCGGTGGACCGGGCCCCGGCGCCGCGCCAGCGGGAGAATCGTTCCTTCTCTGCCGTGCCGCACCGCCGTGAATTCGGCGGCGATGGCCAGGGCCGTCTCCTCGGGGGTCCCCCCGCCGAGGTCCAGGCCGATCGGCGACCGCAGCCCGGCCAGCGCGGCCGCCGAGAGCCCCTCGGCGCGCAGCCGCTCCGTCCGCTCCTCGTGGGTGCGCCTCGATCCCATCGCCCCGACGTACCCGAGCGGCAGCCGCAGGGCCAGCGTGAGCAGCGGGATGTCGAACTTGGCGTCGTGCGTCAGGACGCACACCGCCGTACGGGCATCCAGCCTGCCCGCCTCCCACTCCGCCGCCAGGTGCCGGTGCGGCCAGTCCACGACCACCTCGTCGGCCTCGGGGAACCGGGCGGCCGTGACGAAGACCGGCCGGGCGTCGCACACCGTGACCCGGTGGCCCAGGAAGGCCCCGATCCGGGTGAGGGCGGCGGCGAAGTCGATGGCCCCGTAGACGAGCAGCCGGGGCGGTTCGGCGGCCGACTCGACCAGCAAGGTCAGCGGCTGCCCGCACAGCCCGCCGGCCGTGCCCAGCTCGGCGGTGCCGGTGCGCCCGGCCGCGAGCAGGGCCCCCACCTGCGCGGCGGCGGCCTCGTTCAGCTCGGTGCTCCCGCCCAGGCAGCCCTCGTAGGAGCCGTCGGCGTGCACGGCCAGGGCCCGGCCCAGCTGCTCGGGCGGGCCGCAGACCACCCGGCCCAGCGCGCTGCGGGTCCCGCAGCCGGCGGCGTCGAGCACCGCGCCGATGACGGGCCGCACGGGGTCGTTGCGGCGGACCGGGGTGATCAGGACGTCGAGGATCCCCCCGCAGGTCAGCCCGACGGCGAAGGCGTCGTCGTCGCTGTACCCGAAGCGGTGCACGCCGCCTTCGCCGGAGGCGATCGCCTCCAGGCACATCTCGTGGGCGGCGGACTCCACGCAGCCTCCGGAGAGGGATCCGAGCGCGGTCCCCCGGTCGTCGACGGCCAGCGAGGCGCCGGGTCCGCGCGGCGCGCTGCCGCTGACGGCGACCACGGTGGCCACGGCGAAGTCCCGGCCGGAGGCGTACCACGCGCGTAGCTCCGCGGCGATGTCGAGCATCAGCGGATGTATTCGCGGCGCGAGCTCTGCCCCGGGACGACCGGGCGCGGCGGGAACGCCGGGGGCGCGGCCGCATGGGCGGCGGCGCGCGCGGCAGCGGCCGAACGCGTCGGGCCGGAGTACGAATCGGGTTCCGGCGCGAGGGGGCCCGGTCCGCGGCGGCCCAGCAGCATCGCGGCGTGGGCGACGCTGGCGAGGGTGGCATGGTGGTGCCAGCCCCGGAAGGAGCGGCCTTCGAAGTCCCGGATGCCCGCGGGTTCGCACACCTCGGTGAAGTCCAGCGCGACCCGGTCGGTGAGTTTGGCGAGCAGGAAGAGCTGAGCGAGCGGCCGGTCCCCTATGTTCGTGATCCAGAACTCCGAGGGCAGCAGGGCCGCTTCGGTCCATGCTCCGACCAGCAGCAGCGGGGTGGGCGCCGCGGGCACGATCCGGTCCTCACCGGGGGTGGCGAAGATGGCGGCCGAGGTCAGCAGGGTTACCGCTCCTTCGGCGCGGCCGTGCCGGGTCCATTCGACGACGCGGCGCTGGGAGCGCAGGGAGTCGATGAGTTCGCGGGCGGGCGCGGTGTGCGGCCCGGGCTTGTGCCGGCCGGCCCCGCCGAAGGAGACGGGCAGGGTGCCGTCCACCTTGAACACGAAGGGGATGTCCTGGAGTGCGAAGGAGTCGATGCACTGCGGGAGTTCGGTGTTGGAGACCTCCATCACCACGGGCCTGCGCTGGAGTTGCCAGGTGGCGGCCATCCGCTGGACCGCGTGTACGGCGTCCTGGGCGGGGGTGAGCGAGCGTGCCGTGTCCGGGATTCCGGCCCGGCGGCGGCGCAGGAGTTCGGCCGTCCACGGACCGGGGAGGGTGAGGGTCCATTCGACGGGGAAGCCGGCCTCGCTCGATGCGAGCCAGATCCCGCTGGCCTGCTGACAGTTGGCCGTGCGGCCGAGCTGGGGGACGAACTGCCGACCGACACCGACCGAGCGGTCGCCGGCCTTCTCGATGACCATCGGCCGGACCACCCAGGCCAGCGGGCGCTGGGCGGTGCGTTCGAGGTGCTGGGCGAGGGAGCGGCGGACGGGGGTCCAGTCCCACGGGGATTTGCTGATGAACTGCTGGAGGCTCTGTTCTACGGAACTGGCCCCTGTTCCGGCAATGTTACGGATTGTTTTCTTTCCGCTGGTCCGAACGAGGCCGTTCAGATATACGCGGGCCCAGTTCCGCTGGTCCCGCCGGGGTAATGATTCGAAGAAGAGCGAGATCAGTACGTCGATCAATTCGGAGATTTCCCTGGTGGATTCCTCCGGCAGGACTACGCGAGCCATCTGGGCCTCCCCCGCGACCAGCTAGATCCAATACCCTACTTGACCGTGGAGAACGGCCGTAGGCCCCGGCGGCTACTTCCTGAGGTCGCTGGCAGTTTCGAGCCGCTCTTCCTCTACCACGAGGGGGATGGGGATCTGGTTCGCCGCATAGTAGAGCGCGATCAGGAAGTGTGCGACGAGAGTGAGCGGAGCGGAGAAGAAGGACAGAAGGACGGTCAAGGGGTAAGCAATCGCGCCGAGTCCGAATCTCATCCGGGTCGCGCGGGCGCCTTCTTTGTCCACCGTTTCATGGAAAAGGTGCCCGACCTGGGTGACGTACCACCAGAAAGCAAGGAAGGCGAGGGCATAGACCACGGTCCAGCCGCTGTAGAGAACGGCCGCCACCTTGGCCGAATCCCCGTCCATGAGGTGTTCGGCGAGGATGTTGGTGGTGTACGGAATCACCGATACCACCATCAGCACCAGGAGATTCAGGAACAGCAGAGGCCGGTCGACGCGCTTCAGGTGGCTGAAGATGGTGTGGTGGTTGACCCACATGACGCCGATGATCAGGAAACTCACGACGTACGCCGCGTAGTGCGGCCACTGTTCCACCAGCCCGTGCCAGAGCTCGCTGCCCTGACCCTCCGGAACCTTCAATTCCAGCACCAGAATCGTGACCACGATGGCGAATACGCCGTCGCTGAACGCTTCGACCCTGTTTGTTTCCTGTTCCATGCCCTCCCCTTCGCCCGCACCGCACCCGAATCCCACGCGCACGGGGAGGACTCTGCCCCGCCCTCCCCGCACACGCTACCCAGATATCGGGTGTCAGCCGCCGAACCCGGCAGTCTGCCGCCAGATCCGGCCATCGCGGACCACCAGTGTCCCGAACGCATGCTCCGGTTGACCGTTCAAATTCATGATCGCCCGGTAGAAGATCGTGTCCTCGGTCTCGATGTATTCCTGCAGCTCCACCAGGGTGGGCTTCACCGTCAGGTAGCCGGTGAAGGTCTCGCGCACCGCTTCGATGCCGACCGAGACGCCCTCGAAGCGCAACAGCACGGCGTCCTCGGTGTAGTTCTTCATCACCGCCTCGATGTCCAGCGCTGCCAGCGCCTCCATCTGGCGGACGAACACCGGGTGCAGTGTGGCGATGTCGTACTTGCTCATGTCGACTCCATTCGTTCAACCGGGTCGGGAACTGCCGCTGTCGGAACTGCCGCTGTCGGTACTGCCACGGCCCGAACTGCCGCCGCCGGAAGGCCCGGTGAGCGGTGCGCAGCCCGGGTCGGTGCCCGAGAGCGGCAGTCGGACGGTCATCCGGGTCTCCCCCGGACGCGAGTGGGCCGTGATCGAACCGTGGTGGCGCTGGGTCACGATCCGGTAGCTGAGGTGCAGCCCGAGACCCGTGCCCTTGCCCACGTCCTTGGTGGTGTAGAAGGGTTCGAAGATCCTCGGCAGGGATTCGACCGGGATGCCCGAGCCCGTGTCGGCGATCTCCACGACCATGCAGACGCCCTCGATCCGGGCACGCAGGGTGAGCGTGCCGGCGCCGTCCATGGCCGCCGAGGCGTTGTCGACCAGGTTGGTCCACACCTGGTTCAACTCGCCGGGATAGCCCGTCAGTTCGGGCAGGTCCGGTTCGTACGCACGCACGATGGTGATCCCGGCGAGCTTGGCACGCAGTACGACCAGCGTGTTCTCCAGCCCGTCGGTCACCGCGAAGCGCTGTTCGGGGGCCCGGTCGAGATTGGCGTAATCCCGGGTCGCCGACACCAGTTGGGAGATCCGTGGACCGGCCGCCCGCAGTTCGGCGGCGAGCGAGCGGATCTCCAGGAGCGCCCCGAGATGGTCCAGGGCGGCGGGCAGGGCCGGCTCGCCGACCCCCTCCAGCCGTTCCAGCAGCCAGCCCAGCTCCAGTCCGAGGTCGCCGACCCCCGAGCCGAGCAGTCCGGGACGCTCGGCACCCGCCTCCTCGGCCCAGTCGGCGATCTCCTCCTCGGCGTCCGCCTGGGCCAGCGGGTCGGAAACCACCGGCGGCGCCGTCTTGTCCAGCTCCTCGGCCAGCCGGTCGAATACGGAGCGCTCCGCGCCCGTGGCGGCCGAGCCCCAGGCCTGGGCGGTCCGGGTCAGCTGCTCCAGGGCGGGCGCCAGCTCCTGCGCGGCGCGGGCGACGGCGGCGGCCGGGTTGTTCAGCTCGTGCGCGAGGCCCGCGGCGAGGGTCCCCAGGGCCTCGACGGTGGCCCGTTTGCGGGCCTGGACCTCGGAGGACTTGATGCGCCAGGCCAGCACGGGGATCAGTACGGCGGCCACCCCGTGGCAGCGGGTCAGCATCTCGAAGAAGACGGGCTTGGGGTACGCGACCACGGTGGTGGCCGGTCCGCTCGCGGCGGCCGTGGCCACGTAGGCCCCGTCCGTGAGAAGCGGGAGTTCGCCGGTGAAGCGGTGCGCCGCCGAGGGTTTGCCGTCGTGGTCGTCGGCGGCGGCGCTCTCCTCCTCGGTGGAGTGCCGGGTCAGGACCTCCTCGCGGCCGTCGACCACCTTGGTCACCACGAGCCCGCCGGAGAGCAGGACGTGGAAGCCGGTCGCCTCCTCGCCGTCCCGGAAGAGGATCTCCCCGTCGGCGAGCACCCGTGGCCGGGAGACGGAGACCAGCCAGTCGAGCTGCTCGCCGGTGAGTCCCGCGAAGATCTCCAGCCCGTGCAGGGCGACCCGCAGTGCGGTGGTGTTCATGCCGTGCTCCCCTCCGACCGGGTGCGGGCGGCCAGCCGCAGGGTGGCGAACAGGGCCAGTGCGCACACGGCGGCGACGGCCGCCATGAAGCCGACCGAAGTCCGTTGCAGGCCGTGGATGTTGGTGAACAGCCCGGCGAGGACCGCCGGGACGCTCATCGCGAGGTATGCGAAGACGTAGACGGCGGCAGTCAGTTCGCCGCGGTGGGCCGGTTCGGCGAGGGCGCTGATCGCCCGGAAGGAACCGAGGAAGGCGGCTCCCCAGCCGGCTCCGAGGACGGCGGTGGCCGCCAGGAAAACGGGTGCCGAGCCCAGTGCCAGTCCGAGCAGGACCAGGGCCAGACCGCTCAGCAGGCCGAGCAGTCCGATGACGGCGGTGCGCAGGGCCTCGGTGCGGCCGAGGAGCAGCTGGGCGGCGGTGGCGGCGCCCGCCAGGAGCGCCACGGTGGCTCCGCCCGCCAGGTAGTTGGTGGACCGGAGCAGGGAGAGGGCCAGGTGCGGGCCGAGCGAGAGGTAGAACCCGCCGACGGACCAGACGGCGACGACGGTCAGGATGAGCACGGCGAAGCGGCCGCGCGCGGCGGCGGGGATCCGGATCCGGTGCGGCGCGACCCGCAACCGGCCGCCGCCCCGGGCGGCCGGGGCGCTCTCCCGCATCCGCACGACGCCGACCAGGGTGACGGCGAAGGCCCCGACGAGCAGCAGGTAGCTCAATGCGGTCGGCGCGGGCGCGTACTGGACCAGGAGCCCGGCGCCGATCCCGCCGAGGCCGATGCCGATGGTGGGTCCGGCGCTGTTGACCTGGGCGCCGAGCGCGGGCCGGGAGCGCGGGGTGAGTTCCAGCAGGGCGGCGCCCATGGCTCCGGTGGCGAGTCCCACCGCCAGTCCCTGCACGGCGCGGGCGGCGAGCAGCAGTCCGAGCCCCCGGGCTCCGGCGAAGAGGCCCATGGAGACGATGGCCAGGACCAGCCCGGCGCCGAGCACGGGCCGCCGGCCGAGGGTGTCGGACAGCGACCCGAAGAGCAGCAGCCCGGCGAGCACGGTGACGGCGTAGAGGGCGAAGACCACGGTGATCACGCCGGAGGACAGGCCCCATTTCTGCTGGTAGAGCACGTAGAGGGCGGAGGGGACGGAGGAGGAGAGCATCAGCAGGACGAGGACCGCGCCCACCACCCAGAAGCCCGAGCCTCTGGGCGCACTGGCCGCGTGGGCGGCTGGGTGCAAGGTGACCCCCGTGGTGGTCGCGGTCGGCGCGGTCCGATCGGACCGTTTGGTCGGTGGGCGCGGTTCCACTGCTTCAACTCCCCCGTGGTGGTCGGTCAGGCGGCTGCCCGGTCCGCCCTCGCTAGCGCGCGGGCGGTGAGCACCCCCGCCAGGTGGCCGAGGTATTCGGCCGAGGTGCCGCGCCCGGGCACGAACAGCTCCCGGGGCTCGGCCCGGAAGGCCGCGAGCACGGCGTCCGTGGTGTACGGGCCCCCGCGCAGCCGGTCTTCGACCCCGCGCAGCCGCAGCGGTCGGGCGGTGGCCCCGGTGACCGCGATGCGCGGCCCGTCGGGGGTGATCCGTACGGCGGTGGCGCACACCGGGTAGCGGGTCGCCCGGTCCGCGGTCTTCGCGAAGGCGGCGGCCCGTCCGGCGGCGGGCACCAGCAGGGCGGTGACGAGGGTGCCCACCGGGACCCCGGAGGCCGCGAGTTCCTCGGCGGTGACGGTGGTGGTCCCGCCGGGGCCGGCCAGTTCGGCGGTGGCCCCGGCGGCGATGGCGGCCACCGGCAGGTCGGTGGCGCGTCCGCCGGCGACGAGGTTCCCGCCCGCGGTGCCGAGGTTGCGGACCTGGGGGTCGCCGTTGGCGCGGGCCGCGGCCGCGATCTCGGGGGCCAGGGACAGCAGCAGCGGGTGGGCGGCGAGCTCCGCGAGGGAGGTGAGCGCCCCGATCCGGATCCCGTCGGCGGTCCGCTCGATGCCCCGGAGTTCCTCCAGGCGGCGTACGTCCACGAGCAGGGCGGCGCTCTCCTGGCCGGTGCGCAGGCCGGGCAGCAGGCTCTGTCCGCCGGCCAGCACCCGGGCTCCGGGCCGGCCCGCCAGCAGGGCCAGGGCCTCGTCCAGGCCGGCCGGGCGGACGTAGTCGAACTCGGTGAGGATCACTGGGATTCCCCTCTCAGACGGCGCCAGACCTTCTCGGGGGTGAGCGGCATGTCGATGTGCTGGACGCCGAGGTCGGACAGGGCGTCGACGACGGCGTTGACCACGGCCGCGGCGGGCGGGACGGTGGCGATCTCGCCCGCGCCCTTGGCGCCGAGCGGGTTGTGCGGGGAGGGGGTGGTGGTCTTGCCGAGGGAGAAGAAGGGCGCATCGATGGCGCGCGGCAGGGCGTAGTGGCCCAGGTCGCGGCTGATCAGGAGCCCGTTCCCGTCGTACTCGGCGGCCTCCATCAGGGCCTGGCCGAGGCCGTGCACGATGCTGCCCTCGATCTGGCCGAGCACCACCTTCGGGTTGCCGATGTTGCCGGCGTCGTCGACGGCGGTGTAGGCCACCACCTCGGTCTCGCCGGTCAGTTCGTCGATCTCGACCACCGCCACGTGCGTGCCGAAGGGGTAGTTGAAGTCCGGCGGGTCGAAGTGGGTGGTCTCGTCGAGGGCCGGTTCGATCTCGGGGGGCAGTCCCCAGCCGTACCACATGGCCATCGCCAGTTCGGCGAAGGTCTTGGCGTTCTCCTCGTTGCCCTCTTCGTGGACCTTGCCGCCCTCGTAGACGACCTTGTCCTCGGGGACGCCGAGGAACACGGCACCGGCCTTGATCAGCTTGCTCTTGATCTTCCGGGCGGTGAGGGCGACGGCGGGCGCGGCCATGCTGTAGGAGCGCGAGCCGTAGGTGCCCTGGCCGTACGGAGCCTTCTGCGTGTCCCCCTCGAACACCTGGACCTGCTCGGGGTCGATGCCGAGCTCGTCGGCGGCGACCTGCGCGAAGACCGTGCCGTGGCTCTGGCCGGTGGAGGCGGAGCCCACGGTGACGGTGACCTCGCCGGTCGGGTGGACGCGGATGTTGGCGCTCTCCCAGGTGCCGCCGAGCATGCCCTCCTTCGACATACGGGTGGAGGGTCCGACCCCGCAGATCGCGACGTAGGAGGCGATGCCGACGCCGAGGCGCTTGCCTCGGGTGCGGGCCTCGGCCTTGCGGGCGGGCATGTCGGCGTAGCCGGAGAGCTCCATGGCCCGGTCGAAGTTGAGCTCGTAGTCCCCGGAGTCGTAGGTCCAGCCGAGGCCGTTGTCGTACGGGAACTTCTCCTTCGGCACCAGGTTCTTGCGGCGTACGGCCGCCGGGTCCATGCCGATCTCGGAGGCGTACCGGTCGACGAGCCGTTCCATCAGGAACGCGGCCTCCGCACGTCCGCTGCCGCGCTGGGCGCCGAGCGAGACGGTGTTGGTGAAGGCGGCGTAGACCTCGCAGAAGGCGGCGTCGATGGCGTACATGCCGCTGATGGACCGGCCCATCAGGGCGGTGGCGACGCCGGGGCCGATCGTGGAGGGGTACGCGCCGAGGTTGGCGTAGCTGGTGGCCCGCACGGCGGTGATCCGGCCGTCGCGGGTGCCGGCCAGGGTGACGTGCTGGCGGTGGTCGCGGCCCTGGACGGTGGAGTTCATCAGCCCGGTGCGGGTGTCCACCCACTTCACGGGCCGGCCGAGCGCCTTGGAGAGCACGAGGACCAGCGCCATGTCGGGGTAGAGGTACCCCTTGGTGCCGAAGCTGCCGCCCACGGTCGGGGCGATCACACGGAGCTTGTTGAAGGGGATGCCGAGGACCAGCGCGGAGAGCAGGAAGCGGTGGTTGTGGGGCCCCTGGGTGGAGGCGTAGAGCGTGTATTCGCCGGTGACGGCGTTGTAGTCGCCGACCGCGCCGCGCGGCTCGATGGGGCTGTTGATGGTGCGCTGGTTGACCAGGTCCAGCTCGACGGTGACCTCTGCCGCGGCGACGGCCGCGTCGGTGCGGCCCTTGTCCCCGCAGGTCCAGTACGCGTTGAGGTTGCCGGGGACGGCCTCGTGCAGCTGGGGCGCGCCTTCGGCGAGGGCCTCGTCGGCCCGGGTCACCACGGGCAGCGGCTCGTACTCGACGGAGATCGCGGCCAGCGCGGCGGCGGCCTGGCGCGGGGTCTCGGCGACGACCACGGCGATGGGGTCGCCGACGTGGCGCACGGCGTCGCCGGTCAGCACCGGACGGGCGCCGGGCAGTCCGTAGGGGTGGGGCGGGAAGTGGCTCTCGACCCCGCCGGGTATCCAGATGCACGGCAGCGGCATCACGTCGGTGAAGTCGGCGGCGGTGGCCACCTTGAGCACGCCGGGCAGCTGTTCGGCGGCCTTGGTCTCGATGGAGAGGATCTTCGCGTGGGCCACCGGGCTGCCGAGGATCGCCATGTGGGCGGTGCCCGGCAGGTTGATGTCGCCCACGTACGTGGCTTCCCCGCGCAGCAGCTGCGGGTCCTCCCGACTGTCCAGCGGCTGCCCGAGCACTCCGCCGCCCTGGAGGTCCTCCCCCGTCACTGTGGTCATCTCCCCGACCCCTCCTGTCCGGACGTGGCGGCGGCCGCGGTGACAGCGGCCGCGGTGGCGGTGGCCGGCTCCGCGGTCTGCCGGGCGCGGGCCGCGGAGCAGGCGCGCTGCACTCCCCGTACGACGCTGTGGTAGCCGGTGCAGCGGCACAGGTTGCCGGTGAGCCATTCGCGGATCTCGGGCTCGGTGGGCGGTTCGGGGTCGGCGGCGGTGTTCTCGACGAGTTCGCCGAGGGCCATGACCATGCCGGGGGTGCAGAAGCCGCACTGGGTGCCGTGCTCCTGGCGCAGGGCCTCCTGGAGGCCGGTGAGTTCACCGCCCGGGGTGGTGACGCCCTCGATGGTGGTCACCGCGGAGCCGGCGGCCGACACGGTGAGGATCAGGCAGCTCTTGACGGACCGGCCGTCGAGCCGGACGACGCACGAGCCGCACTGGCCGGTGTCGCATCCGACCTTGGTGCCGGTCAGTCCGAGGCCTTCGCGGAGCCGTTCCACGAGCAGTTCGTTCGGCTCGGCCGAGAACTGCTCGGGTCTTCCGTTCACGTTCAGTGAGAGGTCCATGCCAGCGCCTGCGCTTCCGTGAGCGGCCGGTTGAGGAGGGGCCCGCCGGGCTGCCGGAGAATTCCTCCGCAGGGCAGCGGGCCGGTGTCGACGGAGGCGAATTCGAGATCCGCGATGATTCCCGCGACGATTTCTTTCGCTTTCCCGCCGTCGCCCGCCGTGAATTGGGCCGGACGCGGGCCCACGAGGTGCCGGCGACGGCGGGTGTCTCGAAATGCGTGGCGTTCAGGGATTTCACGATCCGTACGCCGGGATCCGGGCCGGTCTGCTCCGGTCCCGGCCCGGAATCAGTCCATGCCGATCCAGACCGATTTGGTCTGGGTGTAGCTCTCCAGGGATTCGGGGCCGCACTCGCGCCCGTACCCGGAGGCCTTGTAGCCGCCGTAGGGCACGGAGGGGTCGTACTGGTTGTAGCAATTGACCCAGACCGTCCCGGCCTTGATCTGCGAGGCGACCCGGTGGGCGCGGCGCAGGTCCTTGGTGTGGACCCCGGCGGCGAGTCCGTACGCGCTGTCGTTCGCGATGCGCACGGCGTCGGCCTCGGTGTCGAAGGGGATGATCGACAGGACCGGGCCGAAGATCTCCTCCTGGGCGATCCGCATGCCGTTGTCCACGCCGGTGAACACGGTCGGCAGGAAGTACAGGCCTTCGGCCGAGGCGCCTTCGGGGGTCCAGCCGGTGCCGCCCGTGCGCAGGACGGCGCCTTCCTTCTCGCCGACCTCGATGTACGAGCTGACCTTGTCGAACTGGCCCTGGTGGGCGAGCGGTCCGAAGAGGGTCGCCGGATCGCGCGGGTCGCCCGGCTTGAGGGCGGCGGCCCGGGTGACGAGCCGCTCGACCATCTCGTCGTGGATGGGGCGCTGGAGCAGCAGCCGGGAGCCCGCGGTGCAGATCTCGCCCTTGTTGTAGTAGATGCCGAAGAAGGCCAGTTCCTCGGCGGCGTCGAGGTCGGCGTCGGCGAAGACGATGTTGGCGGACTTGCCGCCGAGCTCCATCGTCACCTTCTTCAGGGTGCCGGCCGACTTGCGGATGATCGACTGGCCGACCGCGGTGGAGCCGGTGAAGGCGATCTTGTCGATGCCCGGGTGGTCGGTGAGGGTCTCCCCCAGTTCCACGCCCGGTCCGGTGATGACGTTCAGCACCCCGTCCGGGATCTCCGCCTCCTGGAACAGCTCGGCGATCTTCAGGGCGGTCAGCGGGGTGGCTGGCGAGGGTTTGTGGACGACCGTGTTCCCGGCCGCGAGGGCCGGGGCGATCTTCGTCATGGACAGCAGCAGCGGGAAGTTGAAGGGGGTGATGGCGCACACCACGCCCACCGGCTCGCGCAGGGTGTAGGCCAGCTGCCCGCCGGCCGGGGCCCGGGAGGAGCCGTCCACCCGGGTCACGGCGCCGGCGTAGTAGTGCATGAGCTGCGCGGCCATGGGGGCGTCGACCGTGGAGGAGAAGGCGAAGGGCTTGCCCATGTCCACCGTCTCCAGCAGGGCGATCTCCTCCAGATCGCGCTCGATGAGCTCACCGACCCGGTTCAGCCGCAGCGCGCGCTCCTGTGCGGAGAGTCTGCTCCAGGGACCTTCCTCGTACGCCCGGCGGGCCGCGGCCACGGCCGCGTCCGCGTCGGCGGCGGCCGCCTGGGCCACCGGTACGATCTCCCGGCCGTCCACGGGGCTGATGTCCGGTTCGGTACGGCCGTCCCGGGCCGGGACCCATTTGCCGCCGATGAACAGTTTCCCGGGGTTGGCCAGGGGACGGTCGCCGATCACGCGCTTGGTCATGGCTGGGGGCTGCCTTCCGGTGTCGGGGTTCGGGGGCAGGGCGGTCCGGCTAGCCCTGCGCGAGCTGGGTCAGGAAGGTTTCTGCCAGGGCCCTGGAGGAGTACGGGTTCTGGCCGGTGGTGAGCCTGCGGTCCACGACCACGTGGGAGTCCCAGATGGCTTCGGCCTTCTCGTAGCGGGCGCCGAGCCGGGTGAGTTCGACCTCGAGGATCAGCGGGAGGCGCCCCGCCATGTTGGTGACCAGCTCCTCGTTGTGCGAGAAGGCCGTCATCCGGTAGCCCTCGAAGGGCCAACGGCCCTCGCCGTCGCGCAGCGCGAGCAGCGCGGTGTGGCCGTGGCAGACGGTGGCGAGCGGCTTGTCCTGGGCGATGGCCCAGCGCAGGATCTGGGCGAGCTCGTCGGACTTGGACAGGTCGCCGATGGCCCCGTGGCCGCCGCTGACGTAGATGCCGTCGTAGTCCGCGATGTCCTTCTCGCCCAGGTCCTCCAGCGCGATAGGGGTTCTCAGCTGCGGGGTGTCCTCGATGACCCGTACGTACTCGGCCGCGTTGGCGGCGTCCTCGTCCGGGGAGCCCTCCGGGCGCACCCAGCGCAGGAACTGGGGGTCGATGCTGGTCTGGTCGACGGTGGGGGCCCGGCCCGCGACGGTCGCCACGTCCACGGCGTGGCCGGCGGCCTTGAAGAGGGAAAAGGGTACGGCGAATTCCTCGGCCCAGAATCCCGAGGGGTGCTGTTCCCCGTCCAGCAGATGAAGCGTGGCCTTGGCCGTCATGACGACGAGAATCTTCATGACTCATCTCCTTGTTTCTGATGTGCTGGATGTGCCGGACCTACCGGGCGCATCGGATTCGCTGCCGATTCAACACGCCCCCCGCTAGGGGCGTAAGGGGGTGACGTCAGGCCCGCGATACTTCGTCACGTGCGTCCAACGCCGAGATGATGGTGCGGAATTCACCGACCAGGGGGTGGTCTGGATGGGCTTCTGCGAATATGCGTTCACCGTAGAGCGCGGCCATTTCCGGCACATAGGGCAGGATTCCGGCCAGGGGGGTGCAGTAGACCTCTTCGGCCCGCCGGCGGGCGGCCTCCCGGTCGATGCCCTCGGGGGCCATGCTCATCACCAGGGTCCGGCGACAGGCGAGCCGGCCGGTCAGGGCGATGGTCTCCTCGACCCCGAGGAGGTCGATCCGGTCGGCCCGCGCCATGATCATCAGTACGTCGGCGCTCGCCATGGCGGTGACCGACTCGTTGTTGAGCCCGGCGTGGGTGTCCAGGAGCAGGACGTCGAGGGCGTGGTGGACGGCCAGCCGGTCGAAGCCCTCGGGGAGCAGCCCCACGTCGTAGCCGGTGGTCATGAGCTCGCGCAGCGCGGCCGTCCCGGTCCGGGCCGGTACGACGTGGAGCCTGGGCAGGACCTCTTGGGCGGCGGCCTCGATCTCGCACCGCCCGAGCAGGTAGTCGGCCAGCGAGGGGCCGGGGCCGAGCTTGAAGAGCAGGTCCAGGGTGGGCGACTGGATGTCCGTGTCGATCACCCCCACCCGGCGCCCGCCGCCGGCGATGAGCAAGGCCAGGTTGGCCAGCACCGAGGACTTCCCCGTGCCGCCGCGGTGCGAGTGCACCACGATGATCCGGGTCATCAGGCCACCGCCGGCCGGTTCGCGTGCGGCCGCCGCGCCGCACGTGGCCGGTGCAGGGCCAGCATGGTGACGTCATCGTGCTGTTCGGCTGTTCCGGTGTGTTCGCGTACGGCCGTGTCCATCCGTTCGACCACCTCCCTGCCGCTCACCGGGGGGCCGGAGAGCAGCTCCAGCATCCGCTCGTCGCCGAGGAAGCTGCCTTTGGGGCAGCGCGCCTCGGGCACTCCGTCGGTGAACACGAAGAGGGTGTCGCCCGGGTTCAACTGGGCGTAGCCGAGGGTGTACACACAGTCCGGCAGGACGCCCACGGCGGGCCCGGTGACCTCCAGGGCGCGCGGTTCGGCGCCGTCGGCGGCCAGCAGCAGCGGCGGGTTGTGGCCGCCGTTGATGTAGACCAGGGATCCGGTGAGCGGGTCGAGCACTCCGAAGAAGAGCGTGGCGAAGTAGCCCTGCCGCAGGTGGTTGCGGGTGAGGTAGCCGTTGGTGGCGGTGACCGCGTTGAGCAGCGGGGTGGCGCCGACTACCGGGATGCGCCGGCTGTTGCCGGTGCGGCCCGCGGCCACCAGGTGCTGGAGCCCGCTGTTCTCGGCGGTGTGCCGCAGCAGTGAGCGGATGAGCGCCATGAAGAGCGCGGCGCCGACCCCCTTGTCGCAGACGTCGGCGACGACGAAGGCGAGCCGGCGGCCGCGGGAGAGCTCGAAGACGTCGTAGAAGTCCCCGGCGACCTGCCGGGCGGGCCGGAAGCACACGTCGATCTCCCAGCCTTCGGGGACCGGTAGCGATTCGGGCAGGAAGCCGGCCTGGATCTCCCGGCCGATCTCCAGTTCCTTCTCGTAGCCCATGAGTTCCGCGCGGGCGTCGGCCTCGCGCAGGGTGCGGCCGAGTCCGGCGCGCTCCGAGCAGCTGTGCAGCCGGGCCCCGACGAGGGAGGGCAGGAAGGGCGGTACGAGGTAGTCGTGGCCGAGCCGGACGTGCTCCTCCAGGGCGGCGAACCCGGTCACGGTCCAGACGACCACGATGGGGGCTCCGGCCCAGCGGCGCAGTCTGCGCACGGCCGTTCGCACCGACTCCCCGTCCGCCTCGGCGGGGACGAGCAGCACATCGGCTTCGGGCAGTTCCTCCAGCGGCCCGGCCAGCAGTTCGGGCAGGCCGCGCCGGACGAGCTCCGCACCCATGTCCCCCAGCGCGTCAAGCAGTTCGACGGGTGGTGGCGGGTACTGGTCGAGGATGATCACGGTCGTGGAGGGCATGGGTCCGTCCCCTCAGCCATCACTGTCAGCGTGCTGATGTTGCGGCCGTCCCTGCGTACGTAGCCGAACTCGTCCACGCTGGTCAGTGCCAGGTGGATGCCGAGCCCGCCGATCCGGCGCCGCTCCGGGGCGGTCCCCGGGTCGGGGGGCAGCCGTCCCCGGGCGGGGTCGAAGGCCGGCGCGGAGTCCTCTACGGAGATCTGCACCCGGCCCGGCCCGGAGCGGCCGCGGACGGTGATCCGCCCGTCGCCGCCCCGGTACCCGTGCATCACGATGTTCGTGGCCAGCTCGTCCACGGCCAGCCTGATCCGGTACGCGGCGCCCTTGTCGAGGCCCGCCCTTCCGGCCAGCCGCAGGACGAGCGCGGCGATGTCACCCAAGACCCCCAGCGTGGCGGGCACTTCGAGCTCGGCGGAGGTCTCCGCCGTTTTGACCGCCTCATCCATCGGTTCAGTCGTCGGAGAGAACGATGCTGCGGTCGAGCCCGGCCGTCCGGATGGTCCGGGAGACGGGCTCAATGGCGCCGACCACCTTGATGGTGACGTGGTCGGCCACCTTCTGCTGGGCGAAGACCAGGGAGCGCAGTCCGGCGCTGGCCATGTAGCCGACGCCCGCCATCCTGATCTCGACGGTGCTGGTGCCGTGCCCGGCTGCCTTCTCTATGGTCTGGTGGAAGTCGGGCGCGGTCTTGGCGTCCAGTTCCCCCGCCAGCTCGATCACGGTGGTGTCGCCCTCGATGCTCAGGGACACGGAAAGCGGCATGTCAGGTCTCCTTCGGACGTACGGGTTCGCGTGGGACCGAGCGGCGTCGGCGCTGCGCTAGAGCTCCGGGTCGGGAGTCCGGCCGACCAGGATCACGACCGAGCGCGGACCGATCAGGTACTTGCCGGCGTTCTCCAGTTCGAGTTCGGCGCCGGGGGTGCGGATGTCGTGCGGGGCCCGGGCCCCGGTGTCCGCGAAGAGGTGCCAGCTGCGGCCGCCGGGCAGGGCGGGCAGTTCCAGGTCGTGCGGCTCCCAGTGGGAGTTCATGGCCACGTACACCACGTCGTCGTCCCGGGTTCCGCAGCGGGCGACCGCCAGCAGCCGGCTCTCCGGCGACCAGTCGGGCTGCCAGGCCCGCTCCCCGTGCCAGCTGATGTCGGGCAGCCCCAGGCTGTCCCTCAGCTGCCCGGTGGGGTGGGCGGTGGAGCGCAGCTCGCGGTGGCGCTTGCGGAAGGCGATCATCTCCCGGGTGAACCGGAGCAGTTCGGAGTTCTCGTCGACCTGGTCCCAGTCGAACCAGGACAGTTCGTTGTCCTGGCAGTAGGTGTTGTTGTTGCCCTGCTGGGTGCGGGCCACCTCGTCGCCGGCGAGCAGCATCGGCACGCCCTGGCTGGTGAGCAGGATGGCCAGGGCGTTCTTCATCTGGCGCGTGCGCAGCGCGTTGACCTCGGGGTCGTCGGTCGGGCCCTCGACCCCGCAGTTCCAGCTGGCGTTGTCGTTGCCGCCGTCGTTGTTGCCCTCGCCGTTGGCCTCGTTGTGCTTGTCGTTGTAGGAGACGAGGTCGGCCAGGCTGAAACCGTCGTGCGCGGTCAGGAAGTTGACCGACGCCGAGGTTCCGCGGCTGGAGTACAGGTCGGGCGAGCCGGCGATCCGGGTGGCGAGCTCGCCGGTGATCCCGGGGTCGCCCTTGAGGAAGCTGCGCACGGTGTCGCGGTATTTGCCGTTCCACTCCGCCCAGCGGCCGTACGCCGGGAAGTTGCCGACCTCGTAGAGACCGCCGGCGTCCCAGGCCTCGGCGATGAGCTTGGTGTGCCGCAGGACGGGGTCGTAGGCGAGCATTTCCAGCAGCGGCGGGTTGGGCAGCGGTGTGCCGTCCAGGTCCCGGCCGAGGATGGCCGCGAGGTCGAAGCGGAAGCCGTCGATGTGGTAGTCGGCGACCCAGTGGCGCAGGCAGTCGAGCACGTAGTTGCGCACGACGGGGTGGTTGCAGTTGACGGTGTTGCCGGTGCCGCTGAAGTTGAAGTAGTACCCCTCGGGCGTGAGCATGTAGTACGTGGCGTTGTCGAGCCCCTTGAACGAGATGGTGGGGCCGTGCTCGTTGCCCTCGGCGGTGTGGTTGAAGACGACGTCGAGGATGACCTCGATGCCGGCGGCGTGCAGGTCCTTGATCAGGGTGCGGAACTCGTCGCCCTGCATTCCGTAGCGTCCGGTGGCCGCGTAGCCGGCCTTGGGCGCGAAGAAGGAGACGGTGTTGTAGCCCCAGTAGTCGAAGAGCTGCTCGCCGGTCTCCGGGTTGGACCGCGGGTTGTCGCTCTCGTCGAACTCGAACACCGGCAGCAGTTCGATGCAGTTGACCCCGAGCTCCTTGAGGTACGGGATCTTCTCGCGCAGCCCGGCGAAGGTGCCGGGGGCGGTGACGCGCGAGGAGGGGTGCCGGGTGAAGCCGCGCACGTGGGTCTCGTAGACGACGAGGTCCTCGGCGGGGATGCCCAGCGGGGTGTCGTCGCCCCAGTCGAAGTCCTGGAGGCAGACCCGGGAGCGGTACTGGTAGCCGCGGCTGCGGTCCGGTTCCACGCCCCAGACGTCGCGGCCTGCGATCAGCCGGGCGTAGGGGTCGGAGAGGACCTGGCGGGCGTCGAAGCGGTGCCCGGTGACGGGGTCGTAGGGCCCGTCGGCCCGGTACCCGTACTCGATGTTCTCGTGGTCGAGGCCGAAGACCGTCATGGCGAAGACGCTGCCGGTGCGGAATTCCTGGGGGAACTCCAGTTCGGCCGTCGGCTCGGGCTCTCCGCGCTTGTAGAGGACCAGGGTCATGGAGGTGGCCTGGTCGGAGAAGACGGAGAAGCTGACCCCGCCGGGTACCACGTTGGCCCCGAAGGGGAAGGGCTTGCCGGCGCGGACGCGGTACCCGCCCACCTCGTGGGTCGGGTACGCGTCCACGCGCAGCACCTGTTCGGACGCGGGCTCGCTCATCGCGCGGCCCGTGCCTGGGCGGTGGCTTTGGCGGTGGCCTGGGCGGTGGCCTTGGCCGCGGCCTTGACGGCGGCCGCCTCGGCCTCCCCGGCGGAGAAGAAGTCGAGGAACCCGGTGGCCGACATGACGAACCGGACTTCCTCGCTCACCCCGTAGAGCGTGACGGCGACCCCGGCGTGCTGGGCCTCGCGGTAGACGACGAGCAGGGTGCGCAGTCCGGCGCTGGAGACGTAGGTGACGGCCGTCAGGTCGATGCGCAGCGGCCTGCCCTCACGGACCAGCGGCAGCAGGGTCTGCAGCAGCGATCCGGAGGTCTCGCTGTTGATCTCGCCGGTGGCGACGAGCACGGTGCCCGCCTTGTTGCGGCGTTCCTTCACGTTCAGGGTCATTGCTTTCCCCTCTGAGTGGGGCGCCCCCGTTGAGCGCTATTGGGCGGTCGGCCGGAGCCGGACCTTGACCTTGACCCGGCCCTGTACGTCGGGCAGGTGGACGGTCAGCTCGTCGGCGTCGAACTCCTCGTACGGCTTCTCGTCGATCTCCACGGACGCGATCCGCACCGAGCCGGCGGGGAGCAGGTCGGGCGAGACGCGCAGCACGCGGTCGGGGAGGTTCGTCGGGTCGGGCTGGAAGTGGAAGTCCATCTCCCGGCCGCCCACGAGCAGGTTGTTGTAGACGGCGGAGAGGTAGCAGAGCTCCGCCGAGTGGTACATGGACATCGAGTGGCTGCCCTTGAGCCGCTCCGTGCCGAGCAGGTACGGGGTACCGCTGGCGAGCACGTTGAAGTAGACGGCTCCCTCGTCGTGGTCGAGGAAGAAGGTGTTGTAGAAGGACTGCGCCTGCCGGGCCTCGCGCAGGAACTCGGTCCCGCCGACGGTGCCGTTCAGGATGAGGTAGGCGAGGATCGCCTGCTCCTGCTGCCACCAGGCCTTGCGGTCGTGCCAGGCGAAACGATACGTCTCCTGGTCGCCCTCCTTGATCCGCTCGACCACGTCGTACCAGCCGCCGCGCTGCAGGTCGCTGCCGACGGCCGGCATGATCTCGCCGATCCTGCGGGCGAGCTGCTCGTAGGCCGGCTTGGCCTTCAGCGAGTTCATCCGCATCAGGTTCCAGGCGATCTTGAGGTTGTGTCCCACGACCGCGCGGTTCTGCTGCCAGCTGTGCGCGGTGTCGTGCGACCAGTCGCGGAAGAAGCGCTCCTGGACGAAGGGGCTGTTCCCGTAGTCCGGGAACTTCTCCGCGATCGTGTCGAAGGTGTACTCGAGGAAGTCGGCGTAGCGCTGCTCGCCGGTGGCCAGGTACAGGTTGATCAGGTAGGCGGGCGCGTGGTCGCCCACCGAGTTCCAATTCTTGCGCTCCGCGTTCTCCCCGAGGGACTCGTGGTCGGCGCTGAAGAGGATCGGGTCGATGTGGGAGTAGTAGCCGCCCTGCTCCGGGTCCTTGAAGAACTTGTCGAACAGCCGGATGGTGGCGTCCGCGTCGCTCTTGATCCGGCTGTCGCCGGTGATCCGGTAGGTCTGGATCGGCCCGGCCAGCGCGTAGATCTGCTCGTACATCGGGATCGCGTCGTAGTCGTCGGAGAACTCCGAGGTGAACAGCTTGCGTTCGCTGTCCCCGTCGACGCTGATGCCGTGGTACCAGAAGACCACGTCCTCCTCGCTGTCCACGACCCGCATGTGCTTGCGCAGGTACTCGGTGCCGCGCTCGGCGACCTCCAGGTACTCGTCCTTGCCGGTCAGCAGGTAGGCCGAGGCCATGCCGTAGACCAGCCGGGAGATCGTGTCGGTCTCCTGGACATGACTGGCGGTCTTGTCGCCGCCGAGCCGGATCTCGGTGCGGTACTCGGTGAAGTCCACCGGCCCGTCGCCGAACTGCGCCCGCTTGTAGAAGTCGGCCAGAGACTCGATCTGCTTGACCCACCAACCGGTCTCCTCGAAGCGGTAGTCCTCGGCCCCGCGGCCCAGGAACACCAGGCGCTTGGCCTCGAAACGGCCGCCGTGCTCGGGGTAGTGGACCCCGTAGACGTAGAGGAACCGGCCCGGCGAGAGCATCTCGTCGATGTGCCCGGAGGCGTCGATGTAGGGCTCGTCCAGGTTGCGGACCAGCTCGGCGCTGGGGTCGCCGGCCAGCGAGACCTCGAACTCGCGGCCGTCGGAGGTCTTCAGCCGCAGCAGCCGGGACCCGGAGTCGAAGCGTCCGACGTAGCCGGCGATCGTGTCGGAGAAGGAGAAGTTCACGGCGTCCGCCATGTCATGCACCGTCCTTGTCGTGGGAGCTGTCGTCCTCGAACCCCTGGCTGACCTCGACGATCACCCCGTCGGGATCGCGGACCCACACGGTCCGCCATCCGCAGATGAAGTCGTCGAAGTCCAGTGGCCCCAGGGTCACTTCCGCCGCGTCGCCCAGCTGTGCCAGGAACGCGTCGACGCTGTCCGTCTGGAAGGCCAGGTGGCGCATCCGCCCCGGGGCCCGCGGCCCGTCCTCGTGCGCCTGACGGGCCGTTTCGGTACCGGCCGCGAAGAGCTCCAGGTACACCTCGCCCTGGCGCAGGAAGACGATCCGCGACTCCCCCAGGTCGACGACCCGGGCCCGGGAGAAGCCGAAGTGCCGGGTGTAGAACTCCTCGGTGGTCTTCTGGTCCGCGCAGTTCAGGCCCACGTGCGACCAGCGCATCGTCCCGGCCGTCGCCATCAGGCGGCCCTCCGGCCGCGCCCGGCCGCGATCAGCTCGATGATGCGGCGGGCGAACAGGTGGTGGTGGGCGCCGGTGCGGCCGGTGACCAGGTCTCCGTCGACCACCACGTCCTCGTCCACGTACTCCGCGCCCATGTTGCGGACGTCGCCGATGAGGTTGTTGTGGCAGACGACCTTGCGGCCGCGCACCTTGCCCGGGATCGAGGCGGCCAGCCACATGCCGTGGCAGATGATCCCCTTGAGGACCGTCGGTTCCTCGAAGGCCCGGCGCAGCAGCTCCGTCGCCGGGGCCAGTACGTCCACGTCCTCGGTGTAGCGCAGCCGGTCCGCCACCATGCCGGAGGGCACGATGATCGCCGCGTACCGGCGCAGGTCCTCGTCGCTCAGCCCCTCCAGGGACTTCTCGGCGGTGAACGGCGCCCGGTACTCGTGCCCGGAGAAGGTGATGGAGTCGTTGCCCCACAGCCGGGTCAGGAAGTCGACCTCGGCGCCCTCCTCCGCGAACCGGCGGCTGTAGTAGAAGATCTCCGGCTCGTAGAAGTCGCTCTCGACCAGGACCGCGATCCGGGTCCCGGAGAGCGCGCCCTCGCGCAGTACGGCTTCAGGCACCGCGAACCCCCCTGTCCAGGCCTCGGACCAGGTCCGCGGCGCGTTCGGCGATCATGGCGATGGCGGTGTGGCAGTTGCCCGACGGGACGGCCGGCATCACGCTCGCGTCCACGACGCGCAGGTTGCGTACGCCGTGCACCCGCAGTTCGGGGTCGACGACCGCGAGGTCGTCGATGCCCATGCGGCAGGAGCCGGCCTGGTGGTGGTAGCTCTCCGACTTCTGCTTCACGAAGGTGCGCAGGTCCTCGTCGGACAGGTGGCCGGGTCCGGGCTGGAGCTCCTGCTTGTACCAGGGCGAGAAGGCGGAGGTCGCGAAGATCTCCCGGGCCAGCTTGACCCCCTGAACCATCCGCTCCAGGTCCCAGCGGTCGCCCAGGTAGTTCGGGTTGATCAGCGGGTGGGCCAGCGGATCGGCGCTCGCCAGCCTGATCCAGCCGCGCGAGGCCGGGCGCACCACTCCCGGCAGGATGGACACCGTGTCGGGATGGTCCCGGCCGACGATCACGTCGAACGGCACGTGCACGAAGGCGATCTGCAGGTCCGGCGCGGGCAGCCCCGGCCGGGACGAGAGGAACAGCGCGCTCTCCGACAGGTTCTGCGCGGGTGGCGGGAGTTCCTGGTTGACCTCGGCCATCAGCCCGGTCAGGACGTGGTTGTGGAAGTTCTCGCCGACCCCGGGCAGGGCCGCGACCGTCTGGATCCCGTGCTCGCGCAGCTGCTCGGGGTGTCCGATCCCGGAGAGCATCAGCAGCTTCGGCGATTCGATCGCCCCGGCGGCCACGATCACCTCCCGGCGGGCCCGTACGGTGTGCAGCCCGGGTCCGGCCGGCGTGCTGTGGCCGTCGCGCACGGTCCGCCCCGGGATCTGCGCGGGCGCCGCCAGCTGTACGTACTCGACCCCCGTGCAGGTGTCGCCCTCGAAGAGCAGCCGGGTGCTCTGCGCACTGGTGCGCAGGGTCAGGTTCGAGCGGTCCAGGGACGGCTCCAGATAGGCGGCGAGTACGCCCTGGCGACGGCCGTCGGCCACGTCGATGTGGTGCCAGCCGGTGCCGAAGAGCCCGCGCCGCGGGCCGTCGGTGTTGAAGTCGGCGATCTCCTCGTGGCCGAGCTCGACGGCCGCGTCGATGAAGGCCCGGGAGAGCGGGTTGGGGTTGTGCCGGCCCGCGTGGGTGATCCGCTGCGGGCCGCGGGTGCCGGTGGTGACGGCGGTGGCGTCCTCCTGGCCCTCCAGCAGGGCGAAGTAGGGCAGCACGTCCTCGTACGCCCAGCCGGCCGCGCCCTGGTAGGCCCAGTTGTCGAAGTCCGAGGCGTGGCCCCGGATGTGCATCATGATGTAGAGGTTGCTGCTGCCCCCGGGGGCTTTGCCGCGCGGCTCGTACGTACGGCGGCCGTCGAGGCCGGGCTGCGGGACGCTGGTGTAGCCCCAGTCCACGGGCCCGCCGAGCAGCTTGTACCAGGAGGACGGATCGTCCACCTCGGGCGGGATGCGGCCCGCGCCGGCCTCCAGGACCAGGACGGTGACGTCCGGGTCCTCGGAGAGGCGGCTCGCCAGGACGCTGCCCGCGGTGCCGGATCCCACCACGATGTAGTCGTACTCGTCTACGGCCATCACGCGTCCCCTCAGCCCTGGCCGAGCACCTGGAAGGGGACGGTGTCGTGGAAGTTGGCCATGTAGGCGATCTTTCCGTCCACGATCCGGAAGAAGTTCATGACCTCGGCCTCGATGCCCTTGCCCTCGGGGGTGACCGCGGTCAGGTGGGAGACGGCCGCGGCCTTCTCCCCGTCGACGAGGAAGTGCACGGGCTCGTTCCGGAAGACCCGGTACATCGTGCCCATGCCCTTCATCATCGACCGCAGCAGTTCCAGGCCCTCGATGTGGCCGGCCAGCTGCTCGTCCATGACCTGGTCCTCGGCGAAGAGGTCGCACCAGCGGTCCCAGTCGCCGGAGTTGGCGTACTCGTAGTACTTCTGCAAGATCTGCCGCGCGTCCATGGCGCTCATTCCCCTATCCGTCCCTGCGGGTTCCGTCCGGCGCGAAGGGCGCCCAGAACTGGCTGAAGGCCGTGGCCGAGTCGCCGAACAGCCCGTCGTGGCCCTCGACGATCCGGCCGTCCCGCCAGCGCATGAAATGGAAGACCGGGTAGTCCATCCGCTCGTACGGGGAGCTGCTCGACTCGTCGGCGCCGCCGCGCAGGGCGACGTTGCGGCAGACGTCCGCGCTGCAGTCATCGCCGACCAGGACCGCTTCCAGGTCCATGCGGAAGGTGCCGCCGGTGAGCTTGTGGGTCCGGCCCATCAGTTCCAGGAAGGCGTCCAGGCTCTCGTACCAGCCGGCCAGCGGGTGGTTGCCGGGGACCTGCCAGCGCAGGTCCTCCGCGTAGTACTCCAGGATCCTGGCCCGGTCGCCGGAGCCGAGGGCGCGGTACGCCGCCTCGACCCGCTCCCGTGTCACTTCGGTCATCGTCTTGTCCCCTTCGGCGTTCAGAGGGAGGCGGAACCGGGCATGGGCGCCAGCTCGTTGACGGTGTACCGCTGGATCAGCGGCCCGTCGGGGCCGGCGACCACCGTCCAGGTCTGGTCGGCGTCGAAGCCGAGCCACCGGCTGCGGGCGGCGGGCGGGTCCCAGATCTTGGCCTGCCAGTTGACGAGGACCCGGACGACCGCCCGGTCCCCGTCGATGACGGGCTCCACCTTGGTGACCGTGTGCACCTCGTCGAAGAAGCGGTTCGTGACCGCCTCGTACCAGCGGCCGAAGCCCTGGTGGCCGAGGAAGGTGTCCTCGGGGACCTTGAACTCCAGGTCCTCGGTGATCAGGGCGAGCACCTGGTCCGGCGCGACGTGCCGGTCCAGGGCCACGTACCAGTTGTCGGCGAAGGCGCGGATCGCGTCCTCGGTCAGCCGCTCGGCGGGCATGCGGTCTCCTCCTGTCCGTGGTGGTGTTCGGTTCCACAGGGGCTGTTCAGATCTGTACGTCGACCAGGAACGGTCCGGGGTGGGCGAGCATCCGGCCCACGGCGGCGACCGCCTCGTCCGGCTTCTCCACCCGCATCCCGCCCGCTCCGAGCGACCGTGCCAGCCCCGCGAAGTCGATCTCGGGCCGGGAGAGGTCGAAGGAGCCCGGGAAGCCGTGCTCGGGGATCTCCCGCTCCCGCCAGTACTGGGCGATGTTGTCGTCCAGCAGCCGGTACTTGCGGTTGTTGCAGACCACGAACTTGGCCTCGATGCCGTGCCGGGCCGCGGTCCACAGCGCCTGGTAGGTGTACATCGACCCGCCGTCGCCCGCGAAGCCGACGACGAGCCGGTCCGGGCGGGCGAGCTTGGCTCCGACCGCGCCCGGGAAGCCCACCCCGAGCGAGCCGCCCCGGGTGAGGTGGTAGTCCCCCGGCCGCTCCGGCGGCAGGTACCTGGTGACCAGCGGGGAGGTGGTCAGCGCCTCGTCGAAGACGATGAGGTCGCCGCCGGTGCGCTCGGCCAGGGTCCGCAGGAAGACGGCCATCGGCGTGCCGTCCACGTCGGACCCGGCGAGGAGTCCCGCGCGCGCCCGCTCCCGGGTCCGCTCGTCCAGCCGCCCGGCCGCCGCCGCCCGCTGCCGGGGGGTGAGCACCTGCTCCAGTACGCCGGCCAGCGCGGCCAGCGCTCGGCGCGGATCGGCGGCGAGCCCGAGGTCCACCGGGTGGTTCTTGGCGATCTCGTAGGCGTTCAGGTCGATGTGCACGACCTTCGCGCCCGCCCGGAAGGGGCTCTCCAGCTCGGGGAAGACCTCGGGGAAGACGTAGGTGCCCACGATCAGCACCCCGTCCGCGTCCCCGATCAGCTCCTTGCTGTGCGGGCCGAACATGTGGCCCGTCTGGCCGCGGCGCAGCGGGTGCGAGGCCGCGATGTTCACCTCGGAGGAGTCGACCTCGTACACGTCGGCGCCCAGCAGCTCGGCGACGGCGACGAGTTCGCGCTGCGCCCCGGCCAGGGAGATCCCGTCGCCGACGAGGACGACGGGCCGCTCGGCGGAGGCGAGCAGTGCGGCCGCCCGCCCCACCGAGGCCGGCGAGGGTGCCACGTCCGTGAGCACCGTCGTGGCGGGCAGCACGGGCTCGGAGTTCAGCTCGTCCAGCACGTCCATCGGCAGCGCCACGAACACCGGGCCGCGCGGCGGGGTCAGGGCGATCTTCACCGCCCGGCGGACGGTGCGCAGCACCGAGTGCCGGTCGGTGACCCGGGTGGCGTACTTGGTCACCGGCTTGGCCATGGCCACCAGGTCGCAGGCCATCTGCGCGTCCATGGCGTCGTAGCGGACCCCGGCGTCGCCGGCGATCACCACGAGCGGGGTGTGGCCGCGCAGGGACTGGTAGAGCATGCCGATCCCGTTGCCCAGCCCCACCCCGGAGTGGAGCTGGAGCAGGGCCGCGCCGCCGGTGGCCCGTGCGTAGCCGTCGGCGATGCCGGCGGCCACCGTCTCCTGGAGCGCGAGGACGTAGCTGAAGTCCTCCGCCGCGTCGACCGCGTCGAGGAATCCCTGTTCCACGGTCCCCGGATTTCCGAACATGATGTTCAGGCCGTCTGCCTTGAACTGGTCGATCAGCCTTTCCCGTCCGGGAGTGGCTCCGGAACTCATCGAACTCCCCCTCGTGTTCACGGGCATTGCCGGGACGCTTCGGAATTACCAGCCGTACCGGGTGAGACCGTTTTCCAGGGTTTCCACGATCTTCTGCCCCGTCAGATATGAATCGGGGGTGGAACGGCCGGTAACGAACGGGAAGTCGACGATGACCGAGAGCGGGTGGCCGAAATTCCCGTGGTACGCCCCGCGCGGCCCGGTCGCATCGCGCAGGATGTACTCCAGCGGGTAGGGCGGCGGCCCCATGTTGAAGTCGGTGCCGAGGAATCCGGTGCCGTCCTTGTAGTCGTACTCCTTGCAGTGGCCGGTCACGTGCTTGCCCCAGATGATGCTGCGCCGGTCGCCCCAGTCGCGGGCGAAGGCCAGGCAGGCGACCCCGTAGCACTCGGCCGCGATGACCTTCCCGGCGTTCTTGAAGGCCAGGATCAGGGCGTGCACGCGCTCGTTGTTGGCGAGGTCGGCGATGGGTCCGCTGCCCCCGACGATCAGGATCGCGTCGTAACCTGCGATGTCCGCCTGGAGCTTGTCCAGATCGCGGTGGTACTGCTCCAGCTTGCGGAGGTATCCCTCGTCGCTGGTGTACGGGCGCTCGGGCGCCCACGCTTCGATGTCGAGGGGGGAGTCGAGCCGGCTCGACTGCTCGAACTCCCGGCCCAGCCGGGCGTTCTCCTCAGTGGTGACCGAGCGTCCCAGTGGAGGATCGATGTAGTTCGCGTCGAGGCTCGGCGGAAGCGCGTGCGCGCGCTTTCCGGTCGGCGTGGCGAATACGACTTCATAGCCCTGTTCGTCGAACTTGGATACCGGGCCGATCAGTTCCTCGGCCCAGTAACCGTGTTCGGAGACAATGACCAGAATCTTTCTGCTCACGGATTCCTCCAGGCGCCGCCTGTTGTCGTTGGCGTCCCCCACACTGGCCGCGTCCGGGGTTCTCGTCAAAGCGCCGGTGTGCGACTTCGTGAGGTAGTCGCCCAGGTCGCGCGGGCACCTCAGGAAGTCGTCCGCCGATGTCATGAAGTAGCTTCCGGACTACCTGACTTCGGCCGAATCACTGAACCTCCGCAGGGGCCCCGCCCTATGGTCTGGACGCGCCGTGAATCACGGGCGCACTGCAATCACGGGCGCGAAGCGCGAGAGCGCGAGAGAGGGACGGGGACGATGACGGTGGATCTGCTGTGCACACACATCGATCAGATACGTCCGGTGAAACCCGGCACCGAGGGCTGCGAGGAGTGCCTCGTCTCCGGCGACACCTGGGTGCATCTGCGGATGTGCCTCAGCTGCGGGCACGTGGGCTGCTGCGATTCCTCGAAGAACCGTCACGCCACCCGGCACTACGGGACCACCGCCCACCCCATCGCGGCCTCCCACGAGCCCGGCGAGGACTGGGCCTGGTGCTACGCCGACAAGCTCATGCTGGACGCGGCGTGAGCGCGGCCCCGGAGAACGCCACCCCCGCCACCCCGGCCCCGGCCGCGGGTGCCCCGGTCACCACGGCCCCGGCGGCCGCGGCCGCCGCCCAGCGCGCGGAGAACCGCAAGCCCGTCATCCTGGCCGTGGACGACGACCCGCAGGTCCTGCGGGCTGTCCGCCGCGATCTGCGCAGCGCGTACGGCGACCGCTACCGGGTCCTCGGCGCCTCCTCCGCCGCCGACGCCCTCAAGATCCTGGACTCCCTCGACGAACGCGGCCACGACCCGGCGCTCTTCCTCGTGGACCAGCGGATGCCCGACGTCACCGGCGTCGAGTTCCTCCTCGAAGCCGTCTCCCGCTTCCCGGACGCCCGCCGGGTCCTGCTGACGGCGTACGCCGAGACGGACGCGGCCATCACCGCCATCAACCGGGTCCGCCTGGACTACTACCTGCTCAAACCCTGGGACCCGCCGCACGAGCGGCTCTTCCCCGTCCTGGACGACCTGCTCTCGGACTGGCTGGCCACCTACCGCCCGGCGTACGACGGGATCATCGTCGCGGGCCACCTGGTCTCCCCCGGCACCCACGCCGTGCGGGACTTCTTCACCCGCAACGGCCAGCCCTTCCGCTTCCTCAACGTGGAGCGGGACCCGGAGGCGCTCACCGTGATCGCCGCCGCCCAGGCCGACGCGGCGCTCCCGCTGGTCCGCTTCCCCGACGGCTCGGTGCTCTCCGCACCGAGCGACACCCAGCTCGCCCAGCGCCTCGGCCTGGCCACCACCGCCTCCCGCCCGCACTACGAGTGCGTGATCGTCGGGGCGGGCCCGGCGGGCCTCGCGGCCGGCGTCTACTCGGCGTCCGAGGGACTGTCCACCCTGATGCTGGACTCCCGCGCCCCGGGCGGCCAGGCCGGCACCTCCAGCCTGATCGAGAACTACCTCGGCTTCCCCTCCGGCCTCTCCGGCGGCGACCTGACCCGCCGCGCCACCATCCAGGCGGCCCGCTTCGGCGCCGAGATCCTGCACCCGGTGGAGGTGGTGTCCCTCACCCGCGACGACCCGGCGAAGATCCTCACCCTCGCCGACGGCACGGAGATCAGCGCCGAGACGGTGCTCCTGGCGACCGGGGTCTCGTACAACCGCCTGGACGCCCCCGGCGCGGACCGCTTCGAGGGCGCCGGGCTGTACTACGGCGCGGCGACGACCGAGAGCTCGGCGTGCATCTCGCAGCACGTGTTCATCGTCGGCGGCGCCAACTCGGCCGGCCAGGCGGCGGTGCACTTCGCGAAGTACGCGGCCCGGGTGACGATCCTGGTGCGCGCCGGGTCCCTGGACGCGAGCATGTCCCGGTACCTCATCGACGAGATCGAGCGCACCCCGAACATCGAGGTGAAGGTCCGCACCACGGTCGTGCGCCTCGACGGCGAGGACCACCTCGAACGCCTGACCCTGCACCACGCGGACACCGGCGAGGACCGGGAGGTCCCGGCCCGGTTCATGTTCACCTTCATCGGCGCCCGCCCGCACACGGACTGGCTGGCCGGGGTGGTGGAGCGCGACGGGTTCGGCTTCGTCCTCACCGGCTCCGACCTCATCTCGAACGGCGGCGAACTACCGCAGGAGTGGAGCCTGGAGCGCGCCCCGTACCCCCTCGAAACCAGCGTCCCCGGGGTCTTCGCGGCGGGCGACGTACGGGCCCACTCGGTCAAGCGGGTCGCCTCGGGCGTCGGCGAGGGAGCCATGGCGGTCTCGCTGATCCACCGCTACCGCTCGATGGGCTGAGAGCGAACACCGCCGGACACCGCGCCGGACCCCTTGCGATCAAGACGGCACCGGACGCAACGTTGATTACATGATTACATCCGAGCAGAACGAACAGCTTCGCGCCTGGTTCGCCGAGCGCCTGCCGGTGGACATCTACGAGTCCCTCCTCTCGGTCACGGTGGACCGGGAGGAGATCACCGTCCTCGGCACCGTCCCGGCGGCCGAATCCGTCGCGGCCTTCCGCGAACGCACCCGCGACCAGCGCATCGAAGTGGCCCGGGAGGCGGAGGAGCTCTACCGCCGCAAGGTCGCCTGGGCCGTCCAGTCGGGCGAGGACAAGACGGTCTTCACCCACCTCGCGGTCCCGGTGATGACCCGGCTGCGCCAGTCCGAACGCCAGGTGCTCGACACCCTGGTCGCGGGCGGGGTCGCCCGCAGCCGCGCCGACGCCCTGGCCTGGTGCGTCCGCCTGGTCGGGCGCAACACCGACCCCTGGCTCACCGAGCTCCGCGAGTCCCTGGCCCGGGTCCAGCAGGTCCGCGCCGAGGGCCCGGACGTCACCGACTCCCAGAAGTCTGCGCCATAACGCGCAAAGGACTCCGCATCCGCGCATGATCACGCCACGCTGACCCGGAGCAGCGGCGATCAACGCCCGACCGCAGGGAGAGGCACGCACCATGACCACCACCGTCGAATACATCCGCTACCGGATCGCATTGGACGACCAGCCCGCCTTCGAGAGCGCGTACGTCAGGGCCGCCGAGGCCCTGGCCGCCTCGCCGGAGTGCATCGACTACGAACTGGCGCGCTGCGAGGAGGAGAACGACCGGGAGCACTACATCCTGCGCATCCGCTGGACCTCGGTCGACGCGCACCTCAACGGATTCCGCAAGGGCGAGCACTTCCCGGCCTTCTTCAGCGCGATCCGCCCGTACGTGACGGCCATCGAGGAAATGCAGCACTACCTCGTCACCGAGGTCGTCGGACCCGGAAAGGCCGCCGACCTCTCATGAGCACCACACCCGGCACCACGCCCACCATCTACGAGTGGATGGGCGGGGAGGAGGCGATGAACCGCCTCACGGACGTCTTCTACGCACACGCCCTGCAGGACGAGATCCTGGCCCCGGTCTTCGCCGGCATGGACTCGGGACACCCCCGGCACGTCGCGGTCTGGCTGTCGGAGGTCTTCGGCGGCCCGAAGGAGTACACCGCGGCCCACGGCGGCCACCAGCACATGGCCACCAAGCACCTGGGCCGCGGCATCACCGAACAGCAGCGCCGCCGCTGGGTGGACCTGCTGATGGACACGGCCGACGAGGTGGGGCTGCCCACCGATCCGGAGTTCCGCGCGGTGTTCGCCTACTACATCGAGTGGGGCACCCGGATGGCCCTGATCTACTCGGGCCCCAACCCGCCACCCGTGGACGCGGCCGACATCCCGGTCTGGTCCTGGGGGCAGACACCACCCTGGATCCCGAAGAGCTGACCGCCGTGAGGCGGGGGCCCCGCCCCTGCCTCACGCCTTTCGGCGCCCGGGCCTCCGCGCTCGGGCCTCGTGCTCGGGCCTCGTGCTCGGGCTTCCGCTCGGGCTTCCGCGCTCCGGTCTCAGCGCTTGGGCGGCGGACCCGGCTTTGGCCTGGGCTTGGGCTCGGGCGCCGCCAGCAGCACGGTCAGCGTGCCCTCGGTCGAATCCCGCCAGAAGTCCACGGCCTGCTCCAGGACGTCCTCGAAGGTCGCCCAGTCCCCCGGCCGGGACGCCGCGTAGCCGCCCCACGAGGTCACGGCCAGCAGCCGCCCCGGTGCCCCCGGCAGCCAGGAGAGATCGATCAGGCAGTCCGCCAGCGCGTCCCAGTTCCCGCCGAACCACTCCGGCAGCGCCAGTACCTCACCGCACCGCCGCATGAGCTCGGCCTTGCTCCGTACCCCGTCCAGGTCCAGCCTCAGCACCGCCCACCCCGCCTCCTCGGCGGCGGCGACGGCGGGGGCCAGGGGCTGCTGCGGGTCCAGGGTCATCGGAGAACCGCCTTGAAGGTCTTGTAGTGGTCGTCCGTGTAGAAGAACTCCCCGCCCTCACCGGTCACGATCCGCCGGGCCCCGCGATCCCGCTCACCGGGGGTCTTCACGGTGAACTCGTGGTAGTAGCCACGCTTCTTCTGGGGCAGGACCTTCTCGAAGTTCCCGAAGACCGTGCCGTCCTGCCGGTACTGGTACGGCCCGCCCTTGTCGATCAGCGCGAGCACGTCACGTGCCTCCTGCGGCAGCGCGGCAGCGCGTACCGTAGCCATCCCCTTCGCCCATCCGGGCGCGGCGGTCGGCGCGGCTGAGCCATTCGGGACCGCTTCGACACCGGTACTGGCACTGCTACCGGCGCTGCTACTGGCACTCGTACTGGCGGCGGCGGTAGGCGCGGTCTTCTTCCCGCTGCAGCCCACCGCACCGACCAGTGCCGCGCAGAGGAGCACAGCTCCCAGCACACGCAGCAACGATCGGGGCACGTTCCGAAAGATCATGCACCGATCGTGCCAAATATCCGATTCTCCCGCGAATCGCGAGCTGGCTTCAGAGAGCGGCCATCTTGGTGTAGGGACTCAGGATTCGTTTCCGGACCTCCGGCCCGAATTCGACGAGGACAGCGATCCCCTCCTCTACTGCGACGACACGGCCGAGGCCGTGCTCGTCGTGAGTAACCCGGTCGCCGACGCTGAAGTGCCTGAGCGGCGCTTCCACGGGGGCCTTGAACGGGCTGGACGGCAAATGGCGGCGAGGTACTGCTGACTTTGTCATTGCACCCAGTATGCGCCCAGCAGGCGGTCGAACGGTCCGCCGTTCGGATCTCAATTACGGCACCATCCGCATCAGCGAACATCCCGCGTCCGCGTTTGACCGCCATTGATCCGAACAATCGGACCAATCCGGCCCTACGTTCGCCGGGGGTCACTCGTCGGGGTCGGCCCGCTCCAGCGCGGGACGCAGACCGGGCTGCGATTCCGTCAGCAGGTAGTCCGCCACGGCGGTGTCGGTGACCAGGCTCGTCACGAGTCCCGACCGCAGCACGGCACCGATCGCGGAGGCCTTGCGCAGCCCGCCGGCGATGGCCACGACCTCGGGGATCCGGCGCAGCCGGTCGGCCTCCACCGTGATGCAGCGCTCTCCGAGGTCCCGGCCGACCCGGCGGCCCTCCGAGTCGAACAGGTGGGCCGACATCTCGGCGGCCACCCCCAGCGAGGCGTAGTGCGCCCGCTCCTCGTCGCTCAGCATGTCGTGGACGGTCGAGATCCCCGGCTCCCAGGAACCGATCGAGACGGCGGCGACGGTGACCTTGTCGAAGTACTCGAAGGCGCGCGCGATCCCCGTCTGGTTGCGCAGGGCGGCCGCGGTTGCCGGGTCGGGCAGCAGCATCGGGGCGTAGATGGGGTGCGCGTCCCCGCCGGAGACCTGCGCGGCCCTGCGCACGGCCTCCACGGACCCGCGCTCGGCCGTCCCGGCGTCGTACACGCCGGTGAGCTGGACGACGGTGCAGGGGGGCAGCCGGTGCAGGGAGGCGGCCATGTGGATGGTCGAGCGCCCCCACGCGAGGCCCAGTACATCGCCCTCGTTGACGAGCTCGCCCAGCAGATCGGCGGCCACCGCACCCAGGTTCTCCGGGTCCGGAGCGTCCTCGGTGGCATCGGCCGGGGACTCGACCACGACCGCGTGGCGCAGGCCGTACCGCGCGCGCAGCGCGTCGGAGCGCTCCGCGTCCAGCTCGGCCGGCACCCGGATCTCGATGCGTACGAGGTCGCGCTCCAGAGCGGTCTCCAGGACCCGGGCCACCTTGAAGCGGCTCACGCCGAACTCCTCGGCGATCTGGATCTTGGACTTCCCCTCCAGGTAGAAGCGGCGCGCCATGGCCGCCGCCTGCACCAGCTCCGCGGGTCCCATCCGCAGGGCTGACCGTCCCGCCGACATTGCAGACACCGCGTTCTCCTCACTGCTGTTCACACTCTCGACTCGCCGTTCATCCTGTCAGATCCGACGGCCGTTGATCAGCCTGGACAGCTCCCGTTCACCGAGCTGTTCACCAAGCCTTGTCTCAGTGGTCGCAAGCCCAGGGCGCCGCGGCGATCGCCACGCCCGCCTGCTCGCGCAGCGTGCGTACGGCGGCCGCCGGATCGACCGCCCCGTAGACCGCGCTGCCTGCGACGAACACGTCCGCGCCGGCCTCCGCACACCGCTCGATGGTCGAGGCCGAGACCCCGCCGTCGACCTGGAGCCACACCTCCAGGCCGTGCCTGGAGATCAGCTCGCGGGTGCGGCGGATCTTGGGCAGCATGATGTCCAGAAACGGCTGTCCGCCGAAGCCGGGCTCGACCGTCATGATCAGCACCATGTCGAGCTCGGGAAGAATGTCCTCGTACTGCTCGATGGGCGTCGCGGGCTTCAGTGCCATGGACGCCCGCGCCCCCTTGGCCCGGATCTCGCGCGCGAGCCGCACGGGCGCGGCCGCCGCCTCGGCGTGGAAGGTCACGGAGCCGGCGCCGGCCTCGATGTACTGCGGGGCCCAACGGTCGGGGTCCTCGATCATCAGGTGCAGGTCCAGCGGGATGTCCGTGGCGCGGCTCAGCGACTCCACGATCGGCATGCCGAGGGTGAGGTTCGGGACGAAGTGGTTGTCCATGACGTCGACATGCAACCAGTCGGCCCCCTGGACGGCCTTCGCCTCCTCTGCGAGCCGGGCGAAGTCGGCGGACAAGATGCTGGGATTGATCTGAACGGCCATGCCCCAAGCGTGCCATGCCGCAGGCGGCTTCCGGCCACTACCCCGGAAGTCGGCGGGAGAGCGGGATCCGGCCGCCCCCGCTGCCCCGTCCCGGCCCCCGCCCCGCCGCGCTCACGCCCCTCGACTACCCCGTGCGCCTGATGAGCGCCAGGTACATCGCGTCCGTCCCGTGCAGGTGCGGCCAGAGCTGCACGTCGGGCCCGTCGCCCAGCGCGGGCACCTCCTGCATGTACGGCCGCGCGTCGATCAGTTCAGCGGACACCGGGGACATGCCCGCGCCGCGCCCCTTCAGTACGTCCTCCACGACCACCCGGGTCTCCGCCAGGTGCGGCGAGCACGTCGCGTAGCCAACGACCCCGCCCACGCGGACGGCCGAGAGGGCCTCGCGCAGCAGGCCGCGCTGGAGCGGCGCGAAACTCTCCAGGTCCTCGGGCCGACGGCGCCACCGCGCCTCCGGGCGGCGGCGCAGCGCGCCCAGGCCGGAGCAGGGGACGTCCATCAGGACCCGGTCGAAGGAGCCCGGCAGCCACGGCGGGCGCGTCCCGTCCGCCGTGATGACCTGGTACGGGCCGGGGTTTCCGGCCAGTGCCCGCTCGACGAGCCGGGCCCGGTGCGGCTGCTTCTCGGAGGCCAGCAGGAAGGCCCCGCGCTGGGCGGCCAGTGCCGCCAGCAGGGCCGCCTTGCCACCGGGGCCCGCGCAGCCGTCGAGCCAGCGCTCGTCGCGGCCCTCGACCGGGACGGCCGCCAGGGCCATCGCCACCAGCTGGCTGCCCTCGTCCTGGACACCGGCGCGTCCCTCGCGCACGGCCTCCAGCGCACCCGGCTCGCCGCCCTCGGCCATCCGGACCGCATACGGGGACCAGCGGCCCGGCAGCGCCGAGTCCTCGCCGACGGCCTCCAGCAGCTCCTCCTGGGTGGACCGCCCGGGGCGTGCCACCAGCGTCACCTCGGGCCGCTCGTTGTCGGCCTCCAGCAGGTCCTCGATGCCGGCCCGCCCGCCGCCCAGCGAGTCCCACAGCGCGGTGACCACCCACCTGGGGTGCGAGTGGTAGACCGCGAGGTGCTCCTCGGCGTCGTCCTCGTACGGCGGCGCGACCTTCTCCAGCCAGCCGTCCAGGTCGTGCGCGGCGATCTTGCGGAGCACCGCGTTCACGAATTTCGCGCGCCCGTCCCCGAGCACCACCCGCGCCAGCTCCACGCTCGCGGACACCGCCGCGTGCGTGGGGATGCGGGTGCCGAGCAGCTGGTGCGCGCCGAGCGAGAGCACGTCCAGGACCGGCGGGTCCACCTCGCGCAGCGGCCGGTCGATGCAGGCCTTGATGACCGCGTCGTAGGTGCCCTGGCGGCGCAGCGTCCCGTACACCAGCTCCGTGGCCAGCGCCGCGTCCCGTGCCTGGAAGGTCTCGTCCTTGCGGGCCTTCTTCAGCAGCGGCGGCAGCACGAGGTTCGCGTACGCGTCGCGCTCGTCCACCGCCCGCAGCACCTCGAAGGCCAGCATCCGGACGGGGTCCTTCTGGGGCCGGCGGTAGGGCTTGGCGGGCTTGCCGTTGGCCTTGGTGGCGGCCGGTCGGCGAGGAGGCTGTTCGCTCACGTGAAAGGTGCTCCGGGGTTACGTAACGCTTTGGGGATGAAACGAAGAGACGACTACTGCGGTGACACGAATCAGCCTACGTCCGACCCGCCCAGCCGCTCACCGGGAGCGATCCGCACCCCGCGCGCCCAGTCGGCGGCCTTCATCGGCTTCTTGCCCTGGGGCTGCACCCACAGCAGCTCCACGGCGTGCGAGCCGGTGCCGACGTAGACGTTGTTCTTGGCCACGCCCAGGTCCCCGGGCTTCAGGTCCGTGCGGTCGGTGACCAGGCCGACCGAGATCAGCTTCAGCCGCTCGCCCCGGAAGACCGTCCAGGCGCCCGGCGCCGGGGTGCAGCCGCGCACCAGACGGTCGGCGCGCATCGCGGGCGCCGTCCAGTCGACCCGCGCGTCCTCGACGGTGATCTTCGGCGCGAGCGAGATCCCGTCGGCCGGCTGCTCCACGGCCCGCAGGGTGCCGTCCTCGATGCCGTCCATGGTCGCCACCAGCAGACCGGACCCGGCGAAGGCGAGGCGGGTCAACAGGTCGCCGCTGGTGTCGGTGGGCCGGATCTCCTCGGTGAGGATCCCGAAGACCGGGCCGGTGTCCAGCCCCTCCTCGATCCGGAAGGTGGAGGCACCGGTGACCTGGTCCCCCGCCATGATCGACTGCTGGACGGGCGCGGCGCCGCGCCAGGCGGGAAGCAGGGAGAAGTGCAGGTTGACCCAGCCGTGCCTGGGGATGTCCAGGGCACTCTTGGGGATCAGCGCGCCGTACGCGACGACCGGGCAGCAGTCCGGGTCGATCTCGCGCAGCCGGGCCTGGAAGTCCGGGTCGCGCGGCCGGGCGGGCTTGAGCACCTCGATGCCGGCTTCCTCGGCGCGCTCGGCGACGGGGCTGGCGACGAGGCGGCGGCCGCGGCCGGCCGGTGCGTCGGGCCGGGTGACGACGGCGGCGACCTCGTGGCGCCCGGAGGCGATCAAGGCGTCCAGGGCGGGCACGGCGACCTCGGGGGTGCCTGCGAAGACGAGCTTCACTGGGGTCTACCTCGCTATCTCGGCTGTCAGCAGCGCACCAGTCTATGGTCTGCGCGCCCACCGTCCCACCTGCGCGCCGCCCCCGCTGCGCGGGCTCCGCGAGGGGGCGTACGCACACACGCGCGCTCCTCGCATATGCCGACACGCCCCCATAGCGTGACCTGGCCGCCGGGTGGCGCGTTGGTCAAGAGAGATTGACCGAAACGGGCCGCGAAACAGAACGGTGTCTGCGGCCCGATCCGCTCTTCAGCACCGGTTCGAGAGGCTTCTTCATGGCCGACCACGCCACCCACGACGCCCAAGCACGGGCCAGCTTGCACCTCCTGGTGCGGGACATCGAGCGGGTTCGCCGGCAGGTGGATGCTCTGCGTACGCTCACCGCCCAGCTCGGCAACGTCTACCGCCCGCGCCGCTCGGGCCCCTCCACGGGCTTCGTCGTCTACGGCCGGGCTCCCGCGCCCACCGTCCGCCTCGCACAAGAACTGCGGGACAGCGTCGAGACGCTGGTCACCGCCGCGGTGGACTTCGACCGCTCGCTCGGCTTCTCCTGGGACGCGGTGGGCTCGGCGCTCGGGGTCACCAAGCAGGCGGTGCACCGGCGTTACGGTGCCCGGCGGGCGCAGAGCGCCGAGCCCGTCGAGCGCGAGCGCGAGCGCGAGCCGCTGGCCGAGGGTACGACGACGCGGACCCTGGGTCCGCTGCCCACGATTCCGGCGGCCCGCTCGGTCCCGCCGCAGCCGGCCCGCGAGGAGGCGACCGCGGCCCGCACCGGGGCGTTCCCCGGCCCCCGCAACGGCTGATCCACCGCCGCCGGGACGCCGACCCCCGACGGAAACCGCCCCCGGCGGAGCGACCCACCCGGTCGCCCCGCCGGGGGCGTCGTCACGCCCGGAGGGCCCGAGCCCACCCGCACCCTCGGGCCCGCTGCCCGGGGAACGGTGGAACTGGGGGTCCCCCGGACGGAGTCTGGGGGATGGGTCGGGGACTGCCCCGCAGGGCCCACCCACCCGCCAGGCGCGGCCCCGCCAACCAGGCTCTAGCCGATGTCCAGGGGGTCGATCCGGATCCGGACCGCCTCGGACGCAGGGGCGCCCCGGGCCATCCGGGCCGCCTGGGCCGCCTTCAGGGAAGCCGCCAACGCCGCACCACTGCCCGGCGGCACCCGGACCAGCGCCCGCTCCCCCGCCCCGGCCTCACCCCGCCGCCCAGGCACCGGCACCGGTCCCAGCACCTCCGCGTCCGGCGGCAGCGCCGCCCCCGCCAGGAAGGCTTCGACGGCCTCCGCGCTGCCCGCCGCCACCGCCGCCATCCGCGAGACCGGCGGGAAGCCCAGCTGGGCCCGCTCCGCGAGCTCCCGTACCGCGTGCCCGACGGGGTCCCACCGCACGAGCGCCTGGACCGGCCGCAGCGTCGGCTCGGCGACCACCACGACCTGCCCGTCCCCCCGTACCAGCGAGGCCGCGGCGATCCAGCGCCGCAGCGCCTCCTCGCTCGCCCTCAGGTCGGGCCGGGTGAGCATGGCCCAGCCGTCCAGCAGCAGCGCGGCCGCGTACCCGGCGCCCGTGGCGACCGGTTCGGCGCCGGGCGTGCAGACGACCAGCGCGGGCCGGTCCGGGACCTCGTCGAGGACGTGGTCGCGCCCGGAGGTCCGTACGGGCACGGCCGGGAAGGCCCGCCCCAGTTCCTCGGCGGTGCGCCGGGCGCCGACCACCTGGGCCCGCAGCCGGAACGACCCGCACTCCTCGCAGTGCCAGGAGGTCTCCTGGCGCCCGCACCAGCCGCAGTGCAGGTCCCGCTCGTCGGGGGCCTCCAGCGGTCCCGCACACACCGTGCAGCGGGCCGGGGTGCGGCACCGCTCGCAGGCCAGCCGCGGCACGTAGCCGCGCCGGGGCACCTGGACCAGTACGGGCCCGGTCTTGAGGCCCTCCCGTACGGTCTCCCACGCCAGGCTCGGCAGCCGCGCGGCCCGCGCCGCACCGTCGCGGGCCAGCAGTTCGTCGCCGACGGTCCGGATGCGGGGCGCGTACGTCCGTACGGTCTCGCGGTCGGCGACCAGCGGCCGGGCCCAGCCGGACTCGACGAGCTGGGCGGCCTCCACGGTGCAGCTGGTGCTGCCCACGAGGAAGGCGCAGCCGTCGGTGACCGCGCGCAGCTCCAGCACCTCCCGCACGTGCGGGAAGGGGGCGTGGTCGTCGCTGTGGCTGGAGTCCCCGTCGTCCCAGACGGCCACGAGCCCGAGGTCGCGCACGGGCGCGAACATGGCGGCCCGGGTGCCCACGACGGCCCGCACCGAGCCCCGGCTGACGGCGAGCCACTGGCGGTAGCGCTTCTCGGGCCCCGACTCGGCGGTCAGCAGCGCGTGCCGTCCCTCGCCGAGGAGGGCGGTCAGGGCGGCGTCGACCCGGGCGGCGGCGCGCCCGTCGGGGACCACGGCGAGGGCGCCGCGGCCGGAGGCGAGGGTGGCGGCCATGGCGCGGGCCAGCTCGTCGGCCCAGCCGGGGCCGGGCAGGGCGGTCCACACCGCGCGCGGGGCGGAGCCCGCGGCCAGGGCCCGCAGGAAGCCGGGGCCGGCCCCGTACCGCTCCCAGCCGGCCGGTTCGGGCGCGGCGGGCGGGGGCAGCGGCTCGGGGGACGGCTTGGCTTCGGCGCGGGCGCTGCGCGCGGGCAGCGCGAGCTGGAGCACATCGGCGAGGCTACCGGCGTACCGGTCGGCGACGGCGCGGGCGAGCGCGAGCATCCGGGGGCCCAGGACCACCTCGGAGGAGACCACCTGGGCGAGGGCGGCGAGCGCGCCGTTGTAGTCGGACTCGGCGCGCCGCTCGACGATGAACCCGTCGATGAGACCGCCGCCTTCGCGGCGGCCGCCGTGCACCCGGTGGGAACCCGCGCCGAACCGGACCCGGACCCGGACGCCCGGCTGGGCGGACTCGGAGAGCTCGGCGGGGACCGCGTAGTCGAAGAGCCGGTCGAGGTGGAGCACGCCCTTGTTCACCAGGACCCGGGCGACGGGCAGCTCCTCGGCGACGGAGGCCCCGCGCCAGGTCCGCGGCTTGGCCTTGGGCGCCTTGGCCTTCGCCTCGGCGATCGTCTCCCGGATCAGCGCGAGCTGCTCCGGCGGGCCTCCCGGCCCGCTCTGCCCGTCCGCGTCATTGGTGCTGCTCACACCCGCATTCTTACCAAACCCCACCGACAACGACGGCGCCCGGCGGAGTGCGGCGGGAACGCGGAAGGCCCCGGACCCACCACGGGGTCCGGGGCCTTGCGCACAGCGGGTCCTACGAGTCGTGCGGGTCCTACGAGGTCTTACAGACCGGCGGCGGTGCGCAGGGCGTCGACGCGGTCGGTGCGCTCCCAGGTGAAGTCCGGCAGCTCGCGGCCGAAGTGGCCGTACGCGGCGGTCTGGGCGTAGATCGGGCGCAGCAGGTCGAGGTCACGGATGATGGCGGCCGGACGCAGGTCGAAGACCTCGCCGATCGCGTCCTCGATCTTCTGCACGTCCACCTTGTGGGTGCCGAAGGTCTCGACGAAGAGACCGACGGGCTCGGCCTTGCCGATCGCGTAGGCGACCTGGACCTCGCAGCGCGAGGCGAGCCCGGCGGCGACGACGTTCTTGGCGACCCAGCGCATGGCGTACGCGGCGGAACGGTCGACCTTGGACGGGTCCTTGCCGGAGAACGCGCCGCCACCGTGGCGGGCCATGCCGCCGTAGGTGTCGATGATGATCTTGCGGCCGGTCAGACCGGCGTCGCCCATCGGGCCACCGATCTCGAAGCGCCCGGTCGGGTTGACCAGGAGGCGGTAGCCCTCGGTGTCGAGCTTGATGCCGTCCTCGACGAGCTGCGCCAGCACGTACTCCACGACGAACTCGCGGATGTCGGGGGCGAGCAGCGAGTCCAGGTCGATGTCCGCGGCGTGCTGCGAGGAGACGACGACGGTGTCGAGGCGAACGGCCTTGTCGCCGTCGTACTCGATGGTGACCTGGGTCTTGCCGTCGGGGCGCAGGTAGGGGATCGTCCCGTTCTTGCGGACCTCGGACAGCCGCTTGGAGAGGCGGTGCGCGATGTGGATCGGCAGCGGCATGAGCTCGGGGGTCTCGTCGCACGCGTAGCCGAACATCAGGCCCTGGTCGCCGGCGCCCTGCTTGTCGAGCTCGTCCTCGTCGCCCTCGACGCGCTTCTCGTAGGCGGTGTCCACGCCCTGCGCGATGTCCGGGGACTGTGCGCCGATGGACACCGACACGCCGCACGAGGCGCCGTCGAAGCCCTTCTTCGAGGAGTCGTAGCCGATCTCGAGGATCTTGTCGCGGACGAGCTGGGCGATAGGCGCGTACGCCTTCGTCGTCACCTCGCCGGCAATGTGCACGAGACCGGTGGTGATGAGGGTCTCCACCGCCACGCGCGAGGTCGGGTCCTCGGTGAGGAGCGCGTCGAGGATGGTGTCGCTGATCTGGTCAGCGATCTTGTCGGGGTGACCCTCGGTCACGGACTCCGAGGTGAAAAGGCGACGGGACACAACGCTCCCTGTGGTTGCAGCGGCTGCTGGCTGATCATTGGCGGAACCACATCGGGGGCTGCGCCCGATCACGTTCCGGATGCAGTTTATCGGTCGCCACCGTTCGCAGGACCACCCGTCTCGCCCAATGGAAGGCGTGTGACCTGCGCCACTCCATTCTTGCGCACGGAGTTGCCCTCGGAAAGGGCCATCGCTCAGGCGTGTCGGGGAGCGAGGCGCTCGGCGACCCGGTCCCAAATCACCTCTGCGAGCACTTCCTTCGGACCATAGGGGACAGCCACCTCTCCCCCATCGGAGGACAGGATGACCGCCTCGTTCTCCTCGGAACCGAAGGTCTTGGTCTCGCCGACCTCATTCACGACGAGGAGATCACAGCCCTTGCGGAGGAGCTTCGCACGTCCGTTCGCAAGCACGTCGTCGGTCTCCGCCGCGAAGCCCACGACGACCTGGCCGTCCCGGGCGCGGTCGGTCGAGATCTCCGCGAGGACGTCGGGGTTGCGGACCAGGACGACCGGGGCGGGCTCCTGCCCGTCCTTCTTCTTGATCTTCCCGCTCGCGTACTCGGCGGGCCGGAAGTCGGCCACCGCCGCGGCCATCACCACGGCGTCGGCGTCGGCCGCCGCCTTGAGCACGGCCTCGCGCAGCTGGAGCGCGGTGCCCACCCGTACGACGTCCACCCCGGCCGGATCGGCCAGCGCGGCATTGGCGGAGACCAGGGTGACCCTGGCCCCGCGCGCGACGGCGGTACGCGCCAGCGCGTAGCCCTGCTTGCCGGACGAGCGGTTGCCGAGGAAGCGGACCGGGTCCAGCGGCTCGCGCGTGCCGCCCGCGCTGATCACCACGTGGCGGCCGGCCAGGTCGGGCCCGGCCGCACCCGCCGGACCGCGCCGCAGCACTCCCCGGCAGACCTCGAAGATCTCCTCGGGGTCGGGCAGCCGCCCCTTGCCGGTGTCCTTGCCGGTGAGCCGCCCGACCGCGGGCTCGATGACCACGGCCCCGCGCCGGCGCAGCGTGGCCACGTTCTCCTGGGTGGCGGGGTGCTCCCACATCTCGGTGTGCATCGCGGGTGCGAACACCACCGGACAGCGTGCGGTGAGCAGCGTATTGGTCAGCAGGTCGTCGGCGAGCCCGTGGGCGGCCTTGGCCAGCATGTCGGCGGTGGCCGGGGCGACGACGACGAGGTCGGCGGACTGCCCGATGCGCACGTGCGGCACCTCGTGGACGGACTCCCAGACCTCGGTGGAGGCCGGATTCCCGGAGAGGGCGGCCCAGGTCGCCTCGCCGATGAAGTTCAGCGACGCCGCCGTGGGCACCACGCGCACGTCGTGCCCGGACTCGGTCAGCCGGCGCAGCAGCTCGCAGGCCTTGTACGCGGCGATCCCGCCGCTGACTCCGAGTACGACCTTCGGCTTACCCGCCACCACACACGCCCCTTCGGCTGATCCCCGTACGAAGACCCGTACGCCTACGACACCTATGACACACCACAGGCCCGGCAGATGGTCTGCCGGGCCTGCGGTGAAAGGAAAACGTGCTTACTGAGCCGGGGCCTCGATGGCCTCGGCGGTCAGCAGACCCGCGTTGATCTCGCGCAGCGCGATCGAAAGCGGCTTCTCGTGGACGTGGGTGTCCACCAGCGGGCCGACGTACTCAAGCAGGCCCTCGCCGAGCTGAGAGTAGTACGCGTTGATCTGACGGGCACGCTTGGCCGCGTAGATCACGAGGCTGTACTTCGAGTCCGTAGCCTCGAGCAGCTCGTCGATCGGCGGGTTGATGATGCCCTCGGGCGCAGTAATGGAAGAGGACACGCTCTACCTTCCGAAGATGGGTGAAAAATCAAACGCTGATCGACAAAACATCGACCAGCGATCAAACGACATTCATCAACGTTAGCAGCTCGCGCGCCACGTCCTCGACCGAGGTGTTGACCAGGGTGGTGTCGAACTCGGACTCGGCAGCCAGTTCGATCTTGGCGGCGCCGAGGCGGCGCTCGACCACCTCCGGGGATTCGGTGCCCCGGCCGGTGAGCCGACGGACCAGCTCGTCCCAGCTCGGAGGCGCCAGGAAGACCAGCTGCGCCTCGGCCATGGACTCGCGCACGAGTCGTGCGCCCTGGAGATCGATCTCCAGCAGGACCGGCTCACCGTTCTCCAGGCGTTCCAGTACTGCGCCGCGCGGTGTGCCGTAGCGGTTGCCCGCGAACTCGGCCCACTCCAGCAGCTCGCCATTGGCGATCAGCTTGTCGAACTCGTCGTCGTTGACGAAGAAGTAGTGGACTCCGTGTCGCTCACCGGGCCGCGGCTTGCGGGTGGTGGCCGACACCGAGAGCCAGACCTCGGGGTGAACCTTGCGCATATGCGCGACGACCGTGCTCTTGCCGACCCCCGAAGGGCCGGAGAGCACGGTCAGCCGCGGACGAACCTCTGCTGCCATAGAGCGATTATCCAGCTTCTCGGGACTGCCTGAGAACGCCGGGAGAACTTCAGGCGACGCGTCAGCCGGCAGGGGTGCCGAACTCACGCTCCAGAGAGGCGATCTGGTTGGAACCGAGACCTCGGACACGCCGGGACTCGGAGATGCCAAGACGCTCCATGATCTGCTTGGCGCGCACCTTGCCCACGCCAGGCAGGGACTCCAGAAGTGCGGAGACCTTCATCTTGCCGATGACGTCATTCTCCTGGCCGTTCTTGATCACGTCCTGGAGGGAGGCGCCGGAGTGCTTGAGTCGATTCTTCACCTCGGCCCGCTCCCGGCGAGCCGCGGCGGCCTTTTCGAGCGCTGCTGCGCGCTGTTCAGGGGTAAGGGGCGGAAGAGCCACGCCTACGTCACCTCGGATGTCGAACTGTCGGATACGGACCGGTGGGATGCCGGAAGGCATCACACCAGGCGAGTTCCCGAACAGCGGTGGTGCTCGGTCGCTGCTCGTTCACTCTGGTCGGAGACTAGCGGCCATGACCGCTCCAGTCAGCGAGAACGGATGAAAAGTCCTGGTCAGCCTCCACTGAACCGTACATCACGGACAAAATACCCCGGTTTTGTCCGGTGAAAGACGTTCGATTTTCGTCAGACAGTGCGATGAGCTCGCCCGACGGCGTCCTCAAACGCTCCGATTCCGCGTGCGGCGAGTACCGAACGCAGGTCGTCGCGGATCCGCAGGGGCGACGAGGGATCGTTGAACAGCGCCGTCCCGACGGCCACCCCGGAAGCACCGGCGAGGACGAATTCGAGCGCGTCCCGGCCGGAGGCGATCCCGCCCATGCCGAGGATGGGAACCCGCCGTACGCCACCGGCCAGCATCGCCCCGTGGACCTGGTGGACGCAGCGCACCGCGACGGGCCGGATCGCGGGGCCGGAGAGCCCTCCGGTGACCCCGGCGAGGGCCGGGCGCATCGTGTCGGTGTCGATGGCCATCCCGAGGACGGTGTTGATCATCGAGAGCCCGTCGGCGCCCGCTTCCGTACAGGCGGCCGCGATGTCCGTGATGCGCGTCACGTCTGGGGTCAGCTTCGCGTAGACGGGCAGCGCCGGGTCGGCGGCCGCCTTGACCGCCGCGACCACCTCGAAGGAGGCGCCGGGGTCGCAGGCGAAGACGAGCCCGCGGGTGGCGACGTTGGGACAGGAGATGTTGGCCTCGATGCCCACCACCCCGGGCTGCCCGGTCAGCCGGGCCGCGGCCGCCGCGAACTCCTCCGGGTGCTCCCCCGCGACCGACACCAGGACGCGCGCCCCGTGCGCGGCCAGCCAGGGCAGCTCGTGCTCGACCAGGTGGTCGATGCCGGAGCCCTGGAGGCCGATGGAGTTCAGCATCCCGCTGGGGGTCTCCGCCGTCCTGGGAGTGGCGCGGCCGGAGCGGACGTGGGGCATCACGGTCTTGGTGGTGATGGTGCCGAGCTCGCCGAGGGGCGTGAACCGGTGCAGCTCGCGGCCGTAGCCGGCACAACCGGAGGCGGTGGAGACGGGGTTCGGGAGGGTGACGTGGGCACCCAGGGGTGCCGACATGTCGACATCCTCGGGCCTCAGCGGCGCCGGGGGCATCTGAACCGCACTCATCGCCGGGCCTCCTTCGGGGTCATCGCGTCGGCGCCCTCGAGATCGGGCGGCAGGGTTCCGGCCTGCTCCCAGCGGACGGTGGCGCCGTCGAAAACGGGGCCGGATGTGCAGGAGCGAACGAGACGGGTCACGCCGTCGGGGCCGGTGACGGGCAGGACGCAGCTCATGCAGATCCCGATCCCGCAGGCCATCACCTCCTCGACGGCGGTGTGACTGGCCGCGCCGGCGGCGGTGGCGATCTGCGTGACGGCCCGGAGCATGCCCATCGGGCCGCAGGAGTGGACCTCGGTGGCCCCGATCGCCGCGATGGCCCCGGGGAGCGGATCCGTGACGCGGCCCTCGCGGCCCGCCGAGCCGTCGTCGGTGACCACGTACACGTGCTCGGAGAGGGCCTCGGCCCGCTCGACCCCGAACAGCCGGTCGGCGGTGGCCGCGCCGAGCACGAAGGCGACCCGGCCGCCGCGGCCGCGGATCTCCTCCGCGAGGCGGAACATCGGGGCGCTGCCGTAGCCTCCGGCCACCAGGACCGCGGAGATCGGGCCGTCGGGGAGGGGGAAGGGGTTCCCCAGGGGTGCGATCAGGTCGACGGTGTCCCCGGGCCGGTGCGCGGCCAGAGCCCTGGTCCCCCGGCCGGCTTCGGCGAAGACGAACTCGACGGTTCCTTCGTCGGGGTCGGCCCGGTGGACGGAGAAGGCCCGGCGGAGCAGCATCGCGGAGTCCGGGCCGCCGATGGCGAGGGCGCCGAAGTGGCCGGGGCGGACCCCTGACACCCCGGGGGCGTCGAGGACGAGGTGGTGGTAGGCCCCTACGGGGGTGATCCGCCGGATGGTGGCGGTGGTCTGTACTGGGGGCACGCGGGGGCGCTCCGTCCGGGGTAGGGGGTGTCCCCCCACCCCATGCTCCCCCTGCCCTTGCCCGCCGGGCACCGGTCCGAAGCCCTGACCCTCCGGGTCGTAGGCCCTTGGCCCGGCCCGTGTGCGGGTTGCCGCTGCGCGGGGCGGAGCTCCCCTACCCGCCCTTCGCCCGTTCCCTGGGGCTCCGCCCCAGACCCCGCGCCTCAAACTCCCCCAGCTACCGCTGGGAGGTGCCCCCGGGCGGGGCTGGATTTGCCGCGCAGCGGCACATTCCAGCCCGTCCGGCGATTGAGGACCGGGTCCGGGCAGAGCCCGGGGAACGGCGGAAGGGCGGGTAGGGGACAAGCCCCGCAGGGCTCCGCTCCTGGCGGCTACGCCACGGCCGCGCGGATCTCGTCCGCGAAGCGGGTCGCAGAGGCGCGCAGCGCGGCCGCGTCAGGGCCGTGCTTCAGGACGCCCCGCGACACGTTCGGGACGACATTGCGCACGGCCGCGCCGAAGACCGCCGGAAGGTCCGCCGCCGTCGCGCCCTGCGCGCCGATGCCGGGGGCCAGCAGCGGCCCGTTGATCTCCAGGTCGAAGGAGGACAGGTCCCCCAGCGTCGCGCCGACGACCGCTCCGAAGGAGCCCATCGGCGAGGCCCCCGCGTTCTCCGCAGCCAGGTGGCCGAGCATCGTCGCGCCGATCGTCCGGCCGTCCGACCGCACCGCCCGCTGGACCTCCGCACCCTCCGGGTTCGAGGTCAGCGCCAGCACGAACAGGCCCGCGCCGGACTCCCGCGCCAGCGAAACCGCCGGGGCGAGCGAGCCGTAGCCCAGGTACGGGGAGACCGTCAGCGCGTCCGAGAAGAGCGGCGAGGACGGGGAGAGGAAGGTCTCGGCGTAGGCCGCCATCGTCGAGCCGATGTCACCGCGCTTCGCGTCCATGACCACCAGCGCGCCCGCCGCCCGGGCGTCCGCGACGGTCTGCTCCAGGACCGCGATGCCCTTGGAGCCGAACCGCTCGAAGAAGGCGGCCTGCGGTTTGAAGACGGCCACCGAGTCGGCCAGCGCCTCGACCACGGTGCGGGAGAACTTCTCCAGGCCCGCGATGTCGTCGTCCAGGCCCCAGGAAGCCAGCAGCGCCGCGTGCGGATCGATGCCCACGCACAGCGGGCCGCGGGTGTCCATCGCCTCGCGCAGGCGCGTACCGAACGGGATCACAGGGGCAGAGGTCACAGCGCGGCCTTTCGGGTTTCGGCGCCCACCGCTTCGGCGAGCGTCGCGTACGGGCTGGCGGCCAGGCGCGCGGCCAGGCCCTTGTGGATGGCACGGGCGTAGAAGGGGCCCTCGTAGATGAAGGCGCTGTAGCCCTGGATCAGGCTCGCACCGGCCAGGATCCGCTGCCAGGCGTCCTCGGCGTTCTCGATGCCGCCGACGCCCACGAGCACCAGGCGGTCGCCGACGCGCGCGTACAGCCGGCGCAGGACCTCCAGCGAGCGCTCCTTGACCGGGGCGCCGGACAGCCCGCCGGTCTCCTTGATCAGGGACGGGGAGGACTTCAGGCCCAGGCCCTCGCGGGCGATCGTGGTGTTCGTGGCGATGATGCCGTCCAGACCCAGTTCCAGGGCCAGGTCGGCGACCGCGTCCACGTCCTCGTCCGCGAGGTCCGGCGCGATCTTGACCAGCAGCGGGACCCGGCGGTCGGTCACCACGCGGTCCGCGGCCTCCCGTACGGCCGTCAGCAGCGGCCGCAGGGATTCGGTGGCCTGGAGGTTGCGCAGGCCCGGGGTGTTCGGGGAGGAGACGTTGACGACCAGGTAGTCGGCGTGGCGGGCCAGGCGCTCGGTGGAGGCCACGTAGTCCGCTACGGCCTCCTCCTCCGGGACGACCTTCGTCTTGCCGATGTTGACGCCGACGACGGTCCTGAAGACCGGGTTGCGGGCGGCCAGGCGCTCGGCGACGGCCGCCGAGCCCTCGTTGTTGAAGCCCATCCGGTTGATCAGCGCGCGGTCCGGGACCAGCCGGAACAGCCGCTTCTTCGGGTTGCCGGGCTGGGGCTCGGCCGTGACCGTGCCGATCTCGATGTGGTCGAAGCCGAGCATCGACATGCCGTCGATGGCGACGGCGTTCTTGTCGAAGCCGGCCGCGAGCCCGAAGGGTCCGTGCATGCGCAGGCCGAGGGCCTCGGTGCGCAGTTCCGCGTAGCGGGGTGCGAGGGCAGCGGCAATGAAGGTGCGCAGCACTGGGGTGCGGGCGGCGAGGCGGATCCATCGGAAGGCCATGTAGTGGGCCTGCTCCGGGTCCATCCGCTTGAAGACGAGGTTGAAGAACAGTTTGTACATCGTCCGAAATATCCCTTTGGCACTCATGAAAGGGGGGACACCGGTCGCTGTCGCCGGTGCCCCCCTTTCGTACGGGCTGTTAGTCGCGGGCCGCGATCAGGTGCTCCGCGTGCTCCTGGAGCGAGCGGACGCCCACGTCGCCGCGGTTGAGCGCGTCGATGCCCTGGACGGCCGCGGCGAGCGCCTGGACCGTGGTGAGGCACGGGACGCCCCGCGCGACGGCGGCGGTGCGGATCTCGTAGCCGTCGAGGCGGCCGCCGGTGCCGTACGGGGTGTTGATGATCAGGTCGACCTGACCGTCGTGGATGAGCTGGACGACGGTCTTCTCGCCGTTCGGGCCCTCGCCCTCGCTGAGCTTGCGCACGACGGTGGCGTTGATGCCGTTGCGGCGCAGCACCTCCGCGGTGCCCGAGGTCGCCATCAGCTCGAAGCCGTGGGCGACGAGCTCGCGCGCCGGGAAGATCATCGAGCGCTTGTCCCGGTTGGCCACCGAGATGAAGGCGCGACCGCTGGTGGGCAGCGGGCCGTAGGCGCCGGCCTGCGACTTGGCGTACGCCGTGCCGAAGACCGAATCGATGCCCATGACTTCGCCGGTGGAGCGCATCTCCGGGCCCAGGACCGTGTCGACGCCGCGGCCGTGGATGTCGCGGAAGCGCGACCACGGCATGACGGCCTCCTTGACGGAGATCGGCGCGTCGAGCGGCAGGGTGCCGCCGTCGCCGTTCCTGGGGAGCATGCCCTCTTCGCGCAGCTCGGCGATGGTGGTGCCGAGCGAGATGCGGGCGGCGGCCTTGGCCAGCGGGACGGCGGTCGCCTTCGAGGTGAAGGGGACGGTCCGGGAGGCGCGCGGGTTGGCCTCCAGGACGTAGAGGATGTCACCCGCCATCGCGAACTGGATGTTGATCAGGCCGCGGACGCCGACGCCCTTGGCGATCGCCTCGGTGGAGGCGCGCAGGCGCTTGATGTCGTAGCCGCCCAGCGTGATCGGCGGCAGGGCGCAGGCCGAGTCGCCGGAGTGGATGCCGGCTTCCTCGATGTGCTCCATGACGCCGCCGAGGTAGAGCTCGGTGCCGTCGTAGAGGGCGTCGACGTCGATCTCGATCGCGTCGTCGAGGAACCGGTCGACCAGCACGGGGCGGGTCGGGGAGATCTCGGTGGACTCGGCGATGTACGAGGACAGCCGGTCCTCGTCGTAGACGATCTCCATGCCGCGGCCGCCGAGCACGTACGAGGGGCGTACGAGGACGGGGTAGCCGATCTCGTCGGCGATGGCCTTGGCGCCGGCGAAGGTGGTGGCCGTGCCGTGCTTGGGGGCGGGCAGGCCGGCGTCGGCGAGGACCTGGCCGAAGGCTCCGCGGTCCTCGGCGGCGTGGATGGCCTCCGGCGGGGTGCCGACGACGGGGACGCCGTTGTCCTTGAGCGCTTGGGCGAGACCCAGGGGGGTCTGGCCGCCGAGCTGGACGATGACACCGGCGATGGGGCCGGCCAGCGACTCGGCGTGGACGATCTCCAGCACGTCCTCGAGCGTCAGCGGCTCGAAGTACAGGCGGTCGGAGGTGTCGTAGTCGGTGGAGACGGTCTCCGGGTTGCAGTTGACCATCACGGTCTCGTAGCCGGCGTCGCTGAGGGCGAAGGAGGCGTGGACGCAGGAGTAGTCGAACTCGATGCCCTGGCCGATGCGGTTCGGGCCGGAGCCCAGGATGATGACCGCGGGCTTCTCGCGCGGGGCGACCTCGGACTCCTCGTCGTACGAGGAGTAGAAGTACGGGGTCTTCGCGGCGAACTCGGCGGCGCAGGTGTCGACCGTCTTGTAGACCGGGCGCACGCCGAGCGCGTGGCGGACCTCGCGGACCACGTCCTCGCGCAGGCCGCGGATCTCGGCGATCTGGGCGTCGGAGAAGCCGTGGCGCTTGGCCTCCGCGAGCAGCTCGGGGTAGAGCTTGTCGGCGGCGGCCAGCTCGTCCGCGATCTCCTTGATGAGGAAGAGCTGGTCGACGAACCAGGGGTCGATCTTCGTGGACTCGAAGACCTCTTCCTGGGTGGCGCCGGCGCGGATGGCCTGCATGACGGTGTTGATGCGGCCGTCGGTCGGGCGGACCGCGGTGGCGAGCAGTTCGTCCTTGTCGCCGACGGGGCCGACGAAGGTGAACTGCGAGCCCTTCTTCTCCAGGGAGCGCAGGGCCTTCTGGAGGGCCTCGGTGAAGTTGCGCCCGATGGCCATGGCCTCGCCCACCGACTTCATGGTGGTGGTGAGGGTGGCGTCGGCGAGCGGGAACTTCTCGAAGGCGAAGCGCGGGGCCTTGACGACGACGTAGTCGAGGGACGGCTCGAAGGAGGCCGGGGTCTTCTCGGTGATGTCGTTGGGGACCTCGTCGAGCGTGTAGCCGATGGCCAGCTTGGCGGCGATCTTGGCGATCGGGAAGCCGGTGGCCTTCGACGCGAGCGCCGAGGAGCGCGAGACGCGCGGGTTCATCTCGATGACGATGATCCGGCCGTCGGTCGGGTCGATCGCGAACTGGATGTTGCAGCCGCCGGTGTCGACGCCGACCTCGCGGATGATCGCGATGCCGATGTCGCGCAGCCGCTGGTACTCGCGGTCGGTCAGCGTCATCGCCGGGGCGACGGTGATGGAGTCGCCGGTGTGGACGCCCATCGGGTCGAAGTTCTCGATGGAGCAGACGACGACCACGTTGTCCTTGGTGTCGCGCATCAGCTCCAGCTCGTACTCCTTCCAGCCGAGGATGGACTCCTCCAGGAGCACCTCGGTGGTCGGGGAGAGCATCAGGCCCTGGCCGGCGATGCGGCGCAGCTCCTCCTCGTCGTGGGCGAAGCCGGAGCCGGCGCCGCCCATGGTGAAGGAGGGGCGCACGACGACGGGGTAGCCACCGAGGGTGTCGACGCCCTGGATGATGTCGTCCATCGTGTGGCAGATGACCGAGCGGGCGGACTCGCCGTAGCCGATCTTCGCCTTGACGGCTTCGACGACGCCCTTGAAGAGCTCTCGGTCCTCGCCCTTGTTGATGGCCTCGACGTTGGCGCCGATCAGCTCGACGTTGTACTTCTCCAGCACACCCTGCTCGTGCATGGAGATGGCGGTGTTGAGCGCGGTCTGGCCGCCGAGGGTCGGGAGCAGCGCGTCGGGGCGCTCCTTCGCGATGATCTTCTCGACGAACTCGGGGGTGATCGGCTCGACGTACGTGGCGTCGGCGATCTCCGGGTCGGTCATGATCGTGGCGGGGTTCGAGTTCACCAGGATGACCCGCAGGCCCTCGGCCTTGAGGATCCGGCAGGCCTGGGTGCCGGAGTAGTCGAACTCTGCGGCCTGTCCGATGACGATCGGGCCGGAGCCGATGACCAGGACGGACTGGATATCGGTGCGCTTAGGCACGCTCGGCCTCCATCAGATTTACGAAGCGGTCGAAGAGGTACGCGGCGTCGTGCGGGCCGGCAGCCGCCTCGGGGTGGTACTGGACGGAGAAGGCCGGCTGGTCGAGCAGCTGGAGGCCTTCGACGACCTGGTCGTTCAGGCATACGTGCGAGACCTCGGCGCGCCCGTAGGCGGTGTCCGAGACCTTGTCGAGGGGCGCGTCCACGGCGAAGCCGTGGTTGTGCGCGGTGATCTCGACCTTGCCGGTGGTGCGGTCCTGCACCGGCTGGTTGATGCCGCGGTGGCCGTACTTCAGCTTGTAGGTGCCGAAGCCGAGCGCGCGGCCCAGGATCTGGTTGCCGAAGCAGATGCCGAAGAGCGGGGTCTTGCGCTCCAGGACGCCCTGCATGACGGCCACCGGGCCGTCGGCGGTGGCCGGGTCGCCCGGGCCGTTGGAGAAGAACACGCCGTCCGGGTTGACCGCGTAGACGTCCTCGACGGTGGCGGTGGCGGGCAGGACGTGGACCTCGATGCCGCGCTCGGCCATCCGGTGCGGGGTCATGCCCTTGATGCCGAGGTCCACGGCGGCCACGGTGAACTTCTTCTCACCGATGGCGGGGACGACGTACGTCTCCTTGGTGGCGACCTCGGCGGAGAGGTTCGCGCCCTTCATCTGCGGGGCTTCCTTGACGCGGGCCAGCAGGGCCTCGTCGCGGACGCCGTCCCAGGCCTCGCCCGAGAAGATGCCGACGCGCATGGCGCCGCGCTCGCGCAGGTGGCGGGTGAGCGCCCGGGTGTCGATGCCGGAGATCCCGACGACGCCCTGCTTGACGAGCTCCTCGTCCAGCGAGCGCTGCGAGCGCCAGTTGGAGGGGACCCGTGCGGGGTCGCGTACGACGTATCCGGCGACCCAGATGCGGGAGGACTCGGGGTCCTCGTCGTTGACACCGGTGTTGCCCACGTGCGGGGCGGTCATCACGACGACCTGCCGGTGGTACGACGGGTCGGTGAGGGTCTCCTGGTAGCCGGTCATGCCGGTGGAGAACACGGCCTCGCCGAAGGTCTCCCCCACAGCGCCGTAGGCGCGGCCGCGGAAGATGCGGCCGTCCTCCAGGACGAGTACGGCGGGAGCTTTGGCTGCTCCCCTGGTGGAGGTCGTCATCGTTCGGCGCCTTCCGTCGTTGTGAGTGAGTGTTCCGTCATGTTCATCGCATTGATCGCTTCGACCCAGGCGGCGTGTTCCGCCGCGCGGTCGGAGCGGAATCCGGAGTCGATCAGCCTGCCGCCGTGCGCCCATGTGACGACGAGGAGACCGCCCTCGGTGAGTACCTTGCCCGCGATTCCCTTGTCGAGGCGGGCGCCGCGCAGTTGCGCGGCCGGTACGAAGAAGTCGGTGGCACCCGGACGGACCACGTCGAGCCCCGCGTCGGTGAGCGTGAGCTCGACCCTGCTGCGGATGCCCAGACCGTGGGCGACGATCCGGTCGAGCCACTGCCCGGCGGTGGTGGACCCGTGGTACCGGCCGGTCAGTGCCAGCCGGTGCTCGGGGAGACCGCCGGGGGCGGCGGGCAGCTCCGGCAGATCGCTCTGCAGGGTGCCGCGCCATTTCCAGCCCTGCCGCATCAGCCAGTACACGAACGCGATGAAGACGAGCAGACCGATCACCCACGCGATGCGGGCGCCCCAGTCCGTCACCTCCGCCGACTGCCGTTCGGCTGCCTCGGCGGCCAGTTGGATTACTGCAGGTGTCACGCCAGCGTCCCGTCCACGACCGTTGCCCGGCCCCGCAGGAAGGTGTGAGTGACGCGACCCGGCAGCTCACGGCCCTCGTAAGGCGTGTTGCGGCTGCGGGAAGCGAAGTGTGCGGGGTCCACGACACCACGGTACGAGGTATCGACCAAGGTCAGGTTCGCGGGTTCACCTGCCGAGACGGGGCGGCCGTGGTTCGCGAGGCCGCCGATGCGCGCCGGGGCGAAGGACATCCGCTCGGCGACACCCGCCCAGTCGAGCAGTCCGGTCTCCACCATCGTCTGCTGGACCACGGCGAGCGCGGTCTCCAGACCCACCATGCCCATGGCGGCGGCGGCCCACTCGCAGTCCTTGTCCTCGTGCGGGTGCGGGGCGTGGTCGGTGGCGACGATGTCGATCGTGCCGTCGGCGAGCGCCTCGCGCAGGGCCAGCACGTCGCGCTCGGTGCGCAGCGGCGGGTTGACCTTGTAGACGGGGTTGTAGGAGCGCACGAGCTCGTCGGTGAGGAGCAGGTGGTGCGGGGTGACCTCGGCGGTGACGTCGATGCCGCGGGACTTGGCCCAGCGGATGATCTCGACGGAGCCGGCGGTGGAGAGGTGGCAGATGTGCACCCGGGAACCGACGTGCTCGGCGAGGAGCACGTCGCGGGCGATGATCGACTCCTCGGCGACGGCCGGCCAGCCGCCCAGGCCCAGCTCGGCGGAGACGACGCCCTCGTTCATCTGGGCGCCCTCGGTGAGGCGGGGCTCCTGGGCGTGCTGGGCGACGACTCCGCCGAAGGCCTTCACGTACTCCAGGGCGCGGCGCATGATCACGGCGTCGTCCACGCACTTGCCGTCGTCGGAGAAGACGGTGACGCGGGCGGCGGACTCGTGCATGGCGCCCAGCTCGGAGAGCTGCTTGCCCTCCAGGCCGACGGTGACGGCGCCGATGGGCTGCACGTCGCAGTAGCCGGATTCCTTGCCCAGGCGCCACACCTGCTCGACGACGCCGGCGGTGTCGGCGACCGGGAAGGTGTTGGCCATCGCGAAGACGGCGGTGTAGCCGCCGGAGGCGGCGGCGCGGGTGCCGGTGAGGACGGTCTCGGAGTCCTCACGGCCGGGCTCGCGCAGGTGGGTGTGGAGGTCGACGAGGCCCGGGAGGAGGATCTTGCCCTCGGCCTCGATGACGGTCGCGTCCGCGGCCTCGATGCCGGTGCCCACCTCGGCGATGGTCTCGCCGTCGATCAGGACGTCCTGCGCCTCGCCGCCGAGCACCTTCGCGCCACGGATAAGGATCTTGCTCATGGTTACTTCTTCTCCTCGGTACGGGCGGCGGTGGTGGAGACGGCGGGCTCGGAGCCTCCGAGCAGCAGGTACAGGACGGCCATGCGGATCGAGACCCCGTTGGCGACCTGCTCGACGACCGTGCAACGGTCGGAGTCGGCCACCTCGGCGGTGATCTCCATGCCACGGACCATCGGGCCGGGGTGCATGACGACGGCGTGCTCGGGCATCCGCGCCATCCGGGCGCCGTCCAGGCCGTAGCGGCGGGAGTACTCGCGCTCGGTCGGGAAGAAGGCCGCGTTCATCCGCTCGCGCTGCACCCGCAGCATCATGACGGCGTCGGACTTCGGCAGCACCGCGTCCAGGCTGTACGAGATCTCGCACGGCCAGGCTTCGACCCCGACGGGCACGAGGGTCGGCGGGGCGACCAGGGTGACCTCGGCGCCGAGGGTGTGCAGCAGGTGGACGTTGGAGCGGGCCACGCGGCTGTGCAGGATGTCGCCGACGATGGTGATCCGGCGGCCGTTCAGGTCCTTGCCGAGCCCGGCGTCCTTGCCGACCAGCCGGCGGCGCATGGTGAAGGCGTCGAGCAGGGCCTGGGTGGGGTGCTCGTGGGTGCCGTCACCGGCGTTGATGACGGGGGCGTCGATCCAGCCGGAGGTCGCGAGCCGGTAGGGGGCGCCGGAGGCGCTGTGCCGGATGACCACGGCGTCGACGCCCATGGCCTCCAGGGTCTGGGCGGTGTCCTTGAGGGACTCGCCCTTGGAGACGCTGGAGCCCTTGGCCGCGAAGTTGATGACGTCGGCGGAGAGGCGCTTCTCGGCGGCTTCGAAGGAGATCCGCGTGCGCGTCGAGTCCTCGAAGAAGAGGTTGCAGATGGTGCGGCCGCGCAAGGTGGGCAGTTTCTTTATCGGCCGGTCCGCGACGCGGGCCATCTCCTCGGCGGTGTCGAGGATGAGGACCGCGTCGTCGCGGGTGAGGTCGGCGGCCGAGATGAGGTGGCGCTTCATCCGGGTACTCCGTACGTCGGTGTGGTCAGAGCTGTGGGGAGGGCAGACGGTCCGGCCGGCGGACCGGGTTGCGGGCATGGCAGGCCGGGGCGCGGACCCCCGGGGGTCCGGCACTCGTGGGGACTACTGCCCGCCCGCTGTCCGGGCGGTCCGCTGGCCGAGCAGTACGGCGTCACGGCCGTCCTCCTCCTGGAGCTGGACCGACACGTTCTCCCGCAGCGACGTGGGGAGGTTCTTGCCGACGTAGTCGGCGCGGATCGGCAGCTCGCGGTGGCCGCGGTCGACGAGGACCGCGAGCTGTACGGCGCGGGGGCGGCCGATGTCGCCGAGGGCGTCGAGGGCGGCGCGGATGGTGCGGCCGGAGAACAGGACGTCGTCGACGAGGACGACCAGGCGGCCGTCGATGTCGTCGCCGGGGATCTCGGTGCGGCCGATCGCACGGGCCGGCTTCATCCGCAGGTCGTCGCGGTACATGGTGATGTCGAGGGAACCGACCGGGATCTTGGCACCGGTGATCTCTTCGAGCTTGGCCGCCAGCCGGCGGGCCAGGTACACACCGCGGGTGGGAATGCCGAGGAGCACCACGTCGTCGGCGCCCTTGGCGCGTTCGACGATCTCGTGGGCGATTCGGGTCAGGACCCGTGCGATGTCCTGTGCGTCGAGAACGGGACGCATGACATCGGAATCGGAAATGGGATCGTGCTGGGTGTCCATGAAAAGGACCTCCTTCTCCGCCTCACGGGACGGACCTTAAAGGACGGTCTGATGTACGTGTTCCACGGTACCAGGGGGATTCCCGCGACCTCGCCCCGGGCCGGCCCAGGACCCCTCTTAAGTGGGCGTTGGTGACCATTCGGCTTGACGCATCCAAGTAACGCTGCGTAACCTCACAGTGAGTTACCAGCCGCGCGGCGGAGCCGCACTCTTGTCACAGCGTCCGGGAGCGTTATGTCCAGCGAATACGCCAAACAGCTCGGGGCCAAGCTCCGCGCCATCCGCACCCAGCAGGGCCTTTCCCTCCATGGTGTCGAGGAGAAGTCCCAGGGCCGTTGGAAGGCCGTGGTGGTCGGGTCCTACGAGCGCGGCGACCGCGCCGTGACCGTCCAGCGCCTTGCCGAGCTGGCGGACTTCTACGGGGTTCCGGTGCAGGAGCTGCTGCCGGGCACGACCCCCGGCGGAGCGGCCGAGCCGCCGCCGAAGCTGCGCCTCGACCTGGAGCGCCTGGCCCACGTACCCGCGGAGAAGGCCGGCCCGCTGCAGCGTTACGCGGCGACCATCCAGAGCCAGCGCGGCGACTACAACGGCAAGGTGCTCTCGATCCGCCAGGACGACCTGCGCACCCTCGCCGTCATCTACGACCAGTCCCCCTCGGTCCTGACCGAACAGCTGATCAGCTGGGGCGTGCTGGACGCTGACGCGCGGCGCGCGGTGGCGCACGAGGACATCTAGTCCCCAGCGGTACCGGGCCCCGGCCCAGCAGAAACGTTACCGGCGGGTGCCGGGGAGCCGAGAGGCCCCCGGCACCCGCCGGTTTTTTCGTGCCTGCCGCCATCCGTGCGGCATGCGCGCCCGGCGAAACGGCAGGGCCCGCAGCGCGTGTGCGCTGCGGGCCCTGCCGTTCTCGCCCGTCCGGCGCGCCTGTCAGCTCTCGCTGCGACGCAGGTTCGGCTTGAGGTCCTTGAAGCGGCCCAGGAGCCCGTTCACGAACGAGGGCGACTCGTCCGTGGAGAACTCCTTGGCCAGCTGGACGGCCTCGTCGATGGCCACGGCGTCCGGGGTGCCATCCACCCAGATCAGCTCGTAGGCACCGAGACGCACGATGTTCCGGTCCGCGACCGGCATGCGGTCGAGGTCCCAGTCCACGGCGTAGGTGGCGATCAGATCGTCGATGCGGTCCACCTTGTCGGCGTACCCCTCGACGAGTTCCATGGTGAACTCGTTCACCGCGGGCTGGCGGTCGGTGTCCGACCGCGAGTGGCGGATCCAGTCCGCGAGGACCTCGCGCACGGAGACCCCGCGCTGGTCGGCCTCGAACAGGATCTGGAAAGCGCGCTTGCGCGCGTTGCTCCGAGCAGCCACGGTTAGCTGTTCACCCGGCCGAGGTAGTCGCCGTTGCGGGTGTCGACCTTGACCTTCTCGCCGGTGTTGACGAAGAGCGGGACCTGCATCTCGTAGCCGGTCTCCAGCTTCGCCGGCTTGGTGCCGCCGGTGGAGCGGTCGCCCTGGACACCCGGGTCGGTGTGCTCGATGACCAGCTCGACCGAGGTCGGCAGCTCGACGTAGAGCACCGCGCCCTCGTTCTGGGCGACGGAGGCGGTGAAGCCCTCGATCAGGAAGTTGGCGGAGTCGCCGACGACCTTGCGGTCGACCATCAGCTGGTCGAAGGTGTCCATGTCCATGAAGACGAAGTACTCGCCGTCCATGTACGAGAACTGCATGTCACGGCGGTCGATGGTGGCCGTCTCGACCTTCGTGCCGGCGTTGAACGTCTTGTCGACGACCTTGCCGGAGAGCACGTGCTTGAGCTTGGTGCGCACGAAGGCCGGGCCCTTGCCGGGCTTGACGTGCTGGAACTCGACGACGGACCAGAGCTGGCCACCGTCGAGCTTGAGCACCATGCCGTTCTTGAGGTCGTTCGTGGAAGCCACGGTTTGGGAATCTCCTGCACTGGAAGACCACGGGTGCGCGCACAGTCCGCCGGGGCGGACTAGAGCGCGAGCAGCTCCTTGGTCGTAATGGTGAGTAGCTCGGGACCGCCGTCCGCCTCGGGGCGTACGACGAGCGTGTCATCGATCCGGACACCTCCCCGGCCGGGGAGGTGAACCCCCGGTTCGACGGTGACCGGCACGCAAGCGTCCAGTTTACCCATGGCCGTAGGTGCAAGCTGCGGGTCCTCGTCGATTTCGAGGCCGACTCCGTGTCCCATCCACGCCGCGAGGGCTTCGCCGTGACCTGCGGAGTCGAGTACGGAGCGGGCGGCGTGATCCACATCTCGGTACGCGGCCCCCGGACGGAGGGCTTCCCGCCCGGCCCGCTGCGCGGCGAAGACCAGGTCGTACAGCTCGATCTGCCAGTCCGCGGGGGTGGTGCCGATCACGAAGGTGCGGCCGATCTCGCAGCGGTAGCCCCGGTAGTTGGCGCCCAGGCAGACGGAGAGGAAGTCCCCCTCCTCCACCCTGCGGTCGGAGGGCCGGTGCCGGGAGCGGCCGGAGTGCGGGCCGGTCCCCACGGACGTCGGGAAGGCCGGACCGTCGGCCCCGTGGTCCACGAGGCGGCGCTCCAGCTCCAGCGCGAGGTGCCGCTCGGTGCGGCCCACCAGGATCGATTCCAGCAGTTCACCGAGGGCCTGGTCGGCGATCTCGGCGGCGATCCGCAGACAGGCGATCTCCTCCTCGTCCTTGACGAGGCGCTGCTGTTCGACGGCGGTCCCCAGATCTCCCAGACGCAGCCCCGGCGCCACGGAGCTCAGGGCGCGGTGTCGTCCGACCGTGAGGTGGTGCTCCTCCACAGCCAGGGAATCGGCCCGTCCGGAGGCGGCCAGGTCGGCGGCCGCAACGGCGGGATCCGCCCCGGGACCCACCAGTACGGAGAGCCGCAGGTTCTCGTCGAGTCTTCCCTCGTCCGCCTCACCGGTGGGCGTCGACGCGCAGAACAGCATGTCCTCGCCGCCCGGTCCGAGGAGCAGGACGGCGCCCAGCGGTGACGCCCCGGAGAGGTAGCGCACGTTCGCCGGACGCGTGATGAGTGCGGCGGCGTTCCCGGCGGCCGCACAGCGGTCGCGAAGCAGGCCCCGGCGGGCCGCGTACACGTCTGACATGTTTCCGAGCCTACGAGCGCCGCGCGCATCCGGCCTGGTGAGCGCGACCGTCCGGGGCGGCCCCGGTGCGCAGCCGGGGTCCGGCTCAGTAGGCGGGCGCCGAGATGGCGCGGGCCAGGGTCTCGTCCAGGGCGCGGGCGGTGCCCTCGATGTCCAGGTGGGAGTTGTCGATGATGGGCAGCCCGGAGCCGTACCAGCCCGCCATGCGCCCGTGGATCCGGGCGACTTCCTCGTCCGAGAGCCGCCGGTTTCCGGAGCGGGCGGCGTTGCGCTCCAGGACTATCTCCAGGCCGGGCAGCAGCACCACCGGCAGCAGCGCGGGCCCCACGTGGCGCTTCCAGCCGCCGAGGCCCACCACGGGGCGGTCCGGGAAGACGGCGTCGTCGAGGATGCAGGAGATGCCGTTGGCCAGGAAGTTGCGGGCCGCGAAGCCGCAGGTGCGGCGGGCGAGGCGGTACTGGGCCTCGGAGTGGTCGTTCCAGCCGGCCTGCGGGTCCGCGAAGCCCGAGCACACCCATTCCCGTACGTCGTCCAGGCTGATGTGCGCGGTGGGGACCGGCCGGGTGCCCGCCCAGTGGCGGGCCACCGTGGTCTTGCCGGCGCCCGCGGGGCCGATGAGCAGGACCGCGAGGGTGGCGCCGCCCGTGCCCGGGACGGCGGGCGGGAGCGGAATGTGCCCGGTGGACCCGTCCGGTGCTCCCGGCACGGGCATCGGCATCTGGGCCGGCGGCACGGGCATGGGCGGCACGGGCCAGCCCGGTCCCGGGGGTACCGGCGGCCGGGACGGCGCCGCCGGGTGCTGGCCCCCCGGCGGCTCCCAGCCCCCGCCCCCCACTCCGTGCTGCATGCGCTGCCACTCCGTCCCGTTCCGCCACGACTGATGCGAGAACGTTATATGACCCGGGAGGTCCGGAGGGTCACGCGGTCATGCCCTCGGACGGATCAGGCCGCCACTTCGCCGAAGGCGGCCATCAGGACGGCCGGGTCCGGGCCCTCCAGGACGGTCGGCTTGGCCAGCCCGTCCAGGACGATGAAACGCAGCAGGTCGCCGCGGGACTTCTTGTCGAGCTTCATCGTCTCCAGCAGCTTGGGCCACTGGTCGCCCCGGTAGGTCAGCGGCAGTCCGACCGCGGCGAGGATCGCCCTGTGCCGGTCGGCCGTCACGTCGTCGAGGCGGCCGGCGAGGCGGCCGAGCTCGGACGCGAAGACCATGCCGACCGAGACGGCCGCGCCGTGGCGCCACTTGTAGCGCTCGTTCTTCTCGATGGCGTGCGCGAGGGTGTGCCCGTAGTTCAGGATCTCCCGCAGGCCCGTCTCCTTGAGGTCGGCGGAGACCACGTCCGCCTTGACCTGGATGGAGCGGCAGATCAGCTCGGCCGTGTGCGGGCCGGCGGGCGTCCGCGCGCCCTCGGGGTCCGCCTCGATCAGGTCGAGGATCACCGGGTCGGAGATGAATCCGGCCTTGATGACCTCGGCGAGACCGCTGACGTAGTCGTTGACCGGCAGCGATTCCAGTGCCGCCAGGTCGCAGAGCACGCCGACCGGCGGGTGGAAGACGCCGACGAGGTTCTTGCCCTCGGCGGTGTTGATGCCGGTCTTGCCGCCGACGGCCGCGTCCACCATCGCCAGGATGGTGGTCGGTACGGCGATCCAGCGCACGCCTCGCAGCCAGGAGGCCGCGACGAAGCCCGCGAGGTCGGTGGTGGATCCCCCGCCGACCCCGACGATGACGTCGGTGCGCGTGAAGCCGGACTGCCCGAGGGCCTTCCAGCAGTACGCCGCCACCTCGACCGTCTTGGCCTCTTCGGCGTTCGGAACCTGGATGGCGACGGCCTCGTAGCCCTGTGCGGCGAGGTCGTCGCGCAGCGCCTCACCGGTGGCCGCGAGGGCCTCCGGGTGGATGACGGCGACCCGCTGGGCCTTGCTACCGATCAGGGAGCCCAGCTCGCCGAGCAGCCGGCTGCCGACCAGTACCTCGTACGCGTCGTGCCCGGCGCTGGCGCCGACCTGGATCCGCGTCACCTGGTCTGTCATGCGTTCTTCAACTCCAGTGCGTCGAGGACCGCGTCGGCGACCTCTTCGGGGGTGCGCTCGTCGGTGGCCACCACGACGCGCGCTACTTCGGTGTACAGGGGGCTCCGGGCGTCCATCAGCTCGCGCCACTTGCGGCGCGGGTTGACGGCGAGGAGCGGGCGCGCGGTGCCGAGGCCCACGCGCCTGACGGCTTCCTCGACACCCAGCGAGAGGTAGGCCACGGGCCGGCCGGCCAGCAGCTTCCTCGTCGTGTCGTCGAGGACGGCGCCGCCGCCGAGGGCGAGTACTCCGTCGTGACCGGCGAGGGCGGCGGAGACCGCCTCCCGCTCCAGTTCACGGAAGTGCGGCTCGCCCTCGTCGATGAAGATGTCGGAGATCTCCCGGCCCTGCGCCGCCACGATGTCGGCGTCGGTGTCCCGGTAGGAGACTCCGAGCCGCTCGGCGAGCAGTTGGCCCACCGTGGACTTGCCGGACCCCATGGGGCCGACGAGAACGACCAGGGGTCCGGTCGCGGGGGTTGCGGGGGTGCCCGTCACCGGATCTGGAGGTTGTCGAGGTACGCCTGGACGTTGCGGCGGGTCTCGGGGACGGAGTCGCCACCGAACTTCTCCACGACGGCGTCGGCCAGCACCAGGGCGACCATGGCCTCGGCGACGATGCCCGCGGCGGGCACGGCACAGACGTCGGAGCGCTGGTGGTGCGCGACGGTGGCCTCGCCGGTGGCCACGTCCACGGTCGCCAGGGCCTTGGGCACGGTGGCGATCGGCTTCATGGCGGCGCGGACGCGCAGCAGCTCACCGGTGGTCAGACCGCCCTCGGTACCGCCGGAGCGGCCGGTGGTGCGCCGCAGTCCCTCGGGGGTGGAGACGATCTCGTCGTGCGCCTGCGAGCCGGGCACGCGGGCCAGGTCGAAGCCGTCGCCGACCTCGACGCCCTTGATGGCCTGGATGCCCATGAGCGCGGCCGCGAGGCGCGCGTCGAGACGGCGGTCCCAGTGCACGTGCGAGCCGAGGCCGACGGGCACGCCGTAGGCGAGGACCTCGACGACGCCGCCGAGGGTGTCGCCGTCCTTGTGGGCCTGGTCGATCTCCGCGACCATCTGCTTCGACGCGTCGGCGTCGAGGCAGCGCACCGGGTCGGCGTCGAGCTTCTCGACGTCGGCGGGGGTCGGGTAGACCCCGTACGGGGCCTTGGCGGAGGCCAGCTCCACCACGTGGGAGACGATCTCGATGCCCGCGACCTCCTTGATGAAGGACCGGGCGATGGCTCCGAGGGCGACCCGGGCGGCGGTCTCACGGGCGCTGGCGCGCTCCAGGATCGGCCGGGCCTCGGAGAAGCCGTACTTCTGCATGCCCGCGAGGTCGGCGTGGCCGGGGCGGGGACGGGTCAGCGCCGCGTTGCGGCCGGTCTCCTTGAGCAGCGAGGGGTCGACCGGGTCGGCCGACATGACGGTCTCCCACTTCGGCCACTCGGTGTTGCCGATCATGACGGCGACCGGCGATCCCTGCGACAAGCCGTGGCGGACACCGCCGAGGAAGGTGATCTCGTCCTGCTCGAACTTCATCCGCGCACCTCGGCCGTAGCCGAGCCGACGCCGGGCCAGGTGTTCGGCCACCAGCTCCGTGGTGACCGGGACGCCGGCGGGAAGACCCTCCAGCGTCGCCACCAGCGCCGGGCCGTGCGATTCTCCGGCCGTCAGCCAACGCAACCTGCTCAACGATGCTCCTCATGCTCGCGCCTGATCCAGCGATGGCGCGATCGGGTGCGCGGCCCGGACCCGCCTTCACCCGATCCTCCCATGTCCGGGCCGTTACACCGCCCTCCGGTCCAACAGCCGGACGGAGGCGCGCTTGAGCGCACGAGGGAAAGTGGATCAAGTGAAGGCCTTCGGGGCCCGGTTCAGTGACGGGCGTGCAGTGCCGCCTCGCCGGCGGCCCGCATCGCCCCGAGCGGAGCGTCGGGGCGTCCCGTCATCCGCTCGACCTGGAGCACCGCCTGGTGGACCAGCAGGTCCAGGCCGCCGAGGACCTTGCCCCCGCGACCGGACCAGGCGGCCGCGAGCTCGGTCGGCCAGGGGTCGTAGAGGACGTCGAAGAGCGTGCCGGGAGCGGCGGGCACGGCGCCGGCCAGGGCGTCCGTGGAGCCGGCCGGGGTGGTCGCGATGACCAGAGGCGCGCTCAGGGCCTGCGCCGCGTCCGCCCAGTCGGCCGTCCGCACGTCCACACCGAGCCGCTCCCCCCACTCCCGCATCTCCGCGGCCCGGGCCGCGGAGCGTACGTACGCAGTCACCTCGCCGGTGCAGATCCGGGCGAGCGCGGCCAGCGCCGAGGAGGCGGTGGCGCCCGCGCCGAGGACGGCCGCGGACTCCACCTTCTGCACGCCCTGCTCGCTCAGGGCGGAAATCAGCCCGGGGATGTCGGTGTTGTCGCCGACCCGGCGGCCGTCCTCGGTGAAGACGACCGTGTTGACCGCCTCGACGGAGGCGGCGGTGTCGCTGATGCCGTCCAGCAGCGGGATGATCGCCCGCTTGAGCGGCATCGTCAGCGAGAGCCCGGCCCACTCGGGGCCGAGTCCCGCGAAGAACTCCGGGAGTGCGGCCTCGTCGACTTCGAACCGGTCGTACGACCAGTCGTCGAGGCCGAGCTCCCGGTACGCGGCGCGGTGCAGCACCGGTGAGAGGGAGTGCTCGATGGGAGAACCCAGCACCGCGGCCCGTATCCGTGACATGTCCTGCTACCCGCCGTTCTTCTGCTTCTGCCGTTCCTGGAACTCGGCGACGAGCTTGAGGTGCTCCTCGTAGGTCTTGGTGAAGGTCGTCTTGTTGCCGTCGACCGACACGAAGAACATCCAGCCGCCGTGGTCCGGGTCGAGGGTAGCGCTCACCGCGTCCGCACTCGGGTTCCCGATCGGCCCCGGGGGCAGTCCCTTGACGTGGTGCGTGTTGTACGGGTGGTCGAAGGCCTGGGCTTCCTTCAGGTTGAAGTTGATCTCGCTCTGGTTCTTGATGTAGTTGTACGTCGAGTCGAACTCGATCTTCTGGTTGGTGACGTCGTTGGTCTTCTTGAGGCGGTTGTAGACCACCTCCGACATCTTCCGGAAGTCGTCGTGGTTCTTGCCCTCGGCGTTGACGAGGCTGGCGACCGTGATCACCTGGAGCGGGTTCTGCAGGCCCAGGCTCTTGGCCTTGGCCTCGACCCCGAGCTCCGTGTACTTGTCGGTCGCGTTCTTGACCATCTGCTTGAGCAGGGACTCGGGGGTGCTGTCGTTGGTCAGGTCGTACCGCATCGGGTACAGGAAGCCCTCGAGCGGGTCCATGATCTTCGGGTCGTTGTTGGCCCACGCCGGCAGGCCGAGGTTCTTGATCTCGCTCTTGGCGAGGGACTGCGTGGTGCCCGCGGGCTTGTTGAGCTTCTCGTCGATCGCCTTGTAGACCGTCGAGTTGCGCATGCCCTCGGTGACGGTGATCACCCGGAGCTTGGTCGGGTCCGTCATGAGCGTGACCGCGGAAGCCGCGGACATCTTCTTCTTGAGCGGATAGATGCCCGGCTGGATCGTCTTGCCCTTGGGGTCGGCATTGGCCGCGTTCACGAAGGCCTGGGCGCTCGCGACCACGCCCTTCTCCTTGAGGATCCGGCCCATCTGGCCCAGGCTGGCCCCCTTGGGGATCTCCACGTCGACGGACTCGTCGATGCCGGAGCCCGCGAAGTCCTCGGCCGCGCCGAACCTGCCCTTGAGGTAGGTGTAGCCGTAGTAGCCGCCACCGCCGAGCACGCCCACGATGACCACGGCCGCGATGAGGCAGGCCATGCCGCTGCGCTTCTTCGGCTTGCCGCCGGAGCGACCGGAGCGGCGACCGCCGCCTGAGTCGCCGTCGTCCCCGTCATCGCCCTCGTCGCGTCCGCCGCCGCCCAGGAAGGACTCCTCGGCCTCGTCGGCCTTGACGTCCTCGTCCTGCCACTGGGCCTCGGGCTCCAGGTGCCGCCGGCCCGGGGGCTGCGGCGGCGGGTAGGCATCGGGGGTGCCGTAGAGGTCGGGGGCCTCGCCGGGGTAGGCGCCCGCCTGCTGCTGGGCGTACGGTTCCGCCCCCGCGTACGGGTCGGTGGCCTGGGCCACGCCCACGTACTCCATGCCGGGCTGGCCCTGGGACTGGACATGGGCCTGGAACTGGCCGGTGTCCCAGCCCTGGCCCCCGTACGTCTCCTGGTGCTGCTGGGGCGCCTGCTGCTGCAGGTGCGGAACCGGCTGCATGTACTGGGGCTGCTGGTGCTGCTGGGCCTGCGGGTACGGATCCTGCTGGTACTGGCCCGGGTGCTGCTGCTGCCCGTACTGCGGGTGCTGCTCCTGCACGTAGTGGGGGTGCTGCGTCTGCTGCTGCAGGTCGTCGACGTAGGGCGGCTGACCCTGCTGGGCCTCGTGTCCGGTCCACCCCTGGTCCCCGTAATGGGGATCCTCGGGGTGCCACGGTTGGGGGCCGGGGCCCCCGCCATACTCAGTCATCGATCCCCTAGCGCGCCGCGGGGCGTTGGCCACGGCTCCGTCCGCCGCGACACCCTGTTCCGCCTCTGCTGGTGGGCGACGGCTGTTCGAATGCCGTCACTTCGCGCGGAACGTTACCGTATCGCGATCAGACAACCACTTCGACGCACTCTCCAGGCGGATTACCTGATACCCGTTCGGTCTCCAGAGCGTTCTGAAGGATCACCACCGCGGCCGCCTGGTCGATGACCGAGCGGCCCTTCTTCGCATTGCGCCCGGAGGCACGCAGGCCCGCGGCCGCCGTGACGGTGGTCATCCGCTCGTCCACCAGACGGACCGTCACGGGCTTGATGCCCTTGGCGAGTTCCATGGCGAAGGCGCGGCACTTGGCGGCCGCCGGCCCCTCCCGTCCGCTGAGCGAACGGGGCAGGCCGACCACCACCTCGATGGGGTCGTACTCCTCGACGAGCTGCCGCAGCCGCCGGTGGGCGAAGGGGATGTCCCGGCCCGGGACCGTTTCCACCGGTGTGGCCAACACCCCGTCGGGGTCGCACGAGGCGACCCCGATCCGGGCGTCCCCGACGTCGATGGCGAGCCGGCGGCCGCGGCGCAGCGTCATCAGGCGGTCTCCCCCACGAGGCGCTCGACGGCCGCGATGGCGTCGCCGATGGCGGCCGGGTTCTGGCCGCCGCCCTGGGCCACGTCGGGCTTGCCGCCGCCACCGCCGCCGAGGGTCTTGGCGGCGGTGCGGACCAGGTCGCCGGCCTTGAGGCCGCGCTCGCGGGCCGCCTCGTTGGTGGCGATGACGGTCAGCGGGCGGCCGCCCGCCACGGTGAACAGGGCCACGACGGCGGGACGGTCGCCCTGGATGCGGCCGCGGACGTCGAGGACCAGCTTGCGCAGGTCGTCGGCGCCGGTGCCGTCCGGCACCTGGCCGGTGACCACGGCCACGCCGCGGACGTCCTGGGCACCGGCGGCGAGGCCGGCGGCGGCCTGGAGGACCTTCTCCGCGCGGAACTTCTCGATCTCCTTCTCGGCGTCCTTCAGCTTGCCGAGCATGGAGGCGATCTTCTCCGGCAGCTCCTCCGGACGGCCCTTGACCAGCTCCTGGAGCTGGGCGACGACCGTGTGCTCCTTGGCGAGGAAGTTGTACGCGTCCACGCCGACGAGGGCTTCGACGCGGCGCACGCCGGAGCCGATGGAGGACTCGCCGAGCAGCTTCACGAGGCCGAGCTGGCTGGTGTTCGCCACGTGGGTACCGCCGCACAGCTCCTTGGAGAAGTCGCCGATGGTGACGACGCGCACGCGCTCGCCGTACTTCTCGCCGAACTCGGCGATGGCGCCCTGCTTCTTCGCCTCGTCGATGCTCAGGATCTCGGCGGTGACGTCGAGCTCGCGGGAGAGCACGTCGTTGATCTTCTGCTCCACGTCGGTGAGGACCGACCCGGGGACCGCGTTCGGCGAACCGAAGTCGAAGCGGAAGCGGCCGGGCGAGTTCTCGGAACCGGCCTGGGCGGCCGTGGGGCCGAGCGCGTCGCGCAGCGCCTGGTGGGTGAGGTGCGTGGCCGAGTGGGCGCGGGCGATGGCCCGGCGGCGGTTCACGTCGATGGCGGCGTAGGCGGAAGCGCCGACGGTCACCTCGCCTACCTGGACGGAGCCCTTGTGCACGGAGACGCCGGGGACAGGCTGCTGGACGTCGCGGATCTCGATGATCGCGCCGGAGTCGAGCTTGATGCGGCCCTGGTCGGCGAGCTGACCGCCGCCCTCGGCGTAGAAGGGGGTGCGGTCGAGGACGACCTCGACCTCGTCGCCCTCGGAGGCGGCGGGCGAGGAGACGCCGTTGACCAGGAGGCCGACGATGGTGGACTCGCCCTGGTTGGTGGCGTAGCCGGTGAACTCGGTGGCGCCGGAGCCGTCGGCGATCTCCCGGTAGGCGGACATGTCCGCGTGGCCGGTCTTCTTGGCCTTGGCGTCGGCCTTGGCCTTGTCCTTCTGCTCCTGCATCAGGCGGCGGAAGCCGTCCTGGTCCACGGAGAGGCCCTGTTCGGCGGCCATCTCCAGGGTCAGGTCGATCGGGAAGCCCCAGGTGTCGTGGAGCAGGAACGCCTTGTCGCCGGCCAGGACCGAGCCACCGGTGGCCTTGGTCTCGGTGATGGCGGTGTCGAGGATGTTCGTTCCGCCGCGCAGGGCCTTCACGAAGGCGGCCTCTTCGGCGAGCGCGACGGTCTCGATGCGCTTGCGGTCGGTCACGAGCTCCGGGTACTGCTGCCCCATCGTGTTGATCACGACGTCGACGAGGTCCTGGACCACCGGGCCGGTGGCGCCCATGAGGCGCATGTTGCGGATGGCGCGGCGCATGATGCGGCGCAGCACGTAGCCGCGGCCCTCGTTGCCGGGGGTGACGCCGTCGCCGATGAGCATGACGGAGGTGCGGATGTGGTCGGCGACCACGCGCATCGAGACGTCGGTGCCCTGCGCGGCGCCGTACTGCACGCCGGTCAGCTCGGTGGCCTTCTCCATGACCACGCGCAGGGTGTCGGTCTCGTACATGTTCTGTACGCCCTGCAGGATCATGGCGAGGCGTTCGAGGCCGAGACCGGTGTCGATGTTCTTCGACGGCAGGTCACCGAGGATCGGGAAGTCTTCCTTCCCGTCGCCGGCGCCGCGCTCGTACTGCATGAAGACCAGGTTCCAGATCTCCACGTAGCGCTCGTCGTTGACGGCGGGGCCGCCCTCGACGCCGAACTCCGGGCCGCGGTCGTAGTTGATCTCGGAGCAGGGGCCACAGGGACCCGGGACGCCCATGGACCAGAAGTTGTCCTTCTTGCCCAGGCGCTGGATGCGCTCGGCGGGGACGCCCACGACGTCGCGCCAGATGGTCTCGGCCTCGTCGTCGTCGAGGTAGACGGTGATCCAGAGCTTCTCGGGCTCAAGGCCGTAGCCGCCGTCCGCCACGGAGCTGGTGAGCAGCTCCCAGGCGTACTTGATGGCGCCTTCCTTGAAGTACTCGCCGAAGGAGAAGTTGCCGCACATCTGGAAGAACGTGCCGTGGCGGGTGGTCTTGCCGACCTCTTCGATGTCCGGCGTACGGACGCACTTCTGCACGCTGGTGAGCGTCGACCCGGGCGGCTTGACCTCGCCGAGGAAGTACGGCTTGAAGGGCACCATGCCCGCGTTGACCAGCAGCAGAGTCGGGTCGTCCGCGATGAGCGACGCCGAAGGGACAACGGTGTGACCGCGCTCCTCGAAGAAGCTCAGCCAGCGGCGGCGAATTTCAGCCGACTCCATCAGTGGTCCTCATTCCGGTTGTACGAAAACTTATTGGTCTGGCCGTGCTCAATGGCCCGCAGCCGCCGCGGCCCGGGAAGGGCGGTGACGTTGTCGGGCCGGTCGGGATCCTGGTGGAGTCCCAGTGCGTCGTTCAGCTCGTCCTCGCGCTGCGACATTCCCGCCTTGACGTCGAGGGCGAAGTCCTTGAGGCGGTGGCCCGCCTCGACCGCCTTGTCGGCGGCCTGTGCGGCGAGGCTCTCCGGGGTCAGCTTCTTGAGCTGCCGGTTGACCTTGGTGGTGGCCCACACGCCGGCGGCTGCGCCTGCGGTGAACCAGAAGGCTCGGCGGAACATCGGAGGTCTCAGCCCTTCTGCTTCCGGCGCCGGGGCGACGGCACCGTACGGCCAACGATCACGGTACGTCGCGCGGTCCTGCGTGGCACGTCCTCGGAACCGGCACCGGCCGCTCCGCCCTTGCCCAGCGCCTTGCGGACGCCGTAGCCGAAGGCCGCGATCTTCACGAGCGGGCCGCCGAAGGTGGACGCGACGGTGGAGGACAGCGCGGAGGCGTTGGAGGTGACTTCCTGGACGTCGCTCGCGATGGCGTCGACCCGGTCCAGCTGGGTGCGGGCGGAGCGGACGGTGGTGGACGCGTCCGCGAGCAGCGGGACGGCCTGGTCGGTCACGTCGGCCACGAGCTTCGTGGCCGCCTTGAGCACCTGGGCCAGCCTCACCAGCACCACGGCGAGGAAGGAGACCAGGATGGCCCAGAAGACGGCCACCAGGATCCCGGCCACCTCTCCACCGGACACGTCACACCGCTCTCTACACATTGATCACTAAGCGAAAAAGTCGTCCTCCGACCCTATCGCGCCGGAGATCCGCCGCAGTACCGGAATTCGGGGACGGGGCCGCGGGCCCGGCTGCGCCTTGTACCCAAAGCATTCGGACGAGTACCCTCCGTGTCCCATGCGACACAGACCCCTTGGACACAGGACGCCGGGCAATCTTCCCTCGGACCTGAGCGGCTTTGTCGGGCGGGGTGTCGAACTCGCCGAGCTGGGGCGACTACTGGATTCCTCGCGATTGGTCACCGTGACCGGAGCGGGTGGTGTCGGCAAGACCAGGCTGGTGCTGGCCGCGGCGAGAGCGGTGGCCGAGGCCGCGGCGGAGCCCGGTCCGGCGGACCGGGCAGACCCCTCCGACCGGGCGCAGGAACGCTACTGCGACGGCGTGTGGCTGGCCGAGCTGGCCTGCGTACGGGATCCCGAACTGCTGGAGCTGACCCTCGCGGAGTCGCTCGGCCTGACCGACCACACCACACGGCCGCTGAACATCGTGCTCGCCGAACACCTGGCCGAGCGGCGGCTGCTGCTGGTCCTGGACGGGTTCGAGCAGCTGGTCGACGAGACCGCCGCCCTGGTACGGGAACTGCTGCGCCGCTCCCCCGGCCTGCGGGTGCTGGCGGCCGGCCGGCGCCCGCTGACCCTCGACGGGGAGCTGTCCTGGCCGCTGGCCCCGCTGGACCCGGACGAGGCCCTGACCCTGCTGACCGAGCGGGCCGCGGCGGCCGACCCGGCCTTCGCCCTGACGGAGGCCAACCGGACGGTGCTGGCCGAGCTGTGCGTCCGGCTCGACGGCCTGCCGCTGGCACTGGAGCTGGCGGCGGGCCGGCTGCGCACGCTCTCCCCCGCGCAGGTGCTGTCCCGGCTGGAGGACCGCTTCGGCCTGCTGACGGGCGGCGGGCGCGGGGCGCTGCCCCGCCACCGGGCGCTGCGGACGGCGATCGGCTGGAGCCACGAGCTGTGCACCGCCCGGGAGCGGCTGCTGTGGGCCCGGCTGTCGGTCTTCGCGGGGCAGTTCGACCTGGACGCCGCCGAGTACGTGTGCGCGGGCCCGGACCTGCCGGTGGACTGCGTGCTGGACCTGGTCGGGGAGCTGCTGGGGCAGTCCCTGCTGGTCCGGGAGGAGACCGCGGCCGGGGTGCGCTACCGGATGCTGGAGACCGTACGGATCTACGGGGCGGGCTGGCTGGAGTCGCTGGGCGACGCCACCCGGCTGCGGCGCAGGCACCGGGACTGGTACGTGGGTCTGGTGACCTGGTGCGAGCTGGACTGGTTCAGCCCGCGCCAGCAGGAGGTGGCCGCGCTGGTGGAGGCGGAGCTGCCCAACCTGCGGCTCGCGCTGGAGTGCTGCCTGGACGAGCCGGAGGAGATCCACCTCGGCCAGTACCTGGCGGGCACCCTCTGGTTCTACTGGGCGGGCTGCGGCCGGCTCTCCGAGGGCCGCCACTGGCTGGACCGGACCCTGGAGGGCGGCCCCGGGAACGACCTGGATCTGGCGGGGCTGGACCTGGGGATCGACCTGAGCCTGGAGCTCGGGCTGGGCCCGGCCGGTCCCCCGGACACGGGCGGGGAGTACGAGAGCTCTCGGCTGAAGGCCCTGTGGGTGCTCGGGTACGTGGCGGCGCTGCAGGGCGACGCGGTGGCCTCGATGAGCGCCCTGTACGAGTGCCGGGACGGGGCCGCGCAGAGCGGGAACCCGGTGGCGACGGCGTACGCGGTGCACCGGATGGGCTGCCTGGCGCTGATCTCGGACGACATGGCGCGGGCCCGGGAGCTGCTCGGCGGGGCGCTGGAGCGCTACCGGGAGGCCGGGGAGCTGAACAGCAACGTCCTGATGTGCCAGGTGGAGCTGGCGATGACGCTGGCCTTCCAGGGGGAGCCCGCGGGCGCGCTCGCGCTGTGCGAGGAGGTCCGGGACATCTGCGAGGAGCGCGGGGAGCGCTGGACGAAGGCCTACGCCCTGTACGTCCTCGCCTACGCGGCCCTGGACTCGGGCGAGACGGCCGAGGCGCGTCGGCTGCTGAGCGAGTGCGTGGCGATCAACCACGCGTTCCGGGACCTGGTGGGACTGGTGCTGGCGATGGAGCTGCTGGCGCTGGTGACGGTCGCCGAGGGGCATCCGGCCGAGGCCGCCGTGCTCCAGGGTGCGGCCGAGCCGATGTGGGACGGGGTGGGGATGCAGCTCTTCGGCTCGGGGTACTTCAACGCCCCGCGCCTGATGTGCCAGGAGCGGGCGGGCGAGCTGCTGGGCGCGGAGCGGTACGCGTCCTGCGCCCGGCACGGGCGGACCCTGCCGGTGGACGCGCTGGTGGAGCGGGCCCTGCGGGGGCCGGAGCCGACGTCGGCACCGGCTCCGGCGCCGACGGGCGCGGCCCCGCTGCCGAAGCCGCGTACGACCGCCGATGCCCCGCCGGGATACCCGAGAAGCAGGAAACCCGCCGACTCCCCCAAGGGGGAACCGGCGGGCTGACCAGCCTGTGAGGCTACGGCCGCTGGTACGAGATCAGCGGGCGTAGTACTCGACGACGAGCTGCTCGTCGCAGATGACCGGAATTTCCTTGCGGTTCGGGTCGCGGTCCAGGCGGAAGGCCAGGGCCTTCAGGTTGACCTGCAGGTAACGGGGGGTCTCGCCCTCGCCTGCGTAGCCACCCTCACGGGCAACCTGGAACGGAACCTTCTCGCGGCTGCGCTCGCGCACCGTGATGACGTCGTCCGGACGGACGCGGAACGACGGCTTGTCGACCTTGTCGCCGTTGACCTCGATGTGGCCGTGAACGACCATCTGGCGAGCCTGGTAGATGGTGCGGGCAATGCCCGAACGCAGGACCAGGGCGTCGAGGCGACGCTCGAGCTCGACGACCAGCGCCTCGCCCGTCTTGCCTTCGGCCTTCTTGGCGCGGTCGTACGCGCGGGCCATCTGACGCTCAGAGATGTCGTACTGAGCGCGCAGACGCTGCTTCTCCAGCAGACGAACCTTGTAGTCCGAGTTCTGCTTGCGGCCACGGCCGTGCTCGCCCGGCGGGTAGGGGCGGGCCTCGAAGTACTTGACGGCCTTCGGGGTCAGCGCAATGCCGAGGGCACGCGACTTCTTGACCTTGGGTCGCTTCTGGTTCACGTGGAACCTACCTCCATGTAAGTTAGGTGAGGCTTACCTTAGCGAGGAGGACGTAATGTCTCGACCACATGGGATCCCCCTGCCCAGTGCGCATCGAAGTTCAGATCCAAACGAAACAGGATCTGCTTTCGACGACGATTGGCAGGGTCAGCCGCGTCCCAGGGAAGGCGTTCGGCAGCTCACCGGAGCCGAACGCGTACGAACCCTCGTAGAGTCCAACGCCTCAGTATCCCTCACCCTGCCCGGTGCTCTTGACCAGGGAGAGTTCGGAACAGGGGTGCCGGCCGCAAGGACCGTCACCCCGGACGGGGACGTGATTCTCCTGGTGTCAGGGGAATCCGCGGCTGCCAGGGCAGCCGCTCACGCCCAGGACGACGACCTCACCGCCGTGATCGAGATCACGGATGTGGCGCCGGTGTCCGTGCCCCATCGTATCCGAGGCCGCGCGTGGCTCGCCGGGTGGCTCACTCCGGTGCGGGGAACCGCCGAACGAGCGGCCTGCGCGGCGCTGCTGGCCGAGCGGCACCCGGTCGGCGAGCTCCTCGGGATGTCCGAGTCCCTCGAACCCCCCTACGCGGGCCGGCCCGCGTGGGTGCTGCTGCGCCTGGAGGTCGGCGAGATCTCCGTGGACGACCTGTGGGGCGCCGAGCACGTGGACCCCGAGCTGCTGGCCGCGGCCGAACCGGACCCGATGGTGGCGCACGAGTCGGAGATCCTCCAGCACCTGGCCGCCTCGCACGGCGACCGGATGGGCGAACTGCGCGGGCTGCTCGGCTCCCGGGGCGAGAGCCAGGACCTGACGGCGGTCCCCCTCGCACTGGACCGCCTCGGCCTGCGGGTGCGCTTCACGCGCGGGGCCACCGCCTTCGACGCCCGCTTCGACTTCCCCGAGCCGGTCGGCGACATCTGCGGCCTGCGCCGGGCGATGCGCACCCTGTTCGCCTAGGACGGACCGCCCGCCTGGGCCGGACAGGTGCCGAGCATCTCGCTCAGCGCTTCCTTCTCCGGCGGGGTCACGGACAGCCCGTACTTCGCCTTGATCCCGGTGTAGCGCCGCGCGTACTCGCACCAGTAGCCCTTGACCGGCGGCTTCCACTTGTCGGCGGTCTTGCTGCTCTTCTCGTAGTTGGTCTGCTTGTCCACGGCGAGCAGCACGTCGAGGTCGTTGGCGTACGCCAGCCTGCGCTCCGGGGTCCAGGCGTACGCACCCGCGCGCCAGGCGGCGCCGAGGGCGACGACGTGGTCGGTCTGGATCTGCGAGGCGCGCCGGTAGTAGTAGGGGAGCTCCTTGCCCGTGTACGGATCGTGCAGGGTCCCGGACACGACGACGCAGGGGTTCCGGTCACCCTCCCGCAGCTCCTTGAGGTCCCTGCGCAGGACGTCGTCCCGGGTGTCGCACCCGTTGCGCCCGCCGACGGCGTCGGTCTCGTCGGACCAGTACCTGCCGAAGTTCTCCCGCTTGTACGTCTCCCAGTTCTTGCCCCACTCGACGGTGAGCCCGCCCAGCTGGGTCCTGGCGGTGGCCGCGCTCGGAGGGAACCCGGCGCTGGAGAGCGGCACCTCCGCGAGGAGCGCCGCGGCGCTGGAGCGAGCCGTCCCGGCGTCGCCGTGGTGGCAGCCGCCGAGCAACAGCACGGCCGCCAGGGCGATCAGTGGAGCAGGACGTCCCATGCGACGGAGCCTAGGCGCCGACACCCTGCCCGGCATTCCGACGCGAGCCGCGCTGAAACCAGCCCCGCTGGCGTTTGAGGCGCGGGGGTCCGGGGGCTGGTCCCCGGCAGCGGCGCCGCAGGTCAGGACCCGCCGCCCCGCAGCCGCTCGCGGACCTTTTCCACCACGTCCGCGTAGCGGGCTTCGGCTCCGTACCTCGTCGGCTCGTAGTACCGCTTCCCCTTCACCTCGTCCGGCGCGTACTGCTGCGCAGCAATACCGCCCGGCACGTCGTGCGGGTACACGTACCCCACCGCGTGGCCCAGCTTCGCCGCCCCCTTGTAGTGCCCGTCCCGCAGGTGCGCCGGCACGGACCCGGCCAGCCCGGCCCGGACGTCCGCCAGCGCCGCACCGATCGCGGTCGTGGCGGTGTTCGACTTCGGGGCCAGCGCCAGCGCGATCGTCGCGTGGGACAGGGTGAGCGCCGCCTCCGGGAAGCCGATCATCGCCACCGCCTGGGCCGCCGCGACCGCCAGCGGCAGGGCGGTGGGATCCGCGAGCCCGATGTCCTCGCTCGCCGAGATCATCAGCCTGCGCGCGATGAACCGCGGGTCCTCCCCCGCTTCGATCATCCGTGCCAGGTAGTGCAGCGCCGCGTCCACGTCCGAGCCCCGGATCGACTTGATCAGCGCGCTCGCCACGTCGTAGTGCTGGTCGCCGTCCCGGTCGTACTTGACCGCCGCCCGGTCGACCGCCTCCTCGACCGTCTGGAGGGTGATCTCCGGCTCTCCCTTGGCGATCGCCGAGCCCGCGCCCGCTTCCAGTGCCGTCAGCGCGCGGCGCGCGTCGCCGCCCGCGATCCGCAGCAGGTGCGCCTCGGCGTCCTCGGGCAGCGTCACCGCTCCGCCCAGGCCGCGCTCCTGCGTCAGCGCCCGGTGCATCAGCGCGCGCAGGTCGTCGTCCGTCAGCGGTTCCAGCGTGAGCAGCAGGGACCGCGACAGCAGCGGGGAGATGATCGAGAAGTACGGGTTCTCCGTGGTCGCGGCGATCAGCGTGACCCAGCGGTTCTCCACGGCCGGCAGCAGCGAGTCCTGCTGCGCCTTGCTGAAGCGGTGGATCTCGTCGAGGAAGAGGACGGTGTCCTTGCCGTATCCGCCGGCCGCCCGCTTGGCGCCCTCGATGACCGCCCGTACCTCTTTGACGCCCGCGGTGATCGCGGACAGCTCCACGAACCGCTTCTTGGTCGCCTGGCTCACCACGTAGGCGAGGGTGGTCTTCCCGATCCCCGGCGGACCCCACAGGATCACCGAGGAAGCCCCGGCCGGGCCTCCGTCCCCTTCGCCGACGAGCCTGCGCAGCGGGGAGCCGGGCTTGAGCAGGTGCTGCTGGCCGACGACCTCGTCCAGGTTGCGCGGGCGCATCCGGACGGCGAGCGGAGAACTGGAGGGGTCCTTCGCCTGGCGGTCCTCGGCGGCTGCGGTGAAGAGATCTGGTTCCACACCGGAAGCCTATGCGAGCCCGCTGACAGCGCCGCCCGCGCTCAGGAGGTCCGGACTCAGGAGGTCCAGAAGTCCCACCAGCGGGTCAGGATCAGCATGCCGATGATCCCGATGTGCAGGACGGGCAGCACCCACGTGAACTCGTCGAAGAAGGCGCGCAGCCAGCCGGGGGCGCCCAGCATCCGGTTGCGGACGTTGTGCGAGGTGACGTACCAGAACATGAAGATGGTGGCGACCCAGGCCAGGCAGCACCACAGGCACAGCGAGTTGATGTTGTACAGCGACTGGTACATCAGCCAGGTGCAGAAGCCGACGCCGAAGAGCATTCCGGCGTTCAGGGTCAGCCAGTACCAGCGCGGGAAGCGGGCGCCGGCCAGCAGGCTCACGCCGACGCAGACGACGATGCCGTAGGCGACCAGTCCCAGCATCGGGTTCGGGAACCCGAAGACGGACGCCTGGTCGCTCTTCATGATGTTGCCGCAGGACACGATCGGGTTGAGGCTGCAGCCCGGCGTGAAGTTCGGGTCCTCCAGCAGCTTGAACTTGTCGATCGTGATGACCCACGCGGCGAGCAGGCCCGCGGCTCCGGTGATCACCAGCAGCAGGGCCAGCGCCCGGCTGCCGCCGACGGCGGTCCGCGGAGCGGCGTCCGCGTCCGTACCTCGTGTCGTCATACCGCCCGCTCCACATCGTCAAGGTCCACAAGCACCGGCCATTGTGCCGTACGGATCCAGGTGTCCACCGTTCGGTGGACATAAGGAGGTACGCACGGGGGGACCGGTCGGGCGCGTTCCGCCACACCATTTGAGACATGACACGAAACGCGGTGCAGGTGCGGGGGCTTCGCAAGCAGTACGGCGAGGTCACCGCGGTGGACGGACTTGATCTGACGATCCGGCAGGGCGAGGTCTTCGGACTCCTGGGGCCCAACGGCGCCGGCAAGAGCACGACGGTGGAAATACTCCAGGGCCACCGCCAACGGGACGGCGGCGAGGTCAGCGTGCTCGGCTCGGACCCGGCCGTCGCGGGGCGGGCCTGGCGCTCGCGCGTCGGAATCGTCTGGCAGGACGAGTCGGCGCCCGCCGAACTGACCGTACGGGAGACGGTCGAGCACTTCGCCCGCTACTACCCGGCCCCGCGCGACCCGGCCGGGGTCATCGCCCTGGTCGGACTGGAGCACAAGCGCGAGGAGCGCGTGAAGTCGCTCTCGGGCGGCCAGCGGCGCCGGCTCGACGTGGCGCTCGGCGTCATCGGCAACCCCGAACTGCTCCTCCTCGACGAGCCGACCACCGGCTTCGACCCGGCGGCCCGCCGCCAGTTCTGGGACCTGATCCGGCTGCTCTCCGCCGAGGGCACCACCATCGTGCTCACCACGCACTACCTGGAGGAGGCCGAGGCCCTCGCCGACCGCCTCGCGGTCATCGCGAACGGCAAGGTCGTCGCCGAGGGCGAGCCGGCCGGACTGCGCTCCCGCTTCGGCACCGGCGCCACCGTCGAGTGGACCGAGGCCGACGGCACCTCGCGCAGCGTCTCCACCGAGACCCCCACCCGTACCGTCGCCGAGCTCATGGCCCGCTTCGACGGCGAGATCCCCGGCCTGAAGATCGGCCGCCCCACCCTGGAGGACGTGTACCTGCGCCTCACGGGACAGCTCGTACCCGCCACCGCTCAGCAGCCGGAGGAAGCCCGATGAGCACCGACGTCACGAAGGCCGCGGCGGCCCTGCCCGGCGCCTGGGCCCTGGGCCTGAGCCGCGGGGCCCTGGAGATCAAGCAGTTCGCCCGCCAGCGCGATTCGGTGATCTTCACCTTCGCCTTCCCCATCGTCTTCCTCACCCTCTTCGCCTCGATCTTCAGCGGCACCGTGGAGGGGACCGGGATCACCGCCTCCCAGCTCTACGCGGCGGGCATGGTCGCCGCCGGCATCATGTCCACCAGCTTCCAGTCGCTCGGCATCTCCATCGCCGTCGAACGCGACGAGAAGGTGCTGCGCCGGCTGCGCGGAACCCCGATGCCGCCGGCCGCGTACTTCCTCGGCAAGGTCTGGATGGTGCTCGCCACCGGAATCGCCGAGACCGCGATCCTGCTGCTCGTCGGAGCCACGCTCTTCGGCCTGGACCTGCCGACCTCCGCCGCGAAATGGCTCACCTTCGCCTGGATCTTCGTACTCGGCCTGGCCGGCTGCGCGCTGCTCGGCATCGCGATCAGCAGCCTGCCCAAGTCCGGCAAGAGCGCGAGCTCGGTGGTCGTCCTGCCCTTCCTGGTCCTCCAGTTCATCTCCGGCGTCTACATCCCCATCAACCAGATCCCGGACTGGCTGCTGAACATCGGCGCGCTGTTCCCGCTGAAGTGGATGTGCCAGGGGCTGCGCGGGGTGTTCCTGCCGGAATCCGCGGCCGTCCTGGAGCAGGCGGGCAGCTGGGAGTATGGAAAGGTCGCCCTGGTCCTGGGGGCCTGGGTCGTCGGAGGGCTGGTCCTGTGTCTGCTGACCTTCAAGTGGAAGAACCACCGCGACGGCTGAAGGGCTTCACGGCGACGACGACCGGGGCGCGCGAGGCCCACGTCTGGGACCGCGCCTTCGGGCCGTGGGACCTCTACTTCGGGCTGGTGTGGGTCGCCACCGTGGCCTTCGTGTCGGCCGCCGGATTCCCGGCGGCCGGCTACCGGCTCCTCGCCGTCGCGCTGATCGTGCCGCTCGCCCCCTGGTACGTGTGGGCCGGGCGCCCGCTGCTCCTGCAGGAGCCCGACGCCCGGCCCCGGGAGTCACTGCGCTACCTGGCCGGGAACCTGGCGCTGTTCCTGCCGGCCGCCGTCCTCGTCGGCGAGGCCCGGCTGGCCGCCTTCGCGCTCGTTCCCCCCTGCTTCATGCTGCTGCCGGTGCGCCGGGCGGTGGCCGCGGTGGCCCTGGTCGCGCTGGCGCCGGTGGCCGGCTGGGCGGTGCTGTGGCGGCCCCCCGGTCACGACGTGTTCGTGAGCGCCCTCGGCGCGTTCGTCACCTTCGTCTTCTCCGCCTTCATCGGCGCCTGGATCACCCGGATCATCCAGCAGAGCCAGGAACGGGCCTCCCTGATCGCCGAACTCGACGCCAGCCGGGAGGAGGTGGCCCGGCTGTCCGCCGCCCAGGGGGCCCACGCCGAAAGGGAGCGCATGTCCCGCGAGATCCACGACACCCTCGCCCAGGGCTTCACGAGTCTGCTGATGCTGGTCCAGGCCGTGCAGTCCGAGCTCGACACGGACCCGGAGCAGGCCCACCGGCACCTGGAGCTGATGGCCGTCACCGCCCGGCAGAACCTGGCCGAGGCCCGGTCCCTGGTCTCGGGCGGCGCCCCCGCCGACCTGGACGCGGGCTCCCTGCCCGATGCCGTACGCCGCCTCGCGGCCCGGCAGGACCCGCCCGCGGCCGCTTCGGTGACCGGGGAGGTCCGGCCGCTGGCGGCGGCGCTGGAAGTGGTGGCCCTGCGGTCCTGCCAGGAATCCCTGGCCAACGCCGCGAAGCACGCCGGTCCCGGTGCCCGCTGCTCGCTCTCCCTGGCCTACGGTGACGCCGAGCTGACCGTCACGGTCAAGGACACCGGACGGGGCTTCGACCCGACGGCCCCCGCCCCGGGCTACGGCCTGCGCGGACTGCGCGCCCGCGCGGCGGAGGTGGGCGGCACGGCCTCGATCGACAGCGCGGCCCACACCGGCACCACCGTCACCGTGACACTCCCGATCCGCTGAGGAGCCGTACGACATGATCCGCATCCTGCTGGCCGACGACCACCCGGTGGTACGGGAGGGCCTGCGCGGCATGCTCAGCGCGGAGCCCGACCTGGAGGTCGTCGCGGAGGCCTCGAACGGTCCCCAGGCGGAGGCACTGGCCGCGGAGCTCCTCCCCGGCCTCGACCTGATCCTGATGGACCTGCGGATGCCGGGCGGCGACGGCGTCGAGTCCATCGCCCGGATCACCGCGGCCGGGCTGCCGGTGCGGGTGGTGGTCCTGACGACGTACGAGGACGACCGGGACATCCTGCGGGCGGTGGAGGCGGGGGCGGCGGGCTACCTGCTGAAGGACATGGCGCGGGCGGAACTGGCGGAGGCGGTACGGGCTGCCGTGCGCGGCGAAACGGTCCTGGCCCCCTCGGTGGCGGGCCGCCTGGTCGACCGCCTGCGCACCCGCCCGGAGCGCCCGCGGCTGTCGGAGCGGGAGGTGTCGGTCCTGCGGCTGGTCGCGGGGGGCGCGACGAACGCGGAGATCGGGCGGCAGCTGTTCGTGGCCGAGTCCACGGTCAAGACCCATCTGCTGCGCGTCTTCGCGAAGCTGGAAGTCACGGACCGCACGGCGGCGGTGACCACGGCCATGCGGCACGGCCTGCTGTAGCGGGGCCGGGGCAATCCAGCCTCGCCGGGCAAAATCCAGCCCCGTCGACGTTTGAGGCGCGGGGTCTGGGGCGGAGCCCCAGGGAACGGCGAAAGGGCGGGGCGGGGAGAGCTCCGTACAGCGGCTCCCCCGCACCCGCCCCCACAGGCGGCAGCGACCGTCAGGCCAGCTTCGCGCGGACCGTGTCCACGAGATCGGCCACGGCGACCGGCGTCTGCTCCCCGGACTCCATGTCCTTCAGCTGGACCACGCCCTCCTCGAGGTCACGGTCGCCCGCGACCACCGCGAACCGCGCCCCGCTGCGGTTCGCGTCCTTCATCGCACCCTTGAGGCCCTTGCCCCCGTAGCTGATGTCCGCCGCGACACCGGCGCGCCGCAGCTCGGTCACCAGACCGAACAGCACCGGCTTCGCCCCGCCCAGCGCCACCGCGAACACGGAGGTCGCGGCGGGGATGTCCAGCTCGATGCCCTCGGCTTCGAGCGCCAGCACCGTACGGTCGACGCCCAGCGCCCAGCCCACCGAAGGCAGCGCCGGCCCGCCGATCATCTCGGAGAGGCCGTCGTAGCGGCCGCCGCCGCCGACCGCCGACTGCGAGCCCAGACCGTCGTGGACGAACTCGAAGGTGGTCCGCGTGTAGTAGTCCAGCCCGCGGACCAGCTTCTCGTCGTCCTCGAAGACGACCCCGGCCGCCGTCACCAGCGCCCGGACCTCCTCGTGGTACGCCTTGCACGCGTCGCACAGGTAGTCCCGCAGCATCGGGGCCCCGACCAGCTGCTTCTGCACGTCGTCGCGCTTGTCGTCGAGCACGCGCAGCGGGTTGATCTCGGCCCGGCGCACGGTCTCCTCGTCCAGGTCCAGCCCGCCCAGGAACGCCTGGAGTGCCTCCCGGTACACCGGGCGGCACTCCTTGTCGCCCAGCGAGTTGAGCAGGATCCGGAAGTCGCGCAGGCCCAGCGAGCGGTACGCCTGGTCGGCCAGGATGATCATCTCGGCGTCCAGCGCCGGGTCCTCGGCTCCGATCGCCTCGGCGCCGACCTGGGAGAAGTGGCGGTAACGGCCCTTCTGCGCCCGCTCGTAGCGGTAGTAGGAGCCGGAGTACCAGAGCTTGACGGGCAGGCCGCCGAGCTTGTGCAGGTTGCCCTGGAGCGCCGCGCGCAGCACGGACGCGGTGCCCTCGGGGCGCAGCGCGAGCTCGTCGCCGCCCTTGGTCGTGAGGGTGTACATCTCCTTGCTGACGATGTCGGTGGACTCGCCGACACCGCGCGAGAAGAGCTTGACGTCCTCGAAGCCGGGGGTCTCGACGTACCCGTAGCCGGAGTTCTTCAGGGGCGCGGCGATGGCCTCGCGCACCGCCAGGAAGGTGGCCGAGCGGGGCGGCAGCAGGTCGTACGTGCCCTTGGGGGCCTGAAAAGTACTCACGAAACTCTCGTCACATTCCTCGTCGTGGAGACGTGAAACCGTCTCCCAGGCCGGCGGCCACCTGCCGCAGGTACGGGTTGGTGGCGCGCTCACGGCCAATGGTCGTGTGCTCGTTGTGTCCGGGCAGCACCACGGTCGAGTCGTCGAGCGGCAGGCACACGCGGGCCAGCGACTCGAGCATGTCGGCGTGGCTGCCGCCGGGGAAGTCGGTGCGTCCGATGGAGCCGGCGAAGAGCAGGTCGCCCGAGAACAGCAGCGGAGGGATGTCCGCGGCCCCGGGCATCCCGAAGGTCACCGACCCCGGCGTATGGCCGGGGGCGTGCGACACGGTGAGCTCCATGCCCGCCAGGGCGAGCTTCGCGCCGTCGGTGAGTTCCTTGACCTCGGAGGGCTCCCCCACCGTGAGCTCGCCCATGAGCTGGGCTCCCAGGGAGCGGCCGAGGGCCTTCTCCGGGTCGCTCATCATGAAGCGGTCCGCGGGGTGGATCCAGGCCGGTACGTCGTGTGCTCCGCACACCGGGACCACGGAGGCCACATGATCGATGTGGCCATGGGTCAGGACGACCGCGACGGGCTTGAGCCGATGCTTCTTCAGCGTCTCCTCGACACCCCTGGTGGCCTGGTGGCCAGGGTCGATGATGACGCACTCCTCGCCGGCGGCGGGGGCGACCACGTAACAGTTGGTCCCCCAGGCCCCGGCGGGGAACCCGGCAATCAGCACGTTCGTCCCTCAAATCGTCGTCCGGCGGGAGCTTCGGCGGCCGCCGAAGGTCGGAAGGTCGCTGCTCAGAGCCTACCGGCGCCGCTCATTACACAGCGAACCCATATACGGTACGGCCTAACCCAGCCCGGACAGTGGTACCAGATACGCACAAGGAGACGACCCGGTGGTCACGAGCGATCAGCGGCGGCGCCAGCTCGCCCGAGAGAAGTACGAACGCCAGCAGAAGCGGCGTGCCGAAGCGCGGCGCAGGACGCGACAGCGGATGGCCGTGGTCGGGGCGGTGGTGGCCGTGGTCGTCGCCACGCTGGTCGGCCTCGTGGTGGGCGGCGTCTTCGACAAGGACAAGAAGAACGAGGCGGCCGATCCGGCGGCGAACCCGTCGGCCTCGCCGACGCCGAAGCAGTCCCCCTCGCCGGCGATGGCGATCGACGCCAAGGCGAAGTACACCTTCGACCTGAAGACGAGCGCGGGTGAGGTCAAGTTCGAGATGGACGCGGCGAAGACCCCGCAGACGGTCAACTCGTTCAAGTCGCTCGCCGACAAGAACTTCTTCGACAACACCAAGTGCCACCGTCTGACGACGAGCGGGATCTTCGTCCTCCAGTGCGGTGACCCCCAGGGCACCGGCATGGGCGGCCCCGGCTACACCATCGCGGACGAGAACCTCGACTCGCTGGGCAAGGCGAACGACCAGGGTCAGGTGATCTACCCGGCGGGCACCGTGGCGATGGCCAACACCGGTCAGCCCGGCTCGGGCGGCAGCCAGTTCTTCCTGGTCTACAAGGACAGCCCGCTGGCCCCCTCGTACACCCCCTTCGGCAAGATCGACGCGGCCGGTCTGAAGGTGCTCGAAGAGGTGGCCAAGGCCGGTACGGCCGACGGCGGCTCGGACGGCGCGCCGAAGACCCCGGTGACCATCGAGAAGGGCACCGTCACCCAGAACTGACGGGGACCGGGCGCCCCGGGCCCGGCCGGCGCCGCACCCGTACGTCGATATTCCGTCGTGCTGGATGCGGACAGCCGGCCCGGCGGTCGCCTATGTTGGCGTTGTGCAGGGCGGGCGCGGCCCGCCCCAGGAAACTGTGGACGATGCCCAGGGGGTGAACCCCTCGCAAGGCATCAGGTGGAGGAGGCGCTGTGAGCAGCGACCCGTGGGGCCGAGTCGACGAGACCGGCACCGTGTACGTGCGTACTGCCGATGGCGAGCAGGTCGTCGGATCGTGGCAGGCGGGCACCCCGGAGGAGGCCTTGGCCTACTTCGAGCGCAAGTACGAGGGCCTGGTGGTCGAGATCGGCCTCCTCGAACGACGAGTACGGACCACCGATCTGTCCTCCAAGGACGCCCAGACCGCCATCGAGCACCTGCGCACGCAGGTGGACGAGCACCACGCCGTGGGTGACCTCGAAGCGCTGCGCGGCCGGCTGGACAAGCTGGTGTCGACCGTGGACTCGCGGCGCGAGGAGCGGAAGATCCAGAAGGCCAAGCAGACGGACGAGGCCCGTGCGGCCAAGGACGCGCTGGTCGCCGAGGCCGAGCAGCTGGCGCAGAGCGACCAGTGGCGCAGCGCGGGCGAGCGGCTCCGGGCGCTGGTGGACATCTGGAAGGGTCTCCCCCGCCTCGACCGCAAGTCGGACGACGAGCTGTGGCACCGCTTCTCGCACGCCCGCTCCGCCTTCTCCAAGCGCCGCAAGGCCCACTTCGCCTCGCTCGACGCGCAGCGCGAGGACGCCCGCAAGGTCAAGGAGAAGCTGGTCGCGGAGGCCGAGGCGCTCTCGAAGTCGGCCGACTGGGGTCCGACCGCGGCGCGCTACCGCGAGCTGATGGAGGACTGGAAGGCCGCGGGGCGTGCGCAGCGCGAGTCCGAGGACGACCTGTGGAACCGTTTCCGCGGCGCCCAGGACGTGTTCTTCGCGGCGCGCAGCGAGGTCTTCGCCGAGCGCGACGCCGAGCAGGTGGAAAACCTGAAGCTGAAGGAGGAGCTGGCCGACGAGGCCGAGAAGCTCGTCCCGATCACCGACCTGAAGGCGGCCCGCGCCGCGTTCCGCTCGCTGAACGAGCGCTGGGAGGCCATCGGCCACGTACCGCGGGACGCGCGTCCCAAGGTGGAGGGCCGGATGCACGCCGTCGAGCGGGCCATCCAGGAGACCGAGGAAGGCGAGTGGCGCCGTACGAACCCGGAGGCGCGGGCCCGTGCGGCCGGCCTGACGGGTCAGCTGCAGGCGGCGGTCGACAAGCTCCGCGGCCAGATCGACGCGGCGCGCGCGCAGGGCAACAACTCCAAGGCCGACAAGCTGTCCCGGGAGCTGGAGGGCCGTCAGGCCCTGCTGGACCAGGCGCTGAAGGGCCTCGAGGAGTTCGGCGGCTGATTCGGGTCCGCCCCGTACGTGACGAGGGCCCCGGTACTGATTCCAGTACCGGGGCCCTCGTCATGTACGGGGCGGTCTTGCGCGGCTCGCCGCTACGGCCTGCGGGCCGAGGTGACGCGGTAGACGTCGTAGACGCCCTCCACGCCCCGGACGGCCTTCAGGACGTGTCCCAGGTGCTTCGGGTCACCCATCTCGAAGGTGAACCGGGAGGTGGCCACCCGGTCGCGGGAGGTCTGGACGGCCGCCGAGAGGATGTTCACGTGCTGGTCCGACAGGACCCGGGTGACGTCCGACAGGAGCCTGGACCGGTCGAGCGCCTCGACCTGGATGGCGACCAGGAAGACGGAGGACTGGGTGGGGGCCCACTCGACCTCCAGCATCCGCTCGGGCTGCTGCGACAGCGAGTCGACGTTGACGCAGTCCCTGCGGTGGACCGATACGCCGCTGCCCCGGGTGACGAACCCGACGATCGGGTCGCCGGGGACCGGCGTGCAGCAGCGGGCCAGCTTGACCCACACGTCGTCGACGCCCTTGACGACCACGCCCGGGTCCGCGTTCCCGCGCCGCTTGCTGCGGCCCCGGACCGGGGCGATGCTCTCCTCGATGTCCTCGTTGGCCGCGTCCTCGCCGCCGAGGGCCTGCACCAGCTTCTGTACGACGCCCTGCGCGGCCACGTGGCCCTCGCCGATCGCCGCGTAGAGCGAGGAGATGTCGGGGTAGCGCATCTCGTGCGCGAGGGTGACGAGCGAGTCGCCGGTGAGGATGCGCTGGATCGGCAGGTTCTGCTTGCGCATGGCCCGCGCGATGGCGTCCTTGCCGTGCTCGATCGCCTCGTCGCGGCGCTCCTTGGAGAACCAGGCGCGGATCTTGTTGCGGGCCCTGGGTGACTTGACGAAGCCCAGCCAGTCGCGGGACGGGCCGGCGCCCTCGGCCTTGGAGGTGAAGACCTCGACCAGGTCGCCGTTGTCCAGGGTGGATTCGAGCGGCACGAGCCGCCCGTTGACCCGCGCTCCTATGGTGCGGTGGCCGACCTCGGTGTGGACGGCGTACGCGAAGTCCACGGAGGTGGCGCCGGCCGGCAGCGCGATGACGTCGCCCTTGGGCGTGAAGACGAAGACCTCGTTGCGCGAGAGGTCGAAGCGCAGCGAGTCGAGGAACTCGCTCGGGTCCTCGGTCTCCTTCTGCCAGTCCAGCAGCTGGCGCAGCCAGGCCATGTCGTTGACCGTGTCGTGGCCCACGCTGCCCTTGGCGGCCTGCGGGACGTCGGTACGGACCTTCGAGGTGCCGGCGACGGTCTGCTGCTTGTACTTCCAGTGCGCGGCAATGCCGTACTCGGCGCGGCGGTGCATGTCGAAGGTGCGGATCTGGAGCTCGACCGGCTTGCCGCTGGGTCCGATGACCGTCGTGTGGAGCGACTGGTACATGTTGAATTTGGGCATCGCGATGTAGTCCTTGAACCGGCCGGGGACCGGATTCCATCGCGCGTGCACCGTACCGAGGGCGGCGTAGCAGTCCCGCACCGTGTCCACGAGGACGCGGATGCCGACGAGGTCGTAGATCTCCGCGAAGTCGCGGCCCCGTACGATCATCTTCTGGTAGACGCTGTAGTAGTGCTTGGGGCGCCCGGTGACGGTGGCCTTGATGCGGGCGGCCCGCAGGTCGGCCATCACCTCGTCGGTGACGACGGTGAGGTACTCGTCCCGCTTGGGTGCCCTTTCGGCCACCAGCCGCACGATCTCGTCGTACATCTTGGGGTAGAGGATCGCGAAGGCGAGGTCCTCCAGCTCCCACTTGATCGTGTTCATGCCCAGCCGGTGCGCCAGCGGGGCATAGATCTCGAGGGTCTCGCGGGCCTTCTTCTCCTGCTTCTCCCGCTTGAGGTAGCGCATCGTGCGCATGTTGTGCAGGCGGTCGGCGAGCTTGATGACCAGGACCCGGGGGTCCTTGGCCATGGCCACGACCATCTTGCGGACGGTCTCGGCCTGGGCGGCCTCGCCGAACTTGACGCGGTCGAGCTTGGTGACCCCGTCGACGAGCAGGGTGACCGCGTCGCCGAAGTCGCGCCGCAGGTCCTCCAGCCCGTACTCGGTGTCCTCGACGGTGTCGTGCAGCAGCCCGGCCATCAGCGTCGCCGGGTCCATGCCCAGCTCGGCGAGGATGGTCGTCACCGCGAGCGGGTGGGTGATGTACGGGTCGCCGCTCTTGCGCTTCTGCCCGCGGTGCCAGCGCTCGGCGACCTGGTACGCCTGCTCGATCTGGCGCAGCGTCTCCGTGGAGATCTTCGGGTCGTTGCTGCGGACTATGCGGAGCAGCGGTTCCAGGACCGGGTTGTACGGGTTGGAACGCTGGACGCCCAGGCGGGCCAGCCGTGCCCGAACCCGGTTGGAGGACCCGGCCGACTTCGCGGGCACGGGCCTGGCCGGCGGCGCGGGCGCCGGCGAGGGCGTGGCAGGGGCCGCCGCGATCGCCTCGGGCTGCGGGTCGGGTTGCGCGGCGGGGATTGGCTGGACCTCGTCTGGCAAGAGCGCTCCTCAGGGGGTCCCCCCGCACGGAGTGTGGGGGAGGATCCGGTGCCCGTGTTCCGGTCCGGACAACCCATCGTAGCGAGGGTTGCGCCCCCACGTTCCCTCGAGCCTCCGCCTCGGCGGTTCCGGTCCGCTGCTGGGGCTCCGCCCCAGACCCCGGTCCTCAAACGCCGGACGGGCCGGAAATTCCAGCCCGTCCAGGGGGCACCTCCCAGCGGTAGCTGGGGGAGTCTGAGGACCGGGTCCGGGCGGAGCCCGGGGAACGGTGGAAGGGCGGGTCGGGGACGGCCCCGCGCAGCGGCCCGCGCACGCCGAAGCGGGCGTGCCCGGGACGAACCCGAGCACGCCCGCTTCGTAGGCAGCGTCGTCAGACCACGATCAGCGCGTCGAGCGGGGCATCCCCCAGCGCCGGAAGCAGCCGCTCGCGGCCCGGCAGGAACGACAGCTCCATCAGGACCGCGACCCCGGCGACCTCCGCCCCGGCCCGCCGGATCAGCTCCAGCGAAGCGGCGGCGGTGCCACCGGTGGCGAGCACGTCATCGATGACCATGACCCGGTCCTCGGCGCACAGCGCCTCGGCGTGGATCTCGATCTCGGCCGAGCCGTACTCCAGCTCGTACGACTGCAGGAGGGTCGCCCCCGGCAGCTTTCCGGCCTTGCGCACCGGGACGAAGCCGATGCCGGCCTGCACGGCCACCGGAGCCGCCAGGATGAACCCCCGCGCCTCCAGTCCGACGATCTTCGTCGCCCCGTACTTCGCGGCCAGTTCCACCAGCGCGTCCGTCAGGGCGCCGAACGCCTTCGGGTCGGCCAGCAGCGGGGTGATGTCCTTGAACATCACCCCCGGCTTCGGGTAGTCCGCCACGTCCGTGATCCGGCTGAGCAGCAGGTCCCGTACCTCGGTGGAGAGCTCCGCGGTCACCGGCGCCGCCCGGACCGGCCCTGCGCCACTACCTGCGGCGCGTCCTCGGCCTCGGAGTCGTCCTCGGCCGATTCGCCCTTGGCCGCCGCGGCCGCCCGCTTCGCGAGCACCCGCTTCGTCAGCGCCTTCATCGCCGGCTCGCGCTCCTTCAGGTCCACGACCAGCGGGGTCGCGATGAAGATCGACGAGTAGGCACCGGCCGCGAGGCCGACGAACAGCGACAGCGAGATGTCGTTGAGCATGCCGGCGTCCAGCAGGCCGCCGCCGATGAAGAGCAGCGCCCCGACGGGGAGCAGCGCCACGACGGTGGTGTTGATCGAACGGACCAGGGTGCCGTTGATGCTGCGGTTGGCGATCTCGCTGTACGTCCAGCGGGTCTGCTTGGTGATGTCCTTCGAGCCCTCCTTGAGACCGTCGAAGACGACGACGGTGTCGTAGAGGGAGTAACCGAGGATGGTCAGCAGACCGATGACCGTACCCGGGGTGACCTCGAAGCCGACCAGCGCGTACACGCCGACCGTGATCGTGAGGTCGTGGATCAGCGCGATGAGCGCCGCGACCGCCATCCGCCACTCGAAGGCGATGGCCAGGTAGATCACCACGAGGACCATGAAGACGCCGAGGCCGGTCCAGGCCTTGTTGGCGATCTGCTCGCCCCAGGAGGGGCCGACCAGGTCCGCGTTGATCTGACCCGCTTCGACCTTGAGGTCGGCCGCGAGCTTGGTCTTCACCTCGGCGGCGGCGGCGGTGTCCAGTTCAGAGATCTGGATCCGCATGCCGCCGGTGCCGAGCTTCTGGACGGTCGCCTCGTGGCCGGAGGCCTTCTGCGCGGCGGTGCGGGTCTGGGCCTCCGAGAGCGAGGTCTTCGGGGTCGTGAAGACGGCCCCGCCCTTGAACTCGATGCCCATGTTGAGGCCCTGAACGGCCAGGGCCACGATCGCCGTGATGGTGATCAGGATGGAAACGCCGTACCAGACGAAGCGCTTGCCGACGAAGTCGTAGCCGACCTCACCTCGGTACAGCTTGGCGCCGAGATCTCCGAGCTTCGACATCTCTCACGCCTCCTTTGCGTCGACGGGAGCGGAGACGGTGGCGGCGGCCGCGCCGGAACCGGTACGACGCGAACGTCGCAGCGGCGGCTTCGCGCCCAGTCGCTTCGGGTCCAGCCCGGACCACGGGTGACCGCTGGAGAAGAACTTCGTACGGGCCAGCAGCGTCATGACGGGCTTGGTGAAGAGGAACACCACGACCACGTCGAGCAGGGTCGTCAGACCCAGGGTGAAGGCGAAGCCCTGCACCTTGCCGACGGTCACGATGAACAGCACCGCGGCGGCCAGGAACGACACGAAGTCGGAGACCAGGATGGTGCGCCGGGCCCGCGGCCAGGCGCGCTCGACGGCCGGACGCAGGGTGCGGCCCTCGCGGATCTCGTCCCGGATGCGTTCGAAGTACACGATGAACGAGTCCGCGGTGATGCCGATCGCGACGATCGCACCACAGACGGCGGGCAGGTTCAGCGCGAAGCCGATGCCCTTTCCGAGCAGCGCCATGATCGTGTAGGTCAGTACGCCGGAGACCAGGAGGCTGATGATGGCGATGAACGCCAGGCCCCGGTAGTACGCCAGCAGGTAGATCACGACGAGCGCGAGGCCGATGGCACCGGCGATGAGGCCAGCCTTCAGCTGCTCGCCACCGAGCGCGGCGGTGACGGTGGTGACGCTGTCCTCCTGGAAGGACAGCGGCAGGGCGCCGTACGAGAGCATGTTGCCCAGGTCCTGCGCGGACTGCTGGGTGAAGCCGCCGGAGATCTCGGCGTTGCCGCCGGTCAGCGCCTGGCTGACGGACGGGTCGGAGATGACCTCGCCGTCGAGGACGATCGCGAACTGGTTCTGCGGGGACTGCTTGGCGGCGAGCTCACCGGTGATCTTGGCGAACTTGTCGGCGCCCTTGTCGGTGAACTGCATCGTGACGATCCACATGCCGCGCTGCGGGTCGATGACGCCCTTGGCGTCCTTCACGTCCGTGCCGGCGACCTGCGCCGGACCGAGCACCCACTTGCCCCATGCGTTCCCGCGCTTGCCACAGGCGAGCGTCGGGTCCTCGGGCTTGACGTTCTTGCCGACGGCGGCGCGCTGCGTCTCGTTGCTGCAGTCCAGCGCGGCGAACTTCGCCTGGAGGTCGGCGGCGGCGGCCTGGTCGGCGCTCGGCGGAGTGCTCGCCGAGGGGGAAGCCGGCGGGGTGGCCTTGTCGTCTGCCTTCTTCGAAGCGCTCGCCGAGGGCGAGGGCGAGGGGGCGTTCGGGGCCTTGAGGGCCTCACTGAGCGCGCGGCCCTGGGAAGTGGCGCTGGACGACGGGGTGGGCGCACCTGCGGACGGCGAACCGGAACCGCTCGCGGTGGGGCTCGGGGAGCCGCTCGCGTTGGCCTCGGGGGTGATCGGGGCACCGTCAGCCATCGCGAGAACGGGGCGGAAGTACAGCTGGGCGGTGGTACCGACCTGCTGGCGCGCCTGCTCCTCGTTCGTCCCCTTGGGGATGTTCACGATGATGTGGTCTTTGCCCTGAGTCTGAACCTCGGCCTCAGACACACCGAGACCGTTGACGCGGCGCTCGATGATGCCGACCGCCGTGTTCATGTTGGTCTCGTTGATCGCGTCCGGCTTGCCGGGCTCGCTCTTGGCCTTGAGCGTGATGCTCGTACCGCCGGCGAGGTCGATGCCGAGTCGCGGCGTCGTCTGCTTCGTGAGGAACATCCCCGCGGTGAGCGCCACCATCGCGATCAGGATGATGGCCAGGGAACGCCCCGGCCTCCCCTGAGCCCCCGTGGGCCGCCGGCCCTTCTTCGGTGCTGCCACCTTGTCGTATCTCCCTGTCCAACCGTCCCGCGCCGGGTCAGCGCGCGGACGGCCACGAAATGTGTGTGGGGACCCCTGCCCCCCGCAGAAGGGTCACTGGCGGGGACCGTCCGGGATGCCGATCAGGCTCCCTGCACGGCCCCCTGCCGGGCGCTACTTCGCGCCGGCCTCACCGTCGGACTTGCCGTCCTTGGGCTCGTCGTCCTTGGGCTCCTGCGCCGCGGGCCCGTCGGCCTTGGGCTCGTCCTTCTTGCCGAGGTCGAGCTTGGGAGCCTCGCCCTCGGTCAGGGAGGACGCGTCGTCCGGGACGACCGGCGTGTCGATCGTCAGATCATCGCTCACGCCGTGGACGATGCGGTTGTACTCCTCGTCCTCGAGGACGGCGCCGATGGCGTTCTTCGCGAACATCGCGTGGACGCCGGGAGCCACCTCGAGCGTGACCGTGTCGTCACCGATCTCCTTCACCGTGGCGTACATGCCGCCGATGGTGCGGACACCGGTGCCGGGCGTCAGCTGATCGCGCATCTGCACGGCCTGCTGCTGCTTCTTCTTCTGGCTGCGGGTCAGCAGGAACATCGCGCCGATGATCAGCAAGAACGGGAGGAGGGAGATGATATTCAAGGGACGCAGGTCCTTCGCATCGACCGCACGAGCGCGCGGCCTTTTCTACGGGGGGTGGGTACGCCGACCGTAAGGGTCGGCATCGGCGGAGTCTAGGCGAGTCCGCACCGATGGAACAACGCCCAGCATGTCACCGCAGTTCCTGACGAGGCGAACCTCCGCGCCGTCAGGCCCCGAACAGCCCCTGTTGTCCGCTTGATCCGCCACCGGTCTGCATCGGCGGAACAAGTCCCAGGTGAGCCCATGCGGCCGGGGTCGCGACCCGGCCCCGGGGGGTCCTGGCCAAGAGCCCCTCGCGCACGAGGAACGGCTCGGCCACCTCTTCGACGGTCTCCCGCTCCTCGCCGACGGCCACCGCGAGCGTCGACAGCCCGACGGGCCCGCCGCCGAAGAGCTTCAGCAGCGCCTCCAGGACGGCCCGGTCCAGCCGGTCCAGCCCGCGCTCGTCCACCTCGTAGACCTTCAGGGCGGTACCGGCGACCTCGCGGTTGATCACGCCGTCGGCCCTGACCTGGGCGTAGTCGCGGACCCGGCGCAGCAGCCGGTTGGCGATGCGGGGGGTGCCGCGGGAGCGGCCGGCGATCTCGGCGGCGCCCGCCGTGTCGATCTCCACGTCGAGGAGGCGCGCGGAGCGGTGGATGACGCGCTCCAGCTCCTCGGGGGCGTAGAACTCCATGTGCCCGGTGAACCCGAAGCGGTCGCGCAGCGGCGGGGGCAGCAGCCCGGCCCGGGTGGTCGCGCCGACCAGCGTGAACGGGGGCAGCTCCAGCGGGATCGCGGTGGCCCCCGGACCCTTGCCGACGATCACGTCGACCCGGAAGTCCTCCATGGCCATGTACAGCATCTCCTCGGCGGGCCGGGACATGCGGTGGATCTCGTCGAGGAAGAGGACCTCGCCCTCCTGTAGGGAGGAGAGGATCGCGGCGAGGTCGCCGGCGTGCTGGATGGCCGGGCCGGAGGTGATCCGGATCGGCGCGCCCATCTCGGCGGCGATGATCATGGACAGGGTGGTCTTCCCCAGCCCCGGGGCGCCCGACAGCAGCACGTGATCGGCGGTGGCCCCGCGCTGGCGGGCCGCCTTCAGGACGAGGTCCAGCTGCTGGCGGACCTTCTCCTGGCCGACGAACTCGCCGAGGTCCTTGGGCCGCAGGGCCGCCTCGACGGCGGTGTCCTCGCCGTCCGCCGCGGCTGCGACGATCCGGTCGTCGCTCTCGTCATCCCAGTTCACGGTGTTCAGTCTGCCTTCTCGGTGGTGCGGTGGTCCGTCGCGTGCGGGCCGTCTGCTGGGGCGCCGCGCAGGCGGTCGTCACCGGGCCCGGTTCAGAGTCTGCAGGGCCGCGCGCAGCAGCTGCGGGACCGGGGCGGAACCGCCGGCGGCGATGGCGGCCTCCGCCTGGGGGGTCACCGCGGAGACGGCCTCGTCCGCGTCCCGGGCGGCATAGCCCAGACCGATCAGCGCCGCGGACAGCTGTTCCGACCACGGCGCCGGGCCGGAGGCCACCGCACGCTGCGCACCGACCATGCCGCTCGACCCCAGCGGTGCGCCGAGCTTGTCCTTGAGGTCCAGCAGGAGCTTCTGCGCACCCTTCTTCCCGATGCCGGAGACGGCCATCAGCGCCTTCTCGTCCCCCATGGACACGGCGAGCCGCAGCGCGTCCGGGCTGTGCACCCCGAGCATCGCCTGCGCGAGCTTCGGCCCGACCCCGCTCGCGGTCTGCAGCAGCTCGAAGACCTGCCGCTCGTCGTCGTCGGCGAACCCGTACAGGGTCAGCGAGTCCTCCCGTACGACCAGGGAGGTGGCCAGCCGGGCCGTCTCGCCCGTGCGCAGGCCGGCGATGGTGTTCGGCGTGCAGTGCACGGCCATGCCCACTCCCCCGACCTCGATGACGGCCAGGGTGGGGGCGAGCGCGGCGACCGGGCCGCTGACGAAGGCGATCATGAGGTGCGGCCTTTCAGGGTGGTGGCGTGCCGGGCCACCGCCTGCTGGAGTCGGTTCTGGGCGGGGGCCCGCCAGATGTGGCAGATGGCGAGGGCGAGGGCGTCCGCCGCGTCGGCGGGCTTGGGCGGCGCCGGCAGCCGCAGCAGCCGGGTGACCATGGCTCCGACCTGCGCCTTGTCGGCGCGACCGCTGCCGGTGACGGCGGCCTTGACCTCACTCGGGGTGTGCAGGGCGACCGGCAGTCCGCGGCGCGCGGCGCACAGCATGGCGACGGCGCTGGCCTGGGCGGTGCCCATCACGGTGCTTACGTTGTGCTGGCTGAACACCCGCTCCACGGCGAGGACTTCGGGCCGGTACTCGTCGATCCATTCCTCGATGCCCTGCTCGATGCCGACGAGCCGCAGCCCCAACTCGGCGTCCGCAGGCGTCCGTACGACTCCCACGCCCAGCATCGTCAGGGGGCGGCCGGCCACGCCTTCGACCACGCCGACACCGCATCGGGTCAGTCCCGGGTCAACACCGAGCACGCGCATGCCCACCCCCCCTCCTTCGATCTCCTGTACGTGCAGCTACGCAGGCTATCGGGCACCACTGACAAAGCGACGGGCCGACAGGGTGTGTCCTGTCGGCCCGTCGAATACAGCAACCGTCAATTGAGCAACCCCAACGGCGAGCGACCACCTCCGCGAGAGCGGCGAGGGTTTAGCCACAAGGGGCAGCTCAGGCGTCGACCTTCTCCATGACCTCGTCCGAGACGTCGAAGTTGGCGAAGACGTTCTGCACGTCGTCGCTGTCCTCCAGCGCGTCGATGAGCTTGAAGATCTTGCGCGCGCCCTCCTCGTCCAGCTCGACCTGCATGGTCGGCAGGAAGTTGGAGTCGGCCGAGTCGTAGTCGATGCCGGCGGTCTGGAGCGCGGTACGGACCGCGACCATGTCGGTGGCCTCGCTGATGATCTCGAACTGGTCTCCGAGGTCGTTGACCTCCTCGGCACCCGCTTCGAGCACCGTCTCCAGGACGTCGTCCTCGGAGAGCTCGCCCTTGGGCAGGAGCACGACGCCCTTGCGGTTGAACAGGTACGAGACCGAGCCCGGGTCGGCCATCGAACCGCCGTTGCGGGTCATGGCGACCCGCACGTCGGACGCGGCACGGTTGCGGTTGTCGGTGAGGCACTCGATGAGCACCGCGACGCCGTTGGGCCCGTAGCCTTCGTACATGATCGTCTCGTAGTCGGCGCCGCCGGCCTCGAGGCCGCCGCCGCGCTTGACCGCGGAGTCGATGTTCTTGTTGGGCACCGAGCTCTTCTTGGCCTTCTGGATGGCGTCGAAGAGGGTCGGGTTGCCATCGATGTCGGCGCCGCCCATACGGGCCGCGACCTCGATGTTCTTGATCAGCTTCGCGAAGAGCTTGCCGCGCTTGGCGTCAACCACGGCCTTCTTGTGCTTCGTCGTAGCCCATTTAGAGTGGCCGGACATCTGCCTGTCTCCTTCGCGTCACCAACAATGTTCGCCTCAGATCCTACCGGGACGCCGTTACAGCCCCGCGCGCACCATGTCGACGAAGTACGCGTGGACCCGATCGTCACCCGTGAGCTCGGGGTGGAACGAGGTGGCGAGCACGTTGCCCTGGCGCACGGCGACGGTGTGGCCGTCGTATGTGGCGAGCACCTCGGCGGAGGCGCCGACGGACTCGACCCAGGGGGCGCGGATGAAGACGCCCTCGACGGGGCCGCCCTCGATGCCCGCGAAGTCGACCTGCGCCTCGAAGGACTCGTTCTGGCGGCCGAAGGCGTTGCGGCGCACGATCATGTCGATGCCGCCCAGGGTCTCCTGGTCCTCACGGCCGTCCAGGAGCTTGTCGGCGAGCATGATCATGCCGGCGCAGGTGCCGTAGACCGGCATCCCGGCCCGCACGCGCTCGCGCAGCGGCTCCAGCATGCCGAACAGCACGGCGAGCTTCGACATCGTCGTGGACTCGCCGCCGGGGATCACCAGGGCGTCGACCTCGGCGAGCTCCTCGGGACGCCGGACCGGCCTGGCCACGGCGTCAGCCGAGGCCAGGGCGATCAGGTGCTCCCGTACATCGCCCTGGAGAGCCAGGACGCCGATAACGGGGGTGTTCGTCATGAGGTGATTACCAGCCGCGGTTGGCGTAGCGCTCGGACTCGGGGAGGGTGTCGCAGTTGATGCCGACCATGGCCTCGCCCAGGTTGCGGGAGGCGTCCGCGATGATCTTCGGGTCGTCGTAGAAGGTGGTGGCCTTCACGATGGCGGCGGCGCGCTTGGCCGGGTCGCCCGACTTGAAGATGCCGGAGCCGACGAAGACGCCCTCGGCACCGAGCTGGCGCATCAGCGCGGCGTCGGCCGGGGTGGCGACGCCACCGGCGGAGAACAGCACGACCGGGAGCTTGCCGAGCTCGGCAACTTCCTTGACGAGCTCGTACGGCGCGCGCAGCTCCTTGGCGGCGGCGAACAGCTCGTTGTTGTCGTAGCCGCGCAGGCGGGCGATCTCGTTCTTGATCTGGCGCAGGTGACGGACGGCCTCGACGACGTTGCCGGTACCGGCCTCGCCCTTCGAGCGGATCATGGCCGCGCCCTCGGCGATGCGGCGCAGGGCCTCGCCCAGGTTGGTGGCACCGCAGACGAAGGGGGTCGTGAACGCCCACTTGTCGGAGTGGTTGACCTCGTCGGCCGGGGTCAGGACCTCGGACTCGTCGATGTAGTCGACGCCGAGGGACTGCAGGACCTGGGCCTCGACGAAGTGGCCGATGCGGGACTTCGCCATGACCGGGATGGAGACGGCCTCGATGATCTCTTCGATCATGTTCGGGTCGGACATCCGGGCGACGCCGCCGTCCTTGCGGATGTCGGCGGGGACCCGCTCCAGGGCCATGACGGCCACGGCGCCGGCGTCCTCGGCGATCTTCGCCTGCTCGGCGTTGACCACGTCCATGATCACGCCGCCCTTGAGCTGCTCGGCCATGCCGCGCTTGACGCGGGAGGTGCCGATCGCCGACTCAGCGGACTGCGGGTTGGAAGAAAGCGTGCTCACGGATTGACCTCACTCGAAAGGAAGATTCAGGTGGTACTGGACCGAGGAAACCCTCTGGAGCAGTCCACTGCAAGGGCCAATGTGCAGCCGGTGGCTCTTCGCATTTTGGCCATTGGGTACAAGTTACGGGCGTTCCGCCAGATCCACCGGAGGCTCGTCGTCCATCTCGAAGGCCAACGGGAACGGCGCGTGCCCGGCCAACCGGAACCAGCGGACCTTGCGGTGCCTGCGCAGGGCGCGGGCCGCGCGAACGGCGTCGTTGTGGAACCGCCGGGCCATCGGCACCCGGCGGACCGCCGCCGCGAGCTCCTCGGCCGCCTCCACCCCACCCGGTGCCGCCTTCAGCGCGTCTACCTGGCCGGCGTCGGCGAACACCGCGCGCAGCGCCTGGCTCAGCTCGCTCTCGGCGACCTCCCGGTGCTCCTCCTCGGCCTGCCGGGCCGCGTGCGCGGCCTCGTACAGCACGATGGAGGAGGCGGGGTCGAGGACCCCCGAGGTGGCCACCTCCACCACCACGGAGGCGCGCCTGACGAGCTGGGCGTCGAGCGCGGCCCGGGCGGCGTCCATCCGCGTGTGCAGCCGGTCGAGCCGCCCGGCGGTCCAACTGAGGTAGACCCCGACGACACCGAGCGCCAGAGCAGTCCAGACAAGGGTTTCGATCACGGGCGGCGACTTTACCTTTCATCGGCCCGGTCACCGCTTTCGCGCACCCGCCCCCTCGGCGGGCGGGCGCGGGCGGGCGCGGGCGGGCGCGCTCGGGTCGGCGCGCGTGCCGGTGCGGGCGGCAGTGCCGCCTACGCTTCGCGCGAAAGTCCCAGCCTGGTCCGGAGCGGGACCCGCTCGTCCTCCGCCACCGCGGTTGCGCCGTCCGTCACCGTTTCGTAGACGGCCAGGATGTCGGCGCCGACCGTGGACCAGTCGAAGCGGCGTACGTGCGCGGAGCCGCGGGTGCTGAGGGCTGCGCGGCGTTCGGGATCGTGCAGGAGGGCGATCGCCGATTCGGCCAGGGAGTCGGGGTCCTCGTTCGTGAAGAGTTCGCCGGCCGCGCCCTGGTCCAGGACCTGCGCGAAGGCGTCCAGGTCGGCTGCCAGGACGGCCGCCCCGGCCGAGAGGGCCTCGACCAGGATGATGCCGAAGCTCTCGCCGCCGGTGTTCGGGGCCACGTACACGTCGACGCTGCGCAGCAGCCTCGCCTTGTCCTCGTCGGAGACCATGCCGAGGAACTCGACCCGGGAGCGGAGCTCGGCCGGGAGGGAGGCGACCGCCTCCTCCTCGTCTCCGCGGCCCGCCACCAGGAGGCGCACGTCCGGGCACGCCTCGACGATGCGGGGGAAGGCCGCCATCAGGACGGGCAGTCCCTTGCGCGGTTCGTCGATGCGGCCGATGAAGCCGAGGGTCCGGCCGGACCAGGAGGGGTTCGGTTCGGCCTTGGCGAAGAAGTCCACGTCCACGCCGTTGGGGATGACCACCGCGTCGCCGCCGAGGTGCTCGACGAGGGTGCGCCGCGCGTACTCGCTCACCGCGATCCGCGCGCTGATCTTCTCCAGCGCCGGCTGGAGGATCGGGTACGCCGCCAGCATGGCCCTCGAGCGCGGGTTGGAGGTGTGGAAGGTGGCCACGATCGGGCCCTGCGCCGCCCAGCAGGTCAGCAGGCCCAGGGAGGGCGCGGTCGGCTCATGGATGTGGACCACGTCGAAGACGCCCTCGTGCAGCCAGCGCCGCACCCGCGCGGCCGACAGGAAGCCGAAGTTCAGGCGTGCGACCGAGCCGTTGTAGGGCACCGGCACCGCCCGGCCCGCCGAGACCACGTACTGGGGCAGCGGGGTCTCGTCGTCCGCCGGGGCCAGGACCGACACCTCGTGGCCGAGGCGGATCAGGTGTTCGGCCAGGTCGCGGATGTGGAACTGGACTCCGCCCGGCACGTCCCACGAGTACGGGCAGACGATGCCGATCTTCACGCGGAGCGCTCCTCGCCCTGGGGCTCCAGGTCGTCGATCCACAGTCGCTGCAGCATGTGCCAGTCCTCCGGGTGCTCGGCGATCCCCTGTGCGAAGGCATCGGCGAGCGCCTGGGTCATGGCGGCCGTCTTCTCCTGCCGGGTCCCCTTCTCGGGCACGTCCACCGGGGAGTGGATGCGGCCGTACATCCGGGGCGTGGCGCCGTAGTAGAGGGTGGCGGGCAGCAGTACCGCGCCGGTCTGCTGCGCCAGCAGCGCGGGTCCGGCCGGCATCCGCGCGGCGGAGCCGAAGAAGTCGACCTCCACCCCGGAAGCCGACAGGTCGCGGTCGGCGACCAGGCAGACCAGCCCGCCCGAGCGCAGCCGGCGCGCGAGCGTGCCGAAGGCGGCGCCGCCGCTGTGCGGGAGCACCTCCATGCCCAGGCTCTCGCGGTAGGCGACGAAGCGGTCGTAGAGGGTCTCCGGCTTGAGCCGCTCGGCGACCGTGGTGAACGGGACGCCGATGTGGGTGACGGCCCAGGCGCCGGCGAGGTCCCAGTTGGCCAGGTGGGGCAGGGCGACCACGACTCCGCGCCCGGAGGCCAGGGCCTCGCGCAGGATGTGGTCGTCCTTCATGTCCACGTCGGTGCTGAAACGTTCCTTGGCCATGGTCGGCAGTCGGAAGGACTCCATCCAGTACCGCATGTAGGAGCGCATGCCCGCCTGCGACAGCTCGCGCAGCCGCTCCGGCGTCGCGTCCGGCACCACCCTGGCCAGGTTCGACTCCAGGCGCAGCACGCTCTTGCCGCGCCGCTTCCACGTGAAGTCCGCGATCCGGCGGCCGAGGGCCGCCGCCGCGGGCTCGGGCAGCTTCTTGACGCCGGCCCAGCCGAGCCCGTAGAGCCCGTCGACCAGCTTGTCCTGCGCCTTGCCCATCAGGCCGTACCGCTTTCGGGAGAGGCGGGGGCGCCCGGAGAGGCGGCGGCAGCCGCGGCCGCGTCGGCCTCCGCCGATTCGCGCCGTACGGTGACCACCCGCTGGATCAGCGTCACGAGCGAGCCCGCCGCGACGACCCACAGCGCGATCGGCAGCAGTACGCCGATCCACGAGGGCACCCCGAAGGTCTCCAGCCCGGACAGACCGGCCGCGACCAGCGTGATCACCAGTCGTTCGGCGCGCTCGATGAGCCCGTTGACGGCCACCGGCAGCCCGATCGACTCCCCGCGCGCCTTGGTGTACGAGACCACCTGCCCGCTGGCCAGGCAGAAGATCGCGACCGCGCAGAGGGCGTTGTTGTTCCCGGAGCCCGCGTACCAGAGCGCGAGCCCGCCGAAGATCGCCGCGTCGGCCACCCGGTCGAGGGTGGAGTCGAGGAACGCGCCCCACCGGCTGGAGACGCCGGCCTGGCGGGCCATGTTCCCGTCCACCAGGTCGGAGAAGACGAAGAGCGTGATGGTGATCGTGCCCCAGAAGAACTCGCCCATGGGGAAGAAGACCAGTGCTCCCGCCACCACTCCGGCCGTGCCGATGAGGGTGACCGCGTCGGGACTCACTCCCAGCCTGAGCAGAAAAGCGGCGAATGGCGTGAGAACACGCGTGAAGAATGCACGCGCGTACTTGTTCAGCATGGCCTTCCCGGAGGGTCGCTGGGCCGCACGGCCACCACGGCCACCGGCTGGCCCATCGTAGCCAGCACCCCGGCCCATCGGCGCCGCGCACCCACTGGTTCACGCCGCGGAGGCCGTTCTTCCGCCATCGGCACCCCTGCGACCTGCCCCGAAGGGCGCCTGCGGGCCGCCCCGGGGAGGGGGCTCCGGCACGGCTCAGGCACAGCTCAGGCACGCCTATGGCACAGCTCCCGCACGGCTCCAGCACGTCCCGGTGCCCGCCCGTCTCCCGGCCACCCCGGTGAGCGGCTCCGGTACGACGTATGGACGCGGTGTGACGGCAGTGCAAAGCTCGAAGGAGCCCATTTCCTCTCCAACCGGGAGGCACGAGCATCATGGGAGCCACATCACACCAAGCCGGAGCCGCCGGCAGGGCACCGACGGCCGACCGCCCCGCCTCCGTACGGAACGTCGTGCTGGTCGGCCACAGCGGATCCGGCAAGACCACCCTGGTCGAAGCCCTGGCCCTGACCGCGGGGGCCGTGAACCGCGCCGGCCGCGTCGAGGACGGGGCCACCGTCTCCGACTACGACGAGACCGAGCACCGGCGCCAGCGCTCCGTACAGCTCTCCCTGGTCCCCGTCGAGTGGGCCGGAATCAAGATCAACATCCTCGACACCCCCGGATACGCCGACTTCGTCGGAGAGCTCCGGGCCGGTCTGCGCGCGGCCGACGCCGCCCTCTTCGTCGTCTCGGCCGCCGAGGACGGGGACGGGCTCTGCGGCCCCACCCGCATGGTCTGGGACGAATGCGCCGCCGTCGGGATGCCCCGCGCCATCGTCGTCACCCACCTCGAAGCGGCCCGCGCCGACTACGGCCAGATGACCAGCGTCTGCGGGGACGCCTTCGGCGCCGACGACCCCGACGCCGTCCGCCCCCTCTACCTGCCCCTCCACGGCCCCGCCGGCCACGACGGCCACGCCCCGGTCGCCGGACTGCTCGGCCTGCTCTCGCAGCGGGTCTACGACTACACCTCCGGGGACCGCGTCGAACGCGATCCGGACCCCGCCGAGCTCGACCTCATCACCGAAGCCCGCGCCCGCCTGATCGAGGGGATCATCGCCGAGAGCGAGGACGAGACCCTCATGGACCGCTACCTGGCCGGCGAGGACATCGACCTCAAGACCCTCGTGGACGACCTGGAGCGCGCGGTGGCCCGGGGCACCTTCCACCCCGTCCTGATGGCTGCCCCCGCCGCCGAGGGCGCCCGCAAGGGCCTGGGTACCGTAGAACTCCTGGAACTGATCACCGGCGGCTTCCCCACCCCCCTGGAACGCGCCCCCGTCACCGTCACCACCCCCGGCGGCGCCGACCGCCCCGCCGTCACCTGCGACCCCGCGGGCCCGCTGCTCGCCGAGGTCGTCAAGACCTCCTCCGACCCCTACGTCGGCCGCGTCTCCCTGGTCCGGGTCTTCTCCGGCACCCTGCGCCCCGACGAGACCGTCCACGTCAGCGGCCACGCCGGCCGGCACGCCAACGGCCACGGGCCGGACGGTCAGGGCCCGGACGGCCGGGGCCCCGACGGCGGAAGCCGCACAGCCCCGAGCCGCGAGAACGGAAGCCCCCGGGACCAGGACCTCCACGAGGCCGACGAACGGATCGGCACCCTCACCTCCCCCTTCGGCAAACAGCAGCGCACCCTGACCCACTGCATCGCCGGCGACCTGGCCTGCGTGGCCAAGCTCACCCGCGCCGAGACCGGAGACACCCTCTCCGCCAAGGACCAGCCCCTCCTCATGGAGACCTGGTCCATGCCCGACCCGCTGCTCCCCCTGGCCATCGAGGCCCACAGCAAGGCCGACGAGGACAAGCTCTCCCAGGGCCTGGCCCGCCTCGTCGCCGAAGACCCCACGATGCGGCTCGAACAGAACCCGCACACGCACCAGCTCGTCCTGTGGTGCCTCGGCGAAGCCCACCAGGACCTCGCCCTCGAACGCCTGCGCACCCGCTACGGGGTCCAGGTCGACCCCGTCCCCCACAAGGTCAGCCTCCGCGAGACCTTCGGCGCCAAGGCCGCCGGCCGCGGCAGGCACGTCAAACAGTCCGGCGGCCACGGCCAGTTCGCCATCTGCGAGATCCAGGTCGATCCGCTGCCGCCCGGCAGCGGCGTCGAGTTCGTCGACAAGGTCGTCGGCGGAGCCGTCCCCCGCCAGTTCATCCCCTCGGTCGAGAAGGGCGTCCGCGCGCAGGCCGCCCGGGGGGTCGCGGCCGGCTACCCGCTCGTCGACGTGCGCATCACCCTCCTCGACGGCAAGGCCCACTCGGTGGACTCCTCCGACGCCGCCTTCCAGACCGCCGGCGCCCTCGCCCTGCGCGAGGCCGCTGCCGGGGCCGCCATCCACCTCCTCGAACCGGTGGCAGAGGTCTCCGTACTGGTCCCGGACGAGTACGTCGGACCCGTCATGAGCGACCTCGCGGGCCGCCGCGGCCGGGTCGTCGGCACCGACCGGGCCACCCCGGGCCGCAGCCGCGTCCTCGCGGAGATCCCCGAGATCGAGATCGGCCGCTACGCCGTCGAACTGCGTTCCGTATCGCACGGCACCGGACGCTTCAGCCGTACCTACGCGCGCCACGAGCCGATGCCGCCACAGCTGGCGGACAAGCTACGCGAACAGGCAGAGAAGGGAAGCCAGTTGACATAGCACCATCCGAGCCGCCCACCCAACCCGCTTGCGGTGGGCGGCATTTGCCTGTCCCCTCACCATGGGGAGGAATCCGCCGATAGGCTCGTCCGCGGGGTGGAGCGGGTAGAGCTGAGACATCACGCAAGTGAGCCGACAGGCAGGCGGGCGGGCGGACCCGCACACGAGCACGACGCACAGCGATGGGGGCAACGGTGGCGGACGACGGATTCGACTTCAGGCCCGGGGCGCAGATCCCGCTCCAGGGCGGCAGCGGGCAGACCGCGGCGACCAACGCCCTCTCCTCCGCGGCCTACCGGGACGGCGGAGGCGACACGAAGCTGGACGTCATACTCGGCGCCAACAACGAGTACCACGAGTCCGTCGTCAAACCCGGCAAGATCCCTCTCCTCGCACCCAACCTCGGCGAGGCCTTCTGCCGCGCCGTCGAGGCGCGCACGATCCCGCCCACCCGCAAACCGCTCATCCAGTCCTTCGGCGCCGACCCGCAGACCGTCGTCGAGCACTGCCTGGCCGCCTCCCGCATCCGCAAGGAACGCGACCGCAAGCTCCGCTGGATCATGCTCGTCTGCGGGGTCGTGTTCCTCCCCGGCCTGCTCCTGTGGCTCGGCCTCTTCGCGGGCCGCAAGGCCCTGGCCGCCTCCAAGGCCAAGCGCGCCTCCTGGATGGGCACGGCGCTCCTGGTCGGTGTGGGTATCGTCGTCGCCGTCCTGATGTTCCGGCTGCCGGTGACCGGGGTCCTCGGGCTGTACGTCCGTGCCATGGTCATCGCCCCGGTCCTCGGCTGGTTCTTCGCCCGCCGGCTCTGCGAGGCCACCGCCGAGGACATGCGCTCCCGCTGGGACGGCCTCCTGGCCGGCGGTGGCGGGGTCGCGGCCAAGATCCCCGAAGCCGTCCCCGGCAACCCCGACGAGAAGGCCCGCGAGGACCTGCGCCACTCCCTGGCCAAGCTCACCGCCGAGGACCGCAGCAACTCCGTCTTCTACGCCGGCCCCAAGGGCATCCTCGGCATGGGCACCCGCTGGGGCAGCTGGCAGATGGCCGAGGAGCTGGCCCCCAAGACCGAGGGCGCCGAGATCCACCCGTTCCGCAGCTGGGACGTCATACGCGCGATCGACACCCAGCTGCGCAAGCTGGAGCGCGGCCCCCTGCACACCGGAGGCCTGCCGCCCGCCTCGATCATGCACTGGATCGTCGCTCCGGTCGGTGAGGGTGCCAAGGAGGTCACCCGCCCCACCGGCGCGGACGTGGACACCTTCCTGATCAAGCCGCACGAGATCACCCGGATCTGCAACGAGCAGCAGTTCAGCGGTGGCAACCGGCACTACCTCGGCATCCAGTACCCGCTCTGGGACGGCCAGCTCGTCATCACCATGCTGGTGACGGTCACCGTGCTCTACAAGACCCTGCGCGTGGAGGTCACGGGCCACGCGCTCGGCCCGTTGAACGGCCTGTTCACCACGAAGTCCAAGCCCCCCGTGGTCGAGGTCCCCAAGTCCATACGGTTCTGGGAGATGGTGGAGCGCCCGCTGCCCCTGGTCGACACGAGCGAGGTCGTGCGCCTCGCCGTGCGCGCCCCCTTCACCTGGTACCCGCCGCTCCTGGAGTTCCTGGGCGGCAAGCTCGTGCTGCCCGAGCCCTTCGGAGTCCGCCACGTCTGGGCCGACCAGCCGTGGCGCCACCGCTTCATGGCGGACGACGCGATGCGCGCCGCGACCCCCGTCCTGAGGGCGGTGCACGCCGCCGCGATGCGGGTCCTGGAGGAGAACGGCGTGGACACCGAGCGCTTCACCAACCGCTCGTCGATCGTCAGCGGCCTGATCCAGGACGCGGCGCCGCGCAAGGCGGACGTCTACGACGCGTAGGCCGTCTCTTGACGACAGGCCCTGGGGCGCGGCACCGGCAAAAGCCGGGTGCCGCGCCCTGCGGCTAGTCGACCGGCCAGGCGTCCGCGAGCATCTGGCGGGTGTCCGCGAGGAGTTGGGGCAGCACCTTGGTGTGGCCCACGACCGGCATGAAGTTCGTGTCCCCGCCCCAGCGGGGCACGATGTGCTGGTGCAGGTGCGCGGCGATCCCGGCGCCCGCGGCCTGGCCCTGGTTCATGCCGATGTTGAACCCGTGCGCCCCGGAGGCCTTGCGCAGCGCGACCATCGCCCGCTTCGTGAGGTCCGCGAGTTCGAGGGTCTCGGCGGCGTCCAGGTCCGTGTAGTCGGCGACGTGCCGGTAGGGCACGACCATGAGGTGGCCGCCGTTGTACGGGTACAGGTTCAGCACGGCGTAGACGTGCTTGCCGCGCGCCACGACCAGGCCGTCCTGATCGGACATGTCCGGAATCCCGCAGAAGGGACAGCCGTCCCCGGCCTCCGGCCCGGTCGGCTTGTTCTCCCCCTGGATGTAGGCCATCCGGTGGGGCGTCCACAGACGCTGGAACGCGTCCTGCGTGCCCACACCGATCTGCTGCTCCGGCTCAATCGTCATGGGATGCAGCATATGACCTTGCCCCCGCACGGCGTGTCGCCGGGGCAAAGCTGAGTGCCGGGGCCGCGATGCTGACCCCATGCACGATGCATCCGAGACCCGTGACGAGGTCTGGGAACGCCGGACCGAACTGCCGCTGTTCTACGCGTCCCTGATCTTCCTCGCCGGCTACGCCGTGGCCGTGCTCGCCTACCGGGCCCACCCGCTGTGGCGGGACATCGGCCTCGTCCTGGTCGCGCTGACCTGGCTCTGCTTCGTCGTGGACTACGCGGTCCGCCTGGTCCTGAGCGGTATGCGGCCCCCGTGCTTCGTCCGCGTGCACTGGCTGGACACGCTGGTCGTGGCGCTGCCGATGCTGCGGCCGCTGCGCATGGTCAAGGTCCACACCGCGCTGCAGGCCAGGAGCGACCGCCCGCGCCTGGGGCTGTACGCGCGCGTGATGGCGTACGCCGGTCTGTCGGCGGGTCTGCTCGGCTTCGCGGGAGCGCTCGGCGTCTACCACTTCGAGCGCAGGGCTCCGGGAGCCACGATCCACACCTTCGGCGACGCGGTCTGGTGGGTGTGCGAGACCCTGACGACCGTCGGCTACGGGGACATGGCCCCGGTGACGCCGGGAGGCCGGATCATCGCGGCGGGCATGATGGCGTGCGGGCTGGCGCTGCTGGGCGCGGTGACGGGCTCGTTCTCGTCCTGGATGCTCCAGGTCTTCCGCCGGGAGGACGAGAGCGGGCCTCCGGGGAACTGATCTCCCCGGAGGCCCGCTCTTCGTGCTTCAAACGCCTCAGACCTGGACGCGGTCCGCGACGACCTTGACCAACTTGGCCAGCGCCTCGTCGCGCGGGACGCCGTTCTCCTGCGAACCGTCGCGGTAGCGGAAGGAGACGGTGCCCGCGGCCATGTCCTCGTCACCGACGATGATCATGAACGGGACCTTGAGCTTCTGCTGGTTGCGGATCTTCTTCTGCATCCGGTCGGACGAGGCGTCCACCTCGACCCGCAGGCCCTTCTTCTTCGCCTCGGCGGCGAACTCCTGCAGGTACTCGATGTGCGAGTCGCCGATCGGGATGCCGACCGCCTGGACCGGGGCGAGCCACGGCGGCATGACACCCGCGTAGTGCTCCAGCAGCACGGCGAAGAACCGCTCGATGGAACCGAACAGCGCGCGGTGGATCATGACCGGGCGCTGCTTGGTGCCGTCGGGGCCGGTGTACTCCAGGTTGAAGCGCTCCGGCAGGTTGAAGTCGAGCTGCACGGTCGACATCTGCCAGGTGCGGCCGATCGCGTCGCGGCACTGCACCGAGATCTTCGGGCCGTAGAACGCGGCGCCGCCCGGGTCCGGGACCAGCGGGAGGCCCTGCTTCTCGGCCACCTTCTGGAGGGTCGCGGTCGCTTCCTCCCAGACCTCGTCCGAGCCGACGAACTTCTCCGGGTCCTTGGTCGACAGCTCCAGGTAGAAGTCGGTCAGACCGTAGTCGCGGAGCAGGTTCAGCACGAAGGTCAGCGTGCGGTCGAGCTCCTCCGCCATCTGCTCCTTGGTGCAGTAGATGTGCGCGTCGTCCTGGGTGAAACCGCGCGAGCGGGTCAGGCCGTGGACCACGCCCGACTTCTCGTACCGGTACACGGTGCCGAACTCGAACAGGCGCAGCGGGAGCTCGCGGTAGGAGCGGCCGCGCGCATCGAAGATCAGGTTGTGCATCGGGCAGTTCATGGGCTTGAGGTAGTAGTCGGTACCACCGTCGAGCTGCATGGGGGGGTACATGCCCTCCGCGTACCAGTCCAGGTGACCGCTCTTCTCGAAGAGGGTGCCCTTGGTGGCGTGCGGGGTGTAGACGAACTCGTAGCCCTCTTCCTCGTGCCGCTTGCGCGAGTAGTCCTCCATGGTGCGGCGGATGACGCCACCGCGCGGGTGGAAGACGGCCAGGCCGGAGCCGATCTCGTCCTGCACGGAGAACAGGTCGAGCTCGGTGCCGAGCTTGCGGTGGTCGCGCTTCTCGGCCTCGACGAGGAAGTCGAGGTGGGCCTTCAGCTCCTCCTTCGACGGCCACGCGGTGCCGTAGATGCGCTGGAGCATCGGGTTCTTCTCGCTGCCGCGCCAGTAGGCGGCGGCGTTGCGCATGAGCTTGAACGCGGGGATGTTGCGGGTGGTCGGCAGGTGCGGGCCGCGGCACAGGTCGGACCAGCACACGTCGCCGGTCTTGCCGTCGAGGTTGTCGTAGATGGTCAGCTCGCCGCCGCCCACCTCGACGTCCGCGCCGTCGTCCGAGGTCGCCGCCGAACCCTTGAGGCCGATCAGCTCCAGCTTGTACGGCTCGTTCGCCAGCTCCTCGCGGGCCGCCTCGTCGGTGACCACGCGGCGGGCGAACTTCTGCCCGCGCTTCTGGATCTCCTGCATCTTCTTCTCGATGGCCTTGAGGTCATCGGGGGTGAAGGGCTTCGCGACGTCGAAGTCGTAGTAGAAGCCGTCCCGGACCGGCGGGCCGATGCCCAGCTTGGCCTCGGGGAAGAGCTCCTGCACGGCCTGCGCCATGACGTGCGCGGTCGAGTGGCGCAGGATGTTGAGCCCGTCCTCGGAGGAGATCTCCACCGGCTCGACGGTCTCGCCGTCCCGCACCTCGTAGGAGAGGTCCTTCAGCTCATCGGCGATGCGCACGGCGACGATGGTGCGCTCGCCGGCGAAGAGCTCCGCCGCCGTAGTGCCCGTGGCCACCACGCGCTCGTCCCGCTCGGAATCGCGTTGGATGATCACACGGACGTCTGACACGGTCTCTCCTGACTCAGGGGGGTGCGCGAGCGGATGGCTGCGCGCCTGAATCGTACCGAGCGGAGTGGCTGCGCCGCTAAACGGTTGTTCCGGCCGGGGTCCGCCCACCGAGCGGCGCCGCTCCCGGGGCTCCGCCCCGGACCCCGCGCCTCAAACTCCCCCAGCTACCGCTGGGAGGGGCCCCGGGCGAGGCTGAATTTGCCCGGCAGGGCTGGATTTGCCGCTGCGCGGCGAAATTCAGCCCGTCCGGCGTTTGAGGACCGGGTCCGGGCAGCGCCCGGCTGGGGGTCCCCCCGGACGGAGTCTGGGGGATGGTGGAAGGGCGGGTAGGGGACGAGCCCCGCAGGGACGGGTCAGTCGTCCGACGGGAGGACGTCCCCCGGGTCGAGGGCGTCGTCCCCGTCCAGGGACTTCATGAGGCGGTCGCGCTCGACCTCGTCCAGGGGGACGGGACGGACGTCAGTGGCATCGGTCAGCCGACGGAACCCGCCCCGCCGCTGCAGGCGACCGCTCACCCGGATCGGCAGCCCGACCAGGTGCGCGTGGCCCGCCACCCGGTACGACTCCTCGTCGAGCACCACCCGGATGTACGGGATCTCCGCCCCGGCGAGGACCCGCAGCCGGACCGTGCCCCCGCCCCCGGGGGCCGAGCGCCGCATCCGGACCACCGCGCCCGCCACCCGGACGGGGACGGCCGGCTCGTCCCGCGTGTAGCGGGCGGCCGCGTCCCGGAGCACCGGGAGGTCCCCGGGCGAGAACTCCACCGGCTCCGGCCTGGCCGCGCAGCCCGCCGGGACCCCCGCGGCCGGGGCCCACGCGAGGGCCACCCGGGCCCCCTCGGAGCCGCGGACCAGCGCGATGAGCGCTTCGGCCAGTTCCCGGCTGACCCCGGCTTCGACCGCAGCGTCGAAGGCTTCCATGCCTCCGGTGGCCCGCTGGTAGTCCACGGCTTCGCGGGCCGCGTGCAGGGCGTGGTGGAGCCGGATCACGGTGCCGCGGCCCCCGTCCACGGGGACGTACGCGGTGAGCCGGCGCCCGCCGGGGGCCGGCCCGACCAGCACCCCGTCCAGCGCCCGCTCCGCCTGCCCCCGGTGCCGTGCGCCGTAGTACCCGGCGCGGGCCCGGTCGGCCAGTGCCCCGGCGAGGAGCAGCTGGCGTGCGGCCGAGCGCAGCTGTTCCTGGACGGTCCAGTCGGCCTCGCCCCGGAGCCCGTACGCCCCCTGCGGGATCTCCCGCTCCCAGCGGATCTCGTCGCTCGGCACGCTGAGCCCGTAGAGCACCTCGCGGGCCGAGGGCAGCGCGCTGCGCGAGAGGGCGGTGAGGGCCTCTTCGAGGAGGTCGGCGCAGTCCGGGAAGGCCCGGCTCTCGGGGACGAGGAGGCTGGTGCCCCGGCTGTCGCTCCCGTGGGGGGCCGGCGGGGTCCAGCGCCCGTAGCGTCCGGCCGCGCCGCCGCGGCGCAGCCAGCCGTGCCGGTGCAGCAGGGCGCCGAGCACGAGCGGATCGACCTGGGCGGGATCGGGTGCGGCGGCGCCGAACTGCGGGGACGGGAGCGGGTACGGCTCCAGGTGCGGTGACTGCCAGTTCATCAAGGTGTCCCTCCCGACCCGACCCGGGTCATGATCGCGCAGAGCGCCCGGTCGTCGAAGATCCGCGTGGTCGGGATCCGTACGGTGGTCCGGCGCCGGCCGGTCACGGGGTGTCCGGCGAGATTGGTCCAGTAGCAGCAGTGCCGCAGGTCGAGCCGGTCGTGTCCGGCGCTGAGCCATTGGTCGCGTTCCCGCGGTACGAGCATCACCACGAGGATCTTGTGCACGGCGACCGGGCTGCGGGCGAGCTTCACCAGGTGCTCGTTGTCGAGGGTGAAGCCGAAGGTGGGCCCGACCGGTCTGGGCGGTATCTGGTAGGTCGCCTTCAGCTGGACCTTGATGGTCACCTCGTCGTCGATCACGTGCTCGGGTGATCCGTGGCTGACGTGCCAGTCGATGCCGTTGTCCGGAAAGGGCTGGGAGAGCGAGCAGCCGGCCGCGGCGACGACTGCGTGCAGGTATCCCACCTGGAGGGTTTCCATGCAGGCGGTGGTGGCGAGTGTGCCGCGCAGCGGTCCGCTCCGCGGGTCGGTCCGCGGCTCGATCTGACCAGCGAGCACCCCGCCCGGTTCGGGCTGTGCGAGCGCCATGGCCGGCTCCCCATGCCTTCCGGGCTCTTCTACGAGGGGTTCGGGGTGACGACCGGTCATGTGTGCGGTCCCCCACTGGAGTTGTCTCCGCAGTCGGCGTGGCGCAAACGGCGTACGCGGCAAAGAGCCCGGGTACAACCGATGCGGGGAAGGGTGGCAGGTCCTGTGGCGCGGTGCCCGGATGCGCCCCATCCGTCCACGGGTGACGAGGAGTTCGCCATGACACGCTGGTACGAGGGCCCGCTGGCCGCATTCGACACGGAGACGACCGGGGTGGACGTGGAACAGGACCGGATCGTGTCCGCCGCGCTCATAGTCCAGGAGTGCGCGGGCGGCCGGGTCCGCTCGACGCGCTGGCTGGTCAATCCCGGTGTCCCGGTACCTCCGGGAGCCACGGAAGTGCACGGCCTGACCGACGACCACCTCCAGCGCAACGGGCGCTGGCCCGCGCCGGTGGTGGAGGAGATAGCCCGCGCGCTCGGGGAGCAGCAGTTGGCGGGGCGGCCGGTGGTGGTGATGAACGCGCCGTTCGATCTGACGCTGCTGGACCGGGAGTTGCGTCGGCACCGGGCTTCCTCGCTGGCGCGCTACCTGGACAACCGGCCGCTGACGGTGCTGGATCCACGGGTGCTCGACAAGCACCTGGACCGCTACCGCAAGGGGCGCCGGACGCTGACGGACCTGTGCGCGCACTACGGGATAGAGCTGGAGGCCGCGCACGACGCGGCGGCGGACGCCCTCGCCTCGCTGGAGCTCGTACGGGCGGTGGGCCGGCGGTTCGCGGGGCGGCTGGAGCGGCTGTCCCCGGCGGAGCTGCACACCTTGCAGCAGGTCTGGCACGCGGCGCAGGCGCGGGGGCTGCAGGCCTGGTTCGCCCGGCAGGGGACGCCGGAGCCGGTGGATCCGCACTGGCCGTTGCGGCCGGAGCTGCCGCAGGCGGCGTAGCGGAAGGGTCCGAAGGCGCGGCTCCCGTACGGCAGGGGCCCGTGCGTACCGGGCCCGTACATGCGGAAGGCCGGTCCGTCATAAGACGGACCGGCCTGTCCCGGTGGGCGATACTGGGATCGAACCAGTGACCCCTTCGGTGTGAACGAAGTGCTCTCCCGCTGAGCTAATCGCCCGGGAACGGACTGAACAATACAGAAGGCTCGGGGCTGGTTCAAACCGCTTCGGCTCCGGCTGCCAGATGTGCGGCGAGTCCGCGCCGCCCGGCCCGCATCATCAGGGTGTGGTTGAGCCGGAACACGGGCCGTCCGGGGAGCGAGAGCCACCGCATGAGGGGCCGGTGGACTTCGACCTCCTGCTCGTAGAGGGCGCGCGCTCCGCCGTGCCGCGGACCGACGGTCCAGCGCGCCCAGCCCTCCAGGTCGCCGTGCAGGGCGACCTCCAGGATTCCGCGCGCGGGGTCGCGCAGGAGCTCGTCGGCGCTCACGCGCAGGGTGTACGGGAGGGCCGAGCGGATGAGGGCGGTGCCGCTGCGCTCGTCGCCGGAGGGGAGGGCCTCGCGGATCTGCGGCCACCACAGCGGGTAGGCCTCGGGCCGCTCGAGGGCGGCGTAGACGCGGGCAGGCGGGGCGTCGAGGTCCCACACGCTGCGGAAGCGGTAGTGGGTCCAGCGGTCGCGGCGGCCACGGCTCGGGTCCATGGACCCAGTCTGACGCGGGGCGGGACGCGACACCCCTACTCAGCCGGAATTCGTCCAGGGATGAGTACGCGCACCCATGTGCCCGGGGCGCGGCCGGGGCGACACTCCGCACATGGACAACTCCCTGCCGCCGGCCGAAGAGCTGGTGCTCATCGACCGCGAGCTGATTCAACTCGACGCCCGGCGTCACTACCTGCTGAGCCGTCGGGAGTGGCTGCTGCGCGTTCAGGCCCCCTTGGCCTGGGGGGTGCCCGCTCATCCCGCCGGGCCTAAGCCGGCGCAGGGCGGGCCGGAGGCCTCGGCCCCGAGTGCGCAGAACGTGCTGCTGATCCTGGGCGCGGTGCTGCTGGCCGTGGCCGCGTTGGCGTTCACGCTGGTCAGTTGGGGTTCCCTGGGCATCGCGGGGCGCAGCGCCGTACTCGCCGTGGTGACGGCGGCGGCGCTGGGCGCCCCCGCGGCGCTGCTGCGCCGCGGGCTGCGGTCGACGGCCGAGGCGGTGGGCGCGGTCGGGCTGCTGCTGACGGTGCTCGACGCCTACGCGCTGTACGCGGTCGGGATGCCGGACACCGACGGCACCGCCTACGCGGCGGGGGCGGCCGCGGTGCTGGCGGCGGTGTGGGCCGGGTACGGGCTCGCGCTGCCGGAGCTGCGGATCCCGTTGCCCGCGGCGGTGCTGACGGCGCAGCTGCCGTTGCAGCTGGCCGCGGTGGCGGCGGGCGGCAACGGGATCGCCCTGGGCTGGGCGCTGTTGGCGACGGCGGCACTGGACGCGGCGCTCGCGCTGGTCCGCCCGGGGCGCTGGTCGGTGTGGGGCACGGTCACCGGCTCGGTGACGGGCGGGGCCGCGCTGCTGATGGGGCTGGGCGAGTCGGTGGCGCCGGAGTCGGGTGGCCTGCCGCTGGCAGCGGCGGCGCTGCTGGCGGCGGTGTGCGCGCTCGGTGTGGCGGTGGCCTGGCGTCCGGCGGGGCTCCCGGCCTTCGCCGTGGCGGCCGGTGTCGCGGCGGTGGCGGCGGCGGGCGGGCTGGTGGCCCCGGGGGTGGGGTCCTCCTGGGCCGCGGTGGCCTACCTGGTGGTGGCGCTGCCCCTGCTGGGGGCGGTACGGGCCCCAGTGCTCCCGGCTCCGGTCCGGCGCGGCCTCTCCCTGGCCGGTGCGGGGGTGGCGGCGCTGACGGCGGTGTGGGGCGCGTCGTGGGTGGTGACGGTGGCGGCGGCCCGGCTGCGGGTGCTGGACGAGGTGTGGGCGCCGACGACCCCGCCCCCGGCGGCCGGACACGCGACGGGCCTGGCCCCGGTGGTGGCGCTGCTGCTGACGGCGGCGGCCGCGTGGTGGCTGCTGCGGGTGGTTCCGGAGCGTCTGAAGCCGGCGGCGGCCGCCGCGACGGTGGCGCTGGGCTGGGCGGGGCTGTTCACGGCCCCGGTGGCGGCCGGCCTGCCGGCGGGCCCGGTCCTTGTGGCACAGCTGGCGGTGACCCTGGCGGCGGGAACCCTCGCCCTGCGGACCCCGGCGGTCGCCCCGGGCCTCGGGATCGCGGCGGGGGCCTGTGCGGCGGCGGGGGCCCTGAACGTGTCCCTGGCGGCCCTGGACGGCCGACTGGCCACCTTCGCGGTGCTGGGCCTGCTGGGCGCGGCTTCGGCGGCGGGGGCGGCGTACCGGCCCGGCTCAGCGTGGGCCAGGCGTGCGGCGGCGGCCTTCGCCGTCGGGTACGCGGCCCTGCTGGCGGTGGCGCTGGGCGCGCTGCTGGAGCTCCCGGTGGCGTGGTGGGGTCCGCCGGTGCTGGTGGTTCCCGCGGTGGTGGCGGCGCTCGGGCCGCGGCTGGGCCTCGTGAGGGCTCCGGCGGAGCTCACGGCGGCCGGAGCGGTGCTCCTCGCGGTGCTGCTGGCCGTCGGGGCCGAGTCGGCGGCCACGCCGGTGCTCGCGCTGGTCCTGGGGCTGGCCGGTGCGGTCTGCGCGGGGGCGGCCGTGCGGCCGGAGCGCCGTTCGGCGGGCTGGGCGGCGGGGGCGCTGTTCCTGGCGGCGACCTGGGTGCGGCTGGCGGCTTCGGGGGTGACGGTGCCCGAGGCGTACACGCTGCCGGTGTCGGCGGCGGCGCTGGCGGCGGGGTTCCTGCGGCGCCGCCGGGACCCGCTGGCCGCCTCCTGGACGGCGTACGGGCCGGGCCTGGCGGCGACCCTGCTGCCGAGCACCCTCGCGGTGTGGGCCGACCCGCACTGGCTGCGGCCGCTGCTGCTGGGTGTCGCCGCGCTCGCGGTGACCCTGGCCGGGGCGCGGCGCCGGCTCCGGGCCCCGCTGCTGCTGGGCGGGGCGACGCTGGTGGCGGTGGCCCTGCACGAGCTGACCCCGTACGTGGTGCAGGTCGTGGACGCGCTGCCGCGCTGGCTGCCGCCGGCGCTGGCCGGGGTGCTGCTGCTGGCGGTGGGGGCCACCTACGAGAAGCGGCTGCGGGACGCCCGGCGGCTGCGAGAGGCGATCGGCAGGCTGAGGTGACGCCAGGGGCACCTGTCTCGGGCGGGGGCCGGGGAGTGGCCCGCGCAGGGCCTGCGGAAGGCCCGCAGAGGGCCTGCGGCGGAGGTCCTCCGCGAGGGGAAACGCCAGAGGCCCGGAGACTGTGAAAGTCTCCGGGCCTCTGGTCCGGGTGGGCGATACTGGGTTCGAACCAGTGACCCCTTCGGTGTGAACGAAGTGCTCTCCCACTGAGCTAATCGCCCGGACGCACCGCAAACATTACCGCATGTCAGCGGTGCTCCCGGCCACGGGCCGGAGCGCTCACTGGTCCTTGAGGTTCCAGGGCAGGACGAGCCCGTACTTCCACAGGTAGAAGCCGATCAGCGCGCCCGCGATGACGAGGCCGACGCTGGTCAGGATGATGTTGCGGCGCCGGACCCGGGGGTCGAGGGCCTTCTGCGCCGCCTCGCTGACCTTGCGCTTGGTCCAGCGCAGCACGAGGTGGGCCCAGGCGAACTCGGTGGCCCAGATCGCGAGACCCGCGAAGATCGCGACCCAGCCGGGGCCGGGCAGGACGAGCATGGCGATGCCGGCGCCGATGACGGCGAGGCCGACGACGAAGACTCCGACCTGCCAGCTCAGGTGCAGCCCGCGGCGGGCCTTGATGAAGGCGGGCGCCTTGGAGACGTGCGGCGCTTCCTCCTTGGCCGCGGACTCGGCCCCGGCGGCAGGCTCGGTGGCGGCGGACTCGGTTGCGGACTCGTTGGTCTCGCGGTCACTCCCCGTGTTCATGGGGTCGAATCTACCGGAGCGCGAAGCACACGTGAATGGGCGTTTGGATCCGCCGTTCGAGGGACCCAGAGGTCCGCAAAACGGTCAGAGGGGTTTACAACGGCACCGTAGGTGGCATGTCGATTTCGCCGACGTGCGAATCCCCGAGCGCACACTGAGCGAAAGGCCCTGGCGCTTATGAACACCACGGTCAGCTGCGAGCTGCACCTGCGCCTCGTTGTGTCGAGCGAGTCCTCACTGCCTGTTCCCGCGGGCCTGCGGTATGACACGGCCGATCCCTACGCCGTGCACGCCACCTTCCACACCGGCGCCGAGGAGACGGTCGAATGGGTATTCGCCCGCGACCTCCTCGCCGAGGGCCTTCACCGGCCCACCGGTACCGGCGACGTCCGCGTGTGGCCGTCCCGTAGCCACGGTCAGGGAGTCGTCTGCATCGCCCTGAGCTCACCGGAGGGAGAAGCACTGCTCGAAGCACCCGCCCGAGCACTCGAATCGTTCCTCAAGCGGACGGACGCCGCGGTCCCACCCGGGACCGAACACCGGCACTTCGACCTCGACAAGGAGCTCTCCCACATCCTGGCCGAATCCTGAGCCAGGCCTACAGAGGGAACCCCCTCCCGGCCCAGGCCGGGAGCCGCACGACACCGTCCGACTCGGGGCGACGGTGCGCGGCGGACAACCACATACGGAAGTACCGGCGCTGTTCACACGGGAGCCACCCGCGTGGACGGCGCCGGTGCGCTTGGTAGGGACCCGCTAGAGTCGGCCACCAGCGGCGGCGGCCGACCGTCACCGCAGGCCCGGCCCTTGAGGGAGACCCCTTGCAGATCCCCCACGACACCCGTCGCGCGCTGGACGTCGTCGTCGCGCTGGTGAACACCTCGGCCGAGGCGGACCAGTCCGACACGCTGGCCGACGTGAACGCGCTGCGCGGGTTCGTCCGGGAGTACTCGATCAGCGACGTCGGCGAGCTCGGCGCCCGCGACCTCGCGGGCGTGCGGACGGTGCGCGGAAAGTTCGCCCAGATCTTCGGGGCGGCGAACTCGCGCGTGGCCTCGGTACTGATCAACGAGCTCGTCGCGACGGCCGGCACCACTCCGCAGCTGACCAACCACGACGGCTACGACTGGCACGTGCACTACTTCGCGCCGGGCGCCTCGGTCGGCGACCACCTGGCCGCCGACGGCGGCATGGCGCTGGCATTCATCGTGGTCTCGGGCGAGCAGGAGCGGCTGCGCCGCTGCGAGGCCCCGGACTGCCGACGGGCCTTCGTGGACCTGTCCCGCAACCGCTCCCGGCGCTACTGCGACAGCCGCACCTGCGGGAACCGGCTGCACGTGGCGGCGTACCGGGCCCGGCGCAAGTCGGAGCAGGGGCCTGAGCAGGGAACCGAGCAAGTGCCCGAGCAGGTGCCCGGTTCACAGCAGGAAGAGATCGTGCACGGCGGCGAGCAGCAGCAGACAGCCGATCACGCCTAGGAAGATCATCAAGGGCGGCTGGGAGAGCGCGAAGAGGCAGCCTCGCGGCTCCTCGGCAACGGCGACGGGGGCGGTGGCCGGCGCGGGAACGGCCGGCTCACCCTGCGATGTGTCGAGCATGTCGGGCCGATGATGGCGCAGCCCACCCCGGTCCGCCGCTCAACACGCCAGACACCACGCCGGAGTTCGCCGGATCCCGTCAGATCAGGTGGTTCCCGGCCGGAATCCCCCCGGTGGACCGGGGGATGTCATATGCCGTGCTTCTTGAGGATCGCCTCGATGTCGGAGAAGTCCTCGCCCGGCGCGGAAGCCGCCGGGGTCGCCTGCGGGCGGCCGCCGCCCCCCAGGGAGGGCGCGGACGCGGTCGGAGCCACGGCCTGCGCACCACCGCCCCTGGCGGCCTTCGGCTGCTTCGCGGGCTTCTCCCCCGCGCCGAGCCCACGCCGTTCCACGGCACGGGTGGTCATGAAGAGCAGCCAGGCCAGACCCAGCACCCCGAACCCGATCCACACCGTCGGCTTGAAGACGATCCCGGACGCCCACTGGACCACGCCGGTCATCACCAGGCCGAGGGGCACCAGCGAGTACGCCGCGATCCGGGTGGCCGAGAGGAAGCGCTTGCGGTAGGCGGTCAGCGCGGCGATGCCCAGGCCCGCCGCGGACACCGCGGAACAAATGGTCTCGGCGAGCATGCGGGCCTCCAGGGCGATGCGGTCGGTCGGACCCGGCCGGTGGGCCGGGCCGGGCGTTCTGTCCCCATCCATCCTGCACCGGCGACCACCGTCCGGGCCATGTCCGCGGCCCGCCCGGAGCGGATCTCCGGGACATCTCCGGGTCGTCCCTCATCCCGAGGTCCCGGTCGGCCCCCCCCGGCCACGGGCTGGGAGACTGTCCACATGACCGATTCCGTGATCCTCGATGTCTGGTGCGAACTCCAGTGCCCGGACTGCAACAGCGCCCTGGACGACGTACGCGCCCTGCGGGCCCGCTACGGCGACCGGCTGGACATCCGGCTGCGCCACTTCCCGCTGGAGAAGCACAAGCACGCCTTCGCCGCCGCGCAGGCGGCCGAGGAGGCCGTCGAGCAGGGGCAGGGCTGGCCGTACGTGGAGGCCGTGCTCGCCCGCACCGCGGAGCTGGACAAGCGCGGCGAGGCCGTGCTCGTGGACGTGGCGCGTGAACTCGGCCTGGACGCCGAGGAGTTCGACACCGCCCTGATCGACGGCCGGCACATCCTGATCGTGGACGCCGACCAGGCCGAGGGCAAGGCGATCGGCGTGAGCGGCACCCCGACGTACGTGATCGACGGCCAGCGCCTCGACGGCGGCAAGAGCCAGGAGGGCCTGCGCGCCCGCATCGAGGAGATCGCCGACCGGCTGCTCGCCCTCTAGATCAGGTCCTTGGCGTAGTTGAAGTCGGTCGTCCGGTAGCCGAGGGACTCGTAGAGCCGCAGGGCCGGGGTGTTGTCGGTGAAGACGTGCAGCGCGAGCACCCGGTGGCCCGCGGCCAGGGCTTGGCGTTCCGCGAGGAGCATCAGGTCCCGGCCGTAGCCGCGGCCCCGGTGCTCCTCGGCGACCACGACGTCGAAGACGTACGAGCCTTCGCCGTTCGGCGAGACCCACACGCTGCCGACGGCGACTCCCGCCGCCTCCAGCACGGCGAAGCGGACACCCGGACTGGCCAGGCCCCGGGGCAGCTGGGAGGCGTGGTCGGCCGCCGACTTCGCGCGCGCCGCTTCCTCGGGCATGCCGCGGCCGATCCAGTCCTGCGCGTACTCCTCGATCGCCCGGGCGAGCCAGATCTCGAACTCGGCCTCCGTCATCGGGCGGCCGGTGACCCCCTCGGACAGGGCGGGCGGCTCGGCCGGGAGTTCCTTGGCCATGTTGCGGCTGTACTCGGCGTACCCGAGGGAGTCGGCCATCCGCAGGCCGCCCGCCGAACCGGCCGGGACCGAGACGCGGACCCGCCGGCAGCCCCAGCTGCGCAGCACTTCCTCGGCGGCGAGCGCAGCGACCGTGGCGCGGCCGCGCCGCCGGTCGGGCTCCTCGACGGCGAGGTCGCGGATCTCGGCGACCGTCGGCCCGAAGGGGGTGTCGGCGGCGAGCAGCAGCGCGCCGACGCGCCTGCTGTTGACGCGGATCTCGTACGGGCGCGAGCGCGCCCCGCCAGTGCTCTGCTGAAGCGGCCCGCTCGGCCGCAGGGTGGTGGTCATCAGTCGAGTTCTACCCGCCCCGCGGCCCGAAGCACAGGGAGTTCCGTCCCGACCCGGGCCGCACCGGGTCGGGACATGACCGGGACCGGGCCGCTGCCCGGCCGCGGCCGGGTCAGGACGCGGGGTCGGCGTCCTCGGCGGAGCGGGCGTCGAAGATCCGCATGGCCTCGGCCGTGACGGGGCCGGGGGCGGAGCCGAGCTCACGCCCGTCGATCCGTACGACGGCCTGGACATCACGCAGCGAGGAGGTCAGGAAGACCTCCTCGGCCTGCTCCAGCGCCTCGAAGGGCAGGTCGGTCTCCTTGGCCCCGGACCACTCGGCGACGAGGGCCCGGGTGATGCCGCCGAGGCAGCCGGAGGCAACGGGCGGGGTGTGCAGTTCCCCGTCGAGCACCAGGAACACGTTGGAACCGGTGCCCTCGCAGAGCCGCCCGACCGTGTTGGCGAACAGGGCCTCGGAGGCTCCGGCCCGGTGGGCGGCGGCGAGCGCGACCACGTTCTCCGCGTACGAGGTGGTCTTCAGGCCGACCACGGCGGAGCGCTCGTTGCGCACCCAGGGCACGGTGATGACGGCGGTGGTGTCCGGGCGGCGCACCGCCCCGGCCAGGGCGACGATCAGCGTGGGGCCGGTATCGCCCCGGTCGGAGCCCAGCGGGGAGACGCCCCCGGTGTAGGTCACGCGCAGCCGGCCGAGCGGGACCGGGTTGGCCTCCAGTACGGCCGCGCAGGCGTGGCGGACCTCGTCCAGGTCGGGATCGGGCAGGCCCAGACCCCGGGCCGAGCGGGTCAGCCGCTCCAGGTGGCGGGTGAGGGCGAAGGTCGTGCCGTGCTCCGCCTTGAGCGTCTCGAAGACCCCGTCGCCGACGGTGAGACCGTGGTCGAACACGGACACCTTCGCGTCGTCGGCGTCCCGCAGTGCTCCGTCGAGCCAGATCCTCACCGTACGGTCCTCCCGCTTTCGTTCGCGTTCGTTTCGGTCGCGTTCGTTTCACCCTTGGGCGCCCCGATCTCCCCCGACGCTACCCGCAGCAGTCGGGCGGCCTTCAGCTCGGTCTCGGCCCACTCGCGGTCGGGGTCGGAGCCCCAGGTGATCCCGGCGCCGGTGCCGAAGCAGAGGCGGGGGCCGCCGGGGGTCTCGCGGTCGATCCAGAAGGTCCGGATGCCGACGGCGAGCTCGGCGGCGCCCCGGTCGGCGTCCACCCAGCCGATGCCACCGCAGTAGGGGCCGCGCGGGGCGGTCTCCAGGGCCTCGATGATCCGCAGGGCGGAGGATTTGGGGGCGCCGGTGACCGAGCCGGGCGGGAAGGTGGCGGCCAGCAGCTCGGGCCAGCCGGCTCCGTCGGCGAGCTCACCGGTGACGGTGGAGACGAGGTGGACCAGGCCCGGGTGCTCTTCGAGGGCGCACAGCTCGGGGACGGCGACGGATCCGGTGGCGCACACCCGGCCGAGGTCGTTGCGCACGAGGTCCACGATCATCACGTTCTCGGCGTGGTCCTTGGGCAGCAGGTCCGCGGCGGTACGGCCGGTGCCCTTGATGGGGCCGGACTCGACGTGGCGGCCGGTGCGGCGCAGGTAGAGCTCCGGGGACGCGGTGGCGATCTCGACTCCGTGGGCCGGCAGACGAATCGTTCCTGCATACGGGGCCGGGTTACCGCGCGCCAGCAGCGCGGTCAGGGCGTCGACATCTGCCGCGCCGCCGCCGGCGGTCGGCTCGAGAAGGGGCGCCGACATCACGCGGCAGAGATTGGCCTGGTAGACCTCGCCCGCCGCGATGTGCTCGCGGATGCGGCGCACGCCCGCGACGTACGCGGCGCGGTCGAGCGAGGAGGTCCACTGGTCGGCGTCGGGGCCCAGCCAGGCCCCCGGGACGGGCGCCGGCACCGGGTCGGGGCGTATGTCTCCGAAGCGCGCGCAGACGAGCCGCCCCTCGAAGTCGGCGGCGACCGCCCAGAAGCCGGTGGACTCCAGGGCGGCGGGGTCATGGGTGACATCTCGGAGATCGGTCGCGAGAAGGCCGCCGAAGCGGGCGAGGGGAGGCAGGTCGTGCACGGCTGCGAGTCTATGACCGGTGACGCGGCGGCGCCGGTGAGGCGTCTGCCGGGTGACCGGTGGTGATCGGGCGGCAGCACGCTGCGGAAACGCGTTTTTGAGCTGGCCCGGGAATCCGCTAGAGTTCAACTCGTCGCCAGGGAGCGAAGGGGGAAAACCCCGGAGCGAACACGGTGACCTGCGGACGTAGCTCAGTTGGTAGAGCACCACCTTGCCAAGGTGGATGTCGCGAGTTCGAGTCTCGTCGTCCGCTCTGTGGTGGGGGATCATCTTCCCGAGAACCCCCGCTCTTGCTCCATGGTGGAGTGGCCGAGAGGCGAGGCAACGGCCTGCAAAGCCGTCTACACGGGTTCAAATCCCGTCTCCACCTCCAAGGACGATTAGCTCAGCGGGAGAGCGCTTCCCTGACACGGAAGAGGTCACTGGTTCAATCCCAGTATCGTCCACTGGTCCGCAAGGATCCCCGCGCGATTAGCTCAGCGGGAGAGCGCTTCCCTGACACGGAAGAGGTCACTGGTTCAATCCCAGTATCGCGCACGCAGTACACGCAACACCTGCGGTTTCAGACCGTGGTCCCGCGCGATTAGCTCAGCGGGAGAGCGCTTCCCTGACACGGAAGAGGTCACTGGTTCAATCCCAGTATCGCGCACCAGCATCCGGAAGCCCCGGCCGTTACGACGGCCGGGGCTTCCGCGTGTGCGGTGGGCATGGGCGTGCGCGTCCATTCGTGTCCGTACGCGTCCTTACGACTCCGTACGTGTCGGGCGGGCGGGGTGGGGCCCCGGTGGTGGTTCGCGGGGCCCCGGAACGTCACCGTCACCGTCAGGAGGAGAAGAGCATCCGGCCGAAGCCGCCCTTGTGGTGGCCGTGCCCATGTCCGTGGCCGTAGCCGCCGTGCTGCGGGGCTCCCCAGGCCGGCGCGGGGGCGTGCTGGGCCGGGTACGGAGCCGGGGCCGGCGGCGCGGCGGGCGGCGGGACCTGGCCGTACTGGGCCGTGTACTGGGACTCCAGGCGGGTCAGCGCTTCGAGCTCGCCGTAGTCGAGGAAGATGCCGCGGCAGCCGCTGCACTGCTCTATCTGGACACCGTTGCGGTTGTAGGTGTGCATCATCGCGTGACACTTCGGACACTGCATGACCGGATCAACTCCTCGCCGTCTGGGTCGACACCGGATGCGTACCCGGTGGCGTGAGCCTCACCCTACGACGGAGCCTGCGGCTCCAAGTCGGCCGGGAGAGCCGCAATTCGGACACAGGCGTCCACCATCAGCCGCTCCACGTCGTCCAGTCGGCGTTCCTCCCGGGCCGCCTTGGCCAGGGCCAGTGCGGCCGTCTGCACGGTGAGCGCGCGGGCGGCGATGTCGAGTTCCGGCCAGGGGTCGCTGCCGGGCGGACCGGCGGCGGGCCCGCCCGCGGCGCGGTAGGCGTCGAGGAAGCGCAGCCAGGTGGGCGCGTCGAGCAGCCCGGCGGCGTACCAGGCCGCCGGCCGGGCGAGATCCCAGGCCGGGGCTCCGAGTCCGAGGTCGTCGACGTCGATGAGCCGCCAGTGCCCGTCCGGCCCGGGAATCCGGACCAACTGCCCGAGGTGCAGGTCCCCGTGGCACAGCACCCCACCCCCCGGCTGCGGCCCTTCCCCCCGCGTCCACCCGGGCAGCGTCCGCGCAGCGGCCCACACGGACCGCACGAGCCGAACAACATCCCCGCCCTGCCCCGGAAACCCCTCGACCCGGCGGGCCCGGAAGGCCGTAGCCGCCGGGGGCGGGGCCGTGGACGGAACGGGGGCTGCACCCACCGCCGGGGCCGGGGTCGGGGTCGGGGTCGGGGCCGGGGCCGGGGCCGGGGCCGGGGTCGGGGTCTGGGTCTGGGTCCAAATCGAGTCGTGGGTCGGGTCCGCGGCCGTAGTCGGGCCCGTAGGCGGGGTCGGGGCTGTCGGCTGGGGCGTTGTCGCGGCACTGGTCGGGGCGCGGTTCGTGGGTGGGGCCGGGTCCGGGTCCAGGGTTGGGTAGGCCGTGGCGAGGCGGTGGAGGGCTCGGGCCAGTTTGGCGGGGCCGCGCATCGGGGGGAGCGGGGTCGGGAGGTGGTGGAGGGGGGTGCTGTGCAGGGCGGCCAGGAGTTCGGCGGCCGCCTCCCAGGGGGCGTCCTGCGGCCGGTCCGGGTCGACCGGAGCCCCGTAGGGCCACAGGGAGACGGGCCGTCCTTCGACATGGCCGAGCCCGGTCCGCAGCGGTGCCAGCAGGACCCCGGCCAGCGCCGGGGCCCCCGCGATCCGGATCCGTGCCGCCAGCGCGCCGGGGTCGCCGTCCCCCGCGTGCGCCTTGACCACGACCTCCCCGCAGCGGACGACGGTGCCGTCGTCGCGGTCCGCGAGGACCAGGTACCGCACGGCCCCCGCGTGCGCCGCGAGCGCGGCCGCGCTCACCCGCTCCAACGCGACCACGTCCCGACGCCGTCGGTGTGCGCGAGGAGGGGCGGCTCCGCGCCCGGGGGCAGGCTCACGACGTCTCCCTCGGGTCCTGCCGGGTCCGCGCCACCCGGCAGGACCCGAAAGGGGCGACCCGGCGGCCGGGCCTGCCCATCGGGGCTCGGGATGCCGTCCTCCGGACCCGATTTCTCCATGACCGCTCCCCCGCACCGGCGCCACCCCGCGCGGGCGCTCCTCCGGACGAGGGTACGCAGCTCCGGGACGAGGAGGGGGGAAGGGAGGGCGGGCTGTCCCTTGGACGTGCGGTGCGCATGGTGCTGCATGCCGGATCGGAATCCTCTGGCTGCAGCGCTCGCCCCGCAGCGGTTGATCGAGCGGGTCGTGGGCCTCGACCAGGCGGCAGGGCTGCTGCCCGGCTTCGACTGCCGAATCCACGGCGGACGCGGCCGGGGCGGCGGGCGTGGCGTCGGGATTTGTGCGGGTTGTCGGGTGATGATGACGCCGTGCGACTTGATCACGTGTCCTATGCGGTGGCCCGCGACAGCTTCGTCTCGACCGTCCAGTGGATCGGGTCGGCCCTCGGAGCCGGGTTCGTCGACGGGGGCGTGCACCCGCGGTTCGGCACCCGCAATTTCATTCTTCCGCTGAGCGGCGGCACCTACGTCGAGGTCGTCACCACACTCGACCACCCCGCCGCCGACCGCGCACCCTTCGGCCAGGCGGTCGCGCGCCGTGCCGCCGAGGGCGGCGGCTGGCTCGGTTGGGTGGTCTCCGTCGACGACATCGCCCCGGTCGAGGCCCGCCTCGGCCGCACCTCGGCCGAGGGCCACCGCGTCCGCCCCGACGGGTTCGACCTGAGGTGGAAGCAGATCGGCCTGCTGGAACTGATGGAGGACCCGCAACTGCCCTACTTCCTCCAGTGGGCGGTCCCCATCGAGGAACGCCCGAGCGCCGACCCGCGCACTTCCACCACCATCCACGGGGTCTCCATCGCCGGCGATGCCGCCTCCATCGCCGAATTCCTCGGCGAACCGGCCGACCACCCCCTCGACCAGATCGACGTCACCTGGGTCGAGGACGAGGAACCGGGCCTGGTCTCGGTCGAGTTCGCCACCGCCCGCGGCCCGGTCACGATCTGACCGGGTCCCGACTGCCCCGCCCGAGCACGCGAAGAGGGGCCGAAGGCCCCAGCGAGCCCGCCGACAACCGTGCACGGCCCCTGCCCCCACCGCCTGCGGCAAGGACGCCGCGGCGGCCGCGGGCATGAAAAAAGGGTGTTGCCCGGCCGACTCCCCAGTCGTACGGGCAACACCCTTCATCTGTCGTCCGTTGGCCGCTCCCCCGTCCCCACGGGGTTCGACCGGTGACAGTCCCGGCCCAGACCGCTCTCCTGGGCCCGGGGCGCCGCTCAGCGCCCCAGCATCACGCCTACGGACGACGCCTGCGCCACCACCTGGTCGAAGCCCCCGAAGAGGAAGAGCAGGAGGGCGGCCAGGGGGAGCACCATGGCCGCGGCCACCAGTGGGTGGCGACGGCCGGACTCATGGCTGTTGAACGCGAATGCCTTGCGTCCCTGCCGTGCGATGTCCGCCATGGTCCTCTCCCTGTCGATTGGCAGCGGCGGGTTTGTGACCTCGGGGGACGAGTGCTCCACCCGCCGCTTGTCTTCAACACTAGGCGCGGAGAAGGCCCCTGGCCTCATGCCCTCGTACCCATTACCGGGCCTCCGGGAGGATGACGAGCCACCCTCCGGTGTACTCCCCTGGGTGGAGGCCGGCCCCCGGCCCTGAGGGTCTTCCCGGAGGGGATGACCGGAGGGTAGTGACTTCGCTCACTTCCGTCACTCCCCGCACACGCCCCGCCTCCGACCAGGTCCTCCCAAGATCACCCGGCGGGGTCCGGCCCGCACCCCGGGCCGGACCCCGCGAATACACCGCCCGTCACCCCAAATCCCTTGGTCCGTGCACCGTTTGGCCTCGCGGCCTCGTTCCGCACATGCGTCCGACCGGTGGCCTGAGGATCCCTCAAGTGGACTGCCCCGCACTGACTATCGAATCCCCCGGCGAGGGCGCGGCCTCTGAGCGCGCATGCCGGATGGTCCGTAAGCTGTGGCACGTCAACAGGACGACCGGTCAGCGGGGTGGACATGGCGATGATGCGGCTCCGGCGCGAGGACCCGCGTGTCGTCGGCTCGTTCAGGCTGCACCGACGCCTCGGCGCCGGCGGCATGGGCGTCGTCTATCTGGGCTCCGACCGGCGCGGACAGCGCGTCGCGCTCAAGGTGATCCGGCCCGACCTGGCCGAGGACCAGGAGTTCCGCTCCCGCTTCGCCCGCGAGGTGTCCGCCGCCCGGCGGATCCGCGGCGGATGCACCGCGCGCCTGGTCGCCGCGGACCTGGAGGCCGAGCGCCCCTGGTTCGCCACCCAGTACGTGCCCGGCCCCTCCCTGCACGACAAGGTGGCCGAGGAGGGCCCGCTGACGGCCGCGCAGATCGCCGCCATCGGCGCCGCGCTCTCCGAAGGCCTGGTCGCCGTGCACGAGGCCGGGGTCGTCCACCGCGACCTCAAGCCCTCGAACATTCTTCTGTCCCCCAAGGGCCCGCGGATCATCGACTTCGGGATCGCCTGGGCCACCGGCGCGAGCACCCTCACCCACGTGGGAACGGCCGTCGGCTCCCCCGGCTTCCTGGCGCCCGAGCAGGTGCGCGGCGCCGCCGTCACCCCGGCCACCGACGTCTTCTCGCTCGGCGCCACCCTCGCCTACGCGGCCACCGCCGACTCCCCCTTCGGGCACGGCAGTTCCGAGGTCATGCTCTACCGCGTGGTGCACGAGGAGCCGCACCTCCAGGGCGTCCCGGACGCCCTCGCGCCCCTCGTGCGGGCCTGCCTGGCCAAGGACCCCGAGGACCGGCCGACCACGCTCCAGCTGTCGATGCGGCTCAAGGAGATCGCGGCCCGGGAGGCGCACGGGCTGGGCGAGGGCCGTCCGCCGGCGCAGCGGGCCCGCACCGAGCGGCCGACGGGGCGCCTCGTCGAGGGGTACGACGACCAGCGCGCGGAGCCTCGTACCGGCGGCCAGCCCACGCCGCAGCCCCAGGGGCCGGGACCGTCCAAGGGACAGGGCTCCCAGGGCGGCCAGGGGCCGCAGAGCGGACCGCACTCGCGGCCCTCGTCCGCGCGGGGCACCGGTTCCCGCAGTACCGGCGCCCGGGGGCCCGGGAACACCGCCGGGCGCACGGGCGGCCGACCGGCGCCCCGTACGACGGGCACGGGGCGGCGGCCTTCGCGGCCGGATCCGAAGCTGATGCGTCAGCGCCTGATCGTCTTCATCGTGGTGACGCTGGTCGTCGCGCTGGGCATCGCGGCCGCCCAGAAGCTCTAGCTGTACGGCCGGCGGATCACGCCCGAGGGGCGTGATCCGCAGGCCGTACCCATCCGCCCGGCTACGGGCGGCCGCTGGCCACCGCGTAGAAGGCGACGGCCGCGGCCGCGCCCACGTTGAGCGAGTCCACGCCGTGCGCCATCGGGATCCGTACCCATTCGTCGGCGGCGACCAGGGCCTGCGTCGAGAGCCCGTCCCCCTCCGCGCCCAGCATCAGCGCGACCCGTTCCAGGTTCTGCGGGGCGGCCTCGTCGATCGGCGAGGCCTTCTGGTGCGGGGTGAGCGCCAGGAGCTTGAAACCGGCCTCGCGGACCGAGTCCAGGCTCTTGGGCCAGGCCTCCAGGCGGGCGTAGGGCACGGAGAACACCGCGCCCATGGAAACCTTCACGGAGCGCCGGTAGAGCGGGTCCGCGCAGTCGGGCGAGAGCAGCACCGCGTCCATGCCGAGGGCGGCGGCGCTGCGGAAGATGGCGCCGATGTTGGTGTGGTCGTTCACCGCCTCCATGATGACCACGCGCCGGGTGGTGGCGAGCAGTTCCTCGGCCGTGGGCAGCGGCTTGCGCTGCATCGAGGCGAGGGCGCCGCGGTGCACGTGGTAGCCGGTGACGCGCTCGGCGAGCTCCGGGCTGACGGCGTAGACCGGGGCCGGGAGCTCGTCGATGACGTCGCGCATGACATCGACCCACTTGGCGGACAGCAGCATCGAACGCATCTCGTACCCGGCGTCCTTGGCGCGTCTGATCACCTTCTCGCCCTCTGCGATGAAGAGACCTTCCGCGGGCTCGCGCCTGCGCCGGAGTTCTACGTCGGTCAGGCCCGTGTAGTCGCGCAGGCGCGGGTCGTCGGGGTCCTCGACGGTGATGAGATCAGCCACAGGGTGATACTGCCTTGTCCTGGGTGCGGTGCCAACGGCTCTGCTCGGTTGTGCGGTTGCCGCTCGAAGCAGCGGGCGTACGGGGTCCTACTCGGACAGGCCCTGGGCCTGGTGCACCTTCACCACGTCGCCGATGACGATGACGGCGGGCGGGCGGACTTCCCGGGCCTTCACGGTCTCGCCGACCGTGGCCAGGGTGGCGTCCACGCGGCGCTGGGAGGCGGTGGTGCCCTCCTGGATGACGGCGACCGCGGTTTCGGCGGGGCGGCCGTGGCGGACCAGCGCCTCGGCGATCAGGCCGATCTTGTCCACGCCCATGAGGACGACCAGGGTGCCGGTGAGCTTCGCGAGGGAGGCCCAGTCCACGAGGGAACGCGGGTCGTCGGGGCCGACGTGGCCGCTGACCACGGTGAACTCGTGCGCCACTCCTCGGTGCGTGACCGGGATGCCGGCCGCGCCGGGCACGGAGATCGAGCTGGAGATGCCGGGGACGACGGTGCAGGGGATACCGGCCTCGGCGAGGGCCTGGAGCTCCTCCATGCCGCGCCCGAACACGTACGGGTCGCCGCCCTTGAGCCGGACCACGGCCTTGCCGGCCTTGGCGTGCTCGATGAGGGCGTTGTTGATGGCCTCCTGGGCCATGAACCGGCCGTACGGGATCTTCGCGGCGTCGATGACCTCCACGTGCGGCCCGAGCTCGTCGAGGAGGTCACGGGGGCCCAGCCGGTCGGCGATGACCACGTCGGCCTCGGCGAGGAGGCGGCGGCCGCGGACCGTGATCAGGTCGGGGTCGCCGGGTCCGCCGCCGACGAGGGAGACGCCGGGCTTGTGGTGGCGGTGGCCGCGGGCGGCGAGGCTGCCGTCGCGCAGCCCCTCGACGATGGCGTCGCGGACGGAAGCGGAGCGGCGGGGGTCGTTGCCGGTCAGCACGGCGACGGTGACGCCCTCCACGCGGCCGGTGGCCGGGGTCCAGGCGGTGGCGGCCTCGGCGTCGTCGGCGCGGACGCACCAGACCCGCTCGCGCTCGGCTTCGGCGGAGGCGGCGTCGTTGGCCGCGCGGTCCCGGGTGGCGATGAGGGCGTACCAGGCGTCGGTGAGGTCGCCGGCCTCGTAGCGGCGGCGCTCCCAGCGGATCTCTCCGGTCTCCGCCATGGCGTCCACGGAGGGGGTCGCGGAGGGGGAGATCAGGACGATGTCGGCGCCGGCCGCGATGAGCGCGGGGAGGCGGCGCTGGGCGACCTGGCCGCCGCCGATGACGACGACGCGGCGGCCCTTGAGGCGGAGTCCGACGGGGTAGGCGGGGGTGTCGGCCATGGCGGTTGCGGCTCCTGGGGCAGCGGCGGTTCTCTTGTGTGCCGCTGCGGCGCTGGAGCGGCGGGGTACTGACGTGCGGGTACTGACGTGCGGTTATGTGGTGCGGGTCCACCATACGGCGCGGGCCGTGCGGGGGCGCGGGGCGGGCCCTGCGGGCGGCTTTCCCCTCCCCGCCCCTTCCCGAAACCGGGGCTCCGCCCCGGACCCCGTACGGGCGCTGCGCACCCGTGCCCTCAATCTCCCCCAGCTACCGCTGGGAGGGGCCCCCGGGGCAGGCTGGATTTTCCCGCCCGGCGACGAAGCGACTACTTCTCCGTGACTCCGGCCGAGTCGAAGGTGGCGACCTCGTGCATCGCGCGGGCCGCGCTCTGGACCAGCGGGAGGGCCAGGAGGGCGCCGGTGCCCTCGCCCAGGCGCAGGTCCAGGTCGACCAGCGGACGCAGGCCGAGCTTGTTCAGCGCCGCGACGTGGCCGGGCTCCGCGCTGCGGTGGCCGGCGATGCAGGCGGAGAGGGACTCGGGGGCGATGGCACGGGCCACCAGGGCGGCCGCGCCGGCGCTGACGCCGTCCAGGATCACGGGGGTGCGCAGGGAGGCGCCGCCGAGGAGGAGGCCGACGATCGCCGCGTGCTCCAGGCCGCCGATCGCCGCCAGGACGCCGATCGGGTCCGCCGGGTCGGGCTGGTGGAGCTCCAGGGCGCGGCGTACGACCTCGACCTTGCGGGCGTGCGTCTCGTCGTTGATGCCGGTGCCGCGGCCGGTGACCTCCGCCGGGTCGACCCCGGTGAAGACCGAGATCAGGGCGGCGGACACGGTGGTGTTCGCGATGCCCATCTCGCCGGTGAGCAGTGCCTTGTTGCCGGCCGCGACCAGGTCGCGGGCCGTCTCGATGCCCACCTCGATGGCGGCGACGGCCTCTTCTCGGGTCATCGCGGGGCCGACGGACAGGTCGGCCGTGCCGGGGCGGACCTTGCGCGGGAGCAGGCCCGGCGTGGCCGGGAGGTCGCCCGCGACGCCCACGTCGATCACGCAGACCTCGGCGCCGACCTGGTTGGCGAACGCGTTGCAGACGGCCCCGCCGCCCAGGAAGTTGGCCACCATCTGCATGGTGACCTCCTGGGGCCACGGGGTGACGCCCTGGGCGTGCACGCCGTGGTCACCCGCGAAGATCGCGACCGCGGCCGGCTCCGGGATCGGCGGCGGGCAGACCCGGGAGAGTCCGGCCAGCTGCGCCGAGATGATTTCGAGCATGCCCAGTGCCCCGGCGGGCTTGGTCATGCGCTTCTGCCGCTCCCAGGCCTCGCCGAGCGCCTTCGCGTCGAGCGGGCGGATGCTGGCGACCGTCTCGGAGAGCAGGTCGTGCGGCTCCTCGCCGGGCAGCGCGCGGCGCCCGTACGTCTCCTCGTGCACGACCCACGCCAGCGGCCGGCGCTGGGACCAGCCGGCCTGGGCGAGCTCGGGCTCGTCGGGGAACTCGTCCACGTAGCCGACGCACAGGTAGGCGACGACCTCCAGGTGCTCCGGCAGACCGAGCGCGCGGACCATCTCGCGCTCGTCGAAGAAGCTGACCCAGCCGACGCCGAGGCCTTCGGCGCGCGCGGCGAGCCAGAGGTTCTCGACGGCGAGGGCCGAGGAGTACGGGGCCATCTGCGGCTGGGTGTGCCGGCCCAGGGTGTGGCGGCCGCCGCGGGTGGGGTCGGCGGTGACCACGATGTTCACCGGGGTGTCGAGGATGGCCTCGATCTTGAGTTCCTTGAACTGCTTCGCGCGACCCTTGGGCAGCGACTTCGCGTAGGCCTCGCGCTGGTGTTCGGCGAGCTCGTGCATGGTCCGACGGGTCTCGGCGGACTTGATGACGACGAAGTCCCACGGCTGGGAGTGGCCGACGCTGGGTGCGGTGTGGGCCGCCTCCAGGACGCGGAGCAGCACCTCGTGCGGGATGGGGTCGGTGCGGAAGCCCTTGCGGATGTCGCGACGCTCGCGCATGACGCGCAGGACGGCCTCGCGCTCGGCGTCGGCGTACGCCGGGGCCGCCTCGGTGGCCGCCGGGGCCTCCGGCTCGGGCTCCTGCTCGTCGGCGGGCGCGGTCTCGGCCACCGGCGCGGCCGTCCCGTCCGCCACGGGCTCCGGCTGCGCCTCGGGCTCGGGGACGGCGACGGGCTCCGGTTCGGCGGCCGGAGCCACCGTGTCCGCGGCCTGCGGCTCGGGCTCCACGACGGCGACCGGCTCGACCTCGGCCTCGGCGGCCACGGGCTCCGGCTGCGCCACGACGACCGGCTCGGGCTCGGCGGCCGGGACGGGCTGCGCCTCCGGCTCCGGCTCCGGCTCGGCCTCGGCGACGACAGCGGTCACGGCCACCGCTTCGGCCACGACCGGCTCGGGCTCGGGAGCCGCCACGGGCTCGGGAGCGGGCTCGGCCGCGACGGCGGGCTCGGGCTCCACGACAGCAGCGGCGAAGGCGACCGGCTCGGGCTCCACGACGGCGACGGCCACGGGCTCGGGAGCGGGCTCGCCAACGGCGTCCGGCCCTGCCACGGCGGCGACCGCCGCTGCGGCCTCGACCGGAACCGCCACCGGAATCTCGGCGGCAGCCTCAGCCGCAAGCTCCGCCGGAGCCCCGGCCGGAACCTCTGCCACGGCCTCGGGAGCCTGCTCGACCCCCCACGGGGTCCCGGCCTGGACCGGGATCTCGGCCGGCTGCGGGGCCTCGGGAGCCGCGACGGCCTCCGGGTGCGGGATGTCCAGGTACTCGGGTCCCGTGGTCGGCGGACCGGCCTGGCGCACCGGAACCGGCGTCGCGGGGGTGCTCAGGGCGGAGAGCGCGGACTCGGGCTCGGGAGCCACGGCGGCAGCCGGAACCGGAACCTGCACGGCAACCGGGACCGGAGCCGGGACCTGCGCCTGGAGCGGAGCCGGCGTCGCGGCCGGACCCCGGTCCGCGAGGGAACGTACGACTCCCCCGGTGGCCTCGGGCACGGGCGGGCCCATGTGCAGCGGCCGGCGCACGGGGGCGGGGGCCACGGGGGCCGCCGGAGCCTGGCTCTGGCCCTGCGGGGCCACGAGGCCGCCGAGGTCCAGCGCGCCGGAGTCCCGGCCGCCGGCCTCGTGCGCACCGGCGCTGTAGGAGGCCGGGTCGGGGAAGGACTGCTCGGGGAAGCCGGGCTGCAGGAAGGGCTCGTAGGCCACCGGGGCGGGGGCGGCGGGCTGCTGGTACTCGGCGTACACGGCGGGCTCTGCGTAATCGGCGGGCCCGGTGTACTCGGTGTACGGGGCGTCCCCGTAGGCCAGGGGCTCCGGGAAGACGGGCATCTGCGGGACGACCTGCGGGTCGCTCCACGCGCCCTGGCTGCTCGGCATCAGCAGCAGTTCCTCGTCCTCCGGCTCGGAGGGGTCGTCCACGAGGTCCTGGAAGGCGTAGCCCCCGGTCGCGGGGGACTGCATGGGAACCGGGGCGGGGATGCCCGGCTGACCCACCATGCCCGTGTTGTCCGGGAGACCCTCGCCCGGAACCTGGCCGGTGTCAGTCATGCGTACCCCTCGCCCATCGGTGTTGCCTCTTCTACCGCCCGGTCGACCACGAGCCCGCCGAGCGCTGATGCCGTGCCGGATTGCCGTGGGGCGGCTTCGTCTCACGTACGCCTGCACGACAACCAGTAAGTATTGTCCTGCTCGTTCGCCATCATGGCGGCCATAACCGCCACGGTCCTCTGTGGACTACGCCACGTCCCGCGTCCTGCCGGTCCCGCATGCCCGAATCGTCCGGGCAGCGCGACGATCGGCCAGCCTACCCCGGGCCCGTGGCCGGTGCTGTGGCCGGGAAGGTTTGCCCGGTCACAGCACTAGTGCTGCGACCGGACGGGTTTGACCGGGCGTTCCGCGGCGAGCAGGAAGACCACGGAGCGCTGTTGTTCGGTCCAGGTGCGGGTGTCGAGGCCGACGGACTGGAGCAGCGCGCACTCGACGGTGTATCCGCCGGCGGCGAGGACCCGGCCGATGGCCTCCGCCTCGTCGCGCGTGGAGGCGTGGGTGACGATCCGTTCCGGACGGCGGTCGGCGACCGCGGCGACCACCTCCGCTCCCCCGCCGCCGACGCGGACCACGTCGGGCTCGGGCAGGGTTTCCAGTACGTGCGGGGCGCGGCCGGTGACGACCTGGAGCTGTACGCCCCGGGCTCGGGCGGCGCTGGCGGCGCGTTCGCAGGCGTGCCGGTCCGCGTCGACGGCGATGACGGCGGCGCCGAGTGCGGCGGCGTCCACGGCGAGGGCTCCGGAGCCGGAGCCGATGTCCCAGACGAGGTCGCCGGTGCGCGGTCCGAGGCGGGCGAGCTGGGCGGCGCGCAGTTGCGCCGACTCCCCTTCTCCCACGTCGATCTGCGGGCGGGCCCAGCCGCGGCCGGCGGTCTGGGCCGCGCTCTGGCCGAGGAGCCAGGCCGGGTCGGTGGCGGCGCTCTGGCCGCCGATGACGATGACCACGTTGGGGTCGCGCCAGCTGTGGTCGGCGGCCTTGTCGGAGGTGAGGACCGTGACCTGCTCCTTGTCGGTGCCCAGTTCCTCGCAGATGACGAAGGTGCGGTGGACCCCTTCGAGCAGCAGGGCGAGTTCGGCGGGGCCGGCGCCGGGCGAGGTGATGACCGCGACCTTGGGGTGGGCCCGGCAGACGTTGACCGCGCGGCGCAGGGTGAGCCGGTGGGCCACGACGACCTGGGCGTCGTCCCAGGGCATCGCGGCGCGGGCGAAGGCGGCGGCGACGGCGGACACGGCCGGTACGACTTCGACTTCCAGGCCGTGCTCGGGGGCGCGCAGGGCGCGTACGACGCCGAAGAAGCCGGGGTCGCCGTCGGCGAGGACCACGGCGGTGCCGCGGTGGGCGGCGATCCGGCCGGCGGCGAGTCCCAGGCTGCCGAGGCGGATGCGTTCGGCGGTGGGCGGGACTTCGGGGAGCGCGAGGTGGTGGGCGGCGCCGGCCACCAGGGTGGCCGCGGAGAGCGCGGACCGGGCGGCCGCGGTCAGGGGCGAGCCGTCCCAGCCGATCACCGTGACCCGGTCGGCCATCTTCGTCGGTCTCCTGAGGTGGGGGCGGGCGGAGCTTCCATGGGGTCGGGCACGGTGAGACTACCTGGTCATCGGGTCAGTTCCAGTCCGACGAGACCGCGTAGCCGTTCGCGTCGGACGGGTGGATCCCGAAGTCCTCGTACCGGCCGGAGCGGCTGTCGGGGTAGCCGCCGGGGTGGTTGCCCGGGTGGTTCTCGGAGTACTCGTCGGCGTAGCCCTCCGCGTAGCCGTCGGCCTCGTCGTCGAGGTCCTCGGGGACCAGGCCCCAGACGATGAGGTCGCTGCGGGCGTCGGACCAGGAGCCGTCGGGGTTCTGGGTGCGCACTATGCAGGCGCTGCGCAGGACGCCCTCACTGATGCACCCGATCTTCTGGGCCACCTGTTGGGAGGCGGTGTTGTCGGCGGCGGTGCGCAGTTCGACGCGTTCGAAGCGCTGTTCGCGGAAGAGCCAGCGGGCGACGGCGCACACGGATTCGCTGGCGTAGCCCTCGCCGCGGGCCCAGGGGGCGGTGACGTAGCCGACTTCGGTGGTGCGGGTGCGCCAGTTGGTGCCCTGGAGGTGGACGATGCCGACCAGGCGGTGGGTGAGGAACTCGGTGACGGCGAAGACGATGCCGCGGCCCTCGGTGCGCTCGGCGTGGGCGGTGCGGGTGGCCCAGGTGAGCGCGTCGGCCCGGGTGTAGGGGTGCGGGACCGAGGTCCAGGCGGTGACGTGCTCGTCGTTCATCATCTCGGTGAGCGCGGTGACGTCTTCTTCCTCGAAGGGGCGCAGCACCAGCCGGTCCGTGCTGATGGTGACGTCCGGGAAGGTGGTAGTCATGCGCAGCTCCATGCCTGTGACCTTGGTGCGACCGTGATGCCTTGCGACCGTGATGCCTTGCGACCGTAATGCGTTGCGACCGGCGGTTCGGGCCTTGGTGCGGGACCGTTTGTGCGAGTCGTAGGCCACAGCATGCAGCATCGGCCCGGGGATGTGCAGGGCCGGGCTGCCCGGAAGCGGGCAGCGTACGGCCCCGTGCACCGGTGGGGTGCACGGGGCCGGACAGCCCGGCCGACGATCGGGCCGGCCGGGCTGGTGGATCAAGCGGTGGATCAAGAAGCCGGCTTGCCGAAGGCCGGGATGACCGAGCCCTGGTACTTCTCCTCGATGAACTTCTTGACCTCGTCGGAGTTCAGGAGCTTCGCGAGCTTCTGGATCCGGGGGTCGTTCTGGTTGCCGTTCTTGACCGCGAGGATGTTGGCGTACGGGTTGCCCTCGGCCTTCTCCAGCACGAGCGCGTCCTTGGCCGGGACGAGCTTGGCCTCGATGGCGTAGTTGCCGTTGATGACGGCGGCGTCCACGTCGTTCAGGGCGCGCGGGACCGTGGCGGCCTCCAGCTCCTTGAACTCCAGGCCCTTCTTGTCGGTGATGTCGGACAGCTTGGCGCCGGTGCCGACACCCTCCTTGAGGGTGATGAGGTTGTTGGCGGCGAGCAGCTGGAGCGCGCGGCCCTCGTTGGTGGGGTCGTTGGGGACGGCGATGGTCTGGCCGGCCTTGACGTCGGTGAGGGCCTTGTCCTTCTTGGAGTAGAGGCCCAGCGGCTCCAGGTGCACGTTCACGACGGGCACGATGTCCGTGCCGTTCTTCTTGTTGAAGTCGTTCAGGTACGGCACGTGCTGGAAGTAGTTCGCGTCGACCTGGCCCTGCTGGGTGGCGGTGTTCGGCAGGACGTAGTCCGTGAACTCCTTCACCTCCAGCTTGAGGCCTTCCTTGGCCGCCAGGTTGTCCTTGACGAACTTCAGGATGTCGGCGTGCGGGGTCGGGGAGGCCGCGATGACCAGCGCCTTGCTCTCGTCGACCTTGCCGCCGTCCGCCTTGGTGGAGGACGGGTCCGAGGAGCTGCCGCAGGCGCTGAGGGTGAGGGTCAGCGCGGCGGCGGCGGTGGCGGCGAGGGCGGTGAGCTTGATGTTCTTACGCACGAAGAGTGCCTTTCTTGCTTCTTGCATTGCGGTGGTGGCCCAAGCACGACAAGTGCGGGCTTTCTTGGGGGAAAAGTCTGGTTCGTCCGGCCCGGGCCCGGATCAGGCTGTCCGACCCCGGCGCGCGAGGAGGCGTACCACGCCGTCGCCCGCGAGCTGGATCACCGTGACGAGCACGATCAGGACCACGACGGTCGCGACCATGAAACCGGTCTCGAAGCGCTGGAAGCCGTACGTGATGGCCTTGGAGCCGAGGCCTTCGCCGCCGACCGCGCCGGCCATGGCGGAGTAGCCGATCAGGGTGATCACGGTGGTGGTGACGGCCGCGATCAGGGACGGCAGGGCCTGCGGGAGGAGCACCTTGCCGACCAGGGTCGGGATGCCTCCGCCCATGGACTCGACGGCTTCGATCAGGCCGTGGTCCACCTCGCGGACGGCGGTCTCGACGAGCCGGGCGAAGAAGGGGATGGCGCCGATGGCGAGCGGGACGATCATCGCCGTGGGGCCGATGAAGGTGCCGACGACCGCCGTGGTGACCGGGATCAGGAAGATCAGGAGGATGATGAAGGGCAGCGAGCGGCCCATGTTCACGATCACGCCGAGGACCTTGTTGACCGGGCGGTTCTGGAGCAGGCCGCCCTTGTCCGTGAGGACCAGCAGGATGCCGATGGGCAGGCCTCCCAGGATGGTCACCAGGGTGGACCACAGCACCATGTAGAGGGTGTCGAACGTGCCCTGCGTGAGCAGCGGCTGCATTTCGGACCAGGTCACTTCGCACCGTCCTTGACCAGCTCGGCGAGTTCGCCGTCGACGTCCTGTGTTCCCGCGGCGGCATCGGCCTCGACCACGTCCACCTGGAGCCCCTGCTCGCGCAGGAATCCGACGGGCACGACGTTGTCCTCGTAGCGGCCGGGCAGTTCGATGCGCATGCGGCCGACCTGGCGTCCGGAGATGGTGTCCATCGCGGCGCCGAGGATCGAGATGTCGATGTTGTAGGTGCGGGCCAGCTGGGAGATGACCGGCCGGGTCGCTGTCTCGCCGTGGAAGGTGACGTCGACGACCGTGTGCTCCGCGGTGGTCGCGGAACCGGTCAGCGGGAACAGTTCGTGGGCGAGCTCGGAGCCGGGGGTGGCCAGCAGCTCCGTGACGGTGCCGGACTCGACGATCCGGCCCTGCTTCATCAGGGCGGCGGAGTCGCAGACGGACTTGACCACGTCCATCTCGTGCGTGATGAGCAGCACCGTCAGACCGAGCCGGCGGTTGAGGTCGCGCAGCAGCTGGAGGATCTGGCGGGTGGTCTCGGGGTCCAGGGCGCTGGTGGCCTCGTCGGAGAGCAGCACCTTGGGGTCGCCGGCCAGGGCGCGGGCGATGCCGACGCGCTGCTTCTGGCCGCCGGAGAGCTGGCCGGGGTAGGACTTGGCCTTGTCGGCGAGGCCGACGAGGTCGAGGAGTTCGGCGGCCTTGCGGGCCCGTTCGCGGCCGGATATCCCGAGGATCTCCAGGGGCAGCTCGATGTTGCCCTGGACGGTGCGCGAGGACAGCAGGTTGAAGTGCTGGAAGACCATGCCGATGCGGCTGCGGGCCTCGCGGAGCTCCTTGCCGGCGCGGCGGCCCCGGCCGGCGAGCGCGGTGAGGTCGACGCCGTCGACGCTCACGGTGCCGGTGGTGGGGCGCTCCAGCAGGTTCACGCAGCGGATCAGGGAGGACTTCCCGGCGCCGCTCTGGCCGATGACTCCGTAGACCTCGCCCTCGCGGACGTGCAGGTCGACGCCGTCCAGGGCGGTGACCTCGCGGCCACGGGACTGGTAGACCTTCGTGAGGCCCGATGTGGTGATCACAGGATTTCCGTCGCTGTCGAGTGCACGGCGCAGCGGGTGCCGGGCACGGGGCAAACATCTGGGGACGCGATACGGGTCGAACCGTCTTAAAACGGCGGTGTCGGCGCGTGCGCGGGGCAGGAGCGAATCCGGGTTCACACGGAATGCGTGGTCATGCGGATGGAGCTCGGCCGGTCTCGCTTCGGGGCGCGAGACTGCGGGAAGGGGGCCCTCAGAAGGCGCACATTCGACACATACAACGAGCACCGGGCGTCATCGTCGCCTCGGTCGCAAGGGTGCGGCTGCTCGTCGTGGTCATGGGCCCAGTAAACCAGACGATTCCCGTGACCGATCAAAGGTGTCCGAATAGCGGACGGATTTCGGCCGCATACCGGACAACCCCGGTCAGGCCGAATCCTCCGTCTCGACCGTCATCCCACCGTCCCCGACCAGCACGGACACGGCCGACAGGTCCCTCACGACCACGTCGGCGTCGAGCTCGGACGCGGTGTACGTTGTGGTCAAGGCCACCGTCGTCATCCCGGCCGCGCGGCCCGCGGCCAGTCCGGCGGGGGCGTCCTCGAAGACCACGCAGCGGGCCGGGTTCACACCGAGCCTGGCGGCCGCCAGCAGGAAGGGCTCCGGATCGGGCTTGCCGCGGGTGATGTCGTCGGCGGCCACCATCTCGGGGAAGTCGATGCCCACCTCGTGCAGCCGCGCCTCGGCGAGCGGGCGGGTCGCCGAGGTGACCACGGCCCAGCGCCCGGCGGGCAGCGCGGACAGCAGCTCCTTGGTGCCGGGGAGCAGGACGACACCGCCGGCCACGTCCTCGACCTCCAGGGCCTCGATCCTGGCGAGGGCCCCGGCCCGCGCCCCTTCGGGGAGCAGGTCCGCGATGATCTCGGCGGCGGGCCGGCCGTGCAGTTCGACGGCGGCGAAGGCTTCCTCGGTGATCCGGTACTCCCGGGCCCAGCGGGTCCAGCAGCGGTGCACCGATTCCATCGACGAGACGAGCGTGCCGTCGTTGTCGAACAGCAGCGCGTCGAAATGCGGGCCGTGCTTCCCTTGCAGATTCATGTCTTCCAGGAAAGCCCCGGAGCAGGGGTGAGCGCATCGGGTCTTTCGGCCCGTAATACCCTCGCTGCATGCTCGACGCCCTGACGGTCGCCATCGGCGCGGCCGCACTCGCTCTCGCCGCCTGGTGCGGTTTCGCCGCCTGGCGGGACCAGCCGACCAAGGACTGGCACTTCATCGGCATGGCCGTGGTGACCGTCCTGGTCCTCGGCCAGCTGGTGGTCGGCCTGGTCCAGCTCGCCCGCGGCGAGAAGCCGGAGCAGGGCACGGTGCTCTTCGTGGCCTACCTGGTGGGCGCCTTCGCCACGATCCCGGCCGCCGGGATGCTCTCGCTGACCGAGCGGACCAAGTGGGGCTCGGTGACGGTGGCCGCGGGCGCGGTCGTCCTCGCCGTGCTCGAAGTACGGCTCTACGACATCTGGGGAAACGCCGGTGCCTGACACGAACGCGAACACGAACGCGAACACGGACGCGAACACGGAAACGGACACCGGCACGGGCTCCACGCCGCCCGCCGAACGGCGGCGCCTGGTCACCGGGCCCGGGGTGCTGCTGGTCTGGGTCTACGGAGTGATCACGGTCGGCGCGGTCTCGCGCTCGGTCTACCAGATCTCCACCGAGTTCGACCGGGCACCGCTGCCCTATGCGCTGACCGGCCTGGCCGCACTCGTCTACTGCTTCATCACGTACTCGCTGGTGCGCGGCGGGGAGACGGCCCGCAAGGCGGCGCGGATCTGCTGTGCCGCCGAGCTGACCGGCGTGCTCGTCGTGGGCACCTGGACCCTGGTGCGGCCCGAGTCCTTCCCCGACTCGACCGTGTGGTCGGACTTCGGGATGGGCTACCTCTTCATCCCGGTGATCCTGCCGATCACCGGGATGCTCTGGCTCCGGGCCAAGCGCTAGGCGCTGGACCCTAGGCGCTGACCGCGAAGTCGGTGGCCTCCTCGGCCTCCTTCTCCAGGATCACCAGACGGACGCCGTCGGACGCGGTGCGCCCGCCGACCTGGGTGTAGCCGGCCTTGCGGTAGAGCCGCAGGTTCGACTCGCTCTTGTGGCCGGTGAACAGCCGGAACCGGGCGGTCCCGTCGAACCCGGAGAGGGCGGCCTCGACCGCCTTCAGCAGCCGGGCGCCGAGGCCGTGGCCCTGGAGCCGGGGGTGGACGCAGAGCTTGGCGATCTTGCCGGTGCCCTCTTCGTCCACGTTGCCGCGCACGGCCCCGACGATCTCGTCGCCGAGCCGGGCCACCAGGACGGTGTCCGAGGCCAGCTCCGCCTTCAGGGAGTCCAGGGACTGGGTGAGCGGCTGGATGGAGTAGTTGCCGTACAGCTCGGCTTCGCTCTGGAACGCCAGGTACTGCAACTTGATGATCTGCTCGGCATCCTCGGCAGTTGCCGCAGAAATCGTCACGCTCATGCCCATGTGCGCATGCCTCCCGCTCACCTGGTGGCCTTTTGGTCTACCGCTCCATTCCCCGCAGGTCGGGAGCCGCAACCCCTACGGCCAGCATTCTGCGCAGACATCCCAGGCAACGGGAACGGACGGGCCCCAAACTTCCTTGTGAGATACCCAACTCTCCTGCGATTTCACGGTAGGTGAGGTCCCTGGGCGAAAGAAGTGCCCTCATGAGCTCCGGACACCTTCCGGGCAATCGGGCGACCGCCGATCGGAGGGCCCGGTTCTCCTCGCCGTGCAGAAGGGCGTCTTCCGGTTCCGCGCCCGCGCTGGTACCGGCTCCTGCGTCGGCATCGGAGCGGGTGCGGTGGCCGTCCGCGGGGTGACGGCGGTGATCGTACGGGACTTCGCGCCGGGCCCGGCGCCGCGCCCGGCGGCCCTCCGCCCGCACCGCCCGGCGCAGCCAGTCCGCCGGTTCCGCGAGGGTGCGCCGGTGCTCCAGCAGCCTGACCCAGACGGCTTGTTCGAGGTCGGCGGCGTCCACCCCGGTGCCGGCGGCCTCCGCGGCCGCTTCGGCGGAGAGCAGCGGGCGGAGCTTGTCGAGGAGATCAGCCTTCAGCAGGTCCATGCCGGGCGGGACGCGAAGGCCGCGCCGGGCGGTTTCCCCGCCGGGCGCGGCCCACTCGTACGAGAAGCCCCGGCTACGGGTTGACGCCCCTGCCCGGACGGAAAGCCTCGGCCGCGAGGAGTCCGGTGTCGGCCTGGTCGGTGAAGATGCCGTCGATGCCCTGCTCGAAGTACTTCTTGAAGGCGCCGAAGGCGTCGCCGTACGCGTTGGGATCGGTGCCCCTGCGGTACTCGGCCGGCAGGAAGCTGTTCTCGTTGCGCGCGGTGTAGGGGTGCAGGATCAGCCCCTGCGCGTGGGCGTCCTTGACCAGGGTGGTCGGGGCGCCGAGCCGGCCGGCCGCGTCGCGCGGCAGGATCAGGTCCATGGTCGGCCCGATGCCCTGGGCGAAGCCGGCGATCCACTTCAGCCCCTCGGGCTTGACGAGGTCGGCGACCGTGCGGGGGTCCTTGGCCAGTTCGAAGTCCCACGGGCGGGTGCCCGCGGCGGAGAGGAGCACCACGCGCGGGGCGGAGACCAGCCGGGAGAGCCGCTGGATGCTGGAGGGCTCGAAGGACTGCAGGAAGAGCGGGGCGCCGCGCCCGTCGCGACCGTAGCGGCGCAGCAGTTTGGCGAGAGGCTCCTCCAGGCCGAGGCCCAGGGCCCGGAAGTAGCTGGGGTGCTTGGTCTCGACGTGCAGCCAGACCTTCTTCCCGCGCCTGCGGCCCTCGCGGTCGGCCCAGCGCAGCACTTCTTCGAAGGTGGGGACCGCCCAGCGGCCGTCGTAGAGCGTGTTGCGCTGGCGGACGGCGGGGATGCGTTCCTTCGCGCGCAGGGTCTTCAGCTCGGCGAGGGTGAAGTCCTCGGTGAACCAGCCCGTGACCGCGACCCCGTCGACCGTCTTGGTGGTTTTGCGGGAGGCGAATTCGGTGTGGTCGCCGACGTCCGTGGTGCCGCCGATCTCGTTCTCGTGACGGCACACCAGGTGGCCGTCCCTTGTGGGCACGAGGTCCTGTTCGATCACGTCGGCGCCGAGGTCCAGCGCGAGCTGGTAGGAGCCGAAGGTGTGTTCCGGCCGGTATCCGGCCGTGCCCCGGTGCCCGATGACCGTCGGCGACGGCAGGTCCCGGTACCCGCCGCGGCCGCTTTCGGCGGCCGACGCGGTCGTGGCGCCCGCCGTGAGCCCGACCGCGGCACCGCCCGCCGCCAGGACGGCCGCCCCCAGTACCGTGCGCCGCGCTGCCCCACCCTGCGTCATGAGTGCCACTCCCCATCCGACCGGGGCCGGGATCCCGGGATCTCCGGGTCCTACGGCCCGAATCCGCGTGCCGATGGTAGACAAGGGGTGGTGTCGGGCAGGGGTGCGCCGACGGAACATGGCGGAAACGTGCGTCAACACTGCGTATCCACCTCGTGAACCCGATGTGCGATCAGAGCTGACCCGCGAGTATCGTCCTCACCTGCACCACCGCCGGATGGTGGTTGCGAACCGCTTTTCGATGCCGGAGGGCCCACGTTGTTCCGTACGCGCCTCATCAAAGCCACCGTCGGACCCGTCATGCGCCTGATCATCCGCACCCGTGTGGAGGGCATCGAGAACATTCCGGGCACCGGTCCGGTGATTCTGGCGGGCAACCACCTCACCTTCATCGACTCGATGATCCTGCCGCTGGTGTGCGACCGCACGGTCCACTTCATCGGCAAGGACGAGTACGTGACGGGCAAGGGCATCAAGGGCCGGGCCATGGCCTGGTTCTTCACCGGCGCCGGCATGATCCCCGTGGACCGCGACGGGGCCAACGGCGGAGTCGCCGCGCTGATGACCGGCCGCCGGATCCTCGAAGAGGGCAAGATCTTCGGCATCTACCCCGAGGGCACCCGCTCCCCCGACGGCCGCCTGTACCGCGGCCGCACCGGCATCGCCCGCCTGACCCTGATGACCGGCGCGCCCGTCGTCCCCTTCGCGATGATCGGCACCGACAAGCTCCAGCCCAGCGGCGCCGGCATGCCGCGTCCGGGCCGGGTCACCGTCCGGTTCGGCGAGCCGATGGAGTTCTCCCGCTACGAGGGCATGGACCGCGACCGCTACGTGCTGCGCGCCGTCACCGACTCGGTGATGGCCGAGGTCATGCGGCTCTCGGGCCAGGAGTACGTGGACATGTACGCGACCAAGGCCAAGGAAGCCGCGTAGCGCCCGTAGCCGCCCGCAGCGCTCCTACTGTCGCTGCAGTGACCGGCTGACGCCCGCCGCGGTCGTCGTGGCCAGGACCCAGCCGGTCACGATCAGCAGGTACGACAGCCACTGGTACCAGCCGTCCGGTGCGAAGGCCGCCTCCTGGCCGAAGCCGATGATCGGCAGCATCAGGTCGATCGTGTAGAACACCGCGTTGAATTCCGGGGCCTCCCCCGCCTTCAGCGGCCGGGGGTGGTGGGACCAGAAGGCGACGGTCCCCGTGAGCAGCAGCGCCAGCAGCCAGCCCGCGGCGCGCAGCGGCCGGAACCCGTAGCCCACGGTGACGTCCTGGAGCAGCCCCCACAGCCGGGCGTGCCGGGGCAGGGTGCGGCGGTGGCGGCGGAGCTTGGCGAGCTGCACGGTCCGGGCCGCCGCCTCGTCACCGACGGTGCGGTAGGCGGCGGCGAGCTGTTCGTAGGAGTACGGGAGGTAGCCCGACTCCTCGCACTCCAGGGCGGGCAGCCGCTGTTCGGCGGGCAGGTGCGGGGCGAGGGTGCGGTAGGTGAGTCCGTCGATCCGGATCTTCTGCGGCCAGGTCCCGGGCGGCATGAGGAGCATGTCGAACTGGGAACGGCGCAGGCTCACCATCCCCTGGATCGTGGCGACGGAGTTGAGCCACACCTCTCCGACGACGCAGCTGGAGGCGCGCAGGGCCACCCCTGCGGGGTTGCTGAAGCGGGCGCGGCCGAGGTAGAGCTGGCCCGGTATCCGGGAGCCGGTGAGGTTGACCATGCCCTGGGCTTCGAGCCGGTGTCCCCGCACGTCGGTGCCGACGGTCAGGTTCTCGGCGTGCAGGGCGATCTGGCCGGGGGCCAGCAGACGGGCGTCGTTGAGGTTGATCTGGCCGCCGACGGTGGTGCCGTTGATCCGGGTCTGGCCGTGGACGGTGAGCTCCATGGCGATGACGTCGGTACCGATGTCGGCGTGGTTGACCTGGAGCGGGGGTTCCCGTACCTCTTCCGGGTCCTCCCGGCCGGTCGGCGGGGTGCCGATGACCGCGCGGCGGATGAAGAGGCCGCCGGCTATCCGGGCACCGGACAGCCGGACGGGGCCGGTGATGGTGCAGCAGGACAGCTTGAGCGCGACGTCCACGCGGACGGCGTCGGCGGTCAGGCCGGGAAGGGTGGAGTCGTTGGCCACAAAGGTCCGCAACTGGGCCCCGTAGAGCACGGGCTTGCGCTCGAACCAGCAGGCGCGCAACCGGATCGGGTGCTCGATGACCGCGTACTTGAGGTTCAGCTTGCCGGTGATCCGGGCGCCGCGGACGTTGAGTCCGGCGACCTGTCCCCCGGTGGTGGGGCCGTCCAGCAGCAGCGCGGTGAGGACCTCGGCGCGTACGGTCCGCTCGGGCCCCCAGTCGGCGCCGCCGGAGCCGGTCTCGCCCGGTTCCTCCAGGAAGTCGACGCCCTCACCGCGCGGGAAGGCGTCCCATACGCGGCGTTCGGCCGGGGTCAGTTCGGTGATCTCCATCGCCGGGATGGTGTCCCGGGGTTCCACGGACTGTCAACTCCGTGCGGGACAACATCCTCTGGCGTGGCGTCAGTGTTCGATGCCGTCCTGGAGCTCCTGGCCCCTGAGGAGGAACCAGGCGGCGACGGCGGTGGCCAGCAGGACGGCCGCGCCGACGCCGGAGGCCAGCCTCAGGCCGTCCACGAAGGCGTCCTGGGCGGCGCCGACCATCCGCTGGGCGGTCTCCGGGTCCAGCGACTTGGCGGCTTCGACGGCGCCGCCGAGCGATTCGTGGGCGGCGTCGGCCACGGGTCCGGATACGGAGGCCGGGGCGGTGAAGCTCTGGTAGACGCCGGTGACGACCGAGCCGAGCAGGGCGATGCCGAGGGCGGCGCCGAGTTCGTACGCGGTCTCGGAGACGGCCGAGGCCGAACCGGCCTGTTCCTTGGGCACGCTGGAGAGGATCACGTCGGCGGTGACGGTGAAGGAGAAGCCGGCGCCGAGTCCGACGATGAGCAGGGCCGCGCCGAGCAGCGGGTATCCGGTCTCCTTGTGGATGACGGTGAGCGCGGCCAGGGCGATGCCGATGGCGGCGAGGCCTCCGGTCACGACGGCCCGTACGCCGTACTTGCGGGCGTACTTGCCCGCGACCAGTCCGGTGACCACCGCGCCGATGGCGGCGGGCAGTTCGGCCAGGCCGGCTTCCAGCGGCTGGCGGCCCTGGACGAGCTGGAGGAACTGCGAGAGGAAGAAGACCAGTCCGGACAGTCCGAAGACGGTGAGCAGGTCGGCGAGGACCGCGCCGGAGAAGCCGCGGTGCTTGAAGAGCCGCATGTCCAGGAGCGGGGCGGTCAGGGTGAACTGGCGGCGTACGAAGGCGTAGAGCGCGCCCGCTCCGAGGACGGCGGCCACCCACATCTCCCAGCCGGGCCCGTGCGTGGCGACCTGCTTGACGGCGTAGACCACGCCGATGATGCCGACGAGGGAGAGCCCGACGCTGACCAGGTCCCAGGGGCCCGAGACCGGGTTCTTGGACTCGGGCAGCAGCTTGATGCCGACGATGACCAGGACGATCATCACGGGGAGGTTGATGAGGAAGACCGAACCCCACCAGAAGTGCTGGAGCAGCGCTCCGCCGACGACCGGGCCCACGGCGGCGCCGGCGGAGGCGGTGGCGCCCCAGATGCCGATGGCGAGGCTGCGCTCCTTGGGGTCGTGGAAGATGTTGCGGATCAGCGCGAGGGTGGACGGCATCAGGGTCGCTCCGGCCACGCCGAGCAGGGCGCGGGCGACGATCATCATCTCGGGGCTGGTCGCGTAGGCGTTGAGGACCGAGACGGCGCCGAAGGCGGTCGCGCCGACGAGCAGGAGCTTCTTGCGGCCGATGCGGTCGCCGAGGGAGCCCATGGAGACGAGCAGTCCGGCGATGACGAAGGAGTAGATGTCGCCGATCCACAGCAGCTGGGTGCCGGACGGCTTGAGGTCCTCGCTGAGGGAGGGCGTGGCGAGACCGAGGACGGTGGCGTCGACCGCGACCAGCAGAACGGCCAGGACGAGCACGGAGAGCGCCAGCCAGCGCCCCCGCTTCTTCCCCTCCGCCCCCTTCACCCGCGTCAGCTGTTCGGTACGGCTCATTTCTCCACACTCCGTCTTGCGCCACCGAGCAGCAACTCGGTGATCATGTACTGAAAGTCCTTCGCCGCGACCCGGCCGTCCATGACGGCCCAGGCGCAGGTGCCGACGAGGCCGAAGAAGGCCTCGGTGAGCCATGCGGGGCTCAGGTCGATCCGGATGTCGCCCTCTTGCTGGCCGCGCCGGAAGAGGTCGCCGACGCGGGCGTCGAGCCGGGCCCAGCCCTCGTTGACCTGGTCGCCCTCGAAGAGCTGGTTCTCGGTGACGAGGAAGGCCAGCAGCTCGCCGTTGGGCTCCGCCTCGGCGACGAGGCGTTTGAGCGCCTCGGGGGCCGTCCCTTCTTCGAGGCGGGCGTTGTCGAACGCCGCCTCGAACTCCCGGATTCCGAGCTCTTCGAGCGCCCTTACGAGGGCGTCGCGCCCGGCGAAGTGCCGGTGGAGGGTCGCGCGGCCGATGCCGGCCGCTCTCGCGACCTCGTCCATCGTCGCGGTCGATTTGCGGGAGAGCAGGGCGGCGGCAGAGCGGAGCACCTGATCACGATCCATGGCCATGAGACAAGTATACCCCGAATGAGACATCTACGTCTCATCGAATAAATGAGCTGCCCCCTCGGGGCGCGAAAGGAATCCTTCCGGAATGACCAAGAACCCGGCCGCCAGGCCCCTGCTGCTGATCGACGTCGACGGCCCCCTGAACCCCTACGCGGCCAAGCCCCAGCGCCGCCCCGAGGGCTACACCACCCACCGGATGCGGCCGACGGGCTGGACGGGGGCCGAGAGCGCGAAGCCGCTGCGGGTCTGGCTGAATCACGGCCACGGCGCGGAGCTGCTCGCGCTGGCGGACACGTACGACCTGGTCTGGGCGACCACCTGGAAGGACGAGGCGAACGACTGGATAGGCCCGCACCTGGGCCTGCCGAGGCTCCCGTACATCGACTGGCCCCAGATGCACGGCCGGGCGCCGCGCGGGACCTTCTGGAAGACCCAGTACATCCTGGAGTACGCGGGGAACCGGCCCTTCGCCTGGATCGACGACGACATCACGGACATGGACCGCGAGTACGTCGGGCAGCACCATCCCGCGCACGCCCTGCTGCTGCGGATCGACGAGCGAATAGGCCTGGTCCGGGCCGACTTCGACGCGCTGGCCGAGTGGGCGGCGTAACGCCGCAGGGGCGGCCGGGGCCCGAAGGTCCCGACCGCCCCTCGGGGTGGTGCGCCTAGCTCTTGTGCTTCGCCCAGGCGTGCTGGATGACCAGGTCGGCCTTGAGCTCCGTGAGCTGGATGGCGACCGCCGACGGGGCGGTGCCGCCCCGGCCGTCGCGGGAGGCCAGCGCGCCCTTGACGTTGAGGACCGTGCGGACCTCCGGCGTCAGGTGCTCCGAGATCTTCGCGAACTGCTCGTCGGTGAGCTCGTCGAGCTCGATGCCGAGCCCCTCGCACTCCTTGACGCACTCGCCCGCGACCTCGTGCGCCACCCGGAACGGGACGCCCTGCTTGACCAGCCACTCGGCGATGTCGGTGGCCAGCGAGAAGCCGGCCGGAGCCAGCTCCTCCATCCGCTCCCGGTTGACCGTGAGCGTCGCCATCATCCCGGTGAAGGCGGGGAGCAGGACCTCGAGGGTGTCGCAGGAGTCGAAGACCGGCTCCTTGTCCTCCTGGAGGTCGCGGTTGTAGGCCAGCGGAAGGGCCTTCAGCGTGGCGAGGAGACCCGTCAGGTTGCCGATGAGGCGGCCCGACTTGCCCCGCGCCAGCTCCGCGATGTCCGGGTTCTTCTTCTGCGGCATGATCGACGACCCGGTGGAGAAGGCGTCGTGCAGGGTCACGAAGGAGAACTCCTTCGTGTTCCAGATGATGATCTCCTCCGCGATCCGGGACAGGTTGATCCCGATCATCGCGGTGATGAAGGCGAACTCGGCGACGAAGTCGCGCGAGGCCGTGCCGTCGATGGAGTTGCCGACCGAGCCGCGCTCGAAGCCCAGCTCGGCGGCGACCGCCTCCGGGTCCAGGCCGAGCGAGGAGCCCGCCAGGGCACCCGAGCCGTACGGGGAGACCGCGGTCCGGGTGTCCCACTGGCGCAGCCGCTCCGCGTCCCGGGACAGGGACTGCACGTGGGCCAGTACGTGGTGCGCGAAGAGCACCGGCTGCGCGTGCTGCAGGTGGGTCCGGCCCGGCATGGCCACGTCCGCGTGCGCCTCGGCCAGGCCGACCAGCGCGTCCTGGAGCTCGGCGATCAGGCCGCCGACGGTCCGGGCGTGGTCGCGCAGGTACATCCGGAAGAGGGTGGCGACCTGGTCGTTGCGGGACCGGCCGGCGCGCAGCTTGCCGCCGAGGTCGGCGCCGAGCCGCTCCAGCAGGCCGCGCTCCAGGGCGGTGTGGACGTCCTCGTCGGCGATGGTGCCGACGAAGGAGCCGTCCGCCACATCGGCTTCGAGCCGGTCCAGGCCGTCGATCATGCGGTCGAGCTCTTCGGCCGTGAGCAGGCCCGCCTTGGCGAGCACGCGTGCGTGGGCACGGGAGCCGGCGATGTCGTACGGCGCGAGGCGCCAGTCGAAGTGGACCGACGCGGACAGCTTCGCGAGGGCCTCGGCGGGACCGTCGGCGAACCGGCCGCCCCAGAGCCGGACGTCACCACCGTTGTTGCTGCTCACAGCTACTGCTCCTCATGACTGCATGACTTTGGATGTGCGTCGGCCTCCCCGCCGCGGAGGTAACGGGGAGGCCGTTTGTACAGCGTGTGGGATCAGGCGAGGTCGCGGCGCGCCGCGATCTTCGCGGAGAGACCGAAGATCTCGATGAAGCCCTGGGCCTTCGACTGGTCGAAGGTGTCGCCCGAGTCGTAGGTCGCGAGGTTGAAGTCGTACAGCGACTCGTCGGACTTGCGGCCGGTGACGACGGCACGGCCGCCGTGCAGGGTCATCCGGATGTCACCGGTGACGTGCTGGTTGGCCTCGTTGATGAAGCCGTCCAGCGCCCGCTTCAGCGGGGAGAACCACAGGCCGTCGTAGACCATCTCGCCCCAGCGCTGCTCGACCTGCCGCTTGTAGCGGGCCAGCTCGCGCTCGACGGTGACGTTCTCCAGCTCCTGGTGGGCGGTGATCAGGGCGATCGCGCCGGGAGCCTCGTACACCTCACGGGACTTGATGCCGACGAGGCGGTCCTCGACGATGTCGATCCGGCCGATGCCCTGGGCGCCGGCGCGGTCGTTGAGCTGCTGGATCGCCTGGAGCACGGTGACGGGCTTGCCGTCGATGGCGACCGGGACGCCCTCCTTGAAGGAGATGACGACCTCGTCGGCCTCGCGCGGCAGGGCCGGGTTCGAGGTGTACTCGTAGATGTCCTCGATCGGCGCGTTCCAGATGTCCTCCAGGAAGCCCGTCTCGACGGCGCGCCCGAAGACGTTCTGGTCGATGGAGTACGGGGACTTCTTGGTGGTGGCGATCGGCAGGTTCGCCTTCTCGGCGAAGGCGATGGCCTTGTCCCGGGTCATCGCGTAGTCGCGGACCGGGGCGATGCACTTGAGGTCCGGGGCGAGGGCGACGATGCCCGCCTCGAAGCGGACCTGGTCGTTGCCCTTGCCGGTGCAGCCGTGGGCGACGGTCGTGGCGCCGTGCTTCTTGGCGGCGGCGACCAGGTGCTTGACGATGGCCGGCCGGGAAAGGGCCGAGACCAGCGGGTAGCGGTCCATGTAGAGGGCGTTCGCCTTGATCGCCGGGAGGCAGTACTCATTGGCGAACTCGTCCGAGGCGTCCGCGACCTCGGCCTCGACCGCACCGCAGTCGAGCGCGCGCTTGCGAATGACATCCAGGTCCTCGCCGCCCTGGCCGACGTCCACGGCAACGGCGATGACCTCGGCGCCCGTCTCCTCGGCGATCCAGCCGATGGCGACGGAGGTGTCCAGGCCGCCCGAGTAGGCGAGTACGACGCGCTCGGTCACGGGTTTCTCCTTACGGTGCATTCAACGACAGGCATAACTATGCACTACTCCGTATGTTTCGTCAATCACGCCTCATCGACCCCCGCTGACCAGCACGTATATCGGAGGCACCGGCCACCCGCGGCCGCCTACCATCGGCAGACGACTCGGGGAGGGCGCAATGGGAGCCGGTGTACGGCGGGACGTGCTGATGGGCCAGGGGGCCGCGGTGGACCTGCTGGTGGGGCACAAGCCCACCCCTGTCGCCCGCCTGCTCGCCCAGAACGGGCCCGAGGCCTGGACCTCCTTCGACGAGGAGGTGCGCCGCATCGGCCGCCGCTCCCACGAGCCTCGGCGCAGCAAGCGGACCGAGGCGCGGCTGTGCGACCCCGACGGGCGGGTCCGCGCGGCCGCCCTCCACGCCTGGTGGATCCCGCCGCTCGAACTCCTCCTGCTCACGTGGGTCGCCTGGATCCCGCCGGTGCGCCGACGCATCCGGCTGGTGCTCCACCGGGCCGCGGCCACGTACCCGCCGCTCGAACTCGTCCTGATCCGGTGCGCCGACTGGGCCCCGCCGGTCCGCGGGCGCGCCCGCAGGGTGCTCGGCCGGATGGTGGCCAAGGACCCCGCCGGATGGTTGATCCACCTCACCCCGCTCATCCTGCACCTGGGCCGGCGCGAGCACGGCGCCTGGGCGGTGGAGCAGCTGGAGGCCGCCCTGACCGGCCGGTACTCCCTCCTCGCCGCGTGGTGGCGCCCCGGGCGGCCCTCGACCACCTGGAGCTGGAACTCCCTGCCCGAGGCGCAGCGCGAGGACATCCTGGACCTCCTGCGCGAGCGGGCCGACCTGCCGACCCGGCGCTTCGCCGCCCGGCTGTCCGTGCAGACCGGCAGGCTGGGCGTACGGGAGCTCGCGCTACTGGCCGCCTGCGAACTCGATCCGGCCACGGCCCGGCTGTGGACCGACGCCGCGCTCCGGATCATGGCCGCCGACGGGCCGGACGACGCGGCGATCGACGCCCTGCTGACGGGGATCCTCCCGATGGTCCGCGCCTCCGGGGTCACCGCCCTTCGCGGGGCCGGGCGGGCGTCCGAGGCCGAGCACCACCTCACCGACAGGTCCGGCCTCGTACGGGCCTGCGCCCGCTGGCTGGTCAAGCAGGACGGCGGGGACCCGTACGAGCACTACCTCGACCTGCTCACGGCCCCCGGGCAGTTCTCCCCGTACGCGGTGACCGGCTTCGCCGAATGCGCCAAGCACGCGGACGCACCGCTGCTGCGCCACCTGCTCGGCCACCCCTCCGGCTCGGTGCGGGCCGCCGCCGTGGCCGGGCTGCGTCATCTGGACGACGCCACGGACGACGCGCTGCTGCTCCCCCTGCTGGACGACCCGTCGGCGTCGGTGGCCCGCGAGGCCTGCCTGACCCTGCTCCAGGTGACGGAGCGGCTGGACCACCGCCGCCTGGCCGAGCGCATCGCCCCCGACCGGCCCCTGCACGTGCGCCGGGCCGCCTTCCGGATGCTGCGCGCACTGGGCGGGATCCATGAGCTCCGGGCCGCGGTGGCCCTGTCGAAGGACCCCGACCCGTTCCTGCGCCGGGCGGCCCAGGGGATCGTGATCGGCTGGGACTGGCGGTTCACCTGGCGCACCGGAGAGACGGACCTGCCCGAACTGGCCGGGCTGCTCGAGCGGTCGGAGCACCTCCTCCACAAACCCGGCATACGGCTGCAACGCTCCCGGCTCGGTCTCACCGAGTGAAATTCCCGGCCGTCGACCCGGACCTCCGGGGGATAATCCGATCATGGGAAAGCTCTACGAACGTATCGACGGCCGGCTGCGCAAGTTCATCGAGGAGCAGCCGATCTTCTTCACCGCGACCGCCCCGCTGTCCGGTGACGGACACATCAACCTCTCCCCCAAGGGCCGCGCCGGGACCCTCGTCGTCATCGACGAGCAGACCCTCGCCTACCTGGACTTCGGCGGCAGCGGCGCCGAGACCATCGCCCACGTCCGCGAGAACGGCCGCATCACGCTGATGTGGTGCGCGTTCAGCGGGCCGCCGAGCATCGTGCGCATCCACGGCGAGGGCGAGGCCGTCTTCCGTGACGACCCGCGCTGGGACGGACTGGTCGAACTGTTCGGCGAGGCCGACGGACCGGCGGCGCGCGCCGTCATCCTCGTCAAGGCCCGCCGGATCGCGGACGTGTGCGGGTTCGCCATCCCGTTCATGGAGTACCAGGGCGAGCGCACCCTCCACGCGGAGTACTTCGGCCGCAAGACGGACGAGGAGTTCAACGAGTACTGCGAGAAGAAGGAGTTCATCGGGGTGAGCGTCGACGGCCTGCCTGCGCTGCCACTGCCCCTTCCGCCCCGTAACGTCTGAGATGTGCTGCGAACCGCGCTTCTCGTCGCCTCACTGGCCGTCACCACCCTGATCCCGCAAGGGCGTCACGGCTCCCCGCCGCTGGCCGCCCTGCTCACGGACACCGGCGGCGGCAGCCAGCTGATCACCGCGGTCGCCCCCGCGCCCGGCTCCACGACGGGACGGGTGACCTGGTGGGACCGGCGGGCGGGGCGCTGGTACGAGGCCGGCAGCGCTCCGGCCCGCTTCGGTGCGAAGGGCCTGACCGAGGGCGCGACCCGCACCCAGGGCACGGACACCACGCCGGCCGGCCTGTACGCGCTTCCGTACGCCTTCGGCATCGCGCATGCCCCGGCCGGGACACAGGTCGGCTACCGGCGGGTGACCCCGGCCTCCTGGTGGTGCCAGGACAACGCCTCCCGCAGCTACAACCGCTGGGTGGAGCCGCTGCCCGCGGACTGCGCGCCGGGCGAGGCCGAGCACCTGGCCGGATACGCCCAGCAGTACGCGCACGCGCTGGTCGTCGCCTTCAACTACGACCGGCCGGTACGGGGCCGGGGCGCGGGCATCTTCCTGCACGTCAACGGCAAGGGCGCCACGGCCGGCTGCGTCTCGGTCCCGGTGGGTGCCATGCGGGAGATCCTGCGCTGGGCGAACCCGCGCAGGCACCCCCACATCGCGATCGGGACGGAGTCGGGGCGCCTGGCGGTCACCCGGTACTGACGGCGCCGGTCAGCTCTCCTTCTGGGCCAGCCGCAGCAGGTGGTCGGCCAGCGCCTGGCCGCCCGCCGGGTCGCGGCTGATCAGCATCAGCGTGTCGTCGCCCGCGATCGTGCCGAGGATCGCCTGGAGCTCGGCCTGGTCGATCGCCGAGGCGAGGAACTGGGCCGCGCCCGGCGGGGTGCGCAGGACCACGAGGTTCGCGGAGGCCTCCGCCGAGATCAGCAGTTCCCCGGAGAGGCGCCGCATGCGCTCCTCCTTCGCCGACTCGCCCAGCGGTGCCTGCGGGGTGCGGAAGCCGCCCTCGCTGGGGACCGCGTAGATCAGCTCGCCGCCCGTGTTGCGGATCTTCACCGCGCCGAGCTCGTCGAGGTCGCGGCTGAGCGTCGCCTGGGTGACGCTCAGCCCGTCGTCGGCGAGCAGCTTGGCCAGCTGGCTCTGGGAGCGGACCGGCTGCCGGTTGAGGATGTCCACGATCCGGCGGTGGCGGGCGGTGCGGGTCTGCGGAACGGACTGGCCACCCCCGGACTCCGTCTGGGGGGACCCCCAGGATTCGTGCTCCTGCGCCTGACTCATCGTCGTCCCATTCCCAGTTCGATCATCCGTCCACGTCCGCGGCGGACTTCGCTGCGTCCAGCACCCCGGGCAGGGCCTGGAGGAACGCGTCCGCCTCGGCCTCGGTGAGCACGTACGAAGGCATGAGCCGTACGACGTCGGGGGCGGGCGCGTTGACCAGGAAGCCGGCGTCCTGAGCCGCGCGCTGCACCTGCGGTGCGAGCGGCTCGGTCAGCACGATACCCAGGAGAAGCCCGGCACCGCGGACGTGCGAGACGAGCGGGTGTTCGGATCCTTCGATTCCGCTCCGCAGCCGCTCCCCGAGCTCCTTGACCCGGCCGAGGAGCCCCTCGGCCGCGATGGTGTCGATGACGGCGAGGCCGGCGGCGCACGCGACCGGGTTCCCGCCGAAGGTGGTGCCGTGCTGGCCGGGCTGGAGCAGGTCGGCGGCCGGACCGAAGGCGACCACCGCCCCGATCGGCAGTCCGCCGCCGAGACCCTTCGCGAGCGTGACGAGGTCGGGCTCGACGCCCTCGTGGGCCTGGTGTTCGAACCACTGGCCGCAGCGGCCGATGCCGGTCTGCACCTCGTCGAGGACGAGCAGGGTGCCGGTGGCGCGGGTGATCTCGCGGGCAGCCGTCAGATAGCCGGCGGGCGGTACGACCACGCCGTTCTCGCCCTGGATCGGCTCGATGATCACGAGCGCGGTCTCTTCGGTGACGGCGGCCCGCAGGGCCTCCACGTCGCCGTACGGGACGTGCGTGACGTCCCCGGGCAGCGGGCGGAAGGGGTCCTGCTTCTTGGGCTGGCCGGTGAGCGCCAGGGCGCCCATGGTGCGGCCGTGGAAGCCGCCGTCGGTGGCGACCATGTGGGTCCGCCCGGTCAGCCGGCCGATCTTGAAGGCACCCTCGACGGCCTCGGCGCCGGAGTTGCAGAAGAAAACCTTGCCCTCGCGGCCGAAGAGCTGGAGCAGCCGCTCGCCGAGCGCGAGGACCGGCTCGGAGGCGTAGAGGTTGGAGACGTGGCCGAGGGTGGAGATCTGCCCGGTCACGGCGGAGACGATCGCCGGGTGGGCGTGGCCGAGGGCGTTGACCGCGATCCCGCCCACGAAGTCGGTGTACTGCTTGCCGTCCGCGTCCCACACCTGGGCGCCGGCGCCGCGTACGAGAGCCAGCGCGGGCGTCCCGTAATTGTTGGTCAGCGCGTCCTGCCAGCGGGCCGCGTAGTGCTGGTTGCCGGTGGCCTGGCCGCTGGTCTCCTGGGTGGCGGTCATTCGGGGTCCCCTCCCACTGCGTCGGGCACGACCATCGTGCCGATTCCCTCGTCCGTGAAGATCTCCAGCAGGATCGAGTGCTGGACCCGGCCGTCGATCACCCTGGCGGTGGTCACTCCGCTGCGGACGGCGTGCAGGCAGCCCTCCATCTTCGGGACCATGCCGCTCGACAGCTCGGGGAGCAGCTTCTCCAGCTCGCTCACGGTGAGCCGGCTGATGACCTCGTCGCTGTTGGGCCAGTCCGCGTAGAGCCCCTCCACGTCGGTGAGGACCATCAGCGTCTCGGCGCCGAGCGCGGCGGCGAGCGCCGCCGCGGCCGTGTCGGCGTTCACGTTGTACACGTGGTGGTCGTCGGCGCTGCGGGCGATGGAGGAGATGACCGGGATCCGGCCGTCCGCCAGCAGCGCCTCGATGGCGCCCGTGTCGATGGCCGTGATCTCGCCGACCCGCCCGATGTCCACGAGCTCGCCCTCGATCTCGGGGGTGTGCTTGGTGGCGGTGATGGTGTGGGCGTCCTCGCCGGTCATGCCGACGGCCAGCGGCCCGTGCTGGTTGAGCAGTCCGACCAGCTCGCGCTGGACCTGCCCCGCCAGGACCATCCGTACGACGTCCATCGCCTCCGGCGTGGTGACGCGCAGGCCCGCCTTGAACTCGCTGATCAGGCCCTGCTTGTCCAGCTGGGCGTTGATCTGCGGGCCGCCGCCGTGCACGACGACCGGCTTGAGGCCGGCCTGGCGCAGGAAGACCACGTCCTGGGCGAAGGCCGCCTTCAGCTCCTCGTCGATCATGGCGTTGCCGCCGAACTTGATGACGACGATCTTGCCGTTGTGGCGGGTCAGCCAGGGCAGGGCCTCGATGAGGATCTGGGCCTTGGGCAGCGCGGTGTGCTTGCGTGCGGTGCTCATGAGGAGTACGCGCTGTTCTCGTGGACGTACTCGGCCGTCAGGTCGTTGGCCCAGATGACCGCGGACTCGGAGCCGGTGGACAGGTCGGCGGTGATGCGCACCTCGCGGCCCTTCATGCTCACCAGGTCGCGGTCCTCGCCGACCGAGCCGTTCTTGCAGACCCAGACGTCGTTGATGGCCACGTTGAGACGGTCCGGGTCGAAGGCGGCCTTCGTGGTACCGATCGCGGACAGGACGCGGCCCCAGTTCGGGTCCTCGCCGTGGATGGCGCACTTGAGCAGGTTGTTGCGGGCGATGGACCGGCCGACCTCGACCGCGTCGTCCTCGGTGGCCGCGCCGATGACCTCGATGCGGATGTCCTTGCTGGCGCCCTCGGCGTCGCCGATCAGCTGGCGGGCCAGGTCGGCGCAGACGGTGCGCACTGCTTCCGCGAACGCCTCGTAGGCAGGCACCTGGCCGGACGCGCCCGAGGCGAGGAGCAGCACGGTGTCGTTGGTGGACATGCAGCCGTCGGAGTCGACCCGGTCGAAGGTGGTGCGGGTCGCGGAGCGCAGCGCCTTGTCGAGGGTGGCGCTGTCCAGGTCGGCGTCCGTGGTGAGGACGACGAGCATGGTGGCCAGGCCCGGGGCGAGCATGCCTGCGCCCTTGGCCATGCCGCCGACCGTCCAGCCGTCCTGGTTGACCGTGGCGGTCTTGTGCACGGTGTCGGTGGTCTTGATGGCGATCGCGGCCGCCTCGCCGCCGTCGGCGCTGAGCGCGGCGACCGCGGTGTCGATGCCGGGGAGCAGCTTGTCCATGGGGAGCAGTACGCCGATCAGGCCGGTGGACGCGACGGCGACCTCGCCGGCGTTGACCTCTCCGCCGAGGGCCTCGGCGACCTTCTCGGCGGTGGCGTGGGTGTCCTGGAAACCCTTGGGGCCGGTGCAGGCGTTGGCCCCGCCGGAGTTCAGGACCACCGCGCTGACGGCGGTGCCCCGCAGGACCTGCTCGGACCAGTGGACGGGCGCGGCCTTGACACGGTTGGAAGTGAAGACGCCTGCGGCGGCCAGACGCGGGCCGTTGTTGACGACGAGGGCGAGGTCCGGGTTGCCGTTCGACTTGATCCCGGCGGCGATGCCGGCCGCCGTGAATCCCTGTGCTGCCGTGACACTCACGGTGCGACTCCGATCGTGGAAAGACCCAGGCTCTCGTGGAGGCCGAGGGCGATGTTCATGCTCTGGACAGCGCCGCCGGCGGTGCCCTTGGTGAGGTTGTCGATGGCGCTGATCGCGATGATCCGCTGGGCGGCTTCGTCGTACGCGACCTGGATGTGAACGGCGTTGGAACCGTAGACGGACGCGGTCGCCGGCCACTGCCCCTCGGGCAGCAGGTGCACGAAGGGCTCGTCGGCGTACGCCTTGTCGTACGCGGCGCGGACCGCGTCGGCGGTGGTGCCGGGGAGCGCCTTGGCGGAGCAGGTGGCGAGGATGCCGCGGGGCATGGGCGCCAGCATCGGCGTGAAGGACACCGAGACCCGCTCGCCGGCGAGGGGGCTGAGGTTCTGCACCATCTCGGGCGTGTGGCGGTGGCCGCCGCCGACCCCGTACGGGCTCATGGAGCCCATGACCTCGGAGCCGAGCAGGTGCGGCTTGAGCGCCTTGCCGGCCCCGGAGGTGCCGGTGGCGGCGACGATCACGGCCTCGGGCTCGGCGAGCCGTGCGGCATAGGCGGGGAAGAGCGCGAGCGAGACGGCCGTGGGGTAGCACCCGGGCACGGCGATGCGCTTGCTGCCCGCCAGCTCGGCGCGGGCTCCCGGCAGCTCGGGGAGGCCGTAGGGCCAGGTCCCGGCGTGCGGGGCGCCGTAGAACGCGTCCCAGTCGGCGGAGTCCTTGAGCCGGTGGTCGGCGCCCATGTCGACAACGAGGACGTCCTCGCCGAGCTGAGCGGCGACGGCGGCGGACTGCCCGTGGGGCAGTGCCAGGAAGACGACATCGTGCCCGGCGAGCGCCTCGGGCGTGGTCGCCTGCAGGGTCCGCCCGGCCAGCGGCACCAGGTGCGGCTGGAGCGAACCGAGCAGCTGCCCGGCGTTGGAGTTCCCGGTCAGCGCGCCGATCTCGACCTCGGGGTGGGCCAGGAGCAGGCGCAGCAGCTCCCCGCCCGCATACCCACTCGCACCGGCCACCGCTACACGTACCACCATCGGACCCTCCTCCTCGATGGCATGACTATACGTATCTCCGCAGTTTTATGCAAAGAGTTCCATGATCTTCCGCCGGGCGGGTGCGACCGCCCGCACTACGGCGCGGCGTCAGGGGCGGACCGCCGCACGCCCGGCCGGACGGGGGTTCCTGACCGGGCGGGTGAGGATCTTGGAGACACAGGCCGGGATGGCGGCGTCCGCTTCGTGCGAGCGGGCCCGGTAGGCGCTGGGGCTCTCGCCGACCAGCTCGGTGAAGCGCGAGCTGAACGATCCGAGCGAAGTGCAGCCCACCTCGAAGCAGACCTCGGTGACGCTCAGGTCGCCCCGGCGCAGCAGCGCCTTCGCCCGCTCGACGCGGCGGGTCATCAGGTAGCTGTACGGGGTCTCGCCGAAGGCCGCGCGGAAGCTGCGGGAGAAGTGCCCCGGCGACATGAGGGCGATGCCCGCCAGCGCGGCGACGTCCAGCGGGCTCGCGTAATCGCGGTCCATGGCGTCGCGGGCGCGGCGCAGCCGCACCAGGTCCTGGAGCATCACATGGACCAGCATGGCACGGCGGGGGGCGACAGGCGGCGGGCGGCGGCCGCCGGATGCCCAGGTACTGCGAAACCGGGCCCCGTGCGGGACCCGGCTCGGAGTCGGGAAGGCGAAGGGCCTACTTCTCGCCCTTCGCGGCCTTCTCCGCCTTCTCGGCCTGCATCTGCTTGATGCGGACGGTCTCCTTGCGGACATCGGCCTGGGTGGCGCGCTCCTTGGCGAGCCACTCGGGCATGTCCTCCTTCAGGGCCTCGATCTGCTCGGTGGTGAGCGCCTCGGTGACACCGCCGCGGGCCAGGCCGGAGATGGAGATCCCGAGCTTCGCCGCGACCACCGGACGGGGGTGCGGGCCGTTGCTCCGGAGGTCCTGCAGCCACTGGGGCGGCTCGGCCTGGAGGGCGGCCAGCTCGGTGCGCGAGACGACACCCTCCTGGAACTCTGCGGGGGTGGCCTCTAGGTACACACCCAGCTTCTTCGCCGCGGTCGCGGGCTTCATGGTCTGGGCGTTCTGCTGCGACGTCATGGTGTCCAGGGTATAGAGCGTGTGCGCCCCCTCCGACCACGGCCGGTAATCTGGCCGGGTGACAGACTCCCGGACACCCCCGACGTTCCAGCTCGCGTACGTACCCGGGGTGACGCCCACCAAGTGGGTCCGGGTCTGGAAGGAGCGGCTGCCCGATGTGGCGCTGACCCTGGTCCAGATCACTCCCGGCGAGGCCCCCGCACTGCTGCGGGAGCGCGGCGCCGATGCCGGATTCGTCCGGCTGCCGATCGACCGTACGGGCCTCAGCGCGATCCCGCTCTACACCGAGACCACGGTCGTCGTGATCCCCAAGGACCACCTCCTGGCCGCGGCCGAGGAGGCCTCGCTCGCGGATCTGGCCGACGAGATCGTGCTCCACCCGCTCGACGACACCCTCGACTGGGAGCAGCTGCCGGGCAAGCCCGCGCTGCAGCGCCCGGAGACCACCGCCGACGCGATCGAGCTGGTGGCGGCGGGCATCGGGGTGCTCGCCGTACCCCAGTCGCTCGCGCGCCTGCACCACCGCAAGGACCTGACGTACCGCACGCTCCTCGAGGCCCCCGCCTCGCGCGTCGCGCTGTCCTGGGCCGAGGAGGACGAGACCCCCGACCTGGTGGAGGAGTTCATCGGGATCGTGCGCGGGCGGACGGTCAACAGCTCCCGCGGCCGCGGCCGCACCCAGCCCGAGCCCGAGCCGAAGAAGGCGAAGCCGGCGCGCAAGCCGGCCCCCCGCTCGGGCGGCAAGCCGGCGGCCAAGAACCCGCGCGCCGGCGCCCCCAAGGGCGGCAAGGCGACGGCCAAGTCCACCGGCAAGCGCGGCAAGCCCCGCGGACGCTAGGGCCCGTCCTCCCTTTCGGATTCCGCCGGCCCGCCGGCCCGGTTCGGGCCGGCGGATATTCGCACGCTTGCACAGTCCCCGGAATGCACCGCGTCCGGCGCACACCGATGCCTATAGTCACCTCGTATTCATTTCGTCACACTGAGTGATCTGGGGGCAAGGGTGTTGCGCATCGTCAAGGGACTCTCCGCACTGGCCGCCGGGGCGGCCTTCGCCCTGGGTCTGGCGGTCGCGCCCGCCGGGGCCGCCGGCGCGGCGGCCACCGCCGAGGGATCGTGCGCGGGCGGGGTCACCGGGCGGCTGCCCCGGGTGCAGGACCAGCGGTTCTACGTGCAGTGCGGGGGCGGCATCGCCACCGTGCTGGCCTGCCCCACCGGGCAGGTCTACGCCCCCGAGCGCCAGCTCTGCGACGACCCCGGGCGGGTCCGCCCCTCCGTGGCCACCGCCGCGGTGGCCGCGACGGCCGGCCCGGCGAAGCTGAACGGGCTGCTGTTCGGCGTCAAGAACCTCAGCGCCACCGTGCGCATCGCAGACGCTCCGGCCGGGCTGGACGGCGTACCGGTCACCTTCACCACCCTCGGCGGACGGACCCTCTGCACCGCGGTCACCGACCAGTTCGGCGCCGCCCGCTGCGACACCCCGGCCCGGCTGACGATCCCGCTGGACGAGATCCTGCGCGGCTACCGGGCGAACTACGCGGGCATCGGCGGGATCTACCTCGGTTCCTCCGCCACCGCCCCCGTCTCGCTGCTCTGACGCCCCTTCAGGAGCCGAGCCCGTGCCGGACCCAGACGTTCGGCTCGACGTAGACCGCGTAGCCCTGCTGCGGATCGCAGTGGACCGGGTTCAGGGCTCCGGGTACGTGGACCGGGCCCGCCTCGTCGAAGGGGAGGCCGGTCCACTCGCGCCACTGCGCCAGCGAGCCGGTGACCGTCATCGACAGCGGGGCCACCGAATCGATGACGGCGCCGGCCCGCACGTGCACCCGTAGCCACGGGTCGTGGGGCAGGCCGTCCTCGCGGGTGCGGTACGCGTATTCGTGGATCGAGGCGTCCGGCTCGGCGGGCTTCCCGTTGGGCCGGACCGGGGCCACGACCTCCGTGAAGCCGTGCGCGCGGGCGTTCTCCCGCATGGCCGTGAGCATCTTCCCCGACAGGCCCTGGCCCTGCCGGTCCGGCCGGACGCTGATCTCGATGGCGCTGACCGTGTCAGGCTTCGTCCCGCGCCGCAGGTCCGAGAAGGCCCACATCAGCACCTGGTCCCAGCCCTGCGCCGGCAACTGCCCGTCCCGGCCCGCCACATGGAGGGCGAAGGGCACGCTGAAGGCCTTGGCGACCACCTCGCCGGTGGCTCCGTCGGTCGCGACGAAGACGTACTCCGGGAGCTCTGTCACCATCCTCGGGTACAGCAGCCAGGCGATCGAGTCCTGGGAGGAGAAGGCGGGCCACGAGTCCGCCATTCCCCAGAGGGCGTCGGTCAGTTCGGGCCGCTCCGCGAGCGTGGTGATCCGGATGTCCGTGCTGTCGTCCATGCGCGCAGGGTAAAGCGCCACTGACCTGCGCCTCAACCGGTTTACACCGGCGCCTGGAGGGAGAGGTGCCAGCGCCTGGGCCAACCCGCCAGCGTGACCGTGGACAGGGGGCGGACGTCCACGCTCCAGTAGGTCGACGGGGGCACGTTCAGCGCGTAGACGAGCGCGGCCCGCACCACCGAGGGCTCCGCCACCGCCACGATCGCTCCCCCGTCGTCGGCCGGCCGGGAGTCGAGCCAGCCGCCGATCCGGGCGATGAAGGCGAGCAGGGATTCCCCGCCGTGCGGGGCGGCCCGGGGATCCGCGAGCCACAGGTCCACTGCGGCCGGCTCCCGGGCCGCCACCTCGGCCAGGGTCAGCCCCCGCCAGCGGCCCATGTCGCACTCGCGCAGCGCGGGCTGCGCCATCGGCGCGTACCCGAGGGCCGCACCGGTGGCCCGGCTGCGCGAGGTCGGCGAACAGTAGCGGAGGTCTGCCGAGCCCAGCGGTACGAGGCCGCGCGCGGCGGATTCCACCGCGCGCCAGCCGTCCACGTCGATGGGGCGGTCGTCGTCGAAGCGCTCTGCGAGCAGCGAGGTACTACGGGCTGCTGCGACTAGCGAAACCCGAACATGCATGCGGCGATGGTGAGCCGCATGTGCCACGGGGTCAAGCGTCTGGACCGAGCGCCGACCGCAGCCGCCTGACCGCCTCGGTCAGTTCGCCCGCGCCGGACACCCCGGCGAAGCTCATCCGGACGTACGGAGCAGGTGGTTCCGCACAGAAGAAGGGCCGTCCGGGCGCGACCTGCACCCCGGCGCGCAGCCCGGCCGCCGTGAAGGCCGTGTCGTCCAGGCCCCCGCCGGTCCTGACCCACATCTGGTATCCGCCGCGCGGCGGGTGGGGCACCTCCACCTCCGGCAGCTCCCGGCGCAGGGCCCCCAGCAGGGTCTCCCGGCGGTGGCGCAACTCCTCGGCCAGGACCTTCAGGTGGCGGGGCCAGGCCGGCGCCCCGACCAGTTCCAGGGCGGCTTCCTGGAGCGGGCGGGGCACGAAGAAGCTGTCGACGACCTGGATCGCGCGCAGCCGGTCGCGCACCGGGCCGCGGGCGGTCAGCGCGCCCACCCGCAGGCTGGGCGAGGTGATCTTGGTCAGGGACCGGACGTGCACGACCACCCCGTCGGTGTCCTGGGAGGCCAGGGTCGCGGGCAGCGGGCCGGAGTCCTCGTGGACCAGCGAGCGCGCGTAGTCGTCCTCCACCACGAAGGCCCCGGCGGCGCGCGCGATCCGCAGCACCTCGGCGCGCCGCTCGTCGGACAGCACCGCCCCGGTCGGGTTCTGGAACAGCGGCTGGCATACGAACACCCGCGCGCCCGTCGCCTCGAAGGCGGCGGCCAGCAGCTCCGGCCTGACCCCGTCCGCGTCCACCGGGACCGGCACCGGCCGGCACCCGGAGGACCGGGCGATGGCCAGCAGCCCCGGGTAGGTCGGGGATTCGACGAGGACCGGCGCCCCGGGCGGGGCGAGCGCCCGCAGGGCGGTGGTCAGCGCGCTCTGCCCGCCCGCGGTCACCAGGACGTCCGCGGCGCCGATGGTCCCGGCCGGTCCGCCGATCTCCCGCGCGAACCACTCCCGCAGCTCCGCCAGCCCTTCCACCGGGGGCCTCCCCCACGCCCCGGGCCGCCGTCCGGCGCGGGCGAGGGCGGCGGCCATGGCCCGCTCGGGCTGGAGGCCGGGGTGCAGGTAGCCGCCGTTGAGCTCGATGACCCCGGTCGGCGGCACGGTCAGGGTGGCCATCACCCCGGAGGCGTCCACGGAGCGCGGGACCACGTCGCCCGCCCCTTCGGCGCTCAGCGCGACGGCCTGCCAGGAGGTGTCTCCGGGCGCGGGTGCCTGCGTACGGGGCTGCGCGCGGAAGGCGCCGGCTCCGGGGCGGGTGACCACGAGGCCTTCGGCGGCGAGCTGCGCCAGGGCCCGGGTCACGGTGACCGGACTGACCCGGTAGCTCTCGACAAGGGCCCGGCTGGACGGGAGCTTTCCACCCAACGGGTAGCGGTTCAGCTCCGACCGCAGGGATTCCGCCAGCTCTGCCACACTGCTACGCTCGTACATGACAGCAAAGAATAGCGCTACTCTCCCCAAGGCGATAGCGGTTCGGACCCCGGTCACCAACGGCCCGGCGACGGGCCCGGCCCCCCGCGGCCGGTTCGGCGGAGGCACCGTCCTCGCCTCGGCCGGTGTCGTCACTTTCTCGCTGACCTTCCCCGGCACCGCCTGGGGCCTGCAGAGCTTCGGCCCCTGGTCCCTCTTCGGGCTGCGCTGCCTGCTCGCGGGCCTGGTCGCCGCCGGCTGTCTGCTGGCCGGGCGCGTATCGCTTCCCGACCGCGCGCACTGGGCGGGCCTCGCGGTGGTCGCGGGCGGCACCGTCATCGGCTTCCCGCTGCTCACCACCCTCGCGCTCCAGACCTCCACGACCTCGCACGCCGCCGTCGTGGTCGGCCTGCTGCCGCTGACCACCGCGGCGATCTCCTCGCTGCGCACCGGGGCCCGGCCCTCACGGAGGTTCTGGGCGGCGGCCGCCGCCGGGGCCGGCGTGGTCCTCGCGTTCACCGTGTCCCAGAGCGGCGGCTCCCTCTCGGCCGGCGACGGCCTGCTCTTCGCCGCCCTCCTGGTGTGCGCGGCCGGGTACACCGAGGGCGGCCGACTGGCCCGGCTGATGCCCGGCTGGCAGGTGGCCGCCTGGGCGCTGGTGCTGTGCCTGCCGATCGGCGTGGCCGGCTCCGCGCTCGGGCTCGCGTACGAACCGGCCCACCTCACCTGGCACGGGCTGGCCGGGCTCGTCTGGGTCGCGGTCGGCTCCGCCTTCCTCGGCCTCTACCTCTGGTACCGGGGCATGGCCGAGATCGGCGCGGCCCGCGCGAGTCAGCTGCAGCTCGCGCAGCCGCTGCTGACCCTGGTGTGGTCGGTGGTGCTGCTCGGCGAGCAGCTGTCCCCCGCCGCGCCCGTCGCCGCCTGCGCCGTACTGGTCTGCATCGCCGTGACCCAACGGGCCAAATAGCTGCGAAACGACCTAAACTGCTAGCACCGGATCGGACCGCCACCGTAGGAGGTCAGCTATGCGCGCGACCGAGGGCGACCAGCTGGTTCAGCACGGAAGGATCGTGGGCCAGCACGACAAGGTCGGAGAGATCACCCAGGTCCTGGGAGAGAACGGCACCCCTCCCTACCGGGTCCGCTTCACGGACGGGCACGAGGCCGTCATGTCCCCCGGCCCCGACTGCATCGTGAAGCACCCCGCCGACCACGACAACTGACCGGAATCAGTGATTCAGGACGGCGGCGCCACCACCGTCGGGTAGTGGTCCGCGACCACCCTGGCCATCGCCCCGTTGGGGTCCGCGTCCACCTGCTTCGCCGAGAAGTAGGCATGGCCGCGGACCTCCGGGTATCCGGCGGCGAAGCGCACGTGCCGCGACAGCTCCCGCGGATCGCGCCAGGCCGCGGTGGAGCTGTTCGCGTCGCAGCGGTAGAGCGCCTCGCCCACGTAGAGCTGGACGCGGGTGCCGGCGACGGTGCGCGCCCACCAGGGGACGACGGCCGCGTAGTCGGCGGTCGGGTGACCGATCTGCCAGTAGGCCTGCGGTGCGATGTAGTCGATCCAGCCCTCGCGCACCCACTTGCGGGTGTCCGCGTACAGGTCGTCGTAGGTGGCCACGCCCGCCTTCGTCGGCGAACCGAGCGGATCGCGGTCGGAGTTGCGCCAGATGGCGAAAGGACTGATTCCGAAGCGGACCCCGGGTCGCAGCGCCCGTAGCCGCCCGGACATCTCCTGGACCAGGGTGTCGGTGTTGTGGCGGCGCCAGTCGGCGCGGGTGGCGAAGGAGCGGCCGTACTTCTCGTACGCGGCGTCGTCGTCGAAGTCGCGGCCCTCGACGGGGTACGGGTAGAAGTAGTCGTCCCAGTGGACCCCGTCGAGGGGGTAGCGGGCGACCGCGTCGAGCATGGCGTCCTGCACGAAGCGGCGCACCTCGGGCAGCCCGGGGTTGTAGTACAGCTTGCCGCCGTAGGGGACGGTCCAGCCGCGGTTGCGGCGGGCCGGGTGCTCGGGGACGAGCAGGCCGAGGTCGGTGTGGTTGGCCACCCGGTACGGGTTGAACCAGGCGTGCAGCCGGAGCCCCCGGGCGTGCGCTTGGGTGACGGCGGTGCCGAGCGGGTCCCATCCGGGATCCACTCCCTGCTCACCGGTCAGCCACTGGGACCACGGCTCGCGTGCCGAGGGCCACATCGCGTCGGCGGTCGGGCGGACCTGGAGGATCACCACGTTGAGGCGGCGGGCGACGGCCCGATCGAGCAGGTGGAGCAGCTCGGCGCGCTGTTCGGAGGCGGGCAGTCCGCTCTCGGAGGGCCAGTCCACGTTCTGCACGGAGGCGGCCCACACGCCCCTGAACTCGGCCTTTGCCGCCTCGGCCGCCTCGGGCGCCCCCCGTTCGGGCGCCACCGCGGCCCCCTCGGACCCCCGCACCGCTTTCGCCGGGGCGGCCGTCGCCGCCGCCGCCAGCGCGCCCGCCGCTCCGGCCAGTACTCCCCGCCTCCCGATGCGCGCCATGTGACGACTCCGTTCCGCTCCGTGACATTGCCTGGTGTCCGCCCAGCATGCCCGCCCCGGCCCGACACGCCGGGCAAGGACGGGGGTAACGTCGGGGAGCGTGGCGGGCGCCGGAACGCAGTTACCACTGCACGAGTACGGGGGACCCGCGATGGAGAGCAGCGAAAGGCACGATGTGACGGACCTCCCAGACGACATCGCACGCGTCGGCGTAGTGGGCTGTGGCCAGATGGGCGCGGGCATCGCGGAGGTGTTCGCCCGCAGCGGTCTCGAGGTGATGGTCGCCGAGACCACCGGCGAGGCCCTGGAGCTCGGACGGACCCGCCTGCACACCTCGCTGACGAGGGCCGCCGAACGCGGCAAGATCAGCGAGGAGGAGCGGGACGCGACCCTGGCCCGCCTGTCGTTCACCACCGACCTCGGCGAGTTCGCCGACCGCGACCTCGTCATCGAGGCGGTCGTCGAGAACGAGCAGGTCAAGACGGAGATCTTCCAGGTCCTCGACCAGGTGATCACCCGCCCGGACGCGATCCTCGCCTCCAACACCTCCTCGATCCCGCTGGTCAAGCTGGCCGTCGCGACCTCGCGGCCCGACCAGGTCATCGGCATCCACTTCTTCAACCCGGCCCCGGTGCAGCAGCTCGTCGAGCTGATCCCGGCGCTGACCACCAGCGACGAGACCATCAAGCGGACCGAGGCCCTGGTCGGAGGCGTGCTGAACAAGCACGCGATCCGCGCCCAGGACCGTTCCGGCTTCGTCGTCAACGCGCTCCTCATCCCGTACCTGCTCTCCGCGATCCGGATGTTCGAGTCCGGCATCGCGAGCCGCGAGGACATCGACAACGGCATGGAGCTGGGCTGCGCCCACCCGATGGGCCCGCTGAAGCTCGCGGACCTCATCGGTCTGGACACGGTGGCCTCGGTGGCCGACTCGATGTACGCGGAGTTCAAGGAGCCCCTGTACGCGGCTCCCCCGCTGCTCCAGCGGATGGTCGACGCCGGCCGCCTCGGCCGCAAGACCGGCTCGGGCTTCTACCCGTACGGCTGACCCCCGGACCGGCCGCCGGCGCCCGGTCCGGTCACGGCGCCGGGCCCGGACACGGCGCCGGCGCCGTCACGGCGCTAGCCGAGCCGCAGGTGGTGCAACAGCAGCAGCCCGGCCGCCATGTTGGCGGCCGGGACCTCGCCGCGCGCGATCATGTCCGGCACCAGCTTGAGCGGGACCCATTCGCGGCGCGAGGACTCGAAGTCGTCCTCGGGGTGACCGGTGTACGTGGCTCCGTCCGCCCAGTAGAGGTGGTGGCGGGCGTCGGTCAGCCCGTTGGACGGCTCCACGGTCATCAGGTGGCGGAGCGGGCCGGGCCGCCAGCCCGACTCCTCCTCCATCTCCCGGGCGGCGGCGCTCTCCAGCGACTCGCCGTCCTCAACCACCCCGGCGGGCAGTTCCCAGCCCCAGCTGTCGGTGATGAAGCGGTGGCGCCACAGCAGCAGCACCTCGTTGGCCTCGTTGACGGCCGTGGCGACGGCGACCGGGCGCAGCCGGATCACGAAGTGGTCCAGGTGCCGGCCGTCGGGGAGTTCCACATCGGCGAGGTTCACGTCGAACCAGCGGTTCGCATACACGGTTTGCTCACTCAAGTTCATCCACTGCACGGTTCTGCCACCTTCCGATCGAGTAGGTGGCAACATGGCAGCAGTTCACCCGGTCACAGGGGAACGCGCAGCGCACCGTCGATGAGCTCCGCGGTCTCCTGCGCACCCGAACAACCGCTGGTCAGCAGCTGTTCGCGGACCGCGCGCAGCCGGTCGCGAAGTCGCAGCGACTCCATCCCCTTGGCCCTCTCGGCCATCTCCGCCGCCGAGGCCACCGCCTGATCGGCCTCGCCCTGGCGCAACTGGATCTCGCACAGCATCGCGAGGCGGTGCACTCGGCCCCGGTCGTGCGCGGGGGTTCCCACCGCCGCCGCGGCCTGCTCGTGGGCCGCCCGCAGATCCCCCATCCCCAGCAGCGCCTCGGCCACCTGTACGTTGACCAACCCGGGCTGCACGTACCCCGTCTCGTCGGGCTCCGTGCCGGGCCGGATCCGCTCCGCGGCCGCCTCGGCGTTGCGGATGCAGGCCAACGCGGCTGTGGTGTCGCCGAGTTGGGCGTACGCCTTGGCCTGCATGGCGTAGAGATCGGCGGCCAGTGCCGGGGTGATCTGCCGGCCCGCGGCGCGCAGGGCGGCCTCGGCGAAGGCCACGGCCTGGCGGAACTCCCTCAGGTGCAAGGACTGGTTGACGAGCAGCGCGATCACGTAAGCCCCCAGCCCCCGGTCCCCGCTCGCCTTGGCCAGGCGCAGGGCCTGGTGGAAGTACCGCTGGGCCAGCCCGTGCGCATCCGAGTCGTAGGCGCAGATCCCCGCCACCGCCACCAGGGAACCGCTCGCCCGGTGCAGACTGCGGCCGAGCCCGTCGGAGTAACTGCCGCGCAGCATCGGGGCGGCCTCGCTGCCGAGGAAGCGCACGATCCGGTCCCGGGTGGCCACGCCGCCGGCCCGGCGGTACATCAGCTCGTAGTGCGCGCGGGCGGCCCGCAGGATCTCGATGTGCTCGGGTCCGACCCGGGTGGGCCCCTCGCGGGACACGTCGGCGTCCTCCGGCGGGTTCTCCCACTCCCACACCGGAATCACGGCGGGCGTCCCCGTGACGGCCTCGGTGCTCAGGAGCGGCAGCCGGCCCTGCCCGTCCGAGCACCACAGGGCGGCGGCCAGGTCGACGAAGCCGCTGAGCGGGGACGCGTGCGAGCCCGCGCCATGCTGCCCCGGCACCCCGAACCCGACGTCGTCCAGGCACAGCGCCCGGCCCAGCCGGCCCCCGACCACCTCGCAGATCAGGTCGGGCACCTGCCCGCGGGGCCGCTGCCCCTTCAACCACCGCGCCACGGCGGTGTGTTCGTACCTCAGTGCCAGTCCCCGGGTACGGCCCGCCTGGTTCACGTGCGCGGCGAGTCCGGCGTGGGACATGCCCGCCTCGGCGAGGAGGGCATCGAGCAGTGCGTTGGGCTGCATAGGCCCCTCCAAGGGGTCGTCGGATCCAGGCTAATGGGTGCGGGGTTCACACGGGGTGCAAAGCGTCCAATTCACACAGGGTGTGAACCCAGTACGCGCATAAATGCGATACGCACCCTCCCGGAGGACCCCCTCCGGGCGTTTCACTTAGGGGCCTCGCCAAGAGGTAGCCCGGGTCGTCGGCTCCCCCTCGTACAGTGCGACGACCCGTCAACCGCGCCGCCCCTCCTGTTGTCTGCCCGACACTCCACGGCAGGCGGGCGGCGCGCTTCGGCTCCGCCGGGCCCTGGTTGGTCGCCAGGCCCCCGCCGAGCCGGACCGAACGCGTGCCGGGCCCACCCACCCGGGCCCGGCCCGCGTGGTCCCCCTGTCGGCGCGGACGTCCGCACCCCAGCCGCCCGGGCGTCCGCACCCACACCCCGAGGCCATTGGGGTCCTGCGCGGGGCGTGCCTCGCGCGGCACCGGACCACCGCAGCCTCCGCTTCGCTACGTTGGCGCGCATTGTCCCCCGCTCCGGAAGAAGATCCGATGCGCCAGCCTTCCCCGGCCGGAATTCGTCGACGCGTCGCGTGGTTGACCGCCGTCCTCGCCGCGTCCGTACTGTCCCTGGGCGCCTCCCCTGCCCACGGCCATCCGGCCGCCGACGACCCCCCGCCCAAACCGGCGCACCGCCGGTCCGACGGGTCCGCCCACCACCACCCCGCAGGGCACTGGCACAAGTCCCCACACCTCCACGAACAGGCGCGGACCGGCCACTACGGCGGCGGCAGCGACCTGCCCATCGGCACGCGCCGCACCTGGCCGACCATCGACTGGGACTTCCAGACCGTGCTGCGGGAGTTCGAGCTGCGCGAGGTCGCCCCGCACATCGAGCTCTGGGTGCGGACCGGAGACACGCGCGTCTTCAACAACGACTGCAGTGCCTCCAACGCCGACGACCTCGTCGTCCCCGACGAGCAGCTGCGCTACATGGCCGAGCAGTTCGAGCACGTCATCCGCCCGCGCGAGGCCCGGGTGTTCGGCACTCCGACCCCGCGCGACGGGAGCAGGGCCAAGCCCGAACTGCTGGACCCGAGCATTCCGGCGGACGCCTGGCGCGGCCGAGGCGAGCGCGTCGTCGCGCTCGTCGACAACATCCCGACGGGCGGAGAGTTCCTCTCCGAGGCCATCAACGCGGTCGACCGCAACTTCCTCATCGTCCAGTCGGCGGGGTGGAAGACCATGGTCGGCGCGAAGCCGAGGTCGCTCGGACCGGACCTGTGCCGGGTCTGGGAGGGCTTCCCCATGCCGAACTACATCGAGGGCCTCCTCGCCCACGAGTACAACCATGCGATCTGGCACAGCAGGGCCGAGGACGTCTCCGGACCCAACTGGATCGTCGAGGGCACGGCCGAATGGGCCCGATGGCTGGTCGGCTACGACGACCGGACCCAGGACGCCCTGAAGAACCTGAAGATCGCCTGCTTCCAAGGCCGCCAGGACGCCGCGATGCCGCCCGGCTACACCGACCCCTACGGCGACCGCGCCGGAGGCCCCGAGAACTCCCTCACGGTGTGGCCCGACCCGGGCCAGAGCTCCCTCTGTGACTACGGCGGCGCCGAGATCATGATCCACACTCTCGACGAGCGGTACGGACACGACTTCGTCAGGGACCTGCTGTTCGCGGGTGGCGGCTCCGGCTTCGACCGGCTCACGAGGACCCTGACACGCCACCACGCCAAGGAATCGGCTTTCCAGCTCCTCAAGGACTGGTCCGCGACAGCGGCGCTCGACGGCCTCCTCGACGACGGCGCGAAGCTCCGCGGCCACGATGATCCCGCCCGCTTCCGGGTGAAGGCCCTGCACTCGACAGTCAACCTCGACACACCCTTCGCCTACGCCCGCCCCGGCGCCCCTTCCAACGGCGCCGACTTCGTCCGCCTGCGCGACGGCGCCGGGACGTACCTCAATGCCGGCGACCTGCGCTCGGTGCGGTTCGACTCGCCGGATGTCTACCCGACGCAACCGGTGCAGTGGAGCGTCGATCCGGACGGCCACGGCTCCGGCGACCCCGCCCTGTCCTCGGGCCCGCTGGGCGACGAGACCAGCATCGACCGCAGCATCGTCCTGTCGGTCACGGTCGACCCGGCCGACCCGACGCTCTCCTTCGACGCCCGCTGGGACATCGAGCCCGGCTACGACCTCGGCGCGGTCCAGGTGTCCACCGACGGGGGTGCCACCTTCACCTCCCGCCGGAGCGCGGGGATGACCACCGCGCTCCCGGACGCCGCTGCCAACATCACCGCGCAGCTGCCCGGATTCAACGGCGACTCCGGTGGCTGGACGCACCAGACGATCGACCTCGCCGACCTCGCGGGCCGCACGGTCCTGGTGGCCTTCCGCTACCTGACCGACAGCAGCGTGACCCTCCCGGGCCTGTGGATCGACAACATCAGGGCCGGCGGCACACTCGTCTCCGACGGATCGACCCTGGCCGACTGGCAGACCATCAGCTCCTACCAGATCAAGAAGATCCCGGGGATCGGCCTGCGGCTCGTGGCCTGGACGGCGGACCACAGGCAGGCCTGGACGGCCGAAGTGCCGCTCGACGCCGACCGTCACGCCTCACTGGGCCGGGACCAGCTCAGGCGCCTGCTCGGCACCAAGGCGGAGACGGTCCTCGCGATCGTCGACCACTACGAGCCGACCGAGACGGTCCTCGCGCCCGCGCCCTACCGGCTCACCGTCAACGGCACTCTCCAGCCGGGCGGGTGAGACCCGGCACCAGAACGCACCGGAGGGGTGCATCCGGTTCCCGGATGCACCCCTCCAGCTGTTGCCGAAGCAGCTACTACGCTCCGCGCAGCACCGCGCCCGTGCGCTCGCCGGCCAGGGCGACGGCCGCGTCGCGCGCGGCCGTGGACTCCTCGGCGGTCAGCGTGCGGTCGGTCGCCCGGAAGCGCAGCGCGTAGGCCAGGGACTTCTTGCCCTCGCCCACCTGCTCGCCCTCGAAGACGTCGAACAGTCGCAGCGACTCCAGGAGCTCACCGGCACCCTTGCGCAGCGCCGCCTCGACGGTGGCGGCCGGAACCGACGCGTCGACGATCAGCGCCACGTCCTGGGTCGCCACCGGGAAGGAGGAGATCCGGGGCGCCTGCAGGGCCTCGCCGCCGGCCGCCGCGAGGCGGTCCAGGTCGAGCTCCATCGCACTGGTGCGGGCCGGCAGGCCCATCGCCTTGACCACGCGCGGGTGCAGCTCACCGGCGTGGCCGATGACCGTCTCCACCCCGTCCAGGGTGACGATCAGCTCGGCGCAGCGGCCAGGGTGCCAGGGACCGTACTGGCCCTGGCGGACCACCAGCTGCGCACCGGCCTCGACGGCCAGCGAGCGGGCCGCCTGGATCGCGTCGGCCCAGTCGGCCGGGTGGCCCTTGCCCCACCAGCCGGCCTGCTCGCGGGCCCCGGCCAGCACGACCGCGGCGTAGCGCGGCTGCGCGGGCAGGGCCGCGTTCAGGGTGGCGATCTCCTCGTCCGTGGGACGCCGGTCGACGCCGAGGCGTACGGCGACACCCGGCTGAGCGGCGGCGCGGAAGACCGAGCCGGTCTCGAAGAGGGCGAGGTCGTGGCTGCCCCGGCTGTCGTTGCGGCGCAGCGCGCCGAGCAGACCCGGCAGCAGCGTGGTGCGCAGCGCCGGCTCCTCGTCGGAGATCGGGTTGACCAGCTTGACGACCTGGCGGGAGGCGTCGTGCGCGGACAGCTGGAGCTGGTCGAAGACGCCCTCCCCGAGGAAGGGGTAGCTGAGCGCCTCCACGTAGCCCGCGCCGGCCAGCGCGCGGCCCACCCGGCGGTGCAGCTGTTGCCGGGCGGTCAGACCGCGGCCGGAGGGCACCTGCGGGAGGGTGGACGGGAGGTTCCCGTAGCCCTCCAGCCGGATGACCTCTTCGGCGAGGTCGTTGGGCTCGGCGAGGTCGGGCCGCCACGACGGGACGGTGACGACGAGCTCGTCCTGGCCGTAGACGTCGCAGCCGACCTCCTGGAGGCGGCGTACGACGGTCTCGCGGCCGTACTCCATGCCCGCAACCTTGTCGGGGTGGTCCGCGCTCATCGCGATGGTTCGCGGGGCACCGGGGGCGGTGAGCTCGGTGACCCCGGCCTCGGCGGTACCGCCGGCGAGCAGGACGAGCAGGTCCACGGTGCGCTGCGCGGCCGCGGCGGCGGCCTGCGGGTCCACCCCGCGCTCGAAGCGCTTGGAGGCCTCGGAGGACAGCTTGAGGCGGCGGGCGGTGCGCGAGATCGACACGGAGTCGAAGTGCGCGGCCTCCACGACCACCTCGGTGGTGCCGGTGACCGCTCCGGTCGCCGGGTCCGTGACGGAGTCGGCGATCTCGGTGTTGGCCCCGCCCATGACACCGGCGAGCCCGATCGGGCCGCTGTTGTCGGTGATCACCAGGTCCTCGGAGTCGAGCGTGCGCTTGACCCCGTCGAGGGTGGTGAACTTCTCGCCCTGCTCGGCGCGGCGGACGCCGATGGCGCCGTCGATGCGCGAGCGGTCGTAGGCGTGCAGCGGCTGGCCGAGCTCCAGCATCACGTAGTTGGTGATGTCGACGGCGAGCGAGATCGGACGCATGCCCGCCTTCTGCAGGCGGCGCGTGAGCCAGATCGGGGAGCGCGCCTCGGGGTCGAGACCGGTCACGGTGCGCGCGGTGAAGCGGTCGCAGCCCTGCGGGTCGTCGATCTTCACGGCGTAGCCGTACGAGTTCGGCGCGGGCACGTCGAGCAGCGCCGGGTCGCGCAGCGGCAGGCCGTACGCGGTGGCGGCCTCGCGGGCCACACCGCGCATGGACATGCAGTAGCCGCGGTCCGGGGTGATGTCGATGTCGAGGACCTCGTCGACCAGCTCCAGGAGCTTGATCGCGTCGGTGCCGACCTCGTGCTCGTGCGGCAGCACGATGATGCCGTGCGTGCCGTCGTCGCCCATGCCCAGCTCGTCGCCGGAGCAGATCATGCCGTGCGAGGTGCGGCCGTAGGTCTCGCGCGAGGCGATCGCGAAGTCGCCGGGCAGCACCGCGCCGGGCAGGACCACGACGACCTTGTCGCCCACGGAGAAGTTCCGGGCGCCGCAGACGATCTCCTGCGGCAGGCCGGTGCCGTTGGCCGGGCCGACGTCCACCGTGCAGAAGCGGATCGGCTTGCGGAAGCCTTCGAGCTCCTCGATGGTCAGCACCTGGCCGACGACGAGCGGGCCCTTGAGCCCGCCGCCGAGCTGCTCGACGGTCTCGACCTCGAGGCCGGCGTCGACGAGCTTGGTCGCGACGTCGCGACCGGTTTCACCCGCGGGGAGGTCGACGTACTCCCGCAGCCAAGAAAGCGGGACCCGCATCAGATCTCCATCCCGAACGGCCGGGTGAAACGGATGTCACCCTCGACCATGTCTCGCATGTCTTCGACGTTGTGGCGGAACATCAGCATCCGCTCGATGCCGAACCCGAAGGCGAATCCGCTGTACTTCTCCGGGTCCACACCGCAGGCGATGAGCACCTTGGGGTTGACCATTCCGCAGCCGCCGAGCTCGATCCAGCCCTCGCTGGAGCAGGTGCGGCACGGGCGGTCGGGGTTGCCCACCGAAGCGCCGCGGCACACGTAGCACTGCATGTCCATTTCGGCGGACGGCTCGGTGAAGGGGAAGAAGTGCGGGCGCAGGCGCGTGGTGGTGCCCTCGCCGAACAGCTCCTGGACCATGTGGTCCATGGTGCCCTTGAGGTCCGCCATGGTCAGGCCCTCGTCCACGGCGAGCAGCTCGACCTGGTGGAAGACCGGGGTGTGCGTCGCGTCGAGCTCGTCGGTGCGGTACACCCGCCCCGGACAGACGATGTAGACGGGGGGCTTGCGCTCCAGCAGCGAGCGCGCCTGCACCGGAGAGGTGTGGGTGCGCAGCACGACGCCGGACTCGTCGCCCTCGGTGCCCTCGGGGCCCTTGACGAAGAAGGTGTCCTGCATCTGGCGTGCCGGGTGGTCGGGAGTGAAGTTGAGGGCGTCGAAGTTGAACCACTCCGCCTCGACCTCGGGGCCCTCCGCGACCTCGTACCCCATGGCCACGAAGATGTCCGCGATGCGGTCCATCAGCGTGGTCAGGGGGTGCCGGGCGCCGGCCGGAACCCGGTCGTAGGGCAGCGTGACGTCCACTGCCTCCTCGACCAGCACCCGCTCGTCGCGCTCGGCTTCGAGCGCGACCGTGCGGGCCCCGAAGGCCTTGTTCACGGCGCCGCGGGCCTGACCCACGATCTTGCCCGCCGCGGCCTTGGCCTGCGGCGGCAGGGCGCCGATCTCGCGGTTGGCGAGCGCCAGGGGCGAGCGGTCGCCCATGTGCGCGGTCTTCGCCTCACGCAGCGCGTCGAGGTCGCCGGCGGAGGCGAAGGCGGCGAGCGCCTCGTCCCGCATGCGCTCGATCTCTTCCGGTTTCAGTGCCTCGACCTCAACAGGGTCGTACGACTTGTTCGGTGCCGACATCTCTTCCCGTACTTCCGATGGCTGGCTGGTGGGTCCCCGCCGCGACACGCACGACGCGCTCGGCACAAGGACACAAAGGTGCCAAAGGTCGAGTCTAAAGGTCGCTGGGGGTGAAGGGGCCCGTCGGGCTTCCTGGCGGGACGCTCCGCAGGTCTACTGCGTGAGGTACGCCGGGGCGGCGACGGGCAGGATAAATCGGAACTCGGCCCCGCCGCCGGGGCCGCGGCCGACCCTGATGGTGCCGCCGTGGGCTTCCACGATCCCCTTGACGATGTACAGGCCCAGGCCGGTGCCGCCGCGCTTGCTGCCCCGCCAGAAGCGGGTGAAGACGCGGCCCATCGACTCCTCGGGGATCCCGGGGCCCTCATCGGTCACGGTGACGGCGGTTCCCTTCTCGGTCTTCCCCGCGGCATTCGCGAAGCTGGTCGGCGCTACGTCGATGGTGACCGTTCCCTCGCCGTGTCGCACCGCATTTTCGAGCAGGTTACCGAGGATCTGGTCAATTTTGTCCGGGTCCGCCCACAGATCGGGCAGCGGGCGGTTCACGCTCACGAGGAACCGCTCCGGGGCCTGACCGTTCGCGGTGAGCGCCTGGACGTGCCGGCCGACGGCGGTGGCCATGTCGACGGGCTGACGGCGCACCTCCAGCCGGCCCGAGTCGATGCGCGAGATGTCGAGGAGCTCGGCGATGAGCCGGGTGACGCGGTTGGCGTCGGCGTCGACGGTCTCCAGCATCAGCCGCTTCTGGTCGTCGGTGAACCGCTCCCACTTGGCCAGCAGGGTCGCAGTGAACCCCTTGACGGAGGTGAGCGGGGAGCGCAGCTCGTGGGCGACGGTGGCGATCAGCTCGGCATGGCTGCGCTCGGTGCGCCGCCGGGCCTCGGTGCCGCGCAGGGTGACCACGAGGCGGCTCAGCGGGCCCCTGGGGTGCGTGCGCACGTACCGGGCGGAGACCAGCACCTCGCGGCCGCCGGGGAGCAGCAGGTTGCGCTCGGGCTGTCCGCGCCGGGTGAGGAGGCCCCCGTAGGGGTCGGTCAGCGCCCACCAGCGGCGGCCCTCGAGGTCCTCCAGCGGCAGCGCCTGCTCGATGCCCACCCCGATCGCCTCGCCCGCCGGGAGGGCAGTGATGCGCGCGGCGGCGGAGTTGAAGCAGACGACCCGTCCGGTGGCATCGGCGATCACGAGCCCGTCGGGCAGGTCGTCGGGGTCGATCCCGAACCCGGCGAACTCCCCGGGGCCCGGGGAGCCCACGGGGCGTGCGTGCGCGGGGTGGAGGGGCTGCGCGGGCTGTGCGGGCACCCGGCCGGCCCCTGCGCGCTGGGGCGCGGTCGCCAGGACCGGTGTGCCGGCCGCCTTGGCGGACCCCGGCGAACTGTTCGTACCGACGGTCATGTCCCCGTACCCCACATCTCCGAGTACCGCAGTGGGCCCCCGGGCCGCCACATTACTAGCTGGGGGTCACGGAGCGGCACCCTCCGGGCGCCCGCTGTGCACGAGCGGAGGCGTAGAGGCACACGGCGGCGGCCGTCGCGAGGTTCAGGCTCTCGGCCTTGCCGTGGATCGGGACGCGCACCACCGCGTCGGCGAGCGCCCTGGTCTCCTCGGGCAGGCCCCAGGCCTCGTTGCCGAAGATCCAGGCGGAGGGTCCGCCCATGGTGCCCGCGTCCAGCTCGGCGTCGAGGTCCTCGTCACCGGCCCCGTCGGCGGCCAGGATCCGCACGCCGGCCGCGCGCAGCCCCTCGACGGCCTGCTCGACGGGCACGCCGACGGCCACCGGGAGGTGGAAGAGGGAGCCCACGGAGGCCCGTACCGACTTGGGGTTGTAGAGGTCGACAGAGGCGTCGGTCAGCACGACCGCGTCGGCTCCGGCGGCGTCCGCGCAGCGCAGCACCGTACCGGCGTTGCCGGGGTCGCGGACGTGCGCGAGGACGGCGACCAGCTTCGGCCCGGCCTTGAGGATCTCCTCGAAGGGCGAGTCGAGGAAGTGGCAGACGCCCACGAGCCCCTGCGGGGTCACGGTCTGCGAGACCTCGGCGAGTACCTCGTCGGAGGCGTAGTGGACGCGGGCCCCGGCGGCGAGCGCGGCGTCGACGATGTCGGAGTAGCGCTCGGCGGCCTCGACGGTGGCGAACAGCTCGATCAGGGTCGAGGCGCCCTCGGCGCCCCGGTGCTCGACGGCCTCGCGCACGGCCTGCGGGCCCTCGGCGATGAACCGGCGCTCCTTGGTGCGGAAGTTGCGGCGCGCCAGTCGCCTGGCGGCGGCCACCCGGGTGGACCGGGGGGAGATCAGCTCGGCGGGGGTACCCATGGCGGTCGGCTCGCTTCCGTGCGTACTGCGGGTGGAACTCGTCGGACAACGCACCGGACCCGCAGGCGCGAGGCCTGCGGGTCCGGGCAAATTACTGCAGCCTTGAAGGCGTGCTGCTTAGGCAGCGACCTTCGGGGCGTTGACGTCGGCCGGAAGGGCCTTCTGCGCAACCTCGACCAGCGCGGCGAACGCGTTGGCGTCGTTGACGGCCAGCTCGGCGAGGATCTTGCGGTCCACCTCGATGTTGGCGGCCTTCAGACCCTGGATGAGGCGGTTGTACGTCATGCCGTTCTGGCGGGCAGCAGCGTTGATGCGCTGGATCCACAGCTGACGGAAGTCGCCCTTGCGCTTCTTGCGGTCGTTGAAGTTGTAGACCAGCGAGTGGGTGACCTGCTCCTTGGCCTTGCGGTACAGGCGCGAACGCTGACCGCGGTAGCCCTTGGCCGCCTCGAGGATTGCCCGGCGCTTCTTGTGGGCGTTGATTGCCCGCTTGACGCGTGCCACTTTTAACTCCTTGTAGCGGGGCCGTGGTGTTCTTCACACGGCCCGAATTCGATGGGGTCCCGGTCCTGACGTCCCGCTCCCGCGTACGGGGAGCGGAGGGACGTCACTTGCCGAGAAGCTTCTTGATCTTCGCGGCGTCGCCGGGGGCCATCTCCGCGGTGCCGGTCAGGCGGCGGGTGACACGAGACGACTTGTGCTCGAGCAGGTGGCGCTTGCCAGCGCGCTCGCGGAGCACCTTGCCGGAGCCGGTGATCTTGAAGCGCTTCTTGGTCCCGCTGTGCGTCTTGTTCTTCGGCATAGCGCCGTTATCTCCTCGTCGGTGGCGTCCCCACCGGTCCTGCTCGGGACCGGCTCGGGAGCGTCATATTGTGTCGGTGAATCCGAGACGGGCTGCCTCGGAATCAGGCCTCGGCAGGAGCCTCGTGAGAGGCGGCTGCCTCGTCGGGGGCGTCGGTCGCCTCGTCCGAGGCGCCCTCGGCGTCCACGTCCTCGGCTTCGAGTGCCGCGTTCTCGGCCTCGAGGGCGGCGTCGGCGGCCAGGGCCTCGTCACCACTCTCGTCGCTGACCGCGACACCCTGGCGCTCGGCCTTGCGGGCGGCCTGCGCCTCGCGGGCTTCGGCCATCGCCTCGGTCTTCTTCTTGTGCGGACCGAGAACCATGATCATGTTTCGGCCGTCCTGCTTCGGGTTCGACTCGATGAACCCGAGGTCCTCGACGTCCGAAGCGAGACGCTGCAGCAGTCGGTAGCCGAGTTCCGGCCTGGACTGCTCGCGACCACGGAACATGATCGTGATCTTGACCTTGTCGCCCTGCTTGAGGAACCGAACGACGTGACCCTTCTTGGTGTCATAGTCGTGCGGGTCGATCTTCGGCCGGAGCTTCATTTCCTTGATGACCGTGTGCGCCTGGTTCTTGCGCGCCTCACGGGCCTTCATGGCCGACTCGTACTTGAACTTGCCGTAGTCCATGAGCTTGCAGACCGGCGGGCGTGCGGACGCCGCGACCTCGACCAGGTCGAGGTCGTACTCCTGCGCGAGCTCGAGCGCCTTCGCAAGCGGCACGATGCCGACCTGCTCGCCGCTGGGGCCGACGAGTCGTACCTCGGGAACGCGAATCCGGTCGTTGATGCGGGGCTCGGTGCTGATGGATCCTCCTCGGTAGCACCACACGGCTGCCTGGAGGACAGCCGCTGACGTTTTTCCGTCAGACCGACCGCGGCGGGAATGAAAAAAGCCCCGCCGGGCACAGGGAGGGGCTCCAATACAACCGGAGCACCGTCGCGTGCGAACCGCGGGGCGCAGACTCGGGCAGCTTTCCATCGTCCGTACGGAACGATGGATGCCACCTGACCGGTGACCCGCCTCCCGTGAGGGTGGTCGGGTGGGAGAATCGGAGCCTCCACTTGTGGGCCGGGCACATAAGTGTCCGGCCGGTCGAAGTACATACTAGCACCCGCGTTGCAAGCCTGCCGCACGGCATATCGTGTGGCACATGACTGACGCGACGCCCTCCGGTTCCACGCACGAATCCCCCGACTACGACGACATGACCCGCGACATCGCGGACGTGCCGGCGGTCGAGGTCATCACCACGGTGGCCGTCCACCTGCTCAGTGCGGCAGCGGTCAACCTGGGCCTGGACAAGCCGGACTCCGAACACAAGGACCTCGACGAGGCCCGCAAGCTGATTAACGCCCTGGCCGGCCTCGTCACCGCCAGCGCCACCGAGATCAGCTCCTTCCACGCCGCCCCGCTGCGCGACGGCCTGAAGTCCCTCCAGCTCGCCTTCCGCGAGGCCTCGCTGGTGCCGGACGAGCCGGGCCAGGGGCCGGGCGAGAAGTTCACGGGTCCCGTGTACTCGTAACGACCCGCACGGCAGAACGCCGGAGGCACCCGGGAAGGCTCCCGGGTGCCTCTTCTTCTTACGGCGTCCTACGGGGCTTCAGCACTTACGGCGTCCTACGGGGCTTCAGCGCGTGAACAGCGGCTCGCCCGGCGGAACCGGGGCCCCTTCCGGCAGCAGCGCCAGGTCCAGCCCTCCTACGAGGCGTGCGCGCAGGGTCGGGTCACCGGCCAGGGCCTCCGCGACCCGCCGGGCCGCGACCGGAGCCTCGGGACCCGCGGCCAGCACGATGGCCAGGGTGCCGTCGGCGTCCTCGCCGCCGGGGCCCAGGTGGGCGCCGAGCACGGCCGGCTCCGCCGCCACGACGGCCCGTACGGCCTCGCGCACGGCGGGGTCGACCAGCGGCCCGGTGTCGGTGCGGCCCTCGGCCAGCGCGAGCAGCGCCGGGCCGGTGAGCTGGTAGGTGACCGGGCCGGACAGGTCGAGGACGACGGTGTCGGCCTTCTCGTGGGCCGCGGCGGCCAGGGCCTGGTGCAGCGGGACGGCCACCGGGCGGGCGGCCGGGTCCCACAGGGCCAGCGAGGCGATGGAGGTGAAGGCGGGCAGCGCCCGCCGGTCCCCGGCCCGCAGGGTGGGGACGGCCATGTCGCTGGTCTTCTCCCGCTTGAGCCCGGTCTCGGGGTCGGTCTCCACCTCGCCGAGGACGGCGACGACGGGCACCAGGAGGCGGGCGTCCTTCAGCGCGGCCAGCACCTGCGGCTCCGCGCTCCTGTCCTCGGCCCACGCGGCCAGGGCCGCACTCAGCTTGGGGTCGGCGGAGCCGTCGTCGTCGGAGAAGCCTGGGTCCGGAATGTTTTTGTTCGCCACAGTTACCCGACCCTATCCCGCCGCGCGGCCCGGGGCCGCCGGGCCAGTACGCCGGCCACCACGAGCAGCGCCAGCCCCGCTGCGGCTCCCGCCGGAGCGCCCAGGCGGGCGCCGCGCTCGGGGCTGCGCACCGGCTCGGGGCCGGAGCCGAAGTAGGGCTGCCCGGTCGGGACGGGCAGCGGGACCGGCGGTTCGGCGGACAGCGACTCGGCGGCCTGGAGGGCGGCGACGGGGTCCACCATGCCGAAGCCGCGGGAGTCGTCGCGGCCGCCGGCCGGGGAGTCGGAGGCGGTGCTCTCCAGCAGCTTCTTGATCTGCGCCGGGGACAGCCCGGGGTGGGCGGACCTGACCAGGGCGACGGCGCCGGAGACGAAGGCGGAGGCGGCGCTGGTGCCCCAGCCCTCGTAGTAGGAGCGGTCGGGGTCGGCGATGACCACGTCGACCCCGGGGGCGCTGACGGTGGCGTACCAGCTGCGGGTGGAGAAGGGCGCCTTCCTGCCGTTGCGGTCGACGGCCGTGACGGCGATGACCCCCGGGTAGGCGGCCGGGTAGGAGGCGTGGTCGCCCTGTTCGCCGCCGTTGCCGGCTGAGGCGACGACGACGACGCCCTTGGCGAGGGCGTACTGGACGGCCTCGTCCTCGCCCGCCTCGTGGTGGGCGGAGCTGCTGTCGTCGCCGAGGGACAGGTTGATCACGTCGGCGCCGTGGTCGACGGCCCAGCGGATGCCCTCGGCGAGGGCGCCGCCCTTGCTGTCGCGGGCCTTGGCCCGGCCGGGGTCGCCCTCCTCCAGGATCACGCGGACCGGGAGGATCTTGGCCTGGGGGGCGATGCCGAAGACGCCCTGGCGGCGGTTGGGGCCGTGGCCGTGCCCGGCGATGATCCCGGCCATGGCGGTGCCGTGCCGGGCCCAGGCGCGGTCCCCGGGGCCCGCGCCCATGCCGACGAGGTCGGTGCCGTCCAGGACCTGGCCGGCCAGGTCGGGGTGGGTGGAGTCGACCCCGGTGTCCAGGACGGCGACGGTGACCCCCTTGCCCCGGGTGGTGCCCCAGGCCTCCTCGGCGCGCAGGGCGATCAGGCCCCACTGGCGGTCGCGGACGGCGTCGGCGGCGGCCGGGGGCGCGGCGACGGCGACGAGGAGGGCTCCGAATGCGATCCCCGCGGCGGCCGCACGCCGGCGCACCGGCCCGGCTGCGGAGCGGCTCACCGGCTCGGCTGCGGAGCGGCTCACCGGCTCGGCTCCCGGGCGGCTCATCGGGCCGGTTCCGGGGCGGGCGGGGCTGCGAGGGCCCGTACGGCGCGCGCCAGTTGATCGGTGACGGCCTTGGCCTCGTGGCCGAGGCCCGCCTGGGCCACGGCTCCGGTGGCGTCCTTGGCCATCGTGTCCTCGGCGGGGCGGGGGGCGTCCAGGATCCGGCCGTCGGTGAACGCGGAGACTCCGTAGACGACGACGGGGGCCTCGGGCAGCACGGAGGCGGTCCAGGCGGCGCGCCGGTCGTCGGGGAATCCGTAGCCGGGCGGGGCGGTGAGCCGGCCGCGCAGGGAGTTCATGGCGGCGGCGTCGCCGGGGGTGAAGACCATGCCGGCGGTGACGAGCGAGCTGCGGGTGGCGTCTGTGTAGGTGGCCCGGAGCACGCGGGTGCAGCCGGCTCCGGCGAGCAGGGCCTGCCAGTCGGCGCCGAGGGCGGCGGGGCAGTCGGCGTCGGGGGCGAGGGCGATACGGGTCCACGTGCGGTCGGCGCCGCCGGGCCCGGCGTCGTCCCCGGTGAGGACGGGCGGGAAGAGGGCGTCGACGGGGGTCTCGTGCCAGAGGGAGGCGGCCTTGAGGTAGGCGGCTCCGGCGGCCAAGGGGCGGTGCTTCGCGCGGTGTTCGGCGACGGCCGTGCAACCGGCGGCTCCGGTCAGACCGAGGCCCAGGAGGCCGCACACCACGGCTGCGAACACCCTTGCGGGCCGCCGCCGGGGCGGGGCAGGGGGCCGGTCGGGCGCGGCCAGGACCTCGCCGTGCGGTGTGGACGTGCTCATCCGGCGGCTCCGCCCCCCGTTCCGTACGGCTGCCTGCCCACAACCTTACGCGCCCGCCCGCGCGGACCCGCCTGCGCGGGCCGCGGGGACGGCGCTGCGCCGGGCGGTGCGACTACTGGGCGATCTGATTGCCCCTCAGCGCCGGTACGAACTGGTCGAGCTCATTGCGCCAGTACCGGTTGATGTTCAGGCGCGTCGGCTTCTCGTCGCCCGGGAAGAGGAAGCGCAGGGAGGACCACAGGGTGTTGCGGTTCACGTCGGTGACCTTGTCACGGGCCTCGGCGAGCGGGATGACGTGCACGAGCTCCTTGGGGCGGTTGCTGACCCGGGAGGCGCGGTGGACGACGACGACCTGCTCGGTCAGGGTGACGAAGTAGTACTTCACGAAGAGCTGGCCGATCAGGCCGAGCTCGTTCATCAGCCAGGGGCTCGGGCCGGTGATGGTGTGGAAGGTGACCACCGGACGGTCGGTCGGCTCGATCTCGCGGATGGCCTGTGCGACCTGCTCCTGCATGGTGGACTTACGGATCGCCATCTGGCGCTTCCCCCTGAGTAGTGACTCCCCGCCGGACATCGGCCGGGGACGGGCGACAGTAGTCACATTCGAACGACTGTCTCAACGGCCAAAACGGGCATCCACTGGTCGAGACCAAATTTTGACCCGACCGTCACCTGGGGGCCCTGACCTGGCCCGGAGCCCGGGAACCCCGCCCACCCCCCTACCCACGGGTACACCCATCTGGCAGGCTGCCGCCCATGAACTCCCCCGCCGCCGATCGGGCCCGATACGACCGGGCCACCGCGCACCTCGACGCCCCGCTCGCCCTCGTGGACCTGGAGGCGTTCGACGCCAACGCCGACGACCTGGTCCGCCGGGCCGGCGGGAAGCCGATCCGGGTGGCCAGCAAGTCCGTACGGTGCCGTGTGCTGCTCGAACGGGTCCTGGCCCGGCCCGGGTTCGCCGGGATCATGTCGTACACCCTCGGCGAATCGATCTGGCTGGCCCGCTCCGGGTTCGAGGACGTGCTGCTGGCCTACCCGTCGGCCGACCGGGCCGGCTTCGCCGAGCTCGCGGCCGATCCGAAGCTGGCCGGCGCGGTGACCGTGATGATCGACGACATCGCCCAGCTGGAGCTCATCGACCGGGCCCGCGACGGCGGGACGCAGGAGATCCGGGTCTGCCTGGAGCTGGACACCGCCCTGCAGCTCCTCGGCGGCAAGGTGCGCGTCGGCGCCCGCCGCTCCCCGCTGCGCGAACCGGCCCAGCTGGCCGCGCTCGCCCGCGCGGTGGTCTCCCGGCCCGGCTTCCGGGTCGTCGGACTGATGGGCTACGAGGGCCACGTGGCCGGGGTCGGCGACTCGCTCGCCGGGCGTCCGGTGCGCTCGCGCGTCATCCGGCTGATGCAGGGCGCCGCCCGCAAAGAGCTGGCCGCCCGCCGGGCCGAGGCCGTACGGGCCGTGCGCGCCGTGGTCCCGGACCTGGAGTTCGTCAACGGGGGCGGCACCGGCAGCGTGCAGCAGACCGCCGCCGAGGACGCGGTCACGGAGATCGCCGCCGGTTCGGGGCTCTACGTACCGCGACTTTTCGACAACTACACCTCCTTCAGCGGCCGGCCCGCGGCGCTGTTCGCCCAGCCGGTGGTGCGCCGGCCCGGCGTCGGGGTGGTGACGGTGCTCGGCGGCGGCTATCCGGCCTCCGGGGCGCCCGGCCCGGACCGGCTGCCGGTCCCGTACCTCCCGCAGGGCCTGCGCTACGACCCCCAGGAGGGGGCGGGCGAGGTGCAGACCCCGCTGCTCGGCAGCCCGGCCGACGATCTGCTGATCGGCGACCGGGTCTGGTTCCGGCACGCGAAGGCCGGCGAGCTGTGCGAGCGCTTCGACGAGCTGCACCTCGTCGAGGGCGACCGGGTGACGGCCACCGCACCGACCTACCGGGGCGAGGGCCGCACCTTCCTGTGACCGGACCGGTCTATCGGTCCGGTCTACCGGGCCGGTCTAGTAGACGGTGTCCGTCTGGTCGGGGATGACGCTCGTGTCACCCCGCAGGACGGGTCCCGCGGTGCCGTCGCGGCCGGTGAAGCCGGTGGTGGCGCACGGGTAGGCGGCCGCCTTCTGCTTCTTCGGCTGGATGAACATCGGGTTCACGATCCACTTGCCGTCGCTGTTGTCGTACGCACGGCACATCAGCTCGTTCTTGTTGCGGTTGACGACGAGCCGCAGCGCGGTCGCGTCGCGCAGGAACGTGACGTCGGTGTCGGAGTCGCCCGCGGCGAACACCTGGCGGCGGGCGGCCGGCTGGACCTTCTCGGCCGCGGCGCCGCGGACCCCGAAGACCTGCTTGTTGATCCAGCAGCGCTTGCCGTCCACGTAGGTGATCATCGTGTCCTCGCCGTCCTTGACGGACCCGCAGCCCTGGAGGTGGGAGGTGAACTTCCCGCCGCCCGTGGTGGTGTTGCGGATGCCGATGACGTGCGAGGGGTCCACGCCGACGCCCTTGGCCCACACCTCGACGACCGGCTGCGGCGAGGCCGAGCTGATCCAGACGTCGAAGCCGGCCTTCTGCAGACCGGCGATGAGGTCCTTCTGCTGGTCGTAGTAGCGCACCCAGCCGGTGGCGGTGGCGGAGCCGACCTGCTGCTTGGCATCGACCGGCGCGGCCAGGTTCTCGCTCTGCGCGGCGGCGGCGAAGGAGCGGATCTCGCGGGCGGTCCAGCCCTGCATGAGCTGTGGCAGCCAGGCGTAGGCGGGCTCGATGGTCCGGTGGTCCCAGCCGGCGAAGGCAGGGGCGGCCGAGCGGGTCGCGGCGGTGCCGTAGACGGCCAGGAGCTCGTCGGCGCAGCCGACGCCCTCGGGGGCGCCGGTGGGCAGCGGGGCTCCGGGCTTCGCGAGGGCCCCGCAGGCCTCGGCCAGGGCCTTGGCGGCGGCCGGGGTCAGGTAGCGGCTGGTGGTGGTCCAGTCGCCCTTGGCGGGCTGGCGGATCCTGCCGTTGCGCAGCAGCCAGTACATGGTCGCGTCGCCGACGTCGTTCTTGACGACGGTGTTGTCCCAGTCGAAGACGGCGACGGGCTTGTTGCGGCTGGGCCGGTACGGGTTGCACTTGCCGTACTCGTCGATGAGCTGCTGGAGCCGGGCCTGGTTGTCCCCGTACCAGCCGGCCTTGAGCTGCGGGGTGGTACACGGGGCGCCGGGGCGGGCCGCCTGGGCGGCGGGTGCGGCGGCCACGAGGGTGCCGGCGGCTATCGCGACGGCGGCGCCGACGGCCTGGAGCCGTCGGACGGTGTCGAGTCGGGTCACTGAGGTGGACACTCCTGATTCCTACGAAGATCATCTCGGACGCTAGAGCACGACAGCCGGGCGTCGTGCGACGCCCGGCTGTCGGGGGGATGGCTTGCGGGTGAACGCCCGGTGGGGCCGTGGGGCCTACAGGGGCGTGACGTACGCGCCGGAGATGCCGCCGTCGACCAGGAAGTCGGTGGCGTTGATGAAGGAGGAGTCGTCGCTGGCGAGGAAGGCGACGGCCGCGGCGATCTCGGTGGGCTCGGCGAACCGGCCCAGCGGGATGTGCACGATGCGGCGGGCGGCCCGCTCGGGGTCCTTGGCGAACAGCTCCTGGAGGAGCGGGGTGTTGACGGGCCCCGGGCAGAGCGCGTTGACGCGGATGCCCTCGCGGGCGAACTGCACGCCGAGCTCGCGGGACATGGCGAGCACGCCGCCCTTGGAGGCGGTGTACGAGATCTGCGAGGTGGCGGCGCCCATCCGGGCGACGAAGGAGGCGGTGTTGATGATCGAGCCGCGGCCCTGGCGCTGCATGTAGGGCAGGGCGGCCTTGCAGCACAGGTACACGGAGGTGAGGTTGACGTCCTGGACGCGCTTCCAGGCCTCCAGGCCGGTGGTGAGGATGGAGTCGTCGTCCGGCGGCGAGATGCCGGCGTTGTTGAAGGCGATGTCGACCGAGCCGTAGGTGTCGAAGGCCGTCTTGAACAGGGCCTCGACCTCCTCCGGGCTGGTGACGTCCACCTTCACGAAGGTGCCGCCGACCTCTTCGGCCGCGGCCTTGCCGGCGGTCTCGTCGATGTCGCCGCAGACGACGTTGGCTCCCTCGGAGGCCAGCCGGCGGGCGGTGGCGAGGCCGATGCCGCTGCCGGCTCCGGTGATGACGGCGGTGCGGCCGACCAGGCGGCGGCAGACGGTCTCTTCGGCGTTCTGAGTGGTCATGGGGTCAGGCCTCCGTACTGATGAAGACGTTCTTGGTCTCGGTGAATGCGGTGAGGGCGTCGGGTCCGAGCTCGCGGCCGAGCCCGGACTGCTTGTACCCCCCGAAGGGGGTCCAGTAGCGGACGCTGCTGTGGGAGTTGACCGACAGGTTGCCGGCGGCGACGGCGCGCGAGACGCGCAGCGCGCGGCCGATGTCGCGGGTCCACAGGGATCCGGAGAGGCCGTATTCGGTGGCGTTGGCCAGGCGTACGGCGTCCTCCTCGTCCTCGAAGGGCAGGACGACGGCCACGGGGCCGAAGACCTCCTCGGCGGCGACGGGGGCGTCGGGGCCGACTCCGGTGACGAGGGTCGGCGGGAACCAGAAGCCCGGCCCCTCGGGGGCGTTGCCGCGGATCGCCGTGAGGTCGTCGGTGACGTAGGACCGTACGCGGTCCAGTTGCACCCGCGAGATCAGCGGACCCATCTGCGTCTTCTCGTCGGACGGGTCCCCGACGACCACGTTCTCGATCCCGGGGGCCAGCAGCTCCATGAACCGGTCGTACGCGGAGCGCTGTACGAGGATCCGGGTGCGGGCGCAGCAGTCCTGCCCGGTGTTGTCCAGGAAGGACATCGGCGCGGCCGCCGCGGCCGCCTCCAGGTCCGCGTCGGCGAAGACGATGTTGGGGCTCTTGCCGCCGAGTTCGAGGGTGACCCGCTTCACCCGGTCGGCGCACTTGGCCATGATCCGCTTGCCGACGGCGGTGGAACCCGTGAAGACGATCTTCGCCACGCCCGGGTGCTCGACGAGGGCGTCGCCCGCGACGGCGCCCCGGCCCGGCAGCACCTGGAAGAGGTGCTCGGGCAGTCCGGCCTCCAGGGCGAGGTCGGCGAGGCGCAGCGCGGTGAGCGGGGTGGTCTCGGCGGGCTTGACGATGACCGCGTTGCCCGCGGCCAGGGCCGGGGCCGCGCCCCAGGCGGCGATCGGCATCGGGAAGTTCCACGGGGCGATCACGCCGATGACGCCGAGGGGTTCGAGGAAGGTGACGTCGATGCCGCCGGCGACCGGGATCTGCCGGCCGGAGAGCCTCTCGACTCCCCCGGCGGCGAATTCGAGCAGGTCACGGACGTTGCCGGCTTCCCAGCGGGCGTTGCCGATGGTGTGGCCCGCCTCGCGGACCTCCAGCCGGGCCAGTTCCTCGATGTTCGCGTCGACCACGGCGGCGAAGCGGCGCAGCAGTCTCGCCCGGTCGGCGGGGGCCGCCGCCGCCCAGATCCGCTGGGCCGCGGCGGCCCGCGCGACGGCGGCGTCGACGTCGTCCCGTGTGGCGGCCGGGACGAGGGCGACGATTTCCTCGGTGGCCGGGTTCAGCACTTCCAGCTGGAAGGGGGCCAGCGCATCGGACACGTGGTGCCTCTCAGACGTTCGGGTGCGGTGGGTGGAGCCGGTGGAGCGGGTTTACAGGCGTTCGAAGGAGCGGCGCAGCTCCCAGTCGGTCACCGCGGAGTCGTACGCGTCCAGTTCGACGCGGGCCATGTTCCGGTAGTGGGCGACGACTTCGGGGCCGAAGGCGGCCTTCGCGATCTCGCTGTTCTCCCAGAGCTCGGCGGCCTCGCGCAGGGTGGTGGGAACGTGCGCGAAGTCGGCGGTGTAGGCGTTGCCGGCGCAGGGCTCGGGCAGTTCCAGACGGTTCTCGATGCCGTAGAGCCCGGCCGCGACCAGGCCCGCGACGGCGAGGTACGGGTTGACGTCACCGCCGGGGAGGCGGTTCTCGAAGCGCATGGAGCGGCCGTGGCCGACGACGCGCAGCGCGCAGGTCCGGTTGTCCACGCCCCAGGCGACTGCGGTCGGCGCGAAGGATCCCGGCCTGAAACGCTTGTACGAGTTGATGTTGGGGGCGTAGAGAAGGGAGAAGTCGCGCAGCGCGGCGAGCTGGCCGGCCAGGAAGTGGCGCATCACCGGTGACATACCGCCGTGGGCGTGCGCGTCCGGGCCCTCCCCGGCCATCGCATTGCGTCCGTCTGCGTCGCCCAGCGAGAGGTGAATGTGACAGGAGTTGCCCTCGCGCTCGTCGTACTTGGCCATGAAGGTGAGCGAGACGCCCTCCTGGGCGGCGATCTCCTTAGCGCCGGTCTTGTAGACGGCGTGCTGGTCGCAGGTGGTCAGCGCCTCGTCGTAGCGGAAGGCGATCTCGTGCTGCCCCAGGTTGCACTCGCCCTTGGCCGACTCGACGATCAGGCCGGCGGCCTGCATCTCGTTGCGGATGCGGCGCAGCAGGGGTTCGATGCGGCCGGTCCCGAGGACGGAGTAGTCGATGTTGTACTGGTTGGCGGGGGTCAGGCCGCGGTAGTTGGAGTTCCAGGCCGCCTCGTAGGTGTCCTGGAAGACCATGAACTCCAGTTCCGTGCCCACCATCGCGGTGTAGCCGTGATCGGCGAGCCGCTCCAGCTGGCGGCGCAGGATCTGGCGGGGCGCGGCGACCACGGGCGAGCCGTCGTTCCAGGCGAGGTCGGCCAGGATGAAGGCGCTGCCCGGGTTCCAGGGGATCCGGCGCAGGGTGGCGAGGTCGGGGTGCATGGCGAAGTCGCCGTAGCCCCGGTCCCAGGAGGACATCTCGTACCCGTCGACGGTGTTCATGTCCGTGTCGACGGCGAGGAGGTAGTTGCAGCCCTCGGTGCCGTGCGCGAGGACCTCGTCGAGGAAGAACTGTGCGGCGAACCGCTTGCCCTGGAGCCGCCCCTGCATGTCGGGGAAGGCCAGGACCACTGTGTCGATCTCACCGCTCGCGACGAGAGCACGGAGCTCTTCGGGCGAAAGCGGCGGCTTGCGGTCTACCACGGGAATCTCTCCTTCGGTGAGCCGAGGAGGCCTAAGGTATTGAACAGAACCATTGCTTGGGAAGGGGAGGAGTTCATATGACCGACACGATCGGCGAAGACGGCGCGATCTCGCGGCTCAATCCCGTACTGCGTCAGGTGCGGGCGGGCAACGGTTTCGAGGAGGCGCTGGAGCAGATCCTCCAGGTGGTCCGGCTCGGCCTGGTACCGGGCGGGGAACGGCTGCCGCCCGAGCGCGAGCTGGCCGAGCGGATGGGGATCAGCCGGGTCACGCTCCGCGAGGTGCTCAAGGTGCTCCAGGACCAGGGCCTGGTGGAGGCCCGGCGCGGGCGGTACGGCGGAACGTTTGTGCTGCACCGCCCCGACACCCCGGCCGGGGGCGCCGAGGAGGAGCTGCGGCGGCGGGTCGCCGGTGTGGACATCGAGGACGTACTGCGCTTCCGCGAGGTCCTGGAGGTCGGCGCGGCCGGCCTGTGCGCCTCCCAGGGGCTCCCGGAGAAGGACGTCGAGCGACTGCTGGCCGCACTGACCGCCACCCACGACGCCCCGCTGTCCGACTACCGCCGCCAGGACACGCTCTTCCACCTCACCCTGTGCGAACTGGCCGGATCCGCCACCCTGACGGCCCAGTACGCGGCCGTCCGGGCCACCGTGAACGACCTGCTCGACTGCATCCCGCTGCTGGTGCGCAACCTGGAGCACTCCCAGCAGCAGCACAGCGTGCTGGTGGAGGCGGTGCTGGAGCGGGACGCGGACGCGGCGCGCGAGGTGATGCGCGAACACTGCTGCGGCACGGCGGCGCTGCTGCGGGGTTTCCTGGCCTGAGAGAGACATTCGTAACCCCCGTTTAACGCAGGGGTCTTGCGCCCGCCACTCCCGAACGGCAAAGGTACGCCCCACAACCATTGCCCTAGGCAGGAGCGCACATGGCCGACGACACCGGCGCACGGCTGGCAGCCGTGCCCGAACCCACCACGTCCTTGGACAACGCATCCCCCGGGAACGGCGGCGACGGCTACCTGGAACGCCGCACCCTGCGCCGCGGCAGCGCCGGCTGGCTGCTGCTGACCGGTCTCGGCGTCGCGTACGTGGTCTCCGGCGACTTCTCCGGCTGGAACGTCGGCCTCGCCCAAGGCGGTTTCGGCGGCCTCGCCATCGCCACCGTCCTGATGGGCGCGATGTACGCGTGCCTCGTCTTCTCCCTCGCCGAGCTCTCGGCGATCCTGCCCACCGCGGGCGGCGGCTACGGCTTCGCCCGCCGCGCGCTGGGCACCTGGGGCGGCTTCCTCACCGGCACCGCGATCCTCATCGAGTACATACTGGCCCCGGCCGCCATCGCCATCTTCATCGGCGACTACGTCGAATCCCTGAACCTCTTCGGCCTCACCTCCGGCTGGCCCGTCTACCTCGCCTGTTTCGCGATCTTCATCGGCATCCACCTCTGGGGCGTCGGCGAGGCCCTGACCTTCTCCTTCATCGTCACGGCCATCGCCGTGACCGCCCTGATCGTCTTCGCGATCGGCGCCTTCACCGAGTTCGACCCGGCCAACCTCGACAACATCGCCGTCGACACGACGGCCGCGGGCGCGAGCTCCTGGCTGCCGCTGGGCTTCCTCGGCATCTGGGCCGCGTTCCCCTTCGGCATGTGGTTCTTCCTCGGCGTCGAAGGCGTCCCGCTGGCCGCCGAGGAGGCCAAGGACCCGGTCCGGTCCATGCCGCGCGCCCTGTCGATCTCCATGGGCATCCTCATCCTCCTCGCCCTGATCACCTTCCTCGCCTCCACCGGTGCCCGCGGGGCCGACGCGATCAAGGACGCCGGCAACCCGCTCGTCGTCGCCCTGGAGGGGAACTCCGAGCTCTCCTGGCTGAAGACCTTCGTCAACTACGCGGGCCTGGCCGGACTCGTGGCCTCCTTCTTCTCCCTCATCTACGCCGGCTCCCGCCAGCTGTTCGCCCTCTCCCGCGCGGGCTACCTGCCGCGCTTCCTGTCCCTGACCTCGAAGCGCAAGGCCCCGTACCTGGGCCTGCTCATCCCCGGCGCCATCGGCTTCGCACTCGCCGCCGCCACCGGCAACGGCCCGCGCATGCTCAACATCGCCGTGTTCGGCGCGACCATCTCCTACGCCCTGATGGCCCTCTCCCACATCGTGCTGCGCCGTCGCGAACCGGGCCTGGAGCGCCCGTACCGCACCCCGGGCGGCATCGCGACCTCCTCGGTGGCCTTCGTCCTCGCCATCTCGGCCCTCGTCGCTACATTCCTGGTGGACAAGGACGCGGCATTCATCGCGCTGGCCGTGTACGCCGTCGCCCTCGCCTACTTCGCGTTCTACAGTCGGCACCACCTGGTGGCCTCCGCGCCCGAGGAGGAGTTCGCGGCGCTGGCGGAAGCCGAGGCCGAGCTGTCCCGCGACTGATCCCGCCGTCCCCTTCCCCCCTGGAGGTAAGAACCGTGCCCAGGCCGCTCATCGGCATCACCACCTACGTCGAGGCATCCACCCGCTACGGCGTGTGGAACGTCCCGACCGCCCTCGTCCCCACCGGGTACTACGAGCTCGTCCAGGCCTCGGGCGGCACGGCCGTGCTGCTGCCGCCGGACGAACCGGAGGTGGCGCGGGAGGTACTGAGCCGACTGGACGGCCTGGTCGTCGCGGGCGGCCCGGACGTGGACCCGGTCCGCTACGGGGCTCCGCGCGATCCCCGTACGGGCCCGCCCGCCACCCAGCGCGACGAGTGGGAACTCGCCCTGATCACCGCCGCCCTGTCCTCCCGGACCCCCCTCCTCGGGATCTGCCGGGGCATGCAGGCCCTGAACGTGGCCCTGGGCGGGACGCTGATCCAGCACATCGACGGGCACGTCGCGGGCGACGGAATCGTCTCCTGGCACCCGGTCCGCCCGGTCCCGGGCACCCGCTACGCGGCCCTGGTCCCGGAGGAGTCGGAGGTCCCCACCTACCACCACCAGTGCGTGGCAAGCCTGGGCGAGGGCCTGATCGCCTCGTCCCACGCGGTGGACGGCACGATCGAGTCCATCGAACTCGAAGACCCCTCCCGCTGGGTCCTGGGCGTCCAGTGGCACCCGGAACGCGACAAGGACACCCGCGTGATGTCCGCCCTCGTCACGGCTGCCTCCGCGCCGGCGCTCTGCTCCACTCCTGACTGACCGGCCGTCACCCGCCGGCGCCGGCACCGGCATCCCGGAGCCTCTTCCCGCGCGCACCGCCCTCCCGGACCGCCCGGAGGGTGGTGCGCGCGGACGTGGGCGCCGATCCTGTGGGAATGGACGACACGGGAACGACGGTGTACCGCTGGCGGGTTGGGCACGAGAAGCCGTGGATCTTCGAGGCAGGGGCGATACCCCTCGGCGTGCTGGCACCGCTGGCGGTCCTGTGCGCCTTCGTCTCGCCGGACGCGGCCTTCCTGATCGGGCTCTACCCCCTCTTCGCCACCGGATACTCGGGACGGCGCTGGGTCCGCACGTGGCGGTCGGTCGTCGAAGTGCGCATCGAGACGGGCGCCCGCCCCCGGCTGCTGCTCCGCCTGCGGTACGGACGCACCCGCGCCTACCCGCTGGACGCGCTCACCGCGGTGCGCCCGCTCCAGGTCGGGCTCGTCTCCCGGGTCCTGGTGGAGCCGGGAGAGGACGACGAGCGGACCGAAACCGACGAAATGGTGCTGCTCCTGGAACTGGGGAAGGCGGCCCACACCACGTACGCGGCCCCGCACGTCTCCTCGGCCACCGTCGGGCCGCTGGTGGAGAAGCTGCGCCGCGCGTGCCCGCGGGCCGTCATGGCCGCGACCGAGGACCGCATGCGCCACGCCGTCGACGTCGAACGGGGCATGTCCCCGGGCTGACCCCGGCCCTGCGGGGCAGGCCCGCGACGGCGGTCCGGAGCCCGTCCACGCGGACGCCGGCCCCCGCGCAGGCCCCGTCCGAAGGCCCCGCGCGGCCCGGTCAGTGCCCGGTCAGCGCCCGTTCAGTGTCCGGTCAGTGCCTGGTCAGCGACAGCAGATCACGCGCCGGGCCCGCCGGCCGGGACCCCGTCGGCCAGACCGCGCGCAGCGCCCGGTCCAGCGGGGCGCCGAGGACCGGGACGCACACCAGGCGGCGGGCCGCCAGCTCGTCCCCAACCGCCAGCTCCGACAGCACGCACGGCCCGGCTCCGCTCTCCGCCGCCGCCTTCACCGCCGTGGTGGAGGCCAGTTCGAGCAGCGGCTGCGCCAGCCCGCCGCAGCCGGCCAGCGCCGCGTCCAGGACCTGCCGGGTTCCCGACCCCCACTCGCGCAGAATCAACGGGGTGGCCGCCAGCTCCGCCGCTTCCACCCCCTTCGAACGCCGCGCCCACGGGTGCCCCGGAGCCACCGCCACCACGAGGCGGTCCTGCGCGATCACCACCGCGTCGAGCCCCTCCGGCACGCTGAGCCCCTCCACGAAGCCGAGGTCCGCCTCGTGCGCCAGGACCCGTTCGGCGACGACCGCCGAGTTCCCCGCGTGCAGGGACACCGCCGTGTCGGGGCGCTGCCCGCGCAGGGCGATGAGCCAGCCGGGCAGCAGGTATTCGGCGATGGTCATGCTGGCCGCCACCCGCAGCCGGGAGTCGCGACGGCCCCGTAGCGCCTGCGCGCCCGCGTCGAAGGCCTCGGCCGCCTCCACCACCCGCCGCGCCCAGTCGGTGACCAGCGCGCCTTCCGCCGTCAGCGTCGATCCCCGCGGGGAGCGGTCCACGAGCGCCACCCCGAGCCGGGTCTCCATCGCGCGGATCCGGCTGCTGGCGGCGGGCTGGGTGATCCCGAGCCGCCGGGCGGCCCCGCTCAGACTACCGACCCGGGCCACCGCCAGCAGCAGCTCCATGGCACCCAGGTCCGGGACCCGGTGCGCCAGCGGTATCGGTGCCTCGGCCCACTGCTCATTACCCATAACCTCAGTTTATGCCCTCATAGCAACATGACCTCTGCCGTCCGCCCCTGGCCGGCGGGACGCTGGATCCATGGCCACCACCCTCGTACGTCCCCGTCCCACCACCCCCGGGACCGCCCGGCCCCACAAGGCCCCCGCACTGCGCCACCTCGGCCCCAACTGGTACGCCTCCGTCATGGGCACGGCGATCATCGCCAACGCCGGGGCGACCCTCCCCTACCAGCTCCCAGGCCAGCGCGTGCTCTGCCAGATCTTCTGGGCGCTGTCCGCCGCCGCCCTCGCCGTGCTGCTGACCGCACGCGCCGGGCACTGGCTCCACCACCGCGACCAGGCCCGCGCCCACCTCCTGGACCCCGCCGTGGCCCCCTTCTACGGCTGTCTGTCGATGGCCCTGCTGGCCGTCGGCGGCGGCACCCTCATCGTCGGCAAGGACCTCATCGGGGTCCCCGCCGCCGTCGCCGTCGACACGGTCCTGTTCACCGCCGGCACCGCGATCGGCCTGCTGGCCGCCGCCGCCGTCCCCTACCTGATGGTGGTCCGCCACAAGGTCGAGGCCCACCAGGCCACCCCCGTCTGGCTGCTGCCCGTGGTCGCCCCCATGGTCTCCGCCGCGCTGGGCCCCCTGCTGATCCCCCACCTGGCCGCCGGTCAGGCCCGCGAGGCCATGCTGCTCGCCTGCTACGCCATGTTCGGGATCAGCCTGCTCGCCACCCTGCTGATGCTCCCCCTGGTGTTCGGCCGGCTGATCGTGAGCGGCCCCCTGCCCCTGGCGCTGACCCCCACCCTGTTCCTGGTCCTCGGCCCCCTCGGCCAGTCCACCACCGCCGTGAACTCCCTCGCCGACATGGCCCCCCGGTCGATAGCCGCCCCCTACGCCGGCGGGTTCGGGGCCTTCGCGGTGGTCTACGGGGTCCCCGTGATGGGATTCGCCCTGCTGTGGCTGGCGCTGGCCGCCGCGATGCTGGTGCGGGCCGCCCGCAACGGCATGGGGTTCGCCATGACCTGGTGGGCGCTGACCTTCCCCGTCGGCACCTGTGTCACCGGCGCCGCCGGGCTGGCCCGCCACACCGGCCTCGTCGCCTTCGACTGGCTGGCCGCCGCCCTGTTCCTGGCCCTGGTCACCGCCTGGCTGGCGGCCGCCGCGAACACCCTGCGCGGCCTGTGCACCGGCCGGCTGCTGGCCGCGCCCCGCTAGGTCGTCCCTTTCGGATCCTGCCGGATCCGCGCCGCCCGCAGGGCCGCCGCCAGCACGGCGGGAGCCTCGGCCAGCGAAGGTCCGTACCAGGTCAGGTGGCGTCCGCTGACGAGGGCCGCGGGCAGGGCGGGGAAGGCCTCGGGCCCGTCCCCGGCCGTGAAGCGGTAGGGCTCGTCCGGCAGCACCACGAGATCGCAGCCCGCCGCCGCCAGCTCGGCCGCCGGGATCCTCGGGTAGCGCTCCGCGTGCCCGGCGTAGGCGTTGCGCACCCCGAGGCGGGCCAGCAGGTCCCCGGCGAAGGTGTCCCGGCCGAGCACCATCCAGGGCCTGCGCCAGATCGGTACGAAGGCCAGGCGCGGCTCCCCGGCCGGGGCCACCCTGGCCCACGCGGCCTCGGCGTCCGACAGCCACCCGGGTCGCTTCAGCCCCATGGCCCCCACCAGCAGCCGCTCCAGCTCGCTCAGCGCCTGCGGGAGGTCCCGTACCTCGGTGACCAGCACCCGCAGCCCGGCCGCCCGCAGCTCCGCGAGGTCGGGGGCCCGGTTCTCCTCCTCGTTGGCGATCACCAGATCCGGGCGCAGCTCGGTGATCCGGCGTACGTCCGGGTTCTTCGTCCCCCCGACGCGCGTCACGTCCCCCAGCTCGGCGGGGCCCGGGTGGGTGCACCAGTCGGTCACGCCGACCAGTGCCCCGGGCGCGCTCACCGCGACCGCCTCGGTCAGGGACGGCACCAGCGAGACGACCCGCATCCGGGTCCGCATCCGGCTCAGTGTCCGGGCGAGGGCGGTTCGGAGGTGGCGTGGATGTGCTCGCCGACGGCGACGATCAGGATCCGGGTGTCCTCGGTGACGGCCCGCCAGCGGTGCCGTACGCCGCCGGACAGGAACAGCGCGTCGCCGTTCTCCAGCCGGTAGGCCCGTCCCTCGGCCTCCACCTGGCAGGCGCCCGAGACCACGTACATCAGCTCGTCGTTGCGGTGCTGGTACTCGCGGCCGGCGTCCTGGTCCCCGGTGAACTCCAGTGCGTGCAACTGGTGGTGCCCGCGCACGAGGGGCCGTACGCCGGGAACGGGGGTGAGCCCCGAAGCGTCACCGGCCCGTACGAGGTCCACGGTGCGCGCGGTGTCCGAAGCGGCCAGCAGTTCCACGGCCGTGGTCTCCAGCGCGTCGGCGACCCGCTCCAGGGACCGCATGCTGGGCCGGGCCCGTTCGTTCTCTATCTGGCTCAGGAAGGGAACCGAAAGGCCGCTGCGGGCCGACACCGCGGCAAGGGTCAGGCTCAGGGCCCGGCGGCGCTTGCGCACGGCCACGCCCACCCGGAGCGGTTCCTTGGAATCCCGGTCCCGGTCCCGGTCCTTGTCGTCCGTGCCGTTGACCGCGCCGCTGACAGCGCTCGTGCCGTTCTTGCCGTCGGTGCCATCCCTGTCGTCCATGGCGGGGCTGCCCTCCCCTTGTCCTGGTCCGTCACACATCACACATCGCACGTTGGTGTGCTGTAAGCACCTTACGCAGCAACCGGCCCCGGTTTCGCGCTCAAGAGCCGAGCGGACCGAACCTCACGCACTTTCCACCGGGCCTCAAGGCATCATCGAGACCGTGACGACGACACGACGCCTGATGCTCCTGGACACCGCCTCCCTCTACTACCGCGCGTACTTCGGTGTGCCGGACTCCGTGAAAGCCCCCGACGGCACCCCGGTCAACGCCGTGCGCGGCCTGCTCGACTTCATCGGCCGCCTCGTGCAGGACCACCGGCCCGACGACCTGGTCGCCTGCATGGACGCCGACTGGCGGCCGCACTGGCGGGTGGAGCTGATCCCCTCCTACAAGGCCCACCGGGTCGCCGAGGAGACCGCGACGGGCCCGGACGTCGAGGAGACCCCGGACACCCTCGCCCCGCAGGTGCCGATCATCGAGGCGGCCCTGGACGCCTTCGGGATCGCCCGGGTGGGCGTCGCCGGCTACGAGGCGGACGACGTGATCGGCACCCTGACGACCCGCGCCACCGGCCCGGTGGACATCGTCACGGGCGACCGCGACCTGTACCAGCTGGTCGACGACGCGAAGCAGCGGCGCGTCCTGTACCCGCTGAAGGGGGTCGGCACCCTCCAGGTGACCGACGAGGCGTGGCTGCGCGAGAAGTACGGGGTCGACGGCCCCGGCTACGCGAACCTGGCGCTGCTGCGCGGAGACCCGAGCGACGGCCTGCCGGGCGTGCCCGGCGTCGGCGAGAAGACCGCGGCGAAGCTGCTGGACGCCTACGGGGACCTGGCCGGAATCATCGCCGCGATCGACGATCCGAAGTCGAAGCTGACCCCCACCCAGCGCAAGCGGCTGGACGAATCCCGGCCCTATCTCGCGGTGGCCCCCAAGGTCGTCCAGGTGGCCCGCGACGTGCGGCTGCCCGCCTTCGATCCGGCCCTCCCGGCGCTCCCCGCCCACCCGGAACTCGTCGCCGCTCTGGGCCACAGATGGGGTCTGGGTGGAGCAATTGAACGCCTGAGCAGCGCGCTGCGGCACTGAGGTGCTAACTTAGGTAATCCTAAGCTTCACGGAAGTCAGGGTCAGGGAGTCAAGGAGACGTCGTGGCAGAAGGACGCGTCCGCACGGTCGGCACCGCAGTCGTCGTGCGCACCGAGCGGTTGACCCCGCACATGGTGCGGATCGTGCTGGGCGGTGACGGACTGGCCGGTTTTGGTGCGGGCTCGTACACCGACCACTACGTGAAGATCCTGTTCCCGCCCGAGGGCGTCACCTACGACTCGTGGGACCTCGAACGGATCCGCACGACCCGTCCGCGCGAGGAATGGCCGCGCCAGCGGGCGTACACGGTGCGCGCCTGGGACCCTGCGCAGCGCGAGCTGACCCTCGATTTCGTGGTCCACGGGGACGAAGGACTGGCCGGCCCCTGGGCGGCCCGCGTCCAGCCGGGTGAACTCGTACGTTTCCTCGGGCCGGGCGGCGGCTACGCCCCGGACCCGGCGGCCGGCTGGCACCTCCTCGTCGGCGACGAGAGCGCGCTGCCGGCGATCGGCGCGGCCATGGAGCGGATGCCCGCCGGCGCCCGGGTCCACGCACTGGTCGAGGTCGAGGGCCCCGAGGACGAGCAGAGGATCTCCACCCCGGACGGCACCGTCCCGGTCTGGATCCACCGCGGCTCCCGCCCCGTCGGCGAGGCCCTGACGGAAGCCGTCCGGGCCCTGACCTTCCCCTCCGCGGACGTCCACGCCTTCGTCCACGGCGAGGCCGGCTTCGTGAAGTCGCTCCGCCGCCACCTGCGCCTGGAACGCGGCGTCCCCCGCGAGCACCTGTCGATCTCCGGCTACTGGCGCCTGGGCGAAACCGACGAGGGCTGGCGCGCGATCAAGCGCGACTGGAACGCCCGCGTCGAAGCGGAGCAGGAACAGCTCCTCGCCGCGGCGTCCTGACCGCCGGCCCGCCGGGCGGCTTCACCCGACCGGCGGGACAATGGCCGCATGCGTACGCTCCGCGCGTTCGGCTCGGCCGGAGCCGCCGTACTCCTGGTCACCACCGGGACGGCCGCGGCGGCCACCGACCCCACCCCGCCTCCCCAGCCGAAGGCGGAGATCACCGACGCGCAGGTCGACAAGGCGGTGGGGCGCCTCGACCGGACCGTCGCGGACATGATGCGCGCCACCGGCGTCCCCGGGATCTCCGTCGCCGTCGTCCACGACGACCAGGTCGTCTACCTCAAGGGCTTCGGCGTCCGCCGCGTCGGCGAGCCGGGGGCCGTCGACCCGGACACCGTCTTCCAGCTCGCCTCGCTCTCCAAGCCGATCACCTCCACCGTCGCCGCGGGCGCTCTCAAGGCCCCCGGCGACTTCGACCGCCACCTGGAACTGCCCGGCTTCGCGCTGGCGGACCCCTGGGTCACCGCCCACCTCTCCGCCGCCGACCTGCTGTCCCACCGCAGCGGCCTGCCGGACCACGCCGGGGACCTCCTCGAAGACCTGGGCTACGACCAGTCGTACATCCTGGACCACCTGCGCCTGGAGCCGCTGGCCCCGTTCCGCGCGAGCTACGCCTACACCAACTTCGGATTCACCGCCGCCGCCGAGGCCATCGCCCGGGACCACGGCGTCAGTTGGCAGAAGCTCGCCGACGACACCCTCTTCAAGCCGGCCGGCATGACGCACACCAGCACCGAGTTCTCCGCCTTCGCGCAGGCACCCGACCACGCCGCCACCCACGTCAAGAACCCCGACGGCACCTGGAGCCCCCGCTACGTCCGCGACCCCGACGCCCAGGCACCGGCCGGCGGGGTCAGCTCCACCGCCCGCGACATGGCCCGCTGGCTGCGGCTCCAGCTGGGCGACGGCCTCCTCGACGGGAAGAGGATCGTCCCCGCGGACAACCTCGCCCGCACCCACCTCCCCGAGATCGTCTCGCAGCCGAGCAACGCCCAGGGCAGGACCGACTTCTACGGGATGGGCTGGAACGTCTCCTACGACAGCGCGGGCCGGGTCCGCCTCGGCCACTCCGGCGCCTTCGACCTCGGCGCCAACACCAACGTCACCATGCTCCCCCTGGAGAAGCTCGGCATCGTCGTCCTGACCAACGGCGCCCCGATCGGCGTGGCCGACGCCGTGGCCCTGGACTTCTTCGACTTCGCCGAGCACGGCCGCACCACCACCGACTGGCTCCCCCTGACGTCCTCCCTCTACGCCCAGCTCCTGAACACCGGCCGCTCCCCCACCGACTACGCCCGTTCCCCGGCCGGCGGCGCGAAGCCGGCGAAGGCCGACACCGCGTACACGGGCACGTACGACAACCCGTACTACGGCAGGGCCACCGTCACCGCGGAACCCGGCGGCGGCCTCACCCTCTCGCTGGGCCCGAGTCCACAGCGCTACCCGCTCACCCACTACGACGGCGACACCTTCAGCTTCGAGACCGCGGGCGAGAACGCGGTGGGCCGCACCGGGGTGTTCTTCACCGACGGCGCCCTGCGCGTCGAATACCTGGACGCCAACCACCAGGGCACCTTCACCCGCTGACACCCCCTAGCCTGTACCCCGATGAAGCGCAGATCCCACATCCCCGAATCGCCCCTGCCGCAGGTCCGCGGCATCGACCCGGTCCGCATGCGGCTGCCCCCCGACCCGGAGGGGATGTGGCCGGATCTCGGCGCCTACCTCACGGCGCGCTACGAGGGCACGCGCGGCTCCGAGTCCATGGCCCGCCTGCTCGCGGGCGGCCGGGTGCTGGGCGTCGGCGGCCGGGTGCTGCGCCCGGAGGACTCGTACGAGCCGGGGGCCTTCCTCTGGTTCCACCGGGACATGCCGCCCGAGCCGGTGGTGCCCTTCCCGATCGGGGTCGTGCACCGCGACGAGCACCTGCTGGTGGTCGACAAACCGCATTTCCTGGCCACCACCCCGCGCGGCAGCCACGTCTTCCAGACGGCCCTGGCCCGGCTCCGGGTGGAGCTCGGCCTGCCCGCGCTGAGCCCCGCGCACCGGCTGGACCGGATGACGGCCGGGCTGGTGCTGTTCAGCATCCGCCCCGAGGACCGCGGCGCCTACCAGCTGCTCTTCCAGGAGCGGCGGATCAGCAAGGAGTACGAGGCGCTCGCGCCCCACGACCCGGCGGTGGAGTTTCCCCGGACCCTGCGCAGCCACATCGAGAAGGTCCGCGGGGTGATGGCGGCGGTGGAGGTCGAGGGCGCCGAACCGAATGCCGAGACGCTGGCCGAACTCGTCGATACCAAGGGCGGCGTGGGGCGCTACCGGCTGACCCCGCACACCGGGCGCACCCACCAGCTGCGGGTGCACATGAACAGCCTCGGCCTGCCGATCCTGGGCGACCCGGTCTATCCGGTGGTCGGCGATCCGGATCCGGACGACTACCGCCGCCCGCTCCAGCTCCTGGCCCGCACGCTGGAGTTCACCGACCCGGTCACCGGGACCGCGCACCGCATCGAGAGCGGCCTGACCCTCCAGGCCTGGGACGACCCGGCCGGCTGGGAAGCGGGCCCCGCGGGCCCGGCGGACGCCCGGTCCCGGGGCCCGAAAGAGACGGCCTAGGCAGGGGCGGTCTCACCGGCCGTCGGCGCCCGCGATCCGCAGCGCCGCGTCGGCGGTGGCCTCCGCGAAGGCGGTCACGGGGCGCGCGGGGTCGGAGCGGTGGATCAGCATGACCCCTTCGATGAGGCCGAAGACCAGGTCGTTGCGGAGCACCAGTTCGGCCCGGTCGGCGGCGAGTTCGGTGCCGACGCAGGTGCCGTCGAGCAACTCCAGGTAGGCGTCCTTGAGTTCGAGGCGCATCCGCATGAAGTGGGCGAACCGCGAACCGCCCACCTCGGGCAGCAGGTAGAGCGCGCCGAGGTTGTACGGGCCGCCGCACAGCAGCATCACGTCGGCGCGGCACAGCTCCCACAGCCGCAGGGTGGCGGGCCGGTCCCTTTCCAGGAGCAGCCGGCGGGCCAGCACCAGCGAGGGTGCGACCGTGGACTCCAGGAGTTCGGCGAGGAGTTCCTCCTTGCCGGCGAAGTAGTGGTACATCGTGGCCTGGCGCATTCCGGCCCGTTCGGCCACCGCCCGCGTGGTGGTGGCCGCGTACCCCTTGACCGTGAACAGCTCGGCCGCCGCGTAGAGGAGTTCCTCGCGCGGCGGCCTGCCGCTGTCCGGTCGCAGCCGATCGGCGCGTGGCCGACCGACCCGTCTCGGACCTTCGTCCGTTCCCCCAGTCATGGCCCGATCGTCGCACAGCGCCCATCGAATTGATCATGGCAAGAAGTCAGATCCGGCCATGACTGGATTTAGAGGAAGGTCCAAGTCCCCTTAGCCCACGGAGCTGTAGGCCACCACACCGCGCAGCAGCGCATCCACGGCCTTGCGGGCATTGCGCGCCACCGTGCTGCCGCCCGCCGAGGACGGCGGAGCCGAGGAGGAGGGCGCCGCGGCGGCCACCTGCCCCAGGACGTCGATGACCTGCTTGCACCAGCGCACGAAGTCACCCGCCGGCATCTCCGCCTCGCGCAGCACCTCGTCCAGGGTCTTGTCGGAAGCCCACTGGTACACCGCCCACGCGAAGCCGAGGTCCGGCTCGCGCTGGCCCACGCCCTCCGCCTGGTTGATGCCGTGCTCCTCCTCCAGAGCGTCGAGCCGGCCCCAGATGCGGACCATCTCGCCCAGCGCCGCCTTCGCCGCGCCGCCCGGCACCTTCGGCGCGACCGCGTCGTCGGACTGCCGCGCCTCGAAGACCAGCGCCGAGACACAGGCGGCCAGCTCGGCCGGGCTCAGCCCCTCCCAGATGCCCGCCCGCAGGCATTCGGACGCCAGCAGGTCGAGCTCCCCGTAGAGCCTGGCCAGACGCCGGCCGTGCGGGGTGACCTCGTCCTCGCGCAGGTAGTCCAGATCGGTCAGCAGCGCGTGGATCCGGTCGAAGGTGCGGGCAATGGTGTTCGTCCGGCCCTCGATGCGCCGCTCCAGCTGCTGCGTGTCCCGCTGCAGCCGGTGGTAGCGCTCCGCCCAGCGGGCGTGGTCCTCCCGCTCGTCGCAGCCGTGGCACGGGTGCGCCCGCAGCTCGCTGCGCAGCCGCGAGATCTCCCGGTCGTCCGCCGCGGCCGCCCGGCCGCCCCGGTGCCGCTCCACCGTGATGTGCCCGGCCTTGACGCGCAGTTGGGACGCCAGGTCCCGACGCGACTGCGGGGACTTCGGGTTGAACGTCTTGGGGATCCGCATCCGCTCGACGGCCTCCACCGGGACCGGGAAGTCGATCGCGGCGAGCCGCTTGACCTGCCGCTCCGCGGTGAGCACCAGCGGGCGAGGACCCTCCGTGTACTCGTGCCCGCGGTGCCCGTTGGACCGCCCGGCCGGCACGCCCGGGTCCAGGACCAGCGCGAGCCCGGCGAACTTGCCCGTCGGCACGTGGATGATGTCGCCCGGCTTCAGCTTCTCCAGCGAGGAGGCCGCCTGCACCCGGCGCTGGGCCGCACCCTGCTTGGCCAGGTCGTTCTCACGGTCCTTGAGGTCACGGCGCAGCCGCGCGTACTCCTCGAAGTCCCCCAGGTGGCAGGTCATGCCCTCCCGGTAGCCCTCCAGCCCCTCCTCGTTGCGCTGCACCTGCCGCGAGATCCCGACGACCGAGCGGTCGGCCTGGAACTGCGCGAAGGAGGTCTCCAGCAACTCGCGCGAGCGGTGCCGCCCGAACTGCTGGACCAGGTTGACCGCCATGTTGTACGAGGGCTTGAAGCTGGAACGCAGCGGATAGGTACGGGTACCCGCGAGCCCGGCCAGGCCCGCCGGGTCCATGCCCCGCTGCCACAGGACCACCGCATGGCCCTCGACGTCGATGCCGCGCCGACCGGCCCGGCCGGTGAGCTGCGTGTACTCGCCGGGGGTGATGTCGGCGTGCTGCTCGCCGTTCCACTTGACCAGCTTCTCCAGGATGACCGTGCGCGCCGGCATGTTGATGCCCAGCGCCAGGGTCTCGGTGGCGAAGACGGCCTTCACCAGGCCCCGTACGAAGAGCTCCTCGACGACCTCCTTGAAGGTGGGCAGCATGCCCGCGTGGTGCGCGGCGATGCCCCGCTCCAGGCCTTCGAGCCACTCGTAGTACCCCAGGACGTGCAGGTCCTCGGCGGGGATCGCCGAGGTCCGCTCCTCGACGATCTCGCACACCTTCAGGCGCGCCGTGTCGTCGTTGAGCCGCAGCCCCGCGTACAGGCACTGCTGGACGGCGGCCTCGCAGCCGGCCCGGCTGAAGATGAAGTTGATGGCGGGCAGCAGCCCGTCACCGTCCAGGCGGGCGATGACCTCGGGACGCGAAGGGGTCCAGATCCGGCCGCGGGAGCGCCGCTCGCGCTCGCGGTCGGCCTCGCGGACCATCTTCCCGCGCCGCCGGTCCTTCGGGTTGTAGCGGCTGGTGTTCTCCTCGCGCGCCATCCGCAGCAGGTCGGGATTGACCTCTCGGCGCGCCGAGCCGCGACCGCCGTGGTCGGACTCCTCCTCGAAGAGGTCGTAGATCCGCCGGCCGGCCATGACGTGCTGCCACAGCGGTACGGGCCGCTCCTCGGAGACGATCACCTGGGTGTCGCCGCGCACCGTGTCCAGCCAGTCGCCGAACTCCTCGGCGTTGGAGACGGTGGCGGAGAGCGAGACCAGGGTCACCGACTCGGGGAGGTGGATGATCACTTCCTCCCAGACGGCTCCGCGGAACCGGTCGGAGAGGTAGTGGACCTCGTCCATCACGACGTAGCCCAGACCCAGCAGCGACTGCGAGCCCGCGTACAGCATGTTGCGCAGCACCTCGGTGGTCATGACGACCACCGGAGCCTCGGAGTTGACGCTGTTGTCGCCGGTGAGCAGGCCGACCTTGTCGGCGCCGTAGCGCTTGGCGAGGTCGGCGTACTTCTGGTTCGACAGGGCCTTGATGGGCGTCGTGTAGAAGCACTTGCGGCCCTGCTGGAGCGCCAGGTGTACGGCGAACTCGCCGACGATCGTCTTGCCCGAGCCGGTCGGGGCGGCGACGAGGACGCCCTTGCCGGCCTCCAGTGCCTTGCAGGCCTCGATCTGGTACGGATCCAGATCGAATTCGTACATCTCGCGGAACGGCGCCAGGGCGGTGGCCTCTTCGGCGGCGCGGATCCGGGCAGCGGCGTACCGCTCGGCGGGTGATAGTTCTTCGGTCATCTTGTCATCGAGCCTACCCGCCGCCTCTGACAACAGTCGCGGTCTTTACGACGGGGTCGCAGCGCCTACGACAGGAGGCGCAGGGCTCCGGGGACGCACTCGGCGCTCACCGGCAGCGGCCCCAGCGGCTCCCCGTCCGCATAGGCGGTGATGCCGGCCGCCTCCAGCGTCACCTTCGCGGCCCGGTGGACGGTGACCTTGGGATGCGAGAGATGGGTTCCCCGGTACACGCGCGGGAACACCTTCAGCAGGGTGGCGCGGCTGCAGTCCCCGACGACCGTGACGTCGAAGAGCCCGTCGTCGGGCTCGGCGTCCGCGCAGATGCGCATGCCGCCCCCGTACGAGGACCCGTTGCCGACGGCCACCAGCGTGGCCTCGGTCTCGATGACCGGACCGCCGTCGAGGGTGATCCGGTAGGGGAAGGGCCGGAAGGCGGCCAGTTCCGCGATCATCGCCAGGTCGTACTTGAACTTGCCCACCGGCAGCCGCATCCGGTTGCCCCGGTCGTTGACCCGCGAGTCGAATCCGGAGCACAGCACGGTCCCGTACCAGGTGCCGTCGCCCTCGCCGTCACCGGCGACCCCGCCGCGGGTGACCCGGCCCAGGTCGATCTCGCGGATCCGGCCCTCCTTGAGCGCCTCGGCGGCCAGCCGCCCCGCCCGCGCGGGCTCCCGTACGGGCAGTCCCGTGGCGCGCGCGAAATCGTTCCCGGTGCCCACCGCGACCACCCCCAGCGGTACCAGGGTTCCGGCCACGGCCTGGAGCGCGAGGGAGACCATGCCGTCGCCGCCCACCGCGATCACGGCGCCGGTGCCCCCGCGGACGGCCGCCCGCAGCCGGGCCAGCGCGTCGGGGGCATCGGCGCCGACGACGGTCCGTACGGAGAAACCGGCGTCCCGGAGCGCGGAAGCGGCCGGCTGCGCGGCGTGCGCGCCCCGGCCGCGTCCGGCTGTGGGATTGACGAAGAGGGTGATCTCAGCACTCACCCGGGGGAATGTACCTGTCAGGCTCGGTCGGCGTCGATCACGTGGCGTCGTCGTAACCGTTGATCCGTGCCCGCCCGCCGTCGGCCTGCTCCGGCAGGGCGCTGGGGGCCGGGGCCGACTCGATCTCGCCGAGCGCCGCGGGGGTCAGGTCCAGGTCGGCGGCCTCGTCGTCGTCGAGTTCCGCGTCGGGGTTCGACTTCTTGCGCCTGCGGTCGTTGATCATGCAGATGCCGAGCGCGATGAAGTACAGGGCGATGATCGGGGAGGCCAGCGACATCATGGTGAGCGGGTCACCGGTGGGAGTCGCGAACGCCGCGAAGATCGTGATGCCCAGCACCATCGCTCGCCACCAGCTGAGCAGCCGCTTCGCGGTCAGGACGCCGGTGAAGTTGAGCAGGATCAGCAGCAGCGGCAGCTCGAACGCCAGACCGAAGACCACGACCATGCGCGTGACCAGGTCGAGGTAGTCGTCGACCGGCAGCAGGTTGCGCGCGTCGTCGGGAGTGAACTCGAGCAGGATCACCGCGGTCTGCGGAAGGATCTTGTACGCGAGAACCGCGCCGGCACCGAACAGCGGGGCGCCGACCGCCACGAAGCCGATCGCGTACTTCTTCTCGTTGTTGTGCAGACCCGGGGCCACGAAGGCCCAGAGCTGGTACAGCCACACCGGTGCGGAGAGGACCACACCGGCCGTCAGCGAGACCTTCAGTGCGATGGAGAAGGGCGCGATGAGACCGTTGACCGTCATGTCGGCACAGGCCCGGCCGTTGCGCTGCTCGACCACGCCGTTGGTGCAGCCGACGGAGTCCAGCATCGGCTTCAGCATGAAGTCGATGATGTCCTTGTAGTACACCGCGGCCACGATGGTGATCAGGAGGACCGCGAGGACCGCCTTCAGCAGCCGGTTTCTCAGCTCACGCAGGTGCTCGACGAGAGGCATCCGCCCTTCGGCGTCCTTCGCCTTCTGTTCCAGCTTCTCCTGCTTGCGGGCAGACTTGAGCAACCCACGTCCCTTGTCTCGTCGCAGATGACTGGCCCGGCCGTGGCCGGCCGGAGTCAGCTCTGGGTGGTGTGGTTGGTCTCGTTGACGGGCCGGGCGCTGGTGACGTCACCGGGCGAGGCCTGGATCGTGCGCGGGGCCGCTGCCTGCTGCTGCGGAGCCGGGTCGGCAACGGAAGCGGCGGCGCCGTCCTCGGCCTCGCCGTCCTTCTTCATCGCCTTCGCCTCGCTCTTGAGGATGCGGGCGGACTTGCCGAGCGAGCGGGCCATGTCGGGAAGCTTCTTGGCACCGAACAGCAGGAAGATCACGGCGACGATCAGGAGGATCTCGAGGGGCTTCAGGTTGCCGATCATGTGTGTCTTCCTTCTCACCGAAACGGCTGGTTGTGGTCGCAGGCGGCCAGGACCCAAGTCCTTGAACCGCTCTGACAAGGATCGTAACCCCCGGGGGTTAACGCCCGGCAATCCCCTGAGGCATCGCCGCGTGCGTGGTCAGACAGTACGACGGTTGCCCCACCATGGCTATGGCCCCGTGCCATGGCCTGCGGGAACGGCCCCGTTCGAGGACCGTTCCTATAGGCACCGCGGCCCGCGGGCGCTTTGACGACAGGCCCTAGAGCCGGGCGGAGCGCCCCGACCTGGCCAGGTCCGTCGCGGCCCGCTCCAGATCACCCGAGGCGTCCGCGATCCGGCGGCCGGCGTCCGCCACCTGACCGGAAAGCCGGCGCACCTCCACGAAGACCCGCACGGCGAGCACGGCGAGGACGGCGAGCCCGAGGAAACCCAGAGCGATTGCGAACATCGGCCACAGCATGACCAGAGCCTAGGCCACCGGCCGTCTCAGACACTGCGCAGGGTGCTCACGCCGCCCCCGGTCAGCAGTTCCACGATCCGCTCGCCGGCCGGCTTGCGGACCGCCGCCCCGCACTCGGGGCAGGTGAAGGAGTAGAAGGTGGTCCGCCTGCTGCCGCCGATCGCCAGGCGCAGGGCGCCCGCGTCCAGCTCGAAGCGGGCCCGGCAGTCCGGACAGGCCGCCGTGAAAGCCACCGGCCCGGGAGCGGCCGGGCCGGAAGCGGCCGGAGCAGGAGTGGCCGGGGCGGAAGCGGCCGGAGCGGCGGAATCGGACGGTACGGCCCGCACGGGCACGTCCTCCGGCCCTGGTGGCGTCGGCGACATCGTGCCCGGCCCCCTCAGACCTGTTCCCCGGCAGCCTCGTCCTCGTACGCGGCCAGCGCCTCCCTGGCCGCCCTGCGCGCACTGTCCGCCAGCTCCACGGGGGCCACGATGCGCCCCTCGCGGCCCAGCCGCAGCGCGAGCCGACGCAGCGACGCCGGATCGGGGCTGCGCAGGGTGATCCGCAGGCCGCCCTCGGGCAGCTCCTCCGCGCTGTCGTGCGGGTAGTACTCCGCGACCCAGCGCCCGCCGGGACCGACCTCGACCACGACCTCCGGGTCCTCGGCCGCCGGCTGGACCAGCCCCTCGGACAGGTCCCGGGGCTCGATCGCCGGCGGATCGGCCCGCTCGTCCAGCAGCCGGATCTCCGCGACCCGGTCCAGCCGGAAGGTGCGCCGGGCCTCGGAGAGGTGGCACCACCCCTCCATGTACGTGTGCCCGACGGCGAAGAGCCGGATCGGATCCACCTTGCGCTCGGTGAGCTCGTCGCGGGCGGGCGAGTAGTAGCGCAGCCACAGCCGGCGCCGCTCCGCGATGGCCCGGTCCACATCGGCGAAGACCCCGCCCTCGGACTCGAAGGTCACCGAGAGCCGCGAGCTGGCCCCGGCGGCCTCGCCCGCGGCCGCCTCCAGCTTGGCGGTGGCCCGCAGCAGCGCGTCGCGGTCGCTCTCGCGCAACCCCGGCAGGGTGGCCACCGCACGGGCGGCGACCAGCAGCGCCGTCGCCTCGTCGGCGGCCAGCCGCAGCGGCTCCGCGGTGGACTCCCCCGAGGCGTCGGGGTTGCGCCACCAGATGCGCTCCCCGTCGGTGTCGATGTCGAGCAGGTCCCCGCCGCGGAAACTGGTTCCGCACATGGGGAGCACGTCGAGGTCCGAGATCAGCTCGTCCTCGGTGATCCCGAACGCGCGGGCCACGTCGGCGACGTGCGCGCCGGGTCGCTCGCGCAGGTACGTCACCAGGGACAGCATCCGGCGCGTCTGGTCGATGGCGTTGGCAGCCATGCTGGTACGTCTCCCCCTCAGGGCACGTGCTACGGGACGGAACAGACCGCGGGAGCGGCCCGCGGAACCGGGCCCGGCCACCGCATCGGGCCGGGCCTGCGCAAACGGGCCGGGTCAGCCCTTGGCCACGGCACGCAGCCGGTCGACCACATCGGCCCGCAGATCGGCGGGCTCCACCACGACCACGTCGGGGCCGAACTCCACCAGCCAGGCGTCGAGCCCGTGCCCGTACGGGATCTCCAGCTCGTCCCAGCCCTCCCCGCCCGCGCTCTCGCGCACGGCGGTGGCCTTGGCCCGAAGCGGATAACCCGCACCGGCCCGCAGCCGGATCAGCGCGGAACGGTCCCCGCCCTCCCCGGCCCAGCTCGCCACGGTCTCCCGCACGGTCACCACGTCGGGAACATCGGCGGTGTACTTGGCCGCGCGCGAACGGACCTTCCCCGTGATCCGGGAGAGCCGGAAAACCCGCTCCGCCCCGCGGTCGCGGTCGAAGCCGGCCAGGTACCAGTGGCCGCGCCAGCACTCCAGCGCCCACGGCTCGACCTGACGGGTCTCGGGGCGCGCCGCGTTGGACCTGCGGTAGTCGAAGACCACCGGACGGCGGTCGCGGCAGGCCAGCATCAGCGGCTCGAAGGCCGCCTCGTGGACCGGGATCCGCGGTTCGATGGCACTGTGCTGGCCCTCGTAGGGATCCCCGGCCTCGGGCATCCCCCCGGCCCGCAGCTTCTGCAGGGCGCCGCTGGCCGCTCCGGCCAGCCGGGCCTGCTGCCACACCTTCGCCGCGAGCCCCAGCGCCGCGGCCTCCTCGGCGTCCAGGGCCACCGGCGGAAGCCGGTTGCTGTCGCGGCGGGCCAGGTAACCGGTGTCGCCCTCCAGGTTCTCGACGGTCTCGATGACCAGCCCGAGCTCCCGCAGATCGTCCTTGTCCCGCTCGAACATCCGGTTGAAGGAGTCGTCGTTCCCGGCTTCCATGTACGCCTCGATGGAACCGCGCAGTTCGCGCTTGCTGAGCGGCCGTCGGGTCCCCAGCAGACACAGCGCCAGATTCATCAGCCGCTCGGCCTTGGCAATCGCCATCGAGACCCATCCGCCCTTCTCGCCGCGCGGCCCCTCGCACCCCGACCGCGTACACCCTCGTGACCGTTGACCGTACCGCCCCGGTCCGCCTGGGCAAAAAGCGAGGGCCCCTGCCGACCGGCAGGGGCCCAACGACTTGCACGACCGACCGGTCAGGCGGCCATCAGGTCGCACACGAAGATCAGCGTCTCGCCCGGCTTGATGGCACCGCCGGCGCCACGGTCGCCGTACGCCATGTGGGCCGGGATCGTCAGCTTGCGACGGCCACCGACCTTCATGCCCTGGACGCCCTTGTCCCAGCCGGAGATGACCTGGCCGACACCGAGCGTGAACGGCAGCGGGGCGCCGCGGTTCCAGGAGGCGTCGAACTCCTCGCCGGTGGAGAAGGCCACGCCCACGTAGTGGACGGACACGTTGGACCCGGCCTTGGCCTCAGCGCCGTCGCCGACCCAGATGTCCTCGATCACGAGGTCGGTCGGGACATCGCCCTCGGGGAAGTCGATCTCGGGCTTCTCGAGCTTGTCGCTCACGGTACTGCTCCTCAAACGTACGAACAGGGGGACAACCGGGACAGTCTTACACCACGGCGAGGATGTCGAGGCTGAAGACCAGCGTCGAGTTGGCCGGGATGGTGCCCTGCTCCTTGTCGCCGAAGCCCGCGTCCGGCGGGATCACCAGCAGGACACGGCTGCCGACCTTCTTGCCGACCAGGCCCTCCTTGAGACCCTTGACCGAAAGCTGGGCCATCGGCCAGGTCACCGACTGGTCGGTGGCGTACGTGCTCTCGAAGGTCTTGTCGTCCTTCCACGTCTTGCCGTTGAACTTGACCACGACGTTGTCGGTGTCCTTGACGACTGCGCCGTCGCTCTCCAGCACGTAGTCCGAGACCAGCTTGGCCGGCGGCGTGGCGTCCTTGGGAACCGTCACGGCGACTTCCTTGCCGTCCGTGTTCGTAGCGACCTTGGGCAGGTCCTTGTTGTCCTGCGGGACCTCCTTGCCCTTGGCCGAAGCCGGGATCGAGGTGCCCTTGACGATGTCCACGACGAAGACCAGCGTGGCATTCGGCTTGATGTCGGCGCCCTGACCCTGCGCCCCGTACCCGAGGTCCGGCGGAATCACGAGCTCCAGACGACTGCCGACCTTCTTGCCCTCAAGGCCCTGGTCCCAGCCCTTGATGACCTGGCCGGCGCCGATGGTCACGTCGAACGGCTTGCCCTTGCCGAAGCTCTGGTCGAACGGCTTCGTACCGTCCCAGACCTGACCGAGGTAGTTGACCTGGGCGGCGTCGCCCTTCTTCAGCGCCGGGCCGTCGCCCTCGCTGATGGTCACCACCTTCAGTTCCTTCGGCGGGGTGCCCGACCCCTTCGCCAGGGTGGGGCTCTCCCCGAACTTGGCCCCCTTCGTGATCGAGGGCACCCCGTTCTTCATCTCGGAGCCGCTGTCACCACAGGCCGCTGTCGAAAGCAGCAGAAGGGGTACGACAAGCAGGCCGGCAAGTCGGCGCACGTGTTCCTCAGATCTCAGACGGCACATAGGTCGTCGCCACTCTAAGGCGTGCGCAGGGCCCCGTACGAGATTCGTACGGGGCCCTGTCCCAGATCAGTGGTATGTCACACTGCGCTCCGCGGGGTCCTACATCCCCGCGATCAGCTTCTCCACCCGGTCGTCCACCGACCGGAACGGGTCCTTGCACAGCACCGTGCGCTGCGCCTGGTCGTTCAGCTTCAGATGCACCCAGTCGACCGTGAAGTCCCGCCGCTGCTCCTGCGCACGACGGATGAAGTCACCGCGCAGCCGCGCCCTCGTCGTCTGCGGAGGCACCGACTTGCCCTCGAAGATCTTGAGGTCATTGCAGATCCTCGCAGCCTGCCCCTTGCGCTCCAGCAAGTAGTACAGCCCGCGCCGACGGTGGATGTCGTGGTAGGCGAGGTCTATCTGAGCCACCCGCGGATTCGACATCGTCATGTTGTGCTTGGCCCGGTACCGCTCGATCAGCTGGTACTTCATCACCCAGTCGATCTCGGTCCCGATCCGGTCCAGGTCCTCCGCCTCGATCGCGTCCAGAGTCCGGCCCCACAGCTCCAGCACCTGGTCCACGACACCCTCACGGATGCCCCGGCGCTCGGCGAAGTCCACCGCCTTGTCGTAGTACTCGCGCTGGATCTCCAGCGCCGAGGCCTCCCGGCCGCTCGCCAGACGCACCTTGCGCTGACCGGTGATGTCGTGGCTGACCTCGCGGATCGCCCGGATCGGGTTCTCCAGCGTCAGGTCCCGCATCACCGTGCCCGCCTCGATCATGCGCAGCACCAGATCGGTCGCCCCGACCTTGAGCAGCATGGTCGTCTCGGACATGTTCGAGTCGCCCACGATGACGTGCAGACGGCGGTACCGCTCGGCATCCGCGTGCGGCTCGTCACGCGTGTTGATGATCGGCCGGGAACGGGTCGTCGCGGAACTGACGCCCTCCCAGATGTGCTCGGCCCGCTGGCTCACGCAGTAGACCGCACCCCGCGGCGTCTGCAGCACCTTGCCCGCGCCGCAGATCAACTGCCGCGTGACGAGGAACGGGATGAGAATGTCCGCCAGCCGGGAGAATTCCCCGTGCCGGGCCACCAGGTAGTTCTCATGGCAGCCGTACGAGTTTCCCGCCGAGTCGGTGTTGTTCTTGAACAGATAGACGTCGCCCGCGATTCCCTCCTCGTGCAAGCGGCGTTCGGCGTCGACGAGCAGGCCCTCGAGAATGCGCTCGCCGGCCTTGTCGTGGGTGACCAGTTCGATCAGGTTGTCGCATTCGGGAGTTGCATACTCCGGATGCGAACCCACGTCGAGGTAGAGGCGGGCGCCGTTCCGCAGGAAGACATTGCTACTGCGGCCCCATGACACAACACGGCGGAAGAGGTAGCGCGCCACTTCGTCAGGAGACAGTCGGCGCTGTCCCCTGAACGTGCACGTGACGCCGTACTCGTTCTCCAGCCCGAAAATGCGGCGGTCCATGACTGAACATTACGCCTTCTGCTCTGTTCTGAAACCGAGTTCGCGAGCGTCGTTTCGATCATTTTCCCGAGAGCCGCCCCCGGAGACCTCCGGCGGAGCGCTCACCCGGGTACGTTCCAGCACCTTCCGAGTGACCGTCAGCACCAGAACCGCCGCCACACCCGCCACACCCGCCACCGCGAACCCGGCCGCCGTACCGCCCGCTTCCACCGCCGGACCCGCCACACCCGTACCGATCGCCGCACCCACCCCGAAGAACGTCACCAGCCAGGAGAACGCCTCCGTCACCGTGCCCACCGGAGCATGCCGGTCCACCACGATGAAGGCACAGGCCAGACAAGGCGCCAGGAACACCCCCGCCAACGCCGCCAGCGCCGCCATCGCCCACGGACCCGGCACCAGCACCAGCGGCAGGTAACACACCGCCAGCAACGCCACCAGCAACCGCAGCCGCCGCTCCGGCGCACCTGCCCACTGCCGGGCCCCGTACCCCAGACCACCGATCAGCGCACCCAGACCCAGCGCCGCCATCAGCCAGCCGTACACCGCCTGGTTCCCGTGGTCGTCCGCGTACGCCACACCCGCCACCGTGATCGACCCCAGCGCCGTCCCGACGAAGAAGAAGGCACCCAGCAGCGCCAGCAGCCCACGAGAACGCAGCGCCCCCAGCCAATGCGCCTCACGCGGCTCCGAACGCCACGTCCGCGAAGGCTCCGACACCACCACCGACAGCGCCCCGAGCACCCCGATCCCATTGATCACCAGCAGCGCCACCGCCGGATCCCACAGCGCCACGCACAACGTCACCAGCAGCGGACCGACCGTGAACATGACCTCCTGCGCCACCGCGTCCATCGCGTACGCGGCATGCACCCGCTCCTCGCGGCCACCGAGCACCCCCGGCCACAGCGCACGCAGCCCGCCCTCCAGCGGAGGCGTGAACAGACCCGCCACCACCACCGCCCCGTACGCCCACGCCGCCGAACCCGTACCCGCGAACGCCAGCCACACCATGCCCAGCGCCGACACCACCGCCGCCGGCAACTGCACCCGCGGCTGCCCGTACAGGTCCACCGCCCGGCCCAGCAGGGGCTGCCCCACCGCATTGGCCACCCCGTACACCGCGGCCAGCGCCCCGGCCAGGGAATAGCTGCCCCCCTCGGCCCGCGTGAACAGCACGATCGCGATCGGCGCGGTCCCGTTCGGCAGCCGACCTATGAGCGTGCCCACCAGCAGCCTCGCGGCGTGCCGGGTCCTGAGCAGCTCCGCGTAACCCGCGGCCATCAATGCCCCCTCCTGCCCGGACCCCGCCGGGGTAATACGTATAACTTGACGCGTCATACGTACCATGTCCACAGACCGCCGGTCCACCCGCCGAACCCACCAAACCCCCCGCGACCTCGCACTTCAGGAGCACCATGTGACGAGACCCACCAGCCGCGACGTGGCCACCGCCGCCGGGGTCTCCCAGGCCACCGTCTCCCTCGTCCTCGGCGAAAAATGGCGCGGCCGCGTCTCCGAACGCACCGCCGACCACGTCCGCCACACCGCCACCGAACTCGGCTACCGCCCCAACCTCGCCGCCCGCAACCTCCGCCTCGGCTCCACCCGCACCGCCCTCCTCGTCGTCCCCGCCCTCACCAACGAATTCTTCGCCCGCGTCTACACCGGCGCCGCCCGCATCGCCTCCGAACACGGCTTCGGCGTCGTCCTCTACCCCTCCCCCGACGGCACCGGACCCGCCCGCGACCCCTTCGCCTCCGCCCGCGCCGCCCTCGACGGAGTCATCGCCTCCTCCATGGCCGCCAACACCCTCCACGCCCTCGGCGGCGACACCCTCCCCCTCGTCATGCTCGACAGCGACCCCACCTCCCACACCGCCGCCGCCCACGTCAACCTCGCCATCGCCGACGGCATGCGCCAAGTCACCGAACACCTCCAGCACCACGGCCACCGCCGCTACCTCCACCTCGCCTCCGCCGTCGACTCATGGACCTTCGACGTCCGCGCCAAAGCCCTCACCGCCCTCCTCGGCCCCTCCACCGAGCTGCGCACCGTACGGGCCCACCTCAGCGTCGACGCCGCCCGTACGGCCGTGGAAACCGCCCTGGAGACCCCCCACGGCCGCCCCACCGCCATCGTCTGCGACGACGACATCCTCGCCGCCGGAGCCTGCAAGGCCGCCCGCCGCCTCGGCCTGCGCATCCCCGAGGACCTCTCCGTCACCGGCTTCGACGACCTCGCCCTCGCCACCGCCGTCGAACCCGAACTCACCACCGTCCGACTCCCCGCCGAACGCGTCGGCGAACAGGGCATGACCGCCCTCCTCGCCGCCCTCGAAGGCACCCCCTGGACCGCCCCCGACATCCCCGTCGAACTCGTCGTCCGCGAATCCTCGGGCCCCGCACCGACCACCTGAGCCCCCGGGGAACCCCCGGGTACGCGAAAGCGCCCCCGGCCAAAAGGCCAGGGGCGCTCACACCCACTACGGGCTCGCTCTACTCGGCTTCCTCGTCCGGAGCCTCGTCGTTCGACACGGCATCCGCCTGAGCCGCCGCCGGAACATCCGCCTCCAGCAGCCGCGACAGCTGCCGGCCCCGGATCCGCTTGAACTTGCGCTGCTGAGCCCGCGTACGGTCCAGCACCGCCACCTCCAGCCGCTCCGCCGGAATCGACTTGTCCGTACCGTTCGCCTGGCTCGACAGCGCCTGCACCGCCAGCTTCAAGGCCTCGGACAGCGTCATCCCGTCCTGGTGCCGCTGATCGAGGTAGGTACTGATCTGCTCGGCGTTGCCACCGACCGCCACCGAACCGTGCTCGTCCACGATCGAACCGTCGTGCGGCAACCGGTAGATCTGGTCACCGGCCGCCGTCGCACCGACCTCGGCCACGACCAGCTCCACCTCGTACGGCTTCTCACCGGCCGAGGAGAAGATCGTGCCGAGCGTCTGCGCGTAGACGTTCGCCAGCCCACGGGCCGTCACATCGTCACGGTCGTAGGTGTATCCACGCAGATCCGCGTACCTCACACCGCCGATCCGCAGATTCTCGTACTCGTTGTACTTGCCGGCGGCCGCGAAGCCGATCCGGTCGTAGATCTCGCTGAACTTGTGCAGCGCGCGGGACGGGTTCTCACCGACGAACACGATGCCGTCGGCGTACTGGATCACAACAAGGCTGCGGCCCCGGGCGATGCCCTTCCGGGCGTATTCCGCCCGGTCGGCCATGGCCTGCTGGGGTGACACATAGAACGGAGTCGACACCGGCTGTCCGTCCCTTTCTTCTGGGCTCCTACGGGGCGACGGATGGTCAGAGCAGGGCGGCGCGCGGGCCGTCGGGCTGCTCCAGCCGACGATTCGTAATCTTGCGGGCCAGCTCCGAGGACTCCTCGTCGGTCAGCCTGCGGAATCCCTCTTCGGTCATGACGGTGACGATGGGATAGATGTGGCGGTAGAGGTCCGGGCCGCCGGTCGCCGAGTCGTCGTCGGCGGCGTCGTACAACGCCTGGACAACCAGCGTCGTGGCCTCCTCCTCCGTCAGCTTCGAGTGGTACAGCTTCTTCATCGAGCCGCGCGCGAAGATCGAGCCGGAACCCGTGGCGGCGAAGCCGTGCTCCTCGGAGCGGCCGCCGGTCACGTCGTAGGAGAAGATCCGGCCCCTCTCCTTGGCCTCGTCGAACCCCGCGAAGAGCGGCACGACGGCCAGCCCCTGCATCGCCATCCCCAGATTGCTCCGGATCATGGTCGACAGCCGGTTCGCCTTACCTTCGAGGGAGAGGGTCGCCCCCTCCACCTTCTCGAAGTGCTCCAGCTCCAGCTGGAACAGCTTCACCATCTCCACGGCCAGACCGGCGGTGCCGGCGATCCCGACCGCGGAGTACTCGTCAGCCGGGAACACCTTCTCGATGTCCCGCTGCGCGATCATGTTCCCCATGGTCGCCCGCCGGTCACCGGCGAGCACGACCCCGCCGGGGAAGGTGGCGGCCACGATGGTCGTCCCGTGCGGCGCCTCGATGATCCCGTCGGGCAGCTTCCGGTTGCCCGGGAGCATCTCGGGCTGGTGCGCGCCCAAGAAGTCCATGAAGGACGACGACCCCGGCGTCAGGAAGGCTGCCGGCAGACGCCCTGTGCTTCGAATGTTGGGTTCCACAGGTTTCCTTCCACGTAAGCGGCTGCACGCCTCATGACGTCCGGCCGATCCTTGAGCTGCCCAATTCCTGCGTTGCAGCCGAAGCAAAGTACGCCTCGGACCCTACCCGTCCGATGATCGTGATCCACATGCTCTGCCGGACTCTCTTGGCAGAGGACGCAGACCCCGCCCTGAGCGGCGATCATCGCGTCCCGCTCGGCTTCGGTGATGCCGTAGGAGCGTTTGAGATGACCTGCCCGGCCCAGGACGGCACGGCAGGTCTTGCAGCGAGTGGACAGCCCGTCAGAAGCACTTGCGTTCTTGTGCCATTCACTGTGTGGTTTGACCTCACCGCACAGTCGGCAGAGCTTGTGCCCCACCGGCACTTCCACATGCTCTTTGACTGTCTTGCCCTTGGCTGCCTGACGGCGCCGGTAGTGCTCGGCACCGTACGCCGCCACACATTCCCGGCATCTGGGCTGAAGCCCATCCCTCCGGTTGCGATCTGAAGCGAATCCGCTCAGTGGTATGTCACGGGTACACCCGCTGCACCACTTCGTTCCATGGGACATGGAGCACACACTGGCGGATTCACCTTAGATTCGAAGGCTATTCGCCGCCTTTTTGTACGAAGCTCCGAACGAAATCCTCTGCGTTTTCTTCAAGTACATCGTCAATCTCGTCAAGTACCGAGTCGACGTCGTCGGAGAGCTTTTCCTGTCGCTCCTTGAGGTCGGTCGATTCCTCGACCGCCGCCTCCTCGACCTCCTCGGTCGAGCGCGTCGCCTTCTGCTGTCCGCCGCCGGTGTCCTTGGTCGCCATGTCTACCTCACCCCGCTCGGTTCGCACGCTCACGTCGAAAGACCCCGCGAATTCGGGATCCCTCAAGATCAGACTCTACTTCGGACCCTACAAGGAGGGTCCGACATCCGTCCCGGTACTTTCATAACGTCCGGATGTCTTCATGATTCCCGGACCGGGGGCCTTTCAGCCCCCGCCCGGGTATCGGAAAGGCTCAGCGCCCCGACAGCACCCTTACCAGGTCCTCCGCCGTGCGGCAGCGGTCCAGGAGCTCCTTCACGTGGGCCCGGGTGCCCCGCAGGGGTTCCAGGGTCGGGACCCGCTGGAGCGAGTCGTGGCCCGGCAGGTCGAAGATCACCGAGTCCCACGAAGCCGCTGCCACGTCGTCCGCGTACTGCTCCAGGCACCGGCCCCGGAAGTACGCCCGGGTGTCCTCCGGGGGCTTGCTCTGCGCCCGTTCCACCGCTGTCTCGTCCAGCAGCCGCTTCATCTTGCCGCGGGCCACCAGGCGGTTGTACAGCCCCTTCTCGGGCCGTACGTCCGCGTACTGGAGGTCCACCAGGTGGAGCCGCGCGGCGTCCCAGCCGAGGCCGTCCCGGCGCCGGTAGCCCTCCAGGATCTCCCGCTTCGCGATCCAGTCGAGCTCTCCCGACAGGCTCATCGGGTCGCTCTCCAGCCGGCCCAGGACGTCCTCCCAGCGGGCCAGCACATCCTTGGTCTGCTCGTCCGCGTCGGAGCCGAAACGCTCCTCCACGTACTTCCTGGCCAGCTCGTAGTACTCCATCTGGAGCTGTACCGCGGTCAGTGTCCGACCGCTGCGCAGCGTGATCAGGTGGTGCAGGTCGGGGTCGTGGGAGACCTGGTGAAGGGTGCGTACGGGTTGGTCCACGGCGAGGTCGACGTTGATGTAGCCGTCTTCGATCATGGACAGGACGAGTGCGGTGGTGCCGAGTTTGAGGTAGGTGGAGATCTCGGAGAGGTTGGCGTCGCCGATGATCACGTGGAGCCGGCGGTACTTCTCGGCGTCCGAGTGCGGTTCGTCGCGGGTGTTGATGATGGGGCGCTTGAGGGTGGTCTCCAGGCCGACCTCGACTTCGAAGTAGTCGGCGCGCTGGCTGATCTGGAAGCCGTGTTCGCGGCCGTCCTGGCCGATGCCGACGCGGCCGGCGCCGGTGAAGACGAGGCGGGAGACGAAGAAGGGGGTGAGGTGGCGCACGATGTCCGAGAAGGGGGTTTCCCGCTTCATCAGGTAGTTCTCGTGCGTGCCGTAGGAGGCGCCCTTGTTGTCGGTGTTGTTCTTGTAGAGGTGGATCGGCTGGGCCCCGGGGAGCTGGGCGGCCCTGACGGCGGCCTCGGCCATGATCCGCTCGCCGGCCTTGTCCCAGAGGACGGCGTCGAGCGGGTTGGTGATCTCCGGGGAGCTGTATTCGGGGTGCGCGTGGTCCACGTAGAGCCGTGCGCCGTTGGTGAGGATGACGTTGGCGAGGCCGATGTCCTCGTCGGTGAGCTGGCTGTTGTCGGCGGCCTCGCGGGCGAGGTCGAAGCCGCGGGCGTCCCGCAGCGGGTTCTCCTCCTCGAAGTCCCAGCGGGCGCGTCGCGCCCGGTGCATCGCCGCCGCGTAGGCGTTGACGATCTGGGACGAGGTGAGCATGGCATTGGCGTTCGGGTGCCCCGGGACGGAGATCCCGTACTCCGTCTCGATCCCCATTACTCGCCGTACGGTCATGCGGCCCTCCTTGCCCGGCGGCGCTCCCGTTCGGGAGCGGCGCTCAAGTACCGCTGGTGCTCAGGTGCGTCGTGTGCGGTGCCCGTCCCCGCACTGCGCTACCTGCGGTACGGATGAGCCTAGAACCACTCCGCGCTGGTGGGGAGATCATTTCGGTCATTGAATTTCGACCTGTCACCGGCTGAAAAGAGCAGTCGGTAAAGCAGTCGGCTGCGGGTGCCCTTGCGGGCTCCCGCAGCCGGCCCGCTTCGTCAGAGGTACTGACCGGTGTTGGCCACCGTGTCGATGGAGCGTCCGGTGTCCGCGCCTTGCTTTCCGGTGACGAGGGTGCGGATGAATACGATCCGCTCGCCCTTCTTTCCGGAGATTCGGGCCCAGTCGTCGGGGTTGGTGGTGTTGGGGAGGTCTTCGTTCTCCTTGAACTCGTCCACGCAAGCCTGGAGGAGGTGGGCGACGCGAAGGCCCCGCTGCTGGTGTTCGAGGAAGGCCTTGATGGCCATCTTCTTGGCACGGTCGACGATGTTCTGGATCATCGCGCCCGAGTTGAAGTCCTTGAAGTAGAGGACTTCCTTGTCGCCGTTGGCGTACGTGACCTCGAGGAAGCGGTTTTCCTCGGTTTCGGCGTACATCTGCTCGACGACGGTCTGGATCATGCTGTGGACGGTGTCGGCCGAGGAGCCCTGGTGTTCGGACAGGTCGTCCGAGTGCAGGGGCAGCGAGGCCTTGAGGTACTTCGCGAAGATGTCCTTCGCGGCCTCGGCTCCGGGGCGCTCGATCTTGATCTTCACGTCGAGTCGGCCGGGGCGCAGGATGGCCGGGTCGATCATGTCCTCGCGGTTGGAGGCGCCGATGACGATGACGTTCTCCAGGCCTTCCACGCCGTCGATCTCGGCGAGCAGCTGGGGGACGATGGTGTTCTCCACGTCCGAGCTGACGCCTGATCCGCGGGTGCGGAAGAGGGATTCCATCTCGTCGAAGAAGACGATGACGGGGGTGCCCTCGCTCGCCTTCTCCCGTGCACGCTGGAAGACGAGGCGGATGTGCCGCTCGGTCTCGCCGACGTACTTGTTGAGGAGTTCGGGGCCCTTGATGTTCAGGAAGTAGGACTTCCCGGCGGGCTGGCCGGTGACTTCGGCGACCTTCTTGGCAAGGGAGTTGGCGACGGCCTTGGCGATGAGCGTCTTGCCGCAGCCGGGGGGGCCGTAGAGCAGGATGCCCTTGGGGGGCCGCAGTTCGTGTTCCTTGAAGAGGTCGGGGTAGAGGTAGGGGAGCTCGACGGCGTCGCGGATCAGTTCGATCTGGTCGCCCAGGCCGCCGATCTTGTCGTAGTCGATGTCCGGGACCTCTTCGAGGACGAGGTCTTCGACCTCGCTCTTGGGGACGATCTCGTAGACGTAGCCGGAGCGGGGTTCGAGCAGCAGGGAGTCGCCGGGGCGGATGGTGACGTCCAGGAGCGGCTCGGCGAGCCTCACCACCCTTTCCTCGTCGGTGTGCCCGACCACCAGGGCGCGCTCGCCGTCCTCGAGGATTTCCTTGAGGGTGACGATGTCCCCGGCCCGCTCGAATTCCATGGCCTCGACCACGTTGAGGGCCTCGTTGAGCATGACCTCCTGGCCTCGCCGGAGGTCTTCCGGTTCGACGCTGGGGCTCACGTTCACTCGGAGCTTGCGGCCGCCGGTGAAGATGTCGACGGTGCCGTCCTCGTTGGACTGCAGGAAGACTCCGAAGCCGGCCGGCGGCTGTGCGAGCCGGTCGACTTCTTCTTTGAGGGCCACGATCTGGTCTCGGGCCTCGCGCAGGGTATTCGCCAGCCGCTCGTTCTGGGCGGAGACGCCTGCCAGGTTTGTCTGGAGCTCGACGATCCGCTCTTCGAGAATCCTCGTGTGTCGCGGAGAGTCGGCGAGCTTACGTCGCAGGACGGCGATTTCCTGCTCTAGATAGGCAACCTGGCCGGCGGGGTCCTCGGACCCTCGCGCGGGCCGGATGCCGCGGTTGATGTCGTCGTCGTGGGCTGCCACGGTCCTCACCTCCTCCAAGGGGAGCTGGACGCTTTCTGACCCTACCTGGGCTGGTGGTGATTGAAACCCCTAGATCACAAAGACGGTAGGGGTGTGTCCGATCTTCACCCTTGCGTACTCCCTCACGTCAAGGAAATACCCACCCTTCAACATCGGAAAGCAGCCGGTTGTAAGGTCGAAGTGTTCAACACCCGTCAGAGCTCGTGCGACTTGCCGCGAGTTGTGTCCGGGATGGATCACTCGGAGCAGGGAACGGCAGGAGATATGACCGTGCAGCAGGAGGCACCGGCGGATGGCGCCGGCGGGGTGTCGGAGCCCCTTGAGGTCTGGATCGACCAGGACCTCTGCACCGGCGACGGCATCTGTGTGCAGTACGCGCCGGAGGTGTTCGAGCTGGACATCGACGGTCTGGCGTATGTGAAGAGCCCTGCCGACGAGCTGCTCGTGGAGGCGGGGGCGACCACTCCGGTTCCGTTGGTGCTGTTGCAGGACGTTGTGGATTCGGCGAAGGAATGTCCTGGCGACTGCATCCATGTAAGGCGTGTTTCGGACAGGGTCGAGGTCTTCGGTCCGGACGCCGAGTAAGGATTCAAACACCTGTGGGGGTCGAGTCCGTAAGCTCTTGGCGGAATTTTCCGCCGGTCCAGCGCCACTTGGCGAGTTGCTCGGTGTCGGGGCTGTAGCGGGGCACTTCGGGCGATGAGTACCCGTGGAGCGTGGCGGTGACGGTCCCGTCGCGCAGAGTGAGGTCGGTCGCGGTCTGTTTGCGGCCGGCTTCGAGCAGGGTGGCGACGACACGGGGGGCCGAGCCCTTGGCCTTGTCCTGGGTGAGTACGTAGATGGCGTGCGGTGGGGTTCCGGATCCGGCGTCGCAGCGTACGGCGGCCACGGTCTCGGGGCGGCCGTCGCCGTCGAGGTCGCCTTCGGCGGTGGCCGTGACGGCCTGGGGGGCGCCCCGGCAGTCCAGGGGGTACGTGACCGCGTGCGCGTCCGGGGCCTGTGCCGCGGGGCTTTCCGCGGGGTGTGTGGGGTCCGTAGGGCCGGTGGTGCCGGTGGGGCGGGGGGAGGCTGCGGGTCCCGCTGCGGCTCCGGTGGCCTCTTCGGGCTGGAGGAATCCCGCGGCGGCTATGACGGCGGCCAGGGCGGAGGCCGTGGCGAGCCAGTGGACGGGCCGGGCCCGGTGGTGCGCCGGGGTCTGCGGGGTCGGCGCCGGCTCGGCGGGGCTGTGCGGCACGCGGGGTGTCTCCTGTGCGAAGGGTGACGGGGAGCCAGCATCGTGCCACACCTCACAGCGGGGTGGAACGGGTGGGTCCGGACCGGGCGGGTGTATGCCTACGACAACGAAAAGACGCTGTGGCGCAGTTCCCGGTTGGTTCGGGGAACTGCGCCACAGCGTCTTTGTGTTGGGTGGCCTTGGCGGGCCGGTTCGTCCTGTGGCTCAGCCGAGGTCGGCGGAGTCGGGGGTGGTGTCCGTGACGGCGGGGGCGGCCGGGGCCGCCGCCTTGCTGTCGGACTTGCTGCCGGACTGTCCCCCAGCTACCGCTGGGAGGGGCCCCCGGCCCGGACCGTCGTAGTCCTCGCCGTAGGCGCCCTTGGAGGGGCGGCGGCGGCGCATGGGCGGTTCGACGCCGTCCGCGAGGCGGCGGGCGGTGACGAGGAAGCCGGTGTGGCCGATCATCCGGTGGTCCGGGCGGACGGCCAGGCCCTCGACGTGCCAGTTGCGGATCATCGATTCCCAGGGCTGCGGTTCGGCGTAGCAGCCGAACTCGCGGATGGATTCGACGGTCCGGGAGAGCTGGGTGGTGGTGGCCACGTAGCAGCAGAGGATGCCGCCGGGGACCAGCGCCTTGGAGACGGCCTCCAGGCACTCCCAGGGGGCGAGCATGTCGAGGATGACGCGGTCGACGTCCGTGTCGGACAGGTTGTCCTGGAGGTCGCCGACGGTCAGCTGCCACGCGGGGTGGGGGCCGCCGAAGTAGCGCTCGACGTTGGCCGTGGCGATCTCGGCGAAGTCCGGGCGGCGCTCGTAGCTGTGGAGCATGCCCTGGTCGCCGATGGCGCGCAGCAGGAAGCTGCTCAGGGAGCCGGAGCCCACACCTGCTTCGACGACTCGGGCGCCGGGGAAGATGTCGGCGAAGGCCAGGATCTGGCCCGCGTCCTTGGGGTAGACCACGGCGGCACCGCGGGGCATGGACAGGACATAGTCGGGGAGCAGGGGACGCAGCGCGAGGTAGGCGACGTTGCCCGTGGTACGGACAACGCTGCCCTCGGGGGAGCCGATCAGCTCGTCGTGCGGGAAGGCACCCTTGTGGGTGTGGAAGTTCTTCCCGGCTTCGAGCGTGAACGTGTAGTGGCGGCCCTTGGGGTCGGTGAGCTGAACCTGGTCCCCGACCTCGAAGGGCCCGCGTCGGCGGGCGGCACCGGTCGGTTCGGACATGTGACCAGTGTATTGGCTTCAGGACTGGGGCCGCGCCATGGCCTTCACGAAGGCCTTCTCGACGTCGAGGGTGGAGAGGACTCCGTAGATCGCGCCGCCGGGTTCGAGTACGAGGTATTCGGAGGCGGGGGTGGCGCGCAGGTGGTCGAGGAGTTCTTCGCCGGTGAGGTCGGCTGAAACCTTCATGCCGTCGGTGAGGTCCTGGGAGAGGGTGCTGACGGCGATCCAGGGGCGGCGGTGTTCGGGTACGGAGGCGATGGCGGTTTCGCGGACGATGCCGGTGGGGTCGCCGAGTCCGTCGACGACGACGAGGGCGCGGGCGCCGGCTTCGTTGGCGCGGCGCAGGGCTTCGGAGAGCGGGGTGGCGTTCTCGACGGGGATGGCGCGGCGGGTGAGTTTGCGGGCCTGGAGTTCCGGGAGGTGTTCGCGCAGGCGGGCCATGCGCAGGCTGTTGCCGGCTCCGGTCCAGATGATGGCGGCGAGGATCGCGGCGAGGAGGGCGTCCATGACGGTGTCCATGCCGCCGATTTGCTGGGTGGGGTTGCCGAGGGCTCCGGTGTGGGTGAGGAGCGGGAGGCCGAGGAGGACGGCGACGGCGAGGGCGCGGCCGACCCAGGCGGCGGCGATGGTGCCGGTCATGGGTTTGCCGGTGATGCCCCAGATGACGGCGCGGAGCATGCGGCCGCCGTCGAGGGGCAGGCCGGGGAGGAGGTTGAAGGCGGCGACGAGGAGGTTGGAGAGCATCAGGCCGGCGAGGAGGACGCCGGGGACGCTGGCGGGTTCGACGGTTTTCATGCCGAGGTAGAAGGCGCCGGCGAGGAGGAGGGAGAGGAGGGGGCCGACGAAGGCGAGGACGAATTCGCGGCCGGGGGTCTCGGATTCCTTCTCGATCTCGGAGACGCCGCCGAAGAACTGGAGCTGGATTCGGCGGACGGGGAGTTTGAAGCGGAGGGCGGCGATGGTGTGGGCGAGTTCGTGGACGAGGACCGAGGCGTAGAAGGCGACGGCGAAGAACAGGGCGACGAGGTAGCGGGCGGGTCCGAGGTCGGGGAGGATCCGGTCGAGCTGGTTGCCGAAGACCCAGGTGATGAGGGCGGCGACGAGGAACCAGCTGGGCGAGACGTAGACGGGCACGCCGAAGGGGCGGCCCATGAGGAGTCCGCCTCCCGGTCCTGAGCGCCGGCCCGCGCGCTCGCCGGTTTCCTCGGTGTCTGCCACGGTTTTCCTTCGTTCGCTGCTGTCCGGCGCAGTGGTCGCGTCGGCGGTTTTTCTGCTTTTTCCCGGTGGTGTCCGGGTGCGCCGTAGCGCGGTGTGATGCTCCGATCATGCAGTGCGAGGGGGCTTTGAGTCGATGGTATGCGCGTGCTGTCGGTGGCGGGTCGTAGGGTTTTGGGTATGACGACGAGCCCCGGCAGCGGTCCGCACGATGCGGCGGCCAGTAGTGAGCCCACTTCCGAGCCCGGCCGGGCGGTGGCACCCGTGGCGGTGGCGCCGGCTTCGCTGTCTCCTTCGCGTGCGAGTGACTTCATGCGCTGTCCGTTGCTGTACCGGTTCCGGGTGATCGACAAGTTGCCGGAGAAGCCGAGTGCGGCGGCGACCCGGGGGACGCTGGTGCATGCGGTGCTGGAGCGGCTCTTCGATCATCCGGCGCCGGAGCGGACGGCTCCGCGGGCGAAGGCGTTGATTCCGGGGCAGTGGGACCGGTTGCTGGAGTCGAAGCCGGAGCTGACGGAGCTGTTCCCGGAGGGTGATGAGGGGGCGGGTCTGGCGCGGTGGCTGTCGGAGGCCGAGGCGCTGGTGGACCGGTGGTTCACGTTGGAGGATCCGACGCGGCTGGAGCCGGTGGAGCGGGAGTTCTTCGTGGAGACTGAGCTGGATTCGGGGCTGCGGCTGCGGGGGATCATCGACCGGGTGGACGTGGCGCCGACGGGCGAGGTGCGGATCGTCGACTACAAGACGGGCAAGGCTCCGCGGCCCGAGTACGCCGAGGGTGCGCTGTTCCAGATGAAGTTCTACGCGCTGGTGGTGTGGCGGTTGAAGGGGGTGCTGCCGCGGCGGCTCCAGCTGGTGTACCTGGGCAGTGGGGACGTGGTGACGTACGACCCGGTGGTCGAGGATCTGGAGCGGATGGAGCGCAAGCTGCTGGCGCTGTGGGATGCGATCCGGGAGGCGACGGAGTCGGGTGACTGGCGGCCGCGGCAGACGAAGCTGTGCGGTTGGTGTGATCATCAGGCGGTGTGTCCCGAGTTCGGGGGGACTCCCCCGGCCTACCCTCTGACGATCTCCCCAGGCTACCGCCGGGCGGAAGGCTGATCTTCGCGTCAGGGCACAATGGGCGGCGTCCCCCGATGGCGTCCGACGAATACGAGGTAGACCCCGTGGCGATCCGCGTACTGCTGGTCGACGACCAGCCGCTCCTGCGCACCGGTTTCCGGATGATCCTGGAGGCGGAGCAGGACCTGGCGGTGGTCGGTGAGGCCGGGGACGGTCTGCAGGCGCTGGACCAGGTGCGGGCGTTGCAGCCCGATGTGGTGCTGATGGACATCCGGATGCCGCGGATGGACGGGGTCGAGGCGACCCGGCAGATCACGGGTCCGGGCCGGGACGGTCCGGCGAAGGTGCTGGTGCTGACGACGTTCGATCTGGACGAGTACGTGGTGGAGGCGTTGCGGGCGGGGGCCAGCGGGTTCTTGCTGAAGGATGCGCCCGCCGTGGAGCTGGTGCAGGCGATCCGGGTGGTGGCGGGTGGCGAGGCGATGCTGGCGCCGAGCATCACGCGGCGGCTGCTGGACAAGTACGCGGGTCATCTGCCGTCGGGTGAGGACAGCATGCCGGATGCGCTGGGCACGCTGACCGAGCGGGAGGTCGAGGTGCTGAAGCTGGTGGCGCGGGGGTTGTCGAACGCGGAGATCGCGGCGGATCTGTTCGTGAGCGAGACCACGGTGAAGACGCATGTGGGTCATGTGCTGACGAAGCTGGGTCTGCGTGACCGGGTGCAGGCGGCGGTGTACGCGTACGAGAGCGGTCTGGTGCGGCCGGGCGCCGGCCAGTAGCGGGGTCGTCCGGTACGGGAAGGGCCCGCCTCCGCTCGGCTTCCGTTCTAGTGGTCGTTGCAACACCCCAGCTCAGGGGATGCGATGGACCACCAGATCCGGGAAGACCGGAAGCCGCAGGGGCGGAAGAAGCTGGCCGCTGAGCGGTCGGCATACTTCCAGCTCGTGCAGCAGGGCTACAGCAACATCGAGGCATGCCGGCTCGTCGGGATCAACGCGAGGACCGGCAGGGTGTGGCGCAACGGCCGCCACGCTCACAAGGGCCTGTCGAAGGCGATTCCCCCGGCCCATCGGGAGTCGCCATCGGCAGGCCCAAGCCGCTGTCTGCGGGAGTCCGAGCGCATCCAAATCGCCGACCGGTTGCGTGAAAGGGCATCGATCCGCACCATCGCGGCCGAGCTGGGCCGCAGCCCCTCGACGGTGAGCCGGGAGATACGCCGCAACGGCATGCCCGTGCGCGGGAACGCGTCCCGCTGGTCCTATCGCCCGCACGCCGCACAATCCAGGGCCGACGCCCGGCGGCCCCGCCCGAAGCCGGGAAAGATCGTTCGTAACCCCGAGCTGCGGAACTTCATCCAGCAGCATCTCGAACGACGCTGGAGCCCGGAGCAGATCTGCCGTTCTCTGCGGGCCCGCTTCCCCAACCGGCCGGAGATGCACGTGGTCCACGAGACGATCTACCAGGCCCTCTACGTTCAGGGCCGCGGAGAACTCCGCCGCGAGCTGACCCGGGCCCTGCGGACCGGACGCGCCATGCGACGGCCACACCGCCAGTCCTCCAAGCGCCAGCCACGCATGTCGAAAGGCATGGTGATGATCAGCGAGCGGCCGGCCGAGGCCGCCGACCGCGCGATTCCTGGGCACTGGGAGGGCGACCTCATTGTCGGTAAGACCAACAAGTCCGCGATCGGAACACTGGTGGAGCGCTCAAGCCGCTTCGTCACTCTCCTCCACCTGCCTGACGGCCGGCACCCCACCCTCGTCCGCGATGCGCTCATCCAGACCGTCTCCGCTCTCCCCGCCCACCTGCGGCGCTCACTCACCTGGGACCAGGGCTCCGAGATGCACCTCCACCAGGAGTTCAGCACCGCCACAGACATGCCCGTCTACTTCTGCGACCCCGGCAGCCCCTGGCAACGCGGCTCCAACGAGAACACGAACGGCCTGCTGCGGCAGTACTTCCCCAAGGGCACGGATCTCTCCGTCCATACCCGCGAACACCTCGACGCCGTCGCCGCCGAACTCAACAGCCGCCCACGCAAAACGCTCGACTGGGAAACCCCAGCCGAGCGTCTCGCTAAGCTCCTGGCGACAGCCAGTTGATCACTGTGTTGCTACGACCCCTGGAATGCGCCCGGTGCGGAGGCGGGCCTTTGCCGTGCGGGGGCCGGTTCAGCCCTTGCTGATCTCCCAGAAGCGGAAGACGGTGGAGGCGTCGAGGGACCACTGCAGGCCGGTCACGTTGGGGCGGGTGACGGCGTACTGCTTGCTCTGCCAGAGCGGCAGGAGCGGGATCTCGTCGGCGACGATGTCCTGGAGCCGGCTGTATTCGGCGTTGGCGGCGGCGCGGTCGGACTTCGTGGAGGTCGACGGGATGATCGTCCCGGTGATCTCCTTGTTCTCGTAGTTGTTGTGCAGGATGTTGTCGGGGCCGAAGAACGGCTGCGTGAAGTTGTCGGCGTCGGGGTAGTCGGGCACCCAGCCCTTGACGTAGACGCCGTACTTGCCGTCGGTGATGTCCTTCTCGTACTGGTCGAACTCGACGGACTTGACGGTGGCGTCGAAGAGGCCGCTGTCGTTCAGCTGCTTGGCGATCAGCTGGAATTCCTGGTCCGTGGAGGGGCCGTAGCGCGAGGGCGTCGAGTACAGGGTGATCTTCACCTTGTCCTTGATGCCTGCGGCGTGCAGGACGGCCTTGGCCTTGTCGGGCTGGGGGGTGCCGCCGTAGCGGTCGAAGAAGGCGGTGGTGTGCGAGGCGATGCCGGCCGGGACGATCGAGTACAGCGAGGTGGCGGTTCCGTCGTAGACCTGCTTGACGAGGGCTTCGCGGTCGACGAGGTAGGCGATGGCCTTGCGGATGGGGAGCTTTCCGGCGACCGGGTCGTTCATGTTGAAGACGAGGTGTTCGACTTCGGCGCCGGCGCCCTGGACGACCTCGACCTTCTGGTCGCCGCTCTGGGAGGCCAGTCCGGCGATGTCCTTGGCGGCCAGGCCGCGGAAGGCGAAGTCGACGTCGCCGCTTTCGAGGACCTTTTTGAGGGCGGCCTGGTCCTCGTTGAAGAACTTCATGGTCACGCCGCTGTTTCGCGGCTTGGCCTTGCCGTTGTAGGACTCGTTGACGGAGAAGCTGGCGCTCTTGTCGTTGATGGAGTCCAGCTTGTAGACCCCGGAGCCGACGGCCTTGCCGTCGGTGCGGAGCTTGTCGGCGGGGTACTCGGCGTGGTCGACGATGGAGCCGGCGCCCGATGCGATCTTGCTGGGGAAGGTCGCGTCGGGGTTCTTGAGGTGGAACAGGACGGTCTTGTCGTCCGGGGTGTCGATGGAGTCGATCGACGCCAGCATGACGGCGGGACCGTTGTCGTCGTTGATCTTCAGCGTGCGCTCGAAGGAGTACTTGACGTCCTTGGAGGTGAGGCTGTCACCGTTGCTGAACTTCAGGCCGCCGCGCAGGGTGCACTTGTACACCTTGCTCTCGCTGCCTTCGAACCCGCAGGACTGCGCCGCGTCGGGCTCCGGGGTGGTGCCGCCCTTGGGGAAGCTCAGCAGGGACTGGAAGACGTTGTTGAAGAGCAGCCAGGAGCCGGGGTCGTAGCCCGAGGCGGGGTCCGTGGCCTTCACCTTGTCGGATATGCCCATGACCACGCCCTTGCCGCTGCCGGCGTTCGAGCCATCCGTCGAACCGCAACCGCTGAGCAGCGCGGCGGCGGTGGCCGCACCGAGGGGGGCCACCAACCACTGGTTACGTCTCATCACGCGAACGTCCTTCACAGTCTCACTGGGTGATCCGATTACTTGTTCCGGCCCGCGTTGTCCGCTGTCGGCCGCCGTGCTGGTCAGCCGCTGACGCCGCGGCCGAGTTCCCACAGCTGGAGGTCGGAGATGGCGTTGACCGACCACTCCACTCCGGTGATCCCATCGCGCGCGGCGACGTACTGCTTGCCCTGCCACAGGGGCAGGACGGGTACGTCCTCGGCGACGATGTCCTGAATCTCCGTGATCGCGGGGACGGCGACGCCTCGGTCGACCGCCCGCCGGGATTCGGGGATGAGCCTGGTGCGCACCGCGCTGTTGGCGTACGGCGTGCCCAGGAAGTTGTCCTGCTCCAGGAACGGGGCGAGGAAGTTGTCGGCGTCGGGGTAGTCGGGGAACCAGCCGAGCCCGTAGGCGGCGTAGTCGCCCTTCTTCTGCGCGGGCCGGAAGTCGGCCCAGTCGGTGCCCTGGACGGTGATGTCGAAGAGCTGGGTGGAGTTCAGCTGGGCCTTGAGGGCTTCGAACTCGGCCGCGGTGCCGTCGCCGTAGTGGTCGTTGGTGTAGTTGAGGGTCAGCTTGACCGGGGTCTTGATCCCGGCGGCCTTCAGCAGGTCGGCGGCCTTGGCGGTGTTGGCCTCGCCGTACTTGTTGAAGAACGAGTTGACGTGGCCGGTCACGGTGGTGGGGACCAGCGAGTACAGGGGCTGCGCGGACTTCCCGTAGACCTTGGCGATGACGGCGTTTCGGTCGACGGCGGCCGCGAGGGCCTGGCGGACGGCCTTGTCCTTGACGACGGGTGCCTCGGTGTTGAAGCCGAGGTAGCGGATCTCCAGGCCGGGCATCGGGACGAGCTTGATGCCCTTGGGCGGATTGGCGGACAGCTCGGTGATCTGCGCGGGCGACAGGGTGCGGGAGACCAGGTGGATGCTGCCCTGTTCCAGGGCCTTGCCCATCGCTTCGGAGTCTTCGAAGGTGCGCAGTTCGGCCTTGTCGTTCTGCAGCTTCAGGTCGCCCTTGTAGTTCGGGTTCTTGCTGAAGACGGCGCGGACGAGGTGGTTGTCCTTGACTTCGGCCTTCATCGTGTACGGGCCGGAGCCTTCGACGGTGAAGCCGGCGCGGAGCTTCTTGGCGTCGTACTTCTTGGCGCTGACGATGCCCGCGGCGGGGGTGGAGAGCTTGTACGGGAAAGTGGCGTCGGAGGTCTTGAGGTGGAAGACGACGGTGTCGGCGCTCTTGGCTTCGACGGTGTCGATGGTGGAGAGCAGCGAGGAGGGGCCGTTCTCGTCCTTGATGGCGAGGACGCGTTCGATGGAGAACTTGACGTCCTGCGCGGTGAGGGGGGCGCCGTCGGCGAACTTGAGGTCCGGGCGCAGGGTGCAGCGGTAGCTCTCGTTGCCGGTGTCGGTGAAGCGGCAGTCGGAGGCTGCTTCGGGGACGGGCTGGCCGCCGCCGCGCGGGGTGTGCATCAGCGTCTGGACGGTCTGGCGCAGGATGTTCCAGCTGCCGGCGTCGTAGGCGTACGCGGGGTCGAGCGGGGCGGGGGCGTAGTCGGCTGCCTCGAACCGGTCGGTGGTTCCGACGATGATCGCTCCGGATCCCGCTCCTCCGCCGCTGGTGCTGCCGCATGCGGTCAGCGCGGGGGTGAGCAGTCCGGCGGCGGCCGTCAGCACCATGGTCTTGCGGTTCATGCTGGAAGTACTCCCTCAACCCGGCACTTGTTCAAAGCGGCGTGGAGGGCATCGCGTCGGTCGCCCGTTCTGGGCGGAACGATCGGGCCGGTGTTGTGACGATCGGTCCACGCGGTTCCGGAACAGGGGTGTGTGTCCGGGACGGCTGAGGTGCGGCGCTATGCCCGGATCGACATTAGTGGCCTGCGGAGGGGTGGCTTGAACCCGTTGGGGCGGGGGTGTCATCGCACCGTTATGGGAGCGGACCGGGTGTGAGCGCGGGGGCGTCCGCATTTTCGGTCAGGTACTCATCAATGCGGACACAAGGGGTGGCGTGGAGGGGTTCGGAGTGGTGCGAAGGGGGCCTTGTGGGTGACAAAGGTCACCTGGGACAACTCCCCCGGGAGGGATGGAATTTCGGCCTCCGGGGTACAGCGCGAAAGATCCGCCCGTAGGACCGAGGTCCTGCGGGCGGATCGTGGGGTACGCAGCGTGCGCGGTCAGTTCATCGGAGTGATGAGGGAGCGCAGGAACGGCAGGTCGACGTCTTCGAGCGAGCGCACGATGGTCCGGCCCGGGGCGGGCGCGATCCGGCCGACCGAGGGGACGGCGACGACCCGGCAGCCGGCCGCCTCGGCGGAGGCCACGCCGGTGGCGGTGTCCTCGATGACGGCGCAGCGCGAGGGGTGTGCGCCCAGGGTGCGGGCGGCCAGGAGGTACGGGTCGGGGTGCGGCTTGGTGCGTGCGACTTCGTCGCCGGCGACCGTGAGGTGGAAGCGGTCGCGGCCGAGGGTGAGCAGGACCTGGTCGATGACCCGTCGGTGGGAGGCGGAGACGAGGGCGGTGGGCACGTTGTGCCGGGCCAGCTCGGACAGCAGCCGTTCGGCGCCGGGCATGAGGGGCACCTGGTCGGCGATGCGGGCTTCGAAGCGCTCGTTGAGGAGCACGCTGAGTTCGGCGAGGCTGATCGAGGCGCCGGTGGATTCGATGAGGAATCCGGCGCTGCGGGTCATGGGGCCGCCGACGACCACGTCGCGCCAGGACTCGTCGAGGCGGTGTCCGAGTTCGCCGAAGACGTCGACCTCGATCTCCCACCAGAACCCTTCGGTATCGACGAGGGTGCCGTCCATGTCGAGCAGCACCGCCTGCAGGGCATGTCCGTCGGCCGTACGGGCGACGGGGGCGGGAACTGTGCTCGTCATGCGCGCACCTCTCTGAAGGTCCTGAGGGACGACAAGGCCGGTCACCTCACCTCTGGGGGCATGCCCGGAGGAACAGGTGACCGGCCTGTATGGGACCGACAAGTGTACGCCGGTCCGTGTCAGCGTGCGTTGAAATACTTCGCCTGCGGGTGGTGGATCACGATGGCGTCGGTGGACTGCTCGGGGTGGAGCTGGAATTCCTCGGAGAGGTGGACGCCGATGCGTTCGGGCTGGAGGAGGTCGGCGATCTTCGCCCGGTCCTCGAGGTCGGGGCAGGCGCCGTAGCCCAGGGAGAAGCGGGCGCCCCGGTATTTGAGGTCGAACATGTCCTCGACCTGGGCGGGGTCCTCGCCGCCGAATCCGAGTTCCGCGCGGACGCGGGCGTGCCAGTACTCGGCCATGGCCTCGGCGAGCTGGACGGACAGGCCGTGGAGCTCGAGGTAGTCGCGGTAGGAGTCGGACGCGAAGAGCTTGGCCGTGGCCTCGCCGATCTTCGATCCGACGGTGACCACCTGCAGACCGACCACGTCGATCTCGCCGGACTCCTCCGGGCGGAAGAAGTCCGCCAGGCACAGACGACGGCCCCGGCGCTGACGCGGGAACGTGAAACGGGTCCGCTCGTTGCCCGCCTCGTCGAGGATGATCAGGTCCTCGCCCTTGGAGACGCAGGGGAAGTAGCCGTAGACGACGGCGGCCTCGAGGAGGTTCTCGGTGTGCAGCTTGTCGAGGAGTCCGCGCAGACGCGGCCGGCCCTCGGACTCGACGAGCTCCTCGTACGTGGCTCCCCCGGCGCGGGCCTGCTTGAGACCCCACTGGCCCTTGAACAGCGCGCCCTCGTCCAGCCAGGACGCGTAGTCCTTCAGCGGAATGCCCTTGACCACCCGGGTGCCCCAGAACGGCGGGGTGGGGATCGGGTTGTCGACGGCCGTGTCGGAACGGCCAACGGGCTCCGTCGCCTCCTCGGCATCCAGGACCGGGGTGTCGCGCTTGGCCACGCGCCGCTGCTTGAGTTCGGGGAGGGTGGCTCCGGGAACCCCGCGCTTGACCGCGATGAGGGCGTCCATCAGGCGCAGGCCCTCGAAGGCGTCGCGGGCGTAGCGGACTTCGCCCTCGTAGATCTCGTGGAGGTCCTGCTCGACGTAGGCGCGGGTCAGGGCGGCGCCGCCGAGGATGACCGGGTAGTCGGCCGCCAGCTTGCGCTGGTTGAGCTCCTCCAGGTTCTCCTTCATGATCACCGTGGACTTCACCAGGAGACCCGACATCCCGATCACATCGGCGTTGTGCTCCTGCGCGGCTTCGAGGATCGCGGAGACCGGCTGCTTGATGCCGATGTTGACCACGTTGTAGCCGTTGTTGGACAGGATGATGTCGACGAGGTTCTTGCCGATGTCGTGCACGTCGCCACGGACCGTGGCCAGCACGATCGTGCCCTTGCCCTCGTCGTCGCTCTTCTCCATGTGCGGTTCCAGATGGGCGACCGCGGTCTTCATGACCTCCGCCGACTGGAGGACGAAGGGGAGCTGCATCTGGCCGGAGCCGAACAGCTCACCGACGACCTTCATCCCCTCCAGCAGGGTGTCGTTGACAATGTCGAGGGCGGGACGGGTCTGGAGCGCCTCGTCGAGGTCGGCTTCCAGGCCGTTCTTCTCGCCGTCGATGATGCGGCGCTGCAGTCGTTCGTCCAGCGGCAGGGCGAGGAGTTCCTCGGCGCGGCCGGCCTTGAGGGACTTGGTGTTGACGCCCTCGAAGAGGGCCATGAGCTTTTGCAGCGGGTCGTAGCCCTCGGCGCGCCGGTCGTAGATCAGGTCGAGGGCGGTGCCGACCTGCTCGTCGTCGAAGCGCGCGATCGGCAGGATCTTCGAGGCGTGCACGATCGCCGAGTCCAGGCCCGCCTTGACGCACTCGTCCAGGAAGACCGAGTTCAGCAGCACACGGGCGGCGGGGTTCAGGCCGAAGGAGATGTTCGACAGACCCAGCGTCGTCTGGACGTCCGGGTGGCGGCGCTTGAGCTCGCGGATCGACTCGATCGTCGCGATGCCGTCCTTGCGGGACTCCTCCTGACCCGTGCAGATCGTGAACGTGAGCGTGTCGATGAGGATGTCCGACTCCCGGATCCCCCAGTTCCCCGTCAGGTCCTCGATCAGACGCTCGGCGATGGCGACCTTGTGTTCGACGGTGCGGGCCTGGCCCTCTTCGTCGATGGTCAGCGCGATCAGCGCCGCACCGTGCTCCCGGGCCAGAGCGGTGACCTTCGCGAAACGCGACTGGGGACCGTCACCGTCCTCGTAGTTCACCGAGTTGATGACCGCACGGCCACCGATCTTCTCCAGACCCGCCTGGAGAACGGGAACCTCGGTGGAGTCGAGAACGATCGGCAGGGTGGACGCGGTCGCGAAACGCCCGGCGAGCTCCTGCATGTCCGCGACACCGTCACGGCCGACGTAGTCCACGCACAGGTCGAGCATGTGCGCACCCTCGCGGATCTGGTCACGGACCATCTCCACACAGTCGTCCCAGCGCGCCTCCAGCATCGCGTCACGGAACTTCTTCGACCCGTTCGCGTTTGTCCGCTCACCGATCGCCATGTACGAGATGTCCTGCCGGAACGGCACCGTCTGATACAGCGAGGACGCACCCGGCTCGGGGCGGGGGTCGCGCACGGCCGGGTTAAGACCGCGGACCCGCTCCACGACCTGGCGCAGGTGCTCCGGCGTGGTGCCGCAGCAGCCGCCCACCAGGGACAGCCCGTACTCGCGGACGAAGGTCTCCTGGGCGTCCGCGAGCTCGGGCGCGGTCAGGGGGTAGTGGGCGCCGTTCTTGCCCAGGACCGGCAGGCCGGCGTTGGGCATGCAGGACAGCGGGATGCGCGAGTTGCGCGCCAGGTAGCGCAGGTGCTCGCTCATCTCGGCCGGGCCGGTCGCGCAGTTCAGACCGATCATGTCGATGCCCAGCGGCTCCAGCGCCGTCAGCGCCGCACCGATCTCCGAACCCAGCAGCATCGTGCCGGTCGTCTCCACCGTCACCGAACAGATCAACGGAACGGACACCCCGAGGGCCTCCATCGCCCGCCGGGCGCCCACGATGGAGGACTTCGTCTGCAGCAGGTCCTGCGTGGTCTCCACGAGGAGTGCGTCGGCGCCGCCCGCCAGCAGGCCCTCGGCGTTGATCTGGTATGCGTCGCGGATGGTCGCGTAGTCGATGTGGCCGAGCGTCGGCAGCTTCGTACCCGGACCCATCGAACCCAGGACCCAGCGCTGCTGCCCCGTGGAAGCAGTGAACTCGTCCGCGACCTCGCGGGCGATCCGGGCACCGGCCACCGACAGTTCGAGGTTGCGGTCGGCGATGTCGTATTCGGCCAGGGCGGCGTAGTTGGTGCCGAAGGTGTTGGTCTCGACGCAGTCGACCCCGGCCCCGAAGTACTCGCGGTGCACATTGGCCACGATGTCGGGGCGCGTGACGTTCAGGATCTCGTTGCAGCCCTCGAGCTGCTCGAAGTCCTCCATCGTGGGGTCCTGTGCCTGGAGCATGGTTCCCATGGCTCCGTCGGCGACGACCACGCGGGTCGCCAGTGCCTGGCGGAGGGCATCTGCCCGGGTCTGGGTGTCTGCGGGCGGGTTAGGCAACGAGGCCATGGTTTTGCTCCCTGGGCTGCGACGGCTGTCGGCTTTGCACCCCTTCGGTTTCAAGGGTGCACGCGGCCAGGGTAACGGTGTCGAACGGGCCCCGGTGGGGTCGTCCCACGTGGCGGACTGCATTCTGTGCGCGGGGGTGGGTGGTGACTTTCGGCCGGGGCAGCCCGGCCGCATCGTTTCCGAACACTTTTGCCACCATGCAAGAAGTCGGCATCGACCGATAGTGTTCAGCATTGTCGAACTACGTCAGCAGGAGGCTGCGCGATGGCACGGAACATCCAGTCGCTCGAACGAGCCGCTGCGATGCTGCGGCTCCTGGCGGGCGGTGAGCGCCGCCTGGGGCTCTCGGACGTGGCCTCTTCCCTCGGCCTGGCCAAGGGGACGGCACACGGGATCCTGCGCACCCTGCAGGCCGAGGGCTTCGTGGAGCAGGACCCGGCCTCCGGCCGCTACCAGCTCGGCGCGGAGCTGCTGCGTCTGGGCAACAGCTATCTGGACGTCCACGAGCTGCGGGCCCGCGCCCTGGTCTGGACGGACGATCTGGCCCGCGCGAGCGGGGAGAGCGTGTACGTGGGGGTGCTCCACAAGAGCGGGGTGCTGATCATGCACCACGTCTTCCGCCCCGACGACAGCCGGCAGGTCCTGGAGGTCGGGGCGATGCAGCCGCTGCACTCCACGGCCCTGGGCAAGGTGCTGTCGGCGTACGACCCGGTGGCTCACACCCAGGTCATGGAGGTGGAGCGGGAGGCGTTCACCCCCCGTACGGTCACGGACGGGGCGGGCTTCGAGGGGATCCTGGAGCTGACCCGGGCGCGCGGCTGGGCCAGCGACATCGAGGAGACCTGGGACGGGCTCGCCTCGGTGGCGGCCCCCATCCACGACCGGCGCAGGATGCCGGTCGGCGCGGTGGCGGTCGCGGGGGCCGTGGAGCGGATGTGCGGGGACTCCGGGGAGCCCCGGGCGTCCCTCGTGGCGTCCGTACGGGACTGCGCGCGGGCGGTTTCCCGCGATCTGGGGGCGGGCCGGTTCTGATCCGGCCGACCCTCATCACCCTGTCCGGACCGTCCAGAGGCCGCATCAATGCGGCATCTGGGCGGTTTTTTGCTTTTTATGATCACCCAATGGCCTGATTTGGTCGATCACACCGAGTGGTAACAATCCGGCCCCTTGGCCAGGCGAACCCTTGACGCCCGCTCCCCCTGGCGGAAAACTGCCGTTCATCGGTCGGCATTGCCGAACACCTAACGGCAATACGCGTTAAGGTGTGACAAGGCCAAGGACCGGTGCAGCACTCACTGAGTGTGTGGACCGCCGGAGGGACCCGGTGGCCACCACCCCTGAACGACAAAGGAGTCGCGGGTGTCCAGCTCCGACATCTTCCTCGGCGAGACCATCGGTACCGCCCTGCTCACACTGCTCGGCGGCGGCGTCTGCGCCGCACTGACGCTCAAGAGCTCCAAGGCGCGGGGCGCAGGCTGGGTCGCGATCACGTTCGGCTGGGGTTTCGCCGTCCTGATCGCCGCCTACGTGTCCGCACCGCTCTCCGGCGCGCACCTCAACCCGGCCGTCACGGTCGGCCTCGCGATCAAGAGCGGTGACTGGAGCGACGTACCGGTCTACTTCGCCGGCCAGCTGCTCGGCGCGATGATCGGCTCGGTCCTGATGTGGCTCGCCTACTACGGTCAGTTCCAGGCGCACCTGGCCGACCCGGAGCACATCCGCGACGCCAAGCTCGGCCCGAAGGACCCGCACCCGCACGACGTGGCCGGCCCGGTGCTCGGCATCTTCTCCACGGGCCCCGAGATCCGCAACGTCGTCCAGAACCTCACCACCGAGATCATCGGCACCGCCGTCCTGGTCCTGGCCATCCTGACCCAGGGCCTCCAGGACGACGGCAAGGGCCTCGGCGTCATCGGCGTCCTGATCACCTCGTTCGTGGTCGTCGGCATCGGCCTCTCGCTGGGCGGTCCGACCGGCTACGCGATCAACCCGGTCCGCGACCTCGGCCCGCGCATCGTCCACTCCCTGCTGCCGCTGCCCAACAAGGGCGGCTCGGACTGGAGCTACTCCTGGATCCCGGTGGTCGGCCCCCTCGCGGGTGCCGCGCTCGCCGGTGGTCTGTACAACATCGCGTTCGCCTGATCAGCAATCGGCACCACGGCACGACCCGCACCGCCATTCTGATTCCGCCTACTTCGACACCTGCCAGGAGCAGCCACCATGACCACCAGCACCGGTCCCTTCATCGCCGCGATCGACCAGGGCACCACCTCCTCCCGCTGCATCGTCTTCGACCGTGACGGCCGCATCGTCGCCGTCGACCAGAAGGAGCACGAGCAGATCTTCCCGAAGCCGGGTTGGGTCGAGCACGACGCCGCGGAGATCTGGACCAACGTCCAGGAGGTCGTCGCCGGGGCCATCGCCAAGGCCGAGATCACCTCGGCCGACGTCAAGGCCGTCGGCATCACCAACCAGCGCGAGACCACCCTGCTGTGGGACCGCCACACGGGCGAGCCGGTCCACAACGCGCTGGTCTGGCAGGACACCCGTACCGACGCCCTGTGCAAGGAGCTCGGCCGCAACGTCGGCCAGGACCGCTTCCGCCGCGAGACCGGCCTGCCGCTGGCGAGCTACTTCGCGGGCCCCAAGGTCCGCTGGCTGCTCGACAACGTCGAGGGCCTGCGCGAGCGCGCCGCGGCCGGGGACATCCTCTTCGGCACCATGGACTCCTGGGTCATCTGGAACCTCACCGGCGGCGCCCAGGGCGGTGTGCACGTCACCGACGTCACCAACGCCTCGCGCACCATGCTGATGAACCTGCACACCCTGGCCTGGGACGAGAAGATCGCCGAGTCCATGGACGTGCCCCTCAACGTCCTCCCGGAGATCAAGTCCTCCGCCGAGGTCTACGGCCACGTCAAGGAAGGCGTCCTGGCCGGCGTCCCGGTCGCCTCGGCGCTCGGTGACCAGCAGGCCGCGCTGTTCGGCCAGACCTGTTTCGCCGAGGGCGAGGCGAAGTCCACGTACGGCACCGGCACGTTCATGCTGATGAACACCGGCGACAAGATCATCAACTCTTACAGCGGCCTGCTGACGACCGTCGGCTACCAGATCGGCGACCAGAAGCCGGTCTACGCGCTGGAGGGCTCCATCGCCGTCACCGGCTCGCTCGTCCAGTGGATGCGCGACCAGATGGGCATGATCAAGACCGCGGCCGAGATCGAGACCCTCGCGTCCTCGGTCGAGGACAACGGCGGCGCGTACTTCGTGCCGGCCTTCTCCGGCCTGTTCGCCCCGTACTGGCGCTCCGACGCCCGCGGCGTGATCGCCGGCCTCACCCGGTACGTCACCAAGGCGCACATCGCCCGTGCCGTCCTGGAGGCCACCGCCTGGCAGACCCGTGAGATCACCGACGCCATGACCAAGGACTCGGGCGTCGAGCTCGCGGCCCTGAAGGTCGACGGCGGCATGACCTCCAACAACCTGCTGATGCAGACGCTCTCCGACTTCGTGGACGCCCCCGTGGTGCGCCCGATGGTCGCGGAGACCACCTGCCTCGGCGCCGCCTACGCCGCCGGCCTGGCCGTCGGCTTCTGGCCGGACACCGACGCCCTGCGCGCCAACTGGCGCCGCGCGGCGGAGTGGACCCCGCGGATGCCCGCCGAGCAGCGGGATCGCGAGTACAAGAGCTGGCTCAAGGCCGTCGAGCGGTCCATGGGCTGGGTCGACGACGAAGACGCCAGCTGACCGCACGGCCGGCGCAATTCGACGAGTAAGTAGGAGTCAAGGGATATGAGCAGCCTGCAGAGCGTTCCCACACTGGGTACGCACCCGACCGCCGGTTCGAACGCGAGCCGCGCCGAGACCCGTGAGCAGCTGGCGAAGGCCACGTACGACCTGCTGGTCATCGGCGGTGGAATCCTGGGCACCTCGGTGGCCTGGCACGCCGCGCAGTCGGGTCTGCGGGTCGCCATGGTGGACGCCGGCGACTTCGCCGGCGCCACTTCCTCGGCCTCCTCCAAGCTGGTCCACGGTGGCCTGCGCTACCTGCAGACCGGTTCGGTCAAGCTGGTCGCGGAGAACCACCACGAGCGCCGGGTGCTGGCCAAGGACGTGGCCCCGCACCTGGTCAACCCGCTCACGTTCTACCTGCCGGTGTACAAGGGCGGTCCGGTCGGCGCGGCCAAGCTGGGCGCGGGCGTGTTCGCGTACTCGGCGCTGTCGGCCTTCGGCGACGGCATGGGCAAGATCATCTCGCCGGCCCGTGCGGCCGCCGACAACCCGGGTCTCAAGACGGACGGCCTCAAGGCCGTCGCCGTCTACTACGACCACCAGATGAACGACTCGCGGGTCGCCGTGATGACGGTCCGCGCGGCCGTCGAGTCGGGCGCGGTCGTCCTGAACCACGCCGAGGTCACCGGGCTGCGCATGACGCGCGGCCGGGTCAGCGGCGCCGAGCTCAAGGACCGTCTGGACGGCACCGAGTTCGGTGTGGACGCCCGCGTGGTGCTCAACGCCACCGGCCCGTGGGTGGACCACCTGCGGCGCATGGAGGACAAGCACTCGATGCCCTCCATCCGGCTGTCCAAGGGCGCGCACATAGTCATGAAGCGCAAGTCGCCGTGGAAGGCCGCCATGGCCACCCCGATCGACAAGTACCGCATCACCTTCGCCCTGCCGTGGGAGGACCAGCTCCTTCTGGGCACCACGGACGAGGTCTACGAAGGCGACCCGGCGGACGTGCGTGCCACCGAGGCCGACATCCAGCAGATCCTGGACGAGGCGGCCTTCTCGGTGAAGGACGCCGATCTGGACCGTTCCCTGATGACGTACGCCTTCGCGGGCCTGCGGGTGCTGCCGGGCGGTCCCGGCGGGGTCGAGAAGGCCAAGCGCGAGACGGTCGTCTCCGAGGGCGCGGGCGGCATGCTGTCGGTGGCCGGCGGCAAGTGGACGACGTACCGGCACATCGGCCGTGTGGTCATGGACAAGCTGGCGAAGCTGCCGGGGAGCCCGCTGACCGAGGACATGGAGCCGGTGAAGTCGCTGGTGCGCCGGATCGCGCTGCCGGGTGTCGCCAACCCGAACGCGGTGGCGCACCGGCTGCTGGTGGACCGGGAGCCGGGTTCGCGGATGGACCCGCTGACCGCGCGCCACCTGGCTTCGCACTACGGTTCGCTGGCCTTCGACATCGCGCGGCTCGCGAACGAGGACCCGGCGCTCGCGGAGCGGATCCACCCGGACGGTCCGGAGATCTGGGCGCAGGTCGCCTACGCCCGGGACAACGAGTGGGCCGAGACGGCCGATGACGTGCTGCGCCGCCGTACGACGGTGACGGTCCGCGGCCTGGACAGCGCCGAAGTGCGCGGCCGCGTCGAGGAGATGCTGGCCGACAAGGCATAACCGGCGGTGCGAGCGGGCAGAGGGGCGGTTCCAGGGGGAACCGCCCCTCTGTCGTGGGCTGTGGCTGGCGTCCCATCAAGGCTTAGGCTGACCCACGTACGCAAGGGAACTTCGGAAGGAGACCTGGGTGATCGAGCTTGAGGGCGTGCCCGAGCTGATCGACCCGGTCATGGTGGCCGCGTTCGAGGGCTGGAACGACGCGGGTGACGCGGCCTCCGGTGCGGTCGCGCACCTGGACCGGGAGTGGAAGGGCGAGGTCTTCGCGGCTCTGGACGCCGAGGACTACTACGATTTCCAGGTCAACCGGCCGACGGTGTGGCTGGACAACGGGGTGCGAAAGATCACCTGGCCGACCACCCGGCTGTCGGTGGTCCGGATCGGCGGCGCGAAGCCGCGCGATCTGGTGCTGGTGCGGGGCATCGAACCGTCCATGCGGTGGCGGTCGTTCTGCAACGAGATTCTGGGCTTCGCGCACGAGCTGGGCGTGGAGATGGTCGTGATCCTGGGCGCGCTGCTCGGGGACACCCCGCACACACGGCCGGTGCCGGTGAGCGGGGTCACCTCGGACGCGGACCTGGCGCGGACGATGGATCTGGAGGAGACGAAGTACGAGGGCCCGACGGGCATCGTGGGCATCCTGCAGGAGGCCTGCACCCATGCCGGGGTCCCGGCGGTGTCGTTGTGGGCGGCGGTGCCGCACTACGTCTCCCAGCCGCCGAACCCGAAGGCGACGCTGGCGCTGCTCAACCGCCTGGAGGATCTGATCGACATCCGGATCCCGCTGGGCGAACTCCCGGAGGACGCGCGGGCGTGGCAGGTGGGCGTGGACCAACTGGCGGCCGAGGACAGCGAGGTGGCGGAGTACGTCCAGACGCTGGAGGAGGCCCGGGACACGGCCGATCTGCCGGAGGCTTCCGGGGACGCGATCGCCCGGGAGTTCGAGCGGTACCTGCGGCGGCGTGATCCGGCCGCGGGTCCGGCGCCCGAGGCGGGTGACGGGTCGTACCTGCGGGACACCTCCAGCGGGCTGACCCGCCCGCCGAAGCGGAAGGCGGAGGCGGAGCCGTCCGAGGAGCCGCCGGCCGCGGCCGCGGGCGAGCCCGAGAACGAGACCCCGGAGCCGCCGGAGGCCTAGCCGGGCGGGGCGCAGCCCCGCACCCCGCTCCTCGAACGCCGGAGGGGCTGGATCGCCCTGCGGGCGATCCAGCCCCTCCGTGGGGGACCTACAGGGCCACGCCCAGCAGGGCGTCGACCGTGCGGGAGACCAGGCCCGGGGCCGACTCGTCGTCGCCGTCGGTGGCGATCTGGAGCTCGACCCAGCGGTCCACGGCCGCGAGGGCGGCAGGGGCGTCCAGGTCGTTGGCCAGGGCTTCCCGGACCTCCTCGACGAGGGCGTCGGCGGAGATGCCGTCCGGGCGGGACACGGCCGCGCGCCAGCGCTCCAGGCGGGCCACCGCCTGGGCGAGGACCTCGTCGGTCCACTCCCAGTCCGCGCGGTAGTGGTGCGAGAGCAGGGCCAGGCGGATCGCCGCCGGGTCCACGCCCGCCCGCCGCAGGGCGGACACGAAGACCAGGTTGCCCTTGGACTTCGACATCTTCTCGCCGTGCAGGGCGACCATGCCGGCGTGTACGTACGCCTTGGCCATGGGGAACTCGCCCGTCAGCACCTGGGCGTGCGAGGCGCCCATCTCGTGGTGCGGGAAGACGAGGTCGGAGCCGCCGCCCTGGACGTCGAAGGTCATGCCCAGGTGGTCCAGGGCGATGGCCACGCACTCGATGTGCCAGCCGGGGCGGCCGCGGCCCAGGGAGCCGCCGTCCCAGCTGGGCTCGCCCGGACGGGCGGCCATCCACAGCATCGGGTCGAGCGGGTTCTTCTTGCCCGCGCGGTCGGGGTCGCCGCCCCGCTCCGCGGAGAGCAGGCGCATGGCTTCGGCGTCCAGGTTGGAGACCTTGCCGAAGTTCGCGTCGGACTCCACGGAGAAGTAGACGTCGCCGTCGAGCTCGTACGCGGCGCCCGCGTCCCGCAGCCGTTCGACCAGGGGCACGATGCCGGGTATGGCTTCGACCGCGCCGATGTAGTGCTGCGGGGGCAGCATCCGCAGGGCGGTCATGTCCTCGCGGAAGAGGGCCGTCTCGCGCTCGGCGAGCTCGCTCCAGTCCTGGTTGTCGCGCTGTGCCCGCTCCAGCAGGGGATCGTCGATGTCCGTGACGTTCTGGACGTAGAGGACCTGCCGCTTGGTGTCGAGCCACACGCGCTGCACGAGGTCGAACGCGTTGTAGGTGGCCGCGTGACCGATGTGCGTCGCGTCGTACGGGGTGATCCCGCAGACGTAGATTCGGGCGACGGGACCGGGGGCGAGGGTGATCGTCCCCTGGGTCGCGGTGTCGTGGATCTGGAGGTCGCGGCCCTTGCCAGGCAGGGCGGGGACCTCAGAAGCGGGCCAGGCATGCATGCGTCGAGCGTAACCGGACGGGTGTTCCGAAAACGAACCGGACCTGCACTGTTGTCTGGATAGGCGCTCTTGCGCCATGGCCGGATATGTGCGTACGGACGCTGCTGGGCACGGCCGGGCCCAGACCCCGCTCAGACGCGTCCGGGCGGGCTCGGACGGGCGCCCCCGGAGCCCCGGAGCCCTAGACGGGCGGCCAGGGGATCGCCGGCCACTGTCCCGACGGCTGCGGGTGCCTGCCGGTGCGCAGCAGCAGGGCCACCCGGGCCCGTACGGCGTCCAGCTCGGCGGTGGTGACCAGTTCCGCCAGTCGGGTGGCGAGGGGCTCTCCCCCGGCCAGCCGGGCCTCCAGGGAGGTCAGCACGGACCGGGCCTCCCCGGTCAGCGGCTCCCCCGCCCATCCCCAGAGCAGGGTGCGCAGTTTGTCCTCGGTGTGGAAGGTCACTCCGTGGTCGATGCCGTAGAGCCGTCCGTCGGGGGCGGGCAGCAGGTGGCCGCCCTTTCGGTCGCCGTTGTTGATCACGACGTCGAGGACGGAGAGCCGGCGCAGCCGGTCGTCGTCGGCGTGGACCAGGAGCGCGGTGCGGCCCTCGCCGACCTCGGCGAAGGCGACGGGCTTGAAGCCCTCTCCCGCTTCCTCGCCCTCGACGAGTGCGAGGAGTCCGGCTTCCGGTGTCTCCTCGGTCTCGATCCACTGCTGGACCATGCCCTCGCCGTACGGTCCGTCGCGCAGCACGGTCGGGGGGACCAGCCCCCAGCCGGTGGCCTCGGAGACCAGGTAGGAGGCGACCTCGCGCTGGGCGAGGTTGCCGTCGGGGAAGTCCCACAGGGGTCGCTCGCCCTTGACCGGCTTGTAGACGCAGTCGGCGCTCACGCCCTCGTGCGTGACGCTGCACAGCAGGACGGCGTTGGAGGCCTCGCGGATCCGGCCGACGACCGTGAGCTCGCCGTGGGCGAGCAGCTCTTCCAGTTCCCCCGTGGTGTTCACGCCTGGCGCCGGTAGCCGTTCTGGCGGGGGCAGACGTGCCCTTCCGGGTCCAGCGGGAGGCTGCACAGCGGGCACGGCGGCCGGCCGGCGTTGACCACGTCCAGGGCCCGCTTGGCGAAGGCCCGCGCCTGGGCGCCGGAGAGGCGCACCCGCAGCATGGGCGGGCCGTTCTCCTCGTCCTGCAGGAGCCGCTCCTCCGCTTCGGCGAGGTCCTCCTCGGAGTCGGCGTCGAGCTCGACGAGGGCCTGCGCTTCGACGATCATGCGCTGTTCCTCGCCGTCCCAGGCCAGGGCCATGGTGCCGACGCGGAACTCCTCGTCGACGGGGACGTCCAGGGGCGCGGTGTCGGTGACTTCGGCGGGGGCCACGGCCGGGACCGGGGCATTGCCCCCGGTGCGCCGTACGACCTCGTCCAGCAGCTCGTCCATCCGCTCGGCGAGCGCCGCGACCTGGGTCTTTTCCAGGGAGACGCTGGTGACGCGAGGTCCGGCGGAGGCCTGCAGGAAGAACGTACGGCGTCCAGGCAGCCCGACCGTGCCCGCGACGAAGCGGTCCGGCGGGTCGTAGAGGAACACCTGACGGGGCACGTCCAGTCTCCAAGTGTCCAGGGGTCCCCGGACGGGGTCCGGGGAGGCAGGGGCAGGGCGGGGCCCATGGGTTGGCCCGTCCAGCCTACTGCGCCGTTCGATCACACCGCGCCCGCGCCGCCCCCCACGACCGCGTCGCCGCCCGCTCCGGCCCCGTCCGGGGAGGCGGCCGGGTCCGCGGCCGGGGTTTCGCGGGGGGTGAAGGAGGCGAAGTCGCCGGTGTCGCCGAGCCGGAGCAGGAAGGGCCGGGTGGGCGTGTAGCGGATCACGGTGACGGAGCAGGGGTCGACCTGGATCCGCTGGAAGAGGTCGAGGTGCATGCCGAGGGCGTCCGCGACAAGGGACTTGATGATGTCGCCGTGCGAGCACATCAGGAAGACGGCGTCGGCGCCGTGCTCCTCCTCGATGCGCGCGTCCCAGTCCCGTACGGCGTCCACGGCGCGGGCCTGCATGGCCCGCATGGACTCGCCGCCGGGGAAGGCGGCGGCCGACGGGTGCTGCTGGACGATGCGCATCAGGGGTTCTTCGGAGAGTTCGGAGAGTTTGCGGCCCGACCAGTCGCCGTAGTGGCATTCGCCGATGCGCTCGTCGGTGTGGACTTCGAGTCCGGGCCGGGCGGCCAGCAGCGGGGCCAGGGTCTGGGCGCACCGCTCCAGCGGGCTGGTGACGGCGGCGGCGAGCGGTACGCCGGCGAGCCGTCCGGGGAGCGCCGCGGCCTGCTCCTCGCCGCGTTCGTCGAGGTTCACCCCCGGGGTCCATCCGGCGAGCAGTCCGGCGGTGTTGGCGGTGGACCGCCCGTGTCGTACGAGGATCAGCGTGGCCATGCGGCCAGCCTATGCGTTCGTGCCGGTGTGCGGGCGGGCCGCGGGGCAGGGAAGAATGCGCGGGTGATTGTCGACTGCGCGATGTACCGCAACGGCCGCCGCTCCCAGGCGCCCGAGGACTTCTCGGATGCCCTGGACGAGGCGCGGGCGACCGGCGACGCCTTCCTGTGGGTGGGCATGCACGAGCCGACGGCGGCGGAATTCGAGCACGTCAGTGCGGAGTTCGGGCTGCACCCGCTGGCCGTGGAGGACGCGCTGACCGCGCACCAGCGGCCGAAGCTGGAGGTTTACGACGATTCGCTCTTCGTGGTCCTCAAGCCGGTGCTCTACGACGACGGCGCCGACACGGTGAGCACGGGCGAGCTGATGGTGTTCATCGGCGACTCGTTCGTGGTCACGGTCCGGCACGGCGAGGGGGCCGCGCTGGCCGCCGTGCGCCGGCGGCTGGAGCATGAGCCGGAGGTGCTCAAGCACGGTCCGACGGCGGTGCTGTACGCGGTCTCGGACGCGGTGGTGGACCACTACATCGAGGTGGCGGCCGAACTCCAGGCGGATCTGGAGGAGCTGGAGGCGGAGGTGTTCTCGCCGAACCCCGCCGACACCAAGAACACGGCGGCGCGGATCTACGGCTTCAAGCGGCAGGTCCTGGAGTTCCGACGGGCGACGAGCCCGCTGCTGCAGCCGATGGACCGGCTCGCCTTCGGGTCCGTGCCCTTCGTGCACGAACACGCCCAGCCGTTCTTCCGCGATGTCGCCGATCACCTGACGAAGGCCAACGAGTACATCGAGGGCCTGGACCGGCTGCTGTCGGACGCGCTGGCCGCGCATCTGGCGCAGATGGGGGTCCGGCAGAACGACGACATGCGCAAGATCTCGGCGTGGGCGGCGATGGCGGCGGTGCCGACCATGGTGGCGGGGATCTACGGTATGAACTTCGAGCACATGCCGGAGCTCAAGCAGGGCTGGGGCTATCCGGCGGTGGTCGTGGTGATGGCGGTGCTGTGTCTGGGGCTGCACCGCATGTTCAAGCGCCGCGGCTGGCTCTGACACCCTTCGGACCTCAGGCGAACTCGGGCGCCGTCGTCGCTGCGCCGCCCAGCGCGTTGCGACGCTCCGGCGGGCGCAGGGCGACCATCCGGTGCCAGCCGCTGAGCCGCTCGTACGCGTACACGGCGCGGATCCCGGCGGCGAGCGCGGCCGCCTTGGGGGCGGGCCAGTGCAGCAGGCGTCCCATGTGGCCCATGACGGCGAGGCTCACGTCACGGTAGACGGCGATCTCGGCGAGCGCGCTCTCGCGCAGCACCCGGTGGATGGTCCGGGCGTGGCCGGCGCGGGCGAGGCGCAGGAGTTCCTCGTGGCAGTAGGCGAGGTGGTTGTCCTCGTCGCCGCTGATCATGCGGACGGCCTTGCCGAGGTCGGGGTGGTCCCCGAAGTGGCGGACCAGCAGGACCATCTGCTCGGCGGCGCGCTGTTCGGTGACCCGGCTGTGGGCGAGGTAGACCACGATGTCCTCCTCGCTCAGGGCCCGCTGCCCGCGCAGGGTCTCGTGCGCCAGGCCGATGCCGCGGCGCTCCAGCAGCATCGTGTAGTCGGTCTCGGGCGGGACCGGTACGGGGGCCAGGCCGCGCTTGCGCAGCAGCGCGTTGAAGATCCGGCCGTGCTTGTCCTCGTCGGCCCCGTGCCGGGTGATCTTGGGGGCGAGATCGCGCATGGAGTCGGGGACCAGTGCCGCGATCCGGGCGTTCTCCCAGCCTCCCTGGGCCTCGCCGCCGGCTGCGATGGAGCAGAACAGCTGGAAGGACCCGTCGTGGTCGACGATCTCCTGGAACAGGCTGCGTGCAGAGAGCATGCGTCGAGTCAAAAGCCGATCGGCGGGCCGGGCAACCGGGTGCGCGGTGCGGTTCGGCCGAATGAACGAGCAGGACCGGTGGCCCGGGGAGCGTAACCCCGCGGGCACCGGGCGCGTTGTTGGCTGTGTCGGCCGTGGCGGGGAAGACCCCCCGAGCCCCCACCACGGCCGCAGAGCATGCGGTCCCGGTCCGTCAGGCGAGGCCCGCGATCTCCATGGCCTCGGTGCCGGCCCGCAGGGCGGCGATCCGCTCGTCCAGGGTGAAGCCGGCCGGGGCGAGCGTCAGGGTGGTGACCCCGGCCTCGGCGTAGGCCCGCATCCCGTCGGCGATGCGCTCCACCGGGCCCAGCAGGGTGGTGGAGTCGATCAGCGAGTGCGGGACCGCGGTGGCCGCGCCCTGCTTGTCGCCCGCCAGGTACTTGTCCTGGATCTCGGCGGCTTCCTTCTCGTACCCCATGCGCTGGGCGAGCTGGTTGTAGAAGTTCTGCTTGCGGCTGCCCATGCCGCCCACGTACAGGGCGGTGTACGGGCGGAACATGTCCGCGAGCCCGGCCACGTCCTCGCCGAGGGCCAGCGGCACGGTCGGGCAGACGTCGAAGCCGTCCATCGTCAGCCCGGCCTTCTCGCGGCCCGCGCGGATGTGCGTGAGCGCGGTGGCCTCCAGGTGCTCGGCGGCCGGGAAGATCAGCAGTGCTCCGTCGGCGATCTCGCCGGTCTGCTCCAGGTTCTTGGGCCCGATGGCGGCGATGTAGAGCGGGATGTGCTCGCGCTCGGGGTGCACGGTGAGCTTGAGCGGCTTGCCCGGTCCGCCGGGCAGCGGCAGGGTCCAGTGCTCGCCCTCGTAGGACAGCCGCTCGCGGCTCATGGCCTTGCGGACGATCTCCACGTACTCGCGGGTCCGGGCGAGCGGCTTGTCGAACTTCACTCCGTACCAGCCCTCGGAGACCTGCGGTCCGGAGACCCCGAGGCCGAGCCGGAAGCGGCCCTTGGTGAGGGAGTCCAGGGTGGCGGCCGTCATCGCGGTCATCGCGGGCTGGCGGGCCGGGATCTGCAGGATCGCGGAGCCCACGTCGATCCGCTCGGTCTGGGCGGCGACCCAGGCCAGGACGGTCGGGGCGTCGGAGCCGTAGGCCTCGGCGGCCCAGCAGACGTCGTAGCCGAGGCGGTCGGCCTCCTGGGCGACGGCGAGGTTGTCGGCGTCCATGCCGGCGCCCCAGTAACCGAGATTGATGCCGAGCCGCATGCGCAGTCCCCTTAACCCTTTGACCGTTCCAACGATGAGCGCTGACGAGTGGCCGACGGGTACCGGCGAGCACGAACGGGCAACCGGAGAGCGCCGGAAGGACACCGATTGAGTACTCATCAGTAACGTCGGTCTGCGGGGACTCTAGCGCGCCCGGGTGCCCCGCGTCAGTGCCGCAGTAGTCTCAGCCCTCATGGAGCAGAGGCATCTCGGCCGAACCGGACTGCGCGTCTCCCGGATCGGTCTCGGCACACTGACCTGGGGCCGGTCGGCGGACGGACCTGACGAGGCGGAAGCCGCCGCGCAGTTGAAGACGTTCTGGAACGCGGGCGGCACGCTCGTCGACACGGCGGACGTGTACGGGGGCGGGGAGGCGGAGTACCTCCTCGGGCAGTTGATCGGTTCCGTCGTGCCGCGGCGGGATCTGGTGATCGCCACGAAGGCGGGCGGGGTCGCGGACCGGGACCGCCCCTTCGACTGCTCGCGCGGCCATCTGCTGGCCGCCCTGGACGAGTCCCTGGCCCGTCTGAACACGGACTACGTCGACCTCTGGCAGGTCCACGCCTTCGACCCCGGGACCCCGCTGGAGGAGACCCTCCAGGCGCTGGACCTGGCGGTCAGCAGCGGCCGGGCGCGGTACGCCGGGGTGTCGAACTTCAGCGGCTGGCAGCTGGCGAAGGCGGCGACCTGGCAGATCGCGGCGCAGGGCGTACGGACCCGGCTGGCGTCGACCCAGATGGAGTACTCGCTCCTCCAGCGGGGCGTGGAGCGCGAGGTCGTCCCGGCCGCCCTCGACCTGGGCGTGTCCCTCCTCCCCTCGTCCCCGTTGGGCCGGGGCGTCCTGACGGGCAAGTACCGGGCCGGTACCCCGTCGGACTCCCGGGGCGCCTCGGAAACCCTGGCGGCCTTCGTGGACCCGTACCTCGACGACGCGGCGAGCCGCATCGTGGACGCGGTGGCCACGGCCGCCCACGGACTGGCGGTGACCCCGCTCCAGGTGGCCCTGGCGTGGGTCCGGGACCGTCCCGGAGTGGCCGCGCCGATCGTCGGCGCCCGGACATCGGCGCAGCTCGGGGCGGCCCTGTCGGTGGAGACGCTTAGTCTTCCGGAGGAGATCCGCCGAGCTCTGGACGACGTCTCGGCGCCTGTCCACCGCTATCCCGATCAGGACTGGAGCACCTTGTGAGCGAGACCGCCGCCGACACCGCCACCGCGGAAGCTGCGGGGGCCCCGGACTCCGGCGAAGCCCCGGAGTCCCCGGAAGCCGAGGCCGAAACGCCGGCGCCGACGGCCGAGGCCCCGGAGTCCGGCGAAGCCGAGGACGCTCCCGCAGCGGAGGCACCCGCCGCCGGGCCCGGCGAAGCCGGGGACAGCGACCCGGAGCCGGCTCCTTCCGGCGAAGCCGGGAGCGGTGACGGGGGGCCGGGGGCGGAGCCTCCGGTTTCGGGAAGGGGTGGGGTGGGGGAAAGCCCCGCAGGGTCCGCCGACGGGGAAACCGGCGCCGACTCCGCGCAGGCCGCCGAGGCCGAGGCCAAGCCCGCGCTCAGCGAAGCGGCGGCGGAGCTGGCCGCGCAGAAGATCGAGCGGGAGCGCATCGCCCGGCGCAAGGCCGAGCGCGAGGCCCCCATCGAGGCCGGGGCGAAGCTCAGCGGGACGGCCGCCGATCTGCTGGCCGCCGTACGGGCCGTGGAGAGCGGTGGCCAGCCCCCCGCCCCGCTGCGCCGCCAGGCACCCGCACGGACCCAGGCACCGGCACAGCCGCAGGCACAGTCGGCACCGCCGGAGGCACCCGCGCCGGAGCGTGCACCCGCTCCCGCCCCCGCGCCCCCGCGGGAGCCCTCCCCCGACGCCGTCCATGCGCTCCGCGCCCTCCTCGCCCGCGGCGGGGCCCCCGAGGCCCTGGCCCCGCAGGCGGCCCTCGCGCTCGGCGCCGACGCGGCCGGGCAGCTCGCCGAATCCCCCTGGCGGCTCCTCGCCGTCGCCGGGGTCCGCCCGACCCAGGCCGACGGGTTCGCCCGCGCCCTCCTCGGCCCCGAAGAGACCGGCCCCGGGGACGAGCGGCGGGCCGCCGCGCTGGTGGGCTGGCTGCTCGGCCAGGCCGCCGCCAAGGGTCATACGGTGCTCGACGCACCCACCCTGGAGTCCGCCCTCGCCCAGTACGGCGTGCCCGACCCGGCCGAAGCACTGGAGGCGGCCGTCGGCGACGGAGCCGTCCTCACCTTCGAGGAGCCGGTCGGCCCGCCCGTCGCCGAGGACGAGGAGCAGCCGGTCCGTCTCCTCGTGGGCCTGGAAGGCTCCGCCATGGCCGAGGAGAGCCTCGCCGAGGGCCTGGCCCGGCTCGCCAACACCTTCACGGACCCCGCCGACTGGGACAAGGCCGCCGGCGGCAACGGCCCCGGCGCCGAGCTGATCCGCGCCGTCGCCGCCCACGGCCTGGTCACCCACACCGGCGGCGAGGCCGCCCGCTCCGAGCCCTTCGCCCTGCTCGCGGCCGCCCGGGAGGCCGGTCTGCGGGCCTGGCTGGCCGCGCACGCCCCCGCGGGCGCGGAGGGTGCGGAGGGTGCCGTCACCGTGGCCGGTCTGCTGGCCGGCGCCGAGGGCCCCGGCCGCGACGCGGACGGGCAGTTCGCACTGGACCTGCTCATCGTCCTCGACGCCCCGCAGCTGGACGTGGAAACGGCGGCGGCACTGGTGGAATCCGTGCCCGACGGCGCCCGACTGGTGCTGTCCGGCGACCCCGGGGTGCTCGGCAGCGCCGGCCCCGGCCGGGTCTTCGCCGATGTGCTCGCGGCCCGTGCCTTCCCCCAGATCGTTTCCCGCGTTCCGGATCCCGGCCCGATCGGCGAGCTGGTCTCCGGGGTCGGGATCGGGGAGCTGAACCAGGTGGACGCCCCCGGCAAGGAGGTCGTCATCGTTCCGGTGCGCGATGCCGGGGAGGCCGTGCACCGCACCGTGCAGCTGGTCTCCGAGTCGGTGCCCCGCGCCTTCGGGATCCCGGCGGACGCGGTCCAGGTCATCACCCCGGGCCACGGCGGCTCGGCGGGCACCCGGGCGCTCAACGCCGCCCTCAAGGAGCGGCTGAACCCCGGTCCCGGCCGGTTCGGCGGCTTCGACCCGGGGGACCGGGTGGTCCATGTGCCCTCCGCCGGGCGGGCGTTGCCGGCCCGGGTGGTGTCGGCCGACGCTCAGGGGCTGCATCTGGAGGCCGCCGCGGGCGCGCGGATCCTCGTACCGAAGGAGCGGGTGGAGTCCCAGGTTCGGCACGGCTGGGCCGTGACGGCACACCAGGCCGTGGGTTCGCGCTGGCCGGCCGTGGTGGTCGTACTGCCCGGGGACGCGGCGCAGGCCCTGTCCCGGGACTGGGTGTACACGGCGTTCGGGCGCGCGGGACGTCACCTGTCGGTGGTGCACGGGGTGGACCAGGCGTTGCCTCGCGCGGTCGCGGAGGTGGCCCCGAAGCCCCGTACGACCCGGCTGACGGCCTTGCTGCGGGCGCTCGCCGAGGCGGCGCAGGCGCGGCCCGAGTAGGAAACGCGCCGCGGCCCCCGTCCCGGGTGGGACGGGGGCCGCGGCGTTCGGCGGGTACAGGGTCCGGTCAGGCGGGGGCGAGGCCCGGCCGGGCCGCCTCGCCGTCGGCCTCCTCGGCCTCCTCGTCGAGGTACTCGCCGTCCTGCTCCTCGTCGAAGACCGAGCTGACGTCGAAGCGGTGCATCACGTCCTGCGGGTCGATGTGCGCGAAGGGCGCGCTCAGCCACTCCCCCGGTTCCGTGATCTCCTCCGAGGCGGCGATCCAGAGCGTGGAGTCCCCCTCCTCCAGACCGAAGTCCTTGGCACGGGAGGCGATCTCGTCCGGCTCGTACTCGCCGAAGAGCACGCCGATCGCGTCGGCGGTGCCACCGTCCTGGTCGAGTTCGGCTTCACGGTCGTGGGCGACGACCCGCTCGGCCTGGGCGATCAGGCGGGCCGGTTCGACGACGGCGTAGTCGCGGCGGATGAGCACGCTGAAGGCGGCGGGCTCGGCAGGCCCGGTGTACGGGAGCCCGTCCTCGGGTGTGGGGATCTCGAACGGGGTGACCTCGTCGTAGCGGTCGTAGAGGAGTTCGTCGTACTCCTCTGCAGCGGCGGCGAGTTCGTTGAACGCCGCGTAGACGTCCGGGTCATCGTCCCCGGTCCTGCTCTCGACCGCGGCGAGGTGACGGTCGAGCGCGGCCTTGACCGCCTCGGCGGCGGCGCGTACCTCGGCAACAGTGGGCAGAGCGGCATCAGACATAGTGCAGACGCTATCCGTAGCAGGGCTCTGCTTGCACAATAGATGCGATGCCGGAATACGAATTTGTCGACTTGTACGTGCCCCGCGGGGTTCCGCGCCAGGAAACGACCCGTCTGTTGACCGATCATGCCGAGTACGGGCATTGGGAGCTCGACCGGCTGACGCTGCTCCGGGACGGCAGCCGCCGCGTCCGACTGCGCCGCCGGATCATCCGTCAGGTCCGCGCGACCTGGTGACCCGGATCCGCGTCGCAGGTGCCTTCCGGCCTGGGCCGACGGACACCCGCGACGCGGAGGGTTCCGGGTGAACAACCGTCAGGCGGCGTTGCGCGCCCGGCGGTAGAGCACGGCGCCCGCCAGCAGCATGCCTGCGGCCAGGGGCACTCCGGCGGTGAGCGCGTCACCGGAGCCGGTCTCGGCCAGTCCACTGGCCGGGGTTGAGCCGGTTCCGGTGCCGGTGCCGGTGCCGGTGTCGATTCCGGTACCGGTGCCGGAGCCGGTTCCCGGGGCACTGTAGGTGACCGGGGTCACCGAGCCGGTGCCGGTGCCCGTGCGGGTGCCGGTGGGCGTTCCGGGCTGCCCGGTGCCGGGAGTACCGGGGTTGCCCGGGTTGCCGCCCGGATTGCCCGGCGTACCGGGGCCGCCGGGGGTGTCGTGGTCGCCCGGAGTCCCGGGGTTCCCGTGGTCACCCGGGGTGCCGTGGTCGCCCGGGGTGCCGTGGTCGCCCGGGGTGCCGTGGTCGCCCGGGGTGCCGTGGTCGCCCGGAGTCCCGGGGTTCCCGTGATCGCCCGGGGTGCCGTCGTCACCCGGCCCACCCGGGTTCCCGTAGTCACCCGGGTAGTCCTCGTCGCACGGCTCGTCCGGGTTCTCGGGGTGCTGCGGGTGGCCCGGCCGGCCCGAGACGTTGGCGCAGTCGTTGCCGAAGGCCGGATTCAGGGCCCCCACCACCGTCACCGTGTTCCCGCAGAGGTTCAACGGTGCGTCCACGGGTGCCTGAACGGTGTTCCCGGACAGCAGGCCCGGTGAGTGCGCGGCTTGGCCGGAGGCCGCGGAGTCCGCGTGTGCGTAGCCCCCGCCGATCGCGAGCAGACCCCCCGCGGCCGCCATGGTGATCAAGGTCTTCCTGCCGGTGACCTGTGCATGTCGTCGCATCTTTACTTCGTCCCCTGGTGTGCGTGGTGCACGCGCACGCGCGCGCACGCTCGGCCGGCGCACTGGCCGTAAAGGCTCCCCTCGCCTGGTGCGCCGGAAGATCGATGTCGGGCCGTAAAGCCCGGCGGCCCCGGAGAGCTGGAATGCGCTCCGGGGCCACGAACTTCAGAAACTTCAGGCGTTGACGCAGGTGTTGCCGAAAGCCGGGTTCAGCAGGCCGATCACGGAGATCGAGTTGCCGCAGACGTTCACGGGAACGTGAACCGGAACCTGGATGACGTTGCCGGACGCGACACCGGGCGAACCGATGGCCGCACCCTGGGCACCCGCGTCGGCGACAGCCAGACCCGCACCCGCGAGAACCAGACCACCGGTGACAGCCGCAGCAGCGGCAACCTTCTTGAGCATTGTTCCTCCTAGTAGGCAAGCGCGGTCCCAGCCGCGGACCGCACCACCTGTAACGAGGAGGGATCACCGGGGCTACGAGCGTATGAGCGCATTCACTCTTCTCAGTGGAATCCGCACACCTTCCCGATTCCCCGGCGTTAGGTACCTCCCGGTTCCTCCCGGTGCCCCGGGAGGAACCGGGGAACCGGGAGACAGACCGGGGAACGTCAGGACTCGTCGATGAACCGGTCGAGCACGCGCACGCCGAACTTGAGGCCCTCCACCGGCACCCGCTCGTCCACCCCGTGGAACATCCCGGCGAAGTCCAGCTCCGGCGGCAGCTGCAGCGGCGCGAAGCCGAAGCAGCGGATGCCGAGGTCGTCGAAGGACTTGGCGTCCGTACCGCCCGAGAGCATGTACGGGACCGCGCGCGCGATCGGGTCGTGGGCCTTCAGGGCGGTCTGCATGGCGTCCACGAGCCTCCCGTCGAAGTCCGTCTCCAGCGCCTTGTCCGCGTGGACGTCCTCCCGCTTCACGCGCGGGCCCAGGATCCGGTCGAGGTCGGTGAAGAACTCGTCCTCGTAGCCCGGCAGGAAACGGCCGTCCACGTGTGCGGTGGCCTGCCCGGGGATGACGTTGACCTTGTAGCCGGCGCCGAGCATGGTCGGGGCGGCAGAGTTGCGCAGGGTCGCGCCGACCATCTTGGCGATGCCGCCGAGCTTGGCGAGCGTGGCATCCATGTCGTCCGGGTCGAGCGGGGTGCCCAGCGCGTCCGAGAGCTCGTCCAGGAAGCTGCGCACGGTCTTGGTGACCCGCACCGGCCAGGTGTGGCGGCCCAGGCGCCCCACGGCCTCGCACAGCTCCGTGATGGCGTTGTCGTTGTTGGTCATCGACCCGTGGCCGGCGGTGCCCTCGACGGTGAGCCGCATCCAGTGCATGCCCTTCTGGGCGGTCTCCACCAGGTACAGCCGCAGGTTCTCGTTCACGGTGAAGGAGAAGCCGCCGACCTCGCCGATCGCCTCGGTGACCCCCTCGAAGAGCCCGGGGTGCTTGTCGACGAGGTGGCGGGCGCCGTAGATGCCGCCGGCCTCCTCGTCGGCGAGGAAGGCCAGCACGATGTCGCGCGGGGGCTTGCGGCCGCTGCGCATGCGGTCGCGCACGACGGCCAGCGTCATCGCGTCCATGTCCTTCATGTCGACCGCGCCGCGGCCCCACACGCAGCCGTCGGCGATCTCGCCGGCGAAGGGGTCGTAGGTCCAGTCGGCCGCGTTGGCCGGGACCACGTCGGTGTGCCCGTGGATCAGCAGCGCCGGCCGCGAGGGGTCCTCGCCCTCGATGCGCGCCACCGTCGAGGCACGCCCCTTGTGCGATTCGAAGATCTGCGGCTCCAGCCCGACCTCGGCGAGCTGCTCGGCGACCCACTCGGCCGCCTTGCGCTCGCCCGGGCCGGAGTGGTCCCCGTAGTTGCTGGTGTCGATCCGGATGAGGTCCCGGCAGAGGTCGACGACCTCGTCCTCGCCGGATACGGTCCTGCCCGCGCTCGACTCGCTCACGCTGCTTCCTCCCACTGACCACTGATCGGTACCGAACTGCCTCCCATCCTCCCGCTCCGCGCCGCTGCGCCCAAGGCCGGACCCGGCCGTCGGGGGGTGTGATCGAGGACCCCGGAATGTTTGGTAATGTTTTCCACGTCGGAACGGCCCGCAAGGGACGCGAGACAGACACCTTGTCCGGGTGGCGGAATGGCAGACGCGCTAGCTTGAGGTGCTAGTGCCCTTTATCGGGCGTGGGGGTTCAAGTCCCCCCTCGGACACCAAAGCGAAAACCCCACTTCACGTGGGGTTTTCTGCGTTTGTGGGGCACGGGCCGGGCCAAGGCCTGGTGGGGATATTCTGGGGAAGTGAATGAGAATCTTCCTCCTTGTCCCAAATGTTCCTGCGAGTACACCTACGAGATGAACGCGCTCGTGGTGTGCCCCGAGTGCGGTCACGAGTGGGTGCCCGCCGAAGAGGACGCGCAGGCCGCGGCGGGCTCCGGGGAGCGGGTCGTGAAGGACTCCGTGGGCAATGTGCTCAGCGACGGGGACACCGTGACCGTGGCCAAGGCGCTCAAGGTCAAGGGCAGCCCCTCGGGGATCAAGGCCGGCACGAAGGTCCGTAACATCCGGCTCATCGACGGGGTCGACGGCCACGACATCGACTGCAGGATCGACGGCTTCGGTGCGATGCAGCTCAAGTCCAGCGTGGTCAAGAAGGCCTGACCGCGGGTGGATGCGACGAGAGGGGCCCCGCCGCGGCGGGGCCCCTCTCGTCGTGTCCTGGCCCGGTCGGGCCCGGTCCGGTCGGGCCCGGTCAGTCGCCCGGGATGGCCTCGGCCGCCTGGTCGAGGCGGAAGGCCTCGTTGCCCAGGCCGATGCGGGCGTGGACCTCGGGACGCGAGGAGCGCAGGAACAGGCCGTACGCCAGGCCGGCCACGGCCGCGGCGCCGATGATGCCGGGCAGCATCCAGCTCAGCGCGGAGCCCTCCTCGGCGGCGACCAGGACGCCGAAGTCCCTGACGGTGTAGACGGCGATGGCGAGCAGCGCGATGCCCGCCAGGCCCGCCGCGACGAGCCGCCAGATCTGGGCGCCCGCGGTGCCGCGGCGGACGAAGAAGGCGATGACGGCGACGGAGGCCGCGGCCATGAGCAGGGTCACGCCGAGGGCGCCGACGCTGCCCATCCAGGTGAACAGGTGCAGGACGGGCGTGGTGGGGTCGCCGTTCGGCAGGTCGTCGGTGAACGCGAAGGCGAGGACGACGACCACGGAGATCACGGTCTGCAGGAGCGAGCCGGTGGCGGGGGCGCCGGTCCCGGCGTTGGTGCGGCCGAAGGAGGCCGGCAGCAGGCCCTCGCGGCCCATCGCGAAGGCGTAGCGGGCGACGACGTTGTGGAAGCTGAGCATCGCCGCGAACATGCCGGTCACGAACAGGACGTGCAGGGCGTCGGTGAAGGCGGTGCCCAGGCGGCTCTCGGTGAGCTGGAAAAGCAGGCCGGGGCCGGCTTCGGCGGAGGCCTTGACCACCTCGCCGGGGCCGGTGGCGACGGTGAGGGCCCAGGCGCTGAGCGCGAAGAAGAGGGCGACGAAGCCCACGGCGAGGAACATCACCCGGGAGACGACGATGTGCGGCTTGCTGGTCTCCTCGGCGTAGACCGGGGACTGCTCGAAGCCCACGAAGGCGGCGATGCAGAAGCACAGGGCGGTGCCGAGGCCGGCGCCGCTGAGGGTCGCGGGGTCGAAGGCGTGCAGCGAGAGGCCGTCGGGGCCGGGCTTGCCGAGGGCGGCGACGTCGAAGACGACGACGAGTCCGACCTCGATGAGCAGGAGGACGCCGAGGACCTTGGCGTTGAGGTCGATCTTCAGCCAGCCGAGGGCGCCGGTGAGGGCGACGGCGGCCAGGGCCGGTATCCACCAGGCGAGTGCGGTGTCGAGGTAGGTGGCGAAGAGGCTGGAGACCTCGAAGCCGAGGATGCCGTAGACGCCGACCTGCATGGCGCTGTACGCGACGAGGGCCACGAACGAGGCGCCGGCGCCGGCGGTGGGGCCGAGGCCGCGCGCGATGTAGGCGTAGAAGGCGCCGGCGTTGTGGACGTGCCGGCTCATCTCGGCGTAGCCGATGCTGAAGAGCGCGAGGACGACGCCGAGGATGACGAACAGCAGGGGCTGTCCGACGATGCCCATGACTCCGAAGGTGGTGGGCATGACACCCGCGACCACCATCAGGGGGGCGCTCGCGGCGAGTACGGAGAGCAGCAGGCCCGCGGTGCCGAGGCGGTCGGCGCGCAGGGCGCGGTCCTGGCCCTTGTACGTGCTGATCTCGGCCGGGTCGGTGAGCGTGGTGGATCTGCCCGTCGGCATGGCGGGTGGTCCTTTCGGCGGGGAAGTCTTGCGGGGCGGGGACGAGCGGTGCTGCGCGTGGGTGCGGGCTGCGGATGCGAGTGGGGTCGCGGGCGTCAGGGAGCGGAGGTCAGGTGCCCAGCGCGGCGCTGCGCGCGGCGAGGAAGGCCTTGTGCGGGTCGAGGTCGGGGTAGGACCACGGGGCGCGGGTGGCGTGGCTGCCGATGCGGTGGAAGAGGGCGGCCGCTTCGGCGGGGCGGCCCTCGCAGAGCTTGGCGTGGGCCAGGAAGTTGAGGTCCACCCGGTTGCGGGGGTGGTCCTCGCGCTCCCACTCCAGCCACCAATCGAAGGCGGAGCGCAGCACCTGGCGGGCACGGCGGCCGGACCAGTGGGCGGCGATCCCGTCGGGGGTGTGCCCGTGGACGGCGGCGAGGACCCGGTAGCGCTCGGCGTGGGCGATGACGGGGAGGACGGCGAGCGGGGAGTCGGCCGGGGACTCCTCGGCGGCCCAGGCGGCGAAGTCGTAGACCTCGTGGAGCGGGTCGTGGCCGGATCCGGGGGTGCGCTCGGCCAGCAGGGAGACCATCAGGTGGTGGGCGTGGTGGTGCTCGCGGTGGCGGGCCCGGACCTGGTCGAAGTGGCGGCTGAACTCCTCTTCGGTGCCGAAGGCCCGGCTCAGGAGCAGCAGGCCGAGCCAGGGGGTGGGGTCGGCCGGGGAGAGGGCCGCGGCCCGGTGGCAGGCCTCGTCGGCGGCCTCGGGGGTGCCCTTGCGGCGCAGGGCGGTGAAGACGGCCGCGCAGGCGAGGAGGGTGACGGCGTCGGCGCTCTCCGGTTCGGCGAGGAGCCATTCGCGTGCCCAGGCGGTGGCGGCCGGGGTCTCGGCGAGGACGACGAGGCGGTGGCCCCGGCGGTCCCAGTCGTCGCCGGTGGCCACGAGGAGGGAGCGCGCCTTCGACCAGCGGCCCTGGGTGAACTGGGTGCGCACGTCGACGAGTTCGGAGTCGCAGAGTGCCGGGTCGAAGAGCTGGGCGTCCCGCTTGCGGGCGCGGCCGAGGGGCGGCGGAGGCGGAGACATCCGCGGTTTCCCTCCAAGGCGCGGGCGGTTGGACGGCGTTGCCGAATGATCACGCACAGCAAAGCGGTGCGCACAGCTCCGCGTCAAGGTCCAGTCCACTGGCTGGCGCGTTTCAACTGGTGCGAAAAGCTCGCGAGTTGGGGGATCGACTCCGCTGGAGGCCCGCTCCGGGGCGGCCCCGCGCGGCTCACGGGCGGGCTCCGCGGCGGTCCGCGGCGACCCGCGAAGACCTCCCGACCGCCCCCTTCGCGCTCCGGGGCCCGCCGCGCGGCCGGCCGGTGGCGGCCGCCCCGAGCGGGGCGCAGGCCCCGGCTGCGGCGGCGCCGGCCAGGCGCAGGACCGGGGCGGGACCCCTGCCGGTGGCGGGCGAAGGTTATGCGCCGGTGGCCGAATGACGCCTGTCCCACGGGGAATTCCGGCAGGGCCCCGGTGGGCCCGGCTACCGGCCGCCCCGAGCCCCGGCCGGGCTCCGCCCGGGCCGCTCCCCCGCTCCCCCGCTCACCACCCGGCCGCCGTCCGGGCTCCGCTCAGGCCCGCGGCTCAGCCCACCGCGCGGCCCGCGGCTCGGCCCGCCGCGCGGCCCGAGAAGATGCAGCCGCCGAGGAAGGTGCCCTCCAGGGCCCGGTAGCCGTGGACGCCGCCGCCGCCGAAGCCCGCGGCCTCGCCCGCCGCGTAGAGGCCCGGCAGGGGTTCGCCCGTCTCCGTCAGGACCCGGGAGGAGAGGTCGGTCTCCAGTCCGCCCAGCGATTTGCGGGTCAGGATCGAGAGCCGGACGGCGATCAGCGGGCCCGCCGCCGGGTCCAGGATCCGGTGCGGGGCGGCGGTGCGGATCAGCTTGTCGCCGAGGTACTTGCGGGCTCCGTGGATCGCCGTGACCTGGAGGTCCTTGGTGAAGGGGTTGGCGATCTCCCGGTCCCGGGCGACGATCTCGCGGCGGACCGTCTCCTCGTCGAGCAGCCCTTCCTTGGTCACCGCGTTCATGCCGCGCACCAGGGCGGCGAGGTCCTTCTCGACGACGAAGTCGGCGCCCTTGTCCATGAAGGCCTTCACCGGGCCGGGTACGGCCTGGCGCGCCCGGTCGATGACCCCGCGGACCGACTTGCCGGTCAGGTCGGGGTTCTGTTCGGAGCCCGAGAGGCCGAACTCCTTGCCGATGATGCGCTGGTTGAGGACGAACCAAGTGTGGTCGTGGCCGGTCCTCATGATGTGGTCGAGCGTGCCGAGGGTGTCGAAGCCCGGGAACAGCGGTACGGGGAGCCGCTTGCCCGTCGCGTCCAGCCAGAGCGAGGACGGGCCGGGCAGGATGCGGATGCCGTGCTCGGCCCAGATCGGGTTCCAGTTCTCGATGCCCTCGGTGTAGTGCCACATCCGGTCCTTGTTGATGTGGCTGGCACCGGCCTCCTCCGCGATGCCCAGCATCAGTCCGTCCACGTGCGCCGGGACCCCGGAGAGCATCCGCTCCGGCGGGGTGCCTAGCCGGGCCGGCCACTGCCGGCGCACCAGGTCGTGGTTGCCGCCGATGCCGCCGCTGGTCACGATCACGGCCTGGGCGCGCAGCGAGAACTCGCCGGCGCTCTCGCGTCCGCTCGCGGTGCCCCGTACGGCGTCGGAGGGGGTCAGGATCTCGCCCGTCACGGTGTCGAGCGTGCCGTCCGTGCGCGCGAGCCCGGTGACCCGGTGGCGGAACTTCAGCTGGACCAGGCCCCGGGCCACTCCGGCGCGGACCCGGCGTTCGAAGGGTGCCACCAGGCCGGGGCCGGTGCCCCAGGTGATGTGGAAGCGGGGTACGGAGTTGCCGTGGCCGTTCGCGTCGTAGCCGCCGCGCTCCGCCCAGCCGACCACGGGGAAGAAGCGGACCCCCTGGGCGTGCAGCCAGGGGCGCTTCTCGCCTGCCGCGAAGTCCACGTAGGCCTCGGCCCAGCGGCGCGGCCAGGCGTCCTCCTCGCGGTCGAAGCCGGCGGTGCCGGCCCAGTCCTGGAGGGCCAGCTCACGGGTGTCCTTGATCCGCATGCGGCGCTGCTCGGGCGAGTCGACGAAGAACAGCCCGCCGAAGGACCAGTGCGCCTGGCCGCCGATGGACTGTTCGGGCTCCTGGTCGAGCAGGATGACCTTGCGGCCGGCGTCGACGAGCTCGGCGGTGGCCACGAGACCCGCGAGCCCGGCCCCGATCACGATCACGTCTGCGTCGTACGTCATGCGAAACCCGTCCTCCGTCGGTGGTGGGGCGATCCTTTGCTACGGAGCGGTAACCAGTCAACAGGAGTGAGGGGACGAAGGTATGGGCGCGGCCGACGAGGTACTGGACGTGGTGGACCGGGAGGACCGGGTGACGGGGCAGGCCCGACGCGGCGAGGTGTACGCGGCCGGACTGATCCACCGGTGCGTGTTCGTGCTGGCCAGGGACGGGCAGGGGCGGGTGTTCGTGCACCGCCGGACGGCCTCGAAGCTGGTCTTCCCCTCGCACTACGACATGTTCGTGGGCGGGGTGGTCGGGGCCGGCGAGAGCTACGCCTCGGCCGCCCTGCGGGAAGCCGAGGAGGAGCTCGGGGTATCGGGGCTGGCGCAGCCGGAGCCGCTGTTCAAGTTCCTGTACGAGGGTCCGGGCGGGTCCTGGTGGTCCTACGTGCACGAGGTGCGCTGCGAGCTGCCCGTCCGGCCGCAGGCCTCGGAGGTGGCCTGGCACACGTGGCTGCCGGAGGAGGAGGTGGTGCGGCGGGTCGAGGACGGGTCGTGGCCCTGGGTGGCGGACGGTCTGGCGGCGTACCGACGGCTGCGGGAGTTCCGGGCGGATGCCCGGTAGCGCAGTAGATTGGTGCAGGTGATCGACTTCGGCAGGGATGTACGGCTCTGGTTCGCACCGGAGCGGGTGAAGGAAGAGGGCGAGACCCCCGACTACCGCTTTTCGCTGGCCAACGAGCGGACCTTCCTGGCCTGGATCCGGACCGCCCTGGCCCTGGTCGGCGGCGGTTTCGCCGTGGACCAGTTCCTGCCCGACCTGCGGTGGGGGGTCCGCGTCGGCATGGCCTTCGCCCTGCTCGCGGTGGGCGGGGCCTGCGCGCTGCGGGCGGTGAACCACTGGGTGCAGTGCGAGCGGGCGATGCGGCGCGGCGAGGACCTGCCGCTGTCCCGGTTCCCGGTGGTGCTGAGCCTGGGGGTGGGGCTGGTCGCGGTGGCGATGGTCGTGGTCGTACTGCTGGGCTGGACCACGGGGCGGTGAGCGTCACGAGCGGCGACGGACCCGGCGGCTCCGGCGACCGGTCCCGCGGCTCCGGCGGTGGCTCCGGCAGCCGGTCCGCCGGCGGCCGGGACGCGGGGCTGCAGCCGGAGCGGACCCGGCTCGCGTGGCGGCGCACCACGCTCTCGTGCACGGTGGCGGCCGTACTGGCGCTGCGCCAGGCCCTGCACAGGAACGGCTCCCCGGCGGGACTGGCCGGGGTGGCGGTGATCGCGCTGGTCATGCTGGCCTTCATGGGGGTGGCGCACCGGCGGATGCGGGAGCTGTCGGCGGCCCGGCCGGGTGGGCTGACCCCGGGGGCGGCGCTCGCGGCGACGGCGTGCACGGTGGCGCTCGCCGTCTTCGCGATGGCGGTCATCGTCTGATCCGGAGAACCGATGGTCCGCCTTGCGCGCCACTCCGGCGCGCAGCGGACACAACGGGCGAAGCGGGTCGCAGCGCACTAGCGTCGGCGCCATGACGACCATGCACCGAGAGCACCCCACGCACGAGCACTCCCACGCGCACGGCCCCGACTGCGGCCACACCGAGGTCGAGCACGGCGACCACGTCGACTACGCGCACGACGGCCATCTGCACCGCGAGCACTCCGGCCACTGGGACGAATGCGAGCCGGCCACGCACACCGAGCACGGCGGGCACGAGCACACGCACGGCTCGGACTGCGGACACGGCTCCGTCCCGCACGGCGACCACGTCGACTACCTGCACGACGGACACCGGCACGCCGCGCACGACGGACACTACGACGACCACTGAGGGTCCCTCGACGGCCCCTGAGGGTCTCCGAGGGACCCTGAGGTGCTCTGAGGGACCTCGAGGGTTCCTGAGTGGCCCTGCGGATCCCCGGGCGCCGTCCGGTCCACCCGCCGAACCCCCGCCCTCCCCCCGCGCCGCCGCGACTGGCAGGATGCCGACAGCCCGTCACAGCGACCCGGGGAGAGCGCAGATGCCCGTAGAAGAGCCCTACCTCGTCCAGCCCGCGGACGGGGTGTACGCCTACGTGCAGCCCGACGGCGGCTGGTGCCTGAACAACGCGGGCTTCGTGACCGGCGGCGGCCGGACCCTGCTGGTCGACACGGCCGCCACCGAGCGGCGGGCGCTGGCCCTGCGCGCGGCGGTGGAGGCCGCCGGTGCGCCGCTCCCCCGCACGGTGGTCAACACCCACCACCACGGCGACCACACCTACGGCAACGGCGTGTTCGCCCCCGAGGCGCTGATCCTGGGGCACGACAACGCGCGGTCCGAGCAGCTCGCCGCCGGGCACCAGCTGGAGATGATCTGGCCGGCGACCGACTTCGGCGCGATAGACATCACCGCCCCCGACCTGACGTACAGCGACCGCATGACGCTGCACGTGGGCGAGACCGAGGTCCAGGTGATCCACCCGGGCGTCGCGCACACCACCGGCGACTCCGTGGTGTGGCTGCCCCGGCAGCGGATCGTGTTCACCGGGGACCTGGTCTTCGCGCAGGGCACGCCGTTCCTGGCGATGGGTTCCCTGGCCGGGTCGCTGCGGGCACTGGAGCTGTTGCGCTCGCTGGGGGCGGAGACCGTCGTACCCGGGCACGGGCCGCTCACGGATCCCGGCGCCTACGAGGCCACCGAGCGCTATCTGCGGTACGTGGCCGAGCTCGCCCGGGAGGGCAGGGCGAAGGGGCAGACCCCGCTGGAGGTGGCCCGGCAGGCCGATCTCGGCGAGTTCGCGGCCTGGCGGGAGAGCGAGCGGCTGGTGGCGAACCTGCACCGGGCGTACGCGGAGCTGGCCGGTGAGCCCGAGGGCGTGCCGCTGGACATCCTGACGGTGCTGCGGGACATGACGGTGATGAACGGCGGGACGCCGATCCTCTGCCACGCCTGACACCCGGCGGGCCCGGGTCCCCGGGGGCCTGGATCCCGGTGGTCGGCGGAGTGTTCCTCCGTCCACCCACTGGACGGCATACCGACTGGTCGGCATGATGGGTCGCGTCCGATCCGTCGTCGTCAACTCCGTACGGAGGTGCGCACCATGACCTCAGCCCCGGGACCTTCGCCGTCCCATCCGCGAGGCCTCGATCTGGAGCAGCTGCGCGGTCATCTCGACCGGGTGCGGCCGGGGCTCGTGGCCGGGCCGCTGACCGGCCGGCTGATCGAGGGCGGCCGCTCGAACCTGACCTACGAGGTCGGCGACGGGGTCTCCCGCTGGGTGGTGCGCAGGCCGCCGCTGGGCCACGTACTGGCCACCGCGCACGACATGCGGCGCGAGCACCGGGTCATCGCGGCGCTGCACGGCACGGCGGTGCCGGTGCCGCGGCCGCTGCTGCTGTGCGAGGACGAGGCCGTGCTGGGCGCGCCGTTCTACGTCATGGAGTTCGTGGACGGGGTGCCGTTCCGCACGGCCGGCGAGCTGGCAGCGCTCGGCCCCGAGCGGACCCGGCGGGCGGTACTGGGCCTCGTGGACACCCTGGTCGACCTGCACGCGGTGGACCCGGACGCGGTGGGACTGGGCGACTTCGGCCGGCCCGAGGGCTTCCTGGACCGGCAGCTGCGCCGCTGGGGCAAGCAGCTCGCGGCCTCCCGGGGGCGTGAGCTGGCGGGGATCGACGAACTGCACGCCTCCCTCGGGCGGTCCCTGCCCCGCTCCCCCGCGGCCACGGTGGTGCACGGGGACTTCCGGCTCGACAACGTGCTGATCGGCGGCCCGGACGATGCGATCCGGGCGGTGCTGGACTGGGAGATGTCCACGCTCGGCGATCCGCTGACGGACCTCGGACTGCTGGTGATGTACAGCTCCGACCTGGGCCTGACCCGGTCCCCGGTGAGCACGACAAGCGGTGCTCCGGGCCATCCGGCGCCCGCCGAGCTCATCGAGCGGTACGCGGCCCGTTCGGGCCGGGACACCTCGGAGATCGCCTGGTACACCGCCTTCGCGTGGTTCAAGCTCGCGGTGATCCTCGAGGGCATCCACTACCGCTTCACGCTCGGGCAGACCGTCGGCGCGGGGTTCGACCGGATCGGCGAGCTGGTCCCGGTCTTCATCGAGCACGGCCTGACCACCCTGACCACCCTCCAGGAAGGCTGAGGAGCCCACGATGGATTTCGCATTCGACGCCCGGACCGAGGAACTGCGCGGGCGGCTCCTGACGTTCATGGAGGAGCACGTCTACCCGGCGGAACCCGTCGCCGCCGAGCAGCGCGCGCGGCTGGCCTCGCCCTGGGACACCCCGGCCGTGTTCGGTGAACTGAAGGCCGAGGCGCGCCGCCAGGGGCTCTGGAACCTCTTCTTGGTGAACGAGCACGGTTTGCCCGATGCCGAGTACGGCGCCGGGCTGACCAACCTCCAGTACGCCCCGCTCGCCGAGATCACCGGCCGCAGCCCGCACCTGGCGCCGATGGCGACGAACTGCGCGGCTCCGGACACCGGGAACATGGAGCTGCTGGCGCAGTTCGGGGACGAGGCACAGAAGAAGCAGTGGCTCCAGCCGCTGCTGGCCGGGGAGATCCGGTCGGCCTTCGCAATGACCGAGCCCGAGGTGGCCTCCTCGGACGCGACGAACATCGAGACGCGGATCGAGCGCTCCGCGGACGGCTCCGAGTACGTGGTCACGGGCCGCAAGTGGTTCATCTCCGGCGCCATGAACCCCGACTGCAAGATCTTCATCGTGATGGGCAAGACGGACCCCGACGGGTCCGACCCGCGCCGCCAGCAGTCGATGATCCTGGTCCCCCGGGACACCCCGGGGGTCGAGGTCCGGCGCGCGATGACGGTGTACGGGTACGAGGACCACGACCACGGCGGTCACGCGGAGGTGGTCTTCGACGGGGTCCGGGTCCCGGCGGCGAACCTGATCGGCGAGGAGGGCGGCGGCTTCGCCATCGCCCAGGCCCGGCTCGGGCCGGGCCGGATCCACCACTGCATGCGGCTCATCGGGATGGCGGAGCGGGCCATCGAGCTGATGTGCCGGCGCGCGATCGGACGTACCGCCTTCGGCAAGGAGCTGGCCGCGCAGGGCGTCGTACAGAACTGGATCGCGGACGCCCGGGTCACCGTGGAGCAGCTGCGGCTGCTGGTGCTGAAGACGGCCTGGCTGATGGACACGGTCGGGAACCGGGGCGCGCACACCGAGATCCAGGCCATCAAGATCGCGACTCCGCGGGCGGTCGTCGGCATCCTCGACCAGGCGGTACAGCTGCACGGCGCGGGCGGGGTCAGCCAGGACTTCCCGCTGGCGGAGCTGTGGGCGGCGGCGCGCACGCTGCGCCTGGCGGACGGACCGGACGAGGTCCACCAGCGCTCGCTCGCGCACCGGGAGCTCAAGCGGTACCGGTAGTTCTTGGTGGGCCTGACGGGAGCGACGGGCCGCGCCCGGAGGGGGTGCGGCCCCGGGCGCCGGGGGCGGTCCGGCGCGGGACTTCGGTCCCGCGACGGTGGACCTTTACTGGTCCAGACCACTTGGGAAGTCCGATATATTCGGTATGCCCCCCAGTGAAAGTACCCTTCGCCATGCCCAGCTCCACCCTGGTCCCCACCGCCGCGCCGCAAGCCGCGACCTCTCCCGCCACCGCGCCGCAGCCCATGGCCAATCCGGGCCCGCTCGGCCTGGCGGCGTTCGCCCTGACCACCTTCGTGCTCAGCCTCTTCAACTCGGGCCTGATCTCGAACGCCGCGCTCAGTGCCGTCGTGCTGCCGCTGGCGCTGTTCTACGGCGGCCTCGCGCAGTTCGTCGCGGGCCTGCTGGAGTTCCGCCGCGGCAACACCTTCGGAACCACGGCGTTCGTCTCGTACGGCGCGTTCTGGATGTCCTTCGCGGCCTACGTGAAGTTCGTCGTCCCGACGCTGCCCGCCGACCAGGCGCACGTGGCGACCGGCTGGTTCCTCGTGGCCTGGTTCATCTTCACCGCGTACATGTCGATCGCCGCGATGAAGCTGGACGTCGCGCACCGCGTGCTGTTCGTCTCGCTGGCGCTGACCTTCCTCTTCCTCGCCCTCGGCGACCTGGCCGAGAGCACCGCGCTCGGCCACACCGGCGGCTTCCTCGGCCTGTTCACGGCCGGCGTCGCCTGGTACATCTCCTTCGCCGTGGTGGCCAAGGAGACCTGGAAGCGCGACGTGGCCCCGCTCGGCTAGGACCTTTCGACGGCCGAGGTCATCGGCGCGGCGGTGCGGCCCGCCGCCGTGTCGATGACCTCGTCCAGTACCTCACGGGACCGGATCAGATCGGCGATCAGCCGGTCGATCCGGTCCCGTTCCGTCTTCAGCTCGGCGACGAGCGCGGGGGTGGCCCGTACGTTCGGCCCGCCGTCCGCATCACGCATACACGGCAGGATCTGCGCGATCTTCGCGCTGTGCAGGCCCGCCGCGTAGAGCTCCTGGATCCGGATGACCCGGTCCACCGCCCGCTCCGCGTAGTCGCGGTGGCCGCCGGGGGTCCGGCCGGAGACCAGCAGCCCCTGCGTCTCGTAGTAGCGCAGCGAGCGCTCGCTGACCCCGGTGCGCGCCGCCAGTTCGCCGATCCGCATGCCCCGCCCCCGCCGTCTCCGCACTTGAATCTGACATTGGTGTCAGGTTTTAGGTTACGGGCATGACGAACTCGCAGCAGGTCCTTCCCACCGCTTCCCGTCTCTTCGACTCCGCCGTGCTCGGCGGGCTCGAACTCCCCAACCGCCTGGTGATGGCACCCCTGACCCGTAATCGGGTGGGCGCCGACGGAGTCCCCGGGGAGCTGATGGCCGTCCACTACGCGCAGCGGGCCACGGCCGGTCTGATCATCGCCGAGGGCACCGCGCCGAGCGCCGTGGGCCAGGCCTACCCGAACATCCCCGGCATCCACACCGCGGAGCAGATCGCCGGATGGCGCCGGGTCACCGACGCGGTGCGGGCGGGCGCCGACGGACTGGGCGGCGGCGCGGCCATGTTCCTCCAGCTGGAACACGGCGGCCGGGTCGGTCACCCGGACACCAGCGGCCACGTCCCGCTCGCGCCGTCCGCCGTACGGCTCCCCGAGCAGCTGCACACCCCCGGCGGGCTGCGGGACGCCGCCGTTCCCCGCGCGATGACGGCCGGGGAAATCCGGTCCACCGTCGCCGACTTCGTGACCGCGGCCCGCAATGCCGTGGAGGCCGGTTTCGCGGGGGTGGAGGTGCACGCCGCCAACGGCTTCCTGCCCCACCAGTTCCTGGCGCGGGGCACCAACCTGCGGACCGACGAGTGGGGCGGCCCGGTGGAGAACCGGATCCGGTTCGCCGTCGAGGTGGTGCGGGCCGTCGCCGGGGCCATCGGCCGGGAGCGGGTGGGCATACGGATCTCGCCCGGAGCGGGCGTCAACGGCATCGAGGAGGGCGACACCGAGGAGATCTACCCGGTGTTGCTGGCGGCCCTGGCGGAGATCGACCCGGTCTATGTCCACATCCTCTACGCCGACGGGCAGCGGGCCCGGTTCCAGGAGCACCGCAAGGCCTGGCCGGGCACGCTGATCGCCAACCAGGCGCTCACCCGGGAGCAGTTCGAGGCCGACGGCGGCAAGGGCGTCGCCGAACGGCTCCTGGCCGAGGGCGCCGACCTGGTCTCGCTGGGCCGGGGCTTCCTCGCCAATCCCGACTTCGTGGCCCGGCTGCGGGCGGACGCCCCCCTCAACGAGCTCCGCCCCGAGTTCCTGATGCACGTACAGGGGGCGGAGGGGTACAACGACTACCCGGCCCTGGCGACCGCGTCGGTGTGAGCGGCGGGCTACGGGCGCAGCGCCCGCAGGAGCAGGTCCGCGAGGTGGTCGGCCAGCTGCTGCGGGGTGAGCGGGCCGTCCTCGCGGTACCAGGTCGACAGGTGGTGGACGGACCCGAAGTGGTAGTCCACCACCAGGTCCGCCGGGGTCGCGGTGGAGAAGACCCCGGAGCGCTGCCCCTCCTCGACCAGCGCCCGGAACCGCTCGTGGTAGCGCCGGCGCTCCGCCCGCACCTGCTTGAACTTCTCCGGGCTCAGTTGGTGCATCGACCGGAAGAAGATCGACGCGTCGTCGAGGTTCTCGATGGTGGTCACCACCACGTCGGCGGCGGCGGCCCGCAGCCGCTCCTCCACGGGGGCATCGGAATCGGCCACCGCGTCGAGCCGCTGCTGCTGGAGCCGGAGCATCCGTGCGTACACCTCGTGCAGCAGATCGTCCTTGGATCCGAAGTAGTGGTAGAGCGCGCCCTTGGTGACCCCGGCCGCCTCGACGATCTCCTGCACCGAGGTGCGTTCGTAGCCGCGCTCGGCGAACAGCCTGGTCGCGACGGCCAGCAGGCGCTGCGGTACCGGGGCCTCGTGTGCGCCGACGGTCTCCGTCGTGGTCTTGGCGGCCATGGCGCTCGCCTTCCTTTCCTGATCCCTAGGCTGTGCGGCGTGCAGCTGTTTTCAGCCGCGGTCGCGCAGTTCCCGTCGCAGGATCTTGCCACTGGTCGTCTTCGGAAGGACAGGCAGGATCTCGACCTGGCGCGGGTACTTGTACGCGGCGATGCGTGCGGCGCAGTACGCGGACAGTTCCGCCGGGTCGGCCGTGGTCCCGGGGCGCAGGCTCACGTAGGCCTTCACGCTCTCGCCGCGGTAGGGGTCGGGGATGCCGACGACGGCCGCCTCGCGCACGGCGGGGTGGGTGTAGAGCACGTCCTCGACCTCGCGCGGCCAGACCTTGAAACCGGACGCGTTGATCATGTCCTTCTTGCGGTCGACCACGTAGAGCCAGCCGTCCGTGTCCATGAACCCGACGTCTCCGGTGCGCAGTTCACCGTCGGGGAAGGCCTTGGCGGTGTCGGCGGGCAGCCCCCAGTAGCCGGGGACGACCTGGGGGCCGCGGACGGCGATCTCGCCGCTCTCGCCGAAGGGGACCTCGGCTCCGCTCTCGTCGAGGATCCGCACGAGGGTGTCGGCGCCGGGCACGCCCACGGAGAGGGTGCCGGAGGCGGGGTCCACGGGGGCTTCGAGGTGCGCGGGCACGGAGGCGCAGGGGGCGGTGCACTCGGTGAGGCCGTAGCCGTTGCGCAGGTAGAAGCCGAAGGCGTCGCGGAGGCGTTCGACGAGGGCGGGCGGCAGCGGGGCCCCGCCGGAGGAGATCACCCGGAACGAGGCGAAGTGCTCCGGGGTAACTCCGGGCTGGGCGGCCAGCGCCATGAAGGCGGTGGCCGGCCCCACGGTGTAGGCGGGGCGGTGTTCGAGGAAGGCGTCGAGGACCACGCCGGCGTCGAAGCGGTGGGCGAGGACGAGGGTGCCGGCGTTGGTGAAGCAGGCGGCGAGCTCGCAGACCATGCCGGTGATGTGGAAGAGGGGGGCGAGGGCGAAGTAGCCGGCGCCCTCGGGGAGGGGGTGACCGGTGACCTGGCGCGTGGCGTTGTGGGTGAGGGCGCCGTGCGGGTTCATGGCGCCCTTGGGGGTGCCGCTGGTGCCGGAGGTGTAGCTGATGAGGGCGGTGGCGGTGGCGGCCGGACCCGGATCCGGCGGTGCGGGCAGGCCCCGCCGGGCCACTTCGGCGAGATCGTCGGCGTCGGCCGCCTGCTCCGGCCGGCCCGGCGCGAGGACCCGTACGTCGTCGCGGGTCTGGAAGTCCAGGTCGGACGCGGTCAGGGTGAGCCGGACACCGGTGCCGTACGAGGCCTCGCGCAGGTACGCGGGCCAGGCGCGGGCGTCGCACACCAGAGCGGCGGCCCCGGAGTCGCGCAGGATGTGGCCGACCTCGCCGGACTTGTACATCGGGTTGAGCGGGACCACGACCGCGCCGGCCTTCCAGGCGGCCAGCACGGCGAGCACGAAGTGCGGGGTGTTCTGGAGCATGACCGCGACCCGGTCGCCGCGGCCGATGCCGCGGGCGGCGAGGTGGCCGGCGAGGGAGTCGGAGAGCGCGTCTGCCTCGGCGTAGCCGATGCGGCCGTCAAAGTAGGCGAGCGCGGTGCGTTCGGGGGCGCGGGCCACGGCGGCGCGGAAGGCGTGCAGCACGCTGGGCAGGGGCGCGATGGGGGCCCGCTGGACCGGGGTGAGGCGGGCCAGCCAGGGTTGGGCGGCGTAGCGGGAGGGCGGGGCGGGGGCCGCGTCCGGGGTTACGGGGGTTTCCGGTGTGGCCGGGGCGTCCGGGGTTTCCTGGGTCATCGGGCCTCCCATTTGCGCTGGAGGTGGTTCATGCCGCCGAGCCAGCGCTCCGCATCGGTGGCGCGGGCCGCGTAGAAGTCCCCGACCTCGGGGTGCGGGAGGATCAAGAACCGGCCCTTCTCCATGCCGTCGAACAGTGCGTCCGCGACCGCTTCCGGCTCGATCGCGGTCGGCGCGAGGACCAGCTCGCCCGCCGATCCCGCGGCGGTGAGCATGTCGGTCCGGACCCCTTGCGGGCAGATGGCGTGGACCTGGAGCCCGCGGTGGCGGTAGGTCAGCGAGAGCCATTCCGCGAAGGCGAGCGCGCCGTGCTTGGTGACACTGTACGGGGCCGCTCCGATCATGGTCAGCAGCCCGGCGGCCGAGACGGTGGACACGAAGCGGCCGCTCCCGCGCTCCAGCCAGTCGGGCAGCAGCTGCCTGGCCGCGCGCACGTGGGCCATGACGTTGGTGTCCCAGGCCGCCTCCCAGACGGCCTCCTCCGCGAAGGCGTCGCCGCCGGAGGCGAGTCCGGCGTTGGCGCAGTACACGTCCACCGTGCCGCCGAGCGCTTCGCGGGCCGCGGCGACGACCGCGGAGGCGTCGCCGGGGACGGCGACGGCGCGGGCGCCGATCCCGTCCGCGACGGCGGCGGCCTTGGCGGCGTCGAGGTCGTTGACCACGACCGTGGCCCCCTCGGCGGCGAACCGGCGGGCGAGGGCGGCGCCGATGCCGCCCCCCGCTCCGGTGACGACGACTCGCTGGTCCTGGAACGCGTTCACGGAGATCACCCTTCATGGCCGGCCGCCGACAGCCACCTCGCGGCCGGCGCGCTTCGGATCACCGGCAGACTAACCAGTCGGTATGTCGGGGCGGAAGGGGTCGGCGCCCTAGTTTGGCGCGATGACGCTGTCGCGACGTGGGTTGCTCGGTCTGGCCGGAGCTGCGGGAAGCCTGGGCGCCGTGGGGGCCGCCGGAAGTACTGCGGGGGCCGCCGGGAGCGCCGCGGGCTCCGGCCCGGCACCGGCCGCTGCCGCCGACCTGCCCCCCGACCGGGTGCGGACCGGCTTCGAGTGCCTCGCCGCCGACGGGTACGCCGCCCTGGCCGGTCAGCGGGTCGGGGTGGTCACCAACCCCACCGGGATCACCGCGGACGCCCGCCACCTGGTCGACGTCCTGGACGCCGACGAACGCGTGCGCCTGGTCGCGGTGTTCGGCCCCGAGCACGGCTTCCGCGGTACGGCGCAGGCGGGCGATTCGGAGGGGGCCGGGCGGGATCCGGCGACCGGGCTGCCCGTCCACGACACGTACGACAAGAGCGGGCAGCAGCTCGCGGACGTCTTCACGGCGGCCGGGATCGACACCGTGGTCTTCGACATCCAGGACGTCGGGGCCCGCTTCTACACCTACATCTGGACCCTCTACGACTGCATGCGCGCGGCCGCCCTCGCAGGCAAGGCGGTGGTGGTGCTGGACCGGCCCAACCCGGTCGGCGGCCGACGAGCGGCCGGGCCCGTCCTGCAGCGCCCGTACGCGAGCTTCGTGGGCCGGGAGCCGATCGCGCTCGCGCACGGGATGACGGCGGGCGAGCTGGCCGGGCTCTTCGCGGGCGAGTTCCTGGGCCCGGGAGCCGCCGAGCCGAAGGTGGTCCGGATGACGGGGTGGCGGCGGGAGTCGTTCTTCGACGCGACCGGGCTGCCCTGGGTGCCGCCCAGCCCGAACATGCCGACCCCGGGCACGGCCCTCGCGTACGCCGGCACCTGCCTGTTCGAGGGGACGAACCTGTCGGAGGGGCGCGGCACCACCACCCCCTTCGAGCTGATCGGCGCGCAGGGAATCGACCGGCGCTGGGCGCAGGCCGCGAACGCGCTGGAACTGCCGGGCGTGTGGTTCCGGGAGGCGTATTTCACGCCGTCCTTCTCCAAGCACGCGGGGAAGGTCTGCGGCGGGGTCCGGATGATCGTGCACGACCGGGAGGCCTTCGACCCGGTACGGGCCGGCATCGGGCTGCTGGTCACGGCGAAGCGGACATGGAGCGGCTTCGCGTGGCGGACGGACCAGTGGATCGACCGGCTCACGGGCTCCGACCGGGTCCGGCGGATGATCGACGCGGGAGCCGGGGTGGAGGAGGTCGCCGGCGACTGGGCGGCGGGCCTGGCGGGATTCGCGGCGGTGCGGGAGAAGTACCTGCTCTATCCGTGAGCCGGTGCGTCCCGGGGTATGGCCGGGTCGGCGTCCCCGCAGGATGCTGTCGGACAGGGACACGGCGTGGAGGGGGACGTCATGGTGGACATCGGCGGACTGGCGGCGCAGACGGCGGGGATCGGGGTCCACCCGTACCTGGAGCTGACCTTCGACTCCGAGGGCGACGCGGCCCCGGGCACGCGTGAGGCACTCTTCGGGATCGAGGCCACCGACCTGCTGGTCTTCGCCCACGGATGGAACTCCGAGAGGTCCACCGCGATCCGGCTCTTCGACCGGTTCTACGCCCCCTTCGCGGATCTGGTGGGGAGCGGGGTGCGGCTGGGGTACGTGGGGGTCGTGTGGCCCTCGATCCGGTTCGCGGACGAGCCGATCCCCGACTTCGACGCACGGAACGCCCGCGGGCTGCTCGGAGCCGACGGGCTGCTCGGCGGGCCCGGTGCATCCGCCGCGCCGGGGCTGCTCGCGGAGCCGGGCCACGGGGCGGCCCTGGACCCGGCCACCCGGCAGGCGCTCGGCGCGTTCTGGCCCGGCCGGGCCGCGGAGCTGGACCGAATCGCCGAACTCCTTGAGGAACGCCCGGCGCAGGAGGGCGCGTTCGCCGAGTTCGGGGCGCTGGTCCGGGAGCTGGCCGGGGTGGACGGGGTGGGCGCGGGCGACGATCTGGCGGCGGCCTTCACCCCCCGCGAGGTCCCCGCCTTCCTCAGCGAAGACGTGCTCCAGGTGTGCCGGAGCTTCACCGAGGCCCTGATCGAGGCGGGCGCCACGCTCCCCAGGGAATCCTCCGGCGGCTGCGCGGGCGAGGGCTTCTCGGTCGGCGGCGGGATGCGGACGCTGTGGAACGGCGCCAAGGAGGTGCTGCGCCAGGCCACGTACTACCAGATGAAGGCACGGGCCGGAGTGGTCGGCGAGCACGGCCTCGGCCCGGTCCTGGCGGAACTGGCCGGCCGCCGCCCGGCCCTGCGGATCCACCTCATCGGCCACAGCTTCGGCGGCCGGGTGGTGTCCTTCGCGTTGCGCGCACTGCCGACCGGGGCCCGCAACGTGAAATCCCTGACGCTCCTCCAAGGAGCCTTCTCCCACTACGCGTTCGCCGAGAGTCTGCCCCACGACCGGGACCGCCGCGGCGCCCTGCACGGACTGCAGGGCCGGGTCGACGGCCCGGTGGCGGCCTGCCACTCCCCCTACGACTCGGCGCTCAAGGTCTTCTACCCGCTGGCCTCCCGGATGGCGGGCGATTCAGCCGGTCTCATGGGATTCGACGACCGGTGGGGCGCCATCGGGCACGACGGGGTGCAGGCGGTGCCCGGCACACCGCGGCTGACCCTCGACGCGGCCCTGCGCGGCGGCCTCCCGACGACGGGCTGCGTCAGCGTCGACGCCGGTTCCGTGGTGCGCAGCGGCGGGGCCCCTTCGGGGGCGCACAGCGACATCTGCCACGAGGAACTGGCCCGGCTGGTGGTCGTCGCGGGGCGCATGGGGCGCTGAGTTCCGGCCACGTGCCACCCGCACGCCTCGACCGCCCCCGCATGCGCCCGCACCGGGCCGGGCATGTTGGGCAAAACGGCCCGGCGCTTGTAAGTGACACCGTGCGGCGGGCGCGGCGCTCGGTGCTGGGCGCTCGGCGGAGGTGAAGGTGTGATGGCGGGATTCCGGAGTCTGGCCTACCAGGTGCGCGATGCGCGCAACGACCGTGCCCTGCGGCGCCATTCGCTGCGCCGCTGCCTGGAGCGGTTCGCCCCCTACGGGCACCGCGCGACCTGGTGGCACCTGTGCGACCGGCACGGGATCGGCCCCGAGGACCGGGGGGCCGATCCGCTGCGGCTGGTGGCCGCGCTGGAGGAGCTGGAGGAGGCGCGGGCGGTCTGGCTGGAGTACGAGCGCCAGTTCGCGGAGCGGCGCCGGCGCGAGAAGCACGACGGGCTGCGGCGGCCGGAGTGGGCCTGGGGCGGGAGCGGGGACGCGGTGGTGCGGTGCGCCGATCCGGGGGTCCGGCCGCAGGGGGCGCTGGGCGAGGTGCTGCGGCGGCTGGTGGCGGCGCTGGAGTCGGAGCCGGGCACGGTCTGCCCGGTGTGCGGGGCGCGGGAACTGCACTGGCCGGTGCCGGCGGCGTCCGGCGTCGCGGTGTGGGCGTGGGACGGCCCGGTGTGCGCGGGCTGCGGAATCGTGGTCCCCAGACCGGCCCTGGCCGACTCGGCCCCGGCCGGGCCGGGCCTGGCGGGCGCGGCGTGAGACCGACGGGGCAGGACCCTGGACAGGGGCAGGGGCAGGGCCAAGGCCAGGGGCGGTCCGTGCCCACGCTGCTGGTGTCGCTGAACGGCTCCCGGGGGGCCGCCGACGGGGCGGCCGTGCCGGTGTCCCCCGGCGACCTGGTGGAATCGGCGCTGGGGGCGGTGGCCGCGGGGGCCGGGGAGGTACTGGCGCATCCGCGCACCCCGTGCGGTCGCGAGAGCCTCTCCCCCGGGTGGTGGGACCGCTGCTGGCGGCCCTGCGGGACGCGGGCATCGGGTCGGAGCACCGGATCGGCGGCGGGGCGGGATCCGGAGCGGCCGGGGCTGCGGGATCCGGGGTCGGTGTGCCGCTCTGCGTGCTCGCCAGTGTCGCCGCCGAGCCGGATCCGGCGGGGCGGCTGGAGCGGGTGCGGTCCTGGACGGTGCTGCCGGACCGGGCGGTGGTGCGTTTCGCGGAGCCCGGGGCCCGGGAGCTGGCCGAGGCCCTGCTGGAGCGCGGGGTCGCGGTCGACGCGGAGGTTCCGGTGAGCGGGGCTCCGGAGCCGCTGGCCCGGTTCCTGGCCTGGCCTGGCCGGGACCACGCGCGGGTCCGGCTGACCGCCGAACTGGCCTTCGCCGACCCGGGGGCGCTCGTGGAACTGCTGCGGCGGCTGCCGCCCGTGCCGGTGCTGCTGTTCGGGCGGGAGGCGGCCTCCTGGCCCGTGCTGCGGCTGGCCGCGCGCTGCGGTACGGGCGCGCGGACCGGCGTAGGCGATGTGCTGCACCTTCCGGACGGCCGGGCGGCGCGGTCGAACGCGGAGCTGGTCGCGGCGGCGGAGCTTGCCCGGCAGGCCGCCGGGCGGCCCGGATCCGGCCCGTGACGGCTTCGCCGGGCGGACTCCGGCGGACGGACTTGGCTAGAAGGTTGCTGAAGATCTTGTTGTGGGGCTGTCCGGCCGTGGGCCGGGCGGCCCCTTTCGCTATGTGGTGGCTGGGGCGAGACGCCAGGTGTGGCCGGTCCGGGTGAGTCCGAGGTTGATCAGTCGGCGGAGGTTGAGGACGGCGGCGCGGTGGTGGAGCCAGATGCTGTTGGCGATGACGCCCCGGTGCGGGACTCGTCGGTTGCCTTTGCCGACGAGCCAGGCGATGGCGCGTTCGACCGGTGGCCGCCATCGGCGGTATTCGTTCTGCCAGGCCGGGTCGGTGGCCGCCTGTGCTCGGGCCGCGGCCAGCAGCTCGTGCTGGGGATGGACGTTCACGGTGCGTCCGGTCTTGGAGGCTGTGCAGCGTTCCCGCAGGGGGCAGTCGGTGCAGCCGCGCTTGAACTGGGCGGTGCGGGCGCCGTCCGCTTTGACCCGCCCGAGGTTGGCGGTGTGTCCCGCGGGGCAGGTCGCGGTGCCGGCCGCCTGGTCGATGTGGAAGTCGTCGATGGTGAAGCCGCCGGGGACGGCCCGCCGCATCGGCGGCGGCTTGATCACCAGAGTGTGGCCGGCGGCCTGCAGCTGCTCGCGCAGTTCACCGGTGCCGTAGGCGCAATCGCCGAGCACGGTTAACCCGTCGTTTTCCCCCTCCAGCAGATCGGCGGCGACGGAGGCCTCGTGATTGCCGGGACCATAGCCGCCGGTCAGGGCGACCGCGGTGAACAGCCCGGTCTCCGGCTCGAAGGACACATGCCCTTTGAAGCCGTCCTGGTGGCGGGTGCGGTTCTTGTGGATGTGACGGGCGTCGGGATCGACGGTCGATACGATCCGGTCCGGCGCTGTGCGCTTCGCGATGCGCCAGCGGCCGTCGCGGCCGTCGGAATCCTCGGCAGGCTCGACGTCCTGGCCAGCGACCAGGGCCAGCAGGCCCACCGCGTTCGCTGCCTTCTCGCCCAGTTCCTCCTCGGGCAGGTGCCCGAGGAGGTTGAAGGCGTCGGTCACCAGCGCGTCGACCAGCGCGGCGCGGGCCGCCTCATCGTTCCAGGCGATCTTCGGCTTGCCCGGATCGGTGTAGTCGTGCGCCGAGCACCACGCCGCGGCCGTCTCCTGGCCGCCGGGGACCTCGCGGATCACCCGGCGGATCGCGGAGATGATCTGGGTGACGGTGTCCTGGGTGGCCACCGCGTCATCGAGCACGGTGGAGTCCAGCGCCCGTCGCTGCTTTCCCTTGAGTACGCCGGTCGCGGCCACGACCTCTTTGACCGTGGTGAAGATCCGCATCGGATCGGCCGAAGTACGCAGACGGCGCCGAAAGTACGTCAGCAGCGACGGATCGAAGGCCATGTCATACAGGCCAAGCCCGCAGGCGGCCTTCCACCGCAGGTCACACCGCAGTTCCTGAACGGCCTCAAAGTCCGACAACCCCTGCAGACTCTGCAGCACCACCGTCGCGGCCAGCACCTGCGGCGGCAGACTCGGACGGCCGTTGGACGAGGGATACATGTCGGCGAAGGTCCCCGCCGGGAACAGTGCCTCGCGATGCTCGGCCAAGAATGCGAACACACTCCCCGCCGGGATCAACTCCCGGCAGGTCTCCCACACATCCGGCCCGACCGTCTCCCCGGCCCATTCCCCCTGCATGCCTACAAGACTGGCCCCGACTCGACCGAGCCGGGGCCAGAACCCGAGATTTTCAGCAACCTTCTAGACGGACTCGCCGGTGAGGCACGCGTGGCACAGGCATCGGTCCGGGTGCGGGCCGGACGGCGCGATCTCCGCCCGGTACTGGCGCGCATAGATCACGGTGCCCCGGTCGCCTCCCGGCCCCCAGTGCACACGGGCGACGTACACCTTCGCCCCGCCCTTGAAGCTCTTCGTCCCCGGGCGCAGTTCCTGGCCGCCCGCTCCACGCCGACGCCAGGCCACGACGTTCGCCGCCACCATCCAGACCGGTTCCACTCGGGACCAGACCTCCTAGAGCCGGGAGCCGGTGAGGCGTTCACCGAAGACGTCGTCCGGGTTGGACAGGGCGCAGTTCTCCAGGGAGAGGCAGCCGCAGCCGATGCAGTCGGTCAAATGGTCGCGCAGGCGGCTCAGTTGGCTGATGCGGTGGTCGAGCTCGGCGCGCCAGCTCTCGGAGAGGCGGGCCCAGTCCTCGCGGGTGGGGGTGCGGCCCTCGGGGAGCCGGGCGAGCGCGTCGCGGATGCTGGCGAGGGGGATCCCGACGCGCTGGGCCGCGCGTACGAAGGCCACGCGCCGCAGGGCGTCGCGGCTGTAGCGGCGCTGGTTCCCGGCCGTGCGGCGGCTGGTGATCAGGCCCTTGGTCTCGTAGAAGTGCAGTGCGGAGACGGCGGCGCCGCTGCGGGCGGACAGCTGGCCGACGGTGAGCTCGTGGACTTTTTCGGGAATCTGCGGCACACCGCCGAGGGTAGTCGGCCGGACCGACATCGGCCGGTGAACCCGTCGTTGACAGATACATACGACCCCAGCATGCTGAGCTGCTGAGCAAGCGCTTATTCGTCAGGGAGAGGTACGGGTATGTCCGAACCGAGGATCTTCACGTCCGCCGAGGAGCTGACCGCCGGGATCGGCGAGCCGCTCGGCCCCAGCGACTGGCTGGAGGTGGACCAGAAGCGGATCGACCTCTTCGCGGACGCCACCGGCGACCACCAGTGGATCCACGTGGATCCCGTGCGGGCGGCGGACGGGCCCTTCGGTTCCACCATCGCGCACGGGTACCTCACGCTGTCGCTGCTGCCGAGCCTGGTGCCGCAGATCATGCGGGTCGAGGGCATGAAGATGGGCATCAACTACGGCGTGAACAAGGTGCGTTTCCCCGCGCCCGTACCCGTCGGCTCGCGACTGCGCGCGACGGCGCTGATCACGGAGGTCGTGGAGGCGGGCGGCGGCGTACAGGTGGCGGCGACCGTCACGGTCGAGCGCGAGGGCGCCGAGAAGCCGGTGTGCGTGGCGGAGTCGGTCTCCCGCTACTACTTCTGAGCCGGTACTACTCACGAGCCGGTACTACTTCCAAGCCGTGCCGGATCCGGGAGTCTCGGGGGTACCGGGGGTCCCGGGCCGGGCGGCCACCATGCGGAGCACGAGGCCGGAGTAGAGCGCGCCGACCTCGTCGGGCGTGCGGCGGCCTTCGGTGCTGAACCAGCGGGCGACGTCGATGCAGAGCGAGAGGACGGCGAGGGTGGTGCCGGGGACGTCGGGGACGTCGAACTCCCCCGCGGCGACCCCGTCGGAGAGGATGCGGCGGATCGCGGCGTCGCTCTGCCGGCGCAGTGCCACGATTTCGGAACGGTGCTCCGGACCGAGAGCATCGAGCTCGTACTGGACCACGCGCGCGGTGGTGTGGTGGGCCGCGTGCCAGCGCACGAAGGCCCGTACGGCCACGTCGAGCCGCTCGGCGGCGGTTCCCGGGCCGGCGGCGGCGCTGTCCAGGATCTCCAGGGCCTTGTCGTGGCCGATCCGGCTGATCCGGTGGAGCAACTCTTCCTTGGTCTTGTAGTGGATGTAGAGCGCGGCCGGGCTCATGCCGGCCCGTCCGGCGATGTCGCGCGTGGTGGTGGCGTGGTACCCGCGCTCCGCGAAGGCCTCGACGGCGGCGATGAGCAGCCGCCGCGCGGCGTCGGGGGTGACCTCCGACCACGGCCGGTAGCCGTCGACCGTCTCCTGCACGCCGTCCATAGCCGTCTCACCCTCTTCGTGCTGCCCTGCAGTGCCCTTGCCCTGATGGGAAAGGACAGCTTACCGGAGGGTGAGCAAGCGCTTAGGCCGGACCGCCGGGCGCCTTCGGCTTGGGGGCGTAGGGGTCGTACTCCGCCATCATCTTCTCCATGCGGGCCTGGTCGACCCGGCTGACGATCTGCGTGACCTCCTGCCGGTCACGGACCACCTTGGCGAGGGTGAAGGCCGAGGTGGTGAGGTACAGGACCGCGATGCCGAGGAAGGCGCGGACCCAGCCGTCGGCGTTCATGTTGTAGATCCCCAGCGCCACGGCGCCGATGGCGATCCCGAAGGAGGCGACGGCCTGGCCGTAGTAAGCCCCCGTGTTCTGCTGCTTGACCGGTGTCTCGTTCATGGGTCCAGCGTGGCCCGGCGCGGTCCGCGTCACATCCGCGCTCGTACTCACGCACGTACTCATCCTGCTCCGGGCGGAGTTGGAGACCGCGTCCTGGACGGCCCGCTGGTCCTGCAGCTCGGGCAGGGATCCGTGGCCGCGCCGTACAACGGCCCTTCGCGCTTCCCCACCGGGACCACTGCGGGGTCAGAAGGCGGAAACTCCCGTGCGGGCGCGGCCGATCAGGAGCTTCTGGATCTGACTGGTGCCCTCGTACAGGGTCATCACGCGGGCGTCGCGCAGCAGTTTGCCCGCCGGGTACTCGTCGATGTAGCCGTAACCGCCGTGCACCTGGAGGGCGTTGCTCGCGGCGCGGACGGCGGCCTCGGAGGCGAAGAGCTTGGCCGTGGAGGACTCGGTGGCGAAGGGCTGCCCCCGGTCGATCAGGTCGGCGACCCGCCAGGTCAGCAGCCGGGCCGCGTCCACGTCGACGGAGATGTCGGCGATCAGCTCCTGGACCAGCTGGTGGTGGGCGATGGGCTTGCCGAACTGCTCGCGCTGGGCGGCGTAGGAGACGGCCGCGTCCAGGGCGGCCTGGGCGATGCCGACGCAGCCTGCGGCCACCGACATCCGGCCCTTGGCGAGGGCCGACATGGCCACGGAGAAGCCCTTGCCCTCGGGGCCCAGCATCGCGGAGGCGGGCACGCGGACCCCGTCGAGGGCGAGTTCGGCGGTGGCCTGGCCGCGCAGTCCGAGCTTGCCGTGGATCTCGCGCCGGGTCAGGCCGGGGCTGTCGGCGGGGACGAGGAAGGCGGAGATACCGCGGTGGCCGGGCTCGTCGTCGGTCCGGGCGAAGAGCAGCACCACGTCGGCCCAGGTGCCGTTGGTGATGAACATCTTGCTGCCGCTGATCAGGTACGAGTCCCCCTCGCGCGTGGCGCGGGTGGTGAGGTTCCCGGCGTCGGAGCCGGTGCCGGGCTCGGTGAGGCCGAAGCAGCCGAGCGCCTCGCCGGCGCACAGCCGGGGCAGCCAGGCCCGCTTCTGCTCCTCGCTCCCCCAGGAGGCGATGGTCTTGGCGACCAGGCCCAGGGAGACGGAGACGATGCCGCGGACGGCGGAGTCGCCGCGGCCGAGCTCCTCGGTGACCAGGACGTAGGAGAGGTGGTCGCCGCCGGAGCCGCCGTACTCCTCGGGAACGGTCAGGCCGAGGAAGCCGACGGAGCCGAGCTTCTTGACGACGGCCCGGTCCACGCTCTCGGCGCGGTCCCACTCGGCGGCGTACGGGGCGATCTCACGCTCGGTGAACGCGCGGGCGAGATCGCGGACGGCGGACTGCTCCGCGCTGAGCTCCAGATTCACCGGGCACCTCCGGTCGGACTGCGAGGTCGCAGCTTCGGCGCGGGGTCAACCCGGAGGTTAACTAGCACCGGTAGTTTATGGCGGGCAGGCCCTACTATGTGGCGCATGGCCAGACCGCGCAAGCCCCTCCTCAGCAGAGACCGCATCGTCGAGGCGGCGGGTGCGCTGGTGGACGCGGAGGGCCTGGAGGCCGTCTCGACGCGGCGGCTGGCGGCGGCTCTGGGAGTCAGCGGACCCTCCCTCTACAACCATTTCCGCACCAAGGACGAGATCCTGGACGCGGTCGCGGACGCGGTGAGCGCGCGGGTCGACCTGTCGATGTTCGAGCCCGGGGACGGACGGGAGTGGCGGGTCGCGCTGCACGACTGGGCGCACTCGTACCGGGCCGCCCTGTCCGACCATCCGAACATCGTCCCGGTGCTGGCGCGCGGCCCGGGACGCCGGCCGGCCGGGCTGCGGGTGGCGGACGCCGTCTTCGGCTCGATGACCGCCGCGGGCTGGCCCCCGGCGCAGGCGACCCGGATCGGCGCGCTGATGCGGTACTTCATCCTGGGCTCGGCGGTGGCCTCGTTCGCCCGGGGTTTCGTGGACGACCGCACGGCGTACGACCCCTCGGACTACCCGCACCTGGGCCAGGCCCACCTCCTGGCGAAACGGCAGCAGGAAGTGGACGAGGGCGCCTTCGAAACGGGCCTGGCCGCCCTGCTGGACGGCCTGGCCCTCCAGTACGCGGCCCTGGCGCAGACCCCGTAGCCACTCCGGGCGGGCGCCGGGGTCAGAAGACGACCAGCGACCGGCCGCCCTTGCCCTCCAGCATCGCGTCGAAGGCGGCCGGGATGCCGTCGAGGGTGATGCGGTCGGTGACCATGGCTCCGAGGTCGAGCCGGCCGGCCCGGACGTGGGCGGCGATCACCGGCAGGTCGCGGGCGGGGTCGCTGTTGCCGTAGACGCAGCCGGTGAGGGTGCGGGCGAAGTGGAAGATCTCCAGCGCGTGGAAGGAGACCTGCTGCTCCTTGCCGCCGATGCCCACGACCGTCGTACGGCCGCCACGGCGGGTGGACTCCCAGGCGCCGCGGATGGTCTCGGCGCGGCCCACGCACTCGATGGCGACGTCCGCGCCGTGCCCGCCGGTCAGCGCGCGGATCTGCTTGGCGGTGGTGTCGGAGGCGAGCACGAACTCCGTGGCGCCGGCTGCCCGCGCCAGTTCCTCCTTGGCCGGGGAGACGTCCACGGCCACGATCGGACCCGTCGTGGCGATCCGGGCCGCCTGGAGCGCGGCGAGTCCCACCCCGCCGACTCCGAAGACGGCCACCGATTCGCCGGGGCGGACCTGGGCACTGTGGTGGACGGCTCCGTAGCCGGTGAGGACGGCACACCCGAGCAGGGCCGCCTCGGTGAGCGGGATCCCTTCGGGGGCGGGCAGTACGCAGTTGGCCGCGACGACCGTCTCCTCGGCGAAGGCGGCCACGTTCAGCCCGGGGTGCAGCTCGGTGCCCTGGGCGTCGTGGGCGTGGACGTTGCCGACCCCGGCGAGGGCCTTGGCGCAGAGCCAGACCTCACCGATCGAGCAGTGGTGGCACTCCCCGCAGGACGGGGCCCAGTTGAGCACGACCCCGTCGCCCGGGGCGACATGGGTGACCCCTTCGCCGACGGCGAGCACCGTGCCCGCGCCCTCGTGGCCGAGGACGGCGGGTACGGGTACCCGCATGGTGCCGTTGGTGAGGGAGAGGTCGGAGTGGCAGACCCCGGCTGCGGCGAGCCGCACCCGGACCTGCCCGGGGCCGGGATCGGGCAGCACGATGTCCCGGATCTCCAGCGGTGCTCCGACGGCGGGCAGGACGGCGGCGCGGACCATGATCGATGTCTCCGTGATCGCGGGGGCTGGGACTGGGGCTGGGCTGGACTGCGGCTGGGCTGGGCCGGCTAGAACTGCAGGGACTTGGTCTGGAGGTACTCGGCGAGGCCGTGCGGGCCCAGCTCGCGGCCCACGCCCGACTGCTTGTACCCGCCGAAGGGCGCGAGCGGGTTGAAGCGGCCGCCGTTGATGTCCACCTGGCCGGTGTCCATCCGGCGGGCGAAGGCCACCGCCGTCTCCTCGTCCGCGGCCCAGACGGCTCCGCCCAGCCCGTACACGGTGCCGTTCGCGATGGCCAGGGCCTCGTCCTGGTCCTCGTAGGAGAGGATCGACAGCACCGGGCCGAAGATCTCCTCCTGCGCGATGGTCATCCGGGGCGTGACGTCGGCGAACACGGTCGGGGCGATGAAGTACCCCTGTCCGTGCGGCGCCTCGGGCCCGCCCGCGACGAGGCGAGCGCCTTCCTCCACGCCCTTGGCGATGAACCCGCGCACCCGGTCGCGCTGCTTGGCGTTGATCACCGGGCCCAGGCGGGTGCCCGGGTCGCGGGGGTCGCCGGAGGGGTACTTGGCGACGGCGGCGGCCGCGAGGGAGACGGCCTCCTCGTACTGGTCCCGGTGGACGAGCATGCGGGTGAGCGCGTTGCAGCTCTGGCCGGAGTTGTTCATGACGTGGCCCACGCCCGTCGCGACGGCCTTGGCCAGGTCGGCTCCGGGCAGGATGACGTTGGCCGATTTGCCGCCCAGCTCGAGGGCGACCCGCTTGACGGCGGCGCCGGCCGTGGCACCGATCTGCCTGCCGACGGCGGTGGATCCGGTGAAGGAGACGAGGTCGACTCCCTCGTGCGCGGCCAGGGCCTGGCCGGCGACCGGGCCGGTGCCGGTCACCAGGTTGAAGACCCCGGCCGGGATCCCCGCCTCGTGCACGGCTTCGGCGAAGAGCTGTGCGGTCAGCGGGGTGTCCTCGGCCGGCTTGAGGACGAGGGTGCAGCCGGCGGCGAGAGCGGGTGCCACCTTGGCAACGATCTGGTGCAGCGGGTAGTTCCAGGGCGTGATCGCGCCGACCACACCGACCGGCTCCAGCAGCACGGTCGAGTTCCCGAGCCGCTCCTCGAAGGCGTACGTGGCCCCGAGCTCGGCGAACGAGGAGGCCACCGCGACCGGCGCCCCGACGTGGACCATCTCCGAGAAGCCCAGCGGGGAGCCGAGCTCGGCGGTGATGGTCTCGGCGAACTCGCCCTTGCGGGAGACCAGCACGTCGCGCAGGGCTCCGATCAGGGCCGCCCGCTCGGCCGGAGCCGTGGCCGCCCAGGACGGGAAGGCCGCACGTGCCGCACGTACGGCCGCGTCCACGTCCTCGGCCGTACCGGCCGGGACCGAGGCGATGACCTGCTCGTCCGCCGGGTTGAGGACCTCGATGCGGTCGCGCCCTACGGCGTCGCGCCACTCGCCGCCTATGTACATCCCGTCGTGGGCCTTCATGACATTCCTCCCGAGCACGCGCGAGTGCATGGACCTGTAGACGTCGCCAACACCCTACAAACTAGCGCCGGTAGTTTTGCGGGCGCCAGGGGCGGACGGGGTCAGATGATGCCGAAAAGCATCCCTGCCCCGAGGACCACCAGTGAGGTCAGAGCCGCCCATTTCACGGTGAAACGGGTGTGGTCGCCGAACTCCACCTTGGCCATGCCGACGAGGACGTAGACGGCCGGAACCAGCGGGCTCGACATGTGCAGGGCCTGGCCGACCAGGGAGGCCCGGGCGATCTCGAGCGGGGACACCCCGTGCGCGGCGCCGGCCTCGGCGAGGACGGGCAGGACGCCGAAGTAGAAGCCGTCGTTGGACATGAAGTAGGTGAGCGGGAGGCTGAGCAGGCCGGTGACCAGGGCCATGTGCGGGCCCATGCCCTCGGGGATGGCGCCGACCAGCCAGTCGGCCATGTGCTTGACCATGCCCGTGCCGGAGAGGACACCGGTGAAGACGGCGGCGGCGAAGACCATGCCCGCGACGTTCAGGACGTTGTCGGCGTGGGCGGCGATCCGGGCCTTCTGGTCCGGCATGTGCGGGTAGTTCACGGTGAGGGCGAGGGCGGCGCCGAGGAGGAAGAGCACCGGGATGGGGAGCAGTTCCATGATCATGGCGGCGAGCAGGGCGACGGTGAGGCCCGCGTTGAACCAGTAGAGACGGGGGCGCAGGGTCGCGCGGTGCGGGTCGAGGCCCTGGAAACCGTCTTCGTCGGGGGCGGGAACGGATCCGGTGGCGGCGGGGGTGGAGGGGCCCGAGGGGGCAGACGGGTCGACCGGCGTACGGGTACCTCCGGCGGCGGCGACCGCGACCACGGCGAGCTCCTCGGCCGCTTCCTCCGTCTGCCGCGCGTCGCCGGGGAGCGACAGCGTGCCGAGCCGGCGGCGCTCCTTGAGGCCGAGGACGTAGGAGAGGGCGAAGACGAAGACCAGGCCCGTCGCGAGTGCGGGGATCATCGGGACGAAGATGTCGGCGGCGTCGAGCTTGAGTGCGGTGGCGGCGCGGGCGGTGGGGCCGCCCCAGGGCAGGGTGTTCATGACCCCGTTGGCGGTGGCCGCGACCCCGGTCATCACCACCAGGCTCATGCCGAGCCGCTTGTAGAGCGGGTACATCGCGGAGACGGTGATCATGAAGGTGGTCGACCCGTCCCCGTCGAGCGAGACGATCGCGGCGAGGACCGCCGTGCCGACCACGACGCGCATCGGGTCGGCCTTGCAGAAGCGCAGGATGCCGCGCACGATCGGATCGAAGAGGCCGACGTCGATCATGACGCCGAAGTAGACGATGGCGAACATCAGCATGGCGGCGGTCGGCGCGAGCTTGCCGACCCCGTCGATGACGTAGCCGCCGAGCTGCGCGCCCTGTCCGGCGAACACGCAGAAGAGCGCGGGGATGAGGACGAGCGCCGCGATGGGCGACATTTTCTTCAGCATGATCAGGACGAGGAAAGTCGCGATCATGGCGAAGCCGAGGAAGGTCAGCATGGGGGGAACCTAGGTGCCTCCTCCGGGGCCCAACAAGACGTCCACGCGTGAGCAATACGAGCAAAACCCCAGCTCAGGGGATGGGTGTCAGTTCGACGGGGAAACCGTTGAGCACGGCCGTGCCGGAGAGCGGGTCGAGCCGGGTGCCGTCGAGGAGCTGGTTGACGTTGGCGCCGGGGGTCGCCGAGGCCACCGAGAGGCGGGTTCCGGAGCGGTCGTGGCCCCAGCCGTGCGGGAGGCTGACGACCCCGGCGCGGACCGAGTCGGTGACCTCTACGGGGACCTCCAGGCTGCCGCCGTCCGCGGTGATCCGGGCCAGGCCGCCGTCGGCGAGGCCGAGGCGGGCCGCGTCGTCCGGGTGGACCTGGAGGGTGCAGCGGTTGGAACCTCCGGTGAGGGCCGGGACGTTGTGCAACCAGCTGTTGTTGGACCGCAGGTGGCGGCGGCCCACGAGCACCAGGGTGGCGGGGCGGTCGGCGAGCGCCGCGCGCAGCCTGGGGAGCTCGGCCGCGATCGGCTCCGGCAGCAGCTCGATCCTGCCGCTGCGCGTCTTGAGCAGCCCCGGGAGCCGGGGCCGCAGCGGCCCGAGATCGATCCCGTGCGGCTGCGCCCGCAGCCGCTCCAGTCCCAGGCCGGGTTCTGCTCCGAAGCGGTCACCGTACGGGCCGAGTCGGAGCATCAGGTCGAGGCGGCGCTCGGGTCCACTGTCGCCGGCCAGGAGCCCAGCGAGGCGCGCGGGGTCCTGACCGTGCAGCGGGGAGTGCGGGTCGGCGACCTCCCGGGCGAGGGTGCTCTGGATCGCCAGGTCGTCCACGGCCGCCGGGGCGGCCCCGTGCATGCCGGAGACGGCCAGGACCAGGCGCGCGTGGATCTCGCACTCGCCCATCCGCCCGTCCTCCAGCGGGACGGCGGGCGGCGAGTAGCGGACCTGGTTGCGGATGGCGAAGGCGTTGAAGGCGAAGTCGAAGTGGGCGCTCTGCGCGGGCGGCGGCGGGGGCAGGACCACGTGCGCGTGGCGTGAGGTCTCGTTCAGGTACGGGTCGACGCTGACCATGAAGTCGAGCCCGGCCAGGGCCGCGTCGAGGCGCCGGCCGTCGGGGGCGGACAGCACGGGGTTCGCCGCAATCGAGACAAGGGCGCGGATGCGCCCCTCCCCCGGGGTGTCGATCTCCTCCGCCAGCGCGGCCATGGGGAATTCGGCCTTGGCCTCGGGGTGGCCGCTGACCCGGCTGTGCCAGCGGCCGAGGCCGAAGCCCTTGCCGGGTCCGGCCGGCCGGGGTGCGCGGTCGGTCGCGGAAAGCGGGAACAGGGCGCCGCCCGGCCGGTCGAGGTTGCCGGTCAGGATGTTCAGCACGTCGACCAGCCAGCTGGCCGGCGTGCCGTACTCCACGGTACTGCTGCCGATCCGCCCGTAGACGGCGGCGGTCGGCGCGGCCGCGAGGGCGCGGGCGAGGTCGCGGATCTCGTCGGCCGGGAGGTCGCAGGCGGGGGCAACGGCCTCAGGAGTGAAACTACCGAGGGCCTCGGCGAGTTCCCCGAGTCCCAGGACGTGTTCCGCGAGCGCGCCGGGCTCGGCCGACTTCTCGGCGAGCAGGGTGTGGGCGAGGGCGGCGAGGAGCAGCGCGTCGCTGCCGGGCCGGGGCGCGAGGTGGCGGTCGGCGAGCTTGGCGGTGCGGGTGCGGCGCGGGTCGACGACGACCAGGGTCCCGCCGCGGGCGCGCAGCGCCTTGAGCCGGCCTGGGAAGTCGGGGGCGGTGCACAGGGAGCCGTTCGACTCGACCGGGTTGGCCCCGACGAGCAGCAGGAAGTCGGTGCGGTCGAGGTCGGGGACCGGGATGGCGAAGGGGTCGCCGAAGAGCAGCCCGCTGGAGACGTGCTTGGGCATCTGGTCGAGGGTGCTGGCGGTGAAGAGGTTGCGGGTGCCGAGGGCTTTGAGGAGCAGCGGCGGGTAGAGGTGGCCCGCCATGGTGTGGGTGTTCGGGTTGCCGAGGACGACTCCGACGGACTGGGCCCCGTACTCCCGCACGAGCGCGGGAACGGCCGCGGCGATCGCCTCGTAGGCCTCCTCCCAGGTGGCCTCCACGAGTCGGCCGTCGCGCCGGACCAGGGGGCTTCTCAGCCGGTCGGGGTCGGCGTCGAGGGCTCCGAAGGCGGCTCCCTTGGGGCAGATGAAACCGCGGCTGAACACGTCGTCGCGGTCACCGCGGGCGCCGGTGACGGTGGTGCCCTCGATGGTGAGGGTGAGGCCGCAAGTGGCTTCACAGAGGGGGCAGATGCGCAGGGCGGTGCGGGGCATGGGCCCTCCCAGGGGCTGCAGGCTGCGGCACGGGTGCGCGGGCCGTTCGGCACGCGGGCGGGCACCGAGCATACCGACCGGTAGGGACGGTGGGGAGGGGTCCCCGGCATCGGAACGACGCGGGAGAGCGGGGGCCGCCGGGATGTCGGGCGGCCGGGTGGCCGGATGGCCGGATGGCCCGGGGAAAGCGTCGGCGAGCGGGGCCGTCAGTCCAGGACGCGGGCCAGGTAGGCATGCATCATCGCGCGGGTCTCGGCGACGATGTCGGGGTCACCGTCGGGGTTGTTGCGGAAGGCCAGCTGGATCAGGGCGTCGGTGGCTTCGACCGCGACCAGGACGGCCCGTTGCAGGACGGGGTCCGGGGTGAGGTCCAGGTGGGCGCCGAGGAGTTCGGTGAGGCGCACGGCGACCTGGTGGTTGGGGTCGGAGGCCGGACCCTCGGACGGTGGCGCCGGAATCCCGAAGTCGACGAGGGCGAAGCCGGGAACGCTGCGCTTCATCACGAGGTACTCGTCCAGCACCGCGTCCACGACCGGCCGCCAGGCGGTGGCGGGGAGCTGTGCGAGCCGCTCCTCGATGCCGTCGGCGTAGCGGTCGAGGTTGCGGTGGGCGAGGGCGATGGCCATGGCCCGCTTGTTGCCGAAGAACCGGTAGACCGAGCCGATGGGCACGCCGGCACGCAGGGCGACGGCCCGGGTGCTGAGGTTCTCGTACCCGGTCTCGTCGAGGAGTTCGGCGCAGGCGTCGAGGATCCGGGCGAGCCGGTCGGCGCTGCGCTGCTGGATCGGCGTACGGCGCAAGGAGTGGGCTGGGGGCACGGGGTCCATCATGCCGCTCCTGGTCGTCCGGCTCGGCGGCGGTGTCGGTAGGGGCCTTCAGTTCAGGAGCAGGCTGAGGCCGCCGACCGTGTACGTGATCATCAGCGCAAGCATCGGCAGCTGCCCTGCCACGGCTTTCGCGGGTGGGAAGAGGCGTACGGAACGGTCGTGCGCGGCGATCACACCGAGCACGTGGCCGGTGACCACGGCGATGACCTGAAGGGCGGCGAGGCCGCCCGGACCCAGTGGTGGCAAGGGTTCCGGAGCGTTGTCAGTGCCGAGTGCCACGATTACCGTACGTGGCCCTTCGGTTACCAGGAGGGAGAAGTAGTGGGCGACGAGATAGCCGAGCGCGATCGGTACGAGTGAGTGCGCGTAGGCGGTCAGCGGGCCGGGGTGCGGGCCGCAGACGAGGCGGGTGACCGCCGCGCAGAGGCAGTAGAGGGCGGCGACGAGGGCGATGGACCCGAGGAGTCCGAGAGTGGCCGCGGGGGTGCGGCCGAGGGGGGAGGTCTGGATCGCGTTGATCCAGGAGGGGCTGTCGGAGAAGCCGTCGTAGGCGGTGGATCCGAGCAGGACGCAGACAGTGGCGACGAGGCCGGGCCGCTCGGGCGTCGCGTCGAGTCCGTGGAAGGGGTTACGCAGAACCAGGCGGCCGTCGCTGCGGCGGCCGAGGGGGGAGAGCCCGGCCAGGAGGGCCGAGTACGCCTCGAAGGCGTCCGCGTCGGCGAACCAGCGCTCGCCGAAGCGGGCGGCGAAGAGGAGCTGGAGGGTGGCGTAGCCGGTCAGGGCGATCAGGAGGGTGGTGGTGGAGGCGGGATCGGGAGAGACCAGTTCGAGCCAGGTGAAGGCGAACAGCCCGGCAGCGGCGGGCCACTGCCCGAGCCGGGCGGGAAGCGGGCGGGGCGCCGGGTGCCACAGGCGGGAGAGCAGCCGGTGCAGGGATCGGAGCGGGCTGAGGAGGCGCCAGGCGGGGCCGAAGAGGAGGGAGGCGGGGACGAGACCGACCCAGAGGAGGACGTAGACGGCGCCGGGAGCGGGGTTGCGGGCGGGGTCGTCGGGACCGAGGAGGAGGTACAGGAGGACGGCGAGCGCGCCGGCGAGGCCGAGGCCGCGCAGGACGGTGCGGGTGGCCGGCGCGTCGGCCACCCGCTGGATCCGGGCGGGCAGGGCGATGCCGGAGCGGTCGCCGCGGAAGCGGGAGGCCGACCAGAGGAGACCGAGTGCGAGGAAGGAGACGAAGAGCGCGGTGAAGGCGCCGGCGAACGCGTAGAAGGGAGAGATGGGCAGATCGTGCTGGGAGCCGATGCCGTGCGCGAGCACGGTGAGCGGATCGGCTGAACGCAGGACTGCGGTCATCGGACGAGGAGTTGGGTCAGGACGAGGTCGGACTCGTGGGTCTCGACCTCGAAGAGGCCGGTGCGGTCGGCCGTCAGGATCAGGGTGGCCTCCTGGCCTGCCGGCAGGGCGAGTTCCTTGTCGAAGCCGTGGACGTGCAGGGTGTCCGCGCGGTCGCTGGTGACGCGCAGGGCAACGCGTTCGCCGCGCGCCACCTCGACGCGGCCCGGGGCGGGGGTGACCTTGCCGCCCCGGACGGTGATGGTGACCGTACGGTCGGCCTGCGGCTGCGGGGACGCGGACGCGGGTGGGGGCGAGGCCGGGGGGTGGCTGTGTCCGGCCTGGCCCGGGGTCGCGGTGAGCTGGAGGGTGCCCTCGACCGGCTTGCCCGCGACGGCCCAGGCTGTGTGGTCGTCCGCGTAGAGGCGGACGGTCAGCGTGTGCGTGCCTTCGGGGACCTGTGCCGCCGGCAGGTGGAACCAAGGGCCGTACAGGCGGGCCAGTTTGCGGCCGTCCAGCTCCAGGTGCGCGTGCCCGGCACCCGGGAGGGCGGCGCCGCCGACGCTGTCGGGGGTGAAGCGGAAGTTCTTCACCGTCAGCTGGAGGTTCCAGCCGTCCTCGGAGTCCGGCCGGGCGGTGAGCTGGACCTCCGGCGCACCCTCGGCCGGGACCTCGCGGAGCCGGTGGCCCGCGCCGTCGTCGGCGGTGAGCAGGGTGCCCACGTTGCCGGAGGCCTGCTCGTGGCTGGTGCCGGGCTTGTGGTGGGTGGTGGCCCGCCCGCCGCAGCCCGCCACCGCGCCGCCGGCCAGGAGCACGGCCAGCGCGAGCAGTGCGGCGGTGCGGCCCGCCCGGCGGTTCCGGCGCGGCGGCGTGACGCAGCCGTCGCACCGGAACCGCATCTCGGGGCTCTCGCCCGGGGCGCCGCTCACTCCTGCTCCCCCGCGGCCGCGCCGGACCCCGGATCGGCCGGCGCCTGGGCCTCGGCCTGCGCGCTCCGGGCCGGGGCCGGTCCGGCCGGGACGGGGACGCGGTCTCCCGCCGGGTCTCCGCCCGAGCCGTCGGGGCGGGCCGGGGTACCGCCCGGCCGGGCGGAGGCGATGACGGCCCAGAGGATCCACACCACCGCGACGAGGCCCCGTATCCAGGCGGGGCTGAGCGGGATCCAGGGGATCATCAGGACGGCCTTGTCGAAGGCGTCGAGGAGGGTGAGCGCGCCCAGGAGCAGGGTCAGGCGGGCCAGCCAGGGCCGGGTGGGGCGCAGGGCGAGACCGATGCCGGTCCACCACAGGCCGAGGCAGAGCAGCGCCAGGGCGGGTACCGGGCCGGCGACCAGCCCCATGGTGGAACCCGCCACGTCCAGGACCAGGCCGGCGAGACCGAGCAGGGTGGCCGTGGTGGCCAGACGGGAGGAGCGCAGACGGCGCCACCACAGGAGGCCGCCGACCAGGAGCAGGACCACCGCGACGGCCAGGGCGATCTGGGTCTCCACCCGCTGGAGGCCCCGGGCTCCGTACCAGTCGCATCCGGCGGGGAGTTTGCGCGCCTGCACGTTGTAGTCGGCGCAGACGAGGAGCTGGGCCAGCTTCACCGGCTCGCCGGCCAGCCGGGCCGAGCCCCCGGAGACCGCGCCCCGGCTCTTGCCGCACTCCGGGAGCGTGCCCGGGGTGGAGCCGTCCGGGCCCTGCTGCCAGCAGTTGCCGCGGCCCTGGCCGTCCCACCACACGTCCATGCCGTTGGGGCGGGAGGCGCCGGACTTGTCCTTGCCGAGGATGTTGCCGGCGTAGCGGTTGTGGTGGGAGGTGTCCGCCTGCTTCTCCCAGGACTCCTCGCCGCGGATGAAGGCGGGCACGGCCGAGAGGAAGAAGCCCGCGCGCCGGTGCCCGTACACCCAGTTGTTCTCGTAGAGGTTCCAGTTGCCGCCGGCGGTGATGATGCCGGTGCCGGGGGGCATCGAGATCTGCGGGCAGACCACGCCCTGCTCGTAGCCGCGCTCGATCGGCGGTTTGGCGCAGGTGCCGTCGGCGACGAAGTGGTAGTAGTCGGCGTTGTTGTCGTGGATCAGGTTGCGCTCGAAGTGGGCGTGGTTCTGCGGGAGTCCGGGGTGTCCGGGGAAGGCGCTGTCCATCGAGGCGCCGCCCATGTTCTGGTCGAACTCGTTGTCGTGCACCCACACCGAGTCGCCCGCGGTGCCGGAGTAGCCGACCATGTTGTGGTGGCTGCGGCAGCCGGTGATCTCGATGGAGTAGCGGGGGACGTCGTAGCCGCGGCCGTCGTTGATGTTGGAGGCGCTGCCCGGGTAGATGCCGGAGTCACCGTTCCCGTAGGACTCGCAGTTCTTGTACAGCCCGTGGTCGCTGGCGAAGGTCAGGAAGCCGTACTCATCGTTCCAGCGGGTCAGGACGTCGTCGATGACGAAGCCGTCGCCCGCCAGCACGTACAGCGAGTTGAAGGTGGTGCGCTGCGCGGTGAAGTTGCGGAAGTAGATGCCGTTGGACTTGTCGGCGCGGATGGCGTTGAGCTTCTGGTACTTGGCGTCGATGACCACGTCCTGCCGGGAGGCTCCGGTGCCCTCGATCTGCAGGTTGGTCTTGCCGAGGATGGCGACGAGGTTCTGGTTGTGGCGGCAGGCCGCTTGCTGTTCGTAGCTCAGGATCTGGTAGCCGAGCGAGGAGTTGGGGGCCTTGAGCGAGGCGCACTCCCCGGTGGGCTTGGGGAGCGAGGGCTCCTCCTCGTAGAGGCCGGGAAGGATCGCGATGTTCATGCCCGGCCGGTCCACGGCGTCGACGGCGGCCTGGATGTCCCGGTAGCCGTTCTTCTCGCAGCGCTCGTAGAGGGCGAGGTTGCGCTGCTTGAGATCGTCCGGGTACGCGGATATCCGGCGCTCGAAGGCGGGCCGGTCCGTCTTGCAGACGATCAGGTCGGGCTCGCCGGCCCGGTACTGGGGTACGGAGCCGGTCCCGTCGGGGAGCTCGACGGGGCGTTCCTCGTGCGCGGCGGCGACGGGCGCGGAGACGAGGAGGGAGAGGAAGGCCAGGAGGGCGGCGAGGAGAGCCGCCGGCACGGCAGGAAACCTGCGGGTCCACGACATGCGCGTGAGAGTAGAGGATTGTTCATCTTTTTGGATCCCCTCATGCACGAATCGACCGCCGACGGGCCAAGTCGTAACCCGGCCCTTGCGTTCCACCGGGGTCGACCGGGGGCCGTACGGCCCAGTCGGGCCGCACCGCTGGGCCGCACCGACGGGCCGCACGGGGGCAGTTGGGGGGCGACTGGGCCCGGTTGAAGTCGGTTGGGCGTCAACTGCGGGTCGGTGGGGGCAACCGCCTCCCCCCGGGCCGGTGCCCCAAGGGGCGCGCCCGCCGCGCGCGGATGACGGGTCCCACGCCCGCCCCCGCCCCGGACAGCGGCAGAGACCGCGGACCGACGCGGCCATGGCGGCGCCGCGGCAACGACAACCGCAACCGCAACCGCAACCGCAACCGCAACGGCAACGGCAACCATGGACGGCATGCCGGGAATGCGCGCACTGCCCGACGTACCGCGCCGGGCCGCCCCGACCGCCCACGCCGCACCCCTCGCAACCCTCGCAACCCTCCCGCCCCCGACCACCGCACCGTCGGGCCGTCGGACCGACAGGCGGCAGGCGGCAGGCGGCAGGCGGCAGGCGGCAGGCGGCAGGCCATGAAGGGTCCCCCCTGGCCATCGGACTCCCGGTGACCGCGGAACCGGTCCGCCCGTCGCGATCCGGCCGTGTCGGCCGACCGGCCGGGATCTTCCCGTTGACGTGCCGCCGAAGGAATCCTACTGTCAGCCATAGGATTCCTTCGGTAGATCGGGAGCGTGCAATGAGCGGCGGCGGCAGCGAGCAGGCAAAGAAGACGGCGGAGGCTCTGGGCTACCTCACCGGCTTCGGCAACGAGCACAGCTCGGAGGCCGTGACCGGGGCGCTTCCGATCGGCCGGAATTCGCCCCAGCGCTCCCCCCTCGGCCTCTACGCCGAGCAGCTCAGCGGCAGCGCGTTCACCGAGCCCCGGTCCCACAACCGCCGCTCCTGGCTCTACCGGATCCGCCCCTCGGCCGCGCATCCGCCCTTCACCCGGACCGGCAACGGCGCCCTGCGCACCGGGCCCTTCACCGAGGCCCCGGCGGACCCCAACCGGCTCCGCTGGAACCCCCTGCCCGACCCGGCCCCCGGCACGGACTTCGTGGCCGGCCTCTGGACCCTGGGCGGCAATGGCGACGCCACCCAGCGCACCGGCATGGCCATCCACCTCTATTCCGCCAACTCCCCCATGACCGACCGGGTGTTCAGCGACTCCGACGGCGAGCTGCTGATCGTCCCCGAGCGCGGCGGCCTGCTGCTGCGCACCGAGTTCGGGCTGCTGAGCGCCCGCCCCGGCGAGATGGCCCTGATCCCGCGCGGGGTCCGCTTCCGCGTGGAGCTCCAGGACGAGACCGCCCGCGGCTACGTCTGCGAGAACTACGGCCGTCCCTTCGAGCTGCCCGACCTGGGCCCGATCGGCGCCAACGGTCTGGCCGCCGCGCGTGACTTCCGGGCGCCCGTGGCGGCGTACGAGGACCACGAGCGCCCGACCGAGGTGATCAACAAGTTCTGCGGCAACCTCTGGACCGCGACCTACGACCACTCGCCGCTCGACGTGGTCGCCTGGCACGGCACGCACGTCCCGTACGTCTACGACCTGCGCAGTTTCAACGTCCTGGGCTCCATCAGCTACGACCACCCCGACCCGTCGATCTTCACCGTGCTGACCTCTCCCTCCGACACCCCGGGGCTGGCGGGCGTGGACTTCGTGGTCTTCGCCCCGCGCTGGCTGGTCGGCGAGGACACCTTCCGCCCGCCGTACTTCCACCGGAACGTGATGAGCGAGTACATGGGCCTGATCGAGGGGGCCTACGACGCCAAGGCGGAAGGCTTCGTCCCCGGCGGCGGCTCACTCCACAACATGATGTCCGCGCACGGCCCCGACCGGGAGACCTTCGACCGGGCGAGCGCCGCCGAGCTGAAGCCGCAGAAGATCGACGACGGCCTGGCCTTCATGTTCGAGACCCGCTGGCCGATCACCGCCACCGCCCAGGCCGCCGGAGCGGACCACCTCCAGAGCGGATACGACGACGTCTGGGAGGGTCTCCAGCGTCACTTCCGCCCCTAACATCACCAGAACGCCGCACCGCCCCCACCCGTCGTACGGAGAACCACCCGTGACCGCCTTCGCCCCCGACTCGCTGGTACTGAACCGGAAGCTGCCGCTCTGGTACCAGGTCTCCCAGTCGCTGCGCGCCTCGATACTCGGGCGCACCGCGGACGCCTCGCTGCGCCTGCCCACCGAGGAGCAGCTCGCCGAGCACTACGGGGTGAGCGTGCTGACCATGCGGCAGGCGCTCAAGGAGCTGGAGACCGAGGGGCTCATCAGCCGCCACCGGCGGCGCGGGACCTTCATCGAGCCGGGGGCGATGCGGGGCGCCCCGGTCCGCCTGCTGGGGTCGGTGGACGCGATCGTGGCGCAGCAGTCGGGCGACCGTACGACGATTCTCGGCCATGCCCGGACTCCGGTGTCCGGGGAGCTGCTGGAGCACTTCCCGGACACGCCGGAGGTCGTCACGTACCGCAGGCTGCGCCACGACAGCGAGAGCGGCGAGCCGACCAACTGGGCGGAGAACGCGGTCCGTCCGGAGCTGGCGGAGGCGATCGACCTTGCGGACCTGGAGCGTTGGCCGATGACGAAGGTGCTGCGCGACATCGCCAAGGTCGAGATCAGCCGGATCACCGACACCGTCGAGGCGCGGCTCGCGGACCCGGTCACCGCCGAGCTGCTCCAAGTTCCCCTGCTGAGCCCGATCCTGCACTACACGGGCGTCACCTACGACAAGGGCGGCCGGGTGGTCGACGTGGCGCGCATCCGCTACCGCGGCGACCGCTTCTCCTTCACCGTGACGGTCGACGCCCACTGACCGGCGGTCGGCGCCCACTGACCGGCGGCCGGCGCCCACCGACCCGCGGCCGGCGCCGACCGCCCCGGGGCAGCCGCCCCGGCTACTTCTCCTCGCCCTCCGTGCCCCGCTCGCCCTCCGCCTGCGAAGGCGTGGTCCGCATCGTCTGGGCGTGGCGCTGCTTCTTCTGCTGTTCGTCCATGTCCTCGTCGAGCCGCTCCCCCTCCGCCTGCGACGGGGTCGAGTACTCGTCGTACTGGCTCATGACCGCCTCCCGGGTCTCCCGGAGTGCCTCGGATTCCCTACACAAGGAGCCTAACTCTCCGGCCTGGGCGCGGCCCGGCCGCGGAGCGGCGTCGCTACCATCGGCCGGGTGAGCGCTGACGCACCACTTCCACAGGTCCCGCTGCTGGACGATCTGATGCCCTGGGCCGTGGGTTCCCTGCGCCTGGGCCGGGCCTGGGTCGCGGCCCCCGATCCGGCGACCCTGCGGGCCCGCTGGGCCGCCCTGGCGGGCGCCGCCGGGCCCGAGCGGGAGCGGTTGTTCCGCCCGAGCCGGGCCCGGACCCCGGCCGCCGGGGCCGCCGCGCTGCCGGGCCAGCGCGCGGGCTCGACCGCCCGTTTCACCGATGCGCCCGGCCCCTGCCCGGAGCCCGTACGGATCCTGCGCGAGCCCTTCGACGAGCAGTGGCTGCTGCCCGACCAGCGGCTGATCGACCTGGCCCGCCCGGAGCTGTGGCGGGTCCTGGACGAGCACCAGCTGTTCGTCATGGAGCCCCCGCGGACCGCCGGGCCGCCGCTGGTCACCGCGCACCTCCCGGCCGGGCGGCTCGGCCGGATCCGGCCGCTGCACCGCCGGCCGGGCGGCGCCGAGCCCAATCTCGCCCCCGGCCTGCTGCCGCTGCTCGGCGAGCGCTACGGCACCTGGGTCACCCCCGAGGACGTGCTCTGCTGGATCCTCGCCGCGGGCCGTCCGGGGCCCCGGGGGTACGAGGTCCCGCTCACCGCCGATCCCGCGTGCTGGCGGGCCGGGCTGGAGCTGGGGCACCGGCTGCTCTCCGTCCAGCTGCGCGGGGCCCGCGGCGGCGAGCCGCCCCGGCTGCCCGGGGGACGCAGGCCCTACGTCCGCTCCGTGCTGCCTGCGTGGCCGCGCGAGCTCTCGTACGACCCGGAGACCGAGACCCTGGACATCGGCGGCGGGACGCTCTCGCCCGTCCCGGCCGGGGCCTGGGAGTACGAGGTCCAGGGCGTCCGGGTCCTGGAGTCCTGGTTCGCCGCCCGGCTCGCCCACCGGGATCCGGAGGCCGACGGCCTGGACGCGCTGGGCCCGGCGCAGTGGCCGCAGGGCTGGACCTCGGAGCTGCTGGCCCTGGTGACCACCCTGGCGCTGCTGGCCGATCTGGCTCCGCAGCGGGCCGCGTTCGAGACCGGACCGGCGCTGGAGGCGGCCGGGCTGCGCGCGGCCGGGATCCTGCCGCCGCCGCACTGGACCCGGCGCCCCGCTTCGGTTCTTGATCACCAGGAAGAGGGTCCGGGCGGACAGTTCGCGCTGCTCTGAAGGCCCGGTGCGGGTGCCGGGGCCGCCCCACGGCACCCACGGAGGCACCGGCACCGGACCTACGCGAACAAATCCCGCATCGGGCGGGATATCCGCACACCGCGTGGTGACAGGTACGGGTCCGAACCGGTAGGGAGGGGTCCATGACTCCCGACCCCTGCGCCGCCGACCCGCTCCCCCTCGACGGCATCACCGTCGTCTCCGTCGAGCAGGCGATCTCGGCCCCCTTCGCCACCCGCCAGCTCGCCGACCTGGGCGCGCGGGTCATCAAGGTCGAGCGGCCCGACGGCGGTGATTTCGCGCGCGGCTACGACACCGCCGCACACGGCCTCGCCTCGCACTTCGTGTGGGCCAACCGGGGCAAGGAGTCGCTCGCGCTCGACCTGAAGGATCCGCGCGGCCGCGAGGTGCTGCACGGGCTGCTGGACGGCGCCGACGTGTTCGTGCAGAACCTCGCCCAGGGCGCGGCCGCCCGGCTCGGGCTGGACTCGGCGGCGCTGTGCGCGCGTTACCCGCGGCTGGTCGCCGTGGACGTCTCGGGATACGGACCCGAAGGCCCGTACGCCCACAAGCGCGCCTACGACATGCTCGTCCAGTGCGAGGCGGGGCTGGTCTCGGTGACCGGCACCCCGGAGCGGCCCGTCAAGGCCGGCATCCCGGCGGCGGACATCGCGGCCGCCATGTACGCCTTCTCGGGGGTGCTCGCGGCCCTGCTGCGGCGCGGGACCACCGGGCGCGGGGGGCGGGTGGAGGTGTCGATGCTGGACGCGCTCGCCGAGTGGATGGGGCATCCGCTGCACCACACGATGCACGGCGGCCGGCAGCCGGTGCGGACGGGCCTCGCGCACGCCGTGATCGCACCCTACGACGCCTACCCGACGGCGGACGGGGACCGGGTGCTGCTGTCGGTGCAGAACGACCGGGAGTGGCGGCGGCTCGCGGAACACGTGCTGGAGCAGCCCGAGTTGGGTGAGGATCCGGGATACGCGACGAACGCGGCCCGGACCGCGAACCGGGAGAAGACCGACGCGCTGGTGGCCGAGGCACTGGCCCGGCTCGGCGCGGACGAGGCGATCGTCCGGCTGGAGGCGGCGGGCATCGCCTGCGCACGGCTGAACTCGGTGGCGCAGCTGGCCGCGCACCCCCAGCTGGCGGCCCGGGACCGCTGGCGGGAGGTGGGCTCGCCTGCGGGCCCGCTGCGCGCCCTGCTGCCGCCGATCGGGCTGCCCGGCGGCGCGGCACCGCACATGGGTGCGGTGCCCGCGCTCGGCGAACACACTGAATCCCTGCTGCGCGCCCTGGGGATGACGGGCGAACAGATCACGGCATTGCGCCGGGACGGCGTGGTTCGCTGACTGGGCAGGGTCGATCGGACTGCTGATCAGGCCGGGGACGGAGCGGTGTCGCCGCCGGGACGGGCACGCCGGCGGCGCGGACGGTGCGGACCATACGGACGGTTACGAACGGCGGCTGCCGAAGAGCGTGCGACGCAGCCGCCTCAGCGGCGCGAAGAGCGAAACGCGCGCGCTACGGCTCCGCAGCCGGTGCGTGTGGTCGCGCGAGGTGAGCTCGCGCATGAGCAGCGTCGCCTCGGCAGCCTCCCGGTGCGGGACGGCGGGACCGCCCAGCACGGCAAGGTGGCGGTCGAGGCGCGAGCTGGTCGCACCGCTTCCGCAAGTGATGGCAGGCACGCGAGGCGGCCTGCTGCGCATTGCTATCTGTTCCATGTCTCTCCCCACCCGTACGAGGGCACCCGGCCCACCGGGCAGGGTAACCCTACCGCCCCTACGTCGCGCGCGGGTATCCCGGTGGTGTGAATTGCCCCTGCGGTGACCGGGAGTTGACGACTACTCAGCGGAGTCGACTGTCACTCTCCGCACAGAGTGCCGACTCCTGCCGCGACAGGGGCCGCACCGCGCCCACTGCGCTAACTTGGAGTGATCGTCCGGTAACGCATCTGTGGACGCGCGTGAATGAGGCTTGCGGTGACTGAGTCCGCGTCGAACGAGGGCGGGAGCAACGGGAGCGGGAACGTCGGGGGTGCGGGCGACGGCGACGTGGGCGCCGAGCGCGTCATCGCCGGCCGGTACCGCCTGCTGGGCCCGCTCGGGCGCGGCGGCATGGGGATGGTGTGGCGGGCCCGGGACGAGGTGTTGGGCCGCGAAGTCGCCGTCAAGGAGGTGCGGGCGCCGGCCGGAATGGACCCCGCCGAGGTGAGCCGGATGTACCGGCGCCTGGAACGGGAGGCCTGGGCCGCGGCCCGCGTCTCGCACCGCGGGGTCGTCACGGTCTACGACGTGGCCACCGAGGACGGCCGGCCCTGGATCGTGATGGAGATCGTACGGGGCCTCTCGCTCGCGGAGGTGCTGGAGGCGGACGGGCCGCTCACCCCGCAGCGGACCGCGCACATCGGCGAACAGGTGCTGGCCGCGCTGCGCTCCGCGCACGAGGCCGGGGTGCTGCACCGGGACGTGAAGCCGGGCAACGTGCTGATCGCCAACGACGGCCGGGTGGTGCTCGGGGACTTCGGGATCGCGAGCCTGGAGGGATCCAGCGCCATCACCATGACGGGCGAGGTGGTCGGGTCCCCCGAATTCCTGGCGCCGGAGCGGGCGTTGGGGCGGGAGCCCGGTCCGGAGTCGGATCTGTGGTCGCTCGGGGTGATGCTGTACACCGCCGTCGAGGGGGTCTCGCCGTTCCGCAGGGACTCCCCGCTGGCCACGCTGCGGGCCGTGGCGGACGAGGAGTTCCCGCCGCCGCGGGTGGCCGGGGCGCTGACGCCCGTACTGGAGGGGCTCCTGGTCAAGGATCCCGCCGGGCGGCTGCCCGCGGCGGAGGCGGCCCGGATGCTGCGGATCATCGGCGCGGGCGGGACCGTCCTACGGGCCTCCGGCGGGCCGGTGTCGGGTCCGGCCGCGGGACCGGTGCCGGGCCGGACGGGACCGGACTTCCCCACCTCCGTCGCACAGCACCGGTACGGCCCCCACACCCCGCCGATGCCGGCGCCGATGCCGGGGCCGATGCCCGCGCCGATGCCCGGGAGCTCGGGCCGGCCGCCGACCCGGCAGGGGCGGGCCGGCCTGGTCCTGACCGGCGGGATCGTGCTGATGCTGGTGGCGCTGGCCATGCTGGGCTGGCTGCTGCTGAAGGACCGCCGGGACATTGGTGGCGACTCGGGCGGAGCGACAGGGGCGCCGACCGCCACGCAGAGCGGTTCGCCATCCCCGACCCCCTCTCCGAGCCCTTCGCCGAGCGCGACGCCGAGCCCCTCCGCCTCCGGGTCCGCCTCGGCCGGTCCCGCGCCGAACTTCACCCTCTCCGCCGTCCAGGCGGTCCGGGACACCTACCGCGGCACCTGCCCGCCGCCCGCCACCGGTGCACCCTCCTTCACCGCCACCGTCTCGGTGGACCGCACCCCGGCGGTGCTGGAGTACCGCTGGGCCACGCGGAGCGGGGAGACCACCGGTCCCGGCTGGCAGTCCGTCACCTTCCCGGCGGGCGGCCCGGCGAGCATGCGCCTGGACCACACGGAGCTGACGCACCAGGAGGGCACGGCCTACCGGGACGCCGCGCGGCTGGAGATCCGGACCCCGGGGGCGACCGCTCCGGGGGCGGCGTCCGCCTGGCTGGAGTTCTCGGTGACGTGCGAGGAGGAGACCCCGACCAGCGGGACCTCCTCCCCTGGAACCTCCGGGCCGAGCAGCCCCCCGTCACCGAATCCGGGTCCGACGCTCAGCCCGTGACGCCCGGCCCGTCAGGCGGCGCCGGCGAAGACGGGCAGGTAGCCGCTGGACTGTCCGGCGGCCGTGGGGTGGTACGACTCGCCGATGTTCAGCCAGTTGAGGCTGTGCAGCCACTCGTTGCCGGAGCAGATCTCGTGGCCGGTGAAGGCTCCGGCGACCGAGGCGAAGGTGAAGCCGTGGTTCGCGGCGCGCTTGGCGATGGCGGCGTTGAGGTAGTCGGACGCGCCGTTGATGGCCGAGCGCTCGCCCTCGGTCAGTCCGGACACGCAGTTGCCGTTGAGCTTGTAGAACCGGGGATAGCCGAGGACGACCACGTGGGCGCCCGGGGATCGGCTGTGGATGGCGTTGTAGACCTGGTCGAGCTGGCCGGGGAGGGTGGAGTCGACGTAGGCCTTGGCCTGGTTGACCCGGCTGACGCAGGTGGACTCCGACTGGAGCACACAGGTCGTCATGACGTCGGAGAATCCGGCGTCGTTGCCGCCGATGGTGATGCTGACCAGGTCGGTGCCGGAGTTCAGCGGTCCGAGCTGGTTGTTCAGCACGTCACCGGTACGGGCACCCGAGCATGCGGTGAAGGAGAAGGTCTGCGGGGAGTGGGCGGCGGCCCAGAGCGCGGGGTAGGCGCGGGTGGTGCGCTTGCAGTCGCCGCTCGAACTGTCGTAGTTGCCGGCGCCGACGCCGGAGGAGTACGAGTCGCCGAGGGCGACGTAGCCGAAGTCGGCGGCGGCGGAGGCCTGTCCCGCCCCGAACAGGGCGGCGCCCGCGGCGAGTAAGAGGGCGGAGGCCAGGGCGGCGAAGCGCGGCATCTTCATGCTCATGTATGCGGCTCCTTGTGGGGGGGTTGCTCCTGAGTCCGTGGTACAACGAGCCGAGGTATTTTTGGGAGTGTCCATGCCAAGAATATTTGGGGCAGACATACGGCCCGAATCTTCACCCGCATGGCGTTTGAAGAGGGAACTCCGCCACTCGATCCGGCGAAACACGGGTGCACGGGGGCAGTTCGTGCCGGATCATGGTCGCCATGCCAGCCAACCCTCAAGACGCGCTGCCGATCCGGCTCAACGTCGATGACAGCGACTCCCCGTCGGACGTCGTCGACGCGCTGTTCCTCGGCCGTTTCGCGTCCGGCGAGCAGCCCTACTCGCACAGCGTGTCGATCGAGCGGGTGAAGGCGGGCGCGACCCTGTTGCCGCCCGAAGCCACCGTGCTGCGCTCCGCGCGCGACTCCGACCGCAGCGCCACGCTCGCCGAGGGCGAGGGGTGGACCATGCTCGTCTCCCGCTGGAGCCGGGGCGCCGACGTCACGGTGACCGCGGTCACCGAGGAGCTCGCCGCCGGGGTGCTCGAAGAGGCCACGGCAGGGGCGCAGGACGAGCCCGAACCGCAGCCGGAGAACGTCACGATGGGGTTCTGGTACGTCTCCCCGCGCCGCGGCCCCTACCGCACGACCCGGCAGATCGCGGCCGGCACGTGGCCGGAGGTGCGGCCCAACTACACCGCCCCGGTGGCCTCGGCGATGGACCGGCTGATGAAGGTCACCCCGGACGACATCGCGGGCCGGCTGCTCCTGCTGCACGGTCCGCCGGGCACGGGCAAGACCTCTGCCCTGCGCACCCTGGCGCGCTCCTGGCGGGACTGGTGCCAGGTGGACTGCGTACTGGACCCGGAGCGGCTGTTCAACGACGTCGGCTACCTGATGGACATCGCGATCGGCGAGGACGAGGGCACGGCGAAGGGCCGCTGGCGGCTGCTGCTCCTGGAGGACTGCGACGAGCTGATCCGCGGCGAGGCCCGGCACACCGCCGGGCAGGCGCTGTCGAGGCTGCTCAACCTGACGGACGGTCTGCTCGGCCAGGGCCGCAACGTACTGGTGGGCGTGACCACCAACGAGGACCTGGAGCGCCTCCACCCGGCGGTGGTCCGGCCGGGCCGCTGCCTGGCCCGGATCGAGGTCGGCCGCCTGACGCACCGCGAGGCGGTGGACTGGCTCGGCACCGACGAGGGCGTCTCCCGTGAGGGCGCGACGCTGGCGGAGCTCTACGCGCTGCGCCGCGGGACGACGGGCCCCTCGGCCCTGCTCCCGGCCCAGGGCCACGACTCCGAGGCGGGGCTCTACCTGTAGCTCCGGCCACCGGGGCGGCCCTCGGGGACCAGGGGCCTGTTGCGCGAGGCGCGCGGCGAGGCCACCGGTGCCCGCGGCGCGGGGCGCGCGCCGGTCCGGGGTGTGCGGCGACGACAATGGGGCCGCGGACACAGGTCGTCCCTCGGCCCGAGACCCCCGTCGACCGACCGCCTCCCCTTCCGGGGGACCCACGAACAGGAGAACTCAACCGTGCTCGAACCGGCGCAGGACAACCCCTTCCCCGACAGCCACGTCCTCGGCGAGGGCCCGGAGCCGCACCCGCAGCTCCAGCCGGTGCTGGGCCTCATCGGACGCTGGCACGGCCGGGGCAGCGGCGAGTACCCGACCCTGGAGCACGGCTTCCGGTACGAGCAGGAGATCACCTTCAGCCACGACGGCCGGCCCTTCCTGTGCTACGAGTCGCGCGCGTGGCTGATCGACGCGTCCGGGACGGCCCTGCGCCCCGCGGGCCGGGAGACCGGCTGGTGGCGGATCCTGCCGGACGCCTCGATCGAGGTCACCCTCGCGCACCCGACGGGAATCGTGGAGACGTACGTCGGCCGGGTGTCCGGCACGGAGATCGAGATGGCCACCGACACCGTGGGACTGACCCCCCGGGCCAAGGAAGTGACCGGCATGAGGCGCCGGTACACGCTCCAGGACGGCGGGCTGACGATCGTGCAGGAGATGGCCGCGGTGGGACAGCCCATGCAGCACCACCTCCAGGCGCAACTGCGGCCGCGCAAGGACTGACCGGGGTCAGGCCCCGTACCGCGCGCGCAGCGCGTCCAGCGCCGTCGCCGTCGCCTCTTCGAAGGTCAGCCCCAGCCGCCGCGCCCGCTCCGCATAGGCCTGCGCGGCGGTGGCCGCCTCCCGGGCCGCCCCGTCGCCCGCCGCCGCGACGAAGGTGCCGTTGCGGCCGCGGGTCTCGACGACCCCGTCCGACTCCAGCGCCCGGTAGGCCTTCGCCACCGTGTTCGCCGCCAGTCCCAGGTCCTCCGCGAGGCCGCGTACCGTCGGCAGCTTGAACCCGGCCGGCAGCAGGCCCGCCCGCGCCCCCTCCGCGATCTGGGCGCGCAGCTGCTCGTACGGGGCGGCCGCGCCGGCGGCGCCGTCGATGCGGATCTTCAGGTGCGGAGAAGTCGAGGTCACACGGCCGATTGTCCCCCATCGACCCGGTCGCCGGCCCCGAAATTCGCGGGCGCGCACCCCTCGGCCGCCGTACGGTCACCAGCATGTCCACAACCATCCGTGACCTGCGCCCGGAGGACCCGGCCGACGCCGAGTCCGTCGTGCGGGTGCGCCGCGCGGCCCTGCCCTTCATGATCAGTACGGCCCGCGGGGTGGCCTTCGAGCTGGCCTGCGCCCACCCCGCCAAGCGCTACCGCCTCCTCGTCGCCGAGTCCCCCGACGGGCAGGTCGTCGGCACCGCACAGGTCGGCATCGTCCACGACAGCCCCGAGCCCGGCCAGGGCTTCGTCAACGCCTACGTGGACCCCGCACAGCGCGGGCTCGGCGCCGGGAGCGCCCTGCTGCGCGCCGCGGAGGAGCACCTCGCCGCCGAGGGCGCGAAGGACTCGTACGCCTGGGTGCTCGACGAGCCGCCCCATCGCGCCTTCGCCGGGCGCCGCGGGTACCACCCCTCCCGCTCCGCGCACTTCCTGCGCCTGGACCTGGCCTCGGCGGCCCTGCCCGCGCTGCCCCGGAACCTGCCGGCCGGGGTCGAACTGCGCCCCGGCTCGGCCTTCGCCGCCGATCCGCGCCCGCTCTTCGAGGCCGACGCGGCGGCTTCCCTCGACGAACCGGGTGACGTGGCGGTCGAGTTCGACGACTACGAGGACTGGCTGCGGCACACCTGGAACAACCCCTGCCTGGACCGGGAGCTCACCACCGTCGTCCTGGTGGACGGTACGGTCGCCGCCTTCACCGCCGCCCACACCGACGGGGCCACCCGCTACTCCTCGGCCATGACCGGCACCCTGCGGGGCTTCCGCGGCCTGGGCATGGCCAAGCTCGCGAAGAACGCCTCGCTGCTGCGGGCCCGCGAGGCCGGCTACACGCAGGCCTTCACGGGCAACGACACCGGCAACGGCCCGATGCTCGCCGTCAACACCTGGTTCGGGTACGAGGTCTGCGCGACCGAGACCCGCTTCACGAAACGATTGGATCCCCTCCGATGAGCGACCGGCCGACCGACCTGCTGACCGTCACCCTCACCAAGGCGGGCCGCACCAAGATCAGCTACCCGGCCGAGCCGGTGGCCGACACCGGCACGCGGATCACCGTACGGGCCCCCTGGGCGGCCGAGGGCGTACGGGACTTCGGGTTCGTGCGCTTCGAGCCGGGCGACGTGTTCACCGAGCACTTCTGGCGCGACCGCTGGTACGCGGTCAAGGAGGTCCGCACCGCCGCGGGCGTCCTCAAGGGCTGGTACTGCGACGTGACCCGCCCGGCGGTGGTGACGGGCGACGCGATCCTGGTCGAGGACCTGGACCTCGACCTGTGGGTGTCGGCGGACGGCGGCGAGGTACTGCGCCTGGACGAGGACGAGTTCGCCGGGAGCGGCCTGGCCGCCACCGACCCCGAGGCGGCCGCCGAGGCCGTCCGGGCCCTCGACGCCCTGGACGCCCAGGCCCGCTCCACGGCCGGAATCGCCGGGCTCCTGGCCTGATCCGTTCCCGGTGCACGGGTTTTCTGTCGGCCCGCTTAGCGGCTCCTTAAGCGGACCCTAAGGATCGGCTCCCGGGGGCCGAAGGCCGCCGAACGGTCTGTGCGGGCGGTTAGTTTGGCTGAGCCAGGGAGGGCCGGAGGCGGCGCCGGACACCCGTGAGGGGCGGCGCCGCACAGCCTCGGACCACTGGCACATCCACGACTCGCGCCGCCCCCTGCCGTGCCCCAGAGGAGATCCACCATGTCCGCACGCCGTACCGCCGCCCGCATCGCCGCCGTCGGCCTCGCTCCGCTCGCGGTGGCCGCGTACGCCGCCGCGCCCGCGGCCGCCCACGGTTCGATGACGGACCCGGTCAGCCGGGTGGCGGCGTGCTACGCGGAGGGCCCCGAGGCCCCGAAGTCGGCGGCCTGCAAGGCGGCGGTCGCGGCGAGCGGGGCCCAGGCGTTCTACGACTGGAACGCGGTGAACATCGCCAACGCGGCCGGCAAGAGCAAGTCCCTGATCCCGGACGGGCAGCTGTGCTCGGCGGGCAACGACAAGTACAAGGGCCTGGACCTGGCGCGCGCCGACTGGCCCGCGAGCCCGATGGCTTCGGGCGCCCACACCTTCCGCTACAAGGGGACCGCCCCGCACAAGGGCTCCTTCGAGCTGTACGTGACGAAGGACGGCTACGACCCGACGAAGCCGCTGAAGTGGTCCGACCTGGAGCCTGCGCCGTTCGTGAAGGTCTCCGACCCCGGGATGCAGAGCGGCGACTACGTGTTCTCCGGCACCGTCCCGAACAAGACCGGCCGGCACCTGATCTACAGCATCTGGCAGCGCTCGGACAGCCCGGAGGCCTTCTACTCCTGCTCGGACGTGGTCTTCGGCAAGGACAGCGGCGGGAGCGGCGCCGGTACGGGCTCCACCGGGGGTACGGGCTCCACGGGTGGCAGCGGCTCCACCGCCGGCACCGGCTCCACCGGCGGTACGGGCGGTTCCACCGGCGGCAAGCCCGGCTCGAAGCCCGGTTCCAAGCCCTCGAACCAGCCCTCCGCCCCCGGCGGCAAGCCCGGCACCGGGGTTCCCGGCACCGACGAGGACTGCCCGCTGGCCAAGGCCCCGACCGACCAGCAGATCGCCGACGGCACGAGCAAGTCCACGGTGGAGCACAACGGGCACGGGGACAACGACCCGAAGACCAACTCCAACGGCTCCCCGTCGCCGATCCCCTCGCAGAGCGAGGTCAACCTCGCCGAGACGGGCGCCGACAGCTCCACCCCGGCGATCGCGATCGCCGGGGCAGGCGCCTTGGCAGTCGGCGCGGCCGTGCTGTTCGGGCTGGCCCGCCGCCGTGCGACGCCGGGCCGCCACGGCCGCTAGGCCGGAAGGCCACCGGCCGTGGTCACCGGCCGTGGTCACCGGCCGTGGTCACCGGCCGTGGTCACCGGCCGTAGCCGCCGGACCCGGTCGCCGGACGGGCCGCCCGTCGCCGTCAGTCGAAGACCGACGCGCAGGTGGTCCGTTCGGCGTGCGCCGGGTCGAGGGCGTTGGCCGCCTCGTGCCAGGCGATCCGGTCGGTGAGGGCGATGGCCACGTGCTCCGACAGGTCCAGCACGCACAGGTCCTGGAGCAGCACGTTGCGGACGTTCGGCCCGTCGAGGAACTGGCTCCGGTACGGGGTGACCACCTCGTCGTAGCGGGTGGCGATCACCGTGTACTTGACTCCGGGGACGGTGTCCCCGCCGGCGTTCAGCTTCTTCTGGAACGCGGATCCGGCGATCTGGTCGGCGAGCCCGGGGGTGGCGGTGCTGATCAGGTTCTCGGCGCCGGGGAAGTACGGGAGGAGCTGGGTGAGCCCGTCCAGAGTGGTGCCGTGGTTGTCGGGGGCGATCCCGACGAGGGCGTTGACCTTGGCGGCTCCGCCCAGGAACTTCAGGTAGTAGTTCGGCATCATGCCGCCCTGGGAGTGGCCGACGATGTCGGTCCTGACCGCTCCGGTGGAGGCGAGCACCTTGTCCACGAAGGTGTCGAGCTGTCCGGCGGACTTGTCGATGGGGCCGAGCCCGTTGAACAGGGGCACTCCGGGCAGTTGCCCGTAGTCCAGGGAGTAAACGCAGTAGCCCCGGTGGACGAGGTACGGGGCGAAGCCGAGCCAGTTGTCGACGGAGTTCCCGAAGGTTCCGTGGACCAGGACGACGGGGCGCGGGTGGGCGGCGGACGGTTTGCACGACCAGTTGTTCCAGCCGCTGCTCGGCGCCGAGGCGGCCTGGGCCGCGCCGGTGGGGGCGACGAGAGCGGCGGTGGTCAGGGTGAGGACGGCCAGCGGGCGGAGCAGGCGTCTCCAGGGCAGCATCGTGTGATCTCCTTGCGTTTCAAGGGGAGTAACGAGGGGATGGCGCGGGAATTACGTGGGGGTTCATCCCGTGATCCGGATCACAAGGGGTGCTGCAGCCGTTAAATTACGGGCGAGTAGCAAGACTGGGAAGTTACGCGTCGGTAAAAGATGAGCCGGGTCCCGCGCCGACCCCCCGGACGGGCGTCATCCGTTCGGACCACCCCTGCTGCGCGCCGCCGCCGGTACGCCGAGCGTGTGAGACATGACCCAGCCCACCAACGCAGATCCGGGGCCGTCCGGCGGGTTCCTCGCCGAGATCAAGGACGCGGTGACCGTCCGGGCCGCCCTGCTGGTCCTCGGCGTTCTCGCGCTCCAGCTCGCCTTCATCACCTCCTACGTCGGGGCCTTCCACCACCCCAGACCCAGCGAGATCCCGATCGCCGTGTCGGCGCCCGTGGCACCGGTCGCGGAGCAGTCCGCGAAGCAGCTGGCCGCCCTGCCCGGCAAACCGCTCGACCCGCGCGCCGTCAAGGACGAGGCGACGGCGGTCGAGCAGATCAAGGACCGGGAGGTGGACGGCGCGCTGATCATCGACCCGACGGGCAAGACCGACAAGCTGCTGGTCGCGAGCGGGGCCGGGGCCTCTCTGCCGCAGGCGCTCGAAGAGGTGATCGGCCGCGTCGAGGTGGCCCAGGGCCGTGCCTTCAGGACCGTCGACGTGGCTCCGGCCGCGGCCGGTGACGGGCGCGGTCTGAGCTCCTTCTACCTGGTCGTCGGCTGGTGCGTGGGCGGCTACCTGTGCGCCGCGATCCTGGCGATCAGCGCCGGCGCCCGGCCCGCGAACGCCGCCCGCGCCGTCATCCGGCTCGGCGCGCTGTTCGTGTACGCCCTCGCGGCCGGCCTGCTCGGCGCGGTCATCGCCGGACCGGTCCTGGGCGCCCTGCCCGGCAGTATCCCGGCCCTGTGGGGGCTCGGCACCCTCGTGGTCTTCGCGGTCGGAGCGATCACGCTGGCCTTCCAGGGGCTGGCGGGAGTGGTGGGCATCGGCCTGGCGATCCTGCTGGTGGTCGTGTTCGGCAACCCGAGCGCGGGCGGCGCCTACCCCTACCCGCTGCTGCCGCCGTTCTGGAAGGCCATCGGGCCGTGGCTGCCGCCGGGGGCGGGCACCTACGCCGCGCGCTCGATCGCGTACTTCAAGGGCAACGACATCACCGGGCCGCTGCTGGTGCTGAGCGGCTGGGCGGTTCTCGGTTCGGCCGTCACCATGGTCTGCGCGGTGTCCCGCAGGGGCAAGGCCGGGCCGGCCGTGGGCAGCGGGCTCCCCGACGGGCCCGATGACATGGACGTCACCGGCCCGACCGCGAACGTCGGCGGCCGATGAACAACCCGATCCTGCGCAACCGGCAGGGCCCGGCCGAACAGGCCGTCTCCGTCAAGCGGATGGAGCCGAGCGCGCAGGCACAGCTGGGCGCGCTCGGCCTCACCGGCTTCATCGTCGTCACGACCATCGCCACCGGGATCGACGCGGGCGTCTTCCCCGAGAAGCTGGGCCACTCGGTGCTCCCGCTGGTCGGCTTCTTCATCGGCGGGCTCGCCCAGCTGCTGGCCGGGCTCTTCCAGGCGCAGCGCGGCGACACCTGGCACGCGACCGTGTTCGGCGGCTTCGGACTGTTCTGGATGGCGAAGGCCTGCCTGCTCCAGTGGGTGCTGCCCGCCACCGATCCGGCCCTGCGCGGGGACGTCAGCGGGTTGTTCACGCTGCCGTGGGTGTTCGTGGTGTTCGTGCTGTGGATCGGCAGCTGGCGGATCCACCTGGTGCTGCTGTCCACGTTCACCTGCGTGCTGGTGGTCTTCGTCGCAATGACGGTCAGCGGGTTCACCGGGTCGGTCGTCTGGAACCGGATCACCGGCTGGAGCGGGCTGCTGGCCGCGCTCGGGGCCACGTACCTGCTGGCCGGGCAGATCCTGGCGAGCACCTGGGGCCGCCAGGTGCTTCCGATGGGCCGCTTCCTGGCCCCCGAGGAGCACCCGGAGACATGACCGCGTGATCACGACACTCGCGGTCGAGAACTACCGGTCGCTGCGCAGGCTGGTCGTCGAACTCGGCCGCCTCACCGTGGTGACGGGCGCCAACGGCACGGGCAAGTCCAGCCTCTACCGCTCGCTGCGGCTGCTCGCCGACTCCGCGCGGGGCGGCGCGATCGCCGCGCTGGCCCGGGAGGGCGGGCTGCCCTCCACGCTGTGGGCCGGGCCGGAGAAGACGGGACGGGCGGTGCGGGAGGGGCGGTACGCCGTCCAGCCGACGGTCCGCTCCGAACCGGTGGGCCTGCGGCTCGGCTTCTCCGGGGACGAGTTCGGGTACGCCGTGGACTTCGGCCACCCGGTGCCGGTGCGCGGCTCCCTCTTCGCCCTGGACCCCGAGATCAAGCGGGAGTGCACCTGGAGCGGGCCGGTCCTGCGTCCGGCCGCGCTCCTCTCGGACCGGGCGGGGCCCGCCGTGCGGACCCGGACGGCCGACGGGGGCTGGCACCGCACGCAGGGCGCCCTGCGCCCGTACGACTCCATGCTCAGCGAGCTCGCGGACCCCCAACTGGCACCCGACCTCCTGCACCTGCGCGAGCTGATCCGGTCCTGGCGGTTCTACGACCACGTGCGCACCGACTCCGACGCCCCGGCCCGCACCCCGCGCGTCGGGACCCGTACGCCCGTACTCGCCGCGGACGGCTCCGACCTGCCGGCCGCGCTCCAGACGATCCGGGAGACCGGTGACCACGAGGCCCTGGACACCGCCGTCGAGGCGGCCTTCCCGGGCAGCCGCGTGGCGATCGCGGAGCGGGACGGCCGCTTCGAGCTGGAGCTCCACCAACACGGGCTGCTGCGCCCGCTGGGCGCGGCGGAACTCTCCGACGGGACGCTGCGTTATCTGCTGTGGACGGCGGCCCTGCTGACCCCGCGCCCGCCCGCCCTGATGGTGCTCAACGAGCCGGAGACCAGCCTCCACCCGGATCTGCTGGGCCCGCTCTCGGACCTGATCCTGACGGTGGCCCGGGACACCCAGACGGTGGTGGTCACGCACGCCGCCCCGCTGGCCGACGCCCTGGCGGCGGGCACCCGCCGGCACCGGGTCGACCTGCGGACGATCACCCTGGTCAAGGACTTCGGCCAGACCGAGGTCGCGGGCCGCGAAGGCCCGCTGGACGAGCCCCTCTGGTACTGGCCGAAGCGCTGAACCGTCACCCTTGGGACTCCCGTCGGGCTGGCCGCGAGGCCGCGCAGGCGGTGTCGTACCCTCCGCTGTCATGAACATGGATCAATCCGGGCGGGCCGGGGCCGAGGCCCTGCACAGTGCCCGGTTCGAGTACGCACCGGCCGCCGCCGACTACGACGAGGCCCTGCGGCGGTACACCCTCGGGACCTGGCCGGGGCGCACCAAGACGCTCTGGCTCCCCGCCCTGCTCGCGGCCGCCGCGGGACTGCTGCGCGTCGTGCTGTGGGACCTCGGCTGGACCGGCGTCGTCGTCGTGGCCGTCACCGTCGTCATCGCCACGCTCGGCATCCGGCAGTGGGGCCGCAAGTTCCGGATGAACCGCCTCTACGAGAGCGACGCCGCCCTCGGCACCATCCGCACGACGCTCGCCGAGGACGGCCTGCGCACCACCACCGCCGACGGGAAGCCCGACCACGCCGACGAATGGCGCGGCTACCCCTGGTGGTTCGAGACCCCAGGGCTGTTCGTCCTCACCGGAAGCCTGGAGCACTTCCTCGTGCTGCCCAAGCGCGGAGCGGCCTCCCCCGCCGACGTCGACCGGACCCGCGCCCTGTTCACGGAGCACCTGCGGCGCATCTGAGCGCGGTCCCGCCGGGCGGGCGTCGCGGCTGGCCGAGAGGTGCGAGCAGTCGGTCGGCGCCGCGCAGGGCGTGCCGGCCGACGGCCTTGCCGAGGGTGACTCCCGCCTCGCCGGCGGAGCGGGTGTGGATGCCCGAGAAGATCCGGGCGTCGACGTTGTCGTGCGTCAGCTGCTCCCAGCTCGTGTACGTGCGCCGTACGCCGGGCGCCGTCGGGCTGGTCACGGAGAACGGGGCGGTACGGGGTCCCGCGAGGGCGGCGTGGAACAGCCCGATCAGCCCGGCCCGTTCGGCGGCCGAGCCGTGGGAGCGGGTCACCGCGACGCGCAGCGGCTCGGTGTACAGGGTCAGCGAGGAGCCGTACCAGAAGGTGGCGGTCTCGGTCTGGCGCGCGCTGCGGACGGTGGAGTCGGCGGCTCCGTACGCGCGCACCTCGGCCAGGTCGGCCCGGTACCGGCGGGAGTCCAGCGCGGGCGGCGGGCCGATCCGGTACTGGTCCGGGGAGTCGAGCAGGAACGGCCGGGCCACGCGGTTGCCGTACTGCGCGGCGGGGGCGTAGCCGTCGGGCGTCGGCTGCCATACGCCGGGCCCGGCGGGCTGCACGGTGAACGGCGCGTTCACGGAGGCGGGGTCGAGGCCGTCGCCCTCTCGGGAGGCGAGCGCGAGCTTCGCCTGCCGGGCCCCGGCGGCGACGCCCCGGTCCTCGGCGCGGCCGTCGGGGATCCTCCCGAGGGTGGCGGCGAGCGCGGAGTCGAGCTCGGCCCTGCGGGTGGGCGCGAGGGCGACGAGTGAGTCGTGGACGGCGGAGGCGACGGCGGCGTCCTGGAAGGCGGCCCGGTCGCGGCCGCCGGGGGCCTCCCGCCCGGCTCGGGCGGCGGCAAGTCAACTGATGGCCCAGGTACGGCTGTTGGTTACCTGGGTGGGCGCGCCGGCGGCGGCGACGGTCCGCGCGGTGGTGTCGTACCACTCGCGGACGACGGCCCCGCCGTCGGCGGGCGCGGCCTGGGCGGCGGACGGGAGGGCTAGGTCGTGTCTGACGGTTCTGCGTGGGGAAGGAGCGGCGTCCGGTGCGTGCTCTCGGCGTGCCGGCCGAATGCGCTCGTACTGGTTGTACGTGGTCTTTCGGCCGGTGCGTCGAGAGTGCGTGCCGGGCGCCGCGACGCCGCGCAGAGCCGTCAGACACGACCTAGGGCCGTGGCGGACAGCACCAGGGCGGAGCCCAGGGCGAGCACGGCGGAACGGGACGGCTTCACGAACACTCCTGGCGGGTGGACGGCGGCGAAAGGTCGGGGCGGGCGGGCTCGGCCGTCACCGACAGAGCGCGCCCGCGACGCGCATGAGGTCCACCGCGCGCCGCTTGGTCAGACCTGGAGTTCCGCTCGTCGTCATGGTTCCGAAGCTAGCCATCCGGCGGGTCGCCACGCAACGGGCCTTGCCCGTCAGGGCCGTTCGGCCACAGAGCCGTCGCCCGCCGGCCACGCCCGCGTTACACGCGGGCGCAGTCCGCGCCCCCTGGGCCTCATCCGGCCCGGTGGACCACCTCGCCCGCGACCACCACCACCTCGGCGACCGTGCCGGGGATCTCCTCCGGGGCCGCCTCGAGGATGTCCCGGGACAGGACCACGAAGTCCGCCGCCTTGCCCGCGGTCAGTGAACCCCGGTCCTGGTCGAGGAAGTTGGCGTAGGCAGAGCCCATCGTGTAGCCGTACACCGCCGTCTCGACGTCCACCGTCTCCTCCGGCTGCCACGGCTCGCCGCCGTCCAGCGAACGCCGGGTCAGCGCCGTGTAGATGCCGATCATCGGGTCCATCTCGGCGACGTTCCAGTCACTGGAGAACGCCAGTACCGCCCCGGCCTCGGAGAGGCTGCGCATCGGCCACGCCTTGTGCCAGCGTTCCTCCCCCACGTTGCGCGCCCAGTCCTGGCCGGGGCCCGCGATCTCCGGGGCGCAGTGCCGGGGCTGCATGCAGGCCACGACGCCGAGCTGCTCGAAGCGCGGCACGTCCTGGGGGTCCAGGCATTCCACGTGCACCACCTGGTGGCGTGCGTCGCGCGGGCCGTTCACCGTCCGGGCGTGCTCGACGGCGTCGAGGACCGTGCGGATGCCCCGGTCTCCGGTGGCGTGGACGAAGCACTGGAATCCGCGCGCGTCCAGGGCGGCGAGCAGCTCCGCGAACTCCTCGGCCGGGTAGAAGGTCTCGCCGCGGTGCGAGCCGCAGCCGGCGTACGGCTCCAGCAGCGCGGCCGTGCGCGGTTCCACCACGTCGTCGATGTAGAGCTTGAGGGGGCCCACCCGGAAGCGGTCCCCGGCGTGCTTGCGGGCGGCCGCCGCGAAGAGGTCGAGGTCCTCCTCGGTGGTGCCGCGCGGGTGGAACAGGGCGGCCACGATCCGCGAGCGCAGCCGGCCCTCGGCGCGGGCGCGCTCGTACAGTTCCAGGTCGTCCAGGGAGTTCTGCGGTTCCACGACCGTGGTGATGCCGAAGCTGATCGCGTCGTCAAGGCTCTTGGCGAGGCGCCCGTACTGGCGGTCGGGCGAGGCCCACGGCACACCCAGGTCGCGCAGGGCGCGGTGGCCGTCGCGCGAGAGGCCCTTGATGGCGAAGTCCTTGACGAATCCGGTGGGTTCACCGGTTTGCGGGTCCACCGCGGCGGTTCCGAAGGGCAGGTCGGTACGGTCCTTCGCGACCCCGAGCCGGCGCATCGCGGCCGTGTTCAGCCACGCCGTGTGCACGTCGTAGGAGAGCACGATCGCCGGGACGTCCCCGGTGACGGGGTCCAGGTCGGCGGCGGTGGGCATGCGCCCGCCGGGGATGGCGGAGTAGTCGAAGGCCTCGGCCTCGATCCATTCGGCGTCCGGGTTGGCCTCCCGCCACACCCGGATCCGGTCGAGGATCGCGTCGAGCGTCCGCACCCCGGCCAGCTGGACGCAGGCCGCGTCGGAGCCGAGCCGGACGTGGTTGTGGGCGTCGATGAACCCGGGCAGCACCAGTCGGCCGCCCGCGTCGATCCGCTCGGTGTCCGGGCCCGACCAGGCGGCGGCCTCGGCGTCCGGGCCGACCCACACGATCCGGCCGTCGCGCACGGCCAGGGCCTCGGCCTCGGGGAGCGCGGGGTCCACGGTGTGGATGCGGGCTCCGGTGAGCAGCAGATCGGCGGGGGTGGGGTGCGACATGGGGTGGTGCTCCTGTGCGGCAGAGGGGTGGGAGGGAGGGAGGAGGTGCGGGAGGGGGCAGACGGCCCGGGGGCAGGCGGCCCGGGAGGTCAGGCCGCCGGGACGTACGCGGGCACGCGCCGACGACCCAGCGCCCAGTACGTGAGCCCGGAGACCACCGAGCCGAGCAGGGTGAGGTCGGCGCCGCCGAGCGGGGCCACGAGCGGCCCGGTCCACAGCTCGGAGTCGCAGGTCAGGGCGGCGAAGGCCATGCCGGCGAGCAGGGCGGTCATACCGGCGGGGTGGTAGCCGGAGCGGTACCAGTAGGCACCCTCGCTCCCGGCGTGGAGCGCCTCGGAGTCGTAGCGGCAGCGCCGCATCAGCATGTCGGCGAGGAAGACCCCGCCCCAGGGGGCGAACACGATGATCAGGAGGGAGAGGAAGGAGAGCAGCGAGGTGGTGAAGTCGGCCAGGAAGAGCGCGGCGAGGGATCCGGCGGCGGTGACGGCGGCGCTGATCACGATGGCCCGGGCCCGGCTCCAGGGGATGCCGAGGACCTGGAGGTTCAGGCTGGACGAGTAGAGGGTGATGATCGAGTTGGTGACGGAGCCGCCCAGCACCAGGGCCAGGAACAGCGGCTTGAACCAGCCCGGCAGCAGGCTCTCGGCCCCGGCGACGGCGTCGCTCATGTCGGTCTGGGTGGCGGCGGCGACGCCCGCGACCCCGAGGGCGACGGAGGAGACGAACCCGCCCAGCGCGCCCATCCAGGTGATCGACTTCAGCGAGGTGGTGCGGGGCAGGTAGCGGGTGTAGTCCGCGGGCATGGGCAGGTACGAGAAGGGCCCCGCGAGCATCACCACGAAGGCCAGGCTCCAGCCGGACAGGCCGGGCGCCACGGCATCGGCGGCGGGGGCGGTCACGGCGCCGGGCAGGACGAAGACGAGCAGGGCCGCGAAGCCGACGGCGAGGACGTACGCCATCCAGCGCTCGGCGAACTGGACCGTGGCGTGTCCCCACATGGCGACGGCGAAGGTGAGCGCGAGGGTGACTCCGAGCGCGAGGGCCCGTACCGCAGTGCCGCTGCCCAGGCCGACCTCGCCGAAGAAGACCTCCAGTGCCAGGGTTCCGACGACGGTGTTGACGATGGTGTAGCCGATGCTCACCACCCAGTTCAGGACGCCGGCGGGCCAGTTGCCACGTACGCCGAAGGCGGCGCGGGAGATGACCAGGGTGGCGGTTCCGGTGCGGATGCCGCTGAGTCCGGCGGCGCTGACCGCGAAGAAGGAGAGCCCGCTGATCACGACCACGGCGGTGGCCTGCCAGAAGGAGAGGCCGAACGCCACGGCGAGGGCGCCGTTGATCACGTAGGTGAAGGTGAGGTTGGACCCGAACCAGAGCCAGAAGAGGTCCTTGGCATCGCCGTGGCGCTCGGCATCCGGGATGGGGTCGATGCCGTGCGTCTCGACTCTGAAGACCTCGTCGACGTCGGCCGTCGTCTCCTGCTGCGTCATGTGTGCGTCCCTGACCTTCGACCCGGTGAACCGCCGCGCCTGACCTTGAATGGCGTTCTAAGTTCTTGAATGGCATTCAAGATGCGCTGCCGACCGGGGCCGCGTCAAGACCCCGTCCGGGATAAGGTCGGCCCACGAAGATCGGGAAGGCGGCACGGGGTGGCAGGAGCAGCGGGCGCGGCGGGAGGGGCCCGGCGGCGCGACGGGCAGATCGCCCAGGAGCGGATGCTGGAAGAGGCCATGACGGCCATCGCCGAGGACGGACTGGCCACGCTCACCATGTCCGCGCTCGCCGAGCGGCTCGGCACCAGCGGCGGCCACATCCTGTACTACTTCGGCAGCAAGGACCGGCTGCTGCTGGCCGCGCTGCGCTGGAGCGAGCAGCAACTGGCCGTCGAGCGGGCCGAGTTGCTGGGCCGCCGGGTCACCGCCCACCGCAAGCTCGCGCTCTTCCTGGAGCTGTACCTGCCGCGCGGCCCCCGCGACCCGCGCTGGACGCTCTGGATCGAGCTGTGGGCCCGCACCCCCTCGAACGAGCAGCTGCGCGCCGCGCAGCAGGAGATCGACGACGGCTGGCAGCAGGACCTGGAGGCGCTGCTCGCCAAGGGCGTGGACCAGGGCCGCTTCGGCGCCGGCCTGGACGTCCCCGCCCGCGCCTCGGAGCTGCTCGCCCTGCTGGACGGGCTGAGCACCCGCGTGGTGCTGGGCCAGCGCGGCGCCGACCGGGCCACGTCCCTGGAGCGCGCCCGCTCGGCGGCGGCCCTGCTGGTCCCGCACCTGTAGGGGGTGCCTGACAGGCACACCCTGGCCCCATACGACGCCCGGCAGGTCCAGGGCCCACCCCGGACACGTGGAAAGCCCGCCCGGGCCTTAGCGCCCCGGACGGGCTTTTCCGCTCCTTAGCGGAGGTTCTTCGGAAGAAGAAGGGTCACTTCTTCTTGGCGGCCTTCTTGGCCGGGGCACCCTCGGCGTTGCCGTAGTACGCCTGGAGCATGAGCTGCTTCAGGTCGTCGATCATCGGCATCCGCGGGTTGGCGGGGGCGCACTGGTCGGCGTAGGCGTTCATGGCCTGGGTCGGCAGGGCCTCGATGAAGGCCTGCTCGTCCACGCCCTCCTCGGCGAAGGAGGCGGTGATCCCGCACTTGGCGCGCAGTTCCTCAACGGCCTTGGCGTAGGACTCGACGCCCTCGGCGGCCGTGCCGGCCGGCAGGCCCAGCATCTTCGCGATCTCCTGGAAGCGCTCCGGCGCCCGGTAGACCTCGGCCTTCGGCCACGGGGTGGCCTTGTGCGTGACGGTGCCGTTGTGGCGGATCACGTGCGGCAGGAGCAGCGCGTTGGTGCGGCCGTGGGCGACGTGGAAGGTGTTGCCCAGGGTGTGCGCCATGGCGTGGACCATGCCGAGGAAGGCGTTGGCGAAGGCCATGCCCGCCACCGTGGAGGCGTTGTGCATCTTCTCGCGGGCCTCGGGGTCGTTGGGACCGTCGACCACGCAGCGCTGCAGGTTTTCGAAGATGAGCTTGATGGCCTGGAGGCACAGGCCGTCGGTGTAGTCGTTCGAGTAGGCGGAGACGTAGGCCTCGGTGGCGTGCGTCAGGGCGTCGAAGCCGGAGTCGGCGGTCACCTTGGGCGGGAGGCCCATCGGCAGCATCGGGTCGACGATCGCCACGTTCGGGGTCAGCGCGTAGTCGGCGAGCGGGTACTTCTGGGCCGCGGCCGGGTCGGAGATGACGGCGAACGGGGTGACTTCGGAGCCGGTGCCCGAGGTGGTCGGGATGGCGACCATCTTGGCCTTCTCGCCGAGCGAGGGGAACTTGTAGGCGCGCTTGCGGACGTCGAAGAACTTCTCCTTCGTGTCCCCGAACTCGACCTCCGGGCGCTCGTACATCAGCCACATGATCTTCGCGGCGTCCATCGGCGAGCCGCCGCCGAGGCCGATGATCGTGTCGGGCTTGAAGTCGCGCATCATCGCGGCGCCGGCCTGGACGGTGGCGAGCTCCGGGTTGGGCTCGACGTTGTCGATGATCTGGATCGACACCGCGCCCTCGCGGGCCTGCAGGATGTCGACGACCTTCTGCACGAAGCCGATGGCGACCATGGTCTTGTCGGTGACGATCGAGACGCGGGTGATGCCGTCCATCTCACCGAGGTACCGGATGGAGTTGCGCTCGAAGTAGATCTTCGGCGGGACCTTGAACCACTGCATGTTGGTGTTGCGCCGTCCGATCCGCTTGACGTTGATCAGGTTGACCGCGGTGACGTTGTTGGACACCGAGTTGTGTCCGTACGAGCCGCAGCCGAGGGTGAGCGAGGGGAGGAAGGCGTTGTAGACGTCGCCGATGCCGCCGAAGGTGGAGGGCGAGTTGGCGATGACGCGGATCGCCTTGACCCTCTTGCCGAACTCCTCGACGAGCTCCTCGTCCTCGGCGTGGATGGCGGCGCTGTGCCCCAGACCGTGGAACTCGACCATCGCGGCGGCCAGTTCGAGACCGTGCTCGGTGTCGGAGGCCTTCAGGGCGGCCAGGATCGGGGAGAGCTTCTCGCGGGTCAGCGGCTCGCTCTCGCCGACCTCGTTGCATTCGGCGAGGAGGATCGAGGCTTCGGCGGGGACGGTGAAGCCGGCCTGCTCGGCGATCCACTGGGGGGACTTGCCGACGACCGCCGGGTTCAGCTTGGCGCCGGAGGCGTCGGCCGCGTAGGCGGTGGTGCCGAAGACGAACTGCTCCAGCTTGGTCTTCTCGGCGGCGGAGACCACGTGGGCGCCGAGCCGCTTGAACTCGGCGAGGCCCTTCTCGTAGATCTCGGCGTCGAGGATGACGGCCTGCTCGGAGGCGCAGATCATGCCGTTGTCGAAGGCCTTGGAGAGCACGATGTCGTGGATCGCGCGGCCGAGCTTGGCGCTCTTGTGGACGTACGCCGGGACGTTGCCCGCGCCGACGCCCAGGGCAGGCTTGCCGCACGAGTACGCGGCCTTGACCATGGCGTTTCCACCGGTCGCCAGGATGGTCGAGACGCCCGGGTGGTTCATGAGGGCGCCGGTTGCCTCCATGGAGGGGGCGGTGACCCACTGGACGCAGTTCTCGGGGGCGCCGGCGGCGACGGCGGCGTCGCGGACGATGCGGGCGGCCTCGGCCGAGCAGTTCTGCGCGGAGGGGTGGAAGGCGAAGATGATCGGGTTGCGGGTCTTCAGCGCGATCAGCGCCTTGAAGATCGTGGTGGAGGTCGGGTTGGTGACCGGAGTCATCGCGCAGACGACGCCGACCGGCTCGGCGATCTCCGTGATGCCGTTGAGCTCGTCGCGGCGGATGACGCCGGCGGTCTTGAGCCCTCGCATCGAGTTCACGACGTGCTCGCAGGCGAAGAGGTTCTTGACCGCCTTGTCCTCGAAGAGTCCGCGGCCGGTCTCCTCGACGGCCAGCTGCGCGAGCTCACCGTGCTGGCTCAGCGCGGCCAGCGAGGCCTTCTTGACGATGTGGTCGACCTGCTCCTGGTTGAACGACGCGAACTGGTCGAGCGCCTTGAGCGCCCCCTGGACCAGTCCATCCACCATCTCGTTGGCCTGCATGGCAGGAACTCCTTCATTTCGACTCAACTCGAACCGCTTTCCTGATGACTCAATTCGACACCCAAAAGCGGAAGCTGCCGTGCCGAAAAAGCCCTTTCCCACCGGGCCGAAGGACCGTGCACGCCCGTCCACTCCCTCCTGATCACGCCTCTGACCTGCATGTACGCCTCAGGACTTAAGACCCCTGTGCGCTTGTGAAAACTTTCACAAGAATTTCTGGCGGAGTGCGCCCTACCGCACTCCTCCCCCAGCGAGCACAATCACCGTGACGAGTCTCGTCGACCGTGAGGGAGGGAGCGCGTGCGCAGTCAGGTGCGCGTCGCGGACGGGCGGAATCTGACGGTGGAGCGCTGGGGCGACCCGGACGGCCGACCCGTGTTCCTGCTCCACGGCATGCCGGGCAGCAGGCTGGGACCCGCCCCTCGGGGCATGGTGCTCTACCAGCGCCGGATGCAGCTCATCGCCTACGACCGGCCCGGTTACGGGGGCTCCGACCGCCACCCGGGCCGCACCGTCGCCGACGTTGCCCAGGAGGTGGCCGCGGTCGCCGACTCCCTGGGCCTGGAAACCTTCGCCGTGGCCGGCCGCTCCGGCGGCGCCCCCGGCGCGCTGGCCTGCGCGGCCCTGCTCCCGGAGCGGGTCACGCGGACGGCCGCCCTGGTCCCCCTCGCCCCCCGGGACGCGGAGGACCTCGACTGGTTCGAGGGGATGACCGCCTCGAACGTCACCGCGTACTCCACCGCCGGCCGGGACCCGGAGGAGCTGGCCGCCGGGATGATCCCGCGCGCCGCGGGCATCGCCGAGGACCCCGGCCGGCTCCTGGACGAACTGCGCCGCGAACTCACCGAGAGCGACCGGTTGATCGTCGCGGACGCCGGCCTGCGCTCGATGCTGCTGCGGAACTACCGGGAAGGGGTCCGCACCTCCGCCTACGGCTGGATCGACGACATGATCGCCTTCAGCAGCCCCTGGGGCTTCGACCCCGCCGACATCCGCTGCCCTGTGCTGATCTGGCACGGGGGCCTCGACGAGTTCTCCCCCGTGGGCCACTCCCGCTGGCTGGGCCGCCGCATCCCCGGAGCCACCACCACCATCGACCCGGCCGCCGCGCACTTCGGAGCGCTGCACGCACTGCCCGACGTACTGACGTGGCTGCTCAAGGAGGTTCCCGCACCGCCCGTGAACGAGCAGCAGCCGGCGTAGGGCGGGTCGGGGAAGGACGGCCGGGGAAGAAGCGCGGAGCCCCGGAAAATGAAAAGGATCTTGCTGTCAGGCAAACGGTCGAATATGCAGCCCGGGGAATTCGGTCATGTTTTCCAGGGGTGGGTGACCGCCCGTCACATACGGGCGTACGAGAGGTCACGTTATAGGCAACCCCTTGGTCGTTCAGCGCGCCGATGGGCACCAAGAAGGGTAAAGTCCGCGCCAGACACCGGCTTCTCGCCGATGTCAACCCTCCCCATCCCCATGACCTCCCCGAGGACGGCGTCATGAACACCTCCGCAACCCCTCCGACCAGCACCGTCAAGTCCCGCCGAGTCCCGCTCGACCGCATCGACGTCCGCGGTGCGCGCGCGGCCGCGACCCTCGGGCGCGTCCTTCCGACGGAATCCGGTCGACAGGTTCAGGCGCCGATCTTCAACTCTGCACTCTGACCCGGAAGTCCGAGCTCTAGACTGGCGGAATGACCGGCCTGATCGCTTTCCGCGAGATCGTCCTGAAGGTTCACAGCAGATGCGATCTCGCTTGTGATCATTGCTATGTCTATGAACACGCAGACCAGAGCTGGCGGGGCCGGCCGAAAGTGATCTCCCCCGAGGTCATTTCCCGCACCGCGTCACGGCTCGCCGAACACGCACAGTCACACGAACTCCCCTCCGTCACGGTCATCCTTCACGGAGGGGAACCGCTTCTGGCCGGCACGGCCCGCCTGCGGCTCGTGTGCGAGGAGTTCACCCGCGCCCTCGACGGCATCGCCGCCCTCGACCTGCGCATCCACACCAACGGGCTCCAGCTGGGCAGCCGCTGCCTGGACCTCTTCGCCGAATTCGGCGTCAAGGTCAGCGTCTCCCTCGACGGGGACCGCGCGGCCAACGACCGCCACCGCCGCTTCGCCGACGGACGCACCAGCCACCCGCTCGTCCTGGCCGCCGTGGAGCTCCTGCGCTCCGAGCCCTACCGCCACCTCTACCAGGGCCTGCTCTGCACCATCGACGTGGCCAACGACCCCGTGGCCGTCCTCGACGCCCTCGTCGAACTGACACCCCCGCGCGTGGACTTCCTGCTCCCTCACGCCACCTGGCAGACGCCTCCGGTCCGGCCCGACGGCGCCCCCGACACCTACGCGCGCTGGCTGCTGCGGGTGTTCGACCACTGGGAGAGCCTCGAACGCCCCACCCCCGTACGGATCTTCGAATCCCTCTTCTCCACCCTCCGCGGCGGACCCAGCCTCACCGAGGCCCTGGGCCTCGCGCCCACCGACCTCGTCGTCGTGGAGACCGACGGGAACCTCGAACAGGTCGACTCCCTCAAGAGCGCCTTCGAGGGGGCCGCCACCACCGGGTTCAACGTCTTCGATCACGCATTTGACCAGGTCGCGGCCCATCCCGGGGTCCGCGCCCGGCAGCTGGGCCTGGCCGGCGTCAGCGATACGTGCCGCCGGTGCCCCGTCGTACGTTCGTGCGGAGGCGGGCTCTACACGCACCGTTACAAGGCCGCCGAGACCGGCCCTTCCGAGGGTGCGGGCGCGGCCGCGGCCGGCAGTGGTGGCTTCGACAACCCCTCCGTCTACTGCACCGACCTGCGCGAGCTCGTCGACGGGGTCGAGGGCCGTACGGGCGCCCGTGCGAGCGCGCCGGAACTGTCCGACCCCGCCGAACTCGCCGGCTCCCAGGAACAGCTCACCCGCAACCTGCTCGCCCTCCTGAACGACGGCCGCGCCGGTGATCCCGACTGGGCGCGCGCCTGGGAGGTGCTGGTCGCCGTGGAGCGGGCCGGGGAGGCGGGCGAGGACGCGCTGGACGCCGTACTGGCCCACCCGTTCACCCGGACGTGGGTGATGGCCTCGATCGAGGCCGGGCGGGAGGGCCGCGGCGACGGCCAGGGGGCGGCCCGCAGGCTGACCGCGCTGGCCGCCGCCGCCGTCCTGCGCGGCGGGCTCGATCTGCCCGCCGAGGTCGCCTACCGGGACGGCGAGGTGTACCTCCCGACGCTCGGCCTGCTGCGCCTGGGCGAGCCCGGCACCGACGGGCGGGCCGCGCTGCACACCACCGACGAGGGGTACGCCGTCCGCGAGGGGGGCCGCCCCGAGCACCGCTTCGGGCCCGCGGCGGGCGACGCCCGCTGGCAGCCCGTACGGACCTGGTCCCCCGGGCCGGACGAGGCCCCGGTGGCCCTGGAGGACCTGGACCCCCACCGCAACTGCTTCGCCCGCCCGCCCCGGCTGCGCCTGGGCACCGGGGAGGCCGAGGAGTGGCGGGAGCGGCTCGGCGGGGCCTGGGCGCTGCTGCACGAGGCGGTGCCGGAGTCCGCCCGCGCCGCCCGCGCCGGGCTGACCACGCTGACCCCGCTCGCCGGCGGCCCCAGGACGGCCGGCTGGGGCGAGGCCGGACGGCACGGGCCGGGCGCGCTCGGAGTCCCGTACGCGGCAGGGGTGCGGGAGACCGCGCTGGCGCTGCTGACCGGGTGGCGGCGGGCCCGGCTGCAGGCGCTGACGGAGGTGAGCGACCTGTACGCGCTGGACGGGGAATGGCAGCACCCCTCCCCGTGGCGGGAGCGCCCGGTGCCGGTGTCCCGGCTGCTGGCCGACGTGCACGAGCGGGTGGCCGTGGAGGCCTACCGGCGGGCCACGGCGAGCGCCGAGCCGGGCGGGGCGGACCGGATCAGCCGGGCGCTGGACCGTCTGTCGGAGGCGGCGGAGCTGACGAGCACGGGGAAGCGGCTCGTGGAGGAGCTGCGCTGGGAGCTCAAGGCGGTCGACGCGTGAGCCCGGCCCCGGCCGCCGACCCCGAGGGAGACCCGGTCGCCGACTCCGCCGGGGACCCCGCCGCCGACTTGCGCCGCCTCGGGGTCCGCCCCGGCACCCGTCTGATGGCGCACGCCTCCCTCGGCGGTACCGGGCTGCGCCCCGAGGCCCTGCTCGACGCCCTCCTCGGCGTCCTGGGCCCGCGCGGCACCCTGGTGGTCCCTGCCTTCACCCCGGAGAACTCCAAGACCTCCAGCGCCCATCTGGAGCGGATCGCGGGCCTCTCCGAGGAGGAGGTGATGGCCTTCCGCGAGCGGATGCCCGCCTTCGACCCGGCGCGCACCCCGAGCCGGGGCATGGGCGTCCTCGCCGAGGCCGTGCGCACCGCCCCGGGAGCCGTGCGCAGCGATCATCCGCAGACCTCTTTCGCGGCGGTCGGCGCGGGTGCCCGGGAACTGTGTGCCGGACACCCTCTGACCAGCCATTTGGGTGAGGAATCACCCCTGGGAAAAATGTGCGGGGAGGGGTGGAAGGTACTGATGATCAATGTGGGATTTTCGGTCTGCACCGCTTTCCATCTCGCGGAGTATCGAATTCCGAAGCCCCTCTTGCGCATGTACGAGTGTGTGGTGAAGGTGAACCATCCGGGGCTTCCGGGGGGGCAGCCCCGTCGCCGCGAAGGGGCTCCGACGGGGGAAGGGTGGACCGCGTACGAGGACATCTCGCTGGACGACAGCGATTTCGCCGAGATCGGCGGGGCTTTCCCGGACGACCGGGTGCGCCGGGGGCGGGTGGGGGGAGCATCGACCATGCTCTTCTCTCTTCCGGATGCCGTCGATCACGCGACGAAATGGATGACTGAAAACAGACGCTGATTGACTGAACGATGAGGGGAAGCGGCGGAGAAGCTCCGGAATGATGTTTCTTCGCTCGTATCTTCGGGACGGGGGTCGTGTGCCCGCATCAGTGCAGCCGTATTTTTTTCTCAGTTATGCGCATACACCGAGGTTCGGAGCGGGGGGACCCGATCCGGACATGTGGGTGGAGCGCCTCTTCCGTGATCTCTGCAGCCATGTCATGGCATTGACGAACCTGCCGGCGGGAGCCGAGGCGGGCTTCATGGACCGGGAGATACGCAGCGGTGAGGGCTGGTCGGAACGGCTCGGTGCGGCGCTCGCCACCTGCCGGGTCTTCGTCCCCCTGTTCTCGCCGCGCTACTTCGCCAGTGAGATGTGCGGGAAGGAGTGGTTCGCCTTCGCGCAGCGCACCATCCAGCACGAGGCGCTGAGCAACCAGCCCGCCGAAGCCATCGTGCCCGCCCTGTGGGTGCCGGTTCCGCCCTCCCAACTGCCGCTCCCTGCCGAGCGGTTGCAGTTCAACCACAACACCTTCGGCGAGCGCTACGTCACCGACGGGCTGTACGGCCTGATCAAACTGCGCGGATACGCCGAGCAGTACGAGAGCGCCGTCTACGAGCTCGCCAAGCGGATCGTCCGGGTCGCCGAGACCGTCCGGCTCAAACCGATCCGTCCGCTGGACTACCGGCTGGTGCCGAGCGCCTTCGGCTCTCCGAGCAGCACCGCCCGCACCCTCCACGTCACGGTGGCCGCCGCCTCCCGGCACGACCTGCCCGAGGGCCGCAGCCCCGAGTACTACGGGGACAGCGCCCTGGAGTGGAACCCGTACCACCCGGTGTCCCAGCGGCCCATCGCCTATGTGGCCGAGGACCTGGTCCGCAACCTCAACTACCAGACGAGCGTGGGGTCCTTCGACGACGAGGCCGGGCACTTCGACTCCAAACAGCCGCCGACCCGGCCCGAGATCCTGATCGTCGACCGGTGGGCGGTGGAGGACGAACAGCGGCGCCAGCGCCTGGCCGCCTTCGACCTGGAGTCCCGGCCGTGGATCAACGTGGTCGTGCCGTGGAACCGCTACGACCACCAGAGCCGCGCGAAGGAGGGCGAGTTGGCCAACCGGCTCGAGGAGACCATGCCCGTCAAGATGAGCCAGGGCCGGGCCGCCTGCCGGGCCGCCGCCAACGGCGTGGCCAACATGGAGACGCTCGGGCAGATCCTGCCGCAGGTGGTGGAGGCGGCCGCCCAGCAGTTCCTCAGACACGCCCAGGTCTACCCGCCGGCGGGCACCCCGGCAGGGGGCTCCGAACGGCCCCGGCTGCTGGGGCCGATGGGGATGAACGGGCCCCCGGCGCCACCGCCCGTCGCACCCTTCCCGCCGAACACGGCCGAAGGACGGGGCAGGGCCGGTACGCCGGAGCACACCAACGACAACGACCGGGGGGACGCGGATGACAGCGAGTCGTGACAGCCAGAATCGTGACGGACAGCGCGAGGGGCGGATCGTCACCTTCTACTCGTACAAGGGCGGCACCGGCCGCACGATGGCGCTGGCCAACACGGCCTGGATCCTCGCCGCCAACGGCAAGCGGGTCCTCGCCGTGGACTGGGACCTGGAGGCTCCCGGCCTGCACCGGTTCTTCCATCCCTTCCTGGACCCCTCCACCCTCGGTGCCACCACCGGGGTCATCGACCTGATCAGCGAGTACGCGTGGGCGGCCACCAGCCCGGTGCAGCGCGCCGACGACTGGCACAAGGACTACGCGCGGATCCAGCCGCACGCCGTCTCGCTGACCCCCGAGACCCTCGGCTGGGAGTTCCCCGACGGCGGCACCCTCGACTTCGTCTCGGCGGGACGGCAGAACCGCGAGTACTCGGCGACCGTCTCCACCTTCGACTGGGACAACTTCTACGACCGGCTCGGCGGCGGCCTCTTCTTCGACGCCCTGCGGGCCGACATGAAGCGGAACTACGACTACGTCCTGATCGACAGCCGCACCGGCCTCTCCGACATAGCCGACATCTGCACCGTCCACCTCCCCGACGTCCTGGTCGACTGCTTCACCCTCTCCGACCAGTCCATCGACGGCGCCGCCTCCGTGGCCCGGCAGATCGACGAGCGGTTCAACGACCGCGGCATCAAGATCTACCCGGTCCCGATGCGCATCGACGAGGGCGAGAAGGAGAAGGCCGACGCCGGCCGCGCGCTGGCCCGGATCAAGTTCGACCGCTTCCCCAACGGCCTCGTCGGGGACGAACTCACCTCCTACTGGGGCGCGGTGGAGATCCCCTACCGCCCCTACTACGCCTACGAGGAGACCCTGGCCACCTTCGGGGACGAGGCCGGGCTGACCAACTCCCTGCTCTCCGCCTTCGAACGGCTCACCACCGTCGTCACCGAGGGCGACGTCACCTCCATGCCCGCCATCGGCGAGGAGGTGCGCCTGCGCATCCGCGACGCCTTCACCCGGCGCCGCCCCGCCCTGCCCGCCGACCTCTTCCTCTCCTACGTCGCCGAGAACCGCATGTGGGCCGACTGGATCGAGTCGGTGCTCACCCGGGCCGGCTTCCGGGTCGTGCCCAAGGACGTCTCCGCCGAACGGGCCCCGAACACGGCCGCCGGGGACACCCTGGGCGGGGCCGGGCTCACCGTGGACACCGCGGCGCGGACCGTGGTGCTGCTCTCCAGCGCCTACCTCAAGTCCGCCCGCGCGGTGGACGTGTGGGAGCGGGCCGCCGCCGAGGACCCGACGGGGGGCCGGCGCCAGCTGGTGCCGCTGAGGGTGGGCGACGTACGCCTGTCCACCCCGTACATCGACCGCAATCCGGTGGACCTCTTCCGACTCGACGAGGTGCACGCCACGACCGCGCTGCTGCGCGCCGTGGAGCGGCCGATGGCGCTGCCCGACAGCGTGGCCAGTGCCTCCGCGCCCGGCCCCCGCTTCCCCGGGACGGTTCCCAAGATCTGGAACGCGCCGCCCCGCAACCCCGGTTTCACCGGCCGCTCCATCGTGCTGGAGCGGATGCGCGACCAGCTCGGCGGCGGCATGGCCGTGGTGCTGCCGCAGCCGCAGACCCTGTACGGGCTCGGCGGCGTCGGCAAGACGCAGGTGGCGCTGGAGTACGTGCACCGGTTCATGGCCGACTACGACCTGGTCTGGTGGATCTCCTCGGAGCAGACCGACGACGTGGTCGCCGCCCTGGCCGAGCTGTCCGTACGCCTCGGCGCCCAGACCGGCGAGGACATGTCGGCGGCCTCCCAGGAGGCGATCGACCTGCTGCGGCGCGGAGTTCCCTCCTCGCGGTGGCTGCTCGTCTTCGACAACGCCGACGATCCCGAGACGCTCAAGCGGTTCTTCCCGCCGGGCGGCCCCGGGCACGTGCTCGTCACCTCCCGCAACCAGTCCTGGTCGCAGTACGGTGACGCGCTGCCCGTGGACGTGTTCCTGCGCGAGGAGTCCATCGAGCACCTCCAGCGCCGGGCCCCCGGGCTCAGCAAGGACGACGCCGAGCAGGTGGCCGTCGCGGTCGGGGACCTGCCGCTCGCGGTGGAGCAGGCGGGTGCCTGGATCGCGGAGACCGCGACCCCGGTGTCCGCGTACATCGAGCAGCTGGCCCAGCAGGCCGCCCGGGTGCTGTCGCTGAACCAGCCGCCCGGGTACCCGGAGCCGGTGGCCGCCACCTGGAACGTCTCGATCGAACGGCTCCAGTCCCGCTCCCCCGCCGCCGTACGGCTGCTCCAGCTGTGCGCCTTCTTCGCGCCCGAGCCGATCTCGGCGAACCTGCTCTACAGCAAGGAGATGATCGACGCCCTCAAGCCGTACGACTCCTCCCTCCAGGAGAAGCTGGTGCTCGGCCGCGTCATCCGGGAGATCGGCCGGTTCGCGCTGGCCAAGGTCGACCAGGTCAGCAACAGCATCCAGGTGCACCGGCTGGTCCAGGCGGTGATCCGGGCGCAGCTGTCCGAGGAGGAGCAGCGCGAGGCCCGGCACGCGGTGCACCGGATCCTGGCGGGTGCCCGGCCGGACGACGACGAGCCGATAGACAACCCGGAGACCTGGCCGCGGTTCAACACCATCTGGCCGCACCTGACTCCGTCCGAGGCCCGGTTCTGCAAGGAGCCGGAGACCCGCCGGCTCCTGATCGACCGCGTCCGCTACCTGTGGAAGCGCGGTGACTTCAAGGCCGCGTACACGCTGGGAGAGGAGCTGCGCGAGACCTGGCGCGAGACCCTGGGCGGCGACGACCTCCAGTACCTGTACCTGCGGTTCCACCTCTCCAACATCCTGCGCTCGCAGGGCCGGTTCGTGGAGGCGATGGAGCTCGACGAGGGCACGCTGGAGCGCCAGCAGAACGCACTGGGCACCTCGCACCCGCACACCTACATGACCACCAGCGGCCTGGCGATGGACCTGGGCGCGCTCGGCCGGTACGGCGAGGCGATGGAACTGGCCACGGCCGCGCACGAGGGCTTCGGGCAGATCTTCCACGAGGCGCACCCGCGCACCCTGGCGGCCGCGAACAACCTGGCGCTCAACCTGCGCATGATCGGGCAGTACGCGCGGGCCAGGGAGATCGACCAGGAGGTCTTCGACCGGCGCACCGAGGTCCTGGGCACGGACCACCCGTACACCCTGTCCTCGGCGCAGAACCTGGCCCGCGACCTGCGCGAGGTGGGCCGGTACGACGACTCGGTGCAGTTGCTGAGCCGGACGTACGAGATCTACAAGCGGACGCTGGGACGGGCCTTCCCGGGCACCCTGTCGGCGGCCAAGAACCTGGCGGTCTCGCTGCGCCGGGCGGGAGACGTGGAGGACGCGCTGCGGCTGACGACCGCGACCCGCAACCGCTACCGGGCCAAGTACACCGCGGTCAACCCGGACCTGCTGGCCTGCGAACTGAACCTGGCGGCCGACATGTTCGCGACCGGGGACCCGGGCGGGGCCCGGGACCTGGCCCAGGAGGTGGTGGACGAGTACATCAAGGTGCCGGGCGAGCGGCACCCGTACACCCTGGCCGCGGTCAACAACCTCGCGGTGTTCCACTGGGGCACGGGGGCGGCGGAGACTGCCGAGCCGATGCTGCGCCAGACCATCCACTACATGCGGGAGGTGCTGGGCGACAACCACCCGCACACCATCTTCGCCAACCTCAACCTGGCCAACGCCCGTGCCGACCTGGGCGATCCGGAGGGGGCGCTGGAGCTGGAGCGGATCTCGGTGATGCGGCTGCGCGAGGCGCTGGGCGTGCACCATCCGGAGACCCTGGCGAGCTCGTCGAACCTGGCGATCAGCCTGGACATGATGGGGCGCAAGGAGGAGGCGAACCGGGTACGGGCGGAGGCGGTGGCCGAGCTGACGCGGCTGCTGGGCGAGGACCACGGCCTGACCCGGTACGCGCGTGACGAACGGCGGGTCCACCGTGACCTGGAGCCGCTGGCGGTGTGATCCGACCGGGGGCGGCTCCCGCCGGGCGCCGCCCCCGCACCTCCCCGATACAGGCAGAACCAGCAGACTGGGGGGTTCGCTGTGAGTGACAGCATGACCTTTCGCAACGAGGACCTGCCGGTCCTCTTCCACCACACCGACCAGGCGGCGATCTCCCGGCAGCGGGAGTCCACCCAGGCCACCCGCGCCCAGCTGATGCTGCTCGTCGTGGCCGCCGGGATCGCCGCCCTGCCCGACGGGCCGAAGCTCGGCTCCGCCTACCTGTCCGGGCTCCTCAGCGTGCTCGCGTACGCCGGGGTGCTGGGCGTGGGCGTACGGGCCACCCGGCGCCGGGCCCGCCCGCAGTGGCAGCTCAACCGCAGCGCCGCGGAGTTCATCAAATCGCTGGCCTGGCGGTACGCCGTCCACGGCGCGCCCTTCGGCAGTGACGTCCCGAGGGTCGAGGAGACGTACCGGACCCGGCTGGAGGCGGGACTGAACGAGCTGCGGAAGATGGGCTGGGAGGATCCACGGACCGCCGGGCTGGTGCCGGAGGGCGGCGAGATCACCGGTGTGATGTTCCGGCTGCGGGGACTGGACTACCAGGTCCGCAGGGAGACGTACGTCCGTGACCGGCTCATCGAGCAGCGCAACTGGTACCAGCGCAAGACGGAGGTGTCCCGGCGGGCCACGGCCCTGTGGTCGTGGTCGATCGTGCTGCTGACCTTGCTGGCGCTGCTGTTCGCCCTCTTCGGGGCCTTCGGTTCGGGTCCGGGGCCGAGGCTGACGGGGCTGCTGAGCGCGGCCGCGACGGCGGGCATCGCCTGGAACGAGGTGCGCCGCCACCATCCGCTGATCGAGGCGCACACCCTGATCGAACAGGACCTCTCCGCGATGATGGTCGTGATGCAGACGACCATCACCGAGACGCAGTGGCCGTCCGCGGTCTACGAGACGGAGCGGTACGTGTCCCCGCAGCACACCGACTGGCTTGCCCGGCACAGCAGTTGACGACCGGCGACCGGCGGCAGTTGAGATCCGCAGTGGTGCGCGGGGCGTGGCCTCAGTCCCGGGTCACGCCCTCGCACCAGATCACGGTGACGGGCTTCCCGAGCGCGCGCGCGTAGGCGACGATCTCGGCGGTGCCGCCGTGGCCCCGGGCGGGCAGGCCGTCCCAGACGGCGACGAGGCGGTCGCAGGAGTCGGCGATGTAGGCGCCGGCGGCGTAGTAGGCCTCGTCGGTGGAGCGGGCGAAGTCCATGCGGACCTCCTGGGTGGCCCGGCTCTTGAGCCCCCGGAAGCGCTCCAGGGCCTCGGCGCCCTCGAAGCCCTCCTCGTAGTCCCCGCTGGGGATGACCACGGTGAGGTCGGCGCCGCATTCCAGCGCGATGGCCGCGAAGAGCTGGTCCGCACCCTCGGCGAGGCTGGAGAGGGCCTCCAGCGGCCCCTCGTGGCTTCCCAGCACGGCCCGCAGGCCCGCCTCCACGTGACCGAGCGCCTCGTCCGGGATCGACCTGTGGCCGGTCACGCCGATTCGTTTCATTCGCAGACCTGCTCCCCCCCATGGACACGGACGCCCTGGACATCCTCCCAGAAGGCGGGAGGACGTCCAGGGGGCTCGGCCGGGCCCTGAACCCGTGACGGTCTAGTACACGCTGACCCCGTACGCGTTGAGGGCTTCGACGACGGGCTGGAAGAACGTGGTGCCGCCCGAGGAGCAGTTGCCGCTGCCGCCGGAGGTGAGGCCGACGGCGCGGGTGCCGGAGTAGAGCGGACCGCCGCTGTCGCCGGGCTCGGCACAGACGTTGGTCTTGATCATTCCGTAGACCACGTCACCGCCGCCGTAGTTCACGGTGGCGTTGAGGCCGGTCACCGTGCCGCTGTGGATGCCGGTGGTGGAGCCGCGCCGGGTCACGGACATGCCGTTGGTGGCGTTGACGGCGCTGGTGATGTCCTGACCGCCGACGGTGCCGGGCGGTACCGGGGAGTTGCTGGCGTACTTGATCAGGCCGTAGTCGTTGCCCGGGAAGCTGGAGCCGACGGTGGACCCGATGACCGTGGTGTGCGAGGAGTTGGTCCACCAGCTGCCCGCGCCGTCGGTGCAGTGACCGGCGGTGAGCACGTAGTAGGTGCTGCCGCTGCGCACGTTGAAGCCCAGGGAGCACCGCCAGCCGGAGGTGTAGATGGCGTCTCCGCCGGAGAGCAGCTTGGTCAGCTTGCCGGGGATCCGCTCGATGCGCAGCGCGGCGGCGTTCGCCCCGGCCTCGTGACGGATTCTGGCGAGCCCGGCGGCCGAGACGGTGGAGTCGGCGGTGACCACGAGGGTTCCGGTGGCGGGGTCGGTGTGCCAGGCGGTGCCGCCGACGTCGGCGCGCAGGACCGAGGCGCCGGCGACGGCGAGCCGGTCGGCGCTGAAGCCGCCGTCGGCGTGGGCGGTGGTGGGGGCGGCGAGGGCGGCCACCGCGGCCATGCCGGTGGCCACGGCGAAGAGCCTGGAACGGATGATGCGGGTGATCCTCACTTGTCGTCCTCCCGGAAGGGATCGGAGGCCCGGCCGGTGTGGGGTGCCGGAGCCCGTGGGGGGCCGTCGGGGGCGCGAGCGGCACCGGGCTGCTCGACGTGCCCCTGACAAGCCTCGAGAGACGTTGTCGGGAGTGTCCTGGCGTCAGATGGCGGGAACAAGGGCGTCTTTCAGCCTCCGCTCGCCCGCCGCGAGCTCGAAGGGCAACGTGTTCCCGGGTGGCGGGAACGGGCAGACGAAGTGGTCCGCGACGGCGCAGGGCGGCAGCTGGACCCGGTTGAGGTCCACCGTGATCGACCCGTCGGCCGCCGGGGTGCCGGGCCTGAGGAAGCGGAAGCGGTAGCTGGAACGCCCGCCGGTGGCATCCCCGAGGACGGCCCAGAGGCTGCCGTCGTCCGCGTCCACGGCGACCCGGGAGTGCGAGGGCGCGGTGTCGTCGGGGGCGAGAACGGCCTCACCGGTGAAGGGCTCCCCGTCGAGGGCGATGCCGTCCTCGGGGGCCGCGGTCAGGGTCACCGCGCCGCCGGTGACGCGCCAGTTCCCCGGAACGGCGGGAATTCGACCTTCCGGGTAGTCGGCGAGCCCGGGGGTCCCCCGGACGGAGTCTGGGGGAGGGTTCCGGTCAGGGACAGGGGCCCGTAGGGGGCGGACACGGTGGCCACCCGATGCTCGTGCCACCGCTTCCAGGCGGTGGCCGGATCCTCTGCGGAAAATGAGTCAGCGTTCATGCCGCTCAACCCTTCCACACCGGCCCGGCCGGGAACCGCAAGGTACGCCGTCCGGGCCTGCGCGAATCTGAGGCAGCCTCAGCAGCCGTCACAGGGACAGCAGCAGCAGTCGCAGCCGTCACAACCGCAGTCGCAGTCCCCGCAGCCCGGGTCCCCGCAGTCGCAGTTGTCGCACCACGGCTGCTTCTTCTCGCGGGACCAGGGCCCCTCGTGCTCCGTGCAGCACAGCTGGCAGGTGCAGAAGAGCCCGAGGGCCACCGCGCAGCCCGGCAGGAGGTCCCTGCGGGGCTTGCGCGGGGGCGGCGGCGGACCGAAGTCCATCGGCGGCGGACCGAAGCCGCCCTGACCCGCCGAGTCCGTCACGGTATGGGAACAGCCGGCCGTCCCGAAGGCCCGGTCCACGGAGGTGCGCAGCTCGTGCACCAGCAGCCGGTGGGCCAGGCCCGCGTCCGCGAACCGTGCGTCGCCCATGGCCAGCCTGATGCCCTGGAGGGCGTCGTCGCAGAGCCTGCGGGCCTCGGCCCGGGAGGTACCGGTGGCCGTCAGCGGGTTCCAGGCCCCGGCGGCGGCGTCGGCGCCCTGGTCCTCCACGGCGTCCAGCAGGTGCGCGAGCCGCCCGAAGTAGCGCCCCGCTTCCGCGAGCGCGGGAGCGTTGTCCGGCCGTCCGGCGAGAGTCGCGGTATGGGCGAAGGCGGCGGCCGTGGCCGTCTCGGTCGGCTCGGTCACCACGAGCACCGGCGTGCCGATGCCGGCCAGGGTCTCGATGCCCGCCTGCCGGTCCACGGCGTCGACGAGCACGGCCGTGTCGAAGCCGAGCGAGGCCCCGGTACGGGCGCCGGCCCGGTCCCAGCCCCGGGCCACCCGGCGTGCGGCCAGCGCGATGGGGGCGCGGGCCAACAGCCCGTCCCGGTCGGCCACGTGGTCCCGTACCTTCGCGGAGGCCAGGACGAGCGAGACGGCGGCCGCGAGCCTCGCCCCCTCGCCCCGGGCCACCGGGGCGGTGCGCATGCCGCGCAGTGGACAGGGCCCGGCGGTGCGCCGGGCGCCGGGGGCCGGACCCGACTGAGCCTCCGTCAGAACGGAGACGAGCAGCCCGTCGTAGTTGGTCACAATCCTCGCGAACTGGCCGTGGTCGCCCCGAAGTGCCAGGCACAGCCCGCACAGATGGGCCATCCACTCGGCCTTGAACCGCTCCCCCAGTCTGTGCGTGCAAGGTCTGACGATGCCGAACATGGTGCTCCCCCGTGTGTCCTACGCGTGCTCGACGGGCATCGTAACGAGCCCGGCCCTTCACCCGTACGTCCCCGTCGGTCACCCGCACGGCGGCACTGGTCGTATTTTCACTCAGACAGCAGCGGTACCCGCCAGGATCCTTGACCGTGCAACGGATGTTCTGCACCAGTACCGTCACGAAACCCTTGCGCGGCGACTATCCACTTGGCGCGTTGTCAGCATCATGGACGACGATAGGGACGCGGAAGAGAAGACAGACTGACCGCGATGAAAGGAGGCGTCCATGGGTTCGGTGCGCAAAGCGAGTGCCTGGCTGGGTCTCGTGGAGGACAGCGACGACGAGCGTTACTACGACGACGACTACGCGGAGGCCACGCAGGGTGGTTCGGTGGTCGGCCCCGGCGAGCAGTGGGTCACCGACCCGCGCGTCAAGGTCGCGTCGGAGTCCGCCGTCGAGTCGGGCCGGCGTATCGCGACGGTCACCCCCGACGGTTTCCGTGACGCCCGCGGCATCGGCGAGCTGTTCCGCGACGGTGTCCCGGTCATCGTGAACCTGTCGTCGATGGACCCGGGCGACGCGAAGCGCGTGGTTGACTTCGCGGCCGGTCTCACCTTCGGACTGCGCGGCTCGATCGAGCGGGTGGCGACCAGGGTCTTCCTGCTGACCCCGGCCGACACCCAGGTCGTGAGCGGCGAGGCCGGCGGCCGCTCGCGCGATTTCTTCAACCAGAACTGAGCCCGGGGGCACCTCCCAGCGGTAGCTGGGGGACCCTCACCGACTGAGGACCGGCCGGCTCACCGGAAGGCGTCGAGCCCGGTGAGTGCCTTGCCCAGCACCAGTTGGTGCATCTCGACGGTCCCCTCGTAGGTGAGGACCGATTCGAGGTTGGTGGCGTGCCGCATGACGGGGTATTCGAGGGAGATCCCGTTGGCACCGAGGATGGTCCGCGCGGTGCGACAGATGTCGATGGCCTCGCGGACGTTGTTGAGCTTGCCGAAGCTGATCTGCTCGGGTCGCAGGGTGCCCGCATCCATCCGCCGACCCAGGTGATGGGCGAGCAGGATCCCCTTGTGGAGCTCCAGCGCCATGTCCGCGAGCTTGGCCTGGGTGAGCTGGAACCCGCCGATGGGCCTGCCGAACTGCTCGCGCGTCTTCGCGTAGTCGAGCGCCGCTTCGAAGCTGGCGCGCGCCGCGCCCATGGAACCCCACACGATCCCGTACCGCGCGTGGCTGAGGCAGCCGAGCGGCCCCTTGAGCCCGGTGACCCCCGGAAGCACCGCGTCGGCGGGCAGCCGTACGTCGTCCATGACCAGCTCGCTGGTCACCGAGGCGCGCAGGGACCACTTGTGCTTGATCTCGGGCGCGGAGAACCCGGCGGTGTCCGTCGGCACGGCGAACCCGCGGATCCCCTCGTCGGTCTGCGCCCAGACGACGGCCACTGCCGCGACCGATCCGTTGGTGATCCACATCTTGCGCCCGTTGAGCACCCAGTCGGTGCCCTCGCGCTTGGCGTACGTGCGCATCGCGCCCGGGTCGGAGCCCACGTCGGGCTCGGTCAGCCCGAAGCACCCGATGAGCTCGCCGGCGGCCATGCCGGGCAGCCAGCGCTGCTTCTGCTCCTCGGAGCCGTACTTCCAGATCGCGTACATGGCCAGCGAGCCCTGCACGGAGACCAGGGAGCGGATCCCGGAGTCGGCGGCCTCCAGCTCCAGACAGGCGAGCCCGTACTGGACGGCGCTCGCCCCGGCGCAGCCGTACCCCTGGAGGGACATCCCGAGCGCCCCGAGCGCGCCGAGTTCTTTCGCGAGGTCCCGGATGCCGGGCAGCTCGCCGTTCTCGTACCACTCGGCGATGTTCGGCAGCACCCGGTCCGTCGCCCAGTCGCGGACGGTGTCGCGGATGGCGAGGTCCTCGGGGGTGAGGAGATCGTCGAGCCCGAGCGGGTCGGTGGGAACGAAGGACACGGAGCCTCCTGGCAGGCCGGGGTGTGCGGAAACCTAGCGCTGCAAGTTTGTCGCTCCGCCCCCCGCGCGGTCCACCCGCTTCGGGTGCCGATCCGGCCCGGCCCGGCGCGGACCGGTCCGCGCGGTTCGGGAACCCGCCCGGATGGGGGCAGACTGCTCGGATGCTCGAGACCTCCGCGCGGCTGCTCCGCCTGTTGTCCCTGTTGCAGTCCCACCGGGAATGGACCGGATCCGATCTCGCCGACCGGCTCGGGGTGACCCCGCGCACCGTGCGGCGGGACGTGGACCGGCTGCGGGAGCTCGGATATCCCGTGAACGCCAGCCCCGGCACCGGCGGCGGGTACCAGCTGGGGGCCGGGGCGGAGCTGCCTCCGCTGCTGCTCGACGACGACGAGGCCGTCGCGGTGGCCGTGGGGCTGCGGACCGCCGCCGGCAACGGCGTCGAGGGGATCGGGGAGGCCTCCGTCAGGGCCCTGGCCAAGCTGGAACAGGTGCTGCCGTCCCGGCTGCGGGGCCGGGTGTCGGCGCTGAACCGGTTCACCGTGCCCATGCTGCGCGGGACCGGCCCCTCCACCGTCGACCCGGCCGTGCTGACCGAACTGGCCACGGTCTGCCGCGACGCCGAGCGGCTGCGCTTCGGCTACCGGGACCACGAGGGCAACGTCACCCGCCGCACCGTCGAACCGCACCGGCTGGTGTGCACCGAGCGCCGCTGGTACCTGGTCGCCTGGGACCTGGACCGGGAGGACTGGCGGACCTTCCGGGCCGACCGGATCGAGCCCAGGCCCCCGCACGGCCCGCGCTTCACCCCGCGCCCGCCGCCCGCCGAGGACCTCGCCGCGTACGTCTCCCGGGGGATCTCGCAAGGGGCGTACGCGGTCCGGGCGGTGGTGCGGCTGCGGGTGCCGGTGGCGCGGGCCGCGCAGATCGTCGGGCCGGCCCACGGGACCCTGGAGCCCCTCGACGAGTGGAGCTGCCTCCTGCGCACGGGTGCGGTGAACCTCGATGTTCTGGTGATTCACATCATGCTGCTCGGCTGTGAGTTCGAAGTCGTGGAGCCGGTTGAGCTGAACGACCGGATCAGGGCTCTGCGAGATCTCCTCGGCAGGTCTCTCGAACCTCGCGAAGCACCCTCGGAAGTGAAGGAGATGTAAGGAAGCAGAGGGGGCCTGAAGTGGGTTCCGGCGGGAATTCGGGGAAGTCCTGGAGGAATTCGAAAGAGAATTCACCCCGGGCGTGTCGCAGGCCGGGAAATAAATGGTTCAGACAAATTCGGCGGCCACAGGACTGTCGACATTCCGTAACACAAGCGTGACCCGGTACGGAGGAACGTCCGGGCGCGCGGCTGACGACCGGGCCGGACGTACGAGGACGGCGGGCCCCGGTCCTCGACCGGGGCCCGCCGTCGCTGCGGAAGGGTGTGCGTACCGTCCGCGGTTCAGCCTCCGGTGGCCGGGCGGGCCGCCGTGCCGCGCGCCGGGGTGCGGTCGGCGTGGGCCGGTCGGCGGCCGCCGACCGGGGTGGCAGGAGGCCGCTCGGAGCGGACCAGGTGCGGACGGGCGGCGAGGTGGCCGGCGGGCCGGGCCGCCGGGAAGTGCCCGGCCGCGACCGGCAGGGCGGCCGGGACCGGTGCCGCGACCGCGACCGCCGGTACGGCGGGCTCCGGCGAAGCCTCGGAGGCGGGCCCGGCGGCCCGCTGGAGCTGCCACTTGCCGCCCGCGGAGAGCAGCGGGACGAGCATCCCGGTGAGGGTCTCGGGCACCCGCCCGGCTTCCACGAGGGAGCGCAGCCGGGCGCGCACGCCGAACACGTAGGCCTCGGCGTGGGCGATGAGGGGCTCGAACCACGGCAGCGCCAGCAGCACGAGCAGACCGGCGGACCAGCCGAGCAGGACGTCGCTGACCCAGTGGGTGCCCAGGTACACGGTGGTGGCGCCGACGCTCAGCGAGACGACCGCGGAGACCACGGAGAGCACCCGGCGGGTGACCACGGTGGAGGCCAGGTAGGCCAGGATTCCCCAGGTCACAACGGCGTTGGCGGTGTGGCCGGAAGGAAATATATCCCCGCCGGCGAAGAGCTCGGCGGAACCGATCTGGGTGGCGTAGTGCGGACCGAGCCTGCCCAGGCCGAGCTTGACGGCGCCGACGGTGATGTTGAGCAGCAGCAGCGCCACGCCGAGGGTGATCAGCGGGCGCAGTGTGTGCTGGCGCCAGGACCGCCAGCCGAGCCAGGCGGCGACCATCACGGCGGTGGGTCCGCGCTGGCCCAGGACGACGAGGTAGTCGAGGAAGGCGTGGAGCTGCGGCCACTGCTCGTAGGGCCGGAAGAACATGACCTGCCAGTCCAGGCGGACGAGCCAGGAGGTGGTCAGGACGGCCACGACGATCGCGAGGTAGAAGACGAGTGTCGCTCCGAGGAGCACGACGCGGTGCCGGCTCATCTGCGGGGTTTGCAGATGAGCCGGTCGCTCTGGTTCCCGGTCCAGCCGGGCGAACACCCGCTCCAGTCTGGGCAGGATTTGGTCGGTACGCACTCAATCGACGTTACCGCGCGCCGATGGGCGGCCCGGTCGAATCGCGGGCTTTGTGATGACCATGTGATGTGGAGTTGGTCTCACGCGGACTTAATTCCCGCCATTAGGCCTTTGATCGGAGAGCTGCCGGTCCCTTGGCCCGGCCATTTCCTCTCACACTTATCCGGGTTTTATCGACACGGCTCAATTGCTTTGCTCAAAGATGGAACGGAATGCTCCATTCCGTGATGTTGAGCCCGTACGGCCGCTCGCCGCGCCGCTCTCTACGGAGGGCCGGAGCCGTTCAGCCAGAAAGCCCCGTACCCCGCCGATACGACCGCCAGCGCGCCCAGAGCCGCGGCCGCCCGGCCCGGCCGCCACCCGGCCAGCGCCGCCGCCGGCGGGAACACCAGCGGGAAGGCGGGCAGCAGCAGCCGGGGCTTGGAGCCGAAGTATCCGGAGGCACACAGCGCCAGCGCCACCACGATCCCGCCGTACACGAGCAGCGGAAGCGGCTGCCGCTGCCGTACGCAGAGCCCGTACAGCCACAGCACCAGCACGACCCCGGCGATCAGGCCGACCCCGGCGAGGAAGGCGGAGGAGGCCAGGCGGGCGCCGATGAAGCGGGCGAAGGCCCAGCCGCCGTCGAAGCCGTTGCCCCAGCCTCCCTGCACGTCCAGGTATCCGGTCGGGCCGCCGCCGGTCCGCGCGCCGACCCACAGGACGTACCCGGCCGCGCCCAGCGGAGCCAGCAGGGCCCCCGCCACCGCCCGCCCGGAGCCCTCCCCGCGGCGCCGGGCCGAGGCCGCGGCCACCCAGACCGCCGCGACCACCGCGGCCCCGACCGGGCGGGTCAGCCCCGCTCCGGCCGCGAGCAGACCGGCGGTGAGCCAGTGGCCGCGCAGGGCCCCGTAGAGACTCCAGGCGGCCAGCGCGGTGAACAGCGACTCGCTGTACGCCATCGACTGCACGATCCCCACGGGCAGCGCGGCCCAGAGCCCGACGGCGAGCACCCCGGCCCGGCGGCCGTGGAGCAGGTCGGCCACCGCGAAGATCCCCCAGGCGGCGGCGAGCCCGGCGAGCGCCGACACCACCAGGCCCGCGGACCCGTGGCCGAGGCCGGTGACGGCCGAGACCAGCCGCTCCAGCCAGGGCAGCAGCGGGAAGAAGGCCAGGTTGGAGTGGACGTCCCCGTTGGGGAGGGCCACCTCGTACCCGTACCCGTCGGCAGCGATGCGGGCGTACCAGAGGGAGTCCCAGCGCGCCGAGAGGAGCGTGTGGGCGCTGCTGCCGGCCACCGCCCCCCACACCGCGAGCACCGTCAGCCCCAGCAGCCGGACCGCCGCGAAGACGGCGAGGGCGGGCGCGGCCCGGCGAAATCCAAGATCCTTCACGGGCATGATTATCGATGGCGCGGCCCGGTGCGGGCGGGGGTGCGCGGCGAGTGGCACACACCACACTGCGGCCGACGGCGGGATGAGAGCTTGACCACGTGTCCCAGAGCCGAACTCGCGTACGCTGACTCTTCACTCGCGTGTCGACGCCGGACCCCGTAGGACGCCACCTTCACCCCCTGTGGCTCCGAGAAGACGCTGGTCCGCCGAGTGCGAGGGATCACCTGGGAGGTACATGCATGTCGGGGACGAACGTGACCACCGGCGACAGGAACCCTTCCCCCCGGCAGCTGTTGCGGCGACTCGGCGCGGCCTCCGGCGGGGCCAGCCGCTGGGCGGTGCTCGCGGTCCTGTGCGTCAGCCTGGTCCTCGTCGCGCTCGACGCGACGATCCTGCACGTGGCCGTCCCCTCCGTCACCGAAGACCTGCGGCCCGGCTCGATCGAGCTCCTGTGGATCGTCGATGCCTACCCGCTGGTGTGCGCCTCCCTGCTGATCCTCTTCGGCACCCTCGGCGACCGCATCGGCCGCCGCCGCGTCCTCCTCCTCGGCTACGGGCTGTTCGGCGTGGCCTCGGCCGTCGCCTCCCTCGCCGACAACGCCCAGGTCCTCATCGCCGCCCGCGCCCTGCTCGGCGTCGGCGGCGCGATGATCATGCCGGCCACCCTGTCGATCCTGCGCCAGGTCTTCCCCGACCGCCGCGAGCGGGCCCTGGCCATCGGCATCTGGACCGCCGTCGCCGCCGTCGGCGCGGCGAGCGGGCCGGTCCTCGGAGGCTTCCTCGTCCAGCACTTCTGGTGGGGTTCGGTCTTCCTCATCAACATCCCGCTGATGATCCTGCTCCTGCCCCTGGGCCGGTGGCTGCTGCCCGAGTCGAAGGGCACCTGCGACGGGCCCTGGGACGTGCTCGGCGCGCTGATGGCCGCCGGCGGCGTCCTCGGCGCGGTCCTCGGGGTCAAGCGGTTCGGCGCGGAGCGGCAGATCGCCGACCTCGAAGCACTGGTTCCACTGCTGCTCGGCGCGGCACTGCTGGCGGCTTTCGTGCGTCGGCAGAAGCGGCGCGAGCACCCGCTGATCGACATGCGGATGTTCTCGCGCCCCGCCTTCACCACCTCGGTCGGCTGCATCGTGCTGGCCATGCTCGCGCTGGTCGGGCTGGAGCTGATCGCCGTCCAGTACCTCCAGCTGGTGCTGCACCTGAGCCCGCTGGAGACCGGGTTGCGACTGCTGCCGCTCACCTTCGCCGCGATGGCGGCGGGCGCGACCGGCTCCTACACGCTGGCCCGGACCGGGCCGCGCCGGATGGTCTCCCTGGGCTTCGTGCTGACCGCCTTCGCGGTGCTGCTGCTGACCCTCATGGGCCAGCACGACCGGCCGGTGCTGCTCACCGTCGGTTTCGTCCTGCTCGGCTTCGGCCTGCAGACCACGCTCTTCGCCGCCTACGAGTCGATGCTCAGCGAGGCCCCGGCGGCCACCGCCGGCGGCGCGGCCTCGATCGGCGAGACCTCGTACCAGCTGGGCGCGGGCATGGGCATCGCGCTGCTCGGCAGCGTGATGAACGCGGCGTACGCACCCGGGCTGACCGGGGTGCCGGGGGTTTCCGCGACGCAGTCCGCCGACGCGGCGCACTCGCTGGGCGAGGCGTACCAGATCGCGGCGCACCTCGGCGGAGCGGCGGGGGACTCCCTGTACGCGGCCGCCCGGCAGTCCTTCGTCCACGGGCTGCACGTGACGCTGGTGGTCAGCGCCGCCCTGCTGCTGGCGGGTGCGCTGATGGCCCTGAAGCTCCCGCGCACGATGGAGTGCGCGGACCCCGAGGCCGCCGAGCAGGAACGGGGCCCGGTACGGGTCCCCGCGCAGCCGGGACCCGAGGCGTCGGCCCCGGCCTCCGGGGGCACCGGTGCCCGCATCCCGGCGCAGCCCTCGGGCACCGTCGACCCGGCGGTCGGCCGCCCGGCCTGAGCCGGCGCGCTCAGGCCTTCGGCGCCGCCGGGGCCTGAACCGGAGTCTGAGCCGGGGCCTGGACCGGAGCCCCTGGGGGTACCGACGGCGCCGGGGCGACCGGCGCGTGAGCCGCCCGGGGCAGGGTCAGCAGAACGCCGATCCGCAGGACCTCCGGGCGCGGGCCGATCAGCGCCCGGTTCGCCTCGTACAGCGCCTGCCAGCCGCCCTTCACCCGGTGGCGCCGCGCGATCCCCGTCAGCGTGTCCCCGCTCCGCACCACGTGCATCCGCCCCGACAGCCCGTACCGCGTGGCGCACACCGGCCACGCCTCCCAGCCCTGGGTCCCCAGCAGCTCCTCCGCGACGCGGATCTGCTGCTCCCGCGTCGCCAGGTCGGCCCTCCGGGCGAACAGCAGGCCCCCGTGCTCCTCCCACGTCGGCTGCCAGAACTGCAGGCCCCCGTAGAAACCGTTCCCCGTGTTGACCGCCCAGCGGCCCCCGCTCTCGCAGTCGGCCACGCAGTCCCAGGGCCACTTCCCCCCGGGTCCGCAGTCCACCGACCGGCCGTGCGCGCCCGGTGCGGGCGGCGGCGGCGCGGCCGCGGCGGCCGCCTCCGGCAGCGGGAAGAACGCAGGAGCGAGCACGAGCACCAGCGCGGCGGCACGGACGGCGGCCGGGATCCCCAAGTTGCGCATCGCGTCACGCTACGCAGCCCCGGACCGGGGCCCGCACCCGCCACACCGCGCCCCGGCCGCCGCCACCCGCTCGGCCCCGCCCGGCCCGCCGCCGAAACGATCCACACCGGCCACCAACTGCGCACAACAGGAAAACAGTTGGAACGAAAAGAACGCCCCGGTCGGACCGTTCACTCCTTCGGGGGTCCGGTTCGATTCCGTTCCCTCAAACGGCGTGACCCCGGCCACCACTCCCCCGTTGAGCCCGGCGAGCCGGAACCCCCCGGCCCCGCACGCCTAGTCCGAGGAGCCACCCCGTGCCGCGCATGCTCGAAGTCAGTGATGAGGTACGTGCCGAGATCGGCGACGAGGAGGCCGAGCGGCTGCTCGCCGGTGACGGGTCCCCCGGCAGTTACGACTGCACGTCCTGCCGCACCCCCGGCGACTCCGAGCGCGAGCAGACCAGCACCGTGCTGTTCGTCGGCGACGAGACCGCCGTCCTCGCCTTCGCCCACGCGGGCTGCATCCCCTCCCAGGTGGTCTCGGTCCCCGAGGCCCACCTCCAGGGTGCCGTCCGCTCCATCACCGGCGACAGCCCCTCCGCCCCCGCCGGCGACGTACCGCAGTCCGTGCCCGGCGGCCAGGCCGTCCTCGGCATCACCAGCGGACTGATCCTGATCAACGGGGAACTGCACCCCGCCCTGGTCGTGGAGCCCACCGCGCCCATCGCCCGCCCCGGCACCACCGGTCCCGGCGACGACTTCCTCCCGCTCCTCATCGAGCAGGGCTTCGTCCCGGTCACCGACACCGACGAGCTGCCGTCGGCGCTGAACGGCTGGTCGATCCTGCTCGCCGCCGGCCAGCTGCACTCCGTCCTGCAGCCCGGCCAGATCGCCTGGTGGCAGGCGCACAAGCCGCTGTCGGTCACCGACGGCTGGCGGGCCGCGGTCAACAAGACCCAGCGCGTCCTGGTCTACGCCGCCCCGGTCGACTCCATCGGCCAGCAGCCCCGCGAGGACCTGCTCCGCGCCGCCCTGGACAAGGCCGCCGCGAACGGCAAGCTGGTGGCCGCCTCGATGCCGCTGGCGGGCACCCCGGGCGCCTGATCGGCAGAACCTCCCCCGAACCGCCGTCCGCCCCCCAGGGGGCCGGGCGGCATGCGCCGGGGGTGCGCGGTCCGTCCCGCGCACCCCCGGCGATCTGCGTTTTCCGCCCCGTGACCCCGCATCCGTGGGCCGCCCGTTTCGTTGGCTGATACGTGCATTCCTACGATGTCTCCCGCGCCCCGTCCTATCCGAGCAGCGTCCCCCCGATGCGCCCCGCACGGGAGCTGGAGAGCGCTCCGGCCGCCTCGCACACCCCGATCTACGACCTGCTGTACTCGGAGTACCTGCGCGCCTTCCGGACCCTGCCCGGCGACCGCACGGGCGAGGAGGACCTCGGCTTCACGGCGTTCTCCTACGGCGGCTCGTACGCGGGCACCGACGCGGCCCCGTACCCCGGCGCAGCCCCGTACCCGGGCACGTACGGGAGCACGTACGGGAGCGGCTACGGCGGCTCCCACGGCAGCGCCTACGACGGTTCCCACGCCGCCGCCCAGGGCAGCGGCTGGAACGGTTCCTCATGGCAGCAGACGGACGTCTGGCAGCCCGCCCACGCCCCGCAGCAGCCCCAGCCCCAGCCGCAGTTCTCGTACGCCGGCTCGGGCTCCGTCTCCGGGTACACGAGCGGGCGGCAGCACCAGACCGGGATGCAGCACATCCCGGCGGCCCTGCCGCCCGCTCCTCGCCGGGGCTTCTAGGGAAACCTCGCCCAGCCCCGGCGGCCCTGCACCGGTTCCACTACATCTTGCGCTTGTGCTGGGCGCCGCGCTTCTCGCGCACCCGGACCGAGATGTGGATCGGGGTTCCCTCGAAGCCGAACTCCTCGCGCAGGCGGCGCTCGATGAATCGGCGGTAGCCGTGCTCCAGGAAGCCCGAGGCGAAGAGGACGAACCGCGGCGGCTTGCTGCCCGCCTGGGTGCCGAACAGGATGCGCGGCTGCTTGCCACCGCGGATCGGGTGCGGGTGACCGGCGACGACCTCGCCGAGGAAGGCGTTCAGCCGACCGGTGGGGATACGGGTCTCCCAGCCGGCGAGCGCGGTCTCGATGGCCGGGACCAGCTTCTCCATGTGGCGGCCGGTGAGCGCCGAGACGTTCACCCGCGGCGCCCAGGCGACCTGCTGCATCTCGGTCTCGATCTCGCGCTCGAGGTAGTAGCGGCGCTCCTCGTCGAGCCCGTCCCACTTGTTGTACGCGATCACGATCGCTCGCCCGGCCTCGACGGCCATGGTGATGATGCGCTGGTCCTGGACGCTGATGTTCTCGGTCGTGTCGATCAGGATGACCGCGACCTCGGCCTTCTCCACGGCCGCGGCCGTACGCAGGGAGGCGTAGTAGTCGGCGCCCTGCTGGAGGTGGACCTTCTTGCGGATACCGGCGGTGTCGATGAACTTCCAGACGACCCCGCCGAGCTGGATCAGCTCGTCGACCGGGTCGCGGGTGGTGCCGGCCATCTCGTTGACGACGACCCGGTCCTCCTTGGCGACCTTGTTCAGGAGGGAGGACTTGCCGACGTTCGGGCGGCCGATGAGGGCGATCCGGCGCGGACCGCCGACTGCGGTGCCGAAGCTCTGCTCGGGCGCCTCGGGCAGGGCCTCCAGGACGGCGTCCAGCATGTCACCGGTGCCGCGGCCGTGCAGGGAGGAGACCGGGTGCGGGTAGCCGAGGCCGAGCGACCACAGGGACGCCGCGTCGGACTCGCCGCTCTGCCCGTCGACCTTGTTGGCGCACAGGACGACGGGCTTGCCCGCCTTGCGCAGCAGCCGGACGACGGCCTCGTCGGTGTCGGTGGCGCCGACCTTGGCGTCCACGACGAAGACGACCGCGTCGGCGGCCTCGATGGCGTACTCGGCCTGGGCGGCGACCGAGGCGTCGATGCCGAGGACGTCCTGCTCCCAGCCGCCGGTGTCGACGACCTTGAAACGGCGGCCGGCCCACTCGGCCTCGTAGGTGACTCGGTCGCGGGTGACGCCGGGCTTGTCCTCGACGACCGCTTCGCGGCGGCCGATGATCCGGTTGACCAGGGTCGACTTGCCGACGTTCGGCCGGCCGACGACGGCGAGGACGGGCAGCGGGCCGTGGCCGGCTTCCTCGAGCGCGCCTTCGACGTCCTCGATGTCGAAGCCCTCTTCCGCGGCGAGCTCCATGAACTCCGCGTACTCGGCGTCGCCAAGTGCTCCGTGGTCGTGCTGGTCGTTCATGAAGTCCGTTCCTCGTCGTTCGTGGTGATCGGTGGCACCCGCGCAGCGCGGTTCCACTACTAGGTCAAGTCTCGCTCAGCGCCCGGTGAGGCGCTTGGCATCGGCCAGGTGGGCGGTCAGCCGGTCCTGGATGCGTACGGTGGCCTGGTCCAGCGCGGTACGGGTACGGCGGCCACTGCCGTCCCCGGCGTCGAAGGCATCGCCGAAGACGATGTCGACCCTGCTCTTGAGGGGTGGCAGCGCCTTGACGACGCGGCCGCGCCGCTCGGTGCTGCCCAGTACGGCGACCGGGACGATGGGCGCCCCGCCGCGGACCGCGAAGTACGCGAGGCCCGCGCGCAGCGAGGCGAAATCTCCCTCGCCCCGGGTGCCCTCGGGGAAGATCCCCAGGGCCCCGCCGTTCTCCAGCACGCCCAGCGCGCGGCTTATCGCGCCCCGGTCGGCGCCGGAGCGGTCAACCTTCACCTGCCCGATCCCTTCGAGGAAGGGGCCGAGCGGGCCGACGTACGCCTCCTTCTTGATCAGGAAGTGCAGCGGCCGGGGGGCCGTGCCCATGACCATGGGGCCGTCGATGTTGTGGGAGTGGTTGACGGCCAGGATGACGGGGCCGGATGCGGGGACCTTCCAGGCCCCCAGCACGCGCGGCTTCCACAGGCCGTACATGAGACCGATGCCGATCCGCCGGCCGACCGCCGCACCCTTGAGGGAGGGCGTATCGCTCACTTGCGCCCCGCCCTCTTCTCCTCCACCAGGGTAACCACGCACTCGATCACCTGGTCGAGGGTGAGCTCGGTGGTGTCCACCTCGACGGCGTCGCCGGCCATGGCCAGCGGGGAGGTCTTGCGGCCCGAGTCCGCGGCGTCGCGCTTGATCAGCGCTTCCTTGGTCGCCGCGAGGTCCGTGGCCTCCTTGCCGCGCAGCTCGCCGCTGCGGCGGGCCGCGCGGGCCTCGGCCGAGGCGGTCAGGAAGATCTTCAGATCGGCGGCGGGCAGCACGGTGGTGCCGATGTCCCGGCCCTCGACGACGATCCCCTCGGCCTCGTCGGCCGCCTGGGCGGCGATGGAGCGCTGGAGCTCTGTGATCAGGGTGCGCACCTCGGGGACGGCGCTCACGGAGCTGACCTTCGAGGTGACCTCCTGGGTCCGGATCGGGCCGGAGGCGTCCAGGCCGTCCACCGTGATGGTGGGGGCGGACGGGTTGGTGCCGGACACGATGACGGGCTTGGCCGCCGCGATGGCGACGGCCTGCGGGTCGTCGGTGTCGACACCGTTGGTGATCATCCACCAGGTGATGGCCCGGTACTGGGCACCGGTGTCCAGGTAGCGCAGCCCGAGCTTGGCGGCCACGGCCTTGGAAGTGCTGGACTTGCCCGTGCCGGAGGGACCGTCGATGGCGACGATCACGGCGGACGGAGCTACGGTTTCCACGGTGCGGGCACCTTCCTGGTTGCGCGTACGTGTCCGGGCGCGCCAATAGCGCCCCTCCTCCAGGTTACCGGGCTTTTCGCCGCCGCCCGCCGGACGGGCGCCCGGCTACTGCTGGCGCAGCGCCCAGCCGCGGTCGCGCAGGTCCGCCGCCAGGCCGGCCGCCGCCCGCGGTTCCACCATCAGCTGCACCAGACCCGCCTGCTGGCCCGTCGCGTGCTCGATCCGCACGTCCTCGATGTTGACCCCGGCCCGCCCGGCGTCGGCGAAGATCCGCGCCAGCTCGCCCGGCTGGTCGGAGATGAACACGGCCACCGTCTCGTAGGCCGCGGGCGCCGCGCCGTGCTTGCCCGGTACCCGGACCCGGCCGGCGTTGCCGCGCCGCAGTACGTCCTCGATGCCGGCCGCGCCGTCGCGCCGCTTTTCCTCGTCGGCCGACTGCAGGCCCCGTAGGGCTTCCACGGTCTCCTCCAGGTCGGCGGCGATGCCGGCCAGGACGTCCGCGACGGGTCCCGGGTTCGCCGAGAGGATCTCCACCCACATCCGCGGGTCGGAGGCCGCGATCCGCGTCACGTCCCGTATGCCCTGTCCGCACAGGCGCACGGCCGTCTCGTCGGCTTCCTCCAGCCGGGCCGCGACCATGCTGGAGACCAGCTGCGGGGTGTGCGAGACCAGTGCGACGGCGCGGTCGTGGGCGTCGGCGTCCATGACCACCGGGACGGCCCGGCACAGGGCAACCAGCTCCAGCGCCAGGTTCAGCACCTCGTGGTCGGTCTCCCGGGCCGGCGTCAGCACCCACGGGCGGCCCTCGAAGAGGTCCGCCGTCGCCGCGAGCGGTCCGGACTGCTCCTTGCCCGCCATCGGGTGCGTGCCGATGTACGCCTTCGTGTCCACGCCGAGCGCGTCCAGCTCGCGGCGCGGGCCGCCCTTGACGCTGGCCACGTCCACGTAGGCGCGGGCCAGGTCCCGGCCGATCGCGTCGGCGAGGGCGGCGGCCACGTGGGCCGGCGGCACGGCGATGATCGCGAGGTCGGCCCGGCCCTCGCAGGGCTCCTCCGAACCGGCGCCGAGCGAGGCGGCGGTACGGACGTTGGCGGCGTCGCGGTCGATCAGGTGGACGGCGATCCCGCGGGCGGCGAGGGCGAGGGCCGCGGAGGTGCCGATCAGTCCGGTTCCGATGACGACGGCGGTTCTCACGGGCGCTCCAGGGAGAGGTAGGGGCAAGATCGGGACGGTGGCGGCGGTGCCTCCCTCAGGGTAGCCAGCCGGGACGCGCGAGGGCCCGGCCGTCCGTCCGGTGGGACGGAGTGCCGGGCCCTCTCCTGAACCGACTGCCCTACAGGTTCTGCTGCTTGATGATGTCCTCGAGCGAGCCGGAGGGCAGCGAGCCGGTCGGGCTCAGCTTGTCCACGGCCTGCGGCAGCGCGTGCGCGATCTGGGCGGCCGCGTCCTCGGGGCTGACGCCCGCCTGCTCGGCGACCTTCTGCAGGGTCCCGTCCGGCAGGGCCTCGGCGATCTGGGCGCCGCTGACCGGCTGGTTCTCTCCCGTGCCGACCCAGGACCGGGCCTGGTCCACCAGACCCGACTTGGTCAGCATGTCCATGAGGCCGCCGAGCGGGTTGTTCGCGCCGCCGCCGGCCGCCTGGGCTCCGCCACCGCCGCCCATGAGCGTGCCGAGCAGCGCGCCGAGGATGTTGCCACCGCCACCCGCGCCGCCGCCTCCCTGTCCGCCGCCGCCGCTGCCGCCGCCGAGGAGGCCGCCGAGAAGGGAACCGAGGTCATTACCCGCCATGGTGCTGCCTTTCGAAGAGGGACCGCGGCGCGCGGAACGAGGCGCACCCGGCTTCGAGATACGGACAATGTCGCCCAGAGCGGGCGGGTCCGCCACTTGGCGCAGAGCGGGGCGCGGGACGGGACGCGGGACGGGGCGGCCGCTGCGGTAGAACGATCGGCATGATCTTCCACCTCGTGCCGCTCGCCGACTGGACCGCCGAGCCCGCGCTCCCGTACGCCCCCGCCTCGCTCGACTCCGAGGGCTTCGTCCACTGTTCGGCCGACCCGCGGACGGCGCTCGCGATCGCTTCCTCGCACTACGCGGACGTACCGGGCACCCTGCTGGCCCTGGAACTCGACGAATCGGCCCTGACCTCGGAGGTCCGCCGGGAGGGTGAATCGGGGGCCCTCTACCCGCACGTCCACGGTCCACTGAACCGGGACGCCGTGGTCCACGTGTGGCAGGTCGTACGCACACCCGGTTCCCCGGCCGCGCTCGTCCCCTGGCGGCCGGAGAACTGACCGGGCGAGAGCGTGGCGGGGTTTCCCGAACCCCGTTCACACGCCAGGATGCCTCTCGCCATCCCGTGGATCACCCGAGGAGAACTCATGAGCGACCCCAGCCTCACCGCCCGGCGCACCGTCCTGGCGGCGGGCGCGACCGTCCTGGCGGGCGGCGTGCTCACCGCATGCGCAGGATCCGACGACGCGACGAAGCCGAAGGCCGAGGGCGGCAGCTCGCCCTCCGCGCCGTCCCCGGAGGCCTCGGCGCCCGCCTCGGCTCCGGCCGGCGGGGGCAAGTCCCTGGTCAAGGCCGCCGACGTACCGGTCGGCGGCGGCACGGTCCTCAAGGACCAGAAGCTGGTCGTCACCCAGCCGACGGCCGGTTCCTTCCGGTGTTTCACGGCCGTGTGCACGCACCAGGGGTGCCTCGTGAACAAGGTGGAGGCCGGCACCATCGACTGCCCGTGCCACGGCAGCAAGTTCCAGGTCGCGGACGGGGCGGTGGCGCACGGCCCGGCCACCCGGCCGCTGGCGGAGCAGAAGATCGTGGTCTCCCCGGCGGGCGAAATCTCCCTCGCCTAGCGGTGACCGGTCCCCCTAGGGTCGGGGGATGAACGACAAGCCGACGCCCGAGCCGCTCGAACTCACCCTGGTCAGGGACCACACGGTCTACGCGTGCGTGATGGGTTCGAGGGCGTTCGGCCTGGCGACGGAGGCGAGCGACACCGACCGGCGCGGTGTCTACCTCGCCCCGACCCCGCTCTTCTGGCGCTTCGAGAAGCCGCCGACGCACGTGGAGGGGCCGCGGGACGAGGAGTTCTCCTGGGAGCTGGAGCGCTTCTGCGAGCTCGCCCTGCGCGCCAACCCGAACATCCTGGAGTGCCTGCACTCCCCACTCGTGGAAGAACTCACCCCGGTCGGGGAGGAACTCCTCTCCCTGCGCGGGGCGTTCCTCTCCCGACGGGCCCACACCACCTTCAGCCGGTACGCGGCCACCCAGCGCGGCAAACTCCTCGCGGACCTCCGCAACCAGGGCGCCCCGCGCTGGAAGCACGCCATGCACCTGCTGCGCCTGCTCCTGTCCTGCCGCGACCTGCTGCGCACGGGCCGCCTGGTGATCGACGCGGGCCCGCACCGCGACCGCCTCCTCGCGGTCCGCCGCGGCGAGTTCACCTGGGACGAGGTCGACGCCTGGATGATCCGCCTGATGGAGGAATCGGAGTCCGCGCTCACCACGACCCCCCTCCCCGAGGACCCGGACCTCCCCCGCGTGGCGGACTTCCTCCTGCGCAGCCGCCGCGCGTCGGCCCTCGACCGGATCGGCCAGGGCTAGGCCAGGGCTAGGCGCTCGTCCGGGCCGTCTCCGCCGGGAGCGCGGCCGGCGCCCGGTGCCGTACGACGAACTCGTCGAGGGCGTCGAACGCGGTCGCGTGCTCCGGCAGCACCGAGCGCTCCCGCGCCTGCACCAGCACCTCCTGCAGGGCCTCGAAGTCCCGCTCCACCCGTCCCTCGTCGAGCCCCACGGCCGCCCCGTGCTCGGCCTCGACCTTGGCCTCGATGAGCCCCGCCAGGTACCCGGGAGCCTCCGGGACCTCGCCCAGCAGCGTCGGCAGGTGGGCCTGGACCTGCGCCGAGCGCATCAGGTGGATCCCGGTGAGCAGCGCCCGGAACGTGTACAGCAGCGGCTTGAGCTCGGCCGTCCTGCCGAAGAGCCGTCACTGGGTCTTCGCGAAGCCCTGGTAGTGGTGGGCGTGGTGCGAGGTCAGGACCCCGGGAGCCAGCGAGACCAGCTCCTGGTGCGCCGGGGTGGTGTGCGCCACCAGCGGGGACAGCAGCTGTTCCAGGACGTAGCCGTTGCGGTTCAGCATCAGCCGGACGAACTTGCGCACGTCGTGCGTGACCAGGTCCATCTCGGTGCCGTCCCGGAACCACATCCGGCTGCGGGTCTCCTCGGGGTCGCGCAGGCCCAGCAGGTCCGCCGCCGGCAGCAGGTGGGCTCCGCGCAGGTCGATGTCGGAGTCCCGGGAGGGGAATCCGTACAGGTGGGCGCCCGAGACCGTCGCGAAGAGCAGCGGGTCGGGCTGCTCCTCGACGACGGACGTCAGGTCGAAACTCAGTGCATCCAGCATGGATCAAGCATCCCAGAGTGCGCCGAAGGCCAGCAGCTCGTCCCGGTACTCGATGCGGCCCTCCCAGTCGCGGGGCCAGACGTCGGCCCCCAGGTGGGCGCCCGCGAAGGCGCCGGCCAGGCAGGCGATGGAGTCGGAGTCCCCCGAGGTGCAGGCCGCGCGGCGCAGGGCCAGTAGGGGTTCCTCCGGGAAGAGCAGGAAGCACTGGAGGGCGGTGGCCAGGGCCTCTTCCGCGATCCAGCCCTCGCCCGTGGTCAGGCAGGGGTCCGTTTCCGGGGACGGGTCCCGCAGTGCGGCGGCCAGCCGGTCCAGGACGCCCAGGCACTCGTCCCAGCCCCTTGCGATGAAGGACTCCGCCGAGGCGTCGCTGGAGGTGCGCGTCCACAGGTCGCCGAGCCAGCGCTCGTGGTAGCGGGTGCGGTTCTCCAGCGCGTAGGAGCGCAGCAGACCGACCAGGCCGGTCGGTTCGGTGCCCTGCGCCAGCAGGTACACGGCCCGCGCCGTCAGGTCGGAGGCGGCCAGCGCCGTCGGGTGGCCGTGGGTGAGGCCGGACTGGAGCTGGGCCGCGCCGGCCCGCTCCTCGTCCGTCCAGCCGGGCACCAGCCCGGCCGGTGCCACCCGCATGTTCGCGCCGCAGCCCTTGGAGCCGATCTGGCTGGCGTCGCGCCAGTCCCGCTCGGGGAGGTTCAGGAGGTTGCAGGCCTTCAGGCAGGTGTTGCCCGGGGCCCGGTTGTTCTCCGGGGAGTGGTACCAGTCCACGAACTCCTCGCGGACCGGGCGGGCCAGGCGCAGCGGTCCGACCGGGCCGCGGTCCGTCGCGGTCCGTATGCCCCGGGCGAAGGCCAGGGTCATCTGCGTGTCGTCCGTGACGATCGCCGGGCGGGGCAGGCTCATCTGCCGCCACGGGCCGGTCTTCGCGAGGATCCCGGGTACGTCGTTGAACTCGGTGGGGAAGCCGAGCGCGTCCCCCAGGGCCAGGCCGATCATGGCGCCCGTCGCCGCTCGCTTCGCGGTCCTGGTCATCGTGTGGGTCCTTCCGTGGGGCGGAGCAGGGGCGGGTGCAGGGCCGTCGCGGGTCCGGGCCGGTAGAGCGCGGCCGGTTTGCCGCGGCCCCCGGTGAGCCGGGCGGCTCCGGGCACGGCCTCGACGAAGCCGGGCGTGGCCAGCACCTTGCGGCGGAAGTTGGGCCGGTCCAGGGCGGTGTCCCAGACGGTCTCGTAGACGGCCTGGAGCTCGCCGAGGGTGAATTCGGGCGGGCAGAAGGCGGTGGCCAGGCAGCTGTACTCCAGCTTCGAGCCCACCCGGGAACGGGCGTCCGCCAGGATCCCGGCGTGGTCGAAGGCCAGTGCGGAGCCCGCGCCGGACGCCTCCCCCACCGGAACCCAGCGGGCGCGGTCGGCGTCCCCGCCGCCGCCCGCCGCCGGTTCCGGCAGGTCGGGGACCAGGGCCGTGAAGGCCACCGAGACCACCCGCATCCGGGGGTCGCGGTCCGGTTCGCTGTAGGTGCGCAGCTGGTCCAGGCGCAGCGCGGCGACCAGCTCCGCCGACAGGCCGGTCTCCTCGGCCAGTTCGCGCCGGGCGGCCGTCTCGGCGGATTCCCGGGGCAGTACGAAGCCGCCGGGGAGCGCCCAGGCGCCGGCGTACGGTTCCTGGCCGCGGCGGATCAGCAGGACGTGCAGCAGTCCGCCGCGCACGGTGAAGACGGCCAGGTCCACGGTCACCGCGAACGGCTCGAAGGCGTACGGGTCGTAGCCGGGAACGGCGGCCGCGCTCATCGGCTGTCCTCCCGTGCGCGCTCGGGCAGGGGGTCGGCGAAGTGCCAGCCCTCGCCGAGCAGTTCGTCCACGGCCGCCACGGCCGTCGCCAGCCGCGTCTCCCGGTCCCCGCTCACCACCAGGAAGCGCTGTCCGGTCCGCTCCAGCTCCTCCCGGAACCGCCGGGTCATCCACGGCCGCAGCTGCGGTCCGTCGCGCAGCCCGTCGTCCTCGAAGGGCACGTCCGCGTGGTCGGTGAGCAGGTACAGGTCCCGGCGGGTCCGGGCGGCGATCCGCTCGACCTCCTCGCTGCGCCCGCCCATGTAGCGCTCGTGCCAGATGCCGGTGGCCAGGGAGTCGGTGTCGCAGAAGAGGACCGGCGACCCCAGCCGGGCCGCGCGCTCCTCCGCCTCGTCCTGGCGCCGCGCGATCACCGGGAACTCCTGCGAGGTGAAGCTCACGTCGGCCCAGGTCGCCGCCGGGTCCGCCGCGCGGGCCGCGGCGAGCCGCTCCTCGCTGTAGCGCCGGCCGTACTCCTCGACCCAGCCCGTCTTGGCCCAGACCCCGCCGCGCCGCCGCCAGTGTTCCGCCAGCGCCCGCGAGAGGGTGGTCGTGCCGGTCGACTCGGCGCCGAGGACGACGATCCGCCGGGTCAGTGCGGCCCGTACGGCGGGTCCCAGGAACTCCCAGTTCCCGGCCGGGTCCGCCCGTACCGCCGTTCCGGACACCGGGAAGAGGGTCCGGTCCCGGTCCACGCAGACCTCCTCGGCCCCGAACCGCCGGGCGAGCTCGGTCCCGTACTCCTCCGAGGTGAAGATGGCGTCGATCCGGTGGCCCACGGCGCGCCGGAAGATCGCCATGTGCGCCTCCCAGACCGCCGGGTCGTGCAGGTCGACCGGGATGTCGTCGACCGCGCCGACGACCTCGGCTCCCGGGTGCGCCTCGCGCATCCAGGCGACCCGGTCGGCGAGCGGCACCGATTCCACCGAGGCGGCGCAGACGAGCACGGTCAGGCGCTCGCACTGGTCCTGGGCGGTGCGCACCAGGTGGTGGTGGCCGGCGTGCGGCGGATAGAACTTGCCGAGGACCAGGCCACGCTTGTGGAGGGGCTCGCCGTGGCGGGTCTCGCCGTCGACGGGCTGGTCGCGGCGCCTCATGCCTTCGCCTCCAGGACCTCGCGGGTGCCGCGTGCTGGGAGCGCCCGGCGCCAGCCGAGCAGTCCGGCCACGCACAGGGCGAGGAAGACCACGTAGAGCAGGGAGGTCAGGTACAGCCCCTTGTAGACGTACAGGGGGATGTAGACGAGGTCGGCCGCGATCCACAGCCACCAGGATTCGACGAGCTTGCGGCACTGCCCGTAGGTGGCCGCGAGCGAGAGCCCGGTGGCGAGCGCGTCCCAGAACGGGACGGTGGAGTCGGTGGCGCGGCCCAGCAGGAGCGTCAGCCCGAACACCCCCACCGCCCCCGCCACGGCCAGCCAGGCCCATTCGGCGGCCGTGGTGCGGCGCACCGGCAGGGCTTCGGCGGTTCCTGGTCCACCCCCGTGGGTCCAGGACCACCAGCCGTACGCGGCGAGGGCGATGAAGACGATCTGCAGCCCGGCGTCGGCGTAGAGGCCGGACCGGTCGAAGAGCACGAGGAAGAAGACGTTGTTGGCGATGCCGATCGGCCAGTTGGCGATGTGCTGCCGGGCGACCAGCAGGACGCACAGGGCCCCTGTGACGAATCCGAGGATCTCGGTCCAGCTCGTTTGCCACCCCATGACAGCCCCACTCCCTTTATAGTCAGGTTGACTATAAAGGCCTGCGGGGGCCCCGCACAAGCAGAAAAACCCGCGACGCCCGAAGGCGTCGCGGGTTTCCGGTGGTGCGGGGGTGGGCCTTACAGGCCGACCTCGCGCATGAGCATGCCGACCTCGGTGTTGGTCAGGCGGCGCAGCCAGCCGGACTTCTGGTCGCCGAGCTCGATCGGGCCGAAGGCGGTCCGGACGAGCTTCTCGACCGGGAAGCCGGCCTCCGCCATCATGCGGCGGACGATGTGCTTGCGGCCCTCGTGGAGGGTCACCTCGACCAGGTAGTTCTTGCCGAGCTGGTCGACGACACGGAAGTGGTCGGCGCGGGCGTACCCGTCCTCCAGCTCGATGCCGTCCTTGAGGCGCTTGCCGATCTCGCGCGGCAGCGGGCCGGTGATCGCGGCGACGTAGGTCTTCTTCACGCCGTACTTCGGGTGCGTGAGGCGGTGGGCCAGCTCACCGTGGTTGGTGAGCAGGATGATGCCCTCGGTCTCGGTGTCGAGCCGGCCGACGTGGAAGAGACGCGTCTCACGGTTGGTGACGTAGTCGCCGAGGCACTGGCGGCCGTCGGGGTCCTCCATGGTGGAGACGACGCCGGCCGGCTTGTTCAGCGCGAAGAACAGGTACGACTGGGTGGCGACGGTCAGGCCGTCCACCTTGATCTCGTCGGACGGCTTGACCCGCTTGCCCTGCTCCAGCACGATCTCGCCGTTGACCTCGACGCGGGCCTGCTCGATGAGCTCCTCGCACGCACGGCGCGAACCCATGCCGGCGCGGGCGAGCACCTTCTGCAGACGCTCACCCTCCTCCTCGGCACCCGGGAAGGTCTTCGGGGTCTTGATCACGGGCTTGTCGGCGTACCGGTCGCGCACGCGCTCCTCGATCCGCGCCTCCAGCTCGCGCGGCTTGGACTGGCCGCTGCGGGAGCCGGGGCCGATGCGCGGGCCGCCCGCCCCGCCGATGCCGGGGGTCCGGGAGACCTTGGGGCCGCCCTTGGCGCCACCGCGGGCCGCCGCGCCGCGCGCACCGCCACCGCGGTTGCCGTCGGCCGCGCCGCGGGCACCGCCGCCACCGGCCTTGGCACCGCCGCGGCCGTTGCGCTCTCCCTCGGGGCCTACGTCGTAGCGACGCTCCTCGGGACGGGGGTTGCGGATGCGGGGGGCCTGCTCGCGGTCACGGTCACGCGAGCCGGAGCCACCCTGGTAGCCGCCGCCCTGGTAGCCGCCACCGCTGGAGCTGCCGCCGCTGCGGTAGCCGCCGGAGGAGCTGCCGCCGGTGCTGCCACCGCGCGAGCCGCCACCCTGGTAACCGCCGCCGCTGGAGCTGCCGCCACGCGAGCCGCCGCCCTGGTAGCCACCACCGGAGCTGCCGCCACGGGAGCCGCCGCCCTGGTAGCCACCGCCCGAGCTGCCGCCACGGGAGCCGCCGCCCTGGTAGCCACCGCCCGAGCTGCCGCCGCGCGAGCCACCGCCCGAGCCGCTGCCACCGCCGGAGCCGCTACCGCGGTAGCCACCGCCGCCACCGCTGGAGCTGCCGCCGCGGGAGCCACCGCGCGCGCCGCCACCACCGCCGCCGCTGTTCCTGTTGCCGCCACCGTTGCCGTTGCTGCTTCGCATCAAAGTTCCGTCGTCTTGTCGTCTTCATCGGTATCCGGTGCATCCGGATCGAACGACGGAACACCCTCTTGCGTCTCGGCTTCGATCGCGTCCGCCTCGGGGAGGAAGGGCGCGAGCTCCGGGAGCTCGTCCAGGCCACGCAGGCCCATCCGCTCCAGAAAGTAGTTCGTCGTCCTGTACAGGATCGCACCTGTTTCGGGTTCCGTCCCCGCCTCCTCCACCAGACCCCGCTGGAGGAGGGTGCGCATGACCCCGTCGCAGTTGACTCCGCGGACCGCCGAAACCCGCGACCGGCTGACCGGCTGGCGGTACGCGACGACGGCCATGGTCTCCAGGGCCGCCTGGGTGAGGCGGGCCTGCTGACCGTCCAGTACGAAGGCCTCGACCGCCGGCGCGAAGGTCCCGCGGCTGTAGAACCGCCAGCCCCCGGCGACCAGCCGGAGCTCGAATCCGCGGCCCTGGATCTCGTACTCGTCCACGAGCTCGCGCAGTGCTTCCGCGACCTCCCTGGGGCTCCGCTCCAGCACTTTGGCGAGGTGCGCCTCGGTCGCCGGCTCGTCCACGACCATGAGGACGGCCTCCAGGGCCGGCTTCAGGGCCAGCCCGGCCACCTCGCCGCCCGACGCCGGACGCGCCTGGGCGCCGCCGCTCGTTTCCGCGATCACTCCTGGACCTCCACGATCCGGTCGAACTCGTCCGTCACCTTCGGCATGCCGTCCCCGTCCCCGCCGCTCCAGCGCACGGTGAGCGTGTTCAGGGCCTCCTCCTGGTCCAGGACCACCGCCTTCTCCCGGTAGAGCTCCAGGAGGGCCAGGAAGCGCGCGACCACGGTGAGGGTGTCGGCGGCGTCCTCCGTGAGCTCCTGGAAGGTGGCCTCGCCGCGCGCCTTGAGCAGCGCCACGACCAGCCCGGCCTGCTCCCGCACGCTCACGAGCGGTGCGTGGATGTGGTCGACGTAGACCTGTGGTGCGGCCCGCGGCTGCATGGCCTTGACGGCGAGGCGGGCCAGCCCCTCGCCGCCGATGCCGATGACCACCTCGGGGAGCAGTTCGGCGAGGCGGGCCTCCAGGGCGACGGTCCGCGGGTACCGCTTCCCCTCGCTCTCGGCCCGCTCCTGGAAGATCTCGGCGATCCGCTTGTACGCCCGGTACTGGAGCAGCCGCGCGAAGAGCAGGTCCCGGGCCTCGAGCAGCGCGAGGTCGGCCTCGTCCTCGACCTCGGCGACGGGCAGCAGCCGGGCGGCCTTCAGGTCGAGCAGGGTGGCGGCGACGACCAGGAACTCGGTGGTCTGGTCGAGGTCCCAGTCGGGCCCCATCGCCCGGATGTGCGCCATGAACTCGTCGGTGACCTGCGAGAGCGCCACCTCGGTGACGTCGAGCTTGTGCCGGGAGATGAGCTGCAGGAGCAGATCGAAGGGCCCCTCGAAGTTGGCGAGCCGCAGCGTGAACCGCCCGTCGCCTCCGGACCCGGCCTCGGGCTCCGGCGCCCGGCCGTCCCCCTCGGGCCCTGCGGGCGCCCCGTCGGCCGCCTCGGCCGCCTCGGCCGCCCCGACGTCCTCCGGGGCCGCACCGGGCCCGTACGGGGCCTCTGCGGGCTCTACAGGCTCTACGGGGCCCACGGAGCCGCCCGGGGCCGCCACGGAGCCCGCGGCCGCCTCCTCCACCGCTACGGGGGCACCCGGGCCGCGGCCCAGCCGGCGGCGGGACGGGTGGCCGGGTTCGTCTGGAGAGGGCATCGCGGTCCAGGGTGGTACGGAAGGGAACGGCCGGTCGGGCCGGGGCCGGGGGGCCCGTGCCCAAGGCTCCCACGCGCGGCAGTCGCCCCGGCGCGGGGACCCGCCAGGGCGGACCTGGCGGGACCACGGGCGGTGGGGCCTCGGGCGGCGGTGGCCGGGACCCCACCCAGGCGTCGACGGACGGAGTCCGGCGCAGCGGCGCGAAGCCGGTGAGGCCCGCCAGGGCCGAGCCGTGCGAGCGCTGCGTCAGAAAGGAGTCAGCGACCCCGCAGGCGGCGGACCAGGATGCTGGCGTCGCCGCGGGATTCGAGGTCCGCCAGGACCACGGCCACCGCTTCGCGGACGATGCGGCCGCGGTCGACCGCCAGACCGTGTTCCCCGCGCAGCACCAGCCGCGCGTGTTCCAGGTCCATGAGCTCCTCCGCGGAGACGTAGACCGTGATCTTCTCGTCGTGCCGCTCGCGCCCGCTGGGCCGCCGGTTCGCACCGCGGCCCTGTCCCTTGACCCGGCCGGGCGAAGGGGCCGGGACGGTGACGCCACCGGAACCTTCCTGCGGACGCCTCTGCGCGCCCACCCCCGGCTCCGTACCGGCCTCAGCCTCCCGGCTGCGGCCCTCCCCCGCCGTGCCCTCCGCCGCCGACGCGGCGTGCTCGACTCCCCGCGACGCCGGCGAGGACGACGTGAGCGCCATCCCCCCGGTCGTCCGGAACAGTTCGTCGGCTCCGGGCAGACTCACTCGGCGGGACACCGGGCGAGCACCTCCCTGGCCAGCTGGCGGTAGGCGGCGGCGCCGACGGAGTTGGAGGCGTACGTGGTGATGGGCTCACCGGCGACCGTGGTCTCCGGGAAGCGCACCGTGCGGCCGATGACCGTGTGGTAGACGTGGTCGTCGAAGGCCTCGACCACGCGCGCCAGCACCTCGCGGCTGTGCACCGTACGGGAGTCGTACATCGTGGCGAGGATGCCGTCGAGCTCCAGCTCCGGGTTGAGCCGCTCCTGCACCTTCTCGATGGTCTCGGTCAGCAGGGCCACACCGCGCAGCGCGAAGAACTCGCACTCCAGCGGCACGATGACCTTGTGAGCCGCCGTCAGGGCGTTCACGGTCAGCAGACCGAGCGAGGGCTGACAGTCGATCACGATGTAGTCGTAGTCGGCCATCAGGGGCTTCAGGGCCCGCTGCAGCGTCGATTCGCGCGCGACCTCACTGACCAACTGCACTTCCGCAGCGGACAGGTCGATGTTGCTCGGCAGCAGGTCCATGTTCGGAACCGCCGTCTTGAGCAGCACCTCGTCGGCCGACATGCCCCGCTCCATGAGCAGGTTGTAGACCGTCAGGTCGAGCTCCATCGGGTTCACGCCGAGACCCACGGACAGTGCGCCCTGGGGGTCGAAGTCGACGAGCAGCACGCGGCGCCCGTACTCGGCGAGAGCGGCACCCAGGTTGATGGTCGACGTGGTCTTGCCCACGCCGCCCTTCTGGTTGCACATCGCGATGATCTTCGCCGGACCGTGGTCGGTCAGCGGACCCGGGATGGGGAAGTACGGCAGCGGGCGTCCGGTCGGGCCGATCCGCTCACGACGCTGGCGGGCAGCGTCGGGGGCGAGAGTGGCCGCGTACTCGGGGTCCGGCTCGTACTCCGCGTCGGGGTCGTAGAAGTGCCCTTCGGGCACCTTGTCGTAGTCGGCGAAACCCACGGGCTTTTCGCCGCTCAGGTCGCCGGCCCTGGAGTTCACGTCTAGGCCGTCCATGCTCTTTTGGGGCGTCGTCATGCGCTGGTGGTTTGCGAAGGTGCGGACTGCGACGGAGCCGACAGCTTCGATTCCGGCAGGGCCCTGACCCCGCGCAGGCGTACCTGCTCGACCACCCCCAGGGGCAAATGTCGACTCATTCACAAGTCGTCTTACCTCCTCGGACGTGACCAGGACACTTATCGATAGGTCAGCGTGGCACCATGCCGACGGTTGGCGACTCTATGGCGTGTCACCACTCAGCGGCAACACAATCCGCCGGACCCGGCACGATGTGTCGGCAACCGAACACCACTCTGTCAAGGGCGCACGAGCTGTCGCCGGGAAGTTTCGCAGGTGTGCGAAAGGGTTAAAGGGTTACGTTCGAGGCGAGTTGAGCGGCCCCGTCGACCGTCCCGCAAACACGTCCGGCCGGACCTTGCGGGCAAGGTCCGGCCGGATACGTGAGATTGACGTCAGTCGTTGACGGAGCGGCTCGAAATCAGCCGAGGAGCGTGCTCAGCTCGAGGGTCTCGAGACCGTGGGCCTCGGCGACCTCGCGGTAAACGACCTGCCCGTCATGGGTGTTGAGGCCCAGCGCGAGCGCGGGGTCGCGACGCAGCGCCTCGACCCAGCCGAGGTTCGCGAGCTGCACGATGTAGGGCAGCGTGGCGTTGGTCAGCGCGTAGGTGGAGGTGTTCGGCACCGCACCCGGCATGTTGGCGACGCAGTAGAAGACCGAGTTGTGGACCTGGAAGGTCGGCTCGGCGTGGGTGGTCGCGCGGGAGTCCTCGAAGCAGCCGCCCTGGTCGATCGCAATGTCGACAAGGACACTTCCGGGCTTCATCTTGGCGACGAGCTCGTTGGTGACCAGCTTCGGGGCCTTCGCACCCGGGATGAGGACCGCGCCGATGACGAGGTCGGCCTCGACCACGGCCTTCTCCAGCTCGAAGGCGTTGGAGACGATGGTCTTGATCTTCGTGCCGAAGATCTTGTCCGCCTCGCGGAGCTTGTTGATGTCGCGGTCCAGCAGGGTCACGTGGAAGCCCATGCCGACGGCGATCTGCACGGCGTTCCAGCCGGAGACGCCGCCACCGATGACCACGCACTCACCGGCGTGGGTGCCGGGCACGCCGCCGGGGAGGACGCCGCGGCCGCCGACCGAGCGCATCAGGTGGTAGGCGCCGACCTGCGGGGCCAGCCGGCCCGCGACCTCGGACATCGGGGCGAGCAGCGGGAGGGCGCGGTTCGCCGTCTCGACCGTCTCGTACGCGATGGCGGTGGTGCCGGACTCCAGCAGGGCGTCCGTGCACTCGCGGGAGGCCGCGAGGTGCAGGTAGGTGAAGAGGGTCTGGTCCTTGCGGAGGCGGTGGTACTCCTCCGCGATGGGCTCCTTGACCTTCAGCAGCAGGTCCGCGGTCGCCCAGACCTCGTCGGCGGTGCCCAGGATCTCGGCACCGGCCGAGACGTACTCGGCGTCCGTGATCGAGGAGCCCACACCGGCGTTCTGCTCGATGAAGACCTGGTGGCCGTTGCGGACCAGCTCATGCACGCCGGCGGGCGTGATGGCGACCCGGAACTCGTTGTTCTTGACCTCGCGGGGGATGCCGACCTTCATCGTGGCTCACGGTCCTTGGCTCAGGGGATGTTTCGGGGTACTTCCATACAAACCCGTTTACAAGAACACGCAACGGGATGCCCCAGGGACTGCCCTGGTGAACCCAGTCTAATGAAGGACGAGCTGCTGTCTAGCCTTGCAAACCAACAATCTCAGTCGGAACCACTACGGATTTCGCAGGCTGCGGGGTCATCTCCCAACAATCTGTCGGCTGCGGACCGGTGCAGCCGGGCCGCCGCGGGATCGCCGAGCCGGTCGAGGGTGTCGGCCAGCCGCACCTGAAGCGCGGCCTGAAGACGCAGGTCGCCCGCCTTGCGCGCGAGCTCCACCGCCTGCCTGCAGGTGTGCAGCGATTCCTCGGGCCGCCCCGCGTACTCCTGGATCCGCGCCATCTCGCTCAACGCCTTTGCCTGGCCCGGGACATCGGCGAGCCTGCGGTACCCGGCGAAGGCGGCCCGCCAGCTTCGCAGCGCCTCTCCGTACCGGCCCGCGTACGTGTGTACGTTTCCGAGCCGTCCGTACAGCCTCGCCTCGTCCTCCCGCTCCCCCCGCGCGAGGGAGTGCGACAGGGCCCGGCCGAACCAGTCGGAGGCCCGGTACCAGTCCGCGAGCTCCTGGTACGCGCCGCCTACGGATTCCATCGCGCGGCCCGTCGCGTACGGGTCGTTCGCCGCCCTTCCGGCGTCCAGCGCGGCCCGGTAGCGCTCCAGCGCCTCCTGGGTACGGCCGGTCCCGGCGTCCAGATCGGCCAGGTTCAGCAGCGCGGCGGCCTGTTCCCGGTGCAGATCGCGCCGCTGGGCCACGTCCAGGACCAGCCGGTGCAGCCCGTACAGCTCGGGGGCCGCCTCGGCGGTGCCGCGGTGGTCGGACAGGGCCCCGGCCAGCGCCGCGACCAGGCGCCGGGCCAGGGTGTCCAACTCCCCGTCGGCGACGGCCAGGGAGGCGGCCGCCGACAGCGCGGGCAGCCGGGTGTCCAGCCAGGTCGCCGCCGCCCGCCGGTCGGCGAAGCGCAGGACGCGCGGCAGCCCGTCCAGCTTCTCCGGGACGCCGAGACCGCTGTCCTCGCCCTCCTCGGCCATGGCCCGGCAGGAGAGCAGCAGCCGTACGGTGCGCTCCAGCATCCGGGCCCGTGCCAGCTGGACCTCGGCGGGGCGCTCCTTGGCCTTCAGCAGGGCCTGGAGCAGGGGTGCGAGGCAGCCGGGCAGCAGGAACAGCCCGTCGTGGGCGCCCCGCACGAGGCCCAGCGCGGCGAAGTCCTCCAGGATCGACTGCGCGGCGGCCACGGAGCAGCCGGCCAGGGCGGAGGCGGTGTGCGAGTCGATGAGCCCGGCCGGGGCAAGCGGAAGCAGCCTCAGGGTCCGCTGGGCGGGCTGCGGCAGGGACTCGTAGACGAGCCGGAAGGCGCGGGCGAGCGGGCCGCTGGTGTTGGCGGGCATGTCGTGGAGCTGCTTGGCCACATCGGTGAGGGAGGCCTTGGGGTGCGCGGCGAGCCAGCCGCCCGCCAGGCTCAGCGCGGCGGGCTGCCCCCCGCACTCCTCGGCGAGGGCCTCGGCGGCGCGGGGGTCGTTGGCCACCCGGATGTCACCGATGCACTGGACGAGCATGCGGACGGCGGAGGGGGTGTCCAGGCCTCCCAGGGTGCAGGGGCGGACATCCGGAATCCCGGTGAGGGGGCCCTGCGCGGTGACCACGACCAGGCACTCGGGGGTGTCCGGCAGCAGGGCGTCGACCTGGTGCGGGTCGGCGGCGTCGTCGACGAGGAGCACGGCCCGGCGGCCCGCGAGGGCCGTGCGCAGGGCGGAGCTGAGCTCGTCCTCGGCGGCTCCGGGCGGGGTGGGCTGCCCGAGCCCCTCCAGGAGGGTGCGGATGGCGCGCTCGGTGGCCACGGCCTCGCCGCCGGGGGCGGTGAGGCGGACCTTGTGCACCCCGTCCGGGTAGTCGTCGGCGATCTCGCGCACCAGGGCTTCGGCGAGGGCGGTCCGCCCCGATCCCGGCCGCCCCGCGACGAGCAGGACCCGGGCCCGCGGCGCCTTGGCCTTGCGGCCCGAGAGGGTGTCGAGCCCGGTCCGCGCGATGTCCTCGCGCAGCTCCTTGAGCTCACGCCGCCGCCCGACGAAATCCGTCACGGGATCCGCTCCTCTCGCTGCCTTCGGATTGCGAGCGTAGTTCACGCAGAGCGACGACCCGGGTGGAGCGCGGCGGACAAATCGCCCGATCGGATCAGCCGATCGTCACCTTTTCTACGACACGCCGGTGCCGGGACCGGCGCGTCGTGAAAAACGAACGGCTGAGCCGTCCCTTTCGAGTGCGGCGAGGTGCGGTGCCGGGCGGCGCGGACCCCGACAAGATCCGGAAGGGACGGCCTACGCCTCGTAGGGGCGGGCCGACCAGGGGGTCTGCCCCGGGCGCAGGGAGTCGAGGCCGCCCTCGGCCGCGAGGGCGGCCGACAGGGCCAGGACGCCGGTCACCATCCCCGGGTTGCCGAGCTCGCCCGCCAGTACGCCGTGCACCAGTTCGGGCAGCGGCACCCAGGCCAGCTCCATGTCCGCCTCCTCCGAGCCGGACTCGGCGTACCGCTCACCCTCCGCGTCCGAGACGCCCCGGGCGAGGAAGATCCGGATCGCCTCGTCCGAGCCGCCGGGCGAGGCGTAGAAGTCGGCCAGCACCCGCCAGTCCTCGGCCTTGACGTGCGCCTCCTCGTAGAGCTCGCGCTGCGCCCCGTGCAGCGGGTTCTCCCCCACCACGTCCAGCAGGCCGGCCGGGAGCTCCCACAGCCGCCTGCGCACCGGGTGGCGGTACTGGCTCAGCACCAGCACCCGTCCCGCGTCGTCCAGGGCCAGTACGCACACCGATCCCGGGTGCACCTGGTAGTCGCGGCGGGCCACGGACCCGTCCGGCATCCGGACCTCGTCCGAGGCCACCGCCGTCTTCGCGCCCTGGAACGGCCGCTGTGCCGACACCGTCTCCCAGGATTCCGCCGTGTCCTTGATGTCCATGCCCCGAAGCCCTCCACAACGCGCGACAGCCGGGGTACGGATCTCCGTACCCCGGCTGCCAACGTTATGCGGTCGTACCTCTACTTCGCGGCCTGCTGGCGCTCCACGGCCGCCTTGACCAGGCCCGCGAACAGCGGGTGCGGGCGCGTGGGACGCGAGCGCAGCTCCGGGTGGGCCTGGGTGGCCACCAGGTAGGGGTGCACCTCGCGCGGGTACTCGACGTACTCGACCAGCTTGTTGTCCGGGGAGGTGCCGGAGAAGACCAGACCGGCCTTCTTCTCCAGCTCGCCGCGGTAGGCGTTGTTGACCTCGTAGCGGTGGCGGTGGCGCTCGTCCACGTACGCCTGGTCGCCGTAGACCTCGCGCACGATGGAACCCTCGGCGAGCTTCGCCGGGTACATGCCCAGACGCATGGTGCCGCCCAGGTCGCCCGCGCCCTCGACGAAGGCCAGCTGCTCCTCCATCGTGGAGATCACCGGGTTCGCGGTGGAGGCGTCGAACTCGGTGGAGTTCGCGTCCTCGATGCCCGCCAGGTTGCGCGCGGCCTCGATGACCACGCACTGCAGGCCCAGGCACAGGCCGAGCAGCGGGATCTTGTTCTCGCGGGCGTAGGTGATCGCGCCGACCTTGCCGTTGACACCGCGGTCGCCGAAGCCGCCGGGCACGCAGATCGCGTCCACGTCGGCCAGCTGCGCCGCGGCGCCGGCCGGGGTCTTGCAGTCGTCGGAGGTGACCCACTTGATCTGGACGCGCGCCTTGTTGGCGAAACCGCCGGCGCGCAGCGCCTCGGTCACCGACAGGTAGGCGTCCGGCAGGTCGATGTACTTGCCGACGAGCGCGACCTTGACCTCGTGGTCGGGGTTGTGGACCCGGTCCAGCAGGTCCTCCCACACCGTCCAGTTGACGTCGCGGAACGGCAGGTCGAGCTTGCGCACGACGTAGGCGTCCAGGCCCTCGGTGTGCAGCACCTTGGGGATGTCGTAGATGGACTTGGCGTCGATCGCCGCAACCACGGCCGCCTCGTCGACGTCGCACATCAGCGAGATCTTGCGCTTGATGGAGGTGGGGACCTCGCGGTCGGCGCGCAGCACGATGGCGTCGGGCTGGATGCCGATGTTGCGCAGGGCCGCGACCGAGTGCTGGGTCGGCTTGGTCTTCAGCTCGCCGGAGGGGCCGATGTAGGGCAGCAGCGAGATGTGCACGACGAAGACGTTGTCGCGGCCGACCTCGTGGCGGACCTGGCGGACCGTCTCCAGGAACGGCAGCGACTCGATGTCGCCGACGGTGCCGCCGACCTCGGTGATGACCACGTCGACGTCCGCGGTGGCCATGCGGCGGATGCGGTGCTTGATCTCGTTGGTGATGTGCGGGATGACCTGCACGGTGTCACCGAGGTACTCGCCGCGCCGCTCCTTGGCGATGACCTGCGAGTAGACCTGGCCGGTGGTGACGTTGGCCGAGCCGTCGAGGTCGACGTCGAGGAAACGCTCGTAGTGACCGATGTCCAGGTCGGTCTCGGCGCCGTCGTTGGTGACGAACACCTCGCCGTGCTGGAAGGGGTTCATCGTGCCGGGGTCGACGTTCAGGTACGGGTCGAGCTTCTGCATCGTGACCCGCAGACCGCGCGCCTTCAGCAGCGCACCCAGGCTGGAGGCCGTCAGGCCCTTGCCGAGGGAGGAAGCGACACCCCCGGTGACGAAGATGTGCTTGGTCGTCATGGCTGTGCTGTTTCGAGAAGCAGCGGACGGCATCGCCAAGAGGGGGCTCCCGTGGGTCGCGAGGTGAGGTGCGTCCGGCGCCTGCCACCATCGATCCGGAGGGGTCTCAGGGGGCGCCGAAGCTGCGGTTTCGGGGCTCCTGATTCGCACAGGCAGACCACCGGTCCACGGGATACCAGCCTATCAGCGCCTGGGCCGGTCCGCTTCCGGCCACGCGCCGAAGCCTGCCCGGACCCCCTTCGCGGGGACATCGTTCCAGCTCACCCGTTCGGCCGAGCGCCATTGTCCCGGGGCTCGAGGGGATCACTAGGGTTCCGTCTTATCCTGCTCGGAGATCGACCACATCACCGTCGAGCAGCCCCGCGAACGGCGTAACCCGGCCTGTTCCGGAATCATGGGCGGGGCGCGGCGTTCCACACACACAGGAACGGGGAGCTCCGCGTTACCGCGCGACCGCGCAATGCCAGCGCCCTACGGGGCGGACGTGCTGTTCGACTGGAGATGCAACGTGTCCGGGCGCATCGAGGATTACGCACTGATCGGGGACATGCAGACCGCGGCTTTGGTCTGCCGGGACGGGGCAGTGGACTGGTTGTGCCTGCCGCGTTTCGACTCCCATGCCGTTTTCGCGAGCATCCTCGGCAGCGAGGAACACGGGTTCTGGCGGATCGGCCCGGCGTTCCCGGCCGGCGCCGAGCCCCCGCGCGCCTCGCGGCGCCGCTACCGCGGTGACTCGCTGGTTTTGGAGTCGGAGTGGGACACCCCGCGCGGCACGGTCCGCGTGATCGACTTCATGCCGCCCCGCGAGAACCACGCCCCGCAGATCATCCGCATCGTGGAGGGCATCAGCGGGCGGGTCCCCATGCGCTCCGCGCTGCGCATGCGCTTCAGCTACGGCCGCGTGGTGCCCTGGGTGCACAAGGTCGACGGGCGTACGGTCGCCGTCGCGGGCCCGGACTCGGTCTGGCTGGACACCGAGGCACAGACCTACGGCAAGGACCTGACCACCTACTCCGACTTCACCGTGGGCCCCGGCGACCGGATGGCCTTCTGCATCAGCTGGCAGCCCTCGCACAAGGAGCCGCCGCAGCCGCCGGAGGCCGAGGAGGCCCTGACGGCTACCACCGGGTTCTGGCACGACTGGGTCGAGCAGTGCACGTACCACGGCCCGTACCGGGAGGCGGTGATCCGCTCCCTGATCACCCTCAAGGCCCTCACGTACGCCCCCACGGGCGGGATCGTCGCCGCGCCGACCACCTCCCTCCCCGAGGAGATCGGCGGGGTCCGCAACTGGGACTACCGCTACACCTGGCTCCGCGACGCCGCCATCACCCTCTCCTCCCTGCTGCGCACCGGGTACCGCGACGAGGCCGCCGCCTGGCGGGACTGGCTGCTGCGCGCGGTGGCCGGCGACCCGGAGAACCTGCAGATCATGTACGGGATCGCGGGCGAGCGGGAGCTCGGCGAGACCGAGCTCGACTGGCTGCCGGGGTACGAGAACTCGCGCCCGGTCCGGGTCGGCAACGGCGCCGCCGGGCAGCTCCAGCTCGACGTGTACGGCGAGGTCACCGAGGCCCTGCACCTGGGCCACATGACGGGTCTGGCGCGCAACGACTACGCGTCGCTGCTCCAGCTCAAGCTGATCCGCTACCTGGAGACCCACTGGGACCAGCCGGACGAGGGCATCTGGGAGGTGCGCGGACCGCGCCGGCACTTCGTGCACTCCAAGGTGATGGCCTGGGTGGCCGTGGACCGCACGATCAAGCTGATCGAGAGCGGGGACGCCGACGGGCCGCTGGAGCGCTGGCGGGAGCTGCGCGACGAGATCCACCAGGACGTGTGCGAGAAGGGCTACGACAAGGAACGCAACACGTTCACGCAGTCCTACGGCTCCAAGGAGCTGGACGCCTCCCTCCTGCTGATCCCGCAGATGGGTTTCCTGCCGCCGGACGACAAGCGGGTGATCGGCACGATCGAGGCGATCCAGCGCGAGCTGTCCACCCCTGACGGCTTCATCCTGCGCTACCCGACGGCGGGCGAGGAAGCGGGCGTGGACGGTCTGGAGGGGGACGAGGGGGCCTTCCTCGCGTGCTCATTCTGGATGGCCGACGACCTGGCGATGATCGGCCGCGTCGACGAGGCCCGGCGCCTCTTCGAGAAGCTCCTCTCGCTCCGCAACGACCTGGGTCTGCTGGCGGAGGAGTGGGACCCCAAGCTCCAGCGCCAGGTGGGCAACTTCCCCCAGGCCTTCAGCCACGTCCCCCTGATCGACACGGCCCTGCGGCTCACCGCGAGCGGGGCGTACGGGGGCTGACGGGCCGACGCGCACGACGGATCGTGCCCGCCTACGCTTGAAGGGTCCTACGCCCTTCTGCGGAAGGGGGGGTGGCCATGGCTCCCCTCTCGAAGGCGGGCACGGCCCTTGCCGAGCTCCGCGAAGACCTGTCCGGTGACGTCTTCACTCCGGACGATCCGGGGTACGACGAGGCCCGCGCGCTCTACAACGGGATGATCGATCGCAGACCCGCCGCGATCGCGCAGTGCGAGAGCCCCGTGGACGTGGTGACCGCCGTGCGCTTCGCGCGCCGTCTCGACCTGCCCATAGCGGTCCGGGGAGGCGGCCACAGCGTCGCCGGGATGTCCCTCAACGACGGTGGCCTGGTTGTGGATCTGCGCCGGATGCACGCGGTGACGGTCCATCCCGGGGCCTCGGCCGTCCAGGTCGAGGGCGGCGCCACGATGAGCCACCTGGACCGGGCCTGCGAGCCGTACGGGCTGGCGACCACCGGCGGCCGCGTCTCCACCACCGGGGTCGGCGGCTTCGTGCTGGGCGGTGGCACCGGTTGGCTGGACCGGAAGTTCGGCCTGGCGGTCGACAACCTGCTCGGCGTCGACCTGGTCACGGCCGACGGCGAGATGGTGACGGCGACCGCGCAGGACCACCCCGAACTGTTCTGGGGGCTGCACGGCGGCGGCGGGAACTTCGGTATCGCGACCTCCCTGACCCTGCGGCTGCACGAGCTTCCGGTCATGTCCATCGCGTTCCTGCTGTACCTGCCGGAGCACGGACCCGAAGTGGTCCGCACGTACCGGGACGTCATGGAATCCGGACCGCGCGAGGCGGGCGGCGGCGCCATCTACATGACCGGCCCGCCCGAGGAGTTCGTGCCCGCACACCTGGTCGGCGCGCTACTGGCGGGCGCGCTGGTGACGTACGCGGGACCCGAGGAGGAGCTGCGCAGGCTGGCCGCGCCGCTGCTGGCCATCCCGCACGAGGTGGAAATGGTGACGGCCCTGCCCTACGCGGAGCTCCAGTGCATGCTCGACGACCCGCCGGGCATGCGGAACTACTGGTCGGCCGAATACCTGACAGGCGTGCCCGACGCGTTCGTGGACGTGTTCTGCGCCCGTGCGGACTCCATGCCGGTGCCGAGCGGCACCCAGCACGTCGTGTGGCCGCAGGGCGGCGCGATCGCCGAGGGTCCGGCCGACTACCCGGTGCCCTTCCGCGACGCGCCCTGGGCGGTGCACCCGTTCGGAGCCTGGGAGGACCCGGCCGACGACGACCGCGTCCGCCAGTGGGTCAAGGACGTCCGCGCCGACGTCCAGCCGTGGAGCACCGGCGCGGTCTACCTCAACTTCACCGGGGACGAGGGCGGGGACCGCGTGGTCGCCGGCCTCGGCCCGGACAACATGCGGCGGCTGGGCGAGTTGAAGCGGACGTACGACCCGGACAACGTCTTCCGCTTCAACCACAACATCAGGCCCGCGTAGCCGCCGGCCCGGGGCCCGTCAGCTCAGGGCGGTGATCACCTCCTTCGCCGCCCGCTCCCCTTCGGTTGCCCCGCCTTCCATGAAGCCCTGGAAGTCGTAGCTGCAGTGTTCGCCGCCGATGTGGATCCGGCCCTGCGCGGTGCCCTCGTACTTGGCGTACTTGTGCAGGTAGCCGGTCGGCCAGTACGAGTACGCGCCCAGGGAGTACGGGTTGCGGTGCCAGGCCGAGAGCTGCGCGCGCCCCGTCCAGGCGGCCTTGGTGCCGGGGAAGAACGCGTCGATCCCGGTCAGCATCCGGCCCGCGAGGCCGCGTACGTAGGGGTCGGAATCGGTGGCGAAGGGGCTGCCCGGGGTGAGCGAGCCGGCCAGGGTGCCGCCGCCGTACTGGAGCAGGATGCCGGCGTTGCCGGGCTGCACCTTCGTCGTGTCCCAGGTCTGCTGGACCTCGGTGTCGGTGAAGCAGTCCCCCGCGGAGACCCCCGGCCAGGGGCCGGTGCCGCGCCAGGGGCGGCTGGTGAACTGCATGTTCAGCTTGGTGCAGTAGCCCATGCGGGCATCGCGCAGCAGGTTCCTCATCAGCGGGTCGAAGCCGGCCCCGGTGAGGTCGATCCGCTGCAGGATGGGCAGCGGCAGGCACAGGATCGTGTGGTCCGCGACGACCGTGCGGGTGGCGCCCGCGTCGTTGAAGGTCAGCGTCTGGGTGCCGTCGGCGGCCACGCGCACGGCGGTCAGCTCGCGGCCCATCACGAGCGAACCGGCGGGCAGGGCCTTGGCGATGGCGTTCGGCAGCTGATCGTTGCCGCCGGTGATGTGGTAGCGCTCGTTGGACAGCCCCCAGACGTTGAAGTTGCCGGGATTGGACTGGTAGCCCATGAGCAGGACGAGGGCGAGCGCGGACTGCTGATCGGTGTCGGCCCCGTACTCGACGTTGTACGCGACGTCGATGAAGCGGCCTAGCTGCGAGCCGTGGCCGCCGGGGATCCGGGTCTCGATCCACTCGTACAGGGTCATGTTGTCCAGGGCCGTGCCGGCGGGGGTCGTCGAGTTCCACGAGACCTCGCCGGCTTCCTGGAGGTCACGGTGGAGCGCCTGGTAGACGGCATTGAAGTCCTGGTCGGCCTGGGCGCGCGGGTAGTACGTCCCGTCGAACCAGAGGACTTCCTCGGCCCCGTTGGGCCCGCCGCCGAGGAAGTCCTCGACGGACAGGTTGAAACGGCGGCACAGCTCCAGGATCTTCTTGTGGCTGGTGTCGATCAGTTCGCCGCCGATCTCGGATGTCTGCCCGTAGCCCCACAGGGAGCGCTGGCTCCACATCCGGCCGCCCACGCGGCTCGGGTTGGCCTCGTAGAGCGTGCAGGCCACGCCCGCGTCCTTGAGGGTGAGGGCGGCGGTCAGCCCTGAGATTCCCGCGCCGACCACGGCGACGCGAGCGGGGGTGACGGGCTTCTTCTCCGGGAGCGCCTCCACCGCGTGGGCGGTCGCACCCGCCGAGGAGGCCAGGGCGGTGCCGAGGCCGAGGGCCGCGGCCCGGCCGAGGAGCTGGCGGCGGGTGGATCCGCGGACCTCTGCCACGGGCAGGCCCAGGCGGCGGGCGGCGGCGTGTTCGGCGGCGAGCTGTCGCAGCGCGTGCATCAGCGGCGTACGGGCCATGGCGGTGGCTCCTTATCGGACGTTCGCGTCGGAAGGAACGGCGGGAGCGGGGTCGTCGGTGCGTTCGGCCGCGTCCTCCAGGACCACGCGGCCGATGATCTCGTAGCGCTCGGGGGCCTTGAACTTCAGCCACAGGCCGAGCCCGAGGCCGCCGAAGAAGACGACCCCGACGATCCACGGGATCAGCGTGAAGAAGAACGAGTCGGCGGCCAGCCCGGCCGCCGTCCTCATGTTGACCAGCAGCAGCACGACCACGGCGGCCATGGCGATGCCGCCCACCAGCGGGGCCGTGAAGGTGCGGAACCAGTGCCGGTCCTCGGGGTGGTTCTTGCGGAAGTAGCCGATCACCGCGAAGGAGCACAGGGTCTGCACGATGAGGATCGCCATGGTGCCGAGGATCGCGAGCAGCGTGTACAGGTGGACGTAGGGGTCCTGCCCGGTCAGCCAGAACAGCGCGACCAGGCCGGTGGCGATGCCCGTCTGCACCATGGAGGAGATGTACGGGGACCCGTGCTTGGGGTGCGTGCGCCCCAGGCCGGGGTGGAGGAAGCCCTCGCGGCCGATCGCGTACAGGTAGCGGGCGGCGCACTGGTGGAAGGCCATGCCGCAGGCGAAGGAGCCGGTGAGCAGCAGCCACTGGAAGGCGTCGACGGCCCAGGCGCCGATGAAGGTGTGGGTCGGGGCGAAGAACAGGTCGAGGGGGCTCGCGGAGGCGGAGAGCTCCACCGACTTGGTCAGGCCGTTGCCGGCGATGGTCATCCAGGACACGTAGATGTAGAAGAGGCCGACGCCCACGACCGAGATCAGGGTCGCCTTGGGGATGACCCGCTTCGGGTCGCGGGACTCCTCCCCGTACATGGCGGTGGATTCGAAGCCGACCCAGGACCAGAAGGCGAAGAAGAGGCCGAGCCCGGCGGAGGTGCCGGTGAAGGCGTTCTTCGGGTTGAGGGGCGAGACCGGGATCCCGTCCGGGCCGCCGCCCGCGATCAGGACGGCGGTGGCGACGGCGAAGAGGACCGCGATCTCGGCGACGAGCATCACGCCCAGCGCCTTGGCGGTGAGGTTGATGTCGAAGTGGGCGAGGGCGGCGGTGATCGCGAGCATGGCGGCCGCGTAGACGATCCACGGCAGGTCGATGCCGAGCTGGTCGTGGACGGTGGTCTTGGTGAAGTAGGAGAAGACTCCGACGATCGAGGCCTCGAAGACGATGTACGCGAGAACCGCGAGCATGCCCGACGCCATGCCGGCGATCCGGCCGAGCCCGTGCGAGATGTACCCGTAGAAGGCGCCGGCGGCGGTGATCCGCTTGGCCATGGCCACGTAGCCGACCGCGAAGACGGTGAGCACGGCGGTCGCGAAGAGGTAGCCGGCGGGGGCGCCGATGCCGTTGCCGAAGCCGACGGCGATGGGGAGGTTGCCGGTCATCGCGGTGATGGGGGCGGCGGTGGCCACGGCCATGAAGACGACGCCGACCAGGCCGACCGAATTGGCCTTGAGGCGCTGGACCTGGGGTGCGCCATTGCCCGATCTTCCATCCGTGCCACTGTCCGAGCTGCTGTCCGTGCTCATGGCTCCTCGTTCCTGTCGTGAGGGCGCTCACTCTCTCGGTGCGTGACGTACGCCACAATCGGCATCCAGTCCGATAATCTCCTTGCAGGGCAGACGAGTTGTCGGGCCGGACGGGGGGAGATCGACCCTCGTAACCGCCCGGTGATGTGCCTGGAACAGGGCTCCCGGTACCGTCCGCGATATGGACAATCAGGGCGGGATCACGGTTCAGCGGGCACTGGAGCTGCCGGGGCTGCGGAGCGGGCTGCCCGAGGTGGTGGCCTGCGCCGACCGGCTCGGCCGGAACGTGCGCTGGGTGCACGCGGGCGAGGTCCCCAACATCGCGTCCCTGCTCAAGGGCGGTGAGCTGCTGCTGACCACGGGGCTCGGCCTCGGCACCCGGCCCGCCGAGCAGCGTGCCTTCGTACGCCGCCTCGCGGACCGCGGCATCGCCGCGCTGGTCGTCGAACTGGGGCCGAGGTTCACCCGGCTGCCCGCCACGATCGTGGAGACCGCCCGCGCGGCCGGCCTCCCGCTGGTCCAACTGCACCGCGAGGTCCCCTTCGTGACGGTCACGGAGGAGGTGCACACCGAGATCGTCAACGGCCACTACGCCCTGCTCCAGCGGGCCGAGGAGGTCCACCGCCGCTGCACCGAGGCCCTGCTGGGCGGCGGCGGGATCCCCCAGGTCCTGCACATCCTGGCCGACTTCACGGCCAACCCGGTCTTCCTGGAGACCCCCGACGGACAGCTCCTCTACGCGGCCGGGCCGGTCTCCGGCGAGGCCGCGGCGGACCCGCTCCAGGTGTGGGAGGGCCTGCGCGGGCAGCGCCCGGCCGAGCCGACCGGCAACGCCGTGGTCGTCGACGTGCCGGGCGGCGGCCACGGCAGCGGATCGGTCCGGGCCCGGCTGGTCCTGCTCGGCGTGTCCGCCCCGCTGCTGCCCGTGCACCGGATGGCGGCGGAGCGGACGGCAGGCGTACTGGCCGTCGTGCTGATGCAGGCCCGGCAGGAGGACGAGCTGGCGGCGCGCGGCCGAGGGGACTTCCTGACCGACCTGTCGGAGGGCCGGATCTCCGCGGAGGACGCCCCCGCGCAGGCCCGCGTACTGGGCTTCAAACCCGGGGCCGGCCCGCTGCTCCCGGTGGTCATGCGGCTCTCCTCGGACCTTGCCCCGTCGGGGAACTGGGCGGTCCTGGCCCGCGCGGTCCTGGAGGAACTCTCCTCGGTCGGCGTCCCGGTGCTCCTCGGAGTCCGCCCGGTGGAAGGCCGCGTCCCCCTGCTGGTCTCCCTGCGCAGCGACGCCGAACGCACGACGGTGGCGGACCGGGTCGCGGCGGCGCTGCGGGCCGGCGTCGAGCGGGCCGGCCTGGACCGGGCGGGGGCTCCGCCGGCCGTGGTCGTCGGGGTCTGCGGCAGCTGGGCGGCGGCCTCGGCGGGCCTGCGCCACGCCGCGGAGACCGCGACGGCCGCACACGGGCTCCCCGCCCGGCCCTGGTACGACGCCAGGCGCCTGGACATCGACCTCCTCCTGTGGCGGCTGCGCGAACACCCCGACCTGGCGGCCTTCGTGGACCGCGCGATCGGCGCCCTGCGCGTGCACGACACCGTCTCCCGGCCGCCGCTGCTCCCCACCCTGGAGACGTACCTGGCCCACGCGGGCCGCAAGGCGGAGACCGCGCGCGAGCTCCACCTGAACCGCCAGACCCTGTACAACCGCCTGGCCCGCATCTCGGAACTCCTGGGCGCGGACCTGGACGACCCGGAGACGGTCCTCTCCCTCAGCCTGGCCCTCCGGGCGCGCCGCCACACGGCATCTTCTTGACGCGCCGCTCGCGCGACTCGGCCCTGGCGGGCCTCCCCGGCTTCACGCCGCTGCGCCGGACTCCGTCCGTCGGGGGCTCGGCGGTGGTGCCGCCACTGCCGTCCCGGCGCCTGCCCGGTGGGCGGGTGCGGGTGGTCGGCCCTGCGGGGCTGGTCCCCTACCCGCCCTTCCACCGTTCCCCGGGCTCTGCCCGGACCCGGTCCTCAAACGCCGGACGGGCTGGAAAATCCAGCCTCGCCCGGGGGCACCTCCCAGCGGTAGCTGGGGGAGTTTGAGGCGCGGGGTCTGGGGCGGAGCCCCAGGGAACGGGCGACGGGCGGGTCGGGGACATGCCCCGCAGGGCCAACCCACTGGCTACCGACGCCGGTCGACCAGCTCGTCGTACACCGACAGGACCTGCGCCACCGTGTCGTCCTCCGACGGCCACGTCCCCGCCTGGGCGCGCCCCGCCACCGCAAGGGCCTCCCGCCGCGCGGGATCCGCGAGCAGCCCGGACACGGCCTCGGCCAGCGCCCCGGCGTCCCCGTACGGGACCAGCACTCCCGCCTCCCCCACCAGCTCGGGGAGACCGCCCACCGCCGTCGCCACCAGCGGCACGCCCACCCGCAGGGCCTCCTGTGCCAGCGGCGACCGCGCCTCCCACCGGCTGGAGAGGACCGCGACGTCCGACGCGGCCAGCAGCCGCGCCGCGTCCCGCCGACGGCCGAGCAGTCGTACGGGCAGGCCTTCCAGGTGGATGCGCCGGGCGAGTTCCGCCCGCATCGGGCCCTCCCCCGCGATCACCAGCAGCGGCATCGGGTCCAGCATCCGCCAGGCCCGCGCCGCGTCGAGCAGTACGGAGTACCCGCGCCGGGGCACCAGGCTGCCGACCGCGATCAGCAACGGCCTTCCCACGACGCCCAGTTCCGCCCGCGCCTTGCCGGGGTCACCGGGATCCAGGACGGCCGCCGGCCCCTCCGGCACCGGTACGGCCACCGCCGCCAGTCGCGCGTCCCGCGCGCCGAGCCGCCGGGCCAGGTCCACCTGTGCGGAGGAGGCCCCGAGGACGATCGCGGCGGCCCTGGCGACGTGCCGCTCCAGCATCAGGCTCAGCCGGCCCGCGCCGGGGCCGCCGCCGTGCCAGCTGACGACCAGGGGGATCCGGCGGCCGCGCAGGGCCAGGGCCGCGCGCATGCCGGCCCGTACGCCGTGCGCGTGCACCACGTCGGCCTCGACGCAGGCGGCCCGCAGGGCGCTCACCGCGTCCGGGGTGAACCGCGCTCCGGCGCCGGTGAAGTCGTACTCCCCCTCCGCCTCCACGGGTGCGCACACGGTGACCCGTACGCCCCGGGCGGCGAGCCCGGTGGCCAGCGACCGAACGTGCGCACCACCGCTCGCGCCGCCGAGCACCTGGACGGTGCGAAGGACGGGGACGGTGACCGGGGAGCTGCTCACGGGCCGAAGCTCCAGGGTGAGGGAGGCAGAGACGTCGCCCAGGATGCCAGTCCGCACGCGCGTTCCGGGACCATACGGGTGCGGATCCCGTACGAGATACCGCTGTGCGCCCCCGAGCCTCACCCACACGGGCTAGCGGGGCGTCAGCCTGACGACTACGCCCCGCCCCGTCCAACGCCCACGACGACGCCCGGAACGACGCCCAGGACGACGCCTACGACGACGCCCGCGCGGCCGCCAGCAGCTCCTCGGCGTGCGCCCTGGCCGACGCCGAGTCCTCGTGGCCGGCCAGCATCCGCGACAGCTCGCGGATCCGGTCCTCGCCCTCCAGGACGGTGACGCCGCTGCGGGTCACGGAGCCGTCGTTGGTCTTCTCCACCAGCAGCTGGCGGTCGGCGAAGGCCGCCACCTGGGGCAGGTGGGTGACCACCACGACCTGCGCCGACTTGGCCAGTTTCGCGAGGCGGCGCCCGACCTCGATGGCCGCCTTGCCGCCGACGCCCGCGTCCACCTCGTCGAAGAGGTACGTGGGCACCGGGTCGGAGCCCGCGAAGACGACCTCGACGGCCAGCATCACCCGGGACAGCTCACCGCCCGAGGCGCCCTTGGCGATCGGCCGCGGCTGGGCGCCGGGGTGCGGGGCCAGCAGCAGTTCGACCTCGTCCGTGCCCGAAGGCCCGTAGGCGACGAGGCGGCCGCCGACCTCCACCCCTTCGGGGTCCTCGGTCTGGCGGATGTCGATGGTGACCCGCGCGTGCGGCATCGCCAGCGAGGCCAGCTCCTCGGTGACCGCCGAAGCGAAGCGGGTCGCCGCCTCGCCCCGCGCATCGGTCAACGCCTGGGCCAGTGCGGAGAGTTCCAGGCGCAGCCCGTCCCGCTCCACGGTCAGTTCGCCGATCCGCTCGTCGTCGCCGTCCAGCTCCAGCAGCCGTGCGGAACCCCGCTCGGCCCACTCCAGTACGGAGTCGACCGAGTTGTCGGCGGACCCGTACTTGCGCGTCAGCTGGGTCAGCGCCGCCCGCCGGTCCTCCACGGCCGACAGTCGCAGCGGGTCGGAGTCCAGGTCGTCCGCGTATCCGGCGAGCTCACCGGCCACGTCCCCGAGCAGGATCCCGAGCTCCCCGATCCGCTCGGCGAGCACGCCGAGCGCCGGGTCGTGCGAGCGTACGGATTCCAGTGCGCGGTGCGCCCCGGCGACGAGCGCGCCCGCGTCGACGCCCTCCGGGTCCTCCACGTTGCCCGCGAGGGCCGCGTGGGCGATCTGAGCGGCCGAGGCCAGGGATTCGGCGTGCCCGAGGCGTTCGGCCTCCGCCGCCAGCTCGGTGTCCTCGCCCGCGACCGGCTCCACGGCGGCGATCTCGTCGAGTCCGAAGCGCAGCAGGTCGGCCTCCTGGGCGCGCTCCCGGGCCCGGGTGGTGATCTCTTCGAGTTCCGCGGAGACCGCGCGCAGCCTGCGGTGGGCGGCGGCGTACTTCTCCAGCGGGACGGCCACGGCGTCGCCCGCGTACCGGTCGAGGGCCTGGCGCTGCCGGGCGGGCCGGAGCAGGCCCTGCTGGTCGGTCTGGCCGTGGACGGCGACGAGGTCGTCGGCGAGTTCGGCGAGCAGCCCGACGGGGACGGAGCGGCCGCCGACGTGGGCGCGCGAGCGGCCCTCGGCGGAGACGGTCCGGCTGATCAGCAGGGCGCCGTCGTCGAGTTCCGCCCCGGCTTCCTCGGCGCGCAGGGCGGCGGGGGCGTCCGGGCGCATGACGATGCGGCCCTCGACGACCGCCGCCTTGGCCCCGATCCGCACCAGCGCGGGGTCGGCCCGGCCGCCGAGCAGCAGCCCGAGGCTGGTGACGACCATCGTCTTGCCGGCGCCGGTCTCGCCGGTCACCGCGGTGAAACCGGGCGACAGCTCGACCACCGCGTCGTCGATGACCCCGAGCGACCGTATCCGCATCTCCTCAAGCACGGGACGACGATACCGAGGTTTCACGGGTGCCATGTGACGTCACCCGCCCAGATCGATTCGAACACTCATACTATTTACGTAGGACTGCCCGTCATCGGCCCTAGTGCGGCGCCCCGCGCCACCCCGACACCGGCAGCGCGAACTTCGCGACCAGCCGGTCCGTGAAGGACGCGTGGTGCAGCCGCGCGAGCCGCACCGGCACCGTGCCCCGCCGGACCTCGACCCGGGCCCCGGCCGGCAGTTCCACCGTCCGCCGCCCGTCGCACCACAGCACCCCGTGCGGGGTCCCGGTCTGCACCTCCACCGCCAGCACCGAGTCCGGCGAGGTCACCAGCGGCTTCGCGAACAGCGCGTGCGCGCTGATCGGCACCATCAGCAGCGCCTCCACCTCCGGCCACACCACCGGCCCGCCGGCCGAGAAGGCGTACGCGGTCGAGCCCGTCGGAGTCGCGCAGACGATCCCGTCACAGCCGAAGCCGGACACCGGGCGCCCGTCGATCTCCAGGACCACCTCCAGCATCCGCTCCGGGGACACCTTCTGGACGGCCGCCTCGTTCAGCGCCCAGTCCCGGTGCACCACGTCCCCGTTGGTCCGCACGAGCACGTCGAGGGTCATCCGCTCCTCGACCTCGTAGGACCGCGCCACGACCCGGTCCACGACCTTGTCCAGGTCGTCCCGCTCGGCCTCCGCGAGGAACCCGACCCGGCCCAGGTTGACGCCCAGCATCGGCACCCCCGAGCCGCGCGCGAACTCCGCCCCGCGCAGCAGGGTCCCGTCCCCGCCCAGCACGATCAGCAGTTCGCACCCGTCGAACACCTCCGGGGTGCACTCGGCCACCAGCTCCACCTCGGGCGGCAGCGGCAGGTCCACCGCCTCGTGCCGCAGGACCCGTACGCCCAGTCCGTGCTTGAGCAGCCCCTGTACGACCAGCTCGGCACTGCGGATGGCCGCCGGCCGCCCGGTGTGCGCGAGCAGGAAGACGGTCCGCTGCCCCGGATCCGCCGGTCCGGCCGACTCCGCCGGGTCCCCCGACGGCGCCGATTCCCCTGAAGTCATGGTCACTGCGGCCCCTCCGCCACTGCACGGTCAACATCCGCCGGGTCGAGTGCCGGTGCCCCCGCCCGCAGCCACAGAAAATACTCGACGTTGCCGGACGGGCCCGGAAGCGGGCTCGCGGTGACCCCGGCCACGCCCAGGCCCAGCTTCCAGGCCTGCGCCGCGACGTCCCGCACGGTCTGGGCGCGCAGCTCGGTGCTGCGCACCACGCCGCCGCTGCCGAGCCGCTCCTTGCCCACCTCGAACTGCGGCTTGACCATCAGCACGAGGTCCGCGTCCGGCGCGCAGCACCGTACGAGAGCCGGCAGCACCAGGCCGATCGAGATGAAGGACAGATCGCCGACGACCAGGTCCACGGGGACCCCGTCGAGCTGCTCGACCGTCAGCTCGCGCACGTTCGTACGGTCCTTCACGGTGACCCGGTCGTCGCTCTGCAGCGACCAGGCGAGCTGCCCGTAGCCCACGTCGACGGCCATCACGTGGTCGACGCCCGCGCGCAGCAGCACGTCGGTGAAACCGCCCGTGGAGGCGCCCGCGTCCAGGGCCCGGCGGCCCTCGACGAGCAGCCCCTGCGGTACGAAGACCGCGAGCGCGCCCGCCAGCTTGTGGCCGCCCCGGGAGACGTAGTCGGGATCGTCCTCGTCCTTGAGGACGACGAGGGCCGCGCTGGTCTCGACCTGGGTGGCCGCCTTCGTCGCCGTGTTGCCGCCCACGGTCACCCGGCCCGCCGCGATCAGCTGCGCGGCGTGCTCGCGTGAGCGGGCCATGCTGCGGCGTACCAGTTCGGCGTCCAGGCGGCGGCGTGCCACTCCTGCCACGTTCGGTTCAGCTCCTGTTTTCGTACGGACGGGGGCCGGTCGGCGCGTCCAGCGCGGTCAGCGCGGAGCGCAGCCCCCTGTGCACATCCTCGTACACCTCGAGGTGTCCGTCCGCCGGGAGCCCGTCCGCGTCCGCCAGCCGCTCCAGCCGCGCGTCGACCTCGGCGTGCCCGGTGGGCGTGCGTACGAGGCCCAGCGCGACCGGCCCGGCGGGCCCGTCGGCGGCCCCCGCTCCGTCCGGGTCCTGCGGCGCGTCGGGCGCGGGCACGGGCACGTCTTCGGTCATGCCCAAGACGCTACCCGGTAGCGCGCCGCGACCACGCACGGCTCTGCGGTACGGTCGGGATCACGATGGCTACGATCGAGGAGTGCCGTGAAGCACTCGACCAACTCTCCGACAACCTGGCACGGGCCGAAGGCGACGTGCGCGGTGCGACCGCGCTCGACCGCTCGCTGAGCTGCCACATCACCGACCTGGACCGGACGTTCACGGGCCGCCTCGACGGAGGCCGGATCCGGGTGGACGCGGTGGTACCGGGCCCGCCGCCCGCCAAGGCCGGGATCCGCCTCGCCATGACCGGCGACGACCTGGTCGCCCTGGTCGCGGGCGACCTCAAGTTCGCCAGGGCCTGGGCCTCCGGCCGCATCCGCCTGGAAGCCGGCTTCCGCGACCTCCTGAGGCTCAAGAGCCTGCTGTAAATCCAACCCGCCTAAATCCAGCCCCGCCAAATCCAGCCCGGCCGGCGTTTGAGGCGCGGGGTCTGGGGCGGAGCCCCAGGAAACGGCGCCGCACCCGGCTACTCGACCCCCGCCACAACACGGGCACGTGCCCCCCGAGCCGCGGGAACGACCAGCGGAGTCCCCGTCTCCGGATCCGCGATGACCTGACACCGCAGCCCGAACACCCGTTCCACCAGCTCCGCCGTCACCACCTCGCCCGGCGGCCCCTCCGCGACGACCTTCCCGCCCCGCATCGCGATCAGGTGCGTCGCGTAGCGGGCCGCATGGTTCAGGTCGTGCAGCACGGCCACCAGCGTCCGGCCCCGGCTCTCGTGGAGCTCCGCGCACAGGTCCAGCACGTCGATCTGGTGCTGGATGTCCAGGTACGTGGTCGGCTCGTCCAGCAGCAGCAGCGGCGTCTGCTGCGCCAGCGCCATCGCGATCCACACCCGCTGGCGCTGGCCGCCCGACAGCTCGTCCACGGCCCGGTCGGCGAGCTCGGCGACCCCGGTGGAGGCCATCGACTCGGCGACGATCCGCTCGTCCTCCCGCGACCACTGCCGCAGCAGCCCCTGGTGCGGGTAGCGGCCGCGCGAGACCAGGTCTCCGACCGTGATCCCGTCGGGCGCGATCGAGGACTGCGGCAGCAGCCCCAGCGTCTTGGCCACCTTCTTCGCCGGCATCGACCCGATGGCCTGCCCGTCGAGCAGCACCCGCCCCTGCGAGGGCTTCAGCATCCGCGCCAGGGCCCGCAACAAGGTGGACTTGCCGCAGGCGTTGGGGCCGACGATCACGGTGAAGGAGTTGTCCGGGATCTCCACCGACAGGTTCTCGGCGATGACCCGCTGGTCGTAGCCGAGGGTCACGTTCTCCGCGGTCAGCCGCTGCACTTGCCTGCTCCTCTGGTCGCTCACGCCGCTCCGGTTCCTCATATGCGGCCCGCCTTGCGCTCGGTGACGAGCAGCCACAACAGGTAGACGCCGCCGACCAGGCCCGTCACCACGCCCACCGGCAGCTGGTCGGCCCCGAAGGCCCGCTGCGAGGCCCAGTCGGACACCAGCAGCAGCAGGGAGCCCATCAGCGCGCCGGTCAGCAGGCTCGCGCCGGGCGACCGGGTCAGCCGGCGTGCCAACTGCGGTGCGGCCAGCGCCACGAAACTGATCGGCCCGGCCGCGGCGCTGGCCGCGGTGGTGAGCAGGATCGCCGCCACCATCAGGAGCAGCCGGGTCCGCTCGACCCGCACGCCGAGCGCGTGCGCCGCGTCGTCGCCCATCTCGATCATCCGCAGGGCCCGGCTCCGGCCGAGGACCAGCGGGAACAGCACCGCGCAGGTGACGAGCAGCGGCCAGACCTGCGCCCAGTCCCGGCCGGCCAGCGACCCGGTCAGCCAGACCATCGCGCGGGTGGCGTCGACGAGCTGAGCCTTCGTCAGCAGGTACTGGATGACGGCGGTCAGCATCGCGCAGGCGCCGATTCCGACGAGGACCAGCCGGTAGCCGTGGATGCCCTGCTTGTAGGCGAGCAGGTAGACGAGGAGTCCGGCCACCAGGCCGCCCACGAGCGCCCCGACGGCCACCTCGCCGGCGCCGCCCTTGAAGACGATGATGACGAGCAGCGCGCCGACGGCCGAGCCGTAGCCGAAGCCCAGTACGTCCGGGGAGCCGAGCGGGTTGCGCGAGACGGACTGGAAGACGGCCCCGGCCATGCCGAGGGCCGCGCCGACGAGGATGGCGACCAGGACCCGCGGCAGCCGCAGGTCGTTGACGATGAACTCGTGCGTCGGGGTGCCGTTGCCCAGCAGGGTCCGCACGACGTCCCACGGGGCGATGTCGAAGTCGCCGGTGCCGATGAGGAGCACGGCCGTCGCGAGCGTGAGCAGCAGGAGCAGCGCCCCCACCGCGAGCGCGCGCCGCTCCACGCGCAGCGACATCCCGCCGGGCAGGCGCACCGGCCGGGGTCCGGGACGGCCGGTCCGGGCCGCGGGTTCCTTCCGGCGTGCGGAGGTCACTGTCACAGCTGGGCCATCCTCTTGCGCCGGACGAGGTAGATGAAGACGGGTCCGCCGATGAGGGCGGTGACGATGCCGACCTGGAGTTCGGCCGGCCGGGTGATGACCCGGCCGATGACGTCGGCGCCGAGCAGCAGCACGGGCGAGAGCACCGCCGAGTAGGCGAGCACCCAGCGCATGTCCGGCCCGGTGAACACCCGCACCAGGTGGGGGATCATCAGGCCGACGAAGACGATCGGCCCGCAGGCCGCGGTCGCCGCCCCGCACAGCAGGGTGATGGCCGCCATCGCGCCGATCCGGGTCCGCGTCAGGTTCGCGCCGAGTGCGCGGGCGGTGTCGTCGCCCATCGCCATGGCGTTGAGCGGGCGGCCCAGCATGAGCGCGAGCACGGCGCCGACGATCAGGAAGGGCGCCACTTGCTCGACGGTGTCCATGTTGGCGGAGGCCAGCGATCCCACCGTCCAGAAGCGCAGCTTGTCCAGCGCCTTGCTGTCCATCAGCTGCACGGCGTTGACGTAGCCGACGAGGGCCGCGCTGGCGGCCGTACCGGCGAGCGCGAGGCGCACCGGGGTGGCGGTGCGGCTGCCGCCGAGCACGTACACGAGGACGGATACGAGGGCCGCTCCGAGGAACGCCCACCAGACGAACTCGCTCAGCAAGTCGGCCCCGAAGAAGCTGATCGCCGATACGACGGCGGCCGCGGCCCCTGCGTTGATGCCGAGGATGCCTGGCTCGGCCAGCGGATTGCGGGTCAGTGCCTGCATCACGGCCCCGGACAGGCCGAGGCCGAGCCCGACGAGCATCCCCAGGAGGGTGCGCGGGACCCGCAGGTCCCGCACCACGACGTCGGCGGTGGTTCCGGAGTAGTGGAACAGGCCGTGCCAGACGTCCTGGACGGGTATCTGCTTGGCGCCGACGGCGATGCTCGCCACCGCGATCAGCGCCAGGACGCCGAAGGCGGCCAGCAGCCCGGCGGCTCGCGCGCCGTGGTGTGCGCGGGTGGCGGCCGCCGGCGGCGCCGCGCTCTGTTCGGGGGGACTCTCAACCAACACCAAGTTAGGTTAGCCTACCCTGAGGAATGCTCGGTTCCCCCCCGAGCCGCCGGCGCTCCCGCGCCCCGCCTCCTGCAGCCCGCCTCCTACAGCCCCAGCCGGGCCAGCGCCTTCTCCGCGTCCAGACCGCACGCACCGTCCCCGGCGTACGTCCAGGCCGCCGCGCACAGCGCCCGAAGCCCGTCGATGGCCGACTGCTCGCCGAGCACACCCGACGCGTCGCCGTCCCCGCCCCGCAGCTCCAGTACGCCGTCCAGCGCCACCGCGGTCCAGTCCCCGCAGCGGAAGCCGCCCCCGGCACCCCCGGCCGGCACCACCTCGGGCTGCCCGGTCAGCATCCCGCGCAGGTCCCGGTCGACGTAGGTGGGCCGGTACTTCGGCTCGGCCCTCAGCAGCTGCGCTCCGTCGGTCACCCCGGTCAGCACCAGCAGCGAGTCCACCTCCCCGTTGAAGGCGCCCTCGATGTCGGTGTCCAGCCGGTCCCCCACCACCAGCGGCCGCTCCGCCCCGGTCCGCAGCACGGTCTCCCGGTGCATCGGGGGCAGCGGCTTGCCCGCCACCTGCGGCTCCGCGCCCGTGGCGATCCGTACGACCTCCACCGCGGCCCCGTTGCCCGGCGCGATCCCCCGCGCCCCCGGAATCGTCAGATCGGTGTTCGACGCGTACCACGGCACCCCGCGGTTGATCGCGTACGAGGCCTCCGCGAACCGCCCCCACGGCAGGTCGGGACCCCCGTACCCCTGGACCACCGCCGCGAGGCCCTCCTCCTCGGCCGAGTCCACCGGCACCAGCCCGCGCTCGCGCAGCGCGACCCGCAGCCCCTCGCCACCGATGACCAGCACCTTCGAGCCCGGCGCCACCTGCTCCGCGATGAGCCGGGCCACGGCCTGCGCCGAGGTGATCACCTCGGCGGCCTCCGTCGGGATCCCGAGCTCGCCCAGGTGCTCGGCGACCGCGTCCGGGGTGCGCAGCGCGTTGTTCGTGACGTACGCGAGGTGCATCCCGTCGGCCCGCGCCGCGGCCAGCGACTCCACGGCGTGCGCGATGGCCTGGCCGCCCGCGTACACCACCCCGTCGAGATCGAGCAGAGCCGTGTCGTACGCCTGGTGCAGACTCCGCTCACTGCCCGCGGGACTGGTCCTGCTCTGCCGGGTCATGGTGTCCGCTCCTCGTGCCATAGATCCTGTCCGGTTTCCCTATACCCTGATCATCCCGTATGCCGAGACGCGTCTACGATTCTCCAATGACCACCTCTGGCACCGCCGACCATGGACTGCGGCTGATCCCCTTCCACGGCCTGCGCTACGTCCCCGAGCGCGTCGGCAGCCTGGCCGCCGTCACCTCGCCGCCGTACGACGTGGTCGTGCGCCCCGACGGACTCGACCACCTCGAGTCCGCCGACCCGCACAACATCGTCCGCCTGATCCTGCCGCAGGCCGACACCCCCGACGCCCGCAACCGGCAGGCGGCCCGCACCCTGCGCGACTGGCTCGGCGAGGGCATCCTCAGCGCCGACCCGGACGCCGCGCTGTACGTCTACGAGCAGCGCAAGGGCGATCTGCTGCAGCGCGGCATCATCGGCGCCCTCGCCCTCTCCACCGCCGAAGCCGGCATCGTCCTCCCCCACGAGGACGTCATGCCCCACGTGGTCACCGACAGGGCCGGCCTGATGCGGGCCACCTCGGCGAACCTCGAACCGCTCCTGCTGACCTACCTCGGCGACGATCCGGCCGCGGGCGCCGCCGCGGTCGTCGAGCGCACCGCGCGGACCACCCCGCTGTTCTCCACCACCACCGAGGACGGCTTCCAGCACCGGCTGTGGGCCGTCAGCGACCCCGCCGGTCTGGCGGCCATCACCGCCGACCTGGGCGACCGCCAGGCCCTCATCGCCGACGGCCACCACCGCTGGGCGACGTACCTGCGCCTCCAGGAGGAGCACGGCTCCCCCACCGCGTGGGACTTCGGCCTGGTCCTCCTCGTGGACACCGCCCGCTACCCGCTCCAGGTCCGTGCCATCCACCGGATGCTGCGCCAGCTCCCGCTGCCCGCCGCGCTGGCCGCCCTCGACGGCCACTTCCGGGTCCGCCCGGTCGACGGCCCGCTGGCGATGGCCATGGAGGCCCTGGAGGAGGCCGCGGAGCGCGGCAACGCCTTCCTGCTCACCGGGGACGGCACCTTCCACCTGGTCACCGACCCCGATCCGGCCCTCATCGAGCGCACGGTCCGCCGCGACCGCCCGGAGGCCTGGCGCAGACTGGACGCCACCGTTCTGCACGCGACCCTCCTGGACACCCTCTGGGGCATCCCCGACACCCCCGAGCAGATCGTGTACATCCACGACACAGCGGCCACCGTCGACATGGCGGAGCGCAACGGCGGCACGGCGGTCCTGATGCACCCCGTACGGGAGGCGGTCGTCCGGGACCTGGCCCGCCAGGGCGTGACGATGCCCCGCAAGTCCACCTCCTTCGGCCCCAAGCCGGCCACCGGCCTGGTGCTGCGGAGCCTGGACTGACCGGCCCGGACCGACAAAAAAAGGGCGGTACCCCCATCGGGGGTACCGCCCTTTCTCAGTTCACTCAGCCGTTGTCACGGGCCTTGTCCGCGTCACGGTGGTCCGCGCCACGGTCGCGGTCGTCCTCGTCGTCCCCGTCCAGGACGACGATCTCGTCGGTGACGTCGACATCGGCGTCACCGTCGGCGCCGCCCTCGTACTCGTCGTCGTCCTCGTCGTAGTACTCGGCCTGGTCGGAAGCCCGCTCCGCGGCCGCGACCTCGGGGTCGTCGTCCTCGTCCTCGTCGTCGTCGTCGAACTGGTCCTCGACGCCGACGCCGTCCTGGACGTCGTCCTCGTCATCGGCGGCCGCATCGACGAACTCGACGCCGTCCAGCTCGGCGAGCCGGTCGGAGGCGTCCGTGGCCCCGTCCTTGTCCGCCTCGAGGGTCTTGGCGAACCACTCGCGCGCCTCGTCCTCACGGCCGGCGGCCAGCAGGGCGTCGGCGTAGGCGTACCGCAGACGCGCGGTCCACGGCTGCACGGAGCTGGAGGCCAGCTCGGGGCTCTGCAGGGTCACGATGGCGGCATCGAGCTGGTCCATGTCCCGACGAGCACCGGCCGCGACCAGGCGCATCTCGACCTGGCCGGCCTTGTCCAGCTTCTGCACCTCGGGCTCACCGGCCATCGCCAGCGCCCGCTCCGGACGGCCGAGGCCGCGCTCGCAGTCGGCGATGACGGGCCACAGCTCGACGGAACCGGTCATGCGCTTGGCAGCACGGAACTCCGCGATCGCCTCGGCGTACTTCTGCGTGGCGTACGCGGCGAAGCCGGCGGCCTCGCGCACGGCGGCGACACGGGAGGCCAGACGCAGGGCGATGCGCGAGTACGCGTACGCCTGCTCCGGGTCCTCGTCGATCAGCCGGGCCACCATCACCAGGTTCTTGGAGACTTCCTCGGCCAGGCCCTTGGGCAGGCTCAGGAGCTCCTGACGGACATCGGAGTCGATCTCGAAACCGGTGACGTCGTCGTCGATCGGAAGCCGCTTGACCGGGTCGCGGTCGGCACGGAAGTCACGGTCGCCGCCACGGTCGTCACGGCCGCGGAACCCACCGCGGTCGCCGCCGCGGTCGTCACGGCGCGGGTACGACGGACGGTCGCCGCCACGGTCGTCGCGACCGCCGCGGAAGCCACCGCGGTCGTCATCACGACGCGGGAACGACGGACGGTCGCCACCACGGTCGTCACGACGGGGGTAGCTCGGACGGTCGCCACCACCGGTGGGACGGCCGCCACGGTCGTCGTCACGGCGCGGGTAGCTGGGGCGGTCGCCGCCACGGTCGTCGCGACCGCCGCGGAAGCCGCCGCGGTCGTCATCACGACGCGGGAACGAGGGACGGTCGCCACCACGGTCGTCACGACGGGGGAACGACGGACGGTCACCGCGGTCGTTGCCGCGGAAGCCGCCGCGGTCGTCATCACGACGGGGGTACGACGGACGGTCGCCACCACGGTCGTCACGACGGGGGTAGCTCGGACGGTCGCCACCACCGGTGGGACGCCCACCCCGGTCGTCATCGCGACGCGGGTAGCTGGGGCGGTCGCCACGGTCGTTGCCGCGGAAGCCGCCACCGGAAGGACGCTCACCCCGGTCGCTGCCACGGAACGGCGGACGGTCGCCACCACGGTCGTCACGACGCGGGAAGGACGGACGGTCGCCGCCACGGTCGTCGCGACCGCCGCGGAAGCCGCCGCGGTCGTCATCACGACGCGGGAACGAGGGACGGTCGCCACCACGGTCGTCACGACGGGGGAACGACGGACGGTCACCGCGGTCGTTGCCGCGGAAGCCGCCACCGGAAGGACGCTCACCCCGGTCGTTGCCACGGAACGGCGGACGGTCGCCACCACGGTCGTCACGACGGGGGAAGGACGGACGGTCACCGCGGTCGTTGCCGCGGAAGCCACCGCCGGAGGGACGCTCGCCCCGGTCGCTGCCACGGAACGGCGGACGGTCGCCACCACGGTCGTCACGACGGGGGTAGCTCGGACGGTCGCCACCACCGGTGGGACGGCCGCCACGGTCGTCGTCACGGCGCGGGTAGCTGGGGCGGTCGCCGCCACGGTCGTCGCGACCGCCGCGGAAGCCGCCGCGGTCGTCATCACGACGCGGGAACGAGGGACGGTCGCCACCACGGTCGTCACGACGGGGGAACGACGGACGGTCACCGCGGTCGTTGCCGCGGAAGCCGCCACCGGAGGGACGCTCACCCCGGTCGTTGCCACGGAACGGCGGACGGTCGCCACCACGGTCGTCACGACGCGGGAAGGACGGACGGTCGCCACCACCGGTGGGACGGCCGCCACGGTCGTCGTCACGGCGCGGGTAGCTGGGGCGGTCGCCGCCACGGTCGTTGCCGCGGAAGCCACCGCCACCGGCGGGACGGCCACCACGGTCGTCACGGCGGAAACCGCCATCACCGGCTCCGGCGCCGGCCGGACGGCCACCGCGGTCATCGCGACGGAAGGGCGGACGGTCGCCGCCACGGCTGTCGTCACGGCCCCCGCGGTAGCCGCCCCTGTCACCGCCGTCGTTGCGCCGAGGCTCGCGCTCCGGACGATCGTCGGGAGAGTTGGACATGGGTGTGACTCCTGTCGTCGGGGTACCGCTAGTCATTCTCGCGCAGCCAACCCATGGCCGCGCTTCGGCGAAAAGCTCTGGAAAACAAAAAAGACCCCTGGTCCAGCGTTGAACGCTGGACCAGGGGTCCTTTGAAAAATTGTTCGGCGGTGTCCTACTCTCCCACAGGGTCCCCCCTGCAGTACCATCGGCGCTGAAAGGCTTAGCTTCCGGGTTCGGAATGTAACCGGGCGTTTCCCTAACGCTATGACCACCGAAACCCTAATCGGTTTCGAGCGAACAAGCACACTTTATAGTTATGTTCTAGCTCTAGAAACCAGCAACCGTTCGTTGCTTCAGAACTAACACAGTGGACGCGAGCAACTGAGGACAAGCCCTCGGCCTATTAGTACCAGTCAGCTCCACCCGTTACCGGGCTTCCACATCTGGCCTATCAACCCAGTCGTCTACTGGGAGCCTTACCCTCTCAAGGAGGTGGGAATACTCATCTTGAAGCAGGCTTCCCGCTTAGATGCTTTCAGCGGTTATCCCTCCCGAACGTAGCCAACCAGCCATGCCCTTGGCAGGACAACTGGCACACCAGAGGTTCGTCCGTCCCGGTCCTCTCGTACTAGGGACAGCCCTTCTCAATATTCCTACGCGCACAGCGGATAGGGACCGAACTGTCTCACGACGTTCTAAACCCAGCTCGCGTACCGCTTTAATGGGCGAACAGCCCAACCCTTGGGACCGACTCCAGCCCCAGGATGCGACGAGCCGACATCGAGGTGCCAAACCATCCCGTCGATATGGACTCTTGGGGAAGATCAGCCTGTTATCCCCGGGGTACCTTTTATCCGTTGAGCGACGGCGCTTCCACAAGCCACCGCCGGATCACTAGTCCCGACTTTCGTCCCTGCTCGACCCGTCGGTCTCACAGTCAAGCTCCCTTGTGCACTTACACTCAACACCTGATTGCCAACCAGGCTGAGGGAACCTTTGGGCGCCTCCGTTACTTTTTGGGAGGCAACCGCCCCAGTTAAACTACCCATCAGACACTGTCCCTGATCCGGATCACGGACCGAGGTTAGACATCCAGCACGACCAGAGTGGTATTTCAACGGCGACTCCACCATGACTGGCGTCACAGCTTCAAAGTCTCCCACCTATCCTACACAAGCCGAACCGAACACCAATATCAAACTATAGTAAAGGTCCCGGGGTCTTTCCGTCCTGCTGCGCGAAACGAGCATCTTTACTCGTAGTGCAATTTCACCGGGCCTATGGTTGAGACAGTCGAGAAGTCGTTACGCCATTCGTGCAGGTCGGAACTTACCCGACAAGGAATTTCGCTACCTTAGGATGGTTATAGTTACCACCGCCGTTTACTGGCGCTTAAGTTCTCAGCTTCGCCACACCGAAATGTGACTAACCGGTCCCCTTAACGTTCCAGCACCGGGCAGGCGTCAGTCCGTATACATCGCCTTACGGCTTCGCACGGACCTGTGTTTTTAGTAAACAGTCGCTTCTCGCTGGTCTCTGCGGCCACCCCCAGCTCAGGAAGCAAGTTCCTTCACCAGTGATGGCCCCCCTTCTCCCGAAGTTACGGGGGCATTTTGCCGAGTTCCTTAACCATAGTTCACCCGAACGCCTCGGTATTCTCTACCTGACCACCTGAGTCGGTTTAGGGTACGGGCCGCCATGAAACTCGCTAGAGGCTTTTCTCGACAGCATAGGATCATCCACTTCACCACAATCGGCTCGGCATCAGGTCTCAGCCTTATATGAGGGACGGATTTGCCTACCCCTCGGCCTACACCCTTACCCCGGGACTACCACCGCCCGGGCTGGACTACCTTCCTGCGTCACCCCATCGCTTACCTACTACAAGTCTGGTTCGTCGGCTCCACCACTTTCCTTTCCCCGAAGGGTCCGGAACGGCTTCACGGACTTAGCATCGCCTGATTCGATATTGGGCGTTTCAAAGCGGGTACCGGAATATCAACCGGTTGTCCATCGACTACGCCTGTCGGCCTCGCCTTAGGTCCCGACTTACCCTGGGCAGATCAGCTTGACCCAGGAACCCTTAGTCAATCGGCGCACACGTTTCTCACGTGTGTATCGCTACTCATGCCTGCATTCTCACTCGTGAACCGTCCACAACTAGCTTCCGCTGCTGCTTCACCCGGCACACGACGCTCCCCTACCCATCACAGCGGGCGTTGGCCCTATTGCTGCAATGACACGACTTCGGCGGTACGCTTGAGCCCCGCTACATTGTCGGCGCGGAATCACTTGACCAGTGAGCTATTACGCACTCTTTCAAGGGTGGCTGCTTCTAAGCCAACCTCCTGGTTGTCTCTGCGACTCCACATCCTTTCCCACTTAGCGTACGCTTAGGGGCCTTAGTCGATGCTCTGGGCTGTTTCCCTCTCGACCATGGAGCTTATCCCCCACAGTCTCACTGCCACGCTCTCACTTACCGGCATTCGGAGTTTGGCTAAGGTCAGTAACCCGGTAGGGCCCATCGCCTATCCAGTGCTCTACCTCCGGCAAGAAACACGTGACGCTGCACCTAAATGCATTTCGGGGAGAACCAGCTATCACGGAGTTTGATTGGCCTTTCACCCCTAACCACAGGTCATCCCCCAGGTTTTCAACCCTGGTGGGTTCGGTCCTCCACGAAGTCTTACCTCCGCTTCAACCTGCCCATGGCTAGATCACTCCGCTTCGGGTCTAGAGCGTGCAACTCAATCGCCCTATTCGGACTCGCTTTCGCTACGGCTTCCCCACACGGGTTAACCTCGCTACACACCGCTAACTCGCAGGCTCATTCTTCAAAAGGCACGCAGTCACGACCGTTATTCCGAAGAATAACGGCGACGCTCCCACGGCTTGTAGGCACACGGTTTCAGGTACTATTTCACTCCGCTCCCGCGGTACTTTTCACCATTCCCTCACGGTACTATCCGCTATCGGTCACCAGGGAATATTTAGGCTTAGCGGGTGGTCCCGCCAGATTCACACGGGATTTCTCGGGCCCCGTGCTACTTGGGAGATTCTTAAGCAAGCCGCTGATGTTTCGTCTACGGGGGTCTTACCCTCTACGCCGGACCTTTCGCATGTCCTTCGACTACATCAACGGTTTCTGACTCGCCGACCGGCCGGCAGACCGATCAAAAGAATTCCCACAACCCCGCATGCGCAACCCCTGCCGGGTATCACACGCATACGGTTTGGCCTGATCCGGTTTCGCTCGCCACTACTCCCGGAATCACGGTTGTTTTCTCTTCCTGCGGGTACTGAGATGTTTCACTTCCCCGCGTTCCCTCCACACTGCCTATGTGTTCAGCAGTGGGTGACAGCCCATGACGACTGCCGGGTTTCCCCATTCGGACACCCCCGGATCAAAGCTCAGTTGGCAGCTCCCCGGGGCCTATCGCGGCCTCTCACGTCCTTCATCGGTTCCTGGTGCCAAGGCATCCACCGTGCGCCCTTAAAAACTTGGCCACAGATGCTCGCGTCCACTGTGTAGTTCTCAAGCAACGACCAGCCACCCACCACCCTCACCTACTAGAAGTGAAGTTCACTGGGGCCGGCATCGCAGAAGATAAGACCTTACGGCCGTACCCTCAGATACCCAACAACGTGCCAAGCACGATCCCCGCCACTCAAACTGTTTTCCACGCCGAAGCAGTACTCACAGAAGGTTTTGGAAACCGTGCCAACTAATCAACGTTCCACCCTGAGCTGACCGTGCAGAACGTTTGTCTGCAATCGGTACTGTGCTCCTTAGAAAGGAGGTGATCCAGCCGCACCTTCCGGTACGGCTACCTTGTTACGACTTCGTCCCAATCGCCAGTCCCACCTTCGACAGCTCCCTCCCTTACGGGTTGGGCCACCGGCTTCGGGTGTTACCGACTTTCGTGACGTGACGGGCGGTGTGTACAAGGCCCGGGAACGTATTCACCGCAGCAATGCTGATCTGCGATTACTAGCAACTCCGACTTCATGGGGTCGAGTTGCAGACCCCAATCCGAACTGAGACCGGCTTTTTGAGATTCGCTCCACCTCACGGTATCGCAGCTCATTGTACCGGCCATTGTAGCACGTGTGCAGCCCAAGACATAAGGGGCATGATGACTTGACGTCGTCCCCACCTTCCTCCGAGTTGACCCCGGCGGTCTCCTGTGAGTCCCCATCACCCCGAAGGGCATGCTGGCAACACAGGACAAGGGTTGCGCTCGTTGCGGGACTTAACCCAACATCTCACGACACGAGCTGACGACAGCCATGCACCACCTGTATACCGACCACAAGGGGGGCACTATCTCTAATGCTTTCCGGTATATGTCAAGCCTTGGTAAGGTTCTTCGCGTTGCGTCGAATTAAGCCACATGCTCCGCTGCTTGTGCGGGCCCCCGTCAATTCCTTTGAGTTTTAGCCTTGCGGCCGTACTCCCCAGGCGGGGAACTTAATGCGTTAGCTGCGGCACCGACGACGTGGAATGTCGCCAACACCTAGTTCCCAACGTTTACGGCGTGGACTACCAGGGTATCTAATCCTGTTCGCTCCCCACGCTTTCGCTCCTCAGCGTCAGTAATGGCCCAGAGATCCGCCTTCGCCACCGGTGTTCCTCCTGATATCTGCGCATTTCACCGCTACACCAGGAATTCCGATCTCCCCTACCACACTCTAGCTAGCCCGTATCGAATGCAGACCCGAGGTTAAGCCTCGGGCTTTCACATCCGACGTGACAAGCCGCCTACGAGCTCTTTACGCCCAATAATTCCGGACAACGCTTGCGCCCTACGTATTACCGCGGCTGCTGGCACGTAGTTAGCCGGCGCTTCTTCTGCAGGTACCGTCACTTTCGCTTCTTCCCTGCTGAAAGAGGTTTACAACCCGAAGGCCGTCATCCCTCACGCGGCGTCGCTGCATCAGGCTTTCGCCCATTGTGCAATATTCCCCACTGCTGCCTCCCGTAGGAGTCTGGGCCGTGTCTCAGTCCCAGTGTGGCCGGTCGCCCTCTCAGGCCGGCTACCCGTCGTCGCCTTGGTGGGCCATTACCCCACCAACAAGCTGATAGGCCGCGGGCTCATCCTTCACCGCCGGAGCTTTTAACCCCCGCCCATGCAGGCAGGAGTGTTATCCGGTATTAGACCCCGTTTCCAGGGCTTGTCCCAGAGTGAAGGGCAGATTGCCCACGTGTTACTCACCCGTTCGCCACTAATCCACCCCGAAGGGCTTCATCGTTCGACTTGCATGTGTTAAGCACGCCGCCAGCGTTCGTCCTGAGCCAGGATCAAACTCTCCATGAATGTTTACCCGTAATCGGGTGCACACGCACTTAGAGCGGGACAGTCATGTCGGAATAAGACCGACCGTCCACTGCGTCCTCGCTGTGTAATTGCCTGCAAGCATCACGGCAGAACCGCGACCTCACAGGTCTTTTTCAAAGGAACCTCATCCACCGAAATGGACGGGGTATCAACTTTTTGGCGTTGATTTTTGGCACGCTGTTGAGTTCTCAAGGAACGGACGCTTCCTTTGTTCCTGTTTCCAGGCCCTCCGGGCGCTTCCTTCGTTTCCAACTCTACCAGATCATTTCCGCGCCGTTTCCGGCTTGGATTTGAATTCGGTGGCCGTTGGGGGCCTGTGCCTTTCGGCGCTCCACCACATTAGCGCTTATCCCGTGCGGCTCATAATCGGCCGGTTGGGATCGAATTCGGGCATGCCGAATAAGACCCCGCCAGGGGTAAGTCGTAGGTGTGGGTTGGCCACTCCGGGGGTCTGCTGATGGCAGTGCCCCGTTAAAGTGGCTCGGGCTACGTTAGGCGTCCGCCGGTGCCGAGTCAAGTTGAGCGGCGGCGTGGCGCATGGGCGCGGTACGGGCTCACCGTCGGGTCCTGGGTGATCCAGTAGCGGTAGGGGTGTGCCGCGCCGGCCCCGCCCACTCCGGTGCGCGGACCGTTGCTCACCAGGTCGGGCGAGGTCGAGGTCCCGGCCAGGAGGGTGAGGGGGGAATCCGGACCTCCGCAGAGATCCGCGCCGTCGAGGGAGCGGTCCACGTCCAGGGCGGTGGCCAGGCGGGCCGGCCCTTTGGCCAGTTCTCGGTCGGTTCTGGCTGAAACCCTACGTTTACGGGCCAGCTCGGCGCCCACCGTGATCTCCCCCGCTCGGAGCAGGACACCGCTCGCGTGGTCCGGCGGTCCGCACACCAGGTTGAGGCTGAACCACATGCCGTAGATGAAGTAGACGTACGCGTGTCCGGGTGGACCGAACATCGACGCGTTGCGCGCCGTGCGGCCGCGGTAGGCGTGGGAGCCGGGGTCCGACTGCCCCTCGTACGCCTCCACCTCCGTGATGCGCAGTTCGATGGGGCCGTCCGGGGTACGGCGGACCAGGGTGCGGCCGAGGAGGTCCGGGGCGACGGTGAGGACCGGGCGGTCGAAGAAGGACCGGGCCAGGGGCGTACGGTCGGGGCGCGCGCTCATCCGGTCGAGCGTAGTGGAAGAGGCGCACCTGCAACCGGGGCCTAAGGTTCCGCGTTTGTAGGGGTAATCGTCAGAGCCTTCAAGGGGAGTCAGAGCATGGGGTTCAGGAAGCTGTTCGCGAGCCTGGGTGCCGGCGGCGCTTCGGTCGACACGGTCATCACCGAGCCGAACGTGGTGCCGGGCGGGATCGTCCAGGGCGAGGTGCGGATCCAGGGCGGGTCCGTGGAGCAGCAGATCGAGGGGCTGTCCGTCGGGCTCCAGGCGCGGGTGGAGGTGGAGGGCGGTGACCAGGAGTACAAGCAGGACATCGTCTTCACCAAGCAGCGCCTCGGTGGTGCCTTCCAGGTACAGGCGGGCGCGGTGCACGTGGTGCCGTTCGGGCTGGAGATCCCGTGGGAGACGCCGATCACCCACTTCGGCGGCCGTCACCTGAACGGGATGAACATCGGGGTCAGCACCGAGCTGGAGATCGCGCGCGCGGTGGACGCCGGTGACCTCGACCCGATCAACGTGCACCCGGTGCCGGCGCAGCAGGCGATCCTCGACGCCTTCGTGCAGCTGGGCTTCTCCTTCCGCAGTGCGGACATGGAGCGCGGGCACATCCGGGGGACGCGCCAGACCCTGCCCTTCTACCAGGAGATCGAGTTCCTGCCGCCGTCGCAGTACCGGGGGCTGAACCAGGTCGAGCTGACCTTCGTCTCCGACGGCCGCGAGATGGACGTCGTCCTGGAGATGGACAAGAAGCCGGGTCTGTTCAGCGAGGGCAGCGACACCTACCGCTGCTTCCAGGTCGGGCTGCAGTCCTACCAGGGGACCGACTGGGCGGCGTACATGAACCAGTGGATCGCGTCCGTGGGTTCTCAGCGCAACTGGTTCTAGGGGCACTCTAGGCTCGGGGTGGTACGCGTATCCGATTGTGGAGGTTCAGCAGTGGCCGAACAGAGCAGGGCACCTCTTCCGCACGCATTCCACCCCGAGGTGCACGCCTTCTCCGTGGTGAGTGCGGACATCGAGCCCGGGGCCGATCTGGCGGACGCCCAGGTCCTCTCCGGCGGGAACCTCTCTCCGCAGCTGCGGTGGGAGGGGTTTCCGGAGGGGACGAAGAGCTTCGCCGTGACCTGTTTCGACCCGGACGCTCCGACGGGCAGCGGGTTCTGGCACTGGGTCCTCTTCGACCTGCCGGTTTCGGTGACCGAGCTGCCGGCCGGGGCGGGCAGCGGGAAGTTCGAGGGGTTGCCGGCCGGCTCCGTGCACGTACGGAACGACTACGGCACCAAGGACTTCGGCGGGGCGGCTCCGCCGGCCGGTGAGCGGCACCGGTATGTGTTCACCGTGTACGCGGTGGACTCGGAGAAGCTGGGTCCCGGTGCGGAGGTCTCGCCGGCGGTCGTCGGGTTCAATCTGCGCTTCCACACGCTGGGGCGGGCGCAGCTGATCGGTGAGTACGAAGCCCCCGCGGGCTGATCATTCCGCTTCTCGTTCTCCGAGCGTTTGCCCGGTCCTGGTCTAAAGACGGCCAGGACCGGGCATTTTTATTGCGTTGTCCCGCGTGGCGCGCGCGACCAGAGTGGTCGCGGGCCCTGCCGCCATGGTGGTCGCGGGCCTGCACACGGGAGGTGGGCGAGATGCGGGACACGCTGGTGCTGAATGCGAGCTTCGAGCCGCTGTCGACGGTGACGCTGAACCGGGCCGTGGTCCTGGTCCTTCAGGACAAGGCCGTCGTCGAACAGTCGCACCCCGAGCTGCGTGTGCGCGCGGCCACCATGGATCTTCCGCTGCCCCGGGTGATCAGGCTCTGCAGGTACGTCCGGGTGCCCTTCCGAAGACATGCTCCCTGGTCACGAAGGGGGGTGTTGGTCCGGGACCAACACCGGTGCGCGTACTGCGGGAAGCGCGCGACGACCGTGGACCACGTACTTCCGCGGGCCCAGGGCGGTGGGGACACCTGGCTGAACACGGTGGCCTCGTGCGCCGAGGACAACCACCGCAAGGCGGCGCGGACTCCGGAGGAGGCGGGGATGCCGCTCCTCCGGAAGCCGTTCGTGCCTTCGCCCGCGGACGCGATGCTGCTCGCGCTGGGGGTGGGCGGGCGCGATCCCCTGCCGGAGTGGCTGGGGCGTTCCGCGTAGGACGGTTTCGTCCTGACGCGTAGACGGCTGCGTTGGGCGGCGTACCTGGGGTACGCCGCTCAGCGGAGCAGCAGCTGGACGATCGCGATGATCCCGACGGTCACGATGACCGCGCGCAGGACGGTGGGCGAGAGCTTGCGGCCGACCTTGGCGCCGATCTGGCCGCCGATGGTGGATCCGACGGCGATGAGCAGGACGGCCGTCCAGTCGAACTCGGCGACGAAGAGGAAGAAGACGGCCGCGATGCCGTTCACCATCGCCGCGACGACGTTCTTCACCGCGTTGATCCGCTGGAGGTCCTCGCGAAGCAGCAGCCCCATCAGCCCGAGGTAGAGCACGCCCTGCGCGGCGCCGAAGTAGCCCCCGTACGCACTGGAGAGCAGCATTCCGGTGAGCAGGGCCGGTCCCCCGTCGGGGTGGCCCGTACCGGCTCCGGCAGCCTCCTGGCGCCTGCGCAGAGCGGCGGCCAGCCGGGGCTGGAAGATGACGAGCACGAGGGCCAGGCCGATGAGGACGGGCACGATCGTGTCGAAGGAGTCCGAGGGCAGGGTCAGGAGCAGGACGGCGCCCGCGAGTCCGCCGACGAGGGAGACCGCCCCGAGCCGCAGGATGCGGCTGCGCTGGCCCTGGAGCTCCTTGCGGTAGCCGAGGGCTCCGCTGAGCGAGCCGGGCACGAGACCCAGGGTGTTGGAGACGTTCGCGGTGACCGGCGGCAGGCCGGTGGCGAGCAGCACCGGGAAGGTGATCAGGGTGCCGGAGCCGACGATGGTGTTGATGGTGCCGGCGCCGACGCCGGCGGCGAAGACCGCCAGGGATTCCCAGAGAGACATCGAGAAGGCAGACACAGCCGTCCCCTTTGCATGAGTGAGTCGCCTCCCCGCCATGAAGGTCGAGGGGCCTCACTGATCATGCAGGAGGAGACGGGCGGTTCAGTCGATGGGGGGCTGTTCGCGGCGCTCCGCGGCGGCCTTGTCGGCCGCGTCGCCGCCGTCCTTGCCGATGTTGCCCGGGTTGAAGCCCGAAGCGGCGCCCATCGGACCGAAGTTGCCCATCGCGCCGGAGAGCCCCTTGAGGGCGTCGCCGATCTCGCTGGGGACGATCCAGAGCTTGTTCGCGTCGCCCTCGGCGAGCTTCGGGAGCATCTGGAGGTACTGGTAGGCGAGCAGCTTCTGGTCGGCGTCACCGGCGTGGATGGACTCGAAGACCGTACGGATGGCCTGGGCCTCGCCCTCGGCGCGCAGGGCGGCGGCCTTGGCGTCACCCTCGGCGCGCAGGATGGAGGACTGCTTCTCACCTTCGGCGCGCAGGATCTCGGACTGGCGGACACCCTCGGCCTGGAGGATCGCGGCGCGCTTGTCGCGGTCGGCGCGCATCTGCTTCTCCATCGAGTCCTGGATGGAGGTCGGCGGCTCGATGGCCTTGAGTTCCACGCGGTTGACGCGGATGCCCCACTTGCCGGTGGCCTCGTCGAGGACCCCGCGCAGCGCCGCGTTGATCTCCTCGCGGGAGGTCAGGGTCCGCTCCAGGTCCATGCCGCCGATGATGTTGCGGAGCGTGGTGACTGTGAGCTGCTCGATGGCCTGGATGTAGCTGGCCACCTCGTACGTCGCGGCGCGGGCGTCGGTCACCTGGTAGTAGATGACCGTGTCGATGTTGACGACCAGGTTGTCCTGGGTGATGACCGGCTGCGGCGGGAAGGGGACGACCTGCTCGCGGAGGTCGATCCGGTTGCGGATCGAGTCGATGAACGGGACGACGATGTTCAGGCCCGCGTTGAGGGTGCGGGTGTAGCGGCCGAACCGTTCGACGATGGCGGCGCTGGCCTGCGGGATCACCTGGATCGTCTTGACCAGTGCGATGAAGACCAGAACCACCAGAATGATCAAAACGATGATGATCGGTTGCATGCGGTTCCCCGTGCCCTTCCGGCTGTCTGTGCTGCCCCGTTCAGCGGAGTCTCGCAGACCCCGGGGCCGCGCGTCGGCTGCTTGCGTAACTGCTGGTCGCCGCGTAGCGCCGGCTTCACATGACGACCGCGGTCGCCCCGTCGATCTCCACCACGTCGACGGACTGGCCCGGTTCGAAGCTGCTGTCCGCGTCGAGGGCGCGGGCCGACCAGATTTCGCCGGCGAGCTTGATCCGGCCGCCTCCGCTCGCGTCGACCCGTTCCAGGACCACGGCGCTGCGGCCCTTCAGGGCGTCGATTCCGCTGCGGTGCTGGGGCTTCTGGTTGCGGCTCCGCTTAGCGATCGGGCGGACCACCGCGAGGAGGGCGACCGAGACGATCACGAAAACCAGTACCTGGGCGACCACTCCCCCGCCGAGCGCCGCCGTGACGGCCGCCGCCACGGCGCCGACCGCGAACATTCCGAATTCGGGCATCGCGGTCAGAACCAGGGGAATGCCCAGTCCGACCGCGCCGATGAGCCACCACACCCACGCGTCGATGTCCACATGGTCATGGTAGGTCGGGTGGGCGCGGTCAGGACAGGGTGCGGGAGTCCCTGCCAGGGCTCGTCGTCAAAGTGGCGTCGTCGCCCGGAGGGCGGCCTCGACCCTTAGCGCAGGGGCAGGCCCTGGGCGGTCCAGCGGTCGTTGCCGTTGCGCTCGACGACGAGCGGCAGCCCGAAGCACAGGGAGAGGTTGCGCGAGGTCAATTCCAGGTCGATGGGACCGGCGGTGACCACCTTGCCCTGGCGGATCATCAGCACGTGGGTGAAACCGGGGGCGATCTCCTCGACGTGGTGCGTGACCATGATCATGGACGGCGCCATGGGGTCGCGGGCCAGCCGGCCGAGGCGGCGTACGAGGTCCTCGCGGCCGCCGAGGTCCAGACCGGCCGCGGGCTCGTCGAGGAGGAGCAGCTCGGGGTCGGTCATCAGGGCGCGGGCGATCAGGGTGCGCTTGCGCTCGCCCTCGGAGAGGGTGCCGAACTTCCGGTCCAGGAATTCCGTCATGCCGAGGCGGTCGAGGAACGCGCGGGCGCGCTGCTCGTCGATGTCCTCGTACTCCTCCTGCCAGGTGGCCGTCATTCCGTACGCGGCGGTGAGGACGGTCTCCAGGACGGTCTGCCGCTTCGGGAGCTTGTCGGCCATCGCGATGCCGGCCATGCCGATGCGGGGGCGCAGCTCGAAGACGTCCACCTTGCCCAGGGTGCTGCCGAGGATGGAGGCGGAGCCCTTGGTGGGGAAGAGGTAGCTGGAGGCGAGGTTCAGCAGGGTGGTCTTCCCGGCGCCGTTGGGGCCGAGGATCACCCAGCGCTCCCCCTCCTTGACCGACCAGGAGACCTGGTCCACCAGCGCCCGGCCCTCGCGGACCACGGATACGTCCACCAGCTCCAGAACATCGCTCATGAGCGTGTTGTCTCCCCTTGCAGTCTCGGTTCGTCTGTGCACCGGAAGGCGCAGCCCCAGGGGAAAACCTACGCCACTCGCGGAGGGGTCCGGGCGCCAGGCCGGGTCCTGGTGCCCCGTCAGTGCGGATCCGTAAAGTAGGGGGATGCTTTTCGAACCACGTTCAGGGCGGCTCGCCGCCTGGGGGAACGCTCTGCTGGCCGGTCTGGTCTCGCCCGACGAGGCCGTTTTGTCGATCGTGGGCGAGGACGCCGTGCACCGCGTGGAGGGGCTCCCCGGGGAATCCGGCCCGGTGGGACTGACCCTCGCGCTGGGGCGGCTGCGGGCGCTGGGGGTGACCGGACTACGGGTCGCCCTGCCGGCGCCGGGGCATCCGCTGGGACTGAGCGGGCCTCCGGAGTTCAATGCGAGGGCGCTGGACGCCGAGGAGGCGGTCCTCGCGGTGGGCGCGGCGGTGGGGCTGGTGCCGGAGGTCCACGAGGCCGGTCCCGAGGGGGACGTGCACGTCTCGGTCGTCTGGCACTGCCTGCCGGTGCGGGAGGCTCCGCCGGCGGACGTGCCCTCGCTCGGCGAGGCGGAGCGGGAGCTGGCGGAGGCGCTGCGCGAGGCCACGGTGGTGCTGACCCGGCTGGACGTGGCCGGATCGGGGCCGGTGGCCCAGGCGGCGCTGTCGGCCTACCGGGCGCGCGCGGAGACCTCGGCCAGGGAGGTACTGGCCCCCGGGTACCCGCCGCGGGCGGTACGGGTGCTGTCGCTGGCGCAGCGGGTGGACCTGATGGTGTCCCTGGCGTACGAGCGGGGACACGGGGCGGCGGTGGCGGCGTCGGAGATGGCCGCGCGGGCGGAGGCCTTGCGGCCCGTGGAGCGGGTCGCTCGGCGGGCGTTGGTCGCGGCGTACAACTCGGCGGTGGAGGAGCGGCTCCGCTAGCCGCGGGGACCGGGCCTGGATCGGCTGCGGCGGTGGGCGCGGCGGTGCCCGCGGCGGTGGGCGCGATTCGGGTGCGGCGCCGCTGCGCGAGCGTCCCCGGCTGCACCGGGCCCTCTGGGGCTCCGCCCCAGACCCCGCGCCTCAAACGCCGGCGGGGCTGGATTTGGCTGGGGACGGCAACGGCCCCGCTTCCCAGGGAGAGGGGGGAAGCGGGGCCGGAGGCGAGCACGGCTACACGGGCGCCGGTTGCCCGGCGGACGGAGTCCGGCGCAGCGGGCCGGAGCCTGCGGAGCAGTGCGAGGGGCGCATCAGGAATTGATGCCCGTGTTGCCCCACACGCCGTTCAGCAGGCCGATCACGTTGACCGTGTTGCCCACGACGTTGGCCGGGATGTGGACGGGGAGCTGGAGCTGGTTCCCCGCGGCCACGCCGGGCGAGTTCAGGGCCTCGCCCTCCGCCGACGCACCGCCGTGCGCCGAGGAGACACCCGCGCCGGCGGCGAGGAGGCCGCCCGCGATCATGGTGACGGCAGTGGCCTTCTTGATGTTCTTCACGTTCTGGTCCTCCGTACGTCTGCCGCGGCCAGCCGCCGCGGCACGTCATGAAGAACGGTCATCCGACGAACGGGATGCGCCATGTGGGCGACATACACCCGACCGTATGAATCACTCCGTGAGTCCGTGTCTGACCGCCCAGAGCGCCGCCTGGGTGCGGTCGGTGACGTCCAGCTTCATCAGGATGTTCGAAACGTGCGTCTTGACCGTCTTCTCCGAGAGGACCAGCGACCGGGCGATCTCCCGGTTCGAGCGCCCGTCCGCTATGTGCCGGAGCACCTCGCGTTCGCGGTCGGTCAGGGAGCCCGCGCGGCCGGGGGACGGCGGGTGGCCCTCCTCGGAGAGCAGGGTCGTCGCGACCTCCGGCTGGAGGAGGACATGACCGGCGTGGACCGAGCGGATCGCGGCGGCCAGGGCGTCGGGGTCGATGTCCTTGTAGACGTATCCGGCGGCGCCCGCACGCAGGGCGGGGACCACCGTGCGCTGCTCGGTGAAGCTGGTGACGATCAGCACGCGGGCCGGGTTCGCCAGCGCGCGCAGTCTGCGCAGGGCCTCGATGCCGTCGGTGCCCGGCATCTTGATGTCCATCAGGATGACGTCGGGGCGCAGCTCCTCCGCCCGGGCGATGCCCTCCTCTCCGTCGGAGGCCTCGCCGACCACCTCGATGTCCTCCTGGACCTCCAGGAAGGTGCGCAGGCCGCGGCGGACCACCTGGTGGTCGTCGACGAGCAGCACCCTGGTGCGGCTGCTCCGGTCGGACGCGTCAGCCACCGGGGACCTCCAGTTCGATCGTGGTGCCCGTGCCGGGCTCCGAGTGGACGGTGAGCCGGCCGCCGACGCCGGCCGCGCGGTCCCGCATGGAGACCAGGCCGAGGTGCCGGCCGGCCCGGCGGACCGTGGGCGGGGAGAAACCGGATCCGTCGTCCGTGACCTTCAGGACGGCTCCCCCGGCCTCCCGGCGGCTCAGGGTGACGGCGATCAGCTCCCCGTCCGAGTGGCGCAGGGCATTGTGGAGGGCCTCCTGGGCCACGCGCAGGACGGCTTCCTCCTGGGCCGCGGGAAGGGCCCGTACGCCGTCGCAGGCGAAGGTGACGTGGGCGGCGTGCGCGCGGTCCAGGACCCGGACCTGGTTGCGCAGGGTGGCGGTGAGGCCGTCCTCGTCCAGGGCGGCGGGGCGGAGCTCGGTGACGGCGGCGCGCAGTTCGTCGGCGGCTTCCGCCGCGAGGGCGGCGACCTGGTGGAGCTCCTCCTTGGCGCGTGCCGGGTCCCGGTCCACCAGGGCGGCGGCGGCCTGGGCGGTCAGGCGCAGCGAGAAGAGCTTCTGGCTGACCGCGTCGTGCAGCTCGTGGGCGAGGCGGGAGCGCTCCTCGGCGATGGTCAGCTCGCGGCTGCGCTCGTAGAGGCGGGCGTTGGTGAGGGCGATCGCCGCGTGCTGGGCGAGGAGGGAGAGGAGTTCCTCGTCCTCGTCGGTGAATCCGCGCCCGCCGTCGGCGCCGGGTCGCTTGTTCGCGAGGAAGAGGGCCCCGAGGGTCTCCTCGCCGTCACGGATGGGCAGCCCCAGGAAGTCGGACATGTCGGGGTGGGCGGCGGGCCAGCCCTCGAAGCGCGGGTCCTCCCGTACGTCGGCCAGTCGCTCGGGGCCGTCCTGGTGGAGCATCGCGGCCAGGATGCCGTGCTGGCGGGGCAGCGGGCCGATCGCCCTCCACTGCTCCTCGCTGATGCCGTCCACCACGAACTGGGCGAAGCCGCCGTGGTCGTCCGGGACGCCGAGGGCGGCGTACTCGGCGTCGAGGAGTTCGCGGGCCGAGGCGACGATCGTGCGCAGGACGTCGCGCACTTCCAGCCGACGGCTCATGGCGAGCAGCGCCGTGCTGACGGCGGCCAGGCCGCTGCGGGGGCCGCGGGGTGCGCAGGGGCCGCCGCGCAGCGGACTACCGGTCATGGCCTCACCGTACTCGCGGCTGCGACCTGCGGGATCGGGCGCGGGGCCTAGGCCGGGCGCAGGGCTCGGCCTAGGACCGAGGCGGGGGCCGGCCCTAGGACCGAGGCGGGGGCCGGGTGTGGGACGGGGCGCGGGCGCTACGGAGATAGGGACTGCATATAACGGACATTGCGCCATGCCGTTCGGCCCTGGGTCCGCTCGCCGCCGGACCGGGGGCGACGGTGGGCGGAGCGGGTGTACGGCCTGAGGAGGCCGGATCGGGGGTCCTTCTCTGCCTTTGGCAGGAGTTCCGGGCGGTTCGCCTGCTACTCAAGGATGAGATCGGTGACTCAATGAATTGCTGCCGCAACATTCGGTGAGATTGTTACGCGGCCGATGTGAGCCCGAGCATAGGACGCAGATCACTTACGAAGTTCCCTAGTGGACAAATAAGGATGCTGTCAGCACTGCCCCACCTAGCGCCGAGCGGTCAAATGGGTGCCGATCAACCGCCCGTGATCCACTAAGCAGCATCGTACGTCACACCTTTGCCAGGCGTTTTTGCCACCGCTAAGAATTGCCCTCGTCGCACAGCGCCGCTGATCCCCGGATCCTCGCGGCGCTTTCATGCGGCTCCCGCTATTCGAAGAGGTTGCTACGCATGTCCGAGACCAGCACTCCCGGCCACAGTCGTCGTCTGACGAAGGCCCACAAGCTTTCGATCGCCGGTGTAGCCACCCTGGGCGCCGCCGCCCTCGCCTTCTCCCTCGTCCCGGCCGGCGCCGGTGAGACCTCGACGGTCGTGGCCACCGCCCCCGTCGCCTGGTCCAAGGTCGTCGAGAACGCTCAGACGCAGGCCATGCACCAGCACCTCACCGTCCAGCAGGTCGTCGCCGACAAGCAGGCCAAGGTCCTGGCGGACGCCGCCAAGGCCAAGGCCGAGGCGGACGCGAAGAAGGACCGTGACGCGAAGGAGGCCGCCAGCCGATCGGCCGCCCGCACCCCGGTCTTCGCGAACAACCTGGACGGCTGGATCAAGGAAGCCCTCTTCATCATGAAGCGGGAGGGCATTCCGGGCACGTACGCCGGCATCCACCGCAACATCATGCGCGAGTCGAGCGGCAACCCGATGGCGATCAACAACTGGGACATCAACGCCCAGAACGGCATCCCGTCCAAGGGCCTGCTCCAGGTGATCCAGCCGACCTTCGCCGCCTACCACGTCAAGGGCACGAAGTTCGACCTGTACGACCCCGTCGCGAACATCGTCGCCGCGTGCAACTACGCCGCCGACCGCTACGGCTCGATGGACAACGTCAACAGCGCCTACTAGGCCTCAGACGTCCCCCCAGCCCCCCATGCGCCTCAGGGCGGCCCCGGTGTTCCGGTGCCGCCCTGAGGCGTTCGTGCGTGCCGTACGGGGCTACGAGGCGTTCGTGCGTACGGCGGTACCGGGTGCTACTTGCGCATGACCTCGGGCTCGTGGCGGCGCAGCAGGCGCGCGACCGCGAAGCCGCAGGCGACGCCCAGCAGGATCAGCACGATGATGTCGAAGCTCCACTGGCCGACCGTGGCGTCCCAGAGCGGGTCGGTGTTCTCCGGGTGCTCGCGGTCCCACGGGGCCATGAGCTTGGTCAGGTGCAGGGTGGTGCCTGCGGCGGCGACGGCCCAGCGGGACGGCATCAGCCAGGCGACCTGCTCCAGGCCCAAGGAGTCGTAGACCTGGAAGAGGATGCCGGTGAAGACGACCTGGACGATCGCGAACATGACCAGCAGCGGCATCGTCTTCTCGGAGGTCTTCACCAGCGAGGAGATGACCAGACCGAACATCATCGAGGTGAAGCCGAGCGCGGTGATCGACAGGCAGATCTCGACGGCCGGGGGCATGAAGAGGCCCTCGGTCGGCAAGTCGCGCGGGAAGAAGCCGATACCGCAGATGATCACGCCCTGGACGGCCGTGATGAAGCCGAGGACGATCACCTTCGACATCAGGTAGGCCGACCGGGACAGGCCCGTCGCGCGTTCCCGCTCGTAGATCACCCGTTCCTTGATCAGCTCACGGACGGAGTTGGCTGCGCCCGAGAAGCACATGCCGACCGCGAGGATCAGGATGATCGTGCCGGCCGCGGTGTTGAAGCCGGTCGGCGGGGCCACGAGGCCGAACTTCGCCGGGATGACCGTGGACACCACGCCCAGGACCGCCGGGAGGATCAGCATCAGGCCGATGAAGCCCTTGTCGGACGCGATGACCGACAGGTAGCGGCGGATCAGCGTCCACAGCTGGGAGCCCCAGCCCTGCGGCTTCGGGGGCCGCGTCTGCTGCACGGCGGGCTGCACCGACTGCGGGGCGACCGCGTCGATGTCGGCCGCGTACAGCTGGTAGTGCTGGGAGCCCTTCCAGCGGCCGGCCCAGTCGTAGTCGCGGTAGCTCTCGAAGGCGGAGAACACGTCGGCCCAGGTGGTGTAGCCGAAGAAGTTCAGCGCCTCGTCCGGCGGACCGAAGTACGCCACCGAGCCGCCCGGCGCCATGACCAGCAGCTTGTCGCAGATGGCCAGCTCGGCGACGGAGTGGGTGACCACGAGGACCGTGCGGCCGTCGTCGGCGAGGCCGCGCAGCAGCTGCATGACATCGCGGTCCATGCCCGGGTCGAGGCCGGAGGTCGGCTCGTCCAGGAAGATCAGCGACGGCTTGGTGAGCAGCTCCAGGGCCACGGACACGCGCTTGCGCTGGCCACCCGAGAGCGCGGTGATCTTCTTGTCCTTGTGGATGTCGAGCTTGAGCTCGCGCAGCACCTCGTCGATGCGGGCGGCCCGCTCGGACTCGGTGGTGTCCGCAGGGAAACGGAGCTTGGCCGCGTACTTCAGGGCGGTGCGGACCCGCAGCTCCTTGTGCAGGATGTCGTCCTGCGGGACCAGGCCGATGCGCTGGCGGAGCTCCGCGAACTGCTTGTACAGGTTGCGGTTGTCGTAGAGGACGTCGCCCTCGTTGGCCGGGCGGTAGCCCGTGAGCGCCTTGAGCAGCGTCGACTTTCCGGACCCGGAGGGGCCGATGACACCGATCAGCGACTTCTCCGGGACGCCGAAGGTGACGTCCTTGAGGATCTGCTTGCCGCCGTCGACCGTGACCGTGAGGTGGCGGGCCGAGAAGGAGACGTCACCGGTGTCGACGAACTCCTCGAGCCGGTCTCCGACGATCCGGAAGGTCGAGTGGCCGACGCCGACGATGTCGTTCGGGCCGAGCAGCGCGGTACCGGACTTCGCCACCGGCTGGCCGTTGACGTAGGTGCCGTTGTGGCTGCCGAGGTCGCGGATCTCGAAGCGGCCGCCCGGCATCGAGCGGAACTCCGCGTGGTGGCGCGAGACCTGGAGGTCGGAGACCACCAGCTCGTTCTCCAGCGCACGGCCGATCCGGATGACGTGGCCCAGCGCGAGCTGGTGGAACGTCGTCGGGCTGCGGTGGTCCCCGTAGCCCGGTGTGCCGCCGCCCTGCTGCTGAGGGAACGGTGGGGCCTGCTGCTGTGCCTGCTGCTGTGCCTGCTGCTGCGGCAGCTGGACCTGCTGAGGCTGCTGCGGCTGCTGCTGTTCCCAGGCCTGCGGGGCCTGGGGCTGCTGCGGCGGCGCGTACGCCTGGGCCGACTGCTGCGCAGCGGCCGGCTGCGGCACCGGCGCGGCCGCGCCCGCGACGGGATTCAGCCGCGGGCCGTCGGTGGCGTTGCCCAGGTGCACCGGCGTACCGGGCACGAGCTCGGCCTGCTGGACCCTCGCCCCGTGCACGTACGTGCCGTTGGTGCTCCCGTGGTCCTCGATCCCCCAACCCCGCCCGTTCCAGGCGATGGTGGCGTGTCGCCACGACACCCGGGCGTCATCGATCACCACGTCTCCCTGGGGATCGCGCCCCAGCGAGTACGACCTGGACGGATCGAGCGTCCAGGTCCTTCCATTCAATTCCAGTACGAGTTCCGGCACTCCAGCCCCACTTAAGTCCCCCGAGAATCCCCCATGACGTCAGGGAGTCTAGGGATGGCGAACATCCGGGGGAACTATTTCAGGCGCACGGCCACAAGGGGAATCCGGGCCACGTCACGGGGCACGAAGGGCCCTGCGGGGAGGGTCGAAAGTCTCCCGGAGTGTGCGATTCGGGACTTCCCGACCACCCCGCGCTGCTCGTGGTGCGCCCCGGAAGGGGTGCGGGACCCGCTCGGCCGCGGGCCGCTCCCGAGCCGGTCCGCCGCCGGTCCGGGGCCGTCCGGAGCGAAACGGTTCCGCCAGGTGGGACGGGAGTCCTTGCCCGCAGGCCGGGGAGATACGGTGAAGGCACCATGAGCGCTTCGCAGACCTCCGACGTCCCCACCCTCCTCGTCAAGATCTTCGGCAAGGACCGTCCCGGGATCACCGCCGGGCTGTTCGACACCCTCGCCGCCTACTCCGTCGACGTGGTCGACATCGAGCAGGTGGTCACCCGAGGCCGCATCGTCCTGTGCGCCCTCGTCACCCATCCGACCGACAGCTCCGAAGGCGAGCTGCGGGCCACCGTCCACAGCTGGGCCGACTCGCTCAAGCTGCAGGCCGAGATCCTCTCCGGCACCGGTGACAACCGGCCGCGCGGCAGCGGCCGTTCGCACGTCACCGTGCTCGGGCACCCGCTCACCGCCGAGTCCACCGCCGCCGTCGCCGCCCGGATCACCTCCACCGGCGGCAACATCGACCGCATCTTCCGGCTCGCGAAGTATCCGGTGACGGCCGTGGAGTTCGCCGTCTCGGGCACCGAGACCGAGCCGCTGCGCACCGCCCTGGCCACCGCCGCCGCGCAGATCGGCGTGGACGTGGCCGTGGTCTCGGCCGGGCTGCACCGGCGGGCCCAGCGCCTCGTCGTCATGGACGTGGACTCCACGCTGATCCAGGACGAGGTCATCGAGCTCTTCGCGGCGCACGCCGGCTGCGAGGCCGAGGTCGCCGAGGTGACCGAGCGGGCCATGCGCGGCGAGCTGGACTTCGAGCAGTCCCTGCACGCCCGGGTCGCGCTGCTGGCGGGCCTGGACGCCTCCGTCGTGGACAAGGTCCGCTCCGAGGTGCGCCTGACCCCCGGCGCCCGGACCCTGATCCGCACCCTCAAGCGGCTCGGCTACCAGGTGGGCGTGGTCTCCGGCGGGTTCACCCAGGTGACGGACGATCTGCGCGAGCGGCTCGGGCTGGACTTCGCCTCCGCGAACACCCTGGAGATCGTCGACGGCAAGCTGACCGGCAAGGTCGTCGGCGAGATCGTGGACCGGGCGGGCAAGGCCCGTCTGCTGCGGCGGTTCGCCGCGGAGGCGGGCGTACCGCTGGCCCAGACGGTGGCCATCGGCGACGGAGCCAACGACCTGGACATGCTGAACGCCGCCGGGCTGGGCGTGGCCTTCTGTGCCAAGCCGGTGGTCCGCCAGGCCGCGGACACCGCGGTGAACGTGCCGTTCCTGGACGCCGTGCTGTACCTGCTGGGCATCACCCGCGAAGAGGTCGAGGCCGCCGACCTGGCGTGAGCGATCCTGCCCCACGACGGAGCGGGCCCCGGCACTAGTCCGTGCCGGGGCCCGCTCCGTCGTTGGTGTCCGGGGGCGCTGACCGCGCTCAGACGTGCGGGGTCCAGAAGTCGAGCAGGGTGCCGATGCCGTGCTCCACGGACTTCCACGAGCCGGTGAAGGAGACCACGGCGATCGCGGAGGTGGGGAAGCCGGAGCGGTTCATCCGGGCCAGTACGTCGCCCTCCGCGGTCCCGGCCAGGGCGTCGGCGAGGGCGTGCATGCCGGGGTTGTGGCCGATGACCAGCAGATTGTCGACCTCGTCGGAGGTCTCGTTGAGCAGGGCGATGAGCTCGCCGAGCGAGGCCTCGTAGAGCCGTTCCTCGTACGAGGTCTTCGGCCGGTGCGGCAGTTCCTGGACGGCCAGCTTCCAGGTCTCGCGGGTCCGGGCCGCGCTGGAGCAGAGGGCCAGGTCGAAGGTGATACCGGTCTGGGCCAGCTTCTGGCCGGCCGCCGGGGCGTCGTGACGGCCGCGCTCCGCCAGGGGGCGGTCGTGGTCCGTGCCGTCCGACCATTCGGCCTTGGCGTGCCGGAGGAGGACGATCCTGCGGGGTGTGTCGGCGCTCATGGCTCCCAGCTTCGCATGAATCGAGCCACGGGGCGCAGGGTGTTGAGGGGCTCACCCGGGCGTGTGAGGAGCGCCGGGCGCACTTGCGCCCGCCCGCCTCCGGTCCCGCGTCGGGCGGCCTCCGCCCCGTCGTGGCGCCCGACACCCGCGACCTGGTGCGCTGTCAGCCGACGGCGCGCAGCAGCTGGTGGGTGACCTGGACGAGCGCGGAGCCGCCGCCGGAGGCCGCTTGGGCCTCGCCGGATCCGGCGAGGAGCGTGAGCAGGAGGGCGAAGGCGAGGGCGGGCAGGGCGAGCGTCCACCAGTGCAGGCGGGCGTTGGCCCCGAGGGCTCGGGGGGCGGGGGTGTGCGTGGGGGCCGACATGGCCGCCTCCGTGGGTGCGCGTGGGACGGTCTCGCTCTTGCTCTTCGAATCTAAGGATTCGAGCCGGCGGTTCCCATCGGGGACGCACCCCACTTCACCCTGAGCCTGACCCCCTAGGGGTTGGGGGGATAACCCCACCAACGGTCCTGCTATCCCGGGGAGGCAATGGTCGCGATGATGGAGATGATCACGGTCACGAGGAGCATCGCGCCCAGCACGAGGCCGAGCTTCTTGTGGCCGTTCTGGGGATTGGGTTCGAGTACGGGCGACATGCCGTTCAGTCTCGCATGCCGCATTCGTCCTCGATCGTGCGGTCCCGGCCCGCGAGCAGGCCCAGCGCGATCTGCGGGACGAGCAGTCCGGCCATGAGGGCCAGGGGCAGGTCCCAGCCGCCGCTGTGCTGGTAGAGGGCGCCGATGAGGAGCGGTCCGGGGATGGAGATCAGGTATCCGGTGCTCTGTGCGAAGGCGGAGAGCTTGACCACGCCGGCCGGGGACTTTGCGCGCAGCCCGATCAGGGTGATGACGAGCGGGAAGGAGCAGTTGGAGACGCCGAGCAGCAGGGCCCAGGCCCATGCTCCGCCGACGGGGGCGAGGTAGAGGCCGAGGTAGCCGACGAGGCCGAAGAGGCCGAGGGCGGCGGCGATGGGGCCCTGGTTCTTCATCCGTCCGGCCAGGCCGGGGATGACGAAGGCGAGCGGGACGCCCATGACCATGGTGACGGCGAGCAGGACTCCGGCGGTGGAGGCGGAGACTCCGGCGTCGCGGAAGATCTGCGGGAGCCAGCCCATGGTGATGTACGCGCCGGTGGCCTGGAGGCCGAAGTAGCCGGCGAGGGCCCACGCGGTACGGCTGCGCACGACGCGCGGCCCGGTGTCGGCTCCGGTGCGGCCGGCCGGGCGTGCGGGGTCGGCGGCTGCCGCCCTCTCCTTGCGGGCGGCGGCGGCGATGGCCAGCCAGGGCAGTACGGCGGCCACGGCGAGGAAGCCCCACATCAGCAGGCCGGTGCGCCAGCTGCCGCCGAGGGCTTCGGTCATCGGGACGGTCGCGGCCGCGGCGAGCGAGGTGCCGGCGGCCAGGGCCATGGAGTAGAGGCCGGTCATGGTGGCGACCCGGTCCGGGAACCAGCGCTTGACGATCACCGGCAGGAGCACGTTGGTCAGGGCTATGCCGGCCAGGGTCAGGGCGCTGGCGGCGAGGAACCCGGCGGCGTTGCTCGCGAAGGGCCGGATCAGCAGGCCCGCGGCGACGGCGGCCATGCCGGCGCAGACGACGGCGGCCGGGCCGAAGCGGCGGGAGAGCCGGGGCGCGGTGACGCCGAAGACGGCGAAGCAGAGCGTGGGCACGGAGGTGATGAGGCCTGCCACGGTGCCGCTCATGCCGAGACCCGTACGGGTCTCTTCGAAGAGGGCGCCGAGGCTGGTGATGGCGGGCCGCAGGTTGAGGGCGGCCAGCACGATGCCGACGAGGAGCACGGGTCCGAGCCACGCCGGCTGCGGGGCCGGGTGGAGGGCGGACGCCGCACGCATGGCGGCAGTGGGCCGCGGAGATGCCGTGCGCGCGGCCTGGGGTTGGTTTAAGGTCTGGATTTCTTCGGACATTGAACCATCATAGAATCATGGGATGATTGGTTGTCCAGTCTGCTTCCCGTTCCGCGTCCGGAAAGGACCCCCGACCGCATGCCGCTGACCTCGCCCCGGCGATCCGCGCTCGTCGACCAGGTGATCGCCCAGCTCAGGAACCAGATCACCACCGGCGAATGGCCCGTCGGCTCCCGCATCCCCACCGAGCCCGAGCTCGTGGAGCTGATGGGGGTCGCCCGCAACACCGTGCGGGAGGCCGTCAGGGCCCTCGCGCACAACGGCCTCCTCGACATCCGCCAGGGCTCGGGGACCTACGTCCTGGCCACCAGCGAGCTGGCCGGGGTGATGCACCGCCGCTTCGCCGGGGCCGACCCGCGCCACATCGCGGAGCTGCGCTCGACGCTGGAGTCCTCGGCGGCCCGCCTCGCGGCGGAGCGGCGGACCGCGCGGGACCTCGTACAGCTGGACGCGCTGCTCGCCCGGCGCGAGGAGGCCTGGTCGGGCGGGGACGCGGAGGTGTTCATCGCGGCGGACGTGGCCCTGCACATGGCGGTGGTGGCGGCCTCGCACAACGACGTGCTCATCGAGCTGTACGCGGACCTCGGCGATCTGGTGGCCGACTGGCTGCGCGGCGACGTGGGCACGGACCTCGATCCCGCGTCGCACATGGACCACGCCCGGCTGGTCGAGGCGATCCGGAGCGGGGACGCGGACACGGCGGCCTCGGAGGCGGCCGGCTATCCGTTCGCCTGCCTGGGCAAGGAGGCGCGGGTCACTGCCGCCGGTGGCTGACCCAGGCGGAGCGGACTTCCTTCCAGCAGCGGCCGGTGAGGTCGGCGCGGCCGGCCGGTCCGATGGCCACGGCCGCGCCGTCCCCGTCCACGTCCCACCAGCGGTCGCACTCCACGTGCAGGCGGACCACGTCGGTTTCGGGATAGCCGTTGTGGCAGTTCGCGATCACCTGCGAGCCCAGGATCTCGGTGTCGCAGTCGGCGCCGAAGAGCTCCCGGGCCGCGGGTTGCGCGGGGCGTACGGGCGGCTCGACGGGGATCTGGGTCAGGTCCACGACGGCCCGGTCCCCCGCGGCGGGGGCCACCGTCTCCGGGCCGGGCGCGGGGTCGATGTCCTCCGACTGTGCGACGGCCCCCGGGACCAGGAATGCGGTCAGGACCACCGAGGTGACCAGTAGCGATACCGCTCGGCTCCGCCTCGCACGCACTCCCGTACCTCCTCCCCACAGGAGCCGGGAAGATCCCGACGGGGCCAGTTTGCAGGCAAATGTCACGATTTTCGACTCGGGAAGATCTGATCAGACGCCGAAAATCTGATCGAACCGCCCGCGGGAACAGCACCCGGGCGCCGTCAGGACACACCAGGACGGGTACGGGCCCCCGTCGCCCGCACCCGCCCGCAGCCGAAAACGGCGGCGGCCGCGCCTCCCGGAAAGGGAGCCGCGGCCGCCGCCGTACGGATGGAACCGGTCCCTGGATCAGGCACCGTCAGGATCGAGCACGCCGGATCAGGCACCCATCGCGTGCAGGCCGCCGTCCACGTGGACGATCTCGCCCGTGGTCTTCGGGAACCAGTCCGACAGCAGGGCGACGACGCCCTTGCCCGTCGGCTCCGGGTCCGCCATGTCCCACTCCATCGGGGAGCGGTGGTTCCAGACGTCCGCCAGGTCCGAGAAGCCCGGGATGGACTTCGCGGCCATCGAGCCGATCGGACCGGCCGAGATCAGGTTGCAGCGGATGTTCTCCTTGCCCAGGTCACGGGCGAGGTAGCGGCTGGTGGCCTCCAGCGCGGCCTTGGCCGGGCCCATCCAGTCGTACTGCGGCCAGGCGTACTGCGCGTCGAAGGTGAGGCCGACGACGGACGCGCCCTCCGCCGGGAACAGCGGCTTGCACGCCATGGTCAGCGACTTCAGCGAGAACGCCGAGACGTGCATCGCCGTGGCGACCGACTCGAACGGCGTGTTCAGGAAGTTGCCGCCGAGGGCGTCCTGCGGGGCGAAGCCGATGGAGTGGACGACCCCGTCGAGGCCGCCGAGCTCCGCGCCGACGAGGTCCGCCAGGCGGGCCAGGTGCTCGTCGTTGGTGACGTCGAGCTCGATCACCTTGGCGGGCTTGGGCAGCTTGCGTGCGATGCGCTCGGTCAGCGTCGGCCGCGGGAACGCGGTGAGGATGACCTCGGCGCCCTGCTCCTGGGCCAGCCGGGCGGTGTGGAAGGCGATGGACGACTCCATCAGCACCCCGGTGATGAGGATGCGCTTGCCGTCGAGAATTCCGCTCATGGTGATCAGTGACCCATGCCCAATCCGCCGTCAACGGGAATGACGGCTCCTGTGATGTACGCGGCGTTGTCGGACGCCAGGAAGCTGACCGCGGCCGCGATCTCCTCGGGCTGCGCGTAGCGGCCCAGCGGCACCTGGCCGACGATGCCCGCACGCTGCTCGTCGGTGAGCACCTTCGTCATGTCGGTGTCCACGAAGCCCGGGGCGACGACGTTGAAGGTGATGTTGCGGGAGCCCAGCTCGCGAGCGAGGGAACGGGCGAAGCCGACCAGCGCGGCCTTGGACGCGGCGTAGTTGGCCTGGCCGGCCGAGCCGAGCAGTCCGACGACCGAGGAGATCAGGACGACGCGGCCCTTCTTGGCGCGGAGCATCCCGCGGTTCGCGCGCTTGACCACGCGGAAGGTGCCGGTCAGGTTGGTGTCCACGACCGAGGAGAAGTCGTCCTCGGACATGCGCATCAGCAGCGTGTCCTTGGTGATGCCGGCGTTGGCGACCAGGACCTCCACATTGCCGTGGGCGTCCTCGATCTCCTTGTACGCCTGGTCGACCTGGTCGGAGTCGGTGATGTCGCAGCGGACCGCCAGCACGCCCAGAGCGGCGAGCTCCGCCGGCGGCTCGCCCGACCGGTACGTGATCGCGACCTTGTCTCCGGCCTCCGCGAAGGCTCGGGCGATGGCGAGGCCGATGCCCCGGTTTCCTCCGGTGACGAGAACCGAGCGGCTCAACGGATCACCCTTTCGACTAGCGGTCTGAATACCAAAAACCTATAGGTCAGGTACCCCATACGGAGAATCGGGCTCCCACAGGGCCTCGGTACGCGCTCTGTCGAGTCCCTACAGAAAGATGTAGGCACGGCAAGCCGCCGCGCGACATGATCGTGCCAGCTGCCCCGACCCCGGGAGGACCTCCGTGCCCCATTCCATCGACGCGGCCTTCACCGCGCTGCCCTTGCGGGCGCTCGCCGACGCGGCGCTCGCCCGGGCCCGCGCGCTGGGCGCCGACCATGCCGACTTCCGCCTGGAGCGGATCCGCAGCGCCTCCTGGCGGCTGCGGGACGCCAAGCCGTCCGGCGGCTCCGACACCACCGACCTCGGATACGCGGTCCGGGTCGTGCACGCCGGCAGCTGGGGGTTCGCCTCCGGTGTGGACCTGACCATGGACGGCGCCGCCAAGGTGGCCTCGCAGGCCGTGGCCATGGCCAAGCTGTCCGCCAAGGTGATCAAGGCGGCCGGCTCGGACGAGCGGGTCGAGCTCGCCGACGAGCCCGTGCACGCGGACAAGACCTGGATCTCCGCCTACGACGTGAACCCCTTCGAGGTGCCGGACGCGGAGAAGGCGGCGCTGCTCGCCGACTTCAGCTCCCGGCTGCTGGCCGCCGACGGGGTGGCCCACGTGGACGCCTCGCTCCTCGCGGTCCACGAGAACAAGTTCTACGCCGACACCGCGGGCACCTCCACCACCCAGCAGCGGGTCCGCATCCACCCGCAGTTCACCGCCGTCGCGGTGAACGCCGCCAGCGGCGAGTTCGACTCCATGCGCACCATCGCCCCGCCCGCCGGGCGCGGCTGGGAGTACCTGACCGGCACCGGCTGGGACTGGAACACGGAGCTGGAGCAGATCCCCGGGCTGCTCGCCGAGAAGATGCGGGCGCCGAGCGTCGAGGCCGGGCGCTACGACCTGGTCGTGGACCCGTCCAACCTGTGGCTCACCATCCACGAGTCCATCGGCCACGCCACCGAGCTGGACCGGGCGCTGGGCTACGAGGCGGCGTACGCGGGCACCTCCTTCGCCACCTTCGACCAGCTGGGCAAGCTCACCTACGGCTCCCCCCTCATGAACGTGACGGGCGACCGGACCGCCGAGCACGGGCTGGCCACCATCGGGTACGACGACGAGGGCGTCGAGGCGCAGAGCTGGGACCTGGTCAAGGACGGCACCCTGGCCGGCTACCAGCTGGACCGGCGGATCGCGAAGCTCACCGGTCTCGGGCGCTCCAACGGCTGCGCCTTCGCCGACTCCCCCGGGCACGTCCCGGTGCAGCGGATGGCGAACGTCTCGCTCCAGCCGGATCCGGGCGGGCTCTCGACCGAGGACCTGATCGGCGGGGTGGAGCGCGGGATCTACGTGGTCGGCGACCGCTCGTGGTCGATCGACATGCAGCGCTACAACTTCCAGTTCACCGGACAGCGCTTCTTCCGGATCGAGAACGGCAAGCTGGCCGGACAACTGCGCGATGTCGCCTACCAGGCCACGACCACCGAGTTCTGGGGCTCGATGGAGAAGGTCGGCGGCCCGCAGACCTACGTGCTGGGCGGCGCCTTCAACTGCGGCAAGGCCCAGCCGGGCCAGGTGGCGGCCGTCTCGCACGGCTGCCCGTCCACGCTGTTCCGCGACGTGAACATCTTGAACACCACGCAGGAGGCCGGACGCTGATGGCGACGAACCGAACGACCAAGCCCCACGAGATCGTCGAGCGGGCGCTGGAGCTCTCCACCGCCGACGGCTGTGTCGTCATCGCCGACGAGCAGTCCTCGGCCAACCTGCGCTGGGCGGGCAACGCCCTGACGACCAACGGCGTCACCCGCGGCCGGACCCTGACCGTCATCGCCACGGTCGAGGGCAAGGAGGGCACGGCCTCGGGGGTCGTCTCGCGCTCCGCCGTCACCGCCGAGGACCTGGAGCCGCTGGTACGGGCCGCCGAGGCGGCCGCGCGCGAGGCGGCCGCCGCCGAGGACGCCCAGCCGCTGGTCACGGGGACCCCGTACTCGCCGGACTTCACCGACGCCCCGGCCGAGACCTCCTCCTCGGTCTTCGACGCCTTCGCCCCGGCCCTCGGCGAGGCCTTCGCCCGCGCCCGCGCCGGCGGCCGGGAGCTGTACGGCTTCGCCAACCACGAGCTGGTCTCCACGTACGTGGGCACCTCTACGGGGCTGCGCCTGCGCCACGACCAGCCCAACGGCACCCTGGAGCTCAACGCGAAGTCCCCGGACCGCCAGCGCTCGGCCTGGGCCGGCCGCGCGACGCGGGACTTCAAGGACGTGGACCCGACCGTGCTGGACGCGGAGCTGGCGGTCCGGCTCGGCTGGGCGGAGCGGAAGATCGACCTGCCCGCCGGGCGGTACGAGACGCTGCTGCCGCCGACGGCCGTGGCCGACCTGCTGATCTACCAGATGTGGTCGGCGGCGGCCCGGGACGCGGTGGAGGGCCGGACGGTCTTCTCCAAGCCCGGCGGCGGCACCCGGCTCGGCGAGCGGCTGACCGAGCTGCCGCTGACCCTGCGCTCCGACCCCAACGCGCCGGGCCTGGAGTCCGCGCCGTTCGTGATCGCGCACAGCTCCGGCGACGACGCCTCCGTCTTCGACAACGGCCTGCCGGTCCCCGCGACCGAGTGGATCAAGAACGGCGAGCTGGCCCGGCTGACCACGACCCGGCACAGCGCGGGCCTGACCGACCTGCCGGTGTCCCCGGCGTTCGGAAACCTGATTCTGGACGGGGGCGGCGACAAGTCCCTGGAGGAGATGGTCGCCGCGACCGAGCGCGGACTGCTGCTGACCTGCCTCTGGTACATCCGCGAGGTGGATCCGGCGACGCTGCTGCTCACGGGCCTGACGCGGGACGGCGTCTACCTGGTGGAGGACGGCCGGGTGGTCGGCGAGGTCAACAACTTCCGGTTCAACGAGTCCCCCGTGGACCTGCTCTCGCGGGCATCGGAGGCCGGCCGGACCGAGAAGACCCTGCCGCGCGAATGGAACGACTGGTTCACCAGGGCGGCGATGCCGGCCCTGCGGATCCCCGACTTCAACATGAGTTCGGTCAGCAAGGGAGTTTGATCCCGGAAGGCGTCTGACGTGCGGGCCTTCCCCGCCTATGCTGGCGGGGAAGCCTCAACAATCTGTTTCATCTCGTTCAAGGAGACCCAGAACCGTGACGGACATCGTCGACGAACTGAAGTGGCGCGGGCTCTTCTCGCTGTCCACTGACGAAGAAGCGCTGCGCAAGGCCTTCGCGGACGGTCCCGTCACCTTCTATTGCGGTTTCGACCCGACCGCGGCCTCGCTGCACGTGGGACACCTGGTGCAGGTGCTCACCGTGCGCCGGCTCCAGCAGGCCGGACACCGGCCGCTGGCACTGGTGGGCGGGGCCACGGGCCAGATCGGCGACCCGCGCCCGACCGCCGAGCGCACCCTGAACGACCCCACCGTCATCTCGGAGTGGGTGGGCCGCCTCCGTTCGCAGATCGAGCCGTACCTGTCCTTCGAGGGCGAGAACGCGGCGCTGATGGTGAACAACCTGGACTGGACGGCGGGCATGTCCGCCATCGAGTTCCTGCGGGACATCGGCAAGCACTTCAGGGTCAACAAGATGCTGACGAAGGACTCGGTCGCCAAGCGGCTGGAGTCCGACCAGGGCATCAGCTACACCGAGTTCAGCTACCAGCTCCTGCAGGGCATGGACTTCCTGGAGCTGTACCGGCGCTACGGCTGCACCCTGCAGCAGGGCGGCTCCGACCAGTGGGGCAACCTGACGGCCGGGCTCGACCTGATCCACAAGGTGGAGCCGGGCGCGCACGTCCACGCGATGGCGACCCCGCTGATGGTCAAGGCGGACGGCACCAAGTTCGGCAAGTCCGAGAGCGGGGCCGTCTGGCTGGACCCGGAGATGACCACCCCGTACGCGTTCTACCAGTTCTGGCTGAACGTGGACGACCGGGACATCTCCACCTACATGCGGATCCTGTCCTTCCAGACCCGTGAGGAGCTGGAGACGCTGGAGGCTCAGACCGCCGAGCGGCCGCAGGCGCGCGCCGCCCAGCGGGCGCTCGCGGAGGAGCTGACCACGCTGGTGCACGGCGCGGACCAGTGCGCCGCCGTGATCGCGGCGTCCAAGGCGCTGTTCGGCCAGGGCGACCTGACGGAGCTGGACGAGGCCACGCTGACCGCGGCCCTGTCCGAGCTGCCGCACGCCAGGGTCGCCGAGCCGGGCCTGGTCGTGGACCTCCTCGCGGAGACCGGGCTGGTCGCCAGCAAGTCGGCCGGCCGCCGGACCGTGAAGGAGGGCGGGGCCTACGTGAACAACGTGAAGGTCACCGCCGAGGACGCGGTCCCCGCCAAGGAGGACCTGCTGCACGGGCGCTGGCTGGTGTTGCGCCGCGGCAAGAAGAACCTGGCCGCGGTCGAGGTGACCGGCTAGCCGGTACGCGCAACAGCGGAACGGCGGGCCGCGCGCCCGCCGCGCACGGCGGAGGGGCCGGTTCGGACGCACTGTCCGGCCGGCCCCTCCGTCATGGTCCGCCGAGCCGCGGACCGGAGGCCTCTAGGTGGTCTGCCGCTTGTTGCCCCGGAGCGCGTTGTAGACGATGTCACCGAGCCCGACGATCACGACGGCTCCGGCAAGCTGCAGCAAGTGCCGGATCCAGTCGATGCCCTTGGTGTCGGCCACACCGATCCACGAGGCCACCGCGTTGCCGACCACGGCGCCGATGATGCCGAAGACAGTAGTCAGCCAGAGCGGCTGGTGCTGCTTTCCCGGCAGGATCGCCCGGGCTATCAGGCCCAGCACAAAACCGACGATGATCGCCCACAACCAATGCATGTCGAGCCTCCTCCTGGCGCGTCGTGCGCACGTGGGCCCAGTCTCGACCCGTCCGGCGTACAGCGCATTTCGGACAGCTCCATTCGGGGGATACCCGCTCTCCCCGGGCCGTAAGGGGCGGCGTACCTTGGGAGGGTCCGGGCCGGGGAGTGTTCGGCGGTTGATCGGGTGGTGGGTTGTGGAGCGGTCGAAGCGGAACAAGGCCGAGGTCTTCCGGATCACGGGGGCCCGGATGAGCCTCGCCGAGGACGTGCGGGGACGTCAGCGCCGGTACGTGATCTCGATGGCCATCAGAACCCTGTCGGTCATCGCCACGGTCGTCCTGTGGAACGTGCAGCGGCCCGTGGCCATCGTGACGCTCGTCGCGGGGGCCCTGCTGCCGTACGTGGCGGTGGTCATCGCCAACGCGGGACGGGAGTCGACGCCCTCGCTCCCCTCGCACTTCATCCCGGCCCCTGTGCACCCCGCGCCGGACGAGGGAAACCTCAAGAAAAGCTCAGATCAATCATGAAGTTCCAGTGCACCTCACGGGGTCCTGCGTGACATACTGCCTACGCGCTCCGCATCCCCCGTCGGAGCGACGGACCGACGCCGGGCAGCTCCCCCCGTGGCTGCTCGGCGTCGCCTTTCCGTCTTAGGGTTGAGCCGTGACTCCCCTCGACGACGCACCTCGAAACGACGCATCCGGCGACACCGCACCCACCTGTTCGGCCAAGGGCTGCCGTGACGCGGCCGCCTGGGTGCTGGCATGGAACAACCCGAAGCTGCACACCCCCGAGCGCCGCAAGACCTGGCTGGCGTGCGAGGAGCACCGCGAGCACCTCTCCCAGTTCCTGGGGGTCCGCGGCTTCCTCAAGGACGTCGTGAAGCTCGACGAGTGGATCGCTTCAGAGTCTGAGGGGTAGCCGGAGGGCTCGGAGCGGTTGTAGCCGCTGCCGAGCCCTCGGGGAAGTCCCGGACGGCGGGCGCCCGGGGCGGTACTGGGACCTGCGCCCTAGCCGCCGATCGCCGACATCGGGCGGTCGGGCTGCAGGAAGGACGGGTCGTCGAGACCGGATCCGGCCTTCTTGCCCCACATCGCCACCTTCCACAGGCGGGCGATCTCCTCGTCCGCGGCGCCCGAGCGCAGGGCCGCGCGCAGGTCCGACTCCTCGGTGGCGAAGAGGCAGGTGCGGATCTGGCCGTCGGCGGTCAGGCGCGTACGGTCGCAGGCGCCGCAGAAGGGGCGGGTGACCGAGGCGATGACTCCGACCGTGGCCGGGCCGCCGTCCACGATCCAGCGCTCGGCCGGGGCGGTGCCGCGCTCCTCGGCGCCTTCCTCGGTGAGCGTGAAGCGGGTGCGCAGGGACTGCAGTATGTCCCCGGCGGTGATCATGCCCTCGCGCTTCCAGCCGTGCTGGGCGTCGAGCGGCATCTGCTCGATGAAGCGGAGCTCGTACTCGTTCTCCACGGCCCAGGCGAGCAGGTCGGGGGCCTCGTCGTCGTTCAGTCCGGGCATCAGCACGGCATTGACCTTGACGGGAGTGAGGCCGGCCTCGCGGGCGGCCGCCATGCCCTCGATGACGTCCTTGTGGCGGTCGCGCCGGGTGAGGGTCCTGAAGACCTCGGGCCGCAGGGTGTCCAGGGAAACGTTCACCCGGTCCAGGCCGGCGGCCTTGAGGGCCTGAGCGGTGCGCTTGAGGCCGATGCCGTTGGTGGTCAGGGACATCTTGGGGCGGGGCTCCATGGCCGCGCACTGCTCGACGATCCCGACGAGGCCGGGGCGCAGGAGCGGCTCGCCGCCGGTGAAGCGGACGTCCGTGATGCCGAGCCTGGTGACGGCGATGTGGATCAGCCGCACTATCTCTTCGTCGCTGAGCAGATCGGTTTTGCCGAGCCACTGGAGGCCCTCTTCGGGCATGCAGTAGGTACAGCGCAGGTTACACCGGTCGGTGAGCGAGACGCGCAGGTCAGTGGCCACGCGGCCATAGGTGTCGAGAAGCACTGTGGGCCCCCTCCCCTGTCCGGTTTGTAGAGGTTTACGCCGCTGTGGATAGAGCGCGGTCGTTATAAACGAGCCTACGCGACTGCCGTGACATGTAGGGGTGCCCAAAGGAACGAGACGGGACGTGGCCGCGTCGTAGGGAAATACGACACGGCCACGCTGGGTGTTCGGACTATTTCGCTCGGGCGCAGCGTGTCAGGCCGCGCCGATGCCGGTCAGTGAGCGGACCTCGAGCTCCGCGAACTTCTGCGGGTCGGCCTCCTCCTTGGAAAGGACGGTTCCCAGCCATCCCAGCAGGAAGCCGACCGGGATCGAGATGATCCCCGGGTTCTCCAGGGGGAACCAGTAGAAGTCGGCGTCCTTGAACATCGAGGTGGGCTTTCCGGACACGACCGGGGAGAAGAGCACCAGGCCGACCGCCGTGATCAGGCCTCCGTAGATGGACCAGAGCGCTCCCTGGGTGGTGAAGCGCTTCCAGAAGAGGCTGTAGAGGATCGTCGGCAGGTTGGCGGAGGCCGCGACCGCGAAGGCGAGCGCGACCAGTCCGGCGACGTTGAGGTCCCGGGCCATGGCTCCGAGGGCGATGGCCGCGGCGCCGATGACCACGGTGGACCAGCGGGCCGCCCGTACCTCTTCCTTCTCGGTCGCCCTGCCCTTGCGGATCACGTTCACGTAGATGTCGTGGGCGAAGGACGAGGAGGAGGCCAGGGTCAGGCCCGCCACGACCGCGAGGATGGTGGCGAAGGCCACCGCGGAGATCACGGCGAGCAGGACCGCTCCGCCGGTGGAGTCCGCGCCGCCGCCGATCTCCTGGGCGAGCAGCGGGGCCGCGGTGGTTCCGGCCTTGTTGGAGGCGATGATGTCGGCCCGCTTGAGCAGGGCCGCGGCGCCGAAGCCGAGGACGATCGTCATCAGGTAGAAGGCGCCGATGATTCCGATGGCCCAGTTGACGGATTTACGGGCGGCCTTGGCCGTGGGCACGGTGTAGAACCGGATCAGGATGTGCGGCAGGCCGGCGGTGCCGAGGACCAGGGCCAGGCCCAGCGAGATGAAGTCGAGCTTGGTGAGCGAGTCCTTGCCGTACTTCAGGCCGGGCTCCAGGAACTTCGCGCCCTGACCGCTGTTGTCGGCGGCCTTGCCGAGCAGGTCGGAGATGTTGAAGTTGAACTTGAGCAGCACCAGGAAGGTGATCAGCAGGGTGCCCGCGATGAGCAGCACCGCCTTGATCATCTGGACCCAGGTGGTGCCCTTCATCCCGCCGATGGTGACGTAGAGGATCATCAGGACGCCGACCAGCGAGACGATCACGATCTTGCCGAGGTCGCTGGTGATGCCGAGGAGCAGCGAGACGAGCACGCCGGCACCGGCCATCTGGGCGAGCAGGTAGAAGATCGAGACGACGATCGTGGAGGTGCCGGCGGCGGTCCGTACGGGGCGCTGGCGCATCCGGTACGCGAGCACGTCGCCCATCGTGTAGCGGCCGGAGTTGCGCAGCGGCTCGGCGACGAGGAGCAGCGCGACCAGCCAGGCCACGAGGAAGCCGATGGAGTAGAGGAAACCGTCGTAGCCGAAGAGCGCGATGGCTCCGGCGATGCCGAGGAAGGACGCGGCGGACATGTAGTCGCCGGAGATGGCCAGGCCGTTCTGGAAACCGGTGAACTGGCGGCCGCCCGCGTAGAAGTCGGCGGCGCCCTTGGTCTGGCGGCCGGCCCAGATCGTGATGGCCAGGGTGGCCACGACGAACAGCCCGAACAGGGTGATGATCAGCGGGCGGTGCTCGGTGGCTCCGGCGGCGACGGTGGTGCCCGCCGTGGCCGCGGCGCCGGTGGCGACCAGCAGGGGGGCGCTCACGCTCCGGCCTCCATCTGCGCCTTGATGGCCGAGGCCCTGGGGTCGAGCCTGACGGCCGCGTGCCGCGAGTACAGGAAGGCGATCAGGAAGGTCGTCGCGAACTGGGCGAGGCCGAGCACGAGGGCGACGTTGATGTTCCCGAAGAGCTTGGTCCCCATGAAGCCGCCCGCGTAGTTGGAGAGCAGGACGTAGAGCAGGTACCAGGCGATGAACGCCACGGTGAGCGGGAAGGCGAAGGAGCGGTGGGCGCGGCGCAGTTCGGTGAACTCCGCGCTCTGCTGGACGCGTACGAACTCTTCGGCCGCGGGGCTCGCCGGCGGCGCTCCCGCGCTGCCCGGGGGCGGCGCTGCTTCGGTGGTCACGGGGGACTCTCCTTGTGACGCGGGTGCGGTGGGGACGACGGACAAAACAACCTCCGTGTGGGGGGACGGTGGCGCTGATCCCCCCTGTCAACGGCACGGCCGGCGGGTCGGGACGGTTCAACACCCTTTGTTTCCGAGGAAACTGATTTCTCGAACTGATGGCGCGGAGTCGAACGACGGCACTAGGTTCGCCTGTCATGAACCCGTCGGGCGCGACCGCGCCCGCGCGGCTTTTTCACGATGATGTGGAGAACCCATGGCTCATCCGGGAACCGGTCACCGGCGGCGCGCACTCGCCCTTCCGGTCGGCCTGGCGCTCACCGCCTCGCTCGCCTTCCTGCCCTCGGTGGCGGCCTCCGCCGCACCGCTCGGCAGCACGGCGGACTCGGCGGCGACGGCCAAGCCCGACACCTCCGGCCCCAAGCTGTCGTACGTGGCGAACCTGACCGCGTACGGCACCGTGAAGCAGGCGAAGAAGGCCATCGAGCGGGCCGGCGGCACCGTCGTCATCGCCTATGAGCAGATCGGAGTGGTCGTCGCCCACTCCCAGAACCCCGACTTCGCCAAGCAGCTCCGCGGACAGCGCAGCCTGTTCGTATCGGTCGGCGCCACCCGGACGGCCCCGCTGACGGCGGTGCAGACCACCGAGGAGGGCACGACGCAGAAGCTGAGCGCGGCGGAGGCCGCCAAGGCGGCGGCGAGCGCCACGGAGGGTCAGGAACCGCTGGAACCCAACCAGTGGGACCTGCGGGCAATCAAGGCCGACGAGGCTCACAAGATCAACGATGGCAGCCCGAACGTCACGGTGGGGGTCATCGACACGGGCGTTGACGACACCCACCCGGATCTCGCGGCGAACTTCTCCAAGGAGCAGTCGGCCAACTGCGTCGGCGGCGTCGCCGACACCACCGACGGCGCCTGGCGTCCGTACGCCGACGGCAGCGACCACGGCACCCACGTGGCGGGCACCATCGCGGCCCCCCGCAACGGCATCGGCATCAGCGGGGTCGCGCCCGGCGTGAAGGTCGCCGGCATCAAGGTGGCCGAGCACGGGACCAACCTCTTCTTCACCGAGGCGGTCGTGTGCGGCTTCATGTTCGCCGCCGAGAAGGGGATCGAGGTGACCAACAACAGCTACTACGTCGACCCGTGGATGTTCAACTGCAAGACGGACGACGACCAGAAGGCGCTGGTGGAGGCCCTCACCCGGGCGAGCAAGTACGCCGAGCGCAAGGGCGTCCTCAACGTCGCCGCGGCCGGGAACTCCAACTGGGACCTGTCGGCCGCCTCGATCGTCGACGACACCAGCCCCGACGACGCCACCCCGGTGCCGCGCACCATCGACCCGAAGGTCTGCCTGGACCTGCCCACACAGCTGCCGGGCGTGGTGACGGTCAGCGCGACCGGTGACAAGGGCCTGCGGTCCTACTACTCCAGCTACGGCCTCGGCGTCGTCGACGTCGCCGCCCCCGGCGGCGACAAGTGGCAGATCCCGGCCACCCCGGACGCCAACGGCCGCGTGCTGTCCACCCTCCCGGGCGGCGGATACGGCTACAAGCAGGGCACCTCGATGGCCACCCCGCACGTCGCGGGCGTCGCGGCCCTGCTCAAGAGCGCGCACCCGTGGGCGACCCCGTCGCAGCTCCAGGCGATGCTCAAGGGCCAGGCGACGAAGGCGGCCTGCCCGACGCAGATCTACGACGCCACGGGCACCCTGGTCGACGCCACCACCTGCGCGAGCAAGTGGGGCCAGACCGGCTACTACGGATACGGCGTGGTCGACGCGCTGAAGGCCGTGAAGTAGCGGAACGGATCGTGTGACGGAGGGGCCGGCCGGGGTACTCCCCCGGCCGGCCCCTCCCTCGTTGCGTGATCCGCGGTCCGCGGAGCGGCACTAGCCCTTGATGATCACCTTGAGCGCGCTGCGGTCGTCCATCGCGCGGTAGCCGTCCGGGACCTCGTCCAGGGAGACGGCCCGGTCGAAGACGGGCGCCGGGTCGATCGCGCCGCTGAGCACGTCCGCCAGCAGCTCCGGGATGTACGCCCGGACCGGCGCGACGCCGCCGCGCAGGGTGATGTTGCGGTCGAACATGACACCGAGGTCGAGGCCGGTGCCGCTGCCGTGCGGGACGCCGACGTAGCCGATGGCCCCGCCGTCGCGGGTGATGTTCACGGCGGTGCGCATGGACTGCTCCGTGCCGACCGCCTCGATGACGGAGTGGGCGCCCTGGCCGCCGGTGAGCTCGCGCACGGCCGCCTCGGCGGCCTCGCCCCGCTCGGCGACGACGTCGGTGGCCCCGAAGAGCTTGGCGATGTCCGTACGGGCCGCGTGGCGGCCCAGTGCGATGATCCGCTCGGCGCCGAGGCGCTTGGCGGCGAGGACCCCGCACAGGCCGACCGCGCCGTCGCCGACGACGGCGACCGTGGAGCCCTCGCGGACCCCCGCGCCCAGCGCGGCGTGGTGGCCGGTGCCCATGACGTCGGACAGCGCCAGCAGACCGGTCAGCAGGTGGTCGTCGGAGACCGCCTCGGCGGGCAGCTTCACCAGGGTGCCGTCGGCGTGCGGGACGCGGACCGCCTCGCCCTGCCCGCCGTCGTGGCCGACCGAGCCCCAGAAGCCGCCGTGCACGCAGGAGGTGTACAGGCCCTCGGAGCAGTAGTCGCAGGTGCCGTCGGACCACATGAAGGGGGCGACGACGAGGTCTCCGGCGCGCAGGCCGGAGACGGCCGTGCCGGTCGCCTCGACGACACCGAGGAATTCGTGGCCGATCCGCTGACCGGGCTGGCGCTTGGCCTCTCCCCGGTAGGCCCACAGGTCGCTGCCGCAGATGCAGGAGCGCAGCACGCGGACGACGGCGTCCTCGGGGCGCTGGATCGCAGCGTCGGGCACCTCCTCCACGCGGATGTCGTGCGGGGCGTGGATGACGGTGGCGCGCATGGTGATGCAGTCCTCCGGCTAGGGGATGGAGACAGATGGTTCAGTCCTGTAGGACTTCCCTACCGTACGCCCGCTCCGAGGCGAGCGCTCCCGTGGCCAGCAGGTACTGGGCCGCCACGTACGTCGCCATGATCCAGAAGTCCGCCCGGGGCAGCTGCGGCCAGTCGGCGACCCCGGTGGCGATGAGCGTGTCGGAGAGCAGGAACAGCGCCCCGCCGAGTCCCGCCCGCCACCCGAGGGCGCTGGACCGCAAGGCCATGGCGGTGAGCAGCAGGCTGTATCCGGCGACGGGGATCCGCAGGTCGGCGGGCAGGTCGCCCCAGAGCAGCGTGACGGTGGAGAGCAGCGCGCCGGCGTACGCGGCCCCGAGCGCCGGATGGGAGCGGCGGCGGCCGAAGAGCAGGAGGTAGCAGACGTGCCCGGCGGCGAAGGAGCCCATGCCGATCAAGAAGGCCGGGTCGGCGTCGAAGAGCAGGGCCAGGTCTCCGCCCCAGCCGAACAGCAGGGCCGCGATCAGCAGCCGGGGGGCCGGACGGCCGGTGCCCCGGGCGGCCAGGGCCGCGTAGGCCACGAGCAGCGGCATCAGCAGCGGCTTGGCGACGAGGTGTCCCGGGTGCCAGCCCGCGAGGAGCGATCCGAGGTCGAGGGCGGTGGCGGCCGCGAAGGCGCCGAGCAGGATCCGCGCGGCGGGCCCGGCGCCCGGCGCCACGACGGGGCGCGCCCAGGAGGGCGTACGGGACTCGGTGGCGCTCACGCGGCGTGCTCCGAGGCCTTCGCGGACACGGTGGTGGCTCCGGCGTCAGCGCCGGCGGGCTGCCAGCCGGGGCCGCCGAAGACGCGTCCGGCGCGCTCGCGCCAGCTCCGGGCGGCCTTCACGTCGCGGGCGATGGAGGCGTATTCGTGGGTGGCCACGCGCAGCGGGTTGTAGGTGCTGATGTTCTTGGTGAGACCGAAGACGGGTTTGTCGGTCTCCCCCACCCAGGAGCCGAACATCCGGTCCCAGACGATCAGGATCCCGCCGAAGTTGCGGTCCAGGTAGCCGCCCTGGGAGGCGTGGTGGACGCGGTGGTGGGAGGGCGAGTTGAAGAGGAACTCGACGGGGCGGGGCAGCTTGTCGATGCGCTCGGTGTGGATCCAGAACTGGTAGACGAGGTTGACCGAGTAGCAGAACGCGATGGCGGCCGGGTGCACGCCCAGCGCGATCATCGGCAGGTAGAACGGCCAGGAGGTGGCGCTGGTCCAGGGCTGGCGCAGGGCGGTGGTGAGGTTGAACTTGCGGCTGCTGTGGTGGACGACGTGGCAGGCCCACAGGATCCGGATGACGTGGTGGCCGCGGTGCTGCCAGTAGTAGAAGAAGTCCTGGGCGAGCAGCATGAGCGGGACGGTCCACCACAGGACGGGGACCCGGAGCGGGGTGAGCTCGTAGACCGCGGTGTAGATCGCGAGGATCGGGATCTTCCAGAGGAAGTCGAAGGCCAGGCTGCCGATCCCCATGCCGAGGCTGGTGACGGCGTCCTTGGTCTCGTACCCGGCGGCGTCCTCGTCGGGATGGATGCGGTAGCTCACGAGCTCGATGACCGTGAGCAGTACGAAGGCGGGTATGGACCACAGCACGACATCGGGCAGGTTCGGCATGTCCGCACCATAGAGGCGGGTTCGGGGGCTCGGCTAGAGGTTGTTACCGATCGGTATCCATCTGAGTTACCGCCGGTTCGGAGGATGATGTCCGTGCGGGGGACGTCCTGGGGGAGGACACGGGGATGACGGCTTTCGAGACGGCCGCCTTACGGGTGGCGAACGTGGTGGCACAGGAACTGGCACCGGCCGGCCAGCGGGGCAGGCCGGCCCTACGGAGCTTCGCGCGCGGGCTGGCGGCCCGGCTGGCCGCGGCGTGCGACGGACTGACGGAGCGGGACCGGCTGGCCGCGGTGTCGGCGGTGGGCGACGCCTTCGCCACGCTGGGCCGGGAAGAGGCGCGGGCCCTCTTCTCGGCCAACGGGCCGGGGCCGGCCAGAGGAGCGGCGGGCCGGGCCGAAGGGCCGGAGCGGACGAACAGGGCGGGCCCGGCGGACCCGGAGGGCGAGGCCGGCCGGCCGGGCGAGGCGGGACAGACCGAGGGGTCCGGGCGGCCGGAGCGGCCGGGCGCGCCGGAGCGGGCCGGGGAGCCGGAGCGGCCCGTGGCCCTGCCGCCCCCGGCCGGCGCCGCCCTGAACCCGGCGGCCCGCACCGCGTACCGGGAGCTGCTCTCGGTGTGCCGCGCGTACTCCCTGGAGTACGCGGCCCGGTACGCCCCCAAGAAGCGGACGGAGCACGCGGAGCACGCCGAGGGCCTCCCGCCCTCCGAGGCCCGCGCCGAGGCGGAGCGGGCCGCGGCGGCCTTCGAGGAGGAGTACGCGCAGTACGTGGCCCAGACCCAGAGCCGGGTCCAGCTCTTCGGCCTGACCTTCAGCCAGGGCCGCCAGGAATGGCCGCTGGACCTGGCCTACATCAGCCTCGCGGTCGCCGGGGCCCAGCTCCTGGAAGAGCCCGGCCTGCAGACGCCGATGAAGGCCGAACTGGCCCTGGACGCCGCCGAGCGGGTACTGCTGCGCGGCCCGGCCGGGTCGGGCAAGAGCACCCTCGTCCAGTGGCTGGCCCTCAACGCGGCCCGCAGCAGCTTCGGCACCCAGCTGCGGGACTGGAACAGGCTGGTCCCCTTCGTCCTGCCGCTGCGCTCGTTCAACTCCCCCACCGGGCTGCCCCGGCCGGCGGACTGGCTGGACGCGACCGGCGTACCGCTGACCCCGCCCGCGGGCTGGGTCGAACACCTGCTCTCCGTGGGCCGGGCGCTGGTGCTGGTCGACGGGGTCGACGAGGTGCCGCCGTGGCTGCGCAGCCGCACCGAGTCCTGGCTGCGCCAGCTGCTCGCCGCCTATCCCGCGGCCCGCTTCGTGGTCACCACCCGGCCCTCGGCCGTCCCCGAGGACTGGCTGACCGCCCAGGGGTTCTCCCCCCTCGCCCTGCTGCCGATGGAGCGCGAGGACGTGAAGGCCTTCATCACGCACTGGCACGCCTCCGCCCGCTCCCGGGTCGAGGCGGAGGCCGGGAGCCCGGCGGGGGCCGAGGGGCAGGGCGAGGGCTCGGCGCGGGAGCGGGCGCTGCTCGACCGGTGCGAGACGGCGCTCCTCGAAGCGGTGGACACCAGACGGGACCTGGGCAGGCTCGCGACGAACCCGCTGATGTGCGCCCTGCTGTGCGCGCTCAACCGGGACCGGCGGATGTACCTGCCCCGGGCCCGCAAGGAGCTCTACGACGCCGCCCTGGACATGCTCCTGATCCGCCGCGACAGCGAGCGGGACATCTACCGGGTCGAGGGCGTCTACCTCAGCCGCGACGAGCAGACCTTGCTGCTCCAGCGGCTCGCGTACTGGCTGATCCGCAACGGGCAGGTGGAGGCGTCGGACGACGAGGCGATCGCGATGATCGCCGAGTCCCTCGACGCCATGCCGCAGGTCAGGGCCCAAGGACCCGCGCAGATGGTGTTCCGGCACCTGCTGATCCGCAGCGGGCTGCTGCGGGAGCTGGTACCGGGCTCGGTCCACTTCGTCCACCGCACCTTCCAGGACTACCTCGGCGCCAAGGCGGCGGTGGAGGCCCGGGACTTCGGCGCCCTGGTGCGCAACGCGCACGAGGACACCTGGGACAACGTCTTCCGGATGGCGGTGGGCCACGCCCGGCCCGACGAACGCGCCTACCTGCTGCGGGAGCTGCTGGCCCGCGCGGACCGGTCCGAGGCCGACCGCAGCCGGCTGGTGCTGCTCGCCGCGGCCTGTCTGGAGCACGCGCCGGAACTGGACCCGGAGGTCTGGCGCGAGGTGGAGACCCGTACGGCGCGGCTGCTGCCCCCGCGGTCCCCGAGCCAGGCCGAGGGGCTGGCCAAGGCGGGCGAGCTGGTGCTGGAGCTGCTGCCGGAACCGGCCGGGCTCACCGAGGGCGAGGCGGCCGCTACGATCCGTACGGCGGCGCTGGTGGGCGGCGACCGGGCGCTGCAGGTGATCGCGGGCTTCCGGACGGACGACCGCTACGAGGCGGCCCGCGAACTATCAGACGCCTGGGGGCGGTTCCCCGTGGAGGTGTACGCCGAGACGGTGCTGGCCGACGCCCCCATGCGCGTGGCCCACCTGCACGTACGCACGGAAGGCCAGCTGAAGGCCCTGGACGGGCTGCCGCACATCCGCCGGCTGCACGTCACCTGGGACGGCCCGGTACCGGAGGAGATCACCCGGCGCCGGGACCTGGAGTCGCTGATCCTGCACCGCAATCCGCGGCTGGCCGATCTGTCCCCGCTGGCCGGGCACCCGGCGCTGCGGCACCTGGGCGTGCTGGACTGCCCGCAGGTGGACGGGATCGAGGTGGTGTCCGACCTGGGCACGGACAGCCTCGCCTTCGGCTACCTGCGGGACGACCTGTCGCTGGCCCCGCTCGCGGGGGTGCCGGGGCTGCGTTCCCTGGTCATCGGCTTCGAGCCGCGGGAGCGGCGGATCGGTGAGGTCCCGGCGGCCGGGTCGCTGACCGCGCTGCACCTGTGGCAGGGCGCCCGGCGGATGACCCTGGACGGGATCGAGCGGTGGCCGGGGGTGACGACGCTGACGGTGGCCGGGAGCACCCAGTACCGGCAGCTGGTACGGGCCCTGCCCGTCAGGGGCCTGGACAGCCTGCAGATCCGCCATGCCGCGCCGGTGTCGGTCGCGGCGCTCCTGCCCTACGAGCGCCTCGCGCGGCTCGTCCTGATCCGGTGCGCCCTGGAGGGATCGCTGGAGTCGCTGCGCGAGTTCGGGGCGCTGCGCCGGGTGGTGCTGAGCGAATGCCTGGGGACCGTGGACCTGTCCCCGCTGGCGTCCCTGGACGAGCTGGTGATCGAGGTGCGCCGGGGGACGCAAGTGACCGGGGCGGAGCGGATCCCGCCGGAGCGGCTCGTCCGCAAGGACTGAGCCGCTCCGGCGGGTTCACGGCCGGGTCACCGGGGCACCGGGCCGCGGGGCCCGGGGCCCGCGTGCGCCCGCGTCACCAGACCCGGACCGAGCCCCCTCGGGCGAAGGCCGGGCTGGTCGCGCCCGCCGGTACCTCCGTCAGGGGCTCCGCGATCTCGGAGACCAGCGGGCCGTGCTTCGCGGCCAGCACGTCGAGGAGGCCGAGGTCGAAGCCGTACACCCGGGCGGCGTTGCCGCCGACCATGGCGGCGACCTCCTCGCGCGGCAGGCCCGCGTAGGCGATGCGCAGGCCCTCGCGGGAGAACGGGGTGGTGCCCTCGTCGTGGGGGTAGTCGCTGCCCCACATGATCTTGTCGAGGCCGATCCGCTCCCGCAGCGGGACCTCGTGGGGGCGCATGAAGCTGGCTCCCACGAAGCAGTTGTCCCGCCAGACCTCGCTGGGCCCCTTGCCCATGGACTCCGCCAGGCCCGCCCCGAACTTGGCCTCGGCGGTGGCCGAGGCCGCCACCAGGCGGCCGTGGTAGTAGTCGAGCATGTCCATCACCCCGGGGATCCAGCCGGAGCCCTGCTCCGTCAGGACCAGTTTCAGTCCGGGGTTGCGGCGGAAGGCCCCGCCGAAGATGAGGTGCCACAGGGCCCGGTGGGAGAACCAGGTGGTCTCCACCATGAAGACGGCCCGCGCGGCCGGTTCGTCGCCCAGCGGCGGCGACGCGGAACCGCCGTGGTGGTTGACCGGGACGTCGAGCTCGTCGCAGACGGCCCAGATCGGGTCGTAGACCTGCGAGTGGAGCTCGGGGATCCCGGAGCCCGGCGGGACCCCCGGCAGCAGGACCCCGCCGGTGAGGCCGGCCTTGCGGGTGCGGCGGATCTCGCGCACCGCCTCGTCGACGTCGTTCAGAAGGATCTGGACCACGCCCGCGCGCCGGCCCGGGGCGTCCGCGCAGAAGTCGGCCAGCCACCGGTTGTGGGCCTGGAGCCCCGCCCAGCGCAGGGCGAACTCCGAAGGCGTCGGGGGCTGGGCCATCAGCGAGGACTTGGGGAAGAACGGCGGGATGGTGTTGGGGAAGAGGACTTCCGCGACGATCCCGTCGGCCTCCAGCTCGGCCAGCCGGCGCTGGGAGTTCCAGTTGGCGTCCGCCGAGTCCGCGAGGAGGTCCTCGTACGGGTTCACGTAGGTGGCGGCCCAGGCGTCGAACTCCTCGTGGTACCGCTTCTCCAGGTACGGCTTGTAGTCCAGCAGGTCGGCGCCCGCGTGGCAGTCCGCCGAGATGACGGTGTAGCGGTCCTCGCGATCCTCGGCCGAGGTCATCCGTTCACCCCCAGGACCGGGAAGTCGTTCTCCGTCAGCCAGTGCCGGCCCACGTCGCGCGAGCGCGCCCAGGAGGCTTCGACGGCCGCCTGGTCCTCGCTCTGGCCCAGCTCGGCCGGGGTGGGCCCGATCCGGCGGGCGATCGGCGCCAGCTTCTCGGTGTCGAAGCCGAAGACCTCCGCCGCCGCGAGGCCCAGCATGCGGCGGGTCTCGCCGACCGGGATGTCGTGGAAGGTGTTCTTCAGCCAGTTCCGGGTGGCGGGCCAGGTCCCCTCGGGGTGCGGGAAGTCCGAGCCCCACAGGATGTTGTCCACGCCGATCTCGTAGCGCTGGGCGAGCTCGCGCCGCTTGGTGTTGGTGGCGCAGATGAACACCTGGCGGTCCAGGTACTCGCTCGGCGGCCGCTTCAGCTCCTCGAAGGGCGAGAGCTTCTTGCCGCCGTGCGCGCCCAGGTAGAGCCGGTCCATGAACCACAGCTGGTTCGGCAGCCACCAGCAGCCGGACTCGGCGACGCCGAACTTCAGCCCCGGGTGCCGCTCGAAGACCCCGGACCAGAGCAGGAACCACAGCGGGCGCGAGGGCCACCAGGTGACCTCGGAGACGAAGATGCCCAGGTGGTCCCCGTACTCGTGGCGCGGCGAGGATCCCGAGTGGGTGACGATCGGCATCTGCGTCTCGGCCGCGGCCGCCCACACCGGGTCGTAACGGCGGTCGTGGTAGGGCGCCTTGTCCACCCACATCGCGGGGATCATCAGGGCGCCGAGCCCCGATTCCTTGGCGCGGTGGATCTCGGCGACCACCTTGTCCGGATCGCCGGTGATGGGGAGCAGGGCGACCCCGCAGTGGCGTTCGGGGTTCTCGGAGACGAACTCGGCGAGCCAGCGGTTGTGCGCCTGGGCGCCCGCCATGCCGAGGACGGGGTCCTGGTCGCCGGAGAGCCCGAGGCCCACCCCGAAGGGGGCGGCGGTCTGGCTGTCCACGGCGTCGGCGTCGGGGAAGACGACCTCGGCGGCCACGCCGTCGCCGTCGAGTTCCTTCAGCCGCTGGGAGACGTCCCAGCCGCCCTTGAGGCCTTCCTCGTGGTCGTGGAACCACTTCTCGGCGAAGGCCTCGTTGCGCACGCCCAGCTTGGTGGCCTCGGCGCGGCGGGCGTCGCGCTGTCCGAGGAACTCGTCGAACTGGGGGTGGAACGCGCTGTCCAGGTAGGGGCGGTACTGCTCGGTGGGCAGCCCCGCGTGGCAGTCGGAGGAAATGATCAGATACGGGTCTTCGTACGTACTCACTGCACTCCTGTCGGTTCCCTCAGTCGAGGATGAAGCTCTCCAGATAGGCGGGGTTGGCCCGGTCGAGCATCGACTGCGAGCGGGCACGGATCTGCCGGTCGCTGTGCTCGCTGTCGGGGAGCATCCAGAAGCGGTCGGCGCGGATGCCGTCCACGACGTGGGCGGCGACGTCCTCGACCGGCGTGAAGTTCACCTCGTGCCCGGCCTGCTTCATCGCGGCCTCGTACTGGTCGAGGCTGCGGTACGGGGACTTGCGCGGGCGTTCCTTGGCGTACCGGTCGGGCCGGTTGCGGTGCGATTCCCACAGCCCGGTGCGCAGCATGTGCGGTCCGGGGAAGAGGACGGAGGCTCCGATGGCCGCGCCCTCCGCCTTGAGGTGGGCGTAGAGCGATTCGGTCATGGTGACCACGGCCGCCTTAGTGACCGCGTACACCGAGGCGGTGGGCAGCGGGGCGATGCCGCCGTCCCCGGAGGAGGTGTTGACGACGTGGCCGGGGCCGCCGGCCTCGATCATGCGGGGGACGAAGGCCTGGATGCCGTGGAAGACGCCCCAGACGTTGACGGAGAAGGCCCATTTCCAGTCGTTGGGCTCGTGCTCCCACATGCGGCCCTCGGCGCCGGAGCCGACGCCCGCGTTGTTGCAGAGCACGTGCACGGCGCCGAAGGTCTCGTAGGCGGCGTCGGCGAGGGAGATCACGGAGTCCCGGTCGCTGACGTCGACGAGTTTGGCGAGCACCTCGGCGCCGTCCGCCGCGAGTTCCCCGGCGGCCTCGCGCAGGGCGCCCTCCTCCACGTCGGCGAGCACCACCTTCAGTCCCTCGGCGGCGAAGCGGCGGGCCATGGCGAGCCCGATGCCGCTGGCGGCTCCGGTGACCACGGCCACCTGTCCTGGTTCGAGTCGCATCAGACGCTCCCCTCGGGCGGTCCGTCGAGGATCTGCATGGGGTCGTCGTAGCGCTGGTGGATGTAGGGGAGCAGGGCCTGGGCGCTGACCCGCTCGACGACCCTGCCCTTCTGGTCGGTGGTCTTCTCACCGATGGTGATCTCGACGACGCGGCGTACGGGGAGGTCCGCGATGGGGTCGAACATCGACTCCCGGAGCACCACGTCGCCGGTGATGTGCTCCAGCTTGCGGACCTTCTCGTTGCGCGTGCAGTGCACGAGGACCGGGTCGCAGTCGAAGCCCGAACCGTCCACGGCGGGAAGGAACTTGAAGTAGAAGTCGGTCTTGGTGGTGGGTTCGGGCAGCGGCATTTCGCGGTCCACGGCCCCGCGCACCTCCACGAAGGCGATCCCGTGCCGGGCCAGCGAGGCCCGGACGACCAGGCCGTCGCGCTCCACGGTGACCTCGCCGAGCTTCTTGGGCTCGCCGAAGACCTCGCGGCCGCCGGTCAGGGCGCGTTCCATGGTCATCGGCATGACCAGCGGGTACCAGCCCTCGACCCCGTCGTGCTGGGCGGCGACGGCCACGGAGCCGGCGCCGAGCGGGTATCCGGGCAGGTCCACCTTGCTGATGTTGGCCCGGACCAGGGGCCGTTCGGCCGGCTTCAGCGGCGGCGGCAGGACTGCCGCCACCACGTCCGGATCGCTCTCCCAGACGGCCACCACGCCGGTGGACCAGATGTCGGGGAGCTTGGAACTCTTCTCGCGCGACGCCGCGATCTCTGCCTCGGTGCGCGCTCCGTACCGTACGCGTGCCATGTCCAGCACCACCCTTCGGTAGGTTCTTCCTGTAACACAGTTACACCGGGACCGATGAAGGGTAAAGACCCCTGCACCGACCCGATCTGACGAATCGACAGAAAGTTGGGAAGGCTCTCATGGCCAGAACCGCGCTGACCCGTGCCGAGGTGCTGGACACGGCCGCCTCGCTCGTCAAACAGCACGGCCCGGCCGCCCTGACCATGCGCAAGCTCGCCGCCGAGCTGGGCACGGCGGTGACCTCCATCTACTGGCACGTCGGCAACCGCGAGTCCCTGCTCGACGCCCTCGTGGAGCGGACCGTGCAGGACATGGGCGCGATCCGCCCGGTCGGCCGCAACCCCGCCGACCGGATCCTGTCGGTGGCCCGGATCCTCCGCCGCGAGCTGCGCGAACGCCCGCACCTGATCGCGATGGTCCACGAACGCGGCCTCACCGAGCGGATGTTCCTGCCCGCACAGCAGGCCCTGGTGCACGAGGTGCACGCGGCCGGACTGCGCGGAGCACGGGCCGCCGACGCGGTGCGCGCGATCCAGTTCCAGATCATCGGCTTCGTCCTGGTCGAGCGCAATCGCGAACGCTCCCCCACCCAGTCCCCCGCCGAGAGCGAGCTGTGGGACCCGGCCGACGCCCCCCACGACCCGCCCCTGGCCCGCGCCCTGGCCCGGCCGGTGGACCCGGAACGGTTGTTCCAGGTATCCGTACGGGCCCTGGTGCGGGCCCTGCTGACGGCCGCCGGGTAATCGCTTTGCGTGGCACCCCCACTCCGTGATGGGATCGTGGACACGGGGGCGGCTCCCCGGCGCGCATCCTTCTCACTCCTTTTGCAAAGACCCCGCGCGCCCACTCTCCGCCCCCGTTTTTCATTTGCGGAGGGGAATCCCAGCTGTGTCTGCCATCGGACCCGTCGAATCGCTCATGCTGCGCCGGCTCCAGAGCGTCTACGTCGACCAGCCGCCGGCCGCGGCCTCCCCGGGCACCAGCGGCGTACGCCCACTGGAGGGCGAGCTGCTGGAGCGCGGCCACGCCCTGAGCCGGGAGCTGTACGCCGCCCTGGCCGTCCTCGCCCCGACCGACCTCGCCGAGGAACGACTGCGGCTGCTCGCGCTGGTGGACGCGCTGATGGGCTCCGACCGGGTCCACAAGCCGCTCTTCCGCCGCTTCCCCTTCTCCATCCCCCGCGACACCGAGCGCTGGTACGTCGACCGCGTCCTCGCCCTGCTGTTCCAGGAACCCGGCCAGCCGTGCGTCCTGTGCGCCGCGACCGGCTCGGTGCGTCCCCTCTCCCCGTGCGCCCACCTGGTCTGCGGCTCCTGCTGGGACGGCTCCGACTACACCGGCTGCCCGCTCTGCAACCGCCGCATCGACCCGGCCGACCCCTTCCTGCGCCCGGACGACCGCCCGGACGACCGCGCGCCCCGCCGGGCGAAGACCGCCCCCGGTGCGGCCGCCGGGCCGCTGCGGCTGCTCCGGCTCGGCACCGACCCGGCTGCCGACGCCGCCGCGCTGCTCGCCTCCCTGCTCGGCCGCCGGACCCCGCTGTCCCCCGAGGACCGCGAAGACCTGCCCCTGCTGATCCGGTCGGCCCCGCCAGGACTCGACTGGCTCCCCGCGGAGATCCCCGTACGGGAGACCAAGGCCCTGCTGCTCGCCGCCCTGTACGAGAACCCCTCGACTCGGGAATCCGTACGGCCGATGCTCGCCGGGCTGCTGACCACCGCCACCGACGTGCTGCGACTGCTCGCCGTGCGCTCCGAAGGGGATCCGGGGCTGCTGCCACTGCCGTCCCGGTTCGCATCGCTCCCCCGGCCGCTGCGCCGCGAACTGCTCGCGGTCCTCGACGCGCTGCCCACCCCGTACCTGGTCGAGGACCTGCTGCGGCATCCCACCGGATGGAAGCGGGCCGCCGAGATCCTGCACCCCTTCGAACACCACGCCCGCCACCCGCGCGCCGCGCTCGCCTTCGCCGTCCTGCGCGGCACCCCCCTGTCCGGCCCCCTCGGCACCGCCCTGCGCCGGACCGCGGCCGCGCACCCGGACGCCGTGCGCGTCTGCCCGGACGGCGACCGGATCCGGCCCGCCACCTGGGCCGGGCGTCTGGAACAGGCCCTGGCCGAGGGCGATGCCGGGGCCGCCGCCGCGCTGGCCGGCCGGCGCCCCGGTGAACTCGTGCGCCGCCTCGATCACCTGCTGCGCCTGCACACCGGCGGCCCCCTGGTCCCGGAGCTGGCGCGGGCGCTGGAACACGGGCTGCCCTGCGCCGGTCCGGGCCCGCTGCTGTCCGCGCTCGGCGCGCTCCGGATGCGGTCCGAGGACCGTACGGGCGGCCGCCGGGTGTTCTTCCCGCGCGGCCGGGTGACCCGGGCCCAGTCGGTGGCCGAGACCCGCCCGCCGCTGCCCGCCCCGCTCGTCGGGCGGGTCACCGCCCTGCTGGAGGCAGAGGTACTGCGCCGGTTCGGGGCTTCCGAGGGCGAGCCGTACGAAGTGGCGGTCCTGGACTCGGGGCTCGCCGACCTGACCGTGCCGTTCGCCGAACGCACCGCCGCCAAGGCCCTGGTGGCCGTACCGCGCGGCAGCACCCTGACCCTGCCGGAGGGCGAGGTGCTGCGGCTGTTCCTGCACTGGACCGAGCCGCAGGGCACCCGCACCGACCTGGACCTCTCCGTCGCCTTCTTCGACGCCGAGTGGAAGTTCACCGGGCTGTGCGACTACACCTCCCTGCGCCACGGGCCCCGGGGCGCCGCCACCCACTCGGGCGACCTGACCTCGGCGCCCGCGCCCGACGGGGCCACCGAGTACGTGGACCTGGACCTGGCAGCGCTCGCGGCCAACGGGGACGTCTTCGCCGTACCCCTGGTCCTGAGCTTCAACAACGTGCCCTTCGACGAGCTGCCGGACGCCTTCGCGGGCTTCATGGCCCTGCCCGCGCAGGGGCCGCGCGACTCCTCGTACGATCCGCGCACCGTCCGCCAGCGCTTCGACCTGGCCGGCGAGTCCCGGGTGTGCATGCCGATGGTGGTGGACCTGGCCGCCCGCCGGGCCCTGTGGGCCGATGTCCACCTGCCGCCGTCCGGGGCATTCCAGAGCGTGCGCTCGCACGGGGACCGGCTGGCGGCCGTGGCCCGGGACGTGTGGGAGCACTTCGGCTCCGGCGCCCGTACGACCCTGTGGGACCTCGCGGTGTGGCGGGCGGCCGCCCGCACCCGGGAAGTGGCCGTCCTGTGGCGGGCACCGGCGCCCGGACTGCTCGACGAAGTGTGGCTGTACCGGGCCGCGGCCGCCGAGGAGCCGGCCGCCTTCGCCTCCCGGATCGCCGCCCTGGAGCCGCCCGAGGAGCGCCGGCCCCGCCCGGACGCGGACGCGGAGGCCGCCGAACTGGCCTCCGGGAAGCGCGCGTTCCTGGCGCTGACCTCCGCGAGCGTGGCACCCGGGGGCGGTTCCGGGACGGCCTACCGGCTCTTCCCCGGACCCACCGAAGTGCCCGGGACCTTCGTCCGGGTGACCGCCGGGGACCTCGTGGCCGAGCTGGGCTGAGGAGGGGCCGGGACCCCGTCTGGCCCCGGGTGTCGGCGCGGGCCGATATCCTCTGTGACCATGCTCGCCGACCGTACGACCGCAGAGACGATGTGGCCGACCGCCTACCCGCAGGGGTACGCGGTCGTCGACGTGGAGACCACCGGGCTCGCTCGCGACGACCGGATAATCTCCGCCGCCGTCTACCGGCTCGACGCTCAGGGCAATGTCGAGGACCACTGGTACACACTGGTCAACCCGCTGAGGGACCCCGGCCCGGTGTGGATCCACGGCCTGACCAGCGACATGCTCCAGGACGCCCCGCTGTTCAAGGACATCGCCGAGGAGTTCGCCGACCGGCTCGCCGACCGGGTGCTCGTCGCACACAACGCGATCTTCGACTGGCAGATGATCGCCCGCGAGTACGCGCGGGCCGCCGGGGCCGCTCCGGTCCGCCAGCGGCTGTGCACCATCGCCCTGTCGAAGGAGCTGAACCTCCCGCTGCCCAACCACAAGCTGGAGTCGCTCGCCGCGCACTTCGGCGTGGTCCAGCAGCGCGCCCACCACGCCCTCGACGACGCCCGCGTCCTGGCGGAGGCCTTCCGGCCGTCCCTGCACGCAGCCGCGCGGGACAACGTACGGCTGCCCCTGCTGGAATGCCGGCCGCTGACGGAGTGGTCGGACTCCCCCGCCGCCCCGCGCGTCGGCTACCAGGCCTCCTACGGAGGGAGCGCGAGCTGGCGGGCCTCGCGCAAGCGGCCGCCGTGCCCGTACCCCAACCCCGGGCGCTACAGCGACGGCGCGCCGCTCAAGCAGGGCATGCGGATCGCCTTCTCCGGGGACACCTCCGTGGACCGGGAGCTGCTGGAGGACCGTGCGGTCGAGGCGGGCCTGCACATCGCCACGAGCGTGTCGCGGCTCACCAGCCTGCTCGTGACGAACGACCCCGACTCGGCTACCTCCAAGACGGTCAAGGCGAAGTCCTTCGGAACCCCCGTCGTCGACGAGGCCGCCTTCACCCAGCTCCTGCGGGACGTGGCTGCGGCAGACGGGTGACCGTCGGGCGACTCGCCCGGCGTCCGCTTTCCCGTCCGGCCGGTCCGGTCCCACCCTGTGGCGCATGGCACGTTGCGAAGTCTGCGGAAACGATTACGGCATGTCCTTCGAAGTCCACGCACAGGGTGCTGTACTCCTGTTTGACTGAGTTGACTACTCGCCCCTACAGTTCCCCCATCAGAGTGGGCATTCGTGCACGTCAGGGAGGGGAACCGCGTGCTGGCCAAGCCGCTTGCGGGGTACTGCCGCATCTCAGATGCGGACCTAGCGGACATACGTAGAGCCGTGAAGTCCGGACACCTCACGCCCGAAGAGGCGGCTGAGGAGGAGCGCAAGGGTGTCCTGCGCCAGCGTGAGGACATCGAGACGCTTGCCGGCGGAGCGCCTATCAAGTGGTACGAGGACAACAACCTCTCCGCTTTCAAGCGCAACGTCAGGCGTCCGGACTTCGAGCAGATGGTGAAGGATCTTGGGGCAGGCCGACTGTCCGGCATCCTCGCCTACGACATTGACCGCGTGTACCGCCAGCCCCGGGACCTTGAGCGAGTCATCGACTACTACGAGACCGCCAAGGAACACCTGGTCTTCAAGACCCTCTCAGGGCAGAACTTCGACCTGACCACCTCAGACGGCCGCTTCTCAGCCCGCCTCTTCGTGAACATCGCGAACAAGTCCAGCGAGGACACCAAGCGCCGACTGATCCGCGCGAACGTCTCCCGGGCACACAAGGGGCAGTCGCACGCCAGGGGGCTGACCTTCGGTTGGCTGGAGAGCGACCCAAGCAAGCTTGACCCCCAGACCGCGCCGATCCGACGCATGGCCGTTGAGAAGCACCTTGCTGGTGACCGGGTCGCCACCATCATGAAGTGGCTTGCGGATGACGAGAACGGCCCCGGGGTGATCAACCCGACCACAGGGAAACACTTCACCTGGGGCGGCGCCAAGGCCATGATCCTTGCGCCCAGGAACTGGGGCATCCGCACCTACAACGAAGAGCTCATTTACGACGACCAGAACCAAATCGTCATGGGTGACTGGGAACCCCTCTTCCCCACTCTTGATCTCTGGTACAAGATCCAGGCCGCCAAGGGTCGGGATGCACACCAGAAGACTCGGGAGGCTAACGTCAGCTACCTCCTAACCGCCATCGCCCGTTGCGGTCGGTGCGGTGCGGGTCTAAAAGGCCACCCGAAGTGGACGAAGGGCGCGCGTACGGCAGGGTACAACTACAACTGCAACAAACAGCGTCCGGAGTATTGCGGCCGACTGGCCATCGATGGCCCACACCTCGACAAGCTGATTCAAGAGTTCGTTTGGGCTCAGGTGCTGCGGGCTAGCACGCAGAAGCAGCTAACGGCCACGGTCGAGCCTTGGACGGGTGCGGCGGAGCTTCAGGAAGTAGAGACCGACCTAAAGGAACTCCAAGAGCTATGGGCCGCTAAGAAGGTCAGGGCCGGTTCCTATGTCACCGCACTGGATGACTTGAACGCTCGCCGGAACGAGCTGCTTGCGGATCGGGCCTACCACAGCGTGCCCGCCGGCACACGTGCGATCACTGAGGAGCTGCTGACCAACGGATGGGGGAATCTGTCCCTTGAGCGGCAGCGCATCATAGTCCGCAAGGTACTGCGGGCCTTGGTCATCCACCCTGCTAAGAGCCGGGGTGGCCGCTTCGACCCCAGTCGAGTCGAACCCGTACCTCACTAGTTCCAAGCACGCAAAAGGCCCCTCCCGGATGGGAGGGGCCTTCGTGTTATCCAGCCGAGTTGGACACGCTTCCAACCCGGTCAACAATGCCTGTCTTACCTTCAGCGCGGGCGCAATGCGCCCCGCAGAACCACTGACCGTCAGCCTCGACACCCTGTCCGACGATCTGAACTCGGCAGTGCTCACAGATCGGAGCCATGCGGTGAATGGCGCAGGCGAACGAATCGAATTCGTGCCGTGAGCCATCCTTCGTCAGGACAGTGAACGAAAGGGCGTAGTCGTTTCCGCATACCTCGCAACGGGCCATAGGGAACATGGTCAGTGGTACGCAGGCCGCAGGCAAGCCGCAGCACTCACCGATCGGATGTTCCACCCGGTCAGCGTACGCAGTTCATGCTGGCTTCAGGTCCAACAGCTCAAGGATCTCGTCCGTTTGGCCCTCAGTGAGAACGGGCACTTCAGACAGCCATCGTTCCAACCACTCTGCATTAGTCACGCCCCCCCACCCCTCAGTTCAAAATCTTCTCGTCCCACCCTGTTCCAGTTCGCCACACCACTCGGGCGACCCCAGCGGCCTTCAGTCGGGGAAGGCATCGGTAGCACGGTGCACGAGTTACATAGACGGTCCCACCATCGAGATCCTCACGCCGCGCATGAATCAAAAGGTTCTCCTCTGCATGAATGCCGATGCAGTTGCCGTAATCGCTGCCGGCTGGGATCTCTTCGTAGGTGGTCCTGCCACGCGGGCAGGCACCCGCAAGGCAACCTTGCTCGCCGGAGGGGACGCCGTTCATCCCGGACATGACCAAGCGGTGCCTGCGGTCCAGGAGGACCGCGCCCACCTGAGAGCGGGTGCAGTCCCCCCGAAGTGCTACAGCGTCAGCTATGCCAAGAGCCCAGGCGTCCCACGAGGGCCGCTCAGAAGGCCCGGTAGGCCTCTTCGTCGTAGTCGTAGCGGAGATCAACCGGCGCCTTCCCTCCTAGAAGGAGGAGTTCGCCGCAGCAGCCGGCAGACTCAAGAAAGAGGCCGTACCGCTCCACGAGAGCGTTCAGGTCTCGCAGAAATCCCCGCTGAGCTTCGCTCTGCTTCGCCTTACTCACAGTCCATCACTACTCCGCCTTCCAGGGGAGATCTTCCGGAATCGTTCCCGCTTCGACTCGGTAGAGAAGCTTCCAAGAGTTGCCTTCACGCTTGTAGACTTCTCCGCCCCGAACGCCTTGGTACTCGAACCTTCGGGTCTCGGGGTTGTACCGGTTAGACAGCTCCCAGGCGACTGCTGCCTTAGCCCTCCCAAGTCCAACGTGATACTTCAAGGCGGGAGTTCGGCTAGGCACGATGGATGCGTATGGCATACCGGCGAGGCCCTTCCGCGGGCCTTCGCAGCGCTCTTCCATGGGGGTCACCCGGCTGCTTCCCCACTCTCAGTCTCGTCAAGGATGATTGGCTGGTACCCCATAAGCGAGTTCCACGTATCGGCAGCCATCTCCTTGGCAAGCTCGAAAGGGACCCCAGCGGCAACAGCCTCAGTAACGACCGTGCCGGCTATGCGAGCTGCCGTAACTGCGTACGCCGCCTGCTTGTGAAGCCGCTCGGCGTTCATCTCCGTCTCGATTCCGGAAATCAGTTCCTCGAAAGAGCCCGACTCGTCATTCTCGTTCTCGCTCATCGCGTCTCCTCAGTGTTTACTTGCTTCGAGTTCCAACACGCTCCCCCAGGACCGATCACCGATCTCGGCATCTGCGGGGATCATTAGGCCCTGTACGGAAAACTGCATCAACTGCGCTGCTTCACGAGCCATCTCCTTTGCCTCATTCCTCGGGAACGAAAACACGATCTCGTCATGGATTGGGAGACGCATGTAGGGAGTGAATCCCGCAGCATCGAGCTTGAGCAGGGCCCGAGCCGTTACGTCCCGACTGCCACCCTGCACGTAATAATTCAGGGCTCGGAACCACTTACCTGGGTCTACGGGCAGACGCCGGCCAGTGGCCGTATAGATGAACCCGGTTCTGCGCGCTTCGTCGGCAAGGCGCTTCCCGAAAACGCCCACTCCCGGATAGGTGCGGGCGAAGGCTCCGAGCACCTTTCTCGCGGTGGCCTCGTCTACGTGGGCCTGCTCCATAAGAGCTGCCCAACCTCCGCCGTATACGGTCAGGAAGTTCGCCATTTTGCCGATCTTGCGGGCAACGTCCGCAGCGTCAGCCGTGATCTGGTGTAGATCCAATCCATTGACAAATGCGTTCAGCATCGTGGGGTCACGAGAGAACGCAGCTAGATAGCGAAGTTCCATGTTGCCGAAGTCAATGGAGCAACTGACGTGACCCTCATCGGCTAGGAACATGTGACGCACATAGCCGTCCCCCGAGGGGAATGTCTGAGCCGGAATGCTTCCCGAAATTGACATCCGGGATGTTCTGGCCTGGAGACTATTTATACTTCCGTGCACCCGATCGCTTGAATCGCGACCATTCAGGGCCCGCTCAAACCAGGTCTTCCGCCACTTACCCGCCTTTTTAGCCTGGACCACGGCAGCGGCTAGGGGGTGACTGATAGCTGACAGCACGTCGTCATCTATCGACAGATTTCCCTTGGGGGTCCGCTTGGTCAGCCTTACCCCGAGGTCCGTGAATACGTCGATCAGTTGCTGATTCGAGTTGACGTTCTCAACGCCGAACGTTCGGGCAATGAGCTCTTGCCGCTGCTGCTCTGCCGAAAGCTCCTCGCACCGCCGTTCGGCGTACTCAACATCTAGGAGGTAGCCATTTCGCTCCATCTTGGCTGTGACGTGTGCTAGCTGGTGCTCCCACCCAATGAGTCCCTGGGACTTGGAGCGTGCCGGCACCAGCCGATACAGGAGCTGAAAGAGACGGTAGGCAAGGGCCGGGTCCATACCTGCATAGAGCAGGAAGTCCGGATCGAAAAGCTCAACGAGCTTCCAGATTCTTTCCTTCGTGGTCTTGTACTTCTTAGCCAGTTCCCGGATCGAGCCCTTGACCTCTTCAGCCGTGGTCTCGCAAATATAGAACTTGGTCAGCTCTTCCAGCTTCAGGCCAGGACCACGCTCTTTGACTGCCCGCGGATCGACTAGGTGAGCAAGGAGCTTGGTGTCCCACATCTTTGGGGCAAGCTCCTCCATGGTTATCCCGAGCGTCGACTCAACAACGTGCAGGTCATAGGTGCCATTGTGGGCTACCAGCCACTCAAGGCGGAGAAGAGCCCAGCGGACCGCTTCCGCGAAGGTCGGACCCTTCTCCACCGGAATGACCCAGGTCTCAGAGCCGGTCCCAAACTGAGCCAGACGGCACCGGAAGTCATCCGCCCACCAATCGAGCCCAGTTGTCTCCGTGTCGAATCCAAGGATGCGGTGCTGAGATACAAACTCCCGGAACTGTTCAAGGTCACGAACGGTTTCCGCAACCCGAATCGATATCGGCTGGCCCTTGAGCCGGTAACTGAGATGCTGCAAGAGCCTTCCCCCATCTATTCAAGCTGCTTGATGAACTCCGTACCTACGTACTCCGTGTAGGCGGGAGGGATGCACTCACGAATTCCCTCACGAGACATCCACGGCACCCCCAGGTCTTCCTTTGCTCCATCCACCCCAATGAAGTTCCCGACGTAAATCCCCATCTCGCCGGGAAGTCGACGGCGGCCCATTTTCGTTTGGCGCTTTACGTGAGCCGGGTGCGCCGGCTGCGGAAGCACCCAGCCCCCGGCCTCGAAAAGGCGGTGCCTGTATGTGTGCAGCCCGAAGTAGTCTCCACAGAGCATGACCGGGCTCTTCATCTGAGGCTCAGCCCCCATGACGTTCTCGATAACCCACGGAACGCCAACGGCGTTCAGTGCATCACGAGTAGGGCCCAAGAGGTCCGGATGATCGTTCTGCCGAATCCGCTGGGTCTTGCTGTAGAGCTGGCAAGGCGGCGAGGCATGTATGAAGTCGAATCGCTGGCCGTAAGTCAGCAGAAACTGCATCGCTTCAGCCTGGACGAACTCAAATGGATAGCGGGGCTGCTGAGCAATGTCGACTCCGACAACTTCAAATCCCGCATCTCGATACCCCTTGCCTGCTCCCCCCTGGCAGCAGTAGAGATCAAGTATCTTAAGAATCCCCCCGCCCCCCTATCACGGCGCTACCCGCCCGTTCTTGACGAAGGCTGCGTAGGTGTGAGGCATCACCACAGAAAGCTCTCGCTCCATCCGCTCTGCGACCATCTCAATTTCCCTCTGCGGGAACGAGGGGAAGCGCGATACTTCCGAGATGGTTCGGAGCGACAGAAAGTGCAGGAGCGACCGGGCATTGCATGTTGCGTAATACGACGTGAAGGTCCCGACCGGCAGCACCATTCGAGCAACTTCCCGGGCCACCCCCCGCCGCAGGAGGGACAGGTACGCTTGATAAGCCCAGGTGTATGCCGAGTAAAAACCCTCTTTGACCGCCTTATGCTGAGCTGGGGTTCCTGACTCGAAGGTGTACGCCCCAGGCTTTCCCACCTGAACTAGCGAGCGCTGTTCATCTGGTTGATAAAAGACCCCTGCAAGCTCCTTGTAGCGTCCGGACTCCTCGTTGTATGACCAGCCGGCACGGTGCCTCATGTGCTCTCTGGCAACGAAGATCGGAGCCTCTACCAGGAATGTGAAATGCGTGTGCTCGAAGGGGGAACCGTGGCGGTCCCGTATCAGGAAGTTGATAAGTGCTTCGGTGGGCAGGTCATCGACCGCGGATTGCTTACCGACAGTCGAGACCCTTGCCGCCTTGGCAACCATTGCATCGTTGGCCGAAATATCTACAAGCTTGACGGTTACGTCAGGCCTGAACTGGATGCCTGTCACTGAATGACTCCAAAGGAAAAGGGGGCCGAGGAATCCCCGGCCCCCTAAAAGGTGCCTTGCTAAAGCTCGCTAGCTCCTACGAGAAAGAGCCGTCCTTCTGCCGCCACAGCGGGTCACAGTTAGACCCCTTGGGGGCGTTGCAGAACATCGCTCCCCATCCGCCGTTCTTGCCCTGGCCCTCGCGCAGAGTTCGGCCGTGCGGGCAGGAATCACCAGCAGGACCAGCCGGGGAAGCGGACTGAACCTTGCCGCCCTGGAAGGTCTTGGGTGCCGAATTCCCGCCCTTGCCGGCGGTGGGCTGATGCGTCTCCCGCACCTTCTTCGCGGCGTGAGACACCAGCTCAATTACGCCCCGGTCCGCCAGGGCCTTGATAAGGTCGACGGCCCGCTGTGCCGTCTCATCGGCGGTGGCTCCGTAGACGCATGGAGTGAGCCACTCTGCGTCATAACCCGCAGCACCCTTAAGGGTCATGCCGAGCTTGAAGCCATTGGGCGACGTAACTGGAACGTTGGTCATAGAGGCGGCCTCCTGAGGCTCTGGGACTGGTGTGTTGGTTTCGCCCCACGGGGAGGCACCATCAAATGGGTTGGGGAAGCTCATTCGCTCTCCAGCGGTATGAACCCACACCCCGTAATCACGGGAAGCAAGTTGTTGGGCAAAAAAAGAGACACCTAGATGGGACAGGCGCCGGATGCACAGATCTCGTCATACGAGGTGTCAGCGGTTTCAACACCGACCGCTGCCGCTAGCTCCTCGTACTCCTCCCTGGTGATGCGCTCGTAAGGAGGCTGCTCAAAGGACATCTCCGGGAAAACCGTGGTCCCCTTGAGCTTCGGCAGGAAAGGAATCAGAGCCTTGACCAGGTCGTCAACCGTATAAGCCTTAGGGTCGACATTAGCCGTGTAAGACACTGCCTGATCGGCCCAATGCTCCTGGTATAGCGCCTGAACCGAGAGCATGTCCGTCAAGGAAAGCTCTCCGGCGTGCTCAAAGGAGTCCCCCAAATCAGCAAGCGGGTCCTTGGTCGGGATCGTGACAACGCTGGTGTTTGCCGCGTACTTGTCCGGCTCAACGTCATACCCCTTCTGTCGGTACTCCTCCACCTGCGCCCGTTCTGTAGGTTCCAGATCGCTGAACCTGATCCGCCTCTTGAAGTAGCCAGCGAAGGGGGCGTGTACCGCCTCCCCCGACGCGCCGGCCAACTTGGAAGTCGTCCCAGTCGGAGCAATGACGCGCTTCTTGATCGGAACAGGGATGCGCAGGATGTTTGCGTAGGCTGCGGCTTCCTTGTCAACCTCATAAGACAGGTCGGCAAGATCCCAACCCACAAATCCGAGTTCCGCAGCTTCCGAGTACCTGATTCCCTGCTTCACCAGGAAGTCAGCGAACCCGAGATGCCCTACCCCGATACGCCGGAAGCGGGCAATGGCTACAGCCGACTTGGGATCAGCCACCTCCGCAAACGTCGCCCTGATGAGATACCGCGTCAGGTAGCGGTGCGCCTTCGTCAGGCCCGGGTAGTCAACGACTCCATCCGAATCCACGAAGGCGCCAAGGTTCACTGAGCCAAGGTTGCAGGGCTCCCAGGGGGTCAGCGTGGCTTCACCACACGGGTTGGTGGTGTAGGTCCCGTCAACCTCTCCCGCGGCCGTCAGGCTGGAGTTCCAAACGCCTGGCTCTCCATTGCGGAGCATGCCGGCGGCGATCTCCCGCAGGATCGGCATAGAGGGCGACGACATCTTGCCGAGCAGGTCAATGAAGTCCGCGTCAATCTCGACCGACACATTCGTTGTCCAGTGCCCTCCTTCCGACTTGATCCGCAGGAAGGTCCAGATGAGTGGATCACGCCAATGCATGATCGACATACGGGCGGATCGGCGGACGCCTCCAGAGACGATGCACTGAGCAATCTCGTGATCAATGCGCATGGCGTCGATGCCGTGGAGCGGACGGCCTTCGCCGTCCTTGAGCACCTGGCCCACGGCCTTGAGCATCCGCCCGAAGGGCTGAGGCCCACTGGCGGTACCACCGAAAGCCTTGAGCGGGGCCCCCTTTGCCCGTACACGGCTCACGTCGTACACGCGGGCCGTGTGACGCGTCTCAGGGGCGTGCGCGGTGCGGATCAGGTCCCCCAGCGCTTCCGCCCAGCCCTCACGGCTGTCCTGGACCTGGTAGGCACCTGTCCACTCGTGGCTGTACTCGATGGAGATCAGCCCGGCCTCTACGAGGTCGAGATAGTCACCGTGGGAGGGGTCGCACACGATGTGCACCTCTACGGGGATGACCAGCTCAGGGAAGCCGTCGAAGTACCGGGAAGAGTAGTTGGCCCCCACTCCACCACCCTCCGCCAGGCGGAGGAGCGAAAAGGTGAAGTGCTCCTCAGGGCGCCTCGCGTCCCAGCCTGCCGCCCAACAGTTGTTGAGAGCGAACTCGTTGACCCCGGACGACTTGAGGTGTCGGCCCGCCGGCAACACCCTGAAGGATGCAATCAGGTCGAGGAGAGCGGCGCGTTCGCCCTCTTCTGTGTACCGCTCGGGGACAAGAGCAAGGTTGCCGTCCACCACACGCTGAACGGTCTCAGCCCAAGTCTCCTGCTCACCAGTCGGCTTTACCCGAGAGTAAGTGCGCTCGTATACGGTCTTGGCCGTCTCGGTTGGAAAAGTCATGCAGTCACCTTTCGTAGGTCCCGGTTCATCTGACGAGCCAAGGCATCCAAGCCGCGGTTGCTCGCCTTGCGCTCGGTATCGTCCTTCGGCGGAAGTCCGTAGACGTACCGACGCAACACAATGTCTCGCTGTGTCTTGGCCAGGCGGTTTAGTGCCGTGGAAGCGTCCATGCGAGCGGACATCAGAGCATCAGTGATGCGGCAGGCAAGGAGGTCATCTCTGCGGCCGAGCATCTGTCCCAGTTCCTCATCGGAATAGAGGAACGTTGAGAGGGCAGCCTTAGCTTCTTCGGGAGTGTAGTAATACTTCCCGTCCTCTACATCCCGAGCATCGCGCTCCCTAGAGGCATACTGCGTGCCAGCCTTCTTGCAGAACATCCACAGGAACTGGTCCTCGTAGTGCTGCTCAAGGTAAGTGCGACGTTCATAGGCGTGCAGAAGGATCTCCTGCTTCACGTCATCCTTTTCCACCACACTCCAAGCTGAAGCGATGGACCGCGCCGCCTTGTCGGCAATCTCGCCGACATGCGCCCAGTCGATAACGGTCATGCGGCTACCCCCTTCTTAACAAAGCGCCCCCCGGCGCCGCGAACTACTTTTCCGTAGCGCTCGCCCTCCACCACGAACGAGCCGTCACGGCGGATGTCTACGGGGTAAGGCGAAACGTCATGGTCACCGACGTACAGAACCCCAAAGCCGCTCTGCCAGTTGGCCACAGCACCCGGTCCGAGGTATTGGGCCTTCCGCGGGTCCATCATGTGACCTACTTCGAATCCCCACCGCATGCCGCCGAGATGCGAGGGACCATGCCGGCGGACACCGAGGCGGTGAGTGTGACCCATGACCAGATTCGTCGTGGCCTTGCTGGCGTGCCCGTATGCGGTCGTTCCCGCGATGCTGGACAGGCCCTTGATCTCGTGTCCGTGGATCAGAGCCGTATCCGGTCCAACCTTGTGAAATGCCGGGGTCAGGCTGATGCCGAAAGAGTTGAAGTCGAGGAGCTTTGAGAAGTGGAAGTCATCGGCATACTCGGCCAGGGCGGGAGCCTTCGCACTTAGGTATGTGCGGGGCCGGAGATCGTGGTTGCCCTCCAGAATTCCGAACGGTCCGTCATAGACAGCCCTGATGGGTTCGAGCACCCGACGCTTAGTAACGTCAGAATCGCTCTTGACCTGCTGTCGATACTCGAACCGCGTGCCCTCGTTCCAGCGAGACGGAGTTTCGTAGTCGTTGAGATCACCGATCTGGTACAGCTCGTCAGGCTGGTAGTCACCGATGAAGCCGATGAGGTTGTTCAGTGCCTTCGGGTCGTGATACGGAACCTGAAGGTCAGATATCACCACTACACGCTTCAAATCGTCAGCTCCGTTCCGAAATGCCCATGAGCCGCTTCACCACAGCTTCCCGAAAACAGCCGTGTAAGCGGCCTCCCACGTTTCCCCGTGGTCCTGAAGGAACTGCACCCTTTGCAGGTGCTCCGCCAATTGGCTCTCACCGTCCTGCCCAAGGAGCTTGAGGGCTCCAGAAGCGCTCAGCCTCTCTGCCTGCCTGAGGGCATCGAGCGGCACGCCCAGGCGGTGAAGCACCTGACCCACCACACAGCCGGCACTGGTCGGGACCCCGGACTTATCTACGTGTACGTAGAAGCACCTACCAGTGCGCTCGGGGTCCATATACCAGGGGGCCCTATAAACCGTGTCAGGGGCCTCCTGCACCACGGCCTTCAGCGCACCAAGGATTTCCTTCTTGGTGAAACTCGGAATGGTTGCTGCGGTCACTTTCCCTGCTCCTTGCTCAGTCGCTGAATCTCGCGGTCGGCGTACCAACGGGCCTTCTTAAGATCTTCCAGCTCTGTTGCTGCGTCCTTACGTCCTGCGCGGCAGATGTACTTGACAGCGTTACCCCGGTTGAAGTTGAGGTTCTCGGTGAGGTCGATTACCTCAAGGCCGTTGGGGAACCAGGTGTAGTGGCTCGGATGGTCAACCGCGGAGTCCCCGCCATCAGATACGGGCGCTGAAACCGCTTCTATCTCGTCCTCAGCCATGTTGAGAAACTTGGCCTGCCCGTTTACGTAAAGCTTCACGCCGTACGGGTAGGGGGCTGTCGTATGCGAGTTCACAGAGTGGACGATCCCCCGGTACCCCTGATATGCACCCACCCGCGTCCCCGTGTGTGGACCGACGCGAATTTTATCTCCGGCCTTGAACTTCACAGTCCGATCCGATCTGTAAGGGCTTTCAGCCCGGAGGTGAGGAGAATGGCGTTTGAGTCGCGGTTGTCCATCTGAATGACCTTGCCGTTAGGCAGGTCGGCCGCTAGCTCGTCCATAAAAGTGAGTCCTGGTCCGTCCTCAGCAATGAGGAATACGGTCTCGTAGCCGTAGAGAGCGGGGGTCCAGTAGTCCCGCCAAGTGCCTGTACCAGGGGCGCCGATGGCCGGGATGCCGGCCAAGTCCCATGCCATGGTGTCGAATTCACCTTCTACTACGACCAGGACGGCACTCGGCTGGATTAGCGCGTTCGTGTTGAACAGGCGGGGAGGGTCTCCAGGGAGGCTCATGTACTTGCCGCCCTTGTGATCGTGCCTTTCCTTCTGGTCCTTCTCGAAGAAGTACGAGCCATCCACGTCCCGTACACACCTGTCCGCGATACACCGGAAGCGGCAGGTAGCTACTCCGTGCTCTCCGCCGGCAGGCCTCATGTAGGGGATACAGAGACTTCCCGTATACCGCTCATGTCCAGGTTGAGCCAAATGGACGTAGCCCAGTCCGAACCGGGTTGCGACCTCCCCGAGCCCCCGAGCCGCTACGTACTCCTCGGCTGGACTCCCCCGGTACATCTGGTGGTAGGTCTTGGCCATCTCCACCGAGTTGGGTACGTGCAAATTCTTGGGCTTCAAGGAAGCCACAGTTTCTCTCCCTCATGATCACTGCATATGAGTCCTCTGAGAGGTTGCAGACGAAACAGTTCCAGCGGTTCCCGGTCACATCCACGGAAGCTGACGGATTCGAGTCAGCATGAAGGGGACAACAGACTTTCTGTCGTCCCCTTGATGCCTTGATATCGAGTCCGTAGAAGTGCGCCAGAACCTTAACGATTGACGGCTTTGGCAGACTGCTTCTCATCACCAGTTCGCCTCACGGTCACAGGAAAGTCATACTCCCGAACGGCGGCCTGCCACGTGTGGTAATCACCGCGTGCGTCACGGAGCGAATTAGCCCCCGTGTAAGTGATCTGCATTAGAAGGTCACCCCATAGAAGGGCTTCGGCGCCGGGCGGAAGTCCTTGAACTCAATCCCTCCCCCTCCGGTGGCGAGAAGGGAGAAGGGGTGCCCCTCTGCCTGCCAGTCCCGTACGTGTGCCTTCTCAAGGCTCTCCAGGACTGCGCCGGTGTGCTTACGCGGGCTATTGGTCATGCTGCCGGCCACCTTTACGAGGACGGCCGTGAGCGCTTCGGCTTCCTCAATGGTGATGGTGAGCGAGATGGCCGGAACCTTCTCGATCTTCGTGACTTCCTGGTCGATGATCGTGCGCTTGGCCTCAGCCATTCTCAATCCCTTTATCGAAGGTGTAACGAGGTCCGAGAACTTTCCAAGCCGGATAGCTCTCTAGGTAGTCCGCTGCTCGCCGCAAAACCTCGGGCCGATCCCTAGCCCCCCGTGCTAGGAGCTGACTGTTACAGCGGGCACAGAGGAGGCCCCGGATGGCCTCCGTCTTGTGGCAGTGGTCAACCGCCAGATTTGTTGTACGGGTCTCTCGACAGATGGCGCATTTACCCTCCTGCGCCTTAAAGAGCTGGTCGTACTCCTCGACCGAAAGGCCGTAGGTAGCCTGAATCCGAGCGTTCCGGGTCGCCTGCCGGCGGGTGGTCTTGCGGCAGGAGGAGCAGACTTTGCCTCGGGTCGAGGTGAAGAACTGCTCAGCCCTGTTCTTCCCGCACTTCACACATTCACGGAACCCTTTACGCGGCACTAGGCCCGCACCTTAATGAGGTACTCCAAGCGCTTCATTTCCTTGAGCGTCACGTTCTCGTCCACGAGAGTAAACAAGTTGAAGAGCGAGATAGCGGCCATGAGCTGCCTGCCTTGGAAGTCGATGACCGCTGTCCTGACACCGCCCTTGGCAGCACCTATCAGCACCTTGGAAAGCTGGAAGAGGTTGAGGTTACGGGGGCTGTCAATGACTACCACCAGGGCCGCCCCATCGATGTCCAAGCCAGTGAGATCCAGACCAGGAAACCGCGTTGCCAGGGCGAAGCCGAACTCTCGCTCAGCCCTGAAGCCACCGCGAATCTCTCGAACCATCGTCATGCTTTCCATTGGCCATACACCCTTCATCACGGGAGGCAAGTAATTAGGCAACAAAAGAGCCCGGGAGCTCCTCGTCCAGTTCCTCCAGCCGGAGGTTCGAGCGGTTGAGCCGGAAGCTTGCGAAGGTCCCACCAGAGGAGTCCTCGAAGCCCTCGCGGTTTTTGACTGGGGACACATTTAGAATGCGGCTGTTCATCCCGTCAACCTCTTTATGAATGGTGAGAATCAGCGAAGGAACACGGTGCACTTTGCCCTTGACTCCTGAGAGCGGGATGGGATTCAAACCGTCTGAGTGTTCCCCAGTTACATGATGTAGGCCGAGCACGTGAGCGCTTGTCTCCCGCGCCATTTCCGAGAGGTATTCACAAAGCCCTTCCAGGCCGAATGTGTAGCTCTCCGCCGACCCCACCTCACCCGTATCCACATTGGTGATGTTGTCTACCACGAGTAGATGGGGTGTGCACCCATAAACTTCCAGGTAGCACAGAAGGTGGGACTCAATTTCTTTCTGAGTGGGACGAGCCGAAAAGTTGAATCGGGTCCACCAGCGTCCGCCTAGGGCATTTTCATACTCCGAGAAGTCGCCTCCCACAAGGGCTTCCTTGACCACCTTGGAGTCATCCCCGGTAACCATGGCAGTGGCCCTTGCCACCTGCGTGGCCGCGCTTGAGTCAGCCGAGAAGTAGAGAACGGGGATGTTGGCCGTCATCGCAAGGAACAACGCGAAGAGGCTTTTTCCCGTACCGGGGCCGGCAACAACTAGCGATAGCTCGGACCTGCGGAACTCGACCTCTAGCCGCCTGAGCGACTTGAACGAGTTGGGGATTGGCTCACCCGCCGCACCCCGGATTCTTGTCGATTGAGTGAGCGAGAACATGGCTTCAGTTCCTTCCTTTGACCCCCAGACCACATCATCACGGGAAGCAAGTGCGAGGTTCTAAAAAAAGCCCCGAGGGGCGGCGTCTCTGGTCGCAGCATACGCCTGCGGCATATGCAAGGCAATGGTTTTTCCCTACCCGCGCCTGGAAGAGCAGGCATAGCCGACATCACAGAAGCGGCAGAGGAAGCCCGGCCTGGCAGGAAAGTCCCCGGCCTTCACGCTCTGATCCATGCTCACGAAGCGCTCGGCTATCGCTTCCTCAGTAACTGCGGTGAGGTCGACGGGCCGTGAAAGCCCGCCCGACTTTGCCATGTACCAATCAGCGTCATTGACTTCCACCCCCAACACCTTGCGCGCCAGGACCCCGTAGGTCTGGAGCTGAAACTTCGACTTGGTGGAACCCGTCTTGAGGTCCCGCACTCGGACCGACCCGTCAGGCTGGCTGACGAACTGGTCTACGTAGCCCTGGACTCTGACACCGCCGAGGTCTGCCGTCAAGTGTGTTTCGATACCGGGCTGACCTGCGGGGTCCTTCCAGATGACAGGCCGATTCTCCTCCGCCCACCGGACGTAGGCCCGGGTCTGCTCCATCCCCAGAACATACCGCGCCTCGATGTCTGACTGACCGTCGGTGCCGGCGGTCATCCAATGGTCCAAGTTCGGTTCCCGGGCAAGGGCCTTGTTGACCCGATTCGTGTAGTCCTCGTGGAAAAGGTCTGCGACCTGATCCGCGGTGAGGGTGCGGCCTTCGCCTTCATAGATCTCAGCCGCCCCGTGAAACGCGGAGCCCTGATGAGACCAAGCAGCGGGCCGAGGAATGATCTTCTCGACCCGCTGAAGTTCGTACTGCCTAGGACACTTCTCGTAACTCTCAAGCTGACTCACGGAGCGAGTCATATTTGCGACATGCGCGCGGTTCTCTTCCATACGCCTCCCATTCGGCTCGGACTTCCGGGTGCACCAGGTGCACGCTGAAGTGGTTGGACAGCGGGAACTGCCTGTGAGGCTGCGCCCAAAACTGAGATTCGACAACTCGTTTTCTCCAGAAGGACCGAAGCTCGGCGTCAAGGCGCTCCAACGCGTCATGGTCCTCAGGAAGCAGGATGTCCGATTCTGTAACGATGTAGTACGTTCCTGCGCTTTCGGTGGCTACGCGCTTGATCCGCAGCGCCTCGGACGAGTGCATTTCGGCCAGCGCCACCGGCTGAGCGGCCCCTACCGCCCGCCGCAGCTCCGCCTTCGTCTTCCAGCGCGAAGCTCCCGCTCCCAAGATCATCAGCACACGCCCCCCAGGGTTCGACCACGATTCGAACGCCTGTACGCCCTCGTCGTGGTCACGAGCGTACGCCGGGTGACCCGTGAAGCAAATGTGAAAATTGGTGTGACGTAGGCCACACGGTCGGGATCCTCGGGTTCGTACAACCAGAAGGGGCCCCAGCAGGTCTCACCTGCTGGGGCCCCTCTGCGGGCTCGTGTTTCGGCGCTGATTGCCCCGCTCTACTCGGGTAGCGCGGCCTCGTCGTCCAGAAGCTCGAACAAGCCAACCCGGCCATCCTGAGGTACATCTGCCGGCCAACGGATCACGAGGAGATCGCCATCAAGCTGGGGGTCACGCGGCACGTAGTGCACACCGCGCTCCGCATCCAGGTTAAGAACCTCACCCTTGTCCAGGCGGTTCAGAAACGCCCTCAACGCCAGTTCGGCACGCCGACCCACCTGTGCGCCTAGGCGGGTCTGAACGAAGGCGCGGAGGCCCATGTAGGGCTCCTGGCTCCACACCTTGCGCCTCAGGGCTGGGTCTGAAAGGTCCCAAGGAATAGCTTCGGACACCTGCCGCAAGGGGCCTCGGCTGTACTTCTCCATCTCGTTGAAGCGCCAAGTGACGGCCTGCCGAGTCACGTGGAACTCATCGGCAATTTCCTGATGGCTCTTACCAGCCTCTTGCAGCATCAGAAGCGCTGCGTTGTCAGGAAGTTTTCTCACGGCTTTCCTACCCAAATCCGTAGGTTCTTCTTGGTGGTTGTGCGCCCTCCAGCGGGGTTGCGCGGCGGAGTTAGCCGCACTCTACCCGCAGGGGCAACCTCCAGACAGTATGACTAGAGATGGTGTGATCCAGGTCTCAGCTTAGCCCTGGCGCGTCCTGGCACTCCCCACCGGACACGTACATACATATTGAGAGCTAAAGACAAGAGCACTTCATAGTTCAGTCATTCCTTTGTCACTCTCTGTACAGATACACAAGGAACCGGAATCATTACCTCCGAAACCTTTAAGTCCTAAATCTTCCTCTTTGTTGAGTCTCCCTGCTGGACTAAGTCCGCAGGTCGCAGAGCCAAGGAGGGGTGGCCTCGGAGCCAGACAAGGAACCTCCGAGGCCACCACAGCAGTGAGCCGCCAAGGGCAACCAGCAACTAGCTCCACCTTAAGTGATCACTACCAAGGAGTAAGTAGGTATGCCTAGAGCTGCATCGATATGCCTTGTGGGGGGCTGCCCCCGCCGAACTGTGCGCTCGGGCCGGTGCGTTGAGCACGCCCCACCTGAGCGAGCGTGGGCACGGAAGAGCGCTCGGAACCAGACGCGTGACAGTGCCTGGGAGCGTCGGATCCGACCCCGGGCCTTGGTCCGCGACAGGTTCGCCTGCGTGGTGTGCGGGGCTCGGGAGAGTCTGGAAGTGGACCACATCAAGCCCATCGCCAAGGGCGGCACCTGGACCCTCGACAACGCTCAAACCCTGTGCCAGCCCTGCCACTTTGCCAAGACCCAAAGCGACAGGCGAGGGCACTAGTACCCCTCTCGGAGGGCTGAAGGTCCCGCATCCGCGGGGCCGGCACCGATGGCCATTAGCTCAGCCTGGTAGAGCACGCCTCTGATAAGGGCGGTGTCCCTGGTTCAAATCCAGGATGGCCAACGATGGGGTAGCTCCCCTGTCTCTGAAACTCCCCCTGATCAGGGGACGGAGGAGACGCGCGTTTCGTCTAGCGGCTCAGGACTCCCCCGGTCAGGGGGTGACACGGGTTCGAATCCCGTAACGCGCTTTCTGCCCTCTTAGCTCAGTCTGGTCTAGAGCACCGCGCTTCCAACGCGGGGACATCGGTTCGAATCCGATAGGGGGCTCGCTAGGGACCCGTCAGTCTGGATATGGGATGGGAGCCGGCAAAGGATCGGACTTATGGACGTCAGGTCCCACCCGAGAGATAATCCCGGCCCCATGCGGGTGCGCGGCCCATGGCCGTAGGAGAGTCCAGACACATTGGCATGTAGCTCAGTGGGCAGAGCAAGGGACTGTTAATCCCTCAGGCGCTGGTTCGAGTCCAGCCATGTCAGCAAGGGGCAGGGTCAGACCGGTGGGTACCGGAGCCGTAGCGGAAGCGCGGTGGTTGGCCTCCAGGGGTTCGAGTCCCCGACCTAGCCCTTGGCCACATTGGATCTGTAGCTCAGTTGGTAGAGCTAGGGCCTCTTAAGCCCCGAGTCGTAGGTTCGAGCCCTACCGGATCCACTCAAGCCCGCCTAGGCAAAATGGCAAAGCCGTCTGTCTCAGGAACAGAAGTTTCCCGGTTCGACTCCGGGGGTGGGTACGGAGTGAGAGACGCAAGCGCCGGCATGCACTCCGCGGCCTCCTTGTAGGAGGCTCTCTCACAGTAGGACGTAGCTCAACTGGGAGAGCGCCCAGACTCCAAATCTGGGAGGTGTCGGTTCGAATCCGACTGGCCTAGCTGGTCCGACAATAGCGGCCTGACCGCTGCAACGATAGGACAAGGGGACGGTGTACGGGATGCACCCCGCCCCAAGTACATCGGGCTAGTCACCCGAAGGAACAGGGAGGAAGAGCGGTTCGAGTCCGCTGCCCCGCTTCTGGTCGTAGTTCAGTTGGTAGAGCGCCTGGTTTGGGACCAGGAGGCCGCAGGTTCGAGTCCTGCCGACCAGACCACCGCAAGCCCCGCCATCGTGCGGGGCTTTTTTGTTACCGCACCCAGGAGTGATGCACCAATGTACGAGGACCAGGAGCACGGCGACGGCCCACGCTTCCACGCTGCGGACGAGCCCACCAGGGCCAAGCGCAAGAGCAGTTGGAGGCAGATGGCTCGTGACGAGCTGGATGACCTCGGTGACCTCCTGGACGTCGACCTGCCGAAGGTGAGCTTCTGATGACACGAGGACCTGCACCCAAGGACAACGCAGTCAGACGCAACCTGCACCCCAGCGCGCAGACGCTGCCGGCTGTACCCCAGCCAGGCCGTGAGCTGCCAAAGGCTCTCGGCATCACCACTGGTGGAGCTCGGCGCTTCTGGAAGACCTGGTCATCTGCTCCGCAGACAGCGGCTTGGACTGAGACCGACTGGGCCGAACTGGAGCTGACTACAAAGCTGGTTGATGGCCTGTTCCTCGGTGATCTCAAGTTGGCCGGAGAGATTCGGCAGCGGGTTGCTAAGTGGGGCGCCACGGTCGAGGACAGGGCGAGGCTCCGAATGACTTTCGACAAAACCCCCGAAGAGGACTCTGAGGCGCCCTCTGCGCCCGCTCCTGAAGTCGACATGGACGAGGAGCTTTACAAGCTGCTCAACGGCACTTAGAAGGCGGTGAGGCCCCTTGCAGACAGGCAATCTGCCCGCAGGGGTCCCGAAGCCGAATCAGACTCTCGGCTACCAAATTATCCGCTGGTGCCAGAAGTACATCGTTCAGCCTGACGGCGATCGAGCCGGAGAATCCTGGCAGTTCACCCCCGAGCAACTCCGCTTTGTGCTGTGGTTCTACAGCATCAAGCCCGATGGGGGGTGGACCTACTCAGCCGCAACGCTCAGACGAGCGAAAGGCTGGGGCTTAGCAAGACCCCCTTGCTAGCGGCTCTCGCCATTGTCGAGTTCCTAGGCCCATGTCGCTTCAGCCACTTCGATGCCTTCGGCCTTCCGGTAGGCAAGGCCGTAGCACTGCCTGTGGTTCAGATCGGCGCGACCGCGCTTGACCAGACAGACCAGACGCTAGACATGATCCGAGGCATGCTCTCGGAGTCTCCTGCTGAGGCTGAGTACGGTCTCGACATCGGTAAGTCGATCGTCCAGTTCAAGAGCGGTAAGCCTGGCTCTATCAAGCCCAAGGCGACCGCCGGCAGGACGAACGAGGGAAACCGCCCGACCTTTGCTCTGATGGATGAAGTCCACCACTGGGTTTCCAGCAACGGTGGTCCCGACTTCTACCAGACGATCAAACGAAACATTGAGAAGACGACCAAGGCCGGGTCTCGGTGGGTGTGCACGACTAACGCCTACAACCCGAACGAGGATTCTGTAGCTCAGATCATTCACGAGTCCGACATGGTGTCGCAGAGCTATTGGCTCTACGACTGCCTTGAGGGTTCTATCGCGGTCGAGGACATCCGCGATGAGGCATCCGTACGCGCGTCTCTTGTGGAGGCTTACGGAGATGCCTCGTGGGCTGACATTGACGGCCTGACACGAACCATTCTCTACGACCGCACTACTCCTGATTCGACATACTGTCGCTTTTTCTTCAACCAGATCGCCGAATCCTCGGACGGCTGGATGAGTAAGAGTGAGTGGGACGCATGTCTTGACGACGATGACCCCATCAAGCCTGGCGATCAAATAGCCATCGGCTTTGACGGATCGGTCCGCGGTGACTCGACGGGCCTCGTAGGAATCAGAATGCGGGACGCCAAGCTCTTCGTGCTCGACGTGTGGGAGCGCCCTGAGAATGCCCCAGATGACTGGGAAGTCGACGTTCTCGCGGTCGAGGCCGCGGTGAACCGAGCTTTCGCAGACTACCGCGTTGCTTGGATGTACGCCGATCCGCCTTACTTTCAGGAGGCTATAGGCCGGTGGTCCATTGAGCATGGAGACGACACAGTCTTTGAGTTCTGGACCAATAAGCCAACCAGAATGGTTCAGGCAGTGGAGCGATTCCGCACCGCCACCATGGTTGGCGATCTGAAGCACAACGGGGACGGTCGGCTTACTCGGCACGTCCTCAACGCGGTCACGCGTGAAGTTCCTCAGGGAGTCCTCATTCAGAAGGACTCTCCGCGATCCAAAAGGAAGATCGACCTTGCCGTATGCGCCGTGCTCGCCCTGGAGGCGAGGGCTGACGCCATCGCTGATGGCCGTATGCAGATCCGGAGGTCCCGAGTAGTGGGGTGGTAGCTATTGGCTGATATCGAAGTGGGTTCTCCGCCCATAACACCTTCAGGGTGGGTGGACTGGCTACACAGCAAGCTACTCCAGCGCAGATCCAAACTGCGTTTCTACTCGAACTACTACGACGGACGGCATCAGAAGATGGTGTTCGCTCAGGCCAAGTATCAGTCTGAGTTCGGCCGCCTCTTCGACTCGTGGTCGGACAACTTCTGTGGCCTGATCGTGGACTCTGTGAATGAGCGCCTCTACATCGACGGCTTCCAGATGACTGATGAGCCAGGCGGTGACAAGGACGCTCGGGAGATTTGGCAGCGGAACCGGCTCGATGCCGAGTCCAATGCCGCTCACCTGGACGCGATGATTCATGGCGTCTCGTATGCCGTCGTCTGGGCAGACTCTGCCGGCCAACCCGTCATCAGTATTGAAAGTGCTGAAAACGTCGTTGTCCAGTACAAGCCTGGTAGCCGCTGGGACATTGAGGCCGCGGCCAAGTTTTACACCGATGACTGGGGCAGAGAGTTTGTCACTCTCTGGTGGAACGGCAAGGTCTACACGGGTGCCGGCCTGACAGGGAATTGGGGCGACTACAAGGAAGCCCATAACCCTCTCAAGGTGCCTCCAATCGTGCCTATCCCCAACCGCTCTCGGCTTACCGGTCCTCCGATCTCTGACCTCACCGTGGTCGTACCTCTGGCTGACGCCATCAACAAAACCGTGGCTGATGCCCTGGTGGCGAGCGAGTACGCGGCTTGGCCACAGCGGTACGTGACTGGCCTTGAGATCCAGGAGGACGAGCAGGGCCGCCCCATCGAGCCGTACAAGGTTGCGGTGGACAAGCTCTTGCAGGCAGAGAACCCCGATGTTCGTTTCGGGCAATTCGAAGCAGCCGACCTCAAGAATTACGTGAATCTCGTCAACATGCTGGTTCAGCATATGGCGAGCATTTCCCGCATCCCGTTCCATTACTTCCTTCTCAACGGAGGAACCGCGCCGTCCGGCGAGAGCATCACGAGCGCGGAAGCCGGACTAATCGCTAAGGCGCGAGAGCGCATGTTGCACTTCGGTGAGGCCTGGGAACGCGTAATGCGTCTCGCCTTCCTGGTGCTCGGTGACAAGCGATCCGAAGCCCACGGGGCTGAGGTCATCTGGCGTGACCCAGAGAACCGCACTGAAGCACAGCACATGGACGCGCTTCTCAAGGCACAGCTTATCGGCGTACCGAGAGATCAGCTCCTTCTCGATGCCGGCTACACGCCGCAGCAGATCGAGCGCTTCCGCACCATGCGGGAACAAGACGCCAAGGACGCAATGGAAATGGCGGAGAAGTACCCGGCCCCAGTGCCGGAACAACCTGATGACCCTAAGGCCAGTGAGAAGGAAGCTCGCAAGGCCCCACAGGGCAACTCGGGGAATGCGGCCCGCAAGGCTGCCTGACCTACTGCACAACACCCGGACGGCTCCCGCAATGGGGGCCCTTTTTTATGCCCCGAAATGGGAGATCACATGGACGACACCACGCAGAACCAGCAGAACACCACCGACACCAAGACCTCTGAGGGTGTGCCCGATGTGGCAGCCCTTCAGGCAGATGTCGAGCGGTGGAAGGCCCTCTCTCGTCAGAACGAGAAGAACTGGAATGACGCTCGCACTGAGCTTGCGTCAATTCAGCAGGCTTCCATGACTGACGCCGAGAAGGCCATTGAGGCCGCACGGACCGAGGCGCGAAACGCAGCCTATTCCGAGGTCGGCACACGCCTTGTAGACGCTGAGCTTCGAGTTCAGGCCGCTACTGCTGGTGTGACCCTCCCAAAGCCCGAGTTCCTGAACACCAGCGCCTTCATGAGCACTGACGGATCAGTGAACACAGAGGCGATTAACGCGTTTGTGTCGTCCCTTCCCAAGCCGTCCAACTCCCCCGAATTTGCCCAGGGGATTGGCCTTGGACGTCAGGGCGACTCCGGCTCTTACGCAGCCGGACAGCTCAGTCGTGACGCCCTTTCCCGAATGTCTCCCCAGGAAATTGCTGCTGCCCGTAAGGCGGGCAAGCTCGACGCTCTTATGCGGGGGGACCTCTGACCCATTGAGGTAGCCTATGTCTTTTACCACTCAGGCCGGTAACAACCCAGGTGCCGGCGCACTTCAGGCCGCAGGCGGCCACTTCATCCCCGAGATTTGGACGTCCCAGCTCCTTGAGAACCTGGATGACAATCTCGTACTCGGTTCCCCCGAGATCGTGAACCGCAGTTATGAAGGCGAGTTCCGGCGCGAGGGCGACGTTGTGCGAATCCCTCACTTCGTTGACACCGTCGTTGACAAGGGAATCGTGAAGTCCTACGGGGCAATCGGTACCGCTGACCGTGCTCAGCTTGAGTACATCAAGATGACCGTAGCAAAGGGTTCGAGCTTCCACCTGGAGCTTGACAACCTTCACCAGCTCCAGACCAAGACGGGCATTGACCTGATGAGCAATCTCATTGCTCAGCGTGCCCGCACCCTGGCGAACACGATGGATTCGCTCATTGCGAAGACCATTCTTGCCGCGGTCGCTGGTAAGGACCTGAACGGCACTGAGGACCGCAACGCAACTGTTTCCGGTCTGCCGGCACTGCACGGCACCATTGACAAGATCGTGGATGGTGACTTCGCGGCTCCGCTGGATATCTCCGTCTACGACTTTGTTGTGTCGATGCTGGAGAAGCTCGATATCAAGGGCGCTCCGCAGGATCGATTCCTCTTCATCTCCCCGAAGCTTCGTTCTGCGCTTCTGCGTGACCCGAAGTTCATTGATGCCAGTCACTTCGGTGGGGGTGCTGTGATGCCGACTGGTGTCATCGGCTCCATTCTCGGCGTGCCAGTCCGAGTGGCTAACACTCTCGGCTCTCACACCCGTGTGAATGACAAGCTGGTCAAGAACCGCCACACCGACTTCAGCACGGTGGACATGTTCATGGGCTCCACTGCGGCGGTTTCGCTCATCGTTCCGTTCGCGGAGATGCAGGCTTACCAGCCTGAGGCGAAGTTCACCAATGCCATTAAGAGCCGAGTCATCTATGACGCGAAGGTTATTCGCCCAGAACAGCTTGTTGTAGCGACTGGCGTTGAGGCTCTGATCTCGACCCACAACGCTGCGAACAACACGCCGTAAGGAGGCCCCTGTTGCCTCTGGCATCCGTTGACGACGTGGCCGCCCGTATTGGGCGGCCCGTCGCCGCAGACGAAACCGCCCGCGTGTCAGCCTTCTTGGAGGACGTGACGGGGCTGGTTGAGGACTACTGCGGCCGAGACATGGACAGGCGGACCGGTCAGAGCATCACCCTCTACCCCGAGGGTGGTTGTGACCTCCCTGTCCCCCTTCGATATCAGACCTTCCTCACGGTTGCCGGCGTCCTGCAGAACGGCCAGCCGGTGACTGACTACACCTTCAACGGGCGGTCACTCACTCGGGATGTTGGCTGGGAGGAAGCCGCGGTGACCATCACCGCGTCTTGGGGCTACGAGGCAACCCCTGCTGCTCTCCGTGCAGTTGCCTGCTCCGAGGTGATCCGCTGGCTTGCCCTCTCCCCTGGCATTGAGTCAGAGCGTGTGGGTGAAGTCGAGGTGACGTTTACCGGTGCCGGTTCAGCACAGACGCTCTCGACCGCCACCAGGACCACGCTCCGCCCCTACCGGCGTCGAGGAGCTGGCTCCATCACACTCAGGCGGGAAGGCCCTGCTCTCGACCTGAGGGGGCCCGTTGTTCTCTGATCACCCCGTAGAGGTCTGGCGAGCACCCGTACAGATCAAGACCGCTTACACCTCTCGTCCCGACTGGGACCAGGCCGTGAGGGTCTGGGAGGGCCTGGCCGACGTTCAGCCTGACAAGGCCTACGAGAGTTACAGCCCAGCTCGTGACCAGTCTCAGGAGCGGCTCACGGCCTTCCTCCCCTATATAGCTGTCGTCGCCTCTGGGGACAGGGTCAAGTATGCGGGCCACATGTACGAGGTCGATGGGGAGCCGGAGCAGTGGGGGGCCACCTCCCGCCGGCACCTGAAGGTCTCGATCTGGAGGGCCCTCAAGTGACCAGTTCCCGGAGAGCCCGCACGAGGCTGACCTTCCGTGCCGGATGGCAGGACGACGCTCTGTCTCTCCCAGGTGTCCGGAAGCTTGTAGCGGAGCACACGGGCGAGCTGCTGCATCGAGTCATCACAGACGCTCCCCGCCGTGGACACGGCTCCCTCCCCTGGAACTCGATCGCAAAACACCTTGAGGCGTACGTACAGCTCTCCTCCGAGGGCTGGTACGGAAACGTCGTCATCGAGGACAACCCCCTTGTGCGTCACGCCATGCTCCAGGAAACGGGTTTTACCAGTCCGAAGGGCCGCAAGATTCGTGGCCGTAGGTACCTCAAGGGTGCCCTGCTGAAAATGAGGGTCCAATGAGGATCGACGCAATCGAAGTTCTGGTGTCCTATCTGAACTCCCGTCCTGGCATCCCAAATGACTCGGTCATAGGCGATCTGACAGAACACGTCACTGGGGAAACCGCGATCTACCTAGAGCACATGGGCGGCTTCAGAGTCGTCAGAGATTGCATGGACCGTGTGGATGTCGAATACGACGTGTACGCGCTCGACCGCAAAGAAGCGGTAGATCTCGCGCTCCTCGTACGCGAAAAGCTTCTGGAGGAGCTGCCCAGCACCGCCGTTGGCGGCGCTCTCGTCCTGGACGTGGAAGAGATCGACTCCCCCAAGTACGACCCTGACGACTCCTCTCGTGAGCATGTGTACTGCGGTCAGGTGGCCGTCTTCTTCACCGAGTCCTGAGGGAGCCGCACCATCACGTTGTCCTCGGGACCGTCAGCCTGGAACCCTTGGAAGCCGTGCCGGCTGTACCACCGACCTAGCTCCTCGTAGCTGAGACCTCCCGGACCGGGATCGACGCTCAGGAGCAGAACCACGCCTTCGGTGTCTGCATCTCGGCACACCTGCCTGAGGATCTCGCTTCCTAGTCCCTTCCCTCTGGCCTCTTCCCTGACCACCACCTCACTGACGATGGTCGGCTCTTTGCTGGAGGGCCCAGAGATCAGACTGGCGGACGCTAATCCGCCGTGGAGTACGTAAGTCGGCTTCATGGCCACCTTATCCATTGCCGTTTTCCGGCACAAGCCCCCTGCTCGGGGGCTTTTTTTATGCCCTCAGGAGGCCCCATGGCTAATGATGCCAAGAAGATTCGATTTGCCCCCAACGGCTCGCTATTCATCGCGCCGGCACCCACGGGTGGTGTAGGCAGCACCGTACTCCCAACCGCAACGGGGGACGGTGTCGCTGCGCCTACTGGCTATAAGGCACTGGGCTATGTAGACGCTGGTGGTGTCACCCTGACGCCTTCGATTGAGACTCAGCCTGTCGAGGCCTGGCAGAGCGCTGTTCCAATCCTCTACAACGTCACCAAGGCGAGTTTCTCCGTGAAGGCAACTCTTCAGGAGACAAACGAACTTACTACCGAACTCTTCTGGGGAGCCGTGTGGGAGCCGGTGATGGTTGGAGCCGTTGCCACGGGTGAGTACCGCCTCAACCTCTCCAGCACCCCAGAACTCAAGGAGCTTTCGCTTGTCGTGGACTGGCAGCAGGGAGCCATTCGGTATCGCTGCGTCATTCCGCGAGCGATGATCTCGGACCGTGGAGCCATTCAGCTGAACCGTACTGAAAACGGGCGGTACGAGCTGACCATTGAAGCCCTCGACTTCAATGGAAACCTGGGCTACGTCCTCACGAACGACGACATTCTCGATGAGGCGCCGCAGACGCTCCCCGCCAACCCGTAAGAACTACCAACCCCATGCCCGCCCCCTTGAGGGGCCTTTTTTATGCCCAGGAGACCCCTATGACTGCTCCCAAGAAGACTGCCACGAAGAAGGCCACCGCGGCTAAGGCTGAGGCGCTTGAGGAGAGCCCAACGAGCTTTGAGCACGCCGGGCTCACCTTCGAAGTTCCTCACCCACTGGACTTCCCGCTTGAGGTCCTGGAGACCGACGACGAGTTCGAGGCCTGCCGGCTCATCGTGGGTGACGAGCAGTGGAAGGCATACAAGGCCACCCGTCCGACCATTCGTGACTTTGGTGTGTTCGCTGAGAAGCTTTCTGCGGCTCAGGGTCGTGACACCGACTCGGGAAACTGATTGCTGTCGTCCGCGTCATCCAGGACTACCAGGACGAACTAGAAGCTGATCTCATGGAGTTCTTCCAGGTTGACCTTCTAGACCTGTGGCGCGGACGGCTCTCCCTTCGCCGTGTAGGCGTACTGATCAACTCGTTGATGAAAAAGCCCGGCCGCTCCACCCTCCTTGAGGCGATGGACGAACGGACCAGGTGGGGTGAGTCTGACTACCTCCTCGCCCGAATCTCCGATGCCCTTGAGCTATCCAACTTCCTCTTCTTCAAGGCGAACGCGGAAGACTCCGACGACCTTGAGCAACCTGCTCCCATTCCACGGCCCGGCCAACCGGAGCCAGAACCAGAGCCCATAGAGACACAGTTCAGCTCCGCAGAGGACTTGAGCAGCTTCCTGGGGCAAATGAACAGCCTCTAGGGGGTCTTATGGCCGAAGGACGTGCACCGATCAAGGTCGGCACTGGCTACATCGAAATCGTGCCCAAGGTCACCGCTGAGGACATGCGACAGCTTCGCTCGAAGGTCACAGCGGAGATGGAGAAGCTCGGCCTTCAGGCCGGTCGAGACATCGAGGCGGGGGTAGCCCGCGGGCTTGCCGGCCTACCTCGTGCGGCGGCCAAGCAGGCCAAGCAGGCCAAGGCCGCAATTGAGGCTGAGGCCAAGGACACTGCGGAGACGATCGAGGCTTTGGAGCGTCACGTAACGCAGCAGTACGGCCAGGAGTCTGCGAAGCGTCTTAAGGAACTGCGGGAGTTCTACGGCAAGTACGAGCGTTTGACCGAGGGCGCGTCCAATACAACGCGGCAGGCTCTACGTGAGACCGTGCGCCAGGAGGAGCGGGCCGCGCTCGACCGCATTCGGGCTGAGCGGGACCGCGTTCGTGAAGTCGAGCGCTTGGAGCGGCAAGCAGCCTCCATAGCTCGCCAGGAACTACGCCAGACGGTAGCCGCTCAGCGTGAAGCGACACGAGAGCGGATTGCTCTCATACGCTCTGAGGCTCTCGCTCAGCGTGAGTCTCTCCAGGCGGGCATTACCGCACAGCAGAGGCTCATTACGCAGACACGTGACCGCATGCGGGATCTTCAGCGGCAGATGTCTGCAACTACCACCAGCACTCAGAATTTCTTTGGCCGGACAGAGACGAGCCTGAAGAAGCTCGGAACGAATTTTGAGAATGTCGGCAACTCCATCACGGAGACCGGAAACATTCTCGCGACAAAGTTTCTGGCTCCGCTGGCGATGGCCGGCGGCCTGCTTACCACCATCGGTGTTAAGTCTGCTGACAGCCTGATTCTCGGGCAGCTTGGCCTTATGGGTTCCAACGTCTCTGCGAAGGACTCGGCCGCAGCGCTTGCGAAGATCCGTCAGTACGGTGTTGATACGCCGTTCTCGATCGAAGACATGCAGATGTACATGACTCGGTACATTCGAAGTCTGTACTCCCACGAAGCCGGTTCCCAGTCGAAGGACCCTGCGAAGAAGCAAGAGGCGGGAAAGAACGCTTCGGAACGTGCCGCCCAGATCGTACAAATGATCGGCGACAACGCGGCGAAGGCAGGAAACCTTGATCCCGCGATGGTCTCTCGCGCCATGTACGCGATTGACATGATTCTTGACCTTGAGCGTGTGCCAACGAGGAATCTGAAGCAGTTCACCGCCGCGGCTGGTATTCCTGTCCAGGAACTGGCTCAGCTCATGGGCTATCAGGACAAGATGGTCAAGGGCAAGGATGGGAAGCCGACTAAGCACACGGCAGCGGCTCAGATTCTTGAGCTAATGGCTAACGCGAAAGAGACTGGCGGTCTCCAGGGTCCCGAGATGATTCAGGCCCTGATTGACAACTGGGCCGGCACTGACACGCAGGGCTACGCCAAGAAGGTTACCTCTGCGACCATCACGGGCCGCATTCAGCAGATGAAGGAAGGCGCCCAGCTCAGTTTGGGTAACCTTTTCGCCAGGACCAACCCGGAAACGGGCATGGTTGAGTACACCGGTCTCGGTGAGCGAATCATGGGCAAGAAGGTAACCAAGAAAGACCACTGGGGCCAGGAAACCACCGAGTTTGAGGGTGGATTCCTCAACGAAATTCAGGATCTCGCGAAGCAGTACGGTCCGAAGATTCCCAAGTTCCTGGACATGTTCTTCGACGCCATCGAGTCCTTCGCATCGCAGATCAAGGCCGTAGCCGATTTCATCAACGAACACCCGGTTATCAAGGAAGTCGTCTCCAAGGTCGCTGAGTTCCTTGTGACTTGGGGCCCGCTCATCATTGCCGTTGGCCTGCTCTCCAAGGTTTTGGGCAAGGTGACCGGACTTGTTGGCCGAGCCTTCGGCCCCGTGGCAGCCGTTGCCCGCGCTGTCGGTAACGGCGCCCAGGGCGCCAACGACGTAAGGCGTCAGACCCGTGCCCGGAATGAGGCACGTCGGGAAGCCCGCGACCGCGGAGAGAGCCGTTCGCAGATTCGCCAGGCCGGACGGGATGCCTATCGGCAGACCCGCACTGACCGTGCCGGCGGTGATACGCGATCGGTTGGGCGCCGGGTTGTCGATCGTGCTCTTGGTCGTTCAGGCCCCAGCGGGAACGAGCGTCAAGAGATGGCGGAGCTGGAGCGCCAGGCCCGTGAGGCCCGTGACGAGGTCACCCGCCTCCGTGCTGATCTGCGAGAAGTCAACTCCCAGAGTCTCCGGGACATCGCTTCCGCCCTCGGTGGGGGCAGCACGTCTATCCAGGGGGCCGCACAGCAGGCTCAGACCTCGGTCAACAACGTCCAGCAGCAGGCACAGCAGCTCAACCGCACGTCCGTCAGTCAGCTCCGCCAGGAGCTGGACCAGGCGGAGGAGGCTGCTCGGAAGCTGACGGCCGAGCTCGACCAGGCGGCCGTCAAGGGTCGAGGCCTGAACGGCGTCACCCTCAATGCCATCAAGGGTGAGGTAGACGGCCTTAAGGCCTCTGCTGAGGACGCCGGGACCAAAATCACCAGCGTCAACACGCGAGTTGGGAACCTGGACGGTAAGCGGGTTTCGAACGTGAAGGCCTCCGTTGACGAACTGACTCAGGCAGCCCGCCAGGCTGCGGATCAGATTGGTGACGGGGCAATGAGTGCCTCTACATCCGGACGCACGGCCAACCTGAATAAGCGCCGACTGACTGACGTGATCCAAGAGTTCAGGAACCTTCTAACCGCTGCTCACGATGTCTACGAGAAGATTGGTCAGGGCACTGGTGCCGGCTCGCTTGCAGGTCGTATCGGTCTCCTGAATCAGCGCTCTCTCAGTGACGTAAAGGGGAAGGTCGATGAGCTAGGCCGCGCCCTGAAGAACGCGAAGGATGAGGGTGACGGCCTTGACGGGGCTCTTGACCGGATCGGTAAGAAGGCGCCTGGTGGGGGCGGTAGCGGTGGAGGGAAGAAGAATCACGCTCGTGGTGGTATCGCTCGACAGAGCGATGTGAGTATGGCCGGGGTCATGCCCGGCTATGCGCCTTGGGTAGACAATATCCCCGCCGTTCTCTCTCCGGGTGAGGCGGTACTTCGTCCCGAGGTCACCAACGCTCTTGGCGAGTCCACCATTAATACCTGGAATGCTCTGGCCATCCGCGGAAAGCTTTCCAGGCACGCACGCGGTACTAGTGGTGGTGGCGGAAAGTTCGACCTGGACGCTATCAAGGAACTGATCAGCCTTCAGGGCATTGCTCCTGTCGGAACCGCGATGCTGAAGACAATGAAACTAGACGGCTCTTCGGATCGTCTCGGCGGTTCGACTCAGCAGGGTGTTCTACGGACCGGAGACAAGTCCTCTGCCCTCGGTGGAAACGCTGCTGCTGAGAACTTTCGGGGCATGTACGACTGGATGACCGAGGATGCATTCGAGGTTCTCCGGAAGGTACCGACGCTAGTCGGCCAGGCAGCCGGCATCCTCGGCGGCGCCATGGCACCTGTGCAGGCTGAGTATTTCTGGAATGACGTGTGGAAGGGCGATGGAAACATCGTCGCTCGCGGTAAGAAGTACATGGACCACATGTTTTCCATGGAGACTCTCGGCAAGGTCTGGGACAACCTGTATTCCGGTGTCGGAGACTCTCTAGGCGCCATCTGGGATGTTGTCACAGACCCCATCGGCGCTTTCACTGACGGATTTGGTGACATCGGAGAAATCCTGTCGGGCTCGTACAACAACATCATCGACATGATCGAGACGGTGAAGGAGATCAAGGATTCTCCTACGGCCTACGCGGGTCGTGTGTATAACGAGTTTATGGCCAATGCGGAGGAGAGCATGCCTAACACTAAGGGCTTGTTCGACTTCAAGAATGGGGCCACCGTTCAGGCATCTATGCCGGACTTCGGCGCTGGGCTGGCCCCACAGCCAGGTGCCGGCGGAGCCGGTCAGTGGGCCCCTACAGCCCTTCAGGCAATGTCGATGCTGGGCCTTCCCAGTACCGCTCTTCAAACGGTTCTGTACCGCATCGGTATGGAGTCCGGTGGAGACCCGACCATTGTCAACAAGTGGGATTCCAACTGGATTGCGGGGCACCCTTCGGTAGGTCTGATGCAGGTCATTGGTCCCACCTTTGACGCCTATGCGGGGCCTTTCCGGGGTTCTCAGCCCAAGTTGTACGGCACCAGTGTTAACCCGTTGGCAAATATCTACGCAGGCCTGAACTACGCCCGCCAGCGCTACGGCGCGGGCTGGCAGCGGATGCTTGCGGGAAACACGGGTTACGCGACTGGCACCCTTTCCGCGTCTCCTGGCTTTGCCATGGTCGGGGAGAAGGGTCCGGAACTCGTCCGCTTCGGCGGAGGAGAGCGGGTCTACAACGACCGGGAAACTGAGGCACTGCTCAACGGGAAGAAGTACGAAATCCACGTGCACGAGGCTCGTAGCGAGCCGACTGCTCAGGCAGTAATGCGGGCCCTTCAAACAGCGGAGGCGCTTTACACCAACCTGTAAGAAGGAGGGGGTTGCCCCGTGCCAATTCCTATTCTACCGAAGCCGCTGCCGCAGCCCGTCATACCGCCAAGGCCGCTGCCTCGGCCCGTTGAGTGGGGCCCTACTCACGTCACACTCATCGGGGCCAACGGTGAGGGGGAGCGAATCCCCCTCACCGAGGGCATCAGCGATATTATGACCAGCATTATCATGCAGCCAGGAGCTACAGGGCTAGACATGCCTCCCTTTGGGCTATTCTCCGATGACTCCCCGAATCTTGACGGGTCCATATATCGATCCGCCCGAGCTGCTGCACGGGAAATCATGATTCCGGTCTATCTCCGCGGGCATGACCGCCAAAGCATAAATCAGCTTAAGCGGCGACTGTTCCAGGCTCTCAACCCCAAGCGGGGTTACTGCTTGATCCGCTTCACTGAGGGAGATGACCGGGCCCGCCAGATAACCGCCTACTACAAGGGCGGAATGGAAGGATCAGAGAGCGTCGACACAGCAGGTTTCGCATGGGCCAAGTACGGCCTTTCGTTTATTGCTATGGATCCCTGGTTCTATCCGGATCGCTCTCAGTCAACTCGATGGGACTTCGGTGCCGGCGATCCACTCCTCAGCTCCAGCGCAAGCCTCTTCCCCATGCATCTGAGTAGTGGAGTCATGGGTGTGCCCGAGGACAAGATCACAATCAGCAATCCGGGCGACATCGAAGCTTGGCCCGTTTGGAAGCTCTACGGCCCCATCAAATCCTTCTCCCTTACCGGTTCTGCTGGGGAACTCATCAAGGCATCGCCTCCCGAGGACGGTTCAGACCTGGTGCCTGTGGGGCGCGTGCTCACCATCGACACTCGCCCCGGCCGTAAGACGGTCAAGGATGACCACGGCCTGAACTATTGGGCGGCCTTGGACACAAACCCCGAATTCTGGTCGGTAGAGCCAGGCGACACCACGGCGCATGTATCTGTCGTCGCCGGCACTGACAGGGCCGCAGTCGTCCTGTCCTTCTACCCGCGATACGCATCATTCGTCTAGGAGGACTATGGGCTACCGAGTCGAGGTTTTCGACAGAGACCTTAAGAGGGTCGGGGAGATCGATCAGTGGATCAGCCTGGATTTCACGGTGCGTCTTGCACAGGAAGGCTCCTGGCAGATCCTTATCAAGGACGGCACGCCTCAGTCTGACCTCATCAAAAAGGGCGGAGGAGTCGCCATCTGGCAGGAGGGTGTTTCGAAGCCCCTACTGAGCGGCCAGGTGGACGTGTTCCAAAAGTACTGGACGAAGATCCAGCACACGGGGCCCGGCTCCCTCTACATCGGCGGTAAGTGCCACAACACGCTTGCATACCGCCGATTGGCTTTCCCTGACCCTGCACTCCCAGTCAGCCAGCAGTACCTAGCCCCTCTCCCCGTCAGGCAGTGGCCAGACTCGGGCACTACAGGCGGAATGATTTACGAGGAGCTAAACCGCGCTCTTGGCCCTGGTGCTCTTGCTGATCGTCGGGTAGCAGGCCTCAATTTCACCGCATCTGAGCTTGGCACTGGTATAGCGGACTCGCTCCGATTCGATGTGATCGGCAGCAAGCTCGAAGAGTGGTTCAAGGGTCGTAACGTTGCCTACCGATTCATTTACAACGCGAACGCTCAGAGGGTCGACGTCGAGATATTCAAGCCGCGGGATCTTTCAAAGCGGGTTCGGTTCAGTCCCGAGCTAGGAAACCTGCGCGAGTACATCTGGACTTTGAATGCACCGAAGGCGACACGCGCCATTGTGGGGGCTGCCGGCGAGAAGCTGGAGCGGTACTACTACCAGCAGACTGATACCGCCTCAGAGGCGGAGTGGGGGCGTCAGACGGAGGTCTTTGTAGACCGACGAGACATTCAGCTCAAGGTAGACCGGAACACGGGTCAGCCCGTGAAGTCTGAGGATTCGATGACTGCTGCCGATGTGGAGGCTGCGAAGAAGGCGGTCCAAGAAGCGGCCATAGGCACTCTGAACGAGAACCAGAAGTCGGGCAACTTCCAGATCTATCCGATTGACACGGCCGACTGTCTGTTTGGTCGCGACTACTTCGTCGGCGACATTGTCACGGTGGCCGTGGACGGCACCGAGTATTCGGACGTTGTCCGTGAGGTTGCTATCTCCGTTGACGATGGCGGCAAGGCCAAGGACGTGAATCCGAAGATCGGCCAGCAGGGTTCTGGCGAGCCCCTCAACCTTTACAAGACGGTCTACGACATGCAGCGGAAGCTGCGCAAGCTCGAAGCGAGGATGTGACGCATGGCAGAGATTAGCTATCCGTTCAATGCGGATAACGCGGACGGTGGCCGAGCCATTGTGTCTCAGACTCAGTGGCAAAGCATGGCCCACATGTGGGGCGGCGACCGGGTCGACTACACCCTAACCGCTGCTGCCTACGACTCCGACGATCTGCCATTCGGCGGGCGCGTTGTAAATGGTAGGTCAGTCGAAGTGAAGCCTGGAAAGGCCTGGGTAGGGGGCTTCTATTACCAGCTCACCGCCACCAAGTCAGTGACCATTGAGGCAAACCCGGGCACGAAGGCCCGGAAGGACCTGGTAGTCATTCAGGCGGATATGGCTCAGTCGGCCGTGAATCTCGCGGTAGTCAAGGGAACTGCCGGCGCTTCCCCTGTAGCGCCAAAGCCCCGACGTGTCGTTGGTGGCCTCTGGGAAATGGCCTTGTTTGAGGTGGACGTTGCTGCTCTAGATGCTTCTGTGGCCATCTCTAGCCGCATGTCTTTCAACGCACCGCCAACAATCGCAACCCCCTGGAACACGGAGGCCACGGCGGCTCTACTGCCCCGCGGTTCGATGGTCTACGACCTGGACGTCAATGCGACCGGCGCCCAGTACGAAGCCTTTAACTCGCGCGATGGCTACGTCGTTACCCGCGACCTGGGGCCCACTCGCACCTACACGCCTAACTGCGCCAATATCAATAACCCGTCAGTCCGTCAGGGCCGTTGGCGCTATATCGCCCCCAAGGTGGTTTGGTTCACCGCCCTCCTGAGGAACCCGGGCGGCTCTGATCTGAAGCTCCATCAGGGTCAGTGGACTTTCGGCTTCACGCTGCCTACTCCGGCAAACGGCCGAATCGGGCAGGTCTTCACGGGTCATATGTTCAATAACAATTCTGGCAGCCCGGACATGCCCAACTTCGTACAGCTCCTCGCAAAGGTAAATCAGGGCTCGGACTCTTCGACGGCTTGGTTTTACCAGCAGTCAAAATGGAGTGCCGGCGACGGCATGGACGGAGTCGACTTCCTTCCCCGTCGCGGTGACATCACCATTTCCGGAGTCTACGAAACCGCCTAACCTAAGCAGGGAGAGCACATGGCACGACTTCTCTTCGGCGGCACTGCCGCTGATGTTGCTGAAGACACCTCCGGTGTCCGAGTCCCGGGGATTGTAGGAACACTTTGGGACGGCCCCGCAGAGGGCGCTGTGCAGGTCACCGATCTACTTCAGACTGACGGCACACCCATAACGGTCATCATGTCTGACCAATACGGGATGCTCCCACCCTTTTATGGCCCCGACGGATCCCCCGAGCGGCTGTACGTGGATTTCGGCGGAGGAGTTAGAACGGCAATCCTCTCCTCTGACGTGGGAGACCGCTTTGCCAGCCACCTGGTAGCGCCGGACCCTCACGGCACTCAAGCGGCCGTCATGACTGAGATTGATGCTCGCGTGGGTGCTCCTGGGGGCCTGGTGCCCCTTGGCACTGACGGCCTGGTCCCACCGCAGTTCATCCCGGCTTCAGGACCGCCCACGGCCACTGTCGCGGCCTTTCTCGCGATGCCGGCTCCGGCCTACATCGCTCACCGCGGTTCGGGCATGGAATACCCAGAACACACGATGGCCGCCTACGACGCTGCTCTGACCTCTGGCGTTCGCGCCATCGAGGTTTCTGTGAATGTCACCGCCGAAGGCATTCCAGTCTGTATTCACGACCAGACGCTAGACCGGACGACCAATGCCACGGGGCCAGTCGTTGACTGGGTCTACCCCTCGCTTATCAACGGCGTGACGGTTCAGCCCAAGCAGATCCTTGGCAACGGCTGGGCACCTCAGCCTCTTCCTAATCTGCGCGATGTGCTCGACCGCTTCCTAGGGAAGGTGGTCATCTTCCTGGAAGCCAAGAGCAATGAGGCGGCTCCGATTGTCCAGAGCATCTTGCAGACGTATTACCCAACGGCGAATCAGTCAGTGGTCTGGAAGGCGTACTACAAGTCGCCAACCTTCGCGACAATGAAGGCGCGAGGGTTCACCACCTGGGGCTACGTGGACGATGCCACCACTGACGCGGATCTCGCTACGTACGGACCCAACATCGACATGTGGGGAGTCCCCCATACGATGCCTTCGGCTCGCATTCAGGAGATCGTCAACCGTCCTGACGGCAAGAAGGCAATTTGCTGGGAGGTTCACCGCCGGAGTCAGCGCAACACCCTTTCAGGGCTCGGTGTCTGGGGAATGATGTGCGCCCAGTACAAGTGGGTTTCGTACACCAAGCAGATTCTCAAGAAGGACAATTGGGCGACTCAGGTAAAGGCTCCTGGGGACATGGGCCGCACATACTACAGCGGCACACGCGATCTCAAATACGATGGAACCGGCTGGGCCTACATGGACGTAACCGGCGATGCTGTACTCATCGGCTCCTGCTCCATTCCCGAGTTTCCCACGAACGGCTACCGCGTCACCTTTGATATGAAGTACGACGGCACGGTCCCAACGAACGAACACGCGGGTGTCGTTTTCGGTAAGGCCGATGACAGCACGTACCAGTTCGGTGCGGCCAACCCTGCCGGCGGCTATCACATGGCTTTCCGCGGAAACGGTGACCTGCAAATCTTTAGCCACACCGCAGGTGTAACGAGTGGAACGCAGCTCGCTACAGCAGCCACCGCCGCGCCTGTGGCGGGCCAGGTTATGTCTTTTCAGATCGATGTAACTCCGGCCAACGTCAAGATCACGCGCCTTGACGTCACTCCGAATATCACAGTCACGAGCACTAACGCGACCTACCGAGGTGGCTATATCCATGTCTCGGGTGGCTCTGTTAGCAGCCTGACTAACCGTCCGCGCTGGCGGAACCTGACCGTAAATGCCCTGTAGGGCTCACTGACCGACTAGCGCGACCGAGGCGGCCCCTGATTCCAGGTGGCCGCCTTTGTGTTGCCCTGAGCCCAACAGAGGCGCGTATGACTCCAACCCAGATCCTGACTGCCGGCGGAACGCTGGCGTCCCTCGTAGCGGCTCTAGTCGTCGTCCTCGCAGCCGCTCGTACCAGCTCCGCCCGCGTATGGCGCGAAGAGGCCGAAGCACAGAAGAGCCGAGCCGACCGACTAGAAAGCTCGCTCTCCGAGATCAAGGAACGCCTTTCTCGGATTGAGGCCGAAAACAAGAGGCTGATCAGCCTTCTCACTTCTCTCGACCCTGACCGCCTTGCCGTTCTCCGGCTGGCGGCTAACCCCCTGGAGGACTAATGGCTACTCCGATGACCCCCGCGCAGATCAAGGCGCAGCTTGCCAAGTTCGGAATTCCGTTCGCGGAGTACAAGAGCTGGGCAACCCACAATCGAAACCACAAGGGCGCGTGGGGGCCCGTACACGGATTCATGGTTCATCACACCGGCTCTGACTCCAAGGACCAGCGGGAGCTTTTGTATGCGGGTCTCAGTGATCTACCGGGCCCGCTTGCCCAGTTCGGCCTTGCCCAGGATGGAACGGTGCACCTGATTGGCTGGGGCCGCGCGAATCACGCCGGTGCCGGCGACCCCGACGTACTCGCTGCGGTTAAGGCTGAGACCGCACTGCCGACTGACAATGAGTCGAGCGTCGACGGAAACAGCCACTTCTATGGCGTTGAGATCTGGTACTCCGGCTCTCACAAGATGACCGACGCTCAGTACGCCACCCTTCGGAAGCTGTCTGCGGCAATCTGCGATTTCCACGGCTGGACCGAGGGCTCTGTCATAGGTCACGGCGAGTGGGGCAGCCCCGGCAAGTGGGACCCGGGTTACGCGCCCGGAAAGATGATGGACATGAGCGCCGTTCGCGCGGACATCAAGGCCACCATCGCGGAGGGCAAGCCCTCCAAGCCTGTTCCGCCGAAGCCGAAGCCGGAGCCTGAGAAGCCGGCACCGCGGCCTGACGTTCCCGCATTCCCGGGAACCTACTACTTCCGCGCCGGGGCAAAGAACCAGTTCGTTACGCAGCTCGGCCGTCAGCTCGTCAAGAAGGGCTACGGCCGGTTCTACAAGGTCGGGCCCGGTCCCCAGTGGACTGCCGTTGACCGCGCGGCTGTTCGTGCCTTCCAGGAGGCTCAGGGCTGGTCCGGAACGGGAGCCGATGGCTACCCCGGGCCGCAGACCTGGAAGCGCCTGTTCTCCTAACCCCCCTCTTTGTTACCTCACATGGGATGTGATGCATCATCAACAACTTCGTATCGACTCACGCTGTCCGTATCTACGCTGTCCTGGTCGCTGTGGCGGCCCTGCTCAAGGTCTACGTTCCGGGTCTCCCTGACGGCCCGTGGCTGGCTGTCGCTGCGGCCGTCCTCGGCCTGGGCCTCGGTGAGGCCGTGCAGCGTCACGAGGACACCAAGACTCTGAAGGCTCTCTACGAGGACAGCCCCTTTCCCTCCGAGCTTCAGGGCAAGTCTGCCGAATAGCCGGCACGCACCCTAGAAGGTGCTCCACCCAGGGTTACCGACAACGCAAAAATGCCCCCTCCCGTATCGGGAGGGGGCATTTTCTGCTTTTACTGGCCAGACCGCATGTTATAGACGTACCGCCCAAAAGGGGTCACGTTGCCGTCAAAGTCGAGAATCTCCAAGTTCCGGAAGCGAGCTTCCGTCATGCCCAGCTTGGGCAGCCTGCCGCTGGTCGTCGGCAGCTCTCCCAGGTACTGGCCCAAGAGCTTTATGTTGTTCTCCGTCAAGGCCTTGATTCTCTCGGTAAGAGTCCACTCCTGAACCTTGAGCGACCGCTCACACCCGCTCGCGGTGCGCTTCTCCCAGGAGGGCCGCACACCCGCGGGGATCACGATCGGCGTGTAGTGGCGTCGCGCTTCGGCTTCCGGGTCTCCCCCACCCTTACGCCCAGGACGCTTCAAGGCCGTGGCGACAGTTCGTCGTCCGGCAGCAATGAGGGGGGCGAGGAGCTCCCTCAGCTCCTGGTCGTGCTCCTCGGTCAGGTCTATCTCGTACTCCACCCCATCCAGAGCGAAGCGAACAGTGGTGATCTCGCCCGGCTCGGTGGACTCCGTACCGTCCACATCGTCAATCATGATCAGTCGGGTGATAGTGGCCATGTCTCTCCCCAGGGCATGACTGAGGCCCCGCCAAACTGGCGGGGCCTCAGAAGTTCGTCTATGCGGTTGTACTGGTCTCGACTTAGGCGTGAGCCGCGTTGTACGCCTCACGGATGGGCGCGGGCACGCGGCCCCGGTCCTTGACCTCGTAGCCGTTCTTGGCGGCCCACTTCCGTACTTCGTCAGCACTCGGCCCGTCCGTCGACGCGGGAGCGGAGGACCGCGCTCGGCTCGTGCCGGCGGACGCCGTACGGGTGCCCGTACGGCGCCCACCCTTGACGAACGGCTCCAGTGCCTTACGCAGCTTCTCCGCCTTGTCCGTGGAGAGGTCGATCTCGTACGTCTTGCCGTCCAGAGCGAACGTCAGCGACTCGTCCGCCTGCCCGCCGTCGATGTCGTCGACAAGGAGAAAAGTAACCTTCTGAGCCATCGTGCTTGCTTCCTTTGTTCTCGAACACGCGGTGTAGTTTCCTGGGGAAGGGCCGGGCGGGTCCGGTATCCCTACGGACCCGCCACTTCCCAGCGCCTTTAGCGCTCAGCCGCTATGCGAGGCTGTCATAGTCAGCCCTTCCCATCAAGCGTTTTCAGTCATGCCACTTTCCCGCAGCCCACTTTCGACAGAGCGGTGTGTACCGCCCTTGCACTACCCGCGATGCAGACGGGCGCTTATGTGGCAGGCATGACGGGACGACAGGCCTTCGGCCCACAGCTTCAGCGACGGTCATGTCGCGTCGATTCGTCCATAATGCACCCTCCTGAGTTGCTCGCTGACCTCGGGTGCGCTTGGCCTGCCTATCCAGAAAGACAATCTGCCAAACGCCCTTCTGGCGCCTCTTGTAGATCCCGAAGCGGTCCGTGTCCCCTAGCGGGTGCTGTCGCAAGCGAGCCGCCCACTCGTGAAGTAGACGGGTGGCAGTCCCCTCATCCTCTGTGGTATCGAGGACGGTTTCCGGGCTGCGGAGGCTCATAGAAGCGACCATGGCGATTCCTTACGTGCACGTGATCTAGACATCACCAATGGGCGTGAAGGCGTCAGGGCTCAGATATCCGACGAGAGCGCCCGTGTGCTCGTGGTAGACAGGCCGACCGTACTTGACGGCACTGACATCCCGGATCTCGGCAGGGTCACGGTCCGTGGCCTCACCACCTACCGAGGGAGCCGGGGCCCACCAGATCAGAGACTGAAGCGCCCCCGTCAGGAGTACGGCGCCTGTCGCCACATCCCAGATCTCGTACCTACCGCTCTCCGTGTACCTCACTGCGGCAAGCGTTGATTGGGACGGTTCCGCCGAGTGCTTCCCGCCCTTACCCCCGAACAGGAACCGCGAGTCAGCGTCCTGGGGAAGCCCACGGAGCTCGCCACGCGTCCAGCCGCCGGCAGGCTTCTGCCCCTCCTCCTGCTCCTGGTGCTCAGGGCTCTCAACCACTGTCATGGCTGCCTCCGTCTCCAAGTCCCTTAGTGCCCCCATAGTTGTAGTCGTGCCTCCTGCGGCCCTGTAGATCGGGTCCAGCTTTGCAATCGCCGCGTTAGCGGCTTTGGCGTCACCCGGTTCGTCCGAGCAAGCCAGGGCCTCCAAGGTGTCCAGCACCCAAGCCAAAGTCGGCAGGGATACGGCGCCAGACACTCCCCTGGAAGTCTTCTTCAGACTGTCCATCTCGGCCTTGATCTCGGGGGACTCGTCCCCTTGCATCACGCTCGACCCGTCAAGCATGTCCAGGACTTTGTCAGTCAAGACGATCTTGTGCACGTACTTTTCTCCTCTGTCTACCGAGTGCCTACGCACTCGGGTTGGGTGCCGCGGCCTTCTTTGCGGGCGCCTTCTTGGCGGGGGCCGTCCTGCTAGCCCTGGCTCGTGCCGGCGGAGGGACAGCCGCGGTGGCCTTGCTCGCGGGTACCGCTGCCTTCTTAGCAGGGGCCCGCTTCCGCGCGGGCCGCTTCACCGGGATCGGGGCGGGCTGCGGATCAACTTCCACGGGAGCATCCACGAGCCGAAAAATGGTCGGGTTCTGCCCAGGGCGCTTCTGTCGAACCTGTGTCACCTCCACATCCGGCATCTCATCGGCAATGTTGAAGATCTGATCCGCCGTGTACCGAGAGGACAGAGCACGATAGAGCTGCGTACTGGTCATCTCCCCGCCGTACATCCGCAGCTTTTCGCGGATTTTCACGTCCAGCGGCAGGACCGTGCGGGCCTTCTGCACGTTGGTCTGTGAAATCAGTTGCTTGATCGACGCTATGGAGTACTCAACGAAAGCCTGAGCCGCATCAAGGGCTTTGACGCTGATCACGGTCTTTCGCTCCGCAGCAGTGAGAATGCAGGCGACACGCATAACCTGCTCTTCAGCCCGCTCGAAGAAGCACGAGACATCGTCCGGAAGCTCTTCCATCTCATCTTCGTAAGCTGCCCGCATGTCGTCATAACGCTCTGCGGCAGGATCACTTAGAGCCATCTCGCGAACCTCCTTACGCGCCCACTCGTACGCCAACCGCAGGGAGGCGCTTACCTTGATTTCACTCAAGGGGTTGCGCTTGTGCTTGGCCGTTCGCAGGAGCTTGGATCGCTTCACCGAGACGGTAAGAATCCGGTTGAAAGACCCGCCCTGAGCTTCTGTAAGGCTCACATACTTAGCCCAGGCAGCGGGCTGGATATGGCCATGAAACCCGAGTGCAGGCGTTTCTACCGTTACCTCTACGCGCTTGCCATCCTTTTTGGTGACGTTCGAGACGCGCCCGCCATCCCACGAGGTCCTGAGAACACCGGAGTATTTCGGGCATCGATTCGTGAGCTGGAGAGTGGTGGACCACTCCTCATCAAGGATGAGCGTACGGCCGTCCAACCCTCCTTCCGAGGTCATGGAATCGTGTTCGTTCTCGGCCATGACCTGTACGAGTGAGGGGCCCGAGGAAATTCCTCCCTCTCTGCGGAGCGAGAGGAAGTCTCCGATAGCATCCTTGACTATCACTTCCGCGGTTGCGAGCGCATATCCCTTGCGCCCCACCCGCGACGGGCCGGCAAGTGCCGTCCACACGACCGACGGGCGCCCGTTGGGCTGCAAAATGTTGCCGTTCAAGGCAGCCGAATACAGGGCCAGTACGGCAGCGTGCACGCCTACCGGATCCGCCTCTGTGTAGGGCATTGAAGCTCTAACCGCCATACCGATAGGGCCGTAGGCCATAGGCTTATAGCGAGCCTCTTCGTCCATAGCCTTCCTCTCTTCAGTTGAGTTTGGTACGTCACATCAGAGCGTGAGCGTCCATGGATGGGGCCGGAGCTATCCCTATTCCGGCCACAACCAAAGCAGCTCAGAGCCTGCCCTTACTCGAACTGTCTCTGAATATCTAGGTCCCCGGAGATTCCCAGGGCGCGAGCAATCCACGTTGCGGCTGCGTCATACGAGGCGAGCCCCGATTTGTACGGCCACGGCTCGGGGTCGTCCTCGTGTCCGTCCCACTCGGTCGTGTCTACGAAGTAGCGCCCATCCTCTCGGCCTATCCGTGCTTGGCCGTTGGGCAGAATGACGATGGCCTTACCAGGCTCCACCACGTCGACGTACACAACCGAAGGTTGAGTGTCCATCAGGCCCCCAACCTTTTGCGCTCTACCCCAAAGGCGCGAGCGGCGACACGTACGAGAGCGCGAGCCGAATTCATCGGGTCCGCGTACCCGTTCGCCGTTTCTCCGAGAGACTCACACAGCGCGGTGTAAGCCCGGATACGGGCACACGGGGTCTCCATACCAGCGGCAGCCCTTGCCCCGTATCGAGCCGACCGGACGTCCAGCTCCCAAGCTTTTATTGCACTCACCGCTTGGCCTCCTTTTCAGTGCTCCACCGAAATCCGCTTGTATTCACGTACTCCCCCGCAATGGACACGGGGTCTACCACCCAATGCGCCGTCATGACCTTGAACGGACCCAGAATTTGAACCGCAAGACCGTCCAGGAACGTGTCTGACACGGTACCGGCGGGCATGGGCTCCGCCCGGATCCCTACATACGTCCCGTGCTCCGTCAGGTCTGACGCAGTTCGTACGGTGACGTCCACCCGAGAAACCTCCGGGGTCCAATGGATGTCAACGCGATAGGCGAATCCTTCCGTCTGCCCAACTGCCATATGCGTATGTGCAACACGCTGCATCAGCCCAGAGCCTCTCTCAGCGCTTCGCGGGAGGCCTTAAGGAACTCGGCACGTGCCCGCCCCTTACTCGTGAGAGTCCCGCCATGTACGAACCCATAGCGCTCCAACTTGCGAACCACGCTGGCGCGGCCGGCAACAGAGCCATCCCAGATCAGGGCGGATATGAGTACGTCCTCTTGCGCATTCGTCAGAATGAAGAAGTCCAATGCTTTCCCTCCCGATAGTTGACCGAGCAAGAGACGCGGGGACTATCCCTTTCCCCGCGCCCCAAGCTCAGCCAACTAGCGGGCGCGAGCGTTGTTCAGCGCCTCTACCGCTGCCGTCTGGAGTTCCTTGGGCAGGCACCCTTTGTGGCGCCTTGCACGCCGCATGTGGCTGTAGAACATCAGGCCTTCCCAGGTGACCCCATCCTTTCCGCACCCGAGAATGCATCGAACCTGCCAGTGCGTGTCACTGCCCGGATATGGGGCCAACGGCTCCCACCCAAGCTCATGAATGCGCGTCAGCGCCTTAGCGGCTGCCGCTATGTTCCGCATGCTTGCCCCCGTCTTCAGAATGGGGTCAAGCTCGGGAAGTTCCGGGGTGTGCTCAGTCATTGCGTCTCTCCTTTAGTCGGTTAGGCGGTAACGCTGTAGCCGAGGGTGCCGTTACTGTCCACGGTCCACACTTCCCCAGGATCCAAGACGAGATCCGGGATTGTAATTTCGGCTCCGCAGTTGTCGCAACGGAACCCTCCTGTAGGCATGGCACCAAAGGGCGCCTTACTGCACGCCGAACAGATAATGATTACAGTTTCCTGCACTGTCGATCCTTCCGTTAGGTACAGAGCAAGGGGCACGGACGGCTATCCCTATCGTCCGTGCCCCAAACTCAGCTACTACCTTCTAGGAGCGAGTACCGTCCGGAACTAGAATGGGCACCGGTCGATTCTCGAAGGTGCCGTAAGTGGCACCTGTTTCACAGTTGAGGCGCTTCATGTGCTGCGCATCCCCGATCGGAATGCGGTCGATCGATTCAACGCGGTACGCATTGCCGTGGTCGAAAATGACCAGGTCCCCAGGCTTGATCCACTCAGAGTGCGTGACCCGCAGCCTGTACCCAGTCCAGTCGTCCCCCCAGACTGCCGGCCGTGACAGAAAATTACTCCGCTTGATTCGCGCCATGGGAGGAGCGATACGGCTCCCAATGATCGAGGAGCTTTCCGGCGCGATCGGCCCAGTAGTGGCCTCCCATTGGCGAACCCACATCCGAGGCTGTTCAACCAGCACCGACCTCGTGTGAACGGTGCACAGAAGAATTCCCCGGCTGCGCTTCTCGTTCTCCCTGCCCTCCGTAATCCGCACCTCTACGGCAGGCTCGGGGCAGTGGCCGAGCCAGTCATTTATGAACACCTCACAAAGATGCCCGCCCGGCGTCACGTTCTCCAGGGCCTTTTGCGCACCCTCGCGGGTGGGAGCCTCAGCTATCCACTCGTGCTCATCCTTCGGAGCGTCCCATGCGTAGGCGTACCATTTCTCGGTAAGCCCATCGTCCGTCCCTTGCACGAGGACTACGTATCCCCGGTATTCCTCCGTGTGCTGCTTTCCGAGGTACGCAACGCCGTCCCAACCATCCGGGGAGCTCCAAACCGTTTCCATGTTTTCCCTTCGCCGCGCCGCAGAGCGTGTCTCTAGAGGCCCGATACCGGGGGCAGAGTGGCACCGACCGCGTGAGCGGCTGCACTTCCCTGCCCCTGATATTGAGTCGCTAGCTACGCTCCCCAGTGCTCCGAAAGGCCGTCGCCCTTGCACGCTGCGCATTCGCACGTGCGGACCTGGTGCAGCTCGCGAGGGTGGAACAGTGCTTCCCGCTGCCACGGGGCATCGTTGCTGGTCCACGTGTAGTGGACCTTGACCATCTCCCCGCAGGTTTCGATCACATGCGCTTCAAAGACAAAGGGGGATCGCACGGACTTAAGGCTGCTGCGGCTGCCCGGCACGTGGTAGAACGGCCTCACCAGGACGAGCCGACCGATCAACGATTCCGGCGAGTGCCCGTGATGCGTGATCGGCTCCCCGATCGGACGGGTTTCGCTGTTTCCCCACGTGTCGTGACTTACGTACGTCTGCATTACCTGTCTCCATCTCTCCGCCCGTAGGCGGACATGAGAGGGGCACGGAGACCTATCCCTTGACCCCGTGCCCAACGAACTCAACCCCGCGGTGGTGCTGTGCCGGCGGACGTACGTCCCCCTGGGCTCAGTTACAGGTACAGGCAGCGTGGGCAAGCCTTCCGGCTACCGCGAGCGCTTCCCATGCAACCTGCTCCGCAGACATAGCCGTTTCGCTCACCGCGTCGGAGAGTTCCCGTGAGAGTCTGTCCAGCTCAGCAAGCGCCGCATGCAAACGGCACTCCTTCGGCACCTTCGACATCACGGGTTTTCCCCTCTCCTCTTTAGTTCACGACACAGCACGCGGTATGTGCGTATGTCTGCGTTGCGAATGTTCCAGGGGCGGTACGCCCCGCAGTGATCGAGCTGATAGCGCTTGACCCTGATTTCGTCACGGATAAACAAGGTCGACATGGCCGCTACTTCCCGCCAGAATTCCCGACGGGCAGCAGCCAGCATGCGGGCATCCCGGTTTCGGAGCGACCTCACCACTTCCGCACGCCGTACGGGGTCGCTCATGTCCCCATACATCGACCCGTACATGTCGAGGTAGGCGGCGTAGTCCCGAGGACCCTTCCGCCGCGTGAGAACATAGTTCACTTGGGTGCCACCGTTTCCGCCTCCACCTCAGCCAGACCAGCGGAAAGGATGACGTAGCCGTTTTCCTGCAACGTCTTCAAAGCCAACTCGACGGCCGGGCGGCCCTTTGCCCGCAGCTCCTTCCCCGAGTAGGGAAATTCCCGGTCCGAGTGTTCGTCGTCCCATACGGCAAGCATCAGCCGCTTTACCTCATCCAAGGAATCAGTCTCCACCTGCCAGTGGCCTTGAGACCCGTTCCGAATAAGCCCCACCGTGAACATGTCCGACCTTTCGCTTACCTACTGTCTGACGCAGTAGACAGAGGGGCACATGGGGCTATCCCTATCCCATGTGCCCGTGCTGCCGACTACGGCCTAACGTGTGCGGTAGCGGGTCTTACTCAGGTTGAGCTCTACGAATGAGGGGCCGATTCCGTATCCTGCGGCGTAGTTCACCGCATCCTCGTACCGGTCAAATCGTGTGTGCCAATGTGGCCCGATGTGAGCTACGTACATTTCTGCCCCTACTTAATCGGCATGCTTGTAGTGTCCGGCTCGTTTTCCTGGCGGTGCGATTCACACCGCGCCTGGCACGTAAAGTGCCTGTCTCCAAACCTTTCCGTGCATACCCAATGCGTCGGCGTCTTGTTACAGAAGGGGACACAGATAACCCCTTGCGCCACCGCATAACTGCTGTAGTGAACCCCTACTCGCTTTGACATTTCACGCTTCCCTGTCGAACGGGTGATAGAGGGTGCGCCATTCGAACCTGTCCGGGCCGAGAGTCGCCCCCGAGGTGATCCGACCCATGACCTTTCCTCGGAGTTCCCGCCCGATCTTTCGGGCCTCAGCACCCGACACATACGGGGCGCGCTTGAGTTCCGACATAGGACCGGTGACCTTGACCCATATCGAGCCGTGCCCGTTGTCCTCACGGGCCACAGTGAGAGCGCTCATGCCTCCACCACCCGAAAGCCACCACGAGCGCCACGGAGAATGAGCCTGGACGGGTAGTCAAACGGGCAACCCGTACGAAACTCTTCCGCGTCCTCCCAATTCTCAGGAGAGTAGGGGTAGAGACTCGCGGTCACGTCGTCCACGCCGCATTCACCAGAGAACTTCTCAAGGGCGGTGACAGCCCCTTTCAGGTTCTCAACCGTGGTGAGCCCAAACCCACTCTGCGGAATGCCCGTGTACATGTAGACAATCCAGCGCGGTCCCGCTTCCTGGCAGGCCTTGCACGTGACAGGGAGTTCCTTGCCCGACATGTAAGAGCTAGGACTCATGATGCCGGACCGCCCGCACCATGTGATGTTTTCACCCATTCGGTCGTCGTACTGAAACTCTTCCCCCTTCAGGGCATGTTCGACGGCACTGAACTCACCTATTCGCACGATGATCCGCGAAGTCTTGGGCATGTGGGTATCTCCTCGTTCTCCACTACGTCTGTCGCAATGGGTGAGAGGGTGCACAGGAGCTTATCCCTAGCCACTGTGCACCCGACTCCCCTACGAGAGAGCTACGCGTCCCAATGCCTGTACTCAGACCGGTGAACGTAGATCACGCTGCAATGCCTTCCGTCCGCGTGAAACTGATCTATGCGGCTGTACGTGAAACCGTGGAAAACCTCGTACGTCATACTGCTACCTCCCTTCGAATGTGCGCAGAGCTCTGCCGTTGCCGGCCTAGCTACCCAACGGGTGTGACACGAACGTTGGTGCCGTTCATGCTGGCGTAGCCCGTGCGATAGATATCTGTCTTGACGCAGATGCCAGCGTGCGCCCTACTGCGCGTGAAAGCCTCTACGGTGCGGATCATGTTTCCCCACGAGCGCACTTGGTAGGCGAACGGCCCTTCCGCATCCGTGATGCTCACCTGGAAAACATCGTGGTTGACGTTCTCTCGATGGAACGAGAACGCGTTGAGCTGGATCATTCCGCGCTCACGTGGCGCACTCGCCTTGAACTCTGCCGCTACTGCCATTGCTTCCCCTTACGGGTATCTGTGGCCCCTAGGGCCCTTGCAAGTGCCTAACCGACACTCCCCCCGACTCACTCACTCTCAGGGGCTTAGAGGCACACTCTCGGCCGTCGCTCTAGGCATTGGCCGTGCGTGCTGGACGCCTCATGTTGGGTGTGTGAGTCGTAGGAAATCTCAGTTGTTCGCATGCGCCTTACTGCGGCTACTGGGCAACGCACTCTGACCACCTCTGCGCGTGTCTTACTGGCACTCTCGCGTCACTCATACCGTCCCGCTCAACAGGCCCCACAAGGGGTCAAGGAGTCATGGGTAAACGGCGTCCGTAACGCTGCTGGCACGCACAGAGTCAGTCTCGGTTTGATTCGCTTCACCGCACTCTGTTTCGCATGGATCTACTCATTGTCCGGGTGATCATGTCCGGTTCCTCAGCACTCCCGACGCTTTCGCGCTCTCAGCCGTTTGCGGCAAGGTCTCAGCCTCGCTCGGTACTGTGGGAAACACCCCGTATTCGCTTAAGGGTGCAGTGCCTATGTATTGAGTTCTCAAGGAGCTACGCAGTCGGCCCTAGAAGGGCCCTGACGCCGATGGATAGGAAACGGTGCGTTGGTAGCGGCTAAAGCCGCCCTAGGCGCCATCAGGGCCGTTTCCGGGCCCGGTGAGTGATGGACACTCACCCGCTCCTATGTGGTGGAGACCGTGCGCTCATTTCGCTACCCCCTTTCCTGTCCGCCCCGTTCGGTGGGGCGGTTGGTGACAGGGAGGACATTGCCCGGACTCATCACGGGAAGCAAGTAGCGATGCAAGGGTGATTCAGGAAGCGCACGCGCGCACATTGGGCACTGCTAAACCGCAGGTCAGAGGGTATGTCCTCGCGGCCGGCGAAAGGGACAATAACCCACAAATAGACCCCATCACGGGAAGCAAGTTCTTTGCCTTGCCTTTACCTAAGCCCGTGACATATAGGGACATATGGCAGTGCTGACAAAGCGTCAGAGTCAGTAGTATTAGTGCTTATGGTGCTTACAAGGGAGGTGTTTTTGACGTCCTGGTGAGCAACATTGACGGGTCGTCAGGGTGATCTGATGTCCGCTCAGATGGAAATGCATGTCATCTGATGGCTAGTCACACTACTGGGCAGTACCTGACGGGCAATTAGTCGCGCCTATTGATGCACCAATTGAGTTATGCATCATTATCATTCACAAGCGCACAAGTAATTATTGTTACCGCACCCCATGTGGTGCACATATACGGGGGTAATATAACGAGAATGCAGACAGGAGGACCGCAGGGGCGCCTTCCTGTCATCGTGTACGGGTTTAACATTTTTCACAAAGGCACAAGCCGTGCCCCCTCAGACCCCTTACGACAGCCGGCACACCTTACCGCGGCCTCCCCCCGGCCCTCCACGAGCCTCCGCAGGGCCTCTAATGTTGCCTCACTTGGGTGCGGTAACAACATTATTGGTGGTCTCGGTCACAGCACTGTCCTGGGAGTCTCCATAGGACACGTACGTTAACTATGGCGGGGTTGCTCTATACCCCGCCTCACACAGTAGCTCTGCCGTTGGCAGTCATACTTTCCAATCTCGCTGACGGCCCCCTCGGAGGCCGATAAGCTCTACTACCTCTGACCCCAGCACTGAAGGTAGACAGCTATGTCTCACAGCACCTTCTCTCAGCCGGTTCGCATCAAGGCGCCTACCAAGCCGAACCTTTCGGGTTTCCTGAGGCCGGCAGATGCTGAGCGTGACGCACTTGAGGAAGACGCCATGGTTAAGGGCGTCAAGTATGACGGAATGCACTTCATCGGCATTACAGCTGAGGTGTTCGAGGTTGACGGCTGCCGCTTTGAAAACGTTCGATTCACTGGGAGCACTTTCGAGCGCGGCCAGTTCAGCAATGCCGAATTCGAAACCTGCGACTTCTCCCAGTTGACTGCCCATGACGTTTCTCTAATTCGCTGCACCGTTAGCGGCAGCAGGATTACAGGATCGTCCTGGAAAGCTGGCACCATCCGTGATGTTCAGTTCTCTGGCTGTGTTGCCGCCCCGGCCATGTTCCGGGGTATGAAGCTCTACTCTGTGACGTTCGAGGATTGCCGACTGATGGGTGCCGACTTCCAAGGTGCAGAGTTTCACAGTGTGCGCTTCGTGAACTGTGACCTGAGCGGAGCACAGTTCGCCAACGTCAAAGTGGGGACAGCCCGATTTGACTTCTGCACCCTTAGGGATGTTGGAGGGGCTTCAAGTCTGAAGGGGGCAGCAGTACGAGGCCCAGGAGCCATGGAACTGGCCCTGAGCCTCGCACGAGACGCCGGTATTCGCTTCGAGGACTACTAGGCAGCCCGCGCCGGGTCGTAGCCGGCATAGGCAGCGTCGGAGATGGTGCGGGCCACGTGGGGGAAGTCGATGTTCTTCCCCCACGTGGTCAGCTCGTCCAGGAGCAGCCGACCGTAGGGGGTGAACTTGTCCCGCTGCTTCAGCAGATCCTCGCACGCGTCGCTGAGAGAGGCCGTGTAGAGGTCTACGAGCGTGGTTTCGCCCTGGTGGTCCTCCATGTACATCAGGGGGACCGTCACGGCTGCGGCGTGGAACGCCTTGTCCAGCGGCCGACGCTGACCGATCTTGACGGCCGAGAGAGCGCGGTGTTCGTCAGCCTCCAGCTCGATGGAGGTCAGGTAGAACGTGCCGTACACGGCGTCGCCCAGGAACAGGTTCAGGTGGAGGGCCTCGTGCACGAGGCACATGGCGTAGTCCATCGTGGTCCACGTCGAACCGGGGCTCATGACAACCAGCCCCGGAAGCTGAGAAGCGGAGCCTCCACCGTCCTGTCCACTGTTCAGAACGACGACATCCGCGACCATGAAGTCAACCAGGGTGCGGAGGTCGGGGTTGATCCTCCGAATTAGGCTGAGCGCATCACGAATGCTGCTGTCCCAGGCCTCACGGGTAGGCCCATCGGTGGGGGTGGCTCCCCCCAGGATGTGAGGGAAGACGCCGTTGTTGGCGCAGTATCGGGCCCACCTTCCATCCTCATAAGCGATGTTCAGGCCCTCGTGTGCGATCGGCATGGGCCGCAGTTCGGGCGCGGAGATCGCGGCACGGTAGGCGCTGGGCAGTCCTTCGATGCTCGGCGCCTCACCCGTCATGGCGCGCACGAAACGGGCGGCGTTCAGGTACGTGTGGCCGAGGTTCATGAAGTGCATTAGGGCTCCTCCCTAGGGGTTAAGCGCGTGCCCGGAGGGGAATCCCCTCCGGGCACGCTTAGGGCTTTACTGCACGCGCGCTACGTGGCCGTTAGGCGACGTCGGAGACCCAGCCGCCCATCATGGCGTTGTTGGCGTCCGCCTGGGCCCGCTCGACGTTGGTCCGAACGGCCGCCACCTGCTCCGCGGACTCGTCGGCCGCGCTGGCCACGATGCCGGCGAACGCGTCGCTGGTCGTCTTCAGGGTGCTGTTCATATCGAACCTCCTGGTTGATGGTTGGGTCATTTGACGGTGCACCTTCGTGGACGCACCAAGGAAATGGGTTTCCTTGGCTCCACGGCTCCCGCGTGCACTCGGGAGGTCTGTCTCCACCCCCGCCCCGTGGGGGAACGAATAGCGGGGGTGGAAGTCTGTAGTAATGCTGGGGCCCACTCCGACCGCCAGCCCTTCCAAAAGCAGACGGCCGGAGTGGGGATTTGCCCGTCACTCTGCTGGGCTCCCAGATACGCGGGGAGATTGAGCGTTCTGGTTCCATCCAGCAGAGTGACGGAGCTAATGAAAGGTGGAAGTTTCGTCAAGAGTCTTACGGTCAAGCGACAGCGGGAAATGTACGAAGGACAGCAGACCTTTCCGTTCGCAGTCCTTGCCCCACAAGGCCGCTAACCATCCACCGCCGTGGACTTCTGGAATCGGCCGAAGGGTCATCAGGTGCCGCTGATCATGGTTGTGCGGAGGTAGCTGACAGGTCAGGACCTCGGGAAGCTGACCCCCATAGCGGCTGGTCCCGGGGTGGCAACGTCGGGAGAGTTCAACGTGGTTCGCTCTCCACCAGGCCAGAGCGCCACACATACGATGTCCGGTACGCACGGCAGTTCAGCTAGGCCGCTGTCGGCTCCACGGTCTCAGAACTCTCGGCGGTGTACGCCATATCCATGATTCTGTTGAATACGCCGTCCACGTCATCCCGTGCACCAGCCAACCGGAACTTCCGGGCCGCTTCCCAGAAGATCCGAAACTCAGAGTTCCGCATCGAGTCGGCGGCGTAGCGAATGAGGGACTCCGTTGTAAGGACCCCGGTCCTGTGTTGGACGGCCCAGAGGGAAACCCAGCGGTTGACGTGAAAGATCTTGGCCCGAGCCATCTCCGAGCCAGCCGGAACGCTCTCAGAAGCCGTTGTCCTATCGATCATGAGCGCGATGTGATCGAACGCGGGGGCTGGGGCGGGTGAACCTTGCCGTGACGTGCATGAAGACAGGGCCTCTGGTGCAGCACGAGGGTTGCGAAGCCAACTCGTGAGGTCCGGGAGGCCCTGCTGATGCAGTTCTACGCTGTCACGCCGATCGCGTTCAACTCGTCTGCTCCATCGTGTGATTGCCTGGCGCATCGGTTCGGGAACGCGGGCGACCGTCCGAACAGGATGCGCAGGTATCCGTCGGACATGACGGACGCGCAGTGGGCGGTGGTGCGGGATGCGCTGCCGGTCCCGGCGTGGCTGGAGGGCCGGGGTGGGCAGCCCGAGGGCTACTGCCACCGGCAGATGTTGGATGCGATCTTCTATGTCACGGACAACGGGATCAAGTGGCGGTCGATGCCTGCCGACTTTCCCGCCTGGGACCGGGTGTATGCCTGTTTCCGCAGGTGGCGGGAGCAGGGCCTGGCTCGGGAGTTCCACGATCGGCTGCGTGGCCGGGTCCGTCTCGCGGAGGGGCGCGCGGTGGAGCCGACCGCGGCGATCATCGACTCACAGTCCGTCAAGGCCGCCGCTTCGGTCCCGGGGATCACGCGCGGCTACGACGGCGGCAAGAAGATCAACGGGAGGCGCCGGCACGTCGTCACTGACACACTCGGCCTGCTCCTGGTGGTGCTCGTGACCGCGGGCAACGTCACCGACCGGCAGGCCGCCGGCCTCCTGCTGCCCGGGCTGCGGGCACGGTTCAGGAAGATCACGCTGGTGTGGGCGGACGGCGGCTACCGCGGGCGGCTGGTCACCTGGGCGAAGGAGAAACTCCAGCTCACGCTGGAGATCGTCAAGCGCAGTGACGACATGAGTGGGTTCGTGGTGCTGCCGAGGCGGTGGGTGGTCGAGCGCACCCTGGGGTGGCTGATGCGCTCGCGGCGCCTGGTGCGGGACTTCGAGACGCTGCCCGCCTCCAGCGAAACGTTCATCTACTTCTCGCTGGCCATGCTCATGAGCCGCCGCCTTGCCCGCCGGGCCGCACCGGCCCCGTCGGCCGACTGGTCGAGCTGGGAAGTCGCGGCGTGAACCGGCCCGTCGGCGACGCTTCCAGCCAGCCCCGCTGAGCCAGCCTCTTCGCCTTCGAGCGCACGCCCTCGATCTTCCCCGGCACCGCCTCGAGCCCGAGCCGGACGGCCAGCTCCTTCGCCGACACCCCCTCGCCTCCAGCCGACTCAACCGCGACGAGCCCGACGATCCGCCGGTAGTCCGCCACGAGCATGTCCGTGCTTGCCCCCGCGTGCCACAGCGGCACGACGGAACCTGCGACCGGAGCGTGGTCCGCCCCTGGCGGCTCGTGGGCTGGCTCCCGCACGTCCGGGCCGGGAGCGGCCAGGGCCTCGGCCAGTTCCGTCCGGGCGATCACCCGGCGTTCCAGCACCGCTTCCGCGTCTGCGAGTTCAGCGAGAATCCGCTCGGATTCCTCGCGAAGCTCCTCCGCCCGCACCCGGGCAGTCGTCTCCCGCTCCTCCAGCAGTCCCATCACCGACGTCACCGGGCACCTCCGCGTCACCGAGCACGAACCGAACGACCGAACCCTGCACCGGTATCACCGACACCATGCCTGATCAGCGGAAACTCAACGACCACATCCGGTAAGACAACGGCTTCTCACTCCAGACGGCCGCCATCAGCGGGTTGGCCTCCTCGTCCGCCAAGAGGCGTTGATGCATCCTGGCGGTAACGAGGTGGGCCCGCTCGCGGTGCTGCTGGTTGCTCTGCCGCAGCCGTTCGACCTGCACCAGGACTCCCGCAAGTACAGCCCCGGCCAGTACGTAGTTCTTCATGCTCTCTCTTCCCGACCTGCTCTGTGTTGTAGCGGTCACCTGGGGGCTTCAGGGGGTCTCATGTCCAGAGAAGACCCCTTCGACCAGTAGGCATCCGCCGGAATGTTCGTCAGCTCCGGGTGCCGGCGGCTGACATCGTCGGGGCCGTCTTCGATCGTGCGCAGATCCTCTCCCTGCTGCATGAGGGCCTGGTCCAAGGACACTCCTACTGCCTCGAAGAGCATCGGAAGCGCAACGAAGACGGCATCAACTCGCTTCTCTTCCTCGCTTACGTACTCGTCTGCCGCAAGGCGTTCCTCTGCACGGGCCCGCACATAGCCTTCGACCAAGAGAGCTTTGAACTGGCCCAAGTTGAGGCCTCCGAGTTCCTCGCTGCCGCTCACGTCGCCCTCCTGGTCCACTCTCGACTGACTTCCGTGTAACTGGCCTTCCGCAGTTGGCTCAGAACGGCTTGCCGGCGAGGGCCACCAAGTAGAGGGCGCACCCAGGCGACTCCGTGCACGTCCACGAGAACCCGGCAGACGCGTCCTGTGCGCTCGTCTACGACAGCCTGACCAGTGAACGGTTGGTAGGGAGGCCGGAGTGCTCTCACAGGATGTCGTGGAGCCGCACAAGCACCCTCTTCACCACCTCGGTCGAGTTGTCGTAGCGAGGCAGCATGACGGGTTCGGGGGTCAGCCTGTGGAAGGCCCGTGCTTCTATCGCGTTGGGGAGGTCCGCCACTGCGGCGGGCTGGTGACCAGTGCCAAGTTCGGTGCTCACAGGGGCTCCCTGCCCTTCGAGTCAGCTTCGGGCTTCTGGTTCCAACCTTGGACCCCAACTGGCTACGCTGACCAGGTAAGTCAAGGTGCGTAGTGAGATCCCGCAGAAACAGGGGTAGTGACGTGGGCCGACCGCGTAAGGAGCTGGACAGGACAACGCCAGCAGGCTTGCTAGGTGCGAAGGTCAGAGACTTGCAGGACCTACGGGGGCTCACCGCCAAGGAGTTAGCTGCGAAGCTCTTCATCTCAGAAACTCGCCTGATCAAGATCCAGACGGCCAACGATCCGCCGAACAAGGAGATGGTGGAACGGCTCACGGCCGTCCTGGACGCCGGCGACTCTCTGACTGAGCTGTATCCCCTGATGAGCCTTGCAAGCTTCAAGGACTACGCGCGACCGTTCCTTGCGAAGCAGGCCAAGGCCAAGACGATAAAGGAGTTCTCTCTCCTCATCCCTGGCCTGCTCCAGACACAGGCGTACGCCGCAGCACTCATGCGGCTGGGTGACCCTGAAGGGCGGGAAGAGGAGATCCGGGTAGCCGCTGAGCGTCGGTACGAGCGGCAGGAGGTCTTGGAAGGGGCGGATGCTCCCTGGCTGTGGGTCGTTCTCGACAGGGGAGCACTCACCAAGGTGATCGGTTCGCGAGCGATCATGCGCGAACAGATGGAGCATCTACTCAAGGTCGTACAGATGCCGAACATTCACGTACAGATCCTTCCGCCTCACTGCCCGACTGTCGGCGGATCCATTAGCGTGCTCACCTCGCGTACTGGTGAGGTCTCCGCGTACACGGAGGGCTTCGACGTAGGCCGGTACATGCTGGATGCTGAAGACGCAGAGCGGTTTCAGAGGATCTATGATCAGCTCCACGCTGAGGCCCTATCGCCCAGCCAGTCAGAAGAGTTGATCCGGGAAGCACTGGGGACGTACACATGATCACGCAGCCTGCTTGGCGCAAGAGCACGTACAGCGGCCAGAACGACAACTGCGTCGAGGTCGCCACGAACGTTCCCGGAGCTGTCTCCGTCCGGGACACCAAGGACCACAGCCAAGGAGCATTCACGGCCTCCCCCAAGGCATGGTCCAACTTCGTTGGCTTCGCCAGGGGTCAGAGCGTCTGACAAGCCACGTACACTTAGAGCTGAGGGCCCTCCCCCATATCCCTGGGGAGGGCCCTCGTGCGTCTCTAGGACAGCCAGGCTAGGCAGTGAGAGCCTTCCCACCGCCGTAGCGGTAGTAGGTGGCCTGAGAGATTCCCAGGGCCTTGCACATGTTCTCTACCGTGGCCCTCTTACCAGCCCGCTTCAGCCTCTCAGCGGCTGCCTCGATGGTCTGTGCGTCGATGACCTTACGAGAGGTGGTAACGGCGGTGAGAACCTTCTCAAGCTCCCCTGTCGCCTCCTCCGCTTCCAGGGTCAGGTTCTCAGCTACCTCAGTGAGAGTGTCGAACTGCTGCACTGCTGCCTGAGACTGAGAGAGCACGAGGGAGGTCTGAGAGGTCACAGTGCGAGTCAACTCCACCGTGAGGAAGTCGATCATCTCAGCAAGCTCCCGCTTCTCCTCAGCAGCAGTCTTCACCTGAGAGGGAGTCTCTGCCATGTGCACCAGGTGCGCGATGGTGAGAGGGGGCACGCAGGAGACGGCTACCACCAGGTGAGCAGAGCTGGTCATGTAGTCCTGTTCGATCAGGTGAGAGATCGACTGGGCCGACATCGCCAGGGTGAGAGCTGCGAGGGACCCCATGAGAGCCGTCACCTGGCCCGGTAGCTGCATCTTGCGGCGGTAGGTGGCGATGGCCCCGGCTGAGAGGGCATAGACCGAGAGGCAAATCGGCATGGCTGGTGCGTAGTTCTCAGACCATCCGGCGGTTCTCGCCAAGGCCACCTCTCCTGGGATGGAGAGGTAGAGGGCTGCGACGCACGCGGCTGGCAGCGCTACGTACAGGATCCCCTTGAGGTACCAGGGCAGGGCTGAGCTGGACACAAGAGTGCCTTTCAGTTGCGGAAGTTGGGTTAGGCGTTGGTTCGGCAGTCGGCGCACAGATCAGCCGTGACACCGAGGCGGAAGGGCCTGCCGCACTCCTGGCACTGCGAGCGCTTGGCGCGAGGGGCAGCAGCCGCTGCCGGCGGACGGATCTCCGCCTTCTCGGGCTGGAACTTCTCAAGCCGGTGCGTCACGAGAGCCGCCGCGGATTCGATGGTTGCGGGAAGCGCACGAGTGAGAGCGGTGATTACCTCCATCTCGTGGAGACCATCACTGAGCCACTTGGAAGCCTTCGGCGCGAGCCGCATGACTTCCTGAGGGGACAGCCTCAGCCGACGCTCGAAGCTGCCCAGGCGACCCAGACAGACGGCAGCCCGAACGGTCACCGCGTCAGCGGTGCCGGAGGCGCTGTTGTCGCTGTCGTTGCCGAGAGAGGAAATCTCCTCCCCCTCCTGCTGCTGGCTCTCGCCCTCGCAGCCTTCAGGCTCCGGGGCGGCCTCGGGGAGGAGGTCATTTCCCTCGTGTATTACTCCCTTGGGATAGCCGCCGACAGCCTGACCAGTCGGGAGACCGACCGTCGGCATGTGGTCAGTCGGGGAGTCCGTGACGGAGGTGATGGTGACCCAACGGCCAGTCTCTGGGTCCTGAACGCGGGCACGCTTCACGTAACCAGCGTCGATCAATTCGTTCATGGCGTTGGAGACAGTGCGCCTGCCGTTAGGCACAGCAGAAGTGACACGCTCGACCGTGGCGCCGTTGGCGTCCGGGAGCGACAGGAGACGGGTCAGCAGGCCGACAGCCTCAAGGCTGAGGGTGCTGTGACGTGCGATCTCGTTGGGTATCTGGACATAGGCACGAACGTGCCTTGTACGCTGGACCTGCATCTAGAGCTAGCTCCTCTAGGTGGAGATGGAGATGGAGATGTAAGACCCCGGCAGCGTTGGCGCGCTACCGGGGTCTCTTGCTTCCCGTGAAGCTACTCCTGCGGATCACGGGAGGCAAGTAGGTTGGGGTGGGTCAGTCGTCCGCATCTTCGGCTGCAACCAGGACGTCTCGGATGTCAGCCATGGCATCATCAGAGAGCATGGGGACGCGTGACAGCCAGTGCGCAAGCCACTCGCTTCCGGTCATGTGGGCAGGTCACCACCTTTGGTGAGGTATCAGTTTCATCGAAGAGGAGAGTGCACGTCTTCGACTGCTTCTCCTGCGCCATCCACCGCATGGCGCCCATCTGTGAGCACTGCCGGGTCCAGATCATCGGGCAGGGCGTCGAGGTGGAGGGGCAGTGGTTCTGCGGAGGGCACTGCGCCCGCGCGGAGGGGAAGGTGGGCATCACCGACCGCGTTTGACCCCTCCGCGCTCCCGGGCTCCCGCCCCGCCCCTCCCCCCGCTCCCTTCCCCCACGACCCCGGACGGCCACCCGGCCTCCGGGGTCCTCGCCGCTGGGGGTACCGTCGTGGGCGTGTACCGCTTTGTGCTGACCCGGCAGTGGGTGTGCCTCACCCTCATCGGCCTCGTCCTCATCCCCGCGATGATCAAGCTGGGGTTCTGGCAGTTCCACCGCCATGAGCACCGGGTCGCGCAGAACGAGCTGATCGCGAAGAACCTGACCGACAAGCCGGTTCCCATGGGCCAGGTCACCTCCCCCGGCCACACCGTCCCGCGCGCCGACTTCTGGCGTGCCGTGACCGCCACCGGCAGGTACGACTCCGCGCACGAGGTCGTCGTACGGATGCGCACCTCGAACGACGGCAAGGTCGGCTTCCAGGTCGTGACCCCGCTGGTGCAGGACGACGGCAAGGTGGTCCTCGTCAACCGCGGCTGGGTGGCGGGCGGCGACGATCCGCGCGCCTACCCTCCGGTCCCCGCCGCCCCCACGGGCGAGGTGACGGTCACCGGCCGGCTCAAGGCCGACGAGACCAGCGGCGACAGCGGGATCAAGGACCGCAAGGGCCTCCCGGACCGCCAGGTGATGCTGATCAACAGCGAGCAGCAGGCCGAGTCCCTCGGCAAGCCCGTCCTCGGCGGATACCTGGAACTCACCGCCCCCGTCCCGGCGGACGGCAGGCCCGAGGTGGTCGCCGAACCCGACCACGACTCGATCGGGCCGCACATGGCCTACGCCGTGCAGTGGTGGCTCTTCACCCTCGGCGTGCCGGCGGGCTGGATCATCCTCGTACGGCGCGAGAAGCGCGACCGCGAGGAGGCCGCGGCGAAGGCCGCCACGGAGCGGGACGAGGAGTCGGCGGCGGCACCGACGGCGTAGCGTACCGGGCATGGATCTTGGACTGAAGGACCGTGTCTACGTCGTCACCGGCGCCACCAGGGGCCTCGGCTACGCCTCCGCCCGCGAACTGACCGCCGACGGCGCGAAGGTGGTGCTGACCGGCCGCGACGCACAGCGCGCCGAGGCCGCCGCCGCGGAACTGGGCCCGAACGCGGTGGGCGTGGCCGCGGACAACTCCGACCCGCAGGCGGCCGACCGTCTCGTCGCCACCGCCAAGGAGCGCTTCGGCCGCTTCGACGGCATCCTCATCAGCGTGGGCGGCCCGGCGCCGGGTTCGGCCGCCGACAACACCGACGCGCAGTGGACGACGGCCTTCGAGTCGGTCTTCCTCGGCGCGGTCCGCCTCGCGCGGGCGGCGGCCGCGGAACTGGGCGAGGGCGGGGTCATCGGCTTCGTCCTGTCGGGCTCGGTCCACGAACCGATCCCCGGCCTCACCATCTCCAACGGCCTGCGTCCGGGCCTGGCCGGCTTCGCCAAGTCCCTCTCGGTGGAACTGGGGCCGCGCGGCATCCGCGTGGTCGGGCTGCTCCCGGCCCGCATCGACACCGACCGGGTCCGCGAGCTCGACGCCCTGTCGGGGGACGCGGCCGCCGCGCGCAGCGGGAACGAGTCCCGGATCCCGCTGCGGCGCTACGGGGCACCCGAGGAGTTCGGCCGCTCGGCGGCGTTCCTGCTGTCCCCCGCGGCCTCGTACCTGACCGGCATCATGCTCCCGGTGGACGGCGGCTCCCGCCACGGCTTCTGACGCGGCTTCGGGGCGGGGCTTCCGACGGGTCTGCTGACGCGGGACACGGTGTCAGAGCACCCGCCGGGCCCGCCTGGGCGTGACGCGGAGCCGGGCCCGGGCCGAGAGCCCGGACAGCCCGGCCGAGGTGCTGGCCCGGGTCAGGACCGGGCCCGCCAGCGCGGCCAGGGCGTCGGCCGGAACCGCGTGCGGCTCCAGTTCCAGGGAGACCCGCAGGTCCGGGGCTCCGCGCCGGCCCCGCAGGACGACCCGGCAGTCGGCCACCCCGTCCACCGCGGCGCGGACATCGGCGGCGACTGCCTCCTCCAGGGCCCGCCCGCGCAGCACCGCGAACGCCCCGTCACCGGTGTCCACGAGCAGCGACGCCGGCCGGGCCCGGCGCAACTGGGCGAGCAGCCACCACAGCGCCAGCAGTACGCAGACCCCGAGTCCGGCCAGCACCGCCCACCAGGGCGGCAGTCCGCGGTGCGGCTCCCGGGCCAGCAGCGGCTCGTCGCGGCCCCCGAGCGGCCAGGACCCGGTCAGCACCGCCACCCCGGCGGCCAGCAGGGCCAGGCCGGACAGCGCGAGCAGCGCCCGGTTCACCGCGCCGAGGGTCACCGCCGGTTCACCCGTACCCTCGGCCGCACCTCGTGGGCCAGGCCCAGCTCCCCGATCCCGACGGCCAGCACCGCGTCCAGGTCGGCCCGTACGTCGTCCAGTTCGCGGAAGTGCGACACGGCCCGGACCCCCACGTGGGACCGGCCCATGCTGACCCGTACCGACCGCACCCCCGACACTTCCATCGCCCGGTCCCGCAGCACCTGCACGGCGGCCCTGCGCTCCAGACCGGCCCGGACCCGCGGGTGTTCGGCCCGCATCGGCAGGATCCCGCGGAGTCCCGGCAGGACGGCGAGCAGCAGCAGCGCGGCCCCGGCCGCGGCGAGGATCCCGGCGCCGATCAGGACGCCCGGGTCCGCCGGGGTGTGCCGCTCCAGCTGGCGGGCGAGCTCGCGGCGCCAGCTCATCCCGGGCCGGTGGGCCCGTACGGCGGCCAGGTCGTACAGGAACAGCCCCGCCACCCCCAGTACGGCGACGGCCAGGGCGGCGGCCGGGATCCTGCGGGACGAACGGAACCGGGCGCTCACCGCAGCCTCCGGTCCGGCCCGGCGGCGGGCCGGACCGAGGCAGGGCGCAGGTGCTCGATGTCGATGTCCACCTCGGGTACGGACATCTGCGTGTACTCCTCGACGCGCAGGGCGACCCGGCGGCGTACGGCCGCGCACTGGGCGGCGAGGTCGCAGGGGTAGGGCAGGTCCAGGGTGACGCGCACGCGGGCGATGTCGTGGTGCACGGTGACGGCGGCGTGCGCCGCGGAGCCGTCCGGCGCGGGGCGCTCCAGCGCCTCCCGCGCGGCCTGGGCGGCGATCTTCGCCACGACCCGGTCGGCGATCCGGGTGGCCCCCCGGTCGGCGGCGGCCACCCGGGGCGGGGCTGACCTCGGTGGCGTGCTCATCGGTCCCCGCGACGGTCGCGGTCCGCGCCGCGGCCGCGGTCGCGCGGCCGCAGGAGGTCGCCGGGATCCAGGTCCCCGTCGAGGAACCGGCCGACGACGAAGCCGATGGCGCCGAGCGCCGCCACCAGCAGGAAGGCCCCGAAGCCACCGAAGTACCCGGCGAACCCCAGTGCCATGCCGGCCAGCAGGCCGACGACCGCCATGCTCATACAGGCTCCTCTACTGCAGTCGGGACTCCGGCTCCTCGTCGTCCTCGTCGGGCAGCTTGACGTCGCTGACCGCGATGTTCACCTCGACGACTTCCAGGCCCGTCATCCGCTCGACCGCCGAGACGACGTTCTCACGGACGGCACGGGCCACCTCCCGGATCGATACGCCGTAGTCCACGACGATCTCCAGGTCGAGGGCGGTCTGCACCTCGCCGACCTCCGCCTTCACGCCACGGCTGACGGCGGACTTGGACCCGCCGGGGACCCGGTCGCGGACCGCGCCGAAGGTACGGGAGAGGCCGCTGCCGCTGCCCATGGCGTGGACACCGGCCACCTCGCGGGCGGCCAGCCCGGCGATCTTCTCGACCACCCCGTCGGCGATGGTCGTCCGGCCCCGGTCGGCGGGCGGCTTGGCGGCGCTGGCGCCCGAAGCGGATTCGGTCATCACGGGTCCCTTCACCTTCACGCGGTGGACTCCCGACCACGTTAAGTCGACGACCGCGCCACCGCGCGGGGGGTCCGCAGAGCACACCGCCGCACGGGGGACGCCGAAGCGGCCCCCGTGCGGCGGAAGCGTCGGACACGGGGGCCGACTAGTCGGAGAGGCCCGCCAGGTCGCGCAGGCGCCGGGCCTGCGCGGCGCGTTCGGCCGCCCGCTGTTCGTCGTACGTCCGGGAGCCGGCCGCGCGCAGCAGGGCCTTGGTTTCGATCACGGCGTCCCGCGGCGGGGCCAGCAGGGCCGTGGTGAGGTCCTGGACCGCCGCCTCGAGTTCGTCGGCGGGGACGACCAGGTTGGCGAGGCCGACCCGTTCCGCCTCGTCCGCCTGTACGAAGCGGCCCGTCGCGCAGATTTCGAGCGCGCGGGCGTAGCCGACCAGGTCGGTCAGCGGCTGGGTGCCGGTGAGGTCGGGGACCAGGCCCAGACCGGTCTCGCGCATGGCGAACTGCACGTCGTCCGCGACGACGCGCAGATCGCACGCGAGCGCAAGTTGGAATCCGGCACCGATCGCGTGCCCCTGTACGGCGGCCACGGAGATGATGTCGTTGCGCCGCCACCAGGTGAATGCCTCCTGGTACTCGGCGATGGTGGAGTCGAGCAGTTCGTCCGAACCGCGCGCCAGGTCAAGGAAGGACGGCTCGCCCTCGAAGCCTTCGGGGGTGAAGGCCTGCCTGTCGAGCCCTGCGGAGAAGGACTTCCCCTCGCCGCGCAGCACGACGACCCGGACGGTGCCAGGCAACGACCGTCCGGCCTCCGTCAACGCCCGCCAGAGCGCGGGGGATTGAGCGTTTCGCTTGGCCGGATTGGTCAGTGTCACCGTGGCTACCGTGTCGTCGACGGTGAGCCGTACGCCGTCCTTGTCGAGCAGAGCCATCTCTATGCCTCCGGTGGGGCTGTGCGGTCGGTCGGCCGGATTGCCAGCCTAAGTGACTGCACAGTAACCACCCAGCCGACCGTGAAGCCGACCGGGGGTCACCGAAGACGGTGGATCTGGAACCGGAACTGCAAGTGGAACCACAAACGGAACTACAAGTGGAACCTTGATCCGATGGTCAGGCCGTAGCCGCCTTCTTGCCGCGCGTCGCACCACCGCGACCGCGCAGCGTGACTCCGGATTCGCTGAGCATCCGGTGGACGAATCCGTAGGACCGGCCAGTCTCTTCGGCCAGCGCCCGGATACTCGCACCGGAGTCGTACTTCTTCTTCAGGTCTGCCGCGAGCTTGTCGCGCGCGGCGCCGGTTACCCGGCTGCCCTTCTTCAGAGTTTCGGCCACCCGTGCCTCCTCATGGGAAGTGCGCTCTGGACTTCTCATGATCACCCCTCCCCGCCTTCCTGGCCACCCATTCAGCAAGGTCGGTACGACGGCATTTCTCGCGGGGTGGACAGTCGTGCAGAACGGAATCTCCTCTTCCGCTGCATGACCTCCGTCACATTTTCGCTCCCCCGGGATGAATCGCCAGGTCAGGGGCCAGAGTGCGAAAACACGAGACCCCGGTCGCGCATCCCTGGGGATGCGGCCGGGGCCGTATTCGAGCACGGAACGGTATGAGACCGTCTCACTCAGATGATGGATCACGCCTGAGCCGAATGATCCATAAGCAACTGGATCAACCTGCGGAAGCGGATCAGGCGAGCGCCACGAGGTCCCGGTAGTCCGGGCCCCACAGGTCCTCGACGCCGTCGGGGAGCAGGATGATCCGCTCCGGCTCCAGCGCCTCCACGGCGCCCTCGTCGTGCGTGACGAGGATGACAGCGCCCTTGTACGTGCGCAGCGCGCCCAGGATCTCCTCGCGGCTCGCCGGGTCGAGGTTGTTCGTGGGCTCGTCGAGCAGCAGCACGTTCGCCGAGGAGACCACCAGCGTCGCCAGGGCGAGACGGGTCTTCTCGCCACCGGACAGGACGCCCGCGGGCTTGTCCACGTCGTCGCCGGAGAAGAGGAACGAGCCGAGCGTCTTGCGGACGGCGACCAGGTCCAGGTCCGGCGCCGAGGAGCGCATGTTCTCCAGGACCGAGCGCTCCGGGTCCAGGGTCTCGTGCTCCTGGGCGTAGTAGCCGAGCTTGAGGCCGTGGCCGGGGACGACCGAGCCGGTGTCGGGCTTCTCGGTGCCCGACAGCAGACGCAGCAGCGTGGTCTTGCCGGCGCCGTTGAGGCCGAGGATGACCACGCGCGAGCCCTTGTCGATGGCCAGGTCGACGTCGGTGAAGATCTCCAGCGAGCCGTACGACTTGGACAGGCCCTCGGCGGTCAGCGGGGTCTTGCCGCAGGGCGCCGGGTCCGGGAAGCGCAGCTTGGCGACCTTGTCGGAGACGCGGACCGCCTCCAGGCCGGCGAGCAGGCGGTCGGCGCGCTTGGCCATGTTCTGCGCGGCGACCGTCTTGGTGGCCTTGGCGCGCATCTTGTCGGCCTGCGAGTTCAGCGCCGCGGCCTTCTTCTCCGCGTTCTGGCGCTCGCGCTTGCGACGCTTCTCGTCGGCCTCGCGCTGTTGCTGGTAGAGCTTCCAGCCCATGTTGTAGACGTCGATCTGGGCGCGGTTGGCGTCCAGGTAGAAGACCTTGTTGACGACCGTCTCGACCAGGTCGACATCGTGGGAGATCACGATGAACCCGCCGCGGTAGTTCTTCAGGTAGTCGCGCAGCCACACGATCGAGTCGGCGTCGAGGTGGTTGGTCGGCTCGTCGAGGAGGAGGGTGTCGGCGTCCGAGAAGAGGATCCGGGCCAGCTCCACGCGGCGGCGCTGACCGCCGGAGAGGGTGTGCAGCGGCTGGCCGAGCACCCGGTCGGGCAGGCCGAGGGCGGCCGAGATGGTCGCGGCCTCCGACTCGGCGGAGTACCCGCCCTTGGTGAGGAACTCGGTCTCCTGGCGCTCGTACTGGCGCATCGCCTTCTCGCGGGTGGCGCCGGAGCCGGTGGAGATGCGCTCCTCGTTCATCCGCATCTTCTTGAGCAGGACGTCGAGGCCGCGCGCGGAGAGGATCCGGTCGCTGGCCAGGACGTCGAGGTCGCCGGTGCGCGGGTCCTGCGGGAGGTAGCCGACCTCACCGGAGCGGGCGATGCTGCCGGCGGCCGGCGTCCCCTCGCCCGCGAGGCACTTGGTGAGGGTGGTCTTGCCGGCTCCGTTGCGGCCGACGAGACCGATGCGGTCGCCCTTGGCGATACGGAAGGACGCGTTCTCGATGAGGATGCGGGCGCCGGCGCGCAGCTCGATGCCGGTGGCGGTGATCACGGAAAATACTCCAGTGCGGGGTGGGGACGGCGGAAGGGGGGCAGGACGCGATGCTTCGACGCCGCTAATCCGCGAGGAGATTTGCCATGGAAGTCATTCTACCGGGGGTGCGCAACCACTTTCGGGCCCGTCCGCCCCGGCGCACGCCGATCTGGCGGCCGCCCGGGCCCGCTCCCCCGCGCCCCCCGTTCGGCCCATCGGGTGCGGCTACCGGCCGGGCGGCGTATCAGGATGAACACGTTGGTACTCGCCGCAGGGCCGGACACGTGGCCGCCCCTGTCTTCACGAATAGAGGGCGGTGCGGGATGCAGTTCGACGACAACGCCAATCTGGACACTTCCGAGGTCACGGATGTCCGCGGCAGCCGCATCCCGGGCGGGAAGGCAACCGTCGGCGGCGGCATCGTGGGGTTCATCGCACTGCTCCTGGGCCTGTTCTTCGGGGTGGGCCCGGAGCAGCTGGGCCTGTCCGACGGGAACCCGGAGCCGGTGTCGACCTCCTCCTCCGTCGCGCAGGTGCAGCAGACCTGCAAGACCGGGCAGGACGCGAACGCACGGGAGGACTGCCGGCTGGTGGCCGTGATCAACAGCACCCAGGACTTCTGGAAGCAGGAGTTCGCCAGGCGGGGCGCCCAGTACTCCCCGGCGAAGACCGTGTTCTTCACCGGGAAGGTGAACACCGCCTGCGGTGCGGCCAGCTCGGCCGTCGGCCCCTTCTACTGCCCCGGTGACCGGCAGGTCTACCTGGACCTGGGCTTCTTCAACGAGCTGCGCAGCAAGTTCGGCGCGAGCGGCGGCCCCTTCGCCCAGGCCTACGTGGTCGCCCACGAGTACGGGCACCACATCCAGAACCTGACCGGCACCCTGCAGAAGGCCCAGGACGGGCGGCAGGGCGCGAACAGCAACGCGGTCCGGGTCGAGCTCCAGGCCGACTGCTACGCCGGGGTATGGGCGCACAACGCGACGAAGACCCCGGACGAGTCCACCGGCAAGCCGCTGATCACCAGCCTGACCGACCAGGACATCAAGGACGGCCTGGACGCAGCGGCCGCGGTCGGCGACGACCGGATCCAGGAGAAGTTCCAGGGCCGGGTGACCCCGGAGTCCTGGACGCACGGATCGGCCGAGCAGCGCCAGCAGTGGTTCTACCAGGGCTACCGCACGGGCGACATGGCCCAGTGCAACACCTTCCGCTGACTGTCAGTGGCCCCTGCCATGCTGTGATGTGGGTCACCCGACCCGCATCACAGCAAGAGGGAGTGATCGTCATGGCAGGCGTTCCGACCATCTGTCCGACACTGCTCTACACCGACGCCAAGGCTGCGATCCGTCAGCTCACAGAGGCGTTCGGCTTCACCCAGGTCGCCGCCTACGAGGGCGACGGAGGGATCGTGCAGCACGCGGAGCTGTCCTACGGGAACGGCATGGTGATGCTGGGGAGCAAGGGCCGCGGCGGGGCCTTCGACGCGGCGATGACCGGCGCAGGCCCGGCCGGGATCTACATGGTCGTGGACGACGTGGACGCCCACTACAAACGTGCGGTCGAGCACGACGTGGAGATCCTGATGGCGCCCACGGACCAGGACTACGGCGGGCGGGACTACATGGCCCGGGACTCCGAGGGCAACGTCTGGAGCTTCGGGACGTACGCGCCGCAGGTCTGACCCGCGGCGCACGCGTCCGGCGCGCTTCCGGCGACGGGGCCCCGCGGAGCCCTCGGGCCCGCGGGGTCTCAGGAACCGCCGGTGTGGACCTGGAAGGCCGCCCGTCGGACCGCCTTGGCCAGAGCCGGGTCGGGGTGGGCGGCGGCCAGCGCGACCAGCACCTGCACCGTCCGGGGATGACCGACCGCGCGGACCTCGTCCAGCAGCCGCGGGACCGTGGTCCGCACGGCCGAGTCCAGGTGGCGGGCGAGCAGCTCGGCCTCGCCGTGGTCGGCGATGGCTGCCGCCGTGTCCACCCAGAGCCAGGTCTGCTCCTCGGCGGTGAGCACGTCCTGCGCCTCGTCGGGGTCGACCCCGTCGTGCTCGGCGAGCCAGAGCAGGGCGTAGGGCCGCAGGGCCGCCTCGCGGGTGGCCGCGCGCACCTCGGGCTCGGCCGGGGCCCCGACCACGCGCAGCGCCTCGAAGGCGAGCCCGCGCAGCAGGGCGTCCTCGCCCCGGGCGGCGAGCAGCAGCTCGGAGACGGCGTGGCCGACGGGACGGGCGGCCAGCCAGGCCTGGTACTCGGCGCGGGCCGGGCCCGGCGTGAGCCGCGCGCAGCCGTGGAGCATCGCGGCGGCGGACTGCTCGATGTTCCCGGCCGGGCTCTGCGCGGCGACGCAGATCTGCTCCAGCTTGACCCAGACGGCCCAGCTCCCGAGCGGGGTGAGGGTGGCCCGGGCGGGACCGAGGGTGACGGCGTCGACGGCCGCCAGTCCGCCGAGGGCCCAGCGCAGCAGCCGGGCGAGCGGTACGGGGGGCGCGGCCTGTCCGGGATCGGACGGACCGGAGCCGTCCTGACCGGAGCCGTCGTGCTCGGGGCCGTCGTGCTCGGGGCCGTCCTGCTCGGGGCCGTCCGCCTGCGCGGTGGCCTCGTAGGGGACCTCGCACCGCTCGTCGCGCAGTTCGTCGACGCGCTGCCCGAGCAGGTCCAGCAGGTCGGGGACGGTCACGGGACCGGCGGAGAGCTGGAGCAGGGAGAGCAGCTGGGGCATGGCCTCGACGACCTCGGCGACGGCCGCGGGGGCGATGTCGGCGGGGGCGGGGTGGACCAGCGACCAGGCGTCGAAGAGGGCGACCCAGCCGCGGAGCACGGCGGAGTCGTCCCGGTCCCAGGCGCGCAGGCGCCAGCCCGGCCGGGCATGGCCTCCGTGCACCTCGACCAGGCCGGCCAGCCGGGAGCGGTCCCAGCCGACCCGGATCTGGCCGGGCGTCAGGCGCAGCTGCGCGGCGGCGCGTTCGACATCGGCGGCGGGCAGGGCACCCGCCGGTGCCGGCCTGCCGCCGTCTCCGGCGCCGAGGTGGAGCTCGGCCCAGCGGGCGAGCCGCACGGCGTCGGCGAGCGAGGCGCGGGCTCTGTTCGCCAGGTCGGCCGTGGCGGGGGTGCCCGCCGGAGGCCTGGGGGCGGTCCGGGTCCGCCGGTCGGTCACCGCTTTGCGGGCCGTACCCACGGACCGCGGGTAGACGAGTCGGAGTCTGGAGTCGCGAGCCAACTGCTCATCAGGCTTTCGGGACGTCACGTGAGCAGTCTCGCCCGTCACCGGCCGAAAGCCCAAACGGAACCGGCCATTGCCACAATGCGCCGATGGGACAGACCGGGGCAACCCGCCCTCACCGCCCCATCCGACGCACATTCTTCGGACACCGCGGCGGACGGTCCGTCACATGGGGCGTCACATAAGAGGGGTCAGGAAGCGGCGCAGCGCCTCCTCGTATCCCGCCGGGTCGGCGTTCCACATCGCCCCGTGCCCGGCCTCGCGGACGGGGCGCAGCGTCACCAGGTCCGGGCGGGCGGCGGCGAGCCGGCGGGAGGGCTCCCAGGGCGCGAGGGTGTCGTCGGGGCCGTGGAAGATCAGGACGGGGACCCGCAGCGCGGCCGGGTCCGATCCCGGGGCCCGGCGGTCGGCGCGCAGTCCCGCCCGGCCCTCGGCGGCCTTGACCGCGAGCGGGAGCAGCGCGGCCGGGGTCCGGCGCGCCGCGGCGAGGGCCCTCAGGGTGGCGTGCCAGTCCAGGACGGGAGAGTCGAGCACCAGTCCGGAGATCCGGTCGGACAGCGCCGAGCGCTCGGCCGCGTACAGGGCCATGGTGGCGCCGGTGGACCAGCCGTGCAGGACCACGCGGCGGGCTCCGTAGCGCAGGGCGTAGCGGATCGCGGCGTCGAGATCGCGCCATTCGGACTCGCCGAGGTGCCCGAGGCCGTCCGGGGACTCGGGGGCGCCGAGGTCTCCGCGGTAGCCGAGGTCCAGGACGGGCATCCGCTGGCGGTGCAGGAAGGGCATCACCACCATCGGGTGCTCGCGGGTCGCGCCGAGTCCGTGGACGGTGATCACCCAGGTGTCGCGGGCGGCGGGCACGAACCACGCGGGCAGTGCGCCGAGCTCGCCCGGGACGTCCACGTCTGCGTGGTCCAGCCCGAGGGCGGAGCTCGGATTGCCCAGGTGGACCTGGGGGGTGAGGGTGACGCGGGTGCCGGGTTCGAGGCTGCCGTGGGTGACGGCCACGAGCCTGCGCACCACGGTGTCGGGGCCGTGCGGGGCGTCGGGGAGGACGGGCCCGACCACGGCGTGCACCCCGGGCGCGGTCAGCCCGTAGGTGCCGGGGCGCAGGGAGGCCAGTGACCGGGTCAGTTCGACCCGGCCGGCGGCGGTGGAGTGGACGGTGAGCCGGGGGCTGCCCGGGAGCGGGTGGCCGGGCTCGGTCCGCAGGGCCGCGTCGGCGGCGTACCGCCCGGCGAGGGCGGCGGCGGTGACGGCCGCGCCGGCGCCCAGAAGAGTCGTGGTGACGGCTGCTGCCGTCGCTGTGGCGGTACGCACCGCTCCAGTGTCGAGGCGGATCCGGCGGCGGGCCACCGGAGGAGATCGCGGCGCCCCTGGTTCCGGGCGGACCGGAGGAGAAGCGGAAGGCGGATACGGCGAGAACCGGAAGGGACGGCGGAGGGTGGCCGGAAGGCGACCGGCGGGTCTTCGCGGGGAAGCCGGAGGGCGCGGGAGCGGCTCACCGGAGCGTGATCTGGGTCTCTTCCGGCAGGCCGCCCGCGCGTGGGTCCGTACCGGAAGTCCCACCCGGGAGGGGGCCCCGACCCGCCCGTGACGTGCATCAATCGACGGATCCGCGGCGGTACCGGGACGAAGGTCCCGATCGGGTGCCGGATCGATACACCGTACGACCCCCGCCAGTTCACCTTCCGTTCATTCAGGTTGCCTACGGTCCACGAACCACTGACGTCAAACAGAAGCCTGGGTAAATGGAGCACATAACGCTTCTCCTCGGGATCGTGATCATCACCGCTCTCGTGTTCGATTTCACGAACGGTTTTCACGACACGGCCAACGCGATGGCCACCACCATCTCGACCGGCGCCCTCAAGCCCAAGACTGCGGTGGCCATGTCCGCCGTGCTCAACCTCGTCGGCGCTTTCATGTCCGTGGAGGTCGCCAAGACGATCTCCAAGGGCCTGGTCAACGAGGAAGGCATCCAGCCGGAGGTCATCTTCGCCGCCCTGGTCGGCGCGATCCTCTGGAACCTCGTCACCTGGCTGGTCGGACTGCCCTCCAGCTCCTCGCACGCCCTGATGGGCGGCCTGATCGGTGCCGCGGTCGCTTCGGCCGGCATGGGCGCGGTCAACGGCAGCGTCGTCGTCACCAAGGTGCTGATCCCCGCGGTCGCCGCGCCGATCGTCGCCGGCGTCGCCGCGTACCTGGCCACGAAGGTCACGTACAAGGTCGGCAAGGGCATGGGCGAGAAGACCTCGGCCAAGGGCTTCCGCGCCGGTCAGATCGCCTCCGCCGGGCTCGTCTCGCTGGCGCACGGCACCAACGACGCGCAGAAGACGATGGGCATCATCACCCTGGCGCTCGTCGCCGGCGGCGCCATCGCCCCCGGCTCCAACCCGCCGGTCTGGGTCATCGTCTCCGCCGGTCTGGCCATCGCGATGGGCACCTACCTGGGCGGCTGGCGCATCATCCGCACCATGGGCAGCGGCCTGACCGACCTGCAGCCGCAGCAGGGCTTCGCCGCCCAGACCTCGGCCGCCAGCGTCATCCTGGCCTCCTCCCACCTCGGCTTCTCCCTCTCCACCACCCACGCGTGCTCCGGCGCCGTGATGGGTTCGGGTCTGGGACGCAAGGGCGGTGTGGTCCGCTGGTCCACCGCCTCGCGCATGTTCATGGCCTGGGGCCTGACCCTGCCGGCCGCCGCCCTGGTCTCGGCCGGCGCCGAGCGGGTCATGCGCATCGGTGACATCGGCGTCGTCGCCGTCGCGGTCTTCCTGGTCGCCTCCTGCGTCGCCATCTGGTTCATCTCGCGCCGCCAGGTCGTCGACCACACCAACGTCAACGAGGTCGCCCCGGCCGCCGCCGAGGCTCCCGGCGTGGTCACCACGGCCATGGCCGCCGTCACCGTCCCGCCGGTCGCGGGCCCCGCCACCGCGGGCACCACTGCCGCCGTGACGGACGAGGCCCTCAAGGCCACCATCCCGGCCGCCCCGGCGACCCCCGCGGCTCCGGCCGCGGCGGTCTGACCCCGAGAACGACAGAGGAATCCGCAGTATGAAGATCGACTGGGCAGCACTCGGCTCCGTCTTCGGGGTCAGCCTCACCGCCACCGTCGTCCTCGTGACCCTGTTCACCCTCGGTCTGATGGGCCTGTCCAAGCACGAGGCCGCCACCGAGCAGGGCGGCGCCGCCACCCTGGCCCGTACCGGCGCCTACGCCTGCTTCGCGCTCTGCGCGGCGGCCGTCAGCTACGGGATCTACCTGATCGTCGCCTGAGCTCCGGGCAGCGCGTGTGAAGGCTCCCTCCGGGTTCGCCCCGGGGGGAGCTTTCTCGTGCCCCGGACCCGCCGCGGCCCACCCGTCTCCACCACCCCACCGCAGGTCAACGGCGAGTTGACGGGCCTTCGCGGTGCGTGGTGGACTGCCCGAGCCAATACGGCGGCATGGAGAGGAAGTCCGGTGCGAATCCGGCGCGGTCCCGCCACTGTCACCGGAGCACTCCAGCCGAGTGCGACCGGGAGCCAGGAACTCTCGCCGCCGGACACGTCGAACCAGGGCGCGGACCCTGAGTGAGGACATACCTGCCACCATGCGTGCCGATCGCGTTTTCGCGTACGGCGCCACGGCCGGCCTGATCGGCGACCGGATCCTCGGGGATCCGCGCCGAGGGCACCCCGTGGCCGCCTTCGGACGAGCCGCCGCCGCGGTCGAACGCGCCCTGTGGCGCGACGACCGCGCCCGCGGCGCCCTGCACACCCTGGTGTGCGCCGGAGGCGCGGCCGCCATCGGCGCGCTGGGCGCCCGCGCCGTGCGCTCCCGGGCCGCCGCGGCCCGCATAGCCCTGACCGCCGCCGCCACCTGGGCCGTCGTGGGCGGCACCTCGCTGGGCCGTGAGGCCCGCGCCATCGGCGGGGCGCTCGCCGCCGGGGACGCCGAAACGGCCCGCGAGCGGCTGCCGCACCTGTGCGGACGCGACCCGCAGGCCCTGGACGAGCAGCAGATGGCCCGCGCCGTCGTGGAGTCGGTCGCCGAGAACACCTCCGACGCGGTGGTCGGGGCCCTGGTGTGGGGCGCCGTCGGCGGCGTCCCCGGACTGCTCGCCTTCCGCGCCGTGAACACCCTGGACGCGATGGTCGGCCACAGGTCCCCCCGCTACCTGCGCTACGGCTGGGCCTCGGCCCGCCTCGACGACCTCGCGGGCTGGCCGGGCGCCCGGCTGACGGCCCTGGCCGCCGTACTGGCCGGACCCGACCGGCGGGGAGCCGTACGGGCCTGGCGCGCGGACGCGGCCAAGCACCCGAGCCCGAACGCGGGGCCGGTGGAATCCTCCTTCGCCGGGGCGCTCGGCGTACGCCTCGGCGGGACCCTGGCGTACGGGGGCCGCGTCGAGCACCGCGCCGTGCTCAACGGCGCGGCGGGGCGGCCGGTGGATGTCGCCGACATCGAGCGGGCGGTGCGGCTGTCGCGGCAGGTGACGTGGGCGGCGCTGGCCGCGTGCGTGGCGGTGCGGTGCGCGGTGTCGGGCGTTTCACGCGGTCCACGCGGTTCACACAGGTCTGGGAAGGGACGCGCATGAGCGGCGCGCAGCGCGGCGGCGGACTCCTCGTCGCCGGTACGACATCGGACGCGGGCAAGAGCGTGGTCACGGCGGGCATCTGCCGGTGGCTGGCGCGCAGCGGGGTGAAGGTGGCCCCGTTCAAGGCGCAGAACATGTCGCTGAACTCCTTCGTCACGCGCGAGGGCGCGGAGATCGGCCGGGCGCAGGCCATGCAGGCGCAGGCCGCGCGCGTAGAGCCGACCGCGCTGATGAACCCGGTGCTGCTCAAGCCCGGCAGCGACCGGAGCAGCCAGGTGGTGCTGCTGGGCAAGCCGGTGGGCGAGATGAGCGCCCGCGGCTACCACGGCGGCCGCCAGGAACAGCTGCTCGGCATCGTGACGGACTGCCTGGAGCAGTTGCGGGGCACGTATGACGCCGTGATCTGCGAGGGGGCGGGCAGCCCGGCCGAGATCAACCTGCGGCGCACCGACATCGTGAACATGGGCATCGCGCGGGCCGCGCGGTTCCCGGTGGTCGTGGTCGGCGACATCGACCGGGGCGGGGTCTTCGCGTCCTTCTTCGGTACGACGGCGCTCCTCTCCCCCGAGGACCAGTCGCTGATCGCGGGCTACCTGGTCAACAAGTTCCGCGGCGACGTCTCGCTGCTGGAGCCGGGCATGGAGATGCTGCGCGGGCTGACGGGGCGCGCCACGTACGGCGTCCTCCCCTTCCAGCACGGTCTGGGCATCGACGAGGAGGACGGCCTGCGGGTCTCCCTTCGGGGTGCGGTACGGGAATCCGTGGTCGCCCCGCCCGTCGGCGAGGACGTGCTGCGGGTCGCCGTGTGCGCGGTCCCGCTGATGTCGAACTTCACGGACGTGGACGCGCTCGCGGCGGAGCCGGGGGTGGTGGTGCGGTTCGTGGACCGGGCCGAGGAACTAACCGACGCGGACCTGGTCGTCGTACCCGGCACCCGCGGCACGGTGAAGGCCCTCGCCTGGCTGCGGGAGCGCGGACTGGCCGACGCGCTGGCGCGCCGGGCCGCCGAGGGGCGGCCGGTGCTGGGCATCTGCGGCGGCTTCCAGGTCCTGGGCGAGCGGATCTCCGACGAGGTCGAGTCCCGGGCCGGCGAGGTGGACGGGCTCGGGCTGCTGCCGGTGCGCGTCCGCTTCGAGCGGGAGAAGACCCTGGCGCGGCCCGTGGGGACGGCGCTGGGCGAGTCCGTCGAGGGCTACGAGATCCACCACGGCGTGGCCGAAGTCCTGGGCGGGACCCCCTTCCTGGACGGCTGCCGGGTCGGGGAGGTGTGGGGCACGCACTGGCACGGCTCGCTGGAGTCGGACGGCTTCCGCCGGGCCTTCCTGCGCGAGGTCGCCGCGGCGGCGGGCCGCCGTTTCGTCCCGGCCCCGGACACCTCCTTCGCCGCGCTGCGGGAGGAACAGCTGGACCTCCTGGGCGACCTGATCGAGGAACACGCCGATACGCGTGCGCTGCTCCGGCTCATCGAGGACGGTGCCCCCACGGGCCTCCCCTTCCTCCCGCCGGGTGCGCCGTGACGGGCACCCTGCGGGGCTTGTCCCCTACCCGCCCTTCCACCGTTCCCCGGGCTCTGCCCGGACCCGCGCCTCAAACGACAACGGTCCGCACCTTCGAAGGAGTGAGCAACACGTGAGCACGCCCTACCCGTTCACCGCACTGGTCGGCCAAACCGACTTGCGCCTCGCGCTGCTGCTCAACGCGGTGAGCCCCGCGGTCGGCGGTGTGCTCGTGCGCGGCGAGAAGGGGACGGCCAAGTCCACCGCCGTCCGCGCGCTGTCCACGCTGCTGCCGCAGGTCGACGTGGTTCCCGGCTGCCGGTTCAGCTGCGCGCCCGCCGCCCCGGACCCCGGCTGCCCCGACGGCCCGCACGAGAACGGTCCCGGCGCCGACCGGCCCGCCCGGATGGTCGAGCTTCCCGTCGGCGCCTCCGAGGACCGCCTGGTCGGCGCCCTCGACATCGAACGGGCACTCGCCGAGGGCGTGAAGGCCTTCGAGCCCGGTCTGCTGGCCGACGCGCACCGCGGGATCCTGTACGTGGACGAGGTCAACCTCCTCCACGACCACCTCATCGACCTGCTCCTCGACGCCGCCGCGATGGGCGCCTCCTACGTGGAGCGCGAGGGCATCTCCGTCCGGCACGCCGCCCGCTTCCTCCTCGTCGGCACCATGAACCCCGAGGAGGGCGAGCTGCGCCCGCAGCTCCTGGACCGGTTCGGGCTGACCGTGGAGGTCGCCGCCTCCCGCGAGCCCGTCCAGCGGGTCGAGGTCGTTCGCCGCCGGCTCGCCTACGAGGACGACCCCGCGGCCTTCGCCGGCCGCTGGGCCGGGGACGAGGACGAGGTGCGCGCCCGTGTGGTGGCCGCCCGGAGCCTGCTCCCGAAGGTGGTCCTCGGTGACACCTCGCTGCTGCAGATCGCCGCGACCTGCGCCGGTTTCGAGGTCGACGGCATGCGCGCCGACATCGTGATGGCGCGGACCGCGACCGCCCTGGCCGCCTGGGCCGGGCGGACCGAGGTGCGCAAGGAGGACGTCCGGCAGGCCGCCCTGCTGGCCCTCCCCCACCGGCGCCGGCGCAACCCCTTCGACGCCCCCGGCCTCGACGAGGAGAAGCTCGACCGGATCCTGGACCAGTTCCCCGACGACGAGCCCGACCACGAGCCGGAGCCGGAGCCGGAGGGTCCCGGCGAGGGACCGGACGACGACGGCCCGGACGGCGGCGGTGACGACGGGGGCGGCGGCGTTCCCCCGCAGGGGTCTGGTCCCGACGCCCCCGAGGCCGAGGAGGACGGTCAGCCGGAGAACCAGCCCGAGCAGCCCGCCGAGGCCCCCGAGCCGGAACCCTCCCGGCAGGACGCCGAGGTGCCCGAGCAGGCCGCCGTACGGGCCTCCGAGCCGTTCCGCACCAAGATGCTCAGCGTCCCGGGGCTCGGCGAGGGTGCGTCCGGCCGCCGCTCGCGCGCCCGTACGGCGCACGGGCGCACCACCGGCGCCCAGCAGCCCCGGGGCCACCTGACGAAGCTGCACCTGGCTGCGACCATCCAGGCGGCCGCCCCGCACCAGCGGGCGCGCGGACGTGCCGGGCGCGGGCTGGTGATCCGCAAGGACGACCTGCGGCAGGCGACGCGCGAGGGCCGCGAGGGCAACCTCGTCCTCTTCGTGGTCGACGCCTCCGGCTCCATGGCCGCCCGGCAGCGCATGAGCGCGGTCAAGGGCGCCGTGCTGTCGCTGCTGCTGGACGCCTACCAGCGCCGCGACAAGGTCGGTCTGATCACCTTCCGCGGCGCCACCGCCGAGCTGGCCCTGCCGCCCACCTCCTCCGTCGATTCCGCCGCCGCCCGGCTGGAGAAGCTGCCGACCGGCGGGCGCACCCCGCTGGCCGCCGGGCTGCTCAAGGCCCGCGAGGTGCTGCGGATCGAGCGGCTGCGGGACCCCAGCCGACGGCCGCTGCTCGTGGTCGTCACCGACGGGCGGGCCACCTCGGCCGGCGGTGTCGAGGGCAACCCCCGTGAGCTGTCCGGCCGCAGTGCCCGGCTGCTGGCGGCCGAAGGGGTCACCTCCGTGGTCGTGGACTGCGAGTCGGGGCCGGTCCGGCTGGGGCTGGCCGGAGTGCTGGCCGCCGACCTGGGCGGACCGGCCATCACGCTGGACGGGCTGCGGGCCGACTCGCTGGCCGGGCTCGTGAAGGCCGGGCTCAAAAAAGACGTACGTACCTCATCCCCGACCCTCAGGAGGGCCGCGTAATGCCGCAGGGACAGCCGTCCGTCGTTCCGGACGACGGACTCACGACGCGTCAGCGCCGCAACCGCCCGCTCGTCTTCGTCCACACCGGACCGGGCAAGGGCAAGTCGACGGCGGCCTTCGGCCTGGCGCTGCGCGCCTGGAACCAGGGCTGGTCGATCGGGGTGTTCCAGTTCGTCAAGTCGGCGAAGTGGAAGGTCGGCGAGGAGAACGCGCTGAAGGTGCTCGGCGCCTCCGGCGAGGGCGGCCCGGTCGTCTGGCACAAGATGGGCGAGGGCTGGTCCTGGGTCCAGCGCGACGCGCAGCTCGACAACGAGCAGGCGGCCAAGGAAGGTTGGGAGCAGGTCAAGCGCGACCTGGCCGCCGAGACGCACAAGCTGTACGTGCTGGACGAGTTCGCGTACCCGATGCACTGGGGCTGGATCGACGTCGACGAGGTCGTCGAGGTGCTGCGGGGCCGTCCCGGCACCCAGCACGTGGTGATCACCGGCCGCAACGCGCCGGAGAAGCTGGTGGAGTTCGCGGATCTGGTGACCGAGATGACCAAGGTCAAGCACCCGATGGACGCCGGCCAGAAGGGCCAGAAGGGCATCGAGTGGTGACTTCGTTCGACATGCCGCGGCTCGTCATCGCCGCGCCGTCCTCCGGCAGCGGCAAGACCACCGTGGCCACCGGCCTGATGGCGGCCTTCTCGGAGCGCGGCCTGGCCGTGTCCCCGCACAAGGCCGGGCCCGACTACATCGACCCGGGCTACCACGCGCTGGCCACCGGCCGGCCGGGGCGCAACCTGGATTCCTTCATGTGCGGGCCGGAGCTGGTCGCTCCGCTGTTCGCGCACGGCGCGGCCGGCTGCGATCTGGCCGTCGTCGAAGGGGTCATGGGCCTCTACGACGGGGCCGCGGGGCGGGGTGAGCTGGCGTCCACGGCGCAGGTGGCCAAGCTGCTGCGGGCGCCGGTGGTGCTGGTCGTCGACGCGTCCTCGCAGTCGCGGTCGGTGGCGGCGCTGGTGCACGGCTTCGCCTCGTTCGACCCGCAGGTGCGCCTGGGCGGCGTGATCCTGAACAAGGTCGGCTCCGACCGGCACGAGGTGATGCTGCGGGAGGCGCTGGAGGAGGCCGGGATGCCGGTGCTCGGCGTCCTGCGGCGGGCTCCGCAGGTGGCTGCGCCGTCGCGGCACCTGGGGCTGGTTCCGGTGGCCGAGCGGCGTCGCGACGCGGTCGCCTCGGTGGCGGCGCTGGCGGACCAGGTCCGCCAGGGCTGCGACCTGGACGCCCTGATGGCCCTGGCCCGGACGGCCCCGCCGTTGGCTTGCCAGGCCTGGGCTCCGGAGCAGGCTTTGTACCCCGCGCCTCAAACGCCGACGGGGCTGGATCATCCAGCCCGTCCGGCGTTTGAGGACCGGGTCCGGGCGGAGCCCGGTTTCGGGAAGGGGCGGGGTGGGGGACCCGTCATCGCCGTCGCCGGAGGGGCCGCCTTCACCTTCTCCTACGCCGAGCACTCGGAGCTGCTGCGGGCAGCCGGCGCGGAGGTCGTCACCTTCGACCCCCTGCGGGACGAGGCGCTCCCCGACGGAACCACCGGCCTGGTGATAGGCGGCGGGTTCCCCGAGGTGTACGCCCCCGAGCTGTCCGCCAACGAGCCGCTCCGCGCGGCCGTCGCGGCGTTCGCCGCCGGCGGCGGCCCGGTGGCCGCCGAGTGCGCCGGGCTGCTGTACCTGGCCCGTTCGCTGGACGGGAAGCCCATGTGCGGGGTGCTCGACGCCGACGCGCGGATGTCGGAGCGGCTCACGCTCGGCTACCGCGAGGCGGTCGCGGTGTCCGACAGCGTCCTCGCACCGGCCGGTACCCGGCTGCGCGGGCACGAGTTCCACCGCACGGTGATCGAGCCGGGCGCCGGCCCCGAGCCCGCCTGGGGCTTCACACATCCGGAACGCCGCGTCGAGGGCTTCGTGCGGCGCGGGGTGCACGCCAGCTACCTGCACACCCACTGGGCGGCGGAGCCGTCCGTGGCCCTGCGGTTCGCCGAAGCCGCGGCAGCGCACCGGTGAGCGGAAGACCCGCGTCGCTCCGGACCCCGCTCCGGTCAGTCCGCCAGGCCCACCACCAGCCAGATCCCGGCCACTCCGCCCACGGTGCACATCAGGGTGGACAGCGCGGGGTGCTTGTGGTGGGCCTCGGGCAGGATCTCGGCGGCGGCCAGGTAGAGCAGGACCCCGCCGAAGAATCCGAGGTACGCCCCGAGGGGTTCCTCCGGAAGGGTGAACAGCAAAGTGGACGCGGCGCCCACGACGGGGGCCACCGCGTCCGCGAAGAGCATGATCATCGCCTTGCGGCGGGCGTTCCCGTAGAGGCGGGTGAGCGTGTACGTGTTGAACCCGTCGGCGAAGTCGTGGGTGATGACGGCCAGCGCCACGGCCACGCCCATTCCGCCGCCGACCTGGAACGCGGCTCCGAGGGCCACCCCGTCGGCGAGGCTGTGGCCGACCATGGCGGAGGCCGCGGTCAGGCCGACCTGGGGCACCCGCGCCGCGTGGTCGCCGTGCCCGTGCCCGTGCGCGGACCCGTTCTCGCCTCCGTGGGAGGCCTGGCGGACGGCCAGCACGCGTTCCACGCAGTGCGCGACCAGGAACCCGCCGACGAAGAGCAGCAGGGCGAGTGGGACCCCGAACACCTCGGAGCCCGCGGCGTGCATGGCCTCCGGCAGCAGGTCGAGGCCCACGACGCCGAGCATCAGCCCGCCCGCCAGGCCCAGCACGAGGTGGCGGCGGTCGGTGACGCGCTGCGCCGTCCATCCGCCTGCCAGGGTCATCAGGAACGCGCCCAACGCCACGATCACGGCCATGTGCCCCTGCATACCGACTCCTGGCCGCCCGCGCACTTCAGCGCCCGGGTGGCGGACCACGGGCGGTTGACGACCGCGACGGACACGACGGCCGCTACGAGCACGACGACCGAAATCGACTGGAACGGGTGAACCTGGTGGGCGAGTACGCGACGCAGCTTGTGGTCGGTGTCGGCGGCCGCGCGGGGGTGTCCGTGGCCGAGGTCTGCGCGCTGGTGGAGGAGACCCTGCGCGGGGCCGGCCTGTCGGCGAAGGCCGTCACGGCGCTGGCCACGGTGGAGGCGAAGGCGGCGGAAGCGGGGATCGCGGGCGCGGCGGAACGTTTCGGCGTGCCGTTGCTCAGCTATCCCGCCGACCGGCTGGCCAAGATCGCCGTGCCGCACCCCTCGGACACGGCGCGCGAGGCCGCCGGCACCCCGTCGGTGGCCGAGGCCGCCGCACTGGCCGGGGGCGGGGAGCTCCTCGTGCCCAAGCGCCGGTCGGTGGCGGCGACCTGCGCGGTCGCCACCGCCCACACGCACGACCTGCGCCACCACGGGGACGCGGAGGTGGCGGATTCGGGCGCGGCCCTGGTGGACCTCGCGGTGAACGTACGGGCCCACACGCCCCCGCAGTGGCTGAAGGACCGGATCGCGGCTTCGCTCGACGCCCTGTCCGCCTACCCCGACGGCCGCCGGGCCCGCGCCGCGGTGGCCCTGCGCCACGGGGTGCCGGTCGAGCGGGTGCTGCTGACGGCGGGGGCCGCGGAGGCCTTCGTGCTCATCGCGCGGGCCCTGGGCTGCGTACGGCCCGTGGTGGTGCACCCGCAGTTCACCGAGCCGGAGGCGGCCCTGCGCGACGCGGGCCACCAGGTGGAACGGGTTGTGCTGCGCGCGGCGGACGGGTTCCGCCTCGACCCGGCGGCGGTGCCCGACGAGGCGGACCTCGTGGTGGTCGGGAACCCGACCAACCCGACCTCGGTCCTGCACCCGGCGGCCACCCTGGCGGCGCTGGCCCGGCCCGGCCGGATCCTGGTGGTGGACGAGGCGTTCATGGACGCGGTCCCGGGCGAGCGGGAGGCGCTGGCCGGGCGGACGGACATACCGGGGCTGGTGGTGCTGCGGAGCCTGACCAAGACCTGGGGGCTGGCCGGGCTGCGCATCGGCTACGTGCTGGCCGAGCCCGGGGTGATCGCGAAGCTGGCGGCCGCGCAGCCGCTCTGGCCGGTCTCCACGCCGGCGCTGGTGGCGGCCGAGGCCTGCGTGGCCCCGGCGGCGCTGGCCGAGGCGGAGGCCGCGGCCCGGCAGATCGCGGTGGACCGCGAGCACCTGCTCGCCGGACTCGCGGAGTTCGAGGAGGTCTCGGTGGCGGGCGTGGCCGAGGGCCCGTTCGTGCTGATCCGGATCGAGGGCGCGATGGAGGTCCGCACCCGGCTGCGCGCGCTGGGCTTCGCCGCCCGCCGCGGGGACACCTTCCCGGGCCTGGACCGCTCCTGGCTGCGCCTGGCGGTCCGCGACCGCGCGACGACGGGCCGGCTCCTCCAGGCCCTGGACATGGCGCTGGCCACCCGCTGATCCCTGCCGCTTCACCCGGACGGCCGCATTTCGTGTGCGAGGGCGTGGCCCCCGGAACCGCGGTGCGCGAGGATCTTCACAGGTAATGATCATCTGCAACCGGGGGTACGGGGATGAAGAAGGCCGGGAGGACGGGCGCGGTTCTGGCAGGACTGGCCGTCGTGGGAGGCGCGGCGTTCGGCATCCCGCACCTGGTCGGCAAGGAGGGCCGGGCCTCCGCCGAGCAGCGGCTCGAAGCGAAGCCGGGTTCCGGCGCGAGCTCGACGCCGAGCGCACCGGCGACCCCGACCGCGCAGGCCGCACCGGCCGGCGCGAAGCCGTTCACGCTGGTCGGGACCGGCGACATCATCCCGTACCCGTCCATCGTCCAGCGGGCCGCCGACGACTCCGCGGAGAAGGGCGGCTACGACTTCCGGAAGATACTCGCCGGGGTCGAGCCCGTCGTCTCCGCCGCCGACCTGGCGATATGCCATCACGAGATACCGTACGGCCGGCCCGGCGGCCCCTACACCGGATACCCCCTCTTCAAGGCCCCGCACCAACTGGCCGATGCCCTCAAGGACACCGGGTACGACAGTTGCTCCACCGCCTCGAACCACACCCTGGACGACGGGTACGACGGCCTCGTCCGCGTCCTGGACAACCTCGACCGCGTCGGCATCCGCCACGTGGGCTCGGCCCGCAGCGCCGAGGAGGCGAAGGCCCCGGCGCTGCTCGAAGCCGACGGCGCCAAGGTCGCCCAGCTGGACTACACGTACGGGACGAACGGCATTGCGCTCCCCTCCGACAAGCCCTGGGCCGTGAACCTGATCGACCCGGACCGGATCGTCGCCGACGCCCGCGCCGCGCGCGCGGCCGGCGCGAACGTCGTCGTCCTCAGCGTCCACTGGGGCTCCGAATGGCAGACCGCGCCGGACCAGCAGCAGCTGGACCTGGCGCAGACCCTGACCGCTTCGCGCGGGGCGGACGGCCTCCCAGACATCGACCTGATCCTGGGCACCCACAACCACGTGCCGCAGCCCTACGAGAAGATCAACGGCACCTGGGTCGTGTACGGGATGGGCGACCAGGTCGCCAGCTTCTACGAGGCCGAGAAGGCCCGCGGCAACATGTCCTCGATCCCCCGCTTCACCTTCGCCCCGGCGGCCGCCCACCCGGGCCGATGGGAGGTCACCAGGGCCGAGTACCTCACGCAGTACTCGGACATGCGGCCGCCGTTCCACGTCGTCTGCACCTCCTGCGACTCCACCGCAGCCGCCGACGCCACCTACACCGCCGTGGACCGCGAGGTCACCGCGGCCGTGCTCTCGCGGGGCGCCGCCGAGCAGGGCCTGACCCGGGCCACCAGGTAGTCGCGAGACCCGGCCGCGCTACGAGGACCTGCCGCGCCGGGTGACGACCAGCGCGGCGGCGCCGAGGCCGAGCAGGATCAGCGCCCCGCCCGTGACGTACGGGGTGAGGGAACCGCCGCCGGTCTCGGCGAGGTTGGCCTGGGTGCCGGAGCCCGCGGTCCCCGTCTGGGGCTTGACGTCGGGCGTCTGCGAGGGGCTGGAGCTGGGGCTGGAGCTGGGGCCCGGACCGGCCGGGGACTCGCAGTGCGCTTCGGCGAGCACGATCTCCCCCTCCACCTGCGCCACGTTCAGATCGCCCGGGTTCACCGACACCTTGAGCTTCAGCGCGGTCGCGGCGGCCGTGGAGGAGGTGGTCCCGGCGGCCGAGAGCTCCAGGCTGACCAGGCCGACCTTCGGGACCTCGACCTTGGTGGGACCGCTCGCCGCGACGGTGATCTTCTTGCCGAGGACGGTCACCGACCCGGGGACGGCGGAACTGGCGACCGGCTTCTTGCCCGTCTCGCAGACGGCCTTGGCGGTGACCTTCTCCACCTCGATCAGAGCGAGCGCCGGCAGTCCCGGCACGTGCACCCGGGCCTTGACCAGGTTGGCCTCCGCCTGGGCGCGGCGCCCGTCGGCGGTGGCCATGGAGGTGGCGACGTCGGCGCGCAGCACGCTCACCGGCTCTCCCCCTTCGACTCCGTCGAGGGTGACGGTCAGCGCCGTCTTCGTCGCGTCCGCCGGGGCGCTGACCTCGTTGAGGGTCGCCGTCAGCGGGATGTGCACGGTCTTGTTGACCAGGCCCACGTCGAGTGCGGCGCGCAGGACGACGGCACCGGCCTTCCCTTCGCCGGAGCCGTGCTGCCCGGTGGCGAAGGCGGGTGGGGCCGCGAGGAGGGCCACCGCTCCCGTGGCGAGTAGAGCGGCCACGGGCATGCGGAAGGCGTTGCTGTTCAAGGTGGTGGAACCCCCGGGGAGATGGGAGCCGTCGCGTCGCCATGGGGGACATCGCGGACACCGACGGCCTAGATCCCGGAATCTTTACGCACTGAGAGTGAACGGGTGCCAACCTGGCGTGAGTTCACCCCAAAGGGTGGTTTCCACGCACGGGTTCGAATAAATACGCCCCATCCGGAACGGAACTCCCCTCGCACCACAGCCGGTCAGCGCTCCTCGCCCCGAAAGCGCTAGTCAACGAGCGGTCGGCGCCCGGGGTCACGCCCCGTCAACCAGCCGCCGTCCACGGCCCGGACCGTGCTCAGGCGACCACGTTGCCGTTCACCACCACCCGCAGCGGCTGCGCCAGCGCCCGGACATCGGCCCGCGGGTCGTCCGCGTAGACCACCAGGTCGGCCGGCGCCCCCTCGGTCAGGCCGGGCCTGCCGAGCCACTCGCGCGCGCCCCACGTCGTCGCCGAGAGGGCCTGGAGCGGCGGAATGCCGGCCTTGACCAGCTCGCCCACCTCGGAGGCGACCAGGCCGTGCGGGAGGGAACCCCCCGCGTCGGTGCCCACGTAGACCCCGATGCCCGCGTCGTAGGCGGACCGGACCGTGTCGTAGCGGCGCTCGTGGAGTCGGCGCATGTGCGCCGCCCAGCCGGGGAACTTGGCTTCGCCGCCCGCCGCCATCTTCGGGAAGGTGGCGATGTTCACGAGGGTCGGCACGATCGCGACCCCGCGCTCCGCGAAGAGCGGGATCGTGTCCTCGGTGAGCCCGGTGGCGTGCTCGACGCAGTCGATGCCCGCCTCGACCAGGTCGCGCAGGGAGTCTTCGGCGAAGCAGTGGGCGGTGACCCGGGCGCCGAGCCGGTGGGCTTCGGCGATCGCCGCCTCGACCTCGGCGCGCGGCCAGCAGGCGGTCAGGTCCCCCACCTCGCGGTCGATCCAGTCGCCGACCAGCTTGACCCAGCCGTCGCCGCGCCGGGCCTCGCGGCCGACGTACTCGACGAGGTCGGCCGGCTCGATCTCGTGGGCGAAGTTGCGGATGTAGCGGCGGCTGCGGGCGATGTGCCGCCCGGCCCGGATGACCTTGGGCAGGTCCTCGCGGTCGTCGATCCAGCGGGTGTCGGACGGGGATCCGGCGTCGCGGATGAGGAGGGTGCCGGCGTCGCGGTCGGTCAGGGCCTGCTGTTCGGCGGTCCGCGCGTCCACGGGTCCGTGGGCGTCGAGTCCCACGTGACAGTGCGCGTCGACCAGCCCGGGGAGCACCCAGCCGGACACCTCGGTGATGTGGCCGGGCCCGCGCGGGCGCTCGTAGGAGACGCGCCCGCCGATCACCCACAGCTCGTCGCGCACCTCCTCGGGCCCGACCAGCACCCGTCCCTTCACGTGCAGTGGCCCGCCCCGTGCACTGTCGCCCTTGACGTCGTCGCTCATGTCGGCACTGTACGTGCGTGATCGGTAGGCTCTCCAGGTCGCTCCGGACGATTCCGGACAACCCGTGACGATCGATTCCGGACGAAGAGAGCACCGCCGTGAGCCACCCCCTCCTGGACCTTCCGCCCCTGACCGCCGCGCGGTTCGCGTCGATCGAGCGGGGCGTCGCAGAGCTGCTCGGCACCCGGGCGGACGTGGTGATCACGCAGGGCGAGGCGCTGCTCCCGCTGGAGGGCTGCATCCGCTCCGGCGCGCGGCCCGGTTCCACCGCACTGAACATCGTCACCGGCCCCTACGGCACCACCTTCGGCAACTGGCTGCGCGACTGCGGGGCGACGGTCGTGGACCTGGCGGTCCCCTTCGACACCGCCGTCACGGGCGCCCAGGTGTCGGACGCCCTGGCGGCGCACCCGGAGATCGACTTCGTCTCGCTGGTGCACGCGGAGGCGGCCACCGGGAACACGAACCCGGTCGCGGAGATCGGCGCGGCCGTACGGGCCCACGGGGCGCTGTTCATGCTGGACGCGGTGGCCTCGGTGGGCGCGGAGCCGCTGCTGCCGGACGAGTGGGGCGTGGACCTGTGCGTGATCGGGGCGCAGAAGGCCATGGGCGGACCGGCGGGCGTCTCGGCCGTGTCGGTCTCGGACCGGGCCTGGACCCGCTTCGCTGCGAATCCCGCCGCCCCGAGGCGTTCGTACCTCTCCCTCCTGGACTGGAAGGAGCGCTGGATCGACAGCGGGCGCAAGGCGCTGCCGCACGCGCCGGCGCAGCTGGAGATGCTGGCGCTGGAGGCGTGCCTGGACCGCATCGCGGCCGAGGGGCTGACCGCCGTGACGGCCCGCCACGCGGCCGCGGCGGCGGCGACCCGCGCGGGCGCTACGGCGCTGGGCATCGCCCCGTACGTCGCCCAGGACGCGGCGGCCGCCCCGGTGGCCACCACCCTGCGGGTCCCGGAGGCCTCACTGGTGGTGGCGAAGGCCCTGGCGGCGGACCCGGCGGCCCCCCTCGCGGCGGGCGGCGGCGCCCTGGCCCAGGAGATGGTCCGGGTCAACCACTACGGGCCGGCGGCCTCCCTGGAAACCGTCCGGTCCTCCCTGGAGGCCCTGGCCGCCGCCCTCTCCCTCGACCCGGCCGCGGGCCTCGCGGCGGCCGGGGCGGCCTGGTCGGCGGCGCCCTCCGCCTGACGGACGGGCTCGGGGACTTCGGGACTTCCGGACCTCAGGAGAGCAGGTCCAGCAGCCGGTCCACGTCCGCCTCGGTGTTGTAGAGGTGGAAGGAGGCCCGCAGATTGCCGGCGCGGGCGGCCGTGGCGATGCCCGCGGCGAGGAGGGCGCCCTGGCGGTCGGCCAGCCCCGGGACCGAGACGATCGGAGCGTCGCCGGGGACCGGTTCGTGGCCCAGGGCGGCCAGGCCGGCCCGGTAGCGGGCGGCCAGGGCGGTGTCGTGGGCGTGCACGGCTTCGATGCCGATCCGCTCCAGCAGGGCCAGCGAGGGTTCGGCGGCGTGGTAGCCGAGGAAGGCCGGGGACTCGTCGAAGCGGCGGGCCCCGTGGGCCAGTTCGGGCATCGGGCCGTAGGTGGAGTCCCACATCGACTCGGCCGCCACCCAGCCCGCGTGCAGCGGGACCAGCGTGGACTGGGCCTCCTCGGAGACGGTGAGGTAGGAGACCCCGCGCGCGGCCAGCAGCCACTTGTAGCCGGCGGTGACCGTGTACTCGTACGGCGAGGCGTCGAACGGCAGCCAGCCCGCCGCCTGGGTGGCGTCGACCAGCATCCGCGCCCCGTGCGCGCGGGTCGCCGCGCGGACCGCGGCGAGGTCCGCCGTACGCCCGTCCGCGGACTGTACGGCGCTCAGCGCGACCAGCGCGGTGTCCGGACCGACGGCTTCGGCGATCGACTCCAGCGGGGCGAAGCGGACCTTGAGGTCGTCGCGCACCACGAAGGGGTTGATGACGGAAGCGAACTCGCCCTCGGGGCACAGGACTTCCGATCCGGCGGGGAGGGCGGCCGAGATCAGACCGACGTGGGTGGACACCGCCGAGCCGACGGCCACCCGGTCCGGCGCCACCCCCACGAGGCGCGCGAAGGCGTTCCGGACCCGGTCCACCCGGTCGAAGTCGCCGAAGCCGGACGGGATTCCGGCCCCGGCGGCCTCGGCCAGCCGCCGCACCTCGGCGACGGCCGCCCGCGGGAGGACGCCGCACGTGGCGGTGTTGAGATAGGTGGTGGAGTGCGCGAACTCGGCGCGGACCGTTTCGGGGAGCAGAAGATCCATGGCTTCCACTCTGCGCCAGGATCAACCCAAAGTCCATTGCCGAATTCAGCGCGCTCCACCAAAGGATTACTTATGCATCGCGCTCGGGAGCGGGGTCAGTGCTGCGGCACCGCGCAGCTGCCGTCCGGCTCGCACACCTCGCCGTCGGGGGCGGCGGGGACGAGGACCTCGCGCCCGGCCCACGCCTGCTCCAGCGCCTGGGTGAAGACCTCGGCGGGCTGGCCGCCCGAGATTCCGTAGCGGCGGTCGAACACGAAGAACGGTACGGCGCTCGCGCCCAGTTCGGCGGCTTCGCGCTCGTCGGCGCGCACCTCGGCGGCGTAGGCCGAGTCGTCGGCCAGGACCTCGCGGGCCTCCGCCTCGTCCAGCCCGGCCTCCACGGCGAGCTCGACCAGGATCTCCGGGTCGAAGACGGAGCGCTCCTCGCCGAAGTTGGCCCGGTAGGCGAGGTCGAGCAGCTCCTCCTGGCGGCCGCGGGCGGCGGCCAGGTGCAGCAGGCGGTGGATGTCGAAGGTGTTGCCGTGGTCGCGGCCCTCGGTCCGGTACGTCAGCCCCTCGGCGCGGGCGCTGGCGGCCACGTGCTCCTCCATGCCGCGGGCCTCGTCGAGGGTGCGGCCGTACTTCTTGGCCAGCATCTCCAGGACCGGCGCCACCTCGCCCTTGGGGCCGTTCGGGTCGAGCTCGAAGGAGCGGAAGACGACCTCGATCTCGTCGCGGTGCGCGAACTCGGCCAACCCCTTGGTGAAACGGGCCTTGCCGATGTAGCACCAGGGGCAGGCGATGTCGCTCCAGATCTCGACGCGCATGTTCCTTCTTCTCTCCATGGAATGAACTGTTCCGGGTTCAACCATTCCCGGTCCGGTCTCATTCCCCGGACGGTTCCCCCACCGTGAGCCAGAGGATGCGGTGGGAGCCGGTGTGGGCTCCGGCGGGGTCCGGGAGCCAGCCGTGGTGGGCGTAGAAGGCCTGGGCGCGGAGGTTGTGCTCGTAGACCTCCAGGCGGACCCGGCGCACGCCCGCACGGCGCCAGGCGTCGAGGCAGGCCGCGTGCAGGGCGGCCCCGGTGCCCCGGCGCCAGTGGACCGGGTCCACGTGCAGCTGGGTCAGGGTGGTCTCGCCGCCCTCGGTGCGGAAGGCGGCGACCCCGGTGAGCTCGCCGTCCCGCTCGGCGCAGAGCACCCCGCCCTCGGTGCCGGTCCGGGTGACCGCCCGGGACCAGCCCTCGCGGGTGCGCGCCAGCTCGGCCGCGCCGCCGTAGCTCTCCTGCGGAATCCGGCCCCGGTAGTAGGTGGCACGGGCCCGGGTGTGCAGGGCGGCGATGGCGTCGAGGTCGGCGGGGTGCGCGGTCCGGATCATGGACATGGAAACGCGCCGGGAACCCTGTCGGTTCCCGGTGCGCGTCACTCATGTCATGGACCCGCCGAATTCAGCCTCGCGGCCGACCGCTTCGAAGGCGTGGCGGTCGGCGCGGCTACTTCTTCAGCCAGGCCTGCATCATCTTCTGCGCGACGGGAGCGGCCAGCTTGCCGCCGCCGATCTCGGAGCGGTCGGTGTCCGAGTTCTCGACCACCACGGCGATCGCGATCTGCTTGCCGTTCATCTTTCCGTACGTGGTGTACCAGGCGAGCGGCGGCAGGCTGTTGTTCACGCCGCGCTGGGCGGTACCGGTCTTGGCGCCCGCCTCGACGCCGGGGATCTGGACGTTCTTGCCGCCGCCTTCGGTGGCGACCGTCCGCATGGCGTCCTGGAGCATGGAGGCGGTCTTCTGGCTGATCACCTGCTGGGACTTCGGGTCCTTGAAGCTCTCCAGCACGTTGCCGTTGGAATCGGTGACCTCGGAGACCTCGTGCGGGGAGACCAGCTTGCCGCCGTTCTCGATCGCGGCCGTCACCATCGCCATCTGGAGCGGGGTGGCCTGGACGTCGAACTGGCCGATGCCGGTGAGCGCGACCTGGTCGACGGAGATCTTCTTCGTCGGGTACTTGCTCGCCGGGCGGGCCTCGACGGGAAGCTTCTGGGTCACGTTGAAGCCGAACTTCTCCGCCATGGCACGCATCTTGTCCTGGCCGAGTTTGTGCGCGAAGTCCGCGAAGACGTTGTTGCAGGACAGCCGCAGGGCGGTCCGGGCGGAGACGTTGTCGCACATCGAGTCGTCCACCTCGCTGCGCAGCTTGGTGACGGTGCCGGGAAGCGTGTAGTTGCCGCTGACGCCGGTGGGCGTGTCGATGTTCTTGACCAGGCCGTCCTCGATGGCCGCGGCCAGGGTGACCAGCTTGAAGGTGGATCCGGGCGCCTGCGGCTTGCGCAGCGCCACGTTCTCCATCGCCTTGCCCTCGTCGGCGTTGAGCTTCTTCCAGGCCTCCTCGTCCGTGGCGCCCGTGATCGTGCCCGGGTCGAAGGAGGGGTTGTTCACGATGGCCAGGATCTCGCCGGTGGCCGGGTCGAGGGCCACGACGGAGCCCTGCATTCCCTTGAGCGCGTCGTAGCCGGCCTTCTGGACGTCCTTGTCGATGGTCGTCAGGACGTTGCCCGGGGAGGCGCGCTTGTTGGTGAGCGTGTCCATGATGCTCTTGAGCCGGTTGTCCGAGCCGTTGAGGACGTCCTTGTAGACGCCCTCCAGCATGGTCGACCCGTATGCCTGGGAGCTGAACCCGGTGATCGGCGCGTACAGCGGCCCGTCGGTGTAGGTCCGCTTGTACTGGAAGTCCCGTCCTCCCGTATTCGTGGAGCCGGTGATCGGCTCACCGCCCACGATGATGTTGCCCAACGGGTTCTCGTACTGCCCGATGAGGTTCCGCCGGTTGTTCTTGTCGTCTGCGAGGGCCTGGCCTTGATATGCCTGCACCCAGGTGACCCGCACCAAAAGGGCCAGCACCAGAAGCAGACAGAAGACCGACGCACGCCTGATCGTCTTGTTCATCCCCCAGAAGGACGTCCCAGCCGTCCCGGCCGTTCCGCTCTGCCCCGATTGTGGCGGAGTTCTCAGCCTTTCTTCATGGGGAAACCTCCCTCGTACGCCGCGATGACCGCCTGGGTGCGGTCCCGGGAGCCGGTCTTGGCCAGCACCGCGGCCACATGCGTCTTCACCGTCTGCGGGCCGACCCCGAGGCGTTCGCTCACCTCGTGGTTGGACAGCCCGGCGGCCATCAGGCGCAGCACGTCGGCCTCCCGGTCCGTGAGCCGGGCCACCCAGGGCGCGGCGCCCGGTCCGGCCGCTCCGGACGGGGTGTGGGCGGCGGCCAGGGACCGGACGGCCGCCGGGAAGAGCAGCGAGTCCCCGCGGGCCACGAGCCGGACCGCGGCGGTCAGCTCGTCGGGGTGGGCCCGCTTGAGGAGGAAGCCGGCGGCTCCCGCGCGCAGTGCGTCGTAGACGTACGCGTCGTTCTCGAAGGTGGTGACCACCACGATCCGCGGCGGCTCGGCCATGGTGGCGAGGATCCGCCGGGTGGCCTGGATCCCGTCGACCTCGGGCATCCGGACGTCCATCAGCACCACGTCCGGGGCCAGGGCCCGGACCACGGACACGGCCTCGGCACCGGTGGCCGCCTCCCCGACGACCTCCAGATCGGGCTCGGCGTCGAGGATGACCCGCAGGGCGGTGCGCACCATCCGCTCGTCGTCGGCCAGGACCACGCGCAGCGGCGGGCGCTGCGGCGATGTCATCGCGGGCCCCCGCCGAGCGGCAGGACGGCCCGCAGCCGCCACCGGCCGCCGTGCGGGCCCGCTTCGACGTGCCCGCCGAGCAGCGCGGCCCGCTCGGCGGCCCCGCGCAGCCCGCGGCCCCCGGTGGTGCGGTCCTGCACGGCGGCGGCCGGATCGTTGGTCATGGTGATCTCCAGTTCCTCGTGTCCGTTGCGCACCCCTACGAGGATGCGCAGATCGACCGGTCCCGTCCCGTGCCGCAGCGCGTTGCTCAGCCCCTCCTGCACGATCCGGTACGCCTCGCGGGAGGCGATCGCCGGGAGCCGCTCCCAGTCCCCGGCCGGTCCCGGGTCCTGGTGGGCGGTGATCGGGATCCCGGAGGCCCGGCTCCGGTCCAGCAGCCCGTCGAGGTCCGCGGCGAGCGTCGGCGCGGTCCCGGCGCCCCCCGCGACCCCGGCACCGCCGTCGCCGCCGGCACCGCCGACCGCCACGCCGTCGCCCTCGCGCAGCAGGCCGAGCACCGCGTCCAGCTCCCCCACCGTGCGCCGGGTGGTGTCCTCGATCGCAGCCAGCGCCTCCCGTACGAAGCCGGGATCGCTGTCGAGCACCCGCCGGGCGGCGCCCGCCTGGAGGGTGACCGCGCTGAGCGCGTGCCCGACGGCGTCGTGCAGCTCCCGGGCCAGCCGGTTGCGCACGGCCAGATCGGCGGCCCGCTCCTCGGCCGCCGCCAGCCGGTCCGCCGCCGTCGGCCCGAGCAGCACCGGCGCCAGCCGGGCCAGCAGCGCCCCGGCCCCGGCGGCGCCCAGTACGACCCCCGCCAGCAGCCCGATCCCGAACACGGGGGCCAGCCGGGGCTCGACCAGCACGTCGAACCAGCCGAACCTGATCGGCAGCTCCCGCAGCCCGCTCACGAACGGCAGGGCGATCAGCACCACCGCCGCGGGCGGCACCGCCAGGGTGATCCCGCTGACCAGCGCCCCGACCCCCAGGTGCAGGGTCCACCAGGCCGAGGTCCGCCCCCGGGCCGCCCAGGTCCGGGCCGGGCCCTGCGCGAGCCGCTCCCCCGGTATCCCGCCCAGGGCCCGGACTGCGGCCACCGACATCGGCCGGACCAGCCCGAACAGCCCGGTCACGGCGACCAGCGGCAGGGCGGTGGCGTAAGCGGCGAGGCTGAGCGGCAGCGAGTCGAGGGCGTTGACCCCGCCCCCGGCGGTGCCGACCACCACCTCCGTGAGCAGGAAGTACGGCATCAGCAGGGCCCCGCCGAGTATCAGGTGCACCCAGCGCAGCCGGGCCCGCGCCCCCAGCAGCCGGCTCGGGCGGCCCTTCGCCCCGGCCCGGGTCACACCGTGCGGCGGGAGGCGAGGAACCGGGTGAGGACGACCGTGCCGAGCATTCCGGTGATCATCTGACCAGAGTAGGCCAGGTAGATCATCGCGGAAGGCGGTTCGCCCGCAACATCCGGTCCCAGCGCGGCTATCAGCAGCCAGGCCCCCCAACTGAGCGTCGCCGCCGACCCGATCCACGCGAGGCCCAGGGGCCACCGCACCGCCCGGTCCCCGCCCCGGGCCAGCAGCAGCGCCCCGGCCGCGGCCACGAGCGCGCACATCGCATGGACCGCGTTGACCACGCCCGTCTCCGCGGAGTACACGGCGACCTGCTCCGCGCTCAGCCCGGCCGCGCCTCCGAAGGCCCAGTACAGGTGCACCGCGGTCACTGCCGTGCCCAGCGCCACCGCGGCTCCCGCCACCACCCCCGTGGGTGACGGAAGCCTCCTCCCCAGCACCCCCTGCCAGCTCGCGCCCCAGCGCTCCCGCGCATAGGGCACGAACAGCCCTGCCAGTGCGAGCCCTTGGAGCATGAAGCCGGTGTAGACGACGTTGAACACCCAGGGGTCGAGGAAGGGCACCCGGGCCGCCCGCGCCGCCTCGTCCGCCCCCATCCCCAGCGCCTTGACGAGCATCTGGCCCGGGAAGGCGGTGAGGATCGGGGTCAGCAGACCGGTCGCGACGAAGACCGGGACGAGTAACAGCCACGACGGCACCCGCATCCCCCATGGGCGGGTGAGCACCAGCACGAGCAGGATCACGGTGGCGTCCATGACCAGCGTGACCGCATTCGCCACGGTGAAGAACAGCCCGCGCTCCAGGAGCACGCTGCCGTCCGGTATGCCGAGCCTGCTCCCGCCCAGCCAGGCGGCCTTCACGGCCAGGTACGGGAGGGTGGCGGCCAGGGCCACCGCCCGCAGGATCTGCCGCCCGGTCCCCAGCGCGGGGGCCGAAGGCCGCGTGGTGTGCTTCGCATCGCTCGTGTGAACCGCTCGTGTGGTCATGACCCAACGGTCCCGCGTCCGCCGCGCCGCCACCTCCCCCTTGAAGGGGAACCGCCTCCCCCACCCGGGGGAGGAACCACGCCCTCCACCGCCTCGCCCGTACCTGCATCCGCACCTACATCCGCCGCGTCACCACCGACAGCCGGTCCCGCGCCTCGAACAGCGCGTCCTTGATGACCCGTTCGTGCCCCGGCGTCAGCCGCGCCACCGGCACCGAGCAGCTCACGGCGTCCCGGGCCGGCGTCCGGTACGGCACCGCCACCCCGAAGCAGCGCAGTCCGAGCGTGTTCTCCTCCCGGTCCACCGCGTACCCCTGCTCCCGCACCAGGGCCAGCTCGTCGATGAGCCGGTCCCGGTCGGTGATGGTGTGCTCGGTGACCGGTTCCAGCTTCCGCGGCAGGAGGCCCCGTACCTCTTCGTCGGTGTGCGTGGCCAGCAGCGCCTTGCCGAGCGCCGTCGAGTGCACGGGCAGCCGCCGGCCGACCCGGGTGAAGGGCCGCAGGTAGTGCTGGGACTGGCGGGTCGCGAGGTAGACCACGCTCGTCCCGTCCATCCGGGCCAGGTGGATGGTCTCCGTCGTGTCGTCGGAGAGCCGGTCCAGCGTCGGTCGCGAGGCCGCGACGACCTCGTCCCCGTCGATGTACGAGCTGCCGACGAGCAGCGCCCGTACGCCGATGCCGTACCGGGTACCCGTCGCGTCCGTCTCCACCCATCCCAGGTTCACCAGGGTGCGCAGCAGCATGTAGAGGCTGGATTTGGGCAGGGAGAGGTCGTTCTGGATGTCGGCCAGGCTGTGCAGCCCCGGCCGCGCCGCGAAGTGTTCCAGCAACTGGACCGTGCGTACCGCCGACTTGACGGCCGCCGGTGCGCCCGAGCCCCCCGACTCAGCTGTCGTCATTCGCCTTCGTGCCCCTCTGTCGCTGTGCCCGGCTCCGGCTGGCGTCTTGTCAACCCGGAAGGCGCGGAAATAGAGTCCACGGTGGATGTGATCATTCATCCACCGGAACAGCGTTCAGAATACTGAACGCATCCATGCGGGTCAGCGTAGATCCAGGAGGCAGTTCGCCATGGCAGCAACACCAGTCTGGAGTGTGGACCCCCGCACCGGGAAGCAGCGCGAGCAGGTTGCGGTGGAGGCCACACCCCAGGAGGTGGACGAGGCCGTGCGCGCGGCCCACGCGGCCCGCGGCGCGCTCGGCGACGCCGTCGCCCGCGCCGCCTTCCTGCGCGCCGCCGCCGACCTCCTCGACGAGGCCGCGGAGCACGTGATCGAGGCCGCCGACGCGGAGACCGCGCTCGGCCCCGGCCGGCTCACGGGCGAGCTCGCCCGCACCACCGGCCAGCTGCGCGCATTCGCCGACGCCGTGGACGAGGGCTCCCACCTCGACATCCGCATCGACCGCGCCGACCCCACCACCACCCCGCCCCGCCCGGAACTGCGCCGCTACAAGGTGCCGCTGGGCGTGGTCGCGGTGTACGCCGCCTCGAACTTCCCGCTCGCCTTCTCGGTCCCCGGCGGGGACACCGCCAGCGCGCTCGCCGCGGGCTGCCCGGTCGTGGTCAAGGCACACCCCGACCACCCGGCCACCTCCGAGTTGTGCGCCTCGCTGCTGCGCCGGGCGGCCGTCGCCGCCGGGCTGCCGCCCGAAGTGGTCGCCGTGGTGCACGGGTTCGACGCGGGCCTGGAGATGATCCGCCACCCGCTGGTCACCGCCGCCGGTTTCACCGGTTCCATCCGGGGCGGGCGGGCCCTGTTCGATGCCGCCGCCGCGCGGCCCGTGCCGATCCCCTTCCACGGGGAACTGGGCTCCCTGAACCCCGTCGTGGTCACCCCGGCGGCCGCCGCCGAGCGCGCCGAGGAGATCGGCGCCGGGCTGGCGGGCTCGGTCACCCTCGGAGTCGGCCAGTTCTGCGTCAAGCCCGGCCTGGTCCTCGTACCCGAGGGCCCGGACGGCGACCGGCTCGCCGGCGCGCTCGGCAAGGCGCTCGGCAAGAGCGGACCCGGGGTCCTGCTCGACCACCGGATGCGGGAGAACTTCATCGCCGGGGTCCGCGAGCGCGCCGCGCTGCCCGGGGTCGAGGCCCCCGTCGCCCCCGGCTCCGGCGGCGAGCACACCGTCGGCGCGGGCTATCTGAGCCTGCCGGCCCGGACCCTGCTGGAGGGCGGGCCCTACGAGGTGCTCCTGGAGGAGTGCTTCGGCCCCGTCACCGTGCTCGTCCGGTACGCCGGCCAGGACCAGGCGCAGGCCCTGCTCGGCCGGCTCCCCGGGAACCTCACCGCGACCCTCCAGCTGTCGGCGGCCGAGGCGGCCGGCGGCCCGGGACCCGCGGCGGAGCTGATCGCCCGGGTCACGGCGCTGGCCGGGCGGATCGTGGTCAACGGCTGGCCGACCGGTGTCGCGGTGGCCCCGGCCCAGCACCACGGCGGCCCCTACCCGGCGGCGACCTCCCACTCCACCTCGGTCGGCGGTACCGCCGTCGAGCGCTGGCTGCGGCCGGTGGCCTACCAGTCGGTGCCCGACGCCCTGCTCCCGCCGGAGCTGCGGGAGGCCAACCCGCTGGGGCTGCCGCGCCGGGTCACGGGCGACCTGCCCGCTTAATGCGTTGCCGCCCCCGCCCCGGGGGCGGCAGGCTGCGCCCCATGCCCAGACCACACGGATTCTCGTACGAACAGCTAGGCGACCACACCGTCGCCATCACCCACCAGGGCCGGTCCGCGACCACCCTGCGGGGCAGCCGGGCCGACAAGTTCCTCGCCGAGGTCGAAGCCGGTGACGCGCAGCTGGTGATGGCCCGCTGGACCGGCGCCTACAAGTTCGGGAACGAGCGGATGGCCAAGAACCACCCCCGGAACCAGGGCTGAGAACCGGGGCCGGTCGGCCACGGGACCCGCGAAATCTCGCCGGAGAGTAAGGGAACGGCAAAGCGACCCCGGTCGTTCTCCCGGCATGACCGCTATGACCCCTGGTTCCAACCTGCCGCTCAACACCGTCCGCGTGACGGTTGACGTGGCTGCCCCGGTGCGGCTCGACGTGTCCGGGCTGCTCCTCGCCGCCGACGGCAAGGTGCGTTCCGACGCCGATTTCATCTTCTTCAACCAGCCGGCCGGCCCCGGTGTCGCCTACCGGTCCGGCGGCGGTACGACACCGGACTCGATCACCGTGGACACCGGCTCGGTGCCGCCGGGGATCGAGCGGATCGTGATCACCGCCAGCCCGGACGCGGCCGGCCAGACCTTCCAGGGCATCGAGCCCACCGCCACCGTGCGGGACGCGGCGAGCGGAGCGGTGATCGCCACCTTCACCCCGCCGCAGCTCGGCACGGAGACCGCCCTGGTCGTCGTCGAGGTGTACCAGCGCGGCGGCGTGTGGAAGGTCCGCGCGGTCGGCCAGGGTTACGCGAACGGCCTCGCCGGCATCGCGACCGACTTCGGGGTCTCCGTGGAGGACGAGCCGGCTCCGGCGGCTGCGGCGCCCGTGGCCCCGCCCGTTCCCCCGGCTCCGGCGGCTCCCCCGGCGCCGGCCTCGTACCCGCCCTCCCCCTGGCTCGGCGCCGCGACCCCCGCGGCGGCGCCCCCGGCCCCCGTGGCCGCGCCCGCCGCGCCCGCCCCCGGGACCGGGAAGGTCAACCTCGACAAGGGCCGGGTCAGCCTCCAGAAGAACCAGACGGTCTCCCTGGTCAAGAACGGCCGCCCGCTGCTCTCCCAGGTCAAGATGGGCCTCGGCTGGGAGCCCGCGTTCCGCGGCCGGGACATCGACCTCGACGCCTCCGTCATCGCGTACGGCCCGCAGCGCAACCACATCGACAGCTGCTACTTCGGCAAGCTGTCCATCCTCGGCGGCTCGGTCAAGCACTCCGGTGACAACCTCACCGGCGAGGGCGCGGGCGACGACGAGGTGATCGTCGTGGACCTCGGCCGGCTCCCCGCCGACGCGACGGGGCTGGTCTTCACGGTCAACTCCTTCTCCGGCCAGAAGTTCACCGAGGTGGCCAAGGCCTACTGCCGCCTGATCGACGCCGCGACCGGCGAGGAGCTGGTCCGCTTCGACCTCACCGGTGCCGAGCCGCAGACCGGGGTCATGATGGCGAAGTTGATCAAGCAGTTCTCCGGCGAATGGGAGATGACGGCGATGGGCGAGTTTGTGAAGTCGCGCACAGTGCGGGGCATGGTCAAACCGGCCGCGCAGGCACTCTGAGCAGGTGAGCGGGCACATGGAGCGACCGCGCCGCGTTCCGGGGGCGCTCCAGGTGATCGATTCCACCCTTAAACCGGAGGTGGCTGTCAGTGCCCGCCCGTAGCCTTGAACCCATGCACCAGACACTCCAGCCCGCGGGTCCCGCGCGCCCGTCCGCCTCCGAGGCGAACGACGCGATCCGGCACCTTGTCGAGAGCCGGGTGGACGGCGAGTGGCCCTCCGAGGCGTACGAGTTCCTCCTTGAGGAATGGGCCGCGGCCAGCCGCGCCGAAGACTGCTTCTAGCTCGACATCCACCGGTACGAAGAAAATACGAAGAACGACGCGAAGAGAGAGCCGCCGGTCCCCTGGGCCCGGCGGCTCTCTCTTCGTATGCGCGGCAGGACCCCGCCGCGCGCCGGGTCAGCGCCTACGCCGCCACGGGCCGGTGATGGCCAGCATGATGCCCGGGTCCTGGATGTTCGCGAACAGGGTCCGCTCGTCCGGCGAGAAGCAGACGCCCGTGAACTCCGAGTACTCCGGCGCCTCGGGCGTCCCCATGTTCATCTCGTTGCGGGCCAGCGGGTAGGTGCGCCCCGACTCCGTCGCGCCGAAGAGGTGCTGCAGACCCGAACCGTCCTCCGCGATGATCAGACCGCCGTACGGGGAGACCGTGATGTTGTCGGGTCCGTCGAGGGAGCCGTCCGCCGCCGGGTCCGCGTTCACCCCGAGCAGGACCAGCAGCCGCATCGTGCGCCGCTTCGCGTCGTAGAACCACACCTGGCCGTCGTGCGCGGCGCCCGGGCTCTCCGAGCGGGCGTAGGAGGAGACGAAGTACGCCCCGCCGTCGGCCCACCACATGCCCTCCAGCTTGCGCGCACGGGTCACGGCCGACTCCCCGAACTGCTTGCGCACCGACGTGGTGCGAGCGTCACGGTCGACGACCGGCACCCAGTCGACCCCGTAGGTCGTGCCGATCTCCGTCGCCCGCGAGAGGTCATCGACGAACCGCCCGGTCTTGTCGAAGCACTTGGCCGCGGCCAGCACCCCGGCGTCGGCGGCGAGCGTACGGAGCCTGCCGCGCCCGTGGCGGAAGCCGCTCGGCGGGGTCCAGCGGTAGAGCAGCCCGTTGGGGCCGGAGGCGTCCTCGGTCAGGTAGGCGTGACCCTGCCTCGGGTCGATGACGACGGCCTCGTGGGCGTACCGGCCGAAGGCCTTGACGGGCTTCGGGTCGCGGTTGGCCCGGCGGTCGTTCGGGTCCACCTCGAAGACGTAGCCGTGGTCCTTGGTCATCCCGTTCTTGCCGGCCAGGTCCTCGGTCTCCTCGCAGGTCAGCCAGGTGTCCCAGGGGGTCGCACCGCCCGCGCAGTTGGTCGAGGTGCCGGCGACGCCGACCCATTCGGCGACCTCGCCGCCGCGCCGGACCTCGACGACCGTGCAGCCGCCGGCCGCGGCCGGATCGTAGACCAGGCCCTCGGTGAGCGGGACGGGGTGCGCCCAGTTCGCGCGCGGGCCCTTCAGCTCGTGGTTGTTGACGAGGAGGGTGACTCCCCGGTGTCCCTCGAAGGCGGCCGTTCCGTCGTGGTTGGACGGGGTGATCTCGCCGGAGTCCAGCTTCGTGACCCCGCTGTGGGTGATCACCCGGTAGGTGAATCCGGCCGGAAGGGCCAGGATTCCGGCCGGGTCGGGGACGAGCGGGCCGTATCCGGGGGCGTGCCCGTGGCCGTGGCCGTGCCCGTCGGACAGCGCGCCGTCGTCGGCGGCGAGCGCACCCGGGGCGGTGGCGAGTGCGCCGACCGTCCCCGTGAGTGCGACTCCCGCACCGGCGAGGACGGTGCGGGCGGTGAAGTCTCTACGGCTGAGCGGCATCGGATCTCCAGGGGTGGGGAGGGGCTGCGCTGTCGTACGGTCGTCGGCGCACACGCTCCCGCCCGCACGTGAACGCCGACTGAACTACCCGGGAAAACGAACCGACCCCTTCCCGGTGGCCGTGATGGCCGAGTCCTCTTCGGGAACGGCTTGTTGCCGGCGCCTCACGCGTTGCGGGACCGGGCCTTGAACGCGGCCTTCCGGGCCTCCTTCGCCGCCTTCTTGTCCGGGTGCAGCCGCCCCATCGCCTCCAGCACGGGGGCCGTCGCCGGGTGCTCCACCCGCCAGGCCTGGTCGAAGAATCCGGTGTGATGAGCGGTCAGTGACTCGATGAGGAGCGACAGTTCCGAGGCCTGGTCCCCGTCTCCCACCGCGAGCTGCGCCGCGATCGTGTCGATGGTCAGCCAGAACACCATCGCCTCGCCCGGAGCCGGTACCCCCACCGCCCCGCGCTCGGCCAGCCAGACCCGGGCGAGCCCGCCGAGCTCCGGATCGTCCAGCACCGCGCGGACCGCGGGCTCGGCCTCCGCGCCCGTCCGGGCGAGGGCCTGCTGGCAGCGCAGCCGGCGCAGCGGCCCGCCCTCGTCGGCTCCGCGGGCCCCGCTGAGCAGCTCCTCTGCGGCGGCGCCCGCGGGGCGCCCGGCCAGCCACTCGTCGATCTCGGCCTGAGCGGCGCCCTCGGAGTAGTGCGAGACCGCGTCGAGCAGCACGTCGGCGCCCTTGTCGGCCAGTTCGCCGACGGCCGGGGCCTCGACTCCGGCCTCCAGCATGCGGGCGCGGATCCCGTACAGGCCGAGCGGGGTCAGCCGGACCATCCCGTAGCGGGCGACGTCCTCGTCCTCGGCCACCTGGCCGGGGCCCGTGCCCACATGAGCGCCCGCGGCGAGCTCCTCGTCGTCGGCCTCCGCCATCAGGTCCTCGTCCACGGGGCGGAACTCCACCAGCCCGATCGGCTCCAGCTGCCGGAACTGGTCGTCGAGGCGCATCATCGCGTCCGAAACCTGCTCCAGTACGGCGTCGGTCGGATCGCCCATGTCGTGCGGCACCACCATCGAGGCGGCCAGCACCGGGAGCGGTACCGGGGCGTCGGCCGCACCTCCCTCGGCGACGGACAGGAGGTAGAGGTTGGCGAGGACCCCGTCGAGGAAGTCGGCCTCGCGGCGCGGGTTCCAGTCGAGCTGGTCGAAGTCGATCTCGCCGCCCGCGTCGAGGGCATCAACCAGGTCGTCCAGGGCGGGCACCGCCGCGTCGGCCAGGACGGTGTCCAGGGCGGCCAGCCACAGGTCGAGCACGTCGCCGGGGGTTCCGCCGGTCACCAGCGGCAGGTCCTCGCCGGGCTCGGCGGTACCGAACTCCGCGTGCTCCCCGTCCGGTTCCCCGGCGGCGGACCCGTCCTCCTCCGGCTCGGTGACGTCCACCAGGCCGGTGTCGACGGCGACCCGCCAGGCCTGGCTCGCGTACGCGGTGGAGTCCTCGTCGGCGGCGTCGAGGCCGAGCACGGCGACGGCCTCGGGCAGCTGCGCGGCGACGAGTTCGCCGCCGACGTCCACGCGGGTGTCCGGGCCGGCCCAGCGGGCGAGGCGTACGGCGCGGGCGAACAGCGGGGCCGCCAGGGCGTCCCGGGCCAGTTCCGCGTCGGGGAGCAGCCGTACCGGCGGCAGGGTGGGGTGCGAGTCTGCGGACATGGGGGCGGTTCTCCTCGCGGGCACGGATGGTTCGAGTGGCTCGGGTGGTTCTGGTGCTTCGGGTGGTTCTGGTGCTTCGGGTCGTACCGGTCGTACGGCTTCTGGTGGTTCGGGCCGTACGACTTCGGGTGTTTCGGGTGCTACGGCGTCCCAGCGTAGACGCATTTCGGGCGCGCCTGACGGGCCATCCCCTTTGGTTCATCCCACAGTCAGCCGCCGTATTCCCTGGAGGGCTTGACAACTTTGCTGGCCAAGAAGGAAATTGACGCGCGTAGATATCTCCTCCCTCCTCCTCACACCGGAGTTCCTGCCCATGCGCTCTTCGCATCCCCGTTCCGCCGCCGTCGCGGCCCTCGTCGCCTCCGCCCTGGCCACCGGCCTCCTCGCGGGGACCGCCGACGCCGCCGAAGGCGTCGCGTCCGCCGATCCGATACGCATCCACGACATCCAGGGCACCACTCGGATATCCCCGCTCGTCGGCAAGCAGGTCACCGATGTCGAGGGCATCGTCACGGGCGTGCGTACGTACGGCTCGAAGGGCTTCTGGATCCAGGACCCGAACGCCGACGACAACGACGCCACCAGCGAAGGCGTCTTCGTCTTCACCGGCTCGGCCCCGACCGTCGCCGTCGGCGACGCCGTCAAGGTCTCCGGCCTGGTCGGCGAGTACATCCCCGGCGGCGCCTCCTCCGGCAACCAGTCGGTCACCCAGATCACCAAGCCGGTGGTGACCGTGGTCTCTTCGGGCAACGCGCTGCCCGAGGCCGTCGCCGTCAACGAGTACTCGGTCCCGTGCGAGTACGCCCCGGCCGGCGACCCGGCCGCCGGCGGCAGCATCAACGGCCTGACCCTGGACCCCTCGCGCTACGCCCTGGACTACTACGAGTCGCTGGAGGGCATGAACGTCAAGATCGGCACCTCCCGCGTGGTCGGCGCCACCGACCCGTACTCGGAGCTGTGGGTGACGGTGAAGGGCTGGGAGAACAACGTCAAGAGAGGCGGCACGCTCTACGGCTCCTACGAGTCCCAGAACACCGGCCGCCTCCAGATCCAGCAGCTCGCGCCCCTCGCGCAGCAGCCGTTCCCGGTCGCCAACGTGGGCGACAAGCTGGTCGGCACCACCGAAGGCCCGCTGGACTTCAACCAGTTCGGCGGCTACACCCTGGTGGCCCGCACCCTCGGCACGGTCAAGGCGGGCACCCTCGCCCCCGAGAAGACCAAGGCGCAGGCCGCGAACGAGCTCGCGGTGGCCACGTACAACGTCGAGAACCTCGACCCGAGCGACCCGCAGACCAAGTTCGACAACCTGGCGAAGGCCGTGGTGGAGAACCTGGCCTCCCCCGACATCGTGGCCCTGGAGGAGATCCAGGACGACAACGGCGCCAAGAACGACGGCACCGTCTCGGCCGAGGCCACGCTGACGAAGTTCACGACGGCGATCGCGGCCGCGGGCGGCCCGGCGTACCAGTGGCGCTACATCAACCCGGAGAACAACAAGGACGGCGGCGAGCCCGGCGGCAACATCCGCCAGGTGTTCCTCTTCAACCCGGCCCGGGTCTCCTTCACCGAGCGCGCCCCGGGCGACTCGGTGACGGCGACCGCGGCGACCACGGAGAACGGCAAGGCGGCCCTGACCCACTCGCCCGGCCGCATCGACCCGTCGAACCCGGCGTGGGTGGACAGCCGCAAGCCGCTGGCCGGCGAGTTCGTCTTCCGCGGCAAGACGGTCTTCGTGATCGCCAACCACTTCGCCTCGAAGGGCGGCGACGAGGGCCTGACCTCCTCGCACCAGCCTCCGGTCCGTTCCTCCGAGGCCAAGCGGCTGCTCCAGGCGCAGGCGGTGAACGGCTTCGTCAAGAGCCTCCTGGCGGTGGACAAGAAGGCCGCGGTCCTCGCGGTCGGCGACATCAACGACTTCGAGTTCTCGGGCACGACGCAGGCGCTGGAGGACGGCGGGGCGCTGTACTCGGCGATCAAGTCCCTGCCGAAGGCCGAGCGGTACTCCTACGTCTACCAGGGCAACGCGCAGGTGCTGGACCAGATCCTGACGAGCCCGTCGATCAAGCAGTTCAGTTACGACAGCGTGCACATCAACGCCGAGTTCTCGGCCCAGAACAGCGACCACGACCCGCAGGTCGTGCGCTTCCGCCCGTAGCGGGCAGTGCGAAGGGGCCGGGCAGCACCGCCGCCCGGCCCCTTCGGCACACCCGGGGCATGACCCACGGATCCGCGCGGACCGGCGGGGCGCGGGCCCGGGGCCCCCTGATGGAACGGCCGCCGGCCGGACATCCGGGACCGCCGGGAGGCAAGATGAGGACCTTTGACCCTGGCGTGACGCTCAGCACATCCCTACCCATTCGGGCGGTTCTGGTGTTGAGTGTCCCCACGCCCGATCTTGTACCGCTCTCCTTTTGGAGGACCGCGTGTTCCCCTCCATCTCCCTCGCGCAGGAAATCGGCATCGCCGTCCTGCTCGTGGCAGCTCTCGTCTGGGTCATCGGCCTGGGCCACATGCTGTGGGACAGCCGCTTCCACCACCCGCAGCCAGGCGCCTTCGAAGGCCTCTCGGTCATCCCGGCCCAGCGCGGCATCTCCGCGCACCCGCTGGAGTCGGTGGAACTGACCGAGGCTGAGCAGCAGGCCTTCGCCGGCCTGGTCCGCACGATCCCGCTGAGCTGACCTGAGCCCGCGCCCCTCACCGGGCACCCGGATACGGCGAAGGCCCTCCCCCGCTCGGGTGGGGAGGGCCTTCGCCATATCCGGATCGGTCAGTTGTGGCTGTGGAGGACCTCGTTCAGGCCGCCCCAGGCCGCCTTGTACGGGCGGGCCTCGACGGCGCCGGTGACCGAGTTGCGGCGGAAGAGGATGTTGTTGGCGCCCGAGAGCTCCAGGGCCTTGACGATCTGGCCGTCCGGCAGGGTGACGCGGGTGCCCGCGGTCACGTAGAGGCCGGCCTCGACGACGCACTCGTCGCCCAGCGCGATGCCCACGCCCGCCTCGGCGCCGATGAGGGTGCGCTCGCCGATCGAGATGATCTGCTTGCCGCCGCCCGACAGGGTGCCCATCGTGGACGCGCCGCCGCCGATGTCGGAGCCGTCGCCGACCACGACGCCCGCGGAGATGCGGCCCTCGACCATGGAGGTGCCCAGGGTGCCGGCGTTGAAGTTGACGAAGCCCTCGTGCATGACGGTGGTGCCCTCGGCGAGGTGCGCGCCCAGGCGGACCCGGTCCGCGTCGGCGATGCGCACGCCCTTGGGGGCGACGTAGTCCGTCATCCGCGGGAACTTGTCGATCGAGGTGACCTGGAGGTGCAGGCCCTCGGCGCGCGCGTTCAGGCGGACGGTCTCGACCTGGTCGACGGCGACGGGGCCGAGCGAGGTCCAGGCGACGTTGGCCAGCAGGCCGAAGACGCCGTCCAGGTTCTGGCCGTGGGGCTTGACCAGGCGGTGGCTGAGCAGGTGCAGGCGCAGGTACGCGTCGTGCGCGTCCAGCGGCTTGTCCTCCAGGGAGGAGATCACGGTGCGGACGGCTACGACCTCGACGCCGCGGACCGCGTCCTGGCGGATCGCCTTCGGCGCGGTGGCTCCGAGCAGCTCCACGGCCTGTTCGGCGGTGAGGCGCTCGGTGCCGGCCGGGCCGGGCTCGGCGACCAGCTGGGGGGCGGGGAACCAGGTGTCGAGGACGGTGCCGTCGGCGGCGATGGTGGCAAGTCCGGCGGCGACGGCGCCGGTGGTACGCGTAGCAGTCATGTCCGAAACCTAACCGGCGACGGCCTGCGGTTGCGAACCGGTCTCATGTGCCGGGCGGGCGCGTCGCCGCACCTCCAGCCCGCCCATGATCAGCAGGGTCCCCCCGGCGGCCGCGCCGAGTACCGCGCACAGCGGCCACAGCAGGCCCGGCGCGGCGTCGTACAGGGCTCCGCCGAGGGGCGCCGCGAGGACGACGCCGCTGACGGAGACCCCCGCGTACAGGCTCTGGAAGCGGCCGATGGCGTGCTCCGGCGACTCGTCGGCGACGTAGGCCGTGGCGGTGGTCTTGTAGAGGATCTCGCCGAGGGTGAGCAGCACCATCATCGCGGCGGCGGTCGCGATCCCGACACCCAGCATCAGCACCGCGTAGCCGCCGCCCACCAGCACCAGGCCGGTGCCGATGATGTGCAGCGGGGAGCGCCGGCGCAGGGCGAGCGCGGCCGGGATCTCCAGGAGCATGATGACGCCGCCGTTGATCGCGATGAGCCATCCGTACGCGCGGGTGTCCAGGCCGTGGTCCGCGAGGAAGAGCGGGAAGGTCGTGTAGTGCTGCCGGTAGACGAAGTCGATGACGAGGATCGCGCCGAGCAGGACGAGCACGGAGGGCCGCGCCCGCAGCTCCCGCCACAGCCCCCCGCGGCCCAGACCCCCGTCCGGGGCCGCGGAAGGGGCCGTGGAAGGGCCCGCGGAGGGTGCCCCCGAGGGGTCCGCGGAGGATGTGGTGGCCATCGCGGCCGGGACGACCCGGGCGGTCCAGAAGGAGAAGAAGAGGGTGCCGAGGCCGTCCGCGACGAAGAGCCAGTCGTACGAGAACGCGGTCGCGACGAGGGCTCCGAGCGGTGAGCCCACCGCGAAACCGGCGTTGGACATGAAGCGGGTGAGGGCGAAGGCCTGGCGCCGGGAGCCTTCCGCCACGGTGACGGCGACCAGCGCGGAGTTGGCTGCGCGGACCACCCCGGAGGCGTACTGGGCCACCGGCAGGACGAGGGCCAGCAGGGCGGTGGGGACCGCCGGCAGGGCGACGAGGGCGGCTCCGCCGAGCGCGGAAGCGGTGAGCAGCACGCGGCGGTGACCGAAGCGGTCGCCGTACCAGCCGCCGGTGAAGTTCCCGGCGACCAGTCCGACGCCGCCGAGGCCGACGACCAGGCCCGCCTGGGCGGCGCCGAGGCCGCGCGGGCCGGTCAGGTAGAGGAAGACGAAGACGAAGGTGAAGCTGACGACGGCGTTGACGAAGATCCCCGCAGCCAGCAGCCGCACAACCCTCGGTACGTCCTTGAACCTTTGCAGCACACCCGTGTCCCCCGTGTTCCCCGGCGGGTCCCCTTGGCGAGTTCCCTTTGGGAACTAACCATGTCAGCATGGCAGCCTCGGGTCAACGGACAAAGGATTCCCAATGAAGTTGTCAAGCTCGCCCGGTGGCGCACTGTGAGCGTTTCATCCCAGCGTGACAGGGCTGGGCGGTGCGGTGATCTCGAAGGCTCGGCCGTCGCGTATGAGGGCCCACAGAACGTTCAATCGGCGCCGTGCGAGGGCGATGACAGCCTGCCTGTGGTTCTTGCCCTCGGCTCGTTTGCGCGTGTAGAACGCTTTCGAGGTGGGGCAGCATCGGGCGGCGACCTGGGCGGACATGTAGAAGACCCGCAGCAGGCGGCGGCAGTACCGCCGTGGCCTGCGCATATTGCCGGTGATCCGTCCGGAGTCCCTGGGGACGGGTGCCAGGCCGGAAACGCCGGCGAGACGGTCGGGACTGCCGAAGACGCTCATGTCGCCACCGGTGTGTGCGATGAACTCCGCAGCCAGGACCGGGCCGATGCCGGGCATGCTCAGGATGACTTCGGCGTGTGGGTGGTCGCGAAACCGGCCCTCGATCAGGGCATCGGTCTCAGCGATCTCCTCATCGAGGGCCATCACCTCCCTCGCGAGCTTGGCGACGACGACTGCGGCCAGCTTCTCCCCGGCGACAGCGGTGTGCTGGGCTTCGGCGGCCTCGATCGCCGTGTCCGCGACGAGTTTGTAGTTGCGGACCTTGCGGTTCTTCAGCCATTCGGCGAGACGGTTCTTTCCGATGCGTCGCAGGGCCGCGGGGGTCTGGTAGCCGGTCAGCAGCACGAGGGATGCCTTCGAGGTGCTGTAGTCGAAGGCCCGCTCCAGGGCGGGGAAGTACTCCAGCATCTGGGCCCGCATCCGGTTGATCGTCCTGGTGCGGTCGGCGGCCAGGTCCAGACGTCGCGAGGTGAGGATCCGCAGGTCCACGGCGATGTCGTCGCCGCGGTGCATGGTCTGCAGGTCGCGGCGCATACGCGCCTGGTCCGCGATGACGAAGGCGTCCTTCGCGTCCGTCTTGCCGTCGCCGCGGTAGGACCCGGAGGCGTGGTGGACGGTGCGGCCGGGGATGTAGAGGACCCGCTGTCCGTTGTCGGTCAGCAGGGCGATCATCAATGCGGCACCGCCGGCATTGAGGTCGATCGCCCAGGTGACCGGCTCACCCTGGCTCAGCTCCAGTACGTCGGCGAGCAGTTTGAGCAGTGTGGTCTCGTCATTGGCGACCCGTCGCGACAGCTTCCGCTGGCCGTCGGTGTCGATCACCACGCAGTGATGCTCGGCTTTGCCCGCGTCTGTTCCGGCCCACAGTTCGGGCACGGTCACCTCCGAAGTCGTTCCAGTACCGGTCCCAGCAGACGACCTCGCCAGCGTGTCCTTACCAAGCGATCTTGTCGCGCGCATCCCAATGAGTGGTCGAGTCGTCGCGGGATGCCGGGCGGCCAATCCTTTGAAGCCACCACTGGGCTGGAGAACCACAGCCACACCCGACATCCCCGGGTCTTCCGATCCTACGAGTGACCGGAATCAACCCACCAACAACGTAAAGAGTGCCATGGCCCAGCGCACGCAGCTCGACGACGCGGACTGCTCCATCGCCCAGGCCCTCGACGTCGTGGGCGACTGGTGGACGCTGCTGATCGTCCGGGACGCCGCGCGCGGCGTCGCCCGCTTCGACGAGTTCCAGCGCGAACTGGGCATGTCCCGGAAAGTGCTGACGGAGCGGCTGAAACTGCTGGTCGAGGCGGGGGTACTGACCCGCGAGCCGTACCAGGAGCGCCCCGTTCGGCACGAGTACCGGCTGTCCCCGCGCGGGCGCGCGCTGCTGCCGGTCCTGGTCGCCCTCCAGGACTGGGGAGACACCTGGATCCTGGGAGAGGGAGAAATGACGGCCACCACGCAAGAAGCCTCGCGGGAGGCGGCGCGGGTCCACGCGCTGCGCGGCACCCGACTGCCGGAGCTGATGCTGCCGGACCGCTTCGGCGAGCTCCGCGACCCGGTGGCGGACACCCCGTTCACCGTCCTGTACTGCTTCCCGGGCGCGTACGCGCGGGCCGATGCCTACCCCCCGGGGTGGGCCGGGATCCCCGGGGCCCGGGGATGCACCCTGGAGTCGTGCACCTACCGGGACCAGCTCGCGGAGTTCACCGCGGCGGGTGCGACGGTGCACGGGGTGTCGACGCAACGGCCGGACGAGCAGCGGGAGTTCGCACAGGCGGAGGCACTGCGCTTCCCCCTCCTGTCGGACGCGGAGCTGGGGCTCGTGGCGGCACTGCGCCTGCCCACCTTCCGGGCCGGGGGCGTCAGCCGGCTGAAGCGACTGACGCTGGTGGTGGACCGCGACCGGACGGTCCGCGAGGTCCTGTACCCGATCCAGGACATCGAGGCGAGCGTGGCCGCCGCCCTGACCGCGGTCCGCGCGGGCTAGGCCGACTTCGCGCCCGGCGCCAGGCCCCTCAGGGACGGCTCAGCCCCGCAGCACCCGCCCCAGGATCTCGCGCGCGTACGCCTCGTCGTACTCCCCGCCGGTCAGGAGCACCTGGAGGCTGATCCCGTCCATCACCGCCACCACCGCCCGCGCGGTGACCGGGTCCACCCGCTCCGCCAGGGCCAGCGCGACGGCCTCGCACCATTCGGCCGCCACCGGGCGCAGGGCCGGGCGGCGCAGGGCGGCCAGGTAGAGCTCGTACTCCAGCTCCGCGCGAGCCCGGTCCGCCGACAGCAGCCGGGCCAGCGACCGGGCCAGGTCGCTCCCGGGGGCCAGCACCGGCGTGAAGGCCTCGTTCGCCTGCCGCAGGGCGGCGACGAGCAGGTCGTCCAGGGTCGCGAAGTGGTAGGTGGTCGACCCGAGCGGGACGTCCGCCTCCGCCGCCACGCTGCGGTGGCTCAGCCCCGCGATGCCCTTGGCGCCGACCACCCGGATCGCCGCGTCGATGATGCGCTGCCTGCGCTCGGGGTCGTACCGGCGGGCCATCAGTGGCTCGCCCCGCCGAGGTTCAGCAGGACGACCCCGGCGATCACGAGCACGATCCCGCCGATCTTCGCGGCCGTCGCGGCCTCCCCCATGAAGACCATGCCTATGGCGGCGATCGCCGCGGTGCCGACGCCCGCCCAGATCGCGTAGGCCGTGCCGACGGACATCGACTTCAGCGTCTGCGCGAGCAGCGAGAAGGCGATGACGTACCCGGCCAGGGTGATCAGCGAGGGCCACAGCTTCGTGAAGCCCTCGCTGAACTTCATCGCGGTGGTCCCGGCGACTTCGGCGGCGATCGCGGCGGCAAGCAGTACGTAGGGCATGCGTACGACTGTACACATCGTTGGGTACGGGTGTACACATCTGTGTGTGCACGGGACATCCCCGCCCGCGGCCGCTACGGTGTCCGCGCAACCGGGCGAGGGGAGATCCGCATGGCCGAGCAGTGGACCCACCGGGGCGGCGGCCGGCCGGCCCCGCAGCCGCCCGGACCGGGGGTGACAGCCCCGCAGCCCCTGAAGTCCACCGACATACTCGGCGGCGCCTTCGCCGCCCTGGGCCGCCACGGCTCCCGGCTCGTCGCCGCCATGTTCCCCGGCCAGCTCTGCGCCCTGCTGCTCGTCGCCGCGGCCGCCGGCAGCGCCCTCGCGCTGGGCGTGCGGCCCGTCACCGTCCTGGTCCCGGCCATGGCCCTGGCCACACTGCTGACCTGGGCCCTGGCCACCGCCCTGTCCACGGCCGTACTGCGCGAGGCGGTACTCGGCCGCCCCGCCGCCGTCCGTACGCTGCTGCGCGCCGCGCGGCCCCGACTGGCTGCGGTGCTCGGCACCCAGCTCCTGGTCCTGACCGCCCTCGCCGGCCCCGGCGCCGCCGTCCTGGCCGCCGGGCTCCCGCCGCTGCTCGCGGCGGCCACCCTCCCGGTCGCGCTCGGACTCGGGGTCCTGTTCGTCCTGGCGCCCACGGCCGCCGCGTACGAGGGCCTCGGCCCGGTCGCCGCCCTGCGCAGCTCGGCCGCTCTGGTGCGCGGGGCCTGGTGGCGCACCTTCGCCGTCACCGCCCTGGCCGCCGCGATCGCGGCCGCGGCGGCGTACCTGGCCCAGCTGCCGTTCGCCTTCGCCGGCGCCCTCGGCCTGGTCCCGGCGATCGACGACGGCCCGGTCCGCGCGACCCTCGCCGCACTCGGCGGGATGGTCGCGCAGACCCTGCTGCTCTGCTTCCCGCAGCTCACCGCCGGCCTGCTCTACGTGGACCGGCGCATCCGCCGCGAGGACCTGGCGGCCGGACCCACCAAGGGGTCCGAGGCCGCCTAGGCCCTCAGTTCGGCGCAGTTCAGTTCAGCGTGAACCAGGCCGCGCGCGCCTTCTTCCACTCCGGGTGGGTGAGGTCCTTGGCCTCGATCCCGTCCCCGTACAGGTCGGCGGAACCGCTGTCGGTGACGAGCTGGACCCGCGCGCCCGCGACCGTCAGGTCCGGGACGTCCACGATGGCTTCCCAGCCGCCCGGGTCGGTGGTCGGCAGGTCGGCCCGCTTGACGGGGGCGTGGCCGGCGACGCCGTCCCACTGGTAGAGCGTGTACGGGTCGGAGTTGTCGTCCGCCGCCCACGAGCCGGCCAGGATCAGGTACTGGTTGGCCGCGTTCTTGCGGATGTCACGGATCGCCAGGCCACCGAGGTCGAGCTCGATGCCCGCGCCGAAGGTGGCCTTGGCGCCGCTGGAGAGCACCTTGTCGAAGTTGGTCACCGGCACGATCAGCGCCTTGCCGCCCGGCACCGCCGGGGCCAGCGGGGCGCGGAAGCCCAGGTAGGCGGTGGTCGTGGAGCCCGGGGCGAACTCCAGGCCCTCCACGTTGAAACCGTCGATCTGCTTGGGCGCCTCACCGGCCGCGGTGCCCGCCGCGAAGCCGTAGCGGTTCCCGTTCGCCTTGTCCCAGGCCACCAGGTCGTCGCGGAGCTTGGTGTACGAGCGCCCGTACGCGAGCTGCGTGGTCGAGCCGGAGCCGCTCAGGGTGGTGGTGAACACCGTGTTGCGGGGCGCCTTGTACTCGCCGTCCTTGTTGTTGCCCAGCGAGCCCGTCCAGTAGATGGTGTTGCCGATCAGGGTCGCCCCCTCGATGTCCACCTCCTTGGTGACACCGAGCTGCGAGCTGAAGTCCCAGGTTCTGACCGGCGCGGCCGAGCGGGAACGGTCGTACAGGCGCAGCACGTTGTTCTCGTCGTCGGCGACCACCGTGTAGCCGCCGCCGACGTCCACGGCGGCCGAGGAGTCGGAGGCGCCGGTGAAGTAGCGGGCGTCGGCCGGGTTCTGCACGGCGGGCGAGGCCGCGTAGTACAGCGTCTTGGTGGCGGTCTTGCCGCCCAGCCCGGTCACCTTGACGGTGAGGTTGGTGTAGCCGCGGCCGCGCGCGGTGACGGCCAGCTCCCGTACGGCGCCGGCCCCGGTGACGGTCACGTCGCCCGTCCCGGCGACCGAGGTCTTGCTGGAGGCCGAGGCGCTGACGGTGAGGGCGGAGACGTCCGCGCCGCTCTGCGCCACGGTGACGTTCACCGTCGGGTCACCGACGGCGCCGACGGCGCCCGAGAGGTAGGAGGCGGACAGGGAGATGGTCGGCGTGCCGTAGGTCGCGGCCTGCGCGGACACGAGGGGCGTGCCGGCGGCGAGCATCAACGCCGCGATACCGGCGATGCCGAGCTGCTTCTTCTTCATCGGTGTCCTCCACGAATCGGGCCGAGCGTGAACCATGCGGACCGGGACTTCTTCCACTCGGGGAAGGTGAGGTCCTTGGCCTCTTTGCCGTCCCCGTACAGGTCGGCGGAGCCGCTGTCGGTGATCAGCTGTACGCGGGCGCCGGGCACCCGCAGGTCGGGGACGGCGACCACGGCTTCCCAGCCGCCGGGATCGGTGGTCGGCAGGTCGGCCCGCTTGACGGGGGCGTGGCCGGCGACGCCGTCCCACTGGTAGAGCGCGTACGGGTCGGAGTTGTCGTCCGCCGCCCAGGAACCGGCCAGGATCAGGTACTGGTTGGCCGCGTTCTTGCGGATGTCACGGATCGCCAGGCCGCCCAGGTCCAGCTCGATGCCCGCGCCGAAGACCGGCTTGGCCGCTCCGGCCACGACCTGGTCGATGTTGGTGACGGGAACGATCAGCGCCTTGCCGCCCGGCACCGCCGGAGCCAGCGGGGCACGGAAGCCCAGGTAGGCGGTGGTCGTGGAGCCCGGGGCGAACTCCAGGCCCTCCACGTTGAAACCGTCGATGCTCTTGGGGATCCGGCCGGCCGCCGTACCGGCGGCGAAGCCGTAGCAGTTCCCGTTCGCCGTGTCCCAGGCGATCAGGTCCTCGCGCAGGCCCTTGTAGGCGGAGCCGAAGACGACCTCGGTGGCCGCGCCCGTCCCGGTGAGCCTGGTGGTGAAGACGGTGTTGCGGTCGGCCTTGTACTTGCCGTCCTTGTTGTTGCCCAGCGAGCCCGTCCAGTAGACGGTGTCGCCGACCCGGGCCGCGGCCTCGATGTCGACTTCCTTCTTGGCGCCGAGCGCGGCGCCGAGGTCCCAGGTCTTGACCGGGGCGCCCGAGCGGGAACGGTCGTACAGGCGCAGCACGTTGGTCTCGTCGTCGGCGACCAGCACGTAACCGCCACCGGCGTCCACGGCGGCCGAGGAGTCGGCGGAGCCGGTGAGGTAGCGGGTGCCGAGGACCCCGGTGCCCACGCGCGCCGAAGCCGCGTAGGAGAGGGTGGCCGTGGCCGTCCTGCCGCCGCGGCCGGTCACCCGGAGCGTCAGGTCGGTGTAGCCGCGACCGCGCGGGTGGACGGTCAGCTCGCGGCCGCCGCCGTGGCCGGTGCGGCGGAAGGTCACGTCGCCGGGGCGGGCGACCGCCGGGTTGCTGGAGGAGACCACGTCGACCTTGAGGAAGGCGGCGGGTATCCCGTCCTGTGCGACGTCCACGGCGACCCCGGGGTCACCGATCGCGTCGACGGCCCCGGTCAGGTGTGCCGCGGAGAGCACGATGGTCGGTACGGCCGCTGCTTCCTGCGCGGCGTACGCGGGCACGGCCAGCCCGGCGACGAGCACGGCTGCGGCCCCGGCAGCTCCCACGGCACCCCTGCGGTGCGCCGGTGAAACGCGAACGGTCACGGATGGTCCTCTCGTGTGCGCCGTCGTGTTTCTGACGGCCGTCGAGAAGATTCGGCCACCGTGGCCAACTCCCGGTGCACACGATCGGTCCTCCGGGAAAACAGCGGACCCCCGGCACACCCGTGCCGGGGGTCATCTGTTCACTCAGCGCTCAAGGTGCGCCGACCGGTCGTCTCAGACGTTGAAACCGAGCGCGCGCAGCTGCTCGCGACCATCGTCCGTGATCTTGTCCGGGCCCCACGGCGGCATCCAGACCCAGTTGATGCGCAGTTCGCTGACGATGCCGTCCGTCGCCGACTTCGCCTGGTCCTCGATGACGTCCGTCAGCGGGCAGGCCGCCGAGGTGAGGGTCATGTCGAGGGTGGCGATGTTCGCGTCGTCGACGTGGATGCCGTAGATCAGGCCCAGGTTGACGACGTCGATGCCCAGCTCGGGGTCGACCACGTCGTAGAGGGCCTCGCGGACCTCTTCCTCGGTGGCCGGCTTGATGGACGCCTCGGGCGTCGCGTTCTCGGTCATGCCGTCTTCCTCTCGGCGTCGCCCAGTGCCTGGGCGGTCGCGTCCTTCCACGCCATCCAGCTCAGCAGAGCACACTTCACCCGCGCCGGATACTTGGAGACACCGGCGAACGCGACCGCGTCCTCCAGCACCTCCTCCATGGCCTCGTCGGGCTCGATCTTGCCCTTGGACTGCATCAGCTCCAGGAACACGGCCTGGATCTTCTGCGCCTCGGCCAGCTCCTTGCCGACGAGCAGCTCGTTCAGGATCGACGCGCCCGCCTGGCTGATGGAGCAGCCCTGGCCCTCGTACGAGATGTCGGTGAGCGTCTCGCCGTCGTACTTCACGCGCAGCGTGATCTCGTCGCCGCACGTCGGATTGACGTGGTGCACCTCGGCGTCGCCGTCGCGCAGGCCACGCCCGCGCGGGTGCTTGTAGTGGTCCAGGATCAGTTCCTGGTACATGGATTCCAGCTTCACTGCGCCCTCGTCGCCTTCGTCGCCACCCTCTTCACCGGCCGACTCAGCCGAAGAAGTTCCGTACGTGCTCCAGCCCGTCGACCAGTGCGTCGACCTCGGCCGGAGAGGAGTACAGATAGAAAGACGCTCGCGTCGTCGCCGGAATTCCGTACCGGAGGCAGACCGGGCGGGCGCAGTGGTGACCCACGCGGACCGCGATGCCCTGCTCGTCCAGTACCTGGCCGACGTCGTGCGGGTGGATGTCACCGAGCACGAAGGAGATCGCGGCGCCGCGGTCCTCGGCCGTGGTCGGGCCGATGATGCGCAGGTCCGGAACCTCCGCGAGCCGCTTGATCGCGTACTCCGTGATCGCGTGCTCGTGAGCGGCGATCTTGTCCATCCCGATCGCGGTCAGGTAGTCCACGGCCGCGCCGAGGCCGACGGCCTGGGCGATCGGGGGCGTGCCCGCCTCGAACTTGTGGGGCGCCGGGGCGTACGTCGAGGAGTGCATCGAGACGGTTTCGATCATCTCGCCGCCGCCCAGGAAGGGCGGCAGGTCCTCGAGCAGCTCCTGGCGGCCCCACAGGACGCCGATGCCGGTCGGACCGCACATCTTGTGGCCGGTGAAGGCCACGAAGTCCGCGCCGAGCGCCTGGACGTCCAGCGGCATGTGCGGAGCGGCCTGCGAGGCGTCGATCAGCACCAGGGCGCCGACCTCCTGCGCGCGCCGGACGATCGCCTCGGTCGGGTTGACCGTGCCCATGATGTTGGAGACCAGCGTGAAGGAGACGATCTTCGTCTTCTCCGTGATGACCTCTTCGATGTTGGACAGGTCGAGCCGGCCGTCGTCGGTCAGGCCGAACCACTTCAGCTTCGCGCCGGTGCGCTGCGAGAGCAGCTGCCACGGGACGATGTTGGAGTGGTGCTCCATCTCCGTGATGGCGATCTCGGTCTCGCGGTCGACCCGGTAGGGCTCGTCCGCCCAGCCGAGCATGTTCGCGACCAGGTTGAGCGACTCCGAGGCGTTCTTGGTGAAGATCACCTCGTTGCGGCTCGGCGCGTTGATGAAGGCGGCGACCTTGTCGCGAGCGCCCTCGTACAGCGCCGTGGCCTCCTCGGCGAGCACGTGCACGCCACGGTGGACGTTGGCGTTGTGCTGCTCGTAGTACTCGTTCAGCGCGTCGAGCACCTGGCGCGGCTTCTGCGAGGTCGCAGCGTTGTCCAGGTAAACGATCTTCTTCCCGTCGTGGACCACACGATCCAGAAGGGGGAAGTCCTTGCGGATCGCCTCGATGTCGAGGAGGCCAGGCAGCTGTGTCACGCGGTCGCGCCACCCTTCGTGCTGTACGACTCGTAGCCTTCGGCCTCCAGCTTGTCGGCGAGTTCGGCGCCGCCGGACTCGACGATGCGGCCCTCGGAGAAGACGTGGACGAAGTCGGGCTTGATGTAACGGAGGATCCGCGTGTAGTGCGTGATCAGCAGGGTGCCGGTGTCGCCGGTCGCGTGGACGCGGTTGACGCCCTCGGAGACCTGGCGCAGGGCGTCGACGTCGAGGCCGGAGTCGGTCTCGTCGAGGATCGCGATCTTCGGCTTCAGGAGCTCCAGCTGCAGGATCTCGTGGCGCTTCTTCTCACCGCCGGAGAAGCCCTCGTTGACGTTGCGCTCGGCGAAGGCCGTGTCCATCTGGAGCTGCTCCATCGCGGACTTGACCTCCTTCACCCAGGTGCGCAGCTTCGGCGCCTCGCCTCGGATGGCGGTGGCCGAGGTGCGCAGGAAGTTGGAGACCGAGACGCCGGGGATCTCGACCGGGTACTGCATCGCGAGGAACATGCCGGCGCGGGCGCGCTCGTCGACGGACATCTCCAGGACGTCTTCGCCGTCCAGGGTCACGGTGCCCTTGGTGATGGTGTACTTCGGGTGACCGGCGAGCGCGTACGCCAGGGTGGACTTGCCAGAGCCGTTCGGACCCATGATGGCGTGCGTCTCACCCTGCTTGATGGTGAGCTCGACGCCCTTGAGGATCTCGCGGGCGCCGTTCTCGGCCTCGACGGAGACGTGCAGGTCGTGGATTTCAAGCGTTGCCATGGATACCTCAGGACTCCTGGGTGAGGGAGGCGCGTACGTCAACAAGGACGCTGCCCCCATCGATCTTTACGGGGTATACGGGTACGGGGCGCGTCGCGGGCAGACCCGAGGGCTTGCCGGTGCGCAGGTCGAAGGCCGACCCGTGCAGCCAGCACTCGATCATGCAGTCCTCGACCTCGCCCTCCGAGAGCGAGACGTTCGCGTGCGAGCAGATGTCGTTGATCGCGAACACCTCCCCCTCGGTGGAGACGATGGACACCGGCGTGCCGTCGAGTTCCACCCGCTTGGGGGTGTTCTCCTCGAGCTCGCTCAGCGCACAAGCCTTGAGATACGTCATCAGACGGAACCCTGGAGCTCGGTCTCGATCTTGGAGAGCAGGCGCTCCTCGATGTCGTCGACACCGATCTGCTGGACGAGCTCGGCGAAGAAGCCGCGCACGACCAGGCGGCGGGCCTCGTCGGCAGGGATACCCCTCGACTGGAGGTAGAAGAGCTGCTCGTCGTCGAAGCGGCCGGTCGCGGAGGCGTGGCCGGCGCCGACGATCTCGCCGGTCTCGATCTCCAGGTTCGGCACGGAGTCGACCCGCGCGCCGTCCGTGAGGACGAGGTTGCGGTTCATCTCGTAGGTGTCGGTGCCCTCGGCGGTCTTCTCGATGAGGACGTCACCGATCCAGACCGCGTGGGCGCCTTCGCCCTGCAGTGCACCCTTGTAGACCACGTGCGACTTGCAGTGCGGGGCCTTGTGGTCGACCAGGAGGCGGTGCTCCTGGTGCTGACCGGCGTCCGTGAAGTACAGGCCGAGGAGCTCGGCCTCGCCGCCGGGGCCCGCGTAGTTCACGCGCGGGTGCAGGCGGACGACGTCGCCGCCGAAGGTGACGATGATCGACTTGAAGGTCGCGTCGCGGCCGACCAGCGCGTTGTGCTGGGAGCAGTGGACGGCGGTGTCGTCCCAGTCCTGCACGGACACGACGGTGAGCTTGGCGCCGTCGCCGACGAGGAAGTCGACGTTGGCGGCGCGCACGCCGTCACCGGTGTGGTCGATGACGATGACGGCCTCGGCGAACGCCTGGACGTCGAAGACGGTGTGGCCGAAGGTCGTGCCGCCCTCGCCGTGCAGCGAGACGCGCACGGGCTCGGTCAGGACGGCCTCCTTGGGCACGGTGACGACCGTGGCCTTGGCGAAGGACGAGAACGCCTGGGCGGCGATCCGGTCCACCGGGGTGCCGGCCTTGCCGATGCGCGCGTCGCCGCGCTCCACGGACTCGACCGTGACGCCCTCGGGCGCGTCGATCTGGGCCTTCATGGTGCCGTTGGCGACCGCGGTGCCGTCGTGCAGGCCCTTGAGGCGGGCGAGCGGCGTGAAGCGCCACTCCTCCTCGCGCCCGTGGGGCACGGGGAAGTCCGCCACGTCGAAGGACGGGGGGGCACTCATCCGGGTGGCGACGGTGGACTCGGCGGCCACCGCGATCGCGCCGGCGGTGGTCGAACCCGCCGGAATGTTCTGAGCCTCAGCCATGGCTGTCGTGTTGCTCTCTTCCTTAAAGAATCTGCTGTGGGACTTCGGGCGGGTCGGGATTAACCGACCGAGCCCTCCATCTGCAGCTCGATCAGCCGGTTCAGCTCCAGCGCGTACTCCATCGGGAGCTCACGGGCGATCGGCTCGACGAAGCCGCGCACGATCATCGCCATGGCCTCGAACTCCGTCAGACCGCGGCTCATCAGGTAGAAGAGCTGGTCGTCGGAGACCTTGGAGACGGTGGCCTCGTGGCCCATGGACACGTCGTCCTCGCGGACGTCCACGTAGGGGTAGGTGTCCGAGCGGGAGATGGTGTCGACCAGGAGCGCGTCGCAGAGCACGTTCGACTTGGAGCCGTGGGCGCCCTCGCCGATCTCGACCAGGCCTCGGTAGGAGGTGCGGCCGCCGCCTCGCGCCACCGACTTGGAGACGATGTTGGAGGAGGTGTTCGGCGCCATGTGGACCATCTTGGAGCCGGCGTCCTGGTGCTGGCCCTCGCCCGCGAAGGCGATCGACAGGGTCTCGCCCTTGGCGTGCTCGCCCATCAGGTACACGGCCGGGTACTTCATGGTGACCTTGGAACCGATGTTGCCGTCGATCCACTCCATGGTCGCGCCCTCGTACGCCACGGCGCGCTTGGTGACCAGGTTGTAGACGTTGTTCGACCAGTTCTGGATCGTCGTGTAGCGGCAGCGGCCGCCCTTCTTCACGATGATCTCGACCACGGCGCTGTGCAGGGAGTCCGAGGAGTAGATCGGGGCGGTGCAGCCCTCGACGTAGTGGACGTAGGCGTCCTCGTCCACGATGATCAGCGTCCGCTCGAACTGGCCCATGTTCTCCGTGTTGATGCGGAAGTAGGCCTGGAGCGGGATGTCGACCTTGACGCCCTTGGGGACGTAGATGAACGAGCCGCCCGACCACACGGCGGTGTTCAGCGAGGCGAACTTGTTGTCGCCGACCGGGATGACCGTGCCGAAGTACTCCTGGAAGAGCTCCGGGTGCTCCTTGAGCGCGGTGTCCGTGTCGAGGAAGATGACGCCCTGCTCCTCCAGGTCCTCACGGATCTGGTGGTAGACGACCTCGGACTCGTACTGGGCCGCGACACCGGCGACGAGGCGCTGCTTCTCCGCCTCGGGGATGCCGAGCTTGTCGTACGTGTTCTTGATGTCCTCCGGCAGGTCCTCCCAGGAAGCGGCCTGCTTCTCGGTGGAGCGCACGAAGTACTTGATGTTGTCGAAGTCGATGCCCGAGAGGTCGGAGCCCCAGTTGGGCATGGGCTTCTTGCCGAACAGCTTGAGGCCCTTGAGGCGGAGGTTCAGCATCCACTCCGGCTCGGACTTCTTCGCCGAGATGTCGCGGACGACCTCTTCGGACAGGCCCCGCTTGGCGACCGCACCGGCCGCGTCGGAGTCGGCCCATCCGTATTCGTAGGTGCCCAGGCCATCGAGCTCAGGGTGAGCAGTCTCCGTGGTCATGCGGGGTTCCTCCCGGCCGTACTTGCAGATACTGATGTGTTGGTCTGTGCGGCGCCTGCGGCACCGGCGCCGCTTCCGCTGCGCGGAATGAACGTCGTGCACACCCCGTCGCCGTGGGCGATCGTGGCGAGACGCTGCACATGCGTCCCGAGCAGGCGGGAGAAGACCTCGGTCTCCGCCTCGCAGAGCTGCGGGAACTGTTCGGCGACGTGTGCCACCGGGCAGTGGTGCTGGCAGAGCTGTTCACCGCTGTGCGGACCGGGAGCGCTCTTCGCCGTAGCAGCGTACCCGTCTCCGGTCAACGCCCTGGCAAGGGCCTCGGTCCGGTCCGCGGGGTCGGCCGCCTCCACCGTCTCGCGGTAGGTCTCCGCCTGTGCAGCCAGCCTCGCCTTGGCGAAGGCGGCGATCGCCGCCGCCCCCTGCTCGCCGCCGCCGGCGGCCTGCGCGATCCAGCGCATGGCGTCCGCGGCGAGCGAGTCGTAGGACTGGTCGAAGGCGTCGCGTCCGCAGGCGGTCAGCGCGAAGACCTTGGCGGGCCGACCCCGGGTGCGCGCGCCGTACACACGCTGCTCACGGGGTTCGACCACGTCGTCGGCGACGAGCGTGTCGAGGTGGCGGCGGACGGCGGCCTGGGTGAGGCCGAGGCGCTGGGCGAGGTCGGCGACAGTGGAGGGACCGTGGTCCAGGATCGACCGCGCGACCCGGTTGCGGGTTGACCGCTCCCCGGTCGCGAGTTCGCCCTGGGGGGCCTCGCTCATCCGTTCGCCGTATTTCACAACGCCATTGTTGCGTAATTAACCGGCGGGCGACAAGCGGTGATGGAGGCCACTCCTGGTGGCCTCCATCACTAAGGGTTACCTTATTTATCCACGGAGCGTTATGCGGAAGCAGACCGTCCGTCTTCGCGCAGGGCCCCTCCGGTGAACCAGTAAACGGCTCCCACCAGCAATCCTCCGCCCACGACGTTCCCCGGCACGGTGAACATCAGATTCCGGAAAAGATCACCGAATCCGGCTGAGCCGTCCAGGATCGCGAGGCTGAAAAGAGCCATGTTCGCTACACAGTGTTCGAATCCGACGGCAACGAATACGGCCACGGGCAGCCACAGGACGAAAATCTTGGCCGCATCGCCGCGGGCCCGGGTGAACATCCAGATGGCCAGGCAGACGAGCATGTTGCAGAGCACCGCGCGCCAGAACAGCTGCCCGCCGCCGAGCTCCATCTTCCCGTGCACCATCTCGGTCAGCATGGCCCGGGCGGAGGGCGAGGAGGTCACGCCCGAGGCGTGCACCATCGCGCCGAAGGCGAAGGCCCCCGCCAGGTTCCCCGCCAGCGAGAGCACCCAGGACACGACCAGGTCCCTGGGCCCGGTCCGCCCCGACAGGGCGCCGACCAGCATGACCATCACATTGCTGGTGAAGAGCTGGGCGCCGGCGAACATCACGATGGTCAGGGCTATCGGGAAGACCGCGCCCTCCAGCAGCTTCACGGCCGCCGAGCCCTTGGCCACGAACGGCGAGATCGCGACGAGGAGCAGTACCTCCCCGATGCCGATGTAGGCGCCCGCGAGCATCGCCGAGACGAAGTATCGCGGCGGATGAGCAAGGTCGTGGGCCTTGTGCTCGGCCTGCCCCGAGGTGGCTTCGACGTTCTGAGCGATGCTGTTCACCATTCGACGTTAGGCCCGCGCCCCTCCCCCCAACGGCCGAAAAAGTCATGAATGCGCAGGTACACGACCCTGCGGGGCCGGGACCTACGACCCCGCCCCGGCGGCCTCCTCCCGCTCCGTAGACTCAACCCCCATGAGCAACGACCCCGCCGTGGAAATCCGCGGACTGGTGAAGCGGTACGGCCCCAAAACAGCGGTGGACGGCCTGGACCTCACCGTCCGCAGGGCCTCGGTCACCGCAGTCCTTGGTCCCAACGGCGCGGGCAAGACGACCACTGTGGAAACCTGCGAGGGCTACCGCCGCCCCGACGCCGGATCCGTCCGCGTCCTCGGCCTCGACCCCGTCACCCGGGCCGAAGCCCTGCGCCCGCGCATCGGCGTGATGCTCCAGTCCGGCGGCGTCTACTCCGGCGCCCGCGCCGTCGAGATGCTCACCCACATGGCCAAGCTCTACGCCGACCCCCTGGACGTGGACGCCCTGGTGGAACGCCTCGGCCTCGGCGGCTGCGGCCGCACCGCCTACCGCCGGCTCTCCGGCGGCCAGCAGCAGCGCCTGGCCCTGGCCATGGCCGTGGTGGGCCGCCCCGAGCTGGCCTTCCTGGACGAGCCGACCGCCGGCCTCGACCCGCAGGCCCGCCGAGCGACCTGGGACCTCGTACGGGAGCTGCGCGCCGACGGGGTGTCCGTCGTACTCACCACCCACCACATGGACGAGGCCGAGCAGCTCGCCGACGAGGTGGCCATCATCGACGCCGGCAAGGTCATCGCCCACGGCAGCCCCGACCAGCTGTGCCGCGGCGGCGCCGAGAACACCCTGCGATTCACCGGCCGCCCCGCCCTCGACCTGGCCTCGCTGCTGAAGGCGCTGCCCGACGGCACCCAAGCCGCCGAGCTCACCCCCGGCGTCTACCGGGTCGCCGGCGAGGTCCACCCCCAGCTGCTCGCCACCGTCGCCTCCTGGTGCGCCCAGCACGGGGTGATGCCGGACAGCCTCACGGTGGAACGCCACACTCTCGAAGACGTCTTCCTCGAGCTCACCGGTAAGGAGCTGCGCGCATGAGCGCCGGTACGTTCACCCCGAACCCGGGGGCCGCGCCCGTGTCCCGCATGATCCTCGCGCAGACCGCGCTGGAGACGCGGATGATGCTGCGCAACGGCGAGCAGCTGCTGCTGACCGTGATCATCCCCTCGCTGCTGCTGGTGCTGTTCTCGGCCGTGGACATCGTGGACACGGGTGCCGGGAAGTCCGTGGACTTCCTCGCCCCCGGCATCCTGGCGCTGGCCGTGATGTCCACCGCGTTCACCGGCCAGGCCATCGCCACCGGCTTCGACCGCCGCTACGGGGTCCTCAAGCGGCTGGGGGCCTCCCCGCTGCCGCGCTGGGCGCTGATGGCGGCCAAGACGCTGTCCGTGCTGGTCACCGAGGTGCTCCAGATCGCGCTGCTGACCGTGATCGCCTTCGCGCTGGGCTGGTCCCCGCACGGGAACCCGCTGTCCGCCGCCCTGCTGATCCTGCTGGGCACCGCCGCCTTCTCGGGGCTCGGCCTGCTCATGGCGGGCACGCTCAGGGCGGAGGCCACCCTGGCCGCGGCCAACCTGGTCTTCCTGCTGCTGCTGGTCGGCGGCGGGGTGATCGTGCCGCTGGAGAAGTTCCCGGACGCGGTGCGGTCCGTTCTCGGGCTGCTGCCGATCTCCGCGCTCTCCGACGGGCTGCGCGAGGTGCTCCAGCACGGGGCCGCGCTGCCCTGGGGCGACGCGGCGATCCTGGCCGGCTGGGCCGTGCTCGGCCTGGGCGCCGCCGCGCGGTTCTTCCGCTGGGAGTGAATCCCTTCCCCTGAGCGTTGTGCGGGCGGGAGGATGACCACCTCCACACGACAGCGCACCACAGACGCCGGGGGGCGGGCATGGCGCAGCGGGAGGCCGTTCTGCGGCTGGACGAACAGTGGGCACGGATCAGGTCGGGCGCCGCGCAGGCGGAGCCCGCGGAGGCCGATGCCCTGCTGGCCGAGCTGATCGGCGCACTGCGCGAGCCGGCCCGCGGCGATGCCGAGTGCGCGGCCCGGCTGGGTCTGCGCCTGAGCGATCTGGCGGCCCGCCGCTTCGCCGACGGGGACCGCGGCGGAGCCCTGGCCGCCATCGAGGAGGGGCTGCGGTTCTCGCAGCAGGCCGCCGGACACTCCCCCGAGTACGCCCGCTGGTACGCCCGGGGCCTGATCAACCAGGGGGTCTGGCTGTCCTGGCCGCTCAGCGACCGGGAGCGGCTGCCCCTGCATCCCCTCGGTCCGGGAGCCGAGAGCGGGCCGAGCGCCATGGAGCGGGCCGCCGGCGAGCGGGCCCGGGACCTGACGCGCGGCGCCGTGGAGGTATGGGCGGGGCTGGACCAGGAGGACCCGGTCAATCAGCGGGGCCTGGCCCAGGCGAAGGTCTTCCTCGGGGACCGGCTCTCGGAGCTGGGCATGGCCGAGGACTCGGTGGCCTGGGCGGTGGACGCCGAGGGCTCCTTCCGCCGGCTGCTGCTCGCCGATCCCGGACCGGAGGGGTCCCAGGAGGCCGAGGAGGCCCTGGACCACATCGGGCGCCAGCTCGAACTGCGGCTGCGGTTCCTGACGTTCGCCTCCCTCGTGAATCTTCGCGCGCGGGGCCTGCTGCCCGAACGGCTGCTGCCCCAGGCCGTGGTGGCCGCCCGGATCCAGGGGGTCGACGAGCCGGAGATCGCCGCCCGGCTGCGCCTGGAGGGCGATCAGGTCCGCACGATGCTGGAGGTCACCCCCTGGGTCGCGGTGTGGCGCATCGAGGTCCGCGGCTCCGACGGACTGTGGAACGTCACGTCACATCCCTGGCGCAGCGGGGCAGAAGTAAGGAACAGGACAGCCAAGGACGTAGTGGACGAATTGGTACACCGCTTCGCGGCCTCGTCCGACTACCCGGGCGACGGGGCGCATTGGCGGATCCGCGTCTGGTGGCACGCGGAAGGCGACCCCGCAGGCGCCCGGTTCAGGCGGACGTTCGGCCCCGACGCACCAGCCGCCACCCCCTCGTGAAACTTTGCACAAGGGTCCGCGTACGATAAGGGCCGTGTTGACCCCTCTCGCATACCTCGCCCGCCGCTGGACCCCGTCACCCCGGACCGTCCAGCGGGCCGCCTTCGCAGCGGTGCTCATGAGCGTCGTCATCGTCGTCACCGGCGGCGCGGTGCGGCTGACCGGCTCCGGTCTCGGCTGCGACACCTGGCCCAAGTGCACGAGCGACAGCCTGATCGTCACCCAGGCGCAGGGCTTCCACGGCGCCATCGAGTTCGGCAACCGCATGCTGACCTACGTGCTCTGCGCGGCCGTTGGCTGGGCGATCACCGCGGCCCGCTGCGCCAAGCCGTGGCGCCGCTCGGTGACCCGGCTGGGCTGGCTCCAGTTCGCCATCGTGATGGGCAACGCGGTACTCGGCGGCATCACCGTCCTGACGGGGCTCAACCCCTACAGCGTGGCCGGGCACTTCATGCTCGCCACCTCGCTGATCACCGTGACGACGATCACCTGGCAGCGCACCCGCGAGGGCGACGGCCCCGCCCGGCCGCGCGTCCCGTCCCCCGTGCGCAAGCTGTCGTGGGCCCTGGTCGCGGCCACCGTCGTGCTGGTCGCGGCGGGCACCGTGGTCACCGGGTCCGGCCCGCACGCCGGCGACAGCAGCGAGATCAAGCGGATGCCGTTCGACTGGTCGACGACCGCCCACGTCCACGCGGTCTCCGCCTGGCTGGTGTGCGCGCTCGCCGTCGCGATGTGGCTGGTGCTGCGCGTGGTCGACGCCCCGACCGACACCCGGGCGCGCGCCCGGGACCTGCTGATCGTGCTGATCGCCCAGGGCGGCATCGGCTACGTCCAGTACTTCACCAAGGTCCCCGAGGCCCTGGTCGCCGCCCACATGTTCGGCTCCTGCCTGGTGTGGATCTCGGTGCTCCGGGTCGCACTGAGCCTGCGCGAGCGCCCGTCCGAGCAGGCCGGCATCCCGGCCCAGGGCGACGCCCGCCTGGCCACGGTCTGATCCGTCAGTTCCGTTCGTCCAGCCGGTAGACGCGGCGGGCATTGCCCGCCGCGACCATCGCCGCCACCCGTTCCGCGTCCCTCCAGGACCAGGACCCGTCGGCGACCCAGCCGCCCAGGACCCGGCCCAGCGCCTCCCGGAAGACCAGTGCGCCCACCGCGTGCAGTTCGGCCAGCTGCCGCCCGCCTCCGGCGAACATCAGCTTGCCGAAGGGGGCGGTCTCCAGGGACTCGGCCAGCACCCCGGCCGCCCGCGCCCCCGACTGTCCCAGCGCCGTTCCCAGTTCGGCGTGGACGTGCGGGAAGGCCGCCGCCAGCCGTGCGGCCTGCCGGTGGTACGGGTATCCCCCGAGCAGGACCAGCCGCGTTCCCAGGCCCGCGGTCGCCCGTACGAACTCCGTCAGCGGCCCCGGCCCACCCGCTCCCCCGCCCACGTGCAGCTGGAGCGGCAGCCCGGAAGCGACCGCGCTCCACAGCAGGTGCCGCAGGAGTACGGGGTCGCGTACGGCGCCGCCCCTGGCCCGTCCGGCCAGCCACCGCCCGGCGGCCCCGCGCACCTCGCCCGGATCCGGCGGCTCGGCCGAGCGCGCGAGGGCTGCCGGGTAGCCGGCCTCGGGTCCGCAGGTGAAGGCCACGGCCACCGCCGCGGCGTGGTGGACGGCCTCGGCGAGGTTGACGAGGAAGGCTCCGGCGGTCCCGGAGGTGTCGGCGGCCTGCTCGGCCAGCAGTTCCAGCCGGACCAGTTCGAAGGTCTCGGCATCGCCGGCCAGGGCCAGTTCCTTGGGCCCGGTGAGGTCCCCGGGCACCCCGGTGTCGACCAGCCGGGCGCCGACCCCGGAGCCGCGCAGCAGTCTGCGTGCCGACTCGGCGGCGCCCAGTTCGCGCCGCCGGGCGAGGTAGCGGGCCGGGGTGCAGTGCGGCTCCAGCCCGAGCAGCGGCGGGCGCCAGCGGCGCAGGGCGAAGCCGGTCTGGGTGTCGAAGAAGGTGGTGCCGGCGGCGGGCGGGCCGGCCGAGTGGATCAGCTGGGCCTCGAAGGTGGCGAGGCCCAGCTCCGTGCGGAGCACTCCCTGGCAGTACTGGTCCACCAGGGGCGGCGTTTCGATCATCCGGGCATCCCGTTGCGGACGTGAGGAAGGGGCTTCCACACGTCCTAACGGGTGAGCGGGGTGTGAGGTGTTGCTCGGGCTGTTGACCGAGAGGGTGACGCGGCCAAAGTCGGCCACGACCGCGCTCTTCAAGCCAATGTTCCGCGCGGAACCGGCCATTCCCTACAAACCGTCAGGTTTTGACCCGCACCCCCGGCGATCGCTGCCCGCCTAGGCCACCGGGTTCGGCGTTCCGCCCAGCTGCATGCCCGCCATGCGGGTCCACTCGTACGGACCGGTCTTCACGCGCGCGGCGAACTCGCCGTCGAACTCCTCGTGAAGGGTCAGCCCGGCCTTCTCGGCCGCGAGCTTCGCGGTGTCGTACGCCGGGGCCACCAGGTCGCCCCAGCCGCCGTCCGTGCCGACGAGGACGATCCGGGTGCCCGCCTGGCCGATGTGCGCGAGCTGGCCCTCGGCGCCGCCGTGCTGCTTGGCGAACGCGCCGATCTGCTTGGCCAGCTTCGCGGCCCTGCGGTCCTGCCTCTTGTCCGCCGTGTTCGCGGTCTCCTCGGTGTCTGCCATGGAAGGCATGCTACCGGTGGGTAGTAAACAGAGGAAGCATAAATGGAGGAAGTGCAACCGGAGGAAGCATCAGCGGAGGAAGGGATCCACGGCGACGGCGACGAAGAGCAGCGACACGTAGGTGATCGACCAGTGGAACAGCCGCATCTCCTTGAGCTTCGCGCCCGCCAGCCCCGCCTTGGCCCGCGCGTTGAGCGCGTGCGCCTCCCACAGCCACCAGCCGCCCGCCAGCAGCGCCACCGAGGTGTAGAACCATCCGGTGTAGCCGAGCGGGGTCAGCAGCAGCGAGACCGCCACCATCACCCAGCTGTAGAGGACGATCTGCTTGGCCACGGCCTTGTTGCCCGCCACGACCGGCAGCATCGGCACGCCGACCCGCGCGTAGTCGTCCTTCACCTTCATCGACAGCGGCCAGTAGTGCGGCGGCGTCCAGAAGAAGATGACGAGGAAGAGGATGACCGCGGCCCAGGAGACCTCGTTCTTGACCGCCGACCATCCGATGAGAACCGGCATGCAACCGGCGATCCCGCCCCAGACGATGTTCTGGGAGGTGCGCCGCTTCAGCAGCATCGTGTAGACGACGACGTAGAAGAGGAGCGCGCCGAGGGAGAGCGCGGCCGACAGCCAGTTGATCAGCAGGCCGAAGAAGAGCGTGGAGACCACGCCGAGGCCGATGCCGAAGGCCAGGCATTCGCGGGGGCTGACCATGCCGGTCACCAGCGGGCGGCCGGCGGTCCGGTCCATCAACGCGTCGATGTCGCGGTCGATGTACATGTTGAGCGCGTTGGCGCCGCCCGCGGACAGGTAGCCGCCGAAGCAGGTCGCGAGAACCAGCCACAGCGAAGGAACGCCCTGCTCGGCGAGGAACATCACCGGCACGGTCGTGATGAGCAGAAGCTCGATGATCCGCGGCTTGGTCAGCGCCACGAAAGCCATGACCCGGGCCCCGAACGGCCGGTGACCGGGGCTCGTCCCGAGCACCCCCGCTGGACGGGATTCGACGGCCGTCACGCACACCCCTGACAGAGAATCCAGCAAGCATCCGACTCGGTCCCCTCGAAGATGAAGGTCCGGTAAAGGCTTGCGCGTACCAAGCCACTCTAGACGTTGCTCTTACCTCGCCCTGCGCGGGGGTCACCTCGTGTTGGTCCGATCGGCGCTCAGACGCAATGAACGGACAGTGGGTACTCGAATAGCTGCACGCCGTGGCGGGGGTAGGCTCGGAATCGAGCCGGTGCGCCGTTCGTCACCGGGACTTAGACATGTGGAGAGGAGCCCTGACCAACGGTGAGCACCAAGCCGACGACTACAGAGCTCGACTGGACCGATCTGGACCAGCGTGCTGTCGACACCGCCCGGATCCTGGCCGCGGACGCGGTCCAGAAGGTCGGTAACGGCCACCCCGGTACGGCGATGAGCCTGGCCCCCGTCGCATACACCCTCTTCCAGAAGGTGATGCGACACGACCCGGCGGACCCGGAGTGGGTCGGTCGCGACCGTTTCGTGCTCTCCGCGGGGCACTCGTCCCTGACTCTCTACACCCAGCTGTACCTGGCCGGTTTCGGCCTCGAGCTGGATGACCTGAAGGCCTTCCGCACCTGGGGTTCCAAGACCCCAGGCCACCCGGAGTACGGCCACACCGCGGGCGTGGAGACCACCACGGGCCCGCTCGGCCAGGGCATCGCCAACGCGGTGGGCATGGCCATGGCCGCCCGCTACGAGCGCGGCCTGTTCGACCCCGAGGCCCCCCAGGGCGCCTCCCCGTTCGACCACATGATCTACGCGATCGCGGGCGACGGCTGCCTCCAGGAGGGCATCTCCCACGAGGCGTCCGCGCTCGCCGGCCACCAGAAGCTCGGCAACCTGGTGCTCCTGTGGGACGACAACCACATCTCCATCGAGGGTGACACGGAGACGGCCGTCTCCGAGGACACCATCGCGCGCTACGAGGCGTACGGCTGGCACGTCCAGCGCGTGGCCCAGCAGCCCAACGGCGACCTCGACCCGAAGGCCCTGTTCGAGGCCCTGCAGGCCGCCAAGGCCGAGACGGAGCGCCCCTCCTTCATCGCGGCCCGCTCGATCATCGCCTGGCCGGCCCCGCACGCCCAGGGCACCGAGGCCTCGCACGGCTCGGCCCTCGGCAACGACGAGGTCGCCGCCACCAAGCGTGTGCTCGGCTTCGACCCGGAGCAGACCTTCGAGGTCTCCGACGCGGTCATCGAGCACACCCGCAAGGCGCTGGACCGCGGCCGCGAGGCCAAGGCCGCCTGGGAGAAGGAGTTCTCCGCCTGGCGCACCGCCAACCCGGAGCGCGCCGCCGAGTTCGACCGCATCAACGCCAACGAGCTGCCCGCCGGCTGGGAGGACAAGCTCCCCGTCTTCGAGACCGGCAAGGGCGTCGCCACCCGCGCGGCCTCCGGCAAGGTCCTCGAAGCGCTCGGCGCGGTCATCCCGGAGCTGTGGGGCGGCTCGGCCGACCTGGCCGGCTCCAACAACACCACCATCGACAAGAACTCCTCGTTCCTGCCGGTGGGCAACCCGCTGCCGGAGGCCGACCCGTACGGCCGCACCATCCACTTCGGCATCCGCGAGCACGCCATGGCCGCGGCCATGAACGGCATCGCGCTGCACGGCCACACCCGCATCTACGGCGGCACCTTCCTGGTGTTCTCCGACTACATGCGCAACGCCGTACGCCTGTCCGCGCTGATGCACGTGCCGGTCACCTACGTGTGGACGCACGACTCCATCGGCCTCGGCGAGGACGGCCCGACCCACCAGCCGGTCGAGCACGTCGCCTCGCTGCGCGCCATCCCGGGCCTGAACGTGGTCCGTCCGGCCGACGCGAACGAGACCGCCATCGCCTGGCGCGAGATCCTCAAGCGTCACACCAAGGTGTTCGGCAAGGGCGCCCCGCACGGTCTGGCGCTGACCCGCCAGGGCGTGCCGACGTACGACCGCAACGAGGACGCCGCCAAGGGCGGGTACGTGCTCTTCGAGGCTGAGGGCGGCCCCGCCCAGGTCGTGCTCATCGGCACCGGCTCCGAGGTCCAGCTCGCCGTCGCCGCCCGCGAGGCGCTGCAGGCCGAGGGCGTCCCGGCCCGCGTGGTCTCGATGCCCTCCGTCGAGTGGTTCGAGGAGCAGACCCAGGAGTACAAGGACAGCGTCCTGCCGCCCTCGGTCAAGGCGCGTGTCGCCGTCGAGGCCGGCATCGGCCTGACCTGGCACCGCTACGTCGGCGACGCCGGCCGGATCGTCTCGCTGGAGCACTTCGGTGCCTCGGCCGACGGTGCCGTGCTGTACCGCGAGTTCGGCCTGACCGCCGAGGCCGTGACCGCCGCCGCCCGCGAGTCGCTCGCCGCCGCCGCGCGCTGACGACCGTACCCAGACCAGTAGGAGATGCAATTCCCATGACAGACGCACTGAAGCGCCTTTCCGACGAGGGCGTGGCGATCTGGCTGGACGACCTGTCCCGCAAGCGGATCACGTCCGGAAACCTGGCCGAGCTCATCGACCAGCAGCACGTGGTCGGTGTCACCACCAACCCGGCGATCTTCCAGAAGGCGATCAGCGGCGGCGAGGGGTACGGGCAGCAGCTCGCCGACCTGGCCGCCCGCAAGGTCACCGTCGAAGAGGCGATCCGCATGATCACCACGGCGGACGTCCGCGACGCCGCCGACATCCTGCGCCCGGTCTACGACTCGACCGAGGGCCAGGACGGCCGGGTCTCGATCGAGGTCGACCCCCGGCTGGCCCACAACACCGTGGCGACCGTCGCCGAGGCCAAGCAGCTCGCCTGGCTGGTGGACCGCCCGAACACGCTGATCAAGATCCCGGCGACCAAGGCCGGCCTGCCGGCGATCACCGAGGTCATCGGCAAGGGCATCAGCGTCAACGTCACGCTGATCTTCTCGCTGGAGCGCTACCGCGAGGTCATGGACGCGTACGTGGCGGGCCTGGAGAAGGCGAAGGCCGCGGGCCTGGACCTCTCCAAGATCCACTCCGTCGCCTCCTTCTTCGTGTCCCGCGTGGACTCCGAGATCGACAAGCGCCTGGACGCCATCGGCACCGACGAGGCCAAGGCCCTCAAGGGCAAGGCGGCGCTCGCCAACGCCCGTCTGGCCTACGAGGCCTTCGAAGAGGTCTTCTCCACCGAGCGCTGGGCCGCCCTGGACAAGGCGCACGCCAACAAGCAGCGTCCGCTGTGGGCCTCGACCGGCGTCAAGGACCCGGCATACAAGGACACCCTGTACGTGGTGGACCTGGTCGCCCCCGGCACGGTCAACACCATGCCGGAAGGCACCCTGGAAGCCACCGCCGACCACGGCGTGGTGTCCGGTGACACCATCCGCGGCACCTACGACCAGTCGCGCGAAGAGCTCGAAGCGGTCGCGAAGCTGGGCATTTCGTACGACGATGTGGTGCAGCTGCTCGAAGACGAGGGCGTCGAGAAGTTCGCGGTGTCCTGGAACGACCTGCTGAAGTCCACCGAGGCGGAGCTCGAGCGCCTCGCCCCCACGGAGGCCTGAACACTTTGTCTGTAAACGGAGCGAACCCGCTTCGTGACGCACAGGACCGGCGGCTCCCGCGCATCGCGGGGCCGTCCGGCCTGGTCATTTTCGGCGTTACGGGTGACCTGTCACGCAAGAAGCTGATGCCTGCCGTCTACGACCTCGCCAACCGCGGCCTCCTTCCCCCGGGCTTCTCGCTGATCGGGTTCGCCCGTCGCGAGTGGCAGGACGAGGACTTCGCGCAAGAGGTCCACGACGCGGTCAAGCAGCACTCCCGCACGCCCTTCCGCGAGGAGGTCTGGCAGCAGCTCGTCCAGGGCTGCCGCTTCGTCCAGGGCGACTTCGACGACGACCAGGCGTTCGAGACGCTGAAGTCGACGATCGAGGAGCTGGACAAGGCGCAGGGCACCGGCGGCAACTTCGCCTTCTACCTGTCCGTCCCGCCGAAGTTCTTCCCCAAGGTCGTCGCCCAGCTCAAGAAGCACGGGCTGGCGGACCAGAAGGAGGGCTCCTGGCGGCGCGCGGTCATCGAGAAGCCCTTCGGGCACGACCTGACCAGTGCACAGGAGCTCAACCAGCTCGTGCACGACGTCTTCCCGCCCAACGAGGTCTTCCGGATCGACCACTACCTGGGCAAGGAGACCGTCCAGAACATCCTGGCGCTCCGCTTCGCCAACACGATGTTCGAGCCGATCTGGAACCGGTCGTACGTCGACCACGTGCAGATCACCATGGCCGAGGACATCGGGATCGGCGGCCGGGCCGGCTACTACGACGGCATCGGCGCGGCCCGCGACGTCATCCAGAACCACCTGCTCCAGCTCCTCGCGCTGACCGCGATGGAGGAGCCCGGCTCCTTCCATCCGAAGGCGCTGGTGGCCGAGAAGCTCAAGGTGCTGACCGCCGTGGAGCTGCCCGAGGACCTGGGCAAGCACACCGTGCGCGGCCAGTACTCGGCGGCCTGGCAGGGCGGCGAGAAGGTCGTCGGGTACCTCGAAGAGGACGGCATCGACCCCAAGTCGAAGACCGACACCTACGCGGCCATCCGCCTGGAGATCAACAACCGCCGCTGGGCGGGCGTCCCGTTCTACCTGCGGACCGGCAAGCGCCTGGGCCGCCGGGTGACCGAGATCGCGGTCGTCTTCAAGCGGGCCCCGTACCTGCCGTTCGAATCGGGCGCGACCGAGGAGCTGGGGCAGAACGCCCTGGTCATCCGGGTCCAGCCGGACGAGGGCGTCACCGTGCGGTTCGGCTCCAAGGTTCCGGGCACCTCCATGGAGGTCCGGGACGTCACCATGGACTTCGCCTACGGCGAGTCCTTCACGGAGTCGAGCCCCGAGGCCTACGAGCGCCTCATCCTCGACGTCCTGCTGGGCGACGCGAACCTCTTCCCGCGCCACCAGGAGGTCGAACTCTCCTGGAACATCCTCGACCCGATCGAGCAGTACTGGGACAAGCACGGCAAGCCCGCGCAGTACCCGGCGGGCACCTGGGGACCGGTCGAGGCGGACGAGATGCTCGCACGAGACGGACGGAGCTGGCGCCGGCCATGAAGATCGACCTCACGGAGACCAACTCCAGCAAGATCAACGCCGCGCTGGTGCAGGCGCGCCGGGACATCGGCACGCCCGCCATTGGCATGGTGCTCACGCTGGTGATCGTGACCGACGAGGAGAACGCGTACGACGCTCTCAAGTCGGCGAACGACGCGTCCCGCGAACACCCCTCGCGGATCATCGTCGTCATCAAGCGGGCCAGCCGCTCGCCCCGCAGCCGCCAGGGCGCCCGCCTCGACGCGGAGGTCCGCGTCGGGACGGACTCCGGCACCGGGGAAACGGTTGTGCTCCGCCTGCACGGCGAACTGGTCAACCATGCCCAGTCGGTGGTTCTCCCGCTGCTCCTCCCGGACGCGCCCGTCGTCGTCTGGTGGCCCGAGGGTGCTCCGCAGGACCTGGCGGGCGACCCCCTGGGTTCGCTCGCCCAGCGCCGGATCACGGACACCTATGCCACCGAGGACCCCATCAAGGCCCTCGGTACGCGGGCGGTCGCGTACGCCCCCGGGGACACGGACCTGTCCTGGACCCGGATCACCCCGTGGCGTTCCATGCTGGCGGCCGCACTGGACCAGCAGACCCACTCGGTGGCCTCCGCGACCGTCGAGGGCGAGGACGACAACCCGAGCTGCGAGCTGCTGGCCATGTGGCTCGCGGACCGGCTCCAGGTCCCCGTCAAGCGCACCTCCTCGGCGGGCCCCGGGCTCACCGCGGTCCGTCTGGAGACCAAGGGCGGCGAGATCGTCCTGGACCGGGCGGACGGCGCGCTGGCCACGCTCTGCATGCCGGGACAGCCCGACCGTGCGGTGGCGCTCAAGCGCCGCGACACGGCCGAGCTGCTGGCGGAGGAGCTGCGCCGACTGGACCCGGACAACACGTACGAGGCCTCGCTGAAGTTCGGCGTGGCGAAGCTGGCCCCGTCCCACCCGGCGACGGCCAAGGCGGAGGCCAAGGAGCCGGCTCCGGCCGAGGCCGAGGCCGAGGCTCCGGCCGCCAAGCCGGCTCCGGCCAAGCCGGCCAAGAAGGCCGCGGCCAAGTAACCCGACCGCTGCGCGGGGCCGTTCCCCCACCCGGGGGAACGGCCCCGCGCAGCGGCATTTGCACCCGAGCCCCGAACTACTGACAAGGCGGCAGCACATGGGTATGACGACTCCCCAGGTCGTCGTCCACCGGGACAAGGAGCTGATGGCCCAGGCCGCGGCGGCCCGGCTGATCACGAAGATCGTGGACGCGCAAGCGGCCCGCGGCAGCGCGTCGGTGGTCCTCACCGGCGGCCGCAACGGCAACGGCCTGCTGGCCGCGCTGGCCGCGGCCCCGGCCCGGGACGCGATCGACTGGGCCCGGCTGGACCTGTGGTGGGGGGACGAGCGGTACGTGCCCGCCGACGACCCCGAGCGCAACCACGTCCAGGCCCGCGAGGCCCTGCTGGACGCCGTCCCGGTGGACCCCGCGCGGGTCCACGCCATGCCCGCCTCCGACGGCCCGTACGGGGCCGACGTGGACGCGGCGGCCGCCTCCTACGCGGCGGAGCTGCGCAAGGCCTCCGGCCCCGAGGACCACGGGCCGGTCCCCCGCTTCGACGTCCTGATGCTGGGCGTCGGCCCGGACACCCACGTGGCCTCGCTGTTCCCGGAGCACCCGGCCTCGCGGGAGACCGAGCGCACGGTGGTGGGCGTCCACGGGGCCCCGAAGCCGCCGCCCACCCGGATCTCGCTGACCCTCCCGGCGATCCGGGCCGCCCGCGAGGTGTGGCTCCTGGCCGCGGGCGAGGACAAGGCGGGTGCGGTGGCGATCGCGCTGGGCGGGGCCGGCGAGGTCCAGGCCCCGGCCGCGGCCGCGTACGGCCGCTCCCGGACCCTGTGGCTCCTGGACCGTGCGGCAGCCGCGAAGCTGCCGTCGGGCCTGTACCCCCCGGCCTCCGCCTGACCCCTGCCCGACCCCGTACGACGCGCAAGGGCCCGCCCTCCCCACGGAGAGCGGGCCCTTCCTCGTGCGCCCCGGGTCAGCGGCCCCGCAGCGAGCGGTACGTCGCCACCAGCGCGCGCGTCGACGCGTCCAGGCCGGGCACCTCCGCGCCCTCGACGAGCGCCGGCTCGACGCGCTTGGCCAGGACCTTGCCCAGCTCCACGCCCCACTGGTCGAAGGAGTCGATGTTCCACACCGCTCCCTGGACGAACACCTTGTGCTCGTACAGGGCGATCAGCTGGCCCAGCACCGCCGGAGTCAGCTCGGCCGCCAGGATCGTCGTCGTCGGGTGGTTGCCCGCGAAGGTCTTGTGCGGGACCAGCGGCTCCGCGACGCCTTCCGCCCGTACCTCGTCCGCCGTCTTGCCGAAGGCCAGCGCCTGCGTCTGCGCGAAGAAGTTCGCCATCAGCAGGTCGTGCTGGGCCGCCAGCGAGGGGCTCAGCTCCTCCAGCGGCCGGGCGAAGCCGATGAAGTCCGCGGGGATCACCCGGGTGCCCTGGTGGATCAACTGGTAGTACGCGTGCTGGCCGTTGGTGCCGGGCGTGCCCCACACCACCGGTCCGGTCTGCCATTCCACCGGATTGCCGTCGCGGTCCACGGACTTGCCGTTGGACTCCATGTCCAGCTGCTGCAGGTACGCGGTGAAGCGGGACAGGTAGTGGCTGTAGGGCAGCACCGCGTGCGACTGCGCGTCGAAGAACGCCCCGTACCAGACCCCCAGCAGGCCCATCAGCAGCGGCGCGTTCTCCTCCGGCGGCGCCGTGCGGAAGTGCTCGTCCATCTCCCGGAAGCCGCCGAGCAGTTCGCGGAAGGCGTCCGGACCGATCGCGACCATCAGCGAGAGGCCGATCGCCGAGTCGAAGGAGTAGCGCCCGCCGACCCAGTCCCAGAACTCGAACATGTTGGCCGGGTCGATGCCGAAGCCGGTCACCTTCTCGGCGTTGGTCGACAGCGCCACGAAGTGCCGCGCCACGGCCGCCCGGTCACCGCCGACGCCCGCGAGCAGCCACTCGCGCGCGGAGGTCGCGTTGGTGATGGTCTCGATGGTCGTGAAGGTCTTCGAGGCGATGATGAAGAGCGTCTGCTCCGGGTCCAGGTCCCGCACGGCCTCGTGCAGGTCCGCGCCGTCCACGTTGGACACGAAGCGCAGGGTCAGGCCCCGGTCGGAGAAGGCGCGCAGCGCCTCGTACGCCATCGCCGGACCCAGGTCGGAACCGCCGATGCCGATGTTGACGACGTTCTTGATGCGCTTGCCGGTGAAGCCCTTCCACTCGCCCGACCGGACCTGGTCGGCGAAGGCCGCCATCTTGTCGAGGACGGCGTGCACGCCGGGTACGACGTCCTCCCCGTCCACCTCGACGACCGCGTCCCTCGGGGCGCGCAGCGCGGTGTGCAGGACCGCCCGGTCCTCGGTCGTGTTGATCTTCTCGCCACGGAACATGGCCTCGCGGAGTTCCGCCACGCCCGTGGCCCCGGCCAGTTCGCGCAGCAGTGCCAGCGTCTCGTCGGTGACCAGGTGCTTCGAATAGTCGATGTGCAGGTCCCCGGCCCGCAGGGTGTATCCGGCGCCCCGGCCCGGATCCGCCTCGAACAGCTCCCGCAGATGTGTCTGTCCCAACTCGTCGCGGTGCTTCGTGAGCGCGAGCCACTCCGGCATCCGGTTGAGCTTCGTACGACTGTCTGCGTTCATCTCGGACATCACCACTTCTTCCGTCCTGTCGTGCCCCGCCGTTCTCCAACCTAAGGGATGGGAAGGGGCACAAACGACACAAAGCGGCCCGGCCCGCAGGAGAGGAAGACTCCTGCGGGCCGGGCCCGATGTCACATCAGTTGTTTTGCCGCGGAAGCGTCAGATCTCTCCGCGCAGCTTGGCGAGGGCCTCGGCGAGGATCGCCTCGCCGTCGGCGTCGGTCCGCCGTTCCCGTACGTACGCCAAGTGCGTCTTGTACGGCTCGGTGCGCGGCGGCGCCGGAGGATTGTCCCGGTCCTGTCCGGCCGGGAACCCACAGCGCGGGCAGTCCCAGGTATCCGGCACCTGCGCGTCGCTGGCGAAGCTGGGCTGCGTCTCGTGCCCGTTCGAGCACCAGAAGGAGATGCGCAGGCGGGGCGCGGACTCGCCGCGCTCGGCCTCACCCATCGGCCCCGCTCCGACCCGACTGCCACGGATCGCGTTGCCACTTGCCACGGTCGTAACTCCCTGCGTGATGGTGCCGCGAAGCGTGAGTGGATTCCGTCGCGGGCGCCCAAGTCTACGTAAGGCCCAACGCGCGTCCAGTGACTGGAGTTACCCATTCCAGACGTGAACGCCGGACCTCATGATAGGCCGGGGAGAGCCGACCGGACTGCCGGAATGGCCAGAACGGTTCAGCTGCCGGACTTCATGAGCAGGCCGAGCGCGACGATGCACGCGAACCACAGAAGACCGATCACCACGGTGATGCGGTCCAGGTTGCGCTCCGCGACCGAGGAGCCGCCGACCGACGACTGCATGCCGCCGCCGAACATGTCGGAAAGGCCGCCGCCCTTGCCCTTGTGCATCAGCACGAGCAGCATCAGCAGGGCGCTGAAGACGACCAGGGCGATCTCGAACCCCAAAATCACGGCTGATTCCTACTTTCTGGGCTTACTGGCATTCCGGCGTTCCCACATTGCCGATTACGTGCGCGGGGGCCAGCGGCTGATGGTTCAGCCTGCTGGCCCCCGCAAGGGTACGACGGATCCGCCCTACCGCATACTCACTGTCGCTCGCACCGCGACCGCGGACCGTTTCCCGACGGCCCTACTGGTCGCGGAACCGGACGATCTTCACGAACTCGTCCGCGTCCAGCGCCGCGCCGCCGATCAGGGCGCCGTCGACGTCGGGCTGGGCCATGATCGCGGCGATGTTGCCGGACTTGACCGAGCCGCCGTACTGGATGCGGACCTTGTCGGCCAGCTCCTGCGAGTACAGCTCCGCGAGGCGCACGCGGATCGCTCCGCAGACCTCCTGGGCGTCCTCGGGCGTGGCGACCTCGCCGGTCCCGATCGCCCAGACGGGTTCGTACGCGATCACGATGGACTCGACCTGCTCGGCCGGGACGTCCTTGAGGCCGCCGTCGAGCTGGTTCAGCGTGTACTGGACCTGCTGGCCGGCCTTGCGGATGTCCAGGCCCTCGCCGACGCACAGGATCGGGGTGATCCCGTGCTTGTAGGCGGCCTTGACCTTGGCGTTGCAGATCTCGTCGCTCTCGGCGTGGTACTGCCGGCGCTCGCTGTGGCCGACGGCCACGAACGTGCACTTCAGCTTCGACAGCATCGGACCGGAGATCTCGCCGGTGTAGGCGCCGGAGTCGTGCGCAGAGATGTCCTGGGCGCCGTACTTGATCTTCAGCTTGTCGCCGTCGACCAGGGTCTGGACCGAGCGGAGGTCGACGAAGGGCGGCAGGACCGCGACCTCGACGGCGTCGTAGTCCTTGTCGGCCAGGGCGAAGGCGAGCTTCTGGACGTGCGCGATGGCCTCGAGGTGGTTGAGGTTCATCTTCCAGTTGCCCGCCATCAGCGGGGTGCGCGTGGTCATGCGGTTCAGACCTCCAGTGCGGCGAGGCCGGGGAGCGTCTTGCCCTCGAGGTACTCGAGGGAGGCGCCGCCACCGGTCGAAATGTGGCCGAAAGCGTTCTCGTCGAAGCCGAGGATGCGGACGGCGGCGGCGCTGTCGCCACCGCCGACGACCGTGAAGGCGCTGCTGTCGAGGAGCGCCTGCGCGATGGCCTTGGTGCCGTTCGCATAGTCGGGGTGCTCGAAGACGCCCACGGGACCGTTCCAGAACACGGTCTCGGCGTCGGCGATCTTCGAGGCGTACAGCTCGCGGGTCCTGGGACCGATGTCCAGGCCCTCCTGGTCGGCGGGGATCTTGTCCGCGTCGACCGTGATGAACTCGGCCGGGGCCTTGGTCTTCAGGTCCGGGAAGTCCTTGGAGGCCAGGATGTCGACCGGGAGGACCAGCTCGACGCCGTTCTCCTCGGCGCGCGCCATGTACTCCTTGACGACGTCCACCTGGTCCTTCTGGAGCAGGGAGATGCCGACCTCGTAGCCCTTGGCGTACAGGAAGGTGTACGCCATGCCGCCGCCGATGAGGATGCGGTCGGCCTTGCCGAGCAGCTGGTCGATGACGGCGAGCTTGTCGGAGACCTTGGCGCCGCCGAGGATGACCACGTACGGGCGCTTGACGTCGGCGGTCAGCTTCTTCAGGACGCCGACCTCGGTGGCGATGAGGTAGCCGGCCGCGTGCGGGAGGCGCGCGGGGAGGTCGAAGACCGAAGCGTGCTTGCGGTGGACAGCGCCGAAGCCGTCGCCGACGTAGACGTCGGCGAGCTCGGCCAGCTGGTCCGCGAAGGCGCCGCGCTCGGCGTCGTCCTTCGAGGTCTCACCGGCGTTGAAGCGGAGGTTCTCGATGACGGCGACCTGGCCGTCGGCGAGGGCGGCGACGGTCTCCTTGGCGGAGGCGCCGACGGTGTCGGTGGCGAACTTGACGTCGGTGCCGAGCAGCTCACCGAGGCGGGTCGCGGCGGGGGCCAGCGAGAAGGCCGGGTCCGGGGCGCCCTTGGGGCGGCCCAGGTGCGAGGCCACGACCACGCGGGCGCCGGCCTCGGCGAGCTTCGCGATGGTCGGCTGCACGGCGCGGATGCGGCCGTCGTCGGTGATCGCACCGTTGGCGAGCGGCACATTGAGATCGGCGCGGACGAAGACCCGCTTACCGGAAACGCCCTCGGCGAGAAGTTCGTCGATCGTCTTCATTGCTGTTACTACTCCTTTTCCCCGGCCGGATCCTGTATCCGTGCGAGGTGAGAGGTACAAGGCAAGCAACAGGGCCCGCACAGCGCTTCGTCGCGCTGCCCGAGCCCCGGTGCTCACATTGTGGTGCCTGCTGCCTTGGTGCTTAGAGCTGGCCGCCGACGAACACGGTCAGGTCGACGAGGCGGTTGGAGTAGCCCCACTCGTTGTCGTACCAGCCGATGACCTTGACGCTCTTGCCCTGGACCATCGTCAGGGAGGAGTCGAAGGTGCAGGAGTACGGCCAGTTCACGATGTCGGAAGAGACGATCGCGTCCTCGGTGTAGTCCAGGATGCCCTTGAGCTGACCCTGAGAAGCCTTCTGGAAGGCCGAGTTGACCTCGTCCTTGGTGACCTCGCGCTCGAGCTCGATGACGAGGTCGGTGACGGAACCGGTGGGGACCGGGACGCGCATCGCGATGCCGTCGAGCTTGCCCGCCAGCTCCGGGATGACCAGCGCGGTGGCCTTGGCGGCACCCGTGGTGGTCGGGATGATGTTCTCGGCGGCGGCGCGGGCGCGGCGCAGGTCCGAGTGCGGGAAGTCCAGGATGCGCTGGTCGTTCGTGTAGGCGTGGACCGTCGTCATCATGCCCTTGACGATGCCGAAGTTCTCCAGGAGGACCTTGGCCATCGGCGCCACGCAGTTGGTGGTGCAGGAGGCGTTGGAGATGACGTGGTGGTTGGCCGCGTCGTACTTCTCCTGGTTGACGCCCATCACGATCGTGATGTCCTCGTCCTTGGCCGGAGCCGAGATGAGGACCTTCTTCGCGCCGGCCGCGATGTGCTTGGCGGCGTCGGCCTTCTTGGTGAAGATGCCGGTCGACTCGATGACGATGTCGGCGCCCAGCTCGCCCCACGGCAGGTTCGCGGGGTCGCGCTCGGCGAACGTCTTGAAGGTGTTGCCGCCGACGGTGATCGTGTCGTCGGTGTGGCTGACCTCGGCCTTGAGGCGGCCCAGGATCGTGTCGTACTTGAGAAGGTGCACCAGGGTGGCATTGTCAGTCAGGTCGTTGACACCGACGATCTCGATGTCCGCTCCCTGCTCCAGGAGCGCACGGAAGTAGTTGCGGCCAATTCGGCCAAAACCGTTGATGCCTACGCGGATCGTCACGAACCGATCTCCTCGTTGGTGCGCCGGCCTGTCCGCCGGCGAGCTGTATGGGATGTCCCCGACCGCTTACGACCCTACCTCTCCGTGAGCTTCCAAGTGACATCGACCATCGTCTGACACACCCCGAGGCCCCGCACTCCAAGACGGGTACGGGACCTCGGGGACTTTCTGCCCCGTCACTCAAAGTGAGCGGAACCGGGGTATCCGATCAGCGGTTCAGCGAGCGGAGAGCCTTACCGACGAGTACGGCGCGGTCGGCTGCCGCCGGCACGTGTTCCAGGCCGAAGCCCAGCAGTACGGTGTTACGCGTAGTGACCGAGGCGTATGACTTGAACAGCTCCCCGGTCCGGGACCAATCGCCCGCAACATCAGGACTTCCGGCAGGAGCGCCTTGAGCGGTCCAGGACCCGAGCGAGGTCTCGAATCCCTCGGCCGTCTGGTCCGTACCGCCGATCGAGACCCGCGCGTCGTCCGCGAAGACCCCGCGACCGCCCGAACCCGGGTCGGTGATGTAGGAGAGCGACACCTCGACGCTCTTGCCCGCGTAGGCGCTCAGGTCGAAGGAGACCTGCTTCCACCCGTTGGAGGTGCCGGTGAAGCTGTTCCAGGCTCCGCTGGTGCCCTGCGGGGCGCAGCCGGCGGAGTCGAGGGTGAGGTAGCGGCGCAGGAAGGGGTGGTCGTTGACGAAGAACCCGGCCTCGCACTCCGCGGGAACCGCAGTGCTGGTCAGGCCGCTCGCCTCGGGAAGCGTGGTCCAGTCGTCGCCGCCGACGGTGTGCGACTCCAGGACCGCGTGGTCGTAGCCCTCCTCGGTGTTCCAGTTCAGCGCGGTCTTGAGCTGCGGCTTGTCCGCCGCGGTGACCCCGGTGAGATCGATGGTGCGGGTGAGTCGCTTCCAGTCGTCGTCGGCGTGGGTGGCCGAGGCCATCCCGGTGCCGGCGTACGGGGCGTACGGGTTGACGATCCCGGCGTACTGGCCCGCCTGCGCGCTCTTGAACTGCGGGAACTGGGCCGCGGGCAGGGTGTCGGAGGTGACCGTGTAGGAGCCGGGGCGGTCGAGCGGGTTGCCCGTGGCGTTGCCGAGGCCGCCCGTGGCCCCGGAGAGGGTGCCCGCGCCGGTGAAGCCGGTCGGGCCGCTGACGGTCGCGCGGCCGTAGGCGCCGAGGTAGTACTGGCTGAAGTCGTCGGTCACGGCGCGGCCGACCTGGGCGTTGCCGCCCGCCAGCTCACCGGCCTCGATCAGCTTGCCGCCCTCGTTGAGGAAGTCGCGTACCGCCAGCTGGGTGGGACCGCCCGGGGACTTGGCCCCCGTGTAGTGGACGGCCGTGCGGAAGTGGGAGAGCACTCCGAGGTGGTGCGGGGCCCCCTGGACGGCCACGTCCCAGACCGCCGCGCTCTTGCCGTTGGCGCGCAGCGCGTCCACGTACTCCTGGGTGTGCTGCGCCGGGGCGCCCTCCTCCGCGATCACCAGGACGTCGGCGCGCGGCCGCTCGGCCACCGTGTAGGTGAAGTGCTCGCTGGAGACCTGCTTGCCGCCGCGATCGCGGCCGGTGAACCAGACCTCGACCTTGTCGCCGGGCTTCGCGCCGTCGACCTTGGCCCGGTACTCGTCGAAGTAGTTGTTGTCGTCGCCGCCGTAGACGTCACCGCCCTTCCAGGCCTTGAGGTCCTCGTCGTGGGTGCGACCCCCGTTGATCTTGAAGTTGAGCTCCTTGTCCTTCAGCGCCTTGCGGGCCGTGACGGCGACCGTCTGGTCCTCGCCGCGGGCCACGTAGGACGTGGTGAAGGGGTCCAGGGTGAAGTCCGCGGCGCTCAGGCCGACGGAGGACTTCGGCTGGTCCGGGTGCTCGACGCTCTCGGCGACGGAGAGGGCGAAGGGGACGTTCTTGGCGAACTCCGCCTGGATGAGCTTCTCGTCGTCCGGGAAGTTGAAGACGGAGGCGCAGTCCTCGGGCTGCCAGCGGTCGTTCGGGTCGATGGCGGAGACGGTCTGGCAGGTGCTCATCTCCGGCGTGAACATCATGACGCCGTTGGCGTTGGCAGCCTGGCTGTCGGCCTCGCCGTTGGTGGTGTAGAGCTCCGAGGACACCTGCGGGTAGTAGCCGGGTACGGCCGAGTTCTCCGGGGTGCCGGCGAGGGCCTTGTAGGCGATGTCGTCGGGGGTGGGGGTGGCCACCTGCCAGCCCACGCCGTAGAGCAGCAGCTCGGCGGCCGAGTGGTAGTTGATGGCGTACTTGAAGCCGATGCGCTTCTCGAACTTGTCGAGGGCGACGGTCTCGGGCTCGGAGGAGGCCTTGGGGCCGCGGTAGGTCTCGCTCGACGGGTTGGGCGAGGAGCCCTCGTTGTCGTAGCCCCACCGGTAGGCGAAGTTGCGGTTGGGGTCGACACCGTCGCCGGCGGTGATCTTGCCGTCGCCGTTGTTGTCCCGCAGGTTCTTGCGCCACAGCCGCGCGCTGTCGGACGTGAAGGTGTAGTCGTACCCGTCCGGGTTGGCGGAGAGCAGGAACCACATCTCGGTGGAGTCCACCAGCTTGGTGATCCGCGGATCCTTGCCGTAGCTGTCGATGGTCTGGTGCATCAGCCGCCGGGTCATCTCGGGGGTGATCCACTCGCGGGCGTGCTGGTTGGACATGTACAGCACGGCCGGCTTGTCGCCGTCCTTGGACTTCTTGGCGTTCTTGGTGACCTTCAGGGCGAGGATGTCCTTGCCCTGGACGGTCTTGCCGATGGAGACGACCTTGGTGAGGCCGGGGTTCTCCTGCGCGGTGCGCAGGATCTCCTCCTGGAGACCGCCCTTGCCGCTGTACGGGCGGAACACCCCGTCTCCGGCGGCCGCCAGGGAGCGCGCGGCGGCCTTGGAGGCGACCTTGCGCTCGGCGAGCTTGACGCCCTGGGCGGCCAGCCCCTTGGCCTGGCCGCCGGTGAGGTAGAGCTCGACCTTGGCGGTCCCGGACTCCGGGAGGCGTCCGGAGAACTCCTGCGCGTCCTGGCCGGCGGCCTGGACGAGCGGGACCTGTTCCTTCGTGATGTCGGCTTCGTAGACCCTTATCTCGTCCGCCGCCGCCTGGGCGTCGGCCCGGGCCTGGGCGCTGGCCGCCGCGGGTAGTGCGGCCAGTGTGGTTCCGAAGACGAGTGCGCTTGCGGCGAGGATCGATCTCGCGCGGTGCCTCATATGCCCCCCTGGGCGTCGTCTGCCACGAAAGCTTCGGACGACAGGCTCACGACCCGCCCATGCTCATGTCAATGGGGCATACCGAAAGAGGTCCGCACGAGTGATCGTGCGGACCTCTTACGGCGTCTTCCGGAGGACTGCAGTCCGGTACGGGGGCCTCAGCCGGCCATGTTGTCGGCCAGCTCCTCGCTGTCGCTGAGGTCGAGGTTGGACTCGGTGCCCGGGATCCCGAGGTCCTGGGCCCGCTTGTCGGCCATGGCCAGCAGGCGGCGGATCCGGCCCGCGACCGCGTCCTTGGTCAGCGGCGGGTCGGCGAGGGCGCCCAGCTCCTCCAGGGAGGCCTGCTTGTGCTCCATGCGCAGCCGGCCGGCCGCGGCGAGGTGCTCGGGGACCTCCTCGGCGAGGATCTCCAGGGCGCGCTGCACCCGGGCTCCGGCGGCCACCGCGGCCCGCGCCGAACGGCGCAGGTTGGCGTCGTCGAAGTTGGCGAGGCGGTTGGCGGTGGCGCGCACCTCGCGCCGCATCCGCCGCTCCTCCCAGGCCAGCACCGAATCGTGGGCGCCGAGCCGGGTCAGCAGGGCGCCGATGGCGTCCCCGTCCCGTACGACGACCCGGTCCACCCCGCGGACCTCGCGGGCCTTGGCGGCGATGGAGAGCCGGCGGGCCGCGCCGACGAGCGCCAGGGCGGCCTCCGGGCCGGGGCAGGTGACCTCCAGCGAGGAGGAGCGGCCCGGCTCGGTGAGCGAGCCGTGGGCGAGGAAGGCCCCGCGCCAGGCCGCCTCGGCGTCACAGGTGGCCCCGGAGACCACCTGCGGGGGAAGACCCCGGATGGGGCGTCCGCGGCCGTCCACGAGCCCGGTCTGGCGCGCCAGCTGGTCACCGCCGGCGACCACGCGGACCACGTACCGGTTTCCGCGGCGCAGACCGCCCGGAGCCATGATCACCAGGTCCGAGGAGTGCCCGAAGATCTCCAGAATGTCCTTGCGCAGGCGGCGGGCCGCGATCCCCGCGTCCAGTTCCGCCTCGATGACGATCCGGCCGCTCACCAGGTGCAACCCGCCCGCGAACCGAAGGATCGCCGAGACCTCCGCCTTCCTGCAGCAGGTGCGGGTGACGGGCAGGCGGGCGATCTCATCCTTCACCGCGGGCGTCATCGCCATGGGCCGATCCTTCCATGCATCCGAAAAATACGGTCGTACGCGGCGGCGAGCAGCTCCGGATCATGCTTCGGAGCACCGTCCTGCCTGGCAACCGGCGCCAGCTCGACCGCGGCACCGAACCGTTTTGCGGCATCGGCGAGGGACTCGCGGTCGGGCACGGCAGCCTGATCGGCCAGCACCACGTCCAGGGCGAGTTTAGGGGCGTGTCGGGCCAAAACCTCCAAATGACGCTGCGGAGAGAACCCCTCGGTTTCACCGGGTTGTGGTGCGAGGTTCAGCGAGAGGATCCGCCGCGCCTTCGTCTCGACCAGCGCGTCGAGCAGTTCGGGCACCAGCAGGTGGGGGATCACGGACGAGAACCAGGAGCCCGGACCGAGCACGACCCAGTCGGCGTCGAGCACCGCGGCGACGGCTTCCGGCACGGCCGGCGGGTCGGCGGGCACGACCTGCACGGAGAGCACCTCGCCGGGGGTCAGGGCCACGGTGGCCTGCCCCCGTACGGTGTCCACGTCCTCGGGGCGCGCCGGATCGTGACCCTTGACCAGGGCCTGGAGCTCCAGCGGGACCGCCGACATCGGCAGCACCCGGCCCTGTGCGCCGAGCAGCTTGCCGACGAGGTCCAGGGCCTGGACGGGATCGCCGAGCTGTTCCCACAGGGCGACGATCAGCAGGTTGCCGACCGCGTGCTCGTGCAGGTCGCCCTTGGACTGGAAGCGGTGCTGGATGACCCGCGCCCAGGTCTGGCCCCAGTCGTCGTCCCCGCACAGCGCGGCCAGCGCCTTGCGCAGGTCGCCGGGGGGCAGGACCCCGAGCTCCTCGCGCAGGCGGCCGCTGGAGCCTCCGTCGTCGGCGACGGTGACCACGGCGGTCAGCTCGCCCGTGATCCGGCGCAGGGCGGTCAGCGAGGCCGAGAGGCCCCGGCCTCCGCCGAGCGCCACGACCTTGGGAGCAACCACCTCGGGGGCTTCGCCGCGGCGGAGCCCGGTGCGGGCCGCGCCGTCTTCGCCCTTGCCGGAGGCGAGCCGGCGAAGGCGGCGCAGCCGCAGGGTACGTCCGGTCACTCGCGCCCCATGTCCCTGTGGACGACGACGGTCTCGACTCCTTCGGAGGCGAGGCGGGCGGCGAGCTTCTCCGACATGGCGACACTGCGGTGCTTGCCACCGGTACAGCCGACGGCGATGGTCACGTACCGCTTGCCCTCGCGGCGGTAGCCGGTGGCGATGAGCTGGAGGAGCTCGGTGTAGCGGTCGAGGAACTCCTTGGCGCCGGGCTGCCCGAAGACGTACGCCGACACCTCCTCGTTGAGCCCGGTGAAGGGGCGCAGCTCCGGAACCCAGTGCGGGTTCGGGATGAAGCGGCAGTCGACGACCAGGTCGGCGTCGACGGGCAGGCCGTACTTGAAGCCGAAGGACATGACGGTGGCCCGCAGCTCGGGCTCCTCGTCTCCCGCGAACCGGGCGTCCATCTTGGCGCGCAGCTCGTGCACGTTCAGGCTGGAGGTGTCGATGACCAGGTCGGCGTCGCCGCGCAGCTCGCGCAGCAGGTCGCGCTCGGCGGCGATGCCGTCGACGATGCGGCCGTCGCCCTGGAGCGGGTGCGGTCGGCGGACCGACTCGAAGCGGCGTACCAGGGCCTCGTCCGAGGACTCCAGGAACACGATCCGGCGGGTGACCCCGCGGGTCTCCAGGTCGGCGAGGGACTCGCGCAGGGCGTCGAAGAACTGGCGGCCGCGGACGTCGACGACGACGGCGATGCGCGCCACGTTGCCCTGCGAGCGGGCGCCGAGTTCCACCATGGTGGGGATCAGCGCCGGCGGGAGGTTGTCGACCACGAACCAGCCGAGGTCCTCCAGGCACTTGGCCGCCGTACTGCGGCCGGCCCCGGACATTCCGGAGATGATCACCAGCTCGGGGATGGCCGCCTCGGCGGTATCTCCGGGCTCCACTGTCGTGCCCGTACTCACCTGTGCTCCGTCTCGGTCGTACTCGGTCTTGCGGTCGGTTTCGTTGTGGGTTTCGTGCTCGGTCATTGCTCGGTCCCCCGTTCGGATGCTGCCCCCGCGGTCGCGGTGGTCTCATCCTCGATGATCTCGCCGGTCGCCGTGTTGACCGCGGGACCAGCGGGAACCGCCTGGGCGAGGGCCGCGGCCACGGTCTCGGCCGTCTTGCGGCCTATGCCCGGGACCTCGCAGATCTGGTCGATTGTCGCCTGCCTGAGCTTTTTCACCGAACCGAAATGCTTCACCAGGGCCAGTTTGCGACTCTCGCCCAGTCCGGGGACCTCGTCCAGCGGGCCGGACTTCAGCCGCTTGGCGCGCTTGTTGCGCTGGTACTGGATGGCGAACCGGTGGGCTTCGTCACGGACCCGCTGGAGCAGGTAGAGGCCCTCGCTGGTCCGGGGCAGCACCACCGGGTCGTCCTCGCCGGGCAGCCAGACCTCCTCGAGGCGCTTGGCCAGGCCGCACACGGCCACGTCGTCGATCCCGAGCTCCTCCAGGGCCCGCTGGGCGGCGGCCACCTGCGGCTGCCCGCCGTCGACCACGACGAGCTGGGGCGGGTAGGCGAAGCGCTTGGGCCGGCCGTCGTCCGCGGCCGCGTCCACCTCGAACCCGGCGGCGTCGGCGACCGGCTCGGCGTCGGGGCCGTCCTCGCCGTCCCCGGGGGACCATTCCCCCGTCTTCAGCTTCTCCTGGAGGTAGCGGCGGAAGCGCCGGGAGACCACCTCGTGCATGGAGCGGACGTCGTCCTGCCCCTCGAACGACTTGATCTGGAACCTGCGGTACTCGCTCTTGCGCGCCAGCCCGTCCTCGAAGACGACCATCGAGGCCACCACGTCGTCGCCCTGCAGGTGCGAGATGTCGAAGCACTCGATGCGCAGCGGCGCCGCGTCCAGCTCCAGCGCCTCGGCGAGCTCCTCCAGGGCCCGCGAGCGGGTGGTGAAGTCGGCGGCGCGCTTGGTCTTGTGCAGGGCCAGGGACTGCTGGGCGTTGCGGTGGACGGTCTCCATCAGCGCCTTCTTGTCCCCGCGCTGCGGGATGCGCAGGCTGACCTGGGCGCCGCGCCGCTCGGCCAGCCACTCGGAGAGCGCCGGGGTGTCCTCGGGGAGCGCCGGGACCAGCACCTCCTTGGGGACGGACTCGCCCTTCTCCTCCCCGTAGAGCTGCTGGAGGGCGTGCTCGACGAGCCCGGCCGTGTCCACGGCCTCCACCTTGTCGGTGACCCAGCCGCGCTGACCGCGGACCCGGCCGCCGCGCACGTGGAAGATCTGCACGGCCGCTTCGAGCTCGTCCTCGGCGACCGCGAACAGGTCGGCGTCGGTGGCGTCGGCGAGCACGACCGCGTTCTTCTCCATGGCCCGGCGCAGGGCCCCTATGTCGTCGCGCAGCCGCGCGGCCTTCTCGTACTCCATCTCCTCGGCGGCCTCGTGCATCTGCCCTTCGAGGCGGGAGAGGTGGCTGCCGGTGCGGCCGGCCATGAACTCGCAGAAGTCCTCGGCCAGTTCCCGGTGCTCGTCGGGGGTGACCCGGCCGACGCAGGGCGCGGAGCACTTGCCGATGTAGCCGAGGAGGCAGGGGCGGCCGATCTGGGCGGAGCGCTTGAACACCCCGGCGGAGCAGGTGCGGACGGGGAAGACCCGGAGCATCAGGTCGACGGTCTCGCGGATGGCCCAGGCGTGCCCGTAGGGGCCGAAGTAGCGCACGCCCTTCTTCTTGGGCCCGCGCATGACCTGGACCCGGGGGTACTCCTCGTTCATGGTCACGGCGAGGGAGGGGTAGCTCTTGTCGTCCCGGTACTTGACGTTGAACCGGGGGTCGAACTCCTTGATCCAGGAGTATTCGAGCTGGAGCGCCTCGACCTCGGTGGAGACCACGGTCCACTCGACGGAGGCGGCCGTGGTCACCATGGTGGCGGTGCGGGGATGCAGTCCGGCGAGGTCCTGGAAGTAGCTGGCCAGCCGCTGGCGCAGGCTCTTGGCCTTCCCGACGTAGATCACCCGGCGGTGCTCGTCGCGGAATTTGTAGACCCCCGGGGAGTCGGGGATCTGTCCCGGCTTGGGGCGGTAGCTGGAAGGGTCGGCCATGCCAACCACCCTACTGTCGCCCGCCGACAACCGAGCCGTTCCCCCTGCTGCGGCGCGGGGCCCGGCCGCCCGGTCGGCGGCCGGGCCCCCGGGTGGCTACGCCCGCACCACCCGCTGCCGCCGTGAGCGCCGCACGGCCGCCGCGCCGGCCGCACCCAGCGCCAGCGCCACGGCTCCGGCGGCCGCCGGCGCTCCGGCGGAACCCGGTCCGGCGGCGGGCCCGGAAGCGGACCCGATGGTGGCTTCCGTGGGGGCGAAGCCACCGGCCTTGCCGGACTTGGAGTAGGCGGAGCCGGGGAGCTTGTCCCCGTACGCCTTCACGACCCGGGTCCGGTACGCGGCCAGGCTGGTGCCCTGCGCGCCGACGGCCCGTACCGCGTCCTCGTCGAGCGGCAGCACCCGATCGCCCCGGGCCACGTACCACGCGTCGATCTGCGGCTCGCGGAACACCGTGCCGCCCACAAGTTTCGCCGCGCCGAGCTGCGCGTAGCGGAACTCGTCGTCACCGGTGGCGATGTTCACCACCTGCCAGCCCGCTTCCGTCCTCGCGGTCCACAGCGCGGCCTGCTGGCCGTCGGAGGAGACCGCCTTGCTGGCGAGGAACTCCAGGCGGGACACGCTCGCGCCCGCCTTCCCCGCCACGAAGTCCGGCGACAGGTAGTTCACCGCGATCGCCTCGCCCTCGATACGGGGCTGCGCGGAGCTCAGCGTGACCTTGCCCTCCCGGGAGAAGAACCGGGACAGGGTGGCGAGGGCGTCCGGGGCCGCGGCCGCCTGCGCGGCGGCGGCCCGGATCTCGGCGGTGGCGCTCAGGGGCTGCGGCACCGGCGCCGCGGTTGCCCGGGTGGGGGCCAGGGCGAGTGCCGCGGTCGCGAGGACGACCGCGGCGGCGAGGCGAGGATTCATGGGGTCACGCCCCGATCCGGTAGAGGGAGTGGGTCCAGGAGAAGGCGCTGTTGTCCACGTACCAGGCGTGGGAGGCCCAGTTGTAGCGGTCGCTGGAGGGCCACGGGTCGCCCCAGTACACCCAGCTGTTCGCGGTGTCGTAGCCGTAGACGACGTGCATGTGGCCGCCGCCGTTGGACCACTCGATGCGGGTCTCGACCGGGCGGTTCGCGTTGATCTCGCTCTGCACGGTGGAGTACTGGAGCCAGCCGGTCACATAGGAGCCGGAGTTGATGCCGGCCCAGCGCAGGGCGGTCTGCACGTTGGCCAGGCTGGCCTGGTTGTTGGGGCAGTCGTAGCCCTGCTGGCGGTTGAAGGCGGCGTTGCAGAACTGGTTCTGGCTGTAGCTGCGGCCGAACCAGGTGGCGATGGTGTTGCCGCTCGCTGCCCAGCACCAGTTGGTCTTCTGCTGCGCCTGCATGGTGATGTTGAGGCGCTTGGACGCCAGGGCGGCGCTGTCGGCCGACGGGGCGGCGGCGGTGGTGGTCGTGGCGGCGGTGGTGGCGGTCGTGGTGCCCGTACCGGCGGCGACATCGGCGGCGGTGGCGGTACCGGTGGGCAGGGCGAGGAGCAGGGCGGTGACGAAGGCGGCGAGGGAAAGCCGCCGGTTTCTGTTGCGCATCGCGTTCCTCCCGAGGTGGGGAGTGGGGGTGGAGGAGCGCGTCCGGACGCTGTGGAGGAGCATCAGGTGTTGTCGGGAACAGGTCAACACGCTTCAATACGGCGTGACATCGCAGTGTGAACGGTGGGGCCAGAGTGTGAACGTCCGCCACCAGTCCACCTGGACGCACCCGGACCTCGGACGTCACCGCGGGACCGCCCGCACCCCGCTTTCGTGAACGTTCACAGGAGGCCCCCATGCGGTCGAGCGCGGACAGCAGACTTTCGGACGGCAGACACGCGGACGGCGCCCCGGAGTTACCGCACCTGCTGCGCACCGGCCCCTTCCACCTCGCGCTCCGCGCCGCCCTCACCGCCCGCGGACTCCCCCTGCACCGGGTCCAGCACCGGCTCGCCGCACGCGGCATCAAGCTCGGGGTGACCAGCCTCAGTTACTGGCAGCAGGGCGCCAGGCGGCCGCGCCGCCCCGAGTCCCTGAAGGCCGTACGGGCCCTGGAGCAGATCCTCGAACTGCCCGAAGGCACCCTGCTGCGGCTGCTGGCCGCGCCGGATCCCGCCACCGGGTCCGAGACCCCGAGACCCCAGGCGCGCCCGTACCGGGCGCTGGTCAGCGTGGGCGCGGCCGTGGAGGCGGTACTGGCCGGCATGGAACTGCCCGCCGACGGCGGCCTGCACACGGTCGGCCACCACGAGCGGGTGCGGATCGGGCCCGCGGGGGAACTGCTGGGCCGCGAATCGCAGCACGTCGTACGGGCCCACCGCGACGGGGTCGACCGGTACGTCGCCGTCCACCACGGGGACCCCGGCTGCGACCCCGCCCGCATCCGGGTCCACGCCGACGACAACTGCCGGACCGGGCGGATCCGCCGCCACCCCGAGGCCGGGGTGGTCGTCGCCGAGCTGCTCTTCGACGCCCGGCTCCGCGCCGGGGACACCTACGTCTTCGGCTACGGCTTCGAGGACGGAACCGGCGGCCGCAGCACCGAGTACGTCCGCGGCTTCAGCTACACCGGCGGGCAGTACGTGCTCCAGGTCCGATTCGACGAGGCCGCCCTGCCGGTGCGTTGCCGCCGTTTCACCCGCAGCGGCCCGGGCGCCCCGCGCGGGCACCTCTGCGACCTGATCCCGAGCGGCCCGCACCGGGCCGTGCACCTGGTGGAACAGGGGGTCCGGCGCGGGATCCTGGGGATCGCCTGGGACTGGGACTAGGGCCTGCCACGGCGACCGCTCAGCCAGCCGCTCAGCCGCCCGCCCGGCCGACCGACCGCTCAGCCCGTGACGAGCTTGCCGTTCTCCGCCTTCACCGGGACCTCCGGCAGCGGGTCGGTGGCCGGGCCCTGCAGGACCTTGCCGGTGGTCACGTCGAAGCGGCTGCCGTGGCAGGGGCAGGTGCCCTCACCCTTGACGATCTTGTCCAGGACGCAGCCCGCGTGCGTGCACTGCGCGCTGAAGGCCTTGTACTGGCCCGCCTCCTGGCAGCTGACGATCAGCTTCTTCTCCCGGAACAGCTTGGCGCCGCCCACCGGGACCTCGGTCGCGGCCCCGAGCTCCACCGGCTCGGCCGGGACCGCGGGGCTGCCGTGGCCGCTGTTGCTCTCGGTGGAGCAGGCCGCGAGCGTTGCTCCGGCGCCGACGGCCCCGGCGAGCGCGGCCGCGCCCTTGAGGACGGTACGACGGGCTGCGGACTGCGACGCGGACATGCGGTTCTCCTGAGGTGTGCGATCGGCCGGGCCGGGCCGTCTCTTTCGGATCCTGTCGGTCAGGTCCGCGAGAGACGGCCGCAGGCCCACCCGACGATACCGCCGCCCGATGGGATACCTTCCCCCGCGTGATCGTCGTCGGTGGAGAAGCCCTGATCGACCTGGTGCCCGTCGCGGAGCCGCCGGGCGCCCTGCTGCCCCGGCCGGGCGGCGGACCGTACAACACCGCGCTCGCGCTGGGCCGGCTCGGTGCGCGGACCGCCTTCTGCTCCCGGGTCTCCACGGACGGCTTCGGCGCCTCGCTGCTCGCCGGGCTGCGGGCGGCCGGCGTGGACCTGTCCCTGGTCCAGCGCGGTCCGGAGCCGACCACCCTGGCCGTGCCGTCACTGGCCCCGGACGGCTCGGCGGCCTACGGCTTCTACGTCGAGGGCACCGCCGACCGGCTGTTCCGGCTGCCGCCCGCGCTCCCGGAGGGCGTACGGGCCCTCGCGCTCGGCACCTGCTCCCTGGTGCTGGAGCCCGGCGCCGGAGCCTACGAGGCCCTGCTGCGCCGGGAGTCCGGGCGCGGGCTGCTCACCCTGCTCGACCCCAACATCCGGCCGACGCTGATCGCGGAGCCGGACGCGTACCGCAAACGCTTCCTGTCCTGGCTCCCGTACGTCTCGGTGCTGAAGCTGTCGGAGGAGGACGCCGCCTGGCTGGGCGGCCGGGTCCGGGACTGGCTGGCGGCGGGACCCTCGGCGGTGGTGCTCACCCGGGGGGCCGGGGGTCTGACGGTGTGGACCCGGGAGGGGGCGGAGCACTCGGTGCCCGCCCGCCGGGTCGGGGTGGTGGACACCATCGGCGCGGGCGACACCGTGAACGCGGCCCTGCTGCACCGGCTTTCGGGCCTCCCGGGCGGCGTCGGGCGGGCGGACTGGCCCGAGGTCCTGTCCTACGCCGCCGACGCGGCGGCGCTGACCTGCACCCGGGCAGGCGCGGAGCCCCCGTACGCGGCGGAGCTCTGACCTTTCCGCCGTTCCCCGGGCTCTGCCCGGACCCGGTCCTCAAGCGCCGGACGGGCTGAAAATGCCGCGCAGCGGCACACTCCAGCCCCGTCGGCGTTTGAGGCGCGGGGTCTGGGGCGGAGCCCCAGGGAACGGGCGAAGGGTGGGTAGGGGAGCTCCGCCCCGCGCAGCGGCTACGCCTTGCGCGCCCGGGTCGCCTTCTTCGCCACGGCCTTCTTGGCCACGGCCTTCTTCGCCGGAGCCGCCGCCTTCTTCGCCGCAGCCCGCTTCGCCGGACGGGCCGGCTCCGAGGCCACCGCGTCGGAGATCCGGTCCGCCCCCAGGATGTCCCGCAGGAACTTGCCCGTGTGGCTCGCGCCCACCGACGCCACCTGCTCCGGGGTGCCCTCCGCGACGACGAGGCCGCCGCCGTAGCCGCCCTCGGGGCCCATGTCCACGACCCAGTCGGCGGTCTTGACCACGTCCAGGTTGTGCTCGATGACGATCACCGAGTTCCCCTTGTCCACCAGCCCCGACAGCACCTTGATCAGCTTCGAGATGTCCTCGAAGTGCAGACCCGTCGTGGGCTCGTCCAGGACGTACACCGTCCGGCCCGTGGAGCGCTTCTGGAGCTCCGAAGCCAGCTTCACGCGCTGCGCCTCACCGCCCGAGAGCGTCGGCGCGGACTGGCCGAGGCGCACGTACCCCAGCCCCACCTCGTTCAGGGTCTTCAGGTGCCGCGAGATCGTGGGAACCGCCTCGAAGAAGCCGGCGGCCTCCTCGATCGGCATGTTCAGGACCTCGGCGATGGACTTGCCCTTGTAGTGGACCTCCAGCGTCTCCCGGTTGTACCGGTCGCCGTGACAGACCTCGCACGGGACGTAGACGTCCGGCAGGAAGTTCATCTCGATCTTGATCGTGCCGTCGCCGGAGCAGTTCTCGCAGCGGCCGCCCTTGACGTTGAAGGAGAAGCGGCCCGGCAGGTAGCCGCGCACCTTCGCCTCCATCGTCTCCGCGAACAGCTTGCGGACGTGGTCGAAGACGCCCGTGTACGTCGCCGGGTTGGACCGCGGGGTCCGCCCGATCGGCGACTGGTCCACGTGCACGACCTTGTCGACGAGTTCGTCGCCGTCCACCCGCGTGTGCCGCCCCGGCACCGACCGGGCGCCGTTGAGCTCGCGCGCCAGGTGCGTGTAGAGGATGTCGTTGACCAGCGTGGACTTGCCCGAGCCCGAGACGCCCGTCACCGCGGTGAGCACGCCCAGCGGGAAGGACACGTCGATGTCGCGGAGGTTGTTCTCCTTGGCGCCGTGGACCGTCAGCTTGCGCGCCGGATCCACGGGACGGCGTACGTCCGGGAGCGGGATGGACCGCTTGCCGGACAGGTACTGGCCGGTGATCGACTCGGGGTTCTTCAGCAGCTCCTTCAACGAGCCGCTGTGCACGACCTTGCCGCCGTGCTCGCCGGCGCCCGGACCGATGTCCACGACCCAGTCGGCCACCTTGATGGTGTCCTCGTCGTGCTCGACGACGATGAGCGTGTTGCCCATGTCCCGCAGCCGTACGAGGGTCTCGATCAGGCGGTGGTTGTCCCGCTGGTGCAGGCCGATGGAGGGCTCGTCCAGGACGTAGAGCACGCCCACGAGGCCGGAGCCGATCTGCGTGGCGAGGCGGATGCGCTGGGCCTCGCCGCCCGACAGGGTGCCGGCGGCGCGGTTGAGCGAGAGGTAGTCGAGGCCGACGTCCACGAGGAAGCGCAGCCGCTCGTTGACCTCCTTGAGGACCCGCTCGGCGATCTGCTTGTCGCGGGCGTCCAGCCTCATCCTGCCGAGGAAGTCCGCGCACTCGCTGATCGACATCGCGGCGACCTCTGCGATGGACCGGTCCATCACGGTCACCGCGAGCACGATCGGCTTGAGCCGGGTGCCCTGGCAGGTGGGGCAGGGCACCTCGCGCATGTAGCCCTCGAAGCGCTCGCGGCTGGCGTCGCTCTCGGACTCCGAGTGCCGCCGCTTGACGAAGGGAACCGCGCCCTCGAAGGCCGTGGTGTAGGCCCGCTCGCGCCCGTACCGGTTGCGGTAGCGGACCTCGATCTGCGTCTTGTGGCCGTACAGCAGGGCCTTCTTGGCCCGCAGCGGCAGCCCGGCCCACGGGATGTCGGTGCGGAAGCCCAGCTCCCCGGCGAGCGCGCCGATCAGCCGCTGGAAGTAGTCCTTGGTGTGGCCGAGCGACCACGGCGAGACCGCGCCCTCGTCCAGGGACTTGTCCTCGTCCGGGACGATCAGCTCCGGGTCCACCTCCATGCGCGTACCGATGCCGGTGCACTCGGGGCAGGCGCCGAAGGGCGAGTTGAAGGAGAAGGAGCGCGGCTCCAGCTCCTCGAAGGAGAGGTCGTCGTAGGGGCAGTAGAGGTGCTCGGAGTACATCCGCTCGCGCTCGGGGTCGTCCTCGGCGAGGTCGACGAAGTCCAGGATCACCATGCCGCTGGAGAGCCCGAGGGCGGTCTCCACGGAGTCGGTCAGGCGGCGCTTGGCGCCCTCCTTGACCGTGAGGCGGTCGATGACCACCTCGATGGTGTGCTTCTCCTGCTTCTTGAGCGTGGGCGGCTCGGAGAGCTGGATCGTCTCCCCGTCGACCCGGGCGCGGCTGTAGCCCTTGGTCTGGAGGTCGGCGAAGAGGTCGACGAACTCGCCCTTGCGCTCGCGCACCAGCGGCGACAGCACCTGGAAGCGGCTGCCCTCGGGCAGTGCGAGCACCTTGTCGACGATCGCCTGCGGCGACTGCCGCGAGATCGGCCGACGGCACTCGGGGCAGTGGGGCTTGCCGATGCGGGCGAAGAGCAGGCGGAGGTAGTCGTAGACCTCCGTGATGGTGCCCACGGTGGAGCGCGGGTTGCGGGACGTGGACTTCTGGTCGATCGAGACGGCCGGGGAGAGGCCCTCGATGAAGTCCACGTCGGGCTTGTCCATCTGCCCGAGGAACTGGCGGGCGTACGACGAGAGCGACTCGACGTAGCGGCGCTGGCCCTCGGCGAAGATCGTGTCGAAGGCGAGGGAGGACTTGCCCGAACCGGAGAGCCCGGTGAAGACGATGAGGGAGTCGCGGGGCAGGTCGAGCGAGACGTTCTTGAGGTTGTGCTCGCGAGCGCCACGAACGATGAGACGGTCGGTCACGCCGGTCCGCACCTTTCTTGAGAGAGCGGGGGCACCGGCCCCCGTCCCAGGGTATTGGGGGGCGCCTCTGCGATGGACTTGGAGACTGGACTCCGAGCGTATAGCACGTGCATTCGATTTCCGGCACTCCGCCGACTGCTTCACCCGAACGTGTGGCTCGGGCCCTTCAACCACTAGGCTCGGCCGCATGATTGATCATGTGCACGACCTGCGATCTGTACGTGAAGCCACCGACCGGCTGCTGACCGCAGTCGCGAAGCTGGACAACGCCGCTCTGGCCGAAGAGTCACATCTCCCCGGCTGGACCCGGGGCCACATCCTGGCCCACCTCGCCCGCAACGCCGACGCCCTGGTGAACGTCTTCGAGGGCCGCCCGATGTACGAGAGCGGCACCGCCCGCGACTCGGACATCGAGCGCGATTCGGGACGTCCTCTGCTGGAACAGCTCGAGGACGTCCGGAATTCCGCGGCCGCCTGGCAGGCCGTCGCCGAGGCCCCGAAGGACTGGACGCGCACGCTGGAGCTGCGCAACGGCGTCACCGACAGCGCCGCCCGCATCCCCTTCCGGCGCCTGGTCGAGGTCGAGCTGCACCACGTCGACCTGAACATCGGCTACGAGCTCGCGGACCTCTCCGACCGGTTCACCGGACAGGAGATCGAATTCCTGGCCGACCGCTGGTCCGGCCACCCCGAGGTCCCCCCGGTCACGCTGAAGACGGACGCCGACGACCGCACCTGGCACACCGGCGGCACCGAGGGCGACCCCGTGACCGTCTCCGGGCCCGCGGACGAGCTCCTCGGCTGGCTGGCCGGCCGCGGACCCGAGGGAGCGCACCTGTCCGTCGAAGGCGGCCCGCTGCCCGCCCTCCCCGCGCTCTAGGATCGGTTCATGACGTACAGCGGAGCGGTCAAAGTCGGCGGTCCGGCCGACGTGCACGAACTCTCGGACCTCATGATCTCCAAGGTCGCGGTGGGAGGCATGAACAACAACGCCTACCTGCTGCGGTGCCGGGCCACCGACGAGCAGCTGCTGATCGACGCCGCCGCCGAGCCCCAGACCCTGCTGAACCTGATCGGCGACGGCGGCATCGCGTCCGTGGTCACCACCCACCGGCACGGCGACCACTGGGGCGCGCTGGCGGAGGTGGTCGAGGCCACCGGCGCGCGGACGTACGCGGGCGCCCACGACGCGGAGGGCATCCCGGTCCCGACCGACGTCCTCGTCGCGGACGGGGACACGATCACGGTCGGACGGGTCACGCTGACCGCCCGCCACCTGGTCGGCCACACCCCCGGGTCGATCGTGCTGGTCTACGACGACCCGCACGGCCACCCGCACGTGTTCACCGGCGACTGCCTCTTCCCGGGCGGCGTCGGAAACACCTGGGGCGACCCGAAGGCCTTCGTCCAGCTCGTGGACGACGTCGAGGAGAAGATCTTCGGCGCGCTGCCGGACGAGGCCTGGGTCTACCCGGGCCACGGCGGCGACACCACGCTCGGCAACGAACGTCCCCACCTGGCCGAATGGCGCGAGCGCGGCTGGTAGCCGACGGCGGCCGCGTCAACCCGGCCACGGTCTGCACTCCTTCCGGTCGATGATGACCGAACGCACGTCCTGAGGGTGTGGGGCGGGGTAATTGCTGCACCATGCAACAAGACCCCTCCCCCGCCCCGGCCTCCCAGGACCCCGGGGCCCCCGCTCCCGAGCGGCCCTCCATGCTCCGGCTCGCCTCGGCCTCCCTGGCCGGCACCGCCATCGAGTTCTACGACTTCTTCGTCTACGGCACCGCCGCCGCCCTGGTCCTCGGGCCGCTCTTCTTCCCCTCCTTCTCGCCGCTCGCCGCGACCCTCGCCGCCTTCGGCACCTTCGGCGTCGGCTTCCTCGCCCGCCCTCTCGGCTCCGCCGTCTTCGGCCACATCGGCGACCGCTACGGCCGCCGCCCGGTACTGCTCGGCTCGCTGCTGCTGACCGGGCTGGCCACGGTGGCGGTGGGCTGCGTGCCCTCGTACGCCTCGATCGGGGTGGCGGCTCCGCTGCTGCTGATCCTGCTGCGGTTCCTGCAGGGCTTCGGCCTGGGCGGCGAATGGGGCGGCGCGGTGCTGCTGACTGCCGAGCACGCCCCCGAGCGCCGGCGCGGGCTGTGGTCGAGCTTCCCGCAGATGGGCCCGGCCGTGGGGTTCCTACTGGCCAACGGGCTGATGCTGACCCTGACGAGCACCCTCACCGACGGGCAGTTCGCCTCCTGGGGCTGGCGCGTGCCGTTCTGGGCGGCCGGGCTGCTGGCCCTGGCCGGACTGTGGCTGCGCCGCTCGGTGGAGGAGACCCCGCAGTTCCGCGCGCTCGCCGAGACCGGCCGCCGGGCGGACGCACCGCTGGCCGAGGTCGTACGGGGCCACTGGCGGCTGCTCCTGCTGACCGGCGGGGCGCTGGCCGTGGGGTACGCCGTCTTCTACGCGGCCACCACCTGGTCCCTCGCGTACGCCACCGAGCACATGGGCGTGCGGCGCCCGGTGATGCTCGCGTGCGTCATGGCGGCCGTCGCGCTCAAGGGCCTGGCGACCCCGGTGGTGGCGGTGCTCGGCGACCGCTACGGCCGGCGCCCGCTGTGCCTGGCGGGCTGTGCGGCCTGCGCGCTGTGGATGTTCCCCTTCGTGGCCCTGCTGCGCACGGCCGACCCGCTGCTGATGACGCTGGGGCTGCTCGGCGCCCTGCTCGGCATGGTGACGATGTTCGCGGTGGTGGGCGCGTACCTGCCCGAGCTCTACGCCCCGCGGATCCGCTGCACGGGCGCGGCCGTCGGCTACAACCTCGGCGGGGTGCTCGGCGGCGCGCTGACCCCGATCGTGGCGACGGCCCTGGCGGACGGCCCGGGTCCGCCGTGGGCCGTCGCGGTGTACCTGACGGCGATCGCCCTGGTCTCGCTGGCCTGCTTCGCGCTGCTGCCGGAGACGAACCCGGTGGTCGTGCGCCGGCGGTCGGGCCCCGGCAAGGACCCGGACAAGGGCGCGGACGTGGGCACGGGCAAGGGCGCCGGCAAGGGTGCGGACGCCGAAGCGGGGGCGGCCGGAGCGGCCGCCCCCGCGTAGCCCCGTAGGGCCGCGGCCGGCGCGTACTAGGCCTCGATGTGCTCCGGGCTGGCGGCGGCCTCGGCCGCCGCCTGCTTCTTCGAGGCGATGAGGCTGGTGATCGTGGTGATCACCAGCACGCCGCAGATGACGCCCAGGGAGACCGGGATGGAGATCTGCGGGACGTGCAGGCCCGACTCGTGCAGGGCGTGCAGCACGAGCTTGATGCCGATGAAGCCCAGGATGACGGAGAGGCCGTAGCTGAGGTGGACCAGCTTCTTGAGCAGGCCGCCGATGAGGAAGTACAGCTGGCGCAGGCCCATCAGGGCGAAGGCGTTGGCCGTGAAGACGATGTACGGGTCCTGGGTGAGGCCGAAGATCGCGGGGATCGAGTCCAGGGCGAACAGCACGTCGGTGGTGCCGATGGCGAGCATGACCACCATCAGGGGGGTCAGGATCCGCTTGCCGTTCTTCTCGATGAAGAGCTTGGTGCCGTGGTAGCGGTCCGCGACGCCGAACTTCTTCTCGATGGACTTGAGGAGACGGTTCTCCTCGAACTCCTCTTCATCCTCGTCCTTGCGGGCTTCCTGGATCAGCTTCCACGCGGTGTAGATGAGGAACGCGCCGAAGATGTAGAAGACCCACGAGAAGTTGGCGATGATCGCGGCGCCCGCCGCGATGAAGATCGCCCGCAGGACCAGGGCGATCAGTACGCCCACCAGCAGCACGCGCTGCTGGAGGTGGGAGGGGACCGAGAATTTCGCCATGATCAGGACGAAGACGAAGAGGTTGTCCACGCTCAGGGACTTCTCGGTGATGAAACCGGCGAAGAATTCCTGAGAGGCCTGGCCGTGGCCGAAGAACAACAGGCCCAGGCCGAAGAGCGCGGCGAGGGCGATCCAGACGACCGTCCAGATGCCCGCTTCCTTCATGGAAACGTCATGGGGTTTGCGGCCGATGAAGAAATCGGCGCCGATCAGGATGCCCAGACCCAGAATGGTCAGCACCCAGAGGGTCAACGAAACGTCCACAGTGAACATGCCTCCGGCAGATGGCTCAGCACTTTGTCAGCGTCATCGCTGCCGGAGGTCTCTTCCACCCGGACGGCCTGGAGGCCACGGGCCGGCGCCCCGGGACCGATTGCAGTCCGTATTGACGGGCACGCCGTAGCAGGAAAGCAGGAATACTCCCCTCCGCACTCATAAGCGTACCCGTAGCGGACGCTCAAGGTAAAGGGGAGACCAAGAATTGCTCAACGGCCGGTCATCCGGGGCAGGGCGGCGGACCGCCCGCGGTCACCGCCCGGAGCCCCGCCGGGCCACCGCCACCCGCTCCAATACCTGGTCGAGGACCCGGCTGCCCTGCGGCGGCAGGTCCGCCTCGAAGGTCCAGGCGTGGTGGACCCACGGATCGGCGAGATGGTCGTCCGGCACGGGCGACAGCCGCATCAGCGAGCGCCACAGCGGATCCAGCAGCGGCCCGTAGGCCGAGGCCTCGTCCCGGTCCGCGACCATCAGCAGGTGCACGCCGACCGCCGGACCCTCATCGGCGAGGTAGCGCAGACGGGTGACGGCGCGGTCGTCGAACCCGTGCGGGAAATCGTGCACGATCAGCAGCTGATCGGCCGTGTCCACATCGGGCGGCAGGTCCTCCGGAGCCCCGGCCCGCACCGCCATCTGTACGAGGTCCACGCGCCGGGTCAGCCGCTCCAGGGTCTCGGTGACCCCCGCGGCCCCGGCGGCTGGCGGCCCGGCCAGCACACCGGCGCGCACCAGCGGCGCCAGCGAGGCAGCTCCGGCGCCGGCCGCGTCGATGACGTGGACGGCGAACCGGTCGGCGGGGTGGGCACCCAGCAGCCGTACGGCGTGCGCGACGGCCATGTCCATGGCGGCCCGGCGCAGCCGGTCGGTGTCCATGGCCATCGCGGCTTCGGAACCGGTGCGGCCGTTGTCGATCCACAGGCCCCGCTCCAGCGGGACCCGCACCAGCATGGGGATCCGCAGGCCGGGCCCCTCCGGCAGGCTGAGATCGCCGAGGCGCAGGGCCAGCGGGCTCTCCGCGGGCACGGCGTGCGCATGCCAGACGGGGCTGTCCCAGCGGGCGTACGCGGTCGGCAGCGCGGGCTCGACCACCTCGGACTCGGCGGTGAGCTGGGCGAGGTCCCGGTCGAGCACGGCCTGCGCCCGCGCAACCAGCTCGTCGCGGCGGGCCCGGACGGTGTCGCGGGCGGCGTTGCCGGAGCCGCCCAGGCGGTGGCGCGGGTCGGCCAGGGCTTCGTCGAGCTCACGGTCCATGCGGGAGTCGGCGAACTCGACGGCTCCGCGGTAGGCGGCGACGGATCGGGCCAGGTCCTCGAACATGCCCCAGACCTGGTTGTAGAGCCGTTCCTCCATGGACCAGCCGCTCGCATCCCCGGCGACGGGCCGGGGCGCCTCGCCGGGCTGCGCGGGCGCAGCGGGGCGCGGCGCGGGCTCCGGCGGTTCGGTGCTGGTGCGGCGGCGGGGGTGGGCGTAGCTGATGGTGGGCGGTGAACCCGCGGCGTCGGCGCCGGGCACCGTCGCGGGGCCGGAGCCCGGGCCCGGTCCGGCTCCGGGCGCGGCGTCGTAGGGCGAGCCGGAGACCGGGAACGGGTCCGGCGGCGCGGGGGTCGTGGGTACGGGGGCCACGGGTGCGGGCGCGTCCTGCGGGCCCGGTGAGCGCAGGCCCTGGGGCAGGGTGGGCGCCGACCCGGTGGGCATGGCCGCCAGGGTGATGTCCCCCGACGGCGTGAGCCCCAGTGCGACGGCGGCCAGCTCGGTGGCGGCCGGGCCGGCCAGGCCGCCGTCGGCCAGCAGCGCGCCCAGTCCGGCGGCGTACCCCTGGCCCACGGCGCGCACCTTCCAGGCGCCCTGGCGCCGGTACAGCTCCAGGGCCAGGACGGCGGTCTCGGTGTCCAGGTCGGTCATCGTGTATCCGGCGAGCTCGGCGCCCTCCGGTTCGGCCACGGACACGTAGGAGGCCGGGACCGCGCCGAAGCGTGCCGGGCCGCCGGGCGGCAGGACGAGGACGACCCCGACCCGGTGCACGGCCGCGCCGACGGTGTCGAGGTCGACCTCTATCCGGTGCTGACCGGAGACGACCCCGGGCACTTCGAGGCCCGGCAGGCTCCGGGATCCGGGGTGGGCCACCGCCCCGGGCCCGGAGAGCCGGCCCGCCTCGTCGGCGAACTGGGCCAGGGCGAGCACGGGTGTGCCCGCCGAGACCCTGATCTCCACCCGGCTCCGGGACAGGGGGTGGTTCTGCCCCCGGACCAGTTCGGCCGTCATCGTGCAGCCCCTCCCCCGTACCCGTTCTTCTGCTGTGCCGTGCTGTGCTGTGCTGTGCCGTGCTCTGCTGCGCTGTGCCCTGTGCTTACAGGTGCGGCAGGATCGACGGCATCAGGTCCTGGAAGGTCCGGCCGTTGGCCGGGTTGCCGAGGGCCGTCATCTGCCAGCCGCTGCCGACGCGCGACACCTTCGCCATGATCTGCGCGGTGTACTGACCGCCGCCGTCGAGGGTGTAGCGGGCCAGCTCCTGGCCGTTGGTCTCGTCCACGATGCGACAGAACGCGTTCTGCACCTCTTGGAACGTCTGGCCGGTGAAGGAGTTCACCGTGAAGACGATCTGGTCGATGTGCACCGGCACGCGCTGGAGGTCGACGAGGATCGACTCGTCGTCCCCGCCCTGGCCGGCGCCGCCGACGAGGTTGTCACCGGTGTGCCGGACCGAGCCGTCGTCGCTCTGGAGGTGCCGGAAGAAGACGACGTCCACGGGCTGCTTGTCGGCGAAGAGCACCGCCGACGCGTCGAGGTCGATCTCCCGGGTCCGCGAGCCGAACAGTCCGCGGCGCTTGGCAGCCTGCCAGCCGAGACCCATCCGGACCGCGGTCAGGGTGCCTCCGTCCGCCTTCTGCAGACTGATGGCCTGACCCTTGGTCATGTTGACCGTCACGCGTGTCCCCTCTCACTGGCCCGCCCCCGATGTGGGTGCGCAGCACGTACCTGCGACTGGATCCCAACCCTACTGACCGCCCCCGGGTCAGGCGAGGCCCGCTTCCTTCATCTGACGCAGCTCCTTCTTCAGTTCGCCCACCTCGTCCCGGATCCGGGCGGCGACCTCGAACTGCAGCTCCGCGGCGGCGCCGCGCATCCGCTCGGTCATCTGCTCGATGAGCGCGGCCAGTTCGGCGGCGGGACGGTCGGTGAGCACCTCGGTGGCCTTGGCCCCCTTCGCCCCCTTGCCCGCCTTGGCCTGGGCGGCCTTCCCGCCCAGCGCGGGCACCGGCGCCTTCAGCGCCTTGCCGTCCTTCGTCTGCCGGTAGCCGGTGCCGAGGAGCTCCTCGGTGTCCAGCTCCTCCCGGGCGATGGTGGCGACGATGTCGTTGATCTTCTTGCGCAGCGGCTGCGGGTCGATCCCGTGCTCGGTGTTGTAGGCGACCTGCTTCTCCCGGCGCCGGTTGGTCTCGTCGATCGCCTGGGCCATCGCCGGGGTGATGCTGTCGGCGTACATGTGGACCTGGCCGGAGACGTTGCGCGCCGCGCGGCCGATGGTCTGGATCAGCGAGGTGCCCGAGCGCAGGAAGCCCTGCTTGTCGGCGTCGAGGATCGCCACGAGCGACACCTCGGGCAGGTCGAGGCCCTCGCGCAGCAGGTTGATGCCGACCAGGACGTCGTACTCGCCGGCCCGCAGCTCGCGCAGCAGCTCGATGCGGCGCAGGGTGTCCACGTCGCTGTGCAGGTAGCGGACCTGGATGCCGAGCTCCAGGAAGTAGTCGGTGAGGTCCTCGGCCATCTTCTTGGTGAGGGTGGTGACCAGGACCCGCTCGTCCTTCTCCACCCGCCGGCGGATCTCGTGCACGAGGTCGTCGATCTGGCCCTCGGTGGGCTTGACCACGACCTCCGGGTCGATGAGACCGGTCGGGCGGATGATCTGCTCGACGAAGCCGTCGCCGCGCGCGAGCTCGTACTTGCCGGGGGTCGCCGACAGGTAGACGGTCTGGCCGATCCGCTCCTGGAACTCTTCCCACTTCAGCGGCCGGTTGTCCAGGGCCGACGGGAGGCGGAACCCGTGGTCCACCAGGGTCCGCTTGCGGGAGGCGTCGCCCTCGTACATCGCGCCGATCTGCGGGACCGTCACGTGCGACTCGTCGATGACGAGGAGGAAGTCCTCGGGGAAGTAGTCGATGAGGGTGTTGGGCGCGGAGCCGCGCTCGCGGTCGTCCATGTGCAGCGAGTAGTTCTCGATGCCGGAGCAGGACCCGATCTGGCGCATCATCTCCAGGTCGTACGTGGTGCGCATGCGCAGCCGCTGCGCCTCCAGCATCTTGCCCTGCTTCTCCAGCTCGGCGAGGCGCTCGGCCAGCTCGGCCTCGATGCCGTTGATCGCCTTCTCCATGCGCTCGGGGCCGGCGACGTAGTGGGTGGCGGGGAAGACGTACAGCTCGCGGTCCTCGCTGATCACCTCGCCGGTCAGCGGATGCAGGGTGGACAGGGCCTCGATCTCGTCGCCGAACATCTCGATGCGGACGGCCAGTTCCTCGTAGACCGGGAAGATTTCGATGGTGTCCCCGCGCACCCGGAAGGTGCCACGGGTGAAGGCCACGTCGTTGCGGGTGTACTGGATCTCGACGAAGCGGCGCAGCAGCTGGTCCCGGTCCATCTCCTCGCCGACCTTGAGGGGGACCATCCGGTCCACGTACTCCTGCGGGGTGCCGAGGCCGTAGATGCAGGACACGGAGGCGACGACGATGACGTCGCGCCGGGTGAGGAGGGAGTTCGTCGCGGAGTGGCGCAGCCGCTCCACCTCCTCGTTGATCGAGGAGTCCTTCTCGATGTAGGTGTCCGACTGCGGTACGTACGCCTCGGGCTGGTAGTAGTCGTAGTACGAGACGAAGTACTCGACGGCGTTGTTCGGCAGGAGCTCGCGGAACTCGTTCGCCAGCTGGGCGGCGAGCGTCTTATTAGGTGCCATCACCAGCGTGGGCCGCTGGAGCTTCTCGATCATCCAGGCGGTGGTCGCCGACTTGCCGGTTCCGGTCGCGCCGAGCAGCACGACGTCCTTCTCACCTGCACGGATGCGCTTCTCCAGCTCGGCGATGGCCGCCGGCTGGTCGCCACTGGGCGTGTAGGAGCTGACGACCTCGAAAGGCGCCACCGTGCGTTCGATCTTCGATACGGGCCGCATGGGTCAACCGTACGACCCCCCACTGACAGTCGACGATCCCGTGGGCCCGGGGGCCGTATGGGTCGCGCCCGTTTGTCGTAGTTCGGTGGCGGCCCGGTGATCACCAACCCCATGATCGCCGTACACGCAGCTTTACCTGCAAGCGCGTCGAAAACGCACCGCACAGGTGGACCGCCGCAACGTATGCCGCTCCGAGCCCGTTTGAGGCAGGAGCAGGGCTCACGACCCGAGGAGAACGCGCATGTACGTCCGACCCGCCGCCGCGGCAACCGCCGCTTTCCTTGGACTCACCCTGTCCGTGTTCGGTGCGACGGCCGCCTCGGCGGCCCCCGGTCCGGACTGGCTGTCCAACCCGATCGTGTACGCCCACCGGGGGGCTTCGGCGTACGCCCCGGAGAACACCCTCGAATCGATCGACCGTGCGATGGCGCTGGGTTTCGACTGGGTGGAGAACGACGTCCAGCGGACCAAGGACGGTGAACTGGTCGTGATCCACGACGACACCCTGCTCCGCACCACCAACGTCAAGCAGGCGTTCCCCGACCGCAAGTCCTGGCTCATCAAGGACTTCACGGCGGCGGAGATCCGCAGCCTGGACGCGGGCAGCTGGTTCGGACCGCAGTTCGCGGGCGCCCGCGTGCCGACCCTTCGGGAGTACATGAACCGGGTGCAGCGCAACCAGCAGCGGCTGCTCCTGGAGATCAAGAAGCCCGAGCTCTACCCCGGGATCGAAGAGCAGACCCTGCGCGTACTGCAGGAGACCGGCTGGCTCGACGAGAACCACGTGAGCCGCCGACTGGTGATCCAGAGCTTCAGCGCCGAGTCTGTCCGCACCGTCCACGGGCTGCGCCCCGACATCGTGACGGCCTACCTCGGCACGCCGTCCGTGGCCGACCTGCCGAAGTACGCCGAGTTCACCGACCGGATCAACCCCTGGTACAAGAGCATCGACGGCAACTGGGTGGACGCCGTGCACGGGCTGGCGGGCGCCCACGGAAAGGCGATGGAGGTGGACGCCTGGACCGTGGACGGCGCGGAGGCCGCCCGCCAGGTCCAGGACATGGGCGTGGACGGAATCATCACCAACAAGCCCGACGTCGTGCGCAACGCGGTGGGCGGGTACTGAGCCGGCGATGTCGACGTTGTCGGCGTTGTCTGCGGGGCGCCGTACCGTGAAGGGGTGGACAGCACCGAGCGGCCCCGCGGGCCGCGCCTCGAATGGACCGTCGTCCCCAGCGACATCGGCCCCCTGCTCCTGGCCGCGACCCCGGAGGGACTGGTCCGGGTGGAGTTCCACGCCGGGCCGGACCGGGCGGACAGGATGATCGACTCGCTGATCTCCCGGCTCGGCGCCGACGCCTGGCATCCCGCACCCGGCGAGGAGGTCCTGCTGGCCGAGCCGATACGCCAGCTGACCGCCTACTTCGCCGGCACGCTACGGCGCTTCGAGCTGCCCCTGGACTGGCGGCTCAGCTCCGGCTTCAACCGGCAGGTCCTGCTGGAACTGGACCGTTCCGTGCCCTATGGGTCGGTCGTGAGCTACGGCGAGCTGGCCGCCCGCGCCGGCCAGCCGGGCGCGGCCCAGGCCGTCGGCAACGCCATGGGCTCGAACCCGCTGCCGCTGGTGGTGGCCTGCCACCGGGTCGTGGAGAACGACGGCGGCATCGGCGGCTTCGGCGGCGGAGTGGAGACCAAGCGCACCCTGCTCGCCCTGGAGGGCGTCCTCCCGCCGCCGCTGTTCTGAACCGCCGACCGGCGGACGCGCCGCTCACCGCACGCCCCCGGAATCCCGGTTCCCCCCGCCGGTAAGGGGTGGGAAACTGCGGCAGTGACTACTTCTGCCGTCCCCTCCGGCCGATGTCGGTGCCGGCACCAGGGCCTTCGCCCCGGCCCGGCCCCGGCGCCCCGCACCCGCCGGGGGCCCGCGTGACCGCGATATCCGGCACCGGCCGGCCCTCGGCCCCGCCGGTCACCCCCGCCGATCTGCCCCGACTGCGGCGCCGCACCTCCGGCGTGCTGATCGCCGGGCAGATGCTGGGCGGCGTCGGCGTGCCCATCAGCATCGCCCTGGCCCCGGTGCTGGCGACCGAGATCAGCGGGACGGAGTCACTGTCCGGTTTCGCGTCGACCGCGTCCGTGATCGGCACGGCCCTCGTCTCGCTGCCGCTCGCCGCGCTGATGACGCGGCGCGGCCGCCGGCCCGGCCTGGTCCTCGGCTATCTGATCGGCGCCACCGGCGCGGCCCTCGTGGTCCTCGCCGCCTCGGTGAAGAGCTTCCCGCTCCTGATGCTCGGCATGGCCGCCTTCGGAGCCGCCTCCTCCGCCAACCTCCAGGCCCGCTTCGCCGCCGCCGACCTCGCCGAGCCCGACCGCCGGGCCCGCTCGATCTCGGTGGTCGTCTGGGCCTCCACCCTCGGCGCGGTGCTCGGCCCCAACCTCTCCGCCCCCGCCAGCCGCAGCTTCGCGGGCACCTCCGTACCGCAGACCGCGGGCCCCTTCGTGTGGGCGGGCGCCGTCTTCGTGCTCACGGCCACGCTGATCGCCGTATTCCTGCGCCCGGACCCCCTGCTGACGGCGCGGGCCCTCGCCGGGCCCGCGGAGCAGACCGCGGCCGGGCGCTCGCTGCGCGCCGGATTCGCGGCGGTCAAGGTCTCGCCCAGGGCCCGGCTCGCACTGCTCACCATCGCGGTGTCGCACACCGCCATGGTCTCGATCATGGTGATGACACCGGTCGACCTCGGCCACCACGGCGCCGGCCTCCAGCTCATCGGCCTGGTCATCAGCGGGCACATCGCCGGCATGTTCGCCTTCTCGCCGGTGATGGGCTGGCTCGCCGACCGGCTGGGCCGGCTGACCGTGATCGGCCTGGCGGCTGGGCTGCTGTCGATCGCCGCGCTGCTCGCCGGCACAGCCGGCCCCAACCACGCCCAGAGCGCCGCCGGACTCTTCCTGCTCGGCCTCGGCTGGTCCGCCGGCATGGTGTCCGGCTCGGCGCTGCTGACCGACTCGGTGCCGCAGGCCGCGCGCGCCGCCGTACAGGGCCTGGGCGACCTCACGATGAACACGGCCGCCGGCATCGGCGGCGCGGCCGCCGGTCTGGTCATGTCCCAGGCGGGCTACGGCTGGCTCAACGTGGTCGGCGCCGCCCTGCTGCTGCCGATGGCGGCGCTCGCGCTGTTCACCTCGCGCCGCCATCCGGTGAAGGCCTCCGCCGGGGCCCAGTAGGTCCAGGCTTCGGTCACTTCAGGCCTCGGGCGTCAGTAGCTGATGTGGTAGGCCTTGCGGAGCGTCTCGTGGACGGTCCAGGTGGTCTTGTCACCCTCGCGCAGCACGCAGGCCGAGCCGGGGCCGACCTCCAGGGTCGCGCCGCCCTCCACCTCGATGGTGGCGCGACCGCTGACCACCACGAACAGTTCGTTGGCCTCGGTGTCGGTGACCACGCCCGGGGTGATCTGCCAGATCCCGCGCACCTGGGAGCCGTCCTCGGCCTCCCACAGCACCTTGCCCGTGACGACGGGCTCGCCGGAGACGATCTGCGCGGGGTCGAGCTCCTCCACCTCCAGCTCCGCGTCCGGGAGGTCCGGTACGGAGACGGCGAAGGAGGCGGGGGCGGAATCGGAGGCGGGGACGGAGGTGTCGCCGTGGTCACTGGTGCTCATGGCGCGTCAGCCTAATCCGGGCACGGCCCACCCCGCGGTGACCAGAGCGTCCAGCGCGCGCCCCCGCCGCGCGTCACCCTGTCCGTTGACGGCCCAGTCCGTTGACGGCCCGGCCCCGCCGGGCACCGAGTACCGGCTGGTGGAATCCGATGGCCGCCGGGTCGTGCCACACCGGGTCGACGAAGCCCGCGGCCACCGCGAAGGCCGCGGTCTCCTCCTCCGGCAGGGCCCAGTAGGTGGCGCTGGAGACCCGGGTGGTCCAGGTGCGCCCGCTGGGCAGCAGCTGGAAGAACTCCAGGTCGTAGCGGGCTCCGTCGGCGTGCCAGTGCCACAGCTGGAAGGTGATCGTCCGCTGCCCGTCCGGGTCGGTCCGCACCCGCGGGGGATCGCTCAGGGGCCTGGCCCGGCGCAGTTCCCCGTACGGGCGGGTCGACAGGAGCAGCAGGCCGCCGGGGCGCAGCACCCGCAGCATTTCGGCCAGGGCCGCCGTCACCTCGTGGGCCGTCAGCAGGTGCGGCAGGGCGTTGTCGGCGCAGACCACGGCGTCGAAGGAGCCCTCGGGGAAGGGCAGCTGCCGCATGTCGGCGGCCGCGACGGGCAGGGCGAGTCCGCGCGCCTTCGCCTCCCGTGCGGCGCGGGCCACGGCGCGCGGGCTCAGGTCGGTGCCGGTGACCCGGTGGCCCAGGGCAGCCAGGCCCAGGGCCTGGGTTCCGATGCCGCAGGCGCTGTCGAGGACCCGGTGCGGTCCGGGGCCGAGGGTGGCGGTGAGCAGGGCGTCCAGGGCGGCGCCCTGGCGGGTGATGCCCGCCTGCCAGTCCGCGTACATGAGGTCGTACCGTTCGGCGAGTTCGTCGTAGAACCCGCGCAGGTCTGTGAGGCTCATGCGGGAACGCTACCCGGACAGGTTCACGCCGGTGCGGTGTCCGCGCGTTTGGGGCCCCGAATCCCGTGCCAGGGATGGGGACATGTCACAGCACACAGCAGCAGCCCCGCCCCCGCCCCCGTCCTCGCCCTCTTCGTACGGGGTGCCCGTCCTGTCGGAGGAGGTGCGCGAGGCGCTCGACCGCGGACGGCCGGTCGTGGCGCTGGAGTCGACGATCCTGGCGCACGGGCTGCCCCGCCCGCGGAATCTGGAGGTGGGCGGCGAACTGGAGGAACTGGTCCGCTCGGAGGGAGCCGTACCGGCGACGATCGCGGTGATCGACGGGGTGGCGTACGCCGGGCTCGACAAGGCGCGGCTGGAGCGGATCGCGAGCGGCGAGGGCGTGCGCAAGCTCGGCCACCGGGATCTGGCCCCCGCTCTGGCGACGGGCGCGACGGGCGCGACGACGGTGTCCGCGACGGCCTTCCTCGCCGCGCGGGCGGGGCTGCGGGTCTTCGCCACCGGCGGGCTGGGCGGCGTGCACCGGGAGTGGACGCGGTCGCAGGACGAGTCGGCGGACCTGTCGCTGCTGGCCCGGACCCGGATCACGGTGGTGTGCGCGGGAGTGAAGTCGATCCTGGACGTGCCGGCGACGCTGCAGCGGCTGGAGACGCTGGGGGTGGGGGTGCTCGGGTACGGCACGGACCGCTTCCCCGGGTTCTACCTGGCCGACTCCGGCGAGCCGGTGGACTGGACCGTGCACGAACCGCAGGAGGTGGCGGCGGTGATGGCGGCCCAGGACGCCCTCGGGGGAACTCAGTCGGCCCTGCTCGTCGCCAACCCGGTCGCGCAGGAGGAGCAGTTGGATCCGGAGCTGCACGACCGGGTACTGGCCGAGGCCCTGTCCGAGTGCGCGGAGCGGGGGATCACGGGGCAGGCGGTAACTCCGTTCCTGCTCGGGTACCTGGTGCGTGCGACGGGCGGGGCCTCGCTGGAGGCCAACCTGGCGGCGGTACGGGGCAACGTGCGCCTCGGGGCCCGGATCGCGCGGGCCTGGGCGGCCCGGCCGTGAGCGGCGCGGGCGGCGCACGCGGCGACCGGGGCCCCGCCGGCGCCCTGCTCGTGGTCGGGGACGTGGTGACGGACGTGGTGGCGGTGCACACGGAACCACTGGCCCCGGGCACCGACACCCCCGCCCGCATCCGTACCCTGCCGGGCGGCGCCGGGGCCAACGCGGCCTGCTGGGCGGCCCGTACGGGGACGGCGGAGGTACGGCTCCTCGCGCGGGTGGGCGCCGAATCGGCGCGCTGGCACGAGCAGGCCCTGCGCGACGCGGGGGTGCGGCCGAGCCTGGTGACCGATCCCACCGAGCCGACGGGCACGGTGGTCGCCCTGGTCGGCAAGGACGCGGAGCGGACCTTCCTGACCGACAGCGGGGCCGCGTTGCGGCTCTCCCCCGCCGACTGGAGGCCCGGCCTGCTGGACGGCGTCGCCCATCTCCACCTGTCCGGCTACCTGTTCTTCGCCGACACCAGCCGGGAGCTGGCCCTGACGGCGCTACGGGCGGCCCGTGCGCGGAAGGTGCCGGTGAGCGTGGATCCGGCCTCGGCGGGGTTCCTGGCCGCACTGGGTCCGGGGCGCTTCCTCGATGCCGTGGCGGGGGCCGGCGTGCTCCTGCCGAACGAGGACGAGGCCCTGCTGCTGGCGGGACTGCCCGGACCGGCCGGACCGGGCGGGGTCGCGCGGGCGGCGGCGGAGCTGAGCCGGCGGGTGCCACTGGTGGTGGTGACCCGGGGGGCGGCCGGGGCCTTGATCGCCGAGGGCGGCCGGGTGACGGCCGAGGTCGCGGCCGAGGCCGCCGAGGCGGTGGACACCACGGGAGCCGGGGACGCGTTCACCGGCGCCTTCCTCGCGGCCCGGCTGGCCGGCGCGGGCTCGGCGTGGGCCGCCGGGGCCGGATGCCGGGCGGCGGCGCGGGCGGTCACCCGGCTGGGCGGGCGACCGTAGCGGCGGGAGCAGCGGGAGCAGCGGGAGCAGCGGTCAGGAGCTGTACTCCTCCTGGCCGAGGGTGTCGATCACACCGGCGGGGGTCAGGTTGTAGTGGAACACCAGGCCCTTGTTCGGGTGGGTTTCCAGCCACGAGGTGAGCTCATGCGTGCTGATCGGCTTGTTCGTGGAACCGGAGAGGATCGGGGCGTGGGCGCCGATCTTGGCGTCCTCGGCGATGGGAATGAAGGTTTCCTCGCCGACGGTCACGAAGGGGGTCGCGCCACCCGGCACGGCGCAGCCCCAGTGGCCGCGCTTGCCAATCAGGGCCCAGGATCCGCCCTCGGGGGTGTAGCGGTCGACGGCGAACTCGTTCGGCGAGACCAGATCCTTGGGGATGGCGCAGGTGGGCCCGGGGGCGGGCGGCTTCGGCTTGACCGGCGCGGTGGCGGTCGGGGACGGCTTCTTCGAGGACGCCGAGGTGGGCGCGGACGGCTTCGCCGTGCCGGCCGGGGCGGAGGAGGCGGAGCCGGCCGAAGGGGTCGCCGCGCTCGCACTGGGCGCCGTACCGGCGGGACCCGCTCCGGCTCCCACGTCGCCGTCGTCTCCGTTGCAGGCCGTCAGGGCCAGGGTCCCGCAGAGCAGCAGAGCGGCGGCGCAGGCCTGCCGCCGCAGCCTTCTCGGACCCCGAACCCCGTTGCCGTGTCCGCCCATTGCCGTCTCCTTCTGCCAAGGCGCCACCGGGTGGCCGCCGTCGAAGCGTGCCGTCAACGTAACGCCGGGCTCCGGCCTCGGCGATGGCCGGAACCGCTTCGTCACGGAGCCGCGATGGCGCTGTTGCCGATCCCGGACGTCCGTGACGCAGCGGGGCCGCGAGGTCAGCCCGTGGGGCCGGTGATCCCGGTCCAGGCGGGGTGGCGCGGGTCGTCGGCCCGGACCAGGGCGTCGGCCAGGGCCGCCGGGCCGGTCTCGGCCTCGTAGCGCGCGAAGGCGGGCAGGGTCCAGCGGGCGGACTCCTCGGTGCGGCGGGCCAGCGCGCCCGGGGAGAGGCTGATGTGGACGCTGAGGTCGAAGGGGAACCAGTGGCCCAGGAGCAGCGGGCCGTGCACGATCAGCACGCCGCCGGGCGGGAGTTCGACGTAGGGGCTGCGGGTCGCCCGGTCGGTCACCGGGTCCCAGAGGTCGGGAAGGACCCGGCCGGTGCCGCCGGGATCGGTCGGGCCGAACACCTCCCGCCAGAGCGCGGCCGTGTCGTACCAGCCGCCGAGGTACGAGTCCACGTCCTCGCGGCCGAACTCGAAGCGTAGCGAGGCCGGACGCAGGAAACCCTCGGCCGCCACCACCTGGACCGAACTGCCGCGCAGGCGCAGCGCCTCGGCGAGTTCCCCGGCGAGCACGCCGGTCGGGGCGGCGGGGGCGCCGTCGACGCACACCCGGCGCCAGCCGGCCCCGCCCGCTCCCCCGTTGCCGTTGCCGTCCCGGGCCCCGCCTACGCCCTCTTCGAGGTGACCGGCGAGCCGCTCGGCCATCCGCTGCCATGTGATCGCTTCCAGCTGCACGAACCCATTGTCAGTGGTGACGCCTAACGTTTTTCACGAGGGATCACCGGCGCACAGGGGGCCGGTGGCCCGGCCTTGGGGAGGGGTCTGTCATGGCTGCCGAGACGACGTATCTGGAGCTGTCGCAGGACGACGGCGGGGCCCACAAGTTCTACGAGGTGACCGTGAGCGGCACCGCCGTGTCCGTGCGGTACGGGCGCATCGGTGCGGACGGCCAGCTCCAGAACTCCTCCTTCCCCACCGTCGAGAAGGCGCGGGCGGCCGCAGCGAAGAAGGTCGGCGAGAAGATCCGCAAGGGTTACGCACCGGCGGTACGGGGCGGTCGCGCGGCCCGGTCGGTGACGCGCCGCCAGGTGACTTCGGCGCCGTCCACGGCGCGGGCGACGGCCCCGGTGCTGTGGCGGTTCCGTACGGGTTCCGCGGCCTTCGGGATCCACGTGGACGAGGACCGCTGCTGGGTCGGCAACCAGGCCGGTGACGTCTACACCCTGAGCCACGGCGGCGAGGTACTGGCCCGCTATTCGCTGCCGGACGGGGTGAAGTGCCTGGTGGCGGACGAGTTCTGGATATACGCGGGCTGTGACGACGGCACGGTGTACGACCTGTCGTCGAAGGTGCCGTTCGGCGCGTACGACATCGCCGCCGACGTGGACATCTTCTGGCTCGACATCCACGAGGGCGTGCTGAACGTCGCCGACCACAGCGGTGGGCTGACGGTCATCGACCACGAGGACGAGTTCCAGTGGTCGCGGCGCTCCTCCGGCGACAACGCGTGGATGGTGCGTGCGGACGAGCGCGCCGTCTACCACGGCCACAGCAAGGGCGTGACGGCCTACGCGCCGGACGGCGGCGGGCAGTTGTGGCACACCCAAACCGACGGCGCGGTGCTGTTCGGCTGGCAGGAGGAACACGCGGTGTACGCGGGGACCGGCCGCCACACCGTGCAGCGGCTGTCGAAGGCCACCGGCGCCGTGGAGGCCTCGTACCGGTGCGACGCGGCGGTGTACTCGTGCGCCACCTCGCCGGACGGGCGGCACGTCTTCGCCGGCGACCTCGCCTCCTCGGTGTACTGCTTCGACGCCGACGGGCGGCGACTGTGGAAGCTGGGCACCGGCAGCGGGTCCGCGCTGTCCATGCAGTATCTGGACGAGCGGCTGTACCTGGTGACCACGGACGGGTCGCTGGTGTGCGTGGACGCGAGCGAGGCGGCGATCGCCGCGGCCCGGCAGGGTTCGGTGCCGAAGGCGGTGGACGTGAAGTCCGCGGCCGCCCTGCCCGTCTTCACCCCGGCCGCGTCGCCCGCAGCAGTCGCGACGGTGACGGTCGGGTCGGTGCCCGGGGGCGGCGTGGTCGTGGAGTGCGTGCAGCAGGGCGGCCGGATGCGCGTCCAGGTGGTGTCGGGCGGCTTCGAGCCCTCATGGAACGTGCAGTTCCCGCGCGGGATCCGGGAGGCGGGCGCCCGGTACGTGGTGGACGGGCTGCACCCGGCCTCAGGAGGGTTCTACCGCGTGCGCGGAGAGATTCGCCGACTGGTCTGACCGGTTCCCGGGTTCCCCGCGGGGGCCGGTTCACCGGGTACGCGTGGGGCACTCACACGGTGTGGCCCCGGGCGGGGCATCGGCGGGCAGCGCGAAGGGGGCGTCCTCGGCCAGGGCGGCCGTCACGCAGAGCACCACCGGCTCCGACCCGAGGTTGCGGCCGAGGTGGACCTGCTGGATTCCGGCCGGCTCGACGAAGCTGGTGCCGGTGGGGTGCACCTCGACCGTGCCGTCGTGCAGGATCCGGGTCAGGGTCCCGGACTTGACCACCGCTATCAGCGGGACCTGGTGGTAGTGCCAGCCGGTGCAGCCCCCCGGCTCTATGGCGATCTCTCTCACCACGAGGTCGGAGGCGGCCGCCTCCTCGAAGCGCCGGACCGCCGCCTCCGGGCGTCGTACCGTCGCCTGCCGTCCAACCATGTATTCCTCCTCCATGGGCCCGCCTCGGCCCACTCGACTCACGGTAGGAGACCATCACAAGGTGGGGTATGGCTCTGCGAAAGCGCAACCACCCTTACGTACAAGGTGATATACGGCCCAGTCGGCGGTATCACATCGTCATGAGTCTCGTCGTTTTCGAGTCGATGAAGCAGATCCACTGCGCGCAGTGCAGGCAGGGCCCGCTCCGCCACCTCGTCCGCGAGGTCGGCGTCCCCCGCTGCCTCGACTGCGCCGACCTCGGACACCTCGTCTACCTGCCGCGCGGCGACGCGGCCCTGACCCGGCGGGCGCACCGGGCCAGTTCGCTCTCGGCCGTCGTCGTGCGCTTCCACCGCAGCCGCCGACGCTACGAGCGCCAGGGCCTCCTCGTCGAGGAGTCCGCCCTCGCCGCCGCGGAGCGGGCCTGCCTCGCGGACGCCGACGCCCGGGCCCGGCGCCGGGAGCGCGACCGGCTGCGCCGGGCCGCCGAGGACGTCCGCTTCACGGCCGCCTTCGCCGCCGAGATCCTGCGGCTCTTCCCCGGCTGCCCGGCGGAGCGGGCGCAGGCCATCGCCGCGCACGCCTCGGTGCGGGGCAGCGGCCGGGTGGGGCGCAGCGCGGCCGGCCGGGCCCTGGACGAGCCGGCCGTCTCGGCGGCGGTACGGGCGGCCGTGCGCCACCTCGACACCGAGTACGACGCCCTGCTGATGGGCGGCCTTCCCCGGTTCGCTGCACGGGCCCGGCTGGCCCCGCGGATCGACGCGATCCTCGACGGCTGGCGGGCGGGGTCCGACGCGGCTGAGGGAGCGGCCTAGGGCCTGTCGTCAAAGTGGCGTCGTAGCCCGGAGCCGCGAGGCAGACGGCACTTTGACGACAGGCCCTAGTTGAGCCGGAAGCGGCGGTAGAGGAGGGCTCCGCCGAGCAGCAGGGCTCCGCCGCCGGGCAGGAGGTAGCCGATGCCTTCGGCGCCCGTGTGGGCGAGCTCCACGGAGCCCTGCTGCGGCGCCGGCGGGGTGACGGGCCGCACCGTGACCGGCGGCTCGGTGGGCCGGCCGACGCTCGGAGGCCGGCCGTTGACGGAGGTGTTGCCCGCGGCGGAGTTGCCGACGCCGACGACGTTCACCGAGTTCCCGCTGATGTTCACGGGTACGTCCACGGGCAGTTGGAGCCCGTTGCCGGACAGCAGCCCCGGAGAATCCTTTCCCCGCCCCTCGGCCACCGCGCCGCTGCCCGAGCCGTTCCCCGCACCGTTTCCGGCGCCGGGTTTCGAGGAGTGCGAGGACAGGGGCGACGGATGCGAGGGTCCCGGACCGGGATGCCCGGGATGCCCGTCACCGCCCGGGGTCCCGTTGGCACACCCGTTCCCGGCGGCCGAGTTGAGCACGCCGATCACGCTCACGGTGTTCCCGCACACGTTCACCGGGACGTGCACCGGCAACTGCACCAGGTTCCCCGACAGCAGCCCCGGCGAACGCTCCGCCTGCCCACTGGCGTCCGCGTCCGCGTAGGCGAAGCCACCCGCCCCCGCGAGCGCCAGCCCACCTCCCGCAACTACCGCCGCGATCAAGCCATTCCGACGACTGTGACGCATCAGTTTTCCTGCCTTCCGGAGGACTCCACGGGCGCATCACCCGTACCGGAGACAACGCGGTAGACCCGTTCGGGTTATAGAGCCGGTAGGCATTTCACTCCATCGTGTACTGGGTAATCCCTATTTCATGACTCGTCCCCTGCTGCTCCTCGACGTCGACGGCCCCCTCAATCCGTTCAAGTCCCACCTCGCCGGTCTGCGCGGATACACCGGTCACCGGATGTGGCCGACCGTCTGGATGTCCTACCGCACACCCGGTTCCCGCCGCGCCCGCCGGGGCGCACGCGTACGCCTCCACCCCGCCCACGGCGCCCGCCTGCTGGCCCTGCCCTACGAACTCACCTGGGCCACCGCCTGGACGCACGAGGCCAACACGATGATCTCCCCGCACATCGGACTCCCCGCCGACCTCCCGGTCGTCGAATGGCCGGAGCTCTTCGCTCGCGACCCCGACGGCCTCTCGTGGAAGACCCGGCACCTCGTCGACTGGGCGGCCGGCCGGCCCTTCGCCTGGGTGGACGACATGATCACCGCCCGCGACCGCGCCTGGGTCCGGGCCCACCACCCCGCCCCGGCCCTGCTCCTGCGCATCCACCCCCGGCAGGGCCTGCGCGCCGCCGACTTCGCCACCCTGAACGGCTGGGCGGCCGGACTCAGCGCCGAAGGGCCGTGACCGGGTCCTGGGAAGGCCGGCCCGTGGGCCACCAGTCGTCCGGCCCCTGTCCCGGCTCGTAGGCGTACCAGAGGGAATCGCGGCCCAGACGGAGCTGGCGGGTGGCGGACGTCAGGCGGTTGCGGTCGGGACGGAAGGCACCCTCAGCCGCGGCAAGGAGCACCGGGCGGGCCCGGTCGAAGGGACCGGCGGGCGGATCCCACGGCTCCTCCAGCGCGAGCAGCGCGGGCAGCCCGCCCTGACGCCAGGCAGCCGCGCCCCGGGCGAGGTCGGTGGTACTGCGCCCCGTGGCGCGGGCCAGGTCCCGGTAGAGCACGCGGGCCGCGCCGCTGAGCCCGGCGGTGTGGTGCGCCGATGCCAGCCGGACCGCGTCCTGCCAGCGGGTCAGGCCGCCGATCGGATCCTCGCCGGTGGTGAGCAGGGCCAGGGCGCGCACGGCCGCGTCCCCCGCGAGCTGGTCCAGGGCCAGCGGATCCGGAGCGCCGGGATCGGCCGGGCAGGCGGGCGGCAGCCCGACCGCGGCGGGCGCGGCCAGCGGGGCGGGAAGCAGCGCCGCGGTGGCGCGGGCGAGCGCCGCACGGGCGGGCACACCGGGGAACCCGGGCGCCTCCTCGGGCTGTTCGCGCGCGGCGTGGGCGGCGTTGCGGCGGGTGAGCTCTTCCAGCAGCTCCCGCTCGCCCCGGCCGCGCAGCAGCAGGAGCACGAAGGGGTCGGAGTCCAGCAGGCGGGCCGCCCGGTAGCAGAGCGCTGCGGCGTGCTTGCACGGCGGGCGGGCCACGTCCGGGCAGGAGCAGCGCGCCACCAGCTCGCCCTCGCCGGGCAGGACCGACTCGGCGAGGGACTCCGGGACCTCCCGCTCCAGCAGCGCGGCGAGCGCCGTCGGGTCGGCCGCGACCGACTCCAGGAGCTCGCGCCATTCGGAGTCCGCGAAGGCGGGCAGGGACAGCTCGGTGCGGTACGGGCGCGGCCGGCTGCCCCGTACGTAGGCCACGATCCGGCCCGGCGTGATGGTGACGGCGTCGACGTGGCCCTCGGCCGCGTAGGTACGCCCCCGGGCCAACCGGGCCCCGTCGCGGGCGCCGGATTCGAGGGCCGCCACCCAGGCCCGGCCCCACCAGCTGACGGCCTCCAGCCCGGGCGGCACGGTCTCGAAGGTGCGGCGGCGGTCGTCCCGCGCGGTGATCACACAGGCCTGCGCAGGGAGACGAGGTCGGCCAGCTCGCGGTCGGTCAGCTCGGTCAGCGCCGATTCGCCGGAGCCGAGCACGGCATCGGCCAGCGCCCGCTTGGCTTCCAGCATCTCGGCGATCCGGTCCTCCACGGTGCCCTCGGCGATGATCCGGTGGACCTGGACGGGCTGGGTCTGGCCGATGCGGTAGGCCCGGTCCGTGGCCTGCTCCTCGACGGCCGGGTTCCACCAGCGGTCGTAGTGGATGACATGGCCGGCCCGCGTCAGGTTGAGGCCGGTGCCCGCCGCCTTGAGGGAGAGCAGGAAGACCGGGCTCTCGCCCGCCTGGAACCGGTCCACGAGCTCCTCGCGACGGGCGACGGGCGTCCCGCCGTGCAGCAGTTGACGCGAGATCCCGCGCGCAGCGAGATGACGGTCGATGATCCGGGCCATGGTCACGTACTGGGTGAAGACCAGCACCGAGCCGCCCTCGGCGAGGATCGTGTCGAGTAGCTCGTCCAGCAGGGCCAGCTTGCCGGAGCGGTGCGCGATCCGGGGCTGATCCTCCTTGAGGTACTGCGCGGGGTGGTTGCAGATCTGCTTGAGCGAGCCCAGCAGCTTCATGATCATGCCGCGCCGCTCGATGCCCTCGCTCGCCCCGATCACGGCCATCGCCTCGTCCACCGCGGCCTGGTAGAGGGAGACCTGCTCGCGGGTGAGGGACACCGGGTGGTCGGTCTCCGTCTTCGGCGGCAGCTCGGGTGCGATCCCTGGATCGGACTTCCTGCGCCGCAGCAGGAACGGCCTTACCAGCGCGGCCAGTCGGGCGACCGCGGCCTCATTGCCGCCGTCCTCCTCGTTCTGGTGCTCCACGGGACGGGCGTGCCGGGCGCGGAACGCGGTGAGCGGCCCCAGCAGCCCCGGAGTGGTCCAGTCGAGGAGCGCCCACAGCTCCGACAGGTTGTTCTCCACCGGGGTACCGGTCAGCGCCACCCGCGCCGGAGCCGGGATGGTGCGCAGCGCCTTGGCGGTCGCCGAGTGCGGATTCTTGACGTGCTGGGCCTCGTCGGCGACGACCATGCCCCAGGGCTGCTCGGCCAGCCGGGCCGCTCCCGCGCGCATCGTCCCGTAGGTGGTGAGGACGAATCCGCCCTCCAGGCCTTCGAGGCTGCGGCCGGCCCCGTGGAAACGGCGCACCGGGGTACCGGGCGCGAACCTCTCGATCTCCCGCTGCCAGTTCCCCAGGAGCGAGGCCGGGCAGACGACGAGCGTGGGCTCGGGGCGGTCTCGGTGCAGGTGGAGCGCGATCAGGGTGACCGTCTTGCCCAGGCCCATGTCGTCGGCGAGACAACCGCCCAGACCGAGCGAGGTCATCAGGTCCAGCCAGGCCAGCCCCCGGGCCTGGTAGTCGCGCAGGGTGGCCTTGAGCGCGGCCGGCTGGGGCAGCGGGGCCAGCTCCCCGGTCAGCCGCTCCCGCAGTGCGGCCAGCGCCCCGACCGGGACGGCGGCCACCTGCTCCCCGTCCACCTCGGCCGTCCCCGTCAGTACGGTGGCCAGCGCGTCCACCGGGTCCAGCAGCCCCAGCTCCCGCTTGCGCGCCTTGCGCACCAGCTCCGGATCGACCCGCACCCACTGGTCGCGCAGCCGCACCACGGGCCGGTGGGCCTGCGCGAGGGCGTCCATCTCCCCCGGGGTGAGCCGGTCGCCGCCGAGCGCCAGCTCCCAGGAGAAGGCGAAGAGCTGCTCGGCGTCGAAGAAGGCGGTGCCGTCGGTGGCGGAACCGGGCGCGGTGGACCGCACGACCGCGGTGGCGGAGAGCGTACGGGCCAGGTCGCGCGGCCAGTGGACCTGGACCCCGGCCTGCGCCAGCCGGATCGCGGCCCGGCCCAGCAGGTCTTCGAGCTCGGGATCCGACAGGGCCAGGACATCGGGGACCGGCTGGTCCAGCAGACGCAGCAGCGGCGGCCACACCCGGGCCGCCCGGCGCAGCGCGAGCACGGCATCGATCCGGGCGCGGGGGCCGAAGCCGGCCGCGGCGGCGCCCGCCCACAGCGTCGAGGCGTCGGTGACCAGGGTCGGATCGGCGAGGCTGTGCACCTGCACCACGGCGGCTCCGGCCCGGCGGACGTCCTCCATCGACGCGGTTTCGTCCGCTGCCGCCGCCTCGTCGAAGAGCCGGAAGGAGGACAGGTCGAGGCGGAGCGAGATGCCGACCCCGGTGTCGGCCCCGGAGGCGACCTGTGCGGCCCACTCCTGCATCCCCGGAACATGCTGCGGCTCCCGGGCGGCGAACGGACGGCCCGCGGCGAAGGGCGCCGCCGCCGTACGGGGCAGACTGTCGGCGACTGCGTCGAGGAACGCCCGGACCAGCGCCTCCGGTTCGGGCAGGTGCAGCGGGCGGCGGCCGGCGAGCGGGGTGGCGTACCCCTCGTGGGGCAGGGCGGCGGCCACGGCCCGCAGGTACCCGATGTCGTCCGCGTCCAGCGGACCGGCCCGCCAGGCGTCCATGCCCTCGGGGGTCAGCCCCGGCAGCAGGCGGCCGCGGGCCACCAGGGTGAGCGCCTGCACGGCGGCGGTCCCCCAGGCCCGGGTCGCGGGGTGGGCGGCGGGGCTGCGGACCGCGCGGACGAGCAGGGGCAGGGCCGCGGTGACCGTCAGCGTGACGGCCGGCACGGTCCGGCTGCGGACGCCCTCGCCGTGCGGGCGGACCACGGTGAGGGACTGCGGGGAGCCCGTCGCGGGCAGGGGGTCGCCGTCGGGGGCCCAGAACGCGACACGGCCCTCCCGGGGGACGGCGGCGGGGAGGAACACGGCGGCGTGGCGGAGTAGCGCGGGTGGCTCCGCCGGTGCGTGCGTGGTCATGGTGTCCCTCCCCCCTTCGTCGTCGGACGGGTCCCGTCTGCCGTCGAGTCTAGGTGCGGGCACTGACAATGCGGCTGAGCTGGGCGTTTGCCAGTGCCGGGCCGCTGTGCGGGGCCTGCCCCTCCCCGCCCTTCCACCGTTCCCCGGGCTCTGCCCGGACCCGGTCCTCAAGCGCCGGACGGGCTGAAAGGAGTCCGGACGTCGGCGGTGGGACCATGGAGGTGAGGCGATGGTCATGCGAAGCGGAAACGAGCCGGTGACCGCACGGAGTCCGCTGCGGCTGCGGTTCTGGTTGAGCGTGTGGGGGATGTTCTGGTCCGCCGCCGGGGCCGCGGTGTTCTCGCTCGCCGCCCGGCCCGGATGGGCGGCGGCCTGCGCCGCCGTCACCGTGCTCGCCGCCGTGGACCTGGCCGTCGTGCTCCACCACATCCACCAGGGCCCGCACTACCAGCCGGGCCCGGAGATCCCCCCGTACGAACCCCCGAGGCGGTAGCGCCTACTGCGCCTACTCGTCGAAGCGGGCCGCCGCCAGGTAGTCCGGCTGCGGGTCGAGGGCCGCCGCCAGCCGGAAGTGCTTGCGGGCCAGCTCCGGCCGGCCGGCACGCTCGTGGGTGCGGGCCAGCGCGAAGTGCGCGAACGCGTTGTCCGGCTCCCGCTCCAGCACCAGCTCGAACTCCAGCGCCGCCGGACGCAGCTGGGCCGCCGCGAAAAAGGCGCGGGCGCGCAGCAGCCGGGCCGCCGTGTTCTCCGGGTGGGCGGCTATGACCGAGTCGAGCAGTTTCACCGCGCCGCGCGGATCCCGGGCGGCGAGCAGCTGCTCGGCGGCCCGGTAGTCGATGACGTGCGTCTCGGGCGACGGGGACGGCGACGGGAGCTGCGGCGTGGTGTCGGACACGGTCTGTTCCTTCCCTCTACAGGCGCGTTCAACGCCCCCCGCCCCACCCGCTATTCCACGAGTACGCCGCTGCGCCCGGGCGGCCGCTTCAGGCGCCGGAGCCCGGCACCGCCGCCGCCCGCGCCGTGAGTTCCTCCCACACCTTGCGCACCTGCGGCTCCAGGGCCTCCAGCGGCCCGTCGTTGTCGATGACGAGGGTGGCCACGGCCAGCCGCTGCTCCCGCGTGGCCTGCGCGGCCATCCGGGCCCGCGCCTCCTCCTCGGCCATCCCGCGCAGCGCGGTCAGCCGGGCCAGCTGGGTCCCGGGGGCCGCGTCCACCACCACGACCAGGTCGTAGAGCGGCGCGAGCCCGTTCTCCGCGAGCAGCGGTACGTCGTGCACCACGATCGCGTCCGGCCCCGCGGCCACCGCGGCGGCCTCCAGCTCGGCGGACCGGGCCCCGACCAGCGGGTGCACGATCCCGTTGAGGATCTGCAGCTTCTGCGGGTCGGCGAAGACGATGGACCCCAGCTTCGGCCGGTCCAGCGCCCCGTCCGCGCCCAGCACGGACTCCCCGAAGGCCGCCACGACGGCCTGAAGCCCGGGTGTGCCCGGGTCCACGACCTCCCGCGCGATCCGGTCGGCGTCCACCACGACCGCCCCGTACCCCGCCAGCAGTCGCGAGACCTCGCTCTTGCCGGCACCGATTCCGCCTGTCAGGCCAACTTTCAACATGCCCGGCAGACTAACCCCCGCGCCCTGGACCCCATACAGCCCCCGGGGCGCGACGAACCGCCGTCAGCCGACGGCAGCCGACGGACGGGCCGACGGACGGACGGCCCCGGTCATCAGCTCTCGCCCTCGCGCTCCGCCAGGAACCGCTCGAACTCGCGCCCGATCTCGTCCGCCGACGGGATCTCCGCGGGCTCCGCGATCATGTTGCCCCGGGTTTCGGCCCCGGCCGCGGCGTCGTACTGGTGCTCCAGCCCCTGCACCAGGCTGACCAGCTCCTCGTCGCCCTCCCGGATCTGCCGGTCGATCTCCGTCTGGGTGCGGTGCGCCTCGGTGCGCAGGGCGTGCGCGACCGCCGGCAGGACCAGCCCGGTCGCGGCCGTGATCGCCTCCAGGGCAGTCAGCGCGGCGTCCGGATACGGGGAGCGCGCCACGTAGTGCGGTACGTGGGCGGCCACGCCCAGTACGTCGTGCCCCCACTGACCGAGGCGGAACTCCACCAGCGACTCCGCGCTGCCCGGCACCTGCGCCTCGTCGAAGGGGCTGCGGTGGCCCGGCATGAGGTCGGTCCGGTTGCCGTGCGGGGTGATCCCGACGGGACGGGTGTGCGGAACGCCCATGGGGATGCCGTGGAAGTTCACGGAGAGCCGCACGCCCAGGCGCTCGACGATCTGCCGGACGGCGACGGCGAAGCGCTCCCACTCCACGTCCGGCTCGGGGCCCGACAGCAGCAGGAACGGGGCGCCCGTGGCGTCCTGGACGAGGCGCACCTCCAGGAGGGGCTCCTCGAAGTCGGTCCAGTGGTCGCGCTGGAAGGTCAGCAGCGGGCGGCGCGCCCGGTAGTCGACCAGCCGGTCCGCGTCGAAACGGGCCACGACCTGGTGGGGCAGCGTGTCGAGCAGCCGCTCGACGATCTGCTCGCCCGTCTCACCCGCGTCGATGTACCCCTCGAAGTGGTAGAGCATGACCAGCCCGGCCGAGTCCTGGGCAAGCGCCAGGTCGGCCACCGCCAGGCCCTTGGCGTCCCATTCGTACAAACCTTGTGGATCAAGCACCGTCACCACTCCTCCTCGCCGCGTTCTCTGCCAAGAACGTCCAAGGGACCGTCGCCATTCCCCAGTTGGCCGTATTCGCGGGAACTCGCGTGGAACCGGCGGGTTTCCGCGCGCGCCCGTGGGGGCTGCGGCGGGTGAACCCGTACAACGCGGTGAGGCCCGCCCCCCGAAGGGGACGGGCCTCACCGTTGAACATCAACTCAGCTCAGCTCGCGCTGAGGCTGCGCTGCTGCGATCAGCTCTGGCCGCCGGCCAGCTTCTCGCGGAGCGCGGCCAGGGCCTCGTCCGACGCCAGGGCGCCAGAGGTCTCGTCCGCACCCTCGGAGGAGTACGAACCACCCGAGATGCCCGCACCGGCGCTGCTGCTGCCACCGGCGGCCGGAGCGGCCGCACCCTCGGCAGCGGCGGCCTCGTCGGCCTCGCGGCTCTTGATGACCTGGGCCTGGTGCTGCTCGAAGCGCGTCTGCGCCTCGGCGTACTGGCCCTCCCAGGCTTCGCGCTGCTTGTCGAAGCCCTCGAGCCAGTCGTTGGTCTCGGGGTCGAAGCCCTCGGGGTAGATGTAGTTGCCCGCGTCGTCGTACGAGGCAGCCATACCGTAGAGGGTCGGGTCGAACTCGACCGACGCCGGGTCGGCACCGAAGGACTCGTTGGCCTGCTTCAGGGACAGCGAGATCCGGCGACGCTCGAGGTCGATGTCGATGACCTTGACGAAGATCTCGTCGTTGACCTGGACGACCTGCTCCGGGATCTCCACGTGGCGCTCGGCCAGCTCGGAGATGTGGACCAGACCCTCGATGCCCTCGTCCACACGGACGAACGCACCGAACGGAACCAGCTTGGTGACCTTACCCGGGACGACCTGACCGATCTGGTGCGTCCGGGCGAACTGCTGCCACGGGTCTTCCTGCGTCGCCTTCAGCGACAGGGAGACACGCTCGCGGTCCATGTCGACGTCGAGGACCTCGACGGTGACTTCCTGGCCGACCTCGACAACCTCGGACGGGTGGTCGATGTGCTTCCAGGACAGCTCGGAGACGTGGACGAGACCGTCGACGCCACCCAGGTCCACGAAGGCACCGAAGTTGACGATCGAGGAAACGACGCCGGAGCGGACCTGACCCTTCTGCAGGGTGGTGAGGAACGTCTGGCGAACCTCGGACTGGGTCTGCTCGAGCCAGGCACGGCGGGACAGGACCACGTTGTTGCGGTTCTTGTCCAGCTCGATGATCTTCGCCTCGAGCTCCTTGCCCACGTAGGGCTGGAGGTCGCGAACGCGACGCATCTCGACGAGGGAAGCCGGGAGGAAGCCACGGAGGCCGATGTCGAGGATGAGACCACCCTTGACGACCTCGATGACGGTACCGGTGACGATGCCGTCTTCTTCCTTGATCTTCTCGATCGTGCCCCAGGCGCGCTCGTACTGCGCACGCTTCTTGGACAGGATCAGACGGCCTTCCTTGTCCTCCTTCTGGAGAACAAGAGCCTCGATCTCGTCGCCGACCTTGACGACCTCGTTCGGGTCGACATCGTGCTTGATCGAGAGCTCGCGGCTCGGGATGACGCCCTCGGTCTTGTAACCGATGTCGAGGAGGACCTCGTCACGGTCGACCTTCACGATGACGCCGTCGACGATGTCGCCGTCGTTGAAGTACTTGATCGTCTCGTCGATCGCGGCGAGGAACGCTGCCTCGTCACCGATGTCGTTGACCGCAACCTGCGGGGTGGTGGCGGTGGTCTCGGTGCTGCTCGTCATGTGGGTAAGGGCTCCGGTTACGGACAGAAAGTCGTAGGTACTGCTACGCCGGGAGCCCTTATCGGCATCTGCCGAAGAAGCCGGACAGCCAAGGAAGCCCCAGTTCCGCGAAACGCGGGGTGGGGGCCTCGAAAACCGAGAGGTCATCAACAGATACAAGCGCAGCCTGCTAGGTCTGAGGAGCACAGGCTCGCAGCGCAACTTGTAGCATACGGGGGCAGCCGGACAGGGTCAATGCGCGAAGGCGCACACCTCGGGCGGATCGCCGCATTACCGGCACAATTCGTGGGCAGGCGGGCGCCGATGGCCCCTCCAGCCCACTCTTCGCAGACATCCGCCAGACATTCGCAGACTACGACGACGGGCCCCATGAACCAAGAGGACTACGCCCCCGAAGAAGCGCACGAAGCCGGAACCGACGCCGGGGACGACGCCGAGGCCACCCGCCGTGACGCGGGGGAAGCGGAGAGCAGCCGGGCCAGCCGGGGCTGGTGGGACCGCAACGCCGACGAGTACCAGAGCGAGCACGGCGCCTTCCTCGGCGACGACCGCTTCGTCTGGGGTCCCGAGGGCCTGGACGAGGCCGAGGCCGCCCTCCTGGGCCCCGCCTCCGCCCTCAAGGGCAAGGACGTCCTGGAGATCGGCGCCGGCGCCGCCCAGTGCTCGCGCTGGCTGGCCGCCCAGGGTGCCCGGCCCGTCGCCCTGGACCTCTCCCACCGCCAGCTCCAGCACGCCCTGCGCATCGGCGGCAGTGACGTGCCGGGGGCCCTCCTCGTCGAGGCCGACGCCGCAAGGCTCCCCTTCCGCGACGGCTCCTTCGACCTCGCCTGCTCCGCCTACGGCGCCGTCCCCTTCGTCGCCGACCCCGTGAACGTCATGCGCGAGGTGCGCCGCGTCCTGCGCCCCGGCGGCCGCTGGGTCTTCTCCGTCACCCACCCCATCCGCTGGGCCTTCCCCGACGAGCCCGGCCCCGAGGGGCTCTCCGTCGCCGCCTCCTACTTCGACCGCACCCCCTACGTGGAGCAGGACGAGGAGGGCGCCGCCGTGTACGTCGAGCACCACCGCACCCTCGGCGACCGGGTACGGGACGTGGTCGCGGGCGGTTTCCGACTGATCGACCTGGTCGAGCCGGAATGGCCCGCCTGGAACAGCCAGGAGTGGGGCGGCTGGTCCCCGCTGCGCGGCAACCTGATCCCCGGTACGGCGATCTTCGTCTGCGAGCGAGACTGAGCGCATGACGCGCACGCCCGAGCCCCGCACGGCCGACCTCGACTCCCTTCCCGTACGGGAAGCGGTGCCCGAGCTCGTCGCCGCGCTGGACGCCCACGGCACCGCCGTCCTGTGCGCCCCGCCCGGCACCGGCAAGACCACGCTGGTACCCCTGGTGCTGGCGGGACTGGTGGGGGGCGGCCCCCACCGCCGGGTCGTGGTCGCCGAGCCCCGCCGGATCGCGGCCCGCGCGGCGGCCCGGCGGATGGCCTGGCTGCTGGGCGAGCAGGTCGGCGACTCGGTGGGCTTCACGGTGCGCGGCGAGCGGGTGGCCGGCCCGCGCACGGTGGTCGAGGTCGTCACCACCGGGGTCCTGCTCCAGCGCCTCCAGCGGGACCAGGAGCTCTCCGGTGTCGACCTGGTGGTCCTGGACGAGTGCCACGAGCGGCACCTGGACGCCGACACCGTCGCCGCCTTCCTCCTGGACGTACGCGAAACCCTGCGCCCGGAGCTACGGCTCCTCGCGGCTTCGGCGACCACCGACGCGGCCGGATGGTCGCAGGTCCTCGGCCGGGGCACCCCGGGCGGCGCTCCGGTGGTGGAGGCCGCCGGAATCTCGTACCCGGTGGAAACCGTGTGGGCCCCGCCGGCCCGGCCGGTGCGGCCGCCGCACGGGATGCGGGTGGACCCGGCGCAGCTGACGCACGTGGCCTCGGTGGTGCGGCGGGCACTGGCGGAACGTTCCGGCGACGTCCTGTGCTTCCTGCCCGGAGTCGGTGAGATCGCCCGGGTCGCAGGGCAGCTCGCCGGGGCCGACGCGGAGGTCCTCCAGATCCACGGCCGCGCCCCGGCCGCCGTCCAGGACGCGGTCCTGTCCCCGGCCGGTCACCGCCGGGTCATCCTGTCCACCGCCGTCGCGGAGTCCAGCCTGACCGTGCCCGGCGTACGGATCGTCGTGGACTCGGGGCTCGCCCGCGAGCCCCGGGTGGACCACGCGCGGGGCCTGGGCGCGCTGGCGACCGTACGGGCGTCCCGCGCGGCCGGACGCCAGCGCGCCGGCCGCGCCGGGCGCGAGGCCCCCGGCACGGTGTACCGCTGCTGGGCCGAAGCGGAGGACGGCCGGCTCCCCGCCTTCCCCTCCCCCGAGATCCGGATCGCGGACCTGGCGCAGTTCGCCCTCCAGGCCGCCTGCTGGGGCGACCCCGACGCGACAGGGCTGGCGCTGCTCGACCCGCCGCCGGCCGGAGCGATGGCGGCGGCCCGGGAGGTACTGCTCGCGGTGGGCGCGGTGACCCCGGCGGGCCGGCCGACCCCGCGCGGGCTGCGGATGGCCCGCCTCGGCCTGCACCCTCGACTCGCCCGCGCCCTGCTGGACGGCTCCGCCGCGCTCGGAGCCCGGCGGGCCGCGGAACTGGTGGCCCTGCTGAGCGAGGAGCCGCCGCGGGAGTACGGGGACGACCTGGCGGCCGCCTGGCGCCGGGCCCGCGCCGGCCGCGACCCGTACGCGTCGCGCTGGCGTGCGGAGGGCCGCCGCCTGGAGCGCGCCGCGACCGAGCGGGACCCTGCGGGGCCTTCAAACGCCGGCGAGGCTGAATTGCCCGGAGGGCAATTTCAGCCCGCCCGGCGTTTGAGGACCGGGTCCGGGCAGAGCCCGGTTTCGGGAAGGGGCGGAGTGGGGGAAAGCAACCTCCCCGACGATGCCGCTGCCGGGCTCGTGGCTGCGCTGGCGTTCCCCGAGCGGGTGGCGAAGGCCAAGGGCCAGGGCACCTTCCTCATGGCCAATGGCACCGCCGCCGAACTCGGCGAGGGCTCCGCCCTGCGCAGTGCGCCGTGGCTCGCCGTGGCCGTGGCCGACAGGCCCCCGCACTCCGCGTCCGCCCGCGTCCGGCTCGCCGCCCTCGTGGACGAGGACACCGCCCGAGCAGCCGCCGGCCACCTGTTCCACGCGGGCGAGGAGGTGCACTGGGAGGACGGAGACCTGGTCTCCCGCTCCGTGGAACGGCTCGGCGCGATCGAGCTGGCCGCACGGCCGCTGCGCGACCCCGACCGGGCTCTCGTCAGAGCCGCCCTGCTCGAAGGCCTGCGCAGCGAAGGCCTCGGCCTGCTGCGCTGGTCCCCGGACGCGCAAGCGCTGAGGGCCCGGCTCGGCTTCCTGCACCGCACCCTCGGCGGCGCCTGGCCAGACGTGTCCGAGGACTCCGCCCTGCTGGAGCGGGCCGACGACTGGCTGGAGCCCGAGCTGTCGCGGGCCCGCCGCCGCTCCGACCTCGGGCGGATCGAAGCCGGGCAGGCGCTGAACCGGCTACTGCCCTGGGCCACCGGCGAGGCCTCCCGGCTCGACGAGCTGGCTCCGGAGCGGATCGAGGTGCCCAGCGGCTCCCGGATCCGCGTCGACTACGCCTCCGAGCACGGGCAGCCCGTGCTCGCCGTGAAGCTCCAGGAGCTCTTCGGGCTGGCCGAGACCCCGCGGATCGCGGGGGTACCCGTACTCGTACATCTGCTGTCCCCCGCCGGGCGGCCGGCGGCCGTCACCGCCGACCTCGCGTCCTTCTGGCAGGGCGGCTACCGCGCCGTCCGCGCCGAGCTGCGCGGGCGCTACCCCAAGCACCCGTGGCCGGAGGACCCGGCGACCGCCGAGCCCACCCGGCACACCAACGCCCGGCTCAAGCGCTGAGCGGCGCGCGGACCCGGCAGGATCCGAAAGGGACGGCCTAACCCTCCTCGGGCCGCCGGCCGCGCGCCTCCAGCCACAGCGCGAGCCCGAACAGCACCAGCCCGGCGGCCGCCAGGCCGATCGGCGCGTAGGTGTGCAGCGCGAGCACCTTGATCCGGTTCGACTTGACCAGGGCGACGGTGGCGTCGCTGTAGTCCTCGCGGATCTTGACGTCCCCGGCGAAGACGGTGAGCCTGCCGTCGGGAGCGCTTCCGGCGATGCTGCCGCCTCGCATCTCCTGCTGGATCTGCTGCTCGGCGTTGACGGGCGCGCCGGTCACCGGGTCGACCCAGAACATCGCCTTGACCGAGTACCACATGCTGGTTCCCGTGACCTGCTCGAAGGTCGCCGGGTCGATGCCCTCGATCGGCATCTTCTTCGGCAGCGGAACCTTCGTCCAGGGGACGGTCTGCTCGTAGTAGTAGACGTCCATGCCCTTGAACTTGCGCGGGCCGACGTAGTGGATGGGCGAGGAGCTACGGGTCTGCGCGTCGAAGTAGAGGTAGTCGCGCGGCTCGGTGAAGAAGGGCCACTTGAACTCGATGCCCTCGCGCTTGACCGCGTCCCCGTCCACCATCTCGCCGGTGGCGTGCACCGGGGCCTGGGTGTGGGCGTCGAAGATGTAGCGCTCGGGTATCTGCGAGACCATCTTCCCGTCCGGGCCGATGATGTAGCTGAGCGTGTCCCAGACCACCACGTCCTTGCCGGCGCTGGCCTCGATCTCCTTGGACGCCTCGACGTTGCCCTTGAGGGTCTGGACGATGGTGACCTTGTCGACCTTCTTCGGCTTCATGCCGTCGGTGTAGTCGATGAGGGTCGCATCCTTCGCCTCCAGCACCATCTCCTGGTACTGGTTCGGCGGGATCTTCGCGAGCCTGGGGTACGCGTACCAGCGCAGCATCGGTGCGAGGGCTGCCAGGAACACGGCTACTGCTAGCAGGACGAGGCTTGCTCTGCGTCGCATGGCCGGGCCCTCCTCTACTTTCCGGGCGCGGCGGGCGCGGTGGTGAGCAGGGGCTTCGGTGAGGTCTTGCCTTCCGGCGCCCCCGTCGCCGTGATGGCGAAGACGAGGAGCGCCGCGAGGACGAGACCGCTGGCGGCGGCGACGATTGCGCGCATGCCGGGGCCTCCGGAATCTGATTGGTCGTCAGGGCGGTGGCACCGTAGCAATGCGGGTGACAGATGAGAACCGTTTGAGCCACTGATCGGTCGGCCACGCCGCAGGGCCCTGCCGGACCGGGACCGGGAAGGGGGCGTTCCGGGCGCGGGAGGGGATGGCTCCGGACCGGATCAGGCCGAGAGGACGAGCAGCGCGGCCGCCCCGACCACCCGTCCGGGCAACAGCTCGGTGTACGCGATGAGCTCGGCCGGACCGTCGAACCACCCGAGCCTGCCCCGCACTTCCACCACGCTCTCCGCTTCCGCGGAACTCCAGCCGAGGGCCTCGACCAGCACGTGCACGGCCGCGCCCCACCACGTGGCGAGGACCCGCACTTTACCCAGACGGCCCAAGGGCCACTGGATGCGTCAGGGGGTCGCCCCGGGCGCCGGGGTTCCCGCGGACGGGGTGGGTGCGGGGGTGGGGGACGGTACCGGCTTGGGCGTCGGCTTGGGCGCGGGCGTGGGCTTGGAGGTCGCCGGGGCCGAGGGGGTGGGCGTGGGTGTCGGAGTGGGCGTCGGAGTCGGGCTCGGCGTGGGAGTCGGGTCCGGCGTAGGCGAAGGCGTCGGGCTCGGGGTGGGTGTCGGGGTGGGCGCGGGAGTCGGGGTGGGAGTCTGGGTGGGCGTAGGCGTCGGGCGCGGCGGCTGCGTGGGGGTGGGCACGGGGACGGGTGTCGGCGTCGGGGTGGGCGCGGGTGTCGGGGTGGGCGCGGGTGTCGGGGTGGGCGTGGGTGTCGAGGTGGGGGCGGGTGTCGGTGTCGGCCTCGGGGACGGAGTTGCCGGAGTGCCGCCGCTGTCCGGGATCTCGCGCGTCCCCTTCAGGTAGTACGTGAACCACGAGCGCACCGTCCGCAGGTACGCGTCGGACTGGTTGTACGACAGCACCGCCCGGTCGAGGTCCGTGCCCACCCGCAGGTCGCGCGTACCGGCGCACAGGTAGCGCCCGGCGGCGAGCGCGGCGTCGTACACGTTGTTGGGGTCGCGCTTGCCGTCGCCGTTGCCGTCCTGGCCCCACGAGGCCCAGGTGGACGGGATGAACTGCATCGGCCCGACCGCCCGGTCGTACCTGGCGTCCCCGTCGTAGGCGCCGCCGTCGGTGTCGGAGATGTTCGCGAAGCCGTTGCCGTCGAGCACGGGTCCCAGGATCGGCCGCAGCGTCCTGCCGGCGGCGTCGACCTGGCCGCCGCGCGCCTGCCCGGACTCGACCTTGCCGATCGCCGCGAGGAGCTGCCAGCGCAGCCCGCAGCCGGGATCGCTCGCGCCGACCGTCTGCTCCGCGCGCCGGTACGCGGCGAGCACGGTGGCCGGTATCCCCTGCGCACCCTCGGCTCCGCCCATGGCGACGGGCTGGTTTCCCGTCCCCGCTCCGGTGGTCGCGTCGGTGGCCGGCGGCGCGGACGGCGCGGCCGCGTCCTCGGCCAGCAGCACGGCGGGCGGCTCGGGGCTCACGAGCGGCGGGAGGGCGGTGAAGTAGGAGCCGTCACCGGCGGATCCGTCGGCCGCCGCACCGGCCTGCGGGCCGGGCTCGGCGGCTGCGGCCGCCTCCTGCCGGGGGCCCGCTCCCGGCCCCTGGGAGGCGGTCATCACGGCGGCCACCAGAGCGGAGACGAGGACGGCGGCCCCGCCGCGCATCATTCTCCCGAGCCGGGCGGCCGACCCCGCCGGCTTCCGCAGCGATGCCCGCCCCGACGCCCGTCCCGGTATCCGTATCCGATCGCGCATGCGCCGGACCCCCTCTGCCCCTAGAAGTCCGCGTGACCCTACGTCAACTCCCTGTGCGGGGCACGCGTCGTGGACCGGAATTCACGACTTCCCCACGAGTTGGGCAGGTCACCCATACTGGGCGCACTGTTCGAAGAGCCCCGACGAGGTGTCATGCCGTTCACTCTCAGCCACGCGGCCGCCGTGCTTCCGGCCATCCGCCGGACCGGTCGTGCCCGGGGGCCGCTGGTCGCCTCGGCGCTGGTTTTCGGTTCGTTCGCGCCGGACACCTTCTACTTCGCGGACGCGGTGGTCGGCGGCGTCATGCGGTACGGCGCGTTCACGCACTCGCTCGCCGGCGTGGTGACGGCCGACGCCGTGCTGACCGCCGCCTTCGCCGCCTGCTGGCTGCTCCTGCGCGAACCGCTGATCGCGCTCCTGCCCGGCTCCTGGCGGGGCCGCGCCCACACCCTCGTACGGGGTGAGCACTGGCGCGGCCGTGAACTGCCCTCGCTGGCGCTCTGGTTCTACCTCTCGGCGGTGGCCGGCTCCCTCACCCACGTGGTGTGGGACAGCTTCACGCACCCGGACCGGTGGGGCACCAACGCGCTGCCGGACCTCGTCCGGGCGCACGCCCTCGGCCTGCCCCTCTACTCGTACCTCCAGTACGGGACTTCGGCGATCGCCGCCTGCGCCCTGGTCTGGTTCACGGTGACGGCCCTGCGCCGGCTGCCGCGCTCCCCCGCGCCGCCGTCCGTGCCCATGCTCGGCCGGGCGGAGGCCTGGGGCGCGGTCCTGCTGTTCGCGGTGTGCGTGGCGGCCGGGGTCACCCTGCGCGTGCTGCGCTTCTTCACCTTCTACGACCGCATCCGCACCCCGCTCGACATCATCCCGACCGTCTGCTTCGGCGCGGGTGGCGGCCTGGCCGTGGCCCTGCTGCTGTACGGGGCCCTCGTGCGGCTGCGCCACCGCGGCGGCCGCCGCCCCGGGAACGGGAACCGGCACGAGGGCAGCGACGAGGAAACGCGAACGCCCGTCCCCCTGTCTTAGAGGAGGACGGGCGCCACGGGCGTCACGGGACGGGCCGCTGCGCGGATCAGTGCGCGGCGGACTCCCAGTCGGGGCCGACGCCCACGGACACGTCCAGCGGGGCGCGCAGGTCGACGGCGGCAGCCATCTCGCGGCGCACCAGCTCCTCCACCCGCTCGCGCTCGCCCGGGGCGATCTCCAGCACGATTTCGTCGTGGACCTGGAGCAGCATCCGCGACTTCAGCCCGGCTTCGGCGATGGCCTTGTCGACGCGGAGCATCGCGACCTTGACGATGTCGGCGGCGGTGCCCTGGATCGGGGCGTTCAGCGCCATCCGCTCGGCGGCCTCGCGGCGCAGGCGGTTGTCGCTGTTGAGGTCGGGCAGGTAGCGGCGGCGGCCGAAGACCGTAGCCGTGTACCCGGTGGCGCGGGCCTCTTCGACCACGCGGCCCAGGTAGTCCCGGACTCCGCCGAACCGCTCGAAGAAGGTGTCCATCAGGCCGCGGGCTTCGCCGGGCTCGATGTTCAGCTGCTGGGCGAGGCCGAACGCGGAGAGCCCGTAGGCCAGACCGTAGGACATGGCCTTGATCTTGCGCCGCATCTCGGCGTCGACCTCGGACCGCTCGACGCCGAACACCTGGGAGGCGACGGTGGTGTGCAGGTCCTCTCCGGTGGAGAACGCCTCGATGAGGCCCTCGTCCTCGGAGAGGTGGGCCATGACGCGCAGCTCGATCTGGCTGTAGTCGGCGGTCATGAGGGACTCGAAGCCCTCGCCGACGACGAACCCGCGCCGGATCGCGCGGCCCTCGTCGGTGCGCACCGGCACGTTCTGCAGGTTGGGGTCGGTCGAGGACAGGCGTCCGGTCGCGGCCACGGTCTGGCTGAAGCTGGTGTGCACCCGGCCGTCGGCGGCGACCGTCTTGACCAGGCCCTCGACGGTGACGCGCAGCTTGGCCTGCTCCCGGTGGCGGAGCATGATCACCGGGAGTTCGTGGTCGGTCTGCGTGGCCAGCCAGGCCAGCGCGTCCGCGTCCGTGGTGTAGCCGGTCTTGGTCTTCTTCGTCTTCGGCAGGTCCAGCTCGCCGAAGAAGACTTCCTGGAGCTGCTTGGGCGAGCCGAGGTTGAACTCGTGTCCCACCGCGGCGTGCGCCTCCTTCACCGCCTGCTGCACGGCTCCGGCGAACTGCTGCTCCATCGCTTCGAGGTGCGGCTGGTCGGCGGCGATGCCGGCCCGCTCCATCCGGGCCAGCAGCTCGGACGTCGGCAGCTCCATGTCGTGGAGCAGTTCGGCGGCGCCCACCTCGGGCAGTTTCACCGCGAAGGCGTCGCCGAGGTCCAGGACGGCACGGGCCTGGGCCATCAGGGCTTCGGCCTCGGCCGTGTCGTCGGCTCCGAAGGCGAGCTGCCCGTCGGCGGCGGCGGGCGCCAGCTCCCGGTGCAGGTACTCCATGGACAGCACGTCCAGGGCGAAGGAGCGGCGCCCCGGCTTGACCAGGTAGGCAGCGAGGGCGGTGTCCATGGTGACCCCGGCGAGCGTCCAGCCCTGCTCCGGGAAGACCCGCATCAGGGCCTTGGCGTTGTGCACCACCTTGGGCTTGGCCGGGTCGGCGGCCCAGGCGGCGAAGGCCTGCTCGTCGGCCTCGTCCAGCGCGGACGGCTCGAACCAGGCGGCCGCGCCCGCGGCCGCGGCCAGCGCGATCTCGGAGACGGAGCCGGTGCCCAGCGTCCAGGTGTCCACGGTGGAGACGCCCAGCGGGCCGGTCGCGTGGCTCGCCAGCCACGGCGCGAGCTCGCCGGCGCCCAGTACGGAGGCGTCCAGTTCCACGGCGGCCACCGGGGCCGGGGCCTCTTCCTCGGCGGCGCCCGGGTCGACGGCGAGCAGCCGCTCGCGCAGCGAGGCGTTGCGGATCTCCAGCACGTCCAGGACGGTGGTGACGGCATTGCGGTCGTACGGGGCGCGCGCCAGGTCGGCCGGGGTCTTGGGCAGGGCGACGTCCTTGACCATCTCGGTCAGGACGCGGTTGAGCTTCACGGCCTCCAGGTGGTCCCGGAAGTTCTGCCCGGCCTTGCCCTTGACCTCCTCGGCGCGCTCGACGAGCTCCTTGAACGACCCGAACTGGGTGATCCACTTGGCGGCGGTCTTCTCGCCGACGCCCGGGATGCCGGGGAGGTTGTCGGAGGGGTCTCCGCGCAGCGCCGCGAAGTCCGGGTACTGCTGGGGGGTGAGGCCGTACTTCTCCTCGACCTTCTCCGGGGTGAAGCGGGTCAGCTCGGAGACGCCCTTGGTCGGGTAGAGCACGGTGGTGTGCTCGGAGACCAGCTGGAAGGAGTCCCGGTCGCCGGTGACGATGAGGACGTCGAAGCCCAGGGCCTCGGCCTGCGTGGCCAGCGTCGCGATCACGTCGTCGGCCTCGAAGCCGTCGACCGCGAACCGCGGCACGCTCATCGCGTCGAGGAGCTCGCCGATCAGCTCGACCTGCCCCTTGAACTCGTCGGGGGTCTTGGAGCGGTTCGCCTTGTACTCGGGGAACTCCGCCGAGCGCCACGTCTTGCGGGACACGTCGAACGCCACCGCGAAGTGCGTGGGCGCCTCGTCGCGCAGCGTGTTCGCCAGCATCGAGGCGAACCCGTAGATGGCGTTGGTCGGCTGCCCCGTCGCAGTGGTGAAATTCTCCGCGGGCAGCGCGAAGAACGCCCGGTACGCCAGGGAGTGCCCGTCCATGAGCATCAGGCGGGGGCGGTCCGCTGCGGTCGGCTGGTCGGTCTTCTTCGATGCTGAATCTGCCACGCCCCCGATCCTAGGCGGCCCCACCGACAATTCCGGCTTCGGCGATGTCCGCGGGCCATGACAGGATCGGAAGCGAGTCGAAATCGCGTGGCACCGTCGCCACGCTGCTCGAAGGGGAGCGACATGGCCACCAAGCCGCCCGCAGGAGATCCCGTACAGGACGCGCCGCAGGTGACGCCCCCCAAGCACGCCGCCGCCGGCCTGCCCGCCATCGGGCACACGCTGAAGATCGCGCAGCAGCAGATGGGACTGGCGCGCACCGCCCGCACCCTCCTCAAGGTCAACCAGAAGGACGGCTTCGACTGCCCCGGCTGCGCCTGGCCCGAGGGCGACAAGCGGCACACCGCCGAATTCTGCGAGAACGGCGCCAAGGCCGTCGCCGAGGAAGCCACGCTGCGCCGGGTCACCCCCGAGTTCTTCGCCGCGCACCCCCTCTCCGACCTCGCCGAGCGCTCCGGCTACTGGCTGGGCCAGCAGGGCCGCATCACCCGGCCCATGCTGCTGGAAGCGGGCGGCGACCGGTACGAGCCGGTCTCCTGGGAGCGGGCCTTCGAGATCATCGCCGAGGAACTGCGCGCCCTGGACTCCCCCGACGAGGCCCTCTTCTACACCTCGGGCCGCACCAGCAACGAAGCCGCGTTCCTCTTCCAGCTCTTCGTCCGCGAGTTCGGCACCAACAACCTCCCCGACTGCTCGAACATGTGCCACGAGTCCTCGGGCTCCGCACTGAACGAGACGATCGGCATCGGCAAGGGCAGCGTCTCCCTCGAAGACCTCCACCAGGCCGACCTGATCATCGTCGCCGGGCAGAACCCGGGCACCAACCACCCCCGCATGCTCTCCGCCCTGGAACAGGCCAAGTCCGCGGGCGCGAAGATCATCTCGGTGAATCCGCTGCCCGAGGCCGGCCTGGAGCGGTTCAAGAACCCCCAGACCCCCCTCGGCATGCTCAAGGGCACCGCCCTCAACGATCTGTTCCTCCAGATCCGCATCGGCGGCGACCAGGCCCTCTTCCGCCTGCTGAACAAGCTCGTCCTGGAGACCGGCGGCGCCACCGACGAAGCCTTCATCCGCGAGCACACCCACGGGTACGAGGAGTTCGCGGCCACCGCCAAGGACACCGACTGGGACGAGACCCTCACCGCGACCGGCCTGACCCGGCCCGACATCGAACGCGCCCTGGCCATGATCCTGGCCTCGAAGCGCACCATCGTCTGCTGGGCCATGGGCCTCACCCAGCACAAGCACTCCGTCGCCACCATCCGCGAGGTCGTCAACCTGCTGCTCCTGCGCGGCAACATCGGCCGCCCCGGCGCCGGCGTCTGCCCCGTGCGCGGCCACTCCAACGTGCAGGGCGACCGCACCATGGGGATCTTTGAACGCCCCGCACCCGCCTTCCTCGACGCGCTCGACAAGGAGTTCGGCATCACCTCGCCGCGCGAGCACGGCTTCGACGTGGTCCGCTCCATCCAGGCCCTGCGCGACGGCGAGGCCAAGGTGCTCTTCGCCATGGGCGGCAACTTCGTCGGCGCCACCCCCGACACCGAGGTCACCGAGGCCGCGATCCGCCGCGCCTCCCTGACCGTGCACGTCTCCACCAAGCTCAACCGCTCCCACGCGGTCACCGGCCGGCGCGCCCTGATCCTGCCCACCCTCGGCCGCACCGACAAGGACGTCCAGACGGGTGGCAAGCAGTTCGTGACCGTCGAGGACTCCATGGGCATGGTCCACTCCTCGCGCGGCAACCTCGCCCCCGCCTCCCCGCACCTGCTCTCCGAGCCCGCCATCGTGGCCCGCATGGCCCGCGCCGTCCTCGGCGAGGCCTCCCGCACCCCCTGGGAGGAGTTCGAACGGGACTACGCGGCGATCCGCGACCGGATCTCCCGCGTCGTCCCCGGCTTCGAGGACTTCAACGCCCGCATCGCCAGCCCCGGCGGCTTCCAGCTCCCCCACGCCCCGCGCGACGAGCGCCGCTTCCCCACGAAGACCGGCAAGGCCAACTTCACCGCAGCCCCCGTGGAGTACCCGCGCGTCCCGCCGGGCCGGCTGCTCCTGCAGACCCTGCGCAGCCACGACCAGTACAACACCACCATCTACGGCCTCGACGACCGCTACCGCGGCATCACCGGCGGCCGCCGCGTCGTCATGGTCAACCCGCTCGACGCGGCGGAGCTCGGGCTCGCCGACGGCTCGTACACCGACCTCGTCGGCGAATGGCGCGACGGCGTGGAGCGGCGCGCCCCGGGCTTCCGCGTCGTCCACTACCCCACCGCCCGCGGCTGCGCCGCCGCCTACTACCCCGAGACCAACGTGCTGGTGCCCCTCGACTCCACCGCGGACACCAGCAACACCCCCGCGAGCAAGTCCGTCGTCGTGCGCTTCGAGACGGCCTGATAGAACGATCCGAGGACAAGATGGTTAACGATCGTTGACGAACGGAGTCACCCCCATGGGCGAGCAGCACGCGGTGAAGTTCCCGCAAGAGGTCATCGACGAGTACGCGGCCCTGGGCATCGACCTGCCCTCGCTGTTCTCCGCGGGCGACCTCGGCAAGCGGATGGACATCCGCATCCTCGAAGCCTCCGCCGACCGCGTCGTCGCCACGATGCCGGTCGAGGGCAACACCCAGCCCTACGGACTCCTCCACGGCGGCGCCTCCGCCGTGCTCGCCGAGACCATCGGCTCGGTCGGCGCGATGATGCACGGCGGCAGCACCAAGGTCGCCGTCGGCGTCGACCTGAACTGCACCCACCACCGCGGCGCCCGCTCCGGCCTGGTCACCGGCGTCGCCACCCCCGTCCACCGGGGCCGCTCCACCACCACCTACGAGGTGGTCATCACCGACGAGCAGGACCGCCGGGTCTGCACCGCCCGCCTCACCTGCCTGCTGCGCGACGTCAACCCGCAACAGGACGGCAACAACTAGCCGTTGCCCTCGTAGCGGCGCCGGTCTAGCGTTCCCGCATGGGATCCGGACCGGCGCCTCGACGCGCCGCGGCCACAGCGGCGACGACGCTGTCACTGGCCGCCGCGCTGCTCGGCTGCGCCGCCACCGGCCCGACCGGCGCCCCGGCCACCACCCTTCCGGCGCCCGCCCCGCCCGAGCAGGTCTGCACCCAGCTGATCACCCACTGGGTCGGCCGGATCCTCGACGCCGGCGACGACGACGCCGTCCACCTCGACTACCAGTCCATGGGCCTGTCCGGCGGCCAGAACGAGATCCTGCTCGCCGTCCTCGCCGACGCCCGCGCCGAACAGCGCGCCAAGGGCCCCGCCGCCGCCCGCGAGCTCACCGCCCGCGAGGCACAGCAGCGCTGCGCCGAGCGCTACCGCTCCGGCACCCCGACCGACGGTCCCTGGGGATGAGCGGCGGCATCGGCCCGATCGAGCCCGGGGAGGGCACCGAGGCCCACGAGAGCCCGCTCCCCGCCCCCCGTACGCCCCCCTGGGCCCGAAGGGCCCGCGAGGCCTACGAGGGCCACCGGCGGGCCGCGCTCGTCACCACGGCCCTGATCTGCGCGTCGGGCGTGGCCGCGGGCGGCGCCGCGCTGTACGCGGCACGGCCGCGCCCGGCCCCGTACACGCCCCCGGCGCCCTCCCAGGTCTTCTCCCTGACCTACGTCGGCCCGGTGGATCCGACCCCGGCCGGCAGCGCCTTCGCGTTCACCGTCCGTGTCCGCACCGCCTCCGGGCCGCCGGTCACCCTGGAGGGCCTGACCCAGTCCTCCGAGGCCCTGACGGCGGACGTGAGCGGACCTCCACTTCCGGCCACGGTCCCCGCGGGCGAAGTCCGTGACCTGCGGGTGCGGATTCGGGTCACCGACTGCGTGCATGTGGCACGGAATTCCGCGCTCCCATTCCTCGAGGTAACCCTCAGTAATAAATTCCAGAAGGAAGAGCACAGCTACATCCCCGGTGACCGTTATGCCAGGGACCTCTCCGTCGCTCTGACCAGGGCCTGTCCCGAAAGCCGAGACGCGACCACCCCCTCGCCGTCATGACCAAAACGACTCAGAGTCCTGGCACGACAGGACCAAACGGGTCTGACGATCCTCACGCATCTCACCATGCGGACAAGACGAACCGGCCGGAATTCCCCCGTTCCACCCGTAGAGATCCGCTATGTATTACGCCGTGGCATAACAAGAGAGTCACATCATTGCTCCAGGACCTCCATAAGGTCCCAGGACCCGCTTAGAGTCACGGCCAGTCACCGCGACCACCGGATTCCTTTCAGTTCGGTTCCCGCGTTCGACACGGTGCGTCCCAGGGGGGACGCAGTGCCAGGAAAGGACTGATCGTGCGTCAGCGTTCTCTCATTGCCGTGACCGCCGCGCTCGCCGCGGGCGCCCTCACTCTCACCGCCTGTGGTTCGCGCAACGACAAGGCCGGCGGCGACACCGGCGGCGGCGACACCACCGTCGTCATCGGCGTGGACGCCCCGCTGACCGGCGACCTCTCCGCCCTCGGCCTCGGCATCAAGAACTCCGCGGACCTCGCCGCCAAGCAGGCCAACGAGAAGAAGTACGTCAAGGGCGTCACCTTCAAGATCCAGGCCCTCGACGACCAGGCACAGGCCTCCTCCGGCCAGCAGAACGCCACCAAGCTCGTCGCCGACAAGGACGTCCTCGGTGTCGTCGGCCCGCTGAACTCCTCCGTCTCGGAGTCCATGCAGAAGGTCTTCGACGACGCCAAGCTCGTCCAGATCTCCCCGGCCAACACCAGCCCCTCCCTCACCCAGGGGCCGAAGTGGGCCACCGGCGAGAAGGTCCGCACCTACAAGAGCTACTTCCGCACCGCCACCACGGACGCCGTCCAGGGCCCGTTCGCGGCGCAGTACCTCTTCAACAAGGCGGGCAAGAAGAAGGTCTTCATCATTGATGACAAGAAGACCTACGGCGCAGGCCTCGCCGGCACCTTCAAGGGCGAATTCACCAAGCTCGGCGGCCAGGTCGTCGGCGAGGGCCACATCGACCCGGAGAGCAAGGACTTCTCCGCCGTCGTGACCCAGGTCAAGAGCTCCGGCGCCGACGTCGTCTACTACGGCGGCGAGTACCCCGCAGCCGGCCCGCTCAGCAAGCAGATCAAGGCCTCCGGCACCAACATCCCGCTCATCGGCGGCGACGGCATCTACGACAAGAAGTACGTCGAGCTCGCGGGCGAAGGCGCCGCCGGCGACCTCGCCACCTCGGTCGGCGCACCCGTCGAGAGCCTCCCCTCCGCCAAGGAGTTCGTGGCCAACTACACCAAGGCCGCGTACAAGGAGCCCTTCTCCGCCTACGGCGGCTACTCCTACGACTCCGCCTGGGCGATCATCGAGGCCGTCAAGGCCACCGTCGACGCCAACAACGGCAAGCTCCCCGCCGACGCCCGCGCCAAGGTCCTCGCCGCCGTCCAGGGCGTCTCCTTCGACGGCGTGACCGGCAAGGTCTCCTTCGACGAGTTCGGTGACGCCACCAACAAGCAGCTCACCGTCTACAAGGTCGAGGGCAACGACTGGAAGTCCGTCGAGTCCGGCACCCTCGGCGGCTGACCCAACCGTCACCCCCACCGGTAGCCGGTAGTCCGCTCGAACGGCCGGCCACCGGAGCACCACCACACCTGCCGCGCGGGGCGCGCACAAAAAGCGCCCCGCGCGGTGTCACATCCGTCGAAAGACTCGGAGGACCTGCGGTGCACGAACTGCCGCAACAGCTGGTCAACGGCCTGCTACTGGGATCCATGTACGGGCTCGTCGCCATTGGCTACACCATGGTCTACGGCATCGTCCAGCTCATCAACTTCGCGCATGGCGAGATCTTCATGACCGGCGGGTTCGGGGCCCTCACCGTCTGGCTGATGCTCCCCGGGGGCACCACCATGTGGATCGCCCTCCCCCTCATGCTCATAGGCGCCGTCATCGTCGCCACCCTCATCGCCGTCGGCGCCGAACGCTTCGCCTACCGGCCCCTGCGCACCGCACCCCGCCTCGCCCCGCTCATCACCGCCATCGGCCTCTCCCTCGCCCTCCAGCAGGCGGTATGGGCCTGGTACCCCGACGCGAAGTCCTCCGTCGTCTTCCCCCAGATCCCCGGCGGCCCCTTCAACATCGGCAGCGTCACCATCCAGACCGGTGACGTCTTCCTCCTCCTCGCCGCCCCCGTCTCCATGGCCTTCCTCGGCTTCTTCGTCAAGAAGACCCGCACCGGCCGCGGCATGCAGGCAACCTCGCAGGACCCCGACACCGCCAAGCTCATGGGCATCAACACCGACCGCATCATCACGGTCGCCTTCGCCCTCGGAGCCGTCTTCGCCGCCGTCGGAGCCGTCGCCTACGGCCTCAAGTACGGCGAAGTCAACTTCAAAATGGGCTTCCTGCTCGGCCTCAAGGCCTTCACCGCAGCAGTCCTCGGCGGTATCGGCAACATCTACGGCGCCATGATCGGTGGCCTCGTCCTCGGCCTCGCCGAAACCCTCACCACCGCCTACGTCGCCGACATCCCCGGCTTCCAGCAGCTCGGCGGACAGTCCTGGGGCAACACCTGGGCGTTCGTCCTCCTCATCCTCGTACTCCTCTTCCGGCCACAAGGCCTGCTGGGCGAGCGCGTCGCGGACAGGGCGTGAGAACCATGACGACCACCACCACGGAACCCACGACCATGAACGCAGCGCCCAAGGGATTCATCGCCCTCCCCGAGAAGACCGGCCGCGCCCTCGCCACCGCGGGCGGCGCCCTCACCGTCGTCTCCTGCTTCCTCTCCTGGACCTGGACCTCCGCCTTCCCCGGTGACCTCACCGTCATCGGATACCCCGGCGGCCTCCAGTGGCTCGTCCTCGTCGGCGGCCTCCTCACCACCCTCTTCGGCCTCTCCTCCTACGGGATCAAGGGCCTCGGCTGGCTCACCCCCGCCGGAGCGGACGCGGCGATCAAGCTCTCCGCCCTCGCCGCCTTCGCCACCGCCTGGTACACGATCGTCGCGATCATCACCACGCTCGGCGGCATCGTCAACCTCGAACCCGGCGGCTACGTCGTCGCCATCACCTCACTGCTCGCCCTCGTCGGAGCCCTCTCGCTCCCCTTCGAACGCCCCGCCCTCGAAGGACCCGACCCGGACGACAGCAGCTGGGAACAGCTCAAGCACAACGCGCACAACCAGCTCACCAGCGCCAAGGCCGCCTTCACCGCCGGCCCGCTCAAGCCCGCCCGCGCGCTCCCGGCCTGGACCGAGATCCTCCTGATCGCCGTCGTCCTCGCCCTCGCCCTCGGCGTCTTCACCTACGGCATCACCACCCCGTACCAGGAACTCTTCATCGGCTTCCTGATCACCGCCGCCTTCGGATCCGCCGCCCTCAACAAGGCCGGCCTGATGGCACGCATCACCACCCTCACCACCCGCCACCGCAACGTCGCCCTCGTCGGCGCCTTCGCAGCCGCGGCAGCCTTCCCCTTCACCCAGACCGACGACCAGTACGCGACCCTCGGCGTCAACATCCTCATCTTCGCCACCGTCGCACTCGGCCTCAACATCGTCGTCGGCCTCACCGGCCTCCTCGACCTCGGCTACGTCGCCTTCCTCGGCGTCGGCGCCTACACCGCGGCCCTGGTCTCCGGCTCCCCCAACTCCCCCTTCGGAGTGCACCTCCCCTTCTGGGCCGCCATCCTCCTCGGCGCCGCCGCCTCCATGGTCTTCGGCGTCCTGATCGGCGCACCCACCCTGCGACTGCGCGGCGACTACCTCGCCATCGTGACGCTCGGCTTCGGTGAGATCTTCCGCATCTCCATGAACAACCTCGACGGCGTCTCCGGCCCCGACATCACCAACGGGCCCAACGGCATCGCCAACATCCCCAACGTCGACCTCTTCGGATTCGACTTCGGAGCCACCCACACCATCGCCGGATTCACCATCGGCCGCTTCGCCAACTACTTCCTGCTGATGCTCCTGATCACCCTCGTCGTGGTCCTGGTCTTCCGCCGCAGCGCGGAATCCCGCATCGGCCGCGCCTGGGTCGCCATCCGCGAAGACGAAACCGCCGCCGAAGCCATGGGCATCAACGGCTTCCGCGTCAAACTCATCGCCTTCGCCCTCGGCGCCACCCTCGCCGGACTCGCAGGCGCCGTACAGGCCCACGTGAACTACACCGTCACCCCGGACCAGTACGTCTTCGCCAACGCCGTACCCCCGAACTCCGCCTTCCTGCTCGCCGCAGTCGTCCTCGGCGGCATGGGAACCATCTCCGGCCCCCTCGTCGGCGGATCGCTCCTCTTCCTGCTCCCCAACAAGCTCCAGTCCCTGGGCGAGTACCAGCTCCTCACCTTCGGCATCGCACTCATCATCCTGATGCGCCTGCGCCCCGAAGGCCTCATCCCCAACCGGCGCAACCAGCTCGAACTCCACAAGGACATGGAAGCGCCCACGGTCCTCGGCAAGGCAGGGGTCTGACCCATGACGACCACCACCACCGAAACCCCCGCCACCACGGCGGAGACCGTCCTCGACGCACGCGGCGTCACGATGCGCTTCGGCGGCCTCACCGCCGTCAAGAACGTCGACCTGACCGTCCGCAGCGGCGAGATCGTCGGACTCATCGGCCCCAACGGCGCCGGCAAGACCACCTTCTTCAACTGCCTCACCGGCCTCTACATCCCCACCGAGGGAGAAGTCCGGTACAAGGGCACGGTCCTGCCCCCCAAGTCCTACAAGGTCACCGCGGCCGGCATCGCCCGCACCTTCCAGAACATCCGTCTCTTCAACAACATGACGGTCCTGGAAAACGTCCTCGTCGGCCGCCACACCCGCACCAAGCAAGGCCTCTGGTCCGCCCTCCTGCGCCTCCCCAGCTTCGGCCGGGAAGAAACCGCGAGCCGCGAGAAGGCCATGGAACTCCTCGAGTTCATCGGCCTCGCCGACAAGGCCGACCACCTCGCCCGCAACCTCCCCTACGGCGACCAGCGCAAGCTCGAAATCGCCCGCGCGCTGGCCAGCGACCCCGGCCTCATCCTCCTGGACGAGCCCACCGCCGGAATGAACCCGCAGGAGACCCGGACCACCGAAGAACTCATCTTCGCCATCCGGGACCAGGGCATCGCCGTCCTCGTCATCGAGCACGACATGCGCTTCATCTTCAACCTCTGCGACCGCGTCGCCTGCCTCGTCCAGGGCGAAAAGCTCATCGAAGGCACCGCAGCCGAAGTCCAGGGCGACGAGCGCGTCATCGCCGCCTACCTCGGCGAACCCTTCGAAGGCGCCCCCGGCGCCGAAGAAATCGCGGAGGTCGAAGCAGCCGAGGCACACAGCGAGGCGACGCACAGCACGCCCAGCACGGACGGAGAAGACCGGTGACCGCACTCCTCGAGGTCGAAGACCTCCGCGTCGCCTACGGCAAGATCGAAGCCGTCAAGGGCATCTCCTTCAGTGTCGACGCCGGCCAGATCGTCACCCTCATCGGCACCAACGGCGCCGGCAAGACGACGACCCTGCGCACCCTCTCGGGCCTGATCAAGCCGCGCGGCGGACAGATCAAGTTCCAGGGCAAGTCCCTCAAGAAGATCCCCGCGCACGACATCGTCGCGCTCGGACTCGCCCACTCCCCCGAGGGGCGGCACATCTTCCCGCGCATGACGATCGAGGACAACCTCCTCCTCGGCGCCTTCCTCCGCAAGGACAAGGACGGCATCGCCAAGGACGTCCAGCGCGCCTACGACCTCTTCCCGATCCTGGGCGAGCGCCGCAAGCAGGCCGCGGGCACCCTCTCGGGCGGCGAGCAGCAGATGCTGGCCATGGGCCGCGCGCTCATGTCCCGGCCGAAGCTGCTCATGCTGGACGAGCCCTCGATGGGCCTCTCGCCGATCATGATGCAGAAGATCATGGCGACCATCGCCGAGCTCAAGTCGCAGGGCACCACCATCCTGCTGGTCGAGCAGAACGCCCAGGCCGCGCTCTCCCTGGCCGACCAGGGCCACGTGATGGAGATCGGCAAGGTCGTCCTCTCGGGCCCCGGCCGCGAGCTCCTGGTCAACGAGGACGTCCGCAAGGCGTACCTCGGCGAGGACTGAGCCCGTACCCACGCACCAGTGAGGCCCGCCTCCCGGATTCCGGGAGGCGGGCCTCACTGTGTCCGCCCTACGGGAACTACTCCCCCTTGGCGGCTGCCGCCTTCTTCTCCTCGGCGTCCTCGATGACCGCCTCGGCGACCTGCTGCATGGACATCCGGCGGTCCATGGAGGTCTTCTGGATCCAGCGGAACGCGGCCGGCTCGGAAAGCCCGTACTGCGTCTGCAGGATGCTCTTCGCCCGGTCCACGAGCTTGCGGGTCTCCAGGCGCAGCGAGAGGTCGGCAACCTCCTTCTCCAGCGCACGGAGCTCGGCGAAGCGGGACACGGCCATCTCGATGGCGGGAACCACGTCGCTCTTGCTGAAGGGCTTCACCAGGTACGCCATGGCCCCGGCGTCCCGCGCCCGCTCCACCAGATCGCGCTGCGAGAACGCGGTCAGCATCAGCACGGGGGCGATGGACTCCTCCGCGATCTTCTCGGCCGCGGAGATCCCGTCCAGTACGGGCATCTTCACATCGAGGATCACCAGGTCAGGGCGGTGCTCCCGGGCCAGCTCAACGGCGGTCTGCCCGTCTCCGGCCTCGCCGACGACGGCGTAGCCCTCTTCCTCCAGCATTTCCTTGAGGTCGAGACGGATGAGCGCCTCGTCCTCGGCGATGACGACTCGCGTCGTCAGCGGCGGAACGTGCGACTGGTCGGCGTCGGGCGTGGGCGTCGACTCGTGCTCGGCGGTCACTGGGGCTCCTCTTTGCGGGGCTGTGCTGCTTGGATGAGCCTACCTAGCAGCGCCCCGGTGTGGTCACCCGGTACACTCCTGACGTGCAAGCTAGCCGGGTTGGCGCAACTGGTTGACGCGGAGGTCTCAAACACCTCTGTTCGAAAGAACGTGTGGGTTCGAATCCCATACCCGGCACAGCGTTCGAAAAGCGGACGTTCACCTTCGCGTGAACGTCCGCTTTTTGCTGCCTACGGCCACCATTCCTCACGCACAGTGGCGCAATGGAGTTCCACAGCCTCGAAGTACGGCAAACAGCCCTCTCGCTTCTGCGAGGCGGCACACGAAATGCCGAGGTGGCCCGCCACCTGAATGTTCCACTGGGCACCATCGGCTACTGGAAGCACCTGGACCGGTCAAAGCGCGGCGAGTGTCCTGGTTCTCACAATCCGGATTGCCCCCGTTGCGACGGCAGCCCCCTCGACTTACCGGCCTACGCGTACTTGCTCGGCCTCTACCTGGGCGACGGCCACATAAGCCACTACTCGGGCCATCGCGTCCCCAACCTCATGGTCACCTGTGACGACCATTGGCCCGGGCTCATGGACTTGGCCGAGCAAGCGATGCAGCGGGTGTTCCCCTTCAACCAGGTCTGCCGGGTCCGCAAAGTCGGCTGCCACAACGTCAAGGTCTACTCGAAGCATCTTGAGTGCCTCTTCCCGCAGCACGGGCCCGGCAAGAAACACGACCGACGCATCACCCTTGAGGACTGGCAGCAAGCCATCGTCGACGCACACCCCTGGGAGTTCATCCGCGGGCTGATCCACTCCGACGGGTGCCGGATCACCAACTGGACCGTCCGCAACGGCAAGCGCTACGAGTACCCCCGTTACTTCTTCACCAACAAGTCCGACGACATCCGCAAGCTCTGCACCGACACCCTCGCGAAGGTCGGCATCCAGTGGACGATCCTGGCCCGCGGCAGCGATCCCTTCAACGTCTCCATCGCCCGCAAGGCATCCGTCGCGCTCATGGACGAACACATCGGGCCGAAGCACTAAGGCCCGTCGTGGAAGCGCCGACGGGCCGGACGGGGTGATGCCCGGTTCCGGCCCGTCCGCTCGTCCCTATAGGTCGAGCTGATAGTGCAGCGTTGTGTGCGTGGGCACGTAGCCGAGGCTGTCGCTGATGCGTCTCATGGGCGTGTTGCTGTCGGCGGTGTCGGTCAGGAGGCCGCCGAGGTCCGGATGGAGCCCGCGGGCCTGTCGGATGGATTCGGCCTTCATCCATCGGCCGAGGCCGTGTCCGCGGTGCTCGGGCAGGGCGGCGGTGCCGTAGTGCTGGCCGTCACCCATGCCGTTGCCGGGGACGACGAGTTCGGTGAATCCGGCGATCGAGTCGTCGCGGGTGTCGATGGCGACGACTGTGTGCAGGTGGTCGCCGCGCTGTTCGACGGCCTTCGCCGCGGCCCGGACCCGGTCCACGTCCCAGGTCGTGGTGCCGTGGTCGGCGTCCTCCATGGGCATGTCGTCCATGGCGCGACGTGAGGCGGCGAAGGTCTGGGCTAGGTCGTCGGGGACGGTTCCCCGCCAGGACGTCAGCCGGTAGCCGGGACGGGGAAGCTCGATGGTGTCGGCGAGGGCGACGGCGTCGACGTCGGCCAGTGACAAGCGGGCGAACCTCAGGGTGAGGACCTTGCGGAAGCCGTGGGCCGGCAGGAAGTGGTCGCCGGGCGATCCGGCCCCGGCCTGCGCCACGACGCAGCGTCGGGCGTTGTCCCGGGCGGCGGCCACGGCCGTTTCGAGGAGCTGGGAGCCGACACCCTTGCGGCGTTCCACGGGGTGGACGTGGAGGGTCAGTTCGGCCAGGTGGTCCTGTCCGCCGTCGAACAGGCGCAGGAAGGCCGTGCCGGTGGTGATGGAGTCGGCGTCGGAGGCCAGCCATGCGAGGCGTCGGCTCTCGGCAAAGGTTTAACTGAAGGGTTTGGGGATCCTCCCTTTTTGACCGCTCCGGCGTCGGAGGTAGTAGGCGGCCGTGACGGCGGCCAGCAGTGGTCCCCACAGCAGCATCGGCAGGTAGCACGCGTTCATGATCCATGCGGCTACGCCTTGGGGGGCCTCGGATCCGCCCACGGCGGCAGGTGTGCCTCCCCAGAACATCCGCAGGGACAGTGCGGTGACCGCGCATGCCCCCAGTGCCGCCGGCACGACCACCGCCCATGTCGGGATGCGTCTGCCGCTCAGGAGCGGTATCCAGCGCGGGACCGTCTCGCCCCATGGCCGGACCAGGCCGATGGTGAGGAGCGCGAGTGCCTCGCTGAAGAGGGTCAGCAGGGTGATGTAGGAGGAGGTTTCCAGGCCGGGCTGCCAGTCTTGGGCCAGCTGTCCGCTGAAGCCGACGGGGATGCCGACGGCCATGGCCATGCGCCATAAGCCGGACGGGAGGACGGCCAGGGGTACGGCGTGGGCCATCCGGTCGGCCCAGCGCGGCACGGTGTTGGAATCGGTGTGTGGCTTGGCGGGCAGTGTGGTTCCGGCAGCCATGGCGACCTCCCGAGCGGCGTGTGCGGTGCCTCAAGATCCTCCGCCTCTCGGCCGTGCCGGGCGTCGTACCAGGGTTTCGTCTTGCTGCGACCGTCGGTTGAGTCCGTCTCCCTCTTGAGCATGACGAGGCCGCCCTGCGGGTCGATACGCCTACGCCTAGCGCGCCAGGCCGTGCAGGACGGTCGTCACGTGGGCTTTCGCGTCGGCGGGGTCGAGGGGGGCGTGGGCTACGAGGAGGCGGTACCAGAAGGGGCCGAAGACGAGGTCGGTGGCGTGGGTGAGGTCGGTGGTGGCGGGGAGTTCTTCGCGGGTGATCGCGCGGGTGAGGAGGGTGGTGACGAGTTCGCGGCGGGTGGCGGCCCAGGTGCGGAAGGGTTCGGCGAAGGCGGGGTCGAGTTGGGCTTCGGCCATGAGGCCGGTGAGGGCTTTGGTTCGGACGGGGTCGTTGCCGATGCGGTAGAGGTCGGTGACGAAGGCGGTGAGGTCGCCGGTGAGGGTGCCTGTGTCGGGTTCGGGGACGCGGGTGGCGGTTTCGTGGGCGTAGGCGTCCATGACGAGGGCGGGCTTGGATTTCCACCAGCGGTAGACGGTGCTTTTGGCGACGTTGGCGCGTTTGGCGACGCCTTCGATGGTGAGGGCGCCGTAGCCGTTTTCGACGAGGAGTGCGGTGGTGGCTTCGAGGACGGAGTGGTGGGCGTCTTCGTTGCGGAGGCGGCCGCCGGTGCGGGGTGGGTTGCCCGAAGGAGTGATTGACACGGCTTCACGATAGCCCTAGCGTTTTATCGAAACGCACCGTAGCGTTTCGATTGAAGGATCGACCGGAGCAGGGGGCGGAGCCATGGGCAAGATCGTGATCGCGCACGGGTACGGGATGAATGCCGGGGAGCACTGGTACGAGGCGACGGGTGAGGAGTTCGCCGCCGAGGGGCACGAGGTGCGGATTCCGAACTTCCCCGAGCCCTTCGCGCCGGAGGCCGACGTGTGGCTGAGGGAGTTGGAGGCGGAGGCCGCGGGGTCGCCGGCGGGCGAGACGGTGCTGGTGGGTCACAGTCTGGGCGGGGTGAATGTGCTGCGGTTGCTTCAGCGGCACGACACGGCGGCGGAGGGGGCCTTCGCGGGGGTGGTGTTCGTGGCGTCGATGTCCGGTGAGGTCGGCTACGAGGCGTTGGCCCCGTTCTTCACGCCGGAGTTCGACTGGCAGCGGATCCGTAGGGCGGCGCGGGAGTTCCGGGTGCTGCATGCGGCGGATGACCCGGTGACGGGTGAGAAGACCGGTGAGCACGTGTTGCGGTTCGTGCGGGAGTTGGGTGCGCAGGCGCGTGTGACCGCGTCGGGCGGGCACTTCCCGAGTACGGGTGGGAGCGCTTTGGTGTTGCCCGACGCGGTGCGTCTTATACGTGAGGTGTTGTAGCCGGTGTCGTGGCCGGGGCCGGGGCTCGGGCCGCGGGGTGTCGGCTTCAGCGGACGGCGTCGCCGATGTGGTGGACGCGGACCAGGTTGGTGGATCCGGTGACTCCGGGGGGTGAGCCGGCGGTGATGACGACGACGTCGCCGGGTACGCAGCGGCCGATGCGCAGGAGTTCTTCTTCGACTTGGGCGACCATCGCGTCGGTGGAGTCGACGTGGGGGCCGAGGAAGGTTTCGACGCCCCAGGTGAGGTTGAGCTGGGAGCGGGTGGCGGGGTCGGGGGTGAAGGCGAGGAGGGGGATGGGTGAGCGGTAGCGGGAGAGACGGCGGACGGTGTCTCCGCTCTGGGTGAAGGCGACGAGGAATTTGGCTCCGAGGAAGTCGCCCATTTCGGCGGCGGCGCGGGCGACTGCTCCGCCTTGGGTGCGGGGCTTGTTGCGGTCGGTGAGTGGGGGGAGGCCCTTGGCGAGGATGTCTTCTTCGGCGGCTTCGATGATGCGGGCCATGGTGCGGACGGTTTCGATGGGGTATTTGCCGACGCTGGTTTCGCCGGAGAGCATGACGGCGTCGGTGCCGTCGATGACGGCGTTGGCGACGTCGGAGGCTTCGGCGCGGGTGGGTCGGGAGTTGTCGATCATCGAGTCGAGCATTTGGGTGGCGACGATGACGGGCTTGGCGTTGCGCTTGGCGAGCTTGACGGCTCGTTTCTGGACGATGGGGACTTGTTCCAGGGGCATTTCGACGCCGAGGTCGCCGCGGGCGACCATGATGCCGTCGAAGGCGGCGACGATGTCGTCGATGTTTTCGACGGCCTGGGGCTTTTCGACTTTGGCGATGACGGGGAGGCGTCGGCCTTCTTCGTCCATGATGCGGTGGACGTCTTGGATGTCGTTGCCGCTGCGGACGAAGGAGAGGGCGATGACGTCGGCGCCGATGCGCAGGGCCCAGCGGAGGTCGTCGATGTCTTTTTCGGAGAGGGCGGGTACGGAGACTGCGACGCCGGGGAGGTTGAGTCCCTTGTGGTCGGAGACCATGCCGCCTTCGATGACGCGGGTGTGGACGCGGGGGCCGTCGACTGCGGTGACTTCGAGGGTGACGCGGCCGTCGTCTACGAGGATGCGTTCGCCGGTGGTGACGTCGGTGGCGAGGCCTTTGTAGGTGGTGCCGCAGGTGTGGCGGTCGCCTTCGTGGTCTTCGACGGTGATGGTGAAGTCGTCGCCGCGTTCAAGGAGTACGGGTCCTTCGCGGAAGCGGCCGAGGCGGATCTTCGGGCCTTGAAGGTCTGCGAGGACGCCGACGCTGCGGCCGGTTTCGTCGGCGGCTTTGCGGACGCGTTGGTATCGCTCCTCGTGTTCGGCGTAGGTGCCGTGGCTGAGGTTGAAGCGGGCGATGTCCATTCCGGCTTCGACCAGGGCTTTGATCTGGTCGTATGAGTCGGTGGCGGGGCCCAGGGTACATACGATTTTCGCTCGGCGCATGGGGCGAGCGTATGCCCCTACCAGGCAGTAGGAAATTGGTTCCGGGTGTCCACTCAACAACCTTTAAGCAAAAGCTTGTTGACAATTGTTGAATGTGCATGGGGGTGCTCTGATGAGCACCCCCGAGGCACCGTTCGTGGGTCTTGGGAGGGGGTTTTCAGAGCTGGGGAGGAGTCATGGTGAAGCGGGCGTTGACCTGGGCGTAGACGGTCTGGCGCTCGGGTTCGAGGTCGAGTGCGGGGGCGGTGTCCTCGGCGGCGCTGAAGGCCATGGTGCGCATGCCGGCGCCGGGGGCGTTCGCTCGGAAGGGGGTGGGGGCGTTCTCGGCTCCGAGGTCGGCGAGTTCGACGAGGGCTGCGAGGTCGGCTCCGAGGGCGGCGGCGTATTCGCGGGCGCGTTGGACGGCTTCGAGTACGGCTTGGCGGCGGGCTTCGCCGTGGGCGGGTGAGGTGGGGCGCAGGGCCCACCAGGGGCCGTCGACTTGGGTGAGTTCGAGGTCGGCGAGGCGGGTGGTGAGTTCGCCGAGGGTGGTGAAGTCGTTGAGTTCGGCGGTGAGGTGGACGCGTCCGTGGTAGGCGCGGATGCGTTCGCCGCGGCCGTGGCGGGTGAGTTCGGGGGTGATGGAGAAGGCGCCGGTTTCGAGTTTTTCGACGGGGTCGCCGTAGCTTTTGACGAGGTCGAGGACGGCGTTGTTGCGGCGGGTGAGGTCTTCGAGGGCGGTGCGTCGGTCGGTGCCGCGGGCGCTGACGGTGATGCCGATGCGGGCGATCTCGGGGTCGACTTCGAGGGTGGCTTCGCCGCGGACTGCGACGCGGGGGACTTCGGGGGTTCCGTAGGGCTGGTGCGATGCGTCCTGGGTCATGGATTCACTGTCGCACTGTGGCTCGTTCGGGTGTGGTCATCGGATCGAAACCTGCTGGGGGTGTTGCGTCTTGTTGCTGCTGGGTCAGAATCTACGCGCGTTGCCTACATGTACTCGCGTACCTCAAAAGGGGAGATGGCATGGCGTTCGACCGTAGGACTTTTCTGGGCACTTCGGCTGCGACGGGTGCGGCTGTGGCGTTGGCGGGGGCCACGAGCACCCCGGCCGCCGCGGCCGAGGGGGCTGTCGGTGCGGCTCCGGCCGCGGGGTCGAGGACGTACGCGTTCACGGTGATGGGGACGACGGACCTGCACGGGAACGTCTTCAACTGGGACTACTTCATGGACAAGGAGTTCGACGACAAGGCGCACAACGATGTCGGTCTGGCGAAGATCTCCACGTTGGTGAATCAGGTGCGGGCGGAGAAGGGGCGGTGCAACACACTGCTGATCGATGCCGGTGACACCATTCAGGGCACGCAGTTGTCGTACTACTACGCGAAGGTGGATCCGATCACCGCGCGGCGTGGTCCGGTGCATCCGATGGCGCAGGCGATGAATGCGATCGGGTACGACGCGGCGGCGCTGGGGAACCACGAGTTCAACTACGGCATTCCGGTGCTGCGCAAGTTCGAGGAGCAGTGTGATTTCCCGCTGCTGGGGGCGAACGCGCTGGATGCCAAGACGTTGCGGCCGGCGTTCCCTCCGTACAGCATGCACCGGCTGCGCACTCCGCACGGGCGGGATGTGAAGGTGGCGGTGCTGGGTCTGACGAATCCGGGGATCGCGATCTGGGACAAGGCGAACGTGCAGGGGAAGATGACGTTCCCGGGTCTTGAGGAGCAGGCGGCGAAGTATGTGCCGCGGCTGCGGTCGCTGGGTGCGGATGTGGTGATCGTGTCGGCGCATTCGGGTTCGAGCGGTACGTCTTCGTACGGTGACCAGTTGCCGTACATCGAGAACGCGGCGGGTCTGGTGGCGGAGCAGGTGCCGGGGATCGACGCGATCCTGGTGGGGCACGCGCACACGGAGATCCCGGAGTACCGGGTGAAGAACAAGGCGACCGGCAAGGACGTGGTGCTGTCGGAGCCTTTGAAGTGGGGTCAGCGGCTGACGTTGTTCGACTTCGAGCTGACCTGGGCGAAGGGCTGCTGGGCGGTGGCGAAGGTGTCGGCGCGGGTGCTGAATTCGAATGCGGCGGTGGAGGACCCGAAGATAGTGCGGCTGCTGTCGGACGAGCACCGCAAGGTGGTGGCGTACGTCAATCAGGTGATCGGTTCGTCCACGCAGGCGATGTCCTCGGCGGAGGGTCCGGTCAAGGACGTGGCGATCATCGATCTGATCAGCCATGTGCAGGCCGAGACGGTGAAGGCGGCGCTGGCGGGTACGGAGTGGGCGGCGCTGCCGGTGCTGTCGCAGGCTTCGTGCTTCTCGCGGACGGCGGCGATTCCGGCGGGTCAGGTGACCATCAAGGATGCGGCGGGTCTGTATCCGTTCGAGAACACGCTGGAGGCGCGGCTGATGACGGGTGCGCAGATGAAGGCGTATCTGGAGTATTCGGCGAAGTACTACGTGCGGACGGCGCCGGATGAGGTGGTGGATCCGGCGAAGTTGACGAATTCCGAGAGCACGCCGGACTACAACTACGACGCGGTGTACGGGTTGACGTACGACATCGATGTGTCGGCGCCGGTGGGTTCGCGGATCGTGGGGCTGTCCTTCCAGGGCAAGGCGGTGGATCCGGCGGCGCAGTTCGTGCTGGCGGTGAACAACTACCGGGCTTCTGGTGGCGGGAACTTCCCGCATGTGCCGCAGGCCCGGCAGTTGTGGGCCAATTCGGATGAGATACGTAACACGATCATCCAGTGGGTGAAGGCGAAGGGGACGGTGGACCCGGCGCAGTTCGCATCTGTGGACTGGCGTCTGACCCGGGCCGGGACACCGGTCTTCTAAAAGCGGTGGTCTTCTAAACGTTTCTTCTTATGGGTGCTCGACCAGTGGGAGCAGTTCCCCCGCGGGTTGCGGGCGGGAGTGTTCCCGCTGTTCGAGGCCGAAGGTGGTGAAGGCGGTGCGGGTGGGCTGCGGGTAGGGCTCCTTGCCCGTCAGGGTGTTCAGGATGGCGGCGCTGCGCCAGGCGGCGAGGCCGAGGTCGGGGGCTCCGACGCCGTGGGTGTGGCGTTCGCCGTTCTGGACGAAGACGCTGCCGGTGACGGTGGGGTCGAGGATCATCCGGTAGCGGTCGTCGATGCGGGGGCGCCCTGAGGAGTCCTTGCGCAGGTAGGGGTCGAGTCCTGCGAGGAGGCTCGTGAGGGGCCGTTCGCGGTAGCCGGTGGCGAGGACGACGGCGTCGGTGGTGAGGCGGGAGCGGGTGCCCTGGTCCACGTGTTCGAGGTGGAGTTCGACCTTGGTGGTGGCTACGCGGCCTGCGGTGCGGACGCTGACTCCGGGGGTGAGGACGGCGTCGGGCCAGCCTCCGTCGAGGGTGCGGCGGTAGAGCTCCTCGTGGATGGCGGCGATGGTGTCGGCGTCGATGCCCTTGTGGAGTTGCCACTGGGCGGGGACGAGGCGGTCCCGGACCGGTTCGGGCAGGTCGTGGAAGTAGCGGGTGTAGTCGGGGGTGAAGTGTTCCAGGCCGAGCTTGGAGTACTCCATGGGGGCGAAGGAGGGGGTGCGGGCGAGCCAGGTGAGGCGCTCGCGGCCGGCGGGGCGGGAGCGCAGGAGGTCGAGGAAGACTTCGGCTCCGGACTGGCCCGATCCGATGACGGTGACGTGTTCCGCGCCGAGGATGCGCCGGCGGTTGTCGAGGTACTCGGAGGAGTGGATCACCGGGACGGTGGGGGCTTCGGCGAGGGGGCGCAGTGCTTCGGGGACGTAGGGGGCGGTGCCGATGCCGAGGGCGAGGTTGCGGGTGTAGGTGCGGCCGAGGGCTTCGGCTTCTCCGTCGGCGTCGAGCTGGGTGAAGTCGACTTCGAAGAGGTCGCGTTCGGGGTTCCAGCGGACGGCGTCGACCTGGTGGCCGAAGTGGAGTCCGGGGAGGCGGCCTGCGACCCAGCGGCAGTAGGCGTCGTATTCGGCGCGCTGGATGTGGAAGCGCTCGGCGAAGTAGAAGGGGAAGAGCCGTTCCTTGTGCTTGAGGTAGCTGAGGAAGGACCAGGGGCTGGCGGGGTCGGCGAGGGTGACGAGGTCGGCGAGGAAGGGGACTTGGAGGGTGGCTCCGTCGATGAGGAGTCCGGGGTGCCAGCGGAAGTCGCGGCGCTGGTCGTAGAAGGCGGTGGCGAGTTCGCCGGCGCCTTGGTGGGGCAGGCCGTGGGCGAGGGCGGCGAGGGAGAGGTTGAAGGGGCCGATGCCGATTCCGACGAGGTCGTGGGGTGCATCGAGCTGGGCGGTCATCGGTGGGTTCTGCCTTCCAGGAGGTTCACGAGGGTGTCCAGGTCCCCTGTGGTGGTGTGGGGGTTGAGCAGGGTGGCCTTGAGCCACAGGCGGCCGTCGGCGGTGGCCCGGCCCAGGACGGCGGTGCCGTCGAGGAGGAGGGTGCGGCGCAGGGCGGCGAGGCGGGTGTCGTCGGCGTGGGTGGGCCGGAACAGGACGGTGCTGATGGTGGGCGCCGCGTGGAGTTCGAAGGCGGGGTGTGCTTCGAGGAGCCGGGCGAGGTGTTCGGCGAGTGCGCAGGTGCGGTCGATGAGGTGGGTGAGGCCGTCGCGGCCGAGGGAGCGCAGGGTGGCGGCGATCTTGAAGGCGTCTGCGCGGCGGGTGGTGCGCAGGGAGCGGCCGAGGAGGTCGGGCAGGCCGGCTTCGGTGTCGTCTTCGGCGTTGAGGTAGTCGGCCTGGTGGGCGAGGGGTGCGAGCAGGGTGGTGTCGGGGACGGTGAGGAGTCCGGCGGCGACGGGTTGCCAGCCGAGTTTGTGGAGGTCGAGGGTGATCGACCGGGCTCGGTGGAGGCCTGCGAGTTTGGGGCGGTGGCGGGGGCTGAGGGCGAGGAGGCCGCCGTATGCGGCGTCGATGTGGAGGTCAGCGCGGTGGTGGTCGCAGAGGTCGGCGAGGGGGCCGAGGGGGTCGATGAGGCCTGCGTCGGTGGTGCCCGCGGTGGCGGTGACGAGGACGGGGCCGGTGGTGCCGGCGAGGGCTTCGGCGAGGGTGGCGGGGTCGAGGGTTCCGCGGGGGGTGGCCAGGGCGCGGGCGGGGGGCAGGCCGAGGAGCCAGGCGGCTCGCGGGATGGAGTGGTGGGCGTTGGCGCCGTGCAGGACGGTGAGGCGGGGTCCGTGGCGTTCGCGGGCGAGGAGGACGGCCAGTTGGTTGGCTTCGGTGCCGCCGGTGGTGAGGACCGCGTCGGGGTGCGGGGTGTCGTAGAACTCGGCGGCGAGGGTGCGGGTGAGGAGCTCTTCGACGACGGAGGCGGCGGGGGCCTGGTCCCAGGAGTCGAGGGAGGGGTTGAGGGCGCTGGCGGCGAGGTCTGCGGCGGCCGCGACGGCGAGGGGCGGGCAGTGCAGGTGGGCGGCGCACAGGGGGTCGGCGGGGTCGGCGGCGCCCGCGGCGAGGGTGTGCACGAGGGTCCGCAGGGCTTCGTGGTCGCCGTGCCCGTGGTCGGGGAGGACTTCGCCCAGTGCGGCTCGTACCCGGGCGCCGACCGCGTCGGGTCCGCCTGCGGGGAGGGGTCCGCCGCGGGCGCGGGCTCCGGTGCGCAGGGCTTCGAGGACGGTGTCGAGGAGGGGTCGCAGGGCGTCGGCGCCATGGGCTCCGCCGGCGAGCGGGGCGGTGCCTCTGCCTGTGCCGGGGGGCGCTGTCATGCGGTTGTGTCCTCACGGGAAAGGATCGTCGAGGAGTGTCGCCCCGACGAGGGGGCCGGGCACCCGGGCGGTACAACGATCAGGCCCGAATGGGGTAACCGCCGGGCTTCGCGGGTGGTCGATTTCCAGCCGTCGCCGTCCTGGCGGCCGCCCGGCCGGGGTCCGTGCCCCGGCCGGGTGGGTCCCGGTGCGCGGGTGTCAGCCGCGGGTTTGGAGGGCTCGGGTGCGCAGGGCCCGGGTGAGGTCGTCCAAGTGGTCCACGAGCTTGCGGTGGAGGACGGGGGTGATGGCGGGGGCGGTCAGGCAGGCGTGGCCGGCCTGGAGGTTGGCTTCGGTGATTTCGTGGCCGGGGAAGGCCCAGCGGCCCGCGGCGTCTGCGATGGCGGGGCCTCGACGGGTGGCCAGGGCGACGGCCTCGGGGTAGACGCGGGGTACGTACTCCCTTACGAGATCGGCCTGTTCGGGCTGCCAGAAGCCCTGGGCGGTGGCGGTGAAGAGGTAGTTGGACAGGGTGTCGTCGTGGAAGAGCCGGTCCCAGGCGGCGGCCTTCGCCTCGGGTGTGGGCAGGGCGGCTCGGCAGCGGGCCGCGCCTTCCTGTCCGGTGGCGCTGGGGTCGGCGGCGAGGGCTTCGTCGATGTCCGGGCCGTCGACGGCGCCGAGTACGGACAGGCGGGCCAGGATGCGCCAGCGCAGTTCGGGGTCGAGTTCGGGGCCGCCGGGGACGGTGCCTTCGGCGAGCCAGGCGGCCACGGTGTCGGGCTGGGTCGCGCTGTCGATGAAGGCGCGGACGGCGACGAGCCGCAGGCCGGGGTCGGAGCCGTCCTCGGTGCGGCGCAGCAGGGCGCGGGTGAGGGAGGTGAGGGTGGCGAGGACTGCGGTGCGGTGTTCGGGGGCGAGGTAGCGGTCGGCGATCTGGGCGCGGGCGAAGCCGAGTACGTTCTGGACGATCTCCAGGTTCGTTTCCGCGGGTACGTGTGCTTCGGCGGTCGCCAGGTAGTCGGCGGCGCCCAGTTCGCCGTCGCGGACCATGTCGCGCAGGGAGTTCCAGACGACGGCGCGGGTGAGCGGGTCGGGGATGCGGGAGATCCCGCGCAGGGCGGCTTCCAGTGAGGTCTCGTCGAGGCGGACCTTGGCGTAGGTGAGGTCGCCGTCGTTGAGGACGAGGAGGGCGGGGCGCGGGCCGCTGACGGAGAGGACTTCCTCGGAGGGTACGTCGAGGGCGAGGATCTCGCGGGGTTCGAGGGCTCCGTCGGTGGCCCGGTCGTAGAGGCCGGCCGCGATGTGGTGGGTGCGGCTGCCGGTGCGGTCGACGGTGAGGGTCCAGCCGCCGCGGCTCTCCTCGATGCGCGGTGCGAGGGTGTCGACGCCGGTGGTGCGCAGCCAGGTCTCGGCCCAGGCGTGGACGTCGCGGTCGGTGTGGGCGGCGAGGGAGTCCACGAATTCGGCGAGGGAGGCGTTGGCGAACTTGTGGCGGGCGAAGTGGGTGTTGATGCCGGCCAGGAAGTCCTTTTCGCCGAGCCAGGCTACGAGTTGGCGCAGTGCGGAGGCTCCCTTGGCGTAGGAGATGCCGTCGAAGTTGAGGAGGGCGGAGGCGGTGTCGGGGACGGAGGCCGCGTCCGGGGCGACGGGGTGGGTAGAGGGGCGCTGGTCGGCGTCGTAGCCCCAGGGCTTGCGTTCCATGCCGAATCCGGTCCAGGGCTCGCTGAAGCGGGTGGCTTCGACGAGGGTCTGGTAGCCCATGTATTCGGCGAAGGACTCGTTGAGCCAGATGTCGTCCCACCAGCTGAGGGTGACGAGGTCGCCGAACCACATGTGGGCCATCTCGTGGGCGATGGTCACGGCGCGCCGCTGGCGTTCGTTGTCGGTGACGGCGGAGCGGAAGACGTATTCGTCGCGGAATGTGACCAGGCCCGGGTTCTCCATGGCGCCGGCGTTGAACTCCGGTACGAAGGCCTGGTCGTAGGAGTCGAAGGGGTAGGGCTCGGTGAACTTCTCGTGGAAGCGGTCGTAGCAGTCGGTGGTGATGGAGAGGATCTCCTGAGCGTCCGCGTCGAGGTAGGGGGCGAGGGAGCGGCGGCAGTGGAGGCCGAAGGGGATTCCCGCGTGCTCGGTGCGGATGCTGTGCCAGGGGCCTGCGGCTACGGCGGCGAGGTAGGTGGAGATGACGGGGGTGGGGGCGGACTTCCAGATGCCCGCGCGGTCGCCTGATCCGTCGCCCGCGCCCGTGCCGTCGGCGCCGTCGCTCTCATCCTCGTGGTCGCCGACGCGCGTGGTGATGCCGTTGGCGAGGACCGTCCACTGTGCGGGGGCGGTGACGGTGAACTCGAAGACGGCCTTCAAGTCGGGCTGGTCGAAGGCCGGAAAGACCCGCTGGACGTCGTCCAGGAACATCTGGGTGTAGACGTACGTCTCCCCGTCCGCGGGGTCGGTGAAGCGGTGGAGGCCTTCGCCGGTGCGGGAGTAGCGCATCCGGGCTTCGAGGCGTAGCTCGTGGGGGCCTTCCGTGAGGCCGGTGAGCGGGAGGCGGCCGTCGGCGAGGGCGGCGGGGTCCAGGCGATGCCCGTCGAGCTCCACGGAATGCAGTTCGTCCGGTTTCAGCTCGACGAAGGTGTCTCCGGCGGTGCGGGCGTCGAACCGGATGACGGTGCGGGACTCGAAGGTCTCGTCGCCGGTGGTCAGGTCGAGGGCGACCTCGTAGTGGCGGACGTCGAGGAGCTGGGCTCGGAGCTGCGCTTCATTGCGCGTCAATGCGGACATGGGGCCCATGCTGCCGGATAACGGCGCCGGGCCCCAGGAAACTACTCTTCGCCCGCAGCGATCGTCTCGTGGTGGCGGATGACCTCGGCGATGATGAAGTTGAGGAGCTTCTCGGCGAAGGCGGGGTCGAGTTTGGCGTTCTCGGCGAGCTGGCGCAGCCGGGCGATCTGGCTGGCCTCGCGACCCGGGTCGGCCGGGGGCAGCTGGTGGCGGGCCTTGAGGTGGCCGACCTGCTGGGTGCACTTGAAGCGCTCGGCGAGCATGTGCACCACGGCCGCGTCGATGTTGTCGATGCTGTCCCTCAGGCGGGCCAGCTCTGCGGTGACGGACTCGTCGATGTCGCTGGTGTTCATGGTTCCCGAGAATACGTGGCGGACGCGCGCGGTTCCTCGGCCAGTCGGTCAGTGAGACGGCAGGGGGTACGAACCCACGTGGATCACCCGAGACCGACCCTGGCCTGGCCGCCGGGGGCGGCGGGCGCGGGGCGTGCGATCCGGGGGGCGGGGGACTGGAGCCTAGAGCGGTAGGACCGCCGTGACGAGCCAGCCGCCTTCGGGGGCCGGGCCGGCGGTGAGGGAGCCGCCGAGGGCCTCGGCCCGTTCGGCCATGCCGACGAGGCCGTAGCCGCCGCCCCGGGCGTTCTCGGAGAGTCTGAGGGGGCGGCCGCCGTCGTCGGCGATGCGGACTTCCAGGCCGGCCGGGACGGTGCGCAGGCCGATCCGGACGGCGGTGGCCGTCGCGGCGTGCTTGCCGATGTTGGTGAGGGCTTCGAGGACGATGCGGTGGGCGGTGGCGGCGACGTCGGCGGGGAGCCTGGTCTCCAGCCCGTCCTCGATGTAGAGGGCCAGGGGCGGGCCGGTGACCGCGAACCGTTCCACCAGCTCTCGGATCTCGCGGAGGCCCGCGACGGGGGCGGTGCCGGGGGTCGCGGCCGCGCCGGGGCCGGTGCCCGGGCCCGGGCCCGTGGCGGTGTCCTCGGCGCCTTCGCGGAGGATCTTGACGAGGCGGCGCATGGAGCCGAGGGCCTCGTCGCCGGCGGCCTCGATGCGGCCGAAGATCTCGCCGGCGCGTTCGGCGGAGACGTTGGTGAACCTGGCGGCCCGTGCCTCGACGACGATGCCGGTCACGTGGTGGGCGACCAGGTCGTGGAGCTCGCGCGCCAGTTCCAGGCGCTCCGCGCTGCGTACGGCGCGCAGCTCGCGGACGCGTTGGACGGACTGCAGGCGCAGGAGCAGGGAGTAGGCGGTGACGACGACGGCGAGCACGGAGAAGAGCAGCGTGAACCGGCCCGGGTCGGTGTCCCGGACGGGTACCGCCATGCAGCCGAGGCCGAGTACGGGACCGAGTACGGCGGCGGTGCGGGCGGGGGCGCGGAGCAGGATCTGGCTGAGGAGGACGAGGAGCGCGATGGCTTCGCCGCCGCCCCAGACCACGATGGGGTGGTTGCCGAAGATCAGCAGGAGCGTGACGGTCCAGGTGACGGCGGCGGCGAACCAGGAGCGCGCGATGAGTGGCATGCCGGGCCAGGGCGCGGCGCTGAGGCAGACGAGGATGCCGGACACCCAGACGGCGGCGTGGGGGGCGCTGGGCTGTCGGGCGAGGACGACGCCTTCGAAGCTGACGAGGGCGAGGAGGGTGACGGAGAGGATGATGCGGATCCAGTCCGCGATGTAGGGGTGGCGGCGGGCCCATGGACTCAGGGGGCTCACGGGTTCGCCCCGGCTTCGCGGGTGGCTCCGCCGGTCGTGTGGGTGCGGGGGCGGATGCGGGTGCCGATGCCGATGCGCGGGGTGGTGGGGGCCGGGCCCGTGGGGGCGGGCGTCGTCGGAGACGCTGCGCGCCGGCTTCCTGGGGCGCCGCCCCAGACCCCGCGCCTCAAACTCCCCCAGACTCCGTCCGGGGGGACCCCCTGGCGGGGCTGGAATTGCCCAGCAGGGCGGGTCCACCCCGCGGGTCGGATGTGCCCCGCAGGGCGGATGTGCCAAGCGGGTCGGATGTGCCCCGCAGGGTGGCCGCGGTGCCGGGGTGTCACGCCGGGGTGCCTGCCAGGCCGCTTTCCCAGGCCCAGGCGGCGATTTCCACGCGGTTGCGGGCGTTGATTTTGGTCTGGACGTTGGCCAGGTGGGTCTTGACCGTGGAGAGGGAGACGTAGAGCTCGGCTGCGATCTCCGCGTTGGTCAGGCCGCGCGCGAGGCAGCGTACGACTTCGCGTTCGCGGTCGGTCAGGGGCTCCGCCGGGCGGCGGGCGGCCACGGAGGCGGGGGTGCGCAGGGCCATTTCGCGCAGCAGGCGCACGGTGATGGCGGGCGAGACGAGGGAGTCTCCGACGGCTGCGGCCCGGACCGCTTCAACCAGCATGGCCGGGCTCGCGTCCTTGAGGAGGAAGCCGGACGCTCCGCCGTGGAGCGCCGCGTGGACGTACTCGTCGAGGTCGAAGGTGGTGACGATGACGATGCGGGGGCGGTCGCTGCCGGAGAGGCGTCGGGTGACTTCGAGCCCGTCGAGGCGCGGCATGCGGATGTCGAGGAGGAGTACGTCGGGGCGGTGCAGGGCGACGGCCGCGAGGGCGGCTTCGCCGTCGACGACGTCGGCGACCACTTCGATGTCGGGCTGGCTTTCGAGGATCATCCGGAAGCCGGTCCTGACCATCTCCTGGTCGTCCGCGATGATCACTCTGATCGTCATGCGCCGCCTGCCCCACTGTCGCCCGCTGACTGTGTCTGCCCACCTGGTGGGTTCTCCCCAGGGGTCTTCCCATGGGAACCGCGGGCGCTCGGGCCCGCAACCGCACGGCGGAGCGCCGGCAGGGGTCCGCGGGGCCGGGGCAGCGGTGTCCCAGCCTCGCGGTATCAGGGACGACCTTACGTACATTTGGTACATCGCGCCTCGTCCTTCCGGCCCCGTGGGCGGGGGCCGGAAGGACGAGGAGGGGGGCGAGGAGAAGGGTGACGAGAGGGGCGGGAGGGGACGGTCAGAGCGTCGCGGCGGCGTTCTTGATGGCCGTGGCGAAGGTGGAGACCTCGGTGTAGACGCCGGGGTAGTCGGGCCGTGCGCAGCCCTCGCCCCAGCTGACTATGCCGACCTGGATCCAGGCGTTCGCGCTGTCCCGGCGGAACATGGGGCCGCCCGAGTCGCCCTGGCAGGTGTCCACGCCGCCCTGGGTGAAGCCGGCGCAGATTTCTTCGGCGGGGACGAGGGAGCTGCCGTAGGAGGCCTGGCAGGAGGCGTCGGAGACGAAGGGGACGGTGGCCTTCATCAGATAGCGCTGCTGGCCGCCGCCTTCGCGGGTGGCGCCCCAGCCGGCGACGGTGAAGGTGCCGTTGTCGTAGGCCTTGGTGTCGGCGATCTTGAGGGTCGGCAGGTCGATGGGCTTGGCGAGCTTGATGAGGGCCCAGTCCTTGCCGGTGCCGTTGTAGCCGGGGGCCTGGAGCACCTTGGTGGACTTGACCTTGATGGCGCTGGAGCTGTTGAGGTCGACGGTTCCGGCGGTGGCGGTGATCGAGGTGTTGTTCCCGGAGCCGTCCACGCAGTGGGCGGCGGTGAGGACGATCTGCTGGGTGTAGAGGGCGCCGCCGCAGCCCATGGAGAGGCGGACCATGAAGGGGAACTCGCCCTGGGCGGCGCGCGTCCCGCCGACGACGGGGGCGGTGGAGGCGGTGGCGGATCCGGGCTGGAGGCTGACGGCCGCGAGGGCGACGGCTCCTACGGCGAGGGTGCGCTTGAGGAACCGGAGCGAGGTGCGGGCAAGGGTGGACACAGTCGGCACGCTGCCTTTCGTGGGGGGTCGGGCCTTGCGTGTCATCGGGTGCACGACGAACGTCTGCGGGGCGGGTGCCCGTACGACGAGCGTCCGCATGACGGGTCCATGACACATCGCACAGACGGTCGAGTTCAAGAACGTGTTTTCGGACAATCTGCGGCGCAGGGGGCCCCATGACGCAGAAGAGCAGGCACAGCAGCCCGGTTCAGCACGGATTTCCACATCTGGATACGGTCCGCCACTCCGTCACCGCGCTGTTCCGGCGGCTCTCGGGCGACGGGGTCCGCTCCTACGACACCCCCTTCGCACCCGCCGACGCCGCCTTCGGCCCCGCCGACGACCTGCACCTCGGGGCCCACCGGGTGGCTTCCGCGATGGTCCGGGCACTGCGGCTGCCCGACGCACGCATGGTGGTGAGCTTCCGCGCGATGCAGGAGGCGGCCACCGTGGAACTGACGGCCGGTCCGGAGTACTTCGTCGAGGTCAACGACCGGTTCCGGGTCCATCGCCGCGATCTGGCGGCGGCCCTCGCCCACGAGGCCGCCCACGTCCTGCTGCACCGCCTCGACCTGCGGTTCCCCACCACCGAGGCCAACGAGATCCTCACGGACACCGCCGCCGCCCTCCTCGGACCCGGCTGGCTGCTCCTCGACGCCTACCGCGAGGACGAGCTCACCCACCAGAAGCTCGGCTACCTCACGCCGGAGGAGTTCGGCTACGTCCTCGCCAAGCGCGCCCGGCTGCTGGGCGGCGAGGACCTCTCCACGTGGTTCACCAGCCCGCAGGCCTACGAGGCGTACGTACGCGGTCGCGCCCAGTGCGACCGGGACCTGCGCCGGGCCCCCCTGGCGACGGCGGGCCGCCCGGAGCGGCGGCGCTACGCCCGGGACCGCGCGGCGGGGGCGGGGCCGGCGCTCCGGGGCACGGGGCGGCGTACCGCTTCGAGGAGCACGGGGGCGGGCTGCGGGTGAGCTTCCCGTGCCCGGTGTGCGAGCAGCGGCTGCGGCTGCCCGCCGGCGGCGGGCCGGTCCGGGCCCGCTGCAGGCTGTGCCACACGGTGCTGGAGTGCGACACCTAGTGCCGCGTCGGGCAACGGCCCGGCGTGATGCCACCGCCGCACTGACGCGACACCGGCGCCGTCCGTGACGGAGGTTCACCGGCCGTCCACGAAAAGTTACTTACCGGCCAGTAGACACGGGGGCGGCCGCTGCTCAAATCTGGTCACGTACATGCCAATGAGTGACCGAGGAGCGTCCCCCATGCGCAGCCCCCGTAAAACCGCCGCCGCCGTGGCCGCCGCAGCGGCCGTACTGGCCCTGGTTCCGGCCGCCGCCGCCCAGGCGGCCCCCGCCGCCGCCCCCGCGAAGGCGGTCGCCCCGGTCGCCACCGCGTCCGCGCCCGGCGGCAACGCGGTGTTCCTCGGCCTCGACTACGCCACCTGGCAGCGCGACGTCGCCGCCGTCGTCGACGCGGCCCGGCCCGGGATCGAGCAGCGCATCGCCGCCGCGCCCGCCGGTGAGAAGCCCGCGATCGTCCTCGACATCGACAACTCCTCGCTGGAGACGGACTTCCACTGGTTCTGGACGTCCCCGACACCCGCGATCGCCAAGGTCCGTGACCTGACCCGGTACGCGAACGACCGCGGGGTCGCCATCTTCTTCGTCACCGCCCGCCCGGGGATCGTGTACTCCCTCACCGAGCGCAACCTCAAGGCGGTCGGCTACCCCGTCTCGGGCCTCTACGTCCGCGATCTGCCCGCCCTGTTCAGCGAGGTCAGCGCGTACAAGACGGCCAAGCGGGCCGAGATCGAGGCGCGCGGCTACACGATCATCGCCAACATCGGCAACAACCAGAGCGACCTGGTCGGCGGCCACGCCGAGCGCACCGTCAAGCTGCCGGACTACGACGGCAAGCTCTCCTAGGCGCTGTCGCCGTCGCTGTCGCCGTCCAGCCGGGCGGCGATCGCGTTGACCGCCGCCCAGCTGAAGGCCATCGCGGGGCCGATCGTGGCGCCCGGCCCGGGGTAGGTCTCGCCCATCACCGCCGCCGAGCAGTTGCCCGAGGCGTAGAGGCCGGGGATCGGCGTGGAGTCCTCGCGGAGCACCCGGCCGTCGGTGTCGGTGACCAGTCCGCCCTTGGTGCCGATGTCCCCCGGGTGCACGGGGACCGCGTAGAAGGGGCCCTTCTCGATCGGTGCCAGGTTGGGGTTGGGGAGCGTCGGGTCGCCGTAGTAGCGGTCGTAGACGCTCTCGCCCCGTCCGAAGTCCGCGTCCACGCCCTCTTCGGCGAAGGCGTTGAAGCGGCTGATCGCGGCGGGCAGGCCGGGGGCGGCGGTCTGCCGGGCCAGCTCCTCCAGGGTGTCGGCCTTCTTCAGGAAGCCGCTCTCCAGCCACTTCTTGGGGAAGGGCTGTCCGGGGAAGAGCCCGGCGAAGATGTACCGGGCCTTGGAGCGGGCGTCGAGGATCAGCCAGGACGGCACGGTCGTGGCCTCCGGGCGGTCGGCGGCGTACATCCGGTCGACGAACGCGTGGTACGGCAGGGCCTCGTTGGCGTAGCGCTCCCCCGCTTCGTTGACTATGACCATGCCCGGGATGCCGCGGTCGGCGACGAGGAAGAACGGCTTCTCCCCCGGCGGGCACACCGACGGCGCGCCCCACACCTTGTCCAGCAGGTCGGTGGCGGCGCCCAGTTCCTCACCGAGCCTGAGGGCGTCGCCGCTCTGGCCCTCGGAGGCGTGCGTCCAGGCCGTGGAGGTGGGCGCGGGCAGGTGCTTCTCGCGCAGGGCCTGGTCGTGCGAGAACCCTCCGGAGGCGAGCACCACCCCGCCCCGCGCCGCTACGGTCACTTCGCGGCCGCCGCGCAGGACCCGTACGCCCGTCACCCGTCCGGCCGGGTCCGTGACCAGGCCGGTCAGGGGCGCCGACAGCCACAACTCGCCGCCGAGCCGGTCCAGTGAGAGGCGCATACGGGCGACGAGCGCCTCTCCGAGGGAGAGCAGCTTGCGGCCGGTGGCAAGCGCCCTCAGCGCGCGCAGGCCGACCTTGACGGAGGTCTTCTTTCCCGCCCAGGTCCGGCTGACCATGTTCAGGAAGCGGAAGTCGTACGAGGTCATGGTCAGCCCGTAGGTGGGCAGTCCGGCCCGTCGCATGGTGGCGCCCAGTTCGCCGAGCCGTTTGAAGTCGACGATGCACGGCTCGATGGAGCGGCCCTGTGCCATGCCGCCCTGGGCCTCGGGGAAGTAGTCCGAGTAGCCGGGGGTGTACATGAAGCGGATCTCGGTGCGGTCGTGGAACTCCTTGACCATGCGCGGCCCGTGGGAGAGGTACGCGTCCTTGCGGGCGGCCGGGATCCGGTCGCCGACGGTGGCGTCGAGGTAGGCGCGGGCCTTGGCGTAGGTGTCGGCGAGGCCGGCCCGGTCGAGGTGGAAGTTGCCGGGGACCCAGATCGCGCCGCCGGACAGGGCGGTGGAGCCGCCGTACCTGTCGGTCTTCTCGACGACGAGGACGCTCAGTCCGCGCAGCCGGGCGGTGACGGCGGCGGCGAGTCCGGCGGCGCCGGACCCGACGACGACCACGTCGTAGGCGTGCTCAGTTGTCATCCGAAGGCTCCCGTGGCGTAGGCGCTGCGGTAGTACAGCAGGGGTGAGCCGCCGTCGCGGGCGGTCAGTTCGAGGACCCGGGCGGTGACGAGGTAGTGGTCGCCGGCCTCGTGGACCTCTTCCAGGGCGCAGTCGACGGTGGCGAGGGCGCCGGTGATGCGGACGGCTCCGTGGGCGGAGAGCTCCCAGTCGACTCCGGCGAACTTCTCCTCTCCGCGTCTGCCGAGGGCCTCGCACACGGCGCGCTGTTCCTCGGCGAGGATGCTGACCCCGAACCGGCCGGCCGCCCGGACCCTGGGCCAGCTGGAGGAGCCCTTGCCGACGCAGAGCAGGACCAGCGGCGGGTCCAGGGAGAGGGAGGCGAAGGACTGGCAGGCCAGCCCCGCCGGGCGGCCGTCTGCGTCGACGGCCGCGACGACGGTGATGCCGGAGGCGAAGGCGCCGAGCACGTCGCGGAAGGCGGTGGGGTCCACGGGGCGGGAGCGGGCGTCCTGCTCGGCGGGGGTGGTCAGCCGTTCCACTGGTGGCCCCAGAAGCTGTCCGAGGTGATCTCCTTCGCGGTCCAGGTGGCGGGGTCGACGACCAGGCCGTCCCAGCCGTACTCGACCTGGAAGCCGCCGGGGGCCTGGGCGTAGAAGGAGACCATGTGGTCGTTGGAGTGGCGGCCGAGGGTGGAGGCGATGGGGATGCCGGCCTTGTTCATGCGGTCGAGGCAGTAGCCGACGTCGTCGAGGGTCTCCAGTTCGACCATGAAGTGGACGATGCCGGGCGGCAGTGCGCCGGGGTAGAGGCCGAGGCTGTGGTGGCGGCGGTTGGGGCTGAGGAAGTGCATCCAGTGGAAGTCGCGGCCGGGCTTGCCGGTGGGGACGGCGACGGGCGGCAGCTTCATCGAGTCGCGGAGCTGGAAGCCGAGGAGGTTCTCGTAGAAGTCGAGGGTGACCTCGGTGTCGGCGGCGGGCAGGACGACGTGGCCGAGGCCGAGGTTTCCGTGGGCTCCGTGGGGTCCTCCGGGTCGGCCGGTGACGAAGCGGTTGCCGTACGGGGTCCCGAGCGGGCTGTGGTCCTGGGCCTGGCCCCAGTAGATCTCCAGGGGGTTGCCGCTGGGGTCCTCGCAGTGGATCAGGCCCTGGACGCGGCGGTCGGCGAGGGTGGCTTCGTCGCCCTGCTTGACGGTGTGGCCGGCGCTCTCCAGTTCGGCGGCGGCGTCCTCCAGGGCGCGGGCGTTCGCCACTTCGAAGCCGGCGGCGAGCAGCCGGTCCTGGGTGCCGGCGACGAACTGGAAGCGGTGGATGCGGTCGTCGATGCGGACGTTCAGCAGGGTGTCCGTGGAGCCCTCGGCTTCGACCATGCCCAGGATGTCGAGGACGTAGGTGCGCCAGGCGGTGAGGTCGGCGGTCTCGATGCGGAGGTATCCGAGTGCGCGGATGTCCATGGGGGAACTCCTCGGTGCGTTCAGTGGAGGAAGAAGTCGGTGGCGAGGCGGTTGAACTCGTCGGCTGCCTCGGTCTGCGCCCAGTGCCCGCAGTGCGGGAAGACGTGCAGGCGGGCGTCGGGGATGGTCTTCAGGGCGAGGAAGGCCCCGTCGACGGGGTTGACGCGGTCCTCGCGGCCCCAGGTCAGCAGCACCGGGCGGCTGATGCGGTGGGCTTCGCGCCAGAGCATGGTGTCCTGGGGCCACTTGGCGAAGGAGGCGCCCATGCGGGCGTTCCCGAGCCTGGCTTCGGGGTCGGTGGCCTGGGCCCAGCGCTCCTCGACGAGGGCGTCGGTGACGATCGCCGGGTCGTGGGCGAGGGTGGTGAGGAAGGTCCGCATCTGCTCGCGGGTGGGCTCGGGGGCGAGGCTGAACTCGAAGAGCCGCTTGATGCCTTCGGTGGGGTCGGCGGAGAAGAGGTTGAGCGAGATGCCGCCGGGGCCCATGAGCAGGAGCTTGTCGACGCGGCCGGGGTGGTCGAGGACCAGGCGGGTGGCGGTGCCGCCGCCGAGGGAGTTGCCGATGAGGTTCGCCCGCTCGATGCCGAGTTCGTCCATGAGGGCGATGACGGCGCCCGCGCTGAAGCTGAAGTAGTCGCGGTCGGGTTCGGGTTTGTCGGAGCGGCCGTAGCAGGGCTGGTCGACGAGCAGGGTGCGGAACCGCTCGGCGAAGTGGGGCAGGTTGCCGCCGAAGTTGGACCAGCCGGAGGCTCCGGGGCCACCGCCGTGCAGCATGATCACGACGGGTCCGTCGGCGGGGCCGGCCTCGTGGTAGTGCAGGGTCAGGGCGCCGGCCCGGGCGGTGCGGGAGGTGTTCTCGTAGGAGAGGGCTCGCTCGCTCACAGCATCGTGTCCTGGATGTCGAGGCCGAGGGCGCCCTGTCCGAAGAGGACCAGGGCCCGCTCGGGGTCGTTGGCGGCGTGACCGCGGCCGGTGTGGACGTCGCGCCAGGCGCGTTGGACGGGGTTGGCGCCGGTGCGCATGGCGCTGCCGCCCGCGTTCTCCATCAGGAGGTCGACGGCGGCGACGCTGCGTTCGGTGGCGAGGACCTGGTCGCGGCGGGCGCGGGTGCGCAGCGGCATGGGGAGTTCCTCACCGCGTTCGGCCAGCGCGTAGAGCTCGCCGATGTTGCGCTGGAGCTGGAGCCAGGAGGCGTCGATGTCGCTGGCGGCGCGGGCGATGCGGACCTGGGCGAAGGGGTCTTCGGCGACCTGCTGACCGTAGGAGATGCGGAAGCGTTCGCGGGTCGCGGCGACGTAGTCCTCGTAGGCGCCTTCGGCGATGCCGACGATGGGGGTGGAGATGGTGGTGGTGAAGACGGAGGCGTAGGGGAGCCGGTAGAGCGGCTCGGGGTTGACCTGGTGGCCGGGGACCTGCAGGGCTGTGACGGGCCCGAAGCTCAGCGCGCGGTGGTCGGGGACGAAGACGTCCTCGACGAGGATGTCGTTGGAGCCGGAGCCGCGCAGGCCGACGGTGTCCCAGACCTCGTCGATGCGGTACTGGGTGCGGGGGATCAGGAAGGTCCGCATGTCCACGGGCCGGCCTTCGGCGTCGGTGACCAGTCCGCCGAGCAGGGCCCAGTCGGCGTGGTCGCAGCCTGAGGAGAAGTGCCAGCGGCCGCTGACGGTGAATCCTCCGTCCACGGCGGTGACCTTGCCGGTGGGGGCGTAGGAGGAGCAGATCCGGGTGTCGCGGTCCTGGCCCCAGACCTCTTCTTGAGCGCGGGGGTCGTAGAGGGCCACGTGCCAGGGGTGGACGCCGACGACGGAGGCGACCCAGCCGGTGGAGCCGCAGGCCTTGGCGATCTCCTTCACGGCGGCGTAGAAGAGTGCCGGGTTGGCGGCGTGGCCGCCGTAGGCCTTGGGCTGGAGCAGGCGGAAGAAGCCGGTGGCGGCCAGTTCCTTGATGCTCGCCTCGGGGACCTTGCGCTGCGCCTCGGCCTCGGCGCTGCGTTCGCGGAGGGTGGGGGCGAGTGCGCGGACTGCTGCGAGGACCTCTTCGTCGCTCATGGTGTCCCCTTCTCGGATCGTCTCGGATCAAGGATCTTCGGGTGTTCGGGATCGATGGCGAGGAACGTACGCCGGGTGGTCCGGGCGCGGAACGAGGTGTTCCCGCTGAGCGGGAAGCCCGCCGAAACGACTACTTGAAGTATTACTGAATGAAATACACCCCTCCCGGTGCTTCCCCTGCGGCCAGGAGCCGTGGCAGGGTCGCCCCAACGCCTCACGCAGGGGGTTTTCTCGTGCTTGACCAGGTCATGGAGACCGAGCTCGCACCGCTTTCGCTGCTGGAGAAGGCCGCGAGGGTGCTGGGCGCCTTCGAGGGTCCACAGCCGCGGCTGTCGCTCACCGAGGTCGTGCGCCGCTCCGGAATCCCACGTTCTTCAGCCCACCGGATCCTCGACCAGCTGGTGCAGTTGCGCTGGCTGGACCGCGAGGGCCGCGACTACCGCATGGGCATGCGCATGCTGGAGCTGGGCGCGCTCGCCTCGCACCACAACCGGCTGCGCCGGGCCGCCCTGCCACTGCTGCACGCGCTGCACGAACAGACGGGCCGGGTGGTCCACCTGTCGGTGCTCGACGGGGCCGAGGTGGTGTGCCTGGAGCGGATCGGCGGCTCGGAGGCCACCACCGTGCCCTCGCGGGTCGGCGGGCGGATGCCCGCGTACTGCACGGCCACCGGCAAGGCGATCCTCGCGTTCAGCGACCCGTCGGTGGTGGAGCACGTCCTCGCCCAGGGCCTGCGGCCGCGCACCGCCCGCACCCTGGTCCGGCCGGCGGCGCTGCGCTCCGAGCTCGCGGCGGTCCGCGAGCGGGGAGTCGCCCACGACCGGGAGGAGAGCTTCCGCGGGATCACCTGCGTGGCCGCGCCGCTGCGGGGGGCCGGGCGGGCCGTGGCCGCGGTGTCGGTGTCCTCGGGCCGCGGGGACCGGGAGTCGGCGCGGCTGGCACCGGCGGTACTGGCCTGCGCGCGAGCCGTGTGGCGGGAGCTGTACGGGCCGGGCCGGGCGGGCCGGGCCGCGCGGGTGGCTCCGCCGCAGGACCGGGCGCCGGCCGTCTCCGCGCAGGCGATGGAGAACATGATGGGGTGGCTGCGGTTCAGTGAGTGGATGTAGTGGGTAGAGATATGTCATCGCACGAATGAAGGATCCGGGCCCGACCCCTCGCCAGGGGGCCGGGCCCGGCCCTTTCAGCCGTGTCCCGTCGCGTTGGGCCGTGTCCCGTCGCATTCAGCCATGTTCAGCCGTCGTAGGTGACGCGGACGCGGTCGCCGAGCGGCAGTGCCTGGCAGGCCAGGACGTAGCCGTCGGCCAGGTCCTCGCGGTCCAGGACCTCGTTGCGGACCATCTTGGTCTCGCCCTCCACCACCCGGCAGCAGCAGGCGCTGCACGCGCCCTCGCGGCAGGAGTACGGGGCGGGGACGCCCGCGGCGAGCAGCGCGTCGAGGAGCGGGGTCCCGGCCGGCCAGCGCACGGTGTGCACGGCCCCGTCGAGCTCCACCTCGGCGACCGCCCCTCCCCCGGCCCCGTCCTGCGGGGACGCCGGGGGCGGGGCCGGGGGCGCGAAGACGTCGCCGCTCAGGGAGAAGTACCGCTCTCGGTGGACGGACCCGCCCGGGGTGCCCACCGACCGCAGGGCCGTCTCCGCCGCGTCCATCAGCGGGGCGGGCCCGCACAGGTAGGCCTCGCGGCCGGCGTACGGGGCCACGAGCGGGCCCAGGTGCGGGGCGCTCGGCAGTCCCTGGAGGCTCTCCAGCCAGTGCACGACGGTGAGCCGGCCGGGATGTTCCTCGGCCAGTCCCCACAGCTCGTCGCGGAAGATCACCGAGCCGGGGTCCCGGTTGGCGTACACCAGGGCGACGTGGCCCCGGCCGGCCGCGAGGGCCGACTTGGCGATGGACAGGACCGGGGTGATCCCGCTGCCGCCCGCCACCAGGAGGAGGTCCCGGTCCAGGTCGGCCGGGGTGAAGGTGCCTGCGGGCGGCAGGACCTCCAGCTCGTCGCCGACGGCCACGCTCTGGCAGAGCCAGCCGGATCCGGCGCCGCCGGGGACCCGCTTGACGGTGATGCGCAGCGGGTCCCCGGTGTGCGGGGAGCCCGCCAGGGAGTAGCAGCGGGCCGCGCCCGGAGCCCCGCTCGACGGGGGCAGCCGCAGGGTGAGGAACTGTCCGGGGCGGTAGGGGAGTCGCGCGTCGAGTACGAGGGAGACCGCGTCGGCGGTCTCCTGGATCCGCTCGGTGACGCGGACCAGCAGCCTGCCGGGTGCTCCGCCCGGGGCGGCTGCCGGGGCCGGGCCCGGGAGCCGCCCCGCGGGGGGCGGCGTAACCGCTCTGTCGGTGTCAGGCATCGGCCCCCACCTCCAGTCGGCCCTCCAGGACGGCCGTCTCGATGCTCGCGCGCAGGGCTCCGCAGGAGCGGACGCGGGCGCTGGGCCGGCCCGCCGCGACCTCGGCGGCGATGCGCGGGCATCCTCCCGGAAGCACGGCGGCCTCGTCGGTCCACTGGATCTGGGTGTGGGCGGGGCTGAACTTCTCGCACAGCACCTGGGCGGCGCACTCCCCGCAGACGACCGGGGTCATCACGGGGCCCCGGCCGCGCGGCGGGCGAGGTTCTCGGCCACCTCGGCCTTCCAGGCGGCGGTGGCGCGGGTGGTGTCGATCTCGAACTCGAAGCGGCGCACCATCTCGTCCTTGACGTCGGCGCGGTCTACGTAGAACTGCTCGTACCAGCGGCGGAGCTGGTAGACGGGGCCGTCCTCCTCGGTCAGGAGCGGGTTGTCGATGCGGGTCTTGTTCTTCCAGATCTCGACGTCCTGCTCGAATCCGACGGCCAGGCCCTCGGAGGTCAGGCGGGCGGCGTCGGCGGCCTGTTCGTCGGTCATGCCGGGGAGCTTCTTGACGATCGTCCCGTACATGAGCACGAAGCTGTTCTCGTCGATCGGGTAGTGGCAGTTGATGAGCACGGATTCGAGCTCGACGCCGCCGCCGATGTCGCTCCACAGCTTGTCGATCATGTAGGAGGGGCCGTAGTAGGAGGCGTCCGAGCGCAGGCCGCCGCCGGTGGAGAGGGTGCCGAGGTCCACGTCTCCGCGCGGGGTGGACTCCATGTACTGGGTGGCGACGTGCCCGTCGAAGACGTTCTTGAAGTAGGTCGGGAAGGCGTAGTGCACGTAGTAGAAGTGCGCCATGTCCACGACGTTGTCGACGATCTCCCGGCAGTTGGAGTTCTCCACGCGCAGGGAGTTCCAGCTCCAGTCGCTCCACTCGGGATCGCCCACGCCCTCGATGACGGGTATCTCGGCCTCGGGCGGCGGCTGGCTGCCCTCCGGGTCGTGCCAGACGTAGAGCTGGCCGTTGCGCTCGCAGGTGGTCCACGCCCGGGTCCTGGCGCGCGGCGGGACGCGGCGGGCGTAGGGGATGGCGGCGCAGCGGCCGTCGCCCGACCAGCGCCAGTCGTGGAAGGGGCAGGCGATGGCGTCGCCCTTGACGGTGCCGTGGGCGAGGTTGCCGCCCATGTGGGGGCAGTAGGCGTTCAGGACGCTCAGCTCGCGGGTGTCTTCGCCCTGGAAGACGACCAGTCTGGTGCCGAAGGCCTCGATCTCGTGCGGGGTTCCGTCCCGGAAGGGGGCGGCGAGTCCCAGGCAGTGCCAGCCGCGGGCGAACCTCGCGGGGACGGCGGCGGCTTCGATGACGCGGGGTTCTTCGTCGGCTGCGGTCGTTTCGGCCATGGGGTGGCCCTCCACTTCGTTGTGGTGCGGTTCGTGGTGCGGCTGGCCGCCGCCTCCCGGGGCTGCGCGCCCTAGCGCTGGGCGGCGAGTTCCAGTGCGATGTCGATGAGCTGGTCCTCCTGGCCGCCGACGAGGCGGCGCTCGCCCGCGCGGAGCAGGATCTGCGCGCCGGGGACGCCGTAGCGCTCGGCCTGCCGGTAGGCGTGCTTGAGGAAGCTGGAGTAGACGCCGGCGTGGCCCATGAGCAGGGCCATCCGGTCGAGCCGGCACTCCTCGTCCATGACGGGACGGACCACGTCCTCGGCGGCGTCGATGATCTTCAGGACGTCGATGCCGGTGCGGATGCCCATCTTCTGGCAGACGGCGGCGAAGGCTTCGACGGGCGTGTTGCCCGCGCCCGCGCCGAGGCGGCGGGTCGAGCCGTCGATCTGGAGCGCCCCGGCGCGGACGGCGGCGACGGAGTTGCCCACGCCCAGCCCGAGGTTCTCGTGGCCGTGGAAGCCGACCTGCGCGTCGGTGCCGAGCTCGGCGACCAGCGCCGCCACCCGGTCGGTGACCTCGTCCATGACCATGGCGCCGGCGGAGTCGACCACGTACACGCACTGGCAGCCGGCGTCGGCCATGATCCGGGCCTGCCGGGCGAGGTTCTCGGGGGTGGTGGAGTGGGCCATCATCAGGAACCCGACGGTCTCCAGGCCCATTTCGCGGGCGAGCCCGAAGTGCTGGACGGAGATGTCGGCTTCGGTGCAGTGGGTGGCGATCCGGCAGATCGCGCCGCCGTTGCCGTGCGCGGCCCGGATGTCGTCCTTGACGCCGAGGCCCGGCAGCATCAGGAAGGCGATCTTCGCGTTCCTGGCCGTATCGGCGGCGATCTTGATGAGTTCCTGCTCGGGGGTCTTCGAGAAGCCGTAGTTGAAGGAGGACCCGCCGAGTCCGTCCCCGTGGGTGACCTCGATGACGGGGACCCCGGCGCCGTCGAGGGCGGTCACGACCGACCGCACGTCCTCGCCGGTGAACTGGTGGCGCTTGGCGTGCGAGCCGTCGCGCAGGGAGGAGTCGGTGACGCGGATGTCGAGGGTGTCGGAGTAGGCGTTCACTTCATCATCCCCTTGGCGAACTCTTCGCCGACCTTGGTGGCGGCGGCGGTCATGATGTCGAGGTTTCCGGCGTAGGGCGGCAGGTAGTCGCCGGCGCCCTCCACCTCCAGGAAGATCGCGACCCGGGCCGTCCCGCCGTTCAGGGGCGTGGGGTCTCCCCAGCTCGAAGAGCGAGGGGATGGATCGTCGAACTGCGGCTCGGTGCGCAGCCGGTAGCCGGGTACGTACGAGGCCACGTCCTCGGCGATCTGCTTGATCGAGGCGGCGACGGCCTCGCGGTCGGCGTCGGCCGGGATCGCGCAGAAGACGGTGTCGCGCATGATGACGGGTGGCTCGGCGGGGTTGAGGATCATGATGGCCTTGCCGCGGGCGGCGCCGCCGATCTCCTCGATGCCCCGGGAGGTCGTGCGGGTGAACTCGTCGATGTTGGCGCGGGTGCCGGGGCCGGCCGAGACGGAGGCAACCGAGGCCACGATCTCGGCGTAGGCGACGGGGACCACGCGCGAGACGGCGTACACCATGGGGATGGTGGCCTGGCCGCCGCAGGTGATCATGTTGACGTTGTCCCGGCCGAGGTGGGCGGTCAGGTTCGCGGGCGGCACCACGGCGGGGCCGACGGCGGCCGGTGTCAGGTCGACCGCCTTGATCCCCAGCTCGGCGTAGCGCGGGGCGTTGGCCCGGTGCACGTAGGCGGAGGTGGCCTCGAAGACCAGGTCGGGCAGCTCGTCCTGGGCGAGCAGCCGGTCCACGCCCTCGTGGGAGGCCTCGAGTCCGGCGCGGCGGGCTCGGGCGAGGCCCTCGCTGGCGGGGTCCACGCCGATCATCCAGCGGGGCTCGATGTACGGGGAGCGCATCAGCTTGTAGAGCAGGTCGGTCCCGATGTTCCCGGAGCCGACGATGGCGGCGGTCGCTTTCGTCTTGATCGTGATCACCTCAGGGGTTCAGCAGAAGGAGAGGGACACCGGGCCGAGCCCGGTGAACTCGGCGGTGTAGGTCCGCCCGGCGGCCACGTCCACGGCGCGGGTGCAGGACCCGGGCAGGATCAGGTGGCCCTTGCGCAGCGGCACCGCGAAGCGGGCGACGGTCCGCGCGAGCCAGGCCACGGACTCGGCGGGGTCCCCGAGCACGGCGTCGCCCCGCCCGCTCGCGAGGGTGTCGGGGCCGCTGGTCAGGGTGGCTTCGACCGCTCTGAGGTCCAGCTCGCGCGGATCGAGTCCCTCGCCGATGACGTATCCGGCGGAGGAGGCGTTGTCGGCGATGGTGTCGGCGATGGAGATCCGCCAGTCGGCGATCCGGCTGTCGATGAGCTCCAGGGCCGGAACGACCCGTTCGGTCGCGGCGAGCACGTCGGCCGCGGTGCAGTCCTCGCCGGGCAGGTCGGCGCCGAGCACGAAGCCGATCTCGACCTCCACGCGGGGCGCGCAGTAGGCGGCCGCGGGGACCGGGGTGTCCTGGCGCAGCTCCATCGCGTCGAGCAGGTGCCCGTAGTCGGGCTCGTCGACGCCCATCATGGCCTGCATGACGGGGGACGACAGCCCGACCTTGTGTCCGGTGACGCGGGCGCCTTCGCTCCGCACGCGGTGGCGGATGTTGATGAGCTGGATCTCGTACGCGTCCTGGGCGTCGATGCCCTCGTAGAGCTCGGTCAGCGGCCTTACGGGGGCCCGCCGCAGTTCCGCCGCGCGCAGCGCCTCGGCGGCCTCGCGCCTGCGCCGGTCGTTGAGCATGGGGGTCCTCCCGGCTGCGGTGGTGTTGGTGCGGCAGACGGTAGGCGGGGCCCGGCCGGGGGCGGGAGGGGGTGTTCCCGCTGAGCGGGAAAGGGGCGGGGCCGGTCGCACGTCGGCCCCGCCCGGTGTGCGCGCTGTTACGGCTTGTGCTGCGGGCAGGTCTGCCAGGCGAGGTGGTAGAGGGTGTTCACGCTCGCGTCGGTGGAGTCCATGGTCATGAGGCTGAGTGCCTGCGAGCCGGAGGTTCCGGCGTTCACCCGCAGCTCGGTGTTGATGTTGAAGTTGCGTTCCTCGCCGCACGGGGCCCAGACGAGGTCGGCGTATTCGGTCTTGTCGGTCGACTGCCAGTTGTCGTTGAAGGGGCCGTTGAACTGGTGGGTGCGCTGGGCGGTCTCCGACATCCCCTGGAAGTAGTAGTTCGCGCGTTCCTGCCCCGAGGCGCCGCGCTGGAGGCTGGCGAAGCCCCGGTAGTCGGCCTGGACGATCGCGTAGGTGAAGCCGTTCGGGACGTGGACGCGCAGGTTGAGCTGGCAGTTCTTGCGGAAGGCGATGGGAGGGGCGCCGGGGCCGACCTGGGCGAGGTAGTCGCTGTAGGTGACCGTGAAGGCCGTGTTGTCGGGGGAGACGGCGACGGCGGCGGTGCCCTCGCGGCAGCCGGAGCCGTTGACGGTGGCGAGTTCGATCACGATCCTGTCGGGCGGGGCGGTGACGGGGGCCGCCTGGGCGGGGGCCCCGGTGGCGATCAGGGCGGCGGCCGCGCCGCCGACGAACAGGGTGCGGGACAGGGAATGCGACATCGTTGTCACTCCTTCTGCGTGCGCGCTGTCGGCGGTCAGGCGGTGGCCGGACACTCCTTCCACTCGAAGTGGTAGACGGTGCTGACGCTGCCGTCCGTGGAGTCCATGCTCATGAAGCTGAGCGCCTGGGCGTTCGACGAGCCCGCGTAGACGCGCAGTTCGGTGTTGACGTTGAGGTTGCGCACTTCTCCGCAGGGGGCCCAGACCAGGTCCCGGTATCCGGTCTGGTCGCTCGCCTGCCAGTTGTCGACGTAGGCGCCGTTGAACTGGTGGACGGTACGGGTGGTCTGCGTGGCGCCCTGGAAGTAGTAGCCGGCCCGCTGCTGGCCGAAGGCGCCGCGCTGGAGGCTGGCGAAGCCGCGGTAGTCGGCGCGGGCGATGGCGTACGTGAACCCCTGGGGCACGTGGACGCGCAGGGCCAGCTGGCAGTTCTTGCGGAAGTCGATGCCGCCGGAGCCCGCTCCGGTCTGGGCGAGGTAGTCGCTGTAGGTGACGGTGAAGGCGGTGTTGTCGGGAGCCGCCGCCACCTTCGCGGTCCCGGCGGGGCAGCCGGAGCCGTTGACCCCGACCACTTCCACGGTGATCCAGCCGGGGGGTGAAGATGGGGTGTCGGCGTGGGCGGGGGCGGCCAGGGCCAGCAGGACGAGGGAGGCGGCCCCGAGGGCCAGTCTGCGCAGGGACATGTCCGGATGCTCCGTCCGTCGCGGGAATGCCGGATTCGGCATGGACATGCCATCACGGGCGCAAGGGCCGGGTAAGGACGCGATACGGACAATGGCCCCGCCCCGCACGGCCTGGCCGGAACCCATGAGCCCGCATCCCCGGCCGACCGGCCCCCAGCAGCCCGCCTCCCCCGCCCCCGCCGACCGGCCGGCCTCCCCGGGCCCCGAGGATGTCCGGAACCCGGGCCGGCCGGGGAAGGCCGGGAGGGTCCGCAGGGGCGCGGGAAGGGACGGCCGGGCCCGAAAGGGACCGCCTACCGCGCCCCGTACACCGGCTGCGGCACCTCCGACGCCGCGAGGAGTTTCGCCGCCGCCTCCCCCGCCGCGGCCGGGGTCCACCGGGCCCCGCAGTCGGCCGTGGGGCCCGGCCGCCAGCCCTCCATCACCGTGATGCGGCCGCCCTCGGCCTCGAAGACCCGGCCCGTGACCCCGGCCGAGGCGTCGGAGCCGAGCCACACCACCAGCGGGGACACGTTCTCGGGGGCCATCGCGTCGAAGTCCCCCTCCCCCGGGGCGGCCATGGTCTCCGCGAAGGTCTGCTCGGTCATCCGGGTCCGCGCGGCCGGGGCGATCGCGTTGACCTGGACCCCGTAGCGGCCCATCTCCGCCGCCGACACCAGCGTCAGGCCCAGGATCCCCGCCTTGGCCGCGCTGTAGTTGCCCTGCCCGACCGAGCCCAGCAGCCCGGCCCCCGAGGATGTGTTGACGACCCGCGCGGCCACTTCCCGCCCCTGCTTCGCCGCCGCCCGCCAGTGCGCCGCCGCATACTTCAGCGGGAGGAAGTGGCCCTTCAGGTGCACCCGCATCACCGCGTCCCAGTCGTCCTCGTCCAGGTTCACGAGCATCCGGTCTCGCAGGAACCCCGCGTTGTTGACGAGGGTGTCCAGCCGCCCGAAGGCCGAGACGGCCGTCTCGACCAGCGAGGCCGCGCCCTCGGAGGTGGCGATGTCCCCGCCGTGCGCGACCGCTTCCCCGCCCAGGGCCCGGATCTCCTCGACCACTTGGGCCGCCGGGCTGTCCGGCCCGGGCAGTCCGTCCAGGCCTACGCCCAGGTCGTTCACCACGACCCTGGCCCCCTCCGCGGCGAAGGCCAGCGCGTGGGCCCGGCCCAGCCCCCGCCCGGCGCCCGTCACGATGACCACACGACCTTCGGCCAAACCTTCGACACGTCGACCTTCGGCACGTCCCATGTCAGCTCTCCTTGCTCTTGTTCGCGGTTGCCGCATCCAAAAACGCCGGGCGCTCGCCGCCCCCGTGCACGAGCAGGCTCGCCCCGCTCACGTACCCCGCCCGGTCGGAGGCCAGGAACACCGCCGCCTCGCCCACGTCCGAGGGGTCGGCCAGCCGCCCCAGCGGGACGGTCGCGCCGACCGCCGCGATGCCCGCCTCGTCGCCGTAGTGCAGGTGCGCGAGTTCGGTGCGCACCATGCCCAGGACGAGCGAGTTGACCCGTACCTCGGGGGCCCATTCGACGGCCATCGAGCGGGCCAGGTTCTCCAGGCCGGCCTTCGCGGCCCCGTAGGCCGCCGTTCCCGGCGAGGGGCGGGTCCCACTGACGCTGCCGATCATGACCACCGAGCCCCGTGACTCCCGCAGCCACGGGTACGCGGCCAGTGAGGCGGTCATCGGGGCGGTCAGGTTCAGCTCCAGCACCCTCGCGTGACGCTGCGCCTCGCCCTCGCCGAGCAGTCGGTACGGGGTTCCGCCGGCGTTGTTGACCAGGCAGTCGAGGCGTCCGTGGCGCTCGGCGACCGAGGCGAAGAACCCCTGCACGGCGTCGGGATCGCGCAGGTCCAGGGCGGTGAACTCCGCCTCGCGGCCGTCGTGCGCCACCGGTTCCTCCGGCGGCCGCCGCGCGCAGACCAGGACGTGCGCCCCCGCCGCGAGGAACGACCGCGCGATCCCGGCGCCGACGCCCCGGGTTCCGCCGGTGACGACGACAACCCTCCCGTTGAGCTCCATCGGCTGCTACCTTCCTCACCTAACAAATGTTTGGTGGAAAGGTAGCTGATCCGCTCATGGGTGTCTCCACCTCAAGCCCCGACAAGGGCATCGCACTCGTCACAGTCGACTTCCCGCCCGTCAACGCACTGCCCGTGCAGGGCTGGTACGACCTCGCCGACGCCCTGCGCGCGGCCGGCCGCGACCCGGAGGTCCGGTGCGTCGTGCTCGCCGCCGAGGGCCGCGGCTTCAACGCCGGCGTCGACATCAAGGAGATGCAGCGCGACACCGGTCACGCCTCGCTCATCGGCGCCAACCGGGGCTGCTACGAGGCCTTCGCCGCCGTGTACGAGTGCGAGGTCCCGGTCGTGGCGGCCGTGAACGGCTTCTGCCTCGGCGGCGGGATCGGTCTGGTCGGCAACGCCGACGCCATCGTCGCCTCCGAGGACGCGACCTTCGGACTGCCGGAGCTGGACCGGGGCGCCCTCGGGGCCGCGACCCACCTGGCCCGGCTCGTCCCGCAGCACATGATGCGCACCCTCTACTACACCTCGCGCACCGCGACCGCCGCCGAACTGCACGCGCACGGCTCGGTGTGGAAGGTGGTGCCGCGCGAGGAGTTGCGGGCGGCCGCCCTGGAGCTGGCCGCCGAGATCGCCAAGAAGGACGGCTACCTCATCCGGCTGGCCAAGGCCGCCATCAACGGCATCGATCCGGTGGACGTGCGCCGCAGCTACCGCTTCGAGCAGGGCTTCACCTTCGAGGCCAACCTCAGCGGGGTCGCCGACCGGGTCCGCGACACCTTCGGCAGCACCGGCTCGGACGCGAAGACAGACGCGAAGACGGACGCAAAGGCGGAATCCGCATGACCGACAAGACCATGAGCCCCGACGAGGTGGTCGGGCGGCTGAGCAGCGGGATGACCATCGGGATCGGCGGCTGGGGCTCTCGCCGCAAGCCCATGGCCCTGGTACGCGCACTGCTCCGCTCCGAGATCACCGATCTCACCGTGATCTCGTACGGCGGCCCCGACGTGGGGCTGCTCGCCGCCGCCGGGAAGATCGGCAAGCTCGTGGCCCCCTTCGCGACCCTCGACTCGATCCCGCTGGAGCCGCATTTCCGGGCCGCCCGCGAGCGGGCCGCCTTCCCCCTCACCGAGCTCGACGAGGCCATGTTCATGTGGGGCCTGCACGCGGCCGCCAACCGGCTGCCCTTCCTGCCCGTCCGCGCCGCCCTCGGCTCCGACGTCATGCGCGTCAACCCCGAGCTGCGCACGGTCACCTCGCCCTATGCCGACGGCGAGGAGTTCGTCGCCGTCCCCGCCCTGCGCATGGACGCGGCCCTGGTCCACCTCAACCGTGCCGACCGCCTCGGCAACGCCCAGTACCTGGGCCCGGACCCGTACTTCGACGACCTCTTCTGCGAGGCCGCGGACGCCGCTTACGTCTCCTGCGAGCAGATCGTCGAGACCGCGGAGCTCTCCAAGGCCGGGCCCCCGCAGTCCCTCCTCGTCAGCCGCCACTCGGTCACCGGGGTCGTGGAGACCCCGAACGGCGCGCACTTCACCTCCTGCGCCCCCGACTACGACCGCGACGAGGCCTTCCAGAAGCTGTACGCGACCACCCCCTGGCCCGAGTTCGCCGAGCGCTTCCTCTCCGGCGACAGCGAGCACGCCTACCAGTCCGCCGTCCAGGCCTGGCACGAGGAGCAGAAGTGAGCACGGAGACCACCACGGCCGCGGCGGACACCGTCAGCCGCTCGGAGTACTGCGTGATCGCCTGCGCCGAGGCCTGGCGGGACAACGGCGAGGTGCTGGCCAGCCCCATGGGCCTGGTGCCGTCCTTCGGTGCCCGGCTGGCGAAGCGGACCTTCTCGCCCGACCTCCTGCTGACCGACGGCGAAGCCATGCTGGTCGGCCTCGACGGCACGGCCGAGGGCTGGCTCCCGTACCGCCGCCACCTGACCATGGTCACGGGCGGGTGCCGCCACGTGATGATGGGCGCCAGTCAGATCGACCGGTTCGGCAACCAGAACATCTCCTGCATCGGCGACTGGGAGCGCCCGGCCCGCCAGCTCCTCGGGGTGCGCGGCGCCCCGGTGAACACCCTGAACAACCCGGTGAGCTACTGGATCCCCAAGCACTCCACCCGGGTGTTCGTCGAGCGCGTCGACATGGTCAGCGGGGTGGGCTACGACCGCGCGGAGGCGGCCGGCGTCACCCGCTACCACCGGCTCCCGCGGGTGGTCAGCGATCTCGGCGTCTTCGACTTCACCGGCCCGGACCACTCGATGCGCCTGGTCTCGGTGCATCCGGGCGTCACGGTGGAGCAGGTCCGGGCCGCCACCGGCTTCGAGCTCGCGGGCGCCGGGGCCGGCGCGGAGGTCCCGTACACCCGGGAGCCGACCGCCGCGGAACTGCGGCTGATCCGCGAGGTCATCGACCCCAAGGGTCTGCGCGACCGCGAAGTCCGGGTCTGATCCGATGGGGGCGAGGCAGCCGATGGAAACGGCATTCACCAAGCTGGTCGGGGTCGAGCACCCGATCGTGCAGACGGGCATGGGCTGGGTGGCGGGTCCGCGCCTGGTGTCGGGGGCGGCCAACGCGGGCGCCCTCGGGATCCTGGCCTCGGCGACGATGACGCTGGATCAGCTCCGGGCCGCGGTCCACGAGGTCAAGTCCCGTACGGACGCCCCCTTCGGGGTCAATCTGCGGGCGGACGCCGGGGACGCGGCCGAGTGCGCCCAGCTGATCATCGACGAGGGCGTCCGGGTGGCGTCCTTCGCGCTCGCCCCCTCCAAGGAGCTGATCTCCCGGCTCAAGGACGCCGGCGTGGTCGTGATCCCCTCCATCGGGGCCCGTCGGCATGCCGAGAAGGTTGCGGCGTGGGGTGCGGACGCGGTGATCGTGCAGGGTGGCGAGGGCGGCGGGCACACCGGTGACGTGGCCACGACCGTGCTGCTGCCGCAGGTGGTGGACGCGGTCGACATCCCGGTGATCGCGGCGGGCGGGTTCAGCGACGGCCGCGGGCTGGTCGCCGCACTGTCCTACGGGGCCGCCGGAATCGCCATGGGCACCCGGTTCCTGCTGACCTCCGACTCCACCGTCCCCGACGCGGTCAAGGCCGAGTACCTGAAGGCGGGGGTCAAGGACATCACCGTCACCACGGCCGTCGACGGTCTGCCGCACCGGATGCTCCGCAGCGAGCTGGTCGTGTCCCTGGAGCGCGCGGGCCGTGCGAAGGCGCTGGCCAAGGCCGTGGTCCACGCGGCCGGCTTCAAGAAGATCTCGGGCCTGTCCTGGTCGCAGATGGTCCGCGACGGCCTCGCGATGAAACACGGCAAGGACCTGTCCTGGAGCCAGGTCCTGCTCGCCGCCAACACCCCCATGCTCCTCAAGGCATCCATGGTCGAGGGCCGTACGGACCTCGGTGTCATGGCATCGGGCCAGGTCGCGGGCGTGATCGAGGACCTTCCGTCCTGTGCGGAACTCGTCGACCGCGTCATGGCCGAGGCACACGCCGTGCTGGAACGACTGCACGGCCTCACTCCCCCCCACGTGGTACCCCCGCACGAACTCCCCCCGCACTAGTTCCACGCCCTGCCACCACCAGGGCGATTCCCTTCTCCGTTACAGGAGTTGCCCCAGATGAGCCGTGCCCGAATCCGCCTGGCGACCGCGGTGCTCGCCTCCGCCCTCGCCATCGGGACCCTGCCCGCCGCCGCGTACGCCGCGCCGGTGAACGGCGCCACCAGCGCCTCCCGTCACCACCAGCTGCCGACGGCAACGATTCGCCAGATCCCCCTCCAGGGCGCGGTCAACGTCCGCGACATCGGCGGCTACCGCACCTGGACCGGCGGTCAGGTCCGCCAGGGACTGGTCTACCGTTCCGACACGCTGGGCAAGCTGACCGCCGCCGACGTCACCAGCGTCTCCGGTCTCGGCCTCACGAAGGTCGTCGATTTCCGCATCCCCATGGAGGTCCAGTACGACGGCGCCGACAAGCTGCCCGCCGGACTGACCTCCACCTCCCGCTCGATCAGCGACCTCGGCCTGTACGGAACCCTGATCGGCGCGATAGGCAGCGGCGACCCCGTCAAGCAGGAACAGATACTCGGCGGCGGCCGCGCCGAGGCGTACATGCGCGACATCTACCGCACGTTCGTCACCAACCCCGACAGCCGGGCGCAGTTCGCGACCACCCTGCGCGAGATCGCCGACGGCAAGCAGGGCCCGATCCTGTACCACTGCTCCTCCGGCAAGGACCGGACGGGCTGGATGAGCTACGTACTGCTGCGCGCGCTGGCCGTCCCACAGGACGCCGCCGAGCGCGACTACCTGGCCTCGAACACCTTCCGCGGGGCGTACGACGCCCAGGTGCGGGCCGGCCTCAAGCAGTCCGGCCGGATGCAGAACCCCGATCTGCTGATCCCGCTCCAGGAGGTCCGCCAGGACTACCTGGACGCGGCGACCACGCAGATGGAGGCCGACTACGGCAGCTTCTACGGGTACCTCACCCAGGGCCTCGGCCTTGATCTGAAGACCCTGGCGAAGCTCCAGGTCAAGATGGTCCGCTAGCCGCCGGAAACAGCACTGCGCCGGTCAGCACTCGCGTGCTGACCGGCGCAGTGGTTCTTGCGTGAGTCGGTGCCGATCAGGCGGAACGGCGACGGGCCTGGCCCGCGCCACCCACCCGGCTGCGGGCCGAAGCGGCGGCGGCGCCGCCGGAGGGGGCACCTCCGGTACGCCGGCCGCGCTCGCCGGAGCCGCCGGTGGCGGCACCCTGGCCGCCCTGGCCGCGACGGGCCTGGCCGGACCCGGAGGCCGGAGCCTGACCCGCGGCGCCACCGCCGCCGGAACGGCGGCCGCGGCCGCCACCGGCCGGAGCGGCACCCGTGCCGGAGCCCGTACGCCCACCACCGGAGCGGCGGCGCGAGCCGGAGCCCGAGTCGCCGGCGCGCTGGCGCGGCGGGGTGGCCTGCGGAACGTCCAGCACCACGGGGATGCCCGAGGGCTCCTTGGCGCCGGTGAGGCGGGCCAGCTCCTCGTCGGAGGACTTGATCTGGGCGGTCCGCGGGGAGATCCCGGCGTCCGACATCAGACGGGTCATGTCGCGCTTCTGGTCCGGCAGGACCAGGGTGACGACGCTGCCGGACTCGCCGGCACGGGCGGTACGGCCGCCGCGGTGCAGGTAGTCCTTGTGGTCGGTCGGCGGGTCCACGTTGACGACGAGGTCCAGGTCGTCGATGTGGATGCCGCGCGCGGCCACGTTGGTGGCGACCAGCGCGGTGACCTCGCCCGTCTTGAACCAGTCGAGGGTGCGGTTGCGCTGCGGCTGCGAGCGGCCGCCGTGCAGACCGGAGGCGCGGACGCCGTCGGCGAGGAGCTTCTTGACCATGCGGTCGACCCCGCGCTTGGTGTCGACGAACATGATCACCCGGCCGTCGCGAGCGGCTATGCGCGTGGCCACGGCCTTCTTGTCGGTCTCGTCCATGACGTACAGGACGTGGTGCTCCATCGTGCTGACCGCACCGGCGGACGGGTCGACGGAGAAGGCGACGGGGTCGGTCAGGAACATCTTGACGAGCTTGTCGATGTTCTTGTCGAGGGTCGCCGAGAACAGCATGGTCTGGCCCTCGGGCTGGACCTGCTTGAGCAGGGCGGTGACCTGCGGCATGAAGCCCATGTCGGTCATCTGGTCGGCCTCGTCGAGGACGGTGATGGCGACCTGGGAGAGGTCGGCGTCACCGCGGTCGATGAGGTCCTTCAGACGGCCGGGGGTGGCGACGAGCACCTCGGCGCCGCGGCGCAGGGCGCCGGACTGCCGGTTGATCGACATGCCGCCGACGACGGTCGTGATCCGCAGGTTGACGGCCGTGGCGTACGGGGACATGGCGTCGGTGACCTGCTGCGCGAGCTCGCGGGTGGGTACGAGGACCAGCGCGAGCGGCTGCTTCGGCTGCGCGCGGCGGCCCGCGGTGCGGGCCAGCAGGGCCAGGCCGAAGGCCAGCGTCTTGCCGGAGCCGGTGCGACCGCGGCCGAGCAGGTCACGGCCGACGAGGGAGTTCGGAATCGTCGCGGCCTGGATCGGGAACGGCTCGGTGACGCCCTGGGCCGCGAGGGTCTTCAGCAGCGCCTCGGGCATGTCCATGTCCCCGAACGAGTCCACCGGCGGAAGGGCCGGGGTCAGCGGTTCGGGCATGGTGAATTCTTGGGGCCTGGCTACGGGGGCGGACTTCTGCCGTCCCGCGCCAGCCTTCGGACGTCCCTGGGCCGCACCTCGACCCCGGGTGGGGCGGCGGCTGGGTCGTGCGGAGCTGGAGCTGGTCATGCGAGAAAGCCCTCCTGAAACCGGCAGGTACTACATAAAGGCACTGCAACAAAGGTCGAAACAGCAGACAAGCCGGGGCCCGCACCTCACGGCGCGGACCCCGGCATGCTGAAGAAATTAGGCGGGGAGGATGTTCTCCGCCTGGGGGCCCTTCTGGCCCTGGGTGACGTCGAAGGACACGCGCTGGCCCTCGTTGAGCTCACGGAAGCCCTGGGTGGCGATGTTCGAGTAGTGGGCGAAGACGTCCGGGCCGCCACCGTCCTGCTCGATGAAGCCGAAGCCCTTTTCCGAGTTGAACCACTTCACGGTGCCAAGTGCCATTTTTGAATCTCCTGAATAGGCGGCAAAGGGCCCCATCCGGAGATTCCGGCAAAACAATAAAAGCGCCTGTCGGAGCATTCCCGTCAGGCGCACATAAAGTTCATGGGTACCACAACTGCAACGAGCTCTAAGCTAGCACACGTCGGTCGGGGAGTGTCGCGGCGAGCATGTGACCTCCGTCCTGCATGTCCCCCGATCGGAGCCTTCCGCCCACCTCCGCGAGGGCCGACCGGAGGCCCGGAATGCCCATCCCGCCTGAGTCGAGGACGATCCTCTCCCCTTCCGGAGCGGTGTTCACCACATCGAGGCGGACCTCCCCGTCCTCGGCGTAGAGATTCATCCGGACGGCGGAGCCGGGAGCGTACTTCGCCGCGTTGGTGAGCCCCTCTCGGGCGATCCGCAGCAGCAGCCGCCCGTCGGCCGCCGGGAAGTCGCCGAGGCCGGGCTGGGTGTAATGGGTTATCTCCATGCCCGTGGCCCGCATGTTGCGGGCCAGCGAGCCGAGGAACCGGCCGACGTCCACGGGCGCGGCGTACGCGCGGCGGCCCGCGGGATCGTTCAGCATGTCGAGCACCTCCCTGACCTCGGTCATCGCGGCCCGCGCCGATTCCTCCACTGCCTCGGCGCCCTCCCGGACCCTCGGATCGGCCCCGGCGTCCAGGCGCAGGGCCGCGGCCTGCATCGTCAGGGCGGTCAGCCGGTGGCCCAGACCGTCGTGGGTGCGCTGGGCCAGACGGGTGCGTTCCTGTACGACGGCCAGGTCGGCCGCCTGGTCCACGGCGGCGTGGGCCTGGCGGGCCCGCTCGCGAAGTGCGGACATGACCGCGCGGTTGCGGCGCACGGTCTCCCCGTAGAGGGCGGGTACGAGGATGCTGCCGAGGACGAAGGAGGCGGGGGCGCGGTCCGCGTACCCGAGGGGCAGGACGAGGTCGCGGGTGCCGACGTAGAAGAGGGCCATCAGCAGGATCCCGCCCCAGCGGTGGGCGCGGCCGTAGGCGGCCAGGGCGTAGGCGCCGAAGACCAGGGGGCCCCGGTCGTCGGAGACCAGGGTGGCGAGGGTGGCGGCGAAAGCCGGTATCCAGGCGTGGGAGCGGCGCCAGATCAGGGTGGCGGCGGCGAGCAGGCCGACGCCGAGGCTGAGCCGGTAGTCGGTGACGAGGCCGAGGCGGTGGACGTCCTCCAGGTTGACGGTGGTGAGGAGTCCGCAGAGGGTGGCGAGCCACATGTCGGTGCGGCGGGCCCGCACCGGGTCGGGCGCCCCCGAGCTCTCACCCGTCAAGGTGCGAAGCCCGCGTTCCAGGAGCCGTCCGGCGCGACCGGGCACAGCCTGCATGAATCGCCGACCCCCTTAGGCGCGAAAGCGCACAGATCACATGAAAACGTCCCCCTAGGTTGCCCGCCTTCAGCCGAAGGGGCATCCCGGGGGACGCGTCATGGGTGACGACTCGTTACCAGGAGACGCCCAGACCGCTCAGCCAGGTGACCGGGTTGACGTCGGCGCCGTAGCTGTTGCTGGAGCGGACCTCGAAGTGGAGGTGCGGGCCGGTGGAGTTGCCGGTGCTGCCGGAACGGCCGATCTGCTCGCCGGCCGAGACCCGCTCGCCTTCGGAGGCGGTCGCCGAGGACAGGTGGGCGGAGAGGGTGTAGCGGCCGTCGTCGTGCTTGATGACGACGGCGTTGCCGTACGCGCCCTGCCAGCCGGAGGAGACCACGGTGCCGGCCGCGGCGGCCTTGACCGGGGTGCCGGTGCCCACCGCGAAGTCGATGCCGGTGTGGTAGCCGGCCGCCCAGCCGCCGGCCTGGTGGTAGCGGGCGGATACGGAGGCGCCGGAGACGGGCAGGACGCCCCGGGCGTTGCTGCTGCTCGAGCTGCCGGTGCTCTTGGAGGAGCCGGAGGACTTCGGCGCGGCGGGGGTGCTGTCACCGGAGCCGGACGAGGCGGACGAGGCGGCGGAGCCGTAGGCGAGGCGCTGGCCCGGCAGGATCATGTCCGGGTCGGACCCGATCACCGAGCGGTTGTCGGAGTAGAGCTTCTGCCAGCTGACGCCGAGCTCGGAGCCGATGCCGCTGAGGGTGTCGCCGCTGACGACGGTGTAGGCCTTCGCGCCCTTCGCCGACTTCGACGGCTTCGGCGCGGCCTGCGCGGCCGGGGCATGGGTGTTCTTGCCGGCGCTGGAGGTGCCGACGCCCTTGGCCGGGGCCGCGGGGGCCGGACCGCCGCGCTGCAGGCCGGCGAGCTTGCCGCAGGCGGGCCAGGCGCCCGGACCCTGGACGGCGAGGACCTTCTCGGCCACGGCGATCTGCTGCGCCTTGGTGGCCCGGTTGGCCTGGGGGGCGTACTGGGTGCCGCCGAACTCCGCCCAGGTGCTGGAGGAGAACTGGAGGCCGCCGTAGTACCCGTTGCCGGTGCTGATACTCCAGTCACCGGTGGACTCGCACTGTGCGACCTCGTCCCACGTGCCGACCGACGCGGCGGACGCGGGCATTGCCGCGAGGCCCACGGCGGCCGGGGCGGCGAGACCGGCGACGACGAAACCGGCGAAGGTGCGGGCAGAGGGGAAAGACATGCGGAGTTCCTGACTTCGGGGACATGTGCGGAGGCCGGTGGAGCGGTGGCTCGTTCGGCCTCGGTAACCACCGTCCGGGAAGGCGGGGGGTCCCCGGAGTCACCTAAAGAGGACAAGGGAGGGCGCAAAAGGGGACTGGGGAGGGAGACTTATCAGGGCTTAGGTCCCGATATACCGGTAATGTCCGCAATAAGACGGGGCTTCAGGGGAGGTGGGTCACATGGCGATCCGGGTGATGGTGGTCGACGACCAGAGCCTCATACGGTCGGGACTGCTCACCCTGCTCTCGAGCGCGCCCGACATGGAGGTGGTCGCGGAGGCCACCGACGGGGCCGAGGCGGTGCCGCTGGCGCGGAGGCACCGGCCGGACGTGGTGCTGATGGACCTGGTCATGCCGAAGCTCGACGGCTTCGAGGCGACCTTGCAGATGCTGCGGCTGCCGGACCCGCCGCGCGTCCTCGTACTCACCGGCTACACGGCGGACGACCTGGTCCTGGACGCGTTGCGGGCCGGGGCGGCCGGGTTCCTGCTCAAGGACCTGCGGCCGGAGGAGCTCTTCGCCGGCATCCGCACGGTCGCGGCGGGCGGCAGCGCGCTGGCCCCGAGGGTGATGCGGGCACTGCTGGAACGGGCAGACACCCGCACCGGGGCCCCCGACCACACGGAGCAGCTCTCCACCCTCTCCCCCGGCGAACGGGACGTCCTCGCGCTGGTCGGCGAAGGCCGGACGAACCTGCAGATAGCGCAGGCCCTGCACCTGTCCCCGGCGAGCGTGAAGACGTACGTGTCACGGATCCTGACGCAGCTGGACCTCGCGAACCGGACCCAGGCCGCGATCCTGGCCTACGAGGCGGGGCTGGTCCGCGCGGCGTAGCCGCCGCCCCTGGCTCCGCTGCTGCTGCTGCGAAAAGACTGGTCCGGCCGGACGTGATCGAAAACAATGGCGTCATGACGATTCCCCGCTCCCGGGCGCGGTCCTTCGACACCGCCGCCGCTCTCTACGGCCGGCACCGGCCCGGCTACCCCGAGGCGCTGTACGACGCGGTCGAGGAGCTCGCCGGGCGCCGGTTCGCGGGGGCGCGGGTGGCGGACGTGGGGGCGGGGACCGGGATCGGGACGGCGCCGATGCGCGCCCGGGGGGCCGAGGTCGTGGCCGTGGAGCCCGGGGACGGGATGGCGGCCGAGTTCCGGCGCACGCACCCGGACCTTCCGATCGTGCGCGGGGACGGCAACCGGCTGCCGCTGATGAGCGGCGGCTTCGACTTCCTCACCTACGCCCAGTCCTGGCACTGGACCGATCCGGCCCTGGCGGTGCCCGAGGCCCGTCGGGTGCTGAGGCCCGGGGGCTCGCTCGCGATCTGGTGGAACGACCTGGACGAGTCGGTCGGCTGGGTCGTCGAGCAGGGCGAGCGGATCCGTACCTTCTTCGAGGCCTTCTCCGAGGCGGGCGGCCCGAACGGCGGTGGCGCCGTCTCCTTCCGCACCCTCCCGCAGGGCCTCGGCTCCGGCTTCACCACCCGGACCGTCTCCTGGTCCCGGCGGATCTCCCTGGACGCGCATCTGGCGAACCTCTCCAGCCACTCCGCCTTCCTGCTGCTGGGCGAGGCCGGCACCCGGGAGTTCCTCGACGCCGAGCGGGCGCGGCTGGATCCGGTCTTCCCGGATGCGGTGGTGGAGGAGCCCTACGTGGTGAGCATCAGCGTGGCCGTCGTCTGAGACGCCGCCGTACGAAGTGGACCGTTCCGCACTCTAGCCGTGAGGTTGTTCGCCATGCCGACGTCTTCCCCTTCTTCTCCTGCCCCTTCCTCAGCTCCCCTGCCGCCCGCCCTGCGGGCCTTCTTCCTCGCCAACGAGGGGCTCGCCTTCTTCCTGGAACTCGCGGCCCTCGGCGCTCTCGCCTGGTGGGGTTTCACCCGTGACATCGGGCGGATGGGTTCCATCGCCCTGGCGGTGGCCGCGCCGCTCGCCGCCGCCGTGCTCTGGGGGCTCTTCGCCGCGCCGAAGGCCCGTTACGCCGTCCCGCTCGCCGCGCAGCTCGGAGTGAAGGCGGTGGTGTTCGGCGCCGCCGCCCTCGCGCTCCTGGCGCTCGGGCAGCGGTCGCTCTCCCTGTGGTTCACGGTGGTCGTGCTCGTGAACACCGCCCTCGCCACCTACTACCGGACCCGCCACTGACGGGCTGCGCCCGCGTCGGACCCGATGGTGGCTAGATGAGGTTGGTGTAGCCGTTCCAGCCCCAGCCGACGCGGATGCGGTCGCCGAAGGGCGCCTTCGGGTTTCCGGTGCCGGGGTACAGCCAGAGATCACCGGCGCCGTCACGGGCGAGGAGGTCCGCGTTGCGGTCGGAGTTGAGGTCGCCCGGGACGACGAGCTGGTTGTAGCCGTTCCAGCCCCACCCCGCGCGGATGCGGTCGCCGAAGGGGGCCTTCGGGTTTCCGGTGCCGGGGTACAGCCAGAAGTCGCCTGCGCCGTCACGGGCGAGGAGATCGGGCTTCCCGTCACCGCTCAGGTCGGACCCACCGGCGAGGGTGTTGTAGCCGTTCCAGCCCCAGCCGATGCGGATGCGGTCGCCGAAGGGGGCGTTGGGGTTTCCGGTGCCGGGGTAGAGCCAGAGGTCACCCGCGCCGTCACGGGCGAGGAGATCGGGCTTGCCGTCACCGTTGAGGTCGCCTGCGCCGGTGAGGGTGTTGTACGTGTTCCAGCCGGCTCCCAGGCGTACGCGGTCGGCGAGAGGATGTTGCCAGGAATTGCTGGGGGTACCCCGGTAGTACCAGAGGACACCGTCTGCGTCCCGGGCAACGAGGTCGCCGGAATTCTCGTTCATCTGGAGGGGGGACAGCTTGGTGATGGCGTTGTAGCCGCCCCAGCCGGTCCCGATCGAGTAGCGGTCCGTGAAGGGAGCGTCGCCCTTGCCGGTGCCTTGGTACTCGTACAGGCCCCCGCTGGCGTCCCGTGCCATGAGGCGAACGTTGCTGCGAATGGGGATGCCCTGGATGGCGAAGCTGCCCCTCGCCGACGGCTCCATGGGATGGCGGTAGGTGTAGGCCTTGTAGTAGGCCTGTCCTTCGATCTTCCAGCTTTCCGTGCCGGGGGCGGCGAGGACGGTGTAGGTGATGTCGACATCACCGGGCGTCACGTCGCAGTACAACACGGGCGCGCCGTCGACGAAGGTGTACCCCGCCTCCAGGGTGCACTGGGCGCCTGCTCCGGAGCTGACCTGGGTGACAGTGATGTCCACGGCGTGACCGCGCCAGTCGATCTGGCCGCCACCTCCCTGGACGAAGGACGCCCAGAGGCGGCCCTTGTCGACCGCGTGAATGCGCAGGGTCTGCTTCGTGGGGGTACCGGCGGGCACGTCGGGGGTGATGAACGTGGCGGTGTTGCGCGCGACGTGCTCGGCGGTGAGCACGGTGAAGTGGGCGGTGCCGTGCGTGCCGTCGGCCGGTGTGGCGCCCGCGGTCTGTGCCTGCTTGACGGCCTCGGCCAGGTCTCCGCCGCGGGGAAGGTGGACGGCACCGTAGTAGGCGGTGGTTTCGTCCGCGATGTCGGCGGCGATCTTGATCAGCGGGCCGAGCGGCATTTCGTTGTTGCCGGTCATGGTGCATTTGTAGACGGCCGTGTAGCCGGTGACCGGCGTGCAGTTGCTGCGCCCAATGGTCTGGAAGGCCAATCCGGCGGGCAGCCCGGCTCCGTCTCCGGCCTGGCCGGTGAGGGGCTTGGTGGCGAACGCGTAGACGAGGTCGCCGTCGCTGGTACCCGACACCGTGTCGGGGCCGACCCTGATTCCCTTGTCGTCCGGAGAGAGCGTCGGGCTGTTGTTCAGGGTGAAGCTGAAGGAGCCGTCCGCCGATGCGGGAACAGCCGTGCCCAGGCCCGTGGCGAGCAGGGCAGCGACGCCGCCGGTGGTGGCCGCTATCCGGCCCAGTCTTCTTGACATGGAAAGTCCCCCGTGGTGGAAGGCGGCATGACGCCGCGGCAGAAGACTCGTGGCGCATCGGCACACGTCCGGCCGACCCGAAGGCCCGGCCAGTGGCGCGGGATGATCACAAGTTGGCCGAGTGTAGCCACCGAGGATCGGGCGGCGTCAGGCAGGGCGGGCGGGAACGCGTTGTCCCGCCCGCCCGTGACCGGCAGGCCCCGGAGCTACCCGCCGAGCACCGCCGCCCGGCACTGCGAGGGGCTCCCCCACGCGTCGCGCAGGGGGCGGGCCTTGCGGAGCCACAGGGAGAGGTCGAGCTCCTCGGTGTAGCCCACGGCGCCGTGGAGTTGGAGCGCGGTCATGGCCGCCGCGTACGCCGCCTCGCCGGCGGTCAGCTTCGCCGCCGCGACCTCCTCGGGTGCCAGGGACAGCGCCGCCGCCCAGAGCAGCGGCCGGGCGAACTCCAGGCCGAGCAGGGTGTCGGCGAGCCGGTGTTTCACCGCCTGGAAGCCGCCGATCTGCGTGCCGAACTGCGTGCGCTGCTTCGCGTACTCCACGGTGCGGGCCAGGAGCGCCTCGCCGACTCCGAGGCACTGGGCGGCCGTGAGCAGCCGGGCCCAGTGCCCGGCATGGCGCGCCGCCTCCAGGACCGCCGGGCCGGAGGCCAGGAGTTCGCCGCCGTCCCGCGGGAGCGAGAGCCGACGGGACGGGTCGACGGAGGTCCGGGGCGGGGCGGTGGTCGTGGTCAGGCGCAGCTCCCCGGCCGGGGACACCGTGAAGAGGTGTGTGGCGGAGTCCGCGTCGAGGGCGTAGGGGCCGGCGCCGGGGAGGGTCAGGGTGGCCGAGGTCTCCCCGGCCACCAGCGCGGGGAGGAACCGTTTGGCCAGGGTCTGGTCGCCGAGGTGTGTCAGGAGGACGCAGGCGGCCACCGTCTCCACCACCGGGCCGGGCACAGCGGCCCGGCCGAGCTCGACGAAACCGAGGGACAGTTCCAGCGGCAGCAGGCCCATGCCGTCGTGGGCCTCGTCGGCGGCGAGTGCGAACAGGCCGGTGTCGGCGAGCCGGGCCCGCAGGGTCTCCCCGGAGGTGTGGTCCCCGGCGCCCCAGGCCCGTACCGCCGCCGGGACCTCAGCGGCGGCGAGGAGGTCGCGCAGGGTGCGGGCGAAGTCCGACTGCTCTCGGGTCGGCAGGAAGCGCATCAGCGGCGGCCCTTCGGGAGGCCGAGCAGCCGCTCGGCGATGATGTCGCGCTGGATCTCGTTGGTCCCGGCGTAGATGGGGCCGGCCAGCGAGAAGATCCACGGCTCGGCCCATTCGCCGTCGGCGAGTTCGGCTTCGGGGCCGAGGAGGTCCAGGGCCGTCTCGTGCAGGGCGATGTCGTGCTGGGACCAGAACACCTTATTGAGGCTGGACTCGGCGCCGATGGTCTCGCCCTCGGCGAAGCGGGAGGCGTTGGTCCAGGTGAACAGCTGGTAGGCGCGGGCTCCGACCACAGCATCGGCGACCCGGTCGCGCAGCGCGGTGTCGGCCGGGTCCCCGTCGCTGCGCCACAGCTCTACGAGGCGGTCGGCGGCGGCGAGGAACCGGCCGGGGGCGCGCAGGGTGAGGCCGCGCTCGTTGCCGGTGGTGGACATGGCGATCCGCCAGCCCTGGCCGGGCTCGCCGATGACGTCCGCGTCGGGCACGAAGACCTCGTCGAGGAAGAGTTCCGCGAAGGCGGGCTTGCCGTCGAGGCGGCCGATGGGGCGCACGGTGACCCCGGGGGCGTGCAGGTCGAACATCAGGTAGGTGAGGCCCTGGTGGGGCTTCGGGGCGTCCGGGTCGGTGCGGAAGATGCCGAAGGCGCGGTCGGCGAAGGCGGCCCGGGAGGACCAGGTCTTCTGCCCGGACAGCAGCCAGCCGCCTTCGGTGCGCACGGCCCGGGACTTCAGGGAGGCGAGGTCGGAGCCGGATTCGGGTTCGGACCAGGCCTGGGCCCAGATCGTCTCGCCGCTGGCCATGGAGGGCAGGACGCGGGCGCGCTGCTCGTCGGTGGCGTGGTCGAAGAGGGTGGGAGCGAGGAGGTTGATGCCGTTCTGGGAGACCCTGCCGGGCGCGCCGGCGGCCCAGTACTCCTCCTCGAAGACCAGCCACCGCTCGATGTCCACGCCCCGGCCGCCGTATTCCGTGGGCCAGGAGACCACCGACCAGCGGTGTGCGTGCAGGAGGGCTTCCCACGCGCGGTGTGCGGCGAAGCCCTCCTCGGTCTCCAGCGAGGGGAGGGGGGCGGGCGGTACGTGGGCGGCCAGCCAGGTGCGGGCTTCGGCCCGGAAGGCCTCCACGTCCGCCGAATGGTTCAGGTCCATCAGGTGTTCGCCTCCTTCATCGCCGCTATGTTCATGCCGCCGAGCGAGTCCGCCGCCGTCTCGGCGTTGTGGGCGTGCGCCAGGTGGTGCAGGCCGAAGACCGAGTCCATGCCGGTGTGCAGGCCCTGGAGGTCCTCGGCCTGATTGACGGCCCGTTTGGTCAGGGCCAGTCCGAAGCCGGGCATCTCGGCGATCCGCAGGGCGAGGCGGTCGGTCTCGGCGGCCAGCTCGGCGCGTTCGACGACGCGGTTGACCATGCCGATCTCGTGGGCCCGGCGGGCGGGCATCCGGTCGCCGGTGTAGAGGAACTCCTTGGCGATGCGCGGGGGCATGGCCCAGGGGTGGGCGAAGTACTCGACGCCGGGGATCCCCATGCGTACGACGGGGTCGGCGAAGAAGGCGTCCTCGCTGGCCACGATGAGGTCGCAGACCCAGGCGAGCATCAGCCCGCCGGCCACGCAGGCCCCGTGGACGGAGGCGATGACGGGCTTGGGCAGCTCGCGCCAGCGCCGGCACATGCCGAGGTAGACCTCGGATTCGCGGGCGAAGCGGGATTCGGCGCCGGTGCGCTGGGAGTGGTCCCACCAGAGGCCGGCCCGCCGTTCGAAGGGCAGGTGCGCGTCGCGGTCCGGGGTGCCGATGTCGTGGCCCGCGGAGAAGTGCTCGCCGGCCCCGCCCAGGACGATCACCTTCACCTCGGGGTCGTCGGCGGCGCGGTAGAAGGCGTCGTCGAGGGCGTACGTCATCGCGCTGTTCTGCGCGTTGCGGTAGCGGGGGCGGTTCATGGTCACGTACGCGACCGGGCCGCGGCGCTCGTAGAGCACGGGGGTGACGTCGGGCATCCCAGCATCCTTCCCTAACAAGTGTTTGGTAGGTTAACGTACCGCCATGAGCAGCGTCGAGGAGTTCCGCATCGAGGTTCGGAGTTGGCTGGAGGCCCACCTCACCGGCGAGTTCGCCGCCCTCAAGGGCCGCGGCGGACCGGGCCGGGAGCACGAGGCCTTCGCCGAACGCCTCGCCTGGGAGCGGCACATGGCGGCCCACGGCTGGACCTGCGTCGGCTGGCCCGTCGAGTACGGCGGCCGCGGCGCGAGCACCGAGCAGCAGATCGCCTTCCACGAGGAGTACGCCCTCGCCGACGCCCCCGCACGCGTGGGCCACATCGGCGAACAGCTCCTGGGCCCCACCCTGATCGCCCACGGCACCGAGGAGCAGCGGCGCCGCTTCCTGCCGCCCATCCGGGCCGTGGAGGAGTTGTGGTGCCAGGGCTACAGCGAGCCCGACGCCGGATCGGACCTGGCGGGCGTGCGCACCCGGGCGGCCCTGGTGGACGGAGCCTGGGTGGTGGACGGCCAGAAGATCTGGACCTCCCTCGCCCACGAGTCCCAGTGGTGCTTCGTCCTGGCCCGCACCGAGCCGGGATCCCGGCGCCACGCAGGCCTGTCCTACCTCCTGGTCCCGATGGACCAGGAGGGGGTGGAGGTCCGGCCCATCACGCAGCTGACCGGGACCTCCGAGTTCAACGAGGTCTTCTTCGACGCAGCCCGCACCGACGCCTCCCACATCGTCGGCGCACCCGGCGAGGGCTGGGCCGTCGCCATGGCCACCCTCGGCTTCGAACGCGGCGTCTCCACGCTCGGCCAGCAGGTCGGCTTCCGCCGCGAGCTCGAAACCCTGGCGGCGGTGGCGAAGCGCAACGGCGCGATGGCCGATCCGCTGATCCGCGACCGGCTCGTCCGGGCCTGGATCGGCCTGGAGACCATGCGCGCCTCCGCCCAGCGGACGGCCGTCTCCCCCTCCACGGCCAAGCTGTACTGGGCCCGCTGGCACCGGGACCTGGGCGAACTCGCCATGGACGTGTGCGGCGCGGCCTCGCTCCTCGCAGCCGGCGCGCACGGGGACCCGTACGACCTCGACGACTGGCAGCGGCTCTTCCTCTTCTCCCGCTCCGACACCATCTACGCGGGCTCGGACGAGATCCAGCGCAACATCGTCGCCGAGCGGATCCTCGGCCTTCCCAAGGGGGTACGGGTATGAACGCACGCGGGAACGGACTCGGGAGCGCACCGCAGTACGTGGCCGGGCACGGGCTGCTGAAGGACCGCACCGCCGTGATCACCGCGGCGGCCGGGGCCGGGATCGGCGGGGCCACCGCCCGCCGCTTCCTGGAGGAGGGCGCGCGCATCGTCATCGGCGACGCGCACGCACGGCGGCTCAAGGAGAGCGAGGAAGCGCTCGCCGCGGAGTTCGGGGCCGACCGCGTCGCCTCGCTGCCCTGCGACGTCACCGACGAGGAGCAGGTGGGGGCGTTGTTCGCGCTCGCCGAGCAGACCCACGGCAGGCTCGACATCGTCGTCAACAACGCCGGCCTCGGCGGGACCGCGAACCTCGTCGACATGACCGACGAACAGTGGTCCCGGGTCCTCGACGTCACGCTGAACGGCACCTTCCGGTGCACGCGCGCCGCGATGCGGTCCTTCCGGGCCGCCAGCGGGGGCGCGGGCGGGGTCATCGTCAACAACGCCTCCGTCATCGGCTGGCGCGCCCAGACCGGGCAGGCCCACTACGCCGCCGCCAAGGCCGGGGTGATGGCGCTGACCCGCTGCGCGGCGCTGGAGGCGGCCGAGTTCGGCGTACGGATCAACGCGGTCGCGCCGAGTCTGGCCATGCATCCGCACCTGGTGAAGGTCACCAGCGAGGAGCTGCTGCGCGAGCTGACGGCCCGGGAGGCCTTCGGCCGGTACGCCGAGCCGTGGGAGGTCGCCAACGTCGTCGTCTTCCTGGCCAGCGGGTACTCCTCGTACATGACGGGCGAGACCGTGTCGGTCAGCAGTCAGCACGCGTAGGCCCAGAATGGGCCCGTGCCAACGAACAAGAAGAAGCAGCAGGTGACGGCCTCGCCCGAGCGCCGGCGTGAACTCCTCGGCATCGCCGCCGAGGTGTTCGCCGCGCAGGGCTACAACGCCACCACCGTCCGGAAGATCGCCGACGCCGCGGGGATGCTCGCCGGCAGCCTCTACTACCACTTCGATTCCAAGGAATCGATGCTCGACGAGATCCTCTCCGCCTTCCTGACCGAGCTGTGGGAGGGGTACGACACCGTCCTCGCCTCCGGTCTCGGGCCCAGGGAGACCATCGAGGCCCTCGTCACCGAATCGTTCCGGGAGATCGACCGGCACCGCGCCGCCGTCGCCATCTACCAGAAGGAATCGCGGCACCTGTCGGTCCAGCCCCGCTTCCACTACCTCTCCGACTCGCAGGTCAAGTTCGAGAAGGCGTGGCTGGGGACGCTGGAACGCGGGGTCGCCGCCGAGGTCTTCCGCGCCGACCTGGACATCCGCCTCACCTACCGCTTCGTGCGCGACACGGTGTGGGTGGCGGCGTCCTGGTACCGGCCGGGCGGCCGGCACAGCCCCGAGGAGATCGCCCGCCAGTACCTGTCGATGGTGCTGGACGGGATCGCCACACGTACGTAACCCCCTTATATCCCTGAGGAGTTCCGATGCCCGAGGCCTACATAGTCGAAGCGGTACGCACCCCCGTGGGGCGGCGCAAGGGCGGCCTGTCCGAGGTCCACCCCGCCGACCTGGGGGCGCACGTCCTGAAGGCGCTCGTCGAACGGTCCGGGATCGACCCGGCGGCCGTGGAGGACGTGGTGTTCGGCTGCCTCGACACGGTGGGCCCCCAGGCGGGGGACATCGCGCGGACGGCCTGGCTGGCGGCGGGGCTCCCGGAGGAGGTCCCGGGCGTGACCATCGACCGCCAGTGCGGATCCTCGCAGCAGGCCGTGCACTTCGCGGCCCAGGGCGTCATGTCGGGAACCCAGGACCTGGTGGTCGCGGGCGGCACCCAGAACATGTCGATGATCCCGATCGCCTTCGCCTCGCGGCAGGCGGCGGAGCCGCTCGGCTTCACGGAGGGCCCCTACCTGGGCTCGGCGGGCTGGCGGGCCCGGTACGGGGACTCCCCCGTCAACCAGTTCCACGGCGCGCAGCTCATCGCCGAGAAGTGGGGGATCTCGCGCCAGGACATGGAGCACTTCGCCCTCCAGTCCCACCAGCGGGCGCTGCGCGCGATCGACGAGGGCCGCTTCGAGCGCGAGATCGTCCCCTTCGGGGACGTGACCACGGACGAGGGCCCGCGCCGCGACACGACCCTGGAGAAGATGGCGGGACTCAAGCCCGTCATGGAGGGCGGCACCATCACGGCGGCGGTCTCCTCCCAGGTCTCGGACGGCGCGGCGGCGATGCTGCTGGCCTCCGAGCGTGCGGTCCGCGAGCACGGCCTGCGCCCGCGCGCCCGCATCCACCACCTGTCGGTGCGCGGCGAGGACCCGATCCGGATGCTGTCGGCGCCGATCCCGGCGACGGCGTACGCGCTGAAGAAGACCGGCATGTCCTTGTCGGACATCGACCTGGTGGAGATCAACGAGGCGTTCGCGCCGGTGGTGCTGGCCTGGCTGAAGGAGACCGGAGCGGACCCGGCGCGGGTGAACGTCAACGGCGGCGCGATCGCACTGGGTCACCCCCTGGGGGCGACGGGCGTGAAGCTGATGACCACGCTCCTGCACGAACTGGAGCGCACGGGCGGCCGCTTCGGCCTCCAGACGATGTGCGAGGGCGGCGGCCAGGCCAACGTGACGATCATCGAGCGGCTCTGACCTGGCCCGCCCGGGGGGCGGGGGTTGCGCCGCTTCCGCGTGCGGCGCCGTTGCCGGGGGGCGCTGCCCCCGGACCCCCGCGCCTCACAACGCCGGCGGGGCTGACCCGGCTTCGTTGGCGGGCCGGTGCCGCCGCGGATGTTCGTCTCGGCTCGCGGAGCCTTTCGGAGTCGGACAGTACGAGCCGCGGTGCCCGCTCGGCCTCGACTCACAACCGCGGCGTCCCCGACCCACCAGGCACACCTTCGAAACCCGTCGGCCCTGCTCCCACCGGACAAATCCAGGCCCGCCGGCCTGATCCAGCCTCGCCGGCGTTTGAGGCGCGGGGTCTGGGGCGGAGCCCCAGGGGTCCGGGCGCAGCGTAGGCAGCATCCCCGCAGCCGGCCAGCCGGTTTCAGGAGGTGCGGCGGCGGGAGAGGCGGGTCAGGGAGACCGTCTGGATCAGGACGAGGCCGCCGGTCGCGGCCTCCCAGAACACCGGTTCCGCCTCGCGCACGTCGCTCCACTGCCAGGCCGGGCCGTGCGGGTCCACGAGGACCGTCAGGCCGTTGTACCCGCCCGCGCCGATGCCCGGCAGTGGGCCCAGGTCGCGGCCGGATTCCGTGCGCAGGCGCCCCCCGGCCTCGACCACGCGTTCCGCCCTGCCGTTGGCGCGCAGCGCGTGCTCGTCCCACGCGTGGCTGCCCGTCAGCGCGATCAGCACCGCGCCGATCGCGAGCAGGATGCGCGGGACGAACTCGGCCTCGGTGCCGTGCGGCAGCCCCGACACGAGGGCGACCAGGGCGAGCATGACCGGGATCCAGTGGGGCGCGGGGCCGCGCATCAGCAGGACGGCGGCGAACTCGGCTGCGAGGGCGAGGGAGTTGCGCAGCACGGCTCCCCGTACGGATTTGGGCATGTGCACATCATGCAGGGGATATCCCTGTGCGCGCCCGCCCGGGGCCCGGCTAAGATCCACGGCAAGGCGGGGTCGTAGCACAGAGGTAGTGCGCCTACACAACATGGAGGAGGACGCCGGTTCGAATCCGGCCGCCCCGCCCCTTCACTTCGTCGCCGCCAGCCATGCCCCCGCCGCCGCCAGTGCCGCCGCCGAGGCCGGCAGGGGCAGGCCCAGGAAGCCGTGGAAGACCCCGGGGACCAGGTGGACGGCGCAGTCCACGCCCGCCTCGCCCAGCCGGCGCCCGTACGCCAGGCCCTCGTCCCGCAGTACGTCGCAGTCCGCCAGAACCAGCAGCGTGCGGGGCAGCGCCGAGACGTCGGGGGCCCGGAGCGGCGAGACGTGCGGGTGGTTGGGTTCGCCTCCGTACTGGTCCCAGTACCAGGCCATGTGGGCCGCCGTGTGGAAGTGGTCCCGCGCGAACTCCGCCACCGAGCCGGACTCCATCGAGGCGTCCAGGGGCGGGTAGAAGAGGAGCTGGCCGGCGACCAGTTCGGGGGCCCGCAGCGCCGTCACGGCGGCCAGGTTGCCCCCGCTGGAGTCCCCCGCGACGATCAGGCGGGCCGGGTCGCAGCCCAGTTCCGCGGCCCGCGCGCGGGCCCACAGCAGGACGGTCAGCGCGTCGTCGGGCGCCGCCGGCCAGGGGTGTTCGGGGGCGAGGCGGTAGTCCGCGGAAACCACCACCGCGCCCGAGGCGGCGGCCAGGGTCCGGCACAGCGCGTCGTGGGTGTCGAGGCCGCACATCACCCAGCCCCCGCCGTGGAGGTAGAGGGTCAGGGGGCGGCCTGTGGTGCCCGGCGCCGGGTCGTAGATCCGGACCGGGACCCCGTCCGCGACCGCGTCCCGTACCGAGGCCACTTCCACACCGGCCGGGGCGCCGCCCGCCGACGCCGCCGCCCGCAGGGCCGCCGGGTCCCCCGGGCCGGGGAAGGCGGCCGCCATCGCGTCGCACAGCCGCCGCGCCTCGGGGGAGAGCGAAGAGCCGCTCATTTCGTCGTCATCCCGCCGTCGACGGTGAACTCCGTGCCCGTGATGTACGAGGACGCGTCCGAGCAGAGGAAGAGGACCAGCTCCCCGACCTCCTCGGGCCGCCCCATCCGCCCCAGCGGCACGTGCGACCAGTCCCGGCCCGCGACCGCTTCGGCGACCATCGGGGTGTCGATCGCCCCCGGATGGACCGAGTTGACCCTGATCCGGTCCCCCGCCAGGTCCAGCGCCGCCGACCTCGTCAGGCCGCGCAGCCCGAACTTGGTGGATCCGTAGGCCGCGTGACCCGGGATGCCGACCAGGCCGGCGGTGGAGGAGATGTTGACGATCGAGCCGCCTCCGCCGGCCCGTAGGACCGGGGCCACCGCCTGGATGCCGAGGAAGGGCCCGAGCAGGTTGACCCGTAGCAGCGCTTCGAACCCGGCGGCGCTCTGCTCCTCGACGTGGGCGGTGCGCCACAGGGCCGCGTTGTTGACCAGCGCCGAGACAATGCCGAAGGCGCGCACGGCTTCGCGGACGACCTCCGCCCAGCTCTCGGCGTCGGCCACGTCGTGCCGTACGTAGAGGCCCTGGTCGCCGAGCGAGGAGGCGACCGCCCGGCCCTCGTCCTCCCGGATGTCGGTGACGACGACCCGCGCCCCGGCCTCCGCGCACAGCCGGGCCTCGGCCGCGCCCTGGCCGCGGCCCGCTCCGGTGATGACGACGACCTTCCCGTCCAAGGACACCACGGCTCAGCCCTCCAGCGCGCGGAAGTGCGGGATGACCGTCTCGCCCCACTGGCGGATGGTCTCCATGCAGGCCTCCTGCGGGACGGTACCCATCTGGATCAGGCACATCACCTCGTCGACGCCGATCTCGCGCAGCTGCTCGACGTAGGCGATGGCGCTCTGGGCGTTGCCGTAGGCGTGCTCGGCGTTGTAGGTGCCCGTGTCGACGGGGCGGGCCGGGATGTTCGCCTCGTGGAGCCTGGCGACGAGCTCGCCCCGGCTCTTCTCCAGCGCCGCCACGTGGTCCTCGGCGGTCTCCTCGTCGGAGTAGCCGGTGGGCTCGGGGGCGTTGCCGTACCAGTGGGCGATGGACTCGGCGAAGAAGCGCTGGCCGCGCGTGCCGAGGCGCAGGGCGCGTTCGGCGTCGTCGAGGACGATGGTGGGGCAGAGGGCGGAGAGGTGGTCGTTGACCTCGCTCGACACGAGGCGCTCGCCGGTGCGGGTGGCGATGGCCTCGTCGTAGACCTTGCGCATCTCGCGGACGTCGTCGGCGCCGGCGAAGCCCATCACCAGTGCTCCGATGCCCAGTTCGGCGGCGAGCTTGAGGGTGTCGTGCTTGGAGCAGGCCATGAAGAGCGGCGGGTGCGGGTCCTGGACGGGGCGGGGCAGGATCGCGCCGGGGCCTATGTCGATGGAGCCGTGCCACTCGAACTTCTCCTCGCGCCAGGCCGAGGAGAAGATCCGCAGGGCTTCTTCCATCTGCGGGTAGGTGTCCTCGGGCCTGACCCCGTACATGGACATCTCCTGGCGGGTGGCGCCGCGACCGGCGCCGATGTCCACGCGGCCGCCGGAGAGCACGTCGAGCATGGCGGCGCGCTCGGCCACGCGCACGGGGTGCTGGTAGCCGAAGGGCATGGTGACCACGCCGTGCCCGATGCGGATCTTCTTCGTCCGGGCGGCGACCCAGGTCAGGAAGATCTCGGAGGCACTCATGTGCGCGTACTGGGTGAGGGCGTGGTGTTCGACCGCCCAGATCCGGTCGAAGCCCATCTCCTCGGCGAACACGGCCTGTTCGACGCAGTCGTGGATGACCTGGCGTTCGCGTTCGGGGGTCGGGTCGACGAGCTGCGCCTCGAAGATCATCGAGAACTTCACAGAGAACCTCCCAGCCGTGCGGGGCACGGCATGTGAACGATGTATTTCTAATAGGAATACTTCTAGCAGCTATATAGCGCTGGAGGAAGAGGCGCCGCGAAGAGCGGTCGTAGACTGCGCTGCGTGGCAGAACAGGCGGCAGACGAGACGAACAAGCGCACGCTCCCGGCGACCAGCTGGGCGGTGCTCGGGCTGCTCTCCTTCGGAGAGGAGCTCTCCGGTTACGACCTGAAGAAGTGGTCGGACTGGTCCCTGCGCTTCTTCTACTGGAGCCCGTCCTTCAGCCAGATCTACAGCGAGCTCAAGCGACTGGAGAAGGCCGGTTACGCCTCCTCCCGGATGGTCGCCCAGGAGACCGGGACCCGCGACAAGCGCGTGTACCGGATCACCGACGAGGGCATGGCGGCCGTACGGGAATGGGCGCGCGAGGCCCCCGTCGACCCCCCGGTGCTCAAGCACGGGCCGATGCTGCGGCTGTGGCTCGGCCACCTTCTGGAGCCCGAGCAGATGCGCGAAGTCCTGGCACGCCACCAGGAGTTCGCGGAGAAGATGCGGCGGCGCGCGGTGGCCGACGCGGACGGGGCCAAGGACGAGGCGTCCTGGGCGTACCCGACGCTCACCCTCAAGTGGGCGGAGCGGTACTACGCCTCCGAGCGCGACCTCGCCGCCGCCATGCTCGACGACATCGAGGAGCTGGAGAGCCGGCGCGCGGCCGCCCCGGCGAAGCCCGGCGCCCCGGACGCCTCCGAGGGCGCCCCCGACGATGCTCCGGACGCCACCGAGGACGCCTCCGACGCACCCGACGCATCCGGCAAGCGCCCGTAGGTGCGCCGGAAGTAGAGCAGCGGCGCGCCCTCGCGGTGCGCGGTCAGGGCGGTGACCCTGCCCAGCGCGATGGCGTGGTCGCCGCCGTCCAGGACGGCCTCCAGATCGCATTCGACGGTGGCCAGGGCCCCGTCGAGCAGGGGTGCGCCGTTGCCGCCTGAGCGCCAGGCGACGCCGCCGAACTTGTCCCCGCCCGTGACGGCGAACCGGCGGCACAGGTCCTGCTGGTCGGCGGCCAGGATGTTGACGGCGAAGGCTCCGGCGGCCTGGATCCGCGGCCAGGTGGTGGACGTGCGGGCCGGGCAGAAGCAGACCAGCGGCGGGTCCAGGGACACGGAGGAGAAGGACTGCACGGCCATCCCGACGGGACGGCCGTCGGCCCGGCGCGCCGTGATGACGGCGACGCCGGTGCAGAAGCTGGAGAGGGCGGACTTCATGTCCGCGGCGGTGGTGAGGGTCGGCATGGTGGCCTCCAGATCACGTGATTCCTACTAGGTATATGCCTAACCGAAACACCTGTGATTGGATACCGCCCACGCTCGCTCGTCAAGTAGGGAGGGTTCATGTCCGGCCCCCGCCAGACCCCGCAGGTGCTCCCACCACTGCCTCCGCAACAGCCCCCGCAACTTCCCCTGCCCGCCAGCCTGGCCGGGCTCCCCGGGTACGCCGCCGCCGCGTACGGGGAGCGCGAGGCGCTCGTCGACGGGGAGGTCCGCTGGACCTTCGCCCGGCTCGCCGAGGAGACAGCCGCCTCGGCCCGCGCCGCCCTCGCCCATGGCATCCGGCCCGGCGACCGGGTCGCGATCTGGGCTCCCAACAGCCGCCACTGGATCACCGCCGCGCTCGGCGCGGTGGGTGTCGGCGCCGTCCTCGTTCCGGTCAACACCCGCTACAAGCCCGCCGAAGCCGCCGACATCATCCGGCGCAGCGGCGCCCGCGTGCTGTTCACCGAGCGCGGGTTCCTCGGCACCGACTACGCCCGCGACCTGCACGCCTCCGGCGAGGACCTGGGCGCGCTCGCCTCCACCGTGATCCTGCGCGGCGCCGCCGAGGGTGCCGGCGGACCGCCCGCCACCGGCTGGGACGCGTACCTGCTCGCCGGGACGGCCGTCCCCGACGCCGAACGGGCCGCGCGCGCGGCCGCCGTACGCCCCGAGGACATCAGCGACATCCTCTACACCTCCGGCACCACCGGCCGTTCCAAGGGGGTCATGACCACCCACGGCCAGACCGTCCGGCTCTACGCCTCCTGGTCGGGGCTCGTCACCCTGCGCCCCGGCGACCGGTACCTGCTGGTCAACCCCTTCTTCCACACCTTCGGTTACAAGGCGGGGGTGCTCGCCTGCCTGCTGCGCGGCGTCACCATGCTCCCCGAGGCGGTCTACGACGCCGACCGCATCCTGCACCGCATGGCCGCCGAGCGCGTCACCTGCCTGATGGGTCCGCCGACCGTCTTCCACGGCCTGATCCGTCACCCGCAACGCGCCGCCCACGACCTGTCCGCGCTGCGGCTGGCCGGCACCGGCGCCGCCTCCGTGCCCACCTCCCTCGTCGAGGAGATCCGCGCCGAACTGGGCGCCCCCGACGTGTTCACCGCCTACGGGCTCACCGAGTCCGGCGGGGTCGTCTCCGTGTGCCCCACCGACGCCGACGCCCGGACCCTCGCCCACACCGTCGGGCTGCCGCTGCCCGACACCGAGGTGCGGATCGCCGGGCCGCTCGGCGAGGTGCTGCCCGCCGGGGAACCGGGCGAGGTGCAGGTCCGCGGCTACCACGTCACCCCCGGCTACCTGGACGATCCGGCGAGCACCGCCGACGCCGTGCTGCCGGGCGGCTGGCTGCGCACCGGGGACATCGGCGTCCTCGACGCCCGCGGCTACCTCGCCATCACCGACCGGCTCAAGGACATGTACGTGGTCGGCGGCTTCAACGCCTATCCGGCGGAGGTGGAGAACGTGCTGCTGACCCACCCGGCCATCACCGACGCGGCGGTGGTCGGAGCCCCCGACGAGCGGCTCGGCGAGATCGGGGTGGCCTACGTGGTCACCACCGGGCCCGTCACCGCCGCCGAGCTGACCGCCTGGACCAGGGAGCGGCTGGCCAACTTCAAGGTGCCGCGCAGGTTCACCCTGCTCGACGAGCTCCCGCGCAACGCCGGCGGCAAACTGCAGAAGACACAGCTGCGCCGTGCGGCGCGAGGGGAGTCGGCATGAACGGCCTCGGTGCGGTACTGGGCCCGGCGCCCGCCCCGGAGCCGCCGGAACTGGAGGAACTGCGCGACGCGGTACGGGCGGTCCTGGCCCGGCATCCCGGCCACGAGGCCTGGGCCCCGCTGACGGCCCAGGTGGGCGCGGCCGCGCTGGCGGTGCCCGAGGAGTACGGCGGCCTGGGCTGCGGAACCACCGAAGTCGGGTTGGTCATGGCGGAGCTGGGGCGCGCGCTGAGCCCCGTACCGTACCTGGGCTCGGCGGTGCTGACCGTGGCGGCGCTGCTCGCGGCCGGGGACCGGGAGGCCTGCGCGCGGCACCTGCCCGCGCTGGCGGAGGGAACGGTCGTGGGAGCGTTGGCCTGGGCTGAGGAGGGCGGCTGGGAGGCTGGCGATCTGGCCGCCCGGGCCGAGCCGGACGGCTCGGCCTGGCTGCTCACGGGCACCAAGCGGTACGTGCTGGCCGGCCCGACCGAGCCGTCCCTGCTGCTGGCCTTCGCCGTCATGGACCCATCCGCCGGACACGGCCACCGACCGGCCACCGAACCCCGCACCGAGCCCGGCCAGGGCAAGGGCCGGCTCGGCCTCTTCGAACTCGACTCCGCGCCCGCGTCCTTCACCGTACGGGCCACCATGGACACCACCCGGCCCCTCGCGGAGCTGACCCTGGACCGGACCCCGGCGCGGCTGCTGTCGGCCGACGGCGCGGCCGTCCTCGACCGGGTCCGGGACCTGGCCTGCACGGCGCTCGCCGCCGAGCAGGCGGGGGCCGCGGCGCGGGCCCTGGAGACGACCGTCCGGTACGCGAAGGACCGGGTGCAGTTCGGGCGGCCCATCGGCTCCTTCCAGGCGGTCAAACACCGGCTGGCCGACATGCACACCGCAGTGGAGAGCGCCCGCTCGCTCGCCTTCGCGGCGGCCGCCGCCGACGCCGCCCCGGACCTGGCCGCCGCGGCCAAGTCGGGCTGTTCGGAGGCCTACGCCTACGTGGCGGGCGAGATGATCCAGCTGCACGGCGGGATCGGCATCACCTGGGAGCACGAGGCGCACGAGTACTTCAAACGGGCCCACGGCTCGGCCCGGCTCTTCGGCCCGCCGTCCGCACACCGTGAACGGCTGGCGGCCCGGCTGGGGTTCCTTCCGGCCGGGTGAACGCGGCCCGGCGGGCCCGGCCGGCCCGGAGGCCGCTTCCCGTACCCTCGGGCCCATGACGGGCAGTGCGGTGGACCTCCGGAAGGTCGAAGAGAGCGCTCCGGCGCTGGTGAGCCTCTACAAGAGCGCCGGGGTCTCGCTCCGCAAACACGGTCTGGAGGGCGGTCGGGCCTGCGTGTACCTGGTCCTGGACTACTCCGGGTCGATGCGCCCGTACTATCAGGACGGCAGCGTGCAGGCCCTCGCGGACCGGGTGCTGGGGCTGTCGGCGCACCTGGACGACGACGCCCGCGTACCCGTCGTGTTCTTCTCCACGGAGGTCGACGCGCTGGAGGAGATCTCCCTCGCCGACCACGAGGGGCGGGTCACCGAGATCGCCGCCGGGCTGGGCCACATGGGCAAGACGGCCTACCACGCGGCCATGGACGCGGTCATCGACCACTACCTGGATTCGGGGTCGGCCGCCCCCGCGCTCGTCGTCTTCCAGACGGACGGCGGGCCCATCAACAAGCTCGCCGCCGAGAGGTACCTGTGCAAGGCGGCCCGGCTGCCGATCTTCTGGCAGTTCGTCGGCTTCGGGAACACCCGCAGCTCGCAGTTCGACTTCCTGCGGCGGCTCGACGAACTGCCCGTCCCGGCGAAGCGGCCCGTGGACAACGCCGGCTATTTCCACGCCGGCCCGGACCCGCGGACCGTCACGGACCCGGAGCTCTACGACCGTCTGGTCGCCGAGTTCCCGGCATGGCTGGCGGCGGCCCGCGCGGCGGGCATCGTGCGCGCCTGACCGGCGGTTGTCGGTGCCCCGCGCTTTGATGGACGTATGACGACGAACAACTGGGCCGTATTCGAGAAGGCGGAACCGGAATTCGCGGCGGCCGTCCGGGCGCGCTTCGCGCAGTTCCCCCACCACGTCCTGGCGACCCTGCGCAAGGACGGATCCCCGCGCGCCACCGGGCTCAACGTGGAGATCCGCGGCGGCGAGCTGTGGCTGGGCATGATGCCGGGTTCGATGAAGGGCAAGGACCTGCGCCGGGACCCGCGCTTCGCCCTGCACACCAACCCGGGCGAGGGGGACAAGATGCCGGACGGGGACGTACGGATCTCCGGGCGTGCGATCGAGATCGTGGAGCAGCCCGAGCTCCACCGGTACGCGGAGGAGGCGGAGGAGACCGACAGCCCGCACCCCTTCGACCTCTTCCGCGCGGAGCTGACGGAGGTGGTCCACGTCGGTGTCGAGGACGATGACCTGGTGGTGCGGTCGTGGACCCCGGCGGGCGGTCTGCGCACCATCCGCCGGGGCAATGACGACGAGCCGGCCCGCGAGGACACCCCGGCCTGAGTCAGCTCAGGTGCGGGCGGGCCTTCTTCAGGACCGCGGGGTCGACGTCCACCCAGTTCCGGTCGATGTTGATCGTCACGTCCCCGTACGTGGCGTCGTGGTCGCCCCGGAACTGGTGGGCCCGGCGCGCGCCCGACCACTGCTGGGTGCCGGCGGACAGTCCGAGGTCGGCGTCGGCGACCGAGGTCGACAGGTTCCAGCGGGCCACCCACAGCACGTCGGGCATGGCGTCCGGGGCCTGGGCGTAGTGGGCGCTCAGCGCCTTGGCCCCGGAGCTCGCCGAGACGTAGGCGGCCGCGCGGTAGCCCAGTTCGTGCAGCCGCACCGTCCAGGCGGTGAGGTAGGAGACGACCGGGCCGTCCCAGGTGGCCCGGTCGGTGTAGTTCTCCAGGTCGTTGTAGAGGACCGTGTCCGCGGCCAGGCCCAGCGCGGTGGCCGCCTGGGCGGCGCCGTCGGCGGCGGCCGTGCCCTGGTCGGTGGCCTCGGAGGGGTCGGTGGAGAGCCCGGTGGAGGAGCTGTGCCAGGGCTGGGGACCGACCCAGATCGGCATCAGGTGCCAGCCCGCGGCGGCCTGCCGGGCCACCCACCCGGCGGTGAGCTGCGGCTGGGCGCAGGCGCGGGCCCGGCCGCCGATGTAGATGCCGACCGCGCCGAAGGGCGAATCCTGCTTCCAGGCGTTCATGGCCCTTTGGGTGGGGGCGGTGCAGGCGTCGAAGCCCTCGCCGGTGTAGGGACCCTGGGCGGCGGCACGGGGACCCGGGCCGGGCGCGACGACCGGCTCGGCGGGGGCCGGACGGGTGGGTGGGGTGAGCGTCCGGGCCCTGCCGAGCACTCCTCGTACGGTCTCGGGCGTGGCCCCGTAGGAGACGGTGGCCATCACCCCGGCGCGGCGCAGGGTGTAGCGGATCTCGTTGCTGTCGCCCCGGACCTTGGGCAGGGGTTCGCCCTCGTCCGCGCCGACGGTCGGGATGTCGGCGCGCGGCGGGGCCCCGTCGAGGGGCTCCAGGTGCAGGGTGTCGGCGCGGGGTGCGACGGCGCGGGCCGCTCCGCAGTCGCCCTGGGTGCCGGCGCGCCCGAGGTAGAGGGTGGGCCGGTCGAGGCGCAGGCAGGCGTCGGGGTTCCGCTCGAGGTCGACGACCCGCCAGTCGTCGGGGACGGTGAGGTGCAGCCCGAGGTAGTCGACGGGGCGGCCGTCCGAGGTGCGGGCGCCGGTGGCGGAGGGACCGTCCGCGGCTCCGACCGGGACGGGAGCGAGCAGCGCGGCGCCCAGCAGGCAGCTCAACATCATGTGGGAGGGGAGCATGTGACCCACTGTTACCAGAAGGCCGCGGTGTTGACTCAGAGGCACGAGAAGGCGCGGGCCCGCTGTTGACGGGACGGCGGTACGGGGTGCGGCCGGGCGGCGGTACCGGCGGGCGGGTCGGCCCGCGGCCGGGCGGAAGTGCCGGCCGGCGGGTCGTCCCGCCGTCGGAGTACCGGCCCCTGGGTCAGCCCGCCGCCGGGCGGCTCTTGGCACGCCGCGTCGCGGTGTTGCCGCGGATCTCCTCCGTGGCCGCGCGGAACGCGGGCGCGGCGCGGGCGAAGTAGTCGAAGAGCAGGGCCTGCTGCTCCGGGGAGTAGGAGCCGATCACCGCCGCGATGTGCCGTCGGGCCGGACCGACCACGTCCTCGATCCGGTCCAGCGCGTCCGGTACGGGCTCCACGATGACCCGGCGCCGGTCGCCCGGATCGGCGGCCCGGCGGGCGTACCCGGCCCGTTCGAGGCGGTCGATGAGCCGGGTGGTCGCGCCCGTGGTCAATCCGGTGCGGGTGGCGAGCTCACCGGAGGACAGGCCGCCCTCCAGGGTGATGAGGCTGAGGGCGTACCACTCCGAGGTGTGCAGGCCGGACGCCTCTGCGCTGGCCAGGCCCTGGAGGCCGACGGCGTCCAGGTACTGCCGGAAGACCGTGTGCGCGTCCTGGTCACCACTGCCTGTTGCCATTCTCCCGACCGCCTCCTACATTTATATCTGCACGCATGCAGATACTGCCTTCACTCAGTATCTGCTTCAGTCTAACCAATGGGGAGTGGTCCGTCATGCAGTCCACCAGCGAGTCCGTCGCCTCCGTCCAGACCGTGCTCGACCGCCTCGTCACCGCCTGGGAGCGCCACGACGCCGAGGCGTACGGGGACCTGTTCACCGAGGACGCCTCGTACATCACCTACGTCGGCACCTTCTACCAGGGGCGCCGCGACATCGTGGAGAGCCACCGCACGCTCTTCGCGGGCTTCCTCAAGGGCACCCGGCTGGCCGACGAGATCCTCGACATCCGCTTCCACGGGCCCGGCGTCGCCGTGGTGAACGGCCGCGGGGACACCTACAAAGGCAGGCGCCCGGAGAAGCTCGGCAAGATCCAGACCTACACACTGGTCCGCGAGGACGACGGGCAGTGGCGGATCGCCGCCTTCCACAACACCAAGCGCAAGCCGCTGATGGAGGCCGTGTCGTACCGGTTCTCCCCCGGCCTGGTCCCGGCCGCCGAGCGCTGACCCCCGGACCCGGACCCGCCCCCGGACCCGCCCCCGCCCCGACCGCGGGCCGGATCCACGCCCGGACCGCGGACCGCGGGGCCCCTCCTCCCAGCGGAGGAGCCCCGCGACCGGCCCGTCCGGCCCGGCAGGCGTCCCCTTACTCCTGCCGGTCCTGGAAGGCGGGCAGCGCGAAGACGCGCTCCTTGCCCGCCTCGTCCATGAGCTCGACGAGCGGCAGCACCAGTTCCCACAGGTCCTGCTCGTCGACCTCGCGCACGAGTCCTTCGAGTTCCGCGTCGCCCAGCCCGGCGGCGGCGTCGGCCACCACCTTGCGGCCCTCCTCGGGCAGCACCCCGACCAGCGGCAGGAACTCGCCCCACAGTGCGGTCGCCACTACGGCCCGTACCACTCCGGTCAGCACCTGCGGGTCCCGCAGGGAGTCCAGCCGGGCCACGGCGAGCCGGTCGTCCTCCCCGAGCAGCGCGACGAGCGGGAGCAGGGATTCCCACAGCCCCTCGGCATGCGTCACCCGCACGAGCGAATCGAGTTCGGCCCCGCCGAGGCGGGCGGTGAGCTCGGCGATCCGCAGCCGCTGCTCCCCGCCGACCATCGCGGCGACGCCGAGGGCCTCCTCCCAGAGCCCTTCGGCCGCGGCGGCCCGCACCACTGCGGCGAGCCGGTCGTCGCCCATGAGCTCCAGGATCCGGGGCAGCCGCTCGGGCAGGTCGACGTAGAACCCGGCGCGCAGCACCGCCGCGTCGTCCACCTGCTCCAGGATCCGGCGGAGCACCTGGTCCCTCATGTGCCCGACGAAGCGGCCCATGGTGAGGTGGTCGCGGTTCTCGGCGAGGGTGACGGCGATGCGCACGACGAGTCCCTCGTCGAGCCGGTCGACGATCCCGGCGATCTTCCTCGGGTCCAGGTGCCCGCAGGCCTCGGCGGTGAAGGAGACGGGCAGTTTCGCGATGATGTCGGCGGCCCGCCCGGACTCCAGCCGGCCGGCCACCCCGGCCGCGAGCCGGGGCCCGAGCGCCTTCTGCGAGATGGCGGCCGCGACCCCGGCCGGTACGAGCTTGGTCGCGGCGGCGATCCGGTCGAGCATCTCGGGGGCGCCGTCGTTCAGTACGCCGCTGACCTGCTCCCGAAACGTCCGTACGTCCTCGTCCGGCAGCCCGCGCAGGAAGCCGAGCTCCCCGGCGTCCACCCCCACCAGCCGGGCGATCTTCTCCACTTCGGCGCGGCTCACCGGAACAGCACCTTGCGTACGGCCCCGCGCGCGAGGGCGGGGACCAGCTTGAGCGCTTCCTCGGCGGCCCGGTTCAGCCCTTCGGCCTGGCGCGCCCGTTCCGCCTTCAGTGCCCCGGCGAGCCGCGCGAGCTCCCCGGCGTCCAGTTCCTCGAACGAGGCGGGGGGCCGGGCACCCGCCAACTCACCGCTCAACCGGCCCATTTCCTCATCGGTACGCACGGGACGACCTCCCACACCAAAGACGACGACGGCTCGCCCAGAGGGTGGGCCTGTATTGACTAATAGTCAATACAGGTGGGTAGCCCGGCCGGTGGGTCGGTGCGCACCCCCACGGCGCACCGCCCCACCGGCCCCTCCCCGTCCCCCGTCCCCCTTCGCGATGGTCAGCAGGACTTCACCCCGGGCGGCGGCTTGAAGACCGCGTCCAGCACCCGGTCCACGGAGACGTCGGCCAGCGTCCAGTCCAGCGTGGAGTCGGCGCTCGGCAACTGGAGGTGCTCGGGCAGGTCTCCCTCGGCGAGCGCCTCGCCCACGTAGACCACCGACAGCGTGCCGGCGCACCCCGACGGCGGCGGGGGCACGCTGCCCGGCGCCTTGCCGTCACCCGGGCCGACCGTGATCGTGACGGTACTGATCGGGGCGTACGTGAACGCGTACCCGGCCTTGGTCGCCGAGTGGGCCATGTCGACCCGGAAGTGGCTGAGTTTCACCGGGACCGCGTCGCAGGGGCGCTGCGCGTCCTTGAGCCGGAGGTACACCCCGGTGTCGGTCATGAAGAGCGCCGAGGAGGACGAGGCCTCCTGCCGGTCGCTGGCCCGCAGCGCCTTGAGGTAGGCGGTCATCCCCTTCGTGTCCAGCCCGGCCGTGACCGTGCACGGCGTGGTGGGCGCGGGCGCCGGGGTCGGCGACGGGCTCGGAGTGGGGGTCGGACTCGGGGTCGGGAGGGCGGACGCGGACGGGGTCGCCGCCGAGGGCGCGGCCCCGCCCGCCCCCAGGGGCAGGCCGCTGCCCGAGCCCGAGCAGCCGGCCACGAGGAGCACCGGGAGGGTCAGGAAAGGTACGGCGAACACACGTAATCGGCGCATCAGGCCTCCACGTCAGGCACGGCCGGGATCACTTCCGATGCTCGCAGCCAGGCTCCGGCAGCGGCATCCGTAGAACCGCCTAAGCGGTCTCGGGGAGGTGGGGTGCGTTTCCGTGCCGGGCGGCGCGGAGGCGTGCCCCACTTCCCCGAGTCCGCTTACGCATCCCCGGCACCGAATCCGGGTACCGGACATCCGGGGAGGCGTCATGGTGGGCAGGACTCCGCTGGTCGGCCGGGGGGCCGAGCTGGACCGGCTGGACGAGGCGATCGGGGAAGCGGGCGACGGGCACGGCGGATCGCCGGGCGTCGTCGACCTCACGGGCCCGGCGGGCATGGGCAAGAGCAGACTGCTGACCGAGGTGTGCCGGCGGGCCCGCGGCCGCGGGCTGACGGTCCTGCGCGGCCGGGCCACCGAGTACGAACGGCACATCCCCTTCCGGCTGTTCACCGACGCGTTCGCCGACCTGGATCCGGAACTGCTGCGGGAGAAGGGCGCGGACCTTTCGGTGGCCCCCGTCCTGCACGGGGTGGCGACGGACCCGGGCGCCGGGCGGAGCGCCCCACTGGACCGGTTCGCCGTCCACCGGGCGGCCGCCCGGCTGCTCACGGAGCTGGCCGAAGCCGGCGGGGACGGCGAGGACGCCGGAGGAAACCGGCGGAGCGGGGAGGGCGGCCGAGGGCTCGCCCGTGGTCACGGCGGCGGCCTGCTCATCGCCCTCGACGACCTCCACTGGGCCGATCCGGCCTCCCTGGAGCTCCTCGACCACCTGGTACGCCATCCCCTGCGCGCGCCCGTGACCATCATCGTGGCCCGCCGCGACCGCCAGACCTCACCGTCCCTGACCGCCGCACTCACCCGGGGCGTCGACACCGGCGCCGTACTGCGCCTGGACCTCGGCCCCCTCGGCGAACGGGCCTGCGTGGAGCAGCTCGCCCCGGAGCTGCCGCCCGTGCGCGCCGCCCGGCTGTACGCGGCCAGCGAGGGCAACCCGCTCTACTTCCTGGCCCTGCTCCAGGGCCAGGGCGACGGCCCCTCCCTGCCGTCGGGGGGCCTCGCCGCCCTACTGCTCGACGAGCTGACCCCGCTCACGGACACGCAGCGGCGTACCACCGAGGCCGTCGCCGTGCTCGGCGACCACGCCACCGCGCCGCTGCTGGCGCGCACCCTCGCCACGTCGGAGCCCGACCCCGGCCCGCCCGACCCCGGCGCGCTCGACGCCGACCTCGCGGTGCTGGCCGGCCGGGACCTGCTGCGGCGGGGCCCCGGCGGGAGCTGGTCGCTGCGCCACCCCGTGCTGCGGACCGTGGTGCACGAGAACACCGAGCACCGGCGCCGCACCGACATGCACCGGCGGGCCGCCGCCGCGCTGGCCGGTGCGGGCGCGGGTGCCTCCGTACGGGCCCACCACGTCGAGCGGGCTCTGACCGGCTGGGACCCTCAGGCGGCCGCGGTCCTGCTGGAGGCGGCCGGGCAGTCGGAGACCACCGCCCCCGCGAGCTGTGCGCACTGGCTGGGGGTGGTGCTCCGGGTGCTGCCGGACACCGCTGAGCACGGGGCGCAGCGGCGGGAACTGCTGCTGCGCCGGGCGCGGGCCCTCGGCGTGTGCGGGGAGCTGCGGCAGAGCCGGGACCTGCTCCACGAGCTGATGGCGCGGCCCGGATCCGACGAGGACGGCGGGCTGCGCGCCAGCGCCGCCACCCTCTGCGCCTCGATGGAACGCCACCTCGGGAACTACGGGTCCGCGGTCGCCCTGCTCCGCCGCGAACTGGCCCGCCGACCCGCCCCCCGGCCGGCGGACGCGCTCGCCCTCGGTCTCGAACTCGGCTCGTCGGCACCGCACGCGCTGCCCTACGACGAGGTGCGGGAGGACGTACGGGGCACCTTGGACCTGGCCCGGCACCTGGGCAACGAGCCGGCCGAGGCGTGGGCGCTGACGATCAGCGCGCTCGGGGAGACGTACGGGGGCGACCTGGTGACCGCCCGGACCCTGACCGACCGTGCCGGGGCCCGGGTGGACGCGCTCAGCGACCGGGAACTCGCGGAGCTGTGCGAGCCGTTGGCACGGTTGAGCTGGACGGAGTTCTATCTGGAGCGGTACGCGGACGCGCATCGGCACGCCGACCGCGGCCTGGCCCTCGCCCGCCGCGTGGGCCCGCTCCACCTCCTGCCGCACCTGCTGCTGTGCAAGGCGATCGTCCACATGAACACCTGCCGGATGCTCCCGGCGCTGGAGCTGGTCGACGAGGCGGAGAGCATCGCCCGGGGCATCGGCAGCGACGAACTCCTCGCGCTGGTCCTGGCGAACAAGGCGCAAGTGCTGCTCGCGGCCCTGCCTCCGGGCGACGGCAGCCCGCTGGCCGTGGCCGAGGAGGCCGTGGCGCGGTGCGGGGGGCGGAGCAGCTGGTGGGCCTCGCTCGCCTGGTGCGTGCTGAGTTACACGGCCCTGCACGCCGGCGACCCCCGGCGGGCCCGGTCCGCGATGCTGCGGGCGGGCGGCGGTCCGGGGCTGGCCCGCCTGCAGCCGACGATGCGTCCGCTGTTCCTCGAAGCCCTGATCACGGCGGCCGTCACCACTGGCGACCTGGCCGACGCGGAGGCCTGGTCGCGGCTGGCCACGGCGGACGCGCAGCGGCTCGGGCTGCCCGCGCAGCGGTCCTCGGCGCTGCGCAGCGCGGGCCAGTTACTGGCGGGGCGCGGCGAGCCGGGACGGGCGGCGGACCTCTACGCCCTGGCGGCCGAGGAGGCCGGCCGCTCGGGCGCGACCCTCTGGGAGGCCCAGGCCCTGCTGATCGGCTCCTCCTTACGGGCCCAGGCAGGCGACCCGGCCGAAGCCTCGTCCCTGTGGCACCACGGCCGCCGTCTGGCGGAAACGGGCGGAGCCCGCCTCCTCACCGGCCTGGCGGACCTCTTCCCCCCACCCCCGCCAACCCCGAGCCCGTCCCCACCCGCCTCTCCCCTCCCCCATCTCACCCCGCGCGAACGGCAGATCGCCGCCCTGGTGACGGAGGGCCTGACCACCCCGGCCATCGCGGCCCGCCTCTACCTCAGCCCCCGCACGGTAGACACCCACCTGTCGCACATCTTCCGCAAGACGGGCGTCACCACCCGCTCGGCCCTGGCCGCCCTGACGGCCCGCCGCACGGGGTGAGGTCCCCGCCCCCGGACCGCGCTAGGCCGAGACGGCAGGAACCCGCACCATGTGGACGTCTATGGGGTCCTCCGTCTCCACCACGAACCCGTACCGCTCGTAGAGCCCCCGGGCGGCGCTCCCCCGCAACACGGTGAGCCGCACCTCCGCGCCCTCCGCGTCGGCCCGCGCGAGCACCTCGCGCAGCACCCGCGACCCGATCCCCCGCCCCTGGTGGCGGGGATCCAGGTACAGGTGCTCCACCTTGAGCCCGCCCCCGTAGGGCCGCACGGTCAAGGACCCGACGACGTCCTCCCCCCTCACGATGACCGAGGAGTACACATCCGAGAACTCGTCCCGCAGCCGCTGTCGCACCCGCACCTCGTCGTACCGCCCGAGCCGCTCCAGGTCGTCGCGCATCACGACGGCCTTCAACTCGGCGACGACCTCGACCTCGCCCACCCGCGGGGCCCTCAACTCGACATCCATGCCCCGATCATCCCAACCCCCCGGAACGCCACAACGCCCGCCATCCCTGGTCGGGGACATGGCGGGCGCGGTGTCAGAGTTCCGCACACCGTTGTGCGGACCGTATGAGGGGTCCCCTCCCCGAGGGGAGGGGGGTACCGCGGGTCAGACGGTGATGGAGCGGTCCGTCGGCTTGACGGGGTACGGGAGGGCGCTGGAGCCGGTCAGGAAGCGGTCCACGCCGCGGGCGGCCGAGCGGCCTTCCGCGATGGCCCAGACGATCAGCGACTGGCCGCGGCCGGCGTCGCCGGCGACGAAGACGCCGTCGACGTTGGTCGCGTAGGAGGCGTCGCGCTCGATGTTGCCGCGCGCGTCCATCGCCAGGCCGAACTGGGCGACGAGGCCGTTCTCCTGGTCGGTGCCGGTGAAGCCCATCGCCAGGGTGACCAGCTGCGCGGGGAGGACGCGCTCGGTGCCGGGCTTCTGGACGAGCTTGCCGTCTTCGAAGGCGACCTCGACCAGGTGGAGTTCCTGGACGTTGCCGTCCTCGTCGCCCACGAAGTGGGTGGTCGAGACGGAGTAGATCCGCTCGCCGCCCTCCTCGTGCGCGGAGGTGACCTTGTACAGCATGGGGAAGGTCGGCCACGGCTGGCCGGTCGGGCGGTCCTCCGACGGGCGGGGCATGATCTCCAGCTGGGTGACGGAGGCCGCGCCCTGGCGGTGGGCGGTGCCCACGCAGTCCGCGCCGGTGTCGCCGCCGCCGATGACGACCACGTGCTTGCCCTCGGCCGTGATGGGGGGCGCCACGAAGTCGCCCTCCTGGACCTTGTTCGCGAGGGGGAGGTACTCCATCGCGAAGTGGATGCCCTGGAGGTCACGGCCCGGGACCGGGAGGTCGCGGGAGACCGTGGCGCCGGCGGCGATGACGACCGCGTCGAACCGCTTGCGCAGCTGCGCGGCGTCCAGGTCGCGGCCGATCTCCACACCGGTACGGAACTTGGTGCCCTCCGCGCGCATCTGCTCGATGCGGCGGTTGATGTGCACCTTCTCCATCTTGAACTCGGGGATGCCGTAGCGGAGCAGGCCGCCGATGCGGTCCGCGCGCTCGTACACCACCACGGTGTGGCCGGCCCGGGTCAGCTGCTGGGCGGCGGCGAGGCCCGCCGGACCCGAACCGATGACCGCGGCCGTCTTGCCCGAGAGGCGCTCCGGCGGCTGCGGGGTGACGTCGCCGTTGTCCCACGCCTTGTCGATGATCGAGACTTCGACGTTCTTGATGGTGACGGCCGGCTGGTTGATGCCGAGCACGCAGGCGGACTCGCACGGAGCGGGGCACAGACGGCCCGTGAACTCCGGGAAGTTGTTCGTCGCGTGCAGCCGCTCCGAAGCCGCGGTCCAGTCCTCGCGGTACGCGAAGTCGTTCCACTCCGGGATCAGGTTCCCGAGCGGGCAGCCGTTGTGGCAGAACGGGATGCCGCAGTCCATGCAGCGGCCGGCCTGCTTGCTGATGATCGGGAGCAGCGAGCCCGGAACATAGACCTCGTTCCAGTCCTGGAGGCGCTCGGCCACGGGACGGGTGCAGGCGGTCTCGCGCGGGGTGGTGAGGAAGCCCTTCGGGTCAGCCATTGGTCGCCGCCTCCATCATCTTCTCGGTGGTCTCGGACTCCGAGAGTCCGGCCAGCTCGGCGGCGTCCTTGGCGGCGAGCACTGCCTTGTACGTGGTCGGGATGATCTTGCTGAAGCGGGCCGCCGAGGCGGTCCAGTCAGCCAGGAGCTTCGCGGCCACGGTCGAGCCGGTCTCCTCCTCGTGGCGGCGCACCACATCGTGCAGCCACTCGGCGTCAGCCTCGGAGAGGGTTTCCACCGCGCCCGCGTTGCCGACGTTGACGTTGTTCACGTCGAGGTCGATGACGTACGCGACGCCGCCCGACATGCCAGCCGCGAAGTTGCGGCCCGTCTCGCCGAGGACGACCGCGTTGCCGCCGGTCATGTACTCGCAGCCGTGGTCGCCCACGCCTTCCGAGACGACCAGGGCGCCGGAGTTGCGGACGCAGAAGCGCTCGCCGGTGCGGCCGCGCAGGAACATCTCGCCGCCGGTGGCCCCGTAGCCGATGGTGTTGCCGGCGATGGTGGAGTACTCGGCCAGGTGGTCGGCGCCGCGGTCCGGGCGGACCACGACACGGCCGCCGGAGAGGCCCTTGCCGACGTAGTCGTTGGCGTCGCCCTCCAGGCGCAGGGTCAGGCCGCGGGGCAGGAAGGCACCGAAGGACTGGCCGGCGCTGCCGGTGAAGGTCAGGTCGATGGTGTTGTCGGGCAGGCCCGCGCCACCGAACTTCTTCGTGACCTGGTGGCCGAGCATGGTGCCGACGGTCCGGTTGATGTTGCGGATCGCGACCTGGGCGCGGACCGGCTGGGCGCTTTCGGCGGAGTCGGCGTTGAGCGCCTCGGCGGCGAGCTCGATGAGCTCGTTGTCGAGGGCCTTCTCCAGACCGTGGTCCTGCTCGATCAGGGCGTGGCGGACCGCGCCCTCGGGCAGCTCCGGCACGTAGAAGAGCGGCTCCAGGTCGAGACCCTGCGCCTTCCAGTGCGTGACGGCCTTGCTGGTGTCGAGGAGCTCGGCGTGACCGACGGCCTCCTCGATGGTGCGGAAGCCCAGCTCGGCGAGGAGCTCGCGCACCTCCTCCGCGATGAACTCGAAGAAGTTGACGACGAACTCGGGCTTGCCGGAGAACCGGTCGCGCAGGACCGGGTTCTGGGTGGCGATGCCGACCGGGCAGGTGTCCAGGTGGCAGACGCGCATCATGACGCAGCCGGAGACGACGAGCGGCGCGGTCGCGAAACCGAACTCCTCGGCGCCGAGCAGCGCGGCGATGATGACGTCACGGCCGGTCTTGAGCTGGCCGTCCGTCTGGACCACGATGCGGTCGCGCAGCCCGTTGAGCAGCAGGGTCTGCTGGGTCTCGGCGAGGCCGAGCTCCCAGGGACCGCCCGCGTGCTTCAGCGAGGTGAGCGGGGAGGCGCCCGTACCGCCGTCGTGGCCGGAGATGAGGACGACGTCCGCGTGGGCCTTGGAGACACCCGCGGCGACGGTGCCGACACCGACCTCCGAAACCAGCTTCACGTGGATGCGTGCGGCCGGGTTCGCGTTCTTGAGGTCGTGGATCAGCTGAGCCAGGTCCTCGATGGAGTAGATGTCGTGGTGCGGCGGCGGGGAGATCAGGCCGACGCCCGGGGTGGAGTGCCGGGTCTTGGCGACCCACGGGTAGACCTTGTGGCCGGGCAGCTGGCCGCCCTCGCCGGGCTTGGCACCCTGCGCCATCTTGATCTGGATGTCGTCCGCGTTGACCAGGTACTCGCTCGTGACACCGAAGCGGCCGGAGGCGACCTGCTTGATGGAGGAGCGGCGCGCCGGGTCGTAGAGGCGGTCCGGGTCCTCGCCGCCCTCACCGGTGTTGGACTTGGCGCCCAACTGGTTCATGGCGATGGCGAGGGTTTCGTGGGCTTCCTTGGAGATGGAGCCGTACGACATGGCGCCGGTGGAGAAGCGCTTGACGATGTCGGCGACCGACTCGACCTCGTCAATGGAGATCGACGGACGGGCCCCCGCCTCATCGGTCTTGAACCCGAAAAGGCCGCGGAGCGTCATGAGGCGCTCGGACTGCTCGTTCACCCGGTCCGTGTACTGCTTGAAGATGTCGTACCGGCGGTTGCGGGTGGCGTGCTGGAGGCGGAAGACCGTGTCCGGGTCGAACAGGTGCGGCTCGCCCTCGCGGCGCCACTGGTACTCGCCGCCGATCTCCAGCGCGCGGTGCGTGGCCGCGATGCCGGAGACGGGGTACGCCTTGGCGTGGCGCGCGGCCACCTCCTTGGCGATGACTTCGAGGCCCGCGCCGCCGATCTTGGTGGCGGTGCCGTTGAAGTAGGTCTCGACGAACTCCTCGTTCAGGCCGACGGCCTCGAAGACCTGGGCGCCGCGGTAGGAGGCGACGGTGGAGATGCCCATCTTGGACATGACCTTCAGGACACCCTTGCCGAGCGCGTAGATCAGGTTCTTGATGGCCTGCTCCGGCTCCAGGCCGGACAGGAAGGTACCGGCGCGCAGGAGGTCCTCGACGGACTCCATGGCGAGGTACGGGTTGACGGCCGCGGCGCCGTAGCCGATGAGCAGCGCGACGTGGTGGACCTCGCGCACGTCGCCGGCCTCGACCAGCAGACCCACCTGGGTGCGCTGCTTGGTGGCGATGAGGTGGTGGTGCACGGCCGAGGTGAGCAGCAGCGACGGGATCGGCGCGTGCTCGGCGTCGGAGTGACGGTCCGAGAGGACGATCAGGTGCGCGCCGTTCTCGATGGCCGCGTCGACCTCGCCGCGGATCTCCTCCAGGCGGGCGGCCAGCGCTTCGCCACCGCCCGAGACCCGGTAGAGGCCCGAGAGGGTGGCGGCCTTCATGCCCGGCATGTCGCCGTCGGCGTTGACGTGTATCAGCTTGGCGAGCTCGTCGTTGTCGATCACCGGGAACGGCAGCGTGACGCTGCGGCAGGACGCGGCGGTCGGCTCCAGCAGGTTGCCCTGCGGGCCGAGCGAGGACAGCAGCGAGGTGACGAGCTCCTCGCGGATGGCGTCCAGCGGCGGGTTGGTGACCTGCGCGAAGAGCTGCGTGAAGTAGTCGAAGAGCAGTCGGGGGCGCTCGGACAGGGCGGCGATCGGGGAGTCCGTACCCATGGAGCCGAGCGGCTCGCCGGCCGTACGGGCCATCGGCGCCAGGATGACGCGCAGCTCTTCCTCGGTGTATCCGAAGGTCTGCTGGCGGCGGGTGACCGAGGCGTGGGTGTGGACGATGTGCTCGCGCTCGGGGAGGTCCTCGAGCTCGATCTCGCCGGTCTCCAGCCACTCCTCGTACGGGTGCTCGGCGGCCAGCGCGTCCTTGATCTCGTCGTCTTCGATGATCCGCTTCTGGGCGGTGTCGACGAGGAACATCTTGCCGGGCTGCAGGCGGCCCTTGCGGACGACCTTGGCCGGGTCGATGTCCAGGACGCCGACCTCGGAGGAGAGCACGACGAAGTCGTCGTCGGTGACCCAGTAGCGGCCGGGGCGCAGGCCGTTGCGGTCGAGGACCGCGCCGACCTGGGTGCCGTCGGTGAAGGTGACGCAGGCGGGGCCGTCCCACGGCTCCATCTGCGTGGAGTGGTACTTGTAGAACGCGCGGCGGGCCGGGGCCATGGAGGTGTGGTTCTCCCACGCCTCCGGGATCATCATCAGCACGCTGTGCGGGAGCGAACGGCCGCCGAGGTGGAGCAGCTCCAGGACCTCGTCGAAGGATGCTGAGTCGGAGGCGTCCGGGGTGCAGATCGGGAAGATCCGCTCCAGTGCGCCCTCGCCGAAGAGGCCGGACGCCAGCTGGGACTCGCGGGCCCGCATCCAGTTCCGGTTGCCCTTGACCGTGTTGATCTCGCCGTTGTGCGCGACGAAGCGGTACGGGTGGGCGAGCGGCCAGGACGGGAAGGTGTTCGTCGAGAACCGGGAGTGGACCAGCGCGATCGCGGAGGCGAAGCGGCGGTCGGAGAGGTCCGGGAAGAAGGGCTCGAGCTGGCCGGTGGTCAGCATGCCCTTGTAGACGATGGTGCGCGCGGAGAGCGACGGGAAGTAGACCCCGGCCTCGCGCTCGGCGCGCTTGCGCAGCACGAAGGCCTTGCGGTCCAGCTCGATGCCGCTGGTTCCGCCCCCAGAGCCTTCGGCCTGGGAGGTACCCCCGGACACGAAGAGCTGCGAGAAGGCCGGCATGGTGGCGCGGGCGCCGTTGCCGAGCAGGTCCGGGGTGACCGGGACCTCGCGCCAGCCGAGAACGGTCAGGTTCTCCTCGGCGGCGATGGCCTCGATCTGCTCCACGGCGACGGCCTGTGCGGTGCCGTCGGCGGGGAGGAAGGCGATGCCGACGGCGTACGCGCCGGCCTCGGGAAGGTCGAATCCGGCCGCCTCGCGCAGGAACGCGTCCGGAACCTGGGAGAGGATGCCGGCGCCGTCGCCGGAGTCGGGCTCGGAGCCGGTGGCGCCTCGGTGCTCGAGGTTCCGCAATACGGTCAGCGCCTGCTCGACCAGCGTGTGGCTGGCCTCGCCGGTGAGGTTGGCCACAAAGCCGACGCCACAGGCGTCGTGCTCGTTGCGCGGGTCGTACATGCCCTGCTGGGCGGGGCGACCGTCCATGGGCGACCAGGCGGTGTTGCTGAGGCCGGTCGCGGAGTGCGTGGATGCGGAACGCATCGGCTCTCCCGTCGTCGTCGTGGCATATGTGCATAGCCGAGGGACGACGTTGGCCCTCTGCGAAATTTCGTGCAGATTACATGATGACGACAATCCCGCGAAGCGGATATGCCATTCCAACATGCGGACACTGCGCGAGGCAGACAAGAGGGGACTTTCGCAGGTGCCTGATGATCTGGACACGGGGCGAAGGTCCCGTGCGGGGCGGGCCTCATTGCCCGGCGCCCTGAGTCTGATGCCCGGCGGACACGGTATCGAAACCGCCGAGTAACGAACTACTTATGCTGTGTACTGCATAGTGTCTCACTCCCTGCCCGGTCAGCCTACGGCTCCGCCGATCCAGGTTCCCAGGATGTACGTCACACCCGCGGCCGCGCCACCCAGGAGCAGCTGGCGCAGTCCGCTGTACCACCAGGACCGGGCCGTGACCCGGGAGACCACCGCGCCGCAGGCGAAGAGCCCCAGCAGCGCCATCAGTACCGCGGGCCACAGGGTCGTCGCGCCGAGCAGGTACGGCAGCAGCGGGATCAGCGCGCCCAGCGCGAAGGAGGCGAAGGAGGACACGGCGGCGACCATCGGCGAAGGCAGGTCGTCGGGGTCGATCCCCAGCTCCTCGCGGGCGTGGATCTCCAGCGCCTGCTCCGGGTCGCGGGACATCTGCATGGCCACCTCGCGGGCCAGCGCCGGATCGACTCCGCGCGACACGTAGAGCTCGGCCAGCTCCTCCATCTCGTCGACGGGGTGCTTGCGCAGCTGCTGGCGCTCTATCTCCAGCTCCGCCAGGACGAGCTCGCGCTGCGAGGCGACCGAGGTGTACTCGCCCGCCGCCATCGACAGCGCACCCGCCGCGAGGCCGGCCAGGCCGGTGACCACGATGACGTGCGGGGCGACGGCGCCGCCCGCGACGCCGGTCATCAGGGCCAGGTTGGAGACGAGCCCGTCCATCGCACCGAACACGGCCGGACGCAGCCAGCCACCGTTGACGTCCAGATGGGTGTGGTTGTCGCGGTGGGCGGTGTGGAGCGGTGCCTGGAAATCGATGATGGACATGCCGAGTATCTCCCCTTTTGCACGAGTGGGTACGCAGAGGCGCGCCGCGCACGACACGCAGGCACCCACTCCCCCTGAACACCTCGAAACTACGCACGATTTTCGGCGCCCGCCAGCAAGGTAGGCCGTACTTACCTGGGGTTTTGCGGATCGGCGACCGGGTGACGAGGGTGCGAGCGGGGTGTTTCGCGACGAGCGACAAACCACATGCCATGGCACAAATCCCCCAAGGGCTCAAGATGAGTCCCATCAAGTTGGAGAGGCGCGCCATGGAGCTGATTGCATGCAATCCGCAGGTCCTCCTCGAACGGGCCCGGGGAGCTCTTCTGGGACTCGCCGTGGGTGACGCTCTGGGCGCCCCCGCGGAGAACATGAAGCCCTCGGAGATCCGTGCGAAATGGGGCCGGATCGAGGGCTTCGTCTCGGACGACCCGGCCGGCACGGACGACACCGAATACGCGATCTTCTCGGGGCTGCTGCTGGCCCGTCACGGATCGGCGCTCACCGTCGCGCACGTGGAACGCGCGTGGCACCACTGGATCGCGGACCTGGACGAGGGGCCGTTCCGCGGTGCGGGCTTCTCGGAGCGCGGCACGCTGGAGAACCTGCGCCGGGGCCTGGCCGCGCCGATCTCGGCGCAGCACCGGCACGCGTGGTCGGACGGGCTGGCGATGCGGGCCGCGCCCTTCGGGGTCTTCGCGGCGGGCCGCCCGGCCGAGGCCGCGCGCCTCGTGGCCATCGACGGCTGCGTCAGCCACGACGGCGAGGGCATCTACGGGGGCCAGGCCGTCGCGGCGGGCGTCGCGGCGGCCATGGCCGGGGGCTCCCCGGCCTCGGTGGTCTCCGCCGCCCTCTCCGTGATCCCCTCGGACTCCTGGACGGCGCGCTCCCTGCGCCGGGCGGTGACGGCCGCCCCGCGCGGCGAACGGGCGGTCCGCTCGGCGGTGGTCATCGGCGGCTACCCGTGGACGGACCTGGCTCCGGAGGCGGTGGGCCTGGCGTTCGGGGCGTTCGCCTCGTGCGGGGGCGACTTCGCCTCCTCGGTCCTGACGGCGGTCAACATGGGCCGCGACGCGGACACCACCGCGGCGGTGGCGGGCGCCCTGGCCGGAGCGATGTCCGGGGCCCCCGCCATCCCGGCCGCCTGGTCCTCGGCGATCGGCCCGGTCCGCGGCAGCTGCCTCCCCTCGATGCGCGGCTACCACGTCCTGGACATCGCGGACCTCCTCACCCCGGAAACCGAGACCGGCCGATGACCGCCTCCAGCGACCAGCCGCACCTGGGGCTCCGTACCGTCCCGGCGACGACCGCACCGCCCGCCGTCGCGTCTCCCCTCGCGCCTCCCGCCGCGCACCCCGGGGCCGTCGCGGACACGGCGCGCGCGCAGCCCCGTACCGGCCCGGTGGTGGCGCCCGCGCTCCGCGAGGACGGGCCGCGGCCCCGTACCGCCCCGGCCGCCGAGCCCCCGGCGGGGGCCCGGCGGATCGAGGGGCTGCTGCTCGGGCTCGCCGCGGGCGATGCCGCCGGGTGGCCCGCCGCGCGGCACCGGGCCAGCCGGATGCCCGAGTGGACCCGCCGTCTGACCCGCGAGCTCGACACCTTCGCCGAGCAGAACGCCACCACCACCCTCCCCGTACCCATCGCCCTGAACCAGCCCCCGGAGCCCCTGCGCCTGGGCCCGTCCGACGACGCCGAGTGGGCGGCCTTCGCCGCCGAGTCCGTGCTCACCGCCTCCGGGGTCCTGCTCAGCGACCTCTCCCGGTCCCGCCGGATGCGCGCCGCCATCGACCTCGCCTGGAACGCGCTGGCCAGCGAGGTCGCGGCGGCGGCGGAGCGGGCTCCCGAGGTGGAGTCCGCAGTGCTCCCCCTCCGGGCCCGGATCTCGGTGCGCGCCGGCCTCGGCAACCTCGCCACCGGCCTGCGCCCGCCCGCCACCGGCCACGACAACCCGCACTACTTCGACGACGCCGCCTGCATCCGCGCCTGCGTGCTCGCCGTGGTCCACCCCGGCGACCCGCACGCCGCCGCGGACCTCGCGGAGTTCGACGCCCGCTACACCCAGGACGGCGACGGGGTCCACGGCGCCCGCGCCATGGCCGCCGCCATCGCCACCGCCCTGGCCGGCGCGGACACGGACGCCGCCGTCGACGCCGCCCTCGAACAGCTTCCCGAGGCCACGGAGATCGGCCGCAACGCCCGGCACGCCGTCAAACTCGCCCGCGCGGAGCCCTCCGGCGGCGGGGCCTTCGCCATCGTCCCGCTCCTGGAACACCAGATCGTCGACCACGTCTACAGCTACGGGATCGCCGCCGCCGAAACCGTCCCCGTGGCCCTCGCCCTGGCCACCGCCGCCCGCGGCCGGGTCGGCGAAGCGGTGCCGGCCGCCGCCTGTCTGTCGCGCGTCGCGGACTCCGCCCCCGCCCTCGCCGGGGCCCTGACCGGCGTACTCGGCGGCGGCGACTCGATCCCCGCCGCCTGGCGCGAGGCCTGCCGCACCCTCTCCGGCTGCGCGCTCCCCCGCCTGGCGGGCACCGACCTCGTCGAACTCGCCTCCCTGCTCGCCCGTACGGAACTCACCTCGCCCAGACCCTGACCGCCACCCGCCGCCCACCACCGCGACCAAGTCTTCGACCCCGGCCCCAAGGAATGACCTGACCATGACGATGGACCCCACTCCCACCCTGGAGGACAGGATCACCGGCGCGCTCGTCGGCGCGGCCGTCGGCGACGCGCTCGGCGGCCCGGTGGAGGGCTGGACCCCGGAACAGATCGTGGAGCGGCACGGCGGCCGGGTGCACGGCATCGTCGGGCCGTGGCACGAGGACTGGCGCACCGCCCGGCCGATCGCCCCGTACCACAAGGGCGACGGCCACGTCACCGACGACACCCTGATGACGCACGCTCTGGTCCGGGTCTACGAGGCCGTACGGGACCACCTGGACGCGTACTCCGTCGCCGAGCACCTGGTCCCCGACCTGATGAACACCCCGCGCTGGATCCCCGAACTGGAGGCGGACGCGCTCCCCCTCCAGCGGGTGTTCCTCGCCGAGAAGTGGATCGTCACCCGGCTGCACTACGGGCACGTGGACCCGCGCGAGGCGGGCAGCGGCAACATCGTCAACTGCGGCGCGGCGATGTACGTGGCGCCGGTCGGGCTCGTCAACGCGGGCCATCCGGCCGGGGCGTACGCGGAGGCCCTGGACATCACGGGCGCGCACCAGTCCTCGTACGGGCGGGAGGCGGCGGGCGTCTTCGCGGCGGCGGTCGCGGCGGCCTGCGTGCCGGGCGCCACCGCCTCCTCCGTGGTCGAAACGGCCCTGTCCCTGGCCAAGGACGGCACCCGTGCGGCCATCGCGGCGGTCTGTGAAGTCGCGGCCCGCCACCGGGACTTCGAGTCGGCGCTGGCCCCGCTGCGGGCGGCCGTCGCCCCGTACGACTCGGTCGGCCCGGACTACCGCACGCCGTCCCTGGACGCGCGGCGGCCCTCGCGCCTGCACTCCATCGAGGAACTCCCGATCGCGCTCGGCATGCTGCTCGTCGCCGACGGGGCCTACGAGCCTTCGGTGCTCGGCGCGGTCAACTACGGCCGGGACTGCGACTCCATCGCCACCATGGCCGGTGCGATCGCGGGCGCCCTGGCGGGCGGGTCGGCGGTCCCGGAGGCCTGGGCCAAGCAGGTCGCGGAGGCCAGCCGCCTCGACCTGCACGCCCCGGCGGCGGCGCTGGCCGCGGTGACCCGGGAGGTCTTCGCCCGGGACGGTTCCCGCCGCCGGGCCCACGAGGCCGCCTTCGCCGCCCTGACGGCCTCGCGGTGAGGGCCACCTCCCCGGCGTCGCCGAGCCCGGCCGCCCCCGGCCCGGCCCCGGCGAAGTCCGCAGCCGAGGCCCCGGCTGCGGCTGCGGCCCCGGCCCGGCAGGGGCCCGAGGCCGGAGGCGGCGGCGGACCCGGTGACCACCTCCGGCTCACCTGGGTCCAGCCGGAGGACCTGGTCGGCCACGAGTTCCGCCAGGCCGCCGAGGACGGCCGTGCGGAGGCCGTCGAGCCGCTGCTGCGCGTCTGGCTGGCGGCGGGCGGCCACCTCGCTCCGCCCCGGGCGGGGGCCTCCACCGCCCCGGCCCCGCCGGAGCTCCGGGCCCTGGCGACCGACCTCCTGACGGCCCTCGCGGCACTGCCCCGCCCCGCGGCATCCGCCGGAGCCGAACCGGACCTCTGGCCCGCCATCACCGCCACCTGGCCGGCAGCCGGGCCGGCATCCGCGCCGGGGCCCGAAGGGATGTCCTCCGTCCCGCACCACCCGGGGTCCAGCGGCCTGCCCCTGGTTTCGGGAAGGGGCGGGGCGGGGGAACGACCCCCTCCCGGCACCACGGCCGAGGAGCCGCGCACCACCGCTCGCGGGCGTGGCTCCGCAGCCCCCCGCACGGAGGCGGCGCCCCACCGGCCCGCGGAGGACACCCCGCTGCGCCGCAGGCTGGAGGCCGCCTGGGTCGGCCGCGCCGTCGGGTGCGTGCTCGGCAAGCCCGTGGAGAAACTGCCGCTGCACGGGATCCGGGCGCTGGCCCGGGCCGCCGGAAACTGGCCCCTCGACGACTGGTTCACCGAACGCGGGGTACCACCGGAGGTACTCGCCGCCCACCCCTGGAACCGCCGCTCCGCCCCCACCTCCCTCGCCGAGAACATCGACGGGACCCCCGAGGACGACGACCTCAACTTCCCGCTCCTCGGCCTGCTCCTCCTCCAGCGCCACGGGAAGGGGTTCACCACCGCCGACCTGGGCCGGCTCTGGCTGGACGAGCTCCCGGCCGGCCGGACCTTCACCGCCGAGCGCGTCGCGTACCGCAACCTCCTCCAGGGGCTGGAGCCCCCGGCCACCGCCACCCACCACAACCCCTTCCGCGAGTGGATCGGAGCCCTCATCCGGGCCGACGTCCACGGCTGGACCAACCCGGGCGATCCGGCCGGCGCCGCGGCCCAGGCGTACCGGGACGCGGCCCTGACCCACACCGGCAACGGCGTCTACGCCGCCCTGTTCGTCGCCGCCGCCACCGCCGCCGCCGCCACCGGCCGGGCCGACGTGCACACCGCGCTGCGGGCCGGGCTGGCCGTCGTACCGCCCCGCTCGCGCCTCGCCGAGGCCGTCCGCTTCGGGATCGCGACCGCCGCGGCGTCGGGGGCGGACGGCTTCGACGAGGTCGTCGACCGGCTCCACGCCCGCTACGGCCACTACCACTGGGTCCATGCCATCCCCAACACCGCGCTGATCGCAGCCGCGCTCACCCACGCCGACGGGGACTTCACGCACTCCGTCTGCCGCGCGGTGTCCGGCGGCTGGGACACGGACTCCAACGGCGCCACCGCCGGCGCCCTCGCCGGACTGATCATGGGATCACCCGACAGGATCCCGATCCGCTGGACCGCCCCGCTGGGGAACCGCCTCGCCACCACCGTCCCCGGCTTCGACGGCATCGGCTTCGACGCCCTCGCCCACCTCACCGCACAGGAGGCAGCACGCTCATGACGGCCATCGCCGTGCTCGGCAGTACCAACATGGACCTCGTCGCCTACGTCTCCAAGGCCCCCCGCCTCGGCGAGACCGTCACCGGCCGCGCGTTCCGCACCGTCCCCGGCGGCAAGGGAGCCAACCAGGCCGTCGCCGCCGCCCGCGCCGGGGCGGAGGTGGTGATGATCGGGGCGGTCGGGGCGGACGAGTTCGGCGTACGGCTGCGCTCCGCGCTCGCCGCGGCCGGGGTGGAAACCGCGGCCCTGCGCACCGTCGAAGGGCCCAGCGGGACCGCGCACATCATCGTGGACGACGAGGGCGGCAACAGCATCGTCGTCATCCCCGGCGCCAACGCCCAGGTCACCGCCCTGGAACCGGGCGACGCCTCCCGCATCGGCGCCGCCGGCTCCCTGCTCCTCCAGCTCGAACTCCCCCTGGAGGCCGTGCTCGAAGGCGCCCTCGCGGCCCGCGCCCAGGGCGTGCGGACGATCCTCACCCCGGCCCCGGCCCAGCCGCTGCCGTCCGAACTCCTCGCCGCCACCGATCTGCTGGTGCCCAACGAGCACGAGGCCGCCGCCCTCACCGGCCTCACCGATCCGTACCTGGCCGCCGCCGCCCTGCTAGACGACGTGCCCGAGGTGGTCGTCACGCTCGGCGCCGCCGGGGCCCTGTACGCCGCCCGCGGCCGCGAGCCACGAGCCGTGTCCGCGCCCCGGGTGCGGGCGGTGGACACCACCGCCGCCGGGGACACCTTCGTCGGCGCGCTCGCCGTGGGCCTCGACGAGGGCCGCGCGATGCCGAGCGCGATCGCCTGGGCCTCGTGCGCCGCCGCGCTGTCCGTCCAGCGCCCGGGGGCCCAAGATTCGATGCCGACCCGCGCCGAGATCATCGCGTTCGCCGCCGGGCAGGGCATCCGCTGATGACCGAGACCCGCGCCCCGGCGGCCCGACCCGGCTCCGCGCCCCTGCAGGGGCTCCGCGTCCTCGACCTCGCCACCCTCTTCGCCGGCCCCCTCGCGGCCACCCTCCTCGGCGACTTCGGTGCCGAGGTGGTCAAGGTCGAGCATCCGCGCCGCCCCGACCCCTCCCGCGGCCACGGCCCCTCCAAGGACGGCATCGGCCTGTGGTGGAAGCTGCTCGGCCGGAACAAGCGGACGATGACCCTCGATCTGTCCACGCCCGGCGGCCGGGACACCCTGCTGCGGCTGGCCGCCACCGCCGACGTGATCATCGAGAACTTCCGCCCCGGCACCCTGGAGCGCTGGGGCCTGGGCTGGCCCGCGCTGTCCGCCGCCAACCCGCGGCTGATCCTGACCCGGGTGACGGCCTTCGGCCAGGAGGGCCCGTACGCCCACCGGCCCGGCTTCGGCACCCTCGCGGAGGCGATGAGCGGGTTCGCCGCGATCACCGGAGAGCCGGAGGGCCCGCCGACCCTGCCGCCCTTCGGACTCGCGGACTCGATCGCCGCGCTGACCACCGCGTACGCCGTGATGACGGCGCTCGCCGGCCGCGACCGGACCGGGCACGGGCAGGTGGTGGACCTGGCGATCATCGAGCCGATCCTGACCGTGCTGGGCCCGCACCCGCTCTGGTACGACCAGCTCGGCTACGTCCAGCCGCGCACCGGGAACCGTTCCACCAACAACGCCCCCCGCAACACGTACCGCAGCGCGGACGGGCGCTGGCTGGCGGTCTCCACCTCCGCCCAGTCCATCGCCGAGCGCGTGATGCGGCTCGTCGGCCGGCCCGAGCTGATCCGCGAGCCCTGGTTCGCCACCGGCTCCGGGCGGGCCGAGCACGCGCACCTCCTCGACGAGGCGGTCGGCGGCTGGATCGCCCGCCACAAGGCGGACGAGGTGACGGCGGCCTTCGAGGAGGCCGAGGCCGCGGTCGCCCTGGTCTACGACGTACGGGACGTCATGGCCGATCCGCAGTACGCGGCCCTGGACACGGTCACCGAGGTCGAGGACCCCGAACTCGGCCCGATCCGCATGCAGAACGTCCTCTTCCGCCTCTCCGAGACCCCCGGCGCGATCCGCTGGGCGGGCCGTCCGCACGGCGCGGACACCGAGGCCGTCCTCACCGAACTCGGCCTCACCGAAGCCGAGATCGCCGAGCTCCGCACCGAAGGTGCCCTGTGATCCTGACCTGGCTCTACGTACCGGGCGACCGCCCGGAAGTCGTCACCAAGGCCCTGTGCGCCGGTGCCGACGCCGTCATCGTCGACTTGGAGGACGCGGTGTCGGCCTCCCGCAAGGAGTACGCCCGCGCCGCCACCGCCGAACTCCTAGGCGCCCGCCACCAGGTCCCGGTCCACGTCCGCGTCAACGCCCTGGACTCCCCCTGGGGAGGCGCCGACCTCACCGCCCTCGGCGGGCTGCACGGCCTCGCCGGACTGCGGCTGCCCAAGATCTCCGCGCCCGAGCAGATCGTGGGCGTCGCCGAACGCACCGGCGGGGTGGCCCTGTACGCCCTGCTGGAGTCGGCGGTCGGCGTGGAACGGGCCTACGAGATCGCCCGCGCGCACCCCGCCCTGCGCGGGCTGTCCCTGGGCGAGGCCGATCTGCGCGCGGACCTCGGGATCACCGCCGAGGCGGGCCTGGACTGGCCTCGCTCCCGGGTGGTGGTGGCGGCCCGCGCGGCCGGTCTCGCGCCGCCCGCCCAGTCCGTGTTCCCCGACATCCGGGACCTGGAGGCGCTGGCCGTCTCCTGCGCCCGGGGCCGCTCGCTGGGCTTCCTGGGCCGCGCGGCGATCCACCCGCGCCAGCTCCCGGTGATCGCGCGGGCCTACCTGCCCGGTCCGGAGGAGGTCACGGCGGCCGAGGAGATCGTGGCGGCGGCCCGCCGCACCCCGGGCGCGGTGGCCCTGGCCGACGGCCGCTTCGTGGACCCGGCGATGCTGGCGGGCGCGGAGCGGGTGGTGGCCCTCGGGCTGCGCCGCTGAACGGGAAACGGGAGGGGCGCCGCGCGATGTGCGCGGCGCCCCTCCCGTTTCGACCGGAATCCCGGTCAGAGCTTCTTGGCTTCGGGGGCCTCGGCCTTGGCCTCGGCGTCGGCGTCGGCCTTGTCCTCGGGTTCGGCCGCGTCCTTCGGCTCGGCCTCGGCCTTGCCGAGCTCCACCTTGGCCTCGCCGTCCTTGACCTCCGCGGGGGCGTCCCCGTCCTTGGCGCCGGCCACGGCGTCTGCGTCGGTGTCCGGCTCCACGATCTCCTCGCGGCCCGGCCGCAGCTTCGCCGAGAGCACCAGGTAGACCACGGCGAGGACGAAGACCACGATCGAGGTCCACACGTTGAGCCGCAGGCCCAGGACGTGGTGGGCCTCGTCGACCCGCATGTATTCGATCCAGCTCCGCCCGACGCAGTACGCGGCCACGTACAGCGCGAACGCCCGGCCGTGCCCGAGCTTGAAGCGGCGGTCGGCCCAGATCACCAGGAGGGCGACGCCGACGCACCAGAGCGACTCGTAGAGGAAGGTCGGGTGGTAGGTCCCGGCGACCCGGTTCGGGCCGTCGGAGATCTCCACCGCCCAGGGCAGGTCGGTGGCGCGACCGTACAGCTCCTGGTTGAACCAGTTGCCCCAGCGCCCGCAGGCCTGGGCCAGCGCGATCCCGGGGGCCAGGGCGTCCGCCCAGGCGGGCAGCGGGATGCCGCGCAGCCGACAGCCGATCCAGGCGCCGACCGCGCCCAGCGCGATCGCACCCCAGATGCCGAGGCCGCCCTGCCAGATCTTGAAGGCGTCGACCCAGTCGCGGCCTTCACCGAAGTAGAGCTGGTAGTCGGTGATCACGTGGTAGAGGCGACCGCCGACCAGGCCGAACGGGACCGCCCACACGGCGATGTCCGCGACCGTGCCCGGCTTTCCGCCGCGGGCGACCCAGCGCTTGTTGCCGAGCCAGACGGCGACGAAGACGCCGATGATGATGCAGAACGCGTAGCCGCGCAGCGGGATCGGTCCGAGATGGAGCACGCCCGTCGACGGACTGGGAATGAAGGCAAGGTTCATGGCAAGACCCGACGCTACCTTGCCGGACGGTGCGGACCACAACCCGTCCGGCAAGCTGCTGCCGAATCGAGACGGGTGTCTCAGTCGTCCGAGGCCGCCTTCGTGGACGTAGAGGACGTAGTGGACGTGCCGCCCGACGAGGAGGTACCCGACCCCGTCTTCGATCCCGACCGGGCCGCGGCCGTGCCCGAGGGGGAGGCCGAGCGGGCCGAGGAGGCCTGGGACGGCGACGGCGACGCGGACTGCGAGGGGGATCCGGACGACTTGGCGGCCCCCGGGCCGCCCTTGCCGGCCGCCTCCACCTTCTCCTTGAGCTTCTGCGGGGTCAGCGGGTTGGCCTGGTCCGCGAAGATGTCCTTGCCGTCGAGCAGCACGGTCGGGGTGCCGCGGAACTTGCCCGCGCGGAAGGCGTCCTGCGACTTCTTCACCCAGCTGTCGTGCGTGCCGTCCTGCACGCACGTGCGGAACTCCGGGGTGTCCAGCCCCTCCACCTTGGCGGCCAGCTCCAGGAGCTTGGCGTTCTTGCCGTAGGCGTCGTTGGTTTCCTCCGGCTGGTTCTCGAAGAGCAGGTCGTGGTACGGCGAGAACTTGCCCCCGTCCTGCGCGCAGGCCGCCGCGTTGGCGCTCCTGAGGGAGCCGGTGCCGCCCATGTTCCCGTCGATCAGGGTCACCAGGTGGTATTCGACCTTGAGCAGACCCTTGGCCTCCAGGTCGTGGACGGTGTCCCGGTAGTTGGTCTCGAAGGCCTTGCAGGCCGGGCAGCGGAAGTCCTCCCACACGGTCAGCGTGGAAGGGGCCTCGGGCTTGCCGGCCTGGATGGCGAGCGCGTCCTTGCCGGTCGCCCCGGAGGGGGCGACCAGGGGGCCGCCCTTCGCGGACGAGCCGCCCTTGCCGGTGTTCGCCGCGATCAGGCCGACGACGGCCGCGAGACCTAGTACGCCGACCACCGCCGCCGACACCACGAGGGTGCGCCTGCGCTTGTCCTTGGCCTTCTGCCGCTCGCGCTCCGCCTGGAGTCGCTCACGGGCCGATCGTTTCGTCGCGTCGCGGTTCGCACCGTCGTTCATGTCACTCACGTTCCGCCAAACGAAGCAGGGAGGCACTCTCGTGCCTCCCTGCCCCTACTTCCACCCGATCGGGCTACAGAACCCCGTCCTGCGGCCCGTCCGGCGTCAGCTTCTGCGTACGCCTTCGGCGAGCTCGCCCGCCAGCGCCCGTACGGCGTCCAGCCCGGCCGCCAGGTCCGGCGCGTCCAGCAGCAGCTTCACGAAGGCCGAGCCGACGATCACCCCGTCGGCGAAGGCGGCCACTTCCTTGGCCTGAACGGCGTTGGAGACGCCCAGACCGACGCAGACCGGGAGCTCGCTGGTGGCGCGGGTACGGCGGACGAGGTCCTCGGCCTGGTTGCCGACCGACTCGCGGGTGCCGGTGACACCCATGAGCGAAGCGGCGTAGACGAAGCCGGAACCGGCCGCCGTGATGGTGGCCAGGCGCTCGTCCTTGCTGCTGGGGGCCACGACGAAGACGGTCGCGAGACCGTGCTTGGCCGCGTGCTCGCGCCACAGCGCGGACTCCTGGACCGGCAGGTCGGGCAGGATGCAGCCCGCGCCGCCGGCCGCGGCGAGCTCCGCGGTGAACCGCTCGACGCCGTAGCGGTCGATGGGGTTCCAGTACGTCATGACCAGGATCGGGGCGCCCGTGGCCTCGTGCGCCTCGCGGACGGTCCGCAGGGTGTCCGCGATCTTGACCCCGCCGCGCAGGGCGATGTCGTCGGCGGTCTGGATGATGGCGCCGTCCAGGACCGGGTCGCTGTGCGGGAGGCCGATCTCGACCACGTCCGCGCCGCCCGCGATGACGGCCTTGACGGCCTCGATGGCCCCGTCCACGGTCGGGAAGCCCGCCGGGAGGTAGGCGACGAGGGCCGCGCGGTCCTCGGCCTTCGCCTTGGCGAGGGTGGCCGAGAGGAGTTCGATGTTGCCGCTCACTTGGTCTCCCCCTCGGAGGCGTCGTACAGGTTGAAGTAGCGGGCGGCGGTGTCCATGTCCTTGTCGCCGCGGCCGGACAGGTTGACGACGAGCAGCCCGTCCTTGCCGAGCTCCTTGCCGAGGTCCAGCGCGCCCGCGAGGGCGTGCGCCGACTCGATGGCCGGGATGATGCCCTCGGTGCGCGAGAGCAGCCGCAGGGCCTGCATCGCCTGGTCGTCGGTGACCGCGCGGTACTCGGCGCGGCCCGCGTCCTTGAGGTAGGAGTGCTCCGGGCCGATGCCCGGGTAGTCCAGACCGGCCGAGATGGAGTACGGCTCGGTGATCTGGCCCTCCTCGTCCTGCAGGACGTAGGAGCGGGAGCCGTGCAGGATGCCGGGCTCGCCCGCGGTCAGGGTGGCCGCGTGCTCGCCGGTCTCCACGCCGTGCCCTGCGGGCTCGAAGCCGACCAGGCGGACGCCGGCGTCCGGGATGAAGGCGTGGAAGAGGCCGATGGCGTTGGAGCCGCCGCCGACGCAGGCCGCGACGGCGTCGGGCAGCCGTCCGGCGCGCTCCAGGATCTGGCGGCGGGCCTCGACGCCGATGACGCGGTGGAAGTCGCGGACCATGGCCGGGAAGGGGTGGGGGCCGGCGACCGTACCGAAGAGGTAGTGGGTGCGGTCCACGTTGGCGACCCAGTCTCGGAACGCCTCGTTGATGGCGTCCTTGAGGGTGCGCGAGCCCGACTTCACGGCGATGACCTCGGCGCCCAGCATGCGCATGCGGGCCACGTTGAGGGCCTGGCGCTGGGTGTCGATCTCGCCCATGTAGATGGTGCATTCGAGGCCGAAGAGGGCGCAGGCGGTGGCGGTGGCCACGCCGTGCTGCCCGGCGCCGGTCTCGGCGATGACGCGGGTCTTGCCCATGCGCTTGGTGAGCAGCGCCTGGCCCAGCACGTTGTTGATCTTGTGCGAGCCGGTGTGGTTCAGGTCCTCGCGCTTGAGGAAGATCCGCGCGCCCCCGGCGTGCTCGGCGAACCGGGGCACCTCGGTCAGGGAGCTGGGGCGGCCGGTGTAGTTGACCATCAGGTCGTTGAGCTCGGCCGCGAAGGCCGGGTCGCTCTTGGCCTTGTCGTACTCGACGGCGACCTCGTCCACGGCGGCGACGAGCGCCTCCGGGATGAACTTGCCGCCGAAGTCGCCGAAATAGCCCTCGGCGTTGGGGATGTGACCCTCGGGGTCCGGAATGAAGAACTCACTGGTGACGCTGGACATGCCCAGGTACTCCTACGGGTGCGACGCGGATGTCTTCACCGTATTGCGCCGCCCGCCCGCGACGACCACACCCCGCTGGGGCGTGTGCGTGCGGTACGGGGCGGCCCGCCCCCGGAGCCGGCGGCTCGGGCGGCAGGCCGTACGGGTACGCCTACGGGCGCGGTGTACGGGTACACCACGGCCGGGGCGGCCTCGTTACGACGCGTCCGGGGTACGCCATCGCATGCCGTTGACCTGACCGGGCTCGGAGCCGATCACGTACCGGACCCGCCGCCCGTGCACGCGCCGGGCCGGGGCGCGGCAGCCGCGGGGGCGGCAGCCGCGCGCCAGGGGCGCGTGCGCCGTCGGCACGCAGGCCGGGCAGGAGCCGGGCCGGGTGCGGACGAAGGGGCGGTCGTGGGCCATGGGGACGGGTCAGCTCCGCCCGTGGCGCAGGGCGGGGTGGGCTCCGGCGGCGACGAGATCGGCCACGGCCGACCTCGGGTCGCGGCCGGTCACCAGGGACTCGCCCACGAGGACGGCGTCGGCCCCCTCGTTGGCGTAGGCGATCAGGTCGTGCGGCCCGCGGACGCCGGACTCGGCGACCTTGACGATGTGGGCCGGGATCTCGCCGACGATGCGCTCGAAAGTGGAGCGGTCGACCTTGAGGTCCTTCAGGTTGCGGGCGTTGACGCCGATGATCCTTGCGCCTGCCGCGACCGCACGCTCGATCTCCTCCTCGTCGTGGACCTCGACGAGCGGGGTGAGTCCGATGGACTCGGCACGCTCGATGAGGGAGACGAGGGCCTCCTGCTCCAGGGCCGCGACGATCAGCAGCACGAGGTCGGCGCCGTAGGCGCGGGCCTCCCACAGCTGGTACGCCGTGACGATGAAGTCCTTGCGCAGGATCGGGATGTCCACGCGGGCGCGGACGGCCTCCAGGTCGGCCAGCGAGCCACCGAAACGACGCTGCTCGGTGAGGACGGAAATGACCGCCGCACCGCCCGCTTCGTAGTCGGCGGCGAGCCCGGCCGGATCGGCGATGGCGGCCAGCGCGCCCTTGGACGGGCTGGAGCGCTTGACCTCGCAGATCACCTTGACGCTGTCACCGCGCAGGGCAGCGACGCCGTCCTTGGCCTGGGGCGCCTTGGCGGCACGCTCCTTGAGCTCGTCGAGGCTGACGCGTGCCTGCCGTTCGGCAAGGTCTTCGCGGACCCCTTCGATGATCTCGTCGAGCACACTCACGCGAGCGGCCCCCTTCCGGGTCGATGGCGGTCGGCCGCCTTGCGGACACGTACAACCGCAAGGTCAGCAGTTCAAATGGTATCCGCAGGACGCCTTGCCCTCCGCACACGGTTGACGGCGTCCCATTAAATGGACATGGGGAATCTTTGCTTCATCGATACCTCAGGGCGCCAGGAAGGAGCCCGCGGGCAGGTTCCGCAGCACCGAGAAGACCAGTGCCACCAGTCCGATCCCCCACCAGTACACCGGCTTCATGACCAGCCTCGGGGCCCGTCCGCCGCGGTACGCGCGGACCAGCCACAGCAGCATGAAACCCGCGAAGGCGAAGTAGCCGACCACCGCCAGGGCGTTCGCCCCGAGGGCGGTCACGAGATCGCCGTGGGCGAACGCGTGCGCGCTGCGCAGTCCCCCGCAGCCGGGGCAGAGCACGCCGGTCAGCCGGAACAGCGGACAGACCGGGTAGTGGCCCGGTTCGTACGGGTTCACCGTGCCCACGTACGCGAGGGCCGCGGTGGCGGTGGCCAGCGTGAGCGCCGGTGAGGCCAGCCGCCGGGACCGGGACGCGGGACCGGCCGCGGCGGCGGGCGCCGCGGACGGCGTGCGTTCTGGGGTGCGAGAGGCGTCCACCTGCTGATTCTCTCCGCTCATGACAAAAGGCGCAGCCCGACAGGGCCGCGCCTTTCGAAGTCGGTGGCCCTGCTCGGCCCCGGCTCGCCTCAGACCTTGGCCAGGCGGTTGGCGGCGATGACCTCGGAGAGGTCCTTGTGGGTGGCCTTCGGCGCACCCATGCCCGCGGCCTTCATGGCCAGACCCACGACACCGCCGAGCGCGACGACGACGAGGCCGGCCCAGAAGCCCAGCGGGTTCGCCAGCACCATGAAGGCGCCGGAGACGCAGAAACCGATGAAGGCGATGATGACACCGGTCCAGGCGGCCGGGGTGTGTCCGTGGCTAGTGCCCGCCATGAGTTGCTCCTCGTACTCGGGTGTGCTCTGTCGCACGCCGCACGTGCTGTGTCGAACGCTCGGTGCTCATTGTCCCGCACCGGAAGGCCGCGCGGTTCAGGGGGTCCCGGTCGGGTCCTCGCCCCGGTCCAGAGCCTTCCACAGGTCCTCGGGCCGGTCCGGGTCCACCACGGGCGCCCTACGGGGCTTCGCGCTGCCGTCGCGCTCGTAGCGGCCGCCCATCGCGGGCCAGGCGCGCCCGAAGCGCAGGGCGAGCAGCCCCGCCACCAGGATCAGCGCCGCGCCGCCCGCCGTCACGTAGGGCCAGGCCGTATGGGTCAGGCCGGCCACCTGGGCCGCGGTGTCCGCCGTCGTACGGGCGGCCTCCGCGTCCAGGGCGCGCCGGCCGTCGGCGTTGACCAGCGCGGCCGCCGCCGCGCCCAGGCCGCTCAGGGCGAGCAGCGCCGACACCAGCAGCCGGCTCCTGCCGCGGACGGCGAAGACGGCGACCAGGGCGGCGAGGCCCACTATGGCCAGGGCGGCCGGCAGTCCGGTGACGCTCTGGCCGTCCGCGCTCAGCGGCAGCGAGCCGCCGCCGAAGGCGGCCGTGCCCCGTGCCCACACCCGCCCGGAGGCGAGCAGGACCACGGTGGCACCGAGGGTGCCGAGCAGCAGGGCGACGGCCACGCTGCGGCGGCCTGGGCCGCGGCCCTCCGGGACGGGTTCGGACCCGGGGTCGGTGGCGGCGCGGTCGGTTCGGGGTGGGGGTACGGCACTCACGCCCCCCACTATCCCCTACCGGTTCACGAGCCGTGGAGGCGGTTCGCCGCTCCCACCGCGCGCAGCACCGCGGCGGCCTTGTTGCGGCACTCCGCGTCCTCCAGTTCGGGCACCGAGTCCGCGACCACTCCGGCCCCGGCCTGGACGTACGCCTTGCCGTCGCGCAGCAGTGCGGTGCGGATGGCGATGGCCGTGTCGGAGTCCCCGGCGAAGTCGAGGTAGCCGACGCAGCCCCCGTAGAGACCGCGGCGGGTGGGCTCCAGCTCCTCGATGATCTGCATGGCGCGCGGCTTGGGAGCGCCGGACAGGGTGCCGGCCGGGAAGCAGGCGGTGAGGACGTCGAAGGCGGTCTTGCCCCGGGCGACGCGGCCCGTCACGGTCGAGACGATGTGCATGACGTGCGAGTACCGCTCGATGCTCATGAAGTCGACGACCTCGACGGAGCCCGGCTCGCAGACCCGGCCCAGGTCGTTGCGGCCCAGGTCGACGAGCATGAGGTGCTCTGCGCGCTCCTTGGGGTCGGCCAGCAGCTCGTCGGCGAGCTCGTTGTCCAGCTGCGGGGTCGCGCCGCGGTGCCGGGTGCCGGCGATGGGGTGGACCATGGCCCGGCCGTCCTCGACCTTGACCAGCGCCTCGGGGCTGGACCCGACCACGTCGAAGCCGTTCTCGAAGCGGAAGAGGTACATGTACGGGGACGGGTTGGTGGCCCGCAGGACCCGGTAGACGTCGAGCGCGGAGGCCTTGCAGGGGGTCTCGAACCGCTGCGAGGGCACCACCTGGAAGGCCTCGCCGGCCCGGATCCGCTCCTTCACGTCCTCGACGGCCTCCTGGTACTTCTCGCCGCCCCACAGGGCCGAGAACTCGGGAAGCTCGGAGTCCGGCAGCGGCATCGGCGCGTACGGGGCGGGCCGTGCGAGGTCGGCCTCCATCGCGTCGAGGCGGGCGACGGCGTCCGCGTACGCCTCGTCCACGCCGGCTTCGAGGTCGTTGTGGTTGATCGCGTTGGCGATGAGCAGGACGGTGCCGTCCCAGTGGTCCAGGACCGCCAGGTCGGAGGTGAGCAGCATGGTCAGCTCGGGCAGCTGGAGGTCGTCGTCGGTGTGCTCACCGATGCGCTCCAGCCGGCGCACGATGTCGTAGCCGAGGTAGCCGACCATGCCGCCGGTGAAGGGCGGCAGGGTGGAGGAGAGGTCGCGCGGGGTGTGCAGGGCCTCGACGGTCTGCCGCAGGGCGTCCAGCGGGTCACCGGAGGTCGGCACGCCGACGGGCGGGGTGCCGATCCAGTGGGCCTCGCCGTCGCGGACGGTCAGGGTGGAGGCGCTGCGGACGCCTACGAAGGAGTAGCGCGACCAGGAGCGGCCGTTCTCGGCGGACTCCAGGAGAAACGTCCCGGGGCGTTCGGCGGCCAGCTTGCGGTAGAGCCCGACGGGCGTGTCCCCGTCCGCCAGCAGCTTGCGGCTGACGGGGATGACGCGGCGGTCGGCCGCGAGCTTGCGGAACGTCTCAAGATCCATGGCGTGGGACCCTACCTCTTCGACTGCGGCTGTTCGGCTTCGGCGGTGGGGCCGGAGGGACCGGCCAGGGGCAGGACGTCGGCATCGAAGCACGTCCGGGCCCCGGTGTGGCAGGCCGCCCCGACCTGGTCCACCCGCACCAGCAGCGTGTCGGCGTCGCAGTCGAGGGCGACGGACTTCACGTGCTGGAAGTGGCCGGAGGTGTCGCCCTTGACCCAGTACTCCTGGCGGCTGCGCGACCAGTACGTGCAGCGGCCGGTGGTCAGGGTGCGGTGCAGGGCCTCGTCGTCCATCCAACCGAGCATGAGCACCTCACCGGTGTCGTACTGCTGGGCGATGGCCGGGACCAGACCGTCCGCGGAGCGCTTGAGGCGGGCGCCGATGGCGGGATCTAGGGAGGACGTACTCATGGATCCCATTGTGCCGGGCCGGTGCTGCCACCACGGCTCCCTGTCCGCCTGATGGGCAGGCGTGGCACGGGTTCCGGCCGTAGGCTGGCCCGCATGTCTACCCATGCGAAGCGTGAACGACTGCTGCTGGCCGATCTGTTGGAGTCGGCCGGGCCCGAGGCGCCGACGCTGTGCGACGGCTGGCGGACGCGGGAGCTCGCGGCGCACGTGGTGGTGCGCGAACGCCGCCCCGACGCGGCGGGCGGGCTCCTCCTCAACGTCCTCAAGGGCCGCCTGGACCAGGCGATGGAGGAGTACGGGGCCAAGCCGTACGAGGAACTCGTGCAGCTGATCCGCACGGGCCCGCCGAAGATGTCCCTCTACTCCCTGAAGCAGATCGACGAGGCGGCGAACGCGGTGGAGTTCTACGTCCACGCGGAGGACGTCCGCCGCGCCCAGCCGGACTGGTCCCCGCGTGCGCTGGACCCGGTCTTCTCCGACTCGCTGTGGTCCCGCCTGGAGAAGCTGGCCCGCCTCACGGGCCGCCGCTCCCCGGTGGGCCTGGTCCTGCGCCGCCCGAACGGCCAGACGGCGGTGGCCCACAAGGGCGCCCCGGTGGTGACGGTGACGGGCGAGCCGGGAGAGCTGACCCTGTTCCTGTTCGGCCGCCAGGCCGCTGCCACGGTGGCCTTGGACGGCCCGGCGGAGGCGATCACGAAGCTCACGGCAGCCCGCCTGGGCATCTGACCCTCCCGGGCCAGGGCCGCCTCAAACGCCGGCGGGGCTGGATTTTCCGCGGCTCGGCGCCTTCAGCCCGTCCAGGGGGCACCTCCCAGCGGTAGCTGGGGGGAGTTTGAGGACCGGGTCCGGGCAGAGCCCAGGGAACGGTGGAAGGGTGGGTAGGGGACCAGCCCCGCAGGGCCGCACCCGCACCCTCAGGCGAAGGCCAGCTCCGCCCGCCGGACCGCAGGCGCCGAGGTGCCGACGATCGCACCCGCCATGGACACCGCGGCTCCCGCCAGGAACACGGGGGTCACGCCCCACAGATCGGCGGCGAAGCCGAAGACGGGATAGGCCAGCGGCGCCAGCCCGACCGCCGTGAAGGCCATCACGGAGCTGACCCGGCCCAGGTACGAGGGATCCGTGGCGGTCTGGATCAGGGCGACCGCCAGGCCTCCGCAGATCCCGCAGACCAGGCCCGTCAGCAGGGCGAGCACGACCGCCACCGGCAGGCTCGGAGCCAGGACCAGCCCGCCGATGCCGGCCGAGCCGAGGATCAGGGTGAGGTTCTGGACCGCCCCGGCCCGGGGGAACCGCGGGATCAGGGTGAGCAGGAGCGCGCTGGACGCCGCGCCCACCCCCATGGCTCCCACGATCCAGCCGACCCCGCCCGCACCCCAGCCGCGGTCCTGCGCGACCAGGATCAGCCCGAGCGTCATCGGCGCGGAGGTGCCCAGCTGGCTCAGCGCCCCGGACAGGACCAGGGGGCCTATCAGCCCGTGCCCCCGTATGTACCGGAGGCCGGACCGGAGCTGGCGCCAGGGGCTCTCCGCGAAACGCGCCGGGGACGCCGGGGACCCCGAGGACCCCGCGGGCTCCCCGAGCGGGGAGATGCGTACCGCCACCAGCAGCGCCAGCGAGAGCCCGAACAGCGCCGAGGCCACCCCGAAGGCCGCCGCAGGGCCGCCGAGGCCCATCGCCAGGCCCGCCACCGGCGGCCCTGCCGTGTGCCCGACGCGCTCGGCGAGGCTGCGCAGTCCCTGGACCCGGACCAGTTGCCCCGGCGCGGCGATCCGCGGCGGCAGCGCGCCGACGGCCGGCATGAACAGCGCGTCCACGACGCCGAAGACGAGCGCGACGAGGACCAGGATCCACAGGCCCGGTGAGGTCAGGGCGACCAGGGCGGCCAGCGCCAGGATCACCGCGCAGCGCACGGCGTCCGAGGAGATCACCACGAGCCGGGGGCCGAAGCGGTCGGCGACCACTCCGCCGCCCAGCATGAGCAGGGCCCGCGGCACCGCGCCGACGGCCATGACCACCCCGACCTCGGCCGGGCCGGCGGTCTGCGCCGCCGTCCAGCCGAGGGAGAGGAAGTAGACCCCGTCCCCGATGAGCGAAGCCCCGTAGGCGGCCAGCCAGCGCAGGACGTTGGCGTCCCGCCAGACGCTGCCTGACCCCGCGCCCCCGCCGTCCCCGACGCCCCCGCCGATGTCGTTCCCGCTCAACCCGCACCCGCCCCCAGGTGGAACCTCTAGCGGACCGGGTGGCCCGCCTCCCGCAGCACGTCCTTGACCTGCCCGATGCGCAGGTCGCCGAAGTGGAACACGGACGCCGCGAGGACCGCGTCGGCCCCCGCCGCGATCGCCGGCGCGAAGTGAGCGAGCTTGCCCGCGCCGCCCGAGGCGATCACCGGGACCGTGACGTGCTTGCGCACGGCCGCGATCATCTCGGTGTCGTAGCCGTCCTTGGTACCGTCCGCGTCCATCGAGTTCAACAGGATTTCCCCGGCGCCCAGTTCGGCCGCGCGGTGGGCCCACTCGACGGCGTCGATGCCGGCGCTCCGGCGGCCGCCGTGGGTGGTCACCTCGAAGGAACCCGATGCGGTCCGGCGGGCGTCGACCGACAGCACCAGCACCTGGCGGCCGAAGCGCTCGGCGATCTCCTGGATCAGCTCGGGCCGCGCGATGGCGGCGGTGTTCACGCCGACCTTGTCGGCGCCGGCCCGCAGCAGCTTGTCCACGTCGTCGGCGGTGCGTACGCCGCCGCCCACGGTCAGCGGGATGAAGACCTGCTCGGCGGTGCGGCGCACCACGTCGTAGGTGGTCTCGCGGTTCCCGGAGGAGGCGGTGATGTCGAGGAAGGTCAGCTCGTCGGCGCCTTCGGCGTCGTAGAGCTTGGCCATCTCGACGGGGTCGCCGGCGTCGCGCAGGTTCTGGAAGTTGACTCCCTTGACGACCCGGCCGTTGTCCACGTCCAGGCAGGGGATCACCCGTACGGAGAGCGTCATGCGGAGCCTCCGGCGACGGGGGCCGGGCCGAAGGCCTCGACCTCCACCTCGACGACCATGCTGGGGTCGACGAACCCGTTGACGATGATCAGCGTCGAGGCGGGGCGGATCTTGTCGAAGAGCTCGCTGTGGGCGCGGCCCACCTCGTCCACGTCCCGGGCGTGCGTGAGGTACAGCCGGGTGCGGACCACGTGCTCGGGGCCGAGACCGGCCTGCTCCAGGGCGGCGAAGGCCACGGAGAAGGCCTTCATCGTCTGGTCGTACGGGCCGCCCGCGTCGGCTCCGGTGCAGCCGGAGACCAGGACCAGCCCGTTGGGGAGCTGCACCGCGCGCGAGTAGCCGAGGACGTCCTCGTAGGCGCCGCCGGAGGAGATGCGCCGGACGTCGGACGGCACGGGGGAAATCTGCTCGGAACTCATGCGGAGACCACCTTCAGGGCTTCTTCGAGCGTGAACGCCTTGGCGTACAGGGCCTTGCCCACGATCGCGCCCTCGACCCCGTCCCCGACCAGGGCGGCCAGCGCGCGCAGGTCTTCGAGGGAGGAGATGCCGCCGGACGCGACGACGGGGCGGTCGGTGGCGGCGCAGACGTTCTTCAGCAGCTCCAGGTTGGGGCCGGTGAGGGTGCCGTCCTTGCCGATGTCGGTGACGACGTAGCGGGCGCAGCCCTCGGAGTCCAGGCGCGCGAGGGTCTCGTAGAGGTCCCCGCCCTCGCTGGTCCAGCCGCGGCCCTTGAGGGTGGTGCCGCGCACGTCGAGGCCGATGGCGATCTTGTCACCGTGCTCGGCGATGGCCTTGGCGGCCCACTCGGGGGTCTCCAGGACGGCGGTGCCGAGGTTGACCCGGGTGCAGCCGGTGGCGAGGGCCGCGGCGAGCGAGGCGTCGTCGCGGATGCCGCCGGACAGCTCGACCTTGATGTCCATGGCGCCGGTGATCTCGGCGACGAGCGCGCGGTTGTCCCCGGTGCCGAAGGCGGCGTCCAGGTCGACCAGGTGCAGCCACTCGGCGCCGGCGGCCTGCCAGGCCAGGGCGGCCTGGAGCGGGGAGCCGTAGGAGGTCTCGCTGCCGGACACGCCGTGCACGAGGCGGACGGCCTGGCCGTCGCGGACGTCGACCGCAGGGAGCAGCTCAAGCTTCTTGGGGGTCGTCATCACAGGGTCTCGATCCAGTTGGTGAGGAGCTGGGCGCCGGCGTCCCCGGACTTCTCGGGGTGGAACTGGGTGGCCCACAGGGCCCCGTTCTCCACCGCCGCGACGAACCGCTCGCCGTGCGTGGCCCAGGTGACCTTGGGCGCCTTGATCAGCGGGTTGGTGACTTCCAGGGTCCAGTCGTGGGCCGCGTAGGAGTGCACGAAGTAGAACCGGGCGTCCTCGTCGAGACCCGCGAAGGCCTGGCTGTCCGCCGGGGCTTCCACGGTGTTCCAGCCCATGTGGGGGACGATCGGGGCCTTGAGCGGGCCGACCGTGCCGGGCCACTCGTCGAGGCCTTCGGTCTCCACCCCGTGCTCGATGCCGCGCTCGAAGAGGATCTGCATGCCGACGCAGATGCCCATGACCGGGCGGCCGCCGGAGAGCCGGCGGCCGATGATCCAGTCGCCGCGCGCGTCCTTGAGCCCCTTCATGCAGGCCGAGAAGGCTCCGACACCGGGGACGAGGAGTCCGTCGGCGTCCATGGCCTTGTCGTAGTCGCGGGTGATCTCCACGTCCGCGCCGGCGCGCGCGAGGGCGCGCTCGGCGGAGCGGACGTTGCCGAAGCCGTAGTCGAAGACCACGACCTTCTTGGTGGGGCTGACTGCGCTCATTCCCAAATCCCCTGAATACGCAGGACTCCGGCGACGAGGCAGAGCGCGGAGCTGATGGCGAGCAGGATGACGACCGACTTGGGCATCTGCTGCTTCTGGAAGGAGTAGACGCCTCCGGCCAGGAAGAGGCCGAGGACGATCAGGATCGTGTTGAGCCCGTTCACGCTAGAGGGCGCCCTTCGTGGAAGGCAGGATCCCGGCCGCGCGCGTGTCGAACTCGGCGGCGTAGCGCAGGGCGCGGGCGAGGGCCTTGAACTGGCACTCCACGATGTGGTGGGCGTTGCGGCCGTAGGGCACGTGGACGTGCAGCGCGATCTGGGCCTGCGCGACGAAGGACTCGAAGATGTGCCGGGTCATCGTCGTGTCGTAGCTGCCGATCATCGGCGCCATGTTCTCGGGCTCGGTGTGCACGAGGTACGGGCGGCCGGACAGGTCGACGGTCACCTGGGCGAGGGACTCGTCGAGCGGCACGGTGCAGTTGCCGAACCGGTAGATGCCCACCTTGTCGCCGAGGGCCTGCTTGAAGGCGGCGCCCAGCGCGAGCGCGCTGTCCTCGATGGTGTGGTGGCTGTCGATGTGCAGGTCGCCCTCGGTCTTGACCGTGAGGTCGAAGAGGCCGTGGCGGCCGAGCTGATCGAGCATGTGGTCGTAGAAGCCCACGCCCGTCGAGACGTCGACCTTGCCGGTGCCGTCGAGGTTTATCTCGACGAGGACCGAGGTCTCCTTGGTGGTCCGTTCGACCCGTCCGATGCGGCTCATGCGTGCTGCTCCTTCTTCAGTGCGCGAACCGCTTCCAGGAACGCGTCGTTCTCGGCCGGGGTGCCCGCGGTGACCCGCAGCCATCCCGGCACGCCGTTGTCCCGGACCAGGACGCCCCGGTCGAGGATCTTCTGCCAGGCGGTGTGGGAGTCCTCGAACCTGCCGAACTGCACGAAGTTCGAGTCGGACTCGGTGACCTCGTAGCCGATCCCGCGCAACTCGGTGACCAGGCGGTCCCGCTCGGCCTTGAGCTGCTCGACGTAGCCGAGCAGGGTGTCGGTGTACTCCAGGGCGGCCAGCGCGGTCGCCTGGGTGACGGCCGACAGGTGGTACGGCAGGCGTACGAGCTGCACGGCGTCGACCACGGCGGGGTGCGCGGCCAGGTAGCCCAGGCGCAGGCCGGCCGCGCCGAAGGCCTTGGACATGGTCCGGGAGACCACCAGGTTCGGGCGGCCCTCGATCAGCGGCAGCAGCGAGTCCCGGTGGCTGAACTCCACGTAGGCCTCGTCCACGATGACCACGGAGGGCCCGGCCGCCTGCGCGGCCTCGTAGATCGCCAGGACGGTCTCCGCCCCGACCGCGGTACCCGTGGGGTTGTTGGGCGAGGCGATGAAGACCACGTTGGGGGCGTGCTCGGCGATGGCCCGCTCCGCCGACTCCAGGTCGATCGTGAAGTCCTCGTTGCGCGGACCGGAGATCCACTCCGTGCCGGTGCCGCGCGCGATCAGCGCGTGCATCGAGTACGAGGGCTCGAAGCCGATCGCGGTGCGGCCGGGCCCGCCGAAGGTCTGCAGCAGCTGCTGGAGGACCTCGTTGGAGCCGTTGGCGGCCCATACGTTCTCCCGTGCGACCGCGTGCTTGCCCGTACGGGTCAGGTAGGCGGCCAGCTCGGTGCGCAGCTCGACCGCGTCCCGGTCGGGGTAGCGGTTGAGGGTGCGGGCGGCCTCGGCGACGCGCTCGGCGATGCGGGCGACGAGCTCCTCGGGGAGCCCGTACGGGTTCTCGTTGGTGTTGAGCTGGACGGGGACGTCGAGCTGCGGGGCCCCGTAGGGGGTCTGGCCGCGCAGCTCGTCGCGGACGGGGAGGTCGTCGATGCCGATGACGGCCGCCGCCTCGTCCTGCGTGCCTGTCGTGTCCTGCGTGCCCGTCATGCCTGCGGAACCTTCCACCCGAATCGTGCCTTGAGAGCCGCGCCGTGCGCGGGCAGGTCCTCCGCCTCGGCCAGCGTCACCACGTGGTGGGTGACCTCGGCGAGGGCGTCCCGCGTGTAGTCGACGATGTGGATGCCGCGCAGGAAGGACTGCACGGACAGGCCCGAGGAGTGGCAGGCGCAGCCGCCGGTGGGCAGCACGTGGTTCGATCCGGCGCAGTAGTCGCCGAGCGAGACCGGGGACCACGGGCCGACGAAGATCGCGCCGGCGTTGCGCACGCGGGCGGCCCAGGCCGCCGCGTCGGCGGTCTGGATCTCCAGGTGCTCGGCGCCGTACGCGTCGACGACCTTGAGACCGTCCTCCAGGGAGTCGACGAGCACGATCGCGGACTGGCGGCCTGCGAGCGCGGGCTTGATCCGGTCCTCGATGTGCTTGGTGGCCGCGACCTGCGGCTCCAGCTCCTTCTCGACGGCGGCCGCGAGCTCCTCGGAGTCCGTCACCAGGACGGCGGCGGCCAGCGGGTCGTGCTCGGCCTGGCTGATCAGGTCGGCGGCGACGTGCACCGGGTCGGCCGTGGAGTCGGCGAGGACCGCGATCTCGGTCGGGCCGGCCTCGGTGTCGATGCCGATCTTCCCGGTGAAGTAGCGCTTGGCGGCGGCGACCCAGATGTTGCCGGGGCCGGTCACCATGTTCGCCGGGGGGCACCCGTCGGGTCCCGAGGTCCCGTACGCGAACATCGCGACGGCCTGGGCGCCGCCGGCGGCGTACACCTCGTCGACGCCGAGCAGCGCGCACGCGGCGAGGATCGTCGGGTGCGGCAGGCCGTCGAACTCGGCCTGCGGCGGGGAGGCCAGCGCGATCGACCCGACGCCCGCCTCCTGGGCCGGTACGACGTTCATGACGACCGAGGACGGGTACACCGAGCGGCCGCCCGGGGCGTACAGCCCCACGCGCTCCACCGGAACCCACTTCTCGGTCACCGTTCCACCGGGGACCACCTGGGTGGTGTGCTCGGTGCGGCGCTGGTTGCGGTGCACGATCCGGGCGCGCCGGATCGACTCCTCGAGTGCGGCGCGGACGGCCGGATCGAGCCCCGCGAGGGCGGCCTCGATCGCCTCGGCGGGCACCCTGATCCGGGAAAGGGTCACTCCGTCGAACTTCTGCGCGTACTCGATCAGCGCCGCGGTCCCACGATGATGGACGTCCTCGCAGATGGGCCGCACCTTCTCCAGGGCGGCTTCCACGTCGAACTCGGCACGGGGCAGCAGATCGCGCAGGGCGCCACCCTCGGGGAGGGTGTCACCGCGCAGGTCGATACGAGAGATCACGTTTCAATTCTCTCAGACCGCCTCGCGCCACCGTTCGTCCGTATCACTGGCTGATACACGCCACGGACGTTCCCGGATGTCACATCGCCCGCTTAGCGTTCGGGTACGCGCGGTGACGTCCACCGCGTCCGCGGAGGGGGGCCGCCATGGCCGAAGCACGTCCGGACGGGGAACCGCCGGATCTCACCGGCCCGGAACAGCGCATGTGGGGCGCGTACCGCACGGGCAGCGTATGCGATCTCAGCGCCCGTACCGCCGAACGGGACGATCCGCACGCCGACACCGCCTGGGGCCCCGAGCGGAGCGTGCGCGCACAGGTCGTGGCGCTGCTGCTGCTCCACGGTCCGGGCCCGGTGCCGGGCCGGGTGGCCTCGCTGAAGCTGCGCGGCGTACGGATCACCGGCCGCCTCGACCTCTCCGGCGGCACGGTCGCCCCGTACGTGGAACTCCAGTCCTGCCGCTTCGACGGCGAGATCCAGCTCTCCGAGACCCGCTTCGGCACGCTGCGCCTGGTCAACTGCGCGATACCCCGGCTGGACGCGGCCCGCCTGCACACCGAGGGCGACCTGCACCTCCAGCGCTGCCGGGTGGCGCGCGGCATCCGGCTGACCGACGCCCAGATCGGCACCGACCTGCTGATCAGCGAGGCCGTGGTGCAGCGGGACAACAAGGGGCGGGCCATGGCGGCCGACGGGATGTCGGTCGCGCAGGACTTCCAGGGCGAGCTGCTGCGCACGTACGGGGAGGTCAGCCTGCGCGGGGCCAAGGTCGGCGTGTCGATGAACCTGCGCGGGGCCCGGCTGTCCAACCCGTACGGGCGGCGCGCGCTGAACGCCCCGCAGCTCACCGTCGAGCGCACCCTGTACCTGACCTCGATCGCGCTGGACGCCACGACGGGCGATTTCGACCCCTCCTCCACTCCCCCGTACGGGATCGGCCTGACCCCCGGCCGGGGCCAGCGCATGCAGCGGTTCGAGTGCCAGGGCGGCCTGCGGCTGGACGACGGCCGGTTCGGCGACGCCGTCGACTTCTACGGCGCCCGCTTCGTCCTGACCGCCGACCAGGAGGTGTCGCTGCGCCGGATCCACACCCCGGAGCTGCGCTTCGTGGGCGAGCGGCCGGAGCTGGGACGGGTGGTGGTGTCGGGGGCGAAGGTGGTCAAGCTCGTCGACATGGCCACCAGCTGGCCGGGCCCGGGCCGGGTCTCCCTGGAGGGGTTCGACTACGAGAACCTCGCGCCCCGGGGACACTTCCCGCTCACCCGGCGTCTGGAGTGGGTGGAGGCGGCCACCCCCGAGTACTCGCCCGAACCGTACGAGCGCCTCGCCGCCGTGCTGCGCGCCTCCGGGGAGGACGCGGACGCCCGGGAGGTGCTGCTGGCCAAGCAGCGGCGCAGGCGCACGACCCTGCCGCCGGCCCTGCGGGCGTGGGGGTACGTCCAGGACTGGCTGGTGGTCTACGGGTACCGGCCGGGCCGGGCCGCCCTGTGGATGGCCGTCCTGTGGGCGGCGGGGGCCCTGCTCTTCTCCTGGCACGAGGCCCCCGCGCCGATCAAGGCGGACGAACACCCCGAATGGAACCCCTCGCTCTTCGCCCTGGACCTGCTGCTCCCGGTGATCGACCTCGGTCAGCAGGACCAGTGGAATCTCAAGGGCGGCTGGCAGTGGGGCGCCGCGGCGCTGGTGGTACTGGGATGGATCCTGGCCACGACGGTGGCCGCGGGGGCGTCCCGCCTGCTGAGGCGGGGGTGACGGCGCCGGCCCCGCGGCCACTACCCTGTGCCTCGTGACCACCGTTCGCCTGCCCCTCTTCCCCTTGAACTCGGTGCTGTTCCCGGGACTCGTCCTCCCGCTGAACATCTTCGAGGAGCGCTATCGCGCCATGATGCGCGAGCTGCTGAAGGCGGGCGAGGACGAGCCGCGCCGTTTCGCGGTCGTCGCGATCCGCGACGGCCGGGAGGTCGCCCCCACCGCCCCGGGCCTGCCCGACCAGACCTCCCTGCCCGAACGCGGCCCGGCCGCCGGTTTCGGCGCGGACCCCATCCAGGCGTTCCACCGGGTGGGCTGCATCGCCGACGCGGCCTCGATCCGGGAACGCGAGGACGGCAGCTTCGAGGTCATGGCCACGGGCACCGTCCGGGTCCGGCTGCTCTCCGTCGACGCGACCGGCCCGTACCTGACGGCGGAGCTCGAAGAGCTCCCGGAGGACGCGGGCGAGGGGGCCGGAGCCCTGGCCGAAGGGGTCCTGCGCGCCTTCCGCAGCTACCAGAAGCGGCTGGCGGGAGCCCGCGAGCGGTCCCTGACCGGTACGGAGCTCCCCGACGAGCCGTCGGTGGTCTCGTACCTGGTCGCGGCGGCGGCCGTACTGGACATCCCGGCGAAGCAGCGGCTGCTCCAGGCCCCGGACATCGCCACCCGCCTCGCGGAGGAGCTCAAGCTGCTGCGCGCGGAGACGGCGGTCATCCGCCACCTCCCGTCGCTGCCGGCGGTGGACCTGACGCGCGCGCCGACGAGCCCGAACTGATGGCGAAGAAGAAGCCGGCGCCTGCCGGTACCCCGGCGATCGTCGCGCTGACGGCCGCGGGCGCCGAGTTCAAGGTCCACGCGTACGAGCACGACCCCTCCCACCCGTCCTACGGCGAGGAGGCCGCGCAGGCCCTCGGGGTATCCCCGAGCCAGGTCTTCAAGACCCTCCTCGCGGACGTGGACGGCACCCTGGTGGTGGCGGTGGTCCCGGTCTCCGGCAGCCTCGACCTCAAGGCCCTGGCAGCCGCGGTCGGCGGCAAGCGCGCGGCGATGGCCGACCCGGCCCTGGCGGAACGCACCACGGGCTACGTCCTGGGCGGCATCTCCCCCCTGGGCCAGCGCCGGCGCCTGCGCACGGTCCTGGACGAGTCGGCCGCCGCCTTCGCCACGATCTGCGTCTCGGCGGGCCGCCGCGGCCTGGAGGTCGAACTGGCCCCCGCCACCCTGATCACCCTGACGGCAGCCGCCACGGCCCCGATCGCCCGCGCGTAGCCGAGCACGGTGCCGTCTCCCGCCGGGGCTGGAAAATCCAGCCCCGCCCGGGGGCACCTCCCAGCGGTAGCTGGGGGGAGTTTGAGGCGCGGGGTCCGGGGCGGAGCCCCGGGGAACGGTGGAACTGGGGGTCCCCCCGGACGGAGTCTGGGGGATGGGTAGGGGACCGGCCCCGCAGGGCCCAACCCCGGCCCACCCAGTGGCTACGGGCGCGGAGGCTCCGCAGCGGACCGATCCGCGGCAGCGTCGGCAGGGGCGGCATCGACCGGAGCGTCGTCAGCCGGAACGGCATCGGCAGGGCCCTGGTAATAGGACGGCCAGGACAACGCCGGAGCCACCACCTCCCGCGGCCCCCACAACGCCATCAGCGCCAGATGGACGATCACCGCGGCCATCGGCCACGCGAGCAGCGCCCCGTGCGCCATGAGCTCCAGCGGTGCGTCGAAGGGAACTCCCTTCCCCGCCCGCCGGGCGACGCCCACCAGGTCCGAGGAGGGGCCCAGCCACAGGCCGACCCGCCAGCCGACCACCGCGGCGAAGGCCGAGCCGAGCACGAGCCCGACCACCTGCGGCACTCCCCCGCGGCGGCGCCACAGGAAGACGGCCGAGGCGCTCAGCACGCCGAACCCGAGCGACAGAAGGAAGAACACCGAGTCGGACCCGATCCGCGCCTCGCTCTCGGTGTCCCGCAGGAACACGGCCTCGCCGTTCGAGACGTACTGCACGCGCGGCGCCAGCCACGCCCACAGCAGCCCGAGCAGCACGCCGGTCACGCCCACCACGAGGGCGATCGCGGCCCCGTCCCGGATGTCGGCCGGGGAAGCCACGCGCTCGGTCTCGGGGGAAACCGCGGGAGAGGTCGGGGGCGCGGCCACGGGCGAAGCCGACGGAAGCGGCGGCTCGTCGGGCTGTTCATGAGAGGTCACGGCTTCGGTCACCCCCACATCGTGCCAGGTGTTTGAGGAGCGGGGCCGACGGCCCCCGACGTCAGCGGACCGCTGCCCGCCGGTACGCCCAGGTCGCCACGGCCAGGGACAGCACGCCCACCGCCGCGCAGACGCCGAGGTCGAGGACGACCGCCGCCCAGTCGGGGTGCGGCTCGAAGGTGCGGGCGAAGGCCTCCACCCCGTACGTGGACGGCAGCAGGTCCCGGGCCCACACGATGACGTCCGGCATCCGCTCGGGCGGCAGCACGCCCAGCAGCAGCGCGGCGGACATCCCGAGCTGCCCGGCCAGGGTGGCCAGCTCCTGGCGGGGCGCGAGCAGCCCCAGCGCGGCGCCGAGCCCGGCGAGCGCGGCCCCGGCCAGCGGCACCACGGCCGCCAGGATCCACAGTCCGCTCATCGGCAGCCCGAAGAGCACGGATCCGAAGACGGCCGTCACCAGCGTGCCCGGCAGGGTGAAAGAGGCGTACGCGGCGGCCGCGCCCAGCACCACCGAGGCGGGCGGCACCGGCAGGGTCGCGTAGTGGTCCAGCCCGCCGCTCGCCCTGAGCTGTCCGAAGTACTGCGCGAGCAGGTTCAGCGCGACGAAGGCCACGACCAGCACCGAGGAACCGGCGACCACGGCCCGCGCCTCGGAACCCCCGTCGACCACGCCCCGCATCAGGATCATGATCCCGACGGACTGGAAGGTGGCCACGAACAGCAGCGGGATGCGCGAGACCCGCGCCCGGGAGAGCTGCGCCCGGTAGACGGCGGCGAGCGCCGGGAAGAACCGGGCACGCGGAGCCAGTACGCCCTCGGCACCCGCTCCGGCGTCGGCGGCCGCGGCGGTGGCCGTGGCAGCGGTGGCGGCGACAGTGGCGCTCACGCCTTCACCAGTCCCTTCGAGGTGCGCCCGCCCAGTGCGAGGTACACGTCCTCCAGGCTCGGCGTGGCCAGCGTGAAGTCGTCGAGGGCCGCAAAGGCCGGGCCACCGGTCACGGCGGCCACCGCCGCCCGCGCCTCGTCCTGTCCGAGCCGCAGCACCCAGCGCCGCCCGGATTCGGTGGCCGCCCCGGCGAGCGCGGCGACCTCGGGGATCTCCAGGGGAGGCGCGGTACGCCAGACGAGTTCCAGGCGGACCTCGTCGGAGACCTCGGCCTTGAGTCCTGCCGGGGTGTCGCAGGCGATGACCCGGCCCTGGTCGATGACGGCGACCCGGTCGAGGACCGTTTCGGCCTCTATGACGTTGTGGGTGACCAGCAGCACGGTGGCTCCGGTCTGCGCGCGGCGCCGGTCGACGGCGGCCCAGACGGCCCGGCGGGCCACGGGGTCCATGCCGGTGGTGGGTTCGTCGAGGACCAGTACGGGCCGCTCCCCCACCAGTGCGGCGGCGAAGCAGGCCAGGCGCCGCTGTCCGCCGGAGAGCTTCTTCAGGGGCCGTCCGGCGATCTCGGTCAGCCCGAGCTCCTCCAGTACGGAGTCCCGCTCGGCCCGTGCGTCGCGCAGCCCGAGCCCGCGCAGCCGGCCGGTGGTCTCGGCGGCCAGGGACACGGTGAGCTCGTCGAGGGCGGTGGATTCCTGCCCGAGGTAGGCCAGTAGCCGGGAAGCCCGCTCGGGGTGGCGCACGAGGTCGTGGCCGAGCAGGGTCACGGAACCGGCGTCGGGCCGCATCAGCCCGGTGAGCTGGCGGACCAGGGTGGATTTGCCGGCGCCGTTGGGGCCGAGCAGGCCGAAGATCTCGCCGCGCCGGACGTCCAGGGAGATCCCGTCGGTGGCGCGGGTCTCGGGCAGGGCCGGGGCCCCGCGCCGTCCGCGTACCGCGGGATACGTCTTGACCAGGTCACGCACCGCGCAGACCACGTCGGAGGCCACTCCCGCGGCCGTTGCCGTGCCCGTTTCAGCCTGTGCTGTGCCCGTTCTCACGAGGGAGCAGCCTACGGGGTTCGCGCCCCTACTCGGCTGCCGGGGCCACCGCCGCGGCGGCCGCGGCCGTCGCGGGGGCCCCGGGGGCCTGCGGGACCACGACGGGAGGCGCACCGCCGGCCGTCACGTGTTCGGCGGCCGCCCGTACGTCGATCTCGCGCCAGAACCCGGCGCGGATGGCGTAGCGGTCGTGCTCGTCGATCTGGTCGTCCTTGTGGGCGAGGAGCCCGAAGCGGGCGGCGTAGCGCAACAGCTCCCCGTCGATGCGGTGCGGGATCCGCGGGTACATGGTGGCGAGTTTCTGCAGGTGGACGCTTTCCGGGAGGCGCTCCATCCAGCGCCGGGCGAAGACCTGGCCGACCTCGAAGGGGTCGCCGCCGACGGTGGTGATGTCCTCCTCGCGGTCCGCCCAGCGCTGCTCGGCGGAGGTGAGCTGGGCGAGGGTGGGCAGCGAGGCGGTCTCGGCGGGCTCGCCGAGCGGCCCGCCCCGGTCGACCCAGCCCTTGTCGGAGGACCAGCGCAGGGCGCTGCCGACCGGGGGCGCCCCGCCCGCCGAGGGCGGGGCGGGGGCCGCGGAGCCGGGGGCGCGCAAGGCGCCCGCGAGGTCCTTGGGGGTCGGTACGGGCCGGCCGTTCGCGGTGGCGGGCGAGGCCGGGCCGGGTACGCCGCCCTCCTCGGCCTCCTCGGAGGTCTCGGGCCGGCTGCCGTTGCCGCGCGCGGCTTCGGCGAGGGCCGCCTCGGGCAGGGGCGCGGAGAGGATGGCGGCGATCTCGGGGCGCGGCGCGGGCGCCGGGGCGCACAGGCCGGTGAGGTCGCGGGCGCGGACGGCCCGGGTGATCCACGTACGGTCCAGGACGCGGCGTTCGTCTGCTTCCGCGACGAGGTCCTCGGACTGGTTGTAGTCGCCGTCGGCGGCCTGGACGGCCCACAGGTGGACGGCGACCCCGTGTTCCTTGGCGGACATCAGGCCGGGCAGCAGGTCCCCGTCGCCCGTGACGAGCACGACGTCCGAGCAGGCGCGGTTGCGGGCGAGCTCGGTGAGCTCGGCGTGCATGGCGGCGTCCACGCCCTTCTGCGCCCATCGGCCGTCGCTGCGGGTCAGGGCGCCCAGGCGGACGGTGACGCGGGGCATGACGCGCAGCCGGCGGTGCTCGGGCTGGGGCACCCGGTCGGGTGCACCGTCGAACCAGTAGATCCGTAGCAGCGGCTGTTCCGTGTCGGCTTCGGCACGCTCGCGCAGCCCCTGGATGAGCGCCGCATGGTCGACGGTGATGCGGGAGCGGGAAGGTTCTCCCGCGAGAAGGCTCGCGGCGGCGCCCAGCAGATAGCCGGCGTCCACCAGGACGACGCAGCGGTCCACGCGTACCACCCTCTTCCCTGGGGGTCCTCTGAGTTTCCTCGAGTCTGCCCGACCGCAAGGGCGTTGACGGCCGGAACTCGATCATCGGCGTGGCGTATCTCTCAGACGTGCGCGGTGGGAGCCCCGACTACGCGCGGTAATGATCCAAAATGCGCCGTTTACGGCGCTGTGTGAGTGTGAAGGCGGTCCTGGCCCCTAGACCCTCACGGAGGTTCCCCCATGGCCAAGAACAAGAACCAGAAGCAGCCGCAGAAGCAGCAGGCCCGCTCGTCGCAGGATCCGTCGAAGACGGAATCCTCCTCCGAGTCGATGTCCTCGTCGCCGTCGCCTTCGCCGTCGCCGCTGGACATGGCGCACAAGAGCAAGCAGAAGCGCTTCGGCCACAACTGACGCCTCCGTGCGGACATGAGGAGGGCCCGCCCCGGTCGACCGGGGCGGGCCCTTCCCGCGTTCTTCGCGCGTCCTCGGCTAGCCGGCCAGGCAGGACGGCCCGAGCAGCACCTTGAGGTCGCCGAAGAGCGCCGGGTCGGGCTTGACCCGGTGCTTGTCGAGGCGGAGCACGGTGGTGGTGCGCGGCCCCTGGAGCTTGATCCGCACCTCGCTGTTGCCCTGGTGGTGGCGCAGGATCTCACCCAGCCGGGTCACCATCGGCGGGGTGACCTTGACGGTCGGGATGGTGAGGACGACGGGGGCGTTGGTCCCGGCGTTGGACAGGTCGGGGACCATCATCTCCATGGCGACCAGCCGGGGGACGTCCTCGCGCTTGTCCAGGCGGCCCTTGACGAAGACCACGGTGTCCTCGACCAGCTGGGTGGAGACGAGCTGGTAGGTCGCGGGGAAGAACATGCATTCGATGGAGCCGGCCAGGTCCTCGACGGTGGCGATGGCCCAGGCGTTGCCCTGCTTGGTCATCTTGCGCTGGAGGCCCGAGATGATGCCGCCGATGGTGACGACGGCGCCGTCGCCGTGCTCCCCGCCGGTGAGCTGGGAGATTCCGGCGTCGGTCTTGTCGGAGAGGACGTGCTCCAGGCCGAAGAGCGGGTGGTCGGAGACGTAGAGGCCGAGCATCTCGCGCTCCTGGGCGAGCAGGTAGGCCTTCTCCCACTCGACGTCGGAGAACTCGACGTCGAGGCCGAAGCCCGGCTCGTCGCTCGCGGTCTCGTCACCCATTCCGCCGAAGAGGTCGAACTGTCCCTCGGCCTCCTTGCGCTTGACCGCGACCACGTTGTCGATCATCGGCTCGTGGTGGGCGACCAGGCCCTTGCGGGTGTGGCCCATCTCGTCGAAGGCGCCGGCCTTGATCAGCGATTCGACGGTGCGCTTGTTGCAGACGACGGCTTCGACCTTGTCCAGGAAGTCGGGGAAGGTGGAGTACTTCCCCTTGGCCTTCCTGGTCTTGATGATCGACTCGACAACGTTGGTGCCGACGTTGCGCACGGCGGTGAGGCCGAAGAGGATCACGTCGTCGCCCTGGGCGGCGAAGTTGGGCTCCGACTCGTTGACGTTCGGCGGGAGCACCTTGATGCCCATGCGGCGGCACTCGTTCAGGTAGATCGCGGACTTGTCCTTGTCGTCCTTGACCGAGGTGAGCAGGCCGGCCATGTACTCGGCCGGGAAGTTGGCCTTGAGGTAGGCGGTCCAGTAGGAGACCAGGCCGTACGCGGCCGAGTGCGCCTTGTTGAAGGCGTAGCCGGCGAAGGGGACCAGGACGTCCCACAGGGCCTTGATCGCCTGGTCGCTGAAGCCCTTCTCCTTGGCGCCTGCCTCGAAGATCACGAAGTTCTTCGCCAGTTCCTCGGGCTTCTTCTTGCCCATCACGCGGCGCAGGATGTCGGCCTCGCCGAGTGAGTACCCGGCGATGATCTGGGCGGCCTTCTGGACCTGCTCCTGGTAGACGATCAGGCCGTAGGTGACGGCGAGGACCTCTTCGAGCGGCCCTTCCAGCTCGGGGTGGATCGGGGTGATCTCCTGCTGCTTGTTCTTGCGCAGGGCGTAGTTGGTGTGCGAGTTCATGCCCATCGGGCCCGGCCGGTACAGGGCGGACACGGCGGAGATGTCTTCGAAGTTGTCGGGCTTCATCAGGCGCAGCAGGGAGCGCATGGGCCCGCCGTCGAACTGGAACACGCCGAGGGTGTCGCCGCGGCCGAGCAGTTCGAAGGTCTTGGGGTCGTCGAGCGGCAGGCCGAGGAGATCGATGTCGATCCCCTTGTTGGCCTTCACCATCTTGACGGCGTCGTCCATGATCGTGAGGTTGCGCAGGCCGAGGAAGTCCATCTTCAGCAGGCCGAGCGATTCGCAGCTCGGGTAGTCCCACTGGGTGATGGTGACGCCGTCGGAGTGGCGGACCCAGACCGGTACGTGGTCGGTGATCGTCTCGCTGGACATGATCACGCCGGCCGCGTGCACGCCCATCTGGCGGACCAGGCCCTCCACGCCGCGGGCGGTGTCGATGACCTTCTTGACGTCCGGCTCGTTCTCGTACATCCCGCGGATCTCGCCGGCCTCGCCGTAGCGGGGGTGCTGCGGGTCCAGGATGCCGGAGAGCGGGATGCCCTTGCCGAGGACGTCGGCGGGCATGGCCTTGGTGAGGCGGTCGCCCATGGCGTACGGGTAGCCCAGGACGCGCGCGGAGTCCTTGATCGCGTTCTTGGCCTTGATGGTGCCGTAGGTGCCGATCATGGCGACCTTGTCGGCGCCGTACTTCTCGGTCACGTACCTGATCACCTCGACGCGCCTGCGCTCGTCGAAGTCGATGTCGACATCGGGCATGGAGACGCGCTCGGGGTTCAGGAAGCGCTCGAAGATCAGACCGTGGGTGATCGGGTCGAGGTCGGTGATGCCCATGGCGTACGCGACGATCGAGCCGGCCGCGGAGCCTCGGCCGGGGCCGACCGCGATCCCCTGGTTCTTGGCCCACATGATGAAGTCGGCGACCACGAGGAAGTAGCCGGGGAAGCCCATCGAGATGATCGTGTCCATCTCGTACTCGGCCTGCTTCATCCGGTCGTCCGGGATGCCTCCGGGGTAGCGGCGCTGCATGCCCCGCATGGTCTCCTCGCGGAACCAGGTGACTTCGGTGTAGCCGTCCGGGATGTCGAACTTCGGCATCAGGTTCCGGAACTGGAACATGCCCTCGGTGTCGATCTGGTCCGCGACCAGCTTCGTGTTGGCGCAACCCTCCTGCCAGGCGTCCGAGGAGTCGATGGCGTACATCTCGTCCGTGGACTTCAGGTAGTAGCCGGTGCCGTCGAAGCGGAAGCGGTCCGGGTCCGAGAGGTTCTTGCCGGTCTGGATGCAGAGCAGGGCGTCGTGGGCGCCGGCCTCGCTGGCGTAGGTGTAGTGGGAGTCGTTCGTCACCAGCGGCGGGATGCCGAGCTTCTTGCCGACCTCCAGCAGCCCGTCGCGGACCCGGCGCTCGATCTCGATGCCGTGGTCCATCAGCTCCAGGAAGTAGCGGTCCTTGCCGAAGATGTCCTGGTACTCGGAGGCGGCCTTGAGGGCCTCGTCGAACTGGCCGAGGCGCAGCCGGGTCTGGAGCTCGCCGGAGGGGCAGCCGGTGGAGGCGATCAGGCCCTCCGACCACTTGGAGATGGTCTCCTTGTCCATGCGCGGCCACTTGGTGAGCCAGCCCTCGGCGTACGCGTCGGAGGACAGCCGGAAGAGGTTGTTCAGGCCGGTGGAGTTCGCCGCCCAGATCGTCTTGTGGGTGTAACCGCCGGAACCGGACACGTCGTCGCGCTTCTGGTGGGGTTGGCCCCACTGGATGCGGCGCTTGTTGCGCCGGGACTCCGGGGCGACATATGCCTCGATACCGATGATCGGGGTGATTCCGGCCTTCTTCGCGGTGTGGAAGAAGTCGTACGCCCCGTGGAGGTTGCCGTGGTCGGACATCGCGATGTGCGACATGCCCATCTCGTTGCACGCATTGAACATGTCCTTCAGCCGCGCGGCACCGTCCAGCAGGGAGTACTGGGTGTGGACGTGCAAGTGCGTGAACGGCGTCTTGGACACGGTGGGGATCCTCCGGCGGGGAGAGAGTGTGGCAGCCCTGAAGTCTACGTCGGCCGGGTGACAGATCCCGGGCACCGACCGGTACGGTCATCCGTTGCAGAGCCAAGGACAGTGTCCGAAATCCGATCCAGCACGCGATCGACCCAGCGCCACCAGGAGGCACCCGCCATGGCGGTACCCGAGACGACCGACGAACAGCGCGCCGAGCAGATACTGGATGTGTTCGACATCGCGTTCGGCGAGCTCCTCGCCGCCGACCCAGCCGCCTTCCAGGTCAAGTTCCGGAAGATGGCGGCCTCCGCCTTCGCCTTCTACCGGGGCACGGCCTGCCTCTTCTACTCCGACCTGGAGCGCGAGCGGCACGGCGGCCCGTACCTGGACGAGCGCACCGGCCGGGTGTGGATCCACGGCGATCTGCACGCCGAGAACTTCGGCACCTACATGGACGCCAACGGCCGCCTGGTCTTCAACGTCAACGACTTCGACGAGGCCTACGTCGGCCCCTTCACCTGGGACCTCAAGCGCTTCGCCGCCTCCGTCGCCCTGATCGGCTACACCAAGGCGCTCAGCGACGAGCAGATCAGCGGGCTCGTGCGGACCTACGCGGCGGCCTACCGGGAGCGGATCCACCAGCTGGCGACCGGCGCCAAGCACGACGAGGTCCCCTCCTTCACCCTGGACACGGCCGAAGGCCCGCTGCTGGAGGCCCTGCGCGCGGCCCGCCGCCGCACCCGCTTCGCCCTCCTCGACTCGATGACCGAGATCCGGGACCATGAGCGCCGCTTCTCCCCCGGCGGCGGGACCATCGAGCTGGACGCGGCCACCCGCTACAAGGTGCTCGCCGCCTTCGACGGGTACCTGGAGAGCCTGCCGGACGAGTCCCTGGTGCGCCCCGACTCCTACCGGGTCAAGGACGTGGTGGGCCGCCGCGGCGTCGGCATCGGCTCGGCGGGCCTGCCCTCGTACAACATCCTGCTGGAGGGGCACAGCGACGCCCTGGAGAACGACGTCGTGATCTACCTCAAGCAGGCGCAGACCCCGGCGGTGTCCCGGCACATCACCGACCGGGAGGTGCGGGACTACTTCCAGCACGAGGGCCACCGCACGGTGATCTCCCAGCGGGCCCTGCAGGCGCACGCCGACCCGTTGCTGGGCTGGACCGAGCTGGACGGCTCGGGGCAGCTGGTGGCGGAGGTCTCCCCGTACGCGGTGGACCTCGACTGGTCGGACCTGGACGATCCGGAGGAGATCGCGGCCGTGGTCGCGGACCTGGGCCGGGCGACGGCGACCATGCACGGCGCGGCCGACGAGCAGGAGAGCGGCCAGACGCTGGTCCCCTTCTCCACGGAGCGGGCCATCGACGCGGCCATCGCCGCCGACGAGGAGGGGTTCGCGGAGCTGCTGGTGGACTTCGCCCACGCCTACGGGACCCGGGCGCGCGCCGACCACCAGATCTTCGTGGACCTCTTCCGCAACGGGCACGTCCTGAACCAGCGCCAGAACCGGTAATCCACCCAAAGGGGATGGTTCGGTCTTCAATCGGGACCTGCGACCCTCCCTCACAGGGACTCATGGCACACTCGCGGCGATGGGCATATCCGGGGTAGGGCTACGAGGGCTGCGGGCCGCGCTGTTCAGCGCGCTCGTCGTGCTGCTCTCGGCCGGCTCGCACGTCCTGATGTCCCAGGTGCCGCTGCCTCCCGCCCTGGTGGGAGGGGCTTTCGCCACGGTGTTCGCGATCGCCTACGCCCTGGCCGGACGCGAGCGGGGCCTCGGCCCCATCGCCGGACTGCTCGTGCCCCTGGAGCTGGCCGCCGACACCGTCTTCACCGCGGGCCAGCACCTCTGCTACGGGCCCGCAGGCGGTCCCGTGTCGGGCCCCCTGCGCGCCCTCGGCCTGGCCGACCTGTGCGGCGGCACCCCGGTGGGCGGACCGCTGACCCAGGTGGGCGGCGGCTCCGCCGACGCGGCCGCGCTGCTGGCCGCGCCCGGAGCGTGGACCCCGTGGCTGCTGCTGGGCGCGCACGTGTGCGTCGGGCTGGTCGCCTCGGTGTGGCTGCGGCACGGGGAGCGGGCGCTGGGCCGGCTGCTCGACGCGGCCGCCGCCTGCGCCTTCCGGCCGCTGCGCCTGGCCTCGGCCCGGGTGGCCACGGCCTTCGGCTCGGCGCCGCGCACGCCGCGGCCGGCGCTCGCCCGCACGGGGGCCCGTACCCGGTTCCCCGCACATTCCGTGGGACGGCGGGGACCCCCTCGCGCATTCGGCGCGCTCGCTCGCGCCTGACGCACGCAGGGCAGTCCCCCCTTTCACCCGGCTTCCGGACGAAGCCAGACCCCACGGAGATCATCATGAGCTCACGCAACAGCCAGGCGAACAAGGCCGCCGCCCGCGAGCGGCTGCGCGCCGAGCGCGAGGCGCACGCCAAGAAGGCCAAGGTCCGCCGCCAGGTGTTCGTGGCCGCCGGCGTCGCCGCCGCCCTCGCGCTGGCCGGCGGAGTCGGCTACCTGGTCGTGCAGGCCAACAAGCCCGGCGAGTGGGACGCGGCCGCCAAGGCCGACGTGGTCGCGCCGAAGAACACCACGGGCGAGAACGGCACCACCGTCGTCATAGGCAAGGCCGACGCCAAGAAGACCCTGGAGCTGTACGAGGACTCGCGCTGCCCCGTCTGCGCCACCTTCGAGCAGACGGTCGGCCCCCAGGTCAAGAAGGACATCGACGCCGGCAAGTACAAGATCCAGTACATCGGCGCCACCTTCCTCGACAAGGGCATCCCGGGCAGCGGCTCGAAGAACGCCCTGAGCGCGCTGGGCGCCGCGCTGAACGTCAGCCCCGAGGCGTTCCTTGAGTACAAGACGGCCCTCTACTCCGCGGCGAACCACCCGGAGGAGAAGGACGACAAGTTCGCCAAGGACGACGTCCTCCTGTCGATCGCGGACCAGGTCCCCGCGCTCAAGGGCAACGCCGAGTTCAAGAAGGCCGTCGAGGACGGCACGTACAACCGGTGGGCGCTGGAGATGTCCAAGACCTTCGACAAGAGCGGTGTGACGGGCACGCCGACGCTGAAGATGGACGGCAAGAAGATCGACCCGCTGCCGCAGACGCCCGAGGCGTTCACGACGGCGATCGACAAGGCCATCGCGGGCTGATTCCGCGGCTGGACCACCGACGGGCGGGCGAACTCCGAGAGTTCGCCCGCCCGTTGCTTTCAGACGTCTGTCCGAATCGGATACCCGTCGGTAATGTGGCCGTCCGTGACCAGTCAACTCTCCTCTCCTGCCTCGGAGTCGACTTCCCCGTCGACCCCGAACCGCCGCACGGTCGTCCTGGGTGCCGCGGCCACGGCCGCCCTCGTCCCGATGACCGCGCTGAGCACCGGCACCGCGCAGGCCGCGCAGAGCGCGCCGTCCGGCGCGGCCGCCGGTGCCCCCGCCTTCCTGCACGGCGTGGCCTCCGGCGACCCGCTGCCCGACGGGATCCTGCTGTGGACCCGCGTCACCCCGACCGCCGCGGCCGTACCGGGCTCCGGCGCGGGCCCGGCCACCGTCGTGGACTGGGAGATCGCCGAGGACAAGGCCTTCTCCAAGGTGGTGGCCCGCGGCTCCGTCACCACGAGCGCCGACTCCGACCACACCGTCAAGGCCGACGTACGGGGACTGCGGCCGCAGACGGCCTACTGGTACCGGTTCACCGCTGGGGGCACCGTCTCCCCGGCCGGCCGGACCCGTACCGCCCCCGCCGCCGAGACCACCACCCCCGGCGTCCGCTTCGGCGTGGTCTCCTGCGCGAACTGGGAGTCCGGCTACTTCTCCGCGTACCGGCACCTGGCCGCGCGGGCCGACCTGGACGCGGTCCTGCACCTGGGCGACTACATCTACGAGTACAAGACCGGCGGCTTCCCCGAGGCGAAGTACGTCGTACGCCAGCACGCGCCGCTGCACGAGATCCTCACCCTGGCCGATTACCGCACCCGCCACGGCAAGTACAAGACGGACCCGGACCTCCAGGCCCTCCACCTGGCCCACCCGATCATCGCGATCTGGGACGACCACGAGATCGCCAACGACAGCTGGTCCGGCGGCGCCGAGAACCACGATCCGGCCACCGAGGGCGACTTCGCGACCCGCGCCGCCGCGGCCCGCCGCGCCTACTTCGAGTGGATGCCGGTCCGCACCTCCACCGAGGGCACCGTCTACCGCCGGCTGCGCTTCGGCACCCTGGCCGATCTGCACCTGCTGGACCTGCGGACCTTCCGGTCGCAGCAGGTGGGCATCGGCAGCGGCAAGGTGGACGACCCGGAGCGCACCATCACCGGGCGGGCCCAGCTGGACTGGCTGAAGGCGGGGCTGGCGGGCTCCCAGGCGACCTGGAAGCTGGTGGGCACTTCGGTGATGATCTCGCCGGTGGCCTTCGGGGCGCTGCCCGCGCACCTGCTGGAGCCGCTCGCGGGGCTGCTGGGCCTGCCCAAGGGCGGGATCGCGATCAGCGCGGACCAGTGGGACGGGTACACCGACGACCGCCGGGAGCTCCTGGGCCACCTGACGGACCGGGGCATCCGCAACACCGTCTTCCTGACCGGCGACATCCACATGGCGTGGGCGAACGACGTCCCGGTGACGGCGGCCACCTACCCGTGGTCGAAGTCGGCGGGGGTGGAGTTCGTGGTGACCTCGGTGACCTCGGACAACATCGACGACCTGCTGCACGTGCCGGCGGACACGGCCTCGCTGGTCGCGGAGGCGGCGATCAAGACCGCCAACCGGCACGTGAAGTGGCTGGATATGGACGCCCACGGTTACGGCGTCCTGGACGTGACCGCCGAGCGTTCCCAGATGGACTACTACGTGGTCTCCGACAAGCGCCGCCAGGACGCGACGAGTTCCTGGGAGCGCTCGTACCGGACGCTGAACGGGACGCAGAAGGTGGAGCGGGCGGACCAGCCGGTGCGCTGATCATCTGTCATTTCTGTTGTCCGGAGGGGCGCCTGGTGCACAGGAGGCGCCCCTCCGCCATCACACGCAACAAATCTTTTACTTCCGAGGTCTTGCCGACCAAATGACATGCACACGTAAGCTCGGCGCCGCGTGAGGATTCCCCACTCACGTCCCCCACCATGCTCCGAGGAGTCAACGTGCGCGCTGCTGCCCGCATATCCCCCCTGCTCCGCCGCCGCCTCATGGGCACCGCCCTGGTAGCCGGCACCCTGGCGTTCGCCCCCCTGACGGCCCCCACCACCGTCGCCGCCGCCCACACCGCCAGGACCCCGGCCGAGGCCTGCGCCGAGCAGGCCTCCGGCGCCGCCGCCAACGCCCGCGTCGCCCGTCCCAAGGACGCGCACGCCGCCGACTCGGACGAGCTCACCGACACCCAGGTCAAGGCCATGAACGCCGACCTGGCGAAGAAGCTCGCCGCAGTGAACGCCCAGAACAAGGGCCTGCAGGCCGCCCCGTCCGCCGCCGCGGCCACCATCACCATCCCCGTGTACGTGCACGTCATCACCTCCGGCAGCGCCGGAAACCTGACGGCCGCGCAGATCAACAGCCAGATCTCGGTCCTCAACGCCGCCTACGCGGGCCAGGGCACCGGAAACGTGAACTCCGGCTTCCAGTTCTCCCTCGCCGGGACCGACTACACGAACAACTCCACCTGGTACACCGTCTCCGACGGCACCAAGGCCGAGAAGGACATGAAGAACGCCCTGCGCAAGGGCGGCAAGAACGCGCTGAACCTCTACACCGCCAACCTCGGAGGCGGCCTCCTCGGCTGGGCCACCTTCCCCAGCTCCTACGCCTCCCAGCCCAAGATGGACGGCGTGGTCATCCTCAACAGCTCGATCCCCGGCGGCTCCGCCACCAACTACAACCAGGGCGACACCGCCACCCACGAGGTCGGCCACTGGCTCGGGCTCTACCACACCTTCCAGGGCGGCTGCTCGGGCAGCGGCGACTCTGTCTCCGACACCCCGGCCGAGCAGAGCGCAGCCTTCGAGTGCCCGACCGGCCGTGACACCTGCACCGCGAGCGGTGTGGACCCGATCCACAACTTCATGGACTACACGTACGACTCCTGCATGTACCAGTTCACCGCGGGCCAGGTCAGCCGCATGAAGAGCATGTGGACGGCGTACCGCGCCTGACGCACATGAGGACGGGGCCCCGCGTGCGGGGCCCCGTCTTCGCGCGTGCCCCCACGAGGGCGCGCGTTCCTACAGCGAGTCGAGGAAACCGAGCGCGGCCGTCCAGGCCTGCTCGGCGGCCTCCGCGTCGTAGTCCTCCAGCCCCGGGTCCGTGAACAGGTGCCCGGCCCCCGGGTAGCGGTGGACCTCCACGTCCGCCCCGGCCCGCCGCATCCGCAGGTACCAGGCGTTCAGCCAGTCGTGCGTCTCGAACGGGTCCGGGTCCGCGATGTGCAGCTGGACCGGCAGATCGTCGACCGAGGTGTCGTCCTCCAGGTCGGCCGTCCCGTGCAGGAGCAGCAGCCCGCGCGCCTTCTCGTCGGCCAGCGCCAGGTGCTGGGCGAGCGAACCTCCGAAGGAGAAACCGGCGTAGACCAGCCCCTGGTCGGAGTGCGGGGCCGAGGCCAGCACCGCGCGCTTGAGCAGTTCGTCGCGGCCGATCCCGTCCCGGTGGGCCATGCCCTCCTCGACGGTCTCGAAGGTGCGTCCCTCGAAGAGGTCCGGAACCTGGACCTGGTGCCCGGCCGCGCGCAGCCGCTCGGCCGCCTCCAACACCGCGGGCCGCAGCCCATAGGTCGAATGGAAAAGCATGATGTTCATGCCCCCATCGTGCCAGCTCCGCCGGGCCGCCTCCGGTTACGTTGAGATCCATGGACACGCACTCCCTCCTGCGCCCGATCCTCGTCGTCGCCGCCACCGTGCTCGTCACCCTGTTCGCGGGCTGGGTGCTGGACGTGCTGCTCCGCCGGGCCGACGCCCGGCACAGCGAGACCCCGCTGTGGGGGCTGCTGCGCCGCTGTCGGCCGCCGTTCCTGCTGGTCCTGGCCGCCTCCCTGCTCCAGGTGGCGCGCCGCAGCCGGGACGGGTTGGGGCACGCCCTGACCCTGGTCCTGATCGCCGGGGCCGCGTGGCTGCTGGTGCGGATCGTGACGGCGGTCGTGGACTCCGCCTACGCGCGCTACGCGGCCGACGCCGAGGACGAGGCCCGCGTGCGCCGGGTCCGCACCCAGGTCACGCTGATCCAGCGGGTGGCCACGGCGACGGTGATCGTGGTGGCCGCCGGGGCGATGCTGCTCACCTTCCCGGAGATGCGCACGGTCGGCACCTCGATGCTGGCCTCGGCGGGCGTCCTCGGCATCGTCGCGGGCATCGCGGCCCAGTCCGCACTGGGCAACCTCTTCGCCGGACTCCAGATCGCCTTCGGCGACACCGTCCGGATCGGCGACACGGTGGTGGTCGACAAGGAGTGGGGCACGGTGGAGGACATCACCCTGACCTTCCTCACCGTCCGCACCTGGGACGAGCGCCGCATCACGATGCCCGTGTCCTACTTCACGAGCAAGCCCTACGAGAACTGGTCGCGCGGCGGCGCGCAGATGACGGGCACCGTGTTCTGGCACCTGGACCACAGCGTCCCGGTGGACCTGATGCGCGAGGAACTCCAGCGGATCCTCAAGACGATCCCGGAATGGGACGGCCGCAGCGGCTCCCTGGCCGTCACGGACACCACCCCGCACACCGTCCTCGTCCGCGCGGTGGTCACGGCGAATGACGCCGACGCGATCTGGACCCTGCGCTGCGCGGTCCGCGAACGCCTCCTGACCTGGCTGGTCACCCACCACCCGTACGCCTTGCCCCGCATCGCCACCTCCGAGGCACTCCCCCGACCCAATTCCAGCCCCTCCGGCGTTTGAGGAGCGGGGTCCGGGGCGGAGCCCCGGGGAACGGTGGAAGGGTGGGTAGGGGACCAGCCCCGCAGGGCAGTCGTCAGCCGGCCCCATCCCCACCCCCGAACACCAGCCGGAACACCGCTCCCCCGCCCGGAGCCGCCTCGGCGGTCAGCTCGGCCGCATGCGCCCGCGCGATCTGCCGCGCCATCGCCAGCCCCAGCCCCGACCCCGGCAACGCCCGCGCCGCCCCGGCCCGGTAGAACCGGTCGAAGACGTACGGCAGGTCGGCGGCCGCGATCCCCGGCCCGTGGTCCCGTACGGTCACCTCCGCGCACCCGCCCGGAGCGGACAGGTCCACTTCCACCTCCGACCTGCCCGGACTGAACTTCGCCGCGTTGTCCAGAAGGTTCGACAGCAGCCGGCTGAGCCGTGCCGGCACCCCCGCCACCACCACGCCCTCCTCCGCCCGGACCCGGAACGACACCCCCGGCCAGTGCGCCCGCGCAGCGCCCACGCAGTGCTCCACCAGCGGAGCCAGCCGCACCTGTTCCACCAGCAGCTGCGGCTCCTCGTCCCGGGCCAGCTCGATCAGGTCGTTGACCAGGCCGGTCACCTCGCGCAGCTGCCGTCCCAGCGCCAGCAAGGCACGTGAACGCTGCTCCGCCGTCAGCCGTTCCCCCCGCGCCAGCAGTTCCGCGTTGGTCCGCAGCGCCGTCAGCGGGGTCCGCAGCTCGTGCGAGGCGTCCGCGACGAGCCGCCGCTGGGCGGTCACCGACTGCTCCAGCTCCTCCAGCATGGTGTTGAAGCTCCCGGCGAGCCGCGTGATCTCGTCCTCCCGGCCGGGCGGGGGCAGTTCGATCCGGTGCCGCGGGTCGCGGGTGGCGGTGATCCGCTCGGCGGTGGCCGCGATCCGGGTGACCGGGGCCAGACCGGTCCGGGCGACCCAGTGGCCGAGCAGCGCGGCCAGCAGGACCCCCGCCGCCCCCGCCAGCGCCAGCCACCACGCAGCCTCCGCGATGCCCTTCTCGACGGTGTCCGCCCGCAACGCCACCTGGAGCGCCCGCCCCTTGGTGTAGTCGGTGGTCAGCATCCGCGCCGGATGCCCGGCGTGCACGATGTCGGTGTAGTACGGGGCCTTCCTGCCCGCCGCGACGGCCCGCGCGGCCGGAGCCACCGGCAGCAGGTACGGGGCGGAGGGGTCGCGCGCCGGATCGGCCGGCACCACCTCGGAGCAGGCGGGCGCCGCCAGGAACCGGCACTCCCCGCTCAGGGTCCCGGGACCCGCGTCCGGTTCGCGCTGGGCCGCGAGACGGGCCGACTGGGTGAGGCTGAGGTCGAGCTGCTCGTACAGCGCGCCGCGCACGACGAAGAAGGCCGCCGCGCACACCCCGACCGCGACCAGCGCGACCGCCGCCGTGACCGCCAGCGCGAGCCGGGTCCGCAGCGGCCGCCTGCGCCGCCATCGCGCGCCGAGCCGCCGCCCGCCCGCGCGGCCGCGTCCGTGACCCGTACCGCCCGCGCCGCTGACGCCGCTCGTGCCGCCCGTGCCGCTCACGCCGAGTCCAGCCGGTACCCGACCCCGTGCACGGTGTGCACCAGCCGCGGCTCGCCCCCGGCCTCCAGCTTCCGCCGCAGGTAGCCGACGTAGACGGCGAGCGAGTTGGAGTCCGGCCCGAAGTCCCGACCCCACACCAGCTCCAGGACGAGCTCGCGCGGCAGCACCTGCCCGGGGTGGCGCAGGAGCAGTTCGAGGAGCGCCGCCTCGGTGCGGCTGAACTCCAGCGGCCGCTCGCCGCGCCACCCCGTGCGGGTCACGGGGTCGAGCACGAGGTCCCCGTGGGCGAGCACGTGCGCCTCCCCGGCCGGGTCGTCGGGGGCGGCCCGCCGCAGGAGGGCCCGTACCCTCGCCAGGAGCTCGTCGAGCGCGAAGGGTTTGACCAGGTAGTCGTCGGCTCCCGCGTCCAGCCCGTCGATCCGGTCGCTGACCGCGTCGAGGGCGGTGAGGACGAGTACGGGCGTACGGTCGCCCACTGCGCGCAGCCGACGGCACACTCCGAGCCCGTCGAGCACCGGCATCATCACGTCGAGGACCACCGCGTCGGGCTGCCAGAGCGCCACCTCGGACAGCGCGGCCAGCCCGTCGGCCGCGCCCCGCACTTCGTACCCCTCGACGGCGAGGCCGTCCTCGACGGCGGCCCGCACCTCGGGCTCGTCGTCCACCACCAGAATCCGCTGCATGCGCCAAAGCCTCCCAAATGGTTCTGAGAGAACCTCTTAAAACGCTCTTGAGGAAGGGGTGAGGAGGACCCCGGAAAGCGGTGTCTCGGAGGTCTTGCACCCCAAAGGCCGGTGATCGCATGTCACTCAACCTTGACGGACGCAACTTTGCGCAGGGAAGTTTGATCACAGTCGGTGAGAGGCGCCCGGGGAAGCCGGACCCGGCATGGCGGAAGGGCCCGCCTCTGGGGCGGGCCCTTCTGTCAGCAGCTGGTTCAGCGCTTGTCGTGCTTTTCGTGCTTCTCGTGCTTGTCGTGCTTCTCGTGCTTCTCGTGCTTCTCGTGCTTACCGCGGAGGGAGTCCTTGGCGTCGGGCACGGCTCCCTTCGCCTTGCCCTTGGCGTGGTCCGTCTTCCCCTCGGCCCTCATCCGGTCGCTCTCGGCCGCCCTGCCGGCTGCTTCCGCCGCCTTGCCCTTGGCGTGGTCCGTCTTCCCCTCGGCCCTCATCCGGTCGCTCTCGGCCGCCCTGCCGGCTGCTTCCGCCGCCTTGCCCTTGGCGTGGTCCATCTTCCCCTCGGCCCTCATCCGGTCGCTGTCGGCCGCCTTGCCGGCCGCCTCCGCCGCCTTGCCCTTGATCTTGCCTAAGTCGCCCTTGTCAGCCATGTCCTGTTCCTTACGTGGGGGATCAACAGCTATGCCAATCTAGAACATATAGGGACATTCTGCCTGTCGAGTGTCGAGAACCCATTGCCACTGGGAGTCCAAGGGGCGCTTCATCGGGGCCGTTTCGCTGGGCTGCACCCCGGCGGGGAAGCGCCACCGCCCCAAGGTGTCCGGCAAGACGAAGTCCGAGGTGCGACAGAAGCTGCGTGAACTCCGCAATGGAGACCTACCGGTACCCGGCCGCGACGCACATCCACCCGTCCCTCGGCGCAGCCAAGGTGCGCGTGCTGGAGGCGGACACGCTGGACGGCTGGCTTGACGAGAAGGCCGAGATACTGGCCAACAGTTCGCTGCGGCTGCTGCTTTCGGTCCTGCGGCGGTCCCTTGCGCATGCGCAGAGGCGCGGCCGGGCAACGCGCAACGTGGCCGAGTCGGTCGCGGTGCCGGAGGGGAGGCCCGGTCGGCCCAGCAAGTCCCTGACCCCGGACCTGGCAACCGCGTTGCTCAGCGCCACGGAAGGGAAAAGGAAGCTGGGCGATGGACGAGATCTTCGGACGTGTTCACGGCGGCGACGCTGAAGCGCCTCAAGACCGTCCAAATACGGCTCGTGGCTCCCGGATTGGCCCCTCGGGGCGGGCGCAGGTGCGGTGGGGAGGCTCTGAACTGCAGCCATCCGCTGTGGGCAGCCGGACCGGCTCTTAGAACGTTCTTAGGACGCACCGGGAGTGTGCGTCCATGACCTCCTCCTCACCCTCAACCTCACGTTGGCCGCTCTCCGTCGTGATCGGCGCGGGCGGCACCGGCGGCCACATCTACCCCGGGCTGGCCCTGGCCGAGGCGCTGCGCGCCGCGGCTCCGGGCGCCGTGATCTCGTTCGTCGGGACCGAGCGCGGTCTGGAGACCGAGCTGATCCCGGCCGCCGGATACCGCCTCCACACCGTCGACATGATCCCCTTCGACCCGGCGCTCGGCGCCAAGCGCTACCTCCTCCCGGCGGCGCTGCTGCGGTCGGCCGCGCAGGCGAAGGCCGTGATCCGGGCGCAGGGCGCGCACGTGGCCGTCGGGATGGGCGGCTATCCGAGCGCGCCCGCCGTGCTCGGGGCCCGGATGGCCGGGCTCCCGGCCTTGATCCACGAGTCGAACGCGGTACCGGGCCGGGCCAACCAGTTCGCGGCCCGCCTCACCCCGCACATGGCGGTGGCCTTCGACCGCAGCCGGGACCATCTGGCGGGCGGGGACCGGGCGCTGACCACCGGGATGCCGATCTCGGCGGCACTGGCGGGACTGGCGAACCTGTCCGTCGTGGACCGGGCGGCCCTGCGCGCCGAGGCCCGCCACGCGCTCGGGGTGCCCCACGGGCGGCGGCTGGTCGTCTTCAACGGCGGCAGCCTGGGCGCCGTCCGGCTCACCACGGCGGCGGCCGGGCTGGCGGAGGCCTGGCAGGCACGGGACGACGTACAGCTGCTGATCAAGACGGGTCCGGCGGCGCTGGCGGACACCACGGCGCGGCTGTCGGCCTCGGGCGGGCGGCAGATCGCGCGGGCCGTGCCGTACCTGGACCGGATGGACCTGGTCTACGCGGCCGCCGACCTGGTGGTGTGCCGGGCCGGTTCGGCCACGGTCGCGGAGCTCGCGGCGACCGGGGTCCCGGCCGTCCTGGTCCCCTACCCGCACGCCCCGGGCGACCACCAGACCCACAACGCCCGGGTGCTGTCGGACGCGGGCGCCGGGCTGCTGCTGGCGGACGCCGAGGCCACGGCCGGGCGCCTCGCACAGCTGCTCGCCCCGCTGCTGGCGGACCCGGCCCGGCTGTCCGCGATGGCCGGTGCGGCCGACCCGGGTCCGCACGCTCGGGCCGCCGAACTGCTGGCGGCGCAGGTCCTGCGCGTCGCCGGCTTCCCCACCTCCTCCCCCGCCCCTTCCCCCTTGGAGCTCGTATGACCACGAAGGCGACGACGATGACCACGATGACGACGACCACCGCGACCACCGCGACGACCCCGGACTGGACCGGCCGGACCGTGCTGGTCACGGGCGCGGAGGGGTTCATCGGCTCGACGCTGGTGGACCTGCTGGTGGCACGGGGTGCGAGGGTGCGCGCCTTCGTGCACTACAAGCCGTACGCGGAGAAGGGCCACCTGGCCCGGTACCTGGCCGACCCGGACGGCCCGGTCGAGATGTGGGCGGGCGACATCCGCGACGCGGGCCGGGTGAGCGACGCGGTCGCCGGCTGCGACACCGTCTTCCACCTGGCGGCGCTGATCGGGATCCCCTACAGCTATGCCTCGCCCGGCGCGTACGTCCAGACCAACGTCACCGGCACCGAGAACATGGCGGAGGCCTGCCGCCGCCACGGCGTGCGCCGCCTCGTGCACACCTCCACCAGCGAGGTCTACGGGACCGCCCTGACGGCCCCGATCTCCGAGAGCCACCCGCTCCAGCCGCAGTCCCCGTACTCCGCGTCGAAGATCGGCGCGGACATGATGGCGCTGTCGTTCCACCACGCGTTCGAGCTGCCGGTGACGGTGGTCCGGCCGTTCAACACCTACGGGCCCCGCCAGTCGGCGCGCGCGGTGATCCCGACGATCCTGTCGCAGCTCCACTCGGGTGCACGCGAGATCCGCCTCGGCTCCCTCACCCCGACGCGCGATTTCACGTACGTGACGGACACGGCCGCGGGGTTCCTCGCGGTCGCGGAATGCGACCGGGCGCTGGGCGAGGTGGTCAACCTCGGCGTCGGCGAGGAGATCTCCATCGGCGACCTGGCCCGCGCCCTGATCACCGCCTCGGGCCGGGACGCGGAGGTCGTCGTGGACCCGAGCCGGCTGCGGCCTTCGGGCAGCGAGGTCCAGCGGCTGCTGTCGGACAACACCAGGGCCCGCGAATGGGCCGGCTGGAAGCCCGAGGTCTCCCTCCACGAGGGGCTGACCCGCACCTCGGAGTGGATCGCCGACCACCTCCACCTCTTCGCCCCGAACCGCTACCAGGTCTAGGCCCGGGGCTGAGCCCCGGTCTGGGCGCCCAGCAGCTTCGCGGCCGATTCCTCGACGAGGTCCTCGGCGTACGGCGGCAGCGGGCGGCCGGCGCGCAGATGGCGGCGGACCACGGACAGCGGCAGGTCGATCAGGGCCAGGGTGACGCGGTCACGGTCCTGGGGGCCGGCCGCGCCGAGGGCTTCGGCGAGGGTTCCCAGCAAGCCGAAGACGCGCTGGTTGCCCCGGTCGGCGCGGTCCTTGTGCTCCTCGGACCAGTCGGCCCGGCCGAACTCCTCGGGTCCGTACAGGAGGAGCGCGGCCTCCTTCGGGTGGGCGCGGCTCCAGGAGACGACGTGCCGGCCGGCGGCGCGGGCGGCGAGGGCGGGGTCGGGGTCGCTGCCGAGGGCGGCGAAGTACCCGTCCTGGAAGCGCTCGACGGTCCGCAGCCACACCTCTGCGAGCAGGGCCGCCCGGCCGGGGAAGCGGTGGTAGACGGACCCGCTCGGCGCGCCGACCGCCTGGGCGACTGCGGTCATGGTGACCCCGGACGGGCCGCCGGAGGCCGCGAGGAGGACCGCGGCGTCGAGGATCTGGCCGGTGTCGAAGCGGGGTGGTCGAGCCATGAATCAGAGAGTACTCTCCAGAACAACTAGAGGCACTTCTCTAATTCACTTCCGGGAGACATCCATGCCCGTCTACAACGTGCACGAACGCGTGCTGGCCGCCGGGGCGAGCGAGGTGGGCGCGCTCATCGACAGCCTCTCCGGCCGGACGGCCGACCGGCCCGACCTGCTGTGGCCGCACCCGCAGTGGCCCGCGATGGAGTTCGACCGCCCGCTGGGGGTCGACGCGGTGGGCGGCCACGGACCGGTCCGCTACACGGTCGAGGCGTACGTGCCGGGCACCTGGGTGCGGTTCGCCTTCAGCGGGCCGCGCGGTTTCGACGGCTTCCACGAGTTCACGGCGCTACCGCTCGACGGCGGGCGCACGGCGCTGCGGCACACCCTCGCGATGCGGACCGGCGGCCCGGCCCGGCTGAGCTGGCCGCTGGCCTTCCGCTGGATGCACGACGCCTGCGTGGAGGACGCCCTGGACCGCGCCGAGGCCGCCTGCACCGGCACGGTGTCCCTCCCGTCGCGCTGGTCCCCGTACGTCCGCCTCCTGCGCTCCTTCGCCCGCCGCGAGCCGCAGGCAGCGGCCTGAGCGCTACGGGCCGAGCGCTGCGGGCTGCGGGCTACGGGCTACGGGCTACGCAGGCTGCGCACGTCCAGATGCCGGAGCACCCGGTCCACGATCTCCGGATCGGCGCCGGGCTCGCTCCGCGCGGAAAGCACCTCGTGCCGGGCCGCGGACATCATCTCCCGCTGGATCCGCTGCACGTCCCGGATCCGCTCCACCCGCTTCGCGTACGCCTCGCGCCGCTCCTCGTCCACCATGTCGGGGCTGATCCTCGCCCCCACGTCGTAGGCCCGCCGGTAGAGCACCTCCACCAGCTCCTCGGGGAGGTCCTCCACCTCCTCGATCTCCTTCAGCCGCCGCTTGGCGGCCTTGGCGGCGCGAATCGCGAGGGCGCGGGCGATCTCCGCCTCCACGTCGGAGTCCGCCTCCACGCCGAGCCGGCGGACCAGCCACGGCAGGGTGAGCCCCTGCACCACTAGGGTCACCATGATCACGGCGAAGGCGATGAAGACGATCTGGTCCCGCGCCGGGAAGGCCGCCCCGCTGTCGGTCCGGTACGGGATGGCCAGCGCGAGCGCCACCGAGGCCACGCCCCGCATCCCCGCCCACCACATCACCACGGACTCCCGCCAGCTCAGCGGGATCTCCTCCTCGTAGTCGCGCCGCGAGTGCAGCCGCTTCGCGAGCCAGCCGGCCGGCAGCAGCCACGCCAGGCGTACGGCGACCACCACGGCGACCACGGCTGCCGCCCACCCGGCCATCTCCCACTCCCGGCCGCGGGCGACGCCGAAGACGTTGTGCAGCTCCAGTCCGATCAGCCCGAACGCCACGCCCGTGACCAGCATGTCCACCACCTCCCAGAAGGTGTGTCCGGCCAGCCGTCCCAGCACGTCGTCGGCGTCGGTGGCGTACTCGGCGAGGAACAGCGCCGTGGTCAGCACGGCCAGCACCCCGGAGCCCAGGAGCTCCTCGGCCAGTACGTAGGACACGAAGGGCACCAGCAGGGTCAGCCCGATCTGGAGCGTGGCATCGCCGAGCCGCCCCATCAGCCGGTGGGCGGCCCATCCCAGCGCGAGCCCGACCGCGACGGCCACGACCGCCGAGAGCACGAACTCCCCGAGCGCCCCCGGCCAGGAGAAGCTCCCGCTCACGGCGGCGGCGACGGCCACGTGGTAGAGCACGATGGCGGTGACGTCGTTGAACAGCCCCTCGCCCTCCAGGATCGACACCATCCGGCGGGGCAGCCCGAGCGATCCGGCCACGGCGGTGGCGGCCACCGGGTCGGGCGGTGCGACGAGCGCGCCGAGCGCGACGGCCGCGGCGACCGGCATACCGGGCACGACGGCATGGGCGGTGGCGGCCACGGCGGCGGTGGTGACGAACACGAGCGCCACGGCCAGCAGGAAGATGGGACGCACGTTGGCGGCGAACTGCCTCCAGGAGGTCCGCTGCACGGAGGCGTAGAGCAGCGGGGGCAGCACGAGCGGCAGGATGTACTCGGGAGGGATGTCCACGTTGGGCACGGCGGGCACCAGCGCGAGCGCCACCCCGCCGAGGGTCATCAACACCGGCGCGGGCAGCCCCAGCCGGTCCCCGAGCGGTACGGTCACCACTGCCCCGAGCAGGAGCACGAACAGCAGAGCTAGCTGATCCACTCCCACACCCTGCCAGTCCGCTGCGCTTGGCGGCGGGGTCCAGAGCGCGCGCCGCGCCGTGTCCTGGGGCTCCGCCCCGGACCCCGCGTCCGGGGGCTGGCCCCCGGCGACGGCGCCGCAGGGCTAGCGGAGGGTGCGCCTCATCGACCGGTGCGGGATCCCCGCGTCCTGGAACTCGGGCCCGTAGGCCACGTAGCCCAGCCGCTCGTAGAAGCCCAGCGCATGCGTCTGCGCGCCCAGGTCCACGAACCCGAGGCCCAGCCGCTCGGCCTCCGCTTCGATCGCCCGTACCAGCGCGACCCCCACGCCCAGCCCGCGCGCGGACTTCCGTACGGCGAGGCGGCCCAGCGAGCCGACTTCCTCGGACCCGGTCTTGCCCAGGGCGTCCGGCCCGTGCAGCAGCCGGCCGGTGCCCAGCGGGACCCCGTCCGGCCCCTCGGCCAGCACGTGCACCGCGACCGCGTCGTAGGCGTCGTACTCGATCGACTCAGGTACCGCCTGCTCGACGACGAACACCTCGGTCCGTACGGCGAAGCACGCCCGGAGGTCCGCTTCCGAGGAGACGACCCGGACCTCGAAGCCGACGGCCGTCACTCGCTCTCCTTGCGGATCACGTCCAGCGCGTTCTGCAGGTCCGCCGGGTAGGTGCTGGAGAACTCGACCCACTGGCCGTCCGACGGGTGCTCGAACCCGAGCCGGACCGCGTGCAGCCACTGGCGGGTGAGCCCGAGGCGCTTGGCGACGGTCGGGTCGGCGCCGTAGGTCAGGTCGCCGACGCACGGGTGGCGGTGGGCGGCCATGTGCACGCGGATCTGGTGCGTGCGGCCGGTCTCCAGCTTGATGTCCAGCAGCGACGCGGCGCGGAAGGCCTCGATCAGGTCGTAGTGGGTGACGGAGGGCTTGCCCTCCTGGGTCACGGCCCACTTGTAGTCGGCGTTGGGGTGCCGCCCGATCGGCGCGTCGATCGTGCCGCTCATCGGGTCCGGGTGACCCTGCACCAGCGCGTGGTAGCGCTTGTCGACGATCCGCTCGCGGAACTGGTTCTTCAGCGAGGTGTACGCGCGCTCCGACTTGGCGACGGCCATCAGGCCGGACGTGCCGACGTCGAGGCGGTGCACGATGCCCTGGCGCTCGGAGGCGCCGGAGGTGGAGATCCGGTAGCCGGCGGCGGCGAGGCCGCCGATGACGGTGGTCCCGGTCCAGCCGGGGCTGGGGTGGGCGGCGACGCCGACCGGCTTCATGATGACGACGATGTCGTCGTCGTCATGGACGATCTCCATGCCGGGGACGGGCTCGGCGACGAGTTCGATCTTGCGCGGGGGCTCGGGCATCTCGACTTCGAGCCAGGCGCCACCGTGCACACGCTCGGACTTCCCGACGACACTGCCGTCGACCGACACCTTCCCCGCGGCCGCGAGATCGGCCGCCTTCGTCCGGGAGAAACCGAACATACGGGCGATGGCGGCGTCGACGCGCTCGCCTTCAAGGCCTTCGGGAACGGGCAGGGTGCGGACCTCGGGAATCGTACTCACCTGTCGAGTATGCAGGACCGGACAGACGCCCGGTCCCGCGATCACGCCCGCACCCGGTCCCGACGGGCCGTTGGATCAGTCCCGATCAGTCCTTGTGGACGGTGCCGTCCGGGTCCAGGCCCTTGAACGACAGCAGCACGATCAGGATCCCGCCGCACACGATCGCCGAGTCCGCGAGGTTGAAGACCGCGAAGTGGGCGGGGGCGATGAAGTCGACGACGGCGCCGCGGAAGACGCCGGGCGAGCGGAAGATGCGGTCGGTCAGATTGCCCAGGGCGCCGCCCAGCAGCAGGCCCAGGGCGATCGCCCACGGCAGGCTGTACAGCTTGCGCGCGAGGCGCACGATCACCACGATGACCGTGGCCGCGATGCAGGTGAAGATGATCGTGAAGGCCTCGCCGAAGCCGAAGGCGGCGCCCGGATTGCGGATCGCCTCGAACTTCAGCAGGTCTCCGACGATCTGGATCGGCGGCTGGTGCTCCAGCTTCGCGACGACCAGCATCTTGCTGCCGAGGTCGAGCAGGTAGGCCAGCACCGCCACCACGAGCAGGGCCACGATCCGCCGCCGGCCCTTGGACGCGACGGACTCCGGCTGGGCGCCGTCTTCCCCGACCTCCGGCGTACCGATGATGCTCTCCGCCTCTGCCACGTGAGTCCCTCGAACTAGCTCGAACCAGGTTTCCAGACGGCACCGCTCCGACCGCGCCGCGCCGACCGCCTCGCCAGGTCCCTGGACCCTGACGAGACACGAGGGTACGTCAGCGGGCCCCTCGGCCGCCGCCCCGGTATCGCACGCGCTGCCGCGCCCCGCTCCCGCCGGGCGGCCGGGCTTCCGGGACGCCTCCTTCGGCCTAGTGCCGCCGCTCCTGCTTCTGCTTGCAGTCCACGCACAGCGTGGCCCGCGGGAAGGCCTGCATCCTCGCCTTGCCGATGGGCTGGCCGCAGTTCTCGCAGAGTCCGTAGGTACCCGACTCCAGCCGCTCCAGGGCCCGCTCGGTCTGCTCCAGCATGGAATTGGCGTTCGCCGCGAGGGCCAGCTCGGACTCCCGGGTGATGTTCTTCGTGCCCGTGTCGGCCTGGTCGTCGCCCGCGCCGTCGCCGGAGTCCCGCATCAGGCCGGAGATGGCCTCGTCGGAGGCCTGGAGCTCGGCACGCAGCCGCAGCACCTCGCTCATCAGTTCGCTGCGGGCCTCGGCGACCTCCTCGGGGGTCCAGGGGTCCTCGCCGGGCCGTACGGCCAGCTCGCCGGGGCTGAGGGCCGCGGCGCCGCGCGCCTTGGGCAGCCCGCTGGTCGCGGCCGCGGCCGTCTTCCTGGCCGTGCCGGTGCTCTTCTTGGCAACCACTTTGCGGGCTCCCGTCTCTGGCGCGGCGTGCGCCTCCCCCTCGGCCCCGGCCGCCTTGGCCGTGACCTTCTTCGCGGCCGTCTTCTTGACGGCGGCCGCCTTCGTCGTGGCCGTCTTCTTCGCGGCCGTCTTCTTCGCGGCCGTCTTGGCAGCCGTCTTCCCGGCAGCCGCCTTCTTCGCGGCCGACTCCTCCTCGGCCGGCTCCTCCGCAGCCTTCGCGACAGCCTTCTTGGCAGTACTCCCGGCGGTCTTCTTCGCCACCATGGCCGCGGCCCCTTCACATACTGTGATCATTGCTCGCGAATCGTGCCGGAACGATAAATCGACTCCGGGCCCACGGCAACGGGGCACGCGTCCATCGAGGCCAACCTGCATCCGTTGTGCCCAGCCCCGGGCCCGGTAATCCGCCCCTCGCGCCCCACGGCTTCCCGGACCGGCCCGTCAGTCCATTCGGGTCATCCCCTGCGCCATCCGGCACGTCCCGCCGCACCCCGGCGCCACGCCCCTAAACAGGTCTGCCGACCCGCGCCCCGGCCCGTACACTGGGCCCAGCGAAAGGCATGGATGGGGACGAGTAGCGTCGGACGCAGCCAGGAGCGACCCGGGGACGGTGAGAGCCCGGGGGCGAGCGCGATGCGAAGGATCACCCCGGAGCCGCCGGAAGAAGGCCGCAGGGAGCCCGCAGGGGTGCCCGTAGGCACGTAGAACCGGCTTCGCACCCCAATGAGGGGGCCGTCGGACCACAGGTCCGCAGGCCAAGGAGGGTGGTACCGCGGGAGCAGCTTCGATCCGGCTCTCGTCCCTCCGGACGGAAGTGACACCCCGCCGGAGGAAGAGTTCAGCCCAATGACCACACCGCCGCAGTACCGCCCGGTACCCGCCCAGGTCGACCTGCCTGCCCTTGAGCACGCGGTCCTCGACTTCTGGCGCGAGAGCAAGACCTTCGCCAAGACCCTGGAGCAGTCCGAGGGACGCCCCGAGTGGGTCTTCTACGAGGGCCCGCCCACCGCCAATGGCATGCCCGGCGCGCACCACATCGAGGCCCGCGTCTTCAAGGACGTCTTCCCCCGCTTCCGGACCATGCGCGGCTACCACGTGGCCCGCAAGGCCGGCTGGGACTGCCACGGCCTGCCCGTCGAGCTCGCCGTCGAGAAGGAACTGGGCTTCAACGGCAAGAAGGACATCGAGGCGTACGGCATCGCCGAGTTCAACGCCAAGTGCCGCGAGTCCGTGACCCGCCACACCGACGCGTTCACCGACCTCACGACCCGGATGGGCTACTGGGTCGACCTGGACGACGCCTACCGGACCATGGACCCCGAGTACGTCGAGTCCGTGTGGTGGTCGCTCAAGGAGATCTTCAACAAGGGTCTGCTCACCCAGGACCACCGCGTCGCCCCCTGGTGCCCCCGCTGCGGCACCGGCCTCTCAGACCACGAGCTGGCGCAGGGCTACGAGACGGTCGTCGACCCCTCGGTCTACGTCCGCTTCCCGCTGACCTCCGGCCCCCTCGCGGGCGAGGCGGCGCTGCTGGTCTGGACGACCACCCCCTGGACCCTGGTGTCCAACACCGCCGTGGCCGCGCACCCCGACGTCACCTACGTCGTCGCCACCAACGGTGAGGAGAAGCTGGTCGTCGCCCAGCCGCTGCTGGAGAAGTCCCTCGGCGAGGGCTGGGAGGCCACCGGCGAGTCCTTCACCGGCAAGGAGATGGAGCGCTGGACCTACGAGCGCCCCTTCGCCCTGGTCGAGTTCCCGGCACCCGCCCACTACGTCGTGAACGCCGAGTACGTCACGACCGAGGACGGCACGGGTCTGGTCCACCAGTCCCCCGCCTTCGGCGCCGACGACCTCGCGGTCTGCCGCGCGTACGGCCTGCCCGTGGTGAACCCGGTCCGTCCCGACGGCACCTTCGAGGAGGGCACCCCGCTGGTCGGCGGCGTCTTCTTCAAGAAGGCCGACGAGAAGCTGACCGCCGACCTCGACGAGCGCGGCCTGCTCTTCAAGCACATCGCCTACGAGCACAGCTACCCGCACTGCTGGCGCTGCCACACCGCGCTGCTGTACTACGCGCAGCCGTCCTGGTACGTCCGCACCACCGCGGTCAAGGACGCGATGCTGCGGGAGAACGAGAAGACGAACTGGTTCCCGGACTCGGTGAAGCAGGGCCGCTTCGGCGACTGGCTGAACAACAACGTCGACTGGGCGCTGTCGCGCAACCGCTACTGGGGCACCCCGCTGCCGATCTGGCGCTGCGAGGACGACCACCTCACCTGCGTCGGCTCGCTCGCGGAGCTGGGCGAGCTGACCGGCACGGACCAGTCGAACCTGGACCCGCACCGCCCGTACATCGACGCGGTCACCTTCCCCTGCACGCACGAGGGCTGCTCCCTGACCTCGGTCCGCGTCCCGGAGGTCATCGACGCCTGGTACGACTCGGGCTCGATGCCGTTCGCGCAGTGGGGCTACCCGCACAAGAACAAGGAGATCTTCGAGAAGCGCTACCCGGCGCAGTTCATCTCGGAGGCCATCGACCAGACGCGCGGGTGGTTCTACACCCTGATGGCGGTCGGCACCCTGGTCTTCGACAAGTCCTCCTACGAGAACGTGGTCTGCCTGGGCCACATCCTCGCCGAGGACGGCCGCAAGATGTCCAAGCACCTGGGCAACACCCTCGAACCGATCCAGCTCATGGACCAGCACGGCGCGGACGCGGTGCGCTGGTTCATGGCGGCCGGCGGCTCCCCGTGGGCGGCCCGCCGGGTCGGCCACGGCACCATCCAGGAGGTCGTCCGCAAGACGCTCCTCACCTACTGGAACACGGTCGCCTTCCAGGCCCTGTACGCCCGTACGTCGAACTGGGCGCCCTCGGCCTCCGACCCGGCGCCGGCGGACCGCACGGTCCTGGACCGCTGGCTGCTCTCGGAGCTCCACGCCCTCGTGTCCGAGGTGACCGAGGCGATGGAGGCGTACGACACCCAGCGCGCGGGCAAGCTCCTGTCCTCCTTCGTGGACGACCTGTCCAACTGGTACGTCCGCCGCTCGCGCCGCCGCTTCTGGCAGGGCGACGCGGCCGCGCTGCGCACCCTGCACGAGGTCGTGGAGACGGTCACCCGGCTCCTGGCCCCCCTGACCCCCTTCATCACCGAACGGGTCTGGCAGGACATGGTCGTCCCGGTCACGCCGGAGGCCCCGGAGTCGGTGCACCTGTCCACGTGGCCGGTCGCGGACACCTCGGCGATCGACCCGGTCCTGTCCCAGCAGATGCTGCTGGTACGCCGCCTCGTGGAGCTGGGCCGCGCCACGCGGGCCGAGTCCGGCGTCAAGACCCGCCAGCCGCTGTCGCGCGCGCTGGTCGCCGTGACGGGCTTCGAGGCGCTCTCCCCGGAGCTGCGGTCCCAGATCACGGAGGAGCTGAACGTCTCCTCCCTGGCCTCCCTGTCCGAGGTCGGCGGGTCCCTGGTGGACACGACGGCCAAGGCGAACTTCCGGGCGCTGGGCAAGCGGTTCGGCAAGGGCGTCCAGGACGTGGCCAAGGCCGTGGCCGCGGCGGACGCGGCGGCGCTGTCGCTGGCCCTGCGTGCCGGATCCGCCGAGGTCGAGGTGAACGGCGAGACCGTAGCCCTCACCCCGGAGGAGGTCATCATCACGGAGACCCCGCGCGAGGGCTGGTCGGTGGCCTCCGACTCGGGCGCGACGGTCGCCCTGGACCTGGAGATCACCCCGGAGCTGCGGCTGGCGGGCCTGGCCCGTGACGCGATCCGCCTGATCCAGGAGGCCCGGAAGAACTCCGGCCTCGACGTGGCCGACCGGATCGCCCTGCGGTGGTCCACCGCGGACCCGGAGCTGGTCACGGCCCTGACCGACCACGCGACCCTCATCGCGGACGAGGTCCTGGCGACGGACTACGCGTCCGGCGAGGCCGACGCCACGTACGGTGACCCGTTCACGGACGAGCCCTTGGGCCTCACCTTCCGCCTCCGCAAGGCGTAACCCTTCGGCCTGTGGCCCGGCGCCCCTCCTGGGGTGCCGGGCCACAGCTGTTTCTCTCCCCGTCGGGCAAATCCAGCCTCGCCCGGGGGCACCTCCCAGCGGTAGCTGGGGGAGATTGAGGCGCGGGGTCCGGGGCGGAGCCCCGGGAAACGGGCGAAGGGCGGGTAGGGGACCTCGGCCCCGCGCAGCGGCACGCCCGCGGGCCCGGCCCGGGTACGGAAACGGGCCGGGCCCGGTGCCCCCGAAGGGGAACCGGGCCCGGCCCGACCGTCTGCCGACGGCTACCGCTTAGTTGTCGTCCTCGTCGATCAGGAAGCCCCGCATGGGAGACGGCGCCTGCTGCATCGGCTGCGGAGCAGCCGGCCGCACGGGAGCCATCGGCTGCGTCATCGCCGGGGACATCTGCTGCTGGCCGCCACCGTAGGAGGGGGCCATCGGGGACGGACCACCCATCGGCGACGGGCCGCCCATCGACGGACCGCCCATGGAGTGCATCGCACCGGCCGGGGCCATCGACGGGGTCGGCGACGGCGGCAGCGCGGGACCGGCGGGGTTCCGCGGCGGGGCCAGCGAGTCGTCGGCCTGGGTCTCCAGCTGGCGCAGCTGCGATTCCAGGTAGGACTTCAGGCGGGTGCGGTACTCACGCTCGAAGCCTCGCAGGTCCTCGACCTTGCGCTCCAGCGTGGCGCGGGCGGACTCCAGGGAGCCCATCGCGACGCGGTGCTTCTCCTGCGCGTCCCGCTCCAGGGCGTCGGCCTTGGCCCGGGCGTCCCGCTCCAGGCCCTCGGCGCGCGAACGGGCCTCGCCGACGATCTTGTTGGCCTCGGAGCGGGCCTCCGCGATCGCCTGGTCCGCGGTCTGCTGGGCGAGCGACAGGACGCGGGCGGCACTGTCGCCACCGGGGCCCTGCTGCGGAAGCTGCTGCGGCTGCTGCTGGTGCATCTGCTGGCCCATGGGCTGCATCTGCTGCCCCATCGGCTGCATCTGCTGACCCATCTGCTGGCCGAGCGGGTTCTGGCCGCCCATGGACTGCTGCTGCATGGGGTTGCCCATCGGGCCGGGGCCCTGCTGGCCCATGCCCTGCTGGCCCATCTGCTGCTGGCCCATCTGCTGCTGCCCACCCATGGTGTGCTGCTGCATGGGGCCGCCCATCGGGCCGGGACCCTGCGGTCCGTGCCCACCGGGGCCGGCCGGCAGCTGCGGCTGTCCGCCCGGCAGCTGCGGCGGACCCATCTGGGGCTGCTGCTGCGGCGGGCCGGATATGGCCGCGGGCACGGGGGCGCCGGGGCCACGCTGGTCCTGGGGTTCCGGCTTGCGCATGCCCTGCTGCTGGTTCTGCGCGGCGGCACGCGTGGCGGCTGCCAGCTTGGCGCGCAGGTCCTCGTTCTCGCGCAGCAGGCGCGTCAGTTCGGACTCGACCTCGTCGAGGAAGGCGTCAACCTCGTCCTCGTCGTAGCCTTCTCGCAGGCGGACGGTCGTGAACTGCTTGTTCCGCACGTCCTCGGGAGTCAGCGGCATGTCTTCTTCACCTCTACGTAGTCGTCGGCAGTCGGCAGGACCGTATCGGGACTGTCCCCGCGCCTGCGGGGAAGCTCATCGTTCACACGCTTCTCGCAGCGGTGCTCACGAAACTGATGAGGATGTAAACGATGATCATCAGAACGAAGAAGGACAGGTCGAGTGCCACGCCCCCGAGACGCAACGGCGGGATGAGCCGCCGGAGAAGCTTGAGCGGTGGATCGGTGACAGTGTAGGTGGCCTCCAGAACGACCACCATCGCCTTGCCGGGGGTCCATGAGCGTGCGAACTGGAACACGTAGTCCATGACCAGTCGGAAGATCAGCACGATCAGGAAGCACATCAGAGCGATGTAGACCACTTGCAGTGCGACGCCCATCCCGCGCTTCCCTCTCCCCTGCTCCGCTCAGTTCCCGGTCCCGTATCTGACGGATCGGTCTAGCTTTGGTTGAAGAACCCGCCCTCCGCGATGCGGGCCTTGTCCTCCGCCGTGACATCGACGTTAGCAGGCGACAGCAGGAACACCTTCTGTGTCACGCGTTCAATGCTGCCGTGCAGACCGAACACGAGTCCGGCGGCGAAGTCGACAAGACGCTTCGCGTCCGTGTCGTCCATCTCCGTGAGGTTCATGATCACCGGGGTGCCCTCACGGAAGTGTTCCCCGATGGTACGGGCCTCGTTGTAGGTCCGGGGGTGCAGCGTCGTGATGCGGTACGGCTCCCGCTCGGAGACGACCTTGGGCATGATCACGGGGGCGTTCTTCTCCAGGATCGAGCGTTCGGGTGTGATGGATGCCACGGGGGCGATTCGCGCAGGACGCCCGTTTTCAACCGGCATTGGGAGAGGTTCCCGGGGCGCCGGGGGCTGCGCGACTCGTACCGGTTCGTCCGATACGGGCGTTTGGTGCGAAGCCGGTTGCTGTCGGCGGCGCTCCCGGTCCGGTTCCGGCTCGGGTTCGAACTCGTCGTCGGGGTCGTACCCCGGGTTGTCGTACCGGTCGTCCTCCACGAGGCCGAGGTAGACCGCCATCTTGCGCATCGCGCCGGCCATTCTCTGAGTCCTCCGCTCTGTGGTGGATCGCCCTGTCGCAGGTGTCTCGCCGTGTCACGAATGTCACCAACTGCCCGCGATCCACGTGGTCTGCCCGCCCATAAGCGGTAATGACCATATTTTCTGCTGTGGTCCGACTTTCTTCGCGACGTTACCCGAGCCGGGGTCTCGCGCCGAGTACCGCAGTGCCGACGCGTACATGTGTCGCACCGGCCGCAACGGCCTGTTCCAGGTCTGCGCTCATCCCGGCCGACACCATCGTGGCAGCCGGATGGTCCGCGCGCAGGCGGGATGACAATTCCATCAGCCGCTCGAAGGCAGCCTGTTCGCGTCCCGCGTACTGCCCGGCCAGCGGCGCGACCGTCATGAGACCGTCGATGCGCAGTCCGGGCGCCGCCGCCACGAGGTCCGCCAACTCGGCGAGCTGTTCGGGCGCCGCACCTCCGCGGGCCCCCCGCTCGCCCGACTCGGCGTCGAGGGCGATCTGGACCGTGCAGCCCAGTTCCCGCCCCGCGCCCTGCGCGGCCGCCGAGAGCGCCGTGACGAGCTTCGGCCGGTCGACCGACTGCACCACATGCGCGTATCCCGCCACGGAACGGACTTTGTTCGTCTGCAACTGGCCGACGAAGTGCCATGCGATCGGCAGATCCGCGCAGGCCGCGGCCTTGGGGGCCGCGTCCTGGTCCCGGTTTTCCGCCATGTGACGGATGCCCAGGTCCGCCAGCAGTCGTACGTCGCTCGCAGGGTAGGTCTTGGTGACCACGATGAGCGTCACCTCTTCCCGCTTGCGGCCCGCGGCCGCACAGGCGGAGGCGATCCGCTCCTCGACCAGGGCGAGGTTCTCGGCGAGCTCGGCCTTACGATCCGTCATTCGTCAGTCCAACCAGACATATCCGGCAAGCCGCCCGGTCACCCGGTCGCGGCGGTACGAGAAGTGGTCCCGCGACTCCAGTGTGCAGACCGGGGAGCGCGCCAAGTTCACCACCCCCGCCTCCGCGAGCTGCGCGTGCACTCCGGCGACCACGTCGACGGCCGGTGTCCCCCAGCTGGTCTCGCCGTAGGCGGCGGGCACCACCGCGGCCACCGCCGCCCGCATCTCCTCGGGCACCTCGTAGCAGCGGCCGCACACCGCGGGTCCGGTACGGGCGACCATGCGCGCGGGGTCGGCGCCGAGCGAGACCATCGCCTCCACGGCGGCGGTCACCACTCCCGCGACCAGTCCCGGCCGCCCGGCGTGGGCGGCTCCCGCGATGCCGGCGACCGGGTCGGCCAGCAGGACGGGCGTGCAGTCGGCGGTGAGGACCGCGAGGGCGAGCCCCCGACGGGAGGTCACCACCGCGTCCACGGAGGGGATGGCCGCGTCGGCGGCCCAGGGGCCGTCGACCACCGCCACGTCCCGCCCGTGCACCTGGTTCATCCAGACCACCAGGTCGGGCGCGATGCCGAGCGCCTTCGCCGCCGCCGTCCGGTTCGCACGAACGGCGGCCGGGTCGTCTCCGACCGCGCCGCCGAGGTTGAGCTCTTCGTACGGAACGGCGCTCACTCCGCCCCACCTGTCGGTGAAGGCGAAGTGGGCGCCGCTCTCGCTGTGCTGCTCCAGCGTCACTTCAAGAAGTCCGGGACATCCAGTTCTTCGGCCGGGCTGTCCTGGTACGGGCGGGCCGTCGGGACCTGGGGCGCGGGCGCCTCTGCGATCTGGACGGGCTCGCGCACCGGCTCCTCACGCGGGGTGACCGAGCCGAGTCCACCGAAGGCCGGACGAGCCGGTTCGGCGGCACGGACCGGAACCGGAGCCGGCTCCTCGCGCTTGGTGGACGCGGCACCGATGACGTTGTCCCGGCGGGCCGGGGGCTGTCCGCCGTCGAACCCGGCCGCGATCACGGTGACCCGCACCTCGTCGCCGAGCGCGTCGTCGATCACGGCGCCGAAGATGATGTTCGCCTCGGGGTGCGCGGCCTCGCTCACCAGCTGCGCGGCCTCGTTGATCTCGAAGAGACCGAGGTCCGAGCCGCCGGAGATGGAGAGCAGCACGCCGCGGGCGCCGTCGATGGACGCCTCCAGCAGCGGCGAGGAGATCGCCATCTCGGCAGCGGCCACCGCGCGGTCGTCGCCGCGGGCCGAGCCGATGCCCATCAGGGCCGAGCCCGCCTCGGACATCACGGACTTGACGTCCGCGAAGTCGAGGTTGATCAGACCCGGGGTCGTGATGAGATCCGTGATGCCCTGGACGCCGGAAAGCAGAACCTGGTCGGCCGACTTGAAGGCGTCGAGGACGCTGACCTGCCGGTCCGAGATGGACAGCAGCCGGTCGTTGGGGATGACGATGAGGGTGTCGACCTGCTCGCGGAGCTGGGCGATGCCGTCTTCGGCCTGGTTGGCGCGGCGCCGGCCCTCGAAGGTGAACGGCCGGGTGACCACACCGATCGTCAGGGCTCCCAGCGAGCGCGCGATGTTGGCGACGACAGGTGCGCCGCCCGTTCCGGTGCCGCCGCCTTCTCCGGCGGTGACGAAGACCATGTCGGCCCCCTTGAGGACCTCCTCGATCTCCTCGCGGTGGTCCTCTGCCGCCTTGCGGCCGACATCCGGGTTGGCGCCGGCGCCAAGGCCCCGGGTCAGTTCACGACCGACGTCGAGCTTGACGTCGGCATCGCTCATCAACAGCGCCTGGGCGTCCGTGTTGATGGCGATGAACTCGACGCCCTTGAGGCCGACCTCGATCATTCGGTTGATGGCATTGACACCACCGCCGCCGACACCGATGACCTTGATGACTGCGAGGTAGTTCTGCGGTGCTGCCACGTCGAAGGCCTCTCGCCTCGAGTTACGTGTCGTTCGCCTCGCGGGCCTGCGGTGCGACGACTGATGCCGAAATTGGGACGGTCCGTACAACGCCGACCCGAACCCTCACCCTGAAGTTTAGGGTGAGGGGTGTGTCTGTTCCTTGGACTCTTCCGAACAGGACACTAAGTCGACAAGTAGCGCGTGTTCAACGAACACGCCGAACCTCCCGTTTTTCTTTTCACCCTATGTGATCACCCGTATCGGTGGCCAACCAGGGTGCGTCGCTGTTCGACCGGACGTCAACTACCGGACACCGCCGGGGCGGTGGGGACGCTCACGTCGAAACGATCGGCCTTGGGCGACACCTTCAGGAGTGCGGACAGAGCGCGACCTTTCGCGTCCCCCTGTTCGCCGCTCCCCCAGACCACGGTGCGACCTCGCGTCAACTCCAGTACCACCGAGTCGTACGAGCCCACCTTGACCTGCACGGTCTCCTTGCGAATGGCCTCAGGGAGGCCGCCCGCGATCCCGACGGCCTCGTGCAGCAGCCGTTCTTCGTCGAACCGACGGCCGCTCGCGGCGCGGTCCGCGGTCAGTTCGAGGACCGGAACGCCTCCGGGTGCTTTCGCGACCGTGTCGAATCGCACACCCGAAACGTCCACTTCCACGAACTCGGTGCCCTTTTTGATGAGCAGAACCGGCTTGCGTTCCGTCACCTTGAGCCCGATCCCGTGCGGCCACGCCCGCACCACCTCGACCGAATCGATGCGCGGCAGCCGGCCGCGGAGCCGGGCCGCGATCCCGTCGGTGTCCACGGACACCATGGGGGCGCCGACGGGCACGGCCGCCGCGGCCAACACCTGGTCCGCAGTCAGGACTTCGGTGCCGCCCGCGGTGACCTTCTCGACCCGGAGCCAGGAGGAGCCGTAGAGCACCCAGGTGCAGCCGGCGGCCAGGAGCACCGCCAGGACGAGCCCCGCCACCAGGGTGGGGCCCCTGCGCAGGCCCCGCGGCAGGAGCGGGCCGCGCGGCCAGGGGCGGCCGGACCCCTTCGGACCGGATCCCCTGGGCGGCTTGGGCGCTTTGGGGGCCTTCGGCCGCTTGAGGGAGCCGGACCCCTTGCCCTGGCGGGCGGGTCCGGGACTGCCGCGTTCCGCGGTGCTCGCTCCGGCCACTCCTGTGCCTCCTGCGTCGGTGCTCTTCCGGCTCAGCGGGTCCTGTTGGCGTCGATCGCCTCGTACACCATGCCGACCAGCAGCTCGTCGGCGTCCCGGCGCCCGAACTCGGCGGCCGCGCGGGACATCTCGTACAGGCGGTGCGGGTCGGCGAGGACCGGGAGGACCTGGCTGAGCACCCACTGGGGCGTCAGTTCCGCGTCGTCCACGAGCAGGCCGCCGCCGGCCTTGACCACCGGCTGGGCGTTGAGCCGCTGTTCGCCGTTGCCGATCGGCAACGGGACGTAGGCGGCGGGCAGCCCGACGGCGGAGAGTTCGGCGACGGTCATCGCACCCGCCCGGCACAGCATCATGTCGGCGGCGGCGTACGCGAGATCCATCCGGTCCACGTACGGTACCGGCACATACGGCGGCATCCCGGGCATGTTGTCGACACGCGGCAGTTCGTTCTTCGGACCGACCGCGTGCAGGATCTGGACCCCGGAGCGCTGGAGGGTCGGCGCGACCTGCTCGATCACCTCGTTGAGGCGACGGGCGCCCTGCGAGCCGCCGGAAACCAGCAGCGTCGGCAGGTTGGGGTCCAGGCCGAAGGCGGCGCGCGCCTCCGGGCGGACCATGGCCCGGTCCAGGGTGGAGATCGAGCGGCGCAGCGGGATGCCCACGTAGCGGGAGCCGCGCAGCTTGCTGTCGGGCGTGGAGACCGCGACGGCGTACGCGTACCGGGAGCCGATCTTGTTGGCCAGTCCGGGCCGGGCGTTGGCCTCGTGGACGATGATCGGCACCCCGAGGCGCTTGGCCGCGAGATAGCCGGGCAGAGCCACGTAGCCGCCGAATCCGACGACGCAGTCGGCCTTGGTGCGCAGGAGGATCTCCTCCGCGGCCTTGATGGTGCCGCGCAGCCGTCCGGGGACGGTGATCAGCTCGGGCGTGGGCCTACGGGGCAACGGGACGGCCGGGATCAGTCCCAGCTCGTAGCCGCGCTCGGGCACCAGACGGGTTTCGAGTCCGCGTTCCGTGCCGAGGGCGGTGATGCCCACGGAGGGGTCCCGCCTGCGCAGGGCGTCCGCGAGGGCCAGCGCCGGCTCGATGTGGCCGGCGGTCCCCCCACCGGCTAGTACGACATGCACCGAAATTCACCGCTCTCCGGACGGACGCTTCTTGACGCGCCGTCTCATCGACTTCCATCTCTGCCCGGTCCGCGCCCCGCCGTTCCTCGGCTTGCGCATCGCGAGCGCCGCGCGTGCCGCCGGCTCCTCACGCGCGAACGCGATGAGCAGACCGACCGCGAACATGGTCGGAAGCAGGGCCGACCCACCGTACGAGAACAGCGGGAGCGGGACCCCGGCGATCGGCAGCAGACCGAGCACCGCACCGATGTTGATCACGGCCTGGGCCGTGATCCAGGTGGTCACGCCTCCCGCGGCATACCGTACGAAGGGGTCCTCCGTGCGTCCGGCCACGCGGATACCCGCATAGCCTAGGGCCGCGAACAGGGCGAGCACCGACAGCGTCCCCGCCAGCCCCAGTTCCTCGCCGGTGATGGCGAAGATGAAGTCGGTGTGAGCCTCTGGCAGTTGCCCCCATTTTTCCACACTCGCACCCAGCCCGGAACCGAACCAACCGCCGGAGGCCAGGGCATAGATCCCGTGGACGGCCTGCCAGCAAAGGTCGTTTTTGCCCGGGTCGGTCGCGCCGATGCACGCGAGCCGGTCCATGCGGTGCGGGCTGGTCTTGATGAGCAGCGCGACGAGCACGCCCGCGAGGGCCAGTACGCCCGCGAACATCCGGGTCGGCGCCCCGGCCAGCCACAACAGGCCGAACAGGATGGCTCCGAGGATCATCGCGGTGCCCATGTCCCCGCCCAGCATGATGAGCCCGAGCAGCAGGAAGGTGACCGGCACCAGTGGGACCAGCAGGTGCTTCCACTGGCTCAGCAGGTCCCTGTCCCCCTTGCGCGCCAGCAGGTCGGCGCTCCAGAGGATGAGTGCCAGCTTGCCGAACTCACTGGGCTGGAGCATGAACGGACCGCCAAGGGAGATCCAATTCTGGTTGCCGTTGATCGATACGCCTATCCCGGGGACCTGGACCAGCGCCATCAGGAAGAGCGTGCCGGCCAGCACCGGATAGGACAGCGCCCGGTGGAGTTTGACGGGCATCCGGGAGGCGACCAGCAGCAGTACGGTGCCGATCACGGCCGCGAGGAACTGTTTCTTGAAGAAGTACGCGTCGCCGAGGCCGAGCTGGAGGGCCTTGATCATCGAAGCCGAGTAGACCATCACCAGGCCGAGCACGGTGATGAGCAGAGAGCTGCCGAAAATCAGGTAATACGCGGTGAGCGGACGGTCCCAGGCCCGGCGCAACTGCTGTTGCGTACGCCGGAGCCCGGCCAGCGGCCCACCCGCGGCGGGCCGCCTCCCGCTCGCGGAAGGGCGCTTGCGACCCAGCGTCCGGCCGGCCCCGGGTGCCTTGCCGCTCCGCTCGGCCCTGTCGGATCTGGCGGCCCTGGCGGCGGACGGCCGCCGCCCCGGCAGCACTTGCTTGGCCGGCATCTGTGATCTTCCCCTCCACTCGTTCCGAGGCGAGGCGAGCAGCCGGCGGGTCGGGAGTTCCGGACCTAGGCCTTCTCGGCGGCCAGTTCGCGCACCGCGTCTGCGAACGCGTCCCCGCGCTTGTTGTAGTTCGCGAACATGTCCATCGAGGCACACGCGGGTGCCAGCAGAACCGTGTCTCCGGATTCCGCGAGCCTCGCCGCCTCCCGGACCGCCGCGAGCATCGCCCCAGTGTCGGTCCGCCCGAGGTCCACGACCGGGACCTGCGGGGCGTGTCGCGCCAGTGCCTCGGCGATCAGGGCCCGGTCGGCGCCGATCAGCACGACCCCGCGCAGCCGCTTCGCCGACTTCGCCACGAGCTCGTCGAAGGTCGCGCCCTTGGCGAGACCCCCGGCGATCCACACGACCGGCTCGAAGGCCGCCAAGGAGGCCTCGGCGGCATGGGTGTTGGTGGCCTTGGAGTCGTCGACGTACGTGACCCCGTCCACCTCGTCCACGTGGCTGACCCGGTGCGCGTCGGGCCGGAAGTTGCGCAGCCCGTCCCGGACGGCGCGCGGCGCGACCCCGAAGGCGCGGGCCAGCGCCGCCGCGGCGAGCGCGTTGGCGATGTTGTGCGGGGCCGGCGGGTTGACGTCCGCGACCTCTGCGAGCTCCTGGGCGTTCTTCTGCCGGTTCTCCACGAAGGCCCGGTCGACGAGGATCCCGTCGACCACGCCCAGCATGGAGGGGCCGGGAGCGCCGAGGGTGAAGCCGATCGCGCGGCAGCCCTCCTCGACGTCGGCTTCGACGACCAGGTCCTCGGTGGCCTTGTCGGCCGCGTTGTAGACGCAGGCCACCCTGTTGCCCTCGTAGATCCGGCCCTTGTCGGCGGCGTACGCCTCCATCGAGCCGTGCCAGTCGAGGTGGTCCGGGGCCAGGTTGAGGACGGCAGCGGAGTGGGCGCGCACGGAGGGCGCCCAGTGCAGCTGGTAGCTGGAGAGCTCGACGGCGAGGACGTCGTACGTCTCCTCGCCGAGCACCACGTCGATGATCGGGGTGCCGATGTTCCCGACGGCCGCGGTCCGCAGACCCTGGGCCTTCAGGATCGAGGCGAGCATCTGGGTGGTGGTGGTCTTGCCGTTGGTGCCGGTGATCGCGAGCCACTCGGCTGCGCCGCGTACGGGCGTCCGGGCGGGATCGGCGGGCTCGGCCCCGTCCGTCCCGGCGTCCGCGGCCGCTCGGGCCGCGCGGAGCGCGGCACCCGCGTCGCGCAGGCGCCAGGCGATCTCCACGTCGCCGACGACGTCGACGCCCGCCTCGGCCGCGGCCAGGAAGAGCGGGCTCTGCGGCTGCCAGCCGGGCGAGGTGACGACCAGCCCGGTGCCCTCGGGCAGGACCTCCCCGGCCCGGGTTCCGTCGGGCAGGTGCCCGAGGCGGACCTCGATGCCCAGTTCCCCGAGTTCGGCGGCCTTCGTCCGGTGCGCGTCGCCGTCGCCGTTGTCGACGACGGTCACCCGCGCTCCGAGCCCGGCCAGCGCACGGGCGGCGCTGATGCCGCTGATCCCGAGGCCGGCCACGGTGATCCTGTCGGGCAGACCGAGCCGGCCCAGCGCGTCGGGGCCGAGCACGCCGGCCAGGTCGGTGCTGCTCACTTGTCCGCTGCCCATCCTGCGTAGAAGAGTCCCAGACCCACGATCACGCACATGCCCTGGATGATCCAGAAGCGGACCACGACAAGGACTTCGGACCACCCCTTCAGTTCGAAGTGGTGCTGGAGCGGCGCCATCCGGAAGACGCGCTTCCCGGTCAGCTTGAAGGAGCCGACCTGGATGACGACCGACATGGTGATCAGGACGAAGAGGCCGCCCAGGAGCGCCATCAGGAACTCCGTGCGGGAGCAGATCGCGATACCGGCGAGCGCGCCGCCGAGTGCCAGCGAACCGGTGTCACCCATGAAGATCTTGGCGGGCGAGGTGTTCCACCACAGGAAGCCGAAGCAGGCGCCCATCAGGGCGGAGGCCACGACCGCGAGGTCCAGTGGGTCCCGTACCTCGAAACAGGCGGCCGGGTTGGTCAGGGTCTGCGCGTTGGCGCAGGACTCCTGGTACTGCCAGACGCCGATGAAGGTGTAGGCGCCGAAGACCATCACGGCGGCGCCGGTGGCCAGGCCGTCCAGACCGTCCGTCAGGTTCACGCCGTTGGACATGGCCAGGATCATGAACAGCGCCCAGACCACGAACAGCACCGGGCCGATCGACCAGCCGAAGTCCGTGACGAACGACAGCTTGGTGGAGGCCGGGGCGAGTCCGCGCGAGTCCTTGAACTGGAGCGCGAGCACCGCGAAGGCGATGCCCACGATCAGCTGGCCGGCCATCTTGGCCTTGGCCCGCAGACCCAGCGAACGCTGCTTGACGATCTTGATGTAGTCGTCGAGGAAACCGACCAGCCCCATGCCCGCCATCAGCATGAGGACGAGCACGCCCGAGAAGGTCGGCGTGCTCCCGGTGATCACCTTGGTGAGCGCGTACGCGATCAGCGTGGCCAGGATGAAGGAGATACCGCCCATGGTGGGCGTGCCCTTCTTCCCGGCGTGGCCGCGCGGACCGTCGTCACGGATGAACTGGCCGTAGCCCTTGCGGGCCAGACCCTTGATCAGCAACGGAGTGCCGATGAGCGTGAGGAAGAGTCCGATGACTCCGGAGAACAGGATCTGCCTCATCGGCCGGCGACCTCGCCCTCGCGCTCCAGCAACGCCAGCGCGACCCGCTCCAGACCAATGGACCTGGAAGCCTTCACCAGCACGACGTCACCCGGGCGCAGTTCACTGCGCAACAGGTCGACCGCCGCCTGCGCGTCGGACACGTGCACCGACTCCTCACCCCACGAACCCTCGTTATATGCGCCCAGTTGCAGCCAGGACGCTTCCCTGCCCCCGACTGCGACGAGCTTGCTCACGTTGAGCCGGACGGCGAGCCGTCCCACGGCGTCGTGCTCGGCGAGCGATGCGTCACCGAGCTCGGCCATGGGACCGAGCACCGCCCACGTACGTCCCCCGACGGCCCTGGCGGCGCCGCCCATCGCGGCAAGCGCGCGCAGAGCGGCCCGCATGGACTCGGGGTTCGCGTTGTAGGCGTCGTTGACGATCGTCACACCGTCCGCCCGCTCGGTGACCTCCATCCGCCACCGGGACAGGGTGCCCGCTCCGGAGAGCGCCGTGGCGATCTCCTCGGTGGACATGCCCAGTACGTGGGCGACGGCGGCCGCGGCGAGCGCGTTCGACACGTGGTGCTCACCGTACAGCCGCAAGGTCACTTCGCCGCACCCGGTGGGTGTGTGGAGTGTGAAGGAGGGCTGTCCCCCCGGTGTCATCCGCACCCCGGTGGCCCGTACGTCGGCGTCCTCGGCCTCTCCGAACAGGACCGTACGGGCCTTCGTGCGGGCGGACATCGGGCGGACCAGCGGGTCGTCGGCGTTCAGCACGGCGATACCGCCGTCGGCCGCCGCCGGCAGGGCCTCGACCAGCTCTCCCTTGGCCTGGGCGATCTGCTCGCGGCCGCCGAACTCCCCGATGTGGGCGGTCCCCACGTTCAGCACGAGGCCGATGCGAGGGGGCGTCAGACCGGTGAGGTAGTTGATGTGGCCGATGCCCCGGGCGCCCATCTCCAGCACCAGGTGGCGGGTTTCCTCGGTGGCCTTCAGGGCGGTGAGCGGCAGGCCGATCTCGTTGTTGAGGGAGCCGGGTGTCCACACTGTGGGCGCGTGGCTCTGGAGCACCTGCGCGATGAGGTCCTTGGTGGACGTCTTGCCGGCGGAGCCCGTCAGGGCCACCACATCGGTGCCCAGCCGCTCGACGACCGCCCGGGCGAGGGCGCCGAGCGCCTTCTCCACGTCGGGGACGACCACGGCGGGTACGCCGACGGGCCGGGCCGCGAGAACGGCCGCGGCACCGGCGGCCACGGCCCGCTCGGCGTAGTCGTGGCCGTCGACCTGCTCGCCGGCGAACGCGGCGAACAGGCTGCCGGGCTCCACCTGCCGGGAGTCGATGACCACCGGCCCGGTGATGCGGACGGACGGATCCGGTATGTCGTGGGGCCGCCCGCCGGTGATGTCGGCGATCTCGGCGAGGGAAAGGGCGATCACTACTGGTTCACCTCGGCCTGTCGGGCACGCTGCTGCGCTTGGTTCTCGATGGCCGCGCGCAGGACCGCGCGGTCGTCGAAGGGACGTACGACGCCTGCGATGTCCTGCCCCTGCTCGTGGCCCTTGCCGGCCACCAGCACGGTGTCGCCGGCCTCGGCGCGCGCCACGGCCGCGGCGATGGCCGCCGCCCGGTCGGCGTCGACGAGGACGGTGCCGCGCTCGGCGGCGGGGACGGACACGGCGCCTTCGAACATCGCGGCGAGGATCGCGAGGGGGTCCTCGGAGCGCGGGTTGTCGGAGGTGAGCACGGTGGTGTCGGCGAAGCGGGCGGCCGCGGCGCCCATCGGGGCCCGCTTGGTGGTGTCGCGGTCGCCGCCGCAGCCGAGTACGAGGTGGAGCTTGCCGGTGGTGACCTCGCGCAGGGCCCGCAGGACCGATTCGACGGCGTCCGTCTTGTGCGCGTAGTCCACGACGGCCAGGTACGGCTGGCCCGCGTCCACCCGCTCCAGGCGGCCGGGAACCCCCGGGACCGCGGCGACGCCGTCGGCGGCGGTCTGCGGGTCGAGGCCGGCGGCCGCGAGGGTGACCACGGCGGCGACGGTGTTGGCCACGTTGAACGGTCCGGGCAGCGGGGCGGTGGCGCGTACGCGCTGCCCGTCCGGGCCCACCAGGGTCAGGGTGGAGTCCATGTGGCCCGAGACCACGTCCTCGGCGTGCCAGTCGGCCGCCGGGTCGCCGGCGGCCGAGAAGGTGACCACCGGGATCGGCGACTCCTTGGCGAGGCGCCGGCCGTACTCGTCGTCGATGTTGACCACGCCGAGGCGGGCCCGGCGTTCGGTGAAGAGCTGCGCCTTGGCCTGGAAGTAGTCCTCCATGCCGGTGTGGAACTCCATGTGCTCCGGGCTCAGGTTGTTGAAGACCGCCACGTCGAAGACGCAGCCGTCGACCCGGCCGAGCACCAGCGCGTGGCTGGAGACCTCCATGGCCACGGCCTCGACCCCGCGTTCGCGCATGACCGCGAACAGCGCCTGCAGGTCGGTGGCCTCGGGAGTCGTGCGCTCGGACTTGATGCGCTCGTCCCCGACGCGCATCTCGACGGTGCCGATGAGGCCCGTCCGGCGTCCGGCTCCGCGCAGGCCGCCCTCCACGAGGTACGCCGTGGTGGTCTTGCCGGAAGTGCCGGTGATGCCGATCTGGAGCAGGCCCTCGCCCGGCCGTCCGTAGATCGCGGCGGCCAGTTCGCCCATCCGGCCGCGCGGGTCGGCGACGGCCAGGACCGGCAGCCCGGTGGCCGCGGCGCGCTCCGCGCCGGCCGGATCGGTCAGCACGGCCACGGCACCGAGTGCGGCCGCCTGGGCGGCGAAGTCCGCGCCGTGGAGCTTGGCTCCCGGCAGGGCCGCGTAGACGTCTCCGGGGCGCACGGCACGGGAGTCGTGCGTGATGCCGGTGATCCGCGTCAGGGGATCGTGGACGCCATGGGCTTCGACTCCCAGCAGGGCTGCCAGCTCGCCGAAGGGGGTCGGGCGGGCGGACAGGGGGCGTGGCGCTCCCGGCGGCGCTGCCGGTGCGTCGTTCTGGGTGGTTCTGGGCTGATCAGCGTGGGGCACGGCGGTGAGCGTACCGGGCCCGGCGGGCCGCTCGCGAAGCGAGGGCCCGGCCTCGGCGCCGGTGTCCGCGCGGTTCCCGGGTTTGGGGGTGATCGTTGTCACTGAGGGTGCCTCACGCATTTCTGGGGCGAGCGGTCCGGACGGTGGTCACTGGCCCGGCTGCGGGCTCGGCTGGGGGCCGGGCTGCGCGCCGGGTTCGTAGGTGACCGGGAGCCCGGCCGGAGCGGTTCCGGTGGGGGCGACCTGGAGGGTCTTGAGGGCGAACTCCATGACCTTCTTGTAGATGGGTCCGCAGATCTGGCCGCCGAAGTAGCTGCCCTTGGTGGGGTTCTGGATGGCGCAGTAGACGGTGATGCGGGGATTGTCGGCCGGCGCGAAACCGGCGAAGGAAGCGGTGTAGCCCTTGTAGTGGCCGGTGGCCGGATCCACCCGGTTGGAGGTGCCGGTCTTGCCGCCGACCCGGTAGCCGGGGATGCGGGCCTTGGTGCCGGTGCCCTCCTGATCGTCGACCACCGACTCCAGCATCTGCGCAAGGGTCCTGGCGGTCTCCGGGCTGACCACCTGAATCCGCGGGGGCGCCGGGGCCGGGGTGAAGCGGCCGTCGGGGCCCTTGGTGCCGCGGACCAGGGTCGGCTGGATGCGGACGCCGCCGTTGGCGATGGTCGAGTAGACCGAGGCCGCCTGCATGGCGTTGAGGGACAGGCCCTGGCCGAAGGGGATCGTGTACTGCTGGGAGGTGGACCAGGCCTCGGGCTTGGCGAGGATGCCCCTGGACTCGCCCGGGTAGTTCAGGCCGGTGGGCTGTCCGATGCCGAACTTGTTCAGGTACGAGTACAGGACCTTGTTGGCGTCGGGCTGCGTCGGGGCGAGCTGGCCGGTGGCCAGGATGGTGCCGATGTTGGACGACTTGGCGAGGACCCCGTTGAGGGTCAGGTACCAGGTCGGGTGGTCGATGTCGTCCTTGAACAGCCGGTCGCCGCGGTGCAGTCGGTTGGGGACCTCGACGTGGGTGTCGGCGGTCGCCTTCTTCTCCTCCAGTACGGCGGCCATCGACATCACCTTGGCGGTGGAGCCGGGCTCGTACACGTCCTGGAGAGCGGCGTTGCCCATGGCGGCCGAGCTGGCCTTGGACAGGTCGTTGGGGTCGAAGCCGGGGGCGTTGGCCATGGCGAGGACCTCGCCGGTGCGGGTGTCCTGGACGATGACGTACCCGCGGTCGGCCTCCGACTTGGCGACCTGCTCGGTGATCGCGCTCTGCGCGGCCCACTGGATGTCGCGGTCGATGGTCAGCTCGATGTCCTGACCGGGCACGGCGGGCTTCTCGCTGGAACCGGCCGTCGGGACCCGGCGGCCGCCGGACTGGGCGTAGGTGAGCTCGCCGTCCTTGCCGGCCAGCTTCTTGTCCAGGGAGGACTCCAGGCCGCCGGCGCCCTTGCCCTCGGCGTTGACGTAACCCAGTATCCCGGCGGCGAGGTCGCCGTTCGGGTACACGCGCTTGCTGCTGTTCTCGTTGAACACGCCCGCGATGACGTTGGCGCCGGGGCCGTTGTTGCGCTTGTCCGCGGCGGCCTTGTCCGCGAAGACCTTCTTGAGGCCCTTGATCTGGTTCCAGACCTGGGGGGTCTGGCGGCGGGCGAGGACGACGTAGCGGGTGTTCTTCGTCCTCAGGCGCTCGGTGAGCTCCTTGGCGTCCTTGCCGATGATCGGGGCGAGGAGGGCGGCCGCCTGCTCGGGGGCGTCCGGGGCCTTGCTCTCCTGCGGGGTGAACATTTGCGGGTCGGCGGTGATGTCGTACGCGTCCACGCTGGTGGCGAGCGCGACGCCCTTGCGGTCGGTGATCTCCCCGCGCTCGGCGGCCAGGGTGTAGCTGGCGAACCGGTTCTGGGAGGCCTTGGCGGAGTACGCGGACGCGTCGACCGCCTGGACCTGGAGGAGCCGTACGACGAAGGCGAGCATCACCAGCGTCAGTCCGACGCTGACGAGGCGCAGCCGGGGCTTGGGGGCGCCGAGCCGGATGGTGTGCGGTTTCCTCGCGGGGGCGGGGCGCCGGGTGGCGGGCCTGGAGGCCGGCCGGGCCGTGGCCCGCGCCCGCTCCGACCCGGCCCCGCCGGGCCTGGGCCTACCGGGTCCCGGCACCCGCCGCCGCGGCGGCTCCTGCGGGCTCACGCGGAAGCCCCCGGGCCGGGAAATCCAGCCCCGCCGGCGTTTGAGGCGCGGGGGTCCGGGGGCTGGCCCCCGGCGACGGCGCCGCACGCGGAACGGGTCCGGGCAGCGCCCGGGGAACGGTGGAAGGGCGGGTTGGGGACCGCCCCCGCAGGGGTACGCGTCACGACGTCACCGTCCAGGGGTCTGGGAGGGCTGGGGGGCTCCGGCAGAAGCCGACGGGGCGGCCTGGCCCGAAGGGGCCGGGGACGGCGCGAGCGCCGGGGAGCCCGCGGGGCTGGGCACGGCGGAGGCGACCACGGGCACGAAGCCCGAGGCCCCCGACTGAACCGGCGGAGCGGACGGCGGGGGCTGCTCCGCCGCCGGGGACGCGGTCCCTACGACCTTGCCGTCGGCGCCGATGAACACCGGGCTGCCACCCGGCACCAGCCCCAGCTCCTGCGCCCGCCGCTGCAAGGCGTCCGGCGCCGAGTACCCGTCCACGTCCCGCTGCAGCGCCTGTTCCTCGTCCGTCAGCGTGGTGGTCTCCTTCTTCAGCTTGCTCAGCTGGAAGGAGCCCTGGTTGAGCGCCGAGTTCAGCAGCAGCAGGCTGATCAGCCCGCCGCCGAGCAGCGCGACGACCAGCAGGACGAACGGCGTGCGCGCCGCCTGCCCTGCCGGGCTCCCGGCCAGGACGCGGCCGACGCGTCCCGCGCGTGGACTCACAGCCGCGCCTCCCGGATCCGTTCCACCCCGCGGAAGCGGGCCGGCGCCGCCCGCCGGTTCTCCGCGATCTCCTCCTCCGTCGGCAGCTCCGCGCCGCGCGTGAGGAGTTTCAGCTTCGGCTGGTACTTCTCCGGTACGACCGGCAGTCCGGGCGGGGCCGTGGACGTGGCCCCGGCCGCGAAGACCTGCTTGACGAGGCGGTCCTCCAGCGAGTGGTACGAGAGCACGGCGATCCGGCCGCCGACCGCGATCCGGTCCACGGCGGCGGGGATGGCCCGCTCCAGCCCGGACAGCTCGCCGTTGACCTCGATGCGCAGTGCCTGGAAGGTGCGCTTGGCCGGGTTGCCGCCGGTCCGCTTCGCCGCCTGCGGCAGGGAGTCGCGGATGAGCTCCACGAGCCGTGCGCTGTTGGTGAAGGGCTCCTTGACGCGCTCGCGCACGACCGCGGAGACGATCCGCTTGGCCTGCTTCTCCTCGCCGTACTGGCGCAGGATGCGGACCAGCTCGCCGGGCGCGTAGGTGTTGAGGACCTCGGCCGCGCTGATGCCGGTCGTCTGGTCCATCCGCATGTCGAGCGGGGCGTCCTGCGCGTAGGCGAAGCCGCGGTCGGCCTCGTCCAGCTGCATGGAGGAGACGCCGAGGTCGAAGAGGATGCCCTGGACGGTCGGGATGCGCAGGTCGTCCAGTACGTCGGCCAGGTCGGCGTAGATGGCGTGGACGAGGGTGGCCCGGTCCCCGAAGGGCGCGAGGCGCTCCCCGGAGAGGCGCAGGGCCTCCTTGTCGCGGTCGAGGCCGATGAGGTGGGCCTCGGGGAACCGGGTGAGCAGGGCCTCGCTGTGGCCGCCGAGGCCGAGGGTGCAGTCGACGACGACGGCCCCGGGCCTCTCCAGTGCCGGGGCCAACAGGTCCAGGCACCGCTGGAGCATCACCGGGACATGTCGGGACTCGCTAGTCAAAGCGCCCTCTCAGATAACGGCGCGGCAGGCATACGCCGCGCCGCGCACGCGGAGTCTTACCAAAGGGCCGGGCGGCCGGTCAGGGCCGGGCTCCGGCCGGTTCGCGTCACTTTAGTGCAACGGTCGCCGCGGTCAACGAACCGCCCCGCGCGCCGTTCGGCGCTCTCGGACCGAACCGGTAAATGCCCCGAATCACCCGGATGACCTCCCGGTGCTCACTCCTGTGGGTTAGCTCACAACAGGAAGTAGTGACCTTCTTTGTCCACCCTCACTCAATGCCGGGACAGGCTGTGACCACTAACGTCGTATCCATGACGACTTCCACTCCAGTCCCCGCCGTGCCGGCCGCGGATTCCCCCGAGGAAACCGCCGCCCCCACCGTCACCGACCGGCTGGTGGAGGCGAACCGCGCCTACGCCGCAAAGTTCGCCGACCCCGGCATGGACGCCCGCCCGGTCCTGCACGTGGCCGTCGTGGCCTGCATGGACGCCCGCCTCGACCTGCACGCCGCCCTCGGCCTGGAGCTCGGCGACTGTCACACGATCCGCAACGCCGGCGGCGTGGTCACCGACGACACCATCCGCTCCCTCACCATCAGCCAGCGGGCCCTGGGCACCCGCACGGTGATACTCATCCACCACACCGGATGTGGTCTCGAAAGCCTGACCGAGGACTTCCGCCACGAGCTGGAGGACGAGGTCGGCCAGCGCCCCGCCTGGGCCGTCGAGGCCTTCCGCGACGTGGACCAGGACGTCCGCCAGTCGATGCAGCGGGTCCGGACGAACCCCTTCCTGCCCCACAAGGACGATGTGCGAGGCTTCGTCTTCGACGTGCACACCGGCCTCCTGCGGGAGATCGATCCCACCTCGTGAGTGACACCGGGCCGTAACGCCGTCAAGAATGCGGGGAGACGTCACCCGGAGGACCTCCGGGCCGGCGTCCGCACTCTTGATTTCTGAGGTGTTTCGGGGTGGGCCGATCGTGCGCCGTGCGGCGTCGGCCCGGGGATAGGGTCGAGGAGAACCAGGTGACCACGTACGACGACCGAGCGAGCCTCGCGGATCTGACGAGCACCGCACAGCGGGTGCGCGATTCGATCGAGAGCGTGATCGAGGGCAAGCCCGAAGTGGTCCGCCTCGCCCTGACCGTGCTGCTCGCCGAGGGTCACCTGCTCATCGAGGACGTCCCCGGCGTGGGCAAGACCATGCTGGCCAAGGCGCTCGCCAAGTCCATCGACTGCTCGGTGCAGCGCATCCAGTTCACCCCGGACCTGCTGCCCTCCGACATCACCGGCGTCAGCATCTACGACCAGCAGCGCCGCGAGTTCGAGTTCAAGCCGGGCGCGATCTTCGCGCAGATCGTCATCGGCGACGAGATCAACCGCGCCTCCCCCAAGACCCAGTCCGCGCTCCTGGAGTCGATGGAGGAGCGCCAGGTCACCATCGACGGCACGACGTACACGCTGCCGACCCCGTTCATGGTCGTCGCCACCCAGAACCCGGTGGAGATGGAGGGCACCTACCCCCTCCCCGAGGCCCAGCGCGACCGGTTCATGGCCCGCGTCTCCGTCGGCTACCCCAGCCACGAGGCCGAACTGCGGATGCTGGACGTGCACGGCGGGCTCTCCCCGCTCGACGACTTGACGGCCGTCGCGCACGCCCACGACATGGTCAAGCTCATCGAGGCCGTCCGCGAGGTGTACGTCGCCGGGCCCGTCCGCGGCTACGTCGTCGACCTGGTCTCCGCCACCCGCAGCCACCCCGACCTGCGCCTGGGCGCCTCGCCCCGCGCCACCCTGCACCTGCTGCGCGCGGTGAAGGCCTCCGCCGCCCTGGCCGGCCGGGACTACGTCCTGCCCGACGACGTCCAGGCCCTGGCCGGCCCGGTCCTCGCGCACCGGCTGCTGCCCACCGCGCAGGCCCAGCTGAGCCGGCGCACCGCCGAGCAGGTCGTCGCCGACATCCTCCAGCGCACCCCCGTACCGGCCGCGCACGCGCGCGGCGAGATCCCGCCCGGCGCGGGCATCCGGGGCTTCTGATGAGCGCCGGTGCCCCGCACGGCGGTGGCGGCCGGGGACCGGAGGACGGTGGCGGGCTGCGTGCCTCGCTGGCCGGGCTGACCACGCGGGGCCGGTCCTTCCTGGCCGCCGGCGTCGCCGCCGCGCTGTGCGCGTACCTCCTGGGCCAGTCCGAGCTGCTCCGGGTCGGGCTGCTGCTCGCCGTGCTGCCGCTGATCTGCGTCCTGGCCCTGCACCGCACCCGCCACCGGGTCTCCGGCAGCCGTCGGCTGAGCCCGATGCGGGTGCCCGCCGGCGCCGAGGCCCGGGTGCAGCTGCGCCTGGACAACACCTCCCGGATGCCCACCGGCCTGCTGATGCTCCAGGACCGGGTGCCCTACGTGCTCGGGCCCCGGCCCCGCTTCGTCCTGGACCGGGTGGAGCCGGGCGGCCACCGCGAGGTGTCCTACCGGGTCCGCTCCGACCTGCGCGGCCGCTACCCGCTCGGCCCCCTCCAGCTGCGGCTGTCCGACCCCTTCGGGCTGGTCGAGCTGACCCGCTCCTTCTCCGCCTACGACACCCTCACGGTGATACCGCGCACCGAAGCGCTGCCCCCGGTCCGCCTCACCGGCGAGTCCTCGGGCTACGGCGACGGCAGCCGCCGCTCGCTGGCCCTGGCCGGCGAGGACGACGTGATCCCGCGCGGCTACCGGCGCGGCGACGACCTGCGCCGGGTGCACTGGCGCTCCACCGCCCGCTACGGGGAGCTGATGGTGCGCCGCGAGGAGCAGCCGCAGCGCAGCCGGGCCACCGTGCTGCTGGACACCCGGCGCCTCGCCTACGAGGGCGCCGGCCCCGACTCGGCCTTCGAGTGGGCCGTCTCCGGTACCGCGTCGGCGCTCGTGCACCTCCTGGAGCAGGGCTACGCCGTGCGGCTGCTGACCGACACCGGGGACTGCGTCCCCCGCGAGGGCGGCGGCTTCACCTCCGGCGGCCAGGAGTCCGCGGAGGCCGCCGGCCTGATGATGGACACCCTCGCGGTGGTCGGCCACTCCGACGGCGCCGGTCTCTCCCGGGCCTACGACGCGGTCCGCGGCGGCGGCCCCGGCGGTGGCGGTTTCGGCGGAGCCGGGGGCGACGGGCTCCTCATCGCCTTCTTCGGAGACCTGGACGACGTACAAACGGATCTGGCGGCCAAGATGTGCCGGCGCAGCGGAGGGGCCGTGGCGTTCGTACTGGACTCCGCGGACTGGTCCGGCAGGCCGCCGGGGCTCTCGGCGGTGATGTCGCAGGGGCTGCCCCCGCTGGCGGATCGCCTGGGCCGGCTGCGCGACGCGGGCTGGACGGCGCTGGCCGCCCCGCCCGGGGTGGCCTTCGGTGAACTGTGGCGGCTGGCCGGGAGCGCGCAGTCCGGCAGTGCTGGTTCGGCGGGGGGCTGGGGATGAGCGGGCGGGCGAGACTGACGGTCTTCGCGGCACTGGCGACGCTGTTCACGGCGTGGTCGCTGAACCCGCTGGTGGAGACGGGGAGCTGGCTGCCGGAGGCGGCGGTACTGCTGGCGCTGCAGAGCGCGGTGGGCGGCGGGGCGCGACGCGTGCCGCTGGCCCGGTCCCTGACCGTGGCGGCGCAGCTGCTCGTGTCGCTGCTGACGCTCATGCTGCTCTTCGGCGGCAAGGGCCAGTCCACGACGAGCGACGGGGTGCTGTCCTACCTGGTGTCGGACTTCGGCGGGCTGTTCGCCCAGGGCGTCCGGGACGTGAACCAGTTCGCGATCCCGGCGCCGTTGACGGACGGGATCCGGCTCCTGCTGGTGACCGGGGTGCTGCTCATCGGGCTCCTGGTGGACCTGCTGGCGGTGACCCTGCGGATGGCCGCGGCGGCCGGGCTCCCGCTGCTCGCCCTGTACTCGGTGGCGGCGGGCCTTTCGGGCACGGCCACCGGCTCCGGCGGCGCCTCGTGGTTCGCGTTCCTGCTGGCGGGGTGCGGCTACCTGTTGCTGCTGCTGTCCGAGGGCCGCGACCGGCTCGCGCAGTGGGGCCGGGTCTTCGGCGCGGCCCCGCGCGGGCGGGTGTCGGCCGGTGTCTCGGGCGGCGGCCGGGCCATGGCCCCGGTGCGCACCGGGCGGCGGATCGGCGCGGTCGCGCTGGGCCTGGCGCTGGCGGTGCCGGCGGTGCTGCCCTCGATGGGCGGCGGGCTGCTGGGCACGGGCGGCGCGGGTGACGGCGACGGGACCGGCATCGGCCCCTCGATCCAGGCGGTCAATCCGCTGGTCTCGCTGCAGAGCAGCCTCAACGCCCAGGACAACCGGGTGGTGCTGAAGTACCGCACCGACAATCCGCAGCTGAGCGAGCAGTACTTGCGGATCCTGGCGCTCGACGAGTTCAACGGGGTCAAGTGGGAGGCTTCCGGGCGGCCCCTGACGGACGTGCCGGAGCGGCTGCCGAACCCGCCCGGAGTGAGCGGCGACGTCCTCGGCGGCGCGGCCGAGGTGCGCACCAGCGTCTCTTCGGCGCAGACGTACGCGCAGCGCTACCTGCCGATGCCGTATCCGGCGATGCATGTGGACATCGGCGGGAAGTGGCGGTTCGAGCCGGTCGGGCGGACGCTCGTCGGGGACCAGCTGGGCAAGGACAGGTTCCAGAACGCCCAGGGCGCGCAGTACACCGTACGGAGCCTGCTGCTGAAGCCGACGGCGGAGCAGCTGCAGAACGCGCCGGCGCCGAACGAGGCGATCCGGGGCGAGTACACGAAGGTGCCGGACAACCTGCCGGCGGTGGTGGCCGACACGGCCCGCCAGGTCACCAAGGGCGCGAAGGACGACTACTCGCGCGCGGTGAAGCTCCAGGACTACTTCGCGGTGAGCGGCGGGTTCCGCTACGACACGAAGGTGTCCTCCGGTACGGGTTCGCAGGCCATCGTGAAGTTCCTCTCCGACAAGGAGGGCTTCTGCGTCCACTTCGCCTTCTCGATGGCTTCGATGGCGCGCACGCTGGGGATCCCGGCGCGGGTCGCGGTCGGTTTCACGCCCGGGGAGAAGCAGTCGGACGGCAGCGTCAACGTCTCGATGCGGGACGCGCACGCGTGGCCGGAGCTGTACTTCGAGGGCGTGGGCTGGACCCGCTTCGAGCCGACTCCGCGGTCGGGCATCACGGTGCCGGACTACAGCCGGCCCGAGGCCCCGGAGTCCCAGCCGACGGCTCCGACCGCGGCCCCGTCCGCCAGTTCGGCGGCGCCCTCGGCCGGGCCCTCGAAGGAGGAGGACTGCCCGCCTGACCAGAAGAAGCTGGGCGAGTGCGGGTCGGCCGCGGCCGACCGGGGCGCGGGCTCGGGAAGCGGCGGTGCGTCCGCGGGGGCCGTCCTGGCCTGGACGCTCGGCGCGGTGGTCCTGCTGGCCCTGCCCTTCCTGCCGTTCCTGTGGCGCAGGCGGCTGCGGTCGCGGCGGCTGGACTCGGGCGATGTCCTGGCCGCGTGGCGGGAGCTGGGCGACTCGGCGTGGGACGTCGGGATCGACCCGGACGAGGCGCTGTCCCCGCGGGGTGCGGCGGACCGGGTGGTGACGCTGGGCCGGCTGGACCAGCGGGCGGCGGAGGCGGTGCGGCGGGTGTCGGCGGCGGTGGAGCGCGCGCTGTACGCCCCGCCGGGCGCGGAACCCTCGCACGGGGCTCTGGCCCCCGACGTCCTGCTCGTGCGGACCGCCCTGCTGGCCGGGGTCTCCCGCACCACCCGGCTGCGGGCCCTGTTCCTGCCGCACTCCTCGGCCCGGCTGCGCTGGGCGGCGACGGCCCGGCGCGCGGCCCTGGCCGCCAGGGTCTCGGCCGCCCTGTCCCGGGTGCGGACCCGCATCCCGGCGCGGGGGCGGGGCTGAAGCCCCGCAGTCACGGAAAAACGGCCGACGCCGGGGCTCGATCCCCCCGAGCCCCGGCGTCGGCCGTTCTGCTTCCCCCGGCCAGAGAGACCCGGTCCACACCTGCCGCCCCGTGTCGGCGGTGCGGGCCGGGTCCCTGTCCGTTGCCCCCAGTCTGGCGTCCGCGCAGGCCGGAGCCCATCCGCGCACCGACTCATTTCCGCGTCTAGGTACGGATACTCAGGCGCCCCACCAGTTCTACTTGCACCCACCGCCCCCGCGGCACCGCCGATCGGGGGTCACCCGTTCGGCCCGCGGGTCGCGGCGGGCGGCACGCGTCAGCGGTTTCCGCTGACCCGGCCCCGCAGCAGCAGCGACAGCGCCGAGTGCACGTCGTCCAGCGAGCGCTCGCTCTGGAAGGACTGCCAGTCCAGTGCCGCCACCAGCACCATCCCCACCATCGCGGCGGCGGTCAGCGGCACGTCGATCTCCGAGCTCAGCTCGCCCCGCTCCACGCCCTCGCGCAGCACGGTCTCCACGACGGCGACCGCCTCGCGCCGCACGAGCATCAGGGTGGGCTGCCAGGTGCGGTTGGTCCGCCACAGTTCGGCCACGTAGAGCTGGGTGAAGGCCGGGTAGCGGTCGATGAAGACCAGACCGGCCCGGATCATCGCGTCGAGGGCCTCGACCCGGGTCCCGCCCCGCGCCTCGGTGGACTCCGCCGCCGTCCGCAGGGATTCGGTGAGCAGCCCGACCCCGTGTCGCAGCAGCTCCTCGAAGAGTTCGTTCTTGCTGGCGAAGTTGTAGTAGACGGTGCCCTTCGCGACACCCGCCCGCTCCGCGATCTCATCGACGGTGGTCGCGGAGAAACCCTGTTCCGCGATGAGGGTCACGGCCGCTTCGTAGAGCTTCTGCCGTGTGGCCTGGCGGCGTCCGCCGCCCGCGGCCGTACCGGTGCTGCTGCTTTCCATGGCGCTGATTCTCACAGGTCAACCCGTCCCCACTGGCTACAGGCTCAGTTCCGGATGCAGGCGGTCCATCGTCCACACCTGCTTGCCGCGTGCGGCGAGCGCGGTGAGGGCGAGGGCGCCCGCGGTGAAGGCGGCGAGAACGGCGCAGCCCTGCCAGACCGGCGCGAGATCGCCGCCGGTGATCAGGCGGCGCAGGCTCTCCACGACGTACGACATCGGCAGGTACGGGTGGATGGCGTTGAAGAAGCCGGGGCTGGTCTGAACGGGGTAGGTGCCGCCCGCCGAGGTCAGCTGGAGCATCAGGACGGCGAGGACCAGGATGCGTCCGGCGGCCCCGAACTTGGCGTTGAGCCACTGGACGATCGCGGCGAAGCAGCCGGTGACCAGCATCAGGAAGGCGATGGTGAGCGCCGGCCGGGCCATCTGGAGGCCGAGGCCCCAGTGGAGTACGGACATCAGTGCGGCCACCTGCGCCGCGCCGAGCCCGGCCACGGGCAGCCAGCCCGCGAAGGCGATCCGCCAGGGCGAGGCGCCTGCGGCCAGGGCCCGCCGGTTCAGCGGGGCGATCAGCATGTAGGCGACCATCGCGCCGACCCAGAGGGAGAGCGGGATGAAGTAGGGGGCGAAGCCGGTGCCGTAGTTGGGCGCCTTGTGCAGGGACTGGTTGGCGAGCTGCACCGGGTCGGCCATGACCTGGGTGCGGGCGTCGCGCTGCTGCTGGTCGTAGTCGGGGATCCTGCCCGCGCCGTCGTGCAGGCCGCCGGCGAGTTCGCCGTTGCCGTCCACGAGCTTGACCAGGCCGCCGTCGAGGCTGTGCGCGCCGTCGCCGAGCTTGCCGACGCCCTCGCCGATGGCGCCGGAGCCGTCGGTGGCGGAACCGAGGCCGGTGTGCAGCTTGGCCATGCCGGTGGCGACCTTGTGGGCGCCGTCGTTGAGGGCGTCGACCTGGGTCACGGTCGCGTCGAGGTCGGAGGAGAGGGCCGGGGCCTTGGCCGCGAGGGTGCGGGCCTGGTTCTCCAGGTCGGTGAGCTGCTTGCGCAGGGTGGCGAGGTCGCCGTTGGAGTCCTTGACGAGGTTGTTGACGTCGCCCGCGAGTTCGGCGCCCTCGGCGGCGTCGTCCTTGAGCTTCTTCAGCTGCGGGCAGGTGGCGGGCAGCGGCGGGGTGGCGTTGGTGCAGGTCTTCGCGTAGACGTCGGCGGCGCCGGTGGAGACGCGCTGGGTGACGGTGGCGGCGCCCGGAGCGGCCTTGGCGAAGGTGTCGAGGTGGTTCTTGACGACCTTGGCGGTGTCGGCGACGAGTTCGGCGCTGTCCGCGAGCTGCTTGGGGTCCTTGAGGAAGGGGCGGGCCTGGTCGGCGATGCCGCCCACCTTGTCGGCGAGCTTCTGGGTGCCCGCGGCGACGTCCCTGCTCCCCGTCTCCAGCTGTCCCGCGGCACTGTTGAGCTTCTTCAGGCCGCCGGTGAGCTCGCCGTTCTTCTCCTTGGCCGTGTCCAGGCCGTCGGCGAGGTCCTTCGCGCCCTGCTGGGCCTTGCCGGCCCCGTCGGTGAGCTTGTCGGCGCCGTTCGCGGCTTCGGCGGTCTTGTCGTGTAGGTCGGAGAAATTGACGAAGATCTTGTCGAGGAATCCGCGGGAGGCGTTGGTGGACGCCGCCGAGCGGACCTCGGAGAAGACGGTGCGCGAGATCGAGCCGACGATGTAGTTGTTGGCGTCGTTGGTGCGGACCTGGAGGGCTCCGGTGGCGGGGTCGGTGCCGGCGCTGGAGGCGATCTTCGAGCTGAAGTCGGCGGGCATGGTGAGGGAGAGGTAGTACGTACCGTTCTCCAGGCCCTTGGCCGCCTCCTCGGCGCTCACTTCGCGCCAGTCGAAGGTCTTGCTGGCGTGCAGTTTGCGGGTGATCTCGTCACCGGCGTCGATGCGCTTGCCGTCCACGGTGGCGCCCTGGTCGGCGTTGACGAGGGCGACGGGCACCTTGTCGAGGCGGCTGTACGGGTCCCAGAAGGACCACAGGTACAGCGCTCCGTAGAGCAGCGGCAGCAGGAGCAGCGCGACGAGTGCGGCCCGGGGCAGCTTCCCCCGCCCGAACCGCTTCAGCTCAAGCGCGGCCAGCTTCGGCGAGCGCATCGTCGTCCCCCTTCGTGTCGGTCCTGGTGTCGGTGTCGGTGTCGGTGTCGGCTTCTGCGTCTGCGTCGGCGTCTGCGGGGACACCCCAGGTGATCTTGGATTCGGCGGGCCGGGGCAGGGCCGTCCGCTCTGCGGCGGGCTCCGCCGCGGGCTCGGCGGCCGGCTCCTCGGCGACGGTCCGCAGGACCGTCGCGTCGGCCGGAGCCTGGCTGCACACCGCGAGGACGGTGGTGCCGCGGGCGGTGATCGAGCGGAGCAGCTCCCAGGCCTCGGTGCGCTCGGTGTCCGAGAGCTTGAGGTCGAGGTCGTCCAGGGCCAGCAGGCGCGGCGCTCCGAGCAGGGCGATGGCCACCGACAGCCTTACGGATTCCAGCCGTTCCAGATCGCGTACGGAGGTGCGCGGGCCCTTGGGCAGGGTCGCCAGGTCCAGTCCGGCGGCGGCCAGCGCGGCTTCGATCCGGGCCGCGGTGGAGGTGCGGCGCTCGCCGCGCGGGCGGAGCAGGGAGCGCAGGGGGCCGTCGTAGCGACGCTGGAGCAGGGCGCCCTCGCGCAGCTGCTCGGCGACGGTGAGGGCCTGGTCCAGGTCGTTGACCCCGGGTACCGGGCCGAGGGCGGCGATGCGGCGGACCGCGGCCATCTTCTTCGGCAGCCGGTGGCGGCCGATCTCGGCGCTGCCCTCGGTGGGCTTCATCCGGCCGGTGAGCGCGAGGAGCAGGCAGGTCCGCCCGCTGCCGGAGGGGCCTTCGACCGCGATGAGCGAGCCGGGCGCCGCGTCGATCCCGACGCCCCGGAACACCCAGCCGCGCGGGCCCTTGAGTCCGAAGTCCTCGGCCTTGACGGCCGCGCCGTGCGGGCTGTCCACGCCGGTCCCCCCTTCTTTTGAACTGACCAGTCAGTTCAAAAACTAGCATCCCTCATCGGCACCGATGCGCAGTGGGGGGCCAGTTGCCCGCTCCCGCCCTCAACCGGGGACGGGAGCGGGGCGGTACAGGGGAGGCGAAACCGCAGGTCAGCGCGATTGTCAGTGGGGGCCTTCACGATGGGGGGACGCAATGACATGAAGCACCGCACGCACGCAACGACAGGAGGTTCGTCATGGCCACACCGTCCCCGTCCCCTGTTGTCCACCCCATCTCCCGGAAGCCGGCGCCGCCTTCCCCCGCGGTCCCGCCGCGGGGAGACCCTGCCGCCGCCCTCGATCTGCTCGTCAAGGCCCGCGCGGGCCTGGCCGAAGCCGCCCGGCTGACCCGGCCCAACGAGCGGTACGCCACCGCCCACCTCGCGGCACTGCGCGCCGCCGCTGCCGTGCTCGCCGCGCGCGGACGGCCCGTGCCCGCCAATCCGCGGCGCCGACCCCGGATACGCAGCGCGTGGGAGGTGCTTCCGGAGATAGCGCCCGAACTGACCGAGTGGAGCGCGCTCTTCGCCTCCGGTGCGGCCCGCCGGGCCCGGGCCGAGGCCGGGATAGCGGGCGCGGCCACCGGCCGGGACGCGGACGACCTGGTGCGTGCCGTCGAGATGTTCCTGCGCCTGGTGGAGCGGACACTCCCACTGCGGCAACCGCCGGGGCGGACCTCGCCGAACGACCCGCCCCAGCAGCTGCCGCAGCCCCGAGCGGAGCGTCCGGACGCGGGATGACCTGCCCGGCATCCGGAGGCAATAGGGTGGGCACGGAGCGCTCACCCTCCCCCAGCTACCGCTGGGAGGTGCCCCCTACGCCGAGGAGCCATCAGCCGTGTCGGACACTTCCCGCCCCCGCGCCTCCCTCCGCACCGCCGTGGTGTGGGAGGTCCTCAAGGAGGCGCTCGACCGCCGGGTGAAGGCGACCGGGCGGGATGTGCTGGACGTGCTGGACACGGGTGGCGGCACCGGGAACTTCGCCGTTCCGGTGGCCCGTCTGGGCCACCGGGTCACCGTGGTCGACCCCAGCCCGAACGCGCTGTTCGGGCTGGAGCGCCGGGTCGCCGAAGCGGGCGTGGCCGACCTGGTCCGCGGGGTGCAGGGCGATGCGCAGGGCCTGCTCGACGTCGTCGAGCGCGACGCCTACGACGTGGTGATCTGCCACGGCGTGCTGGAGTACGTGGACGACCCGGCCGAGGGCGTGGCCAACACGGTGGCCGCCCTGCGCTCCGGCGGCATCCTCAGCCTGCTCGGCGCCGGGCTCGGCGGGGCCGTCCTGGCCCGCGCCCTGGCCGGGCACTTCACGGAGGCCCGTACCGCCCTCGACGACCCGGCCGGCCGCTGGGGCTCGGGCGACCCGGTGCCGCGCCGCTTCACCGCCGAGCAGCTCTCCGCGCTGGTCGGCGACGCCGGCCTGACGGTCGGCTCGGTCCACGGGATCCGGGTCTTCGCCGACCTGGTCCCGGGCGTCCTGGTGGACACCGAACCGGGTGCGGTCGAAGCCCTGCTGCGCCTGGAGGAAGCCGCCGCCGAGCTGCCCGCCTTCCACGCGATCGCCACGCAACTGCACGTGCTCGGCGAGAAGCCCGCCTGATCTGCGAACCTTCCGAAGCACGCACTGCGTCACTCACCCTCCGAACCGGCGGTGTGACCCGTATGATCGGGGTCAGTGACCGGCATGCCGAGCGGACCTCTGGGGAATAACGCCCTCAGTGGCCGCTCGCAGGGCGGTACGGCTTGGCACGACGCATGCTTGAGACAGGACTGGGTTCCCCGGAACAGTACTTTTTTCGGGCAGTGTTTTTTAGGCAGTGTTTTTTAGAACGCGGCGTAGAGGGCGGGTATCACGGGGGCGGTTCCCCGCCTATCCTGAAAGGGACCCCTGGTCGCTGCCCCCCGCGACCGACGGATGAGGAGGACTCCCGTGCCGCTCTCGGAGCACGAGCAGCGAATGCTCGAGCAGATGGAGCGAGCGCTGTACGCCGAAGATCCCAAATTCGCTACAGCGCTTGAGGGAAGCGGGCTGCGCACGTACACCCGGCGACGGGTCTACCAGGCAGTCGCAGGCATCGTGGTGGGTGTCGCGCTCCTTATGACCGGTGTGATCGTGCCGAACGTGCTTTGGATCAGCGTGGTGGGATTCCTCGTCATGCTGGGCTGTACGGTCCTCGTGGTCACCGGTTGGCGCAAGGCACCCAAGCCTGGTGAGCAGCCCGCCTCCGGTAGTGCAGGCGGTTCGGCCCAAGGGCAGAACCGGCAGCGTCGGTCGATGATGACCCGTATCGAGGACCGGTGGCAGCGCCGCCGTGACGATCAGGGGCAGTGAGCCCCACAGACTCGGGTGAGGGGACGGGCGCCGGAAGGCGCCCGTCCCCTCACTGGTCCATGATGAGCCGATGAGTGTGCTCCCCCTGGTCTTCACCAGCGGCTGGGCCAGCGGGATCAACGCGTACGCCGTGGTCCTCCTGCTCGGCATCTTCGGCGCGACCGGCCTGACCGACGAGGTCCCCGCCTCCCTGCAGCGCACCGACGTGCTGATCGTGGCCGCGGTGCTGTTCCTCTGCGAGGCCGTGGCCGACAAGATCCCTTACGTGGACTCGGTCTGGGACACGGTGCACACCGTGATCCGCCCGGTGTCCGGAGCCGTGGTCGGCGCGCTGCTGGCCGGGCAGAGCGGTTCGCTCTCCGACATCGCCGCCGGCGCGGTCGGCGGCTCCACAGCGCTGGCCAGCCATTTCGTCAAAGCCGGCACGCGGATGGCGATCAACACCTCGCCAGAACCGTTCAGCAACATCGTCATGAGCACCGCCGAGGACCTCGGCGTGGGCGGCATCGTCACCTTCGCGATGTTCAACCCGCAGGCCGCCGCGATCATCTGCGCCGTCCTGCTGATCATCGGGCTCGCCCTGCTGATCTACCTCTGGACCAGGATCCGCCGCTTCCGACGGCGTCGCGCGCAGCGCCGCGAGGAGAAGAGACTCGCCTCCGAGGTGGCCAGGGTCGCTCGATAGGCTCTGCGCATGGCACGAATTGCGGTGATCGGCGCCGGGATGGGCGCGATGGCGACGGCGGCCCGGCTGGCCGTGGCGGGGCACCGGGTGACGGTGTACGAGCGCGCGGCGACCTACGGCGGCGCCGTGGGACGGTACGAGCGGGACGGCTTCGCCTTCGACACCGGCCCGGGGCTGCTGCACCTGCCCGCCGTCTACCGCGACCTCTTCGTCAAGACCGGCAAGCGCCCCCTGGAGGAGTGCGCCGAACTGGTCCAGCTCGACCCGGCCGTCCGCCACGTCCTCCGGGACGGCCGCACGGTCACCCTCCCGGGCGGCTCCCACGGCGGCGCGGCCGCCGTCCTCGACGAGGCCTTCGGGCCGGGCGCCGGGGACCGCTGGAACGCGGTCCTGGGCCGCGCCCGGGACGCCTGGGACGCCACCCGCCGCCCCCTGCTCGAGGAGCCCCTGCGCCCCGACTGGGAGGTCCTGGGCCGCGACCCGTACCCCGCGCTGCGCGGCAGCGGCCTGCTGCGCCGCCGCCCGCCGACCCTGGCCGAGGTCGCCGCGCGCGAGCTCGGCGGAGACGGCCTCGGCGATCTGCTCACCGCGCGCGTGCGCTCGTACGGGATCGATCCGGCGACCGGGCCCGCCTCGGCGGCGGTGCTGCCCTACATGGAGCAGACCTTCGGCAGCTGGTACGTCCGCGGCGGGATGCGGGAGCTGGCCACCGCCGTGTACGAGCGGTGCCTGGAGCGGAAGGTGGCCTTCGAGTTCGGCGCCGAGGTGCTGGAGGTTCTGGACCGCGAGGGCCGGGCGGCCGGCCTGCTGCTGACCGACGGATCCTCGGTGGAGGCCGATCACGTGGTCTGCGGGGTGGACCCGCGGCTGCTGGGCGTGGAGTCCGCACCGGGGGCCGTCCCGGCCCGGGGCGAGGGAGTGGCGAGCCGCCACACGCTCTTCCTGGCCCTGCGCGGGCCCCGCCCCGGCGACGCCGTCCACCGGACCCTGGTCCACTCCCCCGGCGCGCTGGTGACCGTAATGCGCCCCGACGACGCCACCACCCGGCCGGACCCGGACCACGAGGCCGTCACCGTGAGCACGGTGTGCGCGCCGGGGGCCGCACCGGACCCGCGGGAGCTGCTGGACCTGGCTGCACGGACGGTCCCGGACCTGCGCGAGCGGCTGCTGTGGCAGCGGGCGCAGGGCCCGGCCGACGTGGAGGCGGCCACGGGTGCCGTGGGCGGCTCGGTGCCCCCGCCGGCCCTCGCGGGAGCCGGCGGCCGCGGGCTCTACCCCGCCAACTCGACGAAGCTGCCCGGCCTGTACCTCGCCGGCGGCTGGGCGCACCCCGGCGGCGGGCTGGCGCACGCCGGAATGACGGGGGCCCTGGTGGCCGGACTGATCGTGGAGGGCGCGGAGTTCCGCGGCTCCCGCTAGGGCTGCGACCGGCGGCCGCCGACCGGGTCAGTACCGGTACTGGTCGTATTCGCCCGTGCCCTGGTACGGGTACTGCGGCTGCTCCTGCCCCGGGTAGGGCTGGGCGGCCGCCCCGTCGGTGGACCGCTGCTGCGGGACCCAGACCCCGCCGGGCGGGGTGTCCATGGAGTACTGCTGCTGCGCGGCCGCGTACGGGTCGGGGGTGTGGTCCGGGTAGGCGGTGTAGCCGCCGGACTGGGGGTACTCGTACGGCTGCTGCGGGGCCACGGCGCCGCCGGTGCCGATGTACGGGTCCGAGTAGGCGGCGTAGACCTGCGGCTCGCCGGGGGCCGGGTAGCCGGTGGTGTAGTCGTAGCCGCCCTGGCCCTGCGGGTCGTAGTACGCCGCGTACTGGTGGGCGTCCTGCTCCGGCGCGGCGAACGGCGAGGCGAAGGAGGCGGTCTGGAAGCTCTGGATCCCGTACGAGCCGGTCTCCTCGGGCACTGGCTGCGCGGCGTAGAACTGCTGGGCTTCCGCGTGCTGCTGCCCGTCCTCGGACCGGGCTCCGGAAGCGGACGGGGACACGGACGGGGCTGCGCTCTCGTCGAACTCGCCGGAATCCACGGCATCGCCGTCGGCGTCGAACCCGGACTCGGGCCCGTACTCCAGGGCCGTCACCTGGAGCGCCGGCTCCGGGCGCGCTCCGCCCGCCCGGCGGCGCCGGTTCGCCTGCGGGGCGGCGGCGGGCGCCTTGCCCCGGCGCAGCGCCCAGCCGGCCACGAAGCCCTTGCGGAAGGAGAGGGTCACCAGCGTCTGGCCGACCGCGAACGCGCCCGCACCTGCGGCGATGACCAGCACCGACGGCAGTGCGACGCCCGCCACGACGCCGAGGAAGCCGACGAAGGCGAGCAGGCGCCAGCGCAGCCGGGCCTTGTACTGCATCAGGACCTCGGCAAGCAGCCACAACGCGACGAAACCGAACGCGATGTAGAGGACCGTCATTCCCATGCATGGGCCCCTCTCGGTGCGGACGACCGCCCAGGAATCGGGGGCCGGCCGATCAGGCCCGCTGGTGCAGACCCAGGTTCTCGTAGATTTCGAGAGTCGCCGTGGAATTGTTCAGCGTGATGAAGTGCAGCCCCGGGACACCCTCGGACAGCAGCCGCGCGCAGAACTCCGTGGCGAACTCGATGCCAATGGAGCGTACAGCGGCCGGATCGTCCTTGACGGCGAGCATGCGCTCTTTCACGGCCGCGGGGAAGACTGCGTTGCTGAGTTGCGGAAGCCGGTCGAGCTGCTTGATGCCCACAACAGGCATGCACTCGGGGATGATCGGGGTTTCGCAACCCGCCTTCTCGACGCTGTCGCGCAGCCGCAGGTAATGCTCCGGATCGAAGAACATCTGCGTGATCGCATAGTCGGCGCCCGCGCGGCACTTGTCCACGAAGTGCCGAATATCCGTGTTCCAGTCGTCCGAGCGCGGGTGCATCTCGGGGAAGGCCGCGACGCCGACGCAGAAGTCGCCGGACTCCTTGAGCAGCCGGACCAGGTCGGCCGCGTAGTGCACGCCCTCGGGGTGCGCGACCCACTCGCCCATCGGGTCGCCCGGCGGGTCACCGCGCAGGGCGAGCATGTTGCGGATGCCGGCGTCGGCGAACTGGCCGATGACGTTGCGCAGCTCGGCGATCGAGTGGTCGACCGCGGTGAGGTGCGCGACGGGGGTCAGCGTGGTGTCCGCGGCGATCTGCTCGGTGGCCCGCACGGTGCCACCACGGGTGGAGCCGCCGGCTCCGTAGGTGACGGAGACGAAGCTCGGGGCTACCGCCTCGACCCGGCGCAGCGCGTTCCAGAGGTTGCGCTCACCCTTCTCGCTCTTGGGCGCCCAGAACTCGAAGGAGTACGAGCGCCCGGACGCGATGAGGTCTCGGACCGTGTGTGCGCGATCCGACCAGGTGGAAGAGGTACCAAGGGCCATATGGGGAGGTTAGACGTGGTCCGGTGGACTCCGAAGTGGTGTCCACGGACTGGACTCGAAAATGAGACAGTCGGTCGAACGGCCGGGGCGGCCGCGAGGCCGCCGGGAACCGTCAGCCGAGGCGGGCGCGGACGCGCTTGGCCAGGTCGGCGGCGGCGGCGCCGGGGTCGGAGGCCTCGGTGAGGGCCCGTACGACCACGACGCGGGAGGCGCCGGCGTCGAGCACCTCGTCCAGATTCGTCGCGTCGATCCCGCCGATGGCGAACCACGGCCGGTCCTGGCCGAGCGAGGCCGCGTGGCGGACGAGGTCGAGGCCGGGGGCGTGGCGGCCGGGCTTGGTGGGGGTGGGCCAGCAGGGGCCGGTGCAGAAGTAGTCCACACCGGGCTCGGCGGCGGCCGCGTCGACCTCGGCCCCGGAGTGGCAGGAGCGTCCGATGAGGACCTCGCCGCCGAGGATGGCGCGGGCGGCGGGCACCGGGATGTCGCCCTGGCCGAGGTGCAGCACGTCGGAGCCGATGGCGTGCGCGACGTCGGCGCGGTCGTTGACGGAGAGCAGCTTGCCGTGGCGGCGGGCCGCGTCGGCGAAGACCTGGAGGTGCTCCAGCTCCTCGGCCGCCTCCATGCCCTTGTCGCGGAGCTGGACGATGTCCACGCCCCCGGCGAGGACGGCGTCGAGGAACTCGGGGAGGTCGCCCTGCCGCCTGCGGGCGTCCGTGCACAGGTAGAGCCGGGCGTCGGACAGCTGGGCGGCGATGGCGGACATGGGTACCCCCGGGGTGGTGTTCGTGCGTACGCGGTGTGCGGGCCCCCGGCCGGGGGCCCGCACACCGCGGGTGGCATTGCGCTGTGCGTACTGCTTTTGATCGGATCAGAGGGCGAGCGCCTGAGCGCGGCGCTTCACCTCCGTGCCGCGATTCTCGCTCAGCGCCTGCACGGGGGTGCCGGGCAGGGAGTCGTCAGCGGTGAACAGCCACTCCAGGATCTCCGTGTCGGAGAAGCGGTCGTCGCGGAGCACGGTCAGCAGGCCGACCAGACCCTTGACGATCTTGTCCCCGTCGATGAAGGCCGCGGGGACCTGGAGGGAACGGTTCTCGCCGCGGCGCACCGCGAGCAGCTGACCTTCCTTGACCAGCTGGCGAACCTTGGTCACTTCGATGTTGAGCATCTCCGCGATGTCGGGGAGGTACAGCCAGGCGGGGACAAGGGCATCGATCTTTGCGTCAATCTCGGTCACGGGGACAAGCCTGCCACCTCGGACTGACTGCCGGTACCCGGGCGCCCCGTCCGGGGCCCTCCCCGGCCCCCGGACGGTCAGGCCGACGCCGATTTCAGCGCGACCGCGGGGTCGGCGACCTTGGCCGGGTCCACGGCCGCACCCGACTCGATCAGGCGCCGGCCCTGGGCCAGGTCGCGCGGGCGGCCCACCGCGAGGACCGCGACCAGACGGCCCTCCCGCAGCCAGCACACCGACCAGGTCGCGGCCGCCGGGTCGCCGCGCCACAGCATCGCGTCGGAGTCGCCGTGGTGGCCCGCGTACTGCACGAAGCGGCCGAACTGCTCCGACCAGAAGTACGGGACCGGGTCGTAGGGCTGGTCCCCGGAGCCCGCGGCCAGGATGTCCGCGGCCACCGCCCGCGGCCCCTGCAGGGCGTTGTCCCAGTGGTGCACCAGCAGCCGCGCGCCGTAGCGCCCGGACGGGAACGAGGCGCAGTCCCCCACCGCGTACACCCCGGGGACGGAGGTGCGCAGGTGCTCGTCGGCGACGATCGCGCCGTCGGGGCCGAGCTCGATCCCCGACCCGGCGAGCCAGCCCGTGGCGGGGCGGGCCCCGATGCCGACGACCACCGCGCCCGCCTCCAGCGAGCGCCCGTCCGCCAGCAGCACCCGGCCCGCCTCGACCGAGGCCACCCGCGCACCCGTCAGCAGCTCGGCGCCCGCCTGCTCGTACCAGCGCCCCATGGGCTCGGCGACCTCGGCCGGCAGCGCGCCCGCCAGGACCCGGTCGGCCGCCTCGACCACCGTCACCGCGCAGCCCGCCTCGCGGGCCGCGGTGGCGAACTCCGCGCCGATCCAGCCCGCGCCGACGACCACCACCGCCGACCCGGCCGCCAGCACGGGCCGCAGCCGGGCCGCGTCGTCCAGGGTGCGCAGCAGGTGGACGCCCGGGACCCCTTCCGCGCCGGGCAGGGTCAGCGGCTGGGCTCCCGTGGCCAGCACGAGGACCTCGTACGGGACCGGACCCGCCTCGGTGTCCACCTCGTGGTCGGCGGCCCGCACCCCGGTGACCTCGACCCCGAGCCGGAGCTCGATGCCGAGCCCCTCGAAGTCGACGTCGAAGGCCGAGTCCTCGGCTTTGCCGAGGAGCACCGCCTTGGAGAGCGGGGGCCGGTCGTAGGGCTGGTGGGGTTCGGCGCCCAGGAGGGTGACGGGGCCGGTCCAGCCCTGCTCCCGGAGGGCCACCGCGGTCTGGACCCCGGCCATTCCGGCGCCGACGATGACGACGCCGGGACCGGTGTGTTCGCTGTGTTCCGTCTGCTCGCTCACGCGGCCCACCCTAATCATCTGACGGTCCGTCAGGAATAGGGGGCCGGGATCGTCTCGGCAGCCGGCCGGGGAGGCAGCCTTACCCCGCCGTCGGGCTCGGCGTTACTCTGGCCACCGAACCTATCGCGGGAGTCCGGGCGCACCGGGCTGAGAGGGAGGCTGGCCGGCCTCCGACCGTCCGAACCTGATCCGGGTCATGCCGGCGAAGGGAGGGGCTGGACGCCCATGCACTCAACCGTGCACTCATCCAGGAAGAGCCGGAGTTCCGGCTACGACGTCCTCGTCATCGGGGGCGGCATCATCGGCCTCGTCACCGCCTGGCGGGCGGCCCGCCTCGGGCTGCGCACCGCCCTGGCCGACCCGGCGCCCGGCGGCGGCGCCGCCCGGGTCGCGGCCGGCATGCTCGCCGCCGTCACCGAGCTCCACTACGGCGAGGAGACCCTGCTCGGGCTGAACCTCGCCTCCGCCGCCCGCTACCCGCAGTTCGCCGCCGAACTCGCCGAAGCCAGCGGCGGCCTGGACATCGGCTACCGCGCCTGCGGCACGCTCGCCGTCGCCCTCGACTCCGACGACCGCCTCCACCTGCGGGAACTGCACGCCCTCCAGCGGCGCTGCGGGCTGGAGTCGCAGTGGCTCACCGGCCGCGAGTGCCGCCGCCTGGAGCCGATGCTGGCCCCTGGCGTACGCGGCGGCCTGCGCGTGGACGGCGACCACCAGGTCGACCCCCGCCGACTCTCGGCGGCGCTGCTCGCCGCCTGCGAACGCGCCGGGGTCGACTTCCACCGGGCGGCCGCATCCCGGCTGCTGACCAGTGCCGACCGGGCCACCGGTGCGGTGCTCGACGACGCCGGGGCCACGGAGCTGCTCGCCGACCAGGTGGTGCTGGCGGCGGGCTCGCTCAGCGGCCGGCTGGACGGCGTACCGCCCGAGGTCGTGGCCCCCGTACGGCCTGTGAAGGGGCAGGTGCTGCGGCTGCGGGTGCCGCCCTCGTACGCGCCGTTCCTGTCGCGGACCGTACGGGCCGTCGTGCGCGGCAGCCACGTCTACCTGGTGCCGCGCGAGAACGGCGAGCTGGTCATCGGCGCCACCAGCGAGGAACTCGGCTGGGACACCACCGTCACCGCGGGCGGGGTCTACGAGCTCCTGCGCGACGCCCACGAGCTGGTACCCGGCATCACCGAGCTCCCGCTCGTGGAGACCCTGGCCGGACTGCGGCCCGGCTCGCCGGACAACGCCCCACTGCTCGGCCCCACCGACCTGCCGGGCCTGCACCTGGCCACCGGGCACTACCGCAACGGGGTCCTGCTGACCCCGCTGACCGGGGACGTCATGGCGGAGCTGCTGACCACCGGCGAACTGCCGGAGATCGCACGCCCCTTCACCCCGCGCCGTTTCGCCCTCACGCGACAGGAGTCGTACGCATGACCATCTCCGTCAACGGCGAACCGCGCGAGATCGCGGCCGGCACCGTGCTCGCCACGGTGGTCGCCACCCTCACCCAGGCCACCAAGGGGGTCGCGGCGGCCCTCAACGAGACGGTGGTCCCGCGCGGCCAGTGGCTCCACACCCGCGTGGAAGACGGCGACCGCGTGGAGATCCTCACCGCGGTCCAGGGAGGCTGAACGACATGGCCGACAACACTGACACGCCCGACGGCGACGTGTTCACCCTGGGCGGGCGCAGCTTCTCCTCGCGCCTGATCATGGGCACGGGCGGCGCCCCGAGCCTGGACATCCTGGAACGGGCGCTGGTCGCCTCCGGTACGGAACTGACCACGGTCGCGATGCGACGGCTGGACCCCACGGTCCAGGGCTCGGTCCTGACCGTCCTGAACAAGCTCGGGATCGCGGTGCTGCCCAACACCGCCGGCTGCTTCACGGCGGGCGAGGCCGTACTGACGGCCCGACTGGCGCGCGAGGCCCTCGGCACGGACTGGATCAAGCTGGAGGTCGTAGCGGACGAGCGGACGCTCCTCCCGGACGGCGTGGAACTGCTCGACGCCGCCGAGATCCTGGTCGACGAGGGCTTCACGGTCCTGCCCTACACCAACGACGACCCGGTCCTCGCACGGAAACTGGAGGACGTGGGCTGCGCGGCGATCATGCCGCTGGGCTCGCCGATCGGCTCCGGGATGGGCATCCGCAACCCGCACAACTTCGAGCTGATGGTGGAGCGGGCCGGCGTCCCGGTCATCCTGGACGCCGGGGCCGGCACGGCCTCGGACGCCGCCCTGGCGATGGAACTGGGCTGCGCGGCGGTGATGCTCGCCTCCGCCGTGACCCGAGCGCAGCTGCCCGTCCTGATGGCCGCGGCCATGCGCGACGCGGTCTCGGCAGGCCGCCTGGCCCACCGCGCGGGCCGCATCCCCCAACGCCGCTTCGCGGAGGCCTCCTCCCCGACGGAGGGCCGCGCGGCCCTGGACCCGGAGCGGCCGGCGTTCTGAGGGGGCGGGGGTACGGGGCCTCGCGCGTGCGGGGCCCTCGCCCCCTCGACCCCCACCCGGGTCCGGTGGCTGCCCACCCGCCCCCCTCGGGGGTGGGGCGGGCCGGGACGGCACCGCGCGGCGGGGTCGGGGGGACGGCGGGGTCCGGCCCGGCCGGAAGCAGGGAGGGGCTCGGGGTTTTCCGTCAGCCTCATCGTCCTTCCGCGTCGGGCCGGCCCGTCAAGGGCGCTCACTGCGTTCGCGTCGCTCCGCGACGGCCTGCGGCCGCCCTTGACAGACCGACCCGCCACGGAAAAACGAAGGCAGCCGGAAAACCCCAAAAGAACGGGCCGGGCAATACGTTCCAGACCGAGCCTGATCAGAGACGCGAAGGCAGAGCCCCGGGAAAGGCAGCCGGAACCACACCCGGCAGCGGCAAGCAGCCCGGCGGCACCGGGCGCGCATCAGATCGCTACACGGTCCTCGTCTCTTGGCGGCCGACCGCCGTCCTGGGCCGCTACCCGCACGAAACAGCGACCACAGCGACGGTCCGGCGTTGGTGTCTGAGTTCGGCCGGGCCTACGCCAACGCGCTGCGTCGGCGGCGCCCGCACCCGGGCGACAAATGGCACCTCGACGAGGAGTCCAGAACCGGCGTGACAAGCCTGCGGCCAGCAGGTTCTCCCGCCGGACCACATCACCGACTGCACCGGCCTGCCCTCCTCAGCCGCCTGAACCACAGACCGCCACGACGAGAGGTACCGGCGCAGCCGTGGTGACTGCGCACCCGTGTCGCCCCGCACGTCATTGAGACAGGCTCGTGGTCATTTGGTCATAAAGGCAGATATAGGGTCTGGTCATGAATGAGAAGAAGAAGGCGTTGGTTTCCGTCTGTGTGGCGGCTGTGACTCTGATAACGGGGCTGGGGTCTACCGCCTCCGCAGCGGCGGCTGAGGTGCGGGGAAACGGCCCGGGCGTGACAGCTGCTGCCGGGTACGACGTGACTTCCTACGATGCACGGATCGAGTACGACCCAAAAAATGGGACCCTGTCGGGTCAGGCCACTCTGGACGTTGAGGTCCCTGCACAGCGGGACAGTATCGATCTCCAGTTACAGCTGCCGGCGAGTGCCGTGGAGATCGACGGCGCCGGAGCGGCAAAGTCCGCCGTCAAGGACATCCTTCAGGTGAAGCCGGCAGGCGGGCTGAGCCCCGGCCGGCACACCGTGCACATCACCTATGCGGGAAACCCAAGCGACTCCCTGGCCTACCCAGGCGAGAACAACCTGGCCTGGGCGAAGACGGAGGACGGCGGACATTACCTTCCGCTCGGAGCTGCCGGAATGCTTTTCCCTGCGAGCACCGACCCCAATGACCGCGCCAATGTAAACCTGCAGGCCGTGGTCCCCGATGGATGGACGGCTGTGTCAAACGGCCCCTCCAGCGCCCCCAAGAAAGAAGATGGGCGCAAAATATACCAGTGGAACAATAAGTCCATGAAGGCTGACAATGTAAAGTTCGGAGTCGGCGACAAATGGAGCGAGTCGGACGGGACGCTGCCCGGCGGAATACCTGTGCACTATGTGTACGGCAAGGACCAGGAAGAGACCGGGAAGAAGCTGGCCGAAGCCCTGCCCGAAGCGGTCACCTGGGAGGCTGGGCTATTCGGGAAAGGCTACCTCCACGACAGCCTGACCGTCGTTTTCCTCTCCTTCGAGGATAAGGAAGCACCCAATGTGACGGGCTCGAACATCATCTCCATAGTGAAAGAGTCCCGCACCGGTCCGGGCGGAAGTCTCGAACCGACTACGCCCGACGTCCTTGTCCACGAGCTCGCCCATACATGGCTCGGGGAAAATGACAGCGATGACTCCTACGTGGGTGAGGCAATCCCAACCTATCTACAGTGGGCGTGGCTGGAGAAGTTCCGCAACGAGGACCTCGTCGTCAAATATCGCCAAGAAGTAGAAAGCATGGACTGGAGTATCGCCAACACTTATTCGATGTCCAGCAAGGGAATGTATGCGCTGCGGCGACTGGTCGGCGACGAGGCGTTTTACGATACTTTGAAGAAGTGGATGCCCACGCAAGAGGGGAAGGCTCCCAATTGGGATGATTTCCGGGTCCTTGTGGAAGGATATTCCAAGCAGGATCTCAGGCAGTTCTTCGACAACTGGTTCCCGTCCGACGAGATCGTGGCAGAGAAGAGGCAGAAGGGCGAGTCGCTCAAGCCCGCCGATGAATTCCTCTGGCCCGACTGGGCCAAGGGATAAGAATTCCACTGGGGTGCGCGCTCTTAGAGGTCCCAACAGGAGCTGTTGATCATGTGGATCTCGGTCCGGGGTGGTGGGAGTACCTGCCGCCGGAGCTGGGCTTCGGATCGGGCATGACCTGGACGCACTGCCTCTCTCAGAACGTACCTACACCTGCACCGCGTGCGGAACCGTGTCCCCTGGTCTCAACCCGGCTGGTGCCGATCGCGTAAGACCTGACAGCCCGCCGGGCTGCCAGGCTGCGTGAGCCAGGAATCCTCGCCCTTCAGAGCAGGGAGGATTCAAAGCTCTGCTGCAACCCTTGGGACCCGGCCCGGGGCCGTTGGGCGCCCTCGTAGAATCACCGGGTGGACACGACCCTGGATGACCCTCTCGTCGGGCAGACGCTCGACGGCCGCTACCGCGTGGACGCCCGTATCGCGGCCGGCGGCATGGCCACGGTCTACCGGGCCGTGGACACCCGGCTCGACCGCATCCTCGCGCTGAAGGTGATGCATCCGGCGCTCGCCGCCGACGGTGCCTTCGTCGACCGGTTCATCCGCGAGGCCAAGTCCGTCGCCCGGCTCGCCCACCCCAACGTCGTGGCCGTCTTCGACCAGGGCACTGACGGCCGGTACACGTACCTCGCCATGGAGTACGTCTCCGGCTGCACCCTGCGCGACGTGCTCCGCGAGCGCGGCGCGCTCCAGCCCCGCGCGGCCCTGGACATCCTGGAGCCTGTGCTCGCCGCCCTCGGCGCCGCGCACCGGGCCGGCTTCGTGCACCGCGACATGAAGCCCGAGAACGTGCTGATCGGCGACGACGGCCGGGTGAAGGTGGCCGACTTCGGGCTGGTGCGATCCGTGGACTCCGTCACCCAGACCACCGGCTCGGTCCTCGGCACCGTCTCCTACCTGGCCCCCGAGCAGATCGAGAACGGGGTCACCGACACCCGTGTGGACGTCTACGCCTGCGGTGTCGTGCTCTACGAGATGCTCACCGGCTCCAAGCCGCACCTCGGCGACAACCCCGCCCAGGTGCTGTACCAGCACCTCAACGAGGACGTGCCGACCCCGTCGGCCGCCGTGCCCGGGCTGGCCGCCGAGCTGGACGAGCTCGTCGCGTACGCCACCGCGCGCAATCCCGAGCTGCGCCCCGGCGACGCCGCCGCGCTGCTCGGGCTGGTGCAGGGCGCCCGCGCGCAGCTGGGCGACGCCGCGCTGGACGCCGTACCGCCGCAGGCGCGGGCCGAGGTGCGGACGTCCACCGAGGACCGCACCAGTGTGATCGCGCGGCCGGCGGCCGAGCCCGTCTCCCACACCTCCCGGCTTTCGACTCCGCCGCTGCCCCCGGGCCCCGCCCCGTCCCGGGCGGCCGCCGCCCCGAGGACGGGCCGCCGCGGGCCGCTGCTCGTCATCGTGGCCGTGCTGCTCGCCCTGGGCGTCGGCACCGGCGTCTGGTACATCAGCTCCGGCCAGTTCACCAAGGTCCCGAACCTGCTCGGCAAGACCGAGGCGGAGGCCCGGACCCAGCTGTCGGCGGCTGGCCTCGGGGTGAAGCGGGTCGACCGGAAGTTCAGCAACACCTTCGGCAAGGGGACGGTGATGAACACCGATCCCCCCGGCGGCAAGCGGATACGGGGCAACGGCGCGGTGGTCGTGACCATCTCCCGCGGCCCCGAGACCGTCGCGGTCCCCGACCTGAAGGGCAAGCCGCTGGAGGCGGCGAAGGCGGAGCTGACCTCGGCGGGTCTGGCGCCCGGGATCGTCACGCAGGCCTTCAGCCAGGACGTCCCCCAGGGCTCGGTGATCAGCACGGACCCGGCGGCGGACGGCCCCAAGCGCGCCCTCGACACGGCGGTCGCGCTGGTGGTCAGCAAGGGCCGTCCGGTGGCGGTGCCGGGCGTCGTGGGCAAGCCGCTGGACCAGGCCCGCTCGGCGCTGGAGGGCGCCGGCCTGAAGGTGGAGACCGCCCCCGAGCAGGTCAACTCCCCCTCCCCCGCCGGTTCGGTCGCCAACCAGTCGGTGGCCGCCGGTACCCAGGCCGCCGCCGGGGACACCGTCACCCTCACCGTGTCCAAGGGCCCCCGTCAGATCCCGGTGCCGGACGTCACCGGCCAGGAGGTGGACGCGGCCCGCAAGACCCTGGAGGGGCTGGGCTTCAAGGTGAAGGTCGACAAGCCGTTCCTCTCCTTCAGCAACACCGTCGATGCGCAGTCGGTGCCCGCCGGCCAGAGCGCCCCCGAGGGCAGCAGCATCACCGTCAAGATCAAGGGGCTCTAGCACCACGTCATGAGCAATTCAATAGGTCGTAATCCCGTGGGCGGGCACGTTCCCGTCGCGGGCGGGCTGGCATCGGTCGGTCTGACGTACGCCCGCGAGATGGGGGCCGAGGCCGTCCAGGTCTTCGTCGCGAATCCGCGCGGCTGGGCCACCCCGGTCGGCATTCCGGCGCAGGACGAGCTGTTCCGCGAGGCCTGTGCGGCCGAGGGGATCCCGGCGTACGTCCATGCCCCGTACCTGATCAACTTCGGCTCGCACACCGAGGCGACCGTGGAGAAGTCCGTGGAGTCGCTGCGCCACTCGCTGCGCCGGGCCCGTGCGATCGGTGCGCTCGGGGTGGTCGTGCACACCGGCTCGGCGACCGGCGGCCGGCCGCGCGAGGAGGCGTACGCGCAGGTCAGGCAGCACATGCTGCCGCTGCTGGAGGAGCTGACGCACGAGGACGACCCCTTCCTGCTGCTGGAGTCCACGGCCGGGCAGGGCTCCTCGCTGTGCTCGCGCACCTGGGATTTCGGCCCGTACTTCGACGCGCTGGACCACCACCCGAAGCTCGGGATCTGCCTGGACACCTGCCACATCTTCGCGGCCGGACACGATCTGGCGGCGCCGGGCGGGACCAAGGAGACGCTGGACCTCCTGGTGGACACGGTCGGCGAGGGCCGGCTGAAGCTGGTCCACGCGAACGACTCCAAGGAGGGCGTGGGCGCCCACAAGGACCGGCACGAGAACATCGGGCAGGGCCACATCGGCCGGGAGGCCTTCGCCGAGCTGTTCACGCATCCGGCGATGGAGGGCGTACCGCTGATCACCGAGACTCCGGGCGGCAAGGAAGGGCACGCGGCCGACGTGGCGCTGCTCAAGGAGCTCCGCGGGCTCGGATGACCTGTTGAGGAATACCCCGGGGGGGTATACGGTTCTGCCATATCGACAGAGCCGTTATTCGGCGTTCCACGCCAGGGGGTCGTCATGGAGCACGTACACGAGCACCACGAGCACCACGATCACGAGCAGCACGAGCAGCACGAGCAGCACGGACACCAGCACCACCACGGCGGCGGCAAGGTCACCTGGGCCGCCGCCGCGCAGGCCACCCTGCACTGCCTCACCGGATGCGCCATCGGCGAAGTGCTCGGCATGATCGTCGGCACCGCGCTCGGCTGGGGGACCGTCCCGACGATGATCCTCGCGATCGTCCTCGCGTTCTTCTTCGGCTACGCGCTCACCCTGCGCGGGATCCGCGCGGCCGGCGTGGACTTCCGTACGGCCGTCCGGGTGGCGCTGGCCGCGGACACCCTTTCGATCGCCGTCATGGAGCTGATCGACAACGGGGTGATCGTGCTCTGGCCGGGAGCCATGGACGCGACGCTCTCGGACGTCCTGTTCTGGATCGCGCTCGCCATCTCGCTCGCGCTGGCCTTCGTCGTCACGACCCCGGTCAACAAGTGGATGATCGGCCGCGGCAAGGGGCACGCGGTGGTCCACCAGTACCACCATTGAGGGAACCCGAAGAGGGGTCCCGGGGCCCGCGGAGCTACAGCTCGGGGCCGTCCCCCGGCTCCTCCTGGTACGAGTAGCGCTGCTCGCGCCAGGGGTCGCCGATGTTGTGGTAGCCGCGCTCCTCCCAGAAGCCGCGGCGGTCGGCGGTCATGTACTCGATGCCGCGGACCCACTTGGGGCCCTTCCAGGCGTACAGGTGCGGCACCACGAGCCGCAGCGGGAATCCGTGCTCCGCGGTGAGCAGTTCACCGCCCTGGTGGGTGGCGAAGAGGGACCGGTCGGAAGCGAAGTCCGCGAGCCGCATGTTGGAGCTGAAGCCGTACTCGGCCCACACCATCACGTGCGTGACCTGCGGGGACGGCGGGGCGAGGGCGAGGATCTCGCGGGTGAGCACACCGCCCCATTCGGCGCCGGTCATGCTGAACTTCGTCACGCAGTGCAGGTCCGCCACGACGGACTCGAACGGCAGGGCCGCGAACTCCTCGTGGTTCCAGCAGCGCTTCTCACCGTCGGCCGTCGCGCCGAAGACGCGGAACTCCCAGCGGTCCGGCTTGAACTTGGGTACGGGCCCGTAATGGGTGACCGGCCAGCCTCGCTGCAACCGCTGCCCCGGGGGAAGCTCCAGCTGCTCTGATCCCGGAGATTCCCGGCTTTCCGGCTGACCCATGACTCCATGGTGACAGACTTGGCGGGGTGGTCATGACCAGCTGCGGCCCGATTCGGGCAAGTCACGGCAACTCCCACTAAGGAGGCACTTACTGGACGGCCTCCGAAGGCGGTGCAAGGATGCGCGCAACTGCCCAGTCACATTGCTGACATTGCTTGGAAGGAGCCTCTGCGATGCAGGGCGACCCCGAGGTCCTTGAGTTTCTGAACGAGCAGCTGACCGGCGAGCTTACGGCGATCAACCAGTACTGGCTCCACTACCGGATCCAGGACAACAAGGGCTGGACGAAGCTCGCGAAGTACACCCGTGCCGAGTCCATCGACGAGATGAAGCACGCGGACAAGATCACCGAGCGCATCCTGATGCTCGACGGCCTGCCGAACTACCAGCGCCTCTTCCACGTCCGCGTGGGTCAGACGCTGACGGAGATGTTCCAGTGCGACCGCCAGGTCGAGGTCGAGGCGATCGACCGGCTCAAGCGGGGCATCGAGGTCATGCGCGGCAAGGGTGACGTCACCTCGGCGCGTCTCTTCGAGGACATCCTGGAGGACGAGGAGCACCACATCGACTACCTCGACACCCAGCTGGAGCTCATCGAGTCCATCGGCGAGCCGCTGTACATCGCGCAGCTGCTGGAACAGCCCGAGAGCTAGGCCGCACCCGGAACCGCTCGGGCCCTACGCGGCTTCGACGAGCTCCGCGCCCGCGGGCACCAGCGGGTCGGCGGCCAGCACGGTGGCGGCGTTGCCCTTCTCCAGCAGCTCGCGGCGCGGGCAGGCCCCGCGGCCGAGGAGGCCCTGGATGGTGCGCACGCACGAGCCGCAGTCGGTGCCGGCCTTGGTGGCCGACGCGATCTGGCGCGGGGTGCAGGCCCCGGCAGCCGCGTGGTCCTTGACCTGCTTGTCGGTGACCCCGAAGCAAGAGCAGACGTACACGCGGTTCACCTCCCTGACCGGAATGGTTCGGCGAGCCATCCCCTATTCGGTGAGGCTTACCTAACCGTACCCGAACTTAGGGTGGCCTAAAAGAGGTGGAAACGAGGATGGGGCGCGGATCACATTCGATCCGCGCCCCATTCTCATGAAGTGCTCCGTACTACCGGCTGTCGTACCGGGTGCCGCTTACTGGTCGCGGTACATCTCGGCGACCAGGAACGCCAGGTCCAGGGACTGGCTGCGGTTCAGGCGCGGGTCGCAGGCCGTCTCGTAGCGCTGGTGCAGGTCGTCGACGAAGATCTCGTCGCCGCCGCCCACGCACTCGGTGACGTCGTCACCGGTGAGCTCGACGTGGATGCCGCCCGGGTGGGTGCCCAGGCCCTTGTGGACCTCGAAGAAGCCCTTGACCTCGTCGAGCACGTCGTCGAAACGGCGCGTCTTGTGGCCGGAGGCCGCCTCGAAGGTGTTGCCATGCATCGGGTCGGTGACCCAGACGACCTCGGCGCCGGAGGCGGTGACCTTCTCGACCAGCTCGGGGAGCTTGTCGCGGACCTTGTCGGCGCCCATGCGGACGACGAAGGTCAGACGGCCCGGCTCGCGGTCGGGGTCCAGCCGGTCGATGTACGTCAGGGCCTCGTCCACCGTGGTGGTGGGGCCGAGCTTGACGCCGATCGGGTTGGCGATCTGCGAGCAGAACTCGATGTGCGCGTGGTCCAGCTGGCGGGTGCGCTCACCGACCCAGACCATGTGGCCGGAGGTGTCGTACAGCCGGCCGGTGCGCGAGTCCGTACGGGTGAGGGCGCCCTCGTAGTCGAGCAGCAGCGCCTCGTGGGAGGAGTAGAACTCGACGGCCTTGAACTCCGCCGGGTCGGTGCCACAGGCCTTCATGAAGTTCAGCGCGTTGTCGATCTCCCGCGCGAGCTGCTCGTAGCGCTGCCCGGACGGGGAGGACTTTACGAAGTCCTGGTTCCAGGCGTGCACCTGGCGCAGGTCGGCGTAACCACCGGTGGTGAAGGCACGCACCAGGTTCAGCGTCGACGCGGACGCGTGGTACATGCGCTTCAGCCGCTCGGGGTCCGGGATCCGGGCCTCTTCGGTGAAAGGGAAGCCGTTGACGGAGTCGCCGCGGTAGGTCGGCAGGGTGACGCCGTCGCGGGTCTCGGTGTCCTTGGAGCGCGGCTTGGAGTACTGGCCCGCGATGCGGCCGACCTTGACGACCGGCACGGAGGCCGCGTACGTCAGGACGGCGCTCATCTGGAGCAGCGTCTTCAGCTTGGCGCGGATGTGGTCTGCGGATACGGCATCGAAGGCCTCGGCGCAGTCGCCACCCTGCAGCAGGAACGCCTCGCCCTTGGCGACGGCTCCCAGGCGGGCGCGCAGCTGGTCGCACTCACCCGCGAAAACGAGGGGCGGATACGACTCGAGGTCCGCGACGACAGCGCGCAGGGCCTCGGCATCGGGGTACGAAGGCTGCTGCGCCGCGGGAAGGTCTCGCCAGGTCGCCTTGGAGGCGGGGGCTTGGGTTTCAGCGTTCACGGTCACCCCACACACATTACGGCGTCCCACGGCACGTCCGGCCCTGGCGACCACTACGTGAGACGGATGTCTCTCACTGTGTTACTCATCCGTTCAGCCCGCCCGGTGGGCTAGGGTTCTCCGCATGTACGCGCACTCCAACAAGAACTGGTGGTGGACCGCTCCCGGCGGCCCACCCCTCGTGCGTACCTAGAAGACACGAGCGACGCGAAGGCCGCCCCACGGGGCGGCCTTCCGCGTTTCTCCCGAAGCGTCGGCCGTCCCTCCACCACCCGGAAGGACGCACCCTCCATGTCTGTGCCCATGGACCCCAGCCGACTGACCGCCCTCTTCGACCGTCTCGGACGGTCCGCCGGCCCCACCCAGCCGTTCGCGCTGCTGCGCCGCCGCACCCCCGGCCGCGACCACGACACCGTCGAGGTGCTGACCGGCCCGGTCCACGAGGCCGAGCACCTGGCCGACCTGCCCGTCGGCGAGCGCCCCGCCCTGGCCCTCGTACCCTTCCGGCAGATGCGGGAGCGCGGGTTCGACGTGCGCGACGACGGCACCCCGCTGAGCGTGCTGGTGGCCGACGAGGCGTACGAGGTCCCGCTCGCCGAGGCGCTGGCCGCGCTGCCGGACCACGAGGTGCGGGTCGACGGCGGCGGCTTCGACGTCCCCGACGAGGAGTACGCGGACACCGTCCGGCGGGTCATCGAGGACGAGATCGGCCGCGGCGAGGGCGCCAACTTCGTCATCCGGCGCACCTACGAGGGCCGGATCGAGGGCTTCGGCCCCGCCGACGCCCTCGCCCTGTTCCGGCGGCTGCTGGAGGGCGAGCGGGGGGCGTACTGGACGTACGTGGTCCACACCGGGGACCGCACCCTGGTCGGGGCCAGCCCCGAGGTGCACGTGCGGATGTCCGGCGGCACGGTCGTGATGAACCCGATCAGCGGTACCTACCGGTATCCGGCCGGGGGTCCGACGGCGGAGTCCCTCCTCTCCTTCCTCGGGGACCGCAAGGAGACCGAGGAGCTGTCCATGGTCGTGGACGAGGAGCTCAAGATGATGTGCACCGTCGGGGACATGGGCGGGGTGGTCGTGGGCCCCCGGCTCAAGGAGATGGCGCACCTCGCGCACACCGAGTACGAGCTGCGCGGCCGCTCCTCGCTGGACGTGCGTGAGGTGCTCAAGGAGACGATGTTCGCGGCGACGGTGACCGGGTCCCCGGTGCAGAACGCCTGCCGGGTCATCGAGCGGTACGAGACCGGAGGCCGGGCGTACTACGCGGGCGCCCTGGCGCTGCTGGGCGTGGACGAGGCCGGGGCGCAGACGCTGGACTCCCCGATCCTGATCCGCACGGCCGACATCGCCGCGGACGGCGCGCTGCGGGTGCCCGTGGGCGCCACCCTCGTGCGGCACTCCGACCCGGCGGGCGAGGTGGCCGAGACGCACGCGAAGGCGGCGGGCGTCCTGGCGGCGCTTGGTGTCCGCCCGGCGGCGGTGCGGCCCTCCTTCGCCGGGGCCCGGCTGGCCGACGACCCCCGGGTCCAGGCCGCCCTGGCGGCTCGCCGCGAGGACCTGGCGCCGTTCTGGCTCCGGATGCAGGAGCGGCCGGCCGCGGTGACGGGCCATGCCCTGGTGGTGGACGGCGAGGACACCTTCACCTCGATGCTGGGGCACGTGCTGCGGGTGGCCGGGCTGGAGGTGACCGTGCTGCGCCACGACGACCCGGGCCTGCGGGCGGCGGCCCTGGCCTGGGACGGGCCGATCGTGCTGGGCCCCGGCCCGGGTGACCCGGCGGACGCCTCGGACCCGAAGATGGCGCTGCTGCGCGCTCTGGCGGCGGAGCTCCTGGCCTCGCACCGGGGCGGGCTGCTCGGTGTCTGCCTCAGCCACCAGCTGCTGGCCGCGGAGCTGGGTCTCCCGCTCGTGCGCAAGGCGGAGCCGGCGCAGGGGGCGCAGACCCGGATCTCCCTGTTCGGGGCGGAGGAGGTGGTGGGCTTCTACAACACCTACGCGGCCTCCTGCTCGGCGGAGCAGGAGCGGTCCCTGGCCCTGCGGGGCATCGAGGTCTCCCGGGACCCGGCCACGGGCGAGGTGCACGCGCTGCGCTGCGTCTCCGGGGGCTTCGCGAGCGTCCAGTTCCACCCGGAGTCGGTGCTGACCCTGCGGGGTGCGGAGCTGGTCCGCGACCTGGTCGCCGGGGTGACGGCGGGGGTCCAGCCGTCCGCGATGGGGGTCTAGCCGTCCGCGGCGGGGGTCCCGGCCGCCGCGTCGGCGGCGGCCTTGGCCTTCTTCTCGCGGCCGGCCCGGAAATCGCGGACGCCCTTCCAGAGGATCACCGGGCCGAGCAGGGCCAGCGTGACGACGGCGATGAGCGAGTGGTCGCCGGGCAGGGCGATGGCCCCTATCAGCACCGTGCCGAGGGCGTGGTCGACGGCGTCGAAGGCCGGGCCGGAGCGGTGGCCCCGCCCGGCCCGGCGCAGGAGGTTCAGCGCTCGCAGTGCGAGGAGGAGATTGAGGCCGGCGAAGGCGAGCAGCACCCAGCGGAACGCTACGGGTATGTCCATGTCCACGTGGGCGACATTAGGCCACCGCCGCGCACCCGGACATGGCCGGAGCCCGAACTCCGGCCGAACTCCGGGGGCGCCGGGTCAGGAAGGATCCGAAGGGCTGAGCGTGTTCTCCGAACGCCGTCCCGCCAGGTAGTCCGCGACGTTGGCGACGGTGGTCTCGATGATCTGGCCCACTGCGTCGTGGGTGTAGTAGGCCTGGTGGGAGGTGACCACCACGTTCGGGAAGGTGATCAGGCGCGCCAGGGTGTCGTCCTCGACGACGACCAGCGACTTGTCGAGGAAGAAGAGTCCGGCCTCCGCCTCGTAGACGTCGAGGCCCACGCCCTCGAACCGGCCCGAGCGCAACTCGGTGACCAGCGCGTCCGTGTCCACCAGGCCGCCGCGGCTGGAGTTCACCAGGATGGCGTCGTCCTTCATCATCTTCAGCGCCTCGGCGTCGATGATGTGGTGCGTGGACTCCAGCAGCGGGACGTGCAGGCTGATCAGGTCCGAGGACGCGAACAGCTCGTCCTTGTCCACGTACTTCATGCCCAGCTCCACGCACGCCGGGTTCTGCGCCACGTCCCAGCCCAGCAGGTTCATCCCGAAGCCGTGCGCGATCCGGGTGAACGCCTCGCCGATCTTGCCGGTGCCGAGCACGCCCACCGTGCGGCCGCGCATGTCTCGGCCCAGCAGGCCGTTCAGCCGGAAGTCGAAGTCCCGCGTGCGGTTCGAGGCGCGGACGATCCGCCGGTTCACGGCCATGGCCAGGGTCCAGGCGAACTCGGCCACCGAGTACGGGGAGTAGTACGACACCCGGCTGACGGTCAGGCCGAGCTGGTTCGCGACCGGCAGGTCGATGTTGTTGAAGCCGGTGGAGCGCTGGGCGATCATCTTCGTCCCGCCCGCCGCCAGGGTCCGCAGCACCCGCCCGTTCAGGTCGGCGTTGACGCTGGAGGAGACGATCTCGTACCCGGCCGCGATGGGGGCGGTGTCCTCGTTCAGGAAGACGTCCAGGCAGCGCACCTCGTGCTGCCTGGCGAAGGCCTGCTCCAGGAGCGGCTTCTCGTCCCCTGTCACCCCGAATGCCAGGATTTCCACGTTTGCTCCCGTACTGCGCGCAAGATTCGGATCATGGGCCGTTTGTCACCTTACGACCCATGACCCGCCTACGCGCCCCGGCCCAGCCGGAGGGATCAGCCGAAGAACACTCCGGCCTCCTTGTACAGCGCCGGGTCCACCGTCTTGAGCTTCGCCGTCGCCTCGGCGATCGGCACCCGCACGATGTCCGTCCCCTGGAGGGCGACCATCTTGCCGAAGTCCCCGTCGCGCACCGCGTCGATCGCGTGCAGCCCGAAGCGGGTCGCCAGCCACCGGTCGAAGGCGCTCGGCGTGCCGCCGCGCTGGATGTGCCCGAGCACCGTCGTACGGGCTTCCTTGCCGGTCCGCGCCTCGATCTCCTTGGCCAGCCACTCGCCCACGCCGGACAGCCGGACGTGCCCGAAGGAGTCCTGGGTGGCGTCCTTGAGCACCATCTCGCCGTCCTTGGGCATCGCACCTTCGGCGATGCACACGATCGGCGCGTAGCTCGCCTTGAACCGCGAGGTCACCCAGTCGCACACCTGGTCCACGTCGAAGCGCTGCTCCGGAATGAGGATGACGTTGGCGCCGCCCGCCAGCCCCGAGTGCAGGGCGATCCAGCCGGCGTGGCGGCCCATCACCTCCACGACCAGGACCCGCATGTGGGATTCGGCGGTGGTGTGCAGGCGGTCGATGGCCTCGGTGGCGATGCCGACGGCCGTGTCGAAGCCGAAGGTGTAGTCGGTGGCCGACAGGTCGTTGTCGATGGTCTTCGGGACGCCGACGCAGGGGATGCCGTACTCCTCGTACAGCTTGGCGGCCACGCCCAGGGTGTCCTCGCCGCCGATCGCGACGAGGGCGTCGACCTCGTACTTGGCGAGGTTCTCCTTGATCCGGCGGACGCCGTTCTCCAGCTTGAACGGGTTGGTGCGCGAGGAGCCGAGGATGGTTCCGCCGCGCGGCAGGATCCCGCGGACGGCGGGGATGCCGAGCGGGACGGTGTCCCCTTCGACCGTGCCGCGCCAGCCGTCCTTGAACCCGATGAACTCGTACTGGTACTCCTGCACGCCCTTGCGCACGACGCTGCGGATGACCGCGTTCAGACCCGGGCAGTCTCCGCCGCCCGTCAGCACTCCGACCTTCATGGAACATCCCTTCGCCACGGGGGCCCGCTGAGGCCGCGGGGCCCTCATGACCGTCACGCTAGTGGTGACTCAGGTCACAGCAAGGGTCCTGGAAGGGTCAATTCCGGTGGAATCCAGGGGAGTTGCCGTACACCCGTTCACTCGTACGAGGAACGGGCCACGCCCGGGGTGCCGTCATACCCGCTCACCCCTGCCCGCGCCCCGGCTCACACGTCGTCGAGGCCGCGCTCGATCGCGTACCGGACGAGCTCCACCCGGTTGTGCAGCTGGAGCTTGCCCAGGGTGTTCTGCACGTGGTTCTGCACCGTGCGGTGCGAAATGACCAGCCGCTCCGCAATCTGCTTGTACGAGAGCCCCTTGGCCACCAGCCGCAGCACCTCGGTCTCCCGGTCGGTCAGCTGGGGGGCCTGGCGCTCGTCGGCGGCGGCCGGCGCCGGGTCGGTGGCCAGGCGCCGGTACTCGCCCAGGACAAGGCCGGCCAGGCCCGGGGTGAAGACGGGATCGCCGGCCGCCGTGCGGCGCACCGCGTCGATGAGCTCCTGGGCGCCCGCGGACTTCAGCAGGTAGCCGGTGGCGCCGGACTTCACCGCCTCCAGGACGTCGGCGTGCTCGCCGCTCGCGGACAGGACCAGGACCCGCAGCGCCGGGTTGGCGCCGACCAGCTCCTTGCAGACCTGGACCCCGGGCATGCCGGGCAGGTTGAGGTCGAGGACCAGCACGTGCGGGACGGTCGCGCGGGCCCGGCGCACCGCCTCGGGGCCGTCCCCGGCGGTGGCCACCAGGTCGAATCCGGCGGCGGCCAGGTCGCGGGCGACCGCGTCCCGCCACATCGGGTGGTCGTCGACGACCATGACCTTGATGTCGGCGACGGTGCCGGTGGCGCTCTGCTCGTTCACTGGGTGCTCCCCCTCGGTACTTTCAGTTCCACTTCGGTGCCCTGCCCGGGGACGGACACCAGCTCGGCGCTGCCGCCGAGGTCGCGCAGCCTGCCCCGGATGGACAGGGCCACGCCCATCCGGCCCTCGCCCACCGCCTGGTCGAGCCGGCCCGCCGGGATTCCCGGGCCGTCGTCGCGGACGGTCACGATCACCTCGTCGCCCCAGTCCTCGACCAGGATCCAGGCGCTGGCCCCGTCGCCCGCGTGCTTGCGCACGTTGTCCAGGGCGGCGCCGACCGCCGCGGCCAGCTCCTTCGCCGCGGGCGCCGGCAGCGGCACCGGGGTCCCCGGCTCGGCGAAGCTCACCCGGGAGCCGGCGTGCGGGGCCAGCAGGGTCCGCAGGTCCAGCTCGCCCTCGTCGGCGTCCGGCTCCTCCACCTCGTACGAGTCCACGAGCGCGCCCATCGACTCGTCCCGGGAGATCCGGGAGGGACGGGTCAGCCCACTGGAGACCAGGGTGCGCAGCGCGACCTCCTGGTCCCCCGCCATCCGGCCCAGCTCGGCGGCCTCGCCGCCCAGTTCGGTGCCGCGCCGCTGGACCATGGCCAGGACCTGGAGGACCCCGTCGTGGATGTCGCGGGCGAGGCGTTCGCGCTCGCGGGTGGCGGCCTCGATCTCCAGGGCGCGGGCGAGCGTGGCCTCACTGGCGCGGGCGACCTCGACGACGTAACCGATGGCGATGGAGGCGACCCAGACCAGCAGCACGTTGTGCAGGGTGTCCCGGGTGGGCTCGCCGCGCTGGATGAGATTGGCGGCGGCCACGAAGGTGGAGGCGAAACAGGCCCAGCGCCAGCCGCCCTTGATGGCGAAGGCGAGGACGGCTCCCGCGGTCCAGATGGTCGGGAGGGTGGGGCCGCCGGCCGCGATCCGCGCGTGGCTGTCGGCGACCGGGGTCAGCAGGATCCCGACGCAGGCGACCGTGAGGTCGGCGCACAGGAACCGCTTCGTGCAGCTGACGGCGTTGGCCACCTTGGGGAGGGTGACCAGGGTCCAGACCGCGAGGACGGCGAGGTAGGCGACCGCGACCCACGGCCGGTCGAAGTCCTTGTACGCGGAGGCGAAGAGCCCCACCGCGTAGACCACGGTGATCAGCCGATAGGCCGTCAAAGCCCGCCACAGCGGCTGCTCGACCGACATGCGTACGACGCGCTCGCGCTTCGCCATTTCCCCCACCCCGTGCGGGCGCTCCCGCCCGTGTACTGCTACTTGCCGTTGTCCGCGTCCTTGTCGGCCCTGTCGGCCTGTTCGGCCTGCTCCGCCTTCTCGCTCTTGGCGGCGGCCTTCTCGGCGTCGGCGATCTGGCGCTTGGCGGCCGTGGCGTAGATGTCGACGTACTCCTGGCCGGACAGCTTCATGATCTCGTACATGACCTCGTCGGTCACCGAGCGCAGGATGAACCGGTCCCCGTCCATGCCGTGGTACCGGCTGAAGTCCAGGGGCTTGCCGATCCTGATACCCGGACGCATCAGCTTCGGAACCACCTTGCCGGGCGGCTGGATCTTCTCGGTGTCGATCATCGCCACCGGGATCACGGGCGCGCCGGTGGCCAGTGCCACCCGGGCCAGACCGCCGGGCTTACCGCGGTAGAGCCTGCCGTCGGGTGAACGCGTCCCCTCGGGGTAAATACCGAACAGTTCTCCGCGTTCGATGACGTCGATGCCGCTCTTGATCGCGGCCTCGCCCGCCCCGCGCGCGCCGGAACGGTCCACCGGAAGCTGGCCGACACCCTTGAAGAAGGCGGCGGTCAGCTTGCCCTTGACGCCCGGGGAGGTGAAGTACTCCGCCTTGGCGATGAAGGTGACCTTGCGGTCCAGCACCGCCGGGAGGAAGAAGGAGTCGGAGAAGGAAAGGTGGTTGCTCGCGAGGATCGCCGGCCCCTCCGCGGGAATGTTCTCGAGGCCCTCGACCCACGGCCTGAAGGCGAGCTTCAGGGAACCGCCGATGGAGAACTTCATTGCGCCGTAGATCAACTCGAAAGCCTTCCTTTGTCTGTCGAACAGACCTTATCCCGTGGCCGTCCCCGGAGCGGCCCGACGACCCTGGTCGGTGCCACCCCCGTCGCGTACGGTGAAGTCACACAGCGCTACGCACCCCCCACACCCCCCTTCGAAGGAGATCCTGGTGCCCGTCCTCCCTGGAGCCGAGCCGTTCCGCCACGAGGGCGGAAAGGTCGGCGTCCTCCTCTGCCACGGCTTCACCGGTTCCCCGCAGTCGATGCGCCCCTGGGCCGACCATCTGGCCGCGCGGGGGCTGACGGTGTCGCTCCCCCTGCTCCCCGGGCACGGGACCCGCTGGCAGGACATGCAGCTCACGGGCTGGCAGGACTGGTACGCCGAGGTGGACCGCGCGCTGCGGGAACTGCTCGACAGCTGCGAGCAGGTGTTCGTCTTCGGGCTGTCTATGGGCGGTGCGCTGACGCTGCGGCTGGCGGCGAAGCACGGGGACTCGATCCGGGGGATCGTCCTCGTCAACCCGGTCAACAAGGTGCACGACCCGCTGGCCGTAGCCCTTCCGGTGGTCAAGCACTTCATCCGGTCGACGCCGGGCATCGCGAGCGACATCGCCAAGCCCGGCTCGGACGAGGTCGGCTACGACCGGATCCCGACACGGGCCGCGCACTCGCTGCGGAAGTTCCTGCAGATGCTGGACACCGAGCTGCCGCAGGTGACGCAGCCGCTGCTGCTCCTGCACAGCCCGCAGGACCACGTCGTACGGCCGGCCGACTCGGCACGGATCCTGGCGCGGGTGTCCTCCACCGATGTCACCGAGACCCTGCTGGAACAGAGTTACCACGTCGCGACGTTGGACCATGACGCGGAGCGGATCTTCGCGGACAGTTATGCGTTCGTCGGACGACTGGCGGAGAGCGTGGGCAGGGAGGGGGCGGCCAGCGGTGGCTGAGCACGAGGAGTCCTCGGGGGGTGTCCCTCCGCTGGACGAGGAAGCGGCGTGGGCGGCGATCGTCGCCGGCTACGGCCAGGAGCCGGCGGACCCGCCGGGCGCGCGGCCCTTCAGACCGATCGAGAACCTCCTCCTGCCGGAGGAGGACGTCCAGCCCGAGCAGCCGCCGTCCCCGGAACCCCCGCCGGCGGCGACCCTGGGCAGCTCGGTGGTGTTCGCCCCGGGCGTGGGCACCTCGGGCCCCCGGGACCACTCGCTGGCGGACCCGGACGACTCCCCCGCGGCGGCGGCCGCCGCGGCGAAGGACGAGGGTCACTTCGTCCCGCCGGAACCGGAGCTGCCGGAGGCGGACACCACCTCGAAGTTCGCCTGGCTGGCGGTGGTGGGCGGACCGGTCCTGCTGCTCCTGGCGGTGCTGCTCCAGTGGGACATGACCTGGTGGCTGACGACCCTGGGCATCGGCGGGTTCCTGGGCGGGTTCGCGACGCTGGTGGCCCGGATGGCCACTGGTGACGACGACGATGACGACCCCGGTCGCGGAGCGGTGGTCTAGGCGCGACCGGCCGCTGCGCGGAGCCTTCTCCCCGCCCCGCCCTTCGCCCGTTCCCCGGGGCTCCGCCCCAGACCCCGCGCCTCAAACGCCGGCGAGGCTGGATTTGCCGCGCAGCGGCAAATCTCAGCCCGTCCGGCGTTGAGGACCGGGTCCGCGCAGCGGCCGGCTACGCCGCCGGCAGACGCAGGGCCGCCAGGACCGGGAGGTGGTCCGTCGCCGAGGCGAGGTCCGCGGCACGGACGCCCGGGAGGCCGGTCGGGACGCCACAGGCCAGTACCTCCACCTCCCGCGTCGCGAAGACGGCGTCGATCCGCCGGTCCGGCGCCGTCGCCGGGAAGGTCCGCTCCCCGCCCCACGGGGCCACCGACCAGCAGTCCTGGAGGGTTCCGGCGAGGCGGCCGAAGGCCGGGCCCCCCGGGATCTCGTTCACGTCACCGGCCGCGATCGCGTACGGCACGTCCATCGAGGCGACCCGGTCCAGGAGGAGCTGCGCCTGCGCCCCGCGCTCGGCCGTGTCCAGCGACAGGTGGGTGCTGACGACCCCCACCCGGGCCCCGGCGAAGCGCACCACGGCCGTGGCGAAACCCCGCCGGTGGTGCCCCGGCGTCAGGGGCAGCAGCACGTCCTCGGTCCGCTCCACGAAGGCCCGTAGGGAGCACATCAGCAGCGGCCCGGCCGCGGTCGCGCCCCCGCTCAGCACCACCAGTTCGGATTTCCTGGCGAGCCGCGCCGCGTGCTTGCGCCAGCGGAAGAACCGGGGCGCTTCCTGCACGAACACCAGGTCCGGCGCACACGCGCGGATCACCCGGGCCAGTGCGTCCTCGTCGTCGCGCATCGAGCGGACGTTGTAGGAGAGCACCCGGATGACAGCTGAACCATCGGCTTCGGTACGGGAGTTCGGCAGCTCTGCGAGTTCCATACCCGGCAACATAACGAGACTGCCCGCCGTACCCCAGGGGGCGCGGCGGGCAGTCTGCCGATACGGGTGGGCCGCTCAGCCCTGGCGGGCCAGGTCCGCCGCGCCGACCAGGCCGGCCTTGCCGCCGAGCTGGGCCGCGAGCACCTGCGCGTGCGGGCGCCACGCGCCGCCGATCAGCCAGCGCTTGAAGGACTTGCGGATCGGGTCGAGGACGAGGTCGCCCTCGTCCGAGACGCCGCCGCCGACGATGAAGGCCGACGGGTCGAAGAGCGAGGCCAGGTCCGCGAGGCCCGCGCCCGCCCAGCGGGCCAGCTCGCGGAAGGAGTCCACGGCCACCAGGTCGCCCTGCCGGGCCGCTTCGCTGATGTGCTTGCCCTCGATGCCCTCGGGCGTGCCGTCGCCGAGTGCGAGCAGGATCGTCGCGTTCTCGGGGGTGGCGTTGGCGCGCTGCTTGGCGTAGCGGACGAGCGCGCGCCCGGAGGCGTACTGCTCCCAGCAGCCCTGGCTGCCGCACCCGCACAGCAGGCCGTCCGGGACGACCCGGATGTGGCCGAACTCGGCGGCGACGCCGAAGCGTCCGCGCCGGAGCTTGTTGCCGATGATGATGCCGCCGCCCAGGCCCGTGCCGAGCGTGATGCAGATGACGTCCTCGTGGCCCTGTCCGGCGCCGAAGCGGTATTCGCCCCAGGCCGCGCAGTTGGCGTCGTTCTCGACGACCACGGGCAGGCCGATGCGCTGCTCGACCTTGTCCTTGAGCGGCTCGTGGCGCCAGTTGATGTTCGGCGCGAAGAGTACGGTCGCGCGCTTGTCGTCCACGTATCCGGCGGCGCCGATGCCGACGGCGTCGATGGTGTGGCTGCTGCTTACCTCGGACACGGCGGCGCAGATCGCGTCCGTCACTCCGTCCGCGGTCGGCGGGGTGGGCACCTTGTACGTCTCAAGGATGGTGCCGTCTTCGTCGACCACGCCGGCCGCGATCTTCGTGCCGCCGATGTCGACGCCGATGGTGAGTCCCATTAGTCCCTCGGTTTCCGGTCAAACCCCGCCGCTGTCAACCGTACCCGAGTGATGAAGAGGATCAGTCTAGATCGATCCGCTCCGTGGAGCCTGCGGCGCCGGTGCCGCGCCCACTCTCGCCGCGGGGCCCGTCGTTGCGCTCCCCGCCGCGCTCGTCGCGTTCGTCGCGCGTCCACCGGCGCTCGTGGCCCTCGACCGCCGAGCGGTAGGCGGCGAGCAGCTCCGAGCCGGCCGCCGCGAGGTGGTCGAAGACCTCGGGATTGCGCTCGATGACGGGCTTGGCGGCGGTCTTCGCCTGGTTGACGAACTGTCGTACGGCTCCCTGGGCAGCGCCCGTGATCAGCGGGTTGTTCAGCGCGGACACCTTGTCGGCGACGGCCTCGAACAGCTTGAAGAGCTCCTCGGCGGCGGTGCCGGTGCCCGTGCCGGTGCCTTCTCCCCGCGCCCGGCGCCGCTCCTTCTCCGCGGCGAGGTCCTCGGCGCAGGCCTCGGCCCACGCGTCGTCCCCGGCGGGGGCGCCGGCCTGTCGGTCGGCGGGTCGGTCGGTGGCCTCGCTCATGGCGGACTCTCCTGCGGCGGCGGCTGGTCGTGCGGTGCGGACTACCTTCGACGTTACCCGAACGGCGGTACGCCACCCAGGGCCGTCCACGGCGTCAGGGCGTGCGCGGCCACAGTCCCGGGTCCGGGGTGAAGCGGATGCGCAGCTCGTCGTCGGCGAGGGCCGCGCCGGAGACCGTGCACCGGCGCAGCGCGGCGGGCAGCGGAACGATCCTGCGGTACGGGCCCACCGTGAGCAGCAGCTCGTCGCCGCGCCGGACCAGGTCCAGCTCGCCCTTCTCGGCGCGGGGCAGCGGCACGCACCAGACGAGCACCCCGTCCTCGGCGAGCCGGTCCTCGACGGGCCAGGCGGGGCGGGGGCCGCCCGTCGCCGGGGCGAAGTCCGCCGTGGCGGCCAGTGCGGCCAGGTCCCCGGGACCCTGCGGATCCCGGCCCAGGTGGGGCAGGGGCACCGAGGGGCCCCACTGCTTCCACCGGTCCTCGAAGGCCTCCTGCTGGGAGGCGAGCCCGGCGAGCCAGGGGTCGGCGGAGCCCCGGGGCACCGTCCGGTTCAGGATCAGGTCGCTGATGGCGAGCTGGTGCAGGGCCAGCCCGAGGGCCCCGGAGCGCAGGGCCTCGTCGGCGGCGGGTCCGGGCTCGGCGACCAGGCGGACCCGGGTGGTGGGGGCTTCCACGACGGCCTGGACGGCCGCCAGCTCCTCGTCCCAGCGGGCGGCGGCCTCGTACAGCCACTGCGCGGGCATCGGCACCCCGGCCAGCTGGGCCAGTACGGGGCGCAGGGCCCGGGCCGCCTGGCGTTCCGTGGGGAGCAGCCGGGCGAGGTAGCGGCGCAGCTGGGCGGGGAGGGCGAGGGTGGCGACGGCCTGGTGCAGCGGGGGCATGTCGACGACGACGAGGTCGGTGGCGGGCTCGGCGGCGGCCCGTCGCAGGGCGCGCAGCAGCGCGAACTCTTCGGCGCCGGGGAGTTCGGTGAGCTCGTCGGCGCCGAGGGGGCGGGCCCCGAGCATCCCGAGGAGCGTGGAGCCGCGTTCCTGGAGGGCGACGAGTTCCTGGCGGAACTCCTGGCCGGAGTCGACGCGGGCCACCCGTACCCCGCTGCCCGGCAGGGCCACCGGGTCGCCGGGGCCGCCGGAGGAGAGCAGCAGCACGCGGTGCCCCTCGCGGGCAGCGGCGAGCGCGGTGGCCGCCGCGACTGTGGTCCGCCCCGCCCCGCCGGGGCCGGTGACGAGCAGGGTGTGCATGCCGGGACGGCTCCTAGTGCTGTGGCCGGGTCAGGCGGAAGCGGGGGCTTCCACTCGCTTCTTCAGGCCCGCCAGCGCACGGTCGATGATGACCTTCTCCGCCTTGCGCTTGATCATGCCCAGCATCGGGATCTTGACGTCCACGGTCAGCTGGTAGGTGACCTCGGTCCTGGTACCGCCCGCCAGCGGTGCCAGCCGGTAGGAGCCGTCCAGCTGCCGCAGCATCTGGGACTTGTCCAGGGTCCAGCTGACCTCGTCCGCGCCCTTCCAGGCGTACGCCAGGGTGTGGTCGTCCTTGATCGCGCCCGCGTCCAGCAGCAGCCGGACCTTTTCCGCGCGACCTTCGGCGTCGGTGGCCAGTACCTCGGCCTCCTTCACCTCGCCGGTCCACTCGGGGTAGCGGGCGAAGTCGGCGATCACGGCCATGACGTCGGCCGGGGACGCCTCGATCGTGATGCTCGAGCTGGTGTGTTCCGCCATCGCGGTCGCTCCTCCGTGGAGTTTTCGAGGAAGTGTGCGGACGGCCGGAAGGCCAGGGCCGCCGCGTGAAGGCTATCGCGCGTGCGGGCCTCACCACTCCAGGGCCCACGGCCTTCCGGTCGCCGCGAAGTGGCCGACGTTCACGCACTCCGTGGCGCCGATCCGCATCCGTCTGGCCAGCGGCTGGTGGACGTGGCCGAAGAGCGCGTACCGGGGCCGGGTCCGCCGGATGGCCGCGAGCAGGGCGCCGCTCCCCCGTTCGAACCGGCGGGCCACCGTGTCGTAGCAGAGTTCCGGAACCTCGGGCGGAATGTGGGAGCAGAGGACGTCGACTTCGCCGAGTGCCTCCACCTTGGCCGCGTACTCCTCCTCCGACACCTCGTAGGGGGTGCGCATCGGCGTCGGCAGCCCGCCGCCGACGAAGCCGAAGACCCGTCCCCCGATCTCCGCGCGCTGCCCGTCGAGGACGGTCAGGCCGGGGCCGGCGTACTCGGGCCACAGGTCCGGGACGTCGACGTTGCCGTACGTGGCGTACGTCGGCCGGGGGAAGGCGGCGAACATCTCGGCGTACTGGCGGCGGACCGCGCCCTCGATGAGCCGCTCCCGGTCGAGCCCGTCCCACAGCCTGCGGCCGAACTCGCGGGCTTCTTCGAACCGGCGGGCGGTGCGCAGTTCGACGATGCGGTCGGCGTTCTCCACTCCGAAGAGGTCGGGGAAGATGCCGCGCGAGTGGTCGGCGTAGTCGAGGAAGAGGACCAGGTCGCCGAGGCAGATCAGCGCGTCGGCGCCTTCTCCGGCCCGGGCGAGGGCCTCGGTGTTCCCGTGCACATCGCTGACGACGTGGATCCGCGTACCGCGCTTCGTGCCCACTTTGGCCTGAGTACTGCTGTGCGTGCCACCCATGCGGCCACCCTAGGGGCGCTTGGCCACCGCGGGTAGGGAATCGGGAGCAGCGGCCGGACCTGCGGTTACTTCCGAGTCGCAAACGGGGTCGACTACTGTCGGCAGGGCACGGCCGTGGCGTGTGACGCACGGAACAATCGACCGGTTCCCTCTATCCGGAACCCACTACCGGTGGGTAACGTCCGGTCGGTCCACATGGTGGCGATGGCGCCCAGAGGAGCAGCAGTCTTGCGCGAGTTCAGCCTTCCGGCCCTGTACGAGGTCCCGTCGGACGGGAACCTGACGGATCTCATCCGCCGCAACGCAGCTCAGCATCCCGACACCGCCGTGATGGCCCGCAAGGTCTCCGGCCAGTGGCAGGACGTCACCGCGACCGAGTTCCTCGCCGAGGTGCGTGCCGCCGCCAAGGGCCTGATCGCGTCCGGCATCAAGCCCGGCGACCGCGTCGCCCTGATCTCCCGCACCCGCTACGAGTGGGTCCTGGTCGACTTCGCGATCTGGAGCGCGGGCGCGGTCACCGTCCCCGTGTACGAGACCAGCTCCGCCGAGCAGATCCAGTGGATCCTCGGCGACTCCGGTGCCGTCGCCGTCGTCACCGAGTCCCCCGCGCACAGCGCCGCCGTGGCCGCGCTGCGCGACCGGCTGCCGGAGCTGCGCGAGGTCTGGGAGATCGAGCAGGGCGCGCTGGCGACGCTGACCGCCGCCGGCGCCACGGTCTCCGACGCCGAGGTCGACGCGCGCAGCGCGCTGGCGGGCGCGGACGACCCGGCCACCATCGTCTACACCTCCGGCACCACCGGCCGCCCCAAGGGCTGCGTGCTGACCCACCGCAGCTTCTTCGCGGAGTGCGGCAACATCGTGGAGCGCCTCAGCCCGCTCTTCCGGACCGGCGAGTGCTCCGTACTGCTCTTCCTGCCGGCCGCGCACGTCTTCGGGCGCCTGGTGGAGGTGGCGGCCGTACTGGCGCCGATCCGCCTGGGCTGCGTACCGGACATCAAGAACCTCACCGACGAGCTGCAGTCCTTCAAGCCGACGCTGATCCTCGGCGTGCCGCGCGTGTTCGAGAAGGTCTACAACTCGGCGCGCGCCAAGGCGCAGGCCGACGGCAAGGGCAGGATCTTCGACGCGGCGGCCGAGACGGCGATCGCCTACAGCCGCGCGCTGGACCTCCCGGGCGGTCCTTCCCTCGGGCTCAAGCTCAAGCACAAGCTGTTCACGAAGCTGGTCTACAGCAAGCTCCACACGGTCCTCGGCGGGCGCGGCGAGTACGCGATCTCCGGCGGGGCCCCGCTGGGCGAGCGGCTCGGCCACTTCTTCCGCGGCATCGGCTTCACGGTGCTGGAGGGCTACGGCCTGACCGAGTCCTGCGCGGCCACGGCCTTCAACCCGTGGGACAGGACGAAGATCGGTACGGTCGGCCAGCCGCTGCCCGGCTCCGTGGTGCGCATCGCCGACGACGGCGAGGTGCTGCTGCACGGCGAGCACATCTTCAAGGAGTACTGGAACAACCCGTCGGCCACCGCCGACGCGCTGACCGACGGCTGGTTCCACACCGGTGACGTCGGCACGCTCGACGAGGACGGCTACCTCGCGATCACCGGGCGCAAGAAGGAGCTCATCGTCACGGCGGGCGGCAAGAACGTGGCTCCCGCCGTGATCGAGGACCGGATCCGGGCGCACGCGCTGGTCGCGGAGTGCATGGTGGTCGGCGACGCGCGGCCGTTCGTGGCCGCGCTGGTCACCATCGACGAGGAGTTCCTGGGCCGCTGGGCCGCCGAGCACGGCAAGCCGGCCGGTGTGACGGCCGCCGAGCTGCGCGAGGACGCGGACCTGATTGCCGCCGTCCAGAAGGCGGTGGACGACGGCAACGCGGCGGTCTCCAAGGCGGAATCGGTGCGGAAATTCCGCATTCTGCCCTCCCAGTTCACGGAGGAATCCGGGCACATCACGCCTTCGCTGAAGCTCAAGCGGAATGTGGTGGCGAAGGACTTCGCGGACGAGATCGAAGCCCTCTACCGCGGTTAGCAGGGCTGGCGGTCCGCGGCCGGAGGCCGCTGATCAGCGCGGGTCGGCGAGGACGCGTGACATGTTCCGCTCCGCAAGGGCGGTGATCGTCACGAAGGGGTTCACGCCGAGCGATCCGGGCACCAGCGAGCCGTCGGTGACGTACAGACCCTGGTAGCCCTTGACGCGGCCGTAGTCGTCGGTCGCCTCGCCGAGGACGCAGCCGCCCAGCGGGTGATAGGTGAAGTTGTCGGCGAAGGCCTTGTTGTCGCCGAAGAGGTCGTAGCGGTAGATCGTGAAGTTGGCCCGGTTCACGCGGTCGAAGAGTCTCTTGGCCGCGTTCACGGACGGGGTGTTCTGGTCCCGGGTCCACTGCAGCTTCGCCGAGTCGCTGGCCGCGTCGTACGTGAAGTGCCCGCGCTCCGGGTTCTTGGTGATGGCCAGGTACATCGAGATCCAGTGCTCGATCCCCATCGGGAGCGGAGCGATCTCCGCGAAGACCGGGTTCGAGGCGTTGTCCCAGTCGTCGATGCCCAGGGCGGGCATGGTGGACTGGTTGGCGCCGACGGTGTCCCACAGGTGGTTGGCGCGGGCGGTCATCACGTTGCCGTTGTGGCCCCAGCCGAGGCCCACCTTGTCGTTCAGGGCGGGCAGGGTGCCGGTCTCGCGGGCGCGCAGCAGGATCTCGGTGGTGCCGAGGCTGCCGGCGCCGAGGAAGAGCTGCTTGCAGCCGAGTTCGCGGACCTGGCTGACGCGGCCGGTGATGTCGCTGGTCTGGACGGTCAGGACGTAGTCTCCGGCCGGGTCCTGCCGTACGCCGACCACGCGCTGCATGGTCTCGATGGTGACGTTGCCGGTGCCGAGGGCGGCGGCGAGGTAGGTCTTGTCAACGCTCTTCTTGCCGTGGTTGTTGCCGTAGATGACCTCGCCCGCGAGCGCCGACTTGGTGGCGGTGCCGGCGGCCTCGCGCTTCATGTACTCGAAGTCGTAGACGTTGGGGACGAAGGTGGTCTTCAGGCCGGTGTTCTGGGCGTGCTTGCGGGAGACGCGGGCGAAGCGGTACCACTCCGTGGACTCGAACCAGGCCGGGTCGATGTCGTTGACGCCGAGCATGGCGCGGGCCCGGGGGTAGTAGGTGCCGTACATCTCGTCGGCGTCCACGCGGGGCAGCACTTCGGTGAAGTACGAGCGCTTCGGCGTGGGCGCCATGCCGCCGTTGACGAGGGAGCCGCCGCCGACGCCGCGGCCCACGTACACCGACATGCCCCCGTAGTTCACCCGGTCCAGGACTCCGGGGTAGGGGCTGATGTTGCGGTTGACCACGTCCAGCCAGAGGAACTGGGCGAGCGGGGCCTCGGTGCGGGTGCGGTACCACATGGAGCGCTGGTCGGGTGCGGAGGTGGACGGGAAGATCTTCCCGTCGGACCCCGGGGTGTCCCAGAGCCGGCCCATCTCCAGGACCACGGTGCGCACCCCGGCCTGGCCGAGGCGGAGCGCGGCGACGGCGGACCCGTAGCCGGAGCCGACGACGATGGCCGGGGCGTAGGTCGCGGCCGCCGGTTCGGCGGCGGCCGCGGACTGCAGGCCGATGCGGGTGAAGCCGAGGGCGGCCGCCGTCTGGAGGGCGCCGAGGCCTAGAACATGACGGCGCGTCAGGTTTGGTGTCATGGCCGCATCATGAGCGGATTCCGCCCAACCAGCCATAACCCGCACTGACACGCTTCTGAGTAACAGTCAGACATGGCTCGACCGTAGACGGAGCCCGACCCCGCCCGCAGGGGTTTGATCAACTCTGTCCGAGATCAGCTCTCAGCAGCGACAGCCCCCTCCACCTGGGAAGGGGCCCCGGACGGCCCGCCCGGCCCGTGACTACAGCAGCTCGCGCAGGCGCTCCGCCAGCAGGTCCCAGCGCCATTTCTCCTCGACCCAGGCACGGCCCCGACGGCCCATGCGCTCGCGCAGGGCCGGATCCTGGAGGAGCGCCACGATCCGCTCCGCCGCGTCGGCGGGGGCGCCGCCCGGAACCACCCAGCCCGTCTCCCCCTCCAGTACCGCGTCGGGGGCTCCGCCCGAGTCTCCCGCGACCACCGGCAGGCCCGTCGCGGAGGCTTCGAGGTAGACGATGCCCAGGCCTTCCACGTCCAGGCCGCCGCGCCGGGTGCGGCAGGGCATCGCGAAAACGTCCCCGGCCCCGTAGTGGGCGGGGAGCTCCGCCCACGGGACCGCGCCCGTGAAGACCACGGAGTCCTCGACCCCCTTGGCGAGCGCCAGGGCCCGCAGTTCGGCCTCGTAGGGTCCGCCGCCCACGACGAGCAGGACGGCGTCCGGCACCTGCGCCAGGATCCTCGGCATCGCCTCGATCAGCGTGTCCTGGCCCTTGCGGGGCACGAGCCGCGAGACGCACACGACCACCGGGCGCTCCGACAGGCCCAGCCGGGCGCGGACGGCCGCGCCGCCCGATCCCGGGTGGAAGGTCTTCTCGTCGACGCCCGGCGGGAGCTGCACCATCCGCCCCGCCGCCGCCGGCGTCACCGCGGAGGCGATCCGCGCACGCGTGTACTCCCCCAGGTAGGTCAGCGTGTCGGTGCCCTCGCCGATCCGCCGCAGCAGCTGCCGCGCGGCCGGCAGCTGCGCCCAGCCCGCCTCGTGCCCGTGGGTGGTGGCCACGATCCGCTTCGCCCCGGCCCGGCGCAGCGCGGGGCCCATCAGGCCCAGCGGGGCCGCCGCCCCGAACCACACCGACTCGCAGCCGTGTTCGCGCAGCAGGCCCGCGGCCCGCCGGGTCACCCGCGGGGTCGGCAGGAGCATCGTCGTACGGTCGCGCACGATCCGGAACGGCTGCTCCGCGTCGAAGGCCGCGGTGGCCGCCCGGCCCTCGGCGGAGTGCTTCCAGGTGGAGGCGTAGACGACGACGCGGTCGGGGTCCAGCCGCAGGGCCATGTTGTGCAGGAAGGCCTGGATGCCCCCCGGTCGCGGCGGGAAGTCGTTGGTCACGATCAGCGTCTTGTGCATCGTCAGCCGACCCTACCCGAGCTACCGGAACTCACCGCGCAGCTCCTGCTGCCAGGCCCGGGTCAGCGCCGGCAGGTCCGTTCCGAGGGCCTCGTCCAGGGCCGTGGGCAGCGGTTCGCGGCCGGCCTTCTCGTACAAGGAGACGAGCGCCGCGTCGCCCCACTTGCGCGCGATGAGCCGGCAGGCCAGCCAGGAGCCCTCGTAGGCCCGCGCGAGCGCCTCCCCGTCCCCGCCGAAGGCGAAGGCCGCGTTGCCGGGGAGCTCGGCCGGCAGGTCCCCCTGGCGCACCGCCCGGCCGGTCGCCGGTGCGGCCTCGGCCGCGCTGCGGCCGCTGTCCCGGTACGCCGCCCAGTCCGCGAAGCCCTCGGAGAGCCACAGCGGGGTCTTCGCGGTGGTCGCCGCGCGGGTGGCGACGTGCGTGGTCTCATGGGTCAGGATGACCTGGCGGCCCTCCGCCGTGAGCTGTCCGTACCCCTCCGGGTTGACCACGACCCGGTCGGCGGGGGCGGGGCCCGCTCCGGTCCGCCCGGTGGTGACGGCGCCCAGGCCCCGGTACTCGTCCGCCGGGCGGCCCAGCAGCGCCGCCATCGCCTCCAGCGACCCGGGGACCAGGACCACCACCCGGCCCGCCCAGGGCCGCGGCCAGGCGGCGCTCGCGGCCGGGACGGCCCTGTCGGCCTCGGCGGCGATCGCGGACAGGGCCTCGGGGCTCTGGCCTGCGCCGCCGAGCACCAGCGCGTGCGCGCCCCGCGCGACGGTCACCGGACCCTGGTCCCACAGCTGCGGCGGGGCGCCGGGCGCGGGCCGGTCGGCCACCACGGTCCAGGAGCCGCCGGCGGCGTCCGGGCCGCCGGCGCCGCCGGGGCCGCCGTCCCGGGCGAGTTCCACCTCGCGGGCCGATCCGGCGGGGGCCGCGTCGTAGCCGGTGAGCCGGTAGTGCAGCTGGGCCCGCGCGAAGGCCCGTACGCCGTCCACGCGGACCGAGGAGACCTCGTAGGACCAGCCCTCCAGGGGGATGTCCGCGAGCCGCTCGGGCGGGGCCGCCGACCAGGCGGCGACGGCCCGGCGGACGGCCTGTTCGGCCGCCGAGCCGGCCGGGGCGGAAGCGGAACCCGAAACGGAACCGGATCCGGGGCCGGTGACCGCCCCGGGGGCGCAGCCGGCGAGCGGCACGCACAGCAGCAGCGCCAGCGACGGCAGCACGCGCAGGACGGGGTGACGGGAACGGACCGGGCCCGGGAACATCACCCGATCGTACGCAGAGCGACCCTCAGGGCCGGGTCACCGAGGACACCGGCATCATCCCGACCGGGTCGTAGCGCACCCGCGCCCCCGGGTACGGGGCGTGCACCACCTGACCGTTGCCCACGTACATCCCGACGTGGCTGGCGTCCGAGCGGTACGTCACCAGGTCACCCGGCCGCGCCTGCGAGAGCGGCACCTGCTGCCCGGCGTACCGCTGGGCCTGCGAGGTCCGCGGCAGCGCGACGCCCGCCTGGCGGTAGGACCACACCATCAGGCCCGAGCAGTCGAACCCGGAAGGCCCGGTGGAACCCCAGACGTAGGGCCGTCCGACCGCGGAGCGAGCCGCCATCACGGCGGTCGCGGCGCGGCCCGAGGAGGGTCCGAACGAGGTGGGCAGGCCCGGGTCGGGCAGGGCGTCGGGGCGGCCGCCGGAGCGCGAGGCGCGCTCGAACTCGGCGCGCTCCTGCGTGGGCATGGCGTTGAGCAGCCGGCGGGCCGCGGCAAGCTTCGCCGTGACGGCCCGCTTCTCCCTCGCCACGTCCGAGCGCAGCGCGTCGAGTTCGGCGAGCTTGCGGGAGGCCTCCTGGCGCTCCTGGCCCAGCCTGCGCTGCTCGGAGCGCAGTTCGTCGAGCTGGCGGGCCTGGCGGCCGGTCAGCCGGTCGAGGGTGGAGGCCTTGGCGAGGTACTCGTCGGGGTCGTCGGAGAGGATCAGCTCGACGGAGGGGTCGATGCCGCCCGCCCGGTACTGGGCTCCGGCGTAGGCCCCGAGGACCCCGCGCATGGTGTTGATGCGGTCCTGGCCGCGGGCCACCGCGTCCTGGACCCGGTCGACTTCGGCCCGGAGCGCCGGCCTTCTCGCCGGCCTGGTTGAAGCGCTCGGTGGCCTGCTCGGCCTCCTCGAAGAGCCGGTCGACCTGGGCGCGGGCGCCGGCCGAGGGCTCGTGCGGGAGGCCGGGGGCCGCGCTCGCGGGTGCGCCCGTCATGGCGACCGCGGCGCTCGCCGCCGCGGCGGTGAGGACGGTGACCTTCGTGTTCCGGTCGAGCATGCTGGGCCCGGACCGGCGATGGGACGCCACGTGAAACCGCTCCCTTCCGCTGCGCGGGACCGGGTCCGTCCACCGTGGACGGCCGTGTACCGGGGTTCCGCGCTGGCAGACAGTAGCTGCGCCACAGGGCGCCGGCCAACGACCTCCGGCGGGCACACACAGTGACGCCCCGCCGGAGACGCAGGTCACCGGCGGGGCATGAGGTCGGAGCGGGGGTGCGGAATTCGCCCGGATGGGCGGTGTGCGGCGCGTCCCCCAGGGGGCGTCAGCCGCCGACGCGGACCCCGTAGGCGAATCCGCTGAGGGATCCGTACAGGATGCCGGCGCTCGGGTTGGCGGCGTGGAAGACCTTGCCGTTGCCCGCGTACAGCCCGACGTGCTGGAGGTTCCCGTAGAAGACCAGGTCTCCGGGCTGGAGTTCGCTCAGGCTGATCTTCCGGCCGTCGTTGACCTGGTCGAAGGTGGTGCGGCCGATCGTGATGCCGGCCTGCCGGTAGGCCCACTGCGTCAGTCCGGAGCAGTCGAACGCGTTCGGGCCGGTGCCCCCGCGGACGTAGGTCCCGCCGTTCTTGGTCACGGCGGCCCGCAGGGCGTCCGCGGCGCGGCCCGAACCCTGCACGTTGCTGAGCTGGGCCTGCTCGGCGGCGGTGCCGCCCGCCTTCTTCGCCTCGTCCTTGAGCTGCGCGCGTTCCTGCGCGGTCAGGGAGTTGAGGAGGGCCTGGGCCTCGGCGAGCTTGTCCGTCGAGATCTTCTTCTTGTCCGCCAGCTCCTTGCGGGTGGCGTCCAGGTCGGCGAGCTTGCCGGCGGCCTCCTGGCGCTGCTGCGCGAGGGTGCGCTGCTTGGCCTGGATCTTCTGGACCGCCTCGACCTGCTTGCCGCTCAACTGCTCCAGCGTGGAGGCCTTGTCGAGGTAGTTGTCGGGGTCGGCGGAGAGGAACAGCGCGAGGGACTGGTCTATGCCACCGGTGCGGTACTGGGCATTGGCCATCGAACCTATGCTGCCGCGCAGGGTGTTGAGCTCTCCCTGGCCGCGGGCGACCTGGTCCTGGAGCTGCCCGATCTCCTTCTCCAGGGCGTCCTGGCGCGTCTGGGCCCCGTTGAGCTTCTCGGTGGCCTGCTCCGCCTCTTCGTAGAGCGCGTCGACCTTGCTCTTGACCTCGTCCTTGCTCGGCTTGGCCGGGGCGGCGTTGGCCGCCTGGCCCGTGAGGGCGACGGCCGCAGCGGCAGTGACGGTCAGGACGGTCACGCGGGTGCGGGTCGGCTGCTTGGGTCGACGGTGGGACGCCACGAAGGCGAGCTCCTTCTTCCTGGAGCCGCCGAAGAACGCAGACTCGGCGACACCTTCGCCATCACCCCGAATGAGTGAACTACCGCACGAAGGTTTGACCCGACCCTAGTGACCTTTCTGTGATCAGTTCAAATCCTGCCGAGAAAAAAATCGCTCCGCGACCAGGCTTTTTACCTACAGTGCACGCTCTGTGCAGGTCACTTGACGGTACGTTCCCTCGAACCCCTGTCAATTCCGGCATTCGACCCAGCAGTTATGAAACGCGCGAAAGCCGCTTCAGCAACAAGGCGGACGTCACCGGCCGGGCTCCGGCCTTGGCCACCCCGTCGGCGACCTCGCGGTCCGTGGAGACCACGACCACCGGACGGCCCGGCGGCTCGGCGCGCACCAGCTGGCGGATCAGCTCGTCCGCCGTCACCCCGGCCTTCGAGAACAGCACCCGCACCCCGCGCGGCGGCGCGAGCAGCACCGGGGCCGCCAGCTCCGCCCCGTCAAACACGCAGGTCATCTCGGCGCCCGTCTGCGCGGCGAGCATCGACAGCCCGCCCAGCAGCCGCAGCCGCTGCTTCTCCAGCGGCATCGTCGGATAGCCGGTCTTGGTGACGTTGTAGCCGTCGACCACCAGGTGCGCCTGAGGCAGCGCCAGCAGCTGGTCCAGCAGCGCCGGGTCGGTCTCCGACAGGGCTCGCGCCGCGATGTCCTTCGGGGTCATCCGGCCCGGCTCCACCGCCTCCACCGTGTCCGCGGGCCGCGTGGAGACCGGCGGCAGCGCGAGCTCCCGGCGCAGCCCGGCCGCGGCGTCCAGCACAGTGTCCAGCAGCAGCCGCAGCCGCATGTCCTCGATGCTGCGCCCCTCGCGGGTGGCCCGGCGCGAGGTCTCCAGCGCCGACTCCACCTCCGCGAGGCGGGACTTGAGCCGCCGGGTCTCGCTCTCGGCGGCGGCCACCTGCGCGGCCGCCTCCCCGCGGATCCCGTCGACCTCGGCATTGATCTTGCGCAGGGCGGCGTCGCCCCGCTTGACGTCGCTGAGGGCACTGCGCAGCTTGCGCTGAAGCGATTCCGCTTCCTTGCGGGCCGCCTCCAGCTCCGCCCGCACCTGGTCACCGCCGGCACGCTGCAGTTCCCGTACGTGGGTCAGCTCCTCGCGGAGCCGGTCCATCTCCCTGCGGGCCTCCTCGCCGACGCGCTCGGCGTCCGCGCGCTGGGCCTCCTCGCCCGCGGCGGCCACCAGCTTGACCCAGCCGGCCGGCCTCAGGACGTACGCGGCGGCCGCCACGTCAAGGGGATCGGCGGCGGCGGGCGGCGCGCCCGCCTCCAGAGCCGCGGCCAGGTCGGCCTGCGCCTCGCGGAGCTTCTCCGCGACCCGGCCCCGGAAGACGGCGTCGGTCTCCACGGCCGTCGCCATGGCGTTGCCCGCGAACTTGGCGCGCCGGCTCGGGGTGAAACGGGCGTACTGGCGCAGCTGCGCCGGGAGGTCCGCGACCGTCAGACCGCCGAAGGCGTCCGACACGAGCGCAACGACCCGGCGCCGCACGCCTTCCGGCAGCGGGCGGTCGAGCACCTCGGCGGCGTCGCCGGCCGCGTCGGCCGCCTCAGCGCCGCTTGCTGGCTCCACAATCCGTCACCCCTACCGTCATTGACCTGTTGGCCGGGCTCCGTCAGGAGTCCGCGCCCGGCCTGTCCACGAGCTCGATCTGGTCCACCGCGTTGCACCAGCGGCAGCGCACCGACTCGATGGTCTCATTGACCACCTCGCGCTCCTCGACCTTCGGCTCCCCGGCGAGGTCCAGGTGGACGTACTCCACGACCTTCGACGAACGGGTGACGTCGAAACGCGTGAGGTTGCCGCACAGGGTGCAGCGCCACCGGGTGGTGTCGGTCGGCAGGGGAACCGTCATCAGGCCGCTCTCTCCTTCTATGTCTTACACCTCGTCGCGCACGCGGGCATGCGCACGCGGACGTGCGTAGCTCGTAACCCTACGGCCTGCCGCGCCCGCGGGTGGGTCGGGCTGGGTCATGCTCGGTTGCATGATCGTAAAGTGGCAGGCCGTGCGCGAGGCCGCCCGGGGCCCGGTGGTCACCCACGCACTGATCGCCGGCTGCTGCGTGCTGTTCCTCCTGAGCCCCGCCTCGGGGCTCGATCCGGTCTACGGGACGGGCGAACAGCTGCTGGCCAACGCGGCCGCGTACTTCCGGCGCTGGGGCGTGGTCCCGGACGAACTCTTCACGGGCGGGCTGCCGAGCGGCGGGGGCCGGGCCCTGTTGACCCCCCTGACGGCCCTGTTCGTGCACGGCAGCTGGCTGCACCTGCTGGGCAACATGCTCTTCCTCTACGTCTTCGGGAAGATGACGGAGCAGCGCATGGGCCGGGTGGGGTTCCTCTGCTTCTACGTGGCCACGGGCTACCTGGCCCTGGCGGCGTACGCGGCGGCCAACGCCTCCTCGGACCAGACCCTGGTCGGCGCCTCCGGCGCGATCTCGGCGGTCCTGGGGGCCTTCATGTGCCTCTTCCCCAAGGCCCGGGTGACGAGCCTGTTCCCGTTCCTGCTCTTCCTGCCGCTGCGGTTCCCGGCGTGGATCGTCCTGATGTTCTGGTTCGCCCTGCAGTGGCTGGCGGCGCACCGGGCGCAGAGCGGCCCGGGAGTCGCCTACCTGGCCCACCTGGTGGGCTTCTCGGCGGGCTTCCTCTACGCGTGGGTGCGTTACCGGCGGGGGACTAGAGTGGCCCGACCAGTGACTGCCGGCGAGGGAGAAAGCCAACCGTGATCACCGCGATCGTGCTCATCAAGACCAGCGTGGACCGGATCCCCGAGATCGCCGAGGCCATCGCGGCGCTGGAGAACGTCAGCGAGGTCTACTCCGTCACCGGCACGTACGACCTGATCGCCCTGGTCCGCGTGGCCCGCCACGAGGCCCTTGCGGACGTCATCCCGGGCCGCATCAGCAAGATCCCGGGCGTGGAGGCCACGGACACGCACGTGGCGTTCCGCACGTACTCCCAGCACGACCTGGAAGCGGCGTTCGCGATCGGCCTCGACGCGTAGCCCTCGCCGGGCGTGCGGCGGGGTCCCCGATCCGGATCCCGGCGGAACGCCCGGCTCAGTCGAGCCCCGGCAGAGCCTCCCCCGGCCGCGCCGGGCGGCCTTCGGCCAGCCAGAAGACGTAGCCGCGCAGGTGGTCGGCGAGATCACCGTCGATGTAGCCGGCGTAGTCCCGGGCCCCGGCCGCGTTGTCGCGCATGTCCGACCGGGTGGACACCGACCAGCTCCGCTCCAGGGCCAGGGCCCATTCGCGGACCCGGCCCCGCTCCCGCCACCAGTCCTTGACGAGTTCCGGGGTCCAATGCGCGTCGCCGTCCCCTCCATAGGCCCCGAAGATCTCGCACTCCCCCGCGCAGATCAGGTCGTACACCTCCTGCGGCGTGCGGGGCTGCCGGTAGACGAACTCGTGACCGCCGCAGCCGTCGTCGTACAGCACGTGCGCGGGAGCGCACTCGCGCCCCGTCCAGCAGTTGTCGGTCTCCGACGCGTAGAACGGGCCGGGGACACTGCGCCAATCCCGGTCGGCCCACTCGTGGTAGGTCTGCCCGGCGGGTCCGCTCCAGTCGTGCAACACCAGGCGGTCCCCCGGCCGCCACTGAGGCAGCGGCTTGCCCACGGCTGCCCGGACGGTCGGTAGCGGGTCCCAGTACGTCATGCCTGGCAGCGTCTCAGACGGCCGGGACGCAGCGGCCTTCTTCGGTGCGGTACTGCCACTTCGCGCCGTCCGCGACGAGCTCCTTGACCGCGCGGACGAACCGCTCGACGTGCTCGTCGGGGGTGCCGGCGCCGAAGCTGACGCGGATCGCGTTCAGCGAGCGCTCCCCCGGGGCCGCCTCCGGCGCACCGCACTCGCCCGGCTCCTGCGGCTCGCTGCCGAGCAGGGTGCGCACCAGCGGGTGGGCGCAGAACAGGCCGTCGCGGACGCCGATGCCGTACTCGGCGGAGAGCGCGGCCGCGAAGTGGGAGCTGTTCCAGCCGTCGACCACGAAGGAGATGACGCCGACCCGCGGGGCGTCGTCGCCGAGGAGGGACAGGACGCGGACGGCGGGGACCTCGGCCAGGCCCTGGCGGACCTTGGAGATCAGCTGCTGCTCGCGGGCGACCAGGTTCTCGAATCCGGCCTCGTTCAGCGCCTTGCAGGCGGAGGCGATGGAGTAGACGCCGATGACGTTCGGGGAACCGGCCTCGTGGCGGGCGGCCGTAGTGTGCCACTCGACGTCGACCCCGCCGTCCTCGCGGCGGGCCACCTTGCGGGAGGCGCCGCCACCGGCGAGGTACGGCTCCGCCTGCTGCAGCCAGTCCGCGCGGCCGGCGAGCACGCCCGAGCCGAAGGGCGCGTAGAGCTTGTGTCCGGAGAACGCCACCCAGTCCACGTCGAGCTCCTGCACGGAGACGGGGTGGTGCGGGGCCAGCTGGGCGGCGTCCAGGACGATGCGGGCGCCGTGGGCGTGCGCGGCGGCGGCCAGTTCCTTGACGGGCCACAGCTCGCCGGTGACGTTGGAGGCGCCGGTGACGCAGACCAGGGCGGGGCCGTAGGGGTCACGGGCGGCGAGCGCCCGCTCCAGGGTCTCCACGGCCTGGGCCGGGGTGCGGGGCGCGTCGAGGTAGGTGACCTGCGCGTCGACCCAGGGCAGGAGCGAGGCGTGGTGCTCGGTCTCGAAGACGAAGACCTGGCAGTCGGCCGGCAGCACCGCGGCAAGCAGGTTCAGGGAGTCCGTGGTGGACCGGGTGAAGATCACCTGGTCGGAGGCGCGGCAGTCGAGGAATTCGGCGACCGTGACGCGGCTCTGCTCGAACAGGTCGGTGGAGAGCTGCGAGAGGTACCCGGCGCCGCGGTGGACGCTGCCGTAGTACGGGGCGTACGCGGCCACGTCGTCCCAGACGCGCTGCAGGGCCGGGGCGCTGGCCGCGTAGTCGAGGGCGGCGTAGGTGACCTCGCCGCCGGTGACGAGCGGGACGGTGACGTCGCGGCCGAGGACCGGCAGCGGCTCGGCACAGGCGGGGCCCTCGGCGGTGACGGCGGCGGTGGCGGTGGCGGTGACGGTGGCGTTCGGGGTTGCGGACATGGCTGTATCTCCCGGCAGGCAGGTCTGAATGGCTTCTGTTTGCCCGTACGGGGGTACGACGCTACGGCCGTCCGGGGTACGGGAAGTGCCTCGGAGATTCCGGGTACGCGGAAGGGACCCTGTTCCGAGGGGTGAAGAAGGGGCGGAAGCGCCCTATCGCATTCGCTTGCTCACGGAAAAAGCTCCTCGATCGAGACCAGGATCCCTGGTGTCGAGGGATCCGCGCTTGCCGTAGACCTCACTGCCTACGACCTGGTCATCACCCGGGGCACCCCGCCACGGAAGGAGGGTTGCCGGACAGCGAGCCGGGGCCAAAACGCTGTCACTCGTGACCTGCCGATGATCCTGCCACAAGATCCCTCGAACGCAAGACCCCGGTCCACATGGCGGACCGGGGTCGTGGCCGAAAACGATCGACCGTCGTGTCAGGCGTTGCTGGCCGTCACCCAGCGCTCCAGGGCCGCACGGGCCGCGCCGGAGTCGATGGCCTCGGCCGCACGGGCCATGCCCGCGGCGAGCTGCTCCTCCAGCGTCCCCGCGCCCGGGTCCAGCGCGACCAGGGCCGCCGCCGCGTTGAGCAGGACCGCGTCGCGGACCGGGCCCGTCTCGCCGGCCAGCAGGCGGCGGGCGACGTCCGCGTTGAAGGAGGCGTCGGCGCCCGCGAGCGCGGAGACGTCGACCAGCGGGATGCCGATGTCGCGCGGGTCGAAGGACTGCTCCACCGACTTGCCGTCCCGGACCCACCACACCCGCGAGGTCGCCGTGGTGGTCAGCTCGTCGAGGCCGTCGTCACCGCGGAATACCAGCGCCGAGGAACCGCGCTCCGCCAGGACGCCCGCCACGATCGGGGCCATCCGGGCGTCGGCCACACCGGTGGCCTGCGCCCGTACCTTCGCGGGGTTGGTCAGCGGTCCGAGGAAGTTGAAGGTGGTCCGGATGCCGAGCTCCTTGCGGGCCGCGGCCACGTGCCGCAGCGCCGGGTGGAACTTGACCGCGAAGCAGAAGGTGATCCCGGCTTCCTCGGCGACCTCGGTCACTCGCGCGGGGGTGAGGTCGAGGTTGACGCCGAGCTTCTCCAGGACGTCCGAGGACCCGCTCGCGGAGGACGCGGCCCGGTTGCCGTGCTTGACCACCTTGGCACCCGTACCGGCCACCACGATCGCCGACATCGTCGAGATGTTGACGGTCTTCGCGCCGTCGCCGCCGGTGCCGACGATGTCCACCGTCCGGCCCGGCACCTCGATCAGGTTGGCGTGCGCGTACATGGCCCGGACCAGGCCGTTGATCTCCGCGACGGTCTCCCCCTTGGCCCGCAGCGCGACCACGAAGCCGGCGATCTGGGCGTCGGTGGCCTCTCCGCGCATGATCCGGTCCATGGCCCAGGCCGTGTCGTCGGCGCTGAGGTCCCGGCCGGTCAGCAGGGCGTCGAGAACTCCCGGCCAGCCACGGGCCGCCACGCTGTCGCCGCCTGCCGGGGTCACAACGTTCATGGTCCGCTCCTGCTGCTGGTCGGCCGCCTCACGACGGGGCCCACATCGAATGGGAAGGGCTTCAGCCTATCCAGCCCCGGAGACGGCAAAGAGCCCCGTCCCAGACACTGGACGGGGCTCCCGCTGTGGCGACACCAGGACTGACCTGAATCAGTCCCTCAAGCGATCTGACAAACAGACGACAAGCAGTGGCGCAGGAGATCAGTGGTGGCCGTGGCCGCTCTGGATCTCCTTGTACTCCTCGGCCGAAGGCTTCGGAATCTGGTTGTTCTCTCCGTAGTAGCCCTTGCTGAGCTTCGCGCGGAGCTTCTCCATGCGGGACACCTTGCGCTCGACACCGTTCTCGTCGACCGTCGGGCCGATCTCGGCCGGCTGGTACTGGTCGTACGAGGTGAGCGTGTGGAGCTTGCCCTGCGAGAGCGGCTCGTGGATCTCGACGAACTCACCGTGCGGCAGGCGCTTGATGATGCCGGTCTCGCGACCGTGCAGCACCTTGTCCCGGTCCCGGCGCTGGAGGCCGAGGCAGATCCGCTTGGTGACGACGAACGCGATGACCGGGCCCACGAAGAACGCGATCCGGGCGAACCAGGTGATCGAGTTGATCGACAGGTGGAAGTACTGCGCGAACATGTCGTTTCCACCGGCGATCAGCAGGACGACGTACCACGTCAGCCAGGCCACGCCGAAGCCCGTACGGGTCGGGACGTTGCGCGGGCGGTCCAGGATGTGGTGCTCGCGCTTGTCCCCGGTGACCCAGGACTCGATGAACGGGTAGACCGCGATCACGACCAGGACCATCGGGAAGATCATCAGCGGGATGAACACACCCAGGACGAGGGTGTGGCCCCACAGGTTGATCTCCCAGCCGGGCATGGCACGGATCAGGCCCTCGGAGAAGCCCATGTACCAGTCGGGCTGCGCACCGGTGGACACGTGGTCCGGGCGGTACGGGCCGAGCGCCCAGATCGGGTTGATCGAGGCGATCGCCGCGACGGCCGCGATGACACCGAAGACCAGGAAGAAGAAGCCTCCGGCCTTGGCCATGTAGACCGGGAGCAGCGGCATGCCGACGACGTTCTTCTCCGTCTTGCCGGGGCCCGCGAACTGGGTGTGCTTGTGGTAGAAGACCAGGATCAGGTGGGCCACCAGCAGGCCCATCATGATGCCGGGCAGCAGCAGGATGTGGACCGAGTAGAACCGCGCGACGAAGTCGCCGCCCGGGAACTCGCCGCCGAAGAGGAAGAACGAGAGGTACGTGCCGACGACCGGCACGGACAGCATCGCGCCCTCCATGAAGCGGACACCCGTGCCCGAGAGCAGGTCGTCCGGCAGGGAGTAACCGGTGAAACCGGTGAACATGCCGAGGACCAGCAGCAGGAAGCCGAAGATCCAGTTGACCTCGCGCGGCTTGCGGAAGGCGCCCGTGAAGAAGACGCGCATCATGTGCACGAGCATCGCCGCGACGAAGATCAGCGCCGACCAGTGGTGGATCTGCCGGATGAGCAGACCGCCGCGGACCTCGAAGCTGATGTTGAGCGTCGAGGCGAACGCCTCGGACATCTGGACGCCCTGCATCGGCACGTACGAGCCGTGGTAGACGACCTCGTTCATGCTCGGGTGGAAGAACAGCGTCAGGTACACACCCGTGAGGATGAGGATGATGAAGCTGTAGAGGCAGATCTCACCGAGCATGAAGGACCAGTGGTCCGGGAAGATCTTGCGCATGTTGGCCTTGGCCAGGCTGTAGATGCCCAGCCGGCCGTCGGCCCAGTCGGCTACGCGTTCGCCGGCCGGGGCTTTGCGCTCTTCAGTATCGGTCGCAGTGCTCATCCGCGCTCCCAGAATGCAGGACCGACGGGCTCTTCGAAGTCGCCGAGCGCCTCGAGGAAACCTTCGTCATTGACGCCGATCCGCAGCTGCGGGAGCGCGTGACCAGCCGGGCCGAAGATGACTCGGGCGCCGTCGGAGAGGTCGAAGGTGGACTGGTGGCACGGGCAGAGCACGTGGTGCGTCTGCTGCTCGTACAGGCTGATCGGGCAGCCGACGTGGGTGCAGATCTTGGAGTAGGCCACGATTCCCTCGTGGGACCACTCCAGCTCCTGCTTGTCCTTGATGTCCTCCGGCTTGATCCGGACGATCATCAGGGCGGCCTTGGCGATCTGGGTCTGGAAGTCGTGCTGGTCCTCCTCCAGGCCTTCCGGCCGGGCGAAGGTCAGCGAACCGACGAGCAGGTCCTCGGGACGCAGCGGCTGGTTCGTGTTGTCGTTGACCAGCAGCTTGCCCTTGGCCCAGATCGTCTTGCGCAGCTTGTCCTCGGGCATCGGGCCCAGGTCCTTCAGGATCACGACGGCGGAGAGCGGCAGCAGGGCCAGCGCACCGAACATCGTGTTGCGGATCAGCGGGCGACGGCCGATGGCCGACTCGCGCGCGCCGTCCGCGAAGTCCTGCATGACCTGCGCCTTGACCTCGGCCGGGGCCGCGATCTCGTGACGCTCGGCGGCGACCTCGACATCGGACATCAGGGTGCGGGCCCAGTGGACCGCGCCCGCGCCGATGCTGAAGAGCGCCGTACCGAGGGTCATGCCCAGGGCGAAGTTGAGAGCGCTCACCTTCCCGATGGGGAAGATGAAAACGATCTTGTCGACCGGAATGGTCACGAACGAGGCGATGAACCCCACCGTGGCCAGCATCGACAGGGTGAACAGCATGGCCACCGTGCGCTCGGACCGCTTGGCGGCCCGCTCGTCGATGTCCTGGATGCGCGGCCGGTGAACCGGGAGACCCGGGTCGGCGAACGGGTCGTCCGCCACTGCCACGCCACCGTGGTGCGCGTCGCCCTGCTCGCTCGGCAGGTGCTTCTCTTCGGGAATGTCTTGGCTACTCATGACTTCTTGGCCTTAGCGGTGTGGGCCGCGACCCAGACGGCGACAGCGATCAGCGCACCCAGACCGAAGATCCAGCCGAAGAGACCCTCGGAGACGGGGCCGAGGCCACCGAGCTTGAGCCCACCGGGGCTGGTCGACTTCTCGCCGTTCACGTTCTGGAGGTACGCGATGATGTCCTTCTTCTGCTTCTCCGGCATGGTGCTGTCCGGGAAGGAGGGCATGTTCTGCGGGCCGGTGAGCATGGCCTCGTAGATGTGCTTCGGCGAGACGTCCTCGAGGTTCGGGGCGTACTTGCCGTTCGTCAGCGCGCCGCCCTCGCCGGTGAAGTTGTGACACTGCGCGCAGTTGTTGCGGAACAGCTCACCACCCCTGGCGATGTCGGCACCCGCCGGGTCGTACTGCTTCTCGGTCGGCGTGATCGGACCGGCACCGAGGGACGCGATGTACGCGGCCAGCTGGTCGGTCTGCGCCTGGTTGTAAATGACGGGCTTCTTCGGCACCTGGGCGCCGGGCTGCTGGGCGGGCATGCGGCCCGTGCTCACCTGGAAGTCGACGGCCGCGGAGCCGACGCCGACCAGGCTCGGGCCGTCAGAGGAACCCTGACCGCCGGTTCCGTGGCAGCTTGCGCAGCCGACGGCGTAGAGCTTCTGGCCCTCCACGATGGCGAGGGACTGGGCGGTTTCGTCGGCCTTCGCAGTGCCCGTAGGCGCGAAGACGGCGTACAGCCCCCCAGTGGCCGCCAGCGCGAAGAGTAGAACGACGACCGCCGCCAGCGGATGGCGTCGTCGTGCGGAGAGCTTTTTCACGGATTACCCCGGTGTCAGGATCTTCTGCGTCGGTGTTTCTGGATGGAGTGCCGGGCTCGGGCCCGGCGACGTGTTCGCTACTTGATCAGGTAGATCGTCGCGAAGAGGCCGATCCAGACGACATCGACGAAGTGCCAGTAGTAGGACACGACGATGGCCGACGTGGCCTGTTCGTGGGTGAACCTCTTGGCCGCGTACGTGCGGCCGAGGACCAGCAGGAAGGCGATGAGACCGCCCGTCACGTGCAGACCGTGGAAACCGGTGGTCAGGTAGAACACCGATCCGTAGGGGTCCGACGAGAGGGAGATGCCCTCGTGCTTGACCAGCTCGGTGTACTCGAACACCTGGCCGCCAATGAAGATCGCACCCATGACGAACGTGATGATGAACCACGTCCTGAGCTTCTTCACGTCACCGCGCTCGGCTGCGAATACGCCGAGCTGGCAGGTGAGCGAAGACAGCACCAGGATCGTTGTGTTCGTCGCCGAGAAGGGCAGGTTCAGGTTTGAAGCCTGTTCCGCCCAGTGCTCGGGTCCCATCACAGATCGCAGGGTGAAGTACATCGCGAAGAGGGCCGCGAAGAACATCAGCTCGGAACTCAACCAGATGATGGTTCCGACGCTGACGAGGTTCGGCCTGTTGACCGTCGGGTGCGCGTGCCCGGTATCTACTGTCGTTGCTGTCGCCACGACCGACATTATGTCGGTCCCTTATCCCGCCCTCACCCCGGGGGGTGCCGTTCGGAGTGTCAGGGCCGTGTGCAGGGCCCGAACGGCCCATCAGATGGGCTGTGGATCCGTGCGGAACGTCCGGCGGGCAACCCTGTGCGAACCGATGTTGACACCGGGTCGGACGGAGTAGCATCCCGCGCAACATCAGCGTTTTTCACGGGACACGTGGAGGAACGAAATGCGGGCGACTGCGCGGGTTCTGGTCTACAGCGACGACGCGAGCACCCGGGAGCAGGTGCGGCTGGCGGCCGGGCGCAGGCCGGCCTCCGACCTGCCGCCGGTGGAGTTCCTGGAGTGCGCGACGCTCCCGGCCGTCCTGAGCCAACTGGACGCGGGTGGCATCGACGTGTGCGTGTTGGACGGCGAGGCGGTCCCGGCCGGGGGCATGGGCGTCTGCCGGCAGATCAAGGACGAGATCTTCCAGTGCCCCCCGGTACTGCTCCTGATGGGCCGTCCGCAGGACGCCTGGCTGGCCACCTGGAGCCGCGCGGACGCCGCCGTCACCCTTCCGGTGGATCCGGTGGGCTTCGCGGAGGCCCTGGCGGGTCTCCTGCGCACGCGGCTCTCCCCGGCGGCCTGACCTGCCGGTTGGGTCCCGCGGGCCCGTGGATCGGCCCGCAGGGCCCGTACGGACCCCACAACGGCCCGTACGGACGCATACCGGGGCACGGGGGCCCGTACGGACTCCCGTGCCCCGGCAGGGGCGCTACGGGCCCTTGGGCCCCGGTGGTCACACCTGCGGGCGCAGCCGGTCCTTGTCGATGGGGCTGCGGCCTTCCTGGGTGCCTTTGAGGAGGGCGCTGCCCTGGCGCCAGTCCTTCCAGTCCATGTTCCAGTCGCCGTAGCCGTTGCCGAAGGTGTCCATGTCGTCGCCGATGCTGTTGATGACCCGGACGATGTCGCCCTCGCTGATGTTCTCGTAGAACCAGGCGGCGTTGCCCGTGCTCATACCGGTGCAGCCGTGGCTGACGTTCTCGTAGCCCTGGGAGCCGACGGACCACGGCGCGGCGTGGACGTATTCACCACTCCAGGTGACGCGAGTCGCGTAGTAGACGGGCAGGTTGTAGTACTCGCTGCCGCCGATGCCGACCGTGTCTCCGCGCATCTGGACGTAGTACTGCTTGCCGAGGACCACCTTGACGCCGTTTCGGGTGGAGAAGCCCGGCTTTCCGGTGGTCACCGGAATGGTGTTGATCACTTCTCCGTTGCGCTTGAACGTGAGGTAGTGCGAGGAGGCGTCCGTGACGACCTCGACCCGGTCCCCGATCTCCAGCTTCAGCGGCTTGCTGGCGGCCCCGTGGAGGTCGTCGGAGATCTTGACGCCCTCCAGATTGCTCCGGACGGACACGGTGGTGTTGGCCGGCCAGTAGTCCTTGGGCCGATAGTGGAGCGTCTTGTCGTCCACCCAGTACCAGGCGCCCTCGGCGTCCGGCGGCGCGTCGACGATCAGGCCCCGCTCGATGATCGCGCGGGCGGTCTTGTCCTTGACGGGTTCGTTGAGTTCGGCCGTCAGGGGCTGTCCGACGCCGTACTTGCCCTCCTCCGGGCCGAATTCGACCTTGAGGACCTTCTTGGCCGGGGTGGTGTCGAAGGACATCGTGCGCTGGCCCGGGGCTCCGTGTTCGTCCTCGGTGCTCACGCTGACGTTGTAACGGACGCCGGCGGCCATCGGGACGGTGCTGTGCCAGCGGTCCCCCGCGGCCGAGAGCTCGCCCGCCAGGCGGCGGCCGTGGGTGTCCACTGCATTGACGTCGGTGATCCGGCCGCCGCTCTTGGCGGTGACCTCCAGAGGCCGTTCGGGGTCGACGGGACGGCTGCCGGAGGGCTGGTTGAAGGCGACTTGATCTCCCGCGTCGTATGGGCGGGCAGACAGCGGGTTCTTGTCGCCGGCCCCGCATGCGGTGGCGCCGGCCCCGAGGGACGCGACCAGCAGGGAGCAGCCGACTACCGTCCAAAGACGCGGTGAGTGATTCATGGAACCAACGCTATGAAGATATGACAATTCCGGCGCGCCAGATGACTGCAAACGAGGGGCCCGGACTCCTCCATCAGAGGTGTCCGGGCCCCAAGTGTCAGGCTGCGGCTTCACCGCGTGCCACCGCGCGAGCGGCGTACGCGGGTACGGCTACTGGTTCTGGTTCTCGCCGCGGTAGTACTCGTAGACCCAGCCCCACAGGCCGACGAGGATGACCGGCGCCGAGAAGTACATGAGCCACCAGCCGAAGATGACGCCCGAGAACGCGAGCGCGCCACCGATGGCCAGCGAGAGCGGCTGCCAGCTGTGCGGGGAGAAGAACCCCAGCTCGCCCGCCTCGTCGGCGACGTCGGCCTCCAGGTTGTCCTGGGCCATCTCGTCCACGCGCTTGGCCGTGAAGGCCAGGTAGTAGCCGATCATGACGCTCAGGCCGAAGGCCAGGAAGAGAGCGGTGGTACCGACGGGCTCCTTCGACCACACGCCGTACACGACGGCCATGATCAGGATGAAGAAGGAGAGCCAGAGGAACATCTTGCCCTGGATCTTCACTTGCCGGCCTCCTTGCCGCCGGTGACTGCCTTGGTACCGGCGTCGTGGTCCGCGAGGTGGTCGAGGGCCGCGATCTCCGGGTGGTGCAGGTCGAACGCCGGGGACTCGGAACGGATCCGCGGCAGGGTGAGGAAGTTGTGCCGCGGCGGCGGGCAGGAGGTCGCCCACTCGAGCGAACGGCCGTAACCCCACGGGTCGTCGACCTCGACCTTCTTGCCGTACTTCGCCGTCTTCCAGACGTTGTACATGAAGGGCAGCATCGACAGGCCCAGCAGGAACGAGCTGATCGTGGAGATGGTGTTCAGCGCGGTGAAGCCGTCGGCCGCGAGGTAGTCCGCGTAACGACGCGGCATGCCCTCGACGCCCAGCCAGTGCTGCACCAGGAAGGTGCCGTGGAAGCCGACGAACAGCGTCCAGAAGGTGATCTTGCCGAGGCGCTCGTCCAGCATCTTGCCCGTGAACTTCGGCCACCAGAAGTGGAAGCCGGAGAACATCGCGAAGACCACGGTGCCGAAGATGACGTAGTGGAAGTGCGCGACGACGAAGTACGAGTCGGAGACGTGGAAGTCCATCGGGGGCGAGGCCAGGATGACGCCGGTCAGACCACCGAAGGTGAAGGTGATCAGGAAGCCGACGGCCCAGAGCATCGGGGTCTCGAAGGACAGCGAGCCCTTCCACATGGTGCCGATCCAGTTGAAGAACTTCACACCGGTCGGTACCGCGATCAGGAAGGTCATGAAGGAGAAGAACGGCAGCAGCACACCGCCGGTGACGTACATGTGGTGGGCCCACACCGTCACCGAGAGGCCGGCGATCGAGATCGTCGCGGCGATCAGACCGATGTAACCGAACATCGGCTTGCGCGAGAAGACCGGGATCACTTCGGAAATGATTCCGAAGAATGGCAGCGCGATGATGTACACCTCTGGATGCCCGAAGAACCAGAAGAGGTGTTGCCACAGTAGGGCGCCGCCATTTGCCGCGTCGAAGACGTGCGCACCGAACTTCCGGTCGGCCTCCAGCGCGAAGAGCGCGGCGGCCAGCACCGGGAAGGCGAGCAGGACCAGAACACCGGTCAGCAGCACGTTCCAGGTGAAGATCGGCATGCGGAACATCGTCATGCCGGGAGCGCGCATGCAGATGATCGTGGTGATGAAGTTGACCGAACCGAGGATCGTGCCGAAGCCGGAGAAGGCCAGACCCATGATCCACATGTCGGCGCCGATGCCCGGCGAACGGACGGCGTCCGAGAGCGGGGAGTAGGCGAACCAGCCGAAGTCGGCGGCACCCGAGGGGGTGACGAAGCCGGCCACCGCGATGGTCGAGCCGAAGAGGTACAGCCAGTACGCGAACATGTTCAGCCGCGGGAACGCCACGTCGGGCGCGCCGATCTGCAGCGGCATGATCCAGTTGGCGAAGCCCGCGAACAGCGGGGTGGCGAACATCAGCAGCATGATCGTGCCATGCATGGTGAACGCCTGGTTGAACTGCTCGTTCGACATGATCTGCGTGCCCGGACGGGCCAGCTCGGCGCGCATGAAGAGCGCCATGATCCCGCCGATGATGAAGAACACGAACGACGTGACCAGGTACATCGTGCCGATGGTCTTGTGGTCGGTCGTGGTCATCCACTTCACGACCACGTTGCCCGGCTGCTTGCGCCGCACCGGCAGCTCGTTCTCATACGAGTCGGCGGCGGCACCCTGAGATTCGTTGAGGATGCTCACAGTTTGTTCACTTCCGCATTCCGGGCCGGGTCGGTCTGCTTGATGCCGGCCGGGAGGTAGCCGGTCTGACCCTTCTCCGCGAGCTCCTTCAGGTGCGCCTTGTAAGCCTCCGGGGAGACCACCTTGACGTTGAAGAGCATCCGGGAGTGGTCGACGCCGCAGAGCTCGGCGCACTTGCCCATGAAGGTGCCTTCTTCGGTCGGGGTGACCTCGAAGACGTTGGTGTGGCCCGGGATGACGTCCTGCTTGAACAGGAAGGGGACCACCCAGAAGGAGTGGATGACGTCGTTCGACGACAGGATGAAGCGGACCTTCTCGCCCTTGGGCAGCCACAGGGTCGGACCCGGGTTGCCCGTCTGCGGGTTCCGGTCTCCGGGGACGCCCTTGGTGTAGACGCCTTCGGCGCCCGCGGGGAAGTCCTTGGTGTAGCGGTCCGGGATGGAGGCGAGTTCCTTGGGAACCTCGCCCGCCTTCGGGGTCGCCGCGTCGCCGTCGACGTTCTCGACGTAGTTGAAGCCCCAGCTCCACTGGTAGCCGATCACGTTGATCGTGTGCGCCGGCTTGGCGGAGAGGGAGAGCAGCTTCGATTCATCGCGCGCGGTGAAGTAGAACAGCACCGAGACGATGATGAGCGGGACCACGGTGTACAGCGCCTCGATGGGCATGTTGTACCGGGTCTGCGCGGGGACCTCGATCTTCGTCCGGCTGCGCCGGTGGAAGATGACGCTCCACATGATCAGGCCCCACACCAGGATGCCCGTGATGAGAGCGGCCGCCCAGGATCCCTGCCACAGGGAGAGGATGCGAGGCGCCTCCTCCGTGACCGGGGTGGGCATTCCGAGGCGGGGGAAGTCTTTCCAGGTGTACGAGCAACCAGTGGCGGTCGCCAGAACCGCGCCCGCAGTCAGCGCCTGCAGCAGCTTCCGCCGCATCGGGCGCCGCGGCGAGCGGTCGGAGCCGTAGGGACTCACGTAGCGCCTTCCCGAGAGTCTCGGCCCGCGCGGCCGGCCGCGGCCGTATTCGGGTCGGTCGCCGGCCCTGACGCAGGCAGGGGTTTGGATGTTTATGCGGACCAAACCCTACTGGACGCTATTTGGGGTCGCGCGGGGAGGGTGCCCAACGCGCCGTTACTGACCCCGAAGGGATGGATCCGCCGTACGGGGGACGGCCCAACCGACCCCGAATGGCGGCCTCCGGACGACATCTGACGGCCCCTGACCTCGGCCGACCGCCGAGCCGGCGCGGCGGCCGGTTAGCGTGACCGGATGCCGTACTTCGACACCGCGTCCGCCGCCCCGCTGCACCCCGTGGCCCGGCAGGCGCTCCATGCCTCCCTTGACGAGGGCTGGGCCGACCCGGCCCGGCTGTACCGCGAAGGCCGGCGGGCCAGGCTGCTGCTGGACGCGGCGCGGGAGGCGGCGGCGGAGTCGGTGGGATGCCGCCCCGACGAGCTCGCGTTCACTCCTTCGGGGACGCACGCGGTTCACTCGGGCATCGCGGGGGTACTCGCCGGGCGTCGGCGCGTCGGCGGGCATCTGGTCGTATCAGCGGTGGAACACAGCTCCGTCCTGCACGCGGCGGAGTCCCACGCGGCGCGCGGCGGCACGGTCGGCGAGGTCCCGGTGGACCGGTTCGGCCGGGTCGACCCCTCCGTCTACGGGGAGTTCGTGCGCCCGGACACCGCACTGGCCTGTCTCCAGTCGGCCAACCACGAGGTGGGCACGGTCCAGCCGGTGGCGGAAGTCGCCGGGCTCTGCGGCGCGGCCGGCGTACCGCTGCTCGTGGACGCGGCCCAGTCGCTGGGCTGGGGGCCGGTCGACGCGGGCTGGTCCGTGCTGTGCGCGAGCGCCCACAAATGGGGCGGCCCGCCCGGAGTCGGCCTGCTGGCGGTCCGCAAGGGTGTCCGCTTCGCACCCCAAAACCCGTCCGACGAAAGGGAGTCGGGCCGCTCCCCCGGCTTCGTCAACCTCCCGGCGGTCGTCGCCGCGGCGGCCTCCCTGCGGGCGGTGCGCGCCGAGGCCGACGCGGAGGCCGCCCGGCTGCGGACCCTGGTCGACCGGCTGCGGCGGCGGGTGGCCCGGCTGGTCCCGGACGTGGAGGTGGTGGGCCACCCGGACCTGCGCCTGCCCCATCTGGTCACCTTCTCCTGCCTCTACGTCGACGGCGAGACCCTGCTCCACGAGTTGGACCGGGCGGACTACTCCGTCTCCTCGGGCTCCTCGTGCACCAGCTCGACGCTGACTCCGTCCCATGTGCTGCGCGCGATGGGGGTCCTGTCGGAGGGGAACGTACGGGTCTCCCTGCCGACGGGCACCACGGCCGCGGAGGTCAACGGCTTCCTGGAGGTCCTGCCGGGGCTGGTGGCGGGGGTCCGCGAGCGGCTGGGGGTCGGGGAGCCGGTCCCGGTCGCCGCCCCGGAGGCGGAGTCCCTGGAACTGGACACCCTGGGGATGCGGTGCCCGCAGCCGGTCATCGAGCTGGGGCGGGCGATCGGGCGGGTGCCGGTGGGGGGCACGGTGACCGTCCTGTCGGACGACGAAGTCGCGCGGCTGGACATCCCGGCGTGGTGCGCGATGCGGGGGCAGGTGTACGTGGGCGAGGCCGCTCGCCCGGAGGGCGTTGCTTACACGGTCCGCCGGGTCGTCTGAGCGGGTGGTGGGCCCTGCGGGGCCTGTCCCCTACCCATCCCCCAGACTCCGTCCGGGGGGACCCCCAGTTCCACCGTTCCCTGGGGCTCCGCCCCAGACCCCGCGCCTCAAACGCCGGCGGGGCTGGAATTGCCTGTCGGGCAAAATCCAGCCTCGCCGGCGTTTGAGGCGCGGGGGTCCGGGGGCTGGCCCCCGGAAGCGACGCCGCAGGCGGCTACGCCGGGAGGTGGGCGCGGACCTCCGCCGCGGCCGCCTCGCCGTAGGCCTTCGTGAAGCGCTCCATGAAGTGCGCGCGGGCCAGGGTGTACTCCTGGGTGCCCAGCGTCTCGATGACCAGCGTCGCCAGCATGCAGCCGACCTGCGCCGCGCGCTCCAGGCCGACGCCCCAGCCCAGACCGGTCAGGAAGCCGGCGCGGAACGCGTCGCCGACGCCCGTCGGGTCCACCTTCGCGGTCTCCTCCGGGCAGCCGACGACGATCGGCTCGTGGCCGACCCGGTCGATCCGGACGCCGTTCGAGCCCAGCGTGGTGACGCGCGTTCCGACCTTCGCCAGGATCTCCGCGTCGGTCCAGCCGGACTTCGACTCGATGAGGCCCTTCTCGTACTCGTTCGAGAAGAGGTACGTCGCGCCCTCCATCAGGGTGCGGATGTTCTCGCCGTCCATGCGGGCGATCTGCTGCGAGAAGTCCGCGGCGAAGGGGATGCCGCGCGTGCGGCACTCCTCCGTGTGGCGGAGCATCGCCTCGGGGTCGTCCGCACCGATCAGGACGAGGTCGAGGCCGCCGACGCGGTCCGCGACCGCCTTCAGCTCGATCAGGCGGGCCTCGCTCATCGCGCCCGTGTAGAAGGAGCCGATCTGGTTGTGGTCGGCGTCCGTGGTGCAGACGAAGCGCGCGGTGTGCAGCACCTCGGAGATGCGCACGGAGTTGGTGTCGACGCCGTGCCGGTCCAGCCAGGACCGGTACTCGTCGAAGTCGTAGCCGGCGGCGCCGACCAGGATCGGGCGGGTGCCGAGCTGCCCCATTCCGAAGCAGATGTTCGGGCCGACGCCTCCCCGGCGGACGTCGAGGTTGTCGACGAGGAAGGAGAGGGAGACCGTGTGCAGCTGATCCGCGACCAACTGGTCGGCGAAGCGGCCCGGGAAGGTCATGAGGTGGTCGGTGGCGATGGAGCCGGTGACTGCGATCCGCACGGGGTGAATGCTCCTGCTCGGGAGGGCAAGGGTGACAGTCAAAGCTACCCGGTCGGCGGCGATTGACCGACCGGCCGAAACTACCCCGTAGTAGGGCTTTCTTCGCCCGCATTGGCGTGTCTACCGTGCCCCCATGACCTATACCGATGGCTTCGGGTACGCCGAGACGGCCCAGAACACCGCCGACGCTCGGCCCGGTTTCGCACGGCTGCTGGGCGATTGCGCCCGGATGGCCCCGCATTGGACGGTCCCCGCGGACCCCCGTCCGGACCGGGTGGCGCCCTCTCAGATCCACGGGATCCGCGTCCCGGCGGCCTCGGCCCGGCTGATCGCCTCCACGGCCGCCTACGGGGATTAGGGCCTGTCAGAACATCGGGGGAACCGGATCCGCGTCCGTTCCGTCACATCCGCATCAGCACCGGCGGGACGGGCTAAGGAGCGATGCGGTGACCAGCGAACAACCGGGCACATCCGATACACCACAGGCCACGCGGCGACGGCCGGCCTGGGCCGTCGGCGCGATCGCGGCCGCCGTCCTCGTCACGGGCGGCGGCACCGCCTACTGGGCGTCGACCGCCCACGGCGAGGACCGTCCGGGCGGCGACCGTACGGACTCCTCCGCGGCCTCCGCGCCCCGCGTGGCGCCCACCCCGCCCGGTCCCGGCATCGCGCCCGGCGAGCCCGATCCCTCCGGCGGCGGGGTCACCTACGCGGCGGACGTCCGGCTCCCCGACGGTCCGGCCACCGCGCCCGCCTTCGCCGCGACCGGCGAGGTGACCTCCGCCGACGTGGCCCGCCTCGCGGCGGCCCTCGGCATCTCGGGCGCGCCGCGCCGGAGCGGGGAGATGTGGCAGGCCGGGGAGACCGCCGACGGGTCCGGGCCCCGGCTCACGGTGAACTCCAAGGCCCCCGGCACCTGGACCTTCTCCCGCTTCCAGGTCGGCGGCACCGGGGACGACTGTCAGCGCGGCAAGGACACCTGCGGTCCGGCCACACTTCCCGAGGGCCTCGGCCAGGGCTCCGCCCAGAGCGGGCAGGCCCCGGTCGGCAAGCCCCTCTCCGAGGAGGCCGCCAAGGCCGCCGCGGCGCCCGTACTGGCGGCCGTCGGCCAGAGCGGCGCCAAGCTGGACGCCCGGCTCGTCCAGGGCTCGGTGCGCGTGGTGAGCGCCGATCCGGTGGTGGGCGGGCTCCCCACCCAGGGCTGGTCCACCAAGGTCGGCATCGGGGCGGACTCCCAGGTGGTGTCGGGCAGCGGCGAGCTGACCCTCCCCGTACGGGCCGCCGCCGAGCAGCCGGTGATCGGCGCCGTCGACGCGCTGGCCCAGCTGAACAAGAGGTCCGCGGGCCCTTCGGACGGCACGGGCCCCGGCCCCAGCGGCTGCGCCACGAGCATCCCGCTGGCTCCGGACACCGCGGTGGGCGCCACGGACACGCTGCCCTGCAACCCGGAGCCCCGCCCGATGAAGCCCCCGCGCACGGAGTCGGTACGGGGCGCAGTGCTCGGGCTGGTTCCCGGCACGGTGGGCGGGGCCCGGGGTCTGGTTCCGGCCTGGCTGTTCGAGGTGGCGGGCAAGGACGGCGCGCCGGGTCACACGGTGGCCCAGCCCGCGTCCCTGGTCCAGGAGAGCGCGCCGGGCACGGCGCCGCCCGCTCCCCCGGCCGGGAAGGCGCTCACGGTGCCCGGGTTCTCGTACTCCGAGGCCGACCGGACCCTGACCGTGAACTTCTGGGGCGGGGTGTGCAGCACCTACGCCCTGGAGGCCCGGGAGCAGTCCGACTCGGTGCTGGTGAAGATCACCGACACTCCGAACCGGCCGGGTCAGGCCTGCATCATGCTCGCGCAGGAGATGACGGTGACGGCACGGCTGCAGCAGCCGCTCGGCGACCGGAAGGTGATCGACGCCACGACGGGCAAGCCGATCCCCCGGCAGTAGCCGTCGGGGCCGGAGCATGCCGGATCCGGGCACGGTCCCGGCATGCTCCGGGCATACGGGAGGGGCCCGGCGGGTCGGATTCGACCGCCGGGCCCCTCCCGTCGTCCTACAGGTTTAGCTGAAGGAGTCACCACAGGCGCAGGAGCCCGTGGCGTTCGGGTTGTCGATCGTGAAGCCCTGCTTCTCGATGGTGTCGACGAAGTCGATCGACGCGCCGTGGAGGTACGGGGAGCTCATCCGGTCGGTGACGACCTTGACGCCGTCGAAGTCCTTGACGACGTCGCCGTCGAGGGACCGCTCGTCGAAGAAGAGCTGGTAGCGCAGGCCCGAGCAGCCGCCGGGCTGGACGGCGACGCGCAGCGCCAGGTCCTCGCGGCCTTCCTGCTCAAGCAGGGTCCTGACCTTCTCGGCGGCGGCGTCGGACAGGAGGATGCCGTCGCTCACAGTGGTCTTTTCGTCCTGTACGGACATCTGCATTCACTCCCGAAGTGGGCGGCTCCCCACTCCAAGGCGGGGAAACGTCGGACTCTTGCCGTCGGTGGCAACGAGCGGGACCGCGGTTTCATTCCGGGACCCGACGCTTGTTTCAGAAATTCCATGCTCGCACACCGCGCGAGGGGGGCGAGCCCTTGGCGGGGGCGGATCGCTGGTGGAGCCCGGTCGGACCCCGGTCGGACGTCGGCCGCACCTCGGCCGCACCTCGGGCGGACCCGGGGCGGGCGAATTCGTCACATCGACACTATCGGCATCGTCAAAGTGACGTGAAGCGGTTATGATAGATAGCGTCAAATAGACGAGAAGTAGAAGCCGATGGCTTCAGAAGTCCCTTGTCGCAGAACAGAAAGGGTGCGTGTCGTGACCACCGCCCAGCCTTTGGACAACCAGCCCTTGGACGTCCAGCCGACGCCCCTTGCCCTGCTGCTGCTCGGCCGCGAGGCCGACCCCAAGAGCGAGCGCGGGGTGGAGTGTCCCGGCGACCTGCCGTCGCCGTCGGACCCCGACCTCGTGGCGCGCGCCCGCGCGGCCAAGGAGAAGCTCGGGGACAAGGTCTTCATCCTCGGCCACCACTACCAGCGTGACGAGGTCATCGAGTTCGCCGACGTCACCGGCGACTCCTTCAAGCTCGCCAAGGACGCGGCCGCCAAGCCGGAGGCCGAATACATCGTCTTCTGCGGCGTCCACTTCATGGCCGAGTCCGCGGACATCCTCACCTCGGACGACCAGAAGGTCGTCCTGCCCGACCTCGCCGCGGGCTGCTCGATGGCCGACATGGCCACCGCCGAGCAGGTCGCGGAGTGCTGGGACGTGCTGACCGAGGCCGGCATCGCCGGCACCACGGTGCCCGTCTCGTACATGAACTCCTCGGCCGACATCAAGGCCTTCACCGGCAAGCACGGCGGCACGATCTGTACGTCGTCCAACGCCAAGAAGGCCCTGGAGTGGGCGTTCGAGCAGGGTGAGAAGGTGCTCTTCCTCCCGGACCAGCACCTGGGCCGCAACACCGCCGTCCGCGACATGGGCATGTCCCTGGACGACTGCGTGCTCTACAACCCGCACAAGCCGAACGGCGGCCTGACCGTCGAGCAGCTGCGCAACGCCAAGATGATCCTGTGGCGCGGCCACTGCTCCGTGCACGGCCGTTTCTCGGTGGATTCGGTCAACGACGTGCGCGCCCGCATCCCCGGTGTCAACGTCCTGGTCCACCCCGAGTGCAAGCACGAGGTCGTGGCGGCCGCGGACTACGTCGGCTCCACCGAGTACATCATCAAGGCGCTGGAGGCGGCCCCGGCCGGCTCCAAGTGGGCCATCGGTACCGAGCTGAACCTCGTGCAGCGCCTGGCGAACCGTTTCGCCGCTGAGGACAAGGAGGTCGTCTTCCTCGACAAGACGGTCTGCTTCTGCTCGACCATGAACCGCATCGACCTCCCCCACCTGGTGTGGACCCTGGAGTCCCTGGCCGAGGGCAACCTCGTCAACCAGATCCAGGTCGACAAGGAGACCGAGAGCTTCGCCAAGCTGGCCCTGGAGCGCATGCTCGCGCTGTAGCGGCGCGGGGCCGCGCCGGGCCCGCGCCGGGCCGCGCGCGAAGCCCCGTACACGCCCGGACACGCCAGAAGGGCCGCCCCTCCGTTCGGAGGGGCGGCCCTTCTGCGTCGGGCAGGACGCCAGTCCCGGTCAGACCTTGACCGGAGCCCCGTCCGCCGAGTCCGCCGGAGTGACCGGGGACGGGACCACCGTCAGGCGGGCCCTCTTCTTCACGCCGCGGCGCTCCTTGAAGAGCTCGAACATCGTGTAGAGCGTCGGCACCAGAAGCAGCGTCAGCAGGGTGGAGCTGATCAGGCCGCCGATGACGACCACCGCGAGCGGCTGCGAGATGAAGCCGCCCTCGCCCGTGACGCCCAGCGCCATCGGGAGCAGGGCGAAGATCGTCGCCAGTGCCGTCATCAGGATCGGGCGCAGCCGGTGGCGGCCGCCCTCGATTACCGCCTCGACGACTCCGTAGCCCTGGGCGCGGTACTGGTTGACCAGGTCGATCAGGACGATCGCGTTGGTCACGACGATGCCGATGAGCATCAGCATGCCGATCAGCGCCGGAACGCCCAGCGGAGTGCCGGTGACCAGGAGCAGGCCGAGGGCGCCGGTGGCCGCGAAGGGGATGGAGACCAGCAGGATCAGCGGCTGGACCAGCGAGCGGAACGTCGCGACCAGCAGCATGAAGACGATCGCGATGGCCGCGAGCATGGCCAGGCCCAGGTCTCCGAAGGCCTTGCTCTGGTCCTGTCCGACGCCGCCGATGGTGGCGGTGGCGCCCGCGGGCAGGTCCAGGGCCTTGATCTTCGTCTGGAGCGCGCTGCTGACGGCGCCGGTGTTGTCGCCGACCGGCTTCGCGGTGATGGTGGCGGCGCGGGCGCCGTCGATCCGGGTCATCGAGACCGGGCCGGGCACCTCCTTGACCTCGGCGATGTCACCGAGCTTGACCGGGCCGACCGGCAGCGCCTGCAGCTGGGCCAGGGTGGTGGCCGGCTGCGCGGACTTGATGACGATGTCCCGCTCGGTGTCGTCCAGTACGGCCTTGCCCGCCGGGTTGCCCCGTACGGCCTGGGCGACGATCCCGCCGAGCGCGGCCTGGCTGATGCCGAGTTCCGCCGCCTTGGGGGTCGCGGTGACCGAGATGCGGGGCACGGACTGGGACAGGTCGCTCTGGACGTCGGTGACGTCCGCGAGGGTGGCCACCTCCGCGCGGACCTGCTCGGCGGCCTTGGCCAGGACGCCCGCGTCACCGGCCTTGACGACGACGCTGAGGTTCTGGCTGCCGAAGCCGCCGCCCGCCGAGATGCTGGTGTCGCCGATGCCGTCGAGGCCCTTGAGGGTGCTCTCGATGCGCTTCTTGACCGCCTCGGAATCCTTCGAGTCCTTCAGGGTGACCTGGTACGAGGCCTGGTTGGAGCCCGTACCGCCGCCGAAGGCGGCCATGAACCCGGAGGAGCCGACGGTGACCTGGTAGTCCTTGACGCCCTCGGTGTCCGCCAGGGCCTTCTCCACCTTGCGGCTCGCCTCGTCGGCGGCGGCCAGCGAAGTGCCGGGGGTCAGCTGCTGCTTGACGGTCAGGACTTCCTGGTCGCCCTGGTCGAAGAAGTTCGTCTTGAGCAGCGGGGTCATGCCCAGCGTCGCGACGAGCACCACCACGGCCACGACCAGGGTGGTGATCCTGCGGCGGGTGACCAGGCCCAGCGCCCGGACGTAGAACTGCTGGAGCTTGCTGCGCGACTCCTTCTCCTCGGCCTCGCGGCGCGCCTTCTCGGCGCTCGCGGCGTCCCCGGCGCTCACGCCCTTGGGCGCCCGCAGGAACCAGTACGAGAGCACCGGCACGACCGTCAGGGAGACGATCAGCGAGGCCAGCAGGGCCGCGGTGACGGTGATGGAGAACGGGCCGAAGAACTGGCCGACCATGCCGCCGACGAAGGCGATCGGCAGGAAGACGGCGACGGTGGTGAGCGTGGAGGAGGTGACCGCGCCGGCCACCTCCTTGACCGCGGCAATGATCGCGCTCTGTCGCTCCTCGCCGTAGCCGAGGTGGCGCTTGATGTTCTCCAGGACCACGATCGAGTCGTCGACGACCCGTCCGATGGCGATGGTGAGCGCGCCCAGCGTCAGCATGTTCAGGGAGAGGTCGCGGGTCCACAGCACGATCAGCGCGAGGACCACGGACAGCGGGATGGAGACCGCGGTGACCAGGGTCGAGCGGATCGAGCCCAGGAAGACCAGGATCACGATCACCGCGAAGACCAGGCCGAGCAGGCCCTCGGTGGTCAGGCCCGAGATGGACTTGGCGACGGCCGGGCCCTGGTCGCTGACCACGGTCAGCTCGGCGCCGGAGCCGAGGGTGGAACGCAGCTCGGGCAGCTTGTCCTTGACGGCGTCCGAGATGGCGACGGCGCTGCCGTCCTTGTCCATGGTCAGGACCAGGGAGAGGCTGGGCTTGCCGTTGGTGCGGGTGATGGAGACCGCCTTGGCGGACTCCTGCTTCACGCTCGCCACGTCGCCGAGGCGGACGGCCGGCTTGCCGGGTCCGGCGGTCAGGCGCAGGTCTTCGAGCTGGGCGAGCGAGGTGTAGCCGGAACCGACGCGCACGGTGCGGTTCTTGCCCGCCTCGTCGAAGGAGCCGGCGGGGACGGTGGCGCCGCCCGCCGTCAGGCCCTGGGCCAGGGCCTGACCGTCGAGGCCGGCCGCGGCGAGCTTGGCGGCGTCCGGGGTGACGGTGACCTGGAGGTCCTGGACCCCGTTGACGGTGACCTGGCGGACCCCCGCGATGTCCTGGAGGACGGGGACGACCGACTTGTTCAGCTGGTCGGCGAGGGCCTGCTGGTCCTTGTCGGAGGTGACGGCCAGGACCACGGTCGGCATGTCGTCGGTGGAACCGGCGACCACCTGCGGGTCGACCTCGGAGGGCAGCCGGACGCGGGCCCGGTTGACGGCCTGCTGGACGTCGGCGACGAGCTGCTTGGTGCCGGTGTCGCCGTAGTCGAAGGTCGCCATGATGAGGGCGTTGCCCTCACTGGCGGTGGAGGTGATGCCGGTGAGTCCGTCGACGCCCTTGAGGGTGGCCTCGATCGGTTCGACGACCTGCTTCTCCACCACGTCGGGCGAGGCGCCCTGGTACGGCGCGAGCACCGACACCATCGGCAGGTCGATGGAGGGCAGCAGCTGCTGCTTGAGCTGCGGGATGGCTATGGCACCGAAGAGGAGCGCGACGAGCGACACGAGGCCGATCAGCGCCCTTTGGGCCAGGCTGAAGCGGGACAGCCGGAACATGGATATGAGGTCTCTCTGCAGTGACGTGGGTGACGTGCATGACGTCGACGAAGTCATGCCGACGGGCACCGGCGAGGGCGCGCGCGAAGGCTCCTAAGCCTTTCGTACGCACGGCGGGCGTACGTCGGCCCCAGGTCCCGTCCTGGCCCGCGGCATACCGCGTCCGCAGTAGTCGGTACTACTGCGCCTACTCCGCGCGGGGCCTGACTAGTCCCGATTCGTAGGCGATGACCACCAATTGGGCACGGTCCCGGGCGCCGAGTTTGGCCATGGCCCGGTTCACGTGCGTCTTGACGGTGAGCGGGCTGACCTCCAGCCGCCCGGCGATCCCGTCGTTGGACAGGCCCGCCGCCACGAGTACGAGGACCTCGCGCTCGCGTCCCGTCAGCGCGGCGAGCCGCTGCGCGTGGGCCGCGGCGGTGGCGGTGGTGCGGGTCTCGTCGCCGCCGCCCTGGGCGAGGAAGGTGGCGATGAGCCCTTTGGTCGCGGCCGGGGAGAGCAGCGCGTCTCCGGCCGCGGCGACGCGGATGGCGTTGAGGAGTTCTTCGGGCTCGGCGCCCTTGCCGAGGAAGCCGGAGGCGCCCGCCCGCAGGGCCGCGGCCACGTACTCGTCCACCTCGAAGGTCGTCAGCATCACCACGCGGACCCCGGCCAGTTCGGGATCGGCGCTGATCAGCCGGGTGGCGGCGAGGCCGTCGGTGCCGGGCATCCGGATGTCCATGAGCACGACGTCGGGCCGGGCCTCGCGCGCCATCTCGAAGGCCTGCGCCCCGTCGGAGGCCTCCCCGACGACCCGCATGTCGGGCTCCGAGTCGACGAGGACCTTGAACGCGCTGCGCAGCAGCGCCTGGTCGTCGGCGAGCAGCACCCTGATGGGCGGCGGAGCCTGGTCCGGGGCCCGGTCCGGAAGCTGTGCCTGGGGCGGGGTCTCTTCCACGGTGCGACCCTACGTCGTCCCGCGCGGCGGGATCCGGCAGGGCCGACCTGCCCCGGGGCCGACCCAGGACCTGTCCCGGGGCCTGTCCCAGGACCTATCCCAGGGCCAGGACCACAAGGACCGTCGTCGCGGACACCTCGGCCAGGGCTCCGAACACGTCCCCCGTGACCCCGTCGAAGCGCCGGACGCAGCGGCGGAGCAGGGCCTCCGCCACCAGCAGGGCGGCCAGCACCGCCGCCCCGTGCTGCGCGGCGGCGCCCGGACCCAGCGGCAGCGCGGCTGCGACCGCCAGGGCCACGGTGAGCACGGCGACGGCTGCGGCGGCGCCGCGCGGGAGGACTCCGGCGACCGCCGCGCCCAGCCCCTCGGGGCGGGCGGCCGGGACCCCGTCGCGGGAGGCCAGGGTCATGGCGAGGCGGGCGACGACGGCGGCGAGCACGGTGGCGAGGGCGCCCCGGATCCAGCTGTCGGCGTACACGTTCGCCACTGCCGCGACCTGGACCAGCAGCAGGAACACCAGCGCCACCACCCCGAAGGGGCCGATGTCGGACTGCTTCATGATGCGCAGCGCGGCGTCGGCCGGCTTGGCGCTGCCCAGTCCGTCCACCGTATCGGCGAGGCCGTCCAGGTGCAGGGCGCGGGTCAGGGCCGCCGGTACGGCGACGGTGACGGCCGCGGCGAGCAGCGGACCCGCGCCGCACAGCAGCAGGAGGACGCCGGGCACGGCCGCGAGGAGTCCCACCACGAGCCCGGCGAGCGGGGCGCAGGCCATCCCGGTGCGGGCGGCGGGGCGGTCCCAGCGGGTGATGCGGGCGGGCAGCACGGTGAGGGTGCCGAAGGCGAAGCGGACCCCGTCGAGGAGCGAGGCCCGGTCCGGGGGCGGCGTCAGGGGCGGGCCGTCGTACGAATCTGTCATCGGCGCGAACGCTACCCGCTCACCGCGAGCGGTAAGTTACCCATTACGGCCCAAATCGGGAGGTGGTGGCATGGGTCACTGGTGGTATCGCAACATTGTGGAGCCGGGGAAGCTCCCACTGCTCCTCGCCCTGGTCTCCTTCGTCCTGTCCTTCCTGGTCACCCGTGTGATCACGCGGCTGATCCGGGCGGGCCGGGGGCCCTTCAAGAACGTCACTCCGGGCGGGCTGCACATCCACCACGTGGTACCGGGCGTGATCCTCGTGATCATCGGCGGGTTCGGGGCGATCGGCAGCAGCCGGCACAGTTTCGGGGCGGGGGTGTCGGCGGTCATCTTCGGGCTGGGCGCGGGGCTGGTGCTGGACGAGTTCGCGCTGATCCTGCACCTGGACGACGTCTACTGGAGCGAGCAGGGCCGCAAGAGCGTGGAGATCGTGGTCCTGACGGCGGCGATCGTGGCGCTGGTGCTGGGCGGGTTCCTGCCGTTCGGGGTCAACGACCTCACCGCGGAGGAGAGGCACAGCCGCGGGCTGGTCGTCATGAACACGGCGACGAACTTCTTCCTCGCGCTGATCGCCCTGTGGAAGGGCAAACCGCGCACGGCGTTCTTCGGCACGGTCATCCCCTTCGTGGCGCTGATCGGCTCGATCCGGCTGGCCCGGCCCGGTTCCCCGTACGCGAAGAGGTTCTACGCCAACCGCCCGCGGGCCCGCGCCAAGGCCGGGCTCCGCGCCTTCCACCACGACCGCCGGTGGGCGACGCCGCGCCGCAAGTTCGAGAACTTCATCGGCGGGACCCCGGACCCGGAGCGCGCCTGCGACCCCGGCGGAAAGCCGCACTGAACGACGCGAGGGCCCGCTCCCCGGTGAATTCCGGGGGGGGCGGGCCCTCGCGTCACTGCCGTCGCTCGCGTCAGCCGGGGATCAGACCATCGTCGCTGAGCATCTCCTTGACCTCGTCCAGCGTCGCGTCCGGCGCGGGAAGGATCAGCTCGGACGGCTCCAGCGCGTCGTCCGGGAGCGGCTCGCCGAGCCGGCGCACCTCGTCGAGCAGCGCTCCCAGCGTGCGCCGGAAGCCCTCCTCGTCGCCGGACTCCATCTCCGCGAGCAGTTCGTCGTCCAGCTCGTTGAGCTTGGTGAAGTGGCTGTCAGCCAGCTTCACCTGACCTTCCCCCATGATGCGGACAATCATGACGGGCCCCGTCCTACTGCTTGTCGAACCGGTGCTGGGTCTGCGACGGCTGGCCATTGCCCGCGGCGCCGCCCTCGATGGCCTGCTGCTGGGCGGAGGGACCGCCGGCCAGTTCGGCCTTCATCCGCTGGATCTCCAGCTCCACGTCCGAACCGCCCGAGAGGCGGTCGAGCTCTGCCTGGATGTCGTCCCTGGAGCCGAGGCCGCTCTGGTCGTCGAGCGCGCCGGAGGCCAGCAGCTCGTCGATCGCGCCGGCGCGGGCCTGCAGCTGCGCCGTCTTGTCCTCGGCCCGCTGGATGGCGAGGCCGACGTCGCTCATCTCCTCGGAGATGCCGGAGAAGGACTCGGCGATCCGGGTCTGCGCCTGGGCGGCCGTGTACGTGGCCTTGATGGTCTCCTTCTTGGTGCGGAAGGCGTCCACCTTGGCCTGGAGGCGCTGCGCGGCCAGCGTCAGCTTCTCCTCCTCGCCCTGCAGAGTCTGGTGCTGGACCTCCAGGTCGCTGACCTGCTGCTGGAGCGAGGCGCGGCGGGACAGGGCCTCGCGGGCCAGGTCCTCGCGGCCGAGCGCCAGCGCCTTGCGGCCCTGGTCCTCCAGCTTGCTGGACTGGCCCTGGAGCTGGTTCAGCTGCAGTTCCAGGCGCTTGCGGGAGGTCGCCACGTCGGCGACCCCTCGGCGCACCTTCTGAAGCAGCTCCAGCTGCTTCTGGTACGAGTAGTCGAGGGTCTCGCGCGGGTCCTCGGCCCGGTCAAGGGCCTTGTTCGCCTTCGCGCGGAAGATCATCCCCATACGCTTCATGACACCGCTCATGGGCTTCGCGCGCCCCCTTCTAGACGGACTGTGCTCCAGGTCACCAACAAGACCCACAGTACGGGCCCTGCATCTATTACCGCACTGTTCGAGTACGGATGGGCTCCTCCTCCAGGACGACTGCTCCGCCGCCGTGTCAGGCGTAAGGAGTAGGTGCTTCCCTCACAGGTGCTCAACAGGAAGGACGCCCGCCGTTGCCGGATCGTTCCCCGCCGGGGTGGGGCCCGTGCCGACAACCACGTAGGCTTGGGTTTTGTGTTTGGTAGCCGCTCCTCCAAGGAAGAGAAGGCCGCCGCCACCGACAAGGTGAGCGCCGACCTCTCGCAGCCCCGTAACCCGCAGGCCCCGAAGGGCCGCCCTACGCCGAAGCGTGCTGTGGCCCAGTCGCAGCGCAAGGCCGTGGTGGCCTCGACCGGCAACCGCAAGGAGGATGCCAAGCGAGCCCGTGAACGCCGCCGGGTCGAGATGACCAAGCAGCGCGAGGCTCTCGCCAGTGGCGACGAGCGTTACCTGCCCAACCGCGACAAGGGCCCCGTACGCCGCTACGTCCGCGACTTCGTGGACTCCCGCTTCTCCGTCGCCGAGATGTTCCTGCCGCTGGCAGTGATCATCCTGGTGCTGAGCATGGTGCGCGTGCCGTCCATCCAGAACATCGCCCTGTTGCTGTGGCTCGGCGTGATCGCGCTGATCCTCGTCGACTCCGTCGGCATGTTCATCCGGCTCCGCAAGGCCCTGAACGTCAAGTTCCCCGACGAGCCCAAGCGCGGTGCCGTCGCGTACGGCCTCATGCGCACCCTCCAGATGCGCCGACTGCGCCTGCCGAAGCCGCAGGTCAAGCGCGGGGAACGGCCCTGAGCGGTTTCTCGGACGGAGCCCGGCTCTGGCTGGAGGGCCTGGGCGGGCTCCGCAACGTCGTCCGCCAGGAGCTCGTCGGCCGCCAGCTCGACGAGCAGATAGCGCACCGCTTCCCCGTCGGGCAGCGGCTGCGCGTCCTCGACGTCGGCATGGGCCAGGGCACCCAGGCCCTGCGCCTGGCCCGCGCCGGGCACAGGGTGACCGGCCTGGAGCAGGACCCGGGCATGCTGGCCATCGCCCGCGAGGCGCTGGCCGCCGAGCCCGCCGGGATCCAGGACCGCGTCCGCCTCATGGAGGGCGACGGCCGGGAGACCGGGGCGCACTTCCTGCCGGGCAGCTTCGACGTGGTGCTCTGCCACGGCGTGCTGATGTACGTGCCCGAGCCGGACGCCATGCTCGCCGGGCTCGCCCGCATGCTGGCCCCCGGCGGACTGCTGTCCCTGCTGGTGCGCAACGGCGACGCGCTCGCCATGCGGCCCGGCCTCGGCGGCGACTGGACGGCGGCGCTGGACGCCTTCGACACCACCGACTACACGAACCGGCTGGGCCTGGACGTGCGCGCCGACCGGCTGGCCGTGCTGACGGCCACCCTGTCCGGGATCGGCGCCCCGCTGCAGACCTGGTACGGCGTACGGGTCTTCACGGACGGCGCCGAGACCGGGGAGCCGCTCCCCGGGGAGACGGAACTGGAGCGGCTGCTCGCCGCCGAGGACCGTGCCGGGCGGACCGATCCCTACCGCGGGGTCGCGGCCCTGCTGCACCTGTGCGGCGTACGGGGCTGAGCCCGGACGTCAGGACGTGCCCGGAGCCCGGGTCCGCTCGCGGACCCGGGCTCCGTCGCATCCGCCGCCGCCGTCACCGGCCCGGCCGGGTCAGAGCTCGGCGGCCTCGCGCAGGCTCATCGTGTACAGCTGGACGCCGTTGTCGTCGGACAGCTTCACCTGCTCGGTGCCGCCCTCCAGCAGGTCCTTCCAGTACTCGCCGATCCACGACTCGGCGTCCCCCTGCGTGGTGAACTCCTCCGGAACCACCGACGGGCTCGCCTCACTGCCGTCCGCCGTCTCGAACCGCCACGTCCACGCCATGTCCGCCTCCGTTGCTCGTCCGCTGATCGCTGATCGCACGCTTCTCGTCTTGAGTGTGCCCAGAGAGTAGCCGGGCGCGCACCAGTCTCGGCGACGCGGGAGGATCATCCTGTGGAACTCACTCTGCTCGGCACCGGCACACCCGAAGGACTGCCCCGCCCCGGCTGTCCCTGCGCCGCCTGCGCGCTCTGCGTCGGCCCCCGGGCGCGCGCCGCCACGTCCGTGCTCGTCGACGGGGCGCTGCTGCTCGACCTGACCCCGGGGGCGGTGCTCGCGGGCGCGCGCGCGGGGCATTCACTGACCGCCGTACGGCAGGTCCTGCTGACCCACCCCCACGACGGGCCGGCCGTGGAGCTCCCGCCGGGGCTGCCGGCCGCCGGGCGGGTGCCGGACGGGCGCGAGCTCGCGGTGATCTCCGGACACCGGGTGCTGGCGGTGGCCATGGACTCGCCGGGCACCGGGTACGAGGTGACCGGCCCGGACGGGACCCGGCTGCTGTACCTGCCGCCGGGCGGGGCGCCGGCGGGAACAGGGGGGTCCCCCCGGACGAAGTCTGGGGGAGGCACGGCGCAGCGCCCGTACGACGTGGTCCTCGCGGACGTGCTCGGCCGGCCGGAGGCCCTGGGCCGGCTGCGGGCGAGCGGTGCGGTGGGCCCGGCGACGGACGTGATCGCGGTCCACCTGGACCACGACACCCCGCCCGGCGCGGAGCTGGAGCGCCGGTGCGCGGCCCTGGGCGCCCGGACGGTGACGGACGGCACGACGGTGTCCACCGGCGAGTACCGGCCGCTGCCCCGGGTGCCGCGCCGGACCCTGGTCCTGGGCGGGGCCCGGTCGGGGAAGTCCTACGAGGCGGAGCGACGGCTGGCCGGCTTCCCCGAGGTCGTCTACGTGGCCACGGGCGGCACCCGCGAGGGCGACGCGGAGTGGGCGGCGCGGGTCGGCCTGCACCGGGAGCGGCGGCCGTCGTCCTGGCGGACGGTGGAGACCTGCGAGCTGACGGAGCTGCTGGCCGAGGACGGGCCGCCGCTGCTGATCGACTGCCTGTCGCTGTGGCTGACGGACGCGATGGACCGGGCCCGGGCCTGGGACGACGCGGTCTGGGCCGAAGACGGCCGCAAGGAGCTGGAGGAGCGGATGGCCGAGCTGGTGGCGGCGGTCCGCGCGACCCGCCGCCCGGTGGTGCTCGTCAGCAACGAGGTCGGCTCCGGGGTGGTCCCCGCGACGGCTTCGGGGCGGCGGTTCCGGGACGAGCTGGGGCGGCTGAACGCGGGGGTCGCGGGCGAGTGCGAGCACGTGCTGCTGGTGGTGGCGGGCCAGCCGGTGGTCCTCAAGCAGTAACTCCCGCTCCGGACAGGCGGCGAGCCCCGTCCCGGAAGCGCCGGCGGGGCTGAGTATGCGGGGGCTCGGCTGTACGCTCTGGCAGATGACCATGCTGAATCTCGACGACTTCTCCGATCTGATCGAACGCCCCGACGGGGGCGTACGGCGTGATGCCGAGGAACGCCGTGAGCGGCTGGCCGTACCGGTCGGGGCGCTGGGGCGGCTCGACGAGCTCGCCGAGTGGCTCGCTGCCGCGCAGGGGCAGGTGCCGGTCAAGCCGATCGAGCGGCCGCGCGTCGTGCTGTTCGCGGCCGACCACGGGATCGCCGCCGAGGGGGTGTCCGTACGGCCCGCCGGCAGCGCCCACGAGCTGGTGCGGGCCGTGCTCGACGGGACGAGCCCGGTGGCCATCCTGGCCGCGCGGTTCGGCGCCTCCGTCCGGATCGTCGACGCGGGCCTGGACTGCGATCCCGACCTGCTGCCCCAGGAGATCACCAAGCACCGCGTCCGGCGCGGCAGCGGGCGGATCGACGTCGAGGACGCGCTGACGGCCGAGGAGGCCGCTGCCGCGCTGCGCCTCGGCATGCAGATCGCCGACGAGGAGGCCGACTCCGGGACCGATCTGATCGTGCTCGGGGACCTGAGCGTCGGCGGGACCACCGTCGCCGCGACGCTCGTCGCCGCCCTGTGCGGCACCGACGCCTCCGTGGTCACCGGCCGCGGCGGCGTACCCGTGGACGACCTGACCTGGATGCGCAAGTGCGCGGCCATCCGCGACTCGCTGCGGCGCGCCCGGCCCGTCCTCGGGGATCAGGTCGCCCTGCTCGCCGCCGTCGGCGGTGCGGACTTCGCCGCGATCACCGGATTCCTGCTCCAGTGCGCGGTGCGCCGCACCCCCGTCATCCTCGACGGGGTCGTCTCGGCGGCCTGCGGACTGGTGGCCCAGCGGGCCGCTTTCCGCGCCCCGGACTGGTGGCTGGCCGGTCAGGCCAGCGGAGAACCGGGGCAGGCCAAGGCCCTGGACCGGATGGCACTCAACCCGGTGCTCGACCACGGCGTCACAGTGGGAGAAGGAACCGGGGCGTTGCTCGCTCTTCCCCTCGTCCAGGCGGCCGCCGCACTCGCGGCGGAACTCCCTGAGCGAGTACAGGAACCGACGGAATGAGTCACCGGGGCCCGCGGTCCTGACCAGGCCGCGGTCCTCCGGACCGCCGAGCACGGACCGCAACGCCCCATATCATCGCTTTTTATGGGAGAGGTCCGTTTGACCAGCGCAGAGACCGAGCGGAAGACCGACCGGGGAACCGGTTCGGACCCGAACGGCAACGGCAAACCAGGGGGCGGCCGGGAATCCGGCCGCGACAACGGCGGGGAGAACGCCAAGGAGAGCCGCAGGGGCAGCGCCCGATCACGGCGCAGCGCCGCCTTCGCGGTGTGGTACCTGCGCGCCGTCACCTTCGTCAACCTGCTCAGCGCGGTGTGGGTCTCGCTCGGCCAGGACCTGCGCCGGCACAGCACCGCCGACTTCTACACCCCGTACCTGCTCACGGCGGGCTTCGCCTCCGCGGCCTTCTCGCTGCTGCTCACCGTCACCATGGGCCGCCGCAAACGCGCCGCGTGGATCTTGAACCTGGTCCTCAGCGGACTGCTGCTGCTGGCGTTCGCCATGGCCGCCGTCGCCTCCTTCACCCCTTGCTCGGGCGGTGAATACGAGTTCTGCTACCCGGAGTTCCGCGGCCACGCCCAGAACTGGGTGGCCTTCGCGCTCACCGTGCTCTTCGTCGGCGCCCTGCTGCTGGGCCGCCGGGAGTTCTACGCCAAGGGCGACCGCTCCAACCCCCTGCTGGCCAGCCTCGTCGCCTCCGTCGGCCTGCTGCTGACCTCGCTGGTCGCCGCCCTGATCGTCGGCGCGACCAACACCGACCCGGACGCCGCCGACGCCACCTTCCTGGCCCGCTGGCGGTACGGCGTGATGCGCCTGGTCACCCTGGCCCCTGACGACAAGACGTACAACTCGATCACCACCCCCGGCTGGGTGGACGTCGCCATCAACGTCATGTCCACGCTGCTGCTGCTCGCCGTGCTGTTCGCGGCCTTCCGCTCGCGGCGCGCCGTCGACCCCCTCACCGAGGAGGACGAGGACAAGCTGCGCGCGCTCCTCGCCAAGCAGGGCGACCGCGACTCCCTCGGCTACTTCTCGCTGCGCCGCGAGAAGTCCGTCATCTGGTCCCCCACCGGCAAGGCCGCCGTCACCTACCGCGTCGTCGGCGGGGTCTCACTGGCCTCCGGCGACCCGATCGGCGACCCCGAGGCCTGGCCCGGCGCCATCGAGCCGTGGCTGGCCGAGGCCCGCGAACACGGCTGGGTGCCCGCGGTGATGGGCGCGAGCGAGGAGGCCGGGCAGATCTACGCCCGGCACGGACTCGACGCCCTGGAGCTCGGCGACGAGGCGATCGTGGAGACCGCCGAGTTCACCCTGGAGGGCCGCGCCATGCGCACCGTCCGCCAGGCGTTCAACCGCGTCAAGCGGGCCGGTTACACGGTCCGCATCCGCCGCCACGCCGACATCCCGGCCGAGGAGATGGACGTACTGCTGCTGCGCGCCGACGACTGGCGCGACGGCGCGACCGAGCGCGGCTTCTCCATGGCGCTGGGCCGACTGGGCGATCCCGGCGACGGCCAGTGCGTGATGCTGGAGTGCTTCGACGGCAGCGGAGAACTGCGCGCCGTGCTGTCCTTCGTCCCGTGGGGACCCAAGGGCCTGTCGCTGGACCTGATGCGCCGCGACCGCGATTCCGAGAACGGTCTGATGGAGTTCATGGTCATCGAACTCCTGGAACGCTCAAAGGAGATCGGGGTCACACAGGTCTCACTGAACTTCGCGATGTTCCGTTCCGTCTTCGAGCGTGGGTCGAAGCTCGGCGCCGGTCCGGTGCTGCGCATGTGGCGCTCGCTGCTGAGCTTCTTCTCGCGCTGGTGGCAGATCGAGTCCCTCTACCGGGCCAACGCCAAATACCGGCCGATCTGGGAACCGCGGTTCATGCTCTTCGAGAAGAGTTCGGACCTGCTGCGGATCGGTATCGCGGCGGGCCGGGCCGAGGGGTTCCTGGAAGCCCCCGGCCTGCCGAAGTGGATGCACCGCAGACATCTGGAGAGCAAGCGTTGACCACTGCCTCACTGCGGCGGTTCGCCCGCCGCGAGTGGGGGCCCCTGTACTGGACGATCCGGGACGCGCTCGTCCACAAGAAGTGGCGGGCGATCCCGATGACCATCGGCGCGGTCTGCCTGACCTCGGTCTTCCAGATCGTGCAGAACACGTCATGGGGCTTCCAGCCGGTCCAGGACCTGGGGTCGGTCAAAGCCGTCGACCCGCTCTGGCTCGCCCTGCTGCGCACCCCCCTGTCGCTGTTCGTGCCCGCGCTGGACCTTCCGGTGTGGGGGGCGCTCGCCCAGATCCTGCTCGTCTTCGGGATCTCGGAGATCTGCATCGGGTGGTGGCGCACGCTGGCCATCGGCTACGTGGCCACCCTGGCCGGGACCACGTACGCGCGGATCGGGCTCTCGCTCGGCGCGGACCACCCCTTCGGCCTGCCGGACACGGACCGGATCGTCAACGACACCGGTCCCTCGGCGGCGGTGGTGGGGCTGGCCATCTACGTCTGCTGGCGCTACCGGGCGTACCTGACCGGCTCCGTGGTCATCGTGCTGATGACCGGCGAGCTGCTCTTCAAGGACAATCTGGCGGGCAAGGAGCACCTGGCGGCCATCGCCTCGGTGATGGCGCTGTGCTTCGTCCGCGCGAAGTGGGGCCCCGAGCGCTCCCGCACCCCCCTGGGCGTCCGGCCGCAGGCCGCTCCTCCGCCGGCGCCCCCGGCCCCGCCGCCGGCTCCTCCGGTTCCCCGGGGCTGAGAGCGCCCGCGGGGCCGTACCGTATCGGGGTGACGACAGAGCTCGGGCCGTTCGCCCGCACGCGGCGGTGGATGCGGGACCATCCGCTGGCCACCGATGCCGTACTCGCGCTCGGGGCGCTCGTCTCCATGGTCGTCGGGTCCTTCGCCAACCCGCACGGGGCCCACGGGCCGACCTTCGGGACGCGCACCCCCGCGACGTTCTCGCTGGTCCTCATGGTCTTCGGCGCGGCCGCCCTGGTGTTCCGGCGCAGGCGGCCCCGCGTGGTGCTGGCCGTGACGATCGGGCTCTCCCTGCTGGAGCTGACCACCGGGGAGCCCCGGGCGCCCGTCGCCATGTGCACGGTGATCGCCCTGTACACACTGGCCTCCCGCACCGACCGGCCCACCACCTGGCGGGTCGGCGTCCTGACCATGGCCGGGCTGACGGGCGTGGCCATGCTCTCCGGCCCGCTGCCCTGGTACGCCCAGGAGAACATCGGGATCTTCGCCTGGACCGGCATGGCCGCGGCCGCCGGGGACGCGGTGCGCAGCCGCCGTGCCTTCATCGACGCGATCCGGGAGCGGGCGGAGCGCGCCGAGCGGACCCGGGAGGAGGAGGCCCGGCGCCGGGTGGCCGAGGAGCGACTGCGGATCGCCCGGGACCTCCACGACGTGGTGGCCCACCACATCGCCCTGGTCAACGTCCAGGCGGGGGTGGCCGCGCACGTCATGGACAAGCGCCCGGACCAGGCGAAGGAGGCGCTGGCCCACGTCCGCGACGCCAGCCGGTCCGCGCTCAACGAGCTGAGGGCGACGGTGGGGCTGCTGCGCCAGTCCGGAGATCCCGAGGCGCCGACCGAGCCCGCGCCGGGGCTGGCGGTCCTGGACGACCTCGTGGACACCTTCCGCAACGCCGGGCTCCCGGTGAAGGTCATGGTGCAGCTGGGCCGGTCCGCCGACGACACGGCTCCGTTGTCCGCCGCCGTGGACCTGGCGGCGTACCGGGTGATCCAGGAGGCACTGACCAACGTGCGCAAGCACGCGGGCCCGGGAGCCGGCGCCGAGGTGAGCGTGGTCCGGGTGGGCGGTTCGGTCGAGGTGACCGTGCTGGACGACGGCGGTTCCCCGGCGGACGCGGCGGCCGAGCCCCCGGACGAGGGCGGCGGCCACGGCCTGCTCGGCATGCGCGAGCGGGCCGTGGCCCTGGGCGGCTCCTGCTTCGCCGGACCCCGCTTCGGGGGCGGCTACCGGGTGCACGCGATCCTTCCGCTGGGCTGAGGCCGGGGCGCGCAGAACGGCCTGGCGGCAGGCCTAGCGGCAGACCTCGCGCCAGACCCCCAGCTCGGACTTCTTCTGCAGCGAGCTGAGCTTGGCCTCACGGGCCTTGGGGCACCACTGCGCGAGCGGCTTCTCGTACTCCACGTGGAAGACGGCCTTGCCCGCCTTCACGAAGGGCGCGACCCGGTCGCACTCCTCGTACTGCATGCACTGCTCGTTGACCGCGAAGTCGAACTCCCCCACCAGCTGGGGGATCTGGTCCAGATCGTTCTTCAGCCCCACCGACAGGCCCCGGTCGTGCGCCAGCTTCGCGATCAGCCGGTTGTACTTGAGCTGGTCGTCGGCCGTGAGCGGGAAGCCGGACTTGTTGCGGTAGCCGTCCATGTTGTCGGGCTCCACCGCGTCGAAGCCCTTCTCCCGGCACATGTCGAACCGCTTGCCGATCAGCGGTTCCAGTTCGGCGAGCCGCCGGACGTCCAGCCAGCGCTCGCCCTCCCAGCCGTTGCCCTCCCCGCGCATCGACTGCGGGAACGCTTCGGCGTCCGGCCGGAAGTCCTCCCAGGCACCGGTGGACAGGTAGCAGATGGTCCGCCGGCCGGCCTTCTTCAACTCGGCAACCTGCTCCTTGGTCGTGGTGAACCCGTCCACGTCGTAGACGGCGGCCTTCACCGAGGTGTCGAGCTTCCCCGTGAGCTGCCACTGCCAGCTGACCCCGGGCGCGGGCTGCCAGCGCTCCCCCGGCGCCGGGGCGGGCGAGAGGTCGTCCGGCTGCTCCGCCTCCTCCTCGCCGGGGGACGAGGTACAGGCCGCGAGGAGCAGGAGCGGTACGAGGACCAGCAGGCGGCGCGGCGAGCGACGCTTCATCCGGCGGCCTCCAGGGCGTACGGCAGGGTCCCCCACGGGTGCGCGCCGGTCCCGGGGACCGCGCAGTGCACCCCCGCGCCCCGCTCCAGCGCCAGTTGCCCGGCGAGTTCGGCGGCGGGGGCGCCCGGCGGGACCGCGTACACGAGGTGGCAGAACCGCTGGGCGGGGTGGTCGGCGGTCCACGGCGGCGCCTCGGCCGCATCCCGGTAGGCGTCCCACGGCCCCTCGAAGGTGACGAGCAGGTCGGCGAGTTCGGCGTATCCGGGGTGCGGGTGCACTCCGTGGTTGAGGACGACGGTACGGGCCCCGGCGGCCCGGGCTGCGACGGCGAGCCGTGCGTAGTGCGGCAGGAACTCCGGTTCGGCGGCGGCCTGGTCCAGGAAGACTCCGTCGGTGGCGTACCAGTCGCGGTGGCGCAGCAGGTCCTGGACGACCGCGGCGTGCGGGCGGCGCCCGTAGTCGGTGTCGGCGTACCCCAGTACGGGCACCCCGGCGTCGCGCAGCCGCTCGGCGACGAGGGCGAACCGCTCGTCGGGGGCGTCACCCGGCCCGCTGTCGGGGTTGAGCACCACCGAGTGCAGCCGGCCCGCGGAGCGGATGAGCAGCTCCCAGTCCTCGGGCCGGTCGGCGGGGTGCTCGTAGAGGGGCACCAGCAGCATGTGGTCCTTCTTCTCGTGCGTGTCGTACGTTTTCAGGTGATTCGGCTTCGGCTCCACCGGCTCGACGTTCAGCGGTGGGCCGTCGCGCGGCCCAGGAGCAGGCAGACGAGCACGGCCAGCGCGAGGGCCGCGGCCCCGGCGACGACCACCTGCACGGCGCGCGGCTGCCCGATCCCCAGGAGCAGGGCCAGGCTCTGCGCGACGGCGGCCGAGGCACAGACCACCGCGGCGGGCCGCACCGCCCCGAAGGACTGCAGGAGCAGCCCGGTCCACATCACGGCGCCGAGCAGGAGCAGCGTGGCGACACGGACCCCGGTGAGGCCGGGCGCGCCGGGCCACAGCAGGGTTCCGGTGAGGCCCAGGACCAGGAGCACCCCGAGGTAGCAGGCCAGGCAGCGGGCCAGGGTGGCGAGCATCCGGAACCCGAACTGCCGGGGCGAGCGGGCCGCGCGCAGTCCCGAGAGGCTGCCGCTGCGGAACCGGTGGAGCAGCCATTCGGCGGGGCCCATGCTGAGGGTCAGGGCCACCGCCGAGGGGGCCGCCACGGCCTCGGCGGGGCCGCCGGCGAGGACCTCCCCCAGGGCCGCGTAGAGCACGAGGAGGCCGGTGCCCAGGCCGAAGACCCCGTAGGGGACGGAATCCCCGAGCCGGGGGCCGCGCGGGGCGTAGTCCTCTTCGGCGCCGCGCAGCATCTGCCAGCGGACCGGGCCCCGTTCGCCGGGGCGGCGCACGGTCCAGCCCTTGATCCGGAGCACGAGGGCCCGTACCCCGTCGGCCAGCGGCAGTTCCCGTACCGCCAGCGCGCAGGCAGCCAGCAGGGACACCACCAGCAGCAGGACCCGTACCGCGACGGGCAGGTCCGTGAAGAGGGTGAGCACCGCACCGGCGGCCATCGGCGCGAGCGCGGCGAGCAGCACCCGCTCCCGCCCGAGCACGAGCAGGACGGTGGCGGCCCCGACGTACAGGGCCTGACCGGCGGCGAAGGCGTACGAGAACGGCGGCCCGCCGGGAACCGACAGCGCGGCGGCGGTCCCCAGCAGCGCCCCGGCGGGCGCTCCGAGCAGCAGGGTCCGCCCGGCTGCGGCCCGGTCTCCCAGGCCCAGCCAGGAGTAGGCGCGGTGGGACAGGGTCTGGTCCCAGACCCAGCCGATGAGCGCCCCGGCGAGCAGGGTCAGCGTCCCGGCGGGCAGTCCCAGCCGGTCCTGGGGGCCCTCCAGCAGGGGGGCGCCGAGCAGGTAGGCCAGGCCGGGCAGGGCGAAGATCACCCCGCGCAGCAGGCAGGCGGTGAGGGAGACCTTCCAGGGGTCGGGGACGTGCTCGGGCTCCGGGAAGGCGCGCGGCACCCGGGCGTAGAGCTCCTCGGCGAGGCCGAAGGAGTCCGGGCGCCCGTAGGCGAGCCGGATGTGCTCGTCGGTCATCCCGTCGGATTCGAGGATGGCGGCGATCTCGTCGGGGTGGACGGCCGCGGCGATGAACCCGTCCAGGCGCTGCGCGAGTTCGTCCATCGGGTCGGCGGCCGGGGAGGCGCTGCGCCGGGGGCGCGGGATGGCGGGGAGGGTGTCCCCGCCGGGGACCTTGAGCCAGAGGGATCCGCTCACCACAGGCTCCCGTCGGCGGCCAGTTCCTTGTACCAGGGGTCGGCGAGCCGCTGGGTCCACTCGTCGCCCACGTGGACGGGAAGGACGGGCTGGCCGGCGAGCTCGCGGTAGATGTGCCGGAAGCCGTCCACGGACTGGTGGAGCGTGAACTTCTCGACCACCCGCTTGCGGGACATCCGGCCCAGTTCGGCGCGGCGTTCGTCGTCGCGGAGCAGGGCGAGGGTGGCGCGGGCCATGGTCTCGGGCTCGCGCGGCGGGACGACGAGGCCGGTGTCGCCGACGGCCTCGCGGACCCCGCCCACGTCGGTGGAGACGGTGGTGCGGCCGCAGGACATGGCCTCGATGATGGAGAAGGGGAAACCTTCGCTGATGGAGGAGAGCATCACTATGGAGCCGGCCGCGTAGGCCTTGGCCACCTCGGTGATGCGGCCCTCGTAGGAGATCCCGTCGGACACCCCGAGTTCGGCGGCGAGCTTCTCCAGCTTGAGCTTGTAGTCCTCGCAGCCGGCCGGGACCGGTCCGAAGAGGCGCAGCCGCAGGGCGGGCATCTCCTCGCGCATGAACGCGTAGGCCCGGACCAGGGTTTCGAGGTCCTTGATCGGATCGATGCGGCCGCACCAGCTGAGGGTGGGCACCTCCGGTTCGGGGCCGGCCTCGGGGAACGCGTGCGGATCGACGCCGTTGTAGACGGTCCGGATCCGCTCGGAGTCGGCGCCCCCGCGCTCCTCCCAGCGGCGGTTGTACTGGTTGCACGGGGTGATCAGGTCGGCCTGCCGGTATCCCTCGGTGTTGAGCTCCCGGTAGAAGCCGAGCATGAGGGCCTTGACGGGCCAGCGCTGTTCGGCGCTGCGGTAGCCGAGGTAGCGCTCGCGCAGGTAGATGCCGTGCTCGGTGAGGAGGAAGGGCACCTTGTCGAGGTACTTGGCGGCGAGCGCGGGGAGGGTGGCCAGTCCGCTGCTGACGGCGTGGGCGACGCTGTCGGGCGGTATCCGCACGGACAGCGGCCGCAGCGCGTGTTCCAGCAGGTCGGTGGCGGTGAGCGCGTCGTGGATGGTGGGCTCGGCATCGGCGGTCAGGAGGCCGGGGCGGGTCCAGACGTTCATCAGCAGGCGCAGGACCGACTCGGACCGCAGGGCCGGGGCGAGCGCCGGCCCTCGCCAGCAGGGCCAGTTCGCGCAGGGATTCGGAGAACCCGCGCGATTCCCCGACGGGGTCGGGGTCGAGCAGGGAGAGCAGGAAGGTCTCGTAGATCTCGGTGAAGCGGCGCTGCGCCCTGCCCCGGAGACCGGAACGGAGTCTGCGGGCCGGCGGGGGCCCCCAGAGCGGAACGGCGGTGTGGCGGTAGACGTTGCGCGGCAGTTCCCAGGTGACCGGCTCGCGTCCCGAGCCGGTCAGGGCTATGACGTTGAAGTCGACCTCCGGCATACCGCGGACCAGTTGGTCGCACCAGGTGCTGACGCCCCCGTGGACGTGCGGGTAGGTGCCTTCGGTGAGCATGGTGACATGACGCCCATGGCTCATGCGGTGTGTCCCCCCAAGGACGTGAAAGGGGCCGGCGCCCGTGGTTCGTGCCGCGGAGCGCCGGCGCTAGGTGGTGCGTGTGGCTTGCTCGGACGTGCTGCCCGACGGTCGGGTCAGGTACCCCGTCGGGGCAGTACGCCGTCAGGGCAGGTACGTCGTTGTGGCAGGTACATCGCTAGGGCAGGTGCAGCATTAGGGCAGGTGCAGCGTGACGGCGCTCTGGAGCAGCTCGGGAGCCGTCCAGGTCGAGCGGGTGCCGGCGTACGCGGTGCCGAAGTCGGCGGTGCCCAGCACCAGCTGCTTCTTGGTGCCGGTGGGCGCGGTGACCGGGGCGACGACTCCGGCGGGCGCCTTGACGGTGATGTCCTTGCCGATGCGGTAGGCGGTGACCTGGTTGTTCGCGATCGCGGCGTCCCAGGCCGCACGGCGCTGGAGCTCCACGCCGGTGTCCTTCATGCTCTGGTTGACGATCGGCGCGCTGGGCGCGTAGAGCGTGCGGTAGGTGTCGAGGACCTGGTTGAGCACCGGGTAGAGGGTGCGGTCCTCGGCGAGGTTGCTCTGGTGCACGTAGTGCGGGCGCGGGTCGTTGTTCAGGACGTGGCGCAGGGCGGTGGTGGCCTCGGCCGGAACGATGTAGTTCAGGTAGCCGGTGCCTGCGTCGAGCGGGGCCGGCAGGCAGGTGGAGGTGCCGGGGTTGTCCTCGCAGATGCCGCTGCCGCCGTCGGCCCGGCTGGTGTAGATCCAGTTGTACTCGTCGGCCATCTCCGAGTTGGTGCCCGTGTTGTAGTACACGTTCATCGGGTACCGGGGGACGGTCAGCGCTGCTCCGACGGCCCTCTGCGCGGGCTCGCGGGAGTTGTCGCTGCCCGCCCACTTCACGCCGTTGTCGGCGAGCGCGCCGGCCAGATTGGGGTTGTCCTGGGGCTGCTGCGGAAGGGTCTTGAGGCCGGAGTGCTCACCGGTGACCAGTTCGGTGCGGTCGGTGGTGATGCCCTTGGACGCGGCCCAGTTGTTGTTGTCGCGGATCTGCGCCGAGATGTCGGCGCGGCTCATCCAGTTGATCGCGCCCGCGGCGTTCTTCGTGCAGGTCCACGGGATGGTGGTGGTGTCCTGGGTGCAGCCGAGGAACAAGTGGGTGTAGGTGTGGTTCATCCACCGGTACTTCGCCTTGTCGGCGATCAACTGGGCCGTGAGGGCGTCGGTGTTGCCGTTCTCCGCCTTCCACTCCTCGCCCGCGCCCGCGTTGAAGAGCAGGTCGAGCTTGAAGTTCTTCTGCGTCTGCCACTGCGCCAGGTACTGGGCGTCGGTGGCCGTCATCCGGATCGTGGACTCCTGGCCCTCGCCGCCCGCGCAGGCGTAGTCGCCGGGGGTGCAGTTGAGGTCCTTGCTCCAGCGGGCGTCCGGGGCGAAGACGTCGTCGACGTGGACCGCGAAGTAGTTGCGCTCCTGGCCCAGGTGCACGCCCTGGGTGACCCACTCGACGATGCCTCGCGCCAGCAGCCGGAACTGCTGCTGGTACTGGTTGTAGCCGAAGGTGACGACCAGTTCGCTGCGCCCGTCGTGGGTGTACTCGCCGACGAGCGAGGCCCGGCCGGAGCCGCCGGGGACGGGGGCGTCGATGAGGCTGGTGTAGCCGGCCCGCGGCTTGGCCATGAACCCGTAGCTCTCCAGCACCAGCGGCGAGTTGTCCTCGAAGGGGACCGTCCCGCCCAGGTAGCCGAAGGGGCCCGTCTTGCCGGCGGCGGTGACGGCGGCCTGGGTGCCGTCGAGGGTGCCGCCGTAGCCGCCGTTGTCGGTGTACTCCAGACCGACCTCCGGGTGCGCCCAGGTGTAGGCGTCCACCTGGCGGATCGCGTACGTGGTCTCGTACGCGGTGAGTGCGGCCATCTCGGCCGAGCCGGCGCCGAACGGGTTCTCGTTCGGGAGCACCACGCCCTGGAACTTGGCGCGCGGCCGGCCGTCGACCGTGTCGGCGAGGAACGCCGCGTTCACGACCGGGCGGCTTCCGCTGCTCAGGTCCACCCGGGTGTAAGGAACACCGGTGTCACGCAGTTCCGCCGTAATCGCCTGGACCGAGCTGCCGCCGTCGTCGAGGACGAGCACCTTCAGGTCGATGCGCGGAGTCACGGCGGCCTGAGCCGCGACTCCGGGTACGGCCACGGACGCTATCGCAGCCGCGAAGCAAACGGCGGCGAGCTTGTTCGTCCGGTTCTTCTTGACCATGTCGGCCTTTCCCCCCGCAGGCATCCTCGACCACGGCCCGTGGCTGTCGGCCGGGCCGGGGATGCTCTGTGGAAATGATGCAAAGGAACCCCGCGTCCCCTTGCGAGAGTGGCCCGAGTCTTTCGGACCTCGTCAGGTCTAAGGGGCAAACCTGGAACAGAGGCCACAGATGGGTGAACCTGAGAGCCTCTTGATCGAACAACTTGCCAAACCTTCGAGTGGCGTGCGGACGAGTGCGTACGCGTAGGCTCATTTCCGGCGGCCGTCGGGCCCGAATACGATCGCTACGGATGGCCGTCCACCCACTCGGCCCACACCTCCAAAACGGAAGCGAGACTTCACCACCGTGACTGCTCTGACTCTCAGCACTGCCGGACCGGCGACGCTGCGTGCCGACGCCCTCGTCGTCGGCGTAGCGAAGGGCCCCAAGGGCCTCGTCGTCGCCGCGGGCGCCGAGGCCGTGGACAAGGCCTACGACGGTAAGCTCGCCGCCGTGCTCGACGCGCTCGGTGCCTCGGGCACCGAAGGGGAGATCACCAAGCTGCCGGCTCCCGACGGCCTCAAGGTCCCGGTCGTGCTGGCGGTCGGTCTGGGCCCCGTCCCCGAGACGGACGAGTCGTACGACGAGGAAGTGCTGCGCCGCGCCGCCGGCTCCGCCGCCCGCGCCCTGCACGGCTCCAAGAAGGCCGCCTTCGCCCTCCCCCTCGACGACGCCTCCGCCGTCACGGCCGTGGCCGAGGGCGCGCTGCTGGGCGCGTACGCCTTCACCGCCTACCAGGGCGGCGAGAAGAAGGCCGCGGGCGCCAAGAACGGCGGCCCGAAGCAGCCGCTCGCCGAGGTGGCCCTGCTCGGCGCCAAGCCGCGCGACAAGGAGCACAAGGCCGCCGCCGAGCGCGCCACGATCGTCGCGACCGAGGTCAACATCTCCCGTGACCTGGTCAACACCCCCCCGAACGATCTGACCCCCGAGGCCTTCGCCGCGGTCGCCTCCGCGACCGCCAAGGAGAACGGCATCAAGGTCCAGGTCCTGGACGAGAAGGCGCTGCTCAAGGGCGGCTACGGCGGCATCATGGGCGTCGGCAAGGGCTCCGAGAACCCGCCGCGCCTGGTGAAGCTCACCTACACCCACGCCAAGGCGGAGAAGACCCTCGCCTTCGTCGGCAAGGGCATCACCTACGACTCCGGCGGCATCTCCCTGAAGCCGGCCGGCCACAACGAGACGATGAAGTGCGACATGGCCGGCGCAGCCGCCGTCTTCGCCGCCGTCGTCGCGGCCGCCAAGCTCGGCCTCCAGGTCAACGTCACCGGCTGGCTCGCGCTCGCCGAGAACATGCCGTCCGGCTCCGCCACCAAGCCCGGCGACGTGCTGCGCATGTACACCGGCAAGACCGTCGAGGTCCTCAACACCGACGCCGAGGGCCGCCTGGTCCTCGGTGACGCGCTGGCCAAGGCCTCCGAGGACAACCCGGACGCGATCATCGACGTGGCGACCCTGACCGGCGCCATGGTGCTGGCCCTGGGTGACCGCACCTTCGGGATCATGGCCAACGACGACGCCTTCCGCACCTCGATCCACGAGATCGCCGAAGAGGTCGGCGAGGCCTCCTGGCCGATGCCGCTCCCGGCGGACCTGCGCAAGACCATGGACTCCCCCACCGCCGACATCGCCAACATGGGTGTCCGGATGGGCGGCGGCCTGGTCGCCGGTCTCTTCCTCCAGGAGTTCGTCGGCGAGGGCATCACCTGGGCCCACCTCGACATCGCGGGTCCCGCCTTCCACGAGGGCGCCCCGTACGGCTACACCCCCAAGGGCGGCACCGGCTCGGCCGTGCGCACCCTGGTGCGGCTGGCCGAGCGCACCGCCACCGGCGACCTGGGCTGACGCCCACCGGCCGGTAACCGCCACCCACCGGGCGGCAAGCCTCCGGTCACTGTGCGGGCCCCGGACCCGGTCGGATTTCCCGATCGGGGCCGGGGCCTGTTCACTCTCAACGAAATCCGTAGGTTTCTACGCTGTGGTAACCCCCGGTTCGGACAGATCGACCGTCCACAGGGCGGGCCCGCCGTCCCGCGTTCCCCCGACAAATGCGAAGATGGGTTCTCGGCAGGACAGGGCCCCCACCACAGGGCCGAAGAAACAAGCGGCCGTATACCAGCCGCCGCCCGGTCACAGAGGACCGGTGCTCGGCGCACATGCATGGAGGACGTGACGTGGCGAACGACGCCAGCACCGTTTTCGACCTAGTGATCCTCGGCGGTGGCAGTGGCGGTTACGCCGCAGCGCTGCGCGCATCCCAGCTGGGTCTGGACGTTGCCCTGATCGAGAAGAACAAGCTCGGCGGCACCTGCCTGCACAACGGCTGCATCCCCACGAAGGCTCTGCTGCACGCGGGCGAGGTCGCCGACTCGGCTCGCGAGGCCGCCCAGTTCGGTGTGAAGACCACCTTCGAGGGCATCGACATCGCGGGTGTCAACAAGTACAAGGACGAGGTCATCTCGGGCCTGTACAAGGGCCTGCAGGGTCTGGTCGCCTCTCGCAAGGTGACGTACATCGAGGGTGAGGGCCGCCTCTCCTCGCCGACGTCCGTCGACGTGAACGGCCAGCGCATCCAGGGCCGCCACGTCCTGCTGGCGACCGGCTCCGTGCCGAAGTCGCTGCCGGGCCTGAACATCGACGGCAACCGGATCCTCTCCTCGGACCACGCGCTGGTCCTGGACCGCGTGCCCGAGTCCGCGATCATCCTGGGCGGCGGCGTCATCGGCGTCGAGTTCGCCTCGGCGTGGAAGTCCTTCGGTTCCGAGGTCACCGTCATCGAGGGTCTCAAGCACCTCGTGCCGGTCGAGGACGAGAACAGCTCCAAGCTTCTTGAGCGCGCGTTCCGCAAGCGCGGCATCAAGTTCAACCTCGGCACCTTCTTCGACAAGGCCGAGTACACCGAGAACGGTGTCCGGGTCACCCTCGCCGACGGCAAGACCTTCGAAGCCGAGGTGCTGCTGGTCGCCATCGGCCGCGGCCCGGTCTCGCAGGGTCTGGGCTACGAGGAGCAGGGCGTCGCGATGGACCGCGGCTACGTCCTGGTCGACGAGTACATGCAGACCAACGTGGCGACCATCTCGGCGGTCGGCGACCTCGTCCCGACCCTCCAGCTCGCGCACGTCGGTTTCGCCGAGGGCATCCTGGTCGCGGAGCGTCTGGCCGGTCTCAAGACCGTCCCGATCGACTACGACGGTGTCCCGCGCGTCACGTACTGCCACCCCGAGGTCGCTTCCGTCGGCATCACCGAGGCCAAGGCCAAGGAGATCTACGGTGCGGACAAGGTCATCGCCGCGAAGTTCAACCTCGCGGGCAACGGCAAGAGCAAGATCCTGAAGACCGCGGGCGAGATCAAGCTCGTCCAGGTCAAGGATGGCGCGGTGGTCGGCATCCACATGGTGGGCGACCGCATGGGCGAGCAGGTCGGCGAAGCCCAGCTGATCTACAACTGGGAAGCCCTGCCGGCCGAGGTCGCGCAGCTGATCCACGCGCACCCGACCCAGAACGAGGCCCTCGGTGAGGCGCACCTCGCGCTGGCCGGCAAGCCGCTGCACAACCACGACTAATCGTCACGGGCGCGACGACCACTTCCGCACATTCGTTAGGAGCAACTGAAACCATGTCGGTTTCCGTAACCCTTCCGGCGCTCGGAGAGAGCGTTACTGAGGGCACTGTCACCCGCTGGCTGAAGGCCGAGGGCGAGCGCGTCGAGGCCGACGAGCCGCTGCTCGAGGTCTCGACCGACAAGGTCGACACCGAGATCCCGTCCCCCGTGTCGGGCATCCTGGCCTCCATCAAGGTCGCCGAGGACGAGACCGTCGAGGTCGGCGCCGAGCTGGCCATCATCGACGACGGCTCGGGCGCGCCGGTCGCGGCTGCCGCCCCGGCCGCCGCCGTCGCCGAGACGGTCGTCGCCGAGGTTCCGGCCGCGCCGGCTCCGGTCGCCGAGGCCCCCGCGGCTCCGGCTCCGGCCGCCGCCGCTCCGGCTGCCGCCGGCACTGATGTCGTACTCCCCGCCCTGGGCGAGTCCGTCACCGAGGGCACCGTCACCCGCTGGCTGAAGCAGGTCGGCGAGTCCGTCGAGGCCGACGAGCCGCTGCTCGAGGTCTCGACCGACAAGGTCGACACCGAGATCCCCGCCCCGGTCGCCGGCGTCCTGCTGGAGATCCTGGTCGCCGAGGACGAGAACGCCGAGGTCGGCGCGCGTCTGGCCGTCATCGGCGTGGCAGGTGCGGCCCCCGCGGCCGCCCCGGTCGCCGCCGCTCCGGCTCCGGTCGCGGCTCCCGCCCCGGTCGCCGCCCCGGCCCCGGTCGCTGCCCCGGCTCCGGTCGTGGCCGCCCCCGCGGTTGCCGCCCCGGTCGCCGCTCCGGCTCCCGTGGCCGCTCCGGCTCCGGTCGCCCCCGTGGCCCCGGCCGCCCCCGCCGCACCGGTTTCCGCCGGTGACGAGGGCGCGTACGTGACCCCGCTGGTGCGCAAGCTCGCCTCGGAGTCCGGCGTCAACCTGTCCGCGGTTTCCGGCACCGGTGTCGGTGGCCGCATCCGCAAGCAGGACGTCCTGGCCGCCGCCGAGGCCGCCAAGGCCGCCGCTGCCGCTCCGGCTCCGGCCGCTGCCGCTCCCGCCGCCAAGGCTCCGGCCGCCGCTGTGTCCGAGCTGCGCGGTCAGACCGTCAAGATGACCCGCATGCGCAAGGTCATCGGCGACAACATGATGAAGGCCCTGCACTCGCAGGCTCAGCTCAGCTCCGTGGTCGAGGTGGACATCACCAAGATCATGAAGCTGCGCGAGAAGGCCAAGGCCTCCTTCCTGGCCCGCGAGGGCGTCAAGCTCTCGCCGATGCCGTTCTTCGTCAAGGCCGCTGCCCAGGCGCTGAAGGCCCACGCGGTCGTCAACGCCCGGATCAACGACGCCGAGGGCACCATCACCTACTTCGACTCGGAGAACATCGGCATCGCCGTGGACTCCGAGAAGGGCCTGATGACCCCGGTCATCAAGGGTGCGGGCGACCTCAACCTGGCGGGCATCTCCAAGGCCACCGCCGATCTGGCCGGCAAGGTCCGCGGCAACAAGATCACGCCGGACGAGCTGTCGGGCGCGACCTTCACCATCAGCAACACCGGCTCGCGCGGTGCGCTGTTCGACACGGTCATCGTGCCCCCGAACCAGGCCGCCATCCTGGGCATCGGTGCCACGGTGAAGCGCCCGGTGGTCATCGAGACCGCCGAGGGCACCGTCATCGGCGTCCGCGACATGACGTACCTGACCCTGTCCTACGACCACCGCCTGGTGGACGGCGCGGACGCGGCCCGGTACCTCTCGGCCGTCAAGGCGATCCTCGAGGCCGGCGAGTTCGAGGTCGAGCTCGGCCTGTAAGGCTCCCCGCGACAGCAGCTGTCGTGCACGGCGCCCCCGCCCAGGATTCACGTCCCGGGCGGGGGCGCCGTCGTCGTACCCGGGCGGGCTCCTGCGGGCCCTTCGCGGCCCCTTCGCGGGCCCTTCGCGGGCCGCCTGTAACCAGCCTCACCCTGCGCCCCTGACCAGGAACGCATCGCGACGGGCGGCTCCGCCGTATTGTCTACGCATCAGGCACCGCATGCCCCTGCACACCCATCAGGAGATGAAGCCCCGATGATCACCCCACCCGTCGTGCACTCGCTGCGCGAGCAGATCCGCGAGCACATCGTGGAGGGGATCGTCAGCGGGCGCTGGAAGCCCGGCGAGCGGATCGTGGAGCGCCGGATCGCCGTGGAGCTGGAGGTCAGCCAGACGCCCGTGCGCGAGGCCCTGCGCGAGCTGGAGACGCTGCGGCTGATCGAGTCGGCGCCGAACAAGGGCGTGCGCGTACGGAACCTGTCGGCTGCGGACCTGGAGGAGATCTATCCGGTCCGGGCGGGCCTGGAGCAGATTGCGGCCGAGCTGGCCGCGCCCCGGCTGGCGGCCGACTGCACGGCCCTGGAGCCGCACGTCGCGGCCCTGTGGGACGCCGACCGCAGCGCGGACGGCACGGCGCAGGTGCGGCACACCGTGGGCTTCCACCGGGAAATGGTCCGGGCGGCCGGGAACAGCGTGCTGCTGCACACCTGGGAGTCCCTGGGGATCGAGGTCTTCACGGCCCTGTCCATCCGGTGGCTGGGCACGGTCCAGAAGTCCTACGCAGAGGAGCACGAAGCCCTCGTGGAGGCGTTCCGGAACCAGGATCCGGACATCGGCCTGCTCGTGAAGCGGCATGTCCTCGGGTGCGCGCCCCGGGCTTGATTTCGCCCCTGCCCGGCCCTCCGACAGACCCCCCTGGCGACTCCCCTAGTGCCAGCACCCCCCTATTTACCGGCCAGTTCGTACCGTTTTGCCCGGCACCGGGTGCCTTGTTTCATGGCACCCGGTGCCGACTTTTGTCATATGGACACTTCTTCGCCACTTTCATTTGATCGATCATCGATCAGCGCCTTACAGTCATCGCGGACCCCACCCGGGTCCAACGACCCTGTCCTGCCCGTCAGGGATTTCTTCACCACCTCTCCTTTGTCCGGAAGGCGGCGCACACCGATGTCCGACCCCGTAGGAAAGCTTCCGAGCGAGCTCGACCAGCTCCCGGACCGCGACACCGAGGAGACCGCCGAATGGGCGGCCTCCCTCGACGCAGTCGCCAAGGCCGCCGGTACGCGCCGCGCCGAATACCTGCTCCGTCGCACCCTCCAGCACGCCGAGGCCGCCGGCCTCGCGCTGCCGAAGCTGCTCGAGACGGACTACGTCAACACCATCCCCACCGCCGCCGAGCCGGAGTTCCCCGGTGACGAGGCGATGGAAGCCAGGATCACCGCATGGAACCGCTGGAACGCGGCCGCCATGGTGACCCGCGGCTCCAAGTACGGCGTCGGCGGCCACATCGCCACCTTCGCCTCGGCCGCGTGGCTGTACGAGACCGGCTTCCAGCACTTCTTCCGCGGGAAGGAGGCCGACGGATCGGGCGACCAGCTCTACATCCAGGGCCACGCCTCCCCCGGCATCTACGCCCGCGCGTTCCTCGACGGACGCGTCTCCGAGCAGCAGCTCGACCACTTCCGCCAGGAGTCCGGCGGCCAGGGCCTGCCGTCCTACCCGCACCCGCGGCGCCTGCCGTGGCTGTGGGAGTTCCCGACGGTCTCCATGGGCCTCGGCCCGCTCTCGGCGATCTACCAGGCGCGGTTCAACCGCTACCTGCACAACCGGAGCATCAAGGACACCGCCAACTCGCACGTCTGGGCCTTCCTGGGCGACGGCGAGATGGACGAGCCCGAGTCGACCGCCGCCCTGGCCCTCGCCTCCCGTGAGCAGCTCGACAACCTGACCTTCGTCATCAACTGCAACCTGCAGCGCCTCGACGGTCCGGTCCGTGCCAACTTCCGCGTGGTGCAGGAGCTGGAAGCCCAGTTCCGCGGCGCCGGCTGGAACGTCATCAAGTCGCTGTGGGGCTCCGCCTGGGACGAGCTGTTCCAGCTCGACACCACGGGCGCCCTGGTACGCCGCCTGCGCGAGGTACCCGACGCGCAGTTCCAGACGTACGCGACCCGCGACGTGGCCTACATCCGCCAGCACTTCTTCGGCGCCAACGCCGAGCTCGTGCAGCTGGCCGGTGTGCTCTCCGACGCGAAGATCGCCGAGTGCTTCCACACCTCCCGCGGCGGCCACGAGCCCCGCAAGGTCTACGCCGCGTACAAGGCCGCCCTGGAGCACAAGGGTGCGCCGACGGTCATCCTCGCGCAGACCGTCAAGGGCTACACGCTGGGCGCCGGGTTCGAGTCGAAGAACGCGAACCACCAGATGAAGAAGCTGACGATCGACGAGTTCAAGGACATGCGTGACCTCCTTGGCCTCCCGATCCCGGACAGCGCCTTCGCCGACGGCCAGGTCCCGTACGGCCACCCGGGCGCCAACAGCCCCGAGGTGCAGTACCTGAACGAGCGCCGCGCGGCGCTCGGCGGCCCGGCCCCGGCCCGCAAGGTCAAGCACGTGGCCCTGCCCGCCCCGGCGGACCGCTCCTTCGCCCCGCTGCTCAAGGGCTCCGGCAAGCAGGAGATGGCCACCACCATGGCCTTCGTCCGGCTCGTCAAGGACCTGATGCGGGACAAGGAGACCGGCAAGCGCTGGGTGCCGATCGTCCCCGACGAGGCCCGTACCTTCGGTATGGAGTCACTCTTCCCGTCGGCCGGCATCTACTCGCCGCTGGGCCAGACGTACGAGCCGGTCGACCGCGACCAGCTCATGTACTACAAGGAAGCCAAGGACGGCCAGATCCTCAACGAGGGGATCACCGAGGCCGGCGCCATGGCCGACTTCATCGCCGCCTGCACCTCGTACGCGACGCACGGCGAGCCGATGATCCCCTTCTACATCTTCTACTCGATGTTCGGCTGGCAGCGCACCGCCGACCAGATGTGGCAGCTCGCCGACCAGCTCGGCAAGGGCTTCATCGTCGGCGCCACCGCCGGTCGCACCACCCTGACGGGCGAGGGCCTCCAGCACGCGGACGGCCACTCGCACCTGATCGCGTCCACGAACCCGGCGTCGCTCAACTACGACCCGGCCTTCGCGTACGAGATCGCGGTGATCGTCAAGGACGGTCTGCGCCGGATGTACGGCGAGAAGCCGGAAGACGTCTTCTACTACCTGACGGTCTACAACGAGCCGAAGGTCCAGCCTGCCATTCCGGAGGGCGTGGAAGAGGGCATCCTCAAGGGTCTCTACCGCTTCAACACGGCGGCGGACCTGACGGAGGCGGCCCCGGCCGCCGACGCCCCGAAGATCCAGCTGATGGCCTCCGGTACGGCGATCCACTGGGTCCTCGACGCCCAGAAGCTGCTCGCCGCCGACTGGAACGTGGCCGCCGACGTCTGGTCCGCCACCTCCTGGGGCGAGCTGCGCCGCGACGCGCTGGAGTGCGACGAGGCCCTGCTGCGCGGCGAGATGCGCACCCCGTACGTCACCCGTGCGCTGGAGGGCGTCACCAGCCCGGTGCTCGCCGTCTCCGACTGGATGCGTCAGGTCCCGGACCAGATCAGCCAGTGGGTCGAGCAGGACTACACCTCGCTGGGTACGGACGGCTTCGGTCTGTCCGACACCCGTGAGGGCGCCCGCCGCCACTTCGGTGTCGACGCCCAGTCGATCGTGGTGGCCGCGCTGGCCCAGCTCGCCCGCCGCGGCGAGGTACCGGCGTCCGCCATCAAGGAAGCCCGGGAGCGCTACGGCCTGTAGGCCGCGAGCGATCCGACCGTGAGGCGGTCCGTCCCTGTGGGGGCGGGCCGCCTCACGGCATTGGCGGGGCCGGTATCCGTGGGCCGGCATGCGTCCGTGCGGGGGGCGCTCACCGGACTTTCAGGCCATGCGCGGTGGCGGCGAGGGGGTGGACCCGTGATGCTGGAGCGGTGATGGACGAGACGGAGTTCTGGGAGATCGTCGACCGTACCCGCGAGGCCGCCGAGGGCGACCCCGAGGAACACGCGGAGCTGCTCGTGGAGCGGCTGGCGCAGCTCGATCCGGATTCCGTCCTGGACTTCGCCCGGCACTTCGAGTCGCGGTACAACCGGGCGTACACCTGGGACCTGTGGGGCGCCGCGTGGGTGCTGCTCGACGGGGCGAGCGACGACGCGTTCGACTACTTCCGGTGCTGGCTGATCGGCCAGGGGCGCGAGGTCTTCGAGGGCGGGGTGCACGACCCCGACCACCTGGCGGAGCTCCTGGGCGAGTTCGACGAGGAGATCGACGGGGACGGCGAGGAGCTGGGCTACGCGGCCGACGAGGCCTACGAGCAGCTCACCGGGGCGGTCGCACCCGATCTGGGCGTCCCCCTCCAGGCGGCGGAGCCGGAGGGCGCTGCGCTGGACTTCGAGAACGAAGCCGTGCTCGCGGAGCGCTTCCCCCGGCTGTGGGACCGCTTCAGGGGCTGACGCCCCCGGCCCCTGCTGCTCAGTAGTGCGTGCCGCCGTCGATGCGGATCTCCGTGCCGGTGATGAACGCACCGTCCTCGGAGCCCAGCATGGCGACGACGCCGGCGACCGTCTGCGGGCCGGCGAAGCCCTGGCCGAGGGCCGGGGCGAGCTTGGCGAACAGGCTCCAGTCGGTGTCCTCGGGCAGGCCGGGGCCGGGGCCGGTGGTCATGCCGCTCTCGATGGAGCCGGGCGCGACGGAGACGAAGCGCAGGCCCTGCTTGCTGTATTCGGCGGCCAGCGCGTGGGTCATGGACTGGATGCCGCCCTTGCTGGCCGCGTAGGCGGACATGTAGGGGTGGGCGAAGGTCGCCGAGGTGGAGCTGAAGTTGACGACGACCGGCTGGTCGCCCTCCAGCAGCGCCGGGATCGATTCGCGGATGACCAGGAAGGTACCGGTCAGGTTCACCGCGATGACCTTGTTCCAGAATTCCAGCGTGGTCTCGTGGGTGTGCGAGGACCGCAGGATGCCCGCGGCGTTGACCAGCACGTCGAGCCCGCCGAGGGCGGCCACGGCGGCGGCCGTGCCGGTCCGCACGGCGGCCTCGTCGGAGATGTCGAGCACCGAGGTGGTGAGGCGCTCCGCGCGGCCGTCGGCGGCGGCCTGCTCGGCGGTGGTCTTGAGACCGGCTTCGTTGACGTCCACGGCATGGACGCGGCCGCCCTCGGAAAGGATGCGGTGGACGGTGGCCTGGCCGATGCCGGAGCCACCGCCGGTGATGAGGACGCGACGTCCTTCGTAACGGTTCATGAGGTTGAGCGTACTCCCGACATGACACGTTTTGCCACCCTGTCAAAGCGTGCAATCCGTACTCGGTCTGAGGGTATCCTTCCCCCGTGAGATCCCCTCGTCCGTACTCTCCTCAGGCCGGCCCCGGAGCCCAGTCGCTGAACGAGCGCCGCAAGGCCGCCACCCAGCTCGACATCGCCCGCGCGGCCTGCGACCTCTTCGCCGAGCACGGCCCCGACGGCACGACCGCCGAGGACATCGCCCACCGTGCGGGGGTGGCGCTGCGCACCTTCTACCGCTACTTCCGCAACAAGCAGGAGGCCGTGGCCCCGCTGCTCGCGGGCGGCGGCGACGCCTGGCGCGCCCTGCTCGCCGAGGAGGACCCCGGCACCCCGCTCGCCGAGGCCCTGGAGCGCGCGGTCACCCGCTCGCTCACCGAGCCCCAGGCCATCGAGGAGGGGCTGGAGGTCACCCGCGGGCTGCTGCGCGCCGCCGCGACCGACGAGGCGCTGCGCGCCGTCTGGTACCGGGTCAACCAGGACTCCGAGGAGAACCTGGTCCCCGTGATATCCCGCCTCGCAGGCCCGGAGGCCGACCTCCTGGGCATCCGCCTCCTCGCGGCGGCGGCCACCGACGCGATCCGCATCGCCCTGGAACTCTGGTCGGCCACGGACGCCCCGCCCGTGGGCCCCGGCTCCCCCTCGGAACTGGCGGTCCGCTGCCTGCGCGACCTCACGGGCGCGATGCCCCTGACCCGCCCCTCCGCCTGACGCGCCCCTCTGCCCGACGGTCCCCCTCCGGCCCGGAGGGGGACCGGACACGACGAAGCCCCGCCTTCTCCGAGGAGAGGGCGGGGCTTCGTAGCACTCTTTAGAGGTCGAAGTAGAGCTCGAACTCGTGCGGGTGCGGGCGCAGGGCGATCGGGGCGATCTCGTGCGTGCGCTTGTAGTCGATCCAGGTCTCGATCAGGTCGGGAGTGAAGACACCGCCGGCCAGGAGGTACTCGTGGTCCTCCTCCAGGGCCTTGAGGACGTCCTCGAGGCTGGTCGGGACCTGCGGGACGCTCGCGTGCTCGTCCGGGGAGAGCTCGTAGAGGTCCTTGTCGATCGGCTCCATCGGCTCGATCTTGTTCTTGATGCCGTCGAGGCCGGCCAGCAGGAGGGCCGCGAACGCCAGGTACGGGTTCGAGGACGGGTCCGGGGCGCGGAACTCGACGCGCTTGGCCTTCGGGTTCGAGCCCGTGATCGGGATGCGCATGGCGGCCGAGCGGTTGCGCTGCGAGTACACCATGTTGACCGGCGCCTCGAAGCCCGGGACCAGGCGGTGGTAGGAGTTCACCGTCGGGTTGGTGAACGCCAGCAGCGACGGGGCGTGCTTGAGGATGCCGCCGATGTAGTAGCGCGCCATGTCCGACAGGCCCGCGTAGCCGGCCTCGTCGTAGAACAGCGGGTCGCCGTTGGCCCACAGCGACTGGTGCACGTGCATGCCCGAGCCGTTGTCACCGAAGATCGGCTTCGGCATGAAGGTCGCGGTCTTGCCGTTGCGCCAGGCGACGTTCTTCACGATGTACTTGAAGAGCATCAGGTCGTCGGCCGCGGCGAGCAACGTGTTGAACTTGTAGTTGATCTCGGCCTGGCCACCGGTGCCGACCTCGTGGTGCTGGCGCTCGACCTGGAGGCCCTGGGCGTCCAGCTCGAGGGAGATCTCGGCGCGCAGGTCGGCGAAGTGGTCGACCGGGGCTACGGGGAAGTAACCACCCTTGTAGCGGACCTTGTAACCACGGTTGTTCTCCTCGGAGCCCGTGTTCCAGGCGCCGGCCTCGGAGTCGATGTGGTAGAAGCCCTCGTTCGCGGAGGTCGCGAAGCGCACGCTGTCGAACACGTAGAACTCGGCCTCGGGGCCGAAGAACGCGGTGTCGGCGATGCCGGTGGAGGCGAGGTACGCCTCGGCCTTCTTCGCGATGTTGCGCGGGTCGCGGCTGTAGGCCTCGCCCGTGATCGGGTCGTGGATGAAGAAGTTGATGTTGAGCGTCTTGTCCTTGCGGAACGGGTCCAGGCGCGCGGTGGTGATGTCGGCACGCAGCGCCATGTCGGACTCGTGGATCGCCTGGAAGCCGCGGATCGAGGAGCCGTCGAAGGCCAGCTCCTCGTTCGGGTCGAACGCGCGCCCCGGGATGGTGAAGTGCTGCATGACACCAGGCAGGTCGCAGAAGCGGACGTCAACGAACTTGACGTCGTTCTCCTCGATGTACTGCTTCACTTCGTCGGCGTTCTGGAACATCCAACTCCTCCTACTCCCGACCCCGGGGCAGGGGCGGGCTTTATAGCTAGTGGTGCGTCAGTGCGGTGCCGCACGCTGACCCGACCATAAGCAGACGGGGTTTCCCAAGCATGACCCATTTGTTTCGCACAAGTTAACCAGGGTCCCGGCGGAACCTCGCGGAGCAGCACGGGTACGGTGTTCGGGTGGACAAGAGGCAAGCAATCGGATCATGGCTCTCCGGCCCCCGCGAGGCCGCCGAAGGAATGGGAGTCGACTTCGGCTACCCCGGCAAGCAGCTCGGCCTGCCACAGCAGGGGCCCGGCTCCGTGGCCCGCTTCGGGCGCCGCTTCGCGGCCCTGGTCATCGACTGGCTGGCCTGCCAGCTGATCGCATACGGCCTGATCACGGGCCGCGACTGGACCGGTGCGGGCAACTGGACCCTGGTGCTCTTCGTGGTCCTGAGCATCCTGACCATCGCCACCGTGGGCTTTACCCCCGGGAAGCGGATTCTGGGCCTCCGGGTCATCTCACAGGATGGCGGCCCGCTCGGCGTCGGCCGCGTGGTGCTGCGCACCCTGCTGCTCGCCCTGGTGGTCCCGGCCCTGGTCTGGGACCGCGACGGCCGCGGGCTGCACGACCGCCTGGGCCGCGCCGTCCAGGTCCGGATCTGAGGATCCCGCACCCGAATCAGCGCGAACGCGCGGGCGCCCCGAGCCGATGGCTCGGGGCGCCCGCGCGTCGTTGTATACGAAAAGCTGGTCAGCGCATCTTTCCGCCGCGCGGCATGCGCATCCCCTTGGGCATCGGGCCCTTCGGGATCGGCATGTTGCTCAGCAAGTCGCCCATGGCCCGCAGCTTGTCGTTGACCTGGGTGATCTGGGGGCCCGAGAGCACCCGGGGCAGCTTCAGCAGGGTCGTACGGACCTTCTTGAGCGGCACCTCGCCCTCACCGGTGCCCACGATGAAGTCGTGGACCGGGATGTCGGGCATGATCCGGGACAACTTCTTCTTCTCGTTCGCGAGCAGCGCCTTGACCCGGTTCGGGTTGCCCTCACCGATCAGCACCACGCCTGCCTTGCCGACCGCGCGGTGGACGATGTCCTGCTGCTTGCTCATCGCGACGGCGGGGGTGGTGTTCCAGCCCCTGCCCACGTTGTCCAGTACGGCCGCGGCTGCGCCCGGCTGGCCCTCCATCTGCCCGAAGGCAGCCCGCTCGGCCCGTCGCCCGAAGACGATCGCCATCGCGAGGAACGCCACCAGGAAGCCCAGAATGCCCAGGTAGACCGGGTGGCCGATCAGGAAGCCGATCGCAAGAAAGACACCGAAGGTGACGATTCCCACGCCCGCGACGATCAGACCGACCTTCGGGTCGGCCTTGCGCGTCATCTTGTACGTCAGGGCGATCTGCTTCAGTCGCCCGGGGTTCGCAGCAGTCTCTGCGTTTGACTTCCTCGCCATGCAGCGAAGTTTACGTGGCCTTCTCGGTCCGGGTCGCCGCGGCCTCGAGTACGTGCTCGGTTTCGACCCGGTCCTTGGCCCTGCGGCGGTCTTCGAGCACCGCCGACCAGGCGTTGCGGCGGGCGCCGCTCATGAGCAGCGACTCGATGCCCCGGAAGGCGTCGCCGACGGTCGGGATGGCAATGGCGCGTACGGGCGCGGCCTGCATGATGTCGATCCCTTTCACGGAGCTCACATCGGGCGTGCGGATCATGGCGCGGAGCGTTCTGCGCACCGCTCGTACACCGGCGCGTGCGCGGTGCGTGGAGCAATCGTCACTGATTGGTGTTACCAGGGCGTGACTGGCTGGTCAAACAGTGATGAAACATTTACGCGGCCCGCCGGGCTCTCCTTGAAGAGCCTAGGGGCCGCGTCGATGCGATGTTACCCACTGGTAAGCATTTGTGCGCGACTTCACACAGTCCTGGCGGACCCTCAGACGCGGCTGCGCTTCTCCATCGCCTGCTGGTACAGCCGGCCCGCGCGGTACGAGGACCGCACCAGCGGGCCCGACATCACGCCGGAGAAGCCGATGTCCTCGGCCTCCTTCGCCAGCTCCACGAACTCGGCCGGCTTCACCCAGCGCTCGACGGGGTGGTGCCGCGACGAGGGCCGCAGGTACTGGGTGATGGTGATGAGCTCGCAGCCCGCCTCGTGGAGGTCCTTCAGCGCCTGGCTGACCTCCTCGCGCTCCTCGCCCATGCCGAGGATCAGGTTGGACTTGGTCACCAGGCCGTACGCCCGCGCCTGGGTGATGACGTCCAGCGAACGCTCGTAGCGGAAGCCGGGACGGATCCGCTTGAAGATCCGCGGCACCGTCTCGATGTTGTGCGCGAACACCTCGGGACGGGAGGCGAAGACCTCTTCCAGCAGCTCCGGGACCGCATTGAAGTCCGGGGCGAGCAGCTCGACCTTGGTCTGCCCGGCCGCGCGCTCCGCCGTCTGCTGGTGGATCTGGCGCACGGTCTCCGCGTAGAGCCAGGCGCCGCCGTCCGACAGGTCGTCGCGCGCGACGCCCGTGATGGTGGCGTAGTTCAGGTCCATGGTGACGACCGACTCGCCCACACGGCGCGGCTCGTCCCGGTCCAGCGCCTCGGGCTTGCCCGTGTCGATCTGGCAGAAGTCGCAGCGCCGGGTGCACTGGTCGCCGCCGATGAGGAAGGTGGCCTCGCGGTCCTCCCAGCATTCGTAAATGTTCGGACAACCCGCTTCCTGGCACACCGTGTGCAGTCCTTCGCCCTTCACCAGGGCCTGCATCTTGGTGTACTCGGGACCCATCTTCGCCCGGGTCTTGATCCACTCGGGCTTGCGCTCGATGGGCGTCTGGGCGTTACGGACCTCCAGGCGCAGCATCTTGCGTCCGTCGGGTGCGACTGCGGACACGACCGGCTCCCTGTGACTTCGATTCTTCGGCGCCCACCAGGGTACGCCCGTAATTCGTACGTTCTTACGTCGGCCAACCTGCGAGCGGCCCGGCCCATTCCCCGGAGGGACAGCCCGCGGACGGTCCGTGGTCGGCCCGCGGTCAGCCCGCGGCCGGCTCGGTCTCGCGGGGCCGCAGCTCCGCGTGGACCAGTACGTCCCTCAGATGCCGTTCGATCACCGGCAGCACCTCGGCGATGGTGATCTCGCGCCCCAGTTCGTACGAGAGCGAGGTCACACCGGCGTCGCGGATGCCGCAGGGGACGATCCGGTCGAACCAGGTGTTGTCGGGGTTCACGTTGATCGCGAAGCCGTGCATCGTGACGCCCTTGGCGACCCGGATGCCTATGGCGGCGAGCTTGCGGTCCTCGCGGCGCTGGCCGGCGTTGGACGGGGCGTACTCGGGGCCGTTGAGGCGCGGGTCGAACTCCTCGTCCACCAGCCGCGGGTCGAGGTCGAGGGAGAGCCCCCCGATCTTCGGGCGGTCCTCCACCGGATCGCCGAGCACCCAGACCCCGCTGCGCCCCTCGACGCGGGTGGTCTCCAGGCCGAACTCGGCGGCCGTGCGGATCAGCGCCTCCTCCAGGCGGCGGACGTGGGCGACCACGTCCACCGGGCGGGGCAGCTTCATGATCGGGTAGCCGACCAACTGGCCCGGCCCGTGCCAGGTGATCTTGCCGCCGCGGTCCACGTCCACGACGGGCGTCCCGTCGAGCGGCCGCTCGCTGTCCGCGGTGCGCAGGCCGGCCGTGTAGACCGGCTGGTGCTCCAGCAGCAGGCAGGTGTCCCCGGCCTCGTCCGCGAAGCGCGCCGCGTGCACCCGGCGCTGTTCCTCCCACGCCACCGTGTACTCGACGGCTTCCGCTCCGAAGCCCAGATGGACAAACCCAAGCTCAGCCACCGCGGCGCCTCCTCATTGAACCTGCCGTCGAACTTGCTGTGTGCACGTATCGCACCAAGCAAGGGTACGGCGACCCGCGCGCGGCCCTTCAGCCGCCCGTCGCGGGCTCCGGAAGCGGCCCCGCCGACGGCCCCGCCGGGGGCTCCGGAAGCGGCTGTGCGGGCGGCTCCGGCAGCTGCCTGGGCCGCCTGCGCCCCTTCATCGGCCGGTCCGGGTCCTCGTCCGCCCGGGGCAGCCTCCGGTGCCCCTCGGAGTGGTCGTTGACCCAGCCGCACACGCCGCACGCGTACCGCCCGTCGAGGCCCGCGATGTACGTCCCGCAGCGCCGGCACTCCGCCTCGGTCAGCTCGGGCGCGGGGAGCGGGGCCGTGGACTCTGCGCAGCTGTCGTCGCCGTAGAGGCGCTCGAAACTGCCGGGGCGGCGCTCCCCGGTGGGCCGGCGGGTCATGGGGCGCAGCGTACGCGGGTGGAGGGGGTCAGTCCGTAAAGAGCCCTACCGGTTCTGCACACGATCGGATGAATGTGGGGCAGACAGGGCGGTGTGAGCGGAGTTCGCCGCTACATTCACGCCGTTCACAGGGCCGGGACTCCGGTCCGTCACGTCAGGAAACCGTGGAGCAGATGACGGAACGACCTGCCCAGCGTGTCCCCAACCGGCAGCTCGCGGCACTGATCGCCGAGGCCGGGTTCTCCAACGCCGGGCTCGCCCGCCGCGTCGACCAGCTCGGTCTGGAGCACGGTCTCGATCTGCGGTACGACAAGACCTCCGTGACCCGCTGGCTGCGCGGGCAGCAGCCGCGCGGAACGACCCCGGCGCTGATCGCGGAGGTGTTCACCCGGCGCCTCGGGCGGCGGCTGTCGGCCCAGGACCTGGGGCTGGACGCGTGCGCCCCGGTGTACGCCGGGCTGGAGTTCGCGGCCACCCCGGAGGAGGCCGTGGACATCGCCAGCGGGCTCTGGCGCAAGGACTCCGGCTCGCACGCCGAGCTGCGCAAGATCGCCTTCACCCCGGCCGGGCTGGTGGTGCCCAGCCGGGACTGGCTCATCGGGCGGGCCGACGAGCGGGTCGGCCGGGGGGCGGAGCAGGCCGCCCAGCGCGTGCCCGAGCAGGGCCGGCCCATGCCGGGCCGGACCTCGGTGCCCCGGCAGCGGCAGATCGACCGCGGGCCCGGGCAGCGGGTCACGGGCGGTGACATCGCGGCGCTCAGATCCGTGAGCGAGCTGTTCCGCACCCTGGACCACGCCTACGGCGGCGGCCATGCCCGCCAGGCGCTGGTGCGCTACCTGGAGCACGAGGCGGAGCCGATGCTCCGCGGGACGTACGGCGAGACCACGGGGCGGCGGCTGTTCTCGGCCGCCGCCGACCTGACCCGGCTCGCGGGCTGGACCTCGTACGACATCGCCGCGCACGGGCTCGCCCAGCGGTACTTCGTGCAGGCGCTGCGCCTGGCCCAGGCCGCCGGGGACCGGCCGTACGGGGCCTACGTGCTGGTCACGATGAGCCGGCAGGCGGTCTACCTCGGGCACGGCCGGGAGGCGGTGCAGCTGGCCCGGGTGGCCCAGCAGGGCGTCGGCTCGGGCCCGCCGCCGGTGGTGCAGGCGCTGCTGCACTCGGCGGAGGCCCGCGCGCACGCGGTGCTGGGCGAGGTCAGGGCGGCGACGGCCTCGCTGGTGCGGGCCGAGCGGGCGCTGGGTGCGGCCCGGCCGGGCGACGACGTGCCGCACTGGGCCCGGTCCTACGACGAGGGGCAGCTGGCGGACGAGTTCGGGCACTGCCACCGGGACCTGCAGCAGTACCGGGCCTCGGCGCAGCACGCGGAGCGCTCGCTCCAGCTGCGGGCGCCCGGGTACGCGCGCTCGCGGCTGTTCTGCCGGGTGGTGCTGGCCACGGCGCGGCTGGGGCTGGGCGAGCTGGACCAGGCCTGCGCGCTGGGCGCGGAGGCGGCGCAGCAGGCGATGGAGATGCGGTCGGTGCGCGCGGTGGAGTACGTACGGGACTTCGAGCGCCGGCTGGAGCCGTACCGGGAGGCCTCGGCGGTGCGGACGTACCGGGACCGGGTGGCTGCGCTGTCGTGACCTGCGGGTCGGCTGGCGGGGCTCTGCCCCGGATCCCGCGCCTCAAACTCCCCCAGCCCCGTCCGGGGGGACCCCCGGACGGGGCTGGTTCTGCCCCGTCGGCGCGGCTCCTTCAGGCCGCCACCGGAAGCATTGCCTCCGGGGCGGCCGGGAGCGGGATGCCGAAGTCCTTCAGGACGGCTCCGGCGGCGCGCCGCGCCGAACGCAGCGCGCCCTCGACGGTGTTGGTGTCCCGGTGGTCGCCGCAGACGTAGAGCCCGGCGAGGACCCGGACCGGGCGGCGCGTGTCCTGCCGCGGGGGCATGGCGGGGACGGCCTCGGGGGTGTGGTGGACGGCGAGGAGCTCCCACTCCCGGGTCGAAGTCTCGTAGAGCCGGGCCAGGCGCGAGGCGACCGTGCGCGAGGGCGGCGGCGGGCCGAGCACGGTGGTGGTGACCAGGCTGCGGCCGGCGGGGGCGCGCGTCGGGTCGACGGCGCTCATCACGGCGGTGTGGGCGACGGGCCACTTGGGGTCGCCGTCCAGGAGCAGCGAGCCGTCCCAGGGCAGGAGCCCGTTGGTGGCGTGGTGGATGACGGTCACCTCGTGGAAGCCGGGCACGCGCAGCCCCGGGAGCAGTTCGGCCGCGGCCCGGGCCCCGGTGGCCAGGACGGCGGAGCGGCAGCTGAAGTCCCCGTGCCCCTCGGTGGTGACGAGGTTGGTGGCCACCGACCGGACCCGGACGCCGGTGCGTACGGTGCCGGGCGGCAGTGCGGCGGCGAGCAGTGCGGGCAGGGTGGCGGCGCCGCCCTCGGGCACGGCGAGGCGGCCGCGGGCGAAGGTGCGCAGGGCGAGGTCTGCGACGCGGCTGGAGGTGGCGAGCACGGGGTCGCGCAGGAGCGCGGCGAGGAGCGGGCGCAGTGCCGATCCGAGGCTCCGGGAGCTCAGGGCGGCGTGTGCGGTGCGCTCGGGGCGGGCGAGGAGGCGTTCCTCGGGCAGCGCGGCGAGCCGGCCGAGGGCGGCGCCGATCCGGGCCTGGTCGATGGAGCCGCTGGTCAGGGCGCGGGCGGGTGTGAGGGCGCCGGCGTGCAGGATCCTGCCGTCGGTGTGGATGAGGGCGCCGGGTGCGAAGGGCCGCAGGACCAGGTCCCCCAGGCCGGGGGTGCGGGCCGGCTCGGTGTAGGCGGTGTTGAGCAACTGGCCGACCCGGTCGAGCCGGAAGCCGTCGACGGTCTCGGTGGCCATCCGTCCGCCGGAGTCGTCCGCGCCCTCCAGGACGATGACCGTGACCCCGGCCGCGATCAGGTGGTGCGCGGCCGCAAGTCCCGAGACTCCGGCTCCTACGATGACTACGTCCGCATGGTGTGCGTGTGCGCTGTTGAGCACGTGCCCCTCCCCGAGGTCGGCCCGGCTGTGTGGGAATCCTCCTTCCCCCAACCGGCTCCAGCGGAACCCGAGTTGACGGAGCTATTGCGAGCCGCGCGGTCAAATCCGGTCGCACGGCGGTCGCATTCGGCTCACGTACGGTCGCACGCGGACGCCGGACGCTCCCCCCGGGCCCCCTTCGGGCCCCGCCGGGGCAGCCGCAGGGGTTTGCGACGGCCGAGATCCGAAGGAGACGGCCTAGCCCGCTAGCCAGCTAGCCCGCCAGCGCCGCCCTGATCGACTCGTCGATCCCGGGGTAGCGGAAGACGAAGCCGGACTCCAGCAGCCGGGCGGGGCGCACCCGCTGGCTGCCCAGCACGTCCTGGGCGAACTCGCCGAGGACCACGCGCATCGCCGGAGCCGGTACGGCGAACACCGCCGGCCGGTGCAGGACCCGGCCCATCGCGGCCGTGACCTCGCGGTTGGTCAGGGGCTCGGGGGCGGTCAGGTTCACCGGGCCGGCCATCGACGGGGTGTCGATGACGTACCGCAGGGCGGCGAGTTCGTCGTGCATCGAGATGTGCGACCAGTACTGGCGGCCGTTGCCGAGCCGGCCGCCGATCCCCGCCTTGAAGATCGGGAACAGCTTCCCCCAGGCCCCTCCCTCTGCCGCGACGACCAGCCCGGTACGGGCGAACACCGTCCGGACGCCGGCGTCCAGGGCGGGGGCGGCGGCCGCCTCCCACGCGATGCACACCTCGGGGAGGAAGCCCTCTCCCGCCGGGGCGCTCTCGTCGACCGCGCGGTCGCCCGTGTCGCCGTAGTAGCCGATGGCGGTCCCGCAGACGAACACCTCCGGCGGCTCGGCCATGGCGGCGACGGCACGGGCCATGGCGGCCGTGCCGTTGACCCGGCTGTCGCGGATCTCCCGCTTGTAGGCGTCCGTCCACCGGTGGTCCCCGACCCCGGCTCCGGCAAGGTGCACGACGGCTTGGCAGCCGGCGAGTCCGGCGGGGTCGACGTAGCCCCGCGCAGGATCCCATCGCGCCTCGTCCGGAGCACCCGGCTCCCGCCGGACGAACCGGACGACCTCATGTCCGTCGGCCTTCAGGGACCGCCCGAGGGCGCTGCCGATGAGCCCGGTGGCACCGGTGATCGCGATACGCATGCGCTCATCTTGGCAGCCGCGGCCGCGGGGCGGCCCTGCGATGGTGCTCGACATGGTGCCGCGCCGTGCCCGCCGCGCGGCTCCGCTCCCGGGGACCAGCCCCCGGACCCCCGCGCCTCGAACTCCCCCAGCTACCGCTGGGAGGTGCCCCCGGGCGGGGCTGGATTTGGCCCGGGCCCGTCAGGCGGCTCCGCCCAGCCAGGTCCCGACCGCGTAGGTCACGGCCATCGCCAGGGCGCCACCGGCGACGTTGCGCAGGACCGCCCGCGCCGCCCCCGCCCCGCCCAGCCGTGCGCTGAGCACCCCGCACAGGGTCAGCGCCACCAGCACCGCCGCCACCGTCACCGGCACCCGCCCCGAGGGCCCCGGCAGCACGATCGCCAGAAGCGGCAGCAGCGCCCCCACGGTGAACGCCACCAGGCTCGCCAGTGCCGCGTGCCACGGGTTGGCGAGTTCGTCGGGGTTGATGCCCAGCTCCACCCGCGCGTGCGCCCGCAGCGCGTCCCTCTCCGTCAGCTGCTCCGCCGCCTCCCGCGCCACCGCCCTGCTCAGCCCCCGCTCCACCAGGAGCCCGGTCAGCTCCTCCAGCTCCTCCACCGGGGACTCCTCCAGCTCCCGCCGCTCCAAGTCCAGCGCCGCCTTCTCGGAGTCCCGCTGGGAGCTGACGGAGACGTACTCCCCCGCCGCCATCGACAGCGCGCCCGCCAGCAGCCCCGCGACGCCCGCCGCGAGGATCGCCGACCGCGAGGTCGTGGCCCCGGCGACGCCGACGACGAGGCCCGCCGTCGAGATGATCCCGTCGTTCGCGCCCAGCACCCCCGCGCGCAGCCAGTTCAGCCGGGTGCTGATCGCCGCGCTCTGCGTACCGCCGTCGCCGCCCGCACCGCCGTCCGTCGTTTCCGTCACGCCCCCACTCTCGTGGCCGCCGCTCCACAGGGCCACCCAGCGTGCGCGCCTTCCGTGCCGGTACCAGGGTGGAGGGGTGAGACTCGTACGCGAGGAGCCGGGCTGGCTCCGTGGGGCGCCGCCGCCCCGCTGGGCCCGGCTCGCGCCCGCGGTGGCGCTGTTCGTGCTGGTCTGCGCCCAGCGCGTCACCCCCGGCGACGTCGAGCTCGGCTACTTCCTGGCCGGGCTCCCCCCGGTGGCGGCCTTCGCCTACGGCGCCGCCGGCACCGCCGTCTTCGCCGGCGTGGTGCTCGTGCTCCTCGGCCTGCCGGCCATCGGCATCGCGCACCCCCGCGGCTCCGACCTCGCCACCGTCGCCGCGATCGGTCTGCTGAGCGTGGTCGTGGCCTGGGTCCGAAAACGTCGTGACGCCCAGCTGATCAGTGTCCGGACCGTCGCGGAGGCCGCCCAGCTGGCGGTGCTGCCGCCCGTCCCCGAACGGGTCGGCCGGGTCCGCTGCTCCGGCCTCTACCGGGCGGCCCAGCGCGGCACCCTGGTGGGCGGAGACCTGTACGACGTCCGGGTGGGCCCCTTCGGCGTGCGCGCGGTGGTCGGCGACGTCCAGGGCCACGGTCTGGCCGCCGTCGGTACGGTGGCCTCGCTGCTCGGCGCCTTCCGGGAGGGGGTCCTGGACGACGCGGAGCTCACGGCGGTGGCGGCCCGGCTGGACCGGCGGCTGCTGGCCGACGCGGCGGCCACGTCGGTGCAGCACGCGGAGCTGTTCGCGACGGCGGTGCTGCTGGAGTTCCCGCCGGGGCTGGGCCTCGTACGGATCGTGTCGTGCGGGCATCCCCCGCCCCTGCTGCTACGGGGCTTCGTGGTCTCGGAGCTCGATGTGGAACCGGGCCCCCCGCTCGGCCTGGGGCTGGCCGGTCCGGCCCCGGCGAAGCCCACCGAGCTCCCGGTCCGGCCCGAGGACCGGATCCTGCTGTACACGGACGGGGTGACGGAGGCCCGCGACGCGGCGGGGAACTTCTACCCGCTGGCCGCGCGGGTGGCCGTACTCGCGACGGACCCGGCGGGGCTGTCGCAGGCGGTGTGGCGGGACCTCGCGTCCTTCACCGAGGGCGGGCCGCGCGACGACGTGGCGCTGCTGGTGCTCTCTCCGGGCGGGGACCAGGACGGTGCGCACCGTACGCCGCGGCCCTGCTGACCGGGGCGATCGTGCTGGGCGCGGCCGGGGAGGAGGCGGTGGCCCCCGACTCGGCGAAGAACCAGGTGATCGAGGCCCCCGCCCGGCTGAAGGTGGGCTCGGACCTGGTGCGCGCGGCCGAGGACGAGGGCAAGGTCGTCAACGTCACCCTCGACGACGGCCTGACCCACCGGCCGACCGGCCGACCCGGGGCGGGCGGGCGGCGACCGGCCGGTGAGGCGGTTACGCGGCTTCGCGGATGAAGGAACGGACCAGCTTGCAGGTGACGTTGGACGGCCGGTGGATCCCCGTCCGGACGGCCATCGCCCGTATCTTGCGGTTGGTGGCGCGCCGGACGTCATAGGTGCCCGAGTCGAGCAGGGATATCGCCAGCCGCATCGCCTTCAGCCGCCGGTTGTGGCTCTCGTACCACTCGCGGGGCAGCCCCGCCGGCAGCGGCTTCTTCTTGACGGTCTCGATGGTGCGCGTGACCGTGTTCCTCGCAGTGGCAGTGGCAGTGGCCATCTACAGCCTCCCAAACGGTAGTTGGCGTCCTGTCGTTCTCCTTCGATTTTACTGGGGACCACTGACAAAGGACCTGGCCGGACGCCGTTCCCCGGCATCCCGGCCGGCATCTCCTTCGGCATCCCGACAGCCGTCCCGCCAGCCGTCCCGCCAGCCCTCTCGCTAGGCTTCGGGGCATGGAGATCTGGATCAATCCGGCCTGTTCGAAGTGCCGCAGCGCGCTGACCCTGCTGGACGCGGAGGGCGCCGACTACACCGTCCGCCGCTACCTGGAGGACGTACCTTCCGAGACCGAGATCCGCGAGGTCCTGGGCCGCCTGGGCCTGGAGCCCTGGGACATCACGCGCACCTCGGACCCGCTCGCCAAGGAGACCGGCGTACGGGACCTGCCGCGCGAGGAGACCGAGGCGGCCCGGCAGCTCTGGATCAGCCATCTCGCGGCGCACCCGAAGCTGATCCAGCGCCCCATCATCACGGCGCAGGACGGCACGGCGGTGGTGGCCCGCTCGGAGGAGGCGGTCCGGGACGCGCTGTCGCGCAAGGGATGACCCGGCTCCCGTCCCTCACACGGACCCCATCCCCCACCCCCTACGCTTGTCGAGGTCAGCCCAAACGGGGATGAACCGCACACAAGGACCGCCCTCCGTGACCGAGCAGTCTCCGGAAACCCCCGAAGCGCCCCTCCTCCCCCCGCCCAGGCGGAACGCCGACTGGATGTTCGGCGGGGTGTACGGGACGGTCCTCGCGTCCGGGCTGCTCGCCGCGCTCGACCAGAAGGGCGGGGAGTACACGCCCTTCTACGATGCCAGCTGGGTCCTCGTCACCGCAGCCACCGCCGGGCTCGCGCACGGGTACTCGCACCACATGGCCACCCACCAGCCCGGTTCCGCCGGACATCGGTGGCGGCTGCTGCGGCGGGCGCTGTGGAACGAGTGGCCGATGATCGCGGCCACCCTTCCCACCGTCCTGCTGCTGCTCGTCGCCGGGCTCGCCGACTGGGACTCGCACGGGGTCACCGCGATCGGGCTGGGCCTGAACACGGCGATGCTGTTCGCCTGGGGTTCCTTCGTGGCCCTGCGGGTCGGCTACCAGCTCGGCTCCGCGCTGCTGATCGGCGTCGCCGACGCCACGATCGGCCTGGCCATCATCGTGGCCAACGCCCTGATCAAGTGAGCGCGCGGCGGGGAGGCCCTCCTGCGCCGAGCCCCCGTCACCGCGGCAGCTGTCCCTCCGCCTCGGCCAGGATCTCCGTCAGCCGGGCCCCGAACTCCGCGCCCCGGGTGTCCGGGACGCCGGTGCGGGCCGCCGTGAGCAGTGCGTCCAGGGCCCTGCCGTAGGCGCCCGGGACGTCGCTCCACTCCGGGAGGCCGAAGACGCCCTCGGACCCGCGCAGTTCCAGGCCCACCCCGGCGGCGGCGCGCGGGGAGCTCAGGCTCAGGACGGCGGTGCTGGCCGCGCCGGAGGTGTGGCGCAGGGCCAGCTGGACCACGTCGGACGGGCCGCGGGTGGCGCTTACCGAGGTGACGTCGCCGAGGACGGGGATGAGTACGGACAGGGCGTGCGGGCCCACGTCCCACAGCCCGCCCTTGGCCTTGCGCCAGGGCGAGTCGGCGTAGGCGCTGGGTTCGCCGTCGGGCGGGAAGACCGCGCCGAGCCAGTGGGCGGCGGCGGTGAACCAGCCGGAGCGCTCCGCCTGCTGCGTCACCCAGCCGGCGGTCGGCTCGGCGAAGCGCAGGGTCAGGAAGACGACGGAGGCGACCCGGTGTTCGACCACGGCGTCGGCGACGGCGCGGGCGTCGGCCGCGGTCGTGGCGACGGGCTTGTCGAGCAGCAGGTGGCATCCGGCGGCCGCCGCGCGCACGGCGAGCTCGGCCTGCACGTCGGGCGGCAGGGCGAAGGCCACGGCATCACAGTCGGCGAACAGCGCGTCGGGGTCTTCGTACACCTTCACGCCGTACCGGCGTGCGAGATCGGCCGCGGCTTCGGGCCGCCGGCCCCAGACTCCGACGAACTCGGAGCCGGAGTGGGCGGCGAGGGCGGGGGCGTGGGTGCGGTGGGCCCAGGGGCCGGTCCCCAGCAGTCCGACACGGGGGCGCGGCCCGGAAGCGGCCCCTGCGGAACCGTCTTCGGCGGACTTCAAATCGTACGAAATGCTCACCCGCCCAGTCTGCCCCACCCGGACGGGTGTCCCGTGGCCAACCCGCACAACCACGCCCACCTGCGGCGTAAACCTCGGTAACACGGGGTTCACACACGGGCAACGGAAGAGAAATCGCAAGGGGGCACGCTGCGGTCACAGCGCATTTCGAACTGGACCGCAGTTCGAATCGCAGTACACCACCGCAGCACCCGCAGAGTCTGCGCCGGAGCGACGCACCGAAGGATGGGCCCGTGAGCTACAAGGCTGAGTACATCTGGATCGACGGAACCGAGCCGACGGCGAAGCTGCGCTCCAAGACCAGGATCCTGGCGGACGGCGACTCGCTGCCGATCTGGGGCTTCGACGGTTCGAGCACCAACCAGGCCGAGGGCCACGCCTCCGACCGCGTGCTGCAGCCGGTGTTCTCCTGCCCGGACCCGATCCGCGGCGGCGACCACGTCCTCGTCCTGTGCGAGGTCCTCAACATCGACATGACCCCGCACGAGTCGAACACCCGCGCGCAGCTGCGTCCGATCGCCGAGAAGTTCGAGGCCCAGGCCCCGATCTTCGGCATCGAGCAGGAGTACACCTTCTTCGACGGCACCCGCCCGCTCGGCTTCCCGGTCAACGGCTTCCCGGCCGCGCAGGGCGGCTACTACTGCGGCGTCGGCTCCGACGAGATCTTCGGCCGCGAGATCGTCGAGAAGCACCTGGACCACTGCCTCACGGCGGGCCTGTCGATCTCCGGCATCAACGCCGAGGTCATGCCCGGCCAGTGGGAGTTCCAGGTCGGCCCGGTCGGCCCGCTGGAGGTCTCCGACCAGCTGTGGATCGCGCGCTGGCTGCTCTACCGCACCGCCGAGGACTTCAACGTCTCCGCGACGCTGAACCCGAAGCCGGTCAAGGGTGACTGGAACGGCGCGGGCGCGCACACCAACTTCTCCACGAAGGCGATGCGCGAGAGCTACCCCGCGATCATCTCCGCGTGCGAGTCGCTGGGCGAGGGCAGCAAGCCGCTCGACCACGTCAAGAACTACGGCGCCGGCATCGACGAGCGCCTGACGGGCCTGCACGAGACCGCCCCGTGGAACGAGTTCAGCTACGGCGTCTCCGACCGCGGCGCTTCCGTCCGCATCCCGTGGCAGGTGGAGAAGGACGGCAAGGGCTACATCGAGGACCGCCGCCCGAACGCGAACGTGGACCCGTACGTGGTCACCCGCCTCATCACGGAGACCTGCTGCACCCGCCTGGAGAAGGACGGCCTGGTCTGAGGACCTCCCGCTCCCCGCACCACCCCGCACGACCTGCACCGCCTGCCGCCCGCCGAGCCCCCGTGGCCCGGCGGGCGTCGGCGTTCCACAACGCAGGGCCCTCCCGGCCGCCGTGTCAGTCCCCTCTGGCACGGTGTCCCCATGTTGGCGATCAGAGTCAGGAACTCGCTCGGCGAGACCTACGAGCGTCCCGCGCGGCCCTTGCTGGCCGAACTGCTGGGGCGCCTCGACGCGGCCGGGGACAACTTCCTCGTGCTCGACCGGATCCCGAGCGACCCGGACGTGTACCTCCAGGTGCTGCTCCACGCGGACGGCGAGCTCCAGTTGGAGCATCGAGCCGGTTCCCCCGCGCAGCACTTCCAGACCCGTCTCCGCTCGGCGGCCGAGGTCGTGGAGTTCATGGCGGGCTGGGCCCGGCAGCAGAAGGGCTGGGACTTCGGCCCGGACTGGGAGCGGCTGGACTTCTCCGCCGACGACGCGCCTGCGCCGCCGTTGCCTCCCGAGGTCGAGCGGGAACTGGAGGAGGCCGTACGGGACTGGCTGCGCTGCGGCTACGACGACCGGGCAGTACTGACCGAGAACGCCGAGGAATACCTGGTCGACGGCAAGAACCGGCCGGTGTCCCGGGCCCAGGCCGAACACCTGGTGACGCGGCTCTGGCGGGAGCGGGTGGCCGAACAGGCCGACTGGGTGGGCGAGACCGACCCGGAGCGCCTCACCCGGGCCTTCGCCGCGCTCGGCGCCGCCGGTCTCACCGCGCGGGAGTGCTTCGCCTGCTGCGGCAACTGCGGGACGGCAGAGATCCGGGCGGCCGGCGCCGCGGACGCGCGCGGGTACGTCTTCTTCCACAGCCAGTGCGCCCAGGGCGCCGCCGACGGCGGGGACCTCTACCTCCTCTACGGGGGCTTTCGCGCGAACGGCGAGGAGGCGGGCGAAGCCGCCGGCGCCGCGCGGGCGGTCGCGGTGGGGCAGGAGGCGGTCGCCGCCCTGGACGCGGTGGGGCTGCGGTGGCTGTGGGACGGATCCGCCCGGGATGCCGTACGGGTGACCGGGCTCGACTGGCGGAAGCGGCTGACCGGTTGAGGGTTTGTCGCAATTGTGACGGTCAATTCACGAGATGTTCGCGGAATATGAGATTCCGATCCACTGGCTGAGACGAGGCCTGCCTTGGGCCCCGTACATCTGCTTGAATGGGCGCATGGCCAGCCACTCGCACACCTCGATCGGTCGCAGCGACCTCGAGCCGTTCTGGCCTTCCCGTCAGGATCACGATTTCGACCGGGTGTGTTGCCGCGCGAAGAACGCGCCGGCCCTCTAAAGCCTCCGGGACCTCCTCACCGATCTCTCCCGAGGCCTTCGGTCTGCGCGGTACGACACAAGACGACGTCCGCACGTACGTCTCCTGCCGACTACTCCGCGTGAAAGAGCTGACCACTCATGGCAAACACCCGTTCCTTCGCCCCTGCCGCCTCCGCTGCGACCGCTCCCCTGACCTATCCGGCCTTCCCGCCCAGTCCGCGCCACCGCCTGCGGTCCGTGGACCGGGACGAGGTGGCCCGCGTCGTCGACTTCCTGCCGCCCGGCGCCACCTGGCTGCCGGCCCCGCAGCACACCCTGCCCACCCTGCCGGGCCAGCCGCCGATGGTCGGCTACCTGGTCCTCGTACCGGCCGATCAGCAGCCGCCGATCGCCTTCGCCCCCCACTCCGTTCCCCCCGTCCAGGCCCGCCCCGAGGGCGCGGCCGTCACCGGGGACGCCCTGGTCCGCATCGACCCGGCGCAGCGCACCGCGGAGGTGGACGGTCAGGTCCTGGACCTGACCTACCTGGAGTTCGAGCTGCTGGCCCACCTCGTCGCCCACCCGCACCGGGTGCACAGCCGGGACCAGCTGGTGACCACCGTCTGGGGCTACGGCCACGTCGGCGACGGCCGCACCGTCGACGTCCACGTCGCCCGGCTGCGCCGCAAGCTCGGCGCCGCCCACCGCGGCGCGATCCAGACCGTGCGCCGGGTGGGGTACAAGTACGCCCCCTGAGCCCCCGCATGACGCCCGGTGGACGAGGCAAGACCTATGACGGGTGGGCCCGTACTCACGAGGGGGAGTACGGGCCCACGCACACGCCCGGACCGCCGGGGCGCCGGAGCGCCGGAGCCTGCCGGCCCCGCTAGGCCTTCTTGGAGCGGCGCGCCGCCGCGAAGCCCAGCAGCAGGTCGACCGCCAGGAACGCCACCAGGCTGATCCCGAGCAGCGGCAGGAACCAGCCCACGACGGCCGTGGCGGCGGCCAGCGGCAGCAGCAGCGTCACCGGCAGCTTCCGCCAGGCCCCGCGCGGCTGCGGGCGTCCGACCGAGAGCCCGCGCTCCTTGGTCGGGCGGCGCTGCCACCACATGCGGTAGCCCCAGACGATCGTGCACATCAGCAGGACCGCCAGCAGGGCCAGCGCCAGCTGGTTGACGAGCCCGAGGGTCAGGCCCATGTGCAGGTCGATGCCGAAGCGGGTGAGCTGGGCAAGCAACGGGTAGTCCGCGAAGCGGAGTTCGTCGATGACCCGGCCGTCGTTGGGGTCGATCGAGACCGCGTCCAGGTGGACCGGGACCTGCTTGTCCTGCTCCTTGATCACGTATCCCTTGCCCTTGGCGGGCAGGGTGATCCGCAGGTACTCGGTGACCCCGGCGGAATTGGCGACCACCACCGCCTGGTCGATGTCCACGTCATGGACGGCGGCCGGCGGCATCTCCATGCCCTCCATGCCCTCGGTCATGACATGGCCGGCATGGTCCCCGCCCGCGGCGCCGGCCGCGGAGCCGCCGACCGTGGCGGAGACTGCCGGAGTGGCCCCGCCGAGGCTGTCCTTGAGCTCTCCGACGTTCTCGCCGGCGTACTTCGACCAGGTCAGGCCCGTGGCGGAGAGGCCGACGAGGCCGATGGCGAGCCAGACGCCGACCGATCCGTGCCAGGACAGCGTCCGGCGCCGGCCGGTCGCGGACCGGTCGGGAACGACCAGCAGCGCCTTACGGGTGCGCCTGCGGCCGATCCACAGCGCGAGCCCGCCCAGCGCGACGACCCACAGCCAGCTCGCGGCGAGCTCGCTGTAGTTCCGCCCGAACTCCCCCAGCTGGAGGCTGGCGTGGAACTCGCTCAGCCAGGCCCGCAGGGGCAGCGCGTCACCGACGGTGGTGAGCTTTCCGCGCACCTCGGCCGTATACGGATCGACGAAAACCGTGAGGGTCTCGCCCTCGGCGAGTCCCGGGCTCTCCATGATCACCCGGGTGGTGGCGTCCGGCTCGGGCGCGGGCCACACGGCGGTCACCGTGCCCTGGGGCGCGGCCCTCTTCGCCGCGCTGACCTGGGCGCCGAGCGTCAGCGTGCTGTCGCTGACGCTCTCGACCGTCAGCTGGTCGGCGTAGAGGATCTTCTCGGCCTGCCAGGAGCCCGCGTAGAGCAGCCCGGTGGCGGCGGCGAGGAACAGCAGCGGGGCTATCAGCACCCCGGCGTAGAAGTGCAGCCGCAGGAGCAGCGGCCGCAGCGCGGCCCAGGTACCGGGCCCGCGGCCGGGGGTCGCGGGCGCCGTCGCGGGCTCCGTTCCGGGCGCGGCATCAGGCGCGGCGTCGGGCGCGGCGGCGTCGGGCATGGTGTCGAGTCGGCCGGCGCCCGCTGCGCGGGCCCCCCTGGCCTGGTCGAAAGGCATGGGTGTCCTAGGTGTTGGCGAAGACGTGGAAGACATGGGTGACCGGCCCCAGGTCTCGCCGCCTCACCAAGGAGGTGCGCCGTTCGGTCAGGCGCGGACAGGACGGCCGGGGGCCGTGATGCGGATCCGGGTCGACCCGGGCGGCCCGCGCCGCTCCGCGGTGTGCGCGTGCACGGCCCCGCGCAGGGTGCGCGGCCGCTCGTACCGGGGACGGAGGGCAGGCCTCGGCGGTACGGGGGCCACGCGCGTGCGCAACAGGGCGAGGACCCGGGAGAGCGGCCGGGCCGCGAGCAGCGCTCCGGCCGCGAGGACGGCGGCGAGCCGGAAGACGGCGGCCTCGCCCCAGGCGAGCCAGGCCGCGCAGAACAGTCCGGCGAGGACGTGCGCGGCGATCATGCCGAGGCCGTCGTGGGCGTGACCGGCCATGGCCGTGCCCATGTCCATGTCCATGCCCGAGCTCATGCCCGAGCTCATGTCCATGCCCATGGCCGAGCCCATGTCCATGCCGGAGCCCATTCCCATGGCACTCATGTCGTGCGTACCCGCCGCGCCCGCGGACCCCATGTACCCCGCGCCCGCGGACGAAGAGGAGGGCGAAGAGGAGGACGTCGAGAAGACGAGGTGCAGCACCGCCTGGACGCCGAGCAGGGCCGCGCCGATCGGGAGCGGTCCGCGCCGTCGTCCGGCGCCGAGCCAGGCGAGTCCGCCGGTCAGCCCGAATGCGGACAGAAGCCCCAGTGCGGGAATGTCCGTGCCGGACATGTACGAATGCCCCACCGCACCCAGTGCGACAGCCACCGCCGCGAACATCGCGGCCCGGGCGGCGCGCAGCGGCGCGGGGCTGGGTGGCATGACGGGGAAATGCTGCCACGAAAACCCCGCCTCGCCGCACGCGCGGGCGTATTCGATCATGACCGGGTGAACTCACTGCCGTGGAAGGTGCCGCTGGGCGCGGTGTACGCGGGCGGGGTCCAGCTGGGGGCGTACGCCCTGGAGCGACTGGATCCGGCCGCCCGCGAGCGGGTGCTGCGCGCCTGCTCGACCAATGCCGAGAACCTCGACGCCGGCCGCTGGGAGACCCTGCCGATCAGCGCGTTCCTCGTCGAGGAGCCGATGCCGCTGCCGTATGCGCTGCTGCTGACGGCGGTCCTCGGCTACAGCGAATACGCGTACGGGGCCTGGTGGACGGCCGCCGCCTTCCTGTTCGGGCACGGCGCGGCGACCCTGCTGGTCTACGGCGTGCTGCGCGGGACGGCCGGTCCGCGGACCCGGCGGGCGGTGGACGTGGGCACGAGCTACGGGTTCAACACCGTGCTCGGCGTGCTGACCTCGGCGCTGCCGCGCGGGCCGGTGCGCACGGCCGCCCGGGCGGGGCTGCTGGCGCTCGCAGTGCGGCCCGTGCTCATGCGGGGCCGGACCTTCACGGACGTCGGGCACCTCGTGGCGCTGGGGCTCGGCCTGGGGGTGTCCGTGGCCGCCGATTACCTTTCCGAAGCAAAATCTCCGAAAATCGTATGGATGACACGCGTCACCACCTGAATCCACGAATCCGCACAGCCGCACATTCCACAGCAACGCCAACGCTGGAGTCGCCAAGATGACCGCCACCCCTGCCACGACCGTCGCCAACCTCCGCGACCTCGGAGGCACCCCGCTCTCCGGCGGCCGCACGGTCCGCCCCGGCCTGGTGCTCCGCTCCGGCCAGCTCGACCGGCTCGACGTGGACAGCGACCCGGCCGTGGCCGCGCTGGGCCTGCGCACGGTCATCGACTTCCGCACCGACGCCGAGCGCGCCGACCACCCCGACCGGGTGCCGGCCGGTGCCCGGCTGCTCATAGCCGACGTCCTGGCCGACAAGATGCGCTCCGGGCCGTCCGGCATGCCCGCCGCCGCGCAGCTCAAGGACCTGCTGTCCGACCCGGCGGTCGCCGAGGAACACCTGGGCGGCGGCAAGGCGCAGACGCTGTTCGGCGGCGTCTACCGCTCGCTGGTGAGCTCCGGCTCCGCGCAGGCCTCGTACCGGACGCTGCTCACCGAGCTCGCCGATCCGCAGTCGGGCCCGCTCCTCTTCCACTGCACGGCGGGCAAGGACCGTACGGGCTGGGGCGCGACCGTCGTCCTGTCGCTGCTCGGCGCCGACGACGAGACGCTGATGAGCGAGTACCTGTCGGTCAACCCGGCGGTGCGGCAGGCCTTCGCCCCGATGATCGAGGGGTTCACGGCGGCCGGCGGGGACCCGGACATCGCGCTGGCCCTGATCGGCGTCTTCCCCTCCTACCTGGAGGCGGCGATGGACGAGGTGAACACCCGGTACGGCTCGATGGAGAAGTACGTGCGCGAGGGCCTCGGCATTTCCGACGAGACGGTCGAGGCGCTGCGCACCCGTCTCATCTCCTAGTGATCCGAACGCGCGCACTGGGGACGGGTGACCATCCGACCATTCGCTCGTTCTGCTGAATGTGACTGCGCCGGATACCGCCACCCGCCCCCTCTCGCCCGACGTCGAGCAGGCCGAGGCCGCCATCGTCGAGCACTATCCGCGGCTGGTGCGGCTCGCCTACCTGGTGCTGCCACCCGCCCTCGGCCGCAATCGCCGGGTCCTCACCGCCCACTCGCTGGCCCAGCGCGCCCTGCCGCGCGGCCGCCGGGACGGGGCGGTCGCCGCACAGGCCGCGGTGCAGGGCGGGGTTCCCGGCCAGCGGGGCGGGACGGGTACCGAGTCCGGGTACGCGTACGTACGTCTGCGCGTGCTGCGGGCCGCCCTGGAGGCCGGGATCCCGCTGACCTTCCGCGCGCTGCCCCGGCGGGCCCAACTGCCGCCGCTGCTCCCCCAGGTGTGGGGGCTGCGGCTGTTCCCGCGCTCGGGCGGCGCCGAGGAGCTGGCGCTCGACCAGTGGCTGGCCACCCTCGACGGGCCGGGGCGGGCCGCCTGCGTCCTGCGGGCGCTGGAGCGGCTGCCCGAGCCGGAGGTGCTGCGGGTGCTGTCGGAGGCCGGGGTCGTCAATCCGGCCGCCGCCGTCGCCGAGTCCGGGGATCCGGCGACCGACGAGCTGTTCGCCTCCCCCGAGTTCGATCCGTGCGTGCTCCAGGCCCGGCCCACCGATCTGCTGCGCCGCCGCCGCTTCGCGCGGGCCGGCATCGCCGCCGGGGCGGCCCTCGTGGTGTGCGGGGCGCTGCTCGCCCTGCCCGGCGGGGGCTGGGGGGCCGACGGGGCGGCGGCCCCGCTGTACGCGAAGAACGCGGCGGCGGAGCAGGCCCTGGATCCCGGGCAGCTGGTCCGGGCCGCGGCCGGGGCCTGGCGCACGTCCTCCCGTACCGACTATTCCTCCTGGCCCGCGCGCGGGGACCGGGCCGACGACACCGCCCTGCTGCGGCGGGCGCTGGCCGTCTGGGCGCGGCCCGGCCGTTCGGTGGTCGTCTCGGCGACCCCCGGCACCCCGTCGGGTCCGCCGATGGGGCCGCCGCAGCTGCTGTTCGCCGGGACCGTCGACCAGGCCGTCGTGGTGCTGCTCTACGACGGGCTGCGCGTGGCCCGGTACGCCGAACCGCGCTCCGGCACCGACATCGCGGCCCTCGACTTCGCCCGGACCGACGGCGCCTCCGAGGACACGGCGACCGCGCTCGTACTCAGCCGGGTCGACGGCAACGTCCGCTATCTGGCGGCGCCCTGGGTGACGGGCGCGGCGCTGCGGGACCTGCTCAAGCCCGGCGAGGCCCCCTCCGAGCTGAAGCTGACGCCGGGCGGGATGACTCCGCCGGTGCCGAGCCCGGCGCCCGACGGGACCTGTACCAGCTGGAACGCGCTGGCCCTGACCGGCGACGGCGCGACCCGGCTGGTCACCGACCTGGGCGAGCTGACCCCGGCCCGGCTGACCTCGGGGGCGCCGGGTGCCGAGCGGAACGTGACGGAGGGCGCGGAGCTGGGCGACTGGTCGCGGATCGCCTGTCTGCTGCCTTCGGTGCGCTCGCACGGGGTGCGCACGGTCAACGCGTGGACGTACGCGAAGCAGCCGCTGCCGGAGGGCGACGGCTCGGCGACCTGGCTGTGCACGCGGGCGGAGACCTGGCAGGGCACGGCGGACCGGGTGCAGGCGCAGTTCCTGGCCCCGGGTGCCCCGTTGGCGGCCCAGGCCGCGAAGGCGGAGGGCTCGCCGGCCTGCGGGGCGCGGGAGCCCCGGGTGCTGGCCGGGGTGCTGTGGAAGTCGAAGGCCGGGCAGTGGTACGTACTGGCCGCGGGCAGCGCGCAGTTCGCCTCGCTGACGGTTGGCGGCGGCCAGGTGACCGGGTCCGCGGTGGGCAACCGGCTGGCGGTGAAGGCTCCGGCGGGGGCGCAGGTGGAGCTGTCGGGCAAGCTGACGGACGGGGCGAAGGCGGGCGTCCTGCGGTAGAAGTCTGCGCAGGGGGCTTTTCCCCGCCCCTACCCCTCAGTACATTGACGCCATGTCTAATACGCCGCCCGCGTCGCCCGCCCCCGTGGCGTCGGAACACATAGATCTGAAGGCCCGGAACGTGTCCTTCTCCTGGGAGGACACCCCGCTCCACTGGCTGCCCGGCGATCCCTTCGCCAACCACACCATCAACGTGCTCCACCTGCTGCTCCCGGCGGGCGAGCGCTGGTTCGTGCACGTCTACAAGCAGGTGCTCCCGTACATCACGGACGACCGGCTGCGGGAGGACGTCGTCGGGTTCATCGGCCAGGAGGCCATGCACGCGAGCGCGCACGACGACGTGCTCCCCCACCTCAAGCGGCTGGGTCTGGACCCGACCCCGTACACGGCCCAGGTCGACTGGCTCTTCGAGAAGATGCTCGGCGACCGGACGCTGCCTCCGGGCAAGGCGCGCAAGTGGTGGCTGATGGAGCGTGTGGCGATGATCGCCGCGATCGAGCACTACACGGCGTTCCTGGGCAACTGGGTCCTCAACGCCGAGGAGCTGGACCGGCGCGGCGCGGACCCGATGATGCTGGACCTGCTGCGCTGGCACGGCGCGGAGGAGGTCGAGCACCGCTCGGTGGCCTTCGACCTCTTCATGCACCTGGACGGCAACTACCGCCGCCGCGCCAGGACCTGGGCCACCGCCTTCACCGCGCTGGTCTTCCTGTGGCAGCGCGGCTCGCGCTACTTCATGGAACACGACCCCGAACTGCCGCCCGGCTCCAAGGCCTCGGTGGGCCAGTTCCACCGGTCGGGGCGCAAGGGCACCCTGCCGTCCACGGGCGCGATGCTGAAGTCGATCCCGACGTACCTCTCGCGCACCTACCACCCCTCGCAGGAGGGCTCGACGGCCCAGGCCGTCGCCTACCTGGCCTCCTCCCCCGGCGCGAACGGAGGTTTCCACGCATGAGGCGCGGCAAGGCACTGGCGGTGGGGGCGCTCGCGGGCGCGGCCTGGCTGACGAAGCGGGCGATCGGCAGGCGCATCGACGCCGGGTCGCCGCTGTGGCCGCTGCCCGCGCTGGAGACCCCCGTCTCGGGGTACTCGCCGCGGCGGTGGATCCCGGCCCTGATCGTGTCCCGTACGGAGCCCGCGGACGGCGTCCTGTCCCTGACCCTGGAATCTGCGGAACTCCCGGCCTGGACCCCGGGTGCGCACGTGGACGTGCAGCTCCCGTCGGGCCTGGTCCGCCAGTACTCCCTGTGCGGCGACCCCTCCGAGCAGGGCCGCTACACGATCGCGGTCCGGCTGGTCGAGGACGGCCGCGGCGGCTCCCGCGAGGCCCACGCCCAGCTGGTGGAGGGCGCGGAGCTGCCGGTCCGCCCGCCCCGCAACCGCTTCCCGCTCGCGCCGTCCCCCTCGTACGCCTTCGTCGCGGGCGGCATCGGCATCACCCCGGTCCTGCCGATGCTGCGGGCGGCGACGGCCGCGGGTGCGACGTGGACCCTGCTCTACGGGGGCCGTTCGCGCGCCTCGATGCCCTTCGCCACCGAGCTGGCGGCCGCGTACGGGGACCGGGTCGTGCTGGTGCCCGAGGACGAGGCGGGCCTCCCCGACCTGTCTGCGCTCTCCGTGCTCGGCCCGGACACCCTGGTCTACTGCTGCGGCCCGGCCCCCCTGATGGCGGCGGTCGAAGCGGCGGCCCCGCAGGGCACCGCGGTCCACCTGGAGCGGTTCGCCCCGGCCGCCTCGGGCAGCGACGCGAGGGCCTTCACGGTGGAACTCCACCGCTCGGGGCGGGTGATCGAGGTGGCGGCGGAGGAATCCGCGCTGACCGCGGTGCGCCGCGAGCTCCCCAGCACCCCGTACTCCTGCGAGCAGGGCTTCTGCGGCACCTGTCAGCACCGGGTCCTGTCGGGGACCGTCGACCATCGCGACACCCTCCTCACGGACGGCGAACGCGAGGACTCGATGCTCCTGTGCGTCTCCCGCGCGGCCACGGACCACCTGGTCCTGGACCTCTGAGGGGCGCTGCGAACGGCCCGGACGGGACGCGCAGTAGGGTGTTCCGCATGACAACCGGGGTGCGGCGCAGGATGGGTGTCGAGGAGCGGCGGCAGCAGCTGATCGGGGTGGCGCTGGAGCTGTTCAGCCACCGGTCGCCCGACGATGTGTCGATCGACGAGATCGCGGCGGCGGCCGGGATATCCCGGCCGCTCGTCTACCACTACTTCCCCGGCAAGCTGAGCCTGTACGAGGCCGCGCTGCGCCGGGCCGCCGACGAGCTGGCGCTGCGGTTCGTGGAGCCGCAGGAGGGTCCGCTCGGGGCGCGGTTGCTGCGGGTCATGGGGCGTTTCTTCGCCTTCGTGGACGACCACGGGCCCGGGTTCTCGGCGCTGATGCGGGGCGGGCCGGCCGTCGGGAGCAACCGGGCCAACGCGATGATCGACGAGGTGCGCCAGGCCGCGTACGAGCAGATCCTGGCCCATCTGGGGGTCCCCGCGCAGGCTCCGCCCGCACGCCTGGAGCTGGTGGTGCGCTCGTGGGTGTCGCTGGCCGAGTCCACTGCGCTGATCTGGCTGGACGGGCGGCGGATCCCGCGCGCCGAGCTGGAGCTGCAGCTGGTGCACGACTTCGCGGCGCTGGCCGCGGTAAGCGCCGCCTACGACGCGGAGATGGCGGGAATCCTCGTACGGATCCTCGCGGACGAGCCGGCCGACGGGCCGTTCGGGGAACTGGTGGGGCGGCTCGCGGCGCTCGTACCGGCGGCGCGGGAGACCGCGGCGGTGACGTCCGCGACGACGGCGGCGCAGACGGGCGTGCCCGCGCCGCGCCGATAACCGGGCCCCGGAGGAACCTTCTTGATCATTCTCCGGGCGATAATGCCCGCGTGATCATTGAAGACGGGATCTTGTTCCGGCGGGCCGAGGAGAAGGACGCCGGCACGCTGGTGCAGCTGTACGACCAGGCCGCCCGCTGGATGCGCCAGCAGGGGATCGAGCAGTGGAAGCCCGGGGAGAAGGACCCCGCGCACTTCCTGACGGTCATGCGGGAGGGCGAGGTGTGGCTCGCCTCGGACGGTGACGGGCACGCCGTCGGGGCGTACGAGCTGTGGTGGTCCGACGAGGAGGCCTGGGGCATCCAGCCGCCCGTCGCGGGCTACGTGCACCGGCTCATGGTCGAACGCGAAACCGCGCCCGCCGGGGCCGGCCGGCGGCTGCTCGAACATGCCGAGCGGCGCATCGCCAGGACCGGCCGCGAACGGGCGCGGCTGGACTGCGTCTCCACCAATCCCCGGCTGCTCGCGTACTACCAGGGTGCGGGCTACCGGGTGGTCGGGGAGTTCCCTCACAAGGAGGGCAAGGACGGGCGGGTGTACGGGGTGATCCTGCTGGAGAAGCGGCTCGATCAGCTCACTCTCGTCTGAGCCCGCGGATCAGGTCCGCTTGAAGACCGCCACCGTGCGCGCGGGGACCGTGAACTCCCCCGTCCCCGCGTCGTACACCGATCCCTTGACCGCGGCGTCCGCCCCCGACGCCTGGACCGGGTGCAGCCCGTAGGCCGTGCCCGCGAGGGCGGGGATGCGCTGGGCCCGGGACTCGGGGGTGGCGTTGAAGACCACCACCAGCTCGCCCAGGGTCATCGTGATCACGCCCGGGGTCTCCTGGGGCCCCGAGAGCGGGAAGGCCAGCCGGGACTGGACCGCTTCGGCCGAGGTCAGGCCGAAGGCGGGTTCCGTCGTACGGATCCTCAGGAGGTCCCGGTAGGCGGCCGAGGTGCCCGTCATCTCCGCGCAGCCGGGGGCGCCGGCGGTCCCGGTGGCCAGCAGCGGCTTCGCGTAGGGCCACTTCGAGCGGTTGTCGGCGGCCGGCGGCAGGCCGCGGCCGAAGCCGTTCCCGTCACGGCAGTCCCAGTGGACGGCGTTGAACCAGTCGCCGCTGTCGAAGGAGTTGCGGTCCAGGGACTTCGAGCGCAGCAGGTCCGTGCCCGCCTGGGACAGGGACGGGCCCTGGGAGAGGGTCGCGACCGACATCCCCAGGACCTGCATGCGGGCCTGGTCGGCGGGCGAAGTGCCCTCCGGGAGCTTGTACTTCAGGGCGTCGAACAGCGATTCGTTGTCGTGGGCGTCCGCGTAGGCCAGCGCGTCGCCGGGCGCCGCCGCGTATCCGGCCGGGGCGCCGTTGTAGTCCACCTGGGAACCCTTGACCGCCTTGCCCGTGGAGTCCGTGAAGGCGTACGAGGCCAGGTTGCCGGTCAGCCCGACCTTGATCAGGTCCTGGTCGTGGAGGAGCCGGGCCCGCTGCTCGGCGGCCGTGCCGTTGGCGGGCGAGGAGTTCGGCGCCGTGAACAGGCCGGACGCGAAGCCCTGGACGCGCGGGTCCTCGTCGAAGGGGCCGCCGCCGCGCACCGCGTCGCGGGCGCGGTCGGAGAAGGTGGCGATGCCGGTGCCGGCCATGTTCTGCTGGGTGGCCTGGACGAAGCGGGCGTCATTGGCGACCTCGCCGAAGTTCCAGCCCTCCCCGTAGAGGACGATCCTCTTCCCGTCGACCCCGTCCTTGGCGACGGTCAGCGCGTCGAGGGCTGCGCGCACCGCCAGGATGTTGGCCTTCGGGTGGTGGCCCATGAGGTCGAAGCGGAAGCCGTCGACCTTGTACTGCTTGGCCCAGGTGACGACCGAGTCCACGACGAGGCGGCCCATCATGGCGTTCTCGGGCGCGGTGTTGGCGCAGCAGGTGGAGGTGGCGACGGAGCCGTCGGCCAGCAGCCGCTGGTAGTAGCCGGGGACGATGCGGTCCAGGACGGACTTGTCCGACTGCCCGGCCGCCACGGTGTGGTTGTAGACCACGTCCATGACCGTGCGCAGGCCCGCGCCGTTCAGGGACTGCACCATCCGGCGGAACTCCACCGTGCGGGCCGTGCCGTTCGGGTCGCTGGCGTACGAGCCCTCGGGAACCGTGTAGTGCAGCGGGTCGTAGCCCCAGTTGTACGAGTCCTTCGCGGCCGCGGCGGTCACGCAGGCCTGCTGCTCCTCGGAGTCCGGGGCGTAGACCTTCAGGTCGCAGGCGGGCTCGGTGCGGTCCGCGGCCTTCTCGGGGATGGTGCCGATGTCGAAGGCGGGCAGCAGGTGGACGTACGAGGTCCCGGCGGCGGCCAGCTCGCGCAGGTGGCCCATGCCGGCCGAGCCGGTGTCGGTGAAGGCCAGGTACTGGCCGGGGTGGGTGCTGGTGCGGTCCGCGACGGAGAAGTCGCGGATGTGGAGCTCCTGGATCTGCGCTGAGGTGAAGGGGACGGCGGCGGGCTTCTTCAGCTCGCGCCAGCCGGGCGGGGCCAGCTTCGGATCGGCCAGGTCCACGGCCAGGCTGTACGTGGAGTCCGTGGTCAGGGCGGTGGAGTAGGGGTCGGTGACCAGGTTCCGGACGACCTGGCGGGTGCTCGGGGCCCAGACGGTGACGGCGAAGCGGTACTTCTTGCCGGTCCAGTCGCGCTCCCCGCGCACCGACCACACGCCGGTGGCGTCGTCGCGGCGCATGGGGACGGTGCGTCCGCCGTCGAGCTCCAGGGCTACCTGCTGGGCGGTGGGTGCCCAGACGGAGAAGGTGGGGCGGCCGTCCTTGAAGACCGGGCCGAGGGCGGCGGATCCGGCGTTCTTCGCGTACAGGTCGTCGAGGACGCCCGCGAGCTGGACTCCGGTCGCCGCCAGGACGGCGCCGTTCGCGGCGCGGGCGCTGGCGACCAGCTGGCCGCGCAGGGCCTCGCGGACCCGGTCCCGGTCGCGCGGGTCCACGGTGAAGGCGGCGTACTGGGCCAGGTGCGGGAACTTCTCCTTCTGGGCGGCGGTGAGCTCGGTCTTCGACAGGCGCAGCCACTGGGCGCCGGCCTCGTGGAGGACGCCGTTCTCGGCGGTGACCGCACCCTCGCGGGAGGCTAGGAGCTGGAGCGAGGCGGCGGCCGGCGGGGCGTTCCAGGCGAGGGTGTCACGGTCGATCCAGACGGCCTGGGCCTTGGTGAGGTCCAGGGCGGCGGCGGAACCGGCCGGCTGCGGGAGGAGGTACTTCTCCTTGCCGCCCAGCATCCACACCTCGTGGCCGGAGCCGGTGGCCTTCAGGTCGAGGGACTGGTCGGAGGGGAGGTCCTTGGCGTCGCCGTTGTGGAGGATGTAGCTGAGGCTGGTGGCCCCGGCGGCGAGCGGGACCTCGTAGACGGCCCCGTAGGAGTCCATCCGGGCGGGGAGCAGCGGCTTGGACCAGTCGGTCGGCGTCGCGGCGCCCGTCCAGACGTGCAGGCCCCAGCCGTCGTAGGCGCCGTCGGGGCGCTGGTAGTGCAGGACGGCCTTGGCCTGGTCGGGCGCGGGATACGCGGGGCGCTCGGGGCGGGGGGCTTCCTTGCCCTGGTCGAGCCAGATCTCGCCGGTCTTCGTCACGTCGACGGAGCGGTCGGCGGCCACGTCCTTGGTGCCGTCCTTGTCGATGACGAGGTAGCTGACGCTGCTCGCGCCGGGCTTGAGCCTGACGTACGCGAAGGCTCCGTAGGCGTCGCGGCCGGTGAAGGCGTGCCCGGCGGGCCAGGTGGTGGCTTCGCCTTCGGCAAGGTCGCCCCAGGCGTACAGGCGCCAGTCGGTGTAGTCGCCGTCGGGGCGGTTGTAGTGGACGATCGCGTACTCGCGCTGGGTGGCGGTGGGCACCTCGGCGGGCGGGGCCTGACCGGCGCTCGACGCGGCGACGGCGCTCGCGGTGCGGCCGGCGGAGTCGACGACCACGGCCTTGTAGCGCAGGGCCGTGCCGGCCGGGGCGGTGACGTTCTGGGTGACCTTGTAGGGGGCGTGGTCGGCGGAGCCGAGGACCTGCCACTTGTCGGTGCCGGTTTGGGCGGCGAGGACGACGCGGCTCAGCGGGTCGCCGGTCACCTCGGCCGTGAGCTCGACGGTGCCGGTGGCGCCGGGTGCCGGGGCCTTGAGCGTGATGGTGGGCTTGGCGGCGGAGGCGGCGGGCTTGGCGGTCGGGGTGGCCGCCCGGAGGACGACGGAGCCGAGCGCGGGGACGGTGACGGTGAGCTTGCCGGCGCCGGAGGCGCGGGTCAGGGCGTTGCTTGCGGCCGCTCCTCCTCCGTAGAGGGTGCGGTACTGGGCGCCCGCCGGGGCGTCGAGCTCGATGGTGCGGGGTTCGGTGCCGTTGTTGGCGGCGACCAGGTACTCGGTGCGCGTGCGGGGGTCGGTGCGGGCGAAGGCGTAGACGGACCCATCGGAGAAACGTTCACTCTGAACGCCGTCCCGCAGGGCGGGATGTTCCTTCGTCAGCTTCGAGAGAGCACTGATCTCCTTGTAGAGAGGGTGCTCCGGATCGTAAGCATCGCTCGCGTGCGTGCGCGCCGTTCCGAGCTGATCATCATCCACATAATCGGCCACCTTCGAGGCGAAGAGCGGCTGCCGCGCGTCCTTGTCCCCGCCCGCGCCCGTGAACCCCTGCTCGTCGCCGGAGTAGATCACCGGATTGCCCCGGGAGAAGAACATCAGCTCGTTGGCCAGCCGGTAGCGGTCCAGCAGCTCCTGCTCCCCCGCGCCCGGCCGGTCCTGCTTCAGGAAGGTCCCGAAGCGCCCCATGTCGTGGTTGCCGAGGAAGGTGACCTGCTCGTACGCGTTCGCCTTGTCGGTCGTGTACCGGTAGTCGTCACCGAAGACGGATGCCAGCCGCCCGGCCCCCGCGCCCTGGGAGGCGTAGGAGCGGATCGCGTCCTGCAGCGGGAAGTCGAGGGTGGCGTCGAGGCGGCCCCGGGTCACGTAGGGGGAGGTGATGGCGGTGTCGGCGGAGTAGACCTCGCCGAACATGAAGAAGTCCTTGCGCCCGCGCTGGGCGGCGTACTTGTCGAGTGCGGTCGCCCACTGGGTCCAGAACCCCATGTCGACGTGTTTCACCGTGTCGATGCGGAACCCGTCGATGTCGAAGTCCTTGACCCACTTCTCGTAGATCTTCTCCATCCCCTCCACGACCTCGGGACGCTCGGTCCACAGGTCGTCGAGACCGAAGAAGTCCCCCTGGTCGGAGGATTCGCCGGCGAAGGTGGAGTCTCCCCGGTTGTGGTACATCGTCGGGTCGTTGAGCCAGGCCGGGGACTTGAGGTTCTTCTTCGCATCCGGAACGAAGGGGGTGCGGGGGAAGGATTCCGCGTCCACGGCGGGGAACTTCCCCTTCCCAGCCACGTAGTCCGAGTCGTTGAACGGCACCCCGTCCTTGGTCAGATAGGGGAACGCCCCCTTGGACAGATACCCGTAGGACGCCTCCCGGTAGTCGACGACATCGGCGGTGTGGTTGGCGATGACGTCGAAGAAGACCTTCATCCCCTTGCGGTGCGCCTTGTCGATCAGCCGCTCCAGGTCCGCGTTGGTCCCGAAGTGCGGGTCGACCTGGGTGAAGTCGGTGATCCAGTAGCCGTGGTAGCCGGCAGAGACGTCCTTGCCCGTCCCCTGGACCGGCTGGTTCTTGAAGATCGGCGCCATCCAGATGGCCGTGGTGCCGAGCCCCTTGATGTAGTCCAGCCGGTCGGTCAGCCCCTTGAGGTCCCCGCCCTGGTAGAAGCCCTTGTCCGTCGGGTCGAGCCCGGTCTCCAGCCGGGAACCGGTCAGGCCGCCCCGGTCGTTGGAAGGATCGCCGTTCGCGAACCGGTCCGGGAGCACGAAGTAGAACTGCTCGCGGGTCAGGTCGTGCCGCGCGGGCTCGGCCGCCAGCTTGGCGTCCGAGGGCGGGGCCGGCGGCGCCTTGGCGGCGACCGCCGCGGCGGCGGGGAGGGCGGGCAGGAGCGTCACGGCCAGGGTGGCTGCGAGCACTCCCGCGGCGCCGGCGAGGGCGGGGCGTATCAAGGGGGATCTCCTTGGATGCGGGACGGGGCGGGGCGGGAAGGTCAGTTGCGCCAGGTGTCGGTCAGCGTGACCTTGCCGTTGGCGGGGACCGTGGCGGAGCGGTTGGCTCCGCTCTCCCAGGTGACGTTTCCGGCGGCGTCCTTGCGGACGTACTTGTACGCGAAGACCGTGCCGGGCGGGAGCGTGACGTCGAGCTTCCAGACCGGGTAGGCGGCCGGGTCGAGCTTGAGCGCGCTGCCGGTGTTCCAGCTGCCGAGCTCGGCCCGGTCGCCGGTGACGTAGATGTTCTGGCCCAGAACCGTCGTGGCATTGACGGCAAAGGAAGCCCCGGCGGCGACCGTAGGAGTCGGGGTCGGGGTAGAGGTCGGCGTAGAGGCGGAACCACAACTACGAGCACCGACGTGCAGGGCCACGGCCGTCCCGGCGGCGAGGGTGGCGGTGAACCGCCCGCCGGAGTCCACGGTGACCGCGCGCCCGCTCTGCACGTCGCAGTAGTCGCCGGCGGCGAGCGAGGTCTGGAACGTCCGGGTCAGCGCCGACCCTTCGTGGTTGATGGCCACATAGGCCTTCGCACCCCGCCCGAAGGCGATCTGGTCGCCGCCGTTGTCCCACCAGTCGGTGACGGCCTGCCCGCGCGCGGAGTTGCGGAAGCCGACCATGGAGGAGATCTCCCGCCAGGCGTGCTGGCACTTCCACCCATCCGCATAACAGGCATTCACAGCGCCCCCGTTGGGCGGCCCGGCATCCTTGTCGGTCCACTCGTAACCCGAGTGCACGTCGGGAGACCCGTAGGGCCACGCGAGCATGAAGACGCTCGCCAGCGTGTAGGAGGAGCCGTCCTTGTAATTGAGCGTGTCGCCACCGCGCTCGGTGTCGTGGTTGTCGACGAAGACGGCCGACTGCCCGCTCGGCATGTACCCCCACGCCTCCCCGAAGTTCTTCAGGTAGGCGAGGTTCTCGTTCTGGAAGACCCGCTTCAGATCCCGGGCGTAGCGAAACTCCTGCACGTCCCCGTTCCCGAGGTACTCGGAGGGCGACACGGCCTCCCCAGCCCCGTAGATCGCCTCCTGCTTCCAATACACACCCGGGTTGGACAACCGCGACTTGATGTTGGCGAGGTCGACGGCAGGCATGTGCTTGGCGGCGTCGATCCGAAATCCGTCCACCCCGAGCGACAACAGATCATTGAGATAACCAGCGATCCGGCCCCGCACGTACTCCTCACCGGTGTCCAGGTCCGCGAGCTGCACGAGCTCGCAGTTCTGCACGTTGGCGCGGTCGGCGTAGTTGGAGATGGTCGCCCGGCAGTCGTCCATGTCGGAACCGGAATAGACGCCCGGGTAGTTGTACTTCGTGTACGAACTCCCCCCGGTCCCCACCCCATCCCCGGCCGCCATGTGGTTGATCACCGAATCGGCCACGACCTTCACCCCGGCCGCGTGACAGGCGTCGACCATCGCCTTGAAGGCGGCCCGGTCGCCGAGCCGCCCGGCGATCTTGTAGCTCACGGGCTGGTACGAGGTCCACCACTGCGCCCCCTGAATGTGCTCCTGAGGCGGCGAGACCTGCACGTACCCGTACCCGGCGGGCCCGAGGCTGTCGCCACAGGCCTTGGCCACGGAGTCGAACCGCCACTCGAACATGACGGCGGTGACGTCCTTCTCCCCGGGCGCGGAGGCGAAGGCCTCCGACGCGGGCCCACCGACGACGGCGAGGGCGGCTCCGGCGGATACGGCGGATACGGAGAGCAGCGCGGCGGCGGCTCTGACGGCGCGAGCACGGGTGAACATGCGGTGTTCCTCCTGGCGGAGAGGCACGGAGCCGGGTGGGGACCGGTCACGGCCGAGTTGGGGATTGGAGCGACCGTAGGTGCCAGGAGGAAGCCCTGCAAGACCTTGCGCAAGAGATTGCAGAATTGTTTCGGAACGGCGTCAGGGCTGAACGGGCGCCACAGGAAACCCCGAAGACATCAAAAGAAGTACGGACCCCCCGCGGGAGCAACCCACTGCACGCCGCCCCCGCGCGCCCCCCGCCGGAACAACCGCCGCACCCCACCGGAGCCCGCCGACTCGCCCCGGACCAACTGCCGGTAGCCGGGCTCCCAGTCCTCAACGGCGAAGGCCCGCCCATTGATCTCGTAGAGCCCACCACTGACCCGGTCCACCAAATACAGACTCCCACCCACCAGCCGGCAACCGGGATCGCCTGTGCGCACGTACTCCGCACTGTCCACGCCCACCACCCAGCACAACGGATGCTCCGTCACCCCCGAGACCACCGTCTCCACCGCAGGCGACCCGGCCACCCGCGCCTCCGCGTTGCGCCGTTCCACGAACGCCCGAACCAACCGCACGGCATGCGCTTCCTCAACCATCCGCACATCATCACGGACACGGGGTGCCACAGTGTGAGCCATGCGCCCGGACAAAAACCCGACTGCCGACGATGCAGCAGCCCAAGCCCTCCTCACGGAAGGAGCGGTACACGTCGAGACCCTCCAGTCCGACCCGAACACCCTCGACGCGTACCCGTACTCCCACCTGCTCCTGATAGCGCGGGGCGGCGCGTCAGCGCCCGCCCAGATCTTCTGGGGCGTAGCAACGCTGGAGGCAAAGGGCTGGACCACCGAGTCGTGGGACATGGCACCAGCGGGCCTGAAATCCGGCGTCTGGCGCGTGGTGATGCGCCGCCCGTCTCCCTGAGGGACGCCCCCAGGGACCGTCGAAGCCACCGACCCACCCGCAGCCCAAGCCAACCCCCCAGCCCTACCCCCCCGGCCCCTGCCCCGTGGACCCCCGGACCACCAGCTCCGGCTGGAAGATGTACTCCGTGCGTTGGACCGGGGTGCCGGCCACCGCCTCAAGGAGGGCTCCGACCGCCGCCGTGGCCATGGCGCGGACCGGCTGGCGGATCGTGGTCAGCGGGGGGTCCGTGAAGGCGATGAGCGGGGAGTCGTCGAACCCGACGACCGAGACGTCCTCCGGCACGCGCAGCCCCCGCTCGCGCGCCGCCCGTACGACACCCAGCGCCATCGGGTCGCTGCCGCACACGATGCCCGTGCAGCCCCGGTCGAGGAGGGCTCCGCCCGCGGCGTGGCCGCCCTCCACCGTGAACAGGGTGCGCTGGATCAGCCCTTCGGCCGGGGCCGAGGGGCAGGCGGCGACGAAGCCCGCCTCCTTGCGCGCCGAAGGCACGTAGCGCGTCGGCCCTATGGCGAGGCCGATCCTGCGGTGGCCCAGGTCCTCCAGGTGGCGGACCGCCATCTCCGCCGCCGCGCGGTCGTCGGGGGAGATGAAGGGTGCCTGGACCTGCTCGTTGAAGCCGTTGATCAGCACGAACGGCACCCCCCGCCCCGCGAGCCGCTGGTAGCGCGACGGATCCGCCGAAGAATCCGCGTGCAGCCCCGACAGGAACACGATGCCGGTGACCCCGCGCTCCTCCAGCTGTTCCACCAGCTCGTCCTCGGTGGCTCCGCCCGGGGTCTGCGTGCACAGCACCGGGGTGTAGCCGTGCCCGGCCAGGGCCTGCTCGATGACCTGGGCGAACGCCGGGAAGATGGGGTTGGTGAGCTCCGGGGTCAGCAGGCCGACCAGGCCGTTGCTGCGCCGCCGCAGCCGCACCGGGCGTTCGTAGCCCAGCAGGTCCATGGCGGCCAGCACCTTGTGACGGGTGCCGGACGCCACGCCCGATTTGCCGTTGAGCACACGGCTGACGGTCGCCTCGCTGACCGCGGCCTGCGAGGCGATGTCCGTCAGCCGAAGAGGTGAGGTCACCCCTGCCACCACACCGCCGTGTCGCCGGGCAGGGACAGGGGCTCACCCAGAACCAATGGCAGGTGCACCGGCACCGGCCCGCTGGACAACAACACCGTGCCCGGCACGGGAAGCCGCACCGGCTCGGCCGTCGTGTTGACGGTGCAGACGAACGCCCCCCGCCGGAAGGCCAGCACGCCCTCCGGGGCCTCCAGCCACTCCACCCCGTCGCCCGCGCCCAGCTCCGGCCGCTCCCGGCGCAGCCGCAGGGCCGTGCGGTAGAGCTCCAGGGTCGAGGCGGGGTCTCCGGTCTGGGCGGCCACGCTCAGACCGGCCCACTCGGCCGGCTGCGGCAGCCAGCTGCCACCGTCGCCGAAGCCGTACGGGGCTTCGGCGCCCGACCACGGGATCGGGACGCGGCAGCCGTCGCGCAGCCCGTCCTGGCCCTCGCCGCGGGCGAAGGCCGGGTCCTGACGGACGGAGTCCGGGAGCTCGGTCACCTCGGGCAGGCCCAGTTCCTCGCCCTGGTAGACGTACGCCGACCCGGGCAGGGCCAGCATCAGCAGCGCGGCCGCCCGCGCCCGGGCCAGACCCTGCTCCCCGCCCCCGTACCGCGTCACATGACGCACCACATCGTGGTTGGACAGCACCCACGTCGTCGGCGCCCCCACCGGACGCATGGCGTCCAGCGACTCGTCGATGGTGGCGCGCAGCGCCTCGGCGTCCCACCCGGTGTTCAGGTAGTGGAAGTTGAAGGCCTGGTGCAGTTCGTCGGGGCGCAGGTACATGGCCGTGCGGTCGGCGCTCGGCGTCCAGGCCTCGGCGACGCCGATGCGGTCGCCGGCGTACTCGTCCAGCACCTTCCGCCAGGAGCGGTAGATCTCGTGGACCCCGTCCTGGTCGAAGAAGGGCAGCACCTGGTTCCCCAGCAGCTTCAGCTGCTCCCCCCGCCCCAGATCGGGCAGACCGGGCGCCTTGACCAGTCCATGGGCCACGTCGATGCGGAAGCCGTCGGCGCCGAGGTCGAGCCAGAACCGCAGGATGGATCGGAACTCGTCCTGGACGGCCGGGTGTTCCCAGTTGAAGTCGGGCTGTTCGGGCGCGAACAGGTGCAGGTACCACTCGCCGTCGGCGACCCGCGTCCACGCGGGCCCGCCGAAGATCGACTCCCAGTCGTTCGGGGGCTCCGCCCCTCCATCTCCCCGCCCCTCCCGGAAGTGGAAGCGCTCGCGCAGCGGCGTACCAGGCCCTTCGCGCAGCGCCTGCTTGAACCATTCGTGCTGGTCGGAACAGTGGTTCGGCACCAGGTCCACGATGATCCGCAGGCCCAACTCATGCGCTTCGCGGATGACGGCGTCGGCGTCGTGGAGGCTGCCGAACATCGGGTCGATGGCCCGGTAGTCGGCGACGTCGTAGCCGGCGTCGGCCTGCGGGGAGGCGTAGAAGGGGCTGAGCCAGACGGCGTCGACCCCCAGTTCCTTGAGGTAGGGCAGTCGGGTGCGGATGCCTTCGAGGTCCCCCATGCCGTCCCCGTTGGAGTCGGCGAAGCTGCGCGGATAGACCTGGTAGATCACCGCTTCTCTCCACCAGCCGGGCCGGGTGCCGGTGGAGGTGGGGAGGCCGTCCCACGAGGTTTCGGCGGCGAGGTGCTGGGTCATGTCGTCCTTGGAGAGGTCGGGCCGGGGGTGAGAGGGGGCAGGCGGCGGGTGGTCAGCCCGTGCTCGCGAGGGCGTCAGCCCTTGGTCGCGCCTGCCGTCATCCCGGCGACGAGGTGACGCTGGGCGAAGAGGAAGAAGAACGCCGCGGGGATGGCGATGAGGACGGAGGCCGCGCTCATGGCACCCCAGTTGGAGGTGTACTGGGTGACGAAGGTCTGCAGGCCTCCGGCCAGGGTGAGGTGTTCGTCCCCGACCATGAAGGCGGAGGCGTACGCGACTTCGCCCCAGGCCGTGATGAAGGCGTAGAAGCCGGTGACGGCGAGGCCGGGCTTGGCCAGCGGCAGGATGAGGCGCCAGAAGGTCCCGAAGGGGTTGAGCCCGTCCACCCGCCCCGATTCGTCGATCTCGACCGGGATGGTGTCGAAGAAGCCCTTCATCATCCAGGCGCAGAACGGCACGGCGATGGTGAGGTAGGTGATGACCAGGCCGAGCGGCTGGTTGAGCAGTCCGAGCTGTCCCATGAGGTTGTAGAGCGGGACGATGAGGATGGCCATCGGGAACATCTGCGTGATGAGCAGGGTCCACATCAGCGGCTTCATTCCGGGGAACTTGAAGCGGCTGACGGCGTATCCGGTGGTGGCGGCGATGAACACCCCGAGGACGGTGGTGATGCCGGCGACCAGGACGGAGTTGCCGAACCAGCTGAGGAAGGAGGTCGACTCCACCAGGTAGCGGTAGTTGTCGAGGGTGGGTTCCTTCACGAAGTCCGTGGTGATGGCGTGCTTCGCGGGCTTGAGGGAGGTCAGCAGGACCCACAGCACCGGGAACACGGCGATCACGGACGCGACGATCAGGGTGCCGTGCAGGCCGGCGGAGGCGAGCGGGGACCGCTTGCCGCGCGGGCGGACAGGGGCCGTAGTCGTGGAGGTCGTCACGGTCACCACACCTCTCCCTGCTTGCGCAGCGAGCGCCGGTAGACCAGCGCGAAGATCATGAGCAGCAGGAGGATGAGTACGCCCCAGGTCGCCGAGACCGCGAAGTCGCGCGGGCTCGTCACGAACGCCTCGCGGAAGGCCTGGGTCACCAGGATCTCGGTGGAGTCGCCCGGTCCGCCCCGGGTGAGCAGGAAGATCACCGGGAACATGTTGAAGGTCCAGATGGTGGAGAGCAGGATCACGGTCATGCTGACCGTGCGCAGTCCCGGCAGGGTGATGTGGCGGAAGCGCTGCCAGGGGCTCGCCCCGTCCATCTCGGCGGCCTCGTAGAGCTCGCCGGGGATCGACTGCATGCCGCCGAGCAGGGCGACCATCATGAAGGGGATGCCGAGCCAGACGTTGACGGCGATGACCGAGAACTTGGCCCAGGTCGGGTCGTCGAGCCACGGGACGGCGGAGATGCCGCCGCCGTCGAGGATCTTGTTGAGGATGCCGTTGTCGCGGTTGAAGAGGAACCGCCAGGCGAAGACGGAGACGAATCCGGGGACGGCCCAGGGCAGGATGAGTGCCATCCGGTAGGCGGCGCGTCCCTTGAACTCGCGGTTGAGCACGGTGGCGAGGCCGAGGCCGAGCGTGAAGGTGACCGACACGCAGGCGACGGTCCACAGCACCGTCCACACCAGCCGCTGCAGGAACACCGGGTCGGCCAGGACGGCGGCGTAGTTGTCGAGTCCGACGAACTGGTACGTCGCCTCGATGTGGTTGGCGCCGATGGTGCGGCCGACGTTGCGCTCGGTGGCGTCGGTCAGCGACAGGTAGATGCCGCGGACGAGGGGCCAGCCGATGATCACGCCGAGCACGAGCACCACCGGGGTGACCATGGCCCAGGCGTACCAGTGGGTGGCCAGCGCCCGCTTCAGCCCGGGGCGGTTCCTGGTGCCGGTCCTGCCGTCGGTCCCGCCGCCGGTCCTGTTGGCAGTCCTGCGGCTCCGGCCGCGGGCGGCGGTGCCGGCATCGGGGCCGGCCTCGCCGCCCGCGGCCTTCGCCACGGACTGGCTGGTGTGAGCAGCCATCTTCTTCGCTACTTCCAACCCTTGAGGATCTTGCGGAATTCGACGCCGGCCGCCTTGGCCGCGTCCTCCGGGCTGGACGCCCCGGTGATCGCCTTGGTGTATTCGACCTTGAGCGGCTCGAAGAGGGATCCGTTCTCCGGGATCCACGCGCGCTCGACGGCCTTGTCCACGGCCGGCTTGAAGAACTGGACCATCTCGCTGGACTTGACGTCGGGCTGCTCGTAGGCGGCGGTCCGGGTCGGGAGCAGGCTCAGCTCCTTGGCGGACTGGACCTGCACCTCCTGCGAGGTCATGTAGTCGACGAAGGCGTTCGCGGCGGCGATGTTCTTGGAGCCCGCGTACACGGCCAGGTCGTGGCCGCCCTGCGGGGCGCCGGCCTTGACGGAGCCGGCCGGGACGGCGGCGACGCCGAGGTTGGACTTGTCCTTGAACTGGTCGCCGGCGTAGCTGTCGGCCACGGCCCACGGGCCGTTGATCATCATCGCGGCCTCGCCCGACTTGAAGGCGGTCTGCATGTTGACCCAGCCGTCGGTGGCGTTGGTGATCGCCGCACCCGAGGTGACGAGGTCGCGGGCGGTCTTGAAGGCCTTGACGCCCGCCGCGTTGTCCACGGTGACCGTCTTGGTCTTCGCGTCGACGAGGTCGCCGCCCTCTCCGTAGATGAGGGGCAGGAACCAGTAGGAGTCGTCGCCGCGCAGGTAGAGGCCGGCCTTGCCGGTCTTGGCCTTGATGGCGGCGGAGGCGGTCTTCAGCTCTTCCAGCGTCTTGGGGGGCTGGACGCCGGCGTCGGCGAGCATCTTCTTGTTGTAGAAGAGGCCGAGGGTGTCGATGACCTGCGGGACGGCGTAGGTCTTGCCCTCGTACTTACCGCTGGCCGCGGCCTGGGGCAGGAACTCGGCGTCGACCTTCTTGGCCGTGTCGGCCGGGACCTCGGCGAGGTAGCCGAGGGCGGCGAAGTCGGCGACCCAGCCCACGTCGGAGCGGATGACGTCCGGGGCCTCGGAACCGCTGCTGAAGGCGTTCTTGACCTTGTTCTGGGCGTCACCGTAGGGGACGTTGACGTACTTGACGGTCACCTTGGGGTGCTTGGCGGTGAACGCCTCGGCGAGCTTCTGGAAGGACGCCTTCTCGGCGTCGTTCGAGGTGTCCCACCAGGTGACGGTGCCGGAGAGCTCCCCGTCGGCCTTGGCGCCGCCGTTGCCGTCCTTGGTGTCACCGCCGCAAGCCGTCGCCGCGAGCGCCAGAGTCGCGACCAGCGCGGTGGCCGCTATGCCACGCCGCATATGAACTCCTTCGATGATCCCGGCCGCGCCTCGCGGTCCCGAGTTGCCGAGAACGTAACAAGCCTGCAAGCCGACCGAAAGACCTTGCGGCAATTTTCTGCAAGACCCGGTGATCGTTACATCCGTGTGTCCGTACGGTTGCCGCAGCTTGCTGTTGATTCGAACCTTCTTCGACTGTCCGGGCCCTCCACCAGGGAACGGATACCCTCCTTCGCCCGGTTCGACCCGCGAGTCGGCCGCCTCACGGCTTGCAAGCGCTTCCAGCGGCACTGCCGCGCGACCGCACCCCGGGGCCCCGTAGGAACCCCCGTGCACCTCGGTTACCAACGTGACGCGTGACCGGTACAGTCCTATCCGTGACCGCACGGCTAGCCGACATCGCAGCCCAGGCGGGGGTCAGCGAAGCCACAGTCAGCCGCGTGCTCAACGGCAAGCCCGGTGTGGCCGCAGGCACCCGTGAATCCGTACTGGCCGCACTCGACGTGCTCGGGTACGAACGCCCCGTACGCCTGCGCCAGCGCAGCGCGGGACTCGTCGGACTCATAACCCCCGAGCTGGACAACCCCATCTTCCCGGCGCTCGCCCAGGTCATCGGCCAGGCGCTGACGCGGCAGGGGTACACCCCGGTGCTGGCCACGCAGACGCCCGGCGGGTCCACCGAGGACGAACTGACCGAGATGCTCGTGGACCGCGGGGTCTCCGGGATCATCTTCGTCTCCGGGCTGCACGCGGACACCACGGCCGACATGGGCCGCTACGACCAACTGCGCGGCCAGGGCGTCCCGTACGTCCTGATCAACGGGTTCTCCGACAAGGTGCAGGCCCCCTTCGTCTCCCCCGACGACCGGGCCGCCATGCAGCTCGCGGTGACCCACCTGACCGCGCTCGGGCACACCCGGATCGGGCTGGCCGTCGGACCCAAGCGGTTCGTGCCGGTGCTGCGCAAGATCGAGGGCTTCCGGCTCGGCATGAAGGAACGGCTCGGACTCGGCGAGGAAGAGGTCGAGGAGCTCATCCAGCACTCCCTCTACACGCTGGAGGGCGGCCAGGCCGCCGCGGCCGCGCTGATCTCGCGGGGCTGCACGGCGGTGGTGTGCGCGAGCGACATGATGGCGCTCGGCGCGATCCGGGCCGCCCGCCAGCAGGGGCTGAAGGTCCCGCAGGACGTCTCGGTCGTGGGCTTCGACGACTCACCGCTCATAGCGTTCACCGATCCGCCGCTGACCACCATCCGCCAGCCCGTGCAGGCCATGGGCCAGGCGGCGGTGCGGACCCTGCTGGAGGAGATCGGGGGGACGCCGGCTCCGCACAGCGAGTTCGTCTTCATGCCCGAGCTCGTGGTCCGCGGGTCGACGGCCTCGGGGCCTCAGCAGGGCCGGGGCCCCGTCCGCCCCTGAGGGCCCGCTGGGCACTCCCCGCCCCCGGGGACCCCCGGGCCCCCTGGAGAACCCTGAGTCCTCCTGGTCCCGAAATCCTTGGGGCACAAGGCTTCCAGTAGTCCGTGAGGTGGACATGCTGCGCCCAAGACCGTCCCGAGGGATGATCGGAGGCGAGAACGCATCTGGCAGACTCTTTTCCTATGGGTGAAGCGAGCGTGAAAACACTGGATACCCGGACGGACGCCTCGTCACCCACCGTGACCGAGGACCAGAACCGCCCGGCGTCGTCCGAGCGAACCCTGCTCTCACGGCTCCGCGCACCCCGGCGACCCCGGATCTGGTTCGAGGTCCTGCTCATCGGGGTCAGCTACTGGACGTACTCGCTGATCCGCAACGCCGTACCCGAACAGAAGGCGGCCGCGCTCGCGAACGCCGACTGGATCTGGAAGGCGGAGCACACGCTCGGCATCGCCGTGGAACAGACGGTCAACCACGCCGTCAACTCGGTGACATGGCTGGTGGTGGGCATGAACTACTACTACGCCACGCTCCACTTCATCATGACCATCGGCGTCCTGGTGTGGATCTACCGCTTCCATCCGGGGCGCTACGCGGCCACCCGCCTGGTCCTCTTCGCCACCACGGGCGTGGCCCTGGTCGGCTACTACTTCTACCCGCTCGCGCCGCCCAGGCTGATGAACGGGCAGGACTTCGTCGACACCGTGCTGGTCCACCACACCTGGGGCTCCATGGCCTCGGGCAACCTCAAGCACATGTCGAACCAGTACGCGGCCATGCCCTCCATGCACATAGGGTGGTCGCTCTGGTGCGGGCTGACGATCTTCGCGGTCGCCTCCGCCCCCTGGGCCCGGATCCTGGGCCTGCTCTACCCGGCGGCGACGCTGATCGTGATCGTGTCCACCGCCAACCACTTCTGGCTCGACGCCGTGGGCGGCATGCTCTGCCTGGCCTTCGGCTTCACCGTCTCCCGCGCCTGGTACGGGTCCCTCCCCCACCGGCTGCCGCGCAAGCCGGAGGAGACCGGCCGCCACCCGGTGACGGCGGCCCTCCTGAACCTCCCCGCGCTGGGCCGCTTCCGGAACTGAGCCCCGTCCGGGCCGATCCGCTCCAGGGCCCCACGACTGCTTGACCTCAAGGAAGCTTGAGGTTTTACGGTCGTTCCTGAGGCCGCCGGAACCGACCGGCGGCATTCCAGGAGGAGTTCCCCGTGACCGAGCGCGCAGCCCACCCCGAGAGCCCCGTCGTCCCCGAGCGCTACCGCCACGCCGTGATCCCGCACATCATGGTCGACGACGCCGCCGCGGCCATCGATTTCTACGAGCGGGCCTTCGGCGCCGTCGAGCAGTTCCGGATCGACGCCCCCGGCGGCGGGATCCTGCACGCCGAGATCAGCATCGGGCCGTCGGTCCTGATGCTGGGCGACGCCAGCCTGGAGGTGGCCGAGGCGGGGTCCTTCGCCGCCCCGGCCGCGCTCGGCGGGGGTACGTCCGTCACCCTGCACGTGTTCGTCGCCGACGTCGACGCGCTGGCCGAGCGGGCGCAGGCCGCAGGTGCCGAGGTCCTCCAGCCGCCGACGGACATGTTCCACGGGGACCGCACCGTCATCCTGAAGGATCCTTCGGGTCACATGTGGGTCTTCCTGACCCACCTCGCCGACGTCTCGGACGAGGAGCTCCGCAGCCGCCTGGCCACCGCCGGGATCTGATCAGAGCGCCGCCTCCCGGTGGGTGATCCGGCCGCCCGACATCGTCAGTCGGACCGGGGCCCCGGCCACCTCGTCCGGGGCCGCGTCCACCGGGTCCGCGCCGAAGGCGGTCAGGTCCGCCCGGAACCCGGGCGCGATCCGGCCCGCCACCCGTCCCTCCCCCGCCGCCAGCGCGGCGTGCGAGGTCATCCCCTCCAGGGCCATCAGCCCCGTCAGGGCCGCGCCCGGCCCGGCCCCCGTACCGGCCGAGGCCGCGCCGCGCGGGCTGCGGGCGATGGACAGCACCTGGCGGGCGTCGTAGTGGGCGATCGGCCAGTCGGAGCCGAGGGCCAGCACCGCGCCCGCGTCGCGCAGGTCGCGGCAGCGCCAGGCATGGCCGGCCCGCTCCCCGCCCAGCCGCCTGGACCACTCGTCGCTTTGGTCGGCCCGGGTGTACGCGGTGTGCGGCGGCTGCATCGAGGCGATCACCCCGAGCTGCGCGAACCGCTTCAGCTGGTCGTCGGGTACCGTCTCGATGTGCTCGATCCGGTGCCGCATCCGGGCCCGCGGGCCCAGCCCCGCCACCGTGTCCAGGACGTGCCGGACCGCCGCGTCGCCGATGGCGTGGGTCGCGGTGCGGACCCCGGCCGCGTCGAGGACCCGTACCGCTTCGGCGTAGGCGTCCGGGTCCGGCCAGAAGGCGTCCGTGCCCTGACCGTGGCAGTCGGCGTGCTCCAGCCAGGCGGTGCCGCCCTCGACCGTGCCGTCCATGAAGAACTTCACGCCGCCGACCTGCCAGTGCCGGCCCATGAGCCGCTGGAGCTCGATCAGCTCCTCCAGGTCGTCCGAAGTGGCGCCCGGCATGCACCAGGGCGCGAGCTTCAGCCGCAGCGGCAGGTCACCCTCGTACTCCACGGTCGACAGCAGGGCCGGTACGTCCCCGTCCCCGAGGTCCATGACGTGCGCGCCGGTCAGGCCGGTGGCGGCCATGTCGCCTAGCAGCCGGGTGAGGCGGTCGCGGCGCTCGGCGTACGAGGGTTTCGGCGCGAGGGAGCCGACCAGGTCCATGGCGGCGTGCTCGATCAGATGGCCGGTGGGCCGCCCGGCAGCGTCGCAGACGATCTCGGAGCGCTGGGCGAAGGTGCGGGGACCGGTGATCCCGGCGGCGGCCAGGGCCGCGCCGGAGGCCAGGGCGGAGTGGCCGTCGTAGAGGCGCAGGAAGGCGGGGGCCCCGGCGAGGGCCTCCTCGATCAGCTCCTTGTCGACGGGGCGGCCGCCGAAGGCGTTGTGGTCGAGGCCGAAGCCGGTGACCCAGCCGCCGGGGCCCCGGTCGGCCGTGCGCAGGGCGGCGCGCAGCTGGTCGAGGTCGCCGACGGCGGAGAGGTCGGTGCCGGTGGCCATCTCGATGCCCCAGACGGGGTGGCTGTGGGCGTCGGTGAGACCGGGGGTGAGGGTGGCGCCGCCGAGGTCGACGACCTCGGTGCCGGGGCCGCGCCAGTCGCGCACGTCGGCCTCTTCGCCGACGGCGACGATCTCGCCGCCGAGCACGGCCACCGCGCGGGCCTCGGGGCGGGCCGGGTCGAGGGTGCGGACGCGGGCTCCGGTCAGGACGATGTCGGCAGCGGGCACGGGGCTTCTCCTACGGGGGTCTCGGATTCGGGCTCCACCGGCTCTACGGGCTCTTCGGGCTCTTCGGGCTCTTCGGGCTCTTCTGCGAACCGGGCGTAGACCTCGGGGCGGCGGGTCTTGAGCCGCTGCGCCAGGGCGAGGCCGGCCAGGAACACGGCGGGGACGAGGGCGACGAGGACGGTGTCGACGGTGGTGGAGGCCATGGTGAACAGGTTGACCTTGGAGACCACCAGGCAGATCGCGACGGCCAGCAGCACCGCGGCGACGACGGGCGCGACCAGGGTCCGCCAGGGCCCCTCGTCGTGGCTGATCCGGCGGAAGTAGACGGGTACGGCGATGGCGGCCAGCAGCATCAGGGCCATGAGGCCGATCATGCCCGGGGTGTTCACCCAGAGCAGGAGCTGCTGGTACGGGTCGGCTCCGGCGAGCGCGAAACCGAGCACGATGACGGCGCCGAGGGCGGTCTGGGCGAGTCCGGCGAGGTACGGGGAGCCGTGGCGCGGGTGGATCCGGCCGAGGACGGCGGGCAGGACTCCCTCCTCGGCGAGGGCGAGCACGTACCGGTTGATGGCGTTGTGGAAGGCGAGGAGGGAGGCGATGACGCTGGTGACGATGAAGACGTGCATCAGGTCGGCCGCCCAGGGGCCCACGTAGGTGGTGATGGCGGTGAAGAAGAGGCCGCCGGGGTCTTCGGTGGCGGCGGCGATGACCTCCTCGGAGCCGAAGGCCTGGATGACGGTCCAGACGATGAAGGCGTAGAAGAGGCCGAGGAAGGCGACGGCGATGTAGGTGGCGCGCGGGATGGTCCGATCGGGGTCGCGGGCCTCGCGGCGGTAGATGACCGTGGACTCGAAGCCGGTGAAGGCGGCGAAGGCGAAGGCCAGGACGGCCGCGGTGCCGGGGACGAGCACCGCGCCGGGGGCGAAGGAGCCGGCGGAGAGACCGTGGGCGCCACCCTTGAGGAGGACGCCGCCCGCGAGCAGGACGAGTATCCCGGTCTCGGCGACGAGCAGGACTCCGAGCAGCTTGGCGCCGAAGTCGATGGAGCGGAAGCCGCCGTACCAGATGAGGGCGAGCCCGGCGAGGGACACGGGCAGCCAGGGGACGTCGATGCCACCGAGGGCGTGGGCGGTGTCGGCGGTGGTGGTGCCGAGGAGGCCGTAGACGCCGATCTCCATGCCGTTGTAGCCGATGAGGGCGAGCAGGGCGGCGCCGATGCCGACGCGCTTGCCGAGGCCCTGGGCGATGTACGCGTAGAAGGCGCCGCCGCTGCGGACGTGGCGGCTCATGGTGGTGAAGCCGACCGCGAAGACCGCGAGGGTCAGGCCCGCGAGGAGGTATCCGGCGGGGGCACCGATGCCGCCGAGCAGGATCGCGACGGGGGCCACGCCGGCCATGACGGTGAGGGGGGCGGCGGCGGAGACCACGAAGAAGGAGATGTCGGCGGTGCCGAGTGCTGCGCGGTGGAGGGAGGGGGCGGTGGCGGTGGGAGCGGTGGCGTCGGGAGCGGCCGGGGCGGCCATTGTGGCCGAGGTGTCGGCGGGTCTGGCGGCTGTCGATTCCGGCGTTTCGGGCATGCGGAGGCACCCTTCTGCGAACGGCAGGCGTCGGGAAGCCGAAAACCTAAAGGCTTTCGGTTTGCGGCAATGTAGCCTCCGGTTTTGGCGTACGGGAAGACCTGACGGCGGGAGAAATACGATGGCGCGGCCACGCACCCCACTGCTCGACCGGGAGCGGATCGGCGCTACCGCCCTGCAACTCCTGGCGGAGCAGGGTGAGTTCAGTGTTCCGCAGATCGCCCGTGCGCTCGGGGTGCAGACCGGGTCGCTGTATCACCACGTGGACGGCCGGGCCGGGGTGATCGAACTGATACGGGAGCGGGTGTGCTCCGCGATCGACGGCGGGGCCCTGGCCACCGAGCCCTGGGACCGCGCGCTGGAGGCCTGGGCCCGCTCCTACCGTGCCGCCTTCGCCGCCTACCCGCGCGCCATCCCGCTGCTGATGACCACCCCGGTCCGGGCGCCGGCCGTGCTCGCGCAGTACGAGCAGGCGGTGACGCTGCTGCTGGGGGCCGGATTCCGCACGGAGCAGGTGATGCCGCTGCTGACGGGCCTGGAGAACCTGGTCCTGGGCTCGGCCCTGGACCTCGCGGCCCCCGAGGCCATGTGGGAGCCCTCACCGCAGACCCCGCTGCTCGCCGAGGCGCTGGCCGTACAGGGACCGGGGCGCGCGGAGGCCGCCTTCGAGGTGGGCCTGGCGGCGTTCCTGGCCTACGCCGTCCACAGCCTCCGGGGCGAGGGGGAGCCGGGCGGCCCTACGACTCCGGGCCCGGCCTAGGTACTCGGCCTCGCGAACATCCCCCGAGCCCCTTCCCTCAGGTCCTTCGAGCCCTTCGGCCCCCGGACCGGCGTGCTCCGGCCGCTCACGCGCCGCATGCCGAGCGGCGCGACAATGGGGGTGAGGGACACGTCCGCCGTGCCTTGCGGAGAGCGGAGAGCAGAGAGCTCATTGCGGAGAGGCGGGAGTCCGTGGTGGCGTACATAGCCGTGACCGCCCTGAGCCATGTCGGGCTGGTCCGCGAACACAACGAGGACAGCCTCGTCGTCGGACCGTGGACGCTGTGCGGGACCACGACCCGCAGCCCCCAGACGCTGCTGTTCCCCCTCGGCAGACCCCTCGTCGTCGCGGTCGCCGACGGGCTCGGCGGGCAGCCGGGCGGCGAGGTGGCCAGCGAGCTGGTCGTCCGCGAGCTCGCCCTGCTCGGGCCCTCACTGGACAGCGCCGTGGCCATCGAGGACGCGCTGAACCTCTGCAACCGCGCGGTGCACTCGGCCACCGACGGCCGCCCGGACCTGACGTCCATGGGAACCACGGTCGCCGGCACCCTGGTCATGGCGGATTCGCTGCTGTCGTTCAACGTCGGCGACAGCAAGGTGTTCCGGGCGGACAAGGACGGGCTGCGCCAGGTCAGCGTGGACGACAGCCCGCCGCCGGAGCCGGGGCACCGCACCACGTCGGTCGTCACCCAAACCCTCGGCGGGAGCCGCGCGCGGCACGTCCTCACCCCCCACGTGAGGACCCTCCCGCTGGCCCCGGGCGACCGCTACCTGGTGTGCAGCGACGGGCTGACCGACCCGGTGCCCGACGAGACCATCGACGACCTGCTGCGGGTGCACGACGACGGCAAGGCGGCGTTCGAGCTGTGGAAGGCCGCCATCGAGGCCGGAGGCCCCGACAACATCACCCTCGCACTGGTACGCATCGGCGGATGGGGCCCAGGCCCGGATTCCGACCCCGCGCCCGCTACTGCCAGAGCCAGGGTTGGCGGCGGATCTTCTTGATCAGCACCTTGAACTGGGGGCCGTCGTACAGGACACCGGCCCAGTTCTCCGGCAACGGCTTGCCGTTGATCTTGGCCGTCGGCGTCCCCGGCCCCCGGGGGTTCTCGGGGCCGCCGGAATTCTCGTAGGCCCGCTCCGACTTCGCCACGAAGTCGGCGTACTTCATCGTCGCGACGGCGGAGTCGAACTCCGCGCTGCGGAGCCCGCTCACCCGGTCGGCCATCTTCAGCAGGAACTCGTCCGTGTAGCCGTCGACGGCCTCTTCGGGCTGGTTCGCGTAGAGGACCGCGTGGTACTCGAAGTACTTTCCCGCCTCCAGAGCCGCGCGCAAGGCGTTGGCGGCCTTCTTCGAGCCGCTGCCGCCCATCCGGTCGTCGAGGAAGGAGGCCAGCGTGTACTCGGCCTTCACCTCCCGCCCCACCACCATGGCGTGCAGGGCCGGGCCGGCCCCGTCCAGCTCGAACTCCTCGCAGACCGGGCAGCGCAGGTCCTCGTTGAGGCTGACCCTGACCGGCGCCTGCGGATCGCCGACCACGATGGTGGTGCCGTCCAGCGACAGGTACGCGGGCACCTCCGCATCGGTGGCGTACGCGGGCCCGGCCGGCGGCGCCGCGTTCGCCGGGTCCGCGGCCGAACGGGGCCCGCACCCCCACGAGCCCAGCCCCAGCACTCCTGCCACGACGGCTGCGGTCAGTTGTCTCTTGCTACGTCTCATGCGAACGCTTCCCCCCGGATCAGGGGGGACAGTAGATCATCCGTGCGAATGCGGCGTGCGGCCGGGGCACGGTCGCGCGCAGCGGCAGGGCACGGTCCGGACTCAGGAGCCGTAGAACAGTTCGTCCACGACCGCCCGGGCCCGGCGCGTGATGCGGCGGTAGTCGTCCAGCATCTCGCCGACCGTGCCCTCGGCGTAGCCCAGGTAGCGGCCGACCGCCCCCAGTTCGCGGGCGTCGGACGGGAAGGTGTCCCCGGCCCGGCCGCGGACCAGCATCACGGCGTTGCGGACCCGGGTGGCCAGGACCCAGGCCTCGTCCAGGATCTGCGCCTCCTCGGTCGGGATCAGCCCGGCCGCGTGGGCGGCGGCCAGGGCCTGGCGGGTGCGCGTCGTGCGCAGGCCGGGCTCGCACCAGGCGTGCCGCATCTGGATCAGCTGGACGGTCCACTCGACGTCGCTGAGGCCGCCCCGGCCCAGCTTGGTGTGCAGGGTCGGGTCGGCGCCGCGGGGCAGGCGCTCCGACTCCATCCGGGCCTTCAGCCGCCGGATCTCGCGGACCGCGTCCTCGCCGAGCCCCTCCACGGGGTAGCGCAGCGGGTCGATGAGCTCGATGAAACGGGCCCCGAGCTCAGGGTCGCCCGCGATCGGCTCGGCGCGCAGCAGCGCCTGGGACTCCCAGGTCAGTGACCAGCGGCGGTAGTAGGCGGCGTACGAGGGGAGGGTGCGCACCAGCGGGCCGGAGCGGCCTTCGGGGCGCAGGTCGGCGTCGATGAGCAGCGGCGGGTCGGCGGTGGGCAGCTGCAGGAGCCTGCGCATCTCGGCGATGACGGTCTGGGCGGCCTTCGCGGCCTCCTGTTCGTCGACGCCCTCGCGGGGTTCGTGGACGAAGAGCACGTCGGCGTCGGAACCGTAGCCGAGCTCGTGGCCTCCGAAGCGGCCGACGCCGATGACCGCGAAGCGGGTGGGCAGGGTGTCGCCCCAGTGGCCCCGGACGGCTGCGCGCAGGGCTCCGGCGACGGTGGTGGCGGTGAGGTCGGAGACGGCGTCGCCGACCCGGTCGACCAGGGTTCCGTGGTCCTCCTCGGCCGGGCTCTCCTCCGTGCCGTAGGAGCCGATGATGTCGGCCGCGGTGGTACGGAACAGCTCGCGGCGGCGTACTCCGCGGACGGCGGCCACGCCCGCTTCGGGGTTCTCGGCGCGGTTGACGGCGGCGAGGACCTCCTGTTCGAGGGCCTCGCGGGTACGGGGTTGCAGGCCTTCGGGGTCGCCGAGCAGGGCGACGGCCTCGGGGGCGCGCATCAGCAGGTCGGGAGCGAGGCGCCCGGCGGACAGCACCCGGGCGAGGTTCTCGGCGGCGGCGCCCTCGTCGCGCAGGAGGCGCAGGTACCAGGGGGTGCGGCCGAGCGCGTCGGAGACCTTGCGGAAGTTCAGCAGGCCGGCGTCCGGATCGGCGGAGTCGGCGAACCAGCCGAGGAGCACCGGCAGCAGGGTGCGCTGGATGGCGGCCTTGCGGGTGACTCCGGAGGCCAGGGCTTCGAGGTGGCGCAGGGCCGCGGCGGGGTCCGCGTAGCCGAGCGCTTCGAGGCGCTGGCCGGCGGCGCGCGGGGAGAGCCGGGTCTCGCCGGGGGCGAGCTGGGCCACGGCGTCGAGGAGCGGCCGGTAGAAGAGCTTCTCGTGCAGGCGGCGGACCACGGAGGCATGCCGGCGCCAGGCCTTGTTGAGTTCGGCGACGGGTTCGGTGCGCAGGCCCATGGAACGGCCCAGGCGCCGCAGGTCGTTCTCGTCCTCGGGGACGAGGTGCGTGCGGCGCAGCCGGTAGAGCTGGATGCGGTGTTCCATGGCGCGCAGGAAGCGGTACGCGTCGTGCAGCTGGGCGGCGTCGGCGCGTCCGACGTAGCCGCCGGCGGCCAGTGCGTGGAGCGCGTCGAGGGTGCTGCCGGAGTGCAGGGTGGCGTCGGAGCGGCCGTGGACGAGCTGGAGCAGCTGGACGGCGAACTCGACGTCGCGCAGGCCGCCTGGGCCGAGTTTCAGTTCGCGGTCCACCTGGGCGGCGGGGATGTTGTCGACGACGCGGCGGCGCATCTTCTGGACGTCGGCGACGAAGTTCTCGCGTTCGGCGGCCTGCCAGACGAGGGGAGTTATGGCCTCGATGTACTCGGCGCCCAGGGTCTCGTCGCCCGCGACGGCGCGGGCCTTGAGGAGGGCCTGGAACTCCCAGGTCTTGGCCCAGCGCTGGTAGTAGGCGAGGTGCGAGGCGAGGGTGCGCACCAGCGGACCGTTCCTGCCCTCGGGGCGCAGGTTGGCGTCGACGGGCCAGATGGTCCCCTCGACGGTGGTCTCGGAGCAGATCCGCATGAGGTGGGAGGCGAGCCGGGTGGCAGCCTGGACGGCCTTGCCCTCGTCGGCCGGGTCGATCCCGGGGGCGGCGTCCCCGACGAAGATCACGTCGACGTCGGAGACGTAGTTCAGCTCGTGGCCGCCGCACTTGCCCATGGCGATGACGGCGAGCCGGCAGAGCGCCGCGTCCTGGGGGGCGGCGGCGCTCGCGATGCGCAGGGCCGCACGCAGGGTGGCGGTGGCGAGGTCGGCGAGTTCGGCGGCGGCCTGGGCCACGTCGGTGGTGCCGCAGACGTCGCGGGCGGCGATGGAGAGCAGGCAGCGGCGGTAGGCGACCCGCAGGGTCACGGGGTCGTGGGCGCCGGCCAGACCCTGCTCGAACTCGGGAAGTCCGGGGTGCAGATCGGCGGCCTCGTACGTGACGAGGGCCTGCCAGTCCCGGGGGTGGCGGGCGAGGTGGTCCCCGAGGGCCTCGGAGGCGCCGAGCACGCCGAGGAGGCGGTCGCGCAGCGGCTTGGCGCTGACGAGGGTGTCGAGCAGTACGGGCAGGTCCTCGGCCGACTGCGCTTCGGCGAGCCGGACCAGCCCGAGCAGGGCGAGGTCGGGATCAGCGGTGGCTCCGAGGGCGTCGAGGAGCACCGGGTCGGTGCGTACGGCGGCCAGCGCGACGGCGTCCAGCAGCCGGGCCGCGGCGGAGGGGTCGGTGAAGCCGCTGCGCAGCAGCCGGCTGAAGGTACTGCTCCTGCGTCCCGGGACTGTCATCCCGCCGCCTCCTGCGTACGTCGGCTGTGCCTCTGCCCTGGCCGGGCGGTTTCGCGGGACCGTGCTGCTTGCCGGGATCCGCCGGGCCGCCGGGCCCTGGTCCGCCCGTAGTGAGCCTAGCCGGAGCGGGCGTCGTCCTGACCGACGCGCACCACGGGGTTGATTGTTCCCTTACCTCCGCATTCGGCGTGCGGCCCCGAGTGTTCATCTTCGACGGTGCGGAACTCCGCGAACCCGAGGAACCAACTCGCTTCCAAAGCTCTCTCACTGACTGACCGACTGCTCCGCGCTCCTTCCTACCGGAACGATCCCGAGGCTTACCCGATGCCCGTTTCCCGCCGACGCTTCCTTCTCGCGACCGCGCTCCCGATGCTCACCGTCGGTGTCACCGGCGCCCTCGCCATGGCCGCCGGCCAGCGGACGGCCGGGGCGCCCCCGGAGACCGGACCGGGGTCCGCCCTCGAGGCGAGCACCACCGCCGGATCCGTCGTCCAGATCCTCGCCCACCCCGACGACGACCTGTTCTTCATGAACCCGGACCTCAGCCGCTCCCTGCTGGCCGGCCTCCCGCTCACCTCCCTGTACCTCACCGCCGGCGAGAGCGACGGCCGCAACGAAGCGGCCGGCCGCGAGGCCAAGGACCCGAAGCAGCCGTCCGACCGCACCGGGTACGCGGAGGCCCGGCAGAACGGCATACGCGCCGCCTACGCCGAGATGGTCACCGGAGACCGCACCAGCGCGTGGCGGCGTACGGCCATACCCACCGCGGGCGGCGGTCAGGCCGAGCTCGACGTCCTCCTCGCGAAACCGCACGTCCACCTGGTCTGGCTGCAGCTGCGCGAGGCCCGCTCGCCCGCCGGGGACGCCCCGGACAGCCTGCACGGCCTGTGGAACGGCCGGATACCGGCGCTCGACCCCCAGCTCTCGGCCGCGACCCCGGCCGATCAGCCGCACACGCACACCAAGGACCAGGTCGTCGAGGCGATAGCCGGGATCCTGGAGCGGTACAAGCCGACGACGGTACGGATGCTGGATCCGACGCCGGGACGGTACCTGGACAGCGGCAAGTACACCGACCACCAGGACCACATGTACGCGGCCCGGTTCGCGCAGGCCGCGGCCGCCGCGTACGCCGCGCGGGTCCCGGTCGGGCGGCGGCCCCGGTTCGCCGTCCAGCACTACCTCGGCTACCACAACGGCACGCTGCCGCACGCGCTGGACCCGCAGACCGCCGAGACGAAGATCGACTACCTGCGGACCTACGGCTGGCAGGACAAGCAGAACTACTGCAATTCCCCCTACGGCTGCGGCGACCGCAAGGTCGCGGGCAGCCCGACCGGCCACAACTGGGCCCAGTCGCTGCGCTACTCCCGCGGCGACAACGCCTCCTGGCTGGTCCAGGGCGCGCCGGGCCGGCTGTACGCCTTCGCCGCCCTCGACGGCCAGATGGCCGTCTGGAGGCGCGGCCCGACCGGAGACACGGGGTCGGGGTCCGGGTCCGGGTCGGGCGCCTGGCAGGGCCCGGCCCTGCTGCCCGGCACCGGCATCGATCCGGGCGCCACCACCGCCCGCTTCCGAGACGGGCGCGTCGCCGTCCTCGCCACCCGGACCGTCTTCGGCGACCGGCCCCAGGACTACCGGCGCGAGATCGTCTACGCCGCCCAGTCCGAGCCCGACGGCCCGTTCGGGGCGTGGGTCCCGCTCGGGACCCCCAACAGCCCGGACGAGGACAGCACCTCGGAGATCAGCGCACCCGCGGCGGCCGTGGACCGGGACGGGCTCCTGACCGTGTACGTCCGCGACGCCCGCCGCACCCTGCTCGCCCGCGTCCAGCAGCCCTCGGGCGCCTTCGCCGACTGGGAGCGCCTGGGCGGCGAAGACCTCCAGGGCGACCCGGTGACGGCCACCGACTCCGCCGGACGCCGCCACGTCTACTCCCCCACCACCCGGTCCGTACTCGCCTGGATCCAGCCCGCCCCGGGCGCCCCACTGGCCGGCCCCTTCCCGACCGGGCTCCCGGCCACCACCATCCCCCTGACCGCCGCCGCGGAGGCCTCGGGCGTCCGCCTCTACTTCCGGCGCCCCGACTCCGGGGTCGTGCGCACCGTCCTGGTCACGGCGGGCACCGGCGCCGCCAAACCGTCCGTCTCCCGCGTCACGGAGGCCGGCGGCCGATCCGGCTACGGCGCGGTCGCCGTGGCCGGCCGCCTCCTGTCGGGCCGCGCCGACTCGGGCACCATCAGCACCACGGGCCTCGGCGGCCCGCCCGCGTGGACGGAGTCCAAGATGCACTACGCGGGCGCCCCGGCCGCCACCGTGGAACAGGACGGCGCCACCACCACGGCAGTCCTGGGCCTGGACGCCCAACTCCACATCACCACCCCCCACCCCACCCCCACCCACCTCACCTGGCACCGCGCGGTCCAACCCAGCACGTAACCCCACCCGACACACACGAGGCCCCGCCCCCAACCCGGGAGCGGGGCCTCGCACGTACATCGGCAGAGACGGACCGGCTACAGCACCGGCATCATCTTGCGGAGTTCGAAGGCGGTGACCTCCGAGCGGTATTCCTCCCACTCCTGCTTCTTGTTGCGCAGGAAGAAGTCGAAGACGTGCTCGCCGAGGGTTTCGGCCACCAGTTCGCTGCGCTCCATCAGGGCGATGGCCTCGCCGAGGTTCTGCGGGAGGGGTTCGATGCCCATCGCGCGGCGTTCGGCGTCGGAGAGGGCCCAGACGTCGTCGTCGGCGCCCGCCGGGAGTTCGTAGCCCTCCTCGATGCCCTTCAGGCCGGCGGCCAGGAGGACGGCGTAGGTGAGGTAGGGGTTGGCGCCCGAGTCGATCGAGCGGACCTCGACGCGCGAGGAGCCGGTCTTGCCCGGCTTGTACATCGGGACGCGGATCAGGGCCGAGCGGTTGTTGTGGCCCCAGCAGATGTACGAGGGGGCCTCGCCGCCCGAGCCGGCGGTGCGGGAGGAGCCGCCCCAGATGCGCTTGTAGGAGTTGACCCACTGGTTCGTTACCGCTGCCGTTTCGGCGGCGTGCTTCAGGAGGCCCGCGATGAAGGAGCGGCCGACCTTCGAGAGCTGGTACTCGGCGCCCGACTCGTAGAAGGCGTTGCGGTCGCCCTCGAAGAGGGAGAGATGGGTGTGCATGCCCGAACCCGGGTACTCCGAGAAGGGCTTCGGCATGAAGGTGGCCTGGACGCCCTGTTCGAGGGCGACCTGCTTCATCACCAGGCGGAAGGTCATGATGTTGTCGGCCGTGGAGAGGGCGTCGGCGTAGCGCAGGTCGATCTCCTGCTGGCCCGGGGCGCCCTCGTGGTGGCTGAACTCGACCGAAATGCCCATGGATTCGAGCATCGTGATCGCCTGACGGCGGAAGTCCATGCCGACGTTCTGCGGAGTGTGGTCGAAGTACCCGGAGTTGTCCGCGGGGGTCGGGCGGGTGCCGTCGAGCGGCTTGTCCTTCAGCAGGAAGAACTCGATCTCGGGGTGGGTGTAGAAGGTGAAACCGAGGTCGGAGGTCTTGTTGAGGATGCGCTTGAGGACGTAGCGGGGGTCCGCGTACGACGGGGAGCCGTCCGGCATCAGGATGTCGCAGAACATCCGGGCGGTCCCGGGGGCCTCCGCGCGCCACGGCAGTATCTGGAACGTGCTCGGGTCCGGCTTGGCGATCATGTCGGATTCGTAGACCCGCGCGAACCCCTCGATCGCCGAGCCGTCGAAGCCGATCCCCTCGTCAAAAGCCTGCTCCAGCTCCGCCGGCGCGACCGCGACGGACTTGAGGAAGCCCAGTACGTCGGTGAACCACAGGCGCACGAAGCGGATGTCGCGCTCCTCGAGCGTCCGGAGGACGAATTCCTGCTGCTTGTCCATACCTTCATCCTCGCAGTTCAGACGGGCTGTGCACCACCGTCCCGGAGACCGGGGGCATGTGTGGTGCACAGTCGGGCCGGCCCAGTATCGCCAGCGGTGGTTTCCGCCAGATTACGCACCCCGCAAAGCCCGCGGCACCCCCGGACTGACCTTGGACCCGTCATGAGCATTACCATCTGCGCCCATGGGGGGCCGGAAGCACGGGGAGCGGGGACGTCGGCGACGTCCGATGCCCCCGCGTGCCGTCCTCCTGATGGCCTTCGGGATGCTGGCCGGCGCGCTGTTCCTGTGCGCACGGCCCGCCGCCGGTACGGGGCATGCCGGTACGGGTTCCTCCGCTACGGGGCGTGCGGCGGCGGCTCACGCCCCCGCCCATCCGGCGGGCGGTACGGAGCGCGTCTTCTGCGTGTCGCCGCACGATCTGCCCGGCTGTTCCCCGCTCTCGCACATGACCCCCGGCGTGCTGCCCGCCCCGCCGCCCGCCGTGGCGGGGACGGGCGGCGCGCACGTGGCCGCCGCCCGGGGCTCCGGCGAGAGGCGGGTCCGGCCGCCCTCGGCGCTCGCGCGCGGCCCCGACCTGCACGAGCTCCAGGTGCTGCGGACCTGACGGGTCCGGCTCCGGTGAAAGCGCGAGTGCGTGCCCGCGTGCGCGCGCGAAGCGAAGGCCTCGGCGGGAGCCGGGGCCGCGCCCGGAGCCCCGTAGCGCGTGCATCTCCTCCACCCCCCTCAGCAGAAGGAACCAGGTCACATGGCCAGCAGGCAGTCCCAAAACAACTCCCGCCAGGCGCGAATAGCCGAGATGCGCCGCGCCGACCAGATGCACGACCGGCGCAACAAGGCCATCGCGATCACCGTCTCGGCGGCCATCGTCACCGGGCTGATCGGCTTCGGCGCGTGGGTGATGATCGACCGGCAGAACAAGAACGACGCCAAGGTGGCGGCGGCCAAGGCGCCGGTCGACGGCGAGCGGAACTGGGACGTCAAGACGCTGGGCCGCAAGCACGTGGAAACCCCGGTGAAGTACGAGATGAACCCGCCCGTCGGGGGCGACCACCACCCCCGCTGGATGAACTGCAACGGGGACGTCTACAAGAACCCGCTTCCCGAGGTGAACGCGGTCCACTCGCTCGAACACGGCGCCGTCTGGGTGACGTACAACGAGAAGGCCGACAAGGCCGACGTCGAGAAGCTCGCCGGGACCGTGAGCAAGACCCCGTACACGCTGATGAGCCCGGACAAGGAGCAGGCCGGCACGATCATGCTCAGCGCGTGGGGCAAGCAGCTGACCGTGGACAAGGCGGACGACCCGCGGGTGGCGCAGTTCTTCACCAAGTACGTGCAGGGCCCGCAGACCCCCGAGCCTGGCGCGGCCTGCACGAACGGGCTGGCCGACAAGTGACCCGGACGGCCGGTACCGGCGGTGGCGGCACGGCCCGTACGTACTGGGTCGCGGGCTCGGCCGTGGGCCTGGCGCTGCTCTTCGCCGTCGGCGCCACCGTCGCCGCCGCGAGCGGGGACGAGGACGCGGGTGGTTCCGGGGGCGGTACGTCCTCCCGTGCCCCGGGGCTCCACTCCCCCGACGCGGGCTTCGCCCGCGACATGGCCGTGCACCACCAGCAGGCGGTGGAGATGTCCTTCATCGTGCGCGACCGCACCAAGGACGAGGCGGTACGCAGCCTCGCGTACGACATAGCCAACACCCAGGCCAACCAGCGCGGCATGCTGCTGGGCTGGCTGGAGCTGTGGGGGCTGCCGAAGGTGGTGGCCGACGAGCCGCCGATGTCGTGGATGGGGACCGGATCGGGGTCCGGGTCCGATGCGGCCATGCCCTCCATGCCCTCCATGCCCGACATGCCCGGCATGGAGGGGCACGACATGGGCGGGGCCGTGACCAAGCCCGGCGCCCTGATGCCGGGCATGGCCACCAAGGAGGACCTGGCCGCGCTGGGCTCCGCCGAGGGCCGGGACGCCGAAGTGCTCTACCTCCGGCTGATGACCGAGCACCACAAGGGCGGCGTCGCCATGGCGAAGGGCTGCGCCGCGCAGTGCCGGACCCCGGCCGAGCGGGCGCTGGCCGAAGGCATGGTGGCGGCGCAGCAGTCGGAGCTCACCCTGATGGCCGACATGCTGAAGCAGCGCGGGGCGCAGCCGGCGGGTTGACCGGGCGGGCACCGGGCCGTGCGGCGCCCCCGCCGGGCGGCCCGGTGTCACCCGTACGGCCCTGCCCCGACCCCGTCGGGTCGCGTAGTCCGAACGGCCGAACGACGATGGGGACGCCGAGGCAAGCGCATCCGCGCCAGGCCACTACGGCGCGCTCAGGAGGTTTACGCGATGACCACCGCCGGAGAGATCATGCACCCCGGGGCCCAGTGGATCCCCGCCACCGAGACCCTGGACCGGGCGGCCCAGCTGATGGCCCGCCTCAACGTGGGCGCGCTGCCCATCAGCGATTCCAACGAACGGCTCTGCGGCATCCTGACCGACCGCGACATCGTCGTCGGCTGTGTGGCCAAGGGGCACGACCCGTCGAAGATCACGGCGGGTGACATGGCCAGGGGCACCCCGCGCTGGATCGACGCGGGCGCGGACGTCTCCGAGGTGCTCCAGGAGATGCAGGGCCACCAGATCCGCCGGCTCCCCGTCATCAAGGACAAGCGGCTGGTCGGCATGATCAGCGAGGCCGATCTGGCCAAGCACCTGTCCGAGGAGCAGATAGCCGGCTGGGCGGAGGCGGTCTACGCCAAGGGCTAGACCGTCCCGTCCGACCCCGATGCGTCGAGGACCGCCCGTGCCACCTGGTGCGGGCGGTCCAGCATGACCAGGTGGCCCGCCGGGTCCGCGACCTCGAAGCGGGCGCCGATCCGGTCGGCCAGCTCCGCCTGACGGGCCAGCCAGGCCAGCGCCGGGCCGCGCGCGGTGCCGTCGTAGCCGGCCAGGACGGTGGCCGGCACGGTCAGCGGGCGCTCCGCGCGCAGCGCCAGTACCTCGGCGGCCACGTCCGGGTAGCGGGAGTTCTCCAGCAGGATCCCGCGCCAGACCCGGCCGGTCCGGTAGCAGCGGCGTACGAGATCGGGCGCGGCCGGGTCCGCGCCGCCCGTGCGGGAGGCCCGTACGGTGGCCCGCCGGGCCAGCGGTCCCAGCGCGGCGGGCACGCCCGCGGCGGTCAGGGCCCGGCCGAGGACACCGGCGGCGGCGGTCCGCACGGAGGCCGGCAGCAGGGTGCGGGGCCGCTCCTCGACGCTGCCGTCGACCAGTACGACCGCAGCGGTCCGCTCCGGGAACAGGCGGGCGAAGGCTTCGGCGTGGAAACCGGCGATGGAGTGTCCGGCGAGGGTGACGGGGGCCCCGCCCAGTCCCAGCGCGTCCAGCAGCCCGGCGATCCGGTCGGCCTCTCCCGCGGCGCTCGGCGGCCGGGTGGCGGGGGCGCTGAGCCCGTGCCCCGGCCGGTCGAAGCGGACGACGGTGCGCCCGGCCGCGACGAGCAGCCCGGCCACGGAGTCCCAGTCGAACCAGGCCATGGCGAGCCCGGCGCTGAGCACCACGGGCGGGCCGCTGCCCTCGACCACGACGTGCAGCGGGATTCCGTCGACGCGCACGAAAGCGCCGGTCACCGGGGTGGGGCGGGTCACGTGCGGCGCTCCTTGTGCACGGAGTACGCGAGCAGGCCCAGCCAGAGGGCCACGAACAGCACCTGGAGCCGCTGCCCGGCGCCGAGGGCCCAGGTGCCGTGCCCGGCGGTGAACATGGCGATGGCGGACAGGGTCCAGACGGTGGCGACCAGCTCCAGCCCGACGAGCGCGGGGCCGAAGCGGGCGAGCGGGGCGAGGCTGCCGTAGCGGCGGGCGGCGACCGTGAGGGCCACTATCCCGACGAGGGCGCCCGTCATGGCGAGGCTGCTACTGATGGCATGGGCCTGATGGGTGGCGGGGACCAGTCCGGCGGTCTCCCGGGCCGCGCACACGGGGTCCACGGTCGGCGCGCAGCTGAGCGGCAGCCAGGCGTCGGCGGCGGTGGACGCGCCGAAGAGGGTGACTCCGGCCCAGCCGGCGACGGACCAGAAGCGGCGGGATTCGGGGTGCCGCGGGAGGCGGGCCAGGGCCAGGAGGCCGCCGAAGAAGGCGAGGAGGCCCGCGGTGAAGTCGGTGGCCCGGAACAGGCCGCCGAGCGGTTGGTCCTGGGCGGCGAGTTCGCTGACGTACGTCTCGATGGGGTTCAGGCCCGTGGAGAGGACGACTTCGAGGACCCACGCGGTGTAGGCGGCGGCGCCGAGGCCGATGAGCAGGGCCACGGCGCGGGCTCCGGCCCCGGGCGCTGCGGCGGGGGAAGGACTGCTGTTCACGGATTTCCAGGACTTCGCGGCTTCAAGAACAGGCCTTTACGGACATAGTGGGACTAATCCTAAACACGGCCGGGCCCGGTCCTACGATCGGATACCCACCCCGGGTAGGGTTCCGCCCATGACACGCCCTGCCCTGCGTACCGAGCGAGAAGCTGTCGGGTGGCCCCGGCTGCTCCTGCTCGCCGCGCTGCTGCTGGGCATCGTGAGCATGCACACGCTGGGCCATCCGACTCAGGCCCATGCCATGGATGACGTGCCGGCCGCCCGTTTCGTTCCCGCGGCCGAACACGCGCCACCGGGACCGGCGACGGACCACGGCACCACCGCCGCCGCCCACGCCATGGCCCCGGAACCGGCCGGGCAGGCAGCCGCGGCGGCCGCGGAAGCCCCGCGCCCCCACACCGGCATGGACCCCATGTCGGTGTGTCTCGCCGTACTCGGCGCGCTCACCCTGCTGATCCTCGGAGCCGGACTGGCCGGCCCGCGCCGTACCGCGCCGCTCGGGGGCGCGGCACGCGCGCCGGGCCGGTCGGGCGGTCCTGACCCGCCGGGACCCCGCGAACTCCTCACCCTGCTGGCGGTGCAGCGCGTATAGGCCGGGCCCCGTCGTCGCCCCCGCACGCCTTCGGGGCGGCGGCAGACGGAGCCCACCTGCCCGCGCCACGCCATCACGAGGTGTTCCGCCATGCGTTCCCCCTTCTCCCCCTCCCCCACCCCTTCGGCTCCTTCCGCCCCTTCGACCCCGTCCCGCCGCGCCGTGCTCGGCGCCGGCGCGGCCCTGGCCGGCTCCGGGCTGCTCGCCGCCTGCTCGGGATCCGGATCCGGCATGGCCGGCATGGACCACGGATCCGGCTCCATGGACGGCGGCTCCTCCCGCCCCGCCCCCGGCGGCTACGTGGACCCGGCCGGCCCCGAGGTGCGGGCCGCCGAGGCCGCCCGCAAGGCCACCGGCCCGCTCACCGAGGTCCGGCTGACGGCCACCGCCACCCCGCTCGACCTCGGCGGCGGCCGTTCCGTCCGCACCTGGGCGTACGGGGACCGGCTCCCCGGCCAGGAGGTACGGGTCACCGCGGGCGGCACCCTCGACCTGACCCTGGCCAACAACCTCCCCGAGGCCACCTCCCTGCACTGGCACGGCCTGGCCCTGCGCAACGACATGGACGGGGTCCCGGGGCTGACCCAGCGGGACATCGCCCCGGGCGGCTCGTTCACGTACAGGTTCGCCGTCCCGCACCCGGGGACGTACTGGTTCCACCCGCACTCCGGGGTCCAGCAGGACCGCGGGCTGTACGCGCCGCTGATCGTCGAGGACCCCAAGGAACCCCTCTCCTACGACAAGGAGTGGGTGGTGGTCCTGGACGACTGGCTCGACGGGGTGGACGGCTCCACCCCCGACGCCGTGCTCGCCGAACTCCGCAAGGGCATGGACATGAGCTCGGGAGGCGGCGGCCACTCGGGCCACGGCTCCATGAACATGCCCGCCGCCCCCGCCGGCTCCTCGGCCCCGGCCTCCGGCGGCCCGTCCCGGGTGCTCATGGGCGGCGAGAGCGAGATCCTCGGCAAGGACGCGGGCGATGTCGCCTACCCGCACTACCTGGTCAACGGCCGCACCCCCGAGGACCCTTCGGTCTTCACCGCCCGGCCCGGCGACCGGATCCGGCTGCGCATCGTCAACGCGGGCGGGGACACCGCCTTCCGGATCGCCCTGGGCGGCCACGAGCTGACGGTCACCCACACCGACGGGTTCCCGGTCGAGCACGCCAAGGCGCGCTCACTGCTCCTGGGCATGGGCGAGCGGTACGACGTCCTGGTGACGGCGGGCGACGGGGTGTTCCCGCTGACCGCGCTCGCCGAGGGCAAGGGCGAAGCGGCCTCGGCGCTCGCGCTGCTGCGCAGCGGCTCGGGGGCGGCGCCGACCGCCGCGACCCGGCCCGCCGAGCTGTCCGGGCGGCCGCTGACCGCGGACGGGCTCAAGGCCGCCGAGCCGGTGGCGCTCGTCGCGCGCGAGCCGGACCGTACGGTGAAGATCAAACTGACCGGCGGCATGGCCAAGTACGACTGGGCCTTCGACGGAAAGCCGTACGCGCCCGACCAGCGGCATCCGGTGAAGGCCGGGGAGCGGGTCCGCCTGGAGTTCAACAACTCCACAACGATGTGGCACCCGCTCCACCTGCACGGGCACACCTTCGCGCTCGGCGGCGGGGCGGGCGGGGCCCGCAAGGACACGGCGGCGATCCTGCCGGGCGGGAAACTGACGGCCGACTTCGACGCCGACAACCCCGGCCTGTGGATGGTGCATTGCCACAACGTGTACCACGCGGAGGCCGGGATGATGACGGTCCTCGGCTACCAGCGCTAGCCACCGCCCACCCGGTACCGGGCCGGTACCGGGTGGGCCCCCGCGGCCGGTCGGGGGCGACGCCGCCGCCGGTCCGGGCCCCCGCGGGCCCGGACCACGCCGAAATGCACGGCGGGTGGGCGCGCGTTCATGACAGGCTGGTGATCGTCACGCGCCGACTGCGAAACGAAGGACCTCCCACCGGTATGAGCACCCCGCCGAACCCGCCCAGCACCCCGTCCGGCCCGCCGACGGAGCCCGCAGGCGTCTCCATACCCGAGGCGGTATCCATACCGGCGCCGGCGCAGCCCCTGTCGCTGACCAAGCCCCCGGCCGAGGCGGCAGCCCCGGCCGACGCCCGGCCCGAGGCGCCCACCGAGGCCCCGTCCGACGCCCCCGCCGACGCCCGGCCCGAAGCCCCCGCCGAGGAACCCGCCGACGCCCGGCCCGAGGCGCCGGCCGCCCCGGCGGCTCCCCCGGCCCCGGCCGCCGCTCCGGCTCCCGCCCCGGCCCCCTTCGCCCCGGTCACCCCCGCCCCGCCGGCCGCCCCCGCGGCCCCCGCGTTCGCAGCCCCGTACGGCTCCCCCTACGGCGCTCCCGGCGGCCCGGGTGCACCGGGCGCCCCCGGCGCCCCCGCCAACCCCTGGTCCGCGCCCGCCAACGGCGGCTACCCAGCGGCGCAGTTCGGCTACCCGGCTCCCCCGCCCCCCACCAACGGCATGGCCGTGACGGCCCTGGTCATGAGCCTGATCGGCATCGTGGTCGGCCTCATCCCGTTCCTGTTCTGGGCCGGCGTCCCCCTCGGCCTGATCGGCCTCGGCGTCGGCATCGCGGCCGTCGTCCGGTCCCGCTCGGGCGCCCCGCGCGGCACGATGGCCGTGGTGGGCACCGTCCTCGGACTGGTCGCCATCGGCGCCTCGGTCGGCGGCTACTTCCTCACCCAGGCCGTCCTCGGCAAGATCGACGACTCGATCTCCGAGGCCCGCCGGTACGAGGACACCACCCCGGCCTACCCCAGCACCCCGGCGAAGCCGACCCCGTCCCCCTCGCCGACCCAGGTGCCCGGCCTGACCAGCGCGCTGCCGTTCGGCGAGACCTTCAAGTACCCGAGCGGCGTCGAGGTGAAGCTGTCGGCGCCGAAGAAGTACGTCACCTCCAACGAGTACATCAAGGTGGGCAACGCGGTCGAGGTGACCCTCACGATCACCAACAACTCGACCGAGACCCTCAACGTCATCTACTCGGTGCCCAACCTCCGTGACGAGCAGGGCCTGGCCGGCAAGATGGTGTTCGACGGGGACATGCCGAAGATGATCAAGGGCGACATCCTGCCGGGCGCCTCGGCGACCGGAGTCATCGCCTACGAGGTCCCCAAGGGCACCTCGAACCTGACCGCCGACATCACCCCCGGCGGCCGTCTCCCCTCCGTGAAGTACGCCGGTCCGATCGGCTGAACCGGCGATGTCCAGGACATCGCGTCAGAAAGACGATTAGAGTGGCTCCGTGCCTCAACTTCGTCTCGCTCTGAATCAGATCGACTCGCATGTCGGCAACATCGCCGCCAACGCCGACTCGGTCGTGCACTGGACCCGGCACTCCGCCGAACAGGGCGCCCACCTGGTGGCGTTCCCGGAGATGATGCTGACCGGGTACCCCGTCGAGGACCTCGCCCTGCGCGGTTCCTTCGTCGAAGCCTCCCGTACGGCACTGCGCGAACTCGCGGAGCGGCTGGCGGCCGAGGGCCTCGGCGACCTCCCGGTCATCGTCGGCTACCTCGACCGTACGGAGAAGGCCGCGCCCAGGCTCGGCCGCCCGGCGGGGTCCCCGGAGAACGCGGCGGCCGTCCTGCACGGCGGGAAGGTCGTCCTGCGCTTCGCCAAGCACCACCTCCCCAACTACGGGGTCTTCGACGAGTTCAGGTACTTCGTGCCGGGCGACACCCAGCCGGTCGTGCGGGTGCGCGGGATCGACGTGGCCCTGGCCATCTGCGAGGACCTCTGGCAGGAGGGCGGGCGCGTTCCCGCCACCCGGTCCGCCGGGGCCGGGCTGCTGATCTCGATCAACGCGTCCCCCTACGAGCGCAACAAGGACGACCTGCGCCTCGAACTGGTCCGCAAGCGCGCCCAGGAGGCCGGCTGCACCCTCGCCTACCTGGCGATGATCGGCGGCCAGGACGAGCTGGTCTTCGACGGCGACTCGATCGTCGTCGACGCCGGCGGCGAGGTCATCGCGCGCGCCCCGCAGTTCTCCGAGGGCTGCGTACTGATCGACCTCGACCTCCCCGCCGCGCCGGCCACCCCGGTCGAGGGCACCGTGGACGACGGCCTGCGCATCGACCGCGTGATCCTCTCCGAGGAGCCGGTGGAACCGTACGAGGCGGTCGTGACCGGCGGCTACGCGCAGCGCCTGGAGGACGACGAGGAGATCTACGACGCCCTGGTCGTGGGCCTGCGCGCGTACGTCCGCAAGAACGGCTTCCACTCGGTCCTGATCGGGCTCTCCGGCGGCATCGACTCGGCGCTCGTCGCCGCCATCGCCTGCGACGCGATCGGCGCGCAGAACGTGTACGGCATCTCGATGCCCTCGAAGTACTCCTCGGACCACTCCAGGGGCGACGCCGCCGACCTGGCCCAGCGGACCGGGCTGCGGTTCCGCACCGTATCCATCGAGCCGATGTTCGACGCGTACATGGGGTCGCTGGGCCTGACCGGGCTCGCCGAGGAGAACCTCCAGTCCCGGCTGCGCGGCACCATGCTGATGGCCGTCTCCAACCAGGAGGGCCACATCGTGCTGGCCCCGGGCAACAAGTCGGAGCTGGCCGTCGGCTACTCCACCCTGTACGGCGACTCGGTGGGCGCGTACGGCCCGATCAAGGACGTCTACAAGTCGGACGTCTTCCGCCTCGCGGAGTACCGCAACCGTGCGGCGGCCGAGCGCGGCGAGACCCCGCCGATCCCGGAGAACTCCATCGTGAAGCCGCCGAGCGCCGAGCTGCGCCCGGGACAGGTGGACACCGACTCGCTGCCGGACTACCCGGTCCTGGACGGGATCCTGGACCTGTACGTGGACCGCGACCAGGGCCTGGAGGCGATCGTCGCGGCCGGCTACGACCGCGAGCTGGTCGCGAAGACCCTGCGGATGGTGGACACGGCGGAGTACAAGCGCCGGCAGTACCCGCCGGGCACCAAGATCTCCGCGAAGGGCTTCGGCAAGGACCGCCGGCTGCCCATCACGAACGGCTGGCGCGAGCGGGCGTAGGCCCTACGGCTCGACCGTGACCCGGGCAGCGATCGGAAGGTGGTCGCTGCCCGTGCGGGGCAGTGTCCAGGAGGCCTCCGGGGTGACCCCGCGGACCAGGATCTGGTCGATGCGGGCCATCGGGAACTGCGCGGGCCAGCTGAAGCCGAAGCCGTCGCCGGACGCGCCCTGGGTGGAACGCAGCTGCGAAGTGACCTCGGACAGGGCCCGGTCGTTGACAGTTCCGTTGAGGTCGCCGAGCAGTATGACCTTCTTCAGCGGTTCGGCGGCGAGCGCGGCGCCCAGGGCGTCGGCGCTGTTGTCGCGCTGGTTGGCGGTGAACCCGGCGTTGAGCTTGACCCGGACCGAGGGCAGGTGCGCGACGAAGGCCGCCACCTCCCCGTAGGGAGTCTGGACGGTGGCCCGCATCGCCCGGGTCCAGCCCAGCCGGATGTCGACGGGCTGGCTGGAGACCAGCGGGTACTTGCTCCACAGGCCGACGGTGCCCTCGACCGAGTGGTACTTGTACGTGCCCGCCAGGGCCTTCTCGTAGACGGGGACGGCACTGCCCTTGAGCTCGGTCAGGGCCAGGACGTCGGCTCCGGCCTCGGCGACCGACGCGGCGGTGCCGACGGGGTCGGTGTTGTCGGCGTCGACGTTGTGGGTGGCGACCGTGAGGTTGCCGCCCCCGTGGGACTTGTCGGTGACCAGTCCGCCGAACAGGTTCAACCAGACCGCGGCGGTCAGCAGTATCGCGATGAGCGCGGTCGCGGACCTGCGCAAGAGCGCGGCGGCGAAGAGGACCGGGACGGCCAGTCCCAGCCAGGGCAGGAAGGTCTCGGTGAGGCTGCCGAGGTTGCCGACGTCGTTGGGCAGCTCGGCGTGGAAGAGCATGACGAGGCAGAGCAGTACCGCGAGCGCCGCCAGGACGATGCCGCGGCGCCAAATGCCCCGGTCGCCCCGCAGATCGGCCAGCCGGCGCGGGAGACCGGTTCGGGAGGGCTCCGGCTCCGAGCCGTTGCTCTCCATCTCCGTCTTGTACGCCTGTGCCATGCCACTGCCCTCGCTGCCGTGCTTGCGCTCCGTCCCCGCCTCTTGACCCTAGGCGATATGCGGAGCGTTCCGCGCCGATTGTCTCGGCCGTACGTCCGGGAGGACGAACGGCCGAGCGGCCGGGGTTCCGGTTGTCACGAAACGCGCACATTGGCGGGTGCGAACCGGCTGGGCGCCGGGCGCACGCCCGGAGCAGGCCTCGGGCGGGCCTGGAGTGTGACGAACGAGGGACGAACCGGTCTTCGTGCCACTTCCCCGCCGGGCCGGACGAGTGCCACCATGGTGGGTGAGTCCGGGGACGCCGTAAGGGTGCCTCGAGATGAACATCAAGGAGCAGTTGCAATGACGCATGCCGTTTCGCCTGCCCGCGAAGCCGCCTCCGCCACGCTGTACGGAGGCACGGGCACTCGGCGCATCACCGTCCGCGACCTCACCCTCGCCAAGGAACGCGGCGAGAAGTGGCCCATGCTCACCGCCTACGACGCGATGACCGCGTCCGTGTTCGACGAGGCCGGCATCCCGGTCATGCTCGTCGGCGACTCCATGGGCAACTGTCACCTCGGCTACGAGACCACCGTCCCGGTCACGATGGACGAGATGACCATCCTTTCGGCCGCCGTCGTACGGGGCACCAGCCGGGCCCTGATCGTCGGCGACCTGCCGTTCGGCTCGTACCAGGAGGGCGCCGTACAGGCGCTGCGCAGTGCCACCCGGCTCGTCAAGGACGCCGGGGTCGGCGCGGTGAAGCTGGAGGGCGGCGAGCGCTCGCTGGCCCAGACGGAGCTGATCGTGCAGTCCGGCATCCCCGTCATGTCCCACCTGGGTCTGACCCCGCAGTCCGTGAACGCCATGGGCTACCGCGTCCAGGGCCGCAGCGACGAGGCCGCGCACCAGCTGCTGCGCGACGCGAAGGCGGCGCAGGACGCGGGCGCCTTCGCGGTGGTGCTGGAGCTGGTCCCGGCCGAGCTGGCCGCCGAGGTCACCCGGTCCCTGCACATCCCGACGGTGGGCATCGGCGCGGGCTCGGAGTGCGACGCCCAGGTGCTGGTGTGGACCGACATGATGGGGCTGACCAGCGGAAAGCTGCCGCGCTTCGTCAAGCAGTACGCGAACATCCGCCAGACCATGGGCGACGCGGCGAAGGCCTTCGCCGAGGACGTGGTCGGCGGAACGTTCCCGCAGGCGGAGCACGCGTTCCACTAGCCGTACCCGCTGCATCCGACGAGCCCGGCGGCCCGCCGACATCCGTGTCGGCGGGCCGCCGGCCGTTGTCCACCGACTTGTCGGCCGGCGTGTCGGTGGCCCGTCGGTGCTTTGTCGGTGGGATGTCAGCGGCGGATGGTCCCATGGTGGACATGACGCGAAACGACAACATTCCCCCGAACGGCTCGCACGCCGTAAAGGTGCGGGGGCTGGTCAAGCACTACGGCGAGACCAAAGCCCTCGACGGTGTGGACCTCGATGTCCGCGAGGGCACCGTCCACGGGGTGCTCGGCCCCAACGGCGCGGGCAAGACCACCCTCGTGCGCTGCCTGTCCACCCTTGAGGTCCCGGACTCCGGCACAGCCTTCGTCGCCGGGTACGACGTGGTCCGCCAGCCCCGGCAGCTGCGCCGCACCATAGGCCTGACCGGGCAGTACGCCTCGGTCGACGAGAAGCTCTCCGGCCGGGAGAACCTCTACATGATCGGCCGGCTGCTGGACCTGTCCCGCAAGGACGCCAAGGCCCGCGCCGACGAGCTGCTGGAGCGGTTCTCCCTCACCGAGGCGGCGAAGAAGGCGGCCATGCACTACTCCGGCGGCATGCGCCGCCGGCTCGACCTGGCCGCCTCGATGATCGGCAGCCCGGCCGTGCTCTACCTGGACGAGCCGACCACCGGTCTGGACCCCCGTACCCGCAACGAGGTGTGGGACGAGGTGCAGCGGATGGTCGCCGAGGGGGCCACCGTCCTGCTCACCACCCAGTACATGGAGGAGGCCGAGCAGCTCGCCAGCGAGCTGACGGTCGTCGACCGCGGCAAGGTCATCGCCAACGGCAAGGTCGACGAGCTGAAGGCCCAGGTCGGCGGCCGCACGCTGAAGATCCGTCCCGTCTCCGCCGCCGATCTGCCGGGCATGGCCCGCTCCCTCGCGGAGGCCGGGCTCGACGGGGTGGCCGGCTCCCAGGCCGTGCCGGACGAGGGCGTCCTGCTGGTCCCGATCCTCAGCGACGAGCAGCTGACCGCGGTGGTCGGCCTGCTGGCCGCCCGCGGCTACCCGATCGCCGACCTCGGCACCTACCTGCCCAGCCTCGACGAGGTGTTCCTGGCCATCACCGGCCAGAAGCCCTCCGGGCCCGAAGATTCCGTCCCCACCGAGCAGACCGAGGAGGTCGCGGCATGAGCACCGTAACCACGACGAAGCCCAGCGCCCCCGCGCCCTCCAGGCCGGACCGTGCGGTACCGGCCGGCGAGGGCCGGATCGGCCTGCGGGCCAATCTGCGGCACATCGGCGCCCTGGTGCGCCGCAACGCCCTGCAGATCAAGCAGGACCCCGAGTCGATGTTCGACGTCCTGTTCATGCCGATCATCTTCACGCTGCTGTTCGTGTTCGTCTTCGGCGGCGCGATCTCCGGCAAGGGCAACCAGGCGGAGTACGTCAACTACGTGGTGCCCGGTCTGATGGCCATGATGGGCATGAACATCGCGATGGGTGTCGGCACCGGGGTCAACGACGACTTCAAGAAGGGCGTGATGGACCGCTTCCGGTCCATGCCGATCGCCCGGTCGTCCGTGCTCATCGCGAAGATCGTGGTCGAGATCGGCCGCATGATGGTCGCCATCGCGATCCTGCTGACCGTGGGCTTCATCCTCGGCCTGTCGATCAAGACCTCGGTCCTGGACCTGTTCCTGTCCATCGGCCTGGCGGCGGTCTTCGGCGCCTCGCTGATGTGGATCTTCATCCTGCTCGGTCTGACCATGAAGACCGCGCAGGCCGTGCAGGGCATGGCGATGCTGGTCCTGATGCCACTGCAGTTCGGCAGCTCGATCTTCGCCCCGCCGTCCACGATGCCGGGCTGGCTGCAGTCCTTCACCGACTACAACCCGCTGTCCAACCTGGCCGACGCGGCCCGCGGGCTGATCAACGGCGGTCCGGTCGGCCACTCCGTGCTGATGACCCTCGGCTGGTCGGTGGCGATCACCGCGGTCACCATGCCGCTGGCCATCCGCAAGTTCCGCCAGAAGACCTGATCCGGGCGGTCCGTGCGGATCGCGTCCCGGACGGACCGTGAGAAGAGAAGGACCGGATCAGACGAGGGCGGCGGCCTCCTCCACCGTGAGGCGGCCGCCTTCGGCGTACGCGGCCTCGTACGCGGCTTCGCCCAGCGCGGCCCTCGCCCGCGCCACGGCCCGGGCGGAGCCTTCGCGTTCCAGCCTGGGGGGCACGTGGGCCGGCGGCAGGTGGGCCCGGTAGGACCCGAGCAGAACGGCCGCCGTCCGGGCGTGCTCCTCGCCGCCCAGACCGGAGTGCGCGTCGGCCGCGGTCATCAGGTACACGGCCCGCATCTGCGGGGCGACCATGGCGGCGAGCGGATCCTCCACCGCCTCCAACGCCTTGCGGGCCTGGACCAGGGCGTCCCCGTACCTGCCCTCCTCCACGTCCAGCCAGGCCAGGATGCCCATCAGGAAGGCGTCGAAGAGGGCGTAGGCCCCGAACGCGAACTCCTCGCGCAGGACCTGGATCTGGGCGCGGGCCTCGGGGATCCGGCCGGTGAAGCCGAGCTGGGTCGCGAGGAACATCCGGGCGGCGGGCATGGCTTCGTTGCCGTAGCGCTGCGGGGCGTCCAGGATCCCGGTGAGGATCTCCTCGGCCAGCGGGCCGTGGCCGTCCTCCATGAGGGCCCCGGCCATGCGGACCCGCAGGACCGTCACCTGGGCCTTGGCGCCGAGCCGTTCGGCGTGCACGATGGCCGCCCGGTAGTCCTCGGCGGCCAGGGTGTACTCGCCACCCTTCTCGCGGGATTCGGCGCGGGCGGAGAGGGCTTCCGCGCAGCCCCAGTCGTCGCCGATCCCCTCGAAGAGGGCCAGGCTCTCCTCGGCGTCGCGGGCGGCGTTGCCGGCCCAGTCGGCGCGGTTGGCGAGGATGTTGGCGCGCAGCTGGAGGGCCGAGGCCAGTTCCCAGGGGTGGCCGAGCCGGCGGGTGGTGGCCACGGTGTCGTCGACCACGCGGCGGAGCAGCTCCGGATCCCCGAAGAGCATGACGACGTAGATCCACAGCCCGCCGGGATTGCGGCAGATCTGCGGCAGGTCGGAGCCGTAGACCTCGATCATGCCTTCGATCCGGCCCCGGATCGAAGGCGCGTACCAGCCCTCGTTGTTCTGGTCGCGGGCGGCGAGCTGGATGAGGCGGACACTGCGCCAGCCCTCCGTGAGGAGCTCCCCGGTGTACGGCGGAGGGCTGTCCACGATCTGTTCGTGCACGGGCTTCGCGGGTACGGCGGGCGGCAGGAAGGGATCGGGGCCGAAGGCTCCCGCCGCGTTCGACCAGTGCCGCATCTCGGTGCGCAGATCCTGCATCTGCCAGTACCAGTACAGCGAGTGGATCAGGCAGAGCACCTCGCCCTCGTCGCGCAGGCCGACGGCCCGGCGCAGGGCCGTGCGCAGGTTCTCGTACTCGGTGGCGAGCCGCTGCGTGGCGGCCCGCTGGCCGCGCCCGCGCAGCTGCGGGTCGGTGGCGCGGGCCAGTTCCCGGTAGTGGACGAGGTGGCGGCGCTCGGTGGCCTCCTGGTCCCCGGCGGCCGCGGCGAGCCGCTCGGCGGCGTACTCGCCGACAGTCTCCAGGAGGCGGTAGCGCATGCCGCTGCCGTCGGGGCCGGGGGCGGCGACGACGAGGGACTTGTCGACGAGGGAGCCGAGGAGGTCCGCGACGTCCAGGTCCCCGCCCTCGGCACAGACGGCTTCGGCGGCCGTCAGATCGCAGCCGCCCGCGAAGACCGACAGGCGGCGAAGGACCGTGCGCTCGGGCTCGTCGAGGAGGTCCCAGGACCAGTCGACCACCGCACGCAGGGTCTGCTGACGCGGCAGGAGCGTGCGCGCACCACTGGTCAGGAGCCGGAACCGGTCGTCCAGACGATCCGCGATCTGCCGCGGAGTCAGCAACCGCAGCCGGGCCGCAGCCAGCTCGATCGCCAGCGGCAGACCGTCCAGGCGGCGGCAGATCTCCACGGCCGAGGCCGGATCCTCGTCGATGGTGAACCCGGCGCGGGCGGCGGAGCCCCGGTCGTCGAGCAGGCGCAGCGCGACGGGGTCGGGCAGCGGTTCCACGGGGCGCAGCATCTCGCCGGGCACGCCGAGGGGTTCGCGGCTGGTCGCGAGGATCTGCACGCCGGGGCAGTGGGTGAGGAGCCGGTCGGCGAGGTCGGCGGCGGCCTCGATGACGTGCTCGCAGTTGTCGAGGATCAGCAGCATCCGGCGCCGTGCGCAATGCTCCGCGAGCCGGTCGAGGGCACGGTCCCCCGCCCGGTCGGTCAGTGCCCGCATCTCCTCGGCGGAGGCACCGCGCAGCTTGGTCTCGCGGGCCCCGAGCGCGGCGAGGGCCGCCTCGGCGACGTCCGCGGCCACGTCTTCGGCGGCCGCCGCGGGGTCGGCGCCGGCGCCCGCGGAGCCGTCGGCCGCGCCTGAGCCTCCCGAGCCGGCCGGGCTGCCTGGGCCTCCGGGGCCGCCCGGGCCGTCGATGGGGGCCAGTTCCACGAACCACACCCCGTCGGGCCAGCCGTCGCCGGCATGGGCTTCGGCGGCCTCCTGCGACAGCCTCGTCTTCCCGGCCCCGCCGGGCCCGAGCAGCGTGACGAGCCGGGCCCGCGCGAGATCGGCCCCGATGACCCGGATGTCGTCCTCCCGGCCGACGAAGGTGGTCAGCCGGGCGCGCAGATTGCCCTGCCCGGCCGGTACGGGAACCTCCGCGCGGGGCTCCGGGGCCGGGGCGGCGGCAGTGGCCGGCGTCGGGGCCGGGCCGGCGGCCGCCGGGCTCAGCAGGGCCTCGTGCAGGGTGCGCAGGGCCGGGCCGGGGGTGGTGCCCAGGTGCTCCGAGAGGCTGCGCCTGACCTCCTCGAAGGCGGCCAGCGCCTCCGCTGGGCGGCCCGCGTCGCGCAGCGCCCGGATCCGCAGGACCTGCAGCGGCTCGTCCAGCGGCAGCCCGGCACACAGCGCGGTCAGCTCCGGCAGCGCGGCCTCCGCCTCGCCCAGCGCCAGGGCCGCGCCCAGCCGGCCCCGGCGCGCGTCCAGCCGTAGCGCCTCCCAGCGGGCGGCTTCCGCCGTCCGGTCGGGGAGGTCGCTCAGTGCTTCGCCGCGCCACAGCGCGAGGGCCGCGTCGTACAGGGCGGACGCTTCGGCCGGGTCGGGGGCCGCGGCCGCCTCCCGCGCGAGCCGCTCGAAGCGGTAGAGGTCGATGTCCTCGCGGGCGGCGACGAGCAGGTAGCCGTCCTCCCCCGACCGCACCTGCTCGTGTCCCAGCGTCCGCCGCAGCCGGGCCACCAGCGCCTGGAGCGCGGCCACGGCCTCGGCCGGCGGGTCCCCGTCCCACACCTCGTCGACGAGCGCGGCCGCGGGCACCGCCCGTCCGGGCCTCAGCGCGAGCGCGGTCAGGAGCGCGCGCAGCCGCGGTCCGCCGACCGGGAGCGTGCTCCCGTCGTCGCGGATGGCCTGGGTGGTGCCGAGGATCGCGTAACGCACCGGCCCATTGTCCCTGGCCCCGGGGCCCCTTCGGCTCCGTCCACGGGATAGGTTCGCCGCATGGGTCACCTGGGGAGCGTCAACCGTAGTCACGACCGCAGCGAGCGGCGGATCAGTCCCGTCTTCATCGGCATCTTCGCCGTGATGGCCGTGACCGGGTGGGCGGTGTGGACGGGCTACTCGACCAGCACCGGTCTCGCCGTGTTCCTCTTCGTCACGTCGGCGTGGATCGTCTCGCTGTGCCTGCACGAGTACGCGCACGCCCGTACCGCCCTGCACAGCGGCGACCTCAGCGTCGGGGCCAAGGGCTACCTGACCCTGAACCCCCTGAAGTACACGCACGCGCTGCTCAGCATCGTCCTGCCGGTGATCTTCGTGATCATGGGCGGCCTGGGCCTACCCGGCGGCGCGGTGTACATCGAGCGCAACCGGATCGAGGGCCGCTGGCGGCACAGCCTCATCTCGGCGGCGGGACCGCTGACGAACGTGGCCTTCGCGGTCGTCTGCACGGCCCCGTTCTGGCTGGACGCCCTCGACGGGGTCCCCCAGCCGTTCCGCTTCGCGCTCGCCTTCCTCGCCCTGCTCCAGGTCTCGGCGGCGATCCTGAACTTCCTGCCCGTGCCCGGCCTCGACGGCTACGGCATCATCGAGCCCTGGCTCTCCCACCGGGTGCGCCGCGAGGTGGCCCCGCTGGCCCCGTTCGGGCTGCTGGCCGTCTTCGCGCTGCTGTGGATCCCGGAGGTCAACGCGTACTTCTTCGACGTGGTGAACGGGCTGCTGTCCGCGCTGGGCGTCAGCGACCTGGAAACCTACTGCGGCCACGACCTCTACCGCTTCTGGCAGGACACCAACGGCTTCTGCGCGGCCTCGTAAAGCCGAAGCCCTAGCCCGCGTTGCGCGCCTTCTCGATCTTCGCCTTGCGCACGTAGAACCAGGCCATGTTCGACGTGATGCCGGCCATCAGCACCCACACGATCCCGAGCAGGCTGCCTTCCACGAAGGAGACGACGGCCGCGGCCACGGCCAAGGCGCAGAGGACAACGGCGAAGACGGCAAGGCGGGGCATGTCTGAAGCTCCTCGGAGACACTGAAGCGGTTCAAGCCCCTCCAGTGTCCCCCATGCCCGCCGTGCTCCCGTCCGGCTGTTTTCCGCCTTCTCGTGATCTTTTCCTCCGCCGCGGTTACGGTTCGCCGGGGGCGCACCGCACGTGCGGTGCCCAAGTCGCACAGCGAGACACACAGATGGAGAGCCCGGCCGCCTCGGTCCGCCATGGACGGTGCCGGGCCACCCGGGGGGAAGAAATGCAGGAGATCACAAAGGGCGCGAACGTCAGCCTGACCGCCCTCAGCGAGGACGCCGGCGCGGTCGTGGTGAGCCTGAGCTGGACCAGCTCCTCGGGGGCCGGGGACGCCGACGTCTCCGTGCTGCTGCTGGACGGGAACGACAAGATCCGCAGCGAGAACGACTTCTACTTCTACAACAACCCGGCGGCGGCCGACGGCAGCGTGCAGCTGCTGGGCAAGACGCCGACCGACAACGGCGACGAGGACCGCATCAGCGTGGACCTGACGGCGGTCCCCGAGGAGGTCGCCCGGATCGTGGTGGCGGCCAGCCGGTACGGCGGCGCCCGCTTCGGGGACCTCGACGATCTGCGGATGACGGTGGCGGACCGCTCCGGCGAGCCGCTGGTCGGGTACTCGATCGACGACGCGAGCGTGGAGACGGCCTTCATCTTCGGCGAGCTGTACCGGCGGGGCGAGGAGTGGAAGTTCCGCGCCGTCGGCCAGGGCTACGAGTCCGGGCTGGCGGGCCTGGCCACCGACTTCGGCATTCCGGTGCTGGAGGAGGCCGACGAGGCCGAGGAGACGGAACAGGGCGAGGAACCGGCGGAGGCACCCGCACCCGCGGCCGCGCAGCCGCCCGGTGAGGCCGACGCGGCCCCGGCCCCGGACCCCGTGCCGGCCGCCGCCGCTGCCGACGCCCCTCCCGCAACCCCTGCCGCCGCAGCCGCCGTACCGGCCCAGACCCGTGGCCGTGGCCCCCGTACGACCAGGAAGAAGGTCACCCTGCCCAAGGTGGCCAAGAACTCCCTCGCCGAGAACGAGTCCTGGAGCCAGGCCCGCCTGTTCCCCGTCCCCTCGCTCAAGAGCGACAAGGAGCGCGAGGTGCGCGCCACCTCGGTGCTGCTGTCCGTCATGGCGCAGGTACCGAAGTTCGGCCGCCGCCTCACCGCCGGCTTCGGCGCGCCCGCCGGCCGGATGCAGACCTTCACCGAGGTCTCCCTCCCGCACGGGGACACCCCGCGGCGCCCCGACGGGGTGATCCGGGTGGAGCGCGCGGGCAAGCTGTGGACGGCGCTCGTGGAGACGAAGACGAACGGCAACCCGCTCAAGGCGGAGCAGGTCCAGGCGTACATGGACATCGCCGCGCGCCGCGGCTACGAGGCCGTGATCACCCTCTCCAACGACGTGGCCCTCGAAGGCCGCGCCATGGTGGAAGTGAAGGTCGACGGGCGCCGCAAGCACAAGGTCAGCCTCTGGCACCTCTCCTGGGCCGAAGTCGCCCACCAGGCGCAGCTCCTGATCCGGCACGAGGGCGTGGGCAACGCGGCGCACGCCTGGCTCCTGGAGGAACTGCTGGAGTACCTCCAGCACGAGCAGTCGGGCTGCCACGGGTTCCAGAACATGGGCGCCTCCTGGGTGCCCGTACGCAAGGGCATCGAGGACGAAACCCTCGGCCGGGGCGACGCGCGCGCCGTGGAGGTGGTGGAGAGCTGGGAGCGGCTCGTCCGCCAGGTCTGCCTGCGCCTCGGCGGGGAACTCGGCCAGAAGGCGCTCCCCGTGCAGCGGGCCCGGCGGGCCAGCGATCCGCAGGCCAGGCGGGTCGCGGCGGCGGAGCGTCTGTGCGCCGAGGGGAAGCTCTCCGCGGAACTGCGCATCGACGGGACCAGCAGCGTCATCGCGGTGAGCGCCGACCTCAGGACCTCGAAGGTCCGTACGTCCGTGGACGTGCCGGCCCCCGAGGGCGCCTACCCGCTCTCCACGGTGAAGCGGCTGGTGCGGCTGCTCGCCGAGGCTCCGGCCGATCTGCACGTGGAGAGCCTGGTCGAGGCCGGGAACGGGCCGCGCGGCACCCTGGAGCGGCTGCGACCGGAACCGGGTGACCTGCTACCCGTCGACGGTGCTTCGGTGACCGGCTTCCGGCTGTCGCTGCTCAAGGGCATGGGCAGCACCCGCGGCAACACCGAGTCCGGGTTCATCCGCAGCGTGGACGACGCCGTGGACCGGTTCTTCCGGGGCGTGGTGGCCCACCTGGGCCCGGTCGAGGGGCGCGGCGGACGCCGGAGCTGACGGGCCCGGCGTACGGGGCCCCGCCACGCGGCGGGGCCCGTACGGCGGGGTGCCGGGGCGCGGGCGGGCTCAGACGTCCGTTACGCGCAGGCCCGCGTGGGCCTTGTAGCGGCGGTTGGTGGAGATGAGGTTGGCCACCAGGGATTCGACCTGGTGGGCGTTGCGCAGGCGGCCGGCGAAGACGCCTCGCATGCCCGGGATGCGGGCGGCCAGGGCCTGGACGATGTCCGTGTCGGCGCGGACCTCGCCGAGGACCATCACGTCGGTGTCGATCTCGTCGACCGACTCGTCCTGGAGGAGGACCGCCGAGAGGTGGTGGAAGGCCGCCGTGACGCGGGAGTCCGGCAGGAGGGCGGCGGCCTGCTGGGCCGCGCTGCCCTCTTCGACCTGGAGGGCGTACGCGCCCTGCTTGTCGAAGCCGAGCGGGTTGACGCAGTCCACCACGAGCTTGCCGACGAGGTCCTCGCGCAGCGATTCCAGGGTCTTGGCGTGGCCCTCCCACGGCACCGCGATGATCACGATGTCGCTGCGGCGCGCGCATTCGGCGTTGTCCGCGCCCTCGACCCCGAGGCCGAGCTCGTCGGCGGCGGTCCGCGCCCGGTCGGCGGCGCGGGAACCGATGATCACCTTCTGGCCGGCCCGTGCGAGCCGGTAGGCCAGGCCCCGGCCCTGGTCGCCGGTGCCGCCGAGGACGCCCACGACCAGGCCGGAGACGTCGGGGAGGTCCCACGGGTCCTTGGCGGGAGCCTTCGCGGGGGGCTGCTGCGTGCTGTCTGTGGAGGTCATGGGGGCGAGGGTAACGCCGGGACCCCCAGAGTCGAATGCGCGGCGGATGTGAGATCCACGGGAGCGGGCGGCCGGTGGGGGCGGATGCGGAGGAACGGCTCCCGTATGTCCCTTCTATGCGGCAGGATGCCGGTATGGATGCCGTGAGGGTCGCGCTGCTGCGCGAGGTGCTCGCCGGTACGGAGTGGCCCGGTGCCGCACGGCGGTTCGCCGTCACCTTGCGGCGGTCGGTCGTGCCGGCCGGCGGGAACCTGCTGCTCGTCGGGACCGAGCTGTACGAGCCCTGGCACATGGCCGCGCACCTGGTCGACGAGGCCGCCTGGTCGGGGCTGCCCGAGCTGGCGCCCACGCTCGTACGCCACCACGTGCTGCCCGGTGACGCCCCGCACCTGTCGGTCGGCCTGAGCCGGCTGGAGGCGGCCCGGCGCGGTCACACCCTGCTGGTGGTGGCTCCGGAGCAGCCGGGCGAGGGGCTGCTGGAGCGGGTCCACGACGCCCGGCGCGCGGGTGCGACCGTACTGTCCCTGGACGGCGGGGATCCGGATCTGGGGACGCTCGCGCACGAGGCGCTGTCGCTGCCCGGCGGCGACGCCCAGGGGGCACCTCCCGGCGGTGGCCGGGGGATGGACCTGGACACCGTGCAGCACCTGGTCAGCGCCGCGGCCGGGGAGAACAGCCTGCCCGTGCAGCGCGGGCCCCGGCGGTTCCGGGACCGGCTGGCGCGGCTGGCGGATCAGCTGACCGCGCCGCCGCCCAGCCGCTGGTAGCGCCCGCGCCCGGTGGCGCCGGTGGCGCCGGTCAGGGAGCGGCCTCGCCGTCCTCGCGGGTCTTGTCGTTCCACTTCGGGTCGTTCTGCCATTCGAGATTGCGCTCCTGCGCCGTCTCCATGGCGTGGCTCGCCTCCTCCTGAGTCTCGTAGGGGCCGAACCGGTCCTTCGCCGGACACTCCGGGCCTTCCTCGACCTTGTTGTGGACGAGGCAGTAGTACCACTCGCCCGCTTTACCCACCTGGCGCTTCTTGAACAGGGCCATCGTCCTCGGGTCCTCTCGCTGCCGGTCTCTGTCGCCATGCTGCCCCATACCCGCTCGATACACTCGCTTGTATGTCTGGCCAGTCGCTGCTCGTACCAGGCGAGCTCACCCCCGTCCGTTCCGTTCCCGGAAACATCCGCCGTCCCGAGTACGTGGGCAAGCCCGCGCCCACTCCGTACACCGGACCGGAGGTGCAGACGCCCGAGACCATCGCGGCCATGCGCATCGCCGGCCGGATCGCCGCCCAGGCGATGGAAGAGGCCGCCAAGCTGATCGCGCCGGGGGTGACCACCGACGAGCTGGACCGCGTCGCCCACGAGTACATGTGCGATCACGGTGCCTACCCCTCCACGCTGGGCTACCGCGGCTTCCCCAAGTCCCTGTGTTCCTCGCTCAACGAGGTCATCTGTCACGGGATCCCCGACTCGACCGTCCTTCGGGACGGCGACATCGTGAACCTCGACGTGACCGCGTACATCGGCGGGGTCCACGGCGACAACAACGCCACCTACCTGTGCGGCAACGTGGACGAGGAGTCGCGGCTGCTCGTGGAGCGCACCCGCGAGGCGCTCGACCGCGCCATCAAGGCCGTCCGGCCGGGCCGCCAGATCAACATCATCGGCCGGGTCATCGAGTCGTACGCGAAGCGCTTCGGCTACGGCGTGGTCCGGGACTTCACCGGCCACGGGATCAATTCGTCCTTCCACTCCGGCCTGATCGTCCCGCACTACGACAGCCCGCACGCCACCACCGTCATCGAGCCCGGGATGACCTTCACCATCGAGCCGATGCTGACCCTGGGCACCCACGAGTACGACATGTGGGAGGACGGCTGGACGGTCGTCACGAAGGACCGCAAGCGCACCGCGCAGTTCGAGCACACGCTGGTGGTCACGGACACCGGGGCGGAGATCCTGACGCTGCCCTGACCCCGTGCCGACCCGAGGAAGTCGGCCCACCGAGGTTTTTACCGACAGGGCGTCGGGAACATATTGACTTAGGCAAGCCTAAGTAGGAGGATCGGGCGTGGCGGCAAGGCCGTCGCGCCCGTCTCCCCCTTTCCTTTTTCTTCCGATTTCTCGGAGGTCCGCCTTGGACGCCTTCTCCACCGTCATCCGTGTCGCCTCGCACGAGCAGCACACCGAGGCAGAGACCTCGAGCTTCATGAGCGACCTGCTCGGGGGCAGACTCGGAGTCGACGCCTACACCCGCTACACGGAGCAGCTCTGGTTCGTGTACCGGGCCCTGGAGGACGCCGCCGAGGCCCTCAGGGACGACGCGGTCGCAGGACCGTTCATCCAGCCCGAGCTGATGCGCGTGAGCGAGATCGAGCGAGACCTCGCCCACCTGCGGGGTCCCGAGTGGCGCGAGACGCTGGCGGCGCTGCCCTCCACCGAGGCGTACGCGGCGCGCGTCGCCGAGTGCGCGGCCTCCTGGCCCGGCGGATACGTAGCCCACCACTACACCCGTTACCTGGGCGACCTTTCCGGCGGCCAGATCATCCGCGACAAGGCGGAGCGGACCTGGGGCTTCGAGCGCAAGGGCGACGGCGTCCGCTTCTACGTCTTCGCCGACATCTCCAATCCGGCCGCCTTCAAGCGGACCTACCGCGAGCTGCTGGACGCGATCGCCGCGGACGACCTGGAGAAGCAGCGCATCATCGACGAGTGCAAGCGCGCCTTCGACTTCAACGGGTCGGTGTTCCGGGAGCTGGGCGAGCAGTTCCCGATGAGCGCGTAGCCGCCTGCGGCGACGGCGTACGGAGAGGGGGGCCCGTTGCGGGCCCCCCTTCGCCGTGGAGTCCCCGTCAGTCGACCCCGTGCAGTGCCCAGGCGAAGAGCGCGACCGTCATGAACAGTTCGGTGGTGAACCAGGCCAGCACACAGCCGATGACCCCGAGGCCGATGCGCTGGGGCCGGTCACGGCCGAACCACGTGGCCGCCGCGAAGCCCAGTGGGAGCAGGTACATCCAGACGGGCGCGTCGACACGGCCGTGCACGCGGTCGTACCAACCGAGCGCGGGAACGAGCAGCGAGAAGAGGGCGGGCTCAAGCCGGCGGTACCGGCCTGCCGGGTTCCGCGGTGCGGCCGAGTGCGTGATCGCGTCCATGGATCCAGTGCAGCAGCCGGGGCGCCGGTCCGGCAGGGCGGTCCTACTCAGTGCGGACCGCCTACGTACTCAGTCGCCCGGCCGCCGAGCCGCTCGGTCGCTCGGCTGCCCGGCCGCTCAGTTGCCGCCCGGGTCGAAGCGGACCCGGCCGCCGATCTCCACGGTGCCGTCGGGGCCCGGGGCGGTGAGGATCTGGGAGCCCGCGCCCTGGGTGATGTTCAGAGCCCGGTTCAGCTCCGCCGTCAGCAGGATCGCCGCCGAACCGGTGGCCTCGTCCTCGACGATCGCCCCATCGGGGCGGCGCGGGAAACCGCGGGCCCGGATCCGGCCCGCGGTCTCGTCCTCCCAAGCCCAGGCGTACAGCCAGCCCTCGCCCGGCGGCGGGGCGGGCAGCGCCTCGACCTCGGCGGCGGTGGCGTACTGCTCGGTGCGCTTGCCCTCGACCCACTCCGGCCTGGCGGTGATCCAGGTGAACTCCCCGTCGTCGCGCGCCCATACGGCGCCCGCGGGCGGCTGGAGCTCCCCGATGTCGAGCAGCCAGGCGACCCCGACCAGCGGGTGCCCGGCGAAGGACATCCGGGTGCCGGGGGTGCGGATGTCGACGACCCCGCGCTCGGGGTCGTCGACGAACACCGTCTCGCTGTAGCCGAGTTCGGCGGCCAGCGCCTGCCGGGAGTCATCGTCGGGGCAGGTTCGGCCGTCGCGTACGACGCCGAGCAGGTTGCCGTGGCTGCCGTCACCCGCGCAGAAGACCCTCAGGACGTCGAGATCGTTCACGCGGGCATTGAAGCACGGCTCAGTTCTGGGCCGTACGCCGCCTGCGTGCCACGTACACCGCTCCGGCACCGGCGGCCACGATGGCGCCGGAGGCGCCGAGCAGGGCTCCGACCGGGATTTCGGCGCCGGTGGAGGCGAGGTTGCCCCCGACGCTTCCACCGGCGCCTCCGGCGGATGCGGTGGCGGTGGCGGTGGCGGTGGGGGCCGTGGTCGGCACGACGGCGTCCTTGTCCACGGAGACCGTCAGGTTCACGTCGTCCACCCGGTCGCCGGCCTTGTACATGGAGCCGGTGGTGTCGTTGGCGAAGGCCGCGGCGCCGTCGGCGGTGAGCGCCGTGCGCACGGCGTTCAGGGCCAGCAGGCCGTCCTTGGTCTTGTACTCGGCCTTCGAGAGGTCGAGCGTGGCGAAGGAGACGTCCGTCTTGGTGCCCGCCGCGGTCTTCACGTCCAGGACCAGCGTGCCCTTGGCGCCCTCGGTGTTGATGCGGACGTTGCCGAAGGTCATGTCGATCCCGTGGCCCGCGTACTGGAAGCGCAGGTTGCCCGCGAAGGAGGCGTTGAGCTTGAGCGCCTTGGTGTCCAGGGTGCCCTTGCCGCCGCCGAAGGCGAAGCTGTCGCCGTTGGCGACCGCGCCGCCCGCCGGGGTGATGGTGCCGCCCGCGCCCTGGACATACTTGCGGAAGGACTCCTTGACCCCCCAGGCCAGCTTGCCGCTCAGGATCTGCTGCGGGCCGTCGGCCGCCGGGGAGGAGCTCGTGGAGGCCGAGGGGGAGGCCGACTTCGACGGCGAGGCCGAGGCGGACGCCGACTGCGACGGAGAGGCGGAGGCCGACGGCGACGCGGAGGTGGACGTGCTCGGGGAGGGCGCCGCCGGGAACTTCAGTACGGCGGTCAGCGGGTCGCCGGTCTTGCCCGCGTAGGTGTCGGAGCCGAGCAGCTTGCCGACCTCCGCGGTCAGGGTGGTGACCAGGTTGGTCATCGGCCCCTGGCCGAAGGCCACGGTCGCGAAGGGGACGTCCGCGGTGAGCTTGCCGTCGCGGGTGACGTCGATGACGAGCGTCTTCTTGCCCGAGTCGATCCGCAGGTTCGCCAGCTTCACCTCGAAGCCGTGCGCTACGGACTTGAAGGTGACGCTGCCCTTGAAGGCGGCGGTCACGACGTGGCCGTTGGCCGGGTCGTACTGGCCGGTGGCCTCGCCGAACTGGAAGCCCTTGTCGGTCTTCACGGCGCCGTCGGCGACGGTGATCGTGCCGCTGGCGCCGTTGACGACGTAGTTGCGGTAGGCCTCCAGGACTCCCCAGTCGAGAGTGCCGCCGATGACCGGGATCGGCGCGGTCGGGCCCGCGGCGGGAGCCACGGACGTGCGGCCCGCCGCTGTGGCGGGCAGGACGAACGCGGTGGCGCCTATCGCTGCGGCGGTGGCGATGGCGGCGGCGATGGCGACCGGGCGGCGGGTGGATGACATGGCTGAGGTCTCCTGAAACGGGGCGGGGAAGAAGGAAGAGGGATGGAGGGGCCGCGGTCAGTCCCGCTGCGCGGGCTCGGCGGGGGCGGCGGCGGCGGCTGCGGCCTCCGCGGCTCCGGTGTCCACCGCTCCGGCGGCCTCGGCGGCCTCCGTACGGCGCTTGCGCACCACCAGGAAGGCGGCTCCGCCGGCCAGGACCAGTACGGCCACCGCGAGGGCGGCGTAGAGGCCGGTGTTCGAGGTCTCCTCCGCCTCGGCCGCGGCGGCCGGGGCCGGGGTGGCGGGGGCGGACGGGGTGGCCGTGGAGCCGAGGTTCGGCAGGGCCGGGAGCTTGGCGGCCCCGTCGAGGGCGACGGCGAGCGAGACGGGATCCATCTCGGTGCCGGCTTTGTACATGGAGTCGAAGGCCTGCGCCCCGCCCTCGGTGAGGGTGGCCGGGGCCTCGGTGAGGGTGGCGAGGCCGCCCTCGGTCTTGAGGCCCTTGGCGTCGAACTCGACGAGCGGGACCGCGTTCCTGGTCTCCGTGCCCGTGGTGACATCGGCGGAGAGGACGCCCTTGCCGTTCTCCACCTTGACGCCCACCTTGCCGAGCTTCAGGTCGAGATGGGCTCCGGTGAAGTGGAGGGATCCGGCGAAGGCGGCGTCGAGCGTGCCCTGCGCGGCGTCGTACGCGCCCTTGCCCTGCGGGAAGCGGAAGAGGGCTCCGCCGTCCTGCGCGCCTTCGGAGAGCTCCCACTTGCCCTGGCCGATGGAGCCGGAGACGTACTCGCGGAAGGTGCGCCGTACCCCCCAGTCCACGGCGGCGTCGGTGAACGCCCCGGCGCCCTGCGGCGCCTGGGAGGCGCCGGGCGACTCGGCGGCCGGGGTCTGCGGCGTCTGCAAGGACTGTTCGGCGGCAGCGGGGGCCTTGACGTCGACGGACAGGGAGACGGGGTCGAGCTGGGCACCGGCCGCGTAGTAGCCGGCGAAGGCCTTGGCGCCCTGGTCGGTGAGGGTGGCCGGGACGTTGGTGAGGACGATGGGGCCGGCGCCGCCCTTCATGTTCAGCCCGCCCAGGCCCAGTGTGGCGAAGGGCACTTGGGAGGCGGTGGTGACCGCGCCGCTGTCCTTGGCCTTGCTGGAGACGTCCGCGTAGAGGGTGCCGCTACCACCGTTGATCTTGATGGTGGGGCGGCTGACGCTGAGGTCGAGCTCGTACGTGCCGTCCGGCTTCTGGTGGCCCTGGAAGGCCACGCCGCCACTGAAGGAGGCTTGCAGGGCGCCGCTGTCCGGGTCGTAGGAGCCGGTCGCCGAGTGGAAGCGGAACAGGCCGCCGCCGACGGTGGCGGCGCCGTTCCTCAGCTTGAACCCGCCCTTGGCCACCGGGCCGGTGACATAGCTCTGGAAGGAGGATTTGATGCCCCAGTCCAGCCGGCCGCCCTCCACGGTGCGGCCCGCGGCCTGGGCGGTGGTCGCCGGGAGCAGGGCTCCCAGCAGGGCCACCAGGCTCGCCAGCAGGGCGACCGCGGACGCACGGGTGGGTCTTGCGGACATGAATGTCCCCTCCAGGGGCTAGCGAGCAAAGTTAGGCTAACCTAAGCTACATCCGGCCGGGTGTGAAACCCCCCGGCCCCGGAATCTCGAACCCCAGTCGGACGATCAGGACGGTGCCTTCGTGCCTACGCCCGCCGCGTCACACCGCGTGTCCCGCCTCGCCCTCGCCGTGACCTCCCTGGTTCTGGCACTCGGCGTGACGGCCTGCGGAGGTACGGCCGCCCCCTCCCACTCGACCGGAGCCGGCGCCGCCGTCCCGGACCGGGTGGAACCGCTCGCCGAGACGCCGGCTCCCGTCCTGCCGGCGACCGTGACCTCGGCCGACGGCGCCCGGGTCACCATCGCCTCCGCGGACCGGGTGGTCCCCCTGACCGGCAGCCTCAACGAGATCGTGTACACCCTCGGACTCGGTCCCAAGGTCGTCGCCCGGGACATCACCGCCACCTTCGAACAGGCCTCGGACCTCCCCGTGGTGACGCGGGGCCACGACGTCTCCGCCGAGAGCGTGCTGTCGCTGCACCCGACGCTGGTCCTGGCCGAGACCACCTCCGGCCCCGCCGAGGCGATCCAGCAGATCCGCGACGCGGGGGTCCCGCTGCTCGTGGTCGCCCCGGCCAAGTCCCTGGACGACGTGGCGAAGCGGACCGACGCGGTCGCCGCCGCGCTGGGCGTCAAGGACGCCGGGACCCGGCTCAACCAGCGCACCGCCGAGCGCATCGCCGCCGCCCGCAAGGGCCTGCCCGACACCGGGAAGAAGCCGCGCGTGGCCTTCCTCTACCTGCGCGGCACCGCCTCCGTGTACCTGATGGGCGGCTCCGACTCCGGTGCGGGCTCCCTGCTGGACGCGGCCGGCGCGGTGGACACCGGCCCCCAGTCGGGGCTCGGCAAGGACTTCACCCCGATCACCAGCGAGGCCCTGGCGGCCGCCGCACCCGACGCGATCCTGGTCATGTCCAAGGGCCTGGAGTCCGTGGGCGGGGTGGACGGCCTGGTGAAGATCCCGGGCGTCGCACAGACCCCGGCCGGGATGGACCGGCGGGTGATCAGCGTCGACGACGGGGTCCTGCTGAACTACGGCCCGCGCACCGACCAGGTGCTGACCTCTCTGATCAACCAGCTCTACGGCAAGGTCTCCTGACGTGACGACCTCCTACGACCAGCCTCCGTCGGCCGGGCTGAAGGACCCCGGGGCCCCGCCCCGGACCCGGGTCCCCGCCCGTCGGCGCACCCCCGTACTGCTCACCGGCGGGCTCCTCGCCGTCCTCGTGCTGCTCGCGCTCGTGTCCGCCGGGGCCGGGGCCTACGAGATCCCGCTCGGGGACGTGCTCGGATCCGTGCAGCACCGCCTCGGGCTCGGCGGCGCCGGCCTCGACCGGGTCGGCGAGAGCGTGTTGTGGAACGTAAGGCTGCCCCGTGTGGTGCTCGCCCTGCTCGTCGGAGCCAGCCTCGGGTGCGCCGGCGCCCTGATGCAGGGGGTGTTCGGCAACCCCCTGGCCGAACCCGGGGTCATCGGCATCTCGGCGGGCGCCGCCGTGGGCGCGGTCGCCGCGATCGGGCTCGGCCTGAGCTTCTTCGGCAACTGGACCATCACCGCCTGCGCGTTCGTCGCCGGGCTCGTCACCGTCGGCTCGGTCTACCTGCTCTCGCGCAACGGCGGCCGGACCGAAGTCGTCACCCTCATCCTCACCGGCATCGCCGTCAACGCCTTCGCGGGCGCCCTGATCGGCCTGTTCGTCTTCTTCGCGGACAGCGGCCAGGTCAACCAGATCACCTTCTGGCAGCTCGGCTCCCTCGCCCAGGCCACCTGGCCCAAGGTGCTCGCCGTCCTGCCCTGCGCCCTTGCCGGACTGCTGCTCGCCCCCTTCTACGCCCGCAGGCTGGACCTCCTGGCCCTGGGCGAACGCCCCGCCCGGCACCTCGGCGTGGACGTCGAGCGGCTGCGGCTCGCGCTGATCCTCGTCGTCGCGCTGCTCACTGCGGCGGCCGTGGCCGTCGCCGGGATCATCACCTTCGTCGGGCTCCTCGTCCCGCACCTGCTGCGCATGGCCAACGGCCCCGGCCACCGCTTCCTGGTGCCCGGCAGCGCGCTCGCCGGAGCCGTGGTGCTGGTCGCGGGCGACCTGGCCGCGCGCACGCTGGCCCAGCCCGCCGAGCTGCCGCTCGGCGTGCTGACCGCCCTGCTCGGCAGCCCGTTCTTCTTCTGGCTGCTGCGCCGTACCCGTCGCAGGCAAGGGGGCTGGGCGTAATGGCCCTCGACTTCAGCCGACTGCGGCGCGCCAAGCGTGCCGTGCCCGCCCGCCCGGCCCCCGGCGCGCCGCTCGCCGAGGCCGCGGAGCTGCACGTACGGCTCGGGCAGCGCGAGGTGCTCGCCGGGATCGGGCTGATCGTGCGGGCCGGTGAGGTGCTGGCCCTGGTCGGGCCGAACGGCGCGGGCAAGTCCACCCTGCTCGCGGCGCTGTCGGCGGACCTTCCGGCGGCCTCCGGGGCGGTACGGATCGACGGGCGGCCGGTGGGCGACTGGTCGGCCCCGGAGCTGGCCCTGCGCCGGGCGGTACTCCCCCAATCGGCCGCACTGTCCTTCCCTTTTCCGGTGGAGGACGTGGTCCGGATGGGCCGCGCCCCCTGGGCGGGCACCCCGCTGGCCGAAGCCGACGACGAGGCGGTGGCCGCCGCGATGGCCGCCACCGAGGTCTCGGGCTTCGCGGCCCGTTCCTTCTCGGCCCTTTCGGGCGGCGAGCGGGCCCGGGTCGCGCTGGCCCGCGTACTGGCCCAGCGGGCCCCGCTGCTGCTGCTCGACGAGCCGACGGCGGCGCTGGACCTGCGCCACCAGGAGCTGGTGCTGCGGATCTGCCGGGAACGGGCGGCGGCCGGCGACGGGGTCGTGGTGGTCCTGCACGACCTGGGGCTGGCGGCGGCGTACGCGGACCGGGTCGCGGTGCTCAACGAGGGCCGGATCGCGGTCGACGGACCGCCCGCCGAGGTCTTCGAGGACGAGCTGCTGAGCCGGGTCTACCGGCAGCCGGTGGAGGTGCTCCCGCACCCGCGCACCGGGGCGCCTCTGGTGGTCCCCGTACGGGACGAGCCGGCCGCCGACCGGGGCGCCGCACCGGCGACGGCTGCCGGAGGCAACCATTCCGCAGTGCGGAACGATCACCTGAACTTGACCTCCCCTTGACCTTTCCGTGGGCCTGGCATGGGGCACCCGTGATGACCCCGTGTCCGGCGGCCGAATGTGTGGGCTGAATCACTGGACGGGCGGGTATTGGTCAGGTAAGCCTCGGTTAAGTTAGGTCCGCCTCACCCGGCCGCCCCCACCTGATCGGGGCGGCCGTCTGTCGAACGCCAGACCGCCAGGAGCCCACATGCGTCCCGCCCGCCTCACCGTCCTCACCGCGGCCGCCGTGGTGGCCGCCCTCACCGCGGTCACCGGCTGCTCCGAGAAGAGCGACGCGTCCGGCGACGGCGTGATCCACGTGACGGCCACCGACACCTCCTGCGAGGTCTCCGCGAAGGAGTTCCCCGCGGGCAAGGTGCAGTTCGAGGTCGCGAACAAGGGCGAGAAGGTCACCGAGCTCTACGTGCTGTTCCCCGACGACCGCATCGTCGCCGAGCGCGAGAACATCGGCCCCGGCACGCAGGCCAAGATCACCGCCGAGATCAAGCCCGGCGACTACGAGATCGCCTGCAAGCCCGGCATGAAGGGCGACGGCATCCGCCAGCAGGTCAAGGCCACCGGCCAGGGCGCCGCCGAGAAGCGCAGCCCCGAGCTGGACGCCGCGGTCGCCGCCTACCGCAAGTACGTGCAGGAGCAGGCCGACGAGACCATCCCGAAGGTGAAGACCTTCACGGACGCCGTCCGCGCCGGCGACATCGAGGGCGCCAAGAAGGCCTTCGCCCCGTCCCGCACCGGCTGGGAGCGCACCGAGCCGGTCGCCGAGTCCTTCGGTGACATCGACCCGAAGACCGACACCCGCGAGGACGGCCTGGAGCCCAGCCAGAACTGGACCGGCTGGCACCGGCTGGAGAAGTCCCTGTGGGCCGACAACAAGATCGGTGACGAGGAGAAGAGCCTCGCCACCCAGCTCGACACCGACCTCGCGGACTGGCAGAAGCGCGTCGGCACCGCCGAGATCACCCCGACCTCCATGGCCAACGGTGCCAAGGAACTGCTCGACGAGGTGGCCACCGGCAAGGTGACCGGCGAAGAGGACCGCTACGCCCACACCGACCTGGACGACTTCAAGGCCAACGTCGAGGGCGCCCAGAAGGCGTACGAGCTGCTCAAGCCCACCGCGGCGAAGAACGACGCCGCCCTGACCGCCGAGCTCGACAAGCAGTTCGCCGCCCTGAACACCCTCCTGGAGAAGTACCGCAACGGCCCGGGCGCCACCGACTTCATCTCGTACGACAAGGTCGGCGAGACGGACCGCAAGCAGTTCTCGGACAGCGTCAACGCCCTGGCGGAGCCGCTCTCGAAGCTGGCCGCCGCGGTGGCCAAGTAGTTCCGGCAACAGGCAGAGCAGGCGGGAGATCCGGAATGAGCGAGTCAGTGTCCAAGCCCGAACAGGGACCCGAGCAGGTGTCCGAGCAGGTATCCGAGGAGCAGCAGGCCAAGGGTGCGCCCTCGCGGCGCTCCGTCCTCGGCTGGGGCGGTGCGGGCCTCGCGCTCGGCGCCGCCGCGGCCGGTGGTACGGCCCTGGCCCTCACCAAGGACTCGGACATGGTCTCGGCGGCCTCCGCCGGCGCGGCCGTGCCCTTCCACGGTGAGCACCAGTCCGGCATAGCCAGCGCCGTCCAGGACCGGTTGCACTTCGCGGCCTTCGACGTGAAGACGAAGAGCCGCGACGAGCTGGTCAAGCTCCTCAAGGACTGGACCGAGGCGGCCCGGCTGATGACGGCCGGCCACCCGGTCGGCGAGGGCGGCTACGGCGGCCTCCCCGAGGCCCCGCCGGACGACACGGGCGAGGCCCTGGGCCTGAAGGCCTCGCGCCTGACCCTGACCATAGGCTTCGGCCCCGGCCTGTTCGCCAAGGACCGCTTCGGCCTGGAGGGCAAGCGCCCCGAGGCGCTGGTGGACCTGGAGGCGTTCCCCAAGGACAACCTCGACCCGGCGCGCAGCGGCGGCGACCTGTGCGTCCAGGCCTGCGCCGACGACCCGCAGGTCGCGGTGCACGCCATCCGCCAGCTCGCCCGCATCGGCTTCGGCAAGACCGCGGTGCGCTGGTCGCAGCTCGGCTTCGGCAAGACCTCGTCCACCACCCCGGACGCGCAGACCCCGCGCAACATGATGGGCTTCAAGGACGGCACCCGGAACATCTCGGGCACCGACAACGCGGCGCTGGACAAGCACGTGTGGGTCGGCGCGGGCGACGGCAGCGACTGGCTGACCGGCGGCTCGTACCTGGTCGCCCGGCGCATCCGGATGCACATCGAGACCTGGGACCGGACCTCGCTCGGTGAGCAGGAGGACATCATCGGCCGCGACAAGGGCGAGGGTGCTCCCGCGGGCAAGTCCAAGGAGCGCGACGAGCCGTTCCTGAAGGCGATGAAGCCGGACGCGCACGTCCGCCTCGCGCACCCGGACACCAACGACGGCGCGACGATCCTGCGCCGCGGCTACTCCTTCACCGACGGCACGGACGGACTGGGCCGCCTCGACGCGGGTCTGTTCTTCCTCGCCTACCAGCGCGACGTCCGCAAGGGCTTCGTGCAGATCCAGCGGCGCCTGTCGAAGAACGACTCGCTCAACGAATACATCCAGCACGTGGGTTCGGCCGTCTTCGCCGTCCCGCCGGGCGTCCGTGACAAGGACGACTGGTGGGGCCGGACGCTGTTCGCGTAGGGCGGGGAGGAACGAACGTGTTCAGCAACTATCTGATCGGTCTGCGCGAGGGGCTGGAAGCCAGCCTCGTCGTCTGCATCCTCATCGCGTACCTGGTGAAGACCGGCAACAAGAACAAGCTGGCTCCGCTGTGGCTGGGCGTCGGCATGGCCGCCGCCCTGTCGCTGGCGTTCGGTGCGGGCCTCGAATTCGGCACGCAGGAGCTGGACTTCAAGGCGCAGGAGGCCATCGGCGGCTCCCTGTCGATCGTTTCGGTCGCCCTGGTGACCTGGATGGTCTTCTGGATGAAGCGCACCGCGCGGAACCTGAAGAGCGAGCTCCAGGGCAAGCTCGACGCGGCCCTCGCGATGGGCACCGGCGCGCTGGTGACCACGGCGTTCCTGGCCGTCGGCCGGGAGGGCCTGGAGACCTCGTTGTTCGTGTGGCGTTCGGTGCACGCGGCCGGTGACGGCGCGGGCCCGCTGATCGGCGTGCTGCTCGGCATCGGATCGTCGATCCTGCTGGGCTGGCTGTTCTACCGGGGCGCGCTGAAGATCAACCTGTCGAAGTTCTTCACGTGGACCGGCGGCATGCTGGTCGTGGTCGCCGCGGGCGTGCTCGCGTACGGCGTGCACGACCTCCAGGAGGCGGACTTCCTGCCGGGGCTGGCGAACAAGGCCTTCGACATCAGCGACACGATCCCGCCGGACAGCTGGTACGGGACCCTGCTGAAGGGCACCTTCAACTTCCAGCCGGACCCGACGGTGCTCCAGCTCTCGGGATGGGCGCTGTACCTGGTCCCGGTGCTCGTCCTCTTCCTGGCCCCCACGCTGATCAAGCGGGACAAGGCGGAGCCGGCCAAGGCGGAGCCGGCCAAGGCGGAGGCCGGCCGCTCCTGAGCGACGCGCTCCCTCACCAGAGCCGGTCGACGGTCCCCGGGTAGAGCGGGACGCGGATGCCGGTGAAGGCCGTACGGACCTGGTCCGTACGGCCTTCGTCGTCTCCGGCTCCGGCTCCGGCGAAGAAGGCGGCCAGGACGGTCTTGTCGAAACCCGGGGCGTCCGTGGCGAGCGGGTCCCGCGGGGTGCCGCCGACGAGGACAGTTCCGGGCAGGACCTCGAAGCCGGCGGCCCCGTAGAAGGGGACGAGGTCGCGGTCGCAGCTGAACAGCGCCAGGTCCACCGCCGGATCGGCGGCCAGCTCGGCGCGGGCCGCCGCCACCAGCCGGGCCCCGTGGCCGCGGCCCCGTGCGTCGGCCCGGGTCACCACCCCGCTCAGCCCGGCCGCGCGGTACGTACGGCCGTCCGCGAGCCGGACCGGCTTGTGGAGCAGCGCCAGCGAGGCCAGGACGCTGCCGTCCTCCTCCAGCAGCAGCACCGTCTTCGGGTGCAGCGCCGGGTCGTGGCCGGGGGCCGCGCCGGGCCAGGCCTGCGCCTCCAGGGCCGCCACCTGCGCGGCGAGCTCTGCGGGCAGGTCCCCGGGCCCGTGCACGACGATCCGCATCAGGCGATCCTGGCTCCCGCTCCGCCCACCCGGACCCGGGGGTCGCCGGAGCGCAGTTCCACCGTCAGGAGGCTGGGGCGGCCCATGTCCGCGCCCTGGTGGAGGGTGAGGACCGCCTCGGCCGGGACCAGGCCGAGCTCGCGCGCGTACGCCCCGAAGGCGGCCGCGGCCGCGCCGGTCGCCGGGTCCTCGACGACCCCGCCGGGCGGGAAGGGGTTGCGTACGTGGAACTCCGCCGGGCCCGCCCGGTGCACGAGCTGGACGGTGACCAGGTCGAGGCGCCGCATCAGCGCCTCCAGCCGGGCGAAGTCGTAGTCGAGCTCGGCGAGCCGGGCCCGGGTGGCGGCGCCGAGCACCAGGTGGCGGGCTCCGGCGTAGGCGATCCGCGGCGGGAACTGCGGGTCCAGGTCGGCGGCCGGCCAGTCGAGCGCGGCCAGTGCCTCGGCGAGGTCGGCTCCGTCCAGCTCCTCGGTGTGCGGTTCGACGCTGGTCAGGGTGGCCCGCAGGCCTTCGCCCTCCCGGGTCACCGAGACCGGCACCGTGCCCGCGCGGGTGGCGAAGACCAGCTCGCCGGGGCCGATCCGCTCGCCCAGGGCCACGGCGGTGGCCACCGTGGCGTGCCCGCAGAAGGGGACCTCCGCCTTGGGGCTGAAGTAGCGCACGGTGAAGGCCCGGCCGTCCGTGCCGCCGAGGTCCTCGGGCGGCGCGGTGAGGAAGGCCGTCTCGCTGTAGCCCAGGTCGGCGGCGATCTTCAGCATGGCGGCGTCGTCCAGTCCGGACGCGTCGAGCACGACCCCGGCGGGGTTGCCGTATGCGGGGTCCTGGGAGAAGGCGGTGTAACGCAGTACGTCGGTCATGATCACCTCAACCCCCGCCCCGGAGCCCGCATTCCCGGGTCCCGGCCCGATCCGGAGCCCGGTCGGGACCGGACCGGCACCCGGTCCGCAAGGGGCTCCGTCAGCCGCGCCCGATGTACGGCATCGCGCTCGCCATCACCGTCGCGAACTGCACGTTCGCCTCCAGCGGCAGCTCCGCCATGTGCAGCACCGTGCGCGCCACGTCGGCGGCGTCCATCACGGGCTCCACCGCGAGCTGTCCGTTGGCCTGCAGGATCCCGGTCTGCATCCGCTCGGTCATCTCGGTGGCCGCGTTGCCGATGTCGATCTGTCCGCACGCGATCCGGTACGGACGCCCGTCCAGGGACAGGGACTTGGTCAGGCCGGTCATGGCGTGCTTGGTCGCGGTGTAGGCGATGGAGTTGGGCCGCGGCACGTGCGCGGAGATGGAGCCGTTGTTGATGATGCGGCCGCCCTGCGGGTCCTGTGCCTTCATCACCCGGAAGGCCGCCTGCGCGCAGAGGAAGGACCCGGTGAGGTTGACGTCGACCACCGAGCGCCAGGCCTCGTAGGTGATGTCCTCCAGCGGGACTCCGGCCGGGCCGAAGGTGCCCGCGTTGTTGAAGAGCAGGTCGATCCGCCCGTGGCGCTCGCGCACGGTCCCGAAGAGCGCGCTCACGTCGGCCGGATCGCTCACGTCGGCCCGTACGCACAGCACGTCGCCCTCGGACCCGGCGGCCCTGGCGGCCGCGGCGGTCTCCTCCAGGGGCTCCGTCCGGCGGCCGGCCGCGGCCACCGACCATCCGGCGGCGGCGAGGGTGAGGGCCACGGAGCGGCCGATTCCCGAACCGGCTCCGGTGACTACGGCGATCTTGTTCACACGTGCGTTCATGGGGCCGCAGGTTACGTCACATCGGACATCCGCCCCGGGACGTTCCGATAGCTGAGAGCATGGCCCCATCAGGGGGTGTGAAGAAGCTATAAGAAGACTGGAGTTTCGTATGTCGGAGAGAGGCCCAGCGGCGGCCCCCGCGACGGAATCGTCGCCCGCAACCCCCTCCCCCACCAACGCCACCGCCCCCCTGAAGGCAGCCCGCCGGACCGGACTGCTCGTCACCTTCATCCTCGGCGGACTGAGCGCCCTCCCCCCGCTGTCCATGGACATGTACCTGCCGGCGCTGCCGGCGGTGACCAGCGCGCTGAACAGCCCGGCCGCGACCGTCCAGCTCACCCTCACCGCCTGCCTCGCCGGCATGGCACTGGGCCAGCTGGTCATCGGCCCGATGAGCGACAAGTGGGGCCGGCGCCGGCCCCTGCTCATCGGCATGGTCGTCTACGTGCTCGCCACCGCGATCTGCGCCTTCGCCCCGACCGCCGGACTCCTCATCGGCTTCCGGCTGCTCCAGGGCCTGGCCGGCGCCGCCGCGATCGTGATCGCGCGGGCCGTCGTGCGCGACCTGTACGACGGGGTCGAGATGGCCCGCTTCTTCTCCACGCTGATGCTCATATCCGGCGTGGCCCCGATCATCGCCCCGCTCATCGGCGGCCAGATACTGCGCTTCGCCGACTGGCGCGGGGTCTTCGTCGTCCTGACCGTCATAGGCACCGTCCTGACCCTCACGGTCTGGCGCAGGCTCGACGAGACGCTGCCGCCCGAACGGCGCCAGACCGGCGGCGTCGGCGCCGCGCTGCTGACCATGCGCGGGCTCTTCGCGGACCGCGTCTTCACCGGCTACACCCTGGCCGGCGGGTTCGCCTTCGCGGTGCTCTTCTCGTACATCTCCGCCTCGCCCTTCGTGGTGCAGGAGATCTACGGTGCTTCGCCCCAGACCTTCAGCATGCTGTTCGGCGTCAACTCCGTCGGCCTGATCGTCGTCGGCCAGATCAACGGCAAGCTGCTGGTCGGCCGGGTCAGCCTGGACAAGGTCCTCGCCGTCGGGCTCGCGATCATCACGGCGGCCTCGGTGGCCCTGCTGCTGATGTCGGCCGGCGCCTTCGGCGAGGTCGGGCTGTTCCCGATCTGCGCCGGGCTGTTCGTACTGATGTCGGCGATGGGCCTGGTGCTGCCGAACACCAACGCGCAGGCCCTGATGCGCGCCCCGCACGCGGCCGGCTCGGCCTCCGCGCTGCTGGGCACCTCTTCCTTCCTGGTCGGGGCCGTGGCCTCGCCGCTGGTCGGGATCGCCGGGGAGGACACGGCGGTGCCGATGGCGCTCGTACAGCTGACGTGCGCGCTGCTGTCGGTCGGCTGCTTCCTGGGGCTGTGCCGGCCGTGGCGCTCCGCGCCCGAATCCGGCTCGGCCGAATCCGGCCCGGCAGGGGGCACCTCCCAGCGGTAGCCGGGTGAGTTCGAGGCGCGGGGGTCCGGGGGCAACGCCCCCGGCGCCCGCGCCTCGCCGTAAACTTCGCGGGTGAACCACTCCGCACCCGCACCCACCACCGCCGAAACGCTGCGCGCAGCGCTCGCCGGGCTGCTCGACGGGCTCCCGCAGAAGCAGGCCACGGCCGCCGTCGAGCGACTGATCGCCAACTACCGCGGCCAGATCCCGACCAATGCGCCCGTGCTGCGCAACCGCTCGGACGTGGCGGCCTACGCGGCGTACCGGATGCCGGCCACCTTCGAGGCCGTACGGTCCGCCCTGCACGGCCTCGCCGCGGCGGCCCCGCAGTGGACCCCGGGCACGCACGTGGACGTCGGCGGCGGCACCGGATCCGCCACCTGGGCGGTGGACTCCGTCTGGGACGGCCCGCGCGAGACGACGGTGCTCGACTGGGCGGACCCGGCGCTGGTCCTGGGCAAGGAACTGGCGGCGGCCTCCCACTCGGACACGCTGCGCGCCGCCCAGTGGCGGCAGGCCGTCATCGGGACCGGGCTGGAGCTCCCCGACGCGGACCTGGTGACGGTCTCCTACGTACTGGGCGAGCTGACCCCCGAGGCCCGCCGCGCGGTGGTCGCCGAGTCGGCGCGCGCCGGGCAGGCCGTGGTGCTGGTCGAGCCGGGCACCCCGGAGGGCTACCTGCGCATCCGCGAGGCCCGCGAGCAGCTGATCGAGGCCGGGCTGCGGGTCGCGGCGCCCTGCCCGCACGACGAAACCTGCCCGATCGAGGTCGGCAAGGACTGGTGCCACTTCTCGGCCCGGGTCAGCCGCTCCTCCCTGCACCGGCAGGTCAAGGGCGGCTCCCTCGCGTACGAGGACGAGAAGTTCAGCTACGTGGCCGCGACCCGCTTCCCGGTGCGGCCGGCCACCTCCCGGATCACGCGCAGGCCGCAGCTCCGCAAGGGGCTCGTCCAGCTGGAACTGTGCGGTCCGGTCGGCGCCGACACGCCGGGCCTGACCCGGGCCATCGTGACCAAGCGCCACGGCGACCTCTACAAGGCGGCGCGGGACATCGACTGGGGCCAGGAGTGGCCGCCGGCCGAGGAGGGCTAGGCGTTCCCTGGGGAGGGGACCCGGCTGCCGGGTCCCCTCCCCAGGACCTCGCCAGGGCCTCTAGGGCCGCAGCTCCTGGGTGCAGCACTTCACGCTGCCGCCGCCCTTGAGCAGCTCCCCCAGATCCATCGGCACCGGCTCGAACCCGCGCGCCCGCAGCGGATCGAGGAGTCCGGTGGCCGCCTGCGGGAGCAGGACGTGCCGGCCGTCCGAGACGGCGTTGAGTCCGAGGGCCGCCGCGTCGCGGGCCTCGGCGATCAGCGCATCGGGGAAGAGCCTGCGCAGTACTGCCTGGCTGCCCCAGGAGAAGGCTTCCGGGTAGTACATGATCTCGTCGCCGTCGAGCACGGACAGCGCCGTGTCCAGGTGGTAGTAGCGCGGGTCGACCAGGTCGAGGCCGATGACCGGGCGGCCGAAGAACTCCTGGGCCTCGCCGTGCGAGAGCGGGCTGGAGCGAAAGCCCTGTCCGGCCAGGATGTAGGAGGCGGTGACGGCGAAGTCGCCTTCGCCCTCATTGATGTGGGACGGCTCCTGGATGTCCCCGAAGCCGTTGTTGCGGAACCATTCGAGGTGGATCTGCGCCTCGGGGGCCCGCTCCGCGTAGGCGAACCGCGCGCCCAGCACCCGGCCGTCGACGACGAGGGCACCGTTCGCCGCGAAGACCATGTCGGGCAGCGCGGGGTCGGGTACGAGGATCTCGACGGTGTGGCCGAGGGACCGGTAGCGGTCCTTCAGGTCCTCCCACTGGGCTTGGGCGAGGGGCAGGTCCACCGGTTTCGTGGGGTCCATCCACGGATTGATGGAGTACGTGACCTTGAAGTGCGTGGGCGGGCACATCAGGTAGCGCCGGGGTGTGGCGTCTCTGTGCAACGAGGACTCCTCACTGTGATGAGAAGAGAATCGTCTCTCCTCAAAGGGGGCAGCACAGTGAACCGGTTGGGTGATTTCCCGAACGGCTGAAAGACGAGCCGTACCGGATTGCTAAATTGCCGGGATGACCGCCAGCGCCACCCCCTCCCCGTCCTCCCCCGCCCCCTCGCCCTCCGCGCGGACTCCGGACGCCGCGCGCCGCAGCGAGCGCTCCCGGCGGGCCATCCTCGACGCCGCGCTCGCCCTGGTCGGGGAGGTCGGCTACAACAAGCTGACCATCGAGGCCATCGCCGCCCGCGCCGGGGTCGGCAAGCAGACCATCTACCGCTGGTGGCCCTCGAAGGCGGCCGTCCTGCTGGACGCCTCCCTCGCGCTCGCCGGGGATGCCGAAGCGGCGGGCGAGTGGGCCGGTTTCCCCGACACCGGGGACCTGGCCGCCGATCTGAAGTACGTACTGCGGGCGACCGTGGACGAGTTCAACGACGAGAAGTACGAGGCTCCCGCGCGCGCCCTGGCCGCGGCCGGGGCGACCGACCCGGAGCTGGGGGCCCGCTTCACCGAGCAGCTGCTGGAACCCCAGCTCGCACTGTACGAGCAGCGGTTGCGGGCGGCCCGCGACGCCGGGCAGCTGGCGGCGGACACCGACCTGCGGCTGACCGTGGAAATGCTGCTCGGGCCGCTGACGTACCGGTGGCTGCTGCGGACCGCGCCGCTCACCCACGCCTATGCGGACGCGCTCGTGGACGCGGTGCTGGGCGGGGCCGCAGCGGGGTCGGGGCCGGGGTCGTGAGCAGGGTCGTTGGCGGGGTGGGAAAGGTCATGACCGGATGATGGCCGAGAACATATGGCCGAATTCTGCGGTTATGTGGGAGCCCCGTGGGGAGGGCGCGGTCACCCGGCGCTCAGGATGGTGGGACCATGTGAGGGTCTTCCGGGGCAACGGTGTAGGTGAGGGGATAGATGGGGTCTGAGTCCGGCCGCGTCAAACGCGGCGAGCAGAGCAGGATTGCCCAGTGGCTGCGCCTCAGGCCCAAACCCGCCGCCGAGGACCCCGGACGAGAACGCGAGGCCCTGCTGCTGGCGGTCGCCGCGGCCGGTCTGCCGATAGCCCCCGCCGCGCATCCCGTCGGCTACCGGTGTTCGTGCGACCGGATCGGCTGTCCGACGCCCGCCCGCCATCCCGTCTCCTTCGCCTGGCAGACCCAGTCGACCACCGACCGCGGCCAGGTCGAACGCTGGGCGCGCAACGAGCCCCAGGCCAACTTCATCACCGCGACCGGCATGGTCCACGACGTCCTGGACGTCCCGCTGGAAGCCGGACACAACGCACTGACCCGCCTGCTGGCGGCCGGTGTGGACGTCGGCCCCGTAGCCGAGTCCGCCGGTACGGACGACCAGGCGCGGATGCTCTTCTTCACCGCGACCCGGGGCACCCCCGAGGACGAGGACGAGTGGTGGCCCTGCGAGCTGGACTGCCACCCCGAGACGATGGACGAACACCCGGGCCTGCGCTGGCACTGCCGGGGCAGCTACGTCCTGGTCCCGCCGGCCGCACTGCCGGGTGACCTCGCGGTGACCTGGCTCCGGGGCATGGAGCACCCGCTCCCCGATCCCCTCACCCTGCTGGAAACCCTCACGGACGCCTGCGCCACCTACGCGGGAGCGGCCGACCGCACTCCGGCCACGGTCGCCTGGCCCCTGGGTCGCTAGCCCCGGCCGCGACCCCGTACAGGATTCGCCTCGAACGTCTGCGGGGCTGGACGTGTCCAGCCCCGCAGACGTTCGAGGCGATCGGGCGCCTCAGTGGATCTGCGTCACGACCACGTCGAGCGCCCAGGCCTTGCCGGCCTTGCCCGGAGCCTCGGCCTCGACCGTGAAACCCAGGTCCCGCAGGGCCGTCACCAGCTCCGCCGGGGACTCGGGGACCGCGCCCGCCAGGAGCAGGTCCCGGACCAGGCGGCCCTTGGTGGCCTTGTTGAAGTGGCTGACCACCGAGCGCTTCTCCACGCCGTCCACCAACTGCGAGTGCAGCACCCGGACCGTCGCCGTCCGCCCCGCGACCTCGCCCTTCGGCTTCCACGCCGTGGCGTACGCGGCCGAGCGCAGGTCCAGGACCAGGCCCTCGCCCGCGGCCTGCGGCATCACCGAAGCCATCGGTTCGCGCCAGAACGCGCCCAGCGCGCCCAGCCCCGGCAGCTTCACCCCCATCGAACACCGGTAGGAGGGGATCCGGTCGGTCACCCCGACCGCTCCCCACAGGCCCGAGAAGACCAGCAGGGAACGGGAGGCCACGGCCGCGGCGGCCGCCGGCAGCGTCGACAGGCCCAGCGCGTCGTACAGAACGCCGGTGTAGATCTCCCCGGCCGGCCTGGCGACCGCCGAGAGCAGTTCCGCGTTCTTCGCGACCTCGCCCCGCAGGCCCTCGCTCAGGCCCAGCACCTCACGCGCCTTCAGTTCGTCGCCCGCGCACAGCTCGACGAGCTCCTGAAGCACGGTCGCCCGCGCGCCGGCCAGCCCCGGCAGCGACAGCGACTCGGGCTTCAGCGGTGCGCCGGAGCCGCCGGCGGCCTTTCCTTCGGACGGCGGCAACAGCACGAACACGGTGGTTCTCCTATCGACGGGGCACAGCGGCGGGGGTGCGGCCCCAGCCCAGGGTAAACGGCTCGCCGTGCCGCCCCGGCCCACCGGCCATAGGCTCGGTGCATGCCACGCCGTCACATGATCATGGCCGGCGCAGACGGGGTCGCCCTGCGGGCCGCGCTGCGTGAACTGCGGACGAAGCTGGAGGTGCCCACGGGCTTCCCGGCGCCCGTGCTCGCCGAGGCCGAACAGGCGGTGCGCGCACCGCGCCTGCCCGCCTTCGACGCCACCGACCTGCCCCTCTTCACCATCGACCCGCCGACCTCGCGCGACCTCGACCAGGCGATGCACCTGGCCAGACGCCCCTCCGGCGGCTACCGCGTGCACTACGCCATCGCCGACGTCGCCGCCTGGGTCACCCCCGGCGGCGCCCTCGACGCCGAGGCCCACCGCAGGGTCACCACCCTCTACTTCCCCGACGAGAAGGTCCCGCTGCACCCGGCCGTGCTCTCGGAGGGCGCGGCCAGCCTGCTGCCCGACCAGACCTGCCCGGCCCTGCTGTGGCGGCTCGACCTGGACGCCGAGGGGCGGGTGGAGGCCACCGACGTCCGCCGCGCGCTCGTGCGCAGCCGGGCCAAACTGGACTACGACGGGGTCCAGAAGGCCATCGACACCGGTACCGCCGAGGAGGCCCTGGCCCTGCTCAAGGACATCGGGACGCTTCGCGAAGCCCTGGAGGTCGAGCGCGGCGGGATCTCGCTGAACGTGCCCGAGCAGGAGATCGTCGAGCACGAGGGCGCGTACAGCCTGGCCTACCGGGCTCCGCTCCCGGCCGACGGCTGGAACGCCCAGATCTCCCTCATGACCGGCATGGCCGCCGCCGAGCTGATGCTCGCCGCCGGGGCGGGCATCCTGCGCACCCTGCCGAGCGCCCCCGACGGGGCGGTCGGGCGGCTGCGCCGGGCCGCCAAGGCGCTGCGCATCGAGTGGCCGCACCACGTCCCGTACGCGGAGCTCGTGCGCTCCCTCGACCCGCACCGCCCCGCCCACGCGGCGTTCCTCCAGGAGTGCACCTCCCTGCTGCGCGGCGCCGGCTACACCGTCTTCACCGGCGGCGAGACCCCGGACCCCCTCCTGCACGCGGCGGTCGCGGCCCCGTACACCCACTGCACGGCCCCGCTGCGCCGACTCGTCGACCGGTACGCGGGCGAGCTGTGCGTGGCGGCTTCGGCGGGCACCGAACCCCCGCAGTGGGCCCTGTCCGCGCTGGCGGACCTGCCGAAGGAGATGGCGGACGGCACCCGGCTGGCGAACTCCGCCGAGCGGGAGTCCGTGGACCTGGTGGAGGCGGCGCTGCTCAAGGACCACGTCGGAGAGATCTTCGACGCGACGGTCATCGACGTCAAGGAACAGGAGCCGCTGGTCGGCACGGTCCACCTGGAGGAGCCGGCGGTGATCGGCCGGGTCCAGGCGGCCTCCGGGACGCTGCCGCTGGGCGACCGGATCAGGGTCCGTCTGACGGAGGCGGACCCGGGCACGTCGAAGATCCTGTTCGTCCCGGCCTGACCCCGCTTCCCATGGCCGCGACCAGCGCGCGCGGGTCGTCCGCGTGGAACCGTACGACGCGGGCCCGGCCGACGGCTCCGAGCGGGCGGTGGAAGGGGAGCGGCCGGGACAGTTCCACGGTCACGGTGGTCTGGCTGCCGACGATGAGGTCGAGCACCCCGTCCTCGGAGAGGGTGACGAGCCGGCCCTCGGGATAGCGGCGGTCGACCCGGACCGAGGCCACCGCGTCCGGCGGGACGGTCAGGTCGAACAGGGCCCCGTAGCGGATGCGCAGGGTGCCGTCGGGGCCGACCACGTGCGGGCGGGTGACGCAGGCGGCGTGCATCGCGAGCACCAGCAGCACCCCGTACACGTCGAGGACGAGCACCAGCCGGTGGACGGCCGGCCAGGGGATCAGGAGCGCGAGGGCGACCGTCTCGATCAGCGACACGAAGAGCAGGCCGTACATCATCGCCGTCTGCGGTCCGGTGTACGGGGCCGCGTGGTCCGCGGCCCCCACCCCGTGCGGCGGCCTGCGCAGCGCCCACCGGCCGAGCGCGGCCATGGCGCGGCGCTCGTGCAGCAGGAGGCGGCGTACGGGCTCGGGCACGACGGCCCGGACGGCCTCCGTGATCCGTGCGGCCGCTCGTATCCCGCTCATGTCCGGTCCTCCCCCGTGTCGGTGAACGCTTCGATCACCCGGCGGACGACTGCCGCCTGCGCGGGTGCGTACTCGTCGAGCAGGGCCTCCATGAAACCCGCGCCCGGTCCGGCCCCCTGCGCCGCCCCGCCGCCCCGGACCGCCGCGAGCACCTCGGCGGGCATCGCGGCGACCAGCTCGTCGGCGAGCGGCCCGATCCGGGGATCGTCGGCGGCGGCGTCGGCGAGCTCGTCGAGCCGCTCGTAGAGCGCCAGGACGGCGGGATCGGCGGCCACCGGTGCGAGGGCGGCGTAGATCTCCCCGGCCCCCTCCCCGACCGCGCCCGAGGCGTCGAGCAGGCTCAGGTGCTCGCGGTCGAGCGCGGCGGACGGCGAGGTGGTCGCGGGCGCCTTGGCGAGCAGCTCGGCGAGCGCGGGCGAGAGCACGCCGTGCAGGTCGGCCTCCCCCGGCGGAGCGGCCAGGAGCACGGCGAGCCGCCGCCTGCGCTCGGCCAGCTCGGTCTCCTGCCGGGCGAGGTCGGCGTCCAGCTCCTCCAGTACGTCGGCCAGCTCGCGCCCCGCGTCCTGCGCGAGCACGTCGCGCACCTCGTCGAGGCTCAGCCCGAGCTCGGTCAGCCGCCGGACGCGGGCCATCCGGACGGCGTCGCGCACGCCGTAGGCGCGATAGCCGTTGGGCCGGCGCTCCGGCTCCGGGAGCAGGCCGACGTGGTGGTAGTGCCGGATCGCCCGGGTGGTGACCCCGACGAGCGCGGCGATCTCTCCGATGCGCATGGACCCCAGTAGAAACCCTGCCGCTGCGTCAAGGTCAAGCCGCAACTTCGCAGCCGGTAGCATGGTCGGCACGACAGACGAGTCGGCCGGGCGGCCGCGTCGGGATCTCCGGATCCCGCCGAGGAACGTCCGGGCTCCACAGGGCAGGGTGGTGGGTAACGCCCACCCGGGGTGACCCGCGGGACAGTGCCACAGAAAACAGACCGCCTGGGGCTTCGGCCCCCGGTAAGGGTGAAACGGTGGTGTAAGAGACCACCAGCGCCTGAGGTGACTCAGGCGGCTAGGTAAACCCCACCCGGAGCAAGGTCAAGAGGGGTCGGCCGTTTTCGGACGGCGGGCCCTGCGCGAACGCTTGAGGGCTGCCCGCCCGATGTTCGCGGGTAGACCGCACGAGGCCGGCGGCAACGCCGGTCCTAGATGGATGGCCGTCTCCCCGGCGACCGCGAGGTCTCCGGGAGACAGAACCCGGCGTACAGGCCGACTCGTCTGCCGTACCTCCCCGACCTGCGGATACTCAGGGTCCGGGGAGTTTCTTTTTGCCCTCGCGCGGCACACCCGAAGACCGGCACGGTGGTGCCGTACGACTTGATGCAACGGGGAGGTCAGGAGCGCTACCTCAGGTGCGAGGTGTCGTTCAGGAGGCGGACCGAGGCGTTGCCGTCGGCGTAGTAGGCCACCGCCGACAGCGAGGCCGCCGAGAGCTCCATCCGGAACAGCGCCTCCGGCGGGGCCCCCAGGGCCAGGCGCACCAGGATCTTGACCGGGGTCACGTGCGAGACCAGCAGAACGGTGCGGCCCGCGTGCGCGGCCAGCAGCCGGTCCCGGGTCGCCGAGATCCGCCGGGTGGCGGACGCGAAGCTCTCGCCGCCGCCCGTCGGGGCGGCCTTCGGGGAGTCCAGCCACGCCTGGAGGTCCTCGGGGAAGCGCTCCTGGGCCTCCGCGAAGGTGAGACCCTCCCACGCGCCGAAGTCGACCTCGCGCAGCCCCTCCTCGACGGTGACCTCCAGCCCGAGGCGGTCCGCCACGGTCTGCGCGGTCTCCCGGCAGCGGCGCAGCGGGGAGCTGATCACCGTCTGGACGGTGCCCCGCGCGGCCAGCGACTCGGCGACCGCGGCCGCCTGCCTGCGGCCCGCCGCGGAAAGCTCCGGGTCGCTGCCGCCGCTGCCCGAGAACCGCTTCTGCGGGGTCAGCGCCGTCTCGCCGTGACGCAGCAGCACGAACGTCGCCGGGGCCCCCATGTCGGGACCCCAGCCCGGCGCGGCCGACGGGGCCTGGACCGGCCCGGCCGCCGGGTCCGGGGCGTGCTGCGCCGCGGTGGAGCCGGGCTCCGCGAACAGGGTGTCCGCCCCTGCCTCCACGGACACCGGCGCGGTGGGCGACGTACGGGACGAGGAGGCGAGGGCGGCGCGGACTGCCGCAGCGCCCTTCGCCGCATCCCCCGGAGGGCCCTGCGGGGTCGCCGACAGGGCGCGCGCCGCCGAGGTGTCCAGGGCCGCCGAGGAGGCCGAGGGCTCCCACTGCCTGCCGCGCTTGCCCGCGTCCATCGCCTCGTTGGCGAGCCGGTCCGCGTGCTTGTTCTTCTCGCGCGGGATCCACTCGTACGTCACCTGCGCGCGCGGCAGGATCTTCGCCGCCTCGGCCGCGAGCGGCTTCATGTCGGGGTGCTTGATCTTCCAGCGGCCCGACATCTGCTCGACGACGAGCTTGGAGTCCATGCGTACGAGGACCAGCGCGTCCGGGGCCAGTTCGCGGGCGGCCTTCAGCCCGGCGATGAGCCCCTTGTACTCGGCCACGTTGTTCGTCGCGACGCCGATGTACTCCGCGCGCTCGGCCAGCGTCTCGCCCGTGGCCGGGTCGAGGACGACGGAGCCGTAGCCGGCGGGCCCCGGGTTGCCCCGGGAGCCGCCGTCGGCTTCCACAACGAACTTCGGCATCAGATGCCCGAGTCGGCCATGCGGACCAGGATGCGGCCGCAGCTCTCGTGGCGGACGACCTGGTCGCGGGCGGCGGCCTTGATCTCGTTGACCTCGGCGAGGTCGAGCTCCAGGCGGCAGCCCTCGCAGCGGCGCTGCGACAGGCGGGCGGCGCCCACGCCGCCCTGCTTCGCGCGGATCTTCTCGTACAGGGCGATCAGAGCGGCCGGCATCGTGGAGACGATGACCGCGCGGTCCTTGTCGATGCCGGCGCTCTCGCCGTCGATCTCGCCGGTGGCGGCGTCGCGGCGCGCGGTGGCGTCGGTCAGCTTGGCCTCCAGGGAGGTGACCCGCTCGGTGAGCTCGGTGACCCGCGCCTGCGCGCCCTCCACCCGCTCCATGACCTCCAGGACCACGTCCTCCAGGTCGCCCTGGCGCTTGGCGAGGGAGACGACCTCGCTCTGCAGGTTGGCCAGGTCCCGGGCCGAGATGCCGGCGCCGGACTCCAGGCGGGCCTGGTCGCGTGCGGCGCGCTGGCGCACCTGGTCCACGTCCTGCTCGGCCTTGGTCTGCTCGCGGGCGGCGTCGCTGGACTGGGTCTGGGCGGCGACGAGGAGGTCGCGCGTCTGCGTGAGGTCCTTGGTCAGCGAGTCGACCTCGGCGTGCTCGGGCAGCGACTTGCGCTTGTGGGTCAGCTGAGACAGCCGGACGTCCAGGGCCTGGACGTCGAGAAGTCGGATCTGGTCGGCGGGCTCGGCGTTCAGTTGGGGGCTCCAGAGATAGAGGGGGGTGTCACGGACGGCGCGTGCGCCGTCCACGGGTCGGTGACCGTGCGCGAGACGTGGGTACGCAGACCCCAGCCGTTGCGCTCGGAGATGGCGTCGAGCTGGGCGGCGGCCTGCTCGCACCAGGGCCATTCGGTGGCCCAGTGGGCGGCGTCGACGAGGGCGAGCGGGGACTGCTCGCGGGCCTCGGACACCGGGTGGTGGCGCAGGTCGGCGGTGACGTACGCGTCGACGCCGGCGGCGCGGACCTGCGCGAAGAGGCTGTCGCCGGAGCCGCCGCTGACCGCGACGGTACGGATCAGCGCGTCGGGGTCACCGGCCACGCGGATGCCCTGCGCGGTCGGCTGGAGCCAGGCGGCGACGCGTGCGGCGAACTCGCGCAGGGTCTCGGGGCGGTCGAGCTCGCAGAGCCGGCCGAGGCCGCGGCGCCCGTTGGGGTCGCTCGGGTCGGGGACGAGCGGGCCGGTGACGCGCAGGTCGAGGGCGCCGGCGAGGGCGTCGGAGACGCCGGGGTCGGCGGTGTCGGCGTTGGTGTGGGCCACGTGCAGCGCGATGTCGTTCTTGATCAGCGTGTGCACGACGCGGCCCTTGAAGGTGCCGGCCTCCACGGTGGTGGTGCCGCGCAGGTAGAGGGGGTGGTGGGTGACGACCAGGTCGGCACCGATCTTCACGGCTTCGTCGACGATTTCCTGGACGGGATCGACGGCGAACAGCACCCGGGTGACCTCGGCGTCGGGGTCGCCGCAGACGGTGCCGACGGCGTCCCACTGCTCGGCCCTGGAGGGGGGCCAGAGGGCGTCCAGCGCGGCGATGACTTCAGAGAGACGGGGCACAGGCCAAGGCTACCGTCCTCGGCCTCCTCCTCGGCCGGGCGGTGGCCTCCCGTCGCGGGAGGCCGGCGCCGCCGGGAGCTACTTGACCAGGAAGGTGCGCAGGTCGTCGAGGACCTTGTCGGCGGCGGTCACGCCGAGGCCCAGGTACCAGGTCTCGTCCGGGACGTCCTTGGCCTGGCCCTTCTTCACGGCCTCCAGCCCCTTCCACAGCGGGTTGTCCTCGGCGGAGTCGCGCTTGGTCCTGTCCTTGGCCCCGTAGACCCCGGTGAAGATCCAGTCGGCCGCGGCCTCGTCCATGCGCTCCGGGGAGATCTCCACGGCGAGGTCTTCGACCTGCTGGTTCTGCGGGCGCGGGATGCCGGAGTCCTTCAGGATCGTGCCGATGAAGGAGGCTCCCGCGTACAGGCGGGTCTTGCCCGGCATGTAGCGCAGCATCGTGACGGTCGGCTTCTTCTCGCCGAGGTCCTCGCCGAGCTTCTTCGCCTTGGCCTCGTAGGCGCCCAGCTTTGCCTTGGCCTCGGCGCTCTTGTCGAGGGCGGCCGCATTGAGGAGGTAGTTCTCCTTCCACGGGAAGCCGGGGCGGATGGAGAACACGGTCGGGGCGATCTTCGAGAGCGCGTCGTACTTGTCCGCGGAGCGCAGCTGGCTGCCGAGGATCAGGTCGGGCTTGAGGGCGTTGATCGCTTCGAGGTTGAGGTTGTTGATGGTGCCGACGGACTTGGGCTCGCCGGCTTCCTTCTTCAGGTAGGAGGGGATGCCCTCATCGCCCTCGGTGGGCGCGTAGCCGACGGGCTGCATGCCGAGGGAGACGACGTTGTCGAGCTCGCCGACGTCGAGGACGACGACCCGCTTGGGCGCGGCCTTGAGCTCGGTGGAGCCCATGGCGTGGGTGACGGTGCGCGGGAACTGGCCCGCCGCGGCCGTGGTCCCGAAGGCCGCCGTCCTCTTCGCCGCGTCGGAGAAGTCCTTGCCGCCCTGGGCGGCGGCCTTCTTCTCGCCGCCGCTCCCGGCCGCGGCCTCCTTGCCGCCCTGGCCCGCCTTGTCGTCCTGTCCGCCTCCGCAGGCGGTGAGGGCGAGTGCGGCTGCTGCGGCCAGGGCGACGGCGGCGACGGAGCCACCTCGGGGCGTGCGGCGTCGGAGGGACATGGGACGTCTCCTGAGGGTGGGGAGCGGGCAAGGACCGAAAGGAGGTTAGGTATGCCTAACCACCTCCTCACCCTAAACGCCCCGGTATCGCACAGCACAATCGCCGCCTCCCCCACAGCCGAATCACTCCCCGGCCACCCGTATGTGTGAAGCGGGGGTTGTCGCGTTGTCCGAGGGGAAGCGCGATCACTAGCTTCCTCCCCGGAGGTGACCACAGATGTCTGTCTGTGCCATCGAAACGACGAAGACGGCCCCGTTCACCATCGCCGCGGACGGGTCGTACGCCGCCCGGCTCGCCGGGGACGGGGAGGCCCGGTATCCGGAGCGGTGGACGCTGACCGGTCCCGAGCCCTACGCGGTGCCGCTGCCGCTCGCGCAGCCCGAGGACGCGGACAGCGAGGTGCTGCCGCTGGCCGACGGGCGGGTGCTGATCCACCGCCGGGTCGCGGAGCGGCACGCCTTCGCCCTGCTGTACCCGACGGGCGGCGGCTTCGGCGGGGCGGGGACCGGGCCCCGGACCGGGGAGCTCCAGCTCGGCGCGATCGCGCCGGAGGACGCGGAGGGTGGACCCGACGGCGTACGGGTCTGCCTGCTGCCGCCGTCCCCGGACGGACACGGGGCCTTCGCCCTGGCCGTGGGCGCCACAGCGACCACCGTCTGGCAGGTGGCCGGGACCCCCTTCGGGCCGGAGCGGGTGGCCCGGATCCCGGGGCGCTGCTCCGGCGGGGTCTGGCTGGACCGGACGGGCCGGCTGCTGGCCCTGGACCGCGAACTGGACGGCCCGGACGGGGCCGTGACCAAGGCGGTGGCGGTCGATCTGGAGCGGGGCGGCGAGGTGTCCCCGCTGCTCCAGATCACGGAGGCCAGCAACGACCGGCTGCTGCTGGCCGATCCCGACAGCGGGCTGCTGCTGATCCGCTCGGACGCTCCGGGTGAACTCCGGCTCGGGTGGGGGGTCCTGGGCAGCGCCCGCCCGGTGCGGTTCCCGGAGTGCCTGCGGGCCGTCGGGGGCACGGCGACCCCCTTCGCGGTGCAGCCGGGGCAGGCGCTGATGCCGGAGAGCTGCGGGGTCGCGCTGCGGGTCGACGAAGCGGGCGACGGCTACGGCGGGAGCGTGGCCGGGCTGGCCCTGTGGCGCCCCGCCGACCGGCACGTCTTCCGGATCGGAGCCCCCGCCGGGTGGCTCGGCGGTACGGGGCTCTGGAGCGTGGAGGGCCGGCTGCACCTCCCGTACGCGACCCCCGAAGTGCCGTGCGGATTCCTCGGGATGAACCTCCCGGTGGCCCCGCCGCCGCCGATCCGGCTGACCCCGCTCCCGGCCCCGGCCGCCCGGCCGGTCCCGCTGCAGCAGGCTCCGCTGGGGTGATGCGGCCCGACCGGTCGCACGCCGGGCGGGTGACCGGCTGTTGCCCGACGTGGCACTACTCGTCCCGGTCGCTCCGGTAGAGGTAGCCGGTCGATGCGCAGCCGGAGTCGGGGTCCTTGCTCGGGCACATCGCGGGGGCGTCCTCGTCGCCGAAGAGGAAGGCGGGCGTGTCGCAACGGTGATCGGCGAAGGTCAGGGACAGCTCCTGACCGTGCGTCGTGGCCTCGTCGGCGGTGTTGAGCGAGCTGCCGGGTTCGACGGGGGCGGAGAACGCCCAACGGCCGGAGACCGGGCCCTGGGGGCTCTCGCACTCCGTGGAGACGGACAGCGCCTCGAAGTGTTCGGCGGTGAAGGTGTGATCCGCGCGGAAGGTCAGGGACGCGCTCCCGCCGGTACTCGCCCATCGCCCTACGAGGCGGTTCGCGGGAAGCTCCACGGCATAGATCCCCGGCACCAGGCCGCACGAGACCGTCAGCGCCGCCAGTGCCGCCGCGACCACCGCCGAAGCGCCCGGCCGCCCCGTCCGTCGGTTCATTCGCACTCCTTCTCCGTCCCCTTCTCCATCCCCTTCTCCGTCCCCCGGGCGGCAGCCCGCCTCCGGGTCCCTTCGGCCCGCCCCACTATGGGGCCCGGGTGTCGAAGGCCCGGTCGCGGGCCGCGTCCAGGGCCGTGGCCACCGCGCCCAGCAGCACCGCGTCTTCGCCCAGGCCGCTCGGTACCACCTTCGGGCGCAGCGGGGTGAGGGTGCGCAGCGTCCGCTGGACGGTGTCGAGCAGCAGGTCGGCGCTGTGGCCGACGCCGCCGCCGAGGACCACGAGGTCCGGGTCGAGGACGGCGGAGACCACCGCGATGGTGTGGGCGAGGCGTTCCCCCTCGACCCGTACGGCTCCGGCGGCGGCCGCGTCGCCGGTGCGGGCGGCGTCGAAGACGGCCTTGGCGGTGAGCCGGCCGGTCATCCCGGCTTCGCGGGCGGCCTGGACCACGGCGTCGGCGGAGACGGCGTCCTCCAGGGTGTCGGGTTCGCGCCGGCCGGGCCAGGGCAGGAAGCCGATCTCGCCGGCGCCGCCGTGCGCGCCGGTGAAGAGCCGTCCCTCGCTGACGACTCCCATGCCGAGGCCTGTGCCGATCATGATGTAGACGAAGAGCCGGCTGCCCGCGCCGACGCCGTAGGTGTACTCGCCCAGGGCCGCGAGGTTGGCGTCGTTCTGCACGGCCACGGGCAGCCCGAGGCCCTCGCGGATCCGGTCGAAGAGCCCGGGGCGGCCCCAGCCGGGCAGGTGCTGGGCGTAGCGGACGCGGCCGGCGGCCTCGTCGTAGACCCCGGGGGTGCCGACGACGGCCTGGGTGACCTTGGCCGGGTCGACCCCGGAGTCGGTGACGAGCCGGCGGGCGGCGGTGACGGCGAGGTCGGCCATGGTGTTCGCGGTGCGGGCCTGGTTGCGGACGTCGGAGCGGGCCACGAACTCCCCGTCCAGGCCCGCCAGTGCCACCCGTAGCCAGCCGCGTCCGATGTCGATGCCGAGCGCGTAGCCGGCGGTCGGGTCGGGGGCGTAGAGCACGGCGGAGCGGCCGCGTTCGGGTGCGTGGGTGCCGGCTTCGCGGACCATGCCGGACTGTTCGAGGGCGGCGAGGGCGCTGGAGACGGTGGGTTTGGACAGGCCGGTGTCGCGGGCGAGCTGGGCGCGCGAGGCGGGGCCGCCGGAGCGCAGCCGGTCCAGCAGCAGGCGCTCGTTGGCGTTGCGCTGCCGCTGGGGGTTCCAGGGCTGGTCCGCGCCCTCGTCACTGCTGGTCACCGGGCCATTGTCCCGTACGGCGAGGGGGGCTCGGAGAGCGATCCCGGGCGGAGTGGGGGCAAACCCTTGACGCATTAAGTAAAGGTTCCTAACTTGAACCAGCCGAAGCCTCCTCCCGCCCGCCTTCAGCCCCTCTCCCCCCACGCCCTCCCTGCCTCCCCTGCCTCCCCCCGCCCCCCTTCAGGAGATCCCCATGTCCGGAGCGCCACCGCCGAACGGCGGCGGATTCGCCCGCCGCGTCGGCCTGTTCCAGGCCACCGCCATCAACATGAGCCAGATGTGCGGCATCGGGCCGTTCGTCACGATCCCGCTGATGGTGGCGGCCTTCGGCGGCCCGCAGGCCGTCATCGGATTCCTCGCCGGCGCGGTCCTCGCCCTGGCCGACGGGCTGATCTGGGCGGAGCTGGGCGCCTCGATGCCCGGGTCCGGCGGGAGTTACGTCTACCTGCGCCAGGCCTTCCAGTACCGCTCGGGACGGCTCGTGCCGTTCCTCTTCGTCTGGACGGCGATCCTCTTCATCCCGCTGATCATGTCCACGGGAGTGGTCGGCTTCGTCCAGTACCTCGGCTACCTGGTGCCCGGCATGGGCCAGGGCGCCGGTGACGCGGTCGGGCTCGGGGTCATCGCCCTCGTGGTCCTGCTCCTGTGGCGGGGCATCGAGCACATCGCGAAGATCACCACCGTCATGTGGGTGGTCATGATCGCCGCCGTGGTCCTGGTCATCGCGGCCGCCGCCACCCACTTCCACCCCGACCTGGCCTTCACCTATCCCGAAGGGGCCTTCGACCTCACCGGCTCCGCCTTCTGGGCCGGGTTCGCGGCGGGCCTGACCATCGGCATCTACGACTACCTCGGCTACAACACCTCCGCCTACATGGGAGCCGAGATCAAGGACCCGGGCCGGGTCATCCCGCGCTCCGTCCTCTACTCCATCGTCGGCATCATGGCGATCTACCTGCTGCTCCAGGTCGGCTCCCTCGGCGTCCTGGACTGGCACCGGATGCTGGACCCGCACGACATCGCCTCGACCTCCGTGGCCTCCGCCGTACTGGAGGAGACCTGGGGCAAGGGGGCCGCGCAGGTGGTGACCGTACTCATCCTGATCACGGCCTTCGCCTCCGTCTTCACCGGCCTTCTCGGCGGCTCCCGAGTGCCCTACGACGCCGCGCGCGACCGGGTCTTCTTCCGCCCGTACGCGAAACTGCACGCCCGCCACCGCTTCCCGGTCCTCGGGCTGGCCACGATGGGCGCGGTCACCGCGATCGGCTTCCTGATCGGCCGCCACACCGACCTGGTGACCCTGATCCAGCTGCTGACCACGGTCATGGTCCTGATCCAAGCCCTCGCCCAGATCCTGGCCCTCACCGTCCTCAGAAAACGCCGCCCGACGATGAAGCGCCCGTACCGCATGTGGCTCTACCCACTGCCGAGCCTGATCGCACTGGCCGGCTGGCTGGTCATCTACGGGTACGCCGACACCAACGCCCCCGGCCGCCACCCGATCGAATGGTCCCTGGCCTGGCTGACCCTGGGCTGCGCGGCGTTCGCGATCTGGGCCCGGGTGGAAAAGGTCTGGCCCTTCGGCCCCCGCGAAATCCGCGAGGACTACGAAGACGGCGCCGACCCCGACGTCGACGCCGACCCCGAGATCCAGGACTCCCCCACGACCGTGTGACCCGCACGCCCCGCACCGCCCCGAGAGGGACCGCATTTCGGAGGTCTAGGGCACTCGCTGCATGCCCAGGCCGAAAAGGAAGCTGCCCACACCGCTCGATATGCCCCATCGCAGAACACTCGCCGAACCGGAGAGGCCGATGAACAGTGCGAGGAACCCTCCGAGCGCGATACCCATTCGGACCTCTCGGGGGAGGGTCAGATATCGAACGACCCCGTCACTCACCCACACGGGCAGTCGCTTCATTTGCATTCCCCCACCAGCTCGATCACTTCAAGTTCCGTCGGCGTGACCCTAGTTGAAGCTCAGCAGGACACGCCGCCGACGGGACGGAATCCCATCGGCACACAGAACGGCGGCGGCCCGGGGGAGTCCCCCGGGCCGCCGCCCTCACCCGCTCCGCCCGGAAGGGACGGCTCAGCCCGCGTGCTTGAGGCCGAGGACCTCCGCCGCGGCGAAGGTTTCGTTCGCCGGGCGGGAGTCGTAGTGCGGGGTGAGGAGCCCGTCGAGCTCCTCGTAGGAGAAGGACTCCTTGGTGGTGTCGAACTTCGCCGCCACCTTGGGCCGTTCCATCACGACCACGATGCCGCCGTGGACCACGAACAGCTGTCCGTTGGCCTTGGCCGAGGCCGGTGAGGCCAGGTAGCCGACGAGCGGGGAGACGTGCTCGGGGGCGAGGGCGTCGAGCTTGCCCTCCTCCGGGACCTGGAAGCCCGCGAAGACGTCCTCGGTCATACGGGTACGGGCGCGCGGGCAGATGGCGTTGGCCGTGACCCCGTACTTGCCGAGGGCCAGGGCGGTGGAGGTGGTCAGGCCCACGATGCCGCCCTTGGCCGCCGCGTAGTTGGGCTGGCCGGCCGAACCGCCGAGGAAGGCCTCGGAGGAGGTGTTGATGATCCGGCCGTAGACGGGGCCGCCCGCCGCCTTGGAGCGCTCGCGCCAGTGCACGGCGGCGAAGTGCGTGGTGTTGAAGTGGCCCTTGAGGTGGACCCGGATGACCGAGTCCCACTCCGCCTCCGACATCGAGAAGACCATCCGGTCGCGCAGGATGCCCGCGTTGTTGACCAGGATGTCGAGCTTGCCGAAGCTGCTGACCGCCAGCTCGACCAGCTCGCGCGCCTGCTCGAAGTCGGCCACGTCGCCGAGGTGCGCCACCGCCTGCCCGCCCGCCGCGCGGATCTCCGCGGCGACCTCCTCCGCCGGGGCGGCCGAGGCCTCCCCGGAGCCGTCGCGGCCCGGCTGGCCGAAGTCATTGACGACCACGCTCGCGCCGAGCCGGGCGAGTTCGAGCGCCTCCGCCCGGCCGAGGCCGCGGCCGGCCCCGGTGACGATGGCGGAGAGTCCCTCAAGTGGCAGTGACATCCGTACGGTTCCTCTCGGTGAGCGGTGAGCTCGGGTCAGAGTTCGATGCAGGTGCGCAGGGCCACGCCCGTACGCATCTGGTCGAGCGCGTCGTTGATCTCCGCGAGCTGCACCCGGTGCGTGATCAGGCCCGCCAGGTCCACCCGGCCGGACCGCCACAGCGCGATGGTGCGCTCGTAGGAGCGGAGCACGTCGCCGCCGCCGTACATGGACGGCAGGATCTTCTTCTCGTCGAAGAAGAGGGAGAACATGTTGATCGAGTAGTTGTCGTCGAGGGCGCCCGCGCCGACCACGACGACGGAGCCGCCGCGGCGGGTCATGTCGTACGCGGTCTTCGTGGTCGCGGACTTGCCGACGACCTCGAAGACGTAGTCGAAGCCCTCACCCGCGGTGATCCGGTTCTTGGCGTCGGCGAACTCCTCCGGGGAGACCGCCTCGGTGGCGCCGAAGCGCAGCGCCGCCTCGCGCCTGGAGGCCACCGGGTCGACGGCGATGATCTGCGCCGCGCCCTGCACCTTGGCGCCCTGGATGACGGAGATGCCGACTCCGCCGCAGCCGATGACGGCGACCGAGGAACCGGCCTCCACCTTGGCGGTGTTGATGGCCGCACCGAGGCCCGTGGTGACCCCGCAGCCGATCAGGGCGGCGATGTCGAAGGGCACGTCCTCGGGGATGGGGACGGCGCAGCCCGCCGGGACCACCATCTCCTCGGCGAAGGTGCCGGTGCCGGCGAAGCCGAAGATGCTGCTGTCGCCCCGCTTGAAGTTGGGGGTGGCCACGTTGCCGAAGGCCTCCAGGCACAGGTGGCCCTGGCCGCGCTTGCAGGAGGGACAGTGGCCGCACGGCGGCAGCCAGCAGACCAGTACCCGGTCGCCGATCTTGTGGCTGGTGACCCCGTCACCCACGTCCGTGATCACGCCGGAGCCCTCGTGCCCCGGGATGAAGGGGGCGGGCTGCGGCAGCACGCCGCTCATCGCGGAGAGGTCGGAGTGGCACAGGCCGGTGGCCTTGATGCGGATCTTGACCTTGCCGGGGCCGAAGCCCACGGCCTCCATGTCGTCGACGACTTCGAGCTTGTCCTGGCCTATCTCGCTCTGCAGTGCTGCGCGCACGGTGCGGCTCCTTCTGTGGGTCTGTCGTGTTGTGCGGTGCGACGACGGTGCGACGACTAGCCGTGTTCGACGACGGTGTCGGCGAGGACCGGGGCGTCGTCGCGGTCGGCGGCGCTCACCGAGACGAGGACGCGGCCGGGCTCCTGCCACATCCGGATGCGCAGGGTCTCGCCGGGGAAGACGATCCCGGCGAAGCGCGTGCGGTAGGCGCGGACGCGGGAGACGTCCCCGTCCAGCACGGTGTCGACCACGGCCTTGAGGGTCATCCCGTACGAGCACAGGCCGTGCAGGATGGGCTGGTCGAAGCCGGCCATCTTGGCGAACTCGGGGTCCGCGTGCAGCGGGTTCCAGTCGCCGGAGAGGCGGTACAGCAGCGCCTGCTCCTCGCGGATCTTCCGCTCCTCGATCCGGTCCGGCGCCCGCTCGGGCACCTCGGTCTTCACGGAGGGGCCGCGGTCGCCGCCGAAGCCGCCTTCACCGCGTACGAAGATCTGCGCGTCCGAGGTCCACAGCGGGCCGTCGGCGTCCGCGACCTCGGTGCGCAGCACGATCACCGCGGCCTTGCCCTTGTCGTAGAGGGCGGCGACCATGGCGGAGGACTTGGCCTCGCCCTTGACGGGGATGGGCCGGTGCAGCTCGATGGACTGGCCGCCGTGCAGCACGTGGGCGAGGTTGACCTCGATGCCGGGGGCCGCGAGGCCGCCCATCATGGCCATGCCGGCGCCGGCGACGGTCGCGAAGCTGGGGAGTACGTGGAGCTTGGACTCCAGGGTGTACCGCAGCTCGTCCGGGTCGGTGGCCGCGCCCGGCTTGTCGGGGCGGGTGCCCGCGCCGAGTCCGAGGTGGTAGAGCTGGATGTCCTTGTGGTCCCAGGCGATCTCCCCCTGACGGGGATCTGCGGCGAGGGCCTTGGCGGCATCGATCGGCATGAGGATGCTGCTCCTTGTTTCTCGTTCCACTAAGTGGAAGACCTCGGTGCGGCCGTCCGCACCGTCGGCCGCACCGAGGTCGTATGCGGGACCGGGTCCTAGAACGCGTTCTAGGTATCCGGTGAAGGAATGTATAACGCACGCCCCAGCAGTTGGGAAGACTCCTGACTTGGTGTCAGTTCTACTTCCGCCAAGGCGTGTTGCCTGACGAACGGGCGCTGCACCCCTACCCTTGCGGGGTGGATGAAATGCCCGTTTCCCAGCGCCCCGCCCGATCCCTGCGGGTGCTTTTGGCACCGCCGAACCCGGCGCTGGCGGTTGTGCTCGGACTCCAGCCGGACATCGAGGTGGTGACGTCGGCGCTCTCGCGCCCGGCCGTTGCCCTGGCCGAGTCCGTGGACCTGGTCCCCGACCTCCTGGCGGACGACCCGGAGTGCCGGGTCCTCGTCCTGACGGGCTCGGCGCATCCGGGGCTGGCGGAGGCGGTGCTTGCCGCGGGGGCGGCGGGTCTGGTCCTGCGGGACGGTCCGGTCGCGGACCTTGCGGATTCCATCCGCCGGGCCTCCCGGGGCGAGACGGTCGTCGACCCCGCCCTGGCGGGGCCGTAGCGGGCGGGGCCGCTGCGCGGAGCCTGTCCCCTACCCGCCCTTCCACCGTTCCCTGGGGCTCCGCCCCAGCAGCCGGCCCGCACGGGCTACTTCCGGAGCAGCGTCACCACCGCCGCGCCGCCGAGACCGATGTTGTGGGCCAGGGCAACCCGCGCGCCCGGCACCTGCCGGGCACCGGCCTGGCCGCGCAGCTGCCAGACCAGCTCCGCCGCCTGCGCCAGGCCCGTCGCGCCGAGCGGGTGGCCCTTGGAGATCAGGCCCCCGGAGGGGTTGACCACCCACCGCCCGCCGTACGTGGTCGCGCCCGACTCCACCAGCGCACCGGACGCACCGTCCTCGCACATGCCCAGCGCCTCGTACGTCAGCAGCTCGTTGATCGAGAAGCAGTCGTGCAGCTCGATCACGTCCACCTCCTCGATGCCCAGGCCCGAGGCGGCGAACACCTGGCGGGCGGCGGCCGCCGTCATCGGCTTGCCGACGGCGTCGATGCAGGTGCCCGAGGAGAACGAGGCCTCCGTGTCCGTGGTCATCGACTGCGCGACAATCTCCACGGCCCTGTCCCCGAGCCCGTGCCGCTCCACGAACCGCTCCGAGACCACCAGCACGGCCGCGGCCCCGTCCGAGGTCGGCGAGCACTGGAGCTTGGTCAGCGGCTCGTGGATCGCCTTCGCGGCCAGGATCTCCTCGACCGTGTACACGTCCTGGAACTGCGCGTTCGGGTTGTTCGCCGAGTGGCGGTGGTTCTTCGCCCCGACCGCCGCCAGCTGCGCGGCCGTGGTCCCGTACAGCTTCATGTGCTCCCGCGCCGCGTTGCCGAAGATCTGCGCGGTCGGCGGGGACATCTCGAAGCCGTGTCCGGCCGCCATGATCCCGTAGTGCCGGGCCACCGGCGAGGTCTTGAAGTCGCCGCCGTCCGAACCGCCGCCCAGGGCGCCCTTCTTCATCTTCTCGAAGCCGAGCGCGAGCACGCAGTCGTTCAGGCCGCCCTCCACGAACTGGCGCGCCATCATCAGCGCCGTGGAGCCGGTCGCGCAGTTGTTGTTGACGTTGTAGACGGGCACCCCGCTCAGGCCCAGTTCGTACGCGGCCCGCTGGCCGGCCGTGGAGGCCTGGAAGCAGTAGCCCACCGGCACCTGCTCCACCAGGTCGTACGCCACGCCCGCGTCGGCGAGCGCGGCCGACCCGGCCTCCTTGGCCATGTCCCAGTACTGCCAGTCCCTCGACTCCGGCTTCTCGAACTTCGTCATGCCGACGCCCACGATGTACGACTTCATCTTGATCAAAAGCCCTTCGGTCAGTCCCTGGGAAGGCCGAGGATGCGCTCGGCGACGACGTTGAGCTGGACCTGCGTGGTGCCACCGGCGATGGTCAGGCAGCGGGACATGAGCATCCCGTGCACCGCCCGCTTGCCGACCGCCTCGCTCACGGCCCCCGCCGGGCCGAGCAGTTCCAGCGTGAGCTCGGCGGTCCGCTGCTGGTGCGGGGTCTGTACGAGCTTGCGCACGGACGCGCCCGCGCCCGGCTCCAAGCCGCTGACCTGCTGGAGCGTGGTGCGCAGCCCGATGCAGGCCAGCGCGTGCGCCTCGGCGGCCAGCGCCCCGATCCGCACCCGGTACCCGCCTTCGAGGTCGCCCGAGCGCTCGAGCAGCGCCTCCAGGCCGGTGTCGAAGGTCATCTGGTCGGCCATGTGGACGCGTTCGTTGCCGAGGGTGTTGCGGGCGACTTTCCAGCCGCCGTCGGCGGCCCCGACCAGCGCGTCGGCGGGGAGGCGCACGTCGTCGAAGTAGACCTCGTTGAAGAGGGCCTCGCCGGTGATCTCCTTGAGCGGCCGGATGTCGATGCCGGGGGCCTTCATGTCCACGATGAAGTAGCCGAGGCCCTTGTGCTTGGGCGCGTCCGGGTCGGTCCGGGCGAGCAGGATCCCGTAGTCGGCGCTCTGCGCGGAACTCGTCCACACCTTCTGCCCGTTGATGATCCAGCCGTCGCCGGACTCCGTACGCTCCGCCTTGGTGCGCAGCGAGGCGAGGTCGGAGCCCGCTCCCGGCTCGGAGAAGAGCTGGCACCAGGTGACGTCCCCGCGCAGCGTCGGGAGCAGGTGGCGCTCGCGCTGCTCGGGGGTCCCGTAGGCCAGCAGGGAGGGCACGACCCACGTGGCGATCCCGAGGTCGGCGACCTTGACCCCGGCGGCCTTCAGCTCCTGCTGCACGACGAGCTGTTCGACGGGCCCGGCGCCGAGTCCGTACGGGGGCGGCAGGTAGGGCGCCGCGTACCCGGTGGGTGCCAGGATCCGGCGGGCGGCGGCCGGGTCGAGGCCCTTGGCGTCCTCGATGACGGTACGGGCCTTCGCGCGGTGCTTCTCGGCCTGCGCGGGCAGTTCCAGGCGCAGCTCGCGCCGCGCGCCGGCCGCCGCGAGCCGCACGGCCCGTACCCGGTGGCCGTCCCCGGAGCCGAGCAGCTGGCGGGCGACGATGGAGCGCCGCAGGTAGATGTGGGCGTCGTGTTCCCAGGTGAAGCCGATCCCGCCCAGCACTTGGATGCAGTCCTTGGCGCAGGAGTAGGCGGCGTCCAGCGCGGTTCCGGCGGCCAGCGCTGCGACGAGCGAGCGCACCTCGGCCGACTCGCGGGCCGCCTGCGCGGCGTCCCAGGTCAGCGCCCGCGCCTGCTCCAGGCGCACCAGCATGTCGGCGCACAGGTGCTTGATCCCCTGGAACTGGCCGATGGGCCGCCCGAACTGCTCGCGCACCTTGGCGTACTCGGCGGCGGTCTGCAGCGCCCAGGCGGCGGTGCCGCAGGCGTCGGCGGCGAAGAGCACGCAGGCGAGGTCGCGGACGAGCGCGGCATCGAGTTCCAGCAGCCGCCCGGGCCCGGCGGTGACCCCGCGGGCCTGGACCTCGGCGGTGGGCCGGGTCGGGTCGGCGCTCTCGTGGGTGCGGATGTCCAGCGCCACGGAGTCGACGGCGAACCAGCGGGTCCCGTGCGCGGTCTCGGCGGCGAGCAGTACGAGGTCGGCCTCGCCCGCGCCGAGCACGGGCGGCGCGGTTCCGTCGAGCAGGTACCCGCCCTCCACGGCCACGGCGGTCAGGTTCCCGGAGCCCAGCGCCACGGCCCCGACCCGCCCGTCGAGGGGCGCGGCCCCGGCCCGGTCCAGGAGTACGGAGGCCAGCACGCTCGGCAGGTACGCCCCGGGCAGCGCCGCCCGGGCGGCCTCCTCGACGGCGACGGCCAGGTCGAGCAGGGTCCCGCCCTCCAGGTGCGGCTCCAGCAGCCCGGAGGCGAGCAGCCCGTCCCAGTAGGCGGGCCGTGAGCCGGTCTGCGGCGGGCTGTCGAGGAGCCCCCGCACCTCCTCGGGCGGCACGGTCCGCGCGACCCAGCCGCGTACGGCCCCGGCCAACGCCCGCTGTTCCTGTGTGATTCCGATGCCCATGCGCGGCAGAGTAGAACACGTTTCATTCTGACGGAAGGTCAGAACTGCAACGTGTTCTCACTTTGTCGGCGCGTGGCGGGACCGCCCTGGTGGGAACGGTGGGAGCGGTGGATGCCGTCAGGAACGTTCGTAGTAGTAGCCGTCGCCGTGCGCGGGCCCCACGTTGTGCTGGATGCCGGCCGGGTCGCTCCGGGTGAAGAAGGACGGGTCCAGCACCCCGCAGAACTGGCCGGTGGACTTGCTCTTGTCCAGCGCCCCCGAACCCACGTTGATCCGGGCCCCGCCGTTGGCCACCGACGTCACCTTGGCCATGTTCTCGCAGTGGCCCAGGTTGGAGTCGGTGATGATCCGGACGGCTCCGGACCGCGCGATGATCACCGTCTCCGGCTGGTCGATGTTGAACTGGCCCTTGTAGGTCCAGGTCCCGGCGAAGTACGAGGGGACCGCGTCGCCGCCGGAGGAGCCACCGGCGGGCGAGCCGCCGCTCGGGGAACCGGAGCCGCTCGGAGAACCGGAGCCGCTCGGCGAGCCCGCTCCGCCCGGAGCGGCCCCCGTGCCCGTGCCCCCGGCAGCGGCTCCGCCGCCCTTGGTGGCACTGCTGCCCGTACCGCCGCCGCCCGCTCCGCCCGGGGTGCCTGCGCCGCCGGGCGAGCCCGCGCCGCCCACGGCTCCGCCCACCGCGCCGCCGCCCGCGTCCGCGGCGCCGCCGACCTGGCCCGCCTGGCCCGGGTCGGTGGGGGCCGGGGGGCTCTGCGTACCCGGGGCCGGCGAGCTGCCCACCGCGGAGGGGGAGCCGCCGCCGGGGGTCACGGGCGCGCTGCTCGCCGGGGGCGAAGCCTGCTGGCCGGTGCCACCGCCGCCGAACGGCTGGATCAGGGCCACCGTGCCACCGCCGACCGTGAACACGAGCACCGCGGGCACGGCCACGGTCCACCGCCGCCGACGGCCCCGCCGCTCCTCCCCGGCCGTGGCGCCCCCGGCCGCCGGACCGACCACCGGATCGGCCGCGGGACCGGCTGCCGGGTCGACGACCGCCCCGGCCACCGCCCCGGCGGCGCCCTCCTTCGGGTTCAGGTCCGCCGTCGCCCGGTCCGTGCGCCCGGAGCCGCCCTGCGCCGCCGGCTCCCGCGCGGGCGCCGCCTCCGCGTCGAGCAGCCGCGCCGCCTGCTGGGCGAGGCGCGCCACCACCTTGGGCGGCAGCCACGCCCCGCCGAGCTTCTTCGGACGGACCCGCTCCGGGTCCTCCAACAGCTCGTCGACGCCGGGCCGTTCCTCGACGCTCTTGGTCAGGCAGCGGCCGATGAGCGCCCGCAGCGCCTCGTCCTCCACCTTCTCCAGGGCCGGCTCACCCTCCACGATCTGGAACATCACCGCGTGCTGGTTGCCGGCCCCGTGCCCGAACGGCAGCTCGCCCGTGGCCGCGTACACCAGGACGCAGCCGAGGGTGAACACGTCGCTCTTCGCCCCGGCGCGCTGCCCGCGGACCTGCTCGGGCGACATGAACCCGGGCGAGCCGACGACCATGCCCGTGCTGGTGAGCAGGGACTCGACGGAGGTCTCCAGGGCGCGCGAGATGCCGAAGTCGATGACGCGGGTGCCCTCGACGGTCAGCATCACGTTCGACGGCTTGAGGTCCCGGTGCACGATCCCGGCCGAGTGGATGTCCCCCAGCGCGCGCAACAGGCCGTCGGCGAGGGCGTGCACGGATTCCACGGGCAGGGGCCCGTGCCGCCGCACGATCTGTTCCAGCGAGAGCCCGGGAACGTACCCCGTGGCCACCCAGGGCCGCTCCGCGTCGGGGTCCGCGTCGAGGACGGGCGCGGTGTACCGCTCGCCCACGCTCCGGGCGGCGTCGATCTCACGGCGGAAGCGGGCACGGAACTGCTCGTTCGAAACGTGCTCCTCGTGCACCACCTTCACGGCGACCGTCCGCCCGCCCTCGGACCGGGCCAGGAACACCCGGCCCATGCCCCCGGCGCCGAGCCGCCCGAGCAACAGGTACGGCCCGATCCTGGTCGGATCGTTCGCCGTGAGCGGCTTTATGCCGCCATCGATGTTGTCGTCGTCGCTGTGCACACTGCTCATGCTGCCCGTCCCCCGAAGATCCCCTGTGGTCGGCCGAACCGGTCCGGTCGGTCGAACAGGCCTCAGGGTAAAGGCAGTTCGATGCAGGATGAAGGCAAGGGTGCCCGGCGTCAGTACACCCCGTTGAGGTCCGTCCCCTCGGGCGCCCTGAAGTAGGCCGAGACCACGTGCACGATGATCCCGGACTCCGTGCTCGCCCCGGGTGCGTTCTTGGCCGGATCCACTGCGGTGGACAGGACCACGTTGACCGAGAACGGTCCGTCCTGCGAGTCCGCGGTCAGCTCGAGGTCCTTCGCCGGGGTCGAGTTCCGGCCGTACTCCTTGGTCTTCCAGCCGTGCTGCGGCAGAGCCTCCTTGAGGCGCTGGAAGCCCTGCGTCAGCTCCTCGTCCGAAGCCCCGTAGACCGACCACGGGTGGCGGACCATGAAGAGGTGGGACGGGTCCTTCTCGTTGAGCGAGATGCTCGCGCCGACCGGCGTCGTCTTGGCGTTCTTGATGCCGATCATGTCGAAGATCTGGCTGGATACGGTCTTCGTCTTCGTGCGGGCTTCGTCGACGGACAGGACGGTCGGCGTGTAGGCGAGACCGGCGTTGGCTTTGTCCACGGTTTTCGAGCATCCCGTCATGAGCGTGGTGAGGGCGAGCGCGAGGGCGAGGGCCGTGGCGGCCCTGCCGGGGGTGCGGGGCATGTGGGGGGTCACTCCTTGACCTGGTCGTAGCGGCCGACGACGACCGCGGCCTGGTTGTGCAGGCTCTGGGAGCCCGCGTTCCAGTAGTCACTGTGACCGCTGGTGTCGGTTTTCATCCGGTGCGCCCCGAACGCCTCGTCGGACGGCACCGTCTCGATGTATCCGGCGTCGTACGGAATTCCGTTCCAGGTCTGGACGCCCCACTTGCGGCCGCCCAGGCCGGCGACCTTGCCGCCCAGGGGGACCGGGTCGTCGCCCGCGGCCTCGGCGAAGACGTGGTCCCTGCCGATGCCGAGGTCCTTCGCGTCGCCGACGAGCATGCCGGGGCTGCCCGCGACCACGATGTCGTCGGCGCCCAGGTGGCCTTTCAGGGTCGCGTCGCCGACCACCGTCGAGCCGTAGCTGTGGCCGATGACGGTGGTGTGGCTCGCGTCCGGGCCGCCCTGCGCGGTCTGCAGACCGTCCATGAACCGGTCGAGCTCGGGCGCCCCTTCGTGCGCGAAGTGCTTCTCCATCGCCTCCGGCACGATCGACTGCGGGGCGTCGTAGCCGAGCCAGGTGACGGTGGAGGTGCTGGGCGCACCGGGGAATCCCTGGGTGTCGGTCCACAGGTTCGTCATGCGGTTGATGTCGCCGCCGATGCCCTCCAGCCTGGAGGTGGCGCCGGGCACGTACACCGCCGTGTTCTTCGCCGTGTCCGGGTTGCCGTTGGCCACGATCGCGTGGCCGTTGCCCTTGGTGTCGAAGCCGAGGAGGTAGGCCTGCGGGAGGCCCTCCTTGCCCGTGTCGTCGAACCGCTTCTGGAGCGCGTCCATCCCCTTGAGCTGGGCGTTCAGGCGGTTCTTCGAGTCGTTCCACGTCGACCAGGCCGGGTTGGTGATGGCCACCGGGTACGAACCGGATGGGTTCGCGATCATCTTCGACGGTTCCGGGCCCAGGTTCTTCAGGTCCAGGTCCACCTGCGCGTGGCTCTGCGCGAGGACCATCCGGTTGGCGTCGTCGCGGATGGGCGACGGCAGGCCGTCGAGGGCGCCGATCCGCTCCGGATAGAGGGTGGAGTACTCGTCCCGCTGCTCCTGGGTGAGCCCGTCCCACCACTTGCGGTTGTCGGCCGCCGACTTGTCCTTGGGGATGTCCGACTCGGGGAGGAACTTCCCGGCCGTCTTCTGGACGTCCTTCGTGTCCTGGGCCGCGTCCATGAGCATCTCGTCGGTGACGTCCAGGCCGGGGGCGGCCTTGAGCTTGCGCAGGGTGCCCGCGTACCGGCCGTCGATCTCGTTCGCCTCGCCCACCGCGCCCGCGATGCGGTCGGCGATGTCCTTGGCCTTGGCCTCGTTGGGGTTGGTGGCGTTGGGGTTGGCCAGCAGCGGAGGCTTCGGTGTCTCGGTCGGGGCCGTGACGAACGGGATCGGCGGGGGATGGCTCACGGAACCGTCCGCGCCGACCGTGAACTTGAGGTTCGCGGCGTCTTCCAGGGCCTGGTTGAGCTTCTTCTGCGGTCCGGCGAGCTCGGTGGCCAGTCCGTTGAGGGCGGTACGGATGAGCCCGCACTCGGAGTGCAGGTACTGGTAGTTGCGACTGAGCCGGGACAGGTCGCCGACGGCCGCCTTCGACGTGTCGCTGGTCTGCGTCTCGTGGAGCTTGCTCAGCATCTCGTTGTCGACGCGGCCCTTGGCCGCGTCGGACCGGCTGCTGACCTTGCCGTAACCGTCGGCGGCCGTGGTGAAGTCGGAGAGCTTCAGATCGCGCAGCTGTGCCAGGTGGGCACGGCGGCGTCACCGGGCCTGCGGGGACGGGGAGGACTGCGGGGTGGCCTGCGGGGTGGCGGCCTTCAGGTCGGCGCCGACCTGGTCGTCGGTCTCGCCGAAGGACTTGCCCACGGTGGACAGCGCGCCGGCGAGCACTCCCGAGGCGGCGGTCCAGGGCTGCTTGGTCAACTTGACCCAGCCCCAAAGGACCGGGCTTGGAGGTAGCGCCCAACTGGCTGCTGGGTTGACTCCTCCGTCCAGACCACCTAGGGGGTGGCTGGGACGCGTGACTCACGCCCCGCAACCCACACAGCTTCGCCCTTACGGCCGATGTTGTGGGACGCATTGTCATCCGCGTGCATGAGGGCCCCGCAGGACCGGCAGGCGAACGTTGCCTGATCGACCCGGTTCTTCCGGTCGATGTAACCGCACTCGGAGCATTCCTGGCTGGTGTACGCCGGATCGACGTACACCAGCGGCACCCCGGCACGCTTCGCCTTGTACTCCACGAAACCGGCGAGCTGGTGGAAGCTCCACGAGTGCAGTTTCGTCCGCTGGTCCTTGCGGAGCCGTACCCGGTCACGGATTCCACTCAGGTGTTCGAGTGCGATCCCATGTCCGGTGCGTTCAGCGGTGGTGACGATCCACTTGGCGATGATGTGGTTGACGTTGGCGGCGTGGCGCTGCTCGCGCCGCTTGCGCTTCTTGAGCAGGCGTTTGGCAGATTTGGTGCCCTTGGCCTGGAGCTTCTTACGCAGGTCGAGTTGCCGTTTGCGGTACCGGTTCAGACCACGCCCAGCGGCCCGGTATCCGGTGCTGCTGGTGGCAATATTGACGATGCCGAGGTCTACGCCGATGAATCCGGACGGGTTCTCGTTCAAGGGCACCTCGCACACCGCGATCAGATAGAACACGCCGTCGCGTTCGATCAGGTCCGACTCGCCCTTCCGGTGCTCACGCAGCGTCTTGAGCGCGTCGGCGGAGCAGGTGAAGGAAAGGTTCTTGAGACGTCCGGACGTGGTCCAGATGCTGACGGTCCGAGAGTCGTACTGCCAGGAGAGACACCGGTCGTCATACGGATGCGCCGCGTCCGGGCGGAAGGTGATCGGCTTGGACCTCGCCTTGGCGCAACGCTTGGATCCTGGCTTGCCGAGGTTTCCCGCCTTGATGTTCGCCTTCAACGCGGTGTAGGCGTCGCTGACTTTCTTGATGGTGTGCTGTGCGACCTGCGCACCGAGACCCGACGCTTTCAGCTCGGCGTAGGTGTGCTTGCGCAGTTCGTACTCACGCGGCACGCCATGCTCGAACGCCACAGCAGACACCCGGTTGGCCCGGTCGTTGACGGCGTGCAGAGTTGCCGACAGCACGGGGCCTGGTCGACCTCCGGCAGCAGCTTCACCTGCACCACGAGCTTCACGAGCGTGATCGTACTACTACTTTACGTAACTACAGCCGAACTCCCCGACATCCGCCACACCTTCCACCGACACAGGGCGCGGCGGCGACCACCACCGCCGCGCCCGTGCCGTCAGAGGCTGCGGACGAACTCCGCGAAGGCGGCGGGTGCGACGGTGAAGGCGGGGCCGCCGGGGTTCTTGGAGTCCCGGACGGCGATCCGGCAGGGCTGGGGGGCTACCTCTACGCAGTCGCCGCCGGTGTCGCCGCTGCACGAGGCCTTGTGCCAGGCGGTAGCGCCGAGGGGGGCGCACTCGACGCACTCGCCGCCGGTGTCGCTGCTGTACGAGGACTTACGCCACCGCGCGCCCGTGATGTTCTGGATGCTGTCCATAGCGTTCCTCCATTACGCGGGCGATCAGTCCCGCCGATTTCTCTACGGGGAGTGCGGCGGCCTGCAAGTGATCGTAACGGAGCGAACCCTCCCTGAGGGCTGACGGATTGGCCGTCATATGCCCCTGGACGAAGTCCTCGGTGTAGACGATGTCCGGGTCGTCGTCAAAGCGCAGGAGGGTGAACGTGCCCGGCAGCCCGGCATGCGCACCCGCCTCGAACGGCAGGATCTGTACCCGGACCCACTCCCGGTCCCGCAGACCCAACAGGTGGGCGAGTTGGTCTCGCATGACCTCCCGGCCCCCGACCTCCTGGTGCAGGGTGGCCTCGCTCAGTACCACCCACATCAGTGGCGGATGCTCGCGTTCCAGGATCCGCTGCCGCTCCATTCGGGCCGCCACCTGCGCGTCGAGCCCGTTCTCGTGCCGCACCCCGAGCACGGCCCGTGCGTACGCCTCCGTCTGCAACAGCCCGTAAACCAGCTGCGCCTGGAAGGTAGAGATGTACGCGGCCCGCGCCTCCATCTCCGCGTACGCCTGGAACCACGTAGGCAACTGGCTCCGCAGCACCAACCCCACCAGCCGGGAGAACACCCCACCCGTGTCCAGCGCCGCGTCGATCCGCTCCGAGAATTCCCGGGTCGGCACCTTCCGGGCCGTCTCGATCTGCCCGATCAGGGACGCCGCGCAGAAGACGATGGCCCCCAGCTGGCCCTGTTTCAGCCCGGCGGCCTCCCTCAGGCGGCGCAGTTCCGAGCCGAAGTAGTCCAGCGGGGACGCGCTGGGATCGAGATCGCGGATGTTGACCATGGAGCGGTCACCCCCAAGTGCACACCGTGCGGCGTTCGTTTCGGTCCATAGCCGAGCGTAACCAGTCCGCTCCAGCCTGGTGCCATGAATCTCACAACCGGGCCCGTACCAGGCGAAGTTGCAGGCAGTTACCGCATGGGCTTCACCGTCGGTAGCCATTCCGCGCGCCACATGCGCCGCATCCTGCGGATGTTCCTCACCCAGTGGGACCTCACCGGACTCTCCGACGCCGCGGAACTCGCCCTGACCGAGCTGGTCGCCAACGTCGTGCGCCACGTCCCCGGCCGAAGCTGCGTCGTCCTCATCCTCCGCCGGCCTCACGGGCTCCGCGTAGAGGTGTCGGACGGCTGCCCCGCTGCCCCACGCGTGGCGCGCGAAACCGGCGACGGGGACCTCCCCGAGGGCGGCCGGGGCCTGCTGCTCGTCGAGGCCTTGTCCGACCGCTGGGGCACGGACCCGAACCCCACCGGCAAGACCGTGTGGTTCGAGTGCGACGGCTGAATCGGCCGAAGAGGGCGGTCACGGGGCCGGCTGGACGGATCAGGTCAGGACCCTTTCCGTCCAGCCGGAACCAGTTCCACCGCCTCTGACCTGCGGCGAGAGCAGTGATCGCCGGAAGGGAAACGCCGGCGAGGACGACCGGACGAAGCATCAGAACACGATGCCGGGTCCACCGCCACGACCGCTGTTCCTGCAGGGCAGCCGTCTCAAGCCCGTCCGAATTCGCAGTGATCCGCCTTACCGCATCCCCACGCCTTCACCAGGAGTACAACCATGTCTTCCAAGGCTTCCAAGCTCACCCGCATAGCCCTCGCCGCCGCGATCGCCACCTCCGGCGCAGTCGCCGCCACGGCCTTCACCGCCACTGCCGCGCACGCCGTCGGTGTCTCCGCCCAAAACGGCACGATCTCCCGCTCGGAGGTACTGGACCGGGCTCAGGACTGGGTGAACCAGGGCATCCCGTACAGCCAGAGCTCGTACCATTCCGATTCCAACGGCAACTACCGCCAGGACTGCTCCGGCCTGGTCTCGATGGCCTGGCACCTCGACACCAGCCGGACGACCGTGACCCTCCGGTCCGTGGCGACCCAGCTCGGCAGCCTGGACGACATGCAGCCCGGCGACATGATCGACCGGTACGACGGCGGCAACTACAACATCCACGTCGTCCTCTTCGCGGGCTGGAACGACTCCGCCCACACCAGCGCCCAGGTGTACGAAGAGGCTCGCCCCGGCACCAACGCCCGCAAGCGGACCATGCAGCGCTCCGAGATGACCGGCGACGGCTACATCCCCTTCCGGTACGACCGGATCACGGGCGGCGGGCACGCCGGTACGGAGTCGGGTGGCGCGGGCCGGGTGCGCTGGGCGGACTTCGACGGTGACGGCAGGGCCGACTACGTCATCGTCAACGACAACGGCTCCGTCCACGTCTTCCTCAACAAGGGCGGCGACGGGCACGGCGGCTGGCAGGACCTCGGCCAGGTCGCCACCGGCATCACCAACGACAAGACCCGCATCCGCTTCGCCGACTTCGACGGCGACGGCAAAGCCGACTACATCACCCTCGACAACAACGGCGCCGTCAACGTCTACCTCAACAAGGGCGGCGACGGCCGCGGCGGCTGGCAGAACCTCGGCAAGGTCGCCACCGGCCTCACCGCCAACCCCGACCAGGTCCGCTTCGCCGACTTCGACGGCGACGGCAAGACCGACTACGTCGTCACCCAGCCCGACGGCTCCATCGGCGTCTTCCAGAACACCGGCGGCGACGGCCGCGGCGGCTGGAAGGACCTCGGCAAGGTCGCCACCGGCGTCACCAACGACCTCACCCGCATCCGCTTCGCCGACATGAACGGCGACGGCAAGGCCGACTACAACATCATCAACCCCGACGGCTCCGTCACCAGCTACACCAACAAGGGCGGCGACACCGGCGGCGGCTGGACCCTCCGCGCCAAGATCACCACCGGCATCACCACCAACCAGAACCTCCTCGACTTCGCCGACATCAACGGCGACAACCGAGCCGACTACCTCGTCACCAACGGCCCCACCACCGCATTCCTCAACAACGGCGGCGACGACGCCGGCGGCTGGATCGACTACGGCCAGATCGCCACCGGCGTCTGAGCATCTGGTGAGTCGGGGGTTCGCCCCCTGTGGGTGAACCCCCGACTCCCCCTCCCCCTCCCCCTCCCCCTCCCCCTCCTCCTCCCCGTCCCGCATCCCGAATCCCCAGCCCCGTGGTTGAACAGAAAGAGCCGGTCGTGATCATGTCCCGTCGTCAGAAGTCCCTCACCATCACCGGTGCCCTCGTGGCCGGAGTGCTCGCCTCGTCCCTCGGAACCGGCACCGCCACCGCGGCCTCGGTCACCACGTGGGACAAGGTCGCCCAGTGCGAGAGCGGGGGCAACTGGAGCATCAATACGGGGACCTCGTACTTCGGCGGGCTGCAGATCAGCCTCTACAACTGGCAGCACTACGGCGGCACCGCCTACGCCACGCGCCCCGACCTCGCGACCAAGCGGCAGCAGATCCTCATAGCGGAGAAGATCCTCGCCGATCAGGGTGCGGGCGCCTGGACCTGCTCCCCCGGCACCGGCCTGGCGACCGACCACGCCGTCCCGTACGCAAGCAATGCCGGTACGGAGTCGGGTGGCGCGGGCCGGGTGCGCTGGGCGGACTTCGACGGTGACGGCAGGGCCGACTACGTCATCGTCAACGACAACGGCTCCGTACAGGTCTTCCTCAACAAGGGCGGCGACGGGCACGGCGGCTGGCAGGACCTCGGCCAGGTCGCCACCGGCATCACCAACGACAAGACCCGCATCCGCTTCGCCGACTTCGACGGCGACGGCAAAGCCGACTACATCACCCTCGACAACAACGGCGCCGTCAACGTCTACCTCAACAAGGGCGGCGACGGCCGCGGCGGCTGGCAGAACCTCGGCAAGGTCGCCACCGGCCTCACCGCCAACCCCGACCAGGTCCGCTTCGCCGACTACGACGGCGACGGCAAGACCGACTACATCACCCTCAACGCCGGCGGCGCCGTGAACGTCTTCCTCAACCGGGGCGGCGACACCGGCGGCGGCTGGAAGGACCTGGGCCAGGTCGCCACCGGCCTCACCGGCGACACCACCCGCATCCGCTTCGCCGACTTCGACGGCGACGGCAAGGTCGACTACACCGTGCTGAACACCGACGGGGCCGTCACCTCCTTCCTCAACCGGGGCGGCGACAACCACGGCGGCTGGTACAACCCCGGCCAGTTGGCCTCTGGCGTCACCACCGACCAGAACCTCGTCGGCTTCGCCGACATCAACGGGGACGGCCACGCCGACTACCTGCTGACCAACGGCCCCACCAGCGCATTCGTCTACAACGGCGGTGACGGGCACGGCGGCTGGACCGACTACGGCCGGATCGCGTCCGGAGTCTGACACCACCCCGCGAAGACCGCCCGTGTCCCCCACGGGCGGCCTTCGCGTTGAAGAGACGCCCTAGGAGTGGGCGACGGTCTGGCGGGCGGCGCGCGCGTGCTCGACGGCCGCCGCGGCCAGGCCCGTGATGAGCGGGTGGGCGCGGGTGCCGTCGCCGTCGAGTTCGGGCTGGAAGAGGGTGGCCAGGAAGAAGGGGTGGGAGGCGAGTTCGGCGATGCGGATGTCGCCGGATTCGTCGGCGCCGGTGAAGGTCATGCCGTGGGCCCGCAGCAGATCCAGGTGGTGGGGGTTCGGGCCGTAGTTGCAGTGGTAGCGCGCCACGGTCCGGTCGGCGCCGAGCAGCCGGGCGGCACGGGAGCCGGGGGTGACCCGTACGGTGCCCTCGTGGCCGACGAGCGAGCAGGCCAGCGGGACGACCACGGCGTCCGCCTCCGCCGTCCCGGGGTCGTTCTCGGCGTGGCCGGCCCGGTCCAGGCCGCAGACGGTGCGGGCGAACTCCAGCAGGGCGTGCTGGAAGCCGCCGCAGGTGCCCAGGAAGGGGATGCCGTTCTCGCGGGCGTCCTGGATCGCCGTCAGCACCCCGCCCTCGCTTCGGTACGGGCTGCCGGGCAGGACCCAGACGGCGTCGAAACCGTCCATCCCCTCGCCCGCCTCCTCGGTCGGGATCCAGTAGGCGTCCAGCTCCAGCCCCTCGCGCTCGCGCAGCGCCTCCAGCAGGCCGGGGACGCGGGCGTGGGAACGGACTGCGTCCGAGCGGTCCGCGATCAGGGCGATGCGTGCGGCGTGGTGGTCGGCTGCGGTCGTGGCGGTCGTTTCGTTCATGGGAGCCATCCTGCGAGGCGTCCTGGCATCAGGTCCAACGATGATCCCTGGTGCTCCCATAAGCGATACTGATGCTCATGGATCCGCATCTGCTGCGCACCTTCGTCGCGGTCCTCGAACACCGCTCCTTCTCCGCCGCCGCCTCCGTCCTCGGCTACACGCAGTCGGCCGTCTCCCAGCACATCGCCGCGCTCGAAGCCGACCTGGGCACCCGGCTCGTCGAGCGGCGGCCCGTCGCGCCCACCGCGGCCGGCGTCCGGCTGATGGAGCACGCCCCCGCGCTGCTGCTGCGCCTGGACGCGGCCCGCGCCGACATCGCGCGACTGCACCGGACCCCCGACACCCGGCTGACGCTGGCCTGTTCCCCCGCCGCCCTCGGCCCGGCCGTCGCGCGGGCCCTGGCCCGGCTGCGCGCAGCCGGCCCCGTGGACGTCGAAGTGCGCGTCCTGGGAAGGGAGTCGGTGATCGAGGAGGTGCTGACCGCACGTGCCGACCTCGGGCTCGTCGACGGCGTGGCCGCGCCCAGCGACCCCCTGCCGCTGCCGGACCTCGGCCCCACCGTCACGCTCGCCGCGGCCGAGGAGCCCCTGGCGGTGCTCTTCCCCGACGGCCACCCCCTGGCGGGGCGCACGGCGGTGCGCCTGACCGACCTCGCGCAGGCCCAGTGGATCGACGCCCCGGACACGGCCGTCCCCCTCGACCGGCTGCGCGCGGTCTGCCACACCGAGGGCTTCCACCCCCGGATCCGCCACCTCGGCACCGACGTCCATGGCCTCGCCGCCCTCGCCTCGGCCGGCCACGGCCTCGCCGCGCTCCCCCGGTCCCTGGCCGTGGCCCTCCCCGGCGTGACCGCGGTCCCGGTCCGGGCCCCCCGCCTGGTCCACCGCACCGAACTGCTGCACCCCGCCGGCCCCACCGCGCCCGCCCGGCAGCTGGCCGCCCTCATCACCGGCCGGAGCTAGGCCGGAGCCAGGCCGGTCCTTACGGATCTGCCGGGGTCCGCGCCGCGCGGCCTCACGCCCGCCGTGGGGGGCTCACCACTCCCTGGGGGCGATGAGCTCCTCCACGTCCGCGTCCGCGAATCCGTACGCCGAGGCCACGAACCAGAAGTCCTCGGCTATCTCCTCGCGCGCGACCGTCTCGATCTCGCTGCCCGCCTCCTCGAACTCGGCCTCCAGGAGGTTGAACTCCTCCGTCGCCGCCCCCGTCAGCGCGTAGAGCGCCGCCAGGTCCGCGGGCCGCTCCGCCTCGATCCGCTCGCAGAGCCGCCGCAGGATCGCCCGGCCCTTGTCGAGGACGGAGTCGGGGAAGTAGTCGTCGGCGTACAGCGGTTGGAGGAAGGCCCGCCCCGCCGCCTGCTCGTTCGTGATCGTCACGGTGTTCCCTCGTCCCTCTTCGAAGATCTGCTCCTTCGTATCGTGCACCCACCCACTGACAACGCCGCCGACGCTCCCCCGCGCTGCCGACGCCGACCCGGGCATGGCGTCCTACCAGCGGGTAGGGCAGCATGGGCCGCCGACGCACCCCACCCCCGCAGGAGGAACACCATGGCCAGCCCCAAGCCGGAGACCCTCGCCGCCTTCGAGGCCGCCAAGGGGTTCATGCCCGTAGGAGAAGGGCTCGCGCTGTACGAGGCGGCCGCCGGGGCGGCGCGGCTCGGGCTGCCGCTGCTGGAGGTCGGGACCTACTGCGGGCGGTCCACCATCCTGCTCGCCGACGCCGCCCGCGAGGCCGGGGTCAGTGCGCTGACCGTCGACCACCATCGGGGCAGCGAGGAGCAGCAGCCGGGCTGGGAGTACCACGACCCGAGCGTCGTGGACCCGGAGATCGGCCTGATGGACACCCTGCCCACCTTCCGCCGGACCCTGCACAAGGCGGGCCTGGAGGACCACGTCATAGCGATCGTCGGCCGTTCCCCGCAGGTCGCCGCGGCCTGGGGCGGCAAGCTCGGCCTGGTCTTCATCGACGGCGGGCACACCGACGAGCACGCGACCGGGGACTACGAAGGCTGGGCCCCGCACGTCGCCGCGGGCGGCACGCTGGTGATCCACGATGTGTTCCCGGACCCGGCCGACGGCGGCCAGGCCCCTTACCGCATCTACCTGCGCGCCCTGGCCTCCGGCGCCTTCGAAGAGGTGTCGGTGACCGACTCCCTGCGCGTGCTCCGGCGTACCGGCGAAGGCATCTGACCCCCGCCGGGGCCCTGCCGGGGCCCCGGCGCGGTCCGCCGTACGGCCCAGCCGTCCTGGCATATAAGCGCACCGCGCCCCCGGATGGCCCATGGTCCGCACACCCGGCCGACCCCCGGTCTAGCATCGCCGGGTGCCCAACGACGACAGCCCCCCGCCCCCCGAGTCCGCCTCCTCGGTCAGCCCGGACCGGCCCTGGTACACGCGCCGTTCCACCCTGGCCGTCGCGGTCGCCGCCCTCGCCCCCGCCTGTCTGGCGGGGTGGGTGCTGACCGAGGTGCTCGGCGGGTCCACCGGCGACGACTCCCGCCCGCCCCGGATCGTGATGCCGCTCGCGGCCCCCGAGCAGGCGGCCTCGGCGGCCACGGCCACCCCCGCCCCCACCCCGGCCCCCGGCAGCTCCGGAGCCGCCGGAGCCGCCGCGACCACCCCCGCGGCCAAGCCCCTCGCCGGCCGTGTCGTGGTCATCGACCCGGGCCACAACACCGGCAACTTCAAGCACACCACCGAGATCAACCGCGAGGTGGACATCGGCACCAACTACAAGGAGTGCGACACCACCGGCACCACCACCAACGCCGGTTACATGGAAGCCGAGTTCAGCATGGACGTCTCGCGACGCCTGCGCACCGTCCTCGAGGCCCAGGGCCTCAAGGTGATCCTCACCCACGAGGCGGGTGCCGCACGCCCGTTCGGCCCCTGCATCGACGAACGCGCCCGGATCGGCAACGAGGCCCGCGCCGATGCCGTCGTCTCCGTCCACGCGGACGGGGTCTCGGCCGGCAACCGCGGCTACCACATCATCCTCCCGGCCAAGGTCAAGGGCGGTGGCGCGGACACCGCGCCGATCATCGAGCCCTCCCGCCGGCTCGGCGAACGGATCGCCGGGAACTTCGCCCGAACCACCGGTTCCGCGCCCGCCAACTACCTCGGCAGCGGTACCGGATTGGTGGTCCGCGACGATCTGGGCGGACTGAACCTCTCAACTCGCCCCAAGGTGTTCATCGAATGCGGCAACATGCGTGACGCCAAGGACGCGACGCAGCTGTCGAGTCCGGAGTGGCGGCAGAAAGCGGCCCAGGGCATCGCGGACGGCATCGTCGGGTTCCTCGGCGGGTAGATGCGACGGGACCGTCCCTCGGGACGGCCCGCCGCCCCGATCCTCCCGGTCGCGGTAGACCTCCGTACCATGGTGCCGCCCGCCACTCCGTCATGGCGTGCGACCACGGCACCACGAGACGACGAGACCGAGAAGGACACCCCAGACGTGAACATCCGCTCCCTCACTCGAGGCGACGGCGTGGTGATCGGAGCAGCGGTACTGCTGTTCATCGCCTCGTTCCTCGATTTCTACTCCAGCACCAATGTCGACATGCCGAGCGCGTGGGACACCGACTACAGCGGACTGGCCCTGCCCTCCGTGTTCCTGGTCGGCTTCGCCGCCGCCGGCCTGCTGATCGCCGCCCGATTCCAGCCCGAGTCCCGCAAGGTCGCCGGCCTGCCGCTCCAGGCCTGGGGCACGGTCCTGTCCGTCTCCGCCCTGTGGTCCTCGCTGTGGGTCCTGATCACCTGCCCGAGCCGGATCGACCTGGGCGCGGGTGCGGTCATCTCCTTCCTCGCCACCCTGGCACTGGCGGGCGTGACCCTGTTCGGCGCGAAGATCCCCGCCCTCGCGGGCCAGCTGGTGCCCGACCCGAAGCCGGCCGGAGCCGTCACGCCGCCCCCGTACGGCGGCCAGCCGCAGCCGGGCACCGGGTACGGGTACCCGGGCCAGCAGGAGCCGCAGCCCTACGGGGCCACCCCGCAGCCGGTCCCGCCCTACGGCGGCTCCCCGGAGCCCGCACCGGCTCCGGCGCCCGCCCCGGTCCACCAGGACGCCGCGCCCGCGCCGGCACCCGCGGCCGAGTTCACGCCGTTCTGGTTCGCCGTTCCGGTGGCCCGGCCGCTCTTCGCGGAGGACGGCAACCCCGCTCCGATCGCGGAACTCGCACCCGGCACCTGGTACCTGGCCGTGGAGCAGCGCGGTCCGGCCACGCTCATCGCGCAGACCCAGGACGGCCGCCGCGGCGTCCTGAACGACACCTCGGGGATCCAGCGCGGCTGACCCCGGCGCGAGGCTCCGTAACCTCACAGCGGCCCCCCGCCCTTCCGGGTGGGGGGCCGTTGCCCTACAGTCACCTGACGCATCGTCAGATAAGGCTGAACCGGCATCGCGGAGGGGACCGTACATGCGCCTCGGACTCGCACTCGGCTACTGGGGCCGCGGCCCCAACCCGGACCACCTGGACCTCGCCGCCGAGGCCGAGAACCTCGGCTACGACTCGGTGTGGACCGCCGAGGCCTGGGGGTCGGACGCCTTCACACCGCTCACCTGGATCGCCGCGCACACCTCGCGCATCCGCCTGGGCACCGCCATCGCGCAGATGGCCGCCCGCACCCCCACCGCCACCGCCATGCAGGCCCTGACCCTGGACCACCTGTCCGGCGGCCGGATGATGCTCGGCCTCGGGCTCTCCGGTCCGCAGGTGGTCGAGGGCTGGTACGGGCGCCCCTTCCCCTCCAGCCCTCTCGCCGCCACCCGCGAGTACGTGGACGTCATCCGCCAAGTGCTGCGCCGCGAGGCCCCCGTCGAGCTCGACGGCCGCTTCCACAGCCACCCCTACCGGGGCGCCGACGGCACCGGCATCGGCAAACCGCTCAGGCCCATCACCCACCCGCTGCGCGCGGACCTGCCGGTCCTGCTCGGCGCCGAGGGACCCAAGAACATCGCCCAGACCACCCGCATCGCCGACGGCTGGCTCCCCCTCTACTGGTCGCCGACGCGCACCGACGTCTACCAGGCCTCGCTGACCGAGCTCCCCGAAGGGTTCATGATCGCCCCGATGGCGCGCGCCAAGGTCTGCGACGACGTCGCCGAGGGACTCCTGCCGGTCAAGGCGATGCTCGGCTTCTACATCGGCGGGATGGGCCACGCGGCCCGCAACTTCCACGCCGACCTCATGGGCCGCATGGGCTACGAGGAGGAGGCGCACCGGATCCAGGAGCTGTTCCTGGCCGGGCGCAAGGAGGAGGCCGTCATGGCCGTCCCGGACGCCTTCGCCGACGAGATCTCGCTGATCGGCCCCCGGGAGCGGATCGCGGAACGCCTCGACCTGTGGCGCAAGGGCCCGGTCACCGACCTCCTCCTGACCGCCCCGGACCCGCACACCTTGAGGGTCCTGGCGGAGCTGAACAGCTAGCACCGTGCCGGGCGGCGGTCCCCGGCCGGAGGACCGCTGCCGAAGGGCCGCTGCCCGACCACGGGCCCTAGAGCTTCGCGACGTCCTTGTGGACGACTTCGGGCCCGCCGTCGTGGTAGGCGGCCAGCCGCACCTTGAGCTGGTACCCCTTGGGCGCCTTGATGACCCGGTCGGGCGTCTCCTCCAGGCCGCCGCCGTGGCACGCGGGCTCGGAGTTGAGGGCGGCCCAGCCGTCGCCCGTGTCCTTCGGGTCGTTCCACTCCACCCACACGCAGTCGGGCTCGCCGGAGGAGGCCCGCAGCGAGATGATCCTGACCGAGTTCACCGCGCCGTCGACGCGCTCGTAGGTGACGGTCGCGGAATTGTGGTGGAGGCCGCTACCGGCCTCCAGGACCACCGGACTCGCCGAGGTGTCGGCCGCGGCCGGAGCCGCTCCCGAGGCTATCGTCGCGGCCACGACCGCGACGGTGACAGGCAGGGCAGATAGGCGCATGTTCCGTCTCCACGAAGCTAGTTGAGGAAATCTCACCCTAGCCGCGCACGCTGACCCGCGCCCCGACGGCATCCGTCGATCGGTGGCCGGAACCGGACCTCAGAGCCCCTCCGGGGTCGCCTCCGGCACGGCCGCGAGCAGCTCGCGCAGGTCCAGCGGCATCACGGCGATCTCGATCTCGATGCCGGCCGCCGCGCCGCCCTCGACCGTGCCGCCCTCGACCCCGCCGCCCACATACGTGCAGGTCACGATCCGCGAGCCGGGGTTGATGGAGATGCCCTCCTTGATCGAGGGCACCCGCACGCCGGTGGCCCGGCCTCCGGTCAGGAGCACGGGCTCACCCCGGCCGGGCACCCAGCGGGCCGCGCCCTGTTCCGCGTACACCCGGCCGCTGCGCCAGCGCCCCGCGCCCGCGGGCTGCCGCGCCATGCAGGGGATCCCCTGCACGGGGGCGGCGGTCCGGCGCTGGAGGTGCTTGCGGCGCAGGAGCCAGGCGGCACCGGCCGCCCCGACGGCGAAGACTGCGTACTCGATCACGCTCCATTGAAACAGCCCGACGACGGACGGGCCGGACGGGTGCCACTCCCGTCCGACCCGTCTGCCCGCGCTCCCGCGCGGCGCCTGCCCGCTCAGCCTCTCAGCCGGTCAGCTGGCCCGCGCTCGGGACCTTGTCGGTCACCGTGGCGCCGGCGCTCTTGCCGGCGTCCTTGACGCTGTTGATGACGTTCTCGAAGGCGCCGATGTCGGAATCGCCCGCGTCGCCCTTGCGGAGCTTGGAGCCGAGGCCCTTGAGGGAGTCGATGCCCGCCGTCAGCGGGCCCACGGCCTTCGACAGCAGCGGGTCGCCCTTGGCGTTCTCGCTCGCCGCCTTCAGCCGGTTGTACGCGAAGGCGCCCGCCAGGCCCGCCTTGACCAGCGCGAACTTGCGGCCCTTGGCGCCCTTCTTGAACTTGCCGTCGCGGTACGGCTTGATGATCCACTGATAGGTGGCGCCGGCCGCGAGCCCCGCATTGGCCACGAAGCGCGTCTTGGCGAACTTCTGCCTCTCCTCCGCGCTGCTGCTGGCCGAGGGCGAGGCGGTGGCGGCCGCGGCAGCCTCCGCGTCCTCGGCCGAAGCCGCCGCGTCCGCCTCGGCGAAGGCGGCCATGGCAACCGAGATGTCGTCGCTCTGGGCGGCGGTGTCGTCGCCGCCGGAGCCGCAGGCGGTAGCGCCGCCCAACAGTGCGCAGGACAGGAGCACCGCTGTCAGGGAGCGGCGGAATCGTATGGTTCGGGTGGGAAAGGACACGGATTGCCTCCGGGGACTGAGGTGTCCCTCGCAGCCTCACCCGGGCCCCACGGCCGCGCCACCCGGGAGAGCCCTTCGGGTCTCCCGGGTGGCGTGGGACCGGGGGGAGACCCGTCGGAACCTCAGTTGCAGCAGTCCGGCTCCAGGCCCACCGGCAGGGTCAGCCCGCCGAACACCACGCCCGTGGCCTCGTCGCCGCCCAGTGCGGCCACCGCGAGGAGCAGCGAGCCCGCCGTCCAGGTGGTCTGCTCGACGGGCCAGACGGCCCCGTCCTGGAAGACGTACCCGGTCCAGTACATGCCGTTGTCGTCCCGCAGGTGACCGATCGAGCGCAGGATCTCCAGCGCCCGGTCCGACTCCCCCATAGCCCACAGCGCGAGCGCCAGCTCGCAGGACTCCCCGCCCGTCACCCAGGGGTTCGGCAGCACGCACCGCACACCCAGGCCGGGGACGACGAACTCCTCCCAGCGCTCCTCGATGCGGGCCTTCGCCCCGGCACCGGTCAGGGCGCCGCCCAGGACCGGGTAGTACCAGTCCATCGAGTAGTGGGACTTGTCCAGGAACCGCTCCGGGTGCCGGCGTATCGCATGCCCCAGGGCGCCCGCCGCCAGCTCCCAGTCCGGCTGCGGGTCCTCGCGGTGGGCGGCGATGGCCAGCGCGCAGCGCAGGGCCTGGTGGATGGACGAGGAACCGGTCAGCAGGGCGTCCGAGACCGCCTCGCCGTTGGCCTCGCGCTTCCAGCCGATCTCGCCGCCGGGCTGCTGGAGCCGCAGGACGAACTCCACGGCCGCGTACACGGCCGGCCACATGCGGTCGAGGAAGGCGTCGTCCCCGGTGGACAGGTGGTGGTGCCAGACGCCGACGGCGAGGTACGCCACGAAGTTGCTCTCGCGGCTCGCGTCCTGTGGCTCGCGGGTGTCGACCCCGTCCTCGCGGTCGGCGTAGGCCGCGTACCAGGAGCCGTCGTCGTTCTGGTGGCGCACCAGCCAGTCGTACGCCCGCTCCGCGGCCTCGTGTTCGCCCGCCGCGTCGAGCGCCATCGCGGCCTCGGTGTGGTCCCACGGGTCGAGGTGGTGGCCTCGGAACCACGGGATGGCCCCGTCCGCGCGCTGCGCGGCGAGGATCCCGGCGACCGTCTCGGCGGCCTCCTCGGCGGTCAGTACGCCGTCCAGGACCAGGTGCTCGGGTGCGGTGCGCTCGGGTGAGCTCACTTCTCGGCGCCCGAGGCGGCCGGAGTGCCCGCGGCCGCCGCGGCGGCGACCGGGAGGTGCGGCTTGGTCGCGTAGGCGACGAAGCTCTTGCCTATGACCGGGTTGAGGGCCTGCTCCGCGAGGCGCGTGGCCAGCGGCTTCTTCATGATGTCCCAGACCAGGAGCTTGTGGTACGCCTTCACGGGCAGCGCCTGGTCGTTGTCCACGCCGAAGGCGCACTTGAGCCACCAGTACGGCGAGTGCAGGCCGTGCGCGTGGTGCGTGCCGTAGGGCTTGAGGCCGGCCGACTCCATCTTGCCGAGCAGCTCGTCGCCCTTGTAGATGCGGATGTGGCCGCCCTCGACCTCGTGGTAGGCGTCGGAGAGCGCCCAGCAGATCTTCTCGGGGCCGTAGCGCGGCACGGTGATGGCGATGCGGCCGCCGGGCTTGAGGACACGGACCATCTCGGCGAGCACCCCCTTGTCGTCGGGGATGTGCTCCATCACCTCGGAGATGATGACGACGTCGAAGGACTCGTCGGGGAACGGCAGCGCGAGGGCGTCGCCCTCCATGGCGGTGGCGGTGGCCCCGGCCGGGGCCTCACCGGCCTCCTTCATGGCGGCGAACCACTTGGCGACCTCGCGGATCTCGTCGCCGTTGCGGTCGAGGGCGACCACCTGGGCGCCGCGCCGGTAGCACTCGAAGGCGTGCCGGCCTGCGCCGCAGCCCAGGTCGAGTACGCGGTCGCCTGCGGCGAGCGGGAACCGGGAGAAATCGACGGTCAGCACGTGGTCCTGCCTTCGCGGTCGCGGGGGTGAGAGGGGTACGGCATCGGACGGAAGGTGAAGATCACCGGGTACTGCGGGGTACTACCCCGCACTACCGGGCACTGCCGCTACGGGCGCCGCTACGGCGCTCCTGCGCGGCCCGCTCGATGGCGGCGCGGTAGTGCACGACGGTGCCCTCGGCGGCCTTGGCCCAGGTGAACCGCTCCAGCACCCGTTCGCGGCCGGCCGCCCCGAGTCTGACGCGCAGCTCCGGATCCTCCAGCAGCCGGCCGAGGGCGGCGGCCAGCGCGCCCGCGTCGCCGGGCGGCACCGCCAGGCAGGTTTCGCCGTCGGGGCCAGCAACCTCGGGGATCGCGCCGCCGGTGGTGGCGACCAGCGGGGTCCCGGTGGCCATGGACTCGGCCGCCGGGAGCGAGAACCCCTCGTAGAGGGAGGGCACGCAGGCGATCTGGGCGCTGCGCACCAGGTCGACCAGCTCGGCGTCGGAGATGCCCTTGACGAAGCGGACGGCGTCCTGGAGCCCGTACGTCTCGATCGCGCGGGCGACCGGCCCGTGCTCGGCGCGCTTGCCGACGACGACGAGGTGGGCGTCGGGCTGCTCGGTACGCAGCTTCGCGAGCGCCTCGACGAGGTGGACCAGCCCCTTGAGCGGGACGTCGGCGCTGGAGGTGGTCACGATCCGTCCGGGCACTTCGGCCACGGTCGGGTCCGGCGACCACAGATCGGTGTCGGCGCCGATGTGGACCACGTGGATGCGCTCGTCGCGCACGCCCAGGTGCTCGGCGATCTCCTGCCGCGAGGAGCCGGAGACGGTCAGCACGGACGGCAGCCGCCGCGCGACCCGGCCCTGCATGCGGGTGAAGCCGTACCAACGCCGCACGGAGGCACGCTTCCTGCGGCTCTTGGCGGCCGCCAGGTCCAGCTTGCGGTCGACGGTGATGGGGTGGTGGATCGTGGTCACCAGCGGCGCGCCGAGCTCGCCCAGCAGCCCGTAGCCGAGGGTCTGGTTGTCGTGGATGACGTCGAACTCACCGGCGCGCGCGGCCAGATGCCTGCGCGCCCGCAGCGAGAAGGTCAGCGGCTCGGGAAAACCGCCGGTCCACATGGTGGCGACCTCGACGGCGTCGATCCAGTCCCGGTACTCGTCGCGCTTCGGGGTGCGGAACGGGTCGGGGCTGCGGTAGAGGTCCAGGCTCGGGAGCTCGGTGAGCGTGGCACCGGCGCCGGTGACGGCGTCCCTGTCGAGGACCGGATAGGGCTGCGCGCCGATGACCTCGACGGAGTGTCCGAGGTGGACGAGCTCCCGCGCGAGGTGGCGTACGTAGACGCCCTGTCCGCCGCAGAACGGGTTCCCCTTATAGGTGAGGAGTGCGATCCGCAACGGGCGGCTGTCGTCGGTGGCGGAACCCGCGAAAGGGCTCGTCACCATGGCCTCAGCGGTCACTCTCGGCCCCCTTCTCCCTGCACTTTCGCCGGAGCGTAACCGCTCGCATAATGTAGAACAAGTTTCAGACTTGATCCGTTGAAGACCATTGAATCTACCGGCCGGAAACCACACCGTAAGAGGGGTGGCAGGTGATTCGCGCCACGGCTCGGACGCCTGACATGCTGGGTGCGCAGCAGCCCCGCAACACCCCACCCGCAACAACAGGGAACGCCTTGGAACGGGACAGATGACAGCGGAAGCGAAGGCCGTGACCCCAGCCGTCACCACACCGGCGTCCCCTCCCCTGACGGAGCGCCAGGAGGCGCGACGCAGGCGGATCCTGCACGCCAGCGCGCAGCTGGCCAGCAAGGGCGGCTTCGACGCCGTCCAGATGCGGGAGGTCGCGGAATCGTCCAGCGTCGCGCTGGGGACCCTCTACCGCTACTTCCCCTCCAAGGTGCACCTGCTCGTCGCCACGATGCAGGACCAGCTCCAGCACATGCACGGAACCCTCCGCAAGCGCCCGCCGGCCGGGGACGACCCCGCGGCCCGGGTCGCGGAGACCCTGATGCGCGCCTTCCGCGCACTGCAGCGGGAACCGCACCTGGCGGACGCCATGGTCAGGGCCCTCACCTTCGCGGACCGCAGCGTGAGCCCCGAGGTGGACACGGTGTCCCGGCTGACGACGGCGATCATCCTGGACGCGATGGGCCTGGACGGCCCCCCGACGGCGGAGCAGCTGTCGGCGGTCCGGGTCATCGAGCACACCTGGCACTCGGCGCTGATCACATGGCTCTCGGGCCGGGCGTCGATCGCCCAGGTCAAGATCGACATCGAAACGGTCTGCCGCCTGATCGACCTCACGGGGGCGGGCCGGCCGGGCGGGCCGACGGGGGCTCCGGAAAAGGCCTGATCCTGCCGCCTGGTGGGGGTGGGAGGGGCAGGCGGGGTGGGGGTGGGGGGCGGCTTGGGCTGCGGGTGGGTTGGTGGCTTCGACGGTCCCTGGGGGCGTCCCTCCAGTCCAGTGTCGTTCCGGGCCGGGCCGGTCCCTCAAGGGCGCTCCTGCGTCGCGTCGCTGCGCGATGGCCTGCGGCCACCCTTGACCGACCGTCCCGTCCCGGAATGCCACAAGACTTCCGGGATCCCCCCGGGGGATGGCCGGGAGGTGTGAGGGGGAGGGACGGCCGTGGTCGGAGAGGTGCGGGGGCGGTCCCGCCGGTCAGCCGACGCCCGGACGGTCGGGAGGGGCCGCCTGGACAGGGTTGGGGGCGCCGGGGAGTTCGGGACATCCACCCGACACCGATCGAGGACCCTTCCCGAGGCCGTCGCCCGCCAACCCGCACCCACGGTTGACCAGATGACCCTCCCATGCCCTGAGGCGCGACAGATCGCTACACACTGCCGCTCGGCTCAGAACCCGTTGTTCTATCGATCGTGGGAGCGCTTGGGTTCGAACAAGGTTCTGGTCCGGGTGATATTCCGGTGGTCCGGGCATAAAGGCAGGGCCTCTTGGTAGCTCGGGGGTGCGACCCCATCCGGGCAGTTCCAGGAGACCCTGTTGCCACAGCTTTGCGCGTCCGAGCTCACCGCGTCCAACCCGGCTGCCCCATCGTGTGACTGCATCGCGCACGTGTATGGAAATGCCGCTGATCACGCTGGCCGCAGGCGGCGCTATCCGTCGGACATGACGGACGCGGAGTGGGCGGTCATCCGTCCGCTGCTGCCGGTGCCGGCCTGGCTGGAGGGCCGGGGCGGGCAACCGGAGGGCTACTGCCACCGCGAGATGCTCGACGCGGTCCGCTACCTCCTCGACAACGGCATCAAGTGGCGGGCCGTTCCTGCCGACTTCCCTTCCTGGACCGCCGTCTATGCCTTCTTTCGCCGCTGGCACCGCCAGGGGCTGATCTCCGAGTTCCACCACCGGCTCCGGGCCAGGGTGCGTGAAATGTCGGGACGCGAAAAGGAGCCGACGGCCGCGATTATCGACTCGCAGTCCCTGCGGGCAGCCGACACCGTCGGTGCCGGCTCACGCGGCTGGGACGCGGGAAAGAAGGTCGGCGGCCGCAAGCGCCACGTGGTGGTGGACTGCCTGGGCATGCTGCTGGCCGTGACGGTCACGCCGGCGTCCGTTCAGGACCGCGACGCGGCCGCGCCTGCGCTCGCACAGCTCCGCCGGCTCCACCGGAAGATCACGCTGGTTTGGGCCGACAGCGGCTACGCGGGCCAGCTCGTCGACTGGGCCAGGGAAACGCTCCGCCTCGCACTGACCATCGTCCGACGCACCGATACCGCCCCCGGGTTCGTTGTCCTTCCCCGCCGGTGGGTCGTCGAGCGGACACTGGCCTGGCTGATGCACCGCCGGCGCCTGGTCCGCGACTACGAACGTCTGCCCGCCACCCACGAGACGATGGTCATGTGGTCCATGACCATGGTGATGGGACGCCGCCTCGCCCGCAGCCGTCCGCACTCACCGGGCGTCCGGCCCCGCGGCTGAACCAGGGCCTGCGGCGAACAGCCCCTGCTCGGCCACTGCCCACCCCCGGGCCACCAGACGCTTAGCCATCGACCGGACACATTCGATCTTCGCCGGCACCGCTTCCCGGCCCAGGGCCACCGTCAGGTCCCTTGCCCGCATCGGGCCGCCGGCCGCCCCGGCCGCCAGCACGGCAAGCAGACGCTGGTATTCCTCGGGCAGCACGCGGGCCGAGAGCCCCTCACGATGGCGTGGCACCACCATGACCCCCATCGGACCGCCGCCCACACACGCCTGGGGCGCCTCCTGCACCTGAACGACAGGCCCGTTCAGGACCTCGGTCACCGTCTCGCGCGCGATGACCAGCCGTTCCAGACCGGCTTCCGCCTCACCGAGCGCGGCCAGGACACGATCAGCCTCCTCCCGAAGCCGCTCGATCACCTCCCGCGCAGCCGACTCCTTCGCCTCCAGCAAACCCAGTACCGACGCCATCACACGCCCCCACAAGCACTCCAACAGGACGATGCATCCCTGCCTCGCCGGACCGACCACCACTCCCACCAGCGGAAACTCAACGATCACGTTCGAAAAGACAACGGGTTCTTAGCTTGATCTTTAACCTCGCTCGTCACCCGACCTGCTGATCTGCGGTGTTTCCCGGGACAGCGAAGGCGGCCGTTCTCCACGCTTCGAGATGTCGAGTCACGAGGTACCAGAGAACGGCCGCTGCGTATGAGTCTGTCTGCTGAGGTGTCCGGACGCGAGGCATTGGGCGTGTTGTCCCGCTTTCGTGTCGAGTTCTACGACTGCCTTTACTCCCGGGCTGACGCGCTCTTCGAGCTCGTCGACGCGGCGCTATGTGCCGACGGGCCGGTCAGGTCGCTGGTCGAGCTGACGCTGGCGGCCGAGCACCGGCGCGGACACGGAGCGATGTACGACGCCGTCAACCACGGCTGGCTGGAACCGCGCCGCCTGCGCCGGCTGGTCGCCTCCACGCCGTTGCCGAGGGCTGCCGACGGGCGGATCGTCCTCGCGGTTGATGTGAGCAACTGGCTGCGGCCCGACGCTCCCACCAGCCCGGACCTGCTGTTCTGCCACGTATACGGGCGAGGCCGCAGTGCGGACCAGATGATCCCCGGCTGGCCGTACTCCTTCGTCGCGGCCCTGGAAACGGGCCGGACCTCGTGGACCGCGGTACTGGACGCGATCCGTCTGGGCCCGGCCGACGACGCCACCGCGGTCACCGCCTCCCAGCTCCGCGACGTCATCACCCGGCTCCTGAAGGCCGGCCAGTGGAAGCCCGGCGACCAGGACATCCTCGTCGTCGTGGATGCCGGCTACGACGTCACCCGACTCGCCTACGTCCTGGCCGACCTGCCCGTCGAGCTGGTCGGCCGGCTGCGCTCGGACCGGGTCATGCTCCGCGACGCCGGCCCACGCCGCTCCACCCCACGCGGCGGGCAGCCCCGCAAGCACGGCGGCGTCATCACCTTCTCCAAACCCGACTCCTGGCACACACCCGACCACACCACCGCCAGCACCACCACCCACTACGGCGCGGCCGCAACCCTCGCCTGGGACCGCATGCACCCACGCCTGCAAGCCCGAGGCCCCTGGCTCGACCACTGCGGCGAACTCCCTCTGATCCACGGCACATTGATCCGATTGAAGGTCGAGTATCTCCCTGGTGACCGTGACCCGAAACCGGTCTGGCTGTGGTCCTCCAAGACCGGGATGACGGGCCAGGACATCGACCTGCGGTGGCAGGCATTCCTCCGGCGCTTCGACCTCGAGCACACCTTCCGCCTCTTCAAGCAGACCCTCGGGTGGACCGTCCCGAAGGTCCGCGACCCGCACACCGCCGACCTGTGGACCTGGCTGATCATCGCCGCCCACACCCAGCTCCGCCTCGCCCGCCCCCTCGCCGAGGACCTCCGCCGCCCCTGGGAACGGCCTGCGGAACCCCGCCGACTCACTCCAGCCCGAGTCCGCCGCGGGTTCCGGCACCTCCGCGCGAAGACCGCCCAGCCCGCAGGCGTGCCCCAACCGTCCCTGCCCGGCCCCGGACGCCCACCCGGATCGAAAAACCGCAGGCCAGCCCCACGACACGAGCCCGGCAAAACGGTAAAGCGAGCAGAGACACTCACCGAACACGTCCGCTTGAAAGAACAACGAGGTTAAAGATCAAGCTTAGCTTGATCTTTAACCTCGCTCGTCACCCGACCTGCTGATCTGCGGTGTTTCCCGGGACAGCGAAGGCGGCCGTTCTCCACGCTTCGAGATGTCGAGTCACGAGGTACCAGAGAACGGCCGCTGCGTATGAGTCTGTCTGCTGAGGTGTCCGGACGCGAGGCATTGGGCGTGTTGTCCCGCTTTCGTGTCGAGTTCTACGACTGCCTTTACTCCCGGGCTGACGCGCTCTTCGAGCTCGTCGACGCGGCGCTATGTGCCGACGGGCCGGTCAGGTCGCTGGTCGAGCTGACGCTGGCGGCCGAGCACCGGCGCGGACACGGAGCGATGTACGACGCCGTCAACCACGGCTGGCTGGAACCGCGCCGCCTGCGCCGGCTGGTCGCCTCCACGCCGTTGCCGAGGGCTGCCGACGGGCGGATCGTCCTCGCGGTTGATGTGAGCAACTGGCTGCGGCCCGACGCTCCCACCAGCCCGGACCTGCTGTTCTGCCACGTATACGGGCGAGGCCGCAGTGCGGACCAGATGATCCCCGGCTGGCCGTACTCCTTCGTCGCGGCCCTGGAAACGGGCCGGACCTCGTGGACCGCGGTACTGGACGCGATCCGTCTGGGCCCGGCCGACGACGCCACCGCGGTCACCGCCTCCCAGCTCCGCGACGTCATCACCCGGCTCCTGAAGGCCGGCCAGTGGAAGCCCGGCGACCAGGACATCCTCGTCGTCGTGGATGCCGGCTACGACGTCACCCGACTCGCCTACGTCCTGGCCGACCTGCCCGTCGAGCTGGTCGGCCGGCTGCGCTCGGACCGGGTCATGCTCCGCGACGCCGGCCCACGCCGCTCCACCCCACGCGGCGGGCAGCCCCGCAAGCACGGCGGCGTCATCACCTTCTCCAAACCCGACTCCTGGCACACACCCGACCACACCACCGCCAGCACCACCACCCACTACGGCGCGGCCGCAACCCTCGCCTGGGACCGCATGCACCCACGCCTGCAAGCCCGAGGCCCCTGGCTCGACCACTGCGGCGAACTCCCTCTGATCCACGGCACATTGATCCGATTGAAGGTCGAGTATCTCCCTGGTGACCGTGACCCGAAACCGGTCTGGCTGTGGTCCTCCAAGACCGGGATGACGGGCCAGGACATCGACCTGCGGTGGCAGGCATTCCTCCGGCGCTTCGACCTCGAGCACACCTTCCGCCTCTTCAAGCAGACCCTCGGGTGGACCGTCCCGAAGGTCCGCGACCCGCACACCGCCGACCTGTGGACCTGGCTGATCATCGCCGCCCACACCCAGCTCCGCCTCGCCCGCCCCCTCGCCGAGGACCTCCGCCGCCCCTGGGAACGGCCTGCGGAACCCCGCCGACTCACTCCAGCCCGAGTCCGCCGCGGGTTCCGGCACCTCCGCGCGAAGACCGCCCAGCCCGCAGGCGTGCCCCAACCGTCCCTGCCCGGCCCCGGACGCCCACCCGGATCGAAAAACCGCAGGCCAGCCCCACGACACGAGCCCGGCAAAACGGTAAAGCGAGCAGAGACACTCACCGAACACGTCCGCTTGAAAGAACAACGAGGTTAAAGATCAAGCTTAGCGACTGGCCGCCGTCTGGGGCTGGACATAGGCCGCCAACCCCTTTGGGGGCGGCCGACGTTGTGTGGCGGCGATCAGACCGTCCGGGGCTGCAGGCGGGCTGGGGAGCATCTTGGGCTGCGGACACGCGTTGACGAGGGGAGAGATTTAGGTAAGCCTTACCTCGCTTGAGTCGCGTTCGCGACCGTCCTGACCTCGGAGCTCACTCTCATGTCGTCACCTGCCGCCGATCTGTCTGCCCGTCCTGTCCGCCTGTACGACTCTTGGTGGACAGTGGCAGCCGCAGGACTCGGGGCGATGATCGTCCTGACCCTCGGACTGTGGGTCTCCGTCCACGTCAGCACCGACCCGGCACTGCACACGGCCGCGCTGTTCGCGCACCTCGCCTCGCTCGTCGTCGGCTTCGGCGCGGTTCTGTCCGCCGACTACCACGGTCTGCTGTGGGCCACGGGCCGCTGCACGCTCGCCGAGGTGGTCGGTGCCACATCTCGGCTCCACGTACCCATCTGGGCCGGACTCGGCGGTCTGGTGGTGAGCGGAATGATGCTGGAGCCCAACCTCAGCTCGCCCCTCACCCTCGCGAAGCTCGCACTGGTCGGCCTCCTCACCCTCAACGGCCTGCAGGCCGGCCTCCTCGGCCACCGCCTCAACAACGCGCCCACCATCACCCCGCGCCTACTGCTGTGGGGCGGCGCCACCGCCGTCGTCTCCCAGTTCTGCTGGTGGGGCGCCGTAACCATCGGCTTCCTCAACACCAATACCTGACCCCCCACCCAGCCATACGACCTCAGCCGCCCCTACGGACGGTCCGATCGTCGCCCCCCACGGACATCTGGTCGTCGCCGCTCCTGCGGACGGTCTGATCGTCGCTATACGACGTCAGCCGCCCCCAAGACCGTTGGCGGCCTATGTCCAGCCCCAGACGGCGGCCGGTCGCTATGCCGAGTGGCAGTGCGTAGCGATCTGATGCGCCTCAAGGCATGGGAGGGGCTGGTCGTCGTCTTTTGGTGCGGGTTGGCGTGCGACGGCCTCGGGAAGGGTCCTCGATCGGTGTCGGGTGGGTGTCCCGAACCCCCCGGCGCCCCCAACCCTGTCCAGGCGGCCCCTCCCGGCCGTCCGGACGTCGGCCGACCGGCGGGACCGGGCCCGGGGCTGCGAAGGGTGCCCGCTCCTCCGTATGTCACCCCCCCGGCCATCCCCCGGGGGGATCCCGGAAGTCTTGTGTCGTTCCGGGACGGGACGGTCGGTCAAGGGTGGCCGCAGGCCATCGCGCAGCGACGCGACGCAGGAGCGCCCTTGACGGACCGGCCCGGCCCGGAACGACACTGGACTGGAGGGACGCCCCCAGGGACCGTCGAAGCCACCGAACCACCCGCAGCCCAAGCCAACCCCACACCCCCACCCCCACCCACGAACGCAGCCCCCGCCCGACCACACTCCCCCCACCCCACCCTCACTCCTCCGGCGGGAACACCGCCTCCCCGCTGCCCGCCAGGGCGATCGAGATCGCTTCCACCGGGCAGCCTTCCGCCGCCGTGAGCATCGGCTCGTTCGCGTCCGTTTCCGCCGCCCGCGGGTGCGACTGCCTCGCCGAGTCGAGGGCGAAGCCCTCCGGGGCGTGGTTCACGCACATGCCCGAGCCGATGCAGACCCCTCGGTCCACCTCGACCAGCCACCGGTCGCCCATCACGCACCGGCCGCGGGGGGCTCGTAGCCGGCCGGGAGGTGGATCATCTTGTGCTCCAGGTACTCGCTCAGGCCCTCCGGGCCGAACTCCCGGCCGACGCCGCTGTTCTTGTAGCCGCCGAACGGGCCGAGCATGTCCAGGCTGAAGGTGTTCACGTTGAAGGTGCCGGTCCGCACCTGTCGCGCGAAGTCCACGCCGTGTTCCACGTCCCCGGTCCAGACGCTGCCGCTGAGTCCGAACTCCGAGTCGTTGGCCACGCGCAGGGCCTCCGCCTCGTCCCCGTACGGGATCAGGCAGACGACCGGGCCGAAGATCTCCTCGCGGGCGATCCGCATCGAGTTGTCGACGTCTCCGAAGAGCGTCGGCTCCACGTACCAGCCCTGCCCCAGGCCCGCCGGGACGCCGCCGCCGGACAGGACCTTGGCGCCTTCCTCCTGGCCGATCCGGATGAAGTCGAGGGAGCGCTGCTGCTGCCGCTTGGCCACCAGCGGGCCGAGCTGCGTGGCCGGGTCCAGCGGGTCGCCGACGACCAGGGCGCCGGCCGCGGCGGCGAGCGCCTCGGCGACCTCCTCGTAGCGGCTGCGCGGGGCGAGGATGCGGGTCTGGGCCACGCACGCCTGGCCGTTGTTCATCCAGGCGGCCGGGACTATGCCGGCGATGGTGGTGTCGAGGTCGGCGTCGGGGAGGATCACGGCGGCGGACTTGCCGCCGAGTTCGAGGGTGACGCGGGTGAGGTTGCGCGAGGCGACCTCCATGACGCGCCGGCCGGCCGCGACGGAGCCGGTGAACGCGACCTTGTCCACGCCCGGGTGGCCGACCAGGTACTCGCTGACCTCGCGGTCGGCGGGCAGGATCGACAGCACGCCCTCGGGCACTCCGGCCTCGCGGGCGATGTCGGCGAGGATGTAGGAGTCGAGGACCGCCTCCGGGGACGGCTTGAGGATCACCGCGCAGCCGCTGAGCAGCGCGGGCGCCAGCTTGGCGGCGGCGACGAACTGCGGGACGTTCCAGGGGATGACGGCGGCGACGACGCCGACCGGCTCGCGCCGGACGAGGATCGGGCCGAGTACGCCCTGGCGGTACTCCTCGTAGGGGTAGGCGCGGGCGACGGTGATCGCGGCGTCGTAGACCATCATCGGGCCGAGGGCCTGGGCGAGGACGCTCCAGGAGTACGGGGATCCGTTCTGGGAGCTGATCGAGCGGGCGATCTCCTCGTGGCGGACGGCGATGGAGTCCTTGATCCGGGTGACGACCGCGATCCGCTCGTCGAGGGCCATCCGCGGCCAGGGGCCCTCGTCGAAGGCCTTGCGGGCCACGGCCACGGCGCGGTCCACGTCCGCCTTGGAGGCGTGTGGGACGCTGCCGATGACCTGCTCGGTGTGGGGCGAGACGATCTTGATCGTGTCGGAGCCCAGCGGGTCCGTCCACTCCCCGCCGATGAGCAGTTGTCCGTGTTCGACGAGCTCGGTCATGGCTGATGCCTCCTGCGGCTTGGGCGTTCCAGAACTGATACCAGTTCTAGTTCTAGGAGTCCACGGCCCTGACGCAACCGGGAGTGTGAGCGGGCCGGAAGATCCAACGACTAGTCAGGAAGACTGCAAGATGGTCGACTTGGGCGACTATTGCAACATGTTCTCGTTGGAACGGAGCCCCTCATGACAGAGGACACCTCAGCGGCGACGCCTGACGTCACCGACCACGGCGGAGGCGTGTGGGGCATCAAGGTCCCCATCCCCGACAACCCGCTCGGCCACACCCTCGTCCACGTACTCGACACCGACAGCGGCCCGGTCCTCATCGACACCGGCTGGGACGACCCCGAATCCTGGGACACCCTCGTCGCCGGACTCGGCGCCCTCTCCCTCGCCGTCTCCGACATCCACGGCGTGGTCATCACCCACCACCACCCCGACCACCACGGCCTGTCCGGCCAGGTCCGCGACGCCTCCGGCGCCTGGATCGCCATGCACGCCGCAGACACCGAGGTCGTCGTGCGGACCCGGGCCTCCGAGCCCGGCGTCTGGTTCGACTACATGAGCGAGAAGCTCGCCACCGCCGGAGCCCCCGAGGAGCACATCGCCCCGCTGCGGGCCGCCCGCGCGAGCGGCCGCATGCGGACCCTGCCCGGCCTGCGGGCCGCGGTTCCCGACCGGGAGATCGTCCCCGGCGAGCTGCTGCCGCTGGCCGGCCGGCGGCTGCGGGCCATCTGGACCCCCGGCCACACCCCGGGCCACGTCTGCCTGCACCTGGAGGAGCAGCACCCGGCGAAGCTGCCCGGCAACGGCCGCCTCTTCTCCGGGGACCACCTGCTGCCCGGGATCTCCCCGCACATCGGCCTCTACGAGGACCCTTCCTCGGAGCAGGTCACCGACCCCCTCGGCGACTACCTCGACTCCCTCGAACGCATCGGCCGCCTGGAGCCCGCCGAGGTGCTCCCGGCCCACCAGTACGCCTTCACCGACGCCCCGGCCCGCGTACGGGAGCTCCTGGACCACCACGAGGAGCGGCTGACCGGGCTGTGGGAGCTGCTCGTCGCGCAGCCGCTGACCCCGTGGGCGCTGGCCGAGCGGATGGAGTGGAACCGGCCCTGGGAGCAGATCCCGTACGGCTCCCGCAACATCGCCGTCTCGGAAGCGGAAGCCCACCTGCGGCGGCTGGTGAAGCAGGGTCGCGCGGAAGCGGTGCCGGGTAGCGATCCGGTGACGTACCGAGGCCTGCAGTAGGCCCGCACGCACCCCGCGACGAGCCCCGTGACGAGCCCGGCGGGGGGCCCGGTAAGGGGCACCCCGGTCCGGCGCCACCAGGTGCGCGAGCTACGGGCCGGTAGAGTATGGGCGTCGTCAACACCTTCGTACGGGGGGAAGCCGGTGCAATTCCGGCGCTGACCCGCAACCGTGACCCTCCCTCGGCACCGCCGGGGCGGGGAGCCGGAATGCCCCGTACCGGAGGTGCGCGGCTCGCGCCGCCGGTTCCTCCGGCGGCCGGCACCGTCGAGGTAAACGGAGCCGGAGCCCGGTGCCAGCCCCCTGCTGTGCTGCCTGCCTCCGGGTCCCCACAGGAGAGGCACCCGCACCACATGAACGTCCGCCGCAGCGCCGCCACGCTCGCCGCCTCCGCCGTGCTCTGCGTGGGTGCCGCCCCGGCGGCCCTCGCCGACACTGCCGCGCCCATGCCCTCCGCGACGCCGGTCATCCCCTCCGGACTCTTCGGCAAGGCCGACCCGATGTACGACGGGGTGTGGCGGCAGTCGTTCGCGCTGCTCGCCCAGCACACCGTCGGCGTCGAGTCCGCCCCGCGGGCCGTGGACTGGCTCGTCGGCCAGCAGTGCGCCAACGGCTCCTTCGCCTCCTTCCGCGCGGACACCTCCAAGGACTGCGACGCCTCGGCCTTCATCGACTCCAACGCCACCTCGGTCGCCGTCCAGGCACTGGCCGCGGTCGGCGGCCACGACGAGACGGTGAAGAAGGCCGTCGGCTGGCTGAAGTCCGTGCAGAACGAGGACGGCGGCTGGAGCAACAACCCCGGCGGCGCCATGGACGGCGGTACGGACGCCAACTCGACCGCCCTCGCGATCAGCGCCCTGACGGTCGTCGGCGAGAAGCCCGCCGAGGTCAAGTCGAAGGCGGGCAAGTCCCCGTACGACGCGCTCCTCACCTTCCAGCTGGGCTGCTCCTCCGAGCCGGCCGCCGACCGGGGCGCCTTCGCGTTCCAGCCCGTCGGCGGCAAGCTGTCCGCGAACGCCGACGCGACGGCCGCCGCGGCGCTGGCCGGCCTCGGCAAGGGCTCGGTCGTCCCCCCTTCCGCCACGGACACCCCCGCGACCCCCCTGACCTGCCCGTCGACCGCCGGCGACCCGGCGGCCGCCGCCCAGGGCGCCGCCGGATACCTGGCCGAGGCCCTGAAGAAGGACGGCCACCTCACCGCCGTCACGCCGGGCTCCGACCAGCCGACCACGGACACCGGCAACACCGCCGACGCGGTGATCTCCCTGGCCGCGGCCGGGCACAAGCAGTCGGCCGCCGGCGCGCTGGAGTGGCTGAAGGCCAACTCCGCCGAGTGGGCCAAGGGCAACCCGGCCGGCCTCGGCACCCTGATCCTGGCCGCGCACGCGACCGGCACCGACCCGAAGGCCTTCGGCGGCACGGACCTGGTGGCGGCGCTGAACGCGACGGGCCCGGCGCCCGAGAAGGCCACCGGCTCCCAGGAGGGCGACTCCGGCAAGAAGGCCTCCAAGGACTCCGACGGCTCCGGCAACAAGAACATCTGGTGGATGATCGGCGCGGGCACCGCCGCCGGTATGGGCATCGGCATCGTGCTGAGCGGCCGCCGGAAGAAGAACCAGCTCTGATGCGCCGTCTGACGCCGCTGTTCCTCGGGCTCGGCCTCGTCCTCACGCTCCTCGCCGCGTCGCCGGCCCTCGCCTCCACCTACCGCTACTGGTCGTTCTGGGACGGCACCGGCGGCCAGTGGAAGTACGCCACCCAGGGCCCCTCCTCGGCGCGTCCGGCGGACGGCTCCGTGCAGGGCTTCCACTTCGTGGTCAGCAAGGACGCCGCCGACCAGGCCGCCGCGCCGCGCACCGGCCCGGACTTCGCGGCGGTCTGCTCGGGCACCCCGGCGGTGGACGGCAAGAAGCGGGTCGCCGTGGTCATCGACTTCGGCAGCCCGGCGGACGCCCCCACGGGCGACGCCCCGCCGCAGGACGCCCCGCGCACGGCGTGCGCGCAGCTCGGCCCGGACGCCACGGCGGCCGAGGCCCTGGCGGAGGTGGCGAAGCCGCTGCGCTACAACAGCGCGGCGCTGCTGTGCTCCGTCTCGGGGTACCCGAAGCAGGGCTGCGGCGAGCCGGTCGCGGAAGGCCCGGCAAGCACTCCCGCCAGCCCTCCCGCCGACGCCTCCGCCGACGCGGACAGGAGCGGCGGGCCGTCGGCGGGCCTCCTCGCGGGCATCGCGGCGGTGGCCGCCCTGGCCGCGGCCGCCCTCTGGCAATCGCGCCGCCGCCGCACCCGGTGACCCCGGACCCCGCCGACGCGGGCCCCCGCGCCGGCGGGGCCGACGGTGACCGCGATCGGCCGCCCGCGGGAGCCTCCCGCACCACGCACGGCGCCGCACCCGGCGTCGTGACCCCGGCCCGCCCCGCCGCGGACCGGGCGGCGAAGGGGGCCCGGCGCGTGGCGACGTACAAAAGGATCACGCCTCCCGAGGCCAGTCGGAGCAATGCCCTGCACGCGGGGGCCTGGTGGCTCTGGGCGCTCGGGCTCGCCACCGCCGCCTCGCGCACCACCAATCCCCTCCTGCTCGGCCTCATCGTCGGCGTCGCCGGCTACGTCGTCGCCGCGCGCCGTACGGACGCCCCCTGGGCCCGTTCCTACGGCGCCTTCGTCAAGCTCGGCCTCTTCGTCATCGGGCTGCGCCTCCTCTTCTCCATGCTCCTGGGCTCCCCCATCCCCGGCTCGCACACCTTGTTCACCCTCCCGGAGATCCCGTTGCCCGCCTGGGCTCAGGGCATCCGGTTCGGCGGCCGGGTCACCGCCGAGCAGCTGGTCTTCGCCTTCTACGACGGCGCGAAGCTGGCCACGCTCCTGATCTGCGTCGGCGCCGCCAACGCCCTCGCGAATCCGGCCCGGCTGCTGAAGTCCCTGCCCGCGGCCCTGTACGAGGTGGGCGTCGCCGTGGTCGTCGCGATGACCTTCGCGCCGAACATGGTCGCGGACGTGGTCCGGCTCCGCACCGCCCGCCGCCTGCGCGGGCGGCCCACGGGCGGGGTGCGGGCGATCCTGCAGATCGGCCTGCCGGTGCTGGAGGGCGCGCTGGAGCGTTCCGTCGCCCTGGCCGCGTCGATGGATGCGCGCGGATACGGCCGCACCGCGCGGGTCCCGGCCGCCGTCCGGCACACCACCAACGTCCTGACCCTCGGCGGACTGCTCGGCATGTGCGCGGGTACGTACGGGCTGCTCGCGGCGGAGGGCGCCGTGTTCGGCCTGCCGATCCTCCTCATCGGCCTCGCCCTGGCCCTCGCGGGGCTGCGGCTCGGCGGCCGCCGCTCGATCCGGACCCGGTACCGGCCCGACCGGTGGGGGCTGCGTTCCTGGCTCGTCGCCGGATCGGGCACGGCAGTCGCGGTGCTGCTGATCCGGGCCGCGTCCCTGGACCCGGAGGCGCTGCGGCCTGGTGTGGTCCCCCTCGTCGCCCCCACCCTGCCCCTCTGGCCCGCCGCGGTGATCCTGATCGGCCTGCTTCCCGCCTTCGTGGCACCCGTACCGCCGAAGGAGGCGTCGCTGTGATCCGTTTCGACGAGGTGTCGGTGACGTACGAGGGCGCGCCCTCCCCCTCCCTCCGCGACGCGGACTTCGTCCTCCCCGAGGGCGAGCTGACGCTCCTGGTCGGCCCCTCGGGGGTCGGCAAATCCACCCTCCTAGGAGCGGTCTCCGGCCTCGTCCCCCACTTCACCGGGGGCCGGCTCCAGGGCCGGGTCACGGTCGCGGGCCGTGACACCCGTACGCACAAGCCGCGGGAGCTGGCGGACGTGGTCGGCACGGTGGGCCAGGATCCGCTGGCCCATTTCGTGACGGACGTGGTGGAGGACGAGCTCGCCTACGGCATGGAGTCCCTGGGGCTCGCCCCCGCCGTCATGCGCCGCCGGGTCGAGGAGACCCTCGACCTCCTCGGCCTGGGCGAACTGCGCGACCGCCCCATCGCCACCCTGTCCGGGGGCCAGCAGCAGCGGGTCGCGATCGGCTCGGTCCTGACCCCGCACCCGCGCGTGCTCGTCCTGGACGAGCCGACGTCCGCGCTGGACCCGGCGGCGGCGGAGGAGGTCCTGGCGGTCCTCCAGCGACTGGTGCACGACCTGGGCACGACCGTCCTGATGGCGGAGCACCGCCTGGAGCGGGTGGTCCAGTACGCCGACCAGGTCCTGCTCCTCCCCGCCCCGGGCGCCCCACCGGTCCTCGGCTCCCCCTCCTCCATCATGGCCGTCTCCCCGGTCCACCCCCCGGTGGTGGCCCTGGGCCGCCTGGCCGACTGGTCCCCCCTCCCCCTCTCCGTCCGCGACGCCCGCCGCCTGGCCGCTCCGCTCCGGTCGCGCCTGTCCCGTGCGCCGGGCCCGGACACTCCCGACCCCCGCGAACTGGACCCCTCCGCCCCAGCCCGCAGCGCCGCTTCCCGGACCCTGCCCGGACCCGCGCCTCAAACGTCGGCGGGGCTGGACCTGCCCTGGGCGGAGCCCGAAGACTCGTCGGGGGCGCAGCCCCGAGGCGGGTCCGGGGCGCAGCCCCCGGCAACCGTCCCGGCCACCGCCGGGGCGCAGCCCCGAACGGGGTCCGGGGCGGAGCCCCGGGGAACGGTGGAAGGGTGGGTAGGGGACGGCCGCCCGCAGGGCCCCCGCTCCGGCCCCCACCGGCTAGCCCGCCTGCTCCGGCGCAGCCGAACCACGCCCTCGCCCCCGCCGTCGGCAGCGGCAACGGCAGCGGCGACCGGCACCGGGCCGAAGGCCGAGGTCGGGCCCGGACCGGCCACCGTCAAGGACCTCTCCCTCCGCCGCGGCCGCGCCGAAGTCCTCCGCGGCATCAACCTCACGGTCGCCCCCGGCGACATCGTCGCCCTGATGGGCCGCAACGGCGCCGGCAAGTCCACCCTCCTCGCCACCCTCGTCGGTACGCTCGAACCCACCACCGGCCAGGTGACCGTCAGCGGCCGCACCCCCCACCGCACCCCGCCCCGGGACATGGTGACCCGCGTCGGCCTGGTGCCGCAGGAGCCCCGCGACCTGCTCTACGCCGACACCGTGGCCGCCGAGTGCGCCGCCGCCGACCACGACGCCGGCCGGCCGACGGGGACCTGCCGGGCCCTCGTCACCTCGCTGCTCCCCGACGTCCCCGACGACACCCACCCGCGCGACCTCTCCGAGGGCCAGCGCCTGGCCCTCGCGCTCGCGCTCGTACTGACCGGCCGCCCGGCGCTGCTCCTGCTCGACGAGCCGACCCGCGGTCTGGACTACGCGGCCAAGGCCCGTCTGGTGGAGATCCTGCGCGGCCTGGCGGCCGACGGCCATGCGATCGTCCTGGCCACGCATGACGTGGAGCTCACCGCCGAGCTGGCCCACCGGGTGGTGATCCTGGCGGGCGGGGAGGTCGTCGTGGACGGGCCGACCGCCGAGGTGGTCGTCTCCTCCCCCGCCTTCGCGCCGCAGGTGGCCAAGATCCTGGCCCCGGACCACTGGCTCACGGTGTCCCAGGTGGCCGCCGCTCTCCAAGCGACCCCACCGCCCCCCGCCCAGGACGGCGGTACGCCGTGACCAGCCCCAGCCCCAGCCCCCGCCCCATCCGCATCGGCCCCCGCGCCGCCGCCGCGCTGGTCCTCGTCACCCTCATCGGCATCGCCGCTTTCGGCTGGCCGCTGCTCGCCGACGCGCAGTCGGGTCTGGCGCACTCCCAGGACGCCCCCTGGCTCTTCGCCGCCCTGCTTCCCCTCCTCGTCGGGGTGGTCGTCGCGACCATCGCCGACGACGGGATGGACGCCAAGGCCGTCGCCATGCTCGGCGTACTGGCCGCGGTGGGGGCCGCGCTGCGTCCCCTGGGCGCGGGCACGGCCGGTCTGGAGCCCATGTTCTTCCTGATGGTGCTGAGCGGCCGCGTCCTCGGTCCCGGCTTCGGGTTCGTCCTCGGAGCGGTGACGATGTTCGCGTCGGCCCTGCTCACGGGCGGGGTGGGGCCGTGGATGCCGTTCCAGATGCTGGCCATGGGCTGGTTCTCGCTGGGTGCGGGGCTGCTGCCGGGCCCGGACCGGATCCGGGGGCGGGCCGAGCTGGCGCTGCTCGCGGCGTACGGGTTCCTCGGCTCCTTCGCGTACGGCACGGTCATGAACCTGCAGGGCTGGGTGATCCTGCAGGGCATGGGCCAGGGCATCTCCTTCCACCCCGGCGACCCGGTGGCCGCGAATCTGGCGCGCTTCCTCGCGTACTGCCTGGCGACCTCGGTGGGCTGGGACCTGGGCCGGGCCGCGCTGACCGTCGTACTGACCCTCACGCTCGGCACGACCCTGCTGAAGGCGTTGCGGCGGGCCACCAGGAAAGCCGCCTTCGACGCCCCTGTGGCCTTCGATGCGGGGGCCGGCTCCGGCCGTAAACCTTCCCTCGAAAGGGGTACGGGCGGGTACGCAGGGTGAGATCCGGGGCCCTGTGCGGTGACCCGCCCCACAGGACCTAGGTCACATACGAGGCGGGATAGTAGTCCTTGAACGCCCCTTACCCGCCCCCTCATACCGGCCCCCACCTGCTCGGATGCCTGCCCGGTGGGAGGGGGGCCGTTGCGCCCCGGCTGCGAGGACCACTAGTAAGAGGGGTCGTTGCCAAGGCTGCCGGACCCCCGTAGAACTGGATGAGTCGCAGGGCGGACGGAGATCCCCCGGGTTCACACCCGGTCTCCTGCTCCCGCCGACGAACCCCTCTCCTTTGCGTGAGTGGCTCACGCATGTCTCCGGCATGCCCGCGACCGTCCCTGTCCCCTTCGGAAGGTCCATCCGTGTCCAACGCCGTCATCCGCCGCATCGCCGCTTCGAAGAAGACCCTCGCGGGCACCGTCCTCGCCCTGGGCGTCGCCGGTTCCATGCTTGTCGCGGTTCCCGCGCAGGCCGCCCCGATGAACGCCAAGGCGATCGCCCAGCAGATGATCAAGGACCCGGCCCAGTTCGCCGCCTTCAACAACATCGTTTCCCGCGAGAGCGGCTGGAACCACACCGCCACCAACTCCTCTTCCGGCGCGTACGGCCTGGTCCAGGCCCTGCCGGCCTCGAAGATGGCCTCGGCGGGCCCGGACTGGAAGACCAACCCGGCCACCCAGATCAAGTGGGGCCTGGACTACATGAACTCCCGCTACGGCAGCCCCGTCGGCGCCTGGAGCTTCTGGCAGACCCACCACTGGTACTAAGCCACCAGCGGCAGTGGACGACAGAAGTGCCCGCCCGCCCGTGAGGCCCGGTGCGCACGCATGCGAAGGCCCCGGCGGCCGACCTCCCCAGGTCCGGCCACCGGGGCCTTCGGCTATCCCATCCCACAGGGTCCGAGGCCGGCGCCGTACTACAGGCGCTGGATGATGGTGCCCGTCGCCAGCGCGCCACCCGCGCACATGGTGATCAGGGCGAATTCCTTGTCGCGCCGCTCCAGCTCGTGCAGCGCGGTGGTGATCAGCCGGGCGCCGGTCGCGCCGACGGGGTGGCCCAGCGCGATTCCGCCGCCGTTGACGTTGACCTTCTCCAGGTCCTGGTCGAAGACCTGGGCCCAGCTGAGGACCACGGAGGCGAAGGCCTCGTTGATCTCGACGAGGTCGATGTCCTTCAGCGACATGCCGGCCTTGCCCAGCACCGCACGCGTCGCGTCGATCGGCCCGTCCAGGTGGAAGTGCGGGTCGGAGCCGACCAGCGTCTGGGCGACGATCCGGGCGCGCGGCCGCAGCTTGAGCGCGCGGGCCATCTTGCGCGAGGCCCACATCACGGCGGCGGCCCCGTCGGAGATCTGCGAGGAGTTGCCCGCGGTGTGCACGGCGGTCGGCATGACCGGCTTGAGCCGGGCCAGCGCCTCCATGGAGGTGTCGCGCAGCCCCTCGTCCCGGTCGACCAGCCGCCACATGCCCTGGCCGGCGGCCTGCTCGGCCTCGGTGGTCGGGACCTGCACGGCGAAGGTCTCGCGCTTGAAGCGCTCCTCGGCCCACGCGGCCGCAGCCCGCTGCTGGGACAGCACGCCCAGCTTGTCCACGTCCTCCCGGGTCAGCCCGCGGTGCCGGGCGATGCGCTCGGCGGCCTCGAACTGGTTCGGGAGGTCGACGTTCCACTCGTCCGGGAAGGGCTTGCCGGGGCCGTGCTTGGATCCGGAGCCGAGCGGGACGCGGCTCATGGCCTCGACCCCGCAGGCGATCCCGATGTCCATGACTCCGCCGGAGATCATGTTGGCGACCATGTGGTTGGCCTGCTGGGAGCTGCCGCACTGACAGTCCACGGTGGTCGCGGCGGTCTCGTACGGGAGGCCCATGGCCAGCCAGGCGTTCCGGGCGGGGTTCATCGACTGCTCGCCGGCGTGCGTGACGGTGCCGCCGACGATCTGCTCCACGCAGTCGGGCTGGATGCCGGTGCGGGCGAGGAGCTCGCGGTAGGTCTCGCCGAGAAGGTAGGCGGGGTGAAGGTTGGCGAGTGCGCCCCCGCGCTTGCCGATGGGGGTGCGTACGGCTTCGACGATGACGGGTTCCGCGGCCATGAGCTCGTCCTCTCCTGCTCCTGCGTAGCGCACGGCGCGCTCGGGCGGCGCGCCTCAGCTGGCGGGCGGGCCGTCCCGGCGCCCCGCCCGAACTAGTACGCGTTCTAGTTCTCCCCGCAGTCTTATGACCAGAAGACCCGGTACGCAAGGGTCTTGCACGTGGCTTACACGGATTCCACACGCAACAGTTGGTGCGGGGCCCCTTGTCACTTCTAGAACTCGTTACTACCTTCAAGCCAACTTCTGATGGGCCGTCAGACTTTGGAGTCGCCCGATGCCCTGCCCCGCGCTGCCCGAAGGCTTCGACGCCACCGACCCGGACCTGCTCCAAGCCCGGGTCCCCTACCCCGAGTTCGCACAGTTGCGGGAGACCGCACCCGTCTGGTGGTGCCCGCAGGAGCGGGGCATCACCGGCTTCGACGACGAGGGGTACTGGGCAGTCACCCGGCACGCGGACGTCAAGTACGTCTCCACGCACCCGGAGCTGTTCTCCTCCACGACGAACACGGCGATCATCCGCTTCAACGAGCACATCCAGCGCGAGACGATAGATGCCCAGCGTCTGATCATGCTGAACATGGATCCCCCGGAACACACCCGCGTACGCCAGATCGTGCAGCGGGGCTTCACCCCGCGGGCCATCCGCGGGCTGGAGGAAGCCCTGCGCGACCGGGCCAGGAAGATCGTCGCGGAGGCCCTGGCGGTCTCGGCCGACGGCAGCTTCGACTTCGTCACGCAGGTGGCGTGCGAACTCCCGCTGCAGGCCATCGCCGAGCTGATCGGCGTACCCCAGGAGGACCGCTCGCGGATCTTCGACTGGTCGAACAAGATGATCGCCTACGACGACCCGGAGTACGCGATCACCGCGGAGGTCGGCGGCAACGCGGCCATGGAGCTCATCGGTTACTCGATGAACCTCTCCACGGAGCGCAAGGAGTGCCCGGCGCAGGACATCGTCACGCAGCTGGTCGCCGCCGAGGGCCAGGGCAACCTGGGCTCCGACGAGTTCGGCTTCTTCGTGCTGCTGCTCGCGGTCGCGGGCAACGAGACCACGCGCAACGCCATCAGCCACGGCATGCACGCCTTCCTGACCCACCCCGAGCAGTGGGAGCTGTACAAGGCGACCCGTCCCTCGACGGCCGCCGAGGAGATCGTCCGCTGGGCCACCCCCGTGGTGTCCTTCCAGCGCACCGCCACCCAGGACACCGAACTGGGCGGCCAGAAGATCAAGGCCGGCGACCGCGTCGGCATGTTCTACTCCTCGGCCAACCACGACCCCGAGGTCTTCACCGACCCCGACCGCTTCGACATCACCCGCGACCCCAACCCCCACCTGGGCTTCGGCGGCGGCGGCCCGCACTTCTGCCTCGGCAAGTCGCTGGCCATCATGGAGATCGACCTGATGTTCAACGCGCTGGCCGACGCCCTGCCCGACCTGCGCCTCGTCGGCGAGGGCCCGCGCCGGCTGCGCGCGGCCTGGCTGAACGGCATCAAGGAGCTGCGGGTCAGCCACGGCTGACCCGTGATCCAGGACGGCAGGGGCCCCACCTCCCACGCCCGGCCCCTGCCGTCCCTCGGCCCCCGTGTCTTGTTACCGCCGGGTCGTTACCGTCTCGCCGCCATCCGGATCATTGCCTTGGCGGCGGCCGGGCCCCCAGACTGCCCGGATGAACCTTGAGGACCCCAGCGCCAGACGCTGGCAGCGGTTGCCGACGACCTGGCGGCGGATGGCCGAGGAGAACGGGTCCGAGCCGATGAGCCAGGGCGTCCTGGCGCTCATCGAGGCCGCCCGCGAAGAGCCGGAACTGCGTCGCCTGTACCCGTACACCAGCCACTTCACCCTGTGGTTCAGCGCCTCCGCCGGACACCCCTTCGCCGTGACCGCCCCGGCCGTGGAACCCCTCCCCGACGGCCGCTTCCGCGTACGCGGCCCCCGCCAGACCACCGTCCTCGGCGAAACCGACACGGCGACGGCAGCGATAGCCCTGGTGGTGGCAAACCTCCCGCCCGCCTAGCCGGGGCGCAGCCCCGGGGAACGGGCGAAGAGCGGGTAGGGGACAGGCCCCGCAGGGCCCGACCCTGCTCCGCCGGCCCCGCCGGCCCGGCCCCGAGTGGCGGGAGCCGCCACTCGGGCGGACCATGGCAGAACGCGGCGATCCAGCGCGAAGGGGTGCCGGGACGGGCTGCTACACCGCCCCGGCACCCCTTCGTCGTCGCCTCAGGCGTTCGTACGCTCCCCCGCGCCCACCCGCTCCGGCTGCCGCGGCCGCGGTACGGACACCCCGGCCGGCACGGCATCGCCCCGGGGACCGGAGAGCACGTAGACGAGCCCGAACCCGGCACCCACGACGACCGCGCCGCCGACCGCGTCGAGCACCCAGTGGTTGGCGGTGGCGACGATCGCGCACACGGTGATCGTCGGGTGCAGCGCCCCCAGCAGCTTCTGCCAGCCCTTGGGCGCGAGCGTGACGATCACGACCCCGCACCACAGCGACCAGCCGAAGTGCAGCGAGGGCATCGCCGCGTACTGGTTGGAGATCGCGGTCATGGCCCCGTAGCTCGGGTTCGCCAGATCCTGCACCCCGTGCACGGTGTCGATGAAGCCCAGGTCGGGCATCAGTCGCGGCGGCGCGAGCGGGTACAGCCAGAAACCTATGAGCGCGAGCACGGTGGCGAGGCCCAGGGAGGCCCGCGCCCAGCGGTAGTCCTTGGGGCGGCGCCAGTACAGGACGGCCAGGATCGTCAGCGGGACCACGAAGTGGAAGGAGGTGTAGTAGAAGTTGAAGAACGCCTCCAGCCAGGGCGTCTTCGCGACGGCGTGGTTCACCGCGTGCTCGATGTCGATGCCGAGCGCCTTCTCGATGCCGTGGATCTGGCTCCCGTTGCCCTCGGCGAGGCTGCGGCTGGTGGGCGCGGCGGCCCGGATGTGGGAGTAGAGCGAGTAGCCGACCCGTATCAGCAGCAGTTCCAGCAGCAGGTTGGGGCGCGAGAGCACGCGCCGCCAGAACGGCAGCAGCGGAATCCGCGCCCACCGTGCGGGGGCGGGCCGCCCGTAGGCCGTCGGCACGGGCTCGCGCCAGTACGGGGACGAGCGCGGCAGGAACGGCACGGCGCAGGCCGCCGCGACGGCCGCGAGCAGCAGCACGTTGTCCCGTACGGGGGCCAGCGCGGCCAGGTTGGGCAGCAGCACGTCGCTCGGCAGGGTCATGGCGAGGACCACCGCCACCGGCCAGACGGGCCGGTCGGCGGCCCGCTTGCCGACCTTGCCGGCGACCGCGAGCAGCACCCAGAGCAGCTGGTGGCGCCACCCGGTCGGGGACACGGCGACGGCCACGCAGCCGGTGATGGCGACGGCGAGCAGCAGCTGTCCGTCGCGGGCGTAGCGGGCGGCGCGGCGCAGGCCGAACCAGGCGACGGCGCCCGCGAGGGCGAGGTAGAACAGGATCTCGCCGGGGCCGGTCAGGCCCAGGCGCAGCAGTGCGCCGTGCACGGACTGGTTGGCGAGGCTGTCGGGGGCGCCGCCGAGGCCGGTGCCGGCCAGGTGCTGGACCCAGTACGTCCAAGAGTCGTGCGGCAGGGCCGCCCAGGACAGCGCGGTGGCTCCGGCGAAGGTCAGGGCGGCGGCGCGTGCGGTGGGCTTGCGCCCGGTCAGCCACAGCAGCGCGGCGAAGAGCAGCAGAGCGGGCTGGAGGGCTGCGGCGAGGCCGATCAGGAACCCGGACGGGCGGTCGCCCGGAACCCGGAACACGGCCAGCAGCACCAGCAGGACGGGCAGGACGGCGGTCTGGCCGGGCGATGCGGCCTCGCGGACGGGCAGCGAGACCATCATCAGCGCGACCAGCACGGGCGCGGCCAGCAGCGCGGTGCGCCGGGGCACCGGGTCGGGCAGGCTGCGCGCGGCGACGAGCCCGATGGCGGCGACGAACAACAGGGTCACGCAGGTCCAAGCCACCTCCAAGGAGGGCGTGGCGAAGCCGAGGAGCGGCTTGAGGACCAGCCCCGCGAAGGGGGTTCCGGTGAACTGGCCGTTCTCGTAGAGCAGGCCCGGCAGGCTGCCCGCGGTGCCGGGGAGGTGGAAGTCGCTGAGCCACTCGCCCGGTGGCACGCGCAGCACCACGGCGGCCTGCCTGACGGCGAGCAGCCCTGCCAGCGCCCACAGCATGAGGCGTGCCGCCCCAAGCCTGCCGCCGCTACCGCCTATGACCCCGGCATGTCCGTTCGCACCGCTGTGCTCCGCCGCGTTAGCCACGCCTCGCCGGCCTCCCGCCCTGTTGACCGCAACCCTGACTTTGCCTGGCTGCCGCGTTTGATACCGCGTTTCATACCGCGTCCTTCATTTACCCGGACGACGATATCCCCCGCGCGATACCTAGGATGGCGTGCATGAGCATCGTGAAGATCAACGCACTCACCGTCCCGGCCGAGCAGCGAGAGGTCCTGGAGCAGCGGTTTGCCTCCCGGGCGGGCGCGGTGGAGGGCTCCGACGGGTTCGAATGGTTCGAGCTGCTGCGGCCCGTCGAGGGCACCGACCAGTACCTGGTGTACACGCGCTGGCGCTCCGAGGAGGACTTCCAGGCGTGGATGGAGGGCCCGATGAAGGCGGCCCACCAGGGTGGCGGCGCGGCGGGCGGCCCGGCCGGTGCGGGTGGCGGCGCGGCGGGCGGGGAGCGCCCGAAGCCCGCTGCCACGGGGTCTTCGGTGTGGTCCTTCGAGGTCGTGCAGCAGGCGGCGCCGAAGCAGGCGTGAACGATGAGGGGCCCGGAGCGGACGCTCCGGGCCCTTCGCACTCTCATCCGATTCTCACGTCGGCTCACGTCGGCTCACGTCGGCTCACGTCGGCTCACGTCGGCTCACGTCGGCTCACGTCGGCTTTCGGGTCAGCTCCAGAAGGCGTCGCTCTCGTCGATGTCCTCGATGCAGACGTCGAGGTCGCTGAACTTCCCGCCGACGATCGTGAAGAAGATTCCCTCGTGGATCTCGATCCCGCGGTCGCCGCGGTCCGCGCGCGTTGTGTGGAAACTCATGACGTGGCCGCGGCCGTCGGCAAGCAGTTTGTCCAGATGGATCTGGAGTGTCCCGTTGCTCTCCTCGCCCAGCCGGCGATAGAGGTCGAGGACCGCTTCCCGCCCCTTGTGGTGCCCGGAGATGGGGCTGCTGCCGGGCATGTGCTGGATGACGTCGGCCGTCATCATCGCGCCCAGCTTCTCCATGTCTCCCTGGCCGAAGGCCTCGTAGCCTCGGCGGACCAGGGCACAGTCAGGATGCTCCGACATGTCGGTCCACGCCTTTCGTGCGCACGGTTTGCCCTTTTTCCTATCATCGGCCCGAGGCTGTGGATATTCCACGCGGGGCGGCTCCGTCCGGCTCCACAATGACGCCATGACCAGCAACGAGATGATCAACACCACCACGGCTGCCGCTTCCACGGCTGCTGCCTCGACGGCCGCCTCGACGGCCGCCTGGCAGGTCGCCGCCGAGGCGTTCAGTACCGCGGACGCCACCGTGCTGCGCCGCGCGTACTTCGCGGAGATCGCGGGCCGCTACTGGGAGCGGCCCGTCACCGAGGCCGAGATCGACCAGGGGCTCCTGGACTTCCCGGACGACGGGCTGACGGACCCGACGGGGCGGTTCGTGGTCGGCAGGCTCGACGGCCGGCCCCTGGCCTGCGGAGGCATACGCCTCCTGGACCCGGCCACGGCCGAGCTCACCAGGGTGTACGTGGACCCGCGCGCCCGCGGCACCGGCGGCGGCGCGGCCCTCCTGCGGGCACTGGAGGAGGCGGGCCGCGAGCTGGGCGCCGAGCGCGTCCGGCTGGACACAAGGTCGGACCTGGTGGAGGCCCGCGCCTTGTACGCGCGTCACGGGTACGCGGAGATACCCGCATACAACTCCGGCCCGTATGCCGAGCACTGGTTCGAGAAGCAGCTGGGCTGAGGCCCGAGCCGGGCGGGGACTGCCCGGGCTGCCGGGGCTGCCGCAGGGCTGCCGGGGTCAGGGCGCGGCGGAGTGGTCCCGGCGCGGCAGGGTGTCGTAGGGCTCCTCGGAGTCGGATCCGCAGAGCTCCGCGTTGATCTCCGCGACCAGCTTCGTCAGGTCGGTCGGGCGGTCGGGGCTCCACCAGTCGCCGAGCAGTTCGGCGAGCGAGTCCTGGCGGGCGGCTGACAGCTTCAGCGCGCTCTCCCTGCCCTTGTCGGTCAGGATCAGCGGCAGCCCGTCGCGCACGGCCAGCCCGCGCTCCTCGATCTGGCGGGCCGCGTCCGTGATGGCCTTCAACGGCACGATGGTCCGCTCGGCGAGCACGGCGGGTTCGGCGGAGCCGTACTTGTTGATCCGCAGCAGCAGCCAGCTGGCGGCGGGCAGCAGGTCGTAGCCGGCCTTCTCGGTGATCTTCTCGTAGACGTGCTTGCGGCCCTGGAGGGTCCCGAGCACCGACAGTGCGCGGGCGACCTCGTCATGGGAGGAGCGCTGCACTGGGTTCGAGGCGAGCGTCTCGGTGACATCGGGCGCCGTCACCGAGCCGCGCAGCTTGTCCTCCTTGAGGAACCAGGCCACGACGAAGGCCACCAGCACCACGGGGGCGGCGTACAGGAAGACGTCGGTGATGGAGGTGGAGTAGGCGTCCAGCACCCTCGGCCGCAGGGCGGGGGGAAGGGCAGCGATGGCCCGCGGGTCGGCCTCCAGCCGCGAGGCGTCCACCCCGGGCGGCAGCGGGAGTCCGGCCAGCACGGAGGACAGCTTGTCGTCGAGCCGGTTGGTGAAGATCGTGCCGAAGATGGCGACGCCGAAGGAGGCGCCGATGGAACGGAAGAAGGTGGCACCGGAGGTGGCGACTCCGAGGTCGGCGTAGCTGACCGAGTTCTGCACCACCAGCACGAGCACCTGCATGACCAGTCCGAGGCCGGCGCCGAAGACGAAGAAGTAGATGCTCATCTCCCAGGCGGAACTGGTGCGCTCCAACTGGTGCAGGAGCAGCAGTCCGACGGCGGTCACGGCCGTGCCCAGGATCGGGAAGACCTTCCAGCGTCCGGTGCGGCTGACGATCTGGCCGGAGCCGGTGGAGGTGATCAGCATGCCGAGCACCATCGGCAGCATGTGGACGCCCGACATGGTCGGCGAGACGCCCTGGACGACCTGGAGGAAGGTCGGCAGGTAGACCATCGCGCCGAACATCGCGAAGCCCACGACGAAGCTGATCAGCGAGCAGAGGGTGAAGGTCCGGATCCGGAACAGCTTGAGCGGGAGCACGGGCTCCACGGCCCGCTGCTCGACGAGGACGAAGGCGATCAGCAGCACGACGCCCAGTACGGCCAGTCCGATGATCTCGGGGGAGCTCCAGCCCCAGGTCCCGCCGAGCGAGGCGACGAGCACCAGGCAGGTCGCGACCGAGGCGATGAGGAAGGTGCCGAGGTAGTCGATGGTGTGCTTCTCGGAGCGCACCGGGATGTGCAGGCTCGCGGCGATGACGACGAGCGCGACGAGACCGATGGGGAGGTTGATGTAGAAGACCCAGCGCCACGACAGGTGGTCCACGAACAGCCCGCCCAGCAGCGGTCCGAGCACGCTGGTCGCGCCGAAGACCGCACCGAAGAGGCCCTGGTACTTGCCGCGTTCGCGCGGCGGGACGATGTCTCCGACGATCGCCATCGACAGCACCATCAGCCCGCCGCCGCCCAGGCCCTGCAGCGCGCGGAACCCGATGAGCTGCGGCATGTTCTGGGCGAGCCCGCACAGGGCGGACCCGATCAGGAACAGCACGATGGCGTACTGGAAGAGCTTCTTGCGCCCGTACTGGTCCCCGAGCTTGCCCCAAAGTGGGGTGGCGGCGGTCGAGGCGAGCATGTAGGCGGTGACGACCCATGAGAGATGGGCCATCCCGCCGAGATCGCTGACGATCGTCGGGAGGGCCGTCGAGACGATCGTCTGGTCGAGTGCGGCGATCAGCAGTCCCAGCAGCAGCGCGCCGATGGAGACGAGCACCTCGCGCGATGCGTGTTCGTCGCTGGGGCCGGACTTCCTCGGGTGGGACTCCGTGGCCACGTCCTGAACCATCGACTCCTCCTCAGGGCTGATCGACTACTCCATCCTGAGCGGTGTGTCCGGTTATGGCCTGTCGGGCGGGTTGGGAGGGGCTCCGCGGGTCTGCATAATCGCTGGCAGTGGCCAGGGAGGGGTACCAGTGAGCGCTGAGCGCTGTCCAGATTGCGGCGCCGTGAGAGACGACTGCCGATGCGAGTCCTTGCGGATCCGCCCGTACGTCTCGCTGCCCGACCCCGGCCAGGCCTCCGCGCCGCCGCAGGCCCTTACGCGTCCGGTGCCCCGCGCCGCGCCGGAGGCCCACACCCCGGCGTACGGGACCCCGGTGGCGTCCTGGCCTGACGAAACGATTCAGCTGCGCGCCGTCCCGGCATCCGGACCGGCGCCCGGCGAGGCCGGCGCGCGCCGCCGCATACGCGTCCTCCCGATCGCCGCGGCCGTGGCGGTCGTCGCCACCGCGGCCCTGGCCGTGACGGCCTTCTCCGGTTCCGGCAAGCCCGACACCGAGACGGTCCTCCTCGACGTGAAGCCCACCGCTCCTCTGTCGGGCCTGCCGTCGGCCGCCCCCGCGTCGACCTCGGCGAGCGCGAAGCCGAGCCCGTCCCTCTCCCGTTCCCCGAGCGCCTCCCGCTCCGCCTCTCCCTCCCCGACCCCCACCCCGACCCCCGGCCAGACCCGCTCGTCGGCTCCGGCTGCCACCCCTTCCCCGACTCCGAGCCGCCCCTCCAGCCCTCCCCCGCCGTCGCAGGCGCCCACGCTCCAGTACGGGGACTCGGGCCCGGAGGTGGAGAAGCTCCAGCGGCTGCTGTCGGCCCAGGGGCTCTACCGGGGCAAGTTCGACGGCAAATTCGGTGGTCAGACGCGGTCGGCGGTCTCGACCTTCCAATGGGAGAACGGCATCGAGGGCGACCCGTACGGGGTCTACGGCCCGGAGACGCGCCGCGCCCTGGAGGGATAGAACACATCTCCTCCGGTGGCGCGGACCCCGTTTCGTTTTGTATCCTTCAGGAACAAAGTGGTTCCGTCCTCAATCCCTGACCGGTGGACGGAACCACTTGTTCTCTTTTCCCGCCCCGTCTGGAGCCCCACCGTGCAGGCCACCACCGAGAACGCCGTCCTGACCGCCAAGGCCCTGCTCCTGGACATGGACGGCACCATCGTCAACTCCGACGCGGTGGTCGAACGCTGCTGGCACGACTGGGCCGTCGCCCACGGCCTGGACCCACGGGAAGCCCTGAAGGTCGTCCACGGCCGCCAGGGCTACGCCACGATGGCGATCCTGCTCCCGGACCGCCCGATGGAGGAGAACTTCGCCGAGAACACGGTGATGCTCGCTCGGGAGACCGCCGACACCGACGGCGTGGTCCCGGTCGGCGGCGCCCCCGAGTTCATGGCGTCCATCGGCGCCCTCCCCCACGCCCTGGTCACCTCCGCCGACGCGGCCCTGGCCACGGCCCGGATGACCGCGGCGGCCCTGCCGATGCCGCGGGTCCGGATCACCGCCGAGTCCGTCCAGGCCAGCAAGCCCCATCCCGAGGGCTTCCTGTTGGGCGCCGCCGCCCTCGGTGTCGACCCGGCCGACTGCATCGTCTTCGAGGACTCCGCCGCCGGCATCGCGGCGGGCCAGGCCGCGGGCATGCGCGTCATCGGCGTAGGCCCCCGAGCCGCCGCCCACGCCCCCACCGCCCACGTCCCGGACCTGACCTCCATCGAGGTCACCACCACCCCCGACGGCTCCATCGCCCTCACCCTGCGCTCCGCGTAATCCCCGCAGCCCCGGGTCGGCGACCGCTGCGGCAGGAAGAGCCCGCCGCGCCGCAGCACCCGCCCCCGGGCCGACCGATTCACCAGCCCTGTGGATGCGGCCGGGCATCTCGGCGTGCCGGGCGTCGCGGGGCAGACGGCATCTCGACGACAGGCCCTGAGCCGTCTCTTGCGGATCTTGTCGGGCGAGTCGGCGCCGTCCGGCGCCCTGCCTCGCCGTGCTGCCGGGCTCCCGGCGTACTGGACGCACTCGGGCGCCCTGGCAGCACGGCGAGATGCGGTGCCAGACGGCGCGGACCCGGCAAGACCCGATAGAGACGACCCAGCGCCTCCGGCCGCCCCCACCCTGCTCCGCAGCCCGTCCGAGTCGCGGGCCGCTTCGGCCACGGATCAGCTCAGCACGGATCAGTCGAGCCACGGACCAGGCGGACCAGGCGGACCAGGCCTCAGGCGACGCAGAACTCGTTGCCCTCCGGGTCCTGCATCACGATGGCGTAGTAGCCCTCCCGCTCGTCCATGATCCGCAACACGGTCGCGCCCGCCTCGGTGAGCCGTCCCACCTTCTCGTCGACCCGACCAGCCCGGATCGCCACCGGCACATCGCGTCCGCCGCCGACCTTCAGGTCCAGGTGCATCCGGTTCTTGCCCGACTTCGGCTCCGGAACCTGCTGGAACCACACCCGCGGCCCCAGGCCCTGCGGATCGACGATCGACTCCGGACTCTCCGCCGCCCCCTCCGGCAACTCCTCCTCGGGCACCCCCATGCCCTGCCAGTACTCCCGCCAGGTGGCATGACCGTCCGGCGGCGGCTCCGGCTCGTACCCGAGCGCCTGGGTCCAGAAGGCCACCATCACCCGGGGATCCGCGCAGTCGATGGTCAATTGCAACGTCAGGTCCATACCCGCAGCGTCCCAGGCACCACCGACATCCCCCGGCAAGCAGGCAGGCACGCACGCACGTACGCACCGTACGGCCGCCGACGGCGGCAACCGCAGCGCCACCGCTGCGACCTGCCGCCCCACCGGCCGCTCCTGCCGCTAGCCGGCGATCGCCTCGTACAGCGAGAACACCGCCAGCGCCGCCATGACCCCGGCCGCGATCTTGGTGATCAGACTCAGCGGCACATACTTCATCAGCGTCCGGCCGCCCAGGATCCCGATCCCCGCCACGGCCCACAGCGCGAGCACCGCTCCGAGGCCGACGGAGACGGGGTTGTCGTACCGCGCGGCGAGGTTCGCGGTCATGATCTGCGTCAGGTCACCGAACTCCGCGACCAGGATCAGCATGAAACCGGCCCCCGAGACCTTCCAGAAGGACTGGTCGGCGGGCGGCTTGACCGTTTCCTCACCGTCGCTCTTCTTCAGGAGCAGCATCGCCGCGCCCGCCAGGAACAGCAGGCCCACGACGGCCTGCACCAGCCGGTGCGGAAGCAGGGTGAGCACGCTGCCGGCGGCGATGGCCAGGGCGACGTGGACGGCGAAGGCGGCGGCGACGCCGACGAAGACGTACGAGGCTCGGTAGCGGGTGCCGAGCATCAGGCCGGCCAGGGCCGTCTTGTCCGGAAGCTCGGCAAGGAAGACGACGCCGAAGGCGATCGCCATCACGGTGAAGCTGAACACGGGGTGGTACCTCTATCGGTCGGGCAGGACGCCATCGGTACCGAGAGACCAGGAGTGGATCAGGGGTCGCTTCGGCTCGGCGGCGTCCTGAAGTACGTACGCGTGCATACGCGCAGGACACTGCGGCCGAAGGTCTCGCTGGCCGACCCGACACACATGTGTACGAGGTCTGCCTCCGGGCGCCGGCTGGTGTGACCCAGCAGTATGTCGACGGTCCGGCAAAGAGCTACTCCCCTTCTGCTCTCCCAGAATACGCGACACCCCCCATCTCCCGAAATGGGACTTCGGGCACACCCCGGCCCACGAGCGTCCCCGGCCGGCCGGGGGCCCGGCCGCACACCCCTCCCCACACCCCTCCCCATGCCCCGCCGCACATACCGCCGCACATCCGGCCGCGGGCGGCGCCGGCCAGCACGCCTGGAATGACAACTTCCGCTACTCCCACTCGAGTTGCAAACCCCGTCATGACATGCTCATGTCTTCACACTGTCACCTGACGCCCATCCCCAGGAAACCGGGCGCCGCCACCATGGCGACGCCCCACAGCACTCCCGCCCCCACCCAGGAGCCCCTCTCATGTTCTTCACGCCCTCCATCTACGCGCGTCGACTTGGCATGCTCGCCTCAATAATCGCAGCCGCTTCCCTCACCACCCTCCTCACCGCCCCCGCCGCCCAGGCCTCCCCTCCCACCCCCATCAGCGCCGCGGCCGCGCGTTCCTACCTCGCCACGGTCACCCCGCAGGCCGAAGGCACCACCGCCGGATACAGCCGCACCCTCTTCCCGCACTGGAGCACCGTCTCCGGCACCTGCAACACCCGCGAGACCGTCCTCAAGCGCGACGGCTCGGGCGTCGTCCAGGACTCCTCCTGCGCGGCCGTGAGCGGCAGCTGGTACTCCGAGTACGACGGCGTCACCTGGACCGCCGCCTCGGACCTCGACATCGACCACATGGTCCCGCTCGCCGAGGCCTGGCGCTCCGGCGCCAACTCCTGGACCACCGCCAAGCGCCAGCAGTTCGCCAACGACCTCACCCGCCCGCAGCTCATCGCAGTCACCGACAACGTCAACCAGGCCAAGGGCGACCTCGACCCCGGCAAGTGGCTGCCCCCGCGCACGGCCTACCGCTGTACGTACGCGCGCATGTGGGTCGAGGTGAAGCAGTACTGGGGCCTGAGCATGGACTCCACGGAGAAGACGGCCCTGGTCGACATCCTCAACGCCTGCTGACGCACCCGCCCGCACCCGCCCGAGGGCACCCACCCGCGGGCACCACCCCACCTCCACCCCTGGCCAAGGATCTTTCCCCCACCAGGGGGAGGTGGAGCACCCCCTCCCCGTCGTACCGTGACCACAGGGACAAGGAGAACGACCACACAGCTGGTCAACGGGTCTTCGGAGGAGGGGGAGTTGCATGGCCGCAATGCGTCTGGGACCGCTGCTGCGCCACGTCGACTGGGACACGGGCGACTCCGCCACCATATGGATCGAAGCGGACCGCCCCTGCACCGCCGAGGTGCGCTGCGCCGACGGCTCCGGCGGCAGCATCCGTACCTTCCAGGTGGCCGGCCATCACTACGCGCTGGTCCCCGTCACCGGCCTGACCCCCGGCTCCACCACGGCGTACGAGGTCCGGCTCGACGGGGTACACGTCTGGCCGCTCCCCGACAGCCCGTTCCCCGCGAGCACCATCACCACTCCGTCCACCGGCAGACCGGGCTCCGCCGCCGCCTCCGGCGGGTCCGCCCTGCGCATCACCTTCGGCTCCTGCCGCCAGGCCGCCCCGCCCGCCGGCCGGCGCGGACCGCACGGCCCCGACGCGCTCGACACCCTCGCGGCGCAGCTGGCCGCGGATCCGGGGTCGGAGCGGCCCGACGTGCTGCTCCTCCTCGGCGACCAGGTGTACGCGGACCAGCTGTCCCGGCCCACCCGCCAGTGGCTCGCGGCCCGCCGGGACCTCCGTGAGGCCCCCGGCGCCCAGGTCGCGGACTTCGAGGAGTACACCCGGCTCTACTACGAGTCCTGGCTCGACCCGGAGATCCGCTGGCTGCTCTCCACTGTCCCCAGCCTGCACATATTCGACGACCACGACGTCATCGACGACTGGAACACCAGCGCCGCGTGGCTGGCGGAGATGCGCGCCACCCCGTGGTGGCAGGAGCGGGTGCTCAGCGGGCTGATGTCGTACTGGGTGTACCAGCACCTCGGGAACCTCTCCCCCGCCGAGCTGGCCGCAGACACCCTGTACGCGGCGGTCCGCGAGGCCCCCGACGGCACCGACGTGCTACGGGCCTTCGCCGCCTCGGCGGACGCCGATCCCTCCACGGTCCGCTGGAGCTACCGCCGCGACTTCGGCCGGTCCCGGCTGCTGATGGTGGACACCCGGGCCGCCCGGGTGCTCGAAGAGGGCGGCCGGGCCATGCTCGACCCGGCGGAGCAGCAGTGGCTGCGCGACAACGCCCTGGCCGGACACGGGGGTTACGACCACCTCCTCATCGGGTCGTCACTGCCCTGGCTGATGCCGCCGCTCGTGCACGACGCGGAGGTGTGGAATGCCGCGCTGTGCCGCGGGGAGCGGGGGCCCCGGTGGGCCAGGATCGGGGAGGACCTGCGGCGGCGCAGCGATCTGGAGCACTGGGCGGCGTTCCCGGGCTCGTTCGCGGCGCTCAGCGACCTGGTGGAGGAGGTGGGGACGGGTCCGCGGGCTCCGGCGACGGTGTGCGTGCTCTCGGGGGACGTGCACCATGCGTATGTGGCCGAGCCCCGAATACCCAGTACGGCGCGGGTGTTCCAGCTGACCTGCTCGCCGGTGCACAACTCCATCCACACCGTGGTGAAGTGGGGCTTCCGGCTGGGCTGGTCACGGGTGGGCCGGTGGCTGGGCCGGGGCTTCTCCCGGCACGGCCGGACGGGCCGGCCTCCGTTGAGCTGGCGGCGTACGGGTGGCCCGTGGTTCGGCAACCAGCTCATGACTCTCGCGCTGTCGGGCCGCTCCGCACGGCTCCGGCTCGACCAGGCCCGCAAGGGCCCCCGTCTGGTGACGGTCCTGGACCGGTACCTCACGCCGCCGGGGTAGCGGAGGTGGGGGACACACCGCGGGGTCCGGTCACCCCCCGGGCGTCCGGTCAGTGGACACCCGGCGTACGCTGTTTCGCTGTCAGCCGCCCCTGCCGCTCCCCCGCGACGACGTAGCGGCGCTTCACGCCGAAGCACGTCAACCGGACTGGGGAGTCCCGCTTTGCTTGAGACTCTGGGCTCGCTGACTTCGAGCCCATGGATCTACGCCCTCGTGGCGCTGTCCATCCTGCTCGACGTGTTCCTGCCGGTGCTGCCGAGCGGGGTGCTGGTGATCACCGCGGCCGCGGCTGCGGCTGCCGCCGGGGCGACGGGTCCGGCGTCCGTACACGCCCAGGTGCCGGACATCCTGGCGCTGCTGGCGACGGCCGTCACCGCCTCGGTGCTGGGCGACATGGCCGCGTACCGGCTGGCCCGGCGCGGCGGGGCCCGTCTCGACCGGGCCATCGCCCGGTCCCGTCGGCTCACCCGCGCCCAGGAACGTCTCGGCATCGCCCTCGCACGCGGCGGCGGCGCCCTGGTCGTGGTCGCCCGCTTCGCCCCGGCCGGCCGCTCGGTGGTCTCCCTCGGAGCGGGGAAGACGCAGCGCAAGGTCAGGGAGTTCCTGCCCTGGTCGGTCCTGGCCGCCATCGCCTGGGCCGGGTACAGCGTGGCCCTCGGCTACTTCGGCACCCAATGGCTCGGCACCACCTGGCTCGGCACCGCGATCTCCCTGATCGCCCTCTTCGCCGCCGGCGCCCTGGCCGCCTTCGTCGTCCGCCGCCCCACCACCCGGACCCCCGCCCCGGCCCCGGCCGCCTGACCGGGGGAGGCGCGGCCTCCCCCGGGCGGAGCAGTGGCTCACCCGTTCACCCGGCAGCGATCGCCGCGTCCGCGCCGGGCTCCTAGCGTCCAAGGCACGGTGCGCACCCGAATCCGCGCCGCGCCGCGCTGTTCCCGGAGCCCGAGGAGTCCTCTCCATGCCCGCCACCCCCCGCAGCCCCCGTTCGCACCGCCCGCTCCCCCGAGTACTGGCCGTCGCCGCCGCGGCCCTCGTCATCTCGGCCGCCGCCCCCGCGACCCTCGCCCACGCCGGCCCCTCCGGCAACGTCTCCCCGACCAACGTCGCCCCGGGCGGCCGGGTCAGCCTCAACATCACCGGCTGCGGCACCAAGACCGGCAAGGCCTCCTCCCGCGCCTTCGGGGACGTATGGCTGACCCCGGGCAACGCGGAGGCCACCAACCTGTTCGGCGCGGCCACCACCTTCCGCAACGTCAGCGCCGGTTCCCACCCCGTCACCTTCGAATGCGGTGGCCCCGGCGGCGAGCGCGTCACCGTCTCCCTGAACATCACCCCGGGCGCCGCCCGCGGCGGGCTCGGCGGCAGTACCGATTCCATGAGCCCTGGTCAGATCGCCATCGGCGGAGCGCTCGTGGCGAGCGCGCTCGGCGCCGGTGCGTGGTTCCTGCGCCGCCGCACGGGCCACGCCGGCTGAGCCGCGGACCGAGGCGGACCGAGGCGGAGCGCGAGCCGGAGCGGAAGCGGGAGGGGAAATGGGAGCGGAAGGGGGCCCGAGGGGACGGGAGCGGCCGATGGTCCCGCCCCGTTCGGGACTTTCCCCACTCCCGCCCGGAGGCCGTCCCCGCAAGGCTGAGTCCACGCACCGCTGCCCCACAAGGAGCCCGCCATGGACCAGAGCCCGCGCCCCGTGATCGCCGCCGTCGACGGTTCCGCGAACGGCAACCGGGCCCTGGAATGGGCGATCTCCCAAGCCCTGATGGTCCGGGCACCGCTGCGCATCGTGCATGCCCGGCTCTACATGAACTCGATCGGCTCGGCCCTGTCGGGCGGGTTCGAGGGACCGGGCCTCGACGACGACCCGGTGCTCATCCGGGTCCGCGAAGCCCTGGACGGCCGCGCGGGGATTCCCCCGATCGAGTACGTCTCCCACCCCGGCGCCCCCGACCACGTACTGCCCGGACTCGGCGCGGACGCCCAGCTGATGGTCCTCGGCTCCCGCGGCCGCGGCGGCTTCGCCAGCCTCCTGCTCGGCTCGAACGGCCTCGCCTGCGCGAGCCGTGCCGCCTGCCCCGTGGTGGTGGTGCCACGGGCCGATCCGCCCGTGCGCGACCCGTACGGACAGGTCGTGCTCGGCCTGAACAGCGCGGCCCCCGACGACAGCACCACCTACTTCGCCTTCCGCGAGGCGGCCCGGCGCGGCGCCCGCCTCCAGGTCGTCGTCGCGCACGCCTGGCCCGGCCGGACCTTCACCACCGCGGGCGCCATCGGCACGGCCGTGCACGCGGAGACGGCCGGCACCCACGAGATCGACGCCCTGGCCGCGGCGCACCTGCGCCCGCACGCCGAGCGCTTCCCGGAGGTCCGGGTCGAGCGGGTCACCGCACCCGGCGACGCGGCCGGCCACCTGGTCGCCGCCTCACAGGCCGCGGACCTGCTGGTCATCGGCCGCCACCGCAAGCGCCCGCTCTCCCCGCACCTGGGCTCGGTCACCAACGCGGTCCTGCTCCACACCACCTGCCCGGTGGCGGTGGTCCCGCTGGAGGAGAACGCCGTCCCGGCAGCGGCCGCCCAGGCCCAGCGGCCCACGGGACCCCTAAGTCGTCACCGCCCCCCGGACCTGGATCCCGTCCAGCAGGTCTCGCGTAGCCTCCGCGATCGCGTCGACGGCGGCGGCGAACACCTCCTGGTTGTGGGCGGCGGGCGCCCTGAACCCGGACACCTTGCGTACGTACTGGAGCGCGGCGGCCCGGATCTCCTCCTCGGTCGCCTTCTCCGGAATCGCGGGCGGACGCAACGTCTTAATGGATCGGCACATGCCTCCACTATCCCGCCATCCCGCTCCCCCACGGCAGCTCCGAGCGCACTTGGCGCGGGAACGCAAAGAACCGCCCGCAGCCGCGTGAATCCGCCCTCGGTGATCCCACCAGCGGATGTCGGACACCGGGCCCATGCGCGGTCCGTGCTCCTGTGCCCTCGACGCATAGTGAGTTCAGCGACACCTTGGGCCACCAAGACGTTCGGCGCCGTAGCCAGCCCGCTGGCCGAGATCATCCCGGCCTGTCTCATGGAAGCCCACGACAGGGCCCGCCACGGGCACGAGGGCGTCCACGCAACGCGATCTATCCGATCCGCTATGCGAAGAAGGACGTGCCGGTCACTGATGCACGACTACGGAAGGCTATCGGCTTCCGGGCCGACCTGATCCGCCGCCACGGCCACAACCGATGCAGCAGGCATTCGACCTCGGCTTGGACGAGCTGGACGAAGAACACGTCCATCCGGATGTGGCGCTCCTGCCACACGACCTCCGTCTGATCATCGTGGCGTACGCCTGCTCGATGGAGCGGGGCGTGATGCGGATCGAGTGGGGCTCCGCCGAGCTACGGCGCGAGGACCGGTACCTCATCTGGCACCATCATGAGCCCCTCCACCCGTCGGCCACCCATCGCGCGGCCTAGTAGCAGCGCTCAGCCCAGTCCGTGCCCGACGCAGGTTCCGCCATTGGCGTTGCTGTTCGTGCCGTCCGGGCAAGTCGTATTGTTCCAGGTCGCACCGTTGAACCCGGCGCCCGTCGTCACCGCTCCCGTCAGATCGGCATCGGTGAAGTTGGCGTTGGTGAAACGCGACTTGGTGAGGTTGGCGGCGGCTCGGCGCGCTGGCCTGCCGCTGCTTGTCACCCATTGGCCCCGGGGCACGCAAACGCGCCACCAATGGACCGGCCGCTCAGGCAGCGGCCCGGCCGTGCCTGACCGCTGCGGTTGATGTCAGATCTGGATGCAAAAACCCCCCGCCATGATCGGCGGGGGGTCTTTCCACTGGTGGGCGCGGACGGTTTCGAACCGCCGACATCCGCTTTGTAAGAGCGGCGCTCTACCCCTGAGCTACGCACCCGTGGATGAGTGGACAGCCTACATGGAGGGCGTACCCCCCACGCAAACCCGTTCCCGTGAGGGAGAATGGACCGGGGCAGGGGCATTGCGGACGGGGTACGGGAGAAGCGACTGTGACGACGGCACCCCGGCGGTGGTTCGGCGGCGGGCGGGACGAGAGTCGGCGGGCTGACGCCCAGGCGGCCAAGGACGCCGCCGCGGCCGCGTTCTACGAGCTGGACACCGCGCAGCGGGATCTGCGGATCTCCATCGAGACCATCGCGGCGGCCGACGGATCGCCCGAAGCGCGGCGCGCGGGCGAGGGGTTCGTCGCGCTCGGGCAGCGCATCGACCAGGTCAGCCAGGTCTACATCGAGGCCGTCGACGCCCATGATCTGGACCGGGCCGAGCTGGAGGCGTCCGCGGCGACGCGGGCCACGCAGGAGCTGACGCGGGCGCGCGAGGAGCTCGTACGGGTGAAGGGCGAGCTCGACCGATTCGCGCAGGGTCTGCAGCCGCTGCTGGACAAGGCGGAGACGCAGCTGGCCCGGGTGGCACCCGCCCGGGAGCGGGCCAGGGCCGCGCTGCTCGCGGCGAGCACCGCGCTGGACGACGTACGGGGCAAGGGCATCCGCGCCGACGACCTGGCGGCTCGGCTCGCGGCGCTGGGTCCGGAGCTGACCAAGCTGAACCAGGGCGCCGCGCAGCACGGGGTGCAGGAGACCGTCCAGCGCGCCGACCGGATCCTGCGCGACGCCGAGGCGATACGGGCCGAGGCGTCGCGGCTCCCGGAGCGGGCGGCGGAGATCGACCGGCGGCTGGTGAGTCTGCGGACTCGGGCGCAGGCGCTGCGCAATCGGGCGGACCGGGTGGATCCCGTACTCAGCGAGCTGCGCCGACGGTTCAGCGCGGCCTGCTGGCAGGACCTCCAGCACGTGCCCGACCAGGCGGTACGGGATGTCGCGCAGGCGGAGGACCGGCTGCGGGAGGCCGCCCGGGCCCGGGACGAGCAGCGCTGGGCGGATGTGGCGGCGCTGGTCGAGGCCGTGCGCGGGTCGCTGGACTCGACCGACGAAGCGGTGTCGGCCGCGCAGGACCGGCTGACGCGGCTGGAGGCGGTGGCGCGGGATCCGCAGGCGGAGGTGGACCGGACCCGGTTCGCGATCCGCGATGCGCAGCGGATGGCGATGGCGGGCCGCAGCGTGCCGGATCCGCGGCACGCACGGCCGCTGGACGAGTCGGTGGCACGGGTGGACCGGGCGGTCGCGGGGCTGGAGGGCCGGCATCCGGACTACTGGGCGTTCCTGCTGGAGATGGCGAACGTACGCGATGCCGTGAACCGGGTGGTGAACGGGATCCGGACGGAGCGCGGCCAGGCCTGAGCCGGGCCGCACCGTCCTCGTTTGCCCTGGCTTGTCCCGGGGTGGGCGGCGATGGATGCTGGGAGGTGCCGGGAACGGACCTGAGGAGGGCGCCATGGCTGCCCACACTTTCCACAAGCCTCGTGCAACCCATGCGCCCCGCGAGCCCCTCGCCTCCCATGAGCCCTACGTGGCCCATGCGGCGTACGGGTGCACGGAACCCCATGAGCACTACGCGCCCTACGTCGCCCACGAGCCCGATCCGTCGCGCGTACCGCCCGAGCCCCACGCGTTCGCGCATCGCCTTGAGCGCCTCATGCACCCGGTCAACGCCCGCCTCGACGAACACCTGCCGGCCGACCACAAGCTCAACAAGATCTACCGGGTCGGCGCGGGCCTGACGGGCCTGCTGCTGGTCGTCTTCGGGATCCTGGGGCTGGTCCACCGGATCGGGTTCTTCAACACCGGCGGCGACACCGTGCTCGCGCTGAACACCAACGGTGCGCTGAGCGTCCTGTCGATCTGCATCGGGGCCCTGCTCTTCGCCGGGATGGTGGTCGGCGGGAGCTTCGCCTCGACGCTGAACATCGTGCTGGGCCTGCTCTTCATCGCGAGCGGGTTCGTGAACCTGGCGCTGCTCGACACCGGGATGAACTTCCTGGCCTTCCACATCCAGAACGTGCTGTTCAGCTTCGTGGTCGGCGTAATGCTGATGTGGTTCGGAATGTACGGGCGGGTGGGCAGCGCCCTGCCGCACGACAACCCGTACTGGCGGGCCCGTCACCCCGAACAGGCGGCCCGGGAGCAGCGGGCGACAGCCGGCCGGCGGTAGGCGGTTACGCCTCGATGCGTTCGACCTTGTCCACCAGGAAGAGGAAGGACGGGGCGCCGCCGATCGTGACGGCGCCGATGAGCATCAGACTGCTGGGCGCCCCGGACCCGGCGGCTCCTTGGCTTCGACAGGGCCCTTCAGTCGCCGGAGAAACCCCAGAAGTAGATCTCCTCCGGATTGCCCGCGGCATCGTGCAGGACCGCGCACCTGCCGAACCAGCGTCTGGTGGCGAGCGGTTCGATCGCCGGCACGTGTTCCCTGGTCAGGCGGTCGGTACCGGTCACCCGGCGCGCCTCGTCGGGTCCCACGGGCTGCACGGTGCAGTACTCGGGCTCCTCGCCGGGCCGCAACACCCTGTACACGTCCAGGATCGAGTGCGTCCCTTCCTCCTGGACCTGCTCGTCCTCCAGCAGCAGCTCGAGCGTCGACGGCCGTGACCGTGCCCCGTCGGCTTCGTCACCTTCGCCGCCCTCGTCGTCCTCCCAGGGCTCCCAGTGGTAGTCCTGCGACGCGAAGACGCTCTGCCTCAGGGCGTCCAACGCCGCTCCCAGGTCCTCCTGATGAGGAACGAAGTACTCCCACCCCGACGCACCCACGACAGCCCGCCTCCGCAACCCGTTCCGACAGTGAGGTGGAAGCTAGCAGCGGGCACTGACACCCGGCCGTCCACTGCGTAGCCTGTACGGCATGCCCCGTTACGAATACCGCTGCCGGACCTGTGAAGACACCTTCGAGGTCAGCCGGCCCATGGCCGAGTCCTCCGCGCCCGCCGACTGCCCGGACGGGCACTCCGACACCGTCAAGCTGCTCTCCGCCGTCGCGGTCGGCGGGACCAGCAGTGCCCCCGCCGCGCCGATGGGCGGCGGCGGAGGCGGCTGCTGCGGTGGGGGCGGCTGCGGCTAGGCCGTCAGCGCTTGCGGGAGAGGGTGATGCCGTCGGAGATCGCCAGCATCACCGACTCCATGCGGGGGTCCGCCGCGACGTGGTCGTTGTAGGCCTGGACTCCCGCCGCCGCACCCGTCGGCGACTCGTCCAGCACCGTGCCGTGGTACAGCGTGTTGTCCGTGACGATCAGCCCGCCCGGACGGAGCCTCGGCACCAGCTCTTCCCAGTAGGCTATCTGGCTCTGCTTGTCGGCGTCCACGTAGGCCATGTCGATGTGCGGTTCGGCCGGCATGGCGCGCAGGGTCTGGAGCGCGGGCGCGATCCGCAGTTCGATGCGGTCCGCGACCCCCGCCTTGGCCCAGGCCTCGCGCGCGTACACCGTCCACTCCTCCGAGACGTCGCACGCGATGAGGCGGCCGTCCGCCGGCAGCGCCTGCGCCATCGACAGGGAGGAGAAGCCGGTGAAGGTGCCCACCTCCACGATGTGCCGGGCGCCGGTCAGCCGGACCAGGAATGCCAGGAGCGGACCCTGCTCCTCCGCCGACTGCATTCCGGCCGAGTCCGGGAACGCCGCGTACGTCGACGCCACCAGCCCCCGCTGGACCTCGTCCAGCGGAGGGTTGTGCGCCAGCATGTACCGGTAGAGCTCGTCTGTGATCTTGGTGCTGTTGCCCTTGGTCATGATCCCAGTGTGCCGAGTCGCTGCGCCTCGCGGGTGAATGCCCGCACGATTTCCTCACCGGCCAGCACCCCCGCCCGCGTCAGCGAGGTGACGTGGGGCGCCGTCCAGCCCACGTCGGCCAGTTCGCCGTGGCCCGGCCGCCATCCCGCGTCCGCCGCGAGCAGCAGGTCCGCGTCCAGCAGCGAATCCCCGGCCGCCAGGGTGGTGGTGGCCCCCGTGCGCCGGGCCACCTCGCGCATCGCCGCGCTCTTGGTCAGCGGGCGCGGGACGGCGTAGATCTTCCGGCCCTGGAGGGAGATCGTCCAGCCGCGGGCCTCGGCCCACTCCGTCAGCTCCTTGATCCACTCCGGCGGGACCAGCGCCCGCTCGACGACCAGGTACGCGAAGAGGTCCTCGGCGACCCGCGCCTTGCGCAGCCACGCCGGGTCGGCGGCGGACAGCAGGTGCGCGTGCACCTCCTCCAGCGGAGCGCACTCCTCGGCGAGGCTGGCCGCGACCTGGCGGCGCCAGTCCCGATCCGGGGCCCCGTCGACGAGCAGCTGGCCGCCGTTGGCGCAGATCGCGTACTTCGCCTGCTGCCCGGGGAAGCGGATGCGCTGGTACTGCTTGCGGGTACGGGTGGTGGTCGGGACGAAGACGACGCCCGGATCGGCCGACAGCTCCGTCAGCAGCTCCGCCGCCGTCTCGGTCATGTACGACAGCGGCTTGCTCTCGTGGACCTCGACACACAGCAGCCGCGGGGCCTGCGGGTCGGGCATGGTCAGCGCGAGCGCTGCGTTCGAGTAGATGAGCGTGCGGTCGAGGTCACTGGCTACGAGGACGGTCACTTGGCTGACACAGCCTTTCCGTCGGCGCCCGTGGCGCCGCGCGTGAAGCGGGGGTGAATGAGGCCCACACAGGTGTAGGGCAGCCCGTCGACCTCCTCCACCGGCACCCCGCGCTGTTCCGCGAGGAGCCGTACGTGGTCCAGGTCGGCCCCCGCGCCACGCTGCGCGAGGATCTTCCACGGCACCCGGCGCAGCAGCACCCGAGTGGTCTCGCCGACGCCCGGCTTGACGAGGTTCACGTCGTGGATGCCGTACTCCTCGCTGATCCGCTCGACCGCCTGCCAGCCCACCCAGGTCGGCGTGCGGTCGGCGGTGAGGAGCTCCTTGACCTCGGCGTCCACGGCCTCGGCCACCTCCTCGAACTGGGCGGCGACGGTGTCGACGAAGGCGACGGAGACATCGGCTCCGGCGAGCTCGCGGTAGAACTTCGCGCCGTGGAAATCGGCGGGCCCGACCAGGTCGGACCTCAGCACCGTACGCGAGACGAGTCCGGAAACCGTGGAATTGAGACAGGCGGAGGGGATCAGAAAGTCCTCGCGGGTGCCGTACGTCTCCACGCACGAGCCGGGGTCGGCGAGGACCACGATCTCGGGGTTGAACCCCTCGAACTCGGACAGGGCCTCGCGCAGCTCGCGGCTGATGGCGCCCTTGCCGGTCCAGCCGTCGACGAAGACGACGTCGGCCGGGTCGTGGTGGGCGGCCAGCCAGCGCAGCGCGTTGGCGTCGATGCCGCGGCCGCGCACGATGGAGACGGCGTAGTGCGGCAGGTCCAGGCCGTGCCGGGCGCGGGCCCAGCGCCGCATCAGGACGCCCACGGGGGTGCCGGCGCGGGCCAGGGAGACGAGCACCGGCGACGGGGACCGCTCGGCGAGCACCGTCTCGGTGACGGTTCCGACGGCGCGGGCCATCCGGGCGGCGGAGGCGGTCAGCGCGCTCTGGTAGAGCTGCTGGTACTCCGGGGACGGCTGGTACTCGACGGGCAGGGACTCCGCGTAGTGCGCGCCGCCCGCCTGGATGGCCTCTTCGCGCTCCTCGGTCGGGGCCTCCAGCTCGACGTCGGAGAAGTCCTGGAGCAGCCAGCCGACGTCCTCGGCGGCGTACGAGGAGAAGGCGGGCCCGCGCAGCGGCTGGCGCTGGGGCTCGGTCATGGAGGGCTCCTGCGATTCGGGGACGTACGAGGGTATGACGGCGAGCAGGACCCGGCCGGTGTGCGGGGCGAGGGCTGCGAGGAGTCCGGTGCGGAGCTCGGGGGTGTCGCCCGCCGAGTCGACGACGGCGACCACCGCGTCGAAGCCGGCGCCCGCGACGTTGTAGGCGTAGCGGTCGCCGGGGCCGTCGGCCGGGGTGTCGTGGGCCGGGAAGACGAGCCGGGTGCGGATGGCGTAGCCGGGGTCGTCCACGGCGAGCACCGGCGAACGGGTGGTCGTGGAGAAGCGGACCTCGGCCTCCGCGCCGGACGCCTCCAGGGCCTGCGCGAGGCGCAGCGGTGCGTACATCAGCTCCTCGTTGCCGAGTACGAGGACTCGCGCGGGGCCGTCGCCGAGCGCGGCTTCGAGCCTCGCCGCCATGGCTGGCAGGGCCGCGTTCAGCGCGTCTCGGTGGGCCGGGGTGAAGCCGTGGCGGCCGCCGTCGGGTATCCCGGTCGGCCAGTCGAGAGCGACGCGGGTGATCGGGTGCGGGTCGCCTGCCGGGGCGCTGCCCCGGACCCCGCTCCTCAAACGCCGTAGGGGCTGGATTTGCCCCCCTCGAGGCTGCGTCTCGGCGCAGGGTGCAGGCTGGATTTCGCCGCCCGGGGCCTCGTCCGCGGGGGCGGAGAGGGCCAGGGCCTCGTACTCCTCGACCAGCGCCTGCCCCTTGGCCAGTACGTCCTCCGGGAGGGACACCGTGCCGGAGGCGAGGGCGATCAGGTCCACCCTCACCCCCAGTTCCTCCGCGAATGCGCTGAGCCGGTCGCGGTCGGACGCGGACCGCATGTCGACCAGGGCGACGACAACGTAGTGCTCGCGCGGATGGCGTTCGTGCAGGTCGCCGATGGTGTTCAGGACGGTGTTGCCGGTGGAGAACTCGTCGTCGACGAGGACCAGCGGGCCGCAGCCGGCCAGCAGCTTCGGGTCCTCGGGGAGCAGCAGGTGCGAGGTGGCGTGCGAGTGGGCCTCCTCGAAGCCGCCCGCGGGCTCCACGCCGGGCACGGGGCGCCTGGTGGAGTGCAGGTACGGGGCGCGGCCGAGGCCGTCGGCGACGCAGTGGCCGAGGCCGGTCGCGGTCTCGGCGTATCCGAGGACCACCGCCGAGGCCGCCTCCTCCTCGCCCAGCAGCTCCCGGACCCGTTCGCCGAGCCCGTATCCGGCGGCGTACACGGCCGCCGGGGACTGCGGGACGTGCTTGCCCAGCACCTGCGAGACCAGCAGGTGCGCCCGCTTGGGGTTGCGGCGCAGGGCGAGCCCGAGCAGTTCGTCGAGCCGGGGCCCGCCGGTCCCCGTACCGGGGTCGGCGCCTTCCTCCAGGCCGACGCCCAGCCGGTCAGCGACCCACGTTCCCGACCACACGGCTTCGATCTTCTTGCCCTTCCTCGCAGTCAACGGCCCGCTCACACCTGGAGCCCGGCCGTGAGGAGATCGACGAAGCCGACCTCCTCCTTCGCCACACCGAAGACCTCGGCGCGCAGCATGGTGCGCTCCGCCCAGGCCCGGTGGGGCTTCACCTCGTTCATTTTGTTCGTGTAGGCCGAACGCATCACTCCGCCGCCGCCGCTCTCGGGGCGCAGGATGTCCTTGGCGTCGCTGAACTCCTCGTGGGAGACCACCGACAGCGCGTGGACGGGGGTGACGTGGGCGGGGTGGATGCAGGTCTTGCCCATCAGCCCGTTGGCCCGGTCCAGCTCGATCTCGCGGAGCAGCCCGTCCAGGTCGTGCTCGATCAGGGCGGTGCGCAGTTCCTCGACGCCCTCCTCCGCAAAGGGGCTGCGCCGCAGCTGCGGCTTGAAGAGCCGCTGCTGGCTGCGGAAGTACTCCCAGACGGGCCCGGTGACCGTGAAGCCGGTGCCGTCGGCGCGGCTGAGCACGTTGACCACGTCGGCGATGACGCCGGCGACGATCTGCACGTCGTAGGCGGTCATGTCGGGCGTGCGGCGCAGTCCGTACGCGGAGCAGAAGTCGGTGACGCCCAGGCGCAGCGCCAGGACCCGCTCGCGGTACTTGTTGACCGTGCGGGAGATCCCGGCGAGGGCCTCGACGCGGGTCTCCAAGTGGAGCAGCTCGGGGGTCTCCAGGACCGGCATCGCGTAGAGCCGGGGGTGCCCGCTCACCGCTTCAGCCTGCGCCACGGCGTCCAGGAACGCCATTCCGCGGCTCTCGCTGAACTTCGGCAGCACGAATCCGGACAGCCGGGCGGCGGAGCCGCCGAGCCGGTGGACCAGGTCGGGGATCTGCTCGGGGGTGCGGACCCGGACGAAGAGCAGCGGGAGCTCCCCGGCCGGGCCCTCGTCCGCCGCTTCGTCGAGGGCGGCGAACTGCCGGACGAGGTTCTCCTCGCCGTCCGCGACGTCGGAGTCGCTGATGGAGTCCTCCAGGCACAGGACCATGGAGACGACTCCCCGGTCGGCCTGTTTGCGGACGTCACGGGCCAGCTGGGTCCGGGTGGCAGGGCTGTAGAGCGTGGCTCCCAGCGCGGCCGCGAGCGTGCGTGCGGGGGAGGCAGCCGTGAACTCGGCCGGCTCCTGGTGGAAGAGGTCCTTACGGACGGTGGGCGATATGTGCCCGAAATGACGCATGTGCTTCCCCCGTACTGCCTCGGCGGCCCGACTGGCATGGCCGGTAATAGTACGTATGAATGAGATTCCAGAGTTCCCCATGCACATGAAATCCAGGTAACCGTCGCTGGTCAGAGATCCGGGACAGGTCTTGGTCCGCTGGGTTCACCACCTTCGTACCGGACGGTTCCGGCCGTGCCGGGTGCGCCGCGCACCCCCCTGCCCGTCGCGCACCCACCCTTGCACCATGCCCAGGACTTTTCGCCGGGACAAGGTCTACGGGGGGCCGCATTGTCCCGGTCGTGCCCGGGAGGGCAGGATGACCGCCATGACGCACGCGATGCAGAAGGGCTCGAACATCCCGGTGGCCGCCGTGGCGGTCCGGGCGGTGCTGCGCTGGACCGGCGGGCCCGGTGTTCCCGACGTGGACGCGTCCGCGCTGCTCGTGGGCTCCGACGGACGGGTTCGGTCGGACGAGGACTTCGTGTTCTACAACCAGCCCCGGCACCCTTCGGGGGCGGTCTGGCGGCTCGGCAAGAAGCAGCTCGGCGACGGGATCACCGACGCCGTCCAGGCGGACCTGCGGGCCGTCACCCCGGCCGTGGACCGGATCCTCGTCGTCGCCTCCGCCGAGGACGTGCCCTTCCAGCGGGTCCACGACCTGCGGATCCTGCTCTACGACGCCACCGCCACCGGCGGCTCCGAACCGCTGGCCTTCTTCGACGTGCGGCCCGAGACCGGCGCCGAGACGGCGCTGATCTGCGGCGAGCTGTACCGCCGGGGCGACGGGTGGAAGTTCCGCGCGCTCGGCGAGGGCTACTCCAACGGACTCGTCGGCCTGGCCACCGACCACGGGATCTCCGTGGACGAGGGCGCCACCGAGGCCCCGGCCGCAGCGTCCGCCGCGGCGGCGCCGGCCCCGGTACTTCCGGCCCCGCCCACGCAGGCCCCGCCGGCCGTGGAGCCCGCGTACGGGTACCCGCAGCCGGTGTCGCCGGTCCCGGTGCCGGCTCCGGGCGGGGACCCGTCCTTCAGGCTGCCGGTGCAGGGGCCCCAGTTCATCCGCCGGTGAGCCGCGCGCCTCAGGCCTTCGTCTTGTAGCCCCGGCCCCACTGGAGGCCCCACCCGTACAGCCGGTCGAGCTCGGCCTGGAACCCGTAGACGAATTTGACCTCGCGGCGCACGATCAGCTCGCCCTTGACGTTCTCCAGGGAGACGACCGCGCAGGAGCGCGCCTGCGGGTGGCGCTCCTCCAGCGGGATCTCTATGCGCGGCCCGGTGATCGGGAAGAGGGTCACCAGGGCGTGCGTCCGGTCGAAGGCCGGGGTCTGGTCGTAGATGTAGACGAAGACCAGCAGCCGCTTGATCGCCTCGGCGTGGTCGAGGTTGACGAAGATCGTCTCGCCGGAGGGCGCCCCGAAGCGGTCGTCGCCGCTGAGCTTCACGTACGGCGGGCTGTTGATGTCCCCGTGGAGGTTGCCCAGCGGCTGGACGACCCCGCGGGTTCCGTCGGCCAGTTCGTAGAGGCAGCCGATGTCGAGGTCGACATTGACCATGCCCTGGGTGTGCGCCTGCACCATGTCCGGTTTGAACAGCTTGAACGGGTGGCGGAAGAGCTGTCCGCTCTGGCCCGCGGTGCGCCCGCCGATGTCCGAGGTGCGCATCCGCCAGGAGAGGTTCACCCGCAGGTTGCCGTGGACCGCCCCCTGTTTGGTGAGCGACACCGTCGGATGGCGTTTGGTCAGCTCGATCGCGTTCGACGAGGCGCTGCCCGACTGGAAGTGCTCACCGCGACTGCCCCTGATGCCGTCGAAGAATCCCATCCCTCAACCCCCCTTACAGCTCTGATTGCACACGGAAGCGGGGCGGCCCGGTGGGTCCGTGGACCCTCCGGACCGCCCCGCACAGAAGCGTTCCGCATTACCGCCGCGGTCATGCCTCGGCGGTGGAACCCTCCAGCTCCAGGCGCTTGTTGCGGCGCACCGAGGACCAGAAGGACCATGCGATCAGCACGACGCCGACGAGGCCGGTGATGACCTCGTGGATCTGGTACTGGATGGTGACGAGCAGGATGACGGCGAGCGCGCCGATGGCGTAGTGCGCGCCGTGCTCCAGGTAGACGTAGTCGTCGAGGGTGCCCTGGCGGACCAGGTAGACCGTGAGCGACCGGACGTACATGGCACCGATGCCGAGGCCCAGGGCCATCAGCACGATGTCGTTGGTGATGGCGAAGGCGCCGATGACCCCGTCGAAGGAGAAGGAGGCGTCGAGGACTTCGAGGTAGAGGAACATGAAGAACGCGGCCTTGCCGGCCATCGCGACGGCCGAGACCGGGGACTTGCCGCTCTTCTTGGCCGCTTCCTCCGCCTCGTGCTCGGCCTCTTCCTCTTCTTCGAGCTTGTTCTCGAAGTAGCCGGAGAGACCGCCGACGATCATGTAGGTGATCAGGCCGAGGACGCCGGAGACCAGGACGGTCTGCGCCTTGTCCACGTGAGCGCCGCCGTGCTGGTGGGCATTGGTGGCGAAGGTCATCGAGGTGACGACCAGGACGATCAGCGCGATGCACGCGGACAGCATGTCGATCTTGCCGAGCTTTGCGAGCGGACGCTCGAGCCAGGCGAGCCACTGGATGTCGCGGTCCTCGAAGATGAAGTCGAGGAAGATCATGAGCAGGAACATTCCGCCGAAGGCGGCAATGGACGGGTGGGCGTCCGTGACCAGTTGCTGGTAGTGCTCCTTTTCGGTCATCGCCAGCTTGACGGCTTCGATGGGACCGATCTTGGCGCTGATCGCGACGATGGCGACGGGGAAGACCAGTCGCATGCCGAAGACCGCGATGAGCACGCCGACCGTGAGGAAGATCTTCTGCCAGAAGGCATTCATCTTCTTCAGGATTCCGGCGTTGACCACCGCATTGTCGAAGGACAGCGAGATCTCGAGGATGGTGAGGATCGCGACGATCCCGAACCCTGTCCAGCCCCCGTAGAGCACCGCTGCGACCAGTCCGAGCGCAGTGACTGCGAACGACCAGCCGAAGGTTTTCAGAACCACTGGCATCCCATCGTCTTGTACGGCTTTACGAAACGTTGACCCCGAAGTCTAGAGCGATGCCCCGGAGCCCCGACGCGTACCCCTGCCCCACCGCACGGAACTTCCATTCGCCGCCGTACCGGTAGACCTCGCCGAAGATCATCGCGGTCTCACTGGAAGCATCCTCGGTGAGGTCGTAGCGGGCCAATTCCTGGCCGTCCGCCTCGTTCACGACGCGGATGAACGCATTGCTGACCTGGCCGAAGCTCTGCCGGCGGGCCTCCGCCTCATGGATCGAGACCGGGAAGACGATCTTGTCCACGGCGGCCGGCACCTTGGTGAGGTCGACGATGATCGACTCGTCGTCACCTTCACCCTCGCCGGTGAGGTTGTCCCCCGTGTGTTCGACGGAGCCCTCGGGACTCTTCAGGTTGTTGTAGAAGACGAAGTACTCGTCCCCGAGCACCCGGCCGTTGCCGCACAGCAGCGCGCTGGCGTCGAGGTCGAAGTCGGCGCCCGTGGTCGAGCGCGCGTCCCATCCGAGGCCGATCAGAACCCGGGTGAGGTTCGGTGCGGCCTTGGAGAGGGAGACATTGCCCCCCTTGGCGAGTGTGACGCCCATGTTGTGGTCCTCCCCGGACAACGGTGTGACAGTGCGGCGGCATGGCGGTGCTGCGGTACGACGATACGGCCGTAGGTAAAGCCGGTCCGGCGCCGTACACACAGTGCACGGCGCCGGACGGGTGAGCTACTGCGCCGACGGATCAGACGCAGATGCGACTCGGACTCAGACGTTGACGCCGAAGTCCTGCGCGATGCCGCGCAGCCCCGAGGCGTAACCCTGGCCGATGGCACGGAACTTCCACTCCGCGCCGTTGCGGTACAGCTCACCGAAGACCATGGCGGTCTCGGTCGAGGCGTCCTCGGAGAGGTCGTAGCGGGCGAGCTCGGTGTTGTCGGCCTGGTTCACGACGCGGATGTACGCGTTGCGGACCTGGCCGAAGCTCTGCTGACGGGTCTCGGCCTCGTAGATCGAGACCGGGAAGACGATCTTGGACACGTCGGCCGGAACGCCGGCGAGGTTGACCTTGATGGCCTCGTCGTCGCCTTCGCCCTCACCGGTGGTGTTGTCGCCGGTGTGCTCGACCGAGCCGTCCGGGCTCTTCAGGTTGTTGAAGAACACGAAGTTCGCGTCGCTGGCGACCTTGCCCTGGTCGTTGGTCAGGATCGCACTGGCGTCGAGGTCGAAGTCGACACCGGTGGTGGTGCGAGCGTCCCAGCCCAGACCGACGATGACCGCCGTCAGGTTCGGCGCGGCCTTGGTCAGCGAGACGTTGCCGCCCTTGCTGAGGCTGACTCCCACGGGTCCTCCATAAGGTTTTTGTGTGGGGCGGTGCCCCGTCGTGCGATTCACAGGATCAACGTTTCGATCCTAGTGACGGGTTCCCGCCTGTACGGGATTATTCGAGGCGAACCTGCCCACGAGCCTGCCCATGGGCCTGCGAGAGGCCCCCGCAGGCTCCCAGAGGCCCTCAGAGGCTGTCGAGGGCCTTGACGTACTCGTTCAGGTCCCGGGCGTCGGGCAGGCCGTTGACGACGCTCCAGCGCACCACTCCGTCCTTGTCGATGACGAAGGTGCCGCGGACCGCGCAGCCCTTGTCCTCGTCGAAGACCCCGTAGGCGCGGGAAGTCTCGCCGTGCGGCCAGAAGTCCGACAGCAGCGGGTACTCCAGCCCCTCCTGCTCGCCGAAGACGCGCAGGGTCGGCACGGAGTCGTTGGAGACCGCGAGGAGCTGCACGTCGTCGTTCTGGAACCGCGGGAGCTGGTCGCGCAGCTCGCACAGCTCACCGGTGCAGACACCGGTGAAGGCGAACGGGTAGAAGAGCAGCACGACGGCCTTCTCCCCCCGGAAGTCGGAGAGCCGCACGGTGGCACCGTGGTTGTCCTTGAGCTCGAAGTCCGGGGCCTTGCTGCCGACCTCGATCGCCATCTGTCGCATCCCTTCGTTCCTGCATCCCTGCGTTGGGCCGTTCGGGTGATGTCCCGGGGAACAGCCTATGCCGCCGGCCCACCGCGCGGCCGAACGCACACACCCCGCCGACCGGGACGATTCCGGTCGGCGGGGTGCATGTGTCCGCTTGGCTGCGGGGCGCGGTTCAGCGCTTGGACTTGGCCGTCTTCGGCGTCGTCAGGCGGGTGGAGGTCCACTCCTTGCCGACGGGAAGTCCCTTGGCCAGAGAGAGGCCGGCCGTCTCGGCGGCCTCGCTGATGTCGCTGGCCTCGACGAAACCGTCCTTGCCGGTCTTGGGAGTCACCAGCAGGATCAGTGCGCCGTCCTCGACCAGCTCGGTCGCGTCGACCAGGGCGTCCGTCAGGTCGCCGTCGTCCTCCCGGAACCACAGCAGCACCGCGTCCGCGACGTCGTCGTAGTCCTCATCGACGACCTCACTGACGTGATCCTCTACGGCATCACGGAATTCCTGATCGACATCGTCGTCGTAGCCGATCTCCTGGACCACCTGTTCGGACTGGAAACCCAGCCTGGCGGCCAGGTTCTCCGCGTGGTCCGCGGTCGCGCTCACGGGGTGCCTCCTGCTCATGTTCGGTGAATGTTCTTCGGCAGCGCGCGTACGCGCAGCATTGGGCGTAGTCCACACGGGCGCGGCGGATCGCGCAAGTACCCGGCCGCCGAGACCGTCGAAACGGTGACGATTGCGGCCGTCTCGCCGCAACTTTCAGCCCCTCCGTATGCACCTCTGGTGATTCATCCCACACCATTCCACCTCATTCGGCATCACCTCGGGACTTTCCTACCTGTTTGAGGGACGAACGGCCTTGCGAAGGCGTTGATCTAGGTGGGCGTAAGGTTGCGGTTTGGCCGGTCTCGTCACCCCCACCCCCGCAATCCCCCCTGACTCCAGGGATTACCGAGTGGTAAAGGTGACGATTTCCGCCGAGCGTAAGACCATGGGAGGCGGCGAACCCCAAGGCACGACTCCCCCGACAGCGAAGGAACAGCGTGGCTTCCGCATCCGATCGCAATCCGATCATCATTGGCGGCCTGCCGAGCCAGGTCCCGGACTTCGATCCGGAAGAGACGCAGGAGTGGCTCGACTCCCTGGACGCCGCCGTCGACGAGCGGGGCCGTGAGCGGGCCCGCTACCTGATGCTGCGGCTGATCGAGCGGGCCCGCGAGAAGCGCGTGGCCGTGCCCGAGATGCGCTCCACGGACTACGTCAACACGATCGCCACCAAGGACGAGCCCTTCTTCCCCGGCAACGAGGAGATCGAGCGCAAGGTCCTCAACGCCACCCGTTGGAACGCGGCCGTCATGGTCTCGCGCGCCCAGCGTCCGGGCATCGGGGTAGGCGGCCACATCGCCACCTTCGCCTCCTCCGCCTCCCTCTACGACGTGGGCTTCAACCACTTCTTCCGGGGCAAGGACGAGGGCGACGGCGGCGACCAGATCTTCTTCCAGGGCCACGCCTCGCCCGGCATCTACGCCCGCGCCTACCTCCTGGACCGGCTCTCCGAGCAGCAGCTCGACGCGTTCCGCCAGGAGAAGTCGAAGGCCCCGTACGGCCTCTCCAGCTACCCGCACCCGCGCCTGATGCCGGACTTCTGGGAGTTCCCGACCGTCTCGATGGGCCTCGGTCCGCTCGGTGCGATCTACCAGGCCCGGATGAACCGGTACATGCAGGCCCGCGGCATCGCGGACACCTCCAAGTCACACGTCTGGGCGTATCTCGGCGACGGCGAGATGGACGAGCCGGAGTCGCTCGGCCAGCTGTCCATCGCCGCCCGCGAGAACCTGGACAACCTGACCTTCGTGGTCAACTGCAACCTGCAGCGCCTCGACGGCCCGGTCCGCGGCAACGGCAAGATCATGCAGGAGCTGGAGTCGCAGTTCCGCGGCGCCGGCTGGAACGTCATCAAGCTGATCTGGGACCGCTCCTGGGACCCGCTGCTGGCGCAGGACCGCGACGGCATCCTGGTCAACAAGATGAACACCACCCCGGACGGGCAGTTCCAGACGTACGCGACCGAATCCGGTTCGTACATCCGCGAGCACTTCTTCGGCGACGACCACCGCCTGCGCGCGATGGTCGAGAACATGTCCGACCAGCAGATCCAGCACCTGGGCCGTGGTGGTCACGACCACAAGAAGGTCTACGCGGCGTACGCGGCGGCCAAGGCCCACAAGGGCCAGCCGACGGTGATCCTGGCGCAGACGGTCAAGGGCTGGACCCTGGGGCCGAACTTCGAGGGCCGCAACGCGACCCACCAGATGAAGAAGCTGACGGCCGACGACCTCAAGCGCTTCCGCGACCGGCTGCACATCCCGATCACGGACGCCCAGCTGGAGGACGGCGCGCCGCCGTACTACCACCCGGGGCGCAACTCCCCCGAGATCCAGTACATGCACGACCGCCGCAGCGCGCTCGGCGGGTACGTGCCCACCCGCGTGGTGCGCGCCAAGCCGCTGCAGCTGCCGGGCGACGCCACGTACGCGGCCGCCAAGAAGGGTTCGGGCCAGCAGTCGATCGCCACCACCATGGCCTTCGTCCGCATCCTGAAGGACCTCATGCGGGACAAGGAGATCGGCAAGCGCTTCGTGCTGATCGCGCCCGACGAGTACCGCACCTTCGGCATGGACGCGTTCTTCCCGAGCGCCAAGATCTACAACCCGCTGGGCCAGCAGTACGAGGCGGTCGACCGCGACCTGCTGCTCGCGTACAAGGAGTCCCCGACCGGCCAGATGCTGCACGACGGCATCTCGGAGGCGGGCTGCACGGCCTCGCTGATCGCCGCCGGTTCGGCGTACGCCACGCACGGCGAGCCGCTGATCCCGGTGTACGTCTTCTACTCGATGTTCGGATTCCAGCGCACGGGTGACCAGTTCTGGCAGATGGCCGACCAGCTGGCGCGCGGATTCGTCCTCGGCGCGACCGCCGGGCGGACCACCCTCACGGGTGAGGGCCTCCAGCACGCCGACGGTCACTCCCAGCTGCTGGCGTCGACCAACCCGGGCTGTGTGGCGTACGACCCGGCGTACGGGTACGAGATCGCGCACATCGTCAAGGACGGTCTGCGCCGGATGTACGGGCCCGACGCCGAGGACGTCTTCTACTACCTGACGGTCTACAACGAGCCGATCCAGCACCCGGCCGAGCCGGCTGACGTGGACGCCGAAGGCATCCTCAAGGGCATCCACCGGGTCTCCGCGGGCACCACGGGCGCCGTCGGGGCGCAGATCATGGCCTCCGGCGTGGCCGTGCCGTGGGCGCTGGAGGCGCAGCGGATCCTGGCCGCCGAGTGGAACGTCAAGGCGGACGTCTGGTCGGCGACCTCCTGGAACGAGCTGCGGCGCGAGGCCGTCGCGGTGGAGGAGCACAACCTGCTCCACCCGGAGGAGGAGCAGCGGGTCCCGTACGTGACGCGCAAGCTGTCCGGCGCGGAGGGTCCGTTCGTCGCGGTCTCCGACTGGATGCGGGCGGTCCCGGACCAGATCTCGCGCTGGGTTCCCGGCTCGTACACCTCGCTGGGCGCGGACGGCTTCGGCTTCGCCGACACGCGCGGTGCGGCCCGGCGGTTCTTCCACATCGACGCGCAGTCGGTGGTCCTCTCGGTCCTGACCGAGCTGGCCAAGGAGGGTCGGATCGACCGGTCCGCGCTCAAGCAGGCCATCGACCGGTACCAGTTGCTGGACGTCCGGGCCGCCGACCCGGGCGCGGCGGGCGGCGACGCGTAGCCGTCACTCTTCCGTGGGGGCGCTGGGACATCTGTCCCAGCGCCCCTTACCCGTTCTTTACTATGCCCGCATGAAACAACCCTCCCGCCAGTCGCGGTGGGAGCGCCGGACGCAGACGCCGCTGCTGGTGCTCGCCCTCGGATTCGCCGTCGCCTACGCCGTGCCCATCGTGGCGCCCGACGCGGATCCGGCCGTGCACCGGGCCTGCACGCACGCCGAGTGGGTGGTGTGGGCGGCCTTCGCCGTCGACTACCTGATGCGGCTGGGCCTTTCGGGGGCGAAGAAGGCCTTCATCCGGACCCACTGGATGGACCTGGCGGCGGTGCTGCTGCCGATGATCCAGCCGCTGCGGCTGCTGCGGGTGGTCTCCACGCTGCTGCTGGTGGGCCGACGGGCCCGGATGGCCCCGCAGATCCGGCTGACCACGTACGTGGCGGGCGCGGTGGTCGGGCTGCTGATGTTCGGCTCGCTGGCCGTGCTGAGCGTGGAGCGCGACGCCCCCGGGGGCAACATCAAGAACCTGGGGGACGCCCTGTGGTGGTCGGTGACGACGATGACCACGGTCGGGTACGGGGACCACTCCCCCACCACCGGGCTCGGCCGGCTGCTGGCGGTGGGGCTGATGCTGTCCGGGATCGCGCTGCTGGGTGTGGTGACCGCCAACATCGCGGCCTGGTTCATCTCCCGTTTCGAACGCGACGACCTGGTGGAACGGGCCCAGACGGCGGCCATCGCCGAACTGGCGGGCGAGGTACGGGCGCTGCGCGCGGAGATCGCCGCGCTGAGCGGAACGGGGCCGGGCGGCGTGCCCGCGGCCTCCCCCGACCCGGGGGTCGCGGCCCAGGGCGGGCCTCCCCGGGCGGCCGGGACCGCGGCTGCGGCTCCGGCGCCCGGAGAGGCCCGTACGACCGGGGCCGTCAGTTCTCCCACACCTTGAACGCCCGCACCTGGTACGGCGACTGGGGCAGCCACACCCCGTCGCCCGGATACGTCTGGAACTCTCCCGTCTCGGCGCACTCGGCCGACTGGTAGGTGGTCACCGGGCGTCCGGTCCGGTTGGAGATCGACTGGGCGGTGGTCCCGGCGGGCAGCGCGGTGCAGCTGTTGATGTCGAGGGTGCTGAGCTCGTGGGTCCTGCGGGTCCCCTTGAACTCAGGCTTCGCCCACAGGCACAACTGCCCGGTGGCGCAGACCCCGAGCGGCGGCGGCCCGGAGGCGTGGCCGGCCCTCTTCCCGGCCCCGGCCCCGGCTCCGGCCGCGTGGGCGGGGGCGGCGGTGCCCGGGATCAGCAGGGTGGCGGCGAGTACGGCGGCTGCGGCGACTGTGCGCCCCGAAAAAGTGGTGTTCCACGTACGCATGACGGGTCAACTCCTGGTGGACGGACGGGCTCCGGACCGGTTCCGGAAGCTCCGTCGACACCACGCTGACCTGCGATGACGGGCGAGCGGAAGGGGCCTCGGGCGGGTCCACCCTGATAGGCGACAGCCCCGCCGGAACCGCCCGGCGGGGCTTTCGCACGCATGGAGTTGACGCTTCCGGGCCTCCGTTCGGCGGCGGACGCAGGCCCGGAAGCGCCGGGGCACCGCCCGGGCAGCAGCGGGCAGCTCGGGCGGCGCCGGCCTAGATGTGCGCGGCGCCCGCCCCCGCGGCGGCGTTCTCACCGCGCTTGGTGAAGCAGGCCACGACCGCGGCGAGCACCGCGACCACGGCGGCGACGGTGAAGGCGGTGCTCATCCCTGACACGAACGTGTCGTGCGCGACGCCCTTGATGGCCTGCGCGACCTGGTCGGGCACGCCCGGCGGAACCGGGGCGATGCCGACCTGGACCCCCTTCTCCGCGAGGTCCGTCTGCTCGGGGGTGAGCGGCGGCAGCTCGGCGGCGGCCCAGTTGTCGCCGAAGACGCTGCCGACCTTGCTGGCCATGACCGCGCCGAGCACGGCGGTGCCGAGGCTGCCGCCGACCTGCATCGCGGCCTGCTGGAGCCCGCCGGCCACGCCGGACAGCTCCAGCGGGGCGTTGCCGACGATGACCTCGGTGGCCCCGACCATGACGGGCGCCAGTCCGAGGCCCATCAGCGCGAACCAGAGCGACATGGTCAGGGTGCCGGTCCCCGGGGTCAGCTGCGCCATCCCGAAGCAGGCGGTGGCGGTGGCGACCATGCCCGCGACGAGCGGGATGCGCGGGCCGACCTTGGTGATGGCGATGCCCGCCAGCGGTGAGCCGATGATCATCATGCCGGTGAGCGGCAGCAGGTGCAGGCCGCTGTCGACGGGGCTCATGCCGTGGATGTTCTGGAGGTAGAAGGTCACGAAGAACAGCCCGCCCATGAAGGCGAAGGCCATCAGGACCATCAGCACGGTGCCCGCGGACAGCGGCAGCGAGCGGAACATCGCGAGGGGGATCAGCGGCTCGGCGACCCGCTTCTCCCAGAGGGCGAAGGCCACGAAGCACAGGACGGACAGCCCCAGGAAGAGCAGGGTCTTGAGGTCGCCCCAGCCCCATTCCGAGGCCTTGATCAGCGCCCAGATCAGGGAGAACATCGCGACCGACAGCAGGGCGATGCCGGGGAGGTCGAAGGAGCGCGGGGCGTTCTCGGCCCGGTGGTCGACCAGGATGAACAGGCCGAAGGCGAGCGCGACGACGCCGACGGGCACGTTGATGAAGAAGACCGACTGCCAGCTCACGTTCTCCACGAGCAGGCCGCCGACGATGGGACCCGCGGCAGTCGAGGCGCCGATGACCATGCCCCAGATACCGATGGCCATGTTGAGCTTCTCGGCGGGGAAGGTCGCGCGCAGCAGGCCGAGCGCGGCGGGCATCAGCAGCGCGCCGAAGACGCCCTGCGCGACGCGGAAGCCGATGACGAGCTCGACTCCGTTGGACAGGCCGATGATCGCCGAGGAGACGGCGAAGCCGGCGATGCCGATGAGGAAGGTCTGGCGGTGGCCGAAGCGGTCGCCGAGCTTGCCGGCGGTGATCAGCGAGACCGCGAGGGCGAGGAGGTAGCCGTTGGTGATCCACTGGACGTCGGCGAGCGAGGCGCCGAGGTCCTTCTGGATCGCGGGGTTGGCGACGGCGACGATCGTGCCGTCGAGGGTGACCATCATGACGCCGATCGCGACGGCGAAGAGAGTCAGCCAGGGGTGTCCGCGCAGTCCGGTACGGGGCTGCGCGGGCCCTGGTTCCTTGGTGAGCGCCCGATCGTCCTGGTCGTCGACGGTGATCTGACTAGTCATGCGGACAGGTTAGTGACAGCTACTGACACTTCACAGACGGCTTAGTCAGACAGTCACTGTCAGGTCCGTCACAGATACCCTGACCGCCCAGTCCGCCTCAGAGAGGACACCGCCCGCCGTGATGACCGATCAGCGGCCCGCGCCGTCAGCGCCCGCGGCCGGACTGCGCGAGCGCAAGAAACGCCGCACCCGCGACGCGCTGCTGCGCGCCTCGCTCCTCCTGTTCGTGGCCCAGGGGTACGAAGAGACCACCGTCGACGAGATCACCGATGCCGTGGACGTCTCGCAGCGGACCTTCTTCCGGTACTTCGCCAACAAGGAGGAGGTGGCCTTCGCGGTCCAGGACCTGGTCGAATCCCACTTCGTCGCCGCGCTGCGCGCCCGCCCGCCCGCCGAGGGGCCCCTCGCGGCGATGCGCGCCGCCGTGCTCGACGCCTGGGACACCGTGGACGAGGCCATCTCCGAGGTGGTCCCGGTCGACCTGTACATGCGCAGCTACCGGCTCATCGAGTCCACTCCGGCCCTGCTCGCCGTGCACCTGCGCCGCTCCACCGAACTGGAGGAGCGGATCGCCCTGCTGATCGCCGAGCGCGAGGGGCTGGACGTGGACGCCGATCCGCGGCCGCGGGTGGCCGTCGCCGCGTTCTCGGGCGTGATGAGGGTCACCGGCCGGCTCTGGGGCCAGGGCCAGGACATCAGTGTCGCCACGATCCGGCGGATGACCGAGGCCTATCTCGACCAGATCGGCCCCGCGCTGGCCTCCGGCTGGAGCCACCCGGCCTGACCTGCCGTTCCCCGCCGGGTGATCTCGTACGGGACCGCGGCCGCGCCCGCCGCAAGCCGGGGAGCGCACGGTCGCGTACACGGCCCCGTACGAGATCACCCGCTTCGTGCGGCTTCGTACCGTCGGCGGTGACTCCGGTCACCCAGCGCGCCACCGCCCGCGGCGGTCTCCTAGTCTGGTCGCAGTGAACCTGCCCGGCCTCGCCCACCCCCACGCCGTCGACCACGTCGCGCGCCCGGCCGTCCTGCGCACCCTGCTCGCGCTGACGGTGGTCTTCCTGATGCTCGCGACCACCGGCTGGACCGCGGTGCACCGGCCCGATGAGGGGATCTCCGCGCGCCGGGCCGCGCTCGCCTCCTGGGCCCGGGCCCGCTTCGAAGGCCGGGTGCTGCCCGCCGCCGATGCCCCCGCCCCGATGGTGGCCCACTTCTTCGCCGGGCTCGACGGAGCCCAGCGCGCCCGGCTGGCCGAGGCGTACCCGCTGGTCGTCGGCAACCTCGCCGGCGTGCCGTCCGACACCCGCTACGGGGCCAACCGGATCGCCTTGCAGCAGGCCGCCCGGGAGGAGGAGGCCGACGGACACGACGTCACGCTGGCCCCCGCCGACCGCACCAACGCCACCCGGCGCGCCCACCGTTTCGAATCCCTCGCCGGGCCGGGCCGGCAGATCCTCACCTTCGACCCCACCGGCGGCGGCCTCGTCGCCGAGGTCTTCGGCGATCTCGACGCGGCCCACCGGATCTCGGTGATCGTCCCCGGCGTCGACACGGACGCGCTGACCTTCGAGCGCACCCAGCGCCGCCTCACCGCCCCCGTCGGCATGGCCGAGTCCCTGTACGAGGCCGAGCGCGCGGCCGCGCCCGACAGCCGGACGGCGGTCATCGCCTGGGCCGGGTACACCGCACCCACCGGGGTCGGCATGGACGCGGCCACCGGCCGGATGGCCGCGGACGGCGCCGTGAAGCTGCGCGCGCTGGCCTCCTCGCTGCCGGGGAGGGCGAGCGTGGCACTGTTCTGCCACAGCTACGGCTCGGTGGTCTGCGGGGTCGCCGCGCACCAACTGCCCGGCCGGGTCACGGACATCGCGGTGGCGGGCAGCCCCGGGATGCGTGCCGAGAACGTCGCGGACCTCGGGACCTCGGCGCGGGTCTGGGCGATGCGGGACTCCGGCGACTGGATCGCGGACGTACCGCACCTGGAGGTCGGGGGCCTGGGCCACGGCGCGGATCCGGTCTCCCAGGACTTCGGCGCGCGGGTGCTGTCGGCGGCCGGGGCCAAGAGCCACACCGGCTACTTCGAGCCAGGCACCGCTTCTTTGGACAACTTCGCCAAAATCGGAACCGGTGAGTTCGGTTCCACGGTGTGCGCCACCGGCGACGACGCCTGTCGACGCGGAATTTCCGGCACGAACGGTTCCTGACACGCGTAGACGCCCCGAAAAGGGGCTTCACAGCGGGGGGACGCGCGGGGGTCGGTCCCTTTACGATGTGCCGCATGGGTGACGTACTGGCCGGAAACCATGCCGTCTGGGAGTTCGACCGCACCACGGACTCGATACTCATCCGCTTCGCACGGGGGATGCGAACGCCCAGGCTCTGGCATGCCCTCGGGGAACGCCGGATCCCCCTCGAAGCGTTGTCGGGGGTGAGTCTGAGTGTGGGGCGCCGGGACACCGTCGTGCTGCGCGCCTCGGTGCGGGCGGGCGCCGATCCGCTGATGGAGGCTGCCGCGGGGCAGCTGAGAGAGGCCTCCGATCCGTACCGGCTGGTGCTGCCCGGCGCCGGCGCCGACCGGGCAGCGGCCTTCGCGGCCGCCCTGCGCGAGCGGCTGGGACCGCCCGAACCGGCCGACCGCTTCCTGGTGCCCGTCCAGCAGCCCCCGGCCGCCCTGAAGGCCTACGACGCCAGGCTCGCCTTCGACGGCGCCGCCGTCACCTTCCACTGGTCCCGCACCGGGGCCACCAGCACCAAATGGAAGGCGGGCGACCAGCGGTATCCGCTGGCCGCCCTGACGGGTGTCGAGTGGCACTCCCCGGAGCGGGCGGGGGGCCACCTGCGCCTGCTGGCCCGGGGCCTGGCGGGCGACCCCCGGCCCGACCACGACCTGTCCTCGGCCGTCTTCGGCGTGGGCTACGGGGCCGTGCACGAATCCCTGCCGTTCGCGGCGGCGGTCCTCGCCGCCCTGCGCGGCCGCTCCCCGGTCGCCTCGCTCCCCCGGGCCCGCTCCGGCGACCGGCTCCAGCACCTGGGCGAACTGCACAGCGCGGGCCTCCTGACGGACGCGGAGTACGCCGCCCTGCGCGACCGCTTCACGGCGGGTGCCTGAACGGCGGACGCCTGAGCGGGGCCGGGCCGGGGCCGGCCGGTCCCGGCCCCGGCCCGGGCCGGTCCCGCTCGCCCCGCCTACGCCTCGCGCGCGGCCGAGGTCGAGGACATGTCCGGGTAGCGGTCCCCCGCGACCTGCGCGGCGATCGGCTCCAGCAGCGCCAGCTCCGCGTCCGTCAGGGTGATCCGGGTCGCCGCGGTGTTCTCCGCGAGGCGGCCCGCCTTGCGGGTGCCCGGGATCGGAACCACGGTCAGCCCGTGCACCCGCGCCTGCTGGTGCACCCAGGCCAGGGCGATCTGCCCCGGCGTGGCCTGCCGGGCCGCCGCGATCTCCCGTACCGGCGCCAGCAGCGCCGCGTTCGTCTTCGCGTTGTCCCCCGTGAAACGGGGCTGGTACTTGCGGAAGTCACCGGCCGACAGGTCCGCCGCCGCGTCCGCGAACGCACCGGTCAGGAAGCCGCGCCCGAGCGGGGAGTACGGCACGAAGGCCACGCCCAGCTCCGCCGCAGCGCCCACCGCGCTGCGCTCCACATCCCGGCTGAACAGCGACCACTCCGACTGGAGCGCCGCGATCGGGTGCACCGCGTGCGCCTCGCGCAGCTCGGCGCCCGTCACCTCAGAGAGCCCGAGGTGGCGCACCTTGCCCTCCTGCACCAACTCCGCCATCGCGCCCACCGATTCGGCGAGCGGCACGGCCGGGTCGCGGCGGTGCATGTAGTAGAGGTCGATCACATCGGTGCCGAGCCGGCGCAGGCTGTCCTCCACCGACCGGCGCACGTACGCCGGGTCATTGCGGACCCCCCGGTACGTCGGGTCGTCGCTGCGCTCTATGGCGAACTTCGTGGCGAGGGTGATCTCTTCGCGGTGCGCGGCCACGAATGGGGCGAGGAACTCCTCGTTCGCACCCCGCCCGTAGACGTCCGCGGTGTCGAAGAGGGTGACACCGGCGTCCAGCGCCGCGTCCAGGGTCAGCCGGGCGGCCGCCTCGTCCGTGTCCCCGTAGAACTCGCTCATGCCCATGCAGCCGAGGCCCTGGACGCCCACCAGGGGGCCTCCCTTGCCCAGCTCGACCTTCTCGATCTTCTCGATTCCGCTCATGTCCGGTCCGCCTTATTCATCGAATACATGTCGATCTTGAAGTCCAATACCGCGAGCGCGTCCGTCAGCTCGGCGATCCGGGACCGCACCTCGCAGCGCGTGCGCTCCAGCAGTTCGCGCCGCCGGTCCACGGTGTGCGCGCCCTCGCGGACGAGTTCGGCGTAACTGACCATGTCGGCCACCGACATTCCGGTGGAGCGCAGCTTGCCCACGAAGGCCAGCCAGTCGAGGTCCTTGTCGCTGAAGCGCCGCTGGCCCGAGTGGGAACGGTCCACGTGCGGCATGAGGCCGATCCGCTCGTACCAGCGCAGTGTGTGCTGGGTCAGACCGGTCCGGGCCTCGACCTCGCTGATCGTGTACCGCGTCTCCGTCAGGCTCATGACCACCACGCTAAAACCTTGGAGTGCACTCCAAGCAAGTACCCTCGGCCGCATGGAGAGCTTGCAGAGTCTGCGCATCATCGAGAACTGGCCGGTTCCGACCGCCGCCGCGGCCGTCGTCCGCGCCGACGGAACCGTGATCGGCGCCCACGGCCCGGTGGACCACCGTTTCCCGCTGGCCTCCGTGACCAAGCCGCTCGCCGCCTACGCCGCCCTCGTCGCCTACGAGGAGGGCGCGATCGAGCTGGACGAGCCCGCCGGACCCGAGGGCTCCACCGTCCGCCACCTGCTCGCGCACACCAGCGGCCTGGCCTTCGACGAGCACCGCACGGTCTCCCCGCCCGGACAGCGCCGGCTGTACTCGAACGCGGGCTTCGAGGTCCTCGGCGACCACATCGCGAAGGCCACCGGCATCCCCTTCGCCGAGTACCTGCACCAGGCCGTCTTCGAGCCGCTGGGCATGGCGTCGAGCACCCTGGAGGGCTCCCCCGCCAAGGACGGCGTCTCCACCGTCGCCGACCTGGTGCGCTTCGCCGCCGAGCTCCAGCAGCCCCGGCTGCTGGACGTGCGCACCGTCGCCGAGGCGACCTCCGTGGTCCACCCCGGCCTCAAGGGCGTCCTGCCCGGCTACGGCCACCAGTCCCCCAACGACTGGGGCCTCGGCCTGGAGATCCGCGACGGGAAGTCCCCGCACTGGACGGGCTCCGGCTCCTCGCCGCGCACCTTCGGCCACTTCGGGCAGGCCGGGACCTTCCTGTGGGTGGACCCGGACGCGCGAGCCGCGTGCGTGGCGCTGACGGACCGCCCGTTCGGCCCGTGGGCCGTGGAGGCCTGGCCTCCGTTCACGGACGCGGTGCTCGCGGAGCTCGGCCGCTCCGCCTGACCCGGCACCTGACACCCGGTACCTGACAGCCGATCAGGATCGATAGATTCCGGTTCCCATTCACCGTGAACCTCGGGGAGAACCGGGTGCGAACCCGCAGGATCTGGCTGACGGCTGCCACCACCACGCTCTTATGCAGCGTTCTCGCCCCGCGGGGGGCGACGGACGACTCGGCGCCGCCCTCTACGCCCGGCTCCCGCTGATCCGCACGCGGGCCGCCGGCCTCGTCACCGCCTCCTGAAGGAAGCTGCCCTCAGGGCAGTTCCCAGATCAGCAGCTCGGACGGGGATCCGGCGACCAGCTCCAGGTCGGCCTCGCCGGTGATCCGTGCCGCGTCCCCGGGGCCGAGCTCGACGCCGTCGTCCGCATCCTTTCCGTCGAGGCGCAGGTCTCCCCGTACGACGTGCAGGTACACGTGCCCCGCCGCCGGTACGGCGACCCGCTCGCCCGCGCCCGGACGCCGTACGTGCAGCACGGCCCCGGCCGCGGGCACGGCGTAGGGCGTGCTGTCGGCGATGCCCCTGACCAGCGCGTACGAGGGCTCCCCGGCCGGTTCGAGGGGGGCCAGCCACAGCTGTACGAAGCCGAGCGGACCGGGGCCGTCGTTGCGCTCGACGTGCCGGGCGCCGGATCCGGCGCCGAGGTGCTGCACGTCCCCGGGCCGGACCAGGGTGGTGGCGCCGGTGCTGTCGCGGTGGGTGAGCTGGCCCTCCGTCACCCAGGTCACGATCTCGGTGTTGCTGTGGGGGTGTTCCTCGAAGCCGGCGCCCGGGGCGAGGGTCTCCTCGTTGCACGCCATCACCGGGCCGAAGCGCAGGTTGTCCGGGTCGTAGTGGTGTCCGAAGGAGAAGGCGTGCCGGGTGGTGATCCCGGCGGACGGGTCCCCGCCCTCGTACCGGTCGGCGCCTCGTCGTACATCAATCATGGAGGCCACCGTAGTCCCCGGGCGCGCCACGCCCCCGGGACGGCCACGCGGGCCCGGGTGAGACCCGACTCCGCGCATCCGTCCCGATAGGGCAGTCTTGTCACGTGCCCCAACCCGAACGCGAGCATTCACCAGCGACCCATTCCGCGCATCCGGCCCCCGCGCATCCGCACGCCGCGACGCTGCGCCGGCTGGAGAAGTCCTCCGGACGGCTCGCCGCGAACGCCATCGCGCGCATGGACGAGACCCTGTCGTGGTACCGGGCGATGCCACCGGAGAACCGCTCCTGGATCGGACTGGTGGCCCAGGCGGGCATCGCCGCGTTCACCGAGTGGTTCCGCCACCCGGAGACCCCGCAGGCGATCTCCACCGATGTGTTCGGGACGGCTCCGCGCGAGCTGACCCGGGCGATCACGCTGCGCCAGACCGTCGAGATGGTGCGGACCACGATCGAGGTCATGGAGACCGCGATCGACGAGGTCGCCGCACCCGGCGACGAGTCGATCCTGCGCGAGGCGCTGCTGGTGTACGCCCGGGAGATCGCGTTCGCGACCGCCCAGGTGTACGCGCAGGCCGCCGAGGCGCGCGGGGCGTGGGACGCCCGGCTGGAGTCGCTGGTCGTCAACGCGGTGCTCTCCGGGGAGGCCGACGAGGGCGCGCTGTCGCGGGCCGCGGCGCTCGGCTGGAATTCGCCGGAACACGTGTGCGTGGTGCTGGGCACCGCGCCGGAGGGCGACAGCGAGCTGACGGTCGAGGCGATCCGGCGCGCGGCCCGCCATCACAAGCTCCAGGTCCTCACGGGTGTGCTCGGGGACCGTCTCGTGGTCATCGCGGGCGGCAGCGACAATCCGATGCAGGTGGCCAAGTCGCTGATCGGGCCGTTCGCCGCGGGCCCGGTGGTGGCCGGTCCGGTGGTTCCGGACCTGCTGAACGCCACGAAGTCGGCGCAGGCGGCCGCGGCCGGACTCAAGGCGTGCACGGCGTGGCAGGACGCTCCCAGGCCGGTACTGGCGGATGATCTGCTGCCCGAGCGTGCGATCGCCTCGGACCCTTCGGCGCGCGAGCAGTTGGTGGAGGAGATCTACAGACCGCTCGAAGAAGCCGGCTCGGCCCTGCTGGAGACCCTGAGCGTGTACCTGGAGCAGGCGAGCAGCCTCGAAGGCGCAGCTCGGATGCTGTTCGTGCACCCCAACACCGTGCGCTACCGGCTGCGACGTGTGACGGACGTCACCGGATGGTCGCCCTCCGATGTCCGTTCTGCGTTCACTCTGAGGATCGCCCTGATCCTTGGGCGTCTGGCCGACGGCGACCCCCAGTCCTAGACTTTTGTCGGACATCAACAATTACCCCGAAGGTTCTTCGTCCCTGTCCCCACGGGCGGCGTGGACCGAACACAAGAGAGAGTGTGAGGGTGCTCGTACTCGTCGCTCCCGGCCAAGGCGCACAGACGCCCGGCTTCCTGACTCCCTGGCTCGACCTTCCCGGTGCCGCTGACCGCGTCGCCGCCTGGTCGGACGCCATCGGGCTCGACCTTGCCCACTACGGCACGAAGGCCGACGCGGACGAGATCCGCGACACGGCCGTGGCGCAGCCCCTGCTGGTGGCGGCCGGTCTGCTCTCCGCCGACGCCCTCGGCGCGGGTACCGCGTTCGGCGCCGTCGCCGGTCACAGCGTCGGCGAGATCACCGCGGCCGTCCAGGCCGGTGTGCTCTCCGACACCGAGGCGCTGTCCTTCGTACGGACCCGCGGGCTCGGCATGGCCGAGGCCGCGGCGATCACCGCGACGGGCATGGCCGCGGTTCTCGGCGGGGACCCCGACGTCGTGGTCGCGCACCTGGAGAAGCTGGGTCTGACCCCGGCGAACATCAACGGCGCGGGCCAGATCGTCGCGGCCGGCACGATGGAGCAGATCGCGGCGCTCGAGGCCGAGAAGCCCGAAGGCTCCATGAAGGTCGTCGCCCTCAAGGTCGCGGGCGCCTTCCACACGCACCACATGGCCCCGGCGGTCGTCGCCCTGGAGCAGGCCGCAGCGGCCCTCTCCCCGGCGGACCCGACGACGGCCTATGTTTCGAACAAGGACGGTCAGGTCGTGACCACGGGCGCCGATGTCGTCGCCCGGCTGGTGGGCCAGGTGGCCAACCCGGTCCGCTGGGACCTGTGCATGGAGACGTTCGCCGCACTGGGCGTCACGGGGATCATCGAGCTGTCCCCCGGTGGCACCCTGACGGGTCTGGCCAAGCGCGCGCTGAAGGGCGTACCGAGCGTGGCCCTGAAGACCCCGGACGATCTCGAGAAGGCCGCGGCGCTTGTCGCCGAGCAGTCGGCCTGAGAGAAGGAGCCCACACAGCATGTCGAAGATCAAGCCTGCCAAGGGCTCCCCGTACGCCCGCATCCTGGGGGTCGGCGGCTACCGCCCGGTCCGCGTGGTGCCCAACGAGGTCATCCTCGAGACCATCGACTCGTCCGACGAGTGGATCCGCTCCCGCTCCGGCATCGCCACGCGGCACTGGGCCTCGCCCCAGGAGACCGTCGCCGCGATGTCGGTGGAGGCCTCCGGCAAGGCGCTGGCCGATGCCGGCATCGCCCCGGAGAAGATCGGCGCCGTGATCGTCTCGACGGTCTCGCACTTCAAGCAGACCCCGGCCGTCGCGACCGAGATCGCGCACCGCATCGGCGCGGGCAAGCCCGCCGCCTTCGACATCTCCGCCGGCTGCGCCGGGTTCGGCTACGGTCTGACCCTGGCCAAGGGCCTGGTGGTGGACGGTTCCGCGGAGTACGTCCTCGTCATCGGTGTGGAGCGGCTCTCGGACCTCACCGACCTGGAGGACCGCGCGACGGCCTTCCTGTTCGGCGACGGGGCCGGCGCCGTGGTCGTCGGTCCCTCGGACGAGCCGGCCATCGGCCCCACCGTGTGGGGTTCGGAGGGCGACAAGTCGGAGACCATCAAGCAGACCGTGCCGTGGGACGAGTACCTCGGCAAGGACGGCGGAGAGAAGTTCCCGGCCATCACCCAGGAGGGTCAGGCGGTCTTCCGCTGGGCCGTCTTCGAGATGGCCAAGGTGGCCCAGCAGGCGCTCGACGCCGCCGGGATCACCGCGGACGACCTGGACGTCTTCATCCCGCACCAGGCAAACATGCGGATCATCGACTCGATGGTGAAGACTCTGAAGCTGCCGGAGCACGTCACGGTCGCCCGTGACATCGAAACCACCGGCAACACCTCGGCCGCCTCGATCCCGCTCGCAATGGAGCGGCTCCTGGCGACCGGAGCGGCGAAGAGCGGCGACACCGCGCTCGTCATCGGCTTCGGGGCGGGACTCGTCTACGCCGCGACGGTCGTTACCCTCCCCTAGGGCCCTGGATCACTCCCGGACCCTGTTCCACCCCCAGTTAGCTATAGAAGGAGCGCCAACATGGCCGCCACCCAGGAAGAGATCCTCGAAGGTCTCGCGGAGATCGTCAACGAGATCGCCGGCATCCCGCAGGAGGACGTCCAGCTCGACAAGTCCTTCACCGACGACCTGGATGTCGACTCGCTGTCCATGGTCGAGGTCGTCGTCGCCGCCGAAGAGCGCTTCGAGGTGAAGATCCCGGACGAGGACGTCAAGGGTCTCAAGACGGTCGGCGACGCCGCGGACTACATCGCGAAGCACCAGGCCTAAGAACGACGAGCGTTTGTCGCCACCTGGCGGTGGCGCCGTGACAATTCAGCACCCCCTGAGACGTGGAGAAAGAATTCCTGTGAGCCCGACCAATCGCACCGTGGTCGTCACCGGTATCGGCGCAACCACTCCGCTGGGTGGCGACAGCGCTTCGACCTGGGAAGGTCTGCTTGCCGGCCGTTCCGGCGTAAAGCCCCTCGAGGGCGAGCGCTTTGCCGAACTCCCGGTTCGTATCGCCGCACTGGCCGCCGTGGACCCGCATGACGTCCTTCCCCGGCCGCTGGCCCGCAAGCTGGACCGCTCGGCCCAGTTCGCGATCATCGCGGCCCGTGAGGCGTGGGCCGACGCCGGCTACACCGCCCCGGCGGGCGAGGACGCGGCGATCGCGCCCGAGCGCCTGGGCACCGTCATCGCCTCCGGCATCGGCGGCGTGACCACCCTGCTCGACCAGTACGACGTACTGAAGGAAAAGGGTGTGCGACGGGTTTCCCCGCACACCGTCCCGATGCTCATGCCCAACGGCCCGTCGGCCAACGTCGGCCTGGAGGTCAACGCCCGCGCGGGTGTGCACACTCCGGTCAGCGCCTGCGCCTCGGGCGCCGAGGCCATCGGCTACGCCGTCGAGATGATCCGCACCGGCCGCGCCGACGTGGTCGTCGCGGGCGGCACCGAAGCGGCGATCCACCCGCTGCCGATCGCCGCGTTCGCCAACATGATGGCGATGTCCAAGAACAACGAGAACCCGACCACCGCCTCCCGCCCGTACGACAAGGCCCGCGACGGCTTCGTCCTCGGCGAGGGCGCCGGCGTCGTGGTCCTGGAGTCCGCCGAGCACGCCGCCGCGCGCGGCGCCCGGGTCTACTGCGAGGTGCTGGGCCAGGGCCTGTCCGCGGACAGCCACCACATCGCGCAGCCCGAGCCGACCGGCCGCGGCGTCTCGGCCGCCCTGCAGAACCTGCTCGACAACACGGGCCTCGACCCGGCCGAGCTGGTCCACGTGAACGCGCACGCCACGTCCACCCCGCAGGGTGACACGGCCGAGCTGAAGGCCCTGCGCAAGGTCCTGGGCGACGACCTGGACCACATCGCGATCTCGGCGACCAAGTCGATGACCGGTCACCTGCTGGGTGGCGCGGGCGGCATCGAGACCGTCGCGACGGTGCTGGCGCTGTACCACCGCCTCGCCCCGCCGACGATCAACCTCGACGACATCGACGACGACATCGACGCGGACATCGTGCGCGACGAGCCCCGCAAGCTCCCGGCCGAGGGCCCGATCTCCGCGATCAACAACTCGTTCGGCTTCGGCGGCCACAACGTCTCACTGGCGTTCCGCACCGTCTGATCCGCAGCAGTACGCACGAAGGCCCACCCGGGTGACTCCGGGTGGGCCTTCTGCGTTGCGCCGGGTTTACACCACCTGGTGGAGCCAGCGCACCGGGGCGCCCTCGCCCGCGTAGCGGAAGGGTTCGAGCTCGTCGTCCCAGGGTTTGCCGAGCAGCTTGGCGATCTCCGCCTCCAGGTCGGTCTCGCCGTGGGCGGACCGGGCGAGGGCGGCGCGCAGCCGGTCCTCCGGGATCAGGATGTCGCCGTGCATTCCGGTGACGGCGTGGAAGATGCCCAGCTGCGGGGTGGAGCTGTAGCGCTCTCCCTCGGCGGTCGGACAGGGTTCCGCGGTCACTTCGAAGCGGAGCAGGTGCCAGCCGCGCAGGGCCGAGGCGAGTTTCGAGGCGGTGCCCGCTTCGGCCTGCCAGGAGAACTCGGCTCTCCAGGTGCCCGGGGAGGCGGGCTGACGGATCCAGTCGAGGTTCACCCGCACCCCGAGCACGCCCGCAACGGCCCATTCCACGTGCGGACAGAGCGCACGCGGTGCGGAATGCACGTACAGGACTCCACGTGTCGTCACCGGGACCTCCAGTGTGGGACGAGGTCGGGAATAAACTCCAGAAAACGGACAGTATGTGACGTGATGTAATGTAACGGAAATTGTTTGATATTGCGTTGCGGGACTTGCGGCCGAAACGCCACGGGAAAAAGCTACCGTGCGCCGGGGGTCATGGTGTGACGTACGGTCGCTCCAAGGCCCGTAAACCCAAAGCATTCACTCAGCAGGACGCCCCCGTGCGGACGCGGGGCGACGAGGAGGGACCTCGCGCATGCGCACCACCGCCCCACGCCGCCGCGCGCGTCGGACGTTTCCGGGTGCGGGCGCGGCGGTTGCCCTGCTGATCGCCGTCACGGGGGCGCTGGCCGGGTGTTCGGCCGACGGGGCGAAGTCCGGGGGCGAACGGGGGGTGCAGGGCACGCCGCGGTGGAACACGGCGCCCGACTCGGTGGCCGCGGTGGGCGACTCCATCACCCGCGGTTTCGACGCCTGTTCGGTGCTGGCCGACTGCCCGGAGGCCTCCTGGGCCACGGGCGACGACCCGGAGGTCCACTCGCTGGCCGCCCGGCTGCTCGGCGAGGCCGAGGCTCCCTCGCGCAGTTGGAACTACGCGGTGACGGGCTCCCGGATGGCGGACCTGCCGGGGCAGCTGGCCTCGGCGGCCGAGCACCGGCCGGGCCTGGTCACGGTGATGGTCGGCTCGAACGACGCCTGCCGTCCCTCGGCTTCGTCGATGACCCCGGTGGCGGCCTTCCGCTCGGGCTTCGAGAAGGCCCTCGCCGGTCTGCGGGCGGCCTCGCCGGCCTCGCAGGTGTACGTGTCCAGCGTGCCGGACCTGCAGCGGCTGTGGGAGCAGGGCAAGGACGATCCGATGGTGCGCCAGATCTGGAAGCTCGGCATCTGCCAGTCGATGCTCGCCGAGCCGACCTCGACGGCCGCGGCGGCGACGGCCCGGCGCGAGCAGGTGCGGGCGCGCGTGGTCGAGTACAACGAGGTGCTGCGCGAGGTCTGCGCGAAGGACGACCTGTGCCGCTACGACGGCGGCGCGGTGTTCCAGTACCCGTTCGCGGCGGATCAGCTGAGCCACTGGGACTGGTTCCACCCGGGCAAGGACGGGCAGGCGCGGCTCGCGGAACTGGCGCACCGACAGGTGACGTCCCCACAGCCTCCGCGTTGACTTTCCCGGACGTGCGGAACCGGGGGCGGGTGTCAGGGCCCGCCCCCGGTCCGGTTCGTGGGTGCCGTCCGCGGCCCCGGAGCTAGAGGTCCAGGGACGCCGTCAGCCGGGTGTCGCCGTGCGAGTGGCTCGCGCGGACCTCGTAGGCGCCACTGATGGACCGCCAGGCGTGGGCTTCCTCGTCCCAGATCTCGAAGGCGCGCGCGGGCAGGGCGATCTCGGTCTCGACGCTCTCGCCGGGGCCCGCGCTCACGCTCGCGAAGCCGGCCAGCCAGCTCGCCGGGCGCTCCACACCGTCGGAAACGGGGGCCAGGTAGATCTGGACGGTCTCGCGGCCCGGCCGGGTGCCGGTGTTGGTGAGGCGGACCCGCGCGGCCGTGGGGGTGACCTCCAGGGAGTCGTACTGCCACTGCGTGTAGCCGAGGCCGTGGCCGAAGGGGAAGGCCGGGGCGATCCCGTGCTTCTCGTAGGCCCGGTAGCCGATGAAGAGCCCCTCGCGGTATTCGAGGCTTCCCTCCGTCGGGGTGACCTCGGTGACCGGCGCGTCGGCGAACTCCGCGGGCCAGGTGGTGGGCAGCCGCCCGCCCGGCTCGGCCCGGCCCAGGAGTACGTCGGCCAGCGCGGCCCCGCCCTCCTGCCCGGGGAACCAGGTCAGGAGGACGGCGGCGACCTCCTCGCGCCAGGGGAGTTCCACCGGGGAACCGGCGTTGACGACGACCACGGTGTTCGGGTTGACGGCGGCCACGGCCCGGACCAGGTCGTCCTGGCGGCCCGGGAGGGCGAGGTCCGTGCGGTCGAAGCCCTCGGACTCCACCCGCTCGGTGGTGGCGACCACCACGACGGCGGTGTCGGCGGCGCGCGCCGCTTCCACGGCCTCGGCGATGAGCTCGTCGGCGGAGCGCTGCGGTCCGAGGTGGAGGAAGGAGAACATGATCGCCCTGAGCGGCAGCGCTGTCATGTCGGGGACCTGGTAGGTCAGCGAGACCTCGACGGCCTCGCCCTCGGTGAGGGTGGTCCGGGCCCGCTCGTTGGGGGCGCCGAAGAAGGCCTCGAAGGGGTCGGCCTCGTTGCCCATGGCCTGGACACCGTCCCAGACGACCTCTCCGCCGAGGGCGAGGGTGAAGGCGCCCAGTCCGCGGGTGCCGAAGGCGTGCTCGCCGCTCTCGCGCGGTACGAACCGCCCGGTGACCTCGATGCTCGCCATCGTCGCGTAGGTGACGCCCTCGGGCAGGTCGTCGCCGATCCACTGGACCTGGCCGGTGGGCAGGGAGCCCTCGCCGAGGACGGCGCCGGAGGCGTCGCGGCAGATCGCGCGGAGCTCGAAGCCCTTGTCGGCGGGGGTCAGCTCGTCGCTCGGGTCGGCGCCGAGGGTGAAGGTGAGCGCGTTCTCGGCGAGGGCGGCGGTGAGGCCGTCCAGCGGGGAGACGATCCGCTCGGGGAAGACGGTGGCGGAGCCGCCTCCGAGGACCCGGGCGTCGCGGGCGGCGGCGCCGATGAGGGCGACGGTGCGGCCCCCGGTGGTGTCGAGCGGCAGCGCCGGCGCCCCGCCGGAGACGGCCTCGTTGCGGACGAGGACGAAGCCGCGGGCGGCGATCTCGCGGGCCAGGGCCTGGCCGTCGATGGCGGCCGGGACCTCGCCGACGACGGCGGGGGCGCCTTCCAGGATGCCCACGCGGGCGGCGAGGCGCAGCACGTTGCGGACGGCCTCGTCGACGGCGGACTCGGGGACCTCCCCGGCGCGGACGGCGTCGGCGAGCGGTGCTCCGTAGACGGTGGCGGGGCCGGGCATGGCCACGTCGAGGCCGCCGAGGATGTCGCCGGTGGTCGACCGGGCGGCCATCCAGTCGGAGACGTTGCAGCCGTCGAAGCCCCACTCGGCGCGCAGGACCTCGTTGACGAGGTGGGTGTTCTCGCTCATGAACGCGCCGTTGACCCGGTTGTAGGCCGTCATGATGCCCCACGGGTGGGCGTTGGCGACGATGGCCTCGAACGGGGCCAGGTACAGCTCGCGCAGCGGGCGCGGGGCGATGACGCTGTCGACGGTGAACCGGTCGGTCTCGGCGTCGTTGCCGACGAAGTGCTTGACGGTGGTGCCGACTCCGCCGTCCTGGACCCCGTTGACGTAGCCGCTGCCGACTTCGCCGGTGAGGTAGGGGTCCTCGGAGTAGCACTCGAAGTGCCGGCCGCCAAGCGGGGAGCGGTGCAGGTTGACGGTGGGGGCGAGGAGGACGTGGACGCCCTTGCGGCGGGCTTCCTGGGCGAGGAGGCGGCCGGCGAGGCGGGCGAGCGCGGGGTCCCAGGCGGCGGCGAGCGCGGTCGGGGAGGGCAGGGCGATGGACGGGTCGTCCGCGGTCCAGCGCACTCCGCGCACCCCGATGGGGCCGTCGGAGAAGACCAGGGACTTCAGCCCGATCTCGGGGACTGCGGGCAGGGACCACATGTCCTGGCCGGCCAGGAGCCGGGCCTTGGTGTCGAGATCCAGCTTGCCCAGTGCCGCTTCTACGGCGTCGTTGCGGACCTGATCGGCGTCGGTCACGGCCATGCCTCCTCGTTGAGCGCGGGTGCTGGCTCCATGGTGGACCGATTACCTGTAGAGCGGTAGGGTTCGTTATTTGTTCGTGACATCAAGATGCCGTACGGTCCTGCTGGCAGGCTGAAGCGGAAGGGGTGCCGGGGCGATGGCCAGGGCGAGAAGTGAGGAACGGCGGGCGGAGATCGTCCGCGCGGCCGTCGAGGTCATCGCGGAGCGCGGCTACCGCGGCGCCTCCCTGGGGGCGGTGGCCGAACGCGTGGGCCTGACCCAGCAGGGGCTGCTGCACTACTTCCCGACCAAGGAGGCCCTGCTCGTCGCCGTCCTGGAGGAGCGCGACCGCTGGGACACCGGCGGCGGCAGCCGCCCCTCGGCCGGCACCTGGCGCCTGGACCTGCTCGCCTCGCTGGTGGAGTACAACGCCATGCGCCCGGGAATCGTCCAGACCTTCTCAGCGCTGCTCGGCGAGAGCGTCACCGACGGGCACCCGGCACGGGAGTTCTTCACCGAGCGGTACGCGCAGGTGCGCGGGGAGATGGCGGCGGTGCTGCGCGCCGAGTACGGGGACCGCCTCCCGTCCGGCCTCACCCCCGAACAGGTGGCCCCACTGCTGACGGCCGTGATGGACGGCCTCCAGTACCAGTGGCTGCTCGCCCCGGAGTCCGTGGACATGCCCGGCGCCTTCCGCTCCTTCCTGACCCTGCTCCAGGGCCCCCCGGCCTGACACCGGGACCGGCCGGCACCTCCCCGGCACCGGCCCGGGCGGCAATCGCCCCGGCTGGCATGCTGTCCGGGTGAAGATCGCCGCCGCGCAGCTGGCCTGCGCCCCCGCCGACGTGTCCGCCAACGCCGCGCGGGCGGCCGGCCTCGCCGTCCGGGCCCGCGAGGAGGGTGCGGAGCTGGTGGTCTTCCCGGAGCTGGTGCTGACGGGCTACGAGTTGCCCGCGATCGCCGCCGACCCGGGCCTGTGGCTGAGCGGGCCCGAGGATCCCCGACTGGACCCCGTCCGCTCCGCCGGGATCGCCACCGCCGTCAACGTCGCGCTGCGCGTGGACGGCCCCCGGCCCGTCATCGCGACCCTGGTCCACGACGCGCTGGGCGCGCACGTGACCACGTACGCCAAGCAGCACCTCTACCGGCACGAGCAGGACGTCTTCGCCGCCGGCTCGGTCCCGGGCCGCTTCGAACTCGGCGGGACCGGCTTCTCCCTGGGGATCTGCTACGACAACCACTTCGCACAGGTGCCCGGCGCGGGCGCGGCCGCCGGCTGCCGGGTCCACCTGGCGAGCTCGCTCTACGGGACGGGCGGCGGCATCGCCGAGCGGAGCGCGATCCACCCCGGGATCGCTCGCGACCACGGGATGTACGTGGCCCTCGCCAACCACGTCGGAGCGGCCGGCCCGTGGACCGGGTGCGGCGGCGCCGCCGTATGGGCCCCGGGCGGGACGCTGCTCGCCGAGGCCGACGACCGTACGCCGTCGGTCGCCGTGGCGGAGGTGGGACCGCGGGCCTGAGCCCGACGGCATTTCGCCGACAGGCCCTAGGAGTACGTCTGCGCCGGGGCTCCGGTGTCCGCCTCGCCCCGGTCCGGCTCGGACTCGGCCTCCGGCTGCGGCTCCTCGGCGCCGCCCACCAGGTCCCGGGCCATCAGCGTCGCTCCGGCCACCGCGCCGGGCATCAGGAACACGGCGACCAGGGGCACCAGGAACGCCAGCACCAGCGGCACCCCGAAGCCGAGCGCCAGCATCCGCCGCGAGCGCAGCAGTTCCAGCTGCCCGGAGAGCTCCACCCGGCGGCGCATCAGGGCGACGGAGGTGAGCTCCTGGGTCAGGAAGAAGCCCGAGACACAGAACCCGACGACCGGGACCACGGTCTGCCCGAGGACCGGGACGAAACCGAGGCCGAAGAGCAGGATCCCGTAGAGCAGGACCTTGCCGAGGATCCGCAGGCTGTCCCGGGCGGAGATCCACAGCTCCTGCCAGAGCGTGAGCCCCGACTCGGGGACCTCGCCGCCCTCGCTCCGGTCGACCTGCTCCGAGAGGGACTCGTAGAAGGGCTGGCCCACGAGCAGGGTCACGGCGGTGAAGGTGATCACCGCGACGAACAGCCCGAGGGAGAAGAGCAGGGCGGTCAGGAACCCGCGGAAGAGCCCGAGCCACGGCGAGGACCAGCCGTCGGCGAAGGGGGTCGCCCAGGCCGTCAGGTCGTCGGCGCCGTAGCCGAGGCCGATCAGGGCCCCGACGTAGAGCACCAGGGAGACCAGCCCCGGCAGCAGTCCGAAGCCGAGCCACCGGCCGTGCCGCAGCACCCATCGCTGTCCGGCCAGCAGATAGCCGAATCCCCCCGCAAGATCACGCATGGAGCCAGTTTAGGACCGGCGCCGCGCACGGCGAAGGCCGCACCCCGGTGCCAGGGTGCGGCCTTCGGCGATCACTCGCTCCGAGCGGGCCCCGAACGGGGTTCGAGCCGGCTCCGAACGGGCTTCGAGACGCGAGATCCGAGGATCAGACCGCGAGCTCGACCGTGATGTTGCCACGGGTCGCCTTGGAGTACGGGCAGACCTGGTGGGCCTTCTCGATGAGGTCCTTGGCGGTGGCGGCGTCCACGTTCGGGATGGTGGCCGAGATCTTGACGATGATGCCGAAGCCCTCGTCGTTCTTGCCGATGCCGACCTCGGCGGTGACCGTGGAGCCGGAGATGTCGGCGTTCTCGTTACGGGCGACGACGCCGAGCGCACCCTGGAAGCAGGCGCTGTAACCGGCGGCGAAGAGCTGCTCCGGGTTGGTGCCGGCGCCGCTGCCGCCCATCTCCTTCGGCGGGTTCACGACGACGTCGAGCTGGCCGTCGTTGGTGGCGACGCGACCGTCACGGCCGTTCTCGGCGGTGGCGACGGCGGTGTAGAGAACGTCGGACTGCTGGATGGACATGTAAGAAGATCCTCCTGGTAAATCGTCGCGACTCGCGCCCACGCGTCACGACGGTGTGGAGTGAGCCTAACGGGTGAAAGAAACGATCATCTTTCCGGTGTTCTCCCCGCGCAGCATTCCGAGGAAGGCCTCGGTGGCGTTCTCCACACCCTCGACCACCGTTTCGTCGGCGACGAGCTGCCCGGAGCGCAGCCAGCCCGCGACGTCCTGGACGAACTGCGGCTGCAGCCCGGCGTGGTCGCTGACCAGGATCCCCTGCAGGCGCAGGCGCTTGCCGATGACCATCATCAGGTTGCGCGGACCGGGCGCGACCTCGGTGTCGTTGTAGTGGGCGATGGCCCCGCACAGGGTGGCCCGGCCGTTCACGTTGAGGGCGGAGATGGCCGCCTCCAGGTGGTCGCCGCCGACGTTGTCGAAGTAGACGTCGATGCCGTCCGGGGCGGCCTGCGGCAGCTGCTCGGCGACGGGGGCGTTCTTGTAGTTGAAGGCGGCGTCGAAGCCGTACTTCTCCGTGAGGAGCGTCACCTTCTCGTCGGACCCGGCGGAGCCGATGACGCGGGAGGCTCCCTTGATCTTGGCGAACTGGCCGACGAGGCTGCCGACCGCACCGGCGGCGCCGGAGACGAAGACCGAGTCGCCCTCCTTGAAGGAGGCGACCTCGAAGAGTCCGGCGTAGGCGGTCAGGCCGGGCATGCCGAGCACGCCGAGGTAGGCGGAGAGCGGGGCGAGCGAGGCGTCGACCTTGGTGGCGTGCGCGGCGTCGAGCTCCGCGTACTCGCGCCAGCCCAGCGGGTGCAGGACGTGGTCGCCCACGGCGAAGCCCTCGGCGGCGGAGGCCACGATCTCGCCGACCGCACCGCCCTGCATGGGCTGGTCGAGCTGGAAGGGCGGGACGTAGGACTTCGCGTCGTTCATCCGGCCGCGCATGTACGGGTCCACGGACATGTGGAGGTTGCGCACCAGAATCCGGCCGGCGGCGGGCTCGGCGTTCACGGGGACCTCGCGCAGGGCGAAGTCCTCCGCGACCGGCCAGCCCTGCGGGCGGCGGACGAGGTGCCACTCACGGCTGACGGCGGGGATCTCAGACATGCGGCGCTCCTGGATGGGGGTGGAGATGGAGATGGGGTGCGAAATGCTTCACAACCTGAAACAACCATGCGCCTGGATATTTCATGTTGTCAAGTAAATGGGTACGCTGGATCCATGCCCAGTCGTCGCGCAGACCCCCTGACCCTCGAGGTCGTCGAACTCATCGGCACCGTCGTGGCCCGCTACCACGAGGAGTACGAGCACGCGGCCGCCAGCCACCAGCTCACCGGGGCCCAGGCCCGCGTCCTCAATCTGCTCTCGCTGGAGCCGATGGCGATGCGCAAGATCGCGCAGAAGCTCAAGTGCGAGCCGTCCAACATCACCGGCATCGTGGACCGCCTGGAGACCCGGGGACTGGTCGAGCGCCGCCCGGACCCGGCCGACCGCCGGGTGAAGCTGGCAGCCCCCACCGACGAGGGCCTGCAGACCGCCGACCGGCTGCGCGAGTCCCTGGACTTCGCGCGCGAACCGCTGGCCGGGCTCTCCACGGAGGAGCGGACGGCCCTGCGGGACCTGCTCAGGCGAATGCTGGGCTGACCCGCGCCCGGACGCCGGGCCGCCGGGCCGCTCGCCGTTCAGCCCCGCAGCCGCTCAGCCGCTCAGCCCCTCAGCAGAAGGGCCAGAAGAACCGGCAGGTGGGGCTGGGCGTGGGAGTGGGCGTCGGGCCGGCCGACACGGTCGGCTGCGCGGTCCCGGATCCGCTCGGCGCGGGCTGCCCCGATGCGGTCGGCTTTACGGTCCCCCCTGGCCCGGGAGTGCTCCGCGTCGGCCCCGGCGTCCCCGGGGCGGAGGCCGGCGGCGTGACTCCGGGTGTCCCGGGCTCCCCGGTGGCGCGGCCCGGCCCGGCCGTCTTCGCAGCCCCGTCCGTGGCCTTCGCGGTGGCCGGACCCTTCCCCGAGGGCAGGGCCGACGGCGCGGCCGGAGCCCCCTCCAGGCTCGGCAGCGGGGCCGGCGCGCTCGGACCGGCGTTGTCCGTCAGCTCCACCCTGGCCGCCCGGTCGGAGGTCCCCCCGTCGGTCGTCAGCCGGGCCATCGCCACCGAAGCACCCGCCGCGAGCAGCAGCCCGAGCCCGAGCGTCAGCGCGGTCCGGCGGCGCCGCCGGTGCCCGGCGCGGCGGCGGGCCCCGGCCCGGCCCCGCGCGGGGCCGGACAGTACGACCAGGGAGTCGGCGTACACATCGGCGAGCGCGGCGGGCGTCGCCTCCGTGTCGGGTGCGACTGCCGACCCGGCGGGCGCGGCGGGTATCAGGTACTCGGCCGGGGTTCCGCACCCGGCGCACGCGAGCGCGCCGTTGAGGTGCCTCCGACAAGCAGGGCAGTAGTTCATGGCGCCCGCAGGCTATGCGTTCGGCGGCAACATCCGTATCGCGGGAACGTAAGGATCCTGTGTGGAATCTTTTCCTCCATGACCGCGAATCCCAGCCCGGCCGCCCGGGAAGCCTTCGGCCCGAACGAGTTCCAGCTGGTGCTGCTGCGCCGCATGGCCGACTTCCAGCCCGGTCTGGCCGAGGAGGCCCGCCTCCGGCTCGGCGCCTCGCTCGCGCAGCAGCGGGAGGCCAACAAGCGCTGGCAGGCCATGGTCCGATCGCCCCGGTCCCGGGGTGCCCTGGCCCGCTACCGCTCGGTGCTCGGCCCGCCGGAGTCCACCGGGTCCCGCGCGATCGGGGATCTGACCTGCGACGCCCTGCTGTGGCCGGTACCGCTCTGGCCCGGCCTGCGCTTCGAGGTGCTCGCCGCGCCGGACGGGGCCGTCTGGAACGAGTGGCTGGTCCGGGCGCCGGGGGCGCGCAGCCCCGTACTGGAGTCGCCGGAGGATCTGCTGCCCTGGTCGGCCACGGTGGACGAGGTGGCCCGGGCCTTCGCGCCGGTGCGCCCCATGGAGGGGACGGCACCGACGCGATGGCGGCTCGCGTTCACGGCGTCGGGGCGGGCGTACGTCGCGGAGTTCACGTACGGCCTGCTCCAGGAGGTCTCCGTACGGGCGGACGCCGCCTGACACCCCCTAGGAGCGCAGGAAGGCCCGCACCCCCGCCGAAGTGGGGTCGTCGCCGAGCAGGTCGTTGTGCTTGAGGCAGCCCACGGGGGTGTTCGCGGCTCCGGTGAGCGGGACGCTGGAGTCGGGGTTGATGACCTCGTCGCAGTTGGACCAGAAGGTCGCGTACTTCACGGCGCCGGGGGTCTCGTCGCCGGCGTTGAGGTTCTTGACCACGTAGGAGCCGGGTGTCATGTCACGGCAGGCCTGGTCCCACAGGGCGCAGGCCCAGGCGGTGGAGGTGCCGTGGTTGGGGCCGGCCAGGGAGACCCAGTGGTCCACGGAGGCGCCGCCGCCGCCGAACTTCACGTACCAGCGGGTGACGAGGGAGCCGAAGGAGTGGGCGACGAGGTCCACGCGGGCGGCGCCGGTCTGGCGGCGGACCTCGTCGACGTAGGCGGCGAGGCGGCCGGAGAGGACCTCGTTGACGGACTGGTGGGTGTCGTAGCCGAAGGAGAAGAGGTCGGAGTCGGCGTACCCGTCGGAGCGCAGGTCCTCGCGCAGGGAACCCCAGACCCCGGGATCGGCGTTGTAGCCGTGCACGAAGACCACCGGGACGCGTCCGGAGGCGGGGGCGGCCGCCTGAGCGGGGAGGGCGGGCGCCGCGAGCAGCGCCAGGCAGAGGGTCAGGAGCGCGAGCAGTCTCTGGCGGGCCGTCAGCATGGAGTCCCCTTTACCTTGTTACGCGCCAGTAGCACGATCAGTGCGGGCATGGTCGCGCCTGTCGGGACAGAAAACCACCCCCGTGCAGCACCCTCCGGCGCCTCTCGCACCCCTCCCGTACCGCACGGCACCCCCCACCCGGAGCATCAAATCGGGCAAAATGCCTAATTCACCCGAGAAGATACGAAGTGTGACCGGCACCCGTCGGTCTTCTTGCGTCAGCGCTCTCGGGAGGATCTGCCGTGACCGTCAGTCTTGAGCAGTTGCGTCGCTGCCACGTCGCAGTCGACCTCGGAGCAGCCAGGACCCGCGTGTACGTCAAGGGCGCCGGGCTGGTCGTGGACGAACCCAGCGTCGCCGCGGTGAACACGCGGACCGGCGCGCTCATCGCCGTCGGCACCTTCGCCGAACGGATGACCGGCCGCACGCCCGACTACATCCGCGTCGTACGCCCCGTCTCCGGCGGCACCGTCGTGGACATCGAGATGGCCCAGCGCATGCTGCGCCACCTCCTCGGCGAGAAGCTGCGGCGCGCCCTGCGCCGCAAGCCGCGGCTGCGGGCCGCCGCCTGCACCCCGCACGACGCCGACCCGCTCGCCCAGCGGGCCACCGTGGAAACCCTCGTCGGGCTCGGCGCCCGCCGCGTCGAACTCGTCGACACCCTGATCGCGGCGGCCGTCGGCTGCGGCCTGCCCGTGGAGCAGCCGACCGCGACGATGATCATGGTGTGCGGGGCCGCGGCCACCCAGGTCGCCGTCCTGTCACTCGGTTCCATCGTCACCGCCGAGCGGATCCCGGTCGGCGGCGAGGCCATCGACCACGCCGTGGTCCAGCACCTGCGCCACGCGCACGAGCTGATGCTGCCCAGCCAGGCCGTCCGCCCGCTCCAGCTGGCCCTGCACGGCAACGGCATCACCGCCGAGGGTCCGGCCTCCACCCTCATCCACGGCCGCGACGTGGCCACCGGTCTCGCCCGCTCCGTCCACGTGGACACCGCGGCCGTCCGCGACGCCATCCACACCCCGCTGACCGCCGTCCTCGACGGCATCGGCAAGGTGCTGCGCGACTGCCCGCCGGACCTGGTGGCGGATCTGACGGACCGAGGGATCATGATGGTGGGTGGCAGCGCCCTGCTGCCCGGCCTGGACCAAATGCTCCGCGACGCGACCGGAATGCCGGTGGCCATCGCGGAACGACCCGACATCTGCGCGGTACTGGGTCTCGGCATGATGCTGGAAGGAAAGATCGCCCCCATGGTTCTGAACCCGCTGGCCGAATGACGCACGCCGACCCGCTCCCCCCGGACGACGGCGACGGACATCCCGCCAGCCTGCCCGTCCTCCTGGAGGCGGTCCTCAGCGTCGGCTCCGAACTCGAACTGCGGACCACCCTCCAGCACATCGTGGACTCGGCGACCGAGCTGTGCGCGGCCCGCTACGGTGCGCTCGGGGTCGTCGACCCCGAGCGCATCCGGCTGACCGACCTGTTCACGGCCGGGGTGACCGACGCCGAGAAGGCCGCGATCGGCCACCTGCCCGACGGCCGCTCGGGCCTGCTCGGCGCGCTCATCGCCGATCCGCGCCCGCTGATGCTCGACGATCTGAGCCGGGACCCCCGCTCGGCGGGCTTCCCGCCGGGCCACCCGCCGATGCGCAGCTTCCTCGGCGTACCGATCCGGGTCCACACCGAGGTCTTCGGCAACCTCTACCTCACCGAGAAGCGCGGCGGCGGCTCCTTCACGGACGACGACCTCGCGCTGGTGCGCGTCCTGGCCTCGCAGGCGGGGATAGCGATCGGCAACGCCCGGCTGTACGAAACCGCGCGCCGCCGGGAGCGCTGGATCGAGGGCGCGGCCGCCGTGACCACCACCCTGCTGGCGGGCCGGCCGGCGGCGGACGCGCTGATGTGCGTGGCCGAACGGGCCCGGATACTGGCGGACGCGGAGGCGGGGGTCGTCCTCCAGCCGACCCCCGAGGGCGGCATGGAGATCGTGGCCGCCTCCACCCACGGGGACCCCGGGGACCTGGTCGGCACGGCCATCGCGCCGGGCTCGCCGGTCCTGGAACAACTCCTCGGCGGCGAACCTGTCTTCATAGAGGACTCCGCGACCGATCCCCGGATGACCACCCACGTGCGGGAGCGCTTCGGCCCCAGCATGATGCTCCCGCTCCAGAGCGGCGGCCAGCTGATCGGCACCCTGGCCCTCCCCCGGTCACGCGGCGGCCCGCCGTACGACGCGGTGGACCGGCTCCTCGCCTCGCAGTTCGCCTCGCAGGCGGCCCTGGCCCTGGTCCTGGCGGACGCCCAGCACGACCGCGAGCAGCTGGCGGTCTACGAGGACCGCGACCGCATCGCGCGGGACCTGCACGACCTGGTGGTCCAGCGACTGTTCGCCACCGAGATGATGCTGGAGAGCACGCGCAAGCGCTCCGCGTCCTCCCCGGCGGGCGATACGGTCGGCGACGAACTGAGCCGGGCGGTGGACGAGCTCGACTCCACCATCCAGGAGGTCCGCACCGCCATCTTCACCCTCCAGCAGCCCCCGACGGACGCGCCCACGACCTTCCGCGGCCGGGTCCTGCGCGAGACCGGCGGGGCGGCGGTGCTGCTGGGCTTCCAGCCGTCGGTCCACTTCGCGGGCGCGGTGGACGCGCTGCTCCCGGAAACGGTGGCCGCCGACCTCCTCGCGGCCCTGCGCGGCGCCCTGGCCGCGGCGCACCGCCGCTCGGAGGTCGCCTCGATCCAGGTCGAGGTCGACGTGGTCCCCACCCGCGCCCGTCTGACCGTCTCCGACGACGGCCGGACGGATTCGGGCAACCGCGGCACCACACTGACCTGGGAGTCCCCGATCTAGTGCCGCGCCTTCAGATCCTGCCGGGTCCTCGTCGGGCGCCGTCCGCCCCAAGGGGCCCTGCGGGAAGCGACGTTCGTCACGCGGCAGCCGGGCGATGGACGCCAGGCCCTAGGGTGATGCCGTGACGATCCGCCAATCGGCCCGTGCGGCCATCGCCTCCGTGACCGACCCCGGCAGCTTCGCCGAACTCCCCGCCCCGCCCGGGGAATCGGCCCCGGACGGACCCCTCGCCTGGGCCGGCTACGACGACTCCCGCGACCGCGCGGCGCAGCGGACCGGTGAGGACGAGTCCGTGGTCATCGGCACCGCCCTGATCGACGGCAGCCCCGCCACCCTGATCTCCTTCGAGTTCGGCTTCCTCGGCGGATCCCTCGGCCACCGCACCGGCGACCGGATCGAGGCCGCCTACACGCACGCCCGGACCCACCGCCTCCCCCTGGTCTCGCTGATCGCCACCGGCGGTTCCCGCATGCAGGAGGGCATGCTCGCGCTGACCCAGCTCCAGCGCGCGGCCCGCCAGTCCACCCTCACCCGCGCCGCCGGGCTGCCGCAGATCGCCGTGCTGCGCGACCCCACCACCGGCGGCGGCTGGGCCACCCTCGGGGCCGGGGCCGACGTGGTGCTCGCGCTGCCCGGGGCCCAGGTCGGCTTCGCCGGCTCCCGGGTGCGGCCGGTGGACGCGGACCCGGCGGCCTACACCGCCGAGGGGCAGTACGCCGCCGGGCACGTGGACGCGGTCGTCCCCGCGGCGGAGCTGCCCGCGACCCTGGCGGCCTGGCTGCGGGTGTTCGCCGCGCCCCGCTCCCCCGAGGCCCTCGCGCCGCCGGCCGCGCTGGCCGCCGTAGCGCCTCCGGCCACCGGATGGGACGCCGTCCGGCAGGCCCGCCGTCCCGGCCGGCCGCACGCACCGCAGTACCTGGACGCGTACTTCGACCTGCGCCTGCCCCTCTCCGGCGACCGGGCCGGCGGCACCGACCCGGGGATGCTGTGCGGTTTCGGCCTCCGACAGGGCGGGGCGGTCGCGTACGCCGCCCAGTGCGGCACCGCCACCCGCCCGGCGGGCTACCGTACGGCGGCCCGCGTCATCCGGCTCGCGGACCGGCTCGGCATTCCGGTGCTGACCCTGGTGGACACCCCGGGCGCGGCCAACGACGCCGCCGCCGAGCACGCGGGCGCCGGGGCGGCCATCGCCGACACCTTCGCGGCGCTGGCCTCGGCGACCGTCCCCGTGACCACCCTCCTGATCGGCGAGGGCGGCTCGGGCGGGGCCCTGGCCCTGGCGGCGCCGGGCAACACCTGGGTCACGCCGGACAGTTACTTCTCGGTGATCGCCCCCGAACTGGCGGCGGCCATCCTCAAGCGGCCCCCGGAGGCCGCCCCGGCGACGGCGGACCAGCTGCGCATCCGCCCCCAGGACCTGGTCGCCCTGGGCGTCGCCCGCGGGATCGTCCCGCCGGAGGAGCCGAAGACGGCCTAACGGCGGCCCCGCGGCGGCAGCTTCACGTCCATCCGGTAGCCGCGTGATCTGCTGCGGCAGCTCGTTGTCGTCGCCGGCCAGTACGCCCTCCACCCCCGCCACCAGGGTGTGCCCTCCCCCGGAGCCTTCGGCCTTGGAGGGCCCCTGGCAGCAGGGTCAGCGATTCGAAGGTCTGGTTGACGGTGGCGCGGCCCTCGGGCGCGAGCTTGAAGGTCCGGCGACGCAAACGGCAACGAACCCGCCAACTTCCCTTCACATCCGGCCCGATCGGGCGAACCTCGCCGGGCTGATCCCCACATGGCGCCCGAAATGCCTGGTCAGGTGCGCCTGGTCGTAGAACCCCGCCGCCGTCGCCGCCTCGGCCGGCCGCATCCCCGCGAGCAGCAGCCGCCGCGCCCGCGCGACCCGGAGCCCCGTGAGGTAGGCGTGCGGAGGGAGCCCGAACGCCTTCCGGAAGCTGCGGATCAGGTGGGTGGGATGGGCGTGTCCCAGGAGCGCGGAAGCCTCGTCCAGGGTGATCCCGCCGCAGACCCGCGCGTCCAGGAGCTCGCGCAGTCGGATGACGGTAGTCGGATCCGGAACCCCGTACGGGATCGTGGGGCGGCCCTCCAGCCACCCGCGCAGCCGCTCCTGGACGAAGACGAGCCGCGACTGCGCCTCCAGCGGATCGTCCCGCCCGCCCAGCGCCCCGTGCAGTGCGTGGACCCGCTCGCGCAGGGCGCCGTCGAGCAGCAGCGGGGCGTCCACGGCGGCGCCGGTCAGCGACGGCGGGAGCAGCGAGGTCTCCAGGTACAGGACGCGCTTGCGGAAGCCGGCCTCGGTGACGGTGCGGCCGTCGTGGACCACCCCGGGCGGGAGCAGGATCACCGTGTCCGAGACGCCGACGCCGTGCCGCTCGCGGTCGAGTGCGAAGTCGACGCGGCCGCCGTCGAGGATCATCAACGCCCAGGTGTCGTGGACGTGGGCCGGGTAGGCGTGGTCGGTGAACCGGGCGTGCAGGACCTCCGCGATGCCCGGGACCGGCGGCTTCCAGGCGTGGACCGTGCTGCGCGGGCGGGGTATCGCGGCCATGTCAGGAACGTACAAGACCGGGCCCCGCCGCACCGGCCAGCCTGGGCGCATGACCACACCCGAGAGCACGCAGTCCGAGAGCACTCAGTCCGACAGCACGCGCACGGTGAACATCGCGGAGAAGCTGGCCGGCTTCACCGAGCAGTGGGCCCCGCGCCGGATCGCCCGCGTCAACGACTACGAGGTCAAGATCGCCAAGGTACGGGGCGAGTTCGTCTGGCACACCCACGAGGACACCGACGAGCTCTTCCTCGTCGTCAGCGGCACCCTGACGATCCGGCTGCGGGACGGGGACGTCGTACTGAACCCCGGCGAGATCTACGTGGTCCCGCGCGGGGTGGAGCACTGCCCGCAGGCCGACGAGGAGGCGGCGATCCTGCTGTTCGAGCCGACCGGCACCGCCAACACGGGCGCGCAGGGCGGCGACCGCACCCGGGAGCCGGTGGACGCGTAGGCCCCGGGGCCGGGGCCGGGCTCCGGCTCCGGTCCCGCGGCCCGGGCCGGGGCCGGTCAGGCCTGCGGCGACCGCGCGTCGTAGCGGGCGAATCCCCGCCACCGCAGGGCCAGCAGGGCCAGTACGAGGACGCACGCGAGCCCGCCGCCGGTGATCGCGACGGCCGGGGAGGTGAGGTCGGCGGCGGTCCCGGCGAGGAAGTCGCCGAGCCGGGGGCCGCCCGCGACGACCACGATGAAGACGCCCTGGAGGCGGCCCCGCATGTCGTCGGGGGTCGCGGCCTGGAGCATGGTGGTGCGGAAGACCATCGAAACGGTGTCCGAGGCGCCGGCCAGGGCCAGGAAGAGCAGCCCGAGCCAGAGGTTGCGGGTCAGCCCGAACACGGCGATGGCCAGCCCCCACCCGGCGACGGAGAGCAGGATCGCCACCCCGTGCCGGCGGATCCGCCCCTGCCAGCCGGAGAACAGCCCGCCGAGCAGCGCGCCCACCGCGGGCGCGGCCACGAGCAGGCCGACGGTCTTGGCGTCGCCGCCGTACCAGAGCACGGCGATGGCCGGGAACAGCGCCTTCGGCTGGGCCAGCACCATGGCGGCCAGGTCGGAGAAGAAGGTCATCCGGATGTTGGGCCGGGTGCCGAGGAAGCGCAGGCCGTCGAGTACGGAGGCCCGGCCCTTCTCGCCCTCCTCGCGCTCCGGCTTCATCGACGGCAGCCGCCACATCGCGTAGAGGGCGGCGCTGAAGGTGACGGCGTCGATCAGGTAGGCGGCCTGGTAGCCCCACCAGCCGACGATGACCCCGCCCAGCATCGGCCCGGCCGTCATCCCGAAGGTCATGGTGACGGAGTTCAGCGCGTTGGCGGCGGGCAGCTGCTCGTTGGGCAGGAGCCGCGGGATCATCGCGGAGCGGGCCGGCCCGTTGAGCGCCCCGCACACGGACTGGAGCGCGACGACGGAGTACAGCAGCCAGACCCGGTGGTAGTCCATGAGCGCGGCGCAGGCCAGGGCGATCGACAGGACGGTCAGAGCGAGCGAGCTGTGGAGGCCGAGCTTGCGGCGGTCGACGGTGTCGGCGATGGCGCCGCCGTAGAGGCCGAAGACGACGAGCGGGACGAGCGAGAAGAGCCCGACCAGTCCGACGGAGAAGCTGGAGCCGGTGATCTCGTAGACCTGGAGCGAGATCGCGAGGGCGGTCATCGCCTGACCGAGCCAGGAGATCGTTCCACCGACCCAGAGGCGCCGGTAGTCCGCCGAGCTCCTCAGCGGGGTCAGGTCGGCGAATATGCGGCGTCTGGGGCGGGTGGGCGAGGGCGGAGCCGTTGTACGAGTCACATCGAATCTTAACCAGCCGCCGTCCGGGGGCCCGCCGGATTTCCGGTGGAGCACACTCCCCCGCCACCCGCCCGAAACAATCGCCCCACCGGAATCCCGGGTCCCGTCGCGGGCCGGATCCTGCCGGTAACCCGCCACTATCACCGGACATTTGACCGAATAGACGTGCGCTCCTCGCCTGGGGTTCAGCTCATGATGAAAAGACTCGTATGTCCAGGGAGGCGTAGTGATCGAACCTGGCACCAGCACCACGAGCACCAGCGTCACGAGCGCGACCGGCTCGGTCCTGCCGCTCACCGTGGGGGTCGAGGAGGAGTTCCTCCTCATCGACGCCCGCACCCTGCGGGTGGTTCCGGCCGCCCCGCTCGTCCTTTCCACCGCCGCGGGACTCCCCCAGGAAATGCACCCCGAGGGCACCCGCTACCAGGTGGAGATCTCCACCCCGGTCGCCGACTCGGCGGCGACCCTGCGCAGGGAACTCGCCACACTGCGGCGCACCCTCGCCCGGGCGGCCCGCGCCCACGGCTGCCGACTGCTGGCGGCCCCCTCTCCGGTGATCGCCGTGGAGGGCCCGCTCCACCTCACCGACGACGAACCGCGCCAGCGCGAACAGCACCGGCGCTTCGGCGCACTCACCGACACCCTCGTCAGCTGCGGCCGGCACATCCACATCGGCACCCTCGACGTGGACACGGCGGTCGCGGTGTCCAACCGGGTCAGACCCTGGCTTCCCACGCTGATCGCTCTGGCGGCCAACTCCCCCTTCTGGGGCGGCCGCGACACCGGCCACGCCAGCTGGCGGGCGATGGCCTGGTCGGGCTGGCCCTCTGCGGGCCTGCCCCCGCACTTCACCTCGACGGCCCACTTCCGGCGCTCCGTGCAGACCCTGCTCGGCTCGGGGGCCGCCCTGGACACCAAGATGGTCTACTGGGACCTGCGCCCTTCGGGGAACTGGCCCACCCTCGAACTCCGCGCCCCCGACATGTCCCCGGACATCGATTCGGCCGTCCTGCAGGCCGAACTGGCCCGCGCCCTCGTCGCCACGGCCCTGCGCGAGATCGCCGAGCAGCGCCCCGATCCGCCCATCCGGGACGACGTGCTGCGCCTGGCGCGCTGGCGGGCGGCCCACGACGGTCTGGAGGGCTTCGGCCTGGACCCGTACACCGGCACCGAGCTCCCGGCGGCGGACCTGGCGGAGGCCCTGCTCGACCTGGTGGCCCCCGAACTGGCCGCCTCGGGCGACCTGGACCACGCCGCGAAGACCATGGCATCGCTCCTGCGCGACGGCTCGGGCGCCCACCGCCAGCGCGCAGCCTTCGCCCGCCGCGGCGACCTGACGGACGTCCTGCGCCACCTGGCGGACGAAACGGAGGCCTTCTGACCGACCCCGGACGGTGCGGTGGCGGCGCGCAGCGGCCGGGGCGCCGCCCCGTGGCCGGCTTCTGGCAGGGTCCTTCGGCCGTGCGGGACGCCCGAAGGGCTCTGTCCGGGTGGGACCGGGTCCGGCAGGCTTGAGGACGGTGAATGACCTGTGGGCCGGGTCCGGGCGCGATGGAGCACCGGGGCGTGGATCCCGGCGCGTTCCGTCCCCGCCCGGCTCCCTGCGAGAGCCGGACCCCCGGGCGTGGGGAGGGCGGAGCGCCCGCCGGTGCCGGCCCCCTCCCACCGGGCGCGGCCGTACGCCGATCCGCGCGCGCCCAGAGCGAGCAAGGATCGACCATGGCGTCCAGCCTGACGAAGGATCGACCATGGCGTCCAGCCTGACGAAGGACGAGCACAGAAGCACCATCGGTGCCGGTGCCGGTGCCCGTGCCTGCAGCGAGAAGACCTTCATGGGTCACCCCCGCGGACTGGCCAACCTGTTCATGACCGAGATGTGGGAGCGCTACAGCTTATACGGCATGCGGGCGCTGCTCGTCCTCTACCTGGTCGCCCCGGCCTCCCACGGCGGGCTCGCCATGAACGCCGCGACGGCCACCGCGATCTACAGCCTCTACAACGCGATGGTCTACCTGCTCGCCCTCCCCGGCGGCTGGTTCGCCGACCGCTCCTGGGGCGCGCGCAGGACCGTGGCCATCGGCGGCACCGTGATCATGATCGGGCACTTCCTGCTGGCCGTTCCGGCCCGGGTCTCCTTCTTCGTCGGCCTCGTGTGCATCGCCGTCGGCTCCGGCCTGCTCAAGGCCAACATCTCCACGATGGTCGGCCACCTCTACAAGGACCCCAACGACCCGCGCCGCGACGGCGGGTTCACGCTCTTCTACATGGGGATCAACCTAGGCGCCTTCATCGCCCCGCTGACCATCGGCACCGTCGGCCAGAGCGTCGACTGGCACCTCGGATTCGCCATGGCCGGAGTCGGCATGGCCCTCGGTCTCGCCTTCTTCGCCTTCGGCAAGCGCCACATGTCCGAGCGCAGCGACCTCGTCCCCACCCCGCTCTCGCGGGCGGAGCGCGACTCGGTCGTCCGCAAGTCGCTCCTGTGGCTGGCCGTCGCGGCCGTCGCCTACGGATGCGCAGGCCTGTCCGGGCACTTCACCCCGAGCTGGGCGATGCTGCCCCTGACCGTCCTGGGCATCGTCCTGCCGTCCTGGTACCTGCTGCGCATGAAGCGCGACAAGGGACTCGGCAAGGTCGAGCGGGCCCGGATGTCGGCGTACGTGTGGTTCTTCGTGGCCGCCGCGCTCTTCTGGGGCATCTACGACCAGACCGGCTCCACGCTCAACCTCTTCGCGCAGGACAGCACCTCCCGCACCCTCTTCGGGCTCGGCTTCCCGGCGAGCTGGTTCCAGTCCTTCAACCCGCTCTACATCATGGCCCTGGCGCCCGTCTTCGCCTGGCTCTGGGTGGCGCTGAGCCGGCGGGCCAAGGAGCCGGGCACTCCGGCCAAGTTCGCCGTAGGACTGGTCCTGATCGGCCTCTCGTTCGCCGTGATGATGGTCGCCCAGGGCATCGCCGCCGACGGGGCCAAGGTCTCCCCGATGTGGCTGGCGACGGTCTACCTGGTCCAGACGGTCGGCGAACTCACCCTGTCGCCGGTCGGCCTGTCCCTGACCACCAAGCTCGCCCCGGCGAAGTACTCGTCCCAGATGATGGGCGTCTGGTTCCTGGCGGTCACGGTCGGCGACTCGGTGGTGGCGCTGCTCCAGCAGTCGGGCGTGTCCACCGACGCGCCGTCCTGGTTCGCGAACCAGGGCGCGCTGGCGCTCCTCGGGGGTGTCGCGATCTTCGTGTACCGCAACAGGGTCAAAGCCCTCATGGGCGGCGTCCGCTGACCCGCGGTCGCATCCGTGTGGCGAGCGCCGACGCCCGGACGTCCCTGCAGAGACGTTTCCGCACGTCAGAACAATTCCGCTGTGGTGGGGCGGGTGGGACTCGAACCCACGGCCGACGGATTATGAGTCCGCTGCTCTAACCGGCTGAGCTACCGCCCCGTCACGGCGTGGCGCGTACATGTGTGCGCGCCTTCTGCCGCAGCATAGCCGCTCATACGATCTCCTGCCTCGGATGCCTCGCATGATCGGCTTCGCCTGCCCAGAGAGACCGTTTCGAGCCCTGTCCGGTTCCAGATCCGGCGCAGAAAAAGAAAAAGGACCCACACGGGGTCCTCGTTCTCTCTTGCTCCCCCGACTGGACTCGAACCAGTAACCTGCCGATTAACAGTCGGCTGCTCTGCCAATTGAGCTACAGGGGACCGCGCTCCCCCGACTGGACTCGAACCAGTAACCTGCCGATTAACAGTCGGCTGCTCTGCCAATTGAGCTACAGGGGATTGCTGCGTTGCACCGAACAGCCCACCTCCGGCCTGGCCGGGGGGCGAGTGCCCGTTGCGAGTCATAGATTAGCGCAAGCAGGGGGGTGCTCCGCCAATCGGTATCTGCAGCGGGCCGGGCACCACACGACGAAGGGTGACAGGCATGCGGTACAAGGTCACGTTCGCGGTCGGACTGGCCCTCGGGTACGTGCTCGGGACCCGGGCCGGGCGCGAGCGTTATGAACAGTTGAAGAAGTCCGCGCGCGAGCTGGCGCAGAGTCCGGTCGTCCGCAACGCCGCGGAGACCGCAGGTCACAGCAGTCGCGAGTTCGCGGGCAAGGCCTTCGCCGCGGTGAGCGACAAGGTGGGCGACGCCGTGCCCGGCGCCCTGGCCGGGCGGGTACGGGGCCTGCGCGCCAGGGTCGGCGGCGGCCCCGGCGAGGACGACTGGGGCACCAGCAACACCTGACGGCAACCTCCACGGCAGCCCCGGCAGGGCCCCGGCCGGTCCCGGCCCGGGGTCCGCCGGGGTTCGAGGCGGCGGAGTTCGTCCATACGTGCGGCAGAATTCTCCGCATGGGGATAGTCGCCGGGCTGGACAGTTCTTCCGCCTTCACTCGCATAGTCGTCTGTGACACCGAGACGGGCGCCGTGCTGCGCCAGGGGTACGCCCCCCATCCGCAGCCCACCGGCGAAGCCGTACCGCACGAGACGGACCCGCAGGCCTGGCTGCTCTCGCTCGGCGAGGCCGCCGGCGGCGGGCTCCTCGAAGGCGTCGAAGCCATCGGGGTCTCCGCCCAGCAGCACGCCGTGCTGCCGCTGGACGCGCAGGGCGGCCTCGTCCGCTCCGCCCTGGTGGGCAACGACAAGCGCGGCCAGGTCGCCGCCGCCGACCTCATCGAGGCACTCGGCGGCCGCCAGGCCTGGGCCGAAGCCGTCGGCTCCGTCCCCCATTCGGCGCAGCCGCTCGCGAAACTTGCCTGGCTGGCCCGTACCGAGCCCGAGGCCGCCCGCCGGGTCGCCGTGGTGATGTCCCCCCACGACTGGCTCGTGTGGCAGCTGCTGGGCCGCCCGGCCCGGCGCACCACCGACCGGGGCGGTGCTTCCGGCACCGGGTACTGGTCGGCGGCCACCGGGTCCTGGCGCCCCGACCTCGTCGAGCTGGCGTTCGGGCACCGGGCGCTGCTGCCCGAGGTGCTCGGCCCCTGCGAAGCCGCCGGGACCACGCCCGAGGGGCTGCTGATCTCCGCCGGGACCGGCGAGACCATGGCCGCCGCCCTCGGGCTCGGCATGGGCCCCGGCGACGCGGTGGTCTCGCTGGGCGCGTCCGGGTCCGTGATGGCGGTGCACCACGAGGCGCTGACGGAGCCGGGCGGGCTGATCACCTCGCTCGCGGACGCCTCCGGGATGCACCTGCCCGTGGTGAACGTCTCCAACGCGGTACGGGCCCTGCGCGGCACCGCCGAACTGCTGGGCACCGATCTGGACGGGCTGAGCGAGCTCGCGCTGAAGTCGACCCCGGGCGCCCACGGACTCGTACTCCTGCCGTACCTGGAGGGTGAGCGGACGCCGAACCTGCCGCAGACCGCCGGGACCCTGTCGGGGCTGCGCCGGGACTCCATGAAGCCGGAGCACCTGGCGCGGGCCTCCTTCGAGGGCATGCTGTGCGGACTGGTGGACGCGCTCGACGTGCTGCGCAGCCGCGGGGTGGAGATACGCCGGGTGTTCCTGCTGGGCGCCGCGGCCGAGCTGCCCGCGGTCCAGGCCTTCGCACCGGGGCTGTTCGGCACGCAGATCGTCGTACCGGCACCGGCGGACTACGCGGCCCTGGGCGCGGCCCGTCAGGCGGCGTGGGCCCTGGGCGTCGCACGCGGCACGCTGGCCCCGCACACCCCTCCGGTGTGGCCCGCCCCGGCCGCTCAGGTCTTCGAGCCGGACGAGGAGTACCCCGCCTGGCAGGGCGTGCGCCAGCAGTACATCGCCACACGGGAGCAGATCCACCCGGGCGCCTTCTGACCCCGGCGGACCGGGCGCAGCGGCGCGCGGGCCGATGCGGGGCCGGCGCGGAGGCCTAGGACCGGCCGGGCCCGGTCTACTCCTTTTGGCCGGGCTTTGCGAAAAGCGGTAGGGATCGGGCACCCGATTGGCCGAAGATGGGTTGAACCCCCTCGATATGCCGACCGGAGCCTGCGCGTGCTCATACGACTTCTGCGGACCCACCTCGGTCCGTACCGGAAACCGATCGCCGTGCTGGTCCTGCTGCAACTGCTGCAGACCAGCGCGAGCCTCTACCTGCCCACGCTCAACGCCGACATCATCGACAACGGTGTCGTCAACGGCGACACGGGCTACATCCTGCGCTCCGGCGCCCTGATGCTCGGCATCTCGCTCGTCCAGCTCGCCTGCAACTGCGGCGCCGTCTACTTCGGCGCCCGCACCGCCGCCGCCTTCGGCCGCGACCTGCGGGCCGGCGTCTTCGACCGCGTGCAGAGCTTCTCCGCGCGCGAGCTGGGCCAGTTCGGCGCCCCGTCGCTGATCACCCGCACGACCAACGACGTGCAGCAGATCCAGATGCTCGTACTGATGACCTTCACCCTGATGGTCTCGGCTCCGATCATGTGCGTCGGCGGCATCTTCATGGCGCTCTCGCTCGACGTGAAGCTGTCGGGCGTGCTGCTCGCCGTCGTCCCCGTCCTGGGTCTGTCGGTCGGCGCGATCGTGCTGAAGACCCGGCCGCTGTTCCGCAAGATGCAGACGCGCCTGGACACCGTGAACCGGGTCCTGCGCGAGCAGATCACCGGCAACCGGGTGATCCGCGCCTTCATCCGCGACGACTACGAGAAGGACCGCTTCCGCGAGGCCAACGCCGACCTCACCGGCGTCTCCCTGGCGGCCGGCAAGCTGCTCGCGCTGATGTTCCCGACCGTCATCGTGGTCGTGAACATCTCCAGCGTCGCCGTCATCTGGTTCGGTGCGATGCGCGTCGACAGCGGCGGCATGGAGATCGGCCAGCTGACGGCCTTCCTGGCCTATCTGATGCAGATCGTCATGTCCGTGATGATGGCCACCTTCATGTTCATGATGGTGCCGCGCGCCGAGGTCTGCGCCGAGCGCGTCCAGGAAGTCCTGGACACCGACTCCAGCGTGGTCCCTCCCACCGACCCCGTCCGCAAGCTGCTGAGCCACGGCCGCCTCGAACTGCGCGGCGCCGACTTCCGCTACCCGGGCGCCGAGTCCCCCGTCCTGCGCGGGGTCGACCTGGTGGCAAGCCCCGGCCGGACCACCGCCGTGATCGGCTCCACGGGCAGCGGCAAGTCCACGCTGCTGGGCCTGGTCCCCCGGCTGTTCGACGCGACCGGCGGCGAGGTCCTCGTGGACGGCGAGGACGTGCGCCGCCTCGACCCGGAGCTGCTGGCCAGGACGGTCGGCCTGGTGCCGCAGAAGCCGTACCTGTTCTCCGGGACCGTCGCCACCAACCTGCGCTACGGGCGTCCCGACGCCACCGACGAAGAGCTGTGGCACGCGCTGGAGGTGGCGCAGGCCAAGGGCTTCGTGTCCGAGCTGGAGGGCGGGCTGGACGCCCCCATCGCCCAGGGCGGAACCAACGTCTCGGGCGGCCAGCGCCAGCGGCTCGCGATCGCGCGCACGCTCGTACAGCGCCCGGAGATCTACCTCTTCGACGACTCCTTCTCGGCCCTGGACTACGCGACGGACGCCGCGCTGCGCTCCGCCCTGGCCCGCGAGACCGAGGAGGCCACCGTGGTCATCGTCGCCCAGCGGGTCTCCACGATCCGCGACGCCGACCGGATCATCGTCCTCGACGAGGGGCAAGTGGTGGGCGAAGGACGCCATCACGAGCTGATGGCCGGCAATGAGACCTACCGGGAGATCGTGCTCTCCCAGCTGACGGAGGCGGAGGCCGCATGAGCGGGCCCGGAGGACGGATGATGATGGGACCGCCGACGACGCGGTCCATGGACTTCAAGGGCTCGGGCAAACGGCTGCTGCGCGAACTGGCGCGCGACCGGGTCAAGCTGTTGGGCATGGTCGTCGCCGTCGTCGGCTCCGTCGCCGCTTCGGTGACCGGTCCGAAGATCCTCGGCAAGGCCACCGACCTGGTCTTCGCGGGGATCATCGGCAAGAACATGGATCCCCGGCTCACCAAGGAGCAGGCCCTGGCGGGGATGCGCGCCAACGGCGACGGCGGCATGGCGGACATGCTGTCCGGCACCGACTTCACCCCGGGCAAGGGCGTGGACTTCGGCGCGGTCGGGGCGGTGGCGCTGTGGGCGCTGGCCGTCTTCACGATCGCCGGTCTGCTGATGCTGGTCGCGACACGGCTGTCGAACCACATTCAGAACGGCACCGTGTACCGGATGCGCGAGGACCTCCAGGCGAAGCTGTCGCGGCTGCCGCTGTCCTACTTCGACCGGCAGAAGCGCGGCGAGGTGCTCAGCCGGGCCACGAACGACATCGACAACATCGGCCAGACGCTCCAGCAGACGATGGGGCAGCTGATGAACTCGCTGCTCACCATCATCGGCGTGCTGGCGATGATGTTCTGGATCTCCCCGGTGCTGGCTCTGGTCGCGCTGGTGACCATCCCGGTCTCGGCGTACGTGGCCTCGAAGATCGGCAAGAAGTCCCAGCCGCAGTTCGTGGCGCAGTGGAAGTCCACGGGCGCGCTCAACGCGCACGTGGAGGAGATGTACTCGGGCCACACGCTGGTCAAGGTCTTCGGCCGGCAGAAGGAGTCCGCGGCCCTCTTCGCCGAGCAGAACGAGGAGCTGTACAAGGCCTCGTTCAAGGCGCAGCTGGTCACCGGGATCATGCAGCCCGTGATGATGTTCATCTCGAACATCAACTACGTGCTCGTCGCGGTCGTCGGCGGTCTGAAGGTCGCCTCCGGCACCCTGTCGATCGGTGACGTGCAGGCCTTCATCCAGTACTCGCGGCAGTTCTCGATGCCGCTGAGCCAGGTCGCCTCGATGGCGAACCTGGTGCAGTCCGGCGTCGCCTCGGCGGAGCGGGTCTACGAGCTGCTGGACGCGGAGGAGCAGGACCCGGACGTCGAGGTCGCGGAGCGCCCGGAGACCCTCCGCGGACAGGTCACCTTCGACAAGGTCGCCTTCCGCTACGAGCTGGACAAGCCGCTGATCGAGGACCTCTCGCTCACCGTCGACCCGGGCCACACGGTCGCGATCGTCGGCCCGACCGGCGCCGGCAAGACCACGCTGGTCAACCTCCTGATGCGGTTCTACGAGGTCACGGGCGGCCGGATCGCCCTCGACGGCGTGGACATCGCGAAGATGACCCGCGAGGAACTGCGCGGCGGCATCGGCATGGTGCTCCAGGACACCTGGCTCTTCGGCGGCACCATCGCGCAGAACATCGCCTACGGTGCCTCGCGGGAGGTGACGCGCGCCGAGATCGAGGAGGCCGCGCGGGCGGCGCACGCGGACCGGTTCATCCGCACCCTGCCCCAGGGCTACGACACGGTGCTGGACGACGAGGGCGCGGGCGTCAGCGCGGGCGAGAAGCAGCTGATCACCATCGCGCGGGCGTTCCTGTCCGACCCGGTGATCCTGGTGCTCGACGAGGCGACGAGCTCGGTGGACACCCGTACCGAGGTGCTGATCCAGAAGGCGATGGCCCGCCTCGCGGCCGGCCGCACCTCCTTCGTGATCGCGCACCGGCTGTCCACGATCCGCGACGCCGACCTGATCCTCGTGATGGAGAGCGGCTCCATCGTGGAACAGGGCACGCACGAGGAGCTGCTGGGCTCGGACGGCGCGTACGCGCGGCTGTACGCGGCGCAGTTCGCGCAGGCGGTCGCCGAGGTCGACTGACCGGACCGGCTCGAGGTGGGGGCGTCCTTCGGGGCGCCCCCTGCCCGTTTCAGTCCAGATAGCCGCGGAGCTGGTCGGCGAAGGCGTGGTCGCGGAGCTTGTTGAGGGTCTTGGACTCGATCTGGCGGATCCGCTCGCGGGTCACGCCGAAGATCCGGCCGATCTCCTCCAGGGTGCGCGGGCGGCCGTCGGCGAGCCCGTAGCGCAGCTGGACGACCTTGCGCTCGCGCTCGCCGAGGGTGGAGAGGACCGCTTCCAGGTGCTCGCGGAGCAGGAAGAACGCGGCCGATTCCACGGGCGAGGCGGCGTCTCCGTCCTCGATGAGGTCGCCGAGCGCGACGTCGTCCTCCTCGCCCACGGGGGCGTGCAGCGAGACCGGCTCCTGGGCGAGGCGCAGCACCTCCAGGACCCGTTCGGGGGTCAGCTCCAGGTGGGCGGCGACCTCTTCGGCGGTGGGCTCGTACCCGCGCTCCTGGAGCATGCGGCGCTGGACACGGACGACGCGGTTGATCAGCTCGACCACGTGGACCGGCACGCGGATGGTCCGGGCCTGATCGGCCAGGGCGCGGGACATGGCCTGGCGGATCCACCAGGTGGCGTAGGTGGAGAACTTGTAGCCGCGGGCGTAGTCGAACTTCTCGACGGCCCGGATCAGTCCGAGGTTCCCCTCCTGGACCAGGTCGAGCATGGTGAGCCCGCGGCCCACGTAGCGCTTGGCGACGGAGACGACGAGCCGCAGGTTCGACTCGATGAGGCGGCGCTTGGCCATCCGGCCCATGACGACGAGCTTGTCCAGGTCGAGCGTGAGCTGGAGGTCGAGCCGCTCGCCGCTGCCGAGCTTCTCCTCGGCGAACAGCCCCGCTTCGACGCGCCGTGCGAGATCGACCTCGTCGGCGGCGGTCAGCAGCGGGATGCGGCCTATCTCGCGCAGGTACTGGCGGAACAGGTCGGCGGACGGGCCCGCTCCGGCGGAGCTGTCACCCGCGCGCCTGCGCTGGGTGGGCACCTGCTCGGCCGACTCCCGGACCTCGGGCTCCTCCTCGGGCTCCTCCTCGTCCACGGCGTCCGCCTCGGGCTCTTCGCCGGCGGCGGCTTCGGCCGACGCGGCGGCGTCCGAGGGCGGGCTGACGGTGACGGTCAGGCTCTGGGTCTGCACGGGGGCGACCTCCACAGGGCTCCGAGGACGGGGGCACCGGACCTCAGTGTGGCGTACGGCACATCGCTGCCACGAGGGGCGTGCGAGCACTTTCTGAGTCCGGTGCGTGACCGATGGTTACCCCCGGACCAGAACCCCGATGCGGATCGGACTCATGTCCGAGAAGACCACTGCCATGCCTTTGTACGAAACCCATGTCACGGTGCGCTGCCCGGATCCGGCGGAGCTGGAACGGCTCGACGCGTGGTCCGGGGCGCGGAAGTTGAAGGTCACCCATATCCTCCTGGCCCGGGGCCGGATGGTCTCGCAGCCGATGCTGACTGGCGGACCGCGACGGCCACGAGCGGCTCGTCCCCGCCCTGCGGGCGGCCGGCTTCGACCCGGTCCGGGTCAAGGTCGAGACCGTCCCCTGGACCACGGACCGGCCGGGCCCGGGCGGCGGCTACTTCGAGCACCACCTCGAACTCCTGCTCCCGGCCGACTATGACCGCGCAGCTCCCGGGAACCGCTGGACGAGGCCACCCGGACCGAGAAGGGACTGCCCCGCACCTTGCTGCCGGTGGCGGGTGACGACGTACGCCAGCAGGCGGTCTTCGATCCTTCGCTGAAGCACTTCGCGCGCGGCTACCGGGCCGGCGTTCCGGTCTTCGACGACCCGGAGCGGACTGCCGCCTGGGCGCGGGCCTGGAAGCTGCTGTGGCTGGTCAGCGACGCCCATCCGCAGGGCAAGGACCTCTACGACGCCGTGCTGCTGGCCGAGCGCTGCCCGCTGCCGCACGCGCTGCTGGACCAGGTGTTCCGGCTGGCTCCCGAACAGCCGCTGCCCCACCCGGGCGTGAGCATGGAGGACATCGCCGCGTACGGGAACGTCGGCCACGAGTGGGACCACTTCACGGCCGAGTACCCGCAGCTCTCCGGCTCCGAGGAGGAGTACGCCCGGCGGCTGTTGGCGGCGCTGGCGCCGACCTTCGCCGGGGCCCCGGACGCCTAGGCCGGCTCCACCCGGACCGCGCAGACCTTGAATTCCGGCATCCGGGAGACGGGGTCCAGGGCCGGGTTGGTCAGGGTGTTGGCTCGGCCCTCGCCCGGCCAGTGGAAGGGCATGAAGACCGTGTCCGCGCGGATGGTGTCGGTGATGCGGGCCGGGGCCACCGCGCGGCCGCGGCGGGAGGTGACCGCGAGGGGGGCTCCGTCGACCGCGCCGATGCGGGCCGCGAGGCGGGGGTGGAGTTCCACGAAGGGGCCGGGGGCGGCCTCGTTGAGCTCGTCCACCCTGCGGGTCTGCGCGCCCGACTGGTACTGGGCGACCACCCGGCCGGTGGTCAGGAGGAACGGGTACTCGGCGTCCGGGACCTCCGCGGAGTCGCGGTGGACGACGGGGACGAAGCGGGCCCGGCCGTCGTCGGTGGCGAAGCGGTCGAGGAAGAGGCGCTCGGTGCCGGGGTGGGTTTCGTCCGGGCAGGGCCAGAAGACGCCCTGTTCGGCTTCGATGCGGGCGTAGCTGATCCCCGCGTAGTCCGCCGGGCCGCCGGCCGAGGCGCGGCGGAGCTCTTCGAAGACCTCCTCGGGCGAGGTCGGGAAGGCCTTCGGCACGCCCAGCCGGGCGGCCAGTCCGTGCAGGACCTCCAGGTCGCTGCGGACACCCGGGGGCGGGGTCAGGGCCCGGCGGCGGAGCAGGACCCTGCCCTCCAGGTTGGTGGTGGTGCCGGTCTCCTCCGCCCACTGGGTGACGGGGAGGACCACGTCGGCGAGGGCCGCGGTCTCCGAGAGGACGACGTCCGCGACGGCCAGGAAGTCCAGGGAGCGGATGCGGTCCTCGATGTGGCCGGCCCGGGGGGCGGAGACCACCGGGTTGGAGCCCATGAGGAGCAGGGCCCTGACGTCCGTGCCGAGGGCGTCGAGGAGTTCGTATGCGCTGCGGCCGGGGCCGGGGAGGTCCGCGGGGTCGATGCCCCACACCTCGGCGACGTGCGCCCGCGCCGCCGGGTCGGTGAGCTTGCGGTAGCCGGGGAGCTGGTCGGCCTTCTGGCCGTGTTCGCGGCCGCCCTGGCCGTTGCCCTGCCCGGTGAGGCACCCGTAGCCGGAGAGGGGGCGGCCGGCGCGGCCCGTGGCGAGGCAGAGGTTGATCCAGGCGCCGACGGTGTCGGTGCCCTTGGACTGCTGCTCGGGGCCGCGGGCGGTCAGGACCATGGCGGAGGTCGGCTCGCAGAACATCCGCACCGCCTCGCGGAGCTTGGGCACGGGCACGCCCGTGATCCGCTCGACCAGCTCCGGCCAGTGCGCCATCGCGCCCGCGCGGGCCTCCTCCCAGCCGGTGGTGCGCGAAGCGATGAACTCCTCGTCGGTGCGGCCGCCCGCGACGACGAGGTGGAGCAGGCCGAGGGCCAGTGCCAGGTCCGTGCCGGGGCGCGGGGCCAGGTGCAGGTCGGCCTGTTCGGCGGTCCGTGTGCGGCGGGGGTCCACCACGATCAACGTGCCGCCGTTCTCGCGCAGTTCCCGGAAGAACCGCAGGGCGGGCGGCATGGTCTCGGCGGGGTTGGAGCCGACGAGGATGACGCAGCCGGTCCGGGGGATGTCCTCCAGCGGGAAGGGCAGCCCCCGGTCGAGCCCGAAGGCCCGCTGGTGCGCGGCGGCGGCCGAGGACATGCAGAACCGGCCGTTGTAGTCGATCTGCGAGGTCCGCAGGGCGACGCGGGCGAACTTTCCGAGGGCGTACGCCTTCTCGTTGGTCAGCCCGCCTCCGCCGAACACCCCGACCGCGTCGGCCCCGTACGTCCTGCGCGTACGGGCCAGCCCCTCGGCGACGGCGTCGAGGGCCTCCTCCCAAGTGGCCGGCTCCAGCCGCCCGGCGTGGGTGCGGACGAGCGGCTCGGTGAGGCGCACCCGGGAGGAGAGCACTGCGGGGGCCGTGCGGCCCTTGCCGCACAGCGCGCCCAGGTTCACGGGGAAGTCCGCGCGCTCCTCCACCGTCACTGCCGCTCCGCCCGGTTCGGGGCGGAGGTTCATGCCGCACTGCAGCGCGCAGTACGGGCAGTGCGTGGCGGTGACGGCGGAGGAGGCGGTATCGGCCGGTGCGGCTCCCGGGGTGTGCATGCGCCTCACCATGCGTCGCGGGTGTTACGCCCGCCGCCGCGCCCGGTTACGCCTCTTGTACGGGCACCTCAGCGCGGGCCCTGCCGCCCGGTGAGGTACGTCACTGCCCGGTGAGGTGCTGCCCCGGGGAGGTGCTGCCCGCTGAGGTGCGTCACTGGCCGGTGAGGTACTTCACCGTGAGGCCGGCCGTCCAGCCGCCGTCGACGGCCAGCTCGGCGCCGGTCATGTAGCCGGCGGCGTCCGAGAGGAGGAAGGCGACGGCGGCGGCGATCTCCTCGGGAAGGCCGACGCGGCCCAGCGGGGCGCCGGGGTAGTTGCCCTCGCCGGCCTGGATGCCGATCGGGGCGGTCATCGGGGTCAGCGTCATGCCGGGGTGGACCGAGTTGACGCGGATCCCGGCCTCGGCGAGCTCGACCGCGCCGACCTTCGACAGTCCGCGCACGGCCCACTTCGAGGCCCCGTACCCGGCTGTCAGCGCGAGGCCGGTGAGGCCGGCGGCGGAGGAGATGTTGACGATGGAGCCGCCGCCGTTCTCCCGCAGCAGCGGGATCGCGGTCTTGATGCCGATGAAGACGCCGACCAGGTTGATCTCGACGACCCGGCGGAAGTGCTCGACGCTCTCGTGCTCCAGGAACTGGCCGGTGGAGATGCCGGCGTTGTTGACCAGGCCGTCGATGCGGCCGAACTCGGCGACCGCGTACTGCAGTGCCGCCTGCCAGTCGGATTCGCTCGTCACGTCGTGCTTGAAGAAGCGCGCCGAGTCGCCCAGCTTCGCCGCCGTCCCGGCGCCCTCCGCCTCCAGGACGTCGGTGATCAGCACCTTGCCGCCGCCGTCCACGACGGCCTGCGCGGCCGCCGCGCCGAGGCCGCGGGCCCCGCCGGTGATGACGACGACCTTGTCACTCAGATCCACTACAGCCACGGTAACCACGACCCCTGACGCATCAGACAGATTGCCATATGACTAATCGGCATACGCCGACAGCGGCGTCAGTCTGCCAGAGCGGCCAGGGCCCGCGACACCCCCTCCTCCTTCGGGCCCAGGAACTTCGGCTCCGGCTTGAACATCGCGTCCAGGGCCGCCTTGCCCGCCGCGAACACCTCGCGCGTGCCGCCGTAGTACCAGGTCACGTCGTGCGCGTCGTCGACGCCGACCCCGTACGAGTCCACGCCCGCGGCCTCGCACAGGGCGACCGCCCGGCGGATGTGGAAGCCCTGGCTGATGAGCACCGCCCGGTGGACCCCGAAGACCTCCCGGGCCCGGACGCAGGAGTCCCAGGTGTCGAATCCCGCGAAATCGCTGACGATCCGCCCGTCGGGCACGCCGTGGCCGGTCAGGTACGCGCGCATCGCGTCGGGCTCGTCGTACTCGGTGCGGCTGTTGTCCCCGGTGACGAGGACGACCTTGACCTTGCCCGCGCGGTAGAGCTCGACGGCGGCGTCCAGCCGGTTCGCCAGGTACGGGGTCGGGCGGCCGTTCCACAGCCCGGCTCCGAAGACCACCGCCACCTCGGCGGCGGGCGCGTCGGCGGTGGTGCGCAGCCGGGGCGCGGCGGCGGCGTGGGTCCACGCGGAGGGCAGCAGCGCCAGCACGCAGCCGGCCATCACCAGCCGCACGGCCCGCCGCCGGCCCCGTACGGTCCGGGGCACCAGCGCCCCCGGCCGCAGCCGCTCCGTCAGCCGTGTCCCGGTCCCGTGCATGCCCGACCCCCGTGTTGTGCCTGGTTGGTGTTCCGCAGCTCAGGACGCGGAGGAAGATCCCTCGGTTGCCGCGGCCGCTTCGGCCGCCGGGGCCGGTCCTCGCCGGGGCATCCGCCCCGGCGCCGTTCCGCGCCGTCCACCCCCGCCGTTCCGCGCCGTCCACCCCCGCCGTCCATCCTCCTGTGAGCAGGTGGAAAAGACCCGTCACCCCGGCGCAACGCACCGGCAACGTGCGGCGCGCAGGATCGGTTCATGACGGAGCCGGCGCACCCTCCCGAGTCCCTTCCCCTTCAGCCCGCCACCACGGCGGAGCTCCTGACCCGGATCACCGCCCAGCTCGGCACGCAGCTCAGCGGGCTGCGCCCCCGACACCACGGAGCCCTCCCATGCAGCCCACCCTCGTCGCCGTGGCCCACGGCAGCCGTGACCCGCGTGCCCTCCCCGCCGGCGAAGCCCTGCTCGAACGGGTCCGCGAGCTCCGCCCCCGCCTCCGTGTCCGGCTCGGGCACATCGAGCTGAACCAGCCGCTGCTCGACCACACGCTCGAACGGGCCACCGGAGGCGCCGTGCTCGTGCCGCTGCTGCTGGGGCGCGGAACCCACGTCAAGCGGGACCTGCCTGCCGCGGCCGCCCGCGCCGGGCACCTGCGGACCCGGGTCGCGGCCCCCCTCGGCCCGCATCCGCTGCTGGTCGAAGCCCTCTACGAGCGGCTCGTGGAGGCCGGCTGGAGCGCCGGGTCGGCGGTGGTGCTGGCCGCCGCCGGATCGCGCGACCCCGAGTCCGCCGCGGATACGAGGGCCACCGCCGCCCTGCTGTCCGAGCGGCTCGGCGGGGTGCCCGTGGTGGCGGCCTACGCCTCGGCCGCCGCGCCCACCGTGCCCGAGGCGGTACGGGCCCTGGCCGCGCGGGGCTGCCACCGGCCCGCCGTGGCCTCGTACTTCACCGCCCCGGGGCGGTTCGCCTCCGCGAGCGCCGCTGCCGCGCCGGGGGCGGCCGCCGCCCCGCTGGGCGATCATCCGGCGCTGGCCCGCCTGGTGCTCCAGCGCTACGACGAAGCCCTCGCGGAGCGGTACAAGGAGCGGAGCGGACCACTGGAACTGGCCACCGCGTAAAGGGCGTGTTGGTTCCGATTGCTCGGATTGCTCCTCTTGTCGGTGACTCCGGTTACCGTTCGGAGCATGGAAGGCTTGGAAGGCACCACCGCGTCCGCTCGTCCGCCCTACGATTTCGCCGATACCGAGCGCTGGGCCGCCGAGCCCGACAAACGGCCGGGCCGGACCGCCTTCCAGCGCGACCGCGCCCGCGTGCTGCACTCCTCCGCCCTGCGCCGCCTCGCCGGTAAGACCCAGGTGGTCACCCCCGGTACGCGTTCGTACGACTGGGACGCGAGTCCCCGTACGCGCCTGACGCACTCCCTGGAATGCGCCCAGGTCGGCCGCGAGCTCGGCGCCGCGCTCGGCTGCGATCCCGATCTGGTCGAGGCCGCCTGCCTCTCGCACGACATGGGACACCCGCCTTTCGGCCACAACGGCGAGGAGGCACTCAACGAGTTCGCCAAGGACTGCGGCGGCTTCGAGGGCAACGCCCAGTCGCTGCGCCTGCTGACCCGGCTGGAGCCCAAGCGGTTCGTCCCAGATCCGCAGAGCGGCGCGCTCGTCAGCGTGGGGCTCAACCTCACCCGGGCCTGCCTGGACGCCGCAACCAAGTACCCCTGGGCGCGCGGGGACCACCCCACCGACCCCGGGTCGGTGAAGTTCGGCGCCTACGAGGACGACCTGCCGGTCTTCGAGTGGCTGCGCCGCGGCGCGCCCGCCGACCGCAAGTGCTTCGAGGCCCAGGTCATGGACTGGGCCGACGACGTGGCGTACTCCGTCCACGACTTCGAGGACGGCCTGCACGCCGGCCACCTCGACCCGAACCTGCTCTTCGCCGAGCCCGAGCGCACCGTGATCTGGCGGGTGGCGATCGGCCGGTACGTGCCGGCCGACACCGAGCCGGAGGAGCTGCGCGAAGCGCTGGACCGACTGATGGAGCAGGACTGGTGGCCGCACGGGTACGACGGCTCGGCCGTGGCCCAGGCCCGCCTGAAGGACGCCACGAGCCAGCTGATCGGCCGCTTCTGCCTGGCCGCCGAGGGAGCCACCCGGCAGGCGTACGGAACCGGCCGCCTGACCCGGTACGGGGCGGAGCTGGTGGTCCCGCGCGAGGCCCGCAACGAATGCGCCGTCCTCAAGGCGGTCGCCGACCTGTACGTCATGCAGCGCGACGAGCAGGAGCGGATCCGCGCCGATCAGCGGATCGTCCTGGCCGAGCTCGCGGAGGCGCTGAGCGCCCGCGCGCCGGAGGGCCTGGACCCGCAGTTCCGGGCCGTCTTCGACGCCGCGCCGGACGACAAGGCCCGCAAACGTGCGGTGGTCGACCAGATCGCGATGCTCACCGACGCCTCGGCGCGCTCCCTGCACGCCCGGCTCACGATGCGCACGCGACGCGCCGAAGGGTGAGCCGATCGGGCCACTCCCCCTTCACGCGGCAGGCTCAGTGCGGGACGCTCGCATGTGGTCGCATGTGGCGGAGAGGTTATGAGGAGGCATCAGGTGGTCGACGCACACCGGACATTCGTCATCGTCGGCGCAGGGCTTGCCGGAGCTAAGGCGGCCGAGACGCTGAGGTCCGAGGGGTTCACGGGGCGGGTGATCCTCATCGGAGACGAGCGCGACCATCCCTACGAGCGGCCCCCGCTCTCCAAGGGATACCTGGCGGGCAAGGAGGAGCGCGAGAGCGTCTTCGTCCACGAGCCCTCCTGGTACGCGGCCTCCGACATCGAGCTGCACCTCGGCCAGCCGGCGGTCCAGCTCGACCGGGAGGCCAAGAAAGTGGTCCTCGGCGACGGCACGGCGCTGCCCTACGACAAGCTGCTGCTGGCCACCGGCGCGGAGCCGCGCCGGCTGGACATCCCGGGCACCGAGCTGGTCGGGGTGCACCATCTGCGCCGGCTCGCGCACGCCGAACGGCTGCGGGGCGCGCTGGCCGGACTCGGCCGCGACAACGGGCACCTGCTGATCGCGGGCGCCGGCTGGATCGGCCTGGAGGTCGCCGCGGCGGCCCGCGGGTACGGGGCCGAGGTCACGGTGATCGAGCCGGAGGCGACCCCGCTGCACGCGGTGCTCGGTCCGGAGATCGGCCGGCTCTTCGCGGACCTGCACGCCTCGCACGGGGTCCGCTTCCACTTCGGGGCCCGGCTGACCGAGATCGTCGGGCACGACGGGATGGTGCTGGCTGCGCGCACCGACGACGGGGAGGAGCACCCGGCGCACGCGGTCCTCTCGGCGATCGGGGCGGCGCCGCGCACGGCCCTCGCGGAGACCTCGGGTCTGGCCCTGGTGGACCGGGAGCACGGCGGCGGGATCGCCGTGGACGCGTCCCTGCGCACCTCCGACCCGGACATCTTCGCGGTCGGGGACGTGGCCGCGGCGCACCATCCGACGCTGGGGACCCGGCTGCGGGTGGAGCACTGGGCGAACGCCCTGAACGGGGGTCCGGCCGCCGCGAAGGCGATGCTGGGGCAGGAGGTCAGCTACGACCGGGTGCCGTACTTCTTCTCGGACCAGTACGACGTGGGCCTGGAGTACTCGGGGTACGCCCCGGTGGGCGGCTACGACCAGGTGCTGATCCGCGGGGACGTGGGCAAGCGGGAGTTCATCGCCTTCTGGCTGTCGGACGGCCGGGTCCTGGCCGGAATGAACGTCAACGTGTGGGACGTCACCGAGCACATCCAGGCCCTGATCAGGTCGAAGGCGCCCGTAGACCGCGAAAGGCTGGCGGACCCCACCGTTCCGCTTTCTGTCCTGGTACCGGCGGAGGGGGCCTGACGGGATTGTCGGCCCCCGGCCGTAGACTTGCCCGCGTGGCAGGACGGATCAACGACGACGACGTGAAGGCGGTACGGGACGCGGTCCCTATCGACGCCGTGGTCTCGGAGTACCTCCAGCTGCGCAACGCGGGCGGCGGCAACCTCAAGGGCCTCTGCCCGTTCCACGACGAGAAGTCCCCGTCCTTCCAGGTCAGCCCCAGCAAGGGCTTCTACCACTGCTTCGGCTGCCAGGCGGGCGGGGACACCCTCGACTTCGTCATGAAGATCGACCACCTCTCCTTCTCGGAGGCGGTCGAGCGCCTGGCCGGACTGGCCGGCATCACCCTGCGGTACGAAGAGGGCGGCTACACCGCCGGCACCAGCGGCCGCGGGGAGCGCATCCGGCTGGTCGAGGCGCACAAGGCCGCCGCCCTCTTCTACATGGAGCAGCTGGGCAGCGCCGAGGCGGAGATCGGCCGCAAGTTCCTGGCCGAGCGCGGCTTCGACCAGGCCGCGGCCGCGCACTTCAGCGTGGGCTACAGCCCGGCGGGCTGGGACCACCTGACCCGCTTCCTGCGTGGCAAGGGCTTCAGCGACAAGGAACTGATCACCTCGGGCCTGGCCCAGGACAGCCGCAGCGGAAAGCCCATCGACCGCTTCCGCGGCCGCCTGATGTGGCCCATCCGCGACATCAGCGGCGAGGTGGTCGGCTTCGGCGCGCGCAAGCTGCGCGACGACGACAACGGCCCCAAGTACCTGAACACCCCCGAGACCTTGATCTACAAGAAGTCCCAGGTGCTCTACGGCATCGACCTGGCCAAGAAGGAGATCGCGAAGACCTCCCGGGCCGTCGTCGTCGAGGGCTACACCGACGTGATGGCCTGCCACATGGCCGGGGTCACCACCGCGATCGCCACCTGCGGCACCGCCTTCGGCGGGGACCACATCAAGATCCTGCGCCGCCTGCTGATGGACAACGCGACCGCCGAGGTGATCTTCACCTTCGACGGGGACGCGGCCGGGCAGAAGGCCGCGCTGCGCGCCTTCGAGGACGACCAGAAGTTCGCCGCCGAGACCTCCATCACCATCGCCCCGGGCGGCATGGACCCCTGCGACCTGCGCCTGGCGCAGGGCGACGCGGCCGTGGCCGCGCTGGTCGAGGCCCGGACCCCGCTGTTCGAGTTCGCGCTCAAGCACATCGTGGCCCGGCACAACCTGGAGAACCCGGCGGGTCGGTCGGCCGCGCTGGACGAGGCCGCCCCGATCATCAAGAAGATCAAGAACGTCGGGATCCAGCACGAGTCGGCGGTCCAGCTGGCGGGCATGCTGGGCATGCGGGACGAGCAGTTCGTCGTGAAGCGGATCGCCCAGCTCGACCGCTGGGCCCGGGAGCGCGGCAACCAGCCCCAGAAGGGCCGGGGCGGCAAGTCCGGCCACGGGTACGAGGACATCCCCGCGCCCGCCGCCGCACCCGCGGGCCCCGCTCTGAACCTGCGCAGCCCGGCCGCCCGCACCGAGCGGGAGCTGCTCAAGCTGGCGCTCCAGCGCCCGGCCCTGGTCTCCCCCGCCTTCGACGCGTACGGGATGGACGAATTCACCGCACCGCCCTACGCGGCCGTCCGCCAGGCCATCCAGGACGCCGGCGGAGCCTCCCTGGGCACCGAGGACTATCTGACCCGGGTCCGGGAAGCCGCTCCGAACGACACCGTCCGCGCGCTCGTCACCGAGCTCGTGGTCGAAGCCATCCACGCGAAGACGGTCGACGAGATCTACGCCGGGGTCCAGCTGGTCCAGGTCCGGCTGCGCGCCGTCGACCGCCGGGTGCACGAGATCCAGGGCACGATGGCCCGCCTGGGCCACCAGGGCTCCCCGGAGCAGCTGGCGGCGGTCCAGGAAGAGCTCTGGGTCCTCCAGCAGTACGGCCAGCGCCTGCGCAACCGGGGCGCGGAAGGCCTGTAGAGCCCCCGCTCTAGCCGCGGCGCAGCCAGTCGCCGCCGGGGATCTCGGTGCCCGAGTCCGCCAGGCGGCGGGCCAGGGGCGGGGCCGCCAGGTAGACCCAGGCGCGGACGGCGGTGCCGTCGGGGCGCAGGGCCTCGCGGGCGGAGCGGTCGTAGATGTTGGCGGGGCTTCCCGGGCCCTCGTACTCCTCCAGCAGGTCCAGCGCGGCAAGGAGTTCCCCGTACGCCCCCGGGACCGGGGTGATCAGCTCCCCGGCTATGGCGGAGCCCGGCCGGTCGACGGCGTAGGGGTAGCCGGGGCCCTCGTACAGTGCCGCGTCCGGAAGGCGGGCGGGCTCCTCGGCGGCCGTGCGGCCGCGCAGGAAGAGGTCGTGGTTGACCTCGCCGGGCCGCAGGGTCCCGTAGACGAAGAAGGGAAGCTCCTCCCGTTCCGTCACGGGTACGGGTACCGGTGCCGGTCTCGTACTTTCGCCCCGGTCCTCCGGCCGATCGACCGATGCCATACAGCCCTCCCTCGACTCACACTGGACAGTCCACCACGTCGCCCGACGCCCGTGACCGACGCCGTTCACCGTCAGTGTCCCCCCTCCCCACCACCTCACGGTTCTGGCCCCCCATGTCTCGACTGACCCGCCGCAGCCTCCTCGCCGCGGCCCTGCTCTGCGTCGGTCTCGGCGGCTGCGCCGCACCGGGCGGACTCGGCCGCAGCGAGCCCGCGCCGCCGGTCTCGGCCCAGCCGCAGGCGAAGCCGCTGTGGCCGATGTGGACCGAGGAATCGCCGGCGGCGGGCGGGGCGGCCGTATCCAGCCAGGTCCCTCCGCCCTCACCCCTCGACGGTGCACCCCCGGTGGGTCCGCAGGGCATCGAGAAGGTCGACGTACGGGCCGTCCTGTACGCGGACCGGCAGATGAGGCAGTTCGCCAGGAGCACGGACATCCCGTCCCCGGGCCGTCCGGGGCTCCGGCCCGCCCGGTACAAGGACGTCACCGGTGACGGGAAGGACGAGCTGATCGTCGCCGGGGACACCGAGACCGGCCGCTCGATGCTCGCCGTGTACACCGCGGTCGACGGGAAGATCCTGCCGATCCTGCGCACCAGCGGGCGCCGGCTGAGCCCCGAGACCGTGGGCACCGACCTGCTGGTGCGCACCGCGGACGACGACGGTTCCGCGCACGCCGTCCGCTACCACTGGGACGGGGTGCGGATGGTCGTGGTCAGCGACGAGAAGCGCTTCGGCAACGCCATCTCCGGCGCCGAGGAGTGCGCGGCGCAGCCGGCGCCCACCTCCGGGAAGGGCAGTGGCCCGCGGTGAAGTCGGCCCTGCTCCGCTGCCGCCTGCTCGTGCGCGCCCTCGGCCTGCGCTGGAAGATCTCCGTGCTGCTCGCCGTCGGCTGCTCGCTCGTCGCCGTCACCATCGGCGTCCTGATCCACGAGGCCCGCGTCCGCCAGGTCGCCGAGGCCGCCCGGCAGAGCGCCACCGCGCAACTGGTGCGCGTACGGCAGGTCTACGAGCTCACCGGCCAGCTGGACTTCGACAAGGTCGGCGAGGCCGACGCCCGGATCGACTGCCCCAACCTCCCCGAGCCGCTGCGCAGGGCGGCCCTCGCCGGGGAGCGCACCACCTACCTCGACCTGGACGGCCCCCGCCCGGCCGTCTGGGCCGCCCGGCCGGTCGGCGGCGACCAAGTGCTCTCCGTACGCCAGTCGCTCGCCTCCGACCAGGAGGAACTGCGCGATCTCGACCAGCAGTTGGTCGCCTCCGGAGCGGTGGTCGTCACCCTGGCCGCGTTCGGCGGATCGCTGCTCGCGAGTCGGCTGAGCAAGGACCTGCGGTCGGCGGCGGAGACGGCCCGGCGGATCAGCGCGGGCGAACTGGACGCCCGGATCGGGCCTTCGGGGGTGCCCGGAACCCGCAACGAAGTCGCGGCGCTGTCCTCGGCCGTGGACACGATGGCGGCGAGCCTGCAGCGGCGGCTGGTGGCCGAGCAGCGGTTCACCGCGGACGTGGCGCACGAGCTGCGGACCCCCCTGACCGGATTGCACACGGCCGCCGAACTGCTGCCCTCGGGCCGGCCCACCGAGCTGGTGCGCGACCGGGTCGCGGCGCTGCGGACGCTGACGGAGGACCTCCTGGAGGTGGCCCGGCTGGACGCGGACCGCGAGGAGGCCCAGCTCGACGTCCACCCGCTGGGGCCACTGGTGGAGTCGATCACCCGGCGTTCGGGGGTGGCGGCGACGGTACGGGGCGCGGACGGCGGGAGCGACGTGCGCACGGACGTGCGCAGGCTGGAACGGATCCTGACGAACCTGCTGGTCAATGCCCACAGGCACGGCGGGGCGACGATCATCGTGACGGTGGCGGGGAACACGGTGACGGTCCTCGACCGGGGGCCGGGCTTCCCCGAGCACCTGCTGCGCGACGGGCCCCAGCGGTTCCAGACGGGCACGGCCGAACGCGGCCAGGGCACGGGGCTCGGCCTGACCATCGCCCTGGGCCAGGCCCAGGTCATCGGAGCCCGGGTCACCCTCGCGAACGCCGCACCCGCGGGCGCCTCGGCCACGATCACCCTGCCCCCGGCGTAGGGATCCGCCGGGGGCGCCCCGGGCAGGGCGCGGTCACCCGGACGGGGTGGGGGCACACGGATGGCCGCCTCGCAGGCGCTGAGCTGCGCAAACGACTCCGCTCAGGACGACCGGCGGCGAATCTGACAGGACATCAGCAGGCGCCCGGTCGCCACCGCCGGTTACCTCGGTAACACGACCCCGTGTCCACCAGGAGACCCACCATGCGCCGACGCACCGCCCACGTGCTCACCGCCACCGCGCTGACCGCTCTCGCGTTCGCCGGGCCGGTGGCGGGCGCGGTCGCCGCCGCGGACCTGGGGATGGCGGCCTTCGCGCCCGGTGACTTCGCCCCCCTGGAGGTGTGGCCCAAGTCCGCCCCGCCCGGCACCACCGTCACGGTGAACACCCGTGCCTGCGGCCCCGACAGCCATGCCGAGGGCGATGCCTCCACCGTCGGCGGCGGCCGCTTCAAGCTGGCCCCGGGGACCCACAAGGAGGTGGTCGTGGGACAGTTCCAGGTCGGCCACTCGGTCCACCCGGGCACCTACGGCATCGGCGCCACCTGCGCGAACGGCAAGTTCGCCACCGGCGACCTGACCGTCACCGAACACGACCGCGGCCCGCAGGGCCACGTCCGTACCGGGGTGGGCGGTGGCACGACCACCACCACCGACCCCGCCAAGATCACGGCGGGAGTGGCAGTGCTGGCCACCACCGCCGTCGGCGGTATCTGGCTCCTGCGTCGCCGGGCGAGCGGCACGCAGAGCTGACGGACGCCCACCGCGGCCCCGGCCGCGGTCCGACCGGTACCGCCTCCCGTCGCCCGGCCCCGCGAGGTCCCCCCCGTACGCGGGGCCGGGCGACGGACAGTCACCGAAGCGCCAACGGCAAGGGGGCCGTATGGAAGCAGGCCGAGCCCACCGCGGCGGGCTCGTCGCACTCGCCGCCTGCATCGGCGTCTGGCTCATCAGCAGCGGCTCCGGCGAACAGGTCCGGCCCCCGCTGCCCTCCCCCGGCGAGGCGCTGAGCGCCCAGGCGCAGTACCCCGGATCCATCTCCCCGCTCCCCGGCTCCCCGCCCACCCGGATCCGGATCCCGTCCATCCGGGTGGACGCCCCGCTCATGGGGCTCGGCCTGCAGTCCGACGGCAGCCTCGAAGTGCCGCCGCCCGCCCGCCGGGACCTGGCCGGCTGGTACCGCGACGGCACCACCCCGGGCGCCACGGGCACCGCGGTCGTCGCGGGACACGTGGACAACGCCACCGGACCGGCGGTCTTCTACCACCTCGGCGCGCTGCGCCGCGGGGCCCTGATCGAAGTGGCCCGCACCGATGGGCGTACGGCCGTGTTCACCGTCCACGCGGTGGAGGTCTACGACTCCAAGGCCTTTCCCGACGCCCGCGTCTACGGGCCTTCGCCGCGCGCCGAGCTCCGCGTCATCACCTGCGGCGGCGGCTTCTCGCCGCGCACCGGCTACCAGGGCAACGTGGTCGTCTTCGCCCACCTCACCGGCACCTACTGACCCGCGTCGCCGCCCGCGCCGAACCGCTCCGCTCCCACCAGCCGCCGGGCGGACGGCCCCAGGGCCTCGCGCAGCGGGGCCTCCAGCTCCGGCCGGATGCCGATGACCGGGCGCATGACGGTGCGGAAGGGATTGGCGGGCCGGCGGGGTGCGTGGACCAGGGGCCGGATGCCAGGGATGGTGGCGGCGCGCAGCAGCGTCTCGTCGGAGTGGGCGCGCAGGGCGGAGACGAACCCGTCGTGGCGGGCGAGCGGATCGCGCGTGCGGGCCCGGTGGTGCATCCAGGAGCCGACGGGGGCAAGCCGGGTGGCGGCGATGTCGTAGTGGCAGAAGGCGAGGGCCGGCGAGTCGGCCTGGGCCTGGAAGAACTCCGTGAGTTCGGGGCCGCGGTAGTGGCGCAGCACTCCGGTGGAGACGTAGACGGTGGCCACCTCCGGGAGGTCGAAGGCGTTGCCGTGGACGAACCGGCAGTCGAGCCCCTCGGAGCGGGCCAGCCGGTCGGCCTCGGCGACCATCGCGGCGTCGAGGTCGACCCCGATGAGTTCCACCCCGGATCCCAGGGCGCCGGTGGCGGCGAGCCGGCGGACGAGGTGGCCGAGCCCGCAGCCGATGTCGACGAGGCGGAAGCGGCCTCGACGTCCGGCCAGCTCGCGGATGGTTTCGAAGACCGGGCCGAGTATCCGTGCCAGTTCTTCGTCGAGGCGCAGTTCCTCGCTCAGCCGCTGCGTCCCCGTCCGGGCGCCGATCAGCAGGCGGTCCACGGCAAGGGGATCGAGTACGTCGTCGGGGCCGGCCGGCAGTTCCGCGACGAGTCGGGCCCCTCGCTGGTCACCGCATTCCGTGAGCCTGCGGACCACGTCGCCCCGGCGCACCGGCAACCGGGCGAGACTGTGCGGGTCGGTGACGGTGATCAGGTCTGATATTTCGAGGCGTGGCACGCCACGAACCTTACGCCCCAGGTCAGCCCCACTGTTCGAGGCCCAGCTTGATGACCAGGGCCCCGACCACCGTCAGGAGGACCCCTCGGACGAACCCGCTCCCCTTCTTCAGCGCCATCCGGGCGCCGAGCATGCCGCCGGCGAGGTTGAAGACGGCCATCAGCGCGGCCAGCTGCCACAGGACCATGCCCTGGTAGGCGAACATGGCGAGCGCCCCGGCGTTGGTGCACACGTTGACGATCTTCGCGGTGGCGGAGGCGGTGACCAGGTCGAGGTGGAGCAGGGCGGTCAGGGCCAGCACGAGGAAGGTGCCCGTGCCGGGGCCGATGAGGCCGTCGTAGAACCCGATGCCCAGACCGGCCAGGGCGATGGCCAGCAGCACGCGTTGGCGGCTGACCGGGGTGGCGCCGGGGGCGGTGCCGAAGGCGGGCCGGAAGACGACGAAGCCCGCGACCACCACCAGCACGGCCATGATCAGCGGGCGCATGGCGTCCTTGCTGATCCCGCCGGCCAGGGCGGCTCCGCCCATCGAGCCGATGAGGGCGGCCAGCCCGATGCGGACAGCCAGTTTCACGTCCACCTTGGTGTTGCGCAGGTAGGTGACGGCCGCGCCCGAGGTACCGACGATGGCCACGGCCTTGTTGGTGCCGAGGACGGTGGCGGGGTGGGCGTTCGGAAGGCCGAGCAGCAGGGCGGGCAGGAGCAGCAGGCCGCCTCCGCCCACGACGGCGTCGATCCAGCCGGCCGCCGCGGCGGCCACGCACAGGGTGATGATCATGGTTGTCGATATGTCAGGCACGGCCCGACCCTACGGAGCCATTGGCTGTAGCAGCCATCAATCCCGGGAAACTTGCGCAAAGGTTGAGCTTCGGCCGGAAGGCACCCGATCCGGGGCCACCGGAGCCGCCGGGTCCACCACCACCGTCAGCACGCTCGCGGCCAGCACGCTGGCCAGCCCGAGCCCGGCCACCAGCCGCCGCGCGGGCGGTACGGAGCCCAGCGCGGCCCGCACGACGTGCGCCGGGGAGGTACGCGGCCTGCGGTGGCGGGGCACCGTCAGCCCGTCCGGCGTTCGAGGACCGGGGTCCGGGGCGGAGCCCCGGCTGGGGGTCCCCCCGGACGGAGTCTGGGGGATGGGCGAAGGGCGGGTAGGGGACAAGCCCCGCGCAGCGGAAACGGACACGGTCAGGGCGACGTGCAGCGGGTGACGCATGGTGCGGCGACCTCTCGGAAGCGGGGAATCGGATCGGGATCAGAAGCTGAAGCACTCCGAGTGGATCCGCCCGGCCGGCACCCCGGCCCGCAGCAGCGCCGACTGCGTGGCGTCCGCCATCCCCGGCGGCCCGCACAGGTACACGTCGTGCTCCACCAGATCCGGCACCAGCCCGAGCAACGCCCGCGGAGCCAGCGGATCGTAGGCGTCGTCCGAACGCCCCAGCAGGTAGTGCAGCCCCGCCCCGCGTCCGGCGGCGATGGCCTCCAGCTCGGAGCGCAGGACCAGCTGCTCCTCGGCCCCGGCCCGGTAGAGCAGGGTGATGTCCCCGGGCCCGCCGGGCAGCGTCTCGAACAGGGCCCGCATCGGGGTGATCCCGACCCCGCCGGCGATCAGCAGCACCTTGGGCCGGGTCCGCCGGGCGGCGGTCAGCGCCCCGAAGGGGCCGGTGGCGATGACCCGGGTGCCGGGGCGCAGCCTGCGGATCCGGCGGGAGTGGCCGCCGAGGGCCTTCACGGTGATGCGCAGGGTGTCCCCGCGGACCGGCGCCGACAGCGAGAACGGCAGCGCGGTGTGCCACAGCCGGCGCTGGAGGAACCGCCAGCGCAGGAACTGCCCCGGCTCGGCGCGCAGTTCCGAGAGGTGCTCCCCCTGGACCACGACGGAGACCACCCCGGGCCCCTCGACGCGGACCTCGGCGACGCGCAGCGCGTGCCGCAGCGCCTGGCGTACGGGGACCACGGCGCGGTACCAGACGAGCAGAACGGCGACGACGGCGTGCGCGAGGGCCCAGAACCAGGCGACGGGGCGCAGGTCGGGCCCGGCGAGCTGGTGCCCGAAGGCCAGCGCGGCGGCGAGGTAGACCAGCAGATGCACCCCGCGCCAGGTTTCGTGCGGGACCCGGCGGCGTACGGACCGGGCTGAAGTGATGCCGACGGCGGCCAGCATGGCGGTGCCGGCCGCCGCGGCGGTCAGGGCCGGGTAGCCGAGCAGGCCCCGGACTGCGGAGAGGACGTCGATCCCCTCGTGGACGGTGTATCCGCACAGGGCGAGGAGCCCGTGCCCGAAGCAGAGCAGGAGGACGTGGCGGCCGCCCAGCGCGTGCCAGCGGGCGAGCCGGTCGGCGCCGACCCCGTGCTCGACGGCGGGGACCCGGGCCATCAGGAAGAGCAGCACGAGGACCCCGTACCCGGCGAGCAGACCGGACAGGTGGGCGGCGGTCGCGAAGAGGGCGTCGAGCCGGGCCGAGGGGTGCACCTGGGCGGCCCACAGCAGGCTCACGACCCCCGCCCCACCAAGCATCCCGCCCTTGACCCGTACCGCCGCATCTCGCATACGGGCCACGCTAAGGGCGGTCCGGGCGGCTCTCCGGCCCTCCCGGTGATCCTTAAGGCCGCCTTGAGGAACGCCTCACGGGCCCTTAACCCGGACGCTGAGGTCGGCGTTCCGTGCGGGTAACAACGGCGATGCGGCGGGGAAACAGCGGCCGCGCACGCTCGTGTCATGACCTCGGAACAGCAGCGCGTGGTGGTGATCGGCGGCGGGCTCGCGGGCCTGCGGGTCGCGGCCCGGCTCGGCGCGGGAGTGACCGTCCTCGGGGAGGAGACCCACTCCCCCTACAACCGGGTCCTGCTCGCGGAGGTCCTGGCGGGCCGGTACGCACCGGACGTGATCACGCTCCCCGCCCCCGGCCCGGCGCTGCGCCGGGGGGTGCGGGCGGTACGGATCGACCGGGCGGAACAGCTGGTGCACTGCGACGACGGAACGGTCGAGCCCTACTCCACCCTGGTCCTGGCCACGGGCTCCAACCCGGTGCTCCCCGCCCTGCGCGGCCTGTTCGAACCGGAAGGGCGGGAACTCCCCCGGGGGGTCCACGCGTTCCGCACCATGGACGACTGCCTTGCCCTTTCCGAGGCCGTACGTCCCGGCGTGCGCGCGGTGGTGATCGGCGGCGGCCTCCTCGGCGTCTCGGCGGCCCGCGCCCTGGCCGAACGCGGCGCCCAGGTGGTCCTGGCCCAGCAGGGCGAACGCCTGATGGAGCGCCAGCTCGACGCGGAAGCCTCTGCGCTGCTGCGCACTCATCTGGCAGGCCTGGGCGTGGAAATCCACACGGAGTGCCGAGTGCGCGGCCTGTCGACCACCTCCGAGGCTCCGCTCCCGGGGCTCCGCCACGTCACCGGCGTCGAGCTCGCCGACGGCTACCGCCTGGACACCGACCTCGTCGTCCTCGCCTGCGGGGTCCGCCCCCGCACGGGACTCGCCCAGGCCTCCGGCCTCGACGTCGGCAAGGGCATCCTCGTCGACGACGAGCTCCGCACCAGCGACCCCCGCATCCACGCCATCGGCGACTGCGCCGAGCACGCGGGCCGGGTCTACGGCCTCGCCGGCCCCGCCCTGGAGCAGGCCGACGCCCTGGTGGGCGTCCTCCTCGGCACCGGCCGGGGCATCCCCGCCGCCACCGCCGCCTCCGGATACACCGGGACCCGCGCCCTGACCCGCCTCACCCTCACCGCCGGCGGCGACCACCCCCTCGACCTCGCCGCCTTCGGCGAGACCACCCCGCTGCCCGGCGACGACGTGGTCCGGCTCACCGACGCCACCCGCCGCACCTACCGCAAGGTCGTCGTCCGCGGCGACCGCCTCGTCGGCGGGGTCCTGCTCGGCGAACTCTCCAGCGTGGGCGCCCTCGCCCGCAGCTGGGAGGAGAGCGCCGCTCTCACCGACGAGCACGGCCCGACCGACCTGTTCCACCTGCTCACCGACGACGGAGGCTCCTGATCATGGCCGCAGCCACGCCCACGCCCACCCCCGCCATCGTGCTCATCGGCCACGGCATGGTCGGCCAGCGCTACCTGGAGGCACTCGCCGAGCGGGGCGCCACCGCCACGCACCGGATCACCGTGCTCTGTGAGGAGCCCCGGCCCGCCTACGACCGGGTGCACCTGACCTCGTACTTCTCCGGCAGCACCCCGGAAGACCTGTCGATGACTCCGGCCGGGTTCATGGCGGAGCACGGGATCACCCTGCACCTCGACGACCCCGCCGAGACCATCGACCGGGAGGCCCGCACCGTCACCTCCCGCTCGGGGCAGGTGTTCCCGTACGACGTGCTCGTGCTCGCGACCGGCAGCTACCCGTTCGTACCGCCCGTCCCCGGCAAGGACGCCCTGGGCTGCTTCGTCTACCGCACCATCGAGGACCTCCTCGCCATCGAGGAGTACGCCAAGACCCGCACCACCGGCGCCGTCGTCGGCGGCGGCCTGCTCGGGCTGGAGGCCGCCGGCGCGCTCAAGGGGCTCGGACTGGCCACCCGGGTCGTGGAGTTCGCGCCCCGCCTGATGCCCGTACAGGTCGACGAGGGCGGCGGCGCGGCGCTGCTGCGCACCATCGAGAACATGGGGCTCACCGTCCACACGGGCGTCGGCACCCAGGAGGTGGTGACGGGCGAGGACGGTTCGGTCAGCGGCATGAAGCTGTCCGACGGATCCACGGTCCCCACCGACCTGGTCGTCTTCTCCGCGGGCGTCCGCCCCCGCGACCAGCTCGCCCGCGACTCGGGCCTGGGCGTCGGCGAGCGCGGCGGCATCGCGGTCGACGCCCACTGCCGCACCTCCGACCCGCGGATCTACGCCATCGGCGAGTGCGCACTGGCCGCCGACGGCCGCGTCTACGGACTGGTCGCCCCCGGCTACGAGATGGCCGAGACGGCCGCCGAGGACCTGCTGGGCCGGGAGAAGCAGTTCACCGGGGCCGACCTCTCCACCAAGCTCAAGCTGCTCGGCGTGGACGTGGCCTCCTTCGGCGACGCCCACGGCACCACCGAAGGCAGCCTCGACGTCGTCTACTCCGACTCCCGCTCCGGCGTCTACAAGAAGGTGGTCGTCTCCTCCGAAGGCGTCCTGCTCGGCGGGGTCCTGGTCGGCGACGCCGATTCCTACGGCCTGCTGCGCCCGCTCACCGGCTCCGTGCCGCCGGTCACCCCCGAGCAGCTGGTGCTGCCCGCCGGGGTGGGCGCGCCCGTGGCGCTCGGCCCGGCCTCGCTCCCCGACCACGCGGTGATCTGCTCCTGCCACAACGTCACCAAGAAGGCCATCACCGAGCACACCACCCTGCCCGAGGTGAAGAAGTGCACCAAGGCGGGCACCGGCTGCGGCAGCTGCCTCAAGGTGATCGGCCAGCTGCTGCCGGCCGCCGCCGACAAGGGGCTGTGCGGGTGCTTCCCCTTCACCCGTGCCGAGCTCTACGAGATCGTCCGGACCCTGCGCGTGACCTCGTACGAGCAGCTCCTCGACAGCCACGGCCGCGAAGGGGCCCGCGGCGGCGAGGGCTGCGAGGTCTGCAAGCCGGCCTTCGGCTCGATCATCGCCTCGCTCGCGCCGACCCTGGGCGCCAGCGGCTACGTACTGGACCGCGAGCAGGCCGCCCTCCAGGACACCAACGACCACTTCCTCGCGAACATGCAGCGCAACGGCTCGTACTCGGTCGTCCCGCGCATCCCCGGCGGCGAGATCACCCCGGACAAGCTCATCGTGATCGGCGAGGTGGCCCGCGACTTCGGCCTCTACACGAAGATCACCGGCGGTCAGCGCATCGACCTCTTCGGCGCCAGCGTGGACCAGCTCCCCCGCATCTGGGCCCGGCTCGTCGACGCCGGATTCGAGTCCGGGCACGCGTACGGGAAGGCCCTGCGGACCGTGAAGTCCTGCGTGGGCCAGACCTGGTGCCGCTACGGGGTCCAGGACTCCGTGCGCATGGCCATCGACCTGGAGCTGCGCTACCGGGGGCTGCGCGCCCCGCACAAGCTGAAGTCGGCGGTCTCCGGCTGCGCCCGCGAGTGCGCGGAGGCACAGAGCAAGGACTTCGGGGTCATCGCCACGGCGAGCGGCTGGAACCTCTACGTGGGCGGCAACGGCGGGGCCACCCCGCGCCACGCCGATCTGCTGGCCCAGGACCTCTCGGACGCCGAACTGGTCCGGCTCATCGACCGGTTCCTGATGTTCTACATCCGCACCGCCGACCGCCTGGAGCGCACCTCCACCTGGCTGGACCGGCTGGAGGGCGGCCTGGACCACCTGCGGGACGTGATCGTCAAGGACTCGCTGGGGCTGTGCGCGGAGCTGGAGTCGCTGATGGCGGACCACGTGGCGCACTACCGCGACGAGTGGGCCGAGACGCTGGAGGACCCGGAGCGGCTGCGCCGGTTCGTGTCCTTCGTCAACGCGCCCGGCGCCCCCGACCCGACCGTGAAGTTCGTCCCCGAGCGCGACCAGGTCAAGCCCGACCTGGCGATCCTCACCCTGGAGCCCGTAGGAGGCACCCGATGACCGTCGAACTGCAGGTGGACGAAGGCTGGCTGACGGTGTGCGAGCTGTCCTCCCTGGTACCCGGGCGCGGGGTCGCGGCCCTGCTGCCCGACGGGAGCCAGGCCGCGGTGTTCGTCGACCGCAAGGGGCGCCCGTACGCGATCGGCAACCGGGACCCCTTCACCGGGGCGTACGTACTCTCGCGCGGGCTGATCGGCTCGGCGGCCGGCCGGGCCTTCGTGGCCTCCCCGCTGCTCAAGCAGCGCTTCGACCTGGAGTCGGGGCGCTGCCTGGACGACGAGGAGGTCGCGGTCCGGACCTACCCGGTGCGGACCGCCGCCACCTCGGCTTGAGGGTCAGGCCTGGATCATCGAGGGGTCCATCCACATGATCTCCCAGGTGTGCCCGTCGACGTCGTCGAAGGCGCGGCCGTACATGACTCCGTGGTCCTGGGCCGGACGGGGCTCGGTGGCCCCGGCCGCCAGGGCCCCGTCGACGAGTTCGTCGACCGCGTCGCGGCTCTCGGCGCTCAGACACAGCAGCACCTCGGAGGTCGTGGTCGCGTCCGCGATGGCCTTGTGGGTGAAGTCCTTGTACCGGGCCTCGGTCAGGAACATGGCCACGATGGAGTCGGTGATGGGCATCGAGGCGCAGTTCTCGTCGGTGAACTGGGCGTTGAAGGAGTAGCCGAGCTTGCTCCAGAAGGTCTTGGTGGCCTCGAGGTCCTTGACCGGCAGGTTGACGAAGATCATGGTGGAGGACATCGTGGTCTCTCTTCTCTCGGTGCGCTTGCGTTGCTTTCGAGAGGTAGACCGGGGCGCCGGAGGAAACTCATCGCTCCCCCGCGAACTTTTTCTGATGACCTGAAAGCGCAGGTCAGTCGGGGCGGCGTGGGTCAGGCGTGGGTCAGGCCCAGCTCCAGGGCGGCCAGCGGGATGAAGCCGAGCCCGTCCGGGCTCTGCAAGGGGTCCTTCGTGCCGCTCAGCCGCTTGAGCATGGTCAGCGCGATCCGTTCGCCCATCGCCTTGGCCCGCTCCGCGTTCGGACCGCGGTGCAGTCCGTCGATCGTGGCGCGCCACAGCTGCACCCAGCGGCCGAAGTCCTCGGCGGTCAGCTCGCGGGCCGAGTGCAGGGCGGCGTGCGGGGCGAAGGCGTTGCGCCGGTAGTCGGCGCTGCGGAACAGGGCCCGCTCCCAGAAGTCGGTGATCCGGGGCAGGTGCACGTCGAGGTCGGTGCCGGCGAGCTCGGTGAAGAACGGTCCGATCCCCGGGTCGGCGAAGGCGGCCGTGTAGAAGCGGCGCAGCACGACGTCGAGGTCGGCGCGCCCGGAGATGTCGGCGTCGGCGGCAAAGTGGTTCATTGCTCCACCATCCTCCCCCAGGGCGAAGCCCACCCAGGGGAGAAAGTCCCGCTACAGGTCACATCAGGCCAGACGGCGGCGAAAAGCACGCCCCGATGCTCGAAATTCAACGCACATGAATTCGATAACCGGAGCGTGTGTTCGATCATCTGTCCTATCGGGCGCTCACGCCCCCTTGAGCAGCGCGGCCCCGAGCGGGGTGACCGTGTGCAGGACGGCGTTGCCCCGGCGCAGTGTGGTCACCAGACCCGCCTCCCGCATCACCCCGGCGTGCTGGCTCGCGGAGGCCAGCGAGACCCCGGCGCGGCGGGCGAGCTCGCTCGTGGTGGCCCCGTCGCCGATGGCCTGCAGGACCACCGAGCGGGTGTGCCCGACGAGCTTGCCGAGGGTGCGCTGGCGGTACCGGCGCTGCTCCTCCGCCGGACGGGCCGCCTCCCCGCCTGGCTGGGCCGAAGCCAGCTGCGCCGCGGCCGGGTAGACCAGCACCGGCGGCAGCTCCGGGTCGTGCAGGGTCACCGCCGTGCGCCGGCAGAAGAAGGACGGCTGGAGCAGCAGCCCGCGCCCCCGTAGCCGTACGTCGCGGTCCACGGGGTAGTCGCACTCCAGCACCGGCGCCCGCCAGCGCAGCATGGGCGGCAGCGAGGCGAGCAGCTCGTCCGCTCCGCCGTCGAGCAGCGCCCGGCCGCGTGCGGCCCGCTCGGCTTCGATCTGGGCCTGGATGTGGGTCCAGTAGGGCTCCACGGCCGCCCGGTGGTAGCCGCGCAGCTCGCCCAGCAACCGGGGCAGGTGCGCGGTGGCATCCTCCATGAAGTCCCGCAGCCGCCGCGGGACGGGGGCGTCGGCGCCCGTCCCCGTACCCATGTCGGTCCCCGGGGCACGGCACGTCCCGCCGCCCGCGCCCTGGCCCTTCACCGCCGCGGGCATCCCGAAGGCGGCGGCCATGCCGGAGCCGGTTCCCGTGCCGCGGCCGAGGATGGCGAGCTCCCGGCGCATCCGCTCGGGACGGATCCCGCGCAGGGCGTCGAGGCCCACGTCCCATCCGTACTGACCCTCCACCGGAGTCAGGAAATCGGGGAAATAGCCGCGGCTGGGTATCAGCGCACCCAGCAGTCGTGTTTCACCATTCAACCTGCTCCGGGTTTCCGTACGCCATTCACCGAAGAGCCGGGTATCTCGCCGGTCCCTTAAACGGTGAAAACTCAGAATCGTTTCCCACAACGCATCGGGACGACCTGCCATCCTTACGCGAGCGAGGTCCACTCCAGTGAAATGGATACGCAGCACCGAACCCCCACCTGTGCAACCGCAATCCCCCCGCCCCATGAGTATGCACGCCGTCACACGTGGTCACCATGGCCTTTCAGCCACAGTTGAAACCCCTTTCGGCGGGGGCGTGACAACCGAAATCCTGTACTCCGCCGGGCACACTCCGGCGCGACCGAAACGCTCCGCGAAGGCCGTGGGGGGCTTTGCGGGGCCTGGCGGTCGGTCGCACCGGGAAGCGCCGACGTGTCCGGCGGATTGGCGGCAGGCGGTGGACGGGTGGGGATCCGTCCACCGCCTGCTGCCGTTAAGAACGTGTGGAACAACATTGAACCAATATTGACCCGCCGGGATCGGCCCGGAACGGCCCGGAACGGCGGGCATCGACCGGAAGAGCCGGGATCAGTCGGGAACAGCGGAGAACACCCGGGAAATAGGCGCGCCTGCCGCCGGGTGTCAGGGAACCCGGGGGCAGGCGCAGTCCAAGCGGGCCCCGTCACGGGGCCAGGGGGTCGGTCAGCGGCTGTCGCTGCCCTTCGCCTCGGCGGCGGCGCGGCCGGCCTCCAGGCGCGCCACCGGGATCCGGAACGGCGAGCAGGAGACGTAGTCCAGACCGACCTCGTGGAAGAAGTGGACGGACTCGGGGTCGCCGCCGTGCTCTCCGCAGACGCCGAGCTTGAGGTCGGGGCGGGTGGCCCGGCCGGCCTCGACCGCGCTGCGGACCAGCGAGCCGACACCGTCGCGGTCGATGGTCTCGAAGGGGGAGACCCCGAAGATGCCCTTCTCCAGGTACGCGGTGAAGAAGCTGGCCTCGACGTCGTCGCGGGAGAAGCCCCACACCGTCTGGGTCAGGTCGTTCGTACCGAAGGAGAAGAACTGCGCGGCCTCGGCGATCTGCCCGGCCGTCAGCGCGGCGCGCGGCAGCTCGATCATCGTGCCGATGGTCAGCTTCAGGTTGGTGCCGGTGGCGGCCTCCACCTCGGCAATGACCCGGTCGGCCTCCTCGCGGACGATCTCCAGCTCCTGGACCGTGCCCACCAGCGGGACCATGATCTCTGCGCGCGGGTCGCCCTTGGCGTTCTTGCGCTCGGCGGCGGCCTCGGCGATGGCCCTGACCTGCATGGCGAACAGGCCGGGGATGACCAGACCGAGGCGGACGCCGCGCAGACCCAGCATCGGGTTCTGCTCGTGCAGCTTGTGCACGGCCTGGAGCAGGCGCAGGTCGTTCTCGTTGTGGTCCTTGCGGGACTCGGCGAGGGCGACGCGGACCGACAGCTCGGTGATGTCGGGCAGGAACTCGTGCAGCGGCGGGTCGAGGAGGCGGACGGTGACGGGCAGTCCGTCCATCGCCTCGAACAGTTCGACGAAGTCCTTCTTCTGGAGCGGCAGGAGGGCACTCAGTGCCTCCTCGCGCTCCTTGTCGGTGTCCGCGAGGATCAGGCGCTCGACCATCTCGCGGCGCTCGCCCAGGAACATGTGCTCGGTGCGGCACAGGCCGATGCCCTGGGCACCGAAGCGGCGGGCGCGCAGCGCGTCCTCGGCGTTGTCGGCGTTGGCGCGCACGCGCAGCCGGCGGACGCGGTCCGCGTAGGCCATGATCCGGTGCACGGCGCCGACGAGCTCGTCGGCGTCGTCCGCTCCGGCGTGCATGCGGCCCTCGAAGTACTCGACGACCGGGGACGGCACGACGGGTACCTCACCCAGGTACACCTTGCCGGTGGAGCCGTCGACGGAGACGACGTCGCCCTCTTCGATGACGTGCCCGCCGACCGTCATGCGGCGGCGCTTGGTGTCGACTTCGAGGTCCTCGGCGCCGCAGACGCAGGTCTTGCCCATGCCGCGGGCGACGACGGCGGCGTGCGAGGTCTTGCCGCCGCGCGAGGTCAGGATGCCCTCGGCGGCGATCATGCCGTCCAGGTCGTCCGGGTTGGTCTCGCGGCGGATCAGGATGACCTTCTCGCCGGAACGGGACCACTTGACGGCCGTGTACGAGTCGAAGACGGCCTTGCCGACGGCCGCACCCGGGGATGCGGCGATGCCGCGGCCGAGCAGCTGCGTCTTGGACTCCTCGTCGAAGCGCGGGAACATCAGCTGGGCCAGCTGCGCGCCGTTGACGCGCTGGAGCGCCTCGGCCTCGGTGATCAGGCCCTGGTCCACGAGCTGCGTCGCGATGCGGAAGGCGGCACCGGCGGTGCGCTTGCCGACACGGGTCTGGAGCATCCACAGCTGGCCGCGCTCGATGGTGAACTCGATGTCGCAGAGATCCTTGTAGTGGGTCTCCAGCTTCGTCATGATCGTCATGAGCTGGTCGTACGAGGCCTTGTCGATGGCCTCCAGGTCCGCCAGCGGGACGGTGTTGCGGATGCCCGCGACCACGTCCTCGCCCTGGGCGTTCTGGAGGTAGTCGCCGTAGACGCCCGCGTGGCCGCTGGCCGGGTCGCGGGTGAAGGCGACGCCGGTGCCCGAGTCGGGACCGAGGTTGCCGAAGACCATGGAACAGATGTTGACGGCGGTGCCCAGGTCGCTCGGGATGCGCTCCTGGCGGCGGTAGAGCTTGGCGCGGTCGGTGTTCCAGGAGTTGAAGACCGCCTCGACGGCGAGGTCCATCTGCTCGCGGGCGTCCTGCGGGAACTCGCGGCCGGCCTCCTTCGCGACGATCTTCTTGAAGCGGGTGACCAGCTTCTTGAGGTCGGCGGCGTCGAGGTCGGTGTCGACCGTGACCTTCTTGGCGGCCTTGGCCTCGTCGAGGGCGTCCTCGAAGAGCTCGCCCTCCACGCCGAGGACGGTCTTGCCGAACATCTGGATGAGGCGGCGGTACGAGTCCCACGCGAAGCGCGCGTCACCGGCCTGGGAGGCGAGGCCGGTCACGGACGCATCGGAGAGGCCGATGTTGAGGACGGTGTCCATCATGCCGGGCATCGAGAACTTGGCGCCGGAGCGCACGGAGACCAGCAGCGGGTCGTCCGACTGGCCGAGCTTCTTGCCCATCTTCGCCTCGAGGGCGGCGAGGTGCGCGCCGACCTCGTCGCGCAGCGCGGCCGGGGCCTCGCCGCTTTCGAGGTAGACCTTGCAGGCCTCGGTGGTGATGGTGAAGCCGGGAGGGACCGGCAGACCCAGGTTGGTCATCTCGGCGAGGTTGGCACCCTTGCCACCGAGAAGGTCCTTGAGGTCGCGGTTGCCCTCGGTGAAGTCGTAGACGAACTTCTGATCTTTGTTTTCCGACACGGGTCTCGACTCCTCGAGGCTCGGTGGCTGCCCTGACGGCCAGGAACATACCCAGATCGAAGGCTTATGGGTACGTCCACTTGGCCGTCATGTGGCCGTAACCACCCGCGCGCCACCAGATCGAATGTAACTGGCGAGTAGCCAGAACATACGAAGAGTCTTCATGTCCCGAAGGGTGAGGGGCTCACTGAGGCCTGCTCACGCTCGGATGAGCGATCATCGATACATTTGCGTTCAATACTTGAACGCACAAAGGGTGGCACCCAGTGCCACCCTTTGAAAGTCTTACCCGTGACTTACGCGCTCATCTGAGCGAAACCTCACCCATGCGTGGCGTATGTCACGCCGCCTCCGGCATGTTTTGCCAGCGCTTTCTCAGCCTCCGGACGTGTCCAGTTCGGCTTCCTCGCTCACGCCCGCGCAGTCGTACGGATCCTTCAACCAGCCCTCGGGCAGGACAACCCGGTTGTTTCCGGACGTTCGGCCGCGCGGACCGTCCGCACTCTCGGGCCACGGCTGGTCCAGGTCGAGCTCGCTCAGATGAGCGTCCAGTTCGGCCAGGGAGGAGGTGACCGCGAGCTTCTGCCGCATCTCCGAGCCCACCGAGAAGCCCTTGGTGTACCAGGCCACGTGCTTACGGAAGTCGATCACCCCGCGCGCCTCGTCGCCGATCCACTCCCCCAGCAACTGGGCATGGCGGAGCATGGTCTGCCCGACCTCCCGCAGCGTGGGCTTGTGGAAGTCCTCGGGACGCCCCTCGAAGGCCGCGACCAGGTCGTTGAAGAGCCACGGCCGCCCCAGGCAGCCGCGTCCCACGACCACGCCGTCGCAGCCGGTCTCGCGGACCATGCGCAGCGCGTCCTCGGCGCACCAGATGTCGCCGTTGCCGAGCACCGGGATCTCCGGAACGTGCTCCTTGAGGCGCGCGATGGCCTCCCAGTCGGCCGTGCCGCCGTAGTGCTGGGCGGTGGTGCGGCCGTGCAGGGCTATGGCGGTGATGCCCTCCTCGACGGCGATCCGGCCGGCGTCGAGATAGGTGAGGTGCTCGTCGTTGATGCCCTTGCGCATCTTCATCGTGACGGGGAGGTCGCCGGCGCCGGCGACGGCCTCGCGCAGGATCGCGCGCAGCAGGTTGCGCTTGTACGGGAGGGCCGAGCCGCCACCCTTGCGGGTGACCTTGGGGACCGGGCAGCCGAAGTTGAGGTCGATGTGGTCGGCGCGGTCCTCTTCGACGATCATGCGGACCGCCTTGCCGACCGTCGCGGGGTCGACTCCGTACAGCTGGATCGAGCGAGGCTTCTCGGTCTCGTCGAAGTGGATCAGCTGCATGGTCTTCTCGTTGCGCTCGACCAGGGCCCGGGTCGTGATCATCTCGCTCACGAACAGCCCCTTGCCGCCCGAGAACTCGCGGCACAGGGTACGGAACGGGGCATTGGTGATGCCGGCCATCGGCGCGAGCACCACCGGGGGCTGCACGGTGTGCGGGCCGATCGCGAGAGGCGGGGGGAGCGTGGTCATCCCCCCATTGTCGCGCAGACGCGCCGGTCCTCATATTTCTTTAGTTAGGCGTACTATCGGCATCATGCGCGACTTGAGCCCCAGGAGACGCCTGCTCGTCCTGGCGATCTGCTGCATGAGCCTGCTCATCGTCAGCCTCGACAACACCGTCCTGAACGTGGCCCTCCCCTCCATGCGCCGCGAGCTGGGCGCCACCGTGGCCGGCATGCAGTGGACGATCGACGCGTACACGCTGGTCCTGGCCTCGCTGCTGATGCTGGCCGGATCCACGGCGGACCGGATCGGGCGCCGCAAGGTGTTCACCGTCGGGCTCGTGCTCTTCACCGCCGGGTCGGTGCTCTGCTCGCTCGCGCCGAGCCTGGGCTGGCTGATCGCCTTCCGGATGCTCCAGGCGATCGGCGGCTCGATGCTCAACCCCGTCGCCATGTCGATCATCACCAACACCTTCACCGACCCGCGCGAACGGGCCCGCGCCATCGGCGTCTGGGGTGCGGTCGTGGGCATCTCCATGGCCGCGGGCCCGCTGATCGGCGGCCTGCTCGTGGACACCGTGGGCTGGCGGTCCATCTTCTGGATCAACCTCCCCGTCGGACTCCTCGCCCTCGCGCTGACCCTGCGCCACATCCCCGAGTCGCGGGCCGAGCACCCCCGCCGCGCCGATCCGGTCGGACAGCTGCTGGTCATGGGGCTCCTCGGCTCGGTCACCTACGGGATCATCGAAGCCCCCGCCGCCGGCTGGCACTCCCCGCTGATCCTGGGCTGCGGGGCCCTCGCCGTGGCCTCCCTGGCCGGGCTGCTGATCTACGAGCCCCGGCGGGCGGAGCCCCTGATCGACCCGCGGTTCTTCCGCAGCGCCCCGTTCAGCGGGGCCACGGTGATCGCGATCAGCGCCTTCGCCGCGCTGTCCGGGTTCCTGTTCCTGAACACCCTCTACCTCCAGGAGGTACGGGGTCTCGACGCCCTGCACGCCGGTCTGTACATGCTGCCGATGGCGGCGCTCGCCTTCCTCTGCGCACCCGTGTCGGGGCGGCTGGTCGGGACCCGGGGGCCGCGGCTGCCGCTGGTGGTCGCCGGGGTGACCATGGCCGCGAGCGGGCTGCTGTTCGCCGCCTTCTCCGCCGAGAGCTCGACGCCGCTGCTGTTCCTCGGGTACGTGCTCTTCGGGCTCGGATTCGGCATGGTCAACGCCCCGATCACCAACACCGCCGTCTCCGGGATGCCCCGCGCGCAGGCGGGCGTGGCCGCGGCGGTGGCCTCCACCAGCCGGCAGACCGGCGGGACCCTGGGCGTGGCCGTCGTGGGCGCGGTGCTGGCCGCCGGCCTGGCGGGCTCCGCCTCCGACCGCGGGGCCGCCTCCGGCCCCGCGTCCGCAGTCGACTTCCTGGCGGCGGCGGAGCCGGCCTGGTGGATCATCACGGCCTGCGGGCTGCTCGTCCTGGTCGTCGGCATCCTGACCAGCGGCCGGTGGGCGCGCGAGACGGCCCTGCGCACGGCCCGCACCCTGGAGCCGGCGGCCGACCCGGCCCGGACCGGCGCTCCCCCGCGCGTCTGACCGTAGGGAGGCGTCCTGCACGTAGAGGCGCGTCCTGCACGCCAGCCGGGCTCGCGGCCTGATCGGAGGGACACCTCCTCCTGGGCGCTACTCCGCGCAGTCGAAGTCCTCGGCGCGCGAGTCGATCCGGGCCAGCAGGCCGCGCAGGACGTCCTGGTCCTGCGCCGAGAGCCCCGCGAAGAGGCCGAGCTCGACCTCGTCGAGGGCGGCGTTGGTCCTGGCGAGCACGACGGCCCCCGCGTCGGTGATGGCGACGTTGTGGCGGCGGCGGTCTGCGGGGTCCCGGCGGCGCTCGGCGAGGCCGTCGCCCTCCAGGTCGTTGAGGATCCCCACGAGCACGCTCGGGTCCACCTCCAGCCGTTCGGCCAGGGCCCCCTGCCCCACGGGGCCGTCGGACAGGTGCATCAGGGTCATCGCGTGGCGCGGGGTGAGCCCGGCGGCGCTGAGCGCCTTCTTCATCCGGGTCTGGGTGACCGATCCGTGCCAGGCCAGGAGCAGGCCCAGCCGCTGCGGTTGGTGCGAAGACTCCTGGGGCGCCGTCATGGCCACATCGTAACAACTCGGAAATGATTATGGCCTATCGATCGTTGATGCTATTCAATGATCTGAAATTACCGATCGTTGGAGTTCACCATGTTCATCGCCTACGCCGTCGTCGGCGTCCTGCTCGCCCTCACCCTCTCCGCCTCCGCCACCCTCACGCTCCGGCGCAACCCCGCGATCCTGTCGAACATGCAGACGGTCGAGGTGCCCGACTCCTGGCTGCCGCGCCTGGCCGGCGTCAAGGCGGCGGGCGCGATCGGCCTGGTCGCGGGCCTGTGGCTGGCCCCGCTGGGTGTCGCGGCCGCCGTGGGCGTGACGCTCTACTCCATCGGAGCCGTCATCGCACACCTGCGCGTGAAGCACTACGAATTCGCCCCGGCGGCGGTCCTCACCCTGCTCGCGGCGGCCGCCCTGATCCTGCGGCTGACGGCCTGACCTGCCGGCCGTCCGGCCGTTTGGCCCTCTCGGGCGACACGGGCCGGCCTCCTGGACAGATGTTCCGCGCAGAGATAGTCTGCGTACAGAACATCTGTCCAGGAGGCCACCATGTGGAAGTACGAGCACGGCATCGAGACCACCGCCACGCCCGGGGCGATCTGGGCCCTGTGGGCCGACGTCGAGAACTGGGGCACCTGGAATGCCGACATCGAGAAGATCGAGCTCCGCGGGGCCTTCGCGGCGGGCGCGCTGATCACGATGACCCCGGCCGGCCAGGACCCCGTGGAACTCCTCGTCGCCGAGGCGGTCGAAGGCGAGATGTTCGTCGACGAGGCACGCTTCGCCGGGCTGGTCCTGCGCACCACCCACCGGATCGACCCGCTCGGCGCGGACCGCAGCCGGGTGCTGTACCGGATGGAGATCACCGGCGAGGGCGCCGACGAGGTCGGCCCGCAGATCGGCCCGGCCATCACGGGCGACTGGCCCGAGACCATGGCCGCACTGGTCCGCGCCGCCCAGGGCTGACCGGCCGATGGCCCTGACCCCCGGCGAGAGCCCCGGATTCCTGCTCTGGCACGCCACGCTGCGCTGGCAGCGCGGCATCACCGCGGCACTGGGCCCCCTGGACCTGACGCACGTGCAGTTCGTCCTGCTCGCCTGCACCTGGTGGCTCAACGGCCAGGGCGAACACCCCAACCAGCAGACCCTGGCGAAGCAGGCCGGCACCGACGTGAAGATGACCTCCCAGGTGGTGCGGACCCTGGAACAGAAGGGGCTCGTCACCCGCGAGGTCGACCCCGCGGACACCCGCGCCAAGCGGCTGCGCGTCACCGAGGCCGGGGCCGAGCTGGCCCCGCGGGCGATCGCCGCCGTCGAGCAGGTCGACACGGAGTTCTTCCGGCCGGTCCCGCGCGCGGACGCCGTGACCCTCCTCGGCCGACTGGCCCACCCAGAGGCCTGACGCCGCCCGTCCGAGGTTCACCCACATGACGAGTGACAGATATTGAAATCTGTCACTCGTCATGCCATTCTCGTTCCATGACCACATACGAGAGCACCAGCACCAGCACCCGGACCGCACACCGCACCCTCGGCACCACCGGCCCCTCCGTCTTCCCGCTGGGGCTGGGCTGCATGGGGATGTCCGCCCTCTACGGCGAGGCCGACCGGGCCGAGTCCCTCGCCACCATCCACGCTGCCCTGGATGCCGGCGTCACGCTTCTCGACACCGGCGACTTCTACGGGATGGGGCACAACGAGCTCCTCATCAACGAAGCCCTGCGCACGGCGCCCGCCGCGGCCCGCGAGAAGGCGCTGACCAGCGTGAAGTTCGGCGCGCTGCGGACCGTCGAGGGCGGATTCACCGGGTACGACGGGCGGCCGGAGGCCGTCAAGAACTTCCTGGCCTATTCGCTCCAGCGCCTCGGCCGGGACCACATCGACATCTACCGGATCGCGCGCGTGGACCCCTCCGTCCCGATCGAGGAGACCCTCGGCGCCATCGCCGAGGCCGTCGAGGCCGGGCACGTCCGGCACATCGGGCTCTCCGAGGTCGGCGCGGACACCCTGCGCCGCGCCGCCGCCGTGGCTCCGATCGCCGACCTCCAGATCGAGTACTCCCTGATCTCGCGCGGGATCGAGGCGGAGATCCTGCCGACCGCCCGCGAGCTCGGGATAGGCGTCACGGCGTACGGGGTGCTGTCCCGCGGCCTGATCAGCGGGCACTTCACCCGCGAGCGGTCGCTGGCCCCGGGTGACTTCCGCGGGATGAGCCCGCGCTTCCAGGGCGACAACCTCGACCGGAACCTCGACCTGGTCGACGCCCTGCGCAAGGTCGCCGACGGGAAGGGCGTCAGCGTCGCGCAGACCGCCATCGCCTGGGTGCTCTCGCGCGGCGAGGACATCGTGCCGCTGGTGGGTGCCCGGAGCCGCGAGCGGCTCGACGAGGCGCTGGGCGCGCTGGACATAGAGCTGGCCCCCGCCGACCTCGCCGCCATCGAGGAGGCGGTCCCGGTCGGCTCGGCGGCCGGTGAGCGCTATCCGGCGGCGCAGATGGCCCACCTGGACAGCGAGCACTGATCCGGCTGTACGGTCGTACTCATGCCTCCCGCAGCCGCCGAGCCCCTGAACCCCGAGCGCATCCTCGAAACCACCGAGGAGGTGCTGCGCCGCTTCGGCCCCACCAAGGCGACCGTGGTCGACGTGGCGCGAGCCCTGGGCGTCAGCCACGGCAGCGTGTACCGGCACTTCCCCTCGAAGGCGGCGCTGCGCGAGGCCGTCACGGACCGCTGGCTCGCCAAGAGCGTGGTCATGCTGGAGGAGATCGCCTCGGCGCCCGCCGAGCCGGCCCCCTCCAAGCTGGAATCCTGGCTGGAGGCGCTGTTCGAGGCCAAGCGCCACAAGGCGGGTGACGACCCGGAGCTGTTCGCGACGTACATCGTGCTGCTCGCCGAGAACAGCGGTGTGGTCGACCGGCATCTGACCGAGCTGATCGAGCAGCTGTCCCGGATCATCGCCGAGGGGGTCGCCGAGGGATCGCTCAGCGCGGCCGACGTGCCGGCCGCCGCCCGCGCGGTGTTCGATGCCACCGGCCGCTTCCACGATCCGCAGTACGCGGCGGACTGGCTTTCGCCGAGCATCATCGCGGAGTTCGAGGCGGTCACCGCCCTGATCATCCGGGGCCTGCGCTCGTAGGCCGAGAAGACCCAGGCCTGGAATCGGCCACTCCGGACAGCTTGATCATCATTTTGGGCGCAGGGCCCTTGCCGACCCTCCGTTGCGTTCTTACGTTCCCCTTACCGCACATCATCAGGTCTGTTCCAGGGGGAACCTTGTCCGCTCAGGAAGTACCGGCAGCACAGTCGGGCCCGCCGGCCCGGTCCGGAGCCGCCGCAGCCATCGGCTGGATCCTGACCATCGGATTCAATGTGGTCGCGCCGATCCTCACGTACAACATGCTGACCGACCGGGGCTGGAGCGAGTTCGCCGCACTGCTGGTCAGCGGTGCCTGGCCGGTGGTCGACTCCATCGTCCACCTCGCCTGGCGCCGCAAGGTCGACGAGTTCGCCGTGGTCACCCTGGTCTTCCTGGTGATCACCGCGCTCGTCACGCTGATCGGCACGCACTCGGCCCGCGCCCTGCTCGTCAAGGACTCGGGGGTGACGGGGCTGTTCGGCGCGCTCTGCATCGCCACCCTCTTCGCTCCCCGCCCGCTGATGTTCTACTTCGGCCGGAAGTTCGGCACGGACGGGACGAAGGAGGGCGTGGCGTACTTCAACGGGCTCTGGCAGTACCCCGACTTCCGCAAGGCGATGCGGAAGATGACCACCGTCTGGGGCGTCGCCTACCTGGTGGAGGCCTCGCTGCGCGTGGTGCTGGTGTACCTGCTGAGCGTGGACACGATGGTCGTGGTCAGCCCCGTCCTGATCTACGGCTTCCTGCTCTCGCTGATCTTCTGGACCATCCGCTTCTCGAAGCGGACCCAGGCCGAGGGCCAAGCCAGGGCCGCGGCCCTGGCGGCTTCGGCCGCGGCCGCCGGCGGTCCGGCGCCCGCGTAACCGGGCTCCCGAAACGGCAGTGGCCCGGTGCGCGATGCGCACCGGGCCACTGCCGTTCTCGCGGCGGAACCTAGCAGCCGAGCAGGCGGCTGCCGAGGTAGCTCTGGATCTGGTCCAGGGAGACGCGCTCCTGCTTCATGGTGTCGCGCTCGCGCACGGTCACCGCGTTGTCGTCGAGGGTGTCGAAGTCGACGGTGACGCAGAACGGCGTACCGATCTCGTCCTGACGGCGGTAGCGGCGGCCGATGGCGCCCGCGTCGTCGAACTCGATGTTCCAGAACTTGCGCAGGTCGGCGGCGAGGCCCTTGGCCTTCGGCGACAGCTGCGCGTTGCGCGACAGCGGCAGCACGGCGACCTTGACCGGGGCCAGGCGCGGGTCGAAGCGCATCACGGTGCGCTTCTCCATGACGCCCTTGGCGTTGGGGGCCTCGTCCTCGTTGAACGCGTCGAGCATGAAGGCGAGCATGGCGCGGTTGACGCCGGCCGCCGGCTCGATGACGTACGGGGTGTACTTCTCCTTGGTCTCCTGGTCGAAGTACACGAGCTCCTGGCCGGAGGCGGCGGAGTGGGCCTTGAGGTCGAAGTCGGTGCGGTTGGCCACGCCTTCGAGCTCGGAGAACTCATTGCCACCGAAGTTGAAGCGGTACTCGATGTCGGCGGTGCGCTTCGAGTAGTGGGACAGCTTCTCCTTCGGGTGGTCGTACCAGCGGATGTTCTCCTCGCGGATGCCGAGGTCGCGGTACCAGTTCCACCGCTCCTGCATCCAGTACTCCTGCCACTGCTCGTCCTCGCCCGGCTTGACGAAGAACTCCATCTCCATCTGCTCGAACTCGCGGGTGCGGAAGATGAAGTTGCCGGGCGTGATCTCGTTGCGGAAGGACTTGCCCATCTGCGCGATGCCGAACGGGGGCTTCTTGCGCGAGGTGGTCATCACGTGGGCGAAGTTGGTGAAGATGCCCTGGGCGGTCTCGGGGCGCAGGTACGCCTTGGAGCCGGTGTCCTGGGTCGGGCCGAGGTGGGTCTCCAGCATGCCGGAGAACTGCTTGGGCTCGGTGAACTGGCCCTTCACGCCGCAGTTGGGGCAGTTGATGTCGGCCAGGCCGTTGGCGGGCACGCGGCCGTGCTTGGCCTCGTACGCCTCTTCAAGGTGGTCGGCGCGGTGGCGCTTGTGACAGGAGGTGCACTCCGTCAGCGGGTCCGAGAAGGTACCCACGTGGCCGGAGGCCACCCAGACCTCGGGGGCCAGGATCACGGACGAGTCGAGGCCGACGATGTCCTCACGCCCGATGACCATCGCCTTCCACCACTGGCGCTTGATGTTCTCCTTGAGCTCGACACCGAGCGGACCGTAATCCCAGGCAGCCCGAGAGCCGCCGTAGATGTCACTGCACGGGAAAACGAAGCCACGGCGCTTGCTCAGGCTGACGATGGTTTCGATCTTGTCGGCGGCCACGGTGCTCTCTTCATTACGAGGACGAACGGCGAAGCCTCAAGGTTACCGGCGCCCGCACCCCCCCTTTCAAATCGGGACCCCTGTTCACGGGCGCTCCACGCCCCTCTCACCAGGGTTTTTGACAATCGTTTCCATCTTTGATGAAAATGGATGTCATGAACGTACGACGCCTCATACCCACCGCCGCCCTCGCCGGAGCCGTTGCCCTCGCCGCCACGGCCCTCACCGCCTGCTCGGGCGCTGCCGGAGCCACCGGCGGCAAGGACGGCAAGCTCGACGTGATGGCGTCCTTCTATCCCATGCAGTTCCTCGCCGAGCAGATCGGCAAGGAGCACGTGAAGGTCGACACCCTGACCAAGCCCGGGGTCGAACCGCACGACCTGGAAATCACCCCGAAGCAGACCGCGCAGCTCGGCGAGGCCGATGTGGTCCTCTACCTCAAGACGCTGCAGCCTGCCGTCGACAAGGCCGTCGCCCAGTCCGGCGTGAAGAACGTCGTCGACGCCGCCACCCTCACCAAGCTGGAGGTGCACGGCAACTCCGGGCACGACCACGGCGAGGAGGGCCACACGGAGGGCGACGGCCACAGCCACGGCGAGGCCGGCGAGGACCCCCACGTCTGGCTCGACCCGGTCAAGTACGCGGAGATCGCCAAGGGCGTGGGCGCGGCCCTGGAGAAGTCCGACCCCGACCACGCGGCGGACTACAAGAAGAACACCGACGAGCTGGTCGCCAAACTGGGCGCGCTCGACACCGAGTTCAAGGACGGCCTGAAGAACACGGCCTCCAAGACCTTCATCACCACCCACTCCGCCTTCGGCTACCTCTCCGAGCGCTACGGCCTCGACCAGGAGGGCATCTCCGGCGTCGACCCCGAGTCCGAGCCGAGCCCGGCCCGGATGAAGGACCTGCAGGCCATCGCCAAGAAGGACAATGTCTCGACGGTGTTCTTCGAGACCCTGGCCAGCGACAAGACTGCCAAGACCCTCGCCGCGGACACCGGCCTGAAGACCGACGTCCTGGACCCCCTCGAGGGAATCACGGACAAGTCCCAGGGCGCTGACTACTTCGAGGTCATGCGGTCCAACCTGAAGAACCTGCAGAAGGCGCTCGGCAACAAGTAATGGCAGTAGTAGCAACGGAGGCGCGAGCCATGGAGTCCGAGCCCACGCAGGCACAGGACCAGCCCGTCATATCCCTGCGCGGGGCCACGGCCTCGCTCGGCTCGCGCCCCGTGCTGCGCGGCGTCGACCTCACCGTCCGTCGCGGTGAGGTCGTCGCCCTGCTCGGCGCCAACGGCTCCGGCAAGTCCACGGCCGTGCGCGCCGTGGTCGGCCAGGTCCCGCTGAGCGACGGCGCCCTCTCCCTCTTCGGCACCGACTTCAAGCGCTTCCGCAACTGGTCGCGCATCGGGTACGTCCCGCAGCGCACCACCGCCGCCAGCGGCGTCCCCGCCACCGTCCGCGAGGTGGTCTCCGCGGGCCGCCTCGCGCGCACCCGCTTCGGGTTCCTGCGGGCGGCCGACAAGGCCGCCGTCGAACGCGCGCTGGACCTGGTCGACATGGGCTCCTACGCCGACGCCTCGGTCAACGCCCTCTCCGGCGGGCAGCACCAGCGGGTGCTCATCGCCCGCGCGCTCGCCGTCGAACCCGAACTCCTGATCATGGACGAGCCGATGGCCGGCGTGGACCTGGCCAACCAGGAGGTCCTGGCGAACGCCCTGCGCACCCAGGTCGCCGCCGGCGTCACCGTCCTGCTCGTGCTCCACGAGCTGGGCCCGCTGGAGCCGCTGATCGACCGGGCCGTCGTCCTGCGCGACGGCTGCGTCATGCACGACGGACCGCCCCCGGAGGCCCTGGGGCAGCACGCGCTGCCCGGCCACGACCACGTACACCCCCACGCGGCGCACGACGCCGAGCCGCTCCGGACGGGACTGCTGAGCTGATGGACATCCTCGACTACGCCTTCATGCAGCGGGCCCTGATCGCCGCCGCCCTGGTCGGCCTCACGGCCCCCGCGATCGGCACGTACCTCGTACAGCGCCGCCAGGCCATCATGGGCGACGGCATCGGGCACGTGGCCATGACCGGCGTCGCGCTCGGCTTCCTGCTCAACATGAGCCCGGTGTGGATGGCCACCCTGGTCGCCGTCGTCGGCGCGGTCGGCATGGAGCTGATCCGCTCGCGCGGCAGGACCAGCGGGGACATCGCGCTCGCCATGCTCTTCTACGGCGGCATGGCCGGCGGCGTCATGATCATCAATCTGGCTCCGGGCGGCTCCACGGCCAACCTGACCAGCTTCCTGTTCGGGTCCATCACGACGGTCTCGCCCGAGGACACCGTCACCGCCGTGATCCTCGCCCTGTTCGTCATCGCGGTCACCGTCGGCCTGCGCCGCCAGCTGTTCGCGGTCTGCCAGGACGAGGAGTTCGCCCGGGTCACCGGCCTTCCGGTGCGCTTCCTGAACCTGCTGATGGCGGTCACCGCCGCCGTCACCGTCACCGTCGCGATGCGCATCGTCGGCCTGCTGCTGGTCAGCGCCATGATGGTGATCCCCGTCGCTGCCGCCCAGCGCGTCACCCGGGGCTTCACCGCCACCCTGGGCCTGGCCATGCTCATCGGCGTCCTGGTCTCGCTCTCCGGTACGGCCGCGACCTACTACGTCAACGCGCCCTCCGGCGGAGCCATCGTCCTGCTCGCCATCGCCGTGTTCGTCGTGATGACTGCGGTGTCCACCCCCCTGGCCCGGCGCCGGGCAAAGGCCGCACGGGCCGAGGAAGAAGTCTGCACACGGGATGACGTAAGGGTCTGAAGGCCTCGGGCGCCCTTGTGCCTGGCACAATGGGCCGAGGCCGAAACGAGGAGGAACCGGTGGCGACTGCGCCTGGCGAGATGAATACCGCGCCAGTACGAGGACGATCCACTCGGCAGCGGACCGCCGTCGCGGCGGCGCTGGACGAGGTGGACGAGTTCCGCAGCGCCCAGGAACTCCACGACATGCTCAAGCACCGCGGCGACTCCGTGGGCCTGACCACCGTCTACCGCACCCTGCAGTCCCTCGCGGACGCCGGTGAGGTGGACGTGCTGCGCACCAGCGACGGCGAGTCCGTCTACCGCCGCTGCTCCACCGGGGACCACCACCACCACCTGGTCTGCCGCAAGTGCGGCAAGGCCGTCGAGGTGGAGGGCCCGGCGGTGGAGAAGTGGGCGGAGGCCATCGCGGCCGAGCACGGCTACGTGAACGTCGCCCACACGGTGGAGATCTTCGGCACCTGCGCGGACTGCGCGGCCAACGCCTAGGCCGTACCCGGCCCTCGTCAGATCCGCCTGAGGTTCTGGTCGAGCAGGGCTCGGAGGCGGTCGATGTCGGCCGGGTCCGCCGCTCCGCGCTTGGGCAGGATGGTCATCGCCGCCGCCCGCTTCGCGAAGCTGAGCGTGACGAAGGTGTCGGCCGTCTCCGCGTACAGCGGCTGCGCGGCCCAGCCGATGCGGGTCTCGGTGTCCTTCGTGCTCACCCGCAGCCCGGTGGCCGTCACCAGCGCCGTGGTCTCCCCCGCCTTGGCCAGCAGCCCGGCGAAGGCCCGCGCCGTGAGCTGCGGGCCGAGGAGCGTGACCGCGAGGATCAGCACGCCGCCGACGAAGGACGCCAGGGGTGTACCGATCGGCCCGTGCCCCAGCAACGCCAGCCCGCCGAGGCAGACCAGCACCGTCCCGAAGCAGATCAACAGCCACCGCCTGCGGCGCCCTGCGGGCAGCCGGGAATCGCGTACCCGGACCGCCTGCGCGACGTCCGCCACGGTGGTCCGGTAGACGAGCCGTACCTCGACCTGCTCCCCCTGCATGTCCATGACAGCGGACCCTACAGCGACGACGCGATCCCGGCGAAGGCCCTTCGCGTTCATGGCGGGCGAGGGCCGCGCAGCCCGGGCTAGAGCCTTCGCAGGTTCCGGCCCAGGATCTCGCGCAGCCGGTCGATGTCGGCCGGCTCCTCGGCCCCGCGCTTCGGCAGCGCCGCGAGGCAGCCCGCGCGGGGGCCGCCGATCAGGACGAAGAGTTCCGGTGTCTCGGCGTAGGCCGAGAAGAGCTTCCAGTCGGTCGTGTACGACATGGTCCCGCCCGTGGTCGCGGTACCCCGCTCAGCGGGAGCAGGACCGTCTCCGCCCGTCCCGCTCCCGTCCGCCGGGCACGCTCCCGGACGACCTGCCGGAAGTCGGCGACCGTCAGCCGGCAGACGAAGGCGGCCTGCTCGGTCCGCTGTGTTTGCTCCCCACCCTTGTTCATGGCACGGACCGTAGGTGACGCTCAGGCCGAGGTGCCCGGCTCCCCCTGGTTCGGGACGGCTCCGCCGAAGCGGCGGTCGCGCTGGGCGTACTCGTAGCAGGCCTGCCAGAGGTTGCGGCGGTCGAAGTCCGGCCACAGCACGTCCTGGAAGACCATCTCGGCGTACGCGCTCTGCCAGAGCAGGTAGTTGGAGGTGCGCTGCTCGCCGCTGGGGCGCAGGAAGAGGTCCACGTCCGGCATGTCCGGGTAGTACATGTACTTCGCGAAGGTCTTCTCGTTGACCTTCGAGGGGTCGAGCCGGCCCGCCGCCACGTCCCGGGCGATCGCCTGCGCCGCGTCCGCGATCTCCGCGCGGCCGCCGTAGTTGACGCAGAAGTACAGGGTCATCGCGTCGTTGTCGACGGTCTGCTCCTGCGCGACCTGGAGCTCCTGGACCACCGACTTCCACATCTTCGGCATGCGGCCGGTCCAGCGGATTCGGATGCCGAGCTCGTTCATCTCGTCGCGGCGGCGCCGGATGACATCGCGGTTGAAGTTCATCAGGAAGCGCACCTCGTCGGGCGAGCGCTTCCAGTTCTCCGTCGAGAAGGCGTACAGGGAAAGGTTCTTGACGCCCATCTCCAGGCAGCCCTTGAGCACGTCGAGCACGACGCCCTCGCCCACCTTGTGGCCCTCGGTGCGCGGCAGCCCGCGCTCCTTGGCCCAGCGGCCGTTGCCGTCCATGACGATCGCGACGTGGTTCGGGACCAGCTCGCCGGGGATCTTCGGCGGGCGCTCACCGGACGGGTGCGGCTCGGGAACCTTGTACTCGCGGCGAGAGCGTCCCAGAATCCCGCGTCGTGCCATGTTGCCCAGCTCCTATTTCTCGACGTATCGCAGGGAGCGTAGCCCGCGCTCCAGATGCCAGTGCAGATAGGCGGAGACCAGCCCGCTGCCCTCCCGCACGTGACGCGCCTCGCACGCGTCGGCATGCCCCCAGTCGCCCGTCAGCAGGGCGCTGAGCAGGGCGATGGCCTCCGACGAGGGTACGACGCTGCCGGGGACGCGGCAGTCCCCGCATATGACCCCGCCCGCGCCGACGGAGAAGTGCCGGTTGGGGCCGTGGATCCCGCACTTCGCGCAGTCGTCGAAGCTGGGCGCGTAGCCGTTGACGGCGAGGGAGCGCAGCAGGAAGGCGTCGAGAATGAGGTTCGGCGCGTGCTCGCCGCGCGAGAGGGTGCGCAGGGCGCCGACGAGCAGCAGGTACTGCTGCACGGCGGGTTCGCCCTCGTGGTCGGTGAACCGCTCGGCGGTCTCCAGCATCGCGGTGCCGGCGGTGTAGCGGGCGTAGTCGGTGACGATGCCGTTGCCGTACGGGGCGATGATCTGGGTCTGGGTGCAGAGCGGCAGGCTGCGGCCGATCAGCTCGTTGCCGCGGGCGAAGAACTGCACGTCGGCGTGGGAGAAAGGTTCCAGCCCGGCACCGAATTTGGACTTCGTGCGCCGGACACCGCGGGCGACGGCCCGGACCCTGCCGTGGCCCCGGGTCAGCAGCGTGATGATGCGGTCCGCCTCACCCAGCTTCTGGGTGCGCAGCACGATGCCGTCGTCGCGGAACAGACTCATGGGCCCATTCTCCCGTACCCCACTGACACAACGGCCCCGGGCGGGGAACGCGGCAGCGCCCCCCGCACGGCGCGAGGCCGGGCGGGGGGCACCCCTTGGGAGGATCAGGCGGTCGGTGCGGGGGCGTGCTCGCCCTCGCCCGACTGGGCCGGTACGGCTGCCGTGGCCTTGGCGTCCGCCGCCGGAACGTCGGCCTGCGGAGCGTCGGCCTGCGGGACCTCGGTCGTCGGGGCGTCGTGCGCGCCGTCCTTGCCCAGACCGTTGAAGATCAGGTTCAGGAGGATGGCGGCGGTGGCACCGAGGGTCACGCCGCTGTTGAGCAGCGAGGACAGGTCCGCGTTCACGTGCTTGTCGAAGTAGGCCGGGACCGTGGCGGGGAAGAGCGCGAAGGCCAGCGAGACGCCGACGATCAGGGCGTTCTTCTCCTCCTTGAGGTCCACCTTGGCCAGGGTCTGGATACCGGCCAGGGCGACCATGCCGAACATCACGGTGGCGGCGCCGCCGAGCACGCCCGGCGGGACCGAGGCGACGACCGCGGCAGCCTTGGGGATGAGGCCGAGCACGATCATGAAGACACCCGCGGCCACGACCACGAAGCGGCTCTTGACCTTGGTCATCCGCACCAGGCCGACGTTCTCGGCGAAGGCGACGTAGGGGAAGGAGTTCAGCAGGCCACCGAGGGCGGTGGCGGCGCCGTCCGCCCGCAGGGCGCGGGCCACCGTCTCGCTGTCGATCTCCTTGCCGACGATGTCACCGACCGCGTAGGTGTCACCGGTCGTCTCGACCATGGTGATCAGCATGACGATCAGCATCAGGACGATCGGGAACCACTCGAACTTCGGGGCACCGAAGTGGAACGGCGTGGTGACGCCGATCCAGTCGGACTGGCCGACGTTGGCGAACTTGGCGTCCCCGAGCAGGAAGGCCGCGGCGGTGCCGCCGACCAGACCGAGCAGGATGCCGATGCTGCGCAGGAACGGTCCGCCGAACTTCATGAGGACCAGGATGAAGAGCATGGTGCCGGCGGCGTAGGCCAGCTGCGTCGGCACACCGCCGTCGCCGACGGTCGGGGCGCCACCGGCGGCGTCCTTGAGGCCGACCGGGATCAGGACGATGCCGAGGACCGTGATCACCGTGCCGGTGACCACCGGCGGGAAGAGTCGCATGACCGCCCGGAAGGCCTTGGCGGGCAGCCAGGCGAAGGCGAAGGTGGCGATACCGGCGGTGATGACGGCGCCGTAGATGACCAGCAGAGCGGCGGTGCCACCGCCGGCGCCGAGGCCGATGGCGATCATCGGGGAGACGGCCGTGAAGGTGACGCCCTGGATCAGCGGCAGCCGGGCACCGACCCGGCCGATGCCGAAGGCCTGGATGATCGAGGCGATACCGCAGGTGAAGAGGTCCGCGTTGATCAGGTAGACCAGCTGCTCGGGGCTCAGCTTCAGTGCGCTGCCCACGATGATCGGGACGATCACCGCGCCGGCGTAGAACGCGAGTACGTGCTGGAAGCCGTACAGCGCGAGCTTGGGGAGGGGGAGCACCTCGTCGACCGGGTGCGTGCTGGGCTCTCCGCTGGAAAGCCGGGCGGCGACACGTGCCATCTCTGCCTTGCCCTTCAAAAGGTAGGTAACGAGAGGAATCTGGTTATCCCTCGACGGAGTAGGTCGTTAACCCGTTTATCCGCCAGGGTTGTCAGTGCATTCACGTGAATCGAAGCTCCGCTGTGTTACCTGCGGCGTCTCGTCGTGTGACCGGAATTGAACGCCTGTGTGGCCGCTCACAGATATCGTCGACTTCCACAAAGTGTTGACGTACCGGAGCCTTCGATCTGGAGGTTTCTCCAGTGGCGGACCGTCCCGGGGTCCGCTATGGGCCGCACCGTGCGGAACAACCCGTTCCCTCTGCACGAACGCGAAGGCCTCACGAGGTGACGTGCTGGTTAAGGCTTCGCAGCCGTTCGACCGCGCAAACCAGAAGGCCTTCGTCCGGCTGTCCATTTGGTGGAAACCCTCACTACGGATGGAAGGGCTCCGCGGTTCAAACGGCGCGCGACGAGTGTGAATACGGGCACGTAGCGCCGGATCGTTACCTCGCCGGGGGCCGATTCCGACCGGCCTGGGACCCTCCACCGGCCCCGCGCCCGAGGGGTGAGACGGGGACGGAGGTCCGGAGGCTCCCGGACGCGGGTCTACGCTCCCGGCCCGCCCCATGGGTCCCGGACGCCCGCACCCTGATCCCGTTCGGCAACCCCGAGGCCCTGTGTGAGGCCCTGCGCCGCTCCATCGCGGCCCGCCCCGCCCCGGTGCGGCGCGGGACCGCCTGACGACCCCGGGGCCTGTCGTCGCACGGCCGTCGTCGCCCGCGGGGCGGGCGGGAACCCGACGACGGGCCCTACGGCGCCCGGACCGCCGACAGCAGCCGCGCGACCTCGTCCCCGTCGATGCGCAGGGCCGCGCCCACCGTGGACAGCACCTCGCGCTCCGCGGGGATGTACGGGCCGTCCGCCAGGGCCACGCGCGCCCCCTGCAGCAGGATGGATTCGCGCCCCGGGGCCGCCAGGTGCGGAGCCAGGGGTTCCAGGGCCTCGTGGAGTTCGATCGACAGCGCGGCGCCGCAGCAGTCGGGGCCGTCGTAGAGCCCGAGCCGTCCCTCGTCGGTGGCCAGCGCCTCCACGAGGGACTCCAGCTGGTCCTCGGTGCAGTCCTGGAACCCCGCGGACCGTACGGCGCCCACGGCGGCCTCCAGCGCGCTGCGCGAGGCCGTCCCGCCCGCGGCCAGCACGGCCAGCGTCACGGTGTGCACCGCGTCGCGCAGCAGCGCGGAGAAGCGGGTGGTGGTGAGGTGGTCGAGGATGTCGGTGGAGAAGCGCTCTCGGCAGCCCTGGCACTCGACGACGGGCCCGGCCTGCCCGCGCGGCAGCAGCGGCACGCCCAGGACGGTGAACCGGCGGCGCCCCGTGCGCCGTCGGTAGTTGCGGTCCCCACCGCAGTCGGGGCAGAAGAACTCCCCGTCCCCCACGGTGTTCCAGGTGGTGCGGACGCCCCAGACCGTCAGCTTCCGGCCGTCCCCACCCCGAACTGGCAGCACGTCGCACCTCCGTAACGTTCCGGCAACATCGCCGGGTTGGCGTGATGTTAGCCACATCAGTGAGGATGCGTCAGCAGTGTGACAAGACAACATCCGCCGGCCCCCGTACTTGGCCGATCCGCGCCCCCCGTGAACTCCCTGGCCGAGCGGGTGCGGAAACGACGGAACCCCGCCCTCCGGAAGGAGGAACGGGGTTCCGGACCGCCCACACGGGCGAGGTATCAGCCGGACGGGGATCAGCGACCCGCGCGGTTGACGGCGGAGATGACCGCCTTCAGGGAGGCACGGGTGGTGTTGGCGTCGATCCCGATGCCCCACAGGACGCGGCCGTCGATCGCGCACTCGATGTAGGAGGCCGCGACGGCGGAGGCGCCCTCGCTCATCGTGTGCTCGGTGTAGTCCAGCAGACGGGCGTCGATGCCGATGTCGGCCAGCGCGCTGAAGAAGGCCGAGATCGGACCGTTGCCGGTACCGTTCAGCACGGTCTCCACGCCGTCCACGACCGCCTCGACGGTCAGCGTGTCGGTGCCGTCCTTGTCGGTGGTGGTCTGGCCGGAGCGCAGCTGGATGCGACCCCACGAGTTCTCGGGGTTCGGCAGGTACTCGTCCTGGAAGACGTCCCAGATCGCCTTCGGGGTGACCTCGCCGCCCTCGGAGTCGGTCTTGGCCTGGATGATCCGGGAGAACTCGATCTGCATGCGGCGCGGCAGGTCCAGCTTGTGGTCGTTCTTCAGGACGTAGGCGATGCCGCCCTTGCCGGACTGCGAGTTGACCCGGATGACCGCCTCGTAGGAGCGGCCGACGTCCTTCGGGTCGATCGGCAGGTACGGGACCGCCCACTCGATGTCGTCGACGGTGACGCCCTTGGCGGCCGCGTCGGCCTCCATGGCGTCGAAGCCCTTCTTGATGGCGTCCTGGTGGGAGCCCGAGAAGGCGGTGTAGACGAGGTCGCCCGCGTAGGGGTGGCGCGGGTGGACTTCCATCTGGTTGCAGTACTCGCTGGTACGACGGATCTCGTCGATCTGCGAGAAGTCGATCTGCGGGTCGATGCCCTGCGAGAAGAGGTTCATGCCCAGCGTGATCAGGTCCACGTTGCCGGTGCGCTCGCCCTGACCGAACAGGCAGCCCTCGATGCGGTCGGCGCCAGCCATCAGGGCCAGCTCGGCCGCGGCCACGGCGGTGCCGCGGTCGTTGTGCGGGTGCACGGAGATGCAGATGTGCTCGCGGCGGGTCAGGTTGCGGGCCATCCACTCGAAGCGGTCCGCGTGGGTGGAGGGCGTGGAGCGCTCCACGGTGGCGGGCAGGTTCAGGATGATCTCGCGGCCCTCGGCCGGCTGCCACACGTCACAGACGGCCTCGCAGACCTCCAGGGCGAAGTCCAGCTCGGTGTCGGTGAAGATCTCCGGGCTGTACTGGTAGCCGAAGGTGGTCTCCGGGCCCAGCAGCTTCTCCGCGTACTCCATGACCAGGCGGGTGCCGTCGACGGCGATCTGCTTGATCTGCTCCTTCGAGCCGCGGAAGACGACGCGGCGGAAGGTGGGGGCGGTGGCGTTGTACAGGTGCACGGTGGCGCGCTTGGCGCCGACCAGCGATTCGACGGTCCGCTCGATCAGGTCCTCGCGGGCCTGGGTCAGTACGGAGATCGTCACGTCGTCCGGGATCGCGCCCTCTTCGATGATGGAGCGCACGAAGGCGAAGTCGGTCTCGCCGGAGGACGGGAAGCCGACCTCGATCTCCTTGTAGCCCATGCGCACCAGCAGGTCGAACATCTCGCGCTTGCGGGCGGGGGTCATCGGGTCGATCAGCGACTGGTTGCCGTCACGCAGGTCGGTGGACAGCCAGCGGGGGGCCTTGGTGACGCGGGCCTCGGGCCAGGTGCGGTCCGGGATGTCCACCTGCTCGTAGGAGCCGTACTTGTGGATCGGCATTCCGGAGGGCTTCTGGGTGTGGGTCGCGTTGGTGATGGGTGTGGGGCGACCGACAAAAGGCTGCTGGCTCATGGCGTTGGGCTCCTCGCGTGTCCGCGTGTAGTTCGCTGGGACGGCCGACGGCGGTCGTAAAAACCGCAACACCAAACTCCGCGGGGAGGGGGCCGGCCTACGACTACAGACCCTCGCCGCGGCAGCTAAGGAGAAGCAGCCCGAAACGCATGATGGGCCGAGCCTAACCGAGCCGCCCCGTAATGCGGGGGCCTGTTTCAGTATGCAAGACCCGAGGGTCCGATTTGCCCTCTTTGTGAGCTAAGCCTCTTTTCATCTTCGATGCCCGCCCGAGGTCCGTCCGATCCGTCAACGCGGCGCAGCCACTTTCAGACAACTGAATGAATCATGGTCGCCCCTAGTGACACAGCCGTCACCCACTGCCACATTGCCGGGCATGGATGCCACCCACAGCCACCGCCGTCCCGTCTTCTGCACCGTGGTGCCCCCGCACCTCCTGGACAGGATCGCCCTGTCCGACGACCCCGCCCGCGCGGCCGCCGCGCGCCGGACCCTCGAACTCGACGCCTCGAACCGCGTCCGGCGTCAGCTGTCCGTCCTGCCCCCGGCCGGGGACGGGCCGTCCGAGACGCCCCGGCGGACCATTTACGACGCCCAGCACCGTACCCGGCTCCCGGGCAAGAAGATCCGCGGCGAGGGCGAGGACGTGAGCAAGGACGTCAGCGTCAACCGCGCCTACGCCGGGCTCGGGGCCACCTTCGAGCTGTACCTCAAGGCCTACGGGCGCCACTCCATCGACGGCGCCGGCCTGCCGCTGGACGCGACCGTCCATTACGACCGGCTGTACAACAACGCCTTCTGGGACGGCAGCCAGATGGTGTTCGGTGACGGGGACGGGGACCTGTTCCTGGACTTCACCGTCTCGGTGGACGTCATCGGGCACGAGCTGACCCACGGGGTCACCCAGCACACCGCCAACCTCGCCTACCACGACCAGTCGGGCGCGCTCAACGAGTCCATGTCCGACGTCTTCGGCTCCCTCATCAAGCAGTACTCCCTGAACCAGACCGCCGAGGAGGCCGACTGGCTGATCGGCGCCGGGCTGCTGGGGCCGGCCGTCGACAGCGGCATGGCCCTGCGGTCGATGAAGGCGCCCGGGACGGCGTACGAGGACGACGAGCTCGGCAAGGACCCGCAGCCGGCGACGATGGACGGCTACGTCCGCACCTCCCGCGACAACGGCGGCGTGCACATCAATTCCGGCATCCCCAACCACGCCTTCTACATCGCGGCGAGCGAGCTCGGAGGCAAGGCCTGGGAGCGGACCGGCCAGATCTGGTACGACACCCTGACCGGCGGGGAACTGGCCTCGGACGCCGGATTCGCGGACTTCGCCCGCCTGACGGTCGCCGCCGCCGTGGCCCGGTACGGCGAGGGCGGCGCGGAACACCAGGCGCTCCAGAAGGCGTGGTCCGCGGTCGGCCTGGGGTAGGAACCCTGTCATGCGGATTCAGGTGGTGCGGACGGGCGGCTTCGCGGGGATCGAACGGCGGGCCGAGGTGGACACCTCGGGCCTCGACGACGAGGCCGAGTGGCAGGCCCTGGCACAGCTGGCTCTGCGGCCAGGTCCGCCGGGCCCTGCGGCGGACCGGATCAGGGACGGGTTCTCGTACCGGATCACGGTGGACGGGCGGACGGTGCTCTGCCAGGACTCGAACCTGTCGGATGCGCAGCGGACGCTGATCTCGCGGGTGCTGAAAGAGGGCGCGTAGCCGCGCGGAGCGGGCCGGGGCATCAATCCGGCTGCCCCTGAGCTGCCGTTTTGCTTGGATGGCCGGATGACTGCGATTTCCGGGGACCTGCCCGAGCTGGAGCGCTACTACGACACCGCACCGCGGGCGGGCGGGGCGCGGGCCGAGGACTTCGGCCCGCTGACCCTGTTCGTCCAGGAGAGCGACGGCTGGCCGTACTACGCGCGGCCCGCGCTCGGCGGCGCGGAGGTCTCGGCGGCCGACGTGGAGCGGGTGCTGGCCCGGCAGCGGGAGCTGGGCGTCCCCGAATCGTTCGAGTGGGTGGCCGAAACCACACCTTCCCTGCGGGCCGCGGCCGAGGCCGCCGGGCTGCAGGTCCACACGCACCCGCTGATGGTGCTGGACCGGGCCGCCGAAGCCGTACGGGTCCCCGCGGATCCGGACGTACGGGTGCTGGGCGCGGCCGACCCGCTGCTCCGCAGTGCGGTGACCGTGCCGATGCTGGCCTTCGCATCGCCCGGCACGGCGGTGGGCGAGGGCGGCCCGGCGGAGCTCGCGGCGGCGGCCGCCGACCCGGCCTCGGAAGCCCGCCGGGTCCGGGTCTCCGGAATGATCGCGTCGGCCCGCACGGCCCTGGCGGCCGCCGTGCGCGAAGACGTGGTGCTCTGCTCCGGCCAGTACATCCCGGTCGGCGACGTCGCCGAGGTCGTCGGCGTCGGCACCCTCCCGTCGGCCCGCCGCCAGGGGCTCGGCCTCGCGGTGACGGCGGCCCTGGTCGCGGACGCCCTGGCGCACGGAGCCCGTACGGTCTTCCTCTCGGCGGGCGACGAGGACGTGGCCCGAATCTACGGCCGCCTCGGCTTCCGCCGGGTGGGCACGGCCCTGATCGCGGAGCGGCCGCTGTAGCGGGGCGGGGCGGGACTCGGCAGGGCGTCCGGGAGCGCTTTGCAGAAACCGCAAAGTTGGTTGGCCGGGCGGGCCGCCGGGGCGGAGCATCGGAGGCACAGGCACCCGCCCCCGTACCCCGTACCGACCGGAAGAGGCCCCCATGTCGCACGAGCACCACCGCTCCACCGAGCCCGCCGGCGCGAACGCCGCCGCCGTCGTGGGCGAGGAGTACTGGGACGCCCGCTACCGCGAGAGCGAGAAGGTCTGGAGCGGCGAGGCCAACGCCGTCCTGGCCCGGGAGGCCGAAGGGCTGGATCCGGGTCGGGCCCTGGACCTCGGCTGCGGCGAGGGCGGCGACGCCGTCTGGCTCGCCCGGCGGGGCTGGCACGTCACCGGGACGGACATCTCCGGGGTCGCCCTGGAGCGGGCGGCCGTCCACGCCGCCGACGCCGGGGTCGAGGAACGCACCGAGTGGGAGCGGCACGACCTCGCGGAGTCCTTCCCGGCCGGGGAGTACGACCTGGTCTCCGCGTGCTTCCTGCACACCTTCGGCGAGTTCCCGCGCGAGCGGATCCTGCGGCGGGCCGCCGGGGCCGTGGCCCCCGGCGGGATCCTCCTCGTGGTCGGCCACGCGGGCTGGGCCTCCTGGCAGGAGGACCGCCCGGAGATCGACTTCCCGACCCCCGAGCAGGTCGTCGCCCAGCTGGAGCTGGAGGCCGGCGCCTGGGAGGTGCTGCTGGCGGAGGAACACGTACGGGCCCAGGACCGGCCTGACGGCCGGCCCGGGACCCGTACGGACAACGTGGTGAAGGTACTGCGCCTGCCCTGATCCGGTTCTCGCGGACCAAGGCCGGCGGAGCCGGTCTGGAGAAGGTCAGAAACCGAGCTTGCGGAGCTGCTTGGGGTCGCGCTGCCAGTCCTTGGCGACCTTCACGTGCAGGTCGAGGAAGACCGGAGTGCCGAGCAGCGCCTCGATGTGCTTGCGCGACTTCATCCCGACCTCCTTCAGTCGGGCGCCCTTCGGGCCGATGATGATGCCCTTCTGGCTCGGCCGCTCGATGTAGAGGTTCGCGTGGATGTCCAGCAGCGGGCGGTCGGCCGGGCGGTTCTCCCGGGGGATCATCTCCTCGACGACGACGGCGATGGAGTGCGGGAGCTCGTCCCGTACGCCTTCCAGCGCGGCCTCGCGGATCAGCTCCGCGACCATCACCATCTCGGGCTCGTCGGTGAGGTCGCCCTCCGGGTACAGCGGCGGGCTCTCGGGCAGCATCGGCGCGATCAGATCCGCCAGCAGATGGACCTGGCTGTCGCCGACCGCCGAGACGGGGACGATCTCGGCCCACTCGAAGCCCAGCTCCTCGGCGAGCTGGTGGACCGCGATGAGCTGCTCGCCCACCACCTTGGACTCGACCAGGTCGGTCTTGGTGATGATGGCGATCTTGGGGGTCTTCTTGATCCCCGCGAGCTCCTTGACGATGAACTTGTCGCCGGGGCCGAGCTTCTGGTCCGCGGGCAGGCAGAAGCCGATGACGTCGACCTCGGACCAGGTCGCGCGCACGACGTCGTTGAGGCGCTCGCCGAGCAGCGTGCGCGGCTTGTGCAGGCCGGGCGTGTCGACCAGCACGAGCTGGGCGTCGGGGCGGTGCACGATGCCGCGCACGGTGTGGCGGGTGGTCTGCGGCCGGTTGGAGGTGATCGCGACCTTGGTACCCACGAGCGCGTTGGTCAGGGTCGACTTCCCCGCGTTGGGGCGGCCGACGAAGCAGGCGAAGCCCGCACGGTGCGGGCTGGTGGTCTCGGGGGAACGATCGCTCATACGGGCCATTCTCCCCGATGCGGCTCCCAGCGCCGACCAGGCTGCGGCCAGGAGCACCAGAGCGGCCGCGAGGAGGCCGTTCAGAGCGGGGTGCGCGGCGTGCCCGACGGTGGCCCGGGAGCTGGTTCCGTCGGCCCCCGCCGTCACCGTGAGCCGGGTCCATTCCAGCGCCGGGGGGTCCTCCCAGCGGGCCGTGAGCCGGACCTCCTGACCGGGAAGCAGCTCGGCGGGCAGGCCGGTCAGGGTGCGGGAGCGCAGGGTCCGGCCGAGGGCTCCGGTGACGGCGAGGGCCGCGCGCGGGCGCAGGGTGACGTTGCCGAGGTTGCGGAGCGTGTACGAGATCTCCGCGCCGGCGGCGGCCCGACCGGTGACCCGGAGGTCCTCGACGGCGAGGGCCGGCGCGGTGGGTCCGGCGACCCGGAGGTAGACGCGGGCGGCGACGGCCTGCTGCACCCCGATCCCCTGCGGCCCTGTCCCCTCCGGGGTGTCATCCAGGGCGACGACGGCTCCGGGGTGGTCCCCCGGCTCGGCGCGGTCGGGGACGGTGAGGGTGAAGCCGACGCCGACCACGGTGCGCGCCGGGACGGTGATCCGCTCCCGCGCGAGCTTCGTCCACGCGCCGGTGGCGGTGCGCGGCTCGTCGGGGCCGCGCAGCGCGAAGCCGCCGTCGCGGGCGGTGTTGTAGGCGTCGGCGGCGTAGAGGCGGAAGGTACGGGGCTGATCGGTGCGGTTGGCGATGGTGACGGTGTCGGCGACGGTTCCGCCGGGGGCGGCGGAGAGGTAGAAGTAGGGCCGCTGGCCGAGGTTGTTCGCGGCCGGCAGCACCGACCACTGGCCGTTGTCGGCGGCGGCGGCCGTCCCGGCGGGCGCGAGCAGGAACACGGCGGCGAGCAGGACCAGGGCCGCGGCCACGGCCGACCGCACCCGGTACCGGCGCCGGTGCCGGTGCCGGTGGGCTCGGACCGGATCCGGGTCAGGGTCCGGGTCCGGGTCGTGGCCCTGGTCCTGGCCCGTCACGACAGGGTCAGGGTCAGCACCGCGGTGTAGGCGCCCGGCGCGGTGTACGGGGGCACCTGGAGGGCGACCGTCGCGTCGATCGTGAAGGTTCCCCCGACGACCGCGGCGTCCGGCGTCGACGCCAGCACCGCGCCCTCCGGTCCGACCGTGCCCGCGCTGCCGGGCGCACAGACGCTGGGGCTGCCGGCGGCCGCCGCGCACGAGGGGGTCCAGCTCAGGGAGGCGCCCGGGATGCGCAGTCCGCCCGCGCCCGTGAAGTCGGTGACCTTTCCGATCAGCGACCAGCCCGCCGGGCCGCCCCGGGCGTCCTTGACTGTGACGGTGCCGATCCGGCCGGCCGCCGCGCCGCCGTCCCCGTACGGGACCGCGCCCAGGGTCACGGCCTGGCCCTGCTGGGTCATGCCCAGCTCGCCCGGTTCCACCACGGCCGTCACCTTCTGGGTGCCCGGCGCCGCCGGGAGGACGTCGCCGTGTACGCCGCCGGCCCGGAGCCCTGCGCCGCCGACCAGGCCGCGCCCTCGTAGGCCACGACCGCCGTGGTCGCCTTGTCCGTGACCGGCAGCTCCGCCAGAACCACGCCCAGCTCGTCCGCCTTCGCCGTCACCCGGTCGGCGGTCTCGGCGACTCCGGCCCGCCCGGCCACGGTCACGGCCGCGCCGGGAACGAAGCCGGAACCGGTGACCTTGACCTTGGCGCCGGGGCTGCCGGAGGCCGTGGCGAGGGCGACCGAGCGCAGGTTGGCCGTCGGGGCGGGGGTCGCGGTGATCCGCTCGGCGACCGGCGTCAGGACCGGGACGGGGCTCGGCTCCGGGGTCGGAGCCGTCGTGGGAGCCGTAGTGGGAGCCGTAGTCGGACCAGTCGTGGGAGTGGAAGTGGGAACGGGAGCCGGAGCCGGAGCCGAGGTCGGGTCCGGGGCCGTATTCGGGGCCGGGTCGGGGGTCGGGGCGGCGGCGCAGATCGTGTCGAGGTCCATGAGGTGGCTGGTGTGCAGGGTGTAGCCGCCCGGGGCGAGGGTGATCTCACCGGGTGCGGTGACGGTGAAGGTGCCCGTCATCGTGACGGCGGGCAGCGGGTCGCCCGCCTTGACGGGGTCGTTGCGCTTGGCTCCGACGACCGTGACCTCGCCGCTCTGCGCTCCGCCGAGGACGATCCGGCCGGTCGGGGTGAGCACGTCGGCGGGGAGCTCGGCGGCGAGCGGGTTCACGGCGGGGGTCCTGGCCACCTGATAGGTCACGGTGACGATGTCGCCGACCCGCGGCGCCGGGTTGTCCACGGTGATCCGGGCGGTGGTGGGCCCGTCGGCCGGAGGCAGCCCGGCCTCCTGGGGCAGCAGGCAGTGCGTCGGGAACTCCACCTGCCCTGGGGGCCCCGCGCTCGGCCCGGCCCCTTCGGCGGCGGCGGGCGGGCTCAGCGCGCCTCCGGTCGCGGCGGCCAGCACCGCCATGCCGACGGCCGCCGACCACCCTCTGCTCCGCGCTGTTCGCACTGCCCGCCCCCTGGGTTCCCGTACCCCGACAGGGGGCCATTCACGAGCGGGTGGCGGGATAAGTCAATGCACGGACCCGGCATCAACTGATGGCCCATCAGGAGATGGCAGGATCGGACCGCTCGCGCCCGCTCCCCCGCCCCCGGCCCCCGCCTCCCGGAACGTCCGCCGGTAGGCCGTCGGGCTCACGCCGAGCGCCGCCTGTACGTGCTTGCGCAGCGACTGGGCCGTCCCGAACCCGGCCTCCCGCGCCACCTGTTCCATCGGCAGCCCGGTCCGCTCCAGCAGCGTCCGGGCCCGCTCCACCCGCTGTCCGACGATCCATTCGCCGGGGCTGACCCCGGACTCCTCGCGGAACCTGCGCGTGAAGGTCCGTACCGACATGGCCTCCTGCCGGGCCAAGTCGCTCAGTCGCAGCGGCTCGTGCAGCCTGTCCAGCACCCACGCGCGGGCCGCCGTCGTGCTGGCCTGCTGCGGCTCCGGCACCGGCCGTTCGATGAACTGCGCCTGCCCGCCGTCGCGGTGGGGCGGTACGACGGTGCGCCGGGCCACGTCGTTGGCCACGGCCGTGCCGTGGTCGCGGCGCACGATGTACAGGCACAGGTCGATGCCCGCGGCGACTCCGGCGGAGGTCAGCACGTCCCCGTCGTCGGTGTAGAGCACGCCCGGGTCGACCAGCACGGCGGGGAAGGTCCGCTGGAAGTGCTCGGCCGAGGACCAGTGGGTGGTGGCCCGGCGGCCGTCCAGATATCCCGCCGCGGCCAGCACGTAGCCACCCGTGCAGATGGACACCAGACGGGTACCGGGCCTGATGTGCGCGAGGGCGGCGGCCAGCTCGGGGGTGAGCCGGCCCTCCGCGTGGACCGGTCCCAGCTCGTAGGAGGCCGGGACCACCACCGTGTCGGCCGTGGCCAGCAGTTCCGGCCCGTGCCCGACCTGGATCGCGAAGTCGGCGTCCGTGGGCACCGCGCCGGGCGCGAGACCGCAGGTGAGGATCTCGTACAGCGGCCGCCCGGCCGGATCCTTGGCGCGGCCGAAGATCCGGTGGGGGATGCCGAGCTCGAAGGGCAGCAGCCCGGCGAGCGCGAGGACGACGACGCGGTGCCGCCGGGGCCGGGGCCGGGATTGGGCCTGCGGCTGGGATTGCGGCTCGGACTCCACGAGATCCATGGCCCGATCATATCGAAGCGTGTCAGTCAGGCCACTGTCGTATGGGGTCCCGATGGCCGGAAACTGTCGTCGTGACGACGCAGACAGCACCCTCCCCCGCCCCCGGGGCCACCGCCCACCGCATCCACCGAGCCTGGTTCGTCGCGGCCGTCGCCTTCGTGACGATCATCGGCGCGGCCGCCTTCGCCTCCCTCCCGGGGCTGCTCATCGAGCCGCTGCACCAGGAGTTCGACTGGTCCCGCGGCACGATCGGCCTCGCCGTCTCCGTGAACCTCGCGCTCTACGGGCTCACCGCGCCGTTCGCGGCCGCGCTGATGGACCGCTTCGGCATCCGCCGGGTCGTGGCCGTCGCGCTGACGGTGATATCCATCGGCTCCGTGGCCACGGTGTGGATGACCTCCGCCTGGCAGCTGATCATGTACTGGGGCGTCCTGGTCGGCCTGGGCAGCGGCTCCATGGCCCTGGCCTTCGCCGCGACCGTGACCAACCGCTGGTTCGTCGCCCGGCGCGGCCTGGTCACCGGCATCCTGACCGCCGCCGGCGCCTCCGGCCAGCTGGTCTTCCTGCCGCTGCTGGCCTGGCTGGTGGAACACCACGGCTGGCGTCCGGCCGCGGTCACCGTCTCGCTGGCGGCCCTGGTCGTCGTGCCCTTCGTCTGGCTGCTGCTGCGCGACCACCCCGCGGACATCGGTGCCGCCCCGTACGGGGGCACGTACGCGGCCAAGCCCGCGCCCGTACCGGGAGCCGCCCGCCGGGCGGTGACCGTGCTGCTGAAGGCGGCCCGGACCGGCCCCTTCTGGCTGCTCGCGGGTACCTTCGCGATCTGCGGAGCCTCGACGAACGGCCTGGTCAAGACCCACTTCGTGCCCTCGGCCCACGACCACGGCATGCCGGTGACCGCGGCGGCCGGACTCCTGGCGGTGATCGGCGTCTTCGACGTCATCGGCACGGTGTTCTCCGGCTGGCTGACGGACCGCTTCGACGCGCGCCGCCTCCTCGTCGTCTACTACGCCCTGCGCGGGATCTCGCTGCTCTTCCTGCCGATGCTGCTGGCCCCGTCCGTGCACCCGCCGATGCTGCTCTTCATCGTCTTCTACGGCCTGGACTGGGTCGCCACCGTCCCGCCGACGATCGCCCTGTGCCGCGAGCACTACGGCGAGGACGGCGCCATCGTCTTCGGCTGGGTCCTGGCCTCGCACCAGGTGGGCGCCGCGGTGGTGGCCTTCCTGGGCGGCCTGGCCCGCGACGCCTTCGGCTCGTACGACCTCGTCTGGTACGCCTCGGGCGCGCTGTGCGCGATGGCCGCCCTGATGGCGATGGTCATCCGCCGCCGCCCCGCACCCGCCCCCGCGGCGGCCCTCACGGCCTGACCGGGACCGGGCCGCCGGGCGGGCGGCCCGGCAAGGGGTGAAAACAGCTGTCCGCGCGCTCGCGCCCCCTGCGAGACTGCGGAGCATGACCGCACCCGAACTCTCCGAGCTCGACTACCTCCGGGAGATCGAGCGCCTCGCCCACCGGGTCGTGGTCGAGGCATCCGGCGAGGACCACCCCGCGCCGTTCCGGACGGACCTGGACGCCCTCTCCCGGACCCTGCGCAGCTACCACTTCAAGGGCGACGGCTGCACGGAGCCGGACCGCCCCCTGCAGCGGCTCATCGGAGCCTGCGTGTTCAAGCCCGGGGTCATGCCCGCCGGAACGGACGAGGGCTACGAGCAGATGTGCGCGCGGCTCGGCGTCGAACCCCGGCCGCAGGGCTGGGCACTGTGGAACACCTGGGCCGAGGGCGACCTCCGGGTCACCATGGTGGTGACTGCCGTCGAGACGACGGAGGGGCTGTTCGCGAACTGGTCCCGCGGCAGGAACTTCGATCCCGTGACCCCGCTGCCGTCCCAGGTGGCCCTGGTCCGCCAGGGCTGGATCGGCCCGGTCACCTTCTCACCGCGCGGCGTCGGCCGGACGGGCCGCGGCGGCCAACCGCTGTAGGACCCGGCCGCTGCGGGACCCGGCCGATCGCGAAGGCCTCGTAGGCCTCGTAGACCTTGTAGACCTTGTAGATCTCGTAGGCCGCCGCGCCCCCGACCGGCCGGATCCGCCGCGTCGGGCGTCAGGCCCCGGCCGGAGTCGTGGACTTCAGGGTGCCGTCCGGGCCCGCCAGCAGGACCGGGGTCTGCGGGCCGCCGAGGTCGCGGACCGCCGCGCGGTCGGCTTCGGCGGGGGCGTCCGCCGAGCTGACGACCGCCGCCGCCTCCAGGGACTGGGCCCCGCTGGCCACCGCCATCGCGACGGCCGTCTGGAGCGCGCTCAGCTTCAGGGAGTCCAGTGCCACCGTTCCGGCGACGTAGGTACGGCCGGTCTCGTCCCGCACCGCCGCCCCTTCGGGCACCCCGTTGCGGGCCCGGGCGCTGCGCGCCAACGTGATGATCTTGATGTCTTCGGGGTCGATCCCAGTGGTGTCGGTCATAGCCTGAAGCATATGGAGCGCGTCAGCGGGGCCGCACGACGACCCCGCTGACGCGCTCTCCCCTCCACCCCCGGTGTCCCCCCGGGATCTTGGTGGCGCAGGGATAAACCTAAGCGCTGCGTAAGTGCTTGCGGCGCCCCGAAGGTCCCGTGATCAGTGACCTTGGACCCGACCCCGATTCCACGACCGGGGTCGGGGCCGGGGTCGGGCCGACGCATCACGGCCGGTCGAGCCGCAGTCGCTCCGCCTTCGGCAGACCCGCGACCACCAGGTCGTACGAGTCCTCGACCAGCTCCCGGACCATCGCGTCGGGGAGCCCGCCCGGCCCGCCGGCCGTGACCGTGTTCCAGTGCCGCTTGTTCATGTGCCAGCCGGGCACGATCGCTTCGTGCTCGGCCCGCAGCCGCACCGCCAGCTCCGGTTCGCATTTCAGATTGACCTTCAGCGGGTCACCGTCGAGTGCGCTCAGCGCGAACACCTTCCCCAGGACCTTGAACACCGAGGTCTCCGGGTTGAAGGGGAACTCCTCCACCGCGGCGTTGAAGCCGAGGCAGAACTCGCGCAGTTCGGCCGGTGTCATTGCGCCTCTTCCTCCGCCGCGGCCTCGGGGGCCACCGGCTCCACGAGCACCGTCACGATCTTGTTCCGGCGTCCGGCCGGGGATTCGGCGGTCAGCCGCAGCGGACGCCCGTCCGGCAGGTCCACCACCGCCGAGGCGCCCGCGATCGGCACCCGGCCCAGGGCCTTGGCGAGCAGCCCGCCGACCGTCTCCACGTCCTCGTCGTCGAAGGAGTCGACCTTGAACAGTTCCCCGAGGTCGGTGATGTCCAGGCGCGCGGTGACCCGGTAGCGGTCGCCGCCCAGCTCCTCCACGGGCGCGATCTCCCGGTCGTACTCGTCGGTGATCTCGCCGACGATCTCCTCCAGGATGTCCTCGATGGTCACGATGCCGGCCGTGCCGCCGTACTCGTCGATGACCACCGCCACGTGGTTGCGCACCGACTGCATCTCGCGCAGCAGGTCGCCCGCGTTCTTGGTGTCCGGGACGAAGACCGCGGGCCGTATCGCCGTGGAGACCAGGTCGGTCTCCGACTCCCGGCTGACGTGCGTCTTGCGGACCAGGTCCTTGAGGTACACGATACCGACGATGTCGTCCTCGTTCTCCCCGGTCACCGGGATGCGCGAGAAACCGGACCGCAGCGCGAGCGTGGTCGCCTGACGGATCGTCTTGTACCGCTCGATGCAGACGAGGTCGGTTCGCGGCACCATCACCTCGCGCACGAGGGTGTCCCCCAGCTCGAAGACCTGGTGCACCATCCGGCGCTCGTCGTCCTCGATCAGCGATTCCTTCTCCGCCAGGTCCACCATGGCGCGCAGCTCGGCCTCGGAGGCGAAGGGGCCCTTGCGGAAGCCCTTCCCGGGCGTGAGGGCGTTGCCGATGAGGATCAGCAGCTGCGGGATCGGCCCCATGACGCGGGCGAGCGGTACGAGTACGTACGCGGCCGCCGTTGCGGTGTTCAGGGGGTGCTGGCGGCCGATCGTGCGGGGGGACACGCCCACCGCGACGAAGGACACCAGCACCATCACCGCGATGGAGACGAGCAGCGCGGTCCAGTTCTCGCCGAACTCGTCGAGGCAGACGTACGTGACGAACACGCCCGCCGCCATCTCGCAGGTGATCCGGACCAGCAGGGCGACGTTGACGTAGCGGGTGGGGTCGGCGGCGACCTGGAGCAGCTTCGCGCTTCCGCGCCTGCCTTCCCGTGCGGCCTGCTCGGCGCGGAAGGTGGAGATCCGGGCGATCCCGGACTCGGCGCACGCCGCGAACCAGGCCACCACCACCAGGAGTACGGCCCCGGTGATCAGCTGTGCGTCGCTGGTCACGAGACGGTCGGGGCCGGGGACGGGCCGGTCACACCGCGTTCGCCGCGCCAGCCGTCGACGATGGCCGCCTGGAGGCCGAACATCTCGGCCTTCTCGTCCGGCTCCTCGTGGTCGTAGCCGAGCAGGTGCAGCACCCCGTGGACGGTCAGGAGCTGGAGCTCCTCGTCCATGGAGTGCTGCGTCGGCGCGTCCTCGCCCTGCTTCTTGGCCACTTCGGGGCAGAGCACGATGTCACCGAGGAGCCCCTGCGGGGGCTCCTCCTCGTCCTTCGACGGCGGACGCAGTTCGTCCATCGGGAAGGACATGACGTCGGTGGGTCCGGGCAGGTCCATCCACTGGATGTGGAGCTGCTCCATCGCCTCCTCGTCGACGACGATGACGGAGAGCTCCGAGAGCGGGTGGATCCGCATCCGGGCGAGCGCGTAGCGGGCGATGTCGAGGATCGCCTGCTCGTCGACCTCGGTTCCGGACTCGTTGTTGACGTCGATCGACATGGTGCGCTGGGTTCTACTTCCGCTGGTAGCCGTTCCGGGACTGCTTCGCGTCCTGGCTGTCGTCGTACTTCTCGTACGCATCGACGATACGGCCGACCAGCTTGTGCCGGACGACATCCTCGGACGTGAGCCGCGAGAAGTGGATGTCCCGGACGCCTTCGAGGATCTCCTGGACCTGACGCAGACCGCTCTTGGCACCACCCGGCAGGTCGATCTGGGTCACGTCACCGGTGACGACGATCTTCGAGTCGAACCCGAGCCGGGTCAGGAACATCTTCATCTGCTCGGGGGTGGTGTTCTGCGCCTCGTCGAGCACGACGAAGGCCTCATTGAGGGTGTTGTGCGTCAGCAGGTAGTCCTGCGTGACGTACAGCGAGTCCTCGGCGGCCACCTGGATGCACACGGCCTCCTCGCGGCCCGCAGGTTCGATGGAGTCGATGAAGCGCATCGGGCGCCCGCCGCCGGCCGCGTGGTACGCGTCCCGCTTGCGGGTGAGGCGGAAGGGCTCGATGCCCTCGGGGAGGCGGATGTCGACGACGTGCGAGTCGCGCCGGTGGGCGGCCAGTGCGGTGCCCTGCTTGCGCCCCTCGGCCGCACGACGCCGGGTGTAGGCCACACCGCCGAGCGACTGGACCAGGGCGATCACGTCGTCCCGCAGGACGATCGACGCCGTGGAGTACTGGATCCGGCAGGTGCGGTCCCGCTGGGTGACCGGACCCCCGTCGGAGTCGAGCAGGCCCTGGAGCACCGCAAGGCGGACTTCCGGCGTATTGAACTGATAGTCGTCCGGCACGAACTTGGAGTGCGAACGGCTGCCGATCAGGTCCAGCTCTCGCAGGACCCTGGTGACGGGATTCTCCAGCGTGACAACATCACCCGGGGACTTCACTCTGTTCAGGACGTAGTCAGGACCACCCTTGTGCCGTACAGCGACCCCGGGAAGGGCGGATTCAAGGGCGTGGACCAGTTCCTCGTCCTCCGTGGCGAAGGACGGTGTGGTGGAACCGGTCAGGCACCCGTCACCCAATAGCAGGCCCAGCGCGTACGGGTCCATCGGGACCTCACGTGCGGGGAACTCGACGGGGGCCGTGAGAAGCGGCAGCTCGTAGCGGCGGGCGTGCGCCGCACGGAGGTTGCCGATCATCTCCTTGGTCTCCAGGACGCGCCACGGCTTGTCGCGACGCTTGTCCGAAGCCGTACGGACCGTCCAGAGGTGCTCGCCGCAGCACAAGGTCCAAGAGCCGTCCTGGGCGGTGACGCGGTAGATGTCCTTCTCACCCTGCGGGTAGACACCAAGCACCGGGGTCGGCTCGCCGTTCGATCCGACGACCAGGTCACCCACCTGAAGGTCGCCGATTGGCCGCCAGCCGTCAGGCGTGAGGACCTTCGTGAAGCGGGGCTGGGCCCGACCCCTCATGTACGCCAGCGGCGCCACCTCGATGGTTCCCGCCGCCATCAGGCGGGGGATCGAGTCCGGGTCGATCATGTCGTGCAGGGCGTCGTAGAGCGGGCGCAGATACGGGTCGATCTTGTCGAAGAGGGTGCCGGGGAGGAATCCCAGGCGCTCGCCCGCCTCGACCGCCGGGCGGGTCAGGATGATCCGGCTGACCTGCTTGGACTGCAGGGCCTGGACCGCCTTGGCCATGGCGAGGTAGGTCTTGCCGGTACCGGCGGGGCCGATTCCGAACACGATCGTGTTCTTGTCGATCGCGTCGACGTACCGCTTCTGGTTCAGGGTCTTGGGGCGGATCGTGCGGCCGCGGCTGGAGAGGATGTTCTGGGTGAGCACCTCGGCGGGCGACTCGTCCGGGCCCTCGCCGTTGCCGCTCGACTTGAGCATGGCGATCGAGCGTTCCACTGCATCCTCCGTCATCGGCTGCCCGGTGCGGAGCACCAGCATCATCTCGTCGAACAGGCGCTGGATCAGCGCGACTTCCGCCGCGGCGCCGATCGCGCTGACCTGATTGCCCCGAACATGGATGTCGGCCTTCGGGAAGGCCTTCTCGATCACGCGCAACAGGGCGTCGCCCGAGCCGAGGACGGACACCATCGGGTGGGTGGCCGGGACGGTGAAGTGGGCTCGCGCCTGCCCCGGCGCGGGGGTCTTGGCTGTCGGTGTCTGAGTCATGGGCCGGCACTGTGGCCTGCACATACCTCCCACTGAGGGGCCTCGCCGGTCGACGGCCTCCGGATCTCCAAGCCTACGTCGCCCCCGCCCCGTACCCGAGGGGTTTTACAAGGCCGCGGTCCGGGGCCTGCCGTCAGGCCGAATGCCGGAAGCCGATCGTCGGTACCGCCCGGCGCCTGCGGGCCGGGGCGGCGCCCGGCGGAACCAGGTCGTCCAGGAATCCGTACCGTCCGCGCACGGCCTCCGGGGCGGTCCGCCACCAGGCGGCCACCTCCGGCCAGCCGGGGGCCGACAGCGATCCGCCGAACTCCTGCACCGACAGGGCCGCCGTCAGGCCCGCGAAGGCGAGGCGGTCCGCCAGCGGCCAGCCGGCCAGGGTGCCGGTGAGGAAGCCCGCCACGTACACGTCGCCCGCGCCGGTCGGATCCAGGGCGTCCACCGTGATCGCGGGGACCTCGGCCGTCTCCCCGGTCCGCCCGTCCACCGCGTACGAGCCCTCGGAGCCCATAGTCACCACCGCGATCGGGACCTTCTCGGCCAGCGCGCGGGCCGCCGCGCGCGGGCAGTCGGTGCGCGTGTAGGCCATCGCCTCCCCCGCATTGGGCAGGAAGGCCTCGCAGTGCTCCAGGTCGGCCAGCGCGCCCAGGTCCCACCGCCCGCTCTCGTCCCACCCGACGTCGGCGAAGATCCGCGCCCCGCGCCGGGCCGCCTCGTACACCCAGGGCTCGCCGCCGCCCGGGCCGAGCGAGGCCACGGCGGCGCGGGCGCGCGGCGGGCACCGCGGGAACGGCCCGGGGCCCGCCGGGGGCGGGGCCTCGTGGCCGTGGGAGACCATCGTGCGCTCGCCCTCGTAGGCCATGGAGACCGTGACGGGGCTGTGCCAGCCGGGCACGGTCCGCGACATCGACAGGTCGATGCCCTCGCCCTGCTCCAGCGCGTCCCAGCAGTACTCGCCGTAGTGGTCGTCGCCGAAGGCCGCGGCGAGCGAGGTCCGCAGCCCGAGCCGGGCCAGGGCGGCGGCCATGTTGGCGACGCCTCCGGGGCTGGATCCCATGCCGCGCGCCCAGGACTCCGTACCGCGCACGGGGGCCGAGTCGAGGCCGGTGAAGATGATGTCGAGGAAGACCGTTCCGGTCAGGAAGACGTCACAGCCCGGCTCTTGGGGGCCGCGCAGCGGGCCCAGCGGGTCCACGGCGGCGGTTCGGCTTTCCTGGCTGTCCCGACTGCTCACGATGCACTCCCCGTTCGCCACGCATTTTTCGCTGGAATCGGTCTTGATCGAATTATTGGTGGTTCTTGTCCAGGATGGGTTGAAGTCCGCTCGTCGTCCGGTCGTTCCCGCCTGGAGGGGCAGCGGAGCGCGGCCGGCACGCGGCGGGAATACAGTGTGACGCAGATCACTACCTGAACGCCCTGTTCCGGGGCTCCGGCCTCTTGATAGACAGGGGCCCCGCCTCTCGTGCGGAATCTCTTGCTCCGCCTGCGCACCACCTGGAACACCCGTGTCGGACCACACCCCCGCACCGCCCGCCGCCTGGCCGCTCGTCGCGCTCTTCACCTCGGGTTACACCGCCCCGTACCTGCTGCCGACCGTCGTCGGCCGGCTCGACGCGTACCTTCCGCTGAGTCCCGCGCAGGCCGGGCTGATCGGCTCGGTCCTGCTCCTGGGCTCCGCCGCCGCCGGATTCGCCCTCGCCTCCCGCATCCCCCGCCACGGGCCCCGCCCGCTGGCCCGGCTCGGGCTGCTCCTCGCCGTCCTCGGCTACGGCACGGCGGCCGCCACCACGGTGCTCCCGCTCGTCGTCGCGGGCGCCGTCGTCGGCGGGTTCGGCTCCGGCACGGCGACCGCCGTGGCCGCCTCCGGGATCGCCGCGCAGCGCGACCCGCACCGCACCTCCTCGCTCGGCCTGCTGTCGGTCTCGGCGACCGCCGGGGCGCTGTACCTGACCCTGCCCCGGCTCGGCGGGGGCCACTGGCTGCCCTTCGCCGCGATCGCCCTGATCGCGACGGCGTGCTGGCCGGCCACGGGACGCCTGGGCGCACCGGCCGTACGGGGCCGGGCCGCGGCGGACCGGGCCGTACGGGTCCGCGGGCGGCTGCCGTACCCGCGCGCCGGGATGGTGCTGGCCGGGGCCCTGATGCTGTGGTCCCTCGCGCAGAACGCCCTGTGGGGCGTCAGCGGCCGCATCGGCACGCAGCAGGCGGGCCTGTCCGAGGTCACCCTCGGCGTCGTCTTCGCGGCCGCGCTCGGCGCCGGACTGCTCGGGGTCACCGCTGCCTCCGCGCTCGGTGCGCGGCTCGGCCGGGCCGTCCCGGTGGGCGTGGGCACCGCCGTCATCGCCGGCTGCGTGGTGCTGGCCTCGCACGCGCACGGCCTGGGCACCTTCGCCGCCGGGGAGGTGCTGTGGAACGCCTTCTACCCGGTCGTCCTGTCCTACGCCATCGGCCTCGCGGCGGCGCTGGACCCGCGAGGGCGCTGGGCCGTCCTGGTCGGCTCCGCGTCCTCCCTCGGTGTGGCCTGCGGGCCCCTGACCGGGAGCCTGCTCGCCGAAGGCGTCGGCTTCCCCGGCATGGGCCTGGCACTCGGGGGGCTGCTGCTGGCCGTGGCCGGGCCGATGGCCGCTGTGGCCCTGCACGTCGGGGGTCGCCCGCTGGTGCCCGGATCGGTGCGGCGGCGCGGCGGAGCCCCCGCGGCGGTGCTCGCCGCCGGTGCGGGTGCCCCGACGGGGGACGTGCCCCGGGTGGGAGCGCCGGAGCTGGAGATCGCGGAGCTCGCCGCGATCCCCGAGCTCGCGGTACGCCGTCTGCGCCTGCCCCCGCTGCGGGTGCTGCTGCTCTCCCCGGTGGCCGCCCGCCGGACCCGGGAACAGACCCGCCGCCGGGTCCGCACCGGGGTCTAGGCGGAGTCCGGGGCCGCGCCGGGGCCGGGCTCAGGCCCGCTTCGGCACGGGAACCCGTACGAGGTCGGCGGCGATCGTCAGCTCGCCCTCGAACCCGGCCGCGCGGGCCTGGCGTTCGAACTCCGTGGGGTCGCCGTAGCGCTGCGAGAAGTGCGTCAGCACGAGGTGGCGCACCCCCGCGTCCCGTGCCACCCGGGCCGCCTGTCCGGCGGTGAGGTGCCCGTGGTCGGTGGCGAGGCGGACGTCCTCGTCGAGGAAGGTCGACTCGATGACCAGCATGTCGCAGCCCTCCGCGAGCGTCTCGACGCCCTCGCAGAGCCTGGTGTCCATCACGAAGGCGAACCGCTGCCCGGGGCGGGCCTCGCTGACCTCCTCCAGGGTGACCTCGCCGAGGCGCCCCTCGCGCTGGATCCGGCCCACGTCCGGCCCCTTGATCCCGTGGAGCGCGAGCAGTTCGGGCCGTATCCGGCGCCCGTCGGGCTCGGTGACCCGGTAGCCGAAGGACTCCACCGGGTGCGAGAGCAGCACGGCGTCCAGGGTGTACGCGTCCCCGCGCGCCAGGATCCCGTCCCCGGCCACCGGTTCCTCGGCCAGCTGGACGGTCTCCCGGTAGGCCGTGGCGTACCGCAGCCGGTCGAAGAACTTCTGCCCGGAGGCCGGATAGTGCGCGGTGACCTGGTGCGGGACCCGGTCGAGGTTGATGCGCTGGATCACCCCGGCGAGGCCGAGGCTGTGGTCACCGTGGAAGTGGGTGACACAGATCCGGTTGATGTCGTGGGCGGCCACCCCGGCGCGCAGCATCTGGCGCTGGGTGCCCTCGCCGGGATCGAAGAGGATGCCCTCGCCGTCCCAGCGCAGCAGGTAGCCGTTGTGGTTGCGGTGGCGCGTGGGCACCTGACTGGCGGTGCCCAGCACCACGAATTCCCGTACGGACACGGCTTATCCGGGGGGCCACTGGAGGCCGCGGCCGCCCAGGACGTGTGCGTGGGCGTGGAAGACGGTCTGGCCGGCGCCGGCCCCGGTGTTGAAGACGACCCGGTAGCCGTGCTCGTCGATCTTCTCGTCGGCGGCGACGTGTCCGGCCTCGCGCAGCACGTCGGCGGCGAGCTGGGGCTCGGCCGCGGCGAGGGAGGCCGCGTCCGGGTAGTGCGCCTTCGGGATGACGAGCACGTGCGTGGGCGCCTGCGGGTTGATGTCCCGGAAGGCGACGGTCGTCTCGGTCTCCCGGACGATGGTCGCCGGGATGTTCCCCGCGATGATCTTGCAGAACAGGCAGTCGGCCTGCGGTTCCCCGGCCATTGCTGAGCCTTCCGTGACGTTCGTTGATCGCTTCCGGCATCGTATCCACCGCCGGCGAGCGGCGTCCGCGCCTGTGGACGACTCCGACCCGCGACGACCCGAGGCCCGTCGGGACCAGCGGCCCGTCAGGACCAGCGGCCCGTCCTGGCCAGCAGCACCGCCACCGCGGCGGTGCCGGCCGTGGAGGTCCGCAGCACGGAGTGGCCCAGGCGGTAGGGGTGGGCCCCCGCCTCGGCGAAGACCGCCAGCTCCTCCGGGGAAACCCCGCCCTCGGGGCCGACCACCAGCACGACGGAGCCCCCGGCGGGCAGTTCGGCCGTGGCCAGCGCCCCGGAAGGGGTGTCGCGGTCCTCGTGGAGGACCATCGCCAGATCGGCCCCGGCGAGCAGCGCCGCCACCTGCTTCGTGGACATGGCCTCGGCCACTTCCGGGAAGCGGACCCGGCGGGACTGCTTGCCCGCCTCCCGGGCCGTGGCCCGCCACTTGGCCAGGGACTTGGCCCCGCGGTCGCCGCGCCACTGCGTGATGCAGCGCGAGGACTGCCACGGCACGATCGCGTCCACGCCCGTCTCGGTCATCGTCTCGACGGCGAGCTCGCCCCGGTCGCCCTTGGGCAGGGCCTGGACGACGGTGATCCGGACGGTGGGCTCCGGCTCCTCCATGACGGACTCCAGGTCCATGATCACCAGGCGGTCCTTGCCCTCCGCCGCCTTGACCACGCCCTCGGCCCACCGGCCCCGGCCGTCGGTGAGGACCACGTCCTCACCCGGATTGAGCCGCTTCACCGACACCGCGTGCCGGCCCTCGGGGCCGTCCAGCACGAACTCCGGCCCCGCGGGGACCTCTTCGACCACGAACACGGGGGCGGTCATGACGCACTCCTCATCTGCATTGCCTTCAAAACGTTCTGGGCCGCGGCGAGTTCCGCCGCGAGCACCTCCACCAGTTCCCCGGCCGGCAGCGCCCGCGCCAGCCGGTGCCCCTGGCCCGCCCACAGGGCCATGCCCTGCGGGTCCCCGGCCGCGGCGGCCGCCTTGCGCAGCGGCGAGGTCAGGTGGTGGATCTGCGGGTAGGCGGCCGGGGCGTACGGCCCGTGCTCGCGCATGAACCGGTTCACCAGCCCGCGGGCCGGGCGCCCCGAGAAGGCCCGGGTCATCTCGGTCCGGACGAACAGCGGGTCGGTCAGCGCCTTCTTGTGCAGCGGGTCCGCGCCGGACTCGGGACAGACCAGGAAGGCCGTGCCGAGCTGCGCCGCCTCCGCGCCCGCCGCCAGCAGCGCGGCGATCTGCGAGCCGCGCATCAGGCCGCCCGCCGCGATGATCGGCAGGGCCACGGTTTCCCGTACCTGCGCCACGAGCGCGAGCAGTCCGAGCCCCGCCGTGCCGTCGGCCTGCGGGTCGTCGCGGTGGGTGCCCTGGTGGCCGCCCGCCTCCATGCCCTGCACGCAGACGGCGTCGGCGCCGGCCGCCTGCGCGGCACGCGCCTCCTCGACCGAGGTGACGGTGGCGATCGTGTACGTACCGACCTTGCGCAGGCAGGTGAACGCCGCGGGGGAAGGAAGGCCGAAAGTGAACGAGACCACCGGGACGGGGTCTTCGAGAAGAATGGCGAGTTTTGCGTCGTAGCCGTCGTCGCACGTGCCGATGATGTCCTCTTCGGCGAGCGAGATCTCGTACCAGCTGGCCTCTCCGGCGAGCTGGCCGCGGTAAACCTCCACGGCGGCCGGATCCACGTATCCGGTCTGCGGCATGAAGAGGTTGACTCCGAAGGGGCGCCGGGTCAGCGCCCGCAGCCGCTTGATTTCCTGGAACATTCCGTCGGCGGTCTTGTAACCGCCGGCCAGGAACCCCAGCCCGCCCGCCTCGCACACGGCGGCGGCGAGCGGCGGACAGGACGCGCCGCCCGCCATGGGCGCCTGCACGATCGGGTACGCGAACAGACCGTTCGGTGCGGAGGACATGGTCTGCATCGTGCCATGTCCCGCTCATGGGACCGAATCACGGCATTCGCCTGGCATAGTCCGCTTCCGCGGGTTGTCGCAAACGTGTCGGCGGCATGCCGCGAGCCCGGTCCGGGGCATCCCCGGACCGGGCTCGCGATGGTTCTCCTGCCGGTTCCCGCCCTGCCTTCGGTACGGGTTCCCGCGCGGGGCTCAGCGCCCGTTGAAGGCGTCCTTCAGGCGGCTGAACAGCCCCTGCTGGCCCGGCGCGAACTGGCCGAGCGGCCGCTCCTCGCCGCGCAGCTTCGCCAGCTGGCGCAGCAGGTCCTCCTGAGCCGCGTCCAGCTTGGCGGGGGTGGTGACCTCGACGTGGACGATGAGGTCGCCGCGCCCGTTGCCACGCAGGTGCGTGACGCCCCGGCCGTGCAGCGGGATCGCCTGCCCGGACTGGGTGCCCGGCCGGATGTCGATCTCCTCCAGGCCGTCGAGCGTCTCCAGCGGGCACTTGGTGCCCAGGGCCGCCGCGGTCATCGGGATGGTGACCGTGCAGTGCAGGTCGTCCCCGCGCCGCTGGAAGGTCGGGTGCGGCAGCTCGTGGATCTCCACGTACAGGTCGCCGGCGGGGCCGCCGCCGGGGCCGACCTCGCCCTCGCCCGCGAGCTGGATCCGGGTGCCGTTCTCGACGCCCGCCGGGATCTTGACCGTGAGGCTGCGGCGGGAGCGGACCCGGCCGTCGCCCGCGCACTCGGGGCACGGGGTCGGGACCACGGTGCCGAAGCCCTGGCACTGCGGGCAGGGGCGCGAGGTCATGACCTGGCCCAGGAAGGACCGGGTGACCTGCGAGACCTCACCGCGGCCGCGGCACATGTCACACGTCTGCGCCGAGGTGCCGGGGGCTGCGCCTTCGCCGGAGCAAGTGGTGCAGACGACGGCCGTGTCGACCTGGATGTCCTTGGTCGTGCCGAAGGCGGCCTCGTCCAGTTCCAGGTCGAGACGGATCATGGCGTCCTGGCCCCGACGGGTCCGCGAGCGCGGTCCGCGCTGCTGGGACTGGCCGAAGAAGGCGTCCATGATGTCGGAGAAGTTGCCGAAGCCACCCGCCCCGAATCCGCCCGCGCCGCCGCCACCGCCCGAGGAGGACAGCGGGTCGCCGCCGAGGTCGAAGACCTGCTTCTTCTGCGGGTCCGAGAGCACCTCGTACGCGGCGTTGATCTCCTTGAAGCGCTCCTGCGTCTTCGGGTCCGGATTCACATCCGGGTGGAGTTCACGCGCGAGGCGGCGGAAGGCCTTCTTGATCTCGTCCTGCGATGCGTCGCGGCGCACGCCGAGAACGGCGTAGTAGTCCGTGGCCACTTACGACTCCGCCAGGATCTGTCCGACGTAACGTGCCACTGCGCGTACCGCTCCCATCGTTCCGGGGTAGTCCATGCGGGTCGGTCCGACCACGCCGAGTTTGGCGACTGCTTCGCCGCCCGAACCGTAGCCGACCGAGACGACGGACGTGGAGTTCAGTCCCTCGTAGGCATTCTCATGCCCGATCTTTACGGCCATTCCCGACTCGTTGGCCTCGCCCAGCAGCTTGAGGAGCACGACCTGCTCCTCCAGCGCTTCGAGCACCGGCCTGATCGTCAGAGGAAAGTCATGTCCGAAACGGGTGAGGTTGGCGGTGCCGCCGATCATCAGCCGCTCCTCCGCCTCCTCCACCAGCGTTTCGAGAAGGGTGTCGAGGACGACCTTCACGGTCGCCCTGTCCTCGGTCTCGAAGGACTCCGGAAGGTCCTGCACGAGCGGCGGCACGTCGGTGAACCGGCGGCCGACCACACGACTGTTGAGGCGGGCCCGCAGATCCGCCAGCGAGGTGTCCGCGAAGGGGGTCTGGCAGTCGACGAGCCGCTGCTCGACCCGGCCCGTGTCCGTGATCAGTACGAGCATCAGGCGCGCGGGGGCCAGCGAGAGCAGCTCCACGTGCCGGACGGTCGAGCGGGTCAGGCTCGGGTACTGGACGACGGCGACCTGCCGGGTCAGCTGCGCGAGCAGCCGTACGGTCCGGCCGACGACGTCGTCGAGGTCGACGGCCCCGTCGAGGAAGTTCTGGATGGCCCGACGCTCGGGCGTCGACAGCGGTTTGACCCCCGCCAGCTTGTCGACGAAGAGGCGGTAGCCCTTGTCGGTGGGGATCCGGCCGGCGCTGGTGTGGGGCTGGGCGATGTAGCCCTCGTCCTCCAGCACGGCCATGTCGTTGCGCACGGTCGCGGGCGAGACGCCGAGGCGGTGCCGCTCGGTGAGCGCCTTGGAGCCGACCGGCTCCTCCGTCCCCACGTAGTCCTGGACGATGGCGCGCAGCACTTCGAGTCTGCGTTCGCTGAGCATCGCGCACACCTCCGTCGTCTTCTTCACCCGGCTCGGACCGCCACCGGTTTGCTGTCGGTTTTCTGGCACTCTGCGCATTCGAGTGCCAGAGATCCCCCGGTCAGTGTACGGCGGGGTGGTACGCACCTAGCAAGGGCGGCCCGCCAAGGTAGCGTCGCGGCATGGACGTGCGTTGGGAAGAGGCGGGCTGGGAACGGCTCACCGAACGGACCGGCCGGCAGCGTCTGCCGGTGTGGGACTGCACCGTGGGACTGGTGGTCGGCGACGATTCGGCCCTCCTGATCGACCCGGGGTCCTCCGTCCGGGAAGGGGCCCGGGTGCGGGCCGAGGCGGAGCGTCTGGCGGGCCGGCGCGTGACCCATATCGCATTCACGCACGGACATTTCGACCACGTGTTGGGCGGATCGGCGTTCGCCGGGGCCGAGGTCTACGGTCCGGTCGGGCTGGACGGCCTGCTGTCCGTGAGCCACGACGAGCTGCGGGCCGACGCGATCCGGCACGGCCTGGCCCCGGCCGAGGCCGCCGAGGCGGTGGACCTGCTGGTGGTCCCCCGCCACCTGGTGTCGGGCGAGTGGACGCTCGACCTGGGCGGGGTGCAGGTGCTGCTGGCGAACGTGGGCCCCGGGCACACCCGGCACGATCTGGCCGCCTTCGTCCCCGGCACCCGCGAAGTGGTCTTCTGCGGCGACCTGGTCGAGGAATCGGGCGAGCCCCAGGCGGGTCCGGACGCCGTGCCCCGCCAGTGGCCGGCGGCGCTCGACCGGCTGCTGGCACTGGGCGGGGAGGACGCGTTGTACGTGCCGGGTCACGGAGCGGTGGTCGACGCGGCTTTCGTCCGTGCGCAACGCGACACACTGGCGGCGCGCTTCGGCGTGTCGGACGGCTGAGCCCGCCCGTTCTCCTACCCTCGGCCGGATGCGTGAGTACTCCCCCGACCTGACCCCGCAGTGGAAGCGCGCCAAGCCCGCCGCGGAGGTGCCCGCCGATCCCGGTCTCGTGGTCGAGGTGGCCGGCAGCGACTTCTGCGGCGCCGTGGTGGCCTGCGAGGCGGGCACGGTCACCCTGGAGGACCGCTTCGGCAAGCGCCGGGTGTTCCCGCTGGAGCCCCGCGGATTCCTCCTGGAAGGCGCGGTGGTCACCCTGACCCGCCCTGCCCGGGGGCCGGTCGCCCCGGCCCGTACGGCCTCGGGCTCCATCGCCGTCCCCGGCGCGCGGGCCCGGGTGGCCCGGGCGGGCCGGATCTACGTCGAGGGCCGCCACGACGCCGAGCTGGTGGAACGGGTCTGGGGCGACGACCTGCGGATCGAGGGCGTGGTCGTGGAGTACCTGGAGGGCATCGACGACCTGCCCGCCGTGGTGGCGGAGTTCGCCCCCGCCGCCGACGCCCGGCTGGGGGTCCTGGTGGACCACCTGGTCCCGGGCTCCAAGGAGTCCCGGATCGCGGCCGCCGTCACCTCGCCGCACGTCCTGATCGTGGGCCACCCCTACGTGGACGTCTGGCAGGCGGTGAAACCGTCCGCGCTCTCCATCCCGGCCTGGCCGGTCGTCCCGCGCGGGGAGGACTGGAAGACGGGCGTCTGCCGGGCCCTGGGCTGGCCGGAGAACACCGGCGCCGCCTGGCAGCACATCCTGTCGCGCGTGACCTCGTACAAGGACCTGGAGCCCACCCTGCTCGGCGCGGTGGAACACCTGATCGACCACGTCACGGCGTAGGCCTTCCAGCCCCGCCGGCGCCCTTCAGCCCGTCCGGCGCTTGAGGACCGGGTCTGGGCGGAGCCCAGGGAACGGTGGAAGGGTGGGTAGGGGACAGGCCCCGCAGGGCCCGCCCACCCCACTCGCTCAGTCGACCAGGTCCCGGACCACCGCGTCGGCCAGAAGTCGGCCCCGCAGGGTCAGCACGGCCCGGCCGGCCTCGAAGGGCCCGGGTTCCAGCAGGCCGTCGGCCAAGGCACGCCCCGCCGCGGCGAGACCAGCCGGAGCCAGCAGCGACAGCGGGCAGCCGTCCACCAGCCGCAGCTCCAGCAGGATCCGCTCAACCCGCCGGTCCTCCTCGGACAGCAGCTCCCGCCCGGCCCCGGGCGACCTTCCCTCCGCCAGCGCAGCGGCATACGCGCCGGGGTGCTTCACGTTCCACCAGCGCACCCCGCCCACGTGCGAGTGGGCTCCGGGGCCGGCGCCCCACCAGTCGGCCCCGCGCCAGTACAGCTCGTTGTGCAGGCAGCGCCCGGCCTCGGTGGTGGCCCAGTTCGACACCTCGTACCAGGAGTACCCCGCCTCGGCCATGACCGATTCGAGGATCAGGTACCGGTCCGCGTGCACGTCGTCGTCCGTCATCGGGACCTCGCCGCGGCGGATCCGCCGTGCCAGCTGGGTTCCCTCCTCCACGATCAGCGCGTACGCCGACACGTGGTCCGGGCCCGCCCCGATCGCGGCGGCCAGGGACTCCCGCCAGTCCTCGTCGGACTCCCCCGGGGTCCCGTAGATCAGGTCCAGGTTCACGTGCTCGAAGCCCGCCGCGCGCGCCTCCGCGACGCAGGCCTCGGGGCGGCCGGGCGTGTGGGTGCGGTCCAGCACCTTCAGGACGTGCTGCTTCGCGCTCTGCATGCCGAAGGAGATCCGGTTGAATCCCCCGGCCCGCAGCTCCGCCAGGTACTCCGGGTTCACCGACTCCGGATTGGCCTCGGTCGTGACCTCGGCGTCCTCGGCCAGGCCGAACTCCTCACGGATCGCCGCGAGCATCCGTACGAGGTCCCCGGCGGGCAGCAGCGTGGGCGTGCCGCCGCCCACGAAGACGGTGCGCACCGCGCGGGGGTCGTCCCCGAGCACCTTGCGCGCCAGCCTGACCTCGTCGATCAGGGTGTCGGCGTAGTTCTCCCGGGAGGCGAGCACGCCGCCGGTGCCCCGCAGCTCGGTGGCCGTGTAGGTGTTGAAGTCGCAGTAGCCGCAGCGCGTGGCGCAGTACGGGACGTGCAGGTAGAACCCGAGGGGCCGTTCCCCGGCACCCGCCAGGGCGTGCGGCGGCAGCGAGCCGTCTTCGGGCATGGGTTCACCGTCGGGCAGTGCGGAAGGCATGCACCCATCATCCCGCAACCGCCGCCGGGGCGGTCCCGCGCACACCGGGCCCCACTGCCGGCGGGGCGGTCCACCGCCCCGCCGCCATTGCTACGCCTCGCGGGAGCCCTCGTACATCTCCTCGATCAGGTGCTTGAACTCACGCTCGACGACCGGCCGCTTCAGCTTGAGGCTGGGCGTGAGGTCGCCGTGTTCGACGTCGAGGTCGCGCGGCAGGAGGCGGAACTTCTTGACCGTCTGCCAGCGCTGGAGGCCCTCGTTGAGGGTCTGAACATAGGTCTCGATGAGCCGGTTGGTCTCGGGCGCCGCCAGGACCTGCGCGTACGTCTTGCCCTCCAGGCCGTTCTCGGCGGCCCAGACCAGGATGGAGGGCTCGTCGAGGGCGATCAGCGCGGAGCAGAAGTTCCGGTCGGCGCCGTGTACGACGATGCTGGAGACGTAGGGACAGATCGCCTTGAACTGGCCTTCGATCTCCGCCGGGGCGACGTACTTGCCGCCCGAGGTCTTGATGAGGTCCTTCTTGCGGTCGGTGATGCGCAGGTAGCCGTCCGGGGACAGCTCGCCGATGTCTCCCGTGTGCAGCCAGCCGTCGGCCTCCAGGACCTCGGCGGTCTTCTCGGGCTGCCCGTGGTAGCCCTGCATGATGCCGGGGCCGCGCAGGAGGACCTCACCGTCGTCGGCGATGCGGACCTCGGTGCCGGGGAGCGGCTTGCCGACGGTGCCGGTGCGGTAGGCCTCGCCCGGGTTGACGAAGGAGGCGGCGCTGGACTCGGTGAGTCCGTAGCCCTCCAGGATGTGGATGCCCGCGCCGGAGAAGAAGTACCCGATCTCGGGGGCGAGGGCGGAGGCGCCGGAGACGGCGGCGCGCAGGTTGCCGCCGAAGGCCTCGCGGAGCTTGGAGTAGACGAGCGCGTCGGCGATCTTGTGCTTGGTGGCGAGGCCGAGGGGGGCGCTGGCATTGCCGGTGCGGCGGAAGTTGTCCTGGGTGACCTTGGCGTACTCGCGGGCCACGCCCACGGACCACTGGAAGATCTTGTACTTGGCTCCGCCGCCGGCCCTGGCCTTGGCCGCGACCCCGTTGTACACCTTCTCGAAGATGCGCGGGACGGCCGCCATGTAGGTCGGCTGGACGATCGGCAGGTTCTCGATGATCTTGTCGATCCGGCCGTCGACGGCGGTGACGTGCCCGACCTCGATCTGGCCCGAGGTGAGCACCTTGCCGAAGACGTGCGCGAGGGGCAGCCAGAGGTACTGGACGTCGTCCTTGGTGATCAGGCCGGTGGCGACGGTGGCCTTGGCCATGTACGACCAGTTGTCGTGCGGCAGCCGCACGCCCTTGGGGCGGCCGGTGGTGCCGGAGGTGTAGATGAGGGTGGCGAGCTGCTCGGCGGTGATGCCGGCGATCCGCTCCTTGACCGCCTCGGGGTGCTTGGCGAGGTACTCCTTGCCGCGCGCCTCCAGGTCGGCGAGGGAGAGCACCCAGCCCTCCGGGTCACCCTCGGCGGACACCGCGTCGGCGGCCTCCAGGACCACCACGTGGGCGAGCTCGGGCAGGTCGGCCCGGCGCTCGCGGGCCTTGGCCAGCTGCTTGCCGTCCTCGGCGATCAGGATCCGGCTCTCCGAGTCGGAGAGGATGAACGCCGACTCCTCGGCGTTCGTGCTCGGGTAGATCGTGGTGACGGCGCCGCCGGCGCACATCACGCCGAGGTCGGCGAGGATCCACTCCACCCGGGTGTTGGAGGCCAGCGCGACGCGCTGCTCCGGTTGGATCCCGAGCTCGATGATGCCGGCCGCGATCGCGAAGACCCGCTCGGCGGCCTGGCCCCAGCTGAGCGACTTCCAGTCGTCCGGACCGCCCTTCCCGTCGGCGGCGGGGACCGGATAGCGGTAGGCCTCGGCGTTCGGCGTGGCGGCGACACGCTCCAGGAAGAGGGTCGCCACGGTGGGCGGACGGTTCTCGATCAAGGTCTGTGTGTCGCTCACGGACATCCTCCGGACCACGCGGCAGGGCCTGTTCATCACAGGGGCGGACTGACTGGGTGGTGGGTCAGGGTGGGTGGCTGAGTCAGGGCTTGGCGTCGCCCGACCAAAAAAACTGGCGAGTAACCAACGAGCAGTGATCAGACTAGGGGCCCTCCGCCTGGTGCGTAAGAGGCGTTGGGGCGCCGATTCATAACGAAGCGGGCCCCCGCGCCGGAGCACGGGGGCCTGCTTGGTGCACGACGGCCGTTTCGGCTGCCGGAGCGGCTACTTCTTCTTGCCGCCGGACTCGTCGCTGGAGAGGACGGCGATGAAGGCCTCCTGCGGGACCTCCACGGAGCCGACCATCTTCATGCGCTTCTTGCCTTCCTTCTGCTTCTCCAGCAGCTTCCGCTTACGGGAGATGTCGCCGCCGTAGCACTTGGCGAGGACGTCCTTGCGGATCGCGCGGATGGTCTCGCGGGCGATGACGCGGGAGCCGACGGCCGCCTGGATCGGGATCTCGAAGGCCTGCCGCGGGATGAGCTCGCGCAGCTTGGCGACCAGGCGCACGCCGTAGGCGTAGGCGGCGTCCTTGTGGCAGACGGCGGAGAAGGCGTCGACCTTGTCGCCGTGCAGCAGGATGTCGACCTTGACCAGGCTGCCGGACTGCTCACCGGTGGGCTCGTAGTCGAGGGAGGCGTAACCGCGCGTCTTGGACTTCAGCTGGTCGAAGAAGTCGAAGACGATCTCCGCGAGGGGCAGGGTGTAGCGGATCTCGACCCGGTCCTCGGAGAGGTAGTCCATCCCGAGCAGCGTGCCGCGGCGCTGCTGGCAGAGCTCCATGATCGCGCCGATGAACTCGGAGGGCGCGAGCAGGGTGGCCCGTACGACCGGCTCGAACACGTCCCTGATCTTGCCCTCGGGGAACTCGCTCGGGTTGGTGACGGTGACCTCCTTGCCGTCCTCCAGGACGACGCGGTAGACCACGTTCGGCGCGGTGGCGATCAGGTCGAGGCCGAACTCGCGCTCCAGGCGCTCGCGCACCACGTCCAGGTGGAGCAGGCCGAGGAAGCCGACGCGGAAGCCGAAGCCCAGCGCCGCCGAGGTCTCCGGCTCGTAGACCAGCGCCGCGTCGTTGAGCTGGAGCTTGTCCAGGGCCTCGCGCAGGTCGGGGTAGTCCGACCCGTCGAGCGGGTACAGGCCCGAGAAGACCATCGGGCGCGGGTCCTTGTAGCCGCCCAGGGCCTCGGTCGCGCCGTTGTGCAGGCTGGTGATGGTGTCACCGACCTTGGACTGACGGACGTCCTTCACGCCGGTGATGATGTAGCCCACCTCGCCGACGCCGATGCCGTCGGCCGGGGTCATCTCCGGGGACGAGACACCGATCTCCAGCAGCTCGTGCGTGGCGCCGGTGGACATCATCCGGATGCGCTCGCGCTTGTTGAGCTGACCGTCGACCACACGCACGTACGTGACGACACCGCGGTACGAGTCGTACACGGAGTCGAAGATCATCGCGCGGGCCGGGGCGTCCTTGGGGCCGACGGGGGCCGGGACCGTGGCGACGATCTTGTCGAGCAGCGCGTCCACGCCGACACCGGTCTTCGCCGAGACCCGCAGCACGTCCTCGGGCTGGCAGCCGACCAGGTTCGCGAGCTCCTCGGCGAACTTCTCCGGCTGGGCGGCCGGCAGGTCGATCTTGTTCAGGACCGGGACGATCGCCAGGTCCTTCTCCATCGCCAGGTACAGGTTGGCGAGGGTCTGGGCCTCGATGCCCTGGGCCGCGTCCACCAGCAGGACCGTGCCCTCGCAGGCGGCGAGCGAGCGCGAGACCTCGTACGTGAAGTCGACGTGCCCGGGGGTGTCGATCATGTTGAGGATGTGGGTCTTGCCCTGCCCCTCACCCACGGTCGGCGACCACGGCAGTCGCACCGCCTGGGACTTGATCGTGATTCCGCGCTCACGCTCGATGTCCATGCGGTCGAGGTACTGGGCGCGCATCTGCCGCGAGTCCACCACGCCGGTGAGCTGGAGCATCCGGTCGGCAAGGGTCGACTTGCCGTGGTCGATGTGCGCGATGATGCAGAAATTGCGGATCAGCGCCGGGTCGGTACGGCTCGGCTCGGGCACGTGGCTGGGGATCGCGGGCACGCAGTGTCCTGATTCTCGGGTCTCAGTCGGAACGAAGTGGTGAGCGTCGGTCTGCGCGAAGTCGGATCTGTACGCAGGCTTCCATGGTCCCATGGACTGGGCAGTGCGCTCGGTTTGGGCCGGTCGGAGCGCGCCTGGTAGCCTGAGCAGCTGTGTCTCGTATGCCCTCTAAGCTTCCGGGACACAAATCCGAAGATCAAATCTCTGAACCTGCAAAGGCTCTTTCGTGGCGAACATCAAGTCCCAGATCAAGCGGAACAAGACGAACGAGAAGGCGCGCCTGCGCAACAAGGCCGTCAAGTCCTCGCTCAAGACCGCGATCCGCAAGGCCCGCGAGGCCGTCGCCGCCGGTGACGTCGAGAAGGCCACCGTGGCTTCTCGCGCCGCCGCGCGTGCACTCGACAAGGCTGTCTCGAAGGGTGTCATCCACAAGAACGCCGCCGCCAACAAGAAGTCGGCGCTGGCGATCAAGGCTGCCTCCCTCCAGGGCTGAGCTTCTGATGTGATCGCCGGGTAGGGATCCAGCGGGCCCTCTCTCCCGCTCCCGACCGGCACCCCGCGCCGCACACGAAGCGTTCGCCACGCGGGTGCGGCGCAACCAAAGCAATACCGAGGGCCCCGGCCACCACCCTTCCCCAGGGTGGCGGCCGGGGCCTTCGCGTTGGCCGGGGGCTTCGCAGCCCCCTGCTGCGGCCTGGAGCTTCGCGCTATCCGGCGGCGACGGCGGCCAGGACGGTGGCCGTGAGGGCCTCCGGCGCCTCCTCGGCGGACATCCGGCCGGCCTGAACCTCGGCGGCGGCCGCGTGGACGAGGCTGTAGACGACCGTGACCAGCCAGTCGACCGAGAGGTCCGAGCGCACTTCACCGCCCTCCCGGCCGCGGCCGATCAGGCGCCGGACGGGGGCGAGGACCCGGTCGTGCCGTTCGCGCAGCTGCTCTGGCGGGAGGGCTACGGAGGCCACGGCGAAGACGGCGGAGTGCCGGTCCAGCAGCCGCCACGAGCCGCGGATGAGCCGCGCGAGAGCTTCCTCGAAGGTGCCGGCCCGGCTGTCGAGCGCCTCCAGGGTGGCCGCGGACTCGGCGACCGCCCGGTCGAGGGCGGCGTCGAGAAGTGCCTCGCGGGTCGGGAAGTGCGAGTAGAGCGTCACGCGGCTGACCCCGGCGGCGCGGGCGATGGCGGCCATGCTCGCCTGCGGGTCGGCGAGGAAACAGTCCAGGCCGGCATCGACGATCGCGGCGGTGTTGCGCTCGGCGTCGGCGCGGCGGGGGCGGGGTGCGTCGGGGACCATGGAACCAAACTTAACACCGGTGTTCACATTCTCCCGCCGGAGCCGCATACTCGGATCCGAGATCCTTAACAGTTCTGTTAACTTTAGGAGTGGCTCCGTCATGTCCGCCATGCCTTCGAACACCCGGAACGCCCCGCACCACACCGGGAGCCCCCATCCGCACCGGTGGCTGCTGCTCACCCTGCTCGGCCTGGCCCAGTTCATGCTGATCGCCGACGTCACCGTCGTGAACGTCGCGCTGCCCGCCATCAGCCACGACCTCGCCCTCTCCGGATCCGGACTCACCTGGGTCGTCACCGCGTACACCCTGTTCTTCGGCGCCCTGCTGATGGCGGGCGGCCGGCTGGCGGACCGGTTCGGGGCGCTGCGGACGTTCCTGGCCGGGCTCGCCCTCTTCACGGCAGCCTCGGTGGCGTCCGGACTCGCCACGGACGCGGTCACCCTGATCGCGGCGCGCTCCACGCAGGGCGTCGGCGCGGCACTGCTCTCCCCGGCGGCCATGGCCCTGGTCTCGGTGCTGTTCCGGGGCCCTGAACGGCACCGCGCCCTCGGCGCCTGGGCGGCGATCGGCGGTGCGGGCGCGGCCATCGGGGTACTGCTCGGCGGGATCCTCACCGACGGCCCCGGCTGGCGTTGGATCTTCTACGTCAACCTGCCCGTCGGGGTGCTCGCGCTCGTCCTCGTTCCCCTGCTGCTGGGCCACGCACTGCGCACTCCCGGCGGAGCGGCGACGGCCGCCCGGATCCGGGTGAACGTGCCGGGAATCCTCCTCCCGACCCTGGCTTCGGCCGCGCTCGTCTACGGGCTGACCGAACGCTCCTGGCTCTTCCTGGCCGGGGCCCTGGCCGCGGGGGTGCTCCTGGCGGTGACCGAGCGCCGGTCGCACAGCCCCGTCCTGCCCCGCGCCCTGCCGGGCCGCAGGAACCTGCTGGGAGGCTCCACGGTGATGCTGGGGGCCGCGGGCCTGCTCGTGACGGCGTTCTACCTGAGCTCCCTGCACATCCAGGATTCCCTCGGGCGGAGCCCCCTGGTCACCGGCCTGGCCTTCCTCCCCGCGGCCGTGGCCGTCACCGCGGGCGCGCACCTCGGCTCCCGGCTCGTCCCCCGCTTCGGCTGGCGCCCGATCGGCGCGGCGTCCTTCGCCCTGGCCGCCGCGGGCGCGGCCGTGACCGACCTCGGCGGTCTCTGGACGGGTCTGGTCCCCGGCTTCGCCCTACTGGCCCTCGGGCTCGGTGCGGCATTCGTCTGCGCCACCACCTCGGCCCTCTCCGAAGTGCCCCCGGACCACAGCGGCCTGGCCTCCGGGCTGGTCGGCACCTCGCACGAACTGGGCGCGGCCATCGGCATCGCCGCCTTCGCCTCGGGCAGCTTCACCACCCTCGCCCTCCCGGCCCTGGCCCTCGCCCTGGCCGCCCCGCTCCTACTCCCCCAAGGCCGGCCGGCCGCCTCCGCCACCCATGCGATGGCCCACTGAAGCGACGGCCCGGACGGCCCAGAGGCACAGGCGGCTCAGAGGCCCGGACGGCCCGGACGGTCTAGGCGCGCGGTCGGCGGGCCGCTCGGGCCACTGCCACCACGGCCTTCTCCAGCGCGTACTCCGGGTCGTCGCCGCCGCCCTTGACTCCCGCGTCGGCCGCCGCCACCGCGAGCAGGGCGTCCGCGACGCCGTCCGCCGACCATCCGCGCATCTGCTGCCGGACCCGGTCGATCTTCCACGGCGGCATGCCGAGATCGCGCGCGAGGTCGCCGGGGCGGGCTCCCCGCGGGGCCGAGGCGAGCTTGCCGATCGCCCGCACCGCCTGGGCCAGCGCGCTGGTGATCAGGACCGGCGCCACCCCGGTGGACAGGGACCAGCGCAGGGCCTCCAGCGCCTCGGCCGCGCGGCCCTCGACCGCCCGGTCCGCGACCGTGAAGCTCGAAGCCTCGGCCCGGCCGGTGTAGTAGCGGCCGACCACGGCCTCGTCGATCGTGCCCTCGACGTCCGCGCACAGCTGCGCCGCCGCGCTCGCCAGCTCCCGCAGATCGCTGCCGATCGCGTCGACCAGCGTCTGGCAGGCCTCCGGGGTCGCGGTACGGCCCAGCGTGCGGAACTCGCCCCGCACGAACGACAGCCGGTCCGCCGGCTTGGTCATCTTCGGGCAGGCGATCTCCCGGGCACCCGCCTTGCGCGCCGCGTCGAGCAGGCCCTTGCCCTTGACGCCGCCCGCGTGCAGCAGGACGAGGCTGATCTCCTCGTACGGCGACTCGAGGTACGCCTTGACCTCCTTGACCGTGTCCGCCGACAGGTCCTGCGCGTTGCGCACGACCAGCACCTTGCGCTCGGAGAAGAGCGAGGGGCTGGTCAGCTCGGCCAGCGTGCCGGGCTGGAGCTGATCGGAGGCGAGGTCGCGCACGTCGGTGTCGGCGTCGGCGGCCCGGGCCGCCGTCAGCACCTCCCGCACGGCGCGGTCGAGCAGGAGGTCCTCCTGCCCCACCGCGAGGGTGACGGGGGCAAGCGGATCGTCGGTGGAATTCTTCCTGGTGGCCATCGGATCCAGCATCCCACGTCGCACTGACAGCCCCTCGCTCCGCGGCCCCTGCCCCGTGCCGGAGAATGACCGGGTGAACGTGCGACATGTACTGGTGCTGCCCGACCGCGACGCCGCCGAGGAGGTGGCCCGCGAGGTGGTCGACCGCTTCGGCCTCCCGGAGGAACCGCAGTTGGTCCGCGACGCCCTGGCGGGCGAGGACGACGCCGAGGACGCCCAGTGGCTGGTGGTCGTCGAGGACCCCCGTGAAGGGCTCGACGCCACCGCCCTGGACGATCTGGCCGCCGAGTACGACGGCTGGCTCGAAGCCCCGTAGGCCCCCGGCTCCCCCCGGTCAGGCCTTGTGCACGACCTGGATGTCCAGCGCCACTTCCACGCTCGACCCGATCGCCGCGATCCCGTGCGCCAGCACCGACTGCCAGTTCAGCGTGAAGTCCTCCCGGTGCAGTTCCGCCGTGGCCCGGCAGGCTGCCCTCGGCTCGCCCTCCATGCCCGTTCCCAGACCCAGGTACTGGGTGTCCAGGGTCACGGACCGGCTGACCCCGTGAAGGGTCAGGGCGCCGGCCACGGACCAGCGGCTGCCGATCCGGTGGATGAAGCGCTCGCTGTAGAACTCCACGGTCGGGTGGCGGGCCGCGTCCAGGAAGTCCGCGGAGCGCAGGTGGTCGTCCCGCATCCGCAGTCCGGTGTCGATGCTCGCCGCGTCGATGATCACGTGCATGGAGGAATCCTCCATGCGGTCGGCTATCCGTACCGCGCCGGCGAAGGTGTTGAACCGGCCGTTGATCCGGGCGAGGCCGATGTGCCGGGCCGAGAACCCGATCGACGAATGCGCCGGATCGAGCTCCCAGTGGCCGGGCTGCGGCAGCAGCGGCGGCTCCACGGCGTCGAGGATGATCTCCCCGGTTCCGGGCTGCGCCGGGTCCCCCACCAGCGTCGCCCCGTAGAAGGGCGCGTAGCCCTCGGCCGTCACGGACAGCCGGTACTCGCCCTCCGGCATGGTCGCCGTGAAACCGCCGTACGGGTCGGTCTCCCCGCTGACGATCCGCCGCCCGATCGGGTCGGTCACCTCGAACTGGGCCTGCCGAACCGGCTGGTGGACCGTGTCGAGAACCCGGCAGCTGAGCAGCCGTGCCGTATGAGAAAGCGTCAGTGTCGCGGATGTCTGGGGACTGGCACTTCCCGCCGACTCCATCCCCCGTCTGCGACTGAACATGGTTTATGCACCCCCGTGCTGTGTGGACCTGGACCGCTCTGGCGAAAACGCATTCGATCATGCTGTCGGGTTGTGGGCAAACAGAGCGGTCACGCCCGGTATGACCGCGCCGGTGTCGTCGTCGATTGACCGGGAATGCCCGCAGCCCCGAGCCGCTGCCCGTGACGGCGACCGAACCGTCCTCGTCCGTGCGCAGCACCGCCGCCCCCGAGGCCCGCAGCCGCGCGAGCGTACCTTCCGCGGGGTGTCCGTACCGGTTGCCCGCGCCGACCGGGACGATCGCGAGGCGCGGCCGGACCCGGTCGTAGAGGCCGGGGTCCTGATGGGCGCTGCCGTGATGGGCGACCTTGAGGACGTCGACCGGACCGAGTTCCTGATGGTTCTTCAGCAGTTCCCGCTGGGAGTCCGGTTCGAGGTCGCCGAGCAGGAGGAGGGTCACTCCGGCGGTCCGCACCAGCAGGGCCACGCTCGCGTCGTTCGGCCCTTCGGAGATCGCTCCCCCGGCCGGCGGCCACAGCACCTGCCACTCCAGCGGCCCGGCCCGGCGCCGCTCCCCGTCCATCGCGGGGACCACGGGAATCCCGGCGGCCGCCGCCGTCCGTCGCACGAACTCCGCCTGCCCCGGTGGCTCTTCCAGCGTGGTGACCTGCACCACACCCACCGCGCGCCCCCGCAGCACCCCCGCCAGACCTCCCACGTGGTCGGCGTGGAAGTGCGTCAGCAGGAGCAACGGCACCCGTCGCACGCCCAGTTCCCGCAGGCACTCGTCCACCGGACCGGGCTCGGGACCCGCGTCCACCACCACGGCCGTCCCCGGAGCGACGGCGAGTACGGCGGCGTCTCCCTGCCCGACCGCGCATTGCACATAGCTCCAGCCGGGCGGCGGCCATCCTTTGATCGTACGAGCGACCAGCGGCGGCCTCAGTACGACGAGGAGCAGTGCCACCGCCAGGGCGGAGGCAAGCCATCGCCTGAGCCCGAACCGCCGGCCGAGCCCCACCACCGCCAAGGTGGCCGTGGCGAGCAGCAACCCTCCACCCACCCCGCCGGGCCACCCCAGCTCCGCCCCGGGCAGTCGCGCCCCGCCGCGGGCCACCGCCGCGATCCACCCGGCCGGCACTCCCGCGCACCGGGCCAGCAGCTCCGCCACCGGCCCGCACAGCGGAGCCGCCGCCAGCGCGGCGAACCCCAGGACCGTCGCGGGGCCCGCCGCCAGCTCGGCCAGCACATTGCAGGGCACCGCCACCAGGCTCACCCGGGCCGACAGCGCGGCGACGACCGGGGCGCAGACCGCCTGCGCGGCCGCCGCGGCCGCCAGCGCCTCGGCCGGGCGCGGCCACATCCCGCGGCTGCGCAGGGCCTCGCTCCACCGGGGCGCCACGGTCAGCAGGGCTCCGGTGGCCAGGACCGAGAGGAGGAACCCGTAGCTGCGGGCCAGCCAAGGGTCGTAGAGCACCAGCAGCAGTACGGCGGCGGCCAGCGCCGGGATCAGGGATCTGCGCCGCCCGGTGGCGATGGCCAGCAGGGTCACCGACCCGCAGGCCGCCGCCCGCAGCACGCTGGGCTCCGGCCGGCACACCACCACGAACGCCAGGGTCAGCGCCGCTCCGCACAGGGCCGTCGCCCGCAGGGAGAGCCCCAGCCGTGGCGCCAGACCGCCCCGCTCCGCCAGCTGCGCGCGGGCCGGTGGTCCGATGAGGAGGAAGAGCACCACGGTCAGGTTGGATCCGGAGACGGCCAGCAGGTGCAGCAGGTCGGTGGCCCGGAACGCCTCGTGCAGATCGGGCTCCACCCGGGAGGTGTCCCCTACCACCAGTCCCGGCAGCAGGGCCCTGGCATCGGGGGCCAGATCGTCGGTGACCTCGCGCAGCCCGGCCCGCAGCCGCCCGGCGATCCGCTGCACGGTGTCCGGGCCGCCGGTCACCCGCGGCGGCGTGTCCCCGGCCGGCCGGAGCAGGGCGACGGCCCGCTCGCCCTCCCGGGCCGGCGCCAGCCGGGCGACCACGGCGACCCGGGTCGAAGGCTGCAACCGGGCCCAGTCCGGATGCCCCGCCAGCACCCGCACCGGGGTCGACACCCGGGTCCGGGCACCGTCCGGCCCGGTCACCCGGGTCACCACCGCGTCGAGCACCACCACCGGCGGCCCGCTCCCGCTGCGGGCGGTCCGTGGATCGGAGCCCACGGTGAGCTCCACCAGCACCCGGGCGTGCTCCCCGGCCAGCCCCGCCACCGGCCCGGCCCGCGCCTCGGCCCGCTGGAGCCCCGCCACGGCTGCCCCGGCGGCCGCGCACAACAGGGCCGCCACCACGGCCGTCCCGGCCTTCCAGGACGGCCCCCGACGTCTGCCCCCGGCCACCATCAGCAGCCCGGCGACGCCCACCCCCAGCCCCGCCGCCCAGGCACTCGACCCGGGGGGCGCGCCGAGGGCGACCGCGGCCGCCGCCCAGGCGGCCAGGGCCGGCACCACCAGGCGCAGATCCACAGGACGTGGCTCGCCCCCGACGGTCGGGGGACGCGCCGCCTCCCCGGTCCCACTCACGGCCGCACCAGCTTCCGCAGATCGGCGAACCGCCGCTCGCCGATCCCGTTGACCTGCCGGAGCTCCTCCACGGACCGGAAGCCCCCACGGGCCGTCCGGAAGTCCACGATGTGCTGGGCGAGGACCGGTCCCACCCCCGGCAGGCCGTCCAGCTGCTCGGCCGTGGCCGTGCCGAGGCTCAGCGGCCCGGAAGCCGGAGCCGTGCCCCCGCCCGTCGGTGGCGGAGCCGGGGCCCCGACCAGTACCTGTTCGCCGTCCATCAGGACCCGGGCCCGGTTGAGCCCGGTGATGTCGGTCCCGGGCCGCACTCCCCCGGCGGCGACCAGGGCGTCCTCCACCCGCGACCCGGCGGGCAGCCTCCGCACCCCCGGATCCCTGACCTTGCCGCTGACGTCGACCAGGATCCGGCCGGTGCCCGCGGTCCCGGCGGTCGGCGCCGCCAGGACCGCGGCAGCCGGCGCGGGCGCCACCAGGGCGGGTGCGGTCACCGACTGCGGCCGGGCCGACCAGTACTGCTGCCCGGCGAACCCGACCGCCGCGACCAGCACCACCGAAACCGCGGCCACCGCCCGCGGCTGCACCCCACAGCGGGCCTGCAGCCACACGGGCAGCCGCTCCCGCACGGCAAGCCGCCGCGCGGCCCCTTCCGGGAGCGGGTCCGGGAGCGGAAGCGGGTCCGGGAGCGCATCCGGATTCGAGATCGCAACGGGCGCAGGAGGTGGCGTCGGCAGTGGGTCCGGGAGCGGAGGAGGCCCCGGTGGGTGGCTGCCCAGGAGTGCCTCGGCCCTGCGCCGCACCACGGCGGGCTCGGGGTGGTGGCCGGCCCGGTCGCCGCGACGATGGCGCAGGCGGCCGTCGGAGAGCCGGGGGCGGCCGGGGCCGCTGGTGGCGCCGGCCGGGGACGGAGTACGTGTACGGAGAGTCATGCCACGACGGTAGGGCCGAAGCCGGAACCCCGTTCGGAGCCCTCAATTCCGGTGGATGGCCGACCCGTTGTGCACAACCCCGTCACCCGAACCGGTGATCAGCGCGGGGACACGACCGCCGCCAGCAGCCCCGGCCCGGTGTGTGCGCCGATCACCGCTCCGACCTCACTGACGTGCAGTTCGACCAGTCCGGGGATCCGCTCGCGGAGCCGCTGGGCCAGCTTCTCCGCGCGCTCGGGCGCCGCCAGGTGGTGCACGGCCACGTCGACGGCTCCGGAGCCCGCCCGCTCGACGGCCAGCTCCTCCAGGCGTGCGATGGCCTTGGAGGCCGTACGCACCTTCTCCAGCATCTCGATCCGGCCGCCCTCCAGCGTCAGCAGCGGCTTGACCGCCAGCGCCGAACCGAGCAGGGCCTGTGCGGCGCCGATGCGGCCGCCGCGCCGGAGGTAGTCGAGGGTGTCCACGTAGAAGTACGCCGACATGCCGGCGGCCCGCTTCTCCGCGGCGGCGACGGCCTCGTCCAGGGAACCGCCGGCCTCGGACACCTCGGCCGCCGCCAGGGCGCAGAAGCCGAGTGCCATCGCGACCATGCCGGTGTCCACGACGCGCACGGGCACCGGGGCGGTCTTCGCCGCGAGCACGGCGGCGTCGTAGGTGCCGGAGAACTCGGCGGACAGGTGCAGGCTGACGATGCCGGTCGCGCCTGCGTCGGCGGCGGCCTGGTAGGCCCGGACGAACTCCGCCGGGCTGGGGCGGGACGTGGTGACCGAACGGCGCTTCTGCAGGGCGAGGGCCAGGCTGCGGGCCGAGATCTCGGTTCCCTCCACGAGGGCCTCGTCGCCGAGGACCACGGTCAGCGGGACGGAGGTGATTCCGTGGCGCGCCATGGCTGTTTGGGGCAGGTAGGCCGTGGAATCGGTGACGATCGCGACATGGCGGGACATGAGCCGGAGGTTACCGGCAGCGGGGGTGTTCCGGCAGCCCGGCCCCTGGACCGTCGGCCCGCCGGACCTGCGTCTCTCAGGCCCTGGCTTCCGGGTGCGGGGACTTCTGCCACGGGTACTGGGCCGTCGGCGCGGGGTGCGGAAGGGCCGCGGGGGCGGGGTGGGGACGGGCCTCCTGGGTGTTCCACGGGGCCTGGAGCGGGTTCTGGAGCGGGTTCTGGGGCGATGCCTGAGGCGGTGCCGGCAGGTCGTCGATGGATTCCCGGGACCAGTCCCGCAGGGCGCCCGACTCGACCTCGATCTGGGCCGACAGCACCGACAGGTCGTCGTCCGCGAAGCGCCGGGCGCGGTCGCGCGCCGCCCAACGCAGTGAGTCCGCCGCCTGCGTGATCCTCGCCGTGCGCTCCCGCAGCTGCGGCAGGCCCTCCTCGATCCGCTTGCGGTCGGGCTCCGCCTCCAGCCGCTTCAGCTCGTCGTCCAGCTCGTGGCCGTGCCCGCTCAGCCGCTCGAACAGCTCGATCGACTCCTTCAGCGAGGCATCCGCCCGGACCCCCTCGTACAGCGCCTGCTGCGTGGCCCGCATCGATGTCCGCAGATCCAGCCGCAGCTGGGCCAGTGCCCCTGTGACCCCGACCTGGCCGAAGCTCCGTGCCCTCAAGGTGGTGTCCTCCACGGTGCGGCGGGCCTGGGTGATGGTCCGGTCCACGCCTCGCGCGGCGGCCTTGACCACCTTCGTCGTCACATAGACCCCGAGCCCCAGAAAGGCGAACAGCAGCACCAGGGCCACGATGATAAAAGCCGCCTCCATGAGGTTCCCTTCCCCAGCCGTTTAGGTCCCTTCCACCGTAAACGCCACGGGCAGGCCGCGGGTTCCCATCGAACCCCCAACCTGCCCGTACGGGACAACCCCTAGACCAGGGTCCTCACCGGTCACACGACGATGTTCACCAGCTTCGGCGCGCGCACGATCACCTTGCGGATCTCGGCCCCGCCCAGCGCCGCCACGACCGCCTCGTCGCCCAGGGCCAGCTGCTCCAGGTCGGCGTCGGAGATCGTCGGGGGCACCTCCAGGCGCGCCTTGACCTTGCCCTTGATCTGGACGACGCAGGTCACGCTCTCGTCCACCACGTACGCCGGGTCCGCGACCGGGAAGTCCTGGTGGACGACCGACTCCTCGTGGCCCAGCCGCTGCCACAGCTCCTCCGCGATGTGCGGAGCCAGCGGGGCGATCAGCAGGACCAGCCGCTCCGCGACCGAGCGCTCCAGCGGACGGCCCGCCTTCGTCAGGGCGTTGTTCAGCTCGGTGATCTTCGCGATGGCGGTGTTGAAGCGCAGCCCCGCCATGTCGGCGCCGGCCCCGTCGATCGCCTTGTGCAGCGCGCGCAGGGTGTCCTCGCCCGGCTCCGAGTCGACCACCGTGACGGCGCCGGTCTCCTCGTCCACCACGTTGCGCCACAGGCGCTGCAGCAGCCGGTACTGGCCGACCACGGCCCGCGTGTCCCACGGGCGCGAGACGTCCAGCGGGCCCATCGCCATCTCGTACAGGCGCAGGGTGTCCGCGCCGTACTCCTCGCAGATCTCGTCCGGCGTGACGGCGTTCTTCAGGGACTTGCCCATCTTGCCGTGCTCGCGCTTGACGGGCTCGCCCTGGTAGAAGTAACCGCCGTCGCGCTCCTCGACCTCGGCCGCAGGTACGTACACACCGCGCGAGTCGGTGTACGCGTACGCCTGGATCATGCCCTGGTTGAACAGCTTGTGGAACGGCTCCACCGAGGAGACGTGCCCCAGGTCGAACAGCACCTTCGACCAGAAGCGCGCGTACAGCAGGTGCAGGACCGCGTGCTCGGCGCCGCCCACGTACAGGTCGACCCCGCCGTGCGGAGCGCCCTCGCTCGGGCCCATCCAGTACTGCTCGATCGCCGGGTCGACCAGCGCCTCGGAGTTGTTCGGGTCCAGGTAGCGCAGCTCGTACCAGCAGGAGCCGGCCCAGTTCGGCATGGTGTTGGTCTCGCGGCGGTACGAGCGCACGCCGCGCCCGTCGCCCAGGTCCAGCTCCACGTTGACCCACGCCTCGTTGCGCGACAGCGGGGTCTCCGGCTTGGAGGTCGCGTCGTCCGCCTCGAACGTCCGCGGCGAGTAGTCCTCGACCTCCGGCAGCTCCAGCGGCAGCATCGACTCGGGCAGCGGGTAGGCGACGCCGTCCTCGTCGTAGACGATCGGGAAGGGCTCGCCCCAGTAGCGCTGGCGGCTGAACAGCCAGTCGCGCAGCCGGAAGTTGATGGTCCCCTCGCCGATGCCGCGATTCGTCAGCCAGTCGGTGATCGCGGCCTTCGCCTCGACCACGCCCAGGCCGTCCAGGGACACGCCCTCGCCGGTCGAGTTGACGATGGTGCCGTCGTACGAGGAGAAGGCATCCTCCCACTCCAGCGGGTCCGCGTCGCGGTCGTCCGTGGGCTCCACGACGCAGCGCATCGGCAGCTCGAAGGCGCGCGCGAAGGCGAAGTCGCGGCTGTCGTGGGCCGGGACGGCCATGATCGCGCCGGTGCCGTAGCCCATCAGCACGTAGTCCGCGATGAAGACGGGGACCTTGTCGCCGCTGACCGGGTTGGTCGCGTACGCGCCGGTGAAGACGCCGGTCTTGTCCTTGGCCTCCGCCTGACGCTCGACGTCCGACTTCGAGGCGGCCTGCTTGCGGTACGCGTCCACGGCCTCGCCGGGGGTCGCGTTGCCGCCGGTCCACAGCTGGTGGGTGCCCTCGGGCCACTCGGCCGGGACGATCTTCCCGACCAGCTCGTGCTCGGGCGCCAGCACCATGTAGGTGGCGCCGAACAGCGTGTCGGGGCGCGTGGTGAAGACGGTGATGGCTTCGCCGTCGCCGACCGCGAAGTCGACGCGCGCACCCTCGCTGCGGCCGATCCAGTTGCGCTGCTGCAGCTTGATGGCCTCGGGCCAGTCCAGCGCGTCCAGGTCGTCGATCAGGCGGTCGGCGTAGGCCGTGATCCGCATGTTCCACTGGCTCAGCTTGGACTTGAAGACCGGGAAGTTCCCGCGCTCGGAGCGGCCGTCGGCGGTGACCTCCTCGTTGGCCAGTACGGTGCCCAGCCCGGGGCACCAGTTGACGGGCGCGTCCGAGGCGTACGCCAGCCGGTACTCGTTCAGCACGTCGGCCCGCTCGCCCGCGCTCAGCGCGGCCCAGGAGGCGCCGCCGGGCAGCTCGCGGGAGCCGTTCTCGAAGGCGGTGACCAGCTCGGCGATCGGACGGGCCGTCTTCGCCTCGGCGTCGTACCAGGAGTTGTAGATCTGCAGGAAGATCCACTGGGTCCACTTGTAGTAGTCCGGGTCGATCGTCGCGAAGGAGCGGCGCCGGTCGTGGCCCAGACCCAGCCGGCGCAGCTGGACCTTCATGTTCTCGATGTTCGCCTCGGTCGACACGCGCGGGTGCGTGCCCGTCTGCACGGCGTACTGCTCGGCCGGCAGGCCGAAGGCGTCGAAGCCCAGGGTGTGCAGGACGTTGTGGCCGCTCATCCGCTGGTGGCGGGCGTACACGTCGGTGGCGATGTAGCCCAGCGGGTGGCCGACGTGCAGGCCCGCGCCCGAGGGGTACGGGAACATGTCCATGATGAACTTCTTGGGCCGCGCCACGACCGCAGGGTCGCCGGCCAGGTCACCGGTCGGGTTCGGGGCCTCGTAGGTGCCCTGCGCGTCCCATACGTCCTGCCAGCGTGCCTCGATGTCGGCGGCCATGGCAGCCGTGTAGCGGTGCGCCTCGGCCGCCTCGGGGGCCGGGGTGTTCGTCTCGCTCATGATTTCTGAAGCTCCATCGATCGTCTCTGCCGTCTCTGCCTGCCCAAACGAAAAAACCCCTCGCACAGGAGGGGGCGCCGCGCCGAGGCCGACCATCTCGTGGGGTCGGTGCTGTTCAGCGCGGCTCGGTAAGCAGGAGGCGTACGGCACGCATGGCGTCAGGGTACCGCAGCGGCTACCAGGGGCGCCCTTCCGTTCCTGCCCCCGGACGCCCGACGACGGGAGACCTGGACGCTCGGACGCCAGGAAAACGAGAAGCGGGCCACCCGATCCGGGTGACCCGCTTCTCTACTGTGGAGCTATGGAGAATTGAACTCCAGACCTCCTGCATGCCATGCAGGCGCTCTACCAACTGAGCTATAGCCCCTTGTCCTACTTGCCGCTTCGTTCTCCGTTTCCGGTTCCCCTTGGCGACGTCCCAAACATTACACGGTCATGGCCCTGGTCCAAAAATCGGTTTCCGTGCGCCCCGGGCCATGTCCGTTCTGAGGCAGTTCGTCCTGACCGAGCCCGTCACGCACGAGCGAACTGGTAGAACCGCTTGAGCGTGCAGTGCTCGTCGAGCAGCCGGCCGTAGATCGGCTCGCCCTCCAGCTCGCGGTACGTCTCGATCGGGTCGCCTTTTATGATCAGCGCCCGCGCGCATTCCTCGCACCAGTACTGGTAGTCGGGGTTGATCGGCTCCATGTCCCGCACGATCGGCGTGCCGTTGTTGCACCAGTCGCACCGCCGCCGGTGTGCACCCATCCGTCAGCGACTCCCTCCCGCGTCGGGCCGTCGTGTCCCCCTCCGGCCGTCCGATTCTGCCATGCCGGGGTGCGCCTGGGCAGCTGAGGACAAAAGCAAAGATCCCGCCCCCTGTTGGGGACGGGATCTTGATTGTGGAGCTATGGAGAATTGAACTCCAGACCTCCTGCATGCCATGCAGGCGCTCTACCAACTGAGCTATAGCCCCGCTCTCCGCGACGCTCCCCCCGTTTCCGGTGTTCTGCGCTGCGAACAAGAAGAACTCTAGCCTGTGACCAGCCGGAAAGTGAAATCCGGGTGGGAGCCGCCCTGAAGCGGTCTCAGTCGTCGTCGCCGAGCACCGGTTCGGGCAGCGTGCCGGCGTTGTGCTCCATCAGCCGCCAGCCTCGCGCGCCCTCGCCGAGGACGGACCAGCAGCAGTTGGAGAGCCCGCCCAGGCCCTCCCAGTAGTACGAATCCAGGCCCAGCAGGCGGCCGATCGTCGTACGGATGGTGCCGCCGTGGCTGACCACGACGAGCGTGCCGCCCGGGGGCAGCCGGTCGGCGTGCTCCAGGACCACCGGAGCGGCCCGGTCGGCGACCTCGGTCTCCAGCTCGCCGCCGCCCCGGCGGACCGGTTCGCCGCGCTTCCACGCCGAGTACTGCTCGCCGTACTTCTCGAGGATCTCGTCGTGCGTGAGGCCCTGCCACTCGCCGGCGAACGTCTCGCGCAGCGCCTCGTCGTGCGCCACGGTCAGCCCCGTGACGGCCGCCAGCTCGGCGGCCGTGGCGGAGGCCCGACGCAGGTCCGAGGAGACGATGGAGTCCGGCCCCAGGGAGGCGAGCAGCCGGGCGGCGCGGCGCGCCTGCGCCACACCGTCCTCGGTCAGCTCGATGTCCGTGGAGCCCTGGAAGCGGCGCTCCAGGTTCCACGAGGTCTGGCCGTGCCGCCACAGGACGATCTTCCGGCCGGACGTGCCCGTGCCGGTCGTGCGGGTCGTGCGGGTCGTGCCTTCGTTGGTCGCGCTCAGAACAGATCACCGTCCAGTTCGTCGTCGCTCTGCGTCGCGCGCAGCGCGGCGTGCTCCTCGGCCTTGCCCTTGGTGAGCTTGGCGTCCTCGGGAAGGTCGATCTCGGGGCAGTCCTTCCACAGGCGCTCCAGCGCGTAGAAGACACGCTCCTCGCTGTGCTGCACGTGGACGACGATGTCGATGTAGTCGAGCAGGATCCAGCGGGCGTCGCGGTCGCCCTCGCGGCGCACCGGCTTGGCGCCCAGCTCCTTCTGGAGCTTCTCCTCGATCTCGTCCACGATCGACTTGACCTGGCGGTCGTTGGGCGCCGAGGCGAGCAGGAAGGCGTCGGTGATCGACAGCACGTCGCTGACGTCGTACGCGATGATGTCGTGCGCGAGCCGGTCGGCCGCGGCCTGGGCGGCGGCGGTGATGAGCTCGATGGAGCGGTCCGTGGCGGTCACTGGCCATGCTTTCGGGTTGGCGGGCAGATCCTTACAAGGGTCTCATGTACCGCCGTCACCGCCCGCGCGGAACGTACCGCGCGGGCGGACCCGCAGCTCACAGGCGCCGCAGCAGAAGGCTCAGGACGGTTTGTAATCCTTGCCGAGCGTCACGACCACATCGGCGTTCACCGCGTTGTCGGCCTTCTTCACGACCGTCTCGGGCAGCCCCAGCGTCTTGGCGACCTCGATCGCCTTGTCCCGCTGGGCGTCGTCCTGGTACGTGATCGTCGACGCGGGGGCGGTCTTGTCGGCCTTGCCGCCGTCCACCAGCGTGTAGCCGCCGTTGACCAGCGCGGCCTTCGCCGCCGTCTGCGTCTTGTCGTCGCCGCTGGCGTCCTTGATGCCCACCCGCGGGGCGCCGCCGGCCTGGGTGGCCGAGGCGGAGCCGCCGAGGACCTCCTTGACCACCTTCTTGTTGGCCTCGTCCGTGAGACCGCCGTCGGGCTTCACCGCGAGCACGTCGGTGCGGTACGCGCCCATCTTGGCGTGGTCGCCGAGCTTGGACAGGAGCGCGCCGAGGGCCTGCGCGTTCAGCGCCGGGTCCAGGATCTGGCCGGTGGTCTCGACGGTCACCGCCGCCGACTTCGGATCGCCGGGCACCTTGCGCAGCAGGGCGAACAGGACCTTGCCGAAGCGGTCCAGGCGCTTGGCCTCCGGCTCGCCCTGGGCCTGGTAGGTGGCGTACGCGACGGCCATCGCACCGCTGAGGCTCTGCTTGGGGCCCTGTGCCACCGCCGGGGCCTTGGCCGCGTCGTCCGCGGGGACCGCCGCGTCGGTGTCGACCTCGATGCCGCCGACCAGGTCCACGAAGGTTTCCAGGAAGGGGGTGTCCAGGCGCCAAGTGCCGCCGATGTGGGTGCCGAGCACCGTGTCGAGGGATTCCCGTACGCCCAGGCCCGCGCCCTCGACCGCCTTGCCGAGCGGTGTGCCCGTACCGTCGTCGCCGGGAACGCTCAGCGTGCTCGGCACCAGGACGGTGGCGCCCTGCTTGGTGGTGACGTTGTCGACGAGCAGCGCCGTGGTGATGCCGCCCTTCTTGGTGTTGTGCAGGTGGACGACGATCATGTCGCGCTTCTGCGGACCCGAGGCGGCGGCGCCGGGCGCCTTCCCGGGGCCGTCCAGGAAGGGCAGCTTGCCCGCGTACCAGAGGTAGCCGACCCCGCCGACGACGAAGACGGCCAGGGCGACGATCAGGGCCACCACGCGGTTGCGGCCGCGCCGGCGGGCCTCCTCACGGCGCTCGGTGCGGCTCTCGGTGAAGGCGAGCCAGTCGATGACGTCCTCGGAGTCCTCGTCCGGCTGGTCGATGAAGTCGAACTGCCCGGTCTTGTACGAGGCCTCCTGCGCGGCCCCGCCCTCGCCCCGGCGGGGCTCCGGAACCTGCCCGCCCGCCGGCCGGAACTCCGGCTCGGGAACCGCCTCCGGCTCCGGGGCCGCCGCCGGGGCCTGGGGGGCGGCCTGCTGCGGGATCCACTGCTGGGTGGCCTGGGTGTCGTACCCGTAGGCCTGGGGCTGCGCCTGGCCGCTCTGGGAGTACTGCTCCGGCTGCTGCGGCGGGTAGTACTGCTGCTGAGGCTGCTGCCCGTACGCCTGGTAGTCGTAGCCGTACTGCTGGTCGTACTGCTGCTGGTCGTACGACTGCGGCTGTTCGTACTGGTACTGCTGGTCGTACTGCTGCTGCTCGTACTGGGGGGCGGCGGGGGCGGACTGCGCGGGCACCTGGCCGTAGACCGGCCGCCCGTAGGCGTCGTAGCCGACGAGCTGCTGCTCCTGGCCCGCATACGGGTCGTACGGCTCCTGTCGGTCGTTCACCGCGGGCCCCCTCTCTCCCGGAGCTCAGGCTCCGCGGTACAGCTCGCGCTTGTCGATGTAGCGGACCACGCCGTCGGGCACGAGGTACCAGACAGGATCCCCCTTGGCGACGCGTGCGCGGCAGTCCGTGGAAGAAATCGCCAGCGCGGGCACCTCGACGAGGGAGACGCCTCCCTCGGGCAGACCGTCGTCGGTGAGGACGTGGCCCGGCCGGGTGACGCCGATGAAATGGGCGAGCGCGAAGAGCTCTTCGGCGTTTCGCCAGGTCAGGATCTGTGCGAGGGCGTCGGCGCCGGTGATGAAGAACAGGTCGGCGTCGTCGTTGAGCGCGCTCAGGTCCCGCAGGGTGTCGATCGTGTAGGTCGGCCCGCCGCGGTCGATGTCGATGCGGCTCACCGAGAACTGCGGATTGGACGCCGTCGCGATGACCGTCATCAGGTACCGGTCCTCGGCGGAGGACACGGCCCGCTGCGACTTCTGCCACGGCTCACCGGTCGGTACGAACATCACCTCGTCGAGGTGGAACAGCGCGGCCACCTCACTGGCGGCCACCAGGTGTCCGTGGTGGATCGGATCGAACGTTCCGCCCATCACACCGAGCCGGCGCTTGACCGGGCCGGTAGGCATTTCCTGCTCTCCCATGAGCGCAGAGCCTACTGGCCCGGTGGAGCGGGAGGGACCCGCCTCCGAGCGCGTGCGCGAGGTCCGGGCTTCAGCGGTCGCGGTTCAGGCGCGTGGTGACCCAGAGCAGCAGCACCAGGATGAAGAAGGCTGCGCCGCCGGTCAGGTACGGGTTCAGGCTGTCGTGGTTGCCGCCGTGCTCGGCGCCGCCCTCCGCGGCGAGGACGACCAGGGAGTGAGTGGTGGAGGCGAGGCTCATCAGGCAGGTACCTATCGAGTCGGGGAGCGGGCGGAGACTTCGCTCACATCGTATGCGGGGGCCTGGGGCACGCTCACGTCGACTCAGGCGTTGGAGAGGATAGACGGACCGCGAGACGGACGGATCAACGGGGAGGGCGCAATGACGGAGACGGGTTTCGAAAAGGCACCGGCGCGGGACCGAAGGAGGTTCCCGGGCATTTCCTCGCGGGCGTACGAGCATCCGGCCGACCGGTCGGCCCTGGTGGCGCTGCGCAAGCTGACCGGCTTCGACACGGTGTTCAAGGCGCTGAGCGGGCTGCTGCCCGAGCGCAGCCTGCGCCTGCTGTTCCTGTCCGACTCCGTCCGGGTGGGCGAGACGCAGTTCCCGCACCTGCACGCGATGCTGCTCGACGCCTGTTACATCCTGGACCTGGAGAAGGTCCCGCAGATGTACGTGCAGATGGACCCGAAGCCGAACGCCATGTGCATCGGGCTGGACGAGCCGATCATCGTGGTGACCACGGGCCTGGTCGAGCTGCTCGACGAGGAGGAGATGCGGGCGGTGGTGGGCCACGAGGTGGGCCACGCGTTGTCGGGGCACGCCGTGTACCGCACGATCCTGCTGTTCCTGACGACCCTGGCGCTCAAGATCGCGTGGATCCCCCTGGGCAATGTGGCGATCATGACGATCGTGACCGCGCTGCGCGAGTGGTTCCGCAAGTCGGAGCTGTCGGCGGACCGGGCGGGGCTGCTGGTGGGCCAGGACGCGCAGGCCTCGATGCGCGGGCTGATGAAGCTCGCGGGCGGCAACCACCTCCACGAGATGAATGTCGACGCCTTCCTCGCCCAGGCCGAGGAGTACGAGACGAGCGGCGATCTGCGCGACTCCGTGCTGAAGATCCTCAACGTGCTGCCTCGGACGCACCCCTTCACGACGGTGCGGGCGGCCGAGCTGAAGAAGTGGTCGCAGAACCGGGACTACCAGCGGATCATGGACGGCCACTACCCGCGGCGCGAGGAGGACAAGGACGCCTCGGTGACCGACTCCTTCCGCCAGTCCGCCGCGCACTACGCCGACTCCGTGCGCACCAGCAAGGACCCGCTGATGAAGCTGGTCGGCGACATCGCCGGCGGCACTGCCGACCTGGGCGGCAAGCTCCGCGACAAGTTCACGGGGTCCGGCGACAGGCCCGGGGACAAGGGTACGGACAAGGGCACCGACAAGGGCGCGGGCGGGTCTACGGACCAGGGCTGACGCCCTGGTCCGGGGTGGCCGTGGGCGCCAGGACCCCGCACAGCCCCGAGGTGCGCCGCGGATGGCCGCTGGCGTACGGGTCGCTCGCGGCCGGGCCGACCGTCGTCGGCCGGGCACCGGCCAGCAGCGGGCGGAAGCCCTGCGCCGGGTCGGCGGCGCAGTCCTGCGGGCCCGCCATCACGTAGGCGGACACGAGCTCCACCCGCCGGGCCGTGAGGTCGTCGCGGCCGACGCGCAGCCGGAGCTCCCGCCGGACGGTGAAGAGCGAGGCTCCGTCCGTGACGACCGGCTGGCCGGTGGCCGGGCGCACGGCGTAGACGAAGGTGTGGTCGGAGGTCACCTCCAGCGCGTCCGGGCCGACCTCCTCGACGGCCAGGGTGCCGCTCACCCTGACCCGGGTGTCGGCCACCACGGCGGTGGCGGGGTCGAAGCGGACCAGCCAGCCGGTGAGGGCGTGGTGCCCGTCGCCGACGGGCGTGAGCATGCTCTGGTCGAACTGCTGGAGCTGGTCGGGGTCGAGCAGGACCCGCACCGGCCGGGACGCGACTCCGGACAGGACGTCGGGGTCCAGCGAGGACTGCACCAGGTAGTCCTTGGCCACGGTCAGCGCCGCGAGGACCTGGTCATCGGTGAAGTGGTGGGTGCGGCGCACGGCGGGCATGGTGATTCCGGCCGCCCCGACGCGGTACTGCGCGGCCTGGCTGTCGGCGAACAGGTCGGCCGGGCGGCCGCCCCGGACCGGCTCGGAGGGCGCGAGCGGGACAACGGTGCTGCTGAGCGCCTCGGCCTGGCCTCCCACGGGTGCCACGTAGGGGTTGCGCAGCCCCATGTACACGGCGGCGGCGAGCGCCAGCGCGATGCACAGCACGATGAGACGGCCCTGCCGGGCCGCGCCCGTGAGGCCGCCACGTGAACCGGCCGGGCCGCCGCTCGACCAGATGGACCGGCTGCGTACGGCACGGGCGTGCTCGCCCATGCGCTCCTGTGCGGAGAACTCCTGGAGCCGGGCAGCGCGGACGAAGTCCTCGTCGAACACCACCGACCGGTACTCGTCCGCGCGGAAGTCGTCGTCGCCACTTCCCGTGTCCTCGGGGGTGCCGCCGGGTGGATCTCCTGACATGGCCATCGCTTCTCCCCGCTGTCCCCGCTTCAGAGAAGCCCCCGGCTCCGGCGAAAGGGAGCGGGGTCGTACCTTCAGGGTTGGCGGCCGACGCGGTCCATAAACTTGCCCGCGCCGGTGACTTCGCCCATCGGGGTGCTCGCGGGCGCCGGAGCCGGGTCCGTTCCGGCGGCGGCGCTGCGGTAAACCGCGCTGAAAGCCAGCGCGACCATTCCGAGGCCCATCACGAAGGCCAGGACCCAGGCGACCGGGCGCAGCCACGGCGAGCGGCCGCGGTAGGGCCGCAGGCTGCCTCCGTAGGCCCCGTACGGGCCGTCCGGGTAGCCGTGGCCGTGGCCCTGCTCCCAGCCGGACTCATCGGAGTGGTAGCCGTCGGCGTGGCCGTATCCGTACCCGTCGTGGTCGTCGTCGCCCGTCCAGCCGCCCGCGAAGGCTGACCGGGCCGCTTCGGCCGCTTCCGCGCGCGCTCGATCGGCGGCCCGCTGGCGCTCTGCGGCGCTCGGTTCACGGATCTCGGCGTTCCGGACGAAGTCCTCGTCAAACACCACGGAGGCGAAGTCCTTGTCCGCGCCTCCGCGGTCCTCGTCGGGCTCCCCGTCGTCCGGGAACGGTTGGCCCCCCACGTCGTCCGGCACGTCACCAGCGTAGACCTGGAGGGCGGCTTTGGGCAGGGCATACGCCGAAATCCGGCCACGCCGTGTCCAGCCGCCGACTACCGAACGTGACCGTCGCCGGTGACGATGTACTTGGTGGAGGTGAGCTCGGGAAGCCCCATCGGGCCCCGGGCGTGCAGCTTCTGCGTGGAGATGCCGATCTCCGCGCCGAAACCGAACTGACCACCGTCGGTGAACCGGGTGGAGGCATTCACGGCAACCGTGGTCGAGTCGACCAGCTGGGTGAAGCGCCGCGCCGCGGCCTGCGAGGTGGTGACGATCGCCTCGGTGTGGCCGGAGGTCCAGCGGCGGATGTGGGCGACGGCGTCGTCGAGGGAGTCGACCACGCCGGCCGCGATGTCGTACGACAAGTACTCGGCCGCCCAGTCCTCGTCGGTGGCGGGCAGGGCCGTGACCTTGCTGCCCACGGCGTAGGAGAGCACCTCGCCGTCGCCGTGGACGGTCACGCCCGCGTCGGCGAGCGCGTCCAGGGCCAGCGGCAGGAAGGCGGCGGCGATGTCCCGGTGGACCAGGAGGGTCTCCGCGGAGTTGCAGACGGAGGGCCGCTGGGCCTTGGAGTTGACGAGGATGTCCACGGCCATGCCGAGGTCGGCCTGGGCGTCCACGTAGACGTGGCAGTTGCCGGTACCGGTCTCGATGACCGGGACGATGGACTCCTCGACGACGGTCTTGATGAGGGAGGCGCCGCCGCGCGGGATGAGCACGTCGACGAGGCCGCGGGCGCGCATCAGCTCGCGGACGGAGTCGCGGGACTCGCCGGGGACCAGCTGGATCGCGTCGGCGGGCAGCCCGGCCGACACGATGGCGTCGCGCAGGATCGCGACGAGGGCCGTGTTGGAGGCGTAGGCGGAGGAGCTGCCGCGCAGCAGGACGGCGTTGCCGGACTTCAGGCAGAGGGCGGCGGCGTCGACGGTGACGTTGGGGCGGGCCTCGTAGATGATGCCGACGACGCCGAGCGGGACGCGGATCTGGCGGAGGTCGATGCCGTTGGGGAGCGTGGAGCCGCGGACGACCTCGCCGACCGGGTCGGGCAGGGCCGCGACGTCGCGGACGTCGGAGGCGATGGCCGCGATGCGGTCGGGGGTGAGGGTGAGGCGGTCGATGACGGTCTCGCTGGTACCGGCGGCGGCGGCCTTCGCGGTGTCGACGGCGTTGGCCTCGACGATCTCGGCCGTACGGGCCTCCAGCGCGTCCGCGATGGCCAGCAGGGCCGCGTCCTTGGCGGACCGCGGGAGCGGGGCGATGGCCGCGGCGGCGGTGCGGGACCGCTGCGCGGTGGCTAGGACGGGCGAGGTGGCGGCATCGAGCGAGGTCATGCGGCCAGGGTAATCCCCGCCGGGCCCGGGACCGACGGGGTTCCATCCCCCGAGACGGCCGTCCCCTTGACGCACCGGCGTCCGGCTCGGGGCGGTGGGCATGTGCAGGTGGCGGCCCTGCGGAGCTGTCCCCTACCCGCCCTTCCACCATCCCCCGGACCCGGTCCTCAAACGCCGGACGGGCTGAAAGTGCGTGAGCAGCGCGTCTAGTACGGGTGCACGCCCACCGGGTGGGCCGGGGGTGGGCCGTAGCCTTCCGCCACTCGTTGGTGGTAGGTGGCCCGGTCGATGACCTCCAGGCCGACGATCTCCCAGGGCGGGAGCTGGGCCGAGGAGCGGTGTTCGCCCCACAGGCGCAGGGCGACGGCCGCGGCGTCGTGGAGGTCGCGGGCCTCTTCCCAGTAGCGGATCTCCGCGTGGTCGTCGGCGTAGCGGCTGGTCAGCAGGAAGGGGTGGTCGTGGGCGAGCTGCTCCAGCCCGCGGCGTACCTCGGACAGCGGCGCGGGCTTGCCGGAGACGCTCAGGGTGACGTGCCAGAGGCGCGAGGTGTCGCGCTCCTCCCCGTCCCCGCTCCCGCCGACGGCGTCACCGTCCCCGGTGCCGACGCTGGTCAGCGCTCGTCTCACCAGCCGCCTCCTTGTCTGCGCTACGCGTGTCCGCCCCTCACAGTTGACCAGTCCTTGGCTCACCGCGCGGCGGTTTTACCGAACCTCAGCCCTGCAGCAGGACCAGATCGTCGCGGTGGACGACCTCCCGCTCGTACTCGGGTCCGAGTTCTCGCGCGAGCTCGCGGGTGGAGCGGCCGAGGAGCTGCGGAAGCTCCTTCGCGTCGAAGTTGACGAGCCCGCGGGCCACCGCGCGGCCGTCGGCCGAACGCAGTTCCACCGGGTCCCCGGCGACGAAGTCGCCCTCGACCGCGGCGATGCCGGCGGGCAGCAGCGAGCTGCCGCGCTCGGTCACCGCGCGCACGGCTCCGTCGTCCAGTACGAGGTGCCCCTGGGGGGCCGAGGCGTGCTGGAGCCAGAGCAGCCGGTCCGTGGAACGGCGCCCGGTGGAGTGGAACAGGGTGCCCGTCACCCTCCCGGCCAGGGCGTCCGCGGCCTGGCTGGCCGAGGTGAGGACCACCGGGATGCCGGCCGCCGCGGCGATGCGCGCGGCCTCGACCTTGGTGGCCATGCCGCCGGTGCCGACGCCCGCCTTGCCCACGCTGCCGATGGTGACGTGCGCGATGTCCTCGGGGCCGTGGACCTCGTCGATGCGGGTGGTGCCGGGCAGGGACGGGTCGCCGTCGTAGAGGCCGTCCACGTCCGAGAGGAGGACGAGGAGGTCGGCGCGGACCAGATGGGCGACGAGGGCGGCGAGGCGGTCGTTGTCGCCGAAGCGGATCTCGTCGGTGGCGACGGTGTCGTTCTCGTTGACGACGGGGAGGGCGCCCATGGCCAGGAGCTGGTCCAGGGTGCGGTAGGCGTTGCGGTAGTGCGCGCGCCGGCTGGTGTCGTCGGTGGTGAGCAGCACCTGGCCGACGCGTACGCCGTACCGGGCGAAGGAGGCGGTGTAGCGGGCGACGAGCAGGCCCTGTCCGACGCTGGCGGCGGCCTGCTGGCGGGCCAGGTCCGTGGGGCGGCGGCGCAGGCCGAGCGGGGAGAGTCCGGCGGCGATGGCTCCGCTGGAGACCAGGACGATCTCCTTCTCGCCGCCGCTGCGCGCCTTGGCCAGTACGTCGACCAGTGCGTCCACCCGGTCCGCGTCGAGACCGCCGGCGGCCGTGGTCAAGGAGGAGGAGCCGACCTTGACCACGATCCTGCGCGCGTCGAGCACATCCTGCCTAGCCGCTGACACTTCTGTCCCCTTGCCCCTCACCGGAAAACTGACCCTGCCCGCCCAATCTAAGGGGTGGCCGGGCGGGGCCGCCCTCCGGTTTCAGACCGTGGACTCCGTGCGGGCCCGGTCCGCTTCCGAGGCCTTGGCCCCGGCCCCAGGGGTGAGGATCTTCCGGGAGAGGAGGAAGGTGAACGGGATCGCCGCGATGGCCGCGACCAGCGGTGCGATCTTGGTGTTCATGCCCGCCCAGGTCACCAGGGCGAACAGCCCGGCGGACTGGACCACGAAGTTCGTGATGTTGGTCAGCGGGAAGAGCAGGAACTTCTTCCACGTCGGCCGGGTCCGGTAGGTGAAGTAGGTGTTCATGAAGAACGACCCGATCATCGACAGGACGAAGGCCACGGTGTAGGCGGCGAAGTACGGCATCAGCGGGTGCATCAGCAGGTAGAACACGTAGAACGTGCCGGTGTTGACCCCGCCGACCAGACCGAACCTGAAGATCTGGCCGAGCTGTTCCTTGCGGCCGGGCTTGGGCGCGGTCGCCTGGGCCCCGTTCGTCGCAGGTGCCGACATCAGCTGCTGCGCTCCGCGACCACCGCGTCGATCGCCGACACCCTGGAGTCCCGGGAGTCGTGGATCGCCCTGGAGTCCCGGGAGCGCGGCTCGACCCCGTGCGATTCCTTCACGAGGAAGTGCGGCCGGCGCTTGGTCTCGTAGTAGATGCGGCCGATGTACTCGCCGATCAGGCCCAGCATGATCAGCTGGACTCCGCCCAGGCCCACCATGATCCCGACGAGGGTGACGTAACCCGGGGAGTCCACGCCCTGGGTGATCGCCTGGATCGTGATCACCAGCGCGTAGAGACCGGTCAGCGCGACCAGCGACACGCCCGCCCAGATACCGATTCGCAGCGGCCGGTTGTTGAAGGAGATCAGGCCGTCCATGCCGTAGTTGAGCAGGGACCCGAACTTCCACTTCGTCTCGCCGGCCTCGCGCTGGGCGTTGCGGTAGTCGAAGTGGACGGTGTCGAAGCCGATCCAGGAGAAGAGGCCCTTGGAGAAGCGGTTGTACTCGGGCAGCGACAGCAGGGCGTCCACGGCCGGACGCGACAGCAGCCGGAAGTCGCCGACGCCGTCGGTGAGCTCCACGTCGACCCACCGGTTGACGCCCCGGTAGTAGAGGCGGCTCAGCGCCGAGCGGAGCTTCTTGTCGCCCTCGCGGGTACGGCGGGCGATGATCTGGTCGTGCCCCTGCTGGTAGTAGTCCAGCATGGTGGAGATGAGCTCCGGCGGGTGCTGGAGGTCCGCGTCCATGATGACCACGGCGTCGCCGGTGGCCTCGCGCAGACCGGCGAGCATGCCGGCCTCCTTGCCGAAGTTCCGGCTGAAGGAGACGTAGCGGGTCTGCTCCCGGTGGGCCGCGGCGATCTTGCGGAGCTTCTCCAGGGTGCCATCGCGGCTGCCGTCATCGACGTAGCAGACCTCGTACTCGATGGGGAGCGCGTCCAGGACCTTGCGGATCTCCGTGTCGAAGCTGTCGATCACGGCTTCTTCGTTGTAGCAAGGGACTACTACGGATAGCTTCATGAACACTTCCTGCGGGTCCGAACGGGTGGATGTCGGCGACCGGACCAGCCACTCACCTCTACCAGAGAAGTATGCACGCCTCCGAGAGGGACTCCGGAGGCGAGGGCGGCACGCGGTAGCTTTTCGAGGGGGATAAAGGGAATAAATCAAAGGGATAGAGGTGCACGTGCCTGACGTCTCCGTAGTCGTCATCGTCTACAACGACGCAGAGCGTCTGCCAGCAGCCGTCCAGTCGGTTTTGGACCAGACCCTGCGCGGGGTCGAGGTCGTGATCGTCGACGACTGCAGCAAGGACCGGTCCTACGACGTCGCCAAGGAACTCCAAGCCGCGCACCCCGGGAGGGTACGCGCCTTCCAGCTGCCGGAGAACAGCGGAGGCTGCGGCGCCCCGCGCAACCACGGCATCAAGCAGGCCACCGGTGCGTACGTCATGTTCCTGGACAGCGACGACGTTCTGGAACGCAACGCCTGCCGCAACATGCTGGAGGCCGCCGAGCGGACCGGCTCCGATCTGGTTTCGGGCATGTGCGTACGCGTGCACCTGGACAGCCGGTCGGGCAAAACCACCGAGTGGTACCCGTGGATCTACTCCCGGACCCGCACGCTGGAGTCGATCACCGAGTACCCCGACCTGCTGGTCTTCGACACCCTCTCCACGAACAAGTGCTACCGGCGCGCGTTCCTGCTGGAGCAGGGGCTGGAGTTCCCGGTCGGCATCCACTACGAGGACCTGCTCTTCTCCGCGCAGGCCTACGTCGCCGCCGCCCGCATCACGCTGATCCCGAACCACGTTTACTTCTGGAACGTGGTCGAGAAGACCGCGGCGAAGTCGATCAGCAACCGGCGCAACGAGATCGGGAACTTCGTCCACCGGATGGAGATCCACCGTCGCGTCGACCAGCTGCTGGCCTCCAGGGGCCACGCGCAGATCAAGTTCGCGAAGGACATCAAGTTCCTCAAGCACGACCTGGTCCTGCACCTGCTGGACCTGCCCCTGCTCGACGACGACTACCGGCGGGAGTTCGCCCGGCTCGCCAACGGCTACCTGGCCGGCATCGACCCGGCCGCGTACCGCAGCGTCACCCACCTCCAGGCCATCTGCGCCTACCTGCTGGGCAAGGAGGACTGGGAGAACCTGCTCCCGGCCGCCGAGGCCATGACCAACAAGGGCCGGCTCACCTCCCCGCTCGCCGAGCGCGACGGCCGCGTCTACTGGTGCGCCGATCACCTCGACGATCCCGAGGGCCGCACCATCCTGGACGTCACCGCCCAGGGCTTCGCCGGCACCCCCCTCACCTCCCTGACCCTGGGCAACCACCTCACCTCGTACGCCGACGACGGCCGGGGCACCGTCACCCTGACCGGCTCCGTCGTGAACCCGCTGGGGCGGATCGGGGCGGAAACGCAGCTGAAGGCCTCGCTCGAATTCCGGGCCCGCCGGCAGATCGGAGTGCGGCCGTTCACCTTCCCAGTGGAATTTGTCCGCCACGCCGGTGACACGATCGAGTGGAAAGTCACGGCCGACATCGGCAGCACCATCCGCCCCTTCGGCATCATCGACGCGGTCTGGGACGTACGCCTGAAACTGACGGCCGGCACCGACCGCCTCACCACCCGCGTCTCGGTCGGCGGGGTCGACCTGGAGAACGCGGCCCGGCTGCGCGTGCGCCCCCGCCTGACCCGGCTGGTCTCGGACCGCTTCCAGCCGGAGATGACAAAGAAGGGCAACCTCTCCTACGTCCTGACCGCCGAGGGAGCCGCCGCCGTACGCACCCAGGCGCTGATCAACAACGCGATGCACGGCAAGGCCGCCGGCGTGGTCAAGCGGAGCCTGCGCAAGGCCCTGCGGGCCCGGCGCAACCTCGGCTCGGGCGAGCAGAAGGTGAAGGTCTACCACGAGGTCTTCTCGAAGCTGCCGGTCAAGAAGGGCACGGTCGTCTTCGAGAGCCACATGGGCAAGCAGTACAGCGACAGCCCCAGGGCGATCTACGAGGAGCTGGTGCGCTCCGGCGCACCGTTCGAGGCGATCTGGTCCTACGCGGGCAAGGAGCCCAAGGGCTTCCCCGAGGGGGCCACCCTGGTGCGGCGCTGGAGCTGGGCCTACCTGCGCGCCCTGGCCCAGGCCGAATTCTGGGTCGACAACCAGGGCTTCCCGCTGGCGCTGGCCAAGCGCCCGGGGACCACGTACATCCAGACCTGGCACGGTTCGGCGCTCAAGCGCATGGGCTTCCACGAGCCCCGCACCAAGGCCCAGGGCAAGTCCGGCCAGGACCGGATGCAGACGGCCCTCGACCGCTTCGACCACTTCCTGATCCGCTCCGAGCACGACACCCGCACCCTGGCCAAGGGGTTCCGGCTGCGCGACGGGGTACTGCTGCGCACCGGCTACCCGCGCAACGACGCCCTGGTCGCGGCGCACCGCACCGAGGCGCTCACCGGTGAGCGGATCCGCGGGCCGCTGGCCGGCGAGTTCGGGATCGACCCGGAGAAGAAGGTGCTGCTGTACGCGCCGACCTTCCGGGCGAACGCGGACGGCGCGGTGGAGGGCTTCGAGTTCCCCTTCGACGTCGAGGAGTTCGCCGACCGGCTCGGCGACCGCTTCACGCTGCTGGTGCGCACCCACTACCTCAACAGCGCCGTGCTGCCGCCGTCGGTCGCGGGGCGGGTCGTCGACGTGTCCAAGTACCACGACATCACCCCGCTGTTGGCGCTCGCCGACGGGCTGATCACCGACTACTCGTCCGTGATGTTCGACTACGCGGTCCTGGGCCGGCCGATGCTCTTCTTCGCCTACGACTACGAGAAGTACTCGACCGACATCCGCGGAACGTACTTCGACCTGAAGGAGAAGGCCCCGGGGCCGGTGCTGGCCACGGCCGAAGAACTCCTGCAGGCCGTCGCCGCGTTCGACGAGGCGGACACCAAGTACGCCGACGCGCGCCAGCGCTTCCTCACCGAGTTCGGCGAGTACGACCGCGGGGACGCGGCCCGCCGGATCGTCGAGCAGTTCTTCACCAGGAGGGGCAAGTGAGCCAGCAGACCGCCAGCGCCACCGCCACCGGGAAGGACCCCGCCGCGGACGGCCGGGACATCTTCCTCGTCTCCAACAGCGTGGACGAGCTCGGCGGCGTCACGACCTGGTCGCACCAGATGGCCCGGCTGTTCGGTGCCCGCGGGCACCGGGTGCACGTCGTCGGCATCACCCCCGTCGCCGAGGAGCTCCGTCAGAAGCTGCCCGCCGACCTCCCCTACGCGACGACGACGCTCTACGAGACCCACCCGGCCGCCGCACGCGGGCTGAGCGGCGTCAAGGGCCGCCTCAACGCACCCGAGCGGCGCCGCCAGGCGGCCCGCCGGGCGGTGATGCAGGCCAAGGCGGACCAGCTCGGCGAGCTGCTGCGCGCGGCCCGCCCCGGCGGGGTGGTGATCGTCACCCAGGTCTGGGCGATGGAGTGGGTGGCCCTCGCCGACACCAAGGGGTTCACGGTCATCGGCATGAGCCACGAGTCCTTCGAGGCCAGCCAGAGCTCCTCGCGGGCGCGGCGGGTCCGCCGCTACTACCGGGACCTCGACCGGATGCTCGTGCTGACCCCCGAGGACGCGGACCTCTGGATCCGGTCGGGCATGGAGAACGTCGGCAGCATGCCGAACCCGCTGCCGTTCATGCCGGCCTCCCCCGCCCCGCGCACCGGGAAGGTCGTGGCGAGCATCGGCCGCCTCTCCTTCGAGAAGGGCGTGGACCTGCTACTCGACGCCTGGGCGGACACCGCCCCCCGCCACCCCGACTGGACCTTGCGGATCTACGGGGCCGGCACCGAGGAGCCCTGGCTGCGGGCGCACGCCCAAGGTCTGGGCATCGAGGACTCCGTGGAGTGGATGGGCAGCACCGACGACGTGCTCGGCGCCCTGACCGGGGCCTCGGTCTTCGCCCAGGCCTCGCGCGCCGAGGGGTTCCCGATCACCCTGCTGGAGGCCATGGCCGCCGGTGTGCCGGTGGCCGCCTTCGACTGCGCCCCGGGCGTACGGGAGATCGTGACGCACGGCGAGGACGGGCTGCTGGCCCGGCTCGGCAACACGATGGAGCTCGCCGGACACCTGGACCGGCTGATGTCCGACCGCTCCCTGCGCGACCGGCTCGGCGACGCCGCCTTCCGCGACGTGCAGCGGTACGCCGGCGCCGACATCACCGACCGCTGGGAGGAGCTGTTCTCCTTCCTGGAGCGCTGAGCCCACCGGTACCCGGTACGCATTCGGCCGCCCGCCCCGGAACTCTCCGGGGCGGGCGGCCGCGTACGTGCTCCGGGGTGGTCAGCCCTTGCGGTTGGCCTCCCAGCCCTCCCAGGCCGAGGTGATCATCTCGCGGACGTCGTGGCGGGCCTTCCAGCCCAGCACGGCCGTGATCTTCTCGGCGGAGGCGACGACCTTCGCCGGGTCGCCGGGGCGGCGCGGGGAGACCGCGGGCGCGTAGGCGGAGCCGGTGTGGCCGGTGGTCTCGTTGACCAGCTCGACCATCTCGCGGACGGAGACGCCCTCGCCGCGGCCGATGTTGACGGTGAGGTCGTCGTACTCGCCCCGCGCACCCCACTCGGCGAGCTTGCGGGCCGCCACCACGTGGGCCTCGGCGAGGTCCGCGACGTGGATGTAGTCACGGATGCACGTGCCGTCCGGGGTCGGGTAGTCGTCGCCGAAGATCCGGGCGCCCTCGCCCTTGTCGAACCGCTCGAAGATCATCGGCACCAGGTTGAAGACCCCGGTGTCGGCGAGCTCGGGGGTGGCGGCGCCCGCCACGTTGAAGTATCGCAGGCAGGCGGTGGAGATGCCCTTCGCCCTGCCGGTCGCGCGGACCAGCCACTCGCCGGCCAGCTTCGTCTCGCCGTACGGGCTCAGCGGCAGGCACGGGGTGTCCTCGGTGACGAGGTCGACGTCGGGCATCCCGTACACGGAGGCGGAGGAGGAGAAGAGGAAGTTGCGGATGCCGGCGTCGGCCACCGCGCCGAGCAGGACCGTGAGGCCCTGCACGTTCTCCTCGTAGTAGTGCAGCGGCTTCTCGACGGACTCGCCGACCTGCTTCTTGCCCGCGAGGTGCACCACACCGGTGATCTCGTGACGGGCGAAGGTCTCGTCCAGGACCTTGCGGTCGAGCACCGAACCGACCACCAGCGGAACGCCCTGCGGGACACGGTCGGCGTTGCCGGTGGAGAGGTCGTCCAGGATCACGACCTCCTCGCCCGCGAGCAGCATCGCGCGGACGACGTGCGACCCGATGTAACCGGCACCACCAGTGATCAGAAAGGTCATGCGTGTCTCCCTAGTTCCGTCTCGTGTCTCTTCCGGCGTCCGCTGCTTCCCGCTCCCTAACCGCGGCTCGCGCGCGCCCGGTAGAGACGGTTGCGTACAAGGCTCATGACACCCGCTGCTCCGGGCGCGAGGCGCAGCGCCAGCGATCCGCCGGCCGTGCGATAGGGCTGCGCCAACATCACACCGTACCGGCTGCTGGGCAGCACCCGTCGGCGGAGCAGGTTGCCGAGGGGGCGCGGAGAGGTGAGCAGGGAGCTCCCGTCCGCGCACTCCACGCCCACCTTGACGTCCCACGCCTGCATGCCGCGCCGGCCCGCGCCGCGCCCGACGACCGCCAGCGTGGTGAGGCGGAAGGGCAGCTCCCCGGTCCAGTGGCTGCCGTCCTCGGCGGGGCGCAGCTCCACCGGCCCGGAGGACAGCGCCTTCTCTTCGTCGCCGCGGGGCAGGAAGCGCAGCTGGACCGTGCGCGGGCCCGCCTCGGCGAGGCGCCCGTACAGGTCGTGGACCCGGATCCGCAGTCCCGCGGAGCCGGCCGTCTCGGCGTCGACGGTGACGGGCAGTTCGGACGTGGCCAGCTTCGCCAGCCCGTCCAGCTCCACGGGCAGGGTCTCGCTCCACACCGCGCCCCCGTCGGGGCCGGTCGCGTACGGGGGCACCAGCCTCGGCGGCTCGGCGGCGAAGGCGGTCAGCCGCCGCAAGTCGGCGGCGGCGGGCGGAACCTCGCAGGCGCGCAGCACCCGTACGATCCAGCGCGCGGGGGCCGCAGCGGCCTCGATGTCGGCGTCCGCGAAACCGGCGAGGTACTCGCGGGTCAGGGTCCACCAGGCGGCCTGGTACTCGGGGTCCTTGCCGAGCTCGCGCAGGTACATGCGCAGGTCGTACTCCAGGAACTTGACCTGGCAGGCCCGGCCCAGCCCGGGCAAGGACTCGGAGATGATCCGGGAGGCGGTGCGGTGGGCCTCGACGCGCGCACGCCAGTTGCCGACGTCCTTGCGGTCCAGGGAGATCGACACCTGGGCGGCGGCCCGGCGCACGTGCCACACGTAGACGAGGTCGCCGATCACCGCGATGCGGGGCGCGGCGGCCAGCACGCGGGCGGTGAACACGAAGTCCTCGTAGATGAACCGGCCGTCGGGGAAACGGATCTGGTGCTTGTCGAGGAAGGCCCGGTCGTACAGCTTGTTGACGCAGAGCGTGTCCCGGACCAGTTCCGGCCGGTCGGCCGGCCGGTCGATGACGTCGCCCGGTGTGTAGAGGCCGGGGACCCAGGGGACCTCGCGTCCCGAGGGCAGTTCGCGGCGGACGCAGGCGCCGACGGTGACCGGCGCGCCGTGTTCCTCGGCGGCGCGCAGCAGGGCGTCGACGGCTCCCGGGGGCAGGACGTCGTCGCTGTCCAGGAACATCACGTACGGGGCGGTCGCGACCGCGATGCCGTCATTGCGCGGGGTGCCGCAGCCCCCGCTGTTGCGCGTGCGGTGCACGACCTTCAAGCGGGGGTGGCGGGCGGCCAGTTCGTCCAGCACCGGACGGGTCCCGTCGGTGGACGCGTCATTCACCGCGATGACTTCGGCGACCGCGGGGCCTTGGGCGAGCGCCGAGGAAACGGCCTCGCCCACGAGCTCTGCGTCGTTGTACGCGATCACAACGACGGAAACGCTGGGGGTACTGGTGCTCGTCACCTTGGGATCCTAGGCCACGCAGGTAAAAGCGGCCTCAAGGCCATGCGCCCGCCGGGCGGCCCGACCTGCGCCGACGGCCCGGCCCGAAGCCCGGTCGTGAGACCGGACGCCGGACCGGGCCGAGGCACGGGCGGGGCGGGGACCGTCAGAAGGGACGGAACTCGTCGTACTCCTTCTGCGCGGAATCCCGCTCGGCTTCCTTCTCCTTGCGGCGCGTGGTGGCCGGACGCGGCGCCTCCAGACGGTGGTCCTCACCGCGGCGGCCCAGCATCTCGGCGCCGGCCATCATGGTCGGCTCCCAGTCGAAGACGACCGCGTTGTCGTCGGAGCCGATCGCCACGCCGTCACCGGCACGGGCACCGGCCTTGCGCAGCCCGTCCTCGACGCCGAGGCGGTTGAGACGGTCCGCGAGGTAGCCGACGGCCTCGTCGATGTTGAAGTCGGTCTGGCGGACCCAGCGCTCCGGCTTCTCGCCGCGTACGCGGTACACGTCCTCGGCCTCGTCGTAGGTGATGGTGAAGCCCGAGTCGTCCACGGCCTTCGGACGGATGACGATGCGGGTCGCCTCCTCCTTCGGCTTGCGGGCGCGGAACTTCGCGATGACCTCGGCGAGGAAGTAGGACAGTTCCTTCAGGCCGGTGCGGTCGACCGCGGAGACCTCGAAGACCTTGTAACCGCGCTCCTCCAGGTCCGGGCGGACCATCTCGGCGAGGTCCTTGCCGTCGGGGATGTCGACCTTGTTGAGGACGACGAGGCGCGGGCGCTTCTCCAGGCCGCCGCCGTAGAGCTTGAGCTCCTCCTCGATGGCGTCGAGGTCGGCGAGCGGGTCGCGGTCGGACTCGAGGGTGGCGGTGTCCAGGACGTGCACCAGGATCGAGCAGCGCTCGACGTGGCGCAGGAACTCCAGGCCGAGACCCTTGCCCTGGCTGGCGCCCGGGATGAGGCCCGGGACGTCGGCGATCGTGTAGACCGTCGAGCCGGCGGTGACGACGCCCAGGTTCGGGACGAGGGTGGTGAAGGGGTAGTCCGCGATCTTCGGCTTGGCTGCGGAGAGCACCGAGATCAGCGAGGACTTGCCGGCGCTCGGGAAGCCGACCAGTGCCACGTCGGCGACGGTCTTGAGCTCCAGGACGACGTCGCCGCCGGTACCGGGGACGCCGAGGAGCGCGAAGCCGGGCGCCTTGCGGCGCGCGGAGGACAGCGCGGCGTTGCCGAGGCCGCCGCGGCCGCCTTCGGCCGCCACGTAGGTGGTGCCCTGGCCGACGAGGTCGGCGAGGACGTTGCCCTCCTTGTCGAGGACGACGGTGCCGTCCGGCACGGGCAGGATGATGTCCTGGCCGTCCTTACCGGAGCGGTTGTCGCCCGCGCCGGGCTGGCCGTTGGTGGCCTTGCGGTGGGGGCTGTGGTGGTACTCCAGCAGGGTGGTGACCGCCTGGTCCACCACGAGGATGACGTCGCCGCCACGGCCGCCGTTGCCGCCGTCGGGGCCGCCGAGCGGCTTGAACTTCTCCCGGTGAACGGAGGCGCAGCCGTGGCCCCCGTTACCCGCGGCGACATGCAATTCGACGCGGTCCACGAAGGTGGTCATGGGTGTTCCTCCAGATACATACGGGAATGTCCCGGGCAGGCCTTGCTGCCCATTAAACGTGTCTATGTGACAACGCGCCGAGGGCGGACCTCTCTTCCCGGCTTTCGCCGGGAAGAGCTGAGATCCGCCCTCGGGGTGTTACGAACGCTTCAGATCAGCAGGAGCTGAATCAGGCGGCCGGAACGATGTTGACGACCTTGCGGCCACGGTGCGTGCCGAACTCGACCGAACCGGCCTGCAGCGCGAACAGCGTGTCGTCGCCACCACGACCGACACCCGAACCCGGGTGGAAGTGGGTGCCGCGCTGGCGGACGAGGATCTCACCAGCGGAAACGACCTGACCGCCGAAGCGCTTCACGCCGAGCCGCTGGGCATTGGAATCGCGCCCGTTCCGGGTGGACGATGCGCCCTTCTTGTGTGCCATGTCTCAGTCCCTCTTACTTCGCAGCCGCGGGGATACCGGTGACCTTGATCGCCGTGTACTGCTGGCGGTGACCCTGGCGACGGCGGTAGCCGGTCTTGTTCTTGTAACGCAGGATGTCGATCTTGACGCCCTTGTGGTGATCCACAATCTCGGCCGTGACCTTGACGCCGGCCAGGACCCACGGGTCGCTGGTCACGGCTTCGCCGTCGACAACGAGCAGGGTCGAGAGCTCGACCGTGTCGCCAACCTTGGCGGTGGGAATCTTGTCAACTTCAACGATGTCGCCGACAGCAACCTTGTGCTGGCGACCACCGCTGCGCACGATGGCGTACACGCGGATCTCTCTCTCACTCGGGGCGGATGCTCCTGAAGCCAGCCGCTCAGGCGGGCCGAAGCCCACACCGATCCGGATTGGACGAGCGGCCTCTCCCGCATGGTGCTCGGCGGGAGGAAGGTGCTCAGGAGCGCGGCGCGCGTTAGACGTAATCGTCTAAACATGCCGACGGTCTAGGTTACGGGGCCGGTTCCGGAGGGTCAAACCGGGTCCCCGCGCGACCGTGGGCCCCGCCGGTCGGCGGGGCCCACGGTCAGGAGCGGATCAGGCTTCGGTCGGAGCCGAGACGGAGGGCAGGGTCTGCTGCTCGGCCGCCGCGGTCTTCTTCGTCGCCCGCTTCGCAACGGTCTTCTTGGCGGCCGTCTTGGCCGTCGTGGCCTTCTTGGCAACGGTCTTCTTGGCGGCCGCCGCCTTCTTGGCCGGGGCCTTCTTCGCCGCTGCCGCCGTGGTCGTCGCCTTCTTGGCGGCCGTCTTGCGGACCGCCTTCTTGGCGGGAGCCGCCGGGGCGGCCTCCTCCACGACGACCTCGGCCGGGGTCTCCACCGGCGCCTGGACGACCACCACGGCCGCCTCCGCGCCCGCCGGGGAACCGGCCGGTGCGGTGGCCTTGCGGGTGGCACGGCGACGCGGACGGGCCGGCGCGGCCTCGGCCACGGGCTCGATCACGGGCTCCGGCTCGGCCGGGGTCTCGACGACCACCGGCGCGGGCTCGGGCTCCACGACAGGCTCCGGCTCCGGCACGACGACCGGCTCCGGGGCCTGGACGGCCTCGGCCGGGGCGCCCGCCGGAGCGGTCGCCTTACGGGTGGCACGGCGGCGGGTGCGGCCCTTGGGGGCCTCCTCCACGACGGGCTCCACGACGACCTCGACCGCTTCGACCGTCTCGACGACGGGCTCGGGCTCGATGACCTCGACGACCTCGATCTCCGCCTCGACGACCGGCTCGGGCTCGGCCACGGGGGCCGGAGCCGGGGCTGCGGCGCGCGCGGCGCCCGCCGGAGCGGTCGCCTTGCGGGTGGCGCGACGGCGGTTGCGACGCCCGCTCAGACCCGCGGCGGCCTCGGCCTCGGCCGGGCTGCCGTACAGCTCCTCGTCGGCGACGAAGGACGGCTCCGGCAGCGCGATCGGGGCGGCGGCCTCGGCAGCCACCTCCGCCTCGGTCTCGATCTCGTAGACGTCCGTCTCGACGGCCTCGATCTCGTGCTCGTGCTCGTCGGCGCGGCCACCGCGGCGCTTGGAGCGCTTGCCGTTGCCACCGCCGCCGACCACGGTCGGGGTCTCCATGTGCACGATCACACCGCGGCCGTTGCAGTGGACGCAGGTCTCGGAGAAGGACTCCAGCAGACCCTGGCCCACCCGCTTGCGGGTCATCTGGACCAGGCCCAGCGAGGTCACCTCGGCGACCTGGTGCTTGGTCCGGTCACGGCCCAGGCACTCCAGCATCCGGCGCAGGACCAGGTCGCGGTTGGACTCCAGGACCATGTCGATGAAGTCGATGACCACGATGCCGCCGAGGTCGCGCAGCCGCAGCTGGCGCACGATCTCCTCGGCCGCCTCCAGGTTGTTCCTGGTGACGGTCTCCTCGAGGTTGCCGCCCTGACCGGTGAACTTGCCGGTGTTGACGTCGATGACGATCATCGCCTCGGTCTTGTCGATCACAAGCGAACCGCCCGAGGGCAGCCACACCTTGCGGTCGAGCGCCTTGGCGAGCTGCTCGTCGATCCGGTACGTCGCGAAGACGTCGACCTCGGAGGTCCAGCGGGAGAGCCGGTCGGACAGGTCCGGGGCCACGTGGTTCACGTAGCCGTGGATGGTCTCCCAGGCGGTGTCACCGCTGACGATGACCTTCGTGAAGTCCTCGTTGAAGATGTCGCGCACGACGCGGACGGTCATGTCCGGCTCGCCGTACAGGAGGCTCGGCGAAGAGGTCGAGATCTGGTTCGACTTCTTCTGGATGTCCTCCCACTGGGCCTGCAGACGCTCGACGTCGCGACGCAGCTCGTCCTCGCTCGCACCCTCGGCGGCGGTGCGCACGATGACGCCCGCGTCCTCGGGGACGATCTTCTTGAGGATGGTCTTCAGGCGGGCGCGCTCGGTGTCGGGCAGCTTGCGGCTGATACCGGTCATCGAGCCCTCGGGCACGTAGACGAGGTAGCGGCCGGGCAGCGAGACCTGGCTGGTCAGGCGGGCGCCCTTGTGGCCGATCGGGTCCTTGGTGACCTGCACCAGGACCGACTGGCCGGACTTGAGGGCGGACTCGATGCGGCGCGGCCCGTTGGCCATACCGAGCGCCTCGAAGTTGACCTCACCGGCGTACAGGACGGCGTTGCGGCCCTTGCCGATGTCGATGAAGGCGGCCTCCATCGACGGCAGCACGTTCTGGACCTTGCCCAGGTAGACGTTGCCGACGTACGAGGTGGCTTCTTCCTTGTTGACGTAGTGCTCGACGAGCACGTTGTCCTCGAGGACGCCGATCTGGGTGCGCTCGCCCGACTGGCGGACGACCATCACGCGCTCGACGGCCTCACGGCGGGCCAGGAACTCGGCCTCGGTGATGATCGGGACCCGACGGCGGCCCTGCTCGCGGCCCTCGCGGCGGCGCTGCTTCTTCGCCTCCAGGCGGGTCGAGCCCTTGATGGACTGGACCTCGTCGGAGGAGGTGGAGCCAACCGGGGACTCCGAGCGCTCGCGCGCCGGGCGGGGCTCGCGGACCTTGACGACGGTGCGCACGCCGTCCTCGTCGGCCGCGTCCGCGTCCGTACCGCCGTCACCGCTGCGACGACGACGACGGCGACGACGACGGCTGGAGCTGGAGCCGAGGGCCCCGTTCTCCTCGTCCTCTTCGGCCTCTTCCTCGTCGGCCTCTTCGGCCTCGGCCTCTTCCTCGGCGGACTCGTCGAGGTCGGCGGCCTCACCGCGACGGCGGCGACGGCCACCGCGGCGACGACGGCGGGACGGGCGGTCGCCCGACTCCTCGAACTCCTCCTCGGCGGCCTCTTCGAGCTCGGCGGCCTCGGCCTCTTCCTCGAAGAGCTCTACGTCGGCCAGCGAGACCGGAGCTGACGGCGCGGCGGCAGCCGGGGCCGCCGGAGCGGCGCTCTCGGCGGCGGCGCCGCGGCCACGGCGGCGGCGACGGCCGGCGGCTGCGGGGCCGGGGCCACGACGGCCTCGGCTTCGAGCTCGACCTCTTCTTCTTCGACCTCGTCGATCTCGTCGACCGGGGCGGCCGCGGCAGCCGCCGCGGCGGCCATGGCTGCGGTCTCCGGGGTCTGGAACATCGGCTCGGCGAAGACCGGGGCCTGGAAGACGGCGACGGCCGGACGACCGGCGCGGCGGCCACGGGCCGGGGCGGCCACGGGCGCCTCGACCGGAGCGGCGGCGGCAGCCGCGGGCTGCGGCGCGGCGGCGGCGGCCGGAGCGGTGGTGGAACGCGTGGCGCGACGGCGACCGCCGCGCTTCGGGGAGTCCACGGCGTCGGCGACGGTGACGGTGCCCTTGACGGGGGCGGGGGCCGCAGCCGCGGCGGGAGCCTCCTCCACGACGACCTCGGCGGCGGGAGCCTCAGGGGCGGTCACGGCGCGGGTGGCACGGCGACGGGCACGGGCGGGAGCCGCGGCCGGAGCGGCCGGCTCCTCGACCACGACGGCCGGAGCCTCGACCACGACGGGCGCGACCTCGGCGACCGGCGCCTCGGGAGCGGCCACGGCGCGAGTGGCGCGGCGACGGGCACGGGCCGGGGCGGCGGCCGGAGCGGCCTCCTCGACGACCGGAGCCTCGACCACGACGGGCGCGACCTCGGCCACGGGAGCCTCGGGAGCCGTCACGGCACGGGTGGCACGGCGACGGGCACGCACCGGAGCGGCGGCGGGAGCGGCGGGCTCCTCCTCCACAACGACGACGGGCGCGACCTCGGCGACCGGCGCCTCGGGGGCGGTCACGGCGCGGGTGGCACGGCGACGGGCACGGGCGGGAGCCGCGGCCGGAGCGGCCGGCTCCTCGACCACGACGGGCGCGACCTCGGCCACGGGAGCCTCGGGGGCGGCCACGGCGCGGGTGGCGCGGCGACGGGTACGGGCCGGGGCGGCGGCCGGAGCGGCTTCCTCGGCGGGGGCGGCTGCCACCACGGGTGCGGGGGCCGCCTCGGTGGCGGCTACCGGGCCGCCGGGGGGACCGGCCGGCCGGGAAGCGGCACGCCGGCGCCTGCGCGGAGGCAGGTTGTCGCTCGGGCTGCCACTGTCGGCGGTGGTGTTGTTGTCGTTTTCGTTGTTGAGCATGCGGGGTTTCTCCCGTCACGCTCCCGGGCGCCGCGGCTGACTTCCGGTCCGGCACGGCTCCGCACGATGAGAGCGGGGCCGGCCTCCGGGGCGCGTTCGCCACACGGGAGCTCAGTTCAATGGCCGCCGGTTCCGTACGTGGTAGTTCGTACGGCCTGGCGGAAGTCTTCAGGTCTGTGCGCGGCCCGACCCAGGTGGCTCCCGAGTCCCAGGGCTGCGCGACGACGACGATCCCTACGCGGCGGGACCTTCCGGCGCCTTCGCGTCGGCGGTTACGGCCGCCGTGGGTGGGGCGGCCGTGACAGCCTCGCGGTCGGGCGCGAGCGGGTCGGTCACCGTGCCGGACTCCTCGTCGAAGAGCCCCTGCGCCAGCCTGGTCACCGCAGCGGGGACCGGCGGCGTTAGGTCGGCCACAGCTCGGAGACCGGACAGGACGTCGTCGGGTCGCACGGCAGGTGTCAGATGCCGAACAACCAGCCGCAGTATCGCACAGGCATTGTCCCGGGTCCTATCAGCCGACTCGTCGACCGATACGGGAACCGTTTCCAGAGTGACCACGGCGCCGCGCGTGTCGAAGGTGCGCATGCCGTTCTTGGTGCGGCGCTGGACCTCGACCGTCTCGGCGGCGAGGAAGGCCTCGACGGCCCGCTCGGCGTCCGCGGGATCCACGCCGTCCAGGCGCAGCTCCCACACGGAGGCGGTCAGCCGCTCGGCGAGCCCCGACGTACGGGCCTCGACGGCGTCGATGATGTCGAGCCCGACGGGCATCGACTCGTCGAGCAGTTCGCGCAGCTTCGCGGGGTCGCGGGGCTCGGCGAGGGCGATCTCCAGGTACTCGGCCTCGCTGCCGGTCCCCGTCGGGGCGGCGTTCGCGTACGAGACGCGCGGGTGGGGGGTGAAGCCGGCCGAGTACGCCATGGGCACCTCGGAGCGGCGCAGGGCCCGCTCGAAGGCGCGCTGGAAGTCCCGGTGGCTGGTGAACCGGAGGCGGCCGCGCTTGGTGTAGCGCAGACGAATGCGCTGCACCACCGGTGCGGGAGGCGGGCCTTCGGGCTGTCGCTTGCCCAGTGGTTCTTCTCCTTGTGCGGGGCTTCGCGGCTCGCGCGTCGCCCTGAGGTCTGTGGAGCCTGCGGGCGGGCCGCGTCCTGCCCTCCGGCTCACCCCTGCGTGTGCAGGGAGATCTCAGGAGTGGCGGGCGTGTCGCCTACGGCTGTGTTACTACCCAGAGTACGCGCCCGTGACCTCGCTGGTTCCCGGGGCGGCCCCCCGAACAGCATCCGTCTTACGTCGGCCCGCGCCTCGCGCACCGCGAGGCGCGAGGTGCTCCACACTTCGCGGACGAGGCGGCCGGCCGGAGTGACGGTGTGCCGGTACGCCGAGCGGACCGCGCGGCGCGTCGCGCTCCACCCGGCGCGCACGGCGTGCCCGACGGGAGTGGCGATCCTCCGGTAGGCCCAGGCGACGGGCCGCACGACGAGTCCGCGCCACACCCGTACGAGTCCGCGCCACAGGGCCCGGCTCGCCCGCCCGGCGAGGTGCCAGGCCCCGACGAGCAGCCGCCCGAGCGGTGCGAGCAGGTACGTGTGGACACCCCACCCGAGCGGCGCGACCACGTACCGCCACAGTGCGACGCAGGGCCACAGGACTCCGTAGGCGAGAGCACGAACGAGGAGCCACGCGACAGCGTTCCCGACGGGAACGAGGACGTACCGGTACCCGGCGCCGACCAGCCACCCGATCCCGAGCACGGGCATCACGAGCAGGTACCGCACCGGGGTGCGTGCGCCTCTTCCAGTTCCATGCGGATAAGGACACCGTAGGTGCCCCTCCCGTTGCGCGGCCCAGGCCACAGGTCGGACACGACGACGGCCCGCCCGGTCCCTCGGTGGGGTCGGGCGGGCCGTCGTCAGGAACGGGTCGGGCGCGGGCTGGTTACTTCACGACCGACAGGGGCAGCAGCTTCTTGCCCGTGGGCCCGATCTGGATGGTCGTGTCCATCTGCGGGCACACGCCGCAGTCGAAGCAGGGGGTCCAGCGGCAGTCCTCGACCTCGGTCTCGTCGAGGGCGTCCTGCCAGTCCTCCCAGAGCCATTCCTTGTCGAGGCCGGAGTCCAGGTGGTCCCACGGGAGGACCTCCTCGTACGTGCGCTCGCGCGTCGTGTACCAGGCGACGTCCACGCCGTAGGCGGGGAGGGTCTTCTCGGCGGCCCGCATCCAGCCGTCGTAGGAGAAGTGCTCGCGCCAGCCGTCGAAACGGCCGCCGGCCTCGTACACGGCGCGGATGACGTCGCCGACGCGGCGGTCACCGCGCGAGAGCAGGCCCTCGACGACGCCCGGCTTGCCGTCGTGGTAGCGGAAGCCGATGGAGCGGCCGTACTTCTTGTCCCCGCGGAGCTTGTCGCGGAGCTTGCCGAGGCGGGCGTCCGTCTCCTCGGCGGAGAGCTGCGGGGCCCACTGGAAGGGGGTGTGCGGCTTCGGTACGAATCCGCCGATCGACACCGTGCAGCGGATGTCGTTCTGGCCGGAGACTTCGCGCCCCTTGGCGATGACGTTGACCGCCATGTCGCCGATCTGGAGCACGTCCTCGTCGGTCTCGGTCGGCAGGCCGACCATGAAGTACAGCTTCACCTGGCGCCAGCCGTTGCCGTACGCCGTGGAGACCGTCCGGATGAGGTCCTCTTCCGAGACCATCTTGTTGATGACCTTGCGCATGCGCTCGGAGCCGCCCTCGGGGGCGAAGGTCAGACCGGAGCGGCGGCCGTTACGGGTCAGCTCGTTGGCCAGGTCGACGTTGAAGGCGTCCACGCGGGTCGACGGGAGGGACAGGCCCACTTTGTCGTCCGTGTAGCGGTCGGCCAGGCCCTTGGCGATGTCCGCGATCTCCGTGTGGTCCGCCGAGGAGAGCGAGAGGAGACCGACCTCTTCGAAGCCCGTCGCCTTGAGGCCGCGCTCCACCATCTCGCCGATGCCGGTGATGCTTCGCTCCCGCACGGGGCGCGTGATCATGCCGGCTTGGCAGAAACGGCAGCCGCGGGTGCAGCCGCGGAAGATCTCCACGGACATGCGCTCGTGGACGGTCTCGGCGAGCGGGACCAGGGGCTGCTTGGGGTAGGGCCACTCGTCGAGGTCCATGACCGTGTGCTTGGACACGCGCCACGGGACGCCGGAGCGGTTCGGGACGACACGGCCGATGCGGCCGTCCGGCAGGTACTCGACGTCGTAGAAGCCCGGCACGTAGACGCCGCCGGTCTTCGCGAGGCGCAGCAGCACCTCTTCGCGTCCGCCCGGCCGGCCCTCGGCCTTCCAGGCCCGGATGATCTCCGTCATGTCGAGGACGGCCTGCTCGCCGTCGCCGATGATGGCGCAGTCGATGAACTCCGCGATCGGCTCGGGGTTGAAGGCCGCGTGGCCGCCCGCGAGCACGATGGGGTGGTCGACCGTACGGTTCTTCGCCTCCAGCGGGATGCCCGCCAGGTCGAGCGCCGTCAGCATGTTGGTGTAGCCGAGCTCGGTGGAGAAGGAGAGCCCGAACACGTCGAAGGCGCCGACCGGACGGTGCGAGTCGACGGTGAACTGGGGCACCTTGTGCTCGCGCATCAGCTCTTCGAGGTCCGGCCACACGCTGTACGTGCGCTCCGCGAGCACGCCTTCGCGCTCGTTGAGCACCTCGTACAGGATCATGACGCCCTGGTTGGGGAGCCCGACCTCGTACGCGTCCGGGTACATCAGCGCCCAGCGCACGTCGGCGCTGTCCCAGGGCTTGACGGTGGAGTTGAGCTCACCGCCGACGTACTGGATCGGCTTCTGGACGTGCGGAAGCAGGGCCTCAAGCTGAGGGAAGACCGACTCGGTCATCACGCGACTTTCGTGAAGCGGGCAGGGGGCGACTCTCAAGCGTACCCCGAGGCCCGCCGACCCCCTGCCGCAAGATCACGCCGTCCCCCTGCCGCCCGTCGGCCGGGCGGCCGCCGCGGCGCGCAGCTCGAGCGCGGGGGCCGCGGCCGCCGCCCACACTTCGGGCAGCTCCCGTTCCCGGCGCTCGGCCAGCGCCTCCTCGCGGGCGTAGAGCACGCCCCAGGTGAAGGCCGACTCCCCCGCGCCGGCCGCCTGGACCGCGATGCCGCGCAGGGTCTCGCGGGCCACGACGCCGTCCTGGTGGTCGCCGAGCAGGGTCTGGACGGCCTGCACCGCCTCGGCGAGGCGGCGCGCGGGTTTGCCGAGGGCCGGGGCCGCCGCCTCGGCCGCGTAGCGGGCGCGTTTGGCCGCCTTGCGGGCCTCGTGCAGGGCCAGGTCCCGGTCGTGGCCCGGATCCATGGCCAGTGCGCCTTCGACGCGGCCGGCGAGGTGTTCGTAGTCGCCGAGGACCGTCGCGGGCAGGGCCGTCCCGGCGGGCCGGCCGGCGGGCTTGAGCAGCGGCGGGTCGGCCAGGAGCGCGTCGAGGGCGTTTAGCAGGGCCACGTAGCGCCGGCTGTCGAGCGCTGCCAGGGCCGCCCGGCGCGAACCGGTGCGGCGGGCGGTGTTCCAGACCTTGAGGCGGCCGCGGACCGGGCCCAGGAGCAGGGTGCGCGGCAGCTGTCCGAGCCCGGTCTGCAGCCGCTCCAGGAGTACTTCGCGGTCGCGGTCGACGCCGAGTTCGGTGGCGAGCCAGCGGAGCTCCTCGCCGACCGGGTCGCTCTCGCCGGGGTCCAGGAACCGGCGGTAGGTCTTGAAGGCGCTGCGCAGCCTCCTGGTGGCGACCCTCATCTGGTGGACGGAGTCGGGCAGGCCGCGGCGGACGGCGGGGTCCCGGGCGATCAGGGTGTCGCGCTGTTCGCGCAGGCACGAGAGCACGTAGGCGCCGGCCGTGCCCTCGGGGCCACCGCCCACGGGCCGGGGCGGGGGTTCGGCGGAGGTCTCGGCGAGCGCGCGGGCCAGCTTCGAGGGGGCGGCGGAGACGAGGAGGCCGGCCTTGCGGAACTTCTTCTCGACGGCGTCGAGCAGCGCCGGGTCCACCCCGTCGGCGAGTTCCACCTCGACCTCGGTCCAGGCGGCGGTGGCCTCGTCGGATCCCCCGGACTCCGTCCGGGGGGACCCCCAGGCGCGTACCGCGTCGGTGGACAGTTCCGCGAGGAGCGCGCCGTCGGCGTCGAGGAGGTGGCTGACCTTGCGCGAGGACACCAGCCTGACCTGCGGTTCCAGGGCGCCGTCGCGGGTGCGGGAGCGGAGCAGGGCCACCAGTGGGGTCGGCACGGTGTCGCTGAGGGGGGCGGTGATCTCGTCGCGGACGCCGGGGGCGACGGGCAGTTTGAGGTGCCAGCCGGCGTCCGCGCCGCCGGTGCGGCGGCGCAGCGTGAGCCCGTCGGCCGCGAGCCGCTGGTCGGGGGTGTCGTAGTAGACGGCGTCGAGGTCCACGGTGCCCTGGTCGGTGACGGCCGCGACGGCGGCCGTGCCCGTCAGGTCCGGCACCCCGCGCCGGCTCTGTTTCGCCGTAGAGAACTCGAATTTCCGCTCGATCTCACGCTTCGTGTCCACCATGAACCGAACCTATTCCTGAACGGACGGCGACGTGGGTGCGAACGGGGAGAGCGGCGCAAAAACGGCCCGGGACGGGCCGATCAGGCCGACATCGGCCGTTGCACCCTGATCGACTGGAGCAGTCCGATGGCCACCCACACGGCGAACATCGACGATCCTCCGTAGGAGACGAACGGCAGCGGGAGCCCCGCCACCGGCATGATCCCCAGTGTCATTCCGATGTTCTCGAAGGACTGGAAGGCGAACCAGGCGATGATCCCGGCGCACACGATCGTGCCGTAGAGCTCGGTGGTCTCGCGGGCGATGACGCAGGCCCGCCACAGGATGACGCCGAGCAGGACGAGGATCAGGCCGGCTCCGACGAAGCCCAGCTCCTCCCCCGCCACCGTGAAGACGAAGTCGGTCTGCTGCTCGGGCACGAACTGGCCGGTGGTCTGGGAGCCGTGGAAGAGCCCGGAGCCGGTCAGGCCGCCGGAGCCGATGGCGATGCGCGCCTGGTTGGTGTTGTAGCCGACGCCGGCGGGGTCGAGCTCGGGGTTTGCGAAGGCCGCGAAGCGGTTGATCTGGTACTCGTCGAGGATGCCGAGCTGCCAGATCAGGACGGCGCCGGCCACGCCCGAACCGAGCAGGCCCAGTACCCAGCGGTTGGACGCGCCGGAGGCGAGCAGGACGCCGAGCACGATGACGACCATGACCATGACGGACCCGAGGTCGGGCATCAGCATGATGATGCCCATCGGGGCGGCCGCCAGGCACAGGGCCTTGACGACCGTGCGGTGGTCGGGGTTGGTGAGGTCGCCCGCGTCGACCCGGGCGGCGAGCAGCATCGCCATGCCCAGGATGATCGTGATCTTCACGAACTCGGAGGGCTGCAGGGAGAAGCCGCCGCCGATGACGATCCAGGCGTGGGCGCCGTTGATGGTGGCGCCGAGCGGGGTGAGCACGGCCAGGATCAGCACGACGGAGAGCCCGTAGAGGATCGGCACGGCTCCGCGCAGGGTGCGGTGGCCGAGCCAGACCGTGGCGATCATCAGCACGAGGCCGATGCCGGTGTTCATGGCGTGCCGGAAGAGGAAGTAGTACGGGTCCCCGTTGTTCAGGGAGGTCCGGTTGCGGGTCGCCGACCACACCAGCAGGGAGCCGATGAAGGAGAGGGCCAGTGCGGAGAGGAGTATCGGCCAGTCGAGCCGGCGCAGCACCGAGTCGCGGGCGGTGAGCTTGGCCATCGCCCCGCGCTCCGGCGCGTACCGGGATACGGAGAACTTGTTCGCGGTCTGCATCAGGGTTCAGTCCTGCCGTGCGGCGGGCGGGGCGGGCGGCCCGGCGAGCGGGGCCGGCGCCAGGTCTTCCGGGGACGGGGGCACGTACGGCTTGATCTCGGGCGAGTCGATGGAGCCGTCGGCCTGGATGGTGGGGAGCTTGGCCTCGGGGTGGAGGAGCAGGGCTTGCTTGAGGTCCTGCTTTCCGGCCATGTCGAGACCGTAGATGGCGTTGTAGACGTTGCGGACGGCGGGGCCCGATGCTCCGGAGCCGGTGCCGCCCTGGGAGATCGTCATGACGATCGTGTAGTCGTCGGTGAAGGTGGCGAACCAGGAGGTGGTCTGCTTGCCGTAGACCTCGGCAGTACCGGTCTTCGCGTGCATCGGGATCTGCTTCTGGGGCCAGCCGCCGAAGCGCCAGGCGGCGGTACCGCGGGTGGCGACGCCCTCCAGTGCTCCGACCATCTTCTGCCTGGTGGCTTCGGTCATCGGCAGCTTGCCGTGGGCCTGCGGCTTGATCTCTTCGACGTGCTTGCCGTCCGCGCTGATGATGGCCTTGCCGATGGTGGGGTTCCACAGGGTGCCGCCGTTGGAGATGGCCGCGTAGATGGTCGCCATCTGGATCGGGGTGACGAGGGTGTCGCCCTGGCCGATGGAGTAGTTGACGGCGTCACCGGCACGCATGAGGTTGCCTTCGAGGCAGTTCTCGTAGGACAGCAGCTCGACGTAGGTGCCGCCCTTCTTGCCGGTCTTGCACCATCCGGCCTTGTTGGCCTCCCAGAACCGCTGCTTCCATTCGCGGTCGGGGACCCGGCCCTTCTCCTCGCCCGGCAGGTCGATGTTGGTTTCGGCGCCGAGGCCGAACTGGTGGGCGGTCTTGTAGAAGATCTGTGCCGGGTTCTTCTTCGGCTTGAGCCCGCCGTCCTTGAGCCACTCCTTGTGGCCCAGCGCGTAGAACACGGTGTCGCAGGAGACTTCCAGGGCCCGGCCGAGGGTGATCGAGCCGTGGCCCTGGGATTCGAAGTTCTTGAAGACCTGGCCGCCGATGGAGTACGAGCTCGGGCAGGGGTAGTCGCCGTCGAACGGGTAGCCCGCGTTGACCGCGGCCGCGGTCGGGATGACCTTGAAGATGGAGCCCGGGGCGGCCTGGCCCTGGATCGCCCGGTTCATCAGCGGGACGTTGGACTCCTTGGCGGTGAGCTTGGCGTAGTCCTTGCCGGAGATGCCGCCGACCCACACGTTCGGGTCGTAGCTCGGGTTGGAGGCCATGGCCACGACCCGGCCGGTCTTGGACTCCAGGACGACGATGGCGCCCGCGTCCGCCTTGTAGGGGACGCCGGTGTTGCGGTCGATCTGCTTGCGCGCTTCCAGCATCGCCGCGTTGAGCTCGTACTCGGCGACGCCCTGGACGCGGGCGTCGATGCTGGTGACGAGGTTGGCGCCGGGGACCGCCGGGTCGTTCTTGGCCTGGCCGATGACCCGGCCGAGGTTGTCCACCTCGTAGCGGGTGACTCCCGACTTGCCGCGCAGCTCCTTGTCGTACGTGCGCTCGATGCCGAAGCGGCCGACCTGGTCGGAGCGCAGGAACGGCGAGTTGGTGGTCTTCGCCTTGACGATCTCCGCGTCGGTGACCGGGGAGAGGTAGCCGAGGACCTGGCCGGTGTTGGCGCCGCCGGGGGCCGGGTAGCGGCGTACGGCGGTGGGCTCGGCGGTGATCCCGGGGAAGTCCTCGGGACGCTCGCGGATCTGCAGGGCCTGCTGGGTGGTGGCCTTGTTGGTGACGGGGATCGGCTGGTACGGGGAGCCGTTCCAGCAGGGCTGCGGGGTCTCGTTGTTGCAGAGCCGGACCTTGTCGGCGACGTCCTGAGGCCTTATGTCGAGGACTCCGGCGAGCTGGGCGAGGACCGCCTTGCCGCGGTCCTTCATCTTCATCAGCTCGGTGCGGCTGGCGGAGACGACGAGGCGGGTCTCGTTGTCGGCGAGCGGGACCCCGCGGGCGTCGAGGACCGAGCCGCGCACGGCGGGCTGGACGACCTGCTGGACGTGGTTGTTCTTGGCCTCGTCGGAGTACTCGTCGCCGTTGCGGATCTGGAGGTACCAGAGGCGACCGCCGAGGGTGCAGAGCAGGGAGAAGACGAGGACCTGGATGATCACGAGCCGGATCCGCACCCGGGAGGTGCGTCCGGTCTCCGGAATGTTGGTCACGAGGACTCCTCCCTCACAGCTTCTTGACGCTCTTCACACCCTTGATTCCCTTGACGCCCTTTATCCGGCCGGCCCGGTTGGCGCGGCTGCGGGCGGTCTTCATCCGCAGGCCGCCGCGCTGGCTGCCGATCCGCAGGCCGGTGCCGCCGGCCAGCCAGCCGGAGGCGATGTCCTTGCCGGACGGCGGGCCGCCGTTGGCGTCGACGGCCATCGGGTCGTTCTCCGCGCGGCGGGCCAGCGCCATGATGAACGGCACGGTGAAGGGCGCGAGCAGCAGGTCGTAGAGGACGGCGGTGAACAGCAGCCCGGTCAGGCCGACGTGGCGGGCGGCGGTGTCGCCGACCAGGGCGCCGACGCCCGCGTAGAGGAGGGTGGAGGCGAAGGCCGCGCCCACGACGGTGAGCATCGGGCCCCAGGCGGAGCGGAAGCGCCCGGTGTCGGGGCGGACCAGGCCGGCGACGTAGCCGATGACGCACAGCACGAGCGCGTAGCGGCCGGCGGCGTGGTCGGCGGGCGGGGCCAGGTCGGCGAGGAGGCCGGCGGTGAAGCCGATGAGGGCTCCGCTGACGCACCCGTACACGAGTGCGAGGGCGACGACCGTGAGCAGGACCAGGTCGGGGACGGCTCCGGGGAGTTGGAGCCTTCCCAGGATGGAGACCTGGACGACGAGGGCGACCACGACGAGCGTCGCCGAGAGCAGGATCCGGTTGAAGCGCATGATGGTCGGCTCCTACTGGTCGTCCGGCTTGCCGGACGCGCCGGGCGACGGCGTGACCGTGACGGTGACCGTCGGGGTGGGCTTGGGTGCCTCGGGCTTGGGAGGCAGGACTGCGTCGCGGGGGTCCTCGCGCGGGGGCATCACCACGACGCCGACGATGTCCAGGCGGGAGAAGCCCACGTAGGGGCGGACCCAGATGGTCCGGGTCAGGTCTCCGCGCGAGGGGTCGACCTTGACCACCTCGCCGATCGGGACACCGGGGACGAAGGGCTTGTTGCCGCGCGATCCGAAGGTCACGAGGCGGTCGCCGGGGGCGACCTTGGCCTTGCCGTTGAGCATCTGCACGGACAGCGAGCGGTCGCCCTGTCCGGTGGCGAAGCCGAGTTCGCCGGTCTTCTCCAGGCGGGTGCCCACGGTGAAGTCGGGGTCGTTGGCGAGGACCACGGTGGCGGTGTCGGGGCCGACGGTGGCGACCCGGCCGACGAGTCCGTCGCCGTTGAGCACCGTCATGTCGCGCTCGATGCCGTCCTTGGTGCCGGCGTCGATGGTGACGGTCCAGGAGAAGCCCTGGGCCGCTCCTATGGCGATGACCTCGGCGCCCTTGATGCCGTACTGTCCGGCGCCCGCGCGCTTGAGCATCTCGTCCAGCTCGCGGATCCGGCTGCGGGTCTGGTCGTCGCTGCCGAGCTTGGCCTTAAGTGCCGCGTTCTCGCGCTCCAGCGTCGCGATGCGGTTGTGGCGCTCGCCGGAGTCCCGTACCGCCCCTATGGCGTTGGCGACCGGATCGACCCCTTTCGCCACGCCCTTCTCGACCGGCCCGAAGACCGCTGCGGCGGCCTGTCGGGCACCGTCGACCGGCGACTCCTCGCCCGTCCTGATGTCCACCGTGATCAGTGCGAACGCGATGGCGATCAGAAGCACCAGGAGCAGCCGGCTTTCTCGTGTGTCCCTCACGTGCGGCGGCCGTGCCTTCCTCGTAGTTACCTGTGCGGCGGAGCCGCTCCGGTGGAGCCGGGGCTTGCACCGGGCTGTGCGGCGGAGCCGCTCCGGTGGAGCCGGGGCTTGCACCGGGCTGTGCGGCGGAGCCGCTCCGGTGGAGCCGGGGCTTGCACCGGGCTGTGCGGCGGAGCCGCTCCGGTGGAGCCGGGGCTTGCACCGGGCCTTGCCTGTATATCAACGATCCGCCGCACGGGCCCGGTAGCACCCGTACGGCGGATCGTCTGTGTTCCTCGTACCCCTCGGGGGAGGGTCAGCGCCGGGGCTGGGCGTCCAGGACCTGCTGGAGGGCCTCGAACTCCTCTACGCACTTGCCGGATCCGAGCGCGACGGAGTCGAGCGGGTCCTCGGCGATGTGGATGGGCATGCCCGTCTCGCGGCGCAGCCGCTCGTCGAGGCCGCGGAGCAGGGCGCCGCCTCCGGTGAGGACGATGCCGCGGTCCATGATGTCGCCGGAGAGCTCCGGCGGGCACTTGTCGAGGGTGGTCTTGACGGCGTCGACGATCGCGTTGACCGGCTCCTCGATGGCCTTGCGGACCTCGGCGGCCGAGATCACGACGGTCTTCGGGAGGCCGGAGACCAGGTCGCGGCCGCGGATCTCGGTGTGCTCGTCCTTGTCGAGGTCGTAGGCCGACCCGATGGTGATCTTGATCTGCTCCGCGGTCCGCTCACCGAGGAGGAGCGAGTACTCCTTCTTGATGTGCTGGATGATCGCGTTGTCCAGCTCGTCCCCGGCCACCCGGATGGACTGTGCTGTGACGATTCCGCCGAGGGAGATGACGGCGACCTCGGTGGTACCGCCGCCGATGTCCACGACCATGTTGCCGGTGGCCTCGTGGACGGGCAGGCCCGCGCCGATGGCGGCAGCCATGGGCTCTTCGATGATGTGCACCTGTCGTGCGCCGGCCTGCGTGGACGCCTCGATGACGGCGCGGCGCTCCACTCCCGTGATGCCGGAGGGTACGCAGACCACGACGCGCGGGCGGGCCAGGTAGCGGCGCTTGTGGATCTTGAGGATGAAGTACCGGAGCATGCGCTCGGTGATCTCGAAGTCGGCGATCACACCGTCCTTGAGGGGCCGGACCGCGACGATGTTGCCGGGCGTCCGGCCGATCATCTTCTTCGCCTCGGAGCCGACCGCCAGGATGCCGCCGGTGTTCGTGTTGATGGCGACCACGGACGGCTCGTTCAGGACGATCCCCCGGCCACGCACGTACACCAGCGTGTTGGCGGTCCCGAGGTCGATCGCCATGTCACGGCCGATGAACGACATGTAGTTCCCCTTGTTCCCCATGAGGAGCGTCTGGCCTTCCAGTTGATAGCAGCTGCTGTCAGGTCGGCGAGGTGGGTGTGTGGGTGGAGGCCCCATCGTAGTGCCGCAAGTACGGACATCGCGCGACGGGACTCCGGCAAGCCCGCCGGAATGGATACCCGCCCCCATAGTGGTGACGTCGTGTCCTGTCGATGCGTTCCCGGTAATCACCGGTAATACCAAAGGGCGACCGAAATTACTTCGGTCGCCCCAGGTCATGAGCGCTATTTGGCTGATGTTCCGTCAGGAAAGAGTGATCACAGCGACGGGAAGAACAGCTTCAGCTCGCGCTCCGCGGACTCCTCGGAGTCCGAGGCGTGGATCAGGTTCTCCCGGGTCACGGTGCCGAAATCCCCCCGGATGGAGCCGGGCGCCGCGGCGATCGGGTCAGTGGGTCCGGCCAGCTGGCGGACACCCTCGATCACGCGTTCCCCTTCGACGACCAGGGCCACGACCGGGCCGCTGGCCATGAAGCCCATGAGGGGCTCGTAGAAGACCTTGCCCTTGTGCTCCCCGTAGTGCGCTTCCAGGGTCTCCTGGTCCAGCGTGCGCAGTTCGAGCGCGGGAATGGTCCAGCCGGCCTTCCGCTCGATGCGGCCGACGATCTCGCCGATCAGGCCGCGACGGACGGCGTCGGGCTTGAGCAGGACGAGCGTGCGCTGGGTCATGTTTCGGCTCCTTGCGGCATACGGGTGCGGTAGGGCGAATCTACAGGGGTTCCGGCCGGGCCCGGGCCCCGGCCCGGACCCAGGCCCGGACCTAGGCCTGGACCTGGGGCTCGGCCTCGGCGTTGGCCGCCGCCCAGCGGGCCTTGATGTCGTCGATGCGGCGGCCGTAGTGGATCGAGCACCACCACAGGCCCGCGAAGACCGCACCCAGGAAGAACATCGTCGGGACGACCAGCCCGCTCAGGATCAGCCCGATCTGCAGCGCCCAGCCGATCTGCACGGCCCCCGGGCGGGACAGCATCCCGCACAGCAGCACCGACACCAGCATCGCGATCCCGCAGACCGTCCAGACCGTGGCCTGGCTCAGATCGCCCTTCATCGCCACCAGCCCGGCGAAGCCGATCACGAAGAACTCGCCGATCAGCGTCGAAGCACACAGCGTGCGCATCCCTCAGCCCCTCTTCAGCAGCAGGCGGGCCTCGCCCACCGTGATCACGGACCCGGTCACCAGGACCCCGGCCCCTCCGTACTCGGCCTCTTCCTCGGCCAGCGTGATCGCCGCCTCCAGGGCGTCGTCGAGCCGCGGCTCCACCTGCACCCGGTCCACGCCGAAGACCTCGACCGCCACGGCCGCCAGCTCGTCGGCGGACATCGCCCGGTGGCTGGTGTTCTCCGTGACCACGACCTCCGCGAAGATCGGCTCGAAGGCCTCCAGGACCCCCCGCACGTCCTTGCCCTCGCTCGCGCCCACGACCCCGACCAGCCGGCTGAAGCCGAAGGCCTCGGTGACCGCCTCCGCCGTGACCAGCGCCCCGGCCGGGTTGTGCGCCGCGTCCAGGACCACGGTGGGGCTGCGCCGCACCACCTCCATGCGGCCCGGCGAGGTCACCGAGGCGAAGGCCTTGCACACGGTGTCCGCGTCCAGCACCCGCGCGTGGTCCGCGCCGATCCCGAAGAAGGCCTCGACCGCCGCCAGCGCCACCGCCGCGTTGTGCGCCATGTGGGCGCCGTACAGCGGCAGGAAGATCCCGTCGTACTCGCCGCCCAGCCCGCGCAGCGTCAGCTGCTGGCCGCCGACGGCGACCTCACGGGTGACGACGCCGAACTCCATGCCCTCGCGGGCCACCGTCGCATCGACCTCGACGGCCTTCTTCAGCAGGACCTGCGCCGCGTCCACCGGCTGCTGCGCCAGGATCACGGTGGCGCCCTGCTTGATGACCCCGCCCTTCTCCTGCGCGATCTCGCCGGGCGTGGAGCCGAGCCGGTCCGTATGGTCCAGGCTGATCGGGGTGACCACGGCCACCGCGCCGTCGATCACGTTGGTGGCGTCCCAGGTGCCGCCCATGCCGACCTCGATCACGGCCGCGTCCACCGGGGCATCCGCGAACGCCGCGTAGGCCATCCCGGTGAGGACCTCGAAGAAGGACAGCCGGAACTCCTCGGCCGCGTCCACCATCTCCACGTACGGCTTGATGTCGTGGTAGGTCTCCACGAACCGCTCTGCGGTGATCGGCGCCCCGTCCAGGCTGATCCGCTCGGTGACCGAGGACACGTGCGGGCTGGTGTAGCGGCCGGTGCGCAGCTCGAAGGCGTTCAGCAGCGCCTCGATCATGCGCGCCGTGCTCGTCTTGCCGTTGGTGCCGGTGACGTGGATGGAGGGGTACGCGCGCTGCGGCTCGCCCAGGACGTCCATCAGCGCGGCGATCCGGGTGACGGACGGCTCCAGCTTGGTCTCGCCCCAGCGGCCGGCCAGCTCCTGCTCCACCTCCCGCAGCGCCTGGGCCACCTCGGGGTCGACGGGGACATCGGGTACCGGGTCGCCCTGCGGCGGACCGGCCTGCGCGCGCAGGGTGCGGCTGCCCGCAGCGATCACCGCCAGGTCGGGATCGCGGTCGGACTCTTCCGCCACGATCTGGTCGAACTCGTCGAAGCTGTCATCGTGGCTCTCGGGCTGCTGCTCACTCACGGGACCCAGTCTACGGATGAGAGCCGCAAGGACCTTCGGCCCGGTCGTTTCGGGACCTTCGACGCCCGGAGCGACCAGATCGTTATGCAAGCCTTGCGGACAGGAGATTGGGGAACAAATGCCGCAGGCGCGCATAGAAAAGACGGGTCCGACCAAGACCCCTTCCAGCCGCGACATAGGGATCGACCTGGGAACCGCCAACACCCTCGTCTACGCACGGGGGCACGGCATCGTCCTGAACGAGCCGTCCGTGGTCGCCGTCCAGGCGGGTACGACCACCGCCCTGGCCGTGGGCACCGAAGCCAAGGAGACCATCGGCCGCACCCCCGGCTCCATCACCGCGATCCGCCCGCTCAAGGACGGCGTGATCTGCGACTACGAAGCCGCCGAGGAGATGATCCGGCACTTCGTCCGCAAGGCGGTCCCCGGCCGCCGGGTGCGCACCCGCATGGTGATCTGCGTACCGTCCGGGGTCACCCCGGTCGAGCGCCGCGCCATCGTCCACGCCTCCACCCGGGCCGGCGCCAAGACCGTGCACCTGATCGAGGAGCCGATGGCCGCCGCGATCGGGGCCGGGCTGCCCGTGTCCGAACCGCGCGGCTCGATGGTCGTCGACATCGGCGGCGGCACCTCGGAGGTCGCGGTCATATCGCTGGGCGGAATCGTCACTTCCCAGTCGCTGCGGATCGGCGGCGACAAGCTGGACGCCGCGATCATGGACTACGTCCGCAAGGAGCACTCGCTGCTCATCGGCGAGCGCTCCGCCGAGGACATCAAGATCGCCATCGGCTCGGCGTGGCCGGTGCCGGACCAGCCGGAGCTGGAGACCCGCACCTTCACCGTGCGGGGCCGCGAGAAGGTCGGCGGCATGCCCAAGACCCTCCAGCTGGACGCCCTCGACGTGCGGGCGGCCCTCGACGAACCCATCGAAGCGATCATCGCGGCGGTGCGCACCACCCTGGAGGAGTGCCCGCCAGAGCTGTCCGGCGACGTCATGGAGCACGGCATCGTCCTGACCGGCGGCGGCGCGCTGCTGCCCGGCCTGGACCTGCGGATGGCCTCCTCGACCGGGATCCCGGTCTTCGTCGCGGACAACCCGTTGGACTGCGTCGCGCTGGGCTCGGGCCGCTGCGTCGAGGACATGGACAGACTGAGCAGCCTGCTGGCCCCGGCGAGGGGCTAGCACCGGGCATCGGCCCGGGGCCTAGCCTTTCGGGAGGGTCGCGACGACCTCGTACGAGCTCTCCGTGCGCCGCGCCGCCAGGGTTCCGCCCAGGCTGCGCACGCGCTCGGACATGCTCGCCGTGCCCGAGCCCGCCGAGACGGGGGCCCGGGACGGGCCCCGCTCGGGCAGCCCGTTGCGGACGGCGATCCGCAGCTGCGGTCCGTCCGCCGAGATGGTGACGTCGATGGTCTCGCCGCGGGCGTGCTTGGCGGCGTTGGTCAGGCATTCCTGCACCACCCGGTAGACCGCCGCCTGCCGCAGCGGCGAGAGCCCGTGCACGCCCGGATCCAGGTCGAGCCGTACGGGCGAACCCGCGCGCCCGCTCTCCTGCGCGAGCGCATCCAGCCCCTCCACTCCCGGGGTCGCGGCCCGTTCGCCGCGCTGGACGATGATCTCGTTGAGCACCAGGTGGGCCCGGCGGGCGGTGTCGGCGAGCTCTTCGAAGTCCTTCGCGTACGCCGTCTTCCGCGCCCGCATCGACAGCACCTCGGAGCGGACCGTGAGCAGGGTCAGCTCGCGTCCGACGAAGTCGTGGACATCGCGGGCCACGGAGGTCCGCTCCTGCTCCACCGCCTGGAGCACGGCCGTCTCGGCCCGGCGCGCGGCCAGCTCGCGCACGAGGTCGTGGCGGTACGCGGCGATGCCCACGGCCGAGGCGAGGACCCCTATGGGCACGACGAGGCTGAGGAAGGAGCTGAGCGTCTCGGCCCGCGGCTCGGGCCAGCCGGGCACGCTGAACACCACCAGCGCGAAGGCCACGTACCCGAGGGTGGCGAGGATTCCGGCGCGGCGCCCGCGGTAGCGGCCCACCGAGTAGAGCGCGAACTGGATCAGGGTCAGCTCGTGGAGCCATCCGATGAAGAGCAGGGCGGTGAAGTACGAGACCCAGGGCCGGCTGCGGCGCATCAGCAGACTGAGACAGCCCGCGGCGAGCACCACGGCGGCGAGCGGGCCGTTGAGGGAGTTGTCGGCGGCGGCCAGGCCGGGCAGGTCCAGGGCCATCAGCGCGAAGCAGCCGCCGGCCGTGAGCACGTCCATCGCACGTGGGGACCCGGTCCAGCTCTCGAGGAACCGGCGGCCGGAGGCCAGGGCTCGGTGGAGTGCCGAGACGGCGGGCTTGACGTGCATGCCCCCCATCATCCGTGGTCGGTGCCACGGATCCGATCCGGCCGTGCCGCCTAAAAAGTGATATACCGCACTCCGGATCTCGCGATGATGGCCGAACGGCCCTGCCGCCCGGGGCGCCCGGCTTCGTAACGTCGAAGGAATGACCCCCGACGAAACCCGCCCCGTCCGTGTCTCCCGGGGCCTCCCCCTGCTCGTGCTCATCGGCGGACTGATCGGCACGCTGGCCTCGGGCATCCTCACGTACGACCGCATCCGGGCCCTGGAGGATCCGCTCTTCACCCCGGGCTGCAACGTCAACGCGGTGCTGAGCTGCGGCGACGTGATGAACACCTGGCAGGGCAACCTGCTGGGCTTCCCGAACATGCTGCTCGGCATCGCCGGCTTCGCGGGTCTCGCCGGGCTGGGCACGGCCCTCGTGGCCGGGGCGGTGTTCCCGCGCTGGCTGTGGCGCGGGCTGTGGGCGGGGGTCGCGGCGGGGTTCTGCTTCACGGTCTGGCTGATCAGCCAGTGCCTGTACGTGATCGGCGCGCTGTGCCCGTGGTGCATGATCGTCTGGGCGGTGATGATCCCACTGTTCTGGTACGTCACCCGTCACCTGGCGCCGGCCGGCTCCCGGCTCCGCGCGATCCCGCACTGGCTGGTCCCCCTGGCCCTGTACGCGATGCTCGCGGCGCTGATCCTGGCGGAATTCGGCAGCCGCCTGCTGTGACGCCCACCCCCTCACGGGGAACAGATACCGCGAAGGCCCCCACGTCGACCGACGGCGTGGGGGCCTTCGCTTGCGCTCTACGGCGCCACCGGACCGCTAGGCGGCGGGCAGCGCTTCCAGCTGTGCCTGGAGCCGGGCGATGTCCGCCTCGGCCTTGGTCAGGCGGCCCTTGATCTTGTCCACGACGTTGTCGGGGGCCTTGGCGATGAACGCCTCGTTCCCGAGCTTCGCCTCGGCCTGCTGCTTCTCCTTCTCGGCGGCGGCCAGGTCCTTGCTGAGCCGCTTGCGCTCGGCCGGGATGTCGATGGTGCCCGACAGGTCGAGTGCGACGGTGGCGCCGCCGACCGGGAGGGTCGCGGTGGCGCTGAACTCGTCACCCTCCGGCTGGAGGCGCAGCACCTGGCGGATGGCGGCCTCGTGGGCGGCCAGCGCGGTGGCCGACAGGTCCAGGCGGGCCGGAACCTTCTGCTTGTCGTCGAGGCCCTGCTCCTTGCGGAACCGGCGGACCTCCCGGACGAGGCTCTGGACGCCCTCGATCTCGGCCTCGGCGGCCGCGTCGCGGAAGCCGCTGTCCTTCGGCCATTCGGCGATCACGAGGGACTCGCCGCCGGTCAGCGTGGTCCACAGCGTCTCGGTGACGAAGGGGACCACCGGGTGCAGCAGCCGGAGCATGACGTCGAGGACCTCGCCGAGGACCCGGCCGGAGACCTTGGCCTGCTCGCCGCCCGCGAAGAACGTCGTCTTCGACAGCTCGACGTACCAGTCGAAGACCTCGTCCCACGCGAAGTGGTAGAGGGCGTCCGACAGCTTCGAGAACTGGTAGTCCTCGTAGTACGCATCGACCTGCTCGACCGTCTTGTTCAGACGGGACAGCACCCAGCGGTCGGTGGCGGACAGCTCCTCGACCGGCGGCAGCTCGCCCTCGATCGTGGCGCCGTTCATCATCGCGAAGCGGGTGGCGTTCCAGATCTTGTTGGCGAACTTGCTGGAGGCCTGGACCCAGTCCTCGCCGATCGGGACGTCGACACCGGGGTTGGCGCCGCGGGCCAGCGTGAAGCGGACCGCGTCGGAACCGTACTTGTCCATCCAGTCCAGCGGGTTGACCGCATTGCCGAAGGACTTCGACATCTTCTTGCCGCGCTCGTCGCGGACCATGCCGTGCAGGGCGATGGTGCCGAACGGCGGGGTGCCGTCCATCGCGTACAGGCCGAACATCATCATCCGGGCGACCCAGAAGAAGAGGATGTCGTAGCCGGTGACCAGCACGGCGTTCGGGTAGAACTTCGCCAGGCTGTCGGTCTGCTGCGGCCAGCCGAGCGTGGAGAACGGCCACAGGCCGGAGGAGAACCAGGTGTCCAGGACGTCCGTGTCCTGGGTCCAGCCCTCGCCGGTCGGCGGCTGCTCGTCGGGGCCGACACAGACGATCTCGCCGTTCGGGCCGTACCAGACCGGGATGCGGTGGCCCCACCACAGCTGGCGCGAGATGCACCAGTCGTGGAGGTTGTCGACCCAGTCGAAGTAGCGCTTCTCCATCTCCTGCGGGTGGATCTTGACCCGGCCGTCGCGGACCGCGTCACCGGCGGCCTTGGCGAGCGGGCCGACCTTGACCCACCACTGGAGCGAGAGGCGGGGCTCGATGGTGGTCTTGCAGCGGGAGCAGTGGCCGACCGAGTGGGTGTACGGACGCTTCTCGGCGACGATCCGGCCCTCGGCGCGCAGCGCGGCGACGATGGCGGAGCGGGCCTCCAGCCGGTCCAGACCCTGGAAGGGGCCGTGGACGGTGATGACGGCGTGCTCGTCCATGACGGCGAGGTTGGGCAGACCGTGGCGCTGACCGATCTCGAAGTCGTTCGGGTCGTGCGCCGGGGTCACCTTGACGGCGCCGGTGCCGAACTCGGGGTCGACGTGCTCGTCGGCGACGACCGGGATGCGGCGGCCGGTGAGCGGCAGTTCGATCTCGGTGCCGACGAGGTGCTTGTAGCGCTCGTCGTCGGGGTGGACGGCGACGGCCGTGTCACCCAGCATCGTCTCGGCGCGGGTGGTGGCTACGACGATGGACGCGTCACCCTCGCCGTAGCGGATGGAGACGAGCTCGCCGTCGTCGTCCTGGTACTCGACCTCGATGTCGGAGATCGCGGTGAGGCAGCGGGGGCACCAGTTGATGATGCGCTCGGCGCGGTAGATCAGCTCGTCGTCGTAGAGCTTCTTGAAGATGGTCTGGACGGCCTCGGACAGGCCCTCGTCCATGGTGAACCGCTCGCGCGACCAGTCGACGCCGTCGCCGAGGCGGCGCATCTGTCCGGAGATCTGGCCGCCGGACTCGCCCTTCCACTGCCAGACGCGCTCGACGAACGCCTCGCGGCCCAGGTCGTGGCGGGACTTGCCCTCCTTGGCGAGCTCGCGCTCGACGACGTTCTGGGTGGCGATGCCCGCGTGGTCCATGCCCGGCTGCCACAGGGTCTCGTAGCCCTGCATGCGCTTGCGGCGGGTGAGGGCGTCGATCAGCGTGTGCTCGAAGGCGTGCCCCAGGTGGAGGCTTCCGGTGACGTTCGGCGGCGGGATGACGATGGCGTACGGGGGCTTCTCGCTCTTCTCGTCCGCCTCGAAGTAGCCACGCTCTACCCAGCGCTCGTAGAGCTTCCCCTCTACGTCGGCCGGCGCGTAGGCGGTCGGCAGTTCGGTGTCAGGGCTGCTGGGTGTCTGCGTGTTCTCGGTCACGGGGCACAGTTTAGAGCGGTAACAGTCCAGTCATGAAACCGGCTTTCCAGGGGCCCGGGGCCTTGTGCGGCTCAGGCTTCCGCAAGGATGTGTGGGACGAATAAGCAACCTCATAGGGGGACGCGGGATGAGCTACAACCAGCCAGGGCCGTACGGGGGCCAGCAGCCGCAGCAGCCGGGGCCTTACGGGCAGCAGCCGCAGCAGCCGGGACCCTACGGGCAGCCCAACCCCTACGGCCAGCAGCCCGCCCCGCAGCCCGGCTACGGATACCCGCAGCAGGCTCCCCCCGGGGTCCCGCCGCAGGGCTACCCGCAGCAGCCGCAGCAGCAGCCCCCGTACGGCGGCTACCCGCAGCAGCCTCCGTACGGCGGCACTCCCCCGAAGAAGTCCAAGGCCGGCGTCATCATCGCGGTGGTCGTGGCGGTCGCCGTGGTCGCGGGCGCCGGCTGGTACTTCACGAAGGGCGGCGGCGCCTCCGCCTCGATCTCCGCCGACACCAAGGGCTACAAGCTGGTGGCGCCGGAGTCGGTCAACGAGTTCAAGAAGGACCCGAACTACAAGGCCAAGGACTTCAGCGACAAGGACAAGAAGGAAGCCGAGGGGGTGGGCATCAAGAACCCCACCCAGGTCGGCATGAACTACCAGTCCGGTGACCCGAAGAACCCGCTGACCGCCAAGGGCCTGAACTTCTCCGGTCTCTACGGCGACATCGCCGACCCAGAGAAGGCCGTGGACGCGTACTTCGCCATGGCCAAGCTCAACGCCGGCAAGGACAAGTCCTTCTCGGTGGAGCTGATCGGGAGCCCTAAGGCCATGACCCCGGCCGGCTTCAAGGGCGCGGTGATGAAGTGCCAGGAGATGAAGATGACCTCCACGGGCACCAGCACCACGGAGAAGGGGCCGAAGGAGATGACCCTGCCGATCTGCATCTGGGGTGACTACAGCACCCTGAGCATGGTCAGCGCCAGCGACGTGGCTTCCCTCCTCGCCGGCAAGAAGGGCTACACCCTGGAGCAGACCGCGGACCTCACCGCGAAGCTCTACAACACCGCCCGCGTCAAGAAGTAGCGGACGGCTCGCGGTCCCACGCAGAAGGGGCGCCCCCGGCCGGGGGCGCCCCTTCTGCGTACGCGTACCTGGTCGGCGGCTACGCCGACTTCTCGTGCGGGCCCTGGTCCTTCGGGACGATCCGCGGGACCAGCGTCGGGTTGACGTTGGAGCGCACCACGTCCGAGGTGATGACCACGCGGGCCACGTCCTTGCGGGACGGGACCTCGTACATCACCGACATCAGGACCTCTTCCATGATGGCGCGCAGGCCGCGCGCGCCGGTCTGGCGAAGGATCGCCTGGTCGGCGATGGCTTCGAGGGCCTCGCGCTCGAAGTCCAGCTCGACGCCGTCGAGTTCGAACAGCCGCTGGTACTGCTTGACCAGCGCGTTGCGCGGCTCGATGAGGATCTGGAGCAGGGCCTCGCGGTCCAGGTTGTGCACCGAGGTGATGACGGGGAGACGGCCGATGAACTCGGGGATCATCCCGAACTTCACCAGGTCCTCCGGCATGACCTCCTGGAACTGGTTGCTCGCCTCGATCTCGCGCTTCGAGCGGATCGTCGCCCCGAAGCCGATGCCCTTGGCGCCGGCGCGGGACTCGATGATCCGCTCCAGGCCGGAGAAGGCGCCGCCCACGATGAACAGCACGTTCGTCGTGTCGATCTGGATGAACTCCTGGTGCGGGTGCTTGCGGCCGCCCTGCGGCGGTACGGAAGCGGTCGTGCCTTCCAGGATCTTCAGGAGGGCCTGCTGCACGCCCTCACCGCTCACGTCGCGCGTGATCGACGGGTTCTCGCTCTTGCGGGCGACCTTGTCGATCTCGTCGATGTAGATGATCCCGGTTTCGGCCTTCTTGACGTCGTAGTCAGCGGCCTGGATCAGCTTGAGCAGGATGTTCTCGACGTCCTCGCCGACGTACCCGGCCTCCGTCAGCGCCGTCGCGTCCGCGATGGCGAACGGGACGTTGAGCATCCGGGCGAGCGTCTGGGCCAGCAGCGTCTTGCCCGAGCCCGTGGGGCCCAGCAGCAGGATGTTGGACTTCGCGAGCTCGATCGCGTCGTCGCGTCCCTGCGCGCCGCCGTTCTCGCCGGCCTGGACGCGCTTGTAGTGGTTGTACACCGCCACGGAGAGCGCCTTCTTCGCCGGCTCCTGGCCGACGACGTAGCTCTCCAGGAACTCGTAGATCTCACGAGGCTTGGGAAGTTCTTCCCAGCGGACCTCGGAGGTCTCCGCGAGTTCCTCTTCGATGATCTCGTTGCAGAGGTCGATGCACTCGTCGCAGATGTACACACCGGGTCCCGCGATGAGCTTCTTCACCTGCTTCTGGCTCTTTCCGCAGAACGAGCACTTGAGCAGGTCGCCGCCGTCACCGATGCGTGCCACGAGGTGCTTCCCCTTCGCCTGGGAGACGCCTGGTTCAGCGCTCCTGGTGCCTCATATCCGACGGTACCTTGCCGGGGGCCCCGTGCGGGGCCCCCTTGACGTGGTTCACATCGCCCAATCCGGCGACGTGCCCACGCCAACTGGCGGCAAGGATCAGTTCGAAGTCTTGCGGGTGGCGACGACCTGGTCGATCAGGCCGTACGCCAGAGCGTCCTGGGCCGTCAGGATCTTGTCGCGCTCGATGTCGTCGCGGATCTTCTCGATCGGCGTCGAGGAGTGCAGGGCCAGCATGTTCTCCAGCTGGTCGCGCATGCGCAGGATCTCGTTGGCCGCGATCTCCAGGTCGGAGAGCTGCTCGCGGCCGGTGCCACCGGAGGGCTGGTGGATCAGCACGCGGGCGTTCGGGAGCGCCATGCGCTTGCCCGGGGCACCCGCGGCGAGCAGGACCGCGGCGGCGGAGGCCGCCTGGCCCATGCAGACCGTCGAGATGTCCGGCTTCACGAACTGCATCGTGTCGTAGATCGCCGTCAGCGCGGTGAAGGAGCCACCGGGGCTGTTGATGTACAGGTAGATGTCGCGGTCCGGGTCCATCGACTCCAGGCACAGCAGCTGCGCCATGACGTCGTTGGCGGAGGCGTCGTCGATCTGCACGCCGAGGAAGATGATGCGCTCCTCGAAGAGCTTCGCGTACGGGTCGTACTCGCGCACGCCCTGCGAGGTGCGCTCGACGAAGCGCGGCACGACGTAGCGGTTGTCCACCGGTGCGCCGGTGTAGAGGCCGCTGGCGGGAGAGAGATTGTTCATGTGCATCTGGGTGTTCACCATCCTGGTGGCGTTCTGCGGGCTGAGGCTTGCCTGGTGCGGGCGGGCGGGCCCCTCTACGGGGCCCTGCGCGCCGGGGCCGGGATCAGGCCCCGGTGCCGCCGCCGCCGGGGACCAGGGACGCGGCGGAGATGATCTCGTCGATGAGGCCGTAGTCCTTGGCCTCCTGCGCCGTGTACCAGCGGTCGCGGTCGCCGTCGCGGATGATCGTCTCCACGGTCTGGCCGGAGTGGTGGGCGGTGATCTCAGCCATGCGCTGCTTCGTGCGCAGCAGGTACTGGGCCTGGATCTTGATGTCCGAGGCGGTGCCGCCGATGCCGGCGGAGCCCTGGTGCATCAGGATGTCGGTGTTGGGGAGCGCGAAGCGCTTGCCCGGGGTGCCGCCGGTGAGCAGGAACTGGCCCATGGAGGCCGCCATGCCCATACCGATGGTGACGACGTCGTTCGGGATGTACTGCATGGTGTCGTAGACCGCCATGCCGGCCGTCACCGAACCACCGGGGCTGTTGATGTACAGGTAGATGTCCTTCTCCGGCTCGGCGGCCAGGAGCAGGAGCTGCGCGGTGATCTTGTTGGCGATGTCGTCGTCGACCTGCTGGCCGAGGAAGATGATGCGCTCGCCGAGCAGCCGGTTGTAGACATGGTCGCCGAGGCCGCCACCGATGGACGGCTCACCCGCGGCGTAAGGCTTCAGATTCGTCACGTATCCACCTGCTCGTCTCCGACGGCCATGTGCCGTCTCAGCGTCTCGTTCTGGGGCGCGGACCAACCGTGCGGACGATGTCCGCCGGCGTCGGGTACTCCCGTGCCCTCGTATTCATGGACCCTAACGCGCAGGTAGGACAACGCCATCCCGCTTCCCGAACTGTTCGCTCGGAGCGCAAGGTCCCGGGGGTCCCCGGCGGGGATGCCGAAGGGCCCGCACGCAGCCGCGTACGGGCCCTTCGGGCCGTGCTCCGGTACCGCTCCGGGGGTGTGCCCCGGCGTGGCCCGGCAGGTGTTACTTGGCCTCGTCGGCCGCGATCTCGCCGTCGGCCTCGACCACGTTCTCGACGGTCTCGGCGGCCTGCTCGACCGCGTTCTCGTCGTCCTCGTCGTCCGAGAGGTCGACGACCTCACCGTTGGTGTCGGTGACCTTGGCGGCCTCGACGACGGCCGCGAGGGCCTTGCCGCGGGCGACCTCGCCGACGAGCATCGGAACCTGGCCACCCTCGACGACGGCCTGGGCGAACTGGTCGGGGGACATGCCGGAGGAAGCGGCGCGACGCATGAGGTGCTCGGTGAGCTCCTCCTGGTTGACGTTCAGCTTCTCCTTGTTGACCAGCTCGTCGAGGACGAACTGGGTCTTGATGCCCTTGATCGCCTGCTCGGCGGTCTCGGCGTCGAACTCCTCGACCGTCTTGCCCTGGATCTCGAGGTACTTCTCGATGGACAGGCCCATCTGGCCGAGCTGGTGGTGCTCGAGGTTGTGCTTGCGGGTCTGGACCTCGTCCGCGAGGAGCTTCTCGGGGATCGGGACCTCGACGAGCTCCAGCAGCTTCTCCAGGACGCGCTCCTGGGCCTGCGTGGCCTGGTCGTACTGCTTCATGTTCTCAAGGCGCTTGCGGCTGTCGGCCTTGAGCTCTTCGAGGGTGTCGAACTCGCTCGCCAGACCGGCGAACTCGTCGTCCAGCTCCGGCAGCTCACGGGCCTGGACCTTGGTGACCTTGACGGTGACCTCGGCGTCCTTGCCTTCGGCGGAGCCGCCCTTCAGCTGGGAGGTGAAGGTGGCCTCGCCACCGGCCTCCAGGCCCTTGACGGCCTCGTCGATGCCTTCGAGAAGCTCACCGGAGCCGATGGTGTAGGAGACGTCCTGGGCGACACCGTCCTCCAGCACCTCGCCGTCGACCTTGGCTTCGAGGTCGATGGTGACGACGTCGCCGTCCTCGGCCGCGCGCTCGACGTCCTTGGTGGACGCGAAGCGGCCGCGCAGCTGCTCGACCGACTTCTCGACGTCCTCGTCCGAGACCTCGACGGCGTCCACGGTGACCTCGATGCCGGAGTAGTCCGGGATCTCGATCGCGGGGCGGATGTCGACCTCGGCGGTGAAGGTCAGCAGTTCGCCGTCCTTCAGCTCCGTGATGTCGACCTCGGGCTGGCCCAGCGGGTTCAGGTCGGCCTCGTTGACCGCCTCGGTGTAGAACTTCGGGAGGGCGTCGTTGACGGCCTCCTCCAGCACCGCACCGCGGCCGAAGCGCTGGTCGATGACCCGGGCGGGGATCTTGCCCTTGCGGAAGCCCTTCACCGTGACCTGCTGGTTGATCTTCTTGTAGGCCGCGTCGAGGCTGTCCTTGAGCTCCTCGAAGGGCACCTCAACAGTGAGCCGAACCCGAGTCGGGTTCAGGGTCTCCACGGCGCTCTTCACGGTTTGGTCTCCTTGTGGCTGACTGCTGGGGGTCTCCGCCGTCACGCTGTGATTCAGCGGTTCGTTGGATCGGGCCCGGTACATCAGACACACGGGCACGCAGCTTGCATAGTAACCGCAAGCGGCAATCAGCCCACAACGCGATCATCAACGCGAGGTCTGCTGAAGAGACTGCGTGGTCGGGGTGGCCGGATTCGAACCGACGACCTTCCGCTCCCAAAGCGGACGCGCTACCAAGCTGCGCCACACCCCGTCGGTGCGACACGTAGGGTACATGCCCGAAGACCCTTTGTTGTGCGGTGTTTCCACGGAACCCCCGGACCCGCCCACACGCGGGCCCGCAATGTTGTGTGCATTGCCCCGCCTCGACCCGCTAGGATGCTGTCCGTGCCGCGCTTTCCGGAGTCGCGGCGCATGCTGTGCGGGCGTAGCTCAATGGTAGAGCCCTAGTCTTCCAAACTAGCTACGCGGGTTCGATTCCCGTCGCCCGCTCTCTACGGCTCAGGGCCAGGTCAGAGGATTTTTCCTCGACCTGGCCCTGATGCGTTCACGGCCCCTGTCCCCAGCCTTCAACAGGCTTTCGACAGGCCTTCGATCCCGGGTCCTCGATCAGAGTTTGATGCCGGCGATCGTGGTCGCGAGGGAGTCCAGGAAGTTGTTGACGTCCGGGGCGATGGAGCTGGACGCCAGGAAGAAGCCGAAGAGGACCGCGACGATCGCGGGGCCGGCCTTGAGGTGATTCCCGCGGACGAGCACCACGAGGATGATCGCCAACAGAACCACTACTGACAGCGAAATGGCCACTTCTGATCACACCTTCGGTCGTCCCCTGGTCGGCCCGGGGCACGATCAGGCGTACCCCCACATGGACCATCCTCCCACCAACACGCCCCGGCTATCCGTCCCGTGACGAATCGACAGTGGCGCATTTGTCTCAGGGGGTCGCAAGACCCAGAAGGGAGCGGACATAGCGGTACTTAGCGGACAGTCGCTCCCGGGTCGGGGCGTCGAGGACCGCGAGGCGGGCCGGGTCCGCGTTGTGCGCGAGGTCGGCTTCCTTGACGAGCAGGGCGCCCGGGGTGGCGAGGATGCGGGCCACGTACTCCTCGACCGGCTCGCCGGGGCGTTTGGTCAGGGCGAGGACCATTTCCTTGACGGACTGCGGGAGTCCCGCGGATTCCAGCCAGGCCGGGGTGAGGGCGTCGTCCTCGATCGAGTCGTGGAGCCAGGCCGCCGCCCGCTGTGCGTCCGTCCCGCCCCGGGCGCGGACTCCTTCGGCCACGGCCGCCAGGTGTTCCGAGTACGGCCGGCCGGCCTTGTCGGTCTGGCCCTCGTGCGCGGCTCGGGCCAGGGCCTCGATTTCGGCGAGGGTCAGGGGTGTCGGGCGTGTCGGGCGTGTCGGGGAAGTCGGGCGTGTCGGGGAAGTCGGGCGTGTCGGGGGTGTCGGGCGTGTCGGGGGTGTCGGGTGGTGCCGATCGGTCATCCGAGCTCCTTCGCCGCGGTCTGCAGGGCCCGCGCCACCCGGCTCACATCCGCCTGCGTGGTACGCCAGTTGGAGAACGCGGCGCGCAGGGCGGGGGTTCCCGCGTAGACGGTGGGGGTGAGGAACACCTCGGATCCGACCGCTTCGCGCAGAGCGGTGAGCCGGGCCGCGGTGGGGGCCTCGGCAAGAGTGAAGCAGACGACGTTCATGCGGACCGGGGCGAGGACCCTGAAGGACGGGTCCCCTGACAGGGACTCGCCGAGGGAGCGGGCGCAGGCGACGTCCCGTTCGACGATCTCCCGGTGGCCCTCGCGGCCGTACGCGCGCAGCGTGAACCAGGCGGCCAGCGCGCGCAGCCGGTGGGAGTTCTCCGGAGTGAGGTGCACCAGGTCGGGATGGTCGCCGAGGGGACCCAGGTAGGCGGCGGCGTTCTGGAAGACGCGGGCCTGGAGGTCGCGGCGGCGGGTGAACTGCACGGCGCTGTCGTAGGGGACGTTGAGCCACTTGTGGAGGTCGACGCAGACGGAGTCGGAGGCGTCGAGTCCGGCGGTGAGGTGGGCGTGTTGCGGGGAGAGCGCGGCGAACGCGCCGAAGGCGGCGTCCGTGTGCAGCCAGAAGTCGTGGCGTTCGCGCAGGGCCGCGACGGCCCGCAGATCGTCGAAGTCCACGGTGTTGACGGTGCCGGCGTTCGCGACGACGACGACGGGGCGGCCCGGCTGGTCGGCGAGGGCGCGTTCCAGGGCCGCCGGGTCGACGGCCTCGCGGCCGGGGAGGGTCGGTACGGGGACCAGGGCGCGGCGGCCCAGGCCGAGGACGGAGAGGGCCTTGGCGATGGAGGAGTGCGGGGCGCCGGACAGGACCCGGACCGGGCCGAGCGCGGCCGCGCCGTCCTCGGACGGGGAGACTCCCAGGCGTTCGCCCAGCCATTCGCGGGCGATGGCGAGGCCGGTGGTGTTGGACATGGTGGCGCCGCTGACGAAGGTCCCGGTGTGCGCGTCGGAGAGGCCGAAGAGCTCGCGGAGCCAGCCGACGGTTTCGCGTTCGAGGTCCTGACCGCCGCCGTCGAGGGTGGAGTTGGAGTTCTGGTCGTGCACCGCGGTCAGCCAGTCCCCCGCGAGCGCGGCGGGGGTGGCGCCGCCGGTGACGAAGCCCAGGTAGCGGGGGCCGGCGGAGGCCGACAGCCGCGGGGCCCAGCGTCCGGCGAAGGCGGCGAGGGCCTCCTCGGTGCCCGTCCCGTGCTCGGGGAGCGGCTCCGGAGCCGGGGGCCCGCCTCGGCCCGGCGGTACGACGGGACGCGCGTCCAGTGCCGAGAGGGTCGCGGCGGCGGCGTCGCGGGTGGCGTCGAGCAGTTCGGGGAGGCGTGCGAGGTCGGCGGCGAGGGTGCGGTCCATGGGGGCACGGTAGGCGCCCCCGGGGCCCGCGGGACCGGCCAATCCGGGGCGAGTGGCCCGGAAGGCCGTGCCGCGCGCTCCGGCGGGGCGGCTGCGGCGGATCCGCCCCGCCGTAGGGTCGGGGGATGACTTGGAAACGGTGGGGGCGGGTCCTGGGCGGGGCGGGAGTTCTGGTGACGGTGCTGGCGGGGTGCGACACCCCGCCGGCACCCCCGGCGGCTCCGGGGCCGACCGGCACCCCGTCGGGGAAGCCCCGTACGGGGGCGGCGGCGGGTTCCGGGCCGGGGTCCACGGCCGGAACCAGTACCGGGACCGGAGCCGAGGCCGAGTGTCCCGAGGGCGGGGTGCGGCTGGTCGAGGGGGACGGGAGCGCCGCGATGGGGTTGCGGGCGGAGTCCGTGCAGCTGGTCAACTGCGGGGCGCAGCCCTACGTGGTGGAGGGGTATCCGCAGCTGCGGCTGCTCGACAAGGCGCAGGCGCCCGTGGAGGTGGCCGTGGAGCACGGCACGGCGGGCATCACCACCGGGGCGCCGAACGTGGACGCACCCCCGCGGGAGGTGGTCATCGCGCCGGGGAAGGCGGCGTACATGCCGATGGTGTGGCGCAACCTCGTCACGCAGACGGATGTGGTCGCGGCGGAGGGATGGGTCCTGGAGGTCGTCCCCCGGCCCGGCGCGCCGAAGCTGGTGCTGCGGCTCACCAGGCCGGTCGACCTGGGGAACACGGGGAAGCTCGGGATCGGCCCCTGGACGGCACTGGCGCGCTGACGTCAGGCGGCGGCTCCCGCGAGCACCGGGCGGGCGGTGAGGGTGGTCATCCGGGCCGCGATCGTGTCGGCGGAGCTGCGCGGGAGCCGGTCCGCGATCAGGCCGTCGGCGAGGAAGAGCACCTGGTCGGCGTGGGCGGCGGCCGCCGGGTCGTGGGTGACCATGACGACGGTGGCGCCGAGGGTGTCCACGGCGGTGCGGAGCAGCCCGAGCACATCGGAAGCGGTGGTGGTGTCTAGGGCTCCGGTGGGCTCGTCGGCGAAGACCACGTCGGGGCGCGTGACCAGGGCGCGGGCGATGGCCACGCGCTGCTGCTGGCCTCCGGAGAGTTCGGCCGGGCGGCGCCGGCCCTTGCCCTCCAGGCCGACGCGGGCGAGCAGGTCGGCGGCGCGCGCGGTGTCCTGGCGGCCGCCGGCCAGGCGCATCGGGAGCAGGACGTTCTGCTCGACGGTGAGGGACGGCAGCAGGTTGAAGGCCTGGAAGACGAAGCCGAGGCGGCTGCGCCGGAGCTCGGTGAGCTGGTTCTCGTTCATGCCGGTGATCTCGGTGCCGCCGAGGCGGACCGAGCCCTCGGTGGGGAGGTCGAGTCCCGCGGCGCACTGGAGGAAGGTGGACTTGCCGGAGCCGGAGGGGCCCATCACCGCGGTGAAGCTGCCGCGGGGCAGGGTGAGGTCGATGCCGCGCAGCGCGTGGACGGCGGTGGATCCGTGGCCGTACCTCCGCTGGACCCCGCGCAGTTCGACGGCCGGGGTGCTGCCGTGGTGCGCCGCCGTCGGCTGGTCCTCGTGCTGCCGCTTGCTCCTGCGGAGCCCCATGGTGTGCCGCCTTCCGTGTCGGTCGACCGCCCGGTGGTGATCGTGTATCCGACGCTACGGAGCGGTGGTGGCCTGCGGCCATGGCGGAGGCTGGCGGGCCGGCGGTGGGGGAAACCCCCGGCCCTGCGGGGCTTGTCCCCTACCCACCCTTCCGCCGGCGCAGCCGCGCGAGGGTCGCGTCAGAAGGGATCGCGGCGGATCAGGAGGAGCGCGCGGTCGTCGTTGACGTCCTTGGCGACCTTTTCGATCAGGTGCCAGGTCGCGCCTTCCCAGCCGGCGGAGACGTAGCGGTCGGCCTCGCCGGTGAGGCGGTCCATGCCCTCGCTGATGTCGCGTTCGGCGGTTTCGACGAGGCCGTCGGTGAAGAGCATCAGGACGTCGCCGCGCCGCAGGTTCCCGCGGGCCGGTTCGAATTCGGCTCCGTCGTAGACGCCGAGCAGCGGGCCCTCGCCGGAGACCTCCTGCCAGCGGCCGGTGCCCGCGCTGAGCTGGAGGGCGGGCAGGTGCCCGGCGGAGAGGAGCTCGTAGTCGCCGGTCTCCAGGTCCAGGACCAGGTGGATGGAGGTGGCGAAGCCCTCGTCCCAGTCCTGGCGCAGGAGGTAGCCGTTGGCGGCGGGCAGGAACCCGTGCGGGGGCAGGGCGCCGAGCAGGCCGCCGAAGGCTCCGGACAGCAGGAGGGCGCGGGAGCCCGCCTCCATGCCCTTGCCGGAGACGTCGGTGAGGACGATCTCCAGGGTGCGGCCGCCGTTGGTGCGGGCGGCGACCACGAAGTCGCCGGAGAAGGACTGGCCGCCGGCCGGACGCAGGGCCATCTCCCGGTGCCAGCCGCGCGGCAGGGCGGGCAGCTTGCTCTGGACCCGGATGCGTTCGCGCAGGTCGAAGAGCATGGTGCCGCCGCGCCGCCAGGGCACCCCGACGCGGCTGCGGAACTGGGCGATGACCAGCCCGAAGAACCCGCAGGCGGCGACGACCAGCACGGTGCCGGGGGTGACCCGGGCGGGGCCCTGGGTGTACGGCCCGAGGACCAGGGCTTCGACGATGAGCGCGGCCGCGGAGGCCGCGTACAGGGCGAGGAGGCTGGCGGGGCGCAGCAGCAGGCCGCCCGCCACGATCGGCAGGACCAGCGCGGAGGGCGAGAACCAGACCGGCAGCATCAGGGTTCCGCAGGCGATGGCGGGAATGGTGAGCAGCAGCCCGCCGAAGGCGAGCCAGTCGGAGGCGTCGCCGCGGAAGTAGTCCACGGCGGATTTGCGCAGGGCGGTGCGGGCCCGGTGCGACAGCATGCGCGTCCGGGCCAGGAGAGTCTCCACACGTGCTCCGGCCATTGCTTCGGGACCCTATCCATCCTGGCTGTGCCCGCGCAGGGGTACCCCCTGAGATGGGCCCATCGGCAACCGAAAAGAGATCGACCGGGACGGATTGCCCTGATAGGGATGGCCGTATGGCTCTTGAGATGCGCGTTTTGCAAGCTGATGAGTGGGATGTCTGGTACGACCATCTGGAACTGGCGTTCGGTGGGGTCCCGGAATCCCCGGAGGAGCGGGAGCTGTACCGGTCCCTCACCGAGACGGAGCGCTCCCTGGGCGTCTGGGACGGCGAGACCTGCGTCGGCTCGGCCGGGGCCTTCTCCTTCCGCCTCTCCGTGCCGGGCGGGGCGCTCGTACCCGCCGCCGGGGTCACGATGGTGGGCGTCTCCCCCACCCACCGCAGGCAGGGCGTGCTCAGCTCCCTGATGCGCCGGCAATTGGACGACGTCCGTGCGGGTGGTGAACCGCTCGCCGTGCTGACGGCCTCGGATCCGGCGATCTACGGTCGCTTCGGCTACGGGACCGCCGCGTACTCGATGTCGGTGGAGATCGACACCACTCGGGTACGCCTCTCGGTGCCGCCGGGGACCGACGACATCCGGCTGCGGCTGGTCGATCCGCGCAAGGCGCTGGCCGACTGCGAGCGGGTCTACGCGGCGCTGGTCGCGGGCCGTCCCGGGATGCCGGCCCGGCAGCCGGGCTGGGAGCTGCTGTCGCTGCTGGACCCGGAGTCGGACCGCAAGGGCGCCTCGCCGCTGAAGTGCGTGGTCGCCGAGCGGGCGGACGGCGAGGTGGTCGGGTACGCCCGCTACCGGGTCACGCCCGACTGGGAGCTGGCCGGCTCGGACGGCAAGGTGCAGGTCGTCGATCTCGACGCGCTGGATCCGACGGCGTACGCGGCGCTGTGGCGGTACGTGTTCTCCGTCGACCTGACCTGGACCGTCCGGGCCCACAAGCGGCCGGCGGACGATGCGCTCCTCCACCTGGTGACCGACGTCCGGCGGTCGCGGGCACTGCTGCGCGACTCGCTGCACGTACGGCTCGTGGACCTGCCGGCGGCGCTGGCCGCGCGGACCTACGGGGCTCCGCTGGACGTGGTGCTGGAGGTCGAGGACACGTTCTGCCCGTGGAACGCGGGGCGCTGGCGGCTCTTTGCCGGGGCGGACGGGGCGGCCGTCTGTACCCGGACGGAGGACCCGGCCGACCTGGAACTGTCGGTACGGGAGCTCGGTGCGGCGTACCTGGGCGGCACGACCCTGCACTCGCTGGCCGCGGCCGGCCTGGTACGCGAGGTCCGCGCGGGGGCACTGGCGGCGGCGTCACGGGGCTTCGCCGGTGATGTGGCCCCCTGGCTGCCGCACGGCTTCTAGCGGGTCTGACACCCCGGGCACCAGAAGAGGTTGCGGGCGGCGAGACCGGCGGTGCGGATCTCGCCCCCGCAGATGTGGCAGGGCATGTTCGCCCTCCGGTAGACGTACACCTCGCCGCCGTGGTCGTCCACCCTCGGCGGGCGGCCCATGGCTTCCGGGAGGTGCTCGTCGCGCACGGTGTCGATCCGGTTGTTGCGCACGCCTTCGCGCATGAGCAGCACCAGATCGGCCCAGATCGCGTCCCACTCGCGGCGGGTCAGGTCCTTGCCGAGCCGGTACGGGTCGATGCCGTGCCGGAAGAGGACCTCGGCGCGGTAGACGTTGCCGACGCCCGCGACGATCTTCTGGTCCATCAGCAGGGCGGCGACGGTGGTGCGGGAGCGGGAGATCCGGGCCCAGGCGCTGTCCGGGTCGTCGGCCGGGCGCAGCGGGTCCGGGCCGAGGCGGTCGTGTATCGCCTTCTTCTCGCCCTCGCCGATCAGCGCGCAGGCGGTGGGGCCGCGCAGGTCGGCGTAGTGCTCCTCGTTCAGCAACCGCAGCCGGACCGTGTCGGTGGCCGGCGGGGCCGGGGCAGGCCCGAAACCGAGCTTGCCGAAGAGGCCGAGGTGGATGTGGACCCAGGCGTCGCCGAGCTCCAGGAACAGATGCTTGCCGTGCGCCTCGGCCGATTCCAGCTCGCGGCCGTCGAGCAGGGCCGCGCTCTCGGCGAACCGGCCCTGGGGGCTGCTCACGCGGACCGTGCGGGCGGCGAAGCGCTCGGTGTGGTCCTGGGCGAGCCGGTGGATCGTATGCCCCTCGGGCACGGCGGTACTCCTCGGAAAAGAAAAACCGGCCGTGCAGCCCCTGGAGGCGGCACGGCCGGAAGCGGGATCAGCCCTGCGGGTGGTGCGCCGGGATCGGGGGCAGCTCGCCGGTGGTCTCGTAGGCGGAGAGCATGTCGATGCGCCGGGTGTGGCGCTCCTCGCCGGAGTACGGGGTCGCCAGGAACGCCTCGATGAAGGAGACGGCCTCGTCCTGCGTGTGCATCCGACCACCGACGGAGATGACGTTGGCGTTGTTGTGCTCGCGGCCGAGCTTCGCGGTCTCGACGCTCCAGGCCAGGATGGCGCGGACGCCCTTGACCTTGTTCGCGGCGATCTGCTCGCCGTTGCCGGAGCCGCCGATCACGATGCCGAGGGCGTCGGCGTCCGCGGCGGTCTGCTCCGCGGCGCGCAGGCAGAACGGCGGGTAGTCGTCCACCGCGTCGTAGATGTGGGGCCCGCAGTCGACGGGCTCGTGGCCGTTGTTCTTGAGCCAGTCCACCAGGTGGTTCTTGAGCTCAAAGCCGGCATGGTCGGATCCGAGGTACACGCGCATGGGTCGAGTGTGGCACGAGCACCCCGGACGGGCCGCAGCGGGTGTCGCGTAAGTCACTTCTAAAGCTCAAGTAAACCCAAAGGACGCAGATGGGACACGGCAGGACCGAGGTCCTGGACGTTCGCCCCATCGCAACGATCCGGATTGGGGTCTTCCGCCCTGCGTTCATCTCAGGTTTGAATGCCCGGGCTCGCACCCCGAGAACCCTAAGGATCCGTCCATGAGTTCCACGACGACCCTTCAGAAGGCAGGCGACCCCACCGGCAACCCCGGCGACGCCCAGCCCTCCCACGGTCTCAAGGCCGGTCTCAAGAACCGCCACCTGTCCATGATCGCCATCGGCGGCGTCATCGGCGCCGGCCTCTTCGTCGGCTCCGGCGGCGGTATCGCCAAGACCGGCCCCGCCATCCTGATCTCCTACGCGCTGGTCGGCGCGATGGTCGTCTTCGTCATGCGGATGCTGGGCGAGATGGCCGCCGCCAGCCCGAACTCCGGGTCCTTCTCCGCGTACGCCGACCGCGCGCTCGGCCGCTGGGCCGGTTTCTCCATCGGCTGGCTGTACTGGTTCTTCTGGGTCGTCGTGCTGGCCGTGGAGGCCACCGCCGGGGCCGTGATCCTCGAAGGCTGGGTGCCGGCCGTCCCGCAGTGGGCCTGGGCCCTGATCGTGATGGCGGTGCTGACGGTCACCAACCTCGGCTCGGTCGCCTCGTACGGCGAGTTCGAGTTCTGGTTCGCCGGCATCAAGGTCGTCGCCATCGGCGGCTTCGTGGTCATCGGCATGCTCGCCGTCTTCGGCGTGCTGCCGGGCTCCGACAACCCGGGCGCGGGCTTCGCGCACCTCACCGACACCGGCGGGTTCATGCCGAACGGCTGGGGTTCGGTCCTCACCGGCGTGCTGATGGTCGTCTTCTCCTTCATGGGCAGCGAGATCGTCACGCTGGCCGCCGGAGAGTCCGAGGACCCGCGGCGCGCGGTCACCAAGGCCACCAACTCGGTGATCTGGCGCATCGGCGTCTTCTACCTGGGATCGATCTTCATCGTCCTGACCCTGCTGCCGTGGAACGACAAGTCGATCACCGAGAAGGGCTCGTACGTCGCCGCCCTGGACTCGATCGGCATCGCGCACGCCGGCCAGATCATGAACGTGATCGTGCTGACGGCCGTGCTGTCCTGCCTGAACTCGGGGCTGTACACCGCCTCCCGCATGGCCTTCTCGCTGGGCGAGCGCGGTGACGCGCCGAAGGCCTTCGCCAAGGTGACCAAGCGGGGCGTGCCCAAGGCCGCGATCCTGGGCTCGGTGGTCTTCGGCTTCGTCGCCGTCTACTTCAACTACGCCTTCAAGGAAACCGTCTTCAGCTTCCTGCTGAACGCCTCGGGCGCCATCGCGCTGTTCGTGTGGCTGGTGATCTGCCTGACCCAGCTGCGGATGCGCGGGATCCTGATGCGCGAGGCGCCGGAGAAGGTGACGGTGAAGATGTGGTTCTTCCCGTACCTGACCTGGGCCACCGCCGCGATGATCACCTTCGTCCTGGGCTACATGGTCTACGACAAGGACAACCGCGAGACCGTCCTGCTGTCGCTGCTGGTGGCGGCCGTGGTGATCGTCATCGGCGTGGTCCGCGACGTGCGCCGCAAGGCCGCCGCGCGCCTCTCCGCGTAATCGCGGGAACGCAGGAACGCTGGAACGCAGGAACGACGCGAGCAGCCCCGGACCGTGCTCACGGTCCGGGGCTGCCGCCGTCCCCTCCCGGTGCGCGCGCCGGGCCGCGTAACCTCGGCCCCGTGCCCCGCAACGAGAAGAAGCCGCGCCGACTGGTCGCCGACGGGCGCGTCTACATGTGGACGATGAGGCACCGTCACCGCAGGGACGAGGACGGCCGGGCCGTGGACTGCCGCGAGATCCTCACCCTGTCCCCGCAGCCGTCCGGCAGCGGCGGCCCGCTGCGCGTCGTCTTCGCCGAGGGCCCCGGCCGGTACGTCTCGGGCGGGGCCCCCTTGGGCTCCGGGGACGTGGGCCTCACCCGGGGCGCCGACCTCAACCTGCACCGACCGGGCGCCGTACGGGCCCTGCTGGACGAGGCCCTGGCCCGCGGCTGGCAGCCGCGGGAGCGCCGGCCGGTGGAGATCGACGGCTGGACCCTGATCGAAGCGGCGGCCCTCCGGGCCGGGGACGCCGGCCCCGCGGTTCCGTAGGGCGATCCGCGTGCGGCGTCAGCCGCGGCGGCCCACCAGCTTCCACGCGGCCGGCAGCACGCCCATCGCCAGCGCGGCCTTGAGCGCGTCGCCGATCAGGAAGGGCGTCAGCCCCGCCGCGACGGCCGCACCGAAGGACATCCCGGTGGACAGCGCGAGGTACGGGACGCCGACGCCGTAGATGACGGCGGAGCCCAACACCATCGTGCCCGCGGTGCGCAGGACCGAGCGGTCGGATCCGCGCCGCGCGAGGGCGCCGACCACGGTGGCGGCGAGCAGCATGCCGAGCACGTAGCCGAAGGAGGCCCCGCCCGCGCCGGAGGCGCCGCCCGCGAACCACGGCACGCCGGCCATGCCGACGAGGGCGTAGAGGGCGAGCGAGAGGAAACCGCGGCGGGCACCGAAGGCGGTGCCGACCAGGAGTGCGGCGAAGGTCTGGCCGGTGACGGGTACCGGCGAGCCGGGGACGGGGACGGCGATCTGCGCGGCCAGACCGGTGAGCGCGGCTCCGCCGACGACGAGCGCGATGTCGCGGACGCGGCTCGCGGGCAGCAGGTCGGCGAGGACGGCGCCGGGCCGGAAGGGGACGGAAGCAGTGCTCATGACGGGGGCTCCGCGAAGATCGTGGCGAGAAGGACGATCACCGACGTTAGTCCCGGGACCGGCGCCGCCCCAGCGTCGCCCGGGACAAAGCCACGCTCCCCGCTTTGGTGGGGATTGCACAAAGACCCCGCTCGGCGCCCGAGTTGAAGTGATCCGTATCACGACCCACTAGCCACTAGACGTCCGTTTTGCGCGGATGGACACTCTCCGGGGAGACTGTGGGGTCCCTCCAATCCTCGCGGCCCCCCACCGCCACCAGGCCACAGAGAGTACGAGCACCCCTCATGCGCGACCGCCTGCCCGACCCGCCCCCCTCCGTGGACGATCTGCCACCGGAACCCCTGAGCCACAGCCTCAAGCAGCGCCACCTGACCATGCTGGGCCTCGGCGGCGTGATCGGCGCCGGGCTGTTCGTCGGCTCCGGTGCGGGCATCACCATCGCCGGTCCCGCGATCATCTGCTCGTACCTGCTCGCGGGCATCCTGGCGATGCTGGTGATGCGGGCGCTCGGCGAGATGTCGGCGGCGATGCCCGCCTCCGGCTCGTTCTCCGTCTACGCCGAGAAGGCGCTGGGCCGTTGGGCCGGCTTCTCGGCGGGCTGGCTGTACTGGTTCCTGCTGGTCGTGGTGCTGGCCGTGGAGGCGACCGCGGCGGCGAAGATCGCGAACGGCTGGCTGCCCTCGGTGGACCAGTGGGTCTGGGTGCTCGTGTTCATGGTGGTCTTCACCGTGAGCAACCTGGCCGCGGTGCGCAACTTCGGTGAGTTCGAGTTCTGGTTCGCCGCCCTGAAGGTCGGCGCGATCGTGCTGTTCCTGATCCTCGGCACGCTGGCCGTCTTCGGCCTCCTGCCCGACACGGACCCGGTCGGCATGGCCAATCTGACCGGCCAGGGCGGGTTCTTCCCGAACGGGGCGAGCGGGGTGGTGGCCGGCATGCTGGCCGTCGTCTTCGCCTTCGGCGGCCTGGAGGTCGTCACCATCGCGGCCGCCGAGTCGGACGACCCGGCCCGGTCCGTGGCCCGCGCGGTGCGCAGCGCCGTCTGGCGCATCCTCTTCTTCTACGTGGGTTCGATGCTGGTCATCGTGAGCCTGCTGCCGTGGGATTCCCTCGAACCGGGCCAGAGCCCGTACGTGGCCGTCCTCGACTCGATCGGCATCCCGCACGCCGGCCAGATCATGGACATCGTGATCTTCGTGGCCCTGTTGTCGGCGCTCAACGCCAACCTGTACGGGTCCTCGCGCATGGTGTTCTCGCTGGCGGAGCGGGGCGAGGCGCCGAAGTCCCTGCTGAAGGTCTCCTCCGGCGGGGTGCCGCGCAGGGCGGTCTTCGCCTCGGTGGCCTTCGGGTTCGTCTCGGTGGTGCTGAACCTGCTGTGGCCGGACACGATCTTCCTCTACATGCTCAACGCGGTGGGCGCGGTGCTGCTCTTCGTGTGGGCGCTGATCGCGGTCTCGCAGCTGAAGCTGCGCCGGAGGATCGAGCGGGACATGCCGGAGCGGCTGACGCTGCCGATGTGGCTCTTCCCGTACGCCACCTGGGCGGCGCTGATCGGGATGGCCACGGTGCTGGTCCTGATGCTGTTCGACGATTCGGCGCGGCCGCAGCTGCTGTGGTCCTCGGGAGCGGCGGCCGCGGTGCTGCTGGTGGCGTGGTTCCGCGAGCTCCGGGAGAAGCGGGCCGTTCGGTCCTGAGGCGGGACGCGGTAGTGGAACGGGCCCGGGGCTTTCGCCCCGGGCCCGTTCCTCTTGAGCGCGCGGGCGACCACGTCATGTAAGACCGGTGTCCGGATCTTGGACATCGAATGTCCGATAAACGGACAGTGGGCAGACTGGGACACCTCACCCCGTCCACCCGCACACCGGACAGGCACCATTTCCATGAGCCAGAGCACCCTGACCCCGCCCGAGCAGCAGAGCCCGGCGACGCCCGACGCCGGATCCGGCGGCTTCTCGCCGCTCGGCAACGGGCTCAAGCAGCGCCACCTCTCGATGATCGCCCTCGGTGGCGTCATCGGCGCCGGCCTCTTCGTGGGCTCCGGCGCCGGCATCGCGGCCGCCGGCCCCTCGATCGTGCTCGCGTACGCCGCCTCGGGCCTGCTCGTCATGTTCGTGATGCGGATGCTCGGCGAGATGTCGGCCGCCAACCCCGCCTCCGGCTCCTTCTCCGTGCACGCGGACCGGGCCATCGGCCCGTGGGCGGGGTTCACGGCCGGCTGGATGTTCTGGACCCTGCTGTGCGTGGGCGTGGCCATCGAGGCCATCGGCGCGGCGCACATCGTGACGAGCTGGCTCCCGGGCACCCCCTCGTGGATGTGGGTGCTGATCTTCATGGCGGTCTTCTGCGGGTCCAACCTGGCCGCCGTCTCCAACTTCGGCGAGTTCGAGTTCTGGTTCGCCGCCCTGAAGATCGGCGCCATCGGGCTCTTCCTCGGCCTGGGCGTCCTGGCCGTCCTGGGCGTGCTGCCCGGCACCGGCTCCCCCGGCTCCGCCAACCTGCTCCACGACGGAGGCTTCCTGCCCAACGGCGTGGACGGGCTGCTGGTCGGCCTGCTCGCCTCCGTCGTCGCGTACGGCGGCCTGGAGACGGTGACCATCGCGGCCGCCGAGTCCGACAACCCGGTCCGGGGCGTCGCCAAGGCCGTGAAGACCACCATGTGGCGGATCGCGATCGTCTACGTCGGCTCGATGCTGGTCATCGTCACGCTGCTGCCGTGGAACGACCCGGCGGTCACCACCGAGGGCCCGTACGCGGCGACCCTGGACCACCTGGGCATCCCGCACGCAGGCCAGGTCATGAACGTGGTCATCCTGATCGCCCTGCTGTCCGCGATGAACGCGAACATCTACGGCTCCTCCCGCATGGCCTACTCCCTCGTCTCCCGCGGCCAGGGCCCCAAGGCGCTGGGCAAGCTCTCGGGCCGGGTGCCGCGCCGTGCCGTCCTCGCCTCCTCCGGCTTCGGCTTCGTCACCGTGCTGCTGTCCTACTGGTACCCGGACACCCTCTTCGCCTGGCTGCTGAACATGGTCGGCGGCGTCATCCTCGTCGTCTGGGGCTTCATCGCCGTCTCGCAGTTCGTGCTGCGGCGCCGCATGGAGCGCGAGGCCCCCGAGAAGCTGGTCGTGAAGATGTGGGGCTTCCCCTATCTGACCTGGGTCGCGCTGGCCGGACTGGCCGGGGTCCTGGTCCTGATGGCCATGGGCGACGACACGCGCGTCCAGGTCGTCTTCACCGGCGGCCTGACCCTCGCACTGGCCGCCACGGGATACGTGATGCAGCGCCGGGCGGCTGCCAGGGCCTGACCCCCTCCCGCCCCCGGACCCCGGCGCGCCCCATGCCTTCGCATGGGGCGCGCTTCCGTTTCAGGTAGGGAACCCTTACGTGAGCTGCGGAATAGATACTGCTAGCGTGCAGTTGCGCATTGATTGCAATAAGCAGTTGGCACGCCGAGGGGACCGGATAACACGCATGGCCATCTACACGCTTCCTGAGCTTCCTTACGACTACGCGGCTCTCGAGCCGGTGATCAACCCGCAGATCATCGAGCTGCACCACGACAAGCACCACGCGGCCTACGTCGCGGGCGCCAACAACACGCTGGAGCAGCTGGAGGAGGCGCGCGACAAGGAGAACTGGGGCGCGCTGAACGGCCTGGAGAAGAACCTCGCGTTCCATCTCTCCGGCCACATCCTGCACAGCATCTACTGGCACAACATGGCCAGCCCGAAGACCGGCGAGGGCGGCGGCGAGCCCACCGCGGCCGACGGTCTGGGCGACCTGGCCGACGCGATCACCGAGTCCTTCGGTTCCTTCGCGAAGTTCAGGAAGCAGCTGACCTTCGCGTCCTCCGCGACGCAGGGCTCCGGCTGGGGCGTGCTCGCGTACGAGCCGGTCAGCGGGCGCCTGGTCGTCGAGCAGGTCTACGACCACCAGGGCAACATCGGCGTCGCCAGCACTCCGATCCTGGTCTTCGACGCCTGGGAGCACGCCTTCTACCTGCAGTACAAGAACCAGAAGGTGGACTTCATCGAGGCGATGTGGAACGTCGTCAACTGGCAGGACGTGGCCGGGCGCTACGCCGACGCCAAGGCGAACACCCCGCTGCTGATCCCCGTCAAGGGCTGATCGCACCCCCGAAAGCCCGTCCGACTCGTGATCGTCTTCTCAACCTTCACTTGCGGGCGTGTTCACCAGAAGGCCCCCGCGAGGACGTGACTCGCGGGGGCCTTCTGCGTCCACCGGGCCGTCGACCTCGCCGACCGCCGTGAACTACCGGACCGTTAGTCGAAGATCGGGCCCTGGGTGCGGGTGCGCTTGATCTCGTAGAAACCGGGAGTGGAGGCGACCAGCAGGGTGCCGTCCCAGAGGCGGGCGGCGGCCTCGCCGCGCGGGGCCGGGGTGACGACCGGGCCGAAGAAGGCCACCTCCTCGCCGCCGGCGCCGGGCACCGAGATCACCGGGGTGCCGACCTCCTGGCCGACCCGCTCGATGCCGTCGTTGTGGGAGTCGCGCAGCACCTCGTCGTACTCGTCGGAGTCGGCGTAGTGGATCAGCTCGGCGGGCAGGCCCACCTCGTCCAGGGCCGCGGCGATCGCCTCGCGGGTCGGGCCCTGGCCCTCGTTGTGGAAGCGGGTGCCGAGCGCGGTGTAGAGCTTGCCGGTGATCTCGTCACCGAACTTCTGCTGTGCGGCCACGACCACGCGCACGGGCGCCCAGCCCTTGGGGCCGAGCAGATCGCGGTAGCGCTCGGGCAGTTCGTCGAGCTTGTTCTCGTTCAGCACGGCGAGGCTCATCACGTGCCAGCGCACCTCGACGTCACGGACCTTCTCGACCTCGAGCATCCAGCGGGAGGTCATCCAGGCCCAGGGGCAGAGCGGGTCGAACCAGAAGTCGACCGGGGTCTTCTCGCGCACCTGGGTGTCAGCCATGTCTCTCCTCAGATCGGAACGTTCCTCCCTGCCCAACCGCCCCGACCGCACACGCATTCCCCATGGGAGGATTCGGTCAGGTATCGCGATCACGCACGAAGGAGTGCACGTGCCCGGAGAGAATCTGTCCCGTGACGAGGCCCGCGAGCGGGCCGAGCTGCTGTCCGTCGACGGGTACGAGGTGGTCCTCGACTTGAGGTCCGCGGTGGACGAGGCCGAACCGGCCGACGGGCCCCGGACCTTCCGCTCGGTGACCACCGTCCGCTTCCGCGCCGCCACCCCTGGAGCCGCCACCTTCGCGGACCTCATCGCGCCCTCGGTCAACTCCGTCACCCTCAACGGGCGCGAACTGGACCCGGCCGCCGTCTTCGACGGGGCCCGGATCACCCTGGGCGACCTGGCCTCCGAGAACGTCCTGGTCGTGGACGCGAACTGCGCCTTCAGCCGCACCGGCGAGGGCATGCACCGCTTCGTCGACCCGGAGGACGGCGAGGTCTACCTCTACACCCAGTACGAACCGGCCGACGCCCGGCGGGTCTACGCCAACTTCGAACAGCCCGACCTGAAGGCCCCGTACCGCTTCGAGGTGACCGCGCCCGAGGGCTGGCAGGTCTGGAGCAACGGCGCCGAGGAGTCCCGCGAGGGCGGGACCCGGCGCTTCGCCGAGACCGCGCCGATCTCCACCTACATCACCTGCGTGGTCGCGGGCCCGTACCACTACGTGACGGACACCTACACGCGCGGAGAGCTGACGATCCCGCTCGGCGCGATGTGCCGCAAGGGCCTGGCGAAGCACTTCGACGCGGACGACGTGTTCCTCGTCACCAAGCAGGGCTTCGACCTGTTCCACGAGATCTTCGACTACCCGTACCCCTTCGGGAAGTACGACCAGGCGTTCGTGCCGGAGTACAACCTGGGCGCGATGGAGAACCCGGGGATGGTGACCTTCCGCGAGGAGTACATCTTCCGCGGGAAGGTCACGCAGGCCTCGTACGAGCGGCGCGCGAACGTCATCCTGCACGAGATGGCGCACATGTGGTTCGGCGACCTGGTCACCATGAAGTGGTGGGACGACCTGTGGCTGAAGGAGTCCTTCGCGGACTTCATGGGCTCCTTCGGACTGGTGGAGGCCACCCGCTTCGACCAGGCGTGGGTCACCTTCGCCAACAGCCGCAAGGCGTGGGCCTACCGGGCCGACCAGCTGCCGTCCACCCACCCGATCACGGCCGACATCCGTGACCTGGAGGACGCGAAGCTGAACTTCGACGGCATCACCTACGCCAAGGGCGCGGCGGTGCTCAAGCAGCTCGTGGCGTACGTGGGCCGGGACGCCTTCCTCGAAGGCGCGCGGCGCTACTTCAAGGCCAACGCCTACGGGAACACCACCCTGGACGACCTGCTGTCGGTGCTCGCGGAGGTCTCCGGCCGGGACATGGCCGAATGGTCGCGGGCCTGGCTGCAGACGGCCGGCGTGAACGCGCTGACCCCGGTGGTGACTTGCGACGCGGGCGGCCGGGTGACCGAACTGGCCGTGCTCCAGGACGGCGACGAGCTGCGCCCCCACCGGGTCGCGGTGGGTCTGTACCGGCTGGAGGCGGACGGCGCGCTGGTCCGCTACGCGCGGGCCGAGGCGGACGTGGCCGGCGTCCGGACGGTGGTGGCCGAACTGGCCGGCCAGGAGCGGCCCGCCCTGGTCCTCGTCAACGACGACGACCTCACCTACTGCAAGATCCGCTTCGACGCGGACTCGCTGGCCACGCTCCGCTCCCACCTCGGCTCGGTGGCGGACCCGCTGACCCGCGCGCTGTGCTGGTCGGCGCTGTGGAACCTGACCCGGGACGCGCTGATGCCGGCCCGGGACTTCGTCTCGCTCGTAGTGGCCCACGCGGGCCGCGAGACCGACGTCGGCGTGCTCCAGATGCTGCACGCCCAGGCGCTGTCCGCGGTCACGCACTACGCGGACCCCCAGTGGCGGGAGCAGGGCGGCCGGGTGCTGGCCGCGTGCGCGCTGCAGGAACTGCGCTTCGCCGAGCCCGGGTCGGAGCACCAGCTGACCTGGGCCCGGTTCTTCGCGGCGGGCGCGGCGACCGAGGGCGACTTCCAGCTGCTGCTGGGTCTGCTGGAGGGCTCGGCGCGGATCGACGGGCTGGAGGTCGACCAGGAGCTGCGCTGGGACTTCCTGCTGCCGCTGGCCGCGCAGGGAGCGGTGGACGAGTCCGTCCTGGCCGCCGAACTGGCCCGGGACGACACGGCGTCGGGCAAGCGGCACCAGGTGCGCTGCCTGGCGGCGCGCCCTTCGGCCGCGGTCAAGGACCAGGCGTGGGTCGCCGTCGTGGAATCGGACGCGCTGTCGAACGCGCTGGTCGAGGCGACGATCGCGGGAATGCAGCAGTCTTCGCAGCGGTCCCTGCTCGCGCCCTACGCGGAGCGGTACTTCGCCGCCATCGAGGGGATCTGGTCCAACCGTTCGATCCAGATCGCCATGGACGTGGTGAAGGGGTTGTACCCGTCCCTCCAGGACTCCCAGGAGACCCTGGACGCCACTGACGCGTGGCTGTCGGCGCATGCGGACGCCGCCCCCGCGCTGCGCCGCCTGGTGCTGGAGTCGCGTGACGACCTGGCCCGCGGGCTGCGCGGCCAGGCCTGCGACGCGGCGGCCGGCTAGTCCTTCGGGGTCGCTTCGAGCTTCGGCGGGGCTGGATTTTCCAGCCCCGCCGACGCATGAGGTGCGGGGTCCGGGGCGGATCCCCGGAGGCGGTGGCGAGCCCGCTGAGCAGCGCAGTCCATCGGCAGTCGAACGCCCGTACTTTAGCCCCGTCTTGTCCCGATTTGCCGACAGATGTGTAACAGGGGTTAGCGAGGCCATGGCCTGAGGGAATCACCGCGTCATGAACCACAACGCACCCCTCCCCCTCGCCCACCTCACCGGCAGCCGCCCCCGCGTGCTCACGCTGGCCCAGCTCCGCGAGCACGGCGTCTCCGCCTCCGACGCCGCCGACCGCGACTGGCAGCAGATCCTGCCCGGGGTGTTCCTGCTCCATTCCGGCCCCGCGACCAGCGAGGAACGGCTGCACGCGGCGCTCCTGTACGCGGGACGGCGCGGCGACGAGGTCATGGTCACCGGGCTCGCCGCCCTCGCCCTGTACCGGTTCTCCTGCGCCCCCACCCTGACCGGACTCCCGCTCATCGACGTCCTCGTGCCCAACACCCGCCGGCTGCGCTCCACCGGGCAGGTCCGCATCGTGCGGACGCACGTCCCGCCCCGGCCGATGGAGGTCATCGGCCTCCCCGTCGCCCCCGTGGCCCGCGCCGTCGCCGACGCCGTCGCCCAGCTCTCCGACGCCGGCACGGTCCGCCGGCTGCTCAGCGAAGCCGTCCGCGGCGGGCACTGCGAACCGGCCGCCGTCGTAAGGGAACTGACGGTGGCCCGGCTGCTGAACCGGCCGCACGTGGTCGACGCCGTCGAATCACTGCTCGCGGAGGGGCGGGCCATCGCCGAGGACCGGCTGTACCAGCTCGTACGCGGCTTCGAACTCCCCGAGCCGGTCTGGAACGTGGACCTGCGCCTGCCCGGCGGTCCGCACCTCGGCGGGGTGGACGCGTACTGGCCCGAGCAGGCGGTGGCCCTGGAGATCGACACCCGCGCCCCGCGCCAGGGCGAGGACGAGCAGTGGTCGGAATCGGTCCGCAAGCGGGAGACGCTGGAGCGGTGCGGGGTGACCGTCCTGCACGTCACCCCGCGCAAGCTCCGCGACTGGCCCGAGCAGCAGGCGGCAGTCGTGCGGACCGCCCTGACCGCGTCCGGCGACCGCGAGCCGGCCACCTACCTCGTCGTACTCCCCCGGTGAGGCGCCTGCCAAGGCAGCTCCCTTCAGGACAGCTCCCGTCAGACCAACGGCGGATTCGCGGGCGAGTACTCCGGGGCGCTCCACAACAGCCGCCCCGGGTGCACGCTCTCCACCACCGCTTCGACCCGGAACCGGACCCGCCGGGACCCGCCCGGCCCGAATTCCGTCTCCGCCCGCCCGCTGAGCTGGAGCAGCGCCCCGCTCTCCCAGTCCGGGAACAGCAGCCCGGCCCGCGCGTCCGTCAGCAGGTTCCCCAGTGTCAGGAACATCGCGTTCCCCGGATAGTCCGGCCAGGCCAGTTCGGTCGGCGACAGCACTTCCACGAACCCCGGCAGCCCGCCCCGGTGGCTCGTGTCGGCCCCGTCCGCCTCCGCGGTGGTGGTGACGAAGAAGGTGTCGGCGGCGCGGACGGCCCGTTCCTGGTCGGAGGTGAGCGCGTACCCACGCCGCACGACACCGGCTCCTTCGGCGACGAGCTGGACAGGCTGCCGCTTCTGGAGGTACTTGGGGCAGTTCGCGAAGACCTGCTCCGCCACGACCGCGAACCCGCCCGGGGTCACCGCCAGGGTTCCGTTGAGCCGCATCCGGCGCCGGGTGCGCGGGTCGAGGGAGATGGTCCCGACCCGGGTGCCGCCGGTGGCCAGCGCCCCGGCGAGCGGATCGCCCTCCGGGACCCCGCCGAGAACCGCGATCCGGTCCGGCGCGGTGGCCCGTACGAAACCGGGGGCGCCGGTCAGCAGTGAGACCCACAGCCGCCCGTGCTCGTCGGCGGCGCCCACGACCAGGTGCGGCTGCTGCGCCAGGAAGTCCGCGGCGACCTCCTTGATGCGCGGCGCGACCGAGCGGCCCACGTGGGCCGCGGCCTCGCGGACGCCGAGCCGGTCCTGTACGGCGAGTGAGCCCCAGTGGTACTCGGGCATTAGAAGAACCCGCAGGTCGGGGCCCCTGTGGTGGGAGCCTCGGCGCCCTCGGCGCCGGTCGGTACGGAGATCTCCAGGCGGGTCCCGTCGGGGTCGTGGAAGAAGATCCCGCCGGAGGACGCGCCCTCGCCGTGGGGGACGACCCCCTCGTACGCGAACTCGACGCCCAGGCCGCGCAGCCGCTCCTCGTACGCGCGGACCTCCTCGATGCCGTCCGCCGAGAGTGCGAGGTGGTGCAGTCCGGCCGCGGCAGCGACGTAACCACTCTCGGCCTGCTGCCACAGCGTGAGGACGAGCTCGCCGTCCTGGCCGAGGAAGGCGAAGCGGCGGCCCTCCTCCTTGCCCTCGCCGAGCACCTCGAAGCCCAGGACGCCCTGATAGAAGGCGAGCGAGCGGGCGAGATCGGTGACGTTCAGACCCACGTGGCCGGTGCGCAGCTTGCTGATGACAGGAGCCGTCATGGCTGTTCCTCTCTGCGGGCCCCTCACGGGGCGACCTAACCTTCTAAAACAAAGTTAACGGTTAGAGCGGCGGGCGTCAACCGTTCCCGTACGCTTAGGGGGTTAGCAAGACGGGCATCAGGAGGACCGCGAGATGGCGACACCGGCGACGGACCCCCGCCCCCTGATCGGCGAACCGGTGGCCCTGGACCTGATCAACACCCGCTGGATGCACGAGGGTGAGCCGACCGACCTCTTCGCCGGGACCTTCGGGCTCACCCGCGTCGAGGGGCTCGCGATCTGGCTGGAGAGCGCCGGCCTGGCCGACCGTTTCCGCGCGGACGCGGCCACCCTGGTGCACCTGCTGACCGCCCGCGAGGCACTGGCCCGCGCGGTCGCGGACCCGGCCGACGCGAGCGCCCGCTCCCTGATCGACGCCGTCCTGGAACACGGCCGGATCCGGATCACCCTGACCGCGCAGGGGGCCGGCGAGCGCTCCGAGTTCGACGACCCGACGTGGGGCCCGGCCTGGACGGCCGCCCGCGACTACCTGGAACTGCTGGGCTCCGGCCCCGACCGGATCCGCAAGTGCGCTTCCGAGACCTGCGTCCTGCACTTCCACGACACCTCGCGCAACGGCACCCGGCGCTGGTGCTCGATGGCCGCGTGCGGAAACCGTGCGAAGGCATCCCGGCACTACGCGCGCACGCGCGAGCGCTGAACGACCCGAAGTTGTCACACCCGATCCCGGGCAGGGTCACGTCCCGGCCTTGACGCATGGTCGGGAAATAGACAAGTCGACTTCTGAGCCGGAAGGTCCGTACCGCTCTGCCCCGGTACGGGCCCTGTGGCGTATCCGATGAGCTGGCGGGAGTCCGCCATGTCATGTATCGATCAGTGACAACTCTCCCCAAAGGGCTGTCACTTACACGAGGCTGACCGGTCATCCGGCACCGAAATCCGGACCGTATCTTTCACTTAGCCAGGGATGCTGATGACCCTCGACTCCCCCAGCTCCATATCCGTGACCCGACGCGCAGCGCGCGTCGCGGCCGCGGCCGGCCTGGTGGCCGCCCTCGCGGCCACCGGCGCCATGCCTGTCTTCGCGGCGACCGGCACTGATGTCCCCCCGGCCAAACCCACGGCCAACCCCGCGGTGAAGTCGGCCGACGAGAAGCTCGGTTCGGCCGACGTCGAGCTGCTGCAGGAAGCCAAGTCCAAGGGCGAGAAGACCGTCACCGTCATGCTGGCGACCGCCCCCGGCGAGACCCAGCAGGTGGCGAAGCAGCTCGACGGCGTCCAGGGCGCCTCGGTGGGCCAGACGTACGACAAGCTCGGCTACGTCCGCGCCACGCTGCCGACCGACAAGGCCGACGCCGCGCTGAAGGCGGCCGCCAAGCTGTCCTCCGTGCACGGCATCGACCTGCGGCACGAGATCCAGCTTCCGGACCCCCGTCCGGATTCGGGCAAGGAGTCCGGCCAGGTCGCGAAGACCGCCGCCGAGACGTACCCGGGCCCGGACAAGAACACCCCGGCGAAGAACCCGTACAACCCGTCCTTCGAGACCGGTTCGCTGGACTTCCTCAAGAAGAACCCGACGGCCGACGGCCGCGGCGTGACCATCGGCATCCTGGACTCGGGCGTCGACCTCGGTCACCCCGCGCTCCAGAAGACCACCACCGGCGAGCGCAAGATCGTCGACTGGGTCACCGCGACCGACCCCCTCGCCGACGGCGACGCCACCTGGCGGGCCCAGATCACCCCGGTCACCGGTGGCACGTTCACCGCGGGCGGCGCGAGCTGGAAGGCTCCGGAGGGCTCGTTCCAGTGGAGCCGCTTCACCGAGTCGATCACCGCCACCGGTGACATGAAGGGCGACGTCAACCGGGACGGGGACACCACCGACCGGTTCGGCATGCTCTACGACCCGGTCGCCGGGACCGTCCGCGTCGACACCGACCAGGACAACGACTTCACGAACAACGAGCCGATGAAGCCGTACAAGGACGGCTTCCAGATCGGCTACTTCGGCACGGACAACCCGGCGACCGAGGTCGTCGAGCGGATCCCGTTCACGATCGAGATCCGCAAGGACGTCCCGATGGACCCGCTGGGTGGTGACTGGGTCGGCAAGAAGGCCGACTTCGTCAACATCGGCATCATCGAGTCCGAGCACGGCACGCACGTCGCGGGCATCACCTCCGCCAACGGCCTGTTCGGCGGCGCGATGAACGGCGAGGCTCCCGGCGCGAAGATCGTCTCCTCGCGCGCCTGCTCCTGGTCCGGCGGCTGCACCAACATCGCGCTGACCGAGGGCATGATCGACCTCGTCGTCAACCGCCACGTGGACATCGTCAACATGTCCATCGGCGGTCTGCCCGCGCTGAACGACGGCAACAACGCGCGCTCCGAGCTCTACAAGAACCTCATCGACACCTACGGTGTCCAGCTCGTCATCTCGGCGGGCAACGAGGGCCCCGGCGTCAACACCATCGGTGACCCCGGTCTCGCGGACAAGGTCGTCTCCGTCGGTGCGGCGGTCTCCAAGGAGACCTGGGCTGCCAACTACGGCTCCGGCGTGACCAAGAAGTACAACATGTTCCCCTTCTCCTCCCGCGGTCCGCGTGAGGACGGCGGCTTCACGCCGACCATCACCGCCCCGGGCGCGGCCATCAACACCACCCAGACGTGGCTGCCCGGCTCCCCGGTGAAGGAGGCCGGTTACAACCTGCCGGCCGGCTACTCGATGCTGCAGGGCACCTCGATGTCCTCGCCGCAGGCCACGGGCGCCAGCGCCCTGCTGATCTCGGCCGCGAAGCAGCAGCACATCGCCCTCACCCCGGCGAACCTGCGCGTCGCGCTCACCAGCAGCGCGAAGAAGATCGACGACGTCCCGGCGCACGCCCAGGGCGCGGGCCTCATCAACATCCCCGGCGCGTGGGAGTCCATCCAGCGCGGCGCGAAGGCCAACGAGTTCACCGTCTCGGCGCCGGTCGACACCGCGATCGACCAGTTCCTGAAGACCCCGGGCTTCGGCACCGGCGTCTACGACCGTGAGGGCGGCCTGAAGGTCGGCCAGAAGAAGGTCTACAACGTCGTCGTGACGCGCACCACCGGCGTCAAGTACGGCACCCCGCACAAGCTCAGCTGGCGCAACAACGACGGTACGTTCAAGGTCCTCAGCGACTACGACTACGTCACCCTGCCGCTGAACAAGCCGGTCACCATCAAGGTCGAGGCCAAGGCCAAGACGGCCGGCGTCCACAGCGGCATCCTGCAGCTCGACGACCCGACCACCGAGGGCATCGACAAGCAGATCCTCTCCACGGTCGTCGTCTCCACCCCGCTGGCCAAGCCCTCGTTCGCCTACTCGGACACCTCGTCCGTGCAGCGCAACAGCCACAAGTCGTACTTCGTGACCGTTCCCTCGGGCGCCAAGACCCTCGAGGTCGCCCTCGGCGGTCTGAAGCCGGGCAGCCAGACGCGCTTCATCTCGATCCACCCGTACGGTGTGGGCGTCGAGGACAGCGCGACGACCCAGTGCTACCCGAACTACGACAACCCGGCGAACAAGTGCCGCCCCGACCTGCGTTCGTACGCGAACCCGCTGCCGGGCGTCTGGGAGATCGAGGTCGAGTCGCGCCGTACGTCGCCGCTGCTCGACAACCCGTACAAGCTGGACGTCTCCGTGCTCGGCGCGGCCTTCGACCCCGCGGTCAAGGTCCTGCCCGAGGTCAAGCAGGGCACCCCGGCGCCGGTCCAGTGGACCGTCAAGAACGACGGTGCGGCGATCGTGGGCGGCAAGCTCCAGGGCGGCCCGCTCGGCTCCGCGAAGGTCGCCAAGCCGACCATCACCCCCGGTGAGACCCAGACCACCGAGGTCAAGATCGGCGAGGGCGTCTCCCGCCTCGACATCGCGATCGGCGGCGTCTCCGACACCGCCGCGGACCTCGACCTCGAGGTCTACAAGGACGGCGTCAAGGTCGGCTCCTCCGCCGACGGCGACTCCGACGAGGCCGTGAGCCTGCTCAACCCGGCCGCGGGCACCTACACGGTCAACGTGATCGGCTACGCGATCCCGTCCGGCTCCACCACGTACGACTACCGCGACGTCTACTACTCGGCCGCCCTGGGCACCGTCCAGGTCGACGAGGCCGCCGCGGTCAACCTCGCCAACGGCGCCTCGGCGGCCGTCTCCGCGAACGTGCTGGTCAGCAGCGCCGCTCCGGAGGGCCGCCAGTTCTTCGGCGAGGTCAAGCTGCTCAACGCCCGCGGCACCGCCGCCGGCACCGGCAGCGTGCAGATCGAGAAGGTCCTGCCGTAACGGCATCGACCGCATGACAGCGTGACCGCATGACGGAGGGGCGGGTACCCGATCGGGTACCCGCCCCTTCCGCTTGCCCCCCCCTCGGGCGCTACGTCACTTGCCCAGCGAGCTCAGGTCCTGCGCGTACGTGCCGACCGCGTGGGCGATCACGTCGAGGTTGGTGTCGAAGGCCTTGAGGTCCAGGTTCTTCAGGTTGTCCCCCGCCCCGTGGTAGTTCGGGTCGTACGGGGCCCCGGCCGTGCCGCCGTACCGCTTGGCCTGCTCGGGGGTCTTGATGCCCTCGGCTCCGGTGAAGGTGCCGCCGGCCGGGATGCCGTTCGCGATGAACGGGCCGTAGTCGGAGCGGCCGTCGAAGTCGCTGCCCTCGTGCGGCTTGCCCTTCTTGTCGAGGAAGCCGTTGATCAGCGCCTCGATCTGGGCCGAGCCGGCCGGACCGGCGCCCTCACCGGTCCTGTCCGAGTCGTCGCCGTCGTAGACGAACTGCGCCGGGTTCGGCGAGGCGATCATGTCGAAGTTGAGGTACAGCGCGATGTCCTTCTTCTGCTTGTCGGACAGCTGCGCCACGTAGTGCTCGGAGCCCAGCAGGCCGAGCTCCTCCGCCGACCACCAGGCGAAGCGGACCTTGTTGGCGGTCTGCTTGCCCTTGCCCTTCTTGTTGGCGCCCTCGTCCGCGAGCTTGAGGGCCACCTCCAGCAGACCGGCCGAGCCGGAGCCGTTGTCGTTGATGCCGGGACCCTCGGTGACCGAGTCCAGGTGGGCCCCGACCGCGACCACGCGGTCGGCGCGGCCGCCCCGGGTCTCGGCGATGACATTGCGGGTGGTCTTCTTCACGTGCTCCTGGTCCAGGTCCAGGCGTACGGTCACCTCGCCCTTGGCGGCGGCCGCGGTCAGCGCCTCGCCGTCGGCCAGGGTGATCCCGGCGCTCGGGATGATCCCCTCGGCGGGTGAGGAGAACCCGCCCCGGACCGGGGTGGTCCCGCTGTGGTTGTAGACGATCACACCGATCGCGCCGGCCGCGGCGGCGGCCTTCTGCTTCTCCACGAAGGTGCAGGCACCGCGCTTGACCAGGGCGATCTTCCCCGCGAAGGCACCGGCCGGGTAGTCGTCGGCGGTGCAGCCCGGGGTCTCGTCGACCCGGGCCAGGGCGAGCGGGGCAGCCAGTCCGCCGGCCGGAGTGGACTTGGTGAAGGTGAAGGCGGCGGTGGCCAGCTCCCGCGGATCGGCGCCGGACAGGACGGTGGTCCGCTCCGTCCTCGTGTGCGCCTCGTAGATGTCGAAGTCCTGGTACGAGACCTGGTACCCGGCCTTGGCGAGGGTGTCGTGGACGTAGGCGGCCGAGGCCGCGTGGCCGGGCGTGCCGGCGGCGCGGTTGCCGCCGTTGGCGTCGGCGATCTGCTGGAACTTCGCCAGGTGGCGGTAGGCGCCGCGGGCGGTGACCTCCTCCACCAGTTCCTTGGCCAGCCGGCCCTCGCGCGGGTGGGCGGCCGCCGGGGTGGCGGCGAGCAGGACGGGCGCGGCGACGGCGGCGGCCGCGAGGGCGGCGAGCGCCGGTATGGACCGGCGTCGGTGGCGGATGGCGCGCACGGTGGTTCTCCCCGAGTTCGAAGTACGGAAAACGCGTCCGGATTACGGACGCGACAGACCGGACCGTAACCGGCTTCGAACTGGCAAAAGGGGCAGTGAGCAGGGGTGCAACAAGGCCGCCACGGAGTTGTCACCGGGGTTCACACTCCGCACACCGTCCGCTCCTCGGACAATGGATTGGACAAGTCTCGTGGGGTCGAACGCATGATGGCTTCACGCGCGCCCGCGTCGTACGGATCAAAGGGAGTCACCGTGAGGGTCGGAATCGTCGGAGCCACCGGACAGGTCGGCGGAGTCATGCGCGGCATCCTCGCCGAACGGAAGTTCCCGGTGGAGGAGCTGCGGCTGTTCGCCTCGGCCCGCTCGGCCGGCTCGACCATCGAGTGGCAGGGCAGCGAGATCACCATCGAGGACGCCTCCACGGCCGACTTCTCCGGCCTGGACATCGTGCTCTTCTCCGCGGGCGGCGCCACCTCCCGGGCCCTCGCCGAGAAGGTCGCCTCGCAGGGCGCTGTCGTGATCGACAACTCCTCCGCCTGGCGCAGCCACCCCGAGGTTCCCCTCGTCGTCTCCGAGGTCAACCCGCACGCGATTCTGAACCGCCCCAAGGGCATCATCGCGAACCCGAACTGCACCACCATGGCCGCGATGCCGGTGCTGCGCCCCCTGCACGACGAGGCCGGCCTGACCGCGCTGATCGCCACCACCTACCAGGCCGTGTCCGGGTCGGGCCTGGCGGGCGTCGCCGAGCTCAAGGGCCAGGCGTGCGCGGTGTCCGAGGCCGCCGACCAGCTAACCTTCGACGGCGGCGCGGTGGAGTTCCCGGAGCCCAAGGTCTACCAGCGGCCGATCGCCTACAACGTGGTCCCGCTCGCGGGCAACCTGGTCGACGACGGCTCCTTCGAGACCGACGAGGAGCAGAAGCTCCGCAACGAGTCCCGCAAGATCCTGGAGATCCCCGGCCTCAAGGTCTCCGGCACCTGCGTGCGCGTGCCGGTCTTCTCCGGCCACTCCCTCCAGGTCAACGCCCGCTTCGAGCGTCCGCTGAGCGTGGAGCGCGCCTACGAGCTGCTGAAGGACGCCCCGGGCGTCGAGCTCTCGGACATCCCGACCCCGCTGCAGGCCGCCGGCAAGGACGCCTCGTACGTGGGCCGCATCCGTGTCGACGAGACGGTCGAGAACGGCCTCGCGCTGTTCCTCTCGAACGACAACCTCCGCAAGGGTGCCGCGCTGAACGCGGTCCAGATCGCGGAGCTCGTCGCCGAGGAGCTGCGCGGCTGATCCCGCTCGCACGCGGGACGGGAAGGGGCGGCGCCATGACGGCGCCGCCCCTTCCCCGTGTCAGGGCCGACGCACCTCGTAGTGGAAGCAGCCGAACTCGGCGGCCCGGACGTGCACGAGGGCCACCTCGGGGTCGTCGAACGCCTCGTCAAGGGCCCGCTCGATCACACCATCGGGGTCGGTGCCGAGGTCGAGGACCCGCCCGCCGAGGATGTGCCCGCGGGCGTCGTACCGCCGGGCGGTGCGCTGCGCACCGGCCCTGGCGAAGGGGTACGCCTCGCCGTCGGCCGGCCCGCCGCAGTCCTCGGCGTGGATGAAGACGGGCCCCTGCTCGTCGTACGCGCCCGGCTCCGCGCCGGTGGCGGCGGCCCAGCGCCGCAGGGGTGCGTAGGAGACGAGGACGATCCGCTCCCCGGCCGCGCTCGGCCTCAGGCAGCACCTCAGGGGTGCACCGCCCTCGCCGTCGGCGTACGGGACGCGCTCCCGCCCCGCGTCGTCACGTACGCGGAGCTCTTTGAGCCCCGCCTCCTTGATTGGCCTCGCCCAGTACCTGGTCATGCCCCTCAGCCTCGCGCCGCCGCCCACCGCTGTCCGGCAGGTTTCCGCCCTCGCGCTCCCGAAGCAGGCCGACGGCGATCCGGAGAGCCGCGGAGCGGGACGGAAGTCCGTTCCGTTCGGCGTACAGGTCGAGGAACTCGATGTCTCGGGCGGGCAGGCTCAGGCTGATCCTCATGGCTCATGGTAGGCAATCGACCACGCAAGGTATCTCCCGACGGGCTCCGGGTCCCGCGTGGAAGGATGGCGGGTCTACGTCACCATCAAAGGAGATGAACGCGTGCCAGGCACGAATCTGACCCGTGAAGAGGCTCAGCAGCGCGCGAAGCTGCTCACCGTCGACTCGTACGAGATCGAACTCGATCTCAGCGGAGCGCAGGAGGGCGGTACGTACCCCTCCGTCACCACCGTGCGCTTCGAATCCGCCGAGGCCGGCGCCGAGACCTTCATCGACCTGGTCGCTCCGGCCGTGCACGAGGTCGTTCTCAACGGCAAGGCGCTGGACGTGGCCGTCGTGTTCCGGGATTCCCGGATCGCGCTGGGCCACCTCGCCGCCGGTGCCAACGAGCTCCGCGTCGTCGCGGACTGCGCGTACACCAACACCGGTGAGGGTCTGCACCGGTTCGTCGACCCGGTCGACGAGCAGGCCTACCTCTACACCCAGTTCGAGGTTCCGGACGCGCGCCGCGTCTTCGCCAACTTCGAACAGCCCGACCTGAAGGCGACGTTCCGGTTCACCGTGACGGCCCCCGAGGGCTGGACCGTCATCTCGAACTCCCCCACGCCGGCGGCTGCCGACGTCAAGGACAACGTCTGGCGCTTCGAGCCCACCCCGCGCATCTCCACGTACATCACGGCCCTGATCGTGGGCCCGTACCACTCGGTACACAGCTCCTACGAGCGCGCGGACGGGCAGTCCGTCCCGCTCGGCATCTACTGCCGGCCCTCGCTCGCCGAGTTCCTCGACGCCGACCACATCTTCGACGTCACTCGGCAGGGCTTCGACTGGTTCCAGGAGAAGTTCGCCTACGACTACCCCTTCGCGAAGTACGACCAGCTCTTCGTGCCGGAGTTCAACGCGGGCGCGATGGAGAACGCGGGCGCGGTCACCATCCGCGACCAGTACATCTTCCGCTCGAAGGTGACGGACGCCGCGTACGAGGCGCGCGCCGAGACGCTCCTGCACGAGCTCGCGCACATGTGGTTCGGCGACCTCGTCACCATGGAGTGGTGGAACGACCTGTGGCTGAACGAGTCGTTCGCCACGTACACCTCGATCGCCTGCCAGGCCGACGCCGAGGGTTCGAGGTGGCCGCAGGCGTGGACCACCTTCGCCAACTCCATGAAGACCTGGGCGTACCGGCAGGACCAGCTGCCCTCCACGCACCCGATCATGGCCGAGATCCGTGACCTGGACGACGTCCTCGTCAACTTCGACGGCATCACGTACGCCAAGGGCGCCTCGGTGCTCAAGCAGCTCGTGGCCTACGTCGGCACCGACGCCTTCTTCAAGGGCGTCCAGGCGTACTTCAAGGCGCACGCCTTCGGGAACACCCGCCTGTCCGACCTGCTGGGCGCGCTGGAGGAGACCTCCGGCCGCGACCTGACCGCCTGGTCGAAGGCGTGGCTGGAGACGGCCGGCATCAACGTCCTGCGCCCCGAGGTGGAGACGGACGCCTCCGGCACCATCACCTCCTTCGCGGTGCGCCAGGAGGCCCCGGCGCTGCCGACGGGCGCCAAGGGCGAGCCGGTACTGCGTCCGCACCGCATCGCGGTCGGCATGTACGACCTGGTCGACGGCAAGCTGGTGCGCACCGACCGGATCGAGCTGGACATCGACGGGGACCTGACCGTGGTGCCCGAGCTGGCCGGCCGCACCCGCCCGGCCGTCGTGCTGCTCAACGACGACGACCTGTCGTACGCCAAGGTCCGCCTGGACGAGGTCTCGCTGGAGAACGTCACCGCGCACCTGGGCGACTTCGTCGAGTCGATGCCGCGTGCGCTGTGCTGGGCCTCGGCCTGGGACATGACCCGCGACGGCGAGCTGGCCACCCGCGACTACCTCGCGCTGGTCCTGTCGGGCATCGGCAAGGAGACGGACATCGGCGTCGTCCAGTCGCTGCACCGCCAGGTGCGGCTCGCGGTCGACCTGTACGCCGACCCGGCGTGGCGCGAGGAGGGCCTGGCCATCTGGACGCAGGCCGCCCTGGAGCACCTGCGTGCGGCGGCTCCCGGCAGCGACCACCAGCTGGCGTGGGCCCGTGCCTTCGCGGCGACGGCCCGCACCGAGGAGCAGCTGACCTACCTGTCGGCGCTGCTGGACGGCTCGGCCGAGGTCGAGGGCCTGGCCGTCGACACCGAGCTGCGGTGGGCGTTCCTGGAGCGCCTGGTCGCCACCGGCGTCGCCGACGAGCCGGCCATCGCGGCCGAGCTGGAGCGGGACAGGACTGCCGCGGGCGAGCGCCACGCGGCGACCGCCCGTGCGGCGCGTCCCACGGCGGAGGCCAAGGCGCAGGCGTGGGCCGCGGTCGTCGAGGACGACTCGCTCCCGAACGCGGTGCAGGAGGCGGTGATCGGCGGCTTCGTCCAGACCGACCAGCGCGAGCTCCTCGCCCCGTACACCGAGAAGTACTTCGCGGTGGTCAAGCAGGTCTGGGAGACCCGTAGCCACGAGATCGCCCAGCAGATCGCGGTGGGGCTCTACCCGTCCCTCCAGGTCTCCGAGCAGACCCTGGTGACCACGGACGCCTGGCTCGCCTCGGCCGAGCCGAACGCGGCCCTGCGCCGACTGGTCTCGGAGTCCCGCTCGGGCATCGAGCGGGCGCTGAAGGCCCAGGCCGCGGACGCGGCCGCCGCTCGCGCGTAGCGCGCGGATCCGCTCCCGGGGCTCCGCCCCGGACCCCGCGCCTCAAACGCCGGCGGGGCTGGATTTTCCAGCCCCGCCGGCGTTCGCGTGCGGGCCGACCCCGCACGGCTACGGCTACGACCGGCCGTCGGCCACGCTCCGCAGCGCCGCCAGCGCATGCGCCACCGCCGGGGCCGATTCGGAGCCCCGGCGCAGGGCCGCGATGACGTGCCGGGTGGGGCGGTCGTGGGACAGGACTCGGACGGCGACGCCCGACGCCCGGCTCGACACCATCCGGGGAACGAGCGCCACGCCCATTCCCGCCTCGACCATGGCCAGGATCGCGGTCCAGCCCGACGCCGAGTGCGCCTGCTCCGGCACGAAGCCCGCCGCTTCGCAGGCGCCTCGGGTGATCTCCGACCAGGGCCCGCTGCCGCCGTAGATCCACGGGTCGCCGGAGAGGTCCGCGAGGCGCAGCTCCGGGGCTGCGGCCAGTGGGTGGTCCGGGGGCAGGGCCACGTCGAGGGGGTCCTCCAGCAGCGTCATCCGGGTGAAACGGGGGTCCCGGGCGGTCGGGGCATGGGCCGCCAGCGAGAGCGCCAGGTCCACGACCCCGGCCGAGAGCAGCTCGTAGGACTCGGCCGCCTCGGTTTCCCGTACGCGGACCTCCACTCCGGGGTGCGAGCGCCTCAGGGCCGCCACCGCGGGGACCACGAGGACCGGTACGGCGGTGGAGAAGGCCCCGATCCGTACCTCGCCCGCCTCCCCGGCCAGGTACCCGGTGAGTTCGGCGTCGGCCCGCTCCAGCTGCGCGAACACCGCTTCGGCATGGCGCAGCACGAGGTGCGCGGCGTCCGTGAGGCGGACCCGGCGGCCCTGGGCCTCCAGCAGCGGGACCCCCAGCAGCTTGGCCAGGTTGGTCAGCTGCTGCGAAACGGCCGAGGGCGTCATGTGCAGTGCCTCGGCCGTGGCGGTGACGGTCCCCTGGTCGGCGAGGGTCCGCAGGATCCGCAGCTTCTTGATGTCCCACTCGATCATGGGACCGAACCTACCGCCGGGCACCCAGACTCACGCCGCCGAGGATCAGCGCCATGCACAGGAGCTGCGCGGGGCCGGTCTGCTCGCCGATGAGGAGGAACCCGAGTCCGGCCACGCAGACCGGCTGGAGGTAGTAGACGACTCCGGCGCGGGCGGCGCCGATGATCGAGACGGCCTTGTTCCAGGCGAAGAAGGCGACGGCGGAGGAGAAGACGCCGACGTAGAGGAGCATCCCGGCGGTGGAGGGGGTGACCTGGAAGCCGCCCTGGACGCTGACGGAGACGGCGTAGGCGGGGGCCAACATGAGGGCGCCGAGGACGAAGGTGGTGATCAGGAAGGCGAGGCCGCCCAGTTCGGCGGGCTTGCGCTTGAGGAGCGCGCTGTAGGTGGCGAAGGAGAGCGCGGCGGCGAACATCCACAGGTCGCCGGCGGAGAAGTCGAAGCGGATCGAGCCCTTGCCGACCAGGAGCAGGACGCCGAAGGCCGCGAGGGCGAGGCCGAAGGTGCGCCGGGCGCCGAGCCGTTCGCCGCCGAGGCGGGCGTAGAGGGCCATGATGACCGGCGAGGCGGCCATGATCATGCCCATGTTGGAGGCGGAGGTGGTCAGTCCGGCCTGGTGCACGAGCGTGTTGTAGAGGGTGACGCCGAAGAGGGTGGCGACGGCCGTGTAGCCGAAGTGCTTGCGGATCAGGGCCCGCTGCTGCCAGGCCTGGCGGGCGGCGAAGGGTGCGACGGCGACGGTGGCTATCGTCCAGCGCCAGAAGACGGCCTGGACGGGCGGGATGCTGTCCGCCATGCCGCGGGTGGCGACAAAGCTGCCGGACCAGACGACCGTCGCAAGCAGGGCGAGGAGTACGCCGAGACCGGCGGCCCCCTTCTTGTTCCCGGCCTGGTCCGGGGCGCCCTCGTCGCCGTGATGCTGCTGCTCTGCTTGCGGAACGGTCTGGTCGCGGTGCATGACGGCCACTGTGCGTCTCCCCCTCGGGGTCGGGTCGGTCGATTCGTCGTTCTACCGTCGCACCGAGTCACCCGTCAGGTCCATCGAATCATTTCGATCGATTTCTTCAGCAGAACCGAACGATCCCTTCTTGGGGCGCGAAGGCCCGGCCGCCAGCTGCCCCGCGACGGTGGCACCGAAGGCGATCGCCATGCCCAGCACCTGTACGGGCGACAGCGCCTGACCCAGCGCGGCCCAGCCGATGACGGCCGCGGTCAGCGGGGAGAGCGGCCCGAGGAGGGTGACCGAGGTGGCGCTGAGCTGCCCGATGCCGCGGAACCAGAGCCAGTACGCGATCCCGGTATTGATCAGCATCATGTAGCCGTAGCCCAGGAAGGCCCTGCCGTCGAGCGCCGGCGGCGCCCCTTCCACCAGCGCCGCGATCGGGATGATCATCAGGCCGCCCGCGGTCAACTGCCAGCCGGTCATGGCCAGCGGGCCGACCCCCTCGGGGCGCCCCCAGCGCTTGGTCATGACGGTGCCGGCGCCCATCGAGAGCGAGGAGACGACTCCGGCCACGATCCCGATCAGGTCGAGCTCCGCCTCGGCGGTCAGCACCACCATGCTCACCCCGAGGGCCGCCACGATGGCGGCGAGCACGGTCCGCAGCCGGGCCCGCTCCCCCAGCAGCAGCGCGGACAGTCCTACGACGAACAGCGGGCCGGCGGAACCCAGTACGGCCGCGACACCGCCGGGCAGCCGGTAGGCCGAGAGGAACAGCAGCGGGAAGAAGGCGCCGATGTTGAGGCCGCCCAGGACCGCGGACTTCCACCACCACTGCCCCTTGGGAAGGGTCCGGGCCAGGGCCGTGAGCAGCAGCCCGGCGGGCAGGGCCCGCATCACCCCGGTGAACAGCGGCCGGTCGGGCGGCAGCAGCTCGGAGGCCACGGCGTAGGTGGAGCCCCAGGAGACGGGGGCGAGGGCGGTCAGGGCGATGGTGGCGATGCGCTTCATGGCGGGTGACTCCTCGGGCAGGTGAGGAACGCGGGACGCGGGCGGGGTGGGGTGGGGTGGCGCGGGGACCGGGAGGGCGGCGGGCTCGGGGAGCAGCGGGCTCAGACGGCGGCGGGCTCGGGCTGCGCGACGGAACCGGCGGCCGGACCGGCGGCCTCGGCCTTCGGGGCCGCGATCACGGCCGGCGGCTCCGCGTGCACGGCCTCGGCCGGCAGGTGCCGCTCCAGCCGGACCAGCGCCAGGGCGGCGCCGACGGCGGCCACCGCGAGGACGGCCCAGGGCAGGCGGCCGTCGAGGGCGATCAGGGCGGTGAAGAGGGAGGGGGCCAGCGCGGTGGCCAGCGAGTAGGACAGCTGGTAGGTGGCGAGGTAGCGGCCGCGGACGGCTTCGGGGGCGGCGGAGACCGACAGGGCGCCGCCGGAGGGGCTGTGGACCAGTTCGCCGAGGGTGTAGACGACCACGACGGCGAGCAGGGCGACCAGGGTCGCGGTCTGCCCCGGGCGCAGGGTGCCCAGGACGATCTGGGCGACGAAGGCGGCGGCGAAGAGCAGGGAGCCCAGCGCGGCCGAGCGGGTGCGGCGGGCTCCGGAGCGGCGGACCCGGCCGGCGACCAGGACGCCGATCCCGGCGCACAGGACGGTGTTGACGGTGAACGCCGCGCCGGTGAGGGAGGCGGGGCCGTGCAGCCAGGTGGAGATGTAGAGCGGGAAGAGCACCGACAGGGCCGCGTAGCCCAGCGCCGTCAGGAAGTTGGCGCCGGTCAGGGCGAGGAAGGGGCGGTCGCGCAGCACCATGCGGTAGCCGGCGGGCGGGCGCTCGGCGGAGGGGGCGGACGGGGCGGACGGGTTGACGGGGTCGCGCACCGGCCGGACCCGGGCGACGAGCAGTCCGGCGAGGGCGAAGGCCAGGGAGTTCCCGTAGGCGGTGTAGGCGAACCCCTGCGTCCCCCATACGGCCAGGACCCCGGAGACGAGCAGGCCGCCCGCGCCCATGCCGGCGTTCTGCAGGGCCCGGATGGAGGCCTGGAGCCGGTCTCGGGCGGCGCCACGGGCGACTTCCCCGATCAGGGACTGCTGGACGATGGCGAAGGAGCGGTCGGCCAGGGCGGTGACCAGGGCGACGGCGGCGAAGGCTGGCAGTGAGCCGGCGAGCGGGTAGAGGGCGAAGCCGAGGGCCCGGATCGCGTAGAGGGCCAGGTTGACCCGGTGGGCTCCGAAGCGGTCGACGGCCGAGCCCGCCAGGGCATGAAGCCGAGGCCTGCCAGGCCGGTCACGGTCAGCACCACGCCGACGAGCGTGAAGGACAGGCCGGTGACCTGGTGGAAGAAGACCAGCGAGAACGGCACGTACATGCCGATGCCGATGGCGCTGATCCCCACTCCGGTGAGCAGGGACCGCTCCCCCGTCACCCTCTCCTGCTTGCTCTTGACCGCCATGTTCTTCTCCCCCGAGTAGGTCGCTTGTAAGTAGCTTACCGCTAAGCTACTTATCGTCAAGTAACTTTCTTGCAGACAACCGAGTGGAAGCCGGATACTGCGCCCATGACCGAGCACACCCCCGCGGCCGACGGCTCCGACGCCGTCGACGCGATCGCCGCCCAGTGGTTCGCGGTACGACCCGACCTGGACACCGCCCCCATGGCCGTGTTCGGCCGGATCTACCGGATCGCCAAGGCCATGGGCGACGCCATGGAACGGACCTACAACCGCTACGGGATCTCGCGCGGCGAGTTCGACGTGGTGGCCACCCTGCGCCGGAGCGGAGCCCCGTACACGCTCTCGCCGAGGCAGCTCTCAGCCACCCTCATGCTCACCACGGGCGGAATGACGGGACGGCTGGACAAGCTGGAGAAGGCCGGGCTGCTCTGCCGCAACCCCGATCCGCACGACCGGCGGGGGCTCCAGGTGACGATCACCGACCGAGGTCTCGCGCTCATCGACGAGGCGGTCACGGCGGGCCTGGAGGTGCAGCGCGCCGCGCTCACGGGGCTCGACGACACGGAGGTCGCGGCGCTCACCGGGCTGCTGCGCAAGCTGCTGGCAGGGGCCCCGTAACCGGGACCGGGTACGACTGAGCGCCGGAGGTCCGTGCGGACCTCCGGCGCCCCGGAAGTGTCGAGTGGAGCGAAGACCCCGTCGGGGTCAGCTCTCCTTCTGGTCCTTGCGCGACTTGTCGCCGACGATCACCAGACCGGCGATGACCAGGAACAGCACGATCGGCGCGGCCACGTACAGGCCGAGCGTGTCGGCAATGCTCAGGCCCGGCCCCGGGTCGTCACCGTCGTCGCGGGTGAGCGCGAGGGCGGGAGACGTCATCAGCAGCATCATCAGCGTCGTTCCGGCCGTGACGGCGCCGGCGCGCAGAGCGTTCTTCTTGTCCACGGTGCAAACGTAGCGAACACCTAAACGACGCGCGCGCCCGGGGGTGCCGTACGGGGCTGCGCCCCGCCCCGCACCGCGCTCAGCAGGGCGTTCGCGCGCGGCGAGGCGGCCAGCGCCTCCAGGGTCAGCGGCCGGCCCTCCGCGTCGGCGACCGGCAGCCGCCAATTGGGGTACTGGTCCCAGGTGCCGGGCAGGTTCTGCGGCCGCCGGTCCCCCACCGCGTCGGGGAGCCAGACCCCCACCAGCCGGGCCGGGGTGCGCAGCAGGAACGCGTACAGGGCCCGTACGGCGGCCTCCTCGCCCTTGGTGTCCAGGCCGAGCCCCTCCAGTACGTCCAGCCAGCGCGCGGTGTCGGCGGCGTCCTCGGCGCGCTCCCGCTCCAGGGGGCGGGTCAGCAGGCCCAGCCGGTCGCGCAGTTCCACGTGGGATCCGGCGAGTTTGGCGGCCGTGGGCGGCAGGTCGTGGGTGGTGGCGGTGGCCAGGCAGTCGGACCGCCAGCGCGCCGGCTCCAGCGGTTCCCCGTCGCCGCCCCAGTCCCGCTCGAACCAGAGCACCGAGGTGCCCAGCACCCCGCGCCGGGCCAGCGCCTGACGGACCCCCGGCTGCACGGTGCCGAGGTCCTCGCCGATGACCAGGGCCCCGGCCCGGTGGGCCTCCAGGACCAGCAGGGCCAGCATCGCCTCCCCGTCGTAGCCGACGTACGCGCCCTCGGCGGGCGGGGTCCCCTCGGGGATCCACCAGAGCCGGAAGAGCCCCATGACGTGGTCGATGCGCAGGGCGCCGGCGTACCGGAACACCCCGCGCAGCAGGGCCCGGAAGGGCGCGTACCCGGTGGCGGCCAGCCGGTCGGGGCGCCAGGGCGGCAGCCCCCAGTCCTGGCCGCGCGCGTTGAAGGCGTCCGGCGGGGCGCCCACGGAGCAGTCCTTGGCGTAGAAGGGCAGGCCGAAGGTGTCGGAGCCCTGCGGATGCACCCCGACGGCCAGGTCGTGGATGATGCCGACCGCCATCCCGGCGTCCTTGGCGGCCCGCTGGGCGGCGGCGAGCTGGGCGTCCGTCAGCCAGACCAGCCAGCGGTGGAAGTCGGTCCGGGTCTTCGGGTCGTCGCCGGCGTGCCCGGCGCACCAGGTGGCGTGCAGGTCGAGCTCCGCGCCCTGCTCGGCGCGGAAGTTCCCGTAATCCGCCTCCCGTTCGGGTGAGCGCGGGACGGTGTAGAGCAGCTCCAGGGCGGCCCGCTTGAGGGCCCACACGGCGTCCCGGTCGATCAGTGCGCCCTTCTCCAGCACCTCGCGGCGCAGCTCCCCGCCCCGGGCGGCCAGTTCGGCCAGTGCCTCGCGGTCCGGGCAGTCGGCGTACTCCGGGACGTCCTCGATCCGCAGGTGCACCGGGTCGGGGAAGCGGCGCGAGGAGGGGCGGTAGGGAGAGGGGTCGGTCGGGGTGCCGGGCACGGCCGCGTGCAGCGGGTTGACCTGGATGAACCCGGCTCCGTGGACCCGGCCCGCCCAACTCGCCAGCGCCGCCAGGTCTCCGAGGTCGCCCATGCCCCAGGAGCGTTCGGAGAGCAGGGAGTACAGCTGGACGAGGAGCCCGTGGGTGCGCTCGGGCGCGGCCGGGGCCCGGTCGGGGGCCACGATCAGGGTGGCGGACGCGGTGCGGCCGTCGGGGGCCTCGGCACGGAGCCGGTGCACCCCGAGCGGCGGCTCCCGCAGCGCTCCCCCGGGCTCTTGCGGCGAAGCCGCCTCCCCCGACTCCCCCGCCCCCTCCTCCGGCTCCAGCCTCAGGAGGGTGCCGGGCGGCAGCGCGCCCAGCTCCACCGGCGGCCTCGACCCGGCCCACCACACCAGCACCTGCGGCAACAGCCTTTGCGCCGCCTCGCGTTCGGCCCCGGCCACCCCGGCACGCAGCGACTCGGGGGTGTCGGTGTCCACTCCCAACTGCCGCAGCACGGCGGCGATGGTGGCCTCGGGGACCCGGACCGTGACGTCCTCGGCGGGCTGGTAGGTGGTGGCGACGCCGTACAGGGCCGCGAGCCGGGCGAGGTCGTCCATCTGGATCCTTGTCTAGTCACCCGCCGCGGCGGCCGCGGCGGCGGTGGTCGGCTCGCTGGTCAGCGGGGCCTCGTCGGTGAGCGGGGGCTCGCTGGTCAGCGGCGCGTGCGCGGAATCGGCGAGCGGGGGCTCGCTGGTGAGGGGGCCTTCGACGAGGGCGAGCCCCTCGGAGGGTCCGCCCTGCGCGGGCAGGTGGGCGAGCGGGCGGGCTATCCGGTCTTCGACGGTGTTCACGGCAGGCACTCCTTACGTTGTTGGTGGGTTGATTCCGGTCACTCGTAGGATCGGAAGACCCGGGGATGTCGGGTGTGGCTGTGGTTCTCCAGCCCAGTGGTGGCTTCAAAGGATTGGCCGCCCGGCATCCCGCGACGACTCGACCACTCATTGGGATGCGCGCGACAAGATCGCTTGGTAAGGACACGCTGGCGAGGTCGTCTGCTGGGACCGGTACTGGAACGACTTCGGAGGTGACCGTGCCCGAACTGTGGGCCGGAACAGACGCGGGCAAAGCCGAGCATCACTGCGTGGTGATCGACACCGACGGCCAGCGGAAGCTGTCGCGACGGGTCGCCAATGACGAGACCACACTGCTCAAACTGCTCGCCGACGTACTGGAGCTGAGCCAGGGTGAGCCGGTCACCTGGGCGATCGACCTCAATGCCGGCGGTGCCGCATTGATGATCGCCCTGCTGACCGACAACGGACAGCGGGTCCTCTACATCCCCGGCCGCACCGTCCACCACGCCTCCGGGTCCTACCGCGGCGACGGCAAGACGGACGCGAAGGACGCCTTCGTCATCGCGGACCAGGCGCGTATGCGCCGCGACCTGCAGACCATGCACCGCGGCGACGACATCGCCGTGGACCTGCGGATCCTCACCTCGCGACGCCTGGACCTGGCCGCCGACCGCACCAGGACGATCAACCGGATGCGGGCCCAGATGCTGGAGTACTTCCCCGCCCTGGAGCGGGCCTTCGACTACAGCACCTCGAAGGCATCCCTCGTGCTGCTGACCGGCTACCAGACCCCCGCGGCCCTGCGACGCATCGGAAAGAACCGTCTCGCCGAATGGCTGAAGAACCGCAAGGTCCGCAACTACAAACTCGTCGCGGACACCGCGATCGAGGCCGCCGAAGCCCAGCACACCGCTGTCGCCGGGGAGAAGCTGGCCGCAGTCGTCGTCGCCAAGCTCGCGAGGGAGGTGATGGCCCTCGATGAGGAGATCGCTGAGACCGATGCCCTGATCGAGGGCCGGTTTCGCGACCACCCACACGCCGAAGTCATCCTGAGCATGCCCGGCATCGGCCCGGTCCTGGCTGCGGAGTTCATCGCACACACCGGTGGCGACATGAGCGTCTTCGGCAGTCCCGACCGTCTCGCCGGCGTTTCCGGCCTGGCACCCGTCCCCAGGGACTCCGGACGGATCACCGGCAATATGCGCAGGCCACGGCGGTACTGCCGCCGCCTGCTGCGGGTCTTCTACATGTCCGCCCAGGTCGCCGCCCGATGCTGCCCCACCTCGAAAGCGTTCTACACGCGCAAACGAGCCGAGGGCAAGAACCACAGGCAGGCTGTCATCGCCCTCGCACGGCGCCGATTGAACGTTCTGTGGGCCCTCATACGCGACGGCCGAGCTTTCGAGATCACCGCACCGCCCAGCCCTGTCACGCTGGGATGAAACGCTCACAGTGCGCCACCGGGCGAGCTTGACAACTTCATTGGGAATCCTTTGTGCGTGAGGATCTGTCAGAACCATGGAACACCGCCGGAGAACATCGCAGCCATACCCAGTCGGACGCACCGCATTCCTGGCGTATCCAGGTCAGATCGCCCTCGGGCGTTGACACCCCGGCCGTACGGATGGTGGGCTCGGGCTCATTCGTACGAGCGGGGGCGACTCGGGACGCGGAGGCTACGTGCAGCTCAGGGGCAGCAAGCGGGCGACGGCCGCGGCCGTCGCGGTGATCGGGACGCTGCTGGGCGGGTCGGTGGTCGTCGGTCCGCCCGGCGCCTTCGCGGCGCCCTCGACACCCGCTCCAGCCCTCGATCCCTCGGCCGTTTCTATAGCCGCACCCGCCCTCGACCCCGCGCCCGCTCCCGTATCCGTACCGGAGAGCGGCTCCGATCCGGCGCGGGCCGCCGCCGAGGGGCCCGCGGTGTGGCCGCGCCCGCGGTCCATGGCCGCGGATCCGGCCCGAGCGGTGCCGCTGGGCGCCGAGGCCGTACTGGTGCTGCCCGCCGACGCGGACCCGTACGCCGTCCGGGTGGTCCGCGCGGCCCTGCGCGGGGCGGGGGTGCGGACCCTGCACGAGCGGGCCGACGGACAGCCACTGCCCGCGGGGATCCCCGTCGTGCAAATCCAAGGGCCGGATGCGGAAAGGGCGTTGACCGAGCTGGGCGCGGCCGGGGCCGGCGACCTGCCGGCCGGCGGGTACCGGCTGGCGGTGGGCCGGGCCGGCGGGCGGGACACGGTCGCACTGGCGGGCGTGGGGGACGACGGACTGTTCCACGCCGCCCAGACGCTGCGTCAGCTGATCGCCTCCGGCGCCGGAAAGGTTCCCGGGGTGCTCGTGCGGGACTGGCCGACCGCGCCCGTACGCGGGATCACCGAAGGGTTCTACGGGACCCCGTGGACGGCCGCGCAGCGGCTCGAACAGGTCGAGTTCATGGGCCGCACCAAGCAGAACCGGCTCCTGCTCGCGCCCGGCGACGACACCTACCGGACCACGGACTGGCGCCGGGACTACCCGGCGGAGCAGGCGGCGGAGCTGCGGACGCTGGCCGAACGGGCCCGCGCCAACAAGGTCGTACTGGCGTGGGCGGTGGCGCCCGGACAGTCCATGTGCCTGTCGCGGGCGGCCGACCGGGCGGCGCTCGCCCGCAAGGTGGACGCCATGTGGGACCTCGGATTCCGGGCGTTCCAGCTGCAGTTCCAGGACGTCAGCTACACGGAGTGGGGCTGCCGGGCCGACCGGGAGCGCTACGGGAAGGGCCCGGCGGCGGCCGCGAAGGCGCACGCGGAGGTCGCGGGCGAACTGGCGGCGCACCTGGCCGCGCGGTATCCCGGGGCGCCCGCGCTGTCGCTGCTGCCGACCGAGTACTACCAGGACGGCGCGACGGCCTACCGGACCGCGCTGGCCGGGGCCCTGGACGGCAGGGTGGAGGTCGCCTGGACGGGCGTCGGCGTGCTGCCGCGCACGATCACCGGGCGCGAACTGGCCGGGGCGCGCTCCGCACTCGGGCATCCGCTGGTCACCATGGACAACTACCCGGTCAACGACTGGGATCCGGACCGGATCTTCCTCGGCCCGTACGCGGGGCGGGACCCGGTGGTGGCGGGCGGTTCGGCGGCCGTCCTGGCCAACGCGATGCCCCAGGGCACCCTGTCCCGGGTCCCCCTGTTCACGGTGGCCGACTTCGCGTGGAACCCCCGCGGCTACCGGGCCGACGCGTCGTGGGCGGCGGCCGTGGCCGACCTGGCCGGCCCGGACCCCAGGGCCCGGGAGGCGCTGTCCGCGCTGGCCGGGAACACCGCCTCCTCCGGGCTCGCCCAGCCGGAGTCGGCCTATCTGGCGCCGCTGGTGGAGGAGTTCTGGCGGACGCGCTCCGCCGGAGATCCGGCGGCGGGGGAACGCCTGCGGGCCGCGTTCCGCGTGCTGCGCGAGGCACCCGACCGGCTGCCCGGCCTTGCCGGGGAGGCGGGTCCCTGGCTGTCCCGGCTCGCGCGCTACGGGGCGGCCGGGGAACTGGCCCTGGACGTCCTGCAGGCGCAGGCCCGCGGGGACGGGGCGGCGGCCTGGCAGTCCTCGCAGGCCCTCTCGGCCGCCCGCAAGGCGCTGTCCGACACCGCGGCGGGCGACGTGCGGGTGGACAAGGCGGTACTGGACCCCTTCCTCTCCAGGGCGGCGGCCGAGGCCGACGCGTGGACCGGCGCGGCCCGTCCCGCCGGGAACGTCTCCAAGGCCGCGGACTCCTGGACGGTCCAGCTGTCCGCCACCCGGCCGGTGTCGACGGTGACCGTCATGACCGACCCGCTGCCGACCGGGAGCCGGGGCGCGGCGATCGAGGCACACGTACCGGGCGAGGGCTGGCGCAAGGTCGCGGAAGCGGCGGCTTCCGGCTGGACGCAGGCGGACGTCGGCGGCCTGCGGGCCGACGCGGTCCGGCTCACCTGGTCGGGCCCGGCTCCGGCCGTGCACAGCGTGGTCCCCTGGACGGCGGACGGGCCCGAGGCCCGCTTCGAACTGGCCGGCACGGTGGACGCCGAGGTCGGCGGGGCCGCGGCGCGGGTCCCCGCGGAGCTGTCCGCGCTGCGGCCCGGGGAGGTCCGCGGCCCCCTGTCGGCGGCCCCGCCGCCGGGGATCGAGGTCCGGCTCCCGGAGGTCGCGGTGGCGCCGCGCGGCACTCGGGCGGTCGTCCCGGTGGAGGTCGCGGTGGCGGCCGGCACCGCCCCGGGGACCTACGAGGTGCCGGTGACCTTCGGCTCCGGGGCCGGCTCCGAGACCCACGTGCTGAAGGTCCGCGCCTACCCGCGCACGGCCGGCCCGAACCTCCTGCGGGGCGCACGGGCCACGTCCTCCGCGAACGAGACCCCGGACTTCCCGGCCTCGGCCGCCCTGGACGACTCCCCGGCGACCCGCTGGTCCTCCCCCGCGACGGACGGAGCCTGGTGGCAGGCCGAGCTCCCGGCGGCGGCCCGCATCGGCCTGCTGCGCCTGCGCTGGCAGGAGGCGTACCCCTCCCGCTTCCGGGTGGAGACCTCGGCGGACGGGGTCTCCTGGACCCCGGCGGCGTCGGTCTCCTCCACGGGCGGAGTGGACACGGTCCACCTGACGGCGGTGGAGCCCGCGCGGTTCCTGCGCGTCACCTGCGACGCGCGGGCCACCCGCTTCGGCTGCAGCCTGGTCACCGCGGAGGCCTTCGCGGCGGCTCCCCAGGGGTGACGGCCTGCCCCGGCCGGGGCGGTCCTGTCAGGACGCCGCCGCCGTGACTCCGATCCTGTCGAGGGCGTCTTCCGCGCCGTACGGCTGGAGGTAGGGCATCCACTGGGGGTCCCGGTGTCCCGTGCCGATGATCCGCCAGGCCAGTCCGGACGGCGGGGCCGGCTGGTGCCGCAGGCGCCAGCCCAGGTCCACCAGGTGGCGGTCGGCCTTGACGTGGTTGCAGCGGCGGCACGCGGCGACGACGTTGTCCCACGCGTGCTGGCCGCCCCGGCTGCGCGGGACGACGTGGTCGACGCTGGTGGCGACGGCTCCGCAGTACATGCAGCGGCCGCCGTCCCGGGCGAAGAGTGCGCGCCGGGTGAGCGGAACGGGCCCCCGGTAGGGGACCCGCACGAAGCGCTTGAGCCTGACCACGCTGGGAGCGGGGAGGGCTCTTGTCGCGCTGTGCAGAAAGGCGCCGGATTCCTCCAGGGAGATCGCTTTGTTCTCCAGGACGAGGACGAGCGCGCGGCGGAGCGGTACGACGCCGAGGGGCTCGTACGACGCGTTGAGGACCAGGACGTGCGGCACGGACTGCCTCCTTGTACGTCGGCGGCGCGTGGCTCGCGCCGGGACGATCTGCCTTCCAGTCTCCCCTTATGGCTGGTCGAAACGCCACCACGCGCCCGTAACGGGTCCGAGGTGTTTTCGACCACAAACGCTTCATCCCCGCGTGAGTCTGGTCTCTCCCTCGAACACGGCAACAAGCTCGGCCGAGTGCCCCGTTAGGGTGGTTGGTCTGCCCGCCACCCCGTATCCCGGGCAGACCGCTATATCTGGAGGTCCCCGCCGTGCCCAGGCCTGCCGCCCTGTTCCCTCTCGCAGCCGACACCCCGGACGCTTCCCAAACGATCAGAGAGACCCACGAGAGCGTCACCAACGCCGCCAGTTTCATCGAGGAGAACTGGGCCGGATGGCTGTACCTCGGCCTGCGGATCCTCCTGATCCTGGTCATCGCCTTCGCCCTGCGTTCCGTGGTCCGCAAGTCCCTGACCAAGCTCATAACCCGGATGAACCGCGGCGCCGAGGCCGTCGAGGGGACCGCGCTGGGCGGGCTGCTGGTCAATGCCGAGCGGCGCCGCCAGCGGTCCGAGGCGATCGGGTCGGTCCTGCGTTCGGTGGCCTCGTTCCTGATCCTCGGCACGGCCGGTCTGATGGTGCTCGGCGCGCTCGACATCAACCTGGGCCCGCTGCTGGCGTCCGCCGGTGTGGCCGGTGTCGCGATCGGTTTCGGCGCCCGCAACCTGGTGACCGACTTCCTCTCCGGCGTGTTCATGATCCTTGAGGACCAGTACGGCGTCGGCGACAAGATCGACGCCGGGGTGGCCTCGGGCGAGGTCGTCGAGGTGGGGCTGCGCGTCACCAAGCTGCGCGGGGACAACGGCGAGATCTGGTACGTCCGCAACGGTGAGATCAAGCGGATCGGCAACCTCAGCCAGGGCTGGGCCACGGCGGGCGTGGCCGTGCAGGTCAAGCCGACCGAGAGCCTCTCGCAGATCCGCGAGGTGGTCCAGGGCATCGCCGAGTCCATGGCCAAGGAGTCCCCCTGGGACGAGCGGCTGTGGGGCCCGGTGGAGGTGCTGGGTCTGGACGAGGTGCTGCTGGCCTCGATGACGGTGAAGGTGTCGGCGAAGACGATGCCGGGCCAGCAGTTCGCCGTGGAGCGCGAGCTGCGCTGGCGGATCAAGGACGCCTTCGACACCGCGGGCATCGGGATCGTCGGGGGCCTGGCGGCTCCCGCCGAGGACGAGGCCCCGGCCGATCCCTCGGCCGCCGTCGCTCCGCCGTCGGCACTGGCGAACCCGGCTTCGCCGCAGTCCCTGGCGACCGCGGCGATCCCGCCGCCGGCCGTAGGCGGTCCGGGTTCCGTTCCCCGGATCACCAAGTAGCCCCTCCCCGCCCGTCACCCGTACGCCGCTGCCCCCGCAGGTCCCGCCTGCGGGGGCAGCGGCGTGTTCACGGCGCTCTCGGACAACGGTGGGAGCACGGTATGGGCAGTGCCATTGACACGACTCACACGCTGATAGGAAACTTACCTAACAGTTCACCTCGGTGAGGGAGAAACGCACCCCATGCCAGCAGTCACCCCTGGTACGCCCAGCCTGTTGCGCGCCCTGAACGACCGGGCCGCGCTCGAGCTCCTGCTGACGCACGGTCCCCTGTCCCGGACCCGGATCGGGCACCTCACCGGCCTCTCCAAGCCCACCGCCTCCCAGCTGCTGGCCCGCCTGGAAGCCGCCGGGCTGGTCGTCGCCACCGGCACCGCCACCGGGCGCCCCGGCCCCAACGCCCAGCTCTACGCGATCAACGCGCGGGCCGCGCACGTCGCCGGACTCGACGTCACCCCGGGCCGGATCCTCGCCTCCGTCGCCGATCTGACCGGCGAGGTGATCGGCAGCCACGAGCTCCCGTACGTGCCGGGCACCGGCCCGGTCGAGCAGGTCGGCCGCGCCCTCGGCGAGGCCGTCAAGGACGCCGGGCTGCACTTGGGGGACGTCCACCGGGTCGTCATCGCGACCCCCGGCTCCTTCGACCCCCGCACCGGGGTGCTGCGCTACGCCGACCACCTGGCGGGCTGGCAGTCCCCCACGCTCCTCGACGAGCTGGCGGCGGCCCTGCCGATGCCGGTCGAGTACGAGAACGACGTGAACCTCGTCGCCGTCGCCGAGCAGCGCCTGGGCGCCGCCCGCGGACACGAGGACTTCGTCCTGCTGTGGAACGAGGAGGGCCTGGGCGCCGCCCTGGTGCTCGGCGGCCGGCTGCACCGCGGCTGGACCGGCGGCGCCGGCGAGGTCGGCTTCCTGCCGGTCCCCGGCCATCCGCTGGTCCGCCAGGTCACCCGGGTCAACTCCGGCGGCTACCAGGAACTGGCCGGAGCGCAGGTACTGCCCTCGATGGCGGCCCGCCTCGGCGTCGAGGCCCCGGCGGCCCCGTCCGGGTCGGTGCACGGCGCCGTGCACGGCGCCGAGTCCGGGGCGATGGTCGCCGCGGCCGCCGCGCTGCTGGCCCAGGCGGCCGCCGCTCCCGAGGGGGCCCACCTGCGGCTGCTGCGGGAGTACGCCACCGCGCTCGCCACCGGACTCGCCTCGCTGGTCGCCGTGCTGGACCCGGAGATCGTGGTCCTCTCCGGTGCGCTGACCATCGCGGGCGGGGAGCCGCTGCGGGAGCTCATCGAAGCCGAGCTCGCCGATCTCGCCCCGTCCCGGCCCCTGCTGGTGACCGGCGAGGTACGGGAACGGCCCGTACTGCGCGGGGCGCTGGAGAGCGCCCTGGCCGCCACCCGCGACGAGGTCTTCGACACCTCGCGCCGCTGAACCGCACCACCGGCACCTCCCGTGCCACCCCCGCACCACCGTCCCGCCCCCGCAGCTCCCGCCCCGCACGCAGTCCCGTAGGCCGGCAGTCCCCGCAGGCCCCGTACACCCCACCCGCAACACCCCTTCAGGAAGTCCCCCCGCGCAGAGAGTGACTCCGTCATGCCCAGAACCCGCCGCCTGACCGCCGCAGCCGTCGCCGTCGCCGCGATATCCGTACTCGCCACCGCGTGTACGGGTTCCACCGCCAACACCGCCTCCGACGACGACCCGAACAAGGAAGTCACCCTCAACTTCTGGCACGGCTGGTCCGCCCCGAGCGAGATCAAGGCCATCGAGGACAACATCGCCCGGTTCGAGAAGACGCACCCGAACATCAAGGTGAACGTCACGGGCAACATGACGGACGACAAGATCAACCAGGCGCTGCGCGCGGGCGGCGACAAGGCCCCCGACGTGGTCTCCTCCTTCACCACCGACAGCGTCGGCAAGTTCTGCAACTCCGGCGCCTTCGCCGACCTGAACCCCTTCCTGAAGAAGTCCGGGGTCGACAAGGAGAAGGTCTTCCCCAAGACCCTCCTGCAGTACACCCAGTTCAACGGCAACCAGTGCACGCTTCCGCTGCTCAACGACGCGTACGGCCTCGTCTACAACAAGACCGCCTTCGACGCCGCCGGCATCAGCGGACCGCCCAAGACCTGGAGCGAGTTCGAGGCGGACGCGCAGAAGCTGACGGTGTCCAAGGGCGATTCGTACGAGCAGCTCGGCATCATGCCCACCTTCCACGGCTACGAGACCGCCCCCCAGCGCATGGCCGCCCAGTGGAGCCCGTCCTACTTCGACGCCCAGGGCAAGTCGAACCTGGCCAAGGACCCCGGCTTCGCGAAGATGCTGAACGCGCAGAAGGACCTGGTCACCAAGCTCGGCGGCTACGAGAAGCTGGAGAAGTTCCGCACCACCTTCGGCGACGAGTGGAGCGCGGAGCACCCCTTCCACCTCGGCCTGGTCGCCATGCAGATCGACGGGGAGTGGCGGGCGGCCATGGCCAAGGAGGCCGGCGTCAAGTTCGAGATCGCCACCGCCCCGATGCCCGTCCCCGACGACCAGCTCGCCGACTACGGCAAGGGCTACCTCGCCGGCACGATCATGGGCATCTCCTCGGCGAGCAAGAAGCAGAACGCGGCCTGGGAACTGACCAAGTACATGACCACCGACACCGACGCGGTCGTGGACTTCGCCAACGCCATCCACAACGTGCCCTCCACGCTGGCCGCGCTGGACTCCCCCAAGCTCCAGGTGACCCCGGAGTTCAAGACCTTCATCGACATCGCCAAACACCCGAAGTCGACCACCACCCCGGCGCAGGCCGACGGCGGCACCTACCAGCTGACCTTCGCCGACTTCGCGTACTCGGTCGAGAAGGGTGACGTCGCGGACATCGCGGCCGGTCTCGCCAAGACCGACCAGCAGATCGACACGGACATCGCGAAGGCGAAGTAGCCCCATGAACGCGACGGACACCGCCCCCACCCCCACCCCCGCCGTCTCCCCCGAACTCCGCGCGAAACGCCGCAGGTCGGCGCTGCGCACGGCGGCCTTCATGTCGCCCTGGCTCATCGGGTTCAGCGTCTTCTTCGCCTACCCACTGCTCTCCACGGTCTACTTCTCCTTCACCAAGTACGACGGCTTCCGCCCGCCGGTCTTCAACGGGCTGGACAACTGGTCGTACGTGTTCACCGACTATCCGCTGTTCTGGCCGGCCATGCGCAACACCCTGTGGCTGGTCCTGGTGATGGTCACCTGCCGGGTGGCCTTCGGGCTCGGCGTCGGCCTGCTCATCACCAAGATCAAGCTCGGCGCGGGCCTCTTCCGCACCCTCTTCTACCTGCCCTACCTGGCCCCGCCGGTCGCCGCGACGCTGGGCTTCGTCTTCCTGCTCAACCCCGGCACCGGCCCCGTCAACATCCTGCTCGACTCGGTCGGGATCTCCGCGCCCGGCTGGTTCACCGACCCCGACTGGTCCAAGCCGGCCCTGACCGCGCTCGCGGTGTGGGGGGTGGGCGACCTCATGGTCATCTTCATGGCCGCGCTCCTCGACGTACCGAAGGAGCAGTACGAGGCCTCCGAGCTGGACGGGGCCGGAGCACTCCAGCGCTTCCGCCACATCACCCTGCCGAACATCTCCCCGATCATCCTGTTCGCGGTGGTCACGGGAGTGATCCAGGCCATGCAGTTCTACACACAGCCCCTGGTGGCGGGGAAGGTCGCCTCCGGCCACATCGGCGGCTCGGGCCAGCAGATGGAGCCCGGATACCCGGACAAGTCCACGCTGACCCTGCCCCAGGTCATCTACAACGTCGGCTTCCAGCGCTTCGACTACGGCGCCGCGTGCGTGGTGGCCCTGGTGCTGTTCGCCCTCTCCATGGCCTTCACCGCGCTGCTCATGCGTCGCCGCGGCGGGCTGATCGAAGCAGGTGACTGAGGACCATGACTCAGCTGATCGACCGCAGCACGACCCGGCCCCGGAGTTCCGGTAGCACGGATTCCGCCCAGGCCGTACGGACCGCGCGCCGCAAGGCCGCACTCCACTGGATCGCCGTGCACAGCCTCGGAGTCGCGGCGGCGCTCTTCTTCATCATGCCGTTCGTCTTCCTCTTCCTGACCTCGCTCATGAGCGACCAACAGGCCCTGACCCGCAACCTCTGGCCGCACACCTGGGAGTGGGGCAACTACGCCAAGGTGTGGAACACCCCCGGGTTCCTGACCTGGTGGCGCAACACCCTGCTCTACGCGGGCCTCGGCACCCTGCTCACCGTGGTCTCATCGGTGCCCGTCGCCTACGCGCTCGCCAAGTTCCGCTTCCGCGGCCGGCGGCTGTCGCTGCTGCTCGTGATCGCCATGATGATGCTGCCGCCCCAGGTGGTCGTCATCCCGATGTACCTCTTCTGGGCCAAGCAGCTGGACCTGTCCGGCACCCTGTGGCCGCTGATCATCCCGATGGCCTTCGGCGACGCCTTCTCCATCTTCCTGCTGCGCCAGTTCCTGCTGACCATCCCCGACGAGTACCTGGACGCCGCCAAGGTCGACGGCTGCGGCGAGGTGCGCACCCTGCTGCGAGTGGTCCTGCCGATGGCCAAGCCCGGCATCGCGGCCATCGCGCTGTTCCAGTTCTTCTGCGCCTGGAACGACTACTTCGGCCCGCAGATCTACGCCTCCGACAACCCGGCGGCCTGGACCCTCAGTTACGGACTGGAGTCCTTCAAGGGCGCCCACCACACCAACTGGAATCTGACCATGGCCGCGACCGTGCTGGTCATGGCCCCGGTGATCGTCCTCTTCTTCTTCGCCCAGAAGGCGTTCGTCGAAGGCGTCACCCTGACCGGAGTGAAAGGCTAGTCATCATGAAACTCGCAGTGGTGGGCGGCGGTTCCACCTACACCCCCGAGCTGATCGACGGATTCGCGCGGCTGCGCGACACCCTGCCCATCAGCGAGCTGGTGCTGATCGACCCGGCCGCCGAACGGCTGGAGCTGATCGGCGGCCTGGCCCGGCGGATCTTCGCCAAGCAGGGGCACCCCGGCCTGATCACCACCACCTCCGACCTCGACGCGGGCGTGGCCGGCGCCGACGCGGTCCTGCTCCAGCTGCGCATCGGCGGGCAGGCCGCCCGCCTCCAGGACGAGACCTGGCCGCTGGAATGCGGCTGCGTCGGCCAGGAGACCACCGGCGCGGGCGGCCTCGCCAAGGCGCTGCGCACCGTCCCGGTGGTCCTCGACATCGCCGAGCGGGTCCGGCGCTCCAACCCGGACGCCTGGATCATCGACTTCACCAACCCGGTCGGGATCGTCACCCGCGCCCTGCTGCAGGCCGGGCACAAGGCCGTCGGGCTGTGCAACGTGGCCATCGGCTTCCAGCGCAGGTTCGCCGCGATGCTGGACCTGACCCCCGCCGACATCCACCTCGACCACGTGGGCCTCAACCACCTCACCTGGGAGCTGGGGGTGCGCAAGGGCGGCCCCGAGGGCGAGAACCTGCTGCCGCAGCTGCTGGCCGCGCACGGCGAGGCCATCGCCGGGGACCTGCGCCTGCCGCACGCGGTCCTGGACCGGCTCGGCGTGGTCCCCTCGTACTACCTGCGCTACTTCTACGCGCACGACGAGGTCGTCCGCGAGCTCGCCACCAAGCCCTCCCGCGCCGCCGAGGTCGCCGCGATGGAGAAGGAACTGCTCGGCCTCTACGGGGATCCCGCGCTCGACGAGAAGCCGGAACTGCTCGCCAAGCGCGGCGGCGCCTTCTACTCGGAGGCCGCCGTGGACCTGGCCGCGGCCCTGCTCGGCGACGGCGGCAGCGCCCTGCAAGTGGTCAACACCCTCAACAACGGCACCCTGCCCTTCCTCCCGGACGACGCGGTCATCGAGGTCCAGGCCCGGGTGGACCGCTCCGGACCGACGCCGCTGGCCGTGCCCCGGCTCGATCCCCTGTACGCCGGGCTGATCGCCAACGTGACGGCGTACGAGGACCTCGCGCTCGACGCTGCGCTGCGCGGCGGCCGCGAGCGGGTCTTCAAGGCGCTGCTGGCGCACCCGCTGGTCGGCCAGTACGACCTCGCCGAAGGGCTGACCGACCGGCTCCTCGCGCACAACAAGGAGCACCTGGCATGGGCGTGAGCCGACCCGCCCCCCAGCCCGCCGGCGCGGCGGTCCTCGCCGTGGACGCGGGCAACAGCAAGACGGACGTGGCGCTGATCGCCGCGGACGGCACGGTGCTCGGAACCGGGCGCGCGGGGGGCTTCCAGCCCCCGCGCGTCGGGGTGGAAGCGGCGGTGGACGCCCTCGGGCGGGCCGTCGCGGAGGCGGCCGAGGCCGCCGGACTGGCCCGGCTCGCGCCCGGGAACCCGTACGCCCTCCAGGTCTCGGCCTGCCTGGCCAACGCGGACCTCCCCGTGGAGGAACGCCTGCTCGCGCAGGCCATCGCGGCGCGCGGCTGGGGCGCGGCCACCGAGGTCCGCAACGACACCTTCGCCATCCTGCGGGCGGGACTGGCCGCGGCCGAGGGGCCGCGCGGGGTCGCGGTGGTGTGCGGGGCCGGCATCAACTGCGTGGGCATGCTGCCCGACGGACGCACCGCCCGGTTCCCCGCGCTCGGGCAGATCTCCGGCGACTGGGGCGGCGGCGGCGGACTGGCCGCCGAGGCCATGTGGTGGGCGGCGCGGGCCGAGGACGGCCGCGGCGGGCCGACCGCACTGGCGGCGGCGCTGCCCGAGCACTTCGGGCTGGGCTCCATGTACGAGTTGATCGAGGCCGTACACCTGGGCACGATCGCGCCCGGCCGCGTCCACGAGCTGGTGCCGGTGCTGTTCGCCACCGCCGCGGCCGGCGATCCGGTGGCCTCGGCACTGGTGGAACGGCAGGCGGATGAGGTGGTCGCGCTGGCGTCGGTGGCGCTGGAGCGGCTCGGCCTGCTGGCCGAGGAGGCGCCCGTACTGCTGGGCGGCAGCGTGCTGGCGGCCCGGCATCCGCAGCTGAACGGGCGGATCGAGGCACTGCTCGCCGAACGGGCCCCGTACGCCCGGGTTTCGGTGGTGACGGCCCCGCCGGTGCTCGGCGCCGGCCTGCTGGGGCTGGACGCCCTCGGGTCCGGCCCTGAGGCCTACGGAAAGCTGCGTGCCCATTTCGGATGAACGCGCGTCCGCGCGGAACCACGGCGGCCGGCGGGGCGTATTCACGGTGAAGGGGAGGGACGGCCGACGGCCGAAGGGGGAGGGACGGATCGGGGCGGATCGTGACTGATCCAGCACCGGGTGCTGTGGTCGACCCTCACTAAGGCCATACTGCTGCCAAGCACTCAGGACCGAGGGGGAGGTCACGGTGGCCATCACATCACGCGCGCCCGCGCCGGGCGGCGCCGTCGCGGCGCCCTCCGGCCCGCCGGCGCCACCGCCCGACGGCCTGCCCGGACGCAGTACCGCCTGGGCCGAGGGCGTGGAGCAGCTGCGCGCCGCCGCCACGACCGAGCCCGGCCGGCTGCGGATCATCGGTGCGGTACTGGCCGCGCTGGTCCTGCTGTTCGGCCTGGTCTCCGTCTGGGAGATCTCCGGCCGGGTGACGGCCGCCGACGACGTGGTGGGCCGCAGCCAGCCGCTGAGCGCCGACGCGGCCAGCATCTACCGCTCGCTCGCGGACGCCGACACCGTCTCCTCCAGCGGGTTCCTCGCGGGCGGCGACGAGCCGCGCGAGGTCCGCCAGCGGTACGAGAAGGACATAGCCAACGCGTCGCGGCTGCTGGTGAGCGCGGCCGCGAACACCGGGGCCGGCGAGGACTCCCGCAAGCAGATCACCCTGCTGAGCGAGCAGCTGCCCCGCTACGCGGGCCTGATCGAGCAGGCGCGGGCCACGAACAAGCAGGGCCTTCCGCTCGGCGGCGCCTATCTCCGGTACGCCAACGAGCAGATGAGCACCCAGCTGCTGCCGGCCGCCCAGCGGCTCTACGAGGCGGAGACCGGCCGGCTCTACACCGACTACGACGACGCCCGCTCCCTGCCGCTGGCCTCGATCGGGGCGGGTCTGCTCGCGCTCGCCGCCCTGGCATGGGCGCAGCGGCGCAACTACCTGCGTACCCATCGGGTCTTCAACCACGGGCTCGTCGTCGCGACCGCCGCCTCGCTGGTGGTGCTGCTGTGGCTGGCCGCGGGGCACACGGTCGCCCGGTCGGGGCTGAGCGAGGCCCGCACCCAGGGGCAGGAGTCGCTGAAGGTGCTCAACGACGCGCGGATCGCCTCGCTGCAGGCACGGGCCAGTGAGAACCTGACGCTGATCTCGCGCGGCGCCGTGCTGGCCGAGGACAAGAAGTCCGACAAGTACGACGTGGACTTCGGGAACGACATGAAGGGCCTCGAGGCGGGCCTCGCGACGGCGTTGAAGCTCGCCGACGACGAGGCCGGCCGGACGCCGGTCGCCCGTGCGGCGGACGGCGTGAAGCGGTGGAAGGAACTGCACGCGGCCGCCCGGCAGACGGACTTGAAGGGCGACTACCAGGGCGCCCTCGGCCAGGTCATCGGGGACAAGGACCACAAGGAGTACAGCGGCGCCGCCTTCGACACGGTGGACGCCTCGCTGGAACAGGCCGTGGCCCACGAACAGCAGCAGTTCACCCGGGCCGCCGAGGGCGGTCTCGGCGCGCTCGACGGTTTGGTGACAGGCGCGGCGGCCCTGGCGGTCGTCGGCGCGGCGGCGGCACTGCTCGGCATCGGGCGCAGGCTTTCGGAGTACAGGTGAGAGCGATGCGCAGACGTGTCAGGCGCGAGGTCCGGCGCACGGAGCGGTACGCGGGCACCGGAGTCCACGAGATCCCGGAGCGCTACGAGGGCCCGGAGGGCTACGAGGGTCACGCGGGCCACGCGGCGCACGAGGGCCGCGCGCTCCGCGGCGTGCGGCGGCTCTCGGGCCGGCTGCGCGGCTGGGGCGGGGTCAGCGCCATGGCCGTTGCCTGCGCGCTGACGGCCGCCGCCGTCCTGCTGCCCCTGGCCCAGGCGGCCCCGGGGACCGGGCACGTCCCGACGGTGCGCGAGCCGGCCAGGATGGCCGTCGCCCCGCTGGCGCCCGGCGACACCTGCCAGGACCCGGAAGCCAGCCTGCGCCCGGGCGGGCTGGACGGGTCGGCGATCCAGCGGATCCGCGCCGCGGGCCACCTCGTCGCGGGTGTGGACCAGAACAGTTTCAAGTGGGGTTACCGCAACCCGGCCGGCGAGCTCGACGGCTTCGACATCGCCCTGGTCAAGGCGATAGCGAAGGACATCCTGGGCGACCCCAACAAGGTCATCTACCGGGCGATCCCCACCAGCCAGCGCATCCCCGCGCTCAAGGACGGCACCGTCGACATCGTCGTGCGGACCATGACGATCAACTGCAAGCGTCTGGAGGACGTCGCCTTCTCGACGGCCTACTTCGAGGCGGGCCAGCAGGTGCTGGCGCCGAAGGTCTCGAAGATCACCGGCTACGACGCCTCGCTGAAGGGCCAGCGGATCTGCACGGCGGCCGGTTCCACGGCGGAGGCCGCGCTCGCCGCCCAGTCGTACGGCGCCGTTCCCGTCAGCGTGCCCAACCAGCTGGACTGCCTGGTGCGGCTGCAGCTGGGCGAGGTGGACGGCATCATCACGGACAACGCCCTCGCGGCCGGCCAGGCCGCGCAGGACCCGTCGGTCCAGCTGGTGGGCTCCCCCTTCACCAAGGAGTTCTACGGGGTGGCCATGAACAAGGACGCCGGCGATCTGGTGCGCCGGGTCAACAAGGTGCTGGAGGACTACCGCGCGGGCGGTGACAACAGCCCCTGGATGACCGCCTACAAGACCCACCTCCAGCCCGTGCTGCCCGGCGTGAGCGGCCCGCCCGCGCCCAAGTACCGGGACTGAGGCCGGTGGCGGATTCGGAGCCCGGCGCCAGGAGACCGAAGACGAAGGCGGAGGCGGAGCCCGTGGAGGCACGGTCGTTCGGGGCACAGCCCCCGGTGATGGACCGGGACGGCGTGGACCGTGCGCTGGCCCGGCTGGGCGCGGAGCACGAGGCCGTCGAGACCTCCCTGCTCGCGCTCCAGGACCATGCCGGGCGGCGGCTGCTGGAGGGCGCCGGGCTGACCGGGGTCACCAAGGAGCGGTGGGCCGAGGCCGACGCCTCCATCACCCGGCTGTGGCGGTACTTCGACGCCTACAGCGGGGCACTGGCCGCCGCCCGGGAGATCCGGGAGCGGCGCCGCTGGCCGACCCGCGAGGACCTGGTCGAGCTGACGGACCGGCTGAGCGGGCCCGGCGTGCTGATCGCGGGGGCCGCGGTGGAGGGCGTGGCGCTGGCGGAGCGGTTCTCGCTCGCCGAGCTGGTGGCCCGGATGAACGAGCTGTACGCGGGCTCCCTGGACGTGGTGGTCGCCGCCGACTCGGTGTGGTCGGCCCTGCCCGCCCGGATCGACCTGCTCTCCGCCGAACTGCACCGGACCCGCTCCCTGGCCCACTCGGTCGGGGTCCGGCCGGGGGAACACCCCTCGGGCGACGACCTGGAGGCCATCACCGCCGAACTGGCGGACCTGCGGGCCCGGGTGATCGAGGACCCGCTGGCGTTCTGGGTCGCGGTGGCGGGGAGTTCGGCCCCGGGGGGTGGCCGCCCGGACACCGGGCGCTACGACCGGGCCGCCCTGGCGCTGGAGGACGTACGCCGGGAGGTCGAGGCGGTGCGAGTCGTCCGGCAGGACTCCGAGCAGCGGCTGATCGGTCTGCGGGACGTGCTCTCGCGGGCCGACCGGACCCTGGCGGAGGCCCGGGTGGCGCGCGGCGAGGTGCTGGCGAAGATCGCGGCGTCCGAGGTGCCCGCGGTGAGCGGCCCGCCGACGGCCCTGCAGGAGCAGTTGTCGGCGGCGGCCGAGTACCGGCGGCAGTCGCAGTGGCACCGGCTGTCGCCGCTGCTGGAGTCGCTGGAGGAGCGTGCCGAGGAGGAACTGCTGCGGGCCCGTGAATCGTTGACCGCGGTGACGGCACCGCTGGCGATGCGGGCGGAGCTGCGCGGACGGCTCGACGCCTACAAGGCGAAGGTGGCCCGGCACGGCATGGCGGAGGATCCGCTGCTGATCGAGCGGTACGACACGGCCCGGCGGATGCTGTGGAGCGCGCCGTGCGATCTGCGGGCCGCCGAGGAGGCCGTTCTGCGCTATCAGTGGTCGGTGGCGGAGACACTGGTTTCACGGCAGCCGCAACAACCGCAGGATCATCAACCGCAGTCGATCGAGCAGCCGCAGTCACCACAGTCACCGCAGGATCGAGAATGGGCCGAGAGGCCGAGGGAGGGGGACGCATGAGTCTGATCGGAACGGCGTGCATGCGCCCCGGCTGCCCGGGTTCGTACGAGGACATGGGCGGCGGCGAGCTGTACTGCGACACCTGCGGGCTGGCGCCCGCGGGAGCCGTCGCGGCGGGCGCCGAGCCGCTGGTGTCGGTGCCGACCGCGATGACGAGCGCGGCGCGCCACGGGGAATCGCAGGGTTCCCACGGGTCCGGACGGTCCGCTTCCTCCTCCTCGTCCTCGCGGGCCTCCCGGTCCTCGCGCTCCTCCTCCTCGCGCCGTTCGGTGTCGGGGCGGCTCTCGCGCAGTCTGTCGGGGGCCGCGTCCACCCGGTCGGTGTCGGTGCGCAGTTCGGGCTCGGCCGCCGCCGTCTCGGGCCGCAGCCGCCTCGGGGCCGGGCTGGTGGCCGTACCGGAGGTGCCGCGTCCGGATCCCTCGGAGGCGGTGCTGGAGAATCCGGAGGTGCCGGAGCGCAAGCGGTTCTGTTCGCGCTCGGACTGCGGCGCTCCGGTGGGCCGGGCCCGCGGTGAACGGCCAGGCCGGACGGAAGGTTTCTGCACCAAATGCGGGCATCCGTACTCCTTCGTCCCCAAGCTCCGCGCGGGTGACCTCGTCCACGGCCAGTACGAGGTCGCGGGCTGTCTCGCGCACGGCGGCCTCGGCTGGGTCTACCTGGCGGTGGACCGGGCCGTGTCCCGGCGGTGGGTGGTCCTCAAGGGCCTGCTCGACACCGGGGACCAGGACGCGATGGCCGCCGCGATCTCGGAGCGGCGCTTCCTCGCGGAGATCGAGCACTCCAACATCGTGCGGATCTACAACTTCGTGGAGCACCTGGACCAGCGGACCGGTTCGCTGGACGGGTACATCGTCATGGAGTACGTCGGCGGCAAGTCGCTCAAGGAGATCGCCAACGAGCGGCGGCGGCCGGACGGGCGGCGCGATCCGCTGCCGGTCGAGCAGGCGTGCGCGTACGGCATCGAGGCGCTGGAGGCCCTCGGCCACCTGCACAGCAGGAACCTCCTGTACTGCGACTTCAAGGTCGACAACGCCATCCAGCAGGCCGACCAGCTGAAGCTGATCGACATGGGCGCGGTACGGCGGATGGACGACGAGGAGTCGGCCATCTACGGCACCGTCGGCTACCAGGCACCGGAGGTCGGGGACGTCGGCCCGTCGGTCGCCTCCGACCTGTACACGGTGGCGCGCACGCTGGCCGTCCTGACCTTCGACTTCCAGGGGTACACGAACGTCTTCGTGGACTCGCTGCCGGACCCGCAGCACATCGAGGTGTTCGGGCGGTACGAATCCTTCTACCGGCTGCTCGTACGGGCCACCGACCCCGATCCGGGACGGCGGTTCGCCTCCGCGCAGGAGATGGCGGACCAGCTGACGGGAGTGCTGCGGGAGGTCGTCGCGCTCCAGACCGGTCAGCCCAGGCCGCAGGTCTCCACCCTCTTCGGGCCGGAACTCCGGGTCCCGGACGACCGGCTGTTCGCCGACGGGCCGGGGGCGGAGGTCTCCCGGCTGGGCGCACGCGCCGTGAAGCGCCGGGGCGCCGCACCGGCCCCTCTTCCCGCGGCCGCCCCGCCGGCGGCGGGACCCGCCTCCCTTCCCGCCGTCCCGCCGTCCGCCCCGGCGGCGCCGATCACCGGGTACGGGACGACCGGGCTGGTGACGACGGCCACGCACAAGGCCGGCGGCGCCGGATCCGCCGTACCCGCGCCGCGGCAGGCACCGTCGGGGACGCCGCCGGCGCCGCCGCTACCCCTGTCCGCGCCTTCGCCCGCGCCCGCGCGGCCGGCGCTGTCGACGCTGAACACCCGCGAGGCCTCGCTGGCGCTGCCCGTGCCGCTGGTCGACGCGACGGACCCCAACGCCGGTTTCCTGGCCGGTCTGCTGGCCTCCGCACCCGCCGACCTGCTGGGCGCGCTGAGCTCGGCCCCGGCCGACTCCGCCGAACTGCGGCTGCGGGAGCTCCGGGCCCGGCTCGAACTGGGCGAGACCGACGCGCCCCTCGTCGCCGAGGCGCTGGCCCGGCTGGAGGAGCGGCATCCCGACGACTGGCGGGTGGTGTGGGCCCGCGGCATCGCCTCCCTGGCCGTCGGGGAGGACGAGACGGCCGCCCTGTCCTTCGACGCCGTCTACGACGCCTTCCCCGGCGAGCCCGCGCCGAAGCTGGCGCTGGGGCTGTGCGCCGAGGTCCTCGGGCAGTTGGACAACGCCGCCGAGTACTACCGACTGGTGTGGGCCACGGACCCCGGGTTCGTCGGCGCGGCATTCGGTCTGGCCCGGGTGCAACTGGCCGCCGGGGACCGGGACGCGGCGGTGCACACGCTGGAATCCGTGCCCGAGGTGTCGATCCACCACACCGCCGCCCGGGTGGCCGCCGTACGGGCACGCTTGCGCGACCGGTCACCGCAGGACGCCCTGCTGACCGATCTGGCGGCGGCCGCGGCGCAGGTGGAGGCGCTGGGCAGGTTCGGCCTGGACTCGGTGCGCCACGAGCGGTTGAGGTCGGAGGTTCTGGGGGCGGCGCTCGACTGGGTACTGTCGGGTAGCCGGGGTTCCGACCCCGGACCGACCTCGCTGCTCGGCTGCCAACTGGACGAGCGGGGGCTGCGCTTCGGCCTGGAGCGCTCGCTTCGCGTGCTGGCACGGCTGGCGCAGCGGGGCGAGGAGAGGATCGAACTGGTGGAGCGGGCAAACCGTTTCCGTCCCCGGACGTGGGTGTGATTGATGTCGATGCATCGGCTGTCGGGCTGCCCCAGCTGCGCGGAGCCCCTTGAGGAGGGTGACCGTTTCTGCGGCCTCTGCGGCTACGCCCTGACGGCCGCCGACCCCGCGGGGCCGGCGTCGCCGTCGGTGGCCGCCGCTTCACCGGCCGCGGCTCCGGCGGTGGCCCAGGCTGCCGCCGCTGCGGTGGCGGCGGCTGCCCCCGCGGACCCGGCTGCGGTGGCGGTCCCGGCTGCCGCCGCGGCCGTCGCCCCGCCCCCGGCCGCCGTCCCGGCCACGCGCGGAGCCGTCTCGCACGAGGAGGGCCTCGTGTCCCGGCCCTCCGGCGCCACCGCCCACGTCGGATACGGCGGGCCAGCCGCCACCGGGTACGCCGGCGAGGCCGCGCCCGGCTGGGGCAGCGTGTCCACCGCCGCCCCCACTCTGATCGAGGGCCCCGCGGGCTGGTCCGACACGGCCGCCGCCCCGGAGCCCGCCCACGGCGCGCCCCTGCGGCCCGAAGCCCCGTACGCCGCGGCGACCCCGCAGGGCCCGGCGGCCGAAGCCTGGTACGGCCTCGCGGCCCCCCAGGGGCAGGCCCCGGCGGGCGAAGCCCCGTACGACGGCACGCCCCCGCTGGGCGTGCCCGCCGGGCAGCAGCCCGACCACGGGAACCCCGGGGCGGCCCCGGGGCCCGACACCTCCTACGGCATCGCCGCCCCGCAGGGCGCAACCCACTGGAACACCGGCGCGCAGGACCCCGGTCCCGGCGGCGAAGCCCCGTACGGGAGCCCCGCCCCGCAGGCCGAGGCCCCGTACCCCGCCGGTCGCGCGGAGGGCGAGGGCGCCGGCAAGACCTGCGTGGCCTGCCGGGCCGGGCGGGTGGACACCGACGGGTACTGCGAGCACTGCGGGCACGCCCAGCCCCGGGAGCGGGACCACCTCGAAGAGGAGCTCGGGAGCGTCGCCGCCGTCAGTGACCGCGGGCTGCGCCACCACCGCAACGAGGACTCCTTCGCCGTGGCGGCCACCGCGCTGCCCGACGGATCCGCCGCCACCGTGGCCATCGTCTGCGACGGCGTCTCCTCCGCCAGCCGCCCCGACGAGGCCTCGGCCGCCGCCGCGGCCGCCGCCAACGAGGCCCTGCTCGACGCCCTGCCCCGCGGCGCCCACCCCCAGGAGGCCATGCACGAGGCGATCCTGGCCGCCGCCGCGGCCGTCAACGCCCTCGCCCCGGAGGTGCCCGGCGCCCAGAACGCCCCCGCCTGCACCCTGGTCGGCGCCGTCGTCAGCGGCGGCCTGCTGACCATCGGCTGGGTCGGCGACAGCCGCGCCTACTGGGTCCCCGACGACCGCGCCGCGCTCCCCCGCCGCCTCACCGAGGACGACTCCTGGGCCGCCCAGATGGTCGCGGCGGGCCTGATGGGCGAGGCCGAGGCCTACGCCGACGTCCGCGCGCACGCCATCACCGGCTGGCTCGGGGCCGACGCGTACGACCTGGAACCGCACACCGCCACCTTCAAGCCCGATCACGACGGTGTGATCGTGGTCTGCACCGACGGCCTGTGGAACTACGCCGAATCCGCCCGGGACATGGCCCAGGTGCTCCCCGCCGACGCCGCCGCCAGGCCCCTGCACAGCGCGCAGGTGCTGGTGGGCCACGCGCTCGACGGCGGCGGGCACGACAACGTCACCGTGGCCGTCGTCCCCTTCGCCGCACCCGGGGGCCCCACCCCGGTCCAGGCCTGACCCCCGTCTGCGAGGAGTACCGACCGATGGCGAACTTCGCCAAGCCGAGCGCCCCGCGCTTCAGCGTGGAGGTGTACCAGAACGAGTACCTCCCGGAGGGCGGCCGCGACGTCCACGCCATCGTCACGGTCACCTCCACCGGTGGGGCCACCGCCACCCGGACGTCCGCGCAGGGCGCCGCCGTCGTGATCATGGTCGACTGCTCCGGCTCCATGGAGTACCCGCCCGACAAGATGCGCGGAGCCCGCGAGGCCACCGCCGCCGCGATCGACACCCTCCGCGACGGCACCTCCTTCGCCGTGATCGCCGGGACCCACGTGGCCAAGGAGGTCTACCCCGGCCAGGGCCGCCTCGCCACCGCCGACGCCGCCACCCGCGCCCAGGCCAAGGAGGCCCTGCGCGGCCTCTCCTCCGGCGGCGGCACCGCCATCGGCACCTGGCTGCGCCTCGCCGACGGGCTGCTGCGCCAGTCCACCGCCGCGATCCGGCACGGGATCCTGCTCACCGACGGCCGCAACGAGCACGAGAAGCCGGAGGTGCTCCGCGCCACCCTCGACGCCTGTGCGGGCCGTTTCACCTGTGACGCCCGTGGCGTGGGGACCGACTGGGAGGTCAGGGAGGTCACCGGCATCGCGAGCGCACTGCTCGGCACCGCCGACATCGTGGCTGACCCGGCCCACCTCAGCGAGGACTTCACGCACATGATGGAGAACGTCATGGGCAAGGAGGTCGCGGACGTCGCACTGCGCCTGTGGACCCCGGTGGGCGTGGAGATCCAGTACGTGAAGCAGGTCGCGCCGGCCGTCCACGACCTGACCGACCGCCGTACGGAGGCGGGCCCGCGCGCCGGGGACTACCCGACGGGCTCCTGGGGCGACGAGTCCCGCGAGTACCACGTGTGCGTACGGGTCCCGGGCGCTGCCGTCGGACAGGAGATGCTGGCCGCCCGCGCCTCGCTCGTCATGCCGGGGGCGCCCGGCGAACCCCCGACCGTCCTCTCCCAGGGCCTGGTCCGCGCGGTGTGGACGAACGACCTCGCCGCGTCGACCGCCATCAACGCCCAAGTCGCCCACTACACCGGGCAGGCGGAGCTCGCGCAGGCTATCCAGCAGGGTCTCGAAGCCCGCAAACTGGGTGATGTCGGCGGAGCCACGGCGAAGCTCGGCCGCGCCGTGCAGCTGGCGAGCAGCTCGGGCAACGCGGACACGGCGAAGCTCCTCGCGAAGGTGGTGGATGTCGTCGATGCGGCGGCGGGTACTGTGCGGCTGAAGGCAAAGGTCGCCGATGCGGACGAGATGACCCTTGAAACGCGTTCGACCCAAACCGTTCGAGTGAAAAAGGCCTGACGCTCAGCACAGAGACGCACGCCGAACAGACAGACGATTACACAGACGAAGACGAAGACCTGCCGCGATGGCGCAGGAAGAAGGAGGAAGCGCCGCGATGCCGACCTGCCCGAACGGGCACCAGTCCGCCTCCGACGACTGGTGCGAGGTCTGCGGTCACCGCATGGCTGCCCCTACGGGCACCCCCGCGGCGCCCTCCTACGGCTACGGCTACCCCCCGACCGGTGAGCCGACCGCCCAGGCCGAGCTCTGCCCGCAGTGCCGGACCCCGCGCGAGGCCATGGCGCCCTTCTGCGAGGAGTGCCGGTACAACTTCCTGACCCGTACGGCGACTTCGTACACCCCGCTCGCCCCGGACCTCGGCCAGGGTCAGAACCCGGGCCAGAGTCAGGGCCTCGGTCAGGGCCAGGGCCTCGGTCAGGGCCAGGGCCTCGGTCAGGGCCAGGGCCTCGGTCAGCACCAGGGCACGCCCGGTCCGCCGCCGCCCCCGGTCGCGCCGTCGGCCCCGCCCGCGTACTCCCAGGACCACTTCGAGTACGAGGGATCGAGCCGCTCCCAGGTCAACCGCGCCGCCGAGCCGCTGCAGCGCGAGGACGACTGGATGCTGCCGCCTCCGGCGCACCAGGAGTACCAGCAGCCCCAGTACCAGCAGCAGCCTCCGCCGCCCCCGCAGCAGCAGTACCAGCAGCAGGCGCCGACGGGCCAGTACCAGCCGCCGCAGCAGCACCAACAGCAGCAGCAGCAGCCGCAGCCCTTCGCGCCCCGTCAGCAGGGCGGCGGCCCCTGGACCGCCACCATCGGCCCGGACCGCTCGTACTTCATGGCGATGATGCACCGCAGCGGCCCCGAGGCGGCGGGCCTCAACCTGCCCGCGTACTCCCCCGAGCAGCACCTCCCGCTCGGCGGCGGGCAGATCACCATCGGCCGCCGCCGTGCCTCGACGGGCGAGTCCCCCGACATCGACCTGTCGGTGCCCCCGGAGGACCCGGGCGTCTCGCACCAGCACGCGGTGCTGGTGCAGCAGCCCGACGGCAGCTGGGCCGTGGTGGACCAGAACTCCACCAACGGCACCACGATCAACGGCGGCGAGGAATCGATCCAGCCCTACGTGCCGGTCCCGCTCGGTGACGGCGACCGCGTCCACGTCGGCGCCTGGACCACGATCACCATCCGCCAGGGTTGAGAGAGCACGGCCAGGCGGCCTAGGCCCGGTCCGACTCCCCCAGGGGCCACACGTAGGGCCCCTGAGGGTCGTCGAGCCAGGACCACTGCCCCTCGGTGGTGACGGTGACCCCGAAGCGCTCGCGCGCCGGCCGGTCCTCGCGCCGCCACAGGTCCAGCGCCTCCCTGGGGTGCAGCGCGCCCGAGGTCAGCACCAGCATGAACTGGAAGCGCTCGTTCTCCACCAGCTCGTACGGGAGCCCCTGCGGGGTCCCGTAGGTGCCCGGCGGCGCCGCCGTGGCGCCCCGCAGGGGTACGAAGTACGCCGGGGTGTGCAGGAAGCGGCCCTCCGCGAACCCCTCGTCCCGCACCGTCAGCGCGATCAGCCCGGTCGACAGCGGGGCCAGGATCCGGGCCCCCGGACGGCACTGGGCGAGCCAGGCCGACGGGATCAGCGGAAGCGTGCAGGTCACCAGGATCCGGTCGAAGGGGCCCCGGGAGGGGCAGCCGCGCGCCCCGTCGCCGGTGACCACCGCGGGCCGGTAGCCGAGCAGGGCCAGGTGCGCGCGCGCCGACTCGGTGATCTCCTCGTCCAGGTCCACGGTGGTGACGAGGCCGTCGCCGAGCCGGTGGCAGAGCAGGGCCGCGTTGTAGCCGGTGCCCGCGCCGATCTCCAGCACGTTGTCCCCGTCGTGCACGTCCAGGGCCTCCAGCATGTTCGCCATCAGCGAGGGCTGGCTGCTGGAGGAGACCAGCTCGCCGTCGCGCAGCCGGGTGGCGAGCGGGGCGTCCGCGTAGACCCCGCGCAGCCAGCGGGCCCGCCGCTCCGGATCGGGGTCCTCCGCCCAGAGTCGCTCGTGTCCGGCCCCGCGGCCGGTGAAGTAGTACGGGACGAAGACGTGCCGCGGTACGGCCGTGAAGGCCGCCCGCCAGGCCGGGTCCCCCAGCGCCCCCGCGGCCGTGAGTTCCCGTACCTGGGCGGCATGCGCGGTCTCCCGCATGTCACGTACCCCGGCGTCAGCGCCCATGCCTCCACTGTCCTGCGGACGGGGCTCGCGGGCGACCCCTGGAGGTCCGCCCCGAGAGGTCCTAGGACCGGGGTCCTCCGTCCGGGCGTCTGAGACGATGGTCGGGTGAACGAGATTCCGCGGGGTACGGTCCAGGAGCAGACTTTCTACGAGCTGGTGGGCGGCGAGGACACCTTCCGCCGTCTGGTGCACCGCTTCTACCAAGGGGTGGCCGAGGACCCGCTGCTGCGGCCGATGTACCCGGAAGGGGACCTCGGGCCCGCCGAGGACCGGTTCGCGCTCTTCCTGATGCAGTACTGGGGCGGCCCGAACACCTACAGCGAGAACCGCGGCCACCCGCGCCTGCGCATGCGGCACGCCCCGTTCCAGGTGGACTCGGCGGCGCACGACGCGTGGCTGAAGCACATGCGGGTGGCGGTGGACGAGCTCGCCCTCGCCCCGGAGTACGAGGCGCAGCTGTGGCGCTACCTGACGTACGCCGCGGCATCCATGGTCAACACCGCTGGCTAGCGGGCCGACGACGGCGCCGACGACCGGGCGGGCGCCCGGGCCGGCGGTCAGACCGGGCGCACCAGCAGCGCGCCGAGGCCGCCGGGGCGGCGCGTGGCGATCGACCCGTACGGGGTGCGCAGCCGCAGCCAGCCCCCGGACGCGAGCAGCGCCACCGGTTCGGGGGCTCCGGGCGGGGTGGGACCGGCGGGCACGGTGGACCGTACCGGCCGCAGGAAGCCCAGGGACTGCGCGGCGTGGACGGCGCGCAGCGGAAGTTCGGTGTCCCCCAGCGTGCGGGACCAGATCTCGCGGCCGATGCGGTCGCGCTCGGACCGGGTCCGGTGCTGCGGGGGCAGTGCCTCGTCACGGGCCCGGAATTCGGCGACGGAGGCCGCCAGGGCCGCGCGGATCGCCTCGGGTCCGGGCAGCCCGGCGACCGGGGCCCAGCCGCCGCGGGGCGGGAGCACCCCCGCCCAGGGCGGTCCGGTGACGGGCGTGGGGACGACGGCCGCGCCGGAGGTCTCGTCGACCGACTCCAGCAGCTCTCCGGCCGACACGGTGACGTCCAGCGGCGTCCCGACGGGCGCGGCGAGGCGCACCGTACGGATGGCCAGCACGTCGAAGGACGGCGGCCGCCCGAAGACGGCGAGCGCGCCGCCGCCGGCCTGCGCCTGCAGGCGTACGGCGGCGGCGCGGTCGTAGTGCACCAGCCGGCCCAGGAAGGCGGCGAGGTCCGCCGCCTCCCCGGAGTCGGCGAAGTGCAGCTGCCCGTTCATGCCGCGATGCCCCCGACGGTGGCGGCGGCGCCGCTCTGCGGCTTCGCCTTCGGCTCGTCCAGGTACTCCTGGAGGAAGAGCTTCTCCTCGGCCGTGATGCGGCGGGGCCGCCCCTCGGCGAGGTTGTAGGGCACGACCACGGTCTCGGCCCGCACGTAGACCGTCTCGGGCGCGTCCTCGGTCGCCTCGTCCTTGACCTCGTAGCGGATGGTCAGGGACGCGGCGCCTATCCGGGTCACCCAGGATTCGATGAGGACCGGCTCGTGACGGTGCACGAGGGGCAGCTTGTAGTCGATCTCGTGGCGGGCCACGACGGAACCGCCCGTGAAGGACTCACTGCCCTCCCCCGGCGCGAGGCGGAACATGAAGTCGATCCGCGCCTCCTCCAGGTAGCGGAGGAAGACCACGTTGTTGACGTGCCCGAAGGCGTCCATGTCTGCCCAGCGCAGGGGGCACCGGTAGTGGTGTCTGGCCATGGTCTGTGACCTCAGCCCTCAGCCTCGGGTGAGCTTCTTGTAGGTGGCACGGTGCGGACGGGTGGCGTCCGCTCCGAGCCGCTCGACCTTGTTCTTCTCGTACGACTCGAAGTTGCCCTCGAACCAGTACCACTTGGACTCGCCCTCGTACGCCAGGATGTGCGTGGCGACCCGGTCCAGGAACCAGCGGTCGTGGGAGATGACCACGGCCGCACCGGGGAATTCGAGGAGCGCGTTCTCGAGCGAGGACAGGGTCTCGACGTCGAGGTCGTTGGTGGGCTCGTCGAGGAGCAGCAGGTTGCCGCCCTCCTTGAGCGTCAGCGCCAGGTTCAGGCGGTTGCGCTCACCACCGGACAGGATGCCGGCTGCCTTCTGCTGGTCCGGGCCCTTGAAACCGAAGGCGCTGACGTACGCGCGCGACGGCATCTCGACCTGGCCGACGTTGATGTAGTCCAGCTCGTCCGACACGACGGCCCACAGCGACTTCTTGGGGTCGATGTTGGCGCGGCTCTGGTCGACGTACGAGACCTTGACGGTCTCACCGATCTTGACGGAGCCGGAGTCCGGCGCCTCCAGACCGAGGATCATCTTGAAGAGCGTGGTCTTGCCGGCGCCGTTCGGGCCGATGATGCCGACGATGCCGTTGCGCGGCAGCGTGAAGGACAGGTCGTCGACCAGGACCTTGTCACCGAACGCCTTGGAGAGGTTGTTGACCTCGACCACGATCGAGCCCAGACGCGGGCCCGGCGGAATCTGGATCTCCTCGAAGTCCAGCTTCCGCATCTTGTCCGCTTCGGCCGCCATCTCCTCGTAGCGGGCGAGACGGGCCTTGGACTTGGTCTGGCGGCCCTTGGCGTTGGAGCGGACCCACTCCAGTTCTTCCTTGAGGCGCTTCTGGCGCTTCTCGTCCTTGCGGCCCTCGACCTTGAGACGCGTGGCCTTCTTCTCCAGGTAGGTGGAGTAGTTGCCCTCGTACGGGTGGGCGCGGCCGCGGTCGAGCTCGAGGATCCACTCGGCGACGTTGTTCAGGAAGTAACGGTCGTGGGTGACGGCCACGACGGCACCCTTGTACTGCGAAAGGTGCTGCTCCAGCCAGTTCACCGACTCGGCGTCGAGGTGGTTGGTGGGCTCGTCGAGGAGGAGCAGGTCCGGGGCCTCGATCAGCAGCTTGCAAAGCGCGACGCGGCGCTTCTCGCCACCGGAGAGGTTGGTGACGGGCCAGTCGCCGGGCGGGCAGCCCAGGGCGTCCATGGCCTGCTCCAGCTGGGCGTCGAGGTCCCAGGCGTTGGCGTGGTCCAGGACCTCCTGGAGCTTGCCCATCTCGTCCAGCAGCGCGTCGGTGTAGTCGGTCGCCATTTCCTCGGCGACCTCGTTGAAGCGCTTCAGCTTGGCCATGATGTCGGCCGCGCCGTCCTGGACGTTCTCCAGGACCGTCTTGGACTCGTCGAGCTTCGGCTCCTGCATGAGGATGCCGACGGTGAAACCGGGAGACAGGTACGCCTCACCGTTGGACGGCTGCTCCAGGCCCGCCATGATCTTGAGGACGGTGGACTTACCGGCGCCGTTGGGGCCGACCACACCGATCTTCGCGCCGGGCAGGAAGTTCAGGGTGACGTCATCAAGAATCACCTTGTCGCCGTGCGCCTTGCGCGTCTTGCGCATGGTGTAGATGAACTCAGCCAAGAGAAACCGTCCGGCAGATCGATGGGTGGGCAGATACACCCCATCTTGCCTGACGTCCATCCCCGGGGGGAAACCCGTATGGTCCCGGGGCCCTGACCTGCGCACCGACCGGAGGGGGTCCCGGCGGCCCCGGCCGCGATCGCTCCGGGGGACGTTCTCGCAGGTGACGGACGGAGGAACCGAGGGACCCGCGCCCGGCCGGGCAACACGGCAGGATGGCGCGGAGCAGGTGGCGGCCGGGGGGCCGCGGCCGAGGTGGGGGGAGCAGTGGAGCCGTGGACAACGGGCTGATCGCGCTGGGAGCCGCCGTCGTGGGCGTGGCCGGGACGCTGCTGGCGACCGTGCTGTCGCAGCGGATGGTGGCGGGGGTGCAGGCGGCGCAGTTCGACCGCGAGCAGCGGGTCGCGCGCGAGCGGTGGCTGCGGGAACAGGAGCTGGCGGAGCAGGCCCGCAGGCGCGACTGCTACACGGCGGCCAATGCCGCGTACCGGAGGTACCGGATCGCCCTCATGTCGTTCCTGTGGCTCGTCCACAGGGCGCAAGTCACCGCGGAGGAGCGGGCGCTGCTGGAGGAGGCCCGCCGTGCGCACCACTCCGCGTTCGCCGAGGCGCAGATGGTCGCTTCCGGGACGGTGCTCGCGGAGCTCGACCTGATGACGAAGACCCTCGCCGGGACGTACCACCGGACGCTGCGCCTGGGTGAGGGCGATCCCACCCCGGACGGCTCGTTCGAGGAGATCCACGCCGAGCTGCTGGCCCTCTGGGCGCGCTGGGAGCACATGCGGGACGCGATGCGGGCGGATCTCGGCGTGGACGACCGCCGGGGCGAAACGGTCGCGGGTGCGGTGGGCCCGGGTGCGGTGGGCCCGGGCACGGTGGGCCCGGGTAGCGGGGGCCTGGAGGCGGCCGACCTGCGCAACGGAGGCCTGGAGCCGTCCGGCTGAGGAGCCCGGCGCCCTCGGGGTCCGGGGTGGCCGCGGAGCGGGGCGCCGATGCCGTCGCGGCGGCGTCGGCGCCCGCTCCGGGTCAGGCCTTGGGGCCCTGGCGGCGGGTACGGGCGGCGAACACGAAGCCCGCGCCCGCGACCAGCGCGGCGCCCGCTCCGGTGGACGCCCACAGCGGGTCGGTACCGGTGGAGGCGAGCACGTCGGTTCCGCTGGAACCGGCCGGGGTCACGTTGGCGTTGCCCGTGGTGGCGCCGGAGCCGTTCTTCGCGTCGGCGACGACGACCCCCGAGGTGCCGGTGCCCGTCCCGGTGTCCGGCTTGGTTCCGCCTGCCTTCTCGTCCTTCGCGCGGGCCTCGGCCTGCCCGCTCTTCAGGAAGGCCTCGCGGTCGGCGGGGGTGCCCTTGAGGGCGGCCTTGCCGGCCTTCTGCACCTCGGGACCACCGGCATCAACGATCTTCGAGATGGCGAGGCGGTTGTCCTCGTCGCGCAGCTCGAACTGGGTCACCGCGAGGAACTGCTCCAGCTCCGCCAGGGTCGGGCTGGTGTTGAACATCCTGTCGATCCCCTTGGCGAGGATCGGACCCGCCGTGCCCTCGATCCGGGCCAGCTCGACCAGGATGTCGCTGGTGCGGGCCTTGAAACGGCCGGTCTCCAGGAAGGCCTCGCGTTCGGCGGGGGTGCCCTTCAGGGCGGCCTTGCCCGCCTCGATCACACCCCTGTTGACGCCGGTGCCGGCCTGGGCCCTGCCGACGATCCGCGCGATCCAGACGCGGTTGTCGTCGTCGCGGGCCTCGTACTGGCCCTTCTCCAGGAAGGCCACGCGGTCGGCCGCCGTGCCCTTGAGCGCGGCCTCGCCCGCCTCGACCATGCCGGCGCTGACCTCGGAGTTCATCTGGGACTGGCTCATGATCTGAGAGATCCGCACCCGGTTGTCCTGGTCCCGGACGACGTACTGGCCGGTCTCCAGGAAGGCCCGCATGGCGGCAGGGCCTTCGTCGATGGCCCTGCTGCCCGCCTTGCGGAAGTCCGAGCCCACCGGCGTCGCCGCCATCAGGCGCAGGATGGCGACCCTGTCGTCCTCGGCCTGCTGCCCACCGCCGTCGTCCTTCTTCCCGGCCTGCTCGCCACCCTTGGCGGCGTCCGGGGCGGACGCGGGGGCCGGGGTCGCGGGGGCCGCCGAGCCGGCGGCGAAGGCCGGCGGGGCGAGCAGAACGGCCGGGGCGATGGCCGCCGTGACGACCGACGCGGCTATCCGGGACAACTTCACAAGCAGCACCTCAACATTGAAATGATCATGTTTGCCGGCTCACCTTAGCCACGGAGAACCACATGATCCATTTCAATTGAAGTGGATTGAAATCATCCGGTTACGGACTCGAAGGCACCGGCCGGAACGCCGACGGAGCTCCGGCCGGGAGGCCTACTCCCCGCCCGACTCCCGGTCCGGGCCGTGACCCTCTTCCAGGGGACGCTTGCGCAGCAGCAGCACGACGAGGCCGCCGAGCACCACCAGGCCGACCGCCAGGGATGCGATGACCGGGGTGGCCGTCGAGCTGCCGCTGGTGGCCAGCCGCTCCTCCGAGGTGTCCGACATGCTCGCCGAGGCGGGCACCGACAGCGTGCCGAGCGTCGACACCGTCGCACCCGAGGCCGCCGCGTCCTTCGCGTCGGCCGCCTGGACCGCCGCGGGCCGCGGCCACTTCGCCGTGGCCGTGGCACCGAGAGCGGACTCGCTGGAGCCCGCCACGATCTGGGCCTGCGCGGACACCCCGCTGGTGAACACCCGCCCGACCGGGACCCGCGTGGACCCGTGCACGGTGACCGAGGCGGTGCCGTCCGGCGTCCCCGCCGGCACCTCGAAGAACAGCTTCGTCCCGTTGGTGGCGGTGTCGACCTGCCGCCCCTCGGCGTCCAGCACCCGCACCCCCATGGCCACGGCCGCCGCGTCCGGGGTCACGCTCACGCTCTGCGCACCCGTCCGCACGGTGACGGGCCCGATCCGGCTGCCCGCCGGCCCCGACACCTCACCGGGGTCCAGCCCCAGCGAGGCCGGGGGCTCCGGCAGCCGCCCCGCCTCCCGCTGGAGGTACTCGGCCAGCTTCTGCGCCTGCGGATCGGCAGCCTCCACCCGCACGCCGTCGGCCAGTCGCCAGATGGCCACCTGGGTCCCGGCCGCCGCGCTCTCCGCGGTGAGCCCGGCGGCTCCGGCCGCCCTGGCCAGCCCGGCGAGATCGTTCAGCTGGGGGTAGGAGTGCTCCAGGACCCAGCGGACCCGGCCGCCCTCGCCGCTCCCGGCCAGGGGAGTGCCGCTCCACCCGCTCTCGGCGTACCGGGCCTGGGGCTGCGCGTTGCCCGCGATGCCGACTCCGTAGGTCTGGAGCATTCCACCGCCGTCGACCCGCATCTCGTACAGTCCGGCCGGGATCTGCCGTACGGAGCCGTCCGCTCCGCGCAGGACCGCCTGCCCGTAGGTCTTCAGCCCGTCCAGCACGGCGCTCGCGCCCTCCAGCGCCCTGGGTGGGAGCGGACCGGTGTCGGCGGCCGCCCGCGCGCCCGGCGCCGCGGCCAGCGCCGCGGCGAGCAACGCCACCGCGATGGGCAGCCGCGCGGAGCCCCGTCTGGCCGCGCCGGCCGGGACGCGGGCCGGACCGGCGCCCGGAGGAACGGCAGGAGTCCGACCGGCATCCGAAGCGGAATCCGGAGTATCAGGGTGAGCGGCAGCAGGAACGAAGGATGCGGGAACGGCAATCGACACAGTCTTCCCCTTCGGGCCGAAGGCCCAGGTGCCCGTGAGTACCGGGGAATCCTAGCCGCCTCGAACACTCAGACCACCGCCGCCTTCTGAGTACCCATCAGCGGTGTGTCCGTCCTGACGACCCGTCGGAAGGCTGCCGTACCCCGGTTCAGGTCGTGCCCGATGGCGGTCGCGTCGATCTCCGCCGAGAACCACCTGTTCCCCTCCGCGTCGGGTGGCGCGTCACGTACCCGCAGCCGCCCGTGGACCACCAGCGGCTCCCCCACGGAAACGGATCCGGCGAGGTTCACGGCGAGGACGCGCCGGGCCCACACCGTGTAGAAGCTGGTGGGGGCGTCCGCCCAGGCCTCTTTCTTGCGGTCGTAGTACCTCGGGGTGACGGCGAAGCGGAACCTGGCCGCCGGACCGCTCGTCGTCTCCTTGTAGTCGATCTGGGTGGCCACGTAGCCCACCAGCGTCACCTGGGTGTCGTTCATCCCGGCCGTCCTTCCGGGGTCGCGGCCGCGCGCTCGGCAACGCGCCGCCCCGATCCGCATTTCCGTACCCGCCCGGACCATCCGCACGAGGTACGACCATGCTGGCCCGGTCCGCCGGAACCCGCTCGGGCCTGTGGATTACTGACGCGCTGTGGAAAACCTCGCCACCGTCGCGTACTGCTCGCGCACCTCCCGGTAGCGCAGCAGCTCCGCCGCCACCGGCTCCAGCACCCGGGCCCGTCCGCAGCCGGCCGCCGCCTGCCGCAGCCGGCGCTCCGCGTCCTGCCCGTACCGCCGGGCCGGGCCCCGGGCCCCGATCGAGCAGGCCCACTCCACCAGCGGGCCGCCGATGATGCCCGCCACCATCAGCAGCACCGGCGGCATCAGCCGCGGTTCCAGCACGCCGACGATCTGCCCGACCAGCCAGAGCCCGCCGTAGATCTGGAGCAGGGTCATGGCCGCCTGCGCGAGCACCGCCGCCGGCCACCACGAGGGCCGCGGCGGCTTGGCGCTGGGCACCGCGATCGCCGCGTCGAGGGTCACCGCGATCTCGTCCAGCGCCTCCGGCAGCCGTTCGGCGCCGCGGACCGCGGTCTCCCGTACGGCCTGCGCCCAGGGGTCCGGCAGGCCGCGGACCGCCTCGTCGGCGACGGTCCGCACCGCCTGTTCCACCCGCTGGCGGGCCGTCACCTCCTCCTCGGCCGGCACCTCGGGGGCCGCCGGCGAACGGCCGATCGCCGCCAGGGCGGCGAGGCCGACCAGCGTGCGCGGGGCGCGCCGGCTCTCGTACCACCGCCACAGCCGCAGCCACGGGGTGCCGCACGCCCTTCCGGCATTGCGCCGCCAGGCCCGCTCGGCGGCGAGCCCGGCCGCGTAGGCCCCGACCGCCTCGGCGAGCCGGTCCTCGAACTCGGCGCGCGCCACCTCCCCGATCTCCGGCCCGGCGTGGCCGTCGGCGATGTAGAGGGGCCGCAGGCGCGCCGCGGCCCGGTCGACGTCGGCGCAGATCCGCCGGGTCGCGGCGCCCTTCTCCTGGGTGAACTGTCCGAGCATCTCCCGCAGCTCCCCGACACCTTCACCCGTAAGAGCGGAAAGCCCGAGGACGGTGGCCCCGGGCTCGCCGTGCTCGCCGAGCGCGATCCCGTCGTCGTCGAGGAGCCTGCGCAGGTCGTCCAGTACGAGATCGGCGGACTCGCCGGGCAGCCGGTCCACCTGATTCAGCACGACGAAGGTCACCTCGGCGTGGCCGGCCAGCGGGCGCAGGTACCGCTCGTGCAGCACCGCGTCCGCGTACTTCTCCGGGTCCACCACCCACACCACCGCGTCGACCAGCGCCAGGACCCGGTCCACGTGGTCCCGGTGCGCGCCGACCGCCGAGTCCAGGTCGGGGAGGTCGACGAGGACCATGCCGCGCAGGGCCTCGGCTTCCGAGGTCTCGCGGGGCCGGCGGCGCAGCCTTCCGGGGATCTCCAGGCGGTCCAGGAGGCCGGCGGCGCCGTCCGACCAGCTGCACGCGATGGGTGCGGCGGTGGTCGGCCTGCGCAGCCCGGTCTCGGAGATCTGCACTCCGGCGAGTGAATTGAAGAGGGTGGACTTGCCGCTTCCGGTGGCCCCGGCGATGGCGACGACGGTGTGCTGGGCCGACAGCCCGCGCCGGGCCGCCGCCTCGTCCAGCACCCGTCCGGCCTCGGCGAGGGTCTTGCCGTCGAGGATCCGGGTCCGCGAGAGTCCGATGAGCTGGCGCAGTGCGTCGAGGCGGACGCGCAGCGCCTGCGCCTCAGGGCTGAGCGGGGGCGCGGGGACCTTGCCGCCGTCGTTGCCCGCGCCGGAGACCGCCCGTACGAGCGCGTCGTCGCCCTCGTCGCCGCCGGTCGTGGGCCAGTCGTCGTCGGCGACCCGGGGGCGCGAGCGCGCGATGAGCCCGTCGTCCCACCGGTCGTCGGTCCGATCGGTCAAAGCGGTCACCGCGTCACCTCTCCTTCTGCAGTACGGACAGTGCGGCGATCAGCTCGGCCTGGGGTTCGGGGCTGACTTCGAGCGCCTCGATGGGGGCGAGGCGGCGGTCGCGTTCGGCGCGCAGCACCTGGTCGAGGTGTTCTCCGACCAGTTCCCCGCCGCGTTCGCGCAGGCGTACGACGGCCTGTACGCCGATCCGTTCGGCGAGCTTCTCCCCCGCCGGGCGGGCACGCTTGCCGCCGAGGAGGGCGGCGACCAGGAGGGCGGCGATCCCGTCGGGGTCGGGTGCGGGCTGCTTGTCGAGCCGCGCGACCTCCTCCTCGGCGAGTTCCTCCAGCACGCGCCGCCAGCGCCGTACGGCCATGCCGATACGTTCCGCCGCCTCGCGGTCGGGGGCCGGCAGCGCCACGGCGCCGGCCGCGGGCTCGCGCCGCCAGGCGTCGGCGATCCGCTCGTCGGCGGCGGCGACGGCGCACTGGAGGAGCGCGGCGAGGGATTCCGCGAGCGAGTCGAGGAGTTCGTCGGCGCTCGTGTCGAGCGGGTAGCCGCGCCAGCGGGTCAGCGCGTCCCCGGCGAGCACGGCGCCCCGGTCGAGCCGGTTGCGGACCCGCTTGCCCTCCCGCTTGTACGCGTCCTCGACGGCGGAGGTCAGCCGCACGGCGGCGGCGTGCTGGGCCGCGACGGCGGAGGCGAGCTCGGGCATCCGGCGCCCGAGGGAGTCGAGGGCGCCGAGCGCGGTGCGCCCGACGGCGTACTGGCGGGCGGCCGGATCCTGTGCGTGATGGGTGAGCCAGGCGAACAGCGGTGCGACGGCGCTGGCGGGCAGCAGCCCGCCCCCGCCGGCCGATTCGGGCAGCTCGGGAACCGTGAACCGCGGTACCTCGCCCAGCCCGGCCCGCGTGAGCAGGGCCCCGTACTGCCGGGAGACCTCGGCGAGCACCTGGTGCGGGACCCGGTCGAGGACGGTGATCAGGGTGGCCTTGTACTGCTTGGCGGTGCGCAGGAGGTGCCAGGGCACGGCGTCGGCGTAGCGCGAAGCGGTGGTGACCATGACCCAGACGTCGGCGGCGCAGATGAGCTGGGCGGCGAGGGTGCGGTTGTCGACGACGAGGGAGTCGATGTCGGGGGCGTCGAGGATGGCGAGACCGCGGGGCAGGGTGGAGACGGTCTCGATGCGTACTTCGCGGGTGGCGGCGTTCCCGTGCCCGTCGCCCGGCCGGTGGGGGGTCTTCCGGGCGGCCGGAAGGACGTCCTCGTCGGCCTGCGGCTCCCAGACCCGCATCAGGTCGGGGAGCACACGCATCCCGGCGAACCAGTGGTGGTCATCCGGGTGGCAGACGAGCACGGGGGTCCGGGTCGTGGGCCGGAGGACTCCGGCTTCACTCACCTTGCGCCCCACGAGGGAGTTGACGAGGGTGGACTTACCGGCCCCGGTGGACCCGCCGACGACGGCGAGCAGCGGCGCCTCGGGCGCCTTCAGCCGGGGTACGAGGTAGTCGTCGAGCTGCGCGAGCAGCTCGGCTCTGGTCTGGCGGGCGCGCGGAGCGCCGGGCAGGGGCAGCGGCAGACGCACGGACGCGACCCGGTCGCGCAGGGCGGACAGGGCATCGAGCAGCTGAGGCCGAACATCCAAGGTCACCACATACGAAGAATGCCCAATTTGGGGCCATTTTTGAAGCTTATACGTCCTCTGCGCGCCGAGCGCTACTCCACTGGGACATTCTGGACAGTGCGGACGAGTGGGGCGCAGGCATAACGAGTGCACAACACCCAGGGCGCCACGACGCAAAAGCGATGCGAGAATCGCACCTGCCTGCGATTATCGGGACCGCTTCACCGAACCTACACATCGTGGCACGCGGGTGAAGCAACCGGGACAAGGCAACCGGAGCCCTATCCTTGACCCGGCACGGACCACAGTCCCACCCCCACCCCGGGGCTCCAGGCCACCACGGCCACCTTCCGGCCCCCGTAGCTCAGTGGATAGAGCAGGTGCCTTCTAAGCACTTGGCCGCAGGTTCGAGTCCTGCCGGGGGCACTTCCCGCGTCCCGTCCCGACCCCTCCCTCCGGGGAGGGGTTTCGTGCAGGTCAGCGCACCCTACCCAGAGCCCCGTAGCGAGGGCATAATCCTCTGGCTCCGGCTCTGCGGCCTCCTGTCCAAGGACAGGAGCAGGACTCAGGTATGAGCCGATGTCACCCTTTCGGCAGAGATCCGGTTCGTCCTCGAGAGGGACGCGGATTACGGATCGCGCCACGAATACTCGTACACATGAGCCGCCGTCCTCTCGTCATCGCCGCAGCAACCGTCGGAGTCCTCGCCACCGCCGCCATCGCCCTCCCCAACCTCCCGAACAACCCCCTGACCGACACGATCAACGCCCACGTGTTCAACGAAAAGGGCAAGCGGTTCGCGACGGCTGCCGACGCCCCGACGCGCGGGAGGCCGGCGTGGGTACTGCCCGACTGGATACCGAAGGACGCCACCGATGTCCGAATAAAGGCGCGGACCAACGGCGACGCGCGGCTGATCCGGTTCACTCTGGGCGCGACCCCGCTCGACGGTCCGCAGTGCTCGGCGGGCAAGCCGAAGAAGAACGCGCGGACGGCGCTGGCGGCCAAGTGGTGGCCGCGCGACATCCGGGCCGGGGAACGGCCCGAATGCCGTGACTACTACCAGTACCAGGTCACGGTACGCGGCAAGGACGTCTACGCCTGGACCGACGGCACTCCGTCGCCCGGCCCGGGGCCGCATGACGGGACGCCGGTCCATCCGGCGGCGAAGCACACCCGCTGATCCGCGCACTCTCCGGAAACTCCCCGCACCCCGGGTCGCCCCTGCGGACGGGATCCGGCCCGCAACGGGCGCCACTGTGCCGGGACTCGTCGCCGCCACCGCAGCCGTCGCACCGCATGCGGTTAGGCTTTCGCGATGACCACGCATGCGAACGATCTCGGCGTGAACCGGCTCGGTGCCGAGGCGCCGCGCGTGAGTTCGCTGCCCGCGGTGTGGTCCCTGGACACCACGTTGGACGTGGTCGGCGGGCTCCGTGTCGACGAGGCTCTGCCCGTGCTGGACGCGGCCGAGCGCGATCGCGCCGGGCAGTTGCTGAGAGCGGCCGACCGCCACCGGTACTTGGCCTCGCACCTGGGCCTGCGGGTGCTGCTCGCCGCCCACCTGGGGATGGCTCCGGCCGACGTGGTGCTGGTCCGCGAGGAGTGCCCGAGCTGCGGCGGCCCGCACGGCCGGCCCGCCGTCGCCGACGCCGACGGCCGGCTCCGCGACGGCACCGACGCGCCGCATTTCTCCCTCTCGCACAGCGACGACATGGCCTTCCTCGCCTTCGCGCGGGTACCCGTCGGCGTGGACGTGGAGGCAGTTCCGAGTGCGGCCGTGGTGGCCGACGTGCTGGACAGCCTGCACCCCGCGGAGACCGCCGAGCTCGGCGCGCTCGCCGAGCCGGACCGGCCTCGGGCGCTGGCCCGGGTGTGGTCCCGCAAGGAGGCCTGCCTCAAGGGCATCGGGACGGGCGTGGCGCTCGGCCTCGTCGAGCCCTACGTCGGCTCCGCCGCCACCCCGGCCCTGGTCCCGGGCTGGACCCTGGCGGATCTCCCCGCCCCGCCCGGCTTCGCCGCCGCCCTCGCCCTGCGCACGGCGGACCCGGCTACCGCCTGACCCGGCCGGGCAGGGCTCCCACGCCGCGCGCCACGCCGTACCGGCATCCGGCGCCCCCTCGGACACCGGGCCGTTATCGTCGCCGCCATGGACATCCGAGCCGCCCGCACCCCCGCCGAACTCCAAGCCGCGGAACCCCTCTTCGACGGGCCCGTCCGCCCGGAGTGGTCCGAGCGGTTCCTCGCCGCCCCCGGGCACCTGATGCTCATCGCCTACGTGGACGGCGTACCCGCCGGCATGGTCTCCGGCATCGAGATGAGCCACCCCGACAAGGGCACCGAAATGTGCCTCTACGAGCTCTCCGTGGACGAGGGCTACCGGCGGCGCGGCATCGGCCGCGCCCTGACCTTGGCGCTCGCCACCGAGGCCGAGGCGCGCGGCTGTTACGGCATGTGGGTGGGCGTCGACACCGACAACGAGGCGGCCCTGGCCACCTACGAAGCGGCCGGCGCCGTCGACGAGGGCGTCTTCGCCATGCGCGGCTGGCCCATCGCCCCGTAGCCCCTTCGGCGGCGTGTCGCGGGGCCAGTCGGCGCACCCTCCGCGCGGGCGGCCCGCGCCTCGCCGAGCATCGGCCGCATGAGCCCACTCTCCGCGCTGCTCCCCGCCGCCGCCCTGCTGGCGGTGGCCACCGCCCTGCCGCCCCACGCCGCAGCAGCCGCCACCGACGCCGAACGCCCCACCGCCCCCTACGTGGTCGTCCTCAAGGACAGCACCTCCCGCGTCTCCGCCGTCGCCGCCACCCGTGCCCTCGCCTCCGAGACCGAGGCCGCCGGCGGCCGGGTCGGGACCGTCTTCGAGACCGTGCTGAACGGTTTCGCCGTCCGCACCACGGCGGCCGGCGCCGCCGAACTCGCCGCCGATCCGCGGGTGGCGTCCGTGGAGCCCGACACGGTCTTCCGGTTGAACGACACCACGGCCCAGCCCCTCGTGCAGACGCCCGCGCCCTGGTCCCTGGACCGGCTCGACCAGACCGACCTCCCGCTCGACGGCTCGTACACGTACGCGACGAAGGCGGAGGGGGTCACCGCGTACATCGTGGACACCGGGATCAACACCCTGCACCAGGAGTTCGGCGGCCGCGCCCGCTGGGGCGCCAACGCGGTGTTCACCGAGAGCGCCACGGACTGCAACGGCCACGGCACGCACGTCGCGGGAACCGTCGGCGGGGCCACGTACGGGGTCGCGAAGGGCGTGTCGCTCGTCGCGGTGAAGGTGGCCGACTGCCGCGGGGAGGCGACCTTGTCGGCCATCACGGGCGGCATCGACTGGATGGTGCGGGACTCCCTCAAGTCGCCCAACGTCCCGGCCGTGGCGAACATGAGCCTGGGCGGCGGCTACAGCTTCACGCTGAACCGGGCCGTGACGCGTGCGATCGCGTCCGGGATCACCTTCACCGTGGCGGCCGGCAACTCCAGCAGGGACGCCTGCACCGGCTCCCCGGCCGGGGTCCCGCAGGCGGTCACCGTGGGCGCAACCGACGTCTACGACAGACGGGCGTCCTTCTCCGACTACGGCAGCTGCGTGGATCTCTCCGCCCCGGGCGTGGCCATCACCTCGGCCTGGAAGGGCTCCACCACGGCCCTCGCCCGTGCCTCCGGCACCTCCATGGCGGCCCCGCACGCGGCGGGCGTCGCCGCCCTGGTCCTGGCGGAGGGCCTCGCGTCCGGCGGCCCGCGCAGGACCCCCGCGCAGGTGGCCGAAACTCTCGCACTCAGCGCCGTGCCGAACCGGATCGCGGGCCTGCCGGCCGGGACTCCGAACCTGCTGCTGCACCTCCCGTCCGCCAAGTAGCCCCTACGGGGACACCCGCCGGCGGCGCCCCCGCCCGCCCCGGCGGGGAGTCGCCGGGCGCCGCTCCCGGACGGGCCAAGGCCCCAGCTCAGGCCCGGAGCGGGAGACTCCGCCAGCCCCACGCGCCCCACCCGCTCGCCTCACCGTCCGGTCGGTATCCCGGCCGTTCCGGCACCCGGTCTGATGGCACATCAATTTCTGTGTGCTTCGGGCGAAAGCAAGTCATTGACTTCTCAATCCCGCGACGCGTCAATGTCGGCCACCGCACCGGCTCGACCTCCCCCACACAGCGGGTGGGGGGAGGGTTCGTATGACGAAGGAGTCGCGACCCAGTGAGTACAACGTTCCGACGAAGAGTTCTGGCCGGGGCGGGCGCTTTGTCCCTGGCCCTGACAGGCGGCGTGGTGGGCCTGGCAGGCTCCGCACAGGCCGCGACGAAGACCACTGCCGTCTTCGAGAACTGCGACGCCCCGGCACCTCAGGCGGACGGTTCCGGCAACCAGAACTACACGATCACCCTGCCCGACGGTGCCAAGGCCGGCGATGTCGTCCCGATCACCATCGACCCGGGCGCCAGCCCGCTGCTCCCCGGCTTCTCCGTCACGACGGTGAACACCTCCAAGGTCACCCTCAAGGTCGGGGCGACCACCCAGGTGGTCACCAGCCCGCCGGAGACGGTCAACGTCGTGGCCGGGCAGCCGCTCGACCCCAAGGCGTTCTCCGGAACCATCAAGATCCCGGACGGCACCGAGGGCACCACGGTCAGTGTCGCGCTGGACCTGTCGGTGGTCGACGCGGACCTCTCCGGCTCGGTCTTCACCACCACCTGCACACCGGCACCGCGCCCGAGCGCCTCCCTCGGCTCGGTGGCCGTCGAGGCCCTGCCCAAGGACCCGATCACCACCAAGCTGACGCCCAACAGCGGCAAGGCCGGCACCGCGGTCACCGTCACGGGCGCCAACTTCCCGGCCGGCGCGGTCACCTGTTCCGCGCTCAAGGGCGGCGTCGCCACCGGTGACACCGGTACCGGCACGGCCACCGCGGCCGGCGCCGCGACCTGCGACATCACCGTCACCAAGGCCGCCGATCAGATCAAGATCGACGGCTCGATCACCCCGTACAAGGACTTCGTCTTCGTCGTCGACCAGCCCGGCGTGAAGAACCCGGTCGACGTCGAGGTGCTGCCCGGCCCGCTGGCCATCGGCCCGCAGGCCGGCAACCCGGCCGTCAGCTTCGGCAAGGTCACCATCAACGGCAAGTCCCAGTCGGTCATCGGTCAGTTCACCGCGATGGCCGTTCAGGACTTCCGCGGCGGGACCCTCGGCTGGGACGTCTCGGCGACCCGTACGCCGTTCCTGAACGAGGTCACCGGCCACTCCATGGCCAAGGCGCAGATCGGCATCCAGCCGACCTGCAAGGTGACCAACGCGGACAGCCCGAGCACCTGCACCGCCGGTACGCCCGGTGCGATCTCCGACACCCCGATGAAGATCGCCTCGCAGGCCGCGGGCGGGGACAACCTGACCGGTGGCGAGTTCGAGGTCGGCGGTGCCGGAATGATCCAGCTCCCGCCGTTCATGTTCGCGGACACCTACCAGTCGGTCGTCACCTTCTCCATCGCCTGACCCGTACGGCCCCGCTCCAACCCGGGTGGTGCGGCGCTCCGGCGCCGCACCACCCTTCCGCGCTCCCCCGCCACGCCTCCGTTCCCCGCCCCCGTCCGCGCCGACTGGAGAACCGCCCATGCGCACCCGCACCCCTCTCTACGGCCTGCTCGTCACGCTCCTGCTGCTGGGTACGGGCCTGCTCCCCGCGGCCACCGCGACGGCCGCGGACAACGGCACCTGGGGCGTCTTCCCGACTCCGCCCGCCGGCGCCGCGATGACCGACCGCGCCTACTTCTTCCACCAGGGCGAGGCCGGTACCACCGTCAACGACAGCGCGACGATCGTGAACTCCTCCGACAAGGAGATGACGTTCCAGATCTTCGCCACCGACGCCGTGAACACCCCGGTGGGCGGCGGCTTCGCGCTGCTGCCGGTCGAGACGAAGCCCAAGGACGTCGGCACGTGGATAGCGCTGCCGCCCGAGACGAAGGGCACGGTCACCGTGCCTCCCAAGGGCCGCAAGGACGTCCCGTTCTCGGTGAATGTCCCGGCGGACGCGACCCCCGGCGACCACGTGGGCGGGATCGTCGCCCTCAACACCGCCGTGGAGGGCGTCCAGAAGGAGGGCAAGGTCCAGGTCGGGGTGAAGCGCCAGGTCGGGGCCCGGCTCTACTTCCGGGTTCCGGGACCGGTGACCCCCGGGCTGAGCGTGGAGGACGTGAAGGTGAGCCGGGCGGCCCCGCTGCTGCCCTGGGTCAAGGACGCCCGCGCGAAGATCACGTACTCGCTGGTCAACCGGGGCAACGTGGTCGTCGAGCCGAAGGTGACGGTCTCCGCCGAGGGCCTCTTCGGCCGGACCGCCCTGGACCGGCCGGCCCGTGAGCTGAAGCTGGTGCTGCTGCCGGGCCAGCGGATCGAACTGACCGAGGAGTGGGCCGACGCCCCGCAGTCGGACTGGGTCACGGTCCACATCACGGCCGGCGCTTCCGCCTACCCCGACCTGGTGTCCGAATCCGCTACGGACTTCCTCGCCGTTCCGTGGCCCGCCCTGGGCTTCGTCCTGGTCCTGGCGGGCGCGGCCATCGCCCTGCGGGTGGCGCGCCGGCGCCGCCGGGACGAGTCCGAACGGCCTGAATCCGTCCCGGACTTGGCTGAAGCCCGCTGACCGGCAAGGGTGTCCCCAGGCGACGGCATCCAGCCATCACCGCGAGGGGGAGGCACCACCGATGGAACGACAGCACGGCGTGGAAGGGTCCGGCCGGCCGGATCGCGGGCAGGCCTCCGCGGACGGACCGCCGGACCCGGATCCCGCCGCCCACGGAATCGGGCTGCTGACCCGCATCGAGCGGACGCTGGGCACCGGGACCGCCGCGTACCTGCCCGGCGACGGCTGGATCCGGCTGACCCTCCCGATCGAGGACGGCGGCCCGGCCCCGGTCACGGTGGACGTGCTCGCGGACCCGCAGCGGCCGCCGCACGGGATCGCGTACCTCCTGCCGGGCGGCGGCCTGAACTTCGCCGCCGACTTCTTCACCCCGACCTCGCCGGACTCGCAGGACTCCCCGGGCCTCGCCCACCACCTGCTCCGCCAGGGCCTGCTAGTCGTCGGCGTCACCCCGCGCGAGGACTCCGCCACGGCGGCCGGGATCACCGCCGACTGGGGGCTCGCGGCGCACCGCCGGGATCTGGCCGCGGTCGTGGCGGCGCTGGACGGCGCACTCGGGCTGCCGTACCAGTACGCCGGGCACTCCGCCGGGGCCGCCCTCGCACTGGACGCGGCCTCGCACGACGCCTCGCCGCGGCTGACCCGGGTGGTGGTCCTGGACACGACCGGTCCGTACACCGGTGACGCGGCCGAACGGGCGGCCCTGACCCGCGACGCGTACGAGGCCCAGCTCGCGCAGGGCACGTACGCGAGCGACCCGGGCCTGGCGGCGCTGATCGCGCGGGCCGTCACCGACCCGGCGGCCCCCTCCCCGGTCCCCTGGCCGCCGGATCCCGAGCTGCGCTTCACCAACGCCGGGCTCGCCCACTTCGCGCTGATCCGCACCTCGGTGCTGCCCGGCCCCGCGAACTGGATCTATGCCCAGGGCCACAGTGCGGGCTCCTACACCTTCGGCGCGACCCCGGCCGAGGACCGTTTCGCCCTGACCCGCACCCCGCTCGCCACCTGGCACGCGGCCACGTCCGCCCTGGGCAGCGGGCTGATCCCGACCGCCCTGATGCGGGATCTGGCGGCGCTGTGGGCGGGCGACGAGAAGACGTACGCGATCGACTGGGACCGGATCCGCGCCGAAGTGGTGTGGATCAACACCGAACTGGGTCGCGGAGACCACTCGCACGGCGCGGCACTGATCCGCGCGGGCGGCAACGGGCACGTGACCTTCACCCTCGTCGCGGGCTACGGCCACGGCGACGCGGCCTGGTCCGCGACGGCGGCCCAGGACGTCTGGTCCCTGCTCTGACCCCACCCGTGACGCCGTGAGGCCGTGACGCCGAACCGCCGAGCCCCGTTCCCGCCCCGCCCCCGCCGGGCGGGAACGGGGCTCGCCCCCCGCGGTGAGGGTTGCGGGGGGCGAGCAGTCGGATCGGCGGCAGCGCGCGAACCGTCAGTGGTTGCGCGGGAAACCGAGGTCCACGCCGGCCGGGGCGTCCGACGGGTCGGGCCAGCGGGTCGTGACGACCTTGCCCCGGGTGTAGAAGTGGATGCCGTCGTTGCCGTAGATGTGGTGGTCCCCGAAGAGGGAGTCCTTCCAGCCGCCGAAGGAGTGGTAGCCCACCGGCACCGGGATCGGGACGTTGACGCCGACCATGCCGGCCTCGATCTCCAGCTGGAAGCGGCGGGCGGCGCCGCCGTCACGGGTGAAGATGGCGGTGCCGTTGCCGAACGGCGAGGCGTTCATGAGCGCCACGCCCTCCTCGTAGGTCTCGACGCGCAGCACGCACAGCACCGGCCCGAAGATCTCGTCGCGGTAGGCGTCGGAGTCGGTCTTGACGTTGTCCAGCAGCGAGAGGCCGATCCAGTGGCCGTTCTCGTTGCCCTCGACGGTGTAGCCGGTGCCGTCCAGGATCACGTCCGCGCCCTGGGCTGCGGCACCCGTCACGTACGAGGCGACCTTGTCGCGGTGGGCGGCGGTGATCAGCGGGCCCATCTCGGAGGTCGGGTCGTTGCCGGGGCCGATCTTGATCTTCTCGGCGCGCTCGCGGATCTTGTCCACCAGCGTGTCGGCGATGGAGCCCACCGCGACCACGGCGGAGATGGCCATGCAGCGCTCGCCGGCCGAGCCGTAGGCGGCGGAGACCGCCGCGTCGGCGGCCGCGTCCAGGTCGGCGTCCGGCAGCACCAGCATGTGGTTCTTGGCGCCGCCGAGGGCCTGCACGCGCTTGCCGTTGGCGGAGGCGGTGGTGTGGATGTGGCGGGCGATCGGGGTCGAGCCCACGAAGGAGACGGCCGCGATGTCGGGGTGCGCGAGGAGCGCGTCGACGGCGACCTTGTCACCGTGGACCACGTTGAGCACGCCCGCCGGCAGACCGGCCTGGCTCGCCAGCTGGGCCAGCAGGGTGGAGGCCGAGGGGTCCTTCTCGCTCGGCTTGAGGATGAAGGTGTTTCCGCAGGCCACGGCCAGCGGGAACATCCACATCGGCACCATCGCCGGGAAGTTGAACGGGGTGATGCCCGCGACCACGCCGATCGGCTGGCGGATCGAGGAGACGTCCACGCGGCTGGAGACGGACGTGGACAGCTCGCCCTTGAGCTGCACGGTGATCCCGCAGGCCAGCTCGACGATCTCCAGGCCGCGGGCGACCTCGCCCAGCGCGTCCGAGTGGACCTTGCCGTGCTCGGCGACGATCAGCTCGGCGATCGCGTCGCGGTTGGCGTCCAGCAGGGCGCGGTAGGCGAACAGCACCTTGGTGCGGGCGGCCAGCGAGGACTGCCCCCAGGACAGGAACGCCTCCTTGGCGACCTGTACGGCCGCGTCGACCTCGGCGGCGGACGCGAGGGCGACCTGCGTGGTGACTTCGCCGGTGGCGGGGTCGGTGACCGGGCCGTAGTTGCCCGACGCGCCCTCGACGGTCTTGCCACCGATCCAGTGGTTGACGGTCTTCATGCCTTGCTCCTTCACAGATGGCGACGTCGCTGCGCGGCTTGCCGGTCGTACTCTTCGCGGGCCTGGGCCGCTTCCGCACGGGTCGCGGTCTCGGCCACAGGAACATCCCACCATGCCTGTGCCGGGGGTGGGCCCGACACAGTGTCGGGTGTTCGGGTCTGCACGTAGACACATGTGGGACGGTCCGAAGCCCGCGCCTCGACGAGGGCTTTCCGCAGGTCACGCACGGTCCGGGCGCAGATGACGACCATTCCGAGGGAGGCTGCGTTGGCCGCGAGGTCCACCGGAAGGGGGTCCCCCGTGTACGAACCGTCGGGCGCCCGGAAGCGGTACGCGGTCCCGAAGCCCTCGCCGCCCACCGCCGCCGACAGCCCTCCGATCGAGGCGTAGCCGTGGTTGTCGAGGACGACCACCTTGATCGGGATGCCCTCCTGCACCGCGGTGACGATCTCGGTGGGGTTCATCAGGTACGTCCCGTCGCCGACCAGCGCCCACACGGGGCGGCCGGGGGCGGCCAGCGCCACCCCGATCGCGGCCGGGATCTCGTAGCCCATGCAGGAGTAGCCGTATTCCACGTGGTACTGGTCCGGGGACCGGGTCCGCCAGAGCTTGTGCAGGTCCCCGGGGAGCGAGCCGGCGGCGTTGACGAGGATGTCGGTGTCGTCCACGAGCCCGTCGAGCAGCCCGAGCACCTGGGCCTGCGTCGGGAGGTCGTCCTCGTCGAGAGCCGCGCAGGCCCGGTCGACCAGCAGCTCCCATTCCCTTTTCTCTTCTTTGTACGCCGACAAGTACCCGGGGTCCACGCGGTACCCGGAAAGCGCGTCCCGGAGGTCTTCCAGGCCCACTCGCGCATCGCAGACCAAGGGGCGAGCGGCGTACTTGTGGGCGTCGTACGGGTCGAGGTTGAGCCCGAGGAACCGGACGCCGGGCTGCCGGAAGAGGGTCGAGGAGGCGGTGGTGAAGTCCGTGAGCCGGGTCCCGGCGGCGATCACCAGATCGGCCCCGCGGGCCAGCGCGTCGGCGGTGGCCGTGCCGGTGTGCCCGACCCCGCCCACGTCGGCGGGGTGGTCCCAGGCCAGCGCCCCCTTGCCGGCCTGGGTGGAGGCCACCGGGATCCCGGTGGCCTCCGCGAACTCCGCCAGGGCCGCCTGCGCCCCGCTGTGCCGGATCCCGCCGCCGGCGATGATCAGCGGCCGCGCGCAGCCCCGTACCGCCTCGGCCGCGTGCGCGAGCTCGGAGCGGTCGGGGCGGGGGCGGCGCACGGTCCACACCCGCTCGGCGAAGAACTCCCGCGGCCAGTCGTACGCCTCGGCCTGTACGTCCTGCGGCAGGGCCAGGGTGACGGCGCCGGTCTGCACCGGGTCGGTGAGCACCCGGACCGCCTGGAGGGCCGCGGGGATCAGGGCTTCGGGGCGGGTGACGCGGTCGAACCAGCGGGAGACGGGCCGCAGGGTGTCGTTGACGGAGATGTCGCCCGCGTAGGGGACCTCGAGCTGCTGGAGCACGGGGTCGGCGGGGCGGGTGGCGAAGGTGTCCCCGGGCAGCAGGAGGACCGGGATCCGGTTGACGGTGGCCAGCGCCGCCCCGGTGACGAGGTTGGTCGCGCCGGGTCCGATGGAGGTGGTGACGGCGTGCGCGGAGAGCCGCCCGCTCTGCCGGGCGTAGCCGACGGCGGCGTGCACCATGGCCTGCTCGTTGCGGCCCTGCAGGAACGGCATCGCCTCCGGGCCGCTCTCCAGCAGCGCCTGCCCGATCCCGGCGACGTTCCCGTGGCCGAAGATCCCCCAGGTGGCCGCGATCAGCCGGTGGCGCCGCCCGTCGCGCTCGGTGTACTGGCAGCCTAGGAACCGGACGAGGGCCTGCGCGACGGTGAGCCGGACATGGGTCGCGGCGGCCGGGCCGGTCCGGGTCGTCGGAGTCATACGGGGTCCTCCGCGCGGTAGAAGGGCAGCCGGGGGTCGACGTCCTGCGCGGCCCAGGTGGAGCGGATCCAGCCGTGATCGGGATGATCTCGGATCAGCCACTCCCGGGGCGCGCCGGTGACGCCGGGTCCCGCCATGACGTTGAGGTAGTACATGTCATGGCCGGGCGCCGCGATGGACGGCCCGTGCCAGCCGTCCGGGATGAGCACGGTGTCCCCGGTCCTCACTTCCGTGAGGATGTCGGTCTTCCCGGCGGGGGACGGGCTGACACGCTGGTAGCCGAGGCCGGGCGTGCCCTCGTGGTCCCGGATCTCGAAGTAGTAGATCTCCTCCAGGCGGGATTCCTCGCCGGGCCGGTGCTCGTCGTGCTTGTGGGGCGGGTACGAGGACCAGTTGCCGCCGGGGGTGAGCACCTCCACGGCGATGAGCCGGTCGCAGTCGAAGGAGTCGGCGGCGGCGAAGTTGTTGACCTGCCGCGAGCACTGGCCCGCTCCGCGCAGCTCCACGGGGACGTCCCGGGCGGGCCCGTACCGCGCGGGGAGGCGGCGCTCGCACCGTGCCCCGACGAGTGCGAAGCGCCCGCCGGCGCCCGCCCGGATCTCGGCGTGCCCGTCCCGGGGGAGGTAGGCGAAGTCGGTGACCGCGTCGAACACCCGAGCCCGTCCGCGAAGTTCGAAGACCTGCGGTCCGCTGCTGGGGCTCCGCCCCAGACCCCGGTTTCGGGAAGGGTCGGGGTGGGGGGAGGGCGCTGCGCAGCGGACCTCGCAGCCGCCCGACAGGGGGAGCACGATCCACTCCGACTCCCCGCACTCGTGCGCGTACACCTCCCCCGGTCCGAGGTCGAGCACGAGCAGTCCCGTCCAGTCCATCACCCGCTCAGAGACCACCGGCACGGCCGAGCACCTCCTCCACTTCGCCCGCGAACGGCATCGCCGTCGAACACGCCAGCCGCGAGGCCACGATCGCCCCCGCCGCGTTCGCGTACCGGATAACCTTCCCCAACTCCCATCCGGCGAGCAGCCCGTGGCACAGCGCTCCCCCGAACGCGTCGCCCGCACCGAGCCCGTTGACGACGTCCACCGGCACCGGAGGGACCTCCGCCACCGCCCCGTCCCGGTGGACGGCCAGGACGCCTTCGGGGCCCCGTTTGACCACCGCCAGCTCCACCCCGGCCGCGAGCAGGGCGCGGGCCGCCGCGTGCGGCTCGCTCTCGCCGGTGGCGATCGCGCACTCCTCGGCATTGCCGACGGCCACCGTGGCGAGCCCTAGAGCCCGCCGGTACCAGGGCCCGGGGTCCCCCTCACTCCCGGAGGGCCACAGCATCGGGCGCCAGTCCAGGTCGAAGACGGTGGCCCCGGCCTTCGCCCGTGCCTCCAGCGCGCCCAGGGTCGCCGACCGGCTCGGCTCGGCGCTGAGCCCCGTACCCGTCATCCAGAACACCCGCGCGGCCCGGACGGCGTCGAGGTCCACCTCCTCCGCGCGGATCTCCAAGTCCGGTGCCTTCGGGTAGCGGTAGAAGTACAGCGGGAAGTGGTCCGGCGGGAAGATCTCGCAGAAGGTGACGGGGGTCGGGTAGTGCGCCACCTCGTCGGCCCAACGGTCGTCCACCCCGAACCCGCGCAGCTCCGCCCGCAGATACGCCCCGAAGGGGTCCGCGCCGGTCCGGGTGATCACCGCCGTCCGCCGCCCCAGCCGGGCCGCCGCGACCGCGACATTGGTCGGGGAACCGCCCAGGAACTTCCCGAAGGTGTCCACCTCCCCGAGCGGTACGCCCGTCTTCAGCGGGTAGAGATCCACCCCGATGCGCCCCATCGTGATCAGGTCGAACGCCAACGGATCCGTACTCATCACCACGCCCTTCCGCACGGCCCCATGCTCCCCGTCCCTTCGAGCCTCGCACTTTAAGGTGGCCGCATGACGTCCTCATCGCCCGCGTTGACCCGCATCCGCGTCGGTTCGGCTCCGGACTCCTGGGGTGTCTGGTTCCCCGACGATCCGCGGCAGACACCGTGGGAACGGTTCCTCGACGAGGTCGCCGACGCCGGGTACGAGTGGATCGAACTCGGGCCCTACGGCTATCTACCCACCGATCCCGTCCGGCTCGCCGACGAGGTCGCCGAGCGCGGCCTGCGGGTTTCCGCCGGAACCGTCTTCACCGGACTCCATCACGGGCCCGCCGTGTGGGAGGACACCTGGGAGCACGTGTCGCGGATCGCGGAGCTCACCCGTGCCGTGGGCGCGGCGCACCTCGTCGTGATCCCCTCCTTCTGGCGGGACGACAAGACGGGCGAGGTGCTGGAGGACCGCACCCTGACGCCCGCACAATGGCGCGAACTGACCACCCAGACCGAGCGGCTGGGGCGTCGGGTCCAGGATCTGTACGGGCTGCGGATCGTCGTCCATCCGCACGCGGACACGCACATCGACACCCCGGCGAACGTGGCCCGGTTCCTGGACGCCACCGACCCCGAGCTGGTCTCGCTCTGTCTGGACACCGGGCACTACGCGTACTGCGGCGGGGACAGCGTCCAGGCCATCGAGACCTTCGCGGAGCGCATCGGCTACCTGCACCTCAAGCAGGTGGACCCGCGGATCCTGGCCGAAGTCCTCGCGGAGGAGGTGCCCTTCGGGCCGGCCGTGGCCCGTGGGGTGATGTGCGAGCCGCCGGCCGGGGTGCCCGCGCTGGAACCGGTGCTGGCGGCCGCCCAGCGGCTCGGCGTGGACCTGTTCGCCATCGTGGAGCAGGACATGTACCCGTGCCCGCCCGAGCGGCCGCTGCCGATCGCCCGCCGTACCCGTGCCTACCTGCGCTCCTGCGGCGCCCGCTGACCGGACCCCGAAACCGCCCGCCACCCCTCATGGAGGAACCCGACATGACCAGCACGCTCGGCATCGCCGTCATCGGCACCGGGAAGATGGGCTCCGACCACGTCCGCCGGATCGGGCGGACCGTCGGCGGTGCCCGGGTGGTGGCCGTGGCCGACCCGGACGGGGACCGGGTCAAGGAGGTCGCGGCCGGGCTGGAGGGCGCGGGCGCGCACACCGATCCGGCGGCGGCGATAGCCGCGCCCGGCGTGGACGCCGTGCTGATCGCCTCGCCCGGCCCCGCCCACGAGGAAGCGATCATGCGGGCGCTGGAACGGGGCCTGCCGGTGCTCTGCGAGAAGCCGCTGACCCCGGATCCGGCGGGCGCCCTGCGGATCATGGAGGCGGAGGCCCGGCTGGGGCGCCGGCTCGTCCAGGTGGGCTTCATGCGGCGCTACGACGCCGAGTACGCCCGGCTCAAGGAGCTGCTCGACCGGGGCGGCATCGGGCGGCCGCTCTTCCTGCACTGTCGCCACCGCAACGCCTCCTCGCCGTCCTTCTTCACCAGCGACATGCTGATCAGCGACTCGGTGGTGCACGAGGTGGACGCGGCCCGCTGGCTGCTGGGCCAGGAGATCACCGCTGTGACCGTGCTCTCGCCCACGCCCACCTCCGCCGCCCGCGAGGGACTGCGCGATCCCCGGCTCGTTCTCATGGAGACCTCCGGCGGGGCCGTCGTGGACGTGGAGATCTTCGTCAACTGCGGTTTCGGCTACCAGGTCCAGTGCGAGGCCGTCGGCGAGGCCGGCAGCGCCAGGATCGGCGACGGCCACGCGATGGTCGTCCAGTCGGCGGGCCGGTGGGGCGGGGAGATCGACCAGGATTTCACGGTGCGGTTCGCCGACGCCTACGACCGCCAGCTGCGCCGCTGGGTCACCGCGGCCGCCCTGGGCCGGGTCGACGGGCCCGACGCCTGGGACGGCTACGCGGCGGCGGCCGTCTCCGAGGCGGGCCTGGCAGCGGCGCACAGCGGCGTACGGACCCTGGTGGAGCTGGCGGAGCGCCCGGCCCTCTACCGCTGACCCGGGCCCCGCCCCGGCACTCCGGCCGACCCCTGTACCCCAGGGGCGACATGAGCCGCATGAGCCGCATGGGCCGTGTGACCCACATGGGCTGCATGACCTGCATGACCTGCATGAGCGGTATGTGCCGTCCGTGTCACAGGGGTCTCCTTCGTGTCACACATGTCCCCATTACGCGGGTTTTCCGTCACAGCCGACCGACAGCCCCTCCCCTGGCATCACCGTCCGTCGTTCCCCGGGCAGAACCTGAGTGATCGTCAGTGTCCACGCGCCGGCTCCCCCGACGGCCTCCCGGCCGGCCCCCGCGACGTGGACAAGGAGGTGTCGAGGATGAGCGACCGACAGCTGTGGTCGTACAAGGAGATCGCCGCCCACATCCGGGTCCAGCCGGACACCGTGCGCTCCTACCGCAAACACGGACTGCTGCCCGCGCCCGACCACGTGGAGGGCGGCAAGCCCTACTGGTACGCCGACACCATCCGGACCTGGGTGGCCCGCCGCCCGGGCAACCGGGGGCGCCGCGAGGACTGATCCCGGCCGCCGGGCCGGGGACGGGCCCTCCCGGGCCCCGTCCACCGGCCGCTATCGGCTCCCCGCCGGTACCGGCTCCACCTCCGCCTCCTCGGCGGCCGGCGCGGCCCCGCCCTCGCTCAGCCCGAACCGCTCGTGCAGTCGGCGCAGCGGCGCCGGCGCCCACCAGGTGGCCCTCCCGGTCAGCTTCATGACCGCCGGGACCAGCAGGCTCCGGACGATCATCGCGTCCATCAGCACGGCCAGCGCGATGCCGAGACCCAGCATCTTGGTGTTGGTCACCCGCGAGCTGCCGATGGCGACCATCACCACCGCCAGGATCACGGCCGCGGCGGTGATCAGTCCGCCCGTCCGGGTCAGGCCGGTGCGCACCGCGCCCTCGTGGTCCCCGGTCCGGTCGTACTCCTCCTTGATCCGGGATATGAGGAACACCCCGTAGTCCATGGAGAGTCCGAAAGCGATGCAGAACATCAGCACGGGCAGGGTGGTCTCGATGTCACCGGTGGCGGTGAAGGAGAGCGCTCCGGAGAGGTGCCCGTCCTGGAAGACCCAGACCACCGCGCCGAACATCGCGGTCAGGCTCAGCGCGTTGAGCAGGACCGCCTGGAGGGGTATCAGCACGCTCCCGGTGAGCAGGAAGACCAGGAGCAGCGTGGCCAGCACCACGACGCCCAGCGCCAGGGGCAGCTTCTCGGCTATGGCGCTGCGGGCATCGACGAGCACCGCCGCCTGTCCGGTCACGGAGGTCTCGAAGGGGGCGTCCACCTTGCGGACTTCCCCGACCAGGTCCTGGGCGCGCTCCCCCACGGCCTCGCCCTCGGTGAGGACCGAGAGGTACGCGTATCCCCCGCTGGAGGCCGAGCTCACCGGCCCGTCCACCCGCAGCACTCCGGGAAGGGCCTCCACCCGCCGCTTGTAGCCGTCGAGGTCGGCCTTGGCGGGCGCCCCCTCGGTCAGCACGGTCAACGCACCGCCGGGACTGCCCGGGAAGGCGTCGCGTATCTGCTGTTGCACCACATGCGATTCGGCGGTCTTCGGCAGCTGCCGGTCGTCCACGGTGCCGAACTTCACCCCGAGGAAGGGCAGTCCGAGGAACAGGAGTCCGGCCGTGGTGGCCAGCACGAAGAGCCGGGCGCGCCGCATCACGAGCCCGGTCAGCCGGGCCCAGCCCCGCCCGCCCCCGGCTCCGCTGCCGCTGCCGTCGGCGGCCGTCCGGCGCCGCCGCCACAGCCGTCGCAGGTCGAAGGAGTTGACCCGCTCGCCCAGCAGCACCAGCGCCGCGGGGAGCAGGATCAGCGCGGCGGCCGCGGCGAGCAGGACCACCGCGACCCCGGCGTAGGCGAAGGAGCGCAGGAAGTACATCGGGAAGAAGAGCATCGCCGAGAGGGAGACGGCGACGGTCAGGGCCGAGAAGAGCACCGTGCGCCCGGCGGTCCGCAGGGTGACTCCGACGGCCGCGACCGGGTCGCGCCCGGCGGCCAGTTCCTCACGGAACCTGCGCACGATGAACAGGGCGTAGTCGATGGCGAGTCCGAGCCCGAGCGCGGTGGTCAGGTTCTGCGCGAAGACGGAGACGTCGGTGAACTCGGTGAGACCGCGCAGCACCGCATTGGTCCCGATGATGGCGACGATGCCGACACCGAGGGGCAGCAGGGCCGCGATGGCACTGCCGAAGACCAGGATGAGCAGGACGAGCGTGACGGGCAGGGCGATGAGCTCGGCGCGCAGCAGGTCTTCCTGGATGGTGGAAGTGACCTCGCGCTGGACGGCGGCCGGTCCGCCGAGGGAGACCTTCAGCGGGCCGTGCTCACCCCGGTAGCGCGGGGCGATCCGGTCGAGGACGGTGATGACCGTCTTCTCGTCCCCGAGCACCCGGGCGGCGATCAGTGCCTGGCGGCCGTCCTCGGAGCGCAGGGTGGGCAGGCGGGTCTGCCAGTACGAGCCCACGCCCGTCACACCGTGCTCCGCGGCGAGCTCGGCGGTCAGCCGCTCTGCTTCGGCGGCGACGGCCGGATCGTCCACTCCGGCGGCCCCCGCCCCGGTCCCGGCGTCGACGAGCAGGAGCAGATTGGGCTGCGAGCCCGGGAACTCGCGCTCCAGGGCCTTGGTGGCGTAGGTGGACCGGGCGCCCGGGTCCTCCCAGCCGCCACTGCCCATACGGTCGGCGACTCCGCCGCCCGCGAAGACGGCGAGTGCCGTAACCACGAGCGCGAGCAGCAGCGAGAGCCTCGGACGTGCGGTGACGATCCGGGTCCACCGGCCGCCCTCCCCGGGCGACGGCGGTTTCTTGACTTCGGACATGACTCGGTGTCCCCTTCACCGTGGTTACCAGGCCACATAGACTGGCAAATACGAGCAGTCGCTCGCGTTCCCCAAGAATGCGAGCGACCTCTCGCGTTTGTCAATCACCCACGGGAAGCAACGGGAAGCAAGGGATTGGACATGCGGGAGAGCTCCAGGACGAAGAGCACCGGCAATGCGGGCGCAACCGGCACGAACCCGATCCCCGAGACCGGCCCCGAGGCGAGCCCGAAAACGAGCCCGGAGACGAGCCCGGAGACGAGCCCGGAGACCAACGTCGAATCCGCCGCCGAAAAGGCGGTCGGAGAAGCGGTCGGGAAGGCCGCCGAAGCCGCCCCCCGCCGCCGCCAGGCCCGCGGGGAGCGCCGTATCGCCCAGCTCCTCTCGGCCGCCGCCGGGGTGTTCTGCCGTACGGGTTACGCCGCGGCCAGCACCAACGCCATCGCCCGCGAGGCCGGCGTCTCCCCGGGCACGCTCTACCAGTTCTTCCCGAACAAGGAGGCCATCGCCGTCGAGCTCGGCGGCCAGCTGCTCCAGCGCGCCCACGAGGCGCACGGCCAGGCCTTCCTCCCGGAGAACCTGGAACGGCCGCTGCCGGAGCTGCTCGACGCCGTCCTGGACCCGGTCGTCGCCTTCAACTGCGAGAACCCGGCCTTCCTGGCGCTCATGCACGGCTCCGGCATCCCCGGCATCGCCCAGGAGCACGAGGAACTGCACGCCGGGATGCTGGCCCGGGTCGAGGCCGTGCTGCTCGCCTGCACCCCGGCCGAGGCCGGGTCGACGGAGTCGGCCCGGTCCATCGAGCTCACCCACGTCGCACAGATGGTCCTCGGCATCGTCAAGTCCTCGCTCGAACTGATCCTGGCCAGCGAAGGCGCCGAACGGGCCGCGTACGTGGCCGAGCTGAAGACCGTCCTGCTGCGCTACCTGGACCCGATGCTCACCACGCCTCCTCCTCGCTGACCCGCACCCCGGACCCGCCGGACACCATGGACCCGCCCGCCACGGAGCCGGCGTCCGGGGACCCCGACCGCAGCCGCAGCCGCAGCCGCAGCCCCACCAGCGGAAACCCCAGTACGGAGACCATTCCGGCCCCCACCAGAGCCGCCGCCTCCCCCGACCCGAGCTTGCCGTCCTGCACGCCGAGGGTGGTGATCGCCACCACCAGCGGCAGCGCCGTGGACCCGAACAGCACCAGCGCCGACCGGTCCCGGCGCCCGAGGTCCCGGGGAGCCAGCAGCCACAGGGGCAGCCCGCGCACGACGAGGAACAGCAGCAGGAAGACCGGCAGCAGGAGCAGCACCCGCCCGCCTCCGAGCAGCGCCTTCAGGTCGAATTCGATCCCGGTGACCACGAAGAACAGCGGAACCAGGAATCCGAAGCCCATCGCCTCCACCTTCGAGAGCACGATCCCGCTGCTCTCCGGGGCGGCCCCGTGCAGGACCAGACGGGTGATCAGACCGGCGGCGAAGGCCCCGAGCAGCACGTCGAGGCCGAGCACGTCGGCCAGGGCCAGGAACGCCACGAGCATCAGCACCACCAGCCGCACCGCGAACTGCCCGCTGCTGTGCAGGGTCCGGGCGATCACCCGGGAAAACCAGGGCGGCTTGGGCCGCATCGCCCAGAACACCGCCGCGGCCGTGAGCAGCGCGAAGGCGATCAGCAGGGCCGCCGAGCGGCCGGGCGCCCGCCCGCTGAGCAGGAGCGCCATCGCGATGATCGGCCCGAACTCGCCGACCGCGCCCATCGCCATCATCACGGAGCCGAACCGGCTCTGGATGTCCCCCGCGTCCCGCAGGACCGGCAGGATCGTGCCCAGGGCGGTACTGGTGAGCGCGGTGCCGATGTAGACGCCCTTGTCGAATCCGCCGCCCGACAGCAGCAGGCCGATTCCGAGCCCCAGCACCAGGGCGGCCACCCAGGCCCACACCGACCGCTTCAGGGTGTCGCCCCTGACCTGGTCGAACTGGATCTCGTAGCCGGCCAGGAAGATCAGCATGGCGAGACCGAGCTGGCTCAGTACGTCGACCACCTGGTCCGAGTGCGCCCAACCGAGGACGTCGGGCCCGACCAGGACGCCCAGCAGGATCTCGAAGATCACGAGCGGAACGGGCAGCCAGCGCGACACCCCGTACGCGAGCAGGGGGGCCAGCACCGCGATCGCCATGATCAGAATGAGAGTCGTCCCCGAATTCCCCATGGATGCCATTTACATATGGCTTGCGGAGCTTGTCCACTTCACAGCGCCACCGGCCGACGCCCCGCAGCACCCCGCCCGAAAGATCCCGGCGAATATTCGCATCCATACCCCCTAGGGGTATAGTCTCTGAGTGTCGGGGCACGGTGGAGCGATCCACCGGCTCCCGCCGCCCGGACACGCCCTTGAAGAGGAGAACGACATGAGCGCCGACACGGACACCCAGACCACCACCGTCTACCGGGTGACCGGCATGACCTGCGGGCACTGCGAGGGCGCGGTCACCACCGAGCTCTCCGCCCTGGCGGGCGTCAGCTCGGTCAAGGCCGTCGCCGCGACCGGCGAGGTCACCGTGGTCTCGGCCGCCCCGCTCGACGAGGCCGAGGTGCGCGCCGCCGTCGACGAGGCCGGCTACGAGCTCGCGGGCCAGGTCTGAGCCCTTCTCCTTCGGCACGCGCCTGGCCGGCGCGCGCTTCTTCGGCACAGCCCCGCCGGGTCGTACCGGCCAGCTCATACTGGTTCCGTACGGCCCGGCCCTCCCCCTGGAGCCCGGATCATGAGCAGCAGCACAGTGCACGACGGACCCATAGCGGCGGCCGGCGCCGCCGGGACCACCGCCGAGGTCGAACTCACCATCGGCGGTATGACCTGCGCCTCCTGCGCGGCCCGCATCGAGAAGAAGCTGAACCGGATGGACGGGGTCAGCGCCTCGGTGAACTACGCCACCGAGAAGGCCAAGGTCTCCTACGGCGAAGGCGTGGCGGTCGCCGACCTCATCGTGACCGTGGTCAAAACCGGCTACACGGCCGAGGAGCCCCCGCCGCCGGAGCCGGAGCCCGAGCCTCGGCCCGGACAGGACGAGGAGTCCGGCCAGGCCCCGCGCAACCCCGAACTGGCCGCACTGCGCCAGCGCCTCCTGGTCTCCTCCGCGCTCGCCCTGCCCGTCGTCCTGCTCGCGATGGTCCCGGCCCTCCAGTTCGACAACTGGCAGTGGCTCTCGCTCACCCTCGCCGCCCCCGTCGTCGTCTGGGGCGCCTTCCCCTTCCACAAGGCCGCCTGGACCAACGCCCGGCACGGCGCCGCCACCATGGACACCCTGGTCTCGGTCGGCACCGGGGCCGCCTTCCTCTGGTCCCTGTGGGCCCTGTTCTTCGGCCACGCCGGAATGCCCGGCATGCGCCACGGATTCGACTTCTCCGTCTCCCGCACGGACGGCTCCTCCGCGATCTACCTGGAAGTGGCCGCCGGAGTCGTCAGCTTCATCCTGCTCGGCCGCTATCTGGAGGCCCGCTCGAAGCGGAAGGCGGGCGCCGCCCTCAAGGCCCTGATGCGCCTGGGCGCCAAGGACGTGGCCGTCCTGCGCGGGGGCGCCGAGGTGCGCATCCCCGTGAGCGCGCTGGCCGTCGGCGACCGGTTCGTCGTCCGGCCCGGCGAGAAGATCGCCACCGACGGCACCGTCGTCGAAGGCAGCTCCGCCGTGGACGCCTCGATGCTGACCGGCGAGTCCGTCCCGGTCGAGGTCGCCGTCGGCGACTCCGTCACCGGCGCCACCGTCAACGCCTCCGGCCGCCTGGTCGTCGAGGCGACCCGGATCGGCTCCGACACCCAGCTCGCCCGGATGGCCAAGCTGGTCGAGGACGCGCAGAACGGGAAGGCCGAGGTGCAGCGCCTCGCCGACCGGATCTCCGGCGTCTTCGTACCGATCGTGCTCGTACTGGCGCTGGGCACCTGGGTGACCTGGCTGCTGATCACCGACAACCCGACGGCCGCGTTCACCGCCGCCGTGGCCGTCCTGATCATCGCCTGCCCGTGCGCCCTGGGCCTGGCCACACCGACCGCGCTGATGGTCGGCACCGGGCGGGGTGCGCAGCTCGGGATCCTGATCAAGGGCCCCGAGGTACTGGAGTCCACCCGTCGCGTGGACACCATCGTCCTGGACAAGACCGGCACCGTCACCACCGGCCGGATGACCCTGGCCGGGGTGCACCCCGCCGTGGGCGTGGACGGGACCGAACTGCTGCGCCTGGCCGGATCCCTGGAGCACGCCTCCGAGCACCCGATCGCGCGGGCCATCGCCACCGGCGCCGCCGAAAAGGCGGGGGCCCTGCCGGTCCCGGAGAACTTCGAGAACCTCGCCGGCCTCGGCGTCCAGGGCGTGGTCGACGGACACGCCGTCCTGGTGGGCCGCGAGAAGCTGCTGGCCGACTGGTCGATCGCGCTGCCCGCCGCCCTGGCCGAGGCCAAGGCCGCCGCCGAGGCCGAGGGCTCGACCGCCGTCCTGGTGGCCTGGGACGGAGAGGCCCGCGGGGTGCTGACCGTGGCCGACGCCGTCAAGGAGACCAGCGCCGAGGCGGTGTCCCGGCTGCGGGCCCTGGGGCTGACCCCGGTCCTGCTGACCGGCGACAACAGGGCCGTCGCCGAGACGGTGGCCCGCGAGGTGGGCATCGACGAGGTCATCGCCGAGGTCCTCCCGCAGGACAAGGTGGACGTCGTACGCCGCCTCCAGGCCGAGGGCCGTACGGTCGCCATGGTCGGCGACGGGGTCAACGACGCGGCCGCGCTCGCCCAGGCCGACCTGGGCCTGGCGATGGGCACCGGTACCGACGCTGCGATCGAGGCGAGCGATCTGACCCTGGTACGGGGCGACTTGCGGGTGGCCGCGGACGCGATCCGGCTCTCCCGGCGGACCCTGGCCACCATCAAGGGCAACCTGTTCTGGGCCTTCGGCTACAACGTCGCGGCGCTGCCGCTGGCGGCCGCCGGACTGCTCAACCCGATGATCGCGGGGGCCGCGATGGCCTTCTCCTCGGTCTTCGTGGTGACCAACAGCCTGCGGCTGCGCTCCTTCCGCTAGTGATCTCCCTTCGCAGCTCGCACACACTTCCTTCACGCGAGACGCAGATCACAGGGACCGTAACGTAACCATCGGGCAAGCCCGTGGGTCTAATGGGGCGATGCTGGGAAGTCTTGGGACTTCCGGCACTCGGACACCCGGTCCGGGTCCCGTGGGGGGAATCCGTTCCGGGGTAAGGAAAGCGCCCCGACCTTCGACCCGTGGGGGGATCGATGGCGGGGCGCTTTTCCTGTATTCACAGGCAACGCGGTCCTACGAGTACTGCGGTCCTACAGGTACTGCGGCGAGAGCCTCGGGTCAGCGGGACTCGACCGGGACGAAGTCGCGCAGGACCTCGCCGGTGTAGATCTGGCGCGGGCGGCCGATGCGGGAGCCGGGCTCCTTGATCATCTCGTGCCACTGGGCGATCCAGCCGGGCAGCCGGCCGATCGCGAAGAGCACGGTGAACATCTCGGTCGGGAAGCCCATCGCGCGGTAGATCAGGCCCGTGTAGAAGTCCACGTTCGGGTAGAGGTTGCGCTCGACGAAGTACTCGTCGGCCAGCGCGTGCTCTTCCAGCTTGAGCGCGATGTCGAGCAGCTCGTCGTCCTTGCCGAGCGCCGAGAGGACGTCGTGCGCCGCCGCCTTGATGATCTTCGCCCGGGGGTCGAAGCTCTTGTAGACGCGGTGCCCGAAGCCCATCAGGCGGACGCCGTCCTCCTTGTTCTTCACCTTGCGGATGAAGGCGTCGACGTCGCCGCCGTCGTTCTTGATGCCCTCGAGCATCTCCAGAACGGACTGGTTGGCGCCACCGTGCAGGGGGCCCCACAGGGCCGAGATGCCGGCGGAGATCGAGGCGAACATGTTCGCCTGCGAGGAGCCGACCAGACGCACGGTGGACGTCGAACAGTTCTGCTCGTGGTCCGCGTGCAGGATCAGCAGCTTGTCGAGCGCCGCGACCACGACCGGGTCCAGGTCGTACTCCTGGGCCGGGACGGAGAAGGTCATGCGCAGGAAGTTCTCGACGTAGCCGAGGTCGTTGCGCGGGTAGACCACCGGGTGGCCGACCGACTTCTTGTACGCGTAGGCCGCGATCGTCGGAAGCTTGGCGAGCAGCCGGATCGTCGAGAGGTGGCGCTGCTTCTCGTCGAACGGGTTGTGGCTGTCCTGGTAGAACGTGGACAGCGCGCTGACCACGGAGGACAGCATCGCCATCGGGTGCGCGTCGCGGGGGAAGCCGTCGTAGAACCGCTTGACGTCCTCGTGCAGCAGCGTGTGCTGGGTGATCTCGTTGCGGAACGACGCGAGCTGGTCGACGGTCGGCAGCTCCCCGTTGATCAGCAGGTAAGCGACCTCGATGAAGGTCGAGCGCTCGGCGAGCTGCTCGATCGGGTATCCGCGGTAGCGCAGGATGCCCTGCTCACCGTCGAGGTAGGTAATGGCGGACTTATAGGCGGCGGTGTTTCCGTAGCCGCTGTCCAGGGTGACCAGCCCGGTCTGAGCCCTGAGCTTCGCGATGTCGAAGCCCTGGTCACCGACGGTGCTCTCGACCACCGGGTAGGTGTATTCACCGTCCGCGTACCGCAGTACTACAGAGTTGTCGCTCACGTCATCCCTCACCGACGTAGTGCCTCTTCTTCGAGGTGCCCTGACTGCCTCTACCTTCCCCCATTTGGCGCAGGAGAGTGCACTCGGGGTCGGCCTTTGGCGGTTTCGACGGCACTCAGTGCCGCCAAGCTGCTCATCCTGCCCCTCCGCGCCGGTTGGTGGAACCCCAAATGATCGATCATCTAGGTGATGTTTCCCACCGGTATACGTCCGGACAGTCTCGGTGCTACAGCCGTGTACCTCCTGCCTGCGGAAACGGTACGCACCGCCTGACCAAGGGCTTTGCGGGACCCGACCAGGACGACCAATTTCTTCGCCCTGGTCACCGCCGTGTAGAGCAGGTTTCGCTGGAGCATCATCCAGGCCCCGGTGGTGACCGGGATCACCACGGCCGGATATTCACTCCCCTGGGAGCGGTGGATGGTGACGGCGTACGCGTGTGCCAGCTCGTCCAGCTCGCCGAACTCGTAGTCCACTTCCTCGTCTTCGTCCGTGCGCACCGTCAGACGCTGTTCGTCCAGGTCGAGGGCGGTGACCACGCCCACCGTGCCGTTGAAGACGCCGTTGGCGCCCTTTTCGTAGTTGTTGCGGATCTGGGTGACCTTGTCGCCCACCCGGAAGACCCGGCCGCCGAAGCGCTTCTCGGGCAGGTTCGGCCGGGCCGGGGTGATGGCCTGCTGGAGCAGGCTGTTGAGGTTTCCGGCGCCGGCCGGGCCCCGGTGCATGGGTGCGAGCACCTGGATGTCGCGGCGCGGGTCGAGCCCGAATCTGGCCGGAATACGACGGGCGGCGACGTCCACGGCCAGTCTTCCGGCCTCCTCGGTGTCCTCCTCGGGGAAGAGGAAGAAGTCCGGCAGCCCGTCGGTGATCGGCGGCAGGCCGGTGTTGATCCGGTGGGCGTTGGTGACCACCCCGGACTGCTGGGCCTGCCGGAAGATCGTGGTCAGCCGGACGGCGGGGACCGGCCCGCCCTCGGCGAGCAGATCGCGCAGCACCTCGCCGGCGCCGACCGAGGGCAGCTGGTCCACGTCCCCGACCAGCAGCAGGTGGGCTCCCGGTGCCACGGCCTTGACCAGTTTGTTCGCCAGCAGCAGGTCGAGCATCGAGGCCTCGTCCACGACGACGAGGTCGGCGTCGAGCGGCCGGTCGCGGTCGTACGCCGCGTCCCCGCCCGGTTTCAGCTCCAGCAGCCGGTGCACCGTGGAGGCCTCGGCCCCGGTGAGCTCGGCCAGCCGCTTGGCCGCCCGGCCGGTCGGGGCGGCGAGCACCACCTTGGCCTTCTTCGCGCGGGCCAGCTCCACGATCGAGCGGACGGTGAAGGACTTGCCGCATCCGGGACCTCCGGTGAGGACCGCGACCCGGCGGGTGAGGGCGAGGCGGACCGCGTCCCGCTGCCCGGGGGCGAGCTTGGCCCCGGTCCGGCCGGCGAGCCAGCCGAGGGCCTTCTCCCAGTCCACGTCCCGGAAGGCCGGCATCCGGTCCTCCTCGGCGTTCAGCAACCGTCGCACCTGGCCGACCAGGGACAGCTCGGCCCGGTGGAAGGGCACCAGGTAGACGGCGGTGAGGTCCGGGCCACCCGCCGGGTCCGGCACGGATTCCCGTACGACCCCTTCCGGATCGGCGGCGAGCTCGGCCAGGCACTCGATGACCAGTCCGGTGTCCACCTGGAGCAGCTTGACCCCGTCGGAGATGAGCCGGTCCTCGGGCAGGAAGCAGTGGCCCTGGTCAGTGGACTGGGACAGGGCGTACTGGAGGCCGGCCTTGACCCGCTCCGGGCTGTCGTGCGGGATCCCCACGGCCTGGGCGATGCGGTCGGCGGTGAGGAAGCCGATGCCCCAGACGTCGGCGGCGAGCCGGTAGGGCTGGTTCCTGACCACGGAGATGGAGGCGTCGGCGTACTTCTTGTAGATGCGCACCGCGATGGAGGTGGAGACGCCGACTCCCTGGAGGAAGACCATGACTTCCTTGATGGCCTTCTGTTCCTCCCAGGCCGCGCCGATCATCTTCGTCCGCTTGGGGCCGAGGCCCGGCACCTCGATCAGTCTCTTGGGCTCGTCCTCGATGACGTCGAGGGTGTCCGTGCCGAAGTGCTCCACGATCCGGTCGGCGATCTTCGGGCCGATGCCCTTGATCAGGCCGGATCCGAGATAGCGCCGGATGCCCTGGATGGTCGCGGGCAGGAGCGTCGTGTAGTTCTCGACGGTGAACTGCTTGCCGTACTGGGGATGCGAGCCCCAGCGGCCCTCCATGCGCAGCGATTCGCCCGGCTGGGCCCCGAGGAGGGATCCGACGACCGTCAGCAGGTCACCGGAGCCGCGGCCGGTGTCCACCCGCGCGACTGTGTATCCGCTCTCCTCATTGGCGTAGGTGATGCGCTCGAGCACCCCCTCGACCACTGCCTGTTGCACCGCCGCGTTGGTAGTCACGACCCGAAACTACCGGTTGGCACCGACAGCCCGCCGGGGCTGTGGACAACTCCCCGCCACGGCCCGGAGAACCGAAAGGGGGTCCGGCCTTCCGGCCGGACCCCCTCACGGTTACCCCTCCCTCGTCGGACTTCCCGATCCCCCCAGATCCCTCCCCGGAAGCGCCGACGCAACATACGACCCGCGACCCCCGCCGGTGGTTGCACGCCGATTCACACCTTTACTCCGTCATTACCCAAGGGTGATCCGAGCGCGATACAAGGTGCCGGTAAATCGCCACAGAAGTAGCGTTTCAGGCATGAGCGAACCTTCATTCCAGGACGACGTGATCAACGAGCTCGGCGAAGACCGGCTGACCGAGATCGCCGGGCTCCTCGGCACCGACGCGACCGGCGCCCGCGACACCGTCGCGGCCACCGTGGGCGCGATGACCGGCGACCTCCAGGCGAAGGCCGACACCGATGACGACGACGGCCACGAGGTCCGCCAGGCCTTCGCCGAGGTGAAGGAGGCCCCACTGGAAGGCGTGGCGACCCTCGGCGGCGGCCTGGGCGGCCTGCTCAGCGGCGGGATGATGGCCGGGGTGCTCGCCAAGGCGAGCAAGCCCGTGGCCAACGCCGTCTCCAAGAAGACCGGCATCCCCGCGCCGACCATCGCCCGCGTCATCGAAATGCTGATCCCGGTCCTGCTGGCCGTCTTCGCCAAGCGCGCGGCCGCAGGCAAGGGCGGGGGCGGTGCGAGCCCGTCGGCCGCCGGGGCCGGCGCCGAATCCCCGATCCCCTCCCCCGGAGCCGTGCCGGGGGCGGCGGGCGCGGCACCGGGCGCCCCTTCGGCCGGCGGCCTCGGCGACCTGCTGGGCCAGATCCTGGGCGGCGGCAAGAAGTAGGTCGCCCGCGCATCCGCCCCGGCCCCCGCGTTCACCCGTACGGCGCAACGCGGGAGCCGGAGCGGGAACCGGGTGGGAGCCGGAGCGGGAGCCGTGGCGGGAGCCGGGCGGCAACCATCCCCGGGTCCATCCCCCGGACCCGCACACCGCGCTATCCTCGGGCGCCATGGAACCTCGTGGTGACATCGCCCCCGGACGCCTGAGGCTGCGGGAGCCCGAGCCCGGAGACCTGGGCTGGATCGTCCAGCGCCACGGCGCGCTCTACTGCGCCGAGTACGGCTGGAACGCCGAGTTCGAAGGCCTGGTGGCACGGATCGTCGCCGACTTCGCCCTGGACCACGACCCGTATCTGGAACGGGTCTGGATCGCCGAGCTGGACGGCCTCCCGGTCGGCTCGGTGATGTGCGTGCGCGAGGAGAGCGCCCCCGGAACCGCGCGGCTGCGGCTGCTCCTGGTGGACCCGTCGGGCCGGGGCCACGGCATCGGGGCCCTGCTCGTCGACACGGTGGTCGCCTTCGCCCGCTCGGTCGGCTACCGCGAGCTGGTGCTCTGGACCAACGACGTGCTGACCTCGGCCCGTTCCCTCTACCAGCGCGCCGGATTCACCCTGGTCGCCGAACGCCCCCACCGGTCCTACGGGGCCACCCTCACGGGGCAGGACTGGCGGCTGCCCCTACGGGAGCACCCGTAGACCCCGTAGATCCGGTGGATCCCCGGGATCCCGCAGACCCCGCGGTCCATCCGGAATCCGCCGCCCCCTCCAGGTCCGCCCTACGGAGCTTCGCGCCCGCCGGAGCCAGCGAGGTGAGCGCCACCCCGCCGACGAGCAGGGCCGCGGCCACCCAGCGCAGCCCCGAGATCCCCTCCCCGAGGACCAGCGCGGCCGAGGACATCCCGAACACCGGGACCAGCAGGGAGAACGGCGCCACGGCCGAGGCCGGGTAGCGCCGCAGCAGGTAGCCCCAGGCCCCGAAGCCGAAGACGGTGGACACCCAGGCGACGTACCCGATCACGGCGGCCCCGGACCAGTCGAGGCCGCTCAGGGCGGCCAGGTCCCGCTCGGGGCCCTCGATCACCAGCGAGAGAGCGAACAGCGGCAGCACCGGGACCACGCACACCCAGACCATGAAGTTCAGCGCGTCGGGCGGTGCGGCCCTGCGGGTCAGGACGTTGGAGACGCCCCAGCAGGCGGCGGCCGCGACCACGAGCACGAAGCCGAGCACCGGCCCGGACGTCCCCCCGTCCACGGCTGCGACGGCGATCCCGCCGAGCGCCACCGCCATGCCCAGGATCCGCACCCGTCCCGGGCGTTCGCGCAGGAAGACGGCGGCGAGCACGGCGGTGAAGACAGCCTGGATCTGCAGGACGAGGGAGGAGAGCCCGGCGGGCATCCCGTGCGCCATCCCCGTGAAGAGCAGGCCGAACTTGGCGATGCCGAGGGCGACTCCGACCCCGACGACCCACTTCCAGGCGACCTTGGGCGGCCCGACGAAGAAGACGGCGGGGACGGCGGCGACGAGGAAGCGCAGGGCGGACAGGAGCAGCGGCGGGAAGTGGCCGAGGCCGATCTCGATGACGACGAAGTTGAAGCCCCAGACGGCGGCGACAAGTACGGCGAGTGCGATGTGTACAGGACGCATGCTTCGAGCATCGGCCCCGCAACCATTTAGCACCAGCGCCGATCTCTTCCGGGATGGATGAAGCAACGCTTACGCTTGCCCCATGCTCGATCTCGCCCGGCTCCGCGCCCTGCACGCCGTCTCCGTCCACGGTTCGGTCGCGGGCGCGGCGGCCGCCCTCGGATACACCCCGTCCGCCGTTTCCCAGCAGATCGCCAAGCTGGAGCGGGAGACCCGGACCACGCTGCTGGAGCGGCGCGGGCGCGGGGTGGCGCTCACCGAGGAGGCGCACCACCTGGCGGACACCGCACAGGAGCTGCTGGCCATCGTGGAGCGCGCCGAGACCACCCTGGAGGAGCGGCGCGGGCAGCCGAGCGGACTGCTGACCGTCTCCGCCTTCGCCTCGGCCGCGCGCGGGCTGCTGCCGGGGGTGCTGGCCGATCTCGCCGCCCGGCATCCGGCGCTGGAGGTACGCCTGACGGAGGTGGACCCCCACCTCTCGGTGGACCTGGTGTCCCGGGGCGTCACCGATCTGGCGGTGGCGCACGACTGGGACATCGCCCCGCTGCCCACCCCCGACGGGGTGGAGCAGGCGGTGATCGGGGACGACCCCTGCGACCTCGTGGTGCCCGCCGGACATCCCTTCACCCGCCGCGCCGTCATCCGCAGGGAGGATCTGGGCGGGCTGCGCTGGGTGTGCCAGCCGCCCGGCCGGGTCTGCCACGACTGGCTCGTACGGACCCTGCGCGCGGTCGGGTACGAGCCGGACATCGCACACGTGGCCGAGGAGAACCACACCATCGTCGCGCTGGTCGCGGCCGGGCTCGGGGTGGCGGTCGTACCGCGCCTGGGAACCGGGGCGCTGCCGCCGGGGGCGGTGGCCGTGGCCCTGGAGCCGGGTCCGGTGCGCCGGCTGTACGCCCTGTGGCGGACCGGAGCGGCCCGCCGGCCCGCGATCACCGAGGCGGTGCGGACCTTGCAGGAGCACTGGTCGCAGGTCCCGGACGGCCCCCGTCCGGGGGACCTGGCGAGTGTCCGGCGCTCCGGGGGCGCGGCCCGGCAGTAGCGTCCGGCGCGTGCCGTACCAAGCCTCCCGCCGGACCCTGCTCACCGCGGCCGCCGTGGCCGCCGTCACCGCCGCGGGGGCCGTCACCGCCGCCGTCACCACCTCCCGGGAACCAGCCGGACCGGCCCCGCGGGGACCGGTCCCCGACGACCACCGGCCGGGCGACGACGTCCCCGCGCGCACCCCCGACCGGGCCGCGCTGCGCGCGACCATGGCCCGGATGAGCCCGGCCGAACTGGTCGGGCAGCTCTTCGTGTCGCGGGCGTACGGGCATTCGGCGACCGATCCCGACCCGGAGGACGCCCGGCAGAACCAGGCCCTGTTCGGGGTGCGCACCGCCGCCGAGCTGGTCTCCCGCTACCACCTCGGCGGGATCATCTACTTCGGCTGGGCGCACAACACCCGTACCCCGCACCAGATCGCCCAGCTGTCGGCCGCTCTCCAGCGGGCGGCCACGGCCCCGGGGAACGGGGGCGGCTCGGGCGTCCCGCTGCTGCTGTCCATCGACCAGGAGCACGGCGCCGTCGCGCGGATCGGCAAGCCCGCGACCCTGCTCCCGGGGGCGATGGCGCTGGGCGCCCTGGCACTGGGCGGGGGCGGGTCCACCGCCGATGCCCGCCGGGCCGCGCGCATCGCCGGCGCCGAGCTGGCCGCGATGGGCATCCGGCACAACTACGCGCCGGTGGCCGACGTGAACGTCGACCCCGCCAACCCGGTGATCGGCGTACGGTCCTTCGGCTCCGATCCGCACGCCGTGGCGGCCCTGGTCTCCGCCCAGGTCCGCGGGTACCAGGGCGCCGGGGTGGCCGCCACCGTGAAGCACTTCCCGGGGCACGGGGACACCGGAACCGACAGCCATGTGGGGCTGCCGCTGATGACCCACACCCGCGAGCGGTGGGAGGAGCTGGACGAGCCTCCGTTCCGGGCGGCCGTGGCGGCGGGTGTGGACGCGGTCATGACCGCGCACATCGTCTTCCCCGCGCTCGACCCCTCGGGGGATCCGGCGACCCTGTCGCGGCCCATCGTCACCGGCATCCTGCGCGAACGCCTGGGGTTCCAGGGGGTGGTGGTCACCGACGCCCTGGACATGGCCGGGGTCCGTCAGAAGTACGGGGACGACCGGGTCCCGGTACTGGCCCTGAAGGCGGGCTGCGACCAGCTGCTGAACCCGCCGGACCTGGGGCTCGCGCACCGAAGCGTGCTGGCGGCCCTGGAATCGGGCGAGCTGACGCGGGCCCGGATCGAGGAGTCCGTCCTGCGGATCCTGGAACTGAAGGCCCGCCGGGGCCTGTTCGACACGGTGCGGGTGGCGGCCGCGGCGGATGCGGTGGCCGCGGCGGTGGACTCCACGGTCGGGATCCCGGCGCACCTGGCCGCCGCCGACGAGATCGCGGCCCTCACGACGACGCTGCTGGCCAATCCGGTGAAGCTGCTCCCGCTGGACGCGACGGCCCGGCCGCTGCTGCTGGTCACCGGGACCGACCCCGTCTCCCCCACGGGTACTACGGGTCCGCCCACTTCGGTACTGGCCCGGGAGCTGTCGGCGCTGGGCTGCCGGGCGACGGCCGTGGCCCCCGCCCGCGCGGTGGCGGCCGCGCCCGGGAACGCCGCCGTGCTCGTGTGCACGTACAACGTCCCGGAGGGCGGGAGCCCGCAGCGCGAGCTGGTCGGGGAACTGCTGGCCACCGGGGTGCCGGTGGTCCTGCTCGCGCTGCGGAACCCGTACGACCCGGCCCGGCTGCCCAAGTGCGCGGCCGAGCTGGCGACGTACACCTGGACGGACGTGGAGCTGCGGGCGGCGGCCCGGGTGATCACCGGGGCGGTACGGCCCACCGGGCGCCTGCCGGTCCCGGTGCCGGGCCGCTACCCGCTGGGCCACGGGCTGGCGTACGAGACCTAGGGGATGCCCCTGGTGCCCCGGCCGGCCCGTGGCCCGGTGGTGGCGCTGCTACGGCCGCAGCATCGGCTCGCGCTCCACGTCGCGCTGGTCGAGCTGCGCGTCCGGCTTGGCCAGCGGCGCCGCCTTCGCCGAATCGGCGAGCTCGGCGGCCGGGGCCACTCCGGCCCACTGCAGGATCTTCGCGGTGGCCAGAGCCTTCTCGCCGTCCTGGAGCTTGGCGACGTTGGCCCCGTGGTTGGCGCCCGGCGCGATCATCACGTAGCTGTCGCGGACCCCGTAGCCGAGGTGGAACGGTTCGGCACCCCACGGGTCGTTCTGCCCGTAGACGAAGAGCATCTGGTTCGCGTTGTTCTTGACCCAGGTGTCGACGTCCTTCATGGCTCCCGGCTGGAAGGTCATCGGGATGTCGCGGGGGACGAAGTTGCGCGGCGGCTGGTAGCCGTAGCGGCTCAGGTTGCCGAGGTGGGGCTGCTTGATGTCGGGCGAACCGAGCTGCGTGCCCGCCTGGTAGTAGTACGGGGTGTACGTCTCGAGTCCCTGGTCGACGTAGGCCGAGAAGCCGGAGATCGTGTCGATGGTGTCCCAGATCTCCTGGTCGCTCGCGGTCGCGGCGGCCGGGATGCCGGCGCAGTCGGAGAGCAGGCTGTACTGCCAGAAGGCCCACACGTAGTCGAGCACGACGGCCTCGTAGGCCCTGTCGAGGTTGCCGACGGTGGTGAAGGTCCAGCCGTTCTCGGCGGCGGCGGCCGCGTACTTGACCTCCAGCGGGTCGCGGCGTACGAGCGCCTCGCGCTGCACCGCGTTCAGCTTGTCGCGGCACTCCTTGGTGCCGACCTTGGTGAAGAACCGGTCGTAGGCCGAGTCCTCCTTGTTGACCACGTCGTTGGGCGCGACGTACGCGACGACCCCGTCCATGTCACGGGGGTAGAAGCGCTCGAAGTAGGTGGCCGTCATGCCGCCCTTGCTGCCGCCCGTGGCCAGCCAGTTCTTCTTGTAGATCTTCTTCAGCGCGGTGAAGATCCGGTGCTGGTCGCTGGCGGCCTGCCAGATGTCCAGGTTGGCCCAGTTGGCCGGGTCGGGCCGGGAGGGGGTGAAGAAACGGTACTCCAGCGACACCTGGTTGCCGTCGACGATGGTCGTGGGCTCACTGCGGCGCGGGTTGGTGTTGACGTTGTAGCCGGAGGTGAAGAACACCGTGGGCCGGGAGACGTCCTTGTGCAGCAGGGTCAGTCGCTGCTTGAAGGTGCCCTTCCACGGCGCGCGGTGGTCGACCGGCTGCTCGTAGTTCAATACGAAGAAGCGGTATCCGGGATACGGCTTCTCCTCGATCAGACTCATCCCCGGGATGGAGAGGATCTGGTCCTTGATGTCCGCGGTCGCGGCGGCGGTGGCGGTGGCGTCCTTGGCGGCGGCCGGCCCTGCGGCGGTGGCCGCTTGTGCCGTGAAGCCGGCTGCTCCCATGGTGCCGATCAACACCACGAGCGACAGCAGCCATCCGAGCGTCTTGCGCATTCACCCTCCCCTTGAGTTCACTTCGGTCGCCGTGAACCTAGCGGGGTCAACGCACAGCTGAACAGACCTAGTTGGGCCCTACATCAGCACAGTATCCAGCCGGAATCGACGGATCCGGCCCCCACGCTCCCCTTTACATACACGCAGCGCTCAATCGCGTGGGCCGTGACAGGTCCGGCATATCGGGTGAATTGCCCAGCGTCACGGACCGGGGCTCCCCCGCGCGGCTGGATGCTCACCGACATCGGGCGGCGCGTTCCGGGCTTACGCGCGACCGCCACGGCGCAGGCGCGGTCGCGGGTCTTGTACACGCGGACCTCGCCGGTCGAGAACGACAGGGTCCGCACCAGGTCCCCCGCGCATCCGCCGGTCGCCGCCCGGGCCGGCTGCGCCGCCAGCAGCCCGCCCGCCCCGAGCCACAGCGTGACCGTGAACACCCCCAGGCAGGTGGCCCACCGGCCGCGCCCGCTCCGCGCCTTCAACACCCTGTCCCCCATCGGTCGTACGTACAACGTGCGTACGCACGTACGACGCCCGATGCCCCGGAATGGTTGCCGTCGACAAGAGAACTCAGCCCGTCGGAACCGCCGCGCACCCCAGCTCGTGGTCGAAGACCGACTCCCGGGGCCGGACCAGGGTGGCCACGGCGATCGACTGGAGGTGGGTGGTGCGCACGGCGGGCTGGTTGGCCTCGCCGAAGATCCCGCCCGTGGCTCCCGTGCCGCCGTTGTACGGAAGCACCGGCAGACAGCCGACGTGCGAATCGTTGACCTTCAGCATGCCGCCGTTGACCACCTCCTCACAGAACCGCTCGACGACCCTTTCGTCCTGCGTCCACAGCGAATTGCGCAGGCCGTAGCGGTTGCCGTTGAGGAAGCCGATGGCCTCGTCGAGGCCGGCCCGCGCCTCGGGCACGACCACGCACAGCAGCGGGAAGAAGGTCTCCTCCCGGAAGGCGCGCAGTCGCGCGGCCGTGGCCAGCCCGTCCACCCGGACGGCCGCCGGGCGGATGAACGGCCCGGCCGGCGCCGGTACGTCGTCCACGTCCACGAACTCTCCGCCGCACAGCAGTTCCCCGCCGGCCGCGAGCACCTCGTCGAGGAACTCGGTGAACTCCGCCCGCTTGACCACCGGGCTCAGCACCGTGTCCGGATCCTCCGGCGGCCCGGGCCGGATCCCCCGCACCCGCTCCGCCAGCTCCTTCAGCAGCCGGTCCGCCACCTCCGGGTGGACGATGGCGAACTTCGGGGTCATGCAGATCTGCCCGGAGCCGTAATACCGCTCGCACAGGGCCCGCGCGGCCAGATCGACCTCCGCGTCGCGCCACACCAGCACCCCGTCATTGCCCGACAGTTCGAGTACGGGCTTCTTCCCCGCGACCACGCACTCCCGCTCCAGCTTCAGGCCCTGCTCGGAGCCGCCGAAGAAGACGAGGTCGTCGCAGTCGGGGCTGTCCAGCCACTGACGCAGGACGGCGCGGGCATGGGTCGAGACCACGTTGAGAGTGCCGGGCGGGGCGCCGAGCCGCTCCAGGAGCGGGGCCACGATCTCCCGGTAGACGAAGCTCACGCCCAGCGGGGCGGTCGGCGGCGCGTTGACGACCAGGGCGTTGCCCGCGGCGAGCGCCGTCACCCCGTAGAAGGAGTTGGAGGTCGGGGCGTTGCGCGGCGGGCTCAGGCACACCACCCCGTCCGGCTTGCGCACCATGCGGATCCGCCGGCCCGCCGCGGTCCGCTCGGGCTCCCGCAGCCGCTCGGCGAAGTCGGCCACGGAGTCCGGGTGGAAGGAGGCGGCCACGGAGGCCAGTTCCCAGGCGGCCAGCCGTACGGGGTGCCCCTCGGCGACCAGCAGCCCGGTCAGTTCCTCACGCCGCTCGACGACGGCCCGGTGGACGCCGTGCAGCAGCTCCAGCCGGTCGGTGAGCGGAACCCTCGCCCATGCCGGCTGGGCGGCGCGGGCGGCGGCCAGGGCGCGCAGACCCTGCTCCGGGGTGGACATGGCGACGCGGCCGGCCAGCAGGTGGTCGTCGCAGGGCAGGTCCTCGCCGCGTTCCAGCCGGGCCTTGAGGCCGAGCACCCGGAACGGCTCGCGCAGGAGTTGACCCACCCTGGGCCAGTAGACCCAACGGGTTCCGGGTTCAGCGACGCCGTTGACCCATACCTCGTAAGAGTGCATCCACAACTTCCCAGCCGGAGAACGAGAGTTCACGATCAAGAAGGAGATTACGGTAGGTGCACACAAGACTGCGCACCGTAGCCGTGGAAGGCAACTGAAATGACGAACGCCCTGCTCGACCGCAAGCTGGACCGAGCCTTCACCCACCTGGACGTCAACGAGGACCGTGTGATCGACGAGCACGACATCATCGGGCTCGGTTCCCGCCTGCTGTCGGCCCTCGGGGAGCCGGCCACCTCGCCCAAGGCGACCCAGGTGATGGGCGGGCTCGTCGACTTCTGGCAGGAGCTGTTCACCGAGCTGGACCTGGACCGGGACGGCAAGGTCACCCCTGAGGAGTACAAGCAGGGCATGACCCGCCTCTACGCCGACGGTGGTGAGGCGTACGACAAGTCCTTCCGGCCGATGGTCCAGGCGATGCTCCTGGTCGTCGACACCGACGGCGACGGGCGCATCAGCCCCGAGGAGTTCCACAAGGCCCAGCTCGCCTTCGACACGAAGCTGGGCCGCGAGGACACCGACGCGCTCTTCACCCGGATCGACAAGGACCACGACGGGTTCCTGTCGGTGGACGAACTCCTCGGTGCCGTGCGCGAGTACTACACCGGCGACGACGAGGACGCCCCGGGGAACCTGCTCTTCGGCGAGCTCTGACCCACCGGACAAGCCGGCCCCGGACCGAGACGGCCTAGGCCGCGGCGGCCGGCTCGTCCTCTCCGGCGAAGGTCCGCCACAGCTCCGCGTACCGGCCGCCGCGCGCCAGCAGTTCGGCGTGGGTGCCGTCCTCCGCCACCCGGCCGCGGTCCATCACCACGACGCGGTCGGCGCGCGCGGCGGTGGTCAGCCGGTGCGCCACCACGAGGGTGGTGCGCTTGCCCGCGAGCCGGTCGGTGGCCTGGTTGACCAGGGCCTCGGTCGCCAGGTCGAGGGCGGCGGTGGCCTCGTCGAGCAGCAGCACGTCCGGGTCCACCAGCTCGGCGCGGGCCAGCGCGATCAGCTGGCGCTGGCCGGCCGAGAGGTTGCGCCCGCGTTCGGTGACGGTGTGCAGGTAGCCGCCGTCGAGGGTGGCGATCATCTGGTGGGCGCCGACCGCGCGCGCGGCGGCCTCCACCTCGGCGTCGCCCGCCTCGGGCCGACCGTAGGCGATGGCGTCGCGCACGGTCCCCGGGAAGAGGTACGGCTCCTGGGGGACCACCCCGAGCCGGTGGCGGTAGCCCGTCAGGTCCAGCTCGCGCAGGTCCGTGCCGTCGGCGGTGACCCGGCCGGACGTCGGATCGTAGAACCGGGCCACCATCTTGACCAGCGTGGACTTGCCGGCCCCGGTCTCGCCGACGAAGGCGACGGTCTGGCCGGCCGGTATGCGCAGGCTGATTCCGGCCAACGCCTGTTCCTTCTCGCCGCGCTCCTCGGCGGTGCCGTACCCGAAGTGGACCTGCTCGAAGGCGATCTCGCCGCGCAGCGCCGGGACGGGCCGGGGGTCGGCCGCGCGGGGGGTGCTGGTGGGCTCGCGCAGCAGGCCCTGGATCCGGCCGAGGGAGACGGTGGCCTGCTGGTAGCCGTCGAAGACCTGGGAGAGCTGCTGGACGGGGGCGAAGAACAGGTCGATGTAGAGGAGGTACGCGACCAGCGCGCCCGTGGTGAGCGTGCCTGCCTCCACCCGGCCCGCGCCGACGATCAGCACGGCGGCCGCGGCCCCGGAGGACAGCAGCTGGACGAAGGGGAAGTAGACCGATATCAGCCACTGGCCGCGGACCCGGGCCTCGCGGTACGAGTCGCTGCGCTCCTTGAACCGGGCGGCTCCGGCGCGCTGGCGGCGGAAGGCCTGGACGATGCGCAGCCCGGCCACGGACTCCTGGAGGTCTGCGTTGACCAGGCCGACCCGGTCGCGGGCGAGCTCGTACGCAGCCACGGACCTGCGGCGGAAGACCACGGTGGCCAGGATCAGGACGGGGAGGGTGGCGAAGACGATCAGGGCCAGCTCGACGTCGAGGACGAGCAGGGCGATCAGGATGCCGAAGAAGGTGAAGACGGAGACGACGGCGGTGACGAGCCCGGTCTGCAGGAAGCTGGACAGGGCGTCCACGTCGGTGGTCATCCGGGTCATGATCTTGCCGGTCAGCTCGCGCTCGTAGTAGTCGAGGCCGAGGCGCTGGAGCTGGGCGAAGATCTTGACCCGCAGGGCGTACAGCACGCGCTCGCCGGTGCGGCCGGTCATCCGGGTCTCGGCGAACTGCGCGGCCCACTGGGCGACGACCACGGCGAGCGCGAGCCCGGCGGCCACCCAGACGGCGGCCAGTGCGGCCTGTTCCACGCCCTTGTCGATGCCGTGCCGGATCAGGATCGGCAGGAGCAGTCCGGAACCCGCGTCGACGGCCACCAGGCCCAGGGATATGGCGAGCGGCGCCCAGAACCCGCGCAGCAGGCGGCGCAGGTTGTAGCTGTCCTCGGCGGACGCGGCGCGGGTCTCGTCCACGTCCGGGGTGTCGTCGGCAGGCGGCAGCGCCGCCACCTGGGCGAGCAGCTCCGGGGTGGCGGGCATGCCCGCCGGGGCGGTGGTCTTCTCGTCCGCCTCCTCCTGTCGCTGCCAGAGCCCGGGGGTGATCCCGCCGGACACCCGGCGCTTGGCGTTGACGGGCTCGGAGTCGATCTCCGCTTCGAGCTCGATGTCCCGTTCGATGTCGCGGTCTAGCTCGCGCTCGAATTCGCCCATGGCAGGGGCCTCGGGGGTGCGCGGCGAACCGGCGCCCAGCGCGTCCGGGTCGGTCAGCAGCCGCCGGTACAGGACGGAGCGGCGCTCAAGCTCCTCGTGCGTACCGATGTCGGAGAGCCGTCCGTGGTCCAGTACGGCGATCCGGTCGGCGAGCGCGAGCGTGGAGCGGCGGTGGGCGATGAGGAGGGTGGTGCGGCCGGCCATGACGGCCCGCAGCGCCTCGTGGATCTCGTGCTCGACGCGGGCGTCGACGGCGGAGGTGGCGTCGTCGAGGAGCAGCAGCCGGGGGTCGGTGAGGATGGCTCGGGCCAGCGCGAGGCGCTGGCGCTGGCCGCCGGAGAGGGTCAGGCCCTGCTCGCCGACCTTGGTGTCGTACCCGGCGGGGAGGGCCTGGATGAACCCTTCGGCCTGGGCGGCGCGGGCGGCCGCCCCGATCTGCTCGTCGGTCGCGCCGGGGTGCCCGTAGGCGATGTTGGAGCGGATGGTGTCGGAGAAGAGGAACGAGTCCTCGGGCACCAGCCCGATCGCGGAGCGCAGCGAGTCGTAGGTCAGCTCGCGCACGTCGTGCCCGCCGATGCGGACGGTGCCGTGGTCGGCGTCGTAGAAGCGGGGCAGGAGCAGCGAGACCGTGGACTTCCCGCTGCCGGAGGATCCGACGAGGGCGACGGTCTCGCCTTCCGCGATGGCGAGCGAGAACCCGTCCAGGACCGGCCGCTCGGGGTCGTACCCGAACCGCACGTCCTCGAAGGAGACGGTGGCGGGCGCGTCGCCGGGCAGGGTGTGGGTGCCCTCCTCGATGACGGGCTCGGTGTCGATCAGTTCGAACACGCGCTCCGCGCCGGCGCGGGCCTGCTGGGCGACGGTGAGGATCATGGCGAGCATCCGGACCGGCCCGACGAGCTGGGCGAGGTAGGTGGAGAAGGCGACGAAGGTCCCCAGCGTCACCTGCCCCCGGGTGGCCATCCAGCCGCCGAGGGCCAGCATCGCGACCTGGCCGAGGGCGGGTACGGCCTGCAGCGCGGGGGTGTAGCGGGAGTTCAGCCGGATGGAGCGCATCCGCCCGGCGAACAGCCGGCGGCCGGCGTCGCGGAGCTTGCCGGTCTCCTGCTCCTCCTGGCCGAAGCCCTTGACGACGCGGACGCCGGTGACGGCCCCGTCGACCACGGTGGCGACGGCGGCGGCCTGGCTCTGGGCGTACCAGGTGGCGGGGAAGAGCTTCTTGCGGCTGCGCTTGGCGATGAACCAGAGCGCGGGGGCCATGAGCAGCGCGACGAGGGTCAGCAGCGGCGAGAGCCACAGCATGATCCCGAGGGATATTCCGAAGAGGAGGAAGTTCCCGATGGTCATGGGCAGCATGAAGAGCAGGCCCTGGATCAGCTGGAGGTCGCTCGTCGCCCGGCCGATGACCTGGCCGGTGGAGAGTTCGTCCTGCCTGCGCCCGTCGAGGCGGGCTATGGAGTCGTACATGTCGGTGCGCAGGTCGTGCTGCACGTCGAGGGCGAGGCGGCCGCCGTAGTACCTACGGATGTAGGTGAGCACGTAGACGAGAACCGCCGCGCCTATGAGCATCCCGGCCCAGGGGCCCATCGGCTTGCTCTTGTCCCCGATGACGTCGTCGAGGATCACCTTGGTGACCAGCGGGACGAGCGCCATGACGGCCATGCCGCCGAGCGAGGAGCCGAGCGCGAGCAGCACATTGACCTTGTAGCGCCAGGTGTAGGCGGCGAGCCGCCTCCCCCACCCCTGTTTGTCCCCAGCCGCCGTTCCCGCCGCCGTAGCCACGTACTGCCTCCCCGTTCGTCCTGTCCTGCCGGAAGCGCCAACGCTCCGACCGGCGGATTTCATCCCGCCGCAACAATTCGAACTGGGTTGCGCGGATCCCGCGCGCGGGAGCTACGGGGCGTCGAACTCGTACTCCAGGACGTACGCGGAGGCGTCGAGGACCATCTCGTTGACCTCGACGACCCGACCGTCGGCGGCGAAGGCCGTACGGACGACCAGGACGACGGGGGTCCCGGCGGCCAGCCCGAGGCTCGCGGCCTCCTCCGTATTGGGCATCCGCGAGCGGACCTCCTCGCGGAAGCGCGCGGGCTTGTGGCCGAGCTCGGCCAGTCGGGCGTAGATGCCGCCTGGGCCGGTGTCCGGCTCGGTGATCGGCGTGCCCGCGACGAGGGCGGCGTCGAGGTACGAGGTCGCGTGCATGACGGGCGTGCCGTCGAGCAGGAACCTGCGGCGGCGGACGCAGGCCGTTGAGCCGCCCGGGAGCCCGAGTACGGCGGCGACGGCGTCGGGCGCGGTCTCCTCCGTGACGGAGAGCAGTTCGACGACGGGTTCCCGGTCCTCGGTGTCGGCGGCCCAGATGGACCGCCCCTCGCCCCAGACCCCTTCGGCCAGCCGCTGGATCCCCCGGCGCCGGATCCGTCGGAACTCCCGGACGAAGACCCCGGCGCCCTTGCGCGCTTCGGTCAGCCCCTCGGCCTGGAGCACCCCGAGCGCCTGCCGCGCGGTCATCCGGGCGACCCCGTACGTGCTCATCAGGTCGTTCTCGCCGGGCAGCCGGTCCCCGGGGCCGTACTCGCCGGACTCGATGGCGTCCTTCAGTGCGGCAGCGATGCGCTGGTACTTGGGCTGCCGTACGGCGCCATCACTCGGCATGCGGGTCCTCCCTGATCATCTCTAGTCATCCTAGGCACCGCATCGCGCCAAAGAGGCGGCACGCACGCCACCGCACGACATCCGCCGACATCTCTAGAGAATCCCTTGACCCGCCCAACCACCGGGTCGCTTCACTGGAGGAATTATCTCTAGAGAGGTGACTCCATGACGTTGGTGCACGCCGATGAGATCTTCTGGCTGCTGCCCCGCAGCCATCACGCTCCGCGAAGGGCACGCGCAGAGCTGCGCAAGCAACTCACCGAGTGGGGCGTAGACACGGAGGCGGCCGAAACGGCGGAGCTGCTGCTCTCCGAGCTGGTCACGAACGCCGTACGGCACGCCCGGGCCCCGCAGGGCCGGGACATCGGAGTCCGGCTCGCCTGCTACGACGGGATGCTGCGCGTGGAGGTCGCCGACGCGGGAGACCCCGTCGAGCTGACCCCGCGGGCCGCCGCCGCGTGGGACGAGCGGGGCCGCGGGCTCGCCATCGTCGCCGCGCTCGCCGTGCGCTGGGGGCAGTGCCCCCGGCGGCACGGGATCGGGAAGGCCGTGTGGGCCGAGGTCAGAGGTGCGTCGGGGCGAACATCTTGAGGGTGGCCGGGAGGACCAGGACCGAGGGGCCCGGTTGGGCGAGGGACTTCGCCAGGTCCTCGCGGAGGGAGTCCGGGGTGGTGGTGGTCGCCGGGATGCCGAAGGCGGATGCCAGGGTCACGAAGTCGGGGCGGGTCAGGGTCGTGCCCGTCTCGCAGCCGTACTCGCGCAGGATGCCGTAGCCGCCGTCGTCCACGATCAGCCAGGTGACGTCCAGGTCGTGTTGGCGGGCGGTGGCCAGGTCCGCGATCGAGTACATCGCGCCTCCGTCGCCCGAGACGGCCAGGACCGGGGTGCCCGGTTCGGCGAGGCAGGCGCCGAGGGCCGCCGGGAAGGCGTAGCCGAGGCCGCCCGCGCCCTGGGCCGAGTGCATGGTGTTGGGGTGCTTCGGGTCGAAGGCCGACCAGGCCCAGTAGGACAGGATCGTCATGTCCCAGAAGGACGGGGAGCGCGCGGGGAGGGCTGCGCGGATCGAGGCCAGGAGCTGCTGCTCCAGGGTCACGTCCTGGGTCGCCAGGCGGGACGAGACGGCGGACAGGAGTGCGCGGACCCGGTCCGGGGCGGTCGGGTCCTCGCGCTCGGCGACCGTCTCCAGGAGCGCCTGGAGGGCCAGGCGGGCGTCCGCGTGGATGCCCAGGGCGGGGTGGTTCGACTCCAGCTTGCCCAGGTCCGCCTCGATCTGGACGACCCGGCCCTCCGGGAAGAACGTGTGGTAGTTGGAGCTGAGTTCGCCCAGGCCCGAGCCGACCACCAGCAGGACGTCCGCGTCCTCCAGGAAGTCCGTCGTGTGGCGGTCCTCCATCCAGGACTGGAGGGAGAGCGGGTGGTTGCAGGGGAAGGCGCCCTTGCCGCCGAAGGTGGTGACGACCGGCGCGCTCAGGCGTTCCGCCAGTTGCTTGAGCTTGCCCGCCGCGTCCGAACGGATGACTCCGCCGCCCGCGATGATCACCGGGCGCTCCGCGTTCTCCAGCCAGTGCGCGGCCAGCGCCGTCAGCTCCGGGCGGGGGGCCAGCTCGTGCGGGGTCGCGTCCACGCCCGTGACCTGGGGGACGACGGTTTCCGCGCGCAGGACGTCTTCCGGGATCTCCACCCACACCGGGCCGTGCGGCGCCGTCAGGGCCGATTCCCAGGCCTCCGCGATCACTGAGGGGATCTGGGAGGGGGTCCGGGCCTTGTGGACGGACTTGACCACGTCGCGGAAGGAGGCCGCCTGGTCCCGCAGCTCGTGCAGGTGGCCGCGCCGGCCGCCGCCCAGGCCCGGGGTCGGGACCTGGGAGGAGATCGCCAGGACGGGGGCGGAGGCCGCTGCCGCCTCGGCGAGGGCGGGCAGGGCCATCAGCGCGCCCGGGCCGGTGGACAGGAGGAGGGGAACCGCCTCGCCCGTCATCCGGCCGTACGCGTCGGCCGCGAAGGCCGCGTTGTTCTCCGTACGGAGTCCGACGAGGGAGAGGTCGGAGCGGCCGACGGCGTCGAAGAGGGCCAGGGCGTGCTGCCCCGGCAGTCCGAAGACGGTGGTGGCGCCGAGCGAACGCAGCGTCTCCACGACCAGGTCCCCGCCCGTGCGCCCCGGCGGCGGCGCGAGCGCTGCCGCCTTCTGGGCTTCGGTGGGACGGAGTACCAGGTCGTGGTCGTGCGTCACGTGCGTTTGCTCGCCCTTCGTGCTGCTTACTTCGCCTTCGCCGCCGCGATCTGACGGCTCATGATCGTGGTCAGCTCGTACGCGGTGTGCGAGGCCGCGACCGAGGTGATCTCCGCGTGATCGTACGCCGGAGCGACCTCCACGACGTCCGCCGAGACCAGGTTGCAGGAGGACAGGCCCCGGATGATCTCCAGCAGCTCGCGCGAGGTCATGCCGCCGGCCTCGGGGGTGCCGGTGCCGGGCGCGTGCGCCGGGTCCAGCACGTCGATGTCGATCGAGATGTAGAGGGGACGGTCGCCGATGCGCTGGCGCAGCTGGTCGGCGATCTCGTCGGCGCCGCGCCGGTAGACGTCGGCGGAGGTGACGATGCCGAAGCCCATCTTGGCGTCGTCGTCCAGGTCCTGCTTGCCGTACAGCGGGCCGCGGGTGCCTACGTGGGACAGCGCCTCGGTGTCGAGGATGCCCTCTTCCACGGCGCGCCGGAACGGGGTGCCGTGCGTGTACTCGGCGCCGAAGTACGTGTCCCAGGTGTCCAGGTGCGCGTCGAAGTGCAGCAGTGCGACCGGGCCGTGCTTCTTGGCGACCGAGCGCAGGAGCGGGAGGGCGATGGTGTGGTCGCCGCCCAGGGTCATCAGGCGGGAGCCCGCGCCGATCAGCTCGTCGGCCGCGGCCTCGATCGTCTCGACGGCCTCGTTGATGTTGAAGGGGTTCGCCGCGATGTCGCCCGCGTCGGCGACCTGCGCGAGCGCGAACGGGGAGGCGTCCTGCGCCGGGTTGTACGGGCGCAGCAGACGCGAGGCCTCGCGGATGGCGTTGCCGCCGAAGCGGGCGCCGGGGCGGTAGGAGACCCCGGAGTCGAAGGGCACGCCGACGACGGCCACGTCCGCCTTGCCGCCGACCTCGTCGAGGCGGGGCAGCCGGGCGAAGGTCGCGGGGCCCGCGTAGCGCGGGATGCGGGAGGAGTCGACGGGGCCGCGCGGCTGCGTGCTCATGAGGGGGTGCCCTTCTGGATGACTGAACGGTGCGGTCCTTCGAGCGTACGGCGCGGTCCGGCTCGCCCGAAGTGTAGGTTTCATCCATAGAGCGGCCTTGAAATGTACGGAGTATCCATGCCGGAGCTTCCAGAAGGAGCCCCTCCCACCACACCGGTGCCGCTGGCGGCACTGGGGCTACGGGTGCTGGCCGGGCCGGAAGCGGCCGAGGTGCACGGGGTGCACGCCTCCGAGATGGCCGACCCCTCCCCCTACCTGCTGGGCGGGGAACTGCTGCTCACCGCGGGCGCCTGGTCCGGGGACCCCCGGGAGTACGTGGGCCGGCTGGTCCGGGCGGGGGTGGCCGCGCTCGGCTTCGGCGTGACCCCGGTGCACGAGCGGGTCCCGGAGGAGCTGGTGGCGGCCTGCGCCGCGGCCGGGCTGCCGCTGGTGGAGGTGGAACCGGGAACCCCGTTCGCGGCGGTCGCGCGGACCGTGTGGCGGCTGATGGCGGAGGCCCGGACCCGGGGGCTGCGCCGGGTCGCCGAGGCCCAGCGGTCGCTGGCGGCCGCGGCCTCCCGGCCGGACCCGGTCCCGGCCGTCCTGGGACGGCTGGCGGCCGCGCTGGGCGGGCACGCCGAACTGGTCGACCCCTCCGGTCCCGACGGCCCGGCCGCGCAGACCTCCGAACGGGCCCTCCCGCCGCAGGTGCGCGAGGCCCTGGACGCGCTCGCCGCCCGGGTGGGCGGCAGCGGTCCGGTGACCGCGACGGACACCGCGGCGGGCTGGCACCTGACCGCCTACGCCCTGGGCCGCAGGGCCGCCGCCCGGGACACCGGTGGCGGGGGCCCGGGTACGGGCGCGGGTACGGGTACGGGTACGGGTACGGGTACGGGTACGGGCGGCGGCGCGCCCGGTCCGGTGCTCCTCCTCGCCACCCCGGAGCGGACCCCCGACGACCACACCATCGCGGGCGCCGCCGCCGTCCTCCTCACCCTGCTCACCACCCCCCGGCAGGCCGCCGCCGGAGCCGGCGCGCGGTCGGCGGCCCTGCTGTCGCTCCTGTTGGGCAGGCCGGCCGCCGAGGCGGCCGCACTGCTGGGCCCCGGCCCGTGGACCGTGGCGCACGCCCGGCCCCTGCCGGGGGCCGGGGCCGGCGACCCGGAGGCCGTGGCGGCCCTGGCCGAGAGCCTCGGCGCGACCCTCGCAGCCCCCACCGGCGCCGGCGGGACCGTACGCCTGCTCCTGGACCGGGAGCCCGCTCCGCTGTCCGGATGGCGGCTCGGCATCAGCGCCCCGGCCGCCGCCGGGGACCTCGCTGCGGCCGACGCGCAGGCCGCCGGAGCGCTGCGCCGGGCCGAAGCGGCCCGCGCGGCGCTGCTGCGGCACCGCGAGGGCGGCCTCGCGGCCCTCGTCGCGCCCGGTGCGGCCGAGGCCCATGCCCGTGCGCTGCTCGGTCCGCTCGGCCCGTCGCTGCGCGAGACGCTGCGGGTCTGGCTCACCCATCACGGCGGCTGGGACCGTACGGCGGCCTCCCTCGGCGTGCACCGCAACACCGTCCGCCAGCGCCTCGCGCGCTGCGCCGTGCTCCTGGAGCGGGACCTGGACGACCCGGAGGTCCGGATGGAGCTGTGGTTCGCACTGGGCACCGAGTCACGGTCCGGTGGGGGCCGGGACGCACATGAGTGAGGCGGCGCACGGCCACGGACTCTGGACAGGACAGACAACCCGCCAGTAACTTAATCTGAGCAAGCGCTTAGACCCAAGCCACCGATTGGGTAACCACGACGGCGCGCAACCACCCCCGCGAGAGCGGCGGCGGTTTAGCCGCAAAAAGGAGGGCCGGCCCGTGCGCCGTACCGTTTTCAACGAGGACCACGAGGCGTTCCGCGAGACCATTCGCGCCTTCATCGAGGCCGAGGTCGTCCCCGTCTACGACGAGTGGTTCGCGGCCGGGCAGGCGCCCCGCGAGTTCTACTACAAGCTCGGTGAGCTGGGCATCTTCGGCATCAACGTGCCCGAGGAGTTCGGCGGCGCGGGCCTGGACACCCACAAGTTCGAGGCCGTCCTCTACGAGGAGACCTCGCGCGCGGGCGTCCAGTTCGGCGGCTCCGGCGTGCACGTGCTGCTCGCCCTGCCCTACATCAAGATGCTCGCCAACGACGAGCAGAAGAAGCGCTACCTCGAGAAGTTCGTCACCGGCGAGGAGATGTGGGCCCTCGCGATGACCGAGCCGGGCACCGGCTCCGACGTCGCGGGCATGAAGACCACCGCCAAGCTCTCCGAGGACGGCACGCACTACGTCCTCAACGGCTCCAAGACCTTCATCACCGGTGGCGTGCACGCCGACCGCGTGATCGTCTGCGCCCGCACCTCCTCCCCGCGCGAGGACGACCGCCGCTTCGGCATCTCCCTCTTCGCCGTGGACACCAAGTCCGAGGGCTACTCGATCGGCCGCAAGCTCGACAAGCTCGGCCTGCGCACCTCCGACACCGCCGAGCTGGCGTTCGTCGACGTCAAGGTCCCGGTCGAGGACCTGCTCGGCGAGGAGAACAAGGGCTTCTACTACCTCGGCGCGAACCTGCCCTCCGAGCGCTGGGGCATCGCCTTCGGCGCGTACGCGCAGGCCAAGGCCGCCGTCCGGTTCGCCCAGCAGTACGTCACGGACCGCACCGTCTTCGGCAAGCCGGTCGCGCACTTCCAGAACACCAAGTTCGAACTGGCCGCCTGCCAGGCCGAGGTGGACGCCGCCGAGGCCGTCGCCGACCGCGCCCTGGAAGCCCTGGACGCCGGTGAGCTCACCGCCGCCGAGGCCGCGTCCGCGAAGCTGTTCAACACCGAGGTCGCGCACCGCGTCATCGACAAGTGCCTCCAGCTGCACGGCGGGTACGGCTACATGAACGAGTACCCGATCGCCCGCCTGTACGCCGACAACCGCGTGAACCGCATCTACGGCGGCACCAGCGAGGTCATGAAGTCGATCATCGCCAAGTCGATGGGCCTGTAAGGGTCCGTCGGGACAAGGGACTTACCCTTCCCCTCATGAACGAGGCACTGACGACTCTCCTCGATCTGCTCGACCTCGAGCAGATCGAGGAGAACATCTTCCGCGGTACCAGCCGTTCCGCGCTGGTACCGCGGGTCTTCGGCGGCCAGGTCGCCGCCCAGGCCCTGGTCGCGGCCGGGCGCACCGTGCCCGAGGACCGTACGGCGCACTCGCTGCACTCGTACTTCCTGCGCGCCGGGGACCCGGGCGCGCCCATCGTGTACTCGGTCGACCGGATCCGCGACGGGCGCTCCTTCACCACGCGCCGGGTCGTCGCCGTCCAGCACGGGCAGCCGATCTTCCACCTCTCCGCATCCTTCCAGACGCACGAGGAGGGCCTCGACCACCAGGCCGCGATGCCCGACGCACCCGACCCGGAGACCCTTCCGACGGCCGCCGAATCGCTCCCCCTCTACCGCGAGGTCTTCCGCGACCCGGGCACCGTGGAGCGATTGATCGAGGCGCGCGGAGCGGTGGACCTGCGGTACGCGACGGTCCCGCCCTGGGGCAGCGTCGGCGAACCGGTCGAGGCGCGCTCGCAGGTGTGGTTCCGTACCGCCGGCAAGCTGGACAGCGCCGATCCGCTGCTGCACACCTGCCTGGCCACGTACGTCTCCGACATGACCCTGCTCGACTCCGTACTGCTCGCGCACGGGCGGGGCGGCTGGGCGGTCGGCGATGTCGTCGGCGCCTCGCTCGACCACGCGATGTGGTTCCACCGGCCGTTCCGCGCCGACGAGTGGCTGCTGTACGACCAGGAGTCGCCCTCGGCCGCCGCCGGGCGGGGCCTCGGCCAGGCCCGGATCTGGACCCAGGACGGCCGGCTGGCCGTCACCGTCATCCAGGAGGGTGTGGTGCGCGTCCCGCGCGCTTAGGGACGACCGTCCGACGTACCGTCGCTCCATGTCGAGCAGCAGCGGAAGTGAAGAGGAAAGCTTCGGCACGGTCGTCGTGGCCGTGGTCACCAACCTCGGCATCGCGGCCGCCAAGGCAGTCGGCGGGGTCGTCAGCGGGTCCAGCGCCATGCTGTCCGAGGCCGCGCACTCGGTCGCCGACACCGTGACCGAGGTGATGCTGCTGGCATCGCTGAAGCGCAGCGCGAAGCCGGCCGACGAGGCGCACCCGCTGGGGTACGGGCCGGAGCGGTACATCTGGGCGCTGCTGGCGTCGATCGCCACCTTCATCGGCGGCGCGGTGTTCGCGATCTACGACGGCATCCACACGCTGGTCCACGGGGAGGACCCGGGAAACCCGACGGTCTCCTACATCATCCTGGGCGTCGCCGCCCTCCTGGAGGGCTACTCGCTCCTGGTCGCCTGGCGACAGGTCAAGGGCGAGGCGGAGCGGATGCAGGCCCCGCTCGGGCTGTACGTGAAGCACACCCCGGACACGGCGGTGAAGGCCGTACTGCTGGAGAACGTGGCCGCGCTGATCGGCCTGGCGCTGGCGGCGGGCGGGCTGCTGGGCGCGCAGCTGACCGGGTCCGGCGTGTACGACGGGGTGGCCTCGCTGCTGATCGGGCTGCTGCTGGTGTGGGTGGCGTGGGAGCTGGGCCGCTCGAACGCGCAGTACCTGATCGGGCGGCCGCTGCCCGCCGCGATGCGCGCGCAGGTGCGCGAGGAACTGCTGTCGGTGCCGCACATCGAGGCGGTGCTGGAGCTGACCACACTGGTGCAGGGGCCGGCCGAAGTGCTGATCGCGGCGAAGATCGACTTTCACGACCTCGCCTCGGCCCGGCAGGTGGAGCAGTCGTGCGAGGTGGCGGAGGCCCAGCTGCGGGAGCGGTTCCCGGCGGTCCGCCGGGTGTACCTGGACCCGACGCCGACCCCTGCCGCCTCTAGCGCTACGCCTTCTCCGACGGACGGGCCTTGAGCTTGGCCCAGATCCCCTGCAGCGCGGCGATGTCGGCGTCGTCGAGCCGATCGTCGAAGACCTCGGCCAGCGCCTCGCGGCGGGTGGCGTCGGCCTCGGCGAAGGCCCGGCGGCCCGACTCCGTGAGGGCGATCCGGATCGAGCGGGCGTCGGTCGGCGACGGTATCCGCTCGACCAGTCCGCGGGCCTGGAGCGCGTCGGTGACGCGGGAGACCTGACTGCGGCTGAGCAGGGTCCTGGCCCCCAGCTCGGAGGGGGCGACCGGCTCCGTCTGGCCGTTGAGCCACAGCATGACCTCGAACCAGGACAGCGGCAGGTCGTGGTGGCGCGTGAGGGCCTGGTCCACCCGTGCGGTCAGGGTGGTGCCGGCCCAGACCAGTCCGTAGAAGGCGTGGTCGCGGGGGGTGAGACCGCCCATGGTGAGCTTGTTCTGCGCCATGCCGACCAGGATACCGGTTGCGTGCACACGCACACAGAGATAATGTGTGTGTGCACGCACAAACCTAAGGAGACCTCCATGGACGCCAACACCGCCGCCGGGACCACCGCCAAGACCGTCCTCATCACCGGCACCTCCTCCGGCATCGGCCTGGCCGCCGCCGTGGCCACCGCGCGGGCGGGCTGGCACACCGTCGCCACCATGCGCGACACCGGCCGGGCCGACGCCCTTCTGAAGGCCGCGAGCGAGGCGGGGGTCGGCGACCTGCTGCAGGTCAAGCGGCTGGACGTGACGGACGCGGCCTCGGTCGCCTCCTGCGTGGCCGAGGTCGTCGCCGAGCACGGGCGGCTCGACGCCGTCGTGAACAACGCGGGCGCGGGGTCCGTCGGCACCATCGAGCAGCAGGGCATGGAGCAGGTCCGCTCCGCCATGGAGGTCAACTACTTCGGCGTCGTCGAGCTCACCCGCGCCGCCCTCCCCCACCTGCGCGCGAGCGGCGGCCGCGTCATCACGGTCACCAGCGTCGGCGGGGTCGTCGGCCAGCCCTTCAACGAGTCCTACTGCGCGGCCAAGTTCGCCGTCGAGGGGTTCATGGAGTCGCTCGCACCCGTCGCCGCGACCGTCGGGGTCCAGGTCAGCGTCGTCGAACCGGGTGCCGTGACCAGCGAGTTCGTCGCGAGCCTGGGGCTCGACATCCCGGCCATGCTGGCCGAGGCCGGTCCGTACGCCCCCGCGCTGAAGGCCTACGTCGAGCGCACCACGCAGTCCTACGCCGGCGCCCAGACCTCCGAGGAGGCCGCCGCCCCGATCATCGCGACGCTGACCGCCGAGCGGGCCCCGTTCCGGGTCCAGACCTCGGACTGGGCCCGCGAGTTCGTCGCCCCCAAGCTGGCCGACCTCGACGGCTCGGCCGTACAGAACCTCACGGGCGGCTGGGTCCGGTAGGACCGCGTTCCTGGTGGGCCGGGCCTGCTACAGCAGGCCCGCCGCGTCCAGGAGGTAGGACACCATCGGGTCGTAGAAGCGCGGGTCGCGGACGTGGTCGTCCAGCGGGATCGCCACCTGGAGGGTGCCTTCCGCCTCGGCCAGGAACAGCGCCGGGTCGTTGCAGTCCGCGTAGCCCACCGCGTCCAGGCCGCGCTGCGCGGCGCAGCCCGCCCAGCCGTGGTCGGCGACGACCAGGTCCGGCTGCGGGCGGTTCATCGCGCTCAGGCCGTCGAGGATCGCCGCCATCGGCTCCGGGGAGTGGGTGTGCCACAGCGTCGCGCCCCGCTCCAGGACCGCGACGTCCGCGAACTGCCACACCGAGCCCTCGTCGGCCATCAGGCCGTGCGGGATCACCACGATCTCGCAGCCCGCCGCGCGCAGCGCGTCGGCCGTCGCCCGGTGAACGTCCAGCAGGCCCCCGGGGTGCCCGGTGGCCAGCAGGACGCTCTGCCGGTCCAGCGCCGCCTTGCGCAGCCGCGCGGCCAGCCGGTCCAGGCCCGCCACGGTCAGTTCGGGGTCGATGGTCTCCTGGCCGAAGCGGTACGAGGCGTCGTCCACGACCCCGCAGCGCTCCGCCATCACCGCGAGCACGTCCTGCTCGTCCGTCCAGCGGTCGCCCAGCTCCAGGCCCAGCCAGTAGTGCCGGTCTCCATTGGCGAGCTTGCGGTAGTGGGAGAGGCAATTGTCGCGCGGGGTCGCCACGTCACCCGCGATCCGCGTCCGGACCAGGTGGTCGATGAGTTCGGCTCGGCTGGGGACAGGCGTCTCTATCGGCTTCGGCATGCGGCCCATTCTGCCGCCGCCCGCCCGGAGCCGTCCCTTCCGTCCCGGCCAGCGGACGCGTCCCGTCATCCCGACAGCGCCCCGAAGGCCCCGTTCGCGAGCCTCCTCAGCAGCGACTCCGTCGCCTCCCGGCCGAGCGCGGCCAGGTGCGGGGTGGAGTTCAGCAGGCCGAAGACCGCGTGGACGCAGACCCGTACCTCCGTCTCGCCCACCTCGGGGTGCAGTTCCCGTACGACGTCGACCCACAGCTCGACGTACTGGCGCTGGAGCTGCCGTACGAGCTTGCGGTCGGCCTCGCGGAGCCGGTCGAGCTCCCGGTCGTGGAGGGTGATCAGCGCGCGGTCGTCGAGCGCGAAGTCGATGTGTCCGTCGATGAGGGAGGCCAGTACGCCGGACGGGTCGCCGGCGGCCTCCTCCACCCGTCGGCGGCCGCCGGTCAGCAGCCGCTCGCTGATGCCGACCAGCAGCTCGGCGAGCATGGCGTCCTTGCCCGCGAAATGCCGGTACAGGCCGGGGCCGCTGATCCCCACCGCGGCCCCTATCTCGTCCACGCCGACGCCGTGGAATCCACGCTCGGCGAAGAGGCGGGCAGCCTCGCCGAGGATCTGCTCACGCCGGGTCGGGGCGGCCGCTCTGGTGCTCATGGGAATCCATTCTAGACAGGGCCGTTAGCGGTCGTTAACCTAAGTCCCACATGCGTTAACGCTCATTAACAAGAGCGCACCGAGCAAGGGAGCTCGACCGATGCAGCAGGCACCAGTGCTGACGAGCGCCGCCGACCCGGCGTCCGATGCCTGGCGGGCCAACGAGGCCGCCCACCGCGAGCTCACCGAGGGCCTGCGGGCCCGGCTGGAGGCGGCCCGGCTCGGCGGCGGGGAGAAGGCCCGCGCCCGCCACACGGCCCGCGGGAAGCTGCTGCCGCGCGACCGCGTGGACGCCCTCCTCGACCCCGGATCCCCCTTCCTGGAGCTGGCCCCGCTGGCCGCCGAGGGCATGTACGGGGGCGCGGCCCCCGCGGCCGGGGTCATCGCCGGCATCGGGCGGGTCAGCGGCCGCGAGTGCGTGATCGTCGCCAACGACGCCACGGTCAAGGGCGGCACGTACTACCCGATGACCGTCAAGAAGCACCTGCGCGCCCAGGAAGTGGCCCTGGAGAACCGTCTCCCCTGCCTCTACCTCGTCGACTCCGGCGGCGCCTTCCTGCCCATGCAGGACGAGGTCTTCCCCGACCGCGACCACTTCGGCCGCATCTTCTACAACCAGGCCCGCATGTCGGGGGCCGGCATCCCGCAGATCGCCGCCGTCCTCGGCTCCTGCACGGCCGGCGGGGCGTACGTCCCGGCCATGAGCGACGAGGCCGTCATCGTGCGCGGCCAGGGCACGATCTTCCTGGGCGGCCCGCCGCTGGTGAAGGCCGCCACCGGCGAGGTGGTCACGGCCGAGGAGCTGGGTGGCGGCGAGGTCCACTCCCGGATCTCCGGCGTGACCGACCACCTCGCGGAGGACGACGCGCACGCGCTGCGGATCGTACGGAACATCGTGGCCACCCTGCCCGAGCGCGGGGCCCTGCCCTGGTCCGTGGAGGCTCCCGAGGAGCCCAAGGTGGACCCGTACGGCCTGTACGGCGCGGTCCCCGTCGACTCCCGCACCCCCTACGACGCCCGCGAGATCATCGCCCGGCTGGTGGACGGGTCCCGGTTCCAGGAGTTCAAGGCCGAGTTCGGGCAGACCCTGGTCACCGGCTTCGCCCGGATCCACGGTCACCCGGTCGGGATCGTCGCCAACAACGGCATCCTCTTCTCCGAATCCGCCCAGAAGGGCGCGCACTTCATCGAGCTGTGCGACCAGCGCGGCATCCCGCTGCTCTTCCTCCAGAACATCTCGGGCTTCATGGTCGGCCGCGACTACGAGGCGGGCGGCATCGCCAAGCACGGCGCCAAGATGGTCACGGCCGTGGCCTGCACCCGGGTCCCGAAGCTGACGGTGGTGGTCGGCGGCAGCTACGGCGCGGGCAACTACTCGATGTGCGGGCGGGCGTACTCGCCGCGCTTCCTGTGGATGTGGCCCAACGCCAAGATCTCGGTGATGGGCGGCGAACAGGCCGCGTCCGTGCTCGCCACGGTCAAGCGGGACCAGATCGAGGGCGCGGGCCAGGAATGGCCGGCGGAGGACGAGGAGGCCTTCAAGGCCCCCGTCCGGGCCCAGTACGAGGCCCAGGGCAACGCCTACTACGCCACCGCGCGGCTGTGGGACGACGGGGTCATCGACCCGATGGAGACCCGGCAGGTGCTGGGGCTGGCCCTGACCGCATGCGCGAACGCCCCCCTGGGCGACTCCGGCTTCGGCATCTTCCGTATGTGACGTGAGGACCTCACTGATGTTCAGCACTGTTCTGGTCGCCAACCGGGGCGAGATCGCGGTACGGGTCATCCGCACGCTGCGCGAGCTCGGGGTCCGGTCCGTGGCCGTCTTCAGCGACGCGGACGCCGACGCCCGGCACGTACGGGAGGCCGACACGGCCGTCCGGATCGGCCCGGCGGCGGCCGCCGAGAGCTACCTGTCGGTCGAGCGGCTGCTCGATGCCGCGCGCCGGACGGGGGCCCAGGCCGTCCACCCCGGCTACGGCTTCCTCGCGGAGAACGCGGCCTTCGCACAGGCCTGCGCCGACGCCGGACTCGCCTTCATCGGACCGCCGGCCTCGGCGATCTCCCTGATGGGGGACAAGATCCGGGCGAAGGAGACCGTGAAGGCGGCGGGCGTCCCGGTGGTTCCGGGATCCTCCGGGAGCGGGCTCTCGGACGCCGAACTGGTCTCCGCCGCCGAGAAGATCGGCATGCCGGTACTGCTCAAGCCCTCGGCGGGCGGCGGCGGCAAGGGCATGCGGCTCGTACGGGACGCGGCGGCGCTGGGCGAGGAGATCGCCTCCGCCCGGCGCGAGGCGCGGTCCTCCTTCGGGGACGACACCCTGCTCGTGGAGCGGTGGGTGGACCGGCCCCGGCACATCGAGATCCAGGTCCTGGCGGACGCGCACGGCAACGTGGTGCACCTGGGCGAGCGCGAGTGCTCGCTCCAGCGGCGCCACCAGAAGGTGATCGAAGAGGCGCCGAGCGTCCTGCTGACGCCGGAGCTGCGGGAGTCGATGGGCGCGGCGGCCGTGGAGGCGGCACGCTCGTGCGGGTACGTCGGCGCGGGGACCGTGGAGTTCATCGTCCCGGGCGGGGACCCGTCCTCGTACTACTTCATGGAGATGAACACCCGGCTCCAGGTGGAGCACCCGGTGACCGAGCTGATCACTGGGCTGGACCTGGTGGAGCAGCAGCTGCGGGTCGCCTCCGGCGCGGAGCTGGGCTTCGGCCAGTCGGATGTCCGGCTGACGGGTCACGCGATCGAGGCCCGCGTGTGCGCCGAGGACCCGGCCCGGGGGTTCCTGCCCTCCGGGGGCGTGGTGCTGGCGCTGTCCGAGCCCTCGGGCGGCGCGGTGCGGACGGACTCCGGGCTGGTGGCGGGGGTGGACACCGGGTCGACGTACGACCCGATGCTGTCGAAGGTCATCGCGTACGGGCCGGACCGGGCGGCGGCCCTGCGGGTGCTGCGCGGTGCCCTTGCGGACACGGTGATCCTGGGGGTGCAGACCAACGCCGGTTTCCTGCGAAGGCTGTTGGCGCACCCGGACGTCGTCTCCGGCGACCTGGACACCGGGCTGGTGGAGCGGGACCTGCAGTCCCTCCTGCCGGAGTCGGTCCCGCCGGAGGTGTACGCGGCGGCGGCCATGCTGTCCGTCCCCCACCCCGCCCCTTCCCGAAACCGGGGCTCTGCCCCGGACCCCGCGCCTCAAACGCCGGCGAGGCCGGATCGGCCGGGGTGGGTCGACCCGTTCGACTCCGCCAACGGCTGGCGCCTCGGCGGCACACCCGCCTGGACCGTCCACCACTTCCGCCTCCCGGGCCAGGACCCGATCACCGTCCGCACCCGGCCCGCCGGGCCGGGCCGCCCCGGGCCGGGTCACGGCGCCTCCGGCCCGCTCACGGAGCTGCTCCTGGATGTGGCCCCACCCGCACTTGACGGCGGCGGCGGCCAGAATCAAGCCCCGCCAGGGGGTACCCCCGGACGGAGTCTGGGGGAGATTGAGGCTCGGGGTCCGGGGCAGAGCCCCGGCACACCGGCCCGGGGCCGGATCGTCAGCCGCACCGCCGACCACCTCACCATCGAACTCGACGGAGTCACGCACCGCTTCGCCCACGCCACCTCCCCGGAGGGGACCTGGCTCGGCCGCGACGCCGACTCCTGGCACGTGCAGGCGTACGACCCCGTGGAGGCCAACCTGCGCGGCGGGACGAGGACCGGCGCGGACACCCTCTCGGCCCCCATGCCCGGCACCGTCACCGTCGTCAAGGTCGCCGTCGGCGACAAGGTCGCGGCCGGTCAGAGCCTGCTGGTGGTCGAGGCGATGAAGATGGAGCACGTCATCTCCGCCCCGCACTCCGGCACCGTCACCGAGCTGGATGTCTCCCCCGGCACCACCGTCGCCATGGACCAGGTCCTGGCCGTGGTGACCCCGGACGAAGAGGAGGAGGCCAAGTGAACGGGCTCCCGATGACCTTCCCGGCCCAAGAGCTCCCGCCCCGGATCCGGATCCACGAGGTCGGGGCCCGTGACGGGCTGCAGAACGAGAAGACGGCCGTCCCGACCGCCGTCAAGGCCGAGTTCATCCGCCGGCTGGCCGCCGCCGGGCTGACCACCGTCGAGGCCACCAGCTTCGTGCACCCCAAGTGGGTTCCCCAGCTGGCCGACGCCGAGCAGCTGTTCCCGGAACTCGGCGACCTGCCCGGGGTGCACCTCCCGGTCCTCGTCCCCAACGAGCGCGGCCTCGACCGCGCGCTCGCGCTCGGCGCCACCCGCATCGCCGTGTTCGGTTCGGCCACGGAGACCTTCGCCTCCCGCAACCTCAACCGCACCGTCGCCGAGTCCCTCGCCATGTTCGAGCCCGTCGTGGCCCGTGCCAAGGAGGGCAAGGCGCACGTGCGCGGCTACCTCTCCATGTGCTTCGGCGATCCCTGGGAGGGTCCGGTCCCGGTCCACCAGGTGGTGGGCGTGGCCAAGGCCCTGCTCGACCTCGGCTGTGACGAGCTGAGCCTCGGCGACACCATCGGGGTCGCCACCCCGGGGCACGTCCAGACGCTCCTGAGCGAACTCAACGAGGAGGGCGTCGGGACCGACCGGATCGGTGTGCACTTCCACGACACCTACGGCCAGGCCCTGTCCAACACCCTCGCCGCACTCCAGCACGGCGTGACCACGGTCGACGCTTCCGCCGGCGGCCTCGGCGGCTGCCCGTACGCGAAGAGCGCGACCGGCAATCTCGCGACCGAGGACCTCGTCTGGATGCTCGACGGCCTCGGCATCGAGACCGGGGTCGATCTGGCCGCCCTCACCGCCACGAGCGTGTGGATGGCCGAACAACTGGGCCGCCCCAGCCCTTCCCGTACCGTCCGCGCCCTCTCCCACAAGGAGTAACGAGAATCATGGCCCTCGACCACCGGCTCACCCCCGAGCACGAGGAACTCCGCCGCACCGTAGAGGCGTTCGCGCACGATGTCGTGGCGCCGAAGATCGGCGACCTGTACGAGCGGCACGAGTTCCCGTACGAGATCGTCCGCGAGATGGGCCGCATGGGCCTCTTCGGCCTGCCCTTCCCCGAGGAGTACGGCGGCATGGGCGGCGACTACCTCGCCCTCGGCATCGCCCTGGAGGAGCTGGCCCGCGTCGACTCCTCGGTCGCCATCACGCTGGAGGCGGGCGTCTCGCTGGGCGCCATGCCCCTCTACCTCTTCGGCACCGAGGAGCAGAAGCGGGAGTGGCTGCCGAAGATGTGCTCCGGCGAGGTGCTCGGCGCGTTCGGGCTGACCGAGCCGGACGGCGGCTCGGACGCCGGCGGCACCCGTACGACCGCCGTCCGTGACGGCGACGAGTGGGTGATCAACGGCTCGAAGTGCTTCATCACCAACTCCGGTACGGACATCACCGGCCTGGTCACCGTCACCGCCGTGACGGGCCGCAAGGCGGACGGCCGCCCCGAGATCTCCTCGATCATCGTCCCGTCCGGCACCCCCGGCTTCACGGTGGCCGCCCCGTACTCCAAGGTCGGCTGGAACTCCTCGGACACCCGTGAGCTGGCCTTCCAGGACGTACGGGTCCCGCTCGCCAACCTGGTCGGCCAGGAGGGCCGCGGCTACGCCCAGTTCCTGCGCATCCTCGACGAGGGCCGCATCGCCATCTCGGCGCTGGCGACCGGGCTCGCGCAGGGCTGCGTGGACGAGTCGGTGAAGTACGCGAAGGAGCGGCACGCCTTCGGCAAGGCGATCGGCGACAACCAGGCCATCCAGTTCAAGCTGGCGGACATGGAGATGCGCGCCCACATGGCCCGGATCGGCTGGCGCGACGCGGCCTCCCGGCTCGTGGCCGGGGAACCGTTCAAGAAGGAGGCGGCCATCGCGAAGCTGTACTCCTCGACGGTGGCCGTGGACAACGCGCGCGACGCCACGCAGATCCACGGCGGGTACGGGTTCATGAACGAGTACCCGGTGGCCCGGATGTGGCGGGACTCGAAGATCCTCGAGATCGGCGAGGGCACGAGCGAGGTCCAGCGCATGCTGATCGCCCGTGAGCTGGGGCTTTCCGCCTGATCAAGAGCATCTCGCACGTGGAGGGGGTCCTGCTGCCGGGGCCCCCTCTTCGCTTTCAGGTAAGGTTAGGCTTACTTTCCTTCGACGGCCCTGCGGTCGCCCGGCAGCACGCACGAAAGCGGACATCGACATGCCCAAGTCCCGATCCTCCCTCCTCACCCGCCGCGGTCTCATCGCGGCAGGCGGCGCTCTCGGCCTCGTCGCCGCGCTCACCGCCTGCGGCGGCAACGACTCCGCGAAGGACGGGGCGGGCAGCAAGGACAAGGGCTCCGCGGCCTCGGGTCCCTGGAGCTTCAAGGACGACCTCGGCAAGGAGGTCACCGCCAAGTCCACGCCGAAGAACATCGTCGCGTTCACCGGCACCGCCGCCGCGCTGTACGACTACGGGGTCGACGTCAAGGGCGTCTTCGGCCCGACGAAGACCGCCGACGGCAAGGCCGACGGCAAGGCCGACGTCCAGGCCGGCTCGATGGACATATCCAAGGTCCAGATCCTCGGCAACGTCTACGACGAGTTCAACGTCGAGAAGTACGCGGCCCTCCAGCCCGACCTCCTGGTCACCAACACCTGGGAGAAGGAAAGCCTCTGGTACGTGCCGGAGGCCTCCAAGGACAAGATCCTCAAGGTCGCCCCGGCCGCCGCGATCAAGGTGGGCGGCGACGTCACCATGGACCAGGCCCTGACCCGCACCGCGGAGCTGGCCAAGTCCCTGGGCGCCGACCTGAACGCCAAGAAGACCGTCGACGCGAAGGCCCGCTTCGAAGCCGCCTCCGCGAAGCTGCGCGAGGCCACCAGGGCCAACCCGGGCATCAAGGTGCTCGTCGGCTCCGGCTCCGCCGACCTCTTCTACGTCTCCTCCCCGGCCACCTCCGCCGACCTGAAGTACTTCCAGTCGCTCGGCGTCGAGTTCGTCGTCCCGGAGAAGACGGACGAGGGCGGCTTCTTCGAGAGCCTCAGCTGGGAGAACGCCGGCAAGTACAAGGCCGACGTAGTCCTCCTCGACAACCGCACCGGCACCCTCCAGCCCGAGCAGCTGAAGGCCAAGCCGACCTGGGCCGAGATGCCCGCCGTCAAGGCCGGTCAGATCACCCCCCGCGTGACCGAGCCGATCTACTCGTACGAGAAGTGCGCGCAGATCCTGGAAGAGCTCACGAAGTCCATCCAGAACGCCAAGAAGATCAGCTGAACCAGCTGACCGCCACCCTCCAGAACCCCGTCGCCCGCTTCGCGCGACGGTGACCAAGGGGCGGGCTCATCCGGTCGTCGGCGGGAAGCGGCGCACCACCTCGATGCTGAGGTTGCCGTGGATGGTGAAGTAGGTGGACGCGGCCAGTTCCGTGCCGTTCGCCGGCTCCGGGGCCACCACCTGGGACCGGCGCGCGGTGCGGTCGAGTCCCGGCGCGTGCTTGCGGCCCAGGCGCGCCCGGCGGGTCACGCCGTCGGCCCGTACCTCCAGGAACGCGTCCCAGGTGCCGGGCCCGATCGGCCCGCCCGCGTCCACCGCGGCGAGGTCCATCTCGGCGCGGAAGCCGGCCGTGTCCAGGCCCTTCCCCAGGTCCGGTGAGGCGACGGGCTCGGCCACGACCGTGTGCTCGCGGCCGGTCTCCCGCTCCCGCAGCACCAGTTCGTGCACCAGCCGCTCCGTGCCGAGCGAATCCAGGTAGCCGTGGCCCGTCAGTCCGATCCGGGCGTTCTTCCAGGTCATCGACGCGAGGTGGTGGTGCGTGCGCAGCTTCGCCGTGACGTCGAAGAGTACGTCCGGCAGGCCCGCGGCCGGGTCGCGGAACAGCGGGTAGCGGCGGTACACCCGGCCGTTCTCGACCAGGTCCTGCGGCGGGTTCTTCGCCGGGTCGTGTTCCATCAGCTGCTCGAAGGCCCCGGGCGGGCAGCTGACGAAGGCGTACAGGCGGATCCAGTCGATCCGTGACAGCTCCTCGCCCATGTCCGGGGTCCAGTACGCCTGGACCAGGGCCCGGCCCCGGGCGTAGACCTCCGCGGTGAACCCCGGGGACTCGTGGCGGGCGGTCACCGCCGGACGCAGCGCCGTACGGATCAGGCTGCGGAAGTGGCGGCCCATCATCCGCCGGCGCCCCACCGGGTCCTGCACCCGCTCCGCCACGAGCGCCATGACGCGCTCGATGTGCTGCACGGTCTCGTCCGCCGACCGGGTGCGGGAGGTGAGGTTCTGGCCGTCCTCGCGCAGGCGCAGGTAGTAGCAGTCGTAGTCGCCGACCACGGAGATCTTGCGGGCGGCCAGGTAGACGGCGGTGACGAACACCTGGTCCTCGCCGTACCAGAGGTCGTCGGGGTAGCGGATCCGCCCGCCCTCGATGATCTCCCTGCGGACGAGTTTGGCGCTGTGCAGCGACCGGTAGACCTCCGAGGTGTGGAGATCGGCTTCCCGCGCGTGCCGGTAGGCCTTCTCCGAAACGACCCGGCCGAGGCCCTTCTGCCGGGCGAGCACGACATCGCTGGTGTTCGTCTCGGCCATCCGCAGCAGCCGCTCCAGGGCCTCGGGCCCCAGGTAGTCATCGGCGTCCAGGATGAACACGTACCGTCCCCGGGCCAGGTCGAGGGCCCTGTTGCGCGGGCCGCCCGGTCCTCCGGAGTTCGTGGGGAGGTGCTCCACCCGGACCTGCGGGTGGAGCGCGGCGAACCGGTCCAGCTCCGCACCGCTGCCGTCCGTGGACCCGTCGTCGATCGCGATGACCTCCAGCCGGGCGAGGCCCAGCGTCTGGCCCACGACCGATTCCAGGCACTCGGTCAGGTAGGGCATCGCGTTGTAGGCGGCGATGATCACGGAGATGTCGGGCGGGCGTTCGTTGAACATGCAAAAGATTATGAACGCCGCCCGCCCGGGACGCCCGGGGAGGGTACCGCCTCCCACCTGCGCTATCCCCAGGGCACGTCCGGAGCGCGGTGGTAGTTGACGTCCTGGGAGTCCAGGCGGGGTGCCTGGGCGGCCAGGCGACGGCTGTACGCGGTCCAGTCGTGGGAGGCGGCCGGGGACCAGCCGAGTTCCGCCAGGCCCAGCACCCTGGGGAACGCCATGAACTCCAGGTCCGGGCGGGTCGCGATGGTCTCCGTCCACAGCGGGGCCTCCACCCCTAGGACCTCGGACTCCGGGACTCCGGCCAGGTAGCTCCCCGGGTCCCAGTCGTAGGCGCGGCGGACCGGGACGAAACCTGCCCAGGCCAGCCCCGGCTTCGTCGCCGCGTCGTACTTCATGTCCAGGTAGAGCCGGTCCGCCGGAGACAGGATCAGCGGGTGGCCCGCCTTCGCCGCCGCGGCGACCGCCTCCTTCTCCGGCTCCGCCGTGCGGTCGTGGCCCCAGTACTGGAGCACCGTGCCCGGTGCCGGGCGCGCCGTCGCCAGCTGGTGCCAGGCGATCACCGTCTTGCCGTACTTGGCCACGACCTCCTGCGCCCGGTCCATGAACGCCGCGTAGTCCGCCGCCGGCGTGGAGTGGGCCTCGTCGCCGCCGATGTGGATGTAACGGCCGGGCGTGAGCTCCGCCAGCTCCCCGATCACCTGGTCGATGAACTCGTAGGTCCGCTCCTTGCCCACGCACAGGGAGCTGAAGCCGACCTTGATCCCGGTGTAGCGCTCGCGCGCCTTGCCGTCGCAGTTCAGCTCCGCGTACGAGGCCTGCGCCGCGTTCACGTGGCCCGGCATGTCGATCTCCGGGACCACGTCCACGAACCGCTCGCCCGCGTACGCCACCAGGTCCCGGTACTGCTCCTTCGTCCAGTACCCGCCGGGCCCGCCGCCGACCTCGCCGGCGCCCCCGACCTCCGCCAGCTTCGGCCAGGAGTCGATCGCCAGGCGCCAGCCCTGGTCGTCGGTCAGGTGCAGGTGCAGGGTGTTGACCTTGTACTGCGCGAGCTGGTCCACGTACCGCTTGACCTGCTCGACCGTGAAGAAGTGGCGGGCCACGTCCACCATCGCCCCGCGGTAGGCGAAGCGCGGCGCGTCCGTGACCGTCCCGCCGGGCACCGTGCCCGGGCCGGACACCGGGAGCAGCTGGCGCAGCGTCTGGCCGGCGTGGAAGAGCCCGGCGGGCGTGCGGGCGGTGAGGGTGACCCCGCCGGGGCCGGACTCCAGCCGGTACCCCTCGGCGCCGACCCCCTCGGCCCCCTCGTCGAGCCGCAGCCGGATCCCGTCGCCCTCGGCGCCGTCGACCACGGGCACCGGCAGTCCGCCGGCCGCCCGCAGCTGCTCGGCGAGGAGCTCCCCGACCTTGCGGACCTCCTCGTCGCCCGCGGTGCCGGTACGGATGACCGTGCCCGGGCCGAAGGCGTACCCCGGGCCCCGGGCGTGCGCGGAGACGGGCGCCGGCAGGATCCGCTCGTAGGGGGCGAGAGCGGCGGGGCCCCCGCCTCCGGGCCGGGCGTCGTCGGCCCCGTGGGCGGCGGCGGTGCACGAGGCGGCCGCGGGGACTGCGGCGAGGACGAGGAGGGCGGCGAGCGCGCGTCGCGGAACTCTCATGTGCTCAGGTATAGACCAGATGGGGCCGCGAGGCCGGTGCGAGAATCTCAGGATGGCGGAAATCATCCAGAAGGACGGTACATGGACCTTCGACGGGGATTCGGTGCGCATCGTGCCGGGCCGCGACAAGGGGGTCGGCCTGCTGCGCCAGACGCTGGGCGAGGTGGCCGTCCCGCTGCGCGCGCTCGCCGGGATCTCCTACGAACCGGGACGCAAGGCGGGCCGGTTGCGGCTGCGCCTGCGTGACGGCGCCGATCCGCTGCTCCAGGTGACGGGCGGGCGGCTGCCGGAGGACTCCGATCCGTACCGGCTGACCGTGGAGCCGGACCGGGCCGGGGTCGCGGAGTACTTCGTCGACGAGGTGCGCAACGCGCTGCTGCTGGACCAGGTGGACCCCGGGCCCGCGGACTCCTACCTGCTGCCGGGGCCGCCGGTGCCGATCACGGTCGGCGCGGGCGACGGGACGGTGGCCTTCGACGGGGACCGGGTGGCCCTGGACTGGAACTGGACGACGGAGGAGGCCAAGCGCTCGGGCGGGGCCCCCTCGGGGGCGGTACGGGCCCTCGCGCCGAAGCAGGAGCCGACTCCGGCCCAGGAGCCCGCCCAGGCCCCCGCCCCGGCGGATCACGACGCCCTGCTGCGGCGGCTGCGCGAGCTGGGAGAGCTGCATCAGGCCGGGATCCTCACGCCCGAGGAGTTCAGCGCGGCGAAAGCGGCGATTTTGGGACGTTTCTGAGCGACTTAGACCGGAATTAGCCGCTCCTCTGGTCCAGACCAGAGCGATCCTGCCCGATTTCGGGCAGGATCTTTGCGTTCTGCGGCTCGGACCGTCAATATCGACGGATGCCCGACCGCCGCCCGTCGTACGACGACCTCGTCGAACACCTGGTGCGCAGCACCTCGCTCCAGCGGGGCGAAGCCGCCCGTGTGGTGCTCGACGTGCTCGCGTACTTCGACGAGACGACCGAGGAGTTCGTCCGCCGCCGCCACCGTGAGCTCCAGTCCGGGGGCGCGGTCAACGCGGACATCTTCGAGCGGATCGCGGCCGAACTGCCGCACCGGGCCGTGGCTCCGCCGGAGCTGTCGCTCCGGCAGCTGCGACGCATCGTCTACGGCTGACCGCCGCCCCTGACGGGGGCAGGCGCAGGGCAGCGGCAAGAGCAATCGAACTTCGGAGGGGAAAGACCTTATGTGCGGAATCGTGGGTTACATCGGCAAGCGTGACGTGGCACCGCTGCTGCTGGAAGGCCTGCAGCGACTGGAGTACCGCGGATACGACTCCGCGGGCATCGTCGTCAACAGCCCGAAGTCCGCGGCCCTGAAGGTCGTCAAGGCCAAGGGCCGCGTCCGTGAGCTGGAGTCCCGGGTACCCAAGCGCTTCGCCGGCACCACCGGCATCGCACACACCCGCTGGGCCACCCACGGCGCCCCGAGCGACATCAACTCGCACCCGCACCTGGACGGCGAGAACAAGGTCGCGGTCGTCCACAACGGCATCGTCGACAACGCCTCCGAGCTGCGCGCCAAGCTCGAGGTCGACGGCGTGGTCTTCCTCTCGGAGACCGACACCGAGGTGCTCGTGCACCTGATCGCCCGCGCCCAGGCCGAGACCCTGGAGGAGAAGGTCCGCGAGGCGCTCAAGGTCGTCGAGGGCACCTACGGCATCGCCGTCATGCACGCCGACTTCCCCGACCGCATCGTCGTCGCCCGCAACGGCTCCCCCGTCGTCCTCGGCATCGGCGAGAAGGAGATGTTCGTCGCCTCGGACATCGCCGCGCTCGTCGCCCACACCCGCCAGATCGTCACCCTCGACGACGGCGAGATGGCGACCCTGAAGGCCGACGACTTCCGGACCTACACCACCTCCGGCACGACGACCACCGCCACGCCCGAGACCGTGGAGTGGGAGGCCGCCTCGTACGACATGGGCGGCCACGACACGTACATGCACAAGGAGATCTCCGAGCAGGCCGACGCGGTCGACCGCGTCCTGCGCGGCCGGATCGACGACCGCTTCAACACCGTCCACCTGGGCGGCCTGAACCTGGACCCGCGCGAGGCGCGCGGCATCCGCCGGGTCAAGATCCTGGGCTGCGGCACCTCGTACCACGCCGGCATGATCGGCGCGGGCCTCATCGAGAGCCTGGCCCGCATCCCCGCCGACGCCGAGCCGGCCTCGGAGTTCCGCTACCGCAACCCGGTCGTGGACCCCGACACCCTCTACATCGCGGTCTCCCAGTCCGGTGAGACGTACGACGTGCTCGCGGCCGTGCAGGAGCTCAAGCGCAAGGGCGCCCGCGTCCTCGGCGTGGTCAACGTGGTCGGCTCCGCCATCGCCCGCGCCGCCGACGGCGGCGTGTACGTGCACGCCGGCCCCGAGGTCTGCGTCGTCTCCACCAAGTGCTTCACCAACACGGTCGTGGCCTTCGCCCTGCTCGCCGTGCACCTGGGCCGCATCCGCGACCTGTCCGTCACCGACGGCAAGCGGATCATCGACGGCCTGCGCAAGCTGCCCGCGCAGATCCAGGAGATCCTGGACGGCGAAGAGGACATCAAGAAGCTCGCGGCCGAGTACGCCGAGGCCAAGTCGATGATGTTCATCGGCCGCGTCCGGGGCTACCCGGTGGCCCTGGAGGCCTCCCTGAAGCTCAAGGAGATCTCCTACATCCACGCGGAGGCCTACCCGGCCTCCGAGCTTAAGCACGGCCCGCTGGCCCTCATCGAGCCGTCGCTGCCGACGGTCGCGATCGTCCCGGACGACGACCTGCTGGAGAAGAACCGCGCGGCGCTGGAGGAGATCAAGGCCCGCAGCGGCCGGATCCTCGCGGTCGCCCACCGCGAGCAGGAGAAGGCCGACCACACCATCCTCGTGCCCAAGAACGAGGACGAGCTGGACCCGATCCTGATGGGCATCCCGCTCCAGCTGCTGGCGTACCACACCGCCCTGGCCATGGGCCGGGACATCGACAAGCCGCGCAACCTGGCGAAGTCCGTCACCGTCGAGTAGCAGCGCGGCGGCCGTGGCCGCCGCGCACGAGGAAGGCCCCCGGGGATCCGTCGTCCCCGGGGGCCTTCCTCTCGTGCGCGTGCTACCGCTCGGTCCGTCAGCTCGCGGCGACCGCTCCGCTCGAACCCTTGCCGAGCGCCATCGGCCAGCTCGCCAGGGCCGCGGTGGCCCCGTACCAGGCCAGCAGCCCGGAGAGCGCGGCCACCCAGCCCGCCGCCTTGACCAGCCCGCCGGTCTCGGCGAACGTGCCTATCGCCAGGAGCAGCAGGGAGAGGGTGAACAGGCCGTACACGCCCTGACCGAACAGGCCGCCCGAAGCCGCGGCGGTGAGGGTCAGCGCGAGCATGGCGAACAGGACGAGGAACAGTCCGGCCGCATGTGCGGAAACCTTTCCGTCAGCGCCGTTGGCCCAGGTGAACCAGAAGGCGCCGATACCCGCGAACGCCGTCCCGTTGAAGCCGTTGCCGCCGCGGTATTCGAGAATCCCGAGGGCGAACAGGGCGAGACCGCCGAGGAAAGTCGCGAGCGACACGGAGTTGGCTACGGTCACACCGCTGATGACACCGGTCTGGCCGATACCGAACGCGAGAAGGGTGAGGCCCAGGGCGATGTGCCCGAGGGTCGAAGTCGAGGCTGTGCTTCCCGCAGAGACACCATTGTCCACGGCGGGCTCCCTTCGATCTGCAGTTGTTTGCTGCGTCCCAGCAGCATTTATCTACCCCTTACAAGGGGGTTCACAACCACACAATCGACATACAGTCGGTTACGGGATGACAACAACCGGCCGCTGCGCCCGCTTGGCCAGCCGGCCCGCCACCGATCCGAAGATCCGGCCGACGATCCCGTGCGTGGAGCCGACCACGATGGCGTCCGCCGAGTACTCCCGACCGACCTCCTCCAACTCGTGGCAGATGTCCCCGCCCCGCTCGACGAGGATCCACGGGACCTCTGCCAGATAGTCCGCGCAGGCCAGCTCCAGACCCAGCACCTCAGTGCGGTGGTCCGGCACGTCCACGAAGACGGGCGGCTCGCAGCCGGCCCACACAGTGGTGGGGAGCCGGTTGGCGACATGGACGATGATCAGACCCGATCCGGAGCGTCGGGCCATGCCGATCGCGTACGCGAGGGCGCGCTCACTGGACGTGGATCCGTCGAATCCCACGACGACCCCGTGCCGGAAGGCCGGGTCGCAGGGATGACGTGGTTGTTCCACCGCGCGCAGGTCGGCCGATTCGGGGTCGGCGAGGCGTTTGCGCTTGCGGTCCGCGGGTTCGGAGAATTCGTGACCGGCCATGGGTGTCTCGGCGAAGGGGTCCTCGGGCGAAGGGACAAGGCGGCTGAGCGGCAGTAGGCGGAAGCGACGATGCGAGCGGTGAAGATTCGGAGAATTGCAACTCAGTGTGACTGAGCTCTGTCCGGGAAGCATCTTCCCAAGCCCATACCCACCAGGGTACGGCGACACTCCTGCGCTGCACAGGGCTTGCCGCCCCTGGAGAGCGTCCAAGGGAGCATGCCGCAGCGACGCCCCCTTGGCAATGGCCGCTGCCCCCTACAGCCAGTGACGAGCAACCCCCCTCCCCGGCACGCGCCACCCGTGCGCGCAGTGACCGAGCCGCGCCGCCCGCCGTTGGACACGAGTCCGACCGTCCAGGAAGAGCACGCAGGGAGCACGCCGTGCCCGGTCATCCGGTTCACCCCGTCCAGCCCGCTCAGTCGCCCGCTCAGCCGACGCAGTCCGTCCACATGCCGCCTCCACCGCTTCACCCGTCCGTGCAACTCGCGAGACGCCCCCACGAGGACCCCGCGGGTGACGTGGTGCGCTGGGCGGCCTTCAGCTGCCTGCTAGTCCCTGTCGTCCTCGTCGTCTACGGGACCTCCTTCGGCGGGGCCGCGGTGGCCACCCTCGGCCTGGCCGCCGTCACGGCCGCCTGCCGGGTGCTGCTGCGCCACTCGGAGAAGGCCGGAAGGAATGCGGCTGCCGTCCTCGTGGAGGACCGTGCGATCGCGGCCCAGCGCGGCCGGCACTCGCGGGCCGGGGCCGGAACCCACCGCGGTTGTCATGGTTCCGGCGGGATGTCCCCTCACGACTGACCGGTTCGCACATCCACACCCGCACGTTTTCAGCCAACTTCCCGGCAGGTCACCCTCCTTGCCGGAATGTCCCCCCACCCCCCTCACCATCAGCGAAGACGACGCCGGAGGCGGGCCTTGGCCCTATGGGTACTGGCCATGGCCGGACAGTGCGCTTCCCACCCGGGTAGCGGAGTGGAACGCTTCCTGATCGAATGCTTTTCGCCAAGTTGCCAAGTCGACATAGCGCTGCGTGCTGAACTTGTCACGCCGACACCACGGGACGCAGTAGATTCGATCATGTATTTACGGCGGGGGATCCACGTGCAAGGCCGAGGGGAAACGTGCAGGTGCGACCAGACCAAGGAGTCGCGACACCCAAGGGGGGCTTAGCGCCATGAGCCAGGATTCCACCGCCGTCGTCGTTGACGGCAGGAAGCTCGCGGGGCGTCGCCGCAGGGAGATCGTCGCGGTGCTGCTGTTCAGCGGCGGGCCGATCTTCGAGAGCTCCATTCCACTTTCCGTGTTCGGCATTGACCGGCAGGACGCGGGAGTTCCACGCTATCGACTGCTCGTGTGCGCCGGGGAGGACGGTCCGCTGCGGACCACCGGCGGACTCGAACTGACCGCGCCATACGGGTTGGAGGCGATCGCCCGGGCAGGCACGGTCGTCGTTCCCGCCTGGCGTTCCATCACTTCACCGCCGCCGCCGGAGGCGCTCGACGCATTGCGTCTGGCGCACGAGGAGGGGGCCCGGATCGTCGGACTGTGCACGGGAGCCTTCGTGCTCGCCGCGGCCGGCCTGCTGGACGGACGGCCCGCGACGACGCACTGGATGTACGCGCCGACGCTGGCCAAGCGCTACCCGTCCGTCCATGTCGATCCGCGCGAGCTGTTCGTCGACGACGGCGACGTGCTGACGTCCGCGGGCACCGCGGCCGGAATCGATCTGTGCCTGCACATAGTGCGCACGGACCACGGCAGCGAGGCGGCCGGGGCCCTGGCCCGCAGGCTCGTCGTCCCGCCGCGTCGCACGGGTGGCCAGGAGCGCTACCTCGACCGGTCGCTGCCGGAAGAGATCGGCGCCGACCCGCTGGCCGAGGTCGTCGCCTGGGCGCTGGAACACCTCCACGAGCAGTTCGACGTGGAGACGCTGGCGGCGCGCGCCTACATGAGCAGGCGCACGTTCGACCGGCGGTTCCGCTCGCTGACCGGCAGCGCGCCGCTCCAGTGGCTGATCACCCAGCGGGTGCTCCAGGCACAGCGGCTACTGGAGACCTCCGACTACTCGGTCGACGAGGTCGCCGGACGCTGCGGGTTCCGCTCGCCCGTCGCCCTGCGCGGGCACTTCCGCCGCCAGCTGGGGTCATCCCCGGCCGCCTACCGTTCCGCCTACCGGGCCAGGCGCCCGCAGGCGGACGCGGCCCAGGTGGCCCAGCTGTCGGAGTCGCCGGTTCCGCACCAGCGCGCTCCGCAGCCGCAGCGGACCGCGGCGGCTCTGGCCGCGGCGGGTCCCACGGTGACGGAGCTGTACGCCCCGGGCCGGGTCCTGCGCGAGCACGCGTAGCGCGCGGCCCCGTAAGGGCGCTGCTTTGAGAAGGTCCTCCGCATCGGCGTCACCGATGTGGGGGACCTTCCGCATAAGGTGGGGCGCATGAACGATCGCATGGTGTGGATCGACTGCGAGATGACCGGGCTCTCGTTGACGGACGACGCACTTATCGAGGTGGCCGCACTGGTCACCGACTCGGAGCTCAACGTGCTCGGCGAAGGCGTGGACATCGTGATCCGCCCGCCGGACGCGGCCCTGGAGACCATGCCCGACGTGGTGCGCGAGATGCACACCGCCTCCGGCCTGCTCGACGAGCTGGCCGGCGGGACCACCCTCGCGGACGCCGAAGCGCAGGTCCTGGCCTACGTACGGGAACACGTGAAGGAGCCCCGCAAGGCCCCACTCTGCGGAAACACGGTCGGCACCGACCGCGGCTTCCTGCTGCGCGACATGGCCGCGCTGGAGGGATACCTGCACTACCGGATCGTGGACGTGTCCTCGATCAAGGAGCTGGCGCGCCGCTGGTACCCGCGCGCCTACTTCAACAGCCCGCCGAAGAACGGCAACCACCGGGCGCTCGCGGACATCAAGGAGTCCATCGCCGAGCTGCGTTACTACCGGGAGGCCGTCTTCGTGCCGCAGCCCGGACCGGACTCGGACACGGCGCGCACCATCGCTGCCAAGCACGTCGTCCCCGGCGAGTAACTCCGCTTTCAGCACCTCCCGGAGGCCGGCGGGGGAAAAGGAGGGCGCGAGCACCCTCCCGGACCCTGTACGCTTTTCTTCGGCCGGTCGGTTTTCCGACCGGACATGGTGGGTGTAGCTCAGTTGGTAGAGCACCTGGTTGTGGTCCAGGTGGCCGCGGGTTCAAGTCCCGTCACTCACCCTGCGAGAGGGCCTCGTTCCGCGAAAGCGGAACGGGGCCTTCTGCGTTTCCCGGGGCCCGTCCTCACCGGACTCGGGACGCCTCGCCCCGGAACGCCTCGGCGTGGTCCGCAGACCAGGTGGCGAAGGTGCGGGGCGCATGGCCGGTGAGATGCTCGACGGCGTCGGTCAGGCCGACCGGCAGGCCGTCGGTGGTGGCCCAGAAGTCGAGCAGGGCCTCGGCGTAGGGACCCGGCACGTATCCGTCCACCTCGGCCTTCCACTGCTCGCGGGAGACCGCCTCGAAGGGTATGGAGCGGCCGACCGCGTCCCCCAGTACGGCCAGCTGGGCGGCGAAGGTCAGCGACTGCGGGCCGGTCAGGTGGTAAGCCCGGCCGCCGAGCGAGGGGTCGGTGAGCACCGCGAGGGCGGACTCCGCGATATCGGCCTCGTGGACGGGGTCGCAGTGGGAGCCCGGGTAGGGCAGGTGCACCGGGCGGCCGGACTTCAGCGACCAGGCCCAGGCGAGGGCATTGTTCGCGAAGGAGCCGGGGCGCAGCAGGGTCCTGCGCAGCGGGGAGTCGAGGAGGGCCTGCTCCACGGCGAGGTGGGCCGCGGCGAGCGGGTTCCGCGCGGCATCGGGGGCCAGGACCGAGGAGGAGGACAGGAGGACGACGTGTTCGACGCCGGCCCGCACGGCCTCCGCCACGAAGGCGTCGACGGCGGAGGCCTCGGCGTAGAGGAAGACGGAGCGGACTCCGGCGAGGGCGGCGGGGAAGGTCGCCGGATCGCTCAGATCGCAGTGGACGGTGCCGGGTTTGTCCGGCTCGCGGGAAGCGAGGCGGTGCGGGATCCCGCGGGCGGCGAGGAGGGAGGAGAGGCCGCGGGCGATGGCGCCGCGGCCGCCGGTGACGAGGATGTCGGACATGGGAACGCTCCTTGAGTAGGCTGGACACCTGACGCAGATTCTGCGTTGCACACTCTCTGCGTCACACAGTTAAATTTGGAGCACGGAGAAGCCGATGTCAACCAATGACCCCCTTTCGAGTGAGGCCTGGAGCCGCGCCGAGCTGCTCGCGCGGATCGTCACCGAGAGCCGACGGCACTACGCCGACTACTCGCTCTTCAGCCAGGCCATGGCCGACCACGTCGGCCTGCACCCCACCGACATGCAGTGCGTCGCCCTCCTCGACATGGAGCCCGGCCCCGTCAGCACCGGCGACATCGCCCGTCTCACCGGCCTGACCTCCGGCTCCGCCACCCGCCTGGTCGACCGCATGGTCAAGGCCGGCGTCGTCGAACGCCTCGCCGATCCCAACGACCGCCGCCGCTCGCTCGTCGCCCTCTCCCCCGCCGCCCGCGACCGGATCAGCGCCGCGTGGGACACCCCCGGCCGGGCCTTCGGCGCCGTGCTGGAGGGCTACTCCGACGCCGAGCTCGCCGTCATCGGCGACTACCTGCACCGCGCCGCCGAAGTCGGCCGCGCCCAGGCCGAGCGGCTGGCCTCCGGCACGGACGACACGGGCTGAGACGGACGACGCGGGCCGGGACGGCCGCCGGCCGGCACGGACACCGACACGCATCTACCCAAGCCGCCGCCGCCCCGCTACGGTCCCCTCCAACGGGCAACGGCGCGCGCCGGAGAAACGGGAGGGTCGGCGTGCGGCTGGAGGTTGTCCGTGTCCGTGTCCGCATCCACCGCCGCCCCCGGCGGCTTCCGCGGGGTGTTCGCCCTCGGCGGTACCGCCCTGCCCATCTACGGGTTCCTCGCGCGGCTCCCCGCCGCGCTGTGCCCCATCGGGACGCTCCTGCTCATCAACGACCGCGACGGCATCGGCGAGGCCGGAACCGTCGCCGCGGCCCTCTGGCTCGGCCAGGCCCTCGGCGGCCCGGTCATCGGCCGGCTCGCCGACCGGCGCGGCCACCGCTCCGTCCTGCTCCTCGCCTGCGCCGCGAACGCCGCCGTGCTCGCCGCCCTGGTCGCGGCGGTACTCGGCGGGCTGCCGCCGGCCGCCCGGGCGGCGCTCGCCCTGGCGGCCGGTCTGACCGTGCCCCAGATCGGGCCGCTGGCCCGGGCCCGCTGGGCGCGGCTGGCCGGGGACGACCGGGCCCTGGTCGGCGCCGCGCTCTCCTTCGACACCACCCTCGACGAGGTCGGGTTCATGGTGGGGCCCGCGCTGGCCGGGATCCTCGCGGTGACCGTGCACCCCGCGTCGGGGCTCGTCCTCGCAGCCGTGCTGATCGTGGTCTTCGGGACGCTCTTCGCCGTGCATCCCACGGCGCCCGGGCCGACGCGGGGGACCGCGGCCGCGCGTGGCGACGTACGACTGTGGTCGCCCGGTCTGGCCCTGCTGTTCGCCATGGCCGTCCTGCAGGGCTCCGCCTGGAGTGCGGCCAATACCGGGGTCAACGCGCTCGCCGAGTCGGCCGGATCGCCCGGGTCCGCCGGGCTCATCTGGTCGGCCATGGCCGTGACCAGCTCGATCACCGGCTTCATGACGGTGGCCCGGCCCGGTGCGGCCGATCTGACGGTCCGGCTGCGCCGGACGATCTGTCTCCAGGCCCTGCTGACGCTGCCCCTGCTCGCGGTGTCGGGCGTGTGGGGCGCCACCTTCGCGATCGCGGGCATCGGGCTGGCCGTGGCCCCGCACCTGATCGCCCTGTTCGGGCTCGTGGAACGGGCCGCCCCGGCGCAGCGGATGGCCGAGGCCATGACCGTGATCGGCAGCGGGCTGCTCCTCGGGGAGGCACTGGCGGCGGCCGTCGCGGGACCGCTGGCCGAGGCCTACGGCCACCGGGCCGCCTTCGCCCTGTCCTGCGGCGCGGCGGCCGCCTCCGCGGTGGCGGCGACGGCGGCAGCCGGGCGGGTACGGGGCCTGCGGCTCACCCCGGCGAGGACTGCATCGCCGCGATCCCCTTCGCCATGTCCTCCGAGTTCATCACGGGACCGACCTCGATCTCGGCGTTGAACTGCATGTACAGGTCCTCGGTCAGGGCCGGCAGCCGCGAGCTGTCCTGGAGGTCGAAGACCATCCACATGGACCGGACGCCCTCGTGCGGGCCGAAGTAGGCGGCCTCCGGCTTGACCGTGTCCATCAGCTTCTTCACGGCCTGGACGAGGGCACCGCTCTTGATGCCCTCGTTGGCCGCGGCCGTGTCGAGATGGGCCCTGAGCATGACTCTCATGCGTGGCTCCTTTCGTCACGGCCACCCTCGGCGGAGGCCCGGGAGGCGGCAACATCTCCGCCTCCGTCCGGGCACGCCCTCACCCGCCCCGGGGTACCGGCTACTCCGTCCGCTTCGCACCCTGGATGTGGAAGTTGAAGTCCGAGTGCCCCAGGGCCCCCATCAGCCGGAGCCAAATCGGCAGCAGCATCTCCGTACCGCGCGCCGTCTCGATGCCGCCCAGGTCGATGACGTTGTGCTCGCTCCAGCCGAAGGAGTCCAGGAGCTCCCGTACGGCCTTCTTCGCATCGGCGTCCTCACCCGAGAGGAAGACGGTGTGGTCGCCGGGGACCCTGGCCGGATCGACCATGATCTGGCAGTTCATGGTGTTCAGCGTCTTGACGACCCGCAGCCCGGGGAAGCTCCGCTGGATCAGCTCGCCCAGGCTGTCGGTGTCCACCGGGTCGAGGCTGGGCGGGAAGCCGTTCGAGAAGTCGAGCGGGTTCGCGATGTCGATCAGGACCTTGCCGTCCAGGTGCGCGGCGTCGGCCTCCGTCAGCGCGGCGAGGCTGACCCGCCCGCCGGTGGCGTTGACCAGCATCTCGCCCAGCCGGGCCGCCTCCGCGAACCCGACGAGGCCCACCTGCGGCTGGGTGGCCTGCCACTCGGCGAAGTCGCCGCGGGCGAGGGTGGCCTCCGGGTCCCGGGTGCCGATGACCACCTCGTGGCCCAGGGAGGCCAGCCGGGTGGCAATCGTACGGCCGACGATTCCGGTGCCGAGGACTGCGTAGCGCATGACAAGTTCCAATCAAGTACGGGCGATCAGCGAGCCGATGGTCGAACCCGCCCACTCAACCAGGCCGTACGGATTCCCGCGCCCGCATTGTCAACTCCGCACCGGGGTCACTTCGCCGCCGGCTCGTCCAGGATCCCCACGTCGTAGAAGAACTGGTACCGCGCCGGGTCGTCCGGCAGGAACCAGTGGAAGCCCTCCTCCAGGAAGACGGCCACCACGTTCACGGCGATCACCAGCCCCAGGAACCACAGCGCGGCCAGCCCCACCGACCGGTACGCCCCCGGCCCGTCGGCCGGAATCGCCCGGTCCGCCGTGGAGTGGGCGAAGGCCAGGACGATGCCGACCGCGACCACCGAGGCCTGGAAGAGGATCCACGCCCAGACGTACAGGTGCAGGCCGAACACCTCGCTCCCGTACCCCTTGTCGCCCGGCAGGATGTGCAGCATCGTCTGGCGCCAGGAGGCGAACGAGCCGGCGACGACGGCGACGAGGGACAGGCCCCAGCCCATCATGTAGTCGCGGCCGGTCACCGCTCCCCGCGTCAGCGCCGTGCGGACGATGTGCCCGGCTCCGATCGCCGCCAGCAGCATGAACATCCGCTGCACGATGCAGAGCGGGCACGGGTACTCCCACAGCCCGAACTGGTAGAAGAGCCCGCCGCAGACCACACCGGTCCAGCCGATGACGAAGAGGCAGGCGAACCAGTACTGGACGCGCCCCAACAGGCCGCCCTCCAGCGGCGCCTCCGGGAGGAGGCTGTACATCGCGGCCATCTTCAGTAGCTCAGGGTGAGGGCGAGGCTGCTGGTGATGTGGTGCGCCAGCAGCAGGATCACGGCGAGGAGCATGAGCCACCAGGCGCCGAGCACGACCATCCGCGACGTGTCCCGGTACATCGCGATGAGCGTGGCGAGGAGGCCGCCGAAGATGAGGGTGTCCATGGCGCGGACCGTATCGACATGGGGACATACCGGTCGCGCGGCGCGCCCCCGACCGGCCCCGGGTTAGATCAGTTGCCCCGCCGCTTGCGCCGGCTGCGCCGGGCCGACTCGCCCCGGGCGCGCCCGTCCAGCGCGATCCACACCCGCACCTCGGTCCCGCCCAGCACCGACCGGCCCAGCCGGACGTCGCCGCCCGTGGACTCGGCGACCCGCCGCACGATGTCCAGGCCCAGGCCCGTCGAACCGTCGCGGCCCCCGTCGTTGCCCCGGCGCAGCGCCGCGTCCGGGTCGGAGATGCCGGGTCCCGCGTCCGAGACGAGCACGATCACCGCGTCCCCGGCGTCGTGGACGTCCACCGCGAAGGGGGTGCCCTCCGGGGTGTGCCGGAAGACGTTGCCCAGCATGGCGTCGAGCGCCGCCGCGAGCTCCGGCCGGGCCACGGGGATCCGTACCGTACGGCCCACCCCCGCGAGCCGCACCTCGCGGCCCTCGTCCTCCGCCAGCGCCGACCAGAAGGCCATCCGGTCCCGGATCACCTCCGAGGCGTCGCAGCCGGCGCCGCCGCCCGGGGCGGAAGCGGGCGCGCGCTGCTCGCGCGCCGTACGGATGATCGTGTCGACCTCGCGCTCCAGCTGCTCGACGGCGGCCCGCGTCTGTTCCGCCGCCGGGCCGTCGCCGAGCGAGGCCGCGTTGAGCCGCAGCACCGTCAGGGGCGTGCGCAGCCGGTGCGAGAGATCGGCGGCCAGCTCCCGCTCATTGGCGAGGAGTTCCATCACCTGGTCCGCCATCGAGTTGAACGCGACGGCGGCCGACCGGAGTTCCTTCGGCCCCTCCTCGGGGACCCGGGCCCCCAGCCGCCCCTCCCCCAGCCGGTGCGCGGCGTCCGCGAGGCGCTCCGCCGGCCGCACGAGGCGGGCGCCGAGCCGGTCCGCGACCGCCACCGAGCCCACGATCAGGGCGAGGCCGACGCCGGCGAGGACCACCCAGGCGGTGGCGACGCCGTTGCTGACCTCGCTCTCCGGGACGTAGATCTCCACGACCGCGATGTCCCCGGAGCCGAGCGCGATGGGCTGGAGCAGGGCGGAACCGCCGCCCGCCACCGGGGCCGTGGCCGCCTGTCCGATCCGCCGGGTCTCGGAGACGGCGCGCTCACCGGCCCAGCCGCCGCCGATGTCCACGCGCGGGCTGTCGCCCACGGCCGGGACGTGCACGGCCATCCGCCGGGCGGCGCCCATCTGCGAGGACTCCACGGCCTTGCGCAGCTGCACCGGGTCGGTGGTGATGGACAGGGTCGGCCCGATGGTGGCGGCCTGCCGTTCCGCGTTGGAGAAGGCCCGGTCGCTGGCCATCTCCTGGACGACCAGCCCGAGCGGTACGGCGAAGGCCACCACCACCATCGCGGTGACCGCCAGGCACACCTTGACCAGCGCCCACCTCACTGCGGCGGTTCCAGCTTGACTCCGACACCCCGCAGCGTGTGCAGGTAGCGCGGGCTGGCGGCGGTCTCGCCGAGCTTGCGGCGCAGCCACGACAGGTGGACGTCGATGGTCTGGTCGTCGCCGTACGACTGCTGCCAGACCTCGGCGAGCAGCTCCCGGCGGGCCACGACCACGCCCGGCCGCCCGGCCAGGAAGGCCAGCAGGTCGAACTCCCGCCGCGTGAGGTCCAGTACCGCCCCGTCCAGCTCCGCCTGGCGGCGCAGCGGATCGATGGCGAGGCCGCCCACGCGCAGGACGCGGGAGGGCGGTTCGGCCCCGGCGGCGGAGCGGGCCCGGCGCAGGACGGCGGCCATCCGGGCCGAGAGGTGTTCCACGGAGAAGGGCTTGGTCAGGTAGTCGTCGGCGCCGTCGTTGAGCAGCCGGACGATCTCCGCCTCGTCGTCGCGGGCGGTGGCGATGATGACGGGCACGTCGGTGATGCCGCGCAGCATCTTGAGCGCCTCGGCCCCGTCCAGATCGGGCAGTCCGAGGTCGAGGATGACCAGGTCGAAGCGGTGGTGCGCGACCTCGCGCAGTGCCTCCAGGGCGGTGCCGACGCTGCGCACGGTGTGCGAGGCCTCGGTCAGGTGCCGGATGAGGGCGGAACGTACGAACTGGTCGTCCTCGACCACGAGCACACTAGCCATGGCCCGCACCGTAGCCCATTCGGGGGATACCCAGGGGGGCCGGGCCAGGTCTGGGACGGGTGGGGCAGTATGTCCCCCGATGCGAAGAGGACTTGCACACGCGGGGGCGTGGACACTGGCGACCGGCGCGGCGGTGACGCTGTCGTGGTGGGGCGTGCACACGGTGATGTCCGGAACGGCCTACGATCCGCCGCTCGCGGTACCGCTGACCACACAGCCGCTCTCCTCCTCGACGCACAGCGCGCTGCCGCCGGCCTCGTCGCCCACGCCGTCCGCGTCCCCCTCGGCGACGCCGTCGCCCTCCGGGCCGGGGTCCGCCCCGCCTTCCCCGGCCAAGTCCTCCGCTCCGCCCGCGACGGCGCAGACCTACCGGCAGGGGGCCTCGAACCAGGACGTGAAGGCGTACAGCGTCTCGGGCGGCCGGGTCGTCTTCGGCCTCGGGTCCTCCTCGGCCGAGCTGGTCTCGGCGACCCCGGCGGCCGGCTGGCGGATGCAGGTGTGGAAGCAGGATTTCTGGATCCGCGTCACCTTCACCCGCGACGGGCGCGAGGTGTCGGTGTTCTGCACCTGGCACGACCACCCGCCGCTGGTGGAGACCGTCGACCCCTAGGACCCACCGTCAAAATGCCGTCTGCCCCGCGCCGCCCGGGCGCCCGCTAGCGGAAGACCGAGGGCGGCGGTTGCGGCGAGGCCACGGCCGAGGCGTCCGCGACCGGCGCGGCGCCGCCCGCGAAGTCCGCCAGGGCGCGGCCGTGCTCCACCCGGCCCGGGTGCGGATCGCTCGCGACCCGACGGGTGAACTCCGCCACGGGCAGCTCCCGGTCGGCGGCCACCAGGACCGCGTTCCCGAACCGCTTGCCGCGCCACACCACGGGGTCGGCCGCCATCGCCAGCTCCGGGAACCGGGTCGCGGCCGTCGCGATCTGACCCCGCAGGTGGGAGAGCGGCGGACCGTCCGCGAGGTTCGCCACGTACCAGCCGCCCGGCGCCAGGGCCCGGCGTACGTCGTCCAGGAACTCGGCGCTCGTCAGGTGCGCGGGGGTGCGGGCGCCGCTGAACACGTCCGCGATCACCAGGTCCGCCCAGCCGTCCGGGATCCGGGCCAGTCCCGCGCGGGCGTCGACCGCGCGGACGCGGACCCGCGCCTGCGGGTCCAGCGGCAGGTGTTCCCGTACGAAGGCCACGAGCCCGGCGTCGATCTCCACGATCTGCTGGGACGAGCGGGGCCGGGTGGCGGCGGTGTAGCGGGCGAGGGTGAAGGCGCCGCCGCCGAGGTGCGCCACGTTCAGGGGCCGGCGGGCCGGGCCGAAGAGGTCGATCAGGTGGCCGATCCGGCGCTGGTAGGAGAAGTCCAGGTACGCGGGGTCGTCCAGGTCCACGTGCGACTGCGGAGCTCCGTCGATCAGCAGGGTCCAGGCCCGCGACCGCTCCCGGTCGGGCTCCAGCGCGGCCTGGCCGCCGTCCACCTGCCCGGCAATCGCCTCGGAGGATTCGCGTCCGCGCCGCTTGTCTTTGCCCTTGCCTGCCACGTTCCCATTATGGCTGGTCAGACCCGCCGCGGGACTGCCCGGCGAACCTCCGGAGCGCTCGGCGGCGCTCAGCAGCGCTCAGCGGCAGTTGTCCGCGGCCTCGATCAGCCGGGCGGCCTCGCCGAGCGCCGCCCGCAGCACCTCGGGGTCGGTGACCGGCCCCACGGCCTCGGGGGGCAGCAGCCAGCCGGTTCCCTCCGAGGTGGGCGAGGTGTCGCCGAACCGCATGCCGCGCCCGTTGGTCTGCGTACAGGCGCTGCCCGGGAGGTCCCAGGCGTCGGCGGTGCCGGGCGGGACGAGGAAGCCGAGGGTGCTGCCGGAGCCGTCGTGCAGGACCGGGCCGACGCCGCCGGCCTGCGCGGCCCTGCCGATCTGTCCGGCGGCCCGGCGGATGATGTCGACGGCCTCCAGCCCCTGCCGGGTGGGCACGGTGACCAGATCCGGGGCCCCGGCGATCAGGGGCTCGGGCGCGGTGTCCGTTCCAGTGCTCTCCATGCCGCCCTCCACCAAGGGAACCCCTCCTCGATCCGCGTACGAGCATCGCGGGAGGGGGCCGGGAACCGAGAGGTTCCTCCCACTCCGCATGAGTTCAACGCACGGGGGCGTCAACAGGTGCGGTGGCAAGACGCTGCAAAGGATGGCAGTTCATGGCGGATCGCGGGTGAGATATCCGTTTTGTAGCCAAACAGCGAGTCAACGGGCCGCCACTGGCGGTACGTTCGTGGCCGCCGGGCACCCTCGCACCACCGTCACCGTCACGTTGGCAGTCAACGTCACACAGTCACCGGCAGCGCGTCCCTTGCCCCAGAGAGGCCACGTCCATGGCGGCGTCCCCCCACTCACCCAATTCCACCTTCCGGCGGCTGCGCGGTCAGCATTCCCCGGCCGAGTTCGCCGCACTGGTGCGCAGGGCGGCGAAGGAGATCGGCGAAACGGTTTCCTGCGACGCCCGTTACATCGGCCGGGTCGAGTCCGGCGAGATCCGCTGCCCCAACTACGCCTACGAGCGGGTCTTCCTCCACATGTTCCCCGGCCGGACCCTGGCCGATCTCGGATTCTCCTCCCGCGAGACGGTGCGCGGCCGGCTGGCCCAGCGCGAGCAGGTCTCGCCCTTCTCCCCGTTCACCCAACGTCCCAACCCCCTTTCCTCTTCGCGTTTCAAGGAGAGCGACGTGCTGCGTCGCGCGTTCATGGCAGGCGGCTCCGCGACCGTGGCGGCCGCGACCATCAGCCTCACCCTGCTCGGCGACACCCGTCGGCTCCCCTCCCGGGCCGGCGAGGCGGAGGCGGACGCCGTCGAGGACGCGGTGCGCCAGATCCGGCTGCTGGACGACCGGCACGGGGCGGACGCCCTGTACCGGCGGGCCTCGGAACCCCTGCGCACCGCCTACGCGTTGCTCGACGCGGGGGCCACCCGGCAGTCCACCGAGGACCGGCTGCACGCGGGCGCGGGCGAGCTGGCGATCTCGGTGGGCTGGCTCGCACACGATTCGGGCCGCTTCGACGACGCCCGCTCGCACTACGCGGAGGCCCTCGCCACCGCCCGGGTCTCGGGGAACGCCGGGCTGGAGGCGCACGCCTTCAGCAACATGGCCTTCCTGGCACGGGACTGCGGTCGGCCGCGCGAATCGGTACGGGCGGCCCAGGCGGGCCGCCGTGCCGCGCGCTCCCTCGGTTCCCCCCGGCTCCTCTCGCTCCTCGCGCTGCGGGAGGCCGGCGGCTGGGCCGGGCTGGCGGACCGCAAGGCCTGCGAGGAGGCCCTGACCCGGGCCCACACGGAGTTCTCGCGTGGGGCGGCGGGGGCCGACCCCGAGTGGATGTCCTTCTTCGGCGAGGCCGAGCTGGAGTCGCTGGAGTCCCGCTGCTGGGCGGCGCTCGGCGAGCACGCCCGCGCGGCCCGGCACGCGCGCCGGGCGGCGGACCTCCAGGATCCGCACTTCGCCCGCAACGTCGCCCTGTACACGGCGGAGCTCGCCGACAACCTGGCCCACGCGGGCGCCCCCGACGAGGCCTCCTGGGCGGGCGGCCGGGTGATGGACCTGCTGACCGAGGTCCAGTCGACCCGCATCCAGTCCATGCTGGCGGGGACGGCCCGGGCCCTGGTCCCCCACCAGCGCTCCCCGCGCGTGGGCACCTTCCTGACCCGCCACGCGTCGGCCTGAGCCGCGCCCGGCGCCCGGGCCGGGGCGGGGCCGGGACCGGGACCGGGCGGACAGCCGCCGTCGGCGGGCGGCGGCTACATGTCCAGGTGGCCCGTGTCGTTCCAGCGTTCCAGCGCCGGAGCCCCGTACGCCCAGCCCAGGACCGACAGCGAGGTCGGCTCCAGGCGGATGCGGGCGCCGAAGGAGGCTTCGAAGCCGAGCCAGCGCGCCGCCAGGGTGCGCAGGATGTGGCCGTGGGCGAAGACCAGGACGTCGCGCTCGGCCGAACGGGCCCAGGTGACGATCTCGTCCGCGCGGGCCGAGATGTCCGCCACGGACTCGCCGCCCGGGACCCCGTCGCGCCAGATCAGCCAGCCGGGCCGGACCGCCTGGATCTCGGCCGGGGTCATGCCCTCGTAGTCGCCGTAGTCCCATTCCATGAGCGCGTCCCACGGCTCCGCCTGGATGCCGAAGCCGGCCAGGTCGCAGCTCTCGCTCGCGCGCACCAGTGGGCTGGTGCGCACCTCCAGACCGCGCAGGCTCGCCCACGGATCGCGGGCGAGACGCTCGCCGAGCAGCTTCGCGCCCCGCCTGCCCTCCTCCAGCAGGGGCACGTCCGTGCGTCCGGTGTGCTTGCCGAGCTGGGACCACGCCGTCTGGCCGTGGCGGGCCAGGAGGATGCGGGGGGCCATGTGTGTTCTCCCGGTCGAGGGGGCGGAGGGGCAGCCGAACAGGCGGAAGCATTCGCACGCCTTTGCGGTGGTTCCGTCGTCCGACCATCATCCATCAGATGAACGGCGCGCAACCTCGGGCGCCTCACGCACGTCATACGCCGTATGACCAATCGGCGGCAACCCCCGCGCTGGTGGGCCGAGCTGCTGCTCCTCGGGCTCGTCTACGGCGCCTACTCCGGCGGCAGACTCCTCGCCCGGGGCGACGTCCGGCTCGCCGTGGACCACGGGCTCGCGATCCTGCACCTGGAGGAGCTCCTGCGGATCGACTTCGAGCGGCCCCTCAACCGGCTCTTCACCCACCACGGCGTCCTCGGGATACCCGCGGACTTCGTCTACGCCTCCCTGCACTACCTCGTCACCCCGGCCGTGCTGGTCTGGCTCTACCGGCGGCGCCCCCCGCAGTATCGATTCGCCCGTACCTGGCTGATGTTCTCCACCCTCCTCGGGCTCATCGGCTTCGCCCTGGTCCCCACCTGCCCGCCCCGGCTGCTCGAAGCCTCGTACGGGTTCACCGACACCATGGCCCGGTACAGCGCCTACGGCTGGTGGGGCGGCGAGGCCAGTGCCCCGCGCGGGCTGGGCGCCTTCACCAACCAGTTCGCCGCCATGCCCAGCCTGCACGTGGGGTGGGCCCTGTGGTGCGGGATCGTGCTGTGGCGGTACGGGCGCCACCCGCTGCTCCGGGCGCTGGGAGCCGCGTACCCGGCCGTCACCACCCTCGTGGTCATGGGCACGGCCAACCACTACTTCCTCGACGCGGTCGCCGGGGCCGCCGTGATGGGCGCGGGATTCCTCGCCGCCCGCGCTCTGGCCCGGGCCGGCAGGTGGTATCCGCACACCACCCGAACAGCCGATTCCCGCCGTAAGTCCACGATTGTCAGTGGCGGATGGGAGACTTCCGCGGGTGAGCTCCTACCCGCCCAGCGGTCAGCCGCCCAAGACCCCGCAGCAGACGACTCAGCGCCCGACGGCACTGTGGCAGCGGCTCGCTGACCTGCGCGGCCCCGCGGTCCCACCCCGCCCGCTCGACGCCCGCGCTCTGGCGGCCCTCGCCGCCAACCCCGGCTGCGGCAGACGCGCCCTGCTGGACGGCGCCGGCGTGGACAAGACGAGCCTGGCCTCGGCACTCGGTTCCCCGGCCGCCTTCGGGCAGTCGCAGTTCGCCATCGTGCGCGGGAACTCCTTCGAGGCCAAGGTCAAGGGCGACGGCGGCGCCGAGCTGCTGCGGCTGGTCCACGCGCACCTGGCCGCCGGGTCCGAACCGCCCGGGGCGGACTCCCTCGTGCCCGACCTCACCGCCGCCGGGCCCGAAGGCCGAGCGGCCCGTACCGCGCTCGCGCTGCGGGACGCCACCGCCGCCGGGGCGTGGACCCTGCTCGACCACCCCATGCTCGCCCTGGAAGTGGCCGGCTCCCCCGCCTATCTGGAGCCGGACGCCGTCGTCGTGCACCCCGACGGGCGCTGGACCGTCGTGGAGATCAAGTCGTTCCCGATGATCGACGGGGCCGCGGACGCCGCGAAGGTGGGCGCCGCCGCCCGCCAGGCCGCCGTCTACGTGCTGGCCCTGGAGCGGACCGCCGGGAAGCTGGCCGGCGCAGAGGTCGGGCACACCGTGCTGCTGGTCTGCCCCAAGGACTTCTCCAACCTGCCCACCGCCTCCCCCGTCGACGTCCGCCGCGAGCTCTCCGTGACCCGGCGCCAGCTGGAGCGCCTCACCCGGGTCGAGGAGCTCGCCGCGGCGCTGCCCGAGGGGCTCGACTTCGACCCGGCGCGCTCCGCCGAGGAGCTGACCGAGGCCGTCTCGGCGGTGTCGGCCTCCTACGCCCCCGAGTGCCTGGCCGCCTGCGAGCTGGCCTTCCACTGCCGGGACCGGGCGCGCGGGGCCGGCGAGGTGAGCGCGCTCGGCCGTTCCGTGCGGGGCGAGCTGGGCGCGCTGACCACCGTCGAAGCCGCCCTCGCGGCGGCCGTGGGCGACAGCGGGAGCGACGCCGGGACCGACCTCGAAGGGGGCCCGACCGCGGCCGCGCTGCGGTACGCCGCCCGGCTGCGCGCCGAAGCGCTGGAACACGCCCCCGCCCGCATCCGTCCGGAGGCCGCCGCATGTCCCTGCTGAACACCCTGGCCCGGCTGGAAGCCGTCCGGGCGGGCCGGGCCCAGGCCCTGGCGACCGTACGGCACCGGCATCTGGGCGAGCGCCCGCTGGTCCTCGTACTGCTGACGACGGCGGGCGAGGCCGGGGCGCCGCTCGGCGCGATGTTCGGCACCGATCCCGAGGAGCCGCGGATCCTGGTCATACCGCAGCCGCGCGACCGCGACCTGCGGTGGGAGTTCCTGGCCGAGCTGGCCGGGCACGTGGTCCCGTACCTGGAGGAGTACGCGGACGCCGTCGAGCTGATCGAGGGCCGCGAGACCGACCCCGAGACCGGGCTCAAGGTGACCTCCGAGCTGTGCCTGGACGCGCCGCAGCTGATCGTGCCGAGCCGCGCCGGCGTCGAGTACGTACGGCTCCTGGGCCGGTCCATGCGGTTCCGGCGGACCGCCGAGGAGGATCCCGAGAACCCCTATCCGGCGCCCGCCCTCGTACCGCTGCTGGGGCGCTGGTTCACGCACCTCGCCGAGCGCTCGCGGGTGCCCGGATCCTCGATGCTGCTGGCGGCGACGGACCTGCTGTCCCGGCACTGGGCGACCGGCCAGAGCAACCTGGAGGACCAGCACCTCCAGTCGCTGCTGGCCTGGATCGACCCGCCGCAGGGCAGGTCCGGAGCCGAGTGGGCGCTGCGGGCCGAGCTCGGCCGGGGCGCGGACGGCCAGTTGCTGGTGCCGCCGGCCGGTCCGGCCACCGACCCAGCCTTCGACAACAAGCTGCTGGCTCCGGCGATCTCGAAGTTCGACGCGGCGCGGGCGGCCGGTCCCCGGTACGGCGACGGGGTGCGGGCCGCCGGGCTGGCGGTGCGCCAGCTGGTCGTGGACCAGATGGAGAGCACCTGGCGGGCGACCTGGCAGGCCATCGGCCTGCTGCGCGAACTGCCCGCCGGGGAGCGGACCGTCGACCGCTGGACCGGCGACCGCTGGTCGTACACCGGCCACCGGGACCGGGTGCGGGCGGGCGAGGCCCCGCAGCCGCGCCGCGACGACGCGGTGACGGCGGCGCGCAAGCTCGCAACCCGGGAGAACGAGCAGGTCAGGCTCGACGCCCAGGAGGCGCTGGACGATCCGCTGGTGATGGCGGGCCGGCGCCTCGCCGGTGAGGCCTTCGCCGGCGAGGTCACCGAAGTCGTCATGGAGTGGACGGAGTCGAAGCGGCCGAGCCCGCGCCCGCTGGTGACGGTGGCCACGGAGGACCGGCCTCAGCTCGCGGACCCTGATGCGGCCGACGGCGGCAGCGGCGGCGCGAAGGTGTTCCGCTCGCTGGACGGGCGGCCGCAGAGCGCCCGGTTCGTCCGCTGGGAGGGGGACGGCCGCCTCGTGCTGCGCCTCCTCGACAAGATGGGCCGCGGCAAGGAGCCCGAGGCGGGCTCGGTGCCGGAGAAGGGCGACCGGGTGTGCTGGACGCTGTTCGAGCACGACTCGCGCGGCGGCCCGAAGCTTCCGGACGCCGAACAGACCCCGTGGACCCACGGCGGCCCGCCCGCGCACCTGAGCGCCGGCTCCGCCTCCGCGCCGCCCCTGCCGTTGCCCGATGCCGTGACCGACGAGGACCTGCTGTGAGTTTCGATCCGGGCACCTTCGATACAGCCGCCGTCGATCCGGCCGCCGTCGATCCGGCCGCCGTCGATCCGGCCGCCGTCGATCCGGCCGCCTTCGATCCGGGCCGTGCGGCCGACCGGGCCACCGACGCCATCCTGCGCGACACCCTGCACGGCACGGCGCGGGGCGTGGTCGTCGACTCCCCGCCCGGGGCGGGCAAGTCCACGCTGGTGGTGCGGGCGGCCCGGGAGCTGGCGGCGGCCGGGCGGCGGCTGATGGTGGTCGCGCAGACCAACGCGCAGGTGGACGACCTGGTGCTGCGGCTGCACAAGAAGGATCCGGAGCTGAAGGTCGGCCGCCTGCACAGCAGCGACGGCGAGGCCTACGACCCCGCGCTGCGCGAGCTGGACTCGGTGGTCCTGTCGGCGAAGCCGGCGGACCTGGCCGGACTGCCGGTCACCATCTCCACGGCGGCCAAGTGGGCCTGGGTCAAGGACGTGGAGCCCTGGGAGCACGCCATCGTGGACGAGGCGTACCAGATGCGCTCGGACGCGCTGCTGGCCGTGGCCGGGCTGTTCGACCGGGCGCTGTTCGTGGGCGACCCGGGGCAGCTGGACCCCTTCAGCGTGGTCGGCGCCGAGCAGTGGGCGGGCCTGTCCTACGACCCCTCCGCCTCGGCGGTCTCCACCCTCCTCGCCCACAACCCGACCCTGCCGCAGCACCGGCTGCCGGTGTCGTGGCGGCTGCCGGCTTCGGCCGCGCCGCTGGTCTCCCGCGCGTTCTACCCGTACACGCGGTTCCGCAGCGGTACGGCGCCGGGCGAGCGACGGCTGTCCTACGGGGTCGCGGGCGACGGCTCGGGCCCCGACCGGGTGCTGGACGAGGCCGCCGCATCGGGGTGGGGGCTGCTGGAGCTCCCGGCCCGGCACACCCCGCGGACCGACCCCGAGGCGGTGCGTGCGGTGGCCCTGGTGGTCCGCCGGGCGCTGGACCGGGGTGCGGTGACGGTGGACGAACAGCCCGGCGGCCCGGTCCCGCTGACGGCCGACCGGATCGCGGTGGGCACCGCCCACCGGGACCAGGCGGCGGCGGTCCGCGCGGCACTGGCCGCGCTGGGCGTCAGCGGGGTCACGGTGGACACGGCGAACCGGCTCCAGGGGCGCGAGTACGACCTCACGGTGGTCCTCCACCCCCTGTCGGGCCGCCCGGACGCCACCGCCTTCCACCTGGAGACGGGCCGGCTCTGCGTGCTCGCCTCGCGGCACCGGCACGCCTGCGTGGTGGTGGCGCGGGCGGGGATAGCGGAGCTGCTGGACGACCACCCGTCGACGGAACCGGTGCAGTTGGGCGTGACGGTGAAGTTCCCGGACGGCTGGGAGGCCAACCACTCGGTGCTGGCGCACCTTGCGGAGCACCGGGTGCGCTGGAAGCCCTAAGGCCTGTCGTACCGGACGGGGTGGCGGCGCCTGCGAAGGCTCCGGTCAGCGCGTGAGCAGCGTCCCGGCCAAGTGGTCGTACGCGGCGTGCGCGTGCAGCCGTACGCCCGTGACCAGCGCGTCGTCGTCGGCGTAGAAGGCCGGGTGGTGGTTGCCCGCCAGGCCCCGCCCGCCGGGCACCGGGGCCGGCTCGCCGGTGGCCGGGTCGAGGGCGGTGTCCTGGACGCCGAGCATCACGTACAGCCCGCCGAACCGGGTGATGAGCTCGGAGACGTCGTCGTAGCCGAGGGTGGCGCCGACCTCCACCACCCGGTCCGCGCCCGCGACCCGGCGCAGGGTGGGCAGCGCGGCCTCGACCCAGTCCGGGGCGTTGCGCACGGCGGGCACGTCCTGGAGCAGGTCCACGACCGCCTCCGCCCCGTACGCCAGGGCGGTGTGCTCGGCCAGCACGGTCAGCCGGCGCTTGACCTCGGGCATGTCCCGCTCCTCGGAGCAGCGGATCGTGCCCCACAGGGTGACCGTTTCGCCGATGACGTTGTACCGGCCGACGTCCTCGATGTGGCCGATGGAGACGGTGACCGGGGAGAACGCCGAGACCTGCCGGTAGAGCTGGCCGATCCCGGTGAGCAGCGCTCCGGCGGCGGGCATCGGGTCGATGCCGTGCCAGGGCGAAGAGGCGTGCGACGGGCGGCCGGTGACGGTGATGCGGACCAGGCAGGAGGCTCCGTACACCGGGCCGGAGCGGTAGCCGACCCAGCCCTTGGGGTGGGGGTGACGTGCATCCCGAAGGCCATGGTGGGGACGGGGTCGTCGAAGGCCCCCTCGGCCACCATCAGGCGCGCCCCGCCCTCCTCGCCGACCGGCGGACCCTCCTCGGCGGGCTGGAACACGAACAGGACGGTCCCGGGCAGCCGGTCCCGTACGGACGCCAGTGCGCGCGCGGCTCCGAGGAGCATCGCGGTGTGGCAGTCGTGGCCGCAGGCGTGCGAGGCCCCGCCCCGGGCGGCGAACGGCGCGCCGCAGCGGTCGGGGACGGGCAGCGCGTCCATGTCGGCCCGCAGCGCCGCCACCCGCTCCCCCGGCAGGCCGCCGCGCAGCACTCCGACGACCCCGTGCCCGGCGATGCCGGTCCGCACCTCGTCCAGCCCGAATCCGGTGAGCTCCAGCGCCACCAGCCGCGCGGTGGCGGCCTCGCGGTTCGGCAACTCGGGATTTCGGTGCAGGTGGCGGCGCCACTCGATCACCTGCTCGACGCCCGCGTCGCAGAGCCGGTCCAGTTCCCCGTGCACACCATCGGCCATACGGATGTTCTAGCCGATCCACGGGCACCCTCGGGCGCCCTTGCGCGAGGTTGGACAATGGACGGTGGCCCTGAATCCTTCCGGTCCGGACGGTTCCGGGCCGGAAGCCTTTCTCACGCGCAGCAGGAGGACACGCATGGCAGAGCCCGAGCGGCAGCAGGCCGAGCGGAGGCTGCGACCCGCGCAGCTGCTCTTCGAGCCGTCGCAGACCGTCGCGGACCCGGAGCACTTCTTCGACCTGGAATCGATCGAGGATCCTCGCGAGCTGCTGGCTCGGGCGACGGAGCTGACGCTGGCCTTCCGTGCGGCGCAGGAACGGGCGGTGGAGTTCCAGGCGGTGGCAGCGGCCCAGCTGGCGGATCCGAGGCGCTTCGACCGGGTGCCCGCGGCGGCGATCGCGGAGCAGGCGGAGTGGACCGAGGACTACGCCCGCAAGATGATCGAATTCGGCGAATCGCTGCTGCGCGGCACCGCCACCGAGCTCCCGTAGGGCATGTCCGCCCATACGGGGGCATGCACAACGACATACACAGCGGCATATGCGGGGCGCAACATACCGCAGCCGGGGGCGGGCTGTCCCGAATTCTGGTAACTCCCGGGAATCGGCCCGCTACGCCGGGTACACCTGGCATATGACGACCCTGGCCGAATGTCCCGCACTCCACACCCGCGACGCGCGGACCGCCGCACCCGCGACGCACGTCACCCCGGCCGGCGCCGCCTGGCTGGCCTCCGCCTCCGTACGCCCCCGCGCCACCCTGGCCGCCTGGCAGGCCCGGCCCACCGCACCCGCCGCGCTGCCCTGCGGGACCGCCTTCGACGTCGTCAACGTCACACCCGTCCTCGGGCGCCGCATGCTCGACCTGCTGTGGGCCGAAGGCCCCGGCTCCGGGCCCGCCGCCGTGCACCGCGGGCGGATGCTGCTCTTCGCCGCGCCCGGCACCGCCCACCGACTCCCGGCCCTCCTCGCCTGGGAGGAATGGGGCGCTCCGGTCGCGGCCCCGCTCTGCCACGGCCGCGGCGACGCCGTCACGGTGCCCGCGCTGGCCGCCGTACCCGGGCCGTCGCGGTGGCTCGTGGCCCCCGACACCCGGCTGCCCTGGCTGCCCGGACCCGAGGCGCTGCTGTGGGCGTTCGTCCGGGCCGCCCGAGCTGCGGATATCGATTTTTCCGATCGCCGGTCGGGGTGCTAATGTCTTCCTCGTCACCAAGCGCCGCTAGCTCAGTTGGTTAGAGCAGCTGACTCTTAATCAGCGGGTCCGGGGTTCGAGTCCCTGGCGGCGCACAGACGGAGAAGGGCCCCCACGCGAGTGGGGGCCCTTTTCGTGTCCCCGGAGCCGCGGGCTCCCGGCATCCCGAGGTCCCAGCGTCCCGGTTTCCCGGATCAGCGCGTGATCTTCACCGTGTACGCCCCGGACTGGGTCCGGTCCGCCACCTCGATCGTGATCCGCTCCCCCGGCACCGTGAACGTCTCCCCGACCTCCAGCGGCGCGTCCGCGAGCGGCGGGTACACCGAGCGGTCCCAGCAGGCCTCAGTCTTCGGATGCGCGTCCACGACCTCGATCGGCCCACCGCCGGAGGCCGCCTCGTTGCGGACCCGGTAGACGAGGACGCCCTCCGTGCACGTGTCCCCGTCGTTGCCGGCGGAGCCCCGCGCCTCGACGGCGATCGCGCTGCCGGAACCCGTACGGATCACCGCGAGCCGGGTTCCGCCCGTGCCGCCCCGGGGCGGGGTCGCGGACAGGGGCTGGAGCGTGTGCAGGGAGGAGCCCGACGGCACGCAGTCGACCTGGGAGGCGTCCAGCCAGCCCAGCTTCCACTTCTGCCAGGCGAAGAGGTCCGGGGACATGCCGAACTGGCTGCCCATGACGTCCCAGTCGCCCACGTACGTGTCCCAGTCGCCCTTGCCGTCCGACGGCCGGTGGTAGAGGTCGGGCAGGTCGAAGACGTGCCCGGTCTCGTGGGCGAGGACGTTGCGGTCCGGCGGGTGCTTCTCGAACACCGTGACGATGCGGCGCAGCTCCGTACCGTCCGCGACGAGCGGGCGGTCGAAGTTGACCACCTTCGTGGCGTCCGAGTCGACGCCGGGGGCCTCCGGGTCGGCGACGAAGTAGACGACGTCGTACTGGGAGAAGTCCACCTCGGGGTCGGCGGCGGCGACGGCGTCGCGCAGGTACGCCGCGCGGTCGGCCGGGGCCCAGTCGCGCTGTATCCCGTACGCGGTGGACGGCTTCGGCATCCTGATCCACTGCTTCTGCGGGTGCGGGACCAGGCGGAAGCGGCCGTAGGAGGCCCGCTCGAAGAACTCGCTGGTGGCCGGGAAGTAGTCGCCGGTGAGCTGTTCGGTCGTCAGCTTGGTGCGGTGGTCCGGGAAGGAGAGGAAGACCATGACCGCGTTGAGCGTGCGCACCGGCTTGGGGTAGGCGGCGTTCCAGGTGTCCAGGCCCAGGGAGTGGTGGGCCGCGGTACGGGTCAGCGCGCAGGGTCCGGCTCCGGGGGCGGCGACCGCGGGACCCGCGACGAGCGACATGGCGGCGAGCGCCGTCAGGGAAGTGAGCGCCGCCGCCGTGGTTCGCAAGTGGGAGCGGTCCACTCCCCCGGGTGTCTGCTGTCGCGGCACATCGACCTCCGGTGGTGGATTCATACCTCTTCATCCACCTTGGGGCGATTGTCTTACTAATGCCCTGTTCCGCTGCCCCACACGAGTGAGCACTAGGGCAAGCCGGTGACCCCGGGGCTTTACGCGCCCGCCTACAGAACGTCACGACCGGTCAGGTGAGGTCACTGGCGGGCGTCGCATGCTCACAGGTGTGCGGAAACGATCACGCTGCCCCGGGCCGACGATCCGTCATCCCACTGAACTCCCGCGCCCCACACGGCGACGCCGCTGGATAGGGCCGTACGGCAGCCTCTATGATCGGCACACTTTCCTGCACGGACACTCACACGCACTGCGGGAGCCAACGGTGAGCGGAACCTCAGAAGGAATCGGTTCGGCGGCCGACGGCATCCGACCGGCCATGACGCAGCGTCACACGCCGGCGGCGGAACCCGCCGAACGCCCGGCCGACTACCGGTCCGCCTTCGAGGCGGCCCACCTCGCCATGGCCCTCGTCGACCGCACCGGTCACGTCGTCGGCGCCAACGAGGCCTTCGCCGCGCTCCTCGGCGCCGAACCGGACGCCCTCACCGGGCGGGCCGCCGCCGACCTGGTGGACCTGGCCTCCGAGGCCCGGACCTGGCAGGCGTACCAGGAGGTCCTGCGCGGACGCCAGGCCCGGCTGCGCTGCACCCGCCGGATCAAGCACCCCGACGGGCACTCGCTGTGGACCGAGGTCACCATCGGGCCCGTCCCCGGGAGCGACCGCAACGACGTACTGCTGTCCGTAGCCGACATCAGCGACCGGCGCGACCTCCAGGCCCGGCTGCGCCACCTCCAGATGCACGATCCGGTCACCCGGCTGCCCAACCGGGCGCTGTTCTTCGAGCGGCTCTCCGCCGCCCTGGAGGCGTCCTCGTACGAGCACGGCGGCACCGGCCGGATCGGGCTGTGCTACCTGGACCTCGACGGGTTCAAGGCCGTCAACGACACCCTCGGCCACCGGGTGGGCGACCGGCTGCTGGCCGCCGTCGCCAAGCGGCTGACCCAATGCGCCGACCAGTCCGGCTACGGGCGCACCGGCGGCCACCTGGTGGCGCGGCTCGGCGGCGACGAGTTCGCCCTGCTGGTCGAGGACTCCACCGGCACCGAGCAGCTCGCCGACCTGGCGCGGAACGTACTGGCCGCCGTACAGGAGCCGTTCGACCTGGCCGGGCAGCGACTGTCGGTCTCCGCCTCGATCGGGGTGGTGGAACGGGCAGCCGAGGGGACCTCGGCGACCGGGCTGATGCAGGCCGCGGACACCACGCTGTACTGGGCCAAGGCGGACGGCAAGGCCCGCTGGACCCTCTTCGACCCGGAGCGCAACGCGCACCGGATGACCCGCCAGGCCCTGTCCTCCACCCTGCGGCCGGCCGTGGAGCGCGGAGAGTTCGTGCTGGAGTACCAGCCGCTGGTGGACCTGGAGAGCGGGGTGGTGCGCGGGGTGGAGGCCCTGGTGCGCTGGAACCATCCGCAGTTCGGCACACTGACGCCGAATCGGTTCATCGGGATCGCCGAAGAGGACGGCTCCATCGTCCAGTTGGGGAGCTGGGTGCTGCGCACGGCTTGCCGCCAGGCGCGCCGCTGGCAGATCGAGCAGCCCAGCGACTCCCCCGTCTTCGTGTCCGTCAACGTCGCGGTGCGCCAGGTCTGGGACTCCGACCTGGTCGGCGACGTCGCGGATATCCTCGCCGAGACCGGACTGGCCCCGCAGCTGCTCCAGCTGGAGCTGACCGAGTCCGCCGTGATGGGTTCGGCGGGCCGTCCGCTCCAGGCCCTGCAGGCGCTCAGCGACATGGGGGTGCGGATCGCCATCGACGACTTCGGCACCGGGTACTCCAACCTCGCCTACCTCAGCCGGCTGCCGGTCTCGGTGCTGAAACTGGACGGCTCCTTCGTACGGGGCTTCCGCTACGAGGAGGGCACCCACCCCAACCCGGCCGACGAGACCATCGTCGAGGCCATGGTCCAGCTCGCGCACCGGCTGGGCCTGACGGTGACGGCGGAGTGCGTGGAGACGGCCGGCCAGGCGGCCCGGCTGCGCCGCGTCGGCTGCGACACCGGCCAGGGCTGGCTGTACTCCCGGGCGGTGGCCCCGGAGCTGATCGCCGAGATGATCGCCGCCCGGCCGGGGGCCGGCAGCACTGCCTGAGCGGGGTCCGGCAAGGACACGGGCGGCACGGCCGCCCCCGCCACGCATCGGAAGGAGCCCGGCCCGGAAGGCTGCCGGTTCCCGGCAGTGCGCCCGGGGACGCCCCCTGGGACGATGCTCTCGTCGGCGCGGGACAGCCGGCCGCCCTTCGATCGCAGGGGGCTTCGGTACCCCGGAGGAGTTGCGGCACTTCCTGACGGCCGGCCGCTAGCGGTACCGCGATGCCGGCGCACCTCCGCCCCGCACCGGGAGATCCGGGTGCGGGGCGGGGTGTCGCTCGGCGCGGGGTGGGGGGAATCAGCAGGCGCCGAGGTCCTTCCAGACACCCCATTCACCGGTGGTGCCGGGCACCTCGTTCTGCGTCCACCACTGGGCCTTGTACTTGCGGCCGTTGTAGGAGACCTCGCTGCCGCCGGTGTAGACGGTTCCCGCGACGTAGGCCGGAGCGGTGCAGCCCGTGCTGGGCGGCGTCGTCGGAGGCGTGGTCGGCGGAGTGGTCGGGGGCGTCGTGGGCGGGGTGGTCGGCGGGGTGGTCGGCGGCTGGGTGGTGCCGCCGAGGGAGTCCGAGATCTGGTTGAGCAGCGTGGCGTTGTTGTCCAGGCCGAGGAGGGAGTACATCATCGCGCCGGCCAGACCGCGCTGCTTGCCGTAGTCGACCCGGGCCTGGATGGACTTCTGGTTCAGGCCGGTGAAGAACTCGCCGTCCTTGAAGAAGTACGAGGCCTTGGCCTGGTCGTCCCAGAAGGTGGTCGCCGGGTTGTCGACGATGCCGCCGAGCTCCTTGTAGAGCGCGATGCCGGCCTGCTGGCTGGTCGGACGCGCCGCGGAGGCCAAGGTGGCGGGCTGGGCGAGGCCGTTGGTGGTGCCGGGCTGCACGCCCTTCCAGCCGCGGTAGTAGAACTCGTAGCCCAGGGTCAGCTTGTTGGCGGGGAAGCCGCCGGTGATCCCGTAGGCCGCGTTGCCGTCGATCCAGGAGTCGATGGCGTTCTTGATGCTGTACTTCTGGGTGCCCGGGGCGATCGCGTCGGTCGGGTCGGACGCCGAGTTCAGCAGCGGGGACTGGTGGTACGTCGGACCGTCCGCGTCCCAGGCGCCGTGCATGTCGTACGTCATGATGTTCGCGTAGTCGAGGTACGCGCCGATCTTGTCCGTCTCGACGTTCTTGATCTTGTCCTGGCCGGCCGGCAGGGCCGAGGTCAGCATGTAGTGCTTGCCGCCGTTGGCCGCGCCGTAGGCGTCGAGCTGCGTGCGGAACTCCTTGAGCAGGAGCGTGAAGTTCTGCTTGTCCTCGGGGGCGTAGTGGTTGCCGAGGTGGCCGCCTGCCGAGCCCGGGTACTCCCAGTCGATGTCGATGCCGTCGAAGATGCCGGCCGCGCTGCCCACACCGCCGTAGCCGCCCTCGACGGGCAGGTTGCCCTTGATGTACTGGTCGATGCAGGAGGAGACGAGCTTCTTGCGGGAAGCGTCGGTCTTGGCCGCGTCGCTGAAGTACTTCGAGTAGGACCAGCCGCCGACCGAGATGTTGATCTTCAGGTTCGGGTACTTGGCCTTGAGCTGCTTGAACTGGTTGAAGACGCCTACGATCGGCTGGTCCCACTTGTCCGCGACGCCGCTGACGCTGTCGGCCGCGCTGAAGGACTTCTGGTAGTCCGCGTACGAGTCGCCCGCCCCGTCACCCGCGCTGGCGTTGTTGTCGTCGCCCGCTGCCTTGTTCGCCTCGAAACAGGTGAGGTCGGTGGGGTGGATGTTGCCGAACGAGTAGTTGATGACGTCCAGTTTGCTCGCTATGCCACGGGTATCGAGGTGCTTGGGATAAAAGGCGTTCCCGTACACGCTCCACTGGTCGTAGTAAGCGATCTTGACGTTGCCGGCCGTCGCGGTGGTCGAGGATTCGGCGGCCGCGGCCGTACCGAGCCCCGCGAAGGTGGCCAGCGCTCCGGCTGCCAGCGCTGCCGTGGCGGCGGCCGCGATGAGGGGTTTACGGATGTGCATGAACTGCCTCCGGGGGGTGGGAGGGGAGAGCGAGAACATCAGGTGGGAGAAGTGATAGCGATCACGCGCCGTCCGCGTCAATGGTTTGGACCAAAGAAGGACTAGACCACTCGCGGGGCAAACCCCCTAGTCAGAGGCGTGACTGCATACCAAGAACTGCCCGCCACCCCGGGTGACGAGCAGTTTAAGGACCTCTTATGCCATCCGCGCGCAAGGTTTCGGCAACAAACCAGCCAAACCCCGTTCGTCTGCGGTCAGAGCCGTGCGGGGTCCTCCCCCGGCATCCCGTACGCATCTGCGATGAGACCGTACGAGCGCAACCGCGCCTCCCCGGAATGGGCGTTCGAGGTCAGCATCAGCTCGTCGGCGCCGGTCAGCTTGGCCAGCGCGTCGAGCCCGTCGCGCACCTCGTCGGGGGTGCCGTGGACCACGCTCGAGAGCCGTTCGTCCACGATCTCCCGCTCCATCGGCGAGTACGCGTACGCCGCCGCCTCCTCGGGCGTCGGGACCGGCCCCAGGTTCCCGGTGCGCAGCCGCAGCCCCCACAGCGCGCCCGCCAGCACCTGGGCGCGGGCCTCCTCCGCGGTGCCGGCGGCGAGCGCTCCGACCGCGACCATGGCGTACGGGGCGTCCAGGACGGCCGAGGGCCGGAAGGAGCGCCGGTAGAGCTCCAGCGCGGGAAGGGTGCCGGGCGCGGAGAAGTGGTGCGCGTAGGCGAAGGGCAGTCCGAGCCGCCCCGAGAGGCTCGCGCTGAACCCGGAGGAGCCCAGCAGCCACACCGGCGGCCGCCCGGCGGCGCCCTGCGCCGGGCCGGGCACCGCGCGCACGCGGGCGTACGGGTGCCCGTCGGGGAAGTCGTCGTCCAGGAAGCGGATCAGCTCCGCGAGCTGCCGGGGGAACTCGTCCACCGACTCGTCGCGGCGCCCCGGTCCGCGCAGCGCGGCGGCGGTCTGCCCGTCGGTCCCGGGCGCCCGGCCCAGGCCCAGGTCGATCCGGCCCGGGGCGAGGGCCTCCAGGGTGCCGAACTGCTCGGCGATCGCCAGCGGGGCGTGGTTGGGCAGCATGATCCCGCCCGAGCCGAGCCTGATCCGGGAGGTGTGGGCGGCGAGGTGCGCCAGGATCACGGCCGGGGAGGAGCTCGCCACACCGGGGTGGGAGTGGTGCTCGGCGACCCAGTGCCGGTGGTAGCCGCGGGACTCGGCGAGCCTGGCTATCTCCACACTGGTGCGCAGGGCTCCGTGGGCCGTGCCGCCGGCGCCGACGAAGGCGAGGTCCAGTACCGAGAGCGGCGCGGGGGCCGACCCGAGGGCGGCTCCTCTGATCTCGCCGGCGCCCGCACCGCCAGTGGTCCCCGTGCCTTCGGCCGTGTCACTCATCGTGCTCCCCGCTCCGCTCGGTCGTCCTTACGCAGGGGGCAACCCCGGCCCGCCGGTCGGGCATTCCCGGCACACCGGGGCAGGCTCATGACCTTGGCATATGCCATGGGAGTAGATCCAGGCAGAGGGATGTGATCGAGCCATCAATCTCCTCAACAGGCGCTCCACATGGGCCTCTTGATGGCTATCGTGATAGGGCAAGCGGTAACAACCTGCTAGGGGGAAACCGTGGCGCTGAAGCCCGAGCCGACCGCGCCGTTCCACTCGGTGCAGTACGCCCTGCGCGTACTAGAAACGGTCGCCCGCCATACCGGCGGCGTGACCGACGTACAGATCGCGCGTGAGACCGGCCTGCCCGCGGTCCATCTCGCCCCGATGCTCCTCATGCTGCGCCGCGAGGGGTACGTGCTGCAGGTGTCCGACGGCGCCTACGCCATAGGGGACTCCCTCGTCCTCCTGGGCTCCGGGGTCGACCGCCAGCAGGCCCTGCAGAACAAGCTGCAGGACACCCTGGACCGGTTGCGGGACTCGGTCGGCGCGGCGGTCTACATCAGCCGGTACGTGGACGGCGAGGTCCGGATCACCCAGTTCGCGGACAGCCCGCGCACCCCCAAGGTGCACGAGTGGGTCGACTTCCGCTCGGCCGCGCACGCCAGCGCGGTCGGCAAGTGCCTGCTGACCCAGCTCGACCAGAACGGGCGCCGCGACCACCTGTCCCGGCACAAGATCGCGCGGCTGACGTCGAAGACGATCGTGAACGAGCGGATCCTGTTCTCGAAGCTGGACAGCCAGCCCGCCACGGTGCCCATGCTCGACCTGCAGGAATACGCCGTCGGCACGGTCTGCGCGGCCGTCCCGATCACCGCCGGCGCCTCGGTGGGCTGCCTGGCCCTGTCGATGCCGGTCGAGCACGCCCACCGGCTGCGGGCCGCGGCCGACGCGCTGAACCGGAAGGCCGCGCCACTGCTGCTGTCGCTCACCTTGTGAGCGGCCGGGGCCCCGGAAGGGGCCCGCAGTGGCCCGCAGTGGCCCGGAAAACACTTCGGGCGGTTCCCGGTGAACCGGAAACCGCCCGAAGGACAGGTGCGCCGCCAGGGACTCGAACCCCGGACCCGCTGATTAAGAGTCAGCTGCTCTAACCAACTGAGCTAGCGGCGCCTGCTGACAGAGAAAATACTACCTGGTCATCCGGGGTGCTCAAAACCGCATTCAGCGGCCCAGCAGATCGGCCCGCCCCTGGGCCTCGTAGGAGGCCGTGAGGGCGGCCAGGGCCGCCCGGTCCAGCAGCCGGTACGAGGCCTCGCCCGGCGGGCGCCACCAGACCGGGTCGGGGCCCGAGGAGGCTCCCGGCAGCGGCTCGGGGAGAAAGGCCGCGCGGCGCAGGGACACCCGGTGGACCTTGTTCGTCGCCGTGACGGGCATGGCCCGGACGATCCGGACGTAGCGCGGGGCCATCTTCGTACCGAGGTCCGGCTGCGTGGCGAGGAAGGCCTCGAAGCCCTGCGGGGAGAAGACGGCACCCTCGCGCAGGGCGAGGGCCGCCATGACCTGGTCGCCCGCCACCTCGTCCGGCACGGCGTACACCGCGACGGCGGCCGCCCTGGACCAGCGGGCCAGGATGTTCTCGATCACGGCCGCCGCCAGGTTCTCGCTGTCGACGCGCAGCCGGTCGTCGGTGCGGCCCGCGAAGTACAGGAACCCCTCGGCGTCGCGGAAGAAGAGGTCCCCGGTCCAGTACCAGCCCTCGCGGGTGCGCGCGGCTTCCGCCTCGGGGTTGCGCCAGTAGCCCTCGAAGAGGCTGCGGCCCTTGTTGACCAGCTCGCCGATGGCCTCCGCGCCGTTGAGGAGGCGGCCCTGCGGGTCGAGGACGGCCGGCGGGCACTCCCGGCCGGTCTCCGGGTCGATGACGGCCAGATCGTCGCCCGCGCCCGCGCGGCCCAGGGCCCCCGGCGGGGTCTCGGGGGTGCGCTGGATCGAGGCGCCGCCCTCGGTGGCCCCGTAGCCCTCGACCAGGCGGACCCCGAACCGTTCCGCGAAGCGCGCCGCGTCGACGGCGCCCGCCTCGGTGCCGAAGCCGAGGCGCAGCGCGTGGGCGCGGTCGTCGGGGCCGGGCGGGGTGGCGAGGAGGTACTGGACGGCCCGGCCGACGTAGGTGAAGTAGGTCGCCCCGTAGCCCCGTACGTCGTCCAGGAACGCGGAGGCCGAAAAGCGTCGGCGCAGGGCCACCGCGGCGCCGGCCGCGAGGGCCGGGAGCCAGTCGGCGATGACGGCGTTGCCGTGGAAGAGGGGCATGCAGATGTAGTGGACGTCGTCCGGGGTCACCGAGAAGTGCCGGGCGAGGGAATCGCCCGCGGCGGCGAGGCGGCCCTGCGTGCAGATGGCGGCCTTGGGGGCGCCGGTGGAGCCGGAGGTGAAGTACAGGAGCAGCCGGGAGGACGGTCCGGGGCCGTCCCCGAGCGTGGCGTCGCCGGGCTTGGCGCCCGCGTACGGGGCGAGCAGGGCCTCGTACTCCGGCGTGTCCGTGACCAGGAGGCGTACGCCGGGCAGGTCGAGTCCGCGCAGGAGCGGCAGGTGGGCCCGCTCGGTGACCAGGATCCGGCAGTCGGTGTGCAGGATGTCGCGGGCCAGCTCGGGGCCGCGCCGGGTGGGGTTGATCCCGGCCACGGCGGCCCCCGCGAGGGCCGCCGCGCCGAGCCAGAACGGGAACTCGGGGGTGTTGTCGAGCAGCACCCCGATGTGCGGCTCCGCCCCCGGCGGCAGCAGGTCGACGAGGAGCGCGGCGCGCGCCGCGGCTTCCAGGGCGGTCCGGTGGTGACTGAGGACGCCTTCGGCGTACTTCAGACCGGGCCGGTGATCGCCCCATTGGCTCGCGATGAGCTCCGCGACGGTTTCGGGTGTCCTCGTTGGCCGCATGCCGCCGGAGGATAGCTGACGTCCCGTCAGAAATGAACGCCGGAGCAGCGGTCCGGACCTGTCCGGCGGCTCGCCGGGACGGTCCGGGCGTCAGAACTGGACGTCGGAGCAGGAGTAGAACGCGTTCGTCGTGTCGTTGACCGTCCACACGGCGAGGATCAGGTGCCGGCCGCTCTTGCCGCTCGGCATCCTGCCCTGGTGGACGGTGGTCATGTCGGGGCGGGCGCCGTTGTAGGCGACGGTCAGGAAGGGCTGCGGGTCGAGGTCGGCGCGGGTGAGGGGCTTCTTCGGGTCCCAGCCGTTCTTGGTGACGTAGTACCGGAAGTCGGTGGTGGAGTGGTTCGCGGTGAACTGCCAGCGGAAGCTGTAGCTCTGCCCGCTGGTCACCGGGGTGGCCGGCCAGGCGCCGCCGCGCGGGTCGTCGAGCTGGGCGAACTCGGAGTGGTTGGCCGAACATATGTGGCCGTCGGCGGGACCGGCCGCGGGGAAGCCCTTGAGGCCTTCGACGCTCTGGGGCTCCCACTGGATGGGGCCGCAGTCGGCGACGGTCTTGTTGGCGCAGAGCTTCTGGCGGCTGATGGGGGTGTCGGTGTAGCCGTGGCTGCTCGCGGTGGGGGCCGTGACCAGCGCGAGGGCCGCGGCGACGCCGAGGCCCGCGACGGCGGCCGCGGCCTGCTGGGCTCTGGGCATGCGGAAGGAACGCATGATGCTCCTTGAACGTGGGGGGAGGTTCGACGAGAGCGTGCGCACGCGTGGGGATGGGCCGCGCCGGCGCTGCCACCGGCACGGCCCGTTCTCGATTCTTTAGGTCTAGACCAAGTCCCACAGTATTGACGGGAGTTGGCCATGTCCAGACCAATGGAAGAACGGGTGGTCCGGGCCCTCCGGATCCACCCGTCCTCCAGCGCGGCCGGGGCGCGGCCGCCGCGTCCGTGTCCTCGCGTGGTCGCGCTACTCCGGGCGGCCCGTGTAGAAGGCCACCGTCAGGTCCTTCACCAGCGCCTTGCGCTCGTAGTCGTCGAGGTCCACGATCCCGCGCGAGGTCAGCTGGTGGACGGTGTCGTCGACCGCGTCGACCACCGAGGTCAGGATGGTGTCCCGGTGCTTGGCGTCGATCGCCGCGACCCGGCGCCGCCGCATCGCCTGCGCGACCTCGGGGGCGTACTCGATCCGGGTCGGCTGGGCCGAGAACACCTCCACGCCCACCGCCTCGGTCTCGGCAGCCAGCATCCGGGTCAGCGCATCGCCCACGGCCTCGGCGTCGCGCAGGGTCGGGGCGTCCTCGTGGAAGGCGTCGGCCGGGAGCTGGGACAGGACGCGGGCCATGGCCGATTCGACCTGCTCGGTGAGGTATTCCACGTGATCGGCGACGGCCAGGGTCGCGCGGGCGGGGTCCTTGACCTGCCAGACGACCTGGACGACCACCTGGAGGGCGAGGCCGCCGGAGTCGACGGCGGACATCGGGTCACTGCGCCAGTGCCGGAGCCGGACGTCGACCCGGCGGCGCAGCAGCAGGGGGCTGATCCAGGTCAGGCCGGAGCGTCGGACGGTGCCCCGGTAGCGGCCGAAGAGGGTCAGCACCCAGGCGTGCCCGGCCCGGCCGCGGCCGAGACCGCCGAGGGCGAGGAGGGCGACGATCCCGAGGAAGGCGAGCGGGGGCCAGAACCGGGCCTGGAGCCCGCGGTAGGGGCGCGGCTCCGCGCCGAACGCCACGGCGAGGGCGTCGGGGACGGCCCCGGCCCGCCAGAGCACGACCGCGCAGCCGGCGAGCGCGAGCCCGCCGACGGCCACGCCGATCCAGCCGGGCAGCACGGGTCCGCGGTGCTCGCGCAGCCGGTCGTCACCACGGGGCACGCGGCGGCCGGGCGCCGGGCGCGCGGGGGGCTTCGGCTTCTCCTCGGCCGGGGCGTGCGAGTGGGGGTGAGAGTGGGAATCGGCCCGGGCTTCGCTGCGGGCCGGGGGCCGGGCCGCGCCCCGGAACGGGAGGTGGACCGGCACCTCGCTCACCGCCACCCCGCGCACCGCTGCGACCGGCGGCAGATCCTGCGTGTCGTCCTCCATCCGCGCCACGGCCCGCGCGACCACCTCCACGACCCCCGGCCCGGGGACGGGCACGGACCCGGAGGGGTCCGGCACTTCGGCTTCGGCCTCCGCTGCGGAGGCCTCGCCGGACTGCTCGGCAGGGGTGGTGTGCGCGGGCTCCGGTTCCGCCGGATCCCCGGCTTCGCCGTAGATATAGATGTAGGTGTCGTCATAGATGTCGTCGTAGATGTCGTCGTACGCATCGGATCCGCCCGCGTCGCCCGGGGCGGGGGTACGGGGCTCCGCGTGCGCGGCGGCCTCCCCGGCGGGCGCGGGCACCGACCAGGACAGCTCCCGCGCGGCGGGCTCCGCTTCCGCCGCGGGCGCTCCGATCAGCGGGCTGCCCTGGCGCGCGGCTTCGCCCTCCGCGAGGGAGTCAGCCGCCGCCGAGGGCTCGCCCCGGACCGGCGAATGGACCGGCCACACGTCGTCCTGCGGGTGCGAACGCCCGGCTTCGCCGCTCGGCGCCACCCGGTCCATCACGGCGCCGGCCGGGACCGCTTCCGCGCCGGCGGGCGCCGGCACCGACCGGGACGGCTCCCGCACGGCAGGGGCAGCCACCGGATCCGCTGCGACCGGGGCGCCGTGCCCGACCGCGCCGCCCTGCCGGTCGGCTTCGGCCAGGGCGGTGTGCCCGTACTCGCCCCGCGCGGGCATCCCGCCGCCCTCGCCGCCGGCCCGTCCGGCGGCGGCGGGCGCGGCTCCGCAATGGGAGGGCTCCCGTCCGACCGGATCGGCTTCCGGCGCGGGCGCCCCGATCAACGTCCCGCTCCTGCGGGCGGCTTCGCCCTCGGGCACGGAACCCGCCGCCGCCAGGGGCTCGCCCCGGACCGGCGAAGGGACCGGCCACGCCTCGTCCTGCGGGTGCGAGCGTCCGGCGTCGGCTTCGGCCTGGGCACGCGCGAACTCGGGGGCGGCCTCCGGCTGCGGATGCGGGAGGTGCGGCCCCGCCTCCGACTGGGGATGCGGGAGGCGTGCCGGCTGCGGGCCCGCTTCGGTCCGGGTCCGCGGCGCCGGGGCGTACGGCTCCTCGGCCCGCACCGGCGACGGGGCCGGGGCCGGGGCGGCCGCCGCCACGGGCAGCGGCTCATGCTCCGGCTCCAGCTCCGGCTCCGGTGTCCGGGCCGCCGCCCAGCCCATCTGCGCGGCCCAGCCACTCGTGGTGGCGGCCGAGGCGGCCGGCGCGGGCTCGGGTTCGGGTTCCGGGACCGGGGGGACGTGGAAGCTGCCCGTGGTCGATGTCGTGCGCGTGGGGTACATCGTTGCCTCCGTCATGCGAACAGCCGGCGCCAGGTTTCCGGGCCCGGATAGCCGTCGGCCTCGGCTCCGCGCCAGCCCTGGGCTCGCTGGAAGGCCTCGACGTTGCGGCGGTCGGCCTCGCCCCAGCGGGGGCCCGGCCCGGACAGGTAGTACTTGCCGAAGCCCTTTTTCACCAGCTTGCGGCCAAGGGCGGTGATGGACGGGTCGGACACCCCCGGGCGGAAGACCCAGGCACCCGGGAAGGCGGGCCTGCCCGACGAGCCATGTGCGCCGCCCGTCGTCGGCGCGATGTCCTTGCCCTGGTGCCGGGCGAGCAGGCGCCAGGTGTGCTCACCCGGGATGCCGTCGGCGTCCGCGCCCGTCCAGCCCTGGGCGCGCTGGAAGGCCTGGGTCGCCTGCCGGTCGGAGTCGGTCCACTGCGGGCCGATGCCCTGCGGGTAGAAGCGCGCGCCACCGCGTTCGGTCAGCATCCGGCCGAGCTGGGTGATGTAGGGGTTGTTGGCGCCGGGCCCGAACTTCGACGCTCCCGGGTAGGTCGCCGAGACCACCGGCGGGCCGCCCGGCGTCGGCGGATCGGGGACGACCACCCCGCCCGCCACCCCGTTGAACCGGTACGGGAGGTACTTCGTGTCGTTGCTCCAGTAGCCGTAGGGCGTGGCCTGGCGCCGCGTCGTGGGCCGCGTCTGCTCGTAGGCGGTGTAGTACGTCCGCGATTCGTCCACCCATCCGCCGAAGATCACGACGTGCGAGCCCTTGTTGGGGTCGGCGGGGTTGTGGAAGAGCAGCATGTCCCCCGGCAGCAGTTCGTCCTTCGTGATCCGGGTCGCGAACTTGTCGAGACTGCCGGTCCACTCGTTCGTACCGAGGTTCCACGCCATGGAGACGAAGCCGGAGCAGTCCTGCCGGTATCCGTCCGACCAGTACTCGGACATGCTGTACGGGACCTGCGCGTCCAGCCACAGCTTCGCCCGGTTGATGATCGTCGCCCGGTCGATGCGCTTGACCGCCGAGGGGGCTCCCGGCAGGCCGAGCGGTTTCGCCGGTTTGCCCTTCGGCCCGTGCAGCGGGGCCCAGCCGCCCTGCGGCGAGCCCGGGTCGTCCAATGACACGGTGCCGCCGGGGCTCGGGGTGGTCACCGCCAAGGCCGCTCCCGTGCCGCCGCCGAGGACCACCCCCGCGGCGGTGGCCAGGACCAGTGCGCGGCGTGCTCCGCGCGCGGCGGGGTGACCGCCGTCCCGCAGCGGTATGGCTCGGGCGCGGGCGAGCGTGCGCCTGCGCTGTGCGCAGCCCCGGCACGGGCAGTCGCCGGCGGGTTCGTACTCCTCGAAGGCGGGCACCGGCATCGCCGTGGCCGGCGCGAGCGCGGGTGGCGGCATCGGGGCCGATGCCCCCGTCATCGTCTCGGTCGCTGTGCGCTTCGGTTCGTACGCATGCGTCGGAGGCTGCATCGTCATGCGGTTCCGTCACTCCCCTGCTCGTCCTCTGGTCGGCCGGGACCGCCTCTGACGGGGCATCAGAATCGGCCTGGCCCAGACATATCGTGCACGACAAAACCCCCAAACATGGGTTAATCGGACAGTGTGGGCGCGGCCTGTCACGAGCACGGGTGCGGGTGGGGTAGAGTTTTCCCTGTCACCAAGCGCCGCTAGCTCAGTTGGTTAGAGCAGCTGACTCTTAATCAGCGGGTCCGGGGTTCGAGTCCCTGGCGGCGCACAGACGGAAGAAGACCCCGCAGCGAAAGCTGCGGGGTCTTCTTCGTTCTCGGCGTGTCGGAGCGGCCTACGCCTCCGCTCCCGAGCGGATTCCGGCGCCCGTCAGGTACGCCGACACCACCACGTTCGCCGTGTACTGCTTGGCCGCCTTGTCGTACGCGCCGCCGCAGGTCACCAGCCTCAGCTCGGCCCTGCCCTTGACCCGCGGGCCGTAGGCCTTGGCCGGGTCGAAGCCCTCGCGCTCGTGGACCTGCACGTCCTCGATGGTGAACTCGGCAACCGAGCCGTCGGACCGCACCACGCGGATCTTGTCGCCCGGCTTCGCCGAGCTCAGCCCGTAGAACACCGCCGGCTTCGACTGCGTGTCCACGTGTCCGACCATCAGCGCGGTCCCGGCCGTGCCGGGCTGGGCACCGCCGCGCCACCAGCCGACCGCGCCCGGGTTCTCGTACGGGGGCGGCTCGATCGCTCCCTGCGCGTCCAGGTCCCGGGTGATCACCGGGGCCTGGATGCCTATGGACGGTACGTCGACCCGTGCGGGCGGCGCCGGCCCCAGCGGGACGTGCGCCGCCGGCAGCCCCGGGGCCGCCGGTCCACCGGCCTGGCCGGGGAGCGGGCTCGGCACCCCGGTGATCTCGCGGCCCCACAGCCACAGGCCGAGGACCAGCACCGACCAGGCGGCGAAGGTCAGCAGCCGGGAGCCGCCGGAGCTCCTCGGCTCCCCGCTCACCCCGCGCTCACTGGCCGCTGCGACGGCGGCGCAGGCTCAGCGCCCGGCCGGCGACCGCCAGGGTGGCCACGGCGGCGAGCACCGCTCCGATCACCGTGTGCGGCAGGCCCGGGCCGTCGCCCGTGTGGCTCTTCTTGGCCGCCGCGGCCAGCTGGGCGGAGTCCGCGGCCTTGGCCTGCTCCGCCGCGCCCGCGTCCTTCTTCGCCTTCGCGGCGATCTCCTCGGACATGCCGCCGCCGCCCGCGTGGACCGGCCAGACCGGCGTGTGGTGTGGGTCGGGGTGGTGCTCGCGGCGGCGCTCGATCTCGATGGAGCCGAACTCCTTCTCGTCGCCGCGGCCCCCGCACTTGACCCGGATGGGGTGCCGCCCGGGGTCGGCCCAGGAGCGGATCATCGCGTCGCCCCACAGGGTGTGCCGGTCGTCGCGGCCGCTGGAGAGCCGGACTTCGGAGACGAAGACGGGTGACTGGGCGATGGCCCAGTCGTCGTCGCAGCCGCGGACGCGCAGCTTGACCTGCGCCCCCGGTTCGGCCGGATTCGGGTCGGCCGAGACGCTGCCGCGGTTCCACTCCTCCGCGAAGGCGATGGGCGCGGTCGCGGCGGAGAGGGCCGTCAGGGCGACGGCCAACCCGGCGACACGGAGAGCGATCAGATCACTGCGCATGGTGAACCTCCTCAATAAGGAGATTCACGCGCGACGCGCCGCTCCGCATCCGGAGCGGCGCTCTCTTGGCCCGTACGTGTCAGCCGTACGCCCTAATAGCTGGGCCGGTCGGGCGAGGCCGAAGGGGGCCGCGAGGGGTCGCGCGGGACTCAGACCAGGTCGACGAGGTCCGCGATCGACTTGACCGTCTTGGTCGGGCGGTACGGGTACTTCTCGGTGTCCTCGGCGGACGTCAGACCGGTGAGGACCAGGAAGGTCTGCATGCCCGCTTCCAGCCCGGCCAGGATGTCGGTGTCCATCCGGTCGCCGATCATCGCGCTGCTGTGCGAGTGCGCGCCGATGGCATTCAGACCCGTCCGCATCATCAGCGGGTTGGGCTTGCCGGCGAAGTACGGCTTCTTGCCGGTCGCCTTGGTGATCAGCGCGGCGACCGCGCCCGTGGCGGGCAGCGGGCCCTCGGTGGAGGGGCCGGTCTCGTCGGGGTTGGTGCAGATGAAGCGGGCACCCGCGTTGATCAGGCGGACCGCCTTGGTCATCGCCTCGAAGCTGTACGTACGGGTCTCGCCCAGGACCACGTAGTCCGGCTCGTGGTCGGTCAGCACGTAGCCGATGTCGTGCAGGGCGGTGGTCAGACCCGCCTCGCCGATGACGTACGCGGTGCCGCCCGGACGCTGGTCGTCGAGGAACTTCGCGGTGGCCAGCGCCGAGGTCCAGATGTTCTCGACGGGGACTTCCAGGCCCATCCGGCTGAGGCGGGCCTGGAGGTCGCGCGGGGTGTAGATGGAGTTGTTGGTCAGCACCAGGAAGGGCTTGCCGGACTCGCGCAGCCGGTTGATGAAGGCGTCGGCGCCGGGAATCGGAGTGCCCTCGTGGATGAGGACCCCGTCCATGTCGGTGAGCCAGGATTCGATCGGCTTGCGCTCTGCCACTGGACTGTTCTCCGCTCTCGGTGGCGTCTGACCACGGTGACCTCTGGTCTCTACCACCTTATCGGGGCCGGGCCGCGGACGCGTGGGGCGTCCACGGCCCGGACCACCGGGTGGAACGGACGGCTGCGAAGGTCCCGTCAGCCCAGACGGACGTTGTCGACGGTCCAGTACCAGTTGTTGCTGCCGCTGTAGCGGAAACGGACCTGGACGTCGGTGGCTCCGGCCGGGACCTGGAGCGCGATCGACTCGGACTTGGCGACCGCGTCGGCGGTGTAGCTCTTGACGACCGACGGGGTACCGCCGTTGTAGGAGACCAGGACCTGGGCGGTCTGGCCGGCCTCGTGGCGGTAGTGCGTCTGGAAGGTCAGGTTCTTCACCGAGCCGCCGGTCACAGGCCACTTGGGGGTGATCAGGGTGGAGTCGTAGGAGCCGGTGTGGCTCTTGTCGTCCCACTCGTCGGAGTCGGCGACGGCGAACACGTCACGGGAGCGGACGTTCAGCTCGCGCCACTGATCGCGCTGCGACTGGCTCCAGAACTCGTCGGTGGCGAAGGCCCATCCGGCCCACTCCGTGACACCGCCCGTGCCCATCTTGGAGTTGTCGATGGACCAGCCGGCCGGCGGGGTGTGCGTGAACCCCTTGGTCGCGGCCGGGATGCCTGTCTCGTCCACGCGCGCCTGGAGGCTCGGGCGCAGGGTGTCGAAGGGGTCGTCGTCCGGGGCATCGAGAGGAAGGCCGTCGATGGCGGAGCCGGGGTTGACCCCGACCTGGGCGAGTGCGGTCGCCGCGACGTCGACCAGCTTCACGTCGCCGCGCACCGAACCGGCGGGAATGCCCGCGCCCTTGGCGATGACGAAGGTGCCGCGCTCCTGGATGGTGGAGCCGCCGTGGCCGCCCGCGTCGGTGTGGCCGTGGTCGGTGGTGACCAGGATCTTCCAGTTCTCCTGCCCGTACGTCGGGCGCGCCTGGACGGCGGTGAGGAGCTGGCCGATCAGCTTGTCGACGCGGCCGATCGTGTTCAGGTACTCCTGGCTGGCGGCGCCGGACGCGTGGCCCGCGTGGTCGATCTCGCCGAAGTAGACGAACGCGGCGTCGGGGTTCTGGTCCCGCAGTTCGGCGGAAGCCGCGGCGGCGATCTTCGGGTCCTCGCTGCCGTAGCCGTCGCGGTCGCCCTTGAGGCTGAGCCGCTTGTCGACCTTGGCCGAGAAGATCGGGCCGTTCTGGTCGGTGGAGGTGATGGGCTCCCAGTCGGCGGCCGCGTACGTGTTGAGTTCCGGCTTCGCGTTCTCGATGCGGGTCAGGAAGTCGGGGTAGGCCGTGTAGTTCTTGCCCGTGAAGGAGTTGTCCTTCACCCCGTGCTTGTCGGGCCACACGCCGGTGGCGATGGTCGACCAGCCGGGGCCCGAGGAGGTGGCGGCCATCGGGTTCGCGTACAGGGTGCTGCGGGCGGTCAGGCCCTGGGCCATCAGGCCGTTCAGGTTGGGTGCGTCGGCGGCCTTGACGCGGTCCAGGACCGTTCCGTCGATGCCGATGACGAGGACCTTGTTGGTGACGGCGGCCTCAGCGGCGGCGGGTGCGGCGGTGGCCGCGGCGCCGAGGGTGGTGGCGAGCAGGGCCGTGGCGGTGGCAGCCACGGCGAGGGCGCGTCCGGACAGGACAGTGGGCACGTACTCCTCCGGGAGTAATCGTGGGAGAGGACTCAGGGGGACATGCGTGGGGCCCGGACCGAAGGTGCGGCCTTCGGTCCAGACCCGTTATGCAAGCGTCACTATTGCGGTCGTGGGTGACCGGGAGGCGACCAGGCGGCTGCCGGTCAGCTTCCGGTCGCCGACTTCCACGCGTCGACGTAACCGGTGAGGTTCTTGTCGATGTCGGTCCAGTCCGGCTCGAAGATCTCGACACCGGTCAGGATCTTGGTGAGTTCGACCGCGTTGGCGTCGGTGGGCTTTACGTCGGTGCGGGCCGGGAAGCCGCCGCCCACCGAGCTGACCAGCTTCTGGGCGTCCTCGCTCAGCATGTAGTCGAGGAGCTTCTTGCCGTTCTCGGTGTGCGGGGCCTTGTCGAGCAGGCCGGCCGCGTACGGCAGGGCGAAGGTGGTGGGCTTGCCGCCGGCCTTGGCGGGGAACCAGATGCCCAGGTTCGGCATGGACTTGGACTGCGCGAAGTTCATCTGGACGTCGCCGTTGGCGACGAGCAGCTCGCCCTTGTCGGTCTTGGGCGCGAGCTTGCTGGTGGAGGAGGACGGGCCGACGTTGTTGGCCTGGAGCTTCTTCAGGTACTCGTTCGCCGGCTCCTTGCCGCCGAAGTCGTGCATCGCCTTGATGAGCACGGCGGTGCCGTCGCCCGCGACGCCGGGGGTGGAGTACTGGAGCTTGCCCTTGTACTTGGGGTCCAGCAGCTCTTCCCAGGTCTTGGGGGCCTCGGCGAGCTCCTTCTTGTTGTAGACGAAGCCGAAGTAGCTGTTGACGACCGAGGTCCACTTGCCGTCGGCGGCCTTGTCACCACCGTTGATCTTGTCGGAGCCCTGCGGCTTGTAGGCCTGGAGCAGGCCCTTGCCGTCGGCCTGCTGGATGAAGGGGGGCAGGGTGATCAGCAGGTCGGCCTGCGTGTTGGTCTTCTCGCGGACGGCGCGCTGCACCATCTCGCCCGAGCCGCCCTCCACGTACTTGACCTCGATGCCGGTCTTCTTCGTGAACTCGGCGAAGACCTTGTCGTACCAGCCGTCGCCCTTCTCGCTCTTGAGGCCGTCCGCGCTGTAGACGGTGACGATCTTCTCGCCGCCGTCCTTGGAGTCGGCGGCGGAGGAGCCGCCGCAGGCGGTGAGGCCGGCGGCGAGGGCGAGGCTGCCGGTGACGGCGGCGGTGATGCGGACGCGGTACATCGGGCGGGGCTTATTGCTGGGCATGGAACTTCCTCACGGGGAAAGGGAGTCAGCGGGGATTCAGCAGGTTGTGCGGCGGTGGTGCCGAGTGGTGCTCAGCGGTACGTGGCCTTGGTGCGGACACGCGAGACGGCCAGGAGGACCAGCAGGGTGGCGGCCATCAGGACCACGGCGACGGCGGAGCCGCTGAAGAGCGAACCGCGGTCGGTGGCGGTGAAGATCCGGACCGGGAGGGGCATCCAGTCCGGCGGGTAGAGCATCATCGTGGCGCTCAGCTCGCCCATGGACAGGGCGAAGCAGAGTCCGGCCGCCGCGGTGAGCGACGGCAGCAGGAGGGGGAGCTTGACCCGCCACAGCACGTACGCGGGGCGGGCTCCCAGGGAGGCGGCCGCCTGTTCGTACGCGGGATCCAGACGCACGATGGCAGCCGAAACCGACTGGTAGGCGAACGCCGTGACAAGAATCGTGTGCGCCAGGATCACGATCGAGCTGGTGCCGTTGAGCAGCAGCGGGGGCTTGCTGAAGGCGACGAGCACGGCGAGGCCGACGACCACGGACGGTACGGCGACGGGCAGCATGAACAGCGCGTCCAGGGACCGCTTCCCGCGCCGTCGCAGCCCCGCGGCGGCGAGCGCCGCCCAGGTTCCGACGGTGAGCGCGAGCAGGCTCGCGGTCAGGGCGGTGACCAGCGAGGTGGTCAGGGCCTGGAGGGATTCGCCCTGGACGGCGGCGGCGTAGTTCCCGGTGGTCGGGCCTGAGGGGAAGGCCCCGGACCAGTGGGTCGAGAAGGAGGCGGCCACCACCACGAGCAGCGGCAGCGCGAAGAGCGGCAGGAAGAGGAGGCCGAAGAGGCTCCAGGCGGCCCAGCGGCCGCCCCGGCTATGCACCAGCACGCTTGCTCACCACCCGGTAGAGGCCGAACAGGCCGACGGAGATCGCGATGTTGACGACGGCCACGACGCAGGCGGCCGAGTAGTCGGATTCGAGGATCGCCTTGCCGTAGATGAGCATCGGGAGCGTGGTGACGTCCTTGGCTCCGGTGAACAGGACGATCCCGAACTCGTTGAGGCACATGACCAGGACGAGGCTGCCGCCGGCGGCGAGCGCCGGGAGGGACTCGGGCAGGATCACCCGCCGGACGATGCGGGCGGGCTTCGCGCCGAGCGAGGAGGCCACCTCCAGCTGGGCGGTGTCCAGTTGGGAGAAGGCGGCGAGCAGCGGGCGCATCACGAAGGGGGTGAAGTAGGTGATCTCCGCGAGGAGGACCCCCCACGGGGTGGCCAGGAAGTGGAAGGGCCCGTCCGCGACTCCGAGGACGTCGGTCCACAGCCCGTTGGCCATGCCCACCGTGCCGTAGACGAAGAGGAGGGCGAGGGTGATGAGGAAGGAGGGGAAGGAGAGGAAGACGTCGATGAACTTGGCCACGGCGCGCGCCCCGGGGAAGGGGACGAAGGCGATGACCAGCGCCAGCGCGAAGCCGAGGACCAGGCAGCCGACGGTGGCGCCGACGGCCAGCCACACCGTGGTGCCGAGGGCTTCGCGGAAGGAGTGCGAGGCGAAGACGGAGGCGTAGGCGTCGAAGGCCCCGCCGCCGTTCTCGGGGCTGAGCGACTGCTGGACGACCAGCGCGAGCGGGTAGAGGAAGACGGCGGCGAGCACGGCCACGGGAGGCACGGCCCACAGCCAGCCGGGCACGGTACGGGGCGTTCGTGCGGCCTGCGCCGCGAAGCCGCCGGGGGCTTCGGACGCGGGGGCGGGCTCGCCCTGGGCAGGGCTTCGTACCGGCTGGTGGGGGATGGCGGCGGGCTCGGGGTCCCGCGTCGGATCCGGGGGGCGGTGGGCTGTTGCCGGACGGTCAGCCATCGGAGACCCCCGCGGACAGCAGGACGGCGTCCCGTGGTTCGAAGTGCAGGGTGACGTGGTCGCCCAGGGCCGGGGTCTCGCGGAGTTCGGGCAGGTCCGCCTTGACGCGGTGGCCCTCGATGTCGACGTAGAGGCGGTGCGTGGAGCCGCGCCACTGGACCTCGGTGATCGTGCCGGACAGGGCGTTGGGTCCGGCGCCGAGGCCGAGCAGGTGCGGGCGTACGCACAGGGTCGCGCTCGCGCCCACGGCCGCGCGGCCGGGGTCGAGGGCGAGCGGGTGCCCGGCGAACAGCGCCCCGCCGTCGGCCACGGTGACCGGCAGCAGGTTGGCGTTGCCGACGAAGGAGGCGGTGAACTCGGTGCGCGGGGCCCGGTACAGCTCCTGCGGGGTGCCGCAGTCCTGGAGCCGGGCCCGGTCCATGACGGCGATCCGGTCGGCCAGGGTGAGGGCTTCGACCTGGTCGTGGGTGACGTAGAGAATCGATACTTCGGGCAGTTCGCGGTGGAGCCGGGCCAGTTCGGCGAGCATCCCCGAGCGCAGCTGCGCGTCGAGCGCGGACAGCGGCTCGTCGAGGAGGAGCACCCCGGGGCGGATGGCGAGCGCGCGGGCGATGGCCACGCGCTGCTGCTGGCCTCCGGAGAGCTCGCGCGGGTAGCGCCCGGCGTAGGCCGCCATCCCGGTCATCTCCAGGGCCTCGGCGACCCGGCCGGGGATCTCGGCCTTGGGCGCCTTCTGCGCCCGCAGGCCGAAGGCGACGTTGTCGGCGACCCGCATGTGCGGGAAGAGCGCGTACTGCTGGACGACCATGCCGATGCCGCGCTTGTGGGGCGGCAGCGCGGTGACGTCGCGGCCTCCGATGAGCACCCGGCCCGAGGCGGGCCGCACGAAACCGGCGACCGCGCGCAGCGCCGTGGTCTTGCCCGAGCCGGAGGGGCCGAGCAGGGCCATGACCTCGCCGGGCTCGACGGTCAGGTCGAGCCGGTCCAGGACCGTGTTGCCCCCGTAGGCGACCGAGACCGCGTCGAAGCGGATGCCGCTCACGCGCCGGACTCCTCGGCGGCGTGCTCCAGGACCGCGGGGAGTTCGGCGATGGAGCCGAGGACGTGGGTCGCGCCGTGCCCGGTCAGGGCCGCGCTGTCGTGGGCGCCGGTGAGGACGCCGGCCACGATCCCGGCGCCGGAGCGGACGCCGCTGAGCATGTCGTACGCGGTGTCGCCCGCGACCACGACCTGGCGCACGCCGTCCACGGCGCCCGTGCGCAGGAAGGCGGCCAGCACCATGTCCGGGTAGGGCCGGCCACGGCCGCCCGCGTCGGCGGGGCACAGGGTGAGGTCGGCGAGGCCCTGCCAGCCGAGGGCGTCGAGGATGGCGTCCTGGGTGACGCGGGCGAACCCGGTGGTCAGGACGACGGTGCGGCCCTGCGCGCGGAGCTCCTCGATGGCCTCGCGGGCTCCGGGGATCGGGGCGATGAGGCCGCCGTCCACGAGTTCCCCGTAGGCCTCCTCGAAGGCCGAGTTGGCGCGCTGGGCGAGCTCTTCGCTGCCGAAGAGGTGGCGGAAGACGGAGATCTTCGACTCGCCCATGGTGTCGCGCACGTACTGGAGCTTCACGAGGTGGTCGGCGCTGCCGGGCTCGACTCCGAGGCGCTCGGCGGCGCGCTCGAAGGCGCGCTCCACGAGGCCGCCGTCGGCGACGGTGGTGCCGGCCATGTCGAGGACGACGAGCCGGTGGGTCCGGGCGTCCGTGTGGGGGGTGTTGTCGGTCATGGTGCTTACCAGCCCAGTTCGTTCGCGGTGGTCTCGGCTATGGCGGGCGAGCAGGTCATGCCCCGGCCGCCGGGTCCCGTCACCAGCCAGACGCCGTCCCGCACCTGCTGGCGGTGGACGACGCGGGTGGTGTCGGTGCACTGCGCGTACACGCCCGCCCAGCGGTGCTGGATCTTCGGCAGCGGGCGGCCCAGGAAGGACTCGACCACCTCGGTGAGGTGCTCGTAGGGGTCTTCGAGGGTGTCGAACGCGAAGGGGTGCTCGTACTCGTGGGTGTCGCCGATGGTCAGTCCGCCGTCCTGGCGCTGGACCATCAGCAGCTGCATCTTGTGCGCGGCGGCGATCGGCGCCTGGGCCTGCTCGGCGTTGAGCTCGTCGAGGGCCGCGCTCCGGTACGCGGGGTAGTAGCGGAAGCTGTCGGCGTCGGCGACCGAGGTGGTCAGGGACTCGCCGAGCGGGGCGGTCTGCATCATCTGCAGCCGGACGCGGCGCACGGGCAGTTCGGGGGCCAGCTCGCGGACCAGGCCGGACAGCCACGCGCCGGTGGCGAGGACGACGGCGTCGCCCCGGTGGACGTCGCCGTGGTCGTCGCGGACGGCGGGGCCGGTGGGGCCGGTTCCGCCGGTTCCGCCGGTTCCGCCGGTTCCGCTGTCGAGCACCTCGCGGACCTCCCGTCCGGGGAGGAAGGCGTAGCGGCCGGACGCCTTGAGGGCTTCCCGCAGGTGGAGCTGGGCGGTGCGCGGTTCCACGGCCGCGTCCCGCTCGCACCACAGGGCGGCCTCGAACGCACCGCGCAGGGCGGGGTTGATCGACCGGGCCTCGGCGGCGGTGACCAGCTTGTAGCCGCGGGCGGCGGCGTCCGGGCGGGCGACGGCCGCCTCGGCGACCGCGTACTCGCGGGCGTTGCGCACGGGGGTCAGCGACCCGATGGCGCGGAAGCCCAGGCCGGGCACCCGCTCACCGATCCCCTCCCACAGCTCGCGGGCCCGCAGGGCGGTGTCGAGCTCCTCTCCCCCGGCCCTTCCGCTGACCCATATCTGGCCGAAATTGCGCAGTGATGCGCCGCGGGCCTCGGCCTCTCGCTCGATCTGGACGACCTCGTGGCCGCGTTCGACTGCTTGCCAGGCGTGCATGGTGCCTACCACGCCGCCTCCGACGACTATGACTCTCACGTCGTCCACGGTGTCGGCGGAGCGTGACCCGGGAGGATCCGGCGAACGACGTCCCGGTGAACAGCCTCCGACGCTTGGACTAGACCCGTTACCGTTTCGTGATCCTCGCGCGCCCTTTTTGGAGCGTTTGGCGGCGGTTACCGAGGGCTACTGGGGCCGCAGGTGGGTCGTGAAGCTGAACCGGTCGCCACGGTAGAGCGAACGCACCCGCTCCAGCGGCCGGCCGTCCTGGTCCCGCGAGAAACGGTGGATGAGCAGCATCGGGAGCGCGGGCGGAGTACCGATCAGCAGGGCCTCGCGGGGGGTGGCGAGGACCGTTTCCAGCTTCTCGTCCGCATCGCCGAAGGAGATGCCGAGGCTGTCGCGGAGGTATCCGTAGAAGGAGGAGTCCGGCTGGAAATCGACGTCGAGGCGGGGCGCGCGGGCGACCCGGAGGTACGTGCTCTCCAGCCCGACCCGCTCGTCGTCGGCCAGCAGCACCCGCTCCAGGTGCCAGACCGGCTCACCGGGTTCGGCGCCGATTCCGGCGGCGACGTCGGGCGGGCAGGGGAACCGCTCCAGCCCGATCAGGTTCCGGCCGGGCCGGCGGCCCTGGCGGCGCACGCCCTCGGTGTAACTCGCCAGCGACAGCGGCTGTTCGAGCTTTGCCCCGGCGACGACGGTGCCCCGGCCGGAACGGCGCAGCCGCCCTTCCAGGAGCAGCTCGCGCAGGGCCTGACGGACGGTCTCGCGGGAGACCTCGTACTGCTCGGCGAGATCCCGCTCGGTGGGCAGCAGCCCGCCCTCGCCCAGCTCGTCGAGCAGCCCGGCGATGCGGGCCTTGACTGCGTAGTACTTGGGGATGCGCCCGTGCTCCGGGATCCCGGAGCGGACGGGCAGGCCGGGCTGGTGGTGGTGCGCGTACTGGATGGGTTCTTCCACCCTCGGACTCTACGTGGACTGCGCGCGGGGGCGGTGGGAAGGCCCGGGCCACGGGCTCCGGGGGCTTCAGGAAGGGGTGGATCCGGACTGTCCGCGCAGGCGGCGGGCGCCCAGGAGGAGTCCGCCGCCCGCGGCGAGGGCGGCGGCAGCGCCCGCGCCGTACGTCCAGGCCTCGCGGCTGCGGCCGGTCTGCGCCAGCGCTCCGGCTTCGCCGGTCTCGGCGTCCGGCCCCTGGACGTCGAAGTGGTAGCCGTCGGCCTCGCCGACCCAGTCACCGTCGTCGCCCTTGCGCTGGACCAGGGCCGCGTCGGCGAGGGCCTCGCCGTGCGGGGCGTTGGGGGCGAAGGCGAGGCGGACGGTGACGGTGACGGATCCGCCGGGGCCGACGGTGAAGCCGGAGAAGGCGTCGCCGCCGTCGAAGACCGCGATGACCTCGTCCCGGTCGGTGTGCTCCAGGCTGACGGGGAAGGTTCCGACGGGCGCGCCGGGGGCGTCGAACTCCATCCGGAAATGGGCCGGTCGCAGGGCGCGGGCCTTGTCGGTGAACACGACGATGGGGTGGATGGCCGTGCACTCGCTGCCGGTGGTGTTGGTGAGGTCGAGGTACCAGGTCTGTGCGTCGCCGCCGGTGCGGTACACGGCCGGACCGCCACGGATCCGCGCGCCGATGGGGAACTGCGTGCTCTTCCCGTCGCCGCAGCTGGCCTCCACGCGCGAGGGCAGCGCGGGGGCGGGGCGGGCACCGCCGCCGGTGCCAATGTCCGCGGCCGCGGTGGTCGCCGTGGGTGCGGCGACGGCGACTAGGACGGCGGAGAGGGCAAGGGCTTTGCGCAGTCGCATGGGAGACCCTCGCTGTTCACCGACGGACAGGACGATAGTCGGACGAGGCGACAATCACCCCGGCCCTGCCCGCACCTTCCCACGCACCCGCGACTCCGTGTCCAGCACCACTCCCGAGTCGTTCTGCTTTCCGCCCGTTTGGCCGATGGGTGGGGTTCTCGGGCGGAGCCCGGGGAAGGGTGGGTAGGGGACACGCCCCGCAGGGCCGGCCAGCCGCAGCCACGCGACGACCCGCTCAGCCCCCGCGCCCGAACAACGGCGCAAGCACCAGCTCCGCCGCCCCCTCCGCCACACCGACCCCCGCGAGGTCCACCCGTACGCCCTCGCCCCCCGCCAGCGCGACGGACCTCGCCGCCAGCACCGTCCGGACCCCCTCCACGAACACCCCCGGCGCGGCCGCCACCACCCGTCCCCCTAGCAGCACCCGGTCCACGTCGAGCAGCGCCACCAGGTTCGCCGCGGCCTCCCCCACGATCCGGGCCGCCTCCTCCAGCCGGCCGGCCGCCACCGCGTCCAGGCAGAGCACCTCCGCGCAGCCGTACCCGCCGCACCGGCACGGCGGGCCGTCCAGACGCAGCACCTGGTGTCCGAACTCCCCCGCCGCCGAGCGCCGCCCCCGGTACACCTCGCCGCCCCCGAGCAGCCGGAGCCCGGCCCCGAGTCCGGTGCCGACGTGTACGTAAGCCACGGCTCCTTCGGAGTCGGAGCCGGAGTCGATCCCCGCGGGCCCGGCCCCCGGGAGGGCGGCTCCCGCCACACCCGCGTTGGTGTCCTTGTCCACCCGCACCGGGATTCCGAGGCGCCGCTCCAGCTCCTCCCGCAACGGGAACCCCTCCCATTGCGGGTACCCCGTCACCCGCCCCAGCACCCCGCTCCGCCAGTCCAGCGGCCCGGGCGCGGCCACGCCGACGCCGAGGACCGGCCGATCGCCGCACACCCGCGCGACCGCCCGTACCGCCTCCTCCACCACCGCGCGCGGCTCCGCCCCGAAGTCCAGCGGACCCTGCCACCGGGCGACCACGCGGCCCGCCAGGTCCACCCGTACCGCCGTGGCCTCGTCGCGGTCCAGGTGCACCCCGACCGCGTGGCGCGCCTCCCGGACCAGCCTCAGCAACGTGCGCGGTTTGCCGCCCGTGGAGGCTTCGCGCCCCGCGTCGGCCACCAGGCCCTCGCCCCGGAGCCGCGCCGTGATCTTGCCGACGGCCTGCGGGGTGAGCCCCGTACGGTCGGCGAGGTCGCCGCGGCCGAGCCCGGCGGGGCCGGCTCCGCGCAGCAGGTGCAGTACCAGCGCGTCGTTGTGCCCGCGCAGCACCGGCAGATTCACGCCGCTCCCATTGCCCCTGCTACCCCTGTCCACCTGCCCATTGTCCACCCTCCTTGCACTTAGGAAACACTGTTGCCAAAGTATTGGGTATGAACGACACCTCCCCCGTCACTTCCACCACCCCCCTCCGCGTCGGACTCGTCGGCTACGGACTGGCCGGTTCCGTCTTCCACGCCCCGCTCGTCTCCGCGACCGACGGCCTCGTCCTCGACACCGTCGTGACCTCCGACCCGGGCCGCGCGGCCCAGGCGCGCGAGGCCTACCCGGGCGTCCGGATCGCCGGCACCGCCGACGAGCTGCTCGAACAGAGCCCCGCCCCGGACCTCGTCGTCATCGCCTCCCCGAACAAGACGCACGTTCCGCTGGCCACCGCCGCCCTCACCGCCGGGATCCCGGTGGTCGTGGACAAGCCGCTCGCCGCCACCGCCGCCGAGGCCCGCGAGCTGGCCGCGCTCGCAGACCGGACCGGGACCTTCCTGTCGGTCTTCCAGAACCGGCGCTGGGACAACGACTTCCTCACCCTGCGCCGCCTGCTCGCCGACGGCGAACTGGGCGAGATCCAGCGCTTCGAGTCCCGCTACGAGCGCTGGCGCCCGCAGCTCAAGGGCGGCTGGCGGGAGTCCGGCGCCCCGGAGGAGATCGGCGGCCTGCTGTACGACCTCGGCAGCCATGTCGTGGACCAGGCGCTGGTGCTGTTCGGCCCGGCCGTACGGGTCTACGCGGAGGCCGACGTGCGCCGACCCGGCGCCGAGGCGGACGACGACACCTTCATCGCCCTCACCCACGCGAGCGGGGTCCGCTCCCACCTGTACGTCAGCGCGACCGCTGCGCAGTTGGGGCCGCGGTTCCGCGTCCTCGGCTCCAGCGCGGGCTACGTCAAGTACGGCCTGGACCCGCAGGAGGGCGCCCTGCGCGAGGGGCTGCGCCCCGGAGACCCCGACCGGACGTGGGGCGAGGAGCCGGAGCACCTGTGGGGCCGGCTCGGCTCCGGGGAGTCGCCGCTGACCGGCGGCGGGATCCCCGTCACCACCGTCCCGGGCGACTACCCGGCGTACTACGCGGCCGTGGCCGCGGCGCTGCGCGACGGCGGACCGGCCCCGGTGACGGCGCACGAGGCGGCGCACTGCCTGGACGTGCTGGAGGCGGCGCGCAGGTCGTCGAGGGACGGACTGACCGTGGAGCTCTGACGGGGGAAACCGGAGGCGGGGGCCCCGGAGCATAAGGAAAAGGGGCGGCGCCGTCGACGGCACCGCCCCTCCCCCTTGAACCGCGCGGACTCGAACCGCGCGCACCCCAACCGCGCGGGCTACGCGTCCTTGAACTCCTGGCGCTGACGGCCGAGGCCCTCGATCTCCACCTCGACCACGTCACCGGCCCGCAGGAACGGCTTCGGCTCCGGCTGGCCCGCGGCCACACCGGCCGGGGTGCCGGTGACGAGGACATCGCCCGGGTACAGGGTCATGAACTGGCTGACGTAGCGGACGACCTCGCCGACCGGGAAGATCTGGTCCGAGGTGTGGCCGTCCTGCTTGAGCTCGCCGTTGACCCACAGCTTCACGTCCAGGACCTGCGGGTCCGGGATCTCGTCGGCCGTGACCAGCCAGGGGCCGAGCGGGGTGAAGGTCTCGCAGTTCTTGCCCTTGTCCCAGGTGCCGCCGCGCTCGGTCTGGAACGCGCGCTCCGTCACGTCGTTGACCAGCACGTACCCGCCGACGTGGGCGAGGCCCTCCTCGGCCGAGGCCAGGTAGCGGGCGGTGCTGCCGATGACGACGCCGAGCTCGGCTTCCCAGTCGGTCTTGACGCTCTCGCGCGGGATCAGCACGGTGTCGTCCGGGCCGACCACGGTGTCGGGGGCCTTCAGGAACAGGATCGGCTCGGCCGGCGCCTCGGCGCCCACCTCGGCCGCGTGCCCGTGGTAGTTCAGGCCGATGCCCACGACCTTGCCTATGCGGCCGACCGCGGACCCGATGCGCAGACCTTCGGCGTCGAGCACGGGGAGGTCCCCGGCCGCGGCCGCCTCACGTACTCGCGACAGCACGGAGTCGTCGGCGAGCAGCGCGCCGTCCACATCCGTGATCAGGCCGGACAGGCCCCGCAGGGTCCCGTCCTGGTCGAGCAGCGCGGGGCGCTCCGACCCGACGGGTCCTACACGCAGCAGCTTCATGGGCATTCTCCCGTGGTCGTGGGTGGTCGACCCATGGGCATGCCCCGGGCCGGACGATGGGTTGCGGCCATCGGAGGATTGGTCGATCCTCCAAGATGTCGACCCAATCCGCAAGACCCTGTTCACAGACTGGAACGGCCCCCTCCGGTGATCTCCTGTCCGGCCCACTCCTTGCGGTGCTGGAGCCAGGCCCGCTCGGCCACCGACCAGGCGGTGGTGGTGACCAGGTAGAGCCCTGCGGCCAGTGGCACCACGGCAGCCGTGATCAGCGTGCCGAATGACAGCAGGGGCAGTACGCCGCCCAGCTTGCGCATGACCTCCTGCTGCTCGGCGCTCACCCCGGCGACCGCCCCGCCCTTCCCGGCGACCGCACCCGGACCCTTGCCCAGGCCCGCGCCCGCGGCCTTGCGCCCGCTCTTCACACCGGCCCCGGCCTCGGTGGCGTCCGACGCCGCTGCCGCTGCCGCCGTCAGCGCCGCGGCCCGGCGCCCGCGGACCGCGCTCCACGCGGCCACCGCCGCGATGGCGGCGAACAGCCCGAGGAACACCAGCCCCTGCGCCCCGAACGGGCCTCCCTCCCCGAGGGCATCCCTCCACCGGCCGCCGAGCGGGGCGGCGAGCAGCCGGTGGCCGAGCAGCTCATTGGCGGCCCCGCCGATCTCCGCCGAGGAGAAGGCCCGGTACATCACGAAGAACACCGGCAGCTGGAGCAGGACCGGCAGGCAGCCGGCCACCGGGGTCGCCCCGCGGAAGGCGGCCCGGCTGAGCGGGTGCAGCGCGAGCCGCACGAGCACGGTGAACAGCACGATCGCGGCAGCGGTCGCGGACTCGGCCAGCACCGGCTCCAGGAGCCGGCCCAGCAGGGCAACAAGATGGGTGAATACGGACACGTGGGCCCTCCGAGGGGTCTCGTCGAACGTCGAAAGAAATGCATTTCGGCGTGACGACCCGCGAGGGGCGACAACGGTGATCGGCGACCAGTGATCGACGATCAGTGATCGGAAGGAGCTGCGCCCCTACGCGGCCGTCGGAAGGAGACGGCCCGGTGCCCTGGGCCGCGACCGGCCCGAGGCGTCGGGATCGCGCTGCGGCAGGAAGGCCGTGCGCTGCTCGCGATCACGGATCGCGGTGCGTATTCGGTTCGGCGGCACGGCCCGGACCAGCCGGGCGGCCAGAGCGGAAGCTCCCACGGCCAGGGTGGCGGCGAGAGCGACCACCACCGCTCCGAGCCCGCCCTCACCGGCGAACAGCCCGAGGAACCCGCCGAGCAGCAGGAGCGGCAGCAGCGCGGCAACGAGGCGGGCGGGCACGAGGCGGGCGGGCAGCGGCAACAGCATGCGGCGAAGACTGCTGCGACCGGCCATGCGAACCACCCCCCTCACCCTCCCGCGCACGAACTCCCGTACGACATTCGGTATTCGATACCGATACTAACCCCGCCCGCCCACAGGCCGCCGGGGCTGTGGATCACGGGCCGAATCACGGGCCGGATCACGGGCGAGCACCTCCTCGTCCGGCCGCCGGTCCCCCAACTCCCCTACTCCCCAGGCCTCCCCGGGCCTCCCCGCGCCCTCCGGTCCGCGGCGCCCCGCCGTCGGCACCACCCCCAGCACCACCGTCATCGCCACCGCCAGGTTCACACCGAGCGCGACCATGCCCGCATTCACGCCCCACGCCGGGTCGTTGCCCGTGAAGACCAGCCCGCAGACGACCGCGACGCCCGCGACCAGCCCGCTCACCGCGGCGGTCAGTGTGAACCTGCGCCACACCAGCCCCAACAGCAGCATCGGCACCAGTTGCGCCATGCCCTCGTAGGAGATGAGCGAGAGCCTCACCAGAGTGTTCGGCGCGGTGTACGTCATGACCAGCGCGATCGTCCCGGCCGCCACCACCACCAGCTGCGAGGCCAGCTTCTGCCTCTCGCCCGAGCTCCAACGCGGCACGAGCGAGAGCACGCTGCGCCCCCACATCGTGCCGATGACCAGCATGAACACCGCCATCGGCACGATCGACGACAGGGCCGCCGCCACCCCGATCACGCCAACCGCCCACGCCGGCAGCGAGTCCACGACCAGCTTGAACAGCGCGAGGTTGGAATCGGCGCCCGCCAGTCCCGGTACGACGAACAGCGCGGCCATCCCCAGCAGCATCGGCACGAACAGCAGCACGTTGTAGGCGGGCAGCAGGATCGCGTTGCGACGCAGCGCGTCGGCGTTGCGCGCGCCCAGGTATCCCGCCACGGTGGTCGGGAAGATGACCACGGTCAGCGCGTTCAGTACCGAGGTGGACGCGAACCACGCCACCCCCAGCTCCCCGCGCCCGCCCTCGCCGCTCCCGGCGCCCGGAAGCGTCAGCCACTGCGGCCGCTGCGCCGCGAGCCGGTCGAAGAGTTCCCCGTAGCCGCCGAAGTAGTGCAGGGGCACGTACACCGCGAGGAAGGCGAGCGTGCCGATGACCAGCACGTCCTTGAGCACCGACACCCAAGCGCTGCCGCGCAGTCCGCTGACGACTACGAAGCCGGTGGTGACGGCGAAGGCGATGAAGTAGGCCCACTCCAGGGACACCGTCCCGTACGTCACGGTCGAGACCACCACGCCCATTCCGGTGATCTGCAGCTGGATGTAGGGGAGCAGGAAGACGGTGGCGAGGACCGCGACGGCCGCGCCGAGCCAGGGGCGCCCGTAGCGGTGGGCCACCATGTCGGTGATGCCGACGAGACCGTGGCGGCGCGCGTAGTCCCACAGCATGGGCCCGACGACGTACCCGATCGCGTACCCGCAGGACATGTACGCGACCACGTACATCACGGGGGCGCCGTAGTTGTATCCCCAGCCCGCCGCACCGAGGTAGCTGAAGCTCGTGTACCCCTCCCCCGCCATCAGGACCCAGATGAAGACGGTCCCCAGCGAGCGTCCGCCCACCGACCACTCGGCGAGCCCGCCACCGCCCCCGCCGCGCCCGCGCACCGCGAGCAGTCCCAGCGCGACGGTCGCCACCATGAAAACGGCGAAGACGGAGGTCGCAACGGCCGCCGCGCTCACCGGTGATCACCGCGCCAGGTCAGCCAGACGGCGAGCGGGGTCACCAGGGTCGACCCGATGAACCAGAGGAACAGGAACGGTACGCCGCCGGGCGCGGGCTCCACCCGGTTCACGAAGGGCAGCGCCCCGGCGAACAGCACGAACGGCACGGCAAGCCAGAGCAACTGAGGACGTTTCACCCATTTCACACGCACCGCCCCACACTAAGGCGCGGACGCACACGCACGCGCTCATCAGCGCTTGAGCGTCCCCCACACCACGAGCCGGTACTTGGAGGTGTACTCGGGCGTGCAGGTGGTGAGCGTGATGTACGCGCCGGGTTCGCTGTAGCCGGCCTCCGGATCGACGGTGCTGCGCGGGACGGGCGCGATGACCCCGGTGTCGTGCTCGGTCGTCTGCCCCAGGGTCTTGCCCACGACGTACACGTACCTTCGCCCCTTCACATCGACGATCAGCTCGTCGCCGGCCTTCAGCCGGTTGATGTAGAGGAAGGGCTCCCCGTGCGTATTGCGGTGCCCGGCGAGCGCGAAGTTCCCCTCCGCCCCGGGCTGCGCGGTCCCCGCGTAGTGCCCGGCGTACCCCTTGTCCAGGACGGACCGCTTGTCGACCCCCTGGGCCACGGGCACGACGACACCGAGACGCGGAATCCGCAGGACCCCGTACGCACCCTCCTGCGGCGGCGACTTCCCGACGGAACCGGAACCGGACCGGGAGCCGGAACCGGACGCGCGGGCGGCCCCGTCGCCCCCGTCGCTCCCCTCCGACGCAGCCGAATCCTCGCCGGGGGCGGTCGCGGGGTCGGACACCGGATCGTCCGACGTGGCGTTGGAAGCGGACCCGGAACCCGCCCCGGGGGCACCCCACTCCCCCTCCAACTCCGCGACCCGCTCGTGCGCGGCGGCGAGGGCCTGCCGGTTGGTCCACCACACCTGGTGCACCACCAGCAACAACACCACCACGCCTACGGTGACGGCCAGTTCACCCGCCGCCCACAGCACCGCGGCGAGACCGACCCGGCGCACATGCCACGCCCGCCGGCCCTTTCCCTGCACCACGACCCGCACGCGATCTCGCACGGGCGGCACCTTAAGTCCTCCCCCGTCAACTGACCAGCGGCAGTACGGTGTGAACCATGCGCCCCGACACGCCTGCCGAGCACATCGCCGAAGCCGAGCGCCTCATCCGCACGGCGACCCGCTACCCCGAGGACCAGGAGCCGCTGCTCCTCCAGGCCGCCGCCCACCTCGAACTGGCCGACGCCCGCGACCGTGCCAGCGCGCTGTACGACCAACTCCTCTCCGCGCCCCCGGCCAACCCGCATCTGGTCAAGGCCCTGCAGGCGGCCAACCTCTGGGAGTACGGTCACGAGCCCGAGGCCCGCGCCCTCATCCAGGGCATCCGCGCGGCCGCCCCCTCGGACCCCGCCCCCTGGGAAGTCATCGCCGAAGCCCTGGAGGCCCACGACGAACTCGAGGCCTCCCACGAGTGCTTCACCGAGGCCGCGACCCTCCTGGCCCCGGACAACACCCCCCTCACCCCCGCCACGACCGCGCTCCTCACCGGCCGCCACCGCGTACGCCGCCTCCTGGGGCTCCCGCACGACGACTGGGACATGGTCGCGGACACCCGCCACGTCGGCCCGATCCCGCTGGACGAACTCCACGACCCCAAGCGCATCTGGGCCCTCGGCTCCGACGACCCCGCCGAACTGCGCGCCGAGATCGCCCGCCTGCGCGCCGAACTCGGCGACCGCCGCGCGGCCCTCTCCCGCCCGTTCCCGGTGGCGATCCTCCACTGGCCCGCGCGGGAACTCGCGGAGCTCCTCACCTCGTACCCCACCCTGGCGGCGGAGTACCCCTCCCACGACGCCCACCTGGCCGAGGTCGAAGCCTCGCTGCGCGCCCTGGCCGCCTCGGGCACGACGAACCTGGGCATCGTCACGGCAAGCGTCCCCTCGTACGAAGCCTTCGCAGCCTCGGAGAAGACCTCCCCGTCCTCCCCGTCCCTCCTGGCGGAGTACGCCACCACCCTGGCCGCCCGAGGCAAGGCCACCCCCTGGCCGCCGACCGGTGCCAACCCGTGCTGGTGCCAGTCGGGCAAGCCGTACGCGGAGTGCCACGGCACCACGCAGAGGTGACCTGCCCAGGCACCCGGCCGCCCGTATCGCATCCCGGACAGTGATGCCATAAGGCTGCCTGCTATGCGTTAGCGTCGTCTGAGATCCACCGGTATGGGCTGGAAGGTCCTCCACTGCCGGATACACCCACCCCTGCGCGCTAAAGGTCTGCTCCCCATATGCCTTATTCACCGTCCGGCGACTGGCAGTTCGATATACCCACGCTGGGCAGCAAACAGCTTCCGCCGGCTGCTCGCTACATCGAATCGCTGGCGCATCAGGGGTACGGGTTCGAGGCCGCCATCGCCGACCTCGTGGATAACTCCATCGACGCGGGCGCCCGCAACGTCGTCATCAGTTTTCTGCGCGACGGCGACCGCCTCGTCAGTCTGCTGGTCATCGACGACGGCGGCGGAATGGACGACGCCGCTCTCGACGTCGCGATGGTCGTAGGGGGACGCGAGGGCTACGCAGACGGGGCGCTGGGCCATTTCGGAGCCGGCCTGAAGGCCGCCTCGCTCTCGCACGCCGGGTCTCTTACGGTCGTCAGCCGCACCAAGCGCAGTCCCGCTGCCGGGCGGCGCTGGCTGACCGTTCAGGCACAACAGAACTTCAGCTGCGACATCGTGGACCCGCAGTACTGCCAGGTACTGGTAGACCGATACGACGGGGTGATCGGCTGGCATGGCACCATCGTGCGCTGGGACAGCGTCCGCGCCTTTGACACGGTGCTTTCCGGTCAGACGGACCGCTTCCTCAATGAGCAGATCGAAAAGCTGGAGACTCACCTCGGCCTGTATCTGCACAGATTCCTCGCCCGGGACGGCTTCCATATCGATCTCGTCGTCGAAGATGTCCGGACGCAGGAAGAGCTCGATCACCGGGGTGTAGAGCCGATCGATCCCTTCGGCTACCGGGTACCGGGACGCGCAGGCTACCCGCGGATATACACGGCCCCCGTCGAAGGTGTGGGCGAAGTCGCGCTCGAGGCTCATGTCTGGCCGCCACGCTCTCAGCTGGTGTCCTACCGCGGCATCGGCCCCTTGGCGGACCGGCAGGGCTTCTACGTCTACCGCAACGACCGCCTTGTCCAGGCCGGCGGCTGGAACGGGATCCGTGGCGCTGAAACGCACCACAACCTGGCACGGATCTCGCTCGATCTCCCCCCTTCCCCGAACGACGTGTTCAGCCTGACAGTGAAGAAGGACGGCGTCGGCGTCACACCGGCGTTCGCCCGCGGAATTGAGAAGGCAGTTGACGCCGACGGCCACTGTTTCTCCGCGTATCTCACGGAGGCGGAGACCGTCTACCGCGAAGCAGCCAGGCGCTCAGCAGACGTGCAGCGGCCTAGTGCCGTTCCGCCCGGCAAGGGCATCGACCCCAAACTCAAGCGCGCGCTCCGTGATGAACTACCGCAGATCGAGGGCGAAGATCCAATCACCTTCCGCTGGGAGGCGCTTCCCTCCGAGATCTTCTTCGATATCGATCGCGAAGAGCACGTCGTCCGACTCAACAAGGAATACCGATCGGCCTTTAACAGCGGGCGACGTGCTGGCGCCAACGACGCTCCGGTGCTGAAGGGGCTGCTCTACCTCATGCTCGAAAAGAACTTCAGGCTGGGACGTTCCAGTGCCCAGCGCAACGATGAGATGGCCCTGTGGAACAGCGTGCTCCTTTCGGCCGCTCGTTGTGAACTGTCCCGCTGACTGGAGACGTACCCCCTGTGACTGATCACCTGCTCAATCTCCACGCCGACGCACTCGGCGCCATGCGACGCGCCCCCAAGAAATTCAGCCGTCTCGCGGCCGGACTGTCGGAGACGGATGACGGCCGTGATACCGATCTGGCGATATTCCAGGCTCGTATCGCTGAGGGCGACGCTGGGCTGACGACTCTTTGGAGTCGCGCCCTTTCCCAGTGGGACGCCGCCCTGACCGCTGACTGGTCCGCCTCTCCACCGTGCTCGGACGAACGGCGAGCCGACGCGTATGCGCTCCTGGGTTTCGATGCCGACCTGGCGAAGTCCCTTGATGCTGCGGCTCCTGTCGACAAGGGCCCCCAGCCTGTCGTGATCAGTGAGAGCAACCAGGCTTGGTACACCCGGGACAAGGCACTGTCCCGGGCCTTCTACTGGCCGGCGTACGAGAACCTGCTTCGCACCAAGGGATGGAGCGAGCCGGCGATCACCAGCCTCGGGGAGGCGGCCCATAACGTCGTCGAACGCCTGGCCGACCCAGCCCGGCCGGAAGCATATGCGGCCCGCGGCCTAGTCGTCGGCTACGTTCAGTCCGGCAAGACCGCCAACTTCACCGGTGTCATCGCCAAAGCAGTGGACGCCGGGTACCGCCTCGTCATTGTTCTCGGCGGCACGCTCAATCTACTGCGCGGCCAGACTCAGCGACGGCTCGACATGGAGCTGATAGGCCGGGAGAACATTCTCCGCGGCGCCGACCCTGATGATATCGATGCGCTGGTTGGTGTTGACTACCAGGACGACGAGGACTGGCCCGCGAAGTTCGTCTCACACGGAGGCAGGCCCTCACATCTCGGCGCATTCGACATGGAGCGCCTGACGACGAAGGACAAGGATTACCAGTCCTTGGAGCGGGGAATCCGCGCACTGGACATCGAAAAGCTGGAGAAAGCCCTCCCGCTCTATGACCCTGCGAACCTGCACCATGCAGCGGCCCGCGTCATGGTCGTCAAGAAGAACAAATCAGTCCTGACGAAGCTCGTCAACGATCTCAAGAAGATCGGCCCTATCCTCGGCGAGATCCCGGCGCTCATCATCGATGACGAATCCGATCAGGCGTCGGTCAACACCACAGACCCGAGCAAGTGGGAAGAGGGCAAGGAAAACCGGTCTGCGATCAACAGCCTGGTATGCCAACTCCTAGGCCTGATGCCCCGCGCCCAGTACATCGGCTACACGGCTACTCCCTTCGCGAACGTATTCGTCGACCCTGATGACTCCGCGGACCTCTTCCCCCGCGACTTCCTCGTATCACTCCCGCGCCCTGTTGGGTACATGGGTGTAGAGGACTTCCACGACCTGGACTCAGATCTGCCCGTCAGCGAGCGCACGGCCGCCAACTCCCAAGAGGAAGCCCACGTACGCGGCATCGACAGCAGCACGGGCGACCGCCTCCTGGAAGCGATGGACGCCTTCGTTCTGGCCGGCTCTTTGAAGCTCTACCGGGCAGCGAACGGGGTTCCCGACGGCCCGTTCCGGCACCACACAATGCTGGTTCACGAGTCAGTGCGTGTGGCGGACCACGCGGCACTAGCCGGCCGCATCAAGGCCCTCTGGGACTCCTCCTACATGAGCACTGAGTCTCACGTCCGCCTGGCAGCGCTCTTCGACTCGGACTACAAGCCGGTGTGCAACGCCCGGGGCGACGAACTGCCTAGCCCCAGCTCGTACGAGGAACTGCGCGCCCACGTCAGCCGCGCCCGGCAGCTCATCGGATCCGGCGGGAATCCTGTCATCATCGTCAATGGCGTGAATGAGAAGGACTACTCACAGCCCGGTCTCGACTTCGATCGCTCCCCGAACGTCTGGAAGATCCTCGTCGGCGGCACCAAGCTGTCCCGTGGCTTCACCGTAGAAGGCCTGACGGTCACGTACTACCGCCGGAAGACACAGCAGGCGGACACTCTGATGCAGATGGGCCGCTGGTTCGGGTTCCGCGCCGGCTACCGGGATCTCGTCCGCCTCTACATCGGCCGCGAAGAACCGCACGGCAAGGACAAGACACTCGACCTGTACGAAGCCTTCGAGGCGATCTGTCAGGACGAGGAAGCATTCCGCTCGGAGCTCGCCCAGTACGCGCAGATGATCGACGGCGAGCCGCAGCTGACGCCTCAGAAGGTGCTGCCGTTGGTCTCCCAGCATCTCGGCCTCGTCAAGCCGACGGCGCGCAACAAGATGTTCAACGCCGAACTGACGGAGATCCGTTCGCCTGGGCGACCCATCGAGCCTGCCGCCTACCCCCGGGACCCGTCAAAGATCGAGGCCAACGCGAAGCGCTGGAAGCCGCTCCTCCATGTGTTCGGCGGTACTGGTCAGACACTGGACCTGCCTCCGGACGAGACAAGCCCCCTCATCCGGAAGTTCGAGGCGAGGACCTCCCTGATCCCGCATGCCGACCTCGTCAGCGTCTTGCGCCAGCTGGAGTGGGAAGGCGACAACCACTTCGAGCCCCACCTCAACTACCTCTCCAAGCTCAACGGCGAACTCGCCAAGGTGGACGACTGGCTTCTTGTCGCACCGCAGATGACGCCGAGCCGACGAATAGAGGCGAGTGTGCTGCGATCCGCTCCGACGTCGCTGGTCCGACGTTCGCGCCAGCTCGATAAGGCAGCATTCGGCCGTATCTCCGGAATGGAGCACCGGAGATGGGCCGAGTCAATGGTCAAAGAGGCAGGCTCGGGCAGTGAGAGTTCGCGAACACGCGCGATAGGCGTGGGCCCCCGCACGGGCATCGTCCTGCTCTATCCGGTGGTAGAAGCATCCAATGACGCTGGGCTCTTGTCTGCCGTCACGGATGGGACAGCAGACCCTAGGCGCGTCATCATGGCGTTCACAGCAGTCTCGCCCACCTCAGCCAACGATTCTTCACGTCGCCTGCTCCGCTATCAGGCGATGAGGTCAGGTAACTGACGTAACCGGAACGGGCAGCCCCGACCAGCATCGGGGCTGCCCCGTGTGCGTCATACGCAGCCCCGACGTACACATCTTCAGACAAGGAACATCCTCTTGCTGCCTATGGATGTCTCAGCCGCGATCAATATCCAGTCCCAGTCGCTCCTGGAAGCCGATCCGGAGCTGGCAAGGGTGCATGAACACCTGCACCGCCTTGACCCGGCAGGCCATCGATTCGCTGCCGTTCTCCGCGACACTATCGACCAGCTGCTCAACGGCGAAGTCACCGGCCGTTACGACTGGAAGAGTCTCTTCAAGACAGAGAAGACTCATGCGGGGACGCTCGTCGAAATCAACCTTCAGCGAGCGTTCACCTTCGATGACGGCGTCGACATGGACTACAAGATCGCGGACGTCGATGTCGATTGCAAATACTCCCAGCAGTTCGGTGGCTGGATGATCCCGCCCGAAGCTGTGGGACACCTGTGCCTGCTCGTCTGGGCGGATGACTACAAGAGCCGCTGGAGCGCAGGCCTGCTACGCATAGAAGAAGAGTGGCTGAACCGCGGCAACAACCGGGACATGAAACTGACCGTGAAGGCGGAACACCGGAACAAGATCCTCTGGCTCTCGCATCAGGCGGAACTCCCAGAGAATGTACTGCTCCACCTCCCGGCAGCCACACGTGACGCCATCCTGAGTCTGTCGTCTGGGCAGAAGCGGATCAACGAGCTATTCCGCCGGGTACAGAACCGAAGGATCGGCCGCGGTGTTGTGCGCACTGTGGCACAACAGAGTGATTACATGGCCCGCGTCCGGGAGGCCAAAGGGCGAGCACGCACCGTGCTCCGCGAAGAGGGCATACTCGTTCCGGGCCATTACAGCAGTCACCAGTACGTCGCCCGAGCCCTCGGCGCGGAAGTGCCCAGCCCTGGCGAGCTCGTCAGTTTCCGGGTCGCACAAGCACAGCCCCACCACGGTGACCGGCCTCGCGTCAGTCTGGACGGACGGACCTGGGTGCTCGCCGACGCCGACGATCCCGTGGAAACCGCACCCTTCCTTCCCAAGCACACAGAGAACGACGACAGCTGACCAGGCCCGCAGCCCCTGACCGCCCTTCCCAGCCCGGGTTCCCCAGAAGTCTCCGAACCCTTTCCGGCCACCAGACGGTAGGCGTGCACTCTCCGAGTACCGCCTCATAGACTGGAAACCGTGGCCCGAAGGATCTATCCGCGCCGCGATCAAAGAGCAGAACCGGAGGAAGCGGGGCCAGGGAGAATGACTGAAGACTGGACGCCTCCGGCCGGCTCATGGGCTTCCTCAGCCGCGCGGCGCAGGAACATGCAGGCGATCCGCAGCAGGGACACCAAGCCTGAACAGCTGGTGCGCCGCTTGGTGCACGCTCAAGGACTCCGATACCGGGTCGCAGCGAAGCCCCTGCCTGATCTTCGCCGGACGGCGGACATGGTCTTCCGTCCGGCGAAACTAGCCGTCTTCATCGATGGCTGCTACTGGCATGGCTGCCCGGAGCACTATGTGCCGCCAAAGACCAACAGCGGCTACTGGTCGGAGAAGGTGACCCGGAATGTGGCCCGTGACCGGGACACCGACTCCCGGCTGCGTGAGGCCGGCTGGACCGTGCTCCGGTTCTGGGAGCACGAATCACCAGAGACGAGTGTCAGGCAGATCGTCGACACCGTCAGCCGACTCCGCCGGACCGGGGACCTAAGCTGATGAATCGTTAGCTTCCTGCCGCCTGTACGCCTCCAGCGCCGCTCTGATCTGCAGGCCCACCGCCTTCGCCACGGGAGGCGGAAAGGCATTCCCTACCTGCCGATACGCCGCAGTCTTGCGCCCCGTGAACTCCCAGGCCGGCTCCCCGTCTTCGGGGCCAAAGCCCTGGATCAATGCAGCCTGCTTGACAGTGATCATGGGGAGAGTCTTCCCCTGCTCGCCGAGATCACGAGCGGGGTGCTTCGTCGTCCCAGTCTTCTTGTCGGGCTCATCGGCTACACCAAGACCCGAAACGCCAAGGTCTGCCCAGGCCTTCTTGGCCCGCGTGGGTCCTAGATCTGCCCCACCATGCTTCTTGGAGCCGCCTACGAGCGTTGGGGCGATTCCCTTGGAGGCAAGCCCGTACCAGTCCTTGAGTGCCTTGCCCTTTAGCCCGCGCTTCTGCATCGAGGGCTTGAGGAGCTCCCCGACCGAAAGCGGCTTCTCCTGATCAGGCGCAGGCAGATGCCAGCCGTCCTCGTTGAAGTGCTTCCAGTACTCAGGCTTCAGCGCTACGAGCACGCTGCGAGGGCGGAGCTGCGTGACTCCGAAGTCGCTAGCCTGAAGTTCCTGCCAGGAACACCGGTAGCCCAGCTCTTCGAGCTCCGCGACGATCTCCTTGCGGTAGCCGTCGAACTTGGACTGCATGAGGCCACGAACATTTTCGATCATCACCGCCGAGGGCTCCAGCTGACTGGCCAGCCGGATCATCGTGGGAAAGAGATCACGCTCGTCGTCCTTGCCCAGCTGCTTGCCGGCCAGAGAGAAAGGCGGACACGGCACGCCACCGGCAAGCAGGTCGATCTTGCCCTTGAAGGCGAGGGCGGCCTCACTGTCGACGTAGTCGCGCAGGTCCCCTCGGTGCACATCCCAAGAGGGCCGGTTGGCCGTCAGGGTGTTGCAAGCGTTCTCGTCCATCTCGATGAGGAGTGCATGATCGAAACCTGCACGCTCAAGCCCCAGGGCCTGCCCACCTGCCCCGGCGCAGATCTCAAACGAGGTGAACTTCTCCTCAGTGCTGGTCATGCACCCTCCTTCCAGACTTGCGCGACGGACACACCTTGCAATCCGTCCTCACAGAGGGTGACAGACCCCACTGACAACGACCTCCCCAAGTGTGCGACACGAATCAGCTTGCTCGGTACTCTCCACGCACCCCAACGAACACTTATACGATATTCGCTATGCGAAGCCCTGCCTGGACATGGGATGAACTACTGCTGGCCTGCGCGCTCGTCGTGAAGAACGGCTGGAGGGAGCTGCGGGTCGGCAACCCCGCTGTGACCGAGCTCTCTGAGCTGCTCCGGTCCCTGCCTCTGCCTGAGCGCGCTGGCCTGGCCGAGCAGCTTCCTGAGTACCGGTCGGTCGGGAGCGTCTCCCGCAAGACCACGGATCTTGCCTCTAACCATCCCGGCTACGCGGGCAGACCCACCAAGGGCGGGAGCCTGGACAAACTGATCATCGAGGCGTTCCTCACCCGTGAGGCCCAGATGCTTCAGGCCGCCCAGGGAATCGAGGCCGGCATCGGGTCCGGCCAGCTCGCCCTGATCCCCGAGCAGCCCGATGAAGCGGATGAGGACGGGACGACCGCCACTGAAGGTCGGCTGCTGGCCCGGTGGGCTCTCTCGCGCGAGCGGAACCCTGCATTGCGAAGGCGCAAGATCAGCCAGGCTCGCAAACTTGGGCTGCCCCTTCAGTGCGCCGTCTGCACCTTCGACTTCGGATCGGCATACGGACCGCTTGGCGACGGCTACATCGAAGTGCATCATGTCCTGCCACTGCACATTTCGGGCCCGCGCGAGACCAAGCTGGATGACCTCGCCCTGCTCTGCGCCAATTGCCACCGCATGTGTCATCGCAGCCACCGCGGAGCGTCATGGCGGACGCCCGGCGAGTTGCAGGCGGAGATCAGCCAGGTCTCGGGGCCTCCACAGCCATAGCCGCGCGATCCCCGTGACAGCGCCAAGCTCACGCGGTGTCCGATTCAGGCGGCTGGACCACCACCGAGCGACTACTCGCCACGGTGATGGCCGTCCCCGGTTGACACCAGAGACGGGGTACCTGCTGCCCCTGGCTGCTCAATGGCCGAACGGGAGCGGGAGCTGTTGGTGGCCGCGGGCCTGGGCTTTGGGTGGGGTGGGGCGGGTGGTGGCCAGGGTGAGGAGGGCTCGGAGGGCTGTGACTACTTCCGTCGGGGTGTCTCGGATCATCGACGGGGTCGCGCTGACCACGAGGATGCCGTGGGATTCCAGGCGGAGGCGGCGGCGGAGGGTGGCGTGCCAGGAGTCTCGGGTGTAGTGGTACTCCGCAGAGTCGATCTCCAGGGCCACGCCCTCGTCGGGCCAGTAGGCGTCCGGGCTTGCCAGGAAAGTGCCGTCCGGGGTGTGGAGGCGGGCGTTCCACAGGGGGGTCGGGAGGTCCGTGGCCGAGAGGGTGTCCCGGGCCTGGGCCTCGGCCACCGAGCGGACTCCGACGAGGAGTTCCGCCGCGGCGGCGCGGATGGCCGGGCGGGTCATCAGGCGGGCAGCGCGGAGTTCGGTGTGCAGGTCGTGCGGGTGGCACCAGCCCGACTGGACGACTTGGGCCAGGACCGACCTGATCCGGTCCGCGGGCTGGTCGGTCCGGGCCGCGAAGTCGGCGGCCGCGCGGACCGGGCGGGTGCACGGGATGCCCGAGACGGTGATCGTGCGGGGCCAGCGGGCGGTCGGGAAGGGGCGCACCTGCGCCGATCCGGCGAGCCGGCGCGAGGCATGGATCAGGACGTCGGCAGGGGTGTACGGCGCTTCGCGGATGCCCAGGAGGGCGAGGGCGGCGCCGCCGGTGAGGGCGGCCGTGTCGCCGGAGAGCGGGTCGGAGCCGGGCTCGGCGGCGTAGAGGACGGCCGCGAGGGCGCGCTGCCGGTGGTCCGGGGGGCCGGTCTGGAGGAGGTAGACCCGGGGCAGCAGGCGCTGCCAGGGCCCGCCTGGGCGGGTGCGGGAGGTGATCGTGCCGGGTGGGATGCCCGCCGTGGTGGTGAGTTGGTGGCGCGTGGCGAGGTTGAGCTGCCGACGGGTGGTGGGGGTTGTCGTGGTCGTGGTGGCGCGGGTTGTTGTGCGGGTCGTTCGGGTGGCTTGGTCGGGGTGGGTGGAGTGGGGGGCCCGGGTGGGGCGGGTGGTTCGCGTGGTGGGGTTCATGGGCGCGGTATGCCCCGCCCCGGTGGCTCGGATGCCCCGCCGGGGCGGTCTTGTTCTGCGCGTGCCCTTGGGGATCGTCCCCGGCCGGCCGTCGCGGGGGTGTGGGATGCGCGGGATCCGGGTGCATGGGACGCGGGGCACTCCTGCGGGGCGCGGGGGCGGGGCGGCCGGGCCCCTTCGGGTCCTCCCAGCAGGACGCCGGTCGCCGGTCCCCCGGTGCGGGGCACGGCCTCTCGGCCGGGCGCCCGGTGCGGGGCAGGGCGGGGCGGGGGGCAGCGGCCGGCGCGTGCCGCCTCCGGCGGGAACCAGCCCGGCCGCCCCCGCCCGTCCGGCCGGGTTCCGCGCCCTCCCGGCCCGGCCCCGGGCCGGGAGGGCGCGGCTACGCCGCCCGGTTCGGGTGTTCCGGGGAGAGGAAGACGATGACACCCGTCTCCGTGCCGGGCAGGGCCGAGACCTCGTGCCAGCCCAGGCGGCGGTACGTGGCCACCGTCTCCTTGGCCAGCCGCGAGGTCAGCAGCCAGGCGCGGCGGTCCGGTGCGTCGGTGGTGATCTCCGTGAGGAGGGTCCGGCCGGTGCCGAGGCCGCGGGCGTAGGGGCGTACGGCGAGTTCGTCTATCTCCAGGGCTCCGGTGAGCAGCTCCTTCACCCGGGCCGACCCGAGCTGCGCCGCGACCTGGGCGTACGCACGGTCCTTCGGGAAGGCCACCGGCGTGATCCAGCCGGTCGCGAACCCGTCGATGCCGGTGGAGGACTGGGCGAGGGCCGTACGGAAACCACGGCGCCGGGCGTCGGCCGGGAGGCGGGCGGCAAACTGGCGAATGGTTTCTTCGTCTTCGTTCCACGGTGGGGCGGAGAAGACGTCGGCGTAGGCGTCGACCAGTTCGTCCGCGAGGTCGAGGACGGCCTGTCCGTAGCAGATCACGATGTCCTTGCTCCTGATGTTGTTGTGGGGGTGGGGCGGCGGGGCCGGAAGGGGCGCTGGGGACCGAGGTGGTTTGCCCCTTTGGTTGGGAGATTGAATTTATGCCCATCAGGTTCCCCGGGCAGACATCGCACGGATCCGGCGAGTGTGCGACAAATCCCCTCCCCGCGCTCCGTGTCGGCAGCCGGGCGGTCGCGTTGAGCAACGCGTGGACAGACTGCTTCGGGTCGCCGGCGGGTGCGGACTCGCGTTCCTTCTCGTCCTGGGCGTGGTGGCGATGCTGCCGCGCGGCGTGCGGGACGCGGTACCGAACGTGGTGATCGGCGGTGCCGTTCTCGTGCTGGGGGCGCTGGGCGCCCGTCGTGCCGCCAAGGCCTCGCGTTAGCCTCGTAGGACGAGCGCGCGAGCCGATGAGCATGTGAACGGGTGACCTGATGAGCATGCGAGTCGATGAGCGTACTGGCTGATGACGTGAAGGAGTTGGGCATGGCACGGGTACCGAGTTCCGTAGTGGCGGCCGCCGGTCTGGTCGGCGGGTACGCCGTCGCCCGGTGGACCAAGAAGCGGCCGCTCGGCGGTGTCGTGCTCGGCGCCGCCGGGATCGCCGCCGGGCGGGAGTGGCGCAAGCGCGGCGGGGTCCCCGCCGCGGCCGGGCTCGGCGCGCTGTACCTCGCCGGGTTCGCGGGGGCGCACCCGCTGGCGAAGAAGGTCGGCGCGTGGCCGGCCGTCTTCGGAGCCGCCGGAGTCGTGGCCGCGGCGTCCTGGGCCGTCGCCGACCGGGGCTGAGCACGACGGAGCACCGCCGAGCACCGCTGAACCGACGCTGCGGCCGGGGTTGGGGCCAAAGCTGGGGCCGGAGCCGGAGCCGAAAGGGTCGGCCCCGCCCGGCCCCCGCCCACGCCCGCCCCCGGCCCCGGCCCCGGCTACGCCCCGAACGCGCGCGACACGCTGTAGATCAGCAGTCCGGCCAGCGCGCCGACCACCGTGCCGTTGATGCGGATGAACTGGAGGTCGCGGCCGATGTGGGCCTCGATCTTGCGCGAGGTGTGCTCCGCGTCCCAGCCCGCCACCGTGTCCGTGATCAGCGAGGTGATCTCGGTCCGGTAGGTGGTGACCACGTACACCACCGCCCCCTCGATCCAGCCCTCCACCTTGTCCTGGAGCCGGCCGTCGGTGGCCAGCCGGGCCCCCAGGGCCATCAGCGAGGACCGCACGCGCAGCCGCAGCTCGCTGCGCTCGTCCTCCGCCGCCGAGATGATCATCGAGCGCACCGCGGTCCACGCGGAGGCGATCACGTCCTGCACCTCGCCCCGCGCCAGGATCTCCGACTTCAGGCGCTCGACCCGGGCCCGGGTCTCCGTGTCCGACTGGAGGTCGGCCGCGAAGTCCTTGAGGAAACGGTCCACCGCCCCCCGCGCCGGGTGCTCCGGCATGTCCCGCATCTCCTGGACGAAGCGCAACAGCTCCTTGTAGACCCGGTCGCCGATCTTGCGGTCCACGAACCGCGGGGTCCATCCCGGCGCCCCGCCCTGGACCGCCGCCTCCACCGAGTCGGCGTGCGTGACCAGCCAGTCGTGGCCCCGGGAGCAGAGCAGGTCCACGACCCGGTGGTGCCCGCCGTCCGCGACGATCTTCTCCAAGGTCTTGCCGATCCCCGGCGCGATCTCCGCCGTCTCCGCGCGCCGCGTGATCGCCTCGCCCACGACGGCCTGCACATCGGAGTCCCGCAGGACCGTCAGCGCCCCGCGCAGCGCGGTGGCCAGCTCGGCCGTGACCCGGTCCGCGTGCGCTGGCTCGGCCAGCCAGGCGCCGAGGCGGCCGCCGATGCCGAGGGCGTGCAGCCTCGTACGCACCACGTCGGCGGAGAGGAAGTTCTCCCCGACGAATTCGCCGAGGGAGACGCCCAGCTGGTCCTTCTTGGTCGGAATGATCGCGGTGTGCGGGATCGGCAGCCCCAGCGGGCGCCGGAACAGCGCGGTGACGGCGAACCAGTCCGCGAGCGCGCCGACCATGCCCGCCTCCGCCGCGGCCGCGACGTACCCCACCCAGCCGCCCGCACCGGCGTGCTGCGCCCACTTCGCCGCCACGTAGACCAGCGCCACCAGGACCAGCAGACCGGTGGCGATCCGCTTCATCTGCCGGACCCCGCGGCGGCGCTCCTCGTCCGCCTCGCTGAAGACGAACCCGCCTCGAGCGGTCGCCGTCCTCTTCGTACTGCTGCCCTGCTCCACGTGCTCCTGCCTTCCCCCGGGCGCCGGTTTTGTCTGCATAGCATCCGACTCCCGGGGCGCCCCGGGAGTTCCCGGCGCGCCGTGCCACTTCCAGAGCCCTACGACCCCGACGAGGGCCACGAACCCTTATGGGGCCCTACGAGGCCTGCGAGGGACGCGAGGGCTGCGAGGGACGCGAGGGCTGCGAGGACCGCACCCCCTACAGCTCCTTGCGCGGCTTCGGCTTCCCGAGCGACTTGCCGTTCTTCGGCGGCTTGACCTTGATCTCCACCCCGCCCCAGAAGGCGAGGCCCGTCACGATCACCCGCGGAGCCCCCGGGGCCGGCGGCCCGGGGTCGCGCTGGTCGAAGGCGCCCATGATGCCGATGCCCCGTACGTCGACCTCCACGCCCGGCGGCACGGTGATCTGGATGCCGCCCATGATGGCCACACAGTTGATGACGACCTCGCGCTCCGCGAAGTTCGCCTCGCGCAGGTCGATCTCGCCGCCGCCCCAGAACGCCACCGCGTGGAACCGGGCGGGCACGGTCCAGTTGCCCTTGCGCTGGAAGCCCGACATGACCGCGACGGCCATGGCGGGCCCGCCGCCGGCCGGGCCGCCGCCGCCGATCCGGTCCGGCCAGGCGGAGTCCGACCCGGCGGGCACGCTCTTGGTCAGACCTACCGGGGCGGAGGCCACCGGGGCTGCGACCCCGGCCGCCGGCAGGTCCCGGGTCAGGGGTTCCAGCTCCGCGTACGTACGGGACTTGTACGCCGCCTCCAGCCGCTCCTCGAATTCGTCCATGTCGAGCCGGCCCTCGGCAACGGCGTCCCGCAGCCGCTCCACCACCCGGTCCCGGTCGGCGTCCGACGCCCTCAGCTCCGGCAGGGGATTCCCCGGCGACGGACTCCCAGGCGGATTACCCGACAACGACTTCTCCGGCGGCTCGTCACTCATGAGGAGCAGCCTATGCAGTCATCCATGAGAGTTGTATGACTTCACCCCGCCTCCGGCTCAGGGTTGTCCCTGATTTATCCCCGCCCCGCGTACATCCGCGCGATCACGTCCTCGATGTCCGGTTCCCGCACCGACAGGTCCAGCAACGGGTACTCCGCGGCCACCGCCGCCACCAGCGGGGCCGCCGAGGCCCGGGCCGGGAACGCCAGCCACTGCCGCGGCCCCTCCACCTTCACCACCCGTGCCCCCGCCACCTCGATCGGCGGGAGCTCCCGTTCCAGATCCACCACCAGCGTCCGCTCGCTCTCCCCCGCACCGCCCGCCGTGTGCAGCCCGCCCAGCGGACCGTCGTACATCAGCCGCCCGTGGTCGATCACCATCACCCGCTCGCACAACTGCTCGATGTCCTGGAGGTCGTGCGTGGTCAGCAGCACCGTGGTCCCGAGCTCCTCGTTCAACTGCCGCAGGAAGCCCCGTACCTTCGCCTTGCTCACCACGTCGAGCCCGATCGTCGGCTCGTCCAGGTACAGCACGTCCGGGTCGTGCAGCAGCGCCGCCGCGATGTCCCCGCGCATCCGCTGCCCCAGCGAGAGCTGGCGCACCGGTACGTCGAGCAGCTCGGCCAGGTCGAGCCGGTCCACGCAGCGCTCCAGGTTCTCCGCGAACCGCGCTGCCGGGATCCGGTACATCCGCCGCATCAGCCCGTACGAGTCCTTCAGCGGCAGGTCCCACCACAGCGTCGTGCGCTGCCCGAACACCACCCCGATGCGGTGCGCGAGGCGCATCCGCTCCCGCGACGGGTCGATGCCGGCCACCCGCAGCCGGCCGCCGCTCGGGGTGAGGATGCCGGTCAGCATCTTGATCGTGGTCGACTTGCCGGCCCCGTTGGGCCCGATGTAGCCGACCACCTCCCCCCGCCTGACCTGGAAGCTGATCCCGTCCACGGCTCTGACCTGTCGTTTCTCCCGGCGCATCAGGCCCGTCCGGCGTCGTACGTCGAAGACCTTCTCGACCCCGTCCAGCTCGATCAACGCGCCTGCCCTATCGGCCCCGTCTGTCACAGCCGCTCAGCTCCCCGTGCTCCGGTACGAACGAACCCCTGCGCGCCAAGCCAGCGACGCGGGCACAAACACCGCGAACGCCACCAGCGGGCTCGCGTACGCCGCCCACACGGGCAGCCCCAGCGGGTCGGGCCGACCCAGGATGTGGAGCGCCGGCAGCCAGTTGACGAAGGCCAGCGGCACGATGAAGGTCACCCCGCGCAGCAGCTCCTTCGCGAACACCGTCGGCGGGTACTGGAGCATCGTGCAGCCGCCGTAGGTGAAGGAGTTCTGCACCTCCGCCGCGTCCCCGGCGACGAACTGGAACGCGGCGCCGGCCACCATCACCGCCCCGAAGATCGCCGCACCGGCCGTGATCATCACGGGCACCAGCAGCACCTTGCCGACCGTCCAGTCCAGCTGCGGCCCCAGGTCCGAGATCGCCCACCCCATCACCACGAGCCCCTGCCCGATCCGCCCCAGCCGGCGCAGCGCGAAGCGGTCGGCCGCGACCTGGGCCAGCACCGGGATCGGGCGTACGAGCATGGTGTCGAGGGAACCGTCCCGGATCCGGACGCCGACCCGGTCGGTGTTGCCGAGCAGCAGGTCGGCCAGGCCCAGGGAGGCCGAGCAGGAGCCGTAGAGCAGGGCGATCTCGGCGAGGGTGAAGCCGCCCAGCTCGTCCACGTGCGAGAACATGATGTAGATCGCGACGAAGTCGAGGAGGGTGATCGCCGCGTTCCCGAAGGTGGCGAGGACGAAGGACGTGCGGTACGTCATCGTCGAACGGATCCACATCGCCGCGATCAGCCCGTAGCCGCGCAGCCCTTCCAGGGCCCGGTTCCGCTCCGGTACGAAGAGCAGCCCTTCCCCTCTCCCTTTCCGCGTCGCGGGCGCCGCCGGTTCCCCCGCCGCTTCCGCCGGTCCACCCGGTCCACCCGGCACCAGCGCCGTCTCTGCCGCCCGCTCAGCCACCCTGGACCACCACCTTCCGCGTGGCGGCCGACTGCAGCAGGCGGCCCAGTCCCAGCAGGGCCAGCGCCCACGCCAGCTGGAAGCCGAACGCCCCGGCCGCCGTACCGGCCCCGGAGCCCTTGGCGAGCAGGACGTCCAGGGGCACCTGGAGCATCGCCGCCCAGGGCAGGACGCGGACGAACTCCCCGAAGCCGCCCGGGAACACGCTCAGCGGCAGCAGCATCCCGGAGAAGAACATCGCGACGACCGTGGCGATCATGTTGATCCCGGCCCCGTCCATCAGCCAGAACGCCGCCAGCCCCAGCAAGTAGCGCAACGCGAAGCTCACCAGCAGCCCGAGGAACACCGAGACCAGGAACAGCAGCCAGCGCAGCGGGTCGGCGGGCAGCGCCAGGTCGAAGACGAGCGCCCCGGCCACCAGCGGTACTACGCCGCGGCCCACGAGTTGAAACCCCGCCCGGCCCATATCTCCCGCGAGCCACCACATCTGGAGATCGGCCGGGCGGTACAGGTCGACGGCGATGTCACCCGTACGGACGCGCTCCTGGATCTCCTCCTGGAAGCCGCCGCCCATCAGCGCGACGGCGGCGAGCAGCCCCTGACTGACCCAGATGAAGGTCAGGGCCTGCGACTGGTCGTAGCCGCCGAGTCCGGGGCGTTCGTCCCAGAGTGCGACGTACGTACAGGCGAGGATGAAACCGAACACACTGTTGGTGAACACCCCGGCCGCGGTGGCCGTTCCGTAGGTGGCGTACCGGCGGAAACCCCCGGCCGCGACCGCCCCGTAGAGCCCCGCTGTGCGAATCGCTCCCTGACGCACCGTATCCCTCCGTTTCCCACGTCGTTGCTGCGTCGTTCCTACGTCGGCCAAAGCGCGCGAGCTTAGTGCGGAGGGGCGATCCATGCGAACGGTTTACGCCCGCCCGAAGCGGAATCGGCGGCCATCGGGTAGACACCATGAGGTACAGACGTGGATATTTCGTACGGCGCCGAGGAGTCCCGGAGATGAGCGACCCGTCACCACCACCCGGATGGACCCCTCGCGACCCGGACACCCCCGGAGAACCGCAGGCCACCGGTGCGGGCGCGGCCTCACCCCCCGGGCCTGAAATGACCGCCAAGGAAGCCAAGCGGGCGGCGAAGGAACGGGCCGGGGCACAGGCGGCCGCGGCCAAACAGGTCAAGAAGGCCAAGCGCAAGCGCACCGGCTGGCGCCGCGCCCTGCCGACCTGGCGCATGGTGCTGGGCGGCTTCCTGCTGCTCGCACTGCTCCTCGGCGGCGCCCTCGTCGCCGGCTACCTGCTGGTCGACATCCCGCCCGCCAACGCGGCGGCCACCGCGCAGTCCAACGTCTACCTCTACGCGGACGGTTCCCAGCTCGCCCGCGACGGCGAGGTCAACCGCGTCAACGTGCCGCTCTCCCAGATCCCCCGGACCGTCCAGGAAGCCGCGCTGGCCGCCGAGGACCGCGACTTCTACTCCGAACGGGCGGTGGACCCCGCCGCCATGCTCCGCGCCGCCTGGAACACGGCGACCGGCAAGGGCACCCAGTCCGGTTCCACCATCACCCAGCAGTACGTCAAGAACTACTACCTGGGCCAGGAACAGACGATCAAGCGCAAGGTGAAGGAGTTCTTCATCGCGATCAAACTCGGTCGCGAGAAGTCGAAGGACTACATCCTCGAGGGGTACCTGAACACCAGTTACTTCGGCCGCAACGCCTACGGCATCCAGGCCGCCTCCCAGGCCTACTACGGCAAGGACGTCAACAAGCTCACCACCGCCGAGGGCGCCTACCTCGCCACCCTCCTCAACTCCCCCAGCGCCTTCGACGTCGTCGCCCACCCCCAGGGCCGCCCCCGCGCCCTCGCCCGCTGGAACTACGTACTCGACGGCATGGTCAAGAAGGACTGGCTGACGGCCGCCGAACGCGCGACCACCCGGTTCCCCGAGCCCGGCAAGGTCCGCCCCGCCGCGGGCCTCTCCGGACAGCGCGGCTACCTCGTCGAAGCCATCAAGGACTACATCGTCGAGAACAAGATCCTCTCCGACAAAACCCTCGCCGAGGGCGGCTACCGCATCACCACCACCATCGACAAGCGCCGCCAGACCGCCGTCGTCGACGCCGTCAACGACAAGATGGTCAGCAAGCTCGAACCCGACCAGCGCAAGGCCGACCGCCTGGTGCGCACCGGCGCCGTCTCCATCGACCCCGCCACCGGCAAGGTCGTCGCCATGTACGGGGGCATCGACTACACCAAGCAGTTCGTCAACAACGCCACCCGGCACGACTACCAAGTGGCCTCCACCTTCAAGCCGTTCGTGTTCGCCGCCGCCGTGCAGAACAACTCCCGCGCACAGGACGGCCGCACGATCACCCCGTACACGATCTACAACGGCGACAACAAGCGCCGGGTCGTGGGCACCCGGATCCCCTACGCCCCGGAGAACGAGGGGCAGGTCAGCTACGGCAACATCACCGTCAACACCGCCACCGACCTCTCCGTCAACGCCGTCTTCGCCCAGATGGTCGTCGACGTGGGCACCGACAAGGTCAAGCAGACCGCCATCGCCCTCGGCATCCCCGAGAACACCCCCAACTTCGACGCGGGTCCGGCCATGGCGCTCGGCACCATGCAGGCCAGCGTCCTGGACATGACCCAGGCCTACGCGACCCTCGCCGACCACGGCCGCCGCACCCCGTACACCTTCGTGGAGAAGATCACCAAGGCGGGGGACACCGTCCCCCTACCGCACCGCAACCAGACCCAGGCCGTCAGCCGCGAAGCCGCCGACACGACCACGTCCATGCTGGTCAGCGTCGTGGACAACGGCACCGGCACGGCGGCGCTGGCCGCCGGCCACCCCGCCGCAGGCAAGACGGGCACCGGGGAACTGGACCGCTCGGCCTGGTTCGCCGCGTACACCCCGGGCCTGGTCACCGTCGTCTCGATGATGGGCCAGGACCCGGACACCGGAACCCTGGAATCCCTCTACGGGGCCCTGGGCGAGGCCCGCATCGGAGGCGGCGGCTACCCGGCCCGGATCTGGGCGCAGTACACGAAGACCGCCCTGTCGGACAGCGATCCCCAGGACTTCGACCTGGATCTCATGCAGGGCGCCAACCAGCCGCCCCCGCCCGTGAACCCGAACCCGAACCAGTCGCAGGAGGAAACCCCGGGCGAGCGCCCCTCGGGCCCGCCGGCCCGCCCCACGCGGACCCCGTCGACGGGCGGCCAGACCAACGGGGGCCAGACCAACGGCGGTCAGACGAACGGGGGTCAGACGAACGGAGGTCAGACCACGGGTGGCCAAACCACCGGAGGCCAGACCACGGGCGGCCAAACCACCGGAGGCCAGACGGACGGCGGACAGACCACCGGAGGCCAGACCACGGGCGGCCAGACGGACGGCGGCGCCACGGCCGGCGACCAGGGCGCCACCACCGGCGGCCTGCGCCGCCCGCCGGCGGACCTCCTGGAATAGCGCGCTCCGGGGTGGCACCCGCCGACGGACGGACGGATGCCACCCCGGAGCGACTCGCCCGGTCAGTGACCGGAGGTCGCCTTCAGCCCCACGACGGCGACCAGCAGCAGACAGATGAAGAAGATCCGGGCAGCGGTGACGGGCTCCCCCAGCACCGCCATGCCGAGCACCGCGGCCCCGGCCGCACCGATGCCGACCCATACGCCGTACGCCGTACCGATGGGCAGGGTCTTGGCCGCGTACGACAGCAGCACCATGCTCGCCACGATGCCGGCGCCCGTGAAGACGCTCGGCCACAGACGGGTGAATCCTTCGGTGAACTTCATGCCGATCGACCAGCCGACTTCGAGCAGACCGGCGACGAGAAGCAGAACCCAGGCCATGACAGGCACCTCCGGGACGAGAGCGGAACGGGGGGTGCGTCGTCTTGTCATCCGCCATCGCTGGCGGCTACCCGGTACGGCGCGTCTCGTCGGGGGTTCCCCACCACCGTAGCAAAAGCCCACGAAAACGGCCGGTGACGGTGGTCACCGGCCCGTTTGCCGTGTCGATCCGGACCTAGAGGTACAGCCCCGTGGAGTCCTCGGACCCCTCCAGCCGCTCGGCGGCCACGGCGTGCAGGTCCCGCTCGCGCATCAGCACGTACGTCGCCCCGCGCACCTCCACCTCGGCCCGGTCCTCGGGGTCGTAGAGCACCCGGTCCCCCGGCTCGACGGACCGTACGTTCTGACCGATCGCGACCACGACCGCCCAGGCCAGCCGCTTGCCCACCGCGGCCGTCGCGGGGATCAGGATGCCGCCGCCGGAACGCCGCTCGCCCTCCGGCGAGTCGGACTTCACGAGCACGCGGTCGTGGAGCATGCGGATGGGCAGCTTGTCGTGGGTGGTGGTGTTCTCGCTCACGCCCCGAACCTACCCGCCCGCACCCGCACCACGCGCCGCCGGGTCGTGACCGCTGCCATGAGCACTGCCATCAGCGCTTGCGGCGCGCCGACACCACGAGCAGCCCCACGACACCGATCGCGAGCAGCGCGACCGGGACGATCCGCTCGACGCGCGGGGCTCCGTCCTCGTGCCGCAGCCCGTCGCGGGCATCGGTGACGAGGCGGTTCACCGTCGCCACGGCGCGCCCGGCGGTGTGGTCCACCAGGCCGACGGCCTTGGCCTTCGCGTCCCCGACGATCGTCTTGGGATGCATGCGAACTCCGATCTCGTCGAGCGTCTCGGCGAGCTGCTCGCGGCGGCGGACGATGTCCGCCTCGATCTGTGCGGGGGTCCTGGCTTCCGGCACCGCGCTGCCTCCATCGTCGTGGTCGTGACCGGGTCGGTCATATGGAGGGGCGTTGCCCACCATGAACAGTCTGTCAGCAGCTTAGTCTCGTGACCGTACCGATACCTCCCGAGGAGACTGATTACATGAGCGAGCGACTTGAGCCGGGCGACATCGCCCCCGCCTTCACCCTGCCCGACGCGGACGGCAACGAGGTCTCGCTCGCCGACCACAAGGGCCGCAAGGTCATCGTGTACTTCTACCCGGCCGCGCTGACGCCGGGCTGCACGAAGCAGGCGTGCGACTTCACGGACAACCTGGCGGTACTGGCCACGGCGGGCTACGACGTCATCGGCGTCTCCCCGGACAAGCCGGAGAAGCTGGCGAAGTTCCGCGAGCAGGAGCACCTGAAGGTCACCCTGGTCGGCGACCCCTCGAAGGAGGTCCTGACGGCCTACGGGGCGTTCGGCGAGAAGAAGCTGTACGGCAAGACGGTCACCGGGGTCATCCGCTCCACGGTCGTCGTCGACGAGGAGGGCAAGATCGAGCACGCCTTCTACAACGTCAAGGCCACGGGCCACGTAGCCAAGATCATCAAGGACCTGGGCATCTGACCCGCCCCCTCCCCACCGCGGCGGCCCGCACCCCACCCGGGGCGCGGGCCGCGCTGCTTATCGGACGACATCGCCCGTAACCGTCCGACTATCGGTCCGTTACTCCGTACGAGGGCCGCACACGCGGCCGGAACGGAGGGGACCGATGACCGAGCCATACGAACGAAGCACGCTGACAGCGGCCGTCGCCGACTCAAGGGGCTGGGCCGACCTGATGCGACGCCTCCACCTCAAGGAGAGCGGCGGGCAACGGCGCATCCTCCAGGAGAAGGTCGCCTCCTACGGGATCGACAGCAGTCACTTCGCGAAACGCAGTCCGTGGCGCAAGTACCCGGACGAGGTCATAGCGGCGGCGGCCTCGTCATCGACCACGCTGCGCGAGGTGGCCCTAAAGCTCGGCGTACGCCCGGCCACCGGCGCCCTGTCACACATCGCCCGGCGAATCGCAGCGGCGGGCATCGACATCAGCCACTTCCCGGGGATGGACCGAGAGCGGATCGAGCTGCCGTTCACCCCTGCAGAACTCGCCGCCGCAGCGGCCACCGCCGACAGCATCCGCGGTACGGCTCGCGCTCTGGAAATGTCCGACGACAGCCGGTCCCGCGCCGCCCTTGGGGCGATGCTCAGGAAACACGGCATCGACACCGCACACTTCCGCAACTCCCGGCCGGCCATCCCCGAGGATCTCCTGCGCTCCACCGCTCCGGAGGTGACCAGCTACGCGGATCTCATGCGCACCCTCGGCCTCGAGGTGAACGACGTCAACCACCGCCGGCTACGCCGCCTCATCACCCAACTCGGACTCGATGTAAGCCACTTCAAACGACGCCCCTGGGCATCCCAGACGGCGGCACCGCCCAGACTCGCCGCCCCCGACACCCTCACCGTCCTCCCGGAGGGGTCCGCCCGACTCAACCGTTCCCGCCTTCACCGGGCGCTCCAAGAGGTCGCCGTCCCGTACGCCTGCGCGAACTGCGGGAACCCCGGCGAGTGGCTGGGCCAACCGATCACCCTCCAGATCGACCACGTCAGCGGGGACTGGCTCGACAATCGACGCGAAAACCTCCGCTACCTGTGCCCCAATTGCCACAGCCTGACCGACACGTGGTGCCGCAAGGGCAGGCCCAAGTCCTTCGCCTCCCCGACCTCCGCCCCGTAGACTAGGCACAGCCCAGTCGGGAGTAATGTCCGAATTAGGCTCAATGTCGCGGTTGTGGTGGAATTGGCAGTCACGCTTGGTTTAGGTCCAAGTGGGGTAAAACCCGTGGGGGTTCGAGTCCCCCCAACCGCACGTCACACCGAAGGCCCCGTACGCAGTCGCGTACGGGGCCTTCGTCGCATCGGAAAGCGTCAGCCCAGCAGCTCGCGGATCGCCGGGACCAGGGCTCGGAAGGCCTGGCCCCGGTGGGAGATGGCGTTCTTTTCCGACGGGGTGAGTTCCGCGCAGGTGCGGGTGTCGTCCAGGGGCTGGAGGACCGGGTCGTAGCCGAAGCCGCCCGTGCCCGACGGGGTGTGGCGCAGGGTGCCGAGGAGGCGGCCTTCGACCACGCGTTCCGTGCCGTCCGGGAGGGCGAGGGCGGCCGCGCAGAAGAAGTGGGCGCCGCGGTGGGTGTCGTCGATGTCCGAGAGCTGGGCCAGCAGGAGGTCCAGGTTGGCCCGGTCGTCGCCGTGGGTGCCGGCCCAGCGGGCCGAGAAGATGCCGGGCGCGCCGTTGAGGACGTCCACACAGAGGCCGGAGTCGTCGGCGACCGCCGGCAGGCCCGTGGCCCGGGCCAGGGCGTGGGCCTTGAGGAGGGCGTTCTCGGCGAAGGTGACGCCGGTTTCCTTGACGTCCGGGATCTGCGGGTACGCGTCCGCGCCGACGAGCTCGTGCGGCAGGCCGGCGGCGGAGAGGATGGCGCGCAACTCGGTGACCTTGCCCGCGTTGCGCGTGGCGAGGATGAGCCGGGTGGGCGTGGGAGTGGGCGTCGAGGTCATGGCGCCATTATCCCGGGGTGGGGTGGGCCGCCGTCGGCCCTCCCGGTCCCACCCCACTGTCCGCGTGCTATCCCGGGGTGCAGACCTTCGAGATCTCCTTCGCCGCGTCCGCGACCGGCGTGATGTCCGGGGTGGAGTTGCCGTTCTTCAGCGAGGTACGGACGTTCCCTACGGCCGTGTTCATCGAGGTGATGGCCTTGCTCAGGTCGGCGTTGTCCGTCTGGTCGCCGACCTTCTTGAGGTTCGCCTCGATCGAGTTGAGCGCGTTCTGGGCGTCCTGCGGGCTGTTGCCGGCCTGCGAGACGGCCTGTTGGAGGTCGTTGGCGCCGTCCGTGATGGCGACCGCCGTGTTCGCGCAGTCCATCGCCGTCGAGATCGCGTCGCAGGAGGTGATCGCGGGTACGGCGAGGGCCGCGGTCAGGGCAATGGCTGCAAGGCGGTACTTCGGCTTCACTTCGGCCCCCAGGAGATTCGGATGCGTGGACGGGCGCACGGCTTTGACACCGTGCGCCCGTACAGCGAGAGACGCGCGCGGGCTCCGCACGGTTGCCGTCGAGGTGCGGTCGGAGCGTGAGTTCAGAGCGTGAGTTCCAGGGCGCTCAGCTGGAGGGCCTGGAGGTCGGCGCAGCCGCCGGCGGCCAGGTCGAGCAGGGCGTTGAGTTCCTTGCGGTCGAAGGGCTCGCCTTCGGCCGTGCCCTGGACCTCGACGAAGCGGCCGTCGCCGGTGCAGACCACGTTCATGTCGGTCTCGGCCCGGACGTCCTCCTCGTAGCAGAGGTCGAGGAGGGGGACGCCGTCGACGATGCCCACGCTGACGGCGGCGACGGTGCCGGTCAGGGGCTTGCGGCCGGCCTTGATGAGCTTCTTGCCCTGGCCCCAGGCGATCGCGTCGGCCAGGGCCACGTAGGCCCCGGTGATGGCGGCGGTGCGGGTGCCGCCGTCGGCCTGGAGGACGTCGCAGTCCAGGACGATGGTGTTCTCGCCCAGCGCCTTGTAGTCGATGACGGCGCGCAGCGAGCGGCCGATCAGGCGGGAGATCTCGTGGGTGCGGCCGCCGATCTTGCCTCGGACGGATTCCCGGTCGCCGCGCGTGTTGGTGGCGCGGGGCAGCATCGAGTACTCGGAGGTGACCCAGCCTTCGCCGCTGCCCTTGCGCCAGCGCGGGACGCCTTCGGTGAAGGAGGCGGTGCAGAAGACCTTGGTGTCGCCGAAGGAGACGAGGACGGAGCCCTCTGCGTGCTTGCTCCATCCGCGTTCGATGGTGACCGGGCGGAGCTGTTCGGGCGTACGGCCGTCGATACGAGACATGGCACCGAGCCTAGTCGGTGCGAGGGTGCGAAAAGACCCCGTCCGGGTGCATCCGGTCGGGGTCTCGTCGTGCGCGGGGGCGTGTGTGCGAGCCGGTGGGCTCAGCTCACATCATGTCTTCGATGTCGGCGGCGATCGGGTCGGCGTCGGTGCCGATGACGACCTGGATCGCGGTGCCCATCTTGACGACGCCGTGGGCGCCGGCGGCCTTCAGCGCGGCCTCGTCGACCAGGCCGGGGTCCTTGACCTCGGTGCGCAGGCGGGTGATGCAGCCCTCGACCTCTTCGATGTTCTCGATACCGCCGAGCCCGGCGACGATCTTCTCAGCCTTGGTGACCATGTGTTTCTCCCTGAGTTCTACGAAGAACGAGTCTCGGCGGCCACCGTTGCCTGTGGGCCGGCGAATGGTGTGGCTGACCAGCCAGCGTAGTCCGCTTTGTCACGGTAACCCACGATTGGCCCAGCTACACGAGCGAACGCCCGCCATCTGTCCAATGATGACGATCAGCATCAACCTGCCCTCCGGGCAGGTGAAATGCGACCGCACCACAAGTGGTCTACACCAGTGTGCCGCAAGTGGGGCGGCTGCCAAAAACGGGCCGGTCAGGGAGGACGCGGATGAGCGCGAGCAGCGCCGCAGCAGTGCCGCAGCAGAAGTGGTGGAACGGCTTGTTCCAAGGGCTGCAGAAGATGGGCCGGAGCCTTCAGCTGCCGATCGCCGTACTCCCCGCGGCGGGCATCCTGAACCGGCTGGGCCAGGACGACGTGTTCGGCAAGGACGGCCTGGGCTGGACGAACGTCGCCAAGGTCATGGCGTCCGCGGGCGGGGCCCTGCTCAACGCCGACATCGGCCTGCCGCTGCTGTTCTGCATCGGCGTCTCGATCGGCATGGCCAAGAAGGCGGACGGCTCGACCGCCCTCGCGGCGGCGGTCGGCTTCCTCGTCTACCGCAGCGTGCTGCACGCCTTCCCCAAGTCCTGCCCGGAGGGGACCAAGGACATCAAGGGCGCCTGCCTGGGGGCCGGCGACGCCTTCGTCGAGTACACCTACCAGAACCCGGGGGTGTTCGGCGGCATCATCATGGGCCTGCTGGCCTCCTGGTTCTGGCAGCGCTACCACCGGGTCAAGCTGGTCGACTGGCTCGGCTTCTTCAACGGCCGGCGCCTGGTCCCGATCATCATGACCTTCGTGGCGATCGCCTTCGCCGTGGTCTGCCTGTGGATCTGGCCGCCGATCGGCAACGCGCTGGAGAGCTTCTCCGACTGGCTGATCGGTCTGGGGTCGCTGGGCGCCGGCATCTTCGGCGTCGCCAACCGCGCGCTGCTGGTGATCGGCCTGCACCAGTTCCTGAACGTGCCCGTGTGGTTCCAGTTCGGCAGCTACACCAAGCCGGACGGGTCGACCGTGCACGGCGACATCCCGATGTTCCTCGCGGGCGACCCGAACGCCGGTCAGTTCACCACCGGCTTCTTCCCGATCATGATGTTCGCGCTGCCGGCGGCAGCGCTGGCGATCACGCACTGCGCGAAGCCGGCGCGGCGCAAGGCGGTCGGCGGTCTGATGCTGTCGGTCGGCCTGACCTCGTTCGTCACCGGCATCACCGAGCCGCTGGAGTACTCCTTCCTCTTCCTGGCGCCACTGCTGTACGCGGTGCACGCGGCGCTGACGGGCGTGTCGATGGCGGTGACCTGGGCGTTCGGGGTCAAGGACGGCTTCAGCTTCTCAGCGGGCCTGATCGACTACGTCATCAACTGGAGCCTGGCGACGAAGCCCTGGATGATCATTCCGATCGGACTCGCCTTCGCGGTCGTCTATTACGTGATCTTCCGCTTCGCGATCACCAAGTGGGACATCAAGACTCCCGGCCGCGAGTCCGACGAGGAGATCGCGGCGATGGAGGCGGAGAACACCAAGGCGTGACGCGTGGAGCGCGGCTCCCCGGACAGGGCGTGAGACCCGTCAGGAGCTCGGGCGAACGCCCCTCCGGGACATGTCGAACGCACTGCCCCGGGACGCCATAAGTACTGCCCGGAGCGGCATTTCGGCACACAAGGCCTTCGGACCCACAGGGTCCGAAGGCCTTTGTCGTGTATGCCCGACTGTGTCCTCCACCACGGAAATGGTGGGTTCCTTACGCGGACCTCACCGTGCTACAACTGGTCTACACCACTGAGTGGTGTAGACCACGTAGGCCTTTCGGCCCCGCGGTCCCCCGTTCCGAGACGCCGCCAAACCCCCTTTTCCATGCCTTGGCAGCGCCTTGTCCACTGGAGGATGACCATGTCCACAGCTACCGCTGCGGAAAGCAAGAAGGGCGCTGGCGTGATGGCCGTCATGCAGCGCATCGGCCGGAGCCTCATGCTCCCCGTCGCGGTGCTGCCGGCCGGCGCACTCCTGCTGCGCCTGGGCGCGGGCGACATGCTCGGGAAGGACACCTTCCCGACCTTCGTGAACAAGATCGCCGGCTACATGGCCGCCGGTGGTGGCGCGATCCTCGACAACATGGCGCTGCTGTTCGCCGTCGGCATCGCGATCGGCTTCGCCAAGAAGTCGGACGGTTCGACCGCCCTCGCGGCCGTCACCGGTTACCTGGTCTTCCAGAAGGTGCTCGCCACCTTCACGGACAGCAACCTGCCGAAGGTCGCCAAGGTCGACGGCGACAAGATCATCCACGTCGACGCCGCGGTCAACGCCGGTGTCCTCGGCGGTGTCGTGATGGGTGTCATCACCGCGCTGCTCTACCAGAAGTTCTACCGGACCAAGCTGCCGGACTGGGCGGGCTTCTTCGGCGGCCGCCGCCTCGTCCCGATCCTCTCCGCCTTCGCGGGTCTGGTCACCGGCGTCGTCTTCGGTCTCATCTGGCCGGTGCTCGGCACGGGTCTGCACAACTTCGGTGAGTGGCTGACCGGTTCCGGCGCCGTCGGCGCGGGCATCTTCGGTGTCGCCAACCGCGCGCTGATCCCGATCGGCATGCACCACCTGCTGAACTCCTTCCCGTGGTTCCAGGCCGGCTCCTTCGACACCCCGACCGGTGCCGTCCACGGCGACATCTCCCGCTTCCTCGCCGGTGACCCGAGCGCCGGACAGTTCATGACCGGCTTCTTCCCGATCATGATGTTCGCCCTCCCGGCGGCCTGCCTCGCGATCGTCCACTGCGCCCGCCCCGAGCGCCGCAAGGTCGTCGGCGGCATGATGCTCTCCCTCGCGCTCACCGCCTTCGTGACCGGCGTGACCGAGCCCATCGAGTTCACCTTCATGTTCATCGCCCCGGTCCTCTACGCGATCCACGCGGTCCTGACCGGTGTCTCCCTGGCGCTGACCTGGGCCCTGGGCATGCGGGACGGCTTCGGCTTCTCCGCCGGTGCGGTCGACTTCTTCCTGAACCTCGGCATCGCGAACAACCCGTGGGGCCTGGTCGGCATCGGCCTCTGCTTCGCTGTCGTCTACTACTTCGTCTTCCGCTTCGCCATCACCAAGTGGAACCTGCCCACCCCGGGCCGCGAGTCCGACGAGGAACTGGCCGAGCTGCTCAAGGCCGAGGCCAAGTAAGCGAGTACGTACGGCGGCTCTGACGCCACGACGAAGCCCCCGCTCTCCCGGAAGGGAGGGCGGGGGCTTCGTCGTGCGCGGTCGGGGGCGGGCGGCGGGGGTCAGACCTCGTAGACCGCGCCCGCGTACGCCAGGTCCACCGGGCCGTCGTAGACCGCGCGGGCGTCGGCCAGGTTCTGCTGCGCGTCCGTCCACGGCGGGATGTGGGTCAGGACCAGTCGGCCGACCCGGCCGCCACGGGCGAACTCGCCGGCCTCGCGGCCGTTGAGGTGGAGGTCCGGGATGTCCTCCTTGCCGTGCGTGAAGGAGGCCTCGCACAGGAAGAGGTCGGTGTCCTCGGTGAGCAGCCCCAGCTCGGGGCAGGCACCGGTGTCACCGGAGTACGTGAGCGAGCGGCCGCCGTGCTCGACGCGGATCCCGTAGGACTCGACCGGGTGGCAGACCTTCTCGGTGCGGACCTGGAACGGGCCGATCTCGAAGCTGCCGGACTTCAGGGTCCGGAAGTCGAAGACCTCGCTCATTGAGCGCTCGTCGGGGACGTCCTCGTAGGCCGTGGACAGCCGTTTCTCGGTGCCCTCGGGGCCGTAGACGGGGATGGTGCCGCAGCGGCCGCCCTCGTGCCGGTAGAAACGGGCGACGAAGTACGCGCACATGTCGATGCAGTGGTCGGCGTGCAGATGGCTCAGGAAGATCGCGTCGAGGTCGTAGAGCCCGATGTGCCGCTGGAGGTCCCCGAGGGCACCGTTGCCCATGTCGAGGAGCAGCCGGAAGCCGTCGGCCTCGACGAGGTAGCTCGAGCAGGCCGATTCCGCGGACGGGAACGAACCCGAACAGCCGACGACGGTGAGCTTCATGGAGCGTGAACCTCCGTGGACGGTCCGTGGACGGAATGCGGGCCGTGCGTGGGTCGAGCGTAAGGCGCGAAACCTCCGGTCGCTCCTCCGCGGCGGGCCGTTGTGGGGGGAATCACCTGTGCTGTCACCCGGGGGAGCGACGGGGCGGATGCGGGTTGCCGTGCGGAGGGCGCCGCGGCTGCCGTGCCGCGGTGTCCCCGCGCGGCTACGGTCGGAGTATGGACACGTCCTGGTGGCCGGCGGCCGCCGCGGTGGTGGCCGTGATCCTGCTGGTACTGATACCCCGGCGGGCGCGGCGGCCCGCGGACCCGCGGCACGGGCCCGGGCCGCCGCCCCGGCCGGAGGCCGGAGAGCTGTGGTCCCTGGCGGACGGGCGGCGCTGCCTGGTGCTGGGCGTACGGGGCCACCGGGCGCGGATCGCGCGGATCACCGGGAAGTACGACGACCGGCGCGCCGGGGTGATCCCGCTGCCGCCGGGTGTGGTGGGGTCGCGGGGCGCGTTCGTGGAGGCGGACCGGGTGCTGGAGGTTTCGGTATGGGAGTTCAAGCGGGCGCGGCGGCTGGGCACGGTGGATCCGGCCGTGTGGGACGAGCTGAAGGGGCTCGGGGGGCTGGGGTCGTCCGACTGAAGCGCGTCTACGATCCCCCCGAGCCGGCGGTGGACGGGGTCCGGGTGCTCGTGGACCGGCTGTGGCCGCGGGGGCTGTCGAAGGAGGCCGCGGGGGTCGACGAGTGGGCGAGGGCTGTCGCCCCGTCGACGGAGCTGCGGAAGTGGTTCCACGGGGGTGGGTCCGCGGAGGAGTTCCGGGAGCGGTACGCGGCGGAGCTGTCCTCGGAGGGGGCCGTGGCCGAGCTGGAGCGGCTGCGGGGGGTTGTACTGGCCGGGCCGGTCACGCTGCTGACGGCGGTCAAGGATCCGGCGTCGAGCCATGCGGGGGTGCTGGCCGCACTGTTGGTCTGAGCCGGGCCGGCCGGTCCCCGGCTGCGGGTGGTGCCGCTGCGCGGGGCCTGTCCCCTACCCGCCCTTCCAGCGTTCCCCGGGGCTCCGCCCCGGACCCCGCGCCTCAAACGCCGGCGAGGCTGGATTTCCCAGCCCCGCCGGCGCGGTCGGGCTACGCCCAGAGCTGGCCCTGGAGGACCTCGATGGCTTCCTCGGTGGTGGCGGCCGTGTAGACGCCCGTCGAGAGGTACTTCCAGCCGCCGTCGGCCACGACGAAGACGATGTCGGCCGCTTCGCCCGCCGCCACCGCCTTGCGGCCGACGCCGATCGCCGCGTGCAGGGCGGCGCCGGTGGAGACGCCCGCGAAGATGCCCTCCTGCTGGAGGAGCTCACGAGTGCGGGTCACCGCGTCCGCCGAGCCCACCGAGAAGCGGGTCGTCAGGATCGAGGGGTCGTACAGCTCGGGGACGAAGCCCTCGTCGAGGTTGCGCAGGCCATAGACGAGGTCGTCGTAGCGGGGTTCCGCGGCCACGATCTTGATGCCCGGCACCTGCTCGCGCAGGTAGCGGCCGACGCCCATCAGCGTGCCCGTGGTGCCGAGGCCCGCGACGAAGTGGGTGATGGAGGGGAGGTCGGCGAGGATCTCCGGGCCGGTCGTCGCGTAGTGGGCGCCCGCGTTGTCCGGGTTGCCGTACTGGTAGAGCATCACCCAGTCCGGGTGCTCCGCCGCCAGTTCCTTCGCGACGCGGACGGCGGTGTTCGAGCCGCCCGCCGCCGGCGAAGGGATGATCTCGGCTCCCCACATGGCCAGCAGGTCGCGCCGCTCCTGCGAGGTGTTCTCCGGCATCACGCACACGATCCGGTAGCCCTTGAGCTTCGCCGCCATCGCCAGGGAGATGCCGGTGTTGCCGGAGGTGGGCTCCAGGATCGTGCAGCCGGGGAACAGCCTGCCGTCCTTCTCGGCCTGCTCGACCATGTGGAGCGCCGGGCGGTCCTTGATCGAGCCGGTCGGGTTGCGGTCCTCCAGCTTCGCCCAGATCCGCACGTCGTCGGAGGGCGAGAGCCGGGGCAGCCGCACGAGCGGCGTGTTGCCGACCGCGGCCAGTGGGGAGTCGTAGCGCATTACTTCGATCCGCCGGCTACGGCCGGGAGGATGGTGACGTTGTCGCCGTCCTTGAGCGCGGTGGAGATGCCGTCGAGGAAGCGGACGTCCTCGTCGTTGAGGTAGACGTTGACGAAGCGGCGCAGTTCGCCGCCCTTCGCCTCGTCGACGATGCGCTCCTGGATGCCCTTGTGACGGGTCTCCAGGTCCGAGAGCAGCTCGGACAGGGTCGCGCCCTCACCCGAGACGGCCTTCTCGCCGCCGGTGTAGGTGCGGAGGATGGTGGGGATGCGGACCTCGATGGCCATGGCAGGCTCCAGTCAGGATGGTGAGGGAAGAGGGAAGTCGTGGGGTCGAGCGGCGCGCGGGCGTGAGCGTGCGGGCCCCTGCACGGGGGCGCCGTGCTCAGGCGGCGGGACAGATGGCGCTGGCGAGGCGGCACAGGTCGACGTGCAGCCGCGCCACAAGCAGCAGCCTGCTGGGCGTCTCGATGCTCACGTCGTGGGAAACCATGCGGTCATGTTAACGATTCCCGGCCCCTGGTTTGGAGTGTGATTCCGCATCGTGGACGGATCCCGCTCACATACTGGACAGTAGGCCGTCAGTAGGCCTCGACGACCTGTACTTCCTCCTCCGTGATCACACCTTCGACGATCCGGTACGACCGGAACTGGAACTCCCCGAGGCCGTCCTTGTCCGCCGTGGAGACCAGCACGTAGTGCGCGCCGGGCTCGTTCGCGTAGGTGACGTCCGTGCGCGAGGGGTAGGCCTCGGTCGCGGTGTGCGAGTGGTAGACGATGACGGGCTCCTCGTCCCGGTCGTCGAGCTCGCGGTAGAGCTTCAGCAGGTCCTTCGAGTCGAACTCGTAGAACGTGGGCGACCGGGCCGCGTTCAGCATCGGGACGAACCGCTCCGGGCGGTCCGCGCCCGCCGGTCCGGCCACCACTCCGCACGCCTCGTCGGGGTGGTCCTGACGGGCGTGCGCGACGATCTGGTCGTACAGGGCCTGGGTGAGGGTCAGCATGTTCGACAGGATAAGCAGACGGGCCCTCCCGTACCGAGGAGTGGTACGGGAGGGCCCGCATGGTGGACACGAGGCCCGAGGGGGCGTGGTTCCCGGCCGTGACAGGCGGCCGGGACTCACAGTTCCGGGGGCGGCCCCGGCTGGCTACGAGACCTTCGTGAAGGCCTCGGAGCGCGGGTTGCGGGACTTCAGGACCAGGTAGGAGACGCCCAGCAGCAGACCCCACAGCGGGGCGCAGTAGAGCGAGACGCGGGCGTCCTTGTCGATGCCCATCATCACGATGACCATGCCGATGAAGGCCAGGGCGAACCAGCTGGTGTACGGGGCTCCGGGCGCCCGGAACGGCGACTTGGGGAGGTCGCCGCGGTCGGAGGCGGCCCGGTAGCGGATCTGGCAGACCAGGATCATGATCCAGGCCCACATGCCCGAGATGGTGGCGAAGGAGACGACGTAGTCGAAGGCCTTGCCGGGGGCGACGTAGTTGATCCAGACGCCGACCAGCATCAGTGCGGCGGAGAAGGTGGTGCCGGCGAGCGGGGTGCCGCTCCTGGTGAGCTTGGTGAAGACCTTCGGGCCCTGGCCGTTGAGCGCGAGGTCGCGCAGCATGCGGCCGGTGGAGTACATGCCCGAGTTGCAGGAGGACAGGGCGGCGGTGAGGACGACGAAGTTGACGATCGCCGCGCCGACGCCCAGGCCCATCTTCTCGAAGGCGGCGACGAAGGGGCTGACGCCCGGCTGGAACTCGTGCCACGGGACGACCGACAGGATCATGACCAGCGCGCCGATGTAGAAGACGGCGATCCGCCACGGCACGGTGTTGATGGCCTTGGGCAGGGTCTTCTCGGGGTCCTTGGACTCGCCGGCGGTGACGCCGACCAGCTCGACCGCCAGGAAGGCGAACATCACGATCTGCAGGGTCATCAGCGTGCCGCCGAGGCCCTTGGGGAAGAAGCCGCCGTCGTTCCACAGGTTCGAGACGCTCGCCGTGTCGGCGGCGTCGGAGAAGCCGATGGTGAGGATGCCGGCGCAGATCAGGATCATGCCGACGATGGCGGTGACCTTGACCATGGAGAACCAGAACTCCAGCTCGCCGAAGAGCTTCACGGAGATCAGGTTGGCGCCGTAGAGGACGAAGGTGAAGATCAGCGCGTACGCCCACTGCGGGAAGCTGTCGTGGGTCCAGTACGCCATGTACTGCGCGGCGGCGGTGACCTCGACGATGCCGGTGACCACCCAGAAGAGCCAGTAGGTCCAGCCGGTCACATAACCCCAGAAGGGGCCGAGGAACTCCCGGGCGTAGTCCGAGAAGGAGCCGGAGACCGGGCGGTACATGAGCAGCTCGCCCAGGGCCCGCATGATGAAGAAGATGACCAGGCCCGCGATGGCGTAGGCCAGGATCAGGCTCGGTCCGGCCTTGGAGATGGCCTTGCCGGCGCCCAGGAAGAGGCCGGTGCCGATGGCGCCGCCGATCGCGATCATCTGGATCTGGCGGGCGCCCAGTGCGCGGTGGTATCCCTCACCGCCGCCCTCGGCCCCGCCGCCCTGTGCGGGCGTCTTGTCGTGCTGCTGCTCGTCGACCTGTACGGAGGTCATGAATTGGTGCGCCTTTCTCCACGCCGGTCCGCGCCTTCACTGGCTGCGGATCGGGTCCTCGATCCCCCCGGATACGGATGGAGTTGCACGCCGGCGGTCTGCCGGTTCAAGCGGGCCGGGGGGCATGGGTGGCGCCCCGTCGGCGGTCGTGAAGATCTATCACGTGCCCATGGGTGACCGAGGGACGAAAATGTGACTCAAGGCGCAAAAAAATCGGGACAAACGTCCTGAAACAGATCAGATCACCGCATGGCGGTGATCTGATCGTTATCCGGATTTGAGCGTCCGCTGAGCGAACCACTCCGTGCGGCGAATGCCGCTTGAGGAACCTCAGAGGTTGTCGGCGAGGGTTTCGATGAGGGTCTCCTGGAGACCGCCGAGCCACAGGTACGCCATCACCATCGGCTTGCGCGGATCGTCGTCCGGGAGCCGGAAGAGGACGGCGCTCTCGTCGTCCTCGGTGATGTCGAGGCGGGCCGCGATGGTGAGCCGCAGGTCGTTGAGGGCGCCGAGCCAGCGCAGCCGCGACTCGCCGGTCAGCTCCAGGACGGCCGCCCCGTCGCCGGCCGGGGTGAGCCCGTCGAGGCTGCGTACGACGGCCAGTGCGTCCTCCCGCTTGCGGGTGCGCAGGTCGTTCTCGGTGAAGCGGCGGAATTCGGCCGAGTGGGCCCGCAGCTCCTCCGCGTCGGCGTCGGGCCGGGTGTCCGGGCCGCCGTAGGCGTCGGGGAAGAGCCGGGCCAGGGCCGGGTCGGACGGGGGCTCGGTGGGGCCGTCGGAGGCCGCGAAGAGCACGGCGAGCGGATCGGCGTCCGGCTCGGGCTCCGGGTCGCCGGGGCCGATGAGCTCCAGGAGCTGCACGGCGAGGGAGCGCAGGATCGAGATCTCGATCTCGTCCAGCGCGATGGCGGCGCCGCCGCCCTCCAGGGCCTCGAACACGCCGCCCATCAGTTGCGGTCCTGGGACATGGTCGCCCAGAGGCCGTAGCCGTGCAGGGCCTGCACGTCCCGTTCCATCTCCTCGCGGGTGCCGCTGGAGACCACCGCCCGGCCCTTGTGGTGGACGTCGAGCATCAGCTTGTTCGCCTTGTCCTTGGAGTATCCGAAGTACGCCTGGAACACGTACGTCACGTAGCTCATGAGGTTCACCGGGTCGTTGTGCACCAGGGTCACCCAGGGGACGTCGGGTTCCGGGACCGCGAAGGTCTCTTCGGCCGATTCGGTGCGTTCGATCTCAACAGGAGCAACACTCACTTGTCCCATGCTGCCACTGCCGGGGGCCCGTCGCACAAACGGGCCCCTACATCTCGTCAATCTGACGAGATGTGCGCTAGCATCCGTCGCATGAACCCTGCGGACCTGGGCCTGCCGGTGGACGTGCCGTCGACAGCGCTCTTCACGGACCATTACGAGCTCACGATGTTGCAGGCCGCGCTGGCCAGCGGCACCGCCGACCGGCGCTCGGTCTTCGAGGTCTTCACCCGGCGACTGCCCGAGGGGCGGCGCTACGGAGTGCTCGCGGGAACCGGCCGGGTGCTCGACGCGGTGGAGAACTTCCGCTTCGACGGCGCCGTACTGGAGTTCCTGCGCGAGCGGGCCGTCGTCGACGCCCGGACCCTCGACTGGCTGGCCTCGTACCGCTTCTCGGGCGACATCTGGGGCTACCCGGAGGGCGAGGTCTACTTCCCCGGCTCCCCGGTCCTGCGCGTCGAGGGCAGCTTCGCCGAGTGCGTGCTGCTGGAGACGGTGATCCTCTCGATCCTCAACCACGACTCGGCGATCGCCGCGGCCGCCTCCCGGATGTCCTCGGCCGCCGGCGGCCGGCCGCTGATCGAGATGGGCGCCAGGCGCACGCACGAGCTGGCGGCCGTCGCCTCCGCGCGGGCCGCGTACGTCGGCGGCTTCACCTCGACCTCGGACCTGGCGGCCGGCTTCCGCTACGGGATCCCCACCGTCGGCACCAGCGCACACGCCTTCACCCTGCTCCACGACGACGAGCGCGGCGCCTTCACGGCGCAGGTCGCCTCGCTGGGCAACGGGACCACCCTGCTGGTGGACACCTACGACGTCGCCGAAGCGGTCCGCACGGCCGTGGAGGTCGCCGGGACCGGGCTGGGCGCGGTCCGGATCGACTCCGGGGACCTGCTCCTCGTCGCGCACCGGGTGCGCCAGCAGCTGGACGAGCTGGGCGCGACGGCGACGAAGATCGTGGTCACCTCGGACCTGGACGAGTACGCGATCGCCTCCCTGGCGGCGGCCCCCGTGGACGCCTACGGGGTCGGCACCCAGCTGGTGACCGGCAGCGGGCACCCGACCTGCTCGATGGTCTACAAGCTGGTGGCGCGGGCCGCCTCCGCGGACGTGAAGGCGCCGCTGGTGTCGGTCGCGAAGAAGTCCTCGGGCGGCAAGACCTCCGTCGGGGGCCGCAAGTGGGCGGCCCGGCGGACCGACTCCGAGGGCGTCGCGGAGGCCGAGGTCGTCGGCACCGGGCCGGTGCCGGCCGCGCTGGCCGACTCGCAGCTGCTGGTCCAGCTGGTGAAGGCGGGCGAGGTGGTGGCCCGCGAACCCCTGGAGGCCGCCCGCGACCGCCACCGCGAGGCCCTGGCGGGCCTCCCGCTCTCCGCCACGCAGCTCTCGCGCGGCGAGGCCGTGATCCCGACCGAGTACGCGTAGCCCTTCGCGGGTCGGGGGAAGAAGCCCGCGCAGCGGCAATCACATCAACCGAAGGACACGCGACATGCACCGCGCACTGATCGTCGTCGACGTACAGAACGACTTCTGCGAAGGCGGCAGCCTCGCGGTCACCGGCGGGGCCGACGTGGCCGCCGCCATCACCGAGCTCATCGGGCAGGCCACCGCCGGATACCGGCACGTCGTCGCCACCCGGGACCACCACATCGACCCCGGGTCGCACTTCGCCCGCCCCCCGGCGCAGCCGGACTTCGAGACCTCCTGGCCCGTCCACTGCGTCGCCGGGACCGAGGGCGTGGGCTTCCACCCGAACTTCGCGCCGGCCGTCGCCTCGGGGGCCGTGGCCGCCGTGTTCGACAAGGGGGCGTACGAGGCCGCGTACAGCGGTTTCGAGGGGGCGGACGAGAACGGCCACGGGCTCACGGAGTGGCTGCGCGACCGCCAGGTCACCGAGGTCGACGTGGTGGGCATCGCCACCGACCACTGCGTCAAGGCCACCGCCCTGGACGCGGCCCGCGCGGGATTCCGTACGCACGTCCTGCTGGACCTGACGGCGGGCGTGGCCCCGCACACCACCACCCGCGCCCTGGCCGAGCTCCGCGAGGCCGGGGTCGAGCTGAGCGGCACGCCCGTGGTGGCCGGCTGAGCGGGGGCCGGGCGGCGCACACCGCCGCCCGGCCCCCGTCGGCCCGTGTCGGCCCCTGTCAGCCCTCTCGCGGACCCGGGGCGGCCCTCCGGCCCCCCGCGGCCCGGCAGGGCCCTGGTGGTCAGCCCAGCAGCGCCCTGATCGGGTGCCACAGCTCCTGCGCCCGGTCGGGCGCGCCGCGCCAGAGCAGGCCGTCGGGGTGGTGCAGGACGGCGGTGACCTCGTCCGGGGTCGGGGGGTGGGCGTTGCCCCGCAGGTAGACGGCGCGCATTCCGAGGTTACGCAGCCTGGTCAGGGCGCGGGCCCGGTTCGCCGCGTGCACCAGCACCCGGACGTTTCCGCCCTCTCCGGACGGTCTGGGCAGCGTGAGCGCGACGACCACGCTGCCGCCGGGCAATCTGACAAAACCTCCACCGGGCATGCCTTCATCTCCCCCGTCAATAAGAAACTCGCAACAGGCATCTAAACGCGATCGGCCGCCGCCCGCTAGAGGGGCGACGGCCGATCATGCTATGACCTGCAGTTTTACCGAATTACTTAACGGCGGGGCCGACCTCGACCGTCATCTGGAGACCGTCGTACGGCTCCTTGACGATCTTGATCTTGGTGTTGGTGTCAGTGGTCTTCACCGAACCGGTCGGGTTCTCGTCGTAGTAGTACTTGCCCTTGTGGTCGTCGAAGACCAGGTTGGCCGGCTTCGGCTTCAGGAACAGCGCCTCACCGTTCTTGTGCAGGGTGAAGGCGTCCGTCGAGTACGCGCTGAACGGCGCGTCGTACGGCTGGATCTTGTTCCGCAGCAGGGTGCCGTCCGACCACTTCATCGGCTTGGCGTTGGCGTCGATCGGCAGGATCAGACCGGAGCCCGGGTGGACGCTGGTGTTGTTGTCCTTCTGGGAGGTGTCCCAGAGCCAGATCAGCAGACCGTCCTGGTACGAGTAGTGCTCGACCCAGTTCGGCTTCGTGTTGGCGAAGCCGAAGTTGTACGGGCCCACCTTGAGGGTGGAGTCGTACGAGACGTAGCGACGGTTCTCCGCCAGGTAGTACTGCGCGTACTCCTTGGTGAAGCCGGCGCCGATGCGCGAGAAGCCCTTGCCGGCCCAGCCGTTGTCGCCGTTCTCGGCGCCGTCGGCGAACAGGGTGGAGCCGTCCGCGGTGATGTTGACGGCATCGGCCGTGAAGCCCTTGCCGCCCGCGCCGCCGTCCGTCTGGTAGCGGAAGCGGAGGTCGACCTTCTTGCCCGCGTAGGCGTCGAGCGGGAAGGCCAGGTTCTTCCAGGCGCCCGAGACACCGGTGAGGGACGGGCTGCCGGAGGCGTCGGCCGGGATCTCCGCGCCGTCGGCGGTGCCGTGCAGGGCGTTCCAGGTGGCGCCGCCGTCGGTGGACACCTCGGTGTACAGGAAGTCGTAGTCCTGCTCGATGTCCCACCAGCCCTTGAGGGACAGGGCGGCGGACTTCTTGCCGGTCAGGTCCACGGAGCGGGTCAGGGTGTTCTTGAGGTCGTCACCCATGTTGCTCCACCACTGCGAGGAACCCTCGGCGGGAGCGACGACGTCGGTCTTGACCTGCTTCTTCGGCAGCTCGACGAGGAGCGCCTGCTTGTCCTTGGTGTTGTACGCCGAGACACCCAGCTTGTGGGTGGACTTCGTCGCGGCCTTGGCCGTGTCGTAGTTCAGCCAGCCCAGCTGGAGCTTGTCCCAGGCGGTCATGTCGCCCGGGAGGTTGCCTATGGAGTCCTTGCCGTCGCCGAGCCAGGAGCCGGCCGACATCAGGGACCAGAAACCGACCGAGTTCTCGCCGCCACCGGTGGTGTCGTAGAGGTCCGGGAGGCCGAGGTCGTGGCCGTACTCGTGCGCGAAGACGCCGAGGCCGCCGTTCTCGGGCTGCATCGTGTAGTCGCCGACCCAGATGCCGGTGTTGCCGATCTGGGTGCCGCCGGCCTTGTTGTTCGCCGGGCCGGTCTTGCCCGCGTCGGTGCCGTAGGCGTACCAGCGGTGCGCCCACAGGGCGTCCGCGCCCTGCACGCCGCCGCCGGCCGACTCGTCCTCGCCCGCGTGGACGATCTGGAAGTGGTCGATGTAGCCGTCGGGCTCGTTGAAGTTGCCGTTGTTGTTGTAGTCGTTGCGGTCCCACTGGTCGTACTGGGACAGGATCGCCTTGATCTCGGCGTCGGTCTTGCCGGCCTTCTTCTGCGCGTCGGCCCAGGCGTTCACGCCGTCCCTGACGGTGTCCCAGACGTTGTTGCAGTTCTTCTGGCCGCAGTAGTTCGAGCCGTAACGGGCCTCGTTGTACGGGATCTTGACCCAGTCGGTGACCACGCCGTCGACCGAGTAGCGGCCCGAGGAGGTCTTCTCGTAGTAGGTCTTCAGCGAGTTCTTGCCCTGGCCGGTACCGAAGTACAGGTCCTGGAAGTAGTCACGGCTGAAGTCCTTGCGCCACGCGGTGCTGTTGTTCGTCGCGCGGTCGGGCTGGGCGATCTGGTTGTGCGCCGGCCCCGGGGTGCCGCCGTACTTGACGACCGGGGGCTTGGGGCCGCCCGGACCGTCCGGGTCGAACATGGTGGTGTTGTCCACCTGGTCGCCGAAGTCGACGAGGATCGTGAAGATCTTGTCGGTCTTCTCGCGGCCGAGCTCGACGTACTTCTTGTCGTCGAGCTTGACCACCTTGGAGGCGCCGCGCTGTTCGACCTGCTTCTTGCCCGAGAGCACCTGCTCCAGGGCGGCCTTGCGGGCCTGCGCCTGCTGGTCGCTGAACGGACCCTTCAGGTTGTGGTCGACCTGCTCCTTGGCGGAGGAGGTCGGGTCCTGACGGTCGGCGGCACGGGCGGTCGGGCCCGGGTCCGCCTGGGCGATCGAGAAGGCTGCGCCGGTGGCCGCTGTGACGGCCAGGGTCGCGCCGACTGCGGCGGCGCGGAGCGCTCGCCGCCTCGCGGAATTGCTGGTCACTTGACGTCGTTCCCCTCCCGCGGCCGCGACTAAGTGCGGAACGTCTCCATAGGAGCGGGGGGTTCCGTGCGGCGCGCGTCTCAAGTGACGACATTTGACCGGAGAGTCTCAAGAAAAGACAGACCTTGACTTGATCCTTACAACTGCACTATGCGGGTTCGGAGTTCCGCTATGCGGACGTACCCCGGCCATATGGGACGAACGACGCTTCCCCGCCTCGAGTCCGGCCGGAGAATGAGCCCCGTGCGCCCCCTGTGCTCCGCAGCTGTGGGTTAGGTCGCGCTTACCGGCAGTGCAGCTCGGGCATCCACCGTCGTAGAGTCACTTGACGCCCGACCAGGTTGAGCCGACTCCCCCTCCCGCTTCGAGGACGGATATCGCCATGCCGCGTCCGACTGCCGCACAGCTCGCCTACGGGTCCGCCACCGTCATCGTCTCGACGATCGCCATGCTGCTGCTCTCGCAGACGAGCACGGGACTCGGCGTCGCGGTCATCTCCGCCGCCGCCCTCGCCCTCGGGCTCCTCGTCGCACTCACCGTGCCGATCCCGCGCCGGCGCGGCCGGCACGCGGCGACGGCCCGTACGAGGACCGCCTCACCGGTGCCCGACACCGTCCCGCAGGACGTGGAGGCGGCCGCCACCGCCTCCGAACACCCCGTCCACCACTGACCGTTCGGGCACAGCGCGGCGCGGGCGGCCTCCCACTGGGGAGACCGCCCGCGCGCTGAGCTGCGTACGCCTGCCGACCGCCGGACCGGTCAGCCGGACCGGACCACCACCGTCTTGCCCACCTTGTCGTGCAGACCCTGCTTGTAGGGCTTGTCCACGAGCATCGAGATGGCGAGTGCGATCGGCCACAGGCAGAAGCAGCAGATCAGCGTCGGCAGCCAGAGCACGGCCGCACGGGACAGCGCGGCGTTGGACTGCGGGACGCTGCCGTCGTTGAGCATCGCGACGCGCAGGCCCATCCACTTCTTGCCGAAGGTCTGACCGTTCTTCTTGGTGAACCACCAGTCGTAGCCGACGTAGGCGGCGATTGAGATCAAAGTCATGACCAGACCGCTGCCGCTGTAGGACTTGGTGATGACCTCGGAGACGTCCTCGCCGTTGTTCGTGTCCACCGTGTAGCGGTTCGTCCCGAAGGCCAGCTGGATCAGGAACAGCGGGACGGCCACGATCACCACGTCGATGATGCGGGCGGCGAGCCGCTTGCCGAAGTCGGCGAGCGGGGGCATCCCGGCCAGCGGGTCGGGCATGCCGCCGCCGTACGGGCCACCGCCGTACGGGTCGCCACCGCCGCCGTACGGGGGCGGCGGGAACCCTCCTCCACCTCCGGGCGGGGGCGGAGGGGGATGGCCGGACCCGCCGGTGGGCGGTGAGCCGTACGGCGAACCACCCGACGGGGGCGTCGGTTCCTGGGGCTTCTTGAGGAACGGGTCGTCCTCGGGCGGCTGGCCGGGCGGCGGCTGGTCGGTGCTCATGGCCCGAGTCGAACCCGGCCCGGCCCGACCCGCAACGGGGACGTGGCCATTCGGGGGACGCGCCCGTACGGGCGGCCCCGGGCGAGGCCCTAGCGGGCCACGTACGTGCGTGCCAGCCGGTCGTGGAGGGTCCGGCGCCGCGGGCGGTCCCCGAGGGCCCACACGGCCCCCGGGAGCCCCAGGAAGGCGTACACGAGCCAGCGCCGCAGGGCCGTGCCGAAGCGGGGCGGACGCAGGGTGGCGGCGGCCAGGACGCGCACGCCGAAGAGCTTCTTGCCCGGGGTGCAGCCCCAACGGGCGGTGGGCAGGGCCTCGTAGAGGACGCCGAAGACGAGGACGGCGCCGAGCACGAGTCCCAGCGAGCCCGCGATGGTGCCGTCGAACAGCCACACGGTGGTGGTCCGTCCGGTCGCCCGGGCGGCGTCCACCTTGGCCTGGAGGTGTGCGGTCGCCCCGGGCACGAGGGGCAGCGCCACCCCGGTCGCGACGCCCGCGTAGACGAGGGTGTCCAGCAGCCGGGCCGCGGCGCGGCGCCCGAACCCGGCCGGGCGCACGGCCCGTTCCGCCATCCGCTCGAACACGGCCCGCTGGGTGACCGGCCTCGGTGCGGCGGGCACGGCGGCGGGCGCGGCCCGCTCCGCGGACCTCACCGGCGCTACGGGCGCCTCGCGCTCCACGGGCTGCGCCACGGGCCGGGAGCGCACCGCCGGCTCGGCGGGCGGGACCGGGGCGGGGGGCCAGGCCTGGGCGGGAGCCGGGACCGGGGCCGGCGCCGGGGCGGCGTGGGCCGGGGCGGCGTGGACGGGGGCGGCGTGGACGGGGGCGGCGGGGACGGGGGCGGCGGGGGCGGGGGCGGCGGGGGCGGCCGCGCTGACCGGGGAGCGGGCCGACAGGATCCCGATGCCCTCGGGAGCCGCGGAGCCGGAGACCCGCGCGGGCACCGGCTGCGGCGCGGGTACGGGCGCGGCCACGGCCGTCTGGGCGGGGCCGGGGACCGGGACCGGCGTACGGGCCAGGGAGATCCCCGCCGGGCGGGCGGCGGGTTCGTTGCCCCAGGACACCCGGTGGTCGCGCGGCCCGCCGAAGCCGGACTGGTGGAGGGGGTCGGCCTGCCACACCACGGGCTCGGGCCCGGCTTCCGGCTCCGGTTCGGGCCAGCGTTCGGGCTCGCGTTCGGGCTCGGGTTCGCGTTCGGGCTCGCGCAGCGCCTCCGTGACACCGGTCTCGTCGAGGAACACCGGACCCGTCTCGTCCGCCGCGACCGCGGGGCGGCTCGTACCGGGAACCCAGTTCAGGCCGTTCCAGAACCTGACGTACCCGGGGATGGACGGATCGGGGTAGTAGCCCTCGCGGGCCGCGTGCTCGCCGTCACCAGGGGAGGCCGTCAATGTCCCCAACTCCGATCGTGGCTTGAGGCTTGTGCAGGGGTGGACCATAGCCAAGAACCGCCCCCCGACAGGTCCGGTAACGGGAGAATCCAAGCCTTTGAGCGAACGCGGTCTCGTACGCACGATTCCGGTCACCCGACAGAATTCGGCCAATCCTGAGATTGCCCCGAGAAGTCGCGTCATGCCCGGGCACTTCGGCGCTCTCTGCGGGTGTGGGACCGCTCACCGGCCCCGCTCACCGGCAGAAGTACGTACACCGCACCGAAGTGAGGCCGTCATGCACCACCCCGTCGTCGAACGCGAGCTGGAACTGAAGCTGGTCCTCTCCCCCGAGCGCAGCATCCCCGTCGCCGCCCGGCTCCTCTACCTCACGGACGACCCGTACGCCGTCCACATCACCTTCCACACCGGTTCCAGCACCCCGGTCAACTGGACCTTCGCCCGCGAACTGCTGGTCGAGGGGGTGTTCCGACCGTGCGGCCACGGAGACGTCCGGATCTGGCCCACGAAGGTCGAGAACAAGGCCGTGCTGTGCATGGCGCTCAGCTCCCCCGACGGGGACGCCCTGCTGGAGGCCCCCGCCGCGTCCGTGTCCACCTGGCTGGAGCGCACCCTGCGGATCGTGCCGCCCGGCACCGAGGCCGAGCGGCTCGGCCTCGACGACGCGCTGGCGGAGCTGCTCACCCCGACTCCGGCCGACGAACTGTGGATGCGCGACCCGTGGCCGTCGGACGAGTCCGCGGACGGGGAGTGACCCCGTCAGAACAGCTTGCCCGGGTTGAGCAGCCCCTCCGGGTCGAAGGCGTGCTTGACGGCGCGCTGCATCTCCAGGCCCACCGGGCCCAGTTCGCGGGCGAGCCATTCCTTCTTCAGGACGCCGACCCCGTGCTCCCCCGTGATGGTCCCGCCCAGCGCGAGGCCCAGCGCCATGATCTCGTCGAAGGACGCGCGGGCCCGCCGGGCCTCGTCCTCGTCCGCCGGATCGAAGCAGACGACGGGGTGGGTGTTGCCGTCGCCCGCGTGCGCGCAGACCCCGATGAGCAGGTCGTGCTCGCGCGCGATGGCCGCGGTGCCGTCGAGCATCTCGGCGAGCCGGGTGCGCGGTACGCACACGTCGTCGATCATCGTCGCGGGCCGCAGGGCCTCCAGCGCGGTCAGGGACATCCGCCGGGCCTGGAGCAGCAGTTCGGACTCGGCCTCGTCCTCGGCCGGTACGACGGCGCTCGCCCCGGCGGCGGTGCACAGCTCGCCCACGGCCGCCAGATCGGCCGGCGCGTGCGGGGTGTCGAAGGCGGCGAGGAGCAGCGCCTCGGTGGTTTCGGGCAGGCCCATCCGACCCAGCGCGTTGACGGCGCGGACGGTCGTACGGTCCATCAGCTCCAGCAGCGAGGGCGTCAGACCCGCCTCCATGACGGCGCAGACGGCTTCGCAGGCGGCCGCGACCGAGGGGAACTCGGCGGCGAGCGCGAGCTGGCGGGGCGGTGCGGGGCGCAGCGCCAGGACGGCACTGACGACCACGCCGAGGCTGCCTTCGGAGCCGACGAACAGACGGGTGAGGTCGTACCCGGCGACCCCCTTCGCGGTCCGCCGGCCGGTGCGCATGAGCCTGCCGTCGGCGAGGACCACGTCGAGGCCGAGCACGTACTCGGCGGTGACCCCGTACTTGACGCAGCACAGGCCTCCGGAGGCGGTGCCGATGTTCCCGCCGATGGTGCACTGCTCCCAGCTGGAGGGGTCCGGCGGGTAGTACAGGCCCCGCTCGGCGACGGCGCGGGAGAGGACCGCGTTGACGACTCCGGGCTCCACGACGGCGATCCGGTCGACGGTGTCGATCTCCAGGATCCGGTCCATCTTCACGAGGGACAGCACGATGCAGCCGTCGGAGGCGTTGGCCGCGCCCGACAGGCCCGTGCGGGCACCCTGTGGGACCACGGGGACGCGCAGCGCGTAGGCGGTGCGCATGACGTGCTGGACCTGTTCGGCGGTGCGGGGCAGGACGACCGCGGCCGGGGTGCCGGCGGCGCAGAAGCTGGCCATGTCGGTGGCGTAGGAGGCGGTCACCTGGGGGTCGGTGAGCAGGGCCCCGGCGGGGAGGCCTTCGAGGAGCATCGCGTGGAGCCGCTCGTGGGACGACGCGTGGGACGACGTGTGGAGCCGGGTGGAATCTTCCTCATCCATGGGGCCAGCGTGACAGTCGGGGCCATCGGTGTGAACACGCCCACGACGCTCTTCGGACACCTCCGCGAACTCATCATATTGACGCACAGTGACCCCATGGATCCCATGCGTCAGGCTGTGCAGCCCAAGAAAGCGCCGCCCGAGAAGGCGTCGGCCGAGGAGCGGCTCCTCGAGGAGCCGCAGCCGCGGCGGGCGGAGTTCCGCCAGCCTGCCCCGTCCGTGAACCTGACCGGCCGCAAGACCCTGGTGGCGGCGGCGGTCGCGGTGGTCCTGATCGCCGGAGCCCTGCTGATCCGCCCGGCCCGCGGGGGCGACGACGCCCGTCCGCCGGGACCCGGCGAGCGGGCCCGCTCGGCGGTCGGGATGGGCGCGCCCGCGGCGGCGGTGGACCTGTCGGCGCTGGTCGCGGACCGGGAGAAGTGGCTCGCGGGCCACGCCGACGACGACGCCTCGTGGGCGGTCCTCGGGTCGGCGTACCTGGAGCAGGCGCGCCGGACGGCCGATCCGGCCTGGTACCCGAAGGCGGAGCAGGCCCTGAAGCGGTCGCTGGAGGTGCGCCCGGTCGAGAAGGGGAACTTCGACGCGATGACGGGCATGGGCGCGCTGGCCAACGCCCGGCGGGACTACGGGACCGGGAAGCGCTGGGGCGAGCTCGTACGGGCGCAGGCGCCGAAGCGGTGGACGGCGTACCCGGTGCTCGTGGACTCCTACGCCGGGCTCGGCGACTACAAGGCGGCCGAGAAGGCCATGGAGCGCCTGGTGGACATGCGGCCGGGGCTGGCGGCGTTCGTCCGTGCCTCGCAGGTCTACCGGGACCGCGGCTGGCGCGAGGACGCCACCATGTCGATGGAGCACGCGGGCGGCGCGGCCAAGGCCCCGGCGGAGAAGGCCTACGTGCTGTTCCGGCTCGGGGAGCTGGCCTGGGAGCGCGGCGACGAGACGGAGGCGCTGCGGCAGTACGAGGCGGCGCTGCGCACCGATCCGGCGCAGGCGGACGCGCTGGGCGGGCGGGCCCGGGTGCTGGCCGCGCTGGGGCGGGGCGGGGAGGCGGTACGGGACTACCGGCTGGCACTGGGCCGGGCGCCGCTGCCGAGGCTGTCGCTGGAGCTGGGCGAGCTGCTGGAGTCGCTGGGGCGGGGCGACGAGGCGCGGACGGTGTACGAGGGCCTCTCCGCGCTGGCCGGCCGGGGCGGCGCGGGCAGCGGCGCGGGCGCCAGCACTGGCGGTGGCGCGGGCGCCGGCACGGGCGGCGGGGTCAACGAGGCGCTGGTCCTGGGCCAGTTCGAGGCGGACCACGGCGAACCGGCGGCGGCGGTGCGACGCCTGACGGCCGAGTGGGCACAGCACAAGAACCTGCAGGTGGCGGACGCGCTGGGCTGGGCGCTGCACAAGGCGGGCGACGACACGGCGGCGCTGGAGTACGCGAAGCAGGCCACCGACAAGGGGCTGCGGCTCGCGGAGTTCTCGTACCACCGGGCGATGATCGAGCGGGGCCTGGGGGACGAGGCAGGGGCGCGGCGCCACCTCCAGGAGGCGCTGCGGACCAACCCGCGGTTCTCACCGGTGCGGGGGCCGCTGGCGAAGGACGCCCTGGCCTCGATCGGCCAGCCCCCGGCGGGCGGTCCGGAGAACATGCAGCCCACCACCCCGTGGGTGGCCCCGGAGCTCCCGAAGGCGAAGCCGAAGCCGGGAGCGAAGCCGGGCCCGAGCCCCAGCCCCTCAGGGCACTGAGCTCGGGCCCGGACGGGCCCCGTGGGGGGTCCGTGCCCGGTGGAGCGGGGCCCGTCGGCGGGCCCGGCGCCACCGGGCGGCGCGGGTCGGTGGTGCGGGTCGGCGGTGCGGGCCCCGCGGTGCGGGCTAGAGGTTGCCGCGCTTCTCCTGCTCGCGCTCGATCGCCTCGAACAGGGCCTTGAAGTTGCCCTTGCCGAAGCCCATCGAGCCGTGGCGCTCGATCATCTCGAAGAAGACCGTCGGGCGGTCCTGCACCGGCTTCGTGAAGATCTGGAGCAGGTAGCCGTCCTCGTCGCGGTCGACGAGGATCTTCAGCTCGCGCAGGGTCTCGACCGGCACCCGGGTCTCGCCCGCCCACTCGCCGAGCGTGTCGTAGTACGAGTCGGGGGTGTCCAGGAAGGTCACGCCCGCCGCGCGCATCGCGCGTACGCTGGCGACGATGTCGTTCGTCGCGAGGGCGATGTGCTGGACGCCGGCCCCGCCGTAGAACTCCAGGTACTCGTCGATCTGCGACTTCTTCTTCGCGATCGCCGGCTCGTTGATCGGGAACTTCACCTTGAGCGTGCCGTCCGCGACGACCTTCGACATCAGCGCCGAGTACTCGGTCGCGATGTCGTCGCCCACGAATTCCTTCATGTTCGTGAAGCCCATGACCTTGTTGTAGAAGGCCACCCACTCGTTCATCCGGCCCAGCTCGACGTTGCCCACGCAGTGGTCGATGGCCTGGAAGATCCGCTTGGCCGGGGGCTCCACCATCGGCGCGACGGCCACGTAGCCCGGCAGGTACGGGCCGGTGTAGTCGACGCGCTCGACCAGCGTGTGGCGGGTCTGGCCGTAGGTGGCGATGGCGGCGAGCACCACCGTGCCGTGCTCGTCCTTGACCTCGTACGGCTCGTCCAGACCGCGGGCGCCGTGCTCGACGGCGTACGCGTACGCCGCCCGTGCGTCCGGCACCTCGATCGCGAGGTCGACGACCCCGTCGCCGTGGTCGGCGACGTGCTCGGCGAGGAAGCGGCCACGGTCGGTGGACGCCTTGATGACCGAGGTGAGGACGAAGCGCGCGGCGCCGTTGGTCAGGACGTAGCTTGCCGTCTCGCGGCTGCCGTTCTCCGGTCCGGAGTAGGCCACGAGCTTCATGCCGAAGGCCGTCGAGTAGTAGTGCGCGGCCTGTTTGGCGTTGCCCACGGCGAAGACGACCGCGTCCATGCCCTTGACCGGGAAGGGGTCGGCCTTGCGCGCGGTGTGCGGGACGGTGTCGAGAGGCTGGGTCTCAGTCATGAGCGCAGAGTCCCGCCGTTCCACAAGATGCGCAATAGTTTCCATTTCTGCTGTACAAGCTGCACAGCTTGAGCGGAGGATGGCTGGAATATCTGCGCACTATGACCACCCCGGAGGTGCCCGTGGGAATCGATGAACTCGACGGCCGGCTCATCGTGCTGCTCGCCCGGGAGCCCCGGATCGGGGTCCTGGAGGTCTCGCGGCGGCTCGGAGTGGCCCGCGGCACCGCCCAGGCCCGGCTGGACCGGCTTCAGTCGAATGGAGTCATCCGCGGCTTCGGCCCGCAGGTGGATCCGGCGGCCCTGGGATACCCGGTGACCGCCTTCGCCACGCTGGAGATCAAGCAGGGGCAAGGGGCCGACGTACGGGCGCACTTGGACGGGGTGCCGGAGGTCCTGGAACTGCACACCACGACCGGGCAGGGGGACATGCTGTGCCGGCTCGTGGCCCGCTCCAACGCTGACCTCCAGCGGGTGATTGACCGAGTTGTCGGGTTTGATGGCATTGTTAGGGCTTCAACCGCGATTGTCATGGAAAATCCCGTACCTTTGCGGATCATCCCCCTGGTCGAACAGGCGGCCGAGGACGACTGACCCAGGCGAAGGGAGCGGTGAGGCGGCGTGAGCTTCTGGAGCTACCTGTCCAACCGCCACCAGCAGCTGCTCACCGACGCCTTCCAGCACGCCAGCGCCGTGTTCCAGTGCATGCTGATCGCGACCGTGCTCGGCATCGGGATCGGAGTCCTGACCTACCGCAGCGGCTGGGCCGGGAACCTCGCCGTCACCTCCACCTCCACGGTGCTGACCGTCCCGTCCCTCGCCATGATCGGCCTGCTGATCCCGCTGGTGGGCCTCGGCGTCGCACCCACCGTGATCGCCCTGACCCTGTACGGACTGCTGCCCATCGTCCGCAACTCCATCGTGGGGCTGCGCGGGGTGGATCCGGCCCTGGTCGACGCCGCCAAGGGCATCGGGATGTCCCGCGCCGCCCGGCTCCTGAAGGTGGAGCTGCCGCTCGCCTGGCCGCCGATCCTGACCGGGATCCGGGTCTCCACGCAGATGCTGATGGGCATCGCCGCCATCGCGGCCTACGCCTCCGGGCCCGGCCTGGGCAACGAGATCTTCCGCGGGATCGCCTCGCTCGGCAGCGCCAACGCCATCAACCAGGTCCTGGCCGGGACGCTGGGCGTCGTCGTCCTCGCGCTGCTCTTCGACGCCGCGTACGTCCTGCTCGGCCGTCTCACCATCCCTAGGGGCATCCGTGTCTGAGCCGACGAAGACGACCGGGCCGACGGGGCCGACCGATCCGGCGATGACTGCCGCTGCGACCTCCGGCGCCGCCATCCGGCTGGAGAACCTCACCAAGCGCTACCCGGGCAATCCGAACCCCTCCGTCGACGAGGTCTCGATGGAGATCAAGGCGGGCGAGACGGTGGTCTTCGTCGGCCCCTCCGGCTGCGGGAAGTCCACCACCCTCAAGATGATCAACCGGCTGATCGAGCCCACCTCCGGCCGAATCCGGATCGGCGACGAGGACGTCACCGACATGGACCCGGTCAAGCTGCGCCGCAAGATCGGGTACGCGATCCAGTCCTCCGGGCTCTTCCCGCACATGACGGTCGCCGAGAACATCGCCCTGGTCCCGAAGATGACCGGCTGGTCCAAATCGAGGGTCAAGGACCGGGTCGAGGAGATGCTCGACCTGGTCGGCCTGGACCCCCGCGAGTTCCACGGCCGCTATCCGCGCCAGCTCTCCGGCGGCCAGCAGCAGCGCGTGGGCGTGGCGCGGGCACTGGCCGCCGATCCGCCCGTCCTGCTGATGGACGAGCCCTTCGGCGCCGTCGACCCCATCACCCGCGACCACCTCCAGGACGAACTGATCCGGCTCCAGCACGAACTGCACAAGACGATCGTCTTCGTCACCCACGACTTCGACGAGGCCATCAAGCTCGGCGACCGGATCGCCGTACTGCGCGAGCGCTCGCACATCGCGCAGTTCGACACCCCCGAGGCCATCCTCACCAACCCCGCCGACGACTTCGTCTCCGGATTCGTCGGGGCCGGCGCCGCTCTCAAACGGCTCAACCTGACCCGCGTACGGGACGTGGAGATCGCCGACTTCCCGACCGTCTCCGTGGACGACCCGCTCCAGCAGATCTTCAACACCCTGCGCACCGGCCAGGGCAACGAACTGCTGATGCTGGACCGGCGCGGGCGCCCGTACAAATGGCTGCGCCGCGGCGACCTCATGCGCGCCAAGGGATCCCTCGCACGGGCCGGCCAGCTCGTGCACGACACGGTGACCCGGGACGCGACCCTGCACGACGCCCTGGAGGCAGTCCTCATCGACAGCGGCGGCCGGGTCGCGGTCACCGGGCGGCGCGGCGAGTACATCGGGGTCGTGGACATGGAGACGCTGATGAACTCCGTCCACGAAATGCTGGAGGCCGACCGGCTGACGGCCGCCGAGCACGCTCACGACCTGGAGGAACTGCGCCACCACCGCACGGAGCGGGACCTGGAGGGCATCGAGGACGGTTCGGGCGGATCATGAGTCCCCGGAATCCCGTCACCCCCGAGCGCCCGCCGGGCGAACACGAGGTCAAGGGCGTCGTCTTCCGCGACGAGGAGCTGACGGAGGCGGCCGCGCAGGCGCCCGCCCCGCCGGTCCGCGCCCCGCGCCGGCTCACCTGGGCCAAGCTCGTCACCCTGCCCGTCGTCCTGGCGCTGGTGCTGCTGGCCACCTACCTGTGGATCACCAACGCCACCCTCGACACGATCGCCGAGAACTCCCTCGCCAACGGCAACGTCCAGCTCCGGCTGTGGCAGCACGTGCAGCTCACCGCCGTCTCCACCTTCTGGGTGCTGGTCATCGCGATCCCGCTCGGCATCGCCCTCACCCGGCGCGGCCTGCGCGGGGCGGCCCCGCTGGTCACCGCGATCGCCAACATCGGGCAGGCCACGCCCGCCATCGGGCTGCTGGCCCTGCTGGTCATCTGGCTCGGCATCGGCCCGTCGACCGCGATCATCGGCATGGTCGCCTACGCCGTCCTGCCGGTGCTGTCCAACACCGTCGCCGGGCTGCGGGCCATCGATCCGCAGCTGGTGGAGGCCGCGCGCGGGATCGGGATGTCCTCCATGGGGACGCTGGCCAAGGTGGAACTGCCGCTGGCCGTCCCGCTGATCCTGGCGGGCGTGCGGACCGCCCTCGTCCTCAACGTCGGCACCGCGACCCTGGCCACCTTCGGCGGTGGCGGCGGCCTGGGCGACCTGATCACTTCCGGGATCCAGACGCAGCGGATGCCCGTGCTGGTGCTGGGCTCGGTGCTGACGGTGGCCCTCGCGCTGTTCGTGGACTGGCTGGCCTCGCTCGCCGAGACGGTCCTAACGCCGCGCGGGCTGGAGGCGTAGATGCATGGGCTCAGGGCAGTACGGGCATCCGCGGTACGGACGGCCGCGGTACGGACGGCCGCCGTGCGGACGGCCGCGGTCTCGGCGGCCCTGCTGCCGCTGCTGGCGGTGACGCTCGGGGGCTGCGGCCTCAAGAGCGGATCGCCGATGGTGGACGACGTCGTACCGGGCTCGGTCGGCCAGGGGCTGCCCCTCAAGGGCGCCTCGCTCACGGTCACTTCGAAGAACTTCAGCGAGAACATCGTCCTCGGCCAGATGATCGGCCTGGTGTTCAAGGCCGCCGGGGCGGAGGTGCTCGACCGGACCAACCTGCCCGGCTCGATCAGCGCGCGCGAGGCCGTCCGGCAGGGCGACGCGGACGCGATGTACGAGTACACGGGCACGGCCTGGATCACCTACCTGGGCCACGACAAGCCGGTCGAGGACCCTTACAAGCAGTGGGAGGCCGTACGGGACGCGGACGTGAAGAACGGGGTGGCGTGGCTGGCGCCGTCCACGCTCAACAACACGTACACGCTGGCCATCAGCAAGAAGAACAACGGCAAGTACGGGCTGAAGACGATGTCCGACGTGGCGAAGCTCTCCGTGGAGAACCCCACGGCGGTGACCGTCTGCGTGGAGAACGAGTTCGCCTCGCGCGAGGACGGGCTGCCGGGGATGGAGAAGGCGTACGGGATGAGGATCCCGGCGGGCAACGTCATGAAGATGGACGCCGGGATCATCTACACCCAGGTCTCGAAGTCCGACTCCTGCCTGCTGGGCGAGGCGTTCACCACGGACGGCCGGATCAAGGCCATGGACCTGGACACCCTCGTGGACGACCGGCACTTCTTCCCCAACTACAACGCGGCGCCCGAGCTGCACGCCAGGACACTGGCCGAACACCCGGCGATCGCTGGGTTGCTGGACCCGGTGACGAAGCGGCTGACGACAGAGACGGCGCAGCGGCTCAACGCACTGGTGGACGTGGAGGGGCGGGACCCGCACGACGTGGCGAAGGAGTGGCTGATCGGGGAGGGCTTCATCAGGGCGGGCTGAGGTCGAGGCTGAGGCTGAGGCTGAGACTGACGGGCCTCCCGGAGTTGCAAAGAAGTCTATGCAAAGAAACCCTTGCATAGACTTCTTTGCAACTCTATCGTTGAGGCATGCCCGAGAAGAGCGCCGAAGCCCCCAAACCCTCCAACCCTTCCGAACCACAGGTCCGCACCCTCGACGCCCAGTCCCTGCGCGGTCTGGCCCATCCACTGCGCATCCGCCTGCTCGGCGCCCTGCGCCAGGACGGCCCGGCCACGGCCTCCCAGCTCGCGGAGCGGCTCGGCGAGTCCAGCGGGGCCACCAGCTACCACCTGCGCCAGCTGGCCGCGCACGGATTCGTCGAGGACGCGCCCGAACACGGCAAGGGCCGCGAGCGCTGGTGGCAGGCCGCCCACGACGGAACGAGGTTCGACGAAACGCTGGTCTTCAGCGAGGACCCGACCACCCGCGGCGCGGCCGAGGTCTTCCTGGCCGAGATCCTGAAGATCCACACCCAGGAGATGGGCAACTGGCTGGGCCAGGCGCACAACTGGTCGGTGGACTGGCGCCGGGGCTCCGACCTCAGCGACTTCACCCTGCAGCTCACTCCCGGGCAGAGCCACGAGCTGATCTTCAAGATCCACGACCTGATCAACAGCTACCGCGACCTGCCGCTGGAAGAGGGCATGGAGACGGTCCGCCTCCACACGCACGCCTTCCCCCGCCACGCCGGCGAGTGACCGAACCGCACCCGAGGGAGTCCTGCCATGTACGCCTTCACCCACCACGAGATCCATTCCGAGCTCCACACCACCCGCACCGCCGAGGCCGACGCCTGGCGCCTCGGACGGGCAGCGGCCCTGGCGGCCCCGGCCGCCCCTTCGGCGCCCGCCCTGCGCGACCGGGTCGGTGAGGCCCTGATCGCCGCCGGCATCCGCCTCATACGCCCCGCCCACCTGCACGCCCGCATCGCCCGCGCCCCGCACCCGTACCCGTACGGCGGGGCGGCATGAGCCGCCTTCCCTTCACCGCCGTCCTCGCCGCCAACGCCATTTCCATCGCGGGCAGTTCGCTCACCCTGATCGGCGTCCCGTGGTTCGTGCTCCAGACCACGGGCAGCGCCGGACGGGCCGGGATCGTCGCCTTCTGCGCCACCCTGCCCGTGATCGTGGCCGCGCTCGTCGGCGGTCCGGTCATCGACCGGCTCGGCCGCCGCCGGGTCTCCGCCGCCTCCGACCTGATCTGCGCCCTGACCGTCGGCGCGATACCCCTGCTGCACTACGCCGGGCTCCTGGAGTTCTGGATGCTGTGCGCGCTGATGGCCGCCGGCGGGCTCGTGCACACCCCCGGACTGACCGCGCGCTACGTCCTGCTCCCCCACCTCGCCGAGCACGCGGGCACCACCGTCGCCCGCGCCGCCAGCCTCTACGACGCCGTCTCGCGCGGAGCCCGGATGACCGGGGCCGCGCTGGCCGGTCTCCTGATCACCACGCTCGGCGCCGAGTCGGTCCTGCTGCTCGACGCGGCCACCTTCGGGATATCGGCGCTGCTGGTCGCCGTGTTCCTGCGCGGGGTTCCGGCCGCCGAGCCGCAGCGCACCGCCGGGAAGGTCTCGCTCGCCGGGTACCGGGTCGAACTCGGCGAAGGCTGGCGGTTCCTGACCCGTACGCGGCTGCTGCTCGGCATCACCGCGATGGTGATGATGACCAACGGCCTCGACCAGGGCTGGTCCTCGGTGCTGCTGCCCGTGCACGGCCGCGAAGCCCTCGGCGACGCCACCGCGCTGGGGCTGATGATCTCCCTGTTCGGCGGCTTCGCACTGCTGGGGGCCCTGCTCTACGGAGTGTGGGGAGCACGGTTCTCCCGTAGGACCGTGTTCGCGGCGGCCTTCCTCATATCCGGGGCCCCGCGCTACGTCGTCGCCGCCCTCACCGACACCCCTCTGCCGCTCGCGGTGACCATGGCGCTGTCGGGGCTGGGCGCGGGCGTCCTCAACCCGATCCTGACCACGGTGATGCTGGAGAAGGTGCCGGAGGCGCTGCGCAGCCGGGTCGCCGGGGTGACCACGGCCGGCTGCGAGCTGACGATGCCGCTGGGCGGGCTGGCCGCGGGTCTGCTCGTCGACGGCTTCGGCGGGACGCGGGCGCTGCTGGTGTTCGGCGGCCTCTACCTGATCACCACGCTCTCCCCGCTGGTGTTCCCGGCCTGGCGCGCCATGGACGCGACGCGGGTCAGCAGGACGGAACCGACTCGCCCTTCTGCAGAGCCCGCAGCGCGTTCACCGCATCCGTCAGCGAAGTGACGGGGATCAGCCGGAGCCCCTCGGGGAGTTCGGACTGCGCGTCCGAGCACTCCGCCGCCGGTACGAGGAACACGCTCGCCCCGTCGCGCCGGGCGGCCTGAGTCTTCAGGGCCACCCCGCCGACCGCACCGACCTTGCCGTCCGCGCTGATGGTGCCGGTACCGGCGATGTTGCGGCCGCCGGTGAGGGCTCCGCCGCTGCCGTTCCCGTCGAGCTTGTCGACGATGCCGAGGGAGAAGAGCAGCCCGGCGCTCGGGCCGCCGACGTCGGCGAGGTTCAGCTCGACCTTGACGTCCTTGGGGTCCTTGTTGAGATAGCCGAGCGCGGCCTCGGAGGCCGACGACTGCGACTTGGTCATCTCCTCCAGGTTGTGTTCCTCGATCTGCTTGTCGCTTCCACCCGACGGGTACACGGCCTCCCGGGGCATGACCGCGCGGGTGGTGTCGAACCAGTCGCCGACCAGCTCGGGCAGGGCCACGGAGGTGGAGGGCCCGGTGGCCTGGATGGTGGTCATCCGCAGCTGGCCCGTGGTCTCCCGGGTGGGCGCCCCCGTGACGACGATGACCTGCTTGCCGTCGCGGGAGCCGAGCACGTCGGCCGTCAGGCCGGGCTGCGCGATCACGAAGGGCAGCGGTGCGACGGCCGCGACGGCGAACAGCGCGAGCACGGGCACGGCGCAGACGGCGAGGGCGGCGGGACGCGGCAGACGTGTGAGGCGAGAGAGCACCGGGCCAATCTAGCGCGGCCCCCCGGCAACGGGTCGAGCCGCGCCCCCGGCGGACGGGGGCGCGGCTCGGTGTTCCGGTGTGGCATGCGGGTCCCGCGCGGCTCAGCGCAGGGCGTCGGCCACCTCGCGGGCGGCGTCGACCACGCGCGGGCCGACCCGCTCGGGCACGGCGTCGGCCAGCATGACCACGCCCACGCTGCCCTCCAGCCCCGTGATGCCGACGAGGGGCGCTGCGGCCCCGCTGGCGCCCGCTTCGAGCTCCCCGTGGGTGAGCGTGTACCCGGGCTCGATGAGCGTGCCCTGACGGGCGGCCAGGATGGCCCGGCCGGCGGCCCCGCGATCGAGCGGGTGACGGAAGCCGGGCCGGTACGCGACGTGGTAGTCGGTCCAGGTCGGCTCCACGACGGCCACGGCGAGCGCTTCGGTCCCGTCCACGAGGGTCAGGTGCGCGGTTGCCCCTATGTCCTCGGCGAGGGAGCGCAGCGCGGGCAGTGCCGCCTCGCGCACCAGCGGGTGCACCTGCCGGCCCAGGCGCAGCACGCCGAGCCCGACGCGGGCGCGGCCGCCGAGGTCGCGGCGGACCAGGGCGTGCTGTTCGAGGGTGGCCAGGAGGCGGTAGACCACGGTGCGGTTCACACCGAGGCGGTTGGAGAGCTCGGTGACGGTCAGACCGTGGTCGGTGTCGGCGAGCAGTTTGAGAACTCGGAGTCCTCGGTCGAGAGTCTGGGAGGTTTCCGCGGTCACGACGCCTCTCCCTCTTTCGGTGGGCGGCGGTGACTCTCTGGGTATAGCGCCGCCGGTCCCTCGGCGACGCACGGAGAGGCCGCCGGTAGCGGCCATGGCACCGGCTGCGCTCCCGCAGCGGCGTTGCCACGGGGCGTTCGATGCGGGGACAGTAGCGAGCTGGTCCGCTCAGCGGAAGGGCTCGTCCAGAATCCGGGCGCCTACTGCCCATTTATGCCGGTTGTGAACCCGGGTCGCTGTCATTTCGTGACCTCCGGGCCTCGACGGCTCCCCACGGGCCGTACTCGCCGCGACGGGCTCCCGGGTGGCCCCACCACGGGTGATCCGATGCCGTTCCGAGGCCGGGGCTGGCGGGGGACCGTACGAACCTCCGCCCGGCCCCCGCCGCACATTCCGTAGGAAATCACCGCATGCGGGTGGCCCACTCCTGGACCTTCTTGATGCGCTCCCGCAGCTGTCCCGCCGTGGCCTCCGCGCTCGGCGGGCCGCCGCACACGCGGCGCAGCTCCGTGTGGATCACCCCGTGCGGTTTGCCGCTCTGGTGGACGTACGCGCCCACCATCGTGTTCAGCGACTTCCTCAGCTCCAGCAGTTCCTTGTGCGAGACCACCGGCCGCCGGTCGGCCGGCAGCTCCAGCAGGTCCGCCTCCGAGTCCGGCTTGCGCTTGCTGTGCGCGATCTGCCGCGACTGCCGCTTCTGGAGCAGCATCTGCACCTGGTCCGGTTCCAGCAGTCCCGGGATGCCGAGGTAGTCCTGCTCCTCCTCGCTGCCCGGGTGCGCCTGCATGCCGAATTCGGCGCCGTCGTAGAGGACCCGGTCGAAGACCGCGTCGGACTCCAGCGCTTCGAAGGACATCTGCTCCTCGTCGCCGGTGTCCTCGTCCTCCAGCTTGTTCGCCTCCTCCATCTCCTTCTCGGAGTCGGCGTACGGGTCTTCCTCGCCCTGCTTCTTCGGCTTGTCGAGGACGTGGTCGCGCTCGACTTCCATCTCGTTCGCGAAGCCCAGCAGGTAGGGAATGGTCGGCAGGAACACCGATGCCGTCTCGCCGCGCCTGCGCGAGCGCACGAAGCGCCCGACGGCCTGCGCGAAGAACAACGGGGTCGAGATGGTGGTGGCGTACACGCCCACCGCGAGCCTCGGTACGTCGACGCCCTCCGACACCATGCGGACGGCGACCATCCACCGGTCGTTGCTCGCGGCGAACTCGTCGATCCGCTTCGAGGCGCCCGTGTCGTCGGACAGCACGACGGTGGCCTTGGTCCCCGTGATCTCGCGGATCAGCTTGGCGTAGGCGCGCGCCGAGTCCTGGTCGGCGGCGATGACGAGCCCGCCCGCGTCCGGGATGCCCTTCCTGACCTCGGTCAGCCGCTGGTCGGCGGCGCGCAGCACGTTCGGCATCCAGTCGCCGCGCGCGTCGAGCGCCGTGCGCCAGGCCTGGGAGATGGCGTCCTTGGTCATCGGCTCGCCGAGGCGCGCGGCGATCTCGTCGCCCGCCTTGGTGCGCCAGCGCATGTTGCCGCTGTAGGAGAGGAAGATGACCGGCCGGACGACGCCGTCGCCGAGCGCGTTCCCGTAGCCGTAGGTGTAGTCGGCGGAGGACCGCCGGATCCCGTCGTTCCCCTCCTCGTACGCCACGAAGGGAATCGGGTTCGTGTCGGACCGGAAGGGCGTGCCGGTCAGCGCGAGCCGCCGGGTCGCCGGGTCGAAGGCTTCGAGGCAGGCCTCGCCCCAGGACTTGGAGTCACCAGCGTGGTGGATCTCGTCGAGGATCACCAGGGTCTTGCGCTGCTCGCAGCGGTTGCGGTGCAGCATCGGCCGCACGCCCACACCCGCGTACGTGATCGCGACCCCGTGGTAGTCCTTGCTGAGCGGCCCGGCGGAGTAGTCCGGGTCCAGCCGGATGCCTATCCGGGCAGCGGCTTCCGCCCACTGCTTCTTGAGGTGCTCGGTCGGCGCCACGACGGTCACCTGCTGCACCACGTGGTGGTGCAGCAGCCACGAGGCGAGCGTCAGCGCGAAGGTGGTCTTGCCCGCGCCGGGGGTGGCGACGGCGAGGAAATCGCGGGGCTGGGTCTCCAGGTACCGGTCCAGCGCACCCTGCTGCCAAGCTCGCAGGGCGCTGGCGGTACCCCACGGCGCGCGGCCGGGGAAAGCGGGTGAGAGGTGGTGGGAGGCGGTAGTAGTCACGGTCTCCGGTTCGGGCTCTCGGCGTACCTACTGGCACGGGCAGTCGTACGTAGGACAACCGGGCCACCTTACCGGCACGGGCCCGCCCCCTGCGGAGGGACAGGCCCGTGACCTCGGCGCGTGCGGTGAGCGTCACATCGTCATGCCAGGGCGCGCAGCCGCTCCGCGATCCGCCCGATGTCGCCCTCCGAGCCGGCCGCAACGTCGATGACCAGGTCGTACGCGGTGTCCTGGTCGGCGTCCGCGAGGTCGATGCCGTTGACGGCGAGGAACGTCGCCGCGGCGAGCCAGGCGGTGCGCTTGTTCCCGTCGACGAGGGGGTGGTTCGTGGCGATGCCGTGGAGCAGCGCGGCCGCCTGCTCGTAGGTGTCCGCGTACGCCGGGGTGCCGAACATGCGGGCCCGCGGCCGGTGCACCGCCGACTCCAGGAGCCCGGGGGCGCGCAGCTCGACAGGCTGGTCCTGGGCGAGGCAGGCGTGCCGGGCGAGGTCGAGGACCTCGCCGAGGGTGAGGTGGCGCGTGCTCATTCCCCGAGCCTCCGCAGCAGGGCGCCGTGGCGTCCGGCGAGCCGCGCGGACTCGCCCCCGACCCGTTCGCGCTCCCCGCGCACCCAGGCCCGTACGGCGGCCAGCGCGGCCTCCTCGACGCTCTGCCCGGTGGCATCGGCGAGATCGGCCAGCTCCGCCCACTCCTGCCCGGGCACTTCGATGATCAGCTCTTTCATCCGCGGATGCTAGCGACGCGGTCCCCGCGGCAGCACCTCAATTAGGGGCTGGCCCGTCAGACCTTGGCCGGCGGGTTCGCATCCAGGCGAGTGGCCACCCAGGCGCCGATCAGGGCCACGCAGGCCATCGGGAGGAAGACCACGACGAAGGCGGCGGGGTGCGATCCCCCGCCCCCCTCGGCCACGGAGTGCGCCGCACCCACCGCGCCCCCGCCCAGCGCCGCGAAGGCCGCCCCGCCGGCCGCCAGCAGCACCACGTTCGCCAGCGCGTCCGAGATCTGCAGCGCGGCGGAGTTCGCCCCAGCCTCCTCCGGTGCCGACAGCTTCAGCAGCAGCACGCTCGTGGAGCCGATCACCAGCCCCATCCCCAGGCACCCCAGCGCCCACACGAGCGCCAGCGTCCACACCGGCACCCACTCCACGAGCACCGCCGGCGCCCCGGCGATGGCCGCCGCGACAAGCACCATCCCGAACACCATCAGCCGCACCCGGTACGGCGCCAGCCGCCCCTTCGACTGCACCCAAGAGCCGAGCGCCCAGGTCACCCCGCCCAGCGCGAGCGAGAACCCGGCCAGCGTCGGGCTCAGCCCCCGCTGGGTGACCAGCATCAGCGGTACGAAGCTCTCCGCCGCGATGAACGACCCCGCCGCCACGCCACGCAGCAGCACCACCGACGGCAGCCCCCGCCGCGCCCGGTAGGTCCCGCGCGGCAGCAGCCCCAGCACCGCGGGCACCAGCAGGGCCGCACCGGCCAGAGCCGGCACCAGCGACAGCCACCTCAGATCCTGGGCGGCGTACTGCAGCAGCCCCGCACCGGCCGAGATCCCGAGGGCGAGCCGGATCCGCCGCCGGTCGAACGCGACGGGCGGCGCCTCGGGATCCACCGGCCCCGACGCGCTCCGCCGGATCGCGGGCAGCGCCACGGCCAGCGGTACGAAGACCAGCGCGGGTATCCCGAGGAAGACCCAGCGCCACCCGAGGTGCTCGGTCACCGTGCCCGCGGCGAGCGGTCCGACGATCGAGGGCACGACCCAGCTCGCCGCGAAGGCCGCCATGATCGCGGGCCGCAACCGCTCCTCGTAGGCCCGGCTGACGACCACGTAGAGCGCCACGATGACGAGCCCGCCACCGAACCCCTGCACGGCCCGCCCGAGCACGAAGACCAGCATCGTCCCGGCGGTCCCGGAGCACACCAGCCCGGCGGCGAATGCCACGATCCCCACGGTCAGCGGCCGCAGCGGCCCCTGCCGGTCGGCCCACTGCCCGGAGAGCACCATCCCGAAGAGGCTGGTCGTGAAATAGGCCGAGAAGGCGAAGGCGTAGAGCCCGATCCCGTCCAGCTCCCGGGCGGCCACGGGCATGGCGGTCCCGACGGCGGTGGCCTCGAATGCGATCAAGAAAATAACGGAGATGATCCCGATGCTGAGCGTCCGGTACGCGGGCCCGAGAATCCCGCCCTGGGGGCGGGTCGGCACGGGGACGGAGGTGGTGGCTCGCTGCGGAAGGACGCTCATCGCCTCAGGGTAAGGGGCATGACCCACTTTCGACCCTGTCCCTGCGATGGATCCTCCCTCGGCCGTGGGCCCTAGGCCAAAGGACGGACCCCGCCGCCGCTCACCCCGAACTGTGAACGCGACATGGCAGTCACATTGCACCCCCGGCGCATCCCTTCCCCACCCGCACGCACCCTCGTACGGTCATACCCATCACCACCACCCAGCCGTGTGCCCGAGTGGTTGAGGGACTCGCCTGCAAAGCGAGTTACGCCGGTTCGATTCCGGTCACGGCTTCGCGGCAGGCCGCTCGGGGGCAGGCGCTCCCCCGAGCGGCCTTCGCCATGTCCGGAGACTTACGGAGCCGCGGGCAGTCCCGCAGGCTGCTCCGGCAGTCCGCCCCCGTCCCGGCAGCCCAGTTCCTTGGCGATGCCGCGGGCGGCGGAGTGCGCGATGACGAGGTAGTCGTTGCCGAGTTTGGGATCCCAGGAACCGCGCTCCCACTGGTCCTCGAAGGTGGTGGTGACCCGCAAGGTACCTCCGGACCCGAACCGGGAGCTCGTGCAGTCGAAGGACACACCCCTCGCGTTCTCCCTACGCACAACTCGGACTCCGACGCCGCCATCCCCAACGGGTCCTGGTCTCAACCGGATCTCACCGACCCTGCTGCCCGACCCCACCCGTCCCGTCGCCAGACACACCGGAATGGGGCGCACCTCGTCCAGGGCCTTGCGCATGGCAGCAGCTCCTACAGCCTGGTCATCGTCCGGAACCAGATAGCCGGAGTCGAGCACCCGCATCAGAGCTTCCGCGGCCGCCGCATCGAGCAATCCGGGACAGGCCTCCTTCGCCTCGACCTCGGGATTCTTCACCACAGGGGCTTTCGCCCCGTTGTCCGAGCCTCCGCACCCGGCCGCGAGCACGGCGCCCGCGATGAGCACCGCGATGCGCGCCGTCCTGACCCACGTCATCCGTGCACCTCTCCGCTCATGACCGGCCGGCGGCCGTCGCCACCAGGTCCCGGCCGACGGAGTGGCCGTTGGCCGACTCCTTGGAAGCGGACGTCGCCAAGGTCTGGACGTACGCCGCCGGCAGATCCGTCCCGGAAGCCGCGTGCTTCACGGCGGCCTCCGCCGCCCTGCTCGAACCGTCCTCGGCCGCGGCATACATCACCGCCACCTTCTTCTCCGTGGCGGCGGTCTTGTCCTCCGCCCTCTTCTCCGCGTCCTCCGTGAAGTGCTCGGTCACGTCCTCCTGGATCCACTCCACGACGTCTCCGGCCAGCGGGACCAACTCGATGTATTTGACGCCGGCTGCATTGATGCCACGATTGATCCATTTCGCGCCGTCTTCGACGCCCTTCGTGTATTCCTCGTTGCTGTGCGCCGTCTCGGAGTGCAGGTTCTGGGCCCGGGCCTCGGTCAGCATCCCTGTGATCCGACCGCCCGGATGAACCGCGCTATCGATCGCCGAACCCAGGTCCCCGTTCTCACCACGGTGCGCAATGGCGTCGTTGACGAGAACCCCGGTAAAGGCCTGGTTGGCGTTGGTGATCGCGCCGTACGCTCCCGGGTCCTGGCCGACCGCCCCCAGGAAGCGCGCCGTGTCTGCCTTGTTGAACTCCGCCATCTCGCCGGCGACCTTGATGTGTCCGGGATGGTTCGCGGCGGAAGCCTGCAGGTCCGGCATGTACTCGGCGGCCATCTGCCCGAAATGACCGGACAGGCCGTTGAGGGGACCGTCCTCCCCGGCGACCAGTTCCGGCTTGTCACCGATCTTCGCGACGACCCGCTCCATGACGTCCGTCATCGCCGCGGTGTGCGGCACCGGCTTCGCGTCGTCGTCGCCCGTCACGCGGCCCGACACCGCGGCCTCCAGGGCTCCGCCGAGCGCTTCCTGGGCCGGGTGCTGGTCTCCCGTCCGGGTGGCGTCGAAGCTGTCCGCGTACGGCTTCTTGTCGAGCATGTAGTCGACCATGCCCTGCGCCTGTCCGTGCTGGCCCTTGACCGGCTTGTCGTCCTTGGTGACGATCCCGTCGTGGTTGCTGTCCTCGCGGACCGGCTCGTTGAAGAAGGCCGTGGCCGCGTCCGGGTTGTTGCCGAGGGCCTCCATCAAGCCCGTCAGCGGATAGAAACCACGACCGTCCTCGCCCCCGGGGTTGAGGCTCATCCGCAGGTCGATGGGGGTGCTGCTCTCCCAGATCCCAGGGTTCTTGCGGTCCATCGCCACCATGTCCCGACCGACCGAGGTCAGGAACTCCGTGTCGTACGTGCCCTCGCGCATCAGCGAGCCCAGCGCCTGGTACCCGTAGACGTTCGTCGTCAGACCGACGTCCAGCTGCTTGTGGCCCGCCTTCATCAACTGGTTCGTCCAGGCGGCGTCCAGGTGGTTCGGGACGTCCTTGTGCGTGGCCAGGCCCAGCATCGCGCCGAGGTCGCTCTGGATGTTGCCCACCATGAGCGCACGGTCCGCGCCGGCCGGGCCCAGGCCGGTGGAGTCCAGGGACATCTTCGAGTACGCCTGGAGCGTGCCCTCGGGGCCCATCGTGCGGTAGAAGCCCGTCGCGAACTCGGGGTCCTCCCGGTTGTCGTCGAGCAGGTCTTCCAGCTCGCGCAGGGCCTCGGGGTTGCGAGCCGTGCCGCCTTCCCCGGTGACCTTCTTCATCAGCGCGGCCGCGCGGTCGACCTGTTCGGCGTCCGCGCGGCCGCGCGGTCGACCTGTTCGGCGTCCAGGGAGCTGTACTTCGGCCCGCTGAAGTTGTTGTCGTCCGTGACGTTGGCCTGGAGCGCGCGTGCAAGGGAATCGTCGGCGTCCTGGGCATCCTCGACGGCCCTGTTGACCCGTTCCTGCCACAGGTCGTGGTTCTTGCGGAGGCTCGCCTGGTAGTCCGGGTCGTGCCGGGCCGCCTGCTGGTCCTGCGGGTCGGTGAAGGGGATGCTGGAGACTCGGCCGCTCTCGTCGATGCGGAAGCCGGCCGCCGGGGCCTCTTCGGCCAGCTTCTTGAGCTGGTCCTGGGCGGCCTTGATGGTGGCGTGGCCGTCGGCGAGGAGGAGGTGGATGCCCTTGGCCTCCTGGGCCGCATCGTCGAACTCCTTGGCCGTCTTGTCGATGAAGGAGCGGCCGACGCCTGCCGTGACGCCGTTCCACTGGGCCTTGTCCGACTTGGCCTTCATGCCGCTTCTCGCCGACTCCGCCAGCTCGTTCAGCTTCGTGACCATCGCGGCCCAGTCGGTGATCGCGGTCTGGAGCGGGCCCAGGGGCGCGTTCATCACGTTCTCGTACGTCAGCACGTGCGCGCCGCCTTACTTGAGGAGCTCGTCGATCTTGGAGGAGGTGAAATCGGCGTGCAGCTGTTGCTCGTCCTTGGCGTGGGAGGCGAGGGAGTAGTTCAGGCCGTTGGAGATGTTCGCGCAGGCGGCGATGAGGGTCTTGAGCTGGCTCTCCCAGCGGGTGTTGACCTTCAGTAGGGCGGCGCCGCTGGCGAAGTGCTCGCGCGTGAGCGCGCCGGCCGCCTCGGCGGTGGAGGCGTTGGCGTGCTTGCCGTCCGTCGAGAGCCGCGTGTGGAGCTTGTAGGCCTCGGAGCCGATCTCGCCGATGTGGTCCTGGTTCAGTTCGAGGTCACCGCCACCGCCTCCGCCGGGGCCGGGCGCGGCTGGGACGTGGTTGAGCCGCATGGATACGTTGGCGGCGGCGGTGGTCCGGGCCGCGGCCCATTCCTCGTCGAACGACATGGTGCGCCCTGCTCCTTCTGCCTCGGTGTGTTCTGCGAGCCGTACCCGGATCAGCCGTTCCGACGGCGTATGACGACCGCGGTGACGGCCCCGCCGATGAGCACGCAGGCACCAAGGCCGAGGGCGAGCCAGGGGAGGCTGCTGCCGTCGCTCTTTGCCGCGTCCGCCGCCTGGGGGGCGGGGGTGGAGCTCCCCGGCTGGGGGGCCTTGCCGTCTGTGGAGGGGGTCGGGGAGGTCTTCGTACCCGTTCCGCCGCCGGCTGCTGCCAGGTCGGGAAGCGGGTAGACGTCAGCGGGGCCGGGGTCGCCGGGGGTGGGCACCGCGATGCGGGGGCGGACAGCCCCGTAGCCAACGAAGTCGCTCCGCTCGGCGCCGTCGACGGGCTTGCCCGCTGTATTCAGCATGACCCGAAGCACCTGATTATTAGTCCATTCGGGGTGAGCCGACCAGATCAGTGCCGCTGAAGCGGAGGCAAGGGCGGTTGCGTCACTCGTGCCGTGGCTTTTACACAAGCTGGTCTTACCGGAACAGGCCGAGATGATGTCGACGCCCGGGGCCGACAGATCCACCTGGGAGCCATGCTGTGACTCCGCAGTCGCTTTGCCAGCCGGGTCGACTGCAGCGACACCCACCACGCCGGGGGTCGCTGCCGGATACATGACTTCGTTCGTTGAGTCCCCATCATTACCGACACCAGCGAAGATCAACTTGCCCTTGGAGAGGGCGTACTTCACCGCCTCAAGGCGAGCCGGGTCTTCGTCAGACGAAGCCAAGGAAATGTTTATGACCTTCGCTTCCGAGTCCGCTGCATACCGAATCGCCGCAGTCCAGGCTGCATTCTTTACATCGACACCTGCTGGCACGCGGATCGGGAGAATCTTTGCCCCGGGAGCGAGGCCAAAAGACCCATCACCACTGGGATGTTTACCGGTTCCGGCGATCAACGCAGCCATCGCCGTGCCGTGCTCATTCGTGTCCGTTCGCTCGTCCCCTTTGGACGTCGTAGCGAAATCCTTTCCAGGGACTACCTGACCCTCCAGTTCAGGGATGCGATTGACACCGCCGTCGATAACGGCGACCGTGACGCCCTTGCCGGTGCTGATCTTCCAGATCTCATCGGCCTTCATCGACGTGAGATGCCACTGCTGCGACCGGATGGTCTCCGCATGAGCCGGGGTCGCGGCGACCCCGGCCAGCAGAAAACCCGCCAAGGCCGCGGTCGCCTTACGCATACGCATCCCGTGCAACGTCCGCTCCACTCAGTCGATCACCGGCGGAACGACGCTACGGTCGCCCTGCCACGTCTCTTCGTCTTCGGCCAGATAGTCAGGACGTTCGCCGCTCTGACCCGCACCCCGCCTGCCCGGAGCATGGGCGCCCGCGCCACCGTGGCCCATCGGACCGCCCACCGGACCGGCACCCGATCCACCGCGAACGAGCCCTGATCCACCATGGGTGAACGGCTGCCCACCGGCGACCGAGCGACTGCCCGCACCAGCCTGGCGCCCACCGACGACACCGCCCGGTTCCATGGCGAGACGACGACCGGCCATGGAACCGCCGCCACCGCCGTGCGCGCCACCGCCTCCCGCGCCCGTACCGCCACCCATGCCACCCATGCCGCGGCCGGCTGCCTGGGCACTCTCACCGCCGATGACCGTGCCCCGGGGAATGCTCGAACTCGGCCCACCGGACGTCACCGGCCGACCGCCTACGATCCCACTATCCCGCGGAGGCAGCCCCGCGATGCCGCCGACCTTCCCGCCGGAACCGCCCACACCGGGGACGACGCTGCCAGGGCCGAACCCGCCGCCAGGCTTCGACATACCGCCGACAGGCAGAACCGTCACTGGCGGAACGAAACCACCAGGGCCCCCACCAATGTTGCCGCCGCCCGGTCCCACCGGGCTCACGCCTCCGGGCAGGCCCGTGGTCGGGGGCAAGGTCCTGTCAGGCAGGGTGCTGACGGTGTCGAGGCCTACGCCGACGTTGCGGTCCGGGAGTACGGAGGCAGGGCCCGCCGTAGAACCCGTCGGGGGGTGCGCCGTGCCGCCTGGCAACGGCTGCGGTCCGGACGTGGAACCGGATGTGTATGACGATCCGCTGGGAGCCGCGGCCACGTACGACGAGCCGCCCGATCCGGTCCCTCCGGCGCCGCCCCCGGAGCGTGCCACATCTTCAGACGCGTTGACCTTCGGCGGAACGAACCTCGGCGGCAACTTAGGAAACGTCGGAGCCTCCGCCATCTCCATCCCGGTAGCCGAAGCCTCGTACCCCTGCGCCAGCTTCGTCATCTGCTGGACCGCCTGCTGGTGGTCACCGTTCAGCTTGGAGTTCGCCTGCTGACCGATCTGCTGCGAGTCCGGGTCATTGTGGAACTTGCGGGCCGCCGCGAGGTTGTCGGCCGCCGCACTGTCGTACGGCGGCATGTTGGCCTTGACCTCGACGACCACCTGGCTGGCATGGGTCATTTGCTTGCCGCCCGCATCGGCGTACTCGCTGAGGCGGAGCGTCGCGTTGCCGGCCTGGTTGACCCAGTCCTGGAACACCTGGGCGGACTCGCCCTCCCAGCCGGTCACCCGGTGGTCCTTGAGGCTTTCGCCGATCTCCTTGATGGCCTCAGCGGCCTTCGTCAGTTCGGTGCCCCGAGCCGTGAGGGTCGCGGCGTCGGCCGAGGCGATCATGGCCAGTAGCTGCTGGTGAGTGTGGCCCTCGAAATTCGTCGCCATCAGAGCCCCTCCACCTGTGCAGTTCCCGGCCCGGATCCCTGTGAGGCCGAACTGTGCGGAGGCGGCGGCGCCATCGGGTCCCGTTCGGGGACGTAGTTCGCCTTCGCCTGGTCACTGATCGCCAGCATCCGCCGCCTCGTGTCTTCGTCGACGTCGTCGAAGCTCTTGCCCGCTGTCTGGATCGCGATGCCCAGCCCCTCGATCTGGTCGGCCAGCCCCTTCGACAGCGCCAGAAGCTGCGTGTGGACGTTCGTGTACGCCGTGAACAGCCGCTTGGCCTCGTCGAAACCCTCACCCAGGGAGCCAGACGGAAGCGTCCCGTCCGCCAACTTCTTGTCGCTCGCCGGGGACTCGACCAGCTTCGACAGCAGCCCGTCGACCCGCTTCTTGTAGTCCGACAGCGATTCGTACTCGACCTGCAGCGCACCAACAACCGCCGGCGAGGCTACGCCCACGCCGAAGTCCCGTCCGAGCACGCCCGGTCCATAGTCAATTGCCACAGTGGCTCTCCCCGCTCCCCGTCCCCGTTCACACCCGGTTCGCCCGCGTTCGCACACGCACGTCGCCAGTGTCCCCAATCACTCTAGCGACAGAGGCCGACAGCCCCAAGTTTCGGGTTGCAGGTGCAATCAGGGTCACAAGGTCATGAGTTGGGCGCCGCCACCGCCGCCGATGGCCGGATCGGGAGCCTGTTCACCGGGCGGCCCGTGGCCGCGCGGACTGCCGAGGCGACTGCTGCCGGGGAGGTGACCACCGGGACGGCGCTGGCCGGTTTGGCGCCGAAGGGGGCCACCACGTCGCGTTCCTCGACCAGTTTGACGATGCGGACCGTGGGGGCGTCCAGGGACGTGGGGAGGGCGTAGCCCGTCAGGTCGGGGTGGCGGATCAGGCCGGAGGCCGTGCGGAGGTTTTCGGTCAGGGACGCGCCCACGCCCTGGATGACGCCCGCTTCGATGCGGGCCGCCAGCTGGCGGGGGTTGAGGATGCGGCCCACGTCCTGGGCGACGGCGAGTTCGACGACGCGCACCGAGCCCAGCTCGATGTCCACGTCCACCACCGCGCGGATCGCGCAGAAGGCGAGGCCCACGAAGGCGTCGCCCTGGCCGTCCGCGTCCAGGGGCTCCGTGGGGTGGGGGCGGCACTGGGCCGTCGCCCAGAGTTCCTTGCCGTCTATGGCCTCCGCGACCGTCGTGGAGAACGCACCGTCGTACGACGTGATCCGGCCATCCGCGATCTGAAGGAGTTCCGTGGACATGCCGAGCTTGTGGGCCATCGGCTGGAGGAGCTGGGTGCGGACCATCTTCGCGGCCCGCTCGACCGCGCCGCCCGAGACCCACGTGTGGCGCCCGTGCGCCGAGGGGCCCGCCGGCGGCTGGTCGGTGTCGACCGGGGCCATGACGACCTCGTCCACGCCCAGGATCTCCTGGACGATCTGGCGGGCGAGGGTGGAGAAGCCCTGGCCGGTGTCGACCGCCGCGCAGATGACTGTTGCGGCGCCGTCGACCACCTTGACCGTGGCCGTCGACACCTCGTCGGTGCCTTCGGCGCCGAGCATGTGGACCATGCCGACCCCGTACCCGACCCCGCGCCGCACCGCGCCCGGTTCGCCCGCGCCCTCCAGGCCGCCCGGGAGCAGCCAGTCCTCCTCCGGCGCGTCCTTCGGGAGCGCGGGGAGTTCGTGGTCGCGGACCGCGCGCAGGAGTTCCGCGACGGGGGCCGGGCAGGTCACCGTCTGGCCCGTGGGCAGGAGGTCGCCGGTGGCCAGGACGTTGCGCAGGCGCAGTTCGGCGCCGTCGATGCCGAGGGCGGCCGCGAGCTTGTCCATCTGGCCCTCGTAGGCCGCGCAGACCTGCATGGCGCCTTCGCCGCGCACATGGCCGGACGGGGGGTTGTTGGTGCGCACCGCCCAGCCCTCCACGAAGGCGTGCGGGACCACGTACGGGCCGCACGCGAAGGCCACCGCGGCGGCGAGGGATTCCGAGGAGGCGTCGGCGTAGGCGCCGGCGTCCATCAGGATCTGGGCCTCGACCTTGATCAGGCGGCCTTCCGCGTCCGCGTGGTGGCGGTAGCGCAGCAGGGTGGGGTGGCGGTGGGTGTGGCCGAGGAAGGACTCCTCGCGGGTGGCGACGAGTTTGACCGGGCAGCCGGTGCGCAGGGCGAGGAGCCCGAGCGGGAGCTGGAAGGCGGCGTCCTCGCGGTCGGCCATGGCGCCGGGGACTCCGGTGACCACGACCCGCACCCGGTCCGGGTCGAGCCCGAAGCAGGCGGCGGCCAGGTCGCGGTCGGTGTGCGGGTCGGTGGAGGCGGTGTAGATCTCGACTCCGCCGTCGGGCCGCGGCACGGCCAGCCCGGCCTCGGCACCGATGGGCGCGGGGTCCTGGCGGCCGATGCGGTAGAGGCCCTCCACGACGACCTCGCCGGTGGCCTCCGGGTCGCCGTAGCGCAGCGGGATGTGACGGATCAGGTTGCCGTCGGGGTGCAGGGCGGGGGCGCCGAAGGCCTGTTCGGGGTCGGTGACCGGGTCGAGGAGCTCGTACTCCACGGCGATAGCGGCGGCCGCGAGGCGCGCGGTGTCCGGGTGGTCGGCGGCGACGGCGGCGATGGGTTCGCCGTGGTGGCGCACCACGTCGTGCGCGAACACCGGCCGGTCGGCGATCCGGCGGCCGTGGGTGGTGGCGCCGGGGACGTCGGCGTGGGTGACGACGGCGCGTACGCCGGGCATTTCGGCGGCGGCGGAGGTGTCGATGGAGAGGATGCGGGCGTGGGCGTGCGGGGAGCGCAGCACGGCGGCCCACAGGAGGCCCTCGGCCCACAGGTCGGCGGCGTAGGGGAAGGTGCCCTCGGTCTTGGCCCGCGTGTCGGCGGCCGGGACGGAGGCTCCGATGCCGCGCGGGACTTCCCGCCCGGCGCCCTCCGCCTGGTCCGGGCCCTCGGAGAGGGCCGTGGAGCCGGCCGAACCCGCGGTGCCCGTCAGGCCTGCCGGGCCCGTCGGTACCGTCGCCGCGTCGTGCGCGCTCACGCCGTGCCTCCCTGGTGGTCGCCGTGCGAGCCGTCGTTCGTGCCGTCCCGCGAGCCCTCGTACGTGCCCTGCATCCCGTGGATGCCGCCCTCGCCGGGCGGGGCCTGGTGCGGGATGCGCGCCTCGGCCGAGGCCGCGGCGGCCGCTTCGGACGCCGCCTCGCGCTCGGCGGCGACCTCGCGCACCGCCTCGATGACGCCCGCGTAGCCCGAGCAGCGGCAGAGGTTGCCGCACAGGGCCTGGCGGGTCTCCAGCTCGCTGGGGGCGTGGTTGCCTTCCAGCAGGTCGTGAATGGTCATGGCCATGCCGGGTACGCAGAACCCGCACTGCACCGCACCCGACCTGCACAACGCCTCTTGCACGTCCGAAAGTTCCCCGTCGGTCGCGAGACCTTCGACCGTGCGGACCTCGCTGCCCGCCGCCGTGGCCGCCGGTACGAGGCAGGAGGCGACGAGCCGGCCGTCGACCTGCACGGCGCACGCGCCGCACTCTCCCTGCGAGCAGCCGTCCTTGGCGCCGGCGAGGCCGAGGCGCTCGCGCAGCACGTAGAGGAGGGACTCGCCGATCCACGCGCCGGTCACGGGCCGATCGGCGCCGTTGACGCGCAGGACGTAGGAGGCCGGCGGGTGCTCGTGGTTCTCGACCGGCGCCTGCTGCTCGTCGACAGCGGCGTCGGGGACCGTGGCGTCGGCGGCGACGGCCTCGGCCTGCGCCCCGTCGGAGTCCGTTCCTTCTTCGTACGCCGCTTCCCCGGCCGGTGTCCCTTCGCCCGGTTCCGCCGGCCCCGCGGTCACGGTCGGGTCCGAGGCGTCCTCGCTCGGGACGGGCTCGGCCCCCGCTCCGCCCGAGGTCGGCGCGGCCCCTTCCGGCTCCGCCTGCGCGGGCGCCGGCTCGGGCTCCGCCGCCCCCGGATGCGGCCGCTCACCCGTCACCGGGATCCGCGCAGGGCCGTGGGCGGCTTCGATGTCGTGCGGAGCCGGATGCGCCGGCTCCCCCTCCGGTTCGGCGAACCCCGCCGCGAGCGGGCTGCCGACCCCCGGGCCACCGAGCACCCGGGGCCCCCGGCCCAGGGTTCCGCCGACCGGTCCGCCGGCGGCGGCGCCACCGGCGGCCGTAGCCCCCGGAAGCACCCCTGAGCTCAGAACCGAGTCCGGACCCGGCTGCTGCGCCACGTACCCGCGCGCGCCCTCGAAGTCGGGATGCGCCGCCCACGGGGCCTGGGCCCCGCCCGGCAGCGTCGCGGGGGCCTGGCTCCAGTCGGCCGAGGGCGCGAGCTGCCCGAAGCTTCCGGTGTCACCCGTGCCGCCCGGTACCCACACATCGGAGGCGGCCGCCCCGGGGAACCGCCACTCGGCGGTCTCCCCCGCATCGTGCCCGGACCGCTCCCCGTCCACGACGGGCCCGTCGTGGGACCCGGCGAACGGCTCGGCGACGGGCTCCGCGAAGGACTCACCGGAAGGCTCCGCGAACGGCTGCGCACCCGGCTGCGCGTACGAACCGGGATAGCCCCCGGGATAGGACTCGGAATACGGCTCGGCATACGCCTCGGCCGCGGGCTCCGCGAACGGCTCGGCGAAGGCCGCCGCCACCGAAGCCGGAATCGGCACCGAAGCCGGGATCGGCGCCCGCACCCCGGCCCCGGCAGAACCGGAACCGGAACCGGAACCGAGGCCGGAACCGGAACCCAGGCCGGAACCGGAACCGCCAGCCCCGCCCCCCGCACCCGAATCCACCGGACCCGCCGCGCCCGCCTCGGGCCACTGCACCGGAATCGTCCACGTCCCCGTGGCCGAAGGGTCCGTACTGGCCGTGCCCAGCGGCACGATCATCGGCGGCGGCACGTACCCGTGCCCGGGTGCCGCGAGGGGCTCCCCGGTGCCGAGCGCGTCCAGCATGTCCTGCGGCAGCTTCACGAAAGCCGTCGCCTCGGAGTCGTACTCGCCGCCGTGCGGCACCGGCTCCCAGCCCCAAGCGGGGCCCGCGGGACCCGTGTTCTCGTTCTCACTCATGAGCTCAGCGCCCTCCCCAGGGCCCTCCGTGCCAGTACGGCCACCGTCCGCCGCAAATGCAGTACTCCGGGAGCCACCGGTTCCCCCTGGTCGGGCACGCACGCGGCGGCGACGTACTCGCCGAAGGCGTCCAGTGCCTCGGGGGCCAGGCTGCGGTCCCCGTCCCAGTCGATCAAAGAAGCCACCCACTGCTCGGCTTCGAGCGGCCGCAGCGGCATCGGGGCGACCGCGCCGATCGCGCAGCGGACACCCCGGCGCGCGGGATCCAGCACGAGCCCCACGGACGCCACAGCGCGCCCCGGCCCCGTACGTCCCGTGGCCTTCAGGAAAACCTGCGGCGCGTGCAGCAGGGGCACCCGCACGAAACCGATCAGCTCGCCGGGGCGCAGCATCTCCCGCCCGGCCAGCAGGTAGGAGACCGGGATCTCCCGGCGCGAACCGCCCGGCCCGACGATGACGAGTACGGCTTCCAGGGCGGCCAGCACGGGCAGCGTGTCACCCGTGGGCGCGGCCGTGGCGATGTTGCCGCCCAGCGTGCCGGCGTTGCGGATCTGCGGGGGCCCGGCGGCGCGCGCGGCGGCGGCCAGGGCCGGGATCAGGGCGGCGAAGTCCGGCCGCCCCATCCGTGCGTGTGTGAGGCCGGCGCCCAGGAGCGCGTGGCCGTCCTGGTACTGCCAGCCGCGGATCTCGTTGATGCGGCCGAGGCCCACCAGGGCGGCGGGCCGCAGCAGCCCGGCGTTGACGGCGGCCATCAGGTCGGTGCCGCCCGCCACGGGGACGGCGGCGGGCATGGCGGCGAGCGCCGCCACTGCCTCGTCGAGCGAGGTCGGCAGCGTCACTGACTGTGTCGCGGACTGCGCCGCGTTCCCCGTCGCGTTGCCCGCCTGCGGGTCGTCCTGGGGGCCCTGGGACGAATCCCGTGCCTGCGGTGCGTGCGGTGCGTGCGTGGTCAACCCAGCTGCCCCTTCCCGATGTCCCGGTCCCGGCGCTCACGCCTGTCCGCCGTACGGTACGTGCTCACCGCCGGGAGGTGGCAACTCTGGCACATCTTCCGAACGGCCGGACGCGAGGGTCGGCCACCCGTGCGCCACCCGTGCGCCACCCACGTGCCGCCCCCGCACATTCCCCCGCATCGCCCCTGCTCCGGCCCCGACCCGCCTCATCCCCACGGGGGGCTCGTCACACGTTCGGGGGCGCTCCCTCGATCGGGCGTCCGAGCACCCCGGGCCTGCGCTGCCAGGGCAACGGGCCGCCGGGGGCCCGGTAGTCGACCCCGAGCACGTTCAGGCGCCGGTAGTGCGCGGCCATCCGCGCCTCGAAGCCCTCGTAGTCCCGTTCCGCGGGTTCGGGCAGCTGCGACCACACCACTTCGGCGAAGGCCGCGAGGCGCGGGAACACCTGGTAGTCGACCCGGCTCTGGTTCTCCATCACCTCAGTCCACACATTGGCCTGCGCGCCCAGCACGTGGGCGGCGGCCTCCTCGGACAGCTTTGGCGGAACCGGCTCGAACCGGTACACATCCTCCAATGTCCGCACGTACCCGATCGGCATCGGCTCGTCCTCGCCGCCCGCCTGACGGTGGTCCAGGTACACCTGCTGCTCAGGGCACATCACCACGTCGTGGCCGGCCTCCGCCGCGGCGATCCCGCCCGCGTACCCGCGCCAGGAGGACACCGCCGCCCCGGGGGCCAGTCCGCCCTCCAGGATCTCGTCCCATCCGATGAGCCGGCGGCCGCGCTCCGCGAGCCAGCCGTCGAAGTGCCGGATGAACCAGGACTGCAGCCCGTCCTCCCCGTCCACCCCCAGCTCGCGGATCCGCTCCTGGGCGGCCGCGGAGGCCTTCCACTGCGCCTTGGGGCATTCGTCTCCGCCCACGTGCACGAAGGGCGAGACCTCCGCCGGGAACAGCTCCAGCAGCTCCTCGAAGACCCCCTCGTAGAACCGCAGGACGGCCTCGGTGGGCGCGAGCACGTTCTCGTTGATCCCCCAGTCGTCCCACACCTCCAGCGCGGCAGTGTCCACCACGTCGGTGTTCCCCAGCTCCGGGTACGCGGCGATCGCCGCCTGCGAGTGCCCCGGTACGTCGATCTCGGGGACCACCCGCACGTGCCGCTCCGCGGCGTAGGCGACGATCTCGCGGATGTCGTCCTGGGTGTAGAAGCCGCCGTGCGGGGTCTCGTTCCACAGCGGCGAGGCCCGGTGGCCCCAGCGGCTGCGGGCCCGCCACGCGCCGACCTCGGTGAGCCGGGGCCAGCGCTTGATCTCGACCCGCCAGCCCTGGTCGTCCGTCAGGTGCAGGTGCAGCACGTTGAGCTTGTGGGCGGCGAGCAGGTCGATGTAGCGCAGCACCCCGTCCTTGGGCATGAAGTGCCGCGCGACGTCGAGCATCATCCCGCGCCAGCCGAAGCGCGGGCCGTCCAGGATGTCCCCGTACGGCAGCCGCCACACCGCCCCCGGCAGCGGGGCCCGCCGGTAGGCGTCGGGCCCGAGCAGCTGACGCAGCGTCTGCGCCGCGTAGAAGAGGCCCGCCTCGTCGGCCCCTTCGAGGAGTACGAAGCCTGGCGCGACGTGGAGTTCGTAGGACTCGGCGCCGGCGCCCCGCGCGATCGCGGGCCGCAGCGCGAGCCGGATCACCGGGCGCCCGCCGCCGCGCTCCCCCGCCTCGACGCCCTCATCCCCCGCCACCGCGGCCGGCAGCGCCCAGCCGGTGGCCGCGCCGAGCTCCCGGCGCAGCCAGCGGGCCGCGCCCTCGGTGCCGGCTGCGGCGGCGAGCAGCGGGTCGGTGAGCTCCAGCACGCCGATGCCCGGCTTGAACCGCGCGTACCGGGGTTCGGGAATCAACTCGGGCATGTTTCGACCTCCACGGTTGCAGCATGCACAACGCACGTTTCACAGGACGCACAGGACGCTTACGCGGCGACCCTAACCCGCCCCCCGCGCACGGCAAAGGCCCCCGGGCGCACCACAGCGCACCCAAGGGCCTTGGTCCTGCAAAAGGGGGGCTGGACTACTCGCCCTTGCCGCCCTTGTCCTTGTCCCCGCCGGGGCCCATGGACTCGTAGATCTCCTTGCACATGGGACAGACCGGGTACTTCTTCGGGTCCCGGCCCGGTACCCAGACCTTGCCGCAGAGCGCGACGACGGGGGTGCCCCCGAGCGCGCTCTCCATGATCTTGTCCTTCTGGACGTAGTGGGCGAAGCGCTCGTGGTCTCCGTCACCGTGGGACACCTGCGGCGTCGGCTCTACGAGGGTCCCCGTACCAGTCCCGCGATCGGGCTCAAGAGTGCTCATGGAGCCAGGGTACCGATCCCGGGCAGGGTCAGTTCAGCGACGGGTCGTCCGGGTACGTGGCCACCATCGCGAGCTCGCTGCGCTGGCGCCGCAGCACCGCCCGCCACAGCCGTTCCGGATCCGGGAAGGAGACGTCGCCCGGCTCCGAGTCCACGACGTACCAGGCCCCGTCGCCCAGTTCCGCTTCCAGCTGGCCCGGGCCCCAGCCCGAGTAACCGGCGAAGATGCGCAGCCCTCCCAGCGCCGCGGCCAGCAGCTCCGGCGGAGCCTCCAGGTCCACCAGGCCGATCGCCCCGTGCACCCGGCGCCACCCGAGCGGCCCCTCCTCACCCGGGATGACTGCGACCCCCAGCGCGGAGTCCAGCCCCACCGGGCCGCCCTGGAAGACCACTCCGGGGGCGCCGGCCAGCGCGGCCCAGGGCAGCAGGACGTCGCCGACACCCACCGGGGTGGGCCGGTTGAGGACGACGCCGAGCGAACCCTGCTCGTCGTGGTCGAGCAGCAGCACGACCGCTCGATCGAAGTTCGGGTCCGCGAGGGCGGGGGTGGCCACGAGCAGCCGCCCTGTGAGGGAGGACACCTCGGTCATGCCGACATGATCTCGCACATTCGCCCGTGAGGGGGAGTGGGCGGCGCGTTCGGAGCGCACGCAGCTCAGGGCGCACGGCAGCAGCGGGGAGGGCGCACGCGCGGCCCGGAAGGACCCCGCATGGAAGGAGACGCTCCGCCACCTGGCGGGCACCCAGGGTGTTGTGGCGAATTCATGACAGTCCCAGGGCCCCGTCAGCCATACAAACAGGGGGGTGCTGCCCCTTACCCTTTTCACTGGCCCCCTGCCCATCCCTCCCGGAACGCGAGATTCATGACCGGCATCAGCGACGATGTACTGCTTGTTCACGGTGGAACCCCGCTCGAGGGCGAGATCCGTGTCCGCGGCGCGAAGAACCTCGTACCCAAGGCGATGGTGGCGGCCCTGCTGGGCAGCGAACCCAGCAGACTGCGCAACGTTCCGGACATCCGTGACGTCCGGGTCGTGCGCGGGCTGCTCCAGCTGCACGGCGTGACCGTGCGCCCCGGCGACGAGCCGGGCGAGCTGGTGCTCGACCCCTCGCACGTCGAGAGCGCCAACGTCGCCGACATCGACGCGCACGCGGGCTCCTCGCGCATCCCGATCCTGTTCTGCGGCCCGCTGCTGCACCGCCTCGGCCACGCCTTCATCCCGGGCCTGGGCGGCTGCGACATCGGCGGCCGGCCGATCGACTTCCACTTCGAGGTGCTCCGCCAGTTCGGCGCGACCATCGAGAAGCGCGAGGGCGGTCAGTACCTGGAGGCCCCGCAGCGCCTCCGCGGCTGCAAGATCCGCCTGCCCTACCCCTCGGTCGGCTCGACCGAGCAGGTGCTGCTGACGGCCGTCCTGGCCGAGGGCGTCACCGAGCTCAGCAACGCCGCCGTGGAGCCGGAGATCGAGGACCTCATCTGCGTACTGCAGAAGATGGGCGCGATCATCTCCATGGACACCGACCGGACCATCCGGATCACCGGTGTCGACCGCCTCGGCGGCTACAACCACAAGGCGCTCCCGGACCGGCTGGAGGCCGCCTCCTGGGCGTCCGCGGCGCTGGCGACCGGCGGCAACATCTACGTGCGCGGCGCCCAGCAGCGTTCGATGATGACCTTCCTGAACACCTTCCGCCGGGTCGGCGGCGCCTTCGAGATCGACGACGAGGGCATCCGCTTCTGGCACCCGGGCGGCCCGCTCAACGCCATCGCGCTGGAGACCGACGTCCACCCCGGCTTCCAGACCGACTGGCAGCAGCCGCTGGTCGTGGCGCTGACGCAGGCCACCGGCCTCTCGATCGTCCACGAGACGGTCTACGAGTCCCGCCTCGGCTTCACCTCGGCGCTCAACCAGATGGGCGCGCACATCCAGCTCTACCGGGAGTGCCTGGGCGGCAGCGCCTGCCGCTTCGGCCAGCGCAACTTCCTGCACTCGGCGGTCGTCTCCGGGCCCACCAAGCTCCAGGGCGCCGACCTGGTCATCCCCGACCTTCGCGGCGGGTTCTCGTACCTGATCGCGGCGCTCGCGGCCGAGGGCACCTCGCGGGTCCACGGCATCGACCTGATCAACCGCGGCTACGAGAACTTCATGGAGAAGCTCGTGGAACTGGGCGCCAAGGTCGAGCTGCCGGGCGGCGACCTCGTCTAACGGGGCTCCGCCGCACGGCGGAGCCCCGTAGACCCCGCAGACCCCGTAGATCGCCACAGACCGCCCCAGAACGCCCCCAGAGGCCCCGTACAGGGCCTGTGGGGGCGTTCTGGCGTTCCGGGACCCCGGAGGTGCGCCGGGACGGCAGAGAGGCGGCCACCCGGTGCCGGGTGGCCGCCTCTCGCGTACTACGTACTACTGCCGTCCCGAGGGCCGCTGCGGCCCTCGGCACAAGGGCGGACTACTTGCCCTTGGCGGCTTCCTTGAGCTTGGAGCCCGCGGAGACCTTCACGCTGTAGCCGGCCGGGATCTGGATGGGGTCGCCGGTCTGCGGGTTGCGCGCGGTGCGAGCGGCACGGTGGGTGCGCTCGAAGGTCAGGAAGCCGGGGATGGTGACCTTCTCGTCGCCCTTGGCGACAATCTCGCCGACGGTCTCGGCGAGCGCGGCCAGAACGGCGTCGGCGTCCTTGCGGGTCACCTCGGCGCGCTCGGACAGAGCGGCCACCAGCTCACTGCGGTTCATGTTGTACTCCCGTGTTCAACGTGCCTTAGAGGCGTGAGATCGAAGCCGATGCTGCCAGGGCCCTAGGACAGTCCCCGGACCCGGGTCTGACGTCAGACCCTCTCGCCCGGTTACGCATCCTGCCCCCACCAGCGGCGGGAAAGCCAATCCGGCACCCGCCGGGGTCACACGAAAAGCGCCACAGTCACGCCGCGGTGACGCTCCGTCCGCACCAGAAGGCGTACCGGACGGTGTCCGGAAGAAGCGGACCGCGGGCCACGCGGGCATCCCCGCAACCCTAGAGGCGGCCCGGGGGGCCCGCATCCCGCGACGCGCCGGGGATCAGGCCGAGGTGGGGGGCACCACAGCGGCCGAGGCGGCCTTGCGGACGGCTCCGGCGACCGCGCCCGCGACCTTGTCGTTGAAGACCGACGGGATGATGTAGTTCGCGTTGAGCTCGTCCTCGCCGACCACGTCGGCAAGGGCGCTCGCGGCGGCCAGCATCATCTCGGTGTTGACCGTGCGCGACTGGGCGTCGAGCAGGCCGCGGAAGACGCCCGGGAAGACCAGGACGTTGTTGATCTGGTTCGGGAAGTCGGAGCGGCCGGTGGCCACGACGGCGGCGGTCTGGCGGGCGACGGCCGGGTCCACCTCGGGGTCCGGGTTCGCGAGCGCGAACACGATCGCACCTTCGGCCATGGCGGCCACGTCGTCGCCGGACAGCACGTTCGGGGCCGAGACGCCGATGAACACGTCGGCGCCGACCACGGCCTCCTTCAGGGTGCCCGTGTAGCCCTCGGGGTTGGTGTTGTCGGCGATCCAGCGCAGCGGGGAGTCCGCGGCCGCGTCGACGAGGTCGGGGCGGTCCGCGTGCACGACACCGTGGATGTCGGCGCTGACGACGTTCTTGACGCCCGCTGCGAGGAGCAGCTTGAGGATGGCGGTACCGGCCGCCCCGGCGCCCGACATGACCACCTTGACGTCGCCAACTGTCTTGCCCACCACGCGCAGTGCGTTGGTGAGGGCGGCCAGGACCACGATGGCGGTGCCGTGCTGGTCGTCGTGGAAGACGGGGATGTCCAGGGCCTCGCGCAGCCGGGCTTCGATCTCGAAGCAGCGCGGCGCGGAGATGTCCTCGAGGTTGATGCCGGCGAAGCCCGGGGCGATCGCCTTGACGATCGCGACGATCTCGTCGGAGTCCTGGGTGTCCAGGCAGATCGGCCACGCGTCGATGCCCGCGAAGCGCTTGAAGAGGGCCGCCTTGCCCTCCATGACGGGCAGCGCGGCCATCGGGCCGATGTTGCCGAGGCCCAGCACGGCGCTGCCGTCCGTCACGACTGCGACGGAGTTGCGCTTGATGGTCAGACGCCGGGCGTCCTCGGGGTTCTCGGCGATCGCCATGCACACGCGGGCCACGCCCGGGGTGTAGATCATCGAGAGGTCGTCGCGGTTGCGGATGGGGTGCTTGGAGGCCATCTCGATCTTGCCGCCGAGGTGCATCAGGAAGGTACGGTCGGAGACCTTCCCGAGCGTGACCCCGTCGATCCCCCGCAGCTTGCCGACGATCTCGTCCGCGTGCGCCGTGGAGGTGGCTGCGATGGTGACGTCGATGCGGAGCTTTTCGTGGCCGGAGGCGGTCACATCGAGGCCGGTGACGGAGCCACCGGAGGACTCCACGGCGGTGGTGAGCTGGGAGACCGCGGTTCCGCTCGCGGGCACTTCCAGGCGGACCGTCATCGAGTACGAGACGCTGGGCGCCGTTGCCATGGCCGTGTTCCTCTTCTGTCCCTGGTTCTTCTGTACACGCAGGGTCCTACGGCGCGCCCCCAGAACACGGCAGGTGCGGCAGGACCTGTTGTCCGATCGTCCCACCTACCAGCCGGTACAAGGTAACCAGCTACAAATTTCGGAAAGACACTTCCACCATACGAGATAATCGGGGTCTTCGGAATGGGTGGCCCATACAAAAAGGTCCGCGCCCCCCACTGGGTGGAGGACGCGGACCTGGTGCTTCGTACGTCAATGACACCGACCCGCCATGCTCGCCTCGCGGCAAGTGGTCGCTCTAGGCGACGAAGGTTGGGCCCGGGGGCTTGGATCGAGTCGGTGCCTTCACCAGGCTAACAAAGGTTCGCCGGAAGTGATCCCCCTACCGGCAGAAGGTTCCGCCGACCACGCGAGTGGGCGCCGACCAACCAGCCGTACCGTCCGGCCGACCACCCCCACGGACCGGGCGTACGAGGCCCTGAGCGGCCCGGAGGACCACGAGTGAACAGCCACCCGGCCCCGGACCGCCCGCCCCCGCTACGGCTGGAGCAGCGCCGCGACGCCCTGCGCGTCCGGGGTGTCCTGCGCCGTGGAGATCACCGTCAGCTGCTGCGTCGCACGGGTCAGGGCCACGTAGAGCACCCTCAGGCCCGCCGGGGACTCGTCCGCGATCTCCGCCGGGGAGACGACCACCGTGGCGTCGTACTCCAGGCCCTTCGCCTCCAGGCTGCCCAGCGCGACCGCCCGCTCCCCCAGGTCGGCGAGCCACTGGGCGGCCTCCACCCGCCGGTCCATGGCCACGACCACGCCGACCGTGCCGTCCACCTGCTCCAGCAGCCGCCGGGTCTCCTCCCGGACGGTGTCCGCCAGGTCCTCGGCGACCGCCGTGAACCGCGGCTCCAGGCCCGTGGAGCGCACCGCCGTCGGCGGCTCCATGCCCGGCGCGGCCAGTTTCAGCACCCGGGAGGCGACCTCCGCGACCTCGGCCGGGTTGCGGTAGTTCACGGTCAGGGTGAACCGCCGCCGCGGCCGCGAGCCCAGCGCCTCGTCGCGCGCGGCCGCGGCCTCCTCCGGGTCCGTCCACGAGGACTGCGCCGGGTCCCCGACCACCGTCCAGGTGCCCATCCGGCCGCGCCGGCCGACCATCCGCCACTGCATCGGCGTCAGGTCCTGCGCCTCGTCGACGATCACGTGCGCGTACTCGGTGCGCTCCGCCGCGAGCCGCTCGGCCCGCTCCCACTGGGTCTCCTCGCGGGTCGGCATCAGCTCCTCCAGCCCGGTCAGCTGGTCCAGCGGGTTCAGCTCCCGCTTGCGCTTGGGCCGCGCGGGCGCGCCGATCAGCTGCAGGAGCTCGTCCAGCAGCGCCACGTCGTGCACCGACAGCGGGCCCTTGCCGTCCGGGCCCACCCGACGCAGGGAACGGGCCAACTGGCGGGTCTCGCGCGGGTTCAGGTCCCGGCGCGACCAGCGGCCCAGGCGCCGCTCGTCGGCCATGGAGGCCAGCACCGTGCGCGGGGTCAGCTCGGGCCACCAGGCGTTCAGGAACTCGATGAAGGCGTCCTCCGTCGAGATGTCCTCGTCGAAGGCGGACCGAAGCTCGGCGGCGAGCTCCGGATCGCTGTGCCGGCCGGCGCCGCCGGACTTCGAGTACAGCGCGTCCAGGAGCAGCTTGCGGGCGCGCGGGCGCAGCAGGTTCACCGGGGCCGTGCCGGACAGCACGTTCTGCCGGATCCTGTCGAGATCGGCGGCCTCCAGCTCCTGGCGGCGCCCGAAGGCCACCACCCGCAGCCGGTCGGGAGCGGTGCCGCCGGGACCGCCGAGCTCCAGGGCTCCGCGTACGGCCTTGCGCAGCACCTTCAGCATCCGCGACGAGCCCTTGATCCGGGCCACGGTGGGATCGTCGTACGTGGTCGCCTCGGCCCCGTCGACGAGCGAGCCGAGCGCGCGGATGGCGACCTGGCCCTCTTCGCCGAGGGAGGGCAGGACGCCCTCGGTGTACGCGACGAGCAGCGGGGTCGGGGAGACGATGAGGATGCCGCCCGAGTAGCGGCGCCGGTCCTGGTAGAGCAGGTAGGCGGCGCGGTGCAGGGCGACGGCGGTCTTGCCGGTGCCCGGTCCGCCCGCGACCTCGGCGACCGAGGCGGCGGGCGCCCGGATGACGAGATCCTGCTCGGCCTGGATGGAGGAGACGATGTCGCGCATCGAGTGCGTACGGGCCCGCCCGAGAGCGGCCATCAGGGCGCCGTCGCCGATGGCGGGCAGTTCGCTCCCGCCGAGGAAGGCCGTGACCTCGGGACGCATCAGGTCGTCCTCGACGCCGAGCACCTTGCGGCCCTTGGAGCGGATCACGCGACGGCGTACGACGCGGCCGGGCTCCTTGGGCGTGGAACGGTAGAAGGGCGCAGCCGCGGGGGCCCGCCAGTCGATGACGAGCGGCGCGTAGTCGGAGTCGAGGACCCCGATGCGGCCGATGTGGAGCGTCTCGGCGATGTCCGCCGTGAGATCGGCGCGGATCGCGTCGTCGGCGGGCTCGACGGAGGTGAACGCGCCGTCCGGCCCGCGCTCCCCGTCCTTGCCGAGGACCAGGTCGATCCGGCCGAAGAGGAAGTCCTCGAACTCGTTGTTGAGACGGTTGAGGTGGATTCCGGCTCGGAAGACCTGTGCGTCCCTCTCCGCGAGGGCGCCGGGCGTGCCGACCTGGCCACGCTTGGCGGCGTCGTTCATCAGGAACTCGGCCTCGTGGATCTTCTCCTCAAGGCGTCGGTACACGTGATCGAGATGCGTCTGCTCGACCGCGATCTCCCGATCGCGGACGGAATCCGCCGTGCTGTCGACAGCGGCATTCTGCGCGGCCACCAAGGCCCCTTTCGGTCGTGCATGGGCGACCGTCAACCGTACGCGAAGGGGCCCCCGCGCGCACGCCCGTTCCGGGACGGCTCGCGGATCAAGACGAAGATCACGTCCGGCGGGTGCCGGAGGGACGCCGGACGGGCACCCCTGGCGGGGTCATCCGGGCCTGGATTCGAGCACGCGGCGCCGGTGCCGGGCCACGCGTTCGCGGTTCCCGCACAGCTCGCTGGAGCACCAGCGGCGCCGGTGTCCGCGGGAGGTGTCGAGGTAGACCCGGGCGCACCCGTCCCCCTCGCAGACCCGCAGCAGCGCCCGGTCCCCGGGGTCGGTGAGCAGCTCCACCGCGTCCCGGGCGACGGCGGCGAGCAGTCCGGCGCATTCGACCCCGCCGCACAACTCCCGGACGAGGTGACCTTCTTGGTCCTGTACGGCACACAGTCCCGGGGGTGGACCGGCGGCCGCCGCGTTGACCCGGGCCAGCGCGGCCCCGGGCGGCGGGGCCCCCGCGAGCTCGGCCCGTACGAGGCTCTCGACGTCGGCGCGCAGCACCTGGAAGGCCTGTACCCAGTCGGCTCCCACCCGGGCGAGCGGGGTCCGGTCGGGCACCAGCCCGGCTCCGGCGAGCCACAGCCGCAGCTCGTCCCCGTCCCGGATCCCCTCGGCCCGCTCGGCGTACCGGTCGGTCCCGAAGGTGGCCACCAGGTCCAGGCAGACCCGCCCGGAGTCGAACCACATGCCCGTCACCGCCTCACTGTTGGGCGTGCCCCCAGAGTGCCCGCCCCGCGGGCGGGCGGCTAGAGGGCGAACGGCGGGAAGACGGGCGGGGCGGGGGAGCGGCGGGGCCTGGCGCGGCGCGGCGGGATCAGAGAGCGGGCGGGTCGTCGTGCAGCAGCCGCTGGAAGAGCCGGTGGTCGCGCCAGGCCCCGTCGATGTGCAGGAACTTCGGCGCGAGCCCGTACTGCTCGAAGCCCGCCTTCGCCAGCACCCGCTGCGAGGCGAAGTTGTCGACGAGGGTCCCGGCTTCGATCCGGTGCAGTCCGACCTCGTCACGGGCGATCCGGCATACCTCCTCCAGCGCGGCGGTGGCCAGCCCCTTCCCGGCCCACTCCTGGGCGATCCAGTAGCCGACGCCTCCGCTGCGCAGCGGCCCGAGCGCGATGGAACCGAGGTTGATCGCCCCGATCCGTTCGCCGGTCGCGACGGCCACGAGCACGAACGGCCGCGCCCGCCCCCCGTCCCGGTCCTGGAGGAGGCTCTCGATCCGCCCCCGCTGCCCGGCCTCGGTGTAGAACCCCTCGTCCCGCCGGGGCTCGTAGGGGGCCATGTAGGCCCGGTTCCGGTCCAGTACGTCGGCGAGCCCGGCGGCGTCCGCCGTCCGGATCTCCCGCATCTCCACACCATCAACGATCATCCGGGCACGCTAACGGACCCCCGTCAGTCCGCGCAGGCGCCCGCGTCCAGCGACAGCCGGTAGCCCCGCTTGACGACGGTCTGGATCAGGTTGGGCACCCCGAGGGCCACCCGCAGTCGGGCCATCGCCGTTTCCACCGCGTGCTCGTCCCGGCCCGCGCCCGGGAGGGTGCGCAGCAGCTCCGAGCGGGCCACCACCCAGCCCGGCCGGCGGGCCAGGGCGCGCAGCAGGGCCATGCCGGCCGGTGGGACCGGGCGGAGCTCGTCGTCCAGGAGGACCGCGTGGCCGCGCAGCTCCAGCCGGTGGCCGGCCACCGGAAGCACCCGGGCCCGGCCGGGGAGTTCCTGACAGAGGAGCTGTACGAGGGGGCCGAGCCGGAAGCGTTCGGGCTGGACCGTGGCCACCCCTTCCGCCTGCAACGGCAGGGCCGTCACCGGGCCCACGCACGCCGACAGCACCGCCCCGCCGGTCAGCGCCGCGAGCACGGGTTCCCGTACGCCCCGCTCCTGGGCCCGCGACAGCATCGAGGCGGCCGCCGGCGCCGAGGTGAAGCCGATCGCGTCGACCCCGCCTGCGACCACCGCGTCGAGCAGCCGGTCCAGCGGACCGAGGTCCTCGGGGGGCATCCAGCGGTACACCGGTACGCCGACCACCTCGGCCCCGCCCGCCCGCAGCGCCTCGATGAACCCGGGCAGCGGCTCGCCGTGCAGCTGGAGGGCGATGCGCCGGCCGGCCACCCCGGCCGTCAGCAGCCGGTCCAGTACCTCGGCGAGCGATTCCGACCCCGGGGACCAGGTCTCCACGAGCCCGGCGGCCCGGATCGCACCCTTGACCTTCGGCCCGCGCGCCAGCAGCTCGGTCTCCCGCAGCCGCCCGAGCAGTTCCTCGCCGAGCCCCCACCCGTCGGCGGCCTCGATCCAGCCCCGGAAGCCGATGGCGGTGGTGGCCACGACCACGTCGGGCGCGCAGCCGATCAGTTCCTTGGTCGCGGACAGCAGTTCGGTGTCGTCGGCGAGCGGCACGATCCGCAGGGCGGGCGCGTGCAGCACCGTGGCCCCCCGGCGGCGCAGCAGGGCGATGAGGTCGTCGGCCCGGCGGGCCGCGGTGACTCCGATGGTGAAGCCCGCGAGCGGCCCGGCGGCCGGGACCGGCCCGGTGGGGGTGTCGTACATGGTGACCTGCCTCGCGCAGTGGTCGGGTCCGGCATCCGGGCCGGTATCGGATCCGTTCCGGGCTCCGGTATCGCGTTCGCGTGAACCGAGCCTGCCCTGGGGGCGTATCAGGCTCGGTTCACGCGTATTTCGGTGCCGTTAACCAGGGTGTGGCGGCCGTTACACCGAGGTGAGCTGCGGCTTCGCCTCGGCGCCCGGTGCGGGGATCATGACCCGGGCGGGCCGGCGAAGGTATACCGCCCACGTGACGGCGCAGCACACCGCGTAGAAGCCGAGGAAGGTCACGAAGGCCGCCGTGCCCGAGCCGGAGCCGAGGAACGCGGCCCGGAAGACCAGGTTGATGCCGAGCCCGCCGAGGGCTCCGACCGCGCCGATGAGTCCCATGGAGGCACCGGACAGCCGCCGCCCGTACGCGGCCGCGTCCTCGCCGCCCATGCCGCGCACCAGTGCCTTCACCTGGAAGATGCCGGGGATCATCTTGTAGGTGGAGCCGTTGCCGAGCCCGCTGAGGACGAACAGTGCCACGAAGCCGACGAGGAACACCGGCAGGGACTCCCGTACGGAGGCCAGGATCACCACTCCGGTGGCCGCCGCCATCCCCACGAACGTCCCGAGGGTGATGCGCGCCCCGCCGAACCGGTCCGCGAGGGCCCCGCCGACCGGCCGGATCAGCGAGCCGAGCAGCGGCCCGATGAAGGTGAGCGAGGCCGCCTGGAGCGGGGTGCGGCCGAACTGCGTCTGGAGGACCAGTCCGAAGGCGAAGCTGTAGCCGATGAAGGACCCGAAGGTGCCGATGTAGAGGAACGCCATGATCCAGGTGTGGGGTTCGCGGACCGCCTCCAGTACGGCGCCCGTGTCGTTGCGCACCGGTGCCAGGTTGTCCATCCGCAGCACGGCGAGCGCGGCCGCGATCACGATGAGCGGGATGTAGGCGCCGAGCAGCAGCCTCGGGTGGCCGGCCCCGGCCACGGCGATGACCAGGAGTGCGGCGAGCTGGACCACGGGTACGCCGATGTTGCCGCCGCCCGCGTTGAGGCCGAGCGCCCAGCCCTTCTTGCGCAGCGGGAAGAAGGCGTTGATGTTCGTCATCGACGAGGCGAAGTTGCCGCCGCCGACCCCGGTCAGCGCGGCCACCAGCAGGAAGGTGCCGTACGAGGTCCCGGGCTCCATGACCAGCCAGGCGGCCGTGGTCGGCGCGAGCAGCAGCACAGCGCTGACGACCGTCCAGTTCCGGCCGCCGAAGCGGGCCACGGCGAAGGTGTAGGGAATGCGGACCAGGGCGCCGACGCAGGTGGCGGTGGCGATGAGGAAGAACTTGCCGGCGGGGTCGATCCCGTACTTGGGTCCCATGAAGAGGACCATCACCGACCACAGGGACCAGATCGAGAACCCGATGTGTTCGGAGAACACGGAGTAGACCAGGTTGCGCCGGGCGGTCTTCTCCCCCGTCTCCCTCCAGAAGGTCTCGTCCTCGGGATCCCACCGCTCGATCCAGCGGCTCCCCTTGCGCGGTGCGGTCGTAGCGGTCGTACTGGTCATCACACGCCTCCACAGCTGCTGCGATCACGTCGCATCGCGGCGCGCCTCGTATCGTCGCGTCGCATCTCGTCCGTGGTGACGACCGTAGAAACGGCTCGTTTCGGCCCCGGTCCCCGCCGGATGACCGCCGGGAAACCTTGCTCTCACCCGCCGCCGGGGCCCGGTGTGAGCGTGGCCGCCGCCGCGCCGGCGGGTGCGGGCAGCCAGCTGTCCGGGGGCACCTCCAGCCAGCCGTGCCCCGCGGCGAGCTCCGCCGCGGCGGCGTGCAGGGCGTCCAGCCCGGGGTGGGCGAAGCCCTTGCGCCACACCATCGACAGCGGCGACAGGGGCACCGGGCCGGTCAGCGGCCGCTTCACGCAGCCGGGCAGGTCGACGAAGCCGACCGTGGCCAGGACCGGGTTCCCGGTCTTGGCCATGACCCGGCGGAACTCGTCCTTGCCGACCGCCACCGGCGCGGGCGGCGCCGCCTCGATCCCCCGCCCGGCGAACAGCTCGCGGGCCAGCCCGGTCCACTCCAGGGTCCGCGGATTGCCGGCCCCGGCGTACACGGTCTCCCCCGCGAGCGCCTCCAGCGGTACGTGTTCCAGCGCGGCCAGCGCGTGGGAGTCGGGCAGCAGCACCGCGAGCGGCTCGTACCGTACGGGCGCCTGCGCAAGGCGGGCCCGCAGTGCCGGGGCGAGGCCGTCGGCGTACCCGAAGGAGACGTCGAGGCGGCCGGCGGCGATCTCGGCGGCGGCGTGCGTGAGCCCGGATTCGAAGCGGGCCATCAGCTCGCAGTCGGGGGCGAGTTCGCGGGCCCGGTCCAGGACGGTGCGGGCGGTGCCGGGGCCGTCGGTGTTGAGGTCGACGAGCAGCGGCCGGTACCCGCCGTCCCCGGCGAAGGCGGCGGCCAGCTCCTCGTGGGCGGCCAGCACCCGGCGGGCCAGCGGCAGCAGCCGCTCCCCGTCCGCGGTCAGCTCGACGGCGCGGGTGGTGCGGACGAACAGGGGTGACCCCAGGCCTTGTTCGAGGCGCCGCACGTCCCGGCTCAGGGCCTGCTGGGCGACGTACAGGCGGGCGGCGGCGCGGGTGAAGTGCAGTTCCTCGGCCACCGCGAGGAAGGCGCGCAGCAGCCGGGGGTCGAGGTCTCGGGGCGTCACCCCAGGAGACTAACGGCGATTGACAACGAGAACCGGTGAATCGCGCCCGAACAGGTGTTGGACCGGCGGCGGCCCGCACCCCGAGCCTTGTGCCATGCCCACCACGACCACGGCCGCTTCCCCCGGCTCCTCCGGCCCGCTGATGACCGTCACCGGGACCACCCTGGTCCTCGCCGCCTCCCCGGCCACCCGGGCTCGACCGGCCCGCGTTCCCGGCCCCTACCGGCGGCTGTTCACCCTCCCGGGCACCCGCGGGTTCACCACCGGGAACCTCATCGCCCGCCTGCCCATGGGCATGTTCGGCATCAGCGCCGTCATGATGATCGCGGGCCAGCGCGGCTCGTACGCCCTCGCCGGCGCCGTGGTCGCGGCCGGCCTGGCCGCCACCGCGGTCGTGGCGCCGTGGACGGCCCGGCTGGTGGACCGGCACGGGCAGGCGCGCGTCGCCGTCCCCGCCACCCTGATCGCGGTCCTCGGCTCCGTCTCCCTGATCGTGTGCGTCCGTACCCAGGCCCCCGCCTGGACCCTGTTCGCCGCCTACGCCGCCACCGCGACCACCCCCAACATCGGCGGCATGTCCCGGGCCCGCTGGACCCACCTGCTGGGGGGCGACCGCGCCGCGCACCACACGGCGATGTCCTTCGAGCAGGCCGCCGACGAGCTGGCGTACATGCTCGGCCCGGTGGCCGCCGCCTTCCTGTGCACCGCCGTCTTCCCGGAGGCGGGCACGCTCACGGGCGCCGCGCTGCTCCTGGCCGGCATGCTGGTCTTCACCGCGCACCGGGGCACCGAGCCGCCGCCGTCTCCGCCCTCCCGCTCCGGCGCCCGCCTGCGCGGCCTGTTCCCCCTCCTGCCCCTCTTCCTGGCCCTCGGCGCGATGTTCGGCTCGCTGGAGATCACTTCCGTCGCCCACCTCGGCGCCCACGGCCTCGGCGCGCTCTCGGGCCCGGTCCTCGGCCTCCAGGCGGCGGGCTCCTGCGCGGCCGGTCTGCTCTACGGAACCCTCCGCCCGCGCGGACTGACCACCTGCCTGGCCGCCCTGGCCGGGGCCATGACGCTCCCCTGGGTGGCCGCGGCCACCGGCTCGGTGCTCCCCCTGGCCCTGGCACTGCTGCTGGCCGGCATGGCCACGGCCCCGGTCATGGTCACCGCGATGTCCCGGATCCACCGGGTGACCCCGCCGGGCCGCCTCAACGAGGGCATGACCCTGGCCGTCACTGCACTCTTCGCCGGCATAGCGACCGGCTCCGCCGGCGCCGGCGCCGCGATCGACCACCTGGGCACGACAGCCCCGTACGCCCTCCCGGCGGCGGCGGCCCTACTGGCCCTCCTCATCGGCACGGCAGGGCGACGGTACAAGTTTTAGGTACAAATCTGGTACCGTAAATAGGTACCGTCGAGAATGGAGTGACGCCATGTCCATAAGCGCCAGTGAAGCCAGGGCGACCCTGTTCCCGCTCATCGAACGCGTCAACACCGACCACACTCCGGTACGCATCACCTCCAAGAGTGGCGACGCCGTCCTCATGGCCGCCGACGACTACGACTCCTGGCAGGAAACCGTCTACCTGCTCCGATCCCCGGAGAACGCGAAGCGCCTGATGGAAGCAGTCGCCCGCGACCGGGAAGGCGCGACCACGGTTGCCAAGACCCTTGACGACCTGAGGGAGATGGCCGGGGGCGAGGAGTGAGGAGCATCCACTTCGACCCCGCCGCCTGGGACGACTTCCTCTTCTGGCTCTCGTCGGACCGGAAGATGGCCCGCAGGATCACCCGCCTGATCGGCGAGATCCAGCGCGACCCGTTCAGCGGGATCGGCAAGCCCGAGCCGCTGAAGGGCGAGCTGTCGGGCTACTGGTCCCGCCGGATCGATGACGAACACCGTCTCGTCTACCGGGCGGACGAGAAGGAAGTGAAGATCCTCAAGGCCCGCTACCACTACTGACTCGACACGACAAAGGCCCCGCAGCCTGATGGCCGCGGGGCCTTTGTACAACATGGGGTTGTGGAGATGGCGGGAATCGAACCCGCGTCCAACGGTGCAGAAGTAGGGCTTCTCCGAGCGCATTCCGCTGCGCTTTTCTCAGCCCCGGAGATCACACGGACAAGTCTCCGACGGGCTCAGTCACTGTTTGATTTCCCTCAAGCTCCCGCGACCGGAGCTAGAGGTTTAGATCCCTTGTTGACGCCAGGATCCGGACCGGGACCACTTCCGGGCTGACGCTCCTCACAGAGGCTTCAGCTCACTGTTATTAGGCAGCGAGGGTGAAGCGGGAGTTATCGCTCTTGGAGTTGGCGATTATTGTTTGCGACATATGGTTAACGAGATCATTGCCGCTTTCTCGGCTCGCTTCCCCTACATCGACATCCGCTGTCGAAACCGATCATCCCCATGTTTCACGCTATTCAGTTAGGCAACAGGTCCTGGCGGCTCCACCGGTCGTACCGGTCTCGTCAGGCCTGTTCTCCCAGCCACCACCCGCAAGCGCGTGGTGCTGACGCCATCGTACGCGAAGTGGACCACCGTGTGCCAGAAGGTTAAAGCTGGCCGCGCTCCTTGCGCTTGACGGCCGAGATCACCCGGTTCGTCTCGCGCGTGTCCTGCTTCTCGCGCAGCGACTGCCGCTTGTCGTACTCCTTCTTGCCCTTCGCCAGCGCGATCTCGATCTTCGCCCGGCCGTCCTTGAAGTACAGGGCGAGCGGCACGATCGTGTTGCCCGTCTCCCCCGTCTTCGACTCCAGCTTGTCGATCTCCTCGCGGTGCAGGAGGAGCTTGCGCTTGCGCCGCGCGCTGTGGTTCGTCCAGGTGCCCTGGCTGTACTCCGGCACGTGCACGTTGTAGAGCCAGGCCTCGCCGCTCTCCACCGACACGAAGCCGTCGACCAGCGAGGCACGGCCCTGGCGCAGGGACTTGACCTCGGTACCGGTGAGCACGAGACCGCACTCGTAGGTGTCGATGATCGTGTAGTCGTGCCGCGCCTTCTTGTTCTGGGCGATCAGCTTGCGCCCTGTTTCCTTTGCCATAGTGCGGTCATTTTCGCACTACGGACCCACACCGATGCCACTCAATACCGTGCGGGCCCGATCCTCCACCCCGTCCGCCACCGCCAGGTCCGGGGCGATGCCGCCGCCGTCCAGGCTGCGGCCCGCCGGAGTGCGGTACGTACCCACCGTCAGCTCCGCCACCGACCCGTCCGGGAGCTCCGTCGGCATCTGCACCGAGCCCTTGCCGAAGGTCCGGGTGCCCACGGCCACCGCGCGGCCGCGGTCCTGGAGGGCGCCGGTCACCAGCTCGGCCGCGCTCATCGTGCCGCCGTCGATCAGCGCCACCAGCGGCCGCGCCGTGTCCCCGCCCGGGGTCGCGTAGAGGGCGTGCTGGGCGCCGCGCACGTCGTACGTGGCCACGAGCCCGCCGTCCAGGAAGGCGGATGCGGCCGTCACCGCCTCGGTGACCAGCCCGCCCGTGTTGCCGCGCAGGTCGAGCATGACCCCGCGGCCGGGCGGGGCGGCGCGGACGGCGGCCCGGACGCTGTCGCCGGAACCCCGGGTGAAGGAGGCCACCTTGATGACGGTGATCCCGCCGGGGATCTCCCGTACGGTCACCGGCTCGGCACGCAGTTCCTCGCGCCGCACGGTCTCGGTGAGGTCCACGCCGTCGCGGGTCAGGTTCAGGACGACCTGGGTGCCGGCGGCGCCGCGCAGCAGGGCCACCACCTCGGCGACGCGCAGCCCGGTCACGCCCTGCCCATCGATGCTCAGCAGCCGGTCCCCCGCGCGCAGCCCGGCCCGGGCGGCGGGGCCGCCCGGCTGGACCCGGTCGACCTCGATGCGGCCGTCGCGCGAGCGTCCGGCCCACAGGCCGACCCCGGTCCAGTGGCCGTCCAGGTCGTCGGAGAAGGCCTCGTACTCGCTCTGGTCGTAGACCATGCCCCAGCGGTCCCCGCTGCGGCTCACCACGTCCTCGGCGGCCTTCTTGGCGGACTTGCCCTCGGCGACGGCCTCGGCGGCCGCCCCTGCCACCGCGTCGCGGTCGGCGGTGGCGGTCCCGCGGGGCGTCGCGGACCCCCCGGGCCGCACCGGCGCGGCAGGACCCGTACGGGCCACCAGGGCGGACGGGGCCGCGGCGGGATCCCTGCGGTCGCCCTCCCGGTCCCAACTGCCCGTGCACGAACCGGCACCGACGGCCGCACAGAAGGCCAACGTCAAAGCGGCCCCGCGACGCAGGTCGCGGGGCCGGAGACAGAAGGCGGGGATACGCGGCAGACGCGGCATGGCGCCGAGTCTAGGACAAGCCCCGCGGCGGTACGGCTGGTTGACCGGACCGCCCGCGGGGCGCTTGTCACACCTTCAGGTACTTGCGCAACGCGATGAACGCGGCGAGCGAGGGCATCAGGACGCCGATGACGAGCACCAGCGGCAGCTTGGTCAGGACCGAGTCCCAGCCGATGAAGTTGATGAGCTCCATCCTGGCGCGCAGCCCGAAGCCGTGGTCGATCACGAAGTACTGGCCGGCGCCGAGCATGCCGCAGGCGAAGAAGGCGCCGATGAGGCCGGCGAAGGCGGCCTCCATGATGAACGGCACCTGGATGTAGAAGCTGGAGGCACCCACCAGCCGCATGATCCCGGTCTCGCGCCGACGGCTGAAGGCGGAGACGCGCACGGTGTTGACGATCAGCAGCAGCGCCACGACCAGCATGATCAGCATGATGCCGAGGGCGGCCCAGTTGAGCGCGCCGAGCAGCTTGAAGAGGCTGTCCAGCACGTTGCGCTGGTCCTCGACCGACTGGACCCCGTCGCGGCCGGAGAACGAGGTGGTGATGACCTTGTACTTCTCCGGGTCCTTGAGCTTGACCCGCAGGGACTCCTGCATCTGGTCCGGGGTGATGGAAGCGGCCAGGGCGGTGTGCCCGTACTGCTCCTGGTAGTGCTTGAAGGCCTCGTCGGCGGACTCGTAGGTGACCTTGTCCACCAGCTCCATCTTCTCGAGCTCGGTCTGGATGGCCTGCTTCTGCTCGGGGGTGACCGCACCCTTCGAGCAGACCCCGCCGGTGCCCTCCGCGTCGTTCTTGTTGCAGAGGTAGACCGTGACGTTGGCCTTGTCGTACCAGTAGCCCTTCATCTTGCTCACCTGGTCGCGCATGAGCAGTGAACCGCCGAACAGGGCCAGCGAAAGGGATACGGAAATGATGACCGCGAAGGTCATGGTCAGATTGCGGCGGAGACCGACCCCGATCTCCGACATGACGAACTGGGCGCGCATCGCGTCTCAGGAGCCTTTCAGTGCTGGTAGCCGTAGACGCCGCGCGACTGGTCGCGGACGAGACGGCCCTGCTCGAGTTCGATGACGCGCTTGCGCATCTGGTCGACGATCTGCTGGTCGTGGGTCGCCATGATCACGGTGGTGCCGGTCCGGTTGATCCGGTCCAGCAGCTTCATGATCCCGACGGAGGTCTGGGGGTCCAGGTTGCCGGTGGGCTCGTCCGCGATCAGCAGGGCCGGGCGGTTGACGAAGGCGCGGGCGATGGCCACGCGCTGCTGCTCACCACCGGAGAGCTCGCCGGGCATCCGGTCCTCCTTGCCGCCGAGGCCGACGAGTTCGAGGACCTGCGGGACGGCCTTCTTGATCTCGCCGCGGGGTCTGCCGATGACCTCCTGGGCGAAGGCCACGTTGTCGGCCACCGACTTGTTGGGCAGGAGCCGGAAGTCCTGGAACACGGTCCCCAGCTGGCGCCGCATGTGCGGAACCTTCCAGTTGGAGAGCCTGGCGAGGTCCTTGCCCAGGACGTGCACCTGGCCGTGGCTCGCCCGCTCCTCGCGCAGGATGAGCCGCATGAAGGTGGACTTGCCGGAGCCGGAGGAGCCGACCAGGAAGACGAACTCGCCCTTCGCGATGTCCAGGGAGACATCTCTGAGTGCGGGACGGCTCTGCTTCGGGTAGGACTTGGAGACGTTGTCGAATCGGATCACGGGTGCACCACGGTCGCCGGGAGTAGGTGTGCGTGACCATACGCGAACGGGCGCGAGGTGGGGACCCGGCGTCCGGAGTTGCCCGATATATCCCCTGGTCCCGGGCGTGCGCGACCGCGATTGCCCGGACGGGCCGCGCCTAATGTCTCCAGAGCTGGCACAGTGGTAGGGGAACGGAGTCGTTCCCGCTGCCGTTGTACCCGAGGGGACGAAAGGAGGAGCGCATGACATATGACCGGCTCGTGTGCGCGAACTGCGCCGCACCCGTGAACCAGGGCCGCTGCCCGGTGTGCCGGGCGAACCGCCAGCGCCTCCAGCAGGAGGGCCCCTTCTCCGGCGGCCTGAACCCGATGGCGCTGATCGCGCTGCTCGTGATCCTGGTGGCCGCGCTCGCACTGGTGGCCCAGCAGACGGCGTAGCTCTTCAGCCGCCACGTACCGATCGCACGTACGACGCGAGGGCCCGGACACCTCTCAGGTGTCCGGGCCCTCGTGCGTGCGCTTGCGCGACGAGCTGCTTACGCGGTCTGCTCCTGCTGCTTGCGCCAGCGGATTCCGGCCTCCAGGAAGCCGTCGATCTCGCCGTCGAGCACCGCCTGCGGGTTGCCGACCTCGAACTCCGTCCGGAGGTCCTTGACCATCTGGTACGGGTGCAGGACGTAGGACCGCATCTGGTTGCCCCAGGAGCTTCCGCCGTCCTTGAGCGCGTCCATCTTGTCCTTCTCCTCCTGGCGGCGCCGCTCGAGCAGCTTGGCCTGGAGGACGTTCATGGCGCTGGCCTTGTTCTGGATCTGCGAACGCTCGTTCTGGCAGGAGACCACGATCCCGGTCGGCAGGTGCGTGATGCGCACCGCCGAGTCGGTCGTGTTGACGCCCTGCCCACCGGGGCCCGAGGCGCGGTACACGTCCACGCGCAGCTCGGCCTCGTCGATCTCGACGTGGTCGCTGGTCTCGACGACCGGCAGCACCTCGACGCCCGCGAAGGACGTCTGGCGGCGGCCCTGGTTGTCGAAGGGCGAGATCCGGACGAGGCGGTGGGTGCCCTGCTCGACGGAGAGGGTGCCGTACGCGTACGGGGCCTTGACCACGAAGGTGGTCGACTTGATGCCGGCCTCTTCCGCGTAGGAGGTCTCGTAGATCTCGGTCGGGTAGCCGTGGCGCTCGGCCCAGCGCAGGTACATGCGCTGCAGGCGCTCGGCGAAGTCGGAGGCGTCCACGCCGCCCGCCTCGGCACGGATGTTGACCAGCGCCTCGCGCTCGGCGTACTCGCCGGAGAGCAGGGTGCGGACCTCCATCTCGTCCAGCGCCTTGCGCACGGAGACCAGCTCGGTCTCCGCCTCCGCGAGGGTGTCCGCGTCTTCCATCTCCACGGCGAGCTCGAAGAGCACCGCGAGGTCGTCGATGCGCCCGCGCAGGCTCTCCGTCTTGCGGACCTCGGCCTGGAGGTGCGAAAGCTTGCTCGTGATCTTCTGGGCGGCGTCCGGGTCGTCCCACAGGGACGGCGCGGCGGCCTGCTCCTCGAGCACGGCGATATCTGCCCTCAGCTTGTCGAGGTCCAGGACGGCCTCGATCGACCCCATGGTCGAGGAGAGGGACTTCAGCTCTTCGGAAACATCGACGACTGCCACGGGTCCAGCGTAGCCGGTCCCGGGAGGCACCTCTCCGGCCAGGCCGAATCCCTCGTATTGGCGGCCGATCGCACGGGCGTACGCTCACCGTATGACCGTTCTTCTCCTCGTCAAGCGGCGCCATGTGGATCACATGCGCGTCACTACGACGAGCTGTCTGCCGCCGGACCTGCACCAAGCCTGATCAACCCCGATCCGACTTGGTCCTGTACGTGGCCTCGCGCTCCCGGCGCCAACCCCTGCCGGCCTGCCCCTCACCGGCCACGGCCCCCCGCCATCCCCGGGGAACAGGACCCCGTGACATCCGAAACGGAGCCGTCATGCCGTCCGCGCACTCTTCCGAATCCCTTCCCGTCCTCGACCTCTCCCGCGCCGATGATCCGGCCCTGCGCGACTCCTTCCGCAAGGACCTCCACGCGGCCGCCCGGGACAGCGGTTTCCTGCACCTCACCGGGCACGGCGTCACCGCCGCCGAAACCTCCCGCATCCTCGAGCTGACCAGGGCCTTCTTCGCGCTCCCGGAGGCCGACCGGCTGGCCGTGAGCAATCTGAACTCCCCGCACTTCCGCGGCTACACCCGCATCGGCCACGAGCTGACGGGCGGAGCCTCCGACTGGCGGGACCAGCTGGACGTGGGGGCGGAGCGGCCCGCGCCCGCGGTGGGGCCGGACGACCCGGCCTATCTGTGGCTGGAGGGCCCCAACCAGTGGCCCGAGGCCCTTCCGGAGCTACGGGACGTGGTGCTGCAGTGGCAGGCCCGGCTGGCGGCGGTCGCCCACCGCCTGCTCCAGGAGCTGCTGGCCTCGATCGGCGCCCCCGCCGACTTCTTCGACGCCGCCTTCGCGGACCGCCCGCACCTGCACACGAAGCTCATCCGCTACCCGGGATCGGCCCCCTCCGGCGCGGACCAGGGGGTCGGGGCCCACAAGGACTACGGATTCCTGACCCTGCTGCTCCAGGACTCCGTGGGCGGGCTGCAGGTGGTCCGGGACGGGGCCTTCCTGGACGTTCCCCCGATGCCGGGAGCGTTCGTGGTCAACCTCGGCGAGCTGCTGGAGATCGCGACGGAGGGGTACCTGACGGCGACGGACCACCGGGTGGTCAGCCCGGCCGGCGAGGTGGAGCGGTACTCAGTGCCGTTCTTCTACAACCCGCGCCTGGACGCCGTGGTCGAGACGGTCCCGGGCGACTACCTGCGCTCCGCCCCGGGGGTCGCGCACGACGCGTCGAACCCGCTGCACGCCGAGTACGGCCGCAACGAGCTGAAGGGCTGGGTCCGCGCCCACCCGGGGGTGGCGCGGCGCTGGCACCCGGAACTGGTCGACGCATAGCCACCGCCGCGGGGTCCGGGCGGAGCCCAGCGGCTCCGCCCGGCTCCGCGGGTCAGGGACCCGTCGAGCCCGACTGCTTGCTGTCCTGCGGCGGCGGCGAGTCCGAGGACACCGCCAGCCAGCTGCCGACCCCCACCGCGGCGGCCAGCGCCACCGCGGCGGCGGACAGCGCCAGGCGGCGCTTGCGGACCGTCTCCGCCCGGTGCCGCGCGGAGCCAGGCCGGTGGCCGCCCGCGGGGCGCGGGACCCGGGCGGTGCCCAGCGCGCCGCCCGCCAGCTCGTCCGGCCCCGGCACCCGCATCGAGGTGTGGGTGTCGCGGTTGGAGTCGGTGGAGGAGCCCGATCCCGGAACCAGCGGGACCACGCCGCGGCGTCGGACCGGGTCCGTCGCCAGGGCCTCCGGTTCCGGTGCGTCCGCCGGCTCCGGCTCGTCCGGCTCGTCCACGTCCAGCGGCGGCATCCCCGCCAGCAGCGGCTGCAGGTCCCGCAGCCGCAGGGAGAGCTCCGAGGCGCGCAGCCGCGAAGCCGGGGCCTTCGCCAGGCACTGGACGATCAGCTGCCACAGCTCGTCGGGGATCCCGGGCAGCGGGACGACGGTCTCGGTCACGTGGCGTCGTAGGACCGCCCCGGGATGACCGCCGCCGAACGGGGTGAAACCCGCCAGCAGCTCGTACAGAACGGTGGCGAGGGCGTAGATGTCCACCGCCGCGCGCGGGGGCAGGCCCTCCACTATCTCGGGAGCCAGATAGTCCGGGGTCCCGATGATCCGGGTGGTCGGGGACGGGACCCGGCCGCCGGAGGCCCGCCTCGGCGAATCGATGAGCTTGGCCACGCCGAAGTCGGTGAGCAGCGCCGGATGCGCGCCGCCCGGCCCGAGCGGGCCCTGCATGTCGAGCAGGACGTTCTCCGGCTTGACGTCCCGGTGCACCACCCCGGCCGCGTGCGCGGCCGCCAGCGCGTCCGCGACGTCCGCGACGATCGCGACGGCCGCCTCGGGGGCGAGCCGCCGCTCGCGGTCGAGGCGCGTGCGCAGGTCCGTACCGCGTACGAGGTCCATGACGAGGGCGAGGTCGTTGCCGTCCACGACGAGGTCGCGGACGCAGACGACGTGCGGGTGCTCCAACCCGAGCAGTGCGCTGCGCTCCTGGACGAACCGTCCGACCAGTTCCTGGTCGGACGCGAGGTCTTCGCGCAGCAGTTTGACGGCGACGGGGCCTTCCGGCCCCTCACCCAGCCATACCGTGCCCGCGCTGCCGCGCCCAAGGATCTGGTGCGCGGTGTACCGGCTGCCGATCTTCCGTGCCACGACTGCTCCCTCAGCGGCTGGCGTACGCACCAAAGCTACGCGGCCGGGTGGGGGTTGGAGTCCACGGATCGCGGCGACCTTCACTTCTGCGGGCGAAATCACGTCCCAGAAGTCGACAAATCCATGAAGTCGGCACTATGGGGCCGGATTCAGGAGCCATTTCGCGCCAACATCGGGCCGGTTCTGGTTCCGGTTTCGGCTCCGGTTCCGGCTTCCGGGCCGAAACCGGAAGCCCCTTCGACTCCGGATCAGGGGGCCGAGCCGCCTCCCGTGGCGTCGCCGATCGTGCTGACCCAGTCCACTGCGTCCGAGCCCCAGGTCCACACCTGGTCCCACCAGCCCTTGCCGGTGCCGACCCACTCCTGGAGCGGGGTCAGCTCCCAGACCAGCCAGCCCGCGACGAAGAAGACCAGGATGAGCACCAGGCAGCCCTTCAGGCAGCCCAGACCGGGGATCTTCACCGGGTTCGCACTGCGGCGGCGCGGCTCTGCAGGTTCCCGCTCGGGCGGGCGCTGCCGCTGCGGCGGGCCCTGCGGGGGCTGCTGCTGGGGCTGACGGTACTGGGGCTGCCCCTGCGGCTGCTGGTACTGCTGGGGGTGCTGCTGCTGCGGCTGGTAGTGCTGCGGCGCATACTGCTGCGGCGGCGGGCCCTGCCGGTACGGCTGCTGCGGGGGCTGCTGCTGCGGGGGCTGCTGCTGCGGGGGCCTCTGCTGCTGCGGGTACTGCTGCTGCGGCGGGCCCTGCCGGTACGGCTGCTGCGGGGGCTGCTGCGGCTGGCGGTACTGGGGCGGCTGCTGCTGCGGCGGCGGGGGTGCCTGCCGCTGCGGCCGACGGCGCAGCGGGTCCTCGGCCGGGTCGAGGTACTGCATCTGCGTCTGCTCGTTGCGGTCGCGGGCCGCCTGCATCTGCGACTGCCACGGGTGCGGCTGGTCCGGCCGCTGCACGGGCGGCATCACCGAGGTCGGATCCGCGCCGCCCTGACCGCCCTGGCCGCCCGTGCTGGGCAGCACGGACGTGGCGTCGGCCGCGCCGACCGGCGGCAGCACGCTGGTCATGCCGTTGGGGTCGTACGCCCCCATCGGGGAGACCCCGGCGGAGGCCCCGGCGCCTCCGGGCAGCACCTGGGTCGCGTCCGCGGGGCCGTGGGCACCCGGGGTCGCGGGGACCGGCGCGGGCGAGGTGTCCGGGGCGAGCAGGGCGCCGACGCCGAGCGCGGCCTCGACCTCGGCGGCCGTGGAGTGCACGCCGATGCCGGAGGCCACGACGCGCAGGCCGCGCGCCAGGCTCTGCGCGCTGGGGCGCTCGTAGGGCTCCTTGCGCAGGCAGCGTTCGATGACCGTCCACAGCGGCTCGGGCACGTTCGCCGGGCGCTGCGGGTCCTCGCTGAGGTGGCGGTGCAGGACCTCCAGCGCGGTGCCGCCGGCGAAGGGCGGGCGGCCGGTGAGGAGCTCGTAGAGCAGGATGCCGGCGCCGTAGATGTCGACGGCGGAGGTCTGCGGGCGGCCCTCGGCGGACTCGGGGGCGACGTAGGCCGGGGTACCGACGAACTCGTGGGTGCGGGTCAGGCCCGGGGAGTCGGCCAGGCGCGCGATGCCGAAGTCGGTGAGCATCGGCTTCATCCGGCCGTCGCGCTCGTCGAGCAGGACGTTGGCGGGCTTCAGGTCGCGGTGGACCACGCCGTCGGCGTGGCTGGCGGCGAGCGCGTCCGCGATCTGGGCGGTCAGCAGGCTCGCGGCGACCGGGGTGAAGGGGCCGTTCTCGCGGAGGTACTTGTGCAGGTCGGGACCCTCGATGAGGTCCATGACGAGCGCGAGGAGATCGCCTTCGACGACGAGGTCGCGGGTGCGGACGATGTTGGGGTGGGTCAGGCGCAGCAGGACGGAGCGCTCGCGCAGGAAGCGCATGACGATGTCGGCGTCCTGGGCCAGCTCCTCTTTGAGGACCTTGATGGCCACGGTCTCGCCGGCGTGGCCGGTGACAGCCGCTTCGGCGCCGGCCGCCTCCCGCTGGCTGGCGCGCCAGACGGTGCCCGTGGCGCCGCGCCCGAGCGGCTCCACGAGGAGGTACTTGCTGCCGACAGGCCGCACGTCGCGCGCTCCTTGTTCGTCGTCGATCCCGTCGGTTCCGGCGATGGGTTCGTCGGTTCCGGCGATGGGTTTTCCGGCCCACTCTAGGGGGTGTCTCCTGGGAAGACGCCGGGTCCCGAGGGTTGGTTGCCGCACATATGCACGAAGGGTGATGTTTGCGTCGTATGCCGGGGGCGATTTTCCGCGCCCGGATGTCCATATGCGATCGGCCCGGCCGTAGGTCCGGTGTCGGTCCGCGACCGATCAAGATCACTTGTCGGTGGGTGACGGGCGTGTTGTGCACGACAGGTGCGAGGATGCACCCGTACGGAACGGCCGGGACGGGAGCCCCGCCGCTCCGGGCAGACCTGACCGGACGACGCGTCCGTGCCGGGTGGGGGCGGTCGGGCGCGCATTGGGATCCATCCCATGCCGTGTCCCGTGGATCCCTGCCGGGCGCTAACACCGCGCACCGCGCAGAAGGGACCGCTGACAGCGATGCAGATCCGGCTGACCGTCCTTGGGTCGGGGTCGCGCAGCGGCCACCACCAGGCCACGACCGCCCACACCTCCTCCTCTTCCACCGGCGGCGCCGGTCCGGCCAGCTGTGACGTGCTCGTCACCGCGCCGGTCGGCACCGCGCTGTCCGCGGTGGCCTCCGGGCTCGCCGCCACCGTCGGCGGGCCCGACACCGGGGGCACGGTCGTGCTCTACGCCGGTACGGAGCGGCTCGATCCCGCGCGCTGCGTGCTCGGCGAGCCGCCGCTCGTGGACGGGGCGGTCCTCTCCCTGCACGTGCCCGGCCCCGACGTCCTGGCCGACGCCGAGACCGGGGACGGCCCCCAGCTGCACGTGGTGGCCGGTCCCGACGCGGGCGGGGTGCACCTGCTGCACCCGGGGGCGATCCGGATCGGTCGCTCGGCCGACGCGGACGTCCCGCTCGACGATCCCGACGTCTCCCGACTGCACTGCACCGTCACCGTGCTCCCGGACGGTCGGGTGGCCGTGGCCGACCTCGGCTCGACGAACGGCACCGCGCTCGACGGGGCCGCGGTCGGGCCGGATCCGGTGGCGCTGGTGCCGGGGGCGCTGCTGCGGGTCGGCGAATCCACCCTCCGCCTGGCGACGGGCCCGGCGACGGCGCCCCTGGCCCTGGCCCCCGATCTGGAGGGGCACCTGTCCCTCGCCCTGCCGGTCGGGGACCCGCAGGGCCGGTTCCCCGACCACCACCCCGACCCCGCCGACCCCGGCCCCGCCTCTGCCACCGCCCCCGGCACGCCCGACGCGGCCCGGCCCGGATCCGGCACCCCGGGCCCGGAGCAGCACGGCGCATCCGGCTGGGAGGGCTCCGACACCTCCGGCGCGAACCGAAGCACCCCCGACCCCGGGCAGCACGGCCGGGACGGTGGCTCCGGCGCGGGATTCCCCGGCCGCACCGGTGTGGAGCAGTACGGCGAAGCCGGCTGGGGCGCCCCCTCCGGCGCGGCCCAGGGCCCGCAGGGCCACGGGCGGGACCCCGAAGCCGCCGGTGGCGACGGCCAGGGCTCCGGGACCGGTACCGGGCCGGGCGGGGCCTCCGTGCCCGCACCCCGCCGGGCCGCCCGGCGCGGGCTCGGAGCCTGGGCCCGCAAGTGGGTGCGCGGGGACGAGGTCTCCGGCGCGGCCGACGGCGAGGCGGTGGCCGAGGCCGCCGCGACCGGTTTCTCCCGCGCACGGCCCGGGGTCGACGACCCCGCCGCGCTGCTGCTCGCCGCCCTGGGTCCGGCCCCGCGGCTGTGGTCCGGGCCCGCCGGGCTCGACGTCACGCTCGGCGTCGGCAGCAAGGTCGCGCTGCTGGAGACGGGCGCGCTCGGCATCGCCGGGCCCCGGGCCCGCCTGACCGGCGTCGCGCGGTCCGTGATCGCCCAGCTCGCCGCCCTGCACGCGCCCGGCCAGCGGCTGGAGATCGTGCTGGTCTCCGCGGACCGGGCCCGGCCGCTCGCCGAACGCCGCCGCGACTGGGGCTGGCTCGGCTGGCTGCCCCACGTACGGCCCGCGCACGGGCAGGACTGCCGGCTGCTGCTCGCGTACGACCGCGACCAGGCGGCCGCCCGCACCGGCGAGCTGACCCGCCGCCTCGACGACGGCCCCCTCGGCGTCCATTGGGCCGGCGCCTCCGCGGAGGCGGTCCGCGAGGCCTCGTACGGCTACCGGGGCCCCTACACCCTCCTCGTCCTCGACGGCGATCCCGGCGCCGGCGCCCTGCGCGACATCACCGGCCGGCTCGCCTCGCACGGGCCGGCCGCCGGGATCCACGTGCTGGCGCTCGCCGAGTCCCCCGCCGCGACCCCCGCCTCCCCCGTCATCGAGACCTACGAGGCCGCCTGCGCCGTCGCCCCCGCGTTCCGGGACTGCGGCGCCGTCGCCCTGCTCAGCGGGGACGTGGCCACGGCGGTACGGACCTTCGCGGTCTCCCACGGCAAGCCGGTCCCGCCCGGCGAGACCGCCACGGCCGACGCGGTCTCGGTGGCCTGGGCGGAGCGGTTCGCCCGAGCCCTGGCCCCGCTGAAGGCCGACTCCCCCGCCACGGAGGGCTACCGGCCGACCGCCGCCACCCTCCCCCCGACCTCCCGGCTGCTCGACGAGCTGGGGCTGGCGAGGGCCACCCCGGCGTCCCTGATGGCCCGTTGGGCCGCCGCCACCGACCAGGGCCAGCGCGTCGGCGGCCTCGCCGAGATCGTGCTCGGCTCCGGCCGGCGCGGGCCCGTCGGCGTCGAGCTCGTCACCGAAGGCCCGCACGTACTGATCGAGGGGCCCGCCGGCAGCGGCCGCACCGAAGTGCTGCGTACCGTCGCCGCCTCCCTGTCGGCCGCCTCCCGGCCCGACCGGCTCGGCCTGGTGCTGCTCGACGGGGCCGGCGGCGAACGCGGCGACGGGCTGCTGCCCTGTACCGAGCTGCCGCACGTCTCGGCGCACCTCGTGGCCTCCGATCCGCTGCGGATGAGGGAATTCGCGCAGGCGCTGGGCGCCGAGCTCAAGCGGCGGGCGGAGCTCCTGGACGGGGTGCCGTTCGCCGAGTGGCACGCGCTGCGCGAGGTCTCCGACCGGATGGTCTCGCCCCGCCAGCCCACCGCGGGCGAACTGCGCGGCGATCTGGAACCCCAGCGCTCCGGCACCCTGCGGCTGCGCTCCTCCGCCACCCGCACCGACCCGGCCGCGGGGCCGAGCCCGCTGCCGCGCCTGGTCGTGCTGGTGGACGACTTCGACGCGCTGGTCGCACCGGGCCTGGGCAGTACGGGCCGGCCCGCCGCCGGTTCGGTGGTCCGCGCGCTGGAGGCGGTGGCCCGCGAGGGTGCCCGGCTCGGGGTGCACCTGGTGGCCACCAGCGCCCGCCCGGACCGGACCTCCGACACCGAGCTGGCCCGGCTGGCCACCCTGCGGGTCGAACTCGACGCCCCCGACCAGCCGGGGCCCGGCCGCGGTCTGCTCCGGTACGCCGACGGCCGCGCCGTCCCCTTCCAGGGCGGCCGGGTCACCGGCCGGATCCCCCGGACGGCGACGCAGCGGCCGACCGTGGTGCCCGTGGAGTGGGAGCGGATGGGTGATCCGCCGACCCGCCGTCCGGTCCGCGAACTGGGCAACGGCCCGACCGATCTCGCGCTGCTGGCCAGTGCCCTGGACCGGGCCTCGCACCTGGTCTCGGCGATACCGGTGCTGTTCCCTCCCGCCCCCTGACCGCCCCTCACGGGTCGCGCTCCACCGAGGGCCTGTCGGCCCAAGGCGGTATTGCGGGGGTGCGCGGGGCGGCGTAGACCTTGTGGCACGGGACACACCACGGCCACACAGGCATCGGGGGCAGAGCCATGCGCACACCGCACGGAGCGAACCGCACGAAGACCGGGACCGGCGCGAGGATCCGTAGGAGGACCCGTACGAGAGCCCGCGCCTGGGCCGCGCTGATCGCGACGGGCGCCCTCGCGCTCACCGCGTGCGGCAGTGACGGCGACGGCAAGGAGACCGGGCCCCAGGGCGCCAGTGCGACGCCCGCCGGGCCCGCCGTCGCCTTACCCCGGCTGGACGGCGAGAAGCTGGAGGTCGCGGCGGTCTGGACGGGCCCCGAACAAGCCAACTTCACCAAGGTGCTCAAGGAGTTCGAGAACCGCACCGGCGCCACCGTCACCTTCGTGCCCGCGCAGGACCCGATCGTCACCTTCCTCGGTACGAAGATCGCGGGCGGCTCCCCGCCGGACGTGGCGCTGCTCCCCCAGGTCGGGGCGCTGGTCTCGGCGGTCAGGAACAAGTGGGTCCAGCCGGTCGGCGCCGAGGCCCAGGCCCAGCTGGACAAGAACTACTCGAACGGCTGGAAGACGCTGGGAGCGGTGGACGGAACCCAGTACGGCGTGTACTACAAGGCCGCCAACAAGTCCCTGATCTGGTACAACGCGAAGGCCTTCGAGGCGGCGGGCGTCCAGCCCCCGAAGACCTGGAAGGAACTCCTGACGGCGGCCGACACCCTGTCCGCGTCCGGTACCCCGGCGGTCTCGGTGGCCGGCGCCGACGGCTGGACCCTGACCGACTGGTTCGAGAACGTGTACCTCTCCCAGGCTGGCCCGGAGAAGTACGACCAGCTCGCCAAGCACCGGATCAAGTGGACGGACGACAGCGTCAAGCAGGCGCTTTCCGCGCTCGGCGAGCTGTTCGGCCGCAAGGACTTCCTGGCGGGCGGCCAGAGCGGGGCGCTCGCGACGGAGTTCCCGAAGTCGGTGACGCAGACCTTCACCGGCGGCGACCGGCCGGCGGCCGCGATGGTCTACGAGGGCGACTTCGTGGCGGTGAACATTGCCCAGACGGACGCGAAGGTGGGCAAGGACGCCCTGGTCTTCCCCTTCCCCAGCGTCGGCGCCAAGGCCCCGGTGGTCTCCGGCGGCGACGTGGCGGTCGCACTGAAGCCCTCGAAGGGCGCGCAGGCACTGCTGACCTTCCTGGCCTCGGCGGATTCGGCGCGGATCCAGGCGGGCGAGGGCGGATTCCTGTCCCCGAACAAGTCGGTGGAGCCGAGCGCCTACCCGAACGACATCCAGCGCGGCATCGCCAAGGCCCTGATCGCGGCGGGCGACGACTTCCGCTTCGACATGTCGGACCAGGCTCCGGCGGCCTTCGGCGGGACCCCGGGCGCGGGCGAGTGGAAGGCGCTCCAGGACTTCCTGGCGAACCCGTCGGACGTGGCGGGAACCCAGGCGAGGCTGGAGGCGGACGCGGCCAAGGCCTACGGGAACTGAGCCCGTGACCCCGGCCCCCGCCTCCGCCCCCACCAGGTCGGGGGAGGCCCGGCGCCGCCGCCTGACGGCGGTGGCGTTCCTCCTGCCCGCCCTGGTCCTGCTCGGCGCGCTCGTCGTGCACCCCATCGGCTACTCGCTCTACCGCAGCTTCTTCGACCGCTCCGGGGACACCTTCGTGGGCGGCGGCAACTACCGGGAGATCCTCCACGACTCCACCATCCGCACCGCCCTGAAGAACACGGCGGTGTGGGTGGTGCTGGCCCCGGTCACCGCCACCGCGCTCGGCCTGGTCTTCGCGGTGCTGACCGAACGGGTGCGCTGGGGAACGGCGTTCAAGCTGATCGTCTTCATGCCGATGGCCATCTCCATGCTCGCGGCGGGCATCATCTTCCGGCTCGTCTACGACCACGATCCCGACCGGGGCGTCGCCAACGCCGTCTGGGTCGGCGTCCACGACACCTTCGCCGAGTCCTCCGCCTTCCCCAAGGCCCGCCCCGGCCGGGACTCCCCGCTGCTCCCGGCGGACGGGGGCGCGTACGTGACCCGCGATCCGGTACGGGCGGGCGTGCCCGTGCTGCTCCCGCTGGTCGGGATCGCCCCGGAGGCCCTGCCCAAGGGCACGGGCCCGGCGAAGGCACCCGCGGCCGAGCCCGGAAAGGTCACCGGTACCGCCTGGCAGGACTTCACCCGGGGCGGCGGCGGGACGACGAACACCGTCGATCCCACCGAGTCCGCGCTCGCCGGGCTGCGGATCGAGGCGGTCAAGGACGGCCGGGTGGTCGACACGGCGACGGCCCGGACCGACGGCACCTTCACCCTGTCCGCGCGGGCCGACGGGGCGCTTCTGCGGCTGCCCGCCTCGAACTTCCGGGAGGCGTACGGGGGCGTGGAGTGGCTCGGCCCGACGCTGGTGACCCCGGCGGTCATCGGGGCCTACGTGTGGATGTGGGCCGGGTTCGCGATGGTGCTCATCGGGGCGGGGCTGGCCGCCCTGCCGCGCGAGCTGCTGGAGGCGGCGCGGGTGGACGGGGCGAGCGAGTGGCAGGTGTTCCGGCGGATCACCGTGCCGCTGCTGGGGCCCGTCCTGGCGGTGGTACTCGTCACGCTGGTCATCAACGTCATGAAGGTCTTCGACCTGGTGTTCGTGATCGCGCCGGGCGCGGTGCAGGACGACGCCGACGTCCTCGCGCTCCAGCTGTACCGGACCTCCTTCGGCACCGACGCGGATCCGGGACTCGGTTCCGCGATCGCGGTCCTGCTGCTGGTGCTGGTGCTTCCCGTCATGGCCTACAACATCCGCAGGATCCGCCGGGAGGCCCGCCGATGAGCACTCTCCGAAGCCGAAGCCGTCCCAGCACCACGTCCCGCGCCAGGTCCCGCACCACGCCCAGTACCACGTCCCGCATCGCGGCCCGCGCGGCCGGCGGCGCGCTGCGCGTCTTCCTCGTCCTGACGGCCCTGTTCTGGCTACTGCCCACACTCGGCCTGCTGATCTCCTCCTTCCTCTCCCCCGCCGAACTGAACCGCGGCGGCTGGTGGCAGGCGCTGACCGCGCCTTCCCGGCTGACGGCCGGGAACTACGAGCGGCTGCTGGCCAACGAGACCATCACCGGCTCCCTGCTCAGCACCGCGTCCATCGCCGTCCCGGCGACCTTGCTGGTCCTGACGCTGGGGGCGCTCGCCGGATACGCCTTCGCCTGGCTGGAGTTCCCCGGCCGGGACTGGCTGTTCCTGATCGTGGTCGGGCTGCTCGTCGTACCCGTCCAGGTGGCGCTGATCCCGGTCTCCGAACTCTTCGGCTCCATCGGGCTGTTCGAGACCACCGCCGGGGTGGTGCTCTTCCACACCGCCTTCGGGCTGCCGTTCGCGGTGTTCCTTCTGCGCAACTTCTTCGCGGAGATCCCGCGCGAGCTGCTGGAGGCGGCCCGGCTCGACGGGGCGGGCGAACTGCGGCTGTTCGCACGGGTGGTGCTGCCGCTGGGCGGTCCGGCGATCGCCTCGCTGGGCATCTTCCAGTTCCTGTGGGTGTGGAACGACATGCTGGTCGCGCTGGTCTTCGCCGACTCCGAGCACCCGCCGGTCACGGTCGCCCTCCAGCAACAGGTCCGGCAGTTCGGCAACAACATCGACGTGCTCGCGCCCGGCGCGTTCCTGTCGATGGTGGTGCCGCTCCTCGTCTTCTTCGCCTTCCAGCGGCAGTTCACCTCGGGGGTGATGGCCGGAGCGGTCAAATAGCCCCGCACTCCCCCCTGGATCATGATGCTGACGTGCCCGGTTGACGCTGCGTAACCCGAATGCCACACCCCGCGTAACCCGATCGCCACGCCAGGGGTTCCTGGGCAATATGCCCGCGCCGACCCCTGGATGTGCCGTGCCCCGGTTCAGCGTCATCGTGCCCGCGTACAAGGTCCAGGCGTACCTCCAGGAGAGTCTGGACTCGGTCCTGACCCAGTCGTACCCGGATCTCGAACTGATCGCGGTCGACGACGCCTCCCCGGACGCCTGCGGTTCGATCATCGACGACTACGCGGCCCGGGACCCCCGGGTCACCGCCGTGCACCTGGCGCACAACCTCGGCCTCGGGCCGGCCCGCAACGCGGGCCTGGCCCGGGCCACCGGCGACTACCTGGTCTTCCTCGACGGCGACGACACCCTCGCCCCCGGCGCCCTGCAGGCCATCACCGACCGGCTCAAGGCCACCGGCTCCCCGGACGTCCTGGTCTACGACTACGCGCGCACCTTCTGGACGGGCGAGCTGGTCCGCAACAGCCTCTCCCACCGCCTCTCCGAGGAGGGCCCGGCCAGCTTCCGCCTCGCCGACCGCCCGGCGCTGCTCGGCATGCTGATGGTGGTCTGGAACAAGACCTACCGCCGCGAGTACGCGGAGCGCGAGGGCCTCGCCTTCCCGCCCGGCTTCTACGAGGACACCCCCTGGACCTACCCCGCGCTCCTCGCGGCGGAGTCCGTCGCCGTCCTGGACCGGGTCTGCGTGCACTACCGCCAGCGCCGCACGGGCTCGATCCTGACCACGTCCACCCGCCGCCACCTCGACATCTTCGACCAGTACGACCGCGTCTTCGGCTATCTCGCCACCCGCCCCGAACTGGAGCGCTGGCGGCCCGCCGTGCACCGGCGGATGGCCGAGCACTTCTGCACCCTGTACGCGGACCCGCGCCGGCTCCCGCGCGCCGCCCGCGCCGAGTTCTTCACCAGGGCGAGCGCCCTGCTGCGCCGCTACCGGGTCCCCGGGCCGCGCCCGCTGTCCCTGAGCCGCACCGACCGGGTCCGCCACCTCCTGATGCGGGCGGGCGCGCGGCGCACGTACCGCCTGCTGTCCTCGCTGCGCGCCGCCTCGCTCGCGGCGGCCGGCGCGGGCGTCACGCTGGGCCGGGGCCTGCGCGAATCCGCGCTGCGCCTCCACTACAGGGCCCAGCGCCTGCTGCCGCTGCGCCCGGAGCTGGCGGTCTTCTCCGCGTACTGGCACGGCGGTTACGCCTGCAACCCGGCGGCCATCGAGGCCAAGCTGCGCGAACTCGCCCCGCGCATGCGGACGGCCTGGATCTGCGATCCGGCGCACGCCTCGACCCTGCCCCGCGAAACCGTCCCCCTGCGTCCGGGTTCGAGGGCGTACTGGACGGCGCTGGCCCGCGCCACGTACCTGGTCACGAACGTCAACTTCGAGCGCACGCTGGTCAAGCGCCCCGGCCAGATCCTCCTCCAGACGCAGCACGGCACCCCGCTCAAGCGGGTCGGCCTCGACCTCCAGGACCGCCCGGCCGCCACCCCGACCACGGACTTCGCGGGCCTCCTCCGGGGCGCGGACCAGTGGGACTACCTGCTCTCCGCGAACCGCCACTCCACCCTCGTCTGGGAGAAGGCGGTCCCGTCCTCGTACACCACGCTCGAATACGGCTACCCGCGCAACGACGTCTTCCAGCGGGCCACCCAGGCGGACGTCCTCGAACTGCGCGAACGCCTCGGCATCCCGCCGGGCTCGACGGCCATCCTGTACGCGCCCACGCACCGCGACTACCGCCGCAGCCGCCCCGACCACCTGGACTTCGAGCGGATCCTGCGCGACCTGGGCCCGCGCTACACGATCCTGACCCGCACCCACCTGACGTACGCGGGCGCGCCTTCCCCCGAGCCCCACCCCCGCCTGCTGGACGTCTCCTCCCACCCTTCGGTGGAGGAACTCTGCCTGGCCTCGGACGCGTTGGTGACGGACTACTCGTCGCTGATGTTCGACTACGCCTCGCTGGACCGCCCGATCGTGATCCACGCGGACGACTGGGAGGCGTACGAGGCCTCGCGCGGCACGTACTTCGACCTCCGGGCCTTCCCGCCGGGCGCGATCGCCCGCACCGAGGACGAGCTGGTGGACATCTTCGCGACGGGCCACTGGCAGGGCTCGCGCTCCGCGCAGCTGCGCGCGTCGTTCCGGACCAGGTTCTGCACGCACGACGACGGCCACGCGGCGGAACGCGTGGTGCGGCGCGTCTTCCTGAGCCAGCCCGCGTCCCCCATCGTCCCCCTGGAAGACCGCCGCCCGACCCCCGCAGCTCCCTCCCCCGCCCCGGAACCCACCCTGGCCCACCTGACCTCGGGCCGCTGGCCGTAACCCCTGCCCTGCGGGGCTTGTCCCCGCCCCGCCCTTCCACCGTTCCCTGGGCTCTGCCCAGACCCTCAAACGCCGACCAAATCCAGCCCCTCCGGCGTTTGAGGAGCGGGGGTCCGGGGGCTGGCCCCCGGCAACGGCGCCGCAGGCGATCAGGCGGGCCCCGCCGTCAGGCCCGCGACCACCGACCTGGCCAGGTCGTCGAGATACCCCCCCGGGACCCCGTCCCGCACAACCACCAGCCGCCAGTACAGCGGCCCGATCGCCAGATCCAGCGCCCTCCCCGAATCCACCCCCACCGGCAGCTCGCCCCGCGAGACCGCCTCCGAGATGATCCCCTCGGCCATCCGCCGCTGCCCCTCCAGCAGCGCCCCCCGTACCGCGTCGGCGATCTCGGGGTTGCGCGCCGCCTCCACCAGCAGGTCGGGGATGACCGCCGAGGCCACCGGGTGCCGCAGCACGTGGGACATCACTTCCAGCAGCGCCCGTACGTCCCCGTAGAGCGTTCCCGTCGACGGCACCGGAAGTCCGTCCACCGCGAACGCCCCCACCAGGTCCAGGACCAGGTGCAGCTTGGACTTCCAGCGGCGGTAGACGGCCGTCTTCCCCACGCCCGCCCGCCGCGCGATGCCCTCGATCGACATCCGGGCGAAGCCGACCGTCGCCAGTTCCTCGACCACGGCCGCCCGGATCGCCTCCGTCACGTCCTCGCGCAGAACGGCGGCCCCGGCGGGGGCTCTGCGGGGGGCGGGGGCAGCAGGCTCATTGGTCATGTGCAGAGCATAACCCTCGACGACGATACGGTTGCGTTTCGACGGTCCACGTCCTAACCTCGGCGTAGCGACGATACGGACCCGTCCCATCGCAACGTCCCATCGCCAGCGACGCCCCGACCCCGTCGAAAGCGACCCACGTGACTGTGACCACCGCGCCCCCGGCCCCGCCCAAGAGCAGGCAGACCAGGAACAAGGCCCAGGCCCCGGACCCGATCGCCGAACTGGCGGCGGCCCACGACCTGACCCTCAGCGGCGCCCGCCCCCCGCTCTCCTCCTACGTCGGGCAGCTCTGGGGCCGGCGCCACTTCGTGACCGCGCTCGCCACGGCCCGGATGCACGCCACGTACAGCCAGGCCAGCATGGGCCAGCTCTGGCACCTGATGACCCCGCTGCTGAACGCGGCCGTCTACTACTTCATCTTCGGCATCGTCATGCACGCCAGCCACGGCGTGCCGAACTACCTGCCGTTCCTGATCACCGGCGTCTTCGTCTGGGACTTCATCGGCAGCTGCGTCAACGCCTCCACCCGCGCCGTCCAGAGCAACCTCGGCCTGGTGCGCGCCCTGCACTTCCCGCGCGCCTCCCTGCCCCTGTCCACCGTCGTGCAGCTCTTCCAACAGCTGCTCGTGACGATGGGCGCACTGGTCATCCTGCTGATGATCTTCGGCCAGACCCCCTCCCCGCACTGGCTGCTGGCCCTCCCGGCCCTCTTCCTCATGGCCTGCTTCTGCGCGGGCTGCGCCATGATCATGGCGAGGATCGGCGCGAAGAGCCCCGACGTCAGCCAGCTGATGCCGTTCATCCTTCGGACCTGGATGTACGCCTCGGGCGTCATGTGGTCCATCGACGCGATGCTCCGCACCGACCACCTGCCGCACTGGGTCTCCACGGCCCTGAAGACCAACCCCGCGGCCGTCTACATCGACCTGATGCGCTTCGCGTTCATCGACACCTACAAGTCGAACCAGCTCCCGCACCACGTGTGGCTGATCGCGCTCGGCTGGGCCCTGGTCGTCGGCGTCGGCGGGTTCATTTTCTTCTGGAAGGCTGAGGAGGAGTACGGCCGTGGCTGACACCGCAACCGCAATCCGCACCACCCCGACCCGCACCCCGCGGACCCCCGGCCCACGCATCCCGACCGTCATCGCCGACGAGGTCCACGTGATCTACAAGGTGCAGGGCTCGGGCGGCCGCAAGGGCGGGGCCACCGCGGCCCTGAGCCGGATCTTCTCCCGCAAGTCCGCCCCGGGCATCAAGGAGGTCCACGCCGTCAAGGGCGTCAGCTTCACCGCGTACAAGGGCGAGGCCATCGGCCTGATCGGCACCAACGGCTCCGGCAAGTCCACCCTGCTGTCCGCCATCGCCGGCCTCCAGCCGGTGGCCTCCGGCCGGATCTTCTCGCACGGCCAGCCGTCGCTGCTCGGCGTGAACGCCGCCCTGATGAACGACCTGACCGGCGAGCGCAACGTGGTCCTCGGCGGACTCGCGATGGGCATGTCCAAGCAACAGATCCGCGAGCGCTACCAGGACATCGTCGACTTCTCCGGGATCAACGAGAAGGGCGAGTTCATCTCGCTGCCCATGCGCACGTACTCCTCGGGCATGGGCGCCCGGCTGCGGTTCTCCATCGCCGCCGCCAAGGACCACGACGTCCTGATGATCGACGAGGCCCTGGCCACCGGCGACGCCGCCTTCCAGCGGCGCAGCAAGGCCCGCATCGAGGAGCTGCGCGAACACGCCGGCACGGTCTTCCTCGTCTCCCACGGCATCGGCACGGTCCGCGAGACCTGCGACCGGGCCATCTGGCTGGAGTCCGGCGTCCTGCGCATGGACGGCCCCTCGGAAGAGGTCTGCGACGCGTACGAGGAATTCACCAACAAGCGCTGACAAGATCCAGCCCCGCCCGGGGGCCCCTCCCAGCGGTAGCTGGGGGAGTTTGAGGCGCAGGGGTCCGGGGGCAGAGCCCCGGCAACGGCGCCGCGCCACAACACGAACGGGCCGGGCCCGGGACCACGAAGGTCCCGGGCCCGGCCCGTTCAGCAGAACCAGGGCTACGTGTGCGCCCGCAGCAGCGACCGCATCGTCCGCATCGCCACCGACAGGTTCGCCAGGTCGAAGTCGTCCGAGCCCTGGATCTCGTCCAGGGTCGTCCGGGCCCGCCCGATGATCGCCGCGTTCTTCTCCTCCCACGCCTTGAAGCGCTCCTCGGGAGTCGAAGTGCCGTTGCCCACCGACAGCACGTCGGCGGTCAGCGACGCGTGCGCCGAGAACAGGTCCTCGCGGATGGAGGCGCGGGCCATGGACTGCCAGCGGTCGGCCCGCGGCAGGTCGATGATCCGGTCCATCAGTTGGGTGATGTCCAGGCGGTCGGCGAGGTCGTAGTACACCTCGGCCACGGCCAGCGGCTCCACGCCCGTACGGTCCGAGATCGCGACGATGTCCAGCGTCGGGAAGGCGGACGAGAAGCCGGCCACCTTGGCCGCCAGCTCCTCCGGCACGCCCTCGCCGATCAGCTCGGCCCGGACCGCCTCGTACCACTCCAGGTCCGCGCCGCGCACCAGCTTCGGCAGCTCCGACCAGACCTTCTCCACCCGCTCGGCGAAGAACTCGATGGTCTCGGTGATCTGGAGCGGCTGCGGCCGGTTGTTCAGCAGCCAGCGGGTACCGCGCTCGACCAGGCGCCGCGAGTGCAGTCGCACCCGGGTCTGGACATCGGCGGCGACCTCGTTGTCGAGGGCCTCGACCGCGTCCCACACCCCGGCCAGGCCGAAGATCTCGCGGGCCGCGAGCTGCGCCCGGACGATCTCCTCCAGGGAGGCTCCGGTCTCCTCGCGCAGGCGGTGCAGGAAGGTCGAGCCACCGCTGTTGACGGTGTCGTTGACCAGCACGGTGGTGATGATCTCGCGGCGCAGCGCGTGCCCGTCGACCTGGTCCGGGAATTTCCCGAGCAGTGCGGCGGGGAAGTAGGCGTGCAGCAGGCGGGCGAGGTACGGGTCGTCCGGCAGCTCGGTGTGGATGAGCTCGTCCGCCACCGTGATCTTGGTGTAGGCGAACAGGACGGCGAGCTCGGGCTGGGTCAGGCCCCGGCCGTTGTTGAGCAGCTCGCGGATCTGCCGGTCGTTGGGCAGGAACTCCAGCGCCCGGTCGAGCAGTCCGTCCTTGCCCAGGCGGCGCATGAAGCGCTGCTGGGCGTGGAGCAGGCTGGGCGCCTGGGCCGCGCCGTTGGCCAGGGCCACGTTCTGCGCGTAGTTGTTGCGCAGGACCAGCCGGCCGACCTCGTCGGTCATCTCGGCGAGGAACTTGTTGCGCTGCTTGACGGTCAGGTCCCCGTCGGCGACGACCGAGTTCAGCAGGATCTTGATGTTCACCTCGTGGTCGGAGGTGTCCACGCCCGCACTGTTGTCGATGGCGTCGGTGTTGATCTTGCCGCCCTCGCCGCCGGCGCCGCTGCGGGCGAACTCGATGCGGCCGAGCTGGGTCAGACCCAGGTTGCCGCCCTCGCCGATGACCTTGGCCCACACGTCGGAGCCGTTGACGCGGATGGCGTCGTTGGCCTTGTCGCCGACGTCCGCGTGCGTCTCGGCCGTCGCCTTGACGTACGTACCGATGCCGCCGTTCCACAGCAGGTCCACGGGGGCCTTGAGGATGGCCTGCATCAGATCGGCCGGGGTCATCTTGTTGATGCCCGACTCGATGCCGAGGGCCGCGCGGATCTGCGCGTTGATCGGGATGGCCTTCGCGCTGCGCGGGTGGATCCCGCCGCCCTGCGAGAGCAGCGCGGTGTCGTAGTCCGCCCACGAGGAGCGCGGCAGCTCGAACAGGCGCCGGCGCTCGGCGTACGAGGTCGCCGCGTCCGGGTTCGGGTCGATGAAGATGTGCCGGTGGTCGAAGGCGGCGACCAGGCGGATGTGCTCGGAGAGCAGCATGCCGTTGCCGAAGACGTCACCGGACATGTCGCCGACGCCGACGACCGTGAAGTCCTGCGTCTGGGTGTCGTGCCCGAGCTCGCGGAAGTGCCGCTTGACGGACTCCCAGGCGCCGCGGGCGGTGATGCCCATGCCCTTGTGGTCGTAGCCGGCGCTGCCGCCGGAGGCGAAGGCGTCGCCCAGCCAGAACCCGTAGTCCTCCGCGACACCGTTGGCGATGTCGGAGAAGGTGGCGGTGCCCTTGTCCGCGGCGACGACGAGGTAGGTGTCGTCCTCGTCGTGGCGGACCACGCCCTTGGGCGGCACGACCTCGCCGCCGACCATGTTGTCGGTGATGTCCAGCAGCGCCGAGATGAAGATCTTGTACGAGGCGATGCCCTCGGCCAGCCACGCGTCGCGGTCCACCGAGGGGTCCGGCAGGTTCTTGGCGACGAAGCCGCCCTTGGCGCCGACCGGCACGATCACGGTGTTCTTGACCATCTGCGCCTTGACCAGGCCGAGGATCTCCGTACGGAAGTCCTCGCGCCGGTCGGACCAGCGCAGGCCGCCTCGGGCGACCTTGCCGAAGCGCAGGTGGACGCCCTCGACGCGCGGGGAGTACACCCAGATCTCGAAGGCCGGGCGCGGCGCCGGCAGGTCCGGGATGGCCTGCGGGTCGAACTTCATCGACACGTAGCTGTGCTGCTCGCCCGCGTCGTTCAACTGGAAGAAGTTGGTGCGCAGCGTCGCCTTGATGAGGGTGAGGAAGGACCGCAGGATCCGGTCCTCGTCCAGCGAGGCGACCTGGTCCAGGGCCCCGTCCAGCTCCTCCAGCATCGCGTCCACGAGCTCGCTGCCCGCCGACTGGCGGCCGGGCGACATCCGCGCCTCGAAGAGCGAGACCAGCAGCCGGGTGGTGTGGACGTTGTTGCGGAGGGTGTCCTCCATGTAGTCCTGGCTGAAGGTGGCACCGGCCTGGCGCAGGTACTTGGCGTACGCGCGCAGCACGACGGCCTGGCGCCAGGTGAGTCCGGCGCCCAGCACCAGGGTGTTGAAGTTGTCGTTCTCGGCGTCGCCCTGCCAGACCGCCGCGAAGGCGTCCTGGAACCGCTCGCGGGCGTCGTCGCCGAGGTAGGAGTCCCCGTTGCCGTTCGAGAGCGGCATCCGCAGGCCGAAGTCGTAGATCCACGCGTTCGTACGGTCGGTGCAGCGCAGCTCGTACGGCCGCTCGTCGGTGACCTCGACGCCCAGGCGCTGCAGGACCGGCAGGACCGCGGACAGGGAGACCTGCTCACCCGTGCGGTAGATCTTGAAACGGCGCTCGCCGGGGCCCGCGCCGACCGGCTCGTACAGCGACAGCGCGAACTCGCGGTCGCTCGCGGACAGCCGCTCCAGGTGGCACAGGTCGGCCACGGCCGCGCGCGGCGAGTGGTCGGCCTTGTAGCCCTCGGGGAAGGAGGTGCCGTACTTGCGCAGCAGCTCGGCGGCGCGCTCCTCGCCCAGCTCGGCCACCAGGGCCTCGCCGAACCCGTCCGCCCAGGAGCGGGCGGCCTCGACCAGACGGCCCTCGATGCGGTCGACGTCGGCGTCGGTGAGCACCGGCAGTTCCGTGCCCTGCGGGACGCGGACGACGAAGTGGATGCGGGAGAGGATCGACTCGGTGTTCCAGGCGGTGAAGTCGACGCTGATGCCGTCGAGCTCCTCCTGCAGGATCGCGATCAGGCGCAGCCGCACACCGGTGGTGTAGCGGTCGCGGGGCAGGTAGACGAGCGCGGAGTAGTAGCGCCCGTACTCGTCCTGGCGCAGGTACAGCCGCAGCCGGCGACGTTCCTGGAGGTACAGGACCGAGGTGGCGATGGCCTGGAGCTGGTCGACCGGGGTCTGGAACAGCTCGTCGCGCGGGTAGGTCTCCAGGATCTGCAGCAGGTCGCGGCCGTCGTGGCTGGACGGCGCGAAGCCGGCGCCCGCGAGGACCTCGGCGACCTTGCGGCGGATGACCGGGACGCGGCGCACCGACTCGGTGTACGCGGCGGAGGAGAACAGGCCGAGGAAGCGGCGCTCGCCGACGACGTTGCCCTCGGCGTCGAACTTCTTCACGCCCACGTAGTCGAGGTACGAGGGACGGTGCACGGTGGAGCGGCTGTTGGCCTTGGTCAGCACCAGCAGGCGGTGCTCGCGGGCCTTGGCGCGGGCATCGGCCGGCAGCCGGTTGAAGGAGGGCGAGACGGGGTGGCCGTCCTCCTTGCCGCTGTGCAGCGGGTCGGAGCGCAGGATGCCGAGGCCGGTGCCGGGCACCGCGGACAGGGAGTCGCCGTCGACGAGGTTGTACTCGCGGTAGCCGAGGAAGGTGAAGTGGTCGTCGGCCAGCCAGCGCAGCAGCTCGCGGGCCTCTTCGAGCTCGTACTCGCGCAGGTCGGGCGCGGTCGGCTCGTCGGGCAGCTCCTCCGCGACGCGCAGCGCGGCGTCGCGCATCTTCTCCCAGTCCTCGACGGACTCGCGCACGTCGGACAGGACGCGCAGCAGATCGCCGGTGATCTGCTTCAGGTCCGCGCGGTCGGTCTCGCGGTCGATCTCCACGTGGATCCAGGACTCGACGAGGGAGTCGTGGGGGCGCGCGGTGCGCGGGCCGTGCGCGTCGCAGTCGGGGCCGAGGATCTCGATCAGCTTGCCGGTGACGTCGCGGCGGACGACCACCTGCGGGTGGATCACGACGTGGATGCCGCGGCCCTGGCGGGACAGCTCGTTGGTGACGCTGTCGACCAGGAACGGCATGTCGTCGGTGACCACCTCGACGACGGAGTGGCTGGAGGTCCAGCCGTTCTCCTCCACCGTGGGCGTGTGCACCCGCACGTTCGCGGTGCCCTGCGGGCGGATCTCCGCGATCCGGTAGTGCGAGAGCGCCGCCCCGAACACATCGACCGGATCCCGGTCCAGAAGGTCCTCGGGGGCGGTGTGCAGGTAGTAGCGCTGGAGGTACGCGAGCATCGTGTCCTGATCAGGACGGTCAGGACGCTCCCCTTGCTCGGACCCAGTCGGAAGTAGCCCCCCGGCCGGGCTGTTCTCAGCTACCCGGGCCGCCCGCACGAGCAGCTCGGCCTTTGCTTCGTCCAGCTTGGTCTGCATGTCCTCTGGCTCCTGTCGCGCGCCATTGCGTGACGTAGGTGAAGGAAGGAATGACATAGCGCCGCGAGGCGGGGTGTCGTGGTCCGTTCGGGATCGACGCTATGTCGTCGAGAAAACCGCCTGGGAGAGAATCGGCCATGATCGGCAGGAGGTCCCGGCAGCGGGGATCAGCGATGGCCCGGGCACGGTCGTGCGCCGGGCGCTGGCCGGAGGCTTCAGTGCCTCCGAGGACTATCGCGCTGATCACGGGTACCAGGCTATCTCGCCCCACCCCCAACTCGTCATGAGCTGTATGTGTACAAATCCGGGGGTGGAACTTTGACACTCTGGACAGCGACGCGCCCATCCGTGCGTGCAAGTGGCTAATCAGCCGACTCGCGAGCAGCCCGTACGGCCTCCGCCAGGGTGTCCACGACGGGCACACCGGCTGATTCCAGACTGCTGCGGCTGTGCGAACCGCCCGTGTACAGAACGGCCCGCGCGCCCACGTGCGCGGCGGCCAGCGCGTCGTCCACGGCGTCTCCGATGAGCACCGTACGCCCGGCCGTCACCCCCGTCCCCTCCAGGGCCTGAAGGTGGCGTACGAGGTGTCCCGCCTTGGTGGTGTGGGAGGGCCCGATGCGGCCGTCGACGCGCAGGAAGTGCCGGTCGATGCCGTGCGCCCGGACGAGCGGGACGAGCTTGTCGTGGGGCGCGAGGGACAGCAGGGACTGCGTGAGTCCCTCGGCCTGCCAGTCGCGCAGCAGCTCCCCGGCCCCTTCGGCGAGCCCGGCGGCATCGGCGGCGGCCCAGTAGTGGCGGTGGAAGGTCTCGTCCATGACGGCCCACTCGTCGTCCGTGGGGAGCCGTCCCATGATGCGCTCGTAGAACTTCGGGACCGGTACGACGTACAGCTCGCGGTACGTCTCCAAGGTGATCGGCTCGAAGCCGAACTCGGCGAAGGAGGCGTTGGTCGCCCCTATGACGGCGTCGATGTCGTGGAGGAGGGTGCCGTTCCAGTCCCAGACGATGTGGGGGGTCTGCCCTCTCACTTCAGCAGCCCCGCGATCTCCTGGACCCCGAACCAGAGCAGCTCGTGGTCCTCGGCGCCGTCCACGGTGAACTGTGCGTCCTCGTCGCCCAGGTCGGCGGCCGCGAGGGCCTGCGCGGCCGCCGTCACGTCCTCCAGGGCCTCCGGGGCGTCCACATGCACGGCGGCGGCCACGGCGAGCCGTACGGCCCCGGCGAGGGCCACCTGACCGAGGGTGGCCTCGTCGACCCCGGGGGTCGCGGTGGCGGCCTTGTCGTCCACGTCCACGGCGACCACGACCCGCTTGCGCGGCGCGGTCCCGTCCTCGGCGAGCATCCGCAGGCTGGCGGCGGCGGCCCGGCCCAGGGCGGCGTACTCCAGCTCCTCGATGTCGTCCGACACGTACCACTCGCGCAGGCCGGGGGTGACGGCGTACGCCCGCAACGGAGCCGGACCAAGCTCACCCGCCTCGTGCGCCTCGGCGAGCCCGGGAAGGGTCAGGGGGACGTACACGCGCATGGCCGGCTGCTTTCGGTAGTCGGAAAACGCCTTCAGGATACGGCCGCTCCCCGACGGGACTCCGTCCGGTGACGGGTCCGTCCCCCTTCGGGGTGCCGGGGCGCGGGCGGGGGCCGTCAGCTTCGCTCCCCGCGGGGCGGCCCGGGGAGCACGGGGGCGGCGGCCGCGCACCACGGATAGGTGAAGGCGGCCCGGGTCCGCGCCGGCGGAGCGGGGCCGTTGCGGAACGTGTTCGCGGGACCGTAGAAGTCTCCCTACCAAGTTACCGCCCGGTACCGCACCGGGCCCGGACACCTCGGGGACGGCCTTCATGAGCGCCAGGACCAGCGGGACCGCAAAGCCCGGCAAGCCCGACAGGCCCGGGAGGAACGCCACCGGCAGGAACCCCGGCCGACCGCCCGGCAGGCACGATCAGCGACGGCCGCCCGCGGCGATCCACCGGGGCCCGCACCACTGGTTCGCCGACCGGCTGCTCGCGGTGCTCAGCGGGCTCCGCCCGGTCCACTCGCTCATGGGCCACACCGTCGGCCCCGCCTACGACCAGCTGATCACCCTGGCTTCCCCGGCCGCCGCGGACACCGCGGACGCATCTGCCCTGTCGGACCCGTCGGCCGCCCCGGACCCCGCAGCTGCCGCGGCCTCCGCGGGCCCCCTCCGGGGCCGCCCGCGCCCCGTGGTCCGCCAGTGCGGCCGCTTCACCCCCGGCCCCGGGGTCATCGAGGCCTTCGCCCGCATCGCGACGGGCGACCGTCTCACCGCGCTGGCCTTCCGCCTGGAACAGGGACCCGACCTGCGCTGGCGCTGCGCGGCCGTCGAGCTGCGCGGCCCGCGCCCGTGAGGCCGCGCCCGGGGCCGCCGCCCGTGCGGCGGTGCGCCGCCGAAAACGGCCGGGGCCGGACCCCACGTACGAAGACGTGGTGCCCGGCCCCGGCCGGCCCGCCGCGAACGGCGGGGCGGTCACTGCGCGAGTTACTTCTTGCGGCGGCGGCCGCCCGCGGCCTTCGCCGCCTTGCGGCGCTCCGCCCGCGTCATCCCGGCCTCGTCGTCCCCGGCCTCCGACTCGAAGTCACCCTCGACGACCCCGCCCTCCCCGTCCACCGATGGAGCGGAGAAGTGCAGCCGGTCCGGCCGCTGCGGAGCGTCCAGGCCCTTCGCCCGGATCTCCGGCTTGGCCAGGGACGGACCCGCGGCGTCCGCCACCGGGACCTCCTCGACCTGCTGCTCGACCTGGACCTCCAGGTTGAACAGGTAGCCGACGGACTCCTCCTTGATGCCTTCCTGCATGGCGTTGAACATGTCGAAGCCCTCGCGCTGGTACTCGACCAGCGGGTCCTTCTGGGCCATCGCCCGCAGGCCGATGCCCTCCTGCAGGTAGTCCATCTCGTAGAGGTGCTCACGCCACTTGCGGTCCAGCACCGACAGCACCACGCGGCGCTCCAGCTCGCGCATGATGTCGGAGCCGAGCGTGCTCTCGCGCGCCGCGTACTGCTCGTGGATGTCGTCCTTGACGGACTCCGCGATGAACTCGGCGGTGATGCCCGCGCGGTCGCCCGCCGCGTCCTCCAGCTCCTCGACGGTGACCTTGATCGGGTAGAGCTGCCCGAAGGCGCTCCACAGCCGGTCCAGGTCCCACTCCTCGGCGAAGCCCTCGACCGTCTCGGCCGTGATGTAGGCGTCGATCGTGTCGTCCATCATGTGACGGATCTGGTCCTGGAGGTCCTCGCCCTCCAGCACCCGGCGCCGCTCGGCGTAGATGACCGTGCGCTGGTTGTTGAGGACCTCGTCGTACTTCAGGACGTTCTTGCGCGTCTCGAAGTTCTGGGTCTCCACCTGCGACTGGGCCGAGGCGATGGCACGGGTGACCATCTTGTTCTCGATCGGCACGTCATCCGGCACGTTCGCCATCGACATGACGCGCTCGACCATCTGCGCCTTGAACAGACGCATCAGGTCGTCGCCCAGCGACAGGTAGAAGCGGGACTCGCCCGGGTCGCCCTGACGGCCGGAGCGGCCGCGCAGCTGGTTGTCGATGCGGCGGGACTCGTGGCGCTCGGTGCCCAGCACGTACAGCCCGCCGAGCTCCTTGACCTCCTCGAACTCCGCCTTCACGGCCGCCTCGGCCCGCGTGAGCGCCTCGGGAAGGGCGTGCGCCCACTCCTCGATGTGCTCCTCCGGGTCCAGGCCGCGCTGGCGCAGCTCCGCCTCGGCGAGGTCGTCCGGGTTGCCGCCGAGCTTGATGTCGGTACCGCGGCCGGCCATGTTCGTGGCGACCGTGACGGCGCCGCGGCGGCCGGCCTGGGCGACGATCGAGGCCTCGCGCTCGTGCTGCTTCGCGTTCAGCACCTCGTGCGGGATGCCCCGCTTGGAGAGCTGCTGCGAGAGGTACTCGGACTTCTCGACCGAGGTGGTGCCGACCAGGATCGGCTGGCCCTTCTCGTGCTTCTCCGCGATGTCGTCGACGACGGCGGAGAACTTCGCGACCTCGGTGCGGTAGATCAGGTCCGCCTGGTCCTTGCGGACCATGTCGCGGTTGGTCGGGATCGGGACGACGCCGAGCTTGTAGATCTGGTGGAACTCCGCGGCCTCGGTCATGGCCGTACCGGTCATGCCCGAGAGCTTCGAGTACAGGCGGAAGAAGTTCTGGAGGGTGATCGTGGCGAGGGTCTGGTTCTCGTCCTTGATGTCCACCCCTTCCTTCGCCTCGATCGCCTGGTGCATGCCCTCGTTGTAGCGGCGGCCGGCGAGGATGCGGCCGGTGTGCTCGTCGACGATCATGACCTCGCCGTCGATGACGACGTAGTCCTTGTCTGCCTTGAACAGTTCCTTCGCCTTGATGGCGTTGTTCAGGTAGCCGACGAGCGGGGTGTTCACCGACTCGTAGAGGTTCTCGATGCCGAGCCAGTCCTCGACCTTGGCGACACCGGTCTCGTGGATGGCGACGGTGCGCTTCTTCTCGTCGACCTCGTAGTCGCCGGTCTCCTCGATGCCCTTGAGCGGCTGGCCGGCCTCGCCCTTGGTCAGGCGGGTGACCAGCTTCGCGAAGTCGGCGTACCACTTCGTGGCCTGGTCGGCCGGGCCCGAGATGATCAGCGGGGTACGGGCCTCGTCGACGAGGATCGAGTCGACCTCGTCGACCACGGCGAAGTTGTGGCCGCGCTGGACGAGCTCGTCCTGGGACCACGCCATGTTGTCGCGGAGGTAGTCGAAGCCGAACTCGTTGTTCGTTCCGTACGTGATGTCGTTGGCGTACTGCTCACGGCGCTGGGCCGGAGACATGTTCGCCAGGATGCAGCCGACCTCGAGGCCGAGGAACTTGTGGACCCGGCCCATCATCTCGGAGTCGCGCTCGGCGAGGTAGTCGTTCACCGTGATCAGGTGGACGCCCTTGCCGGACAGCGCGTTCAGGTACGCCGGGAGGGTACCGACGAGGGTCTTGCCCTCACCGGTCTTCATCTCGGCCACGTAGCCGAGGTGCAGGGCGGCGCCGCCCATGATCTGGACGTCGTAGTGGCGCTGGCCGAGGACGCGCTTGGCGGCCTCGCGGACCGTAGCGAAGGCCTCGGGCAGCAGGTCGTCCAGGCTCTCGCCGTCCTGGTAACGCTGCTTGTACTCGTCCGTGAGCGCACGCAAGTCGGCGTCGGAGAGGTTGACGAAGTCCTCTTCGATGGAGTTGACCTGGTCCGCAATGCGGTGCAGTTTTTTGAGGATCTTGCCTTCGCCTGCACGCATGAGCTTGTTGAAGACGGACACCGAGGTTTGTCTCCTTGCCGGTCGGGCCTGGCACTGGTTCGTACACGGGCACGGAGGGTGGGCCCCACCGCAACGGCCATCGTAAGCGAGGACGCGGTCGCGTCGGGAGGCCCGCACTCTGCGCGGGGCAGGACTGCCCGGAATGAGAACGTGCGGGGGGCTCCGAAGGTGCCGGTGTGAGCAGCCCCTCTTGCCCGCCCCTCTTGCCGAAAACCGTTCGCCGGGGGTGTCGCGCGGCGGAAGAATCCCTCGCATGGACCCGATCACCCTGACCACGGACCGCCTGATACTTCGCCCGCACGTCCCCTCGGACATCGACGAGGTCCACGCGGCGTGCCAGGACCCGCTCATCCAGCGCTACATCTCCGTACCGGTCCCGTACGGGCGCACCGACGCCGAGGCCTACGTGACCAGGGTCCCGGGCGGGTGGCAGGACGACTCCGAGTACAACTTCGCGGTCCGCCTCGGCGCCGACGGCCCGCTCGTCGCAACCATCGGCCTCGCCCCGAACGGCCCGTACGCCCACGAGGTCGGCTACTGGGCCGTCGCGGAACACCGCGGCCGCGGCTACCTGCGCGAGGCCCTGCCCGCCGTCGCGCGCTGGGCCTTCACCGAGGTCGGCTGCGTCCGGATGATCTGGCGGGCCGCCGTCGGCAACCAGGCCTCCCGCGCGGTCGCGGAGAGGGCCGGCTTCGTCGTCGAAGGCGTCACGCGCGCGGGCATGGAGCACCGCGGGACCCTGCGGGACTGCTGGACGGGCGCCCTGCTGCCCTCGGACCTGTCCCTGCCGGGCCGCCTGCCGTACCTGCCGCACCCGTCGGCACAGCCGTCGCCGTCCCCCTCGCCGTCGCCGTCGGCTGTCAGTGGGCGCGTCTAGGGTGCGGTCATGACGACCGCCACACCTTCGCCCCTGCCGCTCTCCGCCGACGAGGCCCGCCGGATCGCGCTGCGCGCACAGGGGTTCATGGGGGCGCCCGACCGGCGCGGCGGGGTGCGCGGGGTCCTGCGGCACCTCGGCGCCGTCCAGCTCGACACGATCTCCGTACTGGCCCGCTCCCACGAGCTCATCCCGTACGCGCGCCTGGGCGCGGTCGGCCGCTCCGCCGTCGAAGCCGCGTACTGGTCGGACCAGCACGCCTTCGAGTACTGGTCGCACGCGGCCTGCATCCTGCCCATCGAGGAATGGCCGCACTTCGCCTTCCGCCGCCGGGCCCGCAAGGCGCGCGGCCGCCGCTGGCACGTCCTGGAGGACAAGGACCGCTCGACGAAGACCGTCCTGGACCGTCTCGCCGCCGAGGGCCCGCTCACCTCCACCGAGCTGGGCGGCGCCAAGAACGGCGGCGAGTGGTTCGAATGGTCCGAGACGAAGATCGCGGTCGAATGGCTCCTCGACATCGGTGAGGTCGTCTGCACCGAACGGCGGGGCTGGAAGCGGGTCTACGACCTCCCGGAGCGCGCCGTCCCCGACCACCTCCTCCACGACGACCTGGACGACCGCGAGTGCATGCGCCGCCTGGTGGCCCTGGCGGGACAGTCCCTGGGCGTCGGCACGCGCTCCGACATCGCGGACTACCACCGGCTGTCGGGCGCGCAGTTCGACGAGGTCGTCGCCGATTCCGGTCTGGTCCCGGTGGAGGTGGAGGGCTGGGGGAAGCCGGCCTGGGCCGACCCCGCGGCCCTCTCCTCGGCGCCGCGCGGCCGCCACCGCACGACCCTGCTCTCCCCCTTCGACTCCCTGGTGTGGGACCGGCCGCGCACGGAGCGGATCTTCGACTTCACGCACCGGCTGGAGGCGTACGTCCCCAAGCCGAAGCGGATCCACGGCTACTTCGCGATGCCGCTGCTGGCCGGCGGCCGTCTCCAGGGCCGGGTGGACCCGGCCCGCGAGGGCACCACTCTGGTGGCCCGCCAGCTCTCCCTGACCGGCCCGAAGGCTGCCCGCCCCATGGCGGAAGCCCTCCGGGAGGCGGCGTCCTGGGTCGGGTGCGACGCGGTCCGCATCGACCGGGCGCAGACTCCCGCGCAGGCCGCGGCCGTCTCCTCGGAGCTGGCCTCCCTCTGACCGGGACGGCCCGGGGACCGGGCGGGGTCCGCTACCGGATCTCCAGGATCTTCTCCCGCATCGCGTAGACCACGGCCTCCATCCTGGAGTGCAGCTGAAGCTTCTCCAGGATGTTGCGCACGTGGTTCTTCACCGTGTTCTCGGAGATGAACAACTCCTTGGCGATGTCACGGTTGTTCATTCCGGTGGCGACGAGCTTGAGGACTTCCAGCTCCCGGTCCGTCAGCCTCGGCGCCGGCACCAGCCGCCGCTCGTCGGTCCGCTGGATCATCGACTTGAACTCCGTCAGCAGCTTCGACGCCATCGACGGGCTGATCTGCGACTGCCCGTCGGCCACCGCCCGGATCGCCGTGGCGACCTCGTCCGTGGAGATCTCCTTCAGGAGGTACCCCGTCGCGCCGGCCTTGATCGCGTCGTAGAGGTCCGCCTCCTCGTCGCTGATCGTCAGCATGATGATCTTCGCGGAGGGCGCCACCTCCTTGATCGAAGTGCACGCCTCGATCCCGCCGCGCCGCGGCATCCGCACGTCCATCAGCACGATGTCCGGCAGCAGGTCCGCGGCCTTGTCCACCGCCTCCGCGCCGTCGCCGGCCTCGCCGACGACCTGGATGTCCTCCTCCTGCGCGAGGACGATCTCCAGCCCTCGCCGGAACAGCGCGTGGTCGTCGACCACGAGCACCCGGATCGGCTCTTTGGCCCGGTCTTCCTCACGGCAGCCCGCACCGTCGTCGACGCGCCCCGGCCCGAAGCTGTCCGCCATCGTTCCTCCCCCTGCACCGCATGTGCTGAGCTGCTGGGTCAATCCGACGGGAGCGGCCGTCGGCTGACTGCCCGACATGATTCCATGCCCAGGTAACCGGGTGGGGGCAGACGATTACAGGCCGGTGATTCCCGGCCATCCGCTCAGACGGGTGCCCCCGGGCCCGCCGAAGCGAACGCGGGGGCACCGCACGGACATCCGTAAGTACGCGGCGTCAGCCGCCGAGCGCGCCGCCCGCTCCCGCGCCGTTGAGCTCACCGGAGCTGGAGGCGGCGTCGGAGGAGTCGAGGTGGATCACGCCGTAGTCGTAGCCGTGGCGCCGGTAGACGACGCTGGGCATCTTGGTGTCGGAGTCGACGAACAGGTAGAAGTCGTGGCCGACCAGTTCCATCTCGTACAGGGCCTGGTCGAGCGACATGGGTGCGGCCGAGTGGGTCTTCTCGCGGACGATGAGCGGGCCTTCGCCCTGCACCTCCAGCGATCCGATCCGGGTGGTCGGGATCGCGTCCGCCTTCTCGCCGTTGACCGGCTCGCCGTTGCCGTTCAGGGTCGCGGCGTTCGGCACCACGTCGGCCACTTCGGCCGCCGAGAGCCGTCCGCTGCCGCGACGGGTGTGGCGCTTGTCGTGCTGCTTGCGCAGCCGGGCCTCCAGCTTGTCCTGAGCGAGGTCGAGCGCCGCGTACGGGTCGGCGGCGGCGGCCTCGGCACGAATCACCGGGCCCCGCGAACGCAGGGTGATCTCCACGCGGTCGGAACGGTCGGCCTGGCGCGGGTTGTGCTCCTTGGACACCTCGACGTCCAAGCTGATCACCTTGGCGTCGAGCTTCTGGATCCGCTCCGGATTCAGCTTCTCGGCCACGTGCTTGCGGAACCGGTCGGGCACCTCGGTCTTACGGCCCTTGACGACGATGTCCACGCAGAACTCCGTTCCCGGATAGCTCCGCCCCAGGGGCGAAGCGTCTCCCTTTCGCACCAGACTCCGGTGAACACCGGAGCCTCGGACTTGGCGACTTCCACCTCCTCCTCCCCCATCGGCAAGGTCTACACCCCACCGACTTCGGAGTCGAGGGACAACCTCTGACACGAAAGGTTCCGAAACGTACGAACGCTCGGAACGTGCACTCCGATGCGTGGGGCCCCAGGCTCGCCAATTCCTTACAACCGAACATATCCCTCTATGCCGGTTGTCGGCACCCGCTACCGGAACGTACCTCCGTTCAGGTGGCCGTTCCCTCTTACTACCTGCAACGATGCGCCTTCCCCGCCAGTTCCAAATCTATTCACAAGTTTTTTGCTCTGTCCGAGTTGCGGACCCGATTCGCCCGCTCCTGTCCCACCTCGTCCGGCCCCGCCCGGCCGGGCCTCCAGGGGCCCGCGCGTACGAAGGCGTCCGCCCCGGCGGCCACCACCGCGGCCCCGCCCAGGGGGCCGATCCCGGCCGCGCGCAGCGCACGCGCCGCCTCCGCCAGGGTGGCTCCGGTGGTCACGAGGTCGTCCACGACGACGATCCGGGCCGCCCCGGCCGTCACCCGTCCGGCGCCGTGCCGGGCCTCCAGGGCCCCCGCGAGGTTCTCCCGGCGTTCCAGTGCCCCCAGGCCCGCCTGGTCGGCCACGGCCCGCCGCAACCGCAGTACGGGGGCCACGCGCGCGGGCACCCCCGCCCGCCGCAGCCGCGCCGAGGCGGCCAGCGCGATCCGGTGCGCCGGATCGTGGCCGCGCGCCCGGATCCGGTGCCGCGCGGAGGGCACGGGAACCAGGGCCACTTCCCCCGGCCCGCCCGTCCCCGCCCCGCCCGCCCGTACCGCCGACGCCAGGGCCGTGCCCAGGGCGGCGGCCAGCGGGAGCGCGCCGCGCTCCTTGTGGGCCAGCACGACGGCCCGTACGGCCCCCTCGTACACGGCTGCCCCATGCACCACGGGCAGCCCGGCGGGGCTGGGAGACGGGCGTACGGGGCCCGTCCCGGCCCCGCTGAGCGCCGAGAGGCAGGCTCCGCACAGCGCCACCCGGACGGCGCCGCAGCCCGCGCAGTCGACCGGCAGGACCAGCCCGGCCAGCTCCGACACGAGTCCCCGCGCGAGGCCTACCGCGAGACCCGCCGCGCGGCCTGCCACCGGCTCCACCGCCGGCCCTCCGGTCAGTGCCCGCCACCGCTGCCGCATGGGTCCACTCTGCCGGGCGGGGGCAGCACGGAGCCACCCCTGTGGACAACTGGGGGCGGCACCGTCACATCCGGGGGAAAGGGCAGGTCAGCCCGGGTAGACCGGGGCCTTGCCGCCCGCCGCCACCGTGCGCCACTGCGCCCCCGGCGGCAGCCACACGATCCCGTCCTCGCCCGAGAACGCGACCACCGGCTTCTTCTCGTCCTCGCTCGCCGCGACCGCCTCCAGCCCGGTCGCACCCGGCAGACCGGCCCCGACCATCGAGCCGTCGGCCAGCATGTACCGCGCCTGCACGACCCCGCCGCTCTCGCGGCCCACCACCAGCAGCCGGCCGCGCGGCGCCCAGCTCATCGCCGTCACGTCGGCCAGCTGCGGGGCGGCCGGGCGCAGCTCGCGCACCGAGACCGCCGAACCGTCGCTCTTGCCGTCGGGCCGTTCGATCCGCCCGATGAAGAGGGTCTTGCGGCTCTCCTTCTGCACCAGCAGAGCGATCCGCACCCCGTCGGGCGAGGTCTTCAGCGCGGTGATCCGGCCGCCGTCGAGCCCCGACACCGCCACCTTCTCCGGGGTCCCGGAGCCGCCGGGCAGCCGCCACAGCGTCGGGTTCTGGTCGTCCTGGTCGGCGATCCACAGATCCCCGGCCGCGTCCCACGAGGGCGCGGTGAACCCGGCCGGCTTGGAGCCCTTGGCGGTCAGCAGCGGCTGCGGCATGGGGCCTGCGGTGGTCAGGTTGACCACGTACAGCCCGTGCGCGTCCTCGGAGACGACCGCGGCGCGCTTCTCGTCGTAGGTGATGGCGGCGGAACCGACCTTGAAGGGCGGGTTCCCGGAGAGCGGACCGGGGACCGGGGCCGGCGGGTCCTGCTGCTCCTCCCGGTTGGGGTCCAGGCTCATCCGCTGGAGCCGGCCCTCGTTGTCCACGTAGTACTGGTGACCCGGCGAGAGCGGCCGGTTGGCGACCACGGCGGCCGCGGCCTCGGTGACCCCGCACAGCGAGGACTTCCCGTCGGAGCGCAGCAGTTCGACCCGGTCGACCCTCGAACCCGTCAGATCCTTGACGGTGTACAGGAGTTGGGTGGCCATCTTCTGGCACTGCGGCTGCGCGACGTTGTCGGCCTTGCCGTTCAGCGGTACGCGCAGCGTGTTCTGGCCGTCGTACGAAAGGGACTTGGTGCCTTCGCGCAGCTCCGTACCGGTGGGGAAGCTGGAGGTGACCACGGGCCCGAGCCACTTGGACGGGCCGGCGAGCAGCGATTTGACGGTCTGGGTGGTGGGGTCCATCCGGGAGTCGGGGTCGCTGCGCTGACGCACGTAGACGGGGTCGGCGACGAGCGTGCCGCCCGCGAAGTAGTACTTGTTGACCGGCATGTAGATGCGCTGGAAGTCGGACTCGCTCAGGACCAGGCTGCTGGGCGGGGTCGCGATCCGCCACTGCTTGTTCTCCTGCGTGAGCTGGAGGAACTCCTCGTAGCGCTTGCCGCCGGTCTCGGGCTGGTACGCGCTGCGCTCGTCCACGGTGGCCAGCATCTTGCCGGTGACCTTGAACCGGGTCGCGGCGGGGTCCTTCTCGCCCTGTACGGAGAACCGGTCGAGGCCGGCCGAGAGCACGGTGATGGCCGCGCCGGGCTTCCAGTTCTTCGCGGCTTCCTCGGTGAGGTACTTGCGGGCGGTCTGGAGCTGCGGATCGTCGCTGGTCATGGCCTCCAGGAAGCCGTCGACGATCTCCTGCGAGCTGGCCCGGTCGGCCGGCGGCACGCCGAAGACGCGGACCTGCGAGTCGACGCCCTGCGAGACCTGCACGGGCCGGATCTCGCCGTGGTCGGGCATCGAGGCGCAGCCGGCCAGCAGCAGCCCGGCGGTGGCGAAGGCGTAGGCCCGCAGCGAGCGCGGCACGCCCCTGCCCGTCCGGGCACTGCCCGTCGGGCCGCTGCCCGTCCGGTCCGCCCGGGTCCCCGGTTCAGCGCCCATTCGACCCACCGGCTCCACGCGATCCACCCTCTCGGTCTGCTGCTCCCGGCGTCCCGCCCCGCGCTCCGCCCGCCGACGGCTGCTGCTCTGCGGGCCGGGTCACGACCCGCGCCCCGTTGCCCGGCAGCGCCGTCGGATCGGCCGGCACCGGCACGGCTCCGGCCACCGGGGAGCGCGGCGGGATCGAGGACCGGTCGGGCCGGCCCGCGGGTTCCCGGGACGCCTCGGGGGCCAGCGAGCCCTCCGCGGCGGCCCTGGCCCGGTTGGCCCTGGAGTCCTCGGGTTCCAGCGGGATCGGCGATCCGCGCAGCGGCTCGTCGGCGGTGCGCGGCAGGGTCAGGCGGAACTGGGAGCCGCCGCCGGGCTCGCCCCACGCCTGGAGCCAGCCTCCGTGCAGCCTGGCGTCCTCGACGGCGATGGACAGGCCCAGGCCCGTACCGCCGGTCGTGCGCGCCCGCGCCGGGTCGGCCCGCCAGAAGCGGTTGAAGACGCGGGTGGCCTCGCCGGGCTTGAGCCCGACTCCGTAGTCCCGTACGGCCACGGCAACGGCCCCGCCCGCCGAGGCGAGCCGGATCACCACGTCGCGGCCCTCGCCGTGCTCGACGGCGTTGACGACGAGGTTGCGCAGGACCCGCTCCACGCGCCGGGCGTCGGCCTCGGCTATCACCGGCTGGGTGTCGCCGAGGACGCGGATCCGGGTGTTCTTGTGTTCGGCGAGGGGTTCGGCGGCGTCGATGACGCGGCGCACGACGTCGCGCAGGTCGATCGGCTCCGCCTCCAGGGCGGCGGCGCCCGCGTCGAAGCGGCTGATCTCCAGCAGGTCGGCGAGGAGCGACTCGAAGCGGTCGAGCTGTCCGGCGAGCAGTTCGGCGGAGCGCGCCGTGATCGGGTCGAAGTCGACGCGGGCGTCGTGGATGACGTCCGCGGCCATCCGGACCGTGGTCAGCGGGGTGCGCAGCTCGTGGGAGACGTCGGAGACGAAGCGGCGCTGCAGCCGGGAGAGGTCCTCCAGCTGCTGGATTTTGTTCTGGAGGTTCTGGGCCATCTTGTTGAAGGCTTCACCCAGTCGGGCGATGTCGTCCTCGCCGGTGACCTTCATCCGCTCCTGGAGCCGCCCGGCGGAGAGCCGCTCGGCGATTCCGGCGGCCATCCGGACGGGGGTGACGACCTGGCGCACGACGAGCCAGGCGATGCCGCCGAGGAGGACCACGACGAAGAGCCCGGCGGTGGCGATGGTGACCTTGACCAGGTTGAGGGACTCCTCCTCCTGGGTCAGCGGGAACAGGTAGTACAGGTCGTACGGGTCGCCGTTGATGTCGGTGAGGCGCTTGCCCACCACGAGCGCGGGCTCGGGGGCCTTGGAGCCGGCTCCGGGGGTGTAGCGGACCTGGGAGAAGGTCTTGAAGGCGCCGGTGGCGTGGTTGACGGCCCGGCGCAGGTCCGCGGGGACGCTGGCGGACGGGTCCACGTTGCCGGAGGCACGGGCTCCGCGGACGCCGAGCGCGCCGCGGCCGGGGGGCTGCTCCTCGCCGGTGCCGGTGCCCGCGCCGAGGGCCGCGACCTCGAAGGCGCTCTGCCCGCCGCTGGCGAGCTGTTTGACGAGGGAGTTCATCCAGGTGCTGGCGTCACGGCCGACCTTGTTGTCGGAAGCGTCGGTTCCGTCCACCGTGTAGGGCGTGTTCGCCTTCTCCTGTGCGACCGCGAACCCGCCCGCGGCCTGGCTCTGCGCGGCCTCCTCCTTCGCGTCGAGGAGACCCTTGCTGACCTGGGCGATGACGACGAAGCCGAGGGCGAGGACCACGGCGAGCGAGATCAGGAGGGTGGCGGCGACCACCCGGAGCTGGATGTTGCGCCGCCAGAGCCGGACAGCCGGGAGCAGCGGCCGGCGTACGAGTCGTACGAACAGCCGCAGCACGGGGCTGCCGGGCGCTGCGACCGCGTCGGGACGGAGCTGCCGGCCGCCCCGCAGCGCTCCCCAGCGGGAGCCGCCCCGGGGCTTGCCGGGCTGCATCTCAGCTGGGTCCGGCCTTGTAGCCGACACCGCGCACCGTCACGACGATCTCGGGGCGCTCCGGGTCCTTCTCGACCTTGGAGCGCAGTCGCTGGACGTGCACGTTGACCAGGCGGGTGTCCGCCGCGTGGCGGTAGCCCCAGACCTGTTCCAGCAGCACCTCGCGGGTGAAGACCTGCCAGGGCTTGCGGGCGAGCGCGACCAGCAGGTCGAATTCGAGCGGGGTCAGCGCGATGGAGGCGCCCTCCCGCTTGACCGAGTGCCCGGCCACGTCGATGACCAGGTCACCGATGGCCAGCTGCTCGGGGGCCGGCTCTTCCGAGCGGCGCAGGCGGGCACGGATGCGGGCCACCAGCTCCTTCGGCTTGAACGGCTTGACGATGTAGTCGTCGGCCCCGGATTCCAGGCCCACCACCACGTCCACGGTGTCGCTCTTGGCGGTGAGCATGACGATCGGTACGCCGGACTCGGCGCGGATCAGCCTGCACACCTCTATGCCGTCCCGTCCGGGCAGCATGAGGTCGAGCAGGACCAGATCCGGCTTCGCCTCCCGGAAGGCAGCCAGTGCCTTGTCACCGTCCGCTACGAACGACGGCTCGAAACCTTCTCCCCGCAGCACAATGCCGAGCATCTCGGCCAGCGCGGTGTCGTCGTCGACGACAAGGACGCGTCCCTTCATGGTTGACATCATCCCATTAGCTAATCGTTACCTGGCGGTGAGCTGTCCCACAGCCAAAGGGGCTGGAAATCGCCCCTCGGACCTGCGTGCGTTTCCGCATGGACTTCCACGCGGGTGTCCACGTGGGGTTCTGCTTGGAGATCAAGGCGCCCAGTGTGCCCCGGATCCGCACGACAACAGAAGGTGCGGACGGCCCGGGATCCAGGGGACACCTGGTCCGTTCGAGGTTGTCACATGGCACGATGGCAGCCGGACCAAGCGCCCCGCACCATGCAGTGCACGTGAAGGAGCGACGATGAACGACTCTCCGGGCTGGGCTACGCCCGGATCCTCCCCGTCCGACGGTGAGGGCTCCCACGGTACGCAGCCACCCGCGCAGCCTTCCGGTGGCGACCCCAAGTGGTCCGCCGAGCAGCCGCCGCCCGGCCAGTGGTCGAGCCCGGCCGCAGGCCAGAACCCGCCACCGCAGCCCGGTCAGCAGCCGCCCGTACCGCCGCAGCCCCAGCAGGGCTGGGGCTCGTACGGCAGTGGTCCCGGCGGCGGCTACCCGCCGCCCGCCCCCGGCGGTCACCCCGGCCACTGGGGCAACCACGTCCCGGCGGCGAAGCCCGGTGTGATCCCGCTGCGCCCGCTGGGCCTGGGCGAGATCCTGGACGGCGCCGTCACCACCATGCGCAAGCACTGGCGTGCGGTGCTTCCGATCACCCTGGTCGTGGCCGTCGTCGTACAGGTCGCCACCGTTCTCACACAGAAGTTCGCGTTCAGCGGGGTCAACCTCGACCCGTCGAGCGCAGCGCCCCTGCGCGACCAGCTCAACGCGATCGGCTCCGGCATGGCGGTGAGCCTCGCGAACGGCTTCCTCCAGCTCGTCGGGACCATCCTCGCCACCGCGATGCTCACGATGGTCTACAGCCGCGCCGTACTGGGCCAGTCCTCCTCGGTGGGCACCGCCTGGCGCGAGTCCCGCTCCCAGCTGCCGAGGCTGCTGGGCCTGACCCTGCTCCTGGGTGTCGGCGGCGCACTCCTGTTCGCCGTACTGATCCTGCCCGGCGTCCTCGCCCAGAGCTGGGGCTTCGGCGTCCTCGGCGCCCTCGTGGCCCTCGGGCTGGCGGTATGGCTGGGGATCCGCTTCACCCTGGCCTCGCCCGCGCTGATGCTGGAGAAGACCACGATCCTCAAGTCGCTGACCCGCTCCTCGAAGCTGGTCAAGGGCTCCTGGTGGCGCGTCCTCGGCATCACCATCGTCACCTCCATCATCACGAGCATCGTCGCGGGGATCATCGTCCTGCCGCTGACGCTGCTGGGCGCGGGCCTGTTCGGCGGCGGCCTCGAAGGCCTCTCCAACGGCACCGGCGTCATGAGCTGGGGCTACCTGATCCTCACCGGCATCGGCGGGCTCATCGCCCTGACGATCACCCTGCCGATGCAATCGGGCGTCACCGTCCTGCTCTACGTCGACCAGCGCATCCGGCGCGAAGCCCTCGACCTGGAGCTCGCACGGGCGGCCGGCATCGAGAACTACGGCACGGGCGCCGCGGCGCCGCCCACCGGGGGCTGACCGGGGATGAGGGGCACGGGGGGCCTGCTCGCAGCGACGACAACGGCCACGACGGCGGCCGCATCACCATCGGCACCGACAGCGCCACCGGTCACGGCCGGCCGTGACGCCGCCCGCGAGGCGGCCGCACAGGAGCTGTCCAAGCCGATGTACCACCAGAACGACCCGGGGCTGTTCCAGCGCGCCCTGGACTGGTTCTGGGACCGCGTCGGGAGCCTCTTCGACCACGCCTCGGCCTCGACCCCGGGCGGAACCCTGGGCCTGGTGGCCGTCGCCGTGTTCGCCGTCCTCGTCGTCGCCGCACTGTGGTGGCGGCTCGGCGCCCCGAAGCGGGCCGCCACCGCCGCGGGCGCCCTCTTCGACGAAGGCATCCGCAGCTCGGCCGACCACCGCACGACCGCCGACGCACTGGCCTCCGAGGGCCGCTGGAACGAAGCCGTCCAGGAGCGCATGCGCGCCGTCGTCCGCTCCCTGGAGGAGCGCACACTCCTGGACCCCCGGCCGGGCCGCACGGCCGACGAGGCGGCCGCCGAAGCCGCCGTGTCCCTCCCGGCCCACGAAGCCGCCCTGCGCGCCGCGGCCCGCACGTTCGACGAGGTCACCTACGGCGCACGCCCGGCCAACGAAACCATGTACGCCACGCTGCGCGACCTGGACCTGGACCTGATCCGCACGAAGCCGCTCCTGACAGGCCCCACCCCATGACCCGCCCCCAGGACCCCAGCGTCCCGCCCGCCGCGACCCCCTGGGCCGAAGCCTCCGCAGCCGCCCCCGACCCGGCCGCAGCCCCTACGGGCACGGCCGCCGAGGCCGCGGCGAAGGACGCGACGACCGCCGCCCCGGCCCTCACCCCCGGCATCGCGTGGACCCGCGCCCGCGGCTTCCTCATCGCGCTCGCCGTGCTGCTCACCGCCGGGCTGGTCCTGGCCGCCCTGAACTCCGGCGCCCGGCACGGGTACCTCGACCCCCGCTCCCCCGACCCCTTCGGCAGCCAGGCCGTGGCCGAGCTGCTGCGGGACCGCGGAATCGACACCCGCGTCGTGACCACCGCCGACGAGGCCGCCGACGCGGCCGGACCCGACACCACCCTGCTGGTCACTGACCCCGACCTGCTCGAAGACAGCCGGCTCCGCGTCATCCGGTCCGCCATGGACCTCTCGGGCGGCCGCACCGTACTGCTCGCCCCGAGCACCCTCAGCCTCCCCGCCCTGGCGCCCGGCACCCGCTCCCGGTCCGGCGGGCCGGACAAGGCAACCGACCTCGTACCGGGCTGCGCACTGCCCGCCGCCGTCTCCGCGGGCCGCGCCACCACCGGCGGCGGCTACCGCTACACCACCGACACCCCCAAGGCCACCGCCTGTTACCCCGTCGACGGCCACCCCACGCTCCTGGTCCTGCCCACCGCCACCAGCGGCGGGGACACCGTCCTCATCGGCTCCGAGCGCATCCTCCTCAACAACACCCTGGCCAAGGAGGGCAACGCCTCCCTCGCCCTCCAACTCCTCGGCACCCGGCCCCACCTGGTCTGGTACATGCCCTCGCTCGCCGACTCCGACCCGGACGACGCCGGGGCCCAGGACAAGAGCTTCCTCGACCTGATCCCCGCCGGCTGGAGCTGGGCCCTGCTCCAGCTCTTCCTGGCCGCCGCCGTCGCCGGCCTCTGGCGCGCCCGCCGCCTCGGCCCGCTCGTCACCGAACGGCTGCCCGTCCTCGTCCCCGCATCCGAGGCCACCCAGGGCCGCGCCCGCCTCTACCACAAGGCCGGAGCCCGCGACCGGGCCGCCACCGTGCTGCGCGCCGCCACCCGCGAACGCCTGGCCGCGCTGGTCGGCGTACCGGCGTCCCAGGCGCACGCCCCCCTCTCCCTGGTGCCCGCCGTCTCCGCCCGCCTCACCGACGGCTCGCACGAGCTCGACTCCCTGCTCTTCGGCACCACCCCCACCACCGACGCGGCGCTCATCGCGCTCGCCGACCAACTCGACGCCCTCGAAAGAGAGGTCCGCACCTCATGACGGCCACCACGGACAGCGCCCGCTCCGCTCTGGAGTCGCTCCGCACCGAGATCGGAAAGGCCGTGGTCGGCCAGGACTCCGCCGTCACCGGTCTCGTCGTAGCGCTCCTGTGCCGCGGCCACGTCCTCCTCGAAGGCGTCCCCGGCGTGGCGAAGACCCTCCTCGTGCGGGCCCTCGCCGCCTCCCTCGAACTGGACACCAAGCGCGTCCAGTTCACCCCCGACCTGATGCCGAGCGACGTCACCGGGTCGCTGGTCTACGACGCCCGCACCGCCGAGTTCTCCTTCCAGAACGGCCCGGTCTTCACCAACCTCCTCCTCGCGGACGAGATCAACCGCACGCCCCCGAAGACCCAGTCCTCCCTCCTCGAAGCGATGGAGGAGCGCCAGGTCACCGTCGACGGCACCCCCCGCAAGCTCCCCGAGCCGTTCCTCGTCGCCGCCACGATGAACCCGGTCGAGTACGAGGGCACGTACCCCCTCCCCGAGGCCCAGCTGGACCGCTTCCTCCTGAAGCTCACCGTCCCCCTGCCCTCCCGCGAGGACGAGATCGGCGTACTGACCCGCCACGCCGCCGGGTTCAACCCGCGCGACCTGCACTCCGCCGGCATCCGCCCCGTCGCGGGCGTCGCCGAACTCGAAGCCGCCCGCAAGGCCGTCGAGGCCACCAGCGTCTCCCCCGAGATCACCGCGTACGTCGTCGACATCTGCCGCGCCACCCGCGATTCGCCGTCCCTCACCCTCGGCGTCTCCCCCCGCGGCGCGACCGCCCTGCTGGCCACCGCCCGCGCCTGGGCCTGGCTGGTGGGACGCGACTACGTCACCCCCGACGACGTCAAGGCCCTGGCCCTGCCCACCCTGCGCCACCGCGTCCAGCTGCGCCCCGAGGCCGAGATGGAGGGCGTCACTGCCGACGCGGTCATCACCGCGATCCTCTCCCACGTCCCCGTACCGCGCTGATGGCCTTCACCGGACGCGCCGCCCTCCTGGCGGCCCTCGGCAGCCTCCCCGTCGGCCTCCTCGAACCGAGCTGGACGGGGATCCTGGCGGTCAACGCCCCCCTCGCCCTGGCCTGCGCGGTCGACTACGCCCTCGCGGCGCCCGTCCGCACACTCCGGCCGGCCCGTTCCGGCGACACCTCCGTGCGCCTCGGCGAGTCCGCCGACGTCCACCTGACCATCACCAACCCCTCCCCGCGCCTCCTGCGCGCCCGGATCCGCGACGCCTGGCCCCCCAGCAGCTGGGTGCCCGGCACCGAAGTCGACGCCTCGCGCCACGCGTTGACGATCCCCGCGGGCGAACGCCGCCGCCTGACCACCCGCCTGCGGCCCACCCGCCGCGGCGACCGCACGGCCGACCGCGTCACGATCCGCTCGTACGGCCCGCTCGGCCTCCTGGCCCGCCAGGGCAACCACACCGTCCCGTGGACGGTCCGCGTCCTGCCGCCCTTCGCGAGCCGCAAGCACCTCCCGTCCCGCCTCGCCCGACTGCGCGAACTCGACGGCCGTACCAGCGTCCTGACGCGCGGTGAGGGCACGGAGTTCGACAGCCTGCGCGACTACGTACCCGGCGACGACACCCGTTCCATCGACTGGCGGGCCACCGCCCGCCAGCAGAAGGTGGCCGTCCGCACCTGGCGTCCCGAACGGGACCGCCACATCCTCATCTGCCTCGACACCGGCCGCACCTCGGCCGGCCGCGTCGGCGACGCCCCCCGCCTGGACTCGGCGATGGACGCGGCCCTGCTCCTGACGGCCCTGGCCACCCGCGCCGGCGACCGCGTGGACCTGCTGGCCCACGACCGCCGCACCCGCGCCCAGATCCAGGCCCGCTCGGCCGCCGACACCCTCCCGGCTTTCGTCAACGCCATGGCCACCCTGGAACCGGAGCTCGTCGAGACCGACTCCCGCAACCTGGTCTCCACCATCCTGCGCAGCGCCCCGCGCCGCTCCCTGGTGGTCCTCCTGACGAGCCTGGACGCGGCCGCCGTGGAAGAGGGCCTCCTGCCGGTCCTCCCCCGCCTCACGCAGCGCCACACCGTCCTGCTGGCCTCGGTCGCCGACCCGCACATCGCGGGGATGAGCACGTCCCGCGGCACGATCGAAGCGGTCTACGAAGCGGCCGCCGCCACCCAGTCCCAGTCGGCCCGCCGCCGCACGGCGGACCAGCTCTCCCGCCACGGCGTCCACGTGGTCGACGCCACCCCGGAAACCCTGGCCCCCGCCCTGGCCGACGCCTACCTGGCCCTCAAGGCCGCGGGCCGCCTCTAGCGGGTGCCCGACTGGATACGCTGGTCGGGTACCCACCAGGAGGACACCATGGCTGACCTCACCGCGGAGCAGATGCGCCGCATGCACGACTTCGCGGAGCAGCTCGCGGAGCTGGCCGAGCACCAGGAAGACCACTGGAAGGTGCAGACCACCGACGGCCAGATCTTCCTCACGATGATGAGCCCCACGGCTCCCCACGGGCTGAACGTGGTGCGGCTACGCCGCCAGATCGAGGCCCAGACACCCGAGGTCGTGGCCCTCAACGACACGAACATGGGCGATCCGGTGACAGGCCTGACCAAGGTCCCCGACCTCATGGTCATCGCCGAGGAAGACACCGACGACACGGCGAAGGTTGTCAACTCACGTGATGTCCTGACGGTGGTCGAGGTCGTCTCGCGTACGAATTCCCTCACCGACATCCGAGACAAGCTTCACGACTGTCCGAGGATGGGTGTCCCGCTCTACGTAGTGGTGGACCCCCGCAAGGACAAGAGGAGCGCCACCGTGCACAGCGACCCCTCGGAAGGGCCCGACGGCATCCGTTACCGCAAGAAGGTCCCGTACTCCTTCGGGGACACCGTCGTCGCCGGCCAGTGGACGCTCGACACGAGCAGCCTCAAGAGCTACCCCGCCGACTGGTAGGCCCCGGCCCAGTCCTCAACGGACCGGCCCCGTAAACGCAGAAAAGCCCCGTACCAGTTCCCTGGTACGGGGCTTTCTACAATGATTGTTCGGCGGCGTCCTACTCTCCCACAGGGTCCCCCCTGCAGTACCATCGGCGCTGAAAGGCTTAGCTTCCGGGTTCGGAATGTAAACCGGGCGTTTCCCTAACGCTATGACCACCGAAACACTATGAAGTTAACCAACCGGATATGAACACAGTTCGTTACTTCAGAACTAACACAGTGGACGCGAGCAACTGAGGACAAGCCCTCGGCCTATTAGTACCAGTCAGCTCCACCCGTTACCGGGCTTCCACATCTGGCCTATCAACCCAGTCGTCTACTGGGAGCCTTACCCTCTCAAGGAGGTGGGAATACTCATCTTGAAGCAGGCTTCCCGCTTAGATGCTTTCAGCGGTTATCCCTCCCGAACGTAGCCAACCAGCCATGCCCTTGGCAGGACAACTGGCACACCAGAGGTTCGTCCGTCCCGGTCCTCTCGTACTAGGGACAGCCCTTCTCAATATTCCTACGCGCACAGCGGATAGGGACCGAACTGTCTCACGACGTTCTAAACCCAGCTCGCGTACCGCTTTAATGGGCGAACAGCCCAACCCTTGGGACCGACTCCAGCCCCAGGATGCGACGAGCCGACATCGAGGTGCCAAACCATCCCGTCGATATGGACTCTTGGGGAAGATCAGCCTGTTATCCCCGGGGTACCTTTTATCCGTTGAGCGACGGCGCTTCCACAAGCCACCGCCGGATCACTAGTCCCGACTTTCGTCCCTGCTCGACCCGTCGGTCTCACAGTCAAGCTCCCTTGTGCACTTACACTCAACACCTGATTGCCAACCAGGCTGAGGGAACCTTTGGGCGCCTCCGTTACTTTTTGGGAGGCAACCGCCCCAGTTAAACTACCCATCAGACACTGTCCCTGATCCGGATCACGGACCGAGGTTAGACATCCAGCACGACCAGAGTGGTATTTCAACGGCGACTCCACCATGACTGGCGTCACAGCTTCAAAGTCTCCCACCTATCCTACACAAGCCGAACCGAACACCAATATCAAACTATAGTAAAGGTCCCGGGGTCTTTCCGTCCTGCTGCGCGAAACGAGCATCTTTACTCGTAGTGCAATTTCACCGGGCCTATGGTTGAGACAGTCGAGAAGTCGTTACGCCATTCGTGCAGGTCGGAACTTACCCGACAAGGAATTTCGCTACCTTAGGATGGTTATAGTTACCACCGCCGTTTACTGGCGCTTAAGTTCTCAGCTTCGCCACACCGAAATGTGACTAACCGGTCCCCTTAACGTTCCAGCACCGGGCAGGCGTCAGTCCGTATACATCGCCTTACGGCTTCGCACGGACCTGTGTTTTTAGTAAACAGTCGCTTCTCGCTGGTCTCTGCGGCCACCCCCAGCTCAGGAAGCAAGTTCCTTCACCAGTGATGGCCCCCCTTCTCCCGAAGTTACGGGGGCATTTTGCCGAGTTCCTTAACCATAGTTCACCCGAACGCCTCGGTATTCTCTACCTGACCACCTGAGTCGGTTTAGGGTACGGGCCGCCATGAAACTCGCTAGAGGCTTTTCTCGACAGCATAGGATCATCCACTTCACCACAATCGGCTCGGCATCAGGTCTCAGCCTTATATGAGGGACGGATTTGCCTACCCCTCGGCCTACACCCTTACCCCGGGACTACCACCGCCCGGGCTGGACTACCTTCCTGCGTCACCCCATCGCTTACCTACTACAAGTCTGGTTCGTCGGCTCCACCACTTTCCTTTCCCCGAAGGGTCCGGAACGGCTTCACGGACTTAGCATCGCCTGATTCGATATTGGGCGTTTCAAAGCGGGTACCGGAATATCAACCGGTTGTCCATCGACTACGCCTGTCGGCCTCGCCTTAGGTCCCGACTTACCCTGGGCAGATCAGCTTGACCCAGGAACCCTTAGTCAATCGGCGCACACGTTTCTCACGTGTGTATCGCTACTCATGCCTGCATTCTCACTCGTGAACCGTCCACAACTAGCTTCCGCTGCTGCTTCACCCGGCACACGACGCTCCCCTACCCATCACAGCGGGCGTTGGCCCTATTGCTGCAATGACACGACTTCGGCGGTACGCTTGAGCCCCGCTACATTGTCGGCGCGGAATCACTTGACCAGTGAGCTATTACGCACTCTTTCAAGGGTGGCTGCTTCTAAGCCAACCTCCTGGTTGTCTCTGCGACTCCACATCCTTTCCCACTTAGCGTACGCTTAGGGGCCTTAGTCGATGCTCTGGGCTGTTTCCCTCTCGACCATGGAGCTTATCCCCCACAGTCTCACTGCCACGCTCTCACTTACCGGCATTCGGAGTTTGGCTAAGGTCAGTAACCCGGTAGGGCCCATCGCCTATCCAGTGCTCTACCTCCGGCAAGAAACACGTGACGCTGCACCTAAATGCATTTCGGGGAGAACCAGCTATCACGGAGTTTGATTGGCCTTTCACCCCTAACCACAGGTCATCCCCCAGGTTTTCAACCCTGGTGGGTTCGGTCCTCCACGAAGTCTTACCTCCGCTTCAACCTGCCCATGGCTAGATCACTCCGCTTCGGGTCTAGAGCGTGCAACTCAATCGCCCTATTCGGACTCGCTTTCGCTACGGCTTCCCCACACGGGTTAACCTCGCTACACACCGCTAACTCGCAGGCTCATTCTTCAAAAGGCACGCAGTCACGACCGTTATTCCGAAGAATAACGGCGACGCTCCCACGGCTTGTAGGCACACGGTTTCAGGTACTATTTCACTCCGCTCCCGCGGTACTTTTCACCATTCCCTCACGGTACTATCCGCTATCGGTCACCAGGGAATATTTAGGCTTAGCGGGTGGTCCCGCCAGATTCACACGGGATTTCTCGGGCCCCGTGCTACTTGGGAGATTCTTAAGCAAGCCGCTGATGTTTCGTCTACGGGGGTCTTACCCTCTACGCCGGACCTTTCGCATGTCCTTCGACTACATCAACGGTTTCTGACTCGCCGACCGGCCGGCAGACCGATCAAAAGAATTCCCACAACCCCGCATGCGCAACCCCTGCCGGGTATCACACGCATACGGTTTGGCCTGATCCGGTTTCGCTCGCCACTACTCCCGGAATCACGGTTGTTTTCTCTTCCTGCGGGTACTGAGATGTTTCACTTCCCCGCGTTCCCTCCACACTGCCTATGTGTTCAGCAGTGGGTGACAGCCCATGACGACTGCCGGGTTTCCCCATTCGGACACCCCCGGATCAAAGCTCAGTTGGCAGCTCCCCGGGGCCTATCGCGGCCTCTCACGTCCTTCATCGGTTCCTGGTGCCAAGGCATCCACCGTGCGCCCTTAAAAACTTGGCCACAGATGCTCGCGTCCACTGTGTAGTTCTCAAGCAACGACCAGCCACCCACCACCCCGCCAGACAAGCTGACGAGTTCACTGGGGCCGGCATCGCAGAAGATAAGACCTTACGGCCGTACCCTCAGATACCCAACAACGTGCCAAGCACCAGACCTCTTCCGAATCCTCTTTCCACGCCGAAGCAGTACTTGAGAACCATCAGATCATCTGGTGCCAACTAATCAACGTTCCACCCTGAGCTGACCGTGCAGAACGTTTGTCTGCAATCGGTACTGTGCTCCTTAGAAAGGAGGTGATCCAGCCGCACCTTCCGGTACGGCTACCTTGTTACGACTTCGTCCCAATCGCCAGTCCCACCTTCGACAGCTCCCTCCCTTACGGGTTGGGCCACCGGCTTCGGGTGTTACCGACTTTCGTGACGTGACGGGCGGTGTGTACAAGGCCCGGGAACGTATTCACCGCAGCAATGCTGATCTGCGATTACTAGCAACTCCGACTTCATGGGGTCGAGTTGCAGACCCCAATCCGAACTGAGACCGGCTTTTTGAGATTCGCTCCACCTCACGGTATCGCAGCTCATTGTACCGGCCATTGTAGCACGTGTGCAGCCCAAGACATAAGGGGCATGATGACTTGACGTCGTCCCCACCTTCCTCCGAGTTGACCCCGGCGGTCTCCTGTGAGTCCCCATCACCCCGAAGGGCATGCTGGCAACACAGGACAAGGGTTGCGCTCGTTGCGGGACTTAACCCAACATCTCACGACACGAGCTGACGACAGCCATGCACCACCTGTATACCGACCACAAGGGGGGCACTATCTCTAATGCTTTCCGGTATATGTCAAGCCTTGGTAAGGTTCTTCGCGTTGCGTCGAATTAAGCCACATGCTCCGCTGCTTGTGCGGGCCCCCGTCAATTCCTTTGAGTTTTAGCCTTGCGGCCGTACTCCCCAGGCGGGGAACTTAATGCGTTAGCTGCGGCACCGACGACGTGGAATGTCGCCAACACCTAGTTCCCAACGTTTACGGCGTGGACTACCAGGGTATCTAATCCTGTTCGCTCCCCACGCTTTCGCTCCTCAGCGTCAGTAATGGCCCAGAGATCCGCCTTCGCCACCGGTGTTCCTCCTGATATCTGCGCATTTCACCGCTACACCAGGAATTCCGATCTCCCCTACCACACTCTAGCTAGCCCGTATCGAATGCAGACCCGAGGTTAAGCCTCGGGCTTTCACATCCGACGTGACAAGCCGCCTACGAGCTCTTTACGCCCAATAATTCCGGACAACGCTTGCGCCCTACGTATTACCGCGGCTGCTGGCACGTAGTTAGCCGGCGCTTCTTCTGCAGGTACCGTCACTTTCGCTTCTTCCCTGCTGAAAGAGGTTTACAACCCGAAGGCCGTCATCCCTCACGCGGCGTCGCTGCATCAGGCTTTCGCCCATTGTGCAATATTCCCCACTGCTGCCTCCCGTAGGAGTCTGGGCCGTGTCTCAGTCCCAGTGTGGCCGGTCGCCCTCTCAGGCCGGCTACCCGTCGTCGCCTTGGTGGGCCATTACCCCACCAACAAGCTGATAGGCCGCGGGCTCATCCTTCACCGCCGGAGCTTTTAACCCCCGCCCATGCAGGCAGGAGTGTTATCCGGTATTAGACCCCGTTTCCAGGGCTTGTCCCAGAGTGAAGGGCAGATTGCCCACGTGTTACTCACCCGTTCGCCACTAATCCACCCCGAAGGGCTTCATCGTTCGACTTGCATGTGTTAAGCACGCCGCCAGCGTTCGTCCTGAGCCAGGATCAAACTCTCCATGAATGTTTACCCGTAATCGGGTGCACACGCACTTAGAGCGGGACAGTCATGTCGGAATAAGACCGACCGTCCACTGCGTCCTCGCTGTGTAATTGCCTGCAAGCATCACGGCAGAACCGCGACCTCACAGGTCTTTTTCAAAGGAACCTCATCCACCGAGGTGGACGGGGTATCAACTTTTTGGCGTTGATTTTTGGCACGCTGTTGAGTTCTCAAGGAACGGACGCTTCCTTTGTACTCACCCTCTCGGGCTTTCCTCCGGGCGCTTCCTTCGTTGTTCTTGCGTTTCCGACTCTATCAGAGTCAGTCTCGCTTGTTTTCCGCCCTCCAGGTTTTGCGCTTTCGCGCTTTTTCCCTTTCCGGCGAGTCCGACTCTATCAGAAGCTTTCCACCGGATTTCCCGGCTTCGATTTCCTGAAAGGAGAGTCGAGTGTGCCCTCTTGGAATTCAATTCCGGGGGGCGAGAAAGACTTTAAACCATCGCTGCCGAACTTGTCCAGTTCGAGGCAACCGTTCGAATCTACCTCCCCGCGCGGTCCGTGTCAACGGTCTTTGCGGGACAGGGGGAGAGACTAGCAGCTCAGAGGGGTCGAACGCACATCACGCCGCGGTGGGGAGAGTCGCCGCCCGGTCGGCGAGCTCCACGTCTCCCACCTCGCCCGCGCGGGCCGCGCGGCCGCCCAGGACGTAGACGTAGAGCAGGAAGGCCGCCTCGGCCGCCACGCCGATGGCGATGCGGGCCCAGGTGGGCAGGCCGGAGGGGGTGACGAAGCCTTCGATCAGGCCCGAGACGAACAGGACCACCGTCAGGCCCATGGCCATGCCCAGAGCGGCGCGGCCCTGTTCCGCCAGGGCCACCCGGCGGGTGCGCAGGCCCGGGTCGATGACCGTCCAGCCCAGGCGCAGGCCCGTACCGGCCGCGACGAAGACCGCGGTCAGCTCCAGCAGGCCGTGCGGGAGGATCAGCCCGAGGAAGACGTCGAGGCGGTCGGCGGAGGACATCAGGCCGATGCCCACCCCGAGGTTCACCATGTTCTGCCACAGGATGAAGAGCACGGGCAGGCCCAGGAAGGCTCCGAAGACCAGGCACATCGCCGCTGCCTGCGCGTTGTTCGTCCAGACCTGGGCCGCGAAGGAGGCCGCGGGGTGGCTGGAGTAGTACGTCTCGTACTCGCCGCCCGGCTTCGTCATGACCTTGAGGTCCTCGGGGGCGCCGATGGCGCTCTGGATCTCCGGGTGGGTGGCGATCCACCAGCCGACCAGGACACCGACCACCGTGGAGATCAGTGCCGTGGGTATCCACCAGCGGCGGCTGACGTAGACGGCGGCCGGGAAGCCGGCTGTGAAGAAGCGGGCCGCGTCGCGCCAGCCTCCCCGGCGGGCGCCCGTCACCGTGGCGCGGGCACGGGCCACGAGCTGGGTCAGGCGGCCCGTGAGCATGGGGTCCGGGGTGCTGGACTGGATCAGGGAGAGGTGGGTGGAGGTCCGCTGGTAGAGCGCGACGAGCTCGTCCGCCTCCTCGCCCGTGAGGCGGCGGCCCCGGCCCAGGAGCTGCTCCAGACGGGCCCACTCGGCCTGGTGCGCTGCCACGAAGACGTCGAGATCCATGCGGTTGGCGCTCCCCTGCCCCTGGTGCTCTGATGGACGGCCCCTGATTTTCCTACTTCTTCCTTCGTCAGCTTGGCAGACTGGATGCCAAAGGGGCGGGGCAGGTCGGGTGAAGGGTGTGTGTACCGGTGAGCAATCTGGTGACGGGGGACGCGGTTGTCCTGGGGCTTCGGCCCGCGAGGCTGCCGAGTCGGGCGCTGGCGATCATGTTGGACATGGCCGTCTACGTCGTCGGCTACCTGCTGATCACCGTCGGGCTGGCCTTCGCCACCGCCTCGCTGGACGACGCGGCCCAGGCGGCCGTGGCCGTGTCCTCGTTCATCCTCGTCCTCGTCGGCGTGCCGATCGCGGTGGAGACACTGAGCCACGGGCGCTCGCTGGGCAAGCTCGCCTGCGGGCTGCGCGTGGTGCGCGATGACGGCGGGCCGATCCGCTTCCGGCACGCGCTGGTGCGCGGTGCCATGGGGGTCGTCGAGCTGTACATGTTCTTCGGGGCCGTGGCCTGCATCGCCTCGCTGTGCTCCGCGCGGGGGCGGCGCCTCGGCGACGTCTTCGCGGGAACCCTGGTCATCCGGGAGCGGGTGCCCGGGGCCCGGGTGATGCCGGTGCCTCCGCCGCCGCCGTGGCTGGCCGGGCGGTTCGGCGGGCTGGACCTGTCGGGGGTGCCGGACGGTCTGTGGCTGGCGATCCGGCAGTACCTGACGCGGATGAACCAGCTGGATCCGCAGATGGGCGCGGCGATGGCGGCGCGGCTGGCGGACGATCTCGTGGCGCGTACGGGGGCGCCCGCGCCCGTCGGGGTGCCGGCCGCCGCGTTCCTGATGGCGGTGGTGCACGAGCGGCAGTCGCGGGATGCGGCGCGGGCCTTCTCCGCCGCCGGTGTCCGGGCGCAGCCGCAGGTCCCGGTGTACGCGCCTGCGCCGGCGGTCGCTCCCGCGCCATACGGCGGGATGCCGGTCGCACCCGGCGTGCCCGTGGCGGCGCCGTCGGCGCCCGTCGTGGCCGCGGTGGCACCCGTAGGGGCACAGCCGCCGCGTGCCACCGGGTTCGCGCCGCCCGCCTGAGCCGATGCGGAACTAGTCCTCGAAGGTCGAGGGCGGGGTTTCCAGGTGTTCGAGTTCGATGCCAGGGGCCGAGAGGACCACGTCCCCGGCGATGTGGACGGTGTGGACCTCGCCGGTGTCCAGGGCGCTGACCTGGTATTCGTCGACCAGGAGCGGTCCGCTGTCGGTGGCGTGCTCGGCGCGGCGCAGCAGGGCCCAGGCCTGGTCGACCGTACGGGGTGCCAGGACGGGGTCGGTCAGGGCGACGAGGCGGACCCGGGTGGCGGGGGCGCCCGGGGTGAGGCGCAGCAGCCGGGTCGTGGCGATGAGGAAGGCCGGGGAGGTGCCGGTGAATCCGGGGGCCCGGACGTTGCCTTCGGTGGCTTCGGCGCCCAGGGGGTCGGTGCGGACCCAGGTGACGCCGTCGATGGCGGCGCCGCGGACCTGCCAGCTCGATGCGTTGGCTTCGAGGCGGATGGGGCGGCCGAGTTCGTCGATGGCCAGGTCCACGGAGCCCCGGTGGGCGCCGTCGGGCGCGGTGAGCTGGGACACGTAGCGCCAGCCGGAGGGGCCCGGGGCGCAGTGGAAGTGCTCCTCGCCGAGGGGGGTGTGGTCGTGGGTGTCGTGGAGCGAGTAGCGGCCGCGGGGCATCGGGGCGGGTTCCTTGGTGTTCGGAGCGGGTACGGGGCAGGCCCCCGGCGTGGTGCCGGGGGCCTGCTTCGCGCGGTGTGCCGCTCGGGATCCTCGGGGATCCGGTGGGCTCAGTAGCGGTAGTGGTCGGCCTTGTACGGGCCCTCGACCGGGACGCCGATGTAGGCGGCCTGCTCGGGGCGCAGGGTGGTGAGCTTGACGCCGAGGGCGTCGAGGTGGAGTCGGGCGACCTTCTCGTCGAGGTGCTTGGGGAGCACGTAGACGTCGGTCGGGTACTCGGCCTGCTTGGTGAAGAGCTCGATCTGGGCCAGGGTCTGGTCCGCGAAGGAGTTCGACATCACGAAGGACGGGTGACCCGTCGCGTTGCCCAGGTTCAGCAGACGGCCCTCGGAGAGCACGATCAGGACCTTGCCGTCGGGGAACTTCCAGGTGTGGACCTGCGGCTTGACCTCGTCCTTGACGATGCCCTCGATCTTCGCGAGACCGGCCATGTCGATCTCGTTGTCGAAGTGGCCGATGTTGCCCACGATCGCTTGGTGCTTCATCTTGGCCATGTCGGAGGCCATGATGATGTCCTTGTTGCCCGTGGTCGTGATGAAGATGTCCGCGGTCTCCACGACGTCGTCGAGCGTGGCGACCTGGTAGCCGTCCATGGCCGCCTGGAGCGCGCAGATCGGGTCGATCTCGGTGATGATCACGCGGGCGCCCTGGCCGCGCAGGGACTCGGCGGAACCCTTGCCGACGTCGCCGTAACCGCAGACCACGGCGGTCTTGCCGCCGATGAGGACGTCAGTGGCGCGGTTGATGCCGTCGATCAGGGAGTGGCGGCAGCCGTACTTGTTGTCGAACTTCGACTTGGTCACGGCGTCGTTCACGTTGATCGCCGGGAAGAGCAGGGAACCCTCGGCCATCATCTCGTAGAGACGGTGGACACCGGTGGTGGTCTCCTCGGTCACGCCGCGGATCTCGGACGCGAGCTGCGTCCACTTCTGCGGGGACTCGCCCAGGGTGCGGTTGAGGAGCGTGAGGATGTGGGCGTACTCCTCGGAGTCGGCCGTGGCCGGGTCCGGGGCCGCGCCGACCTTCTCGAACTCGACGCCCTTGTGGACCAGGAGGGTGGCGTCGCCACCGTCGTCGAGGATCATGTTCGGGCCGCCGGTGGGGGTGTTCGGCCAGGTCAGCGCCTGCTCGGTGCACCACCAGTACTCTTCCAGCGTCTCGCCCTTCCAGGCGAAGACGGGGACGCCCTGCGGGTTGTCCACGGTGCCGTTCGGGCCGACGGCGATGGCGGCGGCCGCGTGGTCCTGGGTGGAGAAGATGTTGCAGGAGGCCCAGCGGACGTCGGCGCCGAGGGCGACGAGGGTCTCGATGAGGACTGCGGTCTGCACGGTCATGTGCAGCGAGCCGGTGATGCGGGCGCCGGCCAGGGGCTGGGTCTTGGCGTACTCGGCGCGGATCGACATCAGGCCGGGCATCTCGTGCTCGGCGAGGGTGATCTCCTTGCGGCCGAAAACGGCGAGGGAGAGATCGGCGACCTTGAAGTCGGTGGGTGCGGCAGTCATGTGGAAGCTGCTCCTGGGGAGTCGAGAGGGTGGGTACGGCTGAGCAGTACACCGTCCGTGGGGGACGACGTACACGGCGCTCAGTCCGTCGGGGGTCCTCTCTCCCCTCGGCCGGCCCCGAAGGACCGCCCGACCGCCATCAGCAGCGACGCCTGACACTGATGACGAATCTACACCGATCGGCGGAGCAAGGCTTATGGAATCTTGCTCCGTGCAGTGTCCCGGGTTCAGGCCTTCCAGCGGAGCACTTCAGGGCCTTTCGGACTTTTACTCCACCCCAGCGGTGTTGGACGATGCCGGTGGGCCGGGTCGTGAGCACGGTCCGCAGCACGATGGCGTGAGGAGATTTCAGTGACCAGTCCGGCAGGCCCTCCTGGCAACGGGGGCACGAGCGGGCGCGAGCCCGTGAAGTTGGTGGCCGTTACCGCGTGCCCCACGGGGATCGCGCACACCTACATGGCCGCTGAGAAGCTCCAGCAGGCCGCCGACCGCCTCGGCATCTCCATGAAGGTGGAGACGCAGGGCTCGATCGGGGCCGAGAACGTACTCACTGACAACGATGTCAGGGAGGCGGACGGCGTCATCATCGCAGCCGACAAGGAAGTGGACCTCGCGCGTTTCGCGGGCAAGCGGGTCCTGTCCACGGGCGTGGCCGACGGCATCCACAAGCCGGAGGAACTCTTCGAGCGCGTGCGCAGCGCACCGGTGCAGGCCGGGAGCTCGGCGGCGCCGGGCGGTGGCGGGGCCGGTGGCGGCAGGCAGCGCAGCCAGGCTTACAAGGCGCTGATGAACGGCGTCTCCCACATGATCCCCTTCGTGGTCGTGGGCGGTCTGCTGCTCGCCGTGTCGCTGTCCCTGGGCGGGCACGCGGACGCCAAGGGCGGACTGGTCATTCCCCCGGGAACCTTCTGGTTCTACGTGAACGCCCTGGGCGTGACCGGCTTCAAGCTGATGCTGCCGATCTTCTCCGGCTACATCGCCTACGCGCTGGGTGACCGGCCGGCCCTCGTACCCGGCATGATCGGCGGCTTCCTCGCCGCCGACGCCGTGAACATCTACGGGGCCGAGGCGAACGCGGGCTTCCTGGGCGCGATCGCGACGGGCTTCCTCGCCGGCTATCTGGTCGTGTGGATCAAGAAGGTCAAGGTCCCCAAGGTCATCCAGCCGATCATGCCGATCATCGTGATCCCGATCCTGTCGACGCTGGCCCTGGGCCTGGTCTACATCTACGTGATCGGGCAGCCCATCTCCTGGCTGTTCACGCACCTGACCAGCTGGCTGAACGGGATGACCGGGTCCAGCGCGATCGTGCTCGGCACCATCATCGGCCTGATGATCGCCTTCGACATGGGCGGTCCGGTCAACAAGACCGCGTTCCTCGTCGCGGTCGGCCTCATCGGGACCAACAACCACGTCATGGGCATGGCCGCGGCGGCCATCCCGGTCATGCCGCTCGGCCAGGGCCTGGCCACGCTGCTGCGCCGCAAGCTCTACAGCGACGAGGAGCGGGAGACCGGCCTCGCCGCCCTGTTCATGGGCTTCTTCGGAATCTCCGAGGGAGCGATCCCCTTCGCGGCCGCCAGGCCGGCCCAGGTCATCCCGGCGAACATGCTCGGTGGCGCGGTGGCCGGTGCGATCGCCGGTGTGGCCGGGGTCCAGGACTCCGTGCCGCACGGTGGTCCGATCGTGTCGCTTTTCGGTGCGATCAGCGGAGTCGCGATGTTCTTCGTCGCCATCGCCGCCGGTGCCGTCGTGACGGCGCTGACCACCAACGCGCTGATCGAGTTCAAGCAGCGCCGGGAAACCGCCTCGGCCGGTCCGTCGGTGCTCGCGCCGGAGCCGGCCCTGGTCGGGGCCGCAGTGGGCGCCGGTACGGGTGCGGGCGCCGGTACGGCCGTACGGGGCCGGGCCCCGGCCGCGGCCACCGCTCCCGGGGCCGGGAAGCCGGAGGTGCTGTCCGGGTACCTGACCGAGCAGACCGTCAAGACCGAGCTGGCCTCCGGCTCCAAGGGCGCCGCGATCCGCGAGATGGCGGAGATGCTGGCCACCACCGGCAACGTCCGCGACGTGGACGAGCTCGTACGCGTCGCGCTCGCCCGGGAGGCGCAGGGCACGACGGGTCTCGGTGAATCGATCGCGATCCCGCACGCCAAGACGGACGCGGTGACCCGCCCGACCGTGGGCTTCGCCCGGTCCGACGAGGGCATCGAGTGGGGCGCGCTCGACGGGACGAAGGCCCGGCTGGTGTTCATGATCTCGGTGCCGGAGGCGGCCGCCGGGGACGAGCACCTGCGGATCCTGGCGCTGCTGTCGCGCAAGCTGATGGACACCGGCTTCCGGGAGCGCCTGCAGTCCGCGCCCGACGAGGCCGCGATCCTGGACGTGCTGCGCGAGATCCAGTAGCCGCCCGGCACCCTCGCACGAGCCGTCGGGCCCCGTACCCCAACCTCGGTGGTACGGGGCCCGACGGCTGTGCGTACGCTTCGCCGGCCGGACAGGGCTTTGAGCGAGGGGCACGGACATGGGGCGGAATCGGGGCGGGCCGGGGCGGCGAAGAGGGATCTGGGCCGTGGTCCTGATGGTGCTCGGCCCGGTGCTCTACGCGGGCGCCAGCGTCATGATCGTGTACTTCGGGGGCGACGGGTACACGAGGGGGACGATCCCCTCGGAGGCAATGGCACCGGCCTATCACCGCGGTGACACCTTGTGGATCGCGCCGGTCGTCCCGGAGAAGGTGTGGCGCGGGGACCCCGTGCTCGTCACGGCGCCGCCGGGGTGGCAGGCCGACGGGGACCTCCTCAAACGGGTGATCGCGGTGGGCGGCGACCACGTCTCCTGGGCCAAGGGCGATGCCGCACTGAAGCTGAACGCAGAGCCGCTCGTCGAGCCGTACCTCAACGACCCGGCCGTACCGGCGATCGCGGCCTTCGACGTCACGGTGCCCGAGGGACGGATCTTCGTGATGGGCGACAACCGGGCGAACAGCCTCGACTCCTCCCTGATGGTCTACGACGGGGACCACGGAACCCTGCCCGTTTCAGCCGTGCGGGGAGTCGCCGCCAGGGCCCCGGCGATGGTGTCGGTGGCCCCGGTGACGGCCGTCCTGGGGTTCGTGGTCCTCCTCGTGGGGGGCGGTCTCGGAGTCGGCTCGCTGGTGGCGCGGCGGCGGGCGGCGGAGGCCGCAGTGGGCGCCGGGCCCGTACGGATGGCCTGATCGCACGAGGCCGCGAACGACTGACCGGGCCAGTACAGCGCACGACGAGGCCCCCTGCGCCTTCGCGGGGGGCCTCGTCGTATCCGGCGCGGGCCGGCGCGGGTTCAGTTGCCCGGGTTGGTGCCCTTCGCCGCGGCCTCGGCGTTGTAGATGTCCGGCTCCAGGTAGATCACGCGGGCGATCGGGACCGCCGCGCGGATGCGGGCCTCGGCGGCGTTGATGGCGTTGGCCACCTCGGTCGCCGTGTCGTCGCTCTGGACGGCGATCTTCGCGGCGACGAGGAGCTCCTCGGGACCCAGGTGCAGGGTGCGCATGTGGATGACGGCGGTCACGACGTCGCCGTCGACGACGGCGGCTTTGATCTTGTCGATCTCCTCGGTGCCGGCGGCCTCGCCGAGCAGCAGGGACTTGGTCTCGGCGGCGAGCACGATGGCGATGGCGATGAGCAGCACGCCGATGCACAGGGTGCCGATGCCGTCCCAGACGCCGTTGCCGGTCGCCAGGGCGAGGCCGACGCCCGCGAGGGCGAGGATCAGGCCGATGAGGGCGCCGAAGTCCTCCAGGAGGACTACGGGGAGCTCGGGGGCCTTGGCGCGCTTGATGAACTGGCTCCACGAGAGGCTGCCGCGGATCTCGTTCGACTCCTTGATCGCGGTGCGGAAGGAGAAGGACTCCGCGACGATCGCGAAGACGAGGACGCCGACCGGCCAGTACCAGTGCGTGATCTCGTGCGGGTCGTGGATCTTCTCGTAGCCCTCGTAGATGGCGAACATGCCACCGACGGTGAACAGCACGATGGAGACGAGGAAGGCGTAGATGTAGCGCTCGCGCCCGTACCCGAAGGGGTGTTCCGGCGTCGCCTCGCGCTGGGCCTTCTTGCCGCCGAGCAGCAGCAGGCCCTGGTTGCCGGAGTCCGCGAGCGAGTGGACGCCTTCCGCGAGCATCGACGAGGAGCCGCTGAAGAACCAGGCCACGAACTTGGCTACAGCGATGGCGAGGTTGGCGGCGAGTGCCGCCACGATCGCCTTGGTACCGCCCGACGCGCTCATGGTTGCGATGTGTCCCTTCCTCGGTGCGGCGCCCCGGTCCGGGACGCCGCGCTACGGCCGCAGATTCTCACAGCCACCGAGAGGGACGGTACGTCAGACCACCACTGTGGCACGGAAGACGGTACCGGTTTGGGACAGTTCGGCCTTTTCGCCCGCCGGGACGAACACCGACTCCCCCGGGGCCAGCGTCAGTTCGCCGGACATCGGGGAGGTGACCTTCGGGGAGCCGGCCGTGCACAGCAGGATCTGCGGGGCGGTGTCGGGGAGCACCCGGGGGGTGCCGCCGGGTGCCAGGACGAAGCGGGAGAGGCGGAACTCGTCGATGGGGGTCTCGTAGACCTCTTCGCCGTTGCCCTCGGGGCGCATCACTCCCGGGTCGCTGGGCTCGAAGACGACCACCTTCAGCAGCTCCGGAACGTCCACGTGCTTGGGGGTGAGCCCGGCGCGCAGCACGTTGTCGGAGTTGGCGAGCAGTTCGACGCCGAGGCCGTCGATGTAGGCGTGCGGGACTCCGGCGCCGAGGAACATGGCTTCGCCGGGCTGGAGTCGGACGTGGTTGAGCAGCATTGCCGCGATCACGCCCGGGTCGCCCGGGTAGTCGTGGACGAGTGTGGCGTACGGGGCGTACGGGCCCGCGAGCCGGGCCGCAGCGGCCGCCGTCTCGGTGACCGTACGGGCCATCTCGGTGCGGTCGGCGGTCAGTATGGCGGTGAGCACCTCGCGCAGGGCCGCCTCCTCGGGGTGGGCCCGCAGGAGGTCGGCGTAGGGCTTCAGGGAGTCGACTCCCAGGCCCTCCAGGAGGGCGGCGGCCTCCAGTGGCGGGCGGAACCCGCAGAGCCCGTCGAAGGGGGTGATCGCGCAGATCATCTCGGGCTTGTGGTTGGGGTCCTTGTAGTTGCGGTGGCCGGCGTCGATCGGGACGCCACGCCGCTCCTCGTCCTCGTAGCCCGCCTTGGCCTGTGCCAGGTCGGGGTGGACCTGGAGGGAGAGCGGGGCGCCCGCCGCGAGGAGCTTGAGGAGGAAGGGCAGCCGAGGGCCGAACTTGGCCACGGCCGCGGCTCCCAGCTCGCGCTCGGGGTCGGCAGCGATGACGTCCGAAAGGGTGGTCTCGCCGGCGCCCCGGTCGAGGCGGGAGGGTGCGCCGGGGTGGGCGCCCATCCACATCTCGGCCTGGGGCTCACCGGTCGGCTCGACTCCGAGGAGCCGCGGGATCGCGGTGGTGGATCCCCAGGCGTAGGGGCGGATCGTGTTCGTGAGGCGGTCCATCGGTCGTCTTTCCTGGGTGAGAGAGGCACGCGGGCGTGCCTCAGCTGTGTCCCCCGGAGGCCAGCGCCAGGTAGGCGGTGGCGAAATCCGTGACGGCGAGGAGTTCGGCGAGCTGTTCCAGCTCGGTGCCCTCCTCCGGTTCGAGCTCGCTGATGGCCGTGTCGTGGCTGAGGGCGAGCTCTCGTGCGGCAGGGGCGGCTGTCAGTCCGCCTGCGGGCCGGTCGCGCAGCAGGACGATGCGTGCGCGAAGGGCCTGCGGTTCTTCCACTCGGTCGCGGAAGAAGTCTTCGGGATCGGCGCCGGCGGCGAAGGAGCCGGCGAGCAGGACTCCGTGGGCCGGCAGGGCCTCGGGGAGGTCGGCGGCCAGTGCGGGGCGGCCGGCGAGCTCGGCGAGGGTGGCGGCGAACCGGCGTCCCGCCGGTCCGGCTCCGATGCCCTCGCTCCAGATGAGCGGGAGGGAGTCGGCGAGCTCGGAGGCGAGGGTCTTGGCCGGGTTGGAGTAGGTGGCGATGGCGGGGCCGCACCGGGCGGCGGTGCGGTCGAGCCGGTCGGCGACGGCCTCCAGGGTGCCGGGGGCGGCGGCGATCAGGCCGACCCGGTCCAGGAGCACCAGCAGCGGGGTGAGCAGGGCCCACAGGGCGCCGGGTCCGGCCGCGGCGGACTCGTCGTACTCCTGGTACGGGGCCTTCGCCATCGGTACGAGGAGCCCGTGCGCGCCGTCCACCGCTTCGCTGAGCGGGGAGCGCTCGGGGGCCACGGCGACGACGGTGGAGCCGCGCCGGTAGGCCTGCTCCGCGAGGACGGCGAGGCCGGGCTCGGTCCCGTCGGTGGTGGCGATGAGCAGCAGGTCGACGGGACCGGCCCAGCCGGGCAGGGTCCAGCGCAGGGCCCCGGCGGCGTGGGCGACGCCGGTGGGGTGGAGCCTGATGACGGGCGCGGAGGCTCCGGCGAGCGCTCCGAGCAGGTCGGCGACCCCGGTGGCGGCGGTGCCGGACCCGGCGATGAGGACCGCGCGGGGGCGGCCGTCGGGGCGCAGGTCGGCGAGGCCCGCCTCGCTGGCGTGCCGGGCCGCGGTGCGCACCCGGGCGCCGGCGTCGGCGGCGCCGCGGAGCAGACCGCGGCGGTCGGCGCGGGCGAGATCGTCCGGTGCGTCGAGGAGCGACTCGTCGAGCATTGGCGGCCTCCGGCTATGTCTGTGACGTGACCAGTGGTGATGGAACCAGGGTGGTGACGGAACCAGTCTCAGCGTTTGCGCGGGATGGCTGTGGCAGCCTCAGGCCGGTCGGCGCGCCTCGTCGACCAGGAGCACCGGAATGCCGTCGCGGACCGGGTAGGCGAGGCCGCATTCCCGGCCTCCGGTGCAGATCAGCTCGGGGGCCTCCGCGTCGGCCGACTTGTCCTCGAGGGGCGAGTGGCAGGCGGGGCAGGCGAGGATCTCCAGCAGGCCGGCTTCGAGCGGCATCGGGGGCTTCCCTTCGAACACGTGGATTGGGCCAGGTCAGCGTACCGCCGGGGCGCGCTGCGCGCGGCCCGGCGGTACGGCCTTCGGGCCCGGACTTTGGGCCCTTCGTGGGGTTTTCAGGCGCGGATGAGGGCCAGGACCTCGTCGCGGACCTTGGCGAGGGTGGCGGAGTCGCGGGCTTCGACGTTCAGACGCAGCAGCGGCTCGGTGTTGGAGGCGCGCACGTTGAACCACCAGTCGGTGCTGGTCACCGTAAGGCCGTCCAGTTCGTCCAGGGTGACGTCCTGGTGGCCCCCGTACGTCTGCTTGACGGCGGCCAGGCGGCCCGCCTGGTCGGCGACGGTGGAGTTGATCTCGCCCGAGCCCGCGTAGCGGTCGTAGGAGGAGACCAGGGCGGAGAGGGAGCCGTCCTGGCCGCCGAGGGCCGCGAGGACGTGGAGCGCGGCGAGCATGCCGGTGTCCGCGTTCCAGAAGTCCTTGAAGTAGTAGTGCGCGGAGTGCTCGCCGCCGAAGATGGCGCCGCTCTTGGCCATCTCCTCCTTGATGAAGGAGTGGCCGACGCGGGTGCGGACCGGGGTGCCGCCGTGTTCGCGGACGACCTCGGGCACGGACCAGGAGGTGATCAGGTTGTGGATCACGGTGCCCGTGCCGCCGTTGCGGGCCAGCTCGCGGGCGGCGACCAGGGCGGTGACGGCGGACGGGGAGACGCCCTCGCCGCGCTCGTCGACGATGAAGCAGCGGTCGGCGTCGCCGTCGAAGGCGATGCCGAGGTCGGCGCCCTCGGCCTTCACGCGGGCCTGGAGGTCGACGATGTTCTTCGGGTCGAGGGGGTTGGCCTCGTGGTTGGGGAAGGTCCCGTCCAGTTCGAAGTACATGGGGACGAGGTCCAGCGGGAGGCCCTCGAAGACGGTGGGGACGGTGTGGCCGCCCATGCCGTTGCCCGCGTCGACCACGACCTTGAGGGGGCGGATGGCGGAGAGGTCCACCAGGCCCTTGAGGTGCTCGGCGTAGCCGGTGAGGGTGTCCTGCTCGGTGACGGTGCCCGGGACGGTTCCGGCGGGCACGGCGGGGGCGCCTTCGTCGCTCCACTTCTCCGCGAGCTCGCGGATGGTGGAGAGGCCGGTGTCCTGGCCGACCGGGGCGGCGCCGGCGCGGCAGAGCTTGATGCCGTTGTACCGGGCCGGGTTGTGGGAGGCCGTGAACATCGCGCCGGGCAGGTTCAGCTTGCCGGAGGCGTAGTACAGCTGGTCGGTGGAGCACAGCCCGATCAGGGTGACGTCCACGCCGCGGGCGGCGGCGCCGCGGGCGAAGGCGGCTGACAGGGCGGGCGAGGAGGGCCGCATGTCGTGGCCGATGACGATCGCGGTCGCGCCGGTGACCTCGACGAACGCGGCACCGAACAGCTCGGCCAGGGGCTCGTCCCACTCGTCCGGCACGACGCCTCGTACGTCGTACGCCTTGACGATGTTCGATAGATCGGTGGCCACTGCCTGCCCTCCTGAGGGGGTGATGTGCGGTGGGGCAAACCTACCGTGGACACCTGGCCGCCAGTCGGACGATCCGAACAGTCGCGGGAGGGGCTCAGGAGTCGGGCGAGCGCAGGACCCGCAGGTGTCCTCGTCGGGTCTCGCCCGTCGTGGATCCGCCCTGGCCCGTGCCGCCCCGGGATTCGGCCGCGCGCTCCGGAGGGCGGGCGGCTTCGCGTACGGCGTTGGCGAGCGCTTCGAGGTCGTCGCCGGTGGGGCGCGAGGGCGGGGATCCGTCGGTGAGACGTACGACGTCCCAGCCGCGGGGGGCGGTCATGCGCTCCGAATGCTCGGCGCACAGGTCGTAGCAGTGGGGTTCGGCGTAGGTGGCGAGCGGGCCGAGAACTGCGGTCGAATCGGCGTAGACGTACGTCAGTGTCGCGACGGCAGGGCGGCCGCACGCAGTGCGCGAACAGCGACGTACAAGGCTCACGACGTTGGACGGTACCGCACTCTTGACCGGGCCGCGACGACTCTCCCCCCGGCCGCTCCCCCGTGTCGGCTGATCACCCCCGCTCCGGCGGGGGTGTGCGGGCTACCCTGCGGGGGTGACGGACAGCACCCTGCCTCCCCTTCCCCCGCCCCTTCCCGACGCCCGGGCCGCCGGTGGCGAACCGCGGGTGCGGCGGCGCGACCGGCACGGGCGCGGGATGCGCGGGCCGGTGGCCCCTCCGCAGGTGCCGCTGTCGGCGAGCCGGGCGGAGCTCTTCGGAGACCTCGTACGGGACTCCGTGGAGCGGCTGGAGCGGCGCTGGCCTCAGCTGGCGGACGTGGAGTTCATGGTCGGTGACGTCCCCGGCCCGCCGGGCGGCGCGGACGTCGGCTGGAACGACGAGGCGGTGCCGCTGGGGGGCCTGGCCGAGGCGGGCGACGGGCGGCCGGCGCGCATCGTGGTGTTCCGGAGGCCGGTGGAGATCCGCACGAAGACGCGGGACGAGAAGGCGATGCTCGTGCACGAGATCGTGGTGGAGCAGGTGGCGGAGCTGCTGGGCCTGTCCCCCGAGACGGTGGACCCGAGGTACGGGCAGGACTAAACCATCTCTGCCGTCGGGCTGTTCCGGCCGGGGAAGGGTGCCAGGTCGGGCTCCACCCAGGTCTCCTTGCCGGCCGCCAGGGTCTCGGGGCGGTAGTACCGGGACAGCAGGTCCTTGTCGAGCAGGTCGGGGTGGCGGTCGGCGAAGGCGTCGAAACCGGTGGCGTCGGTCGCGTCGGTGGTCCGCGCGTCCCGGGCCGCGTGGCCGACGAGCTCGACCCAGGCGCGGGTCATCGTCGCGTGGTACTTCTGCGGGGCGCCGGCCGCGGTGGCCGTGCGCTGGATGCCCTCTGCGACGAGCCCGGCCGCCGCGGGTACGCCGTGGCGGCGGACGGCCAGCCAGGTGAGGTGCACGTGCTGGCGGTGTCCGAACCGGTCGCTGGTGGACATGACGTCGCCGAGTATGTCTTCGAAGCTCATGCCCTCCACGGTACGGGGCCGCGGGCGGGCCTTGCGGAGCCGCTCAGTCCGTGAGGACCGACAGGTCCTGCCGGGCCTTGGGGACCGAGACCGTCGCATGGTCGTCCGAGGCGGTCTGGACGGTGAACATCGGGGTCCCGTCGCGCGTCAGCGTCAGGGTGCGGGACGCGTGGACCGGGCCGCCGGAGACGGTCTCCACCGTCAGCGCATAGGAGCCCTTGCCGCCCGCCGGGGCGAGCGTCACCTTCTGGGTCGTGCCCGCCTTGACGGTGACCTCCTGGGCGGCCGGCTCGCCGCCCTCCGTACCCGGCGAGGCCGTCACCTTGACCTTCGCGTCGGATCCGGTCGCCGTCAGCGAGAGCACCGTCGCGTTCTCGTCGGTGCGATTGTCGGCCACGGTCGCCCGGGCGCCCACCGGGGCGGCGGCCTGGATGAAGCCGAGGTCCTGCTTGGCGCCGCTGCCGCGGACCACTCGCAGCGCCGCCACCACGGGGACGGGCTTCTTGCCTTCGGACGGGGACAGCACGAGGGAGCCCGGTTCGCCGCGAGTGACGTCCTTGAGGTCCACGCTCGCGGTCATCCCGGCCTTGACGTGGATCTCCTCGTTGCCCGCCGGGCTGATGGAGCCGGTGGCTCCGGCGAGCCGGATCCTGAGGTCCGCGTCCTCCTCGCCGGGGGCGAAGACGACCAGCCGCACGTCGGTGGCGTCCGCCGGGATGCCCGGCATGACCAGCGTGCCCGCCGGGTCGACGGAGGCGGGCAGCCAGTCGGAGCCGACGCCCTCCTCGCCCACCTGGGTGGTGGCCCCGACCCGGCCTGCGCGGGTGGTCACGTGCGCGGTGACGTCCGCGAGCTGTACGCCGGGGGCGAGGGAGGCCAGCGAGATGGCCTTGCTGGACTTGGGGTCGATCCGGATGTTCTCGCTGGTGCCCGCCTCGGCCTTGACCACGCCGTCGGGGCCGTAGAGCTTGATGTCCACCACGGCGGCGTTGTCGTCGGGGTTGGTGAGGTGCACGTAGTCCTCGCGCCCCTTGGCGGTGCTCACCGCGGGGAACCAGAAGTCGGTGGCGGGCACGGTGCAGCCGGTGCCGAGGAGTCCGCGGGTACGGCCCACGGAGACCACGGTGGTCTGCTGCGCGGTCCAGCCCGGGGCCAGGTAGCCGTCGGCGGTGCCGGTGAGCGCGGGGGCCTCGGCGCCGGAGGCCTTGGCACCGACGGGCTTTCCGGGCTCCTTGAGCTCCAGTACCGGCTTGGCGTCCTTGGTGGCGCCGAGCAGCCGGGCGGTGCCCTTGCCGCCGGCGGCGGCCGCGCCCGGGGTGATCGAGGTGTACACGGTCTCGGCGATGTCGGAGGTGCTGGGTGCGGGGCACACCAGCAGGGAGCGCTCCACCGGCATCCTGGCCGGGGCCTTGCCGGAAGCGGCCGGGGCGCCGTCCGCGGCGGGCGCGACGAGGGTGGCCAGGCCGGTGACGGCGGCCAGCGCGGCCGTCACGGCGGCGAGCGTCAGGGGTACGCGCTGCTTCACTGCTGGGGGCTCCCGTCCGGACGCGGGACGTGCTGTCCGTCGTGCTGTCCGTCGTGCTGCTGTCCATAGGTGTCGTACGGCTCGTACGGGTACTGCTCGTACTGCTGCTGCTGCGGTTCCTGGTAGGGCTGCTGGTCCCCGTACTGCGGCTGGTCCCCGTACTGCTGGGGATGCTGCTGGTACGGGTACGGCTGGCCGTACTGCTCGTACTGGGGCTGGTGCGGGGGCTGGTGCGGGGCCTGCTGCTCCGGTTCCTGGCGGCCGTAGGCGTAGCCGTCCTGGTCCCCGTAGGCCTGCTGGTAGGCGTACGCGTCGTCCCCGTAGGCCTGCTGCTGCGGGATCTGCACGTACGGGTCGGCCGCGACGGCCGCCTCGGCGGGGGCTTCGGCCTCCGCCTCGGACTGCTCGCGCAGCCGGCGGGCGCGGCGGCCCTCGCCGGCCTCCTCGGCCGGCGCGGTCTCCTCCTCGGGGAGGTCGTCGTCGAGGCTGGTGCGGCGGCCCGGGAGGGCCATGACCAGGAGCACGAGGGCGAGCAGGCCCTGCGCCCAGTGCCAGGCGGTCCGGGTGAGGGCGTCCTGGTGGACGAGGTCGAGACGGCCGCCGGAGGCGGGGAGTTCGAAGCCCTGGGCCCAGCCGTCCAGCGTCTTGGCCTTGAGGGGCTTGCCGTCGAGGGTGGCCTCCCAGCCGGGGGCCGCCTCGTCGGCGATGCGCAGGGTGCGGCCGGCCTCGCCCGCCGGGATCTTGGTGTGGGCTTCGACGGGGCCGGAGGCGACGGGGATCGGCGCCTCGCCGGGCTTGGCGGACACGATGACGGCCCTGGCGACCTGCCGGTCCACGCGCCACAGGGCGCTGCCTTCGAGCTTGCTGAGGCGACTGAGGCCGGGGGTGGCGTCGAGGACGCGGCCGATCTCCTGCGGCGCTCCGTCGCGGACCAGGACGTAGCGGATGGCGAAGCCGCCGAGCTGGTCGCTCTGGTCGGCGCCGGATCCGGCGACGAGGCTGGAGACGACCTTGTCGAGGCGGGGGTCGCTGCCCGCCCGGGCGGCGAGTTCGGCGTCGCCCAGGCGGCCGCCGGAGCCGCGGACGAGGCTGTAGGAGAGGGCGGCGGGCGAGGTGGCGCCGATGACCAGGGTGCGGGCCTGGTCGCGGGTGCCGCTCTCTTCGGCGACGAAGGCGGGGACCTGTACGGGGTCGCGGCGCTCCAGCGGTCCGGCGGCGCCGCTGAGCATCCAGCCGGCCGCGCCGATCAGGGGTCCGGCGGCGGCGGCGAGCGCGATGAGGGCGGCGAGCGGCTGGCGCCAGCCGAAGCTGCGGGCGGCGACGCGTTCCTTGGCTCCGTCGGCGCCGACGGCGGCGGCGGCCAGCAGGGCGAGTCCGTAGACGAGGGTGGCGGGGCCGGCCCAGGTGGTGCGGTTGACGAGGACGGCCAGGACCAGCGCGGCGAGCGCGGTGGCCCAGGCGGTGCGGACGGCGAACTGCCGGTCGGTGCGCAGCAGGGCGCCCAGGGCGGCGAGCACGATGCCGATGAGGATCAGCCCGCCGGCGGTGCGGGGTCCGCCGGGGCTGATGCCGAGCAGGTCCAGGGCGGTGGCCGAGCCGGCTCCGTAGGACAGTCCGGCCTCGTCCAGGAAGCGGGTGGGGTGCAGGAACAGGCCCAGCGACCAGGGCGCGAGGGCCAGGATCGGGACGGCGAGCATCGCGAGGAGGCGCGGTCCGTACGTCTTCCAGTGCGCGCGGCGCAGGACCAGGCCGACTGCTCCGAGTACGGCGGCGAGCGGCCAGACGACGGGGGTGAAGGCGGTGGCCAGGGTCAGCAGGAGGGTGTAGGTCCAGGCCGAACGCCAGCTGCCGCCGGGGCCGTCGCCACCGGTCGCGCCGGCGAACCCGAAGGCGGAGACGGCGGAGCGGGCGATGAGCGGGAGCAGGATCGCCAGGACTGCGGTGCCCAGGCGGCCGCCCGCGAGGGCTCCGGTGACGGCGGGCAGGAAGGCGTAGGCGACGGCGGCCCAGGCGCGCAGCAGCCGGGATTCCACGAGGGGCCGGGAGGCGAAGTAGGCGCTGAGTCCGGCGAGCGGGACGGAGCAGACCAGGAGCAGCGTCAGGGCGGCGTTGGTGGAGCCTAGGAGCAGGATGGAGAGGGCTCCGAGGACCGCGAGGTAGGGGGGTGCGCCGGTGGTGGTGCCGATGCCGACGGGCTGCCAGTCGTCGGCGTAGACGTGCCAGAGGGCGAATCCGCTGCCGGGGGCGGGGAGCAGGGCGCCGCCCATGAGGGAGCCGCTGCCCAGGAGGGAGCGGCAGGCGACGACGGAGACGAGCAGGAGGAGGCCGAAGAGGACGGGCGCGGGCTTGCGGGCGATCCGCTTGATGCGCGCGAACTGTTCGATCTCCAGGTAGTCGGCGTCGTCCCCGCCGGGTCCGGATTCGACGGCTCCGCCGTGCCGGCCCGCGTTGCTGCTGTCGGTGTCGCGGTCGGCGCCGAAGTAGCCCGCGAGCTGTTCGGCGTTGGCGCGCAGGGTGGCGCCGGGCGGCGGGAAGAGGGGGCGAAGTTCCTTGGCGGGGACGGCGGGACGGCGCCGGGCCTTGCGGGCGGCGAGGATGCGGCCGGGGCGGAGCAGGGTGGCGAGGAGGCCGGTGATCTCGTCGACGGCCTGTCCGGGTGCCTTGCCCACGAGGTAGGCGAGGGCGCGCAGGAGGGTGCCGACGAGGACGCGGAGCAGGACGTACGGGAGGGCGCGGCCGGAGCTGTTGGCCAGCATCGTGTAGACGGCGCCGGCCTTGTCCACGCGGTGCGGGCTGGCGGTGGTGCGTCCCGCGCAGTCGACGGTGCGGCGTTCGCGGGCGGAGGCCTCGGCGTGCCGGACGACGGCGTCGGGGGCGATGAGGACGGCGTGGCCGGCGCTCTGGGCCCGCCAGCACAGGTCGACGTCGTCGCGCATGAGGGGCAGTCGGCGGTCGAAGCCGCCGAGGGCGTCGTACACGTCGCGGCGCACCAGCATGCCGGCGGTGGAGACGGAGAGGACGGGCTGGACCTGGTCGTGCTGGCCCTGGTCCTGTTCGCGGCGGTCGAGGCCGGTCCAGCGGCGGCCGCTTCGGGCGATGGTGACGCCGACTTCGAGGAGCTGCTTCTTGTCGTACCAGCCGCGCAGTTTGGGGCCGATGACGGCGGCGTCGGGGTTCTCCTCGGCGACGCGCAGGAGTTCGGCGAGGGCGTCGGGCTCGGGTGCGCAGTCGTCGTGGAGCAGCCAGAGCCACTGGACGGGTTCGCCGTGGGGCAGTTCGGGGAGGTCGTAGTTGTCGTCGCGCCAGGTGCGGCTGACGGGATCCCAGCCGGAGGGGCGCTTGAGGTACGGGAGGTCCTCGGGGCTCAGGGTGCCGGCGGTGCGGGCCGCTTCCTCGACCGCGGCGCCGAAGCCGGTGCGGCGGGCGAGGTGCAGGACGCGTTCGTCGCCGAAGGCCTCGCCGAGCAGGCGCGCGGAGTCGTCGGCGCTGCCGGTGTCCGCGGCGATGTGGTTCTGGGCGGGGCGCTCCTGACCGAGGAGGCCCGCGAGGGTCCGGGGCAGCCAGCGGGAGCCGTCGTGGGCGACGAGGACCGCGGTGACGACGTGCCGGGGGAACTCTGGTGCGGCGGCAGCCTGGTGGGAGGCGCTCGACTGGCTGTGCAGGGACATCGCGGTACGGGCCCTCCGGCCGGGGGTCCGGGGGTGTAGTGCCCTCGGAGGCTGCTGGACAGCGCCCCACACTAACGGCTGGGAACAAGTCGGTCCGCCTCCTGCGGGGAAGGTGCGGGAGGCGGACCGTTTGCTCTGCTCGTCGTACTGCTTGCCGTGCTGTTCGTTGTACTGCCATTTGTGCCGCTATGCGTACGGCGGTGCGTACTGCCGCGTGCACGGTCGGCCATGCCGGTGGAGGTGCCGGTCGATATGCCGTCGTTCGGGTCGTCGGATATGTCGTACGTGGTGCCGTGGGCGCCGATCGCCGCGCGCCGAGGGCGTTTCAGACGGCGGCCTTCTTCAGACGCCGGCGCTCGCGCTCGGACAGGCCGCCCCAGATGCCGAATCGCTCGTCGTTGGCGAGTGCGTACTCAAGGCATTCGGAGCGGACTTCGCACGCGAGGCAGACCTTCTTCGCCTCGCGGGTCGAGCCGCCCTTCTCCGGAAAGAAGGACTCGGGGTCGGTCTGGGCGCAGAGAGCTCGCTCCTGCCATCCGAGCTCTTCGTCCGCCTCCTCGACCAGCAGTTCCTGAACCAGCTCGGTCATGTGCGCCCCTCGCTCTGTCTGTGCGTCCCCGTGGTGTTGCCGTTACTCATCGCTACGTAACGACACGAGTGAAATTACAAGTGTGGGGCTCCGGCGCAGTCAAGCCGAGATCTGCTATTGGGCCCCTTATTCACTCTGCGGAACCAAGCCTATGCAGAAAGTGTTCATATCGCCAAAAATCGTGACACTTGCCACATGCATCACGCGCGGCACCTCCTCCCCCGTAGTCGACGCGTCACCCTGTGGTGTGGTTCCGATCCAGCCGAAGACGCGGCGTAGATCACATTTCAGCCACAGGGCGACATCACACCTCTTGACAGGTTTGAGACGGCCACGTCATGCACGGCACGACTTGCAGCGCCACATCCCCTGATGGGGAGTGCACAAACCTTTCTCCGGGCACGGTAACCGGATGAGGTGAAACTTTTCTACCAAATCGGACATTGGGTTGACAGTCCGACCCTCCAGCCGGTCTCCTAGTTGCCATGTCAGCGCCCGCAGCCGCCACCCGGACCCCCATTCGTGGGTTCCTGTGCGCTGCCCAGGTTCGCTGTTGCTGTTGCAGCTGTTGATGCCCACGGAGCTCCGGCTCCGCTGAGCTCCAGCCCAGCCCCCCACAGCAACTGCCCGCGCGCCTGACATCCGTCGAGGAACCCCCCGATGAACTCCACCAGCACCCTGAGCCACGCCCCCACCACGGCTCCCCGCACGGCCACCCCCACCGCTCCCGCCGCTCCCGCGATGGTCGAGAGCGACCTCCAGATCGCCGGCGACATCCTCTCCGTCCAGCACCTCCTGCGACCCGCCCCCGAGCACCCGGCGACCGTCGCCGAGTTCGTGGGCCTCGCCCGCTCCATCGCCGAGGACCGCTCCCAGTGGGAGCACCTGGTCCGCTACGACGCCACCACCCGCTGGTACCACCGGCTGCGCACGGGCCCCGGCTACGAGGTCTGGCTGCTCAGCTGGGTCCCCGGCCAGGGCAGCGGCCTGCACGACCACGGCCCGTCCTCCGGCGTGCTGACCGTCCTGGACGGGGAGCTCACCGAGCACACCGCCCGCGGTCCGCTCACCCTGCGCGCCGGCTCCCAGCGCGTCTTCGCCCCCGGCTACGCCCACGAGGTCGCCAACGACGGCCTCGAAGGCGCGGTCAGCCTGCACGTGTACTTCCCCGGTCTGACCCAAATGCCGATGCACAACTGCTCCCAGGCCCGGCCGCAGACCGTCTCGGTCTGACCGGAGCGCGGCCCGCTCGGAGCGGCCTGACAGACTGCGTTGCATGCGCATTGTTGTTCTGGCCGGCGGCATCGGCGGCGCCCGTTTCCTCCGCGGACTCAAGTCGGCGGTTCCCGACGCGGACATCACGGTCATCGGCAACACCGGTGACGACATTCACCTGTTCGGGCTCAAGGTGTGCCCCGATCTGGACACGGTGATGTACACCCTCGGCGGTGGCATCAACGAGGACCAGGGCTGGGGCCGTACCGAGGAGTCCTTCACCGTCAAGGAGGAACTCGCGGCGTACGGGGTCGGCCCCAGCTGGTTCGGCCTCGGCGACCGGGACTTCGCCACCCACATCGTCCGCACGCAGATGCTCGGCGCGGGCTACCCGCTCAGCGCCGTCACCGAAGCCCTGTGCGACCGCTGGCAGCCCGGCGTCCGGCTGCTCCCCATGTCCGACGACCGGGTCGAGACCCACGTCGCGATCACCGACGCCGACACCGGCGAGCGCAGGGTCATCCACTTCCAGGAGTACTGGGTGCGGATGCGCGCGGCCGTGGACGCCGAGGCCGTCGTCCCCGTGGGCGCCGAGCAGGCCAAGCCCGCACCCGGCGTACTGGAGGCCATCGCGGCCGCCGACGTGATCGTCTTCCCGCCGTCCAACCCCGTGGTCTCGGTCGGCACCATCCTCGCCGTGCCCGGGATCCGCGAGGCCGTGGCCGCCGCCGAGGCGCCCGTCGTGGGCCTCTCCCCCATCGTCGGGGGCGCTCCCGTGCGCGGGATGGCCGACAAGGTGCTCGCCGCCGTCGGCGTCGAGTCCACCGCCGCCGCCGTCGCCCTGCACTACGGCACCGGGCTGCTCGACGCCTGGCTCGTGGACACCGCCGACGCGGACGCCGTCGCGGAGGTGGAGGCGGCCGGCATCACCTGCCGGGCGGTTCCGCTGATGATGACCGACCTGGAGGCCACGGCCGCCATGGCGCGGGCCGCGCTGGAACTGGCGGAGGCCTCCCGGTGACCGCCCCGCACGCTCCCCGCACGCACGGTCCCTCGTACGAGGTGCGGGCGCTCGGCGGGATCCCGGAGGTGCGGCCCGGCGACGACCTGGCGGAGCTGATCGCGACCGCCGGGCCCGCCCTGCGCGACGGGGACGTCCTGCTCGTCACCTCGAAGATCGTCTCCAAGGCGGAGGGCCGGATCGTCCGCGCCGATTCGCGCGAGGCCGCGATCGACGCCGAGACCGTACGGGTCGTCGCGCGCCGGGGCCCCCTGCGGATCGTGGAGAACCGGCAGGGCCTGGTCATGGCCGCGGCCGGGGTCGACGCCTCGAACACCCCCTCCGGCACCGTCCTGCTGCTGCCCGAGGACCCCGACGCCTCGGCCGCCGCGATCCGGGCCGGGCTGCGGGAGTCGCTCGGCGTGGACGTGGGCGTGATCGTGACGGACACCTTCGGGCGGCCGTGGCGCACCGGACTCACGGACGTGGCGATCGGCGCGGCGGGCGTACGGGTCCTCGACGACCTGCGCGGGGGCACCGACGCCCACGGGAACCCGCTGAGCGCGACGATCGTGGCCACCGCCGACGAGCTGGCCGCCGCGGGCGACCTGGTCAAGGGGAAGTCCGAGGGGCTGCCGGTCGCAGTCGTACGGGGCCTCGCGCACGTGCTCGGCGAGGGCACCTCGGCGGCGGACCTGGTCCGCTCCCCCGCGGACGACATGTTCCGGCTGGGCACCTCGGAGGCGGTGCGCGAGGCCGTGACCCAGCGCCGCACCGTAAGGGCCTTCACGTCCGAGCCGGTGGACCCGGGCGCGGTCCGCCGGGCGGTCGCGGCGGCCGTGACGGCCCCGGCTCCGCACCACACGACGCCGTGGCGTTTCGTCCTGCTGGAGTCCGAGAGGTCCAGGCTGGAGCTCCTCGACGCGATGCGGGACGCGTGGATCGCGGACCTGCGGCGCGACGGCCGGTCCGAGGAGTCCATCGCCAAGCGGGTCCGGCGGGGCGACGTCCTGCGGGCCGCGCCGTACCTGGTGGTGCCGTGCATGGTGACGGACGGCGCGCACGACTACGGGCACGCGCGGCGGGACGCGGCGGAGCGGGAGATGTTCGTCGTGGCCATGGGCGCGGGCGTGCAGAACTTCCTCGTCGCGCTGGCCGGGGAACGGCTGGGCTCGGCGTGGGTGTCCTCGACGATGTTCTGCCGCGACGTGGTGCGCAAGGTCCTGGGCCTGCCGGAGGACTGGGACCCGATGGGCGCGGTGGCGGTAGGCCACCCCGCGTCACCCGCACCGGAGCGCGCCGACCGCCGGACGGCGGACTTCATCGAAGTCCGCTGACCTCTGCCCCGCTGCTGCGGGCCTTCGCCGGGCCTCGGGGCGCGGCCCCGGCAGGTCGTGAGCCGGGCGCTCCGTGTGGGCCGGGCGCAGCCCGGAGGACGGGTCCGGGCAGAGCCCGGGGAACGGTGGAACTGGGGGTCCCCCCGGACGGAGTCTGGGGGATGGGTAGGGGACCAGCCCCGCAGGGCTACGCTCGAGGCATGGCCGGCCGCTTCGATCCCCTTGACCGCACCGCGATCCGCGGCGGCCGCACTGACGTACCCCCGGCCGCCGGACAGCAGCAGGAGCAGGACCCGGCTACCGGCACGGGCACGGGCACCGGCACGGGCACCGGCACGGCCAGGAGCCGGGTGTGGAGTCCGCCCGGGCCCGTCGATCTGGGGCTCGTCCTCGGGCCGCTCCGGCGGGGGCCCGCCGACCCGACCTTCCGGACCGCGCCCGGCGCGATCTGGCGGGCCACCCGCACCCCCGCCGGTCCCGCGACCCTCCGGGTGGCCGCGCAGGGCGGGGAGGTGCTCGCCGAGGCCTGGGGGCCGGGCGCCGACTGGGTGCTCGACCGGCTTCCCGAGCTGCTCGGCGCCGCCGACGATCCGGCCGCCTTCGTACCCCGCCACAAGCTCCTGCACGCCAGTCACCGCCGCCGCCCGGGTCTGCGGCTGACCCGGACCGGGCTGGTCCTGGAGTCCCTGATCCCGGTGATCCTGGAGCAGAAGGTCACCACCGACGAGGCGTACCGCGCCTGGCGGCGCCTGGTCCTCCAGTACGGCGAACCCGCCCCCGGCCCGGACCACGGCCCGGGCCACGGCCTCCACGTCCCGCCGACGCCCCGCACCTGGGCGATGATCCCCTCCTGGGACTGGCACAAGGCCGGCGTGGACTCCAAGCGTTCCGCCACGATCGTGCGCGCCGCCCGCGTCGCCGCCCGCCTCGAAGAGGCCGCCGCCATGGACCTGCCCGCCGCCACCGCGCGGCTCCAGGCCGTTCCCGGCATCGGGCCGTGGACCTCCGCCGAGACCCTCCAGCGCAGCAACGGCCACGCCGACGCCGTCACCACCGGCGACCTGCACCTGCCGGGCATCGTCGGCTACGCCCTGGCCGGGGACCGGGACGCCGACGACGCCGTCATGCTGGAGCTTCTCGCCCCGTACGCCGGCCAGCGCCACCGGGCGGCCCGCCTGATCCTCCTGGCCGGCCCGTCCGTTGTCCCGGCCCGGCGCACCCCCCGGATGCCCCGGGGGGACATCGGCAGGCTCTGAAGGCCCTAGCGGCCCTGGAGCTTCGCCGACGAGGCGCGGGTCGGCGGGAGTTGGCCGTAGAGCAGGCGGCCCGGGCATTCCGTGGCGAAGCCGTCGCGGTGGCCGGAGATGACGTTGAGGCGGACGTTGGTGCCCTTCGGGTAGCGGTTGCCGCCGCCCGAGCGCAGGGTGGTCTTCCCGCGGGGGTCCGCTCCGAAGAGGCCGAGCTTCCAGGCGGTGAGGCGGGCCACCGCGTTGACGGCCGCCTTCGGCGGGGCCGTGTCGGTGAAGGTGCCGATCACCGCGACGCCCATGCTGTCCGTGTTGAACCCCATGGTGTGGGCGCCCATCACCGCCTTGGCGACTCCGCCTGCCCGGCCCTCGTAGACCGTGCCGCACTTGTCGACGGCGAAGTTGTAGCCGATGTCCCGCCAGCCCTCGCTGACCACGTGGTAGCGGTAGAGGCTGCGCAGCACCGCCGGTGCGTCCTTGCAGGCGTAGCCGTTGCCGGAGGCGGTGTGGTGGACGAAGGCGGCCTTGACCGTGTTGGTGTAGACGAAGCCCCGTTCGCGCAGGCTCTCGTCCGCGCCCCAGCCCTTGCGGGTGACGATGCGCGGGCGCGGGCCGATGAAGGGGCGCGCGGCGGCGTTCAGGGAGCTGTCGGCGAGGACTGCGTCGGCGGTGGAGTCGGCCTTGTTGAGGGCGGCGATCTCGTTGGCGCCGAGGGGGGCCATGGGGACGTTGGCGGAGGAGGACTCCGTCATCTCCATGGTCATGCCGGGGAGCAGCGGCAGCTCGCCCTTGCCGTCGCCTTCTCCCGCCGGGCCCGGCGCCGGGCCCGCCGCCGGGGCCGGCGCGGGCGCCGACTCGGGTGCCGCGCCGTTCTTGGCGTCCGTCGCCGGTCGGCCGGAGGTGTCCCCGGGGTTGACGAGTTCGATCCGCATGCCCCGCGGAAGCTTGGTCAGGGTGCCGCTCGGCGCCTGGACCCGGACCTGGATGCCGTCCGAGGCGCCGACCCAGAGCGGGGCGGTGCTGCCGCGGACGCGGCCGGAGCCGTGTTCGACCGTGCCCGGGTCGGCGGCGTGTTCGTCGTTGTGGGTCTCGACGTCCTGCCAGTCGGACCAGGCCGCGGTGGTCGCGGAGCGGGTACGGACCTGGACGCTGCCTTCGAGCCGGGTGCTCGCGTCGTTCCAGACCACGCCGACGAGCGAGAAGTTCCTGGCGTCACGGGCGGCCAGGCCCTGCGTCTCGGGCAGGCGGGGCGAGGCGCTCATTCCGGGGACGCCGGGGGTGCGGTCCGCCGCGGGTCCCAGGGGGACGAGCGGCACCGACTGGGTGGACCCGGCGGCGGCCTGGGCGGCCGGGGGCACCGCCGCGGCCGCAAGGGCCGTAGTGGGGAGCGCGAGCGGCAGGGCCAGTACGGCAGCGGTCGCGACGCCGATCGAGGAAGCAAGGAATCCACGCATGAAAAGGATGCTGGGGACTCCCGGCGGCGCTCGCCATCCGAGAACTGACGCTCCGTCTGATGAAGGCCCCGTACCGCTCCTCCGTACGGGCGACCTTGCCGCCTCCGTACGGAGGATGCGGCGGCCCGGTGCCGCGTAGGCTCTGGGACGTGAACGCCACTGACCGCACCCCTGCCGACCTGCTGCGATCCGCGCTCGCCGCCGATCCCGGACGCCCGCTCGTCACCTTCTACGACGATGCCACGGGCGAGCGCGTCGAATTGTCCGTCGCCACCTTCGCCAATTGGGTGGCCAAGACCGCCAATCTGCTCCAGGGCGACCTGGGCGCGGAGCCCGGCGACCGGCTGGCCCTGCTGCTGCCGGCGCACTGGCAGAGCGCGGTGTGGCTGCTCGCCTGCGCCTCGGTCGGGGTTGTCGCCGAGGTGGGCGGGGATCCGGCCGACGCGGACCTCGTCGTCTCGGGGCCGGACACCCTCGACGCGGCCCTGGCCTGCTCCGGCGAGCGGGTCGCGCTCGCGCTGCGGCCGCTGGGCGGGCGCTTCCCGCAGCCGCCGGCCGGGTTCGCGGACTACGCCGTGGAGGTGCCGGGACAGGGCGACCGGTTCGCGCCGTTCCAGCCGGTGGACGCGGACGGGCCCGGCCTGGTGGTCGGCGGCGAGGAGCTCTCGTACGCCCGGATCTGCGAGCGGGCCCGCGAGGACGCGGCGAAGCTCGGCCTCGGGGAGGGTTCGCGGGTGCTGACCGGGCTCGGCTACGACGGCTGGGAGGGGCTCTCCGCCGGGCTCTACACGGCTCTGGCCGCCGGCGCCTCCGTGGTGCTGTGCCGGAACCTGGACCGGCTGGCGGCCGAGGGGCTGGCGCAGCGGATCGAGAGCGAGCGCGTCACCCACACCGTCTGACCGACGGAAGTTTCGGGCCGTCCCGACCCGTCCCACCGGTACGGCCGCACCCCGTCACCCACACCGCCCAACGGCTCCAGCGGGCAATTTGTCACCCACATGGCCCTGTACAGGGCCCTGTCCCCGGGCCGCTTCGGCTACCCGGGGGCAGGATCGGCACAGGCCGTACTCACCCGTACGGCCTCCCGGGACGGGTGAGGGGACGGACGCGAGTGACGGACAGCGCGGGCATACCGGACGGCACCGAAGCGGCCGGAGGCAGTGCGAAGCCTCCGAACGGCCGCAGGCGCCGGCTGCTGCGCTGGACCGGGATCGGGGCGTCCCTGTTCGTCCTCGCCGGGGCCGTCGGCGGCTGGTGGATCTACTCCAAGCTCGACGGGAACATCACCGAGGACACCTCCGCCGCTGCCGAACTGCGGCGCTACGACCGGGAGCGTCCGGTCCACGTGGCGGGCGGCGCGCAGAACATCCTGCTGATCGGCTCGGACTCGCGCTCCGGCAAGGGCAACTCCCGCTACGGGCAGGACGAGGGGACCCAGCGCTCGGACACCACGATCCTGCTGCACCTGGCGGCGGACCGCAAAAGCCTGACGGCGGTGTCGATACCGCGGGACCTGATGGCGGAGGTGCCCGGCTGCCTGAAGCCGGACGGGAACCGTACGACGGAGCAGTTCGCCCAGTTCAACTGGGCGTTCGAGTGGGGCGGGGCGGCCTGCACGATCCGCACGGTAGAGGCCATGACGGGAATCCGGGTCGATCACCACATTGTGGTGGACTTCAGCGGGTTCACGAAGATGGTCGACGCCGTCGGCGGGGTGGAGGTCTGCCTGAAACGGCCGGTGGACGACCCGGAGGCCGAACTGAAGCTGCCGGCCGGACGGCAGACCCTGGAGGGCGACCAGGCCCTGGGCTTCGTACGGGCCCGCTACAGCCTGGGCAACGGCAGCGACACCGAGCGCATGGAGCGCCAGCAGCTGTTCCTCGGCTCCCTCGTGAAGAAGGTGCAGAGCAACGGGGTGCTGCTCAATCCCGGGAGGCTCTATCCGCTGCTGGACGCCGCCACCTCCTCGGTGACCACGGACCCGGGGCTGGCCTCGCTGCGCGGACTGTACGAACTCGTACGGGGCGTGCGTGACATCCCGACCGAGCAGATCAAGTTCCTCACCGTGCCGCGCAGGCCGTACTACGCCGACGCGAACCGGGACGAACTGCGCCAGCCCGACGCGAGCCAGCTGTTCAAGCGGCTGCGGGCGGACGAGCCGCTGAGCATCGCGCCGCCCGAGCCCACGCCCCGGCCGACGTCCCCGTCAACACCGGAGTCCACTCCTGGGAGCGACCGGGCCGCGGAGAGCGGAACGGACGGGAAGGCGATCCCGGATGCTTCCGCAAAGGCCGAAGGCGAGGGAACCACGGACACCCCCACGCCCGTCCCCACCTTCACGGGAACCACCGCGGGCGTGGCCGACTGCCGGTAAAGCAATCCCAAAAGCCGGTGGCGAGGCCGAGCTTGTTGGGGCGATTGCCCCGTTGTAAGGGCGTGGAATTCATCACCAGCATGGTTTGCGACGGAGCTGTCCGGATAAGGTGAGCGATCCGGTGCCCGGCCAGTGCAGAGGCCGCGCACCAGCAGCCGGACCGTTGACCGGGCGCCCAAGGGGAGGCGCGTCGCGAAGCACCGACGGAGGATTCGAGCAAACCGTGGATGCGCAAAGCCGTGGCCGGGCCGAAGAGATCGACCCCGCAGACCAGTGGGTGCTCAACCCCCGCACCGGCAACTACGAGCTGCGACTGGAGCAATCCGCTCCGCAAGCGCCCGGGCAGCGGCGCGCGCCCGGCTCCACACCGCGCAGAACCCCCGGCGCCCCCGCCTCCCCCGCGGTTCCCGGACCGCGCCGCGGTGACCTCCCGCCCGGCGGAGGCCGACGCGGCGGACGGCCCCGCAAGGGCGGCGGCGGCGGACGGCACAAGAAGATCCTGGTCATCGCCGGCGGGACCCTGGCGTTCGTGCTGGTCGCCGGTTCGATCGCCGGGTACCTCTACTACGACCACCTGAACGGCAACCTCAAGGTCACCGACGTCGGCAGCGCCGGCACGAGCGGCGGCTTCAAGAAGGACCAGCCGATCAACATCCTGGTCATCGGCACCGACAAGCGCAGCGGCGCGGGCAACGAGGGGTACGGGGACGCGGGCAGCGTCGGCCATGCCGACACCACGATCCTCTTCCACGTCTCGAAGGACCGCTCCAACGCCACGGCGCTGTCCATTCCGCGCGACCTGATCACCACCGTGCCGACCTGTCCCACGAAGCAGCCGGACGGCTCGACGAAGAACATCGCCGGTGCGCGCGGCGCCCGCTTCAACACCAGCCTCGGGCAGGACGGCCGCGACCCGGGCTGCACGATGCGCACGGTCAGGGAGCTCACCGGAATCCAGGTCGACCACTTCATGATGGCCGACTTCAACGCGGTGAAGAACCTGAGCACCGCGGTCGGTGGAGTGCCGGTCTGCCTGGACAAGGCCGTGGACGACAAGGACTCCAAGCTCAAGCTGTCGGCGGGCGAGCACCGGCTGGCGGGCGAGGACGCGCTGGCCTTCGTACGGACCCGGCACGCCTTCGGCCAGCGGAGCGACCTCGACCGCATCAAGACCCAGCAGCAGTTCCTGAGTTCGATGATGCGGGAAATGAAGTCGAAGCAGACGCTGACCAGTCCGCAGAAGTTCTTCTCCCTCGCCGAGGCGGCCACCAAATCCCTGAGCGTCGACTCGGGAATAGGGTCGATCGGCAAACTCACCGATCTTGCGGGTGAGTTGAAGGACATCGACCTCAAGAACATCACCTTCACCACCCTTCCGGTTCTCGACAACCCGGCGGAGCCGGCCAACGAGAAGGCCACCGTGGTGGTCAATCAGGGGCAGGCCGAGCCGCTGCTGCAGATGATCCGGGGGGACGTCTCGCTGACGGAGGTCGAGAAGAAGGAGCAGGCGGCGCAGGACGCGGCCGGCACGGAGGCGAAGGCCAAGCTGGACGCGCTCATGCAGGGGCCCCGGGCCGAGGCCAAGGACGTCCGGGTGGACGTCTACAACGGCGGCGGGCCGGCCGGTTCCGCTTCCTCCACGCTGACCTGGCTGCAGAACACCAAGAAGGTCCTGAAGTCCGCCAACCTGGGCAACGCGCCCGCCAAGGTGGACACCACGCAGCTGGAGTACGCGCCCAACCAGGCCGACCAGGCCCGTGCGTTGGCCGACATGATGGGGCTTCCCGCGACGGCGCTGAAGATGGGCACGGCCGATGCCGCGGCCAAAACTCCGATGAAGCTGACCCTCGGCGCGGACTTCAAGGGGCCGGGTGTTTCCATGACGGCTCCGCAGAAGGCGCCCGAGGACATCCAGCGGGTCGAGGCGGACAAGTCGGTCTGCGCCAAGTGACCGGCGGGGGCGGCCACCGGGCCGCCCCCGAGCACCACATAGCATTTCGGGACTGTCGTACCGGACAGTAACGCCGACACAGACTGATCTTGAGGGGGGACGTGTGAGGCACAGCAGCGTGCAAGGGGAGGGGTCGTCGGCCCAGGCCGACGAAGGCATATCCGGCGGCCGTCCGGCCGCGAGCGGATCCGTGCCCCCACCGCGGAACGGGTCTTCCCGCCGCCACCGCGGCGGCGGGAAGCGTTCGACCCGGCGCGGCAAGCGTCGCGTGCTGCGCTGGGTGGCCTCCGTCGTGGCGCTGCTCATACTCGGCACGGCGGCGGGCGGTTACCTCTACTACCGCCACCTCAACGCGAACATCCGCAGCGGCCAGCGCCTGAGCGGTGACAGCGGGGTCGCCAGGGGCGAGGCCGACGCGGCGGGCCGGCGCCCGATCAACATCCTGATGCTCGGCTCCGACATCCGCGACGAGGAGAACGCGAAGCTCGGCGGGGGCTGGGACAACATCGGCGGCCCCGCGCGGGCCGACGTGCAGATGCTGATCCACGTCTCCGCGGACCGGAAGAACGCCTCGGTCACCTCCGTTCCGCGCGACACCCTCGTTGACATCCCGGAGTGCACCGACCCCAAGACGGGCGACAAGTACAAAGCCACCAAGATGATGATCAACGAGAGCCTCGCGCGCGGGGGTCCCGGCTGCACCCTGGCCACCTGGGAGAAGTTGACCAACGTCTACATCGACCACTGGATGATGATCGACTTCGCCGGTGTCGTGAAGATGGCCGACGCGATCGGCGGCGTCGACGTCTGCGTCAACCAGAACGTCTTCGACCAGTCGGAGCCGGGGTCGGGGACCGGCGGTTCCGGCCTCAAGCTGAAGGCGGGCACCACCAAGATCCAGGGCGAGCAGGCGCTCCAGTGGCTGCGCACCCGGCACGCCTTCGGCAGCGACATGGGCCGGGCCAAGGCCCAGCACATGTACATGAACTCGATGATGCGCGGGCTCAAGAGCCAGAACGCCTTCACCGACATCCCCCGCCTCACCGGCCTGGCGGAGGCGGCGACGAAGTCGCTGAAGGTGTCGGAGGAGATCGGGTCGGTCAAGAAGCTCCTCGACCTCGCCCTGCTGCTCAAGGACGTACCGGTCAACCGCATCACGATGGCCACGATCCCGGTGCTGGAGGCCCCCTCGGACAAGAACCGTCTGGTCGTGAACCCCGCCGACGCCGAGAAGATGTGGACGATGCTCCGCAAGGACGTCGCCATGGACTCCAACGGCGACCCGGCCGAGGGCGCCAAGCCCGGTGCGAGCGCCTCCCCGTCCCCCGAGCCCTCCAAGGCCCCGGCCACCGACCCGTCGAAGGTCGCCGTGCAGGTGGTCAACGGCACCGGAGTCGGAGCCGCCCCGGCGCCCAGGCGGGCCACGGTCGTCGCCGGACAGCTCGCGACCAAGGGGTTCGCGCTGGCCAAGGCGGACAGCGCGCTCAGCCCGGAGAAGACCACGATCGTCCGCTACGCCACGGACGCCCAGGAGGCCGACGCGCAGGGCGTGGCGGCTGCCCTCGGGATTCCGGCGAGCTCGGTGCAGAAGGCCGCCGGGACCACCAGGATCACCGTCGTGGTGGGCGCGGACTGGCGGGAGGGCAACGTCTACCCGCAGCAGGCGGCGCCCGATGCCGGAGCGGTCCCGGAGTCGGCCGAGGTCCTCAACGGCACGGACACCAGCTGCATGGACATCTACAAGCCCTACCGCTGGTGAGCTGAGACGCCGCGCGTCATGCGAAAGGGGTGACCCGGTCCGGGCGGACCGGGTCACCCCTTTCTCGTGTACGGAGGGCTCAGACCTCGCTGGGGTCCCGGCTCACCGACGGCCGACGGCTCGCGATCACCTTGGCGGCGAGCGAGCGCGGGCTGGTCAGGAAGCCGAAGCCCCAGCACAGGTGCATGGTCGCCAGGGCGGCGGGGATCTGCGCGCGGGCCTTGAGCGAGAGCCCCTTGCCTGCCGGGACGGATCCTGCGGTGATCGCCGCGAGGTAGCCGGCCGGGATCACGAAGGCCCACGGGGTGACGGCCGCGCCCACGACCACTCCGGCCGCGATCGCGCAGACGGCGGTCGGCGGGGCGAGGTAGCGCAGGTTGATGGAGCCCGAGTGGTAGCGGGCCACCACGTGCCGCCAGCGCCCGTAGTCCTTGTACTGCTTGGCCAGCGCCCGCACGGAGGGCCTCGGCCGGTACTGGACCTTGAGCTCGGGCGAGAACCAGATGAGCCCGCCGGCCTCGCGGATCCGGAAGTTCAGCTCCCAGTCCTGGGCGCGGATGAACTCCTCGTTGTAGCCGCCCGCGCGCTCCAGGGCCTCGCGGCGGAAGACGCCGAGGTAGACCGTGTCGGCGGGGCCGGCGGCGCCCCCGGTGTGGAAGGCCGCGTTGCCGACGCCGATCTTCGAAGTCATCGCGGCGGCGACGGCGTCCTCCCAGGGGTTCTCGCCCTCGGCGTGCATGATGCCGCCGACGTTCTGCGCGCCGGTCTCCTCCAGGAGGCGGACCGCGGTGGCGATGTAGTTCGGGGAGAGCATGCCGTGGCCGTCCACGCGCACCACGATCGGGTGGCGCGAGGCCTTGATCGCGGCGTTCAGAGCCGCGGGGGTCCGGCCGGTGGGGTTCGGCACGGTGTGGACACGGGCGCGCGCATTGGACGCCGTCTCCCGTACGAGCTCGGCCGCGATCTCGTCGGTGCGGTCCGTGGACGGCCCCAGCGCGATCACCACCTCCATCTCCCCGGCGTACTCCTGGCCGAGGATGTGGCGGACCGAGTCGCGCAGGTGACGCTCCTCGTTGAGCACCGGCATGATCACCGAAACTGCGGGCTGCTGGACGGGCATGTGGTCCTTCAAGGTCGGGTATCGGTGTCACGTTACCGCGTACGGGGGAAACGGGTGCGCGGCGGATGAGCGGTAAGGACAGAGGTTGATCGTATGGGCCTACTGTTCTGACGAATCAGCCGAATGTGAGCTTCCGGATCGACCCGAACCGCTGACCCCGCGGAGGTTTCCCCCGTGCCCGAGCCGCACCGTCCCACCCGGCCCGCCCGGCCGACGCAGCGCGCGCGGCGGGAGCCCCGCCGGGCGGACAAGCCCCGCTGGGGGGTCCGGCTCGCGGCCGGGCTGTCGGTGGTGGTGCTGGGCTCCGGCGCGCTCGGGCACGCCGTGATGACCGGGCTGGACACCGGCATCCAGCGGGTGGACCCCTTCAAGGACATGAAGAACCGCCCCCAGGCCGGGCACGGGGTGAACTTCCTGCTCGTCGGCACCGACGGCCGCGAGAAGATCACCGCGGACGAGAAGCGCGAGTACCGCCTGGGCGGGGCGCCCTGCCACTGCACGGACACCGTCATGCTGGTCCACCTCTCGGCGGACCGGACCCGGGCCAGCGTCATCAGCCTCCCCCGCGACAGCTACGTGGAGCTGCCCGCGCACCGGGACGAGTCCAGCGGGAAGCAGCACGGGCCGCACCCCGTGAAGCTCAACGCCGCCTACGCCGAGGGCGGTCCCAACCTGACCGTGCGCACCGTCGAAAACATGACCCGGGTGAAGATCGACCACTACCTGGAGGTGGACTTCACCAGCTTCATGAAGACGGTCGACGCCATGGGCGGCGTGGAGATCTGCACCGTCAAGACCATGCACGACCCCAACACCGGCCTCGACCTGCTCCCCGGCACCCACCGGCTGAGCGGCGGCCAGGCACTGCAGTACGTGCGCTCGCGCCATGTGGACGGGGCCTCGGACCTCGGCCGCATGCAGCGCCAGCAGCGGTTCATCGCCGCCCTGATCAAGCAGGCCACCCACGGCGGGGTGCTGCTCAACCCGGTCAAGTTCAAGGAGGTCAGCTCCACCCTGCTCGGGTCGGTGCGGGCCGACAAGGGCTTCGGATCGGAGCAGATGCTGGCGCTCGGGCAGGCGATGCGCGACTTCACGCCCTCCTCCTCGGAGTTCGCCTCGGTACCCGTCGGCGACGCCTCCTTCCCGGTCAAGGGACTCGGCTCCACCGTGAAGTGGGACGAGGCGAAGGCCGCGAAGCTCTTCGAGGCGCTGCGCGAGGACCGGCCGCTGGCCCCGGCCCCGGCCCCGGGCCGGCCCGTCCGCCAGCAGCCGGCAGTACCGGTGGACGTGGCTCCGCAGCAGGTCCGGGTGCAGGTGGAGAACGGCACCCGGATCGACGGGCTGGGCACCCGGGTGGACTCGGCGCTGCGCGCCACCGGTTTCGACACCACCGGAGCTCCGGGGACCGGCGCGAGCCGCGAGGTCAAGCGCACGGTGATCACGTACGACCCGCGCTGGGACCGCACGGCCCGTTCGGTGGCCACCGCGCTCCCCGGCAGCGAGCTGCGGGCCGTTCCCGGCCAGGGCAAGACCGTGGTGGTCATCGCGGGCGCGGACTACCGCAAGGTGGTTGCGGTGCGCGCGGAGGACCCGTACCAGGGCGAGTTCGGCGTGGTCACCGGCGACCAGGTCGTCTGCGCGAAGTAGGGCGGGCGGAGGCGGTGGCGGGATCCGCCCGCCGCGGGTGCGTCAGAGTTCGTCGAAGCCCTGGGCCGCGCGCTGCTCGCGCAGTTCCATGATCGCCTGGCGTCGGGCCAGGCGGTGGGTGCGGCGGATCTGGGCCTCCTGGTAGCGGCGCTCGTCCTGCTCGGTCTCCGGGAGGACCGGCGGGACCTGGCGGGGCTTGCCCTCGGAGTCGACGGCGGTGAAGACCAGGTAGGCGCTGCCGACCTGGGTGGCGGGGGTGGACTCGTTCCACCGCTCGGCGAGGACGCGTACGCCGATCTCCATGGAGGAGCGGCCCGTCCAGTTGCACTGCGCCTTCACGTGGACCAGGTCGCCGACCCGGACGGGGGCGAGGAAGGCCATCTCGTCCATGGACGCGGTGACCGCCGGGCCGCCGGAATGGCGGCCGGCCACGGCGCCGGCGGCATCGTCCACCAGCTTCATGATCACACCGCCGTGCACGGTACCGAGGAGGTTGGTGTCGTTGGCGGTCATGATGTGGCTGAGGGTGGTGCGGGAAGCCGAGATCGGCTTGCCCGCCGACTCGCCCGGTATCTCTGTCATACAGCCACCTTAAGTGCGCCGCCGAGGCATCAGCTCTGCAACAGCACCGGTACGAACACCCTCCCGGACTGTTCGGCGACACGCCCGGCCAGGCATTCTTGGGCACATGAGTGACTGGGACGGGTGGAGCGGCGAGCAGGACCAGCGCGGCCGCCGCGATGACGGGTACGGGCGCGGCAGCGGACAGGCGCAGCCGGAAGGTCCGCAGCGGATGCGGCACGTCCAGCGGCCTGCCCAGCAGCCCCGGCCCGCCGGGCAGCAGGCACCGCAGGCCCAGCGGGGCCAGCAGCCGCCGCGCCGCCCGGCGCAGCCTCCCGTACCCCCGCCCGCCGGACCCGGCGGCCCGGCCCGGCCCCCGTACGTCCCCGCGCAGCAGGACGGCTCGTACGGCAGCGGCAGCGACGGCTACGACAGCGGTTACAACACCGGGCAGGTCTACGGCGGCGGCAGCGGCCAGCAGCCGCCCACCGGGCCGCGCAGACGCACCGGCGGTCCGGGCGGCTCCGGCGGTCCGGCGGGAACGGCTCCCGACTGGCGCAAGCGGATCAAGATCGGCTCGATCGTGCTGGTCTCGGGCCTGCTCGTGACGGGCATCGGCACCTACTTCTGGGCCGACTCCAACGTGCGCCGCGAGGTGGACCTCTCCAAGGTCATCGAGCGCCCGAAGGAGGGCGACTGCACGACCTACCTGATCGTGGGCTCCGACAGCCGCGAGGGCATGTCCGACGAGGAGAAGAAGAAGCTCCACACGGGCTCGGCCGAGGGCAAGCGGACCGACTCGATGATGATCCTGGCGAAGTGCTCCAGCGGGAACACGATGGTCTCCCTGCCGCGCGACTCGGACGTGGAGATCCCCTCCTTCGTCGGCTCGGAGTCGGGCAAGAAGTTCGCGGGCACGGGCAAGCGGACCAAGCTGAACGCGGCGTACGCCGAGGACGGCCCGGAGTTGCTGGTGCGGACGGTGGAGTTCAACACCGGCCTGCGCATCGACCACTACGCGGAGATCGGCTTCGCCGGCTTCGCGAACATCGTGGACGCGCTGGGCGGGGTGGAGCTGAACATCGAGAAGGGGTTCAAGGACGAGAAGTCGGGGGCCGACTTCAAGGAGGGCACCCAGACGCTCAACGGCGAGCAGTCGCTGGCCTACGTGCGCACCCGCTACGCCTTCGCCGAGTCGGACCTGCAGCGGACGAAGAACCAGCAGAAGTTCCTGTCGGCGCTGGCGAGCCAGGCGGCGACCCCCTCCACGGTCCTCAACCCGTTCACGCTGTACCCGGTGCTGGGCGCAGGCCTGGACACGCTGATCGTGGACAAGGACATGTCGCTGTGGGACATGGGTCAGATGTTCTTCGCCATGAAGGGCATCAGCAGCGGTGACGGCGTCTCCATGAACATGCCGATCTCCGGGCAGCGCGGCGGCAACCTCGTCTGGGACAAAGCGAAGGTGCAGCAGCTGGTGCAGCAGATCCAGAAGGACGAGAAGGTCACCGTCCGCGGCAACTGACCGCGGACGGGCCCGCCCACCGGCTCCCCGGACCCGGGATCAGGCGTCCGGGGAGAAGCGGATCGCGGCATCGGGCAGCTGCGCCCCGCACCAGACCCGGGCGCCCGCGCGGAGCTCGTTGTCGGCCCCCACGACGGCGCCGTCGCCGATGACGACCGCGTCCAGCACGGTCCGCGCGCCCACCGAGGCGCCGGCGCCGATCAGGCTGGCGCTCAGCTGCGCGTCGGGGCCCACGACCGCGTCCTCCAGCAGGATGCAGCCCTGGAGGACCGCACCCGCCCCGACGCGGGCGCCGGCGCCCACGACGGTGCCTCCCGACAGCTTGGCCCCGGCCGCGACCTGCGCTCCGGGCAGCACGAGGAACTCGCCGCGCCGTCCGGGGACGGCCGGGGAGGAGACGACTCCGCGGACCAGGTCGGCGGAGGCCTGGATGATCGCCTCCGGCTTGCCGAGGTCCATCCAGTACGAGTTCTCGGTGACCCCGTGCAAATTGGCCCCGGAGGCCAGCAGGCCGGGGAAGGTCTCGCGCTCCACGGAGACGGCCCGGTCGGCCGGGATGGAATCGATGACGCTGCGGCGGAAGACGTAGCAGCCGGCGTTGATCTGGTCGGTGATGATCTCTTCGGGGGTCTGCGGCTTCTCGGTGAAGGCCAGCACCCGCCCGTGGGCGTCGGTGGGGACCAGACCGAAGGCGCGCGGGTCCTCGACCCGCACCAGGTGCAGGGAGACGTCGGCGTCGGCCGCCTTGTGGGATTCGACGAGACCGGCGATGTCCAGGCCGGTGAGGATGTCGCCGTTGAAGACGAGGACCGGGGAGTCCGGTCCGCCGGTGAGCAGCCGGGCCGCGTTGCGGATGGCGCCGCCGGTGCCCAGGGGCTCGTCCTCGACCACGTATTCCAGGTGGACGCCGAAGTCGGATCCGTCGCCGAAGTAGGGCTCGAAGACCTCGGCGAGGTAGCAGGTCGCCATCACGATGTGGGTGACACCGGCGGCGGCCGCGCGTGCGATCTGGTGGGCGAGGAAGGGAACGCCTGCGGTGGGGACCATCGGCTTCGGCGTGTTCACCGTGACGGGGCGCAGTCGCGTGCCCTGCCCGCCGACCAGCAGGATCGCTTCCGTCATGAACATTCTCCCCAACCGGTTCCGGGCGTACGAGGTCCCAAGCTAGCCCATCACCGGGACCCGGAGCGGCAGGAGGCGGCCCCATTCGGGACCGCCTTCTGCGACTGGGTCGGTTACGGCAGGTTCCGTGCCATTACGATCCGCTGGACCTGGTTGGTGCCCTCGTAGATCTGCGTGATCTTCGCGTCGCGCATCATGCGCTCCACCGGGTAGTCCCGCGTGTAGCCGTAGCCGCCGAGCAGCTGGACCGCGTCGGTGGTGACCTCCATGGCCACGTCCGAGGCGAAGCACTTGGCGGCGGCGCCGAAGAAGGTGAGGTCCTCGTGGGGGCCTCCGCCGGAGACGCGCTCCGAGCGGGCGGCGGCCGCGTAGGTCAGCTGGCGGGCGGCCTCGATCTTCATGGCCATGTCCGCGAGCATGAACTGCACGCCCTGGAAGTCGCCGATCGGCTTGCCGAACTGCTTGCGCTCCTGGACGTACCCCTTGGCGTAGTCCAGGGCGCCCTGGGCGATGCCGAGCGCCTGGGCCGCGATGGTGATGCGGGTGTGGTCCAGGGTCTTCATCGCGGTGGCGAAGCCGGTGCCCTCGGCGCCGATCATGCGGTCCGCCGGGATGCGCACGTTGTCGAGGTAGACCTCGCGCGTCGGGGAGCCCTTGATGCCGAGCTTCTTCTCGGGGGCGCCGAAGGAGACGCCCTCGTCCGACTTCTCGACCACGAAGGCGGAGATGCCCTTGGAGCGCTTCTCCGGGTCCGTGACGGCCATGACCGTGTAGTACTCGGAGACGCCCGCGTTGGTGATCCAGCGCTTGACGCCGTTGAGGACCCAGAAGTCCCCGTCGCGCACCGCGCGGGTCTTCATGCCGGCCGCGTCGGAGCCCGCGTCGGGCTCGGAGAGCGCGTAGGAGAACATCGCGTCGCCCTTGGCCAGCGGGCCGAGGTACTTGGCCTTCAGCTCTTCGGAACCGGAGAGGATCACCGGGAGCGAGCCGAGCTTGTTGACGGCCGGGATGAGGGAGGAGGAGGCGCAGACGCGGGCCACTTCCTCGATCACGATCACGGTCGCGAGGGCGTCGGCGCCCGCGCCGCCGTAGCTCTCGGGCACGTGCACGGCGTGCAGGTCGCTGGCCACGAGGGCGTCGAGGGCTTCCTGCGGGAAACGGGACTCCTCGTCGACCGCCGCTGCGAAGGGCATGATCTTCGCCTCGGCGAGCGCGCGGACGGACTCGCGGAGCATGTCGTGCTCCTCGGCCGGGCGGTACAGGTCGAAGTCGGCAGAACCCGCCAAGATCTCTCACTCCCCAGGTGGTGCGTGATGCTAACTACCGTTAAGTAACCCAAGCTTAGTGTCCGGCCCTCGAGCGCGACATGGGCGTCGCACGTGAGTTGCGTGACAGCTGGGACGACGGAGGTCCGTCGGCGGAATGCATCCCCGGTCACGGGCCCGACTATGCTCGGTTGCCGCATACGGCCCCGCACCACCAGGAGCACGCATGGCCCCCCTGAAGATCACAGTGATCGGCACCGGATACCTCGGCGCGACCCACGCCGCGGCGATGGCGGAGCTGGGCTTCGAGGTACTCGGGCTGGACGTGTTGCCGGAGAAGATCGAGATGCTGGCCGCGGGCCGCGTACCGATGTACGAACCGGGACTGGAGGAGCTGCTGGCCGCGCACGTGGCCGGACTGCCGGGCTCCACGGGCCGGCTGCACTTCACCACCTCGTGGGAGGAGCTCGGCGCCTTCGACGGCGACGTCCACTTCGTCTGCGTGAACACCCCGCAGAAGCACGGCGAGTACGCCTGCGACATGAGTTACGTCGACGCCGCCGTGGAATCGCTCGCCCCGCACCTGACCCGGCCCGCCCTGGTCGTCGGCAAGTCCACCGTGCCCGTCGGCTCCGCCGAGCGGCTCGCCGCGAAGCTCGCCGCGCTCGCCCCGGCCGGCGAGGAGATCGAACTCGCCTGGAACCCGGAGTTCCTGCGCGAGGGCTACGCCGTGCAGGACACCCTGCACCCCGACCGGATCGTCATCGGCGTCCACGGCGAGCGCGCCGAGAAGCTCCTGCGGGAGGTCTACGCGACCCCCATGGGCGAGGGCACCCCCCTGGTCGTCACCGACTTCCCCACCTCCGAACTCGTCAAGACGGCCGCCAACTCCTTCCTCGCCACGAAGATCTCCTTCATCAACGCCATGGCCGAGGTCTGCGAGGCGGCCGGCGGCGACGTCGTGAAGCTGGCCGAGGCCATCGGCCACGACGAGCGCATCGGGAAGAAGTTCCTGCGCGCCGGCATCGGCTTCGGCGGCGGCTGCCTGCCCAAGGACATCCGGGCGTTCATGGCACGCGCCGGAGAACTCGGCGCCGACCAGGCCCTGACCTTCCTGCGCGAGGTCGACTCCATCAACATGCGCCGCCGCGGGCACATGGTCGAGCTGGCCCGCGAAGCCGTCGGCGGCTCGTTCCTCGGCAAGCGGGTCGCGGTGCTCGGCGCCACCTTCAAGCCGGACTCCGACGACGTCCGCGACTCCCCCGCCCTCAACGTGGCCGGGCAGATCCACCTCCAGGGCGGACAGGTCACCGTCTACGACCCCAAGGGCATGGACAACGCCCGCCGGGTCTTCCCCACCCTCGGCTACGCCGACTCCGCGATCGCCGCCGCCCGGGGCGCCGAGGTCGTCCTCCACCTCACCGAATGGCGCGAGTTCCGCGACCTCGACCCCGCCGCCCTGGGCGAGGCCGTCACCGACCGCCTCATCCTCGACGGCCGCAACGCGCTGGACCCCGAGCTCTGGCGCGCGGCCGGCTGGACCTACCGGGCCATGGGACGCCCCCGCGCTTGATCCACTTCATTGTGGAATGCGCGGTTTCACATCCCGTCACCTGATTGTTGGCACGACCCACCCGGGGCTCACGGGATGCGTCGCTAGACTCACCGCCGATGACCAGTACGAGCACGAGAAGCCCTGTCCGCCCAACGGCAGGCGCGCCGGGGGCGGCCCCGCGTGCCGGTCGGGGACACATCGACTCAGTCCTCCGGACCCGCCGGGGCCACCTGGCCATGGCGGGATTCTGGCTGGCCACCCGGACCCTGATGGTGGTCCTGCTGGTGGTGAACCTGCACGGCACCTCCTCGGTGCGCGTGGAGATCACCCGGACCTACAACAACTGGTACGACGTCCTCGTCACGGGGACGATGCCGCACAACGACGTCATGTGGCAGTACCCGCCGGCCGCGGCGGCCGTCTTCCTCTCGCCCGACCTGCTCCCCTTCCTCAGCTACTTCCAGGCCTTCGTCGCACTGACGGTCGTCTGCGACGCCCTGATCGCCGTCGGACTGGTCCGCGCCGCCCGCCGCTCCGACGGCAGCATGGCCGGCGCCGTGCTCTGGCTGGCCTCGCTGCCGCTGCTGCTCTCACTGCCCTTCGGGCGCTACGACCTCCAGGTCACCCTGCTCGCCGTCGGCTCGCTGCTGTGCCTGCGCTTCCGCCGCAAGCTCGGCGGCGTCCTGGCCGGCATCGGCGCCCTCGTGAAGGTGTGGCCGCTGCTCACCCTGATCGGCACCCCGCGCGGACGCACCACCCGCGACGCGGTCGTCGCCGCCGTGGCGGCCGCGGCCGCGCTGCTCGCCGTCCTCGCGCTGTTCTTCCGCGACACCCTCGGCTTCCTGGACAACCAGGGCAACCGCGGCATCCAGGTCGAGTCCCTCGGCGGCTCCGCCCTGATGTTCGGCAAGCTCGTCGGCGCCTGGTCGGGGAAGACCGAGATCCGCTACGGCGCCTACGAGTACCTGGGCCCGTACGTCTCCAGCGTGGCCCTGTTCTCCGTGGCGCTGACCGTCACCGGCTTCGGCTGGCTGCTGCTGTGGCGGGTCAAGGCCCGCCGCTGGTCGACCGCGACCCCGCTGGACGCCGCGCTCTGCGCCATCCTCGTGTTCACCATCACCAGCCGGGTCCTCAGCCCGCAGTACCTGATCTGGCTCGTCGGGCTCGCCGCGGTCTGCCTGACCTGCCGGCACACCACGCAGCGCCCGGTCGCCTGGCTGATCGTCGCCGCCACCGCGCTCAGCACGGTGATCTACCCGCTGACCTACGGCTCGCAGATCCTGCCGGGCACCCTCGTCGGCACCGTCCTGCTGTGCCTGCGCAACGGACTGCTGGCCTGGGCCGCCGTCCTGTCCTGCGTCCGGCTGTGGAAGGCCTCCGTCACCCGCCTCCCGGAACCCGGGCCGACGGCCGTGACCCCGGCCCCGGCCGCAGCCAAGCCCGGGGTTCCGGCGCGGGTCTAGGACGGTGGCCCCGCCTAGGGCGTTCTACGGTGCTGCGCGGCGCGGGCGGTGAACTCCGCGTCGCGCACCACCCGCTGGGCATTGCCCCAGGTCAGCAGCGCCAGGTCGGTCTCGGGCCAGCCCCGCTCCAGCAGCTCCGCGATCAGCCGCGGATAGCCCGAGGGATCCGTCAGGCCCGTCGGCCGGGGGATGCCCGGCTCGGCGCCGAAGCCGGCGCCCAGGCCCACGCAGTGCGGGCCCGCGACGGCTCGTACGTGCTCGACGTGGTCCGCCACCGCGTGCAGGGAGTCCCCGGTCAGCGCGGTGTCGAAGGTGACCATCGCCAGGCCGTTCGCCGCGCGCAGCGCGAGCAGCACCTCGTCGGTCACGTTGTCCGGGTGCGGATTGAGCGCGGCCGCCGCCGTGTGCGAGATGATCACCGGCGATTTGGAGGCCGCTGCGAGCTGGCAGGCCGCGGCCGGCGGGCAGCCGGTGAGGTCCAGCAGCATCGCCAGCCGGTTCGTCTCCTTGACCACCTCGTGGCCGAAGGCGGTCAGCCCCTCCACGGCCCAGGGCGCTCCGGCCGGCGCGAGGATCCGTACGCCCAGCGCGTGGAAGGCGCGCAGCGCACCGAGCGAGTCCGTCAGCGTACTGCCGGGCACGGGGCCCAGGAACGAGGCGATGCGGCCGCGGTTGCGGGCGTCGGCCAGGTCGTCGGCGTTCAGCGCGAGGCAGAGGCTGTCGGGATAGCGGCGCATCAGGGCGAGCGCCACGTCGATCTGTTCGAGGGTGTCGGACACCACCTGGTCGGCGGCCTCCGACCCGCGCGCCCCGCGCTCCTTGCCCGGCGGCACGAGCAGCGACCAGAACTGGGCGCCCACGCCCCCGGCGCGCAGCCGCGGGATGTCGGTGTCCACGCCCGTGTCGGAGGTTTCGATGTCGTGGTACGGGCTCTGGCGCAAGGTCCAGACGAGGGTGTTGCACCCGTCCGCGACGGGGTGGACGGACAACAGCGCGGCGGCCCGGTCCAGGGCGCTGAGCATCAGCGCGGCGGGGGTGTCCTCGGCTCCGAGGGAGCCCGGACCCACGGGGGTCACCGGGCTCGCGTGCGGTTCATCCTGCAGGTCGGCCATGGCGGTCGCTCCGGTCTCGGCGGCTGTGCTCGTACGGAAAGCAGCGGGGAGAGAAGCAGGGAGATGGTGCCACCGTGACACGTGGGACGCCGCGGGCGCCCGACGGATGTGGCGTTCGGGTGTAACCGGCAGGTCGCACCAGGTCGCCGCATCCGTCGGGCGGGCTCGAAGCCCGGTCGCCGCGAGGGGCTACGGAGCCGTGAGCACCGCGTTGGACGGCCCGCGGGAGGCCGACTGCTCGCGCGCCACCGCTTCGGCGTCGCGCAGCACCCGTACCGCGTTCGACCAGGTCAGCTTGGCCAGGTCGGCCTTGGACCAGCCGCGGGTCAGCAGCTCGGCGATCAGGTTCGGGTACCCGGCCACGTCGTCGAGCCCGGCCGGGGTGAAGGCGGTGCCGTCGTAGTCCCCGCCGATGCCGACGTGGTCGACCCCGGCCACCTCGCGCATGTGGTCCAGGTGGTCGGCGACCGTGGCGGCCGTGGCCACCGGGCGCGGGCGCGCCTCCTCGAAGGCCCGGTGCACGGTCATCGCCTCGGGGGTGGTGTCGAGGGCGTGGAACCCGTGCGCGCGCAGGTTCTCGTCCGCGGCCAGGGTCCACTCGACGGCCGCCGGGAGGATGAACTTGGGCACGAAGGTGGCCATCGCGACCCCGCCGTTGGCGGGCAGCAGCGCCAGCACGTCGTCGGGGACGTTGCGCACGTGGTCGCAGATCGCGCGCGCGGAGGAGTGCGAGAACACCACGGGCGCCACCGAGACTTCGACGGCGTCGCGCATCGTCGTCGCGGCGACGTGCGAGAGGTCGACGAGCATGCCCACGCGGTTCATCTCGCGGACGACCTCGCGGCCGAACTCGCTCAGGCCGCCGTGCCGGGGCTCGTCGGTCGCCGAATCCGCCCAGTCGATGGTGTCGTTGTGCGTGAGCGTCATGTACCGCACGCCCAGCCGGTGCAGGGCGCGCAGAGTGGCGAGCGAGTTGTTGATGGAGTGCCCGCCCTCGGCGCCCATCAGCGAGGCGATCCGGCCGTCGGCGCGGGCCGCCTCCATGTCGTCGGCCGTCAGCGCCCGCACCAGATCCCGCGGGTAACGCGCGATCAGCTGGTCGACGACGTCGATCTGCTCCAGGGTGGCGCTGACCGCCTCGTCGCCCGCGTAGTCGGAGCGCACGTAGACGGACCAGAACTGCGCGCCGACCCCGCCGGCCCGCAGCCGGGGGATGTCGGTGTGCAGGAACGCGGACTGGTCGGCCGCGATGTCGCGGCGGTCCAGGTCGTAGCGGACCTGGTTGCGCAGCGCCCACGGCAGGTCGTTGTGCCCGTCGACGACCGGGTACGCGCTGAGCAGCTCGCGCGCCTGCGCGAGCCGGTCCGTCGCGTTGACCGGGCTCACCGTCCGAACCCGAAGGACTCCTGGCCCGCGATCTTCGTACGCAGCCGCTTGCCCTTCTCGGTGGCCTGGTCGTTGAGGTCCTGCAGGAACTCGCGCATGCGGCCCTGCAGCTCCGGGTCGTGGGCGGCCAGCATGCGCACGGCCAGCAGGCCGGCGTTGCGGGCACCGGCGATGGAGACGGTGGCGACGGGGATCCCGGCGGGCATCTGGACGATCGACATGAGCGAGTCCATGCCGTCCAGGTACTTCAGCGGGACGGGCACGCCGATGACCGGCAGCGGGGTGACGGAGGCGAGCATCCCGGGCAGGTGCGCGGCGCCGCCCGCACCCGCGATGATCGCCTTCAGCCCGCGCTCGGCGGCCCGGTCCCCGTACGCGATCATCTCGCGCGGCATCCGGTGGGCCGAGACCACGTCCACCTCGTAGGGGATCTCGAACTCGTCGAGGGCCTGGGCGGCGGCCTCCATGACGGGCCAGTCGGAGTCCGACCCCATGACGATGCCGATGACGGGAGCTGCTGCGGAGGTGCTCATTCTTGGATGGTTCCTCTGAGGTAGCCGGCTGCGTGACGTGCGCGCTCCAGCACATCGTCAAGGTCGTCGCCGTAGGTGTTGACGTGGCCGACCTTGCGGCCTTGTTTCACGTCCTTGCCGTACATGTGGATCTTCAGCTGGGGGTCGTGCGCCATGCAGTGCAGGTACGCCGCGTACATGTCGGGGTAGTCCCCGCCGAGCACGTTCGCCATGACCGTCCAGCGGGCGCGCGGGCGCGGGTCGCCGAGGGGGAGGTCCAGGACGGCGCGGACGTGGTTGGCGAACTGGGAGGTGATGGCACCGTCCTGGGTCCAGTGGCCGCTGTTGTGCGGGCGCATGGCCAGTTCGTTGACCAGGATCCGGCCGTCGGAGGTCTCGAAGAGCTCCACGGCCAGGTGCCCGGTGACCCCGAGCTCCTTGGCGATCCGCAGGGCCAGGGCCTGGGCCTCGCCGGCCAGTTCCTCGGAGAGGTTGGGAGCCGGGGCGATCACCGTGTCGCAGACCCCGTCCACCTGGACGGACTCCACGACCGGATAGGCCACCGCCTGGCCGTGCGGGGAGCGGACGATGTTGGCCGCGAGCTCGCGGACGTAGTCCACCTTCTCCTCGGCCAGGACCGGGACGCCCGCCTTGAACGGGGCCTCGGCGTCCTCCTGCGTGCGGACGAACCACACGCCCTTGCCGTCGTACCCGCCGCGCACCGTCTTGAGGATGACGGGGAAACCGCCGACCTCCTGCGCGAAGGCCGCCGCGTCCGCCGGATCGCTCACGATCCGGTGGCGGGGGCTCGGCGCGCCGATCTCGTCGAGGCGGGCACGCATCACCCCCTTGTCCGCCGCGTGCACCAATGCGTCGGGCCCCGGTCGGACGGGGATGCCGTCCGCTTCCAGGGCCCGCAGGTGCTCGATGGGTACGTGTTCGTGGTCGAAAGTGATCACGTCACAGCCGCGCGCGAAGGCGCGCAACGTCTCCAGGTCGCGATAGTCGCCGATGACGACATCGCTCACGACCTGGGCCGCCGAGTCCTGTGGGGTGTCACTGAGGATCTTGAATCTGATGCCGAGGGGGATGCCCGCCTCGTGGGTCATGCGGGCGAGCTGTCCGCCGCCGACCATACCGACTACCGGGAACGTCACCCCTCCAGAGTATCCGGCGGTATTCCGCCATATGGACGTGACCCCGGCCGGTACACGCCGGTGGGCGGGCCGGGTGTGCCGTGTGTCGCACGGTGCCCGAAGGCGCAGACGGGCCAGTGGGGCGACACTTAGCATGGGGGCCGTCGAGAAAGCTTGATGCCTCATACGGGGGGCCCGAGGGACAGGACTGAAGCCTCATATGAGCAAGCCGGAGAACAGTTCCGCGCTCGGCCGCGTGCGCTCGCTCGTACGCGAGGTCGCCCGGTTCGGGGCCGTCGGCGGGCTCGGCGTCCTGGTCAACCTGGGTGTCTTCAACCTGATCCGCCACCTCACCGACCTCCAGGTCGTGCGCGCGAGCGTGATAGCCACGCTGGTGGCCATCGGCACGAACTACCTGGGCTTCCGCTACTTCGCCTACCGGGACCGCGCCGACCGGACCGGACCCGGGCGCACCCGGGAGCTGGGCCTGTTCGTCGCGTTCAGCGCGATCGGCCTGGTCATAGAGAACGGCATCCTGTTCGCGGCCACCTACGGCTTCGGCTGGGACGGGCCGCTGGCCTCGAACTTCTTCAAGTTCGCGGGCATCGGACTCGGCACCGTGTTCCGCTTCTGGTCCTACCGGACCTGGGTCTTCCAGGCCCTGCCCGCGGCCGCGCCCGCCTCGCTGGTGGTCGAGCAGCGCGACAGCCAGGTCGAGGTGCCGGCGCGGACGCCGGAGACCGCCGCGAACTGAGGTCCCGGACCGCGGACCCAGTCCCCCGTCCCGCGTCCCTCAGCGGACCGTCTGCGGCGGTTCGGTGCGTTCCGGCGCGGTGCGGCTGAGGAACAGTGCGAACACCGGCGGCTGGGTCTGGAGCAGCTCCAGGCGGCCGCCGTCCGCCTCCGCGAGGTCCCGGGCCACCGCGAGGCCGATCCCGGTGGAGTTGCGGCCGCTGATGGCCCGCTCGAAGATCCGGTTGCCGAGGTCCGGCGGAACCCCCGGTCCCTCGTCCGTGACCTCCAGGACCGCCTGGTTACCGATCACGCGGGTCCGCAGGGCCACGGTGCCGCCTCCGTGCATGAGGGAGTTCTCGACCAGGGTCGCCAGGACCTGCGAGACCGCGCCCGGGGTGCCCACGGCCCGCATGCCGGTCTTCCCGGAGCGCACGATGGCCCGTCCGGCACTGCGGTAGGCCGGGCGCCACTCCTCCACCTGCTGTTTGACGACCTCGTCGAGGTCGAAGGGGACCGCGGAGCCGGTACGGGGGTCCCTGGAGTTCGTCAGCAGCCGCTCCACCACGTCCGTGAGCCGCTCCACCTGGGTCAGGGCGATCGTCGCCTCCTCCCGCACGGTCTCCAGGTCGTCGGTGACGGTGATCTCCTCCAGCCGCATCGACAGGGCCGTCAGCGGGGTCCTCAGCTGGTGCGAGGCGTCCGCGGCCAGGCGCCGCTCGGCGGTCAGCATCCGCCCGATCCGCTCGGCGCTGGAGTCCAGTACGTCCGCGACCCGGTCCAGCTCGGGGACCCCGTAGCGCTTGTGCCGGGGGCGCGGGTCGCCCGATCCGAGGCGCTCGGCCGTCTCGGCGAGGTCGGTGAGCGGGGAGGCCAGCCGGTTGGCCTGGCGCACGGCGAGCAGGACGGCCGCCACGACGGCGAGCAGGGCCACGGCTCCCACCACGGCCAGGGTCCGCCCGACCTCCTTGGTGACCGTGGAGCGGGACTCCTCGACGACGACCACCTCGCCCTGGTCCCCGCGGGCGGTGCCCCGGATGACGCTGTCGGCGGGGCGCTGGCCGACCTCGAGGACCGGCCGGCCCGGGATCGTGATCCGGGCGTACCGGCCGGCGTCGAGCTGTGCGGCGAGCGCGTCGGCGTCGACCGGCTTCTTCTCCAGGACGTCGGTTCCGACCATGCCGACCATCCGCAGCGCCTCGGACTCGATGCGGTCCTGGGCGCTGCTGGTGATGGTCCGGGTCTCCACGATGACGAGGGAGATGCCGAAGACGGCGATGACGACGAGCACCACGGCGAGCGTGGAGTTGATCAGGCGGCGGCGCATGCCGAAAAGCATGCCCTAACCCGGGTGCGCGAAGCCGCCGCCGCCGTGGCCGGGAAGCCGCTCAGCTCTTCTCGAAGCGGAAGCCGACTCCCCGGACGGTGGCGATGTAGCGGGGGTTGGCGGCGTCGTCTCCGAGCTTCTTGCGCAGCCAGGAGATGTGCATGTCGAGGGTCTTGGTGGAGGACCACCAGGTGGTGTCCCAGACCTCGCGCATCAGCTGGTCGCGGGTGACGACCCGGCCGGCGTCGCGGACCAGGACCCGCAGCAGGTCGAACTCCTTGGCCGTGAGCTGGAGCTCCTCCTCCCCCATCCACGCGCGGTGCGATTCGACGTCGATGCGCACGCCGTGGGTGGCGGGGGGCTGGGAGGCCTCGTTGGCGCCGCGCCGCAGCAGGGCCCGCACCCGGGCGAGCAGCTCGGCCAGGCGGAAGGGTTTGGTCACGTAGTCGTCGGCGCCGGCGTCCAGGCCGACGACCGTGTCGACCTCGTCGGCACGGGCGGTCAGGACCAGGATGGGGAAGCCGTGGCCCTCGGCGCGCAGCCGGCGGGCGACCTCCAGGCCGTCCATTCCCGGCAGACCGAGATCGAGGACGACGAGATCGACGCCGCCCTGCAGTCCCGCGTCCAGGGCGGTGGGGCCGTCCTCCCGGACCTCGACCTCGTACCCTTCCCGGCGCAGGGCGCGGGCCAGGGGTTCCGAGATGGATGCGTCGTCCTCGGCGAGCAGTACACGCGTCATGTGGGTGATGGTAGTCCGCGGCGGGGGAAAGCAGGGGCCCGCCCGAACACCCCTGCCGATCTGGCCTTATCGACTACTAACGGCCTTCGAATGTACCCAGTTGGTTCCGCCGTAACCTGTGATCCATATCTCAAGTACTTTCATATGCGCCACTGTCGTGTCGTATGGTGTCGAGACGCCTGATGCACTACCTCAGAGACTTTCGAGCCAAAACCAGCCGAAGGTATCTATTTCTGCCCTGATCGGGCAGGCATTGTTGTCGCACTGCCCGTTCCGGGCCAGATGACAGTGAATGACCTATGGGCCGGGCCCCCCGCGCGATGAAGCGCGGCGGGGCGTGGATCCCGGTTACGGATGTTCCTTCGCCTTCGCCCCCGCGGAGCGAGACCCCCCGGGCGTGGGGGGCGGGACACCCGCTGCCGGTACCGGCCACCCCTCACCGGGCGCTGATGAGCTCAAGAAGCCACGCGTCCCGAGCAAGCAAGGATCGACCATGGCTTCCAGCCTGACGAAGGACTCGGCCGGTACCGCCACCGAGAAGACCTTCCTCGGCCACCCCAGCGGCCTCGCCTTCCTCTTCATGACGGAGATGTGGGAGCGCTACAGCTTCTACGGCATGCGCGCGCTGCTCGTGCTCTTCCTCGCCACCAACGTCGCCGACGGTGGCCTCGGAATGAACGACGCGACCGCGGTCGCGATCTACTCCGTCTACAACGCGATGGTCTACCTGCTCGCCCTCCCGGGCGGCTGGCTCGGCGACCGCGTGTGGGGTGCCCGCAAGGCCGTGGCCGTCGCGGGTGTCGTGATCATGACGGGTCACTTCCTGCTGGCGGTGCCCTCGACCATCTCGTTCTTCATCGGTCTGGCGCTCATCGCCGCCGGTTCCGGCGTGCTCAAGGCCAACATCTCCACGATGGTCGGCCAGCTGTACAAGGACAAGAACGACCCGCGCCGCGACGGTGGCTTCACGATCTTCTACATGGGCATCAACCTCGGTGCCTTCGTCGCCCCGCTGACCATCGGCTGGGTCGGCCAGGAGGTCAACTGGCACATCGGCTTCGCCATGGCCGGTGTCGGCATGGCCCTGGGCCTCGCCTTCTACTTCTTCGGCTTCCGCCACCTGAACCCGATCTCGAACCAGGTTCCGAGCCCGCTGAGCGCCGCCGAGAAGTCCTCGGTCGTCAAGAAGGGCCTGATCTGGCTCGGCGTCGCCGCCGCCGCCTACGCGATCATCGGCCTGGCCGGCATCTTCACGATCAACTACGCCCTGTGGCCGCTGACCATCGCCGGCCTGGTTCTTCCGGCCTGGGCGATCCTGCGGATCAAGCGCGACAAGGACCTCACCACCGTCGAGCGCTCCCGCATGTCGGCGTACGTGTGGTTCTTCGCCGCCGCCGCGATCTTCTGGGCGATCTACGACCAGACCGGCTCCACGCTGGCCCTGTTCGCGAAGGACAAGACGGACAGCACGCTGTTCGGCTTCAACTTCCCGGAGAGCTGGTACCAGTCGCTCAACCCGCTGTTCGTGATGGCCCTCGCCCCGGTGTTCGCCATGCTGTGGGTGGCCCTCGCCCGCCGCTCCAAGGAGCCGACCACGCTGTCGAAGTTCTCCTTCGCCCTGGTCATGATCGGCGTCTCCTTCGGTGTCATGATGCTGGCCCAGGGTGTGGCCACCGGTGACACCAAGGTCAGCCCGATGTGGCTGGTCGGCGTCTACTTCATCCAGACCGTCGGCGAGCTCACCCTCTCCCCCGTCGGCCTGTCGCTGACCACCAAGCTGGCGCCGCAGAAGTACGGCTCCCAGATGATGGGCGTCTTCTTCCTCGCCGTCACCGCCGGCGACTCCACCATCGCGCTGCTCCAGCTGCTCGGTGCCCCGACCGATTCCCAGGGCTGGTTCGCCAGCCAGGGCGCGCTCGCCGTGCTCGCGGGTGTCGCGATCTACATGTACCGCCGGAAGGTCCAGCCCCTCATGGGCGGCGTGCACTGACGCACCCCCTCACAGGGCGACGGCCCGGCACGCCATTCGGCGTGCCGGGCCGTCCCTTTTCCCCGCGGCCCGCACGAAATTCCGCGTACACCCGGCCGCACGCATATCGACCTGTCACCGGACCCCGGAATTGCGACATCGCGCCGACCTCCGGAGGTTCACCGGCAAATCAGGTGCCCCGCACCTCGGAATCGAATCCGACGAGGAAGGACTTGAATCCGCAACCGACCTTGGCGGCCCCGCCGGTGGAGGTCCAGCCGCTGTAGTAGGTCCGGCGCACGACGTGCTCGCGGGCGCCCTGCACCGTGTCACAGATGATCTTCGCGCGGTGCTGGGCACCGGGGACGAAGCGCCCGGAGCACCTGGACGTGACGTTCGGGCGACCCAGGCCGTCCATGTCTGCGGTCGCCTTGCAACCACCGTCGATCCCGCCGGCGGGAGCCGCGAAGGCCGCCGGCGCGCCGAGCACGCTCAGGGCCGAGGCGGCGGCCAGGGCCGCAACCGCAAATTTCAGCTTCATACGATTTCCCAATTCCCCGATTTTACAAAAAGCCGATCCGGAATACTCGGGTTTAGTCAGAACCCGCGCTTGATCGACATAGGGAAATCTATCCACCGTGCGGATCGGCGACAAGAAATTAATGCGACATGCGCCGTTTCACGCCACAATTGACTTGATGTCGATCTTTCTCACACAAAGACGGTGTGCGTCCCGCCCCTCTCGGGAGCGGAACGCACACCGCCCTGTGCGCCGTGCTCACGACCTCCGGTCGGTCAGCGGTGCCCGCGCAGGCGGCGCCACGGGGTGAACGTGAACACCGCGGCACCGAGCAGGATCACCGTGCCGGCGACCAGGCCCAGGGCCTTGATGCCGCTGTCCTCGGCGCCGGTCTGGGCGAGGCCGCCCGAGGTGCTGCCCGAAGTCCCGGAGGTTCCCGAGGTCCCGGAGCCGCCCTCCTGCGCCGTGGTGTCGAGGGTGAGCGAGACGGAGCTGCCGCTCGCGACGCAGGGCACCACGATCGGCGTCGCACCCGGGGCCATGACCACGTCGATCGTCAGCTTGTCAGGGGTCAGCGTGGTCTTTCCGGTCTTGCCGGGCTTGTAGGTGCCCGTCATGTCACTGAGGCTGACCGGGCTGCCGGCCTTGACGGCCTCGGCGTTGCCGGGACCCGCGACCTTGACCGTGCCGCTGTCGGCGCCTCCCAGCTTGATGTCCATCGAGGGCTTCAGGGCCCCGGCCGGCAGGTCCGCGGGGCTGTTCATCACGCCCTTGGCGGTCGTGACGGTCAGTGCGAAGCTGCCCCCGCTCTTCTTCGCGTTGATCGTCACCTTGCCCTTGAGGGGACCGTTGGGCATGTAGGCCCCGCAGTCGAAGGAGACGTCGACGGTCTGGCCCGGGAAGTCCGTCTGGCCGCTGCCGGTGGGCGAGGCCGAGGGCGAGGGCGAGGAACTGGTGGGCGGCGGCGAGGTCGGCGGAGCCGAGGTGGGCGGCGGGCTCGTGGGCGGCGCCGAGGTCGGCGGCGGGCTGGTCGGCGGCGGGGTGGTGCCGCCGCCCGCCGTCACGTCGAGCGAGAGGGAGGGTCCGGGGTTGTTGCCCGGGGTGCAGGTGGTGGTCGTGCCCATCGCCTTGATCGTCAGGACACCGGCCGTGAAGGTGACCTTGCCCGACTTCTTGGGCGTGTAGGTGCCCGAGAGGTCACTGATCTTGATGGGGGTGTTGGCGGGGATCGGTGCGGAGTTGGCCGGGCCGGAGACCGCCACGGAACCGGTCTCGGCGCCGCCCAGGACGATCACGGCGCTGGGCGTCATCGCGCCCGTGCCGAGCTCGATGGGGCTGGAGGAGACGCCCTTCTGGAAGGACATCGTCAGCTTGTAGCCGCTGCCCTCCTTGACGCCCTTGATGTCGATCGGCGACACCGCCTCCTTGTCCCCGATGGGCGTCTTGCACTTGTACTGGACGTCGATCACGTCCGCCTGGGCGGGCGTGGCCCCCATGGCGATGCCCGCGCCGCCGAGCAGCAGCGCGACCGCGGCCGCGCTCACCCTCCGTTGGGTCTTCACGCTTGTCCCTTCGTCGTCGAACGGTTCTCAGACGGTGCGGACGTCTGTGGTGCGGTTGTCGGTGGTGCGGTTGGCTGTGGTGCCGGTGTCCCCGGTGCTTCGTCCGGGGTGAACCACGGCAGTGCCGCCGTGGTGGTCTCGGGGGGTTCGGCCGCCGGTTCGGGGCGCAGCGGCGCGGAACCCCGTACGGGGCCTCGCGCGGGCCCCCGTACCGCCGGGATCCGCGGCAGCCGGGCGGTCACGGCCGCGCCCGGGTCGGGCAGGCGCCGGCCGCGGTGTCGGCCGCCGGAGGAGTCGCGGGGGCGAGCCCTGTCGACGACGGCCATGCCGATGCGGAAGATCCCGCCGGGGATCACGATCAGCAGCAGGCCCCAGAACAGCAGCACCCCGTACGGGCGGTCCACTCCCCAGGGCTGCGTGGCCAGGACCGTCTCCCCGTACTTGAGGGAGACCGTGTAGTCGCCGTGGGCGCCCGCCGACAGGGAGGTGTTCAGGGAGACTTCCGCCTTGCCGCCGGGCGGGATGGTGCCCTTCCAGCGGACTTCCTCCCACAGGGGTGCGAAGACCCCGTGGGCGGTGCCGAGTTGGAAGACCGGGTCCTTGACCGGGGCGGACCCCAGATTGCCGACGGTGACCGTGAACTTGCGGCTGGGCGGGGCTCCGAACCAGGTCAGGACCCCGTCCTCGCCCTTGAGCTGGACCCCGGTGAGCATGGCGAGGCGGGCGGTGCCGCCCTCGGCGGGCAGGTCGGCCACCGGGTGGTCGGTGATCTTCAAGGGGGCGGCGACGGTGGACTGGTCGCCGTTGACCGAGGTCACGTTGACCACGCACGGGCAGGGCTTGGGCGGGGCCGTCACCGGGAGCTGCGCGGAGAAGTGCCCGTCGTCGGCGACCGAGACGGCGATGCCGTCGGCGTTGGCGCAGCTGTTGGTGCCGCCGATCATGTTCTGCCCGCAGACCAGCAGCATCACCATGGTCTTGGCCCGCCAGCCGGTGCCCGTCACCGATATCTGGGTGCCCTTGGCGACCTCCTTGAGCGAGAGCGCCACCGCGGGCTTGGGCGCGTCGTCCGCGACGGCCGCGGCCGCCGGGAACAGCGTCAGTGCGCACACCGACAGTCCCAACAGCCCTCCGAGCCCCGCCGCGGCGAGGGCCCTGATCCTCCCGCCGTGCGTCCCGCCGGCCTTGGCTCTCACCTGGTTGCTCCCGTCAACTCGTGTTCCGGTGCTGAGGACTGGTCGGGTACGGCGCTCCCGTGCGGCGCCGCGGCGCCGCTCCCGCCCCGGATCCGCCGCTTGCGTACGAGGAGCAGCGCGGCCGCGGTGGTCCCGCCGAGGCCGAGCAGACCGAGGCCGGTCCGGCCCGCGATCCCCCAGGGCAGGAACCACGCCGAGGCGCGGCCCGTGGCGCGGGCGCCACCGGGGGCGGTGACGGTGACGGTGAGGGCGACCCGGTCGAAGACCGGTGCTCCGGGCCAGGGTTCGCTCAGCTCGACCCGCTGGCCGGGCAGCACCTCGACGGGCAGGGTGTGGGCGCTGCGGCCCGCGACCTTGCCGAAGGTGCCCGCCGCGTCGATGGAGAGCTCGGGGGTGAGCGTCACGTTGCCGCGGTTGACCAGGGTGTAGGCGATGGTGGAGGCCGCGCCCTCGCCCCGTACGGAGACGTCCTCCACGGTCAGCGCCGCGAGCGCCGGTCCGCCGACCCGCAGGTGGACCCGTACGCCCACTTCGTGGCCGGCCTCGGTGGCGACCACGGCGGCCGGGTGGTCGCCGGGCGGTGCGCCGGGCGGCACGGTGACGGCGAAGGGGACCACGGCGCGGGTGTGCGCGGGGATCTTGACCGTGGCGCTCGCGCCGAAGCTGATCCAGGAGCCCGCGCCGGTCGACTCCAGGGCCGGGCGCACGGCGAAGGCGCCGCCCGCCGTGTTGTAGGCGTCGGCCCCGCGCAAGGTGACGGTGTGCTCCTGGTCGCTGGTGTTGGCCAGGCTGAGGCGGTCCTCCAGCACCGTGCCGGAGGTGCCCGCGAGGTAGAAGTACGGGCGTGCGGCCGGTGCGCTCGCCGCACCGGCCGCCTTCGGTGCGGCTCCGGTGCCCGTGACGGGCTCGGCGGTCCAGCCGGGCTCGTCGGCGGCGGCCGGGGGCGCCGCCACCGCCGCCGCGCCGTGGAGCGCGGCGGCGGCGAGGAGGAGCACGCCGGCCCTTCTCAGGGTGTGGAGCACGGGCATGACCGGGGGTGCTCCGTTCAGGACCGGGCCCGCTGGCCGCGCCGGGTCAGCCAGAGCACGCCGGCGGCGCCGGAGAGCAGGACGGTGGCTCCGAGGGTGCCCAGCGCGATGGCGGAGTCCTCGGGGCCGGTCTGCGGGAGGGAGGCCCCGCCGCTGCCGCCACCGGTGGTGGTGGACGAGGCGTCGCCGCCGGGGGCCGTCACGTCGAGTTCGAGGGAGGGCCCCGGGCTGTTTCCGGGCGTGCAGGTGGTGGTCGTGCCCATCGCCTTGATGGTGAGGACACCGGCCGTGAAGGTGACCTTGCCCGACTTCTTGGGCGTGTAGGTGCCCGAGAGGTCACTGATCTTGATGGGCGTGTTGGGCGGAAGGGCCTCGGAGTTGGGTGCGCCGGAGACCGGCACGGAGACTTTTTCGGCCCCGCCCACGAGGATCACGGCGCTGGGGGTCATCGCGCCCTTGCCCAGTTCGACGGGGCTGGAGGAGACGCCCTTCTGGAAGGACATCGTCAGCTTGTAGCCGTTTCCTTCCTTGACGGCCTTGATGTCGATGGGCGAGACCGCCGACTTCGGGCCGATGGGGGTCTCGCAGTTGTAGTTGACGTCTATCACTGCCGCTTGCGCGGTGGGGGCGGCGAGCAGTACCGCCGTTCCCGCCAGCGCGGAGGCAAGCGCTAGCGCGGTGGAGCGTTTCCGGTCGGACACCTTCGTCTTCCCCTCGAACCATGGCCATAAGTTACTGACGGCACATCAGATTGGTGGCTCAAGGTACGCCGGGGGCCTTACGGAGGGAAGACAAAGGACGGCGCCGGATCAACGGCCCTGAAGCCGCGCCGACGCCGTCCTGATTCAGGCTGGTTCAAGCCAACTTGCGGCCCTTCTGCCAGACCCCGGAGACCAGCGGAACACCCGGCCGGTAGGCGAGGTGGACGTGGCTGGGGGCGTCGAGCAGCGCCAGGTCCGCGCGGGCGCCGGGGGTCACGGTCCCGATGTCGCCGCGGCGCAGGGCGCGGGCGCCGCCGGCGGTGGCGGACCACAGGGCCTCGTCCGGGGTCATCCCCATGTCGCGGACGGCGAGGGCGATGCAGAACGGCATGGAACTCGTGTAGGAGGAACCCGGGTTGCAGTCCGTGGACAGCGCGACGGTGGCGCCCGCGGCGAGCAGGCGGCGGGCGTCGGGCCACTGGGCGCGCGTGGAGAACTCGGCGCCGGGCAGCAGGGTGGCGACGGTGGTGGCCGAGGCCTGGCCCAGTGCGTCCACGTCGGCGTCGGTGAGGTGGGTGCAGTGGTCGGCGGAGGCGGCCTCGAGCTCGACGGCGAGCTGTACGCCGGGGCCGTGGGAGAGCTGGTTGGCGTGGATGCGCGGGATGAGCCCGGCGGCCGCGCCGGCGGTCAGGATGGCGCGGGCCTGGTCCCCGTCGAAGGCGCCCTTCTCGCAGAAGACGTCCACCCAGCGGGCGTACGGGGCGCAGGCGGTCAGCATCTCGCCGGTGACGAGCGATACGTAGGCGGCCGGGTCCGCGGCGTAGTCCGGGGAGACGATGTGCGCGCCGAGGTAGGTGACCTCCTCGGTGTGCGCGGCGGCGATCCGCAGCGCGCGGGCCTCGTCGGCGACGGTGAGTCCGTAGCCGGACTTGGTCTCGAAGGTGGTGGTGCCCTGGCGGCGGGCCTCGTCGAGGTGGCGCAGCAGATTGGCCTCGAGCTCGGCGTCGGAGGCGGCGCGGGTGGCGGCGACCGTGGTGCGGATGCCTCCGGCGGAGTAGCTGCGGCCGGACATCCGGGCGTTGAACTCGGCCGTGCGGTCGCCCGCGAAGACCAGGTGGGAGTGGGAGTCGACGAAGCCGGGGATCACGGCGCGGCCGTGCGCGTCGTAGATCTCGTCCGCGGCCGGGGCCTTGTCGGCCGGGCCGACCCAGGCGATGGTCTCGCCGTCGATGACCACGGCCGCGTTCTCGACGAGGCCGAGGGGGGTGCCGTCGCCGAGGGCGGGGTCGTTGGTGACGAGGCTGCCGATGTTGGTGATGACGGTGGTGGTCATGGTTCCTCGGGTGGTCGAGTGGCCCGCCGCAGGCGGCACGGTCAGGAGCGGAGGGCGGCGATGGACTCGGCCAGGGCCGACGGGACGTCGGCGACCAGGGTGTGGGCACCGTCGCGGACGATGTGGCGGCCGCCGACCACCGTGTGCCGGATGTCGGAGGCCGTCGCGGCGAAGACGGCGGTCTCCGCGCCCAGCCGCGGCACCGGGCCGACCGTGCGTACGGAGTCCAGTGCGACCGTGGTGAAGTCCGCGAGCGCGCCCGTCTCCAGGCGGCCCGCGGCGGACCATCCGAGCGCCGCGTGGCCGTCGGCCGTGGCGGCCGTGAGCAGCGCGTTGGCCGTCCAGTGCCCGCGCGTGCGGCTGCTGAGCCGCTCGTTCAGCTCCATCGCGCGGGCCTCTTCGAGCAGGTCGATCACGGCGTGGCTGTCGCTGCCGAGCGAGAGCGGGCTGCCCGCGCGCTGGAGGCGTACGGCCGGGCCGATGCCGTCGGCGAGGTCGCGTTCGGTGGTGGGGCACATGCAGGTGCCGGTGGTGGTGCCGCCCAGGAGGGAGATGTCCGCGTCCGTGAGGTGGGTGTTGTGGACGCCCGTGGTGCGCGGGCCGAGCACTCCGTGGTCGGCGAGCAGCTGCGTCGGGGTGCGGCCGTGGGCGGCCAGGCAGGCCTCGTTCTCGGCGGTCTGCTCCGAGAGGTGGACGTGCAGCGGGGCGCGGCGCTCCTCGGCCCAGCGGGCCACGGTGGCGAGCTGCCCGGCCGGCACGGCGCGGACCGAGTGGATCGCGGCGCCGATCAGGGCGTGTTCGCGGGGCTTGAGAGCCGAGACCCGGTCGGCCCAGGCGTCCGCGGTCCCGTCGGAGAAGCGGAGCTGGTGGGCGTTGGGGGCCTGTCCGAAGCCCGCCGAGAGGTACGCGGTGTCCAGGAGAGTGATCCGGATGCCGGCCTCGGCGGCGGCCTCGATCAGCGCCTCGCCCATGGCGTTGGGGTCGGCGTAGGGGGTTCCGCCGGGGGCGTGGTGGACGTAGTGGAACTCGCCGACGGCCGTGATGCCGGCCAGCGCCATCTCCGCGTAGACGGCGCGGGCGAGCGCGAAGTAGCGCTCGGGGGTGAGGTTCTGGGCGACCTGGTACATGAACTCGCGCCAGGTCCAGAAGGTGCCCGAGCCCACCTGGACCAGGGAGCGCAGGGCCCGGTGGAAGGCGTGGCTGTGCGCGTTGGCCAGGCCGGGGACGGTGAGTCCGCGCAGGATCTCCGCGCCCGGGGGCGGGGCCTCGGCCCCGGTGCGCAGGGCGGCGATCCGCCCGTCCGCCGAAACGTCCAGGGCTACGCCCGGCTCGACGTGCGTGCCGAGCCAGGCGTGTTCCAACCAGTACGTCTTCACCGGCAGGCCAGTCCTTCCAGTACGTCGGCCAGCGCGAGCACACCAGCCACGCAGTCGTCCTCGGCGGCGAACTCCCGCGGGGAGTGGGAGACGCCGGTGGGGTTGCGCACGAACAGCATCGCCGTCGGGACGGCCGCGGAGAGGATTCCCGCGTCGTGTCCGGCGCCGGTGCCCAGGACCGGGACGGCCCCGCCCAGGATCCGGTTCATCTCGTCGCGCAGGGCGTGCTCGAACTCGACGACCGGGGTGAAGGACTCCCGGACGATGTCCAGGTCGATCCCGTCCCGGTCGGCGCTCTCGCGGGCGGCCTTCTCGACGGCGGTCACGACCGTGTCGAGGGTGGCCTGGTCGGCCGCGCGGGAGTCGAGCCAGCCGCGGACGAGCGAGGGGATGGCGTTGACCCCGTTGGGCTCCACGGAGATCTTCCCGAAGGTGGCCACGGCCCCGGCGAGGGCCGCCTCGGCGCGGGCCGCGAGCACGGTCTGCGCGTAGGTGATCATCGGGTCGCGGCGGTCCACCAGGCGGGTGGTGCCCGCGTGGTTGGCCTCGCCGTGGAAGTCGAAGCGCCAGCGGCCGTGCGGCCAGATCGCGGAGGCGATGCCGACGCGGTCCCCGGACAGGTCCAGGGCGCGGCCCTGTTCCACGTGCAGTTCGACGAAGGCGCCGATGCGGGCGAGGCGTTCGGGGTCGGCGCCGATGGTCTCGGGGTCGTACCCGGCGGACTCCATGGCCTCGGGCAGCCCGATGCCGTCGGCGTCGCGGAGCTCGTACGCCTTCTCCTTGGTCAGCTGCCCGGCGGCCAGCCGGGAGCCGACGCAGGCCAGCCCGAAGCGGGCCCCTTCCTCGTCACCGAAGTTGGTGATGGCCAGCGGCCTGGAGAACTCCGCTCCCCTCCCGCGGAGTTCGTCCAGGGCCGCGAAGGAGGACACCACTCCGAGGGGGCCGTCGAAGGCCCCGCCGTCGGGTACGGAGTCCAGGTGGGAGCCGGTGACCACGGCGTCCCCCGCGAGGGGGTCGCCGAGCCAGGCCCACTGGTTGCCGTTGCGGTCGACCTCGTACGCGAGCCCGCGCCTTTCGGCTTCCGCCTGGAACCAGGTCCGGCAGTCGGCGTCTGCGCCGGTCCAGGCGTAGCGGCGGTACCCGCCGGAGTCGGTGTTGCGGCCGATGGGCGCGAGGTCGGCCCACATGCTGTGGAACGAGCTGCTTTCTCCCCGCCCCTCCCTTCCGCCGTTCCCGGGGGCTCCGCCCCCGGACCCCCGCGCCTCAAACTCCCCCAGACTTCGTCCGGGGGGACCCCCTGGCAAGGCTGAAGGTGTCACGCCTGGTCACCCTCGCGCATCGGGATGCGCACGCCGCGCTCGTCCGCGACCGTCTCGGCGATGTCGTAGCCGGCGTCGACGTGGCGGATGACGCCCATGCCCGGGTCGTTGGTCAGCACGCGGCGGATCTTCTCGCCCGCGAGCTTGGTGCCGTCGGCGACGGTGACCTGGCCGGCGTGGATCGAGCGGCCCATGCCGACGCCGCCGCCGTGGTGGATGGAGACCCAGGAGGCGCCGGAGGCCACGTTGACCATGGCGTTGAGCAGCGGCCAGTCGGCGATCGCGTCGGAGCCGTCCAGCATGGCCTCGGTCTCGCGGTACGGGGAGGCCACCGAGCCGCAGTCGAGGTGGTCGCGGCCGATGACCAGCGGCGCGGCGAGGGTGCCGTCGGCCACCATCTCGTTGAAGCGCTCGCCGGCCTTGTCGCGCTCGCCGTAGCCCAGCCAGCAGATGCGCGCCGGCAGGCCCTGGAAGTGGACGCGCTCGCCGGCCATCTTGATCCAGCGGTGCAGGGACTCGTTCTCCGGGAACAGCTCCAGCATCGCCTTGTCGGTCTTGTGGATGTCCGAGGCCTCGCCGGAGAGCGCCGCCCAGCGGAAGGGGCCCTTGCCCTCGCAGAACAGCGGGCGGATGTAGGCCGGGACGAAGCCGGGGAAGGCGAACGCGCGCTCGTAGCCCGCGAGCTGGGCCTCGCCGCGGATGGAGTTGCCGTAGTCGAAGACCTCGGCGCCCGCGTCCATGAAGCCGACCATGGCCTCGACGTGCCTGGCCATCGACTCGCGGGCGCGGGTGGTGAACCCGGCCGGGTCCTTGGCCGCGTAGTCCGCCATGTCGTCGAAGTCGACGCCGGTCGGCAGGTACGCGAGGGGGTCGTGCGCGGAGGTCTGGTCCGTCACGATGTCGATCGGCGCGCCCTCGGCCAGCATCTGCGGGAGCAGGTCGGCGGCGTTGCCGAGGAGGCCGATGGAGAGCGGCTTGCGGGCGTCGCGCGCCTCGACGGCGAGCTGCAGCGCGTGGCGCAGGTCGTTGGCCTTGACGTCGAGGTAGCGGTGCTCGATGCGGCGGTCGATGGCGCGCGGGTCGACGTCGATGCAGATCGCGACGCCGTCGTTCATCGTGACGGCCAGCGGCTGGGCGCCGCCCATGCCGCCGAGGCCGGCGGTGAGGGTGATGGTGCCGGCCAGGGTCCCGTTGAACTTCTTGGCCGCGACGGCCGCGAAGGTCTCGTAGGTGCCCTGGAGGATGCCCTGGGTGCCGATGTAGATCCACGAACCGGCCGTCATCTGGCCGTACATGGTCAGGCCCAGGTTCTCCAGACGGCGGAACTCCTCCCAGTTCGCCCAGTCGCCGACCAGGTTGGAATTGGCGAGCAGCACGCGCGGCGCCCACTCGTGCGTCTGCATCACGCCGACCGGACGGCCGGACTGGACGAGCATCGTCTCGTCCTGCTTGAGCGTCTGCAGGGTGCGCACCATCGCGTCGTACGAGCGCCAGTCGCGGGCGGCCTTGCCGGTGCCGCCGTAGACGACGAGCTTGTCGGGGTGCTCGGCGACCTCGGGATCGAGGTTGTTCTGGAGCATCCGCAGCGCGGCCTCCTGCTGCCATCCCAGGGTGCTCAGGTCGGTACCTCGTGCGGCACGTACGGGGCGGGGTCCTGACATGGCGGTGCCTCCTCCGGTGTTGGTCAATCCATTCACAGTCTCACTCCCTGAATAGATTCAGTCAACAGCTGCGGCCCGCCGCGCCGGGTGATGGGATGAAGAACATGGCCGACGCCCCGCGTACGCACCACACGACCCCGACCCCCTCGACAGCTGCCGCACGGCGGAACCAGGCCGTCAGGGCCGCCGTGGAACAGGGCCTGATCGGGCCCGCTCCGGACCTCGGCCCCGACCCCTCCCTCGTCTGCCTGCTGGACACCGCCGGCATCCGCGACTCCGCCGCCGCCCTGAAGGAGGCCTTCGCGGCCGCCGTCGCCCCCGGCACCCCGGTCCTGCACGCCTTCGCCGTCAAAGCCGCCCCGCTCGTCCCCGTCCTGCGGCTGCTCGACGACGCCGGGATCGGCTGCGAGGTCGCCAGCGCCGGCGAGCTGGCCCTGGCCCGCGCCGCCGGGGTCCCGCCGGAGCGCACCGTCCTGGACTCACCCGCCAAGACCCCCGCCGAGCTGCGCGAGGCCCTCTCCCTCGGCATCGCCGTCAACGCGGACAACCCCCAGGAGCTGCACCGCCTGGACGCGCTGGTGGCCGCGGCGCCGACCCGCTCCCCCCTCGGAATCCGGATCAACCCGCAGACCGGCGCGGGCGCCATCGACGCCCTCTCCACCGCCACGACCACCTCGAAGTTCGGCATCGCCCTGCGCGATCCGGGCGCGCGGCAATGGCTCCTAGGGGCCTTCGCGGACCGGCCCTGGCTCACCCGGCTGCACATCCACTCGGGCTCCCAGGGCGTCCCCCTCGCGCTGATCGCCGAAGGCGTACGGGAGCTGCACGCCCTGGCCGAGGAGATCAACGCCACCGCCGGACGGCGGCAGGTGGACACCCTGGACATCGGCGGCGGCCTGCCGGTGAACTTCGGCTCGGACGAGGTCACGCCGAGCCACGCCGACTACGTGAGCGCCCTGCGCGCCGCCGTCCCCGGGCTCTTCTCGGGCGCGTACGGCCTGGTCACGGAGTTCGGGCGGTCGCTGGTGGCGAAGCACGGGCTGGTGCTGTCGCGCGTGGAGTACACGAAGACCACCGGCGGCCGCGCCATCGCCCTGACCCACGCCGGGGTCCAGGTGGCCACCCGTACGGTCTACGCCCCGGCGGCCTGGCCGCTGCGGATCCTGCCCTACGACGCCAAGGGCGCCCCCCTGACGGGCCCCCCGGTCCCCCAGGACATCGCCGGACCCGCCTGCTTCGCGGGCGACCTCCTGGCCACCGCCCGGGAGCTCCCCCTGCTGTCCCCCGGCGACCTGATCGCCGTTCCCGACACGGGCGCGTACGCCTTCACGGCGCACTACGGCTACAACAGCCTGCCGCGCCCGGCGGTCTTCGGATTCACGGTGAGCGAGCCGGGCGGGGTCCGCTTCGCCCCGGTGCGGGCCGCGCAGCCCCTGTCGGCGATCGCCGCCGAAGCCGGCGCGGCCACCCCGGACGCCCTGCTCTGACCCCGGCGGACGGCCCGCCGGGCTACTCCACGAACAGGCCCCGCGCCGCGGCCCTCGCGTCGAAGGCCTCCAGCCGCGCCTGTGCGTCGGGCAGCGCGTCGGCCATCGCCTCCAGCAGCACCCGCCCCAGCAGCATCGGCGCGCACGCGGTGTCGAAGGCCAGCCCGGTCCCCACCGGCGCCGGGATCAGCAGGTCCGAATGCCCGGCCACCGGAGCGAAGGCCGAATCGGCCACCGTCACCACCGTCAGCCCGGCCGCCCGCCCGTGCTCCAGGGCCTCCGCGACCTCCTTGGGGTGGCGGGGCAGCGCGAAGCACAGGAGGGCCGAGGCGCCGGCGGCGCGGGCCGCGTCGATCCGGTCGGCGAGCATCGAGCCGCCCTCGTCGAGCAGCCGCACGTCCGGATGGACCTTCGCGGCGAAGTACGCGAACCCGCGCGCCTGCGAGGACGCCGCCCGCAGCCCCAGTACGGGCAGCGGGCTCGACGCGGCCAGCAGCCGCCCCGCCTCCTGGACCGGCGCCGGGTCGGCGAGCATCGCCGACAGCTGCCGCAGGTTCTCGATCTCGCCCTGGACCGCCTGCTGGTACTCGTTGTACGTGTCCTCGGGCCCGCCCCCGGCCCGCCCCGCGGGGGCCACCTCCCGCAGGTGCCTGCGCAGCGCGGGGTAGCCGTCGAAGCCGAGGGCCACCGCGAACCGGGTCACCGACGGCTGACTCACGCCGGCCAGCTCGGCGAGCTCCACGCTCGACAGGAACGGCACCTCCGCGGCCCCGCGCACCATGCAGTGCGCGATGCGCCGCTGGGTCGGCGTCAGCCGGTGCCCCTCGAACAGCTTCTGCAGCCGCGCTGCAGGGCTCTCACTCATCCCGTTCCCCTCCGTCCCGTACGTCCCCGGCGAGATATTCAGTCACGGAGCACTCTGCATGCGGTTATGCAGGACGGCAACCCGCGCCCGCGATCCGAGACCACCGGGGCGGGCGCCCGGACAGCCCCCGGGGCCGGGATCAAATCGTTTGACCGGCCGCCGCGCGAAGCCGTAGTCCTGAGAGGCCGGCGGGGGCGGCGCACAAGAGGTCCCATTCGGTCAACAGCCCATCAATCCAACCGAATTGGCTGCCCCCATGCTCTCGTCCGTCTCCGCTCCACCCACCCCCCGCGGCCACTTGTGGACCAGGAACTTCGGCCTCTACTTCACCGCCCGCATCGTGTCCATGGCGGGCGACACGATGATGCCCGTCGCCATGGCGGTCGCGATGCTCTCGCTCGGCTACGGAGTCAGCGGCCTCGGGTACGTGCTCGGCGCGTGGATGGGGGCCTTCGCGCTCTTCGTCGTCTTCGGCGGGGTGTTCGCGGACCGGTTCCACCCCAAGCCGCTGATGATCGGCGCGGACGCGGCCCGCTTCCTGATCCAGGGCTCGTTCGCCGGGTACCTCTGGCTCGGCCACCCCACCCTGTGGTTCGTCATCGGCGGCTCGGCGCTCGGCGGGATCGCGACCGCGATGTTCCAGCCGGGGGTCAACGGCCTGGTCCCCCAGGTCGCCGCCGATCCGCAGAAGGCCAACGGGGTCCTGCGGGTCAGCGAGGGGATGTCCACGATGGCCGGGCCGGCGCTCGCCGGAATCCTCGTCTCGGTCACCTCGACTGCCTGGGTGTTCGCGGTCGACGCGGCCACCTTCGCGGTCAGCGGGCTGTGCCTGCTGGCGCTGCGGCTGCCGCCCTACGAGGTGGACCGGTCGGCTTCCACGCTCGCGAACCTGCGCACCGGCTGGGTGGAGTTCCGCTCCCGGTCCTGGCTGTGGACGGTCATCCTGATCTGGTGGGTGCTCGGAGTGTTCGTATGGGGCCCGCTCACCCCGCTCGGCGCGGCCTCCGTCATCGCCGAGCACGGCAAGGCGGCCTTCGGGTACGCGGAGGGCGCGTTCGGGGCCGGCTGCATGCTCGGCGGGCTCGTCGCGATCCGCGTCCGGCCGGCCCGGCCGCTGTTCGGCGGCGGGATCGCGATGTGCCTCTTCCCGATGATGCCCCTGGCCGCGGCGCTGGTGCCCGCCCTGCCGGTGCTCATGCTCATGTACGCGGTGAGCGGCGTCGGCTGGGCGTTCTGGGGGGTCCAGTGGGCCACCACCGTGCAGACGCAGATACCCGAGGACCGGCTCAACCGGGTGACGGCCTACGAGATCGCCGGCTCGATCCTCGCCATCCCCCTCGGCCAGGTCCTCGCGGGGCCCGCGGCGCAGCTCTTCGGCCTCCACCGCTTCCTGCTGGCCGGTTCGGTGATCGGCCTCGGCTGCGCGCTCGCGCTGCTCGTGGTGCGCCCGGTGCGCGCCCTGCGGCGGGCGCAGGGCCCGGTCGGCTGACCGCCCGGTGCCCGGTCGGCCGATCCGAATACGGGGGCTAGCCCCAGTGCCCCCGAGGGCGCGGGTTCCTACCGTGGGCGCATGGAGTCCCAGGAGCTGAAGAAGGAACTCGCCGCCACCTTGGAGGCCCGACGTGAGCTCGGGCCCGAGTACGAGGCCGCGCTGGTGGATTCGTTCGTGGAGAAGGTCGACACCCAGGTCCGGCGGCGGCTGGCGGAAGACCGCCTGGCCGCTGCCCGTGGTCCCCGGCACCCGGCGCAGTCGCAGGCGGGCGGCTTCGGGGAACGCTTCGGGTTCGCGATCGTCACCCTGGTGCTGGCGATCCCGCTCTCGGCGATCGGCGCGGTCCAGGCCCACCTGCCCGGCCTGATCGTGACCTGGCTCGGCATCGTGGGAGTCAACTTCGTCCACGCCTCGAAGCCCCTGGGGCGGCGCGGGCCGGACCCGCAGGACTGAGTTTGTCGCGGGGACCGCCGCACCCCGGTCGCCCGGGGGCGGGACGACGGCGGTCCCCGCGAAGGACACGGCCGGGTCAGGGCCGTCCGCGTCCGTGGCGTCCACGCGGTCCGGGAGCCGCTCCGGAAGTGCGCCAACGCCGTTCGTGGCACCGGCCGGGTCCCGGTTCCCCGGGCTTCCCTGCCGACAACCACCACTGTGCCCCAGCCGTGTTAAGCCGGTGCTGCCGCTACGTGTCGGGCCCGTACCGTTTGTGCGTCCGCCAAGGCACGGGCCCCCGTACCGCTTCGCGCTACTTCGCGGACTTCGCGAGGAAGGCCAGCAGGTCCTGACGGCTCACCACACCCGTCGGCTTGCCCTCGACCAGCACGATCGCCGCGTCGGCCTCGCCGAGGACCGCCATCAGTTCGGAGACCGGCTCGCCGGAGCCGACCTGCGGGAGCGGCGGGGACATGTGCTTCTCCAGCGGGTCGCCGAGGGAGGCGCGCTGGGCGAACAGCGCCGCCAGCAACTCCTTCTCGACCACCGAGCCGATGACCTCGGCCGCCATCACGTCGGGGTGACCGGCGCCCGGCTTGACGATCGGCATCTGCGAGACGCCGTACTCGCGCAGCACCTCGATGGCCTCGCCGACGGTCTCCTCGGGGTGCATGTGGACGAGGGACGGGATGCCGCCCGCCTTGTCCGCGAGGACGTCACGGATGCGGGCCGACGGGCCCGCGTCCTCCAGGAAGCCGTGCCCGGCCATCCACTCGTCGTTGAAGATCTTGCTGATGTATCCGCGACCGCTGTCCGGGAGCAGGACGACGACCACGTCGTCCGGGCCCAGGCTCTCGGCCGCCCGCAGCGCGGCGACGACCGCCATGCCGCAGGAACCGCCGACGAGGAGGCCCTCCTCCTTCGCCAGGCGACGGGTCATCTGGAAGGAGTCCTTGTCGGACACCGCGATGATCTCGTCCGTCACGTTGCGGTCGTAGGCGGTCGGCCAGAAGTCCTCGCCGACACCCTCGACGAGGTACGGGCGGCCCGAGCCGCCGGAGTAGACCGAGCCCTCGGGGTCGGCGCCGATGACCTTGACCTTGCCGCCGGACACCTCCTTGAGGTAGCCGCCGGTGCCCGAGATCGTGCCGCCCGTGCCGACGCCGGCCACGAAGTGGGTGATCTTCCCGTCCGTCTGCTCCCACAGCTCGGGACCGGTGGTCTCGTAGTGGGAACGCGGGTTGTTCGGGTTGCTGTACTGGTCGGGCTTCCAGGCGCCGGGCTCGCGCGCGAGACGGTCGGACACGTTGTAGTACGAGTCCGGGTGCTCGGGGTCGACGGCGGTCGGGCAGACCACGACCTCGGCGCCGTACGCGCGCATCACGTTGATCTTGTCGGTCGAGACCTTGTCAGGACAGACGAAGATGCACTTGTAGCCCTTCTGCTGGGCCACGATGGCGAGTCCTACACCCGTGTTGCCGCTCGTCGGCTCCACGATGGTCCCGCCGGGCTTGAGTGCTCCGCTCTTCTCGGCGGCTTCGATCATCCTGACGGCGATCCGGTCCTTCACGGATCCGCCGGGATTGAAGTACTCGACCTTGGCAAGGACTGTGGCCTGCAGGCCTTCTGTCACACGGTTGAGCTTCACCAGCGGGGTGTTGCCGACGAGGCTGATCATCGAGTCGTGGAATTGCACCATGTTCTCCAAGGAGGGGACTCCACGGGTTCTCCGGGAGGCTCGGCCAGAGTATGCGGAAAGGGATTGGCCGACCTCGCGTACGGGGCAGGAAGGTCAACAGGACCGGGTGCCGAGGAGGTGGCCTGAGGGTGTCAAGGGCGAGGACGGCCCGCCGGATCGCGGCGGGCGCGGCGTACGGCGGCGGCGGGCTCGGGCTCGTCGGGGTTGCCGCCGTGGGTCTGGTCGTGGCGGAAATGCAGTTCGCGAAGCGGACGGTCGGCACCGGACTGCCCGATCCGCCGCGCGCGGACGGACTGTACGGGGGCGAGTTCGGCGGCCCCGAGCTGAGTCCGGGCCCGCTGCTGCTCGGCATCCTGGGCGACTCCACGGCCGCCGGCCTGGGCGTGCGGCGGGCGAGACAGACTCCGGGCGCCCTGCTGGCCTCGGGACTGGCGGCGGTGGCCGAGCGGCCCGTGGAGCTGCGCAACGTGGCGCTGTCCGGTGCCATGTCCGACGACCTCGACCGGCAGGTGGGGCTGCTGCTGGACGGCGACGGGCCGGACCCCGACGTGTGCGTGATCATCATCGGCGCCAACGACGTGACCCGGCGGATGCCGCCGACCCAGTCGGTGCGGCTCCTGACCTCGGCCGTCCGCCGGCTGCGGCTCGCGGGCTCCGAGGTCGTGGTCGGCACCTGTCCGGACCTCGGCACCATCGAGCCGGTCTACCAGCCGCTGCGGTGGCTGGCCCGCCGGGTCTCGCGCCAGCTGGCCGCCGCCCAGACGATCGGCGTCCTCGCGCTGGGCGCCCGTACCGTCTCGATCGGCGACCTGATGGGGGCGGAGTTCGCCGCGAACCCGCGCGAGATGTTCGGACCGGACTCCTACCACCCGTCGGCGGAGGGGTACGCGACCGCCGCGATGGCCGTGCTGCCCACCCTGTGCGCGGCGCTGGGCGTCTGGCCCGAGTCGGACCGCCTGGACGTGTCGCGCAACGAGGACATGCTCCCGGTGGCCAAGGCCGCCTCGGCCGCCGCGGGACAGGCCGGTACGGAAGTGACGGGCGCTCGCGGGCCCTGGGCCCTGCTCAAGCACCGCCGCAGGCGTCAGGTGCCGGGCGAGGACCTCACGGAGCCGAGCGGGCGGCCGACGGGGCACGGGGAGCAGACTGGAGGGACGGGCGAGGTGGCCGGGGGCACGGCCAGAGCGACCGGAGTCACATCGCAAGGGCAGTGACCTCGACGGTACGGGGCGGTAACTTCGCATGCGGTCCCGGTACGACACCACCTCCCTTGGAGCCCCGATGCCCGAAGCAGTCATCGTTTCCACCGCCCGGTCGCCGATCGGCCGTGCCTTCAAGGGATCCCTCAAGGACGTCCGGCCCGACGACCTGACCGCCACGGTCATCCAGGCCGCCCTGGCCAAGATCCCCGAGCTGGACCCGCGTCTGATCGAGGACCTGATGCTGGGCTGCGGCCTGCCCGGCGGCGAGCAGGGCAACAACCTCGCCCGCATCGTGGCCGTGCAGATGGGCATGGACTTCCTGCCCGGCACCACGATCACCCGCTACTGCTCCTCCTCCCTCCAGACCTCCCGCATGGCGCTGCACGCCATCAAGGCGGGCGAGGGCGACGTCTTCATCTCGGCCGGCGTCGAGACGGTCTCGCGGTTCACCAAGGGCAACTCCGACTCCTGGCCCGACACCCACAACCCGCTCTTCGCCGACGCGGAGGCCCGTACGGCCGCCGTCGCCGGGACCGAGGGCTCTTCCTGGCGCGACCCGCGCGAGGACGGCCTGGTACCCGACGCCTACATCTCGATGGGCCAGACCGCCGAGAACCTGGCCCGCCTCAAGGGCGTGACCCGGCGCGACATGGACGAGTTCGGCGTCCGCTCGCAGAACCTGGCCGAGGAAGCCATCAAGAACGGCTTCTGGGCCCGCGAGATCACCCCGATCACCACCCCGGACGGCACGGTCGTCTCCACGGACGACGGCCCGCGCGCCGGGGTCACGCTCGAGGGCGTCGAGGGCCTCAAGCCCGTCTTCCGCCCCGACGGCCTGGTCACCGCCGGCAACTGCTGCCCGCTCAACGACGGCGCGGCCGCGCTGGTCATCATGAGCGACACCAAGGCCCGCGAGCTGGGCCTGACCCCGCTGGCCCGGATCGTCTCCACCGGCGTCACCGGCCTCTCCCCCGAGATCATGGGCCTGGGCCCGGTCGAGGCCTCCAGGCAGGCGCTGAAGCGTGCGGGCCTGACCGTCGGCGACATCGACCTGTTCGAGATCAACGAGGCCTTCGCGGCCCAGGTCATCCCGTCCTACCGGGATCTGGAGATCCCCCTCGACAAGGTGAACGTCAACGGCGGGGCCATCGCCGTGGGTCACCCCTTCGGGATGACCGGCGCGCGCATCACCGGCACGCTGATCAACAGCCTGCAGTTCCACGACAAGCAGTTCGGCCTGGAAACGATGTGCGTCGGCGGCGGCCAGGGCATGGCGATGGTCATCGAGCGCCTGAGCTGACCGGCAACGACGGGGATCAAGGTCCGATGCCAGGCGCCGTACGGGATCCGCTTGATCCCATACGCCGTACTGACACCGAATCTAATCCTGTCGCGGCCATTCTGTGACCAAATGTCCCCCAGGATGTGACCTTACTCCTGGGGGATCATTGTTTCCGCAGGTCAGAGCTGGTTCCCGTAGGTACACCGGGACGAAAGACCTGTCCAATTCATGACGTAATGCACTGCCAGCCATTCCCAGGTCAGGACAAGCTGATGTAGGAAGTCGGGGGATCGAATCAATCAGGAGTTAGTCAGTGAGCGCCATGTCTCTTGCCCTACTGCTGACCACGGCCGCTGCCACGGCCGTCGGCGCTGCTGCGCTGCACGCCGTCCACGGCCTGCGCAAGCAGGTCACGGCCCTGCGCGGTGAGCTGGTCGTCTCGGCCCACCCCCGCAGTGCCACCGTCCCGCACGCCCGCAGCGCCGTGGAGTCCCCCGCAGCCGAGATACGAGCCGCCGTCGCCGAGGCCCTTGCCGAGGAGCGCGAGCGCGAGCTCGCCGAGGCACGCGCCTTCTGGGCCGCCCAGGAGGCCCGTGACGCGGCCGACGCACCCTCCCTGCTGGGCGGGCTGAGCGGCCTCGGCGACGACAGCCCCGTGTTCCTGCCCCGGCAGGTGGACATGGTCGGTCTGGAGCCGCTCCTCGGCGAGGACCTCGTAGGGGGCACCTCCCAGTCGGAGACTGGGGGAGAGTACCCGGAGGATTCGCCCGAGCTGGCCGCAGCCCGCCGACGCCACCCCTCGCACCCCGACTTCGTGCCGGTCCAGGCCTCGTACCCCGGCGCCGACCACGAGCGCACCGTCAGCCGCCTGGAGGAGCTCGCGCAGGCCCGTACGGCCCTCGCGGACGTCCGCCCCGGCCCGCTGGGCACCCTGGACGTGTACGTCTTCACCGACGGCACCACGCTCTGCATGACCCCCGGACACCGGGAGACCGCGGAGCGCCTGGCCGACGCCCTGCGCTCGGGCAGCGCTCCGGTCCTGCTGGGCGGTTCGGGCATCTCCGGCGCCTACGCCCTGACCTTCTCCTGCGGTGACTCCGAGGACCCGGACAGCAACGTCTACATCCTCGCGGACCGCGTCATCGCATCGCTCTGACTTCCGCCTGCTCCACCAGTCGCACGGCCTCGTCCAGCATCCCGGACGGGGCCTTCGCGCCGTCCGGGCCCGACACCGCTCCCACGGCGCGCAGCGCCTCGGCGAGGTCCAGTCCGGCCACGGCCACCTGGTCGCCCACGACGAACATCCCGGCGTCCGGCATCAGACGCGCCGGAGCCGCCCCCACGGCCTCCCCGCCGCCCGCGGCGGCGTGCTCCAGCCGTTGGGCCCGTACGGAGAGCTCCCGGGCCAGTTCCAGGGCCGCCTCGGCGGCTCCCTGCCGCAGCCGGCTCTGCGGTGCGGCCCGGAGCCGGTCGGCGAAGCGCTCCACGGCGGCGGTCAGGGGTGAGGTATCGAGCACCCGGCCGACCTTACGCGCCGCCCCGGCACCATTGCCAACGGGCGAACTCTCCGGCACGGTGGCGTGAAGAGAGCAGCACGGCGATACCTCCGGAGGCGCCCATGTCCGTAGAGTTCTCCGAGCAGACACACCGCAACATGATCGACAGAATTCCCGAGACCACCGGTCGTGAACTCTCCGACTGGCTCCGTACCGTGGACGAGGGCCCCTCCCTCATCCGGTTCGAGGAGAAGGTCAGCTGGCTGCGCGGCGCGCACGAACTCTCGTACGGCCAGGCCAAGGCGATCATCCACGAGTACGACCTGCGCAGGGCCGCCCGCAGATTCGGCTGAGCGAGCCCCTGCCCCTGTCCCGGTCTCCGACCCCCTTTGTCTCCTACCCCTGACCCCCGACATGCGGGAAGGCCCCGCGAGCGTGTGCTCGCGGGGCCTTCCTCAGCTCAACGGGTACGGGGTCAGTCGCCCTTGAGGATGGAGATCAGGCGCAGCATCTCCATGTAGATCCACACCAGGGTCATGGTGAGGCCGAAGGCCGCCAGCCAGGACTCCTCGCGCGGGGCGCCGTAGGTCACGCCGTCCTCGACCTGCTTGAAGTCCAGGGCGAGGAAGCAGGCACCGAGGATGATGCCGATGACACCGAAGAGGATGCCGAGGCCACCGCTGCGGAAGCCGAGGCCGTCGCCGCCACCGAAGATCGAGAACAGCAGGTTGACGGCCATCAGGAGCATGAAGCCCATGGCGGCGGCCATCACGAAGCCGACGAAGCGCCGGTTCACGTTGATCCAGCGCATCTTGTAGGCGATCAGCACGCCGGCGAAGACGCACATCGTGCCCATCACGGCCTGGATGACCGTGCCCGGGCCGAGGTAGGTGCTGGTGGCCGAGCTGATGACGCCGAGGAAGACACCCTCGAACGCCGCGTAGGCCAGGATCAGCGCCGGGACGGGCTTGGCCTTGAACGACTGGACCATCGCGAAGACGAAGGCGATGAGGGCGGCGCCGATGGCGATGCCGTACGAGGTCTTCAGGTTGGCCTGGTCGACGGGCAGCGCGATCCAGGAGATGACCGCCGTCAGGATGACCGTGCCGAGCGTCATGGCCGTACGGCTCACGACGTCGTCGATGGTCATCGCGTTTCCGCGGACCGGCGCCTGCGGCATACCCGTGGACGGGTCGGTCGCGTAGGGGTTGGTCGCGTACGGGTTGGTCGTGGTCCCGGCCTGGGGCTGCTGCGTGCCGAAGCCCGCATAAGCACCGTTGTCGCGGCTGAACCCCCGTCGCGAGAAGACCGGGTTGCTGCTCCTCATCTCACTCCTCCGTGGCCACCGTGCGCGGCCTTGGTCTCAAGAGTAATGCGGTAGCAAAGGAATCGCCCTACTGCTCTAGGAGGATTTTCCGGGACGCCCTCGTCACGGGCCCGGGAAACGCACGGGTGAGCGCGCGGTGAGCGGAACACGAGGCGGATCCGGAAACGGGGTCCGGTCCGGGCCACGGTCGGACCCGGCGAGAGCCTGCGGGGCCAGGAAACAGAACGGCGGGGGCCATCGGGCGCCCCCGCCGTCCGCATGTCCGCACCCCGCGGTACGTCCTCGTGCCCGAAGCCGGACTTGAACCGGCACGACCCGAAGGTCAGCGAGGTTTAAGCTCGCCGTGTCTGCATTCCACCATCCGGGCAGGGCGTAGCGGCCCCCCTGGGAACAGCCCTGAAACCCTGCCGGCGAGTCTATCCGGAGCACTTGGGCCCCCACCTGGGAGTTCGGACGATGTTGTCTGATTTTATTGGTGATTGATGGGGCGTCAGCGCACAGAACGCACGGTCGACACCCTCTCCGCGTCGATCATGCCCGCCGTGGGATTGACGGGATTTCGTCGGCCCGCGCCACCCCGTGCGCCACCCCCCCTCGCCCGCGGCCGCCACCGGACCCCTCCCCCCTACTCCGGGCAGTCGGCCGTCATACCAGAGGAGGAGACCGGCCCCCGCGCGGTCAGACTCCAGTGGGCCGTAGAACGGGCATCACGGCTGATCCGGAACGCAATGGCCGCCACGACGATGGAAGGGTCCCGCAGAACCGCGGACCGTGAGCCCGGTCCGCAGGCCCAGTTCCCGTCAGGAGTCGCCCCCGTGACCACCATGAACTACGCCCCGCACACCTCCCAGGCCGTCGCCGCGCGCGCCACCGGCCTCTCCAAGGTGTACGGCCAGGGCGAGACCCAGGTGGTCGCCCTGGACAACGTCTCGGTCGACTTCGCCCAAGGACAGTTCACCGCGATCATGGGCCCATCGGGCTCCGGCAAGTCCACGCTGATGCACTGCGTGGCCGGCCTGGACACCTTCTCCGCAGGGTCCGTGCGGATCGGCGAGACCGAGCTGTCCACCCTCAAGGACAAGCAGCTCACGCAGCTGCGCCGGGACAAGATCGGCTTCATCTTCCAGGCCTTCAACCTGCTGCCGACGCTGACCGCCCTGGAGAACATCACGCTCCCCATGGACATCGCGGGCCGCAAGCCCGACCGGCAGTGGCTGGACTCGGTGATCAGCATGATCGGCCTCTCCGAGCGCCTGAGCCACCGGCCCACCCAGCTCTCCGGCGGCCAGCAGCAGCGCGTGGCGGTGGCCCGCGCCCTGGCCTCGCGCCCGGAGATCATCTTCGGTGACGAGCCGACCGGAAACCTCGACTCCCGCTCGGGCGCAGAGGTCCTCGGCTTCCTGCGCAACTCCGTACGCGAACTCGGCCAGACCGTCGTGATGGTCACCCACGACCCGGCCGCCGCCTCCTACGCGGACCGCGTCATCTTCCTGGCCGACGGCCGCATCGTCGACGAGATGCTGCACCCGACCGCCGACGGCGTGCTCGACCGCATGAAGGCCTTCGACGCCAAGGGCCGCACCAGCTGAGGGACGTCTCCCCCTCGCAGACGTCCGTCCCGCTGACCCCTTACCCCTGGACTCCTCCACCATGTTCCGTACCGCCCTGCGCAACGTGCTCGCGCACAAGGCCCGACTGCTGATGACGGTGCTCGCCGTCGTCCTCGGCGTCTCCTTCGTCTCCGGCACCCTCGTCTTCACCGACACCGTCGGCAAGGCGATGTCGGACCAGTCCGCCAAGAGCTTCGCCGGCGTGGCCGTCTCGGTCACCCCCTACGGCGCCCCCCGCAACGACGAGGGCGACAAGGAGGGCGAGCCGGGCATCAGCCAGCAGACCCTCGACAAGGTCAAGGCCCTGGGCGGGGTCGACATCGCCTCCGGCCGCGTGCACGGCTTCGCCGCCGTGGGCGACCAGGACGGCAAGCTGATCGGCAACGGCTGGTCCAACACCGGCGCCAACTTCGTCCCGCTCAAGGACGGCAAGGACCCCCGCTACACCTTCACCGAGGGCAACGGCCCGGCCAAGGCCGGCGAGATCGCCCTCGACAAGGAGACGGCCAAGCGCGGCAAGTACCAGGTCGGCGACAAGGTCCGGGTGGCCGACAACCGCCCGGCCAAGGAGTACACCCTCACCGGCGTCTTCACCACCGAGGACGGCGCGGTCAACGCGGGCGGCTCGCTCGTCCTGTTCGACACCCCGACCGCCCAGCAGCTCTACCTGGAGCCCGGCTTCTACAGCGAGCTGTCGGTCAGCGCCAAGGCCGGCACCAGTGCCGACCAGCTGCTCGCCGATATCAAGCCGCTCGTCGGCAAGGACGCCAAGGCCCAGACCGGCGCGGTGCTCGCGGCCGAGCAGGCCAAGAACATCGAGCGCGGCATGAGCAACATGAACCAGATGCTCATGGTCTTCGCGCTGATCTCGCTCTTCGTCGGCGTGTTCCTGATCTACAACACCTTCACCATGCTGGTCGCCCAGCGCACGAAGGAACTGGCCCTGCTGCGCGCCATCGGTGCCAACCGCGGTCAGGTCCAGAACTCGGTCCTGGCCGAGGCCCTGGTCGTCGGCGTGATCTCCTCCGCCATCGGCCTGGTGGCCGGCATCGGTCTGGCCGTCGGCATGCGCTCCGCGATCGGCGCCTTCGGCGCCAAGATCCCGGCCGGTCCGCTCGTCGTCGCCCCCACCACCATCCTCGCCGCGATCGCCATCGGCGTCTTCGTCACGGTGATCGCCGCCCTGGTCCCGGCCATCCGCACCTCCCGGATCGCCCCGGTCGCCGCCATGGGCAGCGCCCACCTCCCGGCCACCGCGAAGTCCCTGGTGCTGCGCAACAGCATCGGCGGCGGGAGCACCCTGCTCGGCCTGCTCGGCATCCTGGGCGGCGCCCTGGCCGGCGAGAACGGCAAGGTGCTGATCGGTGCCGGCGCCTTCTTCACGATGATCGGCATCATCATCCTGCTGCCGGCCCTCTCGCGCCCGGTCATCGCGGCCGTCCGCCCGATGCTGACGAAGGTGTTCGGCGTGGCCGGCAAGCTGGCCGCGCAGAACGCGGTCCGCAACCCGCGCCGCACCGCCGTCACCGCCGCTTCGCTGGCCATCGGCCTGAGCCTGGTCACCGCTCTGTCGGTGCTCGGCATCACGATGGGCAAGTCCGTCGACCGCGGGACCACGGACAACCTCAAGGCCGACTACAAGATCGCCATGGGCGAGAGCTTCGGCGGCCTGGACCCCTCCGTGCTCCCGGCCCTGGAGAAGACCCCGGGCGTCAAGGCGGCCTCCCCGCAGCAGCTCGGCGACATCCGGATCGGTGACGGCAGGGACTACCTCACCGTCTCCGGCGTCAACCCGGCCACCATCGGCGAACTCCTCAACGTCGACGTGCTCAGCGGGCAGCTCAGCAGCCTTGCCAAGGGCGAACTGCTGGTCTCCGAGAAGACCGCGAAAAAGCAGGGCCTTTCCGTCGGCTCCACCCTGAAGGCCACCTTCACGGACAACAAGAAGGCGGACCTGAAGGTCGGCGCGATCTACAAGGACATGGAGGGCATGCTCTTCCCCTACGTGATCGACTACAAGGTCCTCTCCCAGCACAGCGAGAAGCCGGACCTGCGCGAGGTCTACGTCAAGATGGACGCCGGCGCCTCCGCCAAGGCCCAGCAGACCCTCGTCGACGCCCTCGGCAAGAACCCGGCGATCACCTTCGCCACCCAGCAGGACATCCGCAACGACATGGGCGGCATGATCAACACCGCCCTGAACATCATGTACGGCCTGCTCGCCATGGCGCTGATCATCTCGGTGCTCGGCGTGGTCAACACCCTGGCGATGTCCGTCTACGAGCGGACCCAGGAGATCGGCATGCTGCGGGCGATCGGCCTGGACCGGGGCCGGGTCAAGAACATGATCCGCCTGGAGGCCATCGTGATCTCGCTCTTCGGTGCGGTGATCGGCGTGGCCCTCGGCACCTTCATCGCCTGGGCCGTCGGCGAGGCCATCAAGACCTCGATCCCGCACTACGCCCTGGTCATCCCCTTCGACCGGATCGCGATCTTCATGCTGCTGGCCGGCATCGTCGGTGCCCTGGCGGCCATGTGGCCCGCCCGCAGCGCGGCCCGGCTGAACATGCTGACCGCCATCAAGACCGAGTAGCACAGGGCACGAACGAAGGGCCCCGCGGCCGCCGAGAGGCGGCCGCGGGGCCCTTCGTCGTCACGGGCCCGGCTGCGCCGGCCACTCGCGGGCGCGCAGCGGCATCCCGGAGTCCGCCCGGCCCGGCCCCTCGGTGCGCACGGCGAGCACCTGGTTGACCCCGAGCCGGTTGTGCTCGAAGCCGAGGGCCGAAGCGGCCATGTAGAGCTTCCAGACCCGGGCCCGGCCCGGCGAGGTGAGCCGGACCGCCTCCTCCCAGTGCTCCTCCAGCCGTGTCACCCAGGCCCGCAGGGTGAGCGCGTAGTGCTCGCGCAGCGCCTCCACGTCGCGGACCTCGAAGCCGGCCCGCTCCAGTTCGCCGACGGTGGTGCCGAGCGGGGAGAGCTCCCCGTCGGGGAAAACGTAGGCGTCTATGAACTCGTTGATCCGGTAGGCCTCTTCGTCCTGCTCCGGGCGGCGGGCGATCTGGTGGTTCAGCAGCCGTCCGCCGGGCCGCAGCAGCCCGTACAGGGTGCGGGCGTAGGCCCGGTAGCGGTCGGAACCCACGTGCTCGGCCATGCCGATGGAGGAAATGGCCTCGTACGGGCCGTCCTTGACGTCGCGGTAGTCCTGGACCCGGATGTCGATCAGGTCCGCCAGCCCCTCCTCGGCGACCCGCTTGCGGGCGAACGCGGCCTGCTCGCGCGAGAGCGTGATCCCGGTGACCCTGGCCCCGTACTCGCGGGCCGCGTGCAGGGCCATCGAGCCCCAGCCGCAGCCGACGTCCAGGAGCCGGTCCCCCGGCTTGAGGGCGAGCTTGCGGCAGACCAGGTCGAGCTTGTCGCGCTGGGCCTCCTCCAGGGTGCCGCCGGGGCTCCAGTAGGCGCAGGAGTACACCATCGAGGGGCCCAGGACGTGGGCGTAGAACTCGTTGCCCACGTCGTAGTGGTGGCTGATGGCCGCACGGTCGCGGACCTTGGTGTGGCGCGGCCCGCCGCGCCGGAGCGCCTCCTCGGGCGGCGGGGCGGGTGCCCGCCACGGCCGCGCGAGACCCACGAGGTCCCGTACGGCGGCGCGCGCCGCGGGATCGCGCAGCAGCGCGAGCCTCCCGGCGGAGGCCTCGGGCCGCGGTTCCTCGCCCGGGGGGCGGCTGCGCTCCCACAGCAGCGGCGCCACCCGGTCCAGGAGGGCGAACAGATCGCCCTCCACCGTCATGTCCCCGGACACCCAGGCCCGGGCCAGCCCCAGTTCGCCCGGCTTCCACAGCAGGCGGCGCAGGGCGCGGCGACGGTGGAAGACGAGTACGGGGCCGGCGGGCGACCCCGCTTCACTGCCGTCCCAGGCCCTGACGCGCACGGGCAGGGGGGCGCCGAGCAGGGTCTCGGCCACAGCGGCCAGCCGCGGCGCGGCGTCGGTCATGGCACACACCTCCGAAAACGGTCCGACCCAAGGCTCTACCCCACCTCGGGTCCGGACAATCCGCCGGACACGCCGAAGGGGCCGCCCGCACCACGGATGGCGGGCGGCCCCTTCGGGGTCACGCTGGGGGAGTTCGGCCGAACCCGGTCAGGAGGCCTTGGCCTTCTCGGCCGGGGCAGCGGCGGCGGCCGGAGCCGGCTTGGCGGCCTCGTAGAACTCCTCGCGGGGGGTCTCCAGGGCACCGAGGGAGACGACTTCGCGCTTGAGGAACATGCCGAGGGTCCAGTCGGCGAAGACGCGGATCTTGCGGTTCCAGGTCGGCATGGCCATGCCGTGGTAGCCACGGTGCATGTACCAGGCGAGCCGGCCCTTGAGCTTGATCTTCATCTTGCCCATGACGATCATCGCGACGCCCTTGTGGAGGCCGAGGCCCGCCACCGCACCCTTGTTGGAGTGCGAGTACTCGGCCTGCGGGAAGCCCCGCATGCCCGAGATGACGTTGTCGCCGAGGACCTTGGCCTGGCGCAGCGCGTGCTGGGCGTTCGGCGGGCACCAGGCGTTCTCCACGCCGGCCTTGCGGGCGGCGAGGTCCGGCACCTGGGCGTTGTCGCCGGCGGTCCAGATGTAGTCCGTGCCCTTGACCTGGAGGGTCGGCTCGGCGTCCACGTGACCGCGCGGGCCCAGCGGCAGGCCGTAGCGGGCCAGCACCGGGTTGGGCTTGACGCCCGCGGTCCACACCAGGGTGTTGGAGTCGACCTCGAGGCCGTTCTTCAGCACCACGTGGCCGTCCACGCAGGAGTCCATGGAGGTGTTGAGGTAGATCTCGATGCCGCGGGACTCGAGGTGCTCCTTGCCCCAGGTGCCGAGCTTGGGCCCGACCTCGGGAAGGATCTTGTCGGCCGCGTCGACCAGGATGAAGCGCATGTCCTCGCGCTTGATGCTGGTGTAGTACTTCGCGGCGTCGCGGGCCATGTCCTCGACCTCGCCTATGGTCTCCGCGCCGGCGAAGCCGCCGCCGACGAAGACGAAGGTGAGGGCCTTGCGGCGGACGTCCTCGTCCGTCGTGGACTCGGCCTTGTCCAGCTGCTCAAGGACGTGGTTGCGCAGGCCGATGCCCTCTTCGACGCCCTTCATGCCGATGCCCTGTTCGGCGAGGCCGGGGATCGGGAAGGTGCGGGAGATGGCGCCGAGCGCGATCACCAGGTAGTCGAAAGGCAGCTCGTACGCCTCGCCGACGAGCGGCGTGACGACGGCGACCTTGCGGTCCTGGTCGATGCTGGTGACCCGGCCGGTGAGAACCTCAGCCTTGGGAAGCACGCGTCGCAACGGGACGACTACGTGCCGAGGCGAGATGCTGCCTGCGGCCACTTCGGGGAGGAAGGGCTGGTAGGTCATGTACGAGCGCGGGTCGACGACCGTGACGGTCGCCTCGCCGTAGCGCATCTTCTTCATGATGCGCTTGGCTGCGTACAGGCCTACGTACCCACCTCCTACAACGAGGATCCTGGGACGCTCCGTGGTGCTCATGGAACGAGTATCCAGCACCCCAAGGGGTGACGCTCGTGAGCCCCTTCACAAGGGCCTGGAGACCCTCTGCTACACTCCGCCGCCCACGTGACCGAGGTCATGGCGTGCGGCGGGAACCAGGGCGTAACGGGAGTCGTTGAACACCAGGCCTGAACTGGCCTCCAGCCCCTTAAGCGGAGTAGACCACCGGGTTCGTCGATACCTACCGACGGACCCCCGCGGCGGCCGCCATTCACACGAACGCTCACAAAAAGAAGGCCCGGAGGGCCCCCGGGTCACCCAAAAGGCGCCTCAAGAGCCCTCGCGGGCATCTTTTCCTTGTGAAGAACTTCACGAAGTTCATGTGGACGACGGGACCAAAGGCCTCCGCAAGGCCCCCGAAAGGGCCCTCGGGCACTCCCGTCAGCCGACCGACCAGGCGATGCCGTCGAGGATGTCGTGCTCCGAGACCACGACCTCCGTGGCGCCGATCCGCTCCATGACGGCCAGGAGGACCAGGGCGCCCGCCCCGATCACGTCCACGCGGCCCGGGTGCATCACCGGGATCGCAGCGCGCTCGGCGTGCGTCAGGCTCAGCATCCGCTCGCTGACCTCGCGGACCGTCCCGTAGGAGATCCGCGCGTGGTGGATCGCCGCGGAGTCGTACTCCGACAGTCCCAGCGCGATCGCGGCGACCGTGGTCACCGAACCGGCCAGGCCGACCAGGGTGCGCGCCTCGGCCAGCGGAACGCTCTGGGCGGCCAGGTCCAGCGCCGCCTCGATGTCGGACCGTATGGCGGCGACCTGCGCCTCGGACGGCGGGTCGGTGACCGTGCCGTCGGCGGCCACCAGGTGGCGCTCGGTCATCCGCACGCAGCCGACGTCCACGGACCGGGCGGCCCGGACGTGCTCCTCGCCGACCACGAACTCGGTGGAGCCGCCGCCGATGTCCACCACCAGGAAGGGCTTCTCCAGGTGGTCGGTGCCCTTCAGCTCCTTCGTGGCGCCGGTGAAGGAGAACTCGGCCTCCTGGTCACCGGAGATCACCTCGGGCTCCACGCCCAGGATGTCCAGCACGCCCCGCACGAACTCGTCCCGGTTCTCGGCGTCCCGGGAGGCCGAGGTGGCCACGAAGCGCACGCGCTCGGCACCGAGCTCCTTGATGACCGCCGCGTACTCGCGGCAGGCAGCGAAGGTGCGCTCCAGCGCCTCAGGGGCCAGCCGGCCCGTCTTGTCCACGCCCTGGCCGAGGCGGACGACGGTCATCCGGCGGTCCAGTTCGGTGAACTCCCCGGTCGCGGGGTCCAGGTCGGCGACGAGGAGGCGGATGGAGTTCGTACCGCAGTCGACGGCCGCGACGCGCCTCACGCCTGCGGCTCCGACTTCTCGGCGCACGGGGTGACGCAGGCACCCTTGGCCCACCACTCGGGCAGCATCGCCAGGGCCTCGTCGCCGAACGGGTTCACGCCCGGACCCGCGGCCAGCGAGTGGCCGACCAGGACGTGCAGGCACTTCACCCGGTCCGGCATGCCGCCGGCGCTCGGGAAGCCCTCGAGCACCTCGATGGCGTCGCGGCGGGTGATGTAGTCCTCGTGGGCGGCCCGGTAGGCGGCGGCCAGCTCCGGGTCCTCGGCCAGCCTGGCCTGCATCTGCTTCATCACGCCGTTGGCTTCCAGCGTGCCGATCGCACCGGCGGCGCGCGGGCAGGTCAAGTAGTACAGCGTCGGGAAGGGCGTGCCGTCGGGGAGCCGGGGGGCGGTCTCCACCACGTCCGGCTGCCCGCAGGGGCAGCGGTGCGCGATGGCGCGCAGCCCGCGCGGCGGGCGGCCGAGCTGCTGCTGGAACGCCTCGATGTCGGCGGCGGTCGGCTCGGTCCGGTCGGTCTGGGGCGGGGGGGTCTGCATGCCTGGAGGAAGTCTTTTCGTAATCGTGGATGGGTGGGACTCAGTCGCCCGGGCGGTCGGCCTTGTCGACGCCGTCCCAGACGTTGGAGTACCAGGGCCGGTCGGTGGCGGCCTGTCCGCTGCGGCGGTGCTCGGCCGCCTCGGCCGCGGGGTCGTTCATGATGTAGCTGATCTCGCCCGGCCGGACGAAGTGCAGGTGCTTGCGCGCCTGCTGTTCCGCGTACGCGTTGTCCTGCCAGCGGGCCTTCTCGTCGCGCAGCCTCTCCAGCCGGTCCCGCGCGGAGACGGCGGCCTTCTGCTGCTCCGCGATCTCCGAGCGCTGGGACACGTACTGGCGCATCGGATACGCGAGGGCGACGACCAGGGTACAGAGGACCAGGACGAGCAGGGCGGCCCGGCCGGTGAGCCGGCTGCGGCGGACCTGGCGGCGGGACTGCGAGCGGTAGACGTGCGCCGCGGTCCGCTCGCCCAGCTGCTTGAGCCTGGTCGCGGTCGAGAACGTGGCGAACCGGTCCCGGTTCTCGGCCATTGATCCGCCTCCCCTATATACGCACTACGCAATACGTCCCCGCACACGGTACGGGACCGAGTGCGGGGACGTAGGGAGGCTTGCGCCCCTAAAGGACCGTTCAGCCCTTGAAGCGCGGGAACGCGCTGCGGCCCGCGTACACCGCGGCGTCGTCGAGGATCTCCTCGATACGCAGCAGCTGGTTGTACTTGGCGACGCGGTCCGAGCGGGCCGGGGCGCCGGTCTTGATCTGGCCGCAGTTCACGGCGACCGCGAGGTCGGCGATGGTGACGTCCTCGGTCTCGCCGGAGCGGTGCGACATCATGCACTTGAAGCCGTTGCGCTGGGCCATCTCGACGGCGTCCAGCGTCTCGGTGAGCGAGCCGATCTGGTTCACCTTGACGAGCAGGGCGTTGGCCGAGCCCTCTTCGATACCACGGGCGAGGCGCTCCGGGTTGGTGACGAAGAGGTCGTCGCCGACGATCTGGACCTTGGAGCCCAGGCGGTCGGTGAGGGTCTTCCAGCCGGCCCAGTCGTCCTCGAACAGCGGGTCCTCGATGGACACGAGCGGGTACGCCTCGACGAGCTCGGCGTAGTAGTCGGTCATCTCGGCGGCCGAGCGGGACTTGCCCTCGAACTCGTAGTTGCCGTCCTTGTAGAACTCGGACGCGGCCACGTCGAGCGCGAGCGCGATCTGGGTGCCCGGGACGTAACCGGCCTGCTTGATGGCCTCGACGATGAGGTCGAGCGCGGCGCGGTTGGACTCCAGGTTCGGCGCGAAGCCGCCCTCGTCGCCCAGACCCGTGGAGAGGCCCTTGGTGTGCAGGACCTTCTTGAGGGTGTGGTAGACCTCGGCACCCCAGCGAAGGGCCTCGGAGAAGGACTCCGCGCCGATCGGGGCGATCATGAACTCCTGGATGTCGACGTTGGAGTCGGCGTGCGACCCACCGTTGAGGATGTTCATCATCGGAACGGGCAGCAGGTGCGCGTTCGGACCGCCCAGGTAGCGGAAGAGCGGGAGGTCGGAGGCCTCGGACGCGGCGTGCGCGACGGCGAGGGAGACACCGAGGATGGCGTTGGCGCCGAGGGAGCCCTTGTTCTCGGTGGCGTCCAGGTCGATCATCGCCTGGTCGATCAGGCGCTGCTCGGTGGCGTCGTAGCCGACGAGCTCCGGGCCGAGCTGCTCGATGACGGCGAGGACGGCCTTCTCGACACCCTTGCCCATGTAGCGGTTGGGGTCACCGTCACGGAGCTCTACGGCTTCGAACGCTCCGGTGGAGGCGCCGGACGGAACAGCAGCACGGCCGGTGCTGCCATCGTCGAGGCCCACCTCGACCTCGACCGTGGGGTTGCCTCGGGAGTCCAGGATTTCCCGGGCTACGACGACGTCGATGGACGGCACGAGCATCTCCTTCTGGGATGTGACGCTGAGTGTGCGGTGGCATGTCAGGCCGTGGGATGGCCTTGCCGCCTAGAGCCTAACCGGCTCCGGGCGGTCGGCGACCCGATCAACCGGGCTGTGGGACGAAAAAGGGCCCGAATACCCCCCTTACAGGACATAGGGCTCTTCCTCGGGGGGCGCGCCGGGCCTGCCGCCGGGCGATGGGCCCGGCACGCAGCACCGCCCGGCGCGTGGGGGGTACGCGCCGGGCGGTGGGAATTCTGCGTGTTGCGGACGCTACCGCGGCTGTTGCCGCAAGGTTCAGCTGAGCTTCAGCTTCTGACCCGGGAAGATCAGGTCGGCGTCCGAGACGATGTCCTTGTTGAGCTCGAAGAGCTTCTCCCAGCCGCCGGAGACGTTGTTCGCCTCGGCGATGGTGCCCAGCGTGTCGCCGGACTTGACCTCGTAGGAGCCGTTGCCGGTCTTGGGGGCCTCGGTCTTCGGCTTGGAGGTGGCGGCCGGACGCTCGGAGCGGTTGGTGGTCGAGGCCTCGGAGCGCTTGGTCTCCTTCTTCGGCTCGGCCTTCTTCTCCTGCTTCTTCGTCTCGGTCTTCTTCGGGGCGGTCTCGGTCGAGCCGCCACCGGTGTAGGCGCCGTTCGACAGGCCGACGCCGCAGGACGGCCAGGCGCCCTTGCCCTGGCCCTTGAGGACCTTCTCGGCGATGGCTATCTGCTGGGACTTGGAAGCCTGGTTGGCCTGCGCGGCGTACGCCTTGCCGCCGTACGCGGCCCACGTGGACGACGAGAACTGCAGGCCGCCGTAGTAGCCGTTGCCCGTGTTGATGGCCCAGTTGCCACCGGACTCACAGGAAGCGACGCGGTCCCACTCGGAAGCGGTCGCGGCGGAAGCGGTGCCCGCGGCCATCAGCGGAGCCGCGACGGCGACACCGGCGACGCCGGCCAGCGTGACGAGCCGAACGGCCTTGGAGCCGCGGCGGTGCTTGCCCTTGGCGGAAAGCAGCATGGAGTTCTCCTCACCGACGCCTTCGAGGTGAGCTGTCGGGTTCGGGCGAGTGAGTGCCCGGCCAGGCGACCTAGCGCCTGTCTTAACCCCTAGCCGGTTCCGTGACCGTCTCTCAACGGCCGGTTCCGGCGCCTACCTTGGTTCCCCCGCTCCTGCCTTCGGCGCTTGCGCGACGAGTGTTCCCTCCGTCCGCCGGCAGGATTCGGCGATGCGGTCGAAGGAGCCCGCGGTGGCGAGCGATTCAGAAGGTAGACAGGTCTCCCCCCGATGTTCAACGAGGGACATCGGGGAGAAACGGTGCCTACTTGCGCTCTCCACAGGGGCGTTTGCGCAGGTGAGGACGGGGTTTGCGGAACCCTCCGGACCGGACACGCCAGTTGACCGGAAGAGACACATGTCTCACTTACGGAAAACGGACAATCAGGTGGTTCCGGGCGCCCCAAGTGTCGCTATTCGTGCGTTAGATCCAGGTTCTGGCCGGGCTTGATCAGGTTGGCGTCCTCGCCGATGACCTGCTCGTTGGCCTTGTAGAGCGCGTTCCAGCCGCCCTTCACTCCGTTGGCGTCCGCGATGGTGGCAAGGCTGTCGCCCTCCTTCACCGTGTACGCGGGGTCCGACGCGGCATCAGACGTGACGGGCGCCTCAACCGCGGCCGGGCCGCGGTGCTTACCGGCACCGGCAGCCGGGGCGGCCGGGTCCGTGGTGGCTCCCGGGGTCGCCGGGACGGTCGGGTCGGCGGTCGGGGCGGGCGCCGCCGGATCGGCGGGGACGGCCGGCGTCGTGGGCGCCGCCGGGTCGGCCGGGTGCGCGGGAGACGTCGGATCCGTGGGCGTCACGGGTGCGGTCGGGTCCGTGGACGGCGAGGTCGGGACGGTGGGGGCCGTCGGGTCCGTGGGCGTCACGGGCGCCGTCGGGTCGCCCGGGAGCCCCGGAGTCGTCGTCGGCGGCTCCGGCAGCGGCATGACGGGCAGCGGGTAGTCGGGCAGCAGGAAGGACGGCGTGCCCGAAGGGGAGGGGGTCGGAGTCGGGGCCGCGGGGGTCGGGGCCCCGAAGTCCGTGGAGGGCCGGGGCGTCCCGAGGTACGGGATCTTGCCGTCCGGGCGGGACACGGAGTGCGAGGCGGCGTCACCGCCTCCGGGCAGGCCCGGGTCCACCTCGGCCGCGGGACCCTGCTGCGAGAGCCCGGCCGGCGCCGCGCACAGGGGCCACGCCTGCGGGCCCTGGGAGGCCAGGACCCGCTCGCCCACCGCGATCTGCTGGGACCGGCTGGCGAGGTCGGGGCGCTCGGCGAAGTCGAGCCCGCCGGCGTTCTTCCACTGCTCCTGGGTGAACTGCAGCCCGCCGTAAGCGCCGCTGCCGAAGTTCGCGCTCCAGGTGCCACCGCTCTCGCACTCGGCGACCTTGTCCCAGGTGGAGGTCTCGGCGGCACTCGCACCGGTGGCCGCAAGCAGCGGCAGGGCGAGCGCGGAGCCGGCGACTCCGGCGGTGACGACAAGTGCGGGCACCTGTCGGGGGCGTCTGTGGCGGCCGTTCCCGGAACGCATGAGGCTGCACCTTTCGCATAACGGCGGGGTAACGGCAGAACCTAGCGGCCTTCGAACGCCTGTCACAAGTTCAGACGGCTACTGACTTCCGGTCATGGGGGTTTCAGGCGTTTTGGGGGGTGAACCGGACCGGAAGCGTGCGCAGCCCGCGCATGATGAGCCCCCCGCGCCACCGCAGCTCACCGGCAGGCACGGCGAGTTCCAGATCGGGCAGACGTGTCAGCAGCGTCGCGAGCGCGGTCTGGCCTTCGAGTCGGGCGAGCGGCGCGCCGACGCAGTAGTGGATCCCGTGCCCGTATCCGAGGTGCTGGTTGTCGGTCCGCGACAGGTCGAGGGCGTCCGGCTCGGCGAAGCGCTCGGGGTCGCGGTCGGCGGCCGCGAGGACCACCAGCACCGGATCGCCCGCCGCGATGTCCTGACCGCCGAGGACGAAGGACTCGGTGGCGAACCGCCAGGTGGCCAGCTCCACGGGACCGTCGTAGCGGAGCAGTTCCTCGACCCCGGTGGCCAGCAGGGCGCTCTCACCGGCCGCGAGGGAGGCCTGGAGGCGCTCGCGCTGGTCCGGGTTCATGAAGAGGGAGTGGACACCGTTGCCGATCAGATTGACCGTAGTTTCAAAACCTGCGAACAAGAGGATGAAAGCCATGGCAGTGGCCTCGGACTCCGTCAGGTGGTCCCCGTGGTCGCTGGCGCGGATCAGATCGGAGATCAGATCGTCGCCGAGGTCGTCGCGCTTGCGGTGGATGAGCTCGCCGAGGTAGGTCCGCATCTGCTTCACCGAGCGCGCGACCCCGCCGCGCGGACCACCGCCGTGCCGGATCATCATCCCGGCCCAGTCGCGGAAGTCGTCCTGGTCCTCGCGCGGCACGCCGAGCATCTCGCAGATGGCGTAGATGGGGAGCGGGAAGGCGAACTCGTGGATGAGGTCGGCCTCCCCCTTCTCCGCGAACCGCTCGATGAGCTGGTCGGTGATCTCCTGGACCCTCGGCGCGAACTCGGCGACCCTGCGCGGGGTGAACGCCTTGGACACCAGGCGCCGCAGTCGGGTGTGGTCCGGCGGGTCGATGTTGAGCAGGTGCGTCATCAGCTCCGCCTTGCGCTCCCCCGGGATCCCGGTCCTGCCCTTGGCGTGGGCCGATCCCTCGTGGTGGGACGGGTTCTTGCTGAGCCGCTGGTCGGCGAGGGCCTGGCGGGCGTCGGCGTACCGGGTGACCAGCCATGCCTCGACCCCGCTGGGGAGTTTGGTGCGGTGCACGGGAGCGTGCTCGCGCAGCCAGGCGTAGGCCGGGTACGGGTCGGTCGCGAACTCCCAGTCGAACAGGGTCGGTCCGGTCGGTCCGGTCGGTCCCGTCGGTCCGGTCTGGGAATCAGAGGGGGCGGCGGGGGCCGCAGGGGCTTCTGGGGTCTGCTCGTGCACCCGAAGACCGTATCCCGCCCGCCGCCCATCACCCCATATGGGTTATTCGTCGCGGCTGTCCGCAGATCGGCCTTGGCTTGACCTCACGTTCTCCGGCATTCCTACTTTCGGTTTTGTGGATGTGAGGATCTTGAAAAGCAGCTTTGCGGTGGTGGAGAGACGGGCCGAGCACGCGGTCAAGTTCTTCTACTCCCACCTGTTCTGGCACAACCCCGGAGTCCGTGAGCTCTTCCCGGCCTCCTTCGAGGACATGGAGCGTCAGCGGGACCGGCTCTTCGCCGCGCTCACCCATGTGATCGCGCACCTGGAGGACGAAACACTCCTCCCCTATCTACGCGACCTCGGCCGCGACCACCGCAAGTTCCTGGCGGGCCCCGAGCACTACGCGGCCGTGGGCGCCAGCCTGCTCGCCGCGCTCGCCGAAACCTCCGGCGAGGCCTGGACCCCGCCGGTCGAAAAGGCCTGGAGCGAGGCCTACCAGGTCATCGCCGACGCGATGATGGCCGGCGCCGCCTCCAGCGAGGATCCGCCCTGGTGGGACGCCGAGATCGTGCGCCACCTGCAGTACGGGCAGGACATAGCCGTCCTGACGCTGCGCCCGCACGCCCGGCTCCCCTATCTGCCGGGCCAGTACGTGAGCGTGAGCAGCGACCGGGTCCCGACGACCTGGCGCACGTACTCCATCGGCAACGCGCCCCGCCCCGACGGGACGGTCGACCTGCACGTCAGCCGGATCGAGGGCGGCCGCCTCAGTACCTCCCTGGTCCACGAGGCGCAGCCCGGCGACATGCTGAGGCTGGGCGCGGCCGGCGGGCAGCTGACCTTCCGCCGCGAGGACCGCCCGGTGAGCTTCATAGCGGCCGGCACCGGCTGGGCGCCGGTCCGCGCCATGCTGGAGGACCTGGCGGAGCATCCCCCCGATCAGGACGCGCGGCTCTTCGTCGTCGCCCGGGACGCCGCGCACCTCTACGACCGCCCCCTCATCGACGAGTACGCGGCCGTCCGCGACTGGCTGAGCGTCACCTACATCACCCCCGCCCCCGGGCAGCACCGCAACCAGGCCACCGACCGGCTCGCGACCGCGCTGAGCAACCGGGGGCTCTGGCCCGACCAGGACGTCTACCTCAGTGGTCCCGCGCAGTTCATCGACGAGACCTCGTACCTCCTGGAGGAGCTCGGCGCCCGCACCGACCGGATCTTCTACGACTCCGTACCCGCCGGCGGCAAGGGCCACGGCAACGGGGGCCGGCCGATGGGCTTCGGGGAGTGGTTCCTGAACCGGCCCGACCCGCACTGGCACAACCCCTCGGGCCGTGCGCCCCGAACCTACTGAGCGCAGGTCCCGATCGGGCCGAGCGCGGCCGTTCCTGCCGAGGGCTACTCGCCGACGCCCTCGGCGGCCCGGATCGCGTCCCGGTAGGCCCGGGCCGCCGCGCGCAGCGCGGTCTCGGGGTCGGTGCCCGCCGCCTCGGCGCGCGCCGCCAGTTCGAGCAGCTCGTACCCGATGCCCTCGCCGCGGGGGAGTTCCACGTCCACACCGTTGGCCCGGACCCGGCCGGCGAGCTTGGCCGCGAGCGCGAGACCGGGCTGCCCCAGCGGGATCCCGTCGGTCACCGACTCCCGCTGCTTCTCCACCTGCTTGGTGCGCTGCCAGTGCGCGTTGACGTCCTCCGCGGTCTTCGCCTCGGCGTCCGCGAAGACGTGCGGGTGGCGGTGGATCAGCTTCTCCACCAGGGCTCCGGCCACGTCGTCGATGGAGAACGGCTCGTCCTCCTCGCCCGGACCGCCCTCCTCCGCGATGCGCGCGTGGAAGACCACCTGGAGCAGGACGTCGCCGAGCTCCTCGCGCAGCTCCTCGCGGTCCCCGTCCTCGATGGCCTCGACCAGCTCGTACGCCTCCTCGATGGCGTACTTCACCAGTCCCTCGTGGGTCTGCTGGGAGGTCCAGGGGCATTCGCGGCGGACCCGGTCCATGACCTGGACGAGGTCGAGCAGCCGCGCGCCGGGCAGATCGTACGAGCCCGGCAGCAGTTCCAGGTCCGGCATGGCCACCCGGCCCGACCCGGCGAAGCGGGCCAGCCCGTCGGTGAGCCGCCGGTCGCCCTCGCCGCTCAGGACCACGACGACGGTGCGCCCGCCGGCGCAGTCCTCGATCAGCGACTGCGCGTCCGGGGTCCCGTGCTCGACCTCGACGCCCGCTTCGCGCAGGTAGGGCAGCTGTACGTGATCCGGGTCGGCGCACAGCACCCGGTTCGCGGCGTGCAGGGTCTGCCAGGCCGGCCAGGACAGCACGCCGGGGGCGACCCGGTGGCTGGTGGTCAGCAGCACGATGCGACCGGTGGACCCGGTCTCGGCGCTGGTGTCGGCGGTGGGATCGGCCGGCTCGGAGGGTACGTCGTCAGTCACCCTCCGAACCTACCTTCCCGGGAGAACCGCCTAGGCGCCGGCCGGGGGCTGCTCGGGCCGGGTGACCTGGGTGATCCACGGGGTCACGGAGTCGCCGATCGAGACCTTCTGCGGGTCCCAGACCCCGTAGCGCGGGTTGACCACGATGCCCAGCTTGCTCGCGGCCTTGGAGGCGGGCTCGGCGAGGTTGCCCTGCCCGTACTTGGCGTTGAGCTTGGTGAAGAGCACCTGGTCGGTGGCCCAGCGGTCGATCTGGTCCGGGGCGATGGCGAACTTCTGGAGGAGCGTCGACTCGAACGCCTCGACGCCCTTGTCGTTCTCGAACGTCCTGCGCTCCTCCTGGAGCTCCTTGGGGGTGACGGTGATCCCGGCGTCCTCGGCCATCCGGTCGAGGATCCGGCTCTGGAGCATCCCGCTGAGCTTGACCCGGTCCAGCTGCGGGACGGCCGCGATGAGCTCGGAGGTGTGTTCGGAACGGTTCTGTGCGGCGCGGACGTCGTTCACCTGGGCCTGGACCGCGGAGGTGGTGATCCGTTCGCCGCCGATCACGGCCGCGGTGCCGGGACGGGCTTGGCCCGAGCACGCGGACAGCAGTGGGGCCGCCAGGAGCAGGGCGGCGGAGACGGAGAGCGCTGTGCGACGGTGCAAAGGAGCCTCCAGGGCCGGGAGATTGTGCGTCGGTGCACAAGGGCCGTGCGGTGATCGATGTTATGCAGTCCGGGTGGTCAGAGCCACCGGTTCGACCAACGATTCCGGGGGTGTTGGGGTTCGCGTTCACCCGGCGGTCATCCTTCGGTCCTCCAGCGCTGTCAAGGTCGGCCCACCATGTCGACACCGCACCGCTCACCGAACCGCTCATCGCACCGTTCGCCGCGCCGCGCGAGTCTGCTGGGCTCGGCGCTCGCCGCCCTGATCCCGGCGGTGGCCGTGTGCGCCGGGGACGCCGTCGCGCGCGTCTTCCCGTACGGGCCGCGCCATCGCAGCATCAACGACCTCGGCAACCAGTTCGTCCCCTTCCACGCCCATCTGTGGGACCTGCTGCACGGGCGCGCCGGGGGCGGACTGCTGCTGAACTGGCAGTCCGGGTACGGGACCAGCTTCCTGCCCGATTTCGGGACCTATCTGGCCAGTCCCTTCGCGCCGCTGGTGGCGCTCTTCCCGCGCCAGGACATCGACCTCGCGGTGTACGTGGTCGTCGTGCTCAAGACGATGGCCGCGGGGGCGGCGATGGCCTGGCTGCTGCGCACCCAGCGGCGCGGCCCGTGGTGGGCGGCGGGGCTGCTCGGGGCCTCGTACGCGCTGTGCGGCTGGTCGGTGATCGAGGCCTCGTACAACCCGATGTGGCTGGACGGGCTGATCGCCTTCCCGCTCCTGTGTCTGACGGGTGAATGGGCGCTGCGCTCGCGCCGCCCGACGGCGGCGGCGCTCGTCGTCGCGGTCTGCTGGACGGCGAACTTCTACACCGCCTACATGGCGACGCTGGGCGCGGTCCTGGTGCTGCTGGTGCGGGTGGTGCTCGTCCGGGAGGGGTTCGGGGACCGGCTACGGGTCCTCGCGCGGGCCGCTCTGGCCACCGTGCTGGGCGTCGCCCTGTCCGCGCCGGTCCTCCTTCCCCTCTTCCTCAGTTCGAAGCAGGCCTATCCGGGATGGTTCAAGCCGTTCCGGCCGGTGTCGACCGAGGACCTGCTGGCCCGGCTGCTGCCCGCGACCTATTCCTTCTCCTCCCCCGCCCTGTTCGTCGGTACGGGGACTCTGCTGCTGGTGGCGGCCCTGCCGTTCCACCGGGCCGTGGCGGGGCGGACCCGGCTGTGGTGGGCGGGGCTGGTGCTCCTGGTGCTGCTGTCGATGCAGTGGAAGCCGACGCACCTGGCCTGGCACCTGTTCGCGACGCCGAACGGCAGCGCGTACCGGCAGACCTTCGTCCTGGCCGGGATCGTGGTGATCGCCGCCTGGGCGGGGCTCTCGGCGGGAGTGCCGGGGCCCCGGGCCCTGGCGAGCGGCGCGGCCGTCCTGGCCTGCGTGGCCCTGGCGGCGAGCGGCAGCGCGCTGGCCACGGCCTGGGGGCTCGGCCTGTTCGGCGGCGGGCTGGCTCTGGCGGCGACCGCCTGGTGGGCGCTGCGCAGGCCCCGCCTCGCCGTGCCCGCGGCGGGTGCGCTGGTGCTGATCCTGCTCGCCCAGGCGGCCGCGACCACCGCGTACGGGGAGAAGGGCAAGCTGGCGGGCCTGGACGACTACCCGTCCTGGGGCCGGGCCCACACCGCCCGCGCCGACGCCCTGGCGGGTGCCGAGGGCTGGCCGGCGTACCGCACCGACGCGGGACGGCCCGCGCTGACGGGCAACGACCCGATGCTGCTGGGCGGCGAGGGCGGGGCGTACTACAGCAGCCACACGCCGGACCTGTTCACCCGGACCATGGTGGCCCTCGGGGCCGGCTGGACCTCGCGCGGCCGCAACGTGCAGAGCCTCGACAACCCGGTGACGGACGCCGTCTTCGCGGTCGGCGCCCGGCTGCGGCCGGACGGCACGATCGTGCGCGAGGAGGTCCCGCCGCTGGTCACGGTCCGCCCGCCGGGCCCGCTCCCGTCCTACGGGGCCTCGCCCTTCGCCAACCAGGAACTGCTGCTGGGCGCCCGGGTCTACGAGGACCCGCTCTCCCCCGGTGTCTGCCGCGCGGGCACGGAGGCCTTCCTGTGGGCTCCGGAGTACAACGCGAAGGCCCGTCTGGCGGACGGCCCGGCCTTCCGGCTGAACGCGAACCCGCCGCGCAACCGGGCCGCCCTGCAGCCGATGGGCGTCTCGCACGGCCGCTCCTCGGAGCTGGTCTTCGACGGGGCCGCCCCGGCCCGCCGGCAGCTGTCCTGCCTGGACCGCACCCGCCTACGCGAGGCGGTCGCCGCCCTGCGCACCTCGGGGGCCGCATCCGTCCGGGTCGGCTCCTCGGGGATCCGCGCCACGCTCCCGCCGGGCACCACGGGCACGGCGGTCCTCGCCGCACCCGCCATCGCCGGCTGGACCTGCGACGGCCGCCCGGCCACCTCGTACCTGGGCCTGGTCGCGGCCCCGGTGACCCCCGGAACCACCACCCTGACCTGCTCGTTCCGGCCCCCGGGGCTGGTGCCGGGCGCTATGGCGGCGGCTGTCGCGCTGCTGACCCTGGCGGGCCTGTTCCTGGTCTCACGGCGCCGGGCGGGGGCGTCCCTCGCGCGTCAGCGGACCTGACCCAGCCACTGGAGGGTCCGGCGGACCTCCACGGGGAAGGGGTGGGACGGGCCGTGGAGGCGCTCCGCGTCGAAGAGGAGGCGGGACAGGGTGTCGTGGGCACCCGGGCGGTCACCGAGGGAGAGCAACAGGTGCGCTATCCGGCGGCGGACCTCCAGGGGCAGGCCCGGGTCCGGGTTCGCGTAGTGGTTCTCGAAGAGCGGGAGCAGCGAGCGGTACTCGGCGAGGGCCGCCGCCGGTTCGCCGAGCTGTTCCAGGCACTGGGCCGCGTCGTAGCGGAAGCGCAGTGAGCGCGGGTCCCCGCCCGGGAACTCCTCCGCGAGGCGGCGCAGTTCGGGCAGGGCCCGGCGGTACTGGCCGTCGTCCATCAACGTGGCCGCGTACTGCTTGCGCAGGGAGCGGACCACCGTCGAGTGTTCGCCGTGCTGCTCGGCCGCCGCCGGGAGGATGCCGCCGAGGATGTCCACGGCCTGGGTGAGCCGCCCCTGGTCGAGGAGCTTCTTCGCCTCCTCCACGGCGGCCGGGACATCGGGCCGCACCGGCGCGGGCGGGGTGGAGGGCCGCGGAGGGATCACCGTGGCGCGGTCGGGCCAAGGGGCCTGCGGGCGCAGGAAGGGGCGGGTCGGGTCGAGCGGGCCGCTGGGGGCGCCCGAGCCGTGGTGGGGCAGCAGCGGCGCGAGGGCCGCGTACACCTCCTGCGCGGAGGCGGGCCGGTCCTGCGGATCCTTCGCCAGGAGGCGCAGCAGGACCGCTTCGAGCTGTTGCGGGACCTCGGGGCGCAGTCGGCGCACCGGGAGCGGGGGTTCGTACAGGTGGCGGTGGAGCACCCCGAGGGCGGTGGACCCGGCGAAGGGCACGTTGCCGGACAGGAGCTCGTAGAGCACCACGCCGAGGGCGTAGAGGTCGGTGTGCGGGCCGACGGCTCCGCCCATGGCCTGCTCGGGGGCCATGTAGGCGGGGCTGCCGATCGGGGACCCGGTGCTGGTGAGGCGGGTGGTGTCGGTGTCCATGACCGAGGCGACGCCCAGGTCCAGGACGAGTACGGTCCCGTCCGGGCGGATCATCACGTTGCGCGGCTTGAGGTCCCGGTGCACGATCGGCACCGCGTGCACGGCCGACAGCACCGAGCACAGCTGCGCGATCACCGAGACCGCCCACGGCCACGGGTACGGATCGTGCTCGGCCAGGTGGTCGGCGAGGTCGGAGCCCTCCACGTACCCCATGACCAGGTACAGCTCGTCGCCGTCGCTGCCCGCGTCGTGCACGGTGACCAGCCCGGGGTGGTCCACCTGCGCCGTGACCCGGCATTCGCGCACGAAGCGGCGGCGCAGCTCATCGGCCACGGAACCGGGGCCCGCCACCTTGTCGGGGCGCAGCAGTTTGACCGCGACGCGGCGGTCCAGGCGGCGGTCGTAGGCGGTCCAGACCTGGCCCATGCCGCCCTGGCCCAGGATGGTGGCGAGCTGGTAGCGGTCTCCGATGAGGCGGTCCGTCACGGGCGCGGGCCGCGGTCGTCGCGGGGGTCCTCGTGGCGCGGGGCGCCCGGATACGGGGTGCCCGGCTGCGGACCTCCCGGCTGCGGCGGCTGCTTGCGGAGCAGTTCGCTGAGCTCGTCGAGTTCGGCGCGGACCTGCCCGATGCGCGGCGGGGCGGGGGCCGGAGCCGGGGCGGGCTCGGGGGCCGGCTGCGCGGCGGGCGCCGGGGCCTGCCGGGGCGCGGGCGGGTACCCGTACGCCGGACCCTGCTGCTGCGGCGGTGCGTACTGCGCGGGCGGCGCCGGGTACCAGGGCGCGGGCGGCGCCGTGCGGGCCTCCGCGTGGTGACGGATGTCGGCCACGAGGAAGTACACCGCGACGCCGACGCCGGTCACGATCGTGCCGGCGGCGCCCAGGTTGGCCTGCCAGCCGCTGTTGTCGGGGGTCTGGTCGAGCCCGCTCAGCAGCACCCAGAGGAACTCGGCCGCCAGGGAGCCGCCCATCAGCCACCAGTCCCGGGGCCTGCGGGTGATCAGCGCGAGCCGCAGCATCGTGCCCCACGCGAGGAACCCGCAGCTCAGGACGGGCAGCAGCGCGAACAGCACGCGCAGCACCACCGTGGAGTCGGTGCCGGGCTGCTGACTGTGCTGCGGCGGGATGCCGGGGCCGTGCATCGATACTCCTGACGAGCCGTGCGGGGATGTGTTCCGGGTCTGAGCGTATACAGCGTTTCCGGCCGGAAGTGAGCTGATGCACCCAACCGTTGCACGGTCGCGGCCGGGCCCTTACCCGGGCCGCACCGTGCCGTCCGACAGCCCGTCGTACAAACCCTGTACGAGCTGCTCCCCGAGCCTCGCCGCCAGCCGCAGCGCGTCCTCGAACTCGGCGAGCGCCCGGAACCGCGCCCCGTAGACCTCCTGCTCGGCCAGGGGCAGCCGGGGCAGTTGGAGCCTGCGCACGTCGAGCCGTGTCGTGGTGGAGGCGTGGCTGCTGGCGCGGCGGTTGTTGGCGGTGCCGCGCAGGAATCCGGCCAGGAACCAGGGGTCGAGCGCGGCCGGATCGGGCCGCAGCAGGTGCAGGCCCCGGCCGAGCGCCGCGCCCGCGGTGGCCGCTTCGACGACGCGGGCCGCGCCCGCCCCGCCGGTGAGCGGGACGACCACGTCGCCGGCGGCGGTGAGCAGCGGCTCGTCCGCGGCGACCACCAGGATCCCGGAGGGCCCGGTCCCCGTGGCCACGTCGTGCTCGGTGAGCACGGGGGCCGGTCCGGATCCGCTGCCGGTGCCCGCGTGCAGCACCAGGGCTCCGGCGCGGGCGAGTTCGCCGACGGTGGTGAGCGGCAGCCGGGCCGTGGGCCCGCCCGGCCGGGCGGGTACGGCGGGGGGCGGGGGCGGCGGGGTGAGCCGGGCCGCGCGGCCGAGCGTCTCGTCGAGCCGCTCGCGTACGGCGGCCAGTTCGGCCACGCCGGTGCCGGCCGTCGGCGGCGGCAGGTGGCGGGCCGGGGTCAGGTCCACGTCGTCGTCGAGGAGGTCGATCACGGGGACGACGCGGCTGACGCCGGGGACGTCCGGGGTCTCGCCGCCGCGGTCGTACGCCGTCCAGGTCTCCTCCACGACCCCGTGCACGGCGGGCCAGTCGGCCCGGCCCTGCCCCTCGGCGGCGAGCCCGGCGGTGTCCACGAGGAGCAGGCCCGAGGGTGGCGCCCCGTACGGGGAGGGCCGCCGCAGGACCCACAGGTGGAGCGGGATCCCGTACGGCGGTGCGGCGCCCGCCGGGAGTGCCACGACCGCCCGCAGCGCGCCCCGGCGCAGCAGGTCGGCGCGGATGCGGCGGCCGGAGCGGCGGGCGGCGACGGCGGGCGGCATGAGCAGTACGGCGGTGCCGCCCTCGCGCAGGTGGGACAGGGCGTGCTGGATCCAGGCGAGTTCGGATTCGGCGCGGGCCGGGAAGCCGTACTCCCAGCGGGGGTCGTAGGCGAGTTCCTCGTGCCCCCAGTTGCGTTCGTTGAACGGGGGATGGCAGAGCACGGCGTCGACCGGTTCCGCGGCGGGGCGTGCGAAGGCGTCGGCGCGCAGGCTGTCGGCGGCGGCCGCCCGGACCAGGGCGTCGCCGTGCAGGGCGAGGCGCAGCGCGGCGAGGGCTGCGAGTTCGGGCGAACTGTCCTGCGCGTAGCGGGCGGTGGCTCCGGGGACGGCCCGCAGCAGGGTGCCGGTGCCGCAGGCCGGGTCGAGGACGGTCCGGGAGGCCGGCCCGGCGAGGGCGGCCATCAGCCCGGCGAGGCCGTCCGGGGTGAGCGTGTACTGGCGGGGGTTGGCTTCGAGGTGGCGGCCGAGCAGGAACTCGAAGGCTCCGCGCGCTCCGAGTTCGGCGGCCAGCTCCCCGGCGGCCCGCAGGAAGGGCATCGCCTCGGGCCGCAGCGGACCGGTGGCACCGAGCGGGTGCCCGGCGCCGGGCGCGCCTTCGGCACCGAGGGGGCGGTCCTGGCCGAGCGGGTGGTCCTGGCCGAGCGGGTGCCCGGTGCCGAGCCGCAGGCCGAGCACCCGGTCGAGGGCGGCCGGCAGCAGGGCGGCCATCCGCTCGTCGGAGACGGCCGTCAGCTCCAGCCATTCCCGGGGCCGCTCGCGTACGAGGAGCAGCGCGCCCCCCGCTTTGACGAGCGCGGCGACGGAGCCGCCGGAGTGGGCGACCACGTGCTGCCAGACGCGCTCGCGCAGCGGGACCTCGGCGAGCTTGCCCTGCGCCCGCAGCCAGTCCGTCACTTCGGTGAGGGCGAAGGAGGGGCTGGTCTCGGTGCCGCCGACGGGCTTGGGGAAGTCGGTGTGCCGACGGCGCCAGTTGCTCACGGCGGCGCGACCGACTCCGGCGAGGCGGGCGATCTCGGCGGCGGTGATTTCCGGGGCGGTGGAATCCGGGGAGGTGGGGGTCTGTTCCGGCATGCGCGCGAGCCTACCGGCGCCACATCCACGACAGCCTCCTTCACAGTGTGAATTTAGCAATCTCTCACAAACTCGTTGACTCGGTTCACAAGCTCTGTTCTGATGATCACACCGCACAGCCAGAGCCGCCCCGACGAAGGCAGGAGCCACCCATGTCCCAAACCTCGCGCACGAGTTGGACCGCCCGGCACAAGGCGCTGACGGGCCTCGGCGCGGTCCTCGCGCTCGTGACGCTCACCGCCTGCAACGGCGCCGACACCGCCAAGTCCGGTGACGCCGCCCCGTCGAAGCCGGCCGGCGCGAGCAGCGCCCCCGCGGCCCCGGCCGACAAGACGACCGTCCGCGGCGGCGGCACCTACAAGGTCGGCTCCGACATCCAGCCCGGCACCTACCGCTCCACCGGCAACGGCGAGCAGGCCAACTGCTACTGGGAGCGGGCCAAGGACGCCTCGGGCGAGGCCGACTCGATCCTCGACAACGAGAACGCGGTCGGGTCCACGTACGTCACCATCGAGGCCAGCGACAAGATCTTCAAGACCCAGGACTGCCAGGACTGGAAGGCCGTGGACCCCAAGGCCACCGGAACCCCCAAGGCCGAGGCCGCGGGCAAGGCCGGGATGCTCAAGGTCGGCGTGGACATCGCCCCGGGCACCTACAAGTCCGCCGGCTCCACCGAGGGCGGCACCGGCTGCTACTGGGAGCGCACCAAGGACGCCTCGGGCAGCGCCGACTCGATCATCGCGAACGAGAACCCCACCGGCCAGGCCATCGTGACGATCGCACCCGGCGACGGCTACTTCAAGACCCAGGACTGCCAGGACTGGAAGAAGGCGTAACCCGCTCCCCCGGCCGGCGCGGACGTCCTGGACCTCTCGAAGGCCGGTGCCGGAGAAGGCTCGTAGCCGGCCCCTGACCCCAGTCGCCCCACGGGCTCCGGTCCCTGCCGCGGTCCCTCGGCGCGCGAATGGCGCAAAGGGCGCGTAGCGTCGCAAAAAGGGATCACGGAAGGAGCCCTCCGCATGGGGATTTTCGACAGGTTCAAGGACCAGGGCAAGGCGAAGGCCAAGGAAGTCTCGGACAACCTCGAAGCCGAGGTCAACGAGAAGACCGGCAACAAGTACGCCGACCAGGTCGACAAGGCCCAGCAGCAGATGGAGGGCAAGCTCGGCATCGACGACGACCCGAACAAGTAGGCCCGGCGGGAACGCGAACGGCCGCGGCCGGGGACCAGTAGAGGCCCCCCGCCGCGGCCGCCGCCGCACACGGGGCTAGGAGCCGAGGATCGTGGCGAGGAACTCCCCGGTCCAGCCCAGCAGTTCCCGCCCGACCAGCGGCTTCCCGCCCACCCGCGCCGTCTTCGGCCGCGGGATCAGCACCTGCGAGGCGGCCGGCTTGAGCACGGAGCCCGGGTAGAGCCGCTTCAGGCGCAGCTCCTGGGATTCGCGCAACTCCACCGGCCCGAAGCGGATATTGGGGCCCTGGAGGGTGATGTCGCCGACCCCGCAGGCGCGGGCGAGCATCCGCAGCCCGGCCACCAGCAGCAGGTTCTCCACCGGCTCCGGCAGCTTGCCGTAGCGGTCGGTGAGCTCCTCGCGCACCGCCTTGACGTCCTCTTCGGAGTTGGCCGCCGCGATGGAGCGGTACGCCTGCAGCCGCAGCCGCTCGCCCGGCGCGTAGTCGTGCGGGACGTGCGCGTCGACCGGCAGCTCGATCTTGACCTCGAGCGGCGGCTCCTCCTCCGGCCCGCCCTCGATCGCCGCCCGGTAGTCGGCCACGGCCTCGCCGACCATGCGGATGTACAGGTCGAAGCCGACGCCCGCGATGTGGCCGGACTGCTCGCCGCCGAGCAGATTGCCCGCGCCGCGGATCTCCAGGTCCTTCATCGCCACGTACATGCCGGCGCCCATCTCGGTGTGCTGGGCGATCGTCGCGAGCCGCTCGTGGGCGGTCTCGGTCAGCGGCTTCTCCGGCGGGTAGAGGAAGTATGCGTACCCGCGCTCGCGGCCCCGGCCCACGCGGCCGCGCAGCTGGTGGAGCTGGGAGAGGCCGAAGTTGTCGCCGCGCTCGACGATGAGGGTGTTGGCGTTGGAGATGTCGATGCCCGACTCGACGATCGTCGTCGAGACGAGGACGTCGAACTTCTTCTCCCAGAAGTCCACCACGACCTGTTCCAGGGCCTGTTCGGACATCTGGCCGTGCGCCGTCGCGATCCGCGCCTCGGGCACGATCTCACGCAGCTTGGCGGCCGCCCGGTCGATGGACTCGACCCGGTTGTGGATGTAGAAGCACTGGCCCTCGCGGAGCAGCTCGCGGCGGATCGCGGCGCCGATCTGCTTCTCCTCGTAGGGGCCGACGAAGGTCAGGACCGGGTGGCGCTCCTCGGGCGGAGTGGTGATCGTGGACATCTCGCGGATGCCGGTGACCGCCATCTCCAGGGTGCGCGGGATCGGGGTCGCCGACATGGTCAGGACGTCGACGTTGGCACGCAGCTTCTTCAGCTGCTCCTTGTGCTCCACGCCGAACCGCTGCTCCTCGTCGACGATGACCAGACCCAGGTCCTTGAACTTGGTCTCCTGCGAGAACAGCCGGTGCGTACCGATGACGATGTCGACGGAGCCCTCGCGCAGCCCCTCCAGGGTCGCCTTGGACTCGCTGTCGCTCTGGAAGCGGGACAGCGCCTTCACCTTGACGGGGAACTGCGCGTACCGCTCGGAGAAGGTCCCGAAGTGCTGCTGCACCAGCAGGGTGGTGGGGACGAGGACGGCGACCTGCTTGCCGTCCTGGACGGCCTTGAAGGCGGCGCGGACCGCGATCTCCGTCTTTCCGTAGCCGACGTCGCCGCAGATCAGGCGGTCCATGGGGACCGACTTCTCCATGTCCTCCTTGACCTCGGCGATGGTGGTGAGCTGGTCGGGCGTCTCCGCGTACGGGAAGGCGTCCTCCAGCTCCCGCTGCCAGGGGGTGTCGGGGCCGAAGGTGTGGCCGGGGGCGGCCATCCGGGCGCTGTAGAGCTTGATCAGGTCGGCGGCGATCTCCTTGACGGCCTTCTTCGCGCGCGCCTTGGTCTTGGTCCAGTCGGCGCCGCCGAGCCGGTGCAGGGTCGGGGCCTCGCCGCCGACGTACTTGGTGACCTGCTCCAGCTGGTCGGTGGGGATGTAGAGGCGGTCCCCGGGCTGCCCGCGCTTGGCCGGGGCGTACTCCACCAGGAGGTACTCGCGGGTGGCGCCCTGCACGGTGCGCTGCACCATCTCCACGTACCGGCCGACGCCGTGCTGCTCGTGGACGATGTAGTCGCCGACCTCCAGGGTGAGGGGGTCGATCGTCTTGCGGCGCCGGGTCGGCATCCGGCCGAGGTCCTTGGTGGCGGTGCGCTGGCCGGTCAGATCGGTCTCGGTGAGGACGGCGAGCTTGAGGTCCGGGGCCACGAAGCCGTTGTCGAGGGAGCCGCACGAGACGTGGACCAGGGAGGGCTCCAGGGCGTCCAGGTTCGCCTCCAGCCTGGCCGCGATCCCCTCTCCGCCGAGCACCTCGACGGTACGGGCGGCCGGGCCGTGGCCCTCGGTGAGGTAGACGGTGTGCCAGCCGTCGGCGATCCAGGCCTTGGTGTCGGCGAGGGCGCGGGCGGTGTCGCCGCGGTAGGCCTCCGGGGCGCGCATGCCCAGGGTGAGGGTGTCGCTGCCGACCAACCCCTGCGCGTCGGCGGCGAACGGGGACACCGACCACCACATCATGCCGAGCTCGCGCGCGTGCTCCCGTACGTCGGCGATCCCGCGCAGCGAGGCCGCGCCCACGTCGATGGGGGCCTCGCCGCCGCCGGCGGTGGCCGCCCAGGAGGCCATCAGGAACTCCTGGCTCGTGGCCACCAGGTCGGAAGCGCGCGTGCGGACCCGCTCGGGGTCGCACACCACGGCCATCGACCCGGCGGGCAGGACGTCGATCAGCAGCTCCATGTCGTCGACCAGGACCGGCGCGAGGGATTCCATGCCCTCGACCGCGATCCCCTCGGCGATCTTGTTGAGCAGTTCGCCGAGCTCGGGGTGGCGCTCGGCGAGGGCCGCGGCCCGCTCCCGCACCTCGTCGGTCAGGAGCAGCTCGCGGCAGGGCGGGGCCCACAGGCCGTGCTGGGCGATCTCCAGGGACCGCTGGTCGGCGACCTTGAAGTAGCGGATCTCCTCGACCTCGTCGCCCCAGAACTCCACGCGCAGCGGGTGCTCCTCGGTGGGCGGGAACACGTCGAGGATCCCGCCGCGCACGGCGAACTCGCCGCGCTTCTCGACGAGCTCGACGCGGGCGTACGCGGCCGCGGCCAGCGCGTGCGTCACCTCGCCCAGGTCCACGCTCTCGCCCTGCCGCAGGCTCACCGGAACCAGGTCGCCCAACCCCTTGACCTGCGGCTGGAGTACTGAGCGGATCGGCGCGACGACCACCGAGACGGGGCCCGCCGCCGGATCGTCCTTGCTCGGGTGCGCGAGCCGGCGCAGTACGGCGATGCGGCGGCCCACGGTGTCGCTGCGCGGCGAGAGCCGTTCGTGGGGCAGCGTCTCCCAGGAGGGGTACTCCGCCACCTCGTCCGGCGGCAGAAGACTGCGCAGCGCGGCCGCCAGGTCCTCGGCCTCCCGGCCGGTGGCGGTGACCGCGAGGACGGTGCGCTCGGTACGGGCGGCCAGCGCGGCGATGACGAAGGGCCGCGCGGCGGCCGGGCCGACAAGGTCCACGTGCATGCGGTTGCCGTCCCCGGCCGCGGTGACCGCCTCGGCGAGTGCGGGGTCCCGGGTGACGGCGTCGAGCAGTCCGTGCAGGCTCATGAAGGCGGCTTTCCATCCGGTGAGGTGCCGTGGAGCGGCAACGCGAAGGACCCGACACGTCTCACGGGCCGGGGGTTCCCACCCTACGACGCGGGTGTGTCACTCGCGCGAGGGATCGGCCTCACGACACCGGCCCCGGTCCGCCCGAATGGGTGGACCGGGGCCGGTGCGTTTCCCCCGTACGACCGCCTAGCTACTCACTGCTACTCGCTGGCGATCGCGTTCAGGACGTTCATCCGGCCCGCCCGGAAGGCCGGGAAGAGCGCGGCGAGCAGGCCGACCAGGGCGGAGCCCGCGAAGACTCCGAGGATCGTCGGCCAGGGGATTTCCAGGACCTTCATGCCCTGGAGCGCGAGGAGCTGGTGGGCGGTGGCGCCCCAGCCCATGCCCAGGCCGAGGCCCAGCAGCGCTCCGAAGAGGGCGATGACCACCGACTCCAGGCGGATCATGCGGCGCAGCTGGCGGCGGGAGAGGCCGATGGCGCGCATCAGGCCGATCTCGCGGGTCCGCTCGACCACCGAGAGGGCCAGGGTGTTCACGACTCCGAGGATCGCGACGATGATCGCGAGGGCGAGGAGTGCGTAGACCACGTTCAGCAACTGGCCGACCTGGTCCTTCAGGGCCTGCTTGTAGTCGGTCTGGTTCTGCGCCGTGTACTGGGGGTACTCGGCCAGCGCCGCCTTGACCGCCTTGTACGCGGCGTCCTGCTGGCCGTCCTTCGCGCTGGCCAGCAGCATGAACGGCATCGGCATCTTGTCGGCCGGGAGGTTCGCCTCGGCGACGGCGAGGCTGGTGTACTTCATGCCCTTGTCGATGCCGCCCTCGTCGCTGGTGATCGCCGCGACCTTGAGCTTGGCGGTCTTGCCGCCGGTGAAGGCGACCGTCAGCTCGTCACCGAGCTTGACGTGGTGCTGGGTGGCGTACTCCGAGCCGACCGACATCGCGCCCGGCCCGTACGCCGCCGCGTGCTCCCCGGCGATCATCTTGCGCCGGATGTCCTTGGCGTACGTCGCCTCCTGGACGCCGAGTCCGTCCTGCGCGGTGGTGCCGTCGGGGGCCGTGATCTTGACGTCCACCTCCCGGTAGGCCGTGACGTGGTCCAGCCCCTGGGTCTTGCGGATGGCCTCCTCTGCCTGCGGTACGACCGGCTGCTGGGCCTGCGACTGGACGATGTAGTCCGCGCCGACCGACTTGTCGAGCTCCTCGGTGGCGGAGGCCACCATCGAGGACCCGACCACCGACAGGCAGGCGACCAGTGCGAGGCCGATCATCAGCGCGGCGGCGGTGGCGCCGGTACGGCGCGGGTTGCGCAGGGCGTTGCGCTCGGCGAGCCGGCCGATGGACCCGAAGGGCCGCAGCACCGGGGCCGACAGGGCCCGGACCACGACACCCGCGAGGAGCGGGCCGATCACGATGAAGCCGATGAGGGTGAACAGGACGCCCAGGGCGAGCCACAGGGCGCCGGTGCCCGCCTTGTCGGCGGTCGCGGCGAGGAACAGGCCGGCGGCGCCGATGCCGGTGAGCACCAGACCGAGGGCGGCCCGGACCCGGCCGGCCTTCCTGTCCCCGGGGGTGCCGACCTCGCGCAGGGCGGCCATCGGGGAGACCTTGCCGGCCCGGCGGGCCGGGATGTAGGCGGAGACCACCGTCACGATGACGCCGAGGACCATGCCGGCGACCGGGGTGGTCCAGGCGATGGTCAGGTCGTCGGTGGACAGGTTCATGCCCATCTGGCCCATCAGCTTCATCAGGCCGACGGCCAGGCCGATGCCTGCCCCGACCCCGAGGGCCGAACCGACGATCCCGAGCAGAAGGGCTTCGACGACCACGGACTTGAGCACCTGGCCGCTGTCGGCCCCGATGGCGCGCATCAGGCCGATCTCACGGGTGCGCTGGGCGACCAGCATCGAGAAGGTGTTGAAGATCAGGAAGATGCCGACGAGGAAGGCGATCCCGGCGAAGCCGAGCATCACCCACTTCATGATGTCGAGGAAGGACATGTCCTTGCGGTTGGCGTCCGCGGCTTCCTTGGCGGTCTGCAGTTTGTACGTGTCCGCCCCGACGGCCGAAGCGATGTTCTGCTTGAGCTGCTCGTCGCTCACCCCGTCCTTGGCGGTGACGTTGACGAGCGAGAAGGCGTCGGGGGAACCGAGCAGCTTCTGCTGAGCGGTGGCGGTGTCGAAGTAGACGACGGTCGCACCCGGGTTGGTCACGGCGAAGGCGGCAATGCCGGTGATCTTGGAGCGGATGTCGCCGGTGACGGCGATGGTGCGGATGTCGTCACCCAGCTTGAGGTGGTGCTTCTTCGCGGTGTCGCCGTCGATCATCACGTCGGTGGGGCCGCGCGGGGCCTGCCCTTCGATGATCTTCATCGACTTCAGTTCGTTCTCGGTCCAGTTGCCCGCGAAGGTCGGGGCGCCGGTGGTGGAACCGAGGTTCTCGTTCTTGGAGTTGACGACGGTGACGGCCATCGACGTGACGCCGCCCTCGACGGACTTCACGCCTTCGGCCTTCTTCACCTGCGCGACGACCGAGGCGGACAGCGTCTCGGGCCGGCCGGTGTTCGCGGTCTCACCGCTGGTCTCGACCTTCTTCGGAGTCACCGTGACATCGGACCCGGTGACCGCGAACAGCTTGTCGAAGGTGGTGTTCATGGTGTCGGTGAACACCAGGGTGCCGCAGACGAAGGCGACGGAGAGCATGACGGCGACGGCGGAGAGCGCCATCCGCCCCTTGTGCGCGAAGAAGTTGCGTCGCGCGGTCTTCATGACGGTCATGACGTCCGCCCGCGCGCGTCGAAGTCCTTCATGCGGTCCAGGACCTGGTCGGCGGTGGGTGCGAGCAGCTCGTCCACGATCCGGCCGTCGGCGAGGAAGATGACGCGGTCGGCGTAGGAGGCGGCGACCGGGTCGTGGGTGACCATCACGATGGTCTGGCCCAGCTCGTCGACCGAGCGGCGCAGGAAGCCGAGCACCTCGGCGCCGGCCCGGGAGTCCAGGTTTCCGGTCGGCTCGTCACCGAAGATGATCTGCGGGCGGGCGGCCAGGGCACGGGCGACGGCCACGCGCTGCTGCTGACCGCCGGACAGCTCGGTCGGCCGGTGCTTGAGGCGCCCCGCCAGGCCCACCGTCTCCACGACCCGGTTCAGCCACTCCGCATCGGCCTTGCGGCCCGCGATGTCCATGGGGAGCGTGATGTTCTCCAGGGCGTTGAGCGTCGGCAGCAGGTTGAAGGCCTGGAAGATGAAGCCGATCCGGTCGCGGCGCAGCTGCGTGAGCTTCTTGTCCTTGAGGCCGGTGATCTCGGTTTCGTCCAGGAAGATCTGGCCGCTGGTCACCGTGTCCAGGCCGGCGAGGCAGTGCATCAGCGTGGACTTGCCGGAGCCCGAGGGCCCCATGATCGCGGTGAACTGGCCCGCCTGGATGTCCACGTCCACACAATCGAGGGCGGTCACCCGGGTCTCGCCGGAGCCGTAGGCCTTGACGACCTGCCGCGCCCGCGCCGCGACGGCTCCATGCCCTCCAGTGCCCCCGTGCCTGGTTTCGGTCATAGCCGTTGTCACGGTGTGTCCCCCTCGATCGTTGCGATTCTTTGCTCTTGAAGTCTGTCCGGGCGGGGGGCTCTGGCGCGCTGGTGCCAAGCGCCGTATTGATAGGGGTGCTAGCCCTACCCCCCGGACTCCCCGTCCCCGTAGAAACCAGTTAAAGGCCGCGTGCGCCGGACTTCCTCATCCGCCGGGACGAAGCGTCCCTGGCTCCTTGTGAGGAGCAACCCCTAGGGGTTCTCGGCCTTCCGGAGGACGCGGCCTGGGGGATGCCGGCCCGTCGCGGGGCGGTGAGAAGGTATCTGCGCAGGTACGTACGGGGGAAGGACAGGTCATGGCCTCAGGGGAGAGCACGGGCGCGAGTACCGACGGCGGCGTCGACGGCCCGGCCGACGGCATACCCCGGGCCGGGGCCGGCGCGTCCGAGGGCCGGGCGCCCGCTCGGCCCCGTACCGCCGTCGTCGCCGCGCTCATGCTGACGATGGGGCTCGTCGCCCTGGACGGGGCCATCGTCTCCACCGCCGTCCCGCAGATCGTCGGCGACCTCGGCGGCTTCGCCGTCTTCTCCTGGATCTTCTCCGGCTACATCCTCGCCGGAACCGTCACCCTGCCCGTCTACGGCAAGTTCTCCGACACCTACGGCCGCAAGCCCGTCCTGCTCTTCGGCATCAGCCTGTTCCTCCTCGGCTCGCTGCTGTGCGCGGGCGCCTGGAACATGGCCGCCCTCATCGCCTTCCGGATCCTCCAGGGCCTCGGCGGCGGCGCCCTGCAAGGGACCGTCCAGACCCTGGCCGCCGACCTCTACCCGCTCAAGGACCGCCCGCGCATCCAGGCCCGGATGTCCGTGGTGTGGGCCACCTCCGCACTGGCCGGCCCGGCGCTCGGCGGGCTCATCGCCTCGTACGCCGACTGGCGCTGGATCTTCCTGATCAACCTCCCGCCGGCGGCCGCCGCCCTGTGGATCATCAGCCGTCACCTGGCCGAGCCCCACCGCGCCCCGGGCCGCCGGGGCCCCGTCGACTGGGCCGGCGCCCTCGGCGTCTTCGCCTGCGGCGGGCTGCTGCTCTTCGCCCTCGTCCAGGGCGGCGTCGCCTGGCCCTGGCTGTCCGCGCCCTCGCTGGGGCTGCTGGGGGCGAGCGCGGCCCTCGGCGCACTGGTCGTCCGGATCGAACGGCGGGCCGCAGAACCGATCCTGCCCGGCTGGGTGTGGCGCCGGCGCACCATCGCCGCCGTCAACCTCGCCATGGCGGCGCTCGGCCTGCTGATGGTCGCCCCGATGGTGTTCATGCCGACGTACGCGCAGACCGTGCTCGGCCTCGGCCCCACCAGCGCCGGCCTGGTCACCTCCGCGATGACCCTGAGCTGGCCCATCAGCGCCGCCTTCGCCCAGCACGTCTACCGTCGGATCGGCTTCCGCAACAGCGCCGCCGTCGGGGTCTCGCTGGCCGCCGTCATACTCTTCTCCTTCACCCTGCTCCCCTACCCCGCCGCCCCCTGGCAGCCCGCGCTGATCATGTTCCTGCTGGGCGGGGCCCTCGGCCTCTTCCAGCTCCCGCTGATCGTCGGGGTCCAGTCCACGGTGGGCTGGGCGGAGCGCGGAACCACCACCGCTTCGGTGCTGTTCTGCCGCAACGTCGGCCAGAGCATCGGAGCGGCCCTGCTCGGGGCCGTCGCCAACGCCACCATCACCGGCCGGCTGACGGACGCCCCGGTGGCCGGACTCCCCTCGCACCTGGACGACGTGTCCAAGGCCCTGGCCCAGCCGGGCCTGATCCCCGCGGACGCCACCGACTACCTGCGGCGAGCGGTGGACGCCGCCGGGGACCACATCTTCCTCGGCGCGTCACTGGCGGCGGTCGCCTCGGCGCTGGTGCTGCTGCTGCTGGCGCCGCGCAGGTTCCCGGTCCTGCCGGAACTCCGCGAGTAGGACGGGAGCGGGCGGGAGGAGGACGGGCGGGTGCGCGGCGCGGGGACGCGTGGATGACTTGTCATGAACCGACCGAACGGGTAACCCTCTGCGGAGACACACTCCCTGGGGGGACACCTTGTTTTCCGCGCTCTTCGCCCTCGCGTTACTCGCCGCCGTCACCGGCCCCGTCACCCTGCGGCTGGTCCGGCACCCCGGTTTCGTCACCGGCCGCGACGGCCGCCTGTCCACCTCGACCACCCTGGCCCTGGCCTGGACGGTGATCCTGGTCTGGCTGCTCCTGGCGATCCTCGCCTACGGGCTCACCGCGGGCGGCGGAGTCGGCTGGTTCCAGGGCCCCGAAGGCCCCCTGTCCTCGCTGACGAGCGTCTACCTCCCGCTGCTCGGGGGCCCGTACGCCGCCATGATCGGGGCGAAGGCGGTGGTCGGCGTGCGCGTGGAGAACGGCAGCATGGCCAAGCCCGCGCCCAAGGACGCCGGGCGGCGCCCGCTGCACGACCTGATCTCGAACGACGGCGGGCGCACCGACCTGGTCGACCTGCAGTACGTCGCCCTGAGCGCGGTCACGATGCTCTACGTGGTGGCGTTCTTCGTGACGGACGTCGGCGGCGGACTGCCCAGGCTCCCGGAGCAGATGTGGGCGCTGACGGGAGCCCCGGCCGGGGCCTACCTGGTCAACAAGATGGCGACCCGGGCCAATCCCGTCATCACCCGCGTCACGGTCGCCGACGGGCAGTTGCTCGTCGGGGGCGGCGGCTTCGGCGGCGATCCGCGCGTTGAACTGGACTCCGTACCGCTCCCGGCTGCCGACACCTCCGTCGACGCGTCCGGCGCCGCCCTGACGGCCTCCCTGCCGACCCCGCCGCCGACCGCCTTCACCGTGGTGGTGAGCACCGCCAGGGGGCTGCGCAGCGACCCCTTCCGGCACGAGGCGGCCGGCGCCGGCTGAGGCGGCCGCCCACACGCCGAGCCGGCCGCCCACCGCGGGCGGGGCTCAGCCCAGCTTCGCCAGGAAGCCCTCGATCAGCGGGGCGATCTCCGCGAGGTGCGTCTCCAGCGCGAAGTGCCCGGCGCCCTCGAAGAGGTGCACCTCGGCGTCCGGCACGTCCTGCTGGTACGCCTTCGCCCCCGCGGGCAGGAAGAAGGGGTCACCCTCGCCCCAGACCACGAGGACCGCGACGCCCGCCGTCCGGAGCCAGGCCTGCCAGGCCGGGTAGTGGGCGAAGTTCGAGTGGTAGTCGAAGGCGAGGTCGGCCTGGGCGTCGGCGCGGCCGGGCAGGCTCAGGTAGTGGACGTCGAGCGTCCAGTTGTCCGGGTTGATCAGGGAGGTGTCGGCGACGCCCGCCTCGTACTGGAACCGGGTGCCGTCCTCGCCGAACAGCCCCCGCACCTGCTCCTCGTTGCCCGGCACGTCGCGGCGCAGCCCGGAGAACTCCCGGGCCATGTCGGAGAGGCCCTCCTCGTACGCGTTGCCGTTCTGCACGATCAGGCCTGTCACCCGGTCCGGCCGGCGCTCGGCGAGGCGCAGGCCGACGGGGGCGCCGAAGTCGAAGACGTAGAGGGCGTAGCTCTCCAGGGCGAGGGCGTCGGTGAAGCCCTCGACGATGTCCGCGAGCCGGTCGAAGGTGTACGTGAACCCGTCCGGGGCCCGGGTGCGGCCGAAGCCGGGGTAGTCCGGGGCTATGAGCCGGTACGGGGTGGAGCCGAGGGCGTCCATCAGCCGGGCGAACTGGTGCGAGGAGGTCGGGAAGCCGTGCAGGAGGAGCAGGACGGGGCCGTCCGCCGGTCCGCTCTCGCGGTAGGCGACCTGGACTCCGGCAACGTCGGCGATGCGGTGGCGGATGGCGGGCACGACAGTCATCACATTCCTCCAGGGGCGTTGTTTCCATTAGTGTCACTGGAGATCGCTAACGGGTCAAGAGTCGTCTCACCCATTAGTCGGAGCTAGAGTGGAACCATGACAGCGACTTTCCCCCTCACCGGCGAACCCCTCGCCCTGGACCTCCTCAACACCGACACCGCGATCGGGGACCTCGTCGCGGACCCGGCGGGGCTGGCGGACTGGCTGGAGACCCAGCGGGGCCGTCTGAGCGGGCTCGCGCCGGTGGGCGCGGCGGAGGTCGCCGCCGTCCACTCCGTACGGGAGGCGGCGCGCGCGGCCCTGACCGCGGCCCGCGCCGGCGCCGAGCCCCCGGCGGGGGCGATGCGCACCCTGAACTCCGCGCTGGCCGCCGCCCCCTCGCACCGGGAGCTCGCCTGGACCCCCGAGGCCGGGCTGACGGCCACCGCCGTCCGCGCGCCCGGGGTGCCCGCCGCCCGCAGGCTCGCGGCGGAGCTGGCGGAGTCGGTGGCGGAGCTGCTGCTCGGAGGGCGGATCGGGGAGGTCCGCCAGTGCGAGGGCGCGGAGTGCGTGCTGCTGTTCCTTCCGGCACATCCGCGACGCCGCTGGTGCGTGGCCTCGATCTGCGGAAACCGCGCCCGGGTGGCCCGCTACTACGCCCGCCACAAGCCCGCCCCGTAGCCGCGCGGAACCGGTCGGGGGGACCTGGGCGGAGCGACCGGGACGACCGGGGTGACCTGGGTGGCTCAGCCCTCGGCCGGAGCCCGGCCCGTCAGGGCCGCGAGGCTGGAGCGGACGTGGTTCATGTGGGCCCGCATCTCCTCCTGGGACTCCGCGTGCTCGCGCAGGATCCGGTCCGTCTCCCGGCCGACCCGCTCCTCCTGCACCCGGGCCTCGGCGATCAGCTCCCGGCCCCTGGCCTCCGCGTCCTCCTGACCGTGCCGCGCGGCCTCCTGCGTCTGCGCGAACCCGCGCTTCGCCTCCGCCAGCCGGGACTCCGCGTAGCGCTCCAGCTCCGCGTGCCGGGCCTCCAGCTCCGCCTCCCGAGCCGCCAGTTCCCGTTCCGCCGCGTCCCACCGCTCCGTGTGTTCCTGCTCGCGCTCCGCGAGCAGCGCGTCCGACCGGCGCCGCATCTCGGCCAGCCCCGCCTGCGCGTCCGCCCGCCACGCCGCCGCGTCGTCCCGGGCCTCCGCCCGCGCGTCGTCCGCCTCGCGCCCCGCGCGCAGCAGTCCCTGCCGGGCCCGGACCTCGGTCTGCTCGCGCACCGCGTCCGCGTCCGTGCGCGCCAGCTCGGCCACCCGGTCGGCATGCGCCTCGGCGGCTCCGGCCGCGGCCAGCGCGTCCGCGCGCGCGTCCAGCCGCAGCGTCTCGGACTCCTCCTCGGCCAGCAGCAGGATCCGGCGGGCGCGCTCGCTGAGCTCGTCGTACGTCTGCGGGGCCAGCGCGGCCACCTCGGCGCCCAGCCGCTCCGCCTCCGCCTCCATCTGCCGGGCCAGCACGGTCAGCCGGGCCACCCGCTCCCAGGCCTCGTCCCGGCTCCCCGACAGCCGCGCGAGGTACCGGTCCACCTCTTCCATGCGGTAGCCGCGACCGCGCACGGTCGTAAAGGGTGCACTCATCCTGGAAGCGCCTCTCTCGCGGGGGTTCCTGTCAAGGATGCGTCATTTGGTGGCAGAAGCCCGAATGGCCGGGCCGGGACCCTGTTCGAGGGTCCCAACCCGGCCATCCGGATCAGCGAGTGATCACCGCGCGATCAGCGGCAGCGGGAGACGATTAGAGAAGTCCGTCCCACATCTGCTCCAGCAGGACCGACCACCAGTTCTCCGGGGAAGCCAGCGCGGCACTGTCGAGCCCGGCCAGATTCGCCTGGAAATCAACGGTCCAGCGGCCCGCCTGCTCCGGCGTCAGGTGCTGGCGCAGCCGCCACATGTGGCCGAGCATCGCCAGCGAGCGCACGAACTGCGGCAGCGAGGAGTTCACGAACTGCGGCGGCACCGGCGCACCGCCCGGACCGGCCTCCACCGGCACCGCGACGATGTGCGCGGTCCCGTACTGCACGCACAGCGCCTTGCCGAAGTCGCTGCCGACCACGAGGTAGGAGCCCGCGTCCGAGGCCGGCTGCACCTGCCGCTGCGCCGCCATTTCGGCCAGCGTCGGCAGCGGGGCACCCGGTACGGCCTGCGCCCAGAAGAACGGCCCGAAATCGACCGGCAGTCCGGACCACATCAGCGTCTGCGCCACGATCTCCGGCACACCCTGGCGGGACACCGCGCGCTGCTCGAAGCGGAAGACGCCCTGCGGCCCGAAGGCCCCCGTCAGCTCCTGCGCGATCGCGTCCAGCGGGATCGCCGGCTGCAACGGCACCTGCGGCAGCGGCGCGCGGACCGGCGCGGGACGCGCCGGACCGTCCGCCACCTGGTGCAGTTCGCCCTGATGGGTCAGCAGGTGCCGCATGCCCTGCTGCCGGCCCGCGTGGTCGGTCCCGTACGGGGCCACGCTCGTGATCCGGACCTGCGGCCAGGTCTCCCGGATCATGCGGGCGCAGTAACCGCCGGGCAGCTCGCACGAGGCCAGCTCGGTGTGCAGCTCCAGCACCTGCTGCGGAGGCACGTTCATCGCGCGCAGCTCGTACAGGATCTGCCACTCCGGGTGCGGGGTACCGGGCGCGGAGCGGCGGATGAGCTGCTGCTCGGAGCCGTCGGGCGCGCGGTAGCGCAGTACGGCCTGGTAGCCGGGACCGACCGTGGGCACCCCGGGGGCCGGGGCGGACGCCTGCGCCACGGGGGCCTGCGGTGCGGGACCGGGCGGGCCGGGCGGCTGGGGTACGCCGGGACCCGCGAGCATGGTCGCGGCGTGGTGCGCTCCGCCACCGGGAGCACCGGGAACCCCCGGCGGGCCGGGAGCCGCGGGCGGCTGACCGGTCACGGCGGGACCGGCCAGCATCGTCGCGGCATGGTCCAGCCCGGCACCCGGAGCACCGGGCGGGCCGGGGGGCGCGGGCGGCTGACCGGCGCCGGGCGCCCCGGGAGGACCGGGCGGGCCGGGCTGCTGCGGGCCACCGGGGGCCGCCAGCATGGTGGCGGCGTACGAGGCTCCGCCCCCGCCGGACCCACCGGGAGCACCGGGCGGGCCGGGAGGCGCGGGCGGCCGGCCGGTCACGGCCGGACCGGCCAGCATCGTCGCGGCATGGTCCAGCCCGGCACCGGACGCACCCGGAGCACCGGGAGCACCGGGCGGACCCGGGGGCGTCGGCTGCTGCGGGCCGTTCGGGCCCGCGAGCATGGTGGCGGCGTACGAAGGCTGCTCGGACCCGCCACCCGGCGCACCGGGCGGACCCGGCGGCGTCACGGGCGCGGCCGCGGACCGGTTGATCCGGGCCTTGCTCGTCGGCGCGTCGGCGATGTCACCGGACGGCGAACCGGGAGCCGGAGGCTGCGCCTGGGCCTGGGCCTGCGCCTGAGCGGGAGCCTGAGCCGGAGCCTGATTCGACGGCGGAACCGGTCCCGGCCCCGCGGCCGGCGCACCCGCCCCCAGGTCCAGCGCGGGCGTGGCCACGGCCGTCTTGGGCAGCTCGCTGCCCCGGGGCATCAGCGTGGTCCTGGCCTCCGGGCCCACCCCGGAGGACGGCGGGGCGTCCTCCAGGTCCGACCCGGACAGCGGCGGCGCGAACACCGTCGCGGGCAGCGGCACGGACACCGAGTCGTCGGCGTTCACGTCGGTCCCGGCCCAGGGCGTGGCACCGGCCGGCACCCCTTCGTTGGCGGTCGGCTCGTAGGGGACCTCGCCCCCGCGCCGCAACGGCACCGGCTCCGCGGCGGCCCCGGAACCGACCGGCGCGGCCGGAGCGGCCGGCGCCGCAGGGGTCGCCGGAGCCGCAGGGGCCGCAGGGGCCGCCGGCGGGATGCCCGCCCGGTCCGCGGCCTCCTGGAGCCACTCCGGCGGGCTCAGCATGAACGAGGTCTGCTCCGAGTCGATCCGCGGCACCGGAACCGAAGCCTCGGCCGGCGCGGCCGAAGCCCCGTACTCCTCCTCGTAGCGGCGGATCACCTCACCCACCGGCAGTCCCGGCCAGAGGGTCACCTCCCCGCTGTCCCGCGCGATGACCAGCCGCTGCCGGCCGCCGCCGGACACGGGACCGGCCGGGCGGTCCTCCGCCCACACCACGAAACCGAGCCCGAACTCCCGCACCCGCACCTCGCGGTGCTGGTACGCGGGAACGTCCCCGTTGATCCACTCCTCGGCGCGCTCCTGCGCCTGCGCAAACGTCACCATCGCGCCGTCACCCCTCTTCCGGCGCGGAACCCGCCGCCGGAACCGATCCGGCCACGGGAACCGAGCGTGCGAATCCGCCGTCCACCATCAGACCGGCCACCGTTTCCAGCTCCGGCGGATTGCCCGCCAGCCGCTCCAGAAAGGCGTCGAAATCCGTACCGCACGGCAGCAGCAATCGCTCCACGCGCTCCTGGACCGACCAGCCGTCCTGGTCGCGGGCGTCGTCGTACGGGGAGAACCACACCGAACCGACGGCACCCGCCGAGCTCCCGTCACGCACCTTCACCGCGACGAGCCCGCCCTGCGCGAAGGCCACGCAGAGGTAGTCCTTCGTGAGGTGGTCCCGCAGGCACTTGTTGACGTAGACGAGGTCGTTGACCGCCGCCTCCTCGCGCACCGTGAAGAACGGCTGGTCCACCAGCAGGCCGAGCTCCACGTCCAGCCCCGCACCCACGGGCGCGCAGCCGCCTGCCGCCTTCAGGAACGAGCGGTAGGCCTCCGGAAGCCGGTAGCCGAGGTCCTCCTCGACCCCCTGCACCTGCTGCTCGGAGACCGAGACCACCGTCTTGGGCAGCCCCAGGTGCACCGGGCGGACCTCCTGCAACGGCCGTGTGCCGCGCTTCTCGTGGTCCACCGCGGCCGTGGCCAGGCCAGCGTGGTGCCGCAGCAGCGCCTTGACCTCCACCGGAACCAGTTCCATCCGGCGGGTGCCGGACACGTGGTGCCAGGTCCAGCCGTGCGGGGTCGCCACCGGGCCGACCGTGTCCCACAGTTCGTGGCCGGTCGCCCGCATCGCGGCGTTCGCGGACACGCAGTCCGTCAGGCGGAGCTCGTCCACGCCGAAGCCCTCGGGCGGATCGGCGATCTCCACCGCCGCACGCGCGTAGGGCGCGAAGTCGGGATGCCCGTTCGCGTCGATGCGGACTCCGTGGGGATGGCGAGCGGCCCGGACGGGGTCCGGGAAATGCACGACCTGCCCCGAATAAGCGGCGTTGGGTGGCGCGGCCTGATGCCCGAGCCGACCTGTCGTCATGGCGGTAGCCCCCTGCTGGATCTGGCTGGTTCACCACAGCCTATGTGCTCCGGCAAGGGCATCAACCGCCCGCGAGCGGGGCACCGGCCAGGCAGCCGGGAAGATCCGAATTGATACGAATATTCGACCCCGCTTCCACATGTCAGGTGACATTTGACAGGCTGTCCCCACGGCACGGGGGCGTGCGCGACAGCGGCCACCACCGCGGCCACGGGAGGGAAAGCGCAACCATGCAGAACACGGCAACACGCACAGAACCGTCCGACGCCGGATCGGGAGCCACGGGAACCCCCGGACACCCGGGAACCGTTGGCCCCAAGGGCACCGTCGACCCCCTGTCCATACCGACACAGGGCAACCCCACCGGCCACCCGGCCGGAGCCACCACCGGCCACGGCACCGGAACCGGCAGCGGCAGCGGGCCCGCCGCCGGGCCTGTCACCGGGTCCGCCCAGGGCCCCGGCGACCCCCGCCTTCGCTGGGGCGGCGGCGACGGCCGTCCCGTCGTGCCCTCGCTCCGCTTCCGCCGCGACGGCATCCTGCCCACCGTGGCCGCCGCCCTGTCCGTACGCGGCGAGACCCTCACCGGCACCGCCGGCAAGGCCGACCTGCCCCCCGTACTGCACGCCCTCGTCCAGGACTTCCTCGACACCCTCACCAGCGGCCAGCGCGAACGCTTCACCGGCCGATGTCCGGAGGCGATCCTGCTCTCCCGCCACCTCGCCGCCGTCGAGGGCTCCCGCAGCAAGCGCGCCTCGCGCAAGCCGCTCACCCCGAGCGAGGCCCGCCGCTCCCTCAAGCACTCCAAGATCACCGCCCGCCGCATCCGCGAGGACGGCGACCCGCTCCACGGCAGCTACGCACCTCCCTGCCGCTCCTGCGAGGCCCTCCTCGCCCACTTCGGCGTACGCCCCGTCGACCTCACCCACCCCGAGTAGCCACCATGACCGCCACCTCCGCTTCCTACGACCGCTCCTCGGCCGCCCGCTTCCCGGTCGCCGTGGACTCCGCCCTGCGCTCGGCCGGCTGGGAGCCGGGCCGCTGGGACATCAAGCAGGCCGAGTACTGGGCCGACGCCCTGCGCGACCACACCACCCCCGCCGGGCACCGCCACACGGTCTTCCCGGCGGCCGTCGAAGCCTGGGCGGAGTTCGGGAACCTCACCGTCACCGCCCCGGGCCCCGGCCGCCAGATCGCTCCCACCGCGATACGGCTGGACCCCCTCACGGGCCTCCACATGGCCCGCACCTTCGCGGACCTCGGCCGCGCCCTCTCCACCCAGCTCTGCCCGCTCGGCGTCGAGGCCGACACGCACCTGACCGGAGGGGGGTCACACCTCGCCATCGACCGCGAGGGCCGGGTCTACTGCGTGGACCACACCGGCGACTGGTACCTCGGAGCCGGCCTCGACGAGGCCCTCACGCTCCTCCTGACCGGCCTCCAGCCGACCCGCCTGACGACGGCCTGACCCCCCAGCTCCGGAAGCCGCTCCCCGGCTTCCGGATACCGCCCCTCCTCCATCCGGAAGAGGTCCCCCTCGGATCCCCGTCGCAGCAGTGGTCCCCGACGGGATCGGCTGCGCCACCGGATCCCGGGCCCTCCCCGCTACCCCCTGTCGCTCGGCAGGACCGCCGAGACCTTGAAGCCGCCGCCGTCCGTCGGGCCGGACACGAAGACCCCGCCCAGGCCGAGGACCCGCTCCCGCATCCCGACCAGTCCGTTGCCGCCGCTCGGCAGCCCCGGCTCGTCGGCCTTGCCGTCGCACGGCCCGTTCTCCACCTGCATGGCGACCTCGCCCTCCCGGTGCGCCAGCCGTACGACGACCCGGGCGCCCGGAGCGTGCTTGTGGCAGTTGGTCAGCGCCTCCTGGACCACCCGGTACGCCGTCTGCTCCACCTCCGCCGCGTACGCGGCCGCGCACTCGCCCCGTACATCCAGCTCCACGGCCATCCCGGCCGCCCGCGACTGACCGACCAGCGCTTCCAGCTCCGCCAGCGTCGGCCCGTCGTCAAAACTCCCCACCAGGGCCACCGGCGCGGTCACGGCCACCGGCTTCGGCGCCTCCGCCCGCAGCACGCCGAGCATCTCCCGCAGCTCGGTCAGCGCCTGGCGGCCCATGTCCCCGACCAGCGCGGCGTTCTTCACGGCCTTCGCCGGGTCCTTGAGCGCGATCGCCTGCAGCGCCGCCGCGTGCACCACCATCAGCGACACCCGGTGCGCGACCACGTCGTGCATCTCCCGGGCGATCCGCGTCCGCTCCTCCGTACGGGCCCACTCGGCCCGCTCCTCCGCCCGGTCCGCGAGCAGCGACAGCTCCCGCTCCAGCGAGTCCGCGCGCTCGTGCAGGCTCTCCATCAGCCGCCTGCGGGCCGCCGTGTACAGCCCGAGCAGCGCCGGCGGCACGGTCAGCGCCACCGCCACGAACACGGACAGCACGATGACCAGGGTGTGACCGGCCCCCTCGTCCCCGCGGGTCCGCATGTACATCACCACGAAGATCGCGGCCAGCGACATCGACGCCAGGATCGCGGTGATCCGCCGGGGCACCTCGGAGGTGGCGAGCGTGTACAGCCCGACCACGCCGAGCAGGAACCCCATGGCCGCGGGCGACACGGCGATCCCGACCAGCACCACGGCGATCGGCCAGCGCCGCCGCAGTACGAGCGTGGCCCCGACCCCGAACCCGAACAGCACCCCGGCGAAGACCGGGATCCCCGCCTCGTGCGCGAACCCGACCCCTTCCCAGGCGCACTCGACGGCGGACACCCCGCCGAGCAGCACGTCCTCCACGGCATCCCGCCGCCGCGCCCACCACAAAGGCGGCCCAGCGCGGCCTTCCACTGCATCCCCCGTACTGGTCATGCGGTCCAGCGTACGCAGGGCCCCCACCACACCGGCGACCGAAATTCCAGCGCGCCGCCGGCGCTCGCACGTACGATCGTCCGGCCGGCCGCCCGGCCCGGACGCCTTCCCCGGACCGGGGGAACATGGGCGACACGCAACGTGGTTGCCTCTCGGTGCGTGTCCTCGAGGGCTCTGATTTGTACCGTCGCACTGATGGCGTCCAGTGCGGCATAGTAGGAGCCGTCAAAACCAACCACGAGGACTTAATGTCCTATTTGGTTGAAATAGCACTCCCCTGTGGTGTAATTGGCAGCACTGAGGCTTTTGGTGCCTTAAGTTCGGGTTCGAGTCCTGACGGGGGAGCTTGGCCGGTACGGGTCCCGACTGCTCCAGTCGGGACCCGGCCTCGTTTCCGGGTCCTGACCCACCGGTATCCTTCACGGGTCCACCACCCGAAGCCGAAGGGCACACCCGTGAGCGCCAACCGCCCGGCAGCCGTCGTCGTACTCGCAGCGGGTGAAGGCACCCGCATGAAGTCGGCCACACCCAAGGTTCTGCACGAGATCAGCGGGCGCTCGCTCGTCGGTCACGTAGTCGCCGCCTCCCGCGAACTGGACCCCACCCACCTCGTCGTGGTCGTCGGCCACGCCCGCGAGCAGGTCACCGCGCACCTCGCCGCCATCGACGCCGACGTCCGCACCGCGGTCCAGTACGAGCAGAACGGCACCGGGCACGCAGTCCGGATGGCCCTCGAAGAGCTGGGCGGCGAGCCCGCCGGCACCGTGGTCGTCGTCTGCGGCGACACCCCGCTGCTGACCGGCGAGACCCTGGCCGCACTGACGGCGACGCACGAGGCCGACGGCAACGCCGTCACCGTGCTGACCGCCGAGGTCCCGGACTCCACCGGTTACGGCCGCATCGTCCGCGGCGCGGACGGCGCGGTCACCGCCATCGTCGAGCACAAGGACGCCACCGACGCCCAGCGGGCGATCCGCGAGATCAACTCCGGGGTCTTCGCCTTCGACGGCACCCTCCTCGCGGACGCCCTCGGCAAGGTCCGCACCGACAACAGCCAGGGCGAGGAGTACCTCACCGACGTGCTCGGCATCCTGCGCGAGGCCGGCCACCGCGTCGGCGCCGCCGTGGGCGCGGACCACCGGCAGATCCTGGGGATCAACAACCGGGTCCAGCTCGCCGAGGCCCGCGCGCTGCTCAACGCCCGCCTGCTGGAGCGCGCGATGCTCGCCGGCGTGACGATCGTCGACCCGGCCAGCACGCTCGTCGACGTGACCGTGACCTTCGGCCGCGACGCCGTCGTCCACCCGGGCACCCAGCTCCTGGGCACCACCCACGTCGCCGAAGAGGCCGAGGTCGGCCCGAACAGCCGCCTGACGGACACGCGCGTCGGCCCGCGGGCCCGTGTGGACAACACGGTGGCCGACACCGCCGTCGTCGGCGAGTCGGCGACCGTGGGTCCCTTCGCGTACCTGCGTCCGGGCACGAACCTCGGCGCGAAGGCCAAGGCCGGTACGTACGTGGAGATGAAGAACGCCACGATCGGCGAGGGCACCAAGGTCCCGCACCTCAGTTACGTCGGCGACGCGACGATCGGCGAGTACACGAACATCGGCGCGGCCAGCGTCTTCGTGAATTACGACGGTGAACACAAGCACCACACGACCGTCGGCTCACACTGCAAGACGGGTTCGGACAACATGTTTGTGGCTCCCGTCACGATCGGGGACGGCGCCTACACGGCCGCCGGGTCCGTGATCACCAAGGATGTGCCGCCCGGCGCACTGGCCGTGGCCCGTGGCCAGCAGCGGAATATCGAGGGCTGGGTGGCCCGCAAGCGTCCGGGAAGTGCCGCCGCGACAGCGGCTCAGTCGGCGGTCCACGAGGACTCCGACGAACGCTGAGGTGAACTGACCGGAAACGGCTACGCCCGAGACGGCGTACCGTGATAGGTGCACGCAATTCGGCTGGCTCACCGTGTGCGGGACGGACGCACACGGGGGCGAGCAGCTTTCCCACGTCTGAGGAGACAGTGCTGTGACCGGGATCAAGACGACCGGCGAGAAGAAGCTGATGCTCTTCTCCGGCCGCGCCCACCCCGAGCTGGCCGAGGAGGTCGCGCACCAGCTCGGTGTCGGCCTCGTGCCGACCAAGGCTTTCGACTTCGCGAACGGCGAGATCTACGTACGCTTCCAGGAGTCGGCTCGCGGCGCGGACTGCTTCCTGATCCAGAGCCACACGGCTCCGATCAACAAGTGGATCATGGAGCAGCTGATCATGATCGACGCGCTCAAGCGCGCGTCGGCACGCTCCATCACCGTGATCGTCCCGTCCTACGGGTACGCCCGCCAGGACAAGAAGCACAAGGGCCGCGAGCCGATCTCGGCCCGTCTGGTCGCCGACCTGCTCAAGACCGCGGGCGCCGACCGCATCCTGACGGTCGACCTGCACACGGACCAGATCCAGGGCTTCTTCGACGGCCCGGTCGACCACCTTTCGGCCCTGTCGGTCCTCGCGGACTACGTCGGTGCCAAGGTCGACCGCGCCAAGCTGACGATCGTCTCCCCGGACGCCGGCCGCGTGCGCGTGGCCGACCGCTGGTGCGACCGCCTGGACGCGCCGCTGGCGATCGTCCACAAGCGCCGCGACAAGGACGTCGCCAACCAGGTGACCGTCCACGAGGTCGTCGGTGAGGTCAAGGGCCGCGTCTGCGTCCTGGTCGACGACATGATCGACACGGGTGGCACCATCTGCGCCGCGGCCGACGCGCTCTTCGCGCACGGCGCGGAGGACGTCATCGTGACGGCCACGCACGGCATCCTGTCGGGCCCGGCCGCCGACCGCCTGAAGAACTCCAAGGTCAGCGAGTTCGTGTTCACGAACACCCTGCCGGACCCGTCCGACCTGGAGCTCGACAAGATCACGGTGCTGTCCATCGCCCCGATGATCGCCCGCGCGGTGCGCGAGGTCTTCGAGGACGGCTCGGTCACCAGCCTGTTCGAAGAGCAGCAGTAGGAACAGCGGTGGGAGCAGCCGCTCCTCGCTAGATCCTTTTTGGGTACGGCCTCCCCGCCGGGTACACTCCTTGAGTTGCTCGGCGAGGGAGGCCGTACCTGTTTTCGAACGGGTTCCGGTGCTCCGTTATCGACGCGCTCTTCGTAGCAGGCCGTGTTCCGGCCGGGTGACTATCGTCCATTTCCGTCACCCCACGAGGAGTGAGCATGTCCGAGATCAAGCTTTCCGCGAAGACCCGCACCCAGTTCGGCAAGGGCGCCGCCCGCCAGGCCCGCCGCGACGGCATGGTTCCCGGCGTCATCTACGGCCACGGCACCGAGCCGAAGCACGTCGACGTCGAGGGCCACGGCCTGCAGCTGGCGCTCCGCACCGCCAACGTCCTGATCTCCCTGGACATCGTGGACGGCGGCACCGAGCTGGTCATCCCGAAGGCCGTTCAGAAGCACCCGCTGAAGCGCTCGATCTCCCACGTCGACTACCTGATCGTCAAGAAGGGCGAGAAGGTCACCGTCGACGTCGCGATCGTCACCGAGGGCGACCTGGCCGCGGGCAACAACATGCTGGAGACCCTCCAGAACACGATCTCGGTCGAGGCCGAGGCCACCAACATCCCGACCGAGGTCACCGTCTCCATCGCGGGCCTCGAGGCCGGCGCCACCGTGCACGCCAAGGACCTGGTCCTCCCGGTCGGCACCACGCTGGCCGTCGACGGCGAGCTCGCCGTCCTCCAGGTCGTCGCCCCGCAGGGCGAGGAGCCGGCCGCCGAGGGTTCCGAGGCCTGAGTCTCGCCTCTCCCCCTCAGCACTTGCTGAACGACCGCCGTCCGGCTCCACTGGAGCGGGACGGCGGTCGTCTTCGTATAAGGAGCTTTTGATGTCGGACGACGCGGCGCCCTGGCTGATCGTGGGGCTCGGGAACCCGGGTGCGGAGTACGCAGGCAACCGCCACAACATCGGTTTCATGGTGGCCGACCTGCTGGCGGAGCGGATGCGCGGGAAGTTCAAGGCGCACAAGGCCCGCGCACAGGTGGTGGAGGGCCGCATGGGCCCGCCGGGACCCCTGAACCGGCGGGTGGTGCTGGCCAAGCCCATGTCGTTCATGAACCTGTCCGGCGGCCCGGTGACGGCGCTGCGGGACTTCTACAAGGTTCCGCTCGACCGGATCATCGCCGTCCACGACGAGCTGGACATCGACTACCCGACGCTGCGCCTGAAGCTGGGCGGCGGGGACAACGGCCACAACGGTCTGAAGTCGATGACGAAGTCCATGGGCCCGGACTACCACCGGGTCCGCTGCGGCATCGGCCGCCCGCCCGGCCGCATGCAGGTCGCGGACTTCGTGCTGAAGGACTTCTCCTCCACGGAGCGCAAGGAACTGGACTGGTTCGTGGACCGGTCGGCGGACGCCGTGGAGTGCCTGATCCAGGAGGGCCTGGAGCGCGCCCAGTCCACCTACAACAGCTGATCCGTGGGCGAATGAGTGAGGGGCCCGTGCACCGGATGGTGCACGGGCCCCTCACTCATGTACGTCCGGACGTCAGCCGGTGTTGCGCAGGCCCGCCGCGACACCGTTGACGGTCAGGAGCAGGGCCCGCGACAGGATCGGGTCCGCTTCCTCGCCGCGCTCGGCGGCCGCCCGCTGGCGGGCCAGCAGGGAGACCTGGAGGTAGGAGATCGGGTCCAGGTAGGCGTCGCGGACCGAGAAGGTCTGCTGGAGCACCGGGTTGGAGTCGAGGAGCTTCTCGCCCCCGGTGATCCGCAGGACCTCGCGGACGGTGAGCTCGTGCTCGGCCTCGATGCGGGCGAAGACGTGCTTGAGCTCCTCGGGCACGAGGGTGTCGACGTAGTGGCGGGCGATCCGCAGATCCGTCTTGGCCAGCGTCATCTCGACGTTGGAGAGGAAGTTGCGGAAGAAGTGCCAGCGCTCGCCCATCTCGGCCAGCGCGTCGCCCCGGCCCGCCTCGCGCAGGGCCTTGAGGCCCGACCCGACCCCGTACCAGCCGGGGACGATCTGGCGGGACTGGGTCCAGCCGAAGACCCACGGGATGGCGCGCAGGCCGTCGAGGCCCGCGCCCGAGTCGGGGCGGCGCGAGGGGCGGGAGCCCAGGTGCAGGTCGGCGAGCTGGTCCACCGGGGTGGCGGCGAAGAAGTACGCCGGCAGGTCCGGGTCCTCGACGAGCGCGCGGTACGCGTTGTGCGCCGCGTCCGAGACGGTGTCCATGGCCTCGTCCCAGCGGGCCAGGTCCTCGTCGGACTGCCGGGGCGCGGTGTGCAGGGCGGAGGCCTGGAGGGTCGCCGCGACGGTCAGCTCCAGGTTCTCGCGGGCCAGCGAGGGCACGAGGTACTTGTCGGAGATGACCTCGCCCTGCTCGGTGACCTTGATCTCGCCCTCCAGGGTGCCCCAGGGCTGCGCGAGGATCGCGTCGTGCGAGGGGCCGCCACCGCGGCCGACGGTGCCGCCGCGGCCGTGGAAGAGGCGCAAGCGCACGCCGTAGCGGTGGGCCACGTCGCGCAGTCGGCGCTGGGCGCGGTGGATCTCCCACTGGGAGGTGGTGATGCCGCCGAACTTGGAGGAGTCGGAGTAGCCGAGCATGACCTCCTGGACGTCGCCGCGCAGCGAGACGAGGCGCCGGTAGGAGGGGTCGGCAAGCATCTCGTCGAGGATGACGTCGGCGGCCTTGAGCTCGTCGGTGGTCTCCAGGAGCGGGACGATGCCGATCTTGGCCCAGCCGCCGTGCAGGTCGATGAGGCCGGCCTCGCGGGCCAGGACGGCCGCGGCGAAGACGTCGTCGGCGCCCTGGCACATCGAGATGATGTAGGACTCGATGACCTCGGGGCCGAACTTCTCGAAGGCGTCCTTGATGGCGCCGAAGACGCCGAGGGTCTTCTGCCCGGCGGCGTCGAGCGGTGCCGGGGTGGGCGCCAGCGGGCGGCGCGAGCGCAGCTCCTTGGCGAGCAGCTTGCCGCGGTAGTCGCGGGGCATGTCGGCGTAGCGCCAGGACTCCTCGCCGAGCCGGTCGAAGAGCTGGCCGAGCGCGTGGTGGTGGGCGTCCGCGTGCTCGCGCACGTCCATGGTGGCGAGCTGGAGGCCGAAGGCGGCCAGCGTGCGGATGGTGCGGTCCATGCGGCCGTCGGCGAAGAGAGCGCCGCGGTGTTCGCGCAGGGAGGTCTGGATGAGGGTGAGGTCGGTGAGCAGCTCGGCGGTGCCGAGGTAGTCGCGGCCTTCCTCGTGCGGGGTGCCCTTGGCGAGGCGCTCGCGGGTGTTGACGAGCTTCTGGCGGATGCAGGTGGCCTTGAGGCGGTACGGCTCCTCGGCGTTCAGCCGCTTGTAGCGCGGGCTGATCTCGGGGAGGCGCTCCAGGTCGGCCTGGAGGGAGGTGAGGAGTTCCTCGGTGGCGCCGGTGTAGCGGATGGAGTTCGACAGCAGTCCGCGCAGGAAGTCGATGAGTTCCAGCGCGTCGGTGATGCCGTGCTCGTGCTGGAGGATCAGGACGTCCCGGGTCACCTCGGGGGTGACGTTGGGGTTGCCGTCGCGGTCGCCGCCGATCCAGGTGCCGAAGGTGAGCGGGCGGGTGCCGGCGGGGATCTCGATGCCGACCCGCTGGAGCTCCGCGGCGAGGTCCTCGAGTACGTCGCCGACGGCGCCGGCATGCAGCTCGTCGAGGTAGTAGATGGCGTTGCGGGCCTCGTCGGCGGGCTCGGGGCGGACCACGCGCAGCTCGTCGGTCTGCCAGACGAGGTCGATGTTCTCGGCGAGGCGCAGGTCGTGGCGGCGGCGTTCGCCGGCGCCCGCGACGGGCTCCTCCAGCAGCGCGGCGATGCGGCGCAGCTTGTTCAGGACGCTGCGGCGGGCCGCCTCGGTGGGGTGCGCGGTGAAGACCGGGCGGACGTTGAGGTTCTTGACCGTCTCGCGCAGGTGGTCGGGGTCGGCGTCCTTGAGCATGTCGGCCGTGCGGGCCAGCAGGCCGCCTTCGGCGGCGCGGTGGGCGCGCAGCTCCTTGCCGCGGTGCACCTGCTCGGTGACGTTGGCGAGGTGGAAGTAGGTGGAGAAGGCGCGCACCAGCTTGGCGGCGGTCTGCAGGTCGGTGTCGCCGAGCAGCGCGGCCGCGGCGATGCCGTCGGTGCGGGTGAGGGCCCGGACGCGTTCGACCAGGTCGAGGAGGTCTTGGCCCTCCTGGCGGACGATGGTCTCGCCGAGGAGGTCGCCGAGGCGGCGGATGTCGGCGCGCAGCTCGGCGTTGGCGGCTGCGACGGCGGTGTTCGAGAGGGCCTCGGTGGAGGGGGCCTGGTCGGCACTGCTCACAGGTGCGGCTCCTTGCAGTGTTTTCGAGCGCTACTGGGAGGTGGGCTCCGGGGCTGTGCGCGGCATCGCCGCTCCTGATGCGCAGCTCGGGCTGCCCGTGCGGACCGCGCTGTCCGACGACACCAGGATAGGTGTCCGGTCCTCGTGCCTCGGTATATGTGTCATCAGGCGGGACGGCACCGCGGTGCGGGTGGGGCAGGTGGGGCCGAAGGGCCCGCGGCGACGGGCCCGGGGGCCCCGTGGCGCCCGGGCCGCGGGACACGGCGGCGGGCGCGCTCCTCTTGCCGCGGGCAGGACCTTTGCCATACTTACGTTGCCGTAGGTTACGGGTCCGTAGGGATCGTGGCCGGGCGGCGCGCCTCCCGACTCCTCACCCTCAGGGGACCCCATGACCATCAGTCCCGACGTGATCGAGGGTGCCTCGGCGCCCTCCGACGCGTCCGCGCCCTCCGCGACCCTGGGCGGTGAGAGCAAGAGGTCCGTCGAGCAGCTGGCGCTGCTGCTGTTCATCACCGTTCCCTTCGTCGCCCTGCTCGGCGCGATCCCGCTGGCCTGGGGCTGGGGGGTGAGCTGGCTGGACGTGGGCCTGATGGTCTTCATGTACTTCCTGGCCTGCCACGGCATCACCATCGGCTTCCACCGCTACTTCACGCACGGCTCCTTCAAGGCGAAGCGGCCGCTGCGGATCGCGCTGGCGGTCATGGGCTCGATGGCGGTGGAGGGTCCGCTGGTGCGCTGGGTGGCCGATCACCGCAAGCACCACAAGTACTCCGACCACGAGGGCGACCCGCATTCGCCGTGGCGCTTCGGCGAGACGGTGCCGGCCCTGATGAAGGGCCTGTGGTGGGCGCACATCGGGTGGCTCTTCGACGAGGAGCAGACCAACCAGCAGAAGTACGCCCCGGACCTGATCAAGGACCCGGCGATCCGCCGCATCTCGCGCGACTTCGTCTGGTGGACGATCTTCTCGCTGGCGATCCCGCCGGTCGTGGGCGGCCTGGTGACGATGTCCTGGTGGGGCGCCTTCACCGCGTTCTTCTGGGGCTCCCTGGTGCGGGTCGCCCTGCTGCACCACGTGACGTGGTCGATCAACTCGATCTGCCACGCCGTGGGCAAGCGCCCGTTCAAGTCCCGTGACCGCTCCGGGAACGTCTGGTGGCTGGCGGTGCTGTCCTGCGGCGAGTCCTGGCACAACCTGCACCACGCCGACCCGACCTCGGCCCGGCACGGTGTGCTGCGCGGCCAGGTCGACTCCAGCGCGCGGCTGATCCGTTGGTTCGAACAGCTGGGCTGGGCGTCCGACGTGCGCTGGCCGTCCGAGGAGCGCATCGACGCCCGGCGCAAGGAAGAGACGTCGAACGCGGCATGATGGGGGGCGTGGCGATCGACGGCAGCAGTTCCAGCAGCGACAAGCCCAGGCGGTCCCGCCGGGTCCGGATGACGGGCGCGGAGCGGCGCCAGCAACTGCTGGACATCGGCCGCATCCTGTTCGCCGAGAAGGGCTTCGAGGGCACGTCGGTGGAGGAGATCGCGGCCAAGGCCGGGGTGTCCAAGCCGGTGGTCTACGAGCACTTCGGCGGCAAGGAGGGCCTCTACGCGGTCGTCGTGGACCGGGAGATGCGCCAGCTGCTGGACGGGGTGACGGGTGCGCTGACGGCCGGGCATCCGCGGGAGCTCCTGGAGCAGGCGGCATTCGCCCTGCTGGACTACATCGAGAACTACACGGACGGTTTCCGGATCCTGGTCCGGGACTCCCCGGTGGCCCAGTCGACGGGTACGTTCGCCTCGCTGATCAGCGATATCGCCACCCAGGTCGAGGACATCCTGGGCCTGGAGTTCAAGGCCCGCGGCTTCGACCCGAAGCTGGCCCCGCTGTACGCGCAGGCGCTGGTCGGGATGGTGGCGCTGACCGGGCAGTGGTGGCTGGAGACGCGTCGGCCGAAGAAGGCGGAGGTGGCGGCGCACCTGGTGAACCTGGCCTGGCACGGGCTGGAGAACCTGGAGGCGAAGCCCCGGCTGGTGGGCCACCGCAAGAGCTGAACCCACTCGCCCGCTCGCGCTGCGTGAGCAGGGACGGTGCACCTGGTGCCCGGGTCGGGAGACCCGGGCACCACTGCGTTCTGAACGCGATCAAAATCGCGTCCTTAATCGCTAGGGCAACACGCGCCACACAGGTAGTCTTCGTTTACTTCCCGGGGGGGAATGCCGTCCCACGTGCAGCGCAGTACCTCCGCGCGCCGTGACGAGTGCGTTCAGCCCGGTTTCGCCTGAATTTTTACCAGGGAGACCTCTTGTCTTTCATGCGCTCCACGCGCTCCGGCCGCATCGCGGCCTGCACCGCCCTCGCCCTTGCGGCGGGCATGATCCTTTCCGGTCCGGTCTCGGCCGCCGAAAAGCCGGTCCCCGCCCCGAAGGCCGAGCGGCCGGCGACCATCGAACGCCCGACGGGCGTCCGGCCGAAGGCCCCCGCGCCCAAGGCCAAGAACCTGCAGCGCAGCGCCGAGGGCGTGGCGGGCGCGGCGGCCGCCGCGATCACGCCGCTGCTCGACGTCGACATGGACGGCAATCAGGACATCCTGTACCGCGGTCTCAACGGCAAGACGTACCTGAAGACCTTCAACGACGCCACGGACCCGGAGTTCGTCGTCGCGGGCGCCGCCGCCGGCTCCAAGTACGACGAGGACTTCAAGGACGTCATCACGCCCGGCGACCTCGACCACGACGGGCACCCGGAGCTCCTGACGCTCTCCGTCGACGGCCAGCTGGCGCTGCTGACGGCGGGCAAGTACAGCGCCTCGCGCACCGGCTGGTTCGGCGGCGGCTGGAACATCTACAACAAGGTCACCGGTGTCGGCGATGTGACCGGCGACGGCAACGCGGACCTGCTGGCCCGCACGCCCAACGGCGCCATGTACCTGTACCCGGGCAACGGCACGGCCGATTCGCGCAGCCCCTACGGCGACCGGATCTCCCTCGGCAGCGGCTGGGACATCTACTCCCAGATCCTCGGCGGCGGCGACTTCAACGCCGACGGCAAGCCCGACCTCCTGGTGACCTCCGCGGAGGGCGGCCTGTTCGTCTACCCGGGCAACGGCAGCAACAGCTTCGGCGACCGCGTCTCCCTCGGCGGCGGCTGGAACATGTACAACCAGTTCCAGCTGCTCACCTCCACCCAGGGCGCCACCTGGCTCACGGGCCGCGACTCCACCGGCAAGATGTGGGCCTACGCCGCGAACGGCGCCAACGGCTTCGGTGACCGCTTCGCGATGGGCACCGGCTGGCAGTACACCAACCTGTTCGCCGGCCAGGGCGGCGTGCCCGCGCACGGCCGCTCCGAGCTCCTCGCCCGCACCGGCGACGGCGCCGTCTTCGCCTACTTCGGCAAGATGGACGGCGGCTTCTCCGACCGACAGAACATCCTGTCGAGCGGCGAAGCGCCGGTGGACCAGGTCGGCATGGCCGTGGCGTCCTCCTTCGGCCGCCAGAACACCGGCAACTGGCTCTTCTGGGGTGGTGGCCAGCTCTACAGCGACAACAACCTCGTCGGTGGCGGCTGGGACATCTACAACTCCCTCGTCGGCGTGGGCGACATCAACGGCGACGGCCTCGGTGACCTGCTGGCCCGCGACAAGTCGAACGTGCTGTGGCTCTACCCGAGCATCGGCAACGGCTACCAGTTCCGCGACCGCATCCGCCTCGGCGGCGGCTGGGACATCTACAACAAGCTCTTCGGCGCCGGCGACGTGACCGGCGACGGCCGCGCCGACCTGATCGCCCGCGGCAACGACGGCACGCTGTGGGTCTACCCGGGCAACGGCAGCAACAGCTTCGGTGACCGCATCAAGGCCGGCACCGGCTGGAACGGCATGGGCAAGCTGGCCGCGGTCGGCGACATCACCGGTGACGGTCTCACCGACATCGTGGCCGTCGACTCCTCCGGCAGCGCGTACCTGTACAAGGCGTCGGGCCTGAAGGGCATGAACACCTTCGGGAGCCGCATCGCCCTCGGTGGCGGCTGGAACGCCTACGTGGAACTGCACTAGTCGGTCCCGCACCTACGACGGCGCCCCGTCACCGGATCTCCGGTGGCGGGGCGCCGTCGTAGGTGCGGGGGTTCAGCCCGCGCGGGGCTCCGGGCTGTGCGGTTCGAGGAACTCCAGCCTGTTCCCGACCGGGTCCTCGGAGTAGAAGCGGCGGTGGCCCGGGAGGTCGTGGTCCCAGACGACCTCGGCGCCGCGTTCCTCCAGTCTGCTCGCGTACGCCTCGATGCCGGTGACCCTGAGGCCCGGGTGGGCCTTGCGGGCGGGGCGGAAGTCCTCCTCCACGCCGAGGTGGAGCTGGACGGGCCCGGCGGCGAACCAGCAGCCGCCACGGGCCGCGAGCGCCGGCGGCTTGGGCAGCTCGGTCATGCCGAGCACGTCGGTGTAGTAGGCGCGCAGCCGGTCCTCCGAGCCGGGCGGCGCGGCGAGCTGTACGTGGTCCACTGCGGCGAGCATGGTCAGGCCCCCTTGCGGGCTACGGCGAAGATGCGCCGGAACGGGAAGACGGTGCCGCGCGGGCCCGGCGGGTAGGCGTGGCGCAGCAGGGTGCGGTACTCCTCCAGGAAGGCGTCCACCGCTTCGCGGTCGTCGCCCAGTGCGGTCAGCACGGGCCGCAGCGCGGTGCCCTTGACCCAGTCCAGTACCGGGTCGGTGCCTTCGAGCAGCTGGTGGTAGGTGGTTTCCCAGACGTCGGCGGTGCAGCCGAGTTCGGTGAACCGCTCCAGGTATCCGGCCGGTTCGAGGATGTGGATGTAGCGGGCCCCGTGTCCGGCGAGCCGGGCCCGCCAGCGCGGGGTGTCGCACAGCTCGGCGAGGATCCGGTGGCTGGGGGCGGTGAAGTTGCCGGGGATCTGGAAGGCGAAGGTGCCTCCGGGGCGCAGTCCGTTGGTCCAGGCGGCGAAGGATCCCGGGTGGCCCGGGACCCACTGGAGGGCGGCGTTGGAGACGATCAGGTCGTAGGGCTCCTCGGGGAGCCAGTCGGCCAGGTCTCCGTGGCGGAAGTCGAGGACGCCGCCTCCGCCGGTGGGGCCCGCGTACTCGGCACTCGCGCGGTGGAGCATCTCAGGAGAGAGGTCGTATCCGGTGATGTGGGCTTCGGGCCAGCGGTCGGCGATGAGCGCGGTGACGTTGCCGGGGCCGCAGCCGAGGTCGGCGATCCGGGCGGGCTTCGAGGGGAGCTCCGGTATGCGGTTCAGGAGATCGAGGAAGGGGCGGGCCCGGTGGCCGGCGTGCCGGAGGTATTGCTGTGGGTCCCACGTGGGTGCTGTGGGTGCCGTGGGCACGCCGGTGGCTGCGGTGTCGGAATGCATGTTCGAGCCTCCTTGCTGGCAATGCGGTCGGATGCGGAAGCCGCTCCGGCCCCCTCCATGCCCCATGGTCGCCGAGAATATATCTTGACGTCAAGATACATGATATCGAGATACTCGATTTGAAGAGACTTCATGTCGACAGACCCTTTACACTGATCGGCATGGAGGACGAGGTCGACCGACTGGTCGCGGCATGGCGGCGGGAACGCCCTGACCTCGACGTGGAACCACTCGAGGTGCTCAGCCGCGTCAGCAGGCTCGCGCGCCACCTCGACCGCGCCCGCAGGCTGGCTTTCTCCGAGCACGGCCTGGAGCCGTGGGAGTTCGATGTCTTGACCTCGCTGCGGCGCGCGGGCGCGCCCTACCAGCTCTCGCCCGGCCAGCTGCTGACCCAAACCCTGGTCACCTCCGGCACCATGACCAACCGCATCGACCGGCTGGCCAAGAAGGGCCTCGTCGAGCGGCTGCCCGACCCCAGCGACCGGCGCGGGGTCCTGGTCCGCCTCACCCCCGAGGGCCGCGACCGCGCCGACCAGGCGCTCGCCGGGCTGCTGGCCCAGGAGCGGGCGATCCTGGCCCAGCTCTCGCGTACCCAGCGCGGCGATCTCGCCGCGCTGCTACGCCAGTTGACCGCTCCGTTCGACAACCTCCCCGGCTAGCGCCGGTCCCGGCAGAGCGGGCAGTCCCGGCAGGTCCGCGGGGCGTACGCCGGCCCGTCTGGCCAGGGCCACCGCCGCGAGCGTGGAGTGGACACCGAGCTTTCCCAGCACGTTCTGCATGTGGGTGCGGACGGTGTGGGGGGAGAGGAACAGCCGCGCGGCCACGTCCTTGCGGCCCAGCCCCGCCACCATGCAGCGCAGCACCTCGTGCTCCCGCGGAGTCAGGGACTCCACGAGCCGCTCGCTGTCCGTACGGTGCTTTCGTGCGGCCGTCAGTTCACGGAGCACTCCGGTGAGCAGCGCGGGCGGAAGGTGCGTCTCCTCGCGCAGGACTCCGCGGATAACGGCGAGGAGCCGCGAGAGCGAGCAGTCCTTCGCCACCCACCCGGAGGCCCCTGCCTGGAGTGCGAGGGCGGCCCGGCGGGGGTCGTCGCGCTCGGCGAGGACCACCGCCCGGACCCCGGGGTGCGAGACCCGCACGCCCGCCACCAGCGCGATCCCGTCGGCGCCGGGTGGCGGCCCGGAACCGGCCTCCCGCTGGCTCGGGACGGCTCCGGCGACGGCGGCGAGGTCTGCGTCGACCAGGACCACGTCGAAGCGGCGGCCCTCGGTGACGGCGCGTTCGAGGCAGCGCAGCGCGGCAGGGCCACTGCCGGCCGCGGACACGTCCACGTCCGGCTCGGCCGCGAGTGCGGCGGCGAGAGATTCGGCGAAGATGCGGTGATCGTCGACCACGAGTACCCGGATACGGACCATAAAACCCCCAAGGGTCGGGGAACGGACAGCTGCGGGTACGGCGCCCGGACCGGGTGATCCGCAGTCGCCGCGGCCGCCGCCGTGACATATCTGCACTACCCCGGACCGGACGTCGTACCCGACTTGTCTCGACCCCTGAATCAACACCGGCCCCCACCGGTGTCACGCATCAGCGTAGGCCCGGGGTGGCTCGCAGTTGGCCGAATTGCAGAAGTTTTCCAAGGGATTTTCCTGCGGGGCATCCCCAGGGGGGCTTTGCGGTGGCTTGAAATCGACTGCCTCCGGAGCCCGTAAGAGGCATTCCGGACCGGGGTGTGCCACGGGCAGTTGCACGGGGAGCATTTCACCCGGCGTGTGCACGCCGGGCGCCCGCGCAGAGCGCCCGCCCACGGCGCACCACGAACATGTGCACGCCCCCGCGCCCACGCCGGAAGAAGCGCAGGCACGGGGGCGTGCGGGCAACGGGTGCCCGAAGCCTCGTACGGGGTCAGCTGGTTCGGGAGCGGTGGGCGCGCAGGAAGTCCCAGGCGTCCGTCACGATCCCGGTGAGGTCCGAGCGGCTCGGGGTCCATCCGAGGCGCTCGTGGGCCGTCCTGGCGGAGGCGACGAGCACCGCCGGGTCGCCGGCCCGGCGCGGGGCCAGGACCTCGGGGATCTCCTTGCCGGTGACCTTGCGGACGGTCTCGACGACCTCGCGGACCGAAAACCCGCTGCCGTTGCCGAGGTTGCACACCAGGTGCTCCCCGGAGGCCGCGACCCGCAGGGCGGCCAGGTGGGCCTCCGCCAGGTCGGCGACGTGGATGTAGTCGCGCACACAGGTGCCGTCGGGGGTCGGGTAGTCGTCCCCGAACACCGAGATCGCCTCCCGCTCGCCCAGGGCCACTTGCAGGACCAGCGGGATCAGGTGCGACTCGGGGTCGTGGCGCTCGCCGAACTCCCCGTAGGCCCCGGCCACGTTGAAGTAGCGCAGGGACACCGCCGCGAGGCCGTGGGCCACGCACTCCCCCGCGATCATGTGGTCGACGGCCAGCTTCGAAGCCCCGTACGGGTTGGTCGGCGCGGTGACCGAGGACTCGGTCAGGGGGCCGTCGCCGCCCGGCTCCCCGTAGGTCGCGGCGGTGGAGGAGAACACCAGCCTGGCCACGCCCGCATCGCGCATCGCGGCCAGCAGGGCCATGGTGCCGCCGACGTTGTTCGCCCAGTACTTGCCGGGGTTCACCACCGACTCGCCGACCTGCGAGGAGGCCGCGAAGTGCAGCACCGCGTCGTAGGAGGGGTCCAGGTACTCGGCCGCGTCCTGGACCCGGCCCTCGATGAACGCGGCGCCTGCCGGCACCCCTTCGCGGAATCCGGTGGACAGGTCGTCGAGGACCGTGACCTCGTGGCCCGCCTCCAGGAGGTGGGCGGCGACCACGCCGCCCACGTATCCGGCTCCGCCGGTGACCAGGTACTTGGAAGACGCCGTCTCGCTCACGTGCCTACTGCCTCTCGCCGGGGACCGCATGCACCGTGCGCATGCTGGGTACCGGCATACCCGATCGCGCCCCGCCGGGGAAATCCGCGGACCGCATCAGAGCGAAGCGGCCCCGGGGCGCGGCAGTACGGCCCGGTCCAGCAGCCCGGTACGGGCGGCCAGCGCGGCCGCCTCCAGCCGCGAGCCCACGCCCAGCTTCATCAGCACCCGCTGTACGTGCGTGCGCGCGGTGCTCGGCGCGATGGCCATGCCCGCGGCGATGAGCCGGGTGTCCTCGCCCTCCGCGACCCGGACCAGGACCTCCACCTCCCGCGGGGTGAGCAGCCGCAGCAGCCTGCCGCCCTCGTCGTCGGGCTGGGCCGAGGGGTTGAGGAGTTCGGCGAACGCCCCCTGCAACAGCTGCGGGGCGATGGCCACTTCACCCGCCCTGGCCTTGGCCAGGGCCCGCTCCACGCCCTCGATGCGCTCGTCGTGGCGCACGTACCCGGAGGCGCCCGCGGCGAAGGCCGCCGCGATGCCGCGCGGGCTCGGCACCGGCCCGAGGACGACCACGGCGATCTGCGGACGCTCCCGCTTGATCCGCACGATCGGCTCGAAGACCCCCGGCTCGGCGGGGGTGGCGGTGCCCAGCAGGCAGACCTCCGGAGCCCGGCTGATGACCAGTTCGGCGGCGCCCGCCGCCGGGGCGGCTGCCGCCAGGACCCGGTGGCCGCGCAGTTTCAGGGCCGAGGCGAGCGCCTCGGCCAGTAGCCGGTGCTCGTCGACCACCATGACCCGTACGCCCATTGAGGCACCCACCCCCGACCCTTCTGACCCGGCAAGCTACACGCTTGTTCGACGGTGTGGTGCGGATACCGCACAGAAGCCCCCGGAAGGACGGACCTTCCGGGGGCTTCCGAAGCGTTCGACGGGGTGGTGTCGCCCGGTCAGCTCGCGGTGAAGGAGACGAAGGAGTAGTACGGGTCGGTGCTGCTCGTGGACTTGCTCATCACGGCCGTGCGGGCGATGAAGAGCTTGCCGTTGTGGTAGCGGTACTCGGCGCTGTCCGGCACGTACTGGGTCTCGGCGCGCTGCGATTCCTTGGTGGCCGGATTCTGCAGGAGGAGGGTCTCCTTCATCGTCTTGCCGTCGATCGAGACGATCTGGCCGCCGCCGTCGTAGGGCGGGACCTTGTAGGCGATGAGGTTCGACCCGTCCATGCGCAGCGGGATCATCGAGTAGCGCTCGCCCGCGTCGGCGCGGTCGGCGGTCTGCTTGCCGGTGTCGAGGTCGAACGAGACGATCTCGTTGGTGTCGCCGTATTCGGCCTTGCCCTTGTGGTCCTCGGTCGGCAGGTAGAGCTTCCCGTTGCCGACGATCATGTGGCTGCAGACCTCGACCTCTGTGGGGCCGCACTTGGGTGCGTAGTTGCCCGAGGTGAGCGCGATGTGCGACTTCAGCTGGCCCCCGTCGTCGACGACGAAGAGGTCGCTGACGCCCGAGGCGTTCTTGGCGGTGTTGTTGATGTTCGCGGCGACGACCAGCGGCTTGGTGGAGACGATCTGGGCGTACTCGATGCCGGCGGAGAGCTTGTACGAGGACTTCTGCGCGCCCGTGGCCGCGTCGAGGGCCTGGGCGTACATCGTGTAGTTCGGGTACTGGCCGCACCGGCGGATCACGGCGAGGGCGGGGCCGCCGCCGTAGCCGAGGTCCTCGCAGCCTTCGGAGTCGGGCTTGGGCGCCCACAGGGGCTTGCCGTCGGCGAGGTTCCAGGCGGCGCCGCCGTCCGTGCCGCCCGCGGCCACGGTCTGGCCACTGACGGTGATCTCGTTGAATTTGAGGGGCTTGTCGCCGCCGGTCTGGGACTTGGCGGTGGCGGACCACACGAGCTTGCCGCTGATCAGGTCGACGACGCCGATCTGGTTGCAGGGCTGGTACTTCTTGTCCGCCGTCGGCAGGGCCTCGTCGAAGAGGATCGCGGCCTTGTCCTCGGAGGCGAAGCGGCTGGCGCCGCAGACGTTCCCCTTGAGCGGGGTCTCCCACTTCTTGGCGCCGTCGGTGAGGTTGTAGCCGACCACCTTGGCCACGTCCGATTTGACGTACGTGGAGTCGGTCACCCATGAGCCCGGGATCTCCACGATGTCGTCCGAGGCCGGCATCGGGAGGTTGACCAGCGTCTTGGACTTGGGACTGGCGGGCACCTTCTCGCTGCCGCCGGCGCCCGGCTTGTCGCTACCGGGACTGGCCGTGCCGTCGGCGGTGGGCGTCGGGCCACTGTCCTTGCCGTCGTCGGAGGAGTACCAGAAGCCGCCCGCGACGATGAGGACGATGGCCAGGACGGCCGCGCCGACGATCATCAGCTGGGTCCGGACCTCGTTGCCGCCGCCGGGGCCCGCGCCGGATCCGGCCGCGGGCTGGGCCGCGTACATGGGCGCCGTGGCGGGCTGCTGCTGCTCCTGCGGGTAGCCGTAGGCCGCCTGCGGATACCCGTACGCGGGCTCGGCGGGAGACGCGGGCTGCCCGGCCGGGACGGTGGACTGCCCGGCCGGGACCGTCGGCGGCTGCGGGGGCGCCGCAGGCGCGGCCGGCGGTACGGGGGGCACCGGCGGGGTGGCCCCGAAGCCGCCCTGCCGGGGGTCCTGGGGCGCGCCGAAACCGCCGGACGGCGGCTGGTTGGGGGGCGGCGGGGTACTCGGGGTACTCATCGGGGGGTCTACTGCCTCTCGGTGGGCGTCTCGGCGGACTAGTTCGCTGGGGAATCGCTCACTTGCCGAAGACCATCAGGAACTTCTCGTCCTTGTTCTGTGCCGTGAGGTGGTCGACGGAGAGGAAGAGCCGTCCGTCCGCGTAGGCCACCTTGGGGGCGAAGAAGGAGCTCTCGACGGGGGCGGAGGCCCCGGAGGGGTTGCGCAGGACCACCTTGGGGGTGCCGCCGGCGGCCGGGATCGTGAGGACCTCGCCGCCCTTCTCGCTCTCCGCCTTGCGGTAGACGACCACCTGGCCGTCCGCGGCCTTGAGCGGGGTGATGGTGCGGCCCTCACCGGCCGGGGTGCGCCACTTCTCCTTGCCGCTGGTCAGGTCGAAGGCGACGATCTCGTTCGCCTTGCCCGGATCCGACGAGGTCGGCAGGTAGAGGGTGTTCGCGTCCACGTAGGAGGAACCGCAGCTCTGCAGGCCGCGGCCGAAGGCACCGCCGAAGAGGCCACCGCAGCCGACCGGGAAGCTGCCGTCGCCGGCGACGGTGGCGCGCTGCTTCCCGTCGGGTCCCAGGACCACGATGGAGCGTTCCTTCGCGCTGTTGCCGATGTCCAGGACGATCGGGTCGAGCGAGTAGACGGTCTTGACGTCGAAGCCCTTGGGGAGCTTGTAGATCCAGCTGTTCTTGCCGGTGGCCGGGCTCGCGTCCATGACCTCGACGGTCTTGTCGGCGTCCTGGCAGGTGGCGACGGCGAGCATCTTGCCGTTGGCGGCGACGAAGTCGCCGGGCTGGCAGCCCTCGTCACGCTTGTTGTCGAAGAGCTTGTCCCCGGTGCTGACCTTGAAGACACTGCTCATGCCCATCCGGTTGACCACGAGGGCGTCCCCGGTGAGGGCGAGGTCGGGGGTGGTGAAGATGTCGAAGAGGCCCTCCTTGGGAACCTCGTGCGACCACCCCTCCTTGCCGGCCTTCAGGTCGATCATCCGCATCTGGTTGCAGGTGGCGCTGCTGGACTCGCCGTCCTTGTACATGACGACGGTCCTGCCCTCCGCGGTCATGCCGTCGGTGACCGCGCAGATCGCGGTGGGCAGGGTCAGGCTCCACTTCTCCTTGCCGTCCGCGACCGAGTAGCCGGTGACCGTCTTCCAGACGGTCTTGACGACGGTGTCGCCGACGATCCACTGGCCCTTGGCGTCCACGCCGGCACCCGGACCGTCGATCTTGCTGGTCTTGAGCCAGAGGACCTTGTCCTCGCCCGGCTTGCGCCCGGCGTTGAGGTCCTGCTCGCCGCTGCCGTTGCCGCTGCCGTCGCCCTTGTCCACGGAGGGGGACGGCGAGGCCTTGTCGTCGGCGGGCGCCGTGGTGTCCTGCGCGACGGGGTGGTCCTTGCTCTTGCCGTCGCCCTTGAGGACGAACCAGCCGCCGGCGCCCAGGAGGAGCACGCCTGCCACGGCCGCCGCGATCACCGCGTTGCGCTTCTTGTGCTGCGCGGAGGGCGGGCCCGGCTGGGCGGGCGGCATCGGAGGCATGCCGGGGGGCGGCGGCGGAAAGCCGTGGCCGCCGGGGGGCTGCGCGCCGTACGGGCCCTGCGGCGGCTGGGGCGGCTGCTGGCCGTACGGGCCCTGCGGCGCCTGCTGGGCGTAGGGGTTCTCGCCCTGCTGAGGCGGATATCCGTAACCGGGCTGCGGCGGTCCGGGCAGGTGCCCGTAACCGGAAGGTGTCGGCGGCTGGTTCGGCGGCTGGGGCGGCTCGGTCATCAGCGCATACCTTCGGCTTCGGGTGGTCGGAGGATGACCTTTCTATCACTGACGGCGAGAAAAGCGCCGGGCCGGTCACCCCCCGTTCCCAAGGGAGGACCGGCCCGTGATGCCGCCGTTATCCGGCCAGTTGGGGCGTGCGGGGGCGGAATCTACGCCTCCTCGGCGAGCTCCAGCCAGCGCATCTCCAACTCGTCCCGGTTCGAGATGAGTTCCCGCAGTTCCGCGTCGAGCTTGGCCACCTTGTCGAAGTCGGTGGAGTTCTCCGCGATCTGGGCGTGCAGGCTGCTCTCGCGGTCCGACATCTTGTTGAGCTGCCGCTCGATCTTCTGCAGTTCCTTCTTCGCGGCGCGGGAGTCCCCGGAGGAGGAGGACTTGGCGGCGGAACCCGCGGCGGGAGCCGGGGAGGCCGCCTCGATCATCTTCTGACGGCGCTCCAGGTACTCGTCGAGGCCGCGCGGCAGCATCCGCAGGCTCGCGTCGCCGAGCAGGGCCATCACCGTGTCGGTGGTGCGCTCGATGAAGAACCGGTCGTGCGAGATCACGATCATCGACCCGGGCCAGCCGTCGAGGAGGTCCTCCAGCTGGGTCAGGGTCTCGATGTCGAGGTCGTTGGTGGGCTCGTCGAGGAAGAGGACGTTGGGCTCGTCCATCAGCAGCCGCAGGATCTGCAGCCGGCGCCGCTCACCACCGGAGAGGTCGCCGACCGGGGTCCACTGCTTCTCCTTGGTGAAACCGAACTGCTCGCACAGCTGGCCCGCCGTCATCTCGCGGCCCTGGCCGAGGTCGACCCGGTCACGCACGCGCTGCACGGCCTCCAGGACCCGCAGGGACGGGTCGAGTTCGCCGACCTCCTGGGAGAGGTAGGCCAGCTTGACCGTCTTGCCGACGGTCACGGTGCCGGCGGCGGGCTGGACGTCGCCCTGGGTGCGGGCGGCCTCGCCGAGGGCGCGCAGCAGGGAGGTCTTGCCGGCTCCGTTGACGCCGACGAGACCCACGCGGTCGCCGGGGCCGAGGTGCCAGGTGAGGTGCTTGAGCAGGGTCTTGGGGCCGGCCTGGACGGTCACGTCCTCCAGGTCGAACACCGTCTTGCCGAGGCGGGCGTTGGCGAACTTCATCAGCGCGGACTTGTCGCGCGGCGGCGGCACGTCGGCGATCAGCTCGTTGGCGGCCTCGATGCGGTAGCGCGGCTTGGAGGTCCGGGCCGGGGCACCGCGGCGCAGCCAGGCCAGCTCCTTGCGCATCAGGTTCTGCCGCTTGGACTCCTCGGTCGCGGCGATGCGGTCCCGCTCGGCGCGGGCGAAGACGTAGTCGCTGTAGCCGCCCTCGTACTCGTGGACGTCACCGCGCTGCACGTCCCACATGCGGGTGCAGACCTGGTCGAGGAACCACCGGTCGTGGGTGACGCAGACGAGCGCGGAGCGGCGTTCCTGGAGGTGCTTGGCCAGCCAGGAGATGCCCTCGACGTCCAGGTGGTTGGTGGGCTCGTCGAGTACGAGGAGGTCCTGGTCGGCGATGAGCAGCTGGGCCAGCGCGATGCGGCGGCGCTCGCCACCGGAGAGCGGGCCGATGACGGTGTCGAGGCCCTGGCCGAAGCCGGGCAGGTCCAGCCCGCCGAAGAGCCCGGTCAGCACGTCGCGGATCTTGGCGTTGCCGGCCCACTCGTGGTCGGCCATGTCCCCGATGATCTCGTGCCGGACGGTGGCCTTGGGGTCCAGGGAGTCGTGCTGGGTGAGGACGCCCATGCGCAGTCCGCCCGACTGGGTGACCCGGCCGGTGTCCGGTTCCTCCAGTTTGGCGAGCATCCGGATGAGGGTGGTCTTGCCGTCGCCGTTGCGGCCGACGACACCGATCCGGTCCCCCTCGGATACGCCGAGGGAGATGCCGTCGAGCAGGGTACGGGTTCCGTACACCTTGCTGACTGCCTCGACATTGACCAGGTTGACGGCCATCAGGAGCGCTCCAGGGAAGGGGGGTGGATCAGCCCCCCAGCCTAACCTTCCGGGAAGTGCCGGAACGTTCGACCAGGAGCCAGCCGCCGAGTGCCATCGCGATCGCCGCCGGGGCGGTGACGGGGACCGCGATCAGTGTGGCGCTGTGGCCGTGCAGGAGCCCGCCGAGGCCGGTCGAGGACAGGCCCAGGATCCCGAGCAGGCAGAGGGCGGTCCCCAGGGCGGCGCGGGGGCCGGAGCCGGTGGCGGGCCTGCCCGTACCGCTGCCGGTGGTGGTGGCGGTGGCGGTGTCCGGGCCGGGGCTCGCGGGCGGGGCTTCGAAGCGGCGGAAGAGGGCCACGAGTACGCCGGTCAGCGCGGCGGCGGCCGCGAACCGCACCGGGACCTCGGCCCACCAGAGGGCTCCGGCGGGCTCGGGCAGCCGGAGCCCGAGGCCGAGCTGGGCCGCGTAGACGGCGAGCATCGCGGTGAGGTGCCAGAGGAAGGCGGTCATGGCGACCCCGTTGGCGGCGACCACCCGGCGCCAGACGCGGGGCCGGGCCAGCCAGGCGCTCGCGGGGGCCTTGAGCAGTTCCACCGCCCCCACGAGCCAGATCCCGTGCGCGAGCAGGGCGAGGGTGGGCGGGGCCATGTTGGAGACCTTCTCGCCGGGCATCCCGACCATGGAGAGCGGGTAGGGCCCGTACGCCACGAGCGCGACGGCCCCGGCCAGTCCGGCGGCGGCGAGGGCGCCGGGGCGGCGGATGCGGCCGTCGGCGCGCAGGAAGCCGAGCTGGTGGACGGCGAGCCAGACGAAGGCGAAGTTCAGGAACTCCGCGTACGGGACCCCGCCCGCGAACCGCAGCAGGTCGACGAGGGCGGCGGCCCCGGCCAGGGCGCCGAACGCACCCCACCCGTACTTCTGGTGGAGCGTGAGCAGGGGCGGGGTGAAGGCGACCATCGCGAGGTAGATCCCGATGAACCACAACGGCTGCGTGACCAGTCGCAGCGCGGCCCCCGACAGCCGCCCGGTGCCGCCGCCCAGCAGCTGCACGGCGAGCGCGAACGCCGTCCAGGCGGCGACGAAGACGAGGGTGGGGCGCAGCAGCCGGCGGAGCCGGGCCCGCAGGAAGGCGGCGTAGACGGGCCCTTCGGTGCGGCGGGCGAGGGAGCGGTAGGAGAGGGCGTGCGAGAACCCTCCGACGAAGAAGAAGACCGGCATGACCTGCAGCCCCCAGGTGAGCACCTGGAGCGGCGGCACGATCGCGAGCAGGTTGCCCATGCCGTCCGTGGCGACGGCGGCCATCAGCCAGTGCCCGGCGATCACGGTCCCGAGCGAGGCGACCCTGAGCAGGTCGACGTACCGGTCCCGTGCGGCGGGCGTGGCTGCGGCGATTTCGCTTGCGCTGGCTCCCATGGGGCCTACGGTCCCGCTTGGGCCGCGGCGGCGACAGGGTGCTGCTACTCACTCCGAGGTGAGTAGCCGGGCCTTTCTCCCTGCCCGGGCCGCGGGGTGCCGCTGCGCGGGCCTGCCCCCCCCTCCCCACCCTTCCGCCGTTCCCCGGGGCTCCGCCCCGGACCCGCGCCTCAAACGCCGGCGGGGCGGGAAGGGCGCGGCGGGGCTGAGAATGCTCAGAGCAGGGTCGCGCCCGGGGCCGGGCTGCTCGCCGCGTGCGTGCTGCGGCAGGTGCCGGAGGCTTCGAGGGCCGCCGCCACCTTCGCCGCCGACTCCGCGTCGCGGACCAGGAAGGCCGTCGTGGGGCCCGAGCCGGAGACCAGGCCGGCCAGGGCTCCCGCGTCCGTGCCCGCGGCCAGGGTGTCGGCCAGCTGCGGGCGCAGCGAAAGGGCCGCGGCCTGGAGGCCGTTGGCCAGGGTGGCGGCCAGCGCGTCCGGGTCGCCCCCGGCCAGGGCCGCGAGGAGGGCCGGGGAGGCTTCGGGGGCGGGGACCTGCGTACCGGCGGTGAGACGGTCGAACTCGCGGAACACCGCCGGGGTGGAGAGACCGCCGTCGGCGACCGCGAACACCCAGTGGAAGGCGCCGGCCGCCACCGGGGTCAGGATCTCCCCGCGCCCGGTGCCCAGCGCCGCCCCGCCGACCAGGCTGAACGGCACGTCGCTGCCGAGCTCCGCGCAGATGGCCAGGAGCTCCTCGGCCGGGGTCTTGAGACCCCAGAGCGCGTCGCAGGCGAGGAGGGCGGCCGCCCCGTCCGCACTGCCGCCCGCCATGCCGCCCGCGACCGGGATCCGCTTCTCGATGTGCAGGTGGACGTCCGGGGCCAGGCCGTTCCTCGCCGCCAGGATCTCCGCCGCCCGGGCCGCGAGGTTGGTGCGGTCCAACGGGACCTGGTCCGCGTCCGGGCCCGCGCAGCTCACCGTCAGCGCGGCGGCCGGGGCCGCCGTCACCTCGTCGTACAGCGACACCGCGAGGAAGACGTTGGCCAGGTCGTGGAAGCCGTCGGGCCGCGCCGCGCCCACCGCCAGCTGGACGTTGACCTTCGCGGGGACCCGTACGGTGACCGTGCTGCTCACAGGGCCGGCCTCTCCGCCGGCGGCTTGTGCTCGGCGATCGCCGCGAACTCCTCGACGGTCAGGGACTCGCCGCGCGCCAGCGGGGCGATCCCGGCCGCGATGAGTGCGGCCTCGGCGCCCGCCGCGGAGCCGGCCCAGCCGGCCAGCGCGGCGCGCAGGCCCTTGCGGCGCTGTGCGAAGGCCGCGTCGACCACGGCGAAGACCTCGGACTTGGTGGCGGTGGTCTTGACCGGCTCGGCACGGCGCACCAGCGAGACGAGACCGGAGTCGACGTTCGGCGCGGGCCAGAAGACGTTGCGGCCGATGGACCCGGCCCGCTTGACGTCGGCGTACCAGTTGGCCTTGACCGAGGGGACTCCGTAGACCTTGTTGCCGGGCTTGGCGGCGAGCCGGTCGGCGACCTCCGCCTGCACCATCACCAGCGTCCGCTCGATGCTCGGGAAGCGGTCGAGCATGGTGAGCAGCACCGGCACGGCCACGTTGTAGGGGAGGTTCGCGACGAGCGCGGTGGGCGCCGGGCCGGGCAGTTCCTTCACCAGCATCGCGTCGGAGTGGACCAGTGCGAAGCGGTCCTTGCGCTCGGGCATGCGCGCTTCGATGGTGGCGGGCAGCGCGGCGGCCAGGATGTCGTCGATCTCCACGGCGACCACCCGGTCGGCGGCCTCCAGCAGCGCGAGCGTCAGCGAGCCGAGGCCGGGACCGACCTCGACGACCACGTCGTCGGGCCGCACCCCGGCGGTGCGCACGATGCGGCGCACCGTGTTGGCGTCGATGACGAAGTTCTGGCCCTTCTGCTTCGTCGGCCGTACGCCGAGTACGGCGGCCAGCTCCCGGATGTCGGCCGCACCGAGGAGGGCGGTGGGGGTCTCGGGCTGGTCGGGCTCGGGCTGCTGCTCTGCGGTGCTCACCGATAAAGGGTACGGCCGCAAGCAGGCCACGGACTCGCCCCCCGCTGCACGTAGAGCTTCTTCGCGCGGTACGTCTGTTCCTGGCCGGTGGCGTCCTGGGGGCGGCCGCTGCCGCCGAGGGACTGCCAGGTCTGGACGTCGAACTGGTACAGCCCCCCGTAGGTCCCCGACGCGTCGGTGGCGCCTGGCCGGCCGCCGGATTCGCACTGGGCCAGCGCGCCCCAGTCGAGGCCGTCCGCGCCCTGGACGGAGTCCGGCAGCTGCTTGGTGCCGACCTTGACGAGCTGGGTGACGGGCTCGCGGACGGTCTCCTCGGCGAGCCTGCGGGGCTTCTGGCGGACGCCGTTGACGGTGCGCAGGCCGTACGTGACCCTGCGCGCCCCGGGCCGCCCGGCGCGTTCGACGACTTCGGTGCCGGCGAAGAGGGTGGGGTCCTTGACCGTCTCGGTCTCGTAAGGGATGCGTTCCTCGCGGACTTCGCGGGTGCCGGTGATGCGGAGCACGGTGACGGTCTGGCCGTCGCGGGGGTAGGCGCCGGGGGGCACGGAGGTGGTGTCCTCGCCGTGGAGGGTGATCCCGGCCTGGTCCAGGGCTTCCTGGATGGTGGCGGCGTTGGTGCGGATGGTGTTCTCGCGGCCGTCGGCCATGAAGGTGATGCTGCGTTCGGTGCGGACGGCGAGGTCCAGGCCCGCGCGGGGGACGGGGGCGGTGCGGGGGGCCGAGAGGTAGGCGCCTTCGGCGCGGACCCCGAGCTGGTGCAGGGCGCCGTCGACGGTGCGGGCGGTGGTCCACACCTCGCGGCGCTGCCCGTCGAGGGTGAGCCGCAGCGGGCGGCCGTAGCGGACGACGATCTCGTCCCCGTCGTCGAGGGCCGTTCTCCCGGCCGGGGCTACGAGGTCGTGGGGGCCGACGCCGAGGCGTTGGGCGGCGAGCAGCGTGTCCACGTCGCCGGCGAAGGTGTGCAGGGTCTGCGGGACCCCGTCCACGGTGAGGCGCACCTCCTTGTCGGCGGCGACGAAGGCGGTGGTGCCGCCCGCCAGGAAGGCCACGACCAGGGCCTGTGGCACGATCCGCCGCCAGCTCTCGCGGGAGGCCCCGACCGTGCCGGCCTGCCGTCGCCGCCGGTCGCGGTCCGTTCCCCGCCGCCGTCCGGGGCCCGCCGGGGCGATCACCGCTTCGCCGGCGGCCCGGCGCCGCCCGCTGCCGGGACCCGGTCCGCCACCGGTGCCGGGTCCGGGTCCGGGTCCGGGTCCCGCCGGGGCGGGCACCGTGTCGAGTCCGCCCCTGCGTCGCCCGGTGCCGGGACCCGGTACTGGTCCAGGTCCGGATCCCGGTACTGGTCCCGGGCCGGGCCCGGTGGCGGGCTCCGGGGGTGGGGCGATTCCCGGCACGGGTGCGGTGGATGCGGCGGCTTCGGGGGCGGTCCGCGGGGCCGCGGCTCCGGCGCGCCGTCGTCGGCCGGTGGCTCCGGGGGTCGCGGAGCCGCCGCCCGCCCCGGCGTCGGCTCCGGTCCCGGGACCGGCCCCGGGCGTCCTGCGCCGCCGCGAGCCTCCCCGCGGGGCGGGCACCCCGGGCTCCGGCGCGGACCCCGGGCGGGGTTCGGGGTGCGGGTCCGGGGCCGCCTCCGCGTAGGGATTCCCGTACGGGTCGACGTACCGGTCGACGTACCGGTCCGAGTGCTGGTCCGGCGCCCAGGCCAGGGAGGGTTCGGCCGTGCCCGGCTGCGCGAGCGGCGCGGTCCCGGCCTGGGCGGCCATCGCGTCGGCCCAGCCGACGACGCCGTCGGCTCCCGGGTCCTGGTCCGGATCCGGAGCCCAGGGATCGCGTCCGCCGGCCGGCCAGGCCTCTCGGGTATCGCTCATGACGCTCGCTCCCCTGGTCCGTCCCGCTGCTTCGGGCACGGCACCCTAGCGGAGCGGATGTCACGCAACAAAGCGGGACAGCTACGCACTGTGGCGAACGGGTGAGGGGGTCGGGGCGGGTCCGGAAGCGGGCTCAGTAGTCGAAAGCGCGTGCCGTGTTCGAGGCCAGGGCCGTGGCCATGGCGTCCTCGTCGAGGCCGCGTACCTCGGCCATCGCCCGGACCGTCAGCGGAATGAGGTACGGGGCGTTGGGCCGTCCGCGGTAGGGGGCCGGGGTCAGGTAGGGGGCGTCGGTCTCCACGAGGACCAGCTCCAGCGGGGCGACCGCGAGGGCGTCGCGCAGCGGCTGGGCGTTCTTGAAGGTGACGGTTCCCGCGAAGGACATGTAGTACCCGGCGGCCGCGCATTCGCGGGCCATCTCGGCGTCCCCGGAGTAGCAGTGGAAGACGGTCCGCTCGGGCGCGCCCTCCTCGCGCAGCACGCGCAGCACGTCCGCGTGGGCCTCGCGGTCGTGGATGACCAGGGCCTTGCCCCGGCGCTTGGCGATCTCGATGTGGGCGCGGAAGGAGCGCTCCTGCGCGGCCATTCCCTCCGGTCCGGTCCGGAAGAAGTCGAGCCCGGTCTCGCCGACCGCCTTCACGTGCGCCAGCTGCGCGAGGGCCTCGATCTCGGCGAGCGCCTCGTCGAGGGTGGCCTCCCCGCCGCCCTGCCGGGCGCCCTGGCGGGACCAGCCGTCCGGGTCCCCGTGGACGATGCGGGGGGCTTCGTTGGGGTGCAGGGCCACGGCCGCGTGGACGTTCTCGTGGGCGGCGGCGGTCTCGGCCGCCCAGCGGGAGCCCTTCACGTCGCAGCCGACCTGCACGACGGTGGTCACGCCGACGGAGGCGGCCTTGGCCAGGCCTTCCTCGACGGTGCCGGACTGCATGTCCAGGTGGGTGTGGGAGTCGGCGACCGCCACCCGGAGCGGTTCGGGCAGCGGGGGCGGCGCGTCGTTCGACGTACTACGGCTCATACGGCCGATCTTATGACCGGCCGCGGCCGCGGGGCTCGGCCCCTCCGGGCGCCCGGTCCTACGAGCCCGCGCCGGAGCGGCGGAAGAGTCCGAGGAGCCGGGCCATCAGCCCGTGCCGTTCCATCGGGACCGGTCCGGGGCTCGCGTGCGCCGGGGCGGCCTTGCGCTGCTTCGGGGCCTTGGGGGACTCGTAGCCCGCGGGCACCGGTCCGGCGATGCCGGGGGCGGCATGGTGGTGGTAGAGCTTGTCGATCATGCCGAGCACCGACTTGACCTGTCCCTCCCGCATGATCCGCACGACGTGTCCGCCGCAGTTCATGCAGGTCGGGTTGGACAGCGGTGACGGAACCCGCTCCCCGTTCACGGTGTAGACGATGAACGGGTGTCCCAGGCCGTCGACGTGGTGCTCTATCTCGTACCCCTGCTCCCAGCCGTATCCGCACTTCATGCAGGCGAAGGCGTACGCCTCGTGCACGGTCGTCACGGCGGAAGAGGTCGCGGTGGGTACGGCGGTTGCGGTGGGTGCGGCGACGGGTACCGGGGGTTCGGCGATCTCACTCATGCCAGCTCCTCTTGTTCCACTGGTGCATAGCCAGTGGACGCCTCTTCGGGCGGGAGCGCATCAGGCCCTGTCGACTGTTGGACGGTCTTTGGGCGACTCATGCCAAAAGTGCCCGGTGCGCGGTCTGAGCTTTGCTTTTCAGGTTAGCTCTTTACCGACCTACGGCACCTTTTGAGCCGCATTCTTTGCCGCGACCACCGCGTCGAAGACCTCGCGCTTGGGTACTCCAGCCTCCAGGGCGACCGCCGCGATGGCCTCCTTGCGTCGCTCGCCCGCCTCCTCGCGCACCCGCACCCGGTTCACCAGCTCCTCGGCGTCCACGTCTCCGGGGGCCGCCTCCGGCGCGCCCTCGACGACCACGGTGATTTCCCCGCGCACCCCTTCGGCGGCCCAGGCGGCCAGCTCGCCGAGGCCGCCGCGCTTGACCTCCTCGTACGTCTTGGTCAGCTCGCGGCAGACGGCGGCGCGGCGCTCGGCGCCGAAGACCTCGGCCATCGCGGCCAGGGTGTCGTCGAGCCGGTGCGGTGCCTCGAAGTAGACGAGGGTGCGGCGCTCCGCCCCGACCTCGCGGAGGCGGCTCAGGCGTTCGCCGGCCTTGCGCGGCAGGAAGCCCTCGAAGCAGAAGCGGTCGACCGGCAGCCCGGACAGGGCGAGCGCGGTGAGAACGGCGGAGGGGCCGGGCACGGCCGTGACCTTGATGTCCTTCTCCACGGCGGCGGCCACCAGCCGGTAGCCGGGGTCGGAGACCGAGGGCATGCCGGCGTCGGTCACCAGCACGACGCGCTTGCCGGCCTCCAGGGCCTCGACGAGCTCGGGCGTGCGCGCGGACTCGTTGCCCTCGAAGTAGGAAAGGACGCGCCCGGTGGTGTACACACCGAGCCCCTGGGTCAGCCTGCGCAGCCGCCGGGTGTCCTCGGCGGCGATCACGTCGGCCGCCAGCAGCTCGGTGGCGAGCCGCGGCGGGGCGTCGGCGAGGTCTCCGATGGGCGTCCCGGCGAGGACGAGCACACCGGCCCCGGGCACACCGGAGGCGACCGTCCGGCCCGCCGCGGGAACGGCCTCGGCCCCGGCAGCCGCCGCAAGGGCCGCCCGGTCCGCTTCGGCGGAGGCTTCGGAAGGAGCCCCGGAAAGGGGTTCGGAGCGGGCTTCGGAGGCGCGGGGCAGGTCAGTGGTCACCGCCCCATCCTCTCAGCCGTCCCACCCGGCTCACCCCGACGCTCCCGTCCCCCTGGGTCTGGCACAGCCTCGTTCCCTACGATGACCCGGTGACCAGTACCGCGACGCCGCCGCCCAGCCCCGCGGGGGCCCCGCCCGCCTCACCGGCGGGGTCCGACCCCGACCCGGGATCAGGACCCTCCGACCGGCCGTCCGCCTGGCTGCGCCGGCTGCGCGGCTTCGGGTACGTGCCTCCCGCCGGGGCGGCCGAGCGCTCGGACGTGGGCACCCGGCTGGTGCCCACGTACGCCCGGCCGTCCGCCCAGCTGTGGGCGACCCTGGGCGTCTCCCCGGCCGCCGCCGCGATCTGGCAGAGGGTGCTGGCGTGGGCCGGGCCGGTGCTGGTGGCGCTGGTCGCCGGGGCGCTGCGGTTCGCCCACCTGGGGAGCCCGAAGGCGGTGATATTCGACGAGACGTACTACGCCAAGGACGCCTGGGCCACGATCCAGCAGGGCTACGAGGCCAACTGGCCCAAGGACATCGACAAGTCGATCCTCGCCAACCCGGACGGGGTGCCCCTGCCCCTGGACCCGGGGTACGTCGTGCACCCGCCGGTCGGCAAGTGGGTGATCGGTCTCGGCGAGTGGATGTTCGGCTTCGACCCCTTCGGCTGGCGGTTCATGACCGCCCTGCTCGGCACCCTGTCCGTGCTGCTGCTCTGCCGGATCGGCCGGCGGCTGTTCCGCTCCACCTTCCTCGGCTGCCTGGCCGGCCTCCTCCTCGCGGTGGACGGCCTGCACCTGGTGATGAGCCGCAACGCGCTGCTCGACCTGGTCCTGAGCTTCTTCGTGCTGGCGGCCTTCGGTTCGCTGCTCGTCGACCGGGACAAGGCGCGGGCCCGGCTCGCGGCGGCGCTCCCGGTGGACGAGGAAGGGCGGATCCGCCCCGACGCGGGGATCGCGCGGACGCTGCGGCTGGGCTGGCGCCCGTACCGGCTGCTGGCCGGGGTCTGCCTGGGACTGGCCTTCGGCACCAAGTGGAACGGCCTGATCGTGCTGGCCTTCTTCGGGGTCCTGACCGTCCTGTGGGACGCGGCCGCGCGCCGCACCGCGGGCGCGGGGGCCCCGTACACGGCGATGCTGCGCCGCGACGCGCTGCCCGGCTTCCTCTCCACGGTCCCGGTGGCGATCGCCGTCTACCTGGCCTCGTGGCTCGGCTGGATCCTCTCCCCCGACAACGGCAAGGGCGGCTACTTCCGCGACTGGGCCGCCAAGAACGACCAGCACAGCTCGTGGTCCTTCGTCCCGGAGTGGCTGCGGAGCCTGTGGCACTACGAGACCGAGGTCTACAAGTTCCACGTGGGCCTGACCTCCGGCCACACCTACGAGTCCAACCCGTGGAGCTGGCTGGTCCTCGGCCGCCCCGTCTCCTTCTTCTACGAGTCCCCCGCCCCGGGCACGGACGGCTGCCCGGCCACGGAGACCGCCAAGTGCGCCCGCGAGGTCCTGGCGCTGGGCACCCCGCTGCTGTGGTGGGCCGGCTGCTTCGCGCTGCTGTACGTGCTGTGGCGGTGGATCTTCCGCCGCGACTGGCGGGCGGGCGCGATCGCGTGCGCCCTCGGCGCGGGCCTGCTGCCCTGGTTCAACTACCAGGAGCGGACCATCTTCTTCTTCTACGCGGTGCTCTTCGTCCCCTACCTCTGCCTGGCGGTGGCCATGATGATCGGCGCCCTCCTGGGCCCGGCCGGCTCCTCGGAACGCCGCCGCGCCCTGGGCGCGGTGGGTGCGGGGGTCCTGGTGCTCCTGATCATCTGGAACTTCATCTATTTCTGGCCGATCTACACCGGCCAGTCCATCCCGATGGACTCCTGGAGAAACCGGATGTGGCTGGACACCTGGGTCTGAATCCGCGGGTCCGGCTCCGTCCCGGCGGGTGTTCCGGTCCGATAACGGCCCGGCGAACTGTCAGTGCCTCCGAGTAAGGTCCGAACCAAAGGTTCCTTGAACGCGTTCAGCGACCTGGGACCGAGGTACGGGGCATGGGGGACGGGGATGCGGCAATGAACGGGGCGGCGAAGGGGGCCATCGTCGGCGGGGTGTTCCTCGCGATGGTGGGCGGAGCCGGATACGGGATGTACGCGCTGGTCGGGGGCGACGGCGCGGACGAAGCGAAGAGCACGAGCGCGTCCGGAGCCCCGGTGCCCGGGAAGGGCACCGGGCCGATCACGGACAAGGAGGCGGCGGAGACGGCCAAGGCCTTCTTCGCCGCCTGGTCGGCCGGGGACGCCAGGGCGGGCGCCGACCTGACGAACAACCCGGCGGTCGCCCAGGGAGCCCTGGGCGAGTTCAGGACCGCGGCCTACGTGTCCAAGGTCGCGGTCACCCCCGGCGCCCAGACCGGGACCACGATCGCGTACTCCGTCGCCGCCGAGGTGACGTACGAGGGGGTCACCAAGCCCCTCGCCTACGAGTCCAAGCTCACCGTCGTACGGGGCAACACCAGCGGCAAGCCGCTGGTCGACTGGCAGCCCTCGGTGCTCCACCCGCAGCTCCAGAAGGACGAGAAGCTGCGCGCGGGTGCCCCGGCGAGCCCGCCCGTCCAGGCCGTCGACCGCAACGGCAAGGAGCTGACGGCCGAGAAGTACCCCTCGCTGCGCAAGGTCCTGGACGACCTGCGCCAGAAGTACGGGGCGAAGCTGGGCGGCAAGGGCGGCGCCGAGCTGTGGATCCAGCCGGCCGCCGCGGACGCACCCCGCCGGTCCCTGCTGACGCTGGTCGAAGGCACCCCGGGGCGGATCGAGACCGTCCTGGACGCCGATGTGCAGGCGGCGGCCGAGAAGGCCGTCCTGAAGTTCCCGCAGGCCTCGGTGGTCGCCGTCCAGCCCAGCACCGGGAACGTCCTGGCCATCGCCGACCACCGGTCGGACGGCTTCTCCGCCTCCATCAGCGGCGGCCGGGCACCCGGCTCCACGATGAAGATCGTGACCTCGGCGATGCTGCTGGACCGGGGCCTGGTCTCGGCGGACAAGGTCGCCGAATGCCCGGCCGAGGTGTCGTGGGGAGGCCGGACCTTCAAGAACCTGAACGGCTTCAAGCTCGACAACGAGACCTTCGCGACGAGCTTCGCCCAGTCCTGCAACACCGCCTTCATCAAGCAGATCAAGCCCGTCAACGACGACGGCGCGCTGCCGAAGGAGGCCCGGGAGGTCTTCGGCATCGGCGTCGAATGGAAGGTCGGGGTGGCCACCGTGGACGGCAAGGTCCCGGACGCCACCGGTGCGGCCGCGGCCGCCGCGTACATCGGCCAGGGCCAGATCCAGATGAACCCGCTGACCATGGCCTCGATCACGGCGACCGCCCGGACCGGGGTGTTCCGTCAGCCGGTGGTCGTCAGGGCCTCCATGGACGACCGCGAGCTCGCCAAGGCCTCCCGGGCGATGAAGCCGTCGGTGACGGCCCAGCTCGTGCGGATGATGAAGCTGACGGCGACCAGCGGTACGGCGCGGGGCGCGATGTCCGCGGTCGGCGGCTCCGACAAGGGGGCCAAGACCGGCTCGGCGGAGGTCGACGGCGCACAGAACCCGGACAGCTGGTTCACCGGGTTCAGCGGTGACCTGGCGGCCGCCGCGATGGTCGAGGGCGGCGGCCACGGCGGCGACGCGGCGGGCCCGATCGTGGCGACGGTCCTGAACGCGGGCTGACGCGGAGGCGGGTCGACGCGGCGGCCGGTCGACGCGGCGACGCGCAGGCCGCCCTCGTCAGCCTTCCCGTACGTCGGCCAGTACGGCCCCCGCGTGCGCGATCAGCTCGCGCGGGGCCATCGGGAACACCGTGTGCGGGGTCCCGGCGGCCGCCCACACCTGCGTGTGGGCCAGCAGGGACCGGTCGGCCAGGACCCGGGTGCGGGTGCGGTGCCCGAAGGGCGGTACGCCGCCGATGGCGTAGCCGGTGGTCTCCCGGACCAGCGCCGCGTCGGCCCTGGTCACCGCGGTCGCGCCGAGCTCCTTGCGGACCGCCTCCACGTCCACCCGCGAGGCCCCGTCCATCAGCACCAGCACGGGGACCCCGTCCGCCGCGAAGATCAGCGACTTCACGATCTGGCTGAGCTCGCAGCCGATCGCGGCCGCCGCGTCGGCGGCGGTCCGGGTGCCGTCGGGGAAGGTGCGTACGTCCGGTTCGAGCCCCAGCTCGGCGAGGGCTTCGGCGAAACGCGGGTGCATGGTCGTGGTCATGCGGGCACGCTAGCGCGGCGCCCCGGCCCGGGCGAGGCATTTGCCCGGCTACAGCGCCGTGCGCAGGGCGCGGACCAGGGCCTGGGCGCGCGGGTCGGCGGTGACCGACTTCGCGTGGGCGTTGGTGACGTAGCCGAAGCCGATGCCGGCCTCCGGGTCCGCGAAGGCGAGCGAGCCGCCGCGCCCGGGGTGCCCGAAGGAGGCCGGGGACAGCAGGGGCGAGGCGGGGCCGTGCAGCATGTAGCCGGGTCCGAAGCGCGTGTTGACCACCAGCACCCGGTCCGGGCCGGAGGAGAACTCCTTGGCGGCGAGTGCGGTGGTGGCCGGGGTGAAGATCCGCGCACCGTCCTCCACCACCCCGATGGTGGCGGCGTAGAAGCGGGCCAGCGCGCGGGCCGTGCCGATGCCTGCCGAGGCCGGCAGCTCGGCCCCGCGGTAGGCGGGGTCGTTCTCGTCGGGCAGGGGGTCGATGGCCGCGAAGGCGCGGCGGGTGAGGGAGTCCGGATCGGCGTAGGCCTCGGAAACGTTTCGCCTCGGCCTGGTCCTGAACGTGCCGGCGCCCTCCGGCGGATCGACGGGTGCCACCCGGCCCACCCGGTGGGCCTCCGTCTCCGGCAGGCCGATCCAGAAGTCCAGGCCCAGCGGTTCCGCGATCTCCTCGGCCAGGATGCCCGCCAGGGAGCGGCCGGTCGCCCGCAGCACGAGCTCGTTCAGCAGCCAGCTGAAGGTCTGCGCGTGGTAGCCGTGCTCGGTGCCGGGCTCCCAGAAGGCCTGCTGGGCCGCGACCGCGCGCGGTCCCGAGACCCCGTCGGCGGCCTCGGCCACCGTCAGTCCGCGGTCCAGGGCCGGAACCCCCGCCCGGTGCGCGAGCAGGTCCCGGACCCGGGCCCGCTCCTTGCCGCCGGCCTTGAACTCCGGCCAGTACGCACCCACCGGCGCGTCCAGGTCGAGCAGTCCGCGCTGCTGGAGCAGCAGCGGTACGGCGGCGGCCACGCCCTTGGTCGCGGAGCGGACGATCTGCGCGGTGTCCTCGGCCCACGGCTCCGTGCCGTTCGCGTCCTTGGTACCGCCCCACAGGTCCACGACCTTGCGCCCGTCCCGGTACACGGACACGGCCGCGCCCCGGTCCCCGAGCACCTGGAAGTTGCGCACGAACGCGTCCCTGACGGGCTCGAAGCCCTCCGCCACCGTCCCGTGGACTTCCACGTCTGACTCCCAGCACCCTGCACGCGACGCCCCGGCGGCGCCTACGTCAGGATGCAACGTCCACCGGACGGCCCTGCTTCCCGGGTCCCCCGAAGCCTGAGAGGCGCGCCGGCGCCGATCAGTGCGAGGGGCGCGTCAAGAGGGGCGTGCGCGGGTCGAAGCCGAAGGGCAGCTCCAGCCGGTGCGCGTGCATCAGCTTCTCGTCGCACAACAGGTCCTGCGTCCGGCCGTCCGCCACGAGGGTGCCCTCGCTGAGGATGACCGCGCGCGGGCAGAGCTCCAGCGCGTACGGCAGGTCGTGCGTGACCATCAGCACCGTCACTTCGAGGGAGCGCAGGATGTCCGCGAGCTCCCGCCGCGAGGCCGGGTCGAGGTTGGAGGACGGCTCGTCCAGGACCAGGATCTCGGGCCGCATGGCCAGTACGGTCGCCACCGCGACCCGGCGGCGCTGTCCGAAGGACAGGTGGTGCGGGGGCCGGTCCGCGAAGGCGGCCATGCCGACCAGGTCCAGGGCCTCGCGCACCCGCTCCTCCAGCTCGGCGCCGCGCATCCCGGCGGCGGCCGGGCCGAATGCCACGTCCTCCCGGACGGTCGGCATGAAGAGCTGGTCGTCGGGGTCCTGGAAGACGATCCCGACCCGGCGGCGGATCTCCGCGAGGTTGCGCTTCTCCACGGGCAGCCCCGCCACGGACACGGTGCCGACGCCACCGCTCAGGATGCCGTTGAGGTGCAGCACGAGGGTGGTCTTGCCGGCGCCGTTGGGTCCGAGCAGCGCCACCCGCTCGCCCTGTCCGACGGTCAGGTCCACCCCGAAGAGGGCCTGGTGGCCGTCGGGGTAGGCGTAGGCGAGGCCGGAGACGTGCAGAGAGGGTGCGTTCACGGGGTCCATCCCATCAGACACGTTCACAGGGTCCAGCCCATCAGGCAGACGGCGAGCGCCGTCACCGGGAGCACGGCCGCGCACGCCCACTGGGCGCGGGTGGCCGCGAGTTCGTCGATCACCGGCATGGATCCGGCGTAGCCGCGGCTGACCATCGCGAGGTAGACCCGCTCGCCGCGCTCGTAGGAGCGGATGAACAGGGCTCCGGCCGTCTTGGCGAGGACCCCCCAGTGCCGGATCCCGCGCGCCTCGAATCCGCGGGAGCGCCGCGCGATGGACATCCGGCGCAGCTCGTCGGTGATCACGTCGCCGTACCGGATCATGAAGGAGGCGATCTGGACGAGCAGCGGCGGCAGCTTGAGCCGCTGCAGGCCCAGCAGCAGGGCCCGCAGTTCGGTGGTGGAGGCCAGGAGTACCGAGGCGGCCACGCCGAGGGTGCCCTTGGCCAGGACGTTCCAGGCGCCCCAGAGGCCGGAGACGCTGAGCGACATGCCGAGGAACTGCACCCGCTCGCCCTGGGCCACGAAGGGCATCAGGACGGCGAAGGCGACGAAGGGCACCTCGATCAGGAGCCGGCGCAGCATGAAGCCGGCCGGGATCCGGGCCGCGGCCGCGACGGCCGCGATGAGGACGGCGTACACCCCGAAGGCCCACATCGCCTCGCGCGGGGTGGAGACGACGACCACCACGAAGGCGAAGGTCGCGGCCAGCTTGCAGTGCGGCGGCAGGTCGTGGACCGGCGAGTGCCCGGCCCGGTAGAGCTTGTGGGCGTGGCCCGCGCCCATGTCAGGCGACCGGTACGGAGGTGGAGGCGGCCGTCAGGTCGGCGCTGCGGCGGCGCCGCACGGTCCAGAAGATCCCGGTGCCGACGAGGACGGTGGCGCCGACGCCGATGACTCCGGCGAGGCCGCCGGAGAGTCGGGCGTCGGAGACGTCCTTGACGCTGTAGTCGGCGAGCGGGGAGTCGGCGGAGGCGTGCTCGGTGGCGTTGCGGTCGATGCCCTTGTCGGCGGCGACCTTCTCCAGTCCGTCGGGGCTGGAGGAGGCGTAGAAGGAGACGAAGCCGGCCAGGACCAGGGCGGTGACCAGGCCGGTGATCCACACGGGCTTCGTGGAGCGGGCGGCCAGGCCGACGGGGGCGGCCGGCGCGGCGGCGACCGGCGCGTCGACCAGTTCGCCGCCGATGCGCAGCTTCAGCGGAGCGGACAGGCCGCGGGCGCCGTGGACCAGGTCGGGGCGCACGGCGATCACGGCGCCGACGGTGGCGGCGGTGATGACGGCCTCTCCGATGCCGATGAGGACGTGGACGCCGACCATGGCGCCGAAGACCTTGCTGGTGGGCACGTCGGCGGTGCCGCCGAGGGCGTAGAAGAGGGTGAACATGGCGGCGGCGCCGGGGACCGAGAGCAGGGCTCCGGCGAAGGCGGCGACGGTCACCGAGCGGCGGGTGTCGGGCAGCAGCTTCAGGAGCCCGCGGAAGACGGCGTAGGCGACGACCACGGTCACGACGCCCATGTTCGTGACGTTGACGCCGAGGGCGGTCAGGCCGCCGTCGGCGAAGAGAACGCCCTGCATGAGCAGGACCACGGACACGCACAGCACGCCCGTGTAGGGGCCGACGAGGATCGCGGCGAGCGCGCCTCCCAGGAGGTGGCCGCTGGTGCCGCCGGCGACGGGGAAGTTCAGCATCTGCACGGCGAAGATGAACGCGGCGACGAGGCCCGCGAGCGGAGCGGTCCGGTCGTCGAGTTCGCGGCGGGCGCCGCGGAGGCTGACCGCCACGGCTCCGGCGGCGACGACACCTGCGGCTACGGAGACGGGGGCATCGATGAAGCCGTCGGGCACATGCATGGTTTTGCTCCGCTTCCTGCGGTCCGGCGGTTCCTGAACCGATCTTGAACCCGATCTTGAACCGGCAAAATCTTTAACCGTTCAAGGATAGTGCCCAATTGCGAATCGTTGGCAAGAGCGGTGGCGCCACAAATAGGTCCGCGCGGATTCGTGGGAATGTGCGAGGCTTGGGGGGAAATACGGACGCATATGTTCCGATTCGAGGAGTCTTGTCGATGTCAGCCACCGCCGAGAATCCGCCCGCGACCGCGACCTTCGTGGAGGAGCGGGTGCGGGCCCGCGTGATCACCGACGATCCGCTCTACCGGACCATCCCGGTCGCGCTGCGCTTCGTCCCCGCCGAACCCCTGGCCGTGCGGATCGTGTTCCCCGCCGACCTCTCCCCCGAGGGCACCGACAACGAGTGGGTCTTCCCCCGCGCCCTCCTGGAGGCCGGCCTGCAGGCTCCGACCGGGACCGGCGACGTACGCGTCTGGCCCTGCGGGCGGGTCCAGGCCGTGGTCGAGTTCCACTCCCCCGAGGGCGTCGCGGTGGTGCAGTTCGACATCGCCGCACTGCGCCGCTTCCTGCGCCGCACGTACGCCCCCGCGCCCGAGGCGGTGCCCACCGCCACGGCCTCGGCCACCCGTTAGGCCCAACCCGCCCGAACGGGACCGGCCCCGCACCTCTCGGGTGCGGGGCCGGTCCTGTGTGCGGGTGGGTCAGACGTTGACCAGCTCGCGGTCCTTGCCCGAGCCGTCGGAGCCGTCGGAGCCGTCGGAGGACTCCCCGAGGTGCTTGCGCAGGCTCTCGCCCTCTACGTCCACGTTCGGCAGGATCCGGTCGAGCCACTTCGGCAGCCACCAGGCCTTGTGGCCGAGCAGTGCCAGGACGGCCGGGACGATGGTCATCCGGACGACGAAGGCGTCGAAGAAGACCGCGACGGCCAGACCGAAGCCGATCATCTTGATCATCTGCTCGCTGGCCCCGATGAAGCCCGAGAACACCGCGATCATGATGACGGCCGCCGCCACGACCACCCGGGCGCTGTACTGGAACCCGGTCACGACGGCCTGACCCGGCCGCTCGCCGTGGACGTACGCCTCACGCATGCGGGTGACCAGGAAGACCTCGTAGTCCATGGCCAGACCGAAGACGACGCCCACCATGAAGATCGGCATCATCGACATGATCGGACCGGTCTGCTCCACCCCGAAGAGCGAGCCGAGCCAGCCCCACTGGAAGACCGCTACGACGGCGCCGAGGGCGGCGACCACCGAGAGCAGGAAGCCGAGGGCCGCCTTGAGCGGAACCAGGATCGAGCGGAAGACGAGCATCAGGAGCAGGAAGGCGAGGCCGACGACGAGTGCCAGGTAGGGCACCAGCGCGTCGTTCATCTTCTGCGAGAAGTCGATGTTCATCGCGGTAGCGCCGGTGACGAGGACGTCGTCGCCGCTGCCCGCGCGGATCTCGTGGACCAGGTTCTCGGTCTCCACGGAGGACGGACGGTCCTTCGGGATGACCGTGATGACGGCGGCGTCCCCGGCCTTGTTGAGCTGCGGCGGGGTCACCGCGACCACGCCGTCCAGACCCTTGATCCGGTCGACCGTCCTGTCGGCGAGCGCCTTGTCCCCGTCCACGACCACCATCAGCGGGCCGTTGAAGCCGGGACCGAAGCCGTCGGAGAGCATGTCGTACGCCTGGCGCTGCGAGGTGGACACCGGCTGCGCGCCGTCGTCCGGCAGCCCCATCTCCAGCTTGCTCGCCGGGATCGCGATGACGCCCAGGCCGATCACACCGGCCAGGAGCACCATGACGGGGCGGCGCAGGATGAAGCGGGCCCAGCGGGTGCCACCGTTGGGCTTGGCCTCGGAGCCCTCGGCGGGGGCCGGTCGGCCCTTGCCGAACAGCTTGCTCTTCGCGCCGGCGGGCAGGACCTTCTTGCCCGCGAACCCGAGGATGGCCGGGACCAGCGTCAGGGCGACGAGGACGGCGATGACCACGGTGCCGGCGGCGGCGAAGCCCATCTTGGTCAGCATCGGGATGTTGACGACGGCCAGGCCCACGAGGGCGATGACCACGGTCAGACCGGCGAAGACCACGGCGGAACCGGCAGTTCCGGCGGCACGGCCGGCGGCCTCCTCGCGCTCACGGCCCTCGGCGAGCTCCGCGCGGTAGCGGGAGACGATGAAGAGCGCGTAGTCGATGCCGACCGCGAGGCCGATCATCATCGCGAGGGTGGAGGTGGTGGAGCCGAGGTCCAGCACGTTGGCGAGCGCGGTGACGGTGGAGACGCCGATGCCCACGCCGATCAGCGCGGTCAGCAGCGGCAGTCCGGCCGCGATCAGCGAGCCGAAGGTGATGACGAGGACGATCGCGGCGATGACGATGCCGACGATCTCGCCGGATCCCGTCTCGGGGGCCGTCATCAGGGCGTCTCCGCCGATCTGGACGTTCAGCCCGGCGGCCTTGGCCTCGGTACCGGATCCCTTGAGGGCTTCGCGGGTCGGGTCGGTCAGCTCCATGCCGCTGACCTTGTACTTGACGCTGATGTAGGCGGTGGAGCCGTCCTGGCTCACGGCCTTCGCCTCGTACGGGTCGGCGACCGAGGAGACCTGGTCCTTGCCGGCACCGTCCTTCAGGTCGGTGACGATCTTCTCGACCTGGGCCTTGGGGGCCGGTGAGTCGATCTTCTCGCCCGCCGGGGCCTTGATGACGATGCGGGCGGTGGCGCCGTCGGCGGACATCCCCGGGAAGCGCTGGTCCAGCAGGTCGAAGGCCTTCTGGGCCTCCGTGCCGGGTATCGAGAACGAGCCTGAGGTGGGTGCGGAAGCCGAAGCCGCGCCGAAACCGGCGACGAACAGCAGCGCCACCCAGACGAGGGCGACGAATCGGCGGCGCCGGAAGGCACCCCTGCCGAGTCGGTAGAGGAAGGTGGCCACGTCGGTGGTTCTCCCGTTCGGGTCGTGGGATGGATCAGGGCATGGAATGCCGGTCCGACGACGAGAGCGGCGTGTCAGAGGCAGCAGGAATCGAGCGCGGGGACAGCTCGGCCGGACGGTGTGGGGACCGGACGGTGTGGGGAGATCAGACGCCGAGAGCGGGGAAGACCACGGCGTCGATGAAGTCACCGAGGAAACGCCGGTCGACGGACCGGTCCTCGATGAGCGGGAGCGCGATGAACGCCCCGATGAGCATGTGCGGTACGAACGCCAGGGCCGGACAGCCCGCGGCGATCTCTCCCCGGTCCACCGCCCGCTGGAGCATCGCGTGAAGACCGGTGATCTCCGGGTCGACCAGCAGTTCCCGCAGCGCCTTGTGGAGCTCCGGGCTCTCGTGGACCGCATGGGTCAGACCCCGCATCAGCGCGGTGTCCTTCGCCATCTGGGCGTCGTCGGAGTTCTCGACCATGACGGCGAAGTCCCCGCGGATGCTGCCCGTGTCGATCTCCCGGAGGGAGACCGGCTGGGTGCAGCGCAGGGCCTTGGCGACCAGCTCGGGCTTGCTCCCCCACTGGCGGTAGAGGGTGGCCTTGCTGGACTTCGTACGGGCGGCGACCGCGTCCATGGTCAGCGCCTCGTAGCCGACCTCGCGCAGGAGGTCGAGGACCGCCCCGTGGAGTTCGGCTTCCCGCTCGGGGGTGATCCGGCTGCGGCGCGACATGACCTCTTCGACCATCTCGGCGTCTCCTCCCGACCTTGCCCATCCGAACGAAACCGTTTCGTACTCGTAAGACGATACCCCCGAGGCAAGCGAAACGAAACCGTTCCGTTTCGCTTCGGCAGTGGTGTCGGTCACTCCGGGAGCCGCCCCGACACCCCCATGGATCACCTGTACGAGTTGCCAGCCCCCCTCCCCGCGGAAAGCATTGGGGGGTGAGTCACGACGCGGCGTACCTCCGGTTCCCCCATATCCACGACGATCTGCTGTGCTTCGCCACCGAGGACGACCTCTGGGTGGCGCCCCTGGTTCCTCCCGGAGAGCCCGCCGGCCGGGCCTGGCGGATCACCGTCGACCGGACCCGGGTGGGCCACCCCCGGTTCTCCCCCGACGGCAAGCACATCGCCTTCACCACCTGGCGCAGCCTGGACCCCGAGATCCACCTCGCCCCCGTCGAGGGCGGCCCGGCCCGCCGGCTCAGCTACTGGGGCTCCACCGACACCCGGGTCTGCGGCTGGACCCCGCCCGACAAGGACGGCCGCAGCGACATCCTGGCCGTCTCCTCCCACGCCCAGCCCTTCTCCTACTACTCCTGGGCCTACAGCCTGCCCACCGACGGCAGCCCCGGCGGCCGGCTCCCCTGGGGGCCCGTCTCCGACATCGCGGTCCACGAGGACGCCCGCGACGGGGAGGGGGCGGGAGAGCGGCGCACCCTGCTGCTGACCGGCAAGCCCCCGCACGAGCCGGCCGCCTGGAAGCGCTACCGCGGCGGCGCCACCGGGCGGCTGTGGCTGCACGGCGAGCGGCTGCTGGAGGGCATCGAGGGACACCTGGACTCCCCGATGTTCGTGGCGGGCCGGATCGCCTTCCTCTCCGACCACGAGGGCATCGGCAACCTCTACTCCTGCCTGCCCGACGGCACCGACCTGCGCCGGCACACCGACCACGAGCAGTTCTACGCCCGGCACGCCTCCAGCGACGGCTCCCGGATCGTCTACCAGTGCGCGGGCGACCTGTGGATCGTCGACTCCCTGGCGCCGGACGCCTCCCCGCGCAAGCTGGAGGTCCGCCTGGGCGGCCCCCGCGCCGGACGCCGCACCTACCAGGTCCCGGCCGCCAGCCACGTCGACTCGCTCTCCGTGGACGCCACCGGGCGGGCCAGCGCCGTCGTCGTCCGCGGCAGCCTGTACTGGCTCACGCACCGCGACGGCCCCGCCCGCACCATCGCCGACACCCCGGGCGTACGGGTCCGGCTGCCCGAGATGCTGGGCAGCGGCGGGCAGGTGGCGTACGTGACGGACGCCGAGGGCGAGGACGCGATCGAGATCGCCTACCTGCCCCGGGCCTCCGGGGACCGGGAGCCGCGCCGGCTGGCCTCGGGCGAGCTGGGCCGCGTACTGGAGCTGCTCTCCGATCCGGACGGGGAACGGCTCGCGATCGCCTCCAACGACGGACGACTGCTGCTCATCGACGCGACCGAAGAGTCCAACGGGGAGGCCAGCGAGCTGATCCGGTCCGACAACGGGCCCGTCACCGACCTCGCCTTCTCCCCCGACGGCTGCTGGCTGACCTGGTCGCACCCGGGCATCGGACGCTCCCTGCGCCAGATCAAGATGGCCCGGATCACGGGACCGGGCGAGCACACGATCGTGGACGTCACCAACGGCCGCTTCGACGACGAGAACCCGGTCTTCACCCGGGACGGCCGCTACCTCGCCTTTCTCTCCTGGCGCGGTTTCGACCCTGTCTACGACGTGCACACCGGCGACCTGTCCTTCCCACTGGGCTGCCGCCCGTACCTGGTGCCGCTCTCCTCGGCGACCCCCTCTCCCTTCGCGTTCACCCCCGACGGCCGCCCGGCGGCGGGCGGACTCGACCCGACCGAGGGCGATTCGGGCGACGGCACGGTCACCGTGGAGGTGGAGGGTCTGGAGAGCCGGGTGACCCCCTTCCCGGTGGCGGCGTCCAAGTACTCGGCCCTGTACCCGGTGAGCGGCGGCGGGCTGGTGTGGCTGCGCTGGCCGATCTCGGGCGCGCTCGGCGAGACCTTCGCCAACCCGGCCGACACCAGCGGCAAGCCCACGCTGGAGCACTTCGACATCACGAAGGCCCGTAAGACGGAACTGGCCTCCGGGCTGGACTGGTTCGCCGTCAGCGGGGACGGCACCCGGCTCGTCGTCAACGACGACGGGGACCTGCGGGCGGTCCCCGCCACCGAGTCCGGCGACAGCGACTCCACCGTCTACCTGGACCTGCGGCGGATCCTGCACGAGGTGGATCCGGCGGCCGAATGGCGCCAGGCCTTCGAGGAGGCCGGGCGGCTCATCCGCGCGTACTTCTGGGAGCCCGGGATGTGCGGGATCGACTGGGACGGGGTGCTGCGCCAGTACCGCTCCCTCGTCGAACGGGTCGCCTCCCCCGACGAGTTCGCCGACCTGATGCGCGAGGTCCTCGGCGAGCTCGGCACCTCGCACGCCTACGTCTCCCCCGCGCGCCGCAACGAGGGGCCGCCGCACTACCAGCGGGCCATCGGCCTCCTCGGCGTCAACCTCGTCCCCCGCGACGGGACCTGGGTCGTCGCCCGGATCCTGCCCGGCGAGTCCTCCGACTCCAAGGCCCGCTCCCCGCTCGCGGGCACCGGCATCCGGGAGGGCGCCGTCCTCACCCACGTCGACGGCCGGCCCGTGGACCCGGTGGCCGGCCCGTACCCGCTGCTGTCGGCGGCGGGCGGCACCACCGTGGAGCTCACCTTCGAACCCGCCGAGGGGCAGGGCCGCTCCCGCCGGGTCGCGATCGTGCCGCTGATCGACGAACGGCCGCTGCGCTACCAGGACTGGGTGGCCAAGCGCCGCGCGGTCGTCCGCAAGGTCAGCGAGGGCAAGTGCGGCTACCTGCACATCCCCGACATGGGCGGCTCCGGCTGGGCGCAGTTCAACCGCGACCTGCGGGCCGAGATGTCGAAGCCGGCCCTGATCGTGGACGTACGCGGCAACGCGGGCGGGCACATCAGCGAGCTGGTGATCGAGAAGCTGACCCGCTCGATCCTCGGCTGGGACCTGACCCGCAACGCGCAGCCGGTCTCCTACGCCTCCAACGCGCCCCGGGGCCCGATCGTGGCGCTGGCCGACGAGGCGACCTCCTCCGACGGGGACATGATCACCGCGGCCTTCAAGCTACTGGGGCTCGGCCCGGTCGTCGGCCAGCGCACCTGGGGCGGGGTGGTCGGCATGACCGGCCGGCACACCCTCGGCGACGGCACGGTGATCACGGTGCCGATGAACGCGGCCTGGTTCCCCGAGTACGGCTGGTCGGTCGAGAACCAGGGCGTGGAACCGGACCTGCCGGTCCTGCGCACCCCGCTCGACTGGGCGGAGGGACGGCACGCGCAGCTGGACGACGCCGTGCACCTGGCGCTGGAGCTGCTGGAACAGGACCCGGCGGCGGTGCCCCCCGGCTACACGGACGTACCGGACCGGCGGCGGCCGAAGCTGCCGCCGCGGTGATCCCGTAGCGGTGATTGCGCAGGACGTGCGGAAGGGGCGCGACCCGGGAACGGCGGGTCGCGCCCCTCAGCGCTTCAGCAAATCCGGCAATTCGGTGCTTCGGTGCTTCGATATTTCGGTAGGACCTACTTGTCGAAATTCTCGTCGAACGTGTCGCGGGCCTTGTCCTCGACCTGATCGGCAGCCTGCGCGGCGCGCTCGGACGCCTCGTCCTGCCGACCGGCCGCCGCGGCCTTCGCCTTCTCCGCGAGCTGGTTCGCCTTGTCCTGGAACTGGTCCTTGATGCCCATGCTTGTTCACTCCTGAAGGGGTGTGCGGGTATGAGGCCTCGACCAGGCTTACACAACCGGACATTCCTCGCATTACGATCAGCGGCTCCGAGTGCGCTCCTGCTCGTCCGCCGCCCCGCCGGCCCCCACAAGCCCCTTGGAAACACTGGCCAGTCGCGGTTCGAACCGCTTCATCTCGCGCTGTCCGACTGACGAGATGATCCCGGGCAGGTAGCCGCGGACCCCCTGCATGCCGCGAAGCCACCACTGCGCGTACACGTGCGCTGAGCGCCGCTCGATGCCCGCCACGATCCGGTCGACGGCCGGCCCCAGCGGATAGGTCTGGTTCGAGGGCCACGGCAGCCGCTGGCGCAGCTCGCGCATGACCTCGTCCCGGTCGGCGCCGCGGACCATGTCGGTGTCGGTCCAGGACAGGTAGCCGACGCCGACCTTGACCCCCTTGTAGCCGACCTCGGCGCGCAGGCAGTGGGCGAAGGCCTCGACCCCCGACTTGGAGGCACAGTAGGCGGTCATCATGGGCGCCGGGGTGATCGCGGCGAGCGAGGCGATCTGGAGGAAGTAGCCGCGGCTCTCCATCAGCACCGGCAGGAAGGCGCGGGCGGTGACGGCGCCGCCGATGAGGTTGACCTCGATGACCCGGCGCCAGGCGTCGGGGTCGGAGTCCGCGAACGGCCCGCCGGAGGCCACGCCCGCGTTGGCGACGACGATGTCCACCTTGCCGAAGCGCTGCTTGACCTCCTGCGCGACCCGGGCCATGGCCTCGTGGTCGGTGACGTCGGCGTACCAGTGGTCGCTGTCGGTGTGCAGCCGCTCGGAGACCTCCTTGAGGGCCTCCGGCTCCAGACCGACGAGGGCCACCTTCGCACCGCGCGCCGACAGCTTGCGGGCCAGCAGCTCGCCGACTCCCCGGGCCGCGCCGGTGACGACGGCGACCTGGCCTTCCAGACTCCTGCGAGCGCTCACGGCGTCTTCTCCTTCTGCGGGGTGGGCAGGTACAGGGCGGCCAGCTCGCGCACGGCCTCGGTGACGGCTTCCGGCGCCTCGATCGGGGTCATGTGCCCCATCCCGGTCAGCTCGGTCAGCCCCACGCAGTTCGGCAGCGCGGCCGCCAGCCCCCGGGCGTGCACGATCGGCGTCAGCCGGTCGCTCTTGCCGCCGATGACGGCCGTGGGCACGGTCAGCGCGGCCAGGTTCGCGTCGAGGTCCAGCCCGGCCAGCACCTCGGACCAGGCGTGGCGCACCTTCGTGGGGCAGGCGTGGACGATGCGGGCGCAGGCCTCGACCTTCCCGGGCGCCGAGCCGGGGCCCATCGTGGCGTACTTCAGCACCTTGCGGGCCACGGGGGTGACGGGCCCGAGCGGCGCCCGGGATCCGAGGACCGCCCCGGTGATACGGGTCCTCGCGCGGCCGGGCCGCAGCGGCAGGACCAGCGATTCCTCGACGAGACGGCCGCTGCCGGTGCTGCACAGCAGCGCGGCCGCGGCGTGCTCGGCGAACTCCGGCCGGCCGGCGGCCGCCATCACGGTCATTCCGCCCATGGAGTGGCCCGCGACGACGGCCTTCTCACCGGGGGCGAGGGTGGCCCGCAGGACGGCGACCAGGTCGTCGGCGAGGGCGGTGGTGGAGTACCGGGCGGCGGCGGGGCTGCGCCCGTGGCCGCGCTGGTCGTAGGCGATGACCCGGTGGCCGCCCGCCAGGGCCCGTATCTGCGCGGCCCAGAAGGCGGTGGAACAGGTCCACCCGTGCGCGAACACGACGGCCGGAGCCCCGTCCTCCCCGTGCACCTCCACGTGCAGCCGCGAGCCGTCGTCGGAGGTGGCGACCAGCTCCCGACGGGCGACGGGCGGAGCGTAGGGCCCGGCGACCACATGCGTCAGCCGACTCACGCGACACCCCCTTCGGTCACGCCGGCCTCGGCAATTCCAGCCTCACCGGCGTTTGAGGCGCGGGGGCCCGGGGGCAGAGCCCCCGGCAGCGGTGCCGCACCCGCCGACTTGGCGCGACCCCGCTTCGCCCCGCCGGCGGCAACCACCGGCACGCGCTCCCGATGGCGCACGACCTCGTACTCCGCCAGGTCCACGCCCAGCGTCTCCCGGCGGAACGCCCCGGTGGTCCCCGGCCAGACGGTCGTGTTGCGACCCTGCGCGTCCAGGTACCAGCTGGTGCAGCCGCCGGTGTTCCACACCGTCCGTTCCATGCGGGCCTGCACCTGCCGGTTCCACGCGTTCACGGCCGACGGCCTGGCGGCGAGGGCGACCCGTCCCCCCAGGCTGCTTCCACCGAGGACGTCGAGCTGCCGCATGTAGTCCGCCATGTAGTTGAGCTGCGACTCGATCATCAGGATCATCGAGCTGTTCCCGAGCCCGGTGTTCGGCCCGATGATCGTCATCCAGTTCGGGAAGCCCGCCGCGGTGGCCCCGCGCAGCGACTGCATCCCGTCCTTCCAGACCTCCGCGAGGGTCTTGCCGTCCGCGCCCACCACCCGGTCGGCGATCGGCATGTCCGTGACGTGGAAGCCGGTGCCGAAGACGATCGCGTCGGCCTCTGTCTCGGTCCCGTCCGCGGCGACCAGCACGGAGCCCCGGATCTCCTTGAGCCCGGAGGCGACCACGTCCACATTGGGCCGGGCGAGCGCCGGGTAGTACTCGCTGGAGAGCAGGATCCGCTTGCAGCCGATCCGGTACGAGGGCGTCAGCTTGGCCCGCAGCTCCGGGTCCTTGATGGAGCGCGCCATGTTGGCCTTGGCCAGGGACTCGATCAGCCCGAGCTGGTTCGGCCGCTTGGTGAAGGCGCTGACCTGGAGCTCGCGGATCCCCCACAGCAGCCCGCGGCGCGCCGCCCGGGTGAAGGGCAGCTGGCGGTGGAGCCAGCGCTCGACGGCGGTGATCGCCCGGTCGGTGCGCGGCATCACCCACGGCGGGGTCCGCTGGAACAGGGTGAGCCGCTCCACGTCGGGCGCGATGGCGGGGACGATCTGGATGGCGGAGGCGCCCGTACCGATCATGGCGACGCGCTTGCCGCGCAGGTCGTAGTCGTGGTCCCAGCGGGCGGAGTGGAAGACCTTGCCGGGGAAGCCGGAGAGCCCGGGGATCTCCGGCATCTTCGGGTCGGACAGCGGCCCGGTGGCGGAGACGACCACGTCGGCGGTGAACTCCCCGCCCGAGGTCTCGATGTCCCAGCGCATCTCCTCGGCGTCCCAGCGCATCATCCGGACTTCGTGGTTCAGCCGGATGTGGCGGCGCAGTCCGAAGGTGTCGGCCACGTGCTCCAGGTACTCCCGGATGGCGGGCTGCCCGGAGAAGGTCCGCGGCCAGTCGGGGTTGGGCGCGAAGGAGAAGGAGTAGAGGTGGGAGGGCACGTCGCAGGCGCACCCGGGGTAGTTGTTGTCGCGCCAGGTGCCGCCGACGGAGTCCGCGCGCTCCAGGACGACGAAGTCGGTGATCCCCTCCCGCCGAAGCCGCACGGCGGCGCCCAGCCCGCCGAACCCGGAGCCGATCACCGCCACTCGTACGTGCTCGCGCCCGTCCATGCCACCGCCCATGCCCGCCGCCTTCGGATGCCAACGCTGCCAGCAATCACTGGCACAATCGGGAGAGTAGAGCAGCCCCGTACTCATGGGTAGGGGTCGCGCCAGGAAAGTTACTGCGGGTACGCCCTAGGCTGCGCACGTGCCGGACAACGCGACGCAGGACACAGCACGTACGACGGAAGCAAGGAACACAGTGCGCGAATACCGCACCGAGGAGCTGGCCGAGGCCGCCGGCATACCCGTACGCACCCTGCGCTTCTACCGGGAGCGCAAGCTCCTGCCGCCGCCCCGCCGCGAGGGCCGCCTCGCCTGGTACGACGACCACCACCTGGCCCGGCTGCGCACCATCTCCGCCCTGCTGGAACGCGGCCACACCCTCGGCGGCATAGCCGAGCTGACCGTCGCCTTCGAGAACGGCCGCGACGTCGGCCAGCTCGGCGAGCTGCTCGGCATCGGCTGGTCGGAGGAGACCCCGGTCCGGCTCTCGCCCGAGACCCTCGCCGACTACTTCGAGGGCGAGGTCACCCCGGAGAACCTGGCGGCCGCGCTCGACCTCGGCTACCTGGCCGCCGACGGCGAGGAGATCGTCCACGTCAGCCGCCGACTGCTGGACGTCTCCTCGGCACTGGTCAGCGAGGGCGTACCGCTGTCCGCCGTCCTGGAGACGGGCCGCCGGGTGCGCGAGCACGCGGACGCGATGGCGGCCCTGTTCACCGAGCTCATCTCCACGCACATCTCCGAGGAGGCGGTCGTGCGCCTGCGCCCCCTGGCGAAGAGCGTGGTCGAGGCCGAGCTCACGATGGCGATGGACCGTCTGCGCCCGCCGTCACAGCAGCGGGCCCAGGGCCCCGGCCCGGCTCAGGAACCGAGTTCGTAGACCACGGTCACCGGCGCGTGGTCGGACCAGCGCTCGGGGTGCGTCTCGGCCCGCTCCACGAAGGCCTTCACGGCCTTGGCCGCCAGCCCCGGCGTCGCGACCTGGAGGTCGATGCGCCAGCCGGCGTCGTTGTCGAAGGCCCGCCCGCGGTAGGACCACCAGGAGTACGGTCCCTCGGTGTCGGGGTGCAGGGCGCGCACGACGTCCACGTACCCCGCGGAGTCGTAGACCTCGCCGAGCCACTCGCGCTCCTCGGGCAGGAAGCCGGCGTTCTTGCGGTTGGTCTTCCAGTTCTTCAGGTCGGCTTCCTGGTGGCAGATGTTCCAGTCACCGCAGACCACGACCTCGCGGCCGTCCGCGGCGGCCCGCACCTTGAGCTCCCGCAGGTAGGTGAGGAATTCACCCATGAACCGGTACTTCTCGTCCTGCTTCTCGGTCCCGGCCTCGCCGGAGGGCAGGTAGAGGCTGGCCACGGTCACACCGGGCAGGTCGATCTCCAGGTACCGCCCGGAGTCGTCGAACTCCTCGCTCCCGAATCCGACCTGCACCCGCTCGGGCTCCCGGCGCGTGTACAGCGCGACCCCGGCCCGTCCCTTGGCGGCGGCCGGCGCGAACACGGTGTGCCACCCCTCGGGCGCCCGCACCTCCTCCGGAATCTGCCCCTCCTCGGCCCGCACTTCCTGCAGGCAGACGACGTCGGCGTCCGATCCGGCGAGCCACGGGGAGAACCCCTTCTTGGCGGCGGCGCGGATCCCATTCACATTCACGGAGGTCACAGTGAGCATCCCTGCACCATAGCGGGAGGGTTCCGTACGATGTTCGAATGTCTCAGGGGATCCAGCTCCGCGCCGTGTCGTACGACCACCCGGACGCGGTCAAGCTCAACGACCAAGTGCAGGCCGAGTACCAGGAGCGCTACGACGGCGAGGGCGATGTCACATACCTCGACCCGGCGATGTTCACTCCACCGAGGGGTCTCTACCTCCTCGCTTACGACGCAAAGGGCACACCGGTGGCCAGCGGCGGCTGGCGCAGCCAGGACGCGAACGACGAGGGCTACGCGGACGGCGACGCCGAGCTCAAGCGCATGTACGTGGTCCCGGAGGCCCGCGGCCTCGGCCTGGCCCGCCGCATCCTCGCCGAGCTGGAAGCCGACGCCCGCGCGGCCGGCCGGACCCGCATGGCCCTGGAGACGGGCGACCAACAGCCGGAGGCCATCGCCCTGTACCTGTCCTCGGGCTACGCCCTGTCGGAGAAGTTCGGTCACTACCGCTTCCACGACTCCAGCCGCTGCATGACCAAGCCCCTCCTCCCCGCCTGACCGCATCCATCCGGCCGGGCAGGCCCTACCGGCCCACCCGGCCGGCCCACCGGGCCTTCCGCACCCCACGAACGCGGTCACCGGCGACGGCGGCGGACTCTTCTGCGTCAGGTGGGCGCGGCCCACGCGCAGTTGCTCGGACGCTCCCCCAAACGCCGAGATCCCGCCCAGCCTTTCGGCTGAGCGGGATCTCATGACGTTCTCGGGAGCAACCCGTGAACTGTCGTTTGTGGACCTGTGGGGATTTGAACCCCAGACCCCCTCGATGCGAACGAGGTGCGCTACCAGACTGCGCCACAGGCCCTTGCGACGTGTGAAACATTAGCATCCCCGCGCGGGTGCTCCAAAACCGGTATCGGGGAGCGTCCGCGCAGGTCATCGATCATTCGTTCGCGGCGCGCGGGCGCTCGTCGCCCTCGTACTGGTCGAACAGCGGAGTGCGCGCCGCGTCGCGGGCTCGCGGGCGGGACTGCTGGGGGGCGGCGGGCTGGGCGCGCAGGCGGGGTTCCGTCGGCTCGGCCGTGCTGGAGCGGGTCGCGCTCCAGGGGTCCGGGGTCGCGGGGCCGCCGGTGGCGCGGGGGGCGACGGGAGCCGTCACGTACGTCGGCAGCGGGACCGGTACGGGCTCCCAGCTGTCACCGCGGGCCGGGCCGCGCTCGCGCTGCTGGTCCACCCACTCGGCGTGGTCCGTCTGCTCGACCAGGGCGCGCCGGCCGGCCTCCTGCGGGGAGACGGGTGGCGCGGGGTCCGGGTCGGAGCCCGCCGCGGAAGCGTCCTCGGCGGGCCGGCGCCGCTGCCGGTTCTCGCAGAGCCGGCGGGCGGCCGCTTCGGCGCGCCGCCGGTCCATGGTGAACTCGTAGCGCCGTCGCTCCTGGACCCGCAGGTGCACGATGTACGTGCTCAGCAGCAGGGCGGGGACGGCAGGGGCCCACAGGTACTGGAGTCCGCCGACGGCGGCGACGACCGCGCCGAGGGTGAAGATCAGGAAGAGGAGCGCCGTGGTGCGCCGACGGCGGGCCAGGACGACGAGTCGCTGCTCGCGGCGGGCCCGCTCCGCACGGTCGGCCCGCTCGGAGGCGGTCACTTTCGGCTCGACGCGGGTCGGCGGGGGCACGACGACGGCCCGGACGTCGTCGGCGTCCACGGAATTCACCGTTTCCGTCGCTGCGTCCGGGTCCGCGGGGGGCTGGGGTCCCGCCTCCTCGTCACCGCGCTCACGCAGGCCCTTGACGTAACGGCGCTCCATTCCCGCCCGGCCGGAAAGCAGCCGGATGGCGGTGGAGAAGCGTTCCGTCGGACGGGCTTCGTTCAGCTCGTCCTGCCTCCGGAGCCACATGGGCACCAAGTAGGCGGCCCAGGCCCCGACAATGACTGCGTAGATGAGGCCGCTGCTGCTCACACCCCACACCGTAGAGGGGTACGGCCGGGGGGATCCGCCAATTGGGACGGCGTGTCGCGCGATCTCACTGATATCACGGACTTTTTTTGTGATTCTTCGGATCAGGTTATGGGCGAATCGGTCACCGAGTGAAGGAATTCGAACAAATATCGGATTCCCAGGATTACGCCATTAGGGCTGCGCCCCAGGACCGTGGCCCTGGCCGTGCGGATGGCGCTCCCGGTGCCAGCGGTGCAGCAGCCCCTCCCGCACCTCCTCCACCGTCAGCGCGTAGACGAGGTGGTCCCGCCACGCGCCGTCGATGTGCAGATAGCGCGGCCTCAGCCCCTCCTCGCGAAAACCGAGCTTCTCCACCACCCGACGGCTGGGACCGTTCTCCGGCCGGATGCAGACCTCGATCCGGTGCAGCCCGACCTTCGCGAAGCAGTGGTCCACCGCGAGCGCGACCGCCGTGGGCATCACCCCGCGGCCCGCCACCTCGCGGTCCACCCAGTAGCCGACGTGGCCCGCGCACATAGAGCCCCAGGTGATCCCGGCGACCGTCAGCTGGCCCACCAGGCGCCCCTGGTACTCGATGACGAACGGCAGCATGCGCCCCGCGTTCGCCTCCGCCCGCAGATGGCGGACCATCTGGCGGTACGTCGGCCGCTGGACCACCGGGCCCCAGGGCGCGGGCGGCGGGATCGTGGCCTCCCACGGGCGCAGCCAGTCGCGGTTGCGCCGGTTGACCTCGCGCCATGCGGCCTGGTCCCGCAGCTTTATCGGCCGGAGCGTGACATCGCCGTCCGCCAGCACCACCGGCCAGGTGGGGCCGTTCAGCTCGTGCTCCCGGAGGGTCTGCCGGGGGGCGCCTGATGGTCGCCGCCCCGGATCTGGTCGACGGCGTGGAGCAGCACCCGGGACAGCACCGCGATCCCGTCGCGGACCCCGCCCGTGGAACCCGGCAGGTTCACGATCAGGGTGCGGCCCGCCACGCCCGCCAGGCCCCGCGACAGCGCCGCGGTCGGCACCTTCGCCAGGGACTCGGCCCGCACGGCCTGCGGGATGCCCGGGATCTCGTAGTCCAGCACCCGGGCGGTGGCGTCCGGGGTCCGGTCGGTCGGCGAGATGCCTGTTCCGCCGGTGGTGAGGATGACGTCGTACCCGGCGGCCACGCCCTCGCGCAGGGCCGCCTCGACGGGATCCCCGTCGGGCACCACGCGCGGGCCGTCCACGGCGAAGCCGAGCGAGCGCAGCCCCTCGGCGAGCACCGGGCCGCCCCTGTCCTCGTACACGCCGGCCGAGGCCCGATTGGAGGCGGTGACCACCAGCGCGCGCAGCTCGGGCCCTGCCGCCGGTGCCGGTGCCGACGCCGCCGAGACGGAAGCAGACTCGGGCCCGTGGCTGTGGCTGTGGACCTCGCCGCCGCGCGGGGGGTTCACGAGCGCGCCCAGTCGCCGGACTTGCCGCCCGTCTTCTCCTCGACCCGCACGTCGGTGATGACCGCGCCCTTGTCGACGGCCTTCACCATGTCGATGACGGTGAGCCCGGCAACCGCGACGGCGGTCAGCGCCTCCATCTCGACGCCCGTACGGTCGGCCGTCTTGACGGTCGCGAGGATCTCGACGGCGTCGTCGGCGACCGTCAGGTCCACCTTCACGCCGGAGACCGCCAGCGGGTGGCACAGCGGAATCAGGTCGGGGGTCCTCTTCGCGCCCATGATTCCGGCGATCCGCGCGGTGGCGAGGGCGTCGCCCTTGGGAACGCCCTCACCGCGCAGCAGCTCGATCACCCGCGGGGAGACGAGCACGCGTCCGCTGGCCCGTGCCGTCCGCGTCGTGACGGCCTTCTCCGAGACGTCGACCATCCGCGCCGCACCGGCCTCGTCGATGTGCGTCAGCTTGGTGCCACCGGCGCCGCCGGCGCCGCTCTGCTCAGGGGGTCCGGGGGTTTCCCCCCGGGAGATCGCTGCCATAAGTGCGTGCCGCTCCCGTCCGGGCCCCGCAAGGGCCTGTGTGGTGCAACACGCTACCCGCATCCACCGGACCTCAGCCGAGCAGGACCACTTCGAGCTCGGACCCGGGCTCCACCGAAGTGACGTCCTCCGGTACGACCATCAGGGAGTCGGCGTGCGCCAGCGCGGCGATCAGGTGCGAGCCCGATCCGCCGACCGGGCTGACCGTGCCGCTCGCGGCGTCGTACTTGCCGCGCAGGAACTGCCGGCGGCCGGCCGGGGAGCCGAGCGCCTTGTCGGCCTTCAGGACCGCGCGCACGCTCGGCCGGCTGACCTCGGAGGCGGGCAGGCCCATCAGGGCGCGGATCGCGGGGCGCACGAACAGCTCGAAGGAGACGTACGAGGACACCGGGTTTCCGGGCAGGGCCAGAAGGGGGGTGTGGTCGGGGCCGATGGTGCCGAACCCCTGCGGCTTGCCGGGCTGCATGGCGAGCTTGCGGAAGTCGATTCCGGCGCCGTCCACGCCCTCGTCCCCGGTGGAGAGCTCCGTGAGCGCCTCCTTGACCACGTCGTACGCGCCGACGCTGACCCCGCCCGTGGTGACCAGGAGGTCGGCCCGGATGAGCTGGTCCTCGATCGTGGAGCGCAGGGTCTCGGCGTCGTCGGCGACCGCGCCGACGCGGTAGGCGATGGCACCGGCGTCCCGCGCGGCGGCGGCCAGCGCGAAGCTGTTGGAGTCGTAGATCGTGCCGGACGTCAGCGCCTCGCCGGGCTGGACCAGTTCGCTGCCGGTGGACATCACGACGACGCGCGGGCGCGGGCGCACCCGTACGGTGGCCCGCCCGATGGCGGCCAGCAGGGCGATCTGCGGCGGGCCGAGCACGGTGCCCGCGGCGAGCGCGAGGTCCCCGGCCTGTACGTCGCTTCCGCACGAGCGGACGTGCGCCCGCGCCTCGGCGGCGCGGTGGACCCGTACCTCGCCGGCGGCGCCCTCGGGCGACTCGCTGGCCGGGGTCATCCCCGAGGCCGCGCCCCCGCCCGTACCGCCATCCGTCCACTCGACCGGTACGACGGCTTCGGCGCCGGGCGGCAGCGGGGCGCCGGTCATGATGCGGGCCGCCTGGCCTGGGCCGACGGTCGGCAGGTCTCCGCTGCCGGCCGCCACGTCCCCGATGACCGTCAGCACCGCGGGGAACTCCTCGCTCGCGCCCTGGACGTCGGCGGTCCGGACGGCGTAGCCGTCCATCGAGCTGTTGTCGAAGGGCGGGAGGGCGACGGGCACGGTGACGTCCTCGACCAGGACACAGCCCTGGGCGTCCAGCAGCTGGAGCTCGATGGGCTCCAGCGGCCGGACGGTGGCGAGGACGTCCGCGAGGTGCTCGTCCACCGACCAGAGGCGCTGGTGCTCGCCGGCCGGTCGAGGATCCTGCGGTGCGTCGGGCTTGCTCAAGGTGCTACATCTCCTCCGTGACGTAATGGTGAAGCCAGGTGCGGAACTCCGGGCCCAGGTCCTCGCGCTCGCAGGCGAGTCGGACGATGGCCCGCAGGTAGTCCCCGCGGTCCCCGGTGTCGTAGCGGCGGCCCCGGAAGACCACGCCGTGCACCGGGCCCCCGACGCTCTCGTCGGCGGCCAGCTTCTGCAGGGCGTCGGTGAGCTGGATCTCTCCGCCGCGGCCCGGCTCGGTCTCCCGCAGTATGCCGAAGATCGCCGGATTGAGGACGTAGCGTCCGATCACGGCGAAGTTGCTGGGCGCGTCCGCCGCGTCCGGCTTCTCCACGAGACCCGTGACGCGGACCACCCCGTCCTCGTCGGTGGGCTCGACGGCGGCGCAGCCGTAGAGGTGCACCTGGGACCGCTCGACCTCCATCAGCGCGATGACGGTGCCGCCGGTGCGCTGCTGGATCTCCACCATCTGACGCAGCAGCGGGTCGCGCGGGTCGATGAGGTCGTCGCCCAGGAGGACGGCGAAGGGCTCGGTGCCCACGTGCGGCTCGGCGCACAGCACGGCGTGGCCGAGGCCGCGCGGGTCGCCCTGGCGGACGTAGTGCATGGTGGCCAGGTCGCTGGATTCCTGGACCTTCTTCAGCCGGTCGTCGTCGCCCTTGGCGATGAGCGCGGACTCCAGCTCGTAGTTCCGGTCGAAGTGGTCTTCCAGAGCACGCTTGTTACGCCCCGTGATCATCAGCACGTCGTCCAGGCCTGCCGAAACGGCTTCCTCGACCACGTACTGGATCGCCGGCTTGTCCACCACCGGGAGCATTTCCTTGGGCGTCGCCTTGGTTGCGGGGAGGAATCGAGTACCGAGTCCCGCGGCCGGAATGACGGCCTTTTTGATCACGGGGGGCAACAGAGTCATGGCCGAACGATAGTCGGTAACGGATTGCCGGAGATGAGATTCAGGTGAACATGATCAGGTATGTACCAACAGAGAGAGGTACAAGCCAGCGTGGTAGAGAACCAGCCGCCCGCACCGTCGCCCGAGCCCCGGCCCGCACCGTCGGCCGCCAAATCGGCCCTGCGCCGGGAACTCCTCGCCGCCCGCCGCGCCTTGTCCCCCGACAGTCTTCGTACGTCGGCACGCGCGCTCTCCCGCTCCGCCCGTGAACTGCCCGAACTGTCCGACGCGCACACGGTGGCGGCGTACGTCTCCATCGGAACCGAACCCGGCACCCGCGAACTGCTCGACGCGCTGCGCACGGCCGGAAAGCGGGTGCTGCTGCCCGTCCTGCTGCCCGGCAACGACCTCGACTGGGCCCTGTACGAGGGCCCCGGGAGCCTGGCCGAGGCCGCGAACCCGGGGAAGATGACCCTCCTGGAGCCCGCCGGTCCGCGCCTGGGGCCCGACGCGGTGACCGGCGCCGACGCCGTGCTGCTCCCCGGACTGGCCGTGGACCGGCGCGGAATGCGCCTCGGGCGGGGCGGAGGCTCGTACGACCGCGTGCTGGAGCGGCTGGAGCGCGCCGGGGCGCATCCCGCGCTGGTGGTGCTCCTCTACGACAACGAGGTGGTCGCGCGGGTCCCGGAGGAACCGCACGACCACCCCGTGCGGGCGGTGGCCACCCCGTCGGGGGTGGTGCGCTTTTGAGCTACGGCATCGGCTACGGCGTCAGCTGCAGCGTCTCGACCGTGGCCTTGTCCACGGCCTCCTTGCCGAAGGGCCAGTCCAGCAGTTCGCCCTTGGCCCACATGGTCGTCTGGTCCGTGTAGTGGGAGTGGTAGGCGTGCCCCGAGGCGCCCGTCAGGTTGATCCAGCGGGACTTGTCGAGGTCGTTGAGGTTCACGACCATCCGCATCGAGGGCACCCAGGTGACCCCGTACCCGCTGGAGGCGTTCCAGCCGGTCGCGTTGACGGTGGCCTCGCCGCCGCCCAGGTTCCACGGGCCCCGGTTGAGGAGCCACTGCATGTAGCCGGGGCCCTCGGAGCCGATCGTCTGGTTCTTCAGCATCAGCTGGTGCAGCCGGCCCCAGCTCCAGGTGGACTGGTCCTTGCCGAGCTTGGCGGTGAGCTCCCAGCGGGCGTCCTTCATGGCCCGCGCAAAGAGCTGGTCGCGGTTGGTGGTGGCCGCCACGTTGCGGCCGACGGCGGGCGCCTGCCACCACTTGGAGTTCTCGTCCTTGACCAGTCGGCGGACCACCTCGAACCAGCGGTCGCCACCGTCCGGCTGCGCCGAGTCGGCGCCGCGCGTACCGCACTCGCGGACCATCTTGGCGAGGTCGTCGGCCGGCCCGGTCGTCTGCTCGGGAACGTTCATGCAGCTGCCCTCGACGCGCAGCTCCTTGGGCATCTTGTCGCCGAAGGCCAGCTTGAGGATGTTGCGCCAGACCGCGTTGAAGTAGGCGGCGGCCGCCGAGTCGTTCTCCTGGGTGTAGTTCCAGCCCTCCAGGAGCTTCTGCGCGGAACGGACGTCCGGGTCCGAGACGTTGATCTTGGCCAGCATCGGGGTCAGCAGCGCGGCGATCTCGCTGCTGTTGTCCATCTGCATGGTGCGCATGTCATCGGTGGAGATCTTGCCGCTGTCCTTGATCTTCGCCTCGATGAGGTCGTTGATCCGCTGGCTGCGGGCGCCGTAGCCCCAGTCGGTGGTCAGCAGGTTCGGGTACTTGCCCGCGCCGGTGCCGGTCTCGACCACGGCCTGGTTCGCGGTCACGATGAATCCGCGGGCCGGGTTGGAGTCGTACGGCATCTCGTCCTGCGGGATGAAGCTCTTCCAGGCGTACTTCGAGTCCCAGCCGGGCGCCGGCATGCGGCCGTCGCCCGCACCGCGGACCGGGACGCGGCCGGGTGCCTGGTAGCCGATGTTGCCGGTGGCGCCCTTGTTGTCGGCGTAGATCAGGTTCTGGGACGGGACCTCGAAGTCGCGGGCCGCGGCGCGGAAGCCCGCGAAGTCCTTGGCCCGGTCGAGCTTGAAGACCGCGTCCATCGACTTGCCGGGGTCCAGCGCGGTCCAGCGCAGGGCGACCCCGTAGCCGTTGCCGCGGTCGGGGGCGGCACTGGCGACGGGGGCCCGGACGCCGACCGAGGCGATCTCGCTGCTGCGGTCGGAGATCAGCGGACCGTTGTTGGTGCTGCGGACCGTGATCTTCTTCTCACCGCCGCCCGCGATCTTGATGACCTCTTCGCGGGTGGTGAAGGGGAGCACCTTGTTGTCGTAGACGTAGCCCTCGGGCCGGACCTGCTCCAGGTAGAGGTCGGTGACGTCGGCGCCGAGGTTCGTCATGCCCCAGGCGATGTCGGCGTTGTGGCCGATGACCACGCCGGGCATGCCGGAGAAGGTGTAGCCGGCCACGTCGTACTGGCAGGAGGCCGAGACCGTGCGGCAGTGCAGACCCATCTGGTACCAGACCGAGGGAAGCTGCGGGGACAGGTGCGGGTCGTTCGCGAGCAGCGGCTTGCCGGTGGTCGTGTACTTGCCCGAGACGACCCAGGAGTTCGATCCGATGCCGCTGCCGGCCGGGCCGAGGATCGCGGGGATCTGGTCGAGGGTGTCGGCCAGCGCGCTCAGGTGGGTGCGCAGACCCACGGTCGCGCCCTGGGCGGAGGCGTTGCCCGTCAGGCCGGTCGGCTCGGCGGTGGCGTCCGCGCCGGTGGCGTCCGCGCCGGACCGGGCGGAGGCCTGTGAGCCGACGGCGCTGCCCTGGCCGCCGGAGCCCGTGGAGCTGCTGGAGCCCGTCCCGGGTGCGTACTTCCCGCCCGTGACCGAGCCGCCCTCGACGATCGGCTTGTTCCGGTCGAAGGGGTACGGCGGGTAGAGGTCGTCGATCTGCGCCGGCGAGAGCTTGCCCGTCATCAGCGCGCGGTCGATCTCGTCCTGCATGTTGCCGCGCAGGTCCCACGCCATCGCCTTGAGCCAGGCCACCGAGTCGACCGGGGTCCACTGCTCGGGCTGGTAGTCGTCGCTCAGCTTGAGGGCGGCGTGCTCGACGGAGAGGTCCTTGCCGGACTTCCCCTTGAGGTACGAGTTGACCCCGTCGGCGTAGGCCTGGAGGTTCTTCTTCGTCTCAGGCGAGAGCTTGGTGTCGTACTCCTGCTGCGCGACCTGGCGCCAGCCGAGCGTGCGCAGGAAGGCGTCGGTCTCGACCTGTCCGGCGCCGAACATCTCGGAGAGCCGGCCCGAGGTCATGTGGCGGCGTACGTCCATCTCCCAGAACCGGTCCTGCGCGTGCACGAAGCCCTGCGCACGGAAGAGGTCCTCGTCGGAGTCGGCGTAGAGCTGCGGGATTCCGTGGGAGTCGCGCTTGACGTCCACGGCCGCGGCAAGGCCGGGGACCTTGAGGGAGCCGGTGGTCTGCGGGAACGAGCCACGCACGCTGTCCAGGGTCCAGTACCCCCCGTAGCCGAAGCCCGCGAGGAGCCCCAGGACCAGGACGAGCACGATCAGACGGGCGCGTCGTCCCTTCTTCTTGGCGGAAGGGGCGGTTTCGTTGGCGGGCATCGCTGTCCTTCGAGGGGCAGGGTGGTCCTGGGAGTGCTGGGAGCAACCATAGGCGCAGGACCGGGTGCGTTGATCCGCCAGGGGTCAAGGTCATGAGGACAGGGCCCCCTCGACGTTTCACAATGTGGTTATCGAGTAAAGGGCGCGTCAAAGATTAGGTAAGGTAACGAAGTACTTGCCGTCCGTGCCCGTGCCGGAACGATCCGTCGATCCATCCGACGCGATCGTTGGTCCGCCATCGCCAGGCACGTCGAGGAAAGGGCCGCCCGCTGACTGTCCACACGCTCAACGAGCTACTGCTGGTCTGCTCGCTCGTGCTGCTCGTCGCCGTCGCGGCGGTACGCATCTCTTCGCGCAGCGGCCTCCCCAGCCTGCTCATCTACCTCGGCATAGGCATAGCGATAGGCCAGGACGGCATAGGCAACGTCGTATTCGACAACGCCGAGCTGACCCAGGTGATCGGCTACGCCGCACTCGTCGTGATCCTCGCCGAGGGTGGTCTGGGCACCAAGTGGAAAGAGATCAAGCCGGCCCTGCCGGCCGCGATCGTGCTGTCGCTGGTCGGCGTCGCCGTCAGCGTGAGCGTGACCGCGGCGGGCGCGCACTACCTGGTCGGACTCGAATGGCGCCAGGCCCTGCTGATCGGCGCGGTCGTCTCCTCGACCGACGCGGCGGCCGTCTTCTCGGTCCTGCGCAAGGTCCCGCTCCCCTCCCGGGTGACGGGCGTCCTGGAGGCCGAGTCCGGCTTCAACGACGCACCCGTGGTCATCCTGGTCGTGGCCTTCGCCACCGTCGGTCCGGTCGACGAGTGGTACGTCCTCATCGGCAAGATCGCCCTGGAGCTGACGATCGGCGCGGCCATCGGCCTGACCGTGGGCTTCCTGGGCTCCTACGGGCTGCGGCACGTGGCCCTGCCCGCCTCCGGTCTCTACCCGATCGCGGTCATGGCGATCGCCATCACGGCCTACGCGGCCGGCGCGATGGCCCACGGCTCCGGCTTCCTCGCCGTGTACCTGGCGGCGATGGTCCTCGGCAACGCCAAGCTGCCGCACTGGCCGGCCACCCGCGGCTTCGCGGACGGGCTCGGCTGGATCGCCCAGATCGGCATGTTCGTCCTGCTCGGCCTGCTGGTCACCCCGCACGAGCTGGCCGGGGACTTCTGGCCGGCGGTCACCATCGGGCTGGTCCTGACCATGGTGGCGCGGCCGCTGGAGGTCTTCGTCTCGCTGCTGCCGTTCCGGCTCCCCTGGCAGGAGCAGGCCCTGATGTCGTGGGCCGGCCTGCGCGGCGCCGTACCCATCATCCTGGCGACCATCCCGATGGTGACCGGGATCGAGGGCAGCGAGCGCGTCTTCAACATCGTCTTCATCCTGGTCGTCGTCTACACCCTGATCCAGGGCCCGACCCTGCCCTGGCTGGCGGGCAAGCTGAAGCTCGGCGACAGCGACGAGACCGCCTCCGACCTGGGGATCGAATCGGCGCCGCTGGAGAAGCTGCGCGGGCACCTGCTGTCCTTCGCGATCCCGCCGGCCTCGCGCATGCACGGCGTGGAGGTGAGCGAGCTGCGGCTGCCGCCGGGGGCCTCGGTCACGCTGGTCGTACGGGACGCGAAGAGCTTCGTACCGGCTCCGTCGACCGTGCTGCGGCGCGGGGACGAGCTGCTGGTGGTGGCCACGGATCCGGTACGGGACGCGGCGGAGGCGCGGCTTCGGGCGGTGGCCCGCGGCGGCAAGCTGGCGGGGTGGCTGGGGACCGGCGGGGACGGCACCAAAAGTTAGAGCAACACTCTAATTCGGCCATCTTCGACGCTCTATGTCTGGATTTACCCCGCTTTAACCATGGCTTGAATGCGAAGTTCCAGTTAATCGCAGGTGAAGACACGCCCTGTAGCCCGAATCACAGGGCGTGGAAGCCGATCTACCTGTACGATAAAGGCACAACACATCGAACCAACTCTGCCTGACGCAGAGCTGGCGCGACCGCAAAGCGGCCGTGGCTCCCTCCCGCAGTGGGTGCCCAGGTATCACTCGGTTCGGCGCAAGAGGACAGCTCTCGGGGCTCCCACATGTACGGGTGCGATCGCTCACAAGGCGGTGCATCGTCCGCAGACGGGGAGTTCTACCAGGCAGCGGAAAGGCCAGGCCGTGACATCCGCGGTCACGACCGACAAGTCCGCCAAGCCCACCCGACCCGGCTACGGGCAGCTCCTGCGCACGCCCGGCGCCCTCGGCTTCGTTCTCCCGGGATTCGCCGCGCGTCTCCCCTTCGGCATGCTGACGATCAGCATCCTGCTGCTCGTCCAGCACACCACCGGCTCCTACGGCAGCGCCGGCATCGTCGCCGCCGTGACCGGCATCTCCATGGCGCTCTTCGCTCCCGTCATGGGCAAGCTCATCGACCGCCACGGCCAGAGCGCCGTACTGGTCCCGGTGGCCCTCGCGCACGCCACCGCAGTCAGCTCCCTGGCGGCGTTCGCGCTGCTGGGTGCGCCCGTCTGGGCGCTCGCACTGGCGGCCGTCCCCGCCGGTGCCTCCGTTCCGCAGGTCGGCCCCATGGTCCGGTCCCGCTGGGCGGCCAAGCTCGAGGGCTCCCCGCTGCTGCCCACGGCCGCCGCGTTCGAGTCCGTCACCGACGAGTTCACCTTCGTCGTCGGCCCGGTGCTCGCCACCGCGCTGTGCACCGGCATCAACCCGGCCGCGGGCCTGGTCACCGAGGCCGCGCTGACCCTGATCGGCGGCCTGCTCTTCGCCGCCCGGCGCGCCACGCAGCCCAAGCCCGTCGCCCGTCCGGCGAACGGCGAGAAGCACGCCTCGGCCCTGTCCTTCCACGGGCTGCGCGTCCTGATCATCGCCTTCATCGGCATCGGCGCCGTCTTCGGCGGCATGCAGGTGTCGCTCGCCGCCTTCTCCGAGGAGATCGGCAACCCCGGCGCCAACGGCCTGCTCTACGGCGTCTTCGCCACGGGCAACATGATCGCGGGCATCGCCTGCGGTGCGATCTCCTGGAAGATCGGCCCGCGCCGCCGCCTGATCCTCGGCTACATCGGCCTCACCGCGGCCGCCTCGGTCCTGTGGGCCGCCCACTCGATGATCCTGCTCGGCGCGCTCGGCCTGGTCGTCGGACTGTGCATCGCCCCCGCGCTGATCACCGGCTACACCATGATCGAGCAGCTGATCCCGGCCACCTCGCGCACCGAGGCCTTCACCTGGCTCACCGGAGCGGTCGCCTTCGGGCAGGCCGGCGCCGTGACCCTGGCCGGGCGCCTGACGGACGCCCACGGGTCCTCGTACGGCTTCCTCGTGCCGCTGGTGGCCACCGCACTCGCGCTGACCATCCTGTTGACGCTGCGTGCGAAGCTGGCTCCGAAGGCCCCGAGCCGGATCGTCAGCTCGTCCAGGCCGGCTGCCGCCCAGGCAGCCGCCCCGGCCGCCTCGAAGGCACCCTCCGCGGGTGTGAACGAGCGTGGTCTGGGTCACCGCGTGCCGGTGACGGTGGACTGATCCGCCGGAATACGTCACCATGGAGCGTCGTTAGCACTCATTGAGTCAGAGTGCCAGGAGGAAATTCGTGCCGACCTACCAGTACCAGTGCACCGAGTGCGGTGAGGGCCTTGAGGCCGTGCAGAAGTTCACCGATGACGCACTGACCGTGTGCCCGAGCTGTGACGGACGCCTGAAGAAGGTGTTCTCCGCGGTCGGCATCGTCTTCAAGGGCTCCGGTTTCTACCGGAACGACAGCCGCGGCGCCTCGTCGAGCAGCACCCCTGCCTCGAAGCCCGCGTCGACGTCGGCCGCCACCCCGGCCGCGTCCTCGTCGACGTCCTCGCCCTCGTCCTCGGCGAGCTCGTCCTCGTCCTCCTCGTCGAGTTCTTCCTCGTCGTCGAGCACCTCGGCCGCCTGACCACGGCTTCACGCGCTTCACCCGAGGCCCCGTCGTCCTTCCGGACCCGGGGCCTTCGGCATGCCCGCCCGGGTCCCCCGGGACGGGACCCGTCCCGCTGTCCCCCTTTAGGGTGGGTCGCATGGCGAATGCAGAGATCGGTGTCATCGGCGGGTCGGGCTTCTACTCCTTCCTGGAGGACGTCTCCGAGATCCAGGTCGAGACCCCCTACGGACCCCCGAGCGACTCCTTGTACCTGGGCGAGCTGGCGGGCCGGACCGTGGCGTTCCTGCCCCGGCACGGGCGCAGCCACACAGTGCCCCCGCACAAGATCAACTACCGGGCCAACCTGTGGGCCCTGCGCTCGGTCGGCGTCCGCCAGGTGCTGGGCCCGTGCGCGGTCGGCGGCCTGCGCCCCGAGTACGGTCCGGGCACGCTGCTCGTCCCCGACCAGCTGGTCGACCGTACGAAGTCCCGTGCGCAGACCTTCTTCGACGGCGAGCCTCTCCCCGGCGGATCCGTCCCCAACGTCGTGCACACCACCTTCGCCGACCCCTACTGCCCGGTCGGCCGGTCCGTGGCCCTGGCGGCCGCGCGCGGCCGCTCCTGGGAGCCGGTGGACGGCGGCACCATGGTCGTCATCGAGGGCCCCCGCTTCTCCACCCGCGCCGAATCGCAGTGGCATGCGGCGGCCGGCTGGTCGGTCGTCGGTATGACCGGCCACCCGGAGGCGGTGCTCGCGCGCGAGATGGGGCTCTGCTACACCTCGATGGCCCTGGTCACGGACCTCGACGCGGGCGCCGAGACGGGCGAGGGGGTCTCCCACACGGAGGTCCTGAAGGTCTTCGGCGAGAACGTCGGCCGGCTGCGCGAGGTCCTCTTCGACGCGGTGGCCGCCCTGCCCCCGACGGAATCCCGCGACTGCCTGTGCACGCACGCGCACGACGGCTGGGACCTGGGCATCGAGCTGCCGTAGGCGGGGCGGGCGGTCGGCTTCGGCAAGTCGGTCGTCGGCTGGTGTCACATTCCGCGGGGCTGTCCGGTCTCAGCTGGTGAAGGGCGACCAACCGCCGAGACCGACCGTCCGATCCAGGAGGCACCAGCCATGGCCCGCATCTCCCTCACCCCGCCCAGCACCCTCTTCAACCGCTTCGGCTCCTGGTACTCGCGCCGCACCTACGGCAAGGTGCTGGAGCCCGGCCAGGCGTACGGGCACAACCCCCGCGTCCTCCTCTCCTACGCCCTCCTCGAACAGCGCGTGGCGAAGTGGAACGCCCTCGACGCCGGGCTGAAGCACCTCGCGGTGATGGCCACGGCCTCCCGGATCAACTGCTCGTGGTGCATGGACTTCGGCTACTGGGAGGGCGGCAAGATCGGGCTGGCTCCCGAGAAGGCCGAGAAGGTCCCGGTGTGGCGCGAGTCCCGGGAGGTGTACACGGATCTCGAGCTGCTGGTCATGGAGTATGCCGAGGCCATGACCGAGACCGAGCCCACCGTCACCGACGAGCTCGCCGCCGAACTCGTCTCCCGCCTCGGCGAGGCCGCCTTCGTCGAGCTGACCGCCATGGTCGCGCTCGAGAATCTGCGCTCGCGCGTCAACAGCGCCTTCGGCCTGACCAGCCAGGGCTTCTCCGAGTCCTGCCAGGTGCCGGCGGGGCGCTGACCCGCACCACGGGCCACACCGCGGGCCGCACCACGGGCCCATGGGCCTCGCCGCGGGCCCGCACAATGGCTGCCGTGGAGGGCGGCCGGGCGGGAAGGCCGACGGCGAGGTCCGTGCCGGGACGCCATGGGGCGCCTTTGCGGCCGGGGCCTCGCACGTCGTGGTGGGGCGGTCGGTGACGCGGGCCCCGGATCCGGTGGCGGCGCTGCGGCGGATCGCGGCGGCGGGTAGGTCCTGCGACCTGTGCGTAACCCCTGTGCACAACTCCTGTGGGTGACGGCGATATCCACAAGCTGGGGACCGTGCACAGGGCGGAGCGGGATCCGGCGGGGCGGTGGATCGTGAGGGGTGTCCGGGCGCCGGGTCCGGGCATCGGATCTCACTGCGTCTGGTGGTGGCGTCATGACCGCGAAGTCCCGTACCCCGTCCCCCGATCCCTCCCGCACCCCGTCCCCGAGCCCTTCCCGCCCCCTTTCCGCTATGTGTCCCCCCGCGCGCTCCGTACCGCCCTTCCCTCCGCTCCGGGTGGGTCGGGGCGGAGACCGGTTGCGCAGGGCCGTGCGGCGTCGGCGGCGTGGCGCCGCGGCCGGGCTGGCCGTCGCCGCGGCCGCGCTGGCGGTGGGCGGAACCGATGCCCAGGCCTCGCGGGGCTCCGCGCCGCCCGAGGTGCGGGCCTCCCGGCAGGCGGCGCCCCGGGCGCCGGTGCGGATGGTGTCGGCGCCGGTGCGGATCGCCGACGCGGCGACGGTGCGACTGCTGCGGCCCGGCGACCACGTGGACGTGGTCGCGGCGGAGCGCGGCGGACCGCCCCGAGTGGTGGCCGCAGGGGCCCGAGTGGCCGAAGTGCCCGCCCCCGAGAAGGGCGTTGGGGACGACGGGGCCCTGGTGGTCCTGTCCGTGCCCCGGGAGACCGCGCGGGACCTGGTGGGGGCGGGCACTGTATCCCGACTGGCGGTGACTCTGTGTTGAATCGCACAAATGCACTGTCAAGTCACCTAAAGGTGGGCGTCGATTGGACATGCCTGGCCCGGACTGCCGTAGCTTTCGGAACCGTTGGCTCCATGTTCGGCACACTCGAAGAAAGGCTCAGCGGTGAGCGAGAAGAAGAAGGAGAGCGTCCTGGCAGGCTTCAAGGCCTTCCTGATGCGCGGCAACGTGGTCGACCTGGCGGTCGCCGTGGTCATCGGTGCCGCGTTCACGAACATCGTGAACTCCGTGGTGAAGGGGATCATCAGCCCGCTGGTGGGCGCCATCGGGACGAAGAACCTGGATGTCTACTCCTCGTGCCTGAAGGGCCCTTGCGGCGTCGACCCGAAGGGGGACCCCATCGGCGTCAACATCATGTGGGGCTCGGTGCTGAACGCGACGCTCAGCTTCCTGATCACCGCCGCGGTCGTCTACTTCCTTATGGTGCTGCCGATGGCGAAGTACCTCGCCAAGGTGGAGCAGCGCCGCCGGGCGAAGGAAGGCATCCAGGAGACCATGGAGATCACCGAGCTGGTGGTCCTCAAGGAGATCCGGGACGAGCTGGTCGCCCAGCGCGGCGCGGGCGGTGGCACCAACGTCCCCGGCGGCTACGGGCCGCGGGTCTAGCGGGCCGGACGGATCAGACGTGGTGCGGCGGCTTCTCGTCGAGGAAGCGGGCCAGGTCGGCCGCGCTCCCGCCGGCGGGGGGCCGCTCGCCCCAGCCGCGGTCGGTGTCGTCCGAGGACTGCTGGTCCAGCGGGTCGTCGAAGACCAGCCGCGGCTTCGGCTTGGTGGGCTTCGGGCCCTGCGGGGCCGGTGCATCCTGCGCGGCCGGGGAATCCTGCGGGTCGGTGGCGGGGGCGTCACTCATGCCTCCAGGGTACGGCCGCCCCCGCCACCGGTCCCGATCAGCTCGGGGCCTCGGCGCCCTTGCGGGCGTAGAACCACCAGCACACCACCAGGCAGGTGACGTAGAAGCCGATGAAGATCCACAGGGCGTTGGTGACGGCCATGGCCGCGAACATCGCGGGGATGAAGAAGAAGCCGTAGGCGGCGATGGCCGAGGAGAAGCCTGTGACGGCGCCCGCCTCCATCTCCGACTGCTTCAGCGCCGCGGCCTGTACCTCGGGGCCCTGGCCCTCGGCCGCCTTCATGTGGTGGTCCCGGAAGATGACCGGGATCTGCCGGAAGGTCGAGCCGTTGCCCAGGCCGGAGAAGGCGAAGGCCACCAGGAAGCCGACGTAGAAGGCCCAGAAGTTGCCCTCCTGGCCGCCGGCCGGCAGCGCGAAGATCACCACGACCAGGGCCGCCGCCATACCGACGAAGGACAGGATCGTGACCCTGGCCCCGCCGATCTTGTCCGAGAGCCAGCCGCCGCCCCAGCGCGTGAGCGCCCCGATGAACGGGCCGATCCAGGCGTAGGTGGTGGCCTGGTAGCCCTGCGCCTCGAAGTTGTTCTTGATCAGCAGGGGCAGACCGGCGGCGAAGCCGATGAAGGACCCGAAGGTGCCCACGTAGAGCCAGGTCATCAGCCAGTTGTGCTTGCGCTTGAAGATGATCTTCTGCTGGCTGAAGGGGGCCGCCGCCACCTTGAGGTCGTTCATCAGAAACCAGGCGGCCAGCGCCATGATGACCAGCAGCGGCACCCAGAGGAAGGCGCCGTTCTGCAGCCAGATGTCGGTGTTCTTCTTCCCGTCGTGCTGCGGGCCGCCCGCGGGGGCGCCCAGGACGGCGGCGGTGATCACCAGCGGGGCGACCAGCTGGACCACGCTCACGCCGAGGTTGCCGAGGCCGCCGTTGAGGCCGTTGGCGCTGCCCTTCTCCCGCTTGGGGAAGAAGAAGCCGATGTTGGCCATCGAGGAGGCGAAGTTCGCGCCGCCGATTCCGCAGACGGCCGCGATCAGCGCCAGCTCCCAGTACGGGGTGCTGCTCTTCTGGAGCGCGAAGCCCAGCCACAGCATCGGCACGACCAGGATGATCGTGCTGAACGCGGTGAACTTCCGTTCGCCGAAGATCGGCCCGATGAAGGTGTACAGGATCCGGAAGGTGCCGCCCGTGATGCCGGGGATGGCGGTCAGCCAGAACAGCTGCGACTTCGAGAAGTCGAAGCCGACGTCGTTCAGCTTGACCACGGTCACGGACCAGACCTGCCAGACCACGAATCCCAGCATCAGCGCGGGGATCGAGACCCAGAGGTTGCGCTGGGCGACCCGGTGGCCCGTGGACTGCCAGAAGCTCTCGTCCTCGGGCCGCCAGTCGGCGATGGTGGCCCCGGGTTTGTAGGTCTCCGCCCGGTGGCTGCGCGGAGGCGACGGGGTCGGCGTGGGTATCGACATGGTCATCGGTCCTTCGGGTCGAGGAGCCACAGTCCGATCACGGCGAGGAAGGACAGGATCAGGAATCCCGCCCCCCACCAGGCCGTGCCGGTGTTTCCCTTCATCCACTCGTTGACGGTCACCGTCAGCGCCCAGAGCTGGCCGATCACGACGGTGAGGGCCAGTGCCAGACGCGCGTTGAGCTTCGAGGAGCGCTCGGGCTCCTGCTCGGTGCCCGCTCCCGGGCCCGGGCCCGTGTGCCGGATCCGGGGGTCCCCGTACCCGCTGGTGGAGCGGATCTGGGGGTACCGCTCGTGCACCGGCCGGTTGAGCCGTGGTTGGGCGCTGCCCGGGTGGTACTCCGGCCGGGGCGGCAGGCGTGCATCACTCATGTGGGCCGCCTCTCGGGGGCTCCGGCGCGGCCCGCCCCGGGGCAGCCCAGGCGGGCGGCCTCGTCCGGGCGGGATTCGCTGAACTGCCGGCACAGTGCTTCCTTGGCCGGCTCTCCCGACCGGGCGGTGGCGACGGCCCAGACGCTGCCGTCGGCCTGCTCGGTCAGGAAGATCCTGGGCAGCGGACGAGGTGGCGGGCCGGCCGTCACCTCGCCGGTGCGGGCATCGAAGACGCCCTCGTGGCAGGGGCAGTACAGCTCCCCGTCGGCGCCCCGGTCCTCGCGCCACAGCACGCCGCAGGCCAGGTGGGTGCAGACGGCGGAGTAGCCCACGAGGGAGCCGTCCGCGAGCCGCACGGCCAGCGCCCGGTCGTCCTCGCCGGGGAAGCGGAAGGCCACGGACTGGCCGGGTGCCAGCTGGTCGGTGACCTTCTTCGGGTTGGGCAGGTGCTCGCTGTCGCCGTGCCGGTGCAGGATGCCGGCCGCGACCCCGACACCGCCGATGGCCAGGCCACCGGAGACGGTGGCGACGATCCGCAGGTAGTCGCGGCGGGTGGTGAGGGAGTCCGCGCTGATCCGGTCTCGCAGCTGCGCGACCGCCGCGTCGGCAGCGGCGCCGTCGTCGGGGCCCGAGCCTGGATGCGGAGGGGGCTGTTCGGTGACGCTCATCGGACGTCCCTTCCGTTGATCTCGACGACGGGCAGGCCGCCGGGCACGGGCCACTGGACCTTGTCGGCCGGCACGACCATGGCCACGCCGGTCTGGACGACCACGTCGCCGAAGACGAAGGAGTCGGCGACCTGGACCCCGGGGCGCTCCGCCTGGAGCTCTTCGAGGGTTCCGTAGAAGAGGGCGCCGGTCGGGCAGACGGTCGCGCACATGGGGGCGAGGCCGTAGGCGGTGCGGTCGTAGCAGAGGTTGCACTTCATCTGCAGCTTCGCCTGGAGGTCGATCTTCGGGATGCCGAAGGGGCAGGCGTTGACGCAGTTGGAGCAGCCGATGCAGCGGGTGGTGTCGGCCTGCTGGACCACTCCGTCGGCGGTCACCAGGATCGCGTCGGCGGGACAGACCTCGGCGCAGGGCGCAACCGGGTCCTCGCAGTGCATGCAGACGGACGGAAGGGAGGCGACGGAGATGCCGGGGTCGGTGTAGTCCAGATGGATCATCGACTTGCCGCGGTGCGAATCGCACTCCCGGCAGGCCGAGACGCAGGCCTGGCAGCCGATGCAGCGACCCGGGTCGATGAAGATCGTGCGGCCCATCATGGCGGGTCAGCTCCTCTCCGCCGTGCCACGGCCCTGCGGGGACGTGGGGGGCAGGGGGTCGGTGCGGGAGACCTGGGCCTCCGGATAGGCCTCGTGGCCCGGTGCGGTGGGCGGCGCGGGGACCTCGTCCACCCGCTCGGCGGCCTCGATCCGGGCGGCGCAGACCTTGTACTCGGGGATCTTCGAGCGGGGGTCGAGGGCGTCGATGGTCAAGGCGTTCGCGGCCGTCGGGACGGGCCAGTGGTACGGGATGAAGACCGTGTCGGGGCGGATGGCCTCGGTGACCAGGGCCGGGAAGACCTCGCTGCCGCGGCGGGTGACCACCCGGACCGGGTCTCCGTTCCTGAACCCGTGCGAGGGGTGGACCTCCACCCAGGGTCGGGGGGTCTGCTCGACGAGGGCGCCCAGGCGCCGGGTCTGGTTGCCCGAGAGGAAGTGCGCGACGGTGCGGCCGGTGGTGAGGGAGAGGGGGAACTCCTCGGTGTAGGCGTCCATGGGCGGATGCCATTCCACGACCTGCATGTGGATCTTGCCGTCGGCGTGGTAGCTCTTGCCGTCCTCGAACAGCCGGGGCGTGCCGGGGTGCTCGGTGGACGGGCAGGGCCAGACGATCCCGCCGGTCTCGTCCAGGCGGTCGTAGGTGATGCCGTAGTAGTCGTTGACCGTTCCGGCGGAGGCGATGCGCAGCTCCTCGAACACCTCGCGGGAGCCGGGGAAGTCGAAGTGCTGCCCGGCGCCGAGCCGGCGGGCGAGCTCGCAGATGACCCAGGTGTCGGTGCGCACCCCGGCCGGGGGTTCCTGGGCCTTGTTGTGCTTGACCACGCGGGCCTCGGCGTTGGCCATCACGCCCTCGTCCTCGGCCCAGGTGGTGACGGGGAAGACCACGTGCGCGTTGGCCGCGGTCTCGGAGAGGAAGAAGTCGAACTGGGCGTGGAACTCGGCGGTGTCGTAGCCGTCCTTGACCACCGCGTAGTTGGGGAGCGAGACGAAGGGGTTGTTGCAGATGCCGATGAGCCCGCGGATCTCCTTGCGCTGCATCTGCCAGACCATCTCCATCATGGAGGTGCCGGCGCCGGGGAGTTCGGACTCCTCGATGCCCCAGATCTGGCAGATCTGCTTGCGGTGCTCCGGGTTGGTGATGGAGCGGCCGCCGGGCAGGAGGTCGGACTTCTGGCCGTGTTCGCGGCCGCCCTGACCGTTGCCCTGGCCGGTGATGGTGCCGTAGCCGGCGCCGGGCTTGCCGATGTTGCCGGTGGCCACGCACAGGTTGATGACGGACAGGCAGTTCTCGACGCCCTGGGAGTGGTGCTCGATGCCCCGGGCGTGCCAGGCCATGGCCCTGTCCGCGCCCGCGAAGACGCGTGCCACCTGGACGATCTGGGAGGCCGGGATCCCGCAGATCTCGGCGGAGCGGGAGGGCGGGTACTCGGCGACGGTCTTCTTGACCTCTTCCCAGCCGGTGGTGTTGGCGGCGAGGTAGGCCTCGTCGGTGAGCCCCTGGTCGATGACCACGTTGAGCACGGCGTTGAAGAAGGCCGAGTCGGTGCCGGGCTTGAGCGCGACATGGATGTCGGCGGTGCGGGCGACGGCCGTCTCGCGCGGGTCGATCACGATCAGGGTGGCTCCCCGGTCCCGTGCGCCCCACAGGTACTGGGTCATCACGGGGAAGCACTCCCCCACGTTGGACCCGGCGATGAGCAGGCAGTCGGAGAGGAGGATGTCGGAGAAGGGGTTGCCGGCCCGGTCGATGCCGAAGGCCAGCTTGTTGGCCCCGGCGGCGCTGACCATGCACAGGCGGCCGTTGTAGTCGACGTGCTTGGTCTTCAGCGCGACCCGGGCGAACTTGCCGACCAGGTAGGTCTTCTCGGAGAAGAGGCTGGCCCCGCCGAGCAGCCCGAAGGCGTCGTTGCCGTACTCGGCCTGGATGCGGCGGACCTCGGAGACGGTGAAGTCCAGCGCCTCGTCCCAGGAGCACTCCTTGAACTCCTCGTCGCGCGAGCGCCGCATCAGCGGAGCGGTCAGCCGGTCGGGGTGGTTGACCTGCTGGTAGGCGTTGATGCCCTTGGGGCACAGCCGCATCCGGTTGATGTCGTGGTTGCGCGGCTCCACGCCGAAGACCTTGCCGCCCTTGTCGACGCGCAGGTACATCCCGCACTGCACTCCGCAGAAGCAGCAGTGGGTGGGGACGAGGGTCTCGCCGTTCTGGTCGGCGTGCCACTTGTCGGCCGGGATGCCGCCTGCGTCGCGGAAGTTGCGGGTGCCGGGCGGGGCGATGGAGGGGTCGATGGAGATGGGTACGGGCCGGGACGCGGCCTTGTCGGGGTCCGTCGCGGTCACTTGGGCCTCCGGAGAATTGCGCCGTCTTCAGGAAACGGGCTCGCGCCACGACAGAAGCGGGTAGCTTGGTTTGCGGGCGGTGCGTAGCGAGAACCAAGCACGCGGATCACCCTTTGCATTGCTGCTCCCCGGGCTGGTCTCAACCCGGCTGGCGCTGATCGTGGAAGACCTGACGGGCCGCTGGTCCGACCAGGCGACGTGAGCCAGGAATCCCCTCCTCCGGGAGCGGGAGGTTTCAATTGAAGCCCTTCTTGACATGGGCCAGGTAGACGCTGCCGCGCAGCAACCTCTTGCAGCGCGGGCAGTATTCGACGAAGGCGTCGAAGTCGAGCTTCAGGTCCTTCATGGTGCCGCGCAGGTTCTCCACGTACGGGGCCGTGTCGATGGCCTCTCCGCAGCGCTTGCAGGCGAAGGGCTCCTCGCCCTGCCGGGAGGTGTACTTGAAGACCTGCATGCCGACGGCGGCCGGGCGCTGCACGATGTGGAAGAACTTCCCGAACGGGATGTAGATGAGGGTGAACACCACCGACACCATGTGCAGGATCGCGAGGAACTCGTATCCGCCGCCGTGCAGGAAGATCGACGAGAAGGTCAGCAGCAGACCGGTCACGGAGATCACGATCAGGCAGATCAGCGGCAGCAGGTCATAGGCGAAGCGCTGGCCGGTGATGGCGCCGCGGTCCTTCATCCGCCGCCACAGGAAGTACGTGGCGCCGGGGATGACGAGGACGGCCGCGATGTCCAGGCCGTGGAACATCAGCCAGCCCAGGATGTTCAGCGAGTTGAAGCCGAGGACCTTGATGCCCCAGATCCGCATCTCGTATCCGGGCCCCGTGGCGCTGTCCCCGGTGAAGGTGAACCAGCCCCAGGTCAGCGGGAAGGTGATCGCCGCTGCGAGCAGGCAGCCCCAGAACATGAGCTGGTGGGCGATCCAGCGGGGCCGCGAGCGGGCACCGAGGAACTTCTGGAATCCGAGGTAGGTGGCGATCATCTTCGGCAGGGCGGTGGGTGCCTTGCGGAAGTTCTCGACCGAGAAGAAGCTGCCGAAGCCCTTCTTGAAGAGGCGGCGCGCCCCGGGAGCCGAGACCCACACGGTGTAGCGGTAGGCCACGCCGAAGGCCAGGAAGACGGTGGCCACGGCGTAGGGCAGCAGTGCGGAGTCGAAGTCGCGCAGCAGCCGGCTGCCAAGCACGATCGCGAGGATGAGCAGGAGCGAGACGACGGTGCCGGCCAGGGTGGCCCGTGCGGTCACGGACCGCCCGGCCGGCGGCGGGGTCTCGGGCACCGAGGGAGGCGGCGCGGCATCGATGACATCTGAGGGCTCGGGCACAGCACCACGCTAGGTGGCCTGTACAGTTTTAGCCCGTTTTGTCGGGCTTTCGGGTGCACCGTACGGGCGCGGGCCCCTACGGGTGGCAGAGGGCCCCTTGCGCCCCTTCCGCCCCGACGGCTCAGACCGCGTTCAGCCCCTGCGCGGCGAAGATCGCCTTCGCTTCGGCGACCTGTCCGGCAGTCGGCGACGGCGTGTCGTGGAGGGTGAACTTCATGTCCAGCGCCTCCCACTTGCTCTCGCCCAGCTTGTGGAAGGGCAGTACGTCCACCCGGGAGACGTTGCCGAGGGTGCCCGCGAAGGCGGCGACGCCCTCGATGTTCTCCCGGGCGTCGGTCAGCCCCGGCACCAGCACGAAGCGCAGGTGCACCTCCTTGCCGAGGTCGGCGAGACGGCGGGCGAAGTCCAGGGTGGGCTCCAGGGGCCGGCTGGTCACCTTCTTGTACGTCTCCCGGTCCCAGGACTTGATGTCCAGCAGGACCAGGTCCACGTCGCGCAGCAGCGCGTCGGTGGCGCGGGCCCCCAGGAAGCCCGAGGTGTCCAGGGCGGTGTGCAGCCCGAGGTCGTTCTTCATCCGGTGCAGCAGCTCGCCCGCGAACACCGGCTGGAGCAGCGGCTCGCCGCCCGAGATGGTGGCGCCGCCCCCGGAGGCGGAGATGAACTTGGTGTACTTGCGGGCCTCGGCGATGACGTCGTCGGCCGAGGTGCGCTTCCCGTTGCGCATCCGCATGGTGTCGGGGTTGTGGCAGTACAGGCAGGTCAGCGGGCAGCCGGACAGGAAGGTCACGAACCGGGTCCCCGGGCCGTCGACCCCGGTCGACAGGTCCCAGGAGTGCACCGTGCCCTCGCTCGGCCGCTGGGTCGCGGCGGCGGCGGGAGTCTGGCCCGCGCTCACGCTGATGGCGTTGGCGTGGCCGATGGGAAGGCTCGTACCGAAGAGGACGGTCATGGCAGGTGCTCCAGCTTCCAGATTCCGCTGACTGATCTGGTGACGCGCGGTCCCGGGGCCGGGTGAGGGCCGGCCCCGGGCCGCGCGGTTCGTGGGGCTCTCCCGAAGGTCAGAGAGAGCCGTGGAAGGTGCGGTTCAGCACGTCGAGCTGCTGAGCGCGCGTGAGGCGGACGAAGTTGACCGCGTAACCGCTGACCCGGATGGTCAGCTGCGGGTAGTTCTCCGGGTGCTCCATGGCGTCCATGAGCGTGTCGCGGTTGAGCACGTTCACGTTCATGTGGAAACCGTCGACCGCCATGTAGCCGTCGAGGACGCCCGCCAGGTTCTTGATCCGCTCCTCGGGGGTGCGGCCCAGGCCGTCGGGGGTGACGGTGTTGGTCAGCGAGATGCCGTCCTCGGCGTCCTCGTAGGGGAGCTTGGCGACCGACAGCGCCGAGGTGACGTAGCCGTGGGTGTCGCGGCCGTTCATCGGGTTGGCACCCGGGGAGAACGGCTCGCCGGCGCGGCGTCCGTCCGGCGTGTTGCCGGTCTTCTTGCCGTAGACCACGTTCGAGGTGATGGTCAGCACGGACTGGGTGTGCTCGGAGTTGCGGTAGGTCGGGTGCTTGCGCACCTTCTTCATGAACTCCTCGACCAGCCAGACGGCGATCGAGTCGACCCGGTCGTCGTTGTTGCCGTAGGCCGGGTAGTCGCCCTCGATGGTGTAGTCGGTGACGAGTCCGGTCTCGTCGCGCACGGCGGTGACCTTGGCGTACTTGATGGCGGACAGCGAGTCGGCGGCGACCGAGAGGCCGGCGATGCCACAGGCCATGGTGCGGCGCACGTCGCGGTCGTGGAGCGCCATCTCAATGCGCTCGTACGCGTACTTGTCGTGCATGTAGTGGATGACGTTCAGCGCGTGGACGTACGTGTCGGCGAGCCACTCCATCTGCTCGTCGAACTTGACCATGACCTCGTCGTAGTCCAGCACGTCGGAGGTGATCGCACCGGTCGAGGGGCCGACCTGGGCGCTGGACTTCTCGTCCCGACCGCCGTTGATCCCGTAGAGCAGGGTCTTGGCGACGTTCACGCGGGCGCCGAAGTACTGCATCTGCTTGCCGACGGGCATCGCCGAGACGCAGCAGGCGATGGCCGTGTCGTCACCGAAGCGCGGGCGCATCAGCTCGTCGGACTCGTACTGCACCGAGGAGGTGTCGATCGAGACCCGGGCGCAGAACTCCTTGAAGCCCTGCGGCAGCTGGGGCGACCAGAAGACCGTCATGTTCGGCTCGGGGGCCGGGCCGAGGTTGTAGAGGGTGTGGAGGTAGCGGAACGAGGTCTTGGTGACCAGCGGACGGCCGTCCTCACCCATGCCGGCGATCGACTCGGTGACCCAGGTGGGGTCGCCGGAGAAGAGCTCGTCGTACTCCGGGGTGCGCAGGAAGCGCACGATGCGGAGCTTGATGATGAAGTCGTCGACCAGCTCCTGGGCCTGCTCCTCGGTGAGGATGCCGGCCTCGATGTCGCGCTGGAGGTAGACGTCGATGAAGGTGGAGGTGCGGCCCAGCGACATGGCCGCGCCGTTCTGCTCCTTCACGGCGGCCAGGTACGCGAAGTACAGCCACTGGATGGCCTCGCGGCCGGTGGTGGCCGGGCCGGAGATGTCGTAGCCGTAGGAGGCGGCCATCGCCTTGAGCTCGGCGAGGGCGCGGATCTGCTCGGAGAGCTCCTCGCGCAGGCGGATCGTCTCCTCCAGCGAGCGGTTGCCCGCGGGAAGGGAGTTGATCTCCTCCTTCTCCTCCTTCTTGAAGGCGATGAGGCGGTCCACACCGTAGAGGGACACGCGGCGGTAGTCGCCGATGATGCGGCCGCGGCCGTACGCGTCCGGCAGACCGGTCACGATGCCTGCCTTGCGGGCTGCGCGGATGTCGGGGGTGTACGCGTCGAAGACACCGGCGTTGTGGGTCTTGCGGTACTCCGTGAAGACCTTCTCCAGGTCGTCGGAGACCGGGTAGCCGTAGGTCTCCAGGGCGCCGGCGACCATGCGCCAGCCGCCGTAGGGCATGATCGCGCGCTTGAGCGGGGCGTCCGTCTGGAGGCCGACGATCAGGTCCTTGTCGCGGTCGATGTAACCGGGGCCGTGCGCGGTGATCGTCGACGGGATGTCGTACGCGACGTCGTAGACGCCCTTCTCGCGCTCCTCCGGGAACTTGTCCGTGATCGCCTTCCACACGGCGGTGGTGCGCTCGGTGGGGCCGGCGAGGAAGGTGTCGTCACCCTCGTACGGCGTGTAGTTCTGCTGGATGAAGTCGCGGACGTCGATGGCGTCACGCCACAGACCGCCCTTGAAGCCGTTCCAGGCCTCGCCGTTCTTCGTGGTTTCCGCAGGGGTGGCAGTCATCGCCCGCACCTTCTTCAGTCGCCTCATTGCTTGTATCCATTGCACGCCTTTTGATCGATCATTTGGCGCCGCGTTGGTCCCGAGCTGGAGCCCGAAGGTCCCGCGATCCCCGGACCCAACCCTCCCCCATCCCCGCTGACCTGGCACTTTGAGCAGGTCAAAGGTCCTTCGTGTGCTTGTGAAAACTTTCACAAGAATCTGCGGGAGGTTGGGGAGGGAGCCGCGGCCGGGCCGGGTCGGGGGCGGGGCGCAGCCCCCAAGGGGGCCGGGCCCCGAGAAGCCCGGGCGGGGTCGGGTTCCGCTGGAGCGGAGGTCCCGAACCACACCCGGGCCGGCCCGGCCAGGGCTACCGACTAGCTGGGCGCCTCCGCGCCGGGGCGGGCGTAGAACCACCAGGCCACGACGACACAGCTGGCGTAGAAGGCGACGAAGCCCCACATCGCGCTGGTCACGGCGAAGTTGGCGAACATCGCCGGGATGAAGAAGAAACCGTAGGCGGCAATGGCCGCGGTGAAGCCGGTCACCGCGCCGGACTCGATCTCGGCCTGCTTGAGGCCCTTCGCGTACTCCGGGGTGCCCTCCGTCAGACCGGCCAGGTGCTGGCCGCGGAAGATGACCGGGATCTGGCGGAAGGTCGAGCCGTTGCCGATGCCCGAGAAGAAGAACGCCGACAGGAAGCAGAGGAAGAAGCCCTGGAAAGAACCCTGGTCGGAACCGGCTGGGAGGAAGGTGATGACACCGATGATCGAGGCAGCCATGCCCACGAAGGACAGGATCGTCACCCGCGCTCCGCCGAACTTGTCCGCGATCCAGCCGCCGGCCCAGCGGGAAAGCGCGCCGAGCGCCGGGCCCATCCAGGCGTAGGTGGCCACGGAGTACGCCGGGAAGGTGGTCTTGATCAGCAGCGGGAGCGCCGCCGCGAAACCGATGAAGGAGCCGAAGGTGCCGACGTAGAGCCAGGTCATCAGCCAGTTGTGCTTGCGCTTGAAGATGATCTTCTGCTGGCTGAAGGGGGTGGAGGCGACCTTCAGGTCGTTCTGGCCGAACCACGCGACGGCGGCCAGCACGATCAGGACCGGGACCCAGACGAAGGCGGCGTTCTGGAGGTAGATCTCCGAGCCGTTGGCCTTCTTCTGGCCCGCGCCGATCGCCAGGACCGAGGTGGTGATCAGGATCGGGGTGAGCAGCTGGACCACCGAGACGCCCAGGTTGCCCAGGCCGCCGTTGATGCCGGTCGCGTTGCCCTTCTCCTGCTTCGGGTAGAAGAAGCCGATGTTGGCCAGGGAGGAGGAGAAGTTGGCGCCGCCGATGCCGCAGAGCGCGGCGATGGCGACCATCGTGCCGTAGGAGGTGTCCGGGTTCTGCACCGCGAAGCCCAGCCACAGCAGCGGCACGATCAGCACGACGGTGGAGACCGCCGTGAAGCGGCGCTGGCCGATCATCGGGCCGATGAAGGTGTAGAAGATGCGGGCGGTTCCGCCGGTGATGCCGGGGACGGCCGTCAGCCAGAACAGCTGCGACTGCGAGAAGCCGAAGCCGACGTCCTTCAGGTTGGTCGCCGTGATGCTCCAGACCTGCCAGACCACGAAGGCCACCAGCAGGGCCGGCACCGCGATCCACAGGTTGCGGGTGGCGACCTTCTTGCCGGTGGACTGCCAGAAGGACGGATCCTCGGGCGTCCACTCCGTGATGGTGCGGCCGGGGCGGTACTGCGCCGGATCGGGCGCCTGCACTCGGCTGGTCGCCGAGCGCACGTCCTGCTTGGCGGAACTCATGACATGTCCTGAACGTTCGGAGGAGTTGAGAAGAATGAAGCTGCGAGTCCTGACCTTCTTAGGGTCCGCCTGCGGGGGCGCCTCCCGTCAGGGGACAACGTCGTGTGGACGACAGGACAAAGTCCCGCCGCCCACACGACGTTGGTACGGTGCCCGCAGAGCCTTAAGGCGCGAGCTCCACCAGCGGCAGGGACACCTCGGGGTCGTCCAGGCAGACGCCCGTCCGCAGGTCGAAGACCTGCTTGTGCATCGGCGAGGCCACGACCGGCACTCCGTCGCGCGAGCCCATGATCCCGTTGGCGATGACATCGGCGCCCGAGAAGGGGTCCCGGTTGCCCACCGCGTAGACCTCGCCGGCTCGGTCCTTGAAGACCGCGGCCTGCGTGCCGTCGGGCAGCACCGCCGTGCGCCCGCGGCCCGGCTCCAGCGAGTCCGCGACCGACGCGCCCACGGCCCCGGACGCCCCGAAGTCCACGGTCCCGAAGCGCTCCAGCGCCGCCGGGTCCTCCAGGACCGCCGCCCACTCGTCCTCGTACGCCGTTACGTGGCGCTCCATCTGCGCCTCCAGTTCCGCGCAGATCCCGAGCGAGTCCTCGATCAGCACCTCCCTGAGGTGCTCCATCCCGGCCGCGGCGCCACCGAGCCGCTCCAGCCAGGCCGCGCTGCGCTCCAGGCGCTCGCCCGTGCGGATGTAGTACATGAGGAACCGGTCGAGCAGCGCGAAGAGTTCGGCCGTGTTCAGGTCCGAGGCCAGCAGGTCGGCGTGGCGCGGGGTCGCGCCGCCGTTGCCGCCGACGTACAGGTTCCAGCCGTTGGCGGTGGCGATGACGCCGATGTCCTTGCCCCGCGCCTCCGCGCACTCGCGCAGGCAGCCGGAGACGCCGCCCTTGAACTTGTGCGGGGTGCGCAGACCCCGGTAGCGCAGCTCCAGGTCGATGGCGAGCTGGATCGAGTCGCCCTGCCCGAAGCGGCAGAAGCGGGCTCCCACGCAGGACTTCACCGCGCGCAGGGACTTGCCGTAGGCCTGTCCGGATTCGAAGCCGGCCCCGCCGAGCCGCCGCCAGATGTCGGGCAGCTGCTCCTTGTGGACCCCGAAGAGGCCGATCCGCTGCGCGCCGGTGATCTTCGTGTAGAGGCCGTAGTCCCGGGCCACCTCGCCCAGCGCGATGACCTGCTCGGCCGTGATCTCCCCGCCCGCGACGCGCGGGATCACCGAGTAGGTGCCGTCCTTCTGGAGGTTGGCGAGGAAGAGGTCGTTGGAGTCCTGCAGGGCCGCCTGCTCGCCCGCCAGGATGTGCCCGAGGCCGAGGTCCGGGGCGAGGGTGCCGAGCACGTTCGCGACGACCGGCTTGCAGACGGCGCAGCCCTCGCCGCCCTCGCCGTAGGTCTCCAGCAGCTCGCTGAAGCTGCGGATGCGCTCGGTGCGGATCTTCTCGTAGATCTCCGCCCGGGTCAGGGTGAAGTGCTCGCACAGCCCGCGCGGCTTCTCGATGCCGGCCGCGGCCAGTTCGGCGTCCAGGACCGCCTGCAGCGTGCCGATGCAGCCGCCGCAGCCCGTGCCCGCCTTGGTGCACTTCTTGATGCCGCCGATGTCGGTGAGGGACTCCGCGACGACCGCTTCGCGCACCCGCCCCTTGGTGATGTTGTGGCAGCTGCACACCACCGCTTCGTCGGGCAGCGCGTCCGCGCCGGGCAGTGCCACGCCTTCGGTCGACGGAAGGATGAAGGCCTCCGGCGGAGCCGGCAGCCGGCGGCCCGCGTGCGGCTTCAGCGAGCCGTACGCCTCCGCGTCGCCGACCAGGATCCCGCCGAGGAGGGAGCCGTCGGGGCCGAGCAGCAGCTTCTTGTACACGCCTTCGCGGGCGTCGGAGAAGACCACCGAGACGGCCCCGTCGCGGCCCTCGGGGGCGAACGGGTCGCCGAAGGAGGCCACGTCGGCGCCCATCAGCTTGAGCTTGGTGGAGGTGTCGGCTCCGGTGAAGGTCAGCTCGCCGGCTCCCGCGAGGGCCTCGGCGACCGTCTCGGCCATCTGGTAGCCGGGCGCGACCAGCCCGTACACCTTGCCGTCGACGGTCTGCGCGCACTCGCCGATCGCGTAGACGTAGGGGTCGCTGGTACGGCAGTGGCCGTCCACGACGACCCCGCCGCGGTCGCCGACCGCCAGGCCGCACTCGCGGGCGAGGCGGTCGCGCGGGCGCACACCGGCGGAGAAGACCACGACGTCGGAGCTGATCTCCTCGCCGTTGGTCAGCCGCAGCGCCTGCGCCCGCCCGTCGGGGTGGATCTGCACCCCGGCCGCGCCGACGCCGGTGTGCACGGCCACGCCCATGGACTCGATGGTGGCCCGCAGGGCGGCCGCGCCGCCGTCGTCGACCTGGAGCGGCATCAGCCGCGGAGCGAACTCCACGACGTGCGTGGTCAGTCCGAGCGTGCGCAGCGCGCCCGCCGCCTCCAGGCCGAGGAGCCCGCCGCCGATGACCACACCGGTGCGGGCCGCGCCGTCGGCGGCGTAGGCGGTCAGGGCTTCGACGTCGTCGAGCGTGCGGTACGTGAAGCAGCCTTCAGCGTCGGCGCCGTCGATGGGAGGCACGAAGGGGTAGGAGCCGGTCGCCAGCACCAGTGCGTCGTAGGAGAAGACCTGCCCGGAGCGGGCGGTGACGGTGCGGGCGGCGGTGTCGACCAGTTCGGCCGGGTCGCCGAGCCGCAGGTCGATGCCGTACTTCTCCAGGAAGCCGGGCTCGACCAGGGAGAGCTCCGCGCCGGTGGAGCCGGTGAACGCCGCGGACAGGTGCACACGGTCGTAGGCCGGGCGCTCCTCCTCCGCGAGGACCGTGACCTGCCAGCCACCGCGCTCCGGGCCGGCGGGGTCGGCGAGCGCGTCGCGCTCGGCGAGCGCCTCCAGCAGGCGGTGTCCCACCATGCCGTGGCCGATGACAACCAGCGTCTGCCCCATGGGTCTCACTCCGTGTCCCTGCGCCGCGCGCTCCTCGGCGCCCGGAAAGGCCGGGCAAGGAGGTCACGCGTACATACATTCCGACCTTTCGACGGTAGGTCCGCCCCACAGCTCCGGACGACCGAAAAGGGCCCCTCGGGCCGGGGAGACGGGCCTCTTTCGCACAGGACCTCCGACCTGCGACAGGGGCCCTTGGCCGGGGTCCCCGCGGCCCGCGGCCCGCCTAGCGTGGAACGAGGGACCAGGGAGGCAGACCACATGCTCGTACTCGCCGTCCACGGCAGCGCGGCCCCGGCCGCCGCCGCGACCATCGCCCGCCTGACCGCCGCCATCGAGGCCGTCAGCGGGGTCCACGCGCTCGTCGGCCACCTCGACGTGCAGCGCCCTTCCCTCGCCGAGGTCGTACGGGAACACCCGCGCTCGGTGGTCGTCCCGCTGCTCCTCGGCGACGGCTTCCACCGCCGCGTCGACATCCCCGCCGTCCTGGAGGGCACCGGCTGCGTGCTCACCGAGGGCCTCAGCGGAGAGCGCGACGTCGCCCGCGCCCTGCACAGCCGCCTGCGCGACGCCGAGCGCCGACGCGGCCCCTACACCCGGGCCGACGCGGTGGTCGTGGCCAGCGCCGGCTCCTCCCGACCCGGCGGCAATGCGGGTACGCAGGCCTGCGCGGCCCAGCTGGCCGCCCTGCTGGAGTACGACAGCGGCCCCGACCCCGTCCCGGTTCTCCCCGCCTACCTCACCTCGGCCGGTCCCACCGTCGCCGAGGCGCTGGCCCTCCTCCAGGCCGCCGGGCACCGCCGGATCGCGGTCGCGGCGCACCTGCTGGCCCCGGGCCGCTTCACGCACGCCCTGAACGGCTCGGGCGCCTGGACGGTCTCGGAGCCGCTGGCCGACCATCCGCGCCTGGCCCGGCTGGTGCTGAGCCGCTACGAGTCCGCCCGGGGCACACGGGCGCTGAGGGCCGCGCGCCTCGCCTGCTGAGCCCCGGAGGGCTGCTGTCCTGGGCGGTATGGCTCTGGCTTACGTACCCATGACCGCCCGCAGCCGGGACGAGGGCCATCGCGCCTCGACCCCGCTGGAGCTGTTCTTCGACCTGTGTTTCGTCGTCGCGATCGCGCAGGCGGGCGCCCGGCTCGTGCACGCCCTGGCCGAGGGACATCCCGGCACCGGTGTGATCGGCTACTTCTTCGTCTTCTTCGGCGTGTGGTGGGCGTGGATGAACTTCACGTGGTTCGCCTCCGCCTACGACTGCGACGACGTGCCGTACCGGATCGCGACGCTCGTCCAGATCGCCGGCGTGCTCGTCTACGCGGCGGGCGTGGGCTCCGCGTTCGACAAGAACGACTGGACGGTGGCCGTCATCGGCTACCTGATCATGCGCGTCGCGCTCACCGCCCAGTGGCTCCGGGCCGCATCCGGCGAGAGCGGCGAGGCCCGCACCGCGGCCCTGAAGTACGCGGCCGGGCTGGTCGTCTGCCAGGCCGGCTGGGTGGCGCTGCTGTTCGCCCCGGACGACGCCAAGCGTTGGCTGTTCCTGATCGTGGCCGCCGCGGAACTGCTCGTACCGGTGGTGGCCGAGCGGGGTCACCAGACGCCGTGGCACGCCCACCACATCGTGGAGCGCTACGGCCTGTTCACGATCATCGTGCTCGGCGAGACGATCTCCGCGAGCACCGTGGCAGTGAAGTCCGCCATCGACGAGCACGAGGCCCTGGGCCAACTGCTGCCCATCGCCGCCGGCGGGCTGCTGATCGTCTTCGCCGCCTGGTGGATCTACTTCGCCGTGCCCATGCACGAGCGGCTGACCTCCAACCGCGAGGCGATCCCCTGGGGCTACGGGCACCTGCTGATCTTCGGCTCGGGTGCGGCGATCGGCGCGGGCATCGAGGTCGCGGTCGAGCACGCGGTGGGCAAGGCGCACGTCTCGCAGCTCGCCGCGAACGCGGCCGTCACCGTCCCGTCGGCGCTCTTCCTGCTGATGGTCTGGCTGCTGCACTCCCGCCACTTCAAGCGGGGCCTCGCCCAGCAACTGACCCTGCCGGTCTCCGCCCTCGTGGTGCTCGCCTGCACCTGGGCCGGCTCCTACGCCGTCCTGTACGCGGGCCTGCTGGCGGCGGCGACGGTGGCGGTCGGCATGACCCTGGCCGCAGCGAAATCCAGCCCCGCCGGCGTTTGAGGCGCGGGGGTCCGGGGGCCGGCCCCCGGCAACGGTGCCGCACCGAACCGTCACTCCGCCGCCCCCGGGACCGTTTCCAGGCCATGACACTCCCCGCACAACGCCCCGGCCACGACCCCGGCAGGGAACTGGCCGATCCGGCGTTCTGGCAGGCGCCCCCCGCCCACCGCCTGGCCGCCTTCGCCCGCCTACGGGCCCTCGACTCCCCGGTGTTCGTCCCCGAGGGGAAGAACACCGGGCACTGGGCCCTGGTGCGCCACGCGGACGTCCAGGAGGCGAGCCGGCTGCCCAAGGTGTTCGCCAGCGCGCCCGGGGTGACCACGCCCGAGCCGGCCCGGTGGGTGCGGGCGCTGTTCGGGGACTCGATGGTCAACCTGGACGGCGCCGACCACGCGCAGCTGCGCAAGATCGTGCAGCGGGCCTTCACGCCCCGGCTGCTGGCGGCGGCCGAGGAGGACATCCACGCGGTGGCGGCCCGCATCGTGGACGACGTACTGGAAGGCTCGCCCGACGAGTTCGTCTCGGCGGTGGCCTCCCGGCTGCCCCTGGAGGTCATCTGCAACATGATGGGCATCCCGGAGCGCTACCGCGCCGAGATCGCCGACCGCGTCAACCACGCCTCCGAGAACATCGGCGTGGAGCGGGGCATCGCGGCCCGGCTGCGGATGCCCGGACGCGGGCTGCGGGCGCTGGCCCGGATGCAGCGGATGGTGGCGGGCATCGGGCGGGAGAGGCGCAAGAACCCGACGGACGACCTGATCTCGGCCCTGGTCACGGCCAACGTGGACGGACAGGCGCTCGGAGCGCGCCAGCTCGGCGCCTTCTTCTCCCTGTTGATGGTCGCCGGGGTGGAGACCACCCGCAACGCCATCACCCACGGGCTGACCCTGCTGACCGACCACCCGGACCAACGCGACCTGCTGCTGGGCGACTTCGAGAAGTACGCGGACGGCGCGGTGGACGAGATGATCCGCCACTCCACGCCCATCATCCAGTTCCGCCGGACGGTCGCCGCCGAACACACCCTGGGCGGGCACCTGTTCACCTCCGGCGACAAGGTGGTGCTGTACTACGCCTCCGCCAACCGCGACGAGGCCGTCTTCCCCGACCCGGACGCCTTCGACCTCACCCGCTCCCCCAACCCCCACCTGGGCTTCGGCGGCGGCGGGCCGCACTTCTGCCTGGGCGCGCACCTGGCCCGGGTGGAGATGAAGGCACTCTTCCGCGAGCTGCTGACCCGTCCCGTCGCACTGCGCGCGGTCGGACTGCCGGACCTGGCCGGATCCAACTTCGACAACCGGGTCCGCTCCCTGCGCTTCGCCTTCGAACGGCCCTAGGTCCGAAGGCGCGGACCGGCCACCGGGCAGGCTGGGAGCCCGGCGGCCGGGTCGGGGTGCGCCACTACCGCTTCAGGCGGGTCACCTGGAGCAGGAAGTGGGCGCAGCTGTTGAGCACTTCGGGGTCGCCCGCGAACGCCTGGAGCACCTCCGGTGCGACGGGGGCGCCGGGCGCCGCCTCGGGCCAGGCGCGCGTGGCGAAGAGGAAGTAGACCTGGCCGCCCTCGTCGGCTGCGGCGACCCACTCGTCCGGGGCGGTGCACCGGGCATTCATCCCGGGCAGCGTGAGCGCGACCTGGTTCCCCTCCAGCAGGACCTGCACGGGGAACTTCCGGACCGGGTCACGGCCGTCCAGGACCACGTCGCCGATGGGCAGGCCGCCCTCCTCCAGCAGCCCGCGCGCGGCGGCCTCGCTCGCCTCGCGTCCTCCGGGACCGTCACCGAGGGTGTAGGCGATGAGGTAGGGGAGGTCGTGGCCTTCGGAGGGATCGCCGATCCACGCCAGCACCGAAAGGGTGCCGAGCTGGGAGCGGTCGATTTCGGCTTGGGTAGAAGTCATGCGCCGCACCTTAGTGGTCTCCCAGCCGCCCTTTTCACCGCGTTTCACCCGGCCGGGCTAGACCGCCCAGAATCCACCTCCGGAATTCGCCTGGATGTTCGCGTCCTGGTACTGGAGCCGCACGATCCGAGCGTTTTCCGGGATTTCGAACACCACCCATCCTTCGGCCCGCTCACCCACCTCCAGGGAATCGAAGACGAGCGGTTTGCCGGTGGTGAGCTCCCCGGTCGGCACCACCTTGTGGCGCCTACCTGCGCTGTCGAGCGCCCACATGCGCCCGAGGGCCCCGTACGAGGCCCCGCCCACGTTGACGAACGACATCGAGGCGGCCACCCAGCGCTTGCCGGCCGCCGGGGCGAAGTTCTTCTCGACGGTGACCGCCGGGTCCACGTAGGCGTTGAGGACCGCCTGGAGGTGACGGCCGACCTGTCGCCCGTCGACCCGTACGGAGTCACCCACATGGGCGTCCTTCGTGGCAGCCCTCGCCACTCCTTCGCGTTCCGCCCCGGGATCCTCCCCGATGCCGGGCGCTCCGTCGTCCACCGGCACGGCGGACACCGCGGCCGGGGCCAGCGCACCGCCCTCGGAGGTGCCGGAGCAGCCCGTGGCGCCGAACAGCAGGAGCGGGAGGAGGGCGGCGGCGAGCCCGCGGACGGGGCGGGCGGCGGGGCCGGCCGTGGAGGGGGCGGCGGGTCGCGAGTGGCGCCGGGCGGAGCCGGCGGTGCGGGCGGAGCGCGGGGCGGGCTGACGCATGCGGGATCCCTTCGGGGATCTTCGGGGACGTATTCCGGCCAGTCTCACGCGCCCGAGCGGGGAATTGCACACACCGACACGAGCACGCGGAACACATGGCGCCCCATATGCCAGCACAATGCGTTCCGTCGGAATTCCGCAACCCCTTGCAACCCCCGTCCAACTGGAGGAACGATGGCCGCGACCGGCCCCCGCATGGCCTTGGCCGCACTCGCCGCACTGGGCGCCACGGCGGTATTCACCGCCCCGGCAAATGCCGCTCAGTTCGGCAATGGAATTTACGTATCTTCGGAAGCTCACATCGCCGAGGACGGAACGATCCACCTTTTCGGGGCCTACCACTGCACCGACCCGTCACTCTCCGGAGCGGTTCAGATCAAGGCGACCGTGGTCCAGGACGACGTCCGTCTGAGCATCGGCGCCGGCGACGCCGTGTGCGACGGCGTCGAGCACGAGTGGGCCGCCGACGGCACTCTCCGGTTCACCCCGAACGTGCACGCGGGCGAGGCGATGGCCGAAGCCCAGCTGCAGGAGCTCCACTTCGGCGGCGGACTGCTGCCGCGGTCGATCGACACGATCGCGCGGGACAGCCACCCGGTCACGGTGATCGACCACCGGTAGCCGCCCGAGTGCGCGAGGACGCCCCGTCCGGTAGCCGCCGCTACCCGGACCCGGGCGTCAGCGGCAGGCGGGCGCCTCGCCCGTCATCGACATGAAGGCCACCGTCTGGCACCCGGGGTCCGCGTGCGGACGCCCGGTCGTCCAGTCCACCACCTTCGGCGCCCCGGCGGCGAACAGCAGCAGCGCCAGAGCGCCCGTCACCGCGCCCTTGCTCAGACGGCGCACGGCGAAATCCACAGAATCCGTTCCATGGTCCGCATCATCACCCCGCTCCGCGGGCTCCACAACTCGGCGTGTGTGCCCGGTCACGACGCGCTGCGGGCGGCGCGACCCGCGACGTCGAACTCGCACCACACGGCCTTGCCGTCGCCCCGGGACTCCACTCCCCAGTGCGTGGCCAGCGCGTCCACCAGGAGCAGCCCGCGCCCCGTGGTCGCCGACTCGCCCGGGGTGCGCCGGCGCGGCCAGACGCTGGAGCGGTCCTTGACCCAGAGCCGGATCCGCCGGACCGGTTCGGGCAGTACCTCCATCGTCAGCACCGCCCCGCCGTCGGTGTGCAGCAGGGCGTTGACCAGCAGCTCTCCCGCCGCCAGCTCCACGTCGTCGGCGAGTTCGGGCATGCCCCAGTCGCGCAGCGCCTGCCGCAGGGCGTAGCGGGCCTCCGAGAGCCCTTCGGGGTCCGCCTGGTGGACGTACTGGTGGATGCGCGGGGCCCGGTGGGTGCCCGGGTCGGGCGCCCGGCGCAGCACCAGCAGGGCCACGTCGTCGCCGGAGCCCCAGCGCTCCCAGAGCCGGTCGGAGAGGTGGTCGGCGAGCGCCCCGGCGCCCTGGGGGCCGCTGCGGACCGCGTGGGCGAGGGCTTCCATGCCCTGGGTGATCGCAGTGCCTGGCTCCTCCACGAGCCCGTCGGTGCACAGCACGAGCGTCTCTCCGGGGACCAGGTCGAGCCGGGTCTCGGGGAACTCCTCCTGCTCGAAGATCGTGGCCAGACCGAGCGGCAGGCCGCCGCGCACGTTGGGCCAGCCGGTTCGCCCGTCCGTGTGCCGGATCAGCGGTCCGAGGTGGCCCGCGCGGACTGCTCGTACCCCGCCGGTCTCCAGGTCCACCTGCGCGTACATGCAGGTGGCGAACCGTTCGGTGTCCAGCTCGGCGAGGAACCGCGAGGCCCGCGCCAGCACCGTGGACGGCGGATGGCCCTCGCCCGCGTACGCGCGCAGCGCGATGCGGAGCTGACCCATGATGGCGGCGGCGTGCGTGTCGTGGCCCTGTACGTCGCCCACCACGATCCCGACGCGGTCGCGGGGCAGCGCGATCACGTCGTACCAGTCCCCGCCGACCTCGCGCCCGCTCCAGGCGGAGTGGTAGCGCACGGCGATCTCCCCGCCGCTGATCTCGGGGATCCGGCGGGGCAGCATGGCGGCCTGGAGCATGGTGGCGAACTCGCGCTCCTGGTCGAAGAGGAGCGCCCGCTGGAGCGACTGGGCGACGATGCCGGCCAGGCCGAGGCAGAGGTTCTTTTCCTCGGGGCTGAACTCGGTGCGCCGCCGGTAGAAGAGCACCAGCCCGCCGATGGCCTTGGCCTGCGCGATGAGCGGCAGGTAGGCGGCCGCGTCGTAGTGGATGCGGCGCAGGTAGTCGGAGAGCAGCGGGAACTCTTCGGAGAGCTCGGTGAGCGAGGTGACGAAACGTGCCTTCCTGGTGAGCACCGCCTGGGACAGCGGCAGCGAACCGTCCAGTCGGGTGAACTTGCGCTCGCTGAGGATCTCCAGGGACTCCCCGCTCAGCGCGATGATCTTCATGGTGCCGCCCTCGACCAGCCCGAGCGCGAGACCCTCCGCGCCGAGCCGTTCAAGGGCGCCCGCGCCCGTCAGGGTGGCCGTCACGTCGTCGACCGTCACCGCCCGCGACAGGGCCTCGGTGGTCCGCTGCACGATGGTGGCCTGCTGGGCGCGGGCCGATTCCAGCTTCCGCAGCGTGTTCAGGTGGGCCAGCTCGGCCGTCGCGTCCCGGACGATGCCGAGGATCCGCAGGGGCCGCCCGTCCTCGTCCCGGATCACCCGGCCCTGGGTGTGCGTCCACTGGTCGCGGCCGTCGCGCCGCTGCACCGTGAAGTACTGGCCGTACGACTCCTCGCCGGCGTCCAGCACCGCCAGCACGGTGTCCCCCAGCCGCGCGGCGTCGTCGGCCGGGATCCGCAGCCCCAGGCCCTCGGGGGTGTTGTCGAACTCCGCCGGTTCCAGGTCGAAGACCGTCATCCCGGCCTCGTCCAGCACCAGGGTCCCGTCGGTGAGGTCCCATTCGAAACTGCCCATGCCGTTGAGCGCGAGCCGTTCGCCCGGCCCGGTACGGGGGCTTCCCGGGCTCTTCCCGCCCGGTCTGCGATCACGTCGCTCCGCCGCTGCCACGAGACTCACACCACCTAACGGCCGGGCCAGCACGGCTGTGAAATGAGCCGCTCCCACTCCTCGTCAGGATGCCCCGGAAGGGTCCGTCCGGCCTCCCGCCAGCGCTTGACGAGCGAGAGGTAGATCGTCGTGGGGTCGTACGGGGCCTGCGGGTGCGGGGCGCCCGGGTACGGGGCCTGCGCGTACCCGGAAGGCGGCTGCGGCCCGTGCGCGGCCTGCCCGTACGGGGGCTGCCCGTACGCAGGCCGCGGGGGCGCCGGCCTCGGCGCGGCGGGCTGTTCCCCGCGGCTGGCGGGAATCCTCACCCAGCCGCGGCCCTGTGCTCGCTCAGCGCCCATCGCGACACCTCTCGCTTTGTGTGACTGGCTCTCACGCTCTGTGCCCGGCAGCCGGAGCCCGGTCGGTTCTCGGCGCACCGGTGGAACCCGCCAGCGGGCCCCGGGTGCCCAAGCGCTTGCGGACTCCTGCCACCAGTCTCCCCGCCGTGAACCCGGCGCCGTGTACGAATCGCATGGAAGGGCCGAATGAGGGAGCCGTCAGCAGCCCCGCGAAGAACAGGCCGGGCCACGAGGACTCGAAACCGGCGCTCAGCTCCGGGGTCCCGCTCTCCCCCACGGTGGCCAGCGCGGCCCGCAGCCCCGCGTCGAGCAGCTCCAGGCGGTCCAGGGCCGGGGCGAATCCGGTCGCCGCGATCACGTGGGCGGTGTCCAGCACGACGGACTCCCCGGCCTCCGTGGTCAGCCCCAGCCGGGTCCGCTCCCCGGCGGGGACCGCCCGGTGCAGGTGGTGCCCCAGGAGTACGGGGACCCGCCGCTCGAAGCGCTCGCGCAGCCACCAGGCTCCGGCCGGACCCAGCGCGGTGGCCGCGATCCGCTCCCGGGTGGGCGCGGGCAGCCTGCGCACCGCCCCGGGCAGCTCCGCCCAGGCCCAGCTGCGCCAGCCGGTGCCCAGGCCGCTGTGCGGAGACCGCAGGGACCGCAGCGGGGGCCGGCGCAGTGGCTGCGGCACGGCGTTCCAGTTCAGCCGGGGCCGCCGGGCCACCAGGCACGGCCGGGCTCCGCTCTCGGCGAGCAGCGCGGCGGTCTCCAGGGCCGCCTGCCCGGCGCCGAGCACGGCGACCTCGCGGCCGGCGAAGCGGGTCAGGTCGCGGTGGCCGCTGCTGTGGGAGTAGTGGGTGGCGGGCAGGTCCCGCAGCGCCTCGGGGTACCGGACGAACGGCATGACCCCCACGGCCAGCACCACCGTCCGGGCGAGCAGGGGCGGACCCTCGGCGGTACGGACGCGGAACCCGTCGCCCTGCGGGGTGACTTCGGTGACGGTCGCCTCCTCCACCGGGGGTGCGGCGTGCCGGGCGAACCAGAGCCCGTACGCACTGAACGTCCCGATGGGCAGCGGAGTTCCGTGTTCGGCGGCGATCCCGCGGCCTTCGCAGTACTCGGCGAGGGTGTAACGCCCGCCGGGCGCCGACAGGTTGGAGGACCACGGCTCCGACTTCAGGTACATGCCCTCGGGCATGTGATCCCGCCAGGAGGCCATGGGCCGCCCGAGCACCCGCACCCCGAGCCCCGCGCCCGCGGCGTGGGCGGCGATCGACAGCCCGTACGGGCCCGCTCCGATCACCACGAGGTCGTCCAGCCGTGTCACCTGATCTCTCCAAGGATGCTCCGGGCGTCAGACCGGGGAGGAATCGGTCCCGTCAACGTAGGTGCGGAGCGCCGGAGTTCTCTGCGCATCTGTGGTGACCTGTGCTTTCTGGCGTTGTCAGTGGGCTCGGTTAGGTTGCTCGCATGACGACATCTCAGGAGAAGGAAGAGACCGGGCATGCCCGGTTCACTTACCGGCTTCGCATGTCGTCTACCGCCCGGACCGAGTTGCTGGGTGAGTGGGCACGGTGCCGGTGGGTCTGGAACGAATGCGCCGCTCGGTCGAAGAAGGCTCACGTCGAGGAGGAGAAGTGCGGTCCGGCCCGGCTGGACAAGATGCTGACCGAGGCCCCCACCAAACCCCAGCCCCTCCCGGAGACGGGCGCGGTGATCGGGATCGACTGGGGTGTGAAGGAGACCACGACCACCACCAGCGACGCCCACGACCTCCCGCACGCCGAGCACGGGAAGAAGGCCGCTACCGGGCTTACCCACTATCAGCGGATGATGGCCCGGCGGAAACCGGCGAAGGGCAAGCCTGGATCGAGGGGATACCGGGCGGCGCAGAAGCTGACGGCCAAGCTGCACAAGAAGGTGGCCCGGCAACGCCAGGACGCCGCCCGCAAGTGGGCCAAAGCCGTGGTCCGCGATCATGACGCTGTCGCGGTGGAGGACTTCCGCCCGAAGTTCCTCACCAAGTCGACCATGGCCCGCAAGGCCGCCGACGCCGCAATCGGTGCGGCGAAGCGCGAACTGATCGCCATGGCGCGCAAGCACGGGCGCATCGTGCACCTTGTCCACCCCGCGCACACCACCATGGACTGCGCGCAGTGCGGAGCGAGAACCAAGCACGCACTACCTCTCTCAGAACGTACCTACACCTGCACCGCGTGCAGAACCGTGTCCCCGAGGGACAAGAACTCCGCACACGTGATGCTGGTCCGGGCTGGTCTCAACCCGGCTGGTGCCGATCGTGCAAGAGCTGACGGACCGCAGGTCCACAGCCGACGTGAGCCAGGAATCCCCACCCTTTAGGGCGGGGAGGATTCAACGCTGTCCCTCCAGTCCCATCGTTCGTCCACCACCTCCTGCGCCCCGGGATCCGGGGATCCGGTCCCGGGAGGGTCACCCCGTCACCCCGTCACCCCGTCACCCCGTCACCCCGTCATCCCCTCACCGTCATCCCCTCACCGCGTCACCAGCTCGTCCGGCTCCGCCGAGGCCTCGGGCGGGGCGGGCCGGGAGGTCCCCGGTCCGCCGGACGCGGCCGGGGGCAGGCCGCGGGCGCGCTGGCGCGGTGCCCGGACCACCTCCCTGGCCCGGCGGCGCCCCTGCTCGGGGACCCCGCGCAGCACCCGCGCGGCCTTGCCCGCGCCCCGCCCAAGGAACGCGGCGAGCATCGCGAGGAAGGGCCTCATGTCGTCGGCGGCGAACCAGGCCGCCTCCACCCGGACCCGCTCCCGGCGCGGCAGCGCCCGTACGGCCCGGCCCGGCTCCGCCGCGGCGCAGTCCGCGGACCCGGTACCGGACGTGGCGACGGCCGCGGGCACGGCGGCGGGCGCGGCCGGCGGGCGGCGCGGGAGCGAGCGGGAACGGACGGCCGACAGCAGGGCGTAGTTCTCCGCCACGAAGATCCGGCCCGGGCCGCCTGAGGGCTCCGGGACCCGCTGCCCCGTCAGGTCCAGGTACATCGCCTGCACCACGTCCAGCCCGGCCGAGTCCGTGAACAGCCTGAACTGCGCCCCCGGCCGGGGGTTGAAGTCCACCAGCCGGAAGACGCCCCGCTCGTCCCGGCGGAAGTCCAGGTCCAGGATTCCCTGGTAGGCCAGCCGCTCGGCGAGCCGCAGCCCCGCCTCCTCGACCGCCGGATCCGGCAGCCACCGCCCGACCGCCGTCAGCCCCGTCCGCACCGGCCAGGACATCTCCTTGCGGCCGGACCCGGTGATCAGCGGGTGCCCGCCCCGGCCGAACGCGCCGTGGAAGAACCAGTCGGTGTCCGGACCGGCCGGCAGGAACCGCTGGAGCAACAGCCGGCTGCCCGCCTCGTCCGAGCGCTCGTAGAGCCGCCGGGCCTCGGCGGCCGCGTGGACCAGGGTGGTGCTGCGCAGGTCGGTGCCCGAGGGCAGCAGCCAGGGCCGGCTCCACTTGGCGATCACCGGCAGCCCCAGCCGCCACGCCGCCTCCGCCGCCTCGGCCCCGCTCGCCGGGATCACCGTCTCGGGGTGCGGGATGTCCCAGCGGGCGCACAGCCGGGACAGCTCGGCCTTGTCCGCCACCCGTGCGGGCAGGTTGTCCGGCTGATGGGGAATCCGGAAACGGTCCATCAGCATCGGGGCGGCCCGGGACACCGCGATCGCGCTCAGATCGTCCATCGCGAAGAGCACCGCCGGGCGGCCGATCCGCTCGGACACCCCGGTCAGGCACTCCAGCAGCGCTTCGGGCGCCTCGGGGTCCAGGCCCTCGGACGGCCCGGCGTGCACGGCGTGCAGATAGCGCGAACGCCCCATGGGACCTCCCCCGGCTTCGACGACGGCATGGACCTCCACGCCCTTGCGCCCGAGGGATCTGACGGCGCCGAGGGTTCCGTGGTGGAACGGATTCCGATCGAGTCTGAGCAGAACTGCGGGCACTTGGTTGGGATGCGCGTGCATGGAAACGGTGTCTTTCACCTAGTCGGACCAAGCGGGGAGGGTGCGCAGCTGCGAATGGCCTATGCGGACGTCACCGGACAGGCCATTCGTCAGATCTGATGTCTAACGTCTTTGGTAAGCACACCGGTTCAGGAAAGCTCGGGAGACGCCATGCCCAGACCACGCCGCCGACTGGCGAGCACCTGCATCGGTACTGTCACGGCCGGGCTGCTGGCCACCGGGGCCGGCCTCGCGGCCCCCGATGACCAGAGCACGGGCTCCGACATCGCCATGGGCGCCTATCTCGACTACGGGCCGCCGGGAGTGGCCCGGATCCCGTTCCTGTCGCACTGGCTGGGCGGCAAGGAGATCCGGGTCGGGCACACCTATCTGCCCGGTGACCAGTGGGCCGGCATCGAAGGCAACGTCAGTTTCCTGACGGACTGGGCCGAATGGCGCCAGGCCAAGGACGACCGGATGTTCGTCCTCAACGTGCCCATGCAGGAGCGCAACGAGGCCCGGCTCCCGGACTACCAGGTGGCCCAGCTGATCCGGGCCGGCGCGGACGGCCAGTACGACCGGCACTTCAAGAAGCTGGCCGAGCGGCTGGTGTCGCTGGGCGTCCCGGACACGGTGATCGTGCTCGGCTGGGAGATGAACGGCACCACGTACACCCACCGGTGCGGGCCCGACCCGGAGAACTGGAAGGCGTACTGGAAGCGGGTCGTCAACGCGATGCGCTCCGTGCCCGGCCAGGAGTTCAAGTTCGATTTCACCCCGAACCGCGGCACGGACGCGATCGGCTGGACCAAGTGCTACCCGGGCGACGACGTGGTCGACATCGTCGGGATGGATTCGTACGACCAGGCTCCCGGCCGCACCTTCGACGACCAGATCAGCCAGCCGTACGGGCTCCAGCAGCACGTCGACTTCGCGAAAGCACACGGCAAGCAGATCTCGTACCCGGAGTGGGGCCTGTACCGCAACGGGGACAACCCGGAGTACGTGCGGCGCATGCTCAAGTGGATCGAGCAGCAGAAGCCGCTCTACCACACCATCACCGACTACTGCCCGCACGGCGTCTGGCAGTGCAAGCAGAACCCGGAGTCGACCAAGGCCTTCCGTGAGGCGCTGACCCCGCAGAAGCCCGGCCCGGTGATCCCGACGCCGGTGATCCCGACACCCGTGGTCCCGACCCCGGTCGTGCCGACCCCGGTGGTCCCCACGCCCGTGGTGCCGACCCCGCAGATCCCGACCCCGCAGATCCCCACGCCGGAGGTCCCGACCCCGGTCGTCACCCCGCCGGTCGTTACCCCGCCGGTCGTCACCCCGCCGCCGGTCGTCCTCCCGAGCCCGCTGGTCCCGTCGCCCGAGGTGCCGGGCCCGGTCGCCCCGAGCCCGGTCGTACCCAGCCCGGTCGTACCCAGCCCGGAGATCCCGGTCCCGGTCGTACCGAGCCCCAGCCCCGTCGTACCGAGCCCCGTCGCGCCGAGCCCGGTGGACCCGGGCCCGGTCGTCCCCGGCCCCGTCGTGCCGAGCCCGGTCGTCCCGGCCCCCGAGGTCAGCCCGGTCGTCCCGAGTCCGCAGGCCCCGGTGGAGCCGAGCCCCAGCGCCAGCCCCGCTCCCGTGGTGCCCAAGCCCGACCCCGTCGTCCCGTCCCCGGTGCCGTCGCCGGTCGTGCCGAAGCCCCAGCCGACCGTTCCGACGAAGCCGCCCGTCAACAGCAAGCAGTGGTGCGTGCCGCTCAACTTCGGCGAATGGCTCTCCAAGCTGGTCGGCAAGCAGTCGGTCTGCGTCAAGCTCGACTGGGGCAAGGACTCCGGCTACTGGCCCTTCTAGACGAGGCGGTCGGGTCATCGGACCCGCAGTTCGTTGAGCCGCGCCCGCCAGTCCCTGGCGGCCGGCAACGCCTCCCGCAGCGCGTCCACCGCCCGCTCGCGCCCCGTCAGCTGCGACTCGTGCAGTCGCAGCAGGGGCGCGAGCGCCGAGGTGGCCAGCAGGAAGCGCTGGTTGACCACCGTCGTCGGCCGCCAGTGGTTCTTGTACGGTTCGTCGCCGCGCAGGAAGCTCACCACCGGGCGGCCTTCGGCGTGCGCCCGGCCGGTCTCGTAGCGCAGCAGCAGCGTGGCCACGTCGACCTTGCGGTCCCGCAGGTCCGGGTCGGCCCCGTAGAGGTAGCCGCCGCTCAACGCACCCGACAGCAGGGTGAGGTTGGCGGCCACCACCTTTCCGTCGAGCCGGAACTCGGCCAGCCGCCCTTCCCCGGCCCGCACCATCCGCCGGGTCGCCCGGGTCAGGTGCTCGGCGAACCGCGGCTTGAGGTGCTCGGGGGTCACCCCACGGCCGCGCCACTGCTTCTCGTGCAGCCGCAGCAGCGTCCGTACGGCACGCGGTACCTCCTGCTCGGAGACCTCGTGCTCCTCGATCCCGGCCGCGTCGGTCTTGCGGAGCTTGGCCCGCACCCGCTGCGCGCTGGAGGCCGGCATCCGCTTGACGAGCTCGTCGAACGGCATGGCCGGCAGCTCCATGCAGGTGGAGTCGGCGAGCTTGGCGGTGACCCCGGGCCAGGCCTCGCAGAGCGCCTCGGCGGCCGCCCCGGGCCGCACCTCGCGCAGGTCGACGACCGCGCCCCGGGCGGCCCGGTGCAGGCCGTTGGCCAGCGCCGGGACGACCTGGTCGCGGTGTTCCGCGGCCACGAGCACGTCGAAGTAGTCGGTGATGCCCCCGCCGAGCGGGACCAGCAGCGGCAGCGGCCGGTGTACGAGCATCAGCGCGGCCGCGCCGACCAGCTCCTCCCCGCGCCGCACGAGCACGATCCGCAGCCGGCCGTCCTTGCCGTAGGAAAGCCACCAGGAGTGGAGCCAGGCGTGGCTCTGGAACGGGGTGGCGGTGGGACAGCTGCGCACGAGCCGGTTCCACGGCTCTTCCAGCGCGGCGAACTGCCGGGGATCGCGGCAGAGCGTCACCGACAGGGCACCCGCGGAGCCCGACGTCATCGGACGGACTCCTTCTCCTTGGTCTCGCTGTGGTCACCCTGCGCGGGCAGCGAGGCGAACTCCCCCGAGACGACGGGGACCACGGCGTCCGCCGCCTCTTCCCGCGTCCTGCGCCGCGCCGGCCGGGCCAGCAGCCACAGCCCGCCCAGCAGCCCGCCCGCGCACAGCCCGACGGCTCCGCTGAGGGGGGCGGACGCGGAGGCCGGGTCGGACGGCGCGACGGCCTGGCTGAACAGCAGCAGCTGCACACCGGTGTTCTTGGCGGCCTGGTTGCTGCTCAGCGACAGGGCGTCGGCGACCGCGTTCGCGATGTCGGCGGCCCCGCTCGCGCTCTTCGAGGTCCCCGTGATGGCGATCATCGGGGACTCGGGGGAGGTTTCGGCGCGGACCTGCGTGCGCAGCTGCTGCACGCCGATGCCCGCACGGGGCTGCGCGTAGGCGAGGGTCGAGCTGCTGGTGGCGATGCGGGCGTAGGCCTGGGCGAAGCCCAGCGCGGTGGCCGGCTCGGTGGTCTCGTTCGGGACGGCGACGACGTAGCTGGTGGCGGCGTACTCGGGCGCCTTGAGGACCCCGTACGCCCCGCCCGCGGCCAGCCCCAGCAGCGCGGCGGCCGGCAAGGGCCACCAGGCGGGCGGCGGCGCCAGCCGTGCCCGGCGACGGCGGGTGGACTTCTTCTGATCGGCGGTGTCGGCCATGTGCGTGCCTTCCTGAAGGGGTGGGAGTGCTCTGGGACCCCCGCTGCGGGGGCCCTTCGGGGTGGGTGGACCAACGTGGGCGGACCGACGCGGGTGGAGCGACGTGGGTGGATCAACCGGACCCGGCGGGCCGCCCCGGCTGCGCGGGCCTCCCCTGTTGCACGGAACCCGCCAGGGGGTCCCTCCCGGCGGCGGCCGGGGGAGTCCGGAGCGCGGAGGCCGGCGCCTTGGACGGCGGAGCGGCCATCGCGAGCTCGTACACGGACAGCAGCTGCGCCGCGCTCCGTGCGATGTCGTACCGCCGCACCACCGCGGGCGGCGGCAGCCTGCGCACGCCCGCCTCCATGTGCCCCCGCAGCGCCGCGACGAGTTCCTCGGTGCCCGTGCCGATCCGCCGCGCCCCCGGCGCCTGCGCCGCCGGGAGGTCGTCGATCGCCGGGCAGGTGACGTGTAGGACGGGCAGGCCGGCCGCCAGGGCTTCCACGACGGCCAGCCCGAACGCCTCCTCCCGCGACGGGGACACGAAGACGTCCATCGCGGCGAGCAGCGCCGGGATCCCGGGCGTGCGCCCGTCCGTGCTGTCGCCCAGCGGATCCCGCTCCCCCAGCAGGTGGATCCGGCTCTGCGCCCCCAGGTCCGCGGCCAGCCGGCGCAGCGTCGCCCGCTCCGGCCCGTCCCCGGCGAGCAGCAGGTGTGCGCCCGGCAGCGCCGCCACCGCGCGGACCAGGACGTCGAAGCGCTTGCCGGGAACCAGCCGCCCGACCCCGCCGACGACGAACGCCCGCTCGGGCAGCCCGGTCCGGGCCCGGGCGGCCCGGCGTACGCCCTCGTCGAAGCGGAACCGCACCGCTTCGATCCCGTTCGGCACCACGTGGACCCGCGCGGCCGGTACGCCCCAGGCCTCCAGCCGGGCCGCCACCGTGTCCGACACGGCCACCGTGGCCGCACCGAGCCGTTCGCTCGCCAGGTACAGCGCCCGGACCCCGGGCGACAGCGGGCGGCCCTCGATCTCGCCGTCCCCCAGGGAGTGTTCGGTGGCCACCGTGCGGCCCACGCCCGCGAGGCGGGCCGCGAAGCGCCCGTACACGCAGGCCCGGTAGAGGTGGGTGTGCACGAGGTCGTAGTGGCCCCGCCGGATGAACCTGGCCATCCTCGGCAGCGCCCCGAGGTCACGGTTGCCGCGCATCCCGAGGTGGACGACCCGGACCCCGTCGGCGCGCAGCCCTTCCGCCACCGGACCCGGGTTGGTCAGCGTCAGGACGTCGCACTGCATCGGCATGTGCCGCAGCAGCAGGCGCAGTTGCTGTTCGGCCCCGCCGACGCCCAGGCCCGTGATGATGTGCAGCATCTTGCGCGGGCTCACCAGTGCACCGCCCGCCGCAGCTCGCGGACCTGGTGGCGGGCCTGCTTGACGCGCAGCCGCGGGCCGCCGTCGGCCTGGCTGATGTGCGTACGGGGCATCGCGTGCGGCCCGGCCAGCCGTCCGGGGGAGATCGCGCAGGCGTACCCGTACCCGGCGTCCCGGGTGGCGGCGACGACCCGGGCGTCGAGGTGCCCGTACGGGTAGCAGAACCCGGCGGGCATGGTTCCGGTGAGCTCCCGGATCAGCTCGCGGCTGCCGCGCAGCTCCTGGTGGAGCACGTCGTCCGGGGCGGCGGTGAGGTCCTGGTGCAGCAGCCCGTGCGAGCCGATCTCCTGGCCGGCGGCGGCGACTTCGCGGATGCCCTCGGCGGTGAGCAGGGACTTGCGGGGGCCGAGCGGGTCCCACACGTTGTCGACGCCGAGCCGCCCCGGCAGGACGAAGAGGGTGGCGGTGCAGTCGTAGCGGCGCAGCAGCGGCAGCGCGCGGGTCAGGAAGTCGGTGTAGCCGTCGTCGAAGGTCAGGCCGACCAGCCCGGCGCCGTGCCCGGCCGAGCGGGCCCGGAGCAGCTCGCCGACGGACACCCCGCGCAGGCCGCGGGCGCGCAGCCACAGCAGCTGGACCTCCAGTGCGTGCGGGGTGACGGTGATGCCGTACGGGTCCTCGGCGGGATCGGTGAACTCGGCGACGGAGTGGTACATCAGGACCCACGGGGACGCGGCCCGGCGCGGGGGGACCACTGCGGCGGGGGGCGCCGTTTCGGTGTCAGCGGACATTGCGGAACCTCTGGGTGAGCTGGGAGGTGAGCTGAGCGGTGAGCTGGGCGATCTGGCCGGGCAGGGCGGTGACTTCCAGAGCCCGTATGGCCATGCCGGTGGCCCCGAACATGGCAGGGACGAGCAGGCAGCCGAGCACGGCGCTGACCAGCGGGTCGGGGATCATCGGCCCGGCGATCCAGCCGGTGGCGCAGGCCGCGAAGGCCGCGACGGAGAGCCGTCCGATGCTGATGGCGACCCGGCGGACCTGGATGGCGATGATCCGCGTACCGAGTCCGGTGAGCAGGAGCACGGCGGTGGTGGAGATCCCGGCCGCGTTGGCGGCGGCGATCCCGTAGGTGCCCCACCAGCTGACGGCGAAGGCTCCGGCGACGATGTTGACGAGGAGGCCGGCGCCCATCGCGAGCGCCGGGAACCAGGTGGGCCGGGCGGTCGAGAAGAAGGGCCGGGACAGCGCCCCGACGAGGCAGTGGCCGAGCAACCCGAGGCCGTAGACCCGCATGACGGAAGCGGTGGCGAGGGTGTCCTGGTGGCTGAAGGCCCCGCGCTCGAAGAGCACCTGGATGATCTGGGGCGCGTACCCGATGACGAGCGCGGTCCCCATGAGCACGGCGAGCGAGGCCAGCGCCAGGTCCTGTTCGACCCGCCGCCGGGCCTTCTCCCGCTCCCCGCCGGCCATGGCCTGGGCGACGACGGGGAAGGTGACGGTGCAGATCATCAGGGACAGCACCATCGGCATCTGCGCGACCTTCTGCGCGTAGTTCAGGTGCGAGATGGCGCCGGGGGGCAGCGAGGCGGCGAGGAACCGCTCGACCAGGACCTGCGACTGCCGGAAGACGGCGAAGAAGATGACCGGGGCGATGACCCCGAAGGCGATCAGCGTCGGCCGGTCACGGTCCCGCTGGCTGCGCGGGGCGCCCTTGGCGCGGGGCGGGCCGAAGCCCACGTTGCGGATGAAGGCGGGCAGTTGGACCAGCGCCATCAGCATCCCGCCGACGGCCACCCCCGCGGCGGCGGCGCGCACCCCCCACAGGGCGTGCAGGGCGACCATGGTGCCGATGATCCCCACGTTGTACGACACGTAGATCGCGGCGGGCGGCACGAAGGACCGGTGCGCCCGCAGGGCGGCGCTGAAGTATCCGGCGACCCCGAAGGACAGCACGGTCAGGGCGGTCATCCGGGTGCATTCGACGGCGAGATCGGGATCGGGCAGCCCGGGTGCGAGGATCCCCACGACGAGGGGCGCGGCGACGATGAGCACGGAGGCCACGGCGGCCAGCAGCACGGCCAGCCGGGGCAGGGTCGCCCCGACGAGCAGCCGTACGGGGTCCTGCGCGCGGGCCTCCTTGCGGGTGAGCCCGGCCCGGCTGGCGGCCCGGCGGGCCAGGGCGTGGCTGAAGGCGGGCACCATCAGCAGCGCCATGGCGTCCTCGATCAGCAGCGTCGAGGCCATCTCGGGGACGGTCCAGGAGATCAGGAAGGCGTCGCTGTCGTGCCCGGCGCCGAAGAGGTGCGCGATGGTCTGGTCCCGCACCAGTCCGAACACCGCCCCGGCGGCGGTCAGTCCGGCGGTGACTGCGGCCGCCTTGGCCAGTCCGCTCCCCGCGCCGCCGATCGCCGAGCGGGTCGGCGCGGGGCCCGCGGCGGCATCGGCGGGGCCGGCCGGCGGCGGGGCGGGGGCCGGAAGGGTCGGAGCCGGCGGGTGCGGCGGACGGCCCGCAGCCGCGGCGACCTCGGTCGCCGCGGCTGCGGGCCGCCGCCAGGGCGTCGTGTCCGTCACCGGCCGGCCGCACCCTCAGGGGCGCGGCGCCCCGGTCCGGAGCCCGGGGCGGGCTCGACCACGTCCCCGGCGGTGCCGGAGGACAGTGCCCACCAGGCGGCCAGGCCGATGATCACTCCGGTCAGGACGGTCGACGGGCCGCCGATGTCCGCGTAGAGGAAGTCGGTCAGCTGCCACACGAGGAGGCCGGTGGCCACCAGTCCGCAGTCCCGCAGGGCCGGTCCGCCGGCCACGCACCTGCGCAGGCCCGCCACCAGCAGCGCCACCCAGCCGCCGGCCAGCGCGAGCAGTCCGATCAGCCCCTGCTCGCTCAGCACCAGCAGGTACATGTTGTGCGGGGACAGCAGCGGCTGGCGGATGAAGGCCTGGCCGGCGCCGGCGGTGTCGCTGCCCGAGGAGAGCGCCAGACCGGAGTGGGCGTCCCGGTTGGCCGGGAAGCCCTTCAGGCCGACGCCCACCGCAGGCCGCTCGCGCCACATCGACTCGGCGGCGGCCCACATCGTGTAGCGGTCGGTCACCGACTGGTCGGGGGCGTCGGAGACCTGGGTGATCGAGGTCAGCCGCTCCGCGACCATCTCGGAGCCGACCCCGAGCCCGCCCACCAGCACCACGCCCACCGCGGCCAGCGCGAGCAGCACCTTCAGGGCCCGCCGGATCCCTGCCAGCCCCATCACCAGGACGGCAGCGGCGAAGGTCGCGATCCACGCGCCCCGGCTGAACGAGAGCACCAGCGGCAGTGCCAGCGCGAGCGCGGCCGCGCCGGAGAGCCTGCGCACCCGCGCCGGGAGCCCCGGGGCGAGCGCCGCGGCCGTGGCGACGACCAGTCCGTAGGCGACGACCGTGGCCATGCCCATCACGTCACCGGGGCCGAAGGTGCCCACGGCGCGGATGTCCTCGCCCTGGTACGAGGCCCCGGTGTGGGTGGCGAACTGCACCACGCCGACCGCGCCCTGCATCAGCCCCAGCACCACGAAGCACCCGGAGGCCAGCCGGAACTCCCCCGCGTCGCGCACCAGCAGCACGATCGCCGCCGGGACCAGCACGAACACCTGGAGGTAGCGCACGAAGCCGGGCAGGGCCGCGTAGGGGTCCCCGGCGGTCACGGTCGAGACGGCGAGCCCGACGGCGGGCAGGCCCAGGACCAGCACCCCGAGCGGGGTCAGGGGCCGCACCCGGCCCCGTAGGACCTGGATCGCGCAGACGAGCACGAGCAGCAGCGAGGCGGCGTCGGCCGGGCCGACCTTCCCGGAGGCGGTCGCGTCACCCGCCGGCACCGGAACGAGCAGGGCCAGTACGGTCCCGGCCAGCGGCAGCAGCGGCCAGTGGCGGCGCAGCAGGGTCCCGAGGTCCGGGCGTCCCCATGAGTGGTGCACGGCAAGGCTCATGCTCAGCTGCCCCCAAGCCGGAAGCGGAAGAAGGAGGCCGCGGTGCGGGTCAGGATCCACAGGTCCTGCCACAGCGACCAGGTGTCGATGTAGTGGTTGTCGAAGCGGGCCCGGTCCTCGATGGAGGTGTCTCCGCGCAGGCCGTTGATCTGGGCGAGGCCGGTGATGCCGACCGGCATCCGGTGACGGGCCTCGTATCCGGGGTGGACGGTGCTGAACTTGGCGACGAAGAAAGGCCGTTCGGGGCGCGGGCCGACCAGGCTCATGTCACCCCGGACCACGTTCCACAGCTGTGGCAGCTCGTCCAGCGAGGACTTGCGCAGGAAGGATCCGATCGGGCTCATCCGGCAGTCGCCGGCCACCGTCCAGCGGGTGGCGGACTCGTGCGCGTCGGCGCGCAGGGTACGGAACTTCAGCAGGGTGAAGGGGCGCCCGTAGAGGCCGACCCGCTCCTGCCGGAAGATCACCCCCGGGCCGTCGGAAATCCGTACGGCCAGTGCGCAGACGCCCATCACGGGCGCCGCGGCCAGCAGCGCGAGCGCGGCCAGCGAGGAGTCGATGACCCGCTTCGCGTACCGCTCCACCGGCCGGGCGGGACGCGGCAGCAGCGGCTGGACGGCGTACCCCCACAGCTGGTCGGCCGGTTGTGCGACGCGCATGCCGGTGACCTTGGCGGTGCCGGCCGGGTCGGCGAGCCAGAGACGGCAGCCGTGGTCGTGGAAGAGCCGGACCAGGGAGGCGGTGCGTTCGTCGGCCTCGGGCGGGCGGGTGAAGACCGCGTGGCGCACGGAGTTCTGGATGACGGCCCGGCGGATGTCCTCGTGGGTGTCGAGTACGTGGACGCCCGCGCCCCCGTCCTCGGCGGGTCCGGTGTCGGCGAGCCCCACGGGGCGCAGCCCGTACTCGGGGCGGCCGTGCAGGGCCGCGGCGACCGCTCCGGCTCCGGCGACGGGTCCGACCACGAGCGTGGAGGCGGGCCGGCGGATGCGGGAGCGGCGGCGGAGCTGGTTGACGAACCCGCGTCCCGCGCAGGCCAGTACGGCCTGGAGGCAGACCGCCGCGAGCAGCGCCGCCCAGCTCAGGGCGGCGCGCGGGGCGAAGGCGGCGAGCGCGGCGGCGGCCCCGCACCACAGGACGGCGGCCCGCCCGGCCAGCGCGGGCAGTTCGAGGAACGCGGAGGGGGCGAACCGCGGCCGGTACAGGCCGGCCTGCGCGTGCAGCGCGGCCAGCAGTACGGGCAGCAGGGCGAGCAGCGGGGCGGCGGCCGGCCCGGCTGCCGCCCGGGCCGGCTCCAGCCCGGGGAGGGCGGCGGCGGTCGCCAGGACCGCCAGGGCGTCGGCGGTCAGCGGCGGCAGGACCCCGTCGCGGCGGCGGACCCGCCGCGACCGGACGGCCGTCCGGGCCTGGTCGGCCTGGGGCCCGCGCGGCGGGTGGATGGCGGTCACGGTGCGGCGGACGGCGGTGGCGCCCGATCCGGCGGTGGCGCCGGAACCCGCGCCGACCGTGGCGGCGCTCGCGGAGGTGATGCTCGCCGGGGTGATGCCCGCGGTGGTGTCGGCCAGGGTGGTGCCGGCCTTGGTGGTGCCGGCCGTGCTGGTGCCGGTACTGCTTCCGGCGGGCCCCGGGCCGCCCTGCCCGGTGTGCCGGGCGGGTGCGCTGTCCATCGTCATCGGCTGATGCGCTCCTGGTTCAAGGGCCGGGGCCTGCCCAGCAGTTCGTGGTACAGACCGGTGACCGCGTCCGTGGTCCGCCGCACGTCGAATTCCATCCGCGCGTGCCGCTGTGCCTGCTCGCCGAGTTCGGCGAGCAGCCGCGGCTCGGCCAGCAGCCCCACGAGGGCCTTGGCCAGCGCCGTCGGGTCCTCCGGCTCCACCAGGCACAACCGCCCCTGCCCCGGGGGCAGGCTCTCCCGGGCACCGCTGACGTCGGAGACCAGGACCGGGCGGCCACAGGCCATGGCTTCGAGCGGGGCGAGCGCCATGCCTTCCCACCGCGACGGCAGTACAACGAGATCGGCGGCCCGAAGCCACGGTCGGATGTCGCGGGCGGCTCCCGCGAAGTGCACTCCGGGCGGGGCCGCGCGGCGCAGCCGTTCCATGTCGGGGCCGTCCCCGACCAGTGCGAGACGGGCTCCGGGGACGGCTCCGAGCAGCTCCGGCCAGGCCCGCAGCAGGATGTCCTGGCCCTTCTGCAGGCAGATCCGGCCGACGCAGACGGCGAGCGGCCCGTCGCCCTGGAAGGCTGCGGGCCAAGGCAGTTCGGCGCGCGCCCCGGCCCTGTCGCGCACCGGGTCCGGGCCGCCGGGCCGGAAGTGGTCGAGGTCGACGCCGTTGCGGATCACCGACCAGCGGGCGGCGATCCCCTCGGACTCCCCGGTCCGGCGTTCGGCCTCGCTGACGCAGAGCACCCGGTCGGCCCAGCGGGCCCCGAACCGCTCCCAGCGCAGGGCGAGCGCGGCGGTGGCCCCGCCTACGGCGTCGAAGGACCAGGCGTGCGGCTGGAACACGGTCGGGACGGCGCCGCGCACGGCGAGCCGCCCCGCGAGCCCGGCCTTGGCGCTGTGGGCGTGCAGGATGTCGGGCCGGACCCGGCCGATCACCCGTCGGGCGCCGAGCACTTCGGCGGCGAGCCCCGGCCCGGGGGCCCGTCCGGCGCGCCAGGTGAGCACCTCGGCCCCGGCGGCGCGGGCGGCTTCGGCGAGCTGTCCGCCGCGCGGGCAGCCCACGACGGTCCGCAGCCCGGCGGCGGACTGGGCGCGGACGAGGTCGACCACGACGCGGGCGACCCCGCCGTCCACGGGCTGGACGAGGTGCAGCACGGTCACCGCCCGGCCGGAGGACGGTGAAGGGGAGGAGGACGGTGAAGGGGACGGTGAAGCTGAGGGGGAAGGTGAGGGAGAAGAAGGCTGTTTCGGCACGTGGAGCGGTCTCCTGCGTTCAGCGGCGCGCGTCTGTCTGAACGAAGAGCACACCGAGGAAATGACCCTGGCTTTCGCCCGTGAACCCGAAGGTCAGGCTGCGGGCGCCACCGGACAGGGCGGGACTCAGATCGAACACGTCCGCGTCATATCCGAGATTATTCATATGTTCGGGCTGTCGCACGAACGAGTGATGCCCAAATTCCGTGATCGTGGAATTCATAACATCATTAAAAGGATTTTCACCATCGCTGAGGCTGATCCGGCGGCCACTGTCGGCGGTCACCGTGAGTGAGTCCCCCAGGGCCCCGCGGTCCCCGTCGTACCCGACCACCCCGACCCGCCCCGAAGCCCCGGGCGCGGCGTTGAGACCGGCGACCTCCACCGTCTCGCCCGCCGCCTCGCCGGCGCCCGCGGTCAGCTGCTCGAAGCCGTCCCAGACCGAGACCCTCCGTACCGGCTCCCGCGGGTGCTCGTAGGCGACCACCAGCGTCCAGCCGCCCCAGGCACCCGTCTGCGAGTGCCCCATGGCGATGTTCAGCTGGGCCACCGTCCACATCCCGGCCCCGCCCTTGCGGACCTGCGGGGTCACATCGGCGGAGGCCTGGTAGGCGTCGCTGCCCTCGTCGGTGTGGTGCCCGATGACCGTGTCGGCCAGCACTTCCCGGTACGCGCCGCCCGGCTCGGCGACGAGCACCCGGCCGTTGTCCTCCGGCGGCTTCTGCTCGCCGACGCGCAGGTTCCCGCCCCAGTACAGACGCGCGTACGAGACCTTCGCGCCCTGCGGGATCTTGAGCTCGGCCCGGGTCGAGTTGTAGGTGTCCGGGTCCTTGTCGACCTCGTCGTAGAACATCTCGAAGTCGCCGTTGGTCCCGGCGGCGCCCTTGTTGATCTCGGCGCAGGGCTCGGCCTGCGGGCTCTCCTCCTTGCGGCAGCCGATGGAGGAGTTGGAGGCCCGCACCAGGCCGCCGTGCTGCACCGCCTGGTAACGCTGAGTGAAAGCGAGCCTCGGTGATTCCTTGACCAGCGGAGCTCGCACCCCCGGCGGGGCCGCGGCTCCCGCCACGGGCACGTTCACCGAAAGCGTGAGGCAGGACAGCAGACCGAGCGTGCCGAGGATTCTGCGGGAGGAACCCATGACCCTGTCTCCATTTTCGATCAGGGGGACAAAACAGGAGTGAACTTTGTCAGAACTCAGGCGGGAAATCACGCCGGACTCGCGCATACGGCCTTTTGGGCGAAAGCACGCACCCTCTGAGCAGGGAGGTCGTTATGGCTTGCAAGACTGTTCGAGATCGAAAGGAAAAACAGAGATGAAGAAGAGGCTGGTGCGCGGCACCACCATGGCGGTCGCAAGTGCCGCGATGCTGATGGGCGGCGCGGGCCTCGCCTCCGCGCACGGCGGTGACGGCGCGACGGCGAACGGCTTCACCGGGGAGTCCCCCGGCGTCCTGAGCGGCAACCTGCTCCAGGTCCCGGTCGACGTCCCGGTGAACGTCTGCGGCAACACGGTCAACGTGATCGCCCTGCTGAACCCCGCGTTCGGCAACACCTGCGTCAACCACTGACGTCAACCGTGCCGCCCGAAACTTCGGCATCCGAGTGAAGAGACGCAACCCGAAGTGCGGTTGGACCGTTGATCCGGGTGCTTGAGTACCGGGCAATCCTGCAAAAAAGGGACCATCATGATCAAGAAGTTTGCGGCCGGCGCAGCGGTTGCCGCCTCGTTCGTCGGACTGGGTGCCGCCATGGCCCCGCAGGCCATGGCCGTCGGCAACGACAACGGCATCAACACCGTGAACGGCAACGGCGCCTCGCAGATCTACGGCAACCAGGCCACGTACGGCAACATGAGCCCGCAGATGGCGCTCATCCAGGGCTCCCTCAACAAGCCCTGCATCGCCCTGCCGGCCAAGGCCAACGTCCAGTCCGTCCTGTCCGCGGTCAACGTCGGCATCCAGGACATCCCGGTCCTGTCCAGCCCGCAGAACCAGCAGTGCACCGAGAACTCCACCCAGGCCAAGGGCGACGAGGCCCTCTCGCACATCCTGGACAACATCCCGGTCCTGTCCGGCAACGCCTCCGCGGGCAGCTGACAGCACCCCGCGCACCGCGCCAGCGAGGCCGTCGCACCTTCGGGTCGCGGCGGCCTCGCCGCATGCCGGGGCCCGAATGGAGATCCGTCGAAATCGGGTCAGAATTCAGGACGCGCGAGCATCTGAGTGAATTGGCGCGCGGCCCGCAAAAACACCCGGTTTCTTTTTCCGGATCCACTCGTTGTTATTTCTGCAGTGGATACGCCTCTGCGGGAAGGAATCGAAAACAAATGACGTACAAGAAGGCAGTGGTGCTGGCCGCCGGCATTCTGATGGCCGCCGGTGCCGCCTCCCCCGCCATGGCCGACTCCGTGGCCGACGGCAAGGCCGTCGGCTCCCCGGGTGTCCTGTCGGGCAACCTGCTCCAGGTCCCGGTGCACGTCCCGGTCAACGTCTGCGGCAACACCGTCAACGTGATCGCGCTGCTGAACCCCGCGTTCGGCAACACCTGCGTCAACAACTGACGAAGCGCTTTTGCCCGAAAGGGCAGACCTCCTCGGGGTGGCCTCGGAGTGCACGGCGGTGCACTCCGGGGCCACCTTCGATTCAGCACCGGCGGCTGAGCCGGTAGACAGGGAAGGACCCATGCGACAGGTACTGAGCCGACAGGTACTGGGCAAGGGGGTGCTCACCGCAGCCGCGGCGTCGAGCCTGCTGTCGATCGCGACCGGCGCGGCCTACGCGCACCCCGGAGCCATGGCCGAGGCTTCGCATTCACCGGGTGTGCTGGCCGGCAACAGCGTCTCGGTACCGATCACCTTCGCACCCAACGTGTGCGGCAACACCGTGGACGCCGGAGCGGGCCTCAACCCCGCGATGGGCAACAACTGCGCCACCACGACCGGCTCCGACGCCGGGTACGACTACGGGCGCTACCTCAGCCCTGAGCAGGCGGAGGAATTCGAGCGTTACCTCGACGAGCGCGACGAGCGCGAGTCGCGCGGGCCCGGGCGCCACCGCGACGAGGGCGGCTACGGAGAGCGCGGCCCCGAAGAACAGCACGCGCAGGGCGGCTACGGCGACCGTGGCCCCGAGGAGCGGGCCCCGCGGCACGACAGCGGTGGCTACGGCGAATCGGGCACGCAGGGCGGCGAGGAGGAGTGCGACGACCACCCCGCGCCGGAGCACCCGGCGCCCCGGCCGCAGCAGCACGCCGAGCACCCGCCGGCCCCGCGCCGGCTCCGCACCACGCGCCCCCGGCGCCGAAGCCGAAGCCCGAGGCGGAGCACCCGGCGGAGCACTCGGCTCCCAAGCCGCTGCCCAGGCCGCAGCCCGCGCCACAGCCGGCACCGGCGCCCGCCCCCGTACAGGAGGCGCCCGCACCGCAGCCTGCTCCGGCACCGGCCCCCGCTCCGGCGCCCGTCCCGGCACCGGTTCAGGAGGCTCCCCAGCCGCTCCCGGCTCCCGCCCCGGTCCCGGCCCCCGCGCCCGCGCCCGCCCCCGTGGCGGAGGCGCCGCACACGCTCCCCGCCCCGGCCCCCGTCACGCAGGAGGCGCCCGCGCCGATGCCGCCGCACGGAAGCCAGGTCATGGAGCACCCGGCGCCCGCCCAGCAGGAGGTCCCGCCCGCCGACCAGCCCCCGGCAGCCCCGGCGGGTGACCTGCCCGTCCACCTGCTCCCGGCTCCGGCACCCGTCGCACCGGCCCCTGCACCGGCTCCGGCACCCGTGACCCCGTCTGCCGCGGCGCAGCCGGCGCCGGTCCACGCCACCGCGCGGGAAACGGCGCAGCTGGCCGCGACCGGCGCCGGGCAGTCCGGCGCCGCGGCGGCTCTCGCCTCGGCCCTGATCCTGGGCGGCGCCATTCTCTACCGGAGGTCCCGTATCGCCTGACGGCAATACTGGTAATCGGAATAAATATCGGCCGGAAAGTCCCTTGTCGGACTCTCCGGCCGTTGCCGTGTTCGGTTCCGCGTTTCCGTAGCGGCGGGGAATCGTTAACCAGGGCGAAAGTGGCGCGACGGTCGCCACTGGCCGCCCCCGGATAAAGGACTTGATAATGAAGCTCTCGAAGGTCGCCGCTGCAGTCGTCGGCTCCGTCGCCGCCCTCGGCGCCGCCCCCGCGTTCGCCTCGGAGGCGCCGGCCGTCCCCATGAGCGCGACGAGCGGGCTGACCGAGGTGCTGGGCGCGGTGAACCCCGTCTCGGAGTCGCTCCCCAACACCCTGGCCAACGGGATGGCGGAGCAGGGCGAGAGCGTCCAGAAGGTCGTGTCCACCGTCCAGAAGGTCAACGAGGTCCGCAACAACGCACCGGGCGAGGTCATGCACCTCGCGAACGGGGCCACCCAGGCGTCCCCGCTGCTGGGCGGCGTGAAGCTCAACGGCGGCGCCAACGGCCACTGACGGGGCGGCTCCGACTCCCCGTGAGAACGGGGAGGGCCGCGCGAACCGCGGAAACGACTGTGGGCGCCACCGGCGAAGGCCGGGGCGCCCACAGTCGCTTGACGCGTCTGACGTCAGTCGTTGACGCAGGTGTTGCCGAACGCCGGGTTCAGCGCACCGATCACGTTGACGGAGTTGCCGCAGACGTTGATCGGGACGTGGACCGGGACCTGAGCCAGGTTGCCCGAGAGGACACCGGGGGAACCCACGGCCGCGCCCTCGGCCGACGAGTCGGCCATAGCGGAGCCGGCGGCACCGGCCGCGGCGAGACCAGCGGTGGCCAGGACCAGGGCGGCCTTCTTGGCAGTGTTCATGGGAAGTGCACCTTCTCTTCGATGTTCCGCCCCGGTTCCGAGGCTCACATCGAGCGAAACGGTCCACCTCCCCAGACGACACGGTTCCGCACGCGATCAGACCTGTTCAGCCCAATAGTCGTAACCACGTGCGGGTCCGTATTCGATTCCCCGCCTCCTACCAGCGGAAGTCGGGGAGCTTGGGCACCATGCCCATCGGCAGCTTGACCTGGGCCCCCGGCACGGCCGGAGCCGCCGCCGGAACCTTGGACACGCCCGGCACCGCCGGTACGGCAGGCACAGCCGGTACGGCAGGCACCGCCGGCACCGCTCCGACCGGATCGGAGACCGGGAGGGCCGGGATGCTGGGGATGTCGGGGATCTTGGGGATGTCCGGAAGCCCGGGGATCGCGGGGATCTCCGGCAACTTGATGTCCGGGATCCCCGGCAGGGCCGGCAGGGCGGGCAGGGCGGGCAGGGCGGGCAGCTTGATCTCGGGGATCTTGATCCCCGGGAGCAGGGTGCCCAGGCTCTTGGTCAGGTCCGCCAGGATCTTGCTCACCTGCGCGAGGATGTCGTCGATGGGGCCGGCGGCCGCCACCTTCTCGCTGATCAGTTCCTCGGCGGCCGCCACTCGTTCCGTGGCGGCACCGGCACCTTCGGCGGCGCCCGCGGGGGCGGCCGCGCCGGTGAGTATGACGACCGCGAGGGCCGACGGGACGAGGACGCGGATGCGGGAGGCCTTGGTGCGGTGCATGGGTGTTCCTTCGGTGGTCGTGCGAAAACGGACCCGAGCGATCCGCCTCCTTACCCACCGTGCGAACACGTTCTACGCACCGCAACAGGAGCGCCCGCTTCCGGGCCCCGTTCCGGGCTGCGTACGGGCTTCGCGCACCTGTCCGGGGGCGGCCCGCCCGGCCCGGGGAAAACCCGGCGGCCCGCAGGCCGTTTGAGTGAAGCAGCGGAACCAACCCTCCGTGCGGGCAGTTGATCAGGGCGCTCCACTAGCGGGCACTCGTGCGAGAAAAGGATCAAGATGCTTAAGAAGATCATGACTGCTGCCGCGGTCACCGCCGCCGCCGTCGGCGCGGGCGCTGCTGTCGCGGCCCCGGCCATGGCCATCGGCAACGACAACGGGATCAACACCGTCAACGGAAACGGTGCCCAGCAGATCTACGGCAACCAGAAGACCCACGGCGACATGAGCCCGCAGCTCGGCGTCGTCCAGGGCACCCTGAACAAGCCCTGCATCGGCCTGCCGGCCAAGATCAACGCCCAGTCGATCCTCGCCGTCATCGCCAACGTGGGCGTCCAGGACATCAGCGTCCTGTCCAACCCGCAGAACCAGCAGTGCACCGAGAACTCCACCCAGGCCAAGGGCGACGAGCCGCTCTCGCACATCCTGGACAACATCCCGGTCCTGTCCGGCAACGCCTCCGCGGGCAGCTGATCTCCGCTCCCCTTTTGAGGTCCGGGCACCTGGCGCCCGTGGAGCGACGCGGTCGAAGAACGCGGTGAGATGTGACGAGGGCCCCGGCAGCTTCCAGCTGCCGGGGCCCTCGCGCGTCCGCCGGTGCCTCCGGCGCCCTCAGCCCGTCCAGAACTCCCACCACCGGGTCAGGATCAGCATCCCGATCACTCCGGTGTGCAGGGCGGGCGGGGCCCAGCCGAACTCGGCGAAGAAGGCCCGTACGGGGGCGGGTGCGGGGAGGATGCCCGTACGGACCGTGTACGCGGTGACCGCCCAGAACATCACCAGGGTGGCCACCCAGGTCAGGCAGCACCACAGGCAGAGCGCGTTGATCTCGTAGAGCGACTGGACCATCAGCCAGGAGCAGAAGCCGACTCCGAAGAGGGTGCCGGCGTTCAGTCCCAGCCAGAACCAGCCGTGGTGGCGGGCGCCGGCCAGCAGGCCCGCGCCGATGCAGACGACCGCCCCGTAGGTGGCCAGCCCCAGCATCGGGTTGGGGAAGCCGAAGGCCGCCGCCTGGGCGCTCTTCATCACGCTGCCGCAGGAGACGACGGGATTGAGGCTGCAGGCCGGCTTGAAGTCCGGGTTCTCCAGCAGCAGGAACTTGTCGAGGGTGATGACCCAGGAGGCCAGCACCCCTGCGGCCCCGGTGAGCACCAGCAGCCAGGCCAGCGCGCGGGGGGCGGCGGGCGGTCCGGCGTCGTTGCGATGCGGCTGCCCTTGCTGACGGGGGACGCCTACGGTATTCGTTGCCATGCGGCCCATAGTCCCGCCTTCCACCCGATACCGGCTCCAACCATGCCCATCTGCACGGAGGTTGACCCCAAGGGGTGGCGGGAACCCCTGATGCTTCCCGGACGTTTTACCGAACCCCGGACGTGATGTCAGACCCAGGGGCTACGTTGAGCTCCCTCGAAGTGACAAGCTGCGACGGCCTGGAGACCCACCTTGAGCGATCCGTACGAGACAACCGAGGCCCACCTCGATCGACTCCTGGGCCGCGCCCTCAACTCCTTCGACCTTCCCGACCGGTTGGCCGAGCGCCTCACCACCGCGCTCGCGCACAGCTCCTCGCTCCACACCACCCGCAACGGCCCGGCGGCGGCGGGACAGTGGCGGGAGATCCGGCGGTACACCTATCTGCTGGCCGACGGCGATTCAGTGGCTCTGTGGGAGCTTGCGCACCGCCCCGAGGGCAGCCGGGCGGTCCGCTACGAACTCTTCGCGAGCCGGGCCGAGATATGCCTGGCCGTGGCCCGGCTGTTCGACGAGGCTCCCTCGGCGGTGGCGTGGGGCCTGACGGATGCGCTCGCCGAGGAGGAGCCGGAGAGCGACATCGCGGTGCTCAGCGCCCTGTTCGCGAACCCGACCCCGGCCCAGCGGCACCGCGAGTACGCGGTGGAGGAGTCCGCGGACCACGCCCGCCGGGTCCTGCGCCGCGCGGAGAACCCGGACCGGCCGGGAGCCGCGGTGGCGCTGCTGCTGCGGACGGCCTACGCGCACCGGATCACCCAGGCGTTCGGCACCCGGCAGTACCTGGCGGACGGGCGGGACGCCGGCTTCAGCCTGTACGAGCACGCCTTCATCCTGCTGGACGGAGGCGAGTTCAGCCTGTGGGAGGTGGAGCACACGGCGACCCCGGACGGGCGGCACATGTGCGAGGTGTACGAGACCGAAGCGGCCGCGCGCGGAGCGATGAAGCTCCGCGCGCAGCCGCTTCGGTGAGACGACCCGGGTCCTACTAGGCGGCTACGGCCACCTTCGCGGGCTCCTCGGCCGGGGTCTGCGGGGCGGGGTCGGCGGTCTCGGCCTGCCTGCGCATGCCCTTGAGGAGGATGACCAGACCGGCGGTGGTGGCCGTACCGGCGGCGATGGCGATCAGGTAGAGGAGCGGGTTCCCGATCAGCGGGATCACGAAGATGCCGCCGTGCGGGGCCCGCAGGGTGCACTCGAAGGCCATCGAGAGGGCTCCGGTGACCGCGCCGCCGACCATGGAGGCGGGGATCACGCGCAGCGGGTCGGCCGCGGCGAACGGGATGGCGCCCTCGCTGATGAAGGAGGCCCCGAGGAACCAGGCGGCCTTGCCGTTCTCGCGCTCGGTCCTGGAGAAGAGCCGGCCGCGGACGGTGGTGGCCAGCGCCATCGCGAGCGGCGGCACCATGCCGGCGGCCATCACGGCGGCCATGACCTTGAGGCTGCCCTCGTTGGGGGTGGCGAGGCCGCCGATGGCGAAGGCGTACGCGACCTTGTTGAGCGGGCCGCCGAGGTCGAAGCACATCATCAGTCCGAGGATGACGCCGAGGATGATCGCGTTGGCGCCGGAGAGCCCGGACAGCCAGTCGGTGAGGGCCTGCTGGAGCGAGGCGATGGGCTTGCCGACCACCAGGAACATCAGGAAGCCGGTGACGGCGGAGCCGATGAGCGGCAGCACGACCACGGGCATGATGCCGCGCAGGGCTGTGGGGATCTTCAGCTTCTGGACGGCGAGGACGGTGCCGCCCGCGATGAGACCGGCGATCAGGCCGCCGAGGAACCCGGCGTTGATGGTGAGGGCTACGGCGCCGCCGACGAATCCGGGGACCAGGCCCGGCCGGTCGGCCATGCCGTAGGCGATGTAGCCGGCCAGGACGGGGACGAGGAAGCCGAAGGCGAGACCGCCGGTCTGGAAGAGCAACGCGGCCCAGCTGGCCGCCTCGGTCCAGACGAAGTGGTCGGCGACGGAGGGTGCGGTGTTGATCTCGTACCCGCCGATGGCGAAGGCGAGGGCGATGAGGAGCCCGCCGGCGGCCACGAAGGGGACCATGTAGCTGACGCCGGACATCAGCCAGGTACGGAGCTTGGCGCCGTAGCCGTCGCTCTCCTCCCCGGCCGCCTCGACGGGGGTCTGCGCGTGATCGGAGACGTCCCCGCGGGCGGCCTTGTCGCGGGCCTCCGCCAGGAGTTCGGCGGGGCGGTTGATGCCCGCCTTGACGCCGACGTCCACGGTGGGCTTCCCGGCGAAGCGGGCCCGTTCCCTGACCGGGACGTCGTGGGCGAAGACGACGGCGTCGGCGGTGGCGATGGCTTCTGCCGTCAGGCGGGTGAAGCCTGCGGAGCCCTGGGTCTCGACCGTGAGCTCGATTCCCTCGGCTTGCGCGGCCTGCGTGAGCGCCTCGGCGGCCATGTAGGTGTGGGCGATCCCGGTGGGGCAGGAGGTGACGGCGACCACCCGGAACGGCTGCCCTGCGGGGCTGTCCCCCACCCCGCCCCTTCCCGAACCGGGCTCCGCCCGGACCCGCGCCTCAATCGCCGACGAGGCTGAAGCTGTCGGGGTCCGGGGCGCAGCCCCGGTTTCGGGAAGGGGCGGGGTGGGGGAAGAGCCCCGCGCAGCGGCCTCGGACCCGGCATGAGGTGCTGCGGCAGCAGCCTTGGGCTCGCCCGCGACGAGGGCGGCGGCCTCGGCCGGGGTTTCAACAGAACGCAGGGCTTCGACGAAGTCGGCCCGCATCAGGCGGCGGGCCAGGGAGGACAGGATCGACAGGTGGGCGTCGTCCGCGCCCGCGGGGGCCGCGATCAGGAAGATCAGGTCCGCCGGGCCGTCCGGGGCGCCGAAGTCCACCCCGGCGGGGGCCCGGCCGAAGGCCAGGGTGGGGGCCGAGACATGGGCGCTGCGGCAGTGCGGGATGCCTATCCCGCCCTCCAGGCCGGTCGGCATCTGGGCCTCACGCGCCGCGACGTCCGCCAGGAAGCCGTCCAGGTCCGTGACCCGGCCGAGGGTCACCATCCGTTCGGCGAGGGCACGTGCCGCCCCCTCCTTGGAATCGGCGGACAGATCGAGGTCGACCAGTTCGGCCAGCAGAGGGCACTGCATCATCTCGCTCATCGCTCATCGCTCATTTCGGACAGAGGGAGGTCCAGGGGCAGGTCCTGGGTGATGCGGACCGCTTCGGGCCGCAGATCCGAGGGGGCCGGCATCGCGCTGCCGGGGAGCTGGACCGCGGCCGCGCCGTGGGCCAGGGCGGAGGCGAGGGCCTCGGGCCCCGTACCTCCCGCGATCAGGAAGCCGGCGAGGGAGGCGTCGCCCGCGCCGACGTTGCTGCGGACCGAGGAGACGGCCGCCGTGCCGTAGTACGCGCCCTCCGCGCAGACCAGGAGCTGGCCGTCCGCGCCGAGGGAGGCCAGGACCGCGCCCGCGCCCAGCTCGCGCAGTTCCTCCGCGGCCTTGAGCACGTCGCCGAGGGTGGCCAGGGGCCGCCCCACCGCCGCCGCGAGTTCCGAGGCGTTCGGCTTGATCACGTCCGGGCGGGCCGGCAGCGCCGCGAGCAGCGCCGGGCCGGAGGTGTCCAGGGCGATCCGGGCGCCCGCTTCGTGGGCGCGGGCGACGAGTTCGGCGTACCACTCGGGCCGCAGGCCGCGCGGGAGGCTGCCGCAGCAGGCGATCCAGGCGGCGCCGCCCGAGCAGGTGCGGACCGTCTCCAGGAGGAGCGCCGATTCCTCGGGGGTCAGTTCCGGGCCGGCCGCGTTGATCTTGGTGAGGGTGCCGTCCGGTTCGGCGAGCGAGATGTTGGAACGGGTCTGGCCGGCGACGGAGACCGCCGTGACGTCCACGCCCTGGGCGGCGAGGAGTTCGGCGATCAGCGAGCCCGGCGCACCGCCGAGGGGCAGGACCGCCGTCGTACGGACGCCCGCGGCGGCCACCGCCCGGGAGACGTTGACCCCCTTGCCCCCGGGGTCGACCCGGTCGCCGGTGGCGCGCAGTACCTCACCGCGGTCGAGCGAGGGGACCTCGTAGGTCCGGTCGAGGGAGGGGTTGGGGGTGACGGTGAGGATCATACGAGCACAACTTCCGTACCGGCGGCCTCGATCGCCGCCTTCTGAGCGGGGTCGAGCCCCGGGTCCGTGATGAGGAGGTCCACGTCCGAGAAGGTGCCGAAGCGGGCGAAGTGCTCCTGGCCGGCCTTCGCGGAGTCGGCGAGGAGCACGACCCGGCGGGCGGCGGCGATCGCGGCCCGCTTGACGGCGGCCTCGGCGAGGTCGGGGGTGGTCAGACCGCCCTCGGCGCTGAATCCGTTGGTCGCGAGGAAGAGGACGTCGGCGCGGATCTCGGCGTACGCGCGCAGCGCCCAGGCGTCGACGGCGGCCCGGGTGCGGTGGCGGACCCGGCCTCCGACGAGGTGGAGGTCGATGCCGGTGTGGTCGGCGAGCCGGGCGGCGACGGGCAGGGCGTGGGTGACGACGGTGAGGGCGGTGTCCACCGGGATCGCGGCCGCGAGGCGGGCCACGGTGCTGCCCGCGTCGAGGACGATGCTGCCGCCGTCGGGGAGTTCGGCGAGGGCGGCGGCCGCGATGCGGTCCTTCTCGTCGGCGGCGGTGGCCTCGCGCTCGGTGAGGTCCGGCTCGAAGTCGAGGCGTCCGGCCGGTATGGCACCGCCGTGCACCCGGCGGACGAGCCCGGCCCGGTCCAGGGCCTTGAGGTCGCGGCGCACGGTCTCGGCGGTGACCTGGAACTGGTCGGCCAGGGACAGGACGTCGACCCGGCCCGCCTCGCGGGCGAGGCGGAGGATCTCCTGCTGGCGCTCCGGTGCGTACATGTGGTTTCAGATCCGTTCAATGCCCGACTCTGTGGATTGCCCCCCACCGTACGCCCGTTTCGGCCCAGAAACAAAACAAACGGGCATGTCCGCCAACAGAAGCGGACATGCCCGTCAGGAGCGCGGAGGATCGACTACCCGACCGGGGCCCGCTCCGGGGACCCGCCGGCGGACTCCGCGTTGTGCGCCCGGCCGCCCTCGCGCTCATCGATCGGGATCGCCCTGCGCGGCAGCACGAACATCACGGCGAAGATCACGACCAGGACGGCCACGACCCACCACAGCGCGCTGTGGAAGGCCTCGACGTACGGCAGCCCGAGGACCATGTCGTCGTCGATCAGCCCGAAGAAGACCACGGAGGTGAGGGCCAGGCCCAGTGCGTTGCCCATCTGGCCGGTGGTGTTGATCAGGCCGGACGCCGAACCGGCGTGCTCGCGCGGCACCTCGGACAGGATGGTGTCGTTCAGCGGGGCGACGATCAGACCCATGCCGACGCCCATGACCACCAGCGGGGCGGCCATCTGCCAGGAGACGATCTCCATGCCGTAGCGCTGGGCCTCCCAGATGTAGAGGAGTACGCCCGCGGCCATGACCAGCGCACCGGCCTGGAGCACCTTGCGGCCGAAGCGCGGGACGAGCTTCTCGACCGAGAGGCCGGCGGCGACGGAGACGGCGATGGAAAAGGGGATGCCGGTACTGCCGGCGTGCAGCGGCGTCCAGCCGAGGCCCATCTGCATGTACAGCGTCCAGACCAGGAAGAAGATGCCGGTCGCCAGGCCGAAGGCCAGCTGGACCGTGATGCCGCCGGCGAAGCTCTTGATCTCGAAGAGGGAGAGCTCGACGAGCGGGGAACCGTCCTTGCGGATCTTGTGCTTCTCGTAGGCGATGAAGACGGCGAAGACCACGGGCGAGGCGATCATGCTCACGAAGCCCCACACGGGCCAGTCGTTCTCGCGACCGTTGGTGAGCGGGAAGATCAGCATCACCAGGGCGAGGGTGGCGAGCACGACACCGACCAGGTCCAGTCGCAGGGCCTTGGGGGCCTTGGACTCGGAGATGAACTTGCGGCCCAGGATCACGGCCGCGATGCCGACGGGCAGGTTGATCAGGAAGATCGTGCGCCATTCGAGGCCGAAGAGGTTCCACTCGGTGAGCAGCGCGCCGAGCATCGGACCCGAGACCGCGCCGAGGCCGACGATCGCACCGAACATGCCGAAGACCTTGCCGCGCTCGTGCGGCGGGAAGGTGACGTGGATGATCGCGAGCACCTGCGGGACCATCATGGCCGCCATGCCGCCCTGGAGGAGGCGGGAGGCGACGAGCATCGCGGGGTCGGCCGCGATGCCGCAGAGCAGCGAGGCGATGGTGAAGCCGGCGACGCCGACGAGGAAGAGGCGCTTGCGGCCGTAGATGTCACCGAGACGGCCGCCCGTGATCAGGCCGGCGGCGAAGGCGAGCGCGTAGCCCGCGGTGATCCACTGGATCGCGCTGGTCGAGGCGCCGAAGTCCTGGCGCATGCTGGGTATCGCGATGTTGACGATCGTGACGTCGACCAGGTCCATGAAGGACGCGGTCATCACGATGGCGAGCGCCAGCCAGCGGCGGCGGTCGGCGGGAGAGCTGGTCTCTGCGGGGGTGTCGGTCCGCTCTTCTTGTGCGGGCCCGTTCTTTCCTTCGGGCGATGACTGGGTCGTCTCGGTGCTCATGAGTACAAACTTAGACGGCATCTAGGTCAGTTGGTGTCCTATTTGGCTGGCAACCTTGAATCCATGACCGACACCCCGGCCCGGCTGCTCAGCCTGCTCTCCCTCCTCCAGACCCCGCGCGAGTGGCCGGGGAGCGAGCTGGCGCAGCGGCTGCGGGTGAGCGCCCGCACCATCCGGCGCGACATCGACCGGCTGCGGGAACTGGGATACCCGGTGGAGGCCACGCTCGGCGCGGAGGGCGGCTACCGCCTGGTCGCGGGAGCCGCGATGCCTCCGCTGCTGCTGGACGACGAGGAGGCGGTGGCGATCGCGGTGGGCCTGCGGGCGGGGGCCGGGCATGCGATCGAGGGCGTGGAGGAGGCGTCCGTACGGGCCCTCGCGAAGCTGGAACAAGTCCTGCCGGGGCGGCTTCGGCACCGGGTGAGCGCGCTGCAGTCGGCGACGGTCGCCGTGACCCGGGGGGACGGCGCGAGCGTGGACCCCCGGACGCTGACGGCGATCGCGTCGGCGGTGGCGGGTCCGGAACGGCTGCGGTTCGCCTACCGGGCGCGGGACGGTGCGGCCTCGCGCCGGCTGGTCGAGCCGTACCGGCTGGTCAGCACTGGGAGCCGCTGGTACCTCGTGGCGTACGACATGGAGCGCGAGGACTGGCGGACCTTCCGGGTGGACCGGGTCGGGGAGCCGACCGGGACCGGGACGAGGTTCACGGGGCGGGAGCTTCCGATGGACGCGGCGGAGTTCGTCCGCCGGGGCCTGCGCGGCCGGGAGACCCACCGGGTGGACGTCACCTTCGCCGAGCCCCACGAGGCGCTGCCGGAATGGCTGCGGGAGCACGCGGTGCCGTCCGGCCCGAGGACGGAGCCCGGGGCCGGGGTGCGGATACGGTTCGAGTCCTCGGATGCTCCCGAGTGGCTGGCGGCGCGGCTGGCGCTGACGGGGGTGGCGTTCACCGTGCACGGGCCGGCGGTCCTGGCGGAGGCGGCGCGGGTGCTGGGTGCGCGGCTGACGGGGGCGGCGGGCCCGTAGCGGGTGCCCTGCGGCACGAGGGAGCCCCCGGCGCCTGGGGGGGATAGGCGCCGGGGGCTCGTATGCGGGGCTGCGTCGGGGGCCGGTCAGGCCACCGCGTCGAAGCCGGTGTCGCGCGCCATCCGCTTGAGTTCCAGCAGGGCGTGCTTCTCGATCTGGCGGATCCGCTCACGCGTCAGGCCGTGCTGCTTGCCCACCTCTGTCAGGGTACGCTCCCGGCCGTCCTCGATGCCGTAACGCATCTTGATGATCGAGGCGGTTCTCTGGTCGAGCTTCCCCAGCAGGTCCTCCAGCTCCTCGCTGCGCAGCAAGGACATGACCGACTGCTCGGGGGAGATGGCCGAGGTGTCTTCCAGCAGGTCGCCGAACTGCGTGTCGCCGTCTTCGTCCACCGACATGTTCAGGCTGACCGGGTCGCGCGCCCAGTCCAGGACGTCGCCCACGCGCTTCTCCGTCGAGTCCAGCTCGGCGGCGATCTCCGCGTGCTCCGGGTCCCGGCCCTTCTCGCGGTTGAACTCGCGCTGCACCCGGCGGATCCGGCCGAGCTCCTCCACCAGGTGGACGGGGAGCCGGATGGTGCGGGACTGGTCGGCGATCGAGCGGGTGATGGCCTGGCGGATCCACCACGTGGCGTACGTGGAGAACTTGAAGCCCTTGGCGTAGTCGAACTTCTCGACCGCGCGCACCAGGCCGGCGTTGCCCTCCTGGATGAGGTCGAGGAGCGGCAGGCCGCTGCGCGGGTAGCGGCGGGCGACGGCGACGACCAGGCGGAGGTTGGAGCGGATGAAGACTTCCTTGGCGCGCTCACCTTCGGCGGCCAGTGCTTCCAGCTCTTCCCGGGAGGGCGTACGGCCCTTGCGCTCAATCGCTCCGTCGAGGATCTGCTGGGCGTACACGCCCGCCTCGATGATCTGCGAGAGCTCGACTTCCTTGGCGGCGTCGAGCAGCGGGGTGCGCGCTATCTCGTCGAGGTACATGCCGACCAGGTCGCGGTCGGCGATCTCCCCGCCCACTGCGCGAGCGCTGCTCGTGGACTGACGACGGGCGACGGCGCGGGTTGCCATGCGTGCTCCCTTGCGATGAGTTCTGTCGCGGTGGTGCGGCTGCCTGGACACTCTCCCGAGTGCCCGCTTCCGAAGGAAACAACGACTGGAATCGGGACAGAATTCCCACACCGCCTCCTCGTTTTCGAGATCTTGCAGTATCCTGCGCCGCCACCAACCGATCCGTGAGGATCCGCGATGCCGTCAGAGCTCGAAGAGGTGCAGGTCAGGCCCGGAATCAAGGCCGATCCGGAGGACCTCTCGGACCGGTGCGACGACTACGTCCGTGAGACCGCCGTCACATTCGGCACGGCCGCTTTCACTCCGGAACAGCGCCGCCCATGGCTGCACTCCCACCATGAAGACGGCCCGAGCCGACTTCTGGTTGCCTGAACTGGCGATCGAACCGCCGGATTCGTCACGACTAGGGCATTCGCGACGCCCGGCGGCCACCCGTCCGGGTGAAGCTGAGGCATATCCCCGCGGCATGGGCCGCGCCGCTTAGCGTCGGAGCGTCGCTTGTGCCACCTGGTCGGTGACGCCCACACTTGAGGAGGAGGTGCTGCACCCATGACCGCTCTCGCCCACGAGGCCACAGAGGCCGACACACCCGATTCCGATCTGGACGAGGCCCTGTGGCTCGCATGGCAAGCTGCAGTCGAGCGACTCCCCGAGGGCTTCCGTGCCGAGATCATCGAGGGGTCCATCGAAGTGTCGCCGACCGGTCGCCATTCACACGGCGAGACCGCGAACGAGCTGCGTGACAGCCTTGTGGTCTTCCTAGCTGGGAGCGGGTACGTAGCCCGGCAGGACATGAACGTCATCCATGGTCGCAATGTCTGGATTCCGGACGTGTTCGTAACGCCGAAGGCCACCCCGGAGCACGTCACCGACGACGGCATCGGCGTCAAGGCCTCGGCCGTAGAGCTTGTCGTCGAGGTCGTCTCCCCCGGTCACAAGAGCACCTCCCGTGACCGGGTCCGCAAGCGGCGGGCGTACGCCCGCGCCGGAATCCCGGTCTACATCCTGATCGACGACTACGACGACCACGGCATCGTGACCGTGCTCACCGCCCCCGATACGGATCAGGCCGTCTACGACGACGAGGTCCGGACGGCCTACGGCACCACCGTCACCATCCCGACCGGTCCCGCCAAGGGCTTCGCCATCGGGGAGGACGTCACCGGGCCGGGGCGGGGTGGCGGGTAGCGACCTGGGGGCAGGCGTGGCAGGCGGGTGGGCCCGACTGGGTCCACCATTTGCAGGACGGGCGCAGGTGGCAGGCGGGGACCGCGGCGACCTGCGGCGGGGGCGAGGTCAGGCGGGTGGCCAGGGTGCAGGTGTCGGCCTCGCGGTTGAGGCAGTGCGGGACGCAGTGGGAGGCCAGGCGCAGCAGGCGGCGCGGTTCGACCCCGGGCTCCAGCCCGGCCAGGGCTTCGGCCGCCGGGCGCGGGGCCGGGAGGTAGGCCGGGGGGCCGTCGAGGCCGTCGCGGACGGCAAGGACCACCGACTCGGGCGCGTACGCCGATCCGCTCGGGCACCACAGCCGACCCGCGTCCGCGTCCCCGGGCTCCGCAGGCCCCGTAGCCCCCCTAACCAAATTGCAGAGACCGCTTCGAGAGGCCCATCCAGAAGCCCTCCACCGGGGTGGCGGCCGTGGCCAGCTCGGATTCCGCGGCCCCCAGGGTGACGAACAGCGGCGCGAAGTGCTCCGTGCGCGGGTGCGCCAGGCGGCCGGCCGGGGACTTGGTCTCGAAGTCGAGCAGGGCGTCGACGTCGGCGCCGGCCAGCGCTTCGCGGCCCCAGTCGTCGAACTCCGCCGACCAGGCGGGCACGCCCGGCCCGGTGTGACGCAGGGCGGCCAGGTTGTGGGTGAAGAAGCCGCTGCCCACGATCAGGACCCCTTCGTCGCGCAGCGGCGCGAGCCTGCGGCCGATCTCCATCAGGCGGCGGGGGTCCAGCGTCGGCATGGATATCTGGAGGACCGGGACGTCGGCCTCCGGGAACATCTCCACGAGCGGGACGTACGCGCCGTGGTCGAGCCCCCGGTCGGGGATGTCCTGGACCGGGGTGCCCGGGGCCTTCAGCAGCCCCCGCACGGCCGCTGCCAGCTCGGGGGCGCCCGGAGCCTCGTAGCGGACCCGGTAGTAGTGCTCGGGGAAGCCCCAGAAGTCGTGGACCAGCGGGACCTGCCGCGTGGCGCCGAGGGCGAGCGGGGCCTCTTCCCAGTGCGCGGAGACCATCAGGACGGCACGGGGGCGGGGCAGGGTGGCGGACCAGGCGGCCAGTTCACCGGGCCAGACCGGGTCGTCGGCCAGGGGCGGGGCTCCGTGGCTCAGGTAGAGCGCGGGCATCCGGGCCGTGGATCCACCGGAGGCACCGGGTGCGGGGGTCCGGGGTTCAGAGGTCGTCATCAGGGGCTCCTGGATCGTCACGGCGGGCCGCCACACAAAGACTAACCCCGCATCGTTCAAATTTGAACAATGCGGGGTCGTCAGTCATTCCCGCTACCCCGGAGCCGGGGCCCCGCGGGTCAGTGGGCGATCACCGGAACCGGTACGTCGGCTTCCGCGCCCTCGCCCTTGGCGACCGGGCCACCCGCGCCGGGACGGCCCGTGGTGATCAAGGTCAGGGCGATGAGGGAGCTGGCGACCAGGATGCCGACCGCCCACCAGATCGCCGAGGCGTAGCCCTCGACCATGGCCTGGGCCTGGATCAGCTTCGCCGCCGGACCGCCCGCCGCGGCCTCGGCCGCGTGGTCGGTCAGGTACGCAGTCGTCGCCGAGGCGGCGATCGTGTTCAGCAGGGCGGTGCCGATCGCGCCGCCCACCTGCTGCGAGGTGTTGACCATCGCGGAGGCGACACCCGCGTCGGCCGGGTTGACCCCGTACGTGGCCAGGGACATGGCGGGCATGAACGCCGTACCCATGCCGAGACCCAGCAGCAGCTGCGCCGGCAGGATCAGCGCCGGGTAGGAGGAGCCGACCTCCAGCTGCGTCAGCAGCAGCATGCCGGCGGCGGCGACCATGAAGCCGGGACCCATCAGCAGGCGCGGGGGAACCCGCGTCATCAGGCGGGCGCCGATCTGCGTGGAGCCGGTGATCATGCCCGCGATCATCGGGAGGAAGGCGAAGCCGGTCTTGACGGGCGAGAAGCCCTTCACGACCTGGAGGTAGTAGGTGAGGAAGAGGAACAGGCCGAACATCGAGATGACGGCGAGGCCCAGCGAGAGGTAGACACCGCCGCGGTTGCGCTCCAGCAGGACGCGCAGCGGCAGCAGCGGGGAGGCCGTACGGGACTCGACGAAGACGAACGAGGCGAGCAGCACCACCGAGGCGATGAACATGCCGACGGTCAGGCCGTCCGACCAGCCGGCCGACTCGGCGCGGGTGAACCCGTAGACCAGGGCGACCAGGCCGGTCGTGGACAGGACCACGCCGGGGATGTCGAGCGGCGCGCGGTTGCGGCCGCCGGCCGGCTCGCGAATGATCATCCAGGCGCCGACGGCGGCGATGATCGCGAACGGGATGTTGACGAAGAACGTCCAGCGCCAGTTGAGGTATTCGGTGAGGAACCCGCCGAGGATCAGACCCACGGCGCCACCGCCACCGGCGATCGCACCGTAGATGCCGAAGGCCTTGGCCCGCTCCTTGGCGTCGGTGAACATGACGGCCAGCAGCGAGAGCGCGGCGGGCGCGAGCAGCGCGCCGAAGGCACCCTGCAGGGCGCGGGCGCCGAGCATCATGGCCTCACCCTGGGCGGCGCCGCCCAGCGCGGAGGCCAGGGCGAAACCGATCAGGCCGACGATGAAGGCGTTCTTGCGGCCCCACTTGTCGGCGATGCGGCCGCCGAAGAGGAGCAGTCCGCCGAAGGCCAGCGCGTACGCGGTGATGACCCACTGGCGGTTGCCGTCCGAGATGCCGAGGTCGGCCTGGGCGGACGGCAGGGCGATGTTCACGATGGTGGCGTCGAGGACGACCATCAGCTGCGCCAGGGCGATGAAGACCAGGGCCTTCCAGCGACTGGGGTCGGCAGCGCCAGCCAGCGGCGGATTCGCGGCTGTTTTTGACATGGGGATACCCACTTCGTGGTACGAGATGACTGAAAAAGCCTGAAATGTATTTAAATCAAGAAGGAAGCGAAGTCTGTGCGGCTTTGAGCCGGGTTTTCGACGCTAGCGGGTGCGACCCGGGGCGTCACATGGTTTTCCGCCTCAGGTCGGCCAGCGTGGTCGCGGTACCCGGCAGGACGGAGCGGGCCGGGGCCCTCAACCCGTCCAGGAACAGCTGCAGATGACGGTGGACGAAGACGTCCGTGTCGAAGCAGGCGGTGCCGGGCAGGGGGCGGCTGAGCTGGGACAGTGCGATCATCAGATCGCCCACGCCTATGTCGGCGCGCAGCAGCCCGGTGGACTGGCCGACGGCCATCAGGGTTTCCACCGCCTCCTCCAAAGCACTGCGGGAGGCGAGCAGTTCGGGGTGCTCCCGGTCGAAGTCGCTGGAGAGCATGGGGCACAGGGCGCCGATCCGCTCGTCCGCCGCCCCGTGCGTGAAGCGGCAGAGCGCGGCGAAGGCGTCCGGCTCCTCGGCCAGCGAATCGTTGGCCAGCTCCGTGACCCGGTCCATCACGAAGACCACGACGTGGTGGATGAGCGCGGGCCGGTCGGGGAAGTGCCGGTAGAGCGTGGCATTGCCGACGCCGGCCCGGCGGGCGATCTCGTCGAGGGGGGCGGTCGGGCCGAATTCCACGAGCACCTCGCGCGCGGCGGCCAGGATGCGCTCCCGGTTGCGGACCGCATCGGCGCGCGGCCGCGGGACCGGGTGCGCGGGGAGCGCCGGGGACCCCCCGCAGGACACGGGTGCCGAGAGGTCCAGAGCCGCCTCCGGTCCCGGCACGGGCAGGGCCGCCGGAGCGGTGGTGGCGGGGCTCTTCATCCGGGGCCTCCTCGGCACGGTGACGCGTAAGCCTGCTCGAAACGGGGAGCAGCTCCCCGGTTCGTGGGGACTCTCGTTCAAACGGGGAGAACGTCCCCGGTTATTTCACTCTCCAGTGTGACCTGAGTCACATCACCCCAGGCCCATCACTCCCGTTTGGCCTCTTCCGACGCGCGAGTACGCCCCAGCCGTCGGAGGGTGATCGAACAGAGCGCAGACCGGACCCGGCCGGCTGCCGCGGACCCGAAGGCCGATCGCCATGCCGCAGACGCGCCACCGGATACGCAAGCCGAACCGAGCCGGCGTCTACATCGGCATCACCGCGCTGGCCCTCGGGGTCACGGCGACCGCCAGCACCGGCATAGCCAACCGCGGCAACTCCGCCGCCGGCCCGGTGGCCGCGACGAGCGTCGAGTCGGCGCTCGCGCCCTGCCGGATCGCCGGTGCGATGGGTGTCCAGATGTCCGAGGGGCTGCCGACCCCGCCCGGCTACGCGCGCTCGACCGGCGAGGTCCGGGCGCTGAACCTGATGATCGACTTCCCCGACGCCAAGGGCGAGGGTGCGGCCGTGGACCGGCTGGCGGAATTCTTCCCGCAGACCTCGGACTGGTTCCGCACCAGCTCCTACGGGCGGCTCACCTACCGGGCCGAGGCTCCGATCCGGAACTGGCTGCGGATGCCGATGCCGTTCGCGTCGTACGGGATAGAGCGCGGGTCCGCGTACGAGTCCGGCTACCGCCAGCTCGTCGAACACATAGTGAAGGCCGCCGACGCCGAGGTCGATTTCTCCAAGTATGACTTGATCAACATTCTGGTCACGCCGAACGCCGGGCCCTCCGCCCTCGACACCGTCCTCTCCGTCACCTTCTCGGGCAACAGCGAGGCCCCGATGGCCGACGGCGTTCCGCTCGCCAACACCTCCTTCATCTACAGCCGCCAGGACGACGGCTCCGGCTCCTTCCGCGAGACGGGCTACCGCGTGCTCCCCCACGAGAACGGGCACGTCTTCGGCCTGCCCGACCTGTACACCGCCGACGGCGGGGGCACCGTCGGGCACTGGGACGTCATGAGCGAGGACTGGGGCGCCAACAACGACCTGCTCGGCTGGCACAAGTGGAAGCTGGGCTGGCTCGACAGCTCCCAGATCAGCTGCGCCGGGAAGTCCGGGGTCAGCGACCACATACTGTCCCCGCTCGCCACCGAGGGCGGCACCAAGCTGGCGTTCGTCCCCGTCTCGGACAGCGCGGGCTACGCGGTGGAGGTGCGCACCCGGGCCGGGAACGACGAGGCCGTCTGCAAGCCCGGCGTCCTCATATACAAGGTCGACTCCGAGGTGGACACCGGCCGCGGACCGGTCACCGTCTCCGACAGCGCCGCCGCCAGCGGCGGCTGCACCCGGCGGCCCAACGTCCACGCGGAACTCTCCGACGCGCCGTTCAAGCCGGGCGAGACCTTCAACGACGAGAAGGCGGGCATCAGCATCTCCGTCGTCGGCGAACTGCGCAACGGCGGCTACCAGGTCCGGGTCACCCGCCCGTGACGGGGCGCCCCGCCGCTCTGTGACAGGGCGTCCCGCCGCAAAGGGGCGCCCCGGGACCGAAGCGGCGTCAGTTCGAGTCGCTCGGCCCGGCGTCTCGCGACCTACGGCCCCCCGCGGGACCGCGGTCGTCCGGTGAAGCTTGCAGGACCAGCCGCGTCACGAAGTACAGGAGACCCCTTGAAGGCCTTCGCGCTGCCCCGGACCGGCGTACCACCCGCCGTCGTCGAGCGGCCCGTCCCCGAGCCGGGGCCGGGCGAGGTCCTCGTGCGCACCACGGCCGCACTCATCTGCGCCTGGGACGGGCACACCGCCGCCGCGGCCCCCATCGGGCTCGGCCACGAGGCCGTCGGCGTCGTCGCGGCGGTGGGCCCCGGGGTCTGCCCCTCCTTCGTCGACCGGCGCGTCGGCGTGGAGGGCCACGGCAGGCTCGCCGAGTTCTTCCGCGCCCCGGCGGCCGGAGCCGGACTGGTCCCGCTCCCCCGCACCGTCACCGACCACCAGGCCCTCTACGCGGCCGGCGCGCTCCCCACCGGCTTCGCCGCCGCCGAAGAGGCCGGGCCGCCCGCCGGAGGCACCGTCGTCGTCTTCGGGCAGGGCGCCGTAGGGCTCAGCGCGACCATCGCGGCCGGCCGGCTGCGCGGCGCCCGGGTCATCGCGGTCGAGCCGGAGATGAAGCGGCAGCGGCTCGCCCTGCGGTTCGGGGCGGACGTGGTGATCGACCCGGCCTACGAGGACACCGCCGAGCGGATCCTGGAACTGACGGGCGGCCGCGGCGCCGACCGCGCGATCATGGCGAGCCCCGCGCCCGCCGCCGCGTCGGCGGCCCGCGAGGGCCTAGCCGAGGGCGGGAGGATCACGTACGCCCGCTGCCGGCCGCCCCGGAGCAGTGGTGCGCGGCTGGCGCGGGCGCTGCACCTGATCGAGGACGGGCTGGTGGACCCGACGGTGATCACCACCCACGAATTCCCCTTCCACCGTGTCGGGGAGGCCTTCGCCCGGCTCGCCGCCGGGGAGCCGGGCATGATCAAGCCGGTCATCCTCTTCCCCCGGCCGCAATAGCGCTGCCGCCGGCCGCCTCCGTGGAGGTCGGGATCGTCGTGGAGCCGCACGCACCGATGGGGGCGTGAGCCTCAGCCGAGGTTGACGGACCCGAAGTCCCCGCCCTGGACGACCGTGCCGTTGAAGGTCCCGCCGGTGATGGTGTTCTGGACCACGGAACCCGAAGCCCCCTCGCGCCAGCCCGGGTTCACCTCGTCGAGCAGCTCGGTGAGCTCGCGCACGGCCTCCGGGTCGGCCTCCAGGGCCAGCCGCAGCCGGTCCCGCCAGCCCTCCTCGACCTGGGCGAGCGCCGCCTCGTCGCCGTCCGCGCGGGCCAGCAGGAGCTCGGCGCGGGAGGTCCGCAGACCCCTGTCCGCCTCGGTCCGCGCCGTGTCGTCCGTCCGCCCGAGGAGGCGGGCGAAGCGGCCGCCCGCGTAACTCCACGCGTCCGAGACCATCAACCCGACGATCGTGGTCGCACCCGCCGTCACCAGTGCCGCAACATCCATGTCCGCACGCTAGCCGTAGGCTGGCGTGCGGCGCGAGCGGATCGGGAAGGCAGTGGTGGTGCGGGTGCGGACGGAGCGCGGCCTTCCGGCCCGGCGGTGGCTCACGGTGCCGGCCGAACGCACGGTCCTCGGCGTCATCCACAACGTCACTTCCGCGACCCGGCTCCTCGACGTGCTCCAGGTCTTCGAGGCGGACCCCCGGGTGCGGGTGGTGTTCACGTGCACCGGGTCCTCGGCCTTCGAGGACGGGATCGCGGAATTCGTCTCCGCGCACGGGCTGTTCTTCCTGCCGTGGGAGAGCGCCCTGAAGGAGCGGTTCGATCTGGCGGTGAGCACCAGCCGCGGCGGGAATCTGGAGGACATTTCCGCACCGCTCATTGGCGCCCCGCACGGGGCTGGATACAATAAAAAGCTCAGCAAGAATCCGGAATCCGGAATCCGGAATCCGGAATCCGGGGCAGGGGTCGGAGCCGGGGCTTTCGGGCTGACTGCCGAGTGGCTGCTCCACGACGGTGAGGTCGTCCCGTCCGTCATCGTCCTCTCGCACGAGGAACAGCTCTCCCGCCTGGGCCGCGACTGCCCCGAAGCGCTCCCGTACGCCCACGTCGTGGGCGATCCGGTGGCCGACGAACTCGACGCCTCCGACCCCTTCCGCGCCGATTACCGGGCGGCCTTCGGAATCGGGCCCGAGCAGAAACTCCTGCTGGCCGCCTCCACCTGGGGCCCGCATTCCCTCATCGGCACCGATATCGCGCTCGTCGAACGCGCCCTCGCCGAATTGCCCTCCGATGAATTCCGCGTCGTCGCCGCCGTCCACCCCAATGCCTGGTACGTCCACGGGGAGAACCAGATCCGCAGGTGGCTGGCGCGCGCCCTGCGGGCCGGGCTGATCCTGCCGCCGCCCGCCGGGCAGGGCTGGAAGGCCGCGCTGTGCGCCGCCGACGTCTACCTCGGCGACCACGGGTCGCTGAGCCTGTACGCCGCCGCGCGCGGGATCCCCGGAGTGCTGGCCGCCTTCGACGACTCCGCCGTCGCCGCCGGGTCCGCCATGGCCTGGCTCGGCGGCGCCCTGCCGCGCCTCGATCCGGGCCGGCCGCTGGCCGCGCAGCTCGCCGGGGCCCGCGCCCTGCCTGGGGCCGCGGCCCGCCTGACCTCGCGGGCCGGGCGGGCGGCCGCCCTGCTGCGCACCCTCTGCTACCGCCATCTGGGGCTGCCCGAACCGGAGTTCCCCGTCGTGGCCCGGCCGGTGCCGCTGCCCGGGCCCGCCGGCCTGCCGAGCCCGCTGGTCCCGGCGTCCTACGTCTCCACCGCCATCGGGGACCGGGCCAACGGGGATCAGGAGGTCCGGGTCCGCCGCCATCCGGCCGAGCTCCAGGGCCGGATGACCGCCCACCTCGGCCCCGACGCGCACGTCACCGCCGATGCCGCCGAGCCCGATGCCCGGCTGCGTGGGCTCGCCGACGTGCTGATCGCGCGGCCGGGTGCGGATCCGGCGGCGGTGTTCGCCCGGAACTCCCACTGCGCACTGGTGGTGTCCGGCGGGCGGCTGCGGCTGCGCGACGGGCGGGAGTTCACGGTGTCGGGCGGCGCGGAGCCCGCGCTGGCCGGGTCGGTGCTGGTCGCGCTGCTCGGCGAAGGCATTGATGTGGAGGGCGAGTTCGGGATCCGGGTCGGCGGGGTGGTCTCAGTGGCGCGGCTCGCCCTGGTCCGGGATGCGGGCCAGGCGGATCCGGGCCTCCTCGGCCCGGATGCTCCGCAGTGACTCGTAGGCGGCCAGGGCCGCCTGCCAGTCGGCCCGGGCGGCTTCCGGGTCGCCGAGGGCCGCGCGCAGGTCTCCTCGTACGAGGACGGCGTCGGCCCGGTTGATGGTCCCCTCGGCGAAGGCCTCCAGCGCCTGATCCAGGGGGCCGGCCGCCTCCTGGGGGCGGCCCGCGGCGAGGAGGGCCGCGGCCGAGCGCAGCCGGGTCTTGGCCACGTTGGCCTCGTCCTTCAACGCCTCGAACGCGCGCAGTGCCGTAGCGAGGTGGCGGGCGGCCCGGTCGTACTGTCCTGCGGCCGCCGCCGCGTTGCCCTGGTGATACTCCAACAGGGCCCGGCCGCGCGGATGTTCCACCGCGCCGAGGGCGGTGAGGGCCTGCGCGTACAGTTCCGCGGCGGCCCGCGGCCGGCCCTGGGCGACCGCGATCCGGCCGAGGCCCTCCAGCGCGGAGGACTCGGTGCGCTCGTGGCCGATCCGGCGGGCGCTCTCGCGGGCGGCGTCGTAGTGCAGCCGCGCCTCCTCCAGGTCCTCGGCCGCGCCGCGGTCGCCCAGGGCGAAGGCCAACTCGTAGTGCATCCGGGCGAGCATCAGCCCGTCCCCGGTGTCGGCGGCGGCCTCCTGCGCGAGGCGGGCGATGCGGATCCACAGGGTGTGGTGGCCCCGGTCGAGGAACATCGCGTGGACGGCCTGGGCCAGCAGGCAGAGCCGGGCGGGGCCGGTCTCGCGGAGCTCGGCGAGGGCGGCCAGGGTGTGCCGGTCGGCCTCCAGGGCGCTGATCGCCGCGGCCCTGGTGGCGAAGGGGCCGGGGGCTCCGTCGGGGCCGGAGCCGCGGTCGGGGTCCGGGTCGGGGAACAGCTCGCCGGCCCGCCAGCGCGGGGAGATCATCCGTTCCGCGGCGGCCGCCCGGCGCAGGTACCAGTCGATCACCCGCTCCAGATCCTCGCCGCGTGCTGCGGGGTCGGCCGCGGCCAGGGTCCCGGCACGGCCGTGCAGGACCCCGTTCATCCGGAACCGGCCGGGCGCGGCGGGGTCCAGCAGCCCGGCGTCGTGGAGTCCGCGCAGGGTCCCGGGAGCCAGGGCTTCGAGGAAGGCGGCCGGGAACTCCGGGGTGGGGTGCAGCCCGAGCAGCCGGAACCCGGCGCGCAGCCGCGGGTCCAGGTGCTCGTGGGCCAGGTCGAAGACCCGGCGGGCGGACTCCTGGCCGCGGTCCGGGTCCGCGTCCCCGTACGGGTCCCCGTCCCCGGTCCCGTCCTGGTGTCCCGGCACGTCGAGCACCTCCAGGATGTTCTCCCGCCCGATCCGGGCGGCCAGTTCCTCGACTCCGCCGCTCACCGGGTCCGCCGCGTGCGCGGCCGCGATGCGGACCACGTACGGCAGCCCGGCCGAGGCGCGCAGCACCGTACGCAGTGCGTCCGAGGAGGCCACGTCCTCCCCCACGACGGCACGGAACAGCGCGGCGCACGCCTCCTCGTCCAGCGCCGGGACGGGCAGCCGCACCGGCAGCCGGCCCTCGAAGTCCCTGCCGAAGGCTCCGAGGCGGAACTGGCTGGTCATCAGCACCATGCTCGCGGGATGTCCGGGCAGCAGGTGCCGGACGGCGGCGGCGCTGGGGACCCCGTCGAGGACCACCAGGGCGGGCCGCTCCGCGGTGAGGCTGCGGAACCGGGCCGCCAGCGCCGCCTCCGAGGCGGGCATCTCGGCGACGGGGATGCGCAGTTGCCCGAGTAAAGTCTCCAGCACGGCGTCCGCTTCCACCGGGCGGCCGAGCCCCTGCGGGGTCAGGTCGGCGTAGAAGACCCCGCCGGGGAAGTCCTCCCGGCGCTCCTGGCCCCAGTGCAGCGCCAGCCCGGTCTTGCCGACGCCCAGCGTGCCGTGCAGCAGCACCAGCAGCGGGGCGGACCGGCCGGCGCTCCCGGCGAGCAGCTCGTCCAGGCGGGCGCGCGGAACCTCGCGGTCGACGAACCCGTCGGGGCCGAAGGGCAGCATGCGGGGTACGGGCGCGGCCATGAGGCCATGCTCGGGCACATGGGTGTCGCGGCCCATGATGACCGGGCCGTAGAAGTTCCCGCCGGAGATGCTGTTGTTCACCGAGTCCGGGCCCGAGCCCGCGTACGAGTCCACCCGGCGCAGTGTCCCAGCGGGACCGCTCGGAGGGGAGGCTTCCGGCCGATCGTGGCCGGTCCTGGCCTGGATCCGGCGCGATGTATTGAATGTGGATCACCACAGCACATCGGTTCAAGCCAAGGGGGATCCGCCCATGACCCGGCACATCGAGTTCGACCGGCTCCACAACTTCCGTGATCTCGGGGGCTATCGCACGGCCGAGGGCGCCACCGTCGCCCGGGGCGTCCTCTACCGGGCGGACTCGCTCGGCAAGCTGGAGGGCTCCGACTGGGACCGCTTCCTCGGCCTCGGCATCCGTACCGTCATCGACCTGCGCTACCCGTGGGAGATCGAGGCCAAGGGCCGGATACCGGAGCCCGAGCGGTTCACGTACGCCAACCTGAGCATCGAGCACCGGCCTTATGACCAGGCCGAGATCGACCCGGACCTGGACCCCTGGCGGTTCCTCGCCGACCGGTTCGCCGAGGTCGCCGAGGACGGGGTGGAGGAGATCCGCGCCGCGATCGAGCTGATCGCCGAAGGCCCCGGACCGGCGGTCTTCCACTGCACCTCCGGCAAGGACCGCACCGGCCTGATCGCCGCCCTCGTCCTGACCCTGCTCGGCGTCGACGAGCAGCAGGTGCTCGACGACTTCGCCCTGACCGAGCTGGCCACCGCCCGCCTGACGGCCGACTGGCACGCCGCCAACCCCGGCCGCACCATGCGCTGGCCCGCCTACGGCCGCGCCCCGGCCGAAATCCTCCGCCTGACCCTCGCGGACCTCACCACCCTCCACGGCTCGGTCGAGGCCTACCTCGCGCACCGCGTCGGCATCACCCCGGCCACGACGACCGCCCTTCGGGCCCGCCTGCTGAGCTGACCGGCTGCCCGGCTGACCGCCGACAGCTCCCCCGAACCGCCCGACGCGCCGGCCCGATCCGCTTGCGCAGCCTGGCGCCGCGGCCATCGGCCGCGGACCTAGAGAAGGAATATATGGGCGCCCCGGAGTCTGGGGCGGTGCGTCGGAAATGACCGACGTGTTCCAAGCGTTCCGGCGCCACCGCTACGCCCCCCCACGGCGCGGCGGTGCGCGTGCGAGCCGTATTGAGGCCGGGGCCAAACCGCTCCGGCCCTTCTCTTTTGACACCAGGAGTTCTTGTGAAGCGTACGTTCACGTACGGAAGTCTCGGGCTGCGCAGCAGGGCAGCCGTCGTAACCGTCTCCGGCGCGGCCGCCCTCGCGCTCACGGCCGGCCTGGCGCAGGCCGCGCCCACCTGGGAGCAGGTGGGCGCGCCCGTCACGGAGGGCGCCCTCTACGACGTGCTGCCGGTCGGCGACGGCACCGTCGCCTTCGGCAAGACCATCTGGGGCCGCCAGAGCGGTGACGCGGAGGTCGCCCGTTACTGGGTGCGCCAGGGCACCACCTGGAAGCAGCTGCCCTACGAGAAGGACCGCCCGGACAACAACGGCTGGGCCGCCACGTCCGCCAGTGACTTCTGGGTGCTCGGCAAGCCGTACCAGGCGCCCCTGTCCGTCAGCCACTGGAACGGCACCGCCTGGGAGAAGCGCAACCCGGCCGACGCCAGCGTCGACTTCGCCGACATCCAGGCCCTTTCGGCCAACGACGCATGGGCCGTCGGTGAGTCGCGCACCGCAACCGCCACGTCCAACCCGGCCGTCGTCGGGCACTGGAACGGGTCCGCGTGGACGACCACCGCGCTTCCGCAGGCCGCCGGTGGCAGTTCCCGGCTGAACACCCTGCACGTCAACTCCGCCACCGACATCTGGGCGGCCGGAAAGACCTGCACCGACGCGGCCGGCACCAAGTGCCGTCCGTACGTCGTCAAGTACGACGGCGCCACCTGGAAGGAGGTCGCCACCCCCGCCGGTCTGACCGGGAGCTTCACCAGCATCGTCGCCCGGGGCTCCGGTGACGTGTGGGTCGCGGGCGGTACCACGGCCCTGCACTGGGACGGCGTCAAGTGGACCCGTCAGGACATCACCGTTTCCGGCACCGAGCAGGTGAACGACCTGGCCTTCTACGGGGGCAAGGTGCACGCCGGGGTGAACTCCAGCGTCGACGGGGGCCTCGTCCGCTTCAACGGGACGGCCTGGGAGAAGGTCACCGGCCCCGTCGACTACGCGGCGGACGGTGTCCGGCTGACCACCGCGACCAACGGCACCCTGTGGCTGGCGGGTCGCACCATGGACCTCTTCGGCTACTCCACCTACGCCGCCAAGCTCGCGGCGCCTGCCGCCGGCTGACGGACGGCTCCGGGGCGGCTCCGGAACGGCCCTCGGGCCCGTTCCGGGGCCGCCCCGCCACGGGTGCGCGGGCACGGTCCCACGACCGTGCCCGGCCTCCCCTCCTCCCCGCGCGCGCCGTTCCGAGACGGAGTCATCGATGCCCCGCCCCATCCCGACCCACCCCGGCCGGCTCCCGCTCCTGGCGGGCCAGTCCGGCATCTGGTTCGGTCTCCAGCTCGGCACACCGGGACAGCACTGCAACGTCGGCCTCTGCACCGATCTGCGGGGCCCGCTCGACCTCCCCGACTTCCGGGAAGCCGCCCGCCGCACCGTCGCCGAGACCGAGGCCCTGCGGCTGCGGTTCCCGGCTCCGACGGCAGCGCAGGCCGCGCCGGAAGAGGATCCGGCCACGGGACCGGGGGCCGGGCCCTGGCAACGTCTCGGCCCGCCCGCCGACTGGACCCTGCCGGTCGTGGACGTCGCCGACGAGGCGGCTGCCCGTGCCTGGATGCGGGCCGATCTCGCGCTCGCCACGGACGCGGTCCGGGACCCCCTCTTCGCCTTCGCGCTGCTCCGCGTCGCGCCCGACCGGCACTTCTACTACCAGCGCGCCCACCACCTGGTCCTCGACGGCCACGGCACCGCCCTCCTGCTGCGCCGTACCGCCGAGCTCTACACCGCACTTCGCGAAGGCCAAGACCCCACCGCGGGAACCCTGTTGCCGCTCGCCGCACTCCACGCGGCCGAGCAGGCCTACTCCTCCTCCGCCCAGCACACCGCCGACCGCGCGCACTGGACCGCGTACCTCGCGGACCGCCCCAGGCCCGTCACCCTCTCCGGAGCCCTCACCGCCGCCCACGGCCCCGCGGGAACGGTCCCGGCCTCCCGTGCTCCGGGCCCCCGCGACCTCGTACGCGGCGCCCGGCACATTCCCCAGGAGTGCCTGGACCGGCTCCGGTTCACCGCCCGGGCGGCCCGCGCCGAGTGGTCCACGGTGCTCGTCGCCGCGGTCGCCGCCTACCTGCACCGGATGACCGGCCGGGACGACATCCTGCTCAGCCTGCCCGTGGCCAACCGGGCCACGGCTGCCGAGGAGCGGACTCCGGGCACGACCGCGAACATCCTGCCGCTGCGCGTGCGGACGGGGCGCGCTACGACCGTCCGCTCCCTCGTCCAGCACGTCCGGGACGAGACCCGGCAGGCGCTGCACCACCAGCGGTATCGCTGCGAGGATCTCCTGCGCGACCTCCGGGCCACCGGCGCGGACCCCGCGGGCCGGCAGTTCGGGCCGGTGGTCGACGTCATGGGCTCCGGCCCGGACATCTCCTTCGCCGGCACCACGGGCATCGCCCACCGGTTGGCCTCGGGCCCCGTCGAAGACATGGAGTTCGCGGCGCACCCGGTGCCCGGCGGTCTCCAACTCCGCCTCACCGCCAACCCGTCCCGCTACGCCCAGGCCGACGTGGACAGCCACCTGGGCCGGTTCGCGGCCTTCCTCACGGCCTTCGCCGCCGACCCCGAGGCACCCGTCGCCGACGTCCCCGTCCTCCTGCCCGGTGAGCGGGTCCGGCTGCTGGAGGAGTGGAACGACACCGGGGTCGAGGTGGCCCCGGGGACGGTGCACGGCCTGTTCGAGGACCAAGCGGCCCGGACGCCGCAGGCGGACGCGGTGGTGTTCGGGGAGAGCGTGGTCCCGTACGGGGAGCTGAACACGTGGGCGAACCGGATCGCGCACGGATTGATCGCCGCGGGGGTCGGGCCGGGTGACGTGGTGGCAGTGGTGCTGCCGCGGTCGGTCGAGATGGTCGCGGCGTTGCTGGGCGTGCTGAAGGCGGGGGCCGCCTGCCTGCCGATGGATCCGGACCATCCGGCGCGGCGCCGGGAGTTCATCCGGGAGGACGCGCACGCCGCGTTCACCGTGGACGCCTCGACGGTCGCCTCCGTGGCGGCCGGCCTGCCGGGATCCGATCCCGAGGCGCTGGTGGACCCGCAGACCGCCGCGTACGTGATCTACACGTCGGGGTCGACGGGACGGCCGAAGGGCGTGGTCATCCCGCATTCGGGCGTGGTGAACCGGCTGGCCTGGATGCAGCACGCGTACCGGCTCACGTCCGACGACCGGGTGCTGCACAAGGCGCCGGCCGATGTCGACGTGTCGGTGTGGGAACTGTTCTGGACGCTGGGGCAGGGCGCGGTCCTGGTGGTGGCCGAGCCGGGGCGCCACGAGGATCCGGCACACCTGGCGCGGGTCGTCCAGCGGTACGGGGTGACGACCGCGCACTTCGCGCCCTCGGCGCTGCGGATGTTCCTGCGCGGGCCCGACGCCCTCGGCTGCGGATCGCTGCGGCGGGTGATCTGTTCCGGCGAAGCGCTGCCGGTGGAGGTGCGGGACGCGTTCTTCGAGGTGCTGCCGGGCGTCGCGCTGCACAACCTGTACGGCCCGACCGAGGCGTCCGTCGACGTCACCCACGCCGAGTGCTGGCCGGGCTCCCCCGTGGTGCCGATCGGCCGTCCCGTCTGGAACACCCGGGTCTACGTCCTCGACTCCGGCCTGCGCCCCGTACCGCCCGGAACGCCGGGCGAGCTCTACCTCGCGGGCGCGCAACTGGCGCACGGGTACGCCGGGCGGCCCGGCCTCACGGCCTCCGCCTTCCTGCCCGACCCCTACGGCCCGGCCGGTACGCGGATGTACCGCACGGGTGACGTGGCCGCCTGGGACACCCTCGGTGAGCTGGTGTTCCTGGGGAGGCTCGACGACCAGGTGAAGATCCGCGGCCGACGGGTGGAGCCCGCCGAAGTGCAGGCCGTGCTGGCAGCGTCTCCGGGCGTGGCCCAGGCCGCGGTGGTGGCCCGGGAGGGCCGGCTGGTGGGCTACGTGGTCGCCGGGGCGGGCGCCGTCCCGGACACGTCCGGGCTCGGCGAACGACTGCCCGAGCACATGGTGCCCTCGGCCGTCGTCCGGGTGGAAGCGCTGCCGCTGACCCCGAACGGCGAGCTGGACCGGGAGGCGCTGCCCGCGCCGGACGCGGCGCGGGGTCCGGGGCGCGGCCCCCGCACCCCGGACGAGGAGCTCCTGTGCGGTCTGTTCGCCCAGGTCCTCGGCATCGACGGACCCCTCGGCATCGACGAGGACTTCTTCGCCCTCGGGGGACACTCCCTCCACGCGACCCGGCTCGTCAGCCGCATCCGGTCCGTGCTCGGCAACGAACTCCCCCTCGGCGCCGTCTTCGAGGCGCCCACGGTCGCCGCGCTGGCCGGGCGCATCCGGGGGGCCGCCGCCGAGGACCGGCCCGAGCTCACCGCGTACGACCGGCCGCGGGCGCTCCCGCTGTCCCGCGCCCAGCGGCACCTGTGGTCCCCGGACCGCACGGAGGGCGCCGGGGCGGCGTCCCGCACGCCGCTCGCGGTCCGGCTGAGCGGACTCCTCGACGTGCACGCGCTGGAGGCGGCGCTCGCCGACGTGGTCGCCCGCCACGAGAGCCTGCGCACCGTGCTCGATGTCCGTGACGGGGAGCCGGCGCAGCGGGTGCTGGCCGGGGCCCGGCCGGGGCTGACCCGGGCGTCGGCCACCGAGGAGGATCTCGCGCAACGCCTGCTCGCCGCCGTCTCCCGTCCTTTCGGCCCGGAGGACCGTCTCCCGCTGGGGGCCGTGTTGTTCGTGATCGCGCCGACCGAACACGTCCTGCTGCTCACGGTCCACCGCTTCGCGTGCGACGGCCGGTCGTTGGTCCCCCTCTGCGCCGACCTGTCGACCGCCTACCGCAGCCGTGTGGAGCGTGAGGCGCCGCGGTGGGAGCCGCTGCGTGTCCAGTACGCGGACTACGTGCTGTGGCAGCGCGAGCTGCTGGGCGACGAAGCGGACCCGGACAGCCTGATCTCCCGGCAGCTCGGCCACTGGACCTCCGCCCTGACCGGCATCCCGGCCGGGCCGGTGCTGCCTGCCGACCGGCCCCGGTCCGCCGTGGCCGACCAGGTGGTGGGGTCCTCCTCCTGGTGGGTCCCCGCGGGGCTGCTCCGGGGGCTGCGGGGGCTGGCCCGGGAGTCGGACACGACCCTGTTCATGGTGGTGCAGGCCGCGTTGGCGGGGCTGCTCTCCCGGCTCGGTGCGGGTGAGGACGTCCTGATCGGTACCCGGGTCGCGGGGCGCACCGACGTGGCGCTGGACGGCCTGGTGGGGCTCTTCGAGAACACGCTCGTCCTGCGCAACGACCTGTCGGGGGACCCTTCGTTCCGGGAACTGCTGGGCCGGGTACGGGAGACGGACCTGAGGGCGCTCGCGCATCAGGACGTGCCGTTCGAGCGGCTGGTGGAGGCGCTCTGTCCGGACGGCCCGTCGGGCCGTCCCCCCTTGTTCCGGGCGACGTTGGACTTCCCGCACGACGCGGACCCGGTCCTCGACCTTCCGCACGTGTCCTCGTCGGCGGAGCCCCTGCCCAGGCCGGCGGCGGCGTCCGGCCTGGCGTTCGTCGTCCGCGAATCCGCCGACGGCGGTCTGGACGGGACCCTCGAGTACAGCGGCGACCTCCTCGACCAGGTCGGCGCCGACCTCCTCGGGGCACGCCTCGTCCGTCTCCTCGAAGCCGTGGTCGAGCGTCCCGGACTCCCGCTCCACACCCACGAACTGATGGGCGGCGACGAGCGGCGCACGGTGCTGGAGGAGTGGAACGACACCGCCGTCGATCTGGTCCCGGCGACCGTGCACGGACTCTTCGAGAGCCAGAGCGTCACCACGCCCAACCGGATCGCACTGATCCACGGGGACGAACGCGTCACCTACGCCGAGCTGAACGCGCGGGCCAACCGCCTCGCGCACCGGCTCATCGACCGGGGCGCCGGAGCGCACACCGTCGTCGCGGTGTCACTGCCCCGCTCGGTGGAGCGGGTCGTGGCGCTGCTCGCGGTCCTGAAGTCGGGGGCCGCCTGCCTGCCGGCCGATCCCCGGGACCCGGCCGGGCGCACCGCGTCCGAGCCGACGGACGTCGCCTGCGTGCTGCACCTGGAGACGGCCGGGGACGTCGGGGACACGGCAGGGCTGCCCGGGACCAACCCCGTCGGACCGGGGGACGCCCCGCGCCGTCCCGCGTTCGTCATCCCGGTCCCGGGGGCCGCCGGTCGCCCGCAGTGCGTGAGCGTCCGGCACGAGGCGGTCACGGGATACCTGTCGCACCTGCACGACCTGACGGGGCTCGGCGCCGACGACACGGTGCTCAGCCTGGCCCCCCTCTCCTCGGACGCCTCCGTGCGGGACCTGTTCGGGCCGTTGACGGCGGGAGCCGCCCTCGTCGTCCCGGAGGCGGAGCACGCCCACGATCCGGCCGCGCTGTTCGCGCTGCTGCGACAGCACCGGGTGACCGTGCTGCCCGCGCTGGATCCGACGACGCTGAACGCACTCGCCGGCGCCGCACGCGACGCGGCCGGCGAGGACGGCGTCCCCTCCACATGGCTGCGGACCGGCGTGGTCAGCGGCGGGGAGCTGACCTCCGCGCAGGTGGGGCAGGCCGCCTCGGTCGGCTCGGACTGGCAACTGGTGAACCAGTACGGGCCCGTCGAGTCGACCATGACGGCCACCTGTCACCCGGTCGGGCCCCAGGACGGGCGGGACGGAGGACCGCTGCCGATCGGGCAGCCCGTCAGCAATGCCCGCTGTTACGTGCTCGACCGGTGGCTGAGGCCCGTACCGCCCGGTTCGACGGGCGAGCTGTACCTGGCGGGCGGCGGCCTCGCGGACGGGTACGCCAACCGGCCGGGGCTCACGGCCGAGCGGTTCCTCGCCGATCCCCACGCGCCGCGTCCCGGGTCCCGGATGTACCGCACGGGCGACCTGGCCCGGTGGCGGGCCGACGGCACCCTGGAGCGCATCGGACACGTCAGGGGTTCATCGGCGCGATATCCGGCCGATAGCCGGTAAAAACGACCAGGAAACTCTTGCAATATAGCTGCCGGATAGTCAGTGCATTCAGAATCCACGTTAGTACGTCGAGCATTCGACGAGATTAATGTTCGGAGGTGACAGTCGTGTCGGAGCCACCTTTCTCAGGAATTCTGTCGACCGTGGGAAACACCCCGCTCATAGAATTGGAGAGGCTCCTTCCGGGTTTTGAGTCCCGGGTTTTCGCTAAAGTTGAGAGATTCAATCCGGGCGGCAGTATCAAGGACCGTTCGGGTCTCAGCATGCTGAGCAGTGCCATCAAGAGCGGTGAACTGGTGCCCGGCCGTTCCGTGGTCGTCGAGTCCAGCTCGGGGAACCTGGCGGTCGGGCTCGCCCAGATGTGCCGCTACTTCGGGTTCCGGTTCGTGTGCGTGGTCGACGGGAAGACCACGGAGCAGAACCTCGCGATCCTGCGCGCCTACGGCGCCGAGATCGAAGTGGTGACCGAACGCGACGAGCTGACCGGCGAGTACCTGCCGGTGCGGCTGCGCCGGGTCCGGGAGCTCGTCGCACAGACGCCGAACGCGTTCTGGCCCAATCAGTACGCCAACCTGCTCAATCCGCGTGCGCACGAGAACACCATGGGCGAGATAGCACGCGCCCTGGACGGCCGGGTGGACTACCTGTTCTGCTCGGTCAGCACCTTCGGGACGCTGCGCGGTTGCGCCGACCACATTCGCAAGCAGGGCATGGACACCGTCGTCGTGGCGGTGGACGCCGAGGGCAGCGCCATCTTCGGCCTGGAGTCGACCCGTCGGCTCATTCCCGGACACGGGGCCTCCGTGGTGCCCGCCCTGATGGACCCGACCGCCGCGGACCGGGTCGTCCACGTCTCCGACCTGGACTGCGTGGTGGCCTGCCGCCGCCTCGTCCACCGCGAGGCGGTCCTGGCCGGCGGCTCCTCGGGCGCGACCGTCGCCGCCCTGACCCGGTTCAAGGACGAGATCCCGGCCGGCTCGAACGTGGCGCTCGTCTTCCCCGACGGAGGCGACCGCTACCTCGACACGATCTATTCCGACGCGTGGGTCCACCGAAATTTCGGTGAGATCGCGCACCTCTGGAAGGACTGAACCCCGTCATGCTCATCATCCGGCACTCCGAAGTCGGGGAAATCCTCGACGGCCGCGAACTCGAGAACATCGCAGCCGTCGCGGACGCCTACCGCATTCACGCGCAGGGCGACACCGCCGTGCCGCACTCCATATTCCTGCGCTTCCCCGGGCAGCCCCGCAACCGCATCATCGGCCTGCCGGCCTACCGGGGCGGAGCGAAGCCGGCCGCGGGCATGAAATGGATCTCGTCCTTCCCCGCCAACATCGACCGCGGCATCCAGCGCGCCAACGCCGCGATCATCCTCAACTCCCTCGAGACCGGCCGCCCCGAAGCACTGGTGGAGGGCTCACTCATCTCCGCCGCACGCACCGCGGCCAGCGCGGCCCTCGCCGCCGAACTCCTCACCCGCGACCACCGCCCCGACGGCCTGGCACTCATCGGCTGCGGCGTCATCAACCTGGAGATCCTGCGCCACGTACGCGCCGCAATCCCCGGGCTGAAGACCGTGACCCTCCACGACAGTTCGCCCGAACGGACCGCCCAGTTCACGGCCCAGGTCGCCGAGGTCGCACCGGAACTCTCGGTGGCCACCGCCGCCACCGCGCAGGAAGCCCTCGCCGCGCACGGCCTGGTGTCGGTGGCCACCTCGGCGATCGAACCGCACCTGGACGTACGGGCCGCAACGCCGGGCACCGTCGTCCTGCACATCTCGCTGCGCGACCTGTTGCCCGAGTCGCTCCTCGACGTGCACAACATCGTCGACGACATCGACCACGCCCTGCGCGAGCGCACCTCTCTGCACCTGGCCGAACAGCTCGCGGGTCACCGCGCCTTCGTGGACCCCACGATCGGCGAAATCCTCCTGGACGAGGAGGCGTTCACGCCCGTCCCCGGACGCACGGTCGTCTACGCACCGTTCGGCCTCGGGGTCCTGGACATCGCGCTCGCCGACGACGTGCTGACCACAGCCCGCGAAAAGGGCCTCGGCGTGGAGATCGAGGGGTTCCTGCCGTGAGCCCGTTCGTGCCCCGGCGGGTCGGCCGGGGCACGACGCGGGGCCGGCGCCTTCAGTCCCGTACCACGACAACGGAGAACACATGATCAAGAATGCCGTCCGCGCGCTGCGGACGACCGCGCTCATCGCCGTGACCGGCGTCGCCCTGGCCGTCGCCCCGGCGAACGCCGCGACCGCGCCGGCCTGGGAGACGCTGTCCCAGCCGATCGACCAGAAGACCGCGTCGATCCTGCCGTTCGACGCCCAGAACGCCTTCGCCAGGACCTTCCAGCAGGGCTGCGACGACTGCAACTCCTCGACGAAGCTCTGGCAGAGGACCGGCACCACCTGGAAGCAGCTGACCCCGCCCGCCGACGCGGCCCTGGGGGTCCAGGCGGGCACCGGCCCCGGCGACCTGTGGACCATGGGGCGCAAGTCCTCGGGTGCCTTCCAGACCAACCACTACGACGGCACCACCTGGTCGGGGAACCTCAGCCCGGGCCAGAACCTCGACGTCTTCGACGCCAAGGCCGTCAGCCGCACCAGCGTGTGGGGCGTCGGCCAGACCAGGTCGGACACCACGACCGGCTGGTACCCCACGGTGACCCACTGGGACGGCACGGCCTGGAAGACCACCAAGTTCACCCAGTTCGACGGCATGCTCTCCGGCCTGAGCGTCCGTTCGGACAGTGACATCTGGGCCGTGGGCAACAAGAACACGGGCTCGCAGACCCAGGGGCTCGCGCTGCACTACGACGGCACCGCCTGGACCGAGGTGCCCGTACCGGCGACCGTCAACGCCAAGACCTTCCTCGACACCGTCCACAGCAACGGTCCCAACGACGTCTGGGTGGCCGGCCGGGCCCTGAACGACAAGCAGCAGACCGTCACCAAGGGTGCCTACGTCATCCACTGGGACGGCACGAAGTGGACCCACCGGGACCTGCCCTCCACCGAGGGCTGGGTCAGCACCTTCGCCACGTACGACGGGAAGGTCTACGCCGGCGGAACCTTCACCCCCAAGCTGCTCCGCTGGACCGGTACCGCGTGGGAGACCGTCACGGGGTTCGACTCCTCGATCGCCTACGTGAGCTCGCTCAAGACCACCGCCGACGGGTCCCTCTACCTCAGCGGCTACTGGAGCAGCTTCTTCGGGAGCCTCTACTACCAGCAGCGCCTGGCCGCACCCGCCGCCCGCTGAGCCGGAGCCGTCCGCCGGCCCGGAGCCGCCCGGCATCCCTGACCATACGCAACCGAGAGGCACAGGAACCACCATCATGACCGACCGAAACGGCTGGTCCCCGTTTGAAGTGACCCCGGCCGACGCGGGCGTCGCCGCCACCGCCGAGGCGCTCGCGGAGTACCTCGACTCCATCGACCTGGCCGCGCTGCTGGTCCGCGAGAAGGCCGTGGTCTTCCGCGGGTTCCACGTCCCGGCCGACGGGCTCGACCCGGTCCTCGACCGGCTGCTGCCCCGCCGCCTCGCCTACGTGCACGGCAACTCGCCGCGCACCAAGGTCGGCGCGAACGTGTACACCTCCACGGAGTACCCGCAGGAGTACACCATCTCGATGCACAACGAGATGTCCTACGCCCACGCCTGGCCGACCCGCCTCGCCTTCTACTGCGCGGTCGCACCCGAGACCGGCGGAGCCACTCCGGTCGTCGACGCCGCCCTGTGGCTGGAGTCCCTCGACCCCGAGGTCCGCGAGGCGTTCAGGGACGGCGTGCGCTACACGCAGAACCTGCACGGCGGCCGTGGGCTGGGCAAGAGCTGGCAGGACACCTTCGAGACCGAGGACCGCGGCGAGGTCGACGTCTTCCTGAAGGAGGCCGGCGCGGACTGGAGCTGGGGACCGGGCGACAGCCTGAAGATCAGCCAGCTCCAGCACTCCACGGTCCGCCACCCCGTGACCGGAACCGAGGTCTGGTTCAACCAGTCCGACCAGTGGCACCCGGCATCCCTGGGCGACGAGACGGCCAAGGCACTGGCCCAGATCATGCCGGCCGACGAGCTCCCGCAGTCCGTGACCTTCGCGGACGGCAGCCCCATCCCCGACGAGTACGTCCTGCAGGTCCGCGACCGCGGCCTGGAGCACGCGGTGAACTGCGACTGGCAGGAGGGCGACCTCATGCTGATCGACAACCTGCTCGTCGGCCACGGCCGACGCCCCTTCACCGGGCCGCGCCGGATCCTGGTCGCGATGTCCGACTGACGCCCGCACCGGCCCGCCGGAGCCCGCGACAACCTCACAGCCAGTACCCCCTCAGCGGGGCCCACCCGGTGGAAGACCTCCATCCGGCGGGCCCCGCTGCCCACGTTCCGCCGTCGTATAGGGCCGGTATGGGCCCGGATCGAAAACTGGCCAACGCATAGCGCCACGTAGCGGCGCCCCACACCCGAGACCAGGAGAACCGCGTGTCCGAGCAGCACGAATCCGCCACCACCTACCGCGTCGTGCTCAACGACGAGGAGCAGTACTCGATCTGGTGGGCCGACCGCGACCTGCCCGCCGGCTGGCACGCCGAGGGCACCGAGGGCACCCGCGAGGAGTGCCTGGCCCACATCGAGGAGGTCTGGACGGACCTCCGCCCGGCCAGCCTGCGCCGCCGTATGGCCACCGCCTGACCGTCGGTCCGCACCGGTACCGAGCAGCACCGAGCACCACCGGGCTCCGCCCGCCACACCGCCTGTCGATCACTCACTCACACACGAGGAGCACACCCTCCATGTTTCCCGAGTCACGGACGGACGCATCGGCCGATGCCGCCCAGCTCATTCCCGTGCTCGTCGGCCGTCGGGCTTCGCAGACTCCGGAAGCGATCGCCGTGGAGCACGGTCGGCAGCGGATGACGTACGCGGAGCTCGACGCCCGCAGCAACCGGCTCGCCCACCTGCTGAGGGCGCAGGGCGCCGGACCCGACCTCCCGGTCGGCGTCCGGCTCGCCCGCGGCCTCGACCTGGTGGTCGGCCTCCTGGCCGTCTGGCGGGCCGGTGCCGCCTACTTGCCCCTGGACACCGAAGCGCCGGACTCCCGGACGGCCGCGCTGATCGCCGCCTCCGGCACCCGCCTGGTGCTCACCGGGTCCGCGGGCGCCGAGGCCGTCACCGCCGCGGGAGCCCACCCCGTCGTCGCCGAGGACCTCACCGCCGAACTCGCCGGGCAGCCCGCCACGGCCCCCGTCACCGGCACCGATGGCGCCGACGCCGCCTACGTCATCCACACCTCCGGCTCCACCGGCACCCCCAAGGGCGTCGTGGTCAGCCACGCCGGCATCGCCAACCGCGTCGGCTGGACCGTCCGCCTGCACGGCCTGTCCGCCGCCGACCGGGTGCTGCAGAAGACCGCCCTGGTCTTCGACGCGCACGTCTGGGAGGTCTTCGCCCCCCTCGTCGCCGGCGCGACCGTGGTCCTCGCCCCCGTCGGCGCCGAGCGCGACCCCGCCGCCCTGGTCCGCGCCGTCGGCGAGGACCGGATCACCGTCCTCCAGGTGGTGCCGTCCGTCCTGCGGCTGCTCGTCGCCGAGGACGGCTGGCAGGAGTGCGGCGCCCTGCGCCTCGTCTTCTGCGCGGGCGAGCCCCTGCACGCCGAACTGGCCCAGCAGCTGCGCGCGCTGACCGGGGCCGAACTGTGGAACACCTACGGGCCCACCGAGTGCTCCATCGACGTCACCGCGCACCGCTTCGACCCCGCCCAGCTGACCGGCCCGGTGCCGATCGGCCGCCCCATCGAGAAGATGCGCGTCCTCGTCGTCGACGCCTCCGGCAGCCCGGTCGGCATCGGCGTGCCCGGTGAGCTCCTCGCGGGCGGCGTCGGCGTGGCCCGCGGCTACCTCGGGCGCCCCGGCCAGACCGCCGCGTCCTTCGTGCCCGACCCGTACGCCAAGGACGGCAGCCGCCTCTACCGCACCGGCGACCGCGTCAGCTGGCGGGCCGACGGAGTCCTGGAGTACCTCGGCCGCATCGACGACCAGGTCAAGGTCAACGGCGTGCGCATCGAGCCCGCCGAGGTCGAGGCGCAGCTGTCCGCGCACCCGGCCGTCGCCGGCGCCGTGGTCCGCGCGTATACCGCCGCGGACGGCACCAAGCGCCTCGCCGGCTACTACGTGACCCGCGGCCCCCTCACCGAGACCGAGCTGCGGGGCCACCTCCTGGAGCGGCTGCCCAGCACCCACGTCCCGGCCGCCCTCGTCGCGCTGGACGCCTTCCCGCTCGGCCCGACCGGCAAGATCGACCGCCGGGCCCTGCCCTCCCCCGACGCGGTCGCCGAGCCCGGTGGCCGGACCCCCGCCGGCGACACCGAGCTGCTGGTCGCCGAGATCTGGCAGGACGTCCTGGGCTCCGGCCCGTTCACCACCTCCGCCGACTTCTTCCGCCTCGGCGGAACCTCGCTCCAGCTCACCCGCGTCGCCGCCCGGCTGCGCGCCGCGACGGGCCACGACATCCCGCTGCGCGCCCTGCTCGGCGCCCCCACCCTCGCCGACCACGCGGCCCTGGTCACCGCGTCCGCCGGTACGGACGCCGCGCCGATCAGGCCGGTCCGGCGCGACGGCGGTCTGCCGCTCTCGTTCGGGCAGCGCCGCCTGTGGTTCATGGACCGGATGCACACGGCCAGCCCCGAATGGGTCGCCGGCCTCCTGCTGAAGATCCCGGCCGGTACCGCCCCCGCCCTCGTCGGCACGGCCCTCGACACCCTGGTCGCCCGCCACGAGGCCCTGCGCACCCGCTACGCGGAGACCGACGGCGAGCCCCGCCAGTTCATCGAGGCCCCCACGACCGTGGCGGTCCGGGAGATCTCCACCGACCGCGACGGACTGCCCGCCGTACTGGCCGAGTTGCTCGGCACCGGCTTCGACCTCGCCGGCGGCACCCTGCTGCGCGCGGCCCTCGTCACTCTCGACGACGGCACCCGCCTGCTCGCCGTCGCCATGCACCACATCACCACCGACGGCTGGTCGACCGCCGTCCTGGAGCAGGAGTTCCACCGGATCCTCACCGCCCTGCGGGCCGGCGACACCCCGAGCCTGCCCCAACTGGCAGTCCAGTACGCCGACTTCGCGGTCTGGCAGCGCGAGCAGCTCACCGACGCCGTGGTGCGCCGCGAACTCGACCACTGGCGGGCCGTCCTCGACGGACACCAGCCCCTGGCCCTGCCCACCGACCACCCGCGCCCCGCCGTCCGCGACGGCCGCGGCGGCATCACCCCGATCACCGTCGACGCCCCGACCCTGCGCGCCGTCGACGCCATCGCCCGGGACCACGGCACGACCCGCTTCACCGTCCTGCTCACGGCCTACGCCACCGTCCTCGCCCGGCACAGCGGCCAGTGGGACCTGCCGGTCGGCACCCCCGTGGCGGGCCGCGACCGGCCCGAACTCGACGGAGTCGTCGGCTTCTTCCTCAACAACGTGGTGCTGCGCTGCTCCCTGGACGCCGGCCTCGCCTTCCGCGACGCGGTCGCCCGCGTCGCCGCCGCCGCCCGCGAGGCCTTCGCCCACCAGGACCTGCCGTTCGACCTGCTGGTCGACGAGCTGGTCCCCGACCGCGACCTCTCCCGCACCCCGCTCTACCAGGCCGCCTTCGACCTGCACGGCGAGGACTTCAACGGCACCGTCGACGGCGACACCGAGACGGTCCGCAAGCTGTGGCGGATCACCCACACCGACCTCACGCTGCTGCTGCGCCCCGCCGGGGACGGCACCCTGGTCGGCGGCCTCGAGTACGCGACCAGCCTGTACGAGGAGGCCACCGCGGCCCGCCTCGCCTCCGGGCTGACCACCCTGCTCGCCGCCGCCGCGGCCGCCCCTCGCACCGCGCTCGGCGCCCTCGACCTGCTCACCCCCGCGGAGCGCGCCGAACTGACGCGCTGGGGCACCAACGAAGGCCCCGCGCCCTTCATGTCCACCCCGCAGCTGTTCGCCGCGCAGGCCGTGCGCACCCCGCACGCGGTCGCCGTCGAGGGCGAAGGCTTCGCGCTCACCTACCGCGAACTGGCCGCCCGCGCCGCCCGGACCGCCCGCTACCTGGCCTCCGTCGGCGTCCGCCGGGGCGCCACCGTCGGCGTCCTGCTCGACCGGGGCGCGGACCTGCACGCCACCCTGCTCGCCGTCTGGCAGACGGGCGCGGCCTACGTACCGATCGATCCGGCCTTCCCGTCGGACCGGGTCACCGGCATGCTCGCCGACGCCGACGCCCGGGTGCTCGTCACCCACAGCGCCCGCGCCGTGGAGGGCTTCGACGGTACGACCGTCCTGATCGACGGAGCGGAGGCCGCGGCCATCGAGGCCCAGGAACCCTGGACCCCGCCGCTCGACCCCCACCTCGACGACCTCGCCTACATCATCTACACCTCCGGCTCCACCGGCCGTCCCAAGGGCGTCGCCGTCACCCACGGCGGTCTCGTCAACCACCTGAACTGGGCGGTGGCCGAGCTGGCGACCGCCGGCCCCGGCGGCAGCGCGGTCTTCTCCTCGGTCGCCTTCGACCTCGTCGTCCCCAACCTGTGGGCGCCGCTGCTCACGGGCCGGCGGGTCCTGCTCCTGCCGCAGGACCTCGACCTCTCGGAGCTCGGCGCGCACCTCGCCGCGCACGCCCCGTTCGCCTTCCTCAAGCTGACCCCCGGCCACCTCGACGTACTGGCCCAGCAGCTGAGCGAACGGCAGGCCGCCACCCTGGCACCGGTCGTGGTCGTCGCGGGCGAGGCCCTCGACGGTTCACTGGCCGCCAACTGGGCCGCGCTGCTCGGCGACGGCGGACGGCTGATCAACGAGTACGGCCCCACCGAAGCGTCCGTGGGCACCAGCACCCACCCCGTGCCCACCACCACCGGTCCCGGCATCGTTCCGATCGGCAACCCCCTGCCCGGCATGGTCATGCGGGTCCTCGACGAGCGGATGCGCCCCGTTCCCGTCGGCGCGGTCGGAGAGCTGTACGTCGGCGGCACCGGTGTCGCCCGCGGCTACGTGGGCCGGCCCGCGCTCACTGCCGAGAAGTTCCTGCCGGACCCGGACGGCCCCGCCGGAAGCCGCCTGTACCGGACCGGTGACGTGGCGCGCTGGCTCCACGGCGGCGCCGTCGAGTTCCTCGGCCGCACCGATGACCAGGTCAAGATCCGCGGCTACCGGGTCGAGACCGGCGAGATCCGTGCCGCCCTCCTGGACCACCCGGGCGTCGCGGACGCCGTGGTCGTCGCCGTCGGCACCGGCGCCCAGGTCCGGCTCGCCGCGTACTTCACCCCCGCGTCCGCGGCCGCGAAGGCCGACGCGGCCTCGCTCGCCGCCCACAGCTCGCTGCTGCTGCCCCCGTACATGGTTCCGGGCACCTTCACCGAGCTGGAACGCATCCCCCTCAACCCCAACGGCAAGGTCGACCGGCGCGCCCTGCCCGACCCCGCCGCGTCCGTACCCGCCCCGCGCACCCGCCCGGCGAGCGCCGTGGAGGAACGGATCCAGGAGATCTGGCGCGACGCGTGCGGGATCGAGGCCGGACTGGACGAGAGCTTCTTCCACGCCGGCGGCAACTCCATCCTCGCGATCCGGCTGATCGCGGCGATCCAGACCGACTTCGACATCACCCTGCCCGTACGCGCCGTGTTCGAGGGCCCGACCGTCGCCGACCTGGCACAGACGATCGAGGACTCGATCCGCGCGGAGATCGACGAGATGTCCGACTCCGAAGTGATGGCGGACCCGCTGCTGCTGAAGGAGCAGAACGCATGAGCACCGAGGAAGCAACCACCACCCCCCAGGCCCCGCAGACGTCCGCGGGCGCCTCGCTCCGCGAAGAGCTGCTGCGCAGCCGCCTGGCCGGCCGTCGTACCGCCCGCCGCGACGACGTCCCCCGCGCCGACCGCACGGCCCCGCTGGAGCTCAGCCACGGCCAGCAGCAGATGTGGTTCCTGAACCGGCTGGAGCCGGAGTCCACCGAATACCTCGTACCGCTCGTCCTGCGACTGCGCGGCACCCTCGACGCCGCCGCCCTCGAGCGGGCCTTCGAGCGGATCACCGCCCGCCACGAGATCCTGCGCACCCGCTACGCCTTCGAGCAGGGCCGCCCGGTCCAGGTCGTGGACGCGCCCGGCTCCCGCCCCGTGCCGCTGCCGCTGTTCTCGCTGACCGACGTGCCCGCCGACCGGCGCGAGCAGCGGGCCACCGAGGTGCTGCGCGAACAGCTCGCCACCGGGTTCGACCTGGCTACCGAGTGGCCGGTCCGCGCCACCCTGCTGCGACTCGCCGACGACGACCACGTCCTGGCCTTCGTCTTCCACCACATCGCCTGCGACGCCTGGTCCACGCGCGTCTTCGGCGGCGAACTGAGCGCCCTCTACGCGTCGTTCACCGCCGGAGACGAGGCCGTCCAGGCTCCGCTCACCCTCCAGTACGCCGACTACGCCGCCTGGCAGCGCCGCGAACTCGCGGGCCCCGCCGCCGAAACGCACCTCGCCTACTGGCGCGAGCGCCTCACCGGCGTCGAGGCCACCGACCTGCCCACCGACCGGCCCCGCCCGGCCGTCCGCGACCACGCGGGCGCCGACCTGTACTTCGAGCTGCCCGACGGCTTCGCCGACCGGGTGCGCGAGGCCGCCCTGAGCCACGACACCACCCCGTTCACCGTGCTGCTCACGGCCTTCCAGGTGCTGATCGGCCGCTACACCGGCAAGCGGGACGTGCCCGTCGGCACCGTCGTCTCCGGCCGGACCCGCCCCGAACTCCAGCAGCTCATCGGCTACGGCATCAACACCCTGGTGATGCGGGCCGACTGGGACGAGAAGGCCACCTTCGGCGGACTTCTGGAGGCCGGACGCCGGCACATCCTCGACGCGTTCGACCACCAGCAGGTGCCGTTCGCCCAGCTGGTCGACGATCTGCAGCCGGAGCGCGACCAGTCCCGTACCCCCCTCTACCAGGTCGCCTTCACGCTCCACGAGTGGAGGCTGGACTCCTTCGCGCTGCCCGGCCTGCGCGCCGAGCCCTTCGGCGAGAGCGACGGCATCGCCAAGTGCGACCTCACCCTCCAGGTGCAGGAACTGCCCGACGGCTCCTTCAAGGCGGGCTTCCAGTACGCCACCGCCCTCTTCGACCGGACCACCGTCCGTCGCATGGCGGGCAACTTCGTACGCCTCCTCGACCAGGCGCTGAACACCCCCCGGATCCCCCTCGCGACCCTCGACATCCTGGACGACGCCGAGCGCGCGATCGTCACCGGAGCCCTCGACGGTCACCGCCCGGTCGCACCCGTCGCCTCCCTCGCGCACGAGTTGTTCGAGGCACGGGTGACCGAGGCGCCGGACACGGTGGCGGTGGTCGCGGGTGACATCTCGCTGTCGTACGCGGAGGTCAACGAGCGCGCCAACCGCCTGGCGCACGTACTGCGTGCGGCCGGCGTGGGCCCCGAAGACCTCGTGGGTGTGCACCTGGAGCGTGGCGGAGACCTGATCCCCACCCTGCTGGGCGTCCTCAAGTCCGGCGCGGGCTACCTGCCGCTCGACCCGGCCAACCCGATGGAACGCCTGGGCTTCGTCATCGGCGACGCCGGCGCAAAGACGGTCGTGACGACCTCCGCACTCCTGCCGGAGCTCTCCACGGTCCACTCGGGCCCAGTCGTCGTACTCGACGACGCCCAGACGCTGACCGCACTGGCCACGGCCCCCACCGACAACCCGGTCCGGGTCAGCGTCCCGGACAACGTGATCTACACGATCTACACCTCGGGCTCCACCGGAAAGCCCAAGGGCGTCGTCCTCACCCACACCAACGTCGTGCGCCTGCTGGAAACCGCCCAGGAACACTACGGATTCGACGACTCCGACGTCTGGTCGATGGCCCACTCCTACGCCTTCGACGTGTCCGTCTTCGAAATGTGGGGCGCCCTCGCCCACGGCGGCCGCCTGGTCGTCGTCCCCCAGGCCGTCACCCGCAGCCCCGAAGAGTTCCTCGACCTCCTCGTCGAGCAGGAGGTGTCGGTGCTCTCCCAGACACCGACCGCCTTCCGGCCCCTGGTCGCGTTCGCCGCTGCCGAGGACCCGCGCATGCGTGAACTCGCTCTGCGCGCCGTCGTCTTCGCCGGCGAGAAGCTGGAGGTCGCCGACCTCAAGCCGTGGACCGACCTCATGGGTGTCGACGCCCCGGTCCTCGTCAACATGTACGGGATCACCGAGACCACCGTCCACACCACCTACTACGAGGTCGAGGAGCAGGACGTTGACGGTCTGGCTGCGAATCGCGTGGGCTACCCGCTCAGCGACCTTTCGGTCTATCTGCTGGACCCGTCCGGTTCGCTCGCGCCGGTCGGCGTACCCGGTGAGATCCACGTGGCGGGCCCGGGAGTGGCCCGAGGCTACCTGGGACGCCCGGACCTGACCGCCGAACGCTTCGTACCCAACCCCTACGGACCCGCCGGCAGCCGCATGTACCGCAGCGGCGACCTCGCCCGACGCCGCGAAGACGGCAGCCTCGAATTCATCGGCCGCATCGACGACCAGGTCAAGATCCGCGGCTACCGCATCGAACTCGGCGAAATCGCCACCGCACTCGCCGCCGAACCCTCCATCGCCCAGGCCGTCGTCATCGTCCGCGAGGACACCCCCGGCGACAAACGCCTCGTCGCCTACCTCGTACCCACCGAAACCACGACCGACCTCCCCGTCACCGAAATCCGCACCTCACTCGCCCTCGCCCTGCCCGACTACATGGTCCCCGCCGCCTTCGTACCCCTGGACAAGATCCCCCTCACCACCAACGGCAAGCTCGACAAGCGCGCCCTGCCCACCCCGGACGGCAACGCACAGCTGCGCGCCGCGGGTGAGTACACCGCGCCGCGCACCGCCGAGGAGGAGTCCGTCGCCGCCGTCTGGCGTTCCGTACTCGGTGTCGCGCAGGTCGGCGTCCACGACAGCTTCTTCGTGCTGGGCGGCGACTCCATCCGTGCCGTGGCCCTGGTCGGAGAGTTGCGCGAGGCCGGCTTCGAGGTCGCGGTCCGCGACGTCTTCGACTGCCGTACCGTCGCCCGCCTGACCGAGCTGGCCACCGGACGGCCCGCCGTCGCGGCCGACGCCGAACACCGTGTCGCGCCCTTCGAGCTGATCGGCGAGGAGGACCGGGCGCTGCTGCCCCAGGGTGTCGCTGACGCCTACCCGCTGGGTCAGAACCAGCTCGGCATGGTCATCGAGATGCTGATGGACGACGGCCGCAACCACTACCACAACGTCTCCACCTTCCGGATCCGCGACGAGCACGCCTTCTCCCCGGAGGCGCTCGCCGAGGCCGGCCGCATCGTCACGGCCCGTCACGAGGTGCTGCGCACCTCCATCGACCTGTCGTCCTACTCGCAGCCCCTTCAGCTGGTGCACACGACGGCCGAACTCCCCATCACCAGCACCGATCTGACGGGGCGCACAGCCGAGGAGGTGCAGGCCGCGCTGCGCGCGTTCACCGTCGCCGAGCGGGCCCGTCTCTTCGACCTGGCCGTGCCGTCGCTCATGCGCTTCCACGCCCACCCCACGGACGACGGCGGCTGGTGGATCTCGGTCACCGAATGCCACCCGATCCTGGAGGGCTGGAGCCACCACTCGCTCCTCATGGAGCTCCTCACGACCTACCAGGCCGTACGGGACGGACGCGACCCGGCGCTGGAAGCACTGCCCACGCTGCGCTTCGCCGACTTCATCGCGGGCGAACTCACCGCACTCGGCTCGGAGTCCGACCGCGCCTACTGGGCCGGGGTCACCGCCGACCATGCCAAGTTCACCCTGCCCGCCACCTGGGGCGATCCCGAGGCCGCCCACATCACCTTCCAGACCGGGATCTCCTGGCAGGACCTGGAGCCCGGCCTGCGCGCCCTCGCCGCGGCCGCCGACGCCTCCCTCAAGAGCGTGATGATCGCCGCCCACCTCAAGGTGCTGGGCCAGCTCACCCACGAGCCGTCCTTCCACACCGGTCTGGTCTGCGACGCCCGCCCGGAGGAGACCGGCGCCGACCGCGTCTACGGCATGTACCTCAACACCCTGCCGTTCCCGCACACCAAGGGCTCCCGCACCTGGCGCGAGCTGGTAGGCCGCACCTTCGCGGCCGAGGTCGGACTGTGGGGCCACCGCCGGTTCCCGCTGCCCGCCGTGCAGCGCGAATGGGGCGGCTCCGGACGCCTGATGGACGTCTACTTCAACTACCAGGACTTCCGGCAGATCGACACCGACCTGGTCGACGAGCTCGCCGGTATCGACGACAGCCCCACCGAGTTCCCGCTCAGCGTCTCCTCGCGCGCCGGGCACGTCATCCTCACCGCCGACACCCGCGCCGTCACCCCGGCGAACGCCGAGCGTCTCGCCGCGATGTACCGCGCGGTCCTGGAAGCCATGGCGGCCGACCCGGACGGCGACGCCGTACGCACCTTCCTGCCCGAGGGAGAGCGGGCCGCCCTGCTCGGCGCCGCTCGGGGCCCGGCCACCGTGCCGGCCTTCCGCACGGCCCTCGACGCGGTCGCGGCCACCGCGGCCCGTACCCCCGGGTCCGTCGCCGTACGGGACACCAACGGAGCCCTGGACTACGCGGGGCTGTGGTCCCGTTCGGAGGCGCTCGCCCGCCGCATCCGCGCGGCCGGTGCGGGTCCCGAGTCCGTCGTCGGCGTACTCCTGGACCGGACGGCCGATCTGCCGGTGACCCTCCTCGCCATCTGGCGGGCGGGCGCCGCCTACCTCCCGATGGACCCCTCCTGGCCGGCCGATCGCATCGCGACCGTCGTGGCCGACGCGGGCTGCCCCGCGGTCGTCACTCAGGCCGGGCACGCAGGCCTCGTCACGGACTTCGGCGGCCGGATCCTCCTCGCCGAGGGCACCGACGCCGACATCGACGCCGACGGTGCTCCGGACGCCGCGGGCACCGAGCTGCCCGGGGCCGATCCGGACCGGCTCGCGTACGTCATCTACACCTCGGGTTCGACGGGCCGCCCCAAGGGCGTCCAGATCACCCACCGCTCGCTCGCCGGCTACCTGGACTTCGCGGTGGCCGACTACCTCGGCGGTGGATCCGGTGACACCGCGCTGTTCTCCTCCGTCGCCTTCGACCTCGTCGTTCCCACCCTGTACGCGCCGCTGGCCACCGGTGGAGCCCTGCACCTGTTCGGCTCCGAACGCGACCTGTCCGAGCTCGGCGACTGGCTGGTCGATTCCGGCCCGTTCGGCTTCCTCAAGCTGACCCCCGGTCACCTGGAGATGCTCGGCAGGCAGTTCGAGGGGGACCGTGCGCACGGTCTCGCGCCGGTCCTCGTCGTCGGCGGCGAGTCCCTGCGCAGCCGGGTCGCCGAGCACTGGGTCGATCTGGTCCGCGGCGGCCGCGTCGTCAACGAGTACGGCCCGACCGAGATCACGGTCGGCAACTGCGTCCACGACGTCACCGGCCCGCAGCCCTCCGAGATCGTCCCCGTCGGCCGCCCGCTCCCGGGCACCACCATGTACGTCCTGGACGAGAACCTCCAGCCCGTCCCGGCCGGTGGCACCGGCGAGCTGTACGTGGGCGGCCCCGGCGTGGCCCGGGGCTACGCCGGCCGTCCCGCCCTGACCGCGTCGGTCTTCCTTCCCGACCCGTTCGGCCCGTCCGGCGCCCGTCTGTACCGCACGGGCGACCTGGCCAGGGTCCTCGACGACGGTGCGGTCGACTTCCTCGGCCGCATCGACGGCCAGGTCAAGATCCGCGGCTACCGCGTCGAACCCGGTGAGATCGAAGCCGTGCTCACCGGCCACCCGGCGGTCCTCGAGGCCCGGGTGATCGTCCACGAGGCCCCCACCGGCAAGCAGCTCGTCGCCTACGTCGTCTCCGACGGCGCCCTGCCGCCGCACGCCGAACTGGAGGCCTACGCCGCCCACCGGCTGCCGCCGTACCTGCTGCCCGCCTCCTACCTGGCCCTGGAGCACATCCCGCTCACCGCCAACGGCAAGCTCGATGTCCGCGCCCTGCCCGCTCCCGACGCGAACGCCCTCGCGGCCGCCACCCACGTCGCCCCGCGGACCCCCGCCGAGGAGCGCATGGCGGCGGTGTGGGCCGAGCAGCTGGGTCTGGAGCGGGTCGGCGTCCTCGACAGCTTCTTCCAGCTGGGCGGCGACTCCATCCGTGCCGTCGCCCTGGTCGGCGCGCTGCGCCAGGCCGGGTTCGAGGTCGGGGTGCGCGAGGTGTTCGAGAAGGCCACCGTCGCCGCGCTCTGCGAGTCCGGCACCGGGCGCCCCGCGCCCACCACCGCGATCAGCGCCGTCGCCCCGTTCTCGCTGCTCGGCGAAGCCGATCTGGAGCTGCTCCCGGCCGGGCTCCACGACGCCTACCCGCTGTCGCAGAACCAGACCGGCATGCTCGTCGAGACCCTGGCCTCCGACGGCCGCAACAACTACCACGACCTGACGTCGTTCCTCGTCCGCGACGACGCGCCCTTCGACCCCACCGCCCTGGAGGCGGCGGTCCGCATCGTGGGCGCCCGCCACGACATACTGCGCACCTCGGTGGACCTGACGGGCTACAGCCTGCCGCTCCAGCTGGTGCACGCCGAGGTCGCGATCCCGCTCGCCTGGTCCGACGTACGCCACCTCTCCCCGGAACAGCTGGAAGGCGAGCTGACCGAGTTCGCCGCCGTGGAGCGGGCCACGCTCTTCGACATGGCCTCGCCCGCGCCGTTGCTGCGGATCTTCGCCCACGTCCAGAGCGACGACGCCTGGCGCATCACCTTCACCAAGAGCCATGCCATGCTGGAGGGTTGGAGCTACCACACCCTGCTCAACGAGCTGGTCGAGGTGTACCGGGCGCTGCGCGCCGGCGAGGAGCCGGCCCCGTACACGGCGCCGGCCGTGCGGTTCGCCGACACCATCGCGGCCGAGCTGGCGTCCCTGGAGGACGCGGACGACCGCGCGTACTGGCAGGGCGTCGTGGACACCCACGCCCCGTTCGTACTGCCCGCCGACTGGCACGGCGACCGCACCGCACCCGCCCGGACCGTGGGCGCGGGGTTCTCCTTCCGCGACCTGGAGCCCGCACTGCGCGGGCTCGCCGCGAAGGCGGGAGTGCCGCTGAAGGCGGTGCTGCACGCCGCCCATCTGAAGGTGATGTCGCAGCTGACCGACGAGGAGCGCTTCTTCACCGGGCTCGTGGGCCACTCGCGGCCCGAGGTGCCGGGCTCCGACCGGCTGCTGGGCATGTACCTCAACACCATGCCGCACGGCCACGACCGGTCCGCCGGGACCTGGGGCGGCCTGGCCAAGCAGGCGTTCGCCGGTGAGGTGGCCGCCTGGCAGCACCGCAACTTCCCGCTGCCGGCCATCCAGTCCGCCGGGCGCCGCCTGATCGACGTCTACTTCGTCTACCTGGACTTCCACCTGGTCGGCGACGACCAGGTGGTCGACGAGGGCAACGGAATCAACAGCAGCTCCACCGAATTCGGCCTCGGCGTCACCACCATCGGGGGCTTCCTCAGCCTCCGGGCGAGTTCGCACGTCCTGTCGGCCCGGCACGCCGAGCGGATCTCCGGCATGTACCGCGCGGTCCTGGAGGCCATGGCCATCGAAGGCATCGGCGGCGACGCCCACCGGGTGCGCCTGCCGGCCGGCGAGTACGACCTGGTCGTGTCCGGCGCCCGCACCCAGGGCCCCGAAGCGACCTCCCTCGCCCACGAGTTGTTCGAGGCACGGGTGACCGAGACGCCGGACGCCGTAGCGGTGGTCTCGGGTGACGTGACGCTGTCGTACGCGGAGGTCAACGAGCGGGCCAACCGCCTGGCGCACGTACTGCGTGCGGCCGACGTGGGCCCCGAAGACCTGGTGGGTGTGCACCTGGAGCGTGGCGGAGACCTGATCCCCACCCTGCTGGGCGTCCTCAAGTCCGGCGCGGGCTACCTGCCGCTCGACCCGGCCAACCCGATGGAACGCCTGGGCTTCGTCATCGGCGACGCCGGCGCAAAGACGGTCGTGACGACCTCCGCACTCCTGCCGGAGCTCTCCACGGTCCACACCGGACCGGTGATCGTCCTCGACGACACCCGGACGCTGACCGCACTGGCCACGGCCCCCACCGACAACCCGGTCCGCACCGGCGACCCGGACAACGTGATCTACACGATCTACACCTCGGGCTCCACCGGAAAGCCCAAGGGCGTCGTCCTCACCCACACCAACGTCGTGCGCCTGCTGGAAACCGCCCAGGAACACTACGGATTCGACGACTCCGACGTCTGGTCGATGGCCCACTCCTACGCCTTCGACGTGTCCGTCTTCGAAATGTGGGGCGCCCTCGCCCACGGCGGCCGCCTGGTCGTCGTCCCCCAGGCCGTCACCCGCAGCCCCGAAGAGTTCCTCGACCTCCTCGTCGAGCAGGAGGTGTCGGTGCTCTCCCAGACACCGACCGCCTTCCGGCCCCTGGTCGCGTTCGCCGCTGCCGAGGACCCGCGCATGCGTGAACTCGCTCTGCGCGCCGTCGTCTTCGCCGGCGAGAAGCTGGAGGTCGCCGACCTCAAGCCGTGGACCGACCTCATGGGTGTCGACTCCCCGGTCCTCGTCAACATGTACGGGATCACCGAGACCACCGTCCACACCACCTACCACCCCCTGGACCAGGAGGACCTGGCCCGCCCGGCCGCCAGCCGGGTCGGGCACCCCCTCGCCGATCTCGCGGTGCTCCTGCTCGATTCCGAGGGCCAGCCGGTCCCGGTCGGTGTACCCGGTGAGATCCACGTGGCGGGCCCGGGAGTGGCACGGGGCTACCTGGGACGCCCGGACCTGACCGCGGAGCGGTTCGTACCGAATCCCTTCGGACCCGCCGGCAGCCGCATGTACCGCAGCGGCGACGTCGCCAAGCGGCTCGCGGACGGCAGCCTGGAGGTCCTGGGCCGCATCGACGACCAGGTCAAGATCCGCGGCTACCGCATCGAACTCGGCGAAATCGCCACCGCACTCGCCGCCGAGCCTTCTGTCGCCCAGGCCGTCGTCGTGGTCCGCGAGGACACCCCCGGCGACAAGCGCCTCGTCGCCTACGTGGTGCCCGCCGAGACCGGCCTCGCCGAGCCGCGCGCGCTGCGCGGCAGCCTCGGCCTCAGCCTGCCCGACTACATGGTCCCGGCCGCCTTCGTGACCCTGGACCGGATCCCGCTCACCACCAACGGCAAGCTCGACAAGCGCGCCCTGCCCGCCCCCGACCGGGGCGACCTCTCGGCGGCCGCCGGATCGGTGGCCCCCCGCACCCCGCAGGAGCAGCAGCTCGCACTGATCTGGGCCGATGTCCTCGGCCTGGACTCCGTGGGCGTCGACGACGCGTTCTTCGACCTCGGCGGCGACTCCATCCGGGCGGTCGCGCTGGTCGGCGCGATCCGTGCGGCCGGTCTGGACGTCACCGTCCGGGACGTCTTCGAGCGCCGCACCATCGCCTCGGTCGCCGAGCTGGTCAGCGGCCGGACCACCCCTGTCGAGGCGTTCCGCGCGACCGCGCCGTTCGCGCTGATCGGCGAGTCCGACCGGGCGCTGCTGCCCGCCGGTGTCGTCGACGCGTACCCGCTGACGCAGGTGCAGACCGGCATGCTCGTGGAGATGACGGCGACCACCGACGCCGCCTACCACTCCACCGCGAGCTACAAGGTCCGCGACGAGCGGCCCTTCGACGCGGATGCCCTGCGCTCGGCGGTCCGTACCGTCACCTCGCGGCACGAGGTGCTGCGGACCTCCTTCGACCTGTCCACCGCCTCCAGGCCGCTCCAGCTGGTGCACTCCGTCGTCGATGCCCCCGTCAGCGTCCACGACTGGGGCACGCTGGACGGGGCCGGCGTCGACGCGGCGCTGCGCGCCCACCAGGCGGCCGAGCGGGCCGAGCTGCTCGACCCGGCGGTCGCCCCGCAGCTGCGGGTCGCGGCGCACGTCACGGCCGACGGCTGGTGGCTGGGGCTCACCCAGTCCCACATGATCACCGAGGGCTGGTCCCAGCACGCGATGCTGATGGAGCTCCTCGCCTGCTACCGGGCGTACGCCGAGGGCCGCGAGCCCGAGGCGCACCAGGCGCCCGAGGTCCGCTTCGCCGACAGCGTCGCCGCGGAACTGGCCTCGCTGGAGTCCGCCGAGGACCGGGCCCACTGGCAGGACGTGGTGCACGGCCACACGCCGTTCGTGCTGCCCGCCGACTGGGCGGACCGTACGGGTGCCCCCGAGGACTTCGCCGTCACCGTGCCGCTCATGGACCTGGAGGCGCCCCTGCGGGCCTTCGCGACCAGGGCCGGCGTCTCCGTCAAGAGCGTGCTGCTCGCCGCACACCTGAAGGTGCTCGGCCAGCTCACCGACGAACCCGCCTTCCACACCGGGCTGATCTGCGACACCCGCACCGAAGTCCTGGGCTCCGACCGGGTGTACGGCATGTACGTCAACACCCTGCCGTTCCCGCACTCCCGTACCGCCCGCACCTGGCGGGAGCTGGTGCGCCAGGTCTTCGACCGCGAGGTCGCGCTCTGGCCGCACCGCCGGTTCCCGCTCCCCGAGATCCAGCGCACCGCCGGAACGGCGGGCCGCCTCGTCGAGGTGATCTTCAACTACCAGGACTTCCACAACCTGGACGGCGAGCAGCTGGACCTGGCCGCCGGGCTCGGTTCGGGCTCCACCGAGTTCGCCCTGGAGGTCTCGACCTCCGGGGGCGGCCTCACCCTGAAGACCAGCACCAGCGTGCTGGCCCGTGACGCGGCCGGTCGGCTGGCCGCGATGTACCGCGCCGTCCTGGAAGCCATGGCGGCCGATGCCGAGGGCGACGCCCGCGCCACCCTCCTCGCCGAGGAGGACACCGCCCTCCTCGACTCCTGGACGGACACGGCCCGGACCCCTTCGTGGATCAGCGTCGAGCGGGAGTTCGAGCGGTTCGCCGCCGAGCAGCCCGGTCGTCCGGCGCTCTCCGACGGCACCACGGTGCTCGGGTACGCCGCCGCCAACGCGGAGGCCAACCGGCTGGCCCGGCACCTGCGCGACCTCGGCGTGGGTCCGGACACCGTGGTCGGCATCAGCGCCGACCGCTCCCCGACCACGGTCCTCGCGGTCCTCGCGGTGCTCAAGGCGGGCGGCGCCTACCTGCCGCTCGACCCGGCCTACCCGGCGTCGCGGCTCGCCTTCATGGCCGCCGACGCGGACGTGAAGGTCCTGCTGACCCAGCGCTCGCTCGCCGAGGGCCTCGCCGGGATCGACGCCCCGGCGGTGCTGCTGGACGAACCGGCCGCGTGGGCCGCGCAGGGTGGCGACAACCTCCCGGAGACCGCCCACCCCGACGACCTCGCGTACGTCATCTACACCTCGGGCTCCACGGGCCGCCCCAAGGGCGTCCACGTCCACCGGCACGGCATGGCCAACCACCTGCTCGCCAAGGTCGAGGACCTGGAGCTCACCGGCTCCGACAGCATCGTGCAGAACGCGTCGATGGCCTTCGACATCTCGGTGTGGCAGATGCTCGCCGCGTTCGTCGTCGGCGGCCTGGTGAGGGTGACCGACGCGGACACCTCGCTCGACCCGCTGTCGCTGTTCCCTCGGACCGCCGAGGAGCGGATCACCGTCCTGGAGGTCGTGCCGTCCCTGCTGCGCGCCGCGCTCGACGCGATGGACGCGGGCGCGCTGGACGTCGAACTCCCCTGCCTGCGCTGGATGGTGGTGACGGGCGAGGCACTTCCGCCGGACCTGTGCCGCCGCTGGTTCGACCGCTTCCCGCACGTCCCGATGGTCAACGCCTACGGCCCGACCGAGTGCTCCGACGACATCACCCACGCGCTGATCCGCATCGGGGACGAGATCGGCGACACCCGCGTCACCATCGGCAAGCCGGTCCGCAACTTCCGCCTCTACGTCCTGGACGAGCACCTCGCCCCGGTGCCGGTCGGCGTGCCCGGCGAGCTGTACGCGGGCGGTGTCGGCGTGGCCCGCGGCTACGGAGGCCGGCCGGGCCTCACCGCCGAGCGGTTCGTACCCGACCCGTACGGTCCCGCGGGCTCCCGCCTCTACCGGACCGGCGACGTCGTCGCCTGGAGCCGCGGGGGCGACGTCGAGTTCCTCGGCCGCGTCGACCACCAGGTCAAGATCCGTGGCCAGCGCATCGAGCTCGGCGAGATCGAGGCCGTCCTCGTCGACCGGCCCGAGGTCGCCGACGCCGCCGCGATCGTCCGCGAGGACGTCCCCGGAAGCCAGCTCCTGGTCGCCTACCTGGTGCCCGCCGAGGGCGGGGCCCTGGACGTGTCCGCGCTCCGCGCGGAGCTCGCCGACCAGCTGCCGCCCGCCATGGTCCCCGGGGCCTACGTGACCCTGGAGGCCCTGCCGCTCACCCCGAACGGCAAGGTCGACCGGCGCGGCCTGCCCGCCCCCGAAGCGGACGCGGACGCCGACGCGGCGTACGTCGAGCCCGCCACCGACGCCGAGCGTGCCGTCGCCGAGGTCTGGGAACAGGCCCTGGCCGTACGCCGGATCGGTTCCCGGGACGGCTTCTTCGACCGGGGCGGCGACTCGATCCGGGCCGTCACCGTCGTCGGCGCCCTGCGCGGCCGCGGCTACGACGTCTCGGTGCGCGACGTGTTCGAGCACCGCACGGTCGCGGCACTGGCCGCACTCGCCTCCTCGAGGGCGCCGTTGACGACACCGACGGCTGCCGTCCGCCCGTTCGCCCTGATCGGTGACGCGGACCGGGCGCTGTTGCCCGCCGACGCCGTCGACGCCTACCCGCTCGGCCAGGTCCAGCTCGGCATGGTCGCCGAGCTGCTCTCGGAGAACGGCCGCAACAGCTACCACACGGTGGTCTCCAAGAGGATCCGCGACGACCGCCCCTTCGACGCCGACGCACTGCGGGCCGCCGTCCGCACCGTCACCGGCCGCCACGACGTACTGCGCACCTCGGTGCACATCACGGGCTACGCGGTACCGATGCAGGTGGTCCACGCGACGGCCGAGGTACCCGTCCGGATCCACGATCTGCGGGGCATCGGCCAGGTGGACGGCGAGCGGGAACTGCTCGCCCACGTCGCCGCCGAACGCGCCGACCTGTTCGACTTCCGCACCGCCCCACTGCTTCGCCTCTCCGTCCACCTGGAGAGCGACGAGGCGTGGTGGCTGACCCTGACCCAGTCCCACGTGATCGTGGAGGGCTGGAGCCAGCACACCCTGGAGATGGAGCTTGTGAACGCCTACCGGGAACTGCGCGACTCGGGCGAGTCCGCTCCCTACCAGGCCCCGCCGGTCCGCTTCGCCGACTTCGTCGCCGGCGAGCTCGACTCGCTGGACAGCACGGCCGACCGCGCCCACTGGGAGCGGGTCGTCAAGGAGCACGCACGCCTGGCCCCGCCCGCCGACTGGGCCGGCGACCCGGCCGGCTCCCCGGAGCCGTACGGGATCGACGTCCCGCTGGACGCGCTGGCCGGCCCGCTGCGGGAACGGGCCGCCGAGGCGGACGTACCGCTGAAGACCCTCCTGCTCGCCGCCCACCTGGAGGTCATGGGCCGGCTCACCGAGGCCACCGCCTTCCACACCGGCGTCGTCTTCCACGCGCGGCCCGAGGCGGTCGGCGCGGACCGCGTGATCGGCATGCACCTCAACACGCTGCCGTTCCCGCACACCAAGGGAGCCCGTACCTGGCGCGAGGTGATCGGCGCGGTGTTCCGCCGGGAGACCGAGACCTGGGCCCACCGCCGGTACCCGCTGCCCGCCATCCAGCGGGCCTGGGGCGGACGGCAGCGTCTGCTCGACGTCCACTTCAACTACATCGACTTCCACCAGACCGACGCCGACCTGGTCGACACCACGACCGGGATCAGCGAGGCACCCACGGAGTTCGGGCTGTCCGTCCACGCCCACGGCGACCGCAAGATCGGCATCCACAGCGACACCGGCCTGATCACCCGCGAGAACGGGGAGCGGCTGGCGGCGATGTACCGCGAGGTCCTGGAGTCCCTCGCGGCAGGCCTGGACACCGAGCTCACGACCGGGGCCACGCCCCAGGACGAGCTCTCCCCCGGTTCCCTCGCGCACGAGTTGTTCGAGGCACGGGTGACCGAGACGCCGGACACGGTGGCGGTGGTCGCGGGTGACGTGACGCTGTCGTACGCGGAGGTCAACGAGCGGGCCAACCGCCTGGCGCACGTACTGCGTGCGGCCGGCGTGGGCCCCGAAGACCTGGTGGGCGTACACCTGGAGCGTGGCGGAGACCTGATCCCCACCCTGCTGGGCGTCCTCAAGTCCGGCGCGGGCTACCTGCCGCTCGACCCGGCCAACCCGATGGAACGCCTGGGCTTCGTCATCGGCGACGCCGGCGCAAAGACGGTCGTGACGACCTCCGCACTCCTGCCGGAGCTCTCCACGGTCCACACCGGACCGGTGATCGTCCTCGACGACACCCGGACGCTGACCGCACTGGCCACGGCCCCCACCGACAACCCGGTCCGCACCGGCGACCCGGACAACGTGATCTACACGATCTACACCTCGGGCTCCACCGGAAAGCCCAAGGGCGTCGTCCTCACCCACACCAACGTCGTGCGCCTGCTGGAAACCGCCCAGGAACACTACGGATTCGACGACTCCGACGTCTGGTCGATGGCCCACTCCTACGCCTTCGACGTGTCCGTCTTCGAAATGTGGGGCGCCCTCGCCCACGGCGGCCGCCTGGTCGTCGTCCCCCAGGCCGTCACCCGCAGCCCCGAAGAGTTCCTCGACCTCCTCGTCGAGGAAGAGGTGTCGGTGCTCTCCCAGACACCGACCGCCTTCCGCTCCCTCGTCACGGCCGCCGCCGACGGCGACCCCCGCATCAAGCAACTGAGCCTGCGCGCCGTCGTCTTCGCCGGCGAGAAGCTGGAGGTCGCCGACCTCAAGCCGTGGACCGACAAGCTCGGTCTCGGCCGCACCTCTCTGGTCAACATGTACGGGATCACCGAGACCACCGTCCACACCACCTACCACCGGCTCACCAAGCGGGACTTCGCGCCCGGCGCGGGCAACCCCGTCGGCCGTCCGCTCTCCGACCTCACCGTCCACCTGCTCGACCAGGACGGCCGGGAAGTGCCCGTGGGGACCGAGGGTGAGATCCACGTGGCGGGCCCGGCAGTGGCCCGAGGCTACCTGGGACGCCCGGACCTGACCGCCGAACGCTTCGTACCCAACCCCTACGGACCCGCCGGCAGCCGCATGTACCGCAGCGGCGACCTCGCCCGACGCCGCGAAGACGGCAGCCTCGAATTCATCGGCCGCATCGACGACCAGGTCAAGATCCGCGGCTACCGCATCGAACTCGGCGAAATCGCCACCGCACTCGCCGCCGAACCCTCCATCGCCCAGGCCGTCGTCATCGTCCGCGAGGACACCCCCGGCGACAAACGCCTCGTCGCCTACCTCGTACCCACCGAAACCACGACCGACCTCCCCGTCACCGAAATCCGCACCTCACTCGCCCTCGCCCTGCCCGACTACATGGTCCCCGCCGCCTTCGTACCCCTGGACAAGATCCCCCTCACCACCAACGGCAAGCTCGACAAGCGCGCCCTGCCCACCCCGGAGGAGGGCGGTGCCCTCCGCGCGGCGGCCGCGTACACCGCACCCCGTACCCCGGTCGAGCACGAGGTCGCGGCCGTCTACCGGTCCGTCCTCGGCGTCGACCGGGCCGGGACCGGCGACAACTTCTTCGACCTCGGCGGCGACTCCATCCGTGCCGTGCTCGTCGTCGGTACCCTGCGGGACGCCGGACACGAACTGAGCGTGCGCGACCTGATGGAGCGGCCGGTCCTCGCGGACCTCGCCGCGCTGCTGACCGGACGGGCCGGCGGCGCGTCCGCCGGGGCTCCGGCGCCCGTCGCACGGTTCGCCCAGATCACGGACGAGGACCGGGCCCTACTGCCCGCGGGGGTGGTGGACGCCTACCCGCTCACCCAGAACCAGCTCGGCATGCAGATCGAGATGATGTCGGCGGCCGAGTACCCCGACTACCACCTCGTCACCAGCCTGCGGGTGCGTGACGGCCGGGACTTCGACCGGGCCGCGTTCCAGCGGGCCCTGGACGAGCTCGTCGCCCGTCACGAGGTGCTGCGCACCGGCGTCGACATCGAGACGTACGGGGTGCCGCTGCAACTGGTTCACGCGACGGCCGCACTGCCGGTGCGGACGGTCGACCTGACCGGAGCCACCGAGGAGGAGACGACCGCCGCCATCGGGGCGTACGTCGACGAGCGCCACCGTCGCGCCCTGGACCCGCACGCGGCGCCGCTGCTCGACCTGACCGTCCACCTGTGCGCGGACGGCAGCCGACAGCTCACCGCCGTGAACTCCCACGTGATCCTGGACGGCTGGAGCCTGGGCGCCCTGCTCACCGAGCTGCTCGCGCTGTACGACGGGGCCCTGGCCGGGAACCTTCCCCCGTACGACGCCCCCGCCGTCCGCTTCGCCGACACCGTCGCCGAGGAGGTCCGGGCCCTCGGTTCGGCCGAGGACCGTGCCCACTGGCAGGCCGTCGTCGCCGGGCACGAGCGGTTCGCCCTGCCGACCGGCTGGGGCGAGACCGGCCCGGACGCCGACGGGGGGATGTACCTCGTCGACGTCGTCCACGCCGACCTGGCGGACGGCCTGGAGCGGCTCGCCGAGCAGGCCCGGGTACCGCTGAAGTCGGTGCTGCTGGCCGCCCACCTCAAGGCCCTCAGCCTGCTCACCCCCGAGCGTTCCTTCCTCACCGGTCTCACCGCCCACACGCGGCCCGAGGCCGTGGGAGCCGACCGGCTGGCCGGCATGTACCTCAACATCCAGCCGCTCGGACACACGGCCGGAGCCCGCACCTGGCGCGAGCTCGTCGAGCAGACCTTCGCCGCCGAACTCGCGGGCTGGCCGCACCGGCACTTCCCGATGCCGGCCATCCAGCGGGAGTTCGGGGACGGCGGCCGACTGATCGAGGTCTACTTCAGCTACCAGGACTTCACGGCGGCCTCCGCCGGACAGGAGTCCACCGGGACGTCCGTGGACGCGGACGCCAGCACCGGGGCCAGCTCCAACGAGTTCGGTTTCTCCGTCGGCACCGCTCCCGGGCGGCTCCAGCTGCGCTGCGCCCCCCGCGTCGTCGGGCGGGCCGCCGCCGGTCGGATCGCCGCCCTGTACCGCCAGGTCCTGGTGGAGATGGCGGGCGGTGCGGACGGCGACGCCCGCGGAGGCTGCCTGCCGCCCGCCGAGACCGCCCTGGTCGCGGCCGGGGAGAACGCTCCCCGGGGCGCCACCGCCGACGGCCCCGTGCACGAGGCGTTCACCGCCCAGGCCGCCCGTACCCCGGACGCCGTCGCGGTCACCGGGGACGGGTTCACCCTGACCTACGCCGAGCTGGAGGCGCGTGCCAACCGGATCGCGCACCACCTCCTCGCCGCCGGGGTCCGACCCGAGTCGCCGGTCGCCGTCCTCCTGGACCGGGGTCCCGACCTGCACGCCGCTCTGCTCGGCGTGTGGAAGGCGGGAGCGGCCTACATCCCGCTCGACCCCGGATTCCCCGAGGCCCGGGTCGCCGCGATGCTCGACGACGCGGGTGCCACCGTCGCCGTCACCACCACCGCCCACGCCGACCGGTTCGCAGCCGGTGTCACGGTGGTGGACCTGGCGGCCGACGCCGACGCCGTCGCCGCCCGCCCGGACGCGCCGTCCGGCGTGCCGGGAGACCCCGACCGGATCGCGTACGTGATCTACACCTCCGGTTCGACGGGCCGCCCCAAGGGCGTCGCCGTCCCGCACCGGGGGCTGGCCAACCACCTGGGCTGGGCCGTGGCCGAGCTGGTGGGCGCGGGCGCCGGCGGTGGCGCGGTGTTCTCCTCGGTCGCCTTCGACCTGGTGGTGCCGAACCTGTGGGCTCCGCTGCTGGCCGGCGAGCGGGTGGTGCTGCTGCCGCAGGACCTGGACCTGTCGGAGCTGGGGGCGCGGCTGGTCGAGTACGCCCCGTTCGGCTTCCTCAAGCTCACGCCGGGGCACCTGCAGGTCCTTTCGCACCAGATCGACGAGGAGCAGGCCCGCTCGCTGGCCTCGGTGGTGGTCGTCGCGGGGGAGGCCCTGCCGGGCGAGCTCGCCGAGCGCTGGGCCGCGATGCTCGGTGCGGACCGGCTCGTCAACGAGTACGGCCCGACCGAGACTTCGGTCGGCGCCAGCATCCTGCCGCTGACCGGGCCGGTCACCGCCGAGGTGGTGCCGATCGGGCGCCCGCTGCCCGGCATGGTGCTGCGGGTCCTCGATCCGCAGATGAGCCGGGTGCCGGTCGGGGTCCTCGGAGAGCTGTACGTGGGCGGTACGGGCGTGGCCCGCGGCTACGTCCGCCAGCCCGGCCTGACCGCGGAGAAGTTCCTGCCGGACCCGTACGGGCCGGCGGGCGCCCGGATCTACCGCACCGGCGACCTGGCGCGGTGGCTGGCCGACGGGACGGTCGAGTTCCTCGGCCGCATCGACGACCAGGTCAAGATCCGCGGCTACCGGGTCGAGACCGGGGAGGTCCAGGCCGTGCTGCTGTCCCACCCGGAGGTCCGCGCCGCGTACGTCACCGGCCGCGTGCACGCCCCGGGCGACGTACGGCTCGCCGCTTACGTCGTGCTGGACACGGCGCTCGAGACCTCGGCGCTGGAGCGGTACTGCGCGGCCGGGCTGCCCGAGTACATGGTCCCGGCGACCTTCACGGTCCTCGACTCGATGCCGCTGAACGCGAACGGCAAGGTCGACCGCAAGGCCCTGCCGGATCCGGAGGAGACCGACGGCGAGGGCGAGTTCGTCGCCCCGGCCGACGGGACCGAGTCGGTGCTCGCGGGCATCTGGGCGAAGGTGCTCGGCGTGGAGCGGATCAGTGCCACGGACAGCTTCTTCGTCCGGGGAGGGCACTCCATCCTGGTGATCCAGGTGGTCGCCGCCGCCCGCGCGGCCGGGCTGCCGGTCTCGCTGTTCATGCTCTACCAGCACGAGACGCTGGCCGAGCTCTCGGCCGCCGTCGACGAGGCGCTCGCCGCCGCCCCGCCGGCCGTGGCGGCCCCGGTGACCGCCACCGCTCCGGCCGCCCCGGTGGGCCGGCTCGTGGCGCCGACGGACGTGATGGAGCGGTACCGGGTTCCCGGGGTCAGCGTCGCCGTCCTGAGCGGCGGCGAGTTGATCGCCGCCGAGGCGTACGGCGATGCGGGGCAGGGTGTCGCGGTCAGGCCGGACACCGCCTTCCAGGTCGGCTCGCTGAGCAAGCACGTCACCGCCGTCGGTGTGCTGCGGCTCGTCGAGGACGGGGTGCTCGCCCTCGACGAGGACGTCAACGCCTACCTGCGCGGCTGGCGGGTGCCCGAGGGCGAAGGCGCGGTGACGGTCCGGCAGTTGCTCGGACACCTCGCCGGACTCACGCCGACGCCCGGCAAGGGCTTCGTGCCCGGGGCTGCGGTGCCGAGCCTGCTCGACCTGCTGCATGGCAGCGGGCCCGCGACGACCTCCCCGGTGGACCGCGACCTGGTCCCCGGCACGGTCTTCCGGAAGGCCAACGTGCACTACTCGGTGCTCCAGCAGGCCATGGTGGACGTCACCGGCGAGCCGTTCCACCAGCTGATGCGGACCCTGGTGCTCGACCCGGTCGGCATGCGGGACAGCAGCTTCGACCAGGACTTCCCGTCCGGTTCGGGCCGCACGACCACCTTCGCGACCGGCCACGACTCCGAAGGACGGCCGATCGAGGGCGGCCGCCGGATCCGCCCCGACGCGGCGGCCGCCGGGCTCTGGTCCACGGCGCCCGACCTCGCCCGGCTCGCCCTGGAGATCCGCCGCTCGGCGCTCGGCAGGCCGCTCGCCCTGCTGCGCCGGGAGACGGCGGCCGAACTCCTCACGCCGTTCCGGGACTCCTTCTACGGCCTGGGCACGGTCGTCGACACCACCGCTTCCGGGACCGAGTTCGGCCACGGTGGCACCCCGACCGGCTTCCACGGGGTCTCCGTGACCCGGCTCGCCTCGGGCTCCGGCCTGGTCGTCCTGACCAACGGGGACGCGGGCGAGCACGTCGTCAAGGCGCTCGCCGCCGCCGTGGACGCCGACTGACCCGGCGGTTCCCGCCCGTACGCCCTTCCTACTCGACGCCGGGCCCGGCATGGCCGCGCCTGCCGGGCCCGGCGCCCCTCGACGCACCCAGGAGCACACCGTGACCCCTCGGCACCTCATCTCCCTCGACGACCTCTCCGACGCCGAGCTCCGCGCGATCGTCGCGCGCGGCGCCGCGTTCAGCACCGGCACCGCCCACGGCAGCCCGCTGGCCGGCACCGTCACCGGCATTCACTTCCGCAAGACCTCCACCCGTACCCGTACCGCCTTCTCGGCGGGTGCGCTGCGCCTCGGCGGCCAGATCGTCTCCTACGGGCCCGACGACCTCCAGCTCAACACCGGCGAGACCACCGAGGACACCGGCCGGGTGTTCTCCCGGATGCTGGACGTGCTCGTCGCCCGGACCGCGGGCGACCCCGCCGAACTGCGCGGCTGGGCGGCGCAGCAGCGGATGTCGGTGATCAACGCGATGAGCGCGGACGAGCACCCCACCCAGGGGCTCACCGACCTGACGACACTGCTGGTCAGGTTCGGCCGCGTCGACGGTCTTCGGGTGCTCTACCTAGGCGAGGGCAACAACACGGCCGCCGCGCTCGCCCTCGGCCTGAGCCGCTACACCGGCACGACGCTGGAACTGCGGACCCCCCGGGGATACGGGCTGGAGCCCTCCGTCCTGCGCCGGGCTCAGGACCAGGCGGCGCGCACGGGCTCGTCGGTGACCGAGCGGCACGACACCGCCGATCCGGCGGAGGGCTTCGACGTCGTCTACACCTCGCGCTGGCAGACCACGGGCACCTCCAAGGAGGACCCGCGGTGGCGCGAGGCGTTCCTGCCCTTCCGGGTCGGGGCCGACCTGTGGAGGACCAACCCGGGTGCGGTGTTCCTCCACGACCTGCCCGCGCACCGTGGCGAGGAGGTGACCGCCGAGGTCCTCGACGGGCCGCACAGCATCGCCTTCGACCAGGCGGAGAACAAGATGCACAGCGCGATGGCCGTCCTGGAGTGGTGCCGCACGGGCCCCGCCGACAGCGTCCCGGATGCCCACGCCCTCACCGCGGTGGCGTCCCGATGACCCTCCTGGACCAGCCCGAGGCCGCTTCCGCTGCCGCTCCGGCCGAGGAGCGGCCCCCGCCGCTGCGGCGCAACCGCGACTTCCTGCTGCTGTGGACGGGCGCCGGACTGTCCCAGTTCGGTGTGCGGGCCGCGGTCTCCGCGTACCCCCTGCTGATGCTCTGGTACACCGGCTCGCCCGCGAGCGCGGGCCTGGTCGGCTCCGCGGCCCTGCTGCCGCAGTTGTTCCTGCTGCTGCCCGCGGGTGCGCTGGTGGACCGCTGGGACCGGCGGCGGCTGATGGTGGTGTGCGACGCGGTCGGCCTGGCCTCGATGGGCAGCCTCGCGGTCGCGCTCTGGTTCGGGATGCTGTCGGTGCCCCACGTGATGGCCGCGGCGTTCCTGGAGGGCGCCGCGGTAATCTTCTACAAGCTCGCCGAGCGGGCCGCGGTGCGCCACGTCGTGCACGAGGACCACCTGTCGGCGGCGCTGTCGCAGAACGAGGCGCGCGGCCAGGCGGCCGGACTGCTGGGGCAGCCGACCGGGGCGGTGCTGTTCCAGGCCTTCCGCTGGCTGCCGTTCGGCGTCGCCGCCCTCACCCACCTCTTCGCGCTGGTGACCCTGCTGCTGATCCCCAAGTCGTTCCAGGACGCCAGGGAGGCGCAGGAACGGCGGTCGGTGCGGGCGGAGATCGGCGAGGGCATCGCCTGGGTGTGGCGCCAGCGCTTCATGCGGGTCGCGATCGTCATCGTGGGCGGCAGCAACCTGCTCTTCCAGGTGCTGAACCTGGCGCTGGTGCTGATCGTCAAGGAGGGCGGGTATCCCCCGGCGTACATGGCGGTGATCGGTGTGATCGAAGGTGTCGGCGGGATCGCGGGGGCGCTGACCGCGTCCTGGTTCATGAAGCGGCTGCCGCTCCCGGCGCTGTTGATCGGAGCGCTGATGGTGTGGGCGGGCCTGATGGCCGGGATCGCGCTGACCGGGAGCCCCGTGGTGCTGGGCGCGCTGTGCGCCGGCACGAGCTGGGCGGGGGCCCTGCTGAACGTGGCCGCCGGGGTGCACCAGGTCAGGATCACCCCGGACGAGATGCAGGGACGCGCCATGAGCGTCTTCGGGCTCTTCGGCTCCGGCATGAACTCGCTCGGCGCGCTCGCCGGCGGCTTCCTGCTCGCGGTGGTGGGCACGTACTGGAGCGTGCTGGCCGCGGCCGCCGGCATGGCCCTGCTGGCCCTGGCCGCCTTCGCGGCACCCGCGGTGCGCGGCATGGGGCGGGTCGAGGAGAAGGGGTCCCCGGCCTGATCCCGGCCCGGGCCCGGCCCGGGCCCGGGCCCGGGCGAATATCGAAGCGATATAGACCCCCTCGGCACAGTCGGAGCACCGGACGATTCCTCAGCCGTCCGGTGCTTCGGCATGGGGACAGAAGGGTGACGGCCAGAAGAGAACTGACATGTGTAAGGAATGATTGACAGGTAGCTCCGGCACCTGTCATGATTCTCTTACACATGAAAGAGGTCGCGATGGAATCATTCCCGACCCTGACGGGTGATGAGGTGTTGCAGATGCTGGCGGCGCTCGGAAATCCACATCGGATGCGTGTCATCGGAGCACTGTCCGAGGGACGCAACTACGTCAGCCGGCTCGCCCGCGAGATGGGGATGAGCCGCCCGCTGCTCCACATGCACCTGCAACGCCTCGAAGCCGCAGGACTCGTGGCCGGCGTGCTCGAACTGTCGGAAAGCGGTAAGGCCGTGAAGTACTTCGAAGTCACCCCCTTCGTCCTGCACCTGACCCCCCAGACCCTGGCCGAAGCGGCCCGGACCCTGACCGACCGGGACGAGTCCAAGAACACCACCGAGGGAGCGAAGTGAACGGGCACGAGACGGTGACGCTGGCTGCGGACCCCTGGAGCGGCGACGCGACGGGGCTCATCGCCGCAGGAGGCGTCTTCCTGCTGCTGATCGTGATCGTCTGGCAGATCGCCGCCACCTGGCGGGCTCGCATGCTGGCCGCCCGCGAGGACGAGTACCGCCGTCTCGCGGCGAAGTACGCCCAGCTCCTCGAGGAGAACGTGGGCCTGCACCGCCACATGTCCGAGGAACTCACCCAGGCGCGTCGCTCCATCGCCTCGATGGAAAAGATGATGCGCGAGATCGAATAGGTCCCTCCGGACCCTTCCCGACCCCCTGCGTGCCGGGGCCGTGCCACCGACGGACGGACATCCGCCCCGCGGCACGGCCCGGGCAAGGGAATCCACGCAGTCCCGCACAGCTGCTTCCGCGTCACGGCAAGGCCTAGGAACCGAAGGCCGTGACCCGGGCGGCGTGCGGTCGCCACCGCAAATGCACTCCCATGCATAGGAGACCATCTCATGCCGAGCACCACACCCCCCACACCGTCCCGGGGGGAGGCCCGTAAGCCACTGACCGTGCGCGTCGCGGGCTGGTCCGCCCGCAACGCCAAGAAGACCATCGGGGGGTGGCTCCTGCTGGTGGTGCTCTCCGTACTGATCGGCGGCGCCGCCGGATCCGGCGCCCAGACCTCGGACCCGGGCGAGTCCGGCCGGGCCCAGAAGGTCATCCGCGAGCAGAACGTCGAGGAGCCCTACCAGGAGTCCGTCCTCATCGAGGCGCTCGACCGGACCTCCGCCAAGTTCGCCGACGACCCCGCGCTCCAGAAGGCCGCGCAGGACCTCGTCGACAACCTGAAGGCAGCCGGCACGGCCGTCACGGACGTGGCTTCGCCGCTCGGCGCCGAGGGTGCGGAGCAGGTCTCCAAGGACGGCCACTCGGCGCTCGTCGGCTTCACCGTCGCCGGTCCCGAGGACTCGGTCGACGCGCACTTCGAGTCGGCCCTCGCCGCCGTCGCGAAGACCAAGGCCGCCCACCCGGAGGTACGGATCGCCGAGGCCGGCGACCTCTCGCTGCAGACGGCCGTCAACGACGCCGCCGACAGCGACCTGGCCAAGGCCGAGATCACCTCGCTCCCGGTCACCCTGATCATCCTGCTCGTGGTGTTCGGCGCCCTGGTCGCCGCCGGCATCCCGGTGCTGCTCGCGGTCACCTCGGTGCTCGCCGCCCTCGGCCTGCTCGGCGTCGTGGGCAACGTCATCCCCGCCAACAGCACGGTCTCCTCCGTGGTGCTGCTCATCGGCATGGCCGTCGGCGTCGACTACTCGCTCTTCTACCTGCGCCGTGAGCGCGAGGAGCGGGCGGCCGGCCGCAGCGCCCTGGAAGCCCTGGAAGCCAGCGCCCGCACCTCGGGCCACGCGGTCGTCATCTCCGGCCTCACCGTGATGCTCTCCGTCGCGGGCCTCTTCATCACCGGGATCGACGTCTTCAACGGCATGGCCGTCGGCACCGTCCTGGTGGTCGGCCTCGCCGTGCTCGGCTCGGTCACGGTGCTGCCCGCCACCATCGCCCTGCTCGGCCACCGCATCGACTCCCTGCGCATCCCCTTCCTCGGCCGCCGCCGCACCACCGCCACCGAGTCCCGCACCTGGACCTCCATCGCCCGCGGCGTGGTGCGCAGGCCGCTGCTGATGGGCGGGACCGCCGTGGTCCTGCTGCTCGCACTGGCCGCCCCCGCCCTCGGCATGAAGCTCTCCGACCCGGGCCAGACCCGCTCCCTGCCCCGCTCCATCGAAGCCGTCGACGCCGGCGTCCGCATCCAGGAGGCGTTCCCCGGCGGCCCCGCCCCCGCCTCGGTCGTCGTCTGGGGCGAGGGCGCCACCACCGGCCGGGCCGACTCGGCCGTCGCCGAACTGCGCCGCCAGGCCGCCGCCAGCCCCTCCCTCGGTGAGCAGATCTCCACCCACAAGGTGGGAGAGGCCCTGGTCATCAAGGTCCCGCTGGCCGGTTCGGGCACCGACAAGGTCTCCACCGACGCGCTCAAGACCCTCCGCGACGACGCCCTGCCCAAGGCCTTCAAGGGCACCGACGGCCTCCACTACGCCGTGACGGGCCAGATCGCCGGACAGCACGACTTCGCGTCGGTGCTCAGCGGCCGCGCCCCCTGGGTGTTCGGCTTCGTCCTGGTCCTCGCCCTGATCGTGCTCACCCTGGCCTTCCGCGCCCCGGCCGTCGCGGTCGTCTCCATCCTGCTGAACCTGCTGTCCATCGGGGCGGCGTACGGCCTGGTGGTCCTCGGCTTCCAGAACGGCGGCCTCGGCGGCCTGCTGGGCTTCGACTCCTACGGCGGCATCGTCAGCTGGCTCCCGCTCTTCATGTTCGTGATCCTCTTCGGCCTGAGCATGGACTACCACGTCTTCATCCTCAGCCGGGTCCGCGAGCTGTGGCAGCGCGGTGACAGCGCCAAGGACGCCGTGGTCAGCGGGGTGGGCTCCAGCGCCGGTGTCGTCACCAGCGCCGCGGTCGTCATGATCTCGGTCTTCGCGCTCTTCGCCACGATGTCCGGCATCGAGTACAAGATGCTCGGCGTCGGCATGGCCGCCGCCATCGCCATCGACGCGACCATCGTCCGCGGCCTGCTCCTGCCGGCCGCGCTGACCCTCCTGGGCGACCGCGCCTGGGGCAAGCGGCCCGCGGGCGCCGTCCCGACGCAGGCCCCCACCGCCGGGCAGCAGACCCCGGAGCAGGCGGCGCCCACCGCACTCGCCTCCGTACGCAGCTAGTCGATCACGCACCCGGCAAGTCCCCCGCACAGTCGGTCGCCCGCACAGCCGGTCACCCGCAGCAAGGATGAAAGGTAGATCCTCGTGAGTACTTACAGCAGGAGCCTCAAGAAGTTCGTCGTGTGCGCGGTGGCCGTGGCGGCCGCGGCGGTCGTGACCACCGGCTGCGACGGGTCGGGGGGCGTCGGCGGCTCCGCCGACAGCACCAAGCAGTCGTACGAGGTGACCGAGAAGGTCACCGCCGTCACCATCGACAACCGCGGCGGCGACATCGAGATCGTCAGCGGCTCCGGCACCGCGGTCAAGGTGACCGAGACGCTGGAGTACAGCGACGCCAAGCCGAAGACCGAGCACTCCGTCTCGGGCGGGAAGCTCGTCCTCAAGGGGAGCGCCTGCGGGGGCTCCGCCTCCAAGTGCTCCGTCGTCTACCGCGTCGAGGTGCCCGCCGGTGTCCAGGTCGACGCCAGCACGGGCGGCGGCAACGTCACCGGCACCGGCCTCGGCGGCACCGTCCTGGCCAGGACCGGCGGCGGCAACGTCGACGTGTCGTTCGGCTCGGCGCCCCTCAGCGTCAACGCCGAGAGCGCCGGCGGCAACGTGACCGTCAAGCTCCCCAAGGGCCCGTACGCCGTCGACGCCAGCACGGCCGGCGGCAACCGCAAGGTCGACGTCACCGTCGACGACGCCTCCGCCAACAAGGTCAAGGCGCACAGCGAGGGCGGCGACGTCACGGTCACCGGCGCGTAGCAACCGGCCGTGCTCGCACGGCGGTTCATCGAGACTCCGGGAAGGCCCGTACCGTACGTCCCCCCAATCCCCCCGCGGGGTGCGTAACGGAAAAATATAGGCACTCCCGGCAGAGTGAAGCCCCGGACGGAATCCCGTCCGGGGCTTCGCCGTTGCGCCGGGCACTGTCCACCGGCGGCGGATCTGCCCCTCCGAACCACCGCTCACGTGCAGGGAGTTGCCGCGCTCATGACTGTTGTCCAGACCGCCACCGGCGCCGACTGGTTCCGGGTGTTCGCACCTCGGCCGGCCGCCGGGCTGCGGCTGTTCTGCTTCCCGCACGCGGGCGGCGCGGCCAGCACCTTCCGCGAGTTGGCCCGGCTCGCCCCGCCGGAGATCGAACTGGTCGCCGTCCAGTACCCCGGCCGCCAGGACCGCTACGCCGAGCCGCTCCCCGACGGCCTCGACGCGCTCGCCGCCGACATCACCCGGGCCCTCCTGCCCCGCCTCGACAAGCCCGCGGCGTTCTTCGGCCACAGCATGGGCGGCACCGTCGCATTCGAGACCGCGCGCCGGTTGCGCGCCACCCACCCGGGGCTGCCCGTCCGGCTGTTCGTGTCGGCCCGCAAGGCCCCGCACGTGGACATGAGCCGGGTGCTGCGCTTCCGCGGCGACGAGGACGCACTGGAGTACGTACGGGCCCTCGGCGGCGTGGGCGCCACGCTGCTGGAGGACCCGGCGCTGCGCGAGCTGACCCTGCCCGTGCTGCGCGGGGACTTCCGGATGATCGAGGAGTACCGCTTCGTCGAGCGCGCGCCGCTGACCTGCCCGGTCACCGTCATCACCGGCGACAGCGACCCCTCCTGCACCACCGAGGACGCCGCGCAATGGGCCCGGCACACGGTCGCCGGACACGAGGTCCGCACCCTGCCGGGAGGCCACTTCTACCTGGAGTCCGCCGCCGGGCCGCTCATGGACCTGCTCAGCGGCCGGCTCGCCGACCGAATTCCCGGGACCGTCGCCGCGACGGCCCGCACCGCACCCGCCGACAGGGGGACCCGCCCGTGAACCGCCTTCCTTCCGCCCCGTCCGCCCCCTTCCGGCGGCTTCCGCTGTCGGTGCCGCAGACCGGCGTCTGGTTCGCGCACGGACTCGACCGCACCGGCTTCGCCTACAACATCGCCGAGTTCTTCGACATCGCCGGCGGGATCGACCCCCGGCTGATGGAAGCCGCCTGGCACCTGCTGCTCACCGAGACCGAGACCCTGCGGGTCCGGCGCGTCGCCCCCGACGCCGACGGCACCCTCTGGCAGTTCGTCGACGACGGTCCGCTGCCCCCGCTCCCCTACTTCGACCTGCGCACCGAGGCCGACCCCTTCGGTTCCGCCCGCGCGTGGATCGACGACGACATGGAGCGGCCCATCGACCTGGCCGCCGGCGGCATCAGCACCTTCGCGCTCTTCCGCGTCGCCGACGCCCGCTTCGTCTACTACCAGCGCGTCCACCACATCCTCATCGACGGCTTCGGCGGAGCGCAGATCTCCCGCAGACTCGCCGCCACCTACACCGAGCTCGTCACCGGGACCCCGGTCGCGGACGGCCTGGAGCCGTTCGCGCCGCTCACCGAGACCCTCGCCGAGGACGCCGCCTACCGTGCGGACGAACTCGCCGCCACCGACCGAGAGTTCTGGATGGAGCGGCTCGCCGGGATGCCGGCCCCCGCCCTCCTGAGCGACCTGCTCTCCGGCGGTCCCGCCACCGCGCCGCGCGCCGTACGGGTGCGCCGCACCAGCAGGCTGTCCCAGGACCACGCCGACCGCCTCGCCGCCGCGGCGCGCAGCTGCCGCACCCGCTGGCCGCTGTTCGCCGTCGCCGCCACCGCCGCCTTCCTGCACCGCGCCACCGGCCGGCGCGAGGTCGTCGTCGGCCTGCCCGTCACCGGTCGCACCACCCCCGCGATCCGCCGCACCCCGCAGCTCGCCTCGAACGTGGTGCCGCTGCGCATCGAAGTGGCTCCCGGCGAGTCCATGCGCGAGCTGATGCCCCGGGTCACCGCGGAGGCCCGTGCGGCCCTCAAGCACCAGCGGGCCCGCTACGAGGACCTGCGCCGCGACCTCGGCCTGACCGGCAGCGAGGGCAGCCTGATGGGTCCGGTCGTCAACATCATGGCGTTCGACTACGAGCTGACCTTCGCGGGAAGCCGCGCCGACATAACCAACCTCGGCCTCGGCCCGGTCGACGACCTGTCCATAGCCCTGTACGACCGGGGCGACGGCACCGGCCTCAAGATCGACTTCGACGGGAATCCGGAGCGCTACACCGACGCCGACGTCGCCGCGTGCCAGGAGTGGTTCCTGCACTTCCTGCAGGAGGTCACCGCCGACCCCGAGCGCCCGATCGCCGGGATCGACCTGATGTCCGCCACCACGCTGGCCGGGCTCGTCGACGGCTGCAACGACACCGCCCACCCGGTCCCGGACGAGAACCTCGCCGTCCTCTTCGAGCGCCGGGCCGCCACCACCCCCGACGCCGTGGCCGTCGCCGCCGGGGACACCACGCTCACCTACCGCGAGCTCAACGCCCGGGCCAACGCCCTCGCCCACCGGCTGACCGCCCTGGGCGTCCGCGCGGAGACCCCCGTCGCGATGCTCCTGGAACGCTCCCCCGACGTCGTCGTGGCGACCCTCGCCGTCGTCAAGTCCGGCGGCGCCTACGTACCCCTGCACGCCGGCTACCCGCCGGAGCGCATGGCCCTGGTCCTCCAGGACACCGCGGCTCCCGTCCTGCTCACCGACCGGGACGACGACGCACTGGGCTTCGCGGCGGGAGCCGTCGTCCTGCGGGTGGGCGACACCGCCGCCGACGCCGACCCCGGCAACCCCGGCATCCCCGTAGAACCGGCCCAGCTGGCGTACGTGATCTACACCTCCGGTTCGACCGGAGTGCCCAAGGGCGTCGCCGTCTCCCACCGCGACGTCGCCGCGTTCGCCGCGGACCGCCGCTGGCTCGGCGGCGCCCACGAGCGCCTGCTGATGCACTCCCCGCACGCCTTCGACGCGTCCACCTACGAGATCTGGGTCCCCCTGCTCTCCGGCGGACAGGTCGTCGTCGCACCGGCGGCCGGACTGGACGCGTCCGGCCTGCGCGCACTCGCCACCCGCCACGGCCTGACCGGCGTCTTCCTCACCACCGCCCTGTTCAACCTCATCGCGATGGAGGATCCCGCCGCGTTCGCGCCCCTGCGCACCGTCCTGACCGGCGGCGAAGCCGCCACCCCGGCCGCCATGCGGCGCGTGCGCGAAGCCTGCCCCTCGCTCGCCCTCGCGCACGTCTACGGACCGACCGAGACCACCACGTACGCCACCCACTTCCCGCTCGACACCGTCGACGACGTCCCGCCGATCGGCACCCCCCTCGACAACATGCGGGCCTACGTCCTCGACGGTGTGCTGCGGCCCGTCCCCGTCGGTGTCGCCGGCGAGCTGTACCTGGCGGGCGCCGGTCTGGCGCGCGGCTACGTACGCCGTCCCGGTCTGACGGCCGAGCGGTTCGTCGCCGACCCCTTCGGGACGCCCGGTACGCGCATGTACCGGACCGGTGACCTGGTGCGTCGCCGCAGCGACGGGGCCCTGGAGTACGTGGGACGCACCGACCACCAGGTCAAGGTGCGCGGCTTCCGCATCGAACCCGGTGAGATCGAGGCCGCGCTGATGGCCCTCGACGGCGTCGCGCAGACCATCGTCGTCGTCCGCGAGGACCGTCCCGGCGCCCGCCGGCTGGTCGGCTACGTCGCCGCCCGCGGAGTCAGCGGCGAGGAGCTGCGCGGCCGACTGGCCGTCGGCCTGCCGGAGTTCATGGTCCCGTCCGCGATCGTGGTCCTCGACGAGCTGCCGCTCACCCCGAACGGCAAGGTCGACCGCAACGCGCTGCCCGCTCCCGAGATCGTCCCGTCCGCCGCGGGCCGGGCCCCCGACGGACCCCGCGAGGAGATCCTGGCGGACGCCTTCCGGCAGGTCCTCGGCATCACCGCGTCCGACGCCGAGGAATCCTTCTTCAACCTGGGCGGAGACTCCATCACGGCCCTGCAGCTGGTGGCCCGGGTCCGCGAGGCCGGGCTGGTGATCAGCGCCCGGGACGTCTTCCTGCTGCGCACCGTCGCCGCGCTCGCCGACTCCGCGCTGGAGGTCACCGAGGAGCTGCCGCTCTCCGACGAGCCCCTCATCGAACTCGACGACGACGAACTGGCACTCCTGGAAGCCGAGTTCGCCGACGAGTTCGCCGACGAGCACACCGACGGCCTCGCCGAGGGCCTCACCGACGACATCGCCGGGGGCTTCGCCCTGGAAGCGGGCCGCTGACATGACACCGACCCCGCCCACCGCCACGTCCACCGCCTCGCCCGCGCCCCGCGCCACCCGCTCCCTGCCACCCGGTGTCGAGGAGCTGCTCCCGCTCTCCCCGCTCCAGGAGGGCTTCCTCCTCAACGCCGCCGACGCCGAGGCCACCGGTTCGGTGGACGTGTACGCCACCCAGATACGCCTCGACCTCGAAGGCCCCCTGGACCCGGCCCGGCTGCGCGCCGCCGCCGAACGGCTGACCGCCCGCCACAGCGGCCTGCGCGCCGCGTTCCGGCACAAGGGCCTCAAGCGCCCCGTACAGCTGGTCCACCGGCACGTCCCGCTCGCCTGGGAGGAGTTCGACCTCACCGAACGCGCCGGCGGTGAGGACGAAGCGGTCCGGATCGCCGCCGTGCAGCGCTCCCGGGGCTTCGACCTCGCCCGGCCCCCGCTGCTGCGCTTCGCCCTGCTCGGATTCGGTGGCGGACGCCACCGGCTGGTGCTGACCGCCCACCACATCCTGTGGGACGGCTGGTCGGTCCCGCTGCTGCTCGGCGAACTGTTCGCGCTGTACGCCGACGGCCCCGCGGCGGCCCTGCTCCCGCCCGTCCCCTACCGCGCCTTCCTCGCCTGGCAGCGCGCCCAGGACCGGCACGGCGCCGAGAAGGCGTGGGCCACCGCCCTGGAAGGGCTTCCGGAGCCCACCCGCTACGCCCCGCAGGCGGCCGACCTGCCGCCCGCCCCGCAGGAAGAGGTCCGCGCGGTGCTCCCCGCGGCCGTCGCCGACCGGATCGCCGCGCACGGCCGCCCGCACGGGATCACCGCCAACACCGTGGTCCAGTTCGCCTGGGGGCTGCTCCTCGCCCGGCTCACCGGCCGCGACGACGTCGTCTTCGGCGGAACGGTCTCGGGCCGTCCCGCCGGGCTCCCGGGCTCGGAGCGGATCATCGGGATGCTCCTGAACACCCTCCCGGTCCGGATCCGGATCCACGAGGACGAGCCCGTGCTCGCCGCGCTCGCCCGGGTCCAGGCCGAACAGGCCGACCTCCTCGACCACCATCACCTCGGCCTCACACACGTCCAGCGGGCCGCCGGGCACGACACCCTCTTCGACACCACCACCGTCTTCCAGAACTTCCCCCTCGACCACACGGCCTTCGACGGCCTCCTCTCGCGCGCCGGCCTGCGCCTCACCGGCCATGGCATCGCCGACTCCACGCACTACCCGCTGAGGCTCGCCGTGACCCCCGGCGACGGTCTCGAACTCCGCCTGGGCCACCGCACCGACGTGATCGGCGCCGCCGAGGCCGCCACCCTCCTGGAGCGGCTCGTACGGATCCTGGAAGCCGTCGCCGCCGACCCCGACCGCCCCACGGGCCGCATCGAGGTCCTCTCCGACGATGAACGCGGCCGTGTGCTCTCCGGGTGGAACGACACCGCGGGGCCCCAACCGACCGCCACGCTCATCGCCCGCTTCGAGGAGCAGGCCGACCGGACCCCCGACGCCACCGCCGTCGTCTTCGGCGACACCACCCTCACCTACCGCGAACTCGACCTCCGGGCCAACCGGCTCGCCAGGATCCTGATCGCCGACGGAGCCGGACCCGACCGGACCGTGGCGGTCGCGGTGCCGCGGTGCGCCGAGCTCGTCGTCGCCCTGTACGCCGTCCTCAAGGCCGGGGCCGCCTACCTGCCCGTCGACCCGGACTATCCGGCCGGGCGCATCGCCCAGCTGCTCGAGGACGGCCGCCCGGTCGCGGTCCTCACCACCGGCGCCGTCGCCGGCCGGCTGCCCGTCACCGGCCTGCCGGTCCGCCACCTCGACACCCTCGACCTGGCCGGGCCGACGGGACCGTCCCGGACCCGGCCCGCGGCGGACGGCCTTCCCGCGGCCACCCTCGACGACACCGCGTACGTGATCTTCACGTCCGGGTCCACCGGACGCCCCAAGGGCGTCGCCGTCCCGCACCGCGGCATCGTCAACCGGCTCACGTGGATGCAGGACCGCTACCGGCTCACGGCGGCCGACCGGGTGCTCCAGAAGACCCCGGCCGGCTTCGACGTCTCCGTGTGGGAGTTCTTCTGGCCGCTCCTCGAAGGCGCCGCCCTGGTCGTCGCTCCGCCGGAGGCCCACAAGGACGCCGAGCATCTCGCCGCCCTGATCGAGCACCACCGCATCACCACCGTGCACTTCGTCCCGTCGATGCTCGCCGCCTTCCTCCGCGATCCCGCCGCGAGCCGCTGCACCGGACTGCGGCGCGTGGTGTGCAGCGGCGAGGCACTCCCCCTCGACCAGCAGCTGCGCTTCCACGACGTACTGCCCGGGGTCGGGCTGCACAACCTGTACGGGCCCACCGAGGCGTCCGTCGACGTCACCGCCTGGGAATGCCGTCCCGAGCCGGGCGCCCGGTCCGTGCCGATCGGCGCCCCGATCACCAACACCCGGGTCTACGTGCTGGACGGCGGTCTGCGTCCCGTGCCGGTGGGAGTGGCGGGCGAGCTGTATCTGGCCGGCACCGGCCTGGCACGCGGCTACGTGGGCCGGCCCGGGCTGACGGCCGAGCGCTTCGTCGCCGACCCCTTCGGAGCGCCCGGGACGCCCATGTACCGCACCGGTGACCTCGTACGGTGGCGGGAGGACGGTGTCCTGGACTACGTGGGACGCACCGACCACCAGGTCAAGCTGCGGGGCCTGCGCATCGAACTGGGCGAGGTCGAAACCGCACTGACGGGCCTGGCCGGCGTGGAGCAGGCGGTCGTCGTGGTCCGCGAGGACCGTCCCGGAACCCAGCGGCTGGTGGGCTACGTCGTGGGCGGGGCGGCCCTGGACGTCGAAGCCGCCCGCGCCGAACTGGCCGACCTGCTGCCCGAGTTCATGGTGCCCTCGGCGATCGTCGTGCTCGACGCGCTGCCGCTCACCCCGAACGGCAAGGCCGACCGCAAGGCCCTGCCCGCCCCCGGGACGCCGGCCGCCGCCACCGGACGCACCGCCGCCACCGGGCGCGAACAGGTCTTCACGACCGCTTTCGCCGAAGTGCTCGGACTCACCGCCGTCGGCGCGGAGGACTCCTTCTTCGCCCTGGGCGGCGACTCCATCCTCGCGATGGAGGTCGTCTCCCGGGCCCGTGCCGCGGGCCTCGTCGTCAGCGCCCGCGAGGTGTTCCGGCTGCGCACCGCCGCGGCCCTCGCCGCAGCCGCCCGGGAGGCCTCCTCCGAAGCCCCGCGGGAGGCTCCCGACGCCGGGCTCGGCCGTGCCCCCCTGAGCCCCCTCGGCCGGGAACTCCTCGGAACCGGAACGGAGATCGCCGGATTCCACCAGGCCGTCCTGGTGGAACTGCCCGCCGGAATCGACGACCGCACCCTCACCGCGGCCCTCGCGGCCGTCCTCGACCGGCACGACCTGCTGCGCGCCACCCTGGTGCGCGGCCAGGACGGGGCGCACTTCACGGTCCCCGCCGCCGGATCCCCCCAAGCGGCCCCGGCCCTGCTCCTGCGCGCCGAGGTCCCGGCCCGTGACGCGGCACGCCGCACGCAGGTCGTCACGGCCGCGGCCGAGGCCGCCCGGTCCCGCCTGGACCCGGAGCGGGGCGCGATGCTGTGCGCCGTACGCCTGGTCACCCCGGACGGCGAACCCGACGAACTCCTCCTCGCGGCCCACCACCTGGTGGTCGACGGAGTGTCGTGGCGGATCCTCCTGCCCGACCTGGCGGAGGCCGCCGCCGCCCTGGCCGAGGGCCGTCCGGCAGCGCTCCGCCCGGTTCCGACCTCGTACCGCACCTGGGCCCGCAGCCGGGCCGAAGGCCCCGCCCCGGAGCACCCCCGCGCCAGGCCCGGGGACGGATCCCCGCTCGGCGCCCGCCACCCGGACCCCGCCCGGGACACCTTCGCCACCGCCCGGCACACCCGGCTGGTCGTGCCCTCCGCCCTCGCCGAGGACCTGCTCGGCACCGTGCCGGCAGCCTTCCACGGACGCCCCGACGACCTCCTGGTCACCGCCCTCGCCCGGGCCGTCGACGCCTGGCGCGGCCACCGCGGCGGGCACCAGGGCGGGCACCGGGGCCCGGTCGTCATCGACGTCGAGGGCCACGGCCGCGACACCGCGGAGACCCAGGACCTCTCCCGTACCGTCGGCTGGTTCACCGACGTCCGCCCCGTAGTCCTCGACCCGGCCGCCGGAACCCTGCCCGACACCCTCAAGCACGTCAAGGAGCGGCTGCGCGCCCCCGCCGGCTCCGGTCCCGCACCGCACGCCGAGGTGCTCTTCAACTACCTGGGGCGCATCGGCGACGACTCCGCGGCGCCGGGCGCCGGATGGCGGGTCCTGCCCGCCGGGGCACTGCCGCACGGTGCCGACCCCGCCATGGTCACCCCGTACGCGGTCGAACTGCACGTGCTCGCCCAGGACACCGCCGCCGGACCCGAACTGCACGCGGTGTGGACCACCCCCGAAGGGCTCTTCACCGAGGAGGAGACCGACCGGTTCACCCGGCTGTGGACCGCCGAACTGAAGTCCCTCGCCGCACTCGCCGGGCAGCCCGGAGCCGGCGGACGCACCCCCAGCGACCTGCCGCTCGTCGCCCTCACCCAGGCCGACATCGAGAAGCTGGAAGCGGCCGCACCGCACCCCGCGGACATCCTGCCCGTCACCCCCCTCCAGGAGGGCTTCCTCTTCCACGCCGCCGAGGCCGCGGACGGCCTCGACGTCTACACCACCCAGGTCCGCATCGACCTCGAAGGACCGCTCGACGCGGCCGCGCTGCTGCGGGCCGGGGAACGCCTGGTCGCACGGCACACCGGGCTGCGGGCCGGATTCCACCACGAGGGACTGAGCGCCCCCGCCCAGGTGGTCCACCGCGAAGTCGCCCTGCCCTGGTCGGAGTCGGACCTCGGCGCGCTCCCCGAGGAGGAGCGGGAGGCGGCCGCCGACGCGCTGGCCGCCCACGAGCGGGCCCGCCGGTTCGACCTCACCCGTCCGCCGCTGCTCCGCCTCACCCTGCTGCGGTTCGGCCCCGGCCACCACCGGCTGATCCTCACCGGGCACCACATCGCCTGGGACGGCTGGTCGACACCGGTCCTCGTCGAGGAACTGTTCACGCTCTGGGCCCGCGGCGACGAAAGCGCCCTGCCCCGGCCCGTACCGCACTCGGCACACCTGGAATGGCTCGCCGAACAGGACACGACCGCCGCCGAGGCCGCGTGGGCCGCACACCTCGACGGATCCCCCGGGCCGCTGCTCGTCGCCCCCGACGCCGTCGACCGCGCCGCGGTCCTCCAGGAGACCGTCACCGAGGAACTCTCCCCGAGCCTGCTCGGCCGCCTCGACGGGGCGGCCCGGCGCCACGGCCTCACCCTCAACACCCTGGTGCAGGGGGCCTGGGCCGTCGTCCTGTCCCGCGCCACCGGCCGCGACGACGTCGTGTTCGGCACCACGGTGTCCGGCCGGCCCACCGGACTCCCCGGCATGGACCGCATGGTGGGGCTCTTCGTCAACACCCTGCCCGTACGGGTCCGGGTTCCCGGCCAGGGGACCCTCCTCGACCTGATGACACGGCTCCAGGACGAGCAGGTCGAACTCATCGACCACCACCACACCGGGCTCGGCCGGATCCAGCAGCTCGCCACCGGCACCCAGCTGTTCGACACCACCACGATGCTCGTCAACTACCCGCTCGACCTCGACGCCCTTTCCGGCGGCCTCGCCTCTCCCCGGCTCGCCGGGATCGGGGTCGACGACGCCACGCACTACCCGCTGCGCCTGGTGGCCGTACCGGCCTCCGGCGGCGGGCTCACCCTGCGCCTCGGACACCGCCCCGACACCCACGGGCCCGACGAGGCGAAGAAGTACCTCGACCGCACCGCCACGGTCCTACGGGCCTTCGCCGACGACCCGACGACCCCCGTGCACCGCGTCGACCTGATGGACGAGGCGGAGCGATCCCAGCTCCTCGTCCAGTGGGGCGGCTACTGACCGCCCGGGCCCAACCCGGCAGCAGGCTCCGTACTCCCCCACCCCACCCATCCGAGAGGCCAGAACCGTGACCCGTTCCCCCGCCCCCGCCGCACGCACCCCGCGCCCCGTCGTCCTGCTCGCCGAAGAGCTCTCCCCGGCCACCGTGGAAGCCCTCGGCTGGGACGTCGAGATCCGCCGGGTCGACGGCGCCGACCGCGCAGCCCTGCTGCCCGCGCTCGCCGACGCCGACGCCGTCCTGGTGCGCAGCGCCACCCTGATGAACCGCGAGGCCCTGGCAGCCGCACCCCGTCTGAAGGTCATCGCCCGCGCCGGCGTGGGCCTCGACAACGTCGACATCCAGGCCGCCACCGAGGCCGGTGTCCTGGTGGCCAACGCCCCCACCTCGAACATCACCAGCGCCGCCGAACTGGCCGTCGGCCTGCTGCTCGCCGTCGCCCGCAACATCCCGCAGGCCGACGCGGCCCTGAAGACCGGCTCCTGGCAGCGCAACCGCTGGTCCGGCGTCGAACTCAACGGCAAGGTCCTCGGCGTGGTCGGCCTCGGCCGCATCGGCACCCTGGTCGCCCAGCGGATGGCCGCCTTCGGCATGGACGTCGCCGCCTACGACCCGTACGTGACCGCCGCGGGCGCCGCCGCCGTCGGCGTCCGCCTGCTCACCCTCGACGAGCTCCTCGTCCAGGCCGACTTCCTCACCGTCCACCTGCCGCGCACCCCGGAGACCACCGGCCTGATCGGCTTCGAGGCTCTGCGCAAGGTCAAGCCGGGCGTACGGATCGTCAACGCCGCGCGCGGCGGCATCGTCGACGAGAACGAGCTGTACGCGGCCCTGAAGGAGGGCCGCGTCGCGGGCGCCGGCCTCGACGTGTACGCCACCGAACCGTGCGTCGACTCGCCGCTGTTCACCCTCGACAACGTCGTGGTCACCCCGCACCTGGGGGCTTCGACCGACGAGGCGCAGGAGAAGGCGGGCATCGCCGCGGCCCACTCGGTGCGCCTGGCGCTGGAAGGCCGGCACGTCCCCGACGCCGTGAACGTGCGCGGCGGCCGGGTCTCCGAGGAGGTACGCCCCTGGCTGCCCCTGACCGAACGGCTCGGCCGCCTCTTCACCCGGGCAGCCGACGGGGTTCCCGCCCAGCTGGAGGTCCAGCTGCACGGCGAGATCGCCACGCAGGAGGCCGCCGCACTGGAACTCTCGGCGCTCAAGGGGGTGCTGGAGGTGCTCGGCGGTCCCGTCAGCCAGGTCAACGCCCCGCTGATCGCGCTGGAACGCGGTCTGACCTCGAAGCTCACCACCCACGCGGGCGGCGACAGCCACCGCTCGGCCGTCACCCTGCGCGGGGTCTTCCCCGACGGGCGCGTGGTCACCGTCTCGGGCACCCTGGCGGGCGTACGCCGCCAGGAGAAGCTGATCGAAGTCCTCGGCTACGACCTGGAGCTGCCCCTCGCCGGGGACCTGGCCTTCCTGCGCTACCCGGACCGGCCGGGCGCCGTCGGCCTGATCGGCGGCGAGTTCGCGGACGAGGGCGTGAACATCGCCGCCATGCAGGTCGCCCGGGACGCCACGGGCACCACCGCGCTCGCCGGGCTGTGCGTGGACTCCCCGGTACCGCCGTCCGCGCTGGGCCGCGCCGCCGCCTCGGTCGGCGCCGACCGGAGCTGGACCGTCCGCTCGGCCACCGCGGCCGCGGAACGGACGGGCCGATGATGACGCACGACACCGTGGCCCCCGCCGACACCTCGCGCCGGCTCCTGGCCCTGCTCGAAGGCGCCCGCATTCCCTACCGGCTGATCCGGCACGCCCCCGAGGGCCGTACCGACCTCGCCTCCGAGCTCCGCGGCCACCCCCTCGAACAGGCCGCCAAGTGCCTGGTGGTCAGGGTGGGGACGGGCCGCCGAAGACGCCGGTACGTCCTCGTCGTGGTGCCCGGCGACCGGCGGGTCGACATGGCCTCGGTCCAGGAGCTGTTCGAGGGCACGGAAGCCGCCTTCGCGTCCCGGGAGATCGCCGAGAGCCTCTCCGGGTGCGTCAGCGGATCGATCGTGCCGTTCAGTTTCCATCCGGACCTCGAACTCGTCGTGGACGTCGGCCTGCTGGAGCACGAGGAGATCTTCTTCAACGCGGCCCGGCTGGACCTTTCGGTGGCGGTGTCGTCCGCGCACTACCTGGCGCTGGCGCAGCCGTTCGTGGCACCGGTGGCCACCCCCGCGCCCGTAGCGGTCTGAACCGTCGCGGCCCGCCGCGCCCGCACTCCCGGCCGGGTGCCCCCCTTCGGGGAGGTGCACCCGGCCGACGGCGTGCGCGGACGTTCACACCAGCAGTTCCGCCTGTGCGGCGAGGGTGGTCGCGCGGATGAAGTCGCGCAGCCGGATCTCGCGCCCGGCCAGCGGCTGGAGGCGCGACACCAGCTTCGTGAGCTGGAGCGAGCTGCCACCCAGACCGAAGAAGTCGTCGTCCAGTCCGACCGTGTCCACCGGCAGCACCTCGTGCCAGGCCGCCGCCACCGCGCGTTCCGCCGGCGTGAGCGGTGCCCGGTGCGCGGGCCGGCCGTCGGCGCCCGGGGAACCGGGCAACGGAAGGGCGCGCCGGTCCACCTTGCCGGTCGGGGACAGCGGAAGGCTGTCGAGCAGCATGAACGCGCTCGGCGCCTCCTGCGGCCGCAGCCGTTCCGCCAGGAAGGCCTGGAGCTCGGGCAGCCGCAGTCCGGGCCGGGCCGCCACGTGCGCCGCGAGCCGGATCTCCCCGTCCGGTGCCTCGTAGGTGGTGACGGCGGCGTTCCCGACACCGGGGTGCGCGAGCAGCGCCTGCTCCACGCAGGCCGGGTCGATGCGCGTCCCGTCCACGGTGACGTGCTCGGCGATCCGCCCGAGGAACTCCAGGGCGCCGTCGGGCCGCAGCCTCACCCGGTCCCCGGTCCGGTAGAGACGCGAACCGTCGAGGGCCTGCGGGTCGGGTACGAACGAGGCTGCGGTCAGGGCCGGTTCGCCGAGGTATCCGCGGGCCACCCCGACGCCTCCGACGAGCAGTTCGCCGGGCTCGCCGGCGGTGACCGGGCGGCCGTCGGCCCCCGTCACCACGGTCCGTACGCCGGGCAACGGCCGCCCTATGGGCACCGGACCGGTGCGCTGGGCCGGGTCGACCCGGTGGGCGGTCACATCGATCGAGCAGGCCGCGGTGCCGTACGCGTTCCACACCTCGGCCCGCACCCTTCCCAGGAGCCGCTGGACCAGCTCGGCGTGGAGCGGTTCGCCCGCCGAGAGCACCAGGCGCAGCGCCTCGCAGCCGGCCAGGGCGGGTTCCTCGACCAGCAGCCGCAGTACGGGCGGGACGACTTGGAGGACGGTGATCCGGTGGGCGCGCACGGCGGCCGCGAGGGCGGCCGGGTCGCTCTCGACACCGATGGGCGCGAGCACCAGGACACCGCCGGAGACCAGCGGCGCGAACACCTCCCAGCAGTGCGCGTCGAAGGTGGTGGTGGTCTTCTGGAGCATCCGGTCGGCGGGGCCCAGCCTGAAGGTGTCCACCGACCAGGCGACCCGGTTGGTGATGCCGGCGTGGCTGACGACGACGTTGCGCGGTTCCCGGTCCCGCCCCGAGGTGTGCACGACGTACGCCGCCCCGGCCGGGTCGCAGGTCCGGTCGGGCGGGGTGCCGGGCAGCATGTCCAGGACGGCGCGGATGGCGTCCGGGACGACCGCCCGGGCGCCCGCCGCGGCCACGGCCCCGGCGGCCGCGGTCTCGGCGAGCACCACACGGGTACCGGTGGCCCGCAGCTGGCGGGCGAGCCGGCGCGGCGGCAGGTCCGGGTCGTGGGGCACGTAGCAGGCACCGGCCCGCCACACGGCGAGCAGGGCCACCACCAGGTCGGCTCCCCGGTAGAGGCAGACGCCGACGGGGTCGTCGGGCCGTACCCCGCAGGCGATGAGGTGGTGGGCGAGCCGGTTGGCGTGGGCGTCGAGGGCCGCGTAGCCAAGGGTGCGCGCGCCGTCGACGACGGCCACCGCGTCCGGGGTGAGGGCGGCGTTTCGGGCGATCAGCGAACTGATCGAGGCGGGGGCCGGGCCGCTGTCCTGGCGGCCGTCACGGGCGGCCGTCGGCGGGGCGGGGGTCATGGTGTCGCTCCAAGTCCATGGGGCGCATCGGCGCCGGGCAGCGGGTCGAGTCCGTAGCGCAGGGCCCGGACGGGGCCGGTGGAGGAGGCGGTGCGGGCGATGGCCGCGTACACGCCGGTTCCGAAGTCGGGTTCCTGCAAGAGCCAGTGATCGGGCCCCGGTGGCAGTCCGTAGCGGACGAGCACCGGGCCGGGGGTGCCGGGGTGGACCTCGATGCGGGTCAGGTCGGCGGCGAGTCCGATGCCGACCGCCTTCACGACGGCCTCCTTCCGGGTCCAGCAGCGCAGGAACACCTCGCGCCGGGTGAGCGGGTCGGGGCTGCTGCGCAGGTGGGCCAGCTCGCGGGCGGTGAAGGCGAGCGGCGCGGTCAGGTCGGGGTCGACCCGGGGGTTGGCCTCCAGGTCGACGCCGACCGGCCGGCCCTCGCCGATCCCGAGCAGCCAGTAGCCGTCGCAGCGCGACAGGTTGAAGGTCAGCCGGGTCGTCGGCCACGTCACGCTCGGCGGCCCGTGCGCGGGGTCCGCGCAATCCGGGCACAGGGTCCGGCCGAAGCGGATGTCGGCCGGGTGGGTGCCCAGGTGCCCGGCGAGGATCCGGCGGGCACCTGCGTGTGCGGAGGCGTACGAGAGCGCCGCCTGGTCGCGCAGCAGGTGCACGCGGTTGCGTTCGGAGGCGGACAGGATGGCGAGGTCGGCCGGGTCGAGACGGGGGCCGGCGGTGCCGAGCCACAGTTCGGCCGCGCCGTCGGCGAACGGCCGGACGGGAGCGGCCACTGCGGCGGATTGGCGCGTGAGCATGGTGGGCTCGCCTTTGCGAGAAGCGGTTCGGTGCGCGGGACGGGGTTGAGGGGACTCAGGCGGCCTGGGGCAGGCCCGGCTGTACGGGGGCTTCCGCGAAGGGGTTCAGCAGGAGCAGCCGTACCAGGGGGTGCAGCCCGTACGCAGGCAGTCCCTGCCGGCCGACGCCGCACAGGTCGAGGAGCGAGGCGTCCACCAGGCGCTCCAGCCGCTCCTCGGCGGCCCCTTCGCTCAGCCCGACGGCCGCCGCGACGGTGGCGGCGTCGAAGGGCCCGGGGCCGAGGAGCGAGAGCCGTCCGAGGAAGCCGCGGGTCTCCGGGTCGATCCGGTCGACGGACCGGTGCAGGGAGCTGCGTACGTCGAGGTCCGCGAAGCGCAGTTCGAGGAGCCGGGTGCGGGGGTCGGAGAGCCGGCGGGCCAGGCGGCCCGGCGACCAGTGCGGGCGGGCGGCGAGCCAGGCACCCGCGACGCGCAGTGCGAGCGGCAGGCCGCCGCAGTACGCGGCGATCTCCCGGACGGCCTCCAGGTCGGAGGCGGTCCGATCGGGGCCGGCCGTGTTGGACAGCAGTTGCCCGGCGGTGTCCTCGTCGAGGGGGGCGAGCGTGGTGGTGTGCGCGCCCGCCGCTTCCGTCAGAGGGGTCTGCGCGGTGATGAGGACCACGATGTCGGGGCTTCCGGGCAGGAGCGGGGCGAGCTGGAGGTCCCCGGAGGCGTTGTCGAGGACCAGCAGCAGGCGCTTGCCCGCGGTGCGGGTGCGGTAGAGGCGCACCAGTTCGTCGAGGTCGTCGGCGATCGGGCTCTCCCGGTCGAGGCCGGTCTCGCCGAGGGCGCGCAGCAGCCGCAGCAGGATGTCGCAGGGGTCCTTGGGGGTGCCGTCCGTCGCGCGCAGGTCGGCGTAGAGCTGGCCGTCGGGGAAGTACGCGGCGCCGGCGTGCGCGGCACGGACGGCCAGGGCGCTCTTGCCGACGCCGGCCATGCCGGTGATCAGGAAGCGGCGGGGGCGCCAGGCATCACGGGCCGTGGCGGGGCGCAACAGGGCGTGGAAAGCCTCCAGTTCGGCGTCGCGCCCGGTGAAGACGGCGGTGTCGGACGGCAGCATGGCGGGTGCCGGGGCGGCGGGCGCCGGGGCCCGCTCGCCGCACAGCACGATCTGGTAGGCGGCTTCGAGCTCGGCGCCCGGGTCGACGCCCAGCTCGTCTGCGAGGACCTTGCGGCCCTGGTGGTAGACGCGCAGGGCGTCGGACTGGCGGCCCGAGCGGTAGAGCGCCAGCATCAGGTGGGCGCGGAGCCTCTCGCGCTCCGGGTGGCGGGTCACCAGGCCGGTCAGTTCGGCACTGACCTCCTGGTGCCGGCCGAGCGCGAGGTCGGCCTCGATCCGGTTCTCCAGCGCGGTCGCACGGGCGGCCTCCAATTGCGGAATCTCGACTTCCGAGAGGAATTCCGTAACGTTCGCCAGAGCGGGGCCCCGCCAGAGGTCCAGTGCCTCCCGCAGAAAGGCTCCGGCGGCCTCGTAGTTCTGCCGGCGCAGGGCGTCGCGGCCGAGCTCGTCGAGGCGCTCGAATTCGATGAAGTCCAGTCGGCTGCTCCCGGCCCGCAGGACGTATCCGGGCTGCTGCCGCTCGATCTCGATTTCGGGTCCGAGGAGCTTGCGCAACCGGGACACGTAGGTGTAAATCTGCGAGTTCAGCGTGGCCGGCGGCGACCAGCCCCACAGCAACTGGCTCAGTCGCGCATCGGAGACCACCCGGCCACGGGCCAGGAGCAGCGCCGCGAGCACGGTGTGGATCTTCGACCCGGAGAGCGCCGCCGCGACGCCCTCCCGCCTCGCTTCGACCGGACCTAGCAGCCGGAATTCCATGTTGTCCCCCGTTGTGAGTTCCATGACGAACGCACTCAGGAGCGTAGTTCGGCCATCTTTTGGCGCCTTTTCGATCCGATTTCCCCGGGAGGGAAATCGAAACAACATCGGGTCGACAGGGGCGCTCCCTAACGTTCTACTCGTCACCCCGGGACGGACCGCCGATCAGCGGAGTCACCCGAACCGAATAAGTGACTCACAAGTAATATGCGAATGCAGCTTTACACAGGGGGAACCACAATGCTCAGCAACACCCGCACTTTCCTTGCCGCTGCCCTCAGCACCCTCGCCCTGGGCGTCGTCCTGCTGACCGCCGGCACGGGAACGACCCCGGGCCACACCGCTCAGGCCGACGGGACGCCGGCCCCGACGGTGACCGTCGCCCCGGTCACCCCCGCCAGCGAGACCTGGGGCTGACCGGACCCGCTCGCCTGCCGGACCCGCCCGCCTGCCCGGACCCGGCAGGCGGCCCCGCACGGCCCCGTTCCCCGCACCCGCGCCAGGGTGCGGGGAACGCCGCGTTACGGGAACGCCGCGTTACGGGAACGCCGCGTTACGGGGACGCCGCGTTACGGGCGAGGCACGCGTGGAGAGCGCGGGGTCAGTGGAGGGCGCGGGGCTCAGTGGAGGGCGGCCAGCCTCTGGAGTTCGGCCGGGTCGAGACCGTAAGGCGGGGCGTCCGTCGACAGCGCGCCGAGCAGCCGTTCGGCACGCTCCCACTGCTGTCGCGCCTGGAATTCGGCGAACACGGCGATCGCCCGCCGGAACAGCTCCGGCGCGCCGCTCCGCCCGGCCAGCAGGTAGGCGCAGCCGAGGGCGGCCTCGACCTTCGCATGCAGAAACGTGTCGTCGAGGTCGTCGGCCAGATCCTCCGCCTCCAGGAGCACCCGCTCGGCCTCGTCCGGGACTCCCTGACGCCAGAGGACCTCACCCAGCAGGAGCAGGATGTGCGCCTCCCCGTTGCGGTCGCCGTGCTCCTTGACGATGGCCAGCGCCTCGTGCCCGGCGTGCGACGCGTCCTCGAGGCGTCCCGCATGCATCAGGGTGTCGGCGAGCCGGTGCGCGCTCTGGGCCAGCCCGCGCACGAGCCCGGCCCTGCGGCTGCACTCCAGTGCCTGCGCGGACAGGTCCAGGCTGCGGTCGAGGGCGCCGCGTGCCAGTTCGATCTGGCCGAGCGTCCCCAGGCTGTGCGCCTCGCCCGCCATGTCGCCCACCTCGCGGAAACCGGCCAGCGCGGCCTCGCCGTTCCAGACGGCCTGCTCCAGATCTCCCTGGAGCAGCGCGCGTCGGGCGATCTGCCGCCGGGTCAGGGCCAGTCCGGCCGTGTCGCCGATCTCCTCGAAGATCTCCGCGGCGGACGCGAGCTGCCCGTCCGCGTCCTCGTGGCGGCGCTGGTACATGGCGAGCGAGCCGAGCGAGCGCCGCATCGCCGCTTCGCCCTGACGGTCCCCTGCCCGCCGGGCCGCGGCCAGGGCCCGTCCGGAGGACTCCTCCCACTCCTCCAGGTAGCTGTGGGACTCCTGGAGCGAGGCGGCCAGGAGCGCCAGCTGCCACACCTGCCGCGGGAAGTCCGCCTCGGAGGCCTGCCGGACCACGTCGAGGATCGCGCTGTGCTCCGACTTCATCCACTCCATCGGATCGGTCAGGAGCTCCTCGACCAGGAGTTGCGGAAGGCTCGGCTCCGGAACACCGTCCAGCGAGGCGAACTCACCGCCATACAGGCGCTGGTACGCGGCCCAGGACAACGAGAGCCAACCGTCGAGCGCGCGGTCCAGGACACTGTGCCGCTCCTCGGCAGTGTCCTCCTCCTGGGCCCGTTCCCAGGCGAAGAGCCTCAGGAGGGCCTGGAAGCGGTAGCGGGGCGGTTCGCCGGGCCGGGCGGAGGCCACCTCGAGCAGTTGCGCGTCGACGAGTTCCTCGATGAGGTCCTCGGCCTCCAGGGGGTCGGTGTCCAGTACGACCGCCCCGACCCAGGCGGCGAAGTCGGGGACGGCCAGCAGGCCGAGTCTCCGGTACATCGTGGCCGTGGCCGTGGGCAGGTCGCGGTAGCTGAGGTGGAAGCTGGCGCGGACGCCGCCCTCGGCGGGGCTGAGTTCGTCGAGGCGCCGGCGCTGGTCCTCCAGGCGTTTGATCAGGCGGCGCAGCGACCAATGGGGCTTCGCGGCGAGGCGGGCGCCCGCGATCCGCAGGGCCAGGGGCAGTCGGTCGCACAGGGTCCCGAGCTGGGCGGCCGCCTCGGGGTCGGCCGTGATCCGCTCCTGGCCGGCGATCGCGCCCAGCATGGCGGTGGCCTCGTCCTGCGTGAGGACGTTCAGGTCGATGCGCCGTACGCGGTAGTGGCCGGTGACGTCGTCGACGGTGTCCCGGCTGGTGATCAGCACGCAGGACCGGCCGCGGCCCGGCAGGAGGGGCTTGACCTGTGCGAACGTCCTCGCGTTGTCCAGGACGATCAGCATCCGCCGACCGTCCAGCAGCGAGCGGTACAGCGCGGCCCGTTCCTGCTGGTCGGCGGGAATCTGCGGCCCCGGGACGCCGAGCGCGCGCAGGAACCGGTCGAGGACCGCCGCCGGAGCGAGGGGCGAATCCGACTCGTCGTAGCCGCGCAGGTCCGCGAAGAGCTGGCCGTCGGGGAAACGGGACGAGACCTCGTTGGCCCAGTGCACGGCGAGCGCGCTCTTGCCGACCCCGCCGATGCCCGACATGGCCGCGACGGCGAGCGGGCTGTCCTCCTCGCCCGGACCGCAGCGATCCAGCAGACCGTCGAGGAGTGCGAGTTCGCCTATGCGACCAGTGAAGGCGGCGACCCCCGCGGGCAGCTGGCTGGGAATCGACCGCGCTGCCGGGGCCGGTGCCTGCGGTGGCTCCGCGGCCGGGGCGGAATCGCCGGAATCCCGCAGGACGAGCTCGTGCAGTTCCCGCAGCTCGGCGCTGGGCTCGATGCCCAGTTCCGAGACGAGCGCCTGACGGCCTTCGCGGAAGACCTCCAGGGCCTCGGCCCGGCGGCCCGCCCGGTACTGGGCGAGCATCAGGTGGGCCCGGGCCCGCTCGCGCAGGGGGTGCTCGCGCACCAGCGCCGTCAGATCCGCGATCAGCGACCTGTGCTGGCCGCTCTGGAGTTGGAGTCCGCCCCGCTCCTCGCGCAGTTCCAGCCGGAGCTCCTCCAGCCGGGCCGCCTCGTGGTCGACGAGCCCGCCCCCGACCCCTTCCAGAGCGGGTCCGCGCCAGGTGGCGAGCACTTCCTTGTAGAGGGCATTCGCCTCGACTGCCTCGCCCGCCCGGGCCAGTTCGCGGGCCTTCTGCACGCTCGCCTCCATTTCCAGGAGGTCGATACGGTGGCCGTCGGGGTCGAGGATGTAGCCGGGGTGGGAGGTGACGATCAGGTCGTCGGCGCCGGCCGAGGCACGGAAGATCTTGCGCAGTGCGGTGACGCAGATCGCGATCTGGTTGCGCGCGGTCGCCGGGGGCTCCTCGCCCCACACGGCTTCGATGAGCGAATCGACGGAGACGATCCGCCCCGGGGTGATCAGGAGCATGGCCAGCACCGTGCGCCGACGGCCGCCGCCGAGCTGGACCGGCTGGCCCTCCACCTGCACGTCCAGTGGACCGAGCAGCCTGAAGTCGATCTGGCGCACGTCGATTCCCCGCTCCCCCCGCGGCTCCCCCCCGGAGCAGACTATCCATTGTGAGCTTCCGGCCACCCAGAATCAACGAAGATCCACAACGCGTTCGCAACCGTGCAAGTGCACGCGACATCCTGCCGCGTGCGTTCAATCAGCGTGTATAGGGCCATCACACAAGAAACATGGAGCGGTCCCGGAGAGTTGTCCTCCACGCCGTCCGGCACACCCGCTCCATACAGATTGCAGAGGCAGCCCGACATGGCTACGAACCCCTTCGAGGACGCCGACGGCACCTTCTCGGTCCTGGTCAACGCGGAGGGCCAGCACTCCATCTGGCCCGCGTTCGCCGAGATCCCGGCCGGGTGGAACGCCACCCTGTCCGACGCCTCCCGACAGGAGTGCCTTGACCACGTCGAGGCCACCTGGACCGACATGCGCCCAACCTCCCTGCGCGAGGCCGCCCAGTCCCACCACTGAGACCCCCGCACCCCCGGAACCGACCGGGGGTGCGCGAGTCCCTCGCACAACGGGCGACCCGCTGCTCACCTGCCGAAGCGTCCGAGACGTAGTCGTCCAGAGCCTCCCTGTGCGAGGAGTACTCCAACGAGAAGTCCTGATGGAGTCCGCCGCCAGCAGGTGCCGGAGTCCGGGAAACCGCTCTCTCCATTCCCGCGCGGTTCGAGGGGGCGACTGGGCGGGGGCCTCCGGCTCCGCGAGGAACTGCCGGAGGTGCCTGCCGATCACGGCAAGACAGCTCTCCACCGTCTCCCCGTGAGGCGGGTTGATGTGCGGCAAGAGGTCGACGTCATCCGCGATCCCACCGTTGAACAGGCCTGTCCCGAGAAGGTCGTCGACCTCCGCCGCCGCCTCGGCCGCACGCGCGGGATCGAGCGCGGCTTGCCTGAGGTGGGCGCTGAGCGCAACCCTGCGCCGGTCCTCCGCGTCATCGAAGACGTAGCCGGTCACCGCATAGGAGCGCAGGAGCTCGCGCAACTCACGGAAACGATCGTTCGACGATGTCACCTGCCGCTCGCAGCGGCCGGGCGGCGCTTCAGGACCCCCAGCAGCCCTCCCACACCCGCGCGGCGCCCACGACTTCCTCACCCACCACCCCAGACACCCAGAAACACCAGGTCACGACCACACCTTCACCTCGGACCCGCTCCCACGGCAATCCATGCGACCACTCCCAGCACGATCCGCTAGGCTGTCAGCGGTCAGACGACTACCAGGCGTGTGCCCGGAAAAGTGTCCGCGAGGGCATCTCTACCCGGGTGTGCGCACGTCATCTGACCAGCATGTTTGTCGAGGCAGCTCGCGCGATCCCCCTGGGATTTCCGACAACGCCTCCGACAAGCCCCCGCCTTCGTAGCTCAGGGGATAGAGCACCGCTCTCCTAAAGCGGGTGTCGCAGGTTCGAATCCTGCCGAGGGCACAGAGAAACGCCTGGTCACAGGCGTTTGAGTGCCGAGAAGGGCCCTTGGATCTTGAATCCAAGGGCCCTTCGGCCTTCCCGGGGGACAGATGGGGGACAGCGCGCTAGGCGGCGATCTCCTGGCCCTCTACGTCCGATGAGCTGGTGATGAGCACCAGGTGGGGCGTCGGGTCGGCGGACGGCTCTTCCTGGGGCGGGGTCTCGGGCTGGGGCTCTCCCCCGCCGGGGCTCGCCGCAGCTGAGGTCTGGGCACGCGGGACGACGGACACCGTGGCGTCGGCGTTCGCCTTGTCGAATTGCGGCATGAGCGAGGTGTACGTGTCCGCGGTGAGGCTGAAGCTGGCGTGCCCCAGGAGCAGCTGGATCGCCTTCATACTCAGGCCTGCGATCAGCGAGAGGGACGCGGCGCAGTGCCGAAGGTCGTGCAGCCGGATAGGCGGCAGGTCGTGGCGCTCAAGGAACCGTTCGAAGGTCTGGCTCACGTGCTTGGGGTTCCAGGGCCGGCCGTCCTCCATGGTGAAGACCTTCCCCGAGTCGAAGAACGGGCCGTACTTCTGGGGCTTGTCGGGGTTGTCGGCCTTCCACTGCGCGCGCTTGAGTTCCCACCGCTCGCGCTGGCCCTTCTGCACTTCGCGCCAGGCGGCGAGGAGCGTCAGGGTGATGGAGTCGAAGGTGACCGTACGGCGGCTGGCTCGGCTCTTGGGGGTCTCGGCGTAGGTCTCGTACGAGGAGCGAACGGCCAGCGTCTCGACCAGGTTGGCGTAGCCCTGGTCGAGGTCCACTTCCGTCCAGGGCAGGCCGGCGGCTTCGCCGCGGCGGGGGCCTCGGAACGTCATCCAGTGCCACATGACGTACATGGTGTGGTCGACGGCCAGGTCGAGGAATTCGCCGGTCAGCTCCGGCGTCCAGACCATGACGGGGCCGGGAACTTCCCCGGTCTCCCGCCAGCGTGCGACCCGTTCGGGTGTCCACACGAGCGGGTCGGGCTTCTCGTACGTGGGGATGATGACCGCGTCACACCAGTTCTCCGTGATCAGCTTCTCGCGGACGGCAGACGCCATCGCACCGGAGAGGCACTGGAGGAACTTCTCCTGCCGGCCGGGCCCGGTGTCCTGACGGGGCTTCGCGTACGCCTCCTTGAGGGCGGTACGGGCGGCATCCCACCGCTCACGCAGGTGGGGCGGTCGAGGCTTGGGGGCCTGCTTCCAGGCCTGGTGTGCTTCGTCGACCTCGGACTTCGCGAGGATGGCGGCCACGCGGTTGGCTGCCTTGACCTCGTTGAAGTCCCAAATGCCCTTGAACATCGCCTGGATGTGTCTGGTGCGCAGGTCGCGCATGGGCACATCACCGAAGGCGGGGATGTAAAGGCGGTGGATGAAGTCGTGGTGGTCCTCCCGGGTGCTCTCCTTGAGGTCGACCCGGGTCTCGTGCCAGCGGAGCAGGAACTGCTGCGCGGTCTCCTTGGACTCGATGTCTATGCCGTCGCTGGCCTCATCCCACAGCTTCTGGGCATCCTTCGCGGCGGCCTTGCTCGTGAGGTAGCCGCCCTTGCGCGGCCGGCGGTTACCCGTGCCGGGGAACTCGGAGAGGTTGACGTAGTAGTACCAGGAGCCGTGGTCCTTCTTCTTGAGGTCGGGACAGTCGGATCCCATCTCGCGCGTGGCGGGTTCGCCGTTCGCCTTGAACATCGGCTCGCCGACGGCGTCGAGCTTGGGCTCGGTGCACTTGCACCGCTTGTAGGTGCTCCCCTTGAACACGGTTCCCCCTCTGAGCTGGGCTGTCCTTACGTGTCCTGATCTTTCTGTACCGAAGGGGACGCCTCCTTGGGCACCGTATGCTTCCGGTCAGGTGGCGCGGGGAAGAGGGATGTGACCACCTATGTCCTCATCTGCATCTGTCGCGCAGGAGCTTCCGGGGGGCCGGGAGCGGCGCGGGGCGATGACCATGGCGGAGCTGCTGGAGCTGCCGCCGATGGTGAACGTGACTACTGCGGCCCGCGCCTTGTCGATCGGCAAGGACACGGCGTACAAGCTGATCAAGTCCGGGGAGTTCCCTGTTCAGGTCATCGCGCTGGGGTCGACCTCGAAGGTGGCGACCGCCTCGCTGTGGGAGCTGCTTGGCGTTCGCCACTGATCTCTGTGCGTTGACCTATTTCCCCGAAGCCCGCCCCTCGTGTCGAGGTGGCGGGCTTCGTGGTGTCGGCAGTTCCGACCTGCGTGTTCGAATAATTCGCCTGCTGTACGTTCACACTGGTGAAACATTGTGAGGTACGCCACAGCAGGGCAACCTTTCGACCCTTCTACCTGTGGCTTTCGTGTACCGCCCATGAACAGGCCCGACAACGGACTGTTCGAACGTTAAGCAACACGTACATTGGCCTATTAGACAGGTGAGCGGCTACTCATCTGCACGCGATCATCACGCGAGGGATTGAGACATATGGGACGGCTGTCCGGCTACGCCAGCGGCGGGGGGCTCAACTCCGACGAAGCGGCGTACCTGCGGCAGGCGGCTTCCCGGTTCTTCCCGACCGACCCGCAGATGTCGCAGAACTCCATCGCCACCTGGGTCAACGACCAGGGAGGGCGCACCTCTACCGGTGGGCTCTGGCGCGGCGAGACCCTAGTCCGCACGCTGTCCCACCCGAAGATGGCAGGGCTGGACGCGGACGGGAACCCCATCGAAGGCTTCGGGGAAACCGTGCTGGCCCCGGGCGAATACCACCGCCTCATGGCGCGCTTCAAGGAGCGTCAGGCCCAGCCGGCACCGCGCCGGGACTCCTACGAGTACCTGCTCACCCATGGGCTCTCGGACTGCGGCGAATGCGGCTACGACATGTCGGGGGCCCGGGTCAACGCCGACGCAGGACCGGGATACCGCTGCCTGCCCCCCACCGGGACCCGTCCCTCCTGCGGCAAGGTCCGCATGAACGCGGACCGCCTCGAGCCCGCCGTGGCTGAGCAGGTCCTCGCGGACCTCCTGCGGCCAGGAGTCCACGCGAAGCTCCTGCGTCTCCAGGAAGATGCCCGCGAGGAACTGGCCCGCCTCCGCGAGCACATCGACGGAGCCGAGGATCGTTTTGCGGCGCTCAAGTCCATGCGGAAGTCCATGGTCCCCCAGGCGTACAAGGCCGCGGAGCAGGCTACGAAGGAAGACCTCAAGGCCAGCCTCGTTCGCGTTCGGTTCCTGGGGCAGCTCACCAAGGTTCCGCTCTCCGACGTGAACGACATCGTGGCCTGGTGGAATTCGGCGCCGCGCGCTTCGCAGCGCGGTCTGGTGATGCTGTCGGTGACGAAGGTGCACGTGCTGGCTTCCGGCGGCGGCCGCAACCACGACCCGCACAGCCGCATCCGGATCGACTGGCGGACGTCCACCAGCTGACTGCGGCCACTACGTACAGAGGGGCCCCAACCTGGGCTGATCGGGGCCCCTCTGCACGCGCTGCGTCAGCTCATAGCCGCGAAGACCGGCCCAGCAACAGCGGCGCCCAGGGCCGCGCCGGCCAGCACTTGGGCGAGGGTGTGATCGCGGAGACGGACGCGCGACCAGCCGACGAGGACCACCAAGGCGAACGCGGACAGCGTCCACGGACCGTAGGCCAGTGCCAGCATGACGACGGCCCCGCTGGATACGGCCGTGTGCACGCTGATCTTCCACACGGTCGTGATGGCGAGGATCGCCACGAGCGTGGCGAGCATCGCGAAGATGAGCGCGGTCATCTCCTCCGGCGCGTTCAGGACGAGCATCCCGGAGATGCAGACGATCACCGAGACGATGATCCCGGGGATGACGACGAGGCGGTCCTGGCGGCGCCGGACATGCCGGTCGCCCCAGTGACCGCGCCGCTCCCCCCACTTGATCCACAGGATGGGGACAACGCCGCAGAAGAAGCCCGCGACCAGGCCCCAGCCGATTCCCGCAAGCCGGTCGGCGTACCAGCCCATCAGGACGGTGACGGCCAGAATCCAGGTGCGCGGTTCCAGGACATCGGTGACCTGCTTCGCGACTGATGCCTCCGCGCCGGGTGCGGTGGTGGTGGTCATGCAGGGATCTCCTGGTGGTTGCGGGCGAACTCCGCAGCTGCGGGGCTGCGGTACGCGGCGGCCATGACGAGCATCGAGCGGACCTCGGCGTCGAAGTCGGTGTCTTCGTCGTCCATGTGGTTCACCTTGGGGACCGACTCGCAGACGGGGCTGGCGCCGCGGAGCTTCGCCGCCCACGCTGCTCGCACCCACAGGCCATCGGCGTAGGCATCGCGCCTCGGGGCGGGGACGCCGGCCGTCGCCGTCTGTGCGGCGTCGAGGGTCTGTGCTGGCACGTAGGCACGCAGGACCAGGACCACGTCCCAGATCTCGATGAGTCGGCGGTGAAGGCGCAGACGAGGGCTCCGGCCGACGGGGTCGTTGAGAACGACGTCGGGGACGACCTCGGTTAGGGCTGTCCACAGCGGTTCGACCTGGCGCAGTGCCCGGCGGTAGGTGACCGACCTCCACAGGACTCCGGCAGCGGGGACGGAGTTGCCGAGGACGATCAGCAGGATCGCGAGGTACTCGACGAGGTCCGCGATCGTTTGGGTGGTGTCGTCGTCGGTGACGAACTCGGTGCCGGCGAGCCGGGTGGCCATGTGCGCGATGCGCCACAGCGTGTAGAGGGCTCCGAACGCGGTACCGGCGCCCAGGAGGCGCAGGCCCGTGCGCAGGGGTGCGCCGGCTGCGTGGCGGCTGTAGGACCAGAAGAGCCAGCTGGAGATGGACATCGCGACGGCCAGATAGCCGAGGAAGACCATGCAGTAGGCGGTTCCGGTGGGGTGTCCGAGGTTGGCCTCGAAGAAGTTGTGGACCTCTTCCGGCCTCGGGGTGAGGGTGAAGAGGGTGGCGAGCAGCACGATGCTCGCGGCGGCGATCCCGTACAGGGGCCACCGGCCTCGGGCCAGAGCGGCTGGTCTGGCCATCGCGATGACGAAGATGAGGACGAACGTCGACCCGGCTATGCCGACTGCGTGTTGCAGCAGCGTGGCCAGGTTGGTGATCCCGAGGGGTTCGATGACGACCCGCTTCACCGCGGGGCGGGCGATGGTGCAGGCGACGGCGACGGACGTGAACGCGGCCCACAGGGGCCGCTGTCGCTGGACTCGGATGGCGGCGGGCAGGCGCCAGGCGGCAACAAGCCAAAGGGCTAGGACAACTGCGGTTTTGATGGGTCAGACTTTCTTACTGGGTGGGGTGTCCGAAGGCGTCGCTGAGACGTTCGAGAACGTCTGCGCCTTCGGTCGTCCGTGACCGCGCCTCGGTGCGGCTGGCCTTCTCGTGAATGAGAGTGGCCAAGGTCTCCGCATCTGATTCCTGCGGCCCGGAGTATTTCGTTCGGCCGAGGAGGGCGGCCATTGCGCTGGGGGAAATCCCCAATTCCTCGTCCTGTGCCGTTGTCTCGGCGAGCTGGGCGCGTACACGGGCAGCATGGGCGCGCATGAACTCGGAGACCGGCAGGTCGGGTTCGCTGCGTCCGAACTTCTCCGTGTGGGCGGCGAACGGGTTCGCAGGGAATCCGGCGGGCAGTTCACCGTCGCCTTCGAGGCCGCTCAGCGTGTCGAAGTGCGGGCCGACGTGGCCGAGCAGCATGTGTGAAATCTCGTGGAGGACGATCTGCCTGCGAAGGATGGCGCTGGCCGCCGGCTGGTAGAAGACCAGGTCGAAGGCGTCGAGGCTCATCCACAGGCCGCACGGCAGGTCCGGGTTCGAATCGTCGAGCTGCTGGAGGAACAGGGGGCGGCCGCGGTCTTCGGCGACGGCTTCGCAGAACGCTTCGAGGTCGAAGGGGGTGGGGATGCTCAGGCGGGCAACGAGCTTCTTGAGCGGGTCACCCGTCGCGCTCTCCAGCCGCTTCCACCACATGGTTCGCGCCCCCGCTTTCCGGCCTGCACTGGCCGGACCTCCCCGGGCGCCTGCTGACAGAGCCGGGAATTTCCTCGGCGTCGTGCGCAAGGATATCGCCATTGGACTGGACCACTGAACGTATTTCACTGGGTGAAATAGACGGTGAGACGGCGAGCCCTTCAGGCAAGATCACTTCTTGCGCCTGCGGCCGGGCTTCTCGTCGACAACGGGGAGTCCTTCAAGATCGCGGGCGCCCTCGACCATCCCCTGAATCCCCTTGAGGGTCTTGGCCGACAGGCCTCGCAGGCGGAATGCGATGGCCCGGACGTGGCCGTCTTCCAGGACCTCGGCGAGGTCGTCGCTGGCCTTCGCGAGCTCGACGCCTTCCTTGATCTCGCGCATCCGGCGGTCGGTGGCCTCCGCCACTTCTTCGTCCACGAAGTAGCTGGTCGAGACACCGAAGAACTTCGCGAGCGCCCGCATCGAGTCGAGGCTGGGGTTGGTGACCTTGCCGGTGCGGATGTTCGCGATGGTGGCGTGCGTCACCGTCGGATCGCCCGGCCCGGCCGACTTCTTGATGAGGTCCTCGATCTCCCGGGGCGTATACGGGCCCCGCCCGGCTGGGTGCAGCTCCGCGATCAGGTGAGCGAGCCTCCGGGCCATGAAGCCTTCGCCAATGTGAGCGCGGTCGCCCATGGCTTCTATCACTACTCCTCGCCCCTCGGGGCTGTCGCTTACCGGAAACCGAGATCCTATCTCGTCCGCTTTACGCGGCTGACCAGCCCGCCCCCAGTCCATGTCTTGTTGATTTGACATGCCTGGGAGTGGACTGCGTATGTTCTGACGACCTCGCCCAGGGGCTTCCGCTTCGTACGCTCCACCGTGCGGCGCTCCACTGACCAGGGGTGAAACCGCACTCGTCCGGGCCTCGGGCCTGGACTCGACCCCGGAGAGAACGTGCAGGAACCAACGCCCGACGCCGCTTTACGGGACTGAGGCCAAAGGCGGCATCCGCGGCCCCGTGCCTCCGGGGCCTCGCGCCGCAACTTCTTCTTCGACTCCTGCCCACACCTGTGCACCGCGGCCGCCACAAGCAGCCCGCACGGGCGGGCCGGAACGCGCATTCGCCTGCTGGCCGGCGGCAGATCCCGCCGGGCTGCGGGCAGCACACGATCAACGGCACGCCGGGGACATGGCGCGCTGGGGCACGGGGCGGCCGAGGCGAAACCTCGCGCGCCTCGAACGACTTTGGGGGACTCGTGATCGACGTACAGCGCATCATCGCGCTGTCGCAGCAGCCGCGACCGGGCGGGGCCGACGGCCCACTGGGCAACGCCTCGGACGCGCTGCGCCTGCTGGGCCATCTCGACTACGAGGACGACCTCCTGGCGATGCCGATCGCCTGGAGTGAAGCTGCCTGCCGTGACGTGGGGCGCAGGGCGGGAGCCGGCCGGGCCGCGAAAGCCCTGTGCTCCGCCTGCCCGCTGCACGTTCAGTGCGCCTCCGCACTGATGGCGGGTGCGCCGCCTGAGGTGCGGCAGTGGCGTGAGCGCGTGGACGGGGGTCGCGCGCTCGCGGCATGAGGAGGGAAACCGAGGGGCGCCGGAGAGATCCGGCGCCCCTCGGCGTTTTCCCAGCTCACGAGCCCCCTCCGATGTGGCCTAGGTCACTCCACCCTGACCTTCGGGGGCTGGACACCTCCCTCGGACATAGTAGAATTCAGGTATAAGCAAGGGTAGGGAAGCCCAAAGCCAAACACCTCTTGGAGCCCGAAATGACCTACCGCACCGTGAAGATGACCCAGGTCCGCCCCAACCCGAACCAGCCCCGCGAGTACTTCAACGAGGAGGCCATCCGCGAGCTCGCCACCTCCATCGAGGCCTACGGCCAGATCTCCCCGATCGAGGTCGCCCCCGACAACGAGAAGGGCGGCTACCAGATCATCTCGGGCGAGCGCCGCTTCCGCGCCCTGACCTCGCTCGGCAAGTCCACCGTCAAGGTCAGCATCATCTCGGAGAAGAACGAGCTGCGCCGCTTCAAGCGGTCCATGTCGGAGAACGTCAACCGCGAGGACATGACCCCCTTCGAGGAGGCCAACGGCTACCAGCGAATCCTGGACGAGGAAGACGGCGCCACCATCGCCACGGTGGCCGCCGACTTCGGCAAGACCACCGCCTACGTCAAGCTCCGCCTCGCACTGCTGGACCTGCGCATCGAGTTCCAGAAGCTCGTACAGGACGGCGCGATCGGCACGGCAGCCGCCGTACAGATCGCCGCGCTCAGCCTCGCCAACCAGGGGGCACTCCTCGGCAAGTTCACTCGCGGGGAGTTCAAGGCGGACAACGAGATCGTGCACTTCGCCTTCGCCATGAAGCAGCAGCAGGACCAGGCCGTCCTGATGATCACGGAGGACCTGACCGACGAGCAGCGCGAGCAGCGCGCCGCCACCCAGAAGAAGACCAAGGGCACGCTCGACAAGATCGAGCAGGTCCGCGCGATGCTCGACGAGATCGCCAAGACCGACCCGATCAAGCTGGCGCAGGCCCTTGAGGGTCAGGTCGGCGCCCGCCTGGACCAGCTCGACCGGGTGGCCGACTCCCTGACGAAGGCCCGCTGGCAGCTCAAGCAGGCCAAGGCGCACGCCGAGGCCGCTGAGCTGATCGCGGTCAACCCCGAGGCCACGGAGACCGGCGAGCCGGAGACGGCCGCCGCCTGATGGCGAGCAGGGGCGGGGCCTGCGGGCCCCGCCCCGCCTCCCCCAGCCGATCAGCACCCGCACCTCGAACCACCGACCCCTTGGGAGACAAGACGATGTTCCCGCCTCACCCGCAGCCGGCCGGAGCCGCCGCCATGCTGGAGCGCCTGACCCGGCAGGGCTGGAGCCCGCAGCTGACCAGCCGCCTCGCACAGGTCGACACGGACGCCTGCCTCCGCCCTCCGGTCATGTCGTCGCGCGCCGCCTCCGGGATGATCCTCAGCCTCGCCTCAGAGGGCTGGTCGCCCGCACCGATCGCCGCCCTGTTCCATCGGCGCGAGGAGTACGTGTGCGTCGTGCTCACCGTCGCTTCGGGCCTCCAGCCCTTCACCCACCGCCCGAAGACCTCGTAGCCCACCGTCCTCTTCAGCGGCATGCGCCGCCAGGGAAGCGAAGGAGACTACCTTGACCATGCAGCCGGCCGCAGGCCAGGACTGGACGGCCATGAACCATGGCGACTTCGACGCCGGAGCCCCGATCACGTTGCCGGTCGGCACCGGGCCCGGACGGATCTATGCCGCGCCGGACCGGCACGGGACACAGGCCCTTTTCGGTGAGGAGCCCCCGACGAGAGCAGCACGGCCGACCCGGTCGAATCCGGGGGAGACCGAAGGACAGGAGAAACTGTTCTGATGCCGATCTTTCTGCCCGCCCCCTGGCTTTGTTCACGAGTGACGACGACGGCGGTTGTTCACGTCTACGGGAGGCACTCGTGATGGGCCGAGGTCGATGTTCACGAGAACGGCAGGCACCCTGAATCTCTGTCCTGAGACCCACGCTGTTGGCGGTGTTCAGGGGGTGAGGAGCGGGCCGAAGGTCTGCTTGCCGATGTGCTCGGCTTCCGGCTGGTCGACAACGTGGCCGGGGACGTCTGCGTGCTGGCTGGTCCAGGTCCCGGCGTTGCCGGCGCTGGTGAAGAAGTTCAGGGCGTCGCAGCATGCGGAGGCCGCGGGGCCGCCTCCGGGGCGCTGCCCGACGAAGACCACGGTGCTCGCCGGTTCCCACTGGATGAGGCCGTCGGTGCTGGTCACGGTGATCGGGTCGCCGGTCACCGGGTCGGTGGAGGAGATGGTCGCGTCCTGGCCGAGCATCGCGGGGATGCCCAGGGCGTCGATGGCGCACATCGACCACACCTCCGTGCCGTCTTCGAGGCGGACCCGGTGACGGGTGGGGGTGGCGGAGAAGGGGTACGCGGCACGGATGTTCCCGGCCTCGTCCAGGGTGAGGAAGTCCTCCGCCGCAAGCTCGGCGAGCACGTCGGTCGCGCTCCGTCCGGCCTCGGCCGCCACCGGCTGGAGCGTCCGCGTGCCGGGGGCGGTTCCGGTGGCTGCGAAGTGGCGCAGGATCTGCTGGTGGACCGCGCGAAGACCGCGCTCGGCGGGCGCCCGGCGCCCGCGGCCGGCCCGGCCGACCACATCCAGAGCCGCTGGCGTCTTGGGCGTGCAGCAGTCCGAGGCCTCAGCCTCCTGGCCGGGTGCGGCGGTGCCGGCGAGGGCCTGGTGCAGGGCGGCCTGGCCGGGTACGCCGGATACGGTGCCGTCGGCATCCCGATAGAGGCGGCAGGACAGGCTCGGTGTCGCCCCGGGCTGCGCGAACGGGTCCGCACCGTCGATCAGGATCGTCGGCGACCCGCACATACCCAGCCGGGCGGCCTCGGCCTCATCAGCCACCTCGACCAGTTCGATCTGAGCTTCTCGCCCACCCAGCACGGCGGTGACCAGATCCAGCGCGGGCTGGGCGTTAGGGCAGTCCGCCACCGTCAACACCGTGATCTTCATACTGACCGGACCTCCGTACCGCTGTTCGTTGTCTGCACCCCGAGGCTAGACCTTCCAGTGCGCTGGAAGGTCAAGGGCTACCCTGGAGGTATGCGCATCGGCGACCTCGCCGCCCGCACCGGGCTGACGACCAAAACCCTCCGCTTCTACGAGGACAGCGGCCTCCTGCCCGCACCCCCGCGCACCCCGGGCGGATACCGCGACTACCCCGAGCACACGGTGACCCGGCTCGGGTTCGTTCGCGACGCCCAGCGCGCCGGCCTCACCCTCGCCGAGATCCGCTCGGTCCTCGCCCTGCGCGACGACGGCCACGCCCCCTGCGCCCACGTCACCGGCCTCATCCACGAGCACCTGGACGACATCGACCGGCGCATGGCCGACCTCGCCGCCACCCGCGACGCACTGCGGACCCTGGCGGACCGCGCCGCCGCCACCGACCCCGCCGTCTGCGACGCGGACGACATCTGCACCATCCTCACCCCCGCACAGCCGTAGGCCCCAGCCGCACGCCGCTACCCAAACCCGTGAGCGTTCCGGCGGCTGAGCCTCAACGCGCACATGTGGTTCGCCTGGGCCTGTCCGGATCGCAGTGGACTAGCGAGCGGGTCGACGGCGTGGGCTCGGCACTGCTGAAGTACGTGCGCCGGTATGCGGCTTGGGCGGTGATGAAGCTGGACACCCCCCAGATAGATAGTAGAATATAGGTATCAGGGAGGCGGTGAGCGCCTCACGCAGAGAGGAGCCCTTCGTGCCCGCGTACACCCCGATCAGCTGCGCCGACGTCTACGACAGGGACGCACCCGAGTGCGACAGCTGCGAAGGGTCAGGCACAGAGACCTACCTGCACGGACCCCACGAGGTCGACCGCGAGTGCGCCGAGTGCCACGGCATCGGACGCCGCCTCGACTGCCCGGCATGCGACGACGGCGTAAACCCCGCCACCGACGACACGTGCAGCCTCTGCGACGGCTTCGGCGCCCTCCACTGACCGCAAAATAGGCCACTACCCATTCAGGAGATTTCCATGAAACTGGGCGACACCCTCACGCAGGAAGCCCTCACGACCGGCAGTCGGTTCGGCGTCACACCGACCGGATCCGGCGGCCTGCGCCTGGCCATCACACTCGGCTCGGGCGATGTCCAGCACTTCGAACGGCCCGGCGCCGGCGGCCCCGGCGACTGGACCGCCACCGACCTCGAAGGGCAGGGAGGCGGCTTCTCCTTCCAGGAGCCCGTCACCGCCGAATGGGGCCGCGGCCTGGACCTCATCGCCAACACCCGCGAACAGAAGGGGTGAACCACGTGGAGTACGAAGTCGGCACCGTCGTCACCCCGGCCCGCACCGGGCCCAACGGCCTCTCCCACCTGCTCGGCGAGGTCTCCGGTCACGCCACGGATCCCTTCACCGGCGAGCGCCTGGTGGCCGTCACCTGGAGCGGCCTGAGCAAGCCACAGTTCTACGACCCGGGCGACGTGATCGAAGTCGACTGACGCGCAGAAAATAGGCCACTACACAAAATCGTGTTACGGTCCTGCACATCAGGCCACAGGCACGGCCCGATACCCACCCACCTCCGGACGGGCAGCGACACCCCGCGCCCAGCCCGCCCGGACCGGCTCGTCAGATACGAGCCACCCCCTCCGGCCGGGACCCGCCCCCACTGCGGGTCCCGGCCACACCCACGGAGAAGCAGATGCCTACGACCACGACCTACGACGACCTCGAAGAGGCACAGGCCATGGAGCAGTACGGGCACCCCCTCGCAGAACTCGTCAGCGAGCGGTACACCGTCGAAGCGGTCCTCAAGGACCGGCACCGCCGGACCAACCCCCGGCCGCCGGCACTCGTCTACACGCCGCAGCCGGACCCGAAGGCCGCCGAGCACTGCGCCGTCCTCGAGGCAGCGATATCGAACTGGACCTACCGGCCAACCCCGAGCACGCTGTGACCGAAGAACAGTTCCGCCGCCGCGTGAGGGAGCTGGCTCAGCTCCGCGGCTGGGCCCTCGCCTACCACACGCACAACTCGCGGCGAAGCGATGCTGGTTGGCCCGACGAGGTGTACGGACACCCACTGACCCGACGCACTCTGTTCGTCGAGCTGAAGACCGACACCGGCAAGGTTCGCCCGGCCCAACGCGAGTGGCTGACACACCTGGCGGCCTGCGGCTTCGAAGCCGCCCTGTGGCGACCACGCGACCTCGCGCTCATCGTCACCACCCTGGCGCCCAACGGCCCGCGCGCCACCCTCCCCGACACGTTCTGACCAGGAAGAGCACCATGGACCACGACCCCGATTCCGCCCCGGCCCCCGGCTCGACCTGGTGCAACTCCTGCGACAGCTGGTTCAACGTCATCACCAACACCTGCCGCTGCAACAACCGCTGATGGACCGCCTGATGCCCTACACCCCCGCGGCCTCCCGAGGCTCCATCCACAGCCGGCCGGTCCCCGCCCTTGCCCCCGCCATGGAGCAGGCCCTCTCGGAGATCGCGGCACTCGCCAACCGGCTGTGCGAGGACCTCTCCGACAGCCAGTGGGCTACGGCCGCCCGCATTCGCCAGCTCGCCGAGGCGCCCTACGTGAACGGAGCTACCCGCTGATGCACGCCCGCTTCGAGCCCATGCCCTCCCGGAACTCGGACGCCGACACCGCCGCGAAGTCGCTGCGAGACCGCCACGGCGAGTGGGCACACGTGGACGCACGCGACTCGACCAGCCGGGCGGCGAACCTCGCCTACCGCATCCGCGCCGGCCTGCACTCCTCGTTCCGCCCGGCGGGCGCCTACGAAGCACGGTCGCAGGGCACGGACGTCTGGGCGCGATACGTCGGCCCCCACGCCACGGCAACCTAGATCCATCGTTCAGGCCCACCTGACCCAACTGGCAGAGGTGCGCGGTACCGGCCCCAGGGATATCGGCCGCAGAGTTCCGGGTTCGATCCCCGGGGTGGGCACTCAACCCATGACGTAGTCCCCGGCGGGGGGTGGCTCAAGGTAGCCGCCCTCCGCCGCGCTGCGCTCCATGTCCGCGTGGACGGTCACGTGGACTCCCTCCTCGCCCGGGACCCTCCGGGGCGGAGTCGAGCTGGAGAGCCAGAGCGTGGAGATCCGCTCCGCTGCCGCCTGGGCGGCGTCGAAGTCCGCCGCAGTGATCTCAATGCGGATGAGACCCTCCTGATTCGAGTCGATGTTCACAGCGGAACAACGACGCCGCACCGGCCGCGTCGCGCCTAAGCTGTGACGGCCGGGCAACTCGGGCCCTCCCCGGCGTCGCACCATGGCCGACACCCCGCATGGGCGTCCGCCCGAACAAATGCTCCAGGCCGTGAAGCCCGAGATCGACTTGCGCGTGAAATCGAACAGGTGGCCTAATTTCGGCATGGCGCGAACCACCTTTCCCGATGATCTTCTAGCGGCCCAGATCCACGTGATCCGGACCTACGCGGCCCTGGCCCAGCAGCCTCCGATCCGCGGAGCCACCGCCCTACGGCACGAGCTCGTCCAGGCGCTCCGCGACCTGTACTCCCACCCCTACTGGACCGAGCCCGGCCACTCCTACGCCGCCTTGGTCGAGCTTCGGCGAGAAGCCCGCGCCCTGGCATGGGTCGTCGCGGCGTGAGAAGCCTCTCCAACACACAGGCCCGCAGCCTTCCGCTCTGACCGCGGGGCCACTCCACCGTGGCTAGGCCGTGAGGAGCAGGAGCTCGCTCACCTGGCCAACCCCTGTACGTGGCCTGGGTCGACGGGTGAGCGGAATGCCTCGCCCGCTCAGCTTGCGGCTGGCAGACTCGGATCCACCGCGAGCACCATCAAGGGAGAGCCCATGGGCACGACCGTGGTCGGATTCCGTCTCGGCTGCGACGAGCGAGGTCGACAGGCGACCGTCGTGCTGACCGAGGCCGGCGTCCTGCACCGCTGCAACGGACCGATGGGCCTGGCGCCCAAGCCCACCAGGCCCGACGCGCCTCCCTACGTGGACCCTCATCCGGTGCCCTCGCAGGCCAAGAAGCTGCGAAAGATCCACAGAACCCTGGTCAGTCAGGGCTACAGCCGCGTACTCGTCTCACCCGCCTGCGTGCAGTTGGAGAGCAACGAATACCCCCTGCACTCCTATCCGTACGGGCCGAACGCACCGCCCGCGCACCCGGAGCTGGTGCAAGAGTTCGTCGGCCTCGCTCCCTCAGCCCCAAACTCACTCGATGACGCGCTCCGCGCCTTCTACACGGCCGTCGGCATTCCCTCACGCCCCCTGCATCTGGTTCCTGGAGGACCGGCGTTGCCGCCTCTCCCGTCCCGAGCCAGTGAGGCGCTGCGAGTACTTGCCCGCGGTTCTGCCATCAGCTCACCGGCTCGGCGCACCGTCGGGTGGAAGATCACCGCTCAAGGCGTACGCCTTCATGTGGGCCCCAGCGGCGAAGCTCTCACCCATCGCGAGGTCACGGACCTCCAGGCCGCGCTGGCGGCGTGGCTCCGCTTGAACCCGACGCCCGGCGGCCCGGGAGTGGCACCGCCTCCCGAGGAGTCACGGGAAGAGACCGCTTCCGGACCGTGATCCCTGTGTCGGCGACGGCCAGTCGAGCTGTCGATGGCCACGGGGACCGTCACCCCACGGAACTCGGGGCCACAGATAGACCGTAATCAGACCAGAAACGGGAAGAGTCGGACTCGCCCGATACGATCGGTCTGTGCCCCGCCAAGCCCCCCGTCGGCGGGGCACGCTCATACCCAGGGCGGGGCAGTGGTCCGCATCCTGAAGGCGCCGGAGTGCGCGGCGAAATTCAGCTGCCTCGCCTTCCTACTCCAGTACAACCTCCAACGTGGCTCCGAGCACCACGAGCTTGGGCAGCAGGTCACCGTAACCGCGGTCCAGATGGTAGATGCCGCCGAGGGTCGAGGTGCCTTTGGCCGCGAGGGCGGCGATCACGAGGGCGGCGGCGGCCCGGATGTCCTGGCCGGCCACGCGGGCTGCGGTGAGGGGAGACGGGCCGTGCACGGTGATGGTCGGACCGTCGGCGGTGACGGCGGCGCCGAACGCGCGCAGCGGGCTGACGTGGGTGGCCCGTGAGGTGTAGATCCGTTCCTCGATGCGGGAGGTGCCGCAGGCCTGGGTGAGGAATGCGGTCAGCTGGGGCTGGACGTCGGAGGCGGTGGCGGAGGCGGTGACCGTCTGCACGGGTTGGGGGCCGGCGGGGCACCGGGCGAGGGTGCCGCCGTGCGACGGGACCAGCTCGATTCCGGCCGCGGCAAGCATGGACACCAAGGCAGCGGGAAACGCGGCGACGGGGATGTTGTCGAGGTGGACGGTTCCCCCGGTGATGGCTGCGGCCAGGGCGAGCGTGGCGGCCTCCAGCCTGTCCGGCGGGACCTCGACGGTGCCGCCGGTGATGCGGTCGGTGCCGGTGACGCGGAGGGCGGTGGTGCCCTCCCACGTGATGCCGACTCCGCCGGCCGCGAGCAGCGCGGCGGTCGCCTGGACTTCTGGTTCGGCGTTGTGGTTGAGGATGGTGGAGGTACCGCGGGCGCGGGCGGCCAGCAGCATCGCGGTGACCGTGGCCCCCAGGCTCGGTCCCCACTTCTCCGTCATCACGTCGGTGGTGAACGGGGCCGGGCCCCGGCCGGGCAGGCGGGCCTCTACGTGGGTGCGGGTGACGTCCAGGATGGCCCCGGCGGCCTTCATGGCGGCCAGGTGCCGGTCGATGAGGCGGTGGCAGAAGGCGTCACCGCCCGGCAGGGGGAAACGAACCTCGCCGGCCTGGGCGAGGAGACCGGCGGCCATGATGGCGGTCGTGCGGATGCGCCCGCCCAACTGGTCCGGGATGACGGGGTGCCAGGCGGCGGCTGGAGTGACCTCGAAGCGGTCGCCGATGATCTGGGCCGTGGTGCCGGTGCGGGTGAGGATCTCCGCGCAGACCTGGGTGTCCAGGATGTGCGGGATCCCGGTCAGAACCAGCGGTTCGTCGGTGAGCTGGCTGGTGGCGTACAGGTGGAGGGCGACGTTCTTGCTGCCCTGGACGGAGACGTTGCCCTCCAGGCGGTGGCCGCCGGTGATGCGGATGGCGCGGGCGTCGGTGCGGGGCGGGGGCGGCAGGACGGTCTGATCGTTCACGGATTCCCTTCCCGTGGGTGTGGGCGGAGGGGCACCGGGGCCCGGCCCGGCGAGCGGGCCGGGCCCCGGGCAGTGCGGACTAGCCAGTGGTGTTCACCGGGCGCCTGCGGCCGCCGTCAGGGTGCGCGAGCGGCTCTCGGCGGTGAGGGTCAGGGCCTCGTTCAGGGGCCTGCGGGAGACGGGCCCGTAGGTGCGGGTGAACAAGGTCTGGTCGGAGGCAAACGAGGCGATCTCGTTGATGCGCGGGGCGGTGTGGGTGATGGTGCCGTGGCCGACGCCATGGATGATCGCGCGGGCGAGGTCGAGGACGGAAACGGATTCGCCGGAGCCGCAGTTGACGACGGGCAGCAGCTCGGGGGCGTCCAGGATGCGGGTGAGCATGGTGACCGCGTCGTCGATGTGCGTCAGGTCCCGGGCCTGCGTGCCGTCACCTTCGATCGTCAGCGGACGGTCCTCGGCGACGGCATCGAGGAAGGCGGGGACAACGGCGTCGGGGCCCTCGTCCGGGCCGTAGGTGTTGAAGAACCTCACCACGCCGACCTGGCGGCCCTCCCCCAGGATCGGCCGGTAGATGTCGGCCAGCTGCTCGGTGGCCACCTTGCCCGCCGCGTACGGGGAACGGGGGGCATACGGCGCGGTCTCGGCGAGCGGGCCGGCCTGCTCGCCGTAGACCTCGCAGGAGGAGGCCAGCAGTAGCCGCCTCGCGGCCGACTGGGTGAAGGTGTGGAGCAGGTGCCGGTCGGTGGACACGTTGTGCTCGAACCCGCCGACCTCGAACGAGGCCGGGACGGACTTGAGCGCGGCCAGGTGTACGACCGTGTCCACACGGTCCAGGTCCTGTGCGGTCAGCGACCGTACGTCCCGGATCTCGAGGCCCTGCGGGTTCGTGCGCCGGGAGATGACCGACAGGTTGTCGAGCGGGGTGACCGTGTGCCCGGCGCTGCGCAGGGCCTGGGTGAGGGCTGAGCCGATGAAGCCGGCGCCGCCGGTGATCAAGACCTTCAACGATGCCTCCGCGGAGGTGAGCAGCGAAACGGTCCCTGTGCCGTCTGTCTGCTGCCGCAACCGTCCCGCTCACCGGGCCGTCCGGGAGCGACTCCGGGCTCTCCCGCACACGGGGAGCGTCATCCGCACACCATGTGCGAGAAGGAACGGGTCTACTCAGACGCCCTGTTGCCGTGCCGTGCAAGGCGCTACGCTCGTGCGTCGCCGCCGGTGCGCAGGAGGTACCAATGGGCCCCAACGCGAACGACCTGGGCGCCGTCTTTCGCAGCGCCCGCCATGCCTTACGGCTGAAGCAGGTTGATGTCGCCCGGGCCGTCGGCTACTCGGCGTCGGCCATCTCGCGGATCGAGGGCAACCGGATGCGCGTGGACCTCGACACCTGCCTGCTCTTAGCCCGGGTGCTCCATATCCCACCTGAGCAGGTCAGCGGGTTCCATGCCCCCACGGGCCCGGTGATCGCTACCGTGGGGACCCTACCGATGTCGGACGAGGAGGACGCGATGCGTCGCAGGAACCTGCTGGGGGCGCTCGCTGCCGGAGCGTCGGCCGCCGTCGTCGGCACGGGCACGGCGGCTGCCTCGCCCACCGCAGTCCCGGACCTCGACGACGTGCTGTTCCGGCTCCCGCCCGCCGGCCCCGCGCCGCTGCGGGTGCTGGCCGACCAGACAGCCTCCGCGCGCGAGGCGTTCACCGCCGCCCGCTACAACGACCTTGGCAACTCGCTGCCCGGCCTGCTCTCCGCCGCGGAGGCGACTAGGGACGCGTCCGCCGGCCGGGCCCGTCAACAGGCCAACGCCATCCTCGCCCGCGCCTACGTCCTGGCCTCCGAACTCGCCGCGAAGCAGCATTCCGACGCCGCATGGGTCGCTGCCGATCGCGCTCTGGCCGCTGCCCGGGCTAGCGGGATGCCCGTCCCCGTCGGGGAAGCCGCCCGCGTCCTCGCGATCACCATGCGCCGCTCCGGGAGCTGCTCCTCCGCCGTCCGCTTCCTCACCACCGAAGCAGCCGTGCTCGACCCTGCCGAAGGGCGCACCGGAGCCGTACGGACCACTTTGCTGCTGACCGCGGCGTACTCGGCAGCCGCTGGAGGCGACCGGACAACCGCGCTCGCTCTGCTCGACGAGGCCGATGAGACCGTCGAGCGCCGCCCGCAGGCGGCTCCCAGCGGTCTCTTCACCGTCGATGCCACCAAGACCCAAGCCGCCGTCTACCGCATCGGCGTTCACACCACCCTCGGCACCCCGGACGAGGGCGTGGAGATCGCGTGGGACCTGAACATCGACCTCATGCCGACCGCCGAACGCCGCGCCCGCGCGTGGACGGACACGGCCCGCATGTGGCACGCGCTCGGCAACGGTGAGGACGCATTCGCCGCTCTGCGCCGCGTCGAGGAGGAGGCGGCCCAGGAGGTATGCCGTCCGGCGCTGCGGGCGCTGACGTCGAGCCTGCTCTACAGCCCGGCACGTGTGCAGGGCCTGCGCGAGTTCGCCGTCCGCACGGGAGCCGTTCCCGCCTGACCGGCCCAGCTCCGTCCCGCCGTCGTGGAGCTTCGGTGCGTGGTCACGGTGCCGGAGCGAACCAGGCATGAGGCTCATTCTTGCCGACCAGCTCGATGAGTTCCCGCATCCGATCGGACATCGGCGGCAAGGCGTCCAACGGCCACCAGGCGACCTTGTAGGACTCGTCATCACCAACTCTGGGCGCCTGGCCCGCCTCTACCGGACGGCAGGCGAACACGACCTCGAAGTATTGCGCCACGTGACCGTTGCTGTGCCGCACCTGCGGGGATGATGTCACCGCCACCAGGCGCTCCACCACCACCCGCACACCGGTCTCCTCCGCCGCCTCACGCACTACCGCGGCGGCCGGATCTTCGCCGGGCTCCAGGATCCCGCTCAACGGTGTCCACAGCCCCGCGGCAGACCGCTGTTGCAGGAGCACCCTCTGCTCCTCGTCGATGACCACTCCGACCACCCCTGGCAGCCACAACGGCCAGTCGGAGCCGACTACATTCCGTAGATCTGACACAAAATCAGGAATCATGCCTCCAGACTAGGACGCGAAGAGCGCCGCTGGCGGGCATTCAGAGCACTCTCCTGCTGGCCGGTCGGGGCCGACGAAGAGGAGGACGCCGGGGGACTTCGGTCAGACGACGGCCGGCCAGGGTCACGGTGGCACTAGATGTGCGACTGAGGTGGGTGCGGAGCAGCGTCGCAAGGCGCATTGCCCCCGTGGAGGCCGGTCTTTGAACAGGCCGTCCCGCCTACCGCGGTCAGCGGTCTCTGGCACCCGAGCCCAGCATCACCAGGCCCGTGGTGAGGCACGAGAGACCGATGACAACCGGCGGGAATCCGGCGCGGGGGATGGAGTACAGAGCGAGTCCCACCAGCGTGGTGAGAATGCCGACCATGGACAGGGCGCACGCGATGCGGAACTCGGTGACCTGGTGTCGCACCCAGGTGGCGGCTCTGACTGCGGGCATCGCGATCAGCCGCCCATCGGTGTCGCGCGCCGGGAGACCCATGCCGCCCGCAGGAGGCAGGCAACCGCTGCCGCGCTGAACACCATGCCGGCCGCGGTGCAGGCCGTCACCGCCGGGTAGGGAGCGTCCAGCATCCTGGGGATGGCGTTCAGGGGTGCGAGGGCGTAGATGCACAGCAGGGCCCAGGCGTACGGCAGGGCGGCGGCTCGCGTCGGCCACTTGGACGGCGTCCAGCCGGCGAGGATTGCCGCGGGGACGGGAAGGATAAGCAGGGTGGCCGCTGCGAGGGCGATGGCGTGGTAGGCCGGGTTTCCGTTCACTGGTACCTCTCTAGTGCGAACGCCCACGATAGACCCCGCCCGTCTGACGGGTTCATGCCGGAGTCCGGCAAGATCTGGGCCTGTGGGACTGCCGTCAGAGATCTGTCAAAGACGCGTAAGGAATGTATAAAGTAGCTGGCGGTGTGCCGGGAAGCCTGGTCGGCGAACAGGGGATAACTCTCTTCGCGGATCGGGGATTCTGCCATGGTGCTCGTCGCTGTCTTCGGTGTGGCCTTGTTGGTCGCCGTGCTGCTGTCCGGGCTCGCCGCCCGCACCGTCCTTTCGACCTCCCTCCTCTTCCTGCTCGGAGGGGCCCTGGTCAGTGACGGGTTCCTCGGGCTGATCCACATCACAGCGGACAGCGAGATCGTTTCGGTCACCGCCGATCTGGCCCTCTTCGCCGTGCTCTTCACCGACGGCATGCACGTCTCCTTCCCGAAACTGCGGCAGAACTGGAAGAACCCGGCCCGCGCGCTCGGGCTGGGTATGCCCCTCGCGATGGCCGGCATGGCGCTGATCACTCACTACCTCGTCGGCCTGGACTGGACGACCTCTTTCCTCGTCGGCGCGGTCCTCGCACCCACCGACCCGGTGTTCGCCTCCGCCATCGTGGGACGGCGGGAAGTTCCCGCGAAGCTGCGGCAGCTGCTGAACGTGGAGAGCGGAATCAACGACGGCCTCGCCCTCCCGGTCGTACTGATCCTGATCGCCGCCGCCCGACCCACCTCCGGACACGCGCAGGCATCCATCGGCACGATCGCCCTGGAGCTCGGCCTGGGGCTGGTTTTCGGGATCGTGCTGCCACTGGCAGTCGCGGGACTGGTGCGGCTGCGACTGCTCGGCGCGGAGCCGAAGCTCCAGCCGCTGCTGCCACTGGCGACCGGGATCATCCTGTACGGGCTGTGCCACCTCACCCACGCCAACCCCTACCTGGCCGCGTTCTCCGCAGGCGCCGTCCTCGCCTCCATCTCGCCCGAGGCGAAGACCCACTTCGAACCGCTCGGCGAGATGCTCACGGAGCTGGCCAAGTTCGCCGCCCTCCTCGTCTTCGGCGCGCTGCTGACCCCGGCGCTCTTCGGGGATCTGCCGGTGGGCGGGTACGTGGCGGTGGTGCTGGCGATCGTTCTGATCCGCCCGGCCTCGTTCTTGGTGTCGCTGCTGGGGGCGCGGATCGAGCGGCGGGAGAAGCTGGTCGCCGCCTGGTTCGGGCCCAAGGGTTTCGCGTCCGTCGTCTACGGCCTGCTCGTGCTCCAGGCCGGGATTCCCCAGGGCGAGGCGGCGTACACGCTGATCGCCGTCTGCATCGCCTTCTCGATCATCGCCCACTCCAGCACCGACGTGCCGATCGCCCGGCTCTTCCGCGTCGACGACCTCGCCGGCATCCCGAGCGAGGAGCCTGCACCGACGCCGTCCACTCTTCCCGCCCCGAGCAGTGCACCCGACCAGGAGAAGCGTCATGCCCGCCCGTGATCTTGCCGAGCCCTACCCGCACGTGACGACCGACGCCCCGGCTGTGGACGCCATCCGTCTGCTGGCCGAACAGAATCTGCCCGCGCTGCTGGTCCTGGACACCGACGGCACTCCGTACGCGGCCGTCCCCGGCTCCCAGCTGGTCCGCCAGCTCGTCCCCGAGTACGTGATGGAGGACCCGCTGCTCGCCGCGGTCATCGACGAGCGGCACGCCGAAGCGATGACCGAGGCCCTCGCGGGCAAGACGGTCGCCCAGTGGCTGCCCGCCCGTACGTTCAAGCCGCCGTACGTCGGTCCGGACGCGGGGACGATGCAGATCGCGGCCGCCATGGCCCGCACCCACGTCCCGCTGGTCGCGGTCGTCGAACACGACGGCGACAGGGGCCGGCTCCTCGGGGTGGTTTCGGCGGCCGGGCTGATGCGGCACCTTCTCGCAGTGGGCGGTCAGGCGTGAGCGGCTGGCAGAGCTGGGCCGCGATCGCCGTCTTCGCCGGCGTCTACGTCCTGATCATCACCGAGTGGGTCCACCGCGTCGCCGCCGCCTTGGGCGGCGCCGCCTTGATGCTGGCCATCGGCGCCACCGACGACATCGCCGCCTTCCACTCCGACAAGACCGGCATCGACTGGAACGTCATCTTCCTGCTCCTCGGCATGATGATGATCGTCGGCGTCCTCAAGCGCACCGGGCTCTTCGAGTACCTGGCCATCTGGTCGGTGAAGAAGGCCAAAGCCCGCCCCTTCCGCGTCATGGCCATGCTGGTCATCATCACCGCGGTCGCCTCCGCCCTGCTGGACAACGTCACCACCGTGCTGCTGGTCGCCCCCGTCACCCTGCTGGTGTGCGACCGGCTGAAGCTGCCAGCGATGCCGTTCCTGCTCGCCGAGGTGTTCGCCTCGAACATCGGCGGCACCGCCACCCTCGTCGGCGACCCGCCCAACATCATCATCGCCAGCCGGGCCGGCCTCACCTTCAACGACTTCCTGGTCCACCTCGCCCCGCTGGCCGCGGTCCTCACCGCAGTCCTGGTGCTGCTGTGCCGGGTCATGTTCGCCAAGTACTTCGTCTACGACGAGAAGCGCGCCGCCGACATCATGGAGCTCCGCGAACGCGAGGCCATCACCGAGCCGCGACTCCTCGCCCAGGGCCTGGGCGTCCTCGCCCTCGTCGTCGCCGGATTCGTCCTCCACCCCGTCCTGCACTACGAACCCAGCGTCGTCGCCCTGCTCGGCGCCGGCCTGCTCATCGCGATCTCCAAGGTCGAGACGGGCGAGGTGCTGGGCGAGGTGGAGTGGCCCACCCTCGCGTTCTTCGCGGGCCTGTTCGTCATGGTCGGCGCGCTGATCGAGGTCGGCGTCATCGGCGATCTCGCCAGCGCCCTCGCGGACGCCATCGGCGGCGCCGAGCTGGGCGGCTCCATGCTGCTGCTGGGCGGCTCCGCCGTCCTGTCGGGGATAGTCGACAACATCCCCTACGTCGCCACTATGGCCCCCATCACCAGCGAGCTCGTCACCAGCATGGGCGGCGACCCCGACCACGTCATGTGGTGGGCACTGGCCCTCGGCGCCGACCTCGGCGGCAACGCCACCGCCATCGGCGCCTCCGCCAACGTCGTCGTCCTCGGCATCGCCGAACGCAACCGGACCCCGATCACCTTCTGGCAGTTCACCAAGTACGGGCTCGTCGTCACCGCCGTCACGATCGGGGTCTCGGCTCTCTACCTGTGGCTGCGCTACTTCGCCTTCGCCTAACAGCCCCGCCCCTGCCTTCGGACTGAGAATGGAGCACCCTTCAGATGCCGAACTGGCGTACAGAAGCGATCTCGCTCGCCCTGTGGTGGGCGGGGCTCACCATCCTCCTGTGGGGCGGAGGCAAAATCCGGGACACACCAGCCTCCCTGGTGGCATGCGCCGCCAGCGCCGCCCTCCTCATATCCCTCGGCGAAGCAGCCCACTGGCTGCGCCGCCGCATCCGCGAACGACGTGCAGCCCGCACCTCCACAACCCGCTGAGGACCGCGCTCAGATTTCGGAGTCCGGCCAGCCCAGCATGCAGACGCCGATCGCCGCAGTCTGGAGCGTGCAGCAGGTCGGCATCTGCGTCACGGACCGCATGATCACCGGTGCCGGGCAGAAACCCACGCAGCAGCCGCTGCCGCCAGTACGAGCGCCCCGACAGCCAGCAGCGGCGTGCCTGGACCGGGCAGCACGTACATCGCCGCTCCGGCCGCAGTCAGGACGGCGCCGAAGGCGAAGAGCGGCGAAATCGGCCCGGTCCGGGAAGCGCGGGTCATGGGATGAATCTCCTGGCAGGGAGGGAGGAACGTTGCCCCAGGTTCCCACGGAGCAGAGCATTGGTACAGAACCCCGTCCCACGTGCCCGGGTGAGCCGAGCCACGACGGGTAGGCGACAGCTCTACGGCCGCGCCGCCTCTGATCACTTACGCTCGTAGGAGGGCGCGGGGGCTGGAGCCCTCGTGTCCCCTGCTGCACCCCGCATCCCCGACTCGCTCGCGACGCTAGCCGTCCCCCTCGCGGACCTGGCCCCCTACTACCGCAACCCGCGCACCGGCGATCTGGACGCCATCGGGAAGTCCCTGTCCACTCACGGCCAGTACAAGCCGATCGTGGTCAACCGCGGTACACACACCGGGCGCCCGAACGAGATCCTCGCGGGCAACCACACGGCGAAGGCCGCCCGGAAGCTCGGCTGGGATGACATCGCGGTCACCTGGCTGGACGTAGACGAGGCCACGGCCGCGAAGATCGTCATCGTCGACAACCGGACCAGTGACCTGGCCGGGTACGACACCGCCCTCCTCGCGGACATCCTCACCGACCTCCCGGACTTGGAGGGGACTGGCTACGACCAGGAGCAGCTGGACGACCTCTTGGACGACACCTCGCTGCCCGCGCCGATCGAGCTGCCGAGCGACGGCGCCGGCACGGGGGCCGCCGCGACCGTCGACTACCTCCAGTGGGGGTACCTCCAGTGGTCATCCACCCGTGTGCGGATCACGCAGGACGAGGTGGAGTTCCTCAACGCGATCTACAAGCGGTACGTGGACGAGCAGGACTCCGACCTCGGGTTCGGCTGGCACGTCCTCAACGAGGAGCACCACGCCAGCGAGGAGAACGCCGCGTGAATCCCCTCGACGTACGGTTCGATCCCGCCTACCCGCTGGATAAGCTCCGCCCGGCCGACTACAACCCGCGCCGTCTCTCGGAGAGTTCGTTCGTCCGACTCCAGGGGTCACTGCGCCGCCACGGCGTGGTCAAGCCGGTCATCCTCAACGCCGACGGGACACTGGTCGCTGGTCACCAGAGAACCAAGGGGCTGAAGGCGATCGGGCAGACCACCGTGCCCGCGATGATTCTTCCCCAGAAAGTCCGCCTCCAGGACGAGATCAAGTTCAACCTCCTGCACAACCGCGTCGAGACCGAGAGCAGCGTCGTCTACGCGGAGGCCGGACCGATCGGCCAGTGGTGCTGGATTCCGTGGCAGAGCATCGAGGTCATCGCCTCCCGCAACCTCCCGTTCCAGCAGGCCATCGGCTTCATGACCGCCGCTCACGGCCCGTGGGGGTCTGTCGTCATCGATGACCAGGGTCGTGTCGTGCTGAACGCGGAGTATGCGGCGGTCGCGAAGGCGCAGCGGTTCGACATCCTCGCGTGGACCGTGGCCTCCTTCGATGCCGGCCAGCTGGTCGAGGACCTGACGGGCGAGTACGGCGTCTACGACTGGACGGGGCTGGAGGAGCAGGCCCCCGTCTGGAATCAGCACATCGTTCAGCCGAACCGGCTCCGCGAGCACTCCTCGAAGGCGAAGGCGGACAAGGTCCGCTACAAGTCGGAGGTCTGGGAGAGGCTGGTCCTGCCGTGGCTCACAACCTCGCATCGGGTCGTGGACTTCGGGGCCGGGCACGGTGACTACGCGAAGCACCTGCGCGCACAGGGCTACCGGGTCCAGGACTACGAGCCGTACCGGACGCTCAAGGGCAAGTACAGCCTGGACGTCCGCGGGATCGTGTCCATGATCCGCGGGATCGAACGGGAGCTTCGAGAGGGCGGGTTGTACGAGGTCGTCGTTCTGGACTCGGTGATCAACGCGACCACCAGCCTCGAATACCAGCACTGGGTGCTGCTCACCGTGAACGCGCTCTGCGCGGCCGACGGGCAGGTGTGCATCGGCACCCGAAACCTGGAGCGGGAGAAGGCGTACGAGAACTCCGAGCACTCCATCAGCCGGGATTCCACACGTCTCGCGTTCCTGGACGAGCACAGCGTTGACATGCGGTTCGTGCGCGGGAAGTGGCAGCGGATCCGGTACCACACCCCGGAGTCGCTGCGGGGCCTCCTGTCCCGATATTTCGAGGAGGTGGAGCTGAGCGACACCACGCGGGCCACGGTCAAGGCCGTCTGCCGCAAGCCGCGCCCGTTCCCCATCGAGGAATACGAGGAGGCATTTCGGAATGAATTCAATATGCCCTACCCCAACGACTTCCGGCACGATAAACATGAGGGAATCGTGGAAATTCTGATAGAATTGATCAAGGATAGGAATAGCCAAATGGAGGGGTAGTAGATGAAATCGGGGGCGGACCTCAAGAGGGTTCGCGTAGAAATAGAATCACGCGACAAGTACGGCATTATGTGGCTGGCCGGGATACGTCAGCTCGACCTCACGCAGCACTGCCTGAAGACGTTCGCCGAGTGCGACAGGCCGAAGGTGGATCGCCGGCTGGAGCGGCAGACCCTGCTGCTGCCGGCGGATTCACCTCCGGTCGCCTGGTACCTGTGTGCGCTGCCCCTCCCGTGGGACTGGAGCCGCAACGCTCACCTGGCCTTCGAGTACGCACCCGGCGCGTCTTGGGAGGGTGACGCACTCGTTCCGGGTCTGGGCGTGCAGCTGACCAATGCCAGGCCTATTACTGGATGGGGTGAACAGTCCATCCCTGGCACCGCGCCGATGAGGCATGCGCGGCTGTATAGGACGTGTCGGAATTGGCAATTTGGCTGGTGGCTTCGACAGCACAGGGAGGTCCCCGACGCTCCCGAGAAGCCGCCCCGGCCGGAGCCGGGAGACGGCTCCGAGCAGCTCGCCTTCCAGTGATTCAACCGACACTGTTCAGCCAGTGGCTTGATCGACCTCTTGTCTAGCAGTCTGGCGGCCCGCTATCGTTCCCGGGCCGCCAGACGCATGTCTGGCGATGAAACAAGCCTCAGGGCCACGGCGGTCAGGAAGGGTGGCGCAGGTGCCTCGACGCGGGCGATTTCTAGCCTGCCGCTGACTCACGCAGTTCGGGTCAGCGGGGCGGTTAGGGACTTGGACGTTCTGCCGGAGACGGCAGTCCCCGAACTGAGGGAGAAGTATGCCCTCAGGACGGAAGCCAGGTTGCTCGCCCCGACTCGTAACTGAGGAGACACCTTGTTCGACCGCCTTGTTGACGTACTCGCCCAGGCCAAGACGCTCCGCGCCGTCGTCGACTTCCTGACGATCGTCGTACGCATCATCCCGGCCCTGTTCGTCGTGATCGCCCTCATCCCCTCCTTCTTCGTGTTCGCCTTCATCGCGGACGGACCGCGCCGCTCCCTTCTCGACATCGTGGACCGCCTCACGAAGTGGACCCTGGCCCAGGGCTAGCCCTTCCGAGCCCGGCCCCGCGTCCGCCACAAGCACCTGGACGCGGGGCGGGCCGCGCCACACCGCTGGGCGGCACCCTTCGCTACAGGATCATGGGAGGGTGGCGCGGGGCCCTGGAGTTGTGTTCATGGGCCGCCCCACTCGGGCCGTGCGTGCTGCAATCACTCAACGCCGCGCGGACGCCATTGATTTGAAACTGGCCGGCGTCGACTGGCTGACCATTGGGCGGAAACTCGCCGCCGATCCGTCGATCAACTCCGATGGCGTCGCCTACCCGCAGGGGTACGGCATCGACACGTACAAGCGGGGCGACGAGCCCCCTACCGACTCCCGACTGATCGAGCTCGCCTGCAAGGACGTGTCCAGGGCGCTGACCGAACGCAGCACCGCGCTGGACGACAGCGCGGACGAGCTCCGCAAGCTGATGGTGGAACGGCTGGAGCGGCTGTTCTTCGGCGTCTACCGGTCCGCGATCCGTAACGGCGACCTCCAGGCCGTCGACCGCGCCGTGCGGATTATCGAGCGCAGCAGCCACCTCTTGGGCCTCAACCGGCCGGTGCGCACTGAGGTGTCGGGACCGGACGGCGGTGCGGTGCAGGTGGAGACCGCGGGGCTGGAAGAGCTTCAGCGGCTAATTGCTCTGGCGGGCGACCCGGGCGATGGTGGCCAGGGCTGATGAGGCTGCGGTCCTCCAGCTGTACCGGTCGCTTCCCGCGCCGCGCCGCCGTGAGATAGCCGCCGCCTCCACACCACAGCTCCGTGCCCAGCTCGCCCGTATCGAGCGGGACATGGCGATGGATCGCTCCCCGGGGGCGATGGCTTCCGTCCTCACCGAGGGGCGGGAGATGCAAGCCCCGCACCTGGGGCTGATCGACGCTGCCTTCGAACGGGTCGCGGCCGGCGTCCCGACGAAGCTGCTCCTCACGATGCCTCCCCGGCACGGCAAGAGCCGAAGGGCCGCCCGGTGGGCGCCGCTGTGGTACCTGCGGCGGCGTCCGGAGCACCGGGTGATGATCGCGTCCTACTCCTCCGACCTGGCCGACGACCACGGCCGGTGGATCCGTGACGCGATCCTCACCTACGGGCCGCAGATCGGCATCTCGCTGCGGCCGGGCTCCTCGGCGGCGAACCGCTTCGACCTGCTGGGGACCGAGGGCGGCGCCGTCATGGCCGGCGTCGGCGGTGGCCTGACCGGTAAGGGCGCCCACCTGGCGGTGGTCGACGACCCGATCAAGGACGCCGCGGAGGCGTCGAGCCCGACGATGCGCCGCCGGTTGTGGGAGTGGTGGCAGGCCGTCCTCCTGACCCGTATCGAGCCTGGCGGCTCCGTCATCCTCATCCAGACCCGCTGGGACGAGGACGACCTCGCCGGGCGGGTCCTGGCCGACGAAGGCAACCGCTGGACCGTCATCGACCTGCCCGCGCTCGCTCTGTCCGATGACGACGCCCTCGGGCGCCGGGTCGGCGGCCCGCTCTGGCCGGAGCGGTATGACGAAGCCGCGCTCGCGGAGATCCGACGCTCTGTCGGTGAACGCGTCTGGTGGAGCCTCTACCAGCAGCAGCCCCGGCCGCAGGACGGCGGAGTCTGGGACTGGGCGTGGATCACCGGCAACCGGATCAGCGCCGCGCAGCTACGCGGCATCGACCTCAGCAGAATCGTTGTGGCAGTCGACCCTGCCGGGGGCGAGTCCGCCGTGGGCGACGAGACCGGCATCGTCGCGGCGGCCCGCGACGCCGAGGGCCACATGTATCTCCTGGACGACCGGTCCGGGAACCGTGGAGCCGACGCCTGGGGCCGGGAGGCGTGCGTCCTCGCGATCGAGCTGCGGGCGGACGCGATCGTGGTGGAGGCCAACTACGGCGGCGACATGTCGAAACAGATCCTCCACCAGGCGTGGCAGGAACTTCAGCGCGAGCAGCGCACGGAGAACATGCTGATGCCCGCCGTGCTCCCGGTCACCGCGAAGCACGGCAAAAGGTTGAGGGCCGAGCCCATCGCCCAGCTGTACGAGCAGGGACGCGTCCACCACGTCGGGCAGTGGCCGCAGCTGGAGCAGCAGATGGTGACCTGGGTCGCCGGCATGGACTCCCCCGACCGGATGGACGCCGCCGTGCACGCCATGACCGAGCTCGCTGACCCGCAGCGCAGCGGCGCCACATCATCCGGCTACCAGGACGGAAGGCTCACCGGGCGCCGATGAGCTGGTGCCGCCCAAGGGGCCGCCCGAAAGGGTGGCCACCCGGACTGTGGGCGGTGTGGCGCGAGCCGACACGAAGGCGGTGGTGTGGAGTGGTAGGGCCCGGCCACCCGGACACAGCGGCCGTGGTCCTGTCGGATGACAGAGCGATGTCAGTGGGGTCTGCCACCCGTTGAGGTCCGCGAGGGACCGTCTACTGTGCCAATGTCATTGGTGTGGGAGTGGGGGGTCTAGGTATGAAGGTGCATCCGCTGCTGCGGCTGCTGGGCAACATCGCAATCGCGGTTGCCCAGGTGTTCACAACCATCGTGATCATCAATCAATTCGACGGTGCCTGGCCTTGGATATACGCCGTCATCGCGTTCCTGGGTCTGCTGGGGTCCTATCGTGGCGCCAGTCTGGCTCTTCGGGATCTGACCGGCGGTTCTCCAGAGCGCGCGACGCAGTAGAGCCCGGGCGAGCCGGTCGGAGGTGGCGGGTCAGCAGTCGGCGGCATGACGGGTGTCAGTGGGGATCGAAATCGTCGATGTCGATGACGTCGGAGCCTGTCTGCTCGGAGCGGCACGTCCCGCCTACCCGTTCCGCTTCTCCGTCGTGTCGGCCGGTTCCGGGACGGCTTCCGCGCTCCGAGCGACGTGGCGGGCAGCCGTCCCGGAATCGCCCTCGTTTCCGGGACGGTGCAGAGCGGCCGAGGCTGCGCCCACCCTGGACCATCCGGCCACTGCCATATCTCTGCAACTCACTGACATCTACCCTGCGCCCGACAGGTCCACCGCACCCTCGTCCCGGGCCGCCGTCACACAGCAGGTCTCGGGGCGAGGCGAGCGGATCAGGTGCGCGCTGTTCGCTCCCCTACGCTGAAGGCGGCGTGGGGCTGTCGAGGGTGATCTTCTCGTGGGCCTGCGCACTTTCGTGTCCGATGCCTGGTCGTGGCTGAACTACAAGCCGATGATGACGGCCGCCAGCGGCGGCCACCCTCATCGGTCCCTCGCACCTCAGGTACAGGCGACATGGGTTCCCCGTGATGCTCTGCGTCGGCTGGCCGCGTACAAGATCCTCGCGGCGTACGACGCGAATCAGGCTGGGGAGCTGGCCGTCCTCACCGGCAACGAGGCCGGCGCCGAGCGGCGCGAGTTCGGTGACGCCGCCGTGTTCGTCGATACCGCGCTCGCCCACCTCCTCGGCAAGTCCCAGCAGATCGTGGTCGCGGGCGCCGAGCACGCCGGGACCGACGAGCCCGACCCGCAGGCGCAGTCCGCGGCCGCCGTGCAGCTGCTGTTGCGGGGCTGGGCGGAGAAGGAGCTCCTGCCGCTGCGCATGCAGGCCGCTGAGCGCAAGGCGGTGCTGCTCGGGGACGCGGTGTACCTGCTGGCCTGGGACCCGGACAAGGGGAGGGTGCGGCTGCGGACCTTCGACCCCGGGTTCTACTTCCCCGTGCTGGATGAGGACGCGGATCCGGGCGACTACCCGCGGCGGGTCCATCTGGCCTGGGAGATACCCGAGGACGCCGAGCACGGGGTGAACGCGCGGATCCGGCGCATCACCTATGAGCTGGGGCCGATCACGGCGGCGACGCGCAGCACGCCACCGGACGCCGGGCGGACCGGCCGTGACCTGGTAGCCGATGGGGCGGGCGGGTGGCTGCTGGAGACCGGTGACGTGTTCCGTGCGGACAGCGGGATCATCGAGCGGACCTACCCGTGGGCGGAGCGGCCCTCCAGCACCGCCTGCTTCCTCACCGACGCAGAGTGGGACCTCGATGACCTGCGCCACGGGCAGAGCCTCGATGACCTGCCGTTGGACAAGGCCCGGTTCCGGACCCGCTCGGACGGGGAGGTCCTGCACCGTCTAGACCTGCGCTTGGACTTCCTGCCGATCATCCACATCAGTAACACCGTGGCCGACGGGGAGCACTTCGGGCAGTCGTCGCTGGCCCCCGTGATGCAGGTGCTGGACGAACTCGCGGAAACGGACACCGACTCGGCGCGCGCTTCGGCGACGACCGGCGCCCCGATCATCGGTCTGGCCGGCGCGCGCGCCGAGGTGGACCGGGTCACGGGCAGGCCCCGCCCGTTGTCGGTGGAGCCGGGCACGATCTTCCAGTTGGCCGACGGCGGGCGCATGGATGTCCTGGACACCTCCGGGCAGCTGGCGGAACTCCGGGCCCGCGTGGAGGAAATCCGGGAGAGGGCGGCCGTCAACGCACGTCTCCCCGCCGTCAGCCTGGGCACGGTCGACCCTTCCGACGTCCCCAGTGGGTACGCCCTCCAGTTGTCCCTGGGTCCACTGGACTCCTTGGTCGACGCGATGCGCCTGGCCCGCGCGCACAAGTACGGGCTGCTGTTCAAGATGGTGCAGAGGCTCCACCAGGCCGGGCAGGCGGAGGGCTGGCCCGCCGGTGAAAGCCTGCCGGTGCGCCTGGCCTTCGGGCCGCACACGCCTACGGACCGCAGTGCCGTCCTGGACGAGGTGGTGCGCGGTGTCGGAGCCAGTGTGCTGAGCCTGGAGACCGGCGTACGGATGTTGCAGGACGCCGGCTACCCGATCGAGGATGCCCGCGAGGAGGTGGAACGGATCACCGTACGGCGGGAGAAGACGCCACCAGCCGGATCCCGATCGGCCCAACCGGGGGACGACGACGAGGACTCTAGTTCTCCGGAGGGGTCTTGAAGTCCGACTTCCGCTTCGTCTTGAACCGCTCCGTCTGGGCTTCCGCCGACTCGCGCATGTCCTCTTCGGAGACCTCATGCTTCGTGCCTCCGCCCCACTGCGTCACGTAGGTCCCCTTCCCACCGGGGACGTTGTCGATGCGGGAGACGAACAGGCAGTCGCCCGCGAACTCACCGAACTCCGGCCCCAGCAGCCGGCCTTCCCTCGGGTCCCGCCCGACTGCGAGACGTTTGCCGTCCTCGTCGAAGATGATGCGCTCTTCCTCGGATGCAGCCGTCCGTACACAGGACCCGGGCGAGGACCCGGGGACTGTGTACTGGGCCTCTTGCAGCGCGGCCGTATACGCGGTGAACGGTGTGCGGTCCACCCACGGCTGCCACAGCCACAGGCCCCCGCCCACCACCAGGACCACTACGGCCCCGGCGGCCAACCACGCCTTCTTCGGCCGCCGGTCGACCGCCGTCGTCTTCTCGAGCGATACGCCGTCGATCTCTTCCACGATGCCCCCCACCTGGATAGTCGTGTTGATCATTCCAGGTGAGGGGTATCGAGGAAGCCGCAGGGCGTCCCGCTGGCATCCGTAGACTCGCTGATGGCGCGGGGACGTCGAGGAGCTGCACGTCCTGATGTCCCGCACCATGCCCAATCCCGGTGCCGTCCTCGGCTACCGCCGCAACGGCCGCCCCATCTTCCCGATCCTTGGTGCCTCCTCCGAAGACCCGTCCAACGCGGCGGTGAAGGTGTCCTTCGACCAGCAGCAGCTTCAGCAGCTGATGGCCCGCGAGAAGGACCAGGGGCAGCGATCCGGCGCCCGTGCACTCGTCGAGAAGCTGGGCTTCACCTCGGCCGGCGAGCTGGAGCGGTTCATCGCCCAGCAGCGCGAAGCCGAACAGGCGCAGCTCACCGAAGCCCAGCGCCGCGAGCAGGACCTCGACGCCCGCGAGGCAGCCGCCATCCAGCGTGAGGCGGCAGCGAGCACCCGCGAGCGGGACGCCGCACGCCGGGCCACCCTGGCCGGACTCGGTGCGACGGGCGAAGACCTCAACGACGCCGTGGCCCTGCTGCGCGTCTCGGACGACGCGGACGACACGGCCGTGGCCCAGGCCGCGAGCGACCTTCGCGACCGGCGCCCCGAGCTGTTCACCACCGTCCCGAAGACCCCCGGGGCGATCCCGCCGGCGCCGGGCGGATCTCCCGCGTCCGTGCCGCCGCCCCGCCCGGGTGGCCAGACCAGCAAGCCCGGTTCTGCCGGTCTCGCGATGGCACGGCGCCGCGGCATCCTGCCCCCGGCTTCGTAGCCCGCGCGCAGCGACAGCTGCCCGCTGCGGGGACCACGCCCCGCTCTCTCCTCGTGGACCGCTCCGCCAACTCCGGTGTGTGCGTGTCGCCTCCAGCATTACAGGAGACAGCGGCTTGATACAGCCGTACACGACCTCTGTGACCGTGACCGCTGACCGGGACTGGCTTGCATCCCGTCACGGCACCGACTCCACCGAGACGATCACCCTCGACCTGGCCAAGCTCACCAAGAGCACCCACTACTCCGAGCCGACCGCGACGGCCCCGCACGGCTTCGTGCGGTCCGGCGTGCCCGTCGGCCGGATCACCGCGTCCGGCCTGTACGGCGCCTACGACCCTGCGGCCACCGACGGCCGTCAGGTCCTCGCCGGCCTCGTCTACGCGGAGGCCGCGTTCACCCCGGGCACCGTGAAGGTCCCGGCCGCCCTGCTCTGGCACGGCACGGTGAAGACAGCGAAGATCCCCGGCGGCATTGATCCGTCGAAGATCGCCGCGAACCCGGCAGGCGCTCAGCTCCGCTTCCTGGCGGTGAACTGATGAGCATCAGCGACCTCCTCAAGGGCGTGTCCGTCGCGGACCTCACCGTGTACGCGCGCTCAATCCCCAACCCGGGCGACTTCCTCCTGACGCAGACCGTGTTCGCGGAGACGCAGGTCCAGGACGTGAAGTGGCGTATCCGGAACTCCAAGCGCCGCGTCAACACCGCCTCCTACCGGGCGTACGACACGAGCGTCCCGTTCGCGAAGCGCCAGGCCGAAGCCACGCAGACTGAGGGCACCCTGCCCGCGCTCGGCCAGAAGCTCCTGGTCGGCGAGATGGAACAGCTCCTCCTGGACGCGGCGCGCGGCGCCGACGAAGACCGGCTTGTCGAGCTGCTCTACGACGATGTTGAACGGCATGTCGAAGCTATCCGTTCCCGCCTGGAGCTGGCCGCCGGTGACGTGCTCCTCGACGGCAAGTTCTCCCTCGCCGGCGAGAACGGACTGACCGTCGAAGTCGACTACGGAGTCCCGGCAGCGAACATGCCGACCGCGCCCAAGCCCTGGAGCGATCCGACGTCCGACCCGCTCGCGGACGAGCTGCGCTGGATCGACTACCTCGACTCGATCGGCGCCCCGGCCCCGGAGATGGTCCTCACTTCCCGAAGGGCGTGGTCCCACCTCGCGGGGAACGGCTCCTACCGGGCCGCGTACCACGGCACCCCGTCCGGCACGCAGACCCCGACGTCGGTCCTGACCCCCGAGCAGGTCAACAGCGTGCGCGGCACATACGGGCTCCCGCCGATCACCCTCTACAAGGCACAGGTCTGGCAGGACGACGTGTCCAAGCGCGTGCTGCCCGAGGACAAGTGGATTCTGCTTCCGCCGGATCGTGCCAAGTGGGGACAGACCCAGTACGGCACGACCGCCGAATCCCTGGCCCTGTCCCGCGGCACCGGCGCGCAGATCGAACGGGAGGAGGCCCCCGGCATCATCATCACCCGCGGTGCTCAGGACGACCCCGTGCAGATCTGGACGAAGGGCGCCGCCGTCGCCATGCCGGTACTGGCCGCACCGGACTGCCACATCACCGCGACCGTCCTGTGAGCGCGGCCGTCCACGCCCTCGGGGTCCTGACCGCGACCGTGCACGTCCTGGACCCAGTGGAGCGCGTCCCGCTCGTACTGACCGCCGGCACGGAGGTCACGGACCCGGACATCGCCGAGCAGATCACCAACCCGAGCTGCTGGGAGAACGGCGAGCCACCGAAGGCGAAGCCCGCCCGTAAGGGCGCGCCCTCAGCCTGACCCCGGCGGGGAGGAGCACACCGCTCCTCCCCGCCTCCTACGTACGGACAGGAGCTTCGTGCACACCGATGTCCTTCACTGGCTGACGGCCCAGCTCGGCCCCGACACCGATCCCGTCGACCTGGCCCAACGGTACGAGCGCCTCGGCTCGGCACGTGCCGTCGCCGACGAGGTGCTTCACGCACGGATCGCCGCGCTGCTCGCAGAACCCCTACGGGTGACCGTGAACGGGGTCGCGACCATCGACCACGCCTCGAACGTGGCCGCGTTGGAGCGCCGCCTTGCCCAGCTCAGCTCACAGACCGCACCCGACGACGGACCGGTGGGGGTGGCGGACGTGATCCTGAGCATCCCGCTCGTCGCGCGCCCCCGTCGCTGACCGGCCACGGCCCGAGCAAGAGCCCCGCAGCGGGAGCCTTGGGCCCCTTCCCGACCAGCTGTCTGCATAGGCACTACGCGGCCGCTCATAGCCTGGTGAACCTTCGCTCCAGCATCGGAAGTTGGTGGACACGGTGGTGACCTACATCGTTGGATCGCGCGGCAGTGCCCTGGCGAAGGCCCAGGTACGCGGATACATCGGCCTGCTGCGGACCCGGTTCCCCGACATCGAGTTCGTACAGCGGGTGATCACCGAGGACGGCGACCACGACAGGAAGTCCCCGCTGCCCGAGGTCTCCGCGCAGAGCGGAGGCTCGGCGTTCAGCTCCCACCAGGAGGCCGCCCTTGCCCGCGGCGAGGTCGACTTCGTCGTCCACTCCCTCAAGGACGTGCCCACCATCATGGCTCCGGGCCTGATGCTCCTGCCACCGCCGGGGCGCGAAGACCCGCGGGATGCCCTGTGCGGATCGACGCTGGCTGGGCTGCCCGTGGGCGCACGCGTCGGGACCGGATCGCCTCGGCGACAAGGCCAGCTCCTCGCCCTACGGCCTGCTCTGATCGTCCCGATCCGGGGGAACGTGCCGCCCCGCCTCCGGATGCTTCGCACCATGGCCCTGGACGCCGTGGTGCTTGCGGCCGCCGGCCTGAACCGGCTCGGGCTGGAACACGAGATCACGGAGCTGCTCCCCCTCGACCTGTGCCCACCGAGCCCTGGGCAAGGTGCCCTTGGCATTCAGGTGCGTGCGGACAGCACCGCGCTGCAGGACGCTCTCCGGACCGTGGGCAATCCGGACGTGGACGCGGAGGTCCGGGCGGAACGGGCGCTCCTCGCAGAGCTGCACGGAGGGTGCAACGTCCCCGTTGGCGCATACGCAGAGACCCAACCAGACCGGTCCCTGCTGCTCCACGGGCAGGTCACATCTCTTGATGGAACGGATCAAGTCGACCTCTGGCGTCGCGGTCCGGCCTCGGACCCGGAATCCCTCGGCAAGGCCCTTGCAACGGAGCTCGCTGACGCTGGGGCCCACCGCATCCTGAACGCCGTCCGGTCCGCCGAGACGGCGTAACGGGCAGAAGAGGAAACGGGCAGGGCGTCCACGGCCCCCCGGGGCGAAAACGGCGGTGTCCCACCCCCTGAAGAGGGGCGGGACACTCGGGTCCGATAAGCACAGCAGCCAGCTTTGATTAATGGACGTGCCTCACGCTACGGCACCGAACGAGACGGTCCACGAGGTCAGCGAGACCGCCTGGAGAGGGGACCGCGGGCGCCCCGTTCGCACACCTACGCTCCAAATCATGAGCGTTTTCGATGAGCCCCGCCGTGTCCGAATAGCTGCCCGTCCTGATGAGTCGGCCGTCATCGAGGTCGATGGGCAGGACGTGGCGGGGGCGGTGGAGGCCTACCGGATCACGCAGACCGTGGACGAGGGTCCCGAGATCACGCTGTACCTGACTCCGGGCTGGGAGGGCATGGGCTTCGACGGTCTGGCGGAGGTGATGGCCGAGCCGTCCGACCTGAGGCACGTCGTGATCGGCTTCCTCGACGCCGTGGACTCGCAGAAGCTCGACGAGGCCGTGCTGAACCGCGATGACCTTGATGGCCGGCCTGGTGAGCTGACCCGCGGGCTGCTGGCACAGCTCCGGGAGTGGGCCCTCAGTGCTTGATCAGGCTGGGGTTGCCCGCTTCGCGGAGCGGCACCTGATGCCGGACACGGTGAAGGTGACGCGTGATGTCGGTGAGCAGGTCCTCGACCCGAAGACCGGCCAGCTGATCGACAGGCCGCCACTGGTGGTCTACGACGGGAACGCCGGGCTGTATCCGCAGCAAGAGAAGATCCGCAGCCAGGGCCGGGACGGGGCGTGGGTCGAGGAGATCCGGGCCGGGTACAAGCTGCTGCTGCCGCTGTCGGCGCCGGAGCTGGAGGACCACGACGTAGTGCTGGTGGTCCAGGCTCGTGACCGGCAGGCGGAGGGCCGTACGTACGAGGTGACCACCCTCGGAGAGGTGTCGTCGTTCCCGGTCCTGCGGACCGTGTGGCTCGAGCAGCGCAACCGGGGTGCCCAGTGAGTCGGGGGAAGGGTTCGTTCAACCATCCGGCGGCGCTCGCGGCCCTCTTCGATCAGAAGGGGCTGGCTCTGCGGTCGGAGTCGGAGGCTGCGGCCCGCGTGAGTGCGGCGCTGCTGGTGGCGTCGATCCGGCAGCGCGCGTCCGGCCGTCCCGGTCCGAGGGTGATCACCGGCCGGTACCGGGCTTCGTGGCAGTCCGAGGTGACGGCGGCCGGCGCCGTGTTCGTCGCGCAGATCGGCTCGGGTGCTCCGCAGGCGCGGAGGCTGGAGTACGGGTTCGTCGGGACGGACAGCCTCGGCCGCCGGTACTCACAGCCCCCGTTCCCTCACGTCGGTCCTGCTGTCGAAGCGTCCGGGCCGGTCGTAGCCCGAATCCTGGGTGCTGCGGTGGAGCGTGCCCTGTGACCGATCTGGCCGCCGACGTGGAGATGGTGCTGACCGAGGTTCTGGGCGGACACGAGCGGGGCATCCTGTCCCGCGCCATCGTCGTTGCCGAGGTCCTGGACGTGGACGGCGAACGCTCCCTGTCGGTCATCACCACCCCGGGCCTGAGCGAGTGGGACGCGCTCGGGCTGTGCCGGTACGGAGTCCTCAGCATCGAGGGGCCGGCCGCCGCCTACTTCACCCGGGACACCGAGTGATCGACCGCGCCCCCATGACGGCCGCCGTCCGCACGATGCTCGCCGCGGCGACCGGTCGGCCCTGCGGAGTCGGGGGACTTCCGCTAATGGACGGCAAACCGGCGCCGCTCCCGTACAGCGTCCTCTACCCACTGGGCGGGGTCGTGGACGGCGCGCCGTTCTCCGACGCCTCCGAGGACGCCCACCTCACCTACCAGGTGACGATCGTCGCCGCCCGCACCGACCAGGTCGAGTGGCTGGCCGACCGGATACGACGAGCGTTCCTCAGACGCACCTTGGTCGGCGGGTGGGAACAGCCCCTAGATGTGCCGGGAGTCGCAGTATGGGCTCGGTTGCTTACTTTCGATGGTGGTGTCGATCCGGCAGCTGCCGGCGACATAGTGACACAGGTGCATCGGTACCAGCTCAGTGCATCGAGCCGACTGATCCACAAGTAGGAGATCCTGAACAGCGAGACGACGCCCGCATGCAGCTTGTCCTACACCGAGGCCAAGCTGAACCAGGCTTCCTGTGCATATATCGCTAGGGCAAGACCTGGTCGGTGAGGTCGACGCCCTCACAGCCAAGCCGGGGTAGCGGGCTGATCGCGCAGCCGGACGCTCTGTGCCTTGCCGCCCTAACCCTGGCCCTTGGTCGGAAGATTCGAAACGGGTCATGGACCGATTCGATTTATTCGGTGGTTCGAGGCATCAAGGGAGGGTAGTCGGCTCTTTGCATCGCCGCCGCCACGGCAAGGGGGTAGCCATCGCGCCGAGCGCGAGCGGGGGCCCGAGGTCTGCCGTTAGCCGCGTACGCCGGTGCGGCGGGCGGCGGTGCGTTCGGGGTCGTGGATGAAGAAGACGCCGGTGACGGGGGCGTCCTGGATGCCGTCGGGGGTGTCGACGATGGCGGAGCCGCGGCCGTCGAGGTGCAGGAGGTGGCCGCAGGTGCTGCGCAAACTCTCGCTGCCGTCGCCGTTGCGGGAGACAACCCCGGACTCCAGCGGTGCCGATACATGGGCTTGCTGTCCGAGGGCGCTGCGTACTAGGAGCCGGCCGGAGGTGTCCCAAGTGGCAGGATTCGTCCAGGTGCAGCGGCTGATCGTGTCGGAGAAAACCTGGCGGCGCCCGCTGTCGTCGTCGGCGTTACCGACCCAGATCAGTCGCAGATGCCCGGGCAAGGGGTTGGTCGTCTCGAACATGCCATCACGATCCCACGTGCTGGTGCCCTGAGGCGGCTCACGCGCCGGGCTGCATGCGGGTGGCGCCGCCACGTCCGCGCAGGGTGATCCCGGATTGGGCAAGGATGCGGTGGACGAAGCCCCAACTGCGTCCGGTGTGGGGATGCTTCGCACGATGGGGTGAACCCCGGGCAATGGGTGCATTGAGAGGGTGTCGGCCGCTACATTCGCACCGTTCACAGGGGCTGGGACTCCGGTCCTCTCAGGCAGGAGACCGTGGAGCGGAGCTGATGGCGGAAGGGCCTGCGGAGCGTGTGGTCAACTGGCTTCTCGCGGGGCTGATCGGGGAAGCTGGATTCTCCAACGCCGAGCTTGCTCGCCGGGTCGGTCAGCTTGGCCGGGAGCATGGTCTGGATCTGCGGTACGACAAGACCTCGGTCACCAGGTGGCTGCGTGGGCAGCAGCCGCGTGGTGCCACCCCGGCCTTGATCGTGGAGGTGCTCACTCGGCGCCTGGGCCGGAGCGTGTCGGCCCAGGCCTTGGGCTTTGGCGTGTGTTCTCCCGTATATGCAGGCTTGGAGTTCGCGGAGACTCATGAGCAGGCCATCGACATCGCGAGCGGATTGTGGAGCAAGGACTCGGGCGGCAACACCGCGCTGGCGAAGATCGCTTTCACGCCGGCCGGGCTGGTGGTGCCCAGCCGGGACTGGCTGATCGGCCGGGCCAACGAGCCCGTGGGCCGCGGAGACCCGGCCCGGCCCGCAGGACTCCAGGTTCCCGCCCAGGGGAAGCCTTCCGTCCCCGTTCAGCAGCATTCCGGCCGCGCAGCGTGGCCGAGGGTCATGGGCGGGGACGTCACGGCGCTGCGCTCGGCCGGTGACCTCTTCCATGCACTCGACCAGGCCTATGGAGGTGGGCACGCGCGGCAGGCGCTGGTGAGTTATCTGGCCCATGAGGCCGAGCCGCTGCTGCGCGGCACCTACGGTGAGGTGACGGGCAGGCGGCTGTTCGGCGCCGTGGCCGATCTGACTCGTCTGGCGGGCTGGACTGCTTACGACACGGCCGCCCATGGCCTCGCACAAAGGTACTTCGTCCAGGCGCTGCGTTTCGCGCAGGCGGCCGGTGACCGGGTATACGGCTGCTACGTCCTGGTGACGATGAGCAGTCAGGCTACGTACCTTGGTCACGGCCGCGAGGCGGTGCAGCTGGCCCGTGTAGCCCAGCAGGGCGTCGGTGCCGGCGCCGGCGCGCAGCCTGTTGTGCAGGCCATGTGGCATTCGGCCGAGGCCCGCGGGCATGCTGCCTGCGGCGATGCCCGGGCTTGCGCGGCGTCGATGGTGCGGGCGGAACGGGCGCTGAGTGCGGTGCGGCCAGGGGACGAAGTACCGTACTGGGCCCGCTTCTACGACGAGGGTCAGCTCGCAGGAGAGTTCGCGCACTGCCACCGAGATCTGCACCAGTACCGGGCCTGCGTCCAGCAGGCGGAACGTTCCCTGCGACTACGGGCCCCGGGATACGCACGAAGCCGCCTCCTGTCACGGTTGGTTCTCGCCACCGCCCGCCTGGGCCTGGGAGATCTGGAGCAGGCCTGCGCTCTGGGCGCGACGGCTGCCCGGCAGGCGGCCGAGATGCGGTCCGCACGGGCTGTGGACTATGTCCACGCCTTCGAACGCCGCCTCGGCCCGTACCGCGACACGGCAGCGGCCCGTGATTACCACGACCAGGTGGCCACGCTCCTTTGAACGCCGAGCGTCACGACCGGGCGCTTCACTATCACGCGGCACCTGCTCTGACCAGGTCCGCGGTGAGGATGAAGGGTGGTGCCATGCAGCTGAGCGCGCAGTGCGGCCGAGGTGGGGCCATTTGGCCTGCACGGTGCCCTGTCCGGGCGGATGCGCCTAGTCTGAGATTGGTGACGCGGAAGACTGTAGCGGGCGGCGGCACGTGTTCCACGACATGGTCAGCACGCGCATCTGGACGCACCCGGATCCCGGCGACGGCTCCGAGCGGCAGCTGGTTTGCGACGCGGCTGGTCATTGGGCCGACGGCGCCGAGCCGCTGGCGAAGGGTGTGGTCTTCGACCACGGCCGGGAGAGGCTACGCACCATCTGCGGTCACATGCACCTGGACGGCGCCGGTGGTACTCGCATTGACACCCCGGACGGAATGAGGGACGTACCCCTGGTCGGAGTCTTCTTCGTCCACGACCCCGATCGCACCGGAGCGTAGAGCGGAGCCGGGCGTCGTACCGGTGGTGGTGTGGTGCCGTCCCCCAAACACGGCACCACACCGGTTTCCAGCCGCGACCGTGGACATGACGGGTACTCGTCAGGAAGCCCGTCTGGGCCAAGGCGGAACCGGGCCGCCCCGCTCATGCCGCTGAGCAGGGCGACCCGGCGTATCGGGTCATCCACTGGTTGACGCACTAGTGTGCCCAGCGCCGCACGATCCCTTCATTCCCAGTCTCGGCACATCTGCCCGTACAGCTTGATAATGTCCGGCAGGTTCCCCCGAAAGGGATCAAGGCGGCCCCCATTCGGTGGCACGGGTGCCCGGCGCGAGGGCTTCAGGGGTAGGCGGCTGGGGGCTACGGTGCGGCAGGTGAGCAGCACGCGTTTCAAGCACGTTGACGCCGCCGACGGCAAGCAGCTGACATATCGCACCTGGTCCGCGAGGGTTCTGGCCAGGTCGTCGGAGCGTTCTGGTCCAGCAAAGTCCGGCCGCCAAGCCGGGGTCGCACTTTCCGCAGATGGTGGTTCAAGCGGCGCGTCGCAGAGTCCATCCCGGCCAGAAGTACGGACGGTACGCGCTCCGATCACCGGCCCAGCATCACCGCGCATCCCGCGCCAGCCGTCTCATGGCCGCGGCGAAGTGGGTGTGTGGCGCTTCCGCGGCCACCGCCTGTGCGTCGGCGGCGGTGTCGACATCCCGCAGTACGCATAGATCGCGCACGGTCAGACCGGCCTCGGTGAGCCGTCGGCATTGCAGGGCGCCGGTGTCGGGGACGTCCATCGGCACCCCGCGCAGCAGTGCCGGATCGGGTTCGGCGAGGCCCAGCGCCCAGAAGCCGCCGTCCATCGCTGGGCCGAACCACGCGTCGCAGCCCTGCCATGCGTTCTCGGCGAGCGCGGGGGCGAGGATGGCGGGGGTGACCTGCGGGGTGTCCATGCCGATGAGCACGGCCGGACCGGTGCAGAGTCCGAAGGCGGCGGCCAGCCGTTCGTCCAGTCGGCCCTGGCCCTGTGGCACCACCTCGATGCCGGGCGGCAGCCAGGGGCCCGACCTGCCTTCCAGGACCAGCAGACGCCTCCGCACGGGTGCCGCGAGCATGGCTTCGAGGGAGTCGGTGAGCATCGCCTGGGCCAAGACCGCCGCCTGCTGGGGCGTGTATCGCGGGGTGAGTCGGGTCTTGACCCGCCCGGGTACCGGTTCCTTGGCCAGGATGAGCATCGTGGTCACCGCGCACCACCCGCTCCGCCAGGTGCCGGGACGGTCAGCGCGGGCTGCGAGAGCACCGCGCGCATGTCGTGCACCGCGTGCCAGGTACCCCGCCAGGTCCCGGTGACCTTCGACTTCCCGGCCCGCGGCCGATACGGGACATCGACCTCACTGACCCGCCAGCCCGCGTCGGCCGCGCGTACGACCATCTGGAGCGGATAGCCGCTGCGCCGGTCGGTGAGGCCCAGGCCGAGCAGCAGCTCACGACGGGCGGCGCGCATCGGCCCCAGATCGTGCAGCCGCAGCCCGGTACGCCGGCGCAGCATCCGGGAAAGGACCAGGTTCGCGGCCCGCGCGTGAACAGGCCACGCCCGATGCCCCTGCGGACGGCGGCGCCCCAGCACCAGGTCCGCCCCTCCGTCCGACACAGCTTGCACGAGGGCGGGTAGCAGTGCGGGGTCCAGTGAGGCGTCGCAGTCGCAGAAGCAGACGAACTCCGCCTGCGCCGCGAGCAGCCCCGCGTGGCAGGCGGCGCCGAACCCTCGCTCCGGCTCGTGTACGACGATAGCGCCGAGCGCGGAGGCGATGGCAGCAGAGCCGTCACGGGAGCCGTTGTCGACGACGATGGCGCGCCAGGTGGGCGGGATGCGCTCCAGCACCCAGGGCAGGGCGCGGGCTTCGTCCAGGCAGGGCAGCACGACGTCCACCGCCGCTGGGTTCGAGTCGGTCACGTCCTCACCGTACGCACCGAACCCGACATGGGGTGCGTAGGCGCCATGCCCTCCGCGGCTCCGAGCTGGTCAAACTCGTACTGTTCGAGGTGTGTAATATCTTGCGGCTTGCCGTGCTCGTGCCGGCGTGAGTGGATGGATGTACGGCAGATGATTCCTTGACTTCGTGGAGCAAGATCAGAGGTCGTTGCGCATGGCCGTCACGAACAGGTCCTCACCGCCGGGGCCGGAGCCACTGGGCTCGTCCCGCCTCTCGCGCGTGCTGCTGGCTGTATGCCGGGTCGCGGTCGCTCTGCTGTGGATCCAGAACCTTACGTGGAAGCACCCGCCGGGCTTCGGGAACAATTCCTCCCCTCCGCAAGATCTGTACGCGTGGACCCTCAAAGGGGTCGACCACGAGGTTTTCGCCCCGTGGGCGTGGCTGGTCGAGCATGTGATCATTCCGAATTTCGCGGTGTTCGCCTGGGGCGCCTTCGCGATCGAGGCCTGCCTGGGCGCGTTCCTGCTGGTGGGCCTGGCCACCCGCTTCTGGGCGCTGGTCGGTCTGGTCCAGACGACCGCCATCACGTTCTCCGTGCTGAACACCCCGAATGAATGGTTCTGGTCGTACTTCCTCATGTACGTCGCCCACCTGGCGCTGCTGGCCACCGCGGCCGGACGCGCATACGGCGTGGACGGCGCCCTGCGTCCCGTGTGGCGCCAGCGCGGCGGAAAACTGTCGCGGCTGCTGCTCACGGCATCCTGAACGAGGGAAGAGGTTGCCATGCGGACTGCGCGCTCCGCGATCGGAGGGACGGCCGCCGGCCTGGGCGTGGGCGCAGCGGCGAGCAGTGTCCTGGCCATCGCCGATGGCCCGCCCTGGGGGCTCGTTGCCCTGGGCGGGACGGGGGTACTGGTGCTGCTCCTCCTGGCCGCCGTGGCCGTGTCGGCCGGGCTCTCGGGGGTGCGGTCGCTGATTGTCCTGGCCGGGGCGGGTTTCCTGGCGGCCGCTGCCCTGGTGCTGGTGCAGATCTCCTGGACCGGTGCGAACCTGCTCGGGGGCGACGGTTCCACCGTGGCCCTGATGCTCGGTTTCGCCGTGGGCCTGCTCGCCCTCGGCCTCACGGAGGCGCCTGCCAGCCGCGCCACCCCGCACCTGCCCGCTGGAAGGGGCGATCGCGTATGAACGTCGACGGTCTGTTGCAGCCCGTCCTTGCCACCGCCTCGGAGCACGCGTCGGCCGTCGACTCCGACGCCCGGTTCCCCACGGAAGCCGTTGAGGCGCTCGGCACGTCCGGCCTGCTGGGTCTGACCCTGCCCGAGCAGGAGGGCGGGCTGGGAGCCGGCCCTGCGGAGTTCGCCCAGGTCACGGCCGAGCTGGCGGGCGTCTGCGGATCGACGGCCATGGTCTACCTGATGCATGTCAGTGGTGCCATGACGGTACTGGCGGCACCTCCGCCCGGACTGCCCGAACTGCCGCGCGACCTGGCCACGGGCGGGGTGTTGGCCACGCTGGCGTTCAGCGAGCCCGGCTCCCGCTCGCACTTCTGGGCGCCGATCTCCCAGGCCAAGCGCAACGGCGGCCAGGAGGCCCGGTTCACCGCCGACAAGAGCTGGGTGACCTCCGCCGGGCACGCGCAGGTGTACATCGCGTCGGTGCTGTCGGCCGACGAGGCGGGAACCGTCGACTTGTACGCCATCGAAGCGGGCGCCCCGGGCGTGGCGGTCACCGGTTCGTTCCACGGCCTGGGCCTACGCGGCAACGCCTCAGCGCCGATGCGGTTCGACATGACAGTCCCTGACACCGCGCGCCTCGGCGAGCCCGGCGCCGGGCTCGCCCTGATGACGGAGACGGTCATGCCCTGGTTCAATCTGGGCAACGCCGCGGTCTCCCTGGGCATGGCGCGGGCCGCCCTGAACGCGGCCGTCCACCACACCAGCGGCGCGAGGCTCCAGCACACCGGCCAGACCCTCGCCGAGCTGCCCACCATCCGTGCCCGCCTGGCCCGCATGTCGCTCCAGCTGGAAGCCGCGAACGCCTACCTGAACGCCGCGGCGGCCAGCATCGCCGCACCCGACGAGCAGACCCCGCTCTACGTCCTGGGCGTCAAGGCACTGGCCAACGACACCGCCCTGACCGTCACCGACGACGCCATGCGGGTGTGCGGCGGCGCCGCGTTCTCCCAGCACCTGGCCATCGAACGACACTTCCGTGACGCCCGCGCCGGCCACGTCATGGCCCCCACCGCGGACGTCCTGTACGACTTCTACGGAAAGGCCATCACCGGCCAGCCGGTATTCGGCTGAACCACTGCTGAACCAGTGAGGAGACCGCCATGGAACCGCTGGTGGTAGGAGCGGTGGCCTACACCCCCAACGTCGTTCCCATCTGGGAAGGCATCCGCGACTACTACCGCGCGGCCCCGGCCGGCATGGACTTCGTGCTGTTCTCCAACTACGGCCGTCAGGTCGACGCACTGCTCGCCGGAAGCATCGACATCGCGTGGAACACCAACCTGGCCTGGGTACGGACCGTCCTGCAGACCGACGGCCACGCCCGCGCGCTGGCCATGCGTGACACCGACCTCGCCTTCCGCAGCTACCTCGTCTGCCGGGCCGGGGCCGGGCTGCGCGGCCCCGGCGACCTCAAAGGCCAAACCCTCGCCCTGGGCAGCCGCGACTCCGCCCAGGCGGCGATCCTGCCCCTGCACTACCTGCGACGCGAAGGCATCGCCGAGGGGGACGTGGAGCTCCTGCGCATCGATTCCGACCTCGGGAAACACGGCGACACCGGACGCAGTGAACTCGACGCCATCCGGGCCGTCCTCGACGGTGACGCGGATGCCGCCGCGATCGGCATCACCACCTGGGATTCCATCGGGCGGGACGAGCTGATGCCGGGCGCCCTGGAAGCGTTCTGGACCAGCCCCGCCTACTGTCATTGCAACTTCACCGCACTCGACACCCTCGACGCCGGACGGGCCGAGGCCTGGACCTCCCACCTGCTGGCCATGGACTGGAACGATCCCGAGCACCGCAGGATCCTGGAACTGGAAGGCCTCCACCGCTGGGTACGCCCCCAACTCGACGGCTACACCGACCTCTTCCAGGCGGTCAAAGAACAGGAGATCGCATCGCGATGGTGATCCTCGACCTGGTCGAGAAGCTCTCCGCCACAGCGGAAGGCGACACCGTCACGCTCCCCATCACCACACCCGACCAGGTGGCAGTCGCCGCCACCTGGTGCGAACGCACCGGCAACACCCTCATCACCGCCGACGAAACCACCATCACCGTCCGCAGGGGCCGCCCACCCGACCCGATCGCCATCCTGCCCCCGGCCCGCCGCCCCGGAGCCCGCCTGTGGCTCTACACCAACTTCGACTGCAACCTCGCCTGCGACTACTGCTGCGCCCGCTCCTCACCCCGGGCCGACCGGCGGGCCCTGGGCGTGGACCGGGTGAAGGCGATCGCGAAGGCCGCCCCGGCCGCCGGAGTCACCGAAATCCTCCTCACCGGCGGCGAACCCTTCATCCTGCCGGACCTCGACGAGATCGTCACCGCCTGCACCGCCGCACTGCCCACCACCCTCCTCACCAACGGCATGCTCTTCCGCGGACGCCGCCTCCAGATCCTCCAGGCCATGCCCCGCGACCGGCTCACCCTCCAGATCAGCCTCGACTCCGCCACCCCCGCCCTGCACGACTCCCACCGCGGCAAAGGCACCTGGACCAAAGCCGTCGCCGGCATCCGCACCGCCCTCGGCGAGGGCTTCACCGTACGGGTGGCCGCCACCCTCACCACCGACGACCGGTCCGAGGAGACTGAGCTCAGATCCTTCCTCGACGCACTCGGCATCGACCGCGACAACCAAGTCGTCCGCCCCCTCGCCCACCAGGGCGCCGCCGACGAGGGCCTGGAACTCACCGTGGAAACCCTGATCCCCGAGGTCACCATCACCGCCGACGGCGTCTACTGGCACCCCGTCGGAGCCGACAACGACGAACAACTCGTCACCCACGACATCTTCCCCCTCAAAACCGCCATCGCCCTCGTACGAGATCAATACCGCACCTACCGCAACACGGCGGACTCCGCCGCCCGCACCTTCCCCTGCGCATGAACAGATCGTCTGCGCAGGCACGGGTCCGAGGTCGCTGCGGGACAAGCTCCGAAGCGGAGTAACCACCGCCGTATCCGTGCCCGACTCCCCGGGCATCTCCGGCGCCTTCCGCCCGGGGGCCCCGCTTTGCCCGGGATTCATCCCACAGGGTGAATGACCGGGTCGCTCGACTGCTGAGATCCGGCATCCCCCAACCCGCTCTACGGCGCGACCTCGTACGCGATCCCTGCACGGCCCGCGACTTCGCGAGACGCACACCCTCGGGAGCCGCTCATCTGGCCACAGCGACTGTGCTGGGCGGGTCAGTCAGGGGGCGGTGCGGTGGCTGGCGGTGCCTTCGGGGTCGTGGATGAAGAACACGCCGACGAGGGGGACGTCACGCATCCCGTCGGGGGTGTCGACGCGTACACCGCCGGCACCATCGAGGTGGACGGTGTGGCCGCTGACGCTGCGCAGGGTTTCGCTGCCGTCCGTGTCCCGGGAGATGACCCCGGAGATGAGAGGCCGGTCGGCTTGGGCTTCTTGGCCCAGGGTGCTGCGCACGAGGAGGTGGCCGGAGGTGTCCCAGGTGGCGGGACTGGTCCAGGTGCAGCGGCTGACGGTGTCAGCGAAGATCTGGCGGCGCCCGCTCCCGTCCTGGGCGTCACCAATCCAGATCAGTCGCATCTGCCCGGGCAGCGTGCTGGTCGTCTCGAACATCCCGCCACAATCCCACGTACGGCGGCACTCGGAGCCGCTCACGCGCCGGACGCGCCGCGCCTGGTCCCCGCCGCAATCGCGCGGAGTGTCGCGCACCCCTCACAGCCGCTAGAGGTTTTGATGGCATCAGCTGAGAGCAAACACTCCCCGAGTGAGGACGCGCATGCGATACGCAGGTACGACGATCATGGTTGACGATGTCGGCGCGGCGGTGAAGTTCTACAAGGAAGCCTTCGGACTGGGCGAGGCGTTCTCGGACCCGGACGGCACCTTTACCGTGCTGAGCGATGGTGCGACAGGCTCGTTGGAGACCGGGGTGCTCCTGAGCATCGAGCACTGGAGCAAGATCGAGGACTTCACGGCCCCGGGCCAGCCCAACGGCTTCCGCATCGGCCTGGAGGTCGATGATGCCGAAGCGGCCTACCACAAGGCCATCAAGGCCGGTGCCACCAGCGCCAAGGCGCCGACCGTCCGGCCGTGGGGCCAGAAGGTATCCCTTGTCTTCGACCCCCACGGCGTCATCTTCGAACTCGCCGAAGCAGTCGAATACAAGTAGAGGCAGCCGCAGGCACGACAGACACCAATCTTTCTACGCGCCTACGCCTCGGCACCGTTTCCCTCGCGACACTCGCAATCTGGATCCGGCTCGGCGTGTCGGCGTCGGCCGAGTTCATCCGTCGCCGACACGGCGAACATGATCCGAGAAAGAGTGGCCCCTGCACCGACTTGCTGCTCACCTTCCCCTACCTCGGCCTCCTCACCGCATGGTGAGTTCCCCTCGCCACGCGATGCGCTGCCTACGTACGAGTACGTCGCTCCACATGAGGACGGCCGTCCGTCAGGGGCGGAGTCGATGGAGTCCCCTGTCGTTCGGCAGGCAAGGCGACTCCGGCGCGAGCGTTGCCGCGGCCGGATGTGGCCGCTCAGGTCGGCCTCCCGATCCCGGCGAGTCACTCCAGGTCTCCCAGCCCGTCGCCGCAGCAGGTCCCGCACAGCAGACGCATGCTCTCCGGCCGGTCGGGGATGTTGTACGCGAGGCGATGGCCGGTGCCGCGTGTGCGGAGGTCGAAGCCGCACCGCGCGCACAGCAGGCCCATCGCATCGGCCTGCCGGGCCGTCCAGGCCGACCATCCGGCGGCGAGGGAAGACAGCACCATCAGAGCCATCCCCGACACCGCGGGTTCGAAGTAGGTGAAGGTGAAGCCCGGCGTCTCGGCGGGCAGCTCGTCGATCGGCTGCTGGAGGGAGGGCACCCAGCGCACCAGCTTGCGCAGCTCGGCGAACGGGACCCGTACTTCGTGGCCCTTGCGGCGGCTGACTTCACCGGGGCGCGGTGGCTGAAAGGCGATCACGGTCTCGTACTCCACGCCCAGCAGGTCCAGGTCCTGCGACAGCTCCGCCGCGGAGGTCTTCGACTCCCCGGCGTCGTACTCGCGCCACACTGCGAGGCCGCCGCGTGACAGCACACCGGAGATCCGCACGACACCGACGACGCGGCGCTGGGCCGCCCGCTCGGCTTCCGTCACCATATGAGCCATGAGCCCGCCTCCTTCACTGCCGGCGCCGCGTGGGTGGTACCCGTATGACCGCCCGACGACACCCGCCCCGGCCCACAGGTCGCTCGGCCGCCATGGTGGACATCGCGCCACTCCCCGCGGTTTCCTTGAAGCAAAGGCGCACCATCACAGTGAGGGGGCGCCCGTGTCCGACGCGTTCCACGTCGAGGTCCGCCGCCGCGGGCCCGGCGTCTGCGAAGTGACAGTGGCCGGGGAGCTGGACGTGGCCACCGCCCCGGACCTGTGCGACGCCCTCCACCAGGCCCTCACCACCTACACGCGGACGACCGTCGACCTCTCCTGTATGACGTTCTGCGACTGCGCCGGACTCGGCGCGCTGCTGGCCGCAGCCCGCCTCGCCAAGACGCACGGCGCCGACCTGCGGCTGCGCGCCGTCCCATCCGTTCTGGCCCGGCTGCTGGACCTCTTCCACACCGGCGGGTCGTTCACCCTCGAGCCGTCGGCCACCCGTAGGGCCTGAACGGGGCCGCGGAGGCACCGCGGTCACCGACAGGAGGTACAGGACTCCAACCTCACGCTTCGGTCGCATTCCCTGTCCGGGGAAATCCCCTGCCGGACCCTATTCATGGACGGCCCGTCGACATCGAGCCAGCTGCGGGCGGGGCTGATCACTCGTCTCGGACGCCGCGGCAACCATCGCCACGGTCCGGGCGATGACCGAATCGGAAGGGTCCCCCTCGACCCGCACCCGCAGGGTTCCGGTGCCGTTCAGCGTGCCGACGAACACCTCGTCGCCCGCCTCCCTGGCAACCGGCAGCGGATCGCCAGTGATGGTGGCCTGGTCGGCCGGGCTCGTCCATCCACCACCCCGGCCATCCACGCCTATCCGTACACCCTCTACGACCATCACGTCGCCGGACTCCTCGACCGGGCCCGCTACCATGTCGAGCGCGTGCGCTTGGGCGTGCGCGGCACCCCTGCCGACACGTTGAAGCCCTGGCCCGGCAGTAGGCGGCGCCCGGAGGGTCCGATGTGCGGGATCCTGGAGACATGAACGTCGAGGTCTTGGTCGTACCGGACTGCCCCCACGCCGGGCCCGCCATAGTCCTCATGCGCCAGGTGCTCGCCGGACTCGGCCTGGACGGCGTCGAGGCCACCACGCGTGTGATCACCGACCAGGATCAGGCGGAGAGGACCGGCTTCACCGGCTCTCCGACCTTCCTCATCGACGGGCACGATCCGTTCGCCGAGCCCGGCCGTCCGGCGGGGCTGGTGTGCCGGGTGTACCGGACACCCGACGGCTTCCGCGGTCTCCCCAGCCCAGAGCAGCTGCGGCAGGCACTGACCCGCACCACCGGCCAGACCTGCGGCGACACCGGAACCCGCCCGGGACCACGAAGGGAAGCAGGGTCCATGAAGGACAGCGACCAGGATCTGGCGGACGCACAGCGCCGCCACTGGCAGAGCACCTATACCGCCCATCCCGGTATGTATGGCGGACAACCCTCAGCGCCCGCGCTCCACGCCACCGCGCTCTTCCGGGCGGCTGGGGCGAAGGACATCTTGGAACTCGGCGCCGGCCACGGCCGTGACGCTCTCCACTTCGCCGGTGCGGGGTTCACCGTCCTGGCCACCGACTTCAGCGCCACCGGCCTGGAGCAACTGGAGAAGGCCGCCCGGGAGCAGGGCGTCGCCGCACGGGTCACCACAGCCGTCCACGATGCGCGCGGGCCCCTCCCGTTCCCGGACGAGTGCGTGGACGCGGTCTTCGCGCACATGCTGCTGTGCATGGCCCTGTCCACCCAGGAGATCATCAGACTGGTGAACGAGGTCCGCCGCGTGCTGCGGCCGGGCGGCATGTTCGTCTACACCGTCCGGCACACCGGCGACGCCCACTACGGCACCGGCATCGCCCGCGGCGACGACATCTACGAGCGCGGCGGGTTCGCCGTGCACTTCTTCCCCCGCCACCTGGTCGACGCGCTCGCCGATGCCTGGACCCTGGAGGAGGTCCATCCCTTCGAGGAAGGCGACCTGCCCCGCAGTCTGTGGCGCGTCACCCAGACCCTGCCCCCATCAGCACAATTCCTGTGACAACGCCGCTGTGTGCCCGCGGAGGCGGGTACGGTGCTACGCCGACTTCCTTCGCGGTCAGGGTCGGCCGCCGCGGCGTGTCCTGACCTGCCGCACCCGGGGTCTACGTACGGTCCTTCGCAAGGGGCTGAGTGGACGGGAGTGCCCGTGGCGGTGGTGGACGCGTGCGATGAATGGAGTCCTCTGCGGGAGGTGGTGGTCGGCACCGCGTACGGGGCGATGTTCCCCGACGAGGACCGCCGCATGATCGAGGCCACCATGCCGCGCGAGCACTGGGACGAGTTCCGGCCCGGGCACCCGTTCCCGGTATGGATCACCGAAGCCGCGGAGCAGGAACTCCAGTCGCTGGCGGAACTACTGGAGTCCATGGACTGCCGCGTCCACCGCCCGCAGCGCGTCCCCTGGGAGGGGCTCGGCGGGTACTGCGCGACCATGCCCCGCGACAGCCTGCTCGTGATGGGCGACCGCATCATCGAAGCCCCCATGGCCTGGCGCAGCCGCCAGCACGAACTGCTCGCCTACTGGCCGCTGATCCAGCGGTGGCGGCAGGCAGGCGCACGCTGGCTGCCGGCCGACGTCGACCTCGGCATGGACCTCCTGGAGACCGGACCGCGCGAACCCGGGTCACGATGGGTGATCGGTGAAGGCAGACCCGCATGGGACGCCGCCGACTTCCTGCGCCTGGGACCCAGCACCATCGTGGGCCAGCTCAGCCACGTCACCAACCGCTCCGGCATCGACCACCTGCGCGCGCGGCTCGGACCCGACACCCGCGTGCATCTGCTGCAGCCCGACGATCCCCACGCCATGCACATCGACGCGACCCTGTGCCCACTGCGCGAGGGACTCGCCCTCTACAACCCGGACCGCATCACCCCGGACACGATGCGCGGCACGCCGCTGGAGGGGTGGGAACTGGTACCCGCGCCACGGCCCGAACCGAACACCGGACCCCCGCCGCGATACATGACGAGCGCGTGGCTGAGCATCAACCTCCTCGTCGTCGACGACCAGCACGTCCTCGTCGAAGCCCAGGACGAGAAGCTCCAGAACCTGCTGACCTCGCTCGGCTTCACACCCCTGCCCTCCCCCTTCCGCAACGTCCAGGCCCTGGGGGGCTCCTTCCACTGCGCCACCCTCGACATCCGTCGGGACCGCCGAACATGGACGGCGTGAGGTTGAGCAGCGGCACGCGCGGGCGTACACGATTTTTTGGGGTGCTGAATCGGGTGCGGACGGCTCAGATGTAGGGGCCGAGGGAGAAGTCTGACTACTGGACCATCCAGGTGGGATGCCCGTCTTTGCTTACGTGTTTGGGTTTGGAGTGTCCACATCACCGGAATCCTGCGCTTCGGGCGGATCTTGCCCCCACGCCGAAAGGAATCGATCACATGAAGCGCATCACGCGAAAGGTGATGGGGCTTTCCGCAGTTGTCGCAACGGCAGCGGCGGTCACCATTCTCCCAGCGCCTCACGCGCAGGCCGGCACACAGCTCCTCGTCCACCCCGCGCAGATCGGCATCCAGTTCAACGCCGACGGCAACGCCGGCCAGTGCGGTGGAAGAACAGGGGAGCAGTGGGTATTCGATCGGGACTGGACCGAAGCGATCCGCTTCGACACCGACTCGCGCCCGGGCGGTTGCCGACTCGCCTTCGGTATCTACGACCCGGACAACTATTTCGCGGGCACGTCCATCACTTACCGCTTCCAGTCCAGCCCCGGCGGGAACGCCGCCCAGTGCGGAAACCAGGGCACACACCAAATGCCGATCCAGCGGACATCCCGGGCCTTCGGCCCGAGCATCCGGATCGACACCGACAACCGACCGGGCGGATGCCATCTCACCTTCGCCCTGTCGAGCCCCATCGGCATGGGAATCGACGTCGATTACTCCTCAGATGGCAACCGCGGCCAGTGCGGAAATGCCCTCCCCTCCCCTGGCTTCCCCAGTCCTGTGGGCAACGACCGCGCAGTGACGATTGACATCGACACCGACGACCGCTTCGGCGGCTGCCAGCTTCAGCTCCGGCTCCGCTCCTTCTAGTTGCATGCGAACACGTACCAACACCCAGGCGGCGATGGCTCCCGGGTCCTAAAGGATCCCGGGAGCCATCGCCGCCTGGTTTACCTCGGATGGATTCCGCCCCGCTTGTGAACCAGATTCGTTCAGCCGTCGCCGACACAAATGAAGCGTTCATGACGTTGGCGCCGAAGCGCGCCACTACCCCCGGCTCTTGACGACGGTATGTTGATCTACGTGCAGTGGCTTCGGCTCGCCGAGTTCGGCTGAGTCTGGCTCTTTCCTCACCGCGGAGGTCCCCGCGCGGACGCCCACCCCCCTCTCGGGGTGGGTCGGTTCCCCGGCAGACGTCGAGGGACGGGGCCTCCCTCGTGTCCGGCTGCCGTCCCGGAATCGGACAGCAGACCCTTGCAGATCCAGAAATACTCGCGGCGCGGCATCACGCGCATCCTGTGGCTTAAGGCCGTCAAAGACCTTGGCAACCTTCCTACTCGGGCGGAGCTGACCGCCGGTACCGACCTGACGAACGCCATCGCGGCGATCGACGGCTGGTCGCTGTCGAACCAGGCGATCGAGACTCCAGATCTGGGCTCGACGTTCGAGTCGAAGATCCCCGGCACTGATCAGGCGGACGACTCCTCCCTCGGGTTCTACGAGGACAAGGTCGCCGACGAGGTCGAGCAGCTCCTGACGAAGGACTCGACCGGCTGGGTGGTGATCCTCCGCAAGGGCGACATCCCCGGCAGCCGGTCCATGGACGTCTTCCCGGTGCGGATCGGCTCCCGGTCCCCGCAGTACTCCGTCGACAACGAGGCCGCCAAGTTCACGGTCGCGTTCTCGATCACGGAGAAGCCGCTCCAGGACGCCGTGGTGCCGCCCGCCGGCCCGAAGACGCTGCCCGGTACCCCGTGACCTCCCGGCCGGGCCTGCCGCGTCCCTGCGCCCCATCCGTTGTTGGCGTGCGCTCGACGCAGGCCCGGCCGGGCCCCTCTCCCCTTCTCTCCTTGGAGACACCTCTGATGTCTGGCACCACCACGTCCCCCGCTCCGCCCGAGCCCGCTGTTGCCCGTGACGCCCACTGGGCCAGCAAGCTCGCCCGTCTCCGCGCCCGACAGCTCCCGGAGCAGGTCCTCCAGCTGTGCGACGACGTGGCCGCGCAGAAGCGTCTCGACCAGGCGAAGCTGAACCTGGCCCGTCTGCGCATGGCTGATGCGGAGACGGGCGGTGAGCAGGCCGAACTTGAGGCGGCGCAGGCCGAGCTGGTCGCGGCGCAGGCCGCTTACGACGAGGTGTCGGATCGGCTCGTGTTCAGGGCTCTGCCGCGTCCGGTCCTCGACGGGCTGATCCGGCAGAACCCTCCGACGGAGGACCAGGCGGAGACCGGTGATGCCTGGAACCCGGAGAGCTTCCCGCCGGCGCTGGTGGCCGCCGCGCACATCGAGCGGGATGAGGACGGCCAGGTGGTGGAGGGCCTGACCGTGGAGGACGCCCGGGAGCTCCTGGACAGCTGGCCGATCGCGGAGTCCAACGCCCTGTTCGCGGCGGCCTGGCAGGCGCAGCAGATCAACCGGTCGACGGTCACGGAGCTGGGAAAAGGCTGATCGCTGACGGTCAGCTCCGGGCCGAGCTGGAGGTGTGCGACCGGTACCGGATCTCGCACTCGTTCTTCCTCGGCGCCGGAGACGGCCGCTGGTCGGAGGGCGATCGGGCGAAGGCGCTGGCCTATGAGGCGTACCGGCGCAGCGTGTGCGAGCAGTGCGGCACGCGGGGCGCGGAGTGGGACGAGGAGGCGGGTGGTGACCGGCACGCGTACGTGAGCACGACGGTCCGGTGCGTGGGCTGTGAGCTGATCGCCACGGAGCAGCAGCAGGTACCGGACGGGCCGGACGGGTACGGCGTACGGATCGGGCTGATCCCCCGCGCTGCTGCCGAGGCGCAGGCCGGGGACCGTGCGGCCGGGAGCACTACGGTGGACTGAGTTGGACGTGCGGGCCGTTAGCGGCCCGCACGCACCGCTTGGGGGCGGTGGGGCGCACGAGGTAGGCGCGCGGGGAGTAAGGGCACCGGCCAGGTGTCGAGCTACACGCTCAGCGTGCAGATGCGCGCCGACGCGGCGCAACTGCTGTCCAGCATCCGTGGCGCCTCCGGCGCGCTGCGGTCCCTCGGCCGTGATGTCGATTCGCTCCACCGCACCCTTGGCCGTGTCGGCTCCGGCTCCGCCGGGCTGCGCGGGATCTCCACCGATGCCGATGGTGCACGGCGTGCTCTTCGGCAGGCCGGTTCGGATGGCGACGCGTCGATGCGCCAGCTGCGGCGGGGGCTCATCGGGGCCCGGCAGGAGGCGCACCACCTGCGGAGCCTGGTGGCCGGTGGCGGCATCGTCGCCGGTCTCGCGGAGATCGCCCGGGAGGGCAACGAGTACCAGCGCGCCATCCAGAAGTGGGGCGCGGTCACGAACGCCTCCGGCCAGGAGATGGTCATGGCCGCGGCCAAGGCCCGTGAGCTTGGCTCCGACCTCAAGATCCCCGGCACTTCGGCCTCGAAGGCCGCGGACGCGATGCTGGAGCTCGCGAAGGCGGGCCAGACCTCCACGTCGTCCATCGCGAACGCTCGGGCGGCGATGCAGCTCGCCGCAGCCGACAATCTGTCCGCTGCCGACGCCGCCCGGTATCTCGGTGACGTCATGGACCAATTCGGTCTCAGCTCGAACAACGCGGGCCGAGCCGCTGACGTCCTTGCGGCCGGCGCGAACGCGGCCTCCGGTGGGCTCCAGGACATCTACTACGCGATGTCGTACACGGGCCCCATTGCTGCGCAGTTGGGGGTCTCGCTGGAAGACACCGCGTCGGCAGTCGCGATGCTCGCCAGGTCGGGCATCCTCGGCTCGAAGGCAGGAACGTCCCTGCGGGGCATCTTCACGAACTTGGCGGCGCCGACCAAGCGGATGAAGGAGGGCCTGTCCGAGCTGGGTATCGAGGCCTGGGACGCGCAGGGCAACTTCAAGGGCCTGCGGGACGTCGTCGACGGGTTCGAGAAGGCTCAGCACCGGCTTAGCCCAAAGGACTTCGCAGCCTCCCTCTCGAAGGTCGTGGGTAAGCCTGCACTCCAGGGTGCGATGGCCCTCGCCCATCAGGGTGTCGAGAGCTTCGACCAGATGCGGACGGCGATCGGCCGTACCGGTGCGGCCGGTGAGATCGCCGCCTCCCAGACCAAGGGCCTCGCCGGTGCCCTCAACCAGTTGAAGAGCCAGGCGAAGAACAGCGGGCAGGTCCTCTACACGGCGGCCGCGCCCGCGCTGGAGAAGCTGACCCGCCTGACGACGAAGGTTCTCGGCTCGGGCACTCCGGCCGTCGCCGGTGCCTTGGACTACCTCCACGACCTCTACACCCTGGCGAGGCCGTCCGCGTCGAAGGCTGCCGCGAGCGGGCTGGCCGAGGTCCGTGATGTTCTCGGCAGCCTCGGGGCTCCGGTGAAGAACCTGGCCTTCGACGCGCTCGCTTCGGCGATCAACGTGGTGGTCAACGCCGGCCGGGCCGCTCTCGACATCTTCAGGAACCTGGGCCAGGGCCTCGAACCAGTCGCGGACGCGCTGTCCGACGTGGCGAGCGAGAGCGGGGCCGGGGCGACCGCCCTGGACATCATCGTCACCGCCCTGAACCTGACGAGCAGCGCGGCCTCGTACGTGTCCGGTGCGCTCAAGCCGATCGGTGAGGTGGTGGCCTGGCTGGTGCGCGGGTTCTCCGCGCTACCGGGCCCGGTACAGACCGCGATCATCGCGATGATGATGGCCAGCCGGGTCGCTCCGACGATGACCCGCCTCGCTGGAACGGTGTCGGGGCCGGTTGTCGGCGCGTACCGGTCGTGGGGCGAACAGATGCGCGTGCAGTCCACGCTCGCCGCCGCCCAAGGCCAGTCCGTGGGCCGTATCGGCTCGGCCCTCGCCGTGCTCCAGACCCGCATCCCGATCGTCGGGCAGATGAGCGCCGCGTTCCGGGCCGCCGAGGGTCCGGCATCCGGTCTGGCCAGGTCGATCGGCGTCGGGCTGGGCGGCGCCGCCCGCGGGCTGATGGGTGCGCTCGGCGGCCCGTGGGGTGTCGCCATCGCCGCAGCCGGTATCGGCTTGTCCATGCTGGCCTCCTCCCAGCAGAAGGCCGCGCAGGCTGCCGCCGATCACCAGCAGCGGATCAGCGGCCTGTCCCAGGCACTGCGGGAGTCCAACGGTGCGATCACCGACAGCGTCCGCGGGGCCGCCGCGCAGGCTGTCATGGACGCGAAGGTCTTCGACGGCAAGGCACGCCTGGTCGACGTGATGGAGAAGGCCGGGGTCAACGCCCGGCAGCTCACCAACGCCTACCTCGGGCAGGACGGCGGACTCAACGCCCTCCAGAAGAGCTTGCAGAGCACCGCCGACGCCAACCGCGAGTTGATCGTCACCTCTGGTGGCGGTCAGTACACCTACACGCAGCAGGGTGTCGCCTACGCGAAGGCCGCCGAGGCGTTGGGGTCGGTCAAGGGCGAGATGTCGCAGGCCGTGAAGGACGCCAAGAACCTCGCGGACGCGACCGGCTCGGGCGCCAAGTCCGCCGCCGACAGCGTGGGCCCGTTCGGGAAGTTCTCCGACGCGATGCGCCGCCTCTCGGACAGTACGGCCGATGCGGATACCCGGGCCCGAGCCCTGCACGACGCCTTGAACATCCTGGCCGGCGGGTCGGTGAACCTGTCGGCGGCCGAAGCCCGCCTGAACCGCAGCGTCCTGGACGCGTCCGATGCGCTGAAGGGCGGCGTCGACCACGCTGAGGGGTACGGCAAGGTCCTGCTGAACATGGACGGTTCGCTGTCCACGGTGACGCGCAACGGGCAGAAGCTGTTCGATGTACTGCAAGGGCTGTCGACGAACTCGGCGGACGCGGCCCTGGCGGCGTACCAGTTCGCGGAGGCCAACGGGAAGAGCGTCCCGGAAGCCCTCCAGGCGGCGCAGAAGCAGATGCAGTCCGCGCGTGATTCTGCGATCTCGACGGCTAAGGGCTTCGGGCTGTCGGCCGAGCAGGCGGGGAAGCTGGCCGATGCGGCGGGCCTGGTGCCCGAGCAGGTGTCGATCCTCCTCCAGACCGCCGGCATGGATGCGTCGATGGCGGAGCTGATCGCCGTGCAGCAGGCGCTGAAGGCGACACCCGACAACAAGACGGTGACCATCGCGACGCTGTCGAACGAGGCGCGCGAGGACCTGAAGAAGCTCGGGTTCTCCATCACCGACCTGAAGGACCGGCGGGTGCAGGTGACCGCGCCGACCGACTTGGCGCGCACCGACCTGGACGCGCTGATCTCCAAGATCAGCCAGACGCCCGGGGCGAAGCATGTCGCGGTGTCGTCGTCGACGGCGGAGACGATCGCGAGCCTGGAGAACGTCAAGACGGCCATCGCGGGTGTCCCCGGCGGCAAGTCCGTCATCGTGAGCGCGCCGACCGACGTCGCACGCCAGGAGCTGCTGAACCTCGGTTTCTCCATCGAGGCGGTGCCGGGCAGCAAGAACGTGTCGGTGACCGTGCCGACCGGGTCGGCGACGAGCGGGGCCGCGACCATCCAGGGCGCCATCAACGGCATCTACGGGCGCACCGTGACCGTGACCACCGTCCACAACGACATCTGGAGGACCTCGCGGCAGCCGGGCCCGTACATCGATGGCTACCAGTTTGCGAGCGGCGGCATCCTCACGTACGCCTCCGGTGGTGTCCGGGAGAACCACGTCGCGCAGATCGCTCGCGGCGGTGAGTGGCGGGTGTGGGCGGAAGACGAGACCCAGGGCGAGGCGTACATCCCCTTCGCGTCCGGTAAGCGGGCCCGCTCGAAGGCGATCCTCGACCAGGTGGCGCGCCGGTTCGGCGGTGAGGTCACCTACAACGCGTCCGGCGGGCTGTCCGACTGGTCGTACCAGCCTCTCGGCGGGGGCGGGTTCTCCATCAGCGATGTGGTGTCCAAGTCGCAGAAGAAGAAGGGCGACAAGGAAGTCTTCGACCTCGGCCTGTTCGAGTCGAACCTGCGGAGCTCGGTGTCAACGGCGCAGGCGTGGCGCTCCAACCTGACCACCGTCGCCCAGCGGGCCGGCACGGACGTGGCCAAGGCGTTGGAGGACATGGGGGCTGATGGCGTTGAGCTGACCCGGAAGATGGCCACCGGCTCGACCGCCTACGTGCAGGACATGGCTGAACAGCTCAAGCAGCTGTCGGCGACGGCCCGCGGGAGCCTGGCCGACTACACGGCGCAGCTCAAGAACGCGGCGAAGGACAACGCCTCCTTCCAGAGCGCCCTGACCCAGCTGGCGACGAACGGCTTCGGTGCGCTCGCGGAGCGGCTGGCGCAGCAGAACGATGCGAGCGCGGAAGCCCTCGCGCAGGAGGCGGTACGCGACCACGGCAAGGCGGAGAAGGCGAACGAGGCGGCGAAGGCTGCGGGCAAGTCTCTGGACGGGGAGCAGCTGACCGACCTGGTGAAGCTGATCGGTGCGCTCGGTGCCGGCCGTGGCATTCACGATGTCGCGGACGTGACCGGGCTCGGTGAGGACCGTCTGATCGAGGTCGCGAACCTGGCGTCGTCCCAGCTGCGGAGCACAGGGGCTCGAGGCGAGCGGTTCCTCTCGGACCTGGTGAAGGCGAACCGGGGACTGGCCTACGCGAACGGCGGTATCTGGGAGCCGGGTGTCTACGGCGGCGCCGGGGCGTCCCGGGGGCTGATCAAGTTCGCGGAGCCCGAGACCGGTGGCGAGTCGTACATCCCGCTTGCTGCGGCGAAGCGAGGCAGAGCTACAGCCGTACTCGGTGCGACCGCAGGGAAGTTCGGCTATGGGCTGGTACCGCGCAAGCTCGTGGATGCAGGAAGTGGCCGCGCGCAGATCGTCGTGGTGCAGCAGTCGCCCGCGATCGGTACGCAGACCATCCACGTAGCGAACAGCCCGGCCTCCGCGAACGACATCGCTGCGTCCATGGCGTACCAGCTGCGGCGGGCGCAGCGCGGGGGGCTGCGATGACCGCCGTGCTGAAAGACTTCCAGGTGGAGCTGGGTGGTGTCGTCATCGGGTACGGCACGCGCGTGCCCATGGCGGAGATCGAGGGCCTGGGCCGGGCCCCGGTACGTGGTGATGTCGTGCCACGGCCGGGCGCGGACGGGGCGTGGGCGGGCACCGACTGGTACGAGGCCCGGACGATCCGTATCGACTGCGGCATCAAGACGCCCGGGGACCCGGCGGCCGGCGTGGAGATCCTCTCCGACCTGCAAGAACTCGCGGATGCTGCCGCTGCCCGTACGGCGCCGGGCGCCGTGATGCCGCTGCGGATCAAGTGGCCTGGTCGTGAGACGCGCGTCCTTTTCGGCCGACTGCGCCGGGTGGATCCGTCGTGGGAGAACGCGGCTGTCGGCTGGATCCCCCTGGATATCGAGTTTGTGGCCGTCGACCCCCGCTTCTACGCGGATACGACGTCCGCGCTGAGGCTGTCGCTGTCCCGGCAGGACCTCGGCGGGCTGAAGGCGCCGCTGGTCGCTCCGCTGAACACGGGTATCTCGCTGCCGGACGAGCGGCGCGGCTGGGTCCGTAACGACGGGACCCTCCCGGCGTGGCCGACCCTGCGGATCACCGGCCCGTGCATCGACCCCCGCATCTACATACCGAAGACGAGCCAGCTCCTCCAGCTGTCCGTGTCGCTGACCACCGGCGAGTACATCGACATCGAGACCCGGCCCGGGACGCGATGGGCGCTGCGCAACGGCACCGAGAACGTCGCCGTGGGCATGTCGACGGACTCCCGGCTGGACCGCTTCCAGATCCCGGTGGGCTCCACCGAGCTGTGGTGGACCGCGCGCGGCTACTCCTCGGCCTCCCGCCTGTCGGTGACGTGGCGGGCCGCCTTCAAATCCCTGTAACCACCTCCTGAAGGACTCCCTGCTCATGACACTGATCAACCCCCCTCTCCTCGTCCACGGCGGCACGCACGCGGCCCGCGCTTTCCGCATGATGGTGAGGGACCTGAGTCACGGCGCTCAGGGCATCACCGAGACGGACGACCTGCGCGTCACCCAGCTCGCGACGCCGGGTATCGGTGTCCGCGTCGGTGACGGCTCGGCGGTCATCCGCGGCGCCATGGCGTGGGGGCAGGGCAGCTACACGCAGTACAACGTGGGCTCCCAGAGCGTGCCGATCGCGCCGACCGGGGTCTCGGGCCGCTCGGACCTTCTCGTGCTGCGCGTCGAGGACCCCGAGTACGAGGGAGTGCGGAACCCGGAGAAGGACGACATCGGGTACTTCCACGTGATCTCCAACGTGGCGGCGAACACGGTGAAGCCGCCGGCCGGGATGACGGCCGTCGCGCTCGCCAGGATCGACCTCCCGGCGAACGCCAAGGTCGTCACCGACTCGATGATCAAGGATGTGCGCACCATCGCGAACCCGAGGCGGGAGCGGCAGCTGCACACCGCTTCGCCGGGCGCGGATCAGAACTGGCAGGGGAACTCGGGCACCTGGGCCGACTGGCCGCCGGCCTCCCGCTTCGACATACGCGTCCCCACGTGGGCCCGACGCGCCCGCATCGTCATGACGATCTCCGGCCTCCAGGTCATGGGGAGCATCTGGGGCTCCACCGCGTTCCGGCTAGGCGGTATCCAGGGCCAGTCGATCATGATCGACGACGGCAGTACCCACGGGGACGGATCCGTCCGCATCAACGCCATCGCCGCGGACACCATCGACATCCCCGCCGACATCCGGGGCACCACCCAGCGGCTCCAGGGCCTGGTCTTCCTCACGAAGGACAACGCGGGCTCCCTACAGGCCGACGTCGTCACCACGGTCATCGCTGACCTGGAGTTCGAGGAAGGCATCTGACCATGCCCGCCTACCGCTACCGAGTCCACGATGCCCTGAGCGGCGCTGTGCTCGTCCATGATCTTCCGCTGTCCGGTGTCGAGTTCGGGCCCGGCCTGTCGGAGCCCGGTGACCTGTCGGGCGAGGTCCCCGTTCCGTTCCAGAACCTGGTGGGCTCCACCATCAGCCCCGCGAACACCGTGCTGACGGTGGAGCGCGACGACACCGTGCTGTGGGGCGGGCTGATCTGGAGGGCCGAGCCGGAGGGCGACAAGTTCCCTATCGAGGCGGGCGGCTGGGGCTCCTACCTTCACCGCCGGCATGACGTGCACGGGCAGCTCGACGGGCGCGGCCCCTACGTCCACGCGGATGCCTGCCAGGTCATCCGCGATGTGTGGGCCTACGCGCAGAGCCAGCCGGATGGCGATCTCAACGTGCTGGTCGACCCGTCGACGAGCCGCACGAAGGTGGGCACGCCCGCGGAGCCGTACAAGGTCGATTGGTGGGAGGCCCCTGTGCTGGGCGATGTCGTGGAGGACATGACGAAGATCGAGGGCGGCCCGGAGTGGACGGAGGACACCGTCTTCTCGGAGGGCCGTCCGGCCGGGCAGATCCGTCTTGGGTGGCCGCGCCTGGGGACCCGGCGTACCGACATCATGTTCGCGACCGGGGCGAACATCTCTGCGGTCGCGCCGGTGACGTACGACGGGGACGAGTACGCGCAGGTGATCATCGCGCTCGGTGCCGGCGAGGGCCGGGGGCGTCGGCGTGCCATCGACGCCGTGCGTAACGGGCGCCTGCGCATGGAACGGATCCTCGAGATACCCGCGGAGAAGGGCAACGACCGTCTCGCTACGCGGGCCCGCCGTGAGCGCATCGCCCGGCAGGCTCTCGGCGAGGTCCACGAGATCCAGATCGTCGACCATCCGTCGGCGCCCGTCGGGTCGTGGCAGGTCGGCGACGACGTACGGGTCCGGATCCATGACCAGTGGGTGAACTGGGTCGGCTGGTGCCGGATCACCGGCTGGCGGATCCGGCCTCCCCAGGGGGACGACGGAGAGCGGGTCACGCTGTCGCTGGCTCGCGCTGACCGATTCGTCTACGGGGGCTGATGTGGCGAACCATCTGGAACAGATCGCCGCCCGGCTCGCGGATGTTGAGCGCAGGCTCACCGGGCAGGCCCGCACGTCGAGCCTGGCGTACTCCTCGTTGGAGGCGGGTGCGATCGAGGTGTACGACGAGGAAGGTGTCCTGACGGGGACGGTCGGCGTGCAGTTCGACGGGACGACCGGCGTCGCAACGTTCAACGGTCCTCCTCCGCCGACTCCCACCGTCCCGCAGGTCGTACCCGTGCTGGGTGGACTGCGGATCGGCTGGGATGGCGGGTTCACCGATGCGACGGCCCCGCCGCTGAACTTGGGCCGGGTCCAGGTGCATCTCCTGCTGTCGGCCGACGAGCAGGTAGATGTCCGGAATCCGGCGGCGACGATCGAGGGCGCGTCGGGGGCGACGGTGACGGTCGCGGTCAGCGACTACGTGCCCCGCCATGTCCGGCTCGTGGCGCTCACGACCGCCGGCATTCCCGGCCCGGTCTCCGCTGCGCGGATCGCGGAGGCACGCCAGGCCGTGGGGCAGGACCTCCTCGACGGGATCGTGTCGGAGGTCAAGCTCGCCGAGAAGGCCGTGACCGACACGAAGATCGCGGTCGGTGCGGTGAAGACGGCCGCGCTCGCGGACGGTGCTGTGTTGGCGGCGAAGCTCGCGAAGGCGTCGGTGACCGGCGACAAGATCGGCTCGGGCGCCGTCACCCTGAACGCGATCGGTGGCACCTTGGCCGACGGCATCACCCAGCACTACGTGGATGCGCTCGGTGACCCGGCCGCGTGGGCTCAGGTCGCGGTGGGGGCCGGGGCCAAGTGGGAGTTCTTGACGGGTGTCCCGGATGCCCCGACCGGGCGGACTGTCGGGCAGGCCAGCGGCTACGCCGTGGTGCGCGGGACCACTCCGATCCCGTACGACCCCGACACCCTCTACCGGGTGTCAGCGCGAGTACGGACGACCAGTCCATCCGCGTCGGGGACCGACGACCTGTACGTGGGCGTGATGGGGTTCGCAGCGGACGGCACCACGATGGTGAACCGGACCGGAGCCAACTCGACGGGCACCCACTACTACTGCGCGGCATCCCGGACGCCCTTGGACGCCGGTTCGGGGTGGCAGGTGTTCACCGGCTATCTGCGCGGCCGTGCGCCGGCCGGGGTGACCGGAACGGCAGGGGTTTGCCCGGACCCGCGGGCCCCGGGCAAGCTCCACGACCAGGTGCGCTTCCTCGTGCCGCTCCTCTTCCTCAACTACGAGTCCACCCCGACGGGTTCGAACAGCTCGACCGGGATCATGCAGGTGGACGCGGTCACTGTCGAGATCCTCAAGACGGGCATCGTCGACAGCAGCAACCTCGTTGCCGGATCGGTGACGACGGGCGCCCTCGCGACGGATTCGGTGACGGCGGGCAAGGTCGCCGCGGACACGATCAGCGGCCGGGAGCTCCAGGCCGCCACGGTTTCTGCCGGGCACGTCGTCGCTGGCGCGATCACCACGGACAAGCTGACCGTGGTCGGCACCGCGAACATCCTCGCGGACCCATCCTTCGAGGGCGCCCCGACCGTGGCCCTGACGGCGGCCATCCCCTACGCGACCCAGGACAAGACCCGCGGGAACGGGTCCTCTGCGTCGCTGCGCATCGACGCCGTGTCCGCGACAGCCGTGTACCGCGCGGTGGACCTCACTCTGCTCCCGGCCACCCCTGGAGATCAGCTCTACCTGGCCAGCGACTACTTCGCCTCCGAGGACTGGGCGGGAGCGGAGGTCAGTTTCCACATGCGGTGGGAGGCCGCGGACGGGAAGATCCTCAGCTACAGCAAGGCCCGCACGACAAGCCCGGTGCGCGGGCAGTGGGCCCGTTTGTCAGCCACCGTCACGGCACCGGACGGCGCGGTCCGTGCTCGTGCGCGGGTCGAGTCCGGCGCCAGCACGGCGGGAACGTTGTGGTGGGACAACGCCTGCGTCCGGCCGATCGTGGCCGGCGTGCAGATCGCGGACGGGGCGATCACCTCGCCGAAGGTGTTCTCGGGTTCGATCACCACGGACAAGCTCGCGGCGTTGACGGTGACGGCGGAGAAGATCGCCGCCTCCTCCATCACTGCGGACAAGGTGGCCGCGCTGGCTATTACGGCGGAGAAGCTGGCCGTGAACTCGGTGACGGCATCGGCCATCGCCGCCGGAGCGGTTGAGGCCATCCACGTCAAGGCAGGGTCGATCTCGGCCGACAAGATCGCGCTGGGTGTCGACGGCAACCTGGTGGCGGATGCCAGCTTCGAGGGCGACGTCGCGTTGAAGCGGGTCGGCACCACCGCCTTCTGGAGCATCGTTACCCCCGGCCGGGACACCCCGAAGGCTCTGCGCGTCGACTGCACGGCGGCCACGCCGACGGACCGCCCGCACACCCTGGGGCAGTTCGCCGCGATGCCCGGCATGCGGATCTGGGCGGCCGCCGACTACCAGATCAGCGCGGACTGGGTGGGCAGGAACGCGACGGTGTACGTCCGCTGGGAGGATGCGGCCGGCGCGACGCTGGGCTACAGCACGGTGGGCAGCGCGAGCGGTGCGGCGGGCAAGGGCTGGCTGTTCATGTCCGGCAACGCCAACTTGGTTGCCCCAGCTCAGACCGTCACGGGCCGTATGCGGGTCGCGGTCAACGATGCGACGGCTGGCACGGTCACGTTCGACAACGTGGTGATCCGGCTGGTGCTGTCGTCCACGAGCTCCGGTGCCCGTGCCGAGATCAGCCCCGAAGGGCTGCGGCTGTACGACCAGGACGGTGAGGAATCGATCTCGCTGGTCACTGGGAGGCCGCAGTACCTCACGATCGCCAACGACGGCGTCCCCGTGGCCACGATCAACCAGGACGGGCACGGTGCGTTCAACGACTTGTCCGTTGCTGGCGTGCTCTCCGTCAACGGCGAGAAGCTGGAGACGCAGCTCTCCGACTTGGCGCGCGGCATCATCGCCGTGCACACGACGACCGCCGGGGTGCAAGCTGCCATGGATACGGAGACCGGCTACATCGAGCTGCCCGTCCGTCTCCAAGCGGACCGGCAGTACCGCATCGTCGTCGACGCCTACGCGGATCCTTCCGCTGGCGGAGGCGAGCTGTTGCTGCTCCTCCGTGACGGCGGGACTGCGGCCCCGACCGTCACCTCGAAGCAGCTCCAGAGCAACGTGGTCCCGGCAGGTGGCGGATGGCAGCGGCTACGCCTTGAGCTGATGGCCTCCGGTGCCGCCCTGGGTGCCGGTGTTCACCGTCTCCTCAGCACCTTCATGTGGCGGTGGGGAGCGACGGGCGGGACCGTCGCCCTCTTCGGGGGCGGCGGGTTCCCGGCGACGATGTACGTCGAGGACGTCGGCCGGGCCATCGCGAACACCGGCGAATTCAACCGCGGTGGTGCCGGTGGCGGAACGGAGCCGACGAAGCCCGCGACCCAGCGGTACGAGAAGACGTACAGCGCGGCATGGTCGGGTACTTACACCAACCGGGGCGGGTACAGCAGCTATCACGGGAGCCAGATGCTCCAGGGTTACTACTCGAGCACCAACGGTCTGACCGCCTCGCTCGTCGGTTTCCCGGCATCGCTGAGCACCGACCTGAGCGGCGCCAAGATCGAGAAGGTCCAGCTGTACGTGTACTTCGAGCACTGGTACTACGCGGACGGCGGTACGGCGGTCATCAAGGCACACAGCCACGGCGCGCGGCCGGGGAGCTTCAGCAGCGACGGCGAGGCGATGAGCGTGTCGTTTCGCCGCAACGAAGGCCGGTGGATCGACATCACGGCCGTCTTCGACGAGACGAAGTGGAGAGGGATCGCTCTGGACCCGAACAGCACGGACAGCACGTACTACGGACGTGCTCACGGCGTCGGCCAGGGGTACCCGCCGCAGCTGAAGGTCACGTACGTGAAGTAGCGGCGGTGCGGGCCGCAGGAGCATCTCTGGGCCCGCCCCTGGGCGTCAGCGCCAGGGGCGTCCTGCCGGCGCACGTACGATCGACTTCAGGCGCGCGGGGCCGTCAGGAGTGATGTCCGTGTCCGTGCCGCCGAGCGCAGAACCGACGCTGTGGGAGCTGCACCGCGCGGTCTCGCAGCTCCGTGAGGACCTGCGTGGAGACCTTGCCCATCTGGCGGCACGGCTCGACCAGGTGGTTACCCAGGACGTGTACCGGGCTGACCAGCGGGCGACAGAGCAGCGCATCGGAGCCGTCGAGGCGGCTCTTGCTGGACTCCGCGGCGAGCACGACCAGGTTGCCGAGCGGGCGGAGCAGCAGCGCCGCGAGGACCAGGCGCAGGCGGCGGCAACTCGCCGCCTGGTGCTCTCGTCGTTCGTGGCGCCGCTGCTGCTGATGGTGCTCCAGCTGTGGCTGGTCACGCAGGGCACGGCTCGCTGACGCGGGCTCCGCCTACCTTCTTTGATCTTGGGCGCGGGAGAATCCGAGATTCGAACATGGCTACACCTCTGAGTGCTGATGCACTCGTGGCGGCACTGCGCGCTGAGGGCGTGCGCGTCGTCGAGCGCCCCGGTTGGCGCACCCACAACCGGAACCACAAGGGGCCTTGGGGGCCCGTCCGCGGCGTCATGATCCACCACACGGTGACGTCCGGCACCGCGAACACGGTCAGCATCTGCGAGAACGGCTACTCGGGCCTCCCGGGTCCGCTCTGCCACGGTGTCATCGCCAAGGACGGCACCGTCTACCTGGTCGGCAACGGCCGGGCGAATCATGCCGGGGCCGGCGACTCCGACGTTTTGGCCGCAGTGATCGCGGAACGGGCACTGCCGGCGGCGAACGAAGCAGACGCCGATGGCAACACCGCCTTCTACGGCTTCGAGTGCGAGAACCTCGGCGACGGCGCGGATCCCTGGCCGGGGGCGCAGCTGGAGGCCATCGAGAAGGTCTCCGCCGCGATCTGCCGTGCCCACAAGTGGGGAGCGGCCAGCGTGATCGGGCACAAGGAGTGGCAGCCCGGCAAGGTCGACCCGAAGGGCTTCGCCATGTCGGGCCTGCGCCAGCGCATCGCCGGACGCCTCGCGGGGTCGCCCGGTGGGGGCTCCGACCTCTACACCGTTCGCAGCGGTGACACCCTGTCCGGCATCGGACAGCAGCTCGGCGTGAACTGGCTCGCCCTGGCGCGCGAGAACGACATTCTCTCCCCCTACGTGATCCACCCCGGCCAGAAGCTGAAGGTACCGAAGTGACCAAGTCGCGCACCGCGTTCGATGCGAACCAGAGAACGATCCGTACGGTGTTCCAGACCTTTCTGGGTCTGGCGGCGGGCTTCCCGCTGATCGTGGACGCAGCGGGCATTCCTCAGACCGCTGCGGGCGTCGCTGTCGCCCTCGCGGTGGCCGGTGCCGTCACCCGGGTGATGGCGCTGCCCGTCGTGCACAACCTGCTGCCGAACTGGCTGTACCGCAGTGATCCGCCCACGAGCACCAGTCCGGGCGGCGGACAGCTGACCGTCGTGGACGACTGATCAAGGCGAGGCCCTCGGGATTCCGGGGGCCTCGCCGCTTCCTCAGGCGTGGGCCGGTGTCGAGATGTAGGCGCCGGCGGGGTAGGCGAGGGCGGCGGCGGGAAGCGGCGACTGGCGGCCGCTGAGCAGCACGGTCAGGCGGCCTGCTCCGGCGGCGGCCGAGCCGGGTCGCCCGTTCAGGCGGCGCAGGGCCTGGGCGGCGACCGCGTCGGCAGAGCCGCGCAGGATCGGGGTGACGAGGGAGGGGCGCCGTAGGGATGCTCGGATCTGGTTGGCGACGAGCTGGTAGTGGGTGCAGCCGAGGACCACGTCGGTGACACCGGCTGGTGTTCGCCGGGAGGCGTCGGCTACCGCCTCCTGGATGGCGGACGAGTCGGCGTGCTGGACTGCGTCCGCGAGTCCCGGGCAGGCGATCTGGGTGACCTGAACTCCAGCTGCGTGCAGGTGGATCAGGGCGGTTTGGTATCTGCTGCCGGTGGTTGCTGGTGTGGCCCAGATCGCGACGGGTCCACCAGTCGCGACCGCGGTCTTCACCGCGGGTACCGTCCCGATGACGGGGATCGCCGGTTCGAGTGCCGCCTTCACGGCGGACAGCGCGTGCACCGTGGCGGTGTTGCAGGCGATGACCAGAGCATCTGGGCTATGGGCTGCGGCTGCATGGGCGGCTTCCAGGACCCTCTGCCGGAGGTCGGAGGCGGTCCGTGGCCCCCAGGGCATGCCGTCCGGGTCGGAGGAGAGGATCAGGTCGGCGTCGGGCCGTAAGCGCCTTACAGCAGCTGCTGCCGCGAGAAGGCCGATTCCGGAGTCGATGAGCGCGATCTTCAAGGGTCACCTCGGCGGTCTACCCGACACCACGGCCGGGACGTCGTGAACGGTTGCCGCAGGCTGGAACGCAGTCCAGAGTTGACCGGGGCCGCCCTCCCCACCTGTTTTGAGGAGGGCGGCCCAGTCGTAGGCGTGGACGCTGTGGGTTAGCCGGCGCGCTTCACGTGCTCGATGAAGGGCAGCCAGGCCGCGGGCTGGAAGCGGAAGGCGTCTCCGTTCGGCACCTTGGAGTCCCGGACGGCCATGTCGCCGTTGTTGCAGCGGCCTCCCTGCACGCAGTTGCCCCCCTGGTCGTTGCTGTAGCTGGACGAGAACCAGTCGACGGACAGCTCGTCGGCACGGATGGACATCAGTACTCCTTACAGGCGTTTCTGATCATGCCCAGGGAGTCCTCATACCCTGGGGCGATGGCTTGCAGGTCACGGACTGCGGCTTCGTACTTGCGTACGTCCTGGTCACGCCGGGATACCCCGGCGCCGGCCAGACTCTCCATGTAGACAATCGACTTGAGCGGCTGTCTGAACTTCATGAACGTGAAGCTGCCGTTCATCCCCGGGTGAGCCCCGAGTTCGAACGGGATGACTTGGACCTTCACGTGAGGCATGCTCTCAGCGACCTCGGCGATGTACGCAAGTTGGGCCCGCATGACGTCCCGGCCGCCGACCCGTCGCCGGAGGACAGCCTCGTTGATGATCGCGGTGAACTCGGGCGGCGAGGCCTGGCGACGGAGGACTTCCTGCCGGGTGATGCGGACTGCGATCTTGAGATCAAGCTGATCGGCCGGCTGCCCCTCGTTGGCCCGTCCCATGATCGCCCGGACGTACTCCTTGGTCTGGAGCAGGCCGGGCACGTATTCGGACTCGTAGCTGATCAGACGATCGGCGATGGCTTCCAGCCCCAAGTACGCCTTGAATCCGGGCTGGATGACGTCCCGCACGTCCTGGCGCTGCCACCAGTCCTTTTTGGTCTTGGTCACCGTTGCGTAGCCGCCGAGCTCGGCGGCCTTCTCCGGCGGGACTGCGTACAGCGCGCACAGGGCGGCGACATCGGCGGGCTCGACTATCCCGTTGTCCGCCGTTTCGAGCCGTGTGAGCTTCGAGGGCGCCCAGGAGAAGTGGCGGGCCACTTCGGATGCGGACTTCCCAGCCGATGTACGTGCGGCCCGCAGTTCCACGCCCAGCTGCACTCGGCAGAGCGCGGGCGAAGCGGACTCGATGACGGGCCCCTCTGAAGCCCCTGTACCAGCCGTCGAGCTGAGGTCGTTCACGATCACCCTCCCCTACGTGTCGCCTCACAGTCTGACGGCGGACATTCGAGCTGCGCAACGCGCCTTCCGCCATTTCGCGGAATGTTCCGCGATTAGCTGCAACTGCCTGTGTGTGCACGGAAGTTCGAAGACGAAAGGAGTCTCACAGAATTCTGCGAAGAGGCTTCCACCGTAGCCGTTGCGCTGCCATGCTGTTCCCCGTTGAGCACGTTGGGTTCGAGTGAATCGACTCAGCGTGACCTCGGTGTGTGGCGCGCCCTCCAGCAGCTCAGGGCCGCGTGCTGCCCGGAACCGCGACCGACCAAGACGAGGTGCGGCATGCCGTTTCGCAATACCCCCGACGAGAACCCGGCGACGAGCACAGGACGCCTGTTCCCGAGCGCCATTGACCTTGAGTTCAAGGTCCGTGGCAGACGGGCGGGTTCCGGCGCCGTGGACGACGTGGACGCGATGTTCCCCCGACGCGCCCGCCTCCTGTGCAAGGCGTGGCTCCGGCTGGCCAGCCAGGAGGACCTGATCGACTCGCTGGAGCTGGTGACCTCCGAGCTGGTGACGAACGCTCTGCGCTACGGATGCGGCCCCGTCATCACGTTCCGCCTCGGTGTCGAGAGTGATCTCCTCCGGCTGGCCGTCGGCGACGGGAGTTCGGAGCTCCCCCGTGTCCGCACGGCAGACCCCTCGTCCGAGAGGGGACGGGGAATGCGGATCGTGCTTCAGACGGTCCGCAGCACCGGCGGCAAGCTCGGGTTCAGCCAAGACGGCACCACCACCTGGTGCACCTTCCCCATCTCCAAGGAGAGACAGAGTGTTTGAGGTTGACGACGACGACTTACGGCCCTCCGCGCACTCCGGACGATTAGAGGTCCGTAGCCCACGAACCGCATGGGCCAGAGCGCAGGATCTCCAGCCCATGCCGCATTTCGCACAGGCTGATGAGCAACCCCAGACAGGACAGATGCGGCCGGCCAGTGAGCCCGGCCCGTGGTCCACGTACAAGCGACGCCCGCGGTCGGAAGCCAGCCCGACGCCGGACGCCTGACGTGTCCTTACGCCACAGCCCAACTTCTGACGGTGCTGCCCTTCTTCAGGGAGCCCGGCGCTCACCAACGAAGAGGCTTCCCCGGCTCCGGGTCGCGGTCCGACATCCCTTTCGGATTCTGGACCGCTCGGGCTTCGGACCGGGCACCTCATGCGCGATGGCCCTCTACTCGGGGTACGTCGTCGTCTGGGTTGCCCTGCGTCTGCTGACCCTCGCCCCCTGAGACCGGCAGCACGGGTGCGACGGACCTGCGCCGACACCCTCATCCCCCGCTGCCCCAGGGCAGCCTTCAGCCAGAAAGGCGTTCTTGTGGATCAGCTCCCACCCCCGGCCTGTCCTCACTCTCCCCCGTGTCCGCGGGCTGAGGACAGCAACCGGGGAGAGGCGCAGATCGTGTCCGCGCACCCCGAACAGGGCTGGAACCTTCTGTGCAACGGCGTCGTGAAATTCGACGACGACGCCGCGATGCTTCTGCCCGACGGACAGATCATCGCCTCGCCGAAACGTGTCGTTCTGGACGGGGCGGCATGACGGGCACAGCGCGTCCTTCTACACAGTTCGGGTTGACCGAGCGCGAAGTCCAGACGGTGAGTCTGGCGGCCGAGGGACTGAAGATCCAGGCGATAGCCCGTCGCCTGTCCGTCAGGCCCGGGACGGTCCAGTCCCGGTTGAAGTTCGCCCGGCTCAAGACGGGCTCGGTGCGCACCACCGCTTTGGTCCACCAGGCCTATGCGTCGGGTCAGCTGTCCAGGCCCAACCCCGAACCGCCCGTGCCGCTGTCCGAGGAGCAGGTCCTCGTACTTGGCTACCTGGCGGAGGGGCTGACGGTCGTGGACATGCAGGCGCAGGTGAGATGGACGGAGTGGCGCCTGCGCGAGACGTACGGCGATCTTCTGGCCGCCCTGGACGCTACGGGCAGGCCTGCGTACGCGATCAAGCGTGCGTGGGCGATGGGGCACCTCACGGCCTACGAACAGACCGTCCAGCAGTCAGCCCCGTAAGGGGCATCCACGGCGTCCCGGCGCGGGTATGCGGCCCGCTCAGCCTTCCACCGCGTACGCGGGCACGGCACCGGGCCGGGACGCCTCCGATCGGAGCAGCACCCCAATCACGAGGAGCGTACATGTCTGACCATTCCCACTACGGGGGCCGGATCGGTGTCCTGTACGGCGGAGACTCTCCCGAGCGGCCCGGGTCCATCGCGAGCGCCGAGGCCGTGTTCAAGGCGCTGTCGGGCGCCGGCATGAGGGCCGAGATGATCGACCTGGGCGACGTTCGCGAGCTCGGCGCAGGTCTGCGGGAACGCATCGACGTCGCCTTGCTCGCCTGCCACGGGCTCGGCGGTGAGGACGGCAAGATTCAGGGCCTCCTGGAACAGCTCGGTATCCCGTACACCGGCTCGGGTGTCCTGGCCTCCGCGCTCGGCATGCACAAGCCGACGTTCAAGACCCTGCTCGCGGCCCGGAACATCGACACCCCCAAGTCCATCACGGTGCTGACGGAGCACTCTGTGGAGACCACCCTGACGACGGTCGAGCTGAACCTCGGCTATCCGGTGTTCGTGAAGCCCGCGGGCGGCGGGGGAAGCCTCGGCGCCGGCATCGCCCGCACCGCGGAGGAGCTGGCGGAGCTGCTGCGGGCGCGGCGCGACCAGCCGTACGCCGAGTACATGGTCGAGGAGTACATCGACGGCATCCCGTGCACGGTCGGCATCCTCGACCAGGGCGGCCCCGTCGTGCTGCCTCTGCTGACCTGCGAGACGGATCGAGCGTTCTACGACTACGAGGCCAAGCACGACCGGGGCCTTCGCCACGAGACGTGCCCGGCCGAGCTGCCGGAGCAAGTGGAGCAGCGGGTGGTGGAGACCGCGCTGCAGGTACACCGGCTGATCGGGGCGCACGGGGTGAGCAGGGTGGACTTCCTGATCGGCGAGGACGGCCGCTGCCCGGTGCTGGAGGTGAACACCGTTCCGGGGCTCAGCGAGGCCGGGAACCTGGCCACGATGGCCGCTGCGGCCGGCGTCTCGTACGTCCAGCTGATCAAGGCAGTGCTGGACACGGCGTTCACGAAGGTCTCGTACGTTCCCTGACGGCGGCAGAGTGGGGGCATGACCGCTGCCACGACCCACCATGTCCCCTACTTCTCCCAGTGGGAGTCGTCGGCCCTGGTGCCCGAGTTCGTCTCGGGCACCACTTCGGCTGCCGATGATCCACTGTGGGAGTCATCCGGCGCCGACACGGCCGAGGAGTACGCCTTCTGGGCGCCTCGGATGTGCGGCATGGCGTGCCTACGGATGGCGCTCGGGCACTTCGGGCAGCCTGTGCCCGCGTCGGTGCCGCTGGTCCGTGAGGCCCTTGATGCCGGAGCGTACGTACGCGACGGCGATCAGGTGCACGGGCTGATCTACGCACCGTTCGCCGCGTGGGTGGCCTCCCGCTGGGGCCTGTTCGCCGAGGCCAGGCCCCAGCTGTCGGTCGAGGAGGTGGACGCCGAGGTATCCCGCGGGCGCCTGGTGCTGCTCTCCGTGCACAAGACCATCCGAACCCTCGACCCCAGCCCGGCACAGCGCGGCGGACACCTGGTGCTCGCCGTCGGCGCCGGTCCCGACCACATCGCGATCCACAACCCCTCCGGGTTCCCGGAGCAGTCACAGCAGTTCCACCAGGTCCCGAGGAGGGACCTCGGCCGGTTCTTCGCCGGACGGGGGGTCGTCCTGGGCCCCGCACAGTAGGAGCACCCGTGATCCCCCTCTCTCTGGAAATCGCCGCCCTCGTCACCAACGGGCACCTCGACGTCGTTGACGATCACAGCAGTCACATCACCGGGCCGCTGGTATTCGACTCCCGCGAGATCACGCCCGGCAGCCTGTTCTGCTGCCTCAAGGGCAAGACGCTCGACGGGCACGACTTCGCCGCGCAGGCTGTGAAGGCCGGCGCTGTCGCCGTCCTCGCGGACCGCCCCGTCGGCGCTCCTGCCCTCGTGGTACCGGATGTACTGGCCGCGATGTCCCAGATCGCCAAGCGTGTGGCCGACGCCTACACCGGCACGGTTATCGGGCTGACCGGGTCGGCGGGCAAGACCAGCACCAAGGACCTGCTGAAGTCCATCCTGGAGCTGGACGGCCCCACCGTGGCGACGCCTCGTTCGTTCAACAACGAGATCGGCTTCCCCATCACCGTCTCCAGGGTCGAGAAGGACAGCCGGTACCTCCTGCTGGAGATGGGCGCTCGCGGCCTCGGACACATCGACAGCCTGTGCGATGTCGCCCGGCCGTCCATCGCCACCGTGCTCGGGGTGGGCTCCGCGCACATCGGGGAGTTCGGTTCCCGCGAGGTCATCGCCGACGCGAAGGCCGAGATCGTCCGGGCCCTGCCCGCGCACGGGATCGCCGTCCTCAACGGGGATGACCCCCTCGTACTCGGAATGGCTGGGGACACCGAGGCTACGGTCATCACCTTCGGGTTCGGTGAGGACTGCGATGTCCGCGCGGAGCAGGTCGGTGTCCAGCTCGACGGGCGCCCGCACTTCGTGCTCGTCCACGGAGGTACGCGGCGTCGGATCGACCTGCGGGTCCACGGCCGGCACAACGTGCTGAACGCCCTGGCTGCCGCTGCCACCGCCATCGCAGCCGGAATCCCTGCGGACCGTATCGCCCAGGGGCTCCGCGAAGCGGAGATCTCCAGCGGCGGCCGCATGGAGGTCACCACGCGGGCGGACGGGGTCACCGTCATCAACGACGCCTTCAACGCCAGCCCGGAATCCGTTGTCGCCGCGCTCGTCGCCCTCGGGGACATCGCCGGGCCGACTCGCCGGAAAGTCGCGGTCCTTGGGGAGATGGCGGAGCTGGGCGACGAGGCGGACGCCTGGCACGACAAGGTGGCCGAGCACGTGGTCCGTCTCGGTCCGGCCGAGGTGATCGGCATCGGCCGCACCCACATGGATCGGATGCTGGCTGCGATGCAGGCCGCGGGACTCACCGCCTCGAAGGCCGACCAGGGTGTGCCGCTGGTCGAGGAGATCCAGCGTCTGCTGCGGCCCGGTGACGTGGTCCTGGTCAAGGGTGCCAACTCGCTCGGGCTCGAAGCGGTAGCTCGGGAGCTCGCCGGCGCCTCTGCGATGTAGGAGCCGTCCGACTGGGCCCCGCTGCGCTTGTTCTGCAGCGGGGCCCAGTCGTGTCCGTTTTCGGCGAAATGCCGCCGCCTGCAAACTGGCGCAATTTTCGTGCGTTACAGGTGAGTTCAGTGCAAGGATTTCACCCGAGTGACCCGGCAGCACCCCGAGCGAGGAGGGCACCATGGCTCTGCGCATGCTTGGCAAGGACCCCGAGAGCAAGACGGGCGACAGCCCCACGATCTACCTGGACGACGAGCGCGACACCTACGTGGTGCAGGGCTGGAAGGTCCTGGACACCGAATGGCGGGCCCAGTTCGGGCTGCCCGACCAGGAGGACGTGATCGAGCTACCCCGCAGGATGGTGGCCTTCTTCGAGCAGGAAGACCGTGGCAAGAGCCCCGAGGCGAGCGACAGCCCCACGATCTACCTGGACAAAGAGCGCGACACCTACATGGTGCAGGGCCGGAAGGTCCTGGACACCGAGAGGCGTGCCCAGCTCTCCCTTCCCGATCACGAGGACGTGATCGAGCTGCCCCGCAGGATGGTGGCCTTCTTCGAGAAGGAGGATCGTGGCGCCGCCGACGTTTAGGGAGCTCCTGGCCTCCGCTCAGCACTCCGCCGTCCATCTGGAGATGCGGGATGCCTACATGCCCGATCCCGCATTCGATGCGTGGCGGGACGGCTCGCGGGAAGATCTCCTTGCCGATGACGAAGACTTTCAGGCCTGGCTGAGCTTGGTGCGGGAGACCACCGCTCGTGGGGTGGCTATCCGAAGAGCCCGCTTGTTCTGCACCCCCGAGAGCGACTACATCCGCTGGGAGCACTTCATCTCCGACGCCAACGTGTCCGCGGGTGAGGACATTCGGTGGTTGTCGCGCCGCAACACCACGGGCATCGGCTTCCCGGGCAACGACTTCTGGATCTTCGACGATTCCCAGGTCCTCGTTCAGCACTTCGCCGGCGACGGGACGATCAAGCCGGAGTGGCGGGAGCTGACCACCGATCCTGTGGTCTTGGACCTCTGCCGCCGCTCGTTCGAAGCCGTGTGGGAGCGTGCGGTCCCGCACGCCGACTACAAGCCCAGCTAGCCCTCCTCCCATGGCCGCGTCCCCATTCCCCGCAGTAGATGAGGCCCGTCGGAGCCTGGGGGCGCGCCTGCGCGAGTTGCGCCGAGCGGGCGGCTTCAAGACGGCACGGGCCTTCGCGGCCCGTGCCGGCTGGAGCGAGTCGAAGGTCTCCCGACTCGAGACCGCTGTGTCGTCGCCGACCGAGGAAGACCTGCTCACCTACGCGGAGTACTGCGGAGCCCCGGAGGACTACGCGGATCTGCTGGCGACAGCGAGCAGCATTGAAGAGATGTACGTGGAGTGGCGGCGCGTCTTCGGTGACGGTCTCGCCCCGGTGCAGGAGGCTGCTCTGCCACGCTACGAGCGCACCCGTCACTTCCGTATCTACGAGCCGGGCGTGGTGCCTGGCCTTCTCCAGACACCCGCCTACGCGCGGGCCCTCATGGGCCGGATCATCGATTTCTGGAACATCCCTGATGATGCCGAGCAAGCCGCCGAGGTGCGTGCTGTCCGCAAGGCCGCCGTCCTTCGGGATGCCGGGCGCCAGTTCGGCATCGTGGTGGAGGAGACCGCGCTCCGAGCCCGCTTCGGGGACACAGAGACCATGGCCGCCCAGCTCGGGCACCTGATGACCGTCTCGCTGTGGCAGCAGGTCAGCCTGGGCGTGATCCCGATGGGCGCGCAGCGGGTGATGTGGCCCAACGAGGGATTCTGGGTGTACGACGGGGAGCGCGTCGTCATTGAACTGGCCTCCGCCGAGGTGACGTTGGTCCAGCCGACCGAAGTGGCCACCTACGCCAGGATCTTCTCGGAGCTCGCCCGGATCGCCGTCTACGGCAAGGCAGCTCGCGCGTTGATCACCGAGGCGATCAACGCACTTGAATGACCGGCTGCAAGCCCCTGCAAATTTCTTGAGCCCGCGGCCCCCACCTCACCATGCTGTCACCACCCCAAACAGCTCCCATCAAGATCGGTGGTGATCGCGTGGGCACGAAGGACGCCCCCTCGTCGTTGGAAGACACCATCTCCGGCAACGCGGCCGACTCCCTGACAGAAGCGTTGAGTTCAATCGGCATCGACTTGCCCTCGATCCACAGCACACGCAGCACCGAGGGCCGGCTCTACGTCGACCTGGGCAGCTGCTCGCCCGCGGTCGCGTACCAGCTGGCCCACTGGATCCAGGACCACCAGTGACGCGGCTGGCCGCGACGCCGGGCGCGGTGATCATGCAGCCCACAACCCAGTGCCTTCCCCTCGACTGCTCCTACTGCTATCTGCCATTCCGGAAGACCAAGCACCTCATGCCCGTCTCGGTGGCGGAGTCCGTCGCCCGGTCCGTGAACCCGTGGGCGGGATCGAACGCTGCCTTCGAGGTGGTCTGGCACGGCGGGGAACCCCTGGCGGCGGGCCGCGATCATCTGGCCGCGCTCATGGCTCCATTCCAGGGGGTGAAGCACACCGTTCAGACCAACGGCGCCCTGATCGATGACGCCTGGTGCGAGTTCCTGATCGAGCACGACATGAGCGTCGGCGTGAGCATCGACGGCCCCGCCCACATGAACACCCAGCGGGTCACCAGTGCCGGACACCCCGCTTTCAACGTGATCATGCGGGGCATCGAGCGGCTGCAGCGCCACGGCATCCCCTTCTCGGCCATCGCGGTCGTCTCCGAGCCTGACGCTGCCCTTGCCGGAGAGTTCTACGAGTTCTTCGCGGACCTGGGCTGCACGTCCGTCGGTGTCAATATCGAGGAGCAGGAGGGCGCCAACCTCACGGAGGAGCGGGACGCCGAGGAGGTGGTCCGGTTCTGGGAAGCACTGGCCTCCGCCTGGCAGGCCAGCCCGAGCATTCCGGTGAGGGAGGTGACCCGGGTTCTGGACTTCGCCCGCACGGTACTGAACCGTGGCGACCACGCCGGCAGCACCACCGTGGTGTGGGACCCCCTCCCAACCGTGGCCTATGACGGCGGTGTCGTACTCCTGTCGCCGGAACTCGCCGGCTACCAGGACGCACGCTTCGGTGACTTCACCACCGGCAACGTCCTGAGCGATCCACTGCACGTGCTGCTGGCCGAAGCCGAGGCTCGTACGCCTTGGTTGATGGAGTTGTGGGCAGGGGTCGACTCCTGCCGCGCAGCCTGCCCGTACTTCGCGTTCTGCGGTGGAGGCCACGCGGCGAACCGGTACTTCGAACACGATCACCGCCTCGACGGCGGTCGCACCCGGTACTGCACGTCTTCCAAGATCGCACTCTTCGAAGGGATCACCCGTCATGTCCGCTCCCGCGCCCTCACTCACTGACCGCGTCACCGAGCTCTCCGAGGGCTTCCTTGAGCTCATATCCCTGGCTCCGCTCCCGCCCTGCGCGAAGTTCGACAACAGGCCGACCTGGGTGAACAACACGCCGGCCTTCGACAACAAGGCGACCTGGGACAACTGGAACAAGAAGTAGAACCGACTGGGTGGGCCACCGTCTGGCGGCCCACCCAGCCCGAACGAACGGAGCATCCCGATGGAGAGCCGCACCTTCGGTCACACCACGGTGACCTTGCCCAATCTCGAAGAGCCCGGCCTGTACCTGACCAACGTGGCCGCTCTGGAAGCCGGCCGCGGCATCGTCCAGGACTTCCAGTACATGGGCGTCAACGTCCGTTCCCTGGAGCTGGCGTCGACACAGCTGATCACCGGCCGTATCAGCGGGCTACGCGCGGAGCGGGTCGTCTTCGACGATGTTCGGGTCAACGGAGTCGAGTTCGTCGGATGCGACCTGTCCTCGCTCCAGTGGCGGGACAGCAAGCTCAGCCGCGTCGTGTTCCGTGACTGCAAGATCATGGGCGGGATGCTTGGCGGGCTGAGCCTTGAGAACGTCGTGTTCGAGAAGTGCCGGCTCGACTACGGCACCTTCGAGAAGGTTCGCGCGGCGGGCCCTGTCGCGTTCTCCGAGTGCAGCCTCGATGAGGCCACCTTCACGGAGTGCGACCTGACGCGGGCAGCAATCCACAGCTGCTCGCTGCGATCGACCGATTTCGGGAAGGGCCGCTATACCGGTCTGGATCTTCGTGGCAGCGACCTCTCCCAGGTCGCGGGGGCCGCCCACCTGAACAAGGTCCTCATCACGCCTGCCCAAGCCGACGAACTCACCCGGGCTCTCATGGCCGACCTAGAGGTCAGTTACGGCGATCCGATCCGCGGCGACCTGTGACCCGTTGCTCTGAAGGACCCACACCATGCCCCTGAATATCGCGTTCCGTGATCCCGTTGCCCTACGCGCACGGTGCCAGCACGCGCAGGTCCGCATCGCGCGCGCGGATGCACGCTACGAGGACGGTGCCGTCGTTCCAGACGGGGCATGGAGCCCCCTCACGGATGACCTCACTCGCGCCTTGTCCGTGGATGCCTCGACGGCTCCGGAGAGGATCGTGGAGATCGTCCGTCCACCACACCTCGACGGCGGCAGCGCCCTGGAGGATCTTGCGGGTCCGCTGGGTGATCCGGAGGCCCTGCACTTGGGCCAGGCCCCGGCGTGGCCGGACATGGTCACCACCACGGACAACTACGAAGTGGGCCGTCTCATCGGCATTCACCTCGACAACTGGGACAGGCTCTCCTACGCCGACAAGGCCACTGGCCGGCGGCGGCTCTGCCTGAACCTCGGGCCCGGCCCCCGGTACATCCTGCTCGGGGACCTCGACGCCCAGGAGGTATGCCGGGCGGTCCACACCGACTACCGCAACCGCTATCCCCACACCGATGACGTGCGCGCGCTCATGGCCTCAGGGGGCGCGATGCGGTGTTTCCGTATACGTCTCGATCCAGGCGAGGGGTACATCGCCCCCACCGAGCTCATCCCCCATGACGGATCGACCGAGGGTCTCTCCTCGTCATCCGTCGCCGCATTCTGGCTCGGCCGGTGGGCGCCCGGAGTTCTCCCCAGCCTCATATAGCGGCGCGTCGGAAGGCCTCGGCCTCGATCGGGTGGAATCCGGCCGGGCGAGCCCTTCGCCATGGCCCGTTCCTACATTCTGACCAGCCAGAACAGCAGAGCGCACTGAGTAAGGAGCACCGCAATGGCCTTCGACTTCCCCGATCCGGCCGATGAACCGCTGGAGGTGTGGGCAGCCCGCCGAGAGGGCCGCAGACGCAAGGTCGGCGAGCTGCGAGCGGTTTCCCTGACCGATGGTCCGGCCCGCGGTGGCCACGTTCAGCCCGAGGCTCCGAGGGCCATCGAATGCTGGGATGGGTTCGCCTGGGAGCCGGTCACGATCGCCCCCGACTACGCCGCTGCGCGACGGGTCGTCGACCCGACCGCTCCAGCCGATGCTGTCGTCGTCCCCGGCTACAGCCCGCTGCCGCTGCGCGCTGGACGCGGCCGGCACCGCCGCACCTGACTCTGTCCCACCCCGAACGAGACGAGGAACGCATGCAGGATCTGTGGAAGACGATCACCGAGCTGGCCGCCACCTTCGAGGCCAGTGACTCCGGGCGGTCCTTGCCCATCGAGGAGCAGTGGACTTTGCAGGTCCTCAAGATCGGGGAGGAGTTCGGGGAGGCGGCCCAGGCCGTCGTAGGTGTTCGGGGGACCAATCCGTGCAAGGGGCAGTCGCATTCGTGGGAGGACGTGCAGGCCGAGGTGGCGGACACGGCGATCACGGCGTTGGTCGCGCTCGCACGGATGCGCCCGGACGCGGCTGACTACTTCGCCGGTCAGATCGCGGAGAAGTCGAGCCGGTTCCTGCCTCAGCAGCCGACCTTCGATGACGCGGTCTCTGTGGAGGCGCCGTGAGCGGCGTCTGGCTCCCGCCGGAGGAGTACATCGCCACGCTCCCGAAGGCGACCGCGTACGCCTGTTTCTTCGTGACCGACGAGCGGGACCGGCCGATCCAGTTACGTGCGGCCCGGAATCCTGAGGTCTGGCAATGGCCGGGTGGCAACCAGGATGAAGGGGAGACCCCCTGGCAGTGTGCCCAGCGCGAGGCACTGGAGGAGACCGGTCTCACCTTCGGCGGTGATCCGAAGCTCCTGGCGGTGCATTTCCTTCCCCCGCTGGGCGACTGGACCCTCAACAAGATCGGGTTCGTCTTCGATGGCGGGCGGCTCACTGATGAGCAGATCGGCAGCATCGTGCTCGACCCCGACGAGCACAGCGAGTTGAAGGTTCTCCCTCTGTCGGGCTGGGGGCGTGCCATGGGTTCGGCCGGCTACCGGCGGCTGTGCGCGGTGGCCTATGCCCGGCGGACGGGGACGGCCTGTTACCTGGAGCATGAGGTGTCGTAGCGGGTCGCTGCCGCTCGATGGAAACGGGCAGAAGAGGATACGTCCAGTGCCTGGGCGTCCCGGTCGCGCGGCTCGTGGCGCCGGATACGGAAAAACCCCCGAGCATCGGCTGATTGGCGGGGGCGTTTCCGTACACCTCTTGGAAAGTGTGATCCCCAGTCTAACGGCCCGGCGGGGACGCTTCCGGGGCCCGTGTGCAGCCCGACCTCTTTACCCGTATTCTGCTATGGAAGATTCGGGAGAGAGGTGGGGTTGTCGTGGCGAAGCCGCTGGTATTGGGCCGCAAGGAGATCGCCAAGGTGTACGGCATCGCCCCTACGGCCGTGAGTGACCGGTGGGTTCCTGGCGGGGTGCTCTCGTATGAGGACGCGGTGATCGTCTCGGGCAAGCCGTACTGGCCGGGCGGCCTGGTGATCGACCTGGCGCTTCCGCCGGGGAGCCGTGGCCGGCAGCTGGATCAGGGCCTGCTGGAGAAGCTCATCGAGGAGCAGGGTGCGACGTCGAAGCCGATGAAGGCTGCGGAGCTGCCGCCTCTGGTCGGCGCGCAGGAGTACGCGGAGCTGTTCGGCGTGAGCCAGGTCAAGGTGAGCCAGGCGGCGCGGACGAGTGCGCGCGGCCAGTTGCCGGCGGCGGACTACTCGCTGTCGGGGTCGTCGCTGTGGCTGCTGGACACGGTGCTCGCCGGCGCGGAGCACACGGTGAAGGTTTCCGCGGAGGCCCGCCGCAGCCCTGGGGAGTGGAAGTTGAACGAGTCGGTCGCGGAGCGGCTGCGGACCGGCACGTACGAAGGTCCGGGGTCGTCGTTCAAGGCGCGCGGGAAGAAGGCCGTGGCGGAGGACTCCGAGGCGTAGGCGTCTCGCCGTCGTCGCGGCCGGCCGCCCTCGTCGCGTCCTGCGGGACCGGCGAGGGCGGTTCTCGTTGCCTTACGCCTGCGGCGGGCGCCCTTCGGGCTTGTCCGTGCCGAGCTGCTCGTTGAGTTTCTGCTGAACCATGTCGGTCTGACCCTGGTACTTGTTCTGGGTCTTCGCGTCGAAGGCGTCTCCAGCCTTCTCTACGCCCTGCCGGGCTGTGTCCTCGTGGCCCTTGAGCAGGCCCTTGAGCTTGTCGAGCATCGACATGGCGGCTCTCCTTACGGATATCGGCGGATCCAGCATTGCGGCATTTGTTCGGGCTCGCATCCGCAGGCTGCCGCTCAGCCTGCGCTGGCGGCCGGGCGTCTCGGCTCTCCGGGTGTTGATTGACACCCCCCTCACGAGTAGTAGAATTGCGATATAGGCAGGGCGATGCGGTTGATCCACCACGCCGGAGTGACGTAGAAATAGGCCACTACTTACAAGAGGGGGAAAGTTCATGACTTCCATGCAGCTCGAATTGCCGATGGCGCCGCTGCGCCACCCGGACCGGGCCGGCGAACCGCTGAGCATCCAGGACCGCTTCGAGGCGTTCCACCAGCTCAACCCCTGGATCCTCGGGAAGCTGGAAGCCATGACCGCCGACTGCGTCGACCGAGGCCTGAGGCGGGTCGGTATCGGAATGCTCTTCGAGGTCCTGCGTTACGAGTACGGCAGGGCTACCAGGGGCGACGTCTGGAAGCTGAACAACGACTTCCGGTCCCGCTACGCCCGCCTGCTGCTTGAGCGGCACCCCGAATGGTCGTCGGTCTTCGAGACCCGAGGCCTGCGCAGCGCCTGAAATAGGCCACTACACATAACATCTCTTGGAGTAGTTCATGCCCACCCAGCCCGTCCCCAAGCTCCGCACCCGAAAGCCCACCGGTGTCATCCCCTGGCCGGTGATCCTCCTCGAAGGCGAGGAGAAGGCAGGCAAGAGCCACACGGCCGCCACGTTCACCGGATCCAAGAAGACCGGACAGGCGTACTGGCTGGAGCTCGGCGAGGACACCGCCGACGAGTACGTGAACGTGCCCGGCGCGGACTACCTGCTCATCGACCACAACGGCAGCTACCGCGACATCCTCGGCCAGATCGAGGCCGTGCACGCCGAGGCGAAGCGGGCGGCCGCCGCGAAGGAGAAGCCGGTGGTCCTCGTCATCGACTCGGTGTCGATGCTGTGGCGGATGCTCGTGAACTGGACCAACGAGCGGGCCAGGCGCTCGATCTCGGGCCAGAACAAGCTGCGGAAGGACCCGGACGCCGAGGTCAAGCCGTCCATGAACCTGTGGAACGACGCCGCCGAGCGGTGGAACAAGGTGATGTACCTCGTCCGCACCATGCCGGGCATTGTGATCCTTCTGGCACGCGGCAAGGAGGTCACTGCCGTCGACGGCAACGGCGACCCGATCCCCCGTACCAAGGACTGGCGGGTCGAGGGCCACAAGTCCCTCGCCTTCGACTCGACGGTCTGGGTTCGGCTGCGCCGCAACGAGGACCCCCAGATCATCGGCGCTCGCTCCCTGAAGTTCGAGGTGCCGCGAGGCGGGGAGCCGAAGAACGCGCCGGACCTGACCATCGAGCAGCTGGTGTTCGGGTGGATGGGCTGCGCGATCCACAACCAGCCGAGGGCGACACCCGAACTGACGGGTGACCTCGCGCAGGCGTGGCTGCCGAAGGTCAACGAGGCGGCCGCTGCCGGCGTGGGCGAGCTGAAGAAGCTGTGGAAGCAGATCGAGGGGAACGAGAACCTCAGCCGCGAAGAGGTCTTGGTGATCCGGGCCTCCATCGAGCAGAAGGCCGTCGCGTTGCAGAACCCGAAGCCCCTCGTGGACCCGACGAGCGATGCCGCGCGCCTGCGGGCTGCCGCAGCCGAGGACGGCGAGGAGCCGCCGCCGGGAACGGCCTTCGACGAACACGAAGCCGCCTGATCCCCTCCCCTACCTCGCTTCGCCGGGCCCGCCTCGATGGGCGGGCCCGGCGCACCTCTTGGAGCTCTTTCATGACCACAACGGCCATAAGGCCCCGCGCCCGCTCGCAGGTTTCCATCTGGGAGGCCGCGCACGCCGCCGATGCACGCCGGCCCCGGTCGGTACAGACCCAGCTGGGGGCGTCGGACACGATCTGCATGCGGCGGGCCGGCTACATCCTGGCGGGCACTGCCCGGACCAACACCCCCGACAAGAAGACCGCGATCCTCGGCACGTACATCCACACGGGCCTACTGGAGGACGCGCGGCGTGAGTACGGGTGGCTGGTGGAGCGGACGGTCCAGGACGACACGATCCGCGGGCACATCGACGTCGTGCAGCTGGACGCGGCGACCGCCGGGCGCCTGCCGAAGCGGCACCGGCCGAGGGTTGCCGCCGCGGAACTGACGGTCGAGGACGTGAAGACGAAGTCGGGCCGGATCTGGGACCGGGTGGTGCGGTTCGGGCCGACGGCCGCCGAGATGCGGCAGGTCCTGCTGTACGCGAGCCTGCTGTGCACGGTGGGCTTCGCGGACATCCCCGGTCAGCGGTACCTGCACCGGCTCGGGCCGGTACAGGTCGAGCGGATCCGCTTCCGGTTCGTCAACCGGGACACGGGCGAGGAGCACGTCGAGGAGTTCCCGTTCGACCAGTGGTTGGCGGCGGAGGCGCGCTGGTGGGTGGACCGGGTGATCGAGGCCCCGGCTCCGGAGGAGCTGCGCCGTGACCATGACGGGCCTCAGCTGTCCGCGATCTGCGACAACTGCGCGTTCCTCTCCGCGTGCTGGCCCGACGCGGCCCCGGGGACTCCAGCGCAGACCCTGCTCATTCACGACGACGAGGACCGGGCGAAGGCCCTGGACCGCTACGTCCGTGCCCGCGAGCGCGGCAGGGAGGCGGAGAAGGTGAAGAAGCTCGTCCGCGCGATGGTCGACGACTCGCCGGAGGGCAACTACGGGCCCAACCATCTCGGGTGGGAGGGCGGCAAGGACAAGGAAGAGGCCGACGTCGAGGCGATGGTCGGCGCGTTCGAGGACGCCGACCTTGCCGTGCCCATGGTCCCCGACCAGGAGGCGATGGTCCGGATCATGCGCCGCGCCGGCATGACGGTGCCGATGCGCAAGGCGCCGGGCAAGAAGTCGCCCCGGTCGATCAAGGTCTCCAAGGCCCGTCCGGCCGCCTGATGGCACCCCTGGCTGCCTCGCGCGTGCGGGGCGGCCGATGACCCCAACGCACCCAGCTACACCGCTCATATGCCCTTGGAGGCTCCCCGTGACCATTCTTCGCCGCCACCTCAGCACCGGGTACACCGTGCTGCCGACGGCCACGCTCGAGGATGCGCGGTTGAGTTTCCGGGCCCGGGGCATCCTGGCGTACCTGCTGGCCAAGCCGGACTCTTGGAAGGTTGCCGCCGATCGGATCTCGAAGGCTGGCAAGGAGGGCATCGAGGCGGTCAGGACGGCGCTGCGGGAGTTGCGGGATGCCGGGTACTACCGGGTGGTGACCGAGCGCCTGGCGGACGGCACGTTCCATCGGGTCACCGAGGTCTACGACCAGGCGCAGGAGTGGGCCGCGGAGGAGTTCCGGGAGGCGGAGCAGCGGCGGGCGGCACGCCGGCGGAAGGCCGGGGGCCCTGCTCCGGCGGGGCCGAGTCCGGCCGGGCCGGGGGCTGGGGGCGAGGTCGGCACCGAAACCGGGTTTTCGGGGTTCGGTTCCCCGGGGTCTGGTTCTTCGGCCGCTGGTTCGCCCGGGGTTATAGGTAGTAACCAGAGCAAGTACTCAAAGAAGAACCCCCCAACCCCCGCAGCTGGCGCTGCTGGGGAGCCCGCTGCCGCAGCAGAAGAGACCCCGGCAGCGCCGCAGGAGCCGGGGCGGTGCTCGGCGCATCCGGAGGGCGGGGGGCGGTCCTGCCGTGGCTGCGGGACGAGCCCTCGTCAGCAGCGGGCGGATGAGGAGCGGGCGAAGAAGGAGGCTGCTCGTGCGCGGGAGCGGGCCCGGGACGAGAAGGTGCTGAACGAAGTCCGTTCCGACGGGGCGCCGTTGTCGTCGGTGGCCAGGGATGCGATCGCGGAGATCCGTGTGCGGTCGCGGGCAGCGAAGGAGGCCTCGGCTTCGGTGAACCCCCGGAACAAGAAATAGGCCACGATCTTTCTGTATCCTGACGCCGTCGCCTGATTGACACCCCTACCCCGCATAGTAGAATTTAGATAACGCGGGAGGGGCCCGCGATACCTCTTGGAGAGAACGCATGAACCAGCCTCAGATCAGCCAGGGCCGCGCCACCGTGGCACCGGAGTACCTGGTGGACGCCCTGACCCGCTCTTGGGAGATCCACGTCAAGAGCTCCACCCGGCGGCCGACGATCCACCTCTACGTCGACCACTTCCAGGTCACAGCACAGAAGCAGCAGGGGGCGCAGGGGTGGACGCTGGTCTCCGTGCAGGAGTTCACCGACCGCCGGCCCCGACTCGGACTGTCGATGACCGCGATGCCCTGGCAGGTCAGTTTCGCACTGACGGCCGTGCTTGAGCAGGTACGGGAGCAGGAGTTCGCCGATTCCCGCCTGCTCCAGTACGCCTGACCTTTCAACCGCGTGTAGTGGCCTAAAAATAGGCCACTACACATCACTTGGAGTAGTTTCATGAAGCCTCCCGTCGCCGCCCCGGCTGTCGGCACGGCGCTCACCGGTGACGACATCCGGATGGCAGTCCGGGACTTCTTCACTCCGGCACAGCTCGCCGCGTTCGTGGACCTGCCGTACAACTACCAGCGCGCCCAGTGGGGTGAGCAGCAGCTCCTGGACCCCGGCCGGCGGCTACGGATGCGCCGCGTGCCCGGCGAGCCGGAGGCGGGAGCCCTGTGCACCTGGACCCGGGCGCCGCGCGGCTTCACCTACGAGGTCGAGGCGCCCGCGGGGATCAGGTCGGGCCTCGTGGCCTGGGTCGACGTCTCCGAGCTGATCGACCAGCGCCTGACTCCCGTGCGCTACGGAGCACTGCGCCAGGCCGTGGACGACGAGGCAGCGCACGAGCGGGCCTACCACCGCGGGCCGGTCCCCTTCCGGGACGCGGAGGTGTGGCGGGCCCTCGCCTACCAGCCGTGGTCGCGCACCGCCGCCCGCCTGGCCCTGAGGGCGTCGGCGGCCAGGGAGGCCATTACGCCCGCGCCGCACCCCCAGCCCGCCCTGTTCTGACCCACCCGCCCCGCCCGCCCGCCGAGAAGGTGCCAGCCGTGATCAATTCGACCGCCACGACGTCCTGGATGGAACTGGCGCCGTGCGTCGGCGTCGAGGAGTTCGTCTTCGACCCTCCCGCCACCCGCAAGTCCGCCAAGGAGCTGGGCGAGCTCACCGAGCCCCTGGTGCGCACCTGCTTGGGCTGCCCGGTACTGGCCGAGTGCTACGACCGGGTTCGGCCGCAGGGATCGCAGTTCGATGGCGTGTGCTCCGCGCGGGTGTGGATCAACGGAAGGGTCGTCGCCTCGGCGGCGTCGGCGCCGGCGCTCCCGAAGGGGCTGCCCTCGCGGGCCGGCGTGTGCGGGGAGAGCAGCGGCGTCAAGGGGCACCGGCGCAACGGCGAGCCGCTCTGCGGGCAGTGCCGCGTCACAGCGCAGCGTGCAGAGTCCCGCGCGGCGGGGGCCGCCACGATCCGCAAGCGGGGCGCACTCAGCGCCCGCAAGGTAGCGCCAGCCGCAGCCTAGCGTCGACACATCGGGCCTGTGACCTGCGGCTTTGTGTTGACACCCTCTCTAGAGATAGTAGAATTCAGATATAAGGAGGGGGGAAGCCCCGTCCGAAGACCAGCCGGAAGGAAACCCGTGAACAGCATCCCGATCCCCGACCCGATCGCCGTCCTGCACGTCGCCCACAACTACGCCATCACCGAGCAGCAGGCGGAAATCGCGCTCACCTGGGCCTCGGTCAACATGGCGGTCCAGTGGGCGGAGTTCGCCGTGGCCGCCGGGCTGGACGAAGCCGACGGCGAGGCGATGAGCCGCTGGAGCCAGCAGTTCCCGACCATCCGCATCGAGGTGCTCGACGAAGCAGTCGCGGGCCCCGGCACCCGTCCTGAACCCGGTCGATCGGCTGCTGGCCGAGGTCCGCCGCGCTCCTGCCCCGGCCCTGTGCCGCCCGGCGAGCCCGATGCGCACCAACCGCAGCCGCGTCCGTATCCGCTGAGCGCACCTCTCCCCGGCCCGCCCCGCCACCGGGGCGGGCCGCGCCATGCCGCCACCCGCCACACCACCTGGAGACCCCGATGGGCGCCATCACCTTCTTCGACGTCGTCACCGGAGACGACGTAGCCAAGGCCTTCATGAAGACCCGCAACGAAGCCCTGCACGAGCACGGCTCCGGGGGCTGTAGCGGTTCCATCGCCGAGAAGGACCACTACGTCGTCATCGATGACGTCCGCCGCTCCGAGGCCTACGCCATCGGCTGGGCGATGGAACTCATCTCCGCCAACGACCCCCGCATCGACGACAAGTGGGGACCGGCGGGAGCTCTGCCGGTCACCACGTCCAGCGCCGAGAACGGCTGGCTGTTCTTCGGCTGGGCCAACGACTGAACCCCTCGGCGCGCCCGCACGGGCGCGCCGCCCACACCTCTCGGACTCGGAAGAACCACATGTCCTTCAAGCACCTGCCGCTCCTCGGGACGGCGGAGATCATCGCAACGCTGAACCTGAGCAACGCGCAGACCCAGAGCGCCGCCTCCCTGGCGCACACCGTCGCCCGCCGCGCCTGGTCACGCCGGCCGGGCCGCAAGCACGGCCAGGACTACGAGGAGTTCGCCGCCGCGATACCGGCCTGCAGCTGGCTGACGATGTTCGAAGTCGGCGCGCTCCTCCAGCTCGGCCGTCGGTGCGAGGCCGAAAACCTGATGGCCGCGGCCCGCCTCGTACACCCGTCCCGCGCACGCGGCGGCGCCCGCCGATGATCCTCACCCCGCTGGGCCACCGAAGGGCCAGCTCGCCGACACCACGCCCGTCACTCCCGGAATCGAGTAGCCCCATGACCGCCGTACTCCTTGAACAGCTCCGCAACACGGCCCGGAACCTGGCAGCCAGCCCGCACCCCAACGCCCACCGGCTGCTCGCCGAGGTTCCGCAGATGCGGATGGCCTGGTGGGGGCTGTCCCCGGAGGATCGCCAGACCGTCCTGCTCCTGATCAGCTGGTCGGCCCGTTCCGCCGAAATCATGCAGGACGGCACCGATGAGTCCCTTCTCGCGGACGCCCTGACCTCCGCCGCACGGGCCTGGGCCGCAGCCAACCCGGACGGAAGCGCCGAGGACTTCGTAGAGACGAAGCACGAGGCCATGTTCCTGGCTCATCTCCTCGCCTTCGGCCCCGACCTCGAGGTCTCCCACCAGCTGTCCCTGGCGATGACCGCACTCATCCCCTTCGATCAGTGACCGGCGCGATGCCTGCGGGCCGCCCGCACCTACAACCCCGGATGGAGCCAGAGATGTTCGACCTCTACGTGACCCGCACCGCCTTGATCACGGCCGCTACGCTCCTGCGCGTACCCGCCGAACGCCGTACGCCTCTTGAGCTCGCGAAGGACGGCGGGCTGCTGGAGCTGTGGCAGCACGCCGGGCCGGAGACGCGCCGGACGCTGCTCCTCCAGGCAGCGTGGGAGGCCCGCGGTGCGTTCCTCGGTGAGGCCGAGGACGATGCCCTGCGCTACGCCTCATACCTGGCAGAGGCCGCGGACGCAGCAGCTCGGGCCGGCATGACCGAGCGGGCCCACTTCGCGCACCACATTGGCCCGCACTTCCTGGTCGCCCAGTCACTCGCCTTCGACCGGGACGACTTGGAGATATCGCTCGTCGCAACCCTGACCCTCGCGGTCCACATGTCCGACGGGTGGCCAGTATGAACGCCGGGTCCCGCGTGTGGCTGCGCCAAGAGGACGGTGAGAACGTCCGTGACCAGGCCGGGGACACCGTGGCCTTCTTCGTGACCGAGGTCCAGACCCACCACTGGGGAACTCTGTGCGAGCTCGCCGCGGACGACCCCGTCATCCACATCCTCTACGCCGGCTGGCACCCCGTCGGCCGACTCACCCAGATCCGATCGGAAGGAACTTCATCGTGACCATCACGATCTCTCATACACGCCGCGAAGGGCGTGCTCCTCAGTGGTTCTCGGAAGGGAGACGGCATCTTCGAGATCGTCAGGCCCCACGGCTTCTGGTTCTCCCGTTCCCTCGGCAGCCTCTACATCCGCCACTCCCGGGACAAGGAGGCCGACACCTGGCGCATCAACGGCGCGGCCGCCGCGCTCCGCGAGGCCGGTCACGAGGTCACGGTCGAGATCGACGAGGACACGCGGCGCACCTTCAAGGAGGCCGAGGCCGACCGCGAGGACCGCGCCGATGAACGCGCCGACAGGTTCGGTGACCGCGCGGACCGCGCCAGCCTCTCCGCTGAAGCCCGACTCGATGCGGCCCGCCAGATCGCAAGGCGGATCCCATTCGGCCAGCCCATCCCCGTCGGCTACTCCGGGGAGGGTCCCGCCCGCCGGGACGCTGCGCGGATCGACAGCAACATGCGGGCCGGGATAGCCGAGGCCGACCGGGCCGGCTACTGGGCCGACCGCACCCGGGCGGCCGAGAGTTTCAAGGCGCACCGGAACAACCCGCAGCGCACCCTGCGGCGGCTGGAGAAGCTGCGTGCCGACCTGCGCCAGCAGGCTCGGCACCACACGGAAGCCGCCGAGAAGGGGTGGGACTCGGGCGACCGGCACTCCCGGTACGTCCGGGACCTGAAGGAGGAGATCGCCCACTGGGAAGAGGTGATCGAGAAGGCGAAGGCCGACGGGGTGAAGCTCTGGGAGCCCGACGACTTCGCGCCCGGTGACTTCGTGCTCTACCTCAACTCCTGGTACGAGGTGAAGAGGGTCAACCCGAAGACCCTGTCGGTCGCCTGGAACTTGCGGCTGGCCCCCAAGCGGGTGATGACCTTGGAGGACGCCACGTTCGACGGCGGTCGGGTCGGGTCGCATTCGGCGGACTACACGCAGGTGCGGGGGCGATGCCCAGGCGAGGCGATGCGCGCCTTCCTCGCGGACGGCGTGGTGCCGGGCACGAAGTCCGCCCGCGAAGCCTCGGAGGCGGCCCCGGCCGGCCTCATCCGCGAGGCGCAGGCGGCGGCGAAGGCGAAGAAGCCGAAGCAGCGCAGTGGCCCGGCGGCCCCGAAGCGGATCAAGCTCGAATGCAGGCCGGGTTCGCGCGTGGGGACGGTCACGTGGCTCAACGGCCGTGGCCAGCCGCACAAGGATCATCCGCCGGTGACCATCCCGGGACCGGTGGACCCGGCGTGCATCGCACCCGAGTGGTCGGGAACGCTGCAATCCCAGATCGCCGAGCTGCTGATCGAGCACGGATACGCCTTCCGGAGCAGTTGGGCCGTCTACCGGGGCGGCGGCATCGTGCGGGCCATCGAGCCCGCCCCGGCGGCCGCGGAGCAGCCGGTCACGTAGGGGGCTGCCCGGTGGGTTGAGCTGGCTTGACCCTCACCCCATGCATAGTAGAATTCCGATATAAGGCAAGGGGGTGGCCCTTCAACCACCCCCTCGCCGCCCTCCATACATCCACTCCGGGGAGACGCGCATGCCCGATACCGACTACCTGAACGCCCACCTCTTCGAACTCCCGCCCAGCCCGCGCAACGTGACCTCCGCCGCGCTGGCCCTTGCCCGTATCGACGCCCTGGGATGGGCCCCGCTGGGGGGATACCCAGGGTCCGACGTGAACTGGCCCGTGGCATGCATGCTGTGCGGCTGGCAGGGCGTCCGCTTCTACAGCCACCTGCGGCGAGCCCAGCCGCCGGGCAGGCACTCCGGGTGCGCCCCGAGGACCGAGTTCCCTCGCCTCCTGGAAGCCCTCACCTCGACTGACAGCGGCTCCTGCACCTGCCGCGTCCGCCACGCCACCACCGCGCAGGAGTTCTTCGCTGCCGCCCACCTGCTGCTCCTCGCCCACAACGACGGCGAGCAGGCGAAGGCCGTCGCGCTCACGGAACACCTGCTCGGCCCCTGCTCGGCCCCTGCCCGGCCACAGCCCGGCGCGGCCGTGCCGCGCTGAGGGCCTTCCCCCGCTCCTGACCCGCCCCGACCCGAGAGCAATCACATGACCCCGTACAAGATGGGCGACCGCGTGAGCGTCCTGTACCTGTCCACCACCTGCGGCACGTGGCTGGCCTACAACCGATACGTACTGGAGGTCGCGCCGGATCCGGCATACGGCCAGCGCGTGTGGGTGGAGATGCCCGGCAACTGCGCGGGCGGACCCGTCCTCGAGATGCCCGCGCACTCGGACTTCCTCAACGCGATGGAGGCAGAGCCGATCACCTCCCAGACACCTGGGCTCCTGGAGGCCAACCTGAACTGGCGTGTGGCCATGGCCGCTCCGGACTCCGAGGTCCCCTCGTGGCCCTCCGGACGCCAGGGTGAAGTGGTTCACGTGCCGGCGACCCCACGGGAGCGCAGCACCCACGCCGCCAGGGCCGTGCTACTGATGGAGCAGCTGCGCACCTGCGACCCGGCAGCGTTCCAGCGGTGGAAGACGCAGCTCGACGCGAAGATCACCCTCCTGGAGGGTGGGCGGTGAGCGGCGCCGGCCGGGACACTGCGCCGACGGGAGGCGTATGGCGCGCCCGCTTCCGCAAGCCGGACACCTCTCTGGAGTGGCGCAGCATCGTGCCCGCTCGCCGCATGGGCGCCCGCGGCTGGGCGCGCTCGGAGGCGGCGGCGCCGCACGACGCCGCGAGCACGACCTCGCCCGGCGACGACTGGCCGCAGGCGCAGCTGTACGAGCTGACGTACGTGCCGGTCCTCCGCTCGAAGGAGAGGGCGGTTGCGTGGGCGGCCCTGCGGGAGGTCGGTGCGGTATCAGCCTTCCAAGGCTGGACCTCCGGCGCCGACCTCGGGCGCGGCCCCCGTGACGAGGCATGGAGGGAGCTACTGACGGACGCGCACGCGGAGTTCCGTGAGCGGCTGATCGGACACGGCGATGGCCTCCCGGAGATCATGGCCAGCCTCAACGGCTCCCCGCAGCAGTGGGAGGTCGAGGCGTACCGCGACACCTTCGGCGCGGTGAACTGGGTGGCCATGCAGGAGGACATCCACAAGGCGGCGATGTCGATGCTGCGGCAGACCCCGTACGGAATGGTCTGGGTCGACGAGGGCTGACCTGCCCGAGCCCATTTCGGGGAGGTTGACCCTCCCCTCATTCATAGTAGAATTTAGATATGGGTTGGAGGGACCCCCTTCCGGCTCCCGACCCGCCCCGCCTCCCCGGCGGGGCGGGTCGCCCCGTTTCAGCACCCCCTCACCAAGGAGAAGCCGTGTCCCTGCAACTGGATCTCTTCGCGAACGCTGAGCCCGAGCCCTCGCCGGTACCCCGAACCTTCGCGGCCAGACCGGCCCCGGCTCCGCGGCCCGCTCCCGCCGCAACCTCGGTCGCGACTCCGCCACTTCGGTCCGAGCGCAGGCCGAGGCCCGCGGGGACGCACGATCTCCACGCCAAGGCGTTCGCGCTCGGTGAGGCCGTCACCGGGGCGTGGAACCGGGCACACGGCGGCCCGGACATCGCCGTTCCGATCGGGCTCGTGGCCGCTCTCGCCCTTGTACGGCAGAAGGACTCCGCCGGACCGGACCTCAAGGCGCAGATCCTCGCCCTGAACGGCGGCGAGCTGGTCGAGATGTACCGCCAGATCTGGGCGCAGCACTGGGCACACCGGCCCGATCTCATCGAGCGGGCCCGCATCCTCCACGAGTGGCTCAACGACGGAAGGGCGGTCGACGAACACCGCATCTACGCCGTCCGGGCCGTCACGCAAGCCGCCCTGAAGGGTGGCATCCTCGATCTGACCGGGCATGCCGACCCGTACGAGCGGACCCACACCGACACCCTGTCGCACGTGATGATGCTGCTGCGCAGCAACAGCGCCCAGCAGGGCCTCGGCGAGTACCACACCCCACCGACGGTGGCCGACGGGCTGGCCGAGGTGGTGGTGTCGGTGTCGATGGAGTCGAAGAAGCCGGAGACGGGCCAGCACATCCACGACCCGGCCGGCGGGAGTGGCGGCCTGCTGCGCGCGGCCGCCCAGCGGCTTCGCCGCCTCGGCTTCGACCCGGCCGACTTCCAGTGGTCGATGGTCGACATCGACAAGATCGCCGCCGCCTGCGCGGCCGTCAACATGATCGTCTGGGGCATGGGCATGCGGGTGACCGTGGCCTGCGATGACGCTCTGGTGAACCCGCGCGCCGTCGAGGACGCCCAGGCCCAGGCCCGCGCCGTGATATCCCACCGAGACGAGATACTGGGCAAGGCCCGCATCATCGCCGGGATCCGGCGGACGCAGCAGCTGTTCGAGCAGGTCGTGGCAGCGTGAAGGCGATCAGCTTCGGTGGAGGCGCCCAAAGCATGGGGCTGATGGTCCTTGCGGCCCGCCGTCAGATCCCGCACCGCACCTTCCTCTTCGCCAACGTCGGCGCGGACAGCGAGGACCCGCGCACGCTCGACTACGTGGAGAGGGTCGCCGCCCCGTACGCCCGTGCGCACGGCCTCGACCTGCATGTCCTGGATCGGGTCGCGCGTTCGGGGCGGCGTGAGACGTTGTGGGGGCGGCTGATGCGGCCGGGCTCGCGGTCCCTGCCGATCCCCGTGCGGATGTCGAACGGGGCCCCGGGCACTCGCTCGTGCACCAAGGATTTCAAGATCTCGGTGACGGGCAGGTGGCTGCGCGAGCGCGGCGCCGGCCCGGGTACGCCCGCGGAGGTGGGGATCGGGATCTCCCTGGACGAGATCAGCCGGGCTTCGAACCGGCACGTCGAGAAGTACGAGCGGATCACCTACCCCCTGCTGGACCTGCGGATGCGCCGGGTGGACTGCCTGTCCGTCATTGCCGACGAGGGTCTCGAACTTCCGTCGAAGTCGGCGTGCTGGTTCTGTCCGCTGAAGTCTCTGGCGGGCTGGTCGGAGCTGCTCCGGGACCGGCCGGTGCTGTTCGAGCGCGCCTGCGAGCTGGAGGAGACGCTGATCGCCCGGCGGGCCGCCCTGGATCGCGATCCGGTGTTCCTGACGCGGACCGGCCGCCCTCTGGCGGAGGCGGTGACGGCGGCGCAGGAGGAGCTGCCGATGGATGTCGGCTGCGATTCCGGCTGGTGCATGACCTAGCCACCCCACCTCTGACCTGCGGTGATGTGGTTGACACCCCCCTTACACATAGTAGAATTTAGGTATGAGCTGAGGGGGAAGCCACCAGCCACAACCAGGAGGAGCACACCGTGACCGGACCGGAGATCGCACTGCGGATCGACCTCAACGGCAACATCCGCGAGCTGGACATCGGCACCGTACACAGCCAGCAGATCCGGATCATCGGCCGCGCCCTCCTGGACAACATCCAGGCCGTCGACTTCATCCGCCAGCCCACCGCCCCCGACATCGTGATCCTGGCCCGCGCCCACCGCGACTGGCAGGAACCCAACCTCCACGCCGCCCGCGCCGTGGACGAACTCGCCGCACCGCTCCCGCACTTGATACAGGGCGAGGTCGTCTTCGCCGGATACACGGCCGCCGGGGCCCTCATCGGCCTGCCCCACGGCGCCGCCGAGACCATCCGCGCAGCCTGCCAGCCCCACTAGACCAACCACCCTTTGGAGAAGCCCACATGAGCACCGACACCGCACCCCGCCTGTCCCTCGTCGACCTCTACATCCTGGGCGACCTGATCGCCACCCGGCTCGGCGACACCTGGTCGAAGTCCGACGACACCACCGACGCCGAAGCCATCAGCTTCGACCACACCGCAGGCCACACCATCAGCGTCCGACGGCTGTGGGACGGCGTCGGCGCCCAGACCTCCCTGCACATGGAAGGCCAGCCCACCTACAACGCGGGAGCCGTCTTCAGCGACTCCGAAGCCACCAGCGACACCCTCCTCAAGGCCATCGAGAACCGCCTGCTCCCCGCCCTCGACGGCCACCGCCCCAAGCTCCAGCAGAGCGGAACCCCCCACCCGCCGCCGGACGCGGACACCGAACAGGCCCCGGCCGGCAGCGAGCCCGCGCAGGACACCCCGACCGTCGACGAGACCGCCGAACCGAGCGACCCGCCCGCCGACACCACGCCCACGGCCCCGCCCGCCGCGAAGCCCAGGAAGGCCCCCGCGGCCAAGCCGAAGAAGGCAGCCACAGCAGCGAAGCCCACCACCGTGCGCCGCACGGCCAAGGCCGCCGGGGCCCCCAGGGTCACCAAGCGCGCCACGACCCGCACGACGACCACCAGCGCCTGACAAGACCCCACCGGTGCGGGCGGCGACCCCGCCCGCACCCCCACCCGTAAGGACGAAGACCATGACCGCTACCGCGATCGAGCCCACCACCCCGACCACCATCGCCGCCTACGAAGGCCACTTCGGCTGGTACGACCCCCGCGAGCTGGTGATCGACCCCTTCAACCACCGCAAGACCCGAGGCGAGGACGACAACGGCACCGAGCCCGACCAGGCACTCATCGACTCCATCGTGGAGTTCGGCGTCAACGCCCCCCTGCTGCTGCGCCCGCAGACCGGCGCGCAGGACGGCGCCCTCGGCGTCGTCTTCGGCCAGCGCCGCATGAAGGCTGCGATCATCGCCGCCGAGCGAGCCATAGAAGCGGGACAGCCGATCCGCCTCGTGCCGGCCATCGTCCGCGAGGACCTGCGCGACGTGGACGACGAGGCCCTGGCCCTGTCCGTCATCGAGAACGTCCACCGCCGCCAGGCGACCGCCCTCGATGTCCTCGACGCCGCAGAACAGCTGTCCCTCATGCCGGTCGGCAAGCTGCGCAAGAAGCGTGCCGCCCGCGCCCTGGGCATCAAGCCCGAGGAGGTCGCCGCCGCCCCGCAGGCCGCCAAGCTCAGCGACCGCGCGCTGCGCGAAGCCAACGCCGCCGCCTTCGACCTGGTGGAGATGGCCGACTACCACTCCGTCGAGACCCTCGGGGGAGCCCTGACCACCCTCAAGGGCGCCAAGAGGAAGGACACGGAGGCAGGTGACTCCTCACGCGGCCACTGGGCACACGCCCTCGCCGAGCTCCGCCAGAAGCAGAAGGACGAGGAGGAGCGGGCCCGCCTCGTCGAGGACTTCAAGGCCCAGGGCATCCCGATCGTCGCCTGGAACGCGAACCGCGAGCACGGCACCTCGCGCCGCCTCAGCGACCTCGTCAGCGACATCGGCAACACCATGACGGCCGAACTGCACCAGGAGTGCCCCGGCCACGCGGTCGCCTTGGTCCCCGGCGACACCGAGGTGGAGTGGCTGTGCACGGACTGGAAGCGGTACGACCACGAACTCACCGACTCCGAGTCCGCAGCGGCGAAGGCCCCCAAGTCGACGCCGGAGATGCTGGAGGCCGTCCGCAGGGTGCGGCGCTACAACAAGGCGTGGAGGACGGCCCGCGACGTGCGCCGCGAGTACATCGGCCAGCTCTGCGCGGCCGGCGGCGAGGCCAACGACGCGACGTGGGTGCTGATCCTGTCCACGATCACGGGGACCTCCGCCAACTACGGCCGGGCGGCATCCCGCCCGAAGACGGATCTGATCAGCTCCTTCCTCAACATGGCGGACCCGAACGAAGGGCTCAGCCACTGGGACCGTGTGGCCAACCCGTACGGGCCGGTGATCGCCACCACGGCGAAGACGCGGCGCTGGCGCCTGCTGCTGGCCCAGGTGGCAGCGATGTTCGAGAGCGAGGTCATGCACGACGGTGCGTGGCGCCACATCGATCAGGACACGGTGACCTGGCTGTCCTTCCTCAAGGAGCAGGGCTACAAGCTGAGCGAGGTCGAGACCGAGGTCCTGGCGGAGGGCATCGAGAAGTACAAGCCCCGCCCGAAGAAGTCCAAGTAGAACCCCTCCCCCACATCCCCGGCGGCGGCCTCATCGAGGCCGCCGCCGGGCGCACACCCGAAGGCAGACCGTGAACGAGAACCCGAACACCACGGACAGCACCATGCCCACGACCTGGCACCGGCCTGAGTTCCAGGGCAGGGAGAAGGAACTCATCCACCTCGCGGCCGGCGCCAAGCTCGCCGGGGTGACCCGGTCGGCAGTCAGCAACTGGGCCGCCCGGCACTCCGACTTCCCCAAGCTCGTCCTGGAGACAGGTCCAAGGACCCGCCGAACCAAGTACGTGGTGGAGGTCGAGTTCATGGAGTTCGCGGAGCTGAGGGGTTCGACTGTCAACCCGCGGAGGGCCCCTTCGCCGCACAGGCCCGGCGCCGTCATCGACGCGGCGCACCTGGAGCACTGCGAGAGGCAGGTGGCCAGACTCCGGGACCTCGAGATACGGAGGGCAGCCAAGCTCGCGGAGACCCGACGTGCACTGAAGGCGGCGCGTGCGCGCCTCGCCGAAGCCGAAGCAACGGCGAGAAGCAGGTAGGGGAAGGCGTTCCTCAAGCCCAGTTGACCCCCCTCCCATTCATAGTAGAATTCAGATATGAACGGGAGGGGCGCCACCACAAACCCTCACCAAAACCCACCGCAACCGGAAGATGCGCAATGACCTATTTGAAGGAACGCACCATCAACATCAACGGCGTCTCCGTCACCATCCGCACCAGCAACCGAACCACCCTCGAACTCGACGTAGCCAGCACCGGCAACATCATCGTCCGAGGCCCCGACACCACCACCGACGAAGAAGCCCACGAGCTCGTCAACCGCCGACGCCGCTGGATATACCGCCAGCTCACCCACCTCTGCGAGACCACACCCGACAACCCGACCAAGACCATCAAGAACGGCGAAACCTTCCCCTTCTTCGGCCGTCCCCACACCCTCCGCATCACCCGGCAGGAGCCCGGAGCCAGCGCCGCCATCGCCTACACCCACCCCGACCTCGGCCCCACCCTCGACCTCCGCCACCACGCCGCGACAAACGAGGACGATGCCCGCCGAACCCTCATCAACCTCTACGCCAACGAGACCCGAGAATGGCTGAAAAATCACGGCCCCCGGATCACGCAACTCACCACGAAACCCGACATCGAACTCAAGGTGTCCTGGCGCGCCCGCACCCGATGGATCACCCGCCACAAGGACGGAAGCCTCACCCTCCACTGGGCCCTCAGCCAACTCCCCGCCATCCACCTCCGCGAACTCCTCCACCGCACCCTCGACATCCACTCCGTCGCCGACGGCCGCGAACTCGACCAGCACCTCCAAGCACTCTGGCTCGGCCGGCTCCAGCTCGACCCGACGCCCGAGCCCGAGCCGTCCACCAACCCCCAGAGCAACACCTGCCCGAAGTGCCACGCACACCCCGGCCACCTCCACACCGACCGGTGCACCCTCGCGCAATGCGCCCTCACCGGACGCCAGCGCCGAGACTGCAACCACCCTGGGACCGGCTGCCTCACGCTCTGGTCTGGACGCTGGCCCGGCGATGAGGAGTGCGAGGAGTACGGCTTCTACTACCGCGACGGCACCAACGGCTCCGAGCCCTGCAACGCCGACGACGAAGACGCGGCGTACGACCTGAACCGGCTCTACCGCGAGTGCACGTGGGACGTACGCCTCCAGCGCATGATCCTCCCCGCCTGAGATGCACATCGCCTGCTCATCGCCTCAGGATCGGGAACTGATTGCGGTCGTCAGCACTGTGGAGAATTGCCTCCCACCTGCGGATACGTCGCCCAGAGCCACGGTGAACAGCCATGCTGGACAAGAACCGGGGGGACAGATGGGGGACAGAACCGGGGGACGGCGGGGGACAGAAGGGGGACAGAAGGGGAAGGAAGATCAAGGAAAGACAGGGAAGGCGAGGGCAGGAACAGGAAGGCGAAGGCTCCCGCTCACACCCATCACACGCGCCCTGACCTGGGGGAATGCAGCCCGTAGATGCTCACCAGGCCTATCGGGTAAGGTGATTGCCGACGCAGACCAAACTCCCGCCTTCGTAGCTCAGGGGATAGAGCACGGCTCTCCTAAAGCGGGTGTCGCAGGTTCGAATCCTGCCGAGGGCACAGAACGCACCGCACCCCTGGGGTTTCCCCGGGGGTGCGGTTTTGTTTGGTGGCAGGACCGGCCGTGTTGGGGCGGGTCGCTACGGGTTCGCGGGGTGGGTCGGGGAGTCCGGGAGGGTGAGGCGGGCCTGGGCGCCGCCCGGGGGTGGGTTGGTGAAGGTGAGGGTCGCGCCCAGGGTGCGGGCCTGGCCCTCGGCGATGGTCAGGCCCAGGCCGTGGCCCTTGTTCATGCCCTCCGTGCGGAAGCGTTGCGGGCCGCTCGTCAGGAGGTACTCCGGGTAGCCCGGACCGGCGTCCGTGACGGTGAGGGTGCGGCCGTCCACCGTTACCGTGACCGGCGCCGCGCCGTGTTTGTGGGCGTTCGCGATCAGGTTGCCGAGGATGCGTTCCAGGCGGCGCCTGTCCGTCTCCACCCGGAGGGCCGTGGACGCTATGACCAGTGAGGTGGGAGGGGTCCGGTCGGCGGGCGATGCCGCGCTGATCGCCCGGGCCGCCAGGGCGGGCAGGTCGTACGAGTCCAGTTCCACCCGCTCGCTGCGCGTATCCAGCCGGGAGATCTCCAGCAGATCCTCCGTCAGCGAGCGCATCGCCTGCACCCGGTCGCGTACCAGCTCGGCCGGGCGGCCCGGCGGCAGGAGTTCGGCGGCCGCGTTCAGGCCGGTCAGCGGGGTGCGCAGCTCGTGGGCCACGTCCGCCGTGAAGCGTCGCTCCGACTCCAGCTTGCGCTGGAGGGAGGCGGCCATGGTGTCCAGGGCGCTCGAGACGGCCGCGACCTCGTCCTTGCCGCGCGGGGAACCGTTCACGCGGGCGTCCAGGTCGCCCGCGCTGATCCGGCGGGCCACCTGCGCTGTCTGGTGCAGGCGCCGCGTGATCCGGGTGACGCCGAACGCGCCGATCAGCAGGGTGCCGCCGATGGCCAGCGCCGAGGAGCCGAGGATGGCCCGGTTCAGGTCGGCGATGGTCCTCTCGCTGCCGCTGTAGTCCACGGCCGCCGCGATGACCTGGTTCCGGTCGGCGGGGCCCGCGGCCCACATCGCGGCCCGGCCGCGGTGCTCGCCGACGGCGGTGCCGCGCTTGCCGGTCGCCGCCAGCGCGCGCAGCTCCGGCGGCACGCCGTCCGCGCGGACGCCCTCGCCCCGCGGGGTGCTCGCGCCGCTCTCGTAGAGGTCGGTGACCCGGTCGAGTTTGGCCAGCGCGCGCTCGCGCGCGACGCCGACGGTCTGGCGGGTCATCGCGTCGTGGACGAGGGTGCCGAGCAGCGCCGCCAGGCCGCAGCACATGAGGGTGATGAAGACCGCGGCCTTCCAGGTGAGCGTGGCGGTCCAGGCCGGGAGGCCCAGTCGGCGGGGGTGCCCGGCCTGGACTCGACCCTTGCCTCGTCCCTTGCCCAGTCCCTTGCCTCGTCCCTTGTCTCGTCCCTCCTGTGCCCCTGCGGGCTCGGCGCTGATGGTGCGGTGGGTGTCGTTCATGATCCCCTGAATGCGGCCGTCCCGGATCCGGCGGACGCGCAGCTCGATCGGCTCGTCCCGGTCGCCTTCCGGTCAGATCACCGTAATGCGCCATCCGAGAGGGGCGGGCGGCGGGCTCCGCCGAGGAGCCCGCCGGCCCGCCGCCGCACCGTCCCCGGGGCTCACGCCGCCAGGTCGGCGTAGAAGATGACGTTGTTGGTGCGGTGGCCGTCCTTCAGCTCGCCGCCGCAGGTCAGCAGGCGCAGCTCGGAGCGGTTCGTATCCCCGTAGACCTTGTCCGTCGGGAATTTCTTCTTGTCGACGTCCTCGATCTCGCGGATCTTGAACTTCGCCGTCTTCCCGTCCTCCCGCGACACCTCGATGACATCGCCGAGCTTGATCTTCTTGACGTTCTTCATCAGGGCCGGGCCGTACTTCGTGTCGAAGTGCGCGACGAGGACGGCCGTGCCCTTCTCGCCCGGGGTGACGCCCTCGGTCCACCAGCCGGGGTTGTTCGCGTCCGTTTCGGCGTCCGGCACGCCGAGCTCACCGCTCGCCGGGTCCACCTTGAGGTCCACCATCTTCTTCGCGTCCACACCCGCCGAGTCGATCTTCATACCGGTCGGCTTCGACTTCGGCAGGGTGGGCGTCGTGTCCGCGGCGGGCGCACGGGCGGTCGCCGTGCTGCCGACCTCGGGGTCCGGGGCCAGCTTCGGGCCACCGCCGCAGGCGGTGAGCGAGCCGACGCCGAAGCCGGTGACGGCGAGCGTGAGGACGGTGGAGGCGACGACCCTGCGGCGGGCGGGGGGAGTGGCGGTGCGGGTCATGTCGTACTCCGGGGCAGAGAGGTGCAGAGGCGCAGAGGTGGGCGACTGGAGGGGATTCGGGATGTACGCCGTCCGGCGCGGCGGCGGCCTCAGCCGTCCGTGCGGTGGCGGCGGAGCATCGCGAAGCCGAGGCCGGCCGCGCCCGTGGCCGCCAGGCCGGCGCCGCCCGCGATCAGGAGCGTGCCCTCGCCGCCGTTGGACTCGACGCCCTCGGCGCCGGCGCGGACGCCGCCCTTGGGGATGGTGGGCTTGGCGGGGGTGGTGGGCGTCGTGGGCTTGGCCGGCGTGGTGGGCGTGGTGGGCGTGGTGGGCTTGTTCCCGGTGCCCTTGTTGACCGCCGGGAAGTCGTAGTACTTGGCCTTGCCCTCCAGCGTGACCTTCAGCTGCGGCTTGGCGCTGCCGGCCTTCACGATCTCGAACTTCTGACCGTTGTTCTCGGCACGCGGGCTCTTCGCGGTCAGGGTGGCCATGACCGTGCCGGCCTTGGTGCCGTCCGCGGCGTCCTTGGGACCGACCTTCAGTACAGCCTTGGGGCCCTCGCCGGCCTTGTTCGTCAGATCGGCCATCGTGCCACCGCCTACGGAGATGCCCGAGACCTTGTTGTCCACCGGCGTCGGCGTCGGCTTCGGCTTCGGCGCGTCCTTCTTGGAGGTGACCTTGCCGTCCGCCGACAGGGTGAAGGCGTACTCGCCCACCTTCGCGGAGTCCGCCTTGCCGAAGGCCTTGAGGGTGGCCTGGAGGGCGCCCTTGGCGGGGTGGATCTCCGCCTCGTAGCCCTTGATCTTCAGGTCCGCCGTCAGGCCGTTGCTGACGTGCTTGAAGACCTTGGCGTACCAGCCGTCGCTCAGCTGCTGCGTCCCCGCGTCCTCCCGCTTGGTCTCCGACTCGACCTCCGGCTTCGTCTCCGGCTTCGTCTCCGGCTTGTCCTCCGCCGGCTTCGCCGTGTCCGTGGAGGGGCTGGTCGGAGTCGGGGCGTCGGCCGCGAAGGCCTGGGCGGTCGGCAGTGCCAGGGCGGTGATGGCACCTGCGGCGACGGCGGCGGTGCGGAAGGTTGCGCGCATGGGTGGTTCCCCTCGGGTCGGCGTCGCCTGCGGTCTCGGTCCGGACTGACCACCCGGTCGGGTGGTCAGTCCCGGCGACGAACAAGACGTTACGAGGGTCATGTTTAGGTAATCACTCGGCAATGTAACGGCTATCGGGACGCTTTCCCGCGAAGCCGTTAAGGGCCCTCATTTGAATGAAAGTGCAATCAATTCCGCCTTCTCCCGCACACGCGAAAGCCCTTCCGGCCCAGGCCGGAAGGGCTTTCGACTGACGACTGACGACGGCTGGTCTAGCTCAGGCCCCGGCTGCGCTCGCCGATGCGGTCACCCTGTGGGGTCCCGGCGCGCTTGAGCGCCGCCTTCGTGTGCGCTCCGCCCTTGACCTTGCTCCGGAGCTCGCGGTCGAACCCGTGCGCCTGCCCGCGCGGCGGGCTGGGTGCATCAAGGGCCTTCGCCAAAACCGCCCGGACGTCCTGCTTCTGCTCTTTGCTCATCCCGCCGTCAACTCCCTAAAAGACTCGGGACACTCGATCGGACTACTGGGATCGTATGCAGAAATACGGACCAACGCACCCGGACCGTATGTAAAAGATGTCTTGATCAAGGTCGAGGCGGAGTCGGTCGCTCCGCCGGGCCCAGCACCTCGTAGATCAGTTCTTCGGGGCACGGCGTCCCCCGCGGCAGCTGGTACTTCGCCGCCACCCGGTACTCCCCCGGCGCCGGCGCCAGCAGCTCCGTCCACACGTCCCCGGTGGCGTCCGGCGGCGCCTTGAACAGGCACCCGGCCGTGTTCGCGAACACCTTCGGCACCCCCTGCTTCGGTTCGGAGGAGGACCCGGAAGACCCGGAAGACCCGGCGGACCCGGACGAGGCCGCGGACGAGGCCGCGGGAGAGGCGGATCCTTCCTTCGCCCCCTTGGTCTCCTTCGCCGTCTTCGCCGCCTTGGCCGCCTCCTTCGACGCCTCCGTCTCCTGCGGCGGCTCCACCGGCTTGCCCGCGGCGTCCACCAGCCCCAGCCACGGCGAGTGCGGAATCCGCACCAGCACCCGGCCGGGCTGCTTCACGTCGATGACCAGCTGGTCCGCGCTCGCCCGTACCACCGTCGCCGGTCCGGCGACCAGGTCCGTCGGGTTCATGACCTTGAAGAGCTGCCAGTTCGCGTCGCCCCACACCTGCTGGAGGTACGGGAGCCCCTCGCGCACGAGCTTCTCCTCGTCCTTGCCGCCCTCATCGGGTTTGTCGCTGGGCAGCACCACGTAGTGCACGGCCCAGCGCTCCAGCCAGTCGCGGTAGCTGTCGGCGTCCAGGGTGTCGTCGTAGAAGAGCGGATTGCGCTCCAGGTCGGCCTGGCGGTTCCAGCCGCGCGCGAGGTTCACGTACGCCGGGAAGGCGGAGGACTCGCGGTGGCTGCTCGCCGGGACCACCTCCACCCGGCCCCGGTCGGCGCCCGCCTTCTGGAGCTGGTCCACCAGCGGGGCCAGCTCGCGGCTCCAGGAGGCCTGCGGGGTGGTGCGGACGATGTCGGTGACGCTGTTGACGGTGATCCAGGCGGTGACTCCGGTGAGGGCCAGCAGCACCCCGTACCAGTGGCGCGAGCGCGGAGCACCGGCGTACGGGAGCGCGGCGAGCAGCACCGCCCCGCCGAACAGCATCGCCAGCCGGGTCACGTTCGAGCCGACCTGGGAGTCGATCGCCCAGGTCAGCGCCACGCCGAGGGCGTAGATCGCGGAGGCGGTGCGCACCGTCCTCCAGCCCTTCGGTACGAGGAACAGCGCGGCCAGCGCGCACCCGAACGGCAGCGCCGCCGAGAGCAGCTTCATCGGCTGCGTCCCGGAGAACGGGAACAGCCACGCCGACAGCCCGACCACCGCCGCCGGGGCCAGCCCCAGCGCGTACGCGCCCGGGCGCCTCTTGTTCAGGAACAGCGCGGCCGCGATCACCCCGAGGAAGAGCCCGGCGACCGGGCTGGAGGCGGTGGCGATCCCCGCCAGCGGAGCCGCCACGGCGGCCTTCGCCCAGCGCCGCGCGGCCCATTTTCGGGGCCAGCAGAAGACGGCGGCGACGGCCCCGAGTGCGAACATCACGCCGAGCCCGAAGGTGACGCGGCCCGACAGGGCGTTGCAGAACAGCCCGTACACCCCGGCCAGGGCGGGCCACAGCGGCTCGCGCACGGCCCGGCGGCAGCGGGTCAGGATCAGCGCCAGCAGCCCGGCCGAGACCGTGCCGGCGATCATCATCGTGGTCCGGACGCCGAGCACGTGCATCACGTACGGCGAGACCACGCTGTACGAGACCGGGTGCATGCCGCCGTACCAGGCGAGGTTGTACGCCGAGTCGGGATGACGGCCCACGAACTCGGCCCAGGCGTCCTGCGCGGCGAGGTCGCCGCCGCTGTTGGCGATGGCGAAGAACCAGACCACGTGCAGCAGCGCGGCCAGCCCGGTGGCCACGGCGACGGGATGCCGGCGCGCCAGGGAGAGGGCGCGGCGGAGCGGGCCGTCGCCGGGGCCCGGGCTCTCGGCCCGTCCCTGATCCTGGCCCTGGCTGTCGCCATGGCCGTCCCGGCCCTGCTCCCGGCCCTGTTCCGGCCGCTCAGCGATGGTCACGCCGACGTACTCCCCAACACGATGAGTCTGCGGTCCGCTCTTCGGTCCGTAGACGCGGTCCGGCGTCCCGGGGTTGCCCCGGGACGCCGGATCACTCCGCACCCGAATCCCGCGCACGCACCCGGACGCGCGCCCGGTGGCGGCGGGCGGGTGGGCACGGACGGGTCAGCCGACGCGCGTCAGCTTCTTGCCGATGCCGGGCGCGCTGAGGTCGCTCTGGAGGGCCACCGGCACCTTCACCTGGCTGGCGCCCTCGCCGACCGTCAGCACGCCGATCTCCGAACCCGCCTTCGCGGTCTGCGGGATCTTGGCGGCGTCGTCGCCCATCTTGATCGCGACGTTGAGCGCCGGCCAGCCGACCGCCTCCACGTCGGCGGTGGCCACGACCGGGACGCGGCCGCCGAGCCCGTCGTCCACGTAGCCGACGACATCGCCCTTCTTGACCACGGTCGCGGCCGTCAGCGCCTTCTGCGTGGCGAGCATGACGTCCTTGCTCGCCCCGATCGCCGTGTCGAGGATGGGCACGCCGTGCTGGCCGAGCACCGCGCCGACGATCAGCTGGTTGGTCTTGCCGACCTTCTTCTCGGCGGCGAAGAGCAGGTTGCCGCCTGCCTTCGTGGTCGAACCGGTCTTGAGGCCGATCGCGCCGTTGAAGGGGACGAGGGTGTTGTAGTTCCGCCAGGACTTGCCCGAGGGGTCGACCCAGTTCGGCAGCTTGGTGATCGCGATCAGTTCCGGCATCTCGACGAGCTTGAGGCCGAGCTTGACCTGGTCCTCGGCGGTGCTGACCGTGGTGGCGTCCAGTCCCGAGGGGTCCGTGTACGTCGTATTGGTCATCCCGAGGTCCCTGGCGGTGTCGTTCATCTTCTTGACGAACGCCTCCGGCCCGCCGTCCCAGCGCGCGAGCAGCCGCGCGACGTTGTTGGCGGACGGGATCATGATCGCGGCGAGGGCGTCGTACTGCGAGATCTTGTCGCCCTCCTTCAAGTTGTTGACCGTGGACTCGCCCTCGGTCTCCTTCTTGCCGTCGTCGACCGCCGTCTTGTCGACGGGGATCATCTCGCCCTTCTCCCCCTTCTTCATGGGGAAGTCCTTGAGGATGACGTACGCCGTCATGGCCTTCGCGACACTGCCGATCGCGACGGGCTTCTGGTCCCCGAAGGAGCCGACGGGCCCGAGACCGGCCGCGGCCATGTAGGCCTGGCCCTCCTTGGGCCACGGCAGGGCCGGGGCCGCGCCCTCGAAGGTGTACGAGTTCTTCGCGGTCATCTTCAGCGTCGGCTGGGGCAGCGGGCGCACCAGCTGCACGACGGCGAGGACGACCGCCAGGAGCAGGACGACCGGGGCATAGATCTTGAACCGCCGCAGGGCGGTCCGGGCCGCGCTCGGCGGCGGGGGCGGGTTGTTGGTGAGGTCCGCCAGCATGTCGAGCGGCGGCTTGGGCGGCAGCGGCTGCTGCGTGGTCCGCTCGGGCGACATCTTCGCGGCGGGGGCGGGGGCCGGGGCGGGAGCCGGGGCTGGAGCGGAGGCCCGGGGGGCCGCCGGTGCCGGTGCCGGAACAGGGGCCGCTGATGCGGCCGGGGTGGCGGGGGGCGCCGTCTTCGACGCCTGCCCGGTGGCGGAGCGCTCCGCCCCCTCGTCGGTCCGCAGCGGTACGAACTTGCTCGCGCGCTCCCCGCCGACGGCGCCGGGCGGAACCTCCTTCGAGGTACCGGGCCTGGCGGCGCCGGGCTTGATCGCGCGGAACACGGCGGTCCGCTCGCTGTCGACGGGCTCGTCGGCCGCGGGGGCCGGGGCGGGAGCCGGAGGCTTCACGGCCCGGAACACGGCAGTGCGCTCACTGTCGGCGGGCTCGGCCGGAGCAGCCGGAGCAGCCGGAGCAGCCGGGGCGGCGGGCTTCACGGCCCGGAACGCGGCGGTCCGGTCACTGTCGGCCGGCCCATCGGCAGCCGGAGCCGGAACCGGAGGCTTCACAGCGCGGAACACGGCGGTCCGCTCACTGTCGGCGGGCTCGGCGGCTTCGGCCGGGGCCGCGGGGGCAGCCGAGGCCGCCTTCGCGGCAGCGGAGCCCGAGGACTCGGGGGCGCTCGGGGTGGCCGCGGGCTTCGACGGGGCCGCGGACCGGGAAGCGGATTCGCCGTCCTGACCACCCTGACCGCCCTCGCGTACCGAAGCGGAACCGGCAGTCGGAGGCTTCACGGTGCGGAACACCGCGGTGCGGTCGCTGTCGTCCGACCCGGCGTCCGAAGCTTCGGAGCCCGCACCGGAACGCACGGCGGAACCCGCGCCCCGGGTCCCCGAAGCCGGGGCGGGCGCGGCAGCAGAAGCGGAATCAGCGGCGGAATCGGAACCCGCGGCAGCAGTGGCCGCAGCAGCAGGACGCGCCACGGCACGGAACACGGCCGTACGGTCGCCGTCCCCCGAAGCGGAATCCGCAGCCGGAGCAGCCGACGGCCGGGCCGCGGGCTCGGCGGCCGCGGCCCGCGGACCGGCATCCGAGGCGGCGGACCCACCCGGGGCGGACGCGGCCGAGCGGGCCACCGACGCCTCGTCCGAAGCAGCCGACCGGCCGCCCTCACGACGCGAAGCGGAATCCGTACCCGAGCCCGAACCCGCGGCGGCAGCGGCCGAAGCCCCGCCCTCGATCGCGGCTTCCTCCGGCAGGGCCTTGAAGACCTCGGTCTCCCCTCCCGGCGCGACCTCGTCCGGCTCGCCCTCGGAAGGTTCCGCGGTGGCGACCCACGCGGCGACGGCCTCCCTCAGCGGATCCCGGCCGGAGCGGGAGTCGGCGCCGGAGCCCGAGTCGGAGCCCGAGTCGGAATCCGAACCAGAATCCGAACCGGATTCGGCGTCGGAGTCGCCCCCGCGGCCGTCGCCGCGGCGCGCCGCGGACCCGTCCTCGGGATCCCTGGGCCGGAACACCGACACCCTCGGGTCATGCCCGTTTGAGGACTCCGTCGCCCCCGACGTTCCTTCATCAACCGACTTGTCGGGGGACTCGCCCGCCACCAGTTCCTCCTCGATCGCCATCACGTCCGGCTGTCCGAATGTCTAACAGTGTCCCGTCTCGGGGGCATCGCCCACGTGCTAGACGAGAACGACATAGCTGATGGTTCCCCCACAAAGCGGCCAGGCGCTCTCGACAGATGAATGTGAGAGGCGTCACCCTGTCACTCATCCACGCGGGGAGGCATGGATGGGCAAGAGCCGCAGAACGATTCCGGAGGAGCTTTTGCTGCTCGCCTTGGACCCGGCCACGGGTACCACGGCGCAGCCGCAGTCGCTCGACCTCGGCCTGGCCGGGGCACAGCTAGTGGAGCTGGCTCTGGCAGGACGGATAGCCCCTGATGGGGATCGTATCGCCGTGGTGATGCCACGGCCGACAGGAGATCCGACACTGGACTCCGCACTGGAGTTGCTGCGCAGGCGCGGCAGCCCGGTTCGGGCCGTCCACTGGATTGGCGGACCCCGACTGGGGCTCCGTCAGATTTACCTCGCTCATTTGGAGCGCTGCGGCATGGTCCATGCCGTCGCGGGCCAGATGTGCGGGGTGTTGCCGACGACTCGCTACCAGGCGACCGACACGGCAATCAGCCGGGAGATCCGTGGCCGGCTGGACAGTGCGATCCGCACCGGTGTACCGCCGGACCCGCGGACCGCGGCGCTTGCCGCACTGGCCCACGCGGTCGGACTCGGCAAGCACCTGTACCCCGGCAACGAGGGGCGGTCGTCCAGGTCCCGACTGCGGGACCTGATCCGGCACGACCCGATGGGCGGACTGGTGGCGCATGCCGTCATGGACGTCCAGAACGGTGTGGCCGCACAGCCACGCCGTGACCGCGCACCGGCCCAGCCCGCTCGGGCCACGGCGGCAGCCGTTCCGCTGCAGCCGCGCCGGACCGGTGCGATGGCCCGCGCGGCCGCGCACTGATCCACCGGTCGGAACGCGCTCTACGGGCTGGACAAGCAGGGCACAACGCGCGGGGCGGCGGAGCCGGAATACCGGCTCCGCCGCCCCGCGCGTTTGCTTTCCCGGCGTTCCCCAGCGAGGTCGCACGCTTCGGTGGCAGTCTGCTCACCATCAGACACGCAGAGAGACAGCGAAAGAAGAAGGCGGAGGTGCCGTTCACGTGGCGTCCAATGTCAATCCCACCGTCCGACGCCGCCGACTGGGCATGGAGTTGCGCAAACTCCGCGAGGACAAGGGCATGACGGCCGAGCAGGTCGCCGAACGCCTGCTCGTCTCCCAGTCGAAGATCAGTCGGCTGGAGAACGGCCGGCGTTCCATCAGCCAGCGTGACGTCCGCGACCTGTGCGACGTCTACGAGGTCGAGGACCGGCGGCTCGTCGACTCCCTGATGCAGATGGCCAAGGATTCGCGCCAGCAGGGCTGGTGGCACGCCTTCGGCGACATCCCGTACAGCGTCTACATCGGCCTGGAGACCGACGCCGCCAGCCTGCGCACCTACGAGCCCCTGGTGATCCCGGGACTGCTCCAGACCCCGGAGTACGCCCAGGCCCTCGTCCGCGGCGCCTGGCCGGAGACCACTCCGGCCGACGTGGACAAGCGGGTCCAGGTCCGGATGCACCGCCAGAAGCGGCTCTCCGAGACCGAGAACAACAACCCCGACCTCGGGCCGCTGCGCCTGTGGGCGGTCATCGACCAGGCGGCCCTGCAGCGGCAGGTGGGCGATCCGCAGCTCATGATGCATCAGCTCGAGTACTTGATAGACCAGTCGGAGAAGCCTCACGTCACGGTGCAGGTGATGCCGTTCTCGATGGGTGCCCATCCGGGCGTCAACGGCCAGTACGCCATTCTGGAATTCCCGGACGCGTCGGACTCGACCGTGGTGTACATCGAGGGCGTGACGAGCGACCTGTACCTGGAAAAGGCCAACGACGTCCAGAAATACAGCGTGATGTACGAACATCTGCGTGCTCAGGCCCTCAATGTGGAACAGACCCGGCAGTTCATCTCGGAGATCATCGAGGAGTTCGCGGGCAAGAGGAAGTGAGGTTCCACAAAGGGGCGGCACGGTACACCGTCACTCCCCGGCCACAAAAGACCTGACTGGGATATGCCACTCGGTCGGGTGAACGCCCCCAACGCACTTGGGGCGCTGCGGGTAGCGTCGATCACGTCAGCCGGAAAATTGGCTGGCAGACAGCTGAACTACTCGCTGAACCGGAGAGAAACATGGCTATTCGTCAGGGTGCTACGGAAAACTGGACCAAGTCCTCGTACTCCGCCAACGGCGCCTGCGTCGAGGTCAAGTCCCCCGTCATGGAGGCCATCGCGGTCCGCGACTCGAAGGTGCAGGACGGCCCGTCCCTCACCTTCGCGCCCGGCTCCTGGACCTCCTTCGTCACGGATGTGACCGAGGGCCGACTGGGTCGCCTCGTCTGAACGTCGAAGCGAAGTTCCCAGCCGACAGACGACGAAAAGCGCCACAAGCACCAAACGCAGTACTGACTGGAGCCCTCTCGACTGGCCCGCCGTCCTGGCCGAGGGGGCTCGGCCATGCCCGCACACCTCACGCCCTCGCGCCCTCGCATCAGCGAGGACGGACGACGTCGGCGCACGGGCCACGGACCACAGGCCACGAACCGCCGGCTACCGCAGCTGGTCCACGTACCGATCGGTCCCCGGCACCGTCGGGATGAACGGCGCCACCAGCTCCACCCGCCCCAGCCCTGCCTCCGCGACCTCCGTGTCCAGCCCCCGGAACCGGTCCCAGCAGGTGCGCGGATCGGCCTCCAGGAACCACAGCAGCGTCAGCCGGGTGTCGACCCCCTCGACCTGCTTCACGTACGTCATCCGGTCGCCCGGCAGTGGCGTCGGCCGGAAGACCGTGACCATCGCGGCCGGGGAGCCGGCCAGCCGCTTCGGCAGGGCGCGCGAGCGCAGCCACTCCAGCAGCTCGGCCCGCTGCTCGGGCCCGTCCGCGTCGACGACCTGGACCACGAGCCCGCCGTAGGGGTGGTCGAGGGCGTGGAAGTCGCGGGGGCCCGCGGCGCCGTCGCGGTAGACGGTGGCCTCGTGGTCCTGGAACGCGGTGAAGACGTGGGTGCGGTCCTGGTAGACCCGGCCGTCGCGGTTGAGCCGCTTGTTGATGCCGACGGTCCACTTCATGTGCTCGTCGTAGCGGCCCTCGGTGACCCAGTACGTGGAGATGTAGCACCCGGCACCGACCGGCTGGGCCACCGCCGACTTCTCCGGATAGCGCAGCTCCTGGAGGTCCCGGGTCGCGACCCAGCGGCGGCCCGCGTACATCCAGGGCATGGCCATGGCGCCGGCGTAGTAGTGGTCGTCCTCGTACCAGCGGTTGTACGCGAACTCGTGCCCCGGGTGCGGTTCGACCATGGTGATCAGCGCATGGCCGGGGTGGACTCCGTAGGGGCCGACCGAGGCGAGCTCGGCGTAGTCGTCGGCCCGGGTGTTCCGCTCGTCTGCTGTCATGGGAACGGTCTAGCTGAGGAGACGTCAGATGGGGAGCCCCCGGACGGCGGTCGATCGACCTTTGCCCGTCCGGCAGTTCAGCATCCGATACATAGGTGCCGTCTACATCTTCCTGGTACTACGATGCGCGCATCCGCCTCCCGAAGGAGCCCCCGTGCCCCTGCCCCCCTCCGTCCCCGTCCCCGTCTCCGCGCCCGCATGCGCCCCGCCGCCCGCCCTCGCCGCCCGGGTCCGCACGACCGCCCCCTCCGCCATCCGCGAGATCCTGGCCGTCACCTCCCGGCCCGGCATGATCTCCTTCGCCGGCGGCCTGCCCGCGCCCGAGCTCTTCGACGGCGAGGGCCTGCGCGCCGCGTTCGACGCCGCCTTCGCGCACTCCGCCGACCGCGCGCTCCAGTACTCCACCACCGAGGGCTCCCCCGAACTGCGCGCCACGGTGGCGGCCCGGCTCACCCGGCGCGGGCTCGTCACCGGCGCGGACGAGCTCCTGATCACCACCGGCTCGCAACAGGGGCTCGGCCTGATCACCACCGCGCTGATCGAGCCGGGCGACACCGTGCTGGTCGAGAACCCGACCTACCTGGCCGCGCTCCAGGGGTTCACCCTCGCCGGCGCCCGTCTGGTCCCCGTGCCGTGCGACGACGAGGGCATCCTCCCGGACGCGCTGGAGGAACTCGTCGCGCGCGAACGCCCCAAGCTGCTCTACACCGTTCCCACCTTCCAGAACCCGACCGGCCGCACCCTCCCCGCCGCCCGCCGCAAGGCGGTCGCGGAGACGGCCGCCCGCCTCGGACTGTGGCTCCTGGAGGACGACCCGTACGGGGACCTGCGCTACGAGGGCTCCGACGTCCCCTGGCTCGCCGCGCACCCGGGAGCGGAGGACCGCACGGCCCTGCTCGGCAGCTTCTCCAAGGTGATGGCCCCCGGGCTGCGGCTGGGCTGGCTGCGCGCCCCGGCGGCCCTGCTGCGTGCGGCGGTGCTCGCGAAGCAGGCGGCGGACCTGCACACCTCGACGGTGGACCAGCTGGCGGCGGCGCAGTACCTGCGGACGGCCGACCTGGACGCGCACGTGACCCGGGTCCGGGACGCGTACCGGATACGGCGGGACGCACTCCTGACGGGCCTGGGCTCCGCCCTCCCGCCGGGCTCCACGTGGAACCACCCGGAGGGCGGCATGTTCATCTGGGCCCGGCTGCCGGAAGGCCACGACGCGACGACCCTGCTCCGCGAGGCGACCGCCCGAGGCGTCGCCTTCGTCCCCGGAGCCCCCTTCTACGCCGGAACCCCGGACCCCCGCACCCTGCGCCTGTCGTTCACGACGCACACCCCGGAGGAGATCGCGGAGGGCCTTTCCCGCCTGGCGGGGTAGGCGACCCTGCGGGGGCCGGATTTGGCCGACGTCGGCCTGCACGTGGCCGCCGGGGGTTGGGAAATCCAGCCCCGCCCGGGGGCCCCTCCCAGCGGTAGCTGGGGGAGGTTGAGGCGCGGGGGTCCGGGGGCTGGTCCCCGGCAACGGCGCCGCGCCCGGCCACGCGCCCGGCCACGCACCCGGTCCCGCCCCTTCCCTCCCCGCGCCCCGGCCCGTAGCCTGACGCCCCGTCAGATCAGAGTCGTCGGGAGGCCAGCCCATGTCGCCGCTGCTGCAAGGCAAGACCGTCATCGTCTCGGGAGTAGGCGCCGGGCTCGGCCACCAGGTGGCCGCCACCGTCGTCCGCGACGGCGGCAACGCCGTGCTCGGGGCGCGGACCGAGGCGAACCTCGCCAAGTCCGCCGCCGAGATCGACCCCGACGGCACGCACACCGCGTACCTGCCGACCGACATCTCCGACGAGCGCCAGTGCGAGGCCCTCGCCGCCCTCGCGCAGGAGCGCTTCGGCGGGGTCGACGCCGTCGTCCACGTCGCCGCCTGGGACTCGTACTTCGGCGGCCTCGAAGACGCCGACTTCGGCACCTGGCAGCAGATCCTCGACGTCAACCTGCTCGGCACCCTGCGCATGACCCGCGCCTGCCTGCCCGCCCTCAAGGCCGCCGGCGGCTCCGTCGTCATCATCGGCACGCAGTCCGCCATCGCCTCGCCCAACGAGGTCCAGCAGGCCGCCTACGCCGCCTCCAAGGGCGCCCTGACCTCCGCGATGTACTCCATGGCCCGCGAACTCGGCCCGCACCGCATCCGCGTCAACACCGTGCTCCCCGGCTGGATGTGGGGGCCCCCGGTGCAGGCCTTCGTCACCTTCACCGCGCACACCGAGGGCGTCCCCGAAGCCGAGGTCCACGCGCGGCTCACCGACCGCATGGCGCTGCCGGACCTGGCCACCGACGGGGACGTCGCCGACGCCGCCGTGTTCCTCGCCTCCGACCGGGCGCGGGCGATAACCGGCCAGTCCCTGCTGGTCAACGCCGGTGAGCTGATGCGATGAGCCCCTCCGTGCCCTGCCGGGCGGATCGTATGCTCGGCCCATGACCACTCCGAGTGACGCTCCGACCGAGAACTCGATGCGCCGCGCGCTCCGCCGCGCCCGCGACGGCGTCGCGCTCGACGCGACCGAGGCGGCCGTACTCCTGCAGGCGCGCGGCCAGGACCTGAGGGACCTCGCCGCCTCCGCCGCCCGGGTGCGGGACTCCGGACTCGAAGCCGCCGGCCGCCCCGGCGTCATCACGTACTCGCGCAAGGTCTTCATCCCCCTCACCCGGCTCTGCCGCGACAAGTGCCACTACTGCACCTTCGTCACCGTCCCGGGCAAGCTCCGCCGCGACGGCCACGGGATGTACCTCTCCCCCGACGAGGTCCTCGACATCGCCCGCAAGGGCGCGGCGATGGGCTGCAAGGAAGCCCTGTTCACGCTCGGGGACCGGCCCGAGGACCGCTGGCCCGAGGCCCGCGAGTGGCTCGACGCGCACGGCTACGACGACACCCTCGCCTACGTGCGCGCCATGGCCATCCGCGTCCTGGAGGAGACGGGCCTGCTCCCCCACCTCAACCCCGGCGTGCTGTCCTGGTCGGATCTCCAGCGCCTCAAGCCCGTGGCCCCGTCCATGGGGATGATGCTGGAGACCACCGCCACCCGCCTGTGGTCCGAGCCCGGCGGCCCGCACCACGGCTCCCCCGACAAGGAGCCGGCGGTCCGGCTGCGCGTCCTGGAGGACGCGGGCCGCTCCAACGTCCCCTTCACCACCGGGGTGCTGATCGGCATCGGCGAGTCCTACGAGGAGCGCGCGGACGCCTTCTTCGAGCTGCGCCGGATCCAGCGCAGCTACCACGGCATCCAGGAAGTCATCGTCCAGAACTTCCGCGCCAAGCCGGACACGGCCATGCGCGCGATGCCCGATGCCGAGCTGGAGGAGCTGGCGGCGGCCATCGCGGTGGCCCGCCACCTCCTCGGCCCCTCGGCCCGCATCCAGGCTCCGCCGAACCTCGTGGACTCCGAGTACGCGCTGATCGTCGGCGCCGGCATCGACGACTGGGGCGGGGTCTCCCCGCTCACCCCCGACCACGTGAACCCCGAGCGCCCCTGGCCGCACATCGAGGAACTGGCCGCGCGGACCGCCGCCGCCGGGTTCGAGCTGCGCGAACGCCTGACGATCTACCCGGAGTTCCTGCGCCGAGGCGAGCCCTGGCTGGACCCCCGGCTGCTGCCGCACGTGCGCGCGCTGGCCGACGGGGAGACGGGCCTGGCGGACGAGTCCGCGACCGTGCAGGGCCGGCCCTGGCAGGAACCGGACGAGGGGTTCACCGCGTACGGGCGCACCGACCTGCACACCACCATCGACACGCAGGGCCGTACCGGCGACCGCCGCGAGGACTTCGACGAGGTCTACGGCGACTGGGAGGCCCTGCGCGAGGCCGCTGCGCCCGGGATGGTGCCGCAGCGCATCGACACGGACGTACGGGAGGCGCTGGCGCAGGCCGCCGACGATCCGACGAAGCTCACCGACGACCAGGCCCTGGCCCTGCTGCACGCGGACGGCCCGGCGCTGGACGCGCTCTGCAAGGTCGCCGACGACCTGCGCAAATCGGTGGTCGGCGAGGACGTCACCTACATCGTCACGCGCAACATCAACTTCACCAACGTCTGCTACACCGGCTGCCGTTTCTGCGCCTTCGCGCAGCGCCGCACGGACGCGGACGCGTACACCCTCTCCCTCGACCAGGTCGCGGACCGGGCCGCGCAGGCCTGGGACGTGGGCGCGGTGGAGGTGTGCATGCAGGGCGGCATCCACCCGGACCTGCCCGGGACGGCCTACTTCGACATCGCGCGCGCGGTCAAGGAGCGGGTGCCCGGCATGCACGTGCACGCCTTCTCCCCGATGGAGGTGGTCAACGGCGCCACGCGCACCGGGATGTCGGTACGGGACTGGCTGACGGCGGCCAAGGAGGCCGGCCTGGACTCCATTCCGGGCACGGCGGCGGAGATCCTGGACGACGAGGTCCGCTGGGTGCTGACCAAGGGCAAGCTGCCGACGGCCGACTGGATCGACGTGGTCTCGACGGCGCACGAGCTGGGCATCCGGTCCTCCTCGACCATGATGTACGGGCACGTGGACCAGCCCCGGCACTGGCTGGGCCACTTCCGCACGCTGGCCGGCATGCAGCGGGCGGCGCGGGAGAAGGGCGTGGAGGGCTTCACGGAGTTCGTGACGCTCCCGTTCATCCACACCAACGCACCCGTGTACCTGGCGGGCATCGCCCGCCCCGGCCCGACCGTGCGCGACAACCGGGCGGTCACTGCGATGGCCCGGATCCTCCTGCACCCGCACATCACCAACATCCAGACCAGCTGGGTGAAGCTGGGCTCGGAGGGCGCGGCCGAGATGCTGCGCTCGGGCGCCAACGACCTGGGCGGGACGCTGATGGAGGAGACCATCTCGCGGATGGCGGGCTCCAGTTACGGCTCGTACAAGTCGGTGCGGGACCTGATCGCAGTCGCCGAGGCGGCCGGCCGGCCCGCGAAGGCCCGTACGACGCTCTACCGGGAGGTCCCGCAGGAGCGGCAGGACGCGGCACGCGCCTCGGACGGACACCTGCCGGAGCTGCTGCCGGTCCTGGACTGAGGCGCGTGCGTGAGCCCGGCCGGGGAACTCACCGGCCGGGCTCACGCGTTCACGGGTCGGGCTCAGCCGACCAGCAGGTCCTTCTTCAGCTGCTTCAGCTCGCGGGCGTCGATGCCCAGACCGGTCTTGAGGTAGTTGTCGAAGGTGCCGTACTTGGCCTTGACCTCGTCGTACCCGGCGTTGAGGTACTCGGGGCGGACGTCGAGCATCGGCTTGTAGACGGCTGCCTGGGCGGCCGGCAGGTGCGAGAGGATCGCGTCGTTGGCGGCCTTGCGGTAGTCGTTGCTGGCCAGGTAGTCGGCCATCACGGTCTCGTTCGGCACGCCGAGGGCGGTCAGCAGGGAGGCGTTGGCCCAGCCGGTGCGGTCCTTGCCCGCGGTGCAGTGGAAGAGGACGGCGCGGTCGCGGTCTCGCTCCATGCCCTCGAAGACCTGGGTATAGGCCTTCTTGCCGCCCTCGCCGGAGACCATGGCCTTCTCGGCGTCGACCATGGCCTTGACGGCCTCGTCGGGCGACTTCGGCATGGCCTGGAAGGACCCGGAGCCCGCGAAGACGTCGGCGACGACGTACTTGGCGCCCGCCGGGACCTTGTCGGCGTCCTTGGTGCGCTCGCTCTCCATGCGGAGGTCGAAGATCGTCTTGACCCGCAGGCGCTGGAGCTTGGCGAGGTCGTTGTCGGTCAGCTTGTTGAGGGCGTCGGAGCGGTAGATCTCGCCCATCTTGACCCACTGGCCGTTGGTGGTGCGGTAGCCGCCCGCGTCACGGAAGTTGGCGGTGCCCTCCAGCTTGATCAGCCGGTCGGCCAGGCGCAGTCCCTCGCCGCGCTGGGGCTTGAAGTCGAACCACTGACGGTCGGCGGCGGGCAGCCCCGTGACCACGGCCTGACCCTGGGCGCCGCCCTTGGCGACGACCTTGCCGTTCGCCTTGATCTCGACGCGCTTGGTGCCCTTGGCGCTCCACTTCAGCGTGTACGAACCGTCGGCGCCCGCGGTGACGGTGGCCTCGGTGAAGGGGACGGAGGAGTTGCCGTGGTGCTGCCCGGCCCAGGGGAGGTCCCACCCGGAGGCGGCGTTGGCGGCGGGGGCCGCGACCAGGGCGGCGGTGAGCGTGGAGGCGACGACGGTCGCGGCGAGCAGTGCCTTCTTCATGTCCATGAGGCTGTTGGCCCACGGATAACGCAACGTGAACACGGCATGGCCGAGACCGACCGACCACAAGGCGAGTGGCAAAACGTGCCACCAGCCCGTCTCGCCGCCGGTCGCACCGCCGGCGCGACCCGAAGGTGATCTGAAGACGGCCTGGCCGTCCAGTCGGATTCCGGCCGTTGTGGGCGCACATACGGGCCGCATGACCGACTACTTCCGGATCCGATCAAGCCTGTCCACTACAGTGCGCGCCAGAGCATGCGCGGGCAGGCCAGGGGGATCGATGGACACGGCGACGGACACGTCCGGGGAACAGCAGAGCCTGGCCGGTGAGGCGGCCGAGCCGCTCACGGCCATGCCCGGACCCCCCTCGGAGACCCCCTCTCCGGCGCCGATCCCACCGCGCAGCGCCGCCCCCGCCCCCGGCGCCTCCGTCACCGCCGCGCTGTGGGGCCGCGCCGAGCAGCAGGACTTCCGCAGCCGCGTCCGCGGCGCCCTCCTGGGCTCCGCCCTGGGCGACGCACTCGGAGCACCCGCGGCCGGACTCTCCCTCGATGCCATCCGGGAGGCCTACGGCCCGGCCGGCCTCACCGAGCCCGCGCCGACCCCTGCCTCCGCCCCCGGCCACGGCCCCGACGACGGCCGCCCCGGCAGGGTCACCGCCGCCACCCAGCTCGCCCTGTTCACCGTGGACGGGCTGATAAGGGCCCACGTGCGCCGGGACACCGGCGCCTGGCACCCGCCGACCGACGTCCACCGCGCGTACCTGCGCTGGGCGGCCACCCAGCACGACTGGGGTCCCGACGAGCGCCGCAAGGACAACGGCTGGCTCGCGCAGGAGGAATGGCTCTACGCCCGCCGCGCCCCCGACCGCTCCTGCCTCACCGGATTCGCCGACGGGGTCCTCGGAACCCTGGAACAGCCCAAGAACCCCGCCGCCCGGGACGCGGCCGCCGCGGCCCGCTCCGCACCCTTCGGGCTGCTGGTCGGCTGGGAACCGTCCCTCGTCCTCCAGCTCTCCGTCGAATGCGCCGCGCAGAGCCACGGGCACCCCACCGCATACCTCTCCGCCGGGGCCCTCGCCGTCATCGTCCACGGCCTGACCCGCGGCGAATCCCTCGACACCGCCGTCCAGCGCGCCCTCGGCCTGCTCGGCACCCGCCCCGGCCACCAGGCCGTCACCGACGCCCTGCAGCGCGCGGTGGGGGCCGTCACCCTCGGCGCCCCGTCGCCGATGACCGTCGAGGCCCTGTCCACCGGTGACGGGCACGGCGCCGAGGACGCCCTCGCGGTCGCCGTGTACTGCGCCCTGGTCGCCGAGAACCTGGCACACGGCCTGCGCCTCGCCGTGAACCACGGCGGGGCCTCCACCGCCACGGGCGCCCTGTGCGGTGCCCTGCTCGGCGCCCAGCACGGCGAGACCGCCCTCCCGGCGGCCTGGCTCGCGGAGCTCGAAGGCCGCGCCACCATCCTGGAACTCGCCGACGACTTCGCCCTGGAGATGACCCAGGGCCCCGCCCTGCACGGCCCGGCACTCTCCTCCCCGGGCTGGCTGGCGCGCTACCCGCGGGGGTGACGGCCGGCCCCGCCATGGCCGACGCACGCCCCTGCCCTCCGCACGCGCGAGGCCGTACCTTGGCCGTCCCACGTCACGGAGGTGTCAGCACACATGCGGATCGCCACGACCGTCTTCCTCACCGATCGCACCATCTCTCCCGTACGTCTCGCCCGCGCCCTCGAAGAGCGCGGCTTCTCCGGCCTCTACCTCCCGGAGCACACCCACATCCCGGTCAGCCGCGCCACGGCCGCGCCCATGGGCGGCGAACTCCCCGAGATGTACGGGCGCACGCTGGACCCCTTCGTGGCCCTGGGCCAGGCCTCCGCCGTGACCGAGCGGCTCCAGCTCGGCACCGGCATCACCCTCGTCGCCCAGCACGACCCCATCGGCCTCGCGAAGCAGGTCGCGACCCTCGACCACCTGTCCGGCGGCCGCGTCACCCTCGGCATCGGCTACGGCTGGAACGTCGAGGAGGCCGCCGACCACGGGGTCGAGTGGCGCACCCGTCGCGAACTGGTCCGCGACCGCATGGCGCTGATGCGCGCCCTGTGGGCCCCCGAACCCACGGCGTACGTGGGCCAGTTCTCCTCGGTCCAGGCCAGCTCGGCCCACCCCAAGCCGGTCCAGTCCCCGCGCGAACTCGCCCCGGGCGCCCCCCTGTACGGCCCCCGCACCCTGATCGGCGGCCAGGCCGGCCCGAAGCTCTTCGCCGCGATCGCCGACCACACCGACGGCTGGCTCCCGATCGGCGGCGGCGGCCTGACGGAATCCATGCCCGCCCTGCGCCAGGTCTGGGAGGCGGCGGGCCGCGACCCCAAGTCCCTCCAGGTGGTCCCGTACGCCGTCCAGCCCACCCCGGGCAAGATGACCCACTACGCGGACCTGGGCATCGAGGAGGTCGTCCTCCAGCTCCCCTCGGAGACCGAACCGGAGATCCTCCGCGTCCTGGACGACTTCGCGCAGTACCTCTGACGACGACACTCGGGATTTGTCAAGTCCCGAATATCAGGGGCATGACGCACTGCGCTCCAGCGGGCCTAATTGAGGTATCGGATCACACAGAGCAAGCGATCCGACGTCCTTCCTTCTTTCTCCTTTCCCGCTGGAGGCGAATTCAAATGACTTATTCATCCCTCACACGGCGCCTCGCCGTCCTCACGGCCTCGGCCGGTCTAGCCGCAGCAGGCGCACTACTGCCCTCCAACGCCTTCGCCGCACCGGCGGTAGCGCCCACCAGCACCATCAGCACGATGGCCCCCAGTCATGACGGGCACCACCATCACGACTACGACTGGGACTACTGCTACTACAGCTGGGACTACTGCTACAGCTACCACCACCATCACCACCATCACCACAACCACTGACACTAATACAAAAGACAACAATTGAATTCACGGTCCGGGCTGGGTGGCAAATCCATCCAACCCGGACCACCAAATGCACACGCCCCGAGCGCCACCCAGAGAAACTCAGTGGCTACGGGGCTGCCCGCCCCCCGAGAATCCCCCCATGCCGGGACAGCGCAAGCGCAAACGCAGCAGGGAACGGGCCCACCGACGGCTGGCGGACACGCCGGGCCGCTGGGAACCGCTCTTCTCCACGGAGAACCACGCGGAACTGAAGGCACACGTCCTCCGCCTGCAGGCCGAGGGCGCCGTCACCGACCTGAACCGGCTGCGGATAGACATGTTCTGCGGGCGCCTGGTCGCCCCCACCACCTACCGGGTCAGCCTCTTCGTCCCGGAGGCCACGGCATGACCCACAAGCCCGACAGCACCATCGACTGGACCGGCTGGTGGGAGAGCCTCCCCGAGGACATCCACCGCCAGGTCGACGGGTACGTCCTCCAGGGCCGCCGGATGTACGCGGTCCACACGCTCTGGCAGGCCGGCCGCGCACACGGCCTGGGCCTGAACGCAGCCCAGGAACTCGTCCAAACCCGCTACGAGGCCTTCGGCGACCGCGTGAGGGACGCCCCCAGGGACCGTCGAAGCCACACACCCACCCGCAGCCCGACCCCACCCCCGACCCCACCCCCGATCACCCTCACACTCCCCCCACCACCCCCGACACGTCGTACCCCGCCAGGCGCTCCGGGTCCGTGATGACGTCGATGGCCACCACGCAGCCGCCCGTGACCGTGAACGCCATGACCGACATCAGCTTGCCCTTGACGATCACCACCACACCCGCCGCGCCGTTGATGAGCGCGGGGACCACGAACGGGGCCATGCTGCGGTAGCCGGCGGCCTGGGAGGCCACGGACTGGGCGCCGTTGAGGACGACCGTCCGGCGGGTTTGTCCGAGGCGGCCGTCGGCGCGCAGGACGACGTCCGGGTGGAGGATGGCGACCAGGGCGCCGAAGTCCCCCTCGCGCGTGGCCGCGAAGAAGGCGTTGACGGCCTCCCGCTGGCGGGTGAGGTCGGGGTCCGGAGCCGTGGCCTGGCCCTGGACCCTGCGGCGGGCCCGGCTGGCGAGCTGGCGGGTGGCCACGGGGGTCTTGTCGATCATCGGGGCGATCTCGTCGAAGGGCACGGCGAACATGTCGTGCAGGACGAACGCCAGGCGCTCCGCCGGTGCGAGGGATTCGAGTACGACCAGGAGCGCGAGGCCGACCGAGTCGGCCAGCATGACCTCCTGCTCGGGGTCGATGGCGTCCTCGCGCGCGATGACCGGGTCGGGCATCCGGATGTCGAGGGGATCCTCGCGCCGCGTCTCGCGCGAGCGCAGCACATTCAGGCACAGGCGGGCCACGACGGTCGTCAGCCAGCCGCCGAGGTTCTCCACCTCACCGACGTCGGTGCGGCTCAGGCGCAGCCAACCCTCCTGGACCGCGTCCTCGGCCTCGCCGAGGGAGCCGAGCATGCGGTAGGCGACGGCCCGCAGGTGCGATCGGTGCTCCTCGAACCGGGCAGCCAGAAGATCTTGGTCGTCCACTGTCACGTTCCTTCCTCCCCAAGGGTCAAGGAAGTAGATCACCGATCGCACGCACGCGAACGAATATCCGAACGGATGAGGGAGCAGTCATGACCACGCCGGCCACCCCGACCACCCCCAACACCCCCACCACCCCCACCACCCCGATCCTCGTCACCGGCGGCACCGGCACCCTCGGCAGCCAGGTCGTCCCCCTCCTGCGCCGGGCCGGCCACCAGGTGCGGGTGCTCACCCGCCACGCCCGTGAGTCCGAGCCGGGCATCGAGTACGTGGCCTGCGACCTGCGCGAAGAGGAAGGGATCGCCCCCGCCCTGGAGGGCGTGGAGGTGGTCCTGCACCTCGCGGGCGCAGCGAAGGGCGACGACGTCGCGACCGGGAACCTGGCGCGGGCCGCCGCGCGGGCGGGTGTCCGCCACCTCGTGTACATCTCGGTCGTCGCGGCGGACCGGCTGCCCATCGGGTACTTCAAGGCGAAGTACGGCGCCGAACTGGCAGTGGCCGAGTCGGGGGTGCCGTGGACGACGCTGCGCGCCGCCCAGTTCCACGAGTTCGTCCTGACCGCCGTGTCGACGATGGCCAAGCTGCCCGTCGTCCCCGTCCCGGGCGGTCTGCGGTTCCAGCCCGTCGACTCCCGCGACGTGGCCGCGCGCCTCGTCGAGCTGGCCCTCGGCGCGCCGCAGGGCCGCGTGCCCGACCTCGTCGGGCCCGAGGTCTTCGCGTTGGGCGACCTGAGCCGCGAGCACCTCAGGGCCGCGGGCAAGCGCCGCCCCAGGCTCCCCGTACGCATTCCGGGCAAGGTCGGCCGCGCCTACCGCGCCGCCGACAACCTCACCCTCGAAGGTGCCCTGGTCGCCAAGCGGACCTGGGAGGACTTCCTCGCGGAACGGGCCGCCGAAGCCGCCTAGGCCCGGCTCCACTCCGCCACCCCGCCCAGTCCGCCCACCCCGCCCACTCCGCCCTACCCCCAGGGCTTCCCCTTGGGGAGGCAGCCCAGTTCGTGCAGGCGGGTCTCGGTGTCCTTGAGGTCCTTCAGGGCCAGGCCGAGGCCCTCCCAGGCTTCGTCCTCCGACTGGACCGCCGTGCCCGCCGGAACGTCCTGGAGGCTCAGACCCGAGTGCACCAGGATCGCGGTCGTGGCCGCGTCGATCCGGTCGAGCGCGCCCCACCAGGCCTTCTGTGCCTGCGCGTCGGGGACGGGACCGTGGGCGCGGGCGGCCTTGAGGTCCTTGGACACGTCCGCGAAGTCGATGAACACCGCGTGCTCCTCGTGGGCGCCGTGGACGTGCCGCGTCGAGGTGATCAGGCTGTTGAGCAGGTCGACGCCGCCGGTCCCGTACCACTGGATCACGGCGCTGCCGGTGCTCGTGGGTTCCGGCGTCGCCGGGGCGCTCGGCGCGGGTTTGAAGCTCACGTGCGTCTTCGGCGCGGAGGATTCGGGCTGGGCGGAACAGCCGGTGAGGAAGGCCGTGACGGCGCTGACAGCCACCGTCGCGGCACATAAACGAAGTAGGCGGGCGTGCATGAATCCCCCTGTTTCAACCGGTCGTTCAGACCTTCAGGCCTTACGGAAACCAGGCCCGCACGCCCCCAGTCTCAGTCCTTGCGCCCCGTCGCCGCCACCGTGACGCCGAGACCGATCATCGCCAGTCCGCCCGCGCCGCCGACCATGGCCAGTCGTCGCGGCGAGCGCGCGAACCAGCCGCGGGCGGTCGCGGCTACCAGGCCCCAGGTGCTGTCGCAGACCACAGCGATGGCGTTGAAGACCAGCCCCAGGAGGAGCATCTGCGCCGTGACGTGCCCCTTGTCGCGCTCCACGAACTGCGGGAGGACCGCGGCGAAGAACACGATGGTCTTGGGGTTGGCCACCCCGACGGCGAACCCCTCCCACAGCGACCGCCAGGTCCCGTACGAGGCCCCCTCCCCGCCGAACTCGGCCCGCAGGGAGTGGCGTGCGCGGAACGCCTTGAAGCCCAGGTAGACCAGGTACGCGGCGCCCGCGAGCTTCAGCGCGGTGAAGACGAGGAGGGAACGTTCCACCACCGCGCCCACCCCGAAGGCCACGGCGACGACCAGCACGTACGCCCCGGCGGTATTGCCCGCCACCGTGGTCAGGACGGCCCGGCGCCCCTGGGACAGTGCCCGTCCGATGACGAAGAGCACGCTGGGCCCGGGGATCACGATGAGCAGCAGCGACATGGCGGCGAAGGCGAGCAAGCGGTCAGTGGACACCATCCACCCATGGTCCCCGCGCCCCGACGGGTACGGAAACCCATTTTCGCGCGGGGGACCACCCGCCCGCCCCGCGCCGCCCCCGCGAGGCCTCAGCGCCAGAACTGCGCCAGGGCCGCCTCCTTGTACGGGGCCGGGCTCACGGCCAGGTCGCCCGCGAAGGGGCGGTCGAGCGCCATCACCAGCAGCAGGCTGAAGCCGATCAGTCCGGCCACCGCCGAGACGAACAGCAGCTGCATCCTCAGGCTCCGCAGGCCGAAGAGGAAGGTGAGCGGGAGGATCACCAGCGCGCCGCCGTAGACGAGCACTTGGAGCAGCATCGGCAGCGAGGACTCGGCCATCGTCACCCGCGCCCGGCGCTGCGCCGCGACGTCGTTCAGGCGGCCGGCGGCCTCCCCGTAGAAGGTCTCGCTCCGAGGACCGGCGGGCTCGAAGGACTGCAGGGCCGTGTACAGGGCGTGCGTCTGCTCGGCAGTGGCCTCGTAGCTGGGCCGCCCCTCGCGCATGAGGGGCCACTGGATTTCGACGACGGCATGGACGTAGTCGCCCACCGCGCGGTCCATGCGGTCGCGGTCGGCCGACGGGAAGGCATCGGCGCTGCGGACCACCAGGGCCAGGTCGGTGGCCTCGGTGGCGACGATGGTCTGGGTGTTCTCCAGCTGGGTCCACAGGGTGACGACGACGAAGGCCAGGATGATGCCGTAGATCGCGCCGAACATGCCGAGGGCGACTCCGACCATCTCGTTGTGCTCGCCGCCCGCCAGGTGCGGGAAGCGGCGGCGGGCGGCCAGGCTGCCGAGGATCGCGAGGGAGACGAAGCCGCCGACGAGGACGACGCCGAGCAGAAAGGTGCTGAGGTGATTGAGCAGCCAGAGGATCATGAGCTGATCAACGACCGCACCGCCCGGACGGCCCTCCCGTAGATCAGCGCGAACCCCCGGCCGGGGCGGCCGGAGCCCCGTCCGACTCCAGCCCCGGACGGCCTCGGGCCCCGTTCCGCCTCGGGCCCCGTCCCGCCTCAGGCCCCGCGCACCTTCGGGGCCTTCGGCAGCCCGGCGGTGATCGCCGTACCGGCTCCGGAGAGCGAGGCGTCGGTCGCCTTCGAGGCGGTCCCGGCGGCCGTGGCGGTGACCTCCACCGCCGTCTTCGCGTCCTTCACGGCGCCCCCGGGGTGGTCCACGATGTCGCTGACGCGCTGGGTGATCGGGGGCCCCTGGATGTCGGGCTCGTCGGCGGCGTACGCGACGGCGGGAGTCAGGGCCAGGGCCGCTCCCCCGGTCAGGACCAGAGCGGCAAGGCTGCGCTTGATGGCGTTCATGCCCGACCCAACGACCCCGCCGCGTCCCGGTCACCGCCTCCGCCGCGGGGATGACACGGCGGGGGTGCGTGGAGCGTCCGGTGTCAGTCCTCGACCACCAGGGCCGGGGTGGACTTCGTGAGGACCTCGCCGCGGAAGAAGGCCGGGTTGCGGCGTTCGGTGACGAACATGACGACCACGCCGAGGGCGAGGAGGCCGACGCCGATGACGAAGACGCTGCCGACGCCGAGGCCGGGGATGGTGGAGCCGGAGCCGTAGGCCGGGTTCCAGGCGTCGTAGAGGGTCTTGAAGAAGACCGAGGCCAGGAGCAGGCCGCCCAGGACGGGGAAGACGCCCTTGAAGAACAGGTCGCGGGTGGACTTGCGCAGGTCGCCGCGGAAGAACCAGGCGCAGGCGAAGGCCGTCAGCGAGTAGTAGAAGCAGATCATCAGGCCGAGCGCGAAGATCGTGTCGGTCAGGACGTTCTCGCTGACCAGGGTCATCACGGTGTAGAAGGCTCCGGTGGCGACGCCCGCCATGACGGTGGCCCGGCCGGGGGTCTTGAACTTCGGGTGGACCTTCGCGTACGAGGGCGGCAGCGCCTCGTAGGTGGACATGGCCAGGACGGTGCGCGCCACCGGGATGAAGGTGGTCTGCAGGGAGGCCGTGGCCGAGGCGAGGACGGCGACGAAGAGCAGGATGCCGAGCATCGGGCCCATCACGGGGCCGGCGAGGGCGGCGAAGACGTTGCCGGAGGTCTCCGGGTTGCCGAGGCCGAAGCCGGCCGTGCCGGAGCCGACGGCCATCTGGGCGGCGATGCCGGTGGCCAGGTAGGAGCCGACGAGGACGACCATCGCGATGAGCGAGGCGCGGCCGGGGGTCTTGGCGGAGCCGGTGGTCTCCTCGTTGGTGGCGAGGCAGGCGTCCCAGCCCCAGTACATGAAGATCGACAGCGAGAGTCCGGCGGTGAAGGCCGCCATCGACTCGACCGCGAAGGGGTTCATCCACTGCCAGGAGAAGTCCAGGCCGGTGTCGAAGGTGCCCGCCGAGGCCTTCTGGAAGGCCATGGTGACGAAGATGGCGAGGACGGCGAGCTGGAGGCCGACCAGGGTGTACTGGACGCCCTTGGTGGCCGTCATGCCGCGGTAGCTGATGGCGGTCGCGGCCGCGATGAGGGTGAGGCAGGTGGCGATGTGGACGAGCTTGTTGTCGTCCAGGGCGGAGATCGCCGGGTTGCTCGTGATCTCGCCGGCCAGCAGCCAGAAGTAGGAGGTGGCGACGCCGGCCAGGTTGGAGAGCACGATGATCGTGGCGATCACCAGGCCCCAGCCGCACATCCAGCCGATCCGCGGGCCGAAGGCCTTCACGGTCCAGGTGAAGGAGGTGCCGCAGTCCGGCACGGCCTTGTTGAGCTCGCGGTACGCGAAGGCGACCAGCAGCATCGGCAGGAAGCCGGCCAGGAAGACGGCCGGCATCTGGACGCCGACCTCGCCGGCGGTGGAGCCCAGCGTCGAGGTCAGGCAGTAGACGGGGGCGACGGTGGAGATGCCGATGACGGCGCTTCCCACCAGGCCGACGGAGCCCTTGCCGAGCCCCTTGCCGCGGACGTCGCCCTCGGGGGTCCCGCCGCCTACCGTGTCTCCGACCTCGGGCCGAACGTCCAGCTGTGTCATGAGTCAGGACGTTAGATGCTGCGGTTTCCACATCCGGAGGACCTAAGTCCGAATATCCACAACCCGGATGACCTTCACATCTTGAGGTCGAGAGACTTCACGAACTCGCAATGAAAGGTTTCCTCGGGCATCGACCCACTGTTCATACGGGATCGGACATTCCATTCCGGTATGCGGAAACCGCAGCCTTGCCCGTTTTGGGCGTTTAAAAACTTTCCCGTGTGACTTTGGCCGTGTCAGCCGGTCCAGACGATCGACTGCATCTCGCTGTAGGCATGCAGCGCGTACGACCCCACGTCCCGCCCCACCCCCGAGCGCTTGAAGCCGCCGAACGGCGCCTCCATGTTGCGCCCGATGGTGTTCACGCCCACCCCGCCGGCCCGCAGCCGCCGCGCCACCCGGAAGGCGCGCGCCGCGTCCCCGGACCAGACGTAGCTGAGCAGGCCGAAGTCGCTGTCATTGGCCAGCGCCACCGCCTCCTCGTCGTCTCCGGCGGCTCCGTCGAAGGGGACCACCACGACGACCGGGCCGAAGATCTCCTCCCGGACCACCCGCATGTCGTTCGTGCAGTCGACAAGGAGCGTGGGGGCCACGTAGAAGCCCTTCCCCTCCGTACCGACCACCGGGCGCTCGCCGCCGAAGGCGATCCGCGCGCCCTCCTTCTTCCCCAGCTCGACGTACGACTCCACGCGGTCCCGGTGCGCCGCCGAGATGACGGGGCCCACCACCGTGCCGCGCACCGTCGGGTCGCCGACCTTCATGAAGGCCAGGTAGCCCGTCAGCTTCTCCACCAGCTGCTCGTACACCGAGCGGTGCACGATCACCCGGGTCGGAGCCGTGCAGATCTGCCCGGAGTAGAAGGAGAAGGTGGTGCCGATCCCCATCACCGCCGCGTCCAGGTCGGCGTCCGCGAGGACGATCGCCGCACCCTTGCCGCCGAGCTCCATCAGCTGCCGCTTCATCGTCCGGCCGCAGACCTCGGCGATGCGCTGCCCGACGCCCGTGGAGCCGGTGAAGGACACCATGTCCACGTCGGGTGAGTCCACGGCCGCCTCGCCGACCTCCACCGAGGTGCCGGAGACCACGTTGACCACGCCTGCCGGGACCCCGGCCTCGTGCAGGGCCTCGGCCATCCTGAACACCGACAGCGGGTCCTGCGGGGCCGGCTTGACCACCACCGTGTTGCCCATGGCCAGCGCCGGGGCCACCTTGCCCGCCGGATTCGCCCACGGGTTGTTGTACGAGGTGATGCAGGTGACGACCCCGACCGGCTGGCGGATCTCCAGGGCGCCCAGCACGCTCGCCGCGCCCATCGGGCCCGCGTCGGTGACCTGGGGCGGCAGCCCGCGCTCGACCGGCTCCAGCGCGCCCTTCGCGTACCGCCGGAAGCGGGTCACCCCGACACCGACCTGCATGCCGCGGGCGATCCCCGTCGTGGCGCCCGTCTCGGCCTGGGCGAGCGCCGCCCACGGCTCGTACTCGCGCTGGATGATGTCCGCGGCCCGGTCCAGGATCGCGGCCCGCTCCTCCGGCTTCGTACGGGACCAGCTCTCGAAGGCCTGGGCCGCGGCGCGCGCCGCGTCCTCGACCTGGCCGCGCGTGGCCTCGGGGGCCAGGCCGACCACGGACTCGTCGGCCGGGTTGACCACCTCGTAGTGCCCGCCGGCCGGCTCGACCCACTCGCCGCCGATGTAGAGCTTCTGCGGATCGTCCTGAGTGGTCACCTGGTGCTCACCGTCCTCGTGTCCCGGCCCGAACGGAGCACGATCCCGGGGATCGCCCCCGTGATCTCGTCGTCGCGGATGGTCTCCACGCCGTTGACGCGTACGGACACCATGCCGATCGCCCGCGCGTCCAGCCTCGGGCTGTCCCCGGGCAGGTCGTGCACGAGCGTCGCCGGCCCGGCCTCGATCCGCTCCGGGTCGAAGAGCACCAGGTCCGCGTGGTACCCCTCGGTGATCCGGCCGCGCTCGCGCAGCCCGAACAGCTGGGCCGGGTCGTCCGTGAGCATCCGTACCGCCTGCTCCAGCGGCACCAGCTTGCGGCCGCGCAGGCAGTCGCCGAGGAAGCGGGTCGTGTACGGGGCCCCGCACATGCGGTCCAGGTGCGCGCCCGCGTCGGAGCCGCCGAGCATGACGTCCTCGTGCTGCCAGGTTTCGGCGCGCAGCTCCCAGCTGGCCGGGTCGTTGTCGGTGGGCATGGGCCAGAGCACCGTGCGCAGGTCGTCGTTGGCGCAGATCTCGACCAGGCAGTGGAAGGCGTCCTGGCCGCGCTCGGCTGCGATGTCGTTGACCACGCGGCCCGAGAGGCCCTCGTTCGCCTCGCTGTAGGTGTCGCCGATGACGTAGCGCCCGAAGTTGGCGAGGCGCCGGAAGACCCCGGCCTCCTTGCTGTCGGCGCGGCGCAGCATCTCGGCCCGTACGTCGGCGTCGCGCAGTTTCGCGATCCGCTCCGGGACGGGCAGTCCGAGGACGTCGCCCCAGCCGGGGATGAGGTTGAGCGCGCAGAACGTGCCCAGCGACATGTTCATGGGGGTCAGGATCGGCATGGTCAGCGCGACGATGCGGCCGCCGGCCTTGCGGGCGCGCTCGCTCGGGACGAGCTGGCGCGGCACGCGCTCGGGGACGGAGGCGTCGATGGTGAGCACGTTCCAGTTCAGGGGGCGGCCGGCGGCCGCGCTCATCTCGACGAAGAGGTCGATCTCCTCGTCCGCGAACTGGTCGAGGCAGCCCGCGACGATGGCTTCGAGCTGGGTGCCCTCGTGTTCGGAGACCGCCTTGGAGAGGGCGAGGAGCTCGGCGGGCTCGGCGTGCCGGGAGGCCACGGGGGCTCCGGCGCCGTCGGAGTGGGTGGAGGACTGGGTGGTCGACAGGCCCCAGGCGCCGGCGTTCATGGCGTCGTGGAAGAGGTCGAGCATCTGCTGCATCTGCTCTTCGCTGGGTTGGCCGCCGACGGCGTCCTCGCCCATCACGTGCCGGCGCAGGGCGCAGTGGCCGACCATGAAGCCGGCGTTGACGGCGATGCGGCCGTCGAGCGCGTCGAGGTACTCGCCGAAGGTGGACCAGGTCCAGTCGACGCCTTCCTCCAGCGCCTTGAGGGCCATGCCCTCGACCTTGCTCATCATCCGGCGGGTGTAGTCGGCGTCCTCGGGGCGGGCCGGGTTGAGGGGGGCCAGGGTGAATCCGCAGTTGCCGCCCGCGACGGTGGTCACGCCGTGGTTCATGGAGGGGGTCGCGTACGGGTCCCAGAACAGCTGGGCGTCGTAGTGCGTGTGGGGGTCGATGAAGCCGGGGGTGAGTACGAGGCCGGTGGCGTCCTCGCTGCTCATGGCCTCTTCGGTGACGGTTCCCGGCGGGGCTATGACGGCTATCCGGCCGTCGCGTATCCCCACGTCGGCCACGCGGGCCGCGGCTCCTGTCCCGTCCACGACGGTGGCGCCCTTGATCAGGTGGTCGAGCATGACGTCCCTTCTGCCGGTGGTTCGAGTTGCGCGCCGCGTCCTGGGGCGTCACCCCAGACCCCGCGCCTCAATCGCCGGCGGGGCTGGACTTGGCCGGCGTCAGCCCGCGCGTAAACGCCGGTGGGCTGGAAATTCCAGCCCCGCCGGCGTTTGAGGCGCGGGGGTGCGGGGGCGGAGCCCCCGCATGCCCGGGCCGGAGCCCGCCGGGCTGGCCGCAGCCACGGCGTGACTCCGGCCGGGGCCGGTGCGGGGCGGCGGTCCGGGAAGACGCCGCCCCCGTTCCTCAGGAGCCCGACGCCTCACGGAAACGCGTGGTGCGGTGCACCGGGTCGGTGTCGATGTGCGGGATCACGTGCTCACCGATGAGCTTGATGGTGGTCATCGTGTCCTCGTAGCTGACCCCGGTCGGCAGGCCGAAGGAGAGCTGGTCGGCGCCGGCCTCCTCCCACCGCTTGCACTGGGCGCGGACTTCGGAGGGGTCGCCGCAGATGAGCAGCTCTTCCTCGATCAGGAGCTCAACGATCTCCGCGTTGTACTCGGGGAGGATCTCGGGCCACTCGGGGATGATCTCGGGCCGCGGGAAGGTGTCGTGGTAGCGGAAGACCAGCGACTGGAAGCGGTTCATGTTGGCGTTGACGGCGATCTCGACGGCCTTGTCGTGGGTCTCGGCGCAGATCGCGGTCGAGGTGACCATGACGTTGTCGTTGACGAAGGCGCCGATGGCCTTCGCCTCCTGGATCGCGGTCTTGTACTGGTCCAGCACCCAGGCCATGTCGGAGACCTTCTGGACGCTGAAGCCGAGGACGCCCAGGCCCTTCTTGGCCGCCATGGCGTACGAGGCCGGGGAGCCGGCGGCGTACCACATGGCCGGGTGGGCCTTGCCGTACGGCTTGGGGAAGATCTTCCGCGGCGGAAGCGACCAGTGCTTGCCCTGGAACCCCTCGTACTCCTCCTGGAGGAACATCTTGGGGAACTCGGCGATGGTCTCTTCCCAGATCTCCTTGGTGCCGTTCATGTCCTCGATGCCGGGAAGGAAGCCGAGGATCTCGTGGCTGCCGGCTCCGCGGCCGGTGCCGAACTCGAAGCGCCCCTTGGAGAGGTGGTCGAGCATGGCGACCTTCTCGGCCACCTTGACCGGGTGGTTGACCGGGGCGAGGGGGTTGAAGATGCCGGAGCCGAGGTGGATGCGCTCGGTGGCGTGAGCGAGGTACCCGAGGAACACCTCGTTCGCCGAAAGGTGCGAGTACTCCTCCAGGAAGTGGTGCTCGGAGGCCCAGGCGTACTTGAAGTTGGACTTGTCCGCCTGAATGACGTACTCGGTCTCCTCGATCAGCGCCTTGTGCTCTGCCTCGGGGTCGACCTTGGACCGCGCCTCAGGCACGTATCCCTGCACAAAGAGCCCGAATTCCAAGGGGGTTCACCGTCCTTCTGTTTCTGACGTTGCGTCAGATTCGATGTCACGACTGTTCCATCGCGGGGGCGGGAGCGTCAATACCTGACGCTCCATCAGATACGGCGGAGTCGGGCTAGAGGATGCTGACGCCGGCCATCCAGCCGCCGTCGATCACGAAGGGCTGACCCGTGATGTACGAGGAGTCCTCGCTGGTCAGGAACAGCGCCAGCTTCGCGATCTCCTCCGGCTGCCCCACCCGGCCCATCGGCACGACGCGCTGGTAGAGCTCCGCCATGGCGTCGCGCGCCTCCTGGGGCAGTTCCGCCGGATTCGTGTTCCCGGGGGTCGCCATCGCGGTGTCCACGGCCCCCGGGCACATCGCGTTGACCCGGATGTTCTTCGCGGCCAGCTCCAGCGCGGCCACCCGGGTCAGGCCCAGGATCGCCGCCTTGGTCGCCGCGTACGTGCCCACGTACGCCATGCCCGTCAGGCCCGTGTACGAGGAGGTGTTGACGATGGTGCCGCCGCCGGCCGCCTCGATCTCGGGGGCCACCGACTTGATGCCGAGGAAGGCGCCGACCTGGTTGACCTGGATCACCTGCTGGAACTCCTCCAGCGGGGTCGCGGTCAGCTCGTTGAAGCGCAGGATCCCCGCGTTGTTGACCAGACCGTTGACGGGACCGAAGGCCTCCTTCGCCGCCGCTACGGCGGCCGCCCAGTCCTCCTCCCGGCTCACGTCCATCCGAACGTACCGGGCCCGGTCCTCGCCGATGTCCTTGGCGACCGCCGCCCCCTGCTCGTCCAGCACGTCACCCAGGAGCACCTTGGCGCCCTCGGTCGCGAAGAGCCGGGCCTCCTGTTCGCCCTGGCCGCGCGCCGCACCGGTGATGATGACGACGCGCCCGTCCAGCTTGCCCATACCCGTAGCTCCTAGTCGTTGAGGAGGGGTCCCACTTCGGACCCGAAAGCGGTGATCTGGTCGATGAGTTCGGCCCGGTCGCGGTTGCGGAAGCGCACCTGGATCTGGTCGATGCCGAGCGCCTTGTACTCGCGCAGCGACTCGGCGAGCGCCTCCGCCTTGCCGGTCAGGGTCCGGCGGCCGGTGTCCCAGCCGGGCTCGCCGACGTAGAGCGCCTCGGTGATCGCGCCGAACTCGATGGGGTCGGTGACCCCGGCCTCGGCGCGCAGCTCCTTGATGCGGGCGATCTGCGCCGGGAGCCTGTCCCGGGGGTCCCCCTGCGGGAGCCAGCCGTCGCCCCGCCGGGCCGCCCGGCGGACGGCGGCCGGCGAGGAGCCGCCGACCCAGACGGGGATCCGGGCCTGGGTGGGCCGGGGCAGCTGACCGAGGTCCTTGAAGGAGAACAACTCGCCCTCGAACTCCGGGTACTCCTCCGGCCCGAGGGCCGCGCGCAGGGCGTCGAGGGTCTCGTCGAGGACGGCCCCGCGGCGCGCGAAGTCCACGCCGAGGACCTCGAACTCCTCCTGCACGTGACCGGCCCCGACGCCAAGGATCAGCCGGCCGCCGGAGAGGTGGTCGACGGTGGCGTACTGCTTGGCGCTGAGCAGCGGGTGGCGCAGGCCGAGGATCGCGACGTGGCTCAGCAGCCGGACGTTCTCGGTGATCCCGGCCAGGAAGGAGAGGGTGGCCACCGGGTCGTACCAGATGGTGCTCATCGGGCCGGCCATCCGCCGCGGGATCGCGACGTGGTCGCAGGTGGCGACGTAGCCGAAACCGGCCCGGTCGGCCGCCCGCGCGACGGCCGCGAGATCGGCCGCCCCGGCGGTCGCCTCCCAGGGCTCGGCGTAGATGGTGCTCTGCGACTGGATAGGGAGCTGCATCCCGTAGACCAGTCGTCCCTCCGGAAACACGCGCGCCATGGGCCGTACCCGCCTCGTCCTCGTCTGCCGATTCGTCATACCGGTGCCGGGGGCCATCGTCGTAGCTGACGGGTCGTCAGGCAAGGGGTGGGCGCGGTTCACCCGGCCGAGTGTTGCGGGGGGGCTACCGAGGGCAGGGCCCGCGACGGTCGGAGCCGTTCTGGTTCCCGTCACCGAGAGGGGGGCCGGAAAGACGTGCGACCCCGCGCCCAGGGCGCGGGGTCGCAACGGTCGGGGCCGCAGCCCCGGGGGAGGGTCAGAAGACGTAAACGCCGGCGGACGTGTCCCAGCCCATGTTGGCCTCCGGGGCGCGCAGGCCGCCGGTTCCGGTGCCCGGGTACACGAAGGCCTGGAAGCCGATGGGCCGCATCAGGTCGACGATGCCGTCGCTGTTGGCGTCGCCGGTGGCCACGATCTGGGAGTCCGACGGCCAGGCGTAGGGCAGCAGCTTGCGGTCGCCGAAGCTGCCCGAGCCGTTGCCCGGGTAGAGCCACAGCTGCCGCGAGTCGTCCCGGGCCAGCAGGTCGGCCCGGCCGTCGCCGTTCAGGTCACCGGGCGAGACGAGCTGGGTCATGCTGTTCCAGCCGCCGCCCAGGTTCAACCGGTTGCCGAAGGCGCCGTTGGCGAGACCCGGGTACATCCACAGCGTGCCGCCCGTGTCGCGGGCCAGCAGATCGCCGCGCCCGTCGCCCGTCAGGTCACCGGCCGCGCTGATCTCGCGCATGGTGTTCCAGCCGCCGCCCAGACCCAGCCGATTGCCGAAGCCGCCGGTGCCGAGACCCGGGTAGAACCACAGCTGGCCGGCCGTGTCGCGGGCGTAGAGGTCCTCCTTGCCGTCCCCGTTGTAGTCGCCGTGGCGCACCAGCTGGGTCATGGCGTCCCAGCCGCCGCCGAGCAGCCTGCCCGGCGCATGCCCCTGGGCGTCCCTGATCCCGGGCAGGAACCACAGGCGGCCGTCCTCGGCACGCTCGAGGAGGTCGGCGATCCGGTCGTTGTTGAGGTCGGCGAAGTCCGCGACGGCCGGGACCGGCGCGGGCCGCGGCCGTTCGGGCCACGCCACCCATTCCATGTACGCAATGCCCTGGACGGCCTCCTGGTAGGTGGTGGCGATCCGGATGGAACTGATCGAGTTTTGGTACGTGTCCAGGATGGAGCCCGACAGGTCGATGGCCCCGTTGTGCGGGGTCACCAGGAGGTAGCCGCCGCCGTAGTCCGCGTCCAGGTTCGCGGTCGCGTACAGGCCGCTGTTGTTGACCAGCGACGAGATCTTGTTGTCGAAGGAGCCGAGCCCGGCCTGCGGGGTCGAGTAGGTCCGCATCTCGCCCGTGAAGTTGCCGCCCTCGAAGACGCAGAACGTGTTCGCCGGGCAGCGCTGGGAGTTGTCGACCGCGGCGGCGGTGGGCGCGGCGGTGACCAGGGCGGCCAGCGAGGCGGCCGTGGCGACGGCCGTGGCGAGGGCGCGCCGCAGGGCGCGCGGTCGGGTTCGGGAACCGGGTCGCGTCATGGGGAAGGAGTTCCGTTCTGTACTGAAGTCCGAGGAGTCCGAGGACTGGATGGGTTGGGTGAGAACCGGACGGCCGGGCCCCGGCCCGCAAGGAGCCGGGACCTCGGCACGGGCCGCGGGCTCAGAAGACGAGGTGCGCGTCCGAGGCGCCGCCGATGACCCTCGAATCGCCGAGGTGGCCGTCCTTCGCACCCGTCCCGGGGTACAGGAGCAGGTAGTTGTCCCGGGGCGAGTGCGCCAGGAGGTCGGGGTGACCGTCGCCGTCGTAGTCGCCGACCCCCGCCAGTTCCGCGAGGCCGTTCCAGCCGCCGGTTCCGATCAGGAGGCGGTCGCCGAAGGCGCCGCGGCCGTTGCCCGGGTAGAGCCACAGCCGCCCGGAGGTGTCACGGACCACGAGGTCGGAGAGATGGTCGGAGTTCAGGTCGCCGGCACCCACGAGCTCGTTCATCACGCCCCAGCCGCCGCCGAGGCTCGCACGCTCACCGAAGGACCCCTTGCCGTTGCCCGGGTACATCCACAGCACACCGGCGGTGTCGACGGCGAGCAGGTCCCGCTTGCCGTCACCGGTGAGGTCCCCGGCCGCGGCCAGGTCCCGCATCCCGTTCCAGCCGCCACCGAGGCCGACCCGATCGCCGAGGCCCGAGCCGGTACCCGGGTAGAACCACAGGGCGCCGCCCTTGTCCCGGGCGAACACGTCCTCCTTGCCGTCCCCGTTGTAGTCGCCGTGGCGCACGAGCTGGGTCATCTCGTCCCAGCCGGTGCCGATGCGGTGGGTCTTGGCCCGGTCCTCCCCGATCACGGCCCACAACATGCCGTACCGGTTGCGGCCGAGCACGTCGGTGCGGCCGAGGCCGTCGAAGTCACCGAAGGCGGCCTCGGCGTCCGAGGACGCGGGGCGCGCAGCCGGTTCCTGGCCGGACCACCAGTTCGGGTAGGTGGAGAAGGTGCCGCAGTCCTCCGCGTTCGGCAGGAGTTGGATCGAGCTGACGGCCTTGTCCAGGTCCGGACGCGTGCTCTCGTCGAAGGACACCCTGCCGGTGTAGTAGTGGACGGCGCCGAGCCAGCCGAAGTCGGGATCCGGGCTGACGCAGACCGTGTAGTCGCTGTAGTTGGCGAGCGAGCTGATGCGGTTGTCCCAGGCACCGAGGCTGGGCATGCTGCTCGTGACGACCATCATGTCCCCGGTGCCGACGGGCCCGCTGAACACGCAGACCGAGCCCCAGGCGCAGCGTTCGTACCCGCCCGCCGCCTGGGCGGACGAGGCACCGCCGAGCAGGCCGGCGGTGGTGGCGAGCGCCGTGGCGGCGGCGACGAGCGCGCCGCGAAGGGCGCGCGGAACGGAAAAGTTCAAAGAATCCCCCCGGATGTGTGCGGAACACCCGCGTTCTCAAAGGGCCCGCGGAAGACTGCGCCCCTCTGAAACACGGATTCGAATCAGCGGATCATAGCCCCGGCGAGTTTTGGCTCGCACACCTGTTGTTCCTCGTCCTCTGTGCGAGCGCGGGGCCGGCCGCTAGGGTGCGCGCGTGGATCTCTTTTTGACGCTGGTCAGCGGGTTGGCTTGGACGGTCGTGTACGTCGAGGCGATCCGGGTGGGGTTGCGGGACCGGACGTACGCGATGCCGGTCGCGGCGCTCGCGCTGAACTTCGCGTGGGAAACCACCTACGCCTTCTACGAGTTCCACAACTCCGGAGTCACGGCCCAGGCCGTCGTGAACGTGGTGTGGGCCGTCGCCGACGTCGTCATCGTGTACACGTACCTGCGCTACGGGCGGGCCGAGCTGCCGGGCTTCGTGACCCGGCCGGCGTTCGCCGTCTGGAGCGTGCTCGTGTTCGCGAGCGCCTTCGCCGTGCAGTGGCTCTTCGTCGCCCACTTCGGCACCCACGAGGCGAGCCGCTACTCGGCGTTCCTGCAGAACCTGCTGATGTCCGGGCTGTTCATCGCCCTCTACGCGGGCCGGCGCGGCCGGCGCGGACAGTCCCTGGTCATCGCCGTCGCCAAATGGCTCGGCACGCTCGCGCCGACCTTCCTCTTCGGAGTCCTGGAGGACGCGCCGTTCATCCTCGGCCTGGGCCTGCTGTGCGCCGTCTTCGACCTCGCGTACGTCGCCCTGCTGGCCCGCGACCCGGCGGGCCGGGCGGACGGTGCTGTGGATTCCGGCGCCCTCAGAAGCCCTGCGGGCCCATCACTATGACCGGCTTCGCCGCCGGGTCGAGGGTCTCCAGGACCTTCTTCATCGCTTCCTTCGGGATGCCCACGCAGCCCTGGGAAGGGCCGTCGTGGTCCACGTGGAGCCAGATGTTGCCGCCCTTCGTCTCGCCCTCCGGCTTCGTCGGGTCGAGCGGGGTCACCCCCGTGCGGCGGTTGAAGTCGACGGCGACGACATAGTCGAAGGAACCCCGCAGGGACTCGCCGTTCACTCCGCGGCCCGTCGCCACGAAGGATTCGTCCTGGTCGTACGGGAACTTCGTGCCCGGCGGCTTCGGCAGCAGCCCGCCCGCGTCGGTGAGCGCGAACACTCCCTGCGGGGAGGTCAGGTCCCCGTACGTGCGCTCCGTGGACCAGCCCTTGGCGCCGTTGCGCGCGGGCCAGCTCGCGCTCTTCGCCCAGTCGGCCCCGGCTGAAGCCCGCGTGTACAGGGCAGCCGTGGATTCCGAGGAGTCCTTCGCCTTGCCCGTGACCAGGATGAGCTGGCGGGCGTCGGCGGGGATCTTCGCCCGGGTCTGCTCGCTTATCCCGGTCAGGCCCTGGAGGCCGTCGCGCTCGGCTCCGCGCGCCGCGCGGTCGGTGCCCGACGGGCGGGCGTCGGCGTCGGCGGCGCCGACCCGGGCCGCCGCGGCGTTGGCCGGGGGCTCCTGGGCGATGTACACCCAGCCCGCGCCGAAGCCGAGCAGGCCCAGCGCGGCCACCGCCGCGAGGGGGCGCGTCGAACGCGGTGCGCGGGCGTCGCCGGAGGTGGCGCGGGAGCCCCGGGGGGCGCGTCGCGTGCCGGTGGGGCGGGACCGTCCGGCGATGCGGGACGGACGCTCCTGGCGGTCCGGGCGGTCCTGGCCGTCCTGTCGGGGCGAATGGGAGCGGGCTCGGGCGTGCTTGCTCATTGTCCCGACCGTACACAGCCGATCTTCACTTTGATCAGCTGGTCCGCCTCCCTGGCGTTTCCCCGACCCGCAGCACCTCGGGAAAACGGACCCGGACCGTCAGCCCGCCGCCCGGCCCGGGATTGGCCTCGGCGGCCAGCTCCGCACCGTGCGCCCGCGCGATGGAGGCGACGATCGAAAGCCCCAACCCGGCGCCCTCACCTGCGGTGTGGAGCCTTTCGCCCCGCCGCCGGAACGGCTCCAGCAGCTGCGGAACCTCCGTCGGCTCGATCACCGGGCCGGTGTTGGAGACCGTCAGCACCCGGTCGGCGGAGGTCGCCACGAACAGGCTGCCGCCCGCGCGGTTGTGACGTACTGCATTGGCGAGCAGGTTCCGCACCAGGTGGCCGAGCAGGGTCCGGTCGCCGGTGACGGTCACCGGCGCGAGCTCCCGTACGACGGTCAGGGCGGGGGCGGAGGCGGGACCGTCCTCCCCGTGGACGGACTCCCCTCCCACGGACTCCCCGCTGGCGGACTCTTCGGCCGCGGACGCCTCGGCCCCCGCCAGGTCCGCCAGGTCCACCGGCTCCGCCGACTCCAGGCCCTCTTCGGAGACGGCCAGCAGCAGCAGGGACTCGATGAGGTGCTCGCTGGACTCCGCGACGCCGATGAGCTTGTCCCGGATCCGGGCCACCTTCTCCGGCGGTGGGTCCCCGGCCAGCCCGATCTCGGCGGCGGCGCGCTGGACGGCGAGCGGGGTGCGCAGCTCGTGGGCTGCATTGGCGGCGAACCGGCGCTGCGCCCCGACCAGGCCCTCCATCCGGTCGAGCATCCCGTCGAAGGTGTCGGCGAGGCGCTTGAGTTCGCCGGGCGGGGCCTTGAGGTCGATCCGCTCGTGGAGGTTGGCGCCGGAGAGACGGCGGGCGGTCTCGGTGATCACGCCGACGGGGCGCAGCACGCGGCCCGCCATCCACCAGGCCAGCCACATGGACAGGACGGCGAAGATGGCGAGGGCGACCAGGGAGACGGTGAGCAGCTCGTGGTAAGTGGCCTCCTGGACGGCGGCGGAGAGCTGCTTGGTGGCCTGCCACTTGGCGATCTGGTCGCGGGTCGCGGCGCCGCGCTCGACGGCGGCCGGCAGGGCGGGGACGGCCAACCTCTCGCCCTCGGCCCCGGTGACACCTGTGTCGAGGACAGTGGTCGCGACGGCGCCGTTGATGCGGGGGTAGAGGCCCCTGCGGAGGAGGATGTTGATGACGGTGATGAGGCCGCCGCCTGCCAGGAGGAGCAGCGAGCCGTAGACGACGGTGAGACGGGCGCGCTCGGAGTGGAGCACTGCTCTCATCGCGGACCACCGCTCCCGCTTCCGCTTCCGCTCCCACTCCGGCCGATCCGGTACCCGGCCCCCGGCACCGTCTCGATCAGCGCCGGCTCGCCCAGCTTGGCGCGCAACTTGCTGAGGGTCACCCGCACCGCGTTGGTGCTGTAGGAGGTGTCCTCCTCCCACACCTGCTCGATCAGGTCGTCGCTGCTCAGCACCGCGCCCTCGGCCCGCAGCAGCGCCTCCAGCACCGCGAACTCCTTGCGCGAGAGCGCGAGCCGCCGCCCGTCGCGGGTCGCGCTGCGCCGCGCGGTGTCCACGGCCACCCCGGCCCCCTCCAGGACGGGCGGCAGGGCCGGCTGGGCGCGCCGCCCCAGCGCCAGGACACGGGCGAGGAGCTCGTCGTAGGCGAAGGGTTTGGTGAGGTAGTCGTCGGCGCCGAGGCCCAGGCCCTCCACCCGTTCCCGTACGGACCCGGACGCCGTCAGCATCAGGACGCGGGTCAGGAGCCGCTCGCGCACCACCTGGCGGCAGACCTCGTCCCCGTGCAGGCCCGGCAGGTCACGGTCGATGACGAGGACGTCGTAGGCCCCCAGGCGCAGGCGCTGCAAGGCCTCCAGGCCGTCGCTCGCCTCGTCGACGGCCAGCGCGTCGCGGCGCAGCCCCTCGGCGATCATCTCCCGGAGGAACTCCTCGTCCTCCACCACCAGAACTCGCATGCCCTCCTCTTTACCGGAAGGGGACATTTCCTCGTCGTAAGCGCGGGGGCTTAGAGAGGCGAAATCCCCTTCTCCCTCAACCTCTGTCGCATGAAGCGAACCACGACTATGACCACGGCCGCGCTCCTCACGGGCCTGACCCTCTTCGTCACCGCGTGCACGGACGGTGCCGGCGGCTCGGACGGAAAGAAGGACGAGAAGAAGGACTCCTCGAACTCGGCGGGCAACAACGGCGGCGGCAGTGGTGCGGACGCAGACAACGCCCTCAAGATGCGTAAATGCCTGCGCGACAACGGCGTCGACGCCCCCGACCCGAAGCCCGGCGAGGACCCTCGCGGCATGACCCTGGGCGACGGCGCGGACCAGGAGGTGCTGAAGAAGGCCATGGAAAAGTGCGGGATGAAGGGGCCGGGCTCCGGCGGCGGGATCTCGCAGGCGGCCAAGGACGCGATCCTGAAGTCGGCGAAGTGCATGCGTGAGCACGGCTTCGACGTCCCGGACCCGGACGTCAACGGGCCCATGCGGGGCGCGACGTCGATACCCAAGGGCGTCGACAAGGACGCCTTCGAGAAGCAGCTGAACAAGTGCAGCGCTGACCAGTGAACAAGCGTGGGAAATGGCTCCTGAGCTCGCTGGCCGCCGTCCTCGCCGTCACCGGCAGCGGGTACGTGGTCGTTGCGCAGGCCGGGACGGACGGCAAGGACACCGGGAAGCAGCACGCGGGCGGTCTGCCGGACGCGACGGCGCCGGTCACGCGCGGTGACCTGAGCTCCGGGCTCAAGGTGGAGGGGACACTCGGGTACGCGCAGGAACACAAGCTCAATGCAGCGGGCACGGGCACGGCGGGGACGGGCGCGGGCTCCGGATCCGGCTCCGCGACCCTGACCTGGGTCGCCCCCTCGGGCTCCGCCGTCGAGCGCGACGGCAAGCTCTACGAGATCAACGGCAAGCCGGTGCACCTCATGTACGGCACCACCCCCATGTACCGGACCCTGAAGACCGGGGACAAGGGCGAGGACGTCAAGCAGCTCAAGCGCAACCTCCAGGCCCTCGGCTTCGGCGTCGGCCTGGACCCCTCCGACGGCAACTTCACCGAAGGCACCGCCACCGGGGTCAAGCGCTGGCAGAAGTCCCACAAGATGAAGGAAACCGGCGAGATCGGCAAGGAGGACATCGCCTTCGCCTCCGGACCGCAGCGGGTGCAGAAGAACGACATGGCGGTCGGCGACGAGGCGGCCGCGGGCAAGCCCGTACTGACGCTGACCGGCACCGAGCGCACGGTCCGCTTCCAGCTTGACGTGGCCAAGGCGGGCACCGTCAAGACCGGTGACCCGGTGACCGTGAGCCTGCCGGGCGGCGCCACCGCCAACGGCAAGATCGAATCGGTGGGCAGTACCGCCACCACCGACGACCCGACCGCGGGCGGTGGCGGTGGCGGTGGCGGTGGCGACGGCAAGAAGCCGAAGGTGGAGGTCGAGGTCACCCTCGACAACGCCACCGCCGCCAAGGGCCCCGACCAGTCCCCGGTCTCGGTGAACCTGACGGGCGAGACCCGCAAGGGCGTGCTCTCCGTACCGGTCAACGCGCTCCTCGCGCTGGCCGGCGGCGGATTCGGCGTACAGGTCGTCGAGGACGGCAAGGTGCGCGAGGTCAAGGTCGAGCTGGGCATGTTCGGCAACGGCCGGGTCGAGGTGAAGGGGGATGCCCTCAAGGAGGGCATGCACGTGGGAGTCCCCAAGTCATGAGCGACACCGAGCAGTTCCCGGCAGTGCCGGAACCCCCCGAGCCCCGCGAAGCCCGGTACGCCCGCGCGGTGGTCGAACTGACCGGCGTCACCAAGGAGTACCCCGGCGGGGTCGCGGCCCTGCGCGGCGTGGACCTCACCGTCATGAACGGCGAACTCCTCGCCATCGTCGGCCCGTCGGGATCGGGAAAGTCCACCCTGCTGCACATCGTCGGGACGCTGGACCGCCCCACCGCCGGCCGCGTGGCCATCGCCGGGTACGAGATCGCAAGCCTTTCCGACCGCGCCCTGTCGGCCCTGCGCTCCCGCCACGTCGGCTTCGTCTTCCAGTCCTTCCACCTGGTACCGGGCATCAGCGCCCGGGCCAACGTCGCCGAGGGCCTGCTCTACTCCGGCCTCTCCCGCGCCGAGCGCGGCCGCCGGGCGGAGCGGGCGCTGGAACGGGTCGGTCTCGGCGACCGCATGGACCACCGGCCGCACGAACTGTCCGGAGGACAGAAGCAGCGCGTGGCGATCGCCCGCGCGGTCGCGGGCGAACCGGACCTGCTGCTCGCCGACGAACCGACGGGCGCGCTGGACACGGCGTCCGGCGAATCGGTGATGGAACTGCTGCACGAGCTCAACCAGGACGGGGCCACCATCGCCGTGATCACCCACGACATCGAGATCGCGGCCGGCCTGCCCCGCCAGGTCCGCATCCGCGACGGCGAGATCGTGGCGGACGTGTGGAACACGGCGGGAGCCGCCTGATGGGCACCCGCACGCGTACGAAGCTGCGCGCCCTCAAGCTGGTCCCGCCCCGGCTCACCCCCCGCGACGTGTTCCACGTCGGCTCGGCCGGGCTGCGCTCGCGCCCCATGCGGGTGTTCCTGTCGGCGCTCGGGATCGCGATCGGCATCGCGACGATGATCGCGGTGGTCGGGATCTCCTCGTCCAGCCAGGCCAAGCTGCTCCAGGAACTGGACAAGCTCGGCACGAACATGATGGTCGCGACGCCCGGCCAGAGCATGTTCTCGGGACAGGACACCAAGCTGCCGAAGGACGCCCCCGGCATGATCGCCCGGATCGACGGGGTGGAATCGGTCGGCGTGACGGGAGACGTCAAGGAGTCGGTCCGCCGCTCCGAGAACATCCCCAAGGCGGAAACCGGCGGCATCGCCCTCAAGGCGGCCCAGGGCGACCTGCTGAAGACCCTGCGCGCACAGATGCGCAGCGGCGGCTGGCTCAACGACGCGACGGGCCGCTACCCGTCCGTGGTGCTCGGGCACGTCTCCGCCGAGCGCCTCGGCATCACGGAGCCGGGCGGACAGGTCTTCATAGGCGGCCAGTACTTCACGGTCATCGGCATCCTGGACCCCATCCCGCTGGCCCCGGAGATCGAGCGCTCGGCGCTGATCGGATGGGAGGCCGCGCAGAGCCTCCTGGGCTTCGACGGCCACCCGACGTCCGTCTACGAGCGTTCGGCCGACGACCGCGTGAAGGCGGTACGCGACCTCATCGCCCAGACGGCCAACCCCCAGAACCCGAGCGCGGTCTCGGTGACGGACCCGTCGGCGGCTCTGCAGGCCAAGGCGGCCACCGAGGGCGCCTTCAGCACCCTCCTGCTCGGCCTGGGCGGCATCGCGCTGCTGGTCGGCGGGGTCGGAGTGGCCAACACGATGATCATCTCGGTCCTGGAACGCCGCCACGAGATCGGCCTGCGCCGCTCCCTCGGCGCGACCAAGGGACAGATCCGCATCCAGTTCGTCACGGAGTCCCTCCTCCTGTCCGGCCTCGGCGGCCTGGCCGGAATCGTCCTCGGCGGCGCAGCCACGGCGGTCTACGCCCAGGCCGGCGACCTCCCCTGGGTGGTCCCCGTCTGGGCCGTCACAGGCGGCTTCGCCGCCACCCTGGCCATCGGCACGGTGGCAGGCCTCTACCCGGCGGTGCGCGCGGCGAGGCTGTCGCCGACGCTGGCGCTGCAGGCGGGGTAGGGGGCGGGGGTGTGGGGGTGTGGGGTTGGCTTGGGCTGCGGGTGGTTCGGTGGCTTCGGCAGTCCCTGGGGGCGTCCCTCCAGTCCAGTGTCGTTCCGGGCCGGGCCGGTCCCTCAAGGGCGCTCCCTTCGGTCGCGTCGCTACGCGATGGCCTGCGGCCACCCTTGACCGACCGTCCCGTCCCGGAATGCCACAAGACTTCCGGGATCCCCCCGGGGGATGGCCGGGGGGTGTGAGGGGGAGGGACGGCCGTGGTCAGGGAGGTGCGGGGGCGGTCCCGCCGGTCAGCCGACGCCCGGACGGCCGGGAGGGGCCGCCTGGACAGGGTTGGGGGCGCCGGGGAGTTCGGGACATCCACCCGACACCGATCGAGGACCCTTCCCGAGGCCGTCGCCCGCCAACCCGCACGTGAGGACGATCAGATGACCCTCCCATGCCCTGAGGCGCGACAGATCGCTACGCACTGCCACTCGGCATAGCGACTGCGGGACGTCTGGGGTCTCACGGGTGTGGGTCGGGCCGCTGTGGGTGACCATGGGTCTTGATACCGACCACCGGAGAGGACAGGACAGTTGACGTCCATATGGCCTTCGATCGTTGCCGTGCTCGGCACGCTCGCCGGCGCCCTGACCGCCAGACTCCTGCAGCACCGGATGGCGCGGACCACACGTGTTGAGGAGCGCGCCGACCGTCACCGTGAGGACCAGCTCGGCGCCGTCACCGCCTTCGCGGCTGCCCTGGACGCGCACCGCTCGGCGATGTTCCACCGGGAGCGTCTGGCTTTGACCGAGGCAGGTGCCGAGCATCAGTTGGAGGCCCAGACGAGGTCCCACGACACTCGGGCGGCGATCACTGCTCCCCACGTCCGTCTTCGGGTCCTGGTCCCCGGACTGACCGGGCCTGCCCAACTGGCCGCCGATGCCACATACGCGCTGCGCAAGGCCACCGACCGCGCGGAGTTGGACGCCCGGCGCCACGAGGCCAAGGAAGCATCCGTGGCCTTCGTCACCGCAGCCGCCACACTGCTGAGCCCCACCGACAACCGCTGACCTGAGAAGTCCCGTCCCCCCGCCCCTGCTCTCCGAGCAGCAGGCCCTCGTGAGCCCCCCATATCGTGTCCCTCGACACACGGAAGGCCACCGATTGTCCCCACGGACGGTCCGATCGTCGTCCCCCACGGACATCTGGTCGTCGCCGCTCCTGCGGACGGTCTGATCGTCGCTATTCGACGTCAGCCGCCCCCAAGACCGTTGGCGGCCTATGTCCAGCCCCAGACGGCGGCCGGTCGCTATGCCGAGCGGCAGTGCGTAGCGATCTGTCGCGCCTCAGGGCATGGGAGGGTCATCTGATCGTCCTCACGTGCGGGTTGGCGGGCGACGGCCTCGGGAAGGGTCCTCGATCGGTGTCGGGTGGATGTCCCGAACTCCCCGGCGCCCCCAACCCTGTCCAGGCGGCCCCTCCCGGCCGTCCGGACGTCGGCTGACCGGCGGGACCGCCCCCGCACCTCCCTGACCACGGCCGTCCCTCCCCCTCACACCCCCCGGCCATCCCCCGGGGGGATCCCGGAAGTCTTGTGGCATTCCGGGACGGGACGGTCGGTCAAGGGTGGCCGCAGGCCATCGCGCAGCGACGCGACCGAAGGGAGCGCCCTTGAGGGACCGGCCCGGCCCGGAACGACACTGGACTGGAGGGACGCCCCCAGGGACTGCCGAAGCCACCGAACCACCCGCAGCCCGAGCCAACTCCCGACCCCACCCACGAACGCAGCCCCCGCCCGACCGCACCACCCCCACCCCCCTCCAAACCACTCCCGTCGCCGCAGCCCCCGTCGTACGCTGGTCTGATGCGAACTCCACGGCAGGCCGCAAGAATTGTCGTCGTCAATCCCGCCGGGTCGGTGTTTCTGTTCCGGGAGAACAACGTAGAGGTCGGCATCCACTGGTTGCCGCCGGGCGGGGGGATCGACCCCGGGGAGACTCCCGAGGAGTGCGTGCGGCGGGAGTTGCGGGAAGAGACCGGGTGGACCGATCTGGAACCGCAGCGGCTGCTGTGCACCTGGGAGCACGACTTCACGTACCAGGGCACTCCCGTGCGGCAGCACGAGCACATCTACGTCACCACCGGGCCGCTGCGCGACCCCGTCCCGGAGTACCCCGAGGCCCACTGGCGCTGGCTCTCCCGGCGGAACCTCGCCACGCTGGGCGAGCCCCTGTGGCCCCCGCGGCTGGCCCAGCTGCTCGACGAAGCCCCCGCCGAACCCGTGCACTTGGGGCTGCTCGCCTGAACTGCCGCCCTACGGGACAGGGGGCGGGACCCTGCCGGAGCACCCGCTCAGCGGGGCATCGCGCGGGACAGCTCCCGGGCGGCCGTGCGCAGCCGGTCCTCGCACTGGGACCCGTAGGGGTCGAGGAGCGGGACCTGGAGGTCCCGGCGTCCCTCCAGCGAGTCGGTCGGCTCCGGCATGCGCACCTGGACCCCCGCCAGCTCCGCGAGTACGAGCACGGTGGTCACCGGGCGGGCGGCCCGCCGGCCGCGCCCGTGGCCCGTGCGTACAGCTTGGCCGCGTAGTCGTTCAGGATCGTGCTCGTCGAGACGTCGTCCGTGTCGCCGCCCGTCAGGATGCCGATGATCTTCCCGTCGGCGGCGATCCACGCGCTGCCGCTCGTGCCGCCGGGGAAGTCCGCGCAGTCGAAGCGCTGTTCCGTCGGGGTGTCGCGGATCGCGCGGGACGTGCAGGTGCGCGCGACCTTGCGGTCGGCCGGGTAGCCGGTCACCGTGACCTCCTCGCCGGAGCGGCCGGAGGTGTCGAGGACGGCGGCGCCGGTGACGTCCTCGATGTTGCGGCCCGAGGCGTCGGGGGCGAGGCGGGCGAAGGCCAGGTCGTAGTCGTCGTTCGTGTCGTCGGCCCACTGGGTGTCCTCGAAGACCTCCTCGATCTTCCAGGTGCCGTAGGGGGCCTTTCCGTCGGCGTACGCGGGTGCGAAGATCGCACCGCCTGCGCCGACCCGGCCCGCGAGCAGGCAGTGGCCCGCGGTGACGATCAGATTCCGTCCGGGGCTGTGCACGACGGTGGCCGTACAGAAGTGATCCCCGGTCACTTCGCCCTCGAACAGCGCCCCGGCGAAGGACACGGGGTCGCCCGGCTTGGGCTGGGAAGCGGTCGGTCGCGGACTCGGAGTGCCGGACAACTGAGGCCGCTTCGACGATTGCGATTGCGACGGGCGGGCGGTGGAAGACGTGGTCGGGGGTGCCGCTTTCGCATGCACGGCGGCCTTGTCGTCCGCCGCGGGCACCACCTTCGTCATCGCCGCTGACGCACCCAGCGCCGCTATCCCGCACAACACCGCGGTCACCACGGTCCGCTTGTCCACCACAGACACCCCTCCCCCACTTTGCTGTGGCGAAGCATGCCTTGCGCGCGGCGGCCACCGCAAGACGCATCCCGGCCGACCCGGCCGAGGTGGTACCGCTCGGGCCGGTTCCGGGCGAACCTCTACTCCTCCGTACATCCCTGCATCATCAAGGGCTACCTGCGGACGGAAGAGGAAGGTAACCCTTGACTACGGCGCATTCCCCGCATCGCGGGCTGTTTCTGGGTCTGGCCGTCACCATCGGCTGCCTGACCGGCCTCGCCCTGGTGGCCGGGTCCGTGTACGTGCTCTTCTACGGGGCGGAAGGCTCGTGCGGGGAGAACAAGGCGGTTGAGCGCATGGCTCAGGTCTCGGCCGCGGCGCCCGTCGCGGCCGGTACGACGCCCGTGGCGGAACGAACCGGGGTGGAGTGCATGGACGACAGCGGCGATGCATGGGTCTCCGCGGACAGCGTGTACACCCACGACGTGGACGCCCGGACGCTGGCCACCCACTACTGGGACATCGCGACGCAGGACGGATGGAAAGCGGCCGGCACCCGGGCGGAAGCCCCGGACAGGTTCCGGACCCGCCTCGGCATGTGCTTCCACAAGGAGATAGCCGGCGAGCCCGCTCTGCTCCGGGTGGGGGCCGGCGGGCCGAGGGAGTTCACCGTGACCGTGGAATCCGCGCTGGACGGATCCGCGATCTCCTGCTGAACCAAGATCCGTGCCGGAACCCGGAACCCGGAACACGGCGGCAGTCGCACCCGTCAGCCCCGGCCGGCCGGCCGGGGCTGACGCGCGTACCGGCTACGCCCCCGGCCAGAGGCCTTCCGGGGTCAGGCCCAGCAGGTCGATCGCGTTGCCGCGCACGATGCGGTCCACCACGTCCGGGGCCAGGTGGCCCATCTGGGACTCGCCGACCTCGCGGGACTTGGGCCACGTGGAGTCCGAGTGGGGGTAGTCGGTCTCGTAGAGGACGTTGGCCACGCCGATCGAGTCCAGGTTCTTCAGGCCGAAGGCGTCGTCGAAGAAGCAGCCGAAGACGTGCTCCGCGAAGAGCTCCGACGGCGGGCGCAGCACCTTGTCGGCGACGCCGCCCCAGCCGCGGTTCTCCTCCCAGACCACGTTGGCGCGCTCCAGGATGTACGGGATCCAGCCGATCTGGCCCTCCGCGTACATGATCTTGAGGTTGGGGAACCTCTCGAACTTGCCGCTCATCAGCCAGTCCACCATCGAGAAGCAGCAGTTGGCGAAGGTGATGGTGGAGCCGACGGCCGGCGGGGCGTCGGCCGAGGTGGACGGCATCCGCGAGGAGGAGCCGATGTGCATGGCGATGACCGTGCCGGTCTCGTTGCACGCCTCCAGGAAGGGGTCCCACTCGTCCGTGTGGATGGACGGGAGCCCCAGGTGGGGCGGGATCTCGGAGAAGGCGACGGCGCGTACGCCGCGGGCCGCGTTGCGGCGGACCTCGGCCGCGGCGAGCCGGGCGTCCCAGAGCGGGATCAGGGTGAGCGGGATGAGGCGGCCGTTCGCCTCGGGCCCGCACCACTCCTCCACCATCCAGTCGTTGTACGCGCGCACGCCGAGCAGGCCGAGCTCGCGGTCCTTGGCCTCGGTGAAGGTCTGGCCGCAGAAGCGCGGGAAGGTCGGGAAGCACAGGGCCGACTGGACGTGGTTGACGTCCATGTCGGCGAGCCGGTCGGGAACCGAGAAGGATCCCGGGCGCATCTGCTCGTACGTGATGACTTCGAGCTTGATCTCGTCGCGGTCGTAGCCGACGGCCGTGTCGAGGCGGGTGAGGGGTCGGTGCAGGTCCTCGTACACCCACCAGTCGCCTATGGGGCCGTCGTCGCCCTTGGCGCCCATGACGGGTGCGAACTTGCCGCCGAGGAAGGTCATTTCCTTCAGGGGGGCGCGGACGACGCGGGGGCCGACGTCGTGGTACTTGGACGGGAGCCGGTCCCGCCAGACGTTGGGGGGCTCAACCGTGTGGTCGTCCACCGAGATGATCTTCGGGAAGGTCTCCATGCCCACACGGTAGCGCCAATCTGACGAACCGTCAGCTAGTTGGACGCGCTGTGTGCGACGTCTGGATCCGGATCCGACCGGACTGGGTCCACTTCGGACTGACGTGTACGCGCTACACAGGGCAGACTGACCATTACACCTACGGAAGGCAGGGGGGACGCCAGATGGACGGCATACCGGCCATCCCGCACCAGCGGAACCGCCCCGTGGCCGCAACCGCAGCTGCGGGAGCGGGAGTCGAGGCCGGAACCGGAGCCGGGACCGGCGCCGGGGCCACGACCGGATCCGAGGCCGGATCCGAGGCCTCGACCGGGTCCGGAGCTGCCGCCGCGCAGGCCGGAGCGGGTGCCACCACCACGGAATCCGGAGCCCCCGCGCGATCCGGAGCGGGATCCGCCGCCGAAGCCCCCGCGCAGCCCGCACCGCCCGCACCGGGGGACGACCCCGCCGCCGCCCCCGGCGGCAACCGCTTCGCCGTGCTCGGGCCCATCCGCGCCTGGCGCGGGCCCGAGGTGCTGCCCTCCGGGACCCCGCAGCAGCGGGCGCTGCTCGCCGTGCTGCTGCTCCGGGACGGGCGCACCGCCACCGCGCCCGAGCTGATCGACGCCATCTGGGGCGAGGACCCGCCGCAGCAGGCGCTCGCCACCATCCGTACCTACGCCTCCCGCCTGCGCAAGATCCTCGACCCCGGCCTCCTCGTCAGCGACGCCGGCGGCTACGCGATCCGCCTGCCCCACCCCGAGTCCCTCGACCTGGGCATCGCCCGCGCGCTGGCCGCCGACGCCGAGGCCGCGCGCGGTGAGAAGGGGGACCGCGCGCTCGCCCGTACGCTGCTGGCCCGCGCGCTGAACCTGTGGGACGGGGAACCGCTGGCCGGCGTACCCGGACCGCATGCCGACACCGAGCGCACCCGGCTCGCCGAGTGGCGCCTCCAGCTGCTGGAGACCCGCCTGGACCTCGACCTGGAGCTCGGCCACCACGCCGAGGCCGTCTCCGAGCTGACCGCCCTCACCGCCGCGCACCCGCTGCGCGAGCGGCTGCGCGAACTGCTGATGCTCGCCCTGTACCGCAGCGGACGCCAGGCCGAGGCCCTCGCCGTCTACGCCGACACCCGCCGGCTCCTCGCGGACGAGCTCGGCGTCGACCCCTGCCCCGAACTCGCCGCCCTCCAGCAGCGCATCCTGCGCGCCGACGCCGAACTCGCCCACGCCGGGGATCCGGCCCCGGCGGCCGCACCCGTACATGTAAGGCCCGCTCAATTGCCCGCCACCGTCGCCGACTTCACCGGCCGTGCCAGCTTCGTCCAGGAACTCGGCGAGATCCTCTCCAGCGTCGACGGCCAGGTCATGGCCGTCTCCGCGCTCGCGGGCATCGGCGGGGTCGGCAAGACCACCCTTGCCGTGCACGTCGCGCACGCCGCGCGCCCGCACTTCCCCGACGGGCAGCTCTACGTCGACCTCCAGGGCACCGAGGCCCGCCCCGCCGAGCCCGAGGCCGTCCTCGGCGCCTTCCTGCGGGCGCTCGGCACCCCCGACACCGCGATCCCCGACTCGCCCGCCGAGAGGGCCGCGCTCTACCGCTCCACCCTCGACGGCCGCCGCGTGCTGGTCCTCCTCGACAACGCCCGCGACGCCGCCCAGGTCCGCCCGCTGTTGCCCGGCACCGCCGGCTGCGCCGCACTCGTCACCAGCCGGGTCCGCATGGCCGGTCTGGCCGGCGCCCATCTCGTCGACCTCGACGTGATGAGCCCCGAGGAGGCCCTGCAGCTGTTCACCCGGATCGTCGGGGCCGAGCGGGTCGGCGCCGAGCGCCAGGCCGCCTTCGACGTGGTCGGCGCCTGCGGGTTCCTGCCGCTCGCCATCCGCATCGCCGCGTCCCGCCTCGCCGCCCGCCGCACCTGGACCGTCTCGGTCCTCGCCGCCAAGCTGGCCGACGAGCGGCGCCGCCTGGACGAGCTCCAGGCCGGTGACCTCGCCGTCAAGGCCACCTTCGAGCTCGGCTACGGGCAGCTGGAGCCCGCGCAGCAGCGCGCCTTCCGCCTCCTGGGGCTCGCCGACGGGCCGGACATCTCCCTCGCGGCGGCCGCCGCCGTCACGGGCCTGCCGGAGCACGAGACCGAGGACCTCCTGGAGGCCCTCGTCGACTGCTCCCTCCTCGAATCGGCCGCGCCCGGCCGCTACCGCTTCCACGACCTCGTACGCCTCTACGCGCGTGCGTGCGCCGAACGCGACGAGCAGCCCCCGAGCGAGCGCGAGGCCGCCCTCGACCGGCTGCTCGACTTCTACCTCGCCACCGCGGGCGGGGTGTACGGCCTGGAGCGCCCCGGCGACCGGCTCGTCGCCCACCTGGCCGCCACCCGCTACCCCGGGCTGGTCTTCACCGAGCCGCACGCCGCCCAGGACTGGCTGTACGCCGAAGCCGACCCGCTGCTCGCGTGCGTCCGGCAGGCCGCCGTGCGCACCACCGGGCGGGCGGACGTACTGCGCCGGGCCGTGGACCTGCTGTGGGCGGCCAAGGACCTCGCCGAGTCGGGCGCCAACTCCAAACAGTACGAGTGGGCCGCGAGCGCCCTGTGCGAGGCCGCGCAGGCCGCGAAGGACCCGCACGCCGAGGGCCGGGCCCGGACCACGCTCACCAACACCCACCTGGTCGCGGGCCGGTTCGCCGAGGCCGACGACGAGGCCCGCCAGGCCACGCTGCTCGCCCGGGCCGCCGGGGACCCGCTGCCCAGCTGCTGGGCGCCCAACGACCGCGGGATCATCGCCCTCTACGAGGGCCGCTACAAGGACGGCGAGCGCTACCTGCTGGAGGCCATCGCCAACTTCCGGGCCGACGCCAACTACGTGGGCGAGGCCAGCGCCCTGTGCAACCTCTCCCGCATCCACGTGGAGCTGGGCCGGCTCACCAGCGCCATCGACCTCGCCCAGCAGGGCATCGCCATCTACGACCGGATGGGGCTCACCCTGCGCCTGGCCAACGGCCGCTACGCGCTGGGCATCGCCCTCACCCAGGCGGGCCTGACCACCGAGGCGCTCGTACAGCTGACGGCCGCGCTGGCGCTGTTCCACGACAACCGCCAGCCGCTGTGGGAGGGCATCACCCACTTCAGACTGGCGGAGGTCCACCTGTTGGCCGGCCGGGCCACGCTGGCGGCCGCGCACGCCGAACAGGCCGTCGCGCTGCGCGTGATGGGCGGCGAGTGGCGGCGGGCGTGCGTGCTGATGGTCCTGGGCCGGGCGCTGCGGCGGCTGGGGCAGCGGGACCGGGCGCGGGTGTGCTGGCGGGACGCCGAGGTGGTCTTCGTGCAGCTGGGCTCGTCCGAACTGGCCGAGGTACGGGCGCTGCTGGCGGCCGAGATCGCGGCCTGAGTCCGGCTCGGCCGGCCGCTGAATGAGGCGTTCATCGTTCGTTTATCGCCCCGGTTCAGAGTAAGTGCATCGACTCGTCGCGTCGGGGGAGGCGAGCGGGTCGTCTGGACCGCCCGTTCGGCGGTCCGCGGGGGAATCGCCGAACGGGTCCAATCCACCTTCAGGAGCGCGTGATGACGACGAACGAGAACGTCCTGCCGAACGACGGCGACCTCAAGCCGATGGACAACCACGCCACCGGCATCGAAATGAAGCCGCTGGACAACCACGCCACGGGCGAACCGCTCGCGGCGGCACCGGACGCGGCCGTCTCCTCGGCGGACGAGCAGATCGTGACGCTCGACAACCACGCGACCGGCACGCTGCCTTAACGGCGGCACATGACCACGGGGGACCCAGGGGGGTACGGGGGTACCGGGGGACCCAATGGGGGGGTACGGGGGACGGCGGCCGCGGTGGCCAGGAGGGGGACCACCGCGGCCGCCGCATTTCCATGCCTGGATCAGCGGGCCCGGATCGGCGGGCCGGATCGGTCCGGCCCGATCAACCCAGCCTGAGCAGTCGTTCCACGCCCCGTGCGGCCTCCAGCAGCGCCGGCAGGAACCGCTCCAGCTCCTCCCGCGAGGTCAGGAACGTGGCGGTGGTCAGACTGACCCCGCCCACCGGCACTCCGGCGCGGTTGAAGACCGCCACGCCGAGGCAGCGTACGGAGCGCTCGCTCTCCTCGTCGTCGACGGCGTAGCCGCGTGCCCGGACCGCCGCCAGTTCGTCCGCGAGGAGCTCCCGCTCGGTGAGTGTGTGCCGGGTCACCGCGGGCATGCCGGTGGCCCGGACGATCCCTTCGACCTCCGCGGGCGGCAGGTGGGCGAGGACGGCCTTGCCGATGGCGGTGGCGTGCAGGGGGGCCCGCGTGCCGACGCGCGAGGAGCTCCGGAAGGGCTGCCCGCTGTCCACCTTGCGGATGTAGGTGAGCGCGTTGTCGCTGCGCAGCGCCAGGTGGACGGCCTGGCCGGTGCACTTCTGGAGGAACTCCAGCAGTTCGACGATGCCCTCGGACCGGTCGGCGGAGATCCGGGAGGCGAGGGTGCGCAGGCGCAGGCCGATGCCGTAGCTGCCTTCTCCGTCGGTGACGGCGTAGCCCTGCTCGACGAGGGAGACCAGGATCCGGTAGGTGCTGGACTTGGGTACTCCGGAGGCCGCGGCCAGTTCGGCGAGCCGGTGGGGCCCTCCGAAGGCGGTCAGCGCCTCCGTGACCCTCAAGGTCTTCTCCAGTGCGCTTCCGGCCGTAGAGCTCCTGCCGACGCGCTGGACCGGCACCTCGTTCCCTATGGCACTCGTCACGACTTCCTCATGGATTAGCAAAATGTCTCACTGAAGCATACGTCACGCGATGCCCTTTTTGCCCGGGGCTGAAGGTCCCGAAATGCCCGCCACAACACCTCCCGCTTACTAGGCTGCCCGTGTGTTCACCTCCCAGGGCCCGACCCTCCGCGAACTGGCCGTACAGGCCCTGTCCTCGATCGAGCGGGGCTACGACCTGCTGGCACCCAAGTTCGACCGGACCCCCTTCCGGACCCCCGACCGGATGCTCGACGCGGTCGAGGAGACCCTCGCGGGCCGCGAGGGCCCCTTCGGCTCCGGGCTCGACGTGTGCTGCGGCACGGGTGCCGGGATCGGGATGCTGCGGCGGCTGTGCCGGGACCGGGTGACCGGGGTGGACCTGAGCACGGGGATGCTGGCGGAGGCCGGCCGCGCCCACCCCGACGTCGACTTCCTACGGGCCGACGCGCGGGCGCTCCCGGCCGCGCTCGGGAACTCGTACGACCTGGCGGTCAGCTTCGGCGCCTTCGGCCACTTCCTCCCGGCCGAGCGGCCGGCCCTCTTCTCCGGGATCCACGGGTCCCTGCGCCCCGGCGGGGTCTTCGCCTTCCCCATCGGCGCCCCGATCCCGCCCAGCCACCCGGCCTGGTGGGCGGTGACGGGCTTCGACGCGGCGATGCGGGTGCGCAACGCCGTCCGGCGGCCGACGTTCGTCATGTACTACCGGACCTTCCCGCTGGGCGGGGTCCGCACCGACCTGCGGGCGGCCGGCTTCACCGTGGAAACCGTCCCCCTCCCCCACTTCGGCCACCGCCCGGACGGCAGCCCCCGCTGGCGCCTGGTCCTGGCGCGGCGCGGGGAGGCGGGGCGGGCGACCTCCTGAGGCCGTCACCCCCTCCACCCTTCGCGCAGGCACCTCCAGCGCAACGCCTGGGCCGCCGCCGCCACGACCGGCACGGCGGCGGCGGGCACGATCCACGACGGGGCGCCCAGCTGGAGGGCGACGGCCGCCACGGCCGCGCAGACCAGCATCGCGATCAGGCTCAGCGGCTTCGCCGCCGACAGCAGCGGGTCGGGACGGCCGTCCCGGCGACGCCCGGCCGACCGCAGGACCGAGATCCCCGTGCCCAGCCCCAGGACGGCCATCAGACCCGCGAGCGTGCCGATGCCCGCCGTGATCTGCCCCTCTCGGCGGGGCGCGGCAGCGCTCCTCAGCCGCGACCCGTCCCGCTCCAGCCCCACGGCCTCGCCCCGCCAGAAGGTGACGGTCACCCGGTCCCCGGGCCGCAGCCGGTAGAGCAGCGGCCCCGAATCCTTGAAATCGAGCCCGAGGGTCCGGCCGGGAGTGGCGGGCAGGGTCACCCAGGCGCGCGAACCCGCGGTCTTCCTGGCCGTCACCCCCTCGACGGTGGCGGGAAGCCCGAGCAGACAGTCCGCCCGCTCCCCGGCCGCGACCCCGGCCTCCATCCCGGCGGCGCACGGCCGGGCCGCCGCGAAGTCCGCCTCGCGCCGGGCGTCGGCCGGCAGCCACACGGCGAACACCAGCCCGCAGCACAAGGCGGCGACCAGCCCCAGCCCGATCCGCAGGATCCCCGGCAGCCCCCTCTCCGACTCCCCGTCGCCGGCCCCGCGCCCCGCCGGTCCGCCGCCCGCCCGGTCCTTCTCCGCCCGTCCCGCCACGGAACTCCCCCCGCTCTGCCGCATGGAGCGCTGTTCTACCCCACGCCCACCGACTTCCGCGCGGCGGGTGTCACATCAGGAACTTCCGAGGAACCGACGGCATGGCGATCGAGAAGGCGCCCCGGCTGGGCCCGTCCTAGGCGAGAACGCCGGATCCTTTCCAGACCTGCACGAAATGCGATCGCGCCTTCCGCAGCCCCACCGCGGGCACTTGCAAGGGCTGCGGCTAGGCCTCAGCGGGCCCGGAGTTCGCGTTTGAGGATCTTGCCGCTGGCGTTGCGCGGGAGTTCGGTGACGAACTCCACCTCGCGCGGGACCTTGTAGTTGGCCATCTCGCGGCGCGACCACGCGATCAGGTCGTCGGCGGTGAGGACCGCGCCCGGGCGGCGGACCGCGTAGGCCTTGCCGACCTCGCCGAGGCGGGCGTCGGGGATGCCGACCACCGCGATGTCGGCGATGTCCGGGTGGAGGCCGATGAGCTGCTCGATCTCGGCGGGGTAGGCGTTGAAGCCGCCGACGATGAACATGTCCTTGATCCGGTCGGTGATCCGCAGGTTCCCGGCGGTGTCGAGGACCCCGACGTCCCCCGTGCGCAGCCAGCCCTCGGGGGTGACGGCCTCGGCGGTCTCGGCGGGGTCCTCGAAGTAGCCCTGCATGACGTTGTAGCCGCGCACCCACACCTCGCCGGCCCGGCCCGTGGCCAGGGCTTCCCCGTCGGGTCCGGCGATACGGAGCTCCGTGCCGGGGATGGCCCGCCCGGAGGTGGCCGAGATGACCTCCGCCGGGTCGCCGCGGCGGCACATGGTGACGACTCCACTGGCCTCGGAGAGCCCGTAGGCGGTGAGCACGGTGGCGATGTGCAGTTCGCTGCGGAGCCGTTCGACGAGCTGGAGCGGGACGACGGCGGCGCCGGTGACGACCAGGCGCAGGGCGGAGAGGTCGTGGTTGTCGCGCTGGGGGTGGTCCAGGAGGGACTGGTGGAGGGTGGGCGGGCCGGGGAGCACGGAGATCCGCTCGGCGGCGACGTTGGCGAGGACGGTGTCCACGTTGAAGACGGGCTGGGGGACCATCGTGGCCCCGCGCATCAGGCAGGCGATGATGCCGGCCTTGTAGCCGAAGGTGTGGAAGAAGGGGTTCACGATCAGGTAGCGGTCGCCCTCGCGCAGGCCGGCGAGCTCGCTCCACACGTCGTAGCAGCGCAGGGACTGGGCGTGGGTGATCACGGCGCCCTTGGGGCTGCCGGTGGTGCCCGAGGTGAAGATGATGTCCGAGGGCGCGGTGGCGGGAACGGCCTGCGTGCGGGCGCGGACGGCCTCGGCCGGTACGGAGTCCCCGGCGGTCAGGAACTCCTTCCAGGTGCGGAAGGAGTCCGGGGCGTCCTCGGACAGGACGACCACCTGTTCCAGGTGGGGCAGGCCGGGCAGCGGCCCGGTGCCGGGGCCTTCGGCGGCGGCGCGGCGCAGGGAGGCCACGTAGGAGGTGCCGAGGAAGGTGCCGGTGACGAAGAGGAGCCGGGCGCGGCTGCGCTGGAGGACGTATGCGGCCTCGGTGCCCTTGAAACGCGTGTTGAGGGGCACGAGCACGGCCCCCGCGGAGACCGCGCCGAGGGCGGAGACGATCCAGTCGAGGGTGTTGGGCGCCCAGACGGCGACCCGGTCCCCCGGTTCGATCCCGGCGGCCATGCAGGCGGCGGCGGCCCGCTCGACGCGCTCGCCGAGCTGCGCGTAGTCGATGCGGACGCGGCCGTCGACCACGGCTTCGCGGGTGGCGTGGCGGACGGCGGCATCGCGTACGAGGGCGCCGATGCTGGACCACGGCAGCCCGCCAGGGCCGCCTTCGCCGGATTCGGCGCCGGCCCCCGGGCCCTCGGCCCGGTGCCCGTCCAGGCCCTCGGCCCCGTAACCGACAGCACCTGTGACCACGACCGCGCCCTCGACCTCGTCCATCGCCCGCCCCTCCCTGCAACACCAGTAGCTGACTATCCGTCAGATTAGCTGTAGCCTTCGCGGCTGTCAGTACTGGTGCACCCCGGAGGTGGCGATGGCGGCAACGCTCAAGGACGCTACGGCGATAGTCGGCATCGGGCAGACCGCCTTTGCCAAACAACTGCCGCAGTCCGAAAAGGAATTGGCCTGCCGGGCCATATTGTCGGCGCTCGCCGACGCCGGCATCGAACCCTCAGAGGTCGATGCCTTCTCCTCCTACACGATGGAGGAGACCGACGAGGTCGAGGTCGCCAAAGCCATCGGCGCGGGCGACGTCACCTTCTTCTCCAAGATCGGCTACGGCGGCGGCGGTTCCTGCGCCACCGTCGGCCACCTGGCCGCGGCCATAGCCACCGGCCAGGCGAGCGTCGGCGTCGCCTGGCGCTCGCGCAAGCGCGGCTCCGGCCCCCGCCCGTGGAAGAACACGGCCGTCCAGCTCCCCACCCCCGGCCAGTGGACGCGCCCCTTCGGGCTGCTGCGCCCCGCCGACGAGATCGGGATGCTGGCCCGCCGCTACATGCACGAGTACGGGGCCACCCGCGACCACCTCTTCAACGTCGCGATGGCCTGCCGCAACCGGGCCAACGAGAACCCGGCCGCCATGATGTACGACCGGCCGCTGACCCGCGAGATGTACATGACCTCGCGCATGATCAGCGACCCGCTCTGCCTCTTCGACAACTGCCTGGAGACCGACGGGGCGCTGGCCTGCGTCATCGTCAGCGCCGAGCGCGCCCGCGACTGCCGCCAGAAGCCCGTCTACGTCCACTCCGTCGCCCAGGGCCTGCCCTCCCAGCACCACGGCATGGTCAACTACTGGAACGACGACCCGCTGTCGGGACCGGCCTGGACCGCCGCCCGACACCTGTGGAAGCAGGCCGACTTCGGCCCCGAGGACGTGGACGTCGCCCAGATCTACGACGCCTTCACCCCCCTGATCCCGCTCTCCCTGGAGGGCTACGGCTTCTGCGGGCGCGGCGAGGGCGCCGCCTTCACCGAGGGCGGAGCCCTGGAGATGGGCGGCCGACTGCCCATCAACACCGGCGGCGGCGGCCTCAGCGAGGCCTACGTCCACGGCTTCAACCTGATCAACGAGGGGGTCAAGCAGCTGCGCGGCGTCTCCACCGCCCAGGTGCCCGACGCCTCGACCTGCCTGGTGACGGCGGGCGAAGGCGTCCCGACGTCCGCGATCCTGCTGCGAGCCTGAGGAGCTGCCGACCATGACGACGACCACCGCGACCACGGACGAACTCCTCATCCCCGTCCCCGACGAGGACGGCGCCCCCTTCTGGGAGTACGCCGCGCAGGGCGAACTCCGCGTCCAGGCCTGCGCCGAGCCCGCCTGCGGCAAACTCCGCTTCCCGCCCCGCCCCTGCTGCCCGCACTGCAAGTCCTTCGAGTCCGAGTGGCGGCTCATGAGCGGCCGGGGCCGCATCTGGTCCTACGTGCGGCCCCACCCGCCCCTGCTGCCCGCCTACGCCGCGCAGGCCCCGTACAACGTGATCCTCGTGGAGCTCGCCGACGCCCCCCACATCCGGCTCGTCGGAAACCTCGTGGCCTCGGCCGACGCCCCGCTGGACTCCGTGGACCCGGCGCGGCTGCGCATCGGCGCCCGGGTCCAGGTGGTCTTCACCGAGACGGGCGGGGTGGCCGTCCCGCGCTGGATCCTGGAGAAGTCGTGACGGCCGACCGGGCCCCGGGACTGCGGGTGGAGCGGGACAAGGCCACCGGGGTCGCCGTCGTCACGCTCGACCGGGAGCGCAAGCACAACGCGATCGACCTGGAGACTGCCGCCGAACTGGCTTCGGTGTGGCGGGAGTTCCGCTTCGAGGACGAGGTCCGGGCGATCGTGCTGACGGGCGCGGGGCGGGCGGCCTTCTGCACCGGCATCGACCGGGGCGTCTCGGTGCCGCAGCCGTCCTCGCCCTTCTCGATGGACGACCCCCTCGTCGCCATCGGCCCCAAGGCGAACGACCTGTGGAAGCCCGTGGTCGCCGCCGTCAACGGCATGGCCTGCGGCGGGGCGTTCTACCTGCTGGGCGAGTCGGAGTTCATCGTCTCCTCGGACACGGCGACGTACTTCGACCCGCACACCAGCTACGGCATGGTCAGCGCCTACGAGGCCATCTACATGGCCCAGCGCATGCCCTTCGGCGAGGCCGCCCGGATGTCCCTGATGGGCACGGCGGAACGCCTCTCGGCCCGGCGGGCGTACGAGATCGGCCTGGTCTCCGAGCTGGCCGGACCGGACGCACTGCTCCCGGCGGCCCTGCGCGCCGCCGAGACCCTGGCAGGCTTCCCGACGGAGGCCGTGCAGGGCACCGTACGGTCCCTGTGGGCTGCGAAGCAGGCCGCACTCCAGCAGGCCCTGTCGCAGGCCCCGGGCCTGGTGGCGCTGGGGAACCTCACCCCGGAGCGACAGGCGGAGCTGTTCGCGGGGCGCCGCGGGACGGCGGCGGAGCCGCGGGTGCGGTGAGGTCCGCGTTGGGGCGGGCGGGCCGCGCGGTTTCCGGCCGCCCGCCCGACCTAGGAAATGGGGCCGAGCTCGCAGTCCCGTACGTCGGCGGCCCGTGCCGGGTTCGTCATCAGGACCTTGACCTGGACGGTCCCGCCCTTCTTGAGGTTGGTCGGCGCGATGGTCTGCTCCACGCGGGATCCCCCTGCGTTCTTGAAGGTCACCGATACGGAGATCAGCCGGTCAGTGGTCAGCAGCGAGGTGACCTCGACGACGGCGTACGGCTTGTCCGGCCCCGCGCAGCCGATGATCCGGCCCCGGGCGGGCACGGCCGTCGGCGAGGGGGTGGCGGTCGGCGTCGCGGTGCCGCCACCGCTTCCGCCACCGGTGGTGCCGCTGGTACTGCCATTGGTGCTGCCGTAGTTCGTCCGCGTGCTGTGGGTGCCCTTCGACTTCGAGCTGGAACAGCCGCCCCCGCCGCCGCTGTTGCTCTTGCCGTGACTGCCGCCCGAAGACGAGAAGCCGGTCAGTGCGAGCACCACTCCCGCCAAAACCGCCGTGAACCGGACACGCCGCGCTGTGACCCGCATGGCCACTCCCTCCCCCGTGGAACAACTGCGGCACGCTATCAGGGCCGTGTCAGGGGGCCGGCCGGGCGCCCTCGGCCCCGTAGTGGGCGAGGAACACCTCGACTCCCCCGGCCACGACGGCCCGCAGCTCCGCTTCCGTGGGCGCGCGGCCGGGATCGGGGTCGGGGTTGAAGGTCCGGGCCAGCTGCGGCACCGACACCGTCAGCGCGACGAGCTGCCGGACGGCGAGCTCCACGTCCGGCACGACGAGCGCTCCGCGGGCGCCGAGCGCCTCGACGGCGGCCGCCAGCGGGGTGTCGATGGCCGCGCGACTGCGCTCGTACCAGAGCCGGCCCAGCTGCGGGAAGCGCTCGACCTCTCCGATGACGAGGCGGCGCAGCGACATCAGCTCGGCGGAGACGAGCCGGCGCGCCCAGCGGTACTGCACCTCCACGAGGGCGGACCGCAGGTCGGGGGCGGCGGCCAGGGTCGCGGGGCAGGGTTCCAGGTCGGCGTAGGCGGCGCCGAGGATCGCGCCGACGACTTCGAGGAAGAGCCGCTCCTTGCTGCCGAAGTGCTTGTACACGGTCGGCTTGGAGACGCCCGCGCGGGCGGCGATGGCGTCCACGGAGGCGGCGCTGTAGCCGCCGGCGAGGAACTCGGCGTAGGCGGCGTCGGCGATGGCGCGCCGCTTGGGAGGGGCCGGAATGGGCATGCGGACCACCCTAGCCCCGAACTAAACCAAACGGTGTAGTTGCGGTAACTGAACTACACGGTTTAGTGTGATGCTCGTCGGAAGCCGCACCGGGCGGCAGCCGGCACCACGTCCCGAGGGGGGACCCATGTCTGCCGAAATTTCCGCCGAAACGTCCGTGGAATCCGCGGACTTCAAGATCCTGGCCATCTCCGGCAGCCTGCGCGCCGACTCGCACAACACCGCCCTGCTGCACGCCGCCCGCAAGCACCAGCCCGGCGGACTCGACATCGAGATCTACGAGGGCCTGCGCGACATCCCCCCGTACGACCAGGACCTCGACAACCCGCAGGACCGCCCGGCCGCCGTCACCGAACTGCGCCGGCGCATCACCGAGGCCGACGGCCTGCTCATCGCCACCCCGGAGTTCAACTACTCGATCCCCGGCACCCTCAAGAACGCCATCGACTGGGTCAGCACCGACTGGACCAAGCAGGAGGGCCTGCCGCTGCACCGCAAGCCCGTCGCGATCCTGGGCGCGGCGCCGACCAACTTCGGCACCGTGCGGGCGCAGCTGGCCCTGCGCCAGGTGTTCGTGTGGACGGACAGCGACGTGGTCGTCAAGCCCGAGGTGCAGGTGTTCCGCTCCTACGAGCGCTTCGACGAAAGCGGCAACCTCACCGACGAGACCACCGTCGACCTCGTACGGAACCTGCTGAGCGCCCTGAAGGCAAAGGCGGCGGCGGCCACCGCGGCGGCCTCGCGATGAGCTCCGGAGCGGACACCGCCCCGTCGGCTACGGGGGTGGCGTCGGACGTGTCCGTGACGGCGATCGCCCGCCTCCAGGCCCGCCCGGGCCTGGAGGCGGCGGTCCGCGCCCAGGCCCTGGCCCTGGTCGCCCCGACCCGTGCCGAACCGGGCAACATCTCCTACCGGCCCTACGAGGACCCGGCGGCGCCCGGCGCCTGGCTGATCCTGGAGGAATGGGCGGACCCGGAGTCCTGGCAGACCCACCTCGCCTCCCCCCACCTCGAACAGGCCCTGTCCCGCACGGCGTCCCTGCTGGCGGAGCCCCCGGTGGTGCGGGTGTTCCCGGCCGTCTAGAGCACCCTCGCCGGACCCTCCGGAGCGCCTCTTCCGGATCGCGGGCCGCGGGAGCCGGGCGTAGCGTCGGGATCAAGACCAGATCCGCAGATCCCCACGTCGGAGGGCCGGGCATGTTCCGCAACGCACTCGGATCACTGATGGGTCTGGTCGGGGCGACGGCCGCCGTCTGGAGCCCCTTCCGCGCCTGGTACGACGGCCGCCACGGACGCGACTACCGCGTCCAGGAGCTCTTCACCGCCGCCGGGATCACCGACACCAAGGCCGACCTGCTGGGCTCGCTGCTGCTTCCGTTCGTCTTCGCCGCCCTGCTCACCCTCGGCGCGATCCTGCTGCGCTCAAGGCTGCTGATGGCCCTCTCGGGGGTCGTCGTCCTCGGCTTCGCCGTGCTCTGGATGGTCCGCCAGGCCCAGGAAGCGGGCAGCCTCTCGGTCGGCGGCGACGGCCTCGGCCTCGGCGACGGCCTCGCCAGCGCCTTCGGCGCGGGCGCGCTCCTGCTGCTGGCGGCGGTCGTCATGAGCGGCCGCCCCCGCCGCCGCGACCGCACGCCGGCCCCGGAGCCGGAGCCGGCGCCGCTGGTCACCGAGGAACCCGAGCCCTGGCCCCCGGCCCCGCCCGGGGACCACTCGTAGCCCGCTCGGCTCAGTACTCGCCGTCGAGGGAGGCGGCGGAGGACGCGCGGTAGCACTTCGAGACGACCGAGAAGAGGAGCATGGTGTCTCCGTGCGCCGTCTGCTTGATGCCGGTGACGTGCACGGCGAACTGCTCGTCGTTGTTCTCGGCGTAGATCTCCGGATCCTGGGCCTTGCTGTTGGCCTTGCCGTCCTTGGTGATCTTCCAGCCGTTCTCGTTGAGCCCCTTGCGCAGGTTCGCCATGCCGGTGTCAACCTGCTCACCGGTGAGGCCGTACACCGACCACGGGTGCGACGTGGAGAACAGGTCGTCTCCGTACTCCCTGCACCGCGAGATGCTCGGGCCCGGCTCGGTCACCTTGCCCTTGACCCCGGTCATCTCCAGAAGGCGGCTGGCCACCATCTTCGCCTTCTTGCGTGCCGGGTCGGGGTCCATCCGGACCGGCGTGTAATTGATTTCCTTCATGTTCGAACACCCCACAGACAGCACCGACAGCGACGCGATGACGACAGCCAGGGCCAGCGCCCTGATTCCGGAGACCCTGCGGCTACCGGCCGCACCCCGCGCCTCAGCCACTCTGGACCTGGCCGTATTCGCCGGCGACCACGCTCGCCTGGTTCTGGATGCTCAAGGAGTGGTCCCTCCAATAGTCGGTATGACTATCGGCGTCATTTGCCATGATATTGGCTCCGAAATCCTCGTCGGAGGGCACGTTCGACCCCCACACCGTTCCGAACGGCAGCATTTCCTCCCACCAGTCGGTGTCGCCGCCGAGGCCTGCGACCTTGCCGGCGAACGGCACCTGGTCCTGGATCGTGCCGGCAGCCTGGGACCATACGTGGCCCTCGCCGGCGTCGAGGTCCTTGGCGTGCTCGACGAGCATGCCGGGGCTGCCCACCGCGATGATGTCGTCGGCTCTCAGGTCGCCCGCGTTGGAGGCCGCGCCGAGGACGGTGCTGCCGTAGCTGTGGCCGATGATCGTGGTGTGGCTGGCGGCGTCGCCGCCCTGGACGTTCTCCAGGCCCTGCATGAACCGGTTCAGGTCGGGCGCCGCTTCCTCGGCGAAGTGCTTCTCCATCGCCTCCGGTACGAGGCTCTGCGGGGCCTCGTACCCGATCCAGGTGATGGTGGAGACGTTCTGGCCGGGGATCTTGGCGTGGGTCTCCTTCCACAGCTCGCCCATGTGGTGGATGTAGTCCTCGGACTTCGTGATGTTGGTGAACGTGCCCGGGACGAACACCGCCGTGTGGGCCGCCGTGTCCGGGTTTCCGTTGGCCACGATGGCCCGGCCGCCGCCCTTGGTGTCGAAGCCGAGCAGGTAGGCCTCCGGCAGCCCTTCCTTGCCCGTCGAGTCGAAGCGGGCCTGGATGGCGTCCATGCCCTTGAGGTTCTTCTCCAGGGACTCCTTGTCCTTGGCGTACTTCTTGTCCCACTCCGACCAGGCGGGGTTGAGCGTCGCCGCCGGGTAGGTCTGTCCCGAGGGGAGGTACTTCTGCGGTTGCGGCGGTATGCCGTTCAGCCGGATCCGGTACTCGGCCTGCGTCTCCGACAGCACGTTGCGGTTGGCCTCGTCACGGATGACGGAGGGCAGCCCGTCCAGGGCGCCCACCTGCGCCGCGTTCAAGGAGAGGTAGGCGGACTTGTCGTCCGCCGACAGGCCGTTCCACCAGTCGGCGTTCGCCTTGGGGTCGTCGCCCTTCGGCGGGGCCTTGATGTGGTCCAGGTAGTCCTTCGCGCCGCTGCGGACATCGGCGGTGTCGCCCTGCGCGTCGGTCCAGTCCTGGTCGGAGACGACCAGGTCGTCGTCCGCCTTGAGCCCCCGAAGCTTGGGCGCCCACAGGTTGTCGGCCTCGGTGGCCTCGGCGACGGCCTGGGCGATGCGGTCGGCGATCTCCACCGCCCTGCCGAAGTTCGGGTTGGGGTGGATGTTCGCCGCCTGCCGTTCCAGGGCGGCGGACAGGTCGTTGGCGTCACGCGTGGGGTCGATCACCTGGCCGGAGGGCTTGCCCTTCGCGCTGCCGGAGACCGTCCCGCCGTCCGGGAGCCTGCCGTCCTTCTCCGTTCCGCCGGGCGGGAAGCTCACCGACCCGTCCGCCCCCACCGAGAACTTGGCGTGCTCGGCGTCCTCCAGGGCGGCTTCCAGCTTCTTCTTCGCCTCGGTCAGCGCGGCGGCGAGCGCCCTGAGCGCCGTGGCCACGAGGCCGCATTCGACCTGCGTGTAGTGGAAGTTCTTCGCCAGGTCCCGGAGCGATCCCAGCGCCGCGTCCACGGCCTCCCCCGAGAGGCCGGCCCGCAGTCTCGCCGATATCTGTCCTTCGGTGTCTCCGTAGGCCTGGTCGGCCATGCTGCCGACGGCCTTGTAGCCGTCGGCAGCTTCGGTGAATTCGGACGGCTTGAGCGCCGCCAGTGCTGCGTAGTCCATGGTTCAGGCTCACCGGCCCCCGGTGGCGGGCGTGTCCTTGTACTGGGCGCCGATCTGGGCGAAGCCGCCCTTGATGGCCTCGTCGTTGGCGTACTGGCCCTGGCCGGCCTTCTCCAGCGGCCCCTGGAGCCCGGTGCACTTGCCCGCCAGGCCGTCGAGGTACGTCTTCCAGGACTGGTGGAGCTCCTGCTGGGCCGCGGCGCTCTGCACGCCGGAGAGTGCGGCGCCCTTCTGCCCCTCCTCCAGTGCGGTCAGGGCCGTCCTGATGTTCCCGGCCAGACCTGCGAGGTCCTGGCTCGCGCGGTTCCAGACCGCCTTGTCGGAGGTCAGGTCACCGCCGCCACCGCCGTCGGGCGTGGCGGCCGCGCTCGCCAGGTGCATCTGCGCCCCGAGCGCGGTCTGCTGTTTGAGCGCCGCCCACTCCGTGTCAAAGGTCGTCATGCCGTAGTGCCCCCGTGGCCCTGATCCCGATTGCCCAAATTCGCAGGTCATCCTACAAACACCGGTGAGGGCTCACGGCGACGAGACGCCGGACATGACGGCGGCCCCGGCCCCCCTGAGGGGGCGGGGCCGGCCAGCCGTTGGGCGGTGTGGGGATCAGGCCTCGACGACGCCGGAAGCGGCGATCTCGATCTTGGCGCGGGTGGCGCCGGACTGGCTGCCCAGGGCCTCGATCTTCTGGACCAGGTCCGTGCCCTCGACGACCTCGCCGAAGACGACGTGCTTGCCGTCGAGCCACGGGGTCAGGACGGTGGTGATGAAGAACTGCGAGCCGTTGGTGTTGCGGCCGGCGTTCGCCATCGACAGCAGGAACGGGCGGTCGTGCTTCAGCTGGAAGTTCTCGTCGGCGAACTTCTCGCCGTAGATGCTCTTGCCACCCGTGCCGTTGTGGTTGGTGAAGTCACCGCCCTGCAGCATGAACTGCGGGATGACGCGGTGGAAGCCGGAGCCCGCGTAGCCGAAGCCGTTCTGGCCGGTGGCCAGCTGACGGAAGTTGTCGGCGGTCTTCGGGACGACCTCGTCGAAGAGGTTGAAGACGATGCGGCCAGCGGCCTCGCCGTCGATGGTGATGTCGAAGTAAACGTTGCTCATGGGGTCCATCCTGTCACTCCCGGTGCGCCGCACGCCCCAGCGGGGCCGTAAGGGCGGCCCCGCCGCAGCTCAGCCGCCCGTACGGGTGCCCGTGCCCTTGGCGGCGTCGAGGGCGTAGACGCAGCGGTCCTTGCTGCACGCGTAGACCACGCCCGCCTCCGCCACCGGGGCTCCGGTGATCTCCCCGCCGGTGGCCAGCTTCCAGCGGAGCTGGCCGCCCGCCGCGTCCAGGGTGTACAGGCAGTGGTCGGCGGAGCCGAAGTGGACCCGGCCGTCCGCGACCGCCGGGGCGCCGGTGATCTCGCCGCCCGCGGCGAACCGCCACTTCGGGGTGCCGGTGACTGCGTCGAGCGTGTACAGCGCGCTGCCCGCGCCCAGGTGGACGTTGCCCGCCGCGACCAGGACCGGGTCGGCCGACTGGCGGGGCTCGGTGGTGATGCGCCAGCGGTCGGTGCCGGTGGCCGCGTCGAGGGCGTAGACGGTGCCCAGGTAGTCGGCGAGGTAGACGCCGCCGCCCGTGACGGCCGCGCCGGGGGCGAAGGCCGGGGGCGCCAGGAAGACCGCGGGGGCCTCGAAGTGCCAGCGGACCCGGCCGGACGCCCGGTCGATGGACAGGACCCGGGTGCCGGCGCAGACGTAGACGTTGCCGTCGGGCGCCGGGGTGACGCGTACGGGCACGCTTCCGCAGGAGCCCGCGTCGCCGATCGGGTACGACCAGGACTCGCGGCCGGAGCGGGCGTCCAGGGCGCGCAGCCGGGCGTCCTGCCACACGTAGACCGTGCCGTCGTGCAGGACGGGGGCCGCCTCGGTGGTCTCGAAGTCGATCTGGGCGCCCGTGAGCTCCCACAGCTTCTGCCCGCTCGAGGCCTCCCAGGCCTGTACGCCGCCTCCGCGCGTGGCGGTGACCACGGTGCCCCGTTCGGCGCGCAGCGCGTACACCCAGGCGTCGGTGGACAGCCGCCACCGTTCGGAGCCGTCGACGGCGTCCAGGGCGTAGAGGGAGGGGCCGTCGGAGGCGTGGATGCGGCCGTCGGCGACGGCCATGGACCAGGCGACGTCACGGGTCTTGAACTGGCGGCGGCCGCTGGCCACGTCCAGGGCGTGGACCTCGAAGGAGGTGACGTAGAGCAGCTCGCCGGCGACGGTCGGGGTGCCCCAGACCTCGTTGGACATGCGGAACCGCCAGGGCCGCCAGCGGCCGCTGTCCGGGGCCGGTCCGGGACCGGGCACGGAAGCGGCTCCCGCGGACCCCGCCGACGACGGCAGGGGCGGTACGGGCGCCGGGCCGACCGCCGAGCCGCCGCCGGGCGGGCGGATCCAGCCGGTCGCCGAGTCCGCCGCGGCGGCGTGGGCCGCGGGTGCGGAGACGGAGGCGTGGGGGCCGGGGCCGATCGGTACCGGGGAGCCGCCCAGGCGCACGGACTCGCCGGAGGCGGGCATCGGGGGGTGTTCGGGCCGCTGCGGGACGGCCTGGCCGGTCCGCGGGTCCGTCCAGGCGTCGGCGCCGCGCTCACGGCGGTGCGTGACGGGCCCGGCGGCGTGACCGGCCGCGTGACCGGCGGCGGGCGCGAAGGCGGGGGCCTGGGCGGGACCGGGCACCACCGGCGCGGAGGAGACGGCGGAGGCCGCGGAGGCCGCCGCCGAAGCCGCCGCAGCGGCGGCCGCAGCCGCCGCGGCTGCGGCGTTGCGGTGGCCCGCCCGGCGGGCCTCGATCATCGCGACGGCCCTGGGGGGCAGCCATGCCGAGGCGGTGCCGCTCTCGTCGCCGCCCTCGAAGAGGTGCGGGGCCAGCTGCGCCTGGAGGTCGGCCGGGGTGGGCCGCAGGGTCGCGTCCATCTGCATGCAGGACTCGATGAGCGGGCGCAGCTCCTCGGGCAGGCCCTCCAGGTTGGGGCCCTCGCGCAGCAGCATGAACACCGTCTCCACCGGGTTCGCCCCGTGGTACGGCGGGTGCCCGGTGGCGGCGAAGACCAGCGTCGAGCCGAGCGAGAAGACGTCGCTGGCGCCCTTGACGCTGCGCGAGTCCTTGGCCTGCTCGGGCGACATGTAGGCGGGTGTGCCGACGGCGACGTTCGTCATGGTCAGGCGGGTGTTGGAGACCCCGCTGGCGATGCCGAAGTCGATCACGCGCGGGCCGTCCTCGACGACGAGCACGTTCGAAGGCTTCAGGTCGCGGTGGACCAGGCCGGCACCGTGAATGGACTGCAGGGCCTCGGCGATGCCGGCGGCGAGCCACCGTACGGCCTGGGCGGGCATGGGCCCGCACTCGTGGACGATCTCCTCCAGCGAGGGCGCCGGTACGTACGCGGTCGCCAGCCACGGCACCGCCGCGCGCGGGTCGGCGTCGACCACGGCCGCGGTGTAGAAGCCGGAGACGGCGCGGGCGGCCTCCACCTCGCGGGTGAAGCGCACGCGGAACAGCTGGTCCTCGGCGAGCTCGGTGCGGACCGTCTTGATCGCGACCCGCCGTCCGGACGCCGACCGGGCGAGATAGACCAGCCCCATGCCGCCGGCGCCGAGCCGTCCCAGCACCTCGAAGGGGCCGATCCGTCTCGGGTCGTGCTGCGTCAGCTGCTCCACCACTCGCCTCCACACCCATCCCCGTACGGGCTCCCTCTCGGGCCCGCTTCCTGCCAGCACGCGGCGGTCGGCCCGTGCAGCGTCCCGCCACGGGCGCCGCCCGCGGTCGCGCAACCCCGATTCTGTCAGGCCCGAGCCTGGTCCGGCCCCGGGCACGTGCACTGGTTCGCGCGCGCGGCGCGGTACGGGGTCACGGGGGGGGAGGGGGCAGGGGGCCGGGCGGGAAGGCGTAGGGGACTGCGCGGGAAGGAGTACGGGGCTGCGCGGGCCGCCGCGCGGCCGAAAGGGACGGGCCTACGCCCCCGGTCGGGTCCGCTGCTCCGACAGCAGGCCGAAGACCGCCCCCTGGTTGTCCGCGACGACGGCGATCCGCCCGTACGGGGTGTCGAAGGGGTCCGCGGTGACCCGGCCGCCGAGGCGCTGGACCATGGCGACGGACTGGTCGCAGTCCGGGACGGCGAAGTACGCGAGGTAGTGCGCGGGCATGATGGCGGGGAAGGCGTCGGTGATGAGGCTGCGGCCCAGCACGGCGCCGGCGGGCCCGGGCGGGCTGCCGGGCGGGGACCAGAGGCGGTACTCGGAGCCGCCGGGCTCCTCGGCGCCGTCCGCGCCGCCCTCGTCCTGCGGGACGTAGCCGAAGACCTTGGCGTAGAACACGTCGACGGCGTCGCGGGCGCGGGTGTAGACCTCGGTCCAGCAGTACGTGTACGGCTCCTGCTGGGCCTCGAAACCGTGGTGGGTGCCGGCCTGCCACAGCCCGAAGACGGCCCCGCCGGGGTCTGCGGCCAGCGCGGCGGTCCCGTAGGGGCCGACCGGCATCGGGTCCATCACCATCTGGCCGCCGGCGGCGCGGATGCGCTGCGCGCAGGCGTACGCGTCGGTCGTGTAGAGGTAGACCCCCCAGACGGTCGGCATCCGGCCGTCGGGCTTGGGCGCGAGGGCGGCGACGTTGCGGCCGCGGCTGTAGGCCTGGGTGTAGTGGCCGTACTCGGCTCCCGCACTGTCGGCGAAGGTCCACCCGAAGAGCTCACCGTAGAAGCGCTTGCCCGCCTCGACGTCCGGCAGGGAGGCGTCGACCCAGCAGGGTGCGCCTTCCGCGAATGCGGCCATGAGCCCGGTTCCTTCCGTTGTGCGAGGGTGTGTGCCCTCCGCCGTACTCGCCAGCCATGTCCTCCGGATCATGATGTGCCCGAAAACTTGTCCACAGCCTGTTGATAAGACTATTCGGGGGATAGGGCCTGAAGTCGGACGCCGCGCCCGGAGGGCCCGACCGGCCGAAATCCACTGCCCGGCCGCGACAGGATGTACGTACGCCCAGGCCAGGAGCCCCGTAACCCCATTTGCAGGCGGCCGAATCGCGCGCCGATCACCCCTCGGTAAGCTGACGGCATGACAGGACAAGTACGTACCGTCGACGGCCGCGTTGCCGGCCGGCGCGGTCAGGCGACGAGGCAGAAGCTGCTCGACTGCCTCAGCGAGATGCTCAGCTCCTCGCCGTACCGCGACGTCAAAGTGATCGACGTCGCCCGCAAGGCCGGTACCTCCCCCGCGACCTTCTACCAGTACTTCCCGGACGTCGAGGGCGCCGTCCTGGAGATCGCCGAGCACATGGCCAACGAGGGTGCGCAGCTCACCTCGTTGGTCGAGGGCCGGGCGTGGGTCGGCAAGGCGGGCTGGGCGGCGGCCGAGGAACTCGTCGAGGGCTTCCTGGACTTCTGGCGGCGCAACGACGCCATCCTGCGGGTCGTCGACCTGGGCGCGGCCGAGGGCGACAAGCGGTTCTACAAGATCCGCATGAAGATCCTCAATTCCGTCACCAACTCCCTCACGGAGTCGATGAAGGAGCTCCAGGCCAAGGGCAAGGTCGACAAGGACGTCAGCCCCGCCGCGATGGCCGGTTCACTGGTCGCCATGCTGGCCGCGGTCGCCTCGCACCAGAAGGGCTTCCAGACCTGGGGCGTCAAGCAGGCCGAACTGCGGCCGAACCTGGCCCTCCTGGTCCACCTCGGCATCACGGGCAAGAAGCCGACGAAGTAACGGCGGACCCTGACCACAGGGCCCGCCGTCTTCACCACGCCTCGTGCCCAACCGGCCCGTGGCTCCACCGGTCCTCCGCCGCGATCAGCGACGCTCCAGGCGGAACAACCGGATCTCGCGCTCGATGCGCGCCTGGTACGTCGCGTACGGCGGCCAGAACTTCAGCGCCGCCCGCCATGCCGCCTCGCGCTCCTCACCTGCCAGCAGGCGGGCGCGTACGGCAATGTCCTGCCCCTTCCAGCTCACGTCCGCGTCCGGATTCTTGAGCAGGTTCCCGGTCCATGCCGGGTGTCCGGGGCGCCCGAAATTGGAGCCGATCAGCAGCCAGGTCACGCCGTCCTGCTCGGGCATGCACGCGAGCGGGGTGACCCGTGGTTCGCCCGTCTTGGCCCCCTTGGCGGTCAGGATCACGCCGGGGAGCATCTGGGCGCTGAGGATGACCTTGCCACGGGTCAGTTTGTGCACCGCCTTGTCCATGGCGGGGATGAAGTGCGGTGCGATCTTGGCGAACAGCATGGTCGAGGAGACCTTCTGCATCAGCTTGACGCCGACGCCGGGAGTCGCAGCCATCAGACGGCCACCTTCTTCTCTTCGTTGCGCGGGGCGGGGGCGAACAGTCCGGCGGCGTCCGCGGCGTGGGCGCGCAGCCGGTGGACGGGGCCGAAGAGCAGTTCGTCGGCGGCCGCCCGCTTGAAGTAGAGGTGGGCGTCGTGTTCCCAGGTGAAGCCGATGCCGCCGTGCAGCTGGATCGCCTCGCCCGCGGTGGTCCGCAGGGCCTCCAGGGCCTGCGCGAGGGCTAGCGGTCCCTGCTCCGGGTCCCAGGCGGCGTAGTAGGCGGCGGACCTGGCCGCCTGGACCTGTACGTAGAGGTCGGCGAGGCGGTGCTTGACCGCCTGGAACGAGCCGATGGCCCGGCCGAACTGCTCGCGCTGCCGTACGTAGTCCACGGTGCGCGCCAGCGCCTGCCCGGCCGCGCCGACGGCCTCGGCGGCCAGTACGGTGGCGGCGCCGCGCCCGGCGGCGGCGAGCGCGGCGAGCACGTCGCCGCTGCCGTCGCCCTCCCCAAGCAACTCGGCTTCGACCTCCCTCAGTTGGATCCGCCCCTGCGGGCGGGTCTCGTCGAGGGTGGTCTGGCGCGAGCGGACGAGTCCGGGTGCGTCCTCCCGTACGAGGAACAGCAGGGTGCGGCTGCGGGCGAACCCTCCCGTGTGCGCGGCGACCAGCAGCAGCGAGGCGCTGTGCCCGTCGAGCACCTGGGTGACCTCCCCGTACAGCCGCCAGCCGCCGTCGACCGCGCGGGCCTGCACCCCGCCGGCGCGGCCGCCGCCGGCCCACTCGCCCTGGGCGTTGTCACCCGTGAGCGCGAGGGCGGTGGCCAGGGCCGGGCCGGGTACGGCGAGGGTGGCGGTGAGCCCGCCGGCCGCGAGCGGCGGCAGCAGGGCGGAGCGCTGGGCGGCGCTGCCCAGGGCGGTGACCAGCGGCGCGGCGAGCACGGCGGTGGCCAGGAGCGGCGAGGGCAGCAGCACCCGTCCGGTCTCCTCGCAGGCCAGGGCCAGGTCGGCGGGGGTGCAGCCGACTCCCCCGTACTCTTCGGCCACGGCGATCCCGGGCAGTCCGAGCTGCCGGGCGAGCTGCTGCCACAGCTCGTGGTCGTGTCCGGCGGCGGTGCGGACGGCGACCTTGACCTCGTCCGGGCCACAGCGCTTGCCCAGGATCTCGCGCAGGGTGCGGCGCATCTCGTCCTGCTCCGCGGTGAAGGCGGCATCCATCGTCGGGCTCCTCCCCGTATCTGACGGGCCGTCATGTTAGGTGCCACCGGGACAGATGGACAGGGGCTGGCAGAGTCGAAAGCCGGGCGGCAACCACGGACCGACGACACCTGAGGGACCTGAGGGCACCTGAGGGCACCTGAGGGCACCTGAGGGCACCTCTAGCATCTGACGGTACGTCAGCTGTACCGTCAGCTCCATGCCTGGACCCCTCTCCGTCTCAGCCGCCGCCTCCGCCACCAACTCCGTCGCCGCCGGCCCTCAGGCCCGGCCCCGCCGCCGGGTCGCCGTCGTCGGCGTCGCCCTCTCGGACTGCGGCCGGGTCGACGGCCCCACCCCGTACGCACTGCACGCGCAGGCCGCGCGCCGCGCCCTGGCCGACTCCGGCCTCGACCGCTCGGTGATCGACGGGGTCGCCTCGGCCGGGCTCGGCATCCTCGCCCCCGTCGAGGTCTCCGAGTACCTCGGCCTGCGCCCCACCTGGGTCGACTCCACCTCGGTCGGCGGCTCCACCTGGGAGGTCATGGCCGCCCACGCCGCCGACGCGATCGCGGCCGGCCACGCCAACGCGGTCCTGCTCGTCTACGGGTCCACCGCGCGCGCCGACATCAAGGCCCGCCGCCGGACCTCGAACCTCTCCTTCGGCGCACGGGGACCGCTGCAGTTCGAGGTCCCGTACGGGCACACGCTGGTCTCCAAGTACGCGATGGCCGCACGCCGCCACATGCACGAGTACGGCACGACGCTGGAGCAGCTCGCCGAAGTGGCCGTCCAGGCGCGGGCGAACGCCGCCACCAACCCGGACGCGATGTTCCGCGACCCCATCACGGTCGACGACGTCCTGTCCTCCGACATGATCGCGGACCCCTTCACCAAGCTGAACTGCTGCATCCGCTCGGACGGGGGCTGCGCGGTGCTGCTCGCCGCGGAGGACTACGTACCGGACACGGCGAAGGAGCCGGTCTGGATCCTGGGCTCGGGGACCTCCGTCTCCCACACCACGATGTCGGAGTGGGAGGACTTCACGGTCTCCCCGGCGGCGGTTTCCGGCCGCCGGGCCTTCGCCCGCGCCGGCCTGACTCCGGCGGACGTGGACCTGGCCGAGATCTACGACGCCTTCACCTACATGACGCTGGTGACCCTGGAGGACCTGGGCTTCTGTGCCAAGGGCGAGGGCGGCGCCTTCGTGGAGAAGGGCCGCCTGCTCCGGGACGGCGAACTCCCGGTCAACACCGACGGCGGCGGCCTGTCCGCCTGCCACCCCGGCATGCGCGGCCTGTTCCTGCTGGTCGAAGCCGTACGCCAACTCCGCGGCGAGGCGGGCGCGGGCCAGGTCCGCAAACCCGGTGGCGCACTCCCCCGAGTCGCCCTCGCCTCGGGCACCGGCGGCTGGTTCTGCTCCTCGGGCACGATCATCCTGGGCCGCGACTGAGGCCTCCGCGAACGGGCGCGGCCGCACTGCGGGATGATCGGGCAGTCGTCGTGGACGGAGCGCGGCCTGTCGTGGTGGAGGGCGACCTCCTCGCCGGGGACGCGCTGGTCGTCATCGACAGGGCCGTGCGGGACATCCCCCAGCGGTCCAAGTGCATCGGGCTGGGCGACACCTGAAAAACGAAGTACGCGGTTGGTGTTCGATTGGCCCATGACGAGCACATTGGGTAATGACGAAACCGCAGGCCCCTCCGACGAGTTCCACGCGACGCTGCACTCGCTGCGCGTCTGGGACGGTCCGCTGCCCGCCTTCGACACGACCACTGCGCCGGAGGAGCCGCTGGCGCTCTTCCGGGAGTGGTTCACGCACGCCGCGAAGGCGGGGCAGCCCGAGCCGCACACGATGAGCCTGGCGACGGTGGACGCCGACGGGCGGCCCGACGTGCGCACGCTGATGCTCCACGAAGCCGACGAGCGCGGCTGGCACTTCGCCTCGCACTCCACCAGCGCCAAGGGCAGGCAGCTGGCCGCGCAGCCGGAGGCCGCGCTGGGGTTCTACTGGCCGGCCGTGGCCCGGCAGATCCGCATCCGGGGGCGGGTCACCGCATGCGACGCGGTGGAGAGCCGGGCCGACCTCGCCGTCCGCTCGCGCGGAGCACTGGCGGCGGCCCTGACGGGCCGGCAGAGCGAGGTGCTGTCCTCCCCGGAGGAACTGGCCACGGCCTCGGCGGCGGCCTGGGACCGGGCGGGCGCGGAGCCGGACGCCCCGGCTCCGACCTGGACCCGGTACGTCCTGCGCCCCATCGGGATCGAGTTCTTCCAGGGAGACGCGACCCGCCGCCACACCCGCCTGCACTACGTCCGCACCCCGGGGTCCCCCTGGACCCGCCACCTGCTCTGGCCTTAGGGCGACCCGGGGGTCGGAGGCGGGGCCGGGGGCGGGGGCGGGGGCGATCCCGGCCCCGGCCCCGGCCTCGGCGGAGAGCCGTCAGGCCGCCGACCCCGCGCCCGCCCCGGCCGGCTCCGCCACCTCGAACACCGCCACCCAGACCCCCTCCGCGGCCTCGCGGAATGTCACCCCCAGGTCCATGCCCACCCGCAGGTCGTCGCCCTGCGCGCCCACGACCTCGGTCATCATCCGGGGCCCCTCCGCCAGGTCCACCACCGCCGCCACGTACGGGGTCCGTTCCCCGAACGGCGGCAGGTCGTTGCGGTGGATCACCGACCAGGTGTAGAGCGTGGCCCGGCCGCTCGCCGTCTCCCAGGCCACCCGGTCCTCGCCCGCCCAGCAGGCCGGGCAGAACTCCCGCGGGTAGTGGTGCGCCTTCCCGCACTCCCCGCAGCGCCTCAGCAGCAGCCGGCCCTCCGCCGCCGCGTCCCAGTAGGGCCGGGTGAAGTCATCGATCTCCGGCAAGTCGTAACGCACCGCACCACCCGTGGCCGCAGCACCCGTACCCGAACCCGTACCCACAACACAGCTCCTTCGCACCGCACCCGACGGGGCGCCGGACGCGCACGCGCACTCCGCCCCACACCTGACACTCCGTCAGTTCAGCGGATCGCGCCCCATCGCACAAGGCCTCCGTGATCGATCCGCAATCGATTCCCTCCTCGTCCGAGACCCACCGACCGCCCACGGCGATACGCTCACACTTCATGCCCGGAGTCCCCACAGCACCCGACATGTCCACCCAGCCCCGCCCGGTCTACGTGATCGGCGCCGGCCCCGGCGGCCTCGCCGTCGCCGCCGCGCTGCGCGCCCGCGGGGTCCGCGTGGTGATCGTGGAGAAGTCCGAATCGGTCGGCGCTTCCTGGCGGCGGCACTACGACCGGCTGCACCTGCACACCACGCGCCGCCTCTCCGCCCTGCCCGGCCTGGCCATGCCGCGCCGGTTCGGACGCTGGGTCGCGCGCGAGAACGTGGTGCGGTACCTGGAGAAGTACGCCGAGTTCCACGACCTGGAACTCGTCACCGGCGTCGAGGTGACCCGCATCGAGCCGGCCGGCCCCGCCGAGGGCGCCACGGGCGCCGAGGCTACCCAGGGCCCCCAGGCGACCGGCTGGACCCTGCACGCCACCGGCGGCCGCGTCATGACCGCCGGGGCCGTCGTGATCGCCACCGGGTTCAACCACACGCCCGTGATCCCGGACTGGCCCGGCCGGGACGCGTACGGGGACACGCACGGGGGCGCGCTCGCGCACGCCGCCGACTACCGCAACCCCGCCCCCTACGCCGGGCGGGACGTACTCGTCGTCGGCGTCGGCAACACCGGCGCCGAGATAGCCGTCGACCTCGCGGACGGCGGCGCCGCCCGGGTCCGGCTCGCCGTGCGCACGGCCCCGCACATCCTGCGCCGCTCCACCGCCGGCTGGCCGGCCCAGCGCACCGGGATCCTCGTACGGAGGCTTCCCGTCGGGCTCGTCGACCGGCTCGGCGCGATCGTCGGCAAGGCCTCGGTCCCGGACCTGTCCTCGTACGGGCTCCCGCGCCCCACCGCCGGCCTGTACAGCCGGGTCAAGCAGGGCTCGATCCCGGTCCAGGACGTCGGCCTGATCGACGCGGTGCGCACCGGGCGGGTGGAGCCGGTCGCCGCGGTCGCCTCATTCGACGGCGCCGAGGTGGTCCTCGCGGACGGCTCCCGCATCACCCCGGACGCGGTGATCGCCGCCACCGGCTACCGCCGGTCCCTGGAGGGCCTGGTCGGCCACCTCGACGTACTGGACGACCGCGGCCGCCCCCGCACCCACGGCGCCCGCACCGCTCCCCACGCCCCGGGGCTCTACTTCACCGGCTTCACCAACCCCATCAGCGGCATGTTCCGCGAACTGGCACTGGACGCCGAGAAGATCGCGAAGGCCGTGGCCCGCGCCCAGCGCGCCTAGACCCGGCGGGGGCCCGTCCGGCAACCGCCGGACCCGGCAGGGCTCGGCGCCCACGGGCCGAGCCGGTCCGCACATCCGCAGTGCGCGGGCGGGCGCGGGCGGGCTCCCAGCCTCGGCCGATACTGGTCTGGACCGGGCCCGGGGGCATCTGAGACCGTTCGCTGACGGCCCCGGGGGCGCTCCCCGGAGCGCTCCACGACCCCTCCACCATCCCTCCATGACCGTTCCACACACCACCTCCACGACCTTTCCTGCGCATCCCTGTTCCTGACGGCGCGTCAGTTCAGTAATCTGACTACACGTCAGTTATTGGGACCCTTCGAGATTCATCGAGGTTCATCGAGCAGGAGGCGGGCGGAACGATGCTTGGATCTACTCACGGCACCCTCACCACCGACTTCCGCGCACGTGTCGAGGCCTGTGGGGAGAGCCCCAGGACGGCTGTCCACTCCACGGCGGCCCCCTCCGCCGAGGACACGGTCGCGCTGGACGTCAGTGGTCGGCCCCTGCACTCCGACGCCCCCGACCTGGACCGGTTCTTCCGGCCCGAGTCCGTGGCCGTCATCGGGGCCTCGGACGCCGAGGGGCGGCCGAACACCGGGATCACCCGGCAGCTCATCGCCTGGGCGGAGCGCGTCGGTGCCCGGCTCCACCCCGTCCACCCCACCCGCGCCACCGTGTTCGGACTGCCGTGCGTCGCCTCCGTCGCCGACCTGCCCGAGCAGGTGGACCTCGCCGTCCTCCTCATCGCCGACCCGCTGCCCGTCATCGAGCAACTGGCCGAGGCCAAGGTGAAGTTCGCCGTCGCCTTCGCCTCCGGCTTCGCCGAGACCGGCGACGAGGGCGCCGCCGCGCAGGCCCGCCTCGGCGCGGCCGTCCGGCGCTCGGGGCTGCGCCTGCTCGGCCCCAACACGAACCTCAACGCCTTCGAGAAGTTCCGGGACGACCTCGACGGCCCGGCCATCGCCCTGATCACCCAGTCCGGCCATCAGGGCCGGCCCGTCTACACCCTCCAGGAGCTCGGCATCCGCCTCTCCCACTGGGCTCCGACGGGCAACGAGGCCGACCTCGAAACCTCCGACTTCATCTCCTACTTCGCCGAGCAGCCCGAGGTCGGAGCCATCGCCTGCTACGTCGAAGGCCTCAAGGACGGCCGCCAGTTCCTCCTGGCCGCCGACCGGGCCGCGCGCAACGGCGTCCCCGTCGTCGCCGTCAAGGTCGGCCGCACCGAGACCGGCGCCCGGATGGCCGCCTCCCACACCGGGAAGCTGACCGGCGCGGACACCGTCGTCGACGCCGCCATGCGCCAGTTCGGCGTCATCCGGGTGGACGGGCTCGACGAGCTCCAGGACACCGCCGCCCTCCTCGCGCGGGCCCGCAAGCCGCTCGCCGACGGGGTCGTCGTCTACTCCATCTCCGGCGGCACCGGCGCCCACTTCTCCGACCTGGCGACGGAGGCGGGCCTCACCCTCCCCGCCCTCTCCCAGGCCAAGCAGGACGAGCTGCACCAGTGGATCCCGGAGTACCTGGGCGTCTCCAACCCCATCGACAACGGCGGCCACCCCGTCGGCGACTGGCGCGGCCGCAAGATCATCGACGCGATCCTCGCCGACCCCTCCGTAGGCGTCCTGATCTGCCCGATCACCGGCCCCTTCCCGCCCATGAGCGACAAGCTCGCGCAGGACCTGGTGGACGCGGCCGAGCAGAGCGACAAGCTGATCTGCGTCATCTGGGGCTCCCCGGTCGGCACCGAGGAGGCCTACCGCACCACCCTCCTCGGATCCTCGCGCGTGGCGACCTTCCGCACCTTCGGCAACTGCATCACCGCCGTCCGCGCCTACCTCGGCCACCACCGCTTCACCGCCGCCTACCGCTCCCCCTTCGAGGAGGCCCCGCGCACCCTGTCCCCGTCCTTCCGCAAGGCCCAGGCGCTCATGCGCCCCGGCCAGCAGCTCAGCGAGCACTCGGCGAAGCAGCTCCTGCGGGCCTACGGGATACGGGTGCCCCGGGAGCAGCTGGTGACCAGCGCGGCAGCCGCCGTACGGGCGGCCGGGCTGGTGGGCTACCCCGTGGTCATGAAGGCCTCGGGCCCGCAGCTCGCGCACAAGACGGAGCTCGGGCTGGTCAAGATCGGCCTGACCTCGGCGAGCCAGATCCGCGACGCCTACCGGGAGCTGACCGACATCGCGCGCTACGAGAACGTCCCGCTGGACGGGATCCTCGTGTGCCAGATGGTGGAGAAGGGCGTCGAAATGGTCGTCGGGGTCACCCAGGACGAACTCTTCGGACCGACGGTGACGGTCGGGCTGGGCGGCGTACTCGTGGAGGTGCTCCACGACGCGGCGGTCCGGGTCCCGCCGTTCGGCGAGGACCAGGCGCGGGCGATGCTGACGGAGCTGCGCGGGCATCCGCTGCTGGAGGGCGTACGGGGTGCGCCCCCGGCCGACGTCGACGCGCTGGTGGAGGTCATCCTCCGGGTCCAGCGGATGGCGATGGAACTGGGCGACGAGCTCTCCGAGCTGGACATCAACCCCTTGATGGTCCTCCCGAGGGGTCAGGGCGCGGTTGCCCTGGACGCGCTGGCCATTTGTCGCTGACCGCAGCCCGTTCCCTGGGGCTCCGCCCCAGACCCCGCGCCTCAAACGCCGGCGGGGCTGAAATTGCCCGAATCCAGCCCCGCCGGCGTTTGAGGCGCGGGGGTCCGGGGGCGGCGCCCCCGGGAACGGGCGCCGCGCCCGGCCACGCACCCGCACGCCCACCCCAACCCCGAAGGGGAGTTCAGCCCATGCCCAGCGTCCCCGAGGACGAAGTCCTCCACCGCACCGACAACGGCGTCTCCTGGATCACCCTCAACCGCCCCGAGGCGATGAACGCCGTCACCTGGGACCAGCGCGAGCGCGTCATCGCCCTGCTCGGCCAGGCCACCGCCGACCCCGCCGTGCGGGCGGTCGTCATCACCGCCACCGGCAAGGGGTTCTGCGCGGGCGCCGACCTGCGCGGGGCACCGGCAACAGGGGAGCGCGTCGCCGGAGACGTGGCCCGCATGATCCGGCTGGGCGCGCAGCGCCTGATCACCGCCGTGCTCGACTGCGAGAAGCCGGTCATCGCCGCCGTGAACGGCACGGCCGCCGGGATCGGCGCGCACCTCGCGCTGGCCTGCGATCTGGTCATCGCCGCCGAACCGGCCCGTTTCATCGAGGTGTTCGTCCGACGGGGGCTGGTCCCGGACGGCGGCGGCGCGTACCTGCTGCCCCGCCTGGTCGGTCCGCAGAAGGCGAAGGAGCTGATGTTCTTCGGCGACGCCGTCCCCGCGGCGGAGGCCGAACGCCTCGGCCTGGTCAACAAGGTGGTTGCGGCGGAGGCGTTGGAGGACACCGCCCGGGAGTGGGCCGAGCGACTCGCGCAGGGCCCGACCCGGGCCATCGCGATGACGAAGCAGCTGGTCAACGCCTCCCTGGACGGCGGCCGGGCGTCCGCGTTCGCCGCCGAGGCCACCGCCCAGGAGATCAACATGACCACGGCCGACGCGAACGAGGGAGTCGCGAGCTTCGTGGAGCGCCGCACCCCCAAGTACCTGGGCCGATAGCGGCAGCGGCCTGGACAGCAGCAGGGCCCGCCGGGGGCGCGGGCACCCGGCCGCGTACGCCGTCACCGCTTGTGCAGGATCCGCAGGTCCCCGCTGTCCGGGTCCCCCATGAGGACGAAGAGTTCCGGGTCCTGGTCCGTCCCCGCCACGGACCAGTTCATCTCGGCGCCCTTGCAGTCGGGGATCGTGAGGGAGACTCCGGCCCGGTAGGAGCCGACCGCGGCCAGCTCCTTCCACGTACCGGTGCCCGTACAGCTACCCGCCTCCGGCTTGCCCCAGATCTCCACGGGCAGCTCCCGCGCCGTCACCTTGCCGTCCTCGCCGAGCACCAGCCGGGTGCCGTCGCCGGTCCACTCGCCGACCAGGTCGGCCCGTTCCAGGACCGGCGGGCGGTATCCGGGTATCAGACCGGTCGCGGAGCCGGCGACGGCACCGCCGATGATGAGCGGAACCGCGACTCCCGTCGCGATCAGCACCCGCTTGCGCACCTTGGCCTTTGGCCACTGCCGCATGCGCGCGCACACCGCCACGCCGGTCGGGATCGCCCCGATGACGGCGATCGAGACGCACGTGGCGACGTACGGGGCTCCGAGTGCGGCCGGCGGCGCCGCGTACGCGGCGGAGAGCAGGACGAGCGCGGGCAGGGCCCACCTGGGCGCGGGGACCCGGGTGCGTACGCCCAGGGCGTCGGACAGCAGCATCACCGGCACGGCGAACAGCCAGGCGTGCAGCCATCCGTACAGGAACAGGATGGGCGGAGTGAAGACGAGCATGCAGAGCAGCCCGACGATGGCGAGCCCGCCGCCGTAGCCCGCGTCGTAGTCGTCGCGGAGGTCGATGGTGACCATCCAGAGGAGCCCGCCGATCGCGCACTGCGCCGCGAAGGCCGTTTCGGCGCCGGGCGCGAGGGAGATCCAGCCGTCCGGTGGCCTGAGCCGCCGCGGCCCCCCGGGGCTCACCTGCCCCGTTTTGCGCATGCGGTTCCACACAGCAAGCCCCCCGAGCGTTCCTGAACACGTTCAATTGATGCGGACCCTACACCGCTCTTCCCATCTGACGCACCGTCAGCTTCAATCGTTGATGTGATGGGACACGCAGGGATGGCGGCCACCGTCGTCCGATACCTCAGGTCAGTCGGCTCCCCCACCTCCGCGGCCGCCGCGGAGCCCGGGGCCGAGTCCGTCGACGCATTGCCGCGCCCCGATCTGCGGGCCGTGGGCGAGGACGAACGCGCGCCCGTCAGCCCAGCCGAATTCCGGGCCGTACTGGGGAACTTCGCCAGCGGGGTCACGATCATCACCGCACCGCCCGGCGAGGGCGAGGACGGTCCGGCCGGCTTCGCCTGCCAGTCCTTCGCCTCGCTCTCCCTGGACCCGCCGCTGGTCACCTTCATGGTGGCCCGTACGTCGACCACCTGGCCCCGCATCGCGCGCGCCGGGGTGTTCTGCGTCAACGTCCTGGGCGCCGAACAGGGCGAGCTGTGCCGCTCGTTCGCCATCAGCGGCGCCGACAAGTTCGCCGGAGTGGCCCACTCGCCCGCCCCCGCGACCGGATCGCCCCAGCTCGACGCGGTGCCCGCGTGGATCGACTGCCGGATCCACGCCGTGCACACGGGCGGGGACCACCTCATCGTCGTGGGCAAGGTCGAGGCCATGGGCGCGGCCGGCGAGGGCGACCCGCTCCTCTTCCACAAGGGCCGCTTCGGCCGCTTCGCCGACTGACGCCGGGACGCGGCGGGGCGGGGCAGGGCGCGCCCCGTACCGCCCGCGCCAGACACGGGAGGGCCCCGGCCGATGCGGCCGGGGCCCTCCCGCATTCCGCTCCGCTCCGGCGTCAGAACGTGAGCACTCCTCGCGCCACGCGCCCGTGGTGCGCGTCGTCCACGGCCTTGGCGAAGTCCTCGACCGGGTAGAGCTCCGTCACCAGCTCGTCGAGCAGCAGCCTGCCCTGCCGGTAGAGCTCCGCGTAGAGGGCGATGTCCCGCTGCGGACGCGAGGACCCGTACCGGCAGCCCATGATCGTCTTGTCCAGGTACATGGACGAGACCTGGAAGGAGGCCTCCTCCTTGAAGCCGGGCACGCCGAGCAGGATCGCCTGCCCGTGCCGGTCCAACAGGTCGATGGCCTGGCGGATCAGCTTGACGCTGCCGACGCACTCGAAGGCGTGGTCCGCGCCCGTGGGCAGGATCTCCTTCACTGCCGCCGAGGAGTCCGCCACCGCCGAGGCGTCGATGAAGTGCGTGGCGCCGAACTGCCGGGCCACCGCCTCCTTCGCCGGGTTCGCGTCGATGGCCACGATGGTGGTCGCGCCCGCGATCCGCGCGCCCTGCAGGACGTTCAGCCCGATGCCGCCCGTGCCGATGACGACCACCGTCTCGCCGCGGTCCACCTTCGCCCGGTTCAGCACGGCGCCCACACCCGTGAGCACCCCGCAGCCGATCAGCGCCGCCGAGGTCAGCGGGATGTCCTTGGGGATCTTCACCGCCTGCACGGCCTTGACGATGGTCCGCTCGGCGAAGGCCGAGTTCGAGGCGAACTGGTAGAGCGGCTTCCCGCCCCGCGAGAACGGCTGCCCCGGCATCCCGATCGCCTTGCGGCACATGGTCGGGCGGCCCCTGTCGCAGTCCGCGCACGCGCCGCAGTTGGCGAGCGTCGACAGCGATACGTGGTCCCCCGCCACCACGTGCGTGACCCCGGACCCGACCGCCTCGACCACGCCCGCGCCCTCGTGCCCGAGAACCACCGGCGGCGGGAAGGGGATCGTCCCGTCGATCACCGAAAGGTCGCTGTGGCACAGGCCGGCCGCCGCTATCGCGACCAGCACCTCTCCCGGCCCCGGGTCCCGGATCTCCAGATCGTCGACCACCTGGGCCTGCTTGCCGTCGAATACGACGCCTCTCACCTGGACTCCTTAGGCAGGCCGAGCACGCGCTCGGCGATGATGTTGCGCTGGATCTCGTCCGAGCCGCCGTAGATCGTGTCGGCGCGGGTGAACAGGAACAGCCGCTGCTCCTCGTCGAGTCCGAGTTCGTACGGGGTCCCCTGCTCCCAGTCCCCCGGCCCTGCCGTGGCCACGGCGCCACGGACCTCCACCGCCAGCTCGCCGAGCCGCCGGTGCCAGCCGCCCCACAGCAGCTTCGCCACGCTGGGCGCGCCCGGGTCACCGGTGGAGCCGAGCGTGCGCAGCGCGTTCCACCGCATGGTGCGCAGCTCGGCCCACTGCCGTACGAGGCGTTCGCGCAGGACGGGGTCGCCCGCGGTCCCGGCCCCTGCTCCGGCCCCTGCTCCACACCTGGCCGCGTACGCCGCGACCACCCGCTCCAGCTCCGCCGCGAAGCCGATCTGCTGGACGAGCGTGGAGACGCCCCGCTCCAGCGCGAGCAGGCCCATGGCCACGGACCAGCCGCTGCCCTCACCGCCCACGACCTCGGCGGCGACGGCCCCGTCGAAGAAGACCTCGTTGAACTCGGAGGTCCCCGACATCTGCCGGATCGGCCTGACTTCGGCCTTCCCCGGCTGGTCCATCCGTACGAGCAGGAAGGACAACCCCCGGTGGCGCCGGGAGCCGGGCTCGGTGCGGGCCAGGACGAAGCACCAGTCGGCGTCCTGGGCCAGGGAGGTCCAGATCTTCTGTCCGGTGACCCGGTGGAGCCCGTCGGCCGGGTCCCGCACCGCGGTCGTGCGGATCCCCGCCAGGTCGGATCCGGCGCCGGGTTCGGAGTACCCCTGGCACCACAGTTCCTCGCCGCGGGCGATGCCGGGGAGGAAGCGGGCCTGCTGCTCCGGGGTGCCGTAGGCGATCAGCGTCGGCGCGAGGAGGTTCTCGCCGATGTGGCCGACCCGGGCCGGGGCGCGGGCGGCCGCGTACTCCTCGGCCCACACCACCTGGCCGGTGAGGGAGAGCCGCCGGTTGCCGTACGCCCCGCGGCTCCCGCCGGTCCCGCCGGTCCCCTCCGTCGCCCAGCCCTGGCCGATCCAGCCGCCGGCGCCCAGCTCGCGCTCCCAGGCGCGCCGGACCTCGACCCCCTCGTGCTCGCTGCCGGGCCCGCCGAGGCCGATGGCTGCCCCGTACGGACCCACGAGGTGCTCCGCCAGCCAGGAACGGGCCTGGCCGCGCAGCTCCTCGTCCTCCTCGCCGAAGCTGAAGTCCACGGTCGGTACCCCCTTCGGGTCCTGTCCGGCCGCTGCGGCCGGTCTCTCGCGCCTTGGCACGCGTACGTGCCGATCCCCAACCAGAACGCGCGGCCAGAACGCCCGGCCAGGGATTACGCGTTGGGGCGGTCCTTGGCGGCCGCCGCCTTGGCCATGGCCTCCAGCTGGGCGAGCATCGGCATCGGGTCGGTGCCGACCGTCCCGGGCAGGAAGTCGGCGATCTTCTCGGGGGTCCAGGAGCCCTCGGCGTACCCGGCGCGCAGTTCGCGCGGCTGGGCCCAGACGGCGATCTTCGGGCCTGCGATCGTGTAGACCTGCCCGGTGATCTTCTCCCCGCCGACGGCGACGGCCCGGTCGGAGAGCAGGTAGGTGACGAGGGCCGCCACGTCCTCGGGCTCGCCGATCTCCTTGAGCTCCATGGGCACGTTGGCCGACATCCGGGTCCGGGCGACGGGCGCCACGGCGTTGGAGGTGACCCCGTACTTGGCCAGGCCGAGCGCAGCCGACCGTACGAGCGAGATGATCCCGCCCTTGGCCGCGCTGTAGTTGGCCTGGGCCACCGAGCCCTGGTGGTTGCCGCTGGTGAAACCGATCAGCGTGCCGGAGCCCTGCCGCCGCATGACGGCCGAGGCGGCCCGGAAGACGGTGAAGGTGCCCTTGAGGTGGGTGGCGATCACCGGGTCCCACTCCTCCTCGGACATGTTGAACAGCATCCGCTCGCGCAGGTTGCCCGCGACGCACACGACTCCGTCGATGCGCCCGTACTGGGCGAGCGCGGTGTCCACGATGCGCTGGCCGCCCGCCATGGTCGAGATGTCGTCGGCGACGGCGACCGCTTCGCCGCCCGCCGCGATGATCTCCTTCACCACGGATTCGGCGATCTCGCTGGTCGGTTCCCCGCCCGCGATGCCCACGCCGTAGTCGTTGACGACGACCTTGGCACCCTCGGCGGCCGCGGCGAGTGCCACGGCCCTTCCGATGCCCCGGCCGGCGCCCGTGACGGCGACGACTTTGCCTGTCAAGAAGTTCCCCATGTCCGGCCCCTTCCCGCGTTTTCTGACGGACCGTTAGATTCTATGGGCAGTCAGATGCAGGAGCACAAGCCCTAGTTCACTCCGGGGACTGTCGCGAACGTCTCTCCCAACGTCTCTCTCAACGCGAGGAGCTGATCAGATCCATGGGCATGCCGGCCGAGTTCCACGACATCGCCAAGCGCATCAACAACTGGGGCCGCTGGGGCGCCGACGACGAGATCGGCACCCTCAACCTCGTCACCGACGAGGTCGTACGGGCCGCCGCGGCCGAGATACGCACCGGGCGCCGCATCGCGCTGGCGCTCCCCCTCAAGGAGGACGGGGTGCAGTCCGGGATGATCCCGGGCCGGATCAACCCGCTGCACACGATGGTGCAGATCAACCAGGAGCTCTTCGGGCCGGGCACGGTGGCATGCAGCGACGACGCGGTGACCTTCGGCCTCCAGGCCGGCACCCACTGGGACGCCCTCACGCACGTCTCGCACTCGGGCAGGATCTACAACGGCCGTCCGGCGTCCTCGATCACCGCCCACGGCCGCGCCGAGTTCAGCGGCATCGACAAGGCCGGGCACATCGTCTCGCGCGGCGTCCTGCTGGACGTGGCCCGCGCGAAGGGCCTGGACCGGCTCCCCGGCGGCCACGCGGTGACGCCTGAGGACCTGGCGGAGGCGGAGGAGTTCGGCGGGGTCACCGTCCGGGCGGGCGACATCGTGCTGGTGCGCACCGGACAGGTGCAGGTGTACCTGGCGGGCGACAAACACGGCTACGGTTATCCGTCGCCCGGCCTGTCCGTCCGCACCCCCGAGTGGTTCCACGCCCGGGACGTGGCGGCCGTCGCGAACGACACGCTGACCTTCGAGATCTTCCCGCCGGAGATCGAGAACCTGTGGCTTCCGGTGCACGCGCTGGACCTGGTGGAGATGGGCATGCACCAGGGCCAGAACTGGAATCTCGAAAAGTTGTCCACAGCCTGTGCAGAAGAATCCCGCTACTCATTCCTCCTCTCCGCCATGCCCGAGCCCTTCGTGGGCGCGGTGGGCACCCCGGTGGCCCCGGTCGCCATCCTCTGACCGCGATGGTGCGGGTACGCGCCGTCGGGTATCCGTCCCTCACCCTGATGCGGCCCGGCCCCGAACAGCGGCGGCCCGGGGCGCCGGCCGGACTGGAGTCCGGCGGCGCTCCGGGCCGCTTGGTTCACTGTCGGGTCACGGTGTCGCTTCCGACGGGGTTACCCCTTCGGATGCTGGGGGCCGTGCTTGTTGCCCTTCGACGGGACCTTCTTCGGCAACGTCAAGCGGCTCTGCGGCTGGGGCTTCGCGTTCCTGGCCAGCAGCGGCCCGCTGGCCACCGGCTGGATGGTGACAGCCTTCCAGGGCTTGTTGGCCGTCACGGGGGTGGGGCTGCCGCAGTCGAGAGTCACCCCGTTGGAGTCGCACTGGAGCTCGTACGTGTCCCCGCTCGTGGTCAGCACCTTGAAGTTCGTCACCCGCCCCAGGGACGAAATGGTGGCCGCGCAGACGGTGCTGGGGTCGGGGTAGCCGGGGTTCTGCGCGGGATTGGTGAGGTCCTCGCGCTTGTAGTTCCCCGTCTGCGGGTCGTCGCGGTGACCCGCGTAGGCGACCCCGTTGATCAGGAAGACGGAGAATTCCTCGGTGCTGTTGGGGAGGATCGAGCCGATGCCGTTGCCACACCCGTTGGCTCCGGTAGCACCCGTGGCCCCAGTGGCGCCGGTAGCACCTGTGGCGCCGGTAGCTCCGGTGGCACCCGTGTCACCCTTCGGCCCGCGCGGACCCGTGGGGCCGGTCGGGCCCGTGGGACCCGTGGCGCCCTTGCACTTGTCGTGCCCGTCGCCGTCGCCCCAGTCGTCACCGCGGCCGTCGTCGTCGCCCCCACCCCCGCCCCGCTGCTTGTCCAGCAGCCGGTCGTGCAAGGGCCGATCGTGATGCGGACTGCCGTGCGGCCCGCAGTCGCCGCCTCCGCCACCCGGGCGGGCGACGGTGCTCACGGGCGAGGCCGCCGGACCGGCCGCCGCGCTCACGGGAGAGGCCAGGCCCATGAGCACGAGGGAGAGCGAAGCCAGGGCACCTCCCCTGATCCAGGCCCGATTGGCGGGGACGGGGCCAAGCCGCGATTTGGCCCTTTGCTCACGACTCATGTGCAGCACTCCTCGGAACAGAGGTCGAGCCGGGACGGATCAGCCTGCCCCGGCCTCGAGTACGAACGACGTCGTTGACAGCTACGGACGACGCTCCGAGCACCTTGAGCCCCCGGGTTCCCGAATCAACATATTGGCCTATATAAGCCCCACCAACGGATGCGTTGACGACTACTGCGCGTCACCGCGGCGTGCCGCCGCTCCATCGGCCACCGCGGTCCCCAACGTCACCGGCGACCCGCTTGAAGGAGGGCGCCGCGGTGAAGCCGACCGTCTGCCTGAACATGATCGTCAAGAACGAGGCCCCGACCATCCGGAGTCCACTGGCGGCCGGCGCACGAAGTACCTGCGCGACGCGGGAGAACCGGAGAAGGCCCTCGCCGCCTGCGACCGCCGGGCGGCCATGGGCGGCTGGGTGGAGGAGGCGTACTGCTCCCGGGTGTACGCCGCACGGCTGGCGTCGAGCCTCGGGCGGCCGCCGACCGAGGTGCTGGACCGGTATCCGTGCGCACACGAGAGCCGTCCCTCGCGCGCCGAGGCGCTCGGCGACCTGGCCCGCCTCTGCCGCCTCGAAAGCCGCTGGCCCCTCGCGTACCTGTTCACCCGGCGGGCGGTGCAGATCCCCCGCCCGGACGACATCCTGTTCGTCGAGTTCGCGTGGCACGACTGGCGCGCCCTCGACGGACTCGCGATCGCCGCGTACTGGGTCGGCGAGTACCGGGAGTCGCTGGAATGCTGCGAACGCCTCCTCGAGGAGGGCGGGGTGCCCGACGGTGAGCGCGACCGGGTCTCGGGGAACCTCGACTTCGCGCCGCGTCGCGCCTGAGCGCCGATCGACCCCCGCTGCGGAAGACTGCCCGGCTGGGGAGCATCGCCACGTCAACACCGGAGAGCGTCCATGACCGTCACCGCATCGCCCCGCCCCGCGTCACCCCTGCTCGACCTGATCCAACCGGTCCGGCCGACGCATGTGGTCGATGTCGGCGCCAACCCGATCGACGGGGACCCGCCGTACCTGGGCATGCTGAAGGCGGGCTTGTGCAAGGTGACGGGGTTCGAGCCCCAGCCCGAGGCCCTGGACGAGCTGCAGCGGCGCAAGGGACCCCACGAGACCTACCTGCCCGACGCCCTCGGCGACGGCGCCGTCCACACCCTCTTCGTCACCGACATCCCCGGCATGACCAGCCTCTTCCGCCCCGACCCGAACAGGCTCGGGCTCTTCAACGGCTTCACCGAGTGGGGCCACGTCAAGGAAGAGGTCCAGATCGCCACCCGGCGGCTGGACGACGTCGAAGCGGTCGACGCCTTCGACCTGCTGAAGATCGACGTCCAGGGATCCGAGCTGATGGTCTTCCAGGGCGGCCGGCAGAAGCTGGCCGAGGCCGTGGCCGTGCACGCGGAGGTCTCCTTCGTCCCGCTGTACGAGAACCAGCCCGTGTTCGGCGACGTGGACCGGGAACTGCGCGATCAGGGATTCATCCCGCACGCCTTCGCGGCGGTCAAGCGCTGGCCGATCGCCCCCGTGATCTTCGGCGGTGACTTCCGGCAGGCCCGGCACCAACTCCTCGAAGCCGACGTCGTGTACGTCCGCGACTTCGGGCACCCCGAGTCCATGACCGACGAGCAGCTCAAGCAACTGGCCCTGATCGCCCACCACGTCTACGACTCGGTCGACCTCGCCTACCACTGCCTCCGCCAGCTCGGCATGCGGAACCTGGTGGGTCCCCAGGCGCCGAACGAATACCTGGCCATGCTGGGGTGAGGTGTACTACGGGTGGCGGCGTACGTTCGTGCACGCCCCGAGCGCGGCACGGCAGCCGCCACCCCACGACCCGCACTCGTCAAGGCAAGGACCCTTGGCGTCCCCTCGCGACGAATCGCTCAACACAAGACTGATCAACAGTTGACGAACCGTCAACACCTCGTTAGAGGTACACGCGCGGTTCCCGGTTCGGCCCACGAGTTTGCACCGCGTCCGGGACCCGGTCGGCTTCGGCCTTCTCCGCGCGGTCCACCTCGCACCAGATCCGCTTCCCGGCACCCTCGGGCTGCCAGCCCCAGCGGTCCGCCAGCCCGTCCACCAGCTCCAGGCCGCGGCCGCCCGTGTCGTCCCCGGCGGCCTGCCGCCTGGCCGGCGCCCGGTCGCTCGCGTCGGCGACCTCGACCCGCACGCCCGGCTCCCCGAACAGCATGCGCAGCACGGCCGGACAGCCGGTGTGCACGACGGCGTTGGTGACCAGCTCGGAGATCAGCAGGATCAGCGTCTCGGCGAGCGGCTCGTCATCCCCTATGCCCGAGCCCGCCAGCCGCGAGCGGGCCCATCGGCGGGCCCGGCCGACCTCGGCGGGGTCCGGTCCTACCTCCAGCTGTACCTGAAGCACCTGCACCGCTCACACCATCCGAACCGGCGGACACTTCGCCTCGCGACAGGACGGGATCACCGACCGTGACCCCCGTGCGTAGCAGCATGGTTGACATACAGTCACCAGAACAAGCGCTTCGGGCATATTCCAGCGTGAAGCACCGGGCGTGGTGCATACTGTGCGGCGCTCGCGCCGCTCAACCGCTCGCATTCCCGGGAGCGTACCGGAGCCGCTCCCCGTCTCCGGGCCGCATTCGGTCGGGCGAAGGACACAAACCGATATCAACTCTCTGTAATCGGACATGCGTCCCGCGTCGTTCCTCCCGTACCCCGCGAGCCTTCTCGCCACAAAGGGTCACGGCGCCCGCCACCCCCTGCCGACCCCCGCCTTCCGACCCTTCGGGCAGCCGTGAGAGGGTCTGCCCGACCCGCGACGGGCCGCGCGCAAGGAGGGCAGTCACCATGACCGACGGCACATCCACCGGACGGGTCCTGGTCGCCGACGACGACGCCGCCATCCGCCGCTCCCTGGAGCGCGGCCTGCGGCTCAGCGGCTTCACCGTGGTGCTCGCCGAGGACGGGCCCGGCGCGCTCGCCCTGCTGGCCGACCGGACCCGCCCGGCCCCGGACGTCCTCGTACTGGACGTCTCGATGCCCGGCCTGAGCGGCACCGAGGTCTGCCGCGGCCTGCGCGCCCACGGGGACGAGACCCCCGTCCTGATCCTGTCGGCCCTCGACGAGGTCGCGGACCGGATCGCCGGACTCCAGGCCGGGGCCGACGACTACCTGGTCAAACCGTTCGCCCTGGAGGAGCTGGTCCTGCGCCTGCACGCGCTCCTGCGGCGCAGGCCCGCACAGGCTCCGCCCACCGGCGTACTGCGTGCCGGACCGCTCGTGATCGACGAGGCCAGCCGCCAGGTCCGCCACGGGGAAGCCGACCTCCGTCTCACCCGGCGCGAGTTCGAGCTCCTCGTCCAGCTCGTGCGCAACGCGGGCATCGTCCTGACCCGGGACCAACTGCTGGACCGGGTGTGGGGGTACGACTTCGAGGTGCGCAGCGACGCCGTGGACACCTTCGTCAGCTATCTGCGCCGGAAGCTGGAGGAGGGCGGGCGCCCGCGCCTGATCCACACCGTGCGCGGCGTCGGCTTCGTCCTGCGCGTCCCCGGGGCCGGGGAGGGCGGGTCGTGAAGCTCGCCACCCGCATGGCGCTCTCGGTGACCGTGGTGGTGCCGCTGCTGGTGCTCGCCGCGGGCCTGCTCGTGCTCGGGCTGGTCAGCCGCGATCTGCACCAGCAGCAGGACGCCCGGCTCCAGGACAGGGCCTCCGCCGTGCTGCCGGACGTCAGGACGCTGCTCTCGGCCGACCGCAACGGCAGGCCGAAGGTCGAGCAGAACCAGCACCGCAAGGTCCTCGGCGACGCCCTCGACGCCGGTATCCGCGTCCTTTCGGCGGACGGATCCGTCGTCCTGGAGGGCGGCCCGCAGCCCCCCGACACGGTACGGCTGCCCCAGCCGACTCCGGACGGGCCGCTCACGGTCCGCTCCAAGGGGCGGGCATGGCGGGTGCTGACCGTCCCGGTGACCGGGCCGGTACCGGGCACGCTGCGGCTGTCCGCCCCGGCCTCGGCCGCCGACCCCCAGGTGGTCGCCGTACGCCGCCGGGTGCTGCTCGTCGCCCTGCTGGCGGCGCCGGTCTCCGGGCTGCTCGCGTACGGGCTGGCCGGTCGCGCCACCGCTTCGGTGCGCAGGCTCAGCCGCCGGGCCGCCGAGCTCGACCCGGGCGCGGGCGCGGCCGCCTTCGCGAGCGCACCGGCGAACATCACGGAGGTGGACGAACTGTCTTCCGCCATATCCCAGTTGCTCGCCCGCTACGAGGAGCAGGGCGCCCGCACCGCGCAGGCGCTGGAAACCGCCCGGTCCTTCTCCTCGGCCGCCTCGCACGAGCTCCGCACCCCGCTGATGAGCATGCGGACCGACCTGGACGTCCTGGCGGCCCATCCCGGCCTCTCCGCCGCCGAGAGGGCCGAGATCGTAGGGGACCTGCAGCAGGACCACGCCCGGCTGCTGGACCTGCTCACCGCCCTGCAGCTGCTCGCCCGGGGCGACCTGGTGGAGGTGTCGGCCTTCGCCCCGCTCGACCTGTCCGAGCTGGTGGACGCGGTGGCCGCCGAGAGCGCCCGGCGCCGTCCCGAGGCCCGGATGGAGGTGGAACTGCCCGCGGAACTACGGGTCTTCGGCTGGGATGCGGGGCTGCGCATCCTGCTCGCCAACCTGCTCGGCAATGCGGTGGTGCACGGCCGCCCGCCGGAGGGGCCGGCCTCCGTCTCGGTGCGGCTGAGCGCCGAGGGCGGGCACGCGGTGCTCACCGTGGACGACACGGGCCCCGGCATTGCGCCCGAGGAGCGCGAGGCCGTCTTCCGGCGGTTCCACCACCGCCCCGGCAGCCCTGGGTCCGGGCTCGGGCTGACGCTGGTGGCACAGCAGGTGGCGCTGCACCGGGGCACGGTCGTCATCGGCACACCGCCCGGCGGCGCCGGCACCCGCTTCGAGGTCCGCCTGCCCCTGCCCGAGGCGGACGCCCCGACCCTGCGGCTGCCCGCGCGCCGCGACTGGATCTCCCGCGGCGGCTGAGGGCCGGGCGGCCGAGCCGCGGCCGACCGGACGCCCGTGAGGATTCCGGCTTCCGGCGGACTGCGGCGGACTCACAAAGTTTCCACAAAGACACGGCCTACTGTCCTGCCCGGTCGGCCTCCCGTGCGTCGGCCCGCTCGCACCGAAGGAGATTGAGCCATGCTCCGAAACCGTAGGACCGCCGCCGCGATCGGCGCCCTCGCACTGGTCGGCGCCCTGTTCGCCGCCGTCCCCGCGCAGGCCGATTCCGCCTCGCCCGCGCCCGCCGCGTCCCAGGCCGCCAAGGCTCCCAAGTCCGCGCCGAAGGGCGACGGCGCCGAGTCGATCTGCAAGCGGCTGCCGAAGACCGAGGAGCGCATCGGCGCCGCGGTCAAGCGGCTGAACGGCGACGCCACCGTCCCCGGCTCCGTCGCGCGCCTGGAGCAGCGCGTCGCGAACGCCCAGACCGCCGGCCACACCGAGATCCACACCTATCTGAACGACCGCCTGACCTACCGCAAGAGCCTGCTGCCCACGCTCCAGAAGCGGCAGGAGGACCTGAAGGCCGTCAGCACCTGGTGCTCCGCGCAGGGCGCCAAGGGAACCTCCAAGTGACCCTCCCCCGCCGCGCCGCCGCCGGTCTCGCCGTCCTGGCCACCGCCGCGGCCCTGCTGGTCACCGGCTGCGTGCCGGGCGCCGGGTCCGGGGCCGGGGCCGGGGCCGGCAAGAAGGCTTCCGTGAGCGGCTCGGACGACGCCACGGTCAAGGACATGCAACAGAAGATGGACGACGCCGAGAGCGCGGCGGCCGAGGCGGACTCGGACGCCACCCAGAACAACTGATCCGCCGCACTCGCGCCTCCGGCCCGCCCCGGTCCTCGGGGCGGGCCGGACGCACGGCTGCGCCCTCGGCCCCGGTACGCCCGCGTCCGCCCTACACCGCGGCCAGCAGGTCCTCCGCCAGCGCCTCCTCCGCGTCGTCGGCCGTCTGCCACTGCCGCGCCCGCACCCACGCCCGCTTCAGGTGCAGGTGCACGTCCGCCTCCCAGGTGAAGCCCATCCCGCCGTGCACCTGCAGGCAGTCCCGGGCGTTGCGCACGGCCGCCTCGTCGGCCAGCAGCTTGGCCGCCGCCACCTCCGACGGATCCTCCGTGACCGCGGCCGCGTACACCGCCGTACGGGCCACCTCGGCGCGCACCAGCATCTGCGCGCACAGGTGCTTGACCGCCTGGAACGCCCCGATCGGCTGCCCGAACTGCTCGCGCTCCTTGGCGTAGCGCACCGCCATCTCGACCGTGCGCAGCGCACTGCCGAGCTGGAGCGCCGCCGTCAGCAGGGCCCCCTCCTGGCGGCGGTCCAGGTCGTCCACGACGTTGTAGCTCGCCTCGATGTGCAGCTCCAAGGTCGCCGTCGCCAGCGGTGTGAGTGGATCCGCCGACCGCACCGGCTGCCCGGTCCGCGGTCCGGGCGGCAACCCGAGCACCGCGTCGGCCTCGTCCAAGTGGGTCACCAGCCACTTGTCGAGGTCGAGGTCGAAGGCCGTCACCACCGCCTCCCCCTCCGAGGCCCCCGGCACGATCCCGGCGGCCAGGTGGGTGGCGACCAGCGGGCCTGGCAGCAGCGCCCGCCCGGCCTCCTCGAAGACGAGGACCGCCTCCGGCAGCCCCAGGCCGACCCCGCCCTCGCTCTCCGGCAGCCGCAGCGCGAAGAACCCGGCCGCGCCGAGCTCCCGCCACAGCTCGCGGTCCACGGACCGGCCGGTGGCGGCCGCCCGGTCGACCGAAGCGCGCAGCGCCTCGCGCCCGTACCGGCCCGCCAGGAGGTCCCGTACGCCTGCGCGCAGGTCCCGCTGGTCCTGCGTCGGCTGGAAGTCCACGGGACGCTCACCTGCCCTTCGGGAGGCCGAGGATCCGCTCGGCGACGATGTTCTGCTGGATCTGCGAGGTGCCCGCGGCGATCGTGTAGGACAGGGACGAGAGCCGGTCCAGGGTCCATTCCTCCTCCAGGGAGAGGGACTGGGCCCCCAGTACCTCGGCGGCGGTGTCGTACAGCTCCTGGCGGGCGTGCGAGTAGGCCAGTTTGAAGACGCTGCCGCCGATGCCGGGGACGCCGCCGGAGCGCTCCGACTCGCTGACGTTCCACTGGGTGAGCCGCCACAGGGCGCCGAACTCCCCGTAGAGCCGCCCGAGCCTGCGGCGCAGTACGGGATCGTCCCAGCGGCCGTTGGCCCTCGCGGTGCGCGCCAGCTCGCCCAGGGTGCGCCGGCAGGCGACGACCTCGCCCACGAAGGCCGTGCCGCGTTCGAAGGACAGGGTCACCATCGTGACGCGCCAGCCGTCGTTCTCGGCGCCGACCCGGTTGGCGACCGGGACCCGTACCTCGTCGAGGAACATTTCCGCGAACTCGGTGGACCCGGCGAGGGTCCGCAGCGGCCGGACGCTGACCCCCGGCGCGTCCATCGGCATGGCGAGCCAGGAGATCCCGCGGTGCTTGGGGGTGCTCGCGCCGATGGGTTCGGTGCGCACCAGCAGCTCGCACCAGTCGGCGACCTCCGCGTGCGAGGTCCAGATCTTGGAGCCGGTGATCACGTACTCGTCGCCGTCGCGGACGGCGCGGGTGCGCAGGGAGGCCAGGTCGGAGCCGGCGTCCGGTTCGCTGAAGCCCTGGCACCACACCTCGTCCCCGCTCAGTACGGGCGGCAGCCAGCGTGCCCGCTGTTCGGCGGTGCCCTCGGCGGCGATGGTCGGCCCGGCGTGCAGCAGCCCGACGAAGTTCGCGCCGACGTACGGGGCTCCGGCGCGTTCGGTCTCCTCCAGGAAGATCAGGTGCTGCGTCGGGGTGGCCCCGCGGCCGCCCGCGTCCACGGGCCAGTGCAGCCCGGCGTACCCGGCGTCGTACAGGCGGCGCTGCCAGCCCGCGTCGTACGCGCGCCGGCCGGGCCAGTCGTCGGGGGACGGCTTGGCGGGGAGCTCGGGGAGCACCTTGCCGAGCCAGGCGCGCAGCCGGGCCCGGAACTCCTGTTCCTCCTCGGTGTAGGTGAGGTCCACCGGCGCTACCGCCCCGTCCGCCGGTCGCGGTCGAAGTCCAGGCCCAGCATCCGGATGGCGTTGCCGCGCATCAGCTTGTAGATGGTCTCCTCGTCGAGTCCCTTGACGTGGTCGAGGGCGACCTCCTTGGTGTGCGGGAAGGTCGAGTCCACGTGCGGGTAGTCGGTCTCGAAGGTCGCGTTGTCGCGTCCGACGACGTCCAGCGAGGCGATGCCGTGCTTGTCGCGGAAGAAGCAGGCGAACATCTGCCGGTAGTAGTAGGTGGACGGCGGCTCGGGGATCAGGTCCTTGACCCCGCCCCAGGCGCGGTGCTCCTGCCACACGTCGTCGGCGCGCTCCAGGGCGTAGGGGATCCAGCCCATCTGGCCTTCGCTGTAGGCGAGTTTGAGCGTCGGGAACTTCACCAGGACCCCACTGAAGAGGAAGTCCATCATCGAGGCCATGGCGTTGTTGAAGCTGAGCGCGGCCTGGACGGCGGGCGGCGCGTCGGGGGACGCGGCGGGCATCTGGGAGCTGGAGCCGATGTGCATGTTGACGACGGTGCCGGTCTCCTGGCAGACGGCGAAGAAGGGGTCCCAGTACCCGGAGTGGATGGACGGCAGTCCCAGGTAGGTGGGGATCTCTGAGAAGGTCACCGCCCGCACCCCGCGCGCGGCGTTGCGCCGGATCTCGGCGACGGCCAGGTCGATGTCCCAGAGCGGGATGATGCACAGCGGGATCAGCCGGCCGCCGCTGTCGCCGCACCACTCCTCGACCATCCAGTCGTTGTACGCGCGCACGCAGGCCAGGGCGACCTCCTTGTCGTGGGCTTCGGCGAAGGTCTGCCCGCAGAAGCGCGGGAAGGTCGGGAAGCACAGGGAGGCCTCGACGTGGTTGAGGTCCATGTCGAGCAGCCGGGCCTTGGGGTCCCAGCAGCCGCGCCGCATCTCCTCGCGGGTGATGCCTTCCAGGGTCATGTCGTCACGGTCGAAGCCGACGGCGGCGATGTTGCGCTTGTACGGGAACTTCAGGTCCTCGTAGATCCACCAGTCGGTGGGCGGGCCGTCGGGGTCCATGGTGATCTGGTACTTGCCGCCGGTGTAGGCGAGCTCGCCGATGCCGGCGGTGAGCGCCTTGGGGCCGCGGTCGCGGTACTTGGCCGGCAGCCACACGTCGAACAGGTGGGCCGGTTCGATGACGTGGTCGTCGACGCTGATGATCCGAGGCAGTTCCATGATGTCCCCTCGCCGCAAGCCGAATGAATCCGATGGTGCCGAATCCGATGACGCCGAATCTGATGGTGCGTCAGAAATCTGGAACCAAGCTAGCCTCGCCACCCCTGGACCGACAAGCGTCCGCGCTCTACGCTCTGCGCTGGATCTGACTGACCGTCAGCTAAGGGGAGGGGTCTGGAATGCCCGACACGACGGACGCAACGGACACGGCGATCGATCTGAGCCGCTCCCCCACCCTCTGGGACCTGATCGAACGCCGGGCGGCCCTGACCCCCGACGCCCCCGTCCTCATCGAGGCCGCCGAGGACCCCGCCCACGACCGCCGGCTGACCTTCGGGGAGCTGCGCACCCGCTCCGAGGAGGTCGCGGCGGGCCTGTACGACATGGGCGTGCGCCCCGGCACGGTCGTCGCCTGGCAGCTCCCCACCCGTATCGAGACCGTCCTGCTCTCGATCGCCCTGGCCCGCATCGGCGCCGTCCAGACCCCGGTCATCCCCTTCTACCGGGACCGCGAGGTCGGCTTCGCGCTCCGCGAGTCGAAGGCGGAGTTCTTCGCCTCGCCCGGCACCTGGCGCGGCTTCGACCACACGGCGATGGCGGAACGCCTCGGCGCCCGGGGCGTCTTCGAGGCCTACGACGCCCTCCCGGCCGGGGACCCGGCCGTACTTCCCGCACCCCCGTCGGACGGCACCTCCGTCCGCTGGATCTACTGGACCTCGGGCACCACATCGGACCCCAAGGGCGTCCTGCACACCGACCGCTCCCTCATCGCGGGCGGCTCCTGCCTGGCCCACGCCCTGCACCTGACCCCGGCCGACGTGGGCTCGATGGCCTTCCCCTTCGCCCACATCGCCGGCCCCGACTACACGGTGATGCTGCTGCTCTACGGGTTCCCCGCGGTCCTGTTCGAGAAGTTCGCGATGCCCGACGCACTGGACGGCTACCGCCGCCACGGGGTCACGGTGGCCGGCGGCTCCACGGCCTTCTACTCCATGTTCCTGACGGAACAGCGCAAGGCCCCGGACACCCCCCTCATCCCGTCCCTGCGCCTCCTGGCGGGCGGCGGCGCCCCCAAGCCCCCGGAGATCTACCACGCGGTCGTCCGCGAACTGGGCTGCCAGCTCACCCACGGCTACGGCATGACCGAAGTCCCGATGATCACCATGGGCGCCCCGGACGACACGGCGCAGAACCTGGCGACCACCGAGGGCCGCCCCCCGGCCGGCATGTCCATCCGCATCACCACGGCGGCGGGCACACCCTTGCCGGCGGGCACGGACGGAGAGGTCCGGCTGCGCGGCGAAGCGGTCTGCCAGGGCTACCTGGACCGCGCGCAGAACACCGGCACCTTCGACGCCGACGGCTACCTGATCACCGGCGACCTCGGCCACCTCACCCCGGACGGCTACCTGGTCCTGACCGGCCGCAGCAAGGACGTCATCATCCGCAAGGGCGAGAACATCTCGGCCAAGGAGATCGAGGACCTGCTCCACGAGCTCCCCGCGATAACCGACGTCGCGGTCATCGGCCTGCCGGACCCCGAGCGCGGCGAACGCGTCTGCGCGGTGGTCGAACAGCCCGCGGGCGCCGCCCCGCTGACCCTGCCCGAGCTGACGGCCCACCTGCGCGCGCAGGGCCTGTCCACCCACAAGCTCCCGGAACAGCTGGAGCTGGTGGAGGCCCTGCCCCGCAACGACGCCCTGCGCAAGGTCCTCAAGTACAAGCTGCGCGAGCGGTACGCGTAACCCCGCCCCGGGCGCGGGGCGGACCGCCCTTCGTTGCATTTATCCAATAGCGAACGCTACGCTGGAGGCGTCAGGGATCAAGGAACCACCACGGAGGAGATCGCGATGCCGGGAGGCAGGCTCACCCAGCCCGAACGCCAGCAGATCGCGCTGGGGCTGGCCGACGGCCTCGCCTACGCGGAGATCGCCAGGCGGCTGGAGCGCCCCACTTCGACCGTCACGCGCGAGGTGATGCGCAACGGCGGCCCCACCGCCTACCGCGCCGACCTGGCCCACCGCGCCACCGAACGCCGCGCCCAGCGCCGTGTTCCGGCAGCGCCCCGCAACCCCGCGGCGCCCGCGCAGCCCCACGGGCGCGACGCCGAGGCGGTGCGCGCGTACGAGGAACTGTTCACCACCGTCCTCATACAGTCCGGGACGCCCAAGATGATGGCCCGGGTCCTGACCTGCCTCTACACCAGCGACTCCGGCAGCCTCACCGCGTCCGAACTCGTCCAGCGCCTCCAGGTCAGCCCGGCGTCCGTCTCCAAGGCGATCACCTTCCTCGAAGGCCAGGACCTGGTCCGCCGGGAACGCGACGAACGCCGCCGCGAGCGCTACGTCGTGGACAACGACGTCTGGTACCAGTCGATGATCTCCAGCGCCCGGGGCACCGCCCAGCTCGCCGAGATCGCCCGGCAGGGCGTGGGCGTCCTGGGCCCCGAGACCCCGGCCGCCGTCCGCCTGGAGAACATCGCCCGCTTCGTCGACTTCGTCTCCGAAAGCATCACCCGGGCCGCCGACCAGGCCCGCGACATCCTCCACGCCCAGCCCGAACCGACGCCCCCGGACCCCGCGTAGGCGGGCCGGACGCGGCACGCCGGGGCGCACGAAGCCTCGTACGCCCCGCGGCGCCCCGCGGCGCAGGCGTCACGCGTCCGGGGCCGCCACGCCGCAGTAGCCGGCGAAGGCCGTCAGGATCTCGTCCTCCGTGATGCGGCCGTCGCCGTCGGCGTCCAGGGCCACGGAGAGCGGGCCCGCCAGTTCCTCAGGGGTGCCCAGCACGCGCAGCACGCGGGCCGCCGCCTCCGGGGTGGCGTCAATGCCCTCGCCGTCGCCGTGGGCCACCGCGATCACCGCCCGCAGGAACGGCCGGGCGATCTCCGCGAACCGCTGCGGGTTGTCCCGCAGCCGCTTCGCCGCACCCGTGATGAACTCCTCGCGCGTCACCCGCTGGTCGCCGTCGACGTCCGCGATTCCGGCCATGCCCTGCCAGAAGGCCTCCGCGCCCGCGAAGACTTCCTGCCCCTTGTCGGAGCGGGCCGCCACGGCGAATTCGGCCAGCACCGCCTTGGCGGCGGTACTGAAGTCCTCCCGGTCGATATAGCCGCTCCCGTCCTGGTCGAAGGTGGCGAATCGGGCGGCGATCTTGCGCTCGTATTCTGCGCTGTCCATATTCGTGGTTCCGCCTTCACGTGTGCGGTGGGTTCAGATCAAGACAAGCCAGGAGCGTACGGCCTACGTGGCCTGCGCGTTAAGCGAAGCGTGCAAGCAGGTGGCCGCATCGAACCAGCGCACGAGGAGCGCGGCGGGGCGCGTACGCGTGTGCCCATCCGGGGCCCCGCGCACCACGGTTCGCAAAACGCCACGCCTCTACCACGGAGGTCCCACTTCCGGGGCGACCTTCCCTCAAAACGGGCGCACATGGCTGAGTGCCCACTACATTCGAGTGGTCGACACACGGCTGCGATTCCGGGGATCCGGCAGGGGGCACGATGCCGAAGGACGTTCCACCGCGCTGGGACCGCCGTATGCAACAGCGGCTGGCACGCGGCGAGGCCGCGGCGCTCGGGGAACTGTACGACCGCTTCGCCTCGCTCGTGCACAGCCTCGCCCACCGGGTCCTCGGGGACGAGAAGGCCGCAGACCGGATCACCCGCGAGGTCTTCGGCTACATCTGGGAGAACCCGGACGCCTACGACCCCAAGCAGGGCTCCATGCGTTCCTGGGTCGCCCGCATCACCCAGGGCCAGGCCGTGGCGCGCCTGCGCCAGGCCGAGCTGGGCCGCGGCTCCCGCGAGGAGCTGGAGCAGAAGGTGCGCAGCGCCAACGCGGCCGCCCGCGCCGACTTCATCGTCACCTCCATGCCCGCGCCGCTGCGGGCCGCGCTCGAACTCGCCTACTTCAAGCGCCGCGACTACCGACAGGCCGCCGCCGACCTCCAGATCAGTGAGGACGAGGCACGGCGCCGGCTGCGGCTCGGCCTGCAACTCCTGTCGACGGCCAATGCCCTTCCCCGGGACGAGACCGTCCCGCACGGACCCGGCCCCTCCGCCTCCGGATATGGAACGCCCTGATGAGCAGCCCCTACGACGCCGAAGACGAGTACGAGCGGCCCACGGGCGCCGACGGTCCGGCGCGCATACCGGGCCCGCGCGAGGCGGCGGACGACCTCGATCACCTCGACGACCTGCGCGGCCTCCATGACCACCCCGACCGCACCGAGATCCCGGAGGCCGAGGAGCACGACGAGCACACCGAGTACCCGCTGCCCACGGCGTACTCGGAGCCCACGCCCGCACCGGCGCCCGCTCCCGAGGCCGTGCCCGCGCCTCCCCCGCCCACCCACGCCGTGCTGAAGTCCCTGCTCGGCGCCTGGGCCCTGGCCGCGTGTTCCGCGGAGGAGACCCAGGCCGTGGAGGACCACCTCACCGAGTGCGCGCCCTGCGCCGAGGAGGCGCTGCGGCTGCGCGACGCCGTGGGCCTGCTGCACCCGGAGGAGAGCCTCGACCTCAAGCCGCTGCTGCGCTCGCGGGTGCTGGAGGACTGCCTCGGCAAACGGCCGGCCCGCATCCCGGTGCCGGTGTGGGCGAGCCCGTACGACACCGAGACGGCGCGACTCGACGCGCTGCTGCGGGACTTCGGGGACTCGGAGTGGCACACCCCGGTCCGGCTCAAGTGGTTCGAGGAGGAACGGCGCCAGTCCCGCCGGACCACGGTGGCCGGGGTCATCGGGCACCTCCTGTCGGTGGACGGGCTGGTCGCGGCCGCGCTGGGGCTCGACGACCCGCTGGGCCCGGACGCACCGCCGGGCGGCAACCCGACCGACCGCACGGAGCACTTCTGGGAGGCGTCCCCGTACCCGACCACCCGGCGGGTCCGCGAGCCGTGGCGGGAGCAGGGCCACACCCTGGTCCGCACGGTGTCCTTCGCGGGCCGCGGGGTCGGTGAACTGTCGGTCAGCTACGGCCCCTTCGCGCTCCCCCTCGGGGACGCGTTCCTGGAGCGGGCCTTCGAGTGCTGGGTCCACGCCGTGGACATCGCGGAGGCGGTGGACTACCCGTACGAGCTGCCCTCCGCGCCCCACCTGCACCGCATGATCGACCTGGCGGCGCGCCTCCTCCCGGAGGCCCTGGCCGGACGCCGGCGCGCGGGGCTGGCCTCGCCCGCGCGCGGACTGGTCGCGGCGGGAGCCCCGGGCCGCACCCTGCACCTGGAGATCGAGGGCGCGGGCGGAGGCGGCTGGGACATCGCGCTGGACTCCCCGGCGGCCAAGCCCTCGGCGGACCACACGGTGGCCCGGATCGCCCTGGACGGCTTCGAGTTCTGCCAGCTCGCGGCGGGCCACATCTCGCCGGAGGACGCGGCGGTCGGCCAGAACGGCGACCGCGAGGCAATCCGCGACGTCCTCTTCGCGGCCGCCTCCCTGAGCCGGCTGTAGGACCCGCCCGGCTTCGGTGCCTCCCCGCGCGGGGAGGCGCCGGGGGGCGTCTACGCGAAGACGACCGTGCGGGTGCCGTTGAGGAGGACGCGGTGCTCGCTGTGCCACTTCACCGCGCGCGCCAGCGCCTGGCACTCCACGTCGCGGCCGATCGCCACCAGCTGCTCCGGGGTGACCTCGTGGCCCACCCGTTCCACTTCCTGCTCGATGATCGGGCCCTCGTCCAGGTCCGCGGTCACGTAGTGCGCGGTCGCGCCGATCAGCTTCACGCCCCGCGCGTGCGCCTGGTGGTACGGCTTCGCGCCCTTGAAGCTCGGCAGGAACGAGTGGTGGATGTTGATGATCCGCCCGCTGAGTTCCTTGCAGAAGGTGTCCGACAGGACCTGCATGTAGCGGGCGAGGACGACGAGCTCGACCTTCTCGGAGCGCACCAGCTCCAGGACCTGCGCCTCGGCCGCCGCCTTCGTCTCCTTGGTCACCGGGACGTGCACGAACGGGATCCCGTACGAGCCGACCAGTTCCTCGAATTCGGTGTGGTTCGAGACCACCGCGGCGATGTCCACGGGCAGGGCGCCGATCCGGGTGCGGAAGAGCAGGTCGTTGAGGCAGTGCCCGAACTTGGAGACCATCAGCACGATCCGCATGCGCTCGTCGGAGCGGTGGATCTGCCAGTCCATCCGGAAGGAGTCGCCGATCGCGGCGAAGCTGGCCCGCAGCTTCTCCACGGTCACCGGGTCGTCAGCGGTGAAGTGGACCCGCATGAAGAAGAGACCTGTGTCACGGTCGCCGAACTGCCGGCTGTCCTCGATGTTGCACCCGGTCATGAAGAGGTAGCTGGACACCGCGTGGACGATGCCCTGCTTGTCGGGGCAGGAGAGGGTCAGTACGTACTGCTGGGGGGCCGGGGTCTGCGGCTGCAGGTCATCGCTCATGACCCCGTAGCCTTTCACATTCCGCCGCTCACACCGCGCGCGTGAGGATCCTCAGGACGTCCAGCGAGCACGGCCGCGCGTCCGGGTCCTCCCCGTCCGCCAGCGCGAGCCGTACGTGGGCCTCGCGCGCGGCCCGTACCGCCTCCGGCCAGGCATGGTGCTCCAGGTAGCCGGAGACGGGGGCGTCGGGGCCTATCTGGTGCATGATCCGCAGCACCCGCAGCACGGCGAGGTCGACCACAGCCGCCTCCTGCGAGTCGCGGAAGATCGTGCCGACGTACTTCTCCGCGGACCAGCTGTCGAGCCAGGTGTCCTCGACGAGCCGGTACACGGCGTCGGTGACGTCCCCGTACCCCTCGGTGCCGGCCAGCCAGGTGTCCTCCTGGAAGGCGGGGTCGGAAAGCATGTGCAGCGCCGAGCGCACGTTGCTGCGCCAGCGCCACCACGGCATGTCGTTGAGGGGCATGCCGCCCATGGTGGAGGAGCGGCCACCGCGGCGGGAAGAGTTCTTCGAACCTTGGGCGAATGTCACGCTTTCGATCGTACGTTCCCGTCTTGCGTGATCTTGCAGCGCCTGTGCGCGCCCCGCGCCGGCCCCCCGTACAGGGGTTACCCGTAATTCACCTCGGCGTCACCCGATGTTGTGCACACCTCACTCTTCAGTTACCCGCGGCGCGGAATGGTGCATGCACATGACCACCCGGCGACGCGCAGCAACCCTCTCCCGCTCCCTTCTGACCACGGCGCTGGGAGCGTGTCTCGTCGCCGGCTGCGGGGTGCTCCCCGGAGGCACGGGGGGCTCCGGGGGCACCGGCTCCACGCTCACCGTCATGACCTTCGCACCGGAGGGCACCAAGGCGACCAACATGCCCGGCATGCCCGGCATGGCCAAGGCCTACGAACGCTGGGTCAACGCCAAGGGCGGCATCAACGGCCACAAGCTCCGCGTCCTGACCTGCAACGAGCACAACACCCCCAGCGGCGCCGCCGACTGCGCCCGCAAGGCGATCGCCGAGAAGGCCGTCGCCGTCGTCGGCTCGTACAGCCAGCACGGACGCGCCTTCATGGCCCCGCTGGAGACCGAGGGCATCCCGTTCATCGGCGGGTACGGGGTCTCCTCCGAGGAGTTCCAGTCCCCGCTGTCCTACCCCGTCAACGGCGGCCAGCCCGTCCTGCTCGCCGGCGCCGGCCACCAGCTCGGCCGCGCCTGCGCCAAGGTCGCCCTCGTCCGCCCCGACACCCTCGCGGGCGACGCCCTGCCGGTCCAGCTCAACGCCGGCCTCAAGGCCAACCAGATGGCCGAGGCCAGCGACATCCGGGCCGCCGAGGACTCCGCGGACTTCGCCCCGCAGGCCCGCGAGGCACTGATCGACTCCTCTCCGTCCGCGCCTTCGAAGGGTGGAGCCACCAACGCGAAGGACGGCGGCAAGGAGAAGGGGTGCGTGGCGGCCGTGCTCGGCGAGCGCACCGAGACGTTCTTCGACGCCTTCCGCCGCGCCGACGCCCAGAACCGCAAGCCGCAGATCTCCTCGGTGCTCGGCTCGGTCAGCCAGGCCCTGGTGGACCGCACGGGAGGCAAGGACAGCCCCTTCGAGGGCGCGTACGTGACCAGTTGGTACCCGGTGGCCTCCGACCCCCTCTGGGCTCCGATGCAGCGGGTGGTCACCGAGCAGGCCTTCGGCGACGACACCGTCGACATCGACGACAGCGGCGCCCAGACCACGTGGATCGCGTACACCGTGCTCGGCGAGGCGGTGAAGCGGTTCAAGGACGACGAGCAGATCACCGCCCGCAAGCTCTCGCAGAAGCTCAACGGGGCCGAGCCCATCAAGACCGGCGGCCTCACCCCCGACCTCAGCTGGCGCTACCAGGACATGCGCGCCGTCGCGGGCTTCCCCCGCATGGTCAACGGCCGGGTCACCTTCCAGGTGGTCCAGCAGGGCCGCCTCGTGGCCCAGCAGGGCGAGCAGTCCATGGACATGACCCCGACCCTGGAACAGGCCCCGCGGTCGAACTAAGCCCTGGTACGGGGCCTCGCGGCCGGGCCGGGGACGGCCCGGCCCGGACCGGCGGCTCAGAGCTGGCTCTTGTCCCGCTTGGTGAGGCTGTACTTGCCGGCGATCGCGTTCCAGATGCCCGACGCCGACTCCTTGGCCTTGGTGGCGTCACCACTGGCCTTGTTGCCGTCCGCGGCGTTCCCGGTGGACTTCGCCTTGCCGTCCTTGCACTTGTCGCTGTCGCCCTTGAGGTCGTCCGCCCAGGCCGCGTAGCTGTTGTCCGCCTGCGCGGAGGACTTCCAGGCCTGGGTGAGCGCCGCCGTCAGCTTCGCGTTGTCCGGGAGCTGGTCCACCTTGAGCTCCTGGAGCCGGGTCACCAGCTCCTCGCGCTGCCGGGCCGCGTCGCGCAGGTCGGTGGCCGCCTGATCGAGGTTGCTGCAGCCCTTGATGTCGTCGACGGCCTTGATCACCGAGGCACGGCTGTCGTTGCTGTCGGCGAGCAGCTTGTCCAGCTGTACGGCCTGGGGCTGGGCCGGATCGAGCGGTGCCTCTCCGGCCGCGGCCGGAGAGCCCTTGCCGGTGGGGGTGGAGGTGGTGGTGGCACCGGGGTCGTTGTTCTGCGCCTTGTCGTCGCTGAGCACCGCCCCGACGCCGAGCCCGGCGACGGCCAGACCGACGACGACGGCCGCGATGATCCCGGGCGAGACCCGACGCGGGGCCGGCGCGGGCTCGCGGGGCGGCTGGGGCGGCGGATACGACTGGTGCGGCTGCTGCTGGAACTGCTGCTGCGGATAGCCCTGTTGGGGCGGCTGCGGCTGCCGGTGCTGCTGGTACGGCGGGCGCGGCTGGTGCTGCTGCGGCGGGTAGGGCCGCGGCGGGGGCTGCTGGCGGAGCACCGGCTCCTGTACGGGCGGCAGGTGCTGGGTGTCGCCCCGGAAGAGCCCGTCGAACCCGGCGGCCGGATCGACGGGGGCGGCCGGAACGGGCGGGATGTACTGGGTCGCGGCCTCCTGGTGCGAGGGCGCGGCCGGAACCGGTGCGATGAACTGCGTCGCGGCCTCCTCGTGGGAAGGCGCGGCCGGAACCGGTGCGATGAACTGCGTCGCGGCCTCCTCGTGGGAAGGCGCGGCCGGAACCGGCGGTATGTACTGCGTGACGGCCTCGGGCAGCGGCGGATAGCCGTAGCCGTGCGGGTCACCGGGCCCCTCGTAACCGGGGCCCACCACGTGCCCCTGCGGCGGGTAGCCGTAGCCGGGCCCCCCGGCTGCGGGACCGTCCGGTGCGGGGTAGCCGTAGGCGGGCCCGCCCTGCTGGGGCTGTCCGTACGCGGGCTGGGGCTGCTGGGGCTGGCCGTACGCGGGCTGGCCCTGCGCGGACTGGCCGTACGCGGGCTGGCCCTGCTGGGGCTGGCCGTACGGGAACTGCCCCTGCGGGGACTGGCCGTACGGGGTCCGGTCCTGCGCCGGGCGGCCGTTCGGGTGCTCCGGCTGCTCCGCGTCGGGCTGCGCGGGCGGCTGCGCCGGCATCGGCGGGCCCCACGGGCCGCCTGCCTGTGGGCTGCCGCCCTGTCCGCTCTCCGTCACCGGGACTCCCTCTCCGACCTCTCCGAACCTTCGGAACGTCGGCTCACGCTACCCGGTCACGCCCATTCCCCGTCAGGCCATCCCCGGACCGATCCCCCAGACTTCGTCCGGGGGGACCCCCAGGGGGCACCACCGCCGGGGGCCCTCCCCCACCCCGGCCCTTCACTCAACGTGACGTAGTAACGGTCTCCAGCGGGCCAGTGGAGTGACGCTGCGTTTCCCGGGATCTTGCGTGGCGTTGGACTTGCCGACGCGCACCTTTTCGTCGCGTCGTCCTGGAATCCATAGGAGTTCTCATGCGCATGCGTTCCGCCCTGACCGCCTCCGTCCTCGCCGCGGGCATCCTGCTCGGCGGCGCCTCGGCCGCGCTGGCCGACGACGGCGGCGCCCTCGTGCAGTCCACCGGTTCGCGCGGGGGCGAGCGCTCGCAGGGCTCGTCCTTCGCCGGCGTCCCGGCCCACTTCGGCCCGATCTACGGCTCCACCAGCGAGAAGGAGAAGAGCTGGGACCGCGACACGTTCCAGGGCTTCTTCTTCGGCCACTGAGACGCGGGCGTCACCGCGGGGCGAGACTCCGGGCCCGCGGCGACGCCGTACGGGGCGGCCGGCATCACGTCGGCCGCCCCCGGTGGCCCCGGCTCAGGACACCGTCTCCAGCCGGGCCCCGAATTCCCGTACCGCCGGCTCCTCCCGGTACGGCTCCACGCGGGTCCTGAAGTCCTCCAGGTACACCGCCCCCCGGGTCGAGCGGAGCCCCGACAGGGCCTCCGCCGCCTGCGCGGCCGTCTGACAGGCCGCCTCGATCTCCCGTTGCTGCACCCGCGCGGCCGCGAGCAGCAGCATGCCGATGGCCCGGCGGCGCGCCTTGGTCGCCGGGAGGTCACGTAGGGCCTCCTCCGCCCGCTTCGCCGCCGCGTCCGCCTGGCCCAGGTCCCGGTGGCAGTGGGCCAGCTCGTCGGCCAGGTACGCCTGGTCGAAGTGGCGGATCCACACCGGGTCGTCGCCCGATTCCGGCTCGGCCCGCTCCAGCGCGGTCACCGCCCGCGAGGACAGCACCGCCGTCGCCCGGCTGTCGCCCAGCAGTGCGTGCCCGCGCGCCTCGGCCGCGTAGAACATCGACTCCACCCGGGGCGTCACCTGTCCGCGCGTACCCTCCTGCGCCGCCCTCGCCAGCTGCGCGATCTCCCGCGGATTGCCCAGCTCGGCCGCCAGGTGGCTCATGGAGGCCGCCAGTACGTAGCCCCCGTACGCCCGGTCGCCGGCCGCCTGTGCCAGGCGCAGCGCCTGGATGTAGTAGCGCTGGGCCAGGCCCGGCTGGCCCGTGTCCACCGCCATGTAGCCGGCGAGCTCGGTGAGGCGGGCGACCGCCGCGAAGAGGGCGCGCCCCACCGGTTCCCGGTACGAGCCTCCGATCAGTCCGGAGACCACCGAGTTGAGGTAGTGCACGACCACCGGCCGCACGTGCCCGCTCCCGAAGCGGTGGTCCAGTTCCTTCAGCGCCTCGGTGGTGGCCTGGACGGCCTCCACGTCGGACATCCCGACCCGCGAGCCGCCGCTGCGCGCGATCTGCGCGTCGGCGCCGGTGATCAGCCAGTCGCGGCTCGGCTCCACGAGCGCGGAGGAGGCCACGCTCGACCCGGACAGGAAGTCGCGCCGGCCCACGTCGCTGCGCCACAGCTCGCAGACCTGCTCGATGGCGCCGATGACGGTCGGGGAGAACTGCAGGCCTACGCCGGAGGCGAGGTTCTTGCCGTTGGCCATGCCGATCTCGTCGATGGTGACGGTCCGGCCGAGTTTGCGGCCGAGCGCCTCCGCGATGATTCCCGGGGCCCGGCCGCGCGGCTGTTGTCCGCGCAGCCAGCGGGCCACGGAGGTCTTGTCGTAGCGAAGGTCGAGACCGTGCTCGGCCCCGCACATGTTGACGCGCCGGGCGAGCCCGGCATTGGAGCACCCGGCTTCCTGGATGAGCGCCTGCAGCCGTTCGTTCGGCTGGCGGGCGACGAGAGGCCTGGCTGCCATGAAAACCCCCAGAAGCCGCGGATGATCGTTGGAATGATCACTTCCCGCCTGATGTGCGGGGAATCTTCCCCATTGCGTCCTGTCGCTACCCATCTCCGGCGCCCCGGTCTCCTACGCGCCCCCTCCGATGCACCTATGCGCCCCGCATGCAGGATCGATGCTCCGGGCCCCGTCGGGTTTACGCCCGTAACCCCCGCTGACCCCAAGAGTTGTGTTGCACGTGGAAGAGACCATCGGAGTCACGGAGACCGCGCCCATCCCCCTCCAGCGCAGCGAGCCGCTGCTGGACCATGCCGTGCGGTACGCGGAAGAACGGCACTGGGATGTCTTCGCCGGCACCTGGCTGGAGTCCGCCGACGGGCGGGAGCAGTGCTCGTGCTCGGCGGCGGACTGCCCTGCGCCGGGTGCGCACGCGGCGGGGAAGGACTGGGCCTCGCAGGCCTCGGGCAGTGCCGTGCAGGTGCGGCGGGTCTGGGGCAGGAATGCGAAGGCCTCCATCCTGCTGCCGACCGGCCGGACCTTCGACGCCCTCGACGTGCCGGACGCGGCCGGGTTCCTGGCGCTGGCCCGGCTCCAGCGCATGCAGCGCACCCTGGGCCCGGTGATCGCCACCCCGGCCGGCCGGATGCTGTTCTTCGTCCTGCCCGGCGCCGGCGCGAAGGTCCCCGACCTGCTGCGCAAGCTCGGCTGGCAGCCGGCCCAACTCGACCTGGCCGCCCGGGGCGAGGGCGAGTACGTGGCCGCGCCACCGACCCGCATCGGCGGGCGCGGCTCGGTGCAGTGGGCGCAGGCGCCGACGGCCGCGAACCGATGGCTGCCGGACGTGGAGGAGCTGATCGACGCGCTGGCGTACGCCTGCGGTCGCGAGGCGGCGGCGGAGCGGGCACGGCGGGGCGCCTGAAGGACCCCGGCGCAACATCCGAGGGATCCGGCGGGACCCGGCGGGACATTTTCCACCGGGAACTGATGACATAAGTAACTGCTCCGCCCTCTACCCCTCCTCCTATCGTGAGGAAAGCAGGACCACGGGGAACAGAACGAGAGGCAGGCGCATGCCGGACCAGGGCGTTGCGACGGGCGGGGCGGACGCAGTCGGTGGGGCGGACGCGGCAGGCGGGGCGGACGCGGTGGGTGGCGGCGCGCGAACCGCGCCGCCGGCCGCGGCCGCCGTGCGGGTAGAGGGTTTGTGGAAGCGGTTCGGCGAGCAGGTGGCCGTGGCGGGGGTCGATCTGGAGCTGCCCGCCGGTCAGTTCATCGGGCTGGTCGGCCCGAACGGCGCGGGCAAGACGACGACGCTCTCGATGGTGACCGGACTCCTGCGCCCCGACATGGGGCGCGTGTTCGTCGCCGGGCACGACGTGTGGGCGGACCCGGTCGAGGTCAAGTCCCGCATCGGCGTCCTGCCGGAGGGGCTGCGGCTCTTCGAGCGCCTCTCCGGGCGGGAACTGCTCGGCTACATGGGCCGGCTGCGGGGGCTGCCGGGCAAGGAGACGGACAGCCGCGCCACGCAGCTGCTGGAGATCCTGGACCTGGCCGGTTCGCAGAACAAGCTGATCGTCGACTACTCGACGGGCATGCGGAAGAAGATCGGTCTGGCCGCGGCGCTGCTGCACAACCCCGAAGTCCTCTTCCTCGACGAGCCGTTCGAGGGAGTGGACCCGGTGTCCGCGCAGACCATCCGCGGAGTGCTGGAACGTTACACCTCCTCCGGAGCCACGGTCGTCTTCTCCTCGCACGTCATGGAGCTCGTCGAGTCCCTGTGCGACTGGGTGGCCGTCATGGCCGCCGGCCGGATCAGGGCCGCGGGCCCGCTGGCCTCCGTACGGGGCGACGCGCCCTCGCTGCAGGCCGCGTTCCTCGAACTGGTCGGGGCGCAGGGCCGGGCCACCGGCGAGTCCCTGGACTGGCTCGGCGGCGGCAACGGGGCGGTCCGGCGATGAGCACGGCCACGACCGCGCCGTCCGCGCCCGCGCCCGCGGGGACCGCGCCGGTCTCCCTCACCCCGATCTTCGTCCGGCTCAAGCTCTCGCTGCTGAAGAACGGCCTCAAGGGCTCCTCCAAGCGCAAGGCCGCCTACTTCGGCGCCCTCGCCTTCGCCCTCGTCGCGGCCTTCTTCGTGACGCTCAGCCTCGCCCTGCTGCGCGGCAACGAGCACGCGAGCGCCGTGGTCGTCCTGCTGGCGGCGGTCCTCGCCCTGAGCTGGACCTTCATGCCGCTCTTCTTCCCGACCGGGGACGAGACGCTCGACCCGAGCCGGCTGGTCATGCTCCCGCTGCGCCCGCGTCCGCTCGTACGGGCCCTGCTGGTCTCCTCCCTCGTCGGGATCGGACCGCTGTTCACCCTGTGCCTGGCCGTCGGCTCGGCCATCGCCCTCGCGCACGGCGCGGCCGGCGCGGTGGCCGCCGTACTGGCGGTGCCGCTCCTGCTGCTCGGCTGCGTCGCGCTCGCCCGAGCGGTGGCCACGGCCAACGTACGGCTCCTGACCAGTCGCAAGGGGCGCGACCTCGCCCTGCTCAGCGGCCTGCTGATCGCGGTGGGCGCGCAGGTGGCCAACTTCGCCGGCCAGCGGCTGTTCCAGAGCGGCGGACTGGAACAGCTCCAGCCCGCCGAGGAGATCGTCCGCTGGCTGCCGCCCGCCTCCGCCATCGGCATGGTGGACTCCGCGAGCGAGGGCTCGTACGGGATCGCGGCGGGCCAGCTGCTGGTCACCCTCGCGGCCCTGGCCCTGCTGCTCCGGTTCTGGGAGCGCAGCCTGACCAAGCTCATGGTCACCCCGGACGGTTCGACCATCGCGGCGGCCAAGCCGAAGCGGGAACGGGGCGCGGACGCCGGCGGCGGCCTGTGGTCCCTGCTCCCCGACGACCGTACGGGCGCCACCATGCAGCGCTCACTGCGCTACATAGTCCGCGATCCCAAGACCAAGGCGGCCTGGGTCTCGGCCCTGGCCATCGGCCTGATCATCCCGGTCGCCAACGCCGTGCAGGGCACCGGCTCGGTGTACCTGGCCTGCTTCGGCTCGGGCATGATCGGCGTCCAGATGTACAACCAGTTCGGGCAGGACACCTCGGCCTTCTGGATGGTCGCGCAGACCATTTCGAGCCCGCGCGACGCGTACGAGGAGCTGCGCGCCCGCGCCCTGGCCCTCGCCCTGATCACCGTCCCCTACACGGCCGTGGTCGCGGCGGTGACGGCCGCCCTGGTGGGCGACTGGCCGGGGCTGCCCTCCGCCCTGGGTCTCGCACTGGCCCTGCTCGGCTCGATGCTCTGCACGGGAGCCCTGGCCTCGGCCCGCTTCCCGTACTCGATCCCGACGGACGGCGCCTTCAAGAACGTCGCCCCGGGCCAGGGCGCCCTGGCGTGGATGGGCATCTTCGGCGGCCTGTTCGCCTCGGCGCTGATCTGCTCCCCGGTGATCGTCCTGACCGTCGTCCTCCACGGTCCGGAGCACGCCTCCGCCGGGTGGCTCCTGCTCCTCCTGGGCGCGGCCTGGGGCACGCTGGCCACCTGGGCGGGCCTGCGCCTGGCGGCCCCGACGGTGGCCCGCAGGCTCCCGGAGATCCTGGCGGCGGTCAGCAAGGGCTGACCCCCGCACTTCCACGGCCGACGGCCTCCGTTCCCGGTGGGGAGCGGAGGCCGTCGGCGTGCGGGGGCGGAACCGGTCAGAGGGTGCCGGTGATGCTGGCGCCGTAGTGGTTGCCGGTGACGCCGGTGAGGTTGATGGCACCGGCGCCGGTCCAGGTGCCGTTGACCCGGCGGATCGTGTGCAGGATGCGGTTGTCGGTCGTGACGAAGGTGGTCTGGAGCTCGTTGTCCACGGCCGCGACGGAGACCCCGGTCGCGGTGAAGCTGCTCCCCAGCACGCTGGTCAGGTCGGTCAGCGGCGTCCAGTTCCCGTCCGCCATGCGGGCCGCGTGGAACTGCTTGGCGCCGTTGTTCGCGGTCACGACGATCTGCATGTCGGTACCGGTTCCGGCCACGGCCACGTCGGAGGCCACACCCGCGTTGCCCGCCGCCGTGTAGACGTCGCCCCACGGGGTCCAGTTGCCGTCGTTGCTGCGCAGCGAGTGGTAGACCCGGCCTCCGGCGACCACGGCGACCTGGAGCTGACCGTTGACCGAGGCCTCGGAGGCACTGGTCACCGGAGCGGGCAGGGTGCCCGCCTCCGCCATGACGTCGCCGAAGGCGGTCCAGGAGCCGTCGAAGTGGCGTACCGAGTGGAAGAGGCCACCGTTGGCCACCGCGAGGACGTTGAGCTCGGTGCCGATGGTCACGGCGGAGAGCTTGGTGACGTCGGTGAGGGTGCCGGCGGCCGCGTTGACGTCGCCGAAGGCGCCCCATGTCCCGTTCGCCAGGCGGATGGTGTGGTAGACGTGCCCGTTGCCGCCGACCGCAACCACGTGGGTGTCACCGTTGAGACCGGCGTCCGCGACGGAGCCGACGGTGCCGATGTCACCGGCCTGGCTCGCGATGTTCCCGAAGCCCGTCCAGGTGCCGTCCGACTTGCGCAGGCCGTGGAAGATCGCGCCGCCGCCGTTGACCACTACCTGGGCCTTCATGCCCTCGGCGGGGGCCGGGGTCGAGGCACCGTAGGGGCTGGCGAAGCCCATGAGGTTGACGTTGTAGCCGCCGGCCGTCCACTCCACGGCGCCGACCGAGCCCGGCATGTTCTTGTTCTCGGTGACCCGGCCGCCGTCGCCGCCCTGGTTGCCGCCGATCCAGTCGATCGTGCCGTTGGCGTGGACGGCGCTGACGATCGCGACGTGGTCGTAGGTGGTGAAGCCCGTGCCCTGGCTCTTGGGGTGGAAGAAGACCGCGTCACCGACGTGCGGGGTGGAGGACAGGCCGCCGTAGTTGTTCTTGGCGTACGTCTGGAAGGAGTTGGCCAGGTCGTTCAGGGGGCCGAGGTTCTGCACGCCGTTGCGGGACCAGGCCCAGCCGGCGAAGTCGGCGCACCAGGCGTGGGCCTCACTGCCGCCGGAGCAGCTACGGGTCTGGTTGGTCCCCGGGGCGTAGTAGCCGGCGCCGCCGTTGCCGCAGGCGTCGCTGCCCAGCTGCCCCCGCATGGTGGCCACGATGTCCGCACCGGTGGCGGCTTGGGCGGAGGGGGCAAGGACGGTCAGGCCCGCACCGAGTACGAGGGCGGCGACGGCGGTGGAGGAGGCGCGCAGGGCGGTCTTGGGCATGGCGAATCGATCCTTCGGAGTGCTGTCGAGGAAGAAGGGCGGCAACTTCCGGCCGCGGCGGGGTGGTGCGAAGTGCTGGTGGCCCGGCCCGTTCGACGGACCGGGTCCGGGAGGGGCGTCAGGCCCCGGTGACGGGCAGGACCCCGTCGGTGAGGCCGATCTGGCCGCCGTCGGCGCCGATCGCGTAGAACGAGGCACCGGCCCGGAGACTCGGGACTCCCGCGGGAACCGCGATCCGGTACTTGACCGTCAGGGTTCCGTGGGCCGGGAGGGTGTACGGGGTGGCGCCCGCCGAGCCGATCGGCACGGTTCCCGGGCCGGGCACCCGGATCGCCTTCCAGCCGGCGGACTCGGGGTCGAACCGTTCGAGGGTGGCCTTGAGTGCCTGGCCGGAGCCGTCGGTGAGGACGAGCATCGGGGCGAGCGAGGGGTAGGCCGTGGCGGTCCGGTTGGTGAGGACCACACTGAACTCGGTCGCTCCGGACCCGGTGCGCAGGCTCTCCGGCAGTCCGGTGAGCACGGCCTCCACGGGCAGGGCGGCCGCGGCCCGTGCCGTGTCGGGCCCTTGGGGCACCTCGGCGGCCGGTGCGGCGGATCCCTTCGCGGCCTGCGGCTCCTGCGGTGCCCGCGACGCGTCGGCCGTGGCGGCCGGCGCGGACGGCGCGGACGGCGCGGACGGCGCGGACCCAGCGGGGGCAGAGGCGGCGGGCGTGGATGCGGGGCTCGCGGGGACGGAGGCCACCGCGGCTGCGGGGCGGGCCGCTCCGGGGGCGGCTGCCGGGGCCGCCGCGTTCGAGCAGCCCACGAGCGGGGCGAGGACGGTGGCGGCGATCAGCCCCATCCCGATCAGGCGGAGTCGTCCCATCACAGGGTCCCGGTGATGCTGGCCGCGTAGTGGTTGCCGTTGACGCCGGTGAGGTTGATGGAACCGGCGCCGGTCCAGGTGCCGTTGACCCGGCGGATCGTGTGCAGGATCCGGTTGTCCGTGGTGACGAAGGTGGCCTGCAGCTCACCGTCGACGGCCGCGGCGCTCACCCCGGTCGCGGTGAAGCTGCCCAGGGTGGCGGTCAGGTCGGCCAGCGGCACCCAGGTGCCGTCGCCGAGGCGGGCGCCGTGGAACTGCTTGGCGCCGTTGTTCGAGGTCACGATGATCTGCATGTCCGAGCCGGTGCCGGCCACCGCGACGTCGGAGGCCGTCCCTGCGTTGCCGGCCGCCGTGTAGACGTCGCCCCAGGGGGACCACGTACCGCCCGAGCTGCGGATCGAGTGGTAGACGCGGCCGCCGGCCACCGCCACCACCTGGAGCTGCCCGTTCACCGAGGCCTCTGCGGCGCTGGTCACCGGAGCGGGCAGCGTGCCCGCCTCGGCGGAGACGTCGCCGAACGGGGTCCAGGAGCCGTCGAAGTGACGTACCGAATGGTTCAGCTTCCCGTCGGCCACCGCGAGGACGTTCACGTCCGTGCCGATCGTCACCGCCGACACCTTCGTGACCGGACCCAGCGCCCCGGCGGCGGCGTTCACGTCCCCGAAGGCGCCCCAACTGCCGTTCGCCAGGCGGATGGTGTGGTAGATGTGCCCGTTGCCGCCGACCGCCACCACATGGGTGTCACCGTTGAGACCGGCGTCCGCGACGGAGCCGACGGTGCCGATGTCACCGGCCTGGCTCGCGATGTTCCCGAAGCCCGTCCAGGTGCCGTCGGAGTTGCGCAGGCCGTGGTAGATCGCGCCGCCGCCGTTGACCAGCACCTGGGCCTTCATGCCGACGGCGGGGGCCGGGGTGGAGGGGTACGGGTTCGCGTGGTCGGCGCCCAGACCGGCGGCCGGACCGCAGGTCGGCCAGGCGCCCTGGCCCTGACCGGCCAGGATCTTCTCGCCGGTCAGGATCTGCTGCTGCTTGCTCGCCTGGTCGGGGCGGGCGGCGTACTGCGTGCCGCCGTAGGCCTTCCAGGTCGACATCGAAATCTGCAGGCCGCCGTAGTAGCTGTTGCCGGTGTTGATCGACCAGTTCCCGCCGGCCTCGCACTGGGCCACCTTGTCCCAGGTCGATATGGAAGCGGCGGAAGCATTGGTGGTCAACAGGAGCGGGGCGGCGAGGGCGACCATGGCGGCGACGGTCACGGTGCGGGAGGAGTTCCTACGGGCGGAGGGGCGCATGGTCGATTCCTTGGAGGTTCGGACGCAGGAGGGGGCAGCGGCTACTGCGGCTGCGGCTGCGAGGGGAGGAAGCGGAACAGCGGGAGCGAGGGGCTCGGGCCGGCAGGCCTCAGAGGGTCGGGAACTTCGCGGTGAAGGCGTTGCCGACGCTGACCACGTCGTCGAAGCTGCGCTTGCCGGGGCCGAACTCGGAGCCCGCCATGGCCCGCTTCTTGCCGTTCACGATCTCCCACACGGTGTTGCTGTTCGGCGAGAGCAGCATCGTGCCGTTGGCCGGTGCGGCCTTGGCGGCGGCCGCGGCCAGCCACCCGCCCGGGGTACCGAGCAGCGCGCGCTTGTCGTAGCCGAAGCCGGTGAAGTCCGCGTTGGTCAGGGGGACCGCCACCCCGCCCGCCATCACGTAGACGGTGGAGTCGGCGCCCGAGACCTCCTTGACGATCGAGCCGTTGGGCATCTGCTTGGCGGCCGCGGAGGCCAGCCAGTCGGTCGGAACTCCCATCAGGGCCTGCTGGCTGTACCCGTTGGCGGTCCATTCGGCGGCCGAGATGTGCAGCGCCGTACCGTTGACGATCACGTAGCGGGACGGGTCGTTGCCGGTCTGGTCCATCACCACGCGGCCGGTCGACACGGTCCGCTGCGCCGCGGCCTGCAGCCAGGCGGAGGGAACCCCGTAGTCGGTGCGGGTGTTGTAGCCGTCCTCGGTCCAGTCCGATCCGGAGATCGCCAGCGCGGCTCCGTCGATGATCACGTAGCGGCTGGCGCCGCCGGCCTGGTCGTGGACCACCGTGCCGGCCGGCGGGGCACTGGCCAGACCGTTGAAGGCGTTGTTGTCGATGAGCACGACCTTGCCCAGGTCGTAGTGGTCCGGGGTCACGTCCGAACCCGCCACCGGGACACCGGCTCCGGCGACCATCACCCGCACGTCCGGACCGTTCGGCGACTTCACCAGAGTGCCGTTGGCCAGCGTGGAGGGGGCCGGGTAGCTCGGACCGGTCGGGTACGGGTCCGCGTGGTCGGCGCCGAGGTTGTACTTGGGGCCGCAGTTGGGCCAGGCGCCCTGGCCCTGACCGGCCAGGATCTTCTCACCGATCAGGATCTGCTGCTGCTTGGTGGCGTGGTCCGCCCGGTCGGCGTACTGCGTACCGCCGTAGGCACGCCAGGTCGGCATCGATATCTGGAGACCGCCGAAGTACTGACCGGTCGAGTCGACGATCTGCCAGTTGCCGCTGGCCTCGCACTGCGCGACCTTGTCCCACGTGGCGACGGAAGCGGCCGAGGCCGGGGTGCTCGCGAGGAGCGGGGCGGCCAGGGCCAGCAGGGCGGTCGCGGCGGTGACCGTGGCGGTGGCGAGTGCGGACTTCTTGCGGGCGGCGGCGGAGCGCATCGGGATTCCCTAGGGCAGCAGGTCTGGGTGTCGGCGGTGGAGCGCCGGGAACGCCGGCCGGAGCGGGCGGCGGGACCGAGCCGCCCGGCCGGTTCGGGCCGGGCGGCTCAGTGGTGGTGCTCAGTGGTGGAGCTCGCTCGCCGGCGCTCGGTGCTGGTAGTCAGCAGTGGCGCTCAGCGGTGGTGCGGACCGGTCTCAGACGGTCGGGAACTTCGCGGTGAAGGCGCTGGAGACGTTCACCACGTCGTCGAAGCTGAGCTTCCCGGCGCCGAACTCGGAGCCCGCCATCGCCCGCTTCTTGCCGCCCACGATCTGCCACACGGTGGCGCTCTCCGCAGACTTGATCATCGTGCCGTTGGCCGGAGCCGCCTTGGTCACGGCCGAGTTCAGCCACTCGGCGGGAGCACCGTCGATCGGACGCTGGTCGTAACCGAAGCCGATGAAGTCGGCGTTGGTCAGCGGAGCGGCCACGCCGCCGGCCATCACGTAGACCGAGGCGGAGGCACCCGAGGCGTCCTTGACGATCGTGCCGTTGGCGACCTGCTTGTTCACCGTCGAGCCCAGCCACTCACCCGGAACACCCATCAGGGACAGCTTGTCGAAGCCGACACCGGTCCACTCGGAGGCCGAGATGTGCACCGGCGTGCCGCCCACCATGACGTAGCGGGACGGGTCGGTGCCCGACTGGTCCATGACGACCGTGCCCGACTGCAGGGGCTTGGCGACCGCACCCTTCAGCCACTCGGCCGGAACGCCCATCAGGGTCTGCTCGTCGTAGTTGTCGGCCGTCCACTCGGAGCCCGAGATGTGCAGCGCCGAACCGGCGACCATGACGTAGCGGGACGGGTCGGTGCCCGACTGGTCCATCACGACGATGCCGGTCGCCACCGTGCGCTGCGCCGCGTCCTTCAGCCATGAGGTCGGAACGCCCATGTCGGCACGGGTGTTGTAGCCGCCGGCGACCCAGTCGGCGCCACCGATCTTCAGCGCGGCGTCGCCGATGATCACGTACTTGTCCACGCCTCCGGCGAGGTCGTGGACCACGGTGCCGGCCGGCGGGGCGCTCGACAGGGACCGGAAGGCCTGGTCGTCCACCGTGACGACCTTGCTCAGGTCGTACTTGTCAGGAGTGACGTCGGAGCCCGCCACCGCGAGACCGGCCCCCTTGATCATCACCTTGACGGACGGGCCGCTCGCCGACTTCACGAGCGTGCCGTCGGCCAGCGAGGCCGGGTTCGGCAGGGACGGCGTCGAGCTGCCGGCCGGGGAGACGTAGCCGCTGATCGTCTGGCCGTTGGAACCCCAGGGCTTCTCACCCACGTGCCAGCTGGTGGTGGAAGCGGTGCTGACGTGGCCCGGCCGGTTGCCCTGGTTGCCGCCGGTGAGGGTGACCGTGTTCCCGGAGATCCCGGTCACCAGGGCTACGTGGTCGGCGTAGTTGCTGCCGTTGTAGTTGAAGACGACCGCGTCGCCGACGTGCGGGGTGCTGGAGACCGTCCCGTACTTCTTGCCGTAGTCCATGAAGCTCGCCGCCCGGTCGTCCAGGCTCGACAGGCCGGTGACTCCGTTGCGGGACCAGACCCAGCCGGCGAAGTCGGCACACCAGGCGTGGGCCGTGACGCCGCCGCTGCAGCTGTTGGTCTGGTTGGGGCCGCCGTCGTAACCACCGTGTGCACAGGCTCCGTTGCCGTTCTCGGCACGGGCGGTGGAGGAGATTCCGTCGGTCAGCGGCGAGGCGCTGGCCGGGGTGACCACCGCCATGGTGAACGCGGTCGCCGCCAGGGCGGAGGTGGAGGCGATGCGGATGGCGATGGTCTTGACGGTGCTGGACATGCTGAAGCTCCTGATGGCGTGAAAGGAAGTGTGGTGGCGCTGCGGGATGCGCAGCTGGGCCTGGTGAGGGCCGAAGATTGGGGGCGCGCCGGTCGGGGCCGGTGGACGGCTGCCCTGCAGGAGCAGCTGTCGGGCCGTGGATGTGGCGCGCGGGGTGGTGCGACGGGCGGGCTCTGGCGGTACGTCAGCCAGGCGGTGCTGTGGTGGTGCGGGGCCTGCGGGTGGTGCGGGTCGTGCGGGTCGTGCGGGTCGTGCGGGTCGTGCGGGTCGTGCGGGTCGTGCGGGTCGTGCTGAAGTTTGTGGGCCGCTGCGGGGTGGCGCTGTGGGCGCTGCTCCCCCGGCGGTGGGGCCGGCTACTCCCAGACGGTGGTGTTCTTGCCGACCGGGGCGGTCTCCCAGACGGTGGTGTTCTTGCCGACCGGGGCGGTCTCCCAGACGGTGGTGGCGGTGACCCGGGTGTCGGAGGTGCCGGTGGTGTGGGCGGCGACTGCCGGGGCGACGGCGGCGACGGCGAAGGCGAGGGAAGCGACCGCGGCGGCCTTGGCGAGGCGAGTGCGAAGCATGGGAGTGGTCCTTTTCGAGAGCTGGGATGACTGGCCTTTTCCGGTCTCACGTCCCGCGGTGACGTTTCCTCCGGTGTTGCCTTCGGGCGGTGTTCCCTTCCGGCGATCACTACTTTCGTCGCAGCTCACGGTCGGTGGAAGGGCTTTCAGGTGGACGGAACCGGACCTGGACCGTTCCGTCCAGGGAGTCCGGAAGTGGCCATCAGGAGCCGCTCGTAGTACGGCGTCACCAGAGGTACGCCGACACGCCCGACCGTCCAGCCCCGTAGCGCCGGTACCTCCTCGAAGGCGCGGCGGCAGAGCGCCTCCGTACGCCGTTCCGCCTCGACAAGGCTGTCCGCGATCAGATACACGCCGAGGGTCGGACCCGGCAGCGCGCGCGGATGCGCGGAAACGTGCTCCACCGGACCACAGGCGCCCCCACCGCCCGGGCGGTCGGCATGGGCACGGGCGTGGGATTCGGCATCCGCATCGGCGAAGGCGCGGACGAGTTCCCCTGCGTGCGGGGGGAGTTGCGCGCCGGCCGACGGAGCACGGAGGGCGGCGTGGATGAGATACATGGACGCCACCCTTCCGAACACTTCACATCGGGCAAATAGCATGAAGGTGGACGGTTGGGGCCTTGGCCGGAACCGTCCAGGCGGGAACGCCCTGCCCGGTTCCGGACACCCCGTGCGATGATCAGCGTGCCTTGACCATGGGTGTACACGGGGGGAACCGCTGTGCTGGCAACTCTTGGCCTCGACGCGACCGCAGAGGCTGTTTACCGCACCATGCTCGCGCGCCCGCGAGACGGAGTACGCGCGCTCGCCGACCAGATCGGCACGTCCGAAGCAGAGATCCGGCGCAGCCTGGACCTGCTCAGCGAGCTGGCCCTGATCCGGCCGTCCTACGAACAGGCGGGAGAGCTCCGCGCCGTGCCGCCCGAGGTCGGCATGGAGATCCTGATGGCCCGCCAGCAGGCGGAGCTCGCGGCCCAGCAGCTGCGCATCGAGGCTTCGCGCGCGGCCGCAGCCCAGCTGATCTCGGAGTTCGCCGACCTGAGCCCGGCCGCCTCCGGCCCGGGCATCGAGCAGCTGGTGGGCCTGGACGAGATCCGGACCCGGATCACCGGCCTGGCGCACGGGGTCCAGCACGACCTGATGACGTTCGCCCCCGGCGGGGGCCACCGCCCCGAGAGCCTGGAGGCCTCGAAGGCGAGCGACCTGGCGCTGCTGGACCGCGGGGTACGGATGCGGTCCCTGTTCCAGGACAGCGTGCGCAACAGCCAGACCACCGTGGCCTACGCGACCTGGCTGGGCGAGCTCGGCGGCGAGGTACGTACCGCCCCCGACCTGCCCACCCGGCTGATGATCTTCGACCGGACCACCGCCGTCATCCCGGTCAGCAGCGACGACAGCGCGGCGGGCGCGGTGGTCCTGACCGGCCAGGGCACCCTGACGGCCCTGTGCGCGCTCTTCGAGAACGTCTGGTCCGCCGCGCAGCCCCTCGGCGGCACCTCGGAGGAGCGGCACGAGGACGGGCTCAGCCCCCAGGAGACCACCGTGATCCGGCTCCTGGCGCAGGGCCTGACCGACGAGGCGATCGCCAAGCGGCTCGCGGTCTCGCCCCGCACGGCCCGCCGCCTGGCCAACGGCCTGATGGAACAGCTCGGCGCCGCGAGCCGCTTCGAGTTCGGCGTCCGCGCGGTCCAGCGCGGCTGGCTCCCCGGCACGGAGTAGGGGGACCGCCCCCTACTCCCGGACCCCGGCCAGCGTGAGCGCCCCGGGGCCGCGCGGGGCTGACGTAGCGTTTCGGTCATGACCATGCCATCGCCTCATCAGCCCCCCGGCCCGTACGGGCCACCGCAGCCCCCGGATCGCTACGGCGGCCGGCAGTACGCCCCGCAGCCCTCGCCGTATCCGCAGGAACAACCGCACCTCCCGCAGCAGTCTTACCCGCCGCAGTCCTCGTACCCGGATCAAGGAGCATGGGGCCGGCCGCCGATGGGGCAGCCGCCGCGCAAGAAGAACCGGACCGGCATGGTGATCGGGATCGTCGCCGCCTCGCTGGTGGGGCTCTTCGTGGTGTCCCGGGTGATCGGGGCCGGGTCCGAGACGACCGGAGCCGGCTTCCCCGAGGCCGAGTACCGGCTCGTCCTGCCGAAGACCATGCTGGCCGGCAAGTTCGAGCTGACCGAGGATCAGTCGCAGACCCGGGCCAAGGAAGCGCTGAAGGGCAGTTACGACTCGACGGTCCGCAACCCGGAGCCGGCCGTCGGCCAGTACACGTCCGACTCCACGTCAGGGCTGGGCGCCATCGCCGTCTCGGGGATGTACGGCCAGTTCAAGGACCCGGAGAGGATCCGGCACCAGTTGTTGGCCGGCGCCGCGGGCGGCAAAGGCGCGACCTTGGCGGCCCCCGCCAGGGACATCACGCCCGTCGGCTCGGGCATCACGGTGACCTGCCAGGTGCTGACCATGACACAGGACGGCTCCGGGGCCACCGTGCCGATGTGCGCCTGGGCGGACGAGAACACCGGCGCCGCGGTCGCAGTCGTCAGCGCCGAGACCTTGCGGCAGAGCCCCGGGGCGGTCGATCTCGGCAAGGTCGCCGAGACCACCCTCAAGGTGCGCGAGGAGACCCGGCGGCCGATCGGTTGATTGCCGGGCCGCGCGGCAGCCGGGCGGGACATCGGGGGGCGGACGACATCGCCCTGGTGGGCAGCCCCGGCCCCGGCGGCTACGCCGACGCCTTGATGCCCTCCAGGAACGGCTCCACCGCCTCGCGCCAGGCCGTCGGCTGGTCGTAGTGGAGGTAGTGGCCGGCGTCGGGGATCTCCGCGTACTGGCCCGCCGGGAGGACGCGGACCATCTCCTGGGCCTCCGCGCGGCCCAGCTCGCCGTCCAGGCCGCGGACCACCAGCGTCGGGCAGCGGACCTGGGCGAGCTCCTCCCAGTGCGCGTCGTGCACCCAGGTCTCCCGCGCGGTCAGCATCTGACGGCGCGAGAACACCGGGCGCCAGCCGTCGTCGGCCTCGTGCATCACCTCGGCGAAGAACTGCCCGCGCCCCGGATCCGGGCGCTCCACCCGGGGGTCGTCCTCGCCGAACCAGCGGCGGGCGGCGTCCTGCGTCGGGAACGGCAGCGGCCAGTGGCTGAACCACTCCTCCCACTCCTGCTGCGAGGCCTCCCCGAGCGCGGAAGCCCGCATGTCGCAGATGACCAGCGCCGCTACGAGGTCGGGGCTCCGGGCCGCGACCTGCCAGGCGGTGAGGGCGCCCATGGAGTGGCCGATCAGGGTCACCGGGGCCAGTCCGAGCTGCTCGATGACGGCCTCGGCATCGGCCACGAAGGCCTCGCGGCCGTAGCGGGTCGCGCTGTCCGGGCCGGCCGGCGGGTGCTCGCTCTGGCCGTGGCCGCGCTGGTCGAGGGCCACGACGCGGCGGCCCGCGGAGAGCCAGCGGGCGGTGCCCGCCCAGTGGAACGCGCGGCCCATCAATCCGTGGAGTAACAGCGCGGCGGGCTCGCCCGACGGCTGCGTGACGGACTGCCGGGCCCCGGGCGGCCCCGCGGCCGGTTGCTGGAATTCCCAGGCCGCCAGGCGCACGCCGTCGGCCCCTGTCACATCGAAGCGCTGTACCACCGCAGATGCACCCCCTTCGCTCCCGGCCACAGTATCGAACCCGTATTCGAAAACCGGGTTCCCGCCGACAACACCGCTCTTTCGAGTGACCTTGCTCAAGGATTGGCCGCCGCTGCCGATGGAGATCCTTTCAACAGGGAGGCGGGCCGCTCGGGGAAGACGGTCCGAAGGGGATGACCTTGAGAGCTCGGGGCTCCAGGTCAAACAGGGGAGGACTGGTCCCGGCGCCGCAAGGCGCCGGGACCATCCATACCTATCCACCACCGCTCCACACCAGTCGTCCCACCCTTGCGGGGGATGGAAACGAACGCCCGTGCGTCAATCCGTCGATGCGCCAGTGCCCCGGATGCGCGGGTGCTCCTGTACGCCGAAGCGTCAGCAAGTCAGCGCGTCAGCGCGTCAGCGCTTGGCCACGAACACGTGGGAGGCGACGTCCGCCTCCAGCTCCGCGGCCTCGCCCCCGCTGCCGACCAGCACGCCGCCCGGCGACTCGGTCACGCTGACCACCGAGCCGGGCTGCACGCCCGCCCGGCGCAGCGTGTACATCAGCTGCGCGTCCGTCTGGATCGGCTCCCCGATCCGGCGGATGACGACGGTCTTGCCCTCGACGCCCGGGTCCAGCTCGGCCAGGCTGACCATCCCTTCCCCCAGGAACGGGTCCGCCTCGGCCTTCTCGCCCAGCTCTTCCAGCCCGGGGATCGGGTTGCCGTACGGCGACTCGGTCGGGTGACGCAGCAGCTCCAGCACCCGCCGCTCCACCGCCTCGCTCATCACGTGCTCCCAGCGGCAGGCCTCCGCGTGCACCTGCTCCCACTCGAGGCCGATGACGTCGACGAGCAGACACTCCGCGAGCCGGTGCTTGCGCATCACGCGCGTCGCCAGCCGCCGCCCCTCCTCCGTCAGTTCCAGGTGCCGGTCGCTCGCGACGGCCACCAGCCCGTCGCGCTCCATCCGCGCCACCGTCTGGCTCACCGTCGGGCCGCTCTGGTCGAGCCTCTCGGCGATGCGGGCGCGCATGGGGACCACACCTTCCTCTTCCAGCTCGAGGATGGTGCGGAGATACATCTCCGTGGTATCGATCAGTCCGGACATTCGTGCCCCTCGGATATCGTGCGCTGGCCCTGCACCCAATTCTGACGCATCACGCCGACAACCGTCCCGTGCCGACGGTCAAGGCCCGATCCAGACGTCTCCCCGGAGCCGTCCCACGGGTCTCATTACACCCCCCACCGGGCCTTTCGTCCCTTGGATTGACGCTCGTATTGACAGGCCCTTGGTCCAGACCGCACGGTGAGCGGCGGACACGGACGACAACCTCACCCAACTCCCACCCCGGAAGGCCATCGGCGTATGAGCGAGAGCAAGCTGGCCGGTCAGTTCTTCGACGCCGCGATCGGCCTGCTGGAGCGGGTACGGGACGAGGAGTCCGCGCGCATCGGCGAGGCCGGCACGGTCATCGCCGATGCCGTGGCCGCCGGGAACAAGCTCTTCGCCTTCGGCGCCGGGCACTCCTCGCTCCCCGCCCAGGACGTCGTCTACCGGGCCGGCGGACTTGCCCTGATGAACTTCCTCGCCGTCCCCGGCACCGCCGGCATCGACGTCATGCCCGCCACCCTCGGCAGCGCCCTGGAGCGCGTCGACGGCCTCGCCGGGGCGGTCCTGGACAGCAGCCCGGCCTCCGACGGCGACGTCCTGGTGATCATCTCCCTCTCCGGGCGCAACGCCCTGCCGGTCGAGATGGCCATGAACGCCCGCGCGATCGGCCTCAAGGTCATCGGCGTGACCTCGGTGGCGTACGCGACCGGGACCAAGTCCCGGCACGTCTCCGGCACCTTCCTCAAGGACCACTGCGACATCGTCCTCGACAGCAAGATCGCGGTCGGCGACGCCGAGCTGACCCTCGACGGCATCGAGGCCCCCTTCGCACCCGCCTCCACCGTCGTGACCAGCGCGATCATGCAGGCGGTCATGGCCGCCGCGGCCGGCGAGCTCGCCGCCCGCGGGGTGGAGCCGCCGCTGCTGCGCTCGGGCAATGTCGACGGCGGCCACGAGTGGAACGGCCGCGTCATGCAGGAGTACGGCGACCGGATCTTCTTCCGCCACTGAGCCGCGAAGCACCACTGAGCCCCGCAGCGCCGCCGAGCCCCGCCGGGCCCCACTGCGCGCTACGGGGCCGGGCGGTGCCCCGTGCGGCCCGCCGCCAGGTCCAGGTCCGCCGCGACCCGGGCCGCGACCTCCTCCGCGTACGCCGCGTCCGCCCGTTCGAAGGCGGCCCGCGAAGCCCCGCGCAGGAAGGTCAGGGTCCCCAGGCTCCGCCCCCGGCTGCGCAGCACCGCGCACAGGGCGTGCGCCGCGCCCTCCGGCCAGCGCCGGGCGCCCGCCCACTCGGCGTCGGCCTCCCCGCGCGGCGCGCTGGCCCGCACCGACCCGGCCCGGTCCAGCGCCTGGAACGCCGGGTGCCCGTCCTCGTAGGGCACCGGGATCACCCCGGGCTCCGGCAGCCCCGGCAACCCGGGCGGGGACGCCGCCCAGCGCAGCAGCCGGGCCCGTGCGCTCCCGTCGGGTGATTCGAGTACGTCGAGCAGCGCGTGCTCGGCGAAGCCCGCCAGGGCGAACTCCAGCCGTACCGCCGCCGCCTCCGCCGGGTCCTCGCACTCCGCGGCGGCCCGCCCGGCCCGGTACAGCTGGTGGGAGCGGAACCGCAGCTGCGCGGTGTCCAGCTGCGCCTGCCGGGCCTCGGTGACGTCCTGGAACAGCAGGGCGACCCCGAGCGGTACGGGTTCCTCCGCGAGCGGCGACCCGAGGCGCAGGAACCCGCACCGCCAGCACCGCCGCCGTTCGCCCTCGGCGCCGCGTACGGACACCCACAGCTCCACGGGGGCCGGGGGCGCGCCCTCGGCCAGTACGTGCTGCAGGGCCCCTTCCAGCTCCTCCACGCCCTGCGCCAGCAGCTCTCCCAGCGGCCGCCCGAGCAGCGCGGTGCGGCCGGAGCCGAAGGCGCGGGCCGCGTGCGCGTTGACGACCGCCGGGCGCAGGTCCACGTCGACGAGGACCACGCCCCAGGAGGCGTCGTCCATCAGCGATTCGCTCAGCGCGATGGAGCGCTCCAGGTCGATCTGCGCGTGCACCTCGCTGAAGGCGCAGTACACCCCGGCCGGTTTCCCGTCCGCGCCGGGCACCCCGGCGGACTGGGTGCGTACGAGGATCCGCCCGCCGTCCTTGGTGAGCAGGGCGAACTCGTGCACCTGCCGGCCCGGCACGTCCTGGGCGGCCATGAGCCTGTCCTGCACGTCGTGCGCGTCGGCGGCCCGTACGGCCCACCCCGCGAACCCCTTGCGCCCCACGGCTTCCGCCGCCGACCACCCCAGGATCCGCTCGGCCTCGCGGTTCCAGTGGGTGATCACGCCCTCGGCGTCGAACGCGCACAGGGCGGCGTCCATCCCGTCGAGCAGCGCTGCGAGCAGATCGTCGGCGGTCTCGTTACGTCCGGAAGCAGTCACCTGGGCCCCCTGCAGGTGTTCGCGTGTGCGGCACGTCACGTCATTGAACTGGAACGTGACGCACCCCACACCCGCTTCTCGCTATCGTCCCGGAATGTCCCGCTGTGGACGCCCCGGAACTGCCCCGAATAAATGGCTTGAGGGCCCCGGGAGGGAGTCGTAGGCTCTGCCGTACACGAGAAGGGAGGTGGTTGCCGCAATGTACGGAAACCGGACGCGTGAGGTGGCTGCGGGCTAAAGCGCCCGCTGTCGCACGCACCCAGTGCGGTGCCAGGCGGAGTCGCCGGCGCCAATCCCAAGCAGTCACCCGACCCGCGAGCTCGCCGGTACGTCCGGCCGGCTTCCCCCACTGCAGGGGGGAAACCCGAGCTCGCGGGTCGTCTGCGTTTCAAGACCGCTTCGCTTCAGGGCCGCCTCGTTTCACGACCGCCTCACGGACAGAGCCGCTCCACGCGCCACGTCTCCCCGTCCAGGACGTACTTCAGACGGTCGTGCAGCCGGTTCTCGTGGCCCTGCCAGAACTCCACCGCGTCGGGGACCACCCGCACGCCGCCCCACTCCGGCGGGACCGGGACCTGCTCGCCCTCCGGGTAGCGCGCCTCCAGCTCGGCGTACCGCCGGTCGAGCTCCGCGCGGGAGCCGATGACGCGGGACTGGTCGCTCGCCCAGGCGCCCAGCTGGGAGCCGTGCGGGCGGGAGCGGAAGTACGCCGCCGTCTCGTCGCGGCCGATGCGGGAGGCCGTGCCGGTCACGATGACCTGGCGGGCGATGGGGTGCCAGGGGAACAGCAGGGAGACGAAGGGGTTCGCGGCGATTTCGCGGCCCTTGCGGGAGCCGTAGTTGGTGAAGAAGACGAAGCCGCGCTCGTCGAACTGCTTCAGCAGCACCGTGCGGGAGCTGGGACGGCCGTCGGGGGTCGCGGTCGACACGACCATCGCGTTGGGTTCGAAAACGTGCGCTTCGGCCGCATCCTGGAACCAGTGGGCAAACTGGCCCATGGGGTCCTCGGCGAGGCCCTCCTCGGCGACGAGGTGGGAGCGGTACTGCTTGCGCATGACGGCGGGGTCAAGGTGCTGATCGGTCACGCGGCCATCCTGCACCAGCAGGGCCGCCGGGAGTGTGCCGGATGTCACGCTTCCCCGCACCATGGGGAACGGACAAAATCTTGGGGCCGGTCCGACGGTCCCGTACGGGTGACCATCGGCCGTGCCGGGCATCAACGGGGATGACCGCGCCGGACCGCGAATCACGCCGGGAGCCGCGCGTGTTCGCACTATCTGAGGAGCCGCCTGATGTCCGACTTCGTACCCGGGCTCGAAGGAGTCGTCGCGTTCGAGACGGAGATCGCCGAACCCGACAAGGAAGGTGGGTCTCTGCGCTACCGGGGCATCGACATCGAAGACCTCGTGGGCCACGTCTCCTTCGGGAACGTCTGGGGTCTGCTGGTCGACGGTGCTTTCAACCCCGGCCTGCCGGCCGCCGAACCCTTCCCGATCCCTGTGCACTCCGGTGACATCCGCGTGGACGTGCAGTCGGCGCTCGCCATGCTCGCCCCGGTGTGGGGTCTGAAACCGCTGCTGGACATCGACGAGCAGACCGCCCGCGACGACCTGGCGCGCGCGGCCGTGATGGCCCTGTCCTACGTGGCCCAGTCCGCCCGCGGCCAGGGCCGGCCGATGGTCCCGCAGAGCGAGATCGACAAGGCCGGATCCGTCGTCGAGCGGTTCATGATCCGCTGGCGGGGCGAGCCGGACCCCAAGCACGTCAAGGCCGTCGACGCGTACTGGACCTCGGCCGCCGAGCACGGCATGAACGCCTCCACCTTCACCGCGCGGGTCATCGCCTCCACCGGCGCGGACGTCGCCGCGGCCCTGTCGGGCGCGGTCGGCGCCATGTCCGGACCGCTGCACGGCGGGGCACCGTCCCGCGTCCTCGGCATGATCGAGGAGATCGAACGCACCGGCGACGCCGTGGCCTACGTGAAGAAGGCCCTCGACAAGGGCGAGCGGCTGATGGGCTTCGGCCACCGGGTCTACCGTGCCGAGGACCCGCGCGCCCGCGTGCTGCGGCGCACGGCCAAGGAACTGGACGCCCCGCGCTACGAGGTGGCCGCCGCGCTGGAGAAGGCCGCCCTGGAGGAGCTGCACGCGCGCCGCCCCGACCGGGTGCTCGCGACCAACGTGGAGTTCTGGGCCGCGATCATGCTGGACTTCGCGGAGGTCCCGGCGCACATGTTCACCTCGATGTTCACGTGCGCCCGTACCGCCGGCTGGTCGGCGCACATCCTGGAGCAGAAGCGCACGGGCCGCCTGGTCCGTCCGTCGGCCCGCTACACCGGCCCGGCCCAGCGCAACCCGCGCGAGATCGCGGGCTACGCGGACATGGCCGAGACCGCCTGATCCGGCCGGTCCGGCAGATCCGGCCGACGGATCCGCCGATTCACCGATTCACCGATTCACCGGCTGCCACCGCACAGGGCCGCCGCGAGCACGGGGCGCCGCATCCCACCCGGGGTGCGGCGCCCGCCGCGTTCCCGGGTCGGCCGAGCCTCAGGCCAGTACCGCGTCCAGGATCCGGGCCCACTGGGCGACCACGCGGGCCCGGCGGGCGGTGTCGTCGGTGATGACGTTGGCCAGGCCCAGGCCGCGGGCCATGTCCAGCAGGCCCTGCACGGTCTCCCGTACGCCGGGTACGGACTCGTCCGCGCCCAGGAGTTCCACGGCGATGCGGTGGGTCTCGCGGCCCACCCGGGCCTCCAGCTCGGCGACGCGGGGGCGCAGCTGCTCCTCGTGGGAGGCCGCGACCCACAGCTGGAGGGCGGCGCGGAACATCGGGCCGGTGTACATGTCGACGAGCGCCGCGACCACGTCGGCGCGGTCGGCCTCGGCCGCGCCGTGCGGGAACAGGTCCCGCAGGGCGGTGGAGCGTTCCTCGGCCATGTACTCGACGGCCGCCGTGAACAGCTCTTCCCGGGTACGGAAGTGGTGCTGGGCGGCCCCCCGCGAGACTCCGGCGCGCTCGGCGACCACGGCGACGGTGGAACCGGCCCAGCCCTGTTCGGCCAGGCAGGAGACGGCCGCCTCCAGCAGGTGGCGGCGGGTGATCCGGCTGCGGGCCTGCTTGGGGCCGCTCGGGGCGCCCACCGCGGTCACCGCGGTCACCGGAGCCACGACGGGTCCCGGCGCTCGAAGCGGGCGGTGATGCCCTCGCGGGCCTCGGCGGAGCCGAAGTGACGGGCGGACAGTTCGGCGAGCGCGGCGCCGTCCCGTTCCAGGGCGGCCCGCACCGGGGCCGTGACCAGCCGCTTCGTCGCGGCCAGGGCTTCGGGGCCGGCCTTGCGCAGGCCTTCGAGTACGGGGGCCAGGACCTTGTCGACGTCCTCGCCGTGCAGGGTGAGCAGGCCGATCCGGGTGGCTTCCGCCGCGTCGAAGGCCTCGGCGGTCAGGAAGTAGCGGGCGGCGGCGCGCGGGTCCAGGCGGGGCAGCAGCGGCGCGGAGATGACGGCCGGGACCACCCCGAGGTGGGTCTCGGTGAAGGCGTACGTGGACTCGTGCCCGGCGGCGGCGATGTCGCAGACCCCGAGCAGCCCGAGGCCACCCGCGCGGACGTGTCCGGTGACGCGGGCGACGACGGGCTTGGGGAGTTCGGCGATCTCGCGGAGCAGGGCCAGGAAGTCGGCCGGGTCGCAGGGCGACTTGAGGTCGGCGCCGGCGCAGAAGGTGTTGCCGGTGTGGGTGAGGACCACCGCCGCCGCGGCCGGATCGCCGGCCGCTTCCGCGAGGGCCGCGCGGAGCTCTCGGACGAGGTCGGCGGAGAGGGCGTTGCGGTTGGCCGGGGAGTCGAGGGTGAGCGTGGCTGTGCCGGTCGCTCGCGCGGCGTGGACCAGTGGGGTCATGTTTCCTCCGGAGGGGGGTTCGGTCGGTCGGTATCCCCTCCGGGGAGGGTATGCGGGTCGCCTGCGGCGGGGCTTCGGGGGGCCGCTGCGCGGGGCCTTGTCCCCGACCCGCCCTTCCACCGTTCCCCGGGCGCTGCCCGGACCCGGTCCTCAATCGCCGGACGGGCTGAAAGATCCAGCCTCGCCCGGGGGCACCTCCCAGCGGTAGCTGGGGGAGTTTGAGGCGCGGGGTCCGGGGCGGAGCCCCAGGAAACGGGCGCAGCCCGGGCCCGGCTCGGCTAGTACGACTTCGGCAGGCCCAGGGTCTGGTGGGAGACGAAGTTGAGGATCATCTCGCGGCTCACCGGGGCGATCCGGGCAACCCTGGAGGCGACGATCAGGGCCGCCAGGCCGTACTCGCGGGTGAGGCCGTTGCCGCCCAGGGTGTGGACGGACTGGTCCACCGCCTTCACGCAGGCCTCGGCGGCGGCGTACTTCGCCATGTTCGCGGCCTCGCCCGCAGCCATGTCGTCGCCCGCGTCGTAGAGGCGGGCCGCCTTCTGCATCATCAGGCGGGCGAGTTCCAGCTCGATGTGGGAGGCCGCGAGCGGGTGGGCGACGGCCTGGTGGGCGCCGATGGGGTCCTTCCACACCTGGCGGGTCTTGGCGTAGTCCACCGCCCTGGCCAGCGCGTAGCGGCCCATGCCGATGGCGAAGGCGGCGGTCATGACGCGCTCGGGGTTGAGGCCGGCGAAGAGCTGGAGGAGGCCCGCGTCCTCGTCCCCGACCAGGGCGGAGGAGGGCAGCCGTACGTCTTCCAGGACCAGCTCGAACTGCTTCTCCGCGGCCTGGAGCTCCATGTCTATGACGGAGCGGGAGAAGCCGGGGGCGTCGCGCGGGACGATGAACAGGCACGGCTTGAGCCGGCCTGTTCTAGCGTCTTCGGTGCGGCCGACGATGAGGGTGGCGTCGGCGATGTCCACGCCGGAGATGAAGACCTTGCGGCCGGTCAGGATCCAGTCGTCGCCGTCACGGCGGGCCGTGGTGGTGATGCGGTGGGAGTTGGATCCGGCGTCGGGTTCGGTGATGCCGAAGGCCATGGTGCGGGTGCCGTCGGCGAGGCCGGGGAGCCAGGTCTGCTTCTGGTCCTCGGTGCCGAAGCGGGCGATGACCGTGCCGCAGATGGCGGGCGAGACCACCATCATGAGGAGGGGACAGCCGGCGGCGCCGAGCTCCTCCAGGACGATGGACAGTTCGGCGATGCCGCCGCCTCCGCCGCCGTACTCCTCGGGGAGGTTGACCCCGAGGTAGCCGAGCTTGGCGGCGTCCGCCCACAGCTCGTCGGGGTGGCGGCCCTCGCGGGCGACGCGCGCGAGGTAGTCGCGGCCGTAGCGCTGCCCGAGGGCGGCGACGGCGGCGCGCAGGGCCTGGTGCTCTTCCGATTCGACAACGGTGTTGCTCATGCGGGCGGTTCCTCCTGGACGACGGCGAGCAGGGCGCCGAATTCGACCTGTTGGCCGGTGACGGCGTGGAGCGCGGTGAGCGTGCCGGAGGCGGGCGCGAGGATGCGGTGTTCCATCTTCATCGCCTCCAGCCAGAGCAGGGGCTGCCCGGCGGTGACCGGGCTGCCGGGGGCCAGGCCCTCGGCGACACGGACGACGGTGCCGGGCATGGGGGCGAGCAGGGATCCCGGTTCGGTGCGGTCCTGGGGGTCGGCGAACCGGGGTACGGGGGTCAGGGTGTGGGCGCCGAGCACCGAGTCCACGTAGACCTCGGCCCCGGCCCCGACCCAGGCCCCGGGGGTGTTCGAATTGTGTTTCACGTGGAACATCCGTCGGACGCCCTCGACTTCGAGGGTGACGAGCTCCGGCGTGGCGGCCAGGACCCGGACCCCGGGCCGGTCCACGAGTTCCGGTGGCCCGCTGCGGGCCGGGTGATAGCGGACCTCGTGCTCCGTCCCGCCGACCGCGTACCGGCGGCTCTGCGGCTGGGAGCGCAGGTTGCGCCAGCCGCCGAGCCGCAGGGCGAGCTGGGCGTCCGGGGCGGGGGCCGCCTCCGCGAGGGCCGCGGCCAGGGCGGACAGGGCGGGCGCCGGGTCCTCGGGGTCGGCTTCGGTGAGGGCGCCCAGGTGACGCTCGTAGAACCCGGTGTCCAGGCGTGCGGCCTCGAACTCCGGGTGCCGCAGGGACCGCACGAGGAGTTCGCGGTTGGTGGTGACCCCGTGGATCCGGGCTCCGGCGAGGGCCGAGGCGAGGGCGCGGACGGCCTCGGCCCGGGTCGGTGCGTGGGCGACGACCTTGGCGAGCATCGGGTCGTAGTGGACGGAGACGGTGTCCCCGTCGGCGAAGCCGGTGTCCACCCGGACCTCTCCGGGGACGGCGAGGGTGTGCAGTACCCCGGTCTGCGGGCGCCAGTCCAGGGCGGGATCCTCGGCGTACAGCCGGGCTTCGACGGCATGGCCCGAGGCCTGCGGCGGGGTCAGCGGCAGGGCCGCGCCCTCGGCGATCCGCAGCTGGAGCGCGACGAGGTCGAGCCCGAAGACGGCTTCGGTGACGGGGTGTTCCACCTGGAGGCGGGTGTTCATCTCCAGGAAGTACGGACGCCCGTCGGCGGTGACGAGGAACTCCACGGTGCCCGCGCCCTGGTACGAGACCGCGCGCGCGGCGGCCACGGCCGCCTCGTGCAGGCTCGCGCGCAGGGTCTCGGGCAGGGCGGGCGCCGGGGCCTCCTCGATGACCTTCTGGTGGCGCCGTTGGAGGGAACAGTCACGGGTGCCGAGCGCCCAGACGGTGCCGTGGGAGTCGGCGAGGATCTGCACCTCGACGTGACGGCCCCGCTCCACGTAGGGCTCCGCGAAGACCTCGCCGTCGCCGAAGGCGGAACGGGCCTCGGCGGAGGCCGCCTCCAGTTCCTCCTTGAGCGCGTCCAGGTCACGCACGACCCGCATCCCGCGGCCGCCGCCGCCGGCCGCCGCCTTCAGGAGCAGCGGGAGGTCGGCGGAGGTGGCCTGCTGCGGGTCGACCGGGTCCAGGAGCGGGACCCCGGCGGCGCGCATCAGCTCCTTGGCCCGGGTCTTGGACGCCATGGCCTCGATGGCGGCGGGTGGCGGACCGATCCAGACCAGCCCGGCGGCCTGGACCTCGCGGGCGAAGTCGGCGTTCTCGGAGAGGAACCCGTAGCCGGGGTGGACCGCGTCGGCGCCCGCCGCGAGGGCGGCCTTGATGACCAGGTCTCCGCGCAGGTAGGTGTCGGCGGGAGCGGCGCCGGGCAGCCGTACGGCGGAGTCGGCCGCGCGGACGTGCAGGGCGTCGGAGTCGGGGTCGGAGTGGACGGCGACGGTGGCCAGGCCGAGCGTGCGGGCGGTGCGGAAGACGCGGACGGCGATCTCGCCGCGGTTCGCGACGAGGACGGCCCTCAGGGTCAGGGGCAAGGTCAGGGGCAGGGGCAGGGTCATGTGCGGGCTCACATCCGGAAGACGCCGAAGCCGCCACGGGCGCCCTCGACGGGGGCGTTGTGGACGGCCGACAGGCACAGGCCGAGGATCGTGCGGGTGTCGCGCGGGTCGATGACCCCGTCGTCGTACAGCCGCCCGGAGAGGAACATCGGAAGGGACTCCGACTCGATCTGGGCCTCCACGAAGGCGCGCATGCCCGCGTCGGCCTCCTCGTCGTAGGGCAGGCCCTTCGCGGCGGCGGACTGCCGGGAGACGATGGACAGCACCCCCGCAAGCTGCGCGGGCCCCATGACGGCGGACTTGGCGCTGGGCCAGGCGAAGAGGAAGCGGGGCTCGTAGGCGCGGCCGCACATGCCGTAGTGGCCGGCTCCGTAGCTGGCACCGATCAGGACGGACAGGTGGGGGACGCGGGAGTTGGAGACCGCGTTGATCATCATCGAGCCGTGCTTGATGATGCCGCCCTGCTCGTACTCCTTGCCGACCATGTAGCCGGTGGTGTTGTGGAGGAAGAGGAGCGGGATGTCGCGCTGGTTGGCGAGCTGGATGAACTGGGCGGCCTTCTGCGACTCCGCGCTGAACAGCACCCCCTGGGCGTTGGCGAGGATGCCGACCGGATAGCCGTGGAGGGTGGCCCAGCCGGTGACCAGGCTGGTGCCGTAGAGGGGCTTGAACTCGTCGAAGTCTGAGGCGTCGACGATGCGGGCGATGACCTCGCGGGGGTCGAAGGGGGTCTTCAGGTCGGCCGGGACGATGCCGAGGAGCTCCTCGGGATCGTGCAACGGCTCCTGCGCCCTGACCGGATCGGGGTGGGCCTTGCGGTGGTTGAGGCGGGCGACGACCCGGCGGGCCTGGCGGATGGCGTCGTACTCGTCGAGGGCGTAGTAGTCGGCGAGGCCCGAGGTCCGGGCGTGCATGTCGGCCCCGCCGAGGGACTCGTCGTCGCTCTCCTCGCCGGTGGCCATCTTGACCAGCGGCGGACCGCCGAGGAACACCTTGGAACGGTCCTTGATCATGATGGTGTGGTCGGACATGCCGGGGATGTACGCGCCCCCGGCGGTGGAGTTGCCGAAGACCACGGCGACGGTGGGGATGCCCTCCGCCGAGAGCCGGGTGATGTCGCGGAAGATCGCGCCGCCCGGGATGAAGATCTCCTTCTGGGAGGGGAGATCGGCGCCGCCGGACTCGACGAGGCTGATGCAGGGGAGCCTGTTCTGGCGGGCGATCTCGTTGGCCCGCAGGGCCTTCTTGAGCGTCCACGGGTTGCTCGCCCCGCCGCGCACGGTCGGATCGTTGGCGGTGACCAGGCATTCGACGCCCTCGACGGTCCCGATGCCGGTGACCATGGAGGCGCCGACCGGGTAGTCGCTGCCCCAGGCGGCCAGCGGGGACAGCTCCAGGAAGGGGGTGTCCGGATCGAGCAGCAGCTCGACCCGCTCCCGGGCCAGGAGCTTGCCCCGGCCCTTGTGACGGGCGGTGTACTTCTCCCCGCCCCCCTGGAGGGCCGCCCCGTGTGCTGCGTCGAGCTCGGCGATCCGCTCCAGGGCAGCGCTACGGGCCTGCGCGTGCTCGGGGGCGAGCGGGTCGACGGCGGTCTTGAGGCGGGTCACGGGGTCCCCTCCGGGTCGGTCTCAGGGAGCGGTGTCCCGGCTTCCCGGAGCGGGGCTTCGGCTTCGGTAAGCGCGGCTTCGCGCAGCAGGTGGACGGGGATGTCGAGGTGACGGGCTCGGAGCCACTCGCCGAGGGCCTTGGCCTGGGGGTCGAAGCGGTGGCCGGAGGCGACGCCGTCGCCGAGGACGCCGGTGATTGTGAAGTTCAGGGCGCGGAGGTTCGCCAGCACGTGCCGCGTCACTTCCAGTGCGGCCGTCTCGGGGAGCAGCGCCCGGAAGGTCTCGACGGTGAGGGTGTCGCGGAGCCAGCTCCAGGCGGCGTCGGTCTCGACCCACACTCCGACGTTGGCGTCCCCGCCCTTGTCGCCGCTGCGGGCCCCGGCCAGTGCCCCGAGGGGGGCGCGGGTGGTGGGCCCTGCGGGGCTCCCCCCCACCCCGCCCCTTCCCGAAACCGGGGGCACGGCCCCCGGACCCCCGGGCCGGGGCTCCGCCCCGACCCCTTCGGGGGCTCCGCCCCCGGGCCCCCGCGCCTCGAAGGCCGACGGGGCTTGAAGATCCAGGCGGGTGCCGTCCGGGAGGACCGCCGTGTGGGGGACCGAGGCGGCGGGGACGAGGTCCGAGGCGAAGACCCCGTAGGGCTGAGCCGGTCCCGGCGGGGCGGTGACGTGGAAGCCCGGGTAGCTGCCCAGCGCCAGCTCGATCGCCGCCGAGGTGAGCCCGCGGCCCACCCGGTCGGGGTCCGGGTCGCGGACCACCAGCCGCAGCAGCGCGCTGGCCGTCTCCTCCGTCGGCGCGTCCTCGTGGTCCGTCCGGGACAAGGTCCAGGCGACGGAGGCCACGCCGGAGAGGAGCGGCTCCAGCTGGGTCCGGACCAGCGCCGCCTTGGCCTCGATGTCCAGGCCCGTCAGCACGAAGACGACCTCGTTGCGCCAGCCGCCGATCCGGGTCACACCCACCTTCAGGTGCTCCGGCGGCGCCTCGCCCCGTACGCCCGACACGGCGACCCGGTCCGGACCGGCCCCGGACAGCCGGACGGTGTCCAGGCGGGCCGTCACGTCCGGGCCGAGGTAGCGCACGCCCTGGGTCTCGTAGAGCAGTTGCGCCGTGACCGTGCCGACCGTCACGGCCCCGCCCGTCCCCGGGTGCTTCGTGATCACCGAAGAGCCGTCCTGGGCGATCTCCGCCAGCGGGAACCCGGGGCGGGAAACGTCGTGGCGGGTGAAGAAGGCGTAGTTCCCGCCCGTCGCCTGCGTCCCGCACTCCAGTACGTGGCCGGCCACCACCGCACCCGCGAGCCGGTCGTGGTCCTGCGGCGACCAGTCGAACCACCAGGCCGCCGGACCGCTCACCAGCGCCGCGTCCGTGACCCGGCCGGTCACCACCACGTCCGCGCCCGCGCGCAGGCAGGCGGCGATGCCGGCGCCGCCGAGATAGGCGTTCGCGGTGAGAGCGCCGCTCCCCCCGTACCCGCCCGCTCCTGCGCCTTCGCCCGCTCCCGCCCGCATCAGGTCGTCGCCGTCCACGTGCGCGACCGAGACGGGCAGGGACAGCTTCGCGGCCAGCGCCCTTACGGCCCCGGCCAGTCCCGCCGGGTTCAGTCCGCCCGCGTTCGCGACGATCCGTACGCCCCGCTCGTGCGCGAGGCCCAGGCCCTCCTCCAACTGGCGCAGGAAGGTCTTGGCATAGCCGAGGTCCGGGTTCTTCAGACGGTCCCGGCCGAGGATCAGCATGGTGAGCTCGGCCAGGTAGTCCCCGGTGACCACGTCGAGCGGGCCGCCGGTCAGCATCTCGCGGAGCGCGCCGAAGCGGTCCCCGTAGAAGCCGGACGCGTTGCCGATCAGCAGCGGCCTGCCGGGCTGCCGGGCGGGGCGGCCGGTGCTGGGGCTGCCGGGCGTCTGCGTCATCGGGCGGACCCCGGCTCGCGGCCCGGACCCGCCGGGCCCGCGAAGGCCTGGGCGATGTCGAGCCAGCGGTCGGCGTCGGGGCCGGTCGCCGTCAGGGCCAGGTCGGCACGGTGCGCCCGCTGGGTCACCAGCAGGCAGAAGTCCAGCGCCGGGCCGGTGATGCGCTGGGGCGCGTCCGCGGGCCCGTACGTCCACGCCTCGGAGGACGCCGACCCCTCCGGGGGCGTCAGCTCGACCCGGAACTCCCCCACGGGCGCCGACAGCCCCCGTACCGCGTACGCGTAGTCGCGCGCCCGCACCCCGATCCGTGCCACGTGCCGCAGCCGGTCCGTCGCGGCGCGGCGCACGCCGAGCGCGTCGGCCACGTCCTGGCCGTGCGCCCAGCTCTCCATCAGGCGGGCGCTCGCCATCGACGCGGCCTTCATCGGCGGCCCGTACCAGGGGAACCTGGCTTCGGGCGAAGCGGCCGCGAGGGCCTCGTCCAGGGCAGTGCGACCGGCCCGCCAGCGGGCCAGCAGCTCGGCGGGCGCCAGTGCGGCGCCCTCCTCGGCGCCCGCGTCGACGAAGGAGTCGGGGGCCTTCAGCGCCTCCTCGACCATGCCGGAGAAGGCGGCGGCATCGGTGAGGGAGAGCAGCGCGGCCCGGTCGGTCCAGTGCAGGTGGGCGATCTGGTGGGCGATGCTCCAGCCGGGTGCGGGCGTGGGCTTCGCCCAGCCCGGCGGAGGCAACTCCGCGACGAGGGCGTCGAGTTCACGACCCTCCTCGCGAAGATCGACGAAGACGGCGACAGCGGACGGATCGGGCACGGGTGCGCTCCCCTTCTCGGCGTGGGGGAAGCGTGCCAGGAGCCGAGAAAACAATCAAGCGTGCTTGCATTATTTTCTGGAACCACTCCCACCCGACCGGGGCCGCCTCAACCCACTGCCCGCTGCGGCAACTTGGGACCCACCCCACGCACCCTTGCGCGGGAGCGGCGTCGGCACGAGGATCGAGCACATGATCAAGGGCGTGATGTTCGACTTCTCCGGAACCCTCTTCCGCATCGAACCCACCGAGGACTGGCTCCGCGCCGTGCTGGCGGAGGCCGCAATCGACGTGCCCGAGGCCGAACTCCTCGCCTGCGCCGCCCGCCTGGAGGAGGCCGGAGCCCTGCCCGGCGGCGCCAATCCCCGCCGGATGCCGCCCCACCTGGCCGCCCTGTGGCAGGAGCGGGACCTGAGCGACGAGCAGCACCGCGCCGTCTACACCGCCCTCGCCCGCCAGGTGGAACTGCCCCGGGCGGAGCCGGCCCTGCGGGACGCCCTTCAGGAGACCCAGCAGGAAGCCCAGCAGGAGGCCTCGCACGAAGCCCTGTACGAGGCCCTGTACGACCGCCACCGCACCCCCGAGGCCTGGCGGCCCTACCCCGACACGGCCCGCACGCTCGCCGCCCTGCGCGAGCGCGGCATCCCGGTCGCCGTCGTCAGCAACATCGGCTGGGACCTGCGCCCCGTGTTCCGCGCCCACGGCCTCGACCACCTCGTCGACGCCTACCTGCTCTCCTTCGAACACGGGGTCCAGAAGCCCGACTCCCGGCTGTTCCGGGCCGCCTGCGACGCGCTCGGCCTGGCACCCGCCGACGTACTCATGGTCGGCGACGACCGCGTCGCCGACGCCGGGGCCACCACCCTGGGCTGCCGGTTCCAGCCGGTCGAGCACCTGCCGGTGGACCGGCGTCCGCAGGCACTGACCGAGGTGCTCGGCCTGCTCTGACGTGGTGGGATCCGGCTGCTACCCGGCGACCCGGCGAGTGAAGTCCATCGTCCAGTTGTGGACCCAACCGGCGCCCTCGTCGGCGGAGAAGAACTGCTCCCAGCGCGGGGAGCCCGTGTCCGTCCGCGACCACACGAAGCGCACCAGGACCGCCCTGCCGTCGTAGGTGTCCTCCCCCTCGAACACCCCCAGGCCCGTGGCCGCGTCGAACCGGCCGGCGACGGGCGGGAAGAGCGTCCCGGTCCGGCGGCTCGCCCAGTTGAGGGTCCACTGATCGAGCTGGGGATCGTAGAGGCGCAGGGTCATGCCGCCGGAGCCCTTCGTGGGGAAATCAATCTCGTCCACATTCGCGGCGCCACCGAAGTGGCGGGTGGCGCTGGAGGTCCCCGGGAACTCCTCCCATCCGCTGTCCGGGTCGAGGAAGTCGGCGAGCCGGCGGTTCGCGACGTCCCAGTCGCCGAGGAAGAAGTCGAAGTCGTTCACGTGCGGGCTCCCCAAGTCGTCCGTCTCGTTGCTGATGGGGGAACCGTAGGAGCACTCCACTGACATCCTGTGTCAGTGAAGTCCAGCCGGTTGATCTCGATCCTTCTCCTCCTCCAGACCCGGGGCCGGATGACCGCCGCCGAGCTCGCCGAGGAGCTGGAGGTCTCCGTGCGCACGGTCTACCGCGACGCGGACGCCCTGGCCGCGGCCGGCGTCCCGCTCTACGGCGACGCGGGCCACAGCGGCGGCTACCAGCTCCTCGACGGCTACCGGACCCGCCTCACCGGCCTGGTCCCGGGCGAGGCCGAAGCCCTCTTCCTCACCGGAATGCCGGGCCCCGCCGCCGAACTGGGGCTCGGCCGGGCCCTGTCGACCGCCCAGCTGAAACTCCGGGCCGCGCTCCCTACGGAGCTGCGCGCGCAGGCCGACCGGATGCGGCTGCGGTTCCACCTGGACGCACCGGGCTGGTACGCGGAACAGGAGGAGACCCCGCACCTGGGGCGGATCGCCGACGCGGTGTGGCGGGGACGGGTCGTCGAGGTCCGCTACCGCCGCTGGAAGGCCCCCCACGAGGTGGACCGGCGGCTGGCCCCGTACGGGCTCGTCCTGAAGGCGGGGCGCTGGTACCTGGTGGCGGGCACGGCGCAATCCGAGGTCCCGACGCAATCCACGGTCCCGGGGCAGCCCGCGGTCCCGGGGCAGCCCACGGACCCCGGGCGGCCGTACACGTACCGGGTGGACCAGATCCTCGCGGTACGGGAGACGGCGCAGGAGTGCGAGCTCCCCGAGGGCTTCGAGCTGGCCGCGCACTGGCGCCGGACCCAGGAGGAGTTCCACGAGCGGCTGCATCCGCAGGAGGCGGAGGTGCGGGTCTCCGCGCGCGGGGCGGCCCTGCTGACCGGCGCCCAGGCCAAGGCCCTGGCCGCCGTCGGCACTCCGGATCCCGAACGGGCCGGGTGGACGCGGGCGGTGCTGCCGATCGAGTCCCACGCGCACGCGCAGGCGCTGTTCCTCGGGCTCGGCGCGGAGGCGGAAGTCCTCGCCCCGCCGTCGCTGCGCGAACGGATCGCGGCGACGGTGGCCGCGATGGGCGCGCGGTACGCCTGATCCGGGGTCCGCGGAACGGCCTGCGCGAACCCTTCCCTCCGGCGGGAGCCCTCTGCAATGCTCCGCGCATGACGACACCTCGGATGTACTTCGCCGTGGCGGCGCTGAGTGCGCTCGCGTTGGCCGCGGTCATGGCCAGTGGCTGGGGTCAGGACTTCCCGGACGAGACGCCGCCCGCAACGGCCAACGTCCAGCACGCGGACGTGGTCGTGATCGCAGCGCCCGACGGCGCCATCCGGGGCTAGGCCGTGTCTGACGGCTCTGCGCGGCGTCGCGGCGCCCGGCACGCACTCTCGACGCACCGGACGCCGCTCCTTCCCCACGCAGAACCGTCAGACACGACCAAGCCGCACCGACGTCAGCCGCACCGGCACCGGCCTCAGCCGCAGGCCGGGCCCGGTGGCAGTTGGGCCGTGGCCCGGACCAGGTCGCGCAAGAGGTCCCAGTCCATGCCGTCCACCCGACGGAACCGCAGGCAGCTCTTGCCCATGTCGTGCCGCGCGAGACGCTCCGCGAAAGCCTCGCGGAGCTCGGTGCGCATCAGGTAGACCGAGATGTACTGCTTCTGACTCGCCCACGCGAACTCCGCGCCACCGGCACCCACGCCGCCCCGCACATACGCCGGCATCCCGTACGCGATGACCTCCTCGAAGCCCGTCAGCTCCGCCACGCACAGCTCCCGCAGCCGCGTCAGCGCCTCCCGGCGGGCCTGCGGAACCCCCGCCAGATAGTCCCCGACGGCCCCGCCCGTCACCGCCGGGCCTGCGAGCGCACCGCGCCCATGCTCGCCGCGATGACCAGCGCGATCGCCGCCGCGTCGAGCGCCGACAGCGCCTGGCTCAGCACCAGGAAGCCCGCCGTCGCGGCAATCGCCGGTTCGAGGCTCATCAGGATCGCGAAGGTCGGCGCCGGCAGCCTGCGCAGGGCCAGCAGTTCCAGCGTGTACGGCAGCACGGAGGACAGCACCGCCACGCCCACCCCCAGCGCCAGCGTGCTCGGCCTCAGCAGGTCCGAGCCCGCCTCGATCACTCCGAGCGGGAGGGACAGTACGGCCGCCACAGCCATCGCCAGGGCCAGCCCGTCGGCCTGCGGGAAGCGGCGGCCCGTGCGGGCGCTGAAGACGATGTACGCCGCCCACATGCCGCCCGCTCCGAGCGCGAACGCCGCGCCCAGCGGGTCGAGGCCGCCGAAGCCGCCTCCGCCGTGGGTGGACAGGAGCACGACGCCGGCCAGGGCCAGCCCCGCCCACAGCAGGTTCATCAGCCGCCGGGAGACCACCACGGACAGCACCAGCGGGCCCAGCACCTCCAGCGTCACGGCGGGGCCGAGCGGGATGCGGTCGATGGCCTGGTAGAAGAGGCCGTTCATGCCGGCCATGGTCACGCCGAACCACCACACGGTGGTCCAGTCCGAGCGGGAGTAGCCGCGCACCTTGGGCCGGCAGACGAGCAGCAGCACCAGCGCGGCCGCCGCGAGCCGCAGGGTGACCACGCCCGCCGCACCCGCCCTGGGCATGATCATGACCGCGAGGGCGGCACCGAACTGCACCGAGACGCCCGCCGTGACCACCAGGGCGACCGGGCCGAAACGGGCCCGCACCGACCCGGGCGCGGGCCCGGAGCCGGAGGTGGCGGCGGCGTCGGGGGTCGGGCCGGTTGCGGGCGCGGCCGTGGGCGGGGAGGCAGGGGACGTCGGTACGGGCATTTATCCAGATTAGGCGGTTCGTAAGGACCGTGCTCGCGTGTTTTGCCTTACATCCGGCTCGGCGGTACCTCCGGCTCCGCTTCCGGACCCGCCCCCACCGGCCCGTCCACGGGACTGTCGACGGCCCCGTCCACCAGCCCCTCCGCCAGAACCTCCGCCAGGTGCCGGGCCCGGCCGCCGGCCAGCTGCGCGATCTGGGTCCGGCAGGAGAACCCGTCCGCCAGCACCTGCGCGCCCGGCGGGGCCGCCCGCAGCGAGGGCAGGAGCTGCTCCTCGGCGCAGGCGACCGAGACCTCGTGGTGGCCCGGCTCGAAGCCGAAGTTCCCCGCGAGACCGCAGCAGCCGCCGGTCAGCTCGCCCGTCAGCCCGGCGCGTTCGCGCAGCCGGCGGTCCGGCCCGTCGCCGAGGACCGCGTGCTGGTGGCAGTGGTTCTGGCCGACGACCGGCCGGTCGAGGCGGGGCGGCCGCCAGTGCGGGGCGTACTCCTCCAGGGTCTCGGCGAAGGTACGGACGGCCGCGGCGAGGCGGTGCGCGCGCGGGTCGTCCGGGAGGAGGGCGGGAAGGTCGGTCCGCAGGGCCGCCGCGCAGCTCGGTTCGAGGACCACAACCGGCCCGCCCGGGTCACCTGCGGCATCCACGGCGTCCAGCGTCCGCCGCAGGACCTTGCGGGCCCGGTCGAGGCGGCCGGTGGAGACGTAGGTCAGCGCGCAGCAGACGGGCGCGGCGGGGAGGACGGGCTCCAGTCCGGCGGCGCGCAGCACGCGGACGGCCGCGTGTCCGACCTCGGGGGTCAGGTACTCCGTGAACGTGTCCGGCCACAGCGTGACGGTCCGGGCGGTGCCCTGCGGGCGGCCTGCCCCGCGCCACCCTCGCCTGAAGGACTCCGCGGCCAGCGCCGGCAGGGGCCGGGCCCGTTCCAGGCCCGGGATGCGCAGGAAGCGGGCCGCGAGGTTCGCCGGACCGGTCAGCCGCGCCGCGGAGATCGCGCGCAGCCACGCCGGGAGCCCGCCCAGGGCGTAGTGGGACAGCGGGCGCAGCCGGCCGGACCAGTGGTGGTGGAGGAACTCCGCCTTGTACGAGGCCATGTCCACGCCCACCGGGCAGTCGCTGCGGCAGCCCTTGCAGCCCAGGCAGAGATCCAGCGCCTCGGCGACCTCGGCCGAACGCCAGCCGTCCGTCACGATCTCCCCGGCCAGCATCTCGTGCAGCAGCCGGGCCCGGCCGCGCGTGGAGTGCCGCTCCTCGCCCGTGGCCCGGTAAGACGGGCACATCACCCCCGGCCCGCCGGTGTCCAGGGACCGGCACTTCGCCACGCCCACGCAGCCGGCCACCCCTTCGGCCAGCCCCCCGGCGGCCGGACCACCGTCCGGACCCGCCCCGGCCGGACCACCCGCCGGACCACCGGCCAGCACCGCGAACCGGAGGTTCTCGTCCAGCCGGGCGGGGTGGACCAGGATCGCCGGGTTCATGCCGCCCGCCGGGTCCCAGACGGCCTTGTAGGCCTCGAAGAGGGAGATCACCGAGGGGTCGTACATCCGGGGCAGCAGCTCCGCGCGGGCCTGCCCGTCCCCGTGTTCGCCCGACAGGGAGCCGCCGTGCGCGACAACGAGATCGGCCAGGGCCGAGGAGAAGGCCCGGAAGCGGGCCACGCCCGGGGCCGTCATCAGGTCGAAGTCGATCCGGACGTGGACGCAGCCCTCCCCGAAGTGGCCGTACGGGGACCCGCGCAGCCCGTGCTCCGCCAGCAGCGCGCGGAATTCCCGCAGGTAGGCGCCGAGCCGGGCCGGCGGGACGGCGCAGTCCTCCCAGCCGGGCCAAGCCATCGTCCCGTCGGGCATCCGGGTGGCAGTGCCCGCCGCGTCCTCGCGGATCCGCCACAGCGCCCGCTGCCCCGCCGGGTCGGTGACGAGGAGGGAGTCGAGCGCGTCGGCGCCCCGTAGGAGCGCGCGGCCGGCGGCCTCGTCCCGCATCTCCACGAACAGCCACGCGCCGCCCCGGGGCAGGCCGCCCGCGGCCGGGCCCACCAGGTCGGCCGCCATGCCCTCCACCGTCAGCGGTCCGCCGGACGGGCCGTCCCCGGACACCAGGCCCGCCGCCGCGTCCGCCGCCGCGCCCTCGTCGGCGTACCCGAGCACCGCGAGCACCGGCGCGCGCGGGGCCTCCACGAGGCGCACCACCGCCTGCGTCACCACCCCGAGCGTGCCCTCGCTGCCGCAGAACGCCCGAGCGGCCTGCACACCCCGCTCGGGGAGCAGCGCGTCGAGGCCCCCGTAGCCGGAGATCCGCCGCGAGAAGCCGTCGGCCGGGCCGCCGGCCATGCCCGTCCGCAGGACGGAGAGGTGTCCGGCCACCAGTTCCCGCAGGCCCGGCGGGGTTCCCGCCCAGCCCGTGGCCAGCCGGTAGCGGGCGCCCCCGTACGCCGTCACGGCCAGTTCGGCCACGTTGTCGGCGGTGGTTCCCCAGGCCACCGAGTGGGCCCCGCAGGCGTTGTTGCCGATCATGCCGCCGAGGGTGCAGCGGGAGTGCGTGGACGGGTCGGGCCCGAAGGTCAGCCCGTGCGGGCGCGCCGCGTCCCGCAGCCGGTCGAGGACCAGTCCGGGCTGGACCACGGCGGTCCGGGAGGCGGGGTCCAGCGATACGAGGGCGTTCATGTGGCGGGTCAGGTCCAGGACCACCCCGACCCCCGTGGCCTGGCCCGCGATGGAGGTGCCGCCGCCGCGCGGGACGACCGGGACGCCGGCCCCGGCGCACACGGCGAGGGCCGCGGCCACGTCGTCGGCATCGCGCGGGGAGACCACCCCGACCGGGACCCGGCGGTAGTTCGATGCGTCCATGGTGGTCAGGGCCCGCGCGGCGGCTCCGAAGTCGATCTCTCCGCGCAGGTTCGCCCGCAATGTCCGTTCGAGTGTTCGCACGTGTTCACCGGGTGACGTCACACCCGACACCCTCCCACCGCGCCCGCGCGTCTCATCCGGTGGACGCGCCTCCAAAGCGCGGACTCCGACCGGATACGCTCGGCCCGTGGCTGAGATCCAGATTCCCGCTGACATCAAGCCCGCCGACGGACGCTTCGGCGCGGGCCCCTCCAAGGTGCGGACCGAGGCGCTCGACGCCCTGGCCGCCACCGGTACCTCCCTGCTCGGAACCTCCCACCGCCAGGCCCCGGTCAAGAACCTGGTCGGCTCGGTGCGCCAGGGACTCCGGGACCTCTTCTCCCTCCCCGAGGGCTACGAGGTGATCCTGGGCAACGGCGGCTCCACCGCCTTCTGGGACATCGCGACCGCCGGTCTCATCGAGCGGAAGTCGCAGCACCTCACCTTCGGCGAGTTCTCCTCCAAGTTCGCCTCGGCCGCGAAGTCCGCGCCGTGGCTGGACGCGCCGTCCGTGATCTCCTCGGACCCGGGCACGCACCCGGACCCGGTGGCGGAGGCGGGCGTGGACGTCTACGCGTACACGCACAACGAGACCTCCACGGGTGTCGCGGCGCCGATCAAGCGCGTCGCGGGCGCGGACGAGGGTTCGCTCGTTCTGGTGGACGCGACCTCGGGCGCCGGCGGTCTGCCAGTGGACATCACCGAGACCGACGTCTACTACTTCGCCCCGCAGAAGTCCTTCGCCTCCGAAGGCGGCCTGTGGCTGGCGGCGTTCTCCCCGGCGGCCCTGGAGCGCGCGGCCCGTGTGCACGCCTCCGGCCGGCACATCCCGGAGTTCTTCTCGCTGCCGACGGCGATCGACAACTCCCTGAAGAACCAGACCTACAACACCCCGGCGCTCTCCACCCTCTTCCTGCTGAACCAGCAGCTGGAGTGGATGAACAGCCAGGGCGGCCTGGAGTTCACGACCGGTCGTACGGCGGCCAGCGCGGCCAACCTGTACGGCTGGGCGGAGGCGTCGAAGTACGCGAACCCGTTCGTCACGGACGCCGCCAAGCGTTCCGCCGTCATCGGCACGATCGACTTCTCGGACGACATCGACGCGGCGGCGGTCGCCAAGGTGCTGCGCGCCAACGGCATCGTGGACACCGAGCCGTACCGCAAGCTCGGCCGCAACCAGCTCCGTATCGCGATGTTCCCGGCGATCGACCCGGCGGACGTCCAGGCGCTGACCGCGTGCGTGGACTACGTCATCGAGAACCTCTGACCGACGACCGACCCACACGCTCCGAAGCCCCCGGTGACATCCCGTCACCGGGGGCTTCCGCGTTGCCCGCGAGGTTCTGAAGAAGTCCCGAAGAGGTCCTGAAGAGGCCCTGAAGGACTCGGGGCGGCGATCGGCCCCGGATCCCGGGACCTTGGTCCCAAAAATCAGGGCAAAGATGCCGCAAATTGGATATCCCGGCCGCCGTCGCGGCCTGCGGTTTTATCCGCCGGGACCTTCGGCAGGGTCCCTTCCCGCCGCCCGGGAGGGCGGCGACCAACCACCCCAGGATGTCCCTCATGTCTGGTGTGCCGGGAAAAACCCCCGGCCCGTTCAGGAGGAACCCATGCGCAAGGCACTCACCCTCTCGGCGATCGCCCTCGCCTCGTCGATGGCCCTGGCGGTCCCCACCGCCGCGTTCGCCGCCGGCTCCACCCCGACCGCGTCGAAGGCCGCTGCCGGCGCCGAGGCGGCCCCGGTGGCCCTGAAGCTCTCGACCTCCACCGCCAAAACGGGCGACTCCATCCAGCTCTCGATGGAGGTCCCGGACGGCTCGAGCAACCTGTCCATCTCCTCCAAGGCCCTGAACGACGTCAAGATGACCGACGGCCGCGGCGCCACCGCCAAGGTCGCCGACGTGCCCGCCGGCAACTACGGCGTCTCCCTCACCGGCACGGGCCCCGACGGCAAGAAGCTCCAGGCCACCGCGGAGCTGACCGTCAAGGCCGACGCCCCCAAGCCGACCGAGTCCACCCTCAGCCTGTCCAAGGACCACGGCAAGCCCGGCGACAAGATCCAGGTCACCATCAAGACGGCGCCGAACGAGAAGAGCGCGTTCATCAAGTCCGACGCCTTCGGCGGCCAGATCAGCCTGAAGAACGACGGCAAGGGCGTCTGGACCGGCACCGCGGTCGTCTCCAAGGACGTCAAGTCCGGCTACTACGGCGTCCACGCCTTCGCGGGCGGCAAGGAGTTCGACACCGTGAAGTTCTCCACCGACGCCACGGACAACCCGAAGCCGAAGCCCGCCCCGCTCGACCCGAGCAAGCACAAGACCCCCAAGGGTTCCGTGAACACCGGCCAGGCCCCCCTCGGCTGGGTCCCCTCGGACGCCGCAGACAATGGCTGAGCAGTCCACCCAGGACCTCGCCCCCAGCCGGAGCGGCCGCGCCGTGCGCGTGGCCGCCCTGGCGGGCGCGTCCGTCCTCACCGCGGTCCTCGTGAGCGCCTGCTCCTCCGGCGGCGGCGAGGTCAAGAACAACCCGGCGGACGCCAAGCCCGCCTCGGTGCTCAAGCCTTCCGTCCCGGACCGCATCGTGATCCCCGACATCAAGGTCGACGCCCCGCTCGACACCGTCGGGCTCGACGCCCAGGGCGTCATGCAGGAACCGGACTTCGCGAAGCCGAAGGACGCGGCCTGGTACAAGGACGGCCCGACCCCCGGGGAGAAGGGCGCGGCCGCCGTAGTCGGGCACATGGACACCCCCCAGGAACCCGAGGCCGTCTTCTACAACCTCAAGAAGCTGAAGAAGGACGAGAAGATCGAGATCCACCGCGACGACGGCTCCACCGCCGTCTTCGCCGTGGACTCGGTCGACACCTTCAAGAAGGACCAGTTCCCGACCGACAAGGTCTACGGGGACACCCACGGCAAGGCGGAGCTGCGCGTCATCACCTGCGGCGGCAGCCTCACGAAGGACCGCCACTGGGACGCCAACGTCGTCGTCTTCGCCCACCTCGTCGGCCAGGAATAGCCCGGCGGCCCCGGAAGCCAGCGGGATGTGCCGTGCTTGACCGCCCACTTCGTGCACACGGGTTCCTCGTTCCCGAGATTTCCCTCTTCCTGAACTAATCCCATCGGCTTGGGATCCGCATCGATGTACACATTGGGTCGACATTTCGCCATGAAGAGCATAAGCATGCGCAAATGAAGCCAGAATCAATGATTTTTAGGGATCTGACCCATGCCGATCGTTACCTGTCGGCACGATCGCGGGCATGAAGGCGGACTCTGGGCGCAGATACCGTGCTTACCCCACCGAGGTTCAGGGCGAGGCCCTGACCAGGTGGGGTCATACGGCGCGTGCTCTGTGGAACGTGGCGCTGGAACAACGGGCGTATTTGTGGGAGCAGCGCCGATATACCCTCCGGTCGACCGAGCAGTGCAGCCACTTGACGGCCGCCCGTGCGGATCTCGACTGGATCGGTGACCTGCCCGCCCAGACGGGACAGCAGATCCTTCGTCATCTGGACCGGGCGTACGACAACTTCTGGAGCATTGAACACCCGGCCCGTTTTCCGGCAAGAAGGAAGCGCGGGCATCGCCTGTCGATCCCGTTTCCCGGTCAGGCGGTCGAGGTCCGCAAACTGAACCGCAAGTGGGCCGAGGTCCGTCTGCCGAAGATCGGCTGGATGCGGTTCCGGCTCTCCCGCTCCATCGGGGGCACGATCCGTAACGCCACCGTCTCCCGGGACGGCATTGGCTGGCACGTCACGCACAAACTCACCACCGGCCTCGCCAAGAGCCACGGCCTGATCGGCATCGAGGACCTGCGCGTGAAGAACATGACCAAGTCAGAGAAGGGCACCATCGCAGCACCGGGGAAGAACGTCCGGGCGAAGGCCGGGCTCACCCGGTCGATCCTCGACAACACGCCCGGCGAACGTAGGCGGCAGCTGGAGTACAAGACGCGTATGTACGGGTCCGTACTAGTCGCCGTCCAGCCCTTCCACACCTCCCAGACCTGTGCCAAGTGCGGTCAGGTCGATCCCGAATCCCGCAAGGGATGCGGTCGGCTGTTCGCGTGCACTCGCTGCGGGTACGAGGACGACGCCGACCACAACGCCTCGGTCGAGATCGAGGCCCGAGCCCGCCCGGGGGCACCTCCCGGACGGAGTGTGGGGGAGGGTGGCTCGGACATCAACAGCACGCGCAGCACCAGAACGGTGCGAGTCCCGGCCACCCGCCGGCGGCGGACGCGTGAAGCCCCGGCGCCCGCCCACGCGAGCTAAAGGGAATCGCCCCAACATATGGGGCGAGAATCGTCACTTGCTGATCGCGAAGCGCATCAGGGCCTGCTCGTCGCCCGGCTTGATCTTGCCGGTCTGGTTGATGACCTGCAGCTTCCAGCCGGACCCGTCCCGGATCGCCTTGGCCACGGCGCAGCCGTTGTCGGTGCCGAGCAGGCTCGGCCAGATGTCGGCGACCTGCTGGCTGCTGCCGCCCGTCGCGTCGTACACCTTGAAGCTGATGTTGCGCGCGTTCTGGAACGAACTGCCCTTCTTGTACGCGGCGGCGACGAAGACGATGGACGTGACGTTGCCCGGTATCCGGGCGAACTCGACGGTCACCGTCTCGTCGTCGCCCTCGCCGTGCCCGGTCTGGTTGTCCCCGCTGTGGAGCAGCGAACCGTTGCCCATCGGGTCCAGGGAGTCGAGACCCGCCAGGCGGACCGGGTCCGCCCCCTGCATGGCGATCGCGATGAGGTCGAGGTCGGTTCCGGTCTTGCGCTTGAACTTGCCCATCAGGCCGCCGCTGCTGCCCGCGGTGGGGTCCCAGGAGACTCCGATGGACAGATGGGTCACGCCACCCAGGTCCGCGGGGCCGTCTTCCTTGGTGAGCGTAATCATGGGCACCTCATACGTTGAGCGATTCCGACCCATGAAGTGTGCCTGAGGTGCGACGCCAACGGCCTCGTGGCGTCGGGCGCACCCGCACGCGATACCTTCAGGGCCTCCGCATCCGGCATTCCGTGAATGCGGGACAGAGCGGTACGGCTTGGAGGCAGCGGCGTGAACGTGCGAGTGACGGCGGCCCAGGGTGGCATCGACCCCTTCGGCACGGCCCGGCTGCGGCGCGGGGTGCTCGACGCCTGGGGTGCGGGCCCGGCCCGTTTCCGCGAGGACGCCAACGCCGAGGAGGACCTGGCCCTCGGCGGCTACCGGGACCGGCTGGTGGTCGAGCTCGCGCAGAACGCCGCCGACGCGGCCGCCCGCGCCGGCGTCCCCGGCCGGCTACGGCTCACGCTGCACTCCGGCGAGGGCGGCCACGCGGTGCTCGCCGCCGCCAACACCGGTGCCCCGCTGGACGCCACCGGCGTGGAGTCGCTGTCCACCCTGCGCGCCTCCGCCAAGCGGGACGACAGCGCCGGCAGCGTCGGCCGCTTCGGTGTCGGCTTCGCCGCCGTCCTGGCCGTCAGCGACGAGCCCGCCGTCCTCGGCCGGCACGGCGGAGTCCGCTGGTCCCTGGCCGAGGCCGGCGAACTGGCCCGCGGCGCGGCCGTCGGCAGCCCCGGCCTCGGCGACGAGCTGCGCCGCCGCGACGGCCACGTCCCGCTGCTGCGGCTCCCGTTGCCCGCCGAGGGAACCGCTCCCGACGGCTACGACACCGTCGTCGTCCTCCCGCTGCGCGACGCCGCCGCCGAGGACCTGGTGCAGCGGCTGCTCGCCGCCGTGGACGACGCCCTGCTGCTGACCCTGCCCGGACTGGCCGAGGTCGTCGTGGACACTCCGGCCGGGGGCGTACGGACGCTGACGCGCCGCGTCGAAGGCCCGTACACCGTCATCCAGGACTCCGGCTCCGGTACGGGCTCCGGCACCGGCTCCGGTACGGGTGACGGCACGAACCGCTGGCGTACCGTCCGTCACTCCGGCCCCATCGACAAGGCCTTGCTCGCCGACCGCCCCGTAGAGGAACGCCTGCGGCCCGCCTGGGCCGTGTCCTGGGCCGTCCCCGTGGACTCCGAGGGCGCCCCGGTCCGCCCCGCCACCGCGCCCGTCGTGCACGCGCCGACCCCGACCGACGAACCCCTCGGCATCCCCGCCCTGCTCATCGCGACCCTGCCGCTGGACACCGCCCGGCGCCACCCCGCACCGGGGCCCCTGACCGACTTCCTGGTGGAACGCGCGGCCGACGCCTACGCCGAACTGCTCGGCTCCTGGGACCCGGTGACCACCGCGCTCGTGGACCTCGTACCCGGCCCGCTCGGCAAGGGCGAGCTCGACGGGGCCCTGCGCGCAGCCGTGCTCAAGCGGCTGCCCCGCACTGCGTTCCTCGCTCCCGCCGCCCCCGCCGAGGACCCGGAGGAATTCGGCGTGCGCAGCGCCCTGCGGCCCTTCGAGGCCGAGGTGGTGGAAGGCGCCGGCACCGACACCGTACGGGTCCTCGCCGAGGTGCTCCCGACCCTGCTCCCCGCCGGCCTGGAGCGCCGCTCCGAGCTGCGCACCCTGGGAGTGGGCCGGCTGCCGCTGGGCGACGCCATCGAGCGGATCGCGGGCATCGAGCGGACCCCCGACTGGTGGCACCGGCTCTACGACAGCCTCGCGGGCGTGGACCCGGACCGGCTCTCCGGCCTCCCGGTGCCGCTGGCCGACGGGCGCACCGCCATCGGCCCCCGGCACATCCTGCTGCCCGGCGCGGACATCCCCGAAGGGGTCGACACCGCGAGCCTGGCCCGGCTCGGCCTGAAGGTGGCCCACCCCGACGCGGCGCACCCGCTGCTGGAGAAGCTCGGCGCGCTCCCGGCCTCCCCGCGCGCCGTGCTGACGACCCCGCAGGTACGGGCGGCCGTATCGGGCTCCCTGGACGCCGGGGAGATCTGGGACGAGGACGCCCTCGACGCCGACGAACTCGCCGACATCGTGCTGGGGCTGGTGCGGGGCGCCGAGCTCTCGCCCGGCGACGAGCCGTGGCTGGGCGCGCTCGCCCTGCCCGACGAGGACGGGGAACTGACCCCGGCCGGCGAACTCCTGCTCCCCGGCTCCCCGCTCGCCTCCGTCATCCGCGAGGACGAAGTCCCGTACGTGGACGCCGACCTGGTGGCCCGCTGGGACGCCGACACCCTCACGGCCGTCGGGGTCCTGGCCACCTTCCAGCTGGTCCGCGCCACCGACGTGGTCCTGGATCCGGACGAACTGGAGCCCCGCGACGGGGACTTCGCCGAACCCGACGACGCCGGGCTGCTCGACGCGGTCGACGTGTGGTGCGAGGACCTCCTGGACCAGCTCCCCGACACCCCGGTCCCGCCGGTGGCCACGGAACTGGTGGCCGTACGGGACCTCGACCTGGTCGACGACGACTGCTGGCCCCAGGCCCTGGCCATGCTGGCCCAGCCCCCGCTGCGCGACGCCCTCACCCAGCCCGTCCGCATCCTCCTCCCGGACGGCACCACGCGCTCCGTGCGCTCCTACACCGCCTGGTGGCTGCGCGACCACCCGGTCCTCGACGGCCGCCGCCCGGCCGGTCTGCGCGCGGCGGGCGGGGACCCGCTGCTGGCCGGCCTGTACACCCCGGCGGACGCCACCGGCTTCGAGGACGAGCAGGTCCTGCGGGCACTCGGCGTACGCACCTCCGTCGCCTCCCTCCTGTCCGAGCCCGGCGGCGCGGCCGAGCTCCTGGCCCGGCTCGCCGACCCGGAGCGCGAGGTCGGCGGCCGCCAGCTGCACGCCCTCTACGGGGCGCTGGCCGAGCTGGATCCCGAGCAGGTCACCCTCCCCGACGAGCTGCGCGCGGTCGTGGACGGCGAGGTCGTCGTGGTGGACGCGGCCGACGCGGTGATCGCGGACGCCCCCGACCTGCTCCCCCTGACGACCGGCCTCCCGCTGCTGCCCGTGGCCCCTTCCCGCGCCGCCGACCTGGCCGAACTGTTCCAGGTGCGCCGCCTCTCGGAGACGGTGGAGGCCGAGGTCACCACGGACGGCGAGGAGCACGAGGTCCCCGAGTCGGTCCTGGGCCTCCTCGGCCCGGCCACCCCGACGAGCTACGTGGAGCACGAGGAACTCCTGGCGGGCGGCATCGAACTCGACTGGCGCCGCACCCCGGACGGCACCCTGCACGCCGCCACCTTGGAGGGCGTCGCGGCAGCCCTGGCCTGGGCGGCGGGCCAGTGGCCCCGCCGCTTCGAGGTGGCGGCCCTCCTGGAGGACCCGTCCCGCACGGCGGAACTGGCCCGGGACCGCTGGTTCGACTGAGAAAACGCCTCCGGCGCCCCTTTGGAGGGGCGCCGGAGGATGCTTCTCGACTACCGGGAGTGGATCAGGCAGCCGGGCCGAAACCGGTGACCGTCGGGTGCGGAGTCGCCGTGCCCGTGCCCGGGAACACCGTGACCTTGCCGGAGGCGTCGGCGGACCAGAGGTCCGGGAGGCCGTCACCGGTGAGGTCGCCGTCGGAACCGACGCGCGGGTGGTCGGCCGGGGACAGGGTCGTCAGGACCGGTCCGGCGGACGGGTCGGCGAAGGCGGAGAAGTCCGGGGCGTCCGGGGTGCCCGCGATGGTGACGGCACGGATCGTGCCGTCGGCCTGGGAACGGGCCCAGACGGTGGGGAAGTCCGTGCCCTGGGCCGAGCCCGGGGTGACGAGGTCGTAGCCGTCCCAGCGGGTGTCATTGCCCGAGATGAGCGTGGCCGAGGAACTCAGACCGACACCGCCCCGCTTCACCAGCCACAGGCGGCCGTTCTCGACGAACAGTACCGAGGTGCGGGGCAGGATCCCGTTGACCGCGCTGTCACCCACGGGCGAGCCGTACGCCGCGATCCGGGTGACCTTCGACCAGTCGCTGCCGAAGCCGTACTCCGTGCACGCGATGGTCTCGAGCGCCGCGTTCTGGCAGGTCCTGGGCTTGCGGACGAGCCTCGCGCTCTGCTCCGTGAACAGACCGGAGCCGTCGTTGGTGAAGAGATAGAGGTAGTTGCCGCCGGGGGCATGGGCCAGGAGGTCGTCCACCCGCTGCTCGCTCAGCGTGCCGCGGTGGGCGTACTGGACGCCCGCCCAGCTCCCGCTGCCGCCCGGGGCGGAAGCGGCGCGCGCGTTGGCGGTGTCCAACGGGTTCGCGCCCGGCTTGCGGAGGTTGCCGGCCGCGTCCGGGACGAGGACGTCCGGCTTGCCGTCGGAGTCGATGTCTCCGAAGACGGCGGGGGTGGAGTTCTCCTGCGCGTAGTACGTGAGGTTGGCGTCGGAGATGTTGCCCGCGTTGTCCATCGTCTGGAGGTAGACGGACTGGCTGCCCCAGGTGGCGGGCTTGACCTTGATGTCGAGCGAGCCGTCCGTCAGACGCACGACATGGGAGTCGGTGGCCTCGTCCGAGCAGCGCCAGCCGACGCCGAAGTCCGGGCTCGTCTGCCAACGGGCGCAGGCGAACCCCGATCCGGCGTCGGTGCCCTTCAACGTGAAGGTGGCCTCCTCCCCGACCTTCTTGGGGGAATCGTCCGTGGTGATCTCGGCGGTCGGCCGGGTGTGGTCCACGCGGAAGTAGCACCAGGCCGTGTACGCGCCGGTCAGCTTCCCGTTGGTGGCGCGGGCACGCCATGCGTACTGGCCGCCGTCCGTGAACCGGTCGCCGCGGAAGTACGTGCTGGACTCGGAGCCCGAGACGGCCGAGGAGGCCTGGTCGGTCCGCTTGCCGCCGTACGAGGTGTCCCAGAGCTGGAACGTCATGTCGAGCGACCCGGCCTGCGCGGCAACCGGGGTGGCACGGAAGGTGATGTCGCCGTTGCCGACCCAGCCCGCTCCGGCCCCGGAGTACGGGTTGGTGTCGCAGGCGGAGTAGCGGTCCTCACCGGCGAAGCCGGGAGTGGGGCTCGTGCGGGGCGAGGTGACCTTGGGCGCCGCCGGGTCCCCGGCGGCGGCCGCCGGCGACGCGGCCGCAAGGCCGAGCACCAGGGCAAGAGCGGCCCCGGATAGTGCGCGAACGGGTGTCATGCGGTGGATCCCCCCTGGAATACGGCTGTTGGCCAGCCGTAATGTCCCACAAGAGTTACCGAATCGCACTGACATTTGAGCGGTCGGCCTAAGCCGTACCGACCCCCGCCGGCGCGAGCAGCGCGTCCGCGATCGCCGTGCGCGCGTACAGCACCGAGCGGCCGTTCCGGTGGGCGGTGACCAGGCCCGCGTTGCGCAGGGCCACGAGGTGCTGGGAGACGGCGGCGGTGGAGAGGCCGCTGTGGCGGGCCAGCTGCGTGGTCGAGGCCGGTACGTCGAGCTCGGCCAGCAGCAGGGCCCGGGAGCGGCCGAGGACCGCGGCGACCGCGTCGGAGGCCTCGGCGGCCCGGGGTTCCCACAGGGCGCCGATCCCCCGCGCCGGGTAGGCGAGTTGGGGCGGGTCGGGTGCCACCGAGCGGGTCAGCACGCGCGGCCAGGCGAAGGCCGAGGGCACCAGCAGCAGCCCGGATCCGACGTCGGCGCGGCTCATCGAGCACTGCCGGCGCACCATGCGCAGGGTCCCGGCATCCCAACTGACGCTCTCGTGGAGCTCGTTGAGTACGTGCGCCGAGCCGTGTTCGGCGACCTGCCGGGCCCGGTGGAACACATCCGCCTCCAGCACCTGGCGGATGCGCGGCCAGTACGGGGCGAGCGCGAGCTCCCAGTACGTCTCGATCTCGGCGGTGACCTTCTCCAGTACCGCTTCGGGTTCCTCGTGGAGCAGCCGCAGGCGGGGCGCCGGACGGGTCGACTTCTGCACCAGCTTCGCCAGGTCGGCCCGCACCTGTTCCGGGGTGCTGCGGCGGATGGCCTCCAGCTCGGCGGGGAGTTCGAGGAAGGGGCCGGCCGGGGTCGGGTTGAGGAAGTCCGCGAGGTAGCCCTCGCCCGGGATCAGGGCGGCCAACCATCCGCGGTCCAGGCCCGCGCGCTCCAGCCGGGGCCGTACCTGCGCGGCCCAGCGGCGGTGCAGCGGCGGATCGGTCTCCTCGCGCAGCAGCCGGAAGCTGGTGACGACCTCCCACATCGGGGAGACCGCGAACCGGGTCTGGGCCAGGTCCGTCGCGGTGAAACTCAGCGCGTACTCCACGTACTTGCCCCCCGTGGCAGTGTTGGATTCGGCCTCAGCTTAATCAATAGGACCCGAGTGGGACCAGGGCGCAGGCTCCACCCATGCCCTCCACCTTCCGCGGTCTCCCGTCCACCGTCTGGACCCTCTTCGCCGGAACGATCGTCAACCGGCTCGGCCATCTCGTCACCCCCTTCCTGGTGTTCCTGCTCGCCGACCGGGGAGTCACCGGGGCCGAGACCTCGTACGTCCTCGGCGCGCTCGGAGCGGGCAACCTGCTCGGCCCCGTCCTGGGCGGATCCCTCGCCGACCGGATCGGCCGCCGCCCCACCATGCTGATCGGGCTGGTCGGCTCGGCCTTCGCCCAGGGCGCGCTGTTCCTGGCCCCGGGCGTGTGGACGATGGCCGCGGCGGCGCTGCTGCTCAGCGCGGCCGGGGCGATCGTGGGTCCCGCCGCGTTCGCGATGCTGGCCGACGCGGTGGACAGCGGATGGCGGCAGCGGGCGTACGCCCTGTTCAACTGGGGGGTCAACATCGGCACGGCCGTCGCCGGTGTGCTCGGCGGGTTCCTGGCCGCCCACGGCTACTGGCTGCTCTTCGCCGTCGATGCGGGCACGGCCCTCGTCTACGCGGCCGTCGTCGCGGTCCGGCTGCGCGAACCGGCCCGCACCGCCGCGCAGAAGGAGACGGGCATGGGCTACGGGGTCGTCCTGCGCGACCGGCTGCTGCTCCTGCTGCTCCCGCTGTTCGGCGTCCAGCTGTTCGTGTACTCGCTGACCGAGGTCGCGCTCCCCCTCGCCGTCCGCGACAGCGGCCACTCGCCGGCCGTCTACGGAGCCCTGGCGGCGGTCAACGCCGTGCTCGTGGTGGGCCTCCAGCCGTTCGTGTCCGCCCGGCTGGCCGGACTTCCGCCGCTACGGGTGCAGGCGGCGGGCGGCGTGCTGATCGCCGGCGGGGTGGCGCTGACCGGTGTGGCCGACTCCGTCGCCACGTACGCGGTCTCGGTGGCGGTCTGGTCGCTCGGCGAGGTCGTCGTCGCGGGCATCGCCGCCTCGCTCGTCGCGAACCTGGCCCCGGCCGAAGCCCGCGGCCGCTACCAGGGCGCCTTCTCCTGGACCTGGGGCGTCTCCCGCTTCGCGGCCCTGACGCTCGGCGTCACCGTCTACACCGCCGTCGGCCCGGCGGTCCTGTGGTGGGGCGCCCTGCTGGGCGGACTGCTCGCGGCGGCGGCGATGCTGGGCATGCGCACCCGCATCGCCGCCCGTGCGGAGCGGGACCCCCACGACCTGGCGGCGTGAGGACGCCGCGTGAAGGCGTCAGATGGACTCGATCACCACGGGGTTCCCCGCCAGGAGCCGTTCCAGGCCGTCCGCGTCGGAGGTGAACACGGTCACCTGGCTGCCCCGCCTGGCCCCGGCCACCGCGACGGCAGCCAGGACCGCGTCGATGGCGTACTTGTGGCCGTGCAGACCGGCCTCGGTGAGCAGGGAGCGGGCGCTGTCGACGATCTCGCCGTCGGCGTGGACGATCTCGATGCGCGAGAGGGACCAGTCCCAGAGCCTCGGCGCCTTGCCCGGCCGCGGATCCCAGGCCTCCAGCGTAGTGAGGCCCGAGGTGACGACCGGCGCCCGTCGTTCCCAGGCCTTGTTCACCAGGCCGAGGAAGGCCCGGTCCCCACGTACCGCCCTTGACAGGGCCTCGGAGTCGAAGACGAACAGCCTCGGCCTCAGCAGGTCGCCGGCCTTGGAACGCGGAGTCATGCCGCCTCCCGTCCGGCTTCGTGCTTCACCTCGACTCCCGCTCCGGCTCTCGCTCCGGCCGTGAGCTCGTCGTGCTTGGCGTCGATGGCGGCGAGCCATTCGTCCGCCGCGCGGAGTTCCTCGTCGGTCAGGGCGCCGTACTCCTCCTGGAGGCCGGCCGACAGCTCACCCAGCTTGTCCACCGCATCCATCCGCACCGCGGCTTCCGTGATGTACGCCGACACCCCGCGCGCGTCCACCCGGGAGCGGATGGACTCCAAGAGTTCCTCAGGCACGGTGATCGTGATCTTCTTCGTAGCCATATAACAAGTATGGCCACCCCGTGAACCGCGCGTCCATCCCCCTCCGAGGTGAACCCGAACGGCCCACGTTCACGCCGGGAACTTCCGGTTCACCCACCGGAAGGTGAATTCGATCAGCATCGACGCGAGGGCCGCGATGCCGACGGCGGTCCACGGCATCACCGCGCCCTTCAGCTTGAGCTGGAAGAAGTCCTGGAGCCACGGCACGACGAGGACGATCAGGAAGGCTCCGCCCATCGCGCCGACCAGGGCGACCCGCCACCACGTGTACGGGCGGGCGATGATCGCCAGGACCCACATGGAGGTCAGGAACAGCGCCAGCGTCGCCGCGCTGGTCTCGGCCTTGAGGGCGTCCGGGCCGGTGTAGTGGTGGCGGGCGAGGAGGTAGGTCACGAAGGTGGCCACGGCCGCGATGGCGCCGCCCGGGATCGCGTACCGCATCACGCGTTTCACGAAGTGCGGCTTGGCCCGCTCCTTGTTCGGCGCGAGGGCCAGGAAGAAGGCCGGGATGCCGATGGTCAGGGTGGACAGCAGCGTCAGGTGGCGCGGCAGGAACGGGTACTCGACCTGGGAGCAGACCACCAGGATGGCCAGCAGCACCGAGTAGACCGTCTTCGTGAGGAAGAGGGTGGCGACGCGGGTGATGTTGCCGATGACCCGGCGGCCCTCGGCGACCACCGAGGGGAGGGTGGAGAAGCTGTTGTTGAGGAGGACGATCTGGGCCACGGCCCGGGTGGCCTCCGAGCCCGAGCCCATCGAGACGCCGATGTCGGCGTCCTTCAGGGCCAGGACGTCGTTGACGCCGTCGCCGGTCATGGCGACCGTGTGGCCCTTGGACTGGAGGGCGGCGACCATGTCCCGCTTCTGCTGCGGGGTGACGCGGCCGAAGACGGAGTTCTCGTCTAGGACCCTGGCCATCTCGGCCTGGTCGGTGGGGAGCGTGCGGGCATCCACCGTGTTCTGCGCGCCCGGCAGTCCCAGCTTCCCGGCGACCGCGCCGACCGAGACCGCGTTGTCCCCGGAGATGACCTTCGTCTGGACGCCCTGCTCCTCGAAGTAGCGCAGCGTGTCGGAGGCGTCGGGGCGCAGCCGCTGCTCCAGGACGACCAGGGCGGTCGGCTTGACCCCGGTGGCCACGGCCTCGTCGTCGAGTTCGCGGGCGGTGCGGCCCAGCAGGAGCACCCGTAGGCCCTGTTCGTTGAGCTCGTTGATCTCGTCCAGGGCCGGGTCCCCGGCGGGGAGCAGCACGTCGGGGGCGCCGAGCAGCCAGGTGTTGTTCTCGCCGTCGCCCTCGCTGAAGCTGGCGCCGCTGTACTTGCGGGCGGAGGAGAAGGGGAGGGACTCGGTGCAGCGCCATTCGGCGCTGTCCGGGTAGGCGTCGATGATCGCCTGGAGGCTGGCGTTGGGGCGCGGGTCGCTCTCGCCGAGCGCGCCGAGCACCTTCTTGACGTACTCGGCGTCCGCGCCGCCGAGCGGGCGGCACTCGGTGACGTCCATGCCGCCCTCGGTGAGGGTGCCGGTCTTGTCGAGGCAGACCACGTCGACGCGGGCGAGGCCTTCGATGGCGGGCAGCTCCTGGACCAGGCACTGCTTGCGGCCGAGCCGGATGACGCCGATGGCGAAGGCCACGGAGGTGAGGAGTACGAGGCCTTCGGGGATCATCGGGACGATGCCGCCGACGGTCCGGGCGATGGCGTCCTTGAAGTTCTTGTCCTTGACGAGCAGCTGGCTGACGATGAGGCCGATGGAGGTCGGGATCATCATCCAGGTGACGTACTTGAGGATGGTGGAGATGCCGGTGCGCAGCTCGGAGTGGACGAGCGTGAACCGGGAGGCCTCTTCGGCCAGCTGGGCGGCGTAGGCCTGGCGGCCGACCTTGGTGGCGGTGAAGGCGCCGCCGCCGGCGACGACGAACGAGCCGGACATGACCGGGTCGCCGGGCTTCTTCAGGACCGGGTCGGCCTCGCCGGTGAGCAGGGACTCGTCGATCTCCAGGCCTTCGGCCTCGCCCACGAGTCCGTCGACGACGACCTTGTCGCCGGGGCCGAGCTCGATGACGTCGCCGAGGACGATCTCGGAGGTGGAGATCTCGGCGGTCCTGCCGTCGCGGCGGACGCTGGGTTTGGCCTCGCCGATGACGGCGAGCCCGTCGAGGGTCTTCTTGGCGCGCAGCTCCTGGATGATGCCGATTCCGGTGTTCGCGATGATCACGAAGCCGAAGAGGCTGTCCTGGATGGGCGCGACGAACAGCATGATCGCCCAGAGGACGCCGATGATGGCGTTGAACCGGGTGAAGACGTTGGCCCGGACGATCTCCGAGAGGGAGCGGGAGGACCGTACGGGGACGTCGTTGACGGCTCCGCGCGCCACGCGCTCGGCGACTTCGGCGGTGGTCAGCCCGCCGGCCTTGAACCGCGGCGCGGGCGGCTTGACGGGGTGTACGGGGTCGAGCTCGGACCCCGCGTCGATGGCGAGCCCGGCGGCCGCGCCGCTACCGCTGCCGCCACCACCCGGCTCCGGTGCGTCTGATTCGGTGTTCGCCCGCTGCGTCATGCTTTCGACGGTAAAGGGCGATTCAATCGTTCACCCGCCGAGCAGTCCGAAGATCCGACTTCGGGATGACCGGAATCGTCCCCTGGTAGCCCCTTCGGCCGGGACCGGGCACGTGCGGCGCCGTTGCCGGGGTGTGCGCGGGCGGGGCGCACCCGGCCAGGGGCGCGGGGAACTGCGCGACCGGCCACCGCCGGCCCGCGGCCGAGCGACGGGCGGCTAGCCCGCCTGGGCGGCCGGGTCCGACTGGTCGCCTTCGTCCCGCGCGGCCAGCGCAAGGGCGTGCCGCTTCAGCGCCGCGTCGCGGCCGCGTACGTACCAGAGGCCGATCAGGCCGAGGACCCCGCCGGCCGCGCAGGTCCAGACCCACCAGAGCAGGTCCCGGTCGGCGAACCATCCGTAGAAGGGGAGCTGGACCACGAAGAGTGCGAACCACAGGATCGTGCCGCCCATGACGGTCCCGACGATCGGACCCTCCAGGGGCTCGGGGGCCTCGTGCTGCGCAGTCCATTTCGCCATGGGGACAAGTCTAGGCCGCTCAGCCCATGGTCTACGCGCGGAGATAGACGCCTCTTCGTTCATGTGTTCATACTGAAATGGCTTGAGCATGTCCCAATTTCGTCGTACGAATCACCAACGAGAACCAGGTCCCCATGAGCACGTCCGCCCCCGTGGACCGCTACTTCAAGATCTCCGAGCGCGGCTCGACCATCGGCCGCGAGGTCCGCGGCGGCTTCGCCACGTTCTTCGCGATGGCCTACATCATCGTGCTCAACCCGATCATCCTGGGCAGCGCGAAGGACATGTACGGGCACCAGCTCGACGGCGGCCAGCTCGTCACGGCCACCGTCCTGACGGCCGCCTTCACCACCCTCCTGATGGGCGTCATCGGCAACGTCCCGATCGCGCTGGCGGCCGGCCTCGGCGTCAACACCGTCGTAGCCCTCCAGCTCGCCCCCCGGATGAGCTGGCCGGACGCCATGGGCATGGTGGTCCTGGCCGGCTTCGTGGTGATGCTGCTGGTCGCCACCGGTCTGCGCGAGCGGGTCATGAACGCCGTCCCGCTCGGCCTGCGCAAGGGCATCGCGATCGGCATCGGCCTGTTCATCATGCTGATCGGCCTGGTCGACTCGGGCTTCGTCTCCCGCATCCCGGACCTCGCGCACACCACGGTCCCGCTCCAGCTCGGCGGCAACGGGCACCTGCACGGCTGGCCCGTACTGATCTTCGTGGTCGGCGTGCTGCTGACGCTGAGCCTGATCATCCGCAAGACGCCCGGCGCGATCCTGATCTCCATCGTGGCCATGACCGTCGCCGCCGTGGCCGTACAGCTGATCACCAAGCTCCCGGACCAGGCCTGGGGCCTGACCGTCCCGGAATGGCCGGGCAACCCGGTGGCCGCGCCCGACTTCGGGCTCGTCGGTCAGGTCAGCCTGTTCGGCGGCTTCGGCAAGGTCGGCGTGCTGACCGGCATCCTCTTCGTCTTCACCGTGCTGCTGTCCTGCTTCTTCGACGCCATGGGAACCATCCTGGGCGTCGGCGACGAGGCGAAGCTGACGAAGCCGGACGGTTCCTTCCCCGGCATCAACCGGGTGCTGTTCGTGGACGGCATGGCCGTCGCCGCGGGCGGCGCGACCTCCTCCTCGGCCACCACCTGCTTCGTGGAGTCCACGGCGGGCGTCGGCGAAGGCGCCCGTACCGGCCTGGCGAACGTGGTGACGGGCAGCCTCTTCGCCGTGGCGCTCTTCCTGACCCCGATCGCCACCATGGTCCCGTCCCAGGCCGCCACCCCCGCGCTCATCGCGGTCGGCTTCCTGATCCTGGCCGGCTCGATCAGGGACATCGACTGGAACGACTTCACCATCGCCGTCCCGGCCTTCCTGGCCATGGTGATGATGCCCTTCACGTACTCGATCACCAACGGCATCGGCATCGGCTTCGTGAGCTTCTGCGTCCTGCGGCTGGCCACCGGCCGGGGCCGCGAGGTCCCCGTGGCCATGTACGTGGTGTCGGCGGTGTTCGTCTTCTACTACGCGATGCCGGCCCTCGGCCTCACGTAGCCCCCGCGGAACGCGGAACCAGGAGGAGCCGGGCTCACGTGAGCCCGTAGAACTTCTCCGTCTCGTCGACGGCCGCCTTGAAGCGCTCGTCGAAGTCGTCGCGAATGAGCGTCCGGACCACATAGTCCTGGACGCTCATTCCGCGTTTGGCGGCATGAGTCCGGAGCCTGTCGAGCAGCTCCCCGTCTATACGCATGCTGAACACATGTGTCCCCATGCCGAAAGGGTCGGGGCACAGGGCACGGACGCGTGTCACTTTCCGGAACGGTCTCACCCTTACGAGTGACTGGAAGGTGCGGGTCGAGCGGCGCACGAGGCAGCGGACGTGCGACGGGCGGGGCGGGCGGGCGAACGGGGACGGGTGGGGCGAGGGATACCCAGTGTTCTTTAGGGAGAGTAATGAGTTATTCTAAAGACATGTCTGACCTTTCCCATGGCGACGATGCCGTTGCCGTGAACGACCTCCGCTCCGCCGTCATGCGGCTGGGCCGGCGCCTCAAGCACCAGCGCGTCGACGAATCGCTGAGCCCGACCGAGATGTCGGTCCTCGGCACCCTCGCCCGCTGCGGCCACGCCACCCCCGGTGAGCTGGCCCGGCGCGAGCACGTGCAGCCCCCGTCGATGACCCGCATCGTGGCGCTGCTGGAGGCCAAGGGTCTGGTCACGCTGGAACCGCACCCCGACGACCGCCGCCAGAAGGTGGTCCGCCAGACGGAGGAGGCCGAGGCGATGCTCGAAGAGAGCCGTCGCAAGCGCAACGCCTTCCTGGCCGGGCTCGCGGCCGAGCTGACCGAGGACGAATGGGCCAAGCTGCGCGAGGCCGCACCCGTCCTGGACAAGCTCGCGCACCTATAGGAACGACGCCAGGAGGCGAACCCTTTTGAGTACGGGACCCGGAGCAGACTCCGCCCCCGGCCATACATCCACCACTACGCGCGCGTCGGGCTCCGCCAGGAACTCGATGTTCAGCTCGCTGAAGATCCGCAACTACCGGCTCTTCGCCACGGGCCAGGTCGTCTCGAACACCGGCACCTGGATGCAGCGCATCGCCCAGGACTGGCTGGTCCTGTCGCTGACCGGCTCCGCCTCCGCGGTGGGCATCACCATCGCGCTGCAGTTCCTGCCGATGATGCTGTTCGGCCTCTACGGAGGCGTACTCGCCGACCGGCTCCCCAAGCGGCCGCTGCTGCTCTGCACGCAGGCCGCGATGGGCCTCACCGGTATCGCGCTCGCCGTCCTCACCCTCGCCGGCCACGTCCAGGTCTGGCACGTCTACCTGGCCGCCTTCCTGCTCGGGCTGGTCACCGTCGTGGACAACCCGGCCCGGCAGACCTTCGTCTCCGAGATGGTCGGCAAGGACCAGGTGGCCAACGCCGTCAGTCTGAATTCGGCCAACTTCCAGTCCGCACGGCTGGTGGGCCCCGCACTGGCCGGTGTCCTCATCACCGCCGTCGGCTCCGGCTGGGCCTTCCTGCTGAACGGCCTGTCCTTCGCCGCCCCGATCATCGGCCTGCTGCTGATGCGGACGAACGAACTGCACCCGGTCGAGGTCCAGCCGCGCGCCAAGGGTCAGCTGCGGGAGGGTCTGCGCTACGTCGCCGGCCGCCCCGAGCTGATCTGGCCGATCGTGCTGGTCGGCTTCATCGGCACCTTCGGCTTCAACTTCCCGATCTGGCTGTCGGCCTTCGTCAGCCACGTGTTCCACGGGGACGCGGGGACCTACGGCCTGTTCAACACCCTGATCGCGGCCGGCTCCCTGGCGGGCGCACTGCTGGCGGCCCGCAGGGGCCACTCCCGGCTGCGCCTCCTGGTCGCGGCGGCGGCGCTCTTCTCGGTGCTCCTGCTCGTCACCGCCTTCGTACCCGGCTTCTGGCTGTTCGCGGCGCTGCTCGTGCCGATCGGCATGTTCGGGCTGACGGTCAACGTCACCGCGAACTCCAGCGTGCAGATGGCCACGGACCCGGAGATGCGGGGCCGGGTGATGGCGCTCTTCATGATGGTCTTCACCGGCGGCACCCCGATCGGCGCACCCCTGGTCGGGTGGATCACGGACACCTACGGAGCCCGGATCGGCATGGCCGCGGGCGGCGCGGTCTCCCTGGCCGCGGCTCTCGCGATCGGCCTCGTCCTCTCCCGGATCGGCAACCTCCGCCTCAGCGTGAACCGCCACGGCGTGACGTTCGTCCCGGCGGCGCGAGAGCGCGAACTGGTCGCGGCGGCCTGAGGCGAAATCCAGCCTCGTCGGCGATTGAGGCGCGGGGGTCCGGGGGCTGGCCCCCGGCAACGGCGCCGCACGCAGGCGACCTCGCTAGGCTCGGCACATGAGACTGTTCGCAGCCGTCATCCCGCCCGAGGCGGCCGTCGCGGAGCTGGCCGAGGCCGTGCGCGGACTCCGCAACGACCGGCTCCGCTGGACCGCGGAAGCAGGCTGGCACTTCACGCTGGCCTTCATGGGCGAGGTCCAGGACGGGCTGCTACCGGAACTGCACGCCCGCCTCGCCCGGGCCGCCGCCCGCTCCGGGCCCTTCACGCTCCGGCTCCACGGCTCCGGCCACTTCGGCCACCGCGCCCTGTGGGCCGGGGCCGCCGGGGACCTCGACTCCCTGCGGATGCTCGCCGAGCGGGCCGACGCCGCGGCCCGGCGGGCCGGGGTCCCGATGGAGCAGCACCACCGGTACACGCCCCACCTCACCCTGGGACGGATCCGGGAGGAGACGGACGACGTGCGCCCGTACGTGGACCGCCTCGCCCCCTTCGAGGGCACCCCCTGGCGGGTCACCACCCTCAGCCTGGTCCGCAGCAACCTGCCCACCAGCGGCGTCCCCGGCGAGCAGCCCCGCTACGAGACCGTCGGCGCCTGGGACCTGGGCGGATGAGCCCCCAACGCCACCGGGCCCGCCCCTCCGTCCGAAGGGCGGGCCCGGTCGCGTTAGGCTCGACGGGTGGATCCCAAGACCAGAAACCGCGTCATGGCCGGTGTGCTCGTGCTGATGTTCGTCGTCGTCGCAGTGGCCGCGGTCGTAGGCCAGTAGCCCGGAAGCCCTGCAGCCCCGGGCCCCGAGCCCTGGACCCCGGCTACCAGGCGAACGCCTCCGGCGCCGGTCCCGGCCCGGGGAAGACCTCGTCGAGCCCGGCCAGCACCTCCTCGCCCAGCTCCAGCTCGACCGCCCGCAGCGCGGACGCGAGCTGCTCCGCCGTACGCGGCCCGACGATCGGCCCAGTGACCCCGGGACGGGTCAGCAGCCAGGCCAGGGCGACCTCGCCGGGCTCCAGACCGTGCTTGTCCAGCAGGTCCTCGTACGCCTGCACCTGCGCCCGTACCGAACTGTTCGCGAGCGCGTCCGCCGACCGGCCCGTGGCCGTCCGCCCCGACTGCGCCGACTTGCGGATCGCCCCGCCCAGCAGCCCCCCGTGCAGCGGGGACCACGGGATGACCCCGAGCCCGTACTCCTCGGCGGCCGGGATGATCTCCAGCTCCGCGCGCCGCTCGGCGAGGTTGTAGAGGCACTGCTCGCTGACGAGGCCGAGCCGCCCGCTGCGCGCCGCGGCCTCGTTGGCCTGGGCGATCTTCCAGCCGGGGAAGTTCGAGGACCCGGCGTAGAGGATCTTGCCCTGCTGGATCAGGACGTCGATGGCCTGCCAGATCTCCTCGAAGGGCGTCCGGCGGTCGACGTGATGGAATTGATAGACGTCGATGTAGTCGGTGTTCAGCCGCTTGAGGCTCGCATCGACGGCCCGCCGGATGTTCAGCGCCGACAGGCGGTCGTAGTTGGGCCACGGGTCGCCTTCGGCGGCCATGTTCCCGTAGACCTTGGTGGCGAGGACCGTCTTCTCGCGACGGCCGCCGCCCTGTGCGAACCAGGTGCCGATGATCTCTTCGGTACGGCCCTTGTTCTCACCCCACCCATACACATTCGCGGTGTCGAAGTAGTTGATTCCGGCGTCGAGGGCCGCATCCATGAGCGCGTGGCTTTCCGACTCCCCGGTCTGGGGGCCGAAGTTCATCGTGCCGAGGACGAGTCGGCTGACCTTGAGACCGGTGCGTCCGAGCTGCGTGTACTTCATGGGGCACTAGCCAACTGCCTGGAGTGCACTCGAAGCAAGACCCGTTCGTGAAGGGCGCGTTACGTGTCGCTGCGGGGCCGGTACGGGCCGCCGATGCCCCAGGCCTGGTGCAGGACCGCCGCGAACTCGCCCGCGAGGCGGTGCTCGCCGGAGGCGTTGGGGTGGGTGCCGTCGTAGGTGTCGTGGTGGATCTCGTACGAGTCCGGTCGCGCGGCCAGCAGGATCGGCGACGCGGTGGTCGACAGGTCGGCGACCGCCTTCGCGAGGAGCTCGTTGAACAGCTCGACCTGCGCCGCGAAGGGAACGTCGTCCTGGGCCCGGACGTTGGGGATGACGGGGAGCAGGACCATCCGGACGGCGGGCCGGGCGGCGCGCGCCTCGGCGATGAAGCGGCGGGCGTTGGCGGCGGTGTCCTCGGCGCCGGTGTAGAAGCCGAGGTCGATGAGGCCGAGGGAGACGAGCAGCACGTCGGCCCGGGCGGTGCGCACGGCGGGCCCGATGAGCGGCGCCATGTGCTGCCAGCCCTCGCCCCATCCGGCCAGGTGCCGGCGGGCGTCGGCCGGGAAGCCGGGGTCGGCGTATTCATGGCTGGTGGGCGCGTCGGCGAAGGTGTCGTACAGCTCGCTGCGCGGGCCGACGATCTCGTACGGGCCGCCGAAGGTCGCGCCCAGGTGCTGCCACATCCGGTAGCGCCAGGTGTAGTCGCCGGCGCGGCCGATGGTCATGGAATCACCGACGAACATGAAACGCATCCGGTCATCATCGCGGATCACGCGGCGGTGACCCCTGTGATGCCGGACACGCGGGTCCGGGCGGCCGGGCCGGGCTGGCAGGGTAGGGGCATGCGCCTGCGCCGCCTGCTGCCTTCGACCGCCGCCGTTGCCGTTGCCGTTGCCTCCGCGGTTCCCGCGGCGGCGGCCCTCGCCCTGCTGGCCGCCCCCGCGGCGGGCGCCGCGGGCTCCCCGGCCCCCGCCCCTTCCCCCTCCGGGTTCACGATCACCGATCCGCGGATCAAGGAGTCGAGCGGGCTTGCGGCCAGCCGGATCCATCCGGGGGTGTACTGGACGCACAACGACAGCGACGACGGTCCGTACGTCTACGCCGTGGACTCGGCGACGGGCAGGACGGTCGCGCGGGTCACGATGACGGGCGTCGGCAAGCCCCGGGACATCGAGGCGATCTCGCTGGGACCGGACGGGCAGCTGTACGTCGGCGACATCGGGGACAACCTCGGCGGCGCCTGGGACCACGTGTGGATCTACCGGTTCCCGGAGCCGAAGACCCTCGCGGACGTCACCCTCAAGGCCGAGCAGTTCACGGTGAAGTACGCGGACGGGCCGCGCAACGCGGAGGCGCTGATGGTCCATCCGGTCACGGGCCGGGTGTACATCGCGAGCAAGGACGAGCGCGCGGGCGGCCTCTACGAGGGCCCCGAAACCCTCTCCGCCTCCGGTACGAACACCTTCCGCCGGATCGGTGACGTCCCGTGGGTCACGGACGGCGCCTTCTCCCCGGACGGCGGCCACCTCACGCTGCGGGGCTACTTGTGGGCGAAGACCTACCCGTGGAAGGACGGCCGCCCGTCGGGAGAGGGCGAGGCGGTGGCCGCGCCGTGGCAGGGCCAGGCGGAGTCGGTCACGTACTCGGCGGACGGATCGACGCTGATGTTCGGCGCGGAGGGCGTGAACAGCCGCGTCGTGGCGGTCCCGGTGCCCCGGCCGCCGTCCGGGGGGAAGACGCCGTCCGCGTCCCCCTCCCCGGACTCCCCGACCGCACCGGGCGCGGGGACGGCCGCCCCGCCGTCCTCCCGGGGCGGCGACTTCACGAAGGGTGCCTTCGTTCTGGTCGCCGCCACGGCCTTGACCCTGGCGGCCAAGCGCATCCTGCGCCGCCGCCCGCCCAAGGGCTGACGCCTACGACTCCTGGATCGGGATCTGCTGGGAGGTCGTCGCCGAGGCTCCGTTGACCGGGGTGGTCGCGGGGGCCTGCTGGGCCTGCTGGACTTGCGGCACCGGCGGGGACATCGACGACAGGAGCTGGCGGGCCAGGCCCAGGCCGGTGCCGCCCATGGTCAGGGCCTTGGCGAACATGTCCGACATGCCTTCGGCGCCGTTCAGCAGGACCATGTGCTCCACGTTGCCGAAGGCCGCCGCGCCCGCTTCCACGATCGCCGGCCAGTTCTCGGCGAGCTGCTGCGCGACCACCGCTTCCTGGTTCTCCGCCAGCGCGGCGGCCCGCGCCTTGATGGCGTCCGCCTCCGCGAGGCCCTTCGCCTTCGCCGACGCCGCCTCCGCGAGGCCCCTGGCCTGCGTCGCCGCCGCCTCGGCCTCACCGGTCGCGCGGGTGGCCGTCGCGGCCGCCAGACCCCGGGCCTCCGTGGCCTGCGCGTCGGCCGTGGCCGCCGTCGTCACCCGGGTGGCCTCCGCGGCCGCCGCGAGCTCGGTCTCCTTCGCGCGGGCCTGCGCCGCCGAGATGCGGGCGTCGCGGTCCGCCTCGGCCCGGGTCCTGACCTCGTACGCCGCCGCGTCCGCGGGCTTGCGCACGTCCGCCTGGAGCTGCTGCTCGCGCCGGTGCGCCTCCAGTTCCGCGACCCGGGTCTCCTGGACCACGACCTCCTGGCGCGCCGCCGCTTCGGAGAGCGGGCCCGCCTGCCGGGCGGTGGCGGCCGCCTTGTCGCGCTCCGCCTGGTAGCCGGCCTGGAGGATCTCGCTGTCCCGCGTCGCCTCCGACATCCGGGCGAAGGCGGCCTGTTCGGCCTCGGTGGCCCGCAGGTTGGCGTCGGCCTGCGCGATCCGCGCGTCCCGCTGGACGGCGGCCGCGTGCGGCATCGCCAGGTTCTTGATGTAGCCCGTCGGGTCCTCGATCTCGTGGATCTGCAGCGAGTCGACGATCAGGCCGAGCTTCTCCATCTCGCTGCCGCACGCCAGCCGGGTCTGCCCGGTCAGCTTCTCGCGGTCGCGGATCATGTCCTCGACCGTCAACCCGCCGACGATCGACCGCAGATGGCCCGCGAAGACGATGTGCACCCGCTCGGGCATCATCTTCTGCTGGTCCAGGAAGCGGCGCGCCGCGTTCGCGATGGACACGAAGTCGTCGCCGACCTTGAAGATGACCACGCCCTTGACCCGCAGCGGGATCCCCTGGTGGGTCACGCAGTCGACGAGCAGTTCCGTCTCGTTGAGGTCCAGGGACAGCTTCCGGACGGCCTGCACGCCGGGGAGCACGAAGGTTCCGCGCCCGGTGACGATCCGGAACCCCATCCCCTCCCCGAGGCCCTCCGTCTTGTGCGTGGAGCCGGAGATGACCAGTGCCTCGTTGGGCTCGGCCACCCGCCACATGAGCTTGAACAGACCGATCGCAGCCACGATCGCGGCGACGACGACGGCCGCCAATACGCCGACAGACATCGGCAACTCCCCCTTTTTCACGGTGGCGTCCGCCACCGACCAGGCGAGTGTGCGCCTGTGTCAGGGCGGCGTGAAGAGGTCGGCCGAATCTTGTCGCCGTCTTGATACAAGGAGGTCGCGGGGCCCTCTGAGCCCCCTCAGTGGTCGTACGCGGCCATCACGTACACGGTGCGCGGCGGCAGGTATTCGACCACCGTCACCACCGTCCCCACGGCGAGCCGCTCACTGCCCGTACCCGGCGCGAGGTAGGCGAGGAAGTGCTCGGCCCCGCCCCGGATCCGCACGATGACCTCGCCGACCAGCCCCGGCCCCACCGTCCCGGTGACCCGGCCGTCCAATCCCACCATGTCCGATTCCCCCATGTGCCGACAGTACGGGCCGCCCGGTCCCGTTGCGAGGGCCACGAAGGTTACGGGGCCTACGGGACCTGCGCGTCCTCGTCGAGCCGGTACTCCTCGCCGTCCGCGAGGTACCCGTACAGCTCCCCGTAGCGCCCCCAGCCCGTCGCCGTCTCCAGCTGCCGTTCCAGCTGCTCGCGCCCTTCGCCCGTTCCCCGGAGCTCCGCCCCGGACCCCGCGCCTCAAACTCCCCCAGCTACCGCTGGGAGGTGCCCCCGGGCGAGGCTGGATCGGGGCGGGGCCGGACTTCTACGAGTGGCCCAGGTCCGCCAGGACGTCGTCCTCCGCCAGCGGGACCGAGCCCGAGTCGGGGGCGGGGCGCAGGAGGAACTCGTCCGCGGCCATGGAGTCGAGGACCGGCGGGGCGGGGCGCAGGGGCTTCGGCATGACCGCGGCCTCCGAGTGGCCGCCGCAGCCGTAGGACAGGGAGACCAGGCGGCCGTCGGCCGGGCCGAACTCGTTGGCGCAGATACCGAAGGCCTGGCCCAGCGAGCCGCCGATCGCGACGAGGAAGCCGCAGGAGACGCACGAGGCCGGCGCCGCCTGCGCCATCGGGGTCTTCGCGCCGAAGGACTCGTCCCAGCGGTCGGCCGCGCTGTGGAGCCCGTAGCGGGACAGGACGCGCGCACGGCGCATGCCGAGTTCTTCGGCCACCGAGGTGATGGAACCCCGTACCGGGACCACCGCGCGGTCCGTGACGTCGGCGTCCTCCGCCTCGACGAGCTCGGCCATCTCCGAGGAGACCACGGAGTTCGGCGGCGGGGCGTCCTCGCCCGACCAGCCCGCCTCCAGGCGCAGGTCCTCGGCGTCCGTGGGGAGCAGGTCCCCAGGACCCATGTCGCCCGGCCGCAGCCGCTCGCTCCACGGCACCCACTCGGGGGCCAGCAGGGCCTCGTCGCCGGGGAGCAGCACCGTTTCGTCGAGGGTGACGTTCTTCGCGCGGGAGGCACGTGTCACCGTCACGGCCCAGCGCCAGCCCCGGTAGGCCGGGTCCTTGCACTCGAAGAAGTGCGTGACGACCCTGTCACCCTCCGAGATCGCGGCAAGGTGTTCGCCCACCACTCCGGGGGCGGCGGCCTCTTCGGCCGCCGCGCGGGCGAGGTCTACCGCCTCGACGCACTGGCGGTCGGGGGTACGGCTTCGCGTCGTCGCAGCACTCACAGGTCTCGTTCTCTCCTACGCCGTCTCACGAGTGCGCCGTCCGTACTTGTCGTCCACAACGACCCGTCGGCTGTCCCTACGTAGCGCGGGCGGAGCGGACCAGAGGGCCGCGTCGACGTCCGCGCCCGATCGGGTTCCAGGGCGCACCTACCTGCGATCCATTCTGCGGGATCGCGAAGAGGCGCGCGGCCAGGAGCAGCCGCCGGTGGCGCGCTACGCACGCTACCTCCTCCGGCGCCCTGGGCCCACATGCAAGGTCCGATTCGCGGACAACCCCACTACCGGCCATCTCCGCGCAACGCGCCGGGAAGGGTCCGGAGGAGGCAAGTGGGGCACTATGGGGCCGTGGCACCCGTACGGTCGTCCGACGACGGCTCGGGACCGGCCAGGCGGGCCGGCCGGGCCTTGGGGCGTGCCCTGCACCTCCCCTTCACCGGTACGGCGCGCGGGATCCGGCGGGCCACGCACGCGCACGGGGCGGGTGAATCGGGCCTCGGCAAGCTGATCGAGCTGCACGCGATCAACGGCGCCGGCGATGTGATGATCACAGTCGCGCTCGCCTCCACCGTCTTCTTCTCCGTTCCCACGGACGAGGCACGCGGCCGGGTGGCCCTCTACCTCGCCATCACCATGGCCCCCTTCACTCTCCTGGCCCCGGTCATCGGCCCGCTGCTGGACAGGCTGCCGCACGGGCGGCGTGCCGCGATGGCCGGCGCGATGCTCACCCGGGCCCTGCTGGCGGTGATGATGTCGGGCGCGGTGGCCACGGGCGGCCTGGAGCTGTACCCGGCGGCGCTGGGCGTGCTCGTCGCCTCCAAGGCGTACGGGGTCGTGCGCAGCGCCGTGGTCCCCCGGCTCCTGCCGCCCAAGTTCTCCCTGGTCAAGGCGAACTCCCGGGTCACGCTGGCCGGGCTGCTGGCCACGGGCGCGGCGGCCCCGGTGGGTGCCGCACTGCACACGATCGGGCCACCGTGGCCGCTCTACGGGGCGTGCGCGATCTTCATCTGGGGCACCTTCGCGGCGTTCACGCTGCCGCACAAGGTGGACGAGGCCAAGGGCGAACGCCGTGCCCGGCTGTCCACGCACGAGGCGCACTCGAAGCGGCCGGGGCTGCGGACGGTGAGCCGGCCGGTGCTGTGCGGGCTGCTGGCGAACGCGTCGATGCGCGGCCTGTCCGGATTCCTGATCTTCTTCCTGGCGTTCCTGCTGCGCGAGCACCCGCTCGCCGGGCAGAGCGCGGCGGTCTCGCTCGGCATCGTCGGAGTCTCGGCGGGCGTCGGCAACGCGTGCGGGACCGCGGTGGGCGCGTGGCTGCGGGCCAGGGCGCCGGAGGCGATCATCGCCGCCGTACTGTGCCTGACCCTCGGGGTCGCGATCGTGGCGGCGGTGTTCTTCAGCGGGGTCCTCATGGCCGTCCTGGGCGCCACGGCCGGTTTCTGCCAGGCCCTCGCCAAGCTCTCGCTGGACGCGATGATCCAGCGCGACGTGCCGGAGGCCGTCCGTACGTCGGCCTTCGCCCGTTCGGAGACCCTGCTCCAGGTGGCCTGGGTGCTGGGCGGCTCGATCGGCATCGCCCTCCCCCTGAACGGCGTCCTGGGCATGTCCGTCGCCGCGGCGGTGGTGGCCCTGGGCACGACGATGGCCCTACGTGGCTTCCTCGCCTCCCCCCGCCACCAGCACAGCTCCTCCCGACCCCGGGTGGCGTAAATCCAGCCCCGCCCGGGGGCACCTCCCAGCGGTAGCTGGGGGTGCTTGAGGCGACCTTTCAGCCCCGCCGGCGTTTGAGGCGCGGGGTCCGGGGCGGAGCCCCGGAAGGCCCGGCGCAGCCGGGGCCGCTCGCGCCACGGCGCCGCACCGTAGGACCCCGTGCAGCAGCGCAGCGTACGGGCCCGATAGCCTTCGGCTCATGACCGCACCGCTTTTCTCGGGTAGGGCCCGCCGCAGCGTCGCGGCCCTCGGAGCCGTTTCCGCCGGGCTCCTCCTCCTCTCCGCCTGTGACAAGCCGACGCCGCTGGCGACCGTGACGGTCGGCACCTCGTCGGTGTCCGCCGAAGCCGCCTGCCACGACGGCAAGGAGCTCACGGCGGACAAGGTCCAGGAGTGCTTCACCGACCTCAAGGGCGCCAAGACCGTCGAGTACGGGCGCGGCGACACCCTCCGTCTCGGCGTCGAGCCGGACGTCGTCAAGGACGGCAAGAAGTGGCAGGCCGTCCTCGACGGGCAGCCCATCACCGAGCCCTCCTCCAACACCTACCGCAGCTTCCCCGGCGCCGACGTCTTCTCGACGGGCGGCCAGGGCGAGGCTCCGGCCTCGAAGAAGCTGAACATCGTCCAGGTCGGCGAGGACGGCAAGCCGCTCGCCGTCTGGGCGTTCAGCCTCAAGCTCAAGAACTAGTCGCGTACCCACTGTGCGCGCGCTCATCGTGACCGCGGTGGCGGCGGAGGCGGACTCCGTCGTCGCCGGCCTGTCCGGGCCCACCCCTCGTCCGGACCACACCCCCGGTCCGGGGCCGCGCACTCTCCCCGGTGGCTACCTCATCCACCACCGGGGAGCCTTCGACGTCCTCGTCGCCGGAGTCGGTCCGGCCGCCGCGGCCGCCGGGACCGCGACCGCCCTGGCGCTCGCGGCGGGCCCGGACGGCTACGGCCTCGTCGTCTCCGCCGGCATCGGCGGCGGGTTCGCGCCCGCCGCCCCGCTCGGCTCCCTGGTCGTCGCCGACGCGATCGTCGCCGCCGACCTGGGCGCCGAAACCCCGCAAGGATTCCTCCCCGTCTCGGAACTGGGCTTCGGCCGCAGCGTGCACCTGCCTCCCGCAGAGCTCGCCGCCCGCGCCGCCGAGGCGACCGGGGCGCTGCTCGCGCCCGTCCTGACCGTCTCCACCGTCACCGGCACCGCCGCCCGCGCGGCCGAACTCGCCGCCGCGCACCCGCTGGCCGGGGCCGAGGCCATGGAGGGCTTCGGGGTCGCGGAGGCGGCCGCCGCGCACGGGCTGCCGGTCCTGGAGGTGCGTGCCGTCTCCAACGCCGTCGGCCCCCGCGACCGTGCCGCCTGGCGGATCGGTGACGCGCTGGCGGCCCTGGGCGAAGGCTTCCGCGTACTGGGACCCGTACTGCTCACCACCACCTCCGGGGGAGGACCCGCGTGAACCCCGCAGACCCCGCAAGCTCCGCAGACCCCGCAAGCCCCGTAGACCCCTCATCCTCCGATCGCCCCGTCCGGATCGCGTACTCGCCCTGCCCGAACGACACCTTCGTCTTCGACGCCTGGGCCCACGGCCGGGTCCCGGGGGCGCCCGCCCTCGACGTGACCTTCGCGGACATCGACATCACCAACGGCATGGCCGAGCGCGGCGAGCTGGACGTGCTGAAGGTGTCCTACGCCGTCCTGCCGTGGGTGCTGGAGAAGTACGCGCTACTCCCCTGCGGCGGCGCGCTCGGACGCGGCTGCGGACCACTCGTCCTGACCCGCGAGCCGGGCGTGGACCTGACCGGCAAGACGATCGCGGTCCCCAGCGAACGCTCCACCGCCTACCTGCTGTTCCGGCTGTGGGCCGCCGACGTGCTGCCGCCCGAGGGCGTGGGCAAGGTGGTCGTGCTGCCGTTCCACGAGATCATGCCGGCCGTGCGCGACGGCCGCGTGGACGCCGGACTGGTCATCCACGAGGCCCGGTTCACCTATCAGGACTACGGGCTGCACTGTCTGGCCGACATGGGCGAGCACTGGGAGTCCACGACCGGCCTGCCGATCCCGCTCGGCGCGATCATCGCCAAGCGCTCGCTGGGCGCGGACGCCCTGCGCGCCCTCGCCGAGTCGGCCCGCGCCTCGGTCCGGATGGCCTGGGACGACCCGGAGGCCTCGCGTCCGTACGTACGGGCGCACGCGCAGGAGCTGGACCCGGCCGTCGCCGACCAGCACATCGGGCTGTACGTCAACGAGTTCACCGCCGACCTCGGCGACGCCGGGTACGCGGCGGTGCGCGGGCTGCTCACCAGGGCGGCAGCGGAGGGATTGGTTCCGGCCATTGCGCCCGACGCGCTGGCCTTCCCGTAGCAATGGAAGCGCCCCGCCGCCCTTCCGGGAGGCGGGGCACCGTCGTATCCGCCGCTCAGACGTCCATCTGGTCGGCGACCGCGCGCAGCATGCCGGCGATCTTCGAACCGGACGCCTTGTCGGGGTAACGGCCCCGCTCCAGCTGCTGCGTGACGTTCTCCAACAGGGTCGTGAGGTCCTGCACGATGGAGGCGAGCTCGTCCGGCTTGCGCCGCTGCGCGGCCGCCACGGAGGGCGCCGGATCCAGGACGATCACCGAAAGTGCCTGGTCACCGCGTTGACCGGCAACGACTCCGAACTCGACCCGCTGGCCGGGCTTGAGCGCGTCCACGCCGTCGGGCAGTACCGACGAGTGGACGAAGACGTCGCCGCCGTCGTCGCGGGAGAGAAAGCCGAAGCCCTTCTCACTGTTGAACCACTTGACCTTGCCGGTAGGCAAAGCACGCACCCCATTCCACCAGTCAGCCAAGCCACTGTTCTCGCAGGTCAGGCTATCTAGCACTTGCTCATGCCTGCCATTGCCCGAAGCCTCTCCAGCTATCTACCCTTCGTCAAGCCGCCCCACCCATACCGGCCAGTGGCGCTGGCCGGTATGGATCGCGCCTCGCTCGGGTGCTCTCCCACTGGACCGCTCACTGGTTCCGGTGGACACGCATTCCCATTGCTCCTGTGAGCGTCGGGGCCGACCGGGCCAGGGAACTACCCTGGTCGAGTGACTGTTACTCCTCAGCCCGGGTCCGCACACACCGACCCCGACGCGGCCCGCCCCGGCGACGCGCTCGTCAAGGCCGGCGGCATCGTCTTCATCCTCGGTGCCGCGGCCACCCTCGCCACGATGGCTCCGCTGTTCCTGCACACCCGGCCGTTCCCCTCGTACGCGTGGGCCGTGTGCATGCTCATGGGCGTCGGCTTCGCCATCTCGGCGGCGGGCGTGGTCCGCTCGGCCTCGGCGCAGCGCAGGGCCGCCCGAGCGTCACAGGCGTAGTGCCTCCGGGGTACGCGGCCCCGTAAATCCCGTGCTGCCCGTCCTGCCCGTGTACCGCGCTACGCGGTGCGCGTGCGGGCGTACTCCGCCAGCCAGGCCGGGAGCTCCGTGAGGTCCGCCAGCACCACGTCGGCGCCCGCCTCGCGCAGTTCGGGCTCCGGGCACGGGCCGGTCGGGACCGTCACCGACACCGCCCCGGCCGCGCGGGCCCCCCGTACGTCGCCGACGTGGTCGCCGACGTAGACCTGGGCGTTGTACTCGCGCAGGGCGCCCGCCTTGGCCTCCGCCCACAGCCAGCCGATGACCGCGTCGGGCTCTATGCCCAGGTGCTCCAGGTGCAGACGGGCGTTGGGCTCGTACTTGGCGGTGACGACGATCGCGCGGCCACCGAGCGCCTGGACCGCCAGGACCGCCTCGCGGGCGCCGGGCATCGCCGGGGTCGGCTCGATGGCGTGTGTGGGATAGATCTCCCGGAAGCGGTCGGCCATGGCGGGGATCTCCGCCTCCGGGAACCAGTACGCGAGCTCCGTGTCCAGCGGCGGACCGAGGCGCGTGACGACCTCGTCGGCGTCGATGAACGTGCCCGTCTCCGCCGAAAGCGCCTGGAAGGCGGCCTTGATGCCCGGCCGGGAGTCGATGAGGGTCATGTCGAGGTCGAATCCGACGGTCAGCTGCGTCTCGGGGTTCATGCGTCCATTGTGCCGAGACGGGCACAGCGGACGGGAACGTAGACTTAGCCTCGCCTTACCAGACAGTGAAATTTGGTGACATGTCAGTCCCCGTCTCAACGGCCCCCGACCCTGCGGCTCCCGATCCTGCGGCCCCCGGCCCCGCGGCTCCGGCCCCCGCGGCCCCCACCGCCACCCGGCGCGCCGTGACGGCCCGTCGTATCGCGTGGACGGCGGCCGGCATCGCCGCCCTGCTGTGCGCGGTGCTCCTCAGTCTCGCGGTCGGCGCCCGCGCCATCGGACCGGGCGAGGTCTTCGACGCACTGTTCCGCGGCGCGAGCGGACCGAACGCCGAGGTCGTGCGCGCCCTGCGGGTACCGCGCACCCTCATAGCCCTGATGGTCGGCGCGGCCCTCGCGCTGGCCGGAACCGCGCTCCAGGGCATCACCCGCAACCCGATCGCCGACCCCGGCATCCTCGGCATCAGCCAGGGAGCCGGGGTCGCGGTCGTCTGCGCCATCGCGTTCGCGGGGGTGCACACGCTGAGCGGCTACGTGTGGTTCGCCTTCGCGGGCGCCGCCTTCGCCTCGGTCGCCGTGTACGCCGTCGCCTCCAGCGGACGCGGCGGCGCGACGCCGGTGAAACTGGCACTGGCCGGGGCCGCGATCAACGCCCTGCTGGTGTCGGTCACCATGGGCGTCCTCACGACGAAGGCCTCGACGCTCGACGAGTTCAGGTTCTGGCAGGTCGGCTCGGTCGCGGGCCGCGATTTCACCGTCGTGCACCAGATCTGGCCCTTCCTCCTCGTCGGCGCCGTGCTCGTGATGTCGGTGGCGCGCGGCCTGGACGCGCTCGCGCTCGGCGAGGACGTGGCCAAGGGGCTCGGGCAGAACGTGGCCGCCGTACGGATCGTCGGCGGCCTCGGGGCCACCGTCCTCACGGGCGCCGGGGTCGCGGCGGCCGGGCCGATCGCCTTCGTCGGGCTGGCCGTACCGCACATCGCGCGGGCCGTCGTCGGCAGCGACCACCGGTGGGTGCTGCCGATGGCGGCGCTCATCGGGCCGGTGATGCTGCTCGTCGCCGACGTGCTCGGGCGGATCGTGATGCCGCCCGGCGAGGTCCCGGCCGGGGTGATGACCGCGCTCATCGGGGTGCCCTTCCTGGTCGCGCTGGTCCGCCGCAGGGCGGTGGCGGCATGAGCACGGTCCCCGCGGGGTACTCCCTGGTCCGGCCGGGCCGGGGCTCCTTCCTCCTGCACCGCCGGGCCGCCGTCGTGGCGGTGTCCCTCGCCGCGCTGCTGGCCGGGGCTTGCGTCGCCTACCTGTGCGTCGGCGAGTCCTTCGTCGCGCCGACGGAGGTCGTCAAGGTGCTGCTCGGGCAGTCCTCGCCCGAGGAACTGGTCGTCGGCACGCTGAGGCTGCCCCGGATGACGGTGGGCCTGCTGGTGGGCCTGGCCTTCGGGGTCGCGGGCGCGCTGATCCAGACCGTCGCCCGCAACCCGCTCGCCTCACCCGACATCATCGGCATCAGCCAGGGCGCGAGCGCCGTCACGGTGGCGGCGCTGACCTTCGGCGTCACCTCGTACTCGGTGCTCCCGTACCTCTCGGTGCTCGGCGGCATCGTCGCGGCCGCGCTCGTGTACGTCTTCGCGTGGCGGGGCGGCCTGCACGCGACGCGGTTCGTCCTCATCGGCATCGGCTTCGCCATCGCCCTGCGGTCGGTGACGACCCTGCTGATGACCAAGGGCGACTACCTGGTGGCCCAGCAGGCGCAGATCTGGATGACGGGCTCCCTCAACGGCCGCGGCTGGGACGTGGCCGCTCCCCTGGCCTGGATCATGCTCGCCCTCCTGCCCGGCATCCTGTGGGCGGCCCGCGCCCAGCGCACGGTCTCGCTCGACGACGACACGGCGACGGCCCTCGGCGTCCGCCTGGGCCGGGTCCGCCTGGGACTCGTGGCCCTCGGCGTGGTCCTGGCCTCGGTGGCCACGGGCGCGGCGGGACCCGTGGACTTCGTGGCCCTCCTGGCCCCGCAGATCGCCCGCCGGATGACCCGGACGGCCCAGATCCCGCTGCTCTGCTCGGCCCTGACGGGCGCGGTGGTCGTCGTCCTCGGCGACCTGCTCGCCCGCAGGCTCCTCTCCCCGACCGAACTCCCGGTGGGCGTCCTGACGGCCGCCGTCGGGGCCCCGTACCTGATCTGGCTGATCATGCGCAGCCGCACTGGAGGCAAGTCTTGAGCCGCGATCCGAGCCGGCTGTCCGCCCACGGGCTGACGCTCGCGTACGAGGACCGGGTCGTCGTGGAGGACCTGGAGCTGTCCGTGCCGGACGGCCGGGTGACGGTGATCGTCGGCCCGAACGCGTGCGGCAAGTCGACGACGCTACGGGCGCTGGGCCGCCTGCTGCGGCCGAGCGCGGGCGCGGTGGTCCTGGACGGCGAGGCCCTCGCCTCCCTCCCGACCCGGCGGATCGCCCGGACCATCGGACTGCTCCCGCAGTCGCCGGTGGCGCCCGAGGCGATCACGGTCGCCGACCTGGTGGCCCGGGGGCGCCAGCCGCACCAGCACTGGTGGCAGCAGTGGTCCGAGGCGGACGAGAAGGCCGTCGTGGACGCGATGGCCCGGACCTCGGTCTCGGACCTGGCGGACCGCCCCGTGGACGCGCTGTCGGGCGGTCAGCGCCAGCGGGTCTGGATCGCGATGGCCCTCGCCCAGGACACGGACATCCTGCTGCTCGACGAGCCGACCACCTTCCTGGACATCGCGCACCAGGTGGAGGTCCTGGACCTGGTCCGCCGCCTCAACCACGACCGCGGCCGCACGGTGGTCGCGGTCCTGCACGACCTCAACCAGGCCGCGCGGTACGCGGACCACCTGGTGGCGATGAAATCGGGCCGCGTGGTCGCCGAAGGCCCCCCGGCGGAGGTCGTGACCGCCAGCCTGGTCCGCGAGGTCTTCGGCCTCGACTCGATCGTCATCCCCGACCCGGTGACGGGCTCCCCCTTGATCATCCCGTCGGCCCCTTGGTCGGCGGGCCCCTGACCCGGGCGCAGCCCGGGCCCGGTCAGCCCCGGCGCCGCGAGCGCCAGACGAGGTACACCGCGGAAGCGACAGCCGCACCCCGCGCCAGCCACGGCCACATGTCGTGGAAGGCCCCGCCCATCGCCCCGTCCGCGAGCGGCGCCCCCCACTTACCCTCGAGCCGCCCCCACACCCACACCACGGCCGTCGCGAACACGGCCCCCGGCAAGCCGAAGACGACCAGCTTGCGCTCCGCAGGACCCAGCACCCGCGAGGCGTACGCGAGCAGCCAGCCCGCGGCGAGCAGCAGCCAGTAGCCGGAGACCGCGCCCGCGGCCAGCGCGATCGCGGCGAGCAGCAGGAACAGGTGCGGCTTCGGCCGCGCCGCGGCCGGGGGGTCCACCACGGCGGCGGCCTCGGCCTTCGCGGCGCGCCGCCGCTCGCGCAGGAACCGTACGAGGGTCGGGCGTTCGGCGGCCTGCCCCGGGGCCGCGTCCGGGGCGGCGGCCGGGTCCTTCTCCGCCTCGTCCGGTTCCGGCTCCTTGAACAGCTCCGGGATCTCGATCCCGCCCGCGAAGCCCTCCACCGACGTGCCCGGCGCGCCCGGCGCGACCCGCCACCAGTCGGGTTCCATCTTCTCGCCCGCGCCGAGCTCGTCGAGGCCGGCCAGGTGCGGCGGCGCGGGCCGGGCCGGCTCCGGGTCGGGCGGTGGCGCCTGTCTGCGGCGCAGGCGGCCGGGCTCGCGCTGGGTGGGGACGGCCGGCCCGGGGTCCGCGGCGGGGGCGGGCCCCGGCGCGGCCGGCCGCTGCGACAGGGTGTCCAGGACCTCCTCCGGCGTGCCGATCCGCTCCAGGATGCGGCGTACCGCCGCCGGGGTCTCCGGTTCGTACTTCGCCCGGCGCCGGTCGATTTCGTCCCGCAGCCCCGAAACCAGCCGCATCCGGTCGCCCGAGGACAGGTGCCTGCGCTGCGCCAAGTCCCCGACCCGGCTCAGATATTCGTAGACCAGATGGTCGCTCTCGATCCCCACGCCCCGGCTCCTCCCGCGCTCCTCCCGGACCACTGCCCCGAAGGTAGCGCGTGCGCCCGTGGAGCCGGGCAGGGCTCAGCGGATACCGTTGACCGGATGGGGACCGGCCGACTGACCGGCCGACGCGACCAGGAGGCGACGACCGTGCCTGACCCGAGCACCGCGGGAAGCGCTCCGCGCTCCCTCGCCGAAGCACTGCGCGCCCGCGAGGACGACGGGCTCGCCGCCCTGCTGCGCGCCCGTCCCGACCTGCTGAGCCCGGTGCCGGGGGACGTGACGCAGCTGGCGACGCGGGCCGGGACCCGCGCCTCGGTGGTGCGCGCCCTGGACCGCCTGGACCGGTTCGCGCTGCAGACGGCCGAGGCTCTCGCGGTGGCTCCGGAGCCGTGCCCGTACCCGGTGCTGGAAGCCCTGCTCAGCGGGGACACGGGGACCACCTCCGGGCAGGACAACGGGGCCGGCGCCGAGCTCCCTCGTGCCCTGGCCACCTTGCGCGACCAGGCCCTCGTGTGGGGCGACGAGGACCGGCTGCGCCTGGTGCGCACCGCCCGCGAGTTGCTCGCCCCCTCGGCGTCCCGCCCCTCCCCCACCGGGCTGGGTCCCACCGTCGCCGAGGCCACCGCGGGCATGTCGCCGACCCGGGTCCAGGAGATCGTGGCGGCGGCCGGGCTGACGGCCACGCACGACCCGGTGTCGGCGGTGACCGCGCTGACGGGCCTGTTCACGGATCCGGAGCGGATGTCCGCGCTGCTCGACGAGGCTCCGGCGGAGGCCCATCAGGTGCTGGGCCGGCTCGTGTGGGGGCCGCCGTACGGGGAGGTGACCCCGAATCCGACGCCTCCGGTGCGCTGGCTGCGCGACCGGGGTCTGCTGCTGCCGGCCTCGGCGCGCACGGTCGTGCTGCCGCGCGAGGTGGCGCTGTACCTGCGCGGCGGGCTCGCGCACCGGCTGACGGAGCCGCAGGCGCCGGCCGTTCCCGCGCTGCGCGAGCACCGTCCACAGCTTGTGGACGCCAACGCGGCCGGCCAGGCGCTGGCGGCGCTGTCTACCGTCGAGGAACTGGTGAAGTCTTGGGAGTACACCGGCCCGGCGGTGCTCCGGGCGGGCGGGCTCTCCGTGCGCGACCTGAAGCGGACCGCGGCGGCCCTGGACACCGACGAGCGCTCGGCGGCGTTCTGGATCGAACTCGCCTACGCGGCCGGGCTGCTGGCCAGCGACGGCGAGGCCGACGAACGCTACGCCCCGACCCCGGCCTTCGACGGCTGGTGCGATCTGCCGCCCGCCGAACGCTGGTCGGTACTGGCGGCGGCCTGGCTGTCCGCGACCCGGACCGCGGGGCTGGCCGGCGAACAGGACGCGAAGGGCCGTACGTTGTCGGTCCTGGGCTCGGACCTGGACCGTTCCGCCGCCCCCGAGGTGCGCCGCCGGGTCCTGCGCCTGCTGGCCGACCTCCCCGAAGGCGGCGCCCCGGACACCGCCGCGCTCCAGGCCCGCCTCGCGTGGGAGCGCCCGGTGCGCGGTACGAGCGAGCTGCGCGCCCGCCTCGCCAACTGGGCCCTGACCGAGGCCGAGGTCCTCGGCGTCACCGGCCGGGGCGCGCTGTCCGCGCACGGCCGCGCCCTGCTGGAGGGCCGCGAACCCGCGCCGCTGCTGGCTCCGTTGCTGCCCGAGCCGGTGGACCACGTACTGCTCCAGGCCGACCTGACGGCGGTGGCCCCGGGACCGCTGCGCCGCCCGCTCGCCGAGGTCCTGGCGGTCCTGGCGGACGTGGAGTCCAAGGGCGGGGCCACGGTGTACCGGTTCACGCCCGGGTCGGTCCGCCGGGCGCTGGACGCCGGCCACACCGCCGTCGACCTGCAGTCCTTCCTGACCGAGCACAGCCGCACCCCGGTGCCGCAGCCGCTGTCGTACCTCATCGACGACGTCGCCCGGCGCCACGGCCACCTGCGGGTCGGTTCGGCCTCCTCGTACGTGCGCTGCGACGACGACAGCATGCTGGGCGAGATCATGGCCGACAAGCGTTCGGCGGGCCTGGGCCTGCGCCGCCTCGCCCCCACGGTGCTGGCCGCGCAGGCCGAACCGGGCGCGCTGCTCGACGGGTTGCGGGCCATGGGGTACGCCCCGGCCGCGGAGTCCCGTACCGGCGACGTCCTGGTGGCGCGCGCCGACGCCCACCGCACCCCGGCCCGCTCGGCGCCCGTACCGGTCCCGGACGGGCCGCCGGTGCCGGACGCGACGCTGCTGGGGGCGGCCGTACGGGCCATCCGCGCGGGCGACGCGGCGGCGACTGCGGTCCGCAAGGAGCCCGCCGCGGCGTCCTCGGGGGGCCCGGGCGAGCTCCCGCGCACGAGCGCGGCGGAGACCCTGGCCACCGTGCAGGCGGCCGCGATGATCGGCTCGGCGGTCTGGATCGGCTACGTCAACGCCGACGGGGCGGCGAGCCAGCGGGTCATCGCCCCGGTGCGGGTGGAGGGCGGCTTCGTCACCGGGTACGACCACACGGCGGACGAGGTACGGACGTACGCGCTGCACCGGATCACGGGGGTCGCCGAACTGGCGGAGGACCAGGTCTGAGGGGTGCACGAGGGTGTGAAGGGCCAAATCCACTGGCTTCGGGGCACGCGGGCCCCGCACCCTGGGCGCATGTCCGAATACCTGTCCGGAGCGACCCCGCAGCGTCAGATCCGCGCGTCCCACACCGACAGCACCATCACCGTCTACCAGGCCTACGGCCCCCACCTCGGGCTCCCCGCCGCCCGGGACGGCCGCTTCCCGGCCGCCTGGAAGCGGGAGCGGATGACGTGGATCAAGCCCTCGTTCCTGTGGATGATGTACCGCTGCGGCTGGGCCTCCAAGGCCGACCAGGAGACGGTGCTGGCCGTCGAGATCACCCGCGCCGGCTTCGACGCGGCGGTGCGCGAGGCCTGCCTGTCCCACTACGACCCGGACGTGCACCCCGACCAGGGGGCCTGGAAGCAGGCACTGCGCACCTCCCCCGTCCGCGTCCAGTGGGACCCGGAGCGCGATCTGCGCCTCAACGCGCTGCCGTACCGATCGCTCCAACTGGGGCTGTCCGGAACGGCCTCGCGGGCCTACGCCGACGAGTGGACCGTCTCCATCCGTGATGTGACCCCGCTGGCGCGGGAGATCCACGCCCTGGTCCGGTCCGGCGAAACGGAGGCGGCACGCGCCCTGCTCCCGGCCGAAACCCCCTACCCGGCGGGGCCGCCGGAGCACCCGGTCGCGTAGCCGGTTCCCGTGACGTCCGGCGGGCCGGGGCGCGGGGTGGAAACAGGTCGAGATGATTCCGTTATCGCAGGTCAGAGCGCACGGAACGGGCTGCTGGGCCTGTTGCAAGGCGGTGACATTCCGACGACGGATCAGAGATGTGATCTGTGTGAAGATTCATTCATCGCAGCAGCGACCGGGGGGAAAAGAACCGGACCGCCAGCGAAACCCGCACCACCGGACCGGAGTTCGCCTCCGGCCACCTCGCTCGGCCTCCGCTCTGCCTCTCGGCCCACTCGGGCCATCCCTCGGCCCTCTCGGGCCAACCCCGGCCCTCTCGGCCGCCACTGCCGTCTGATCTCGTTGATTCCTGGGGGAGTCCACCATGTCCGCTCGCACCGCCGCCCTGCGCAACACCTCCGCCGCCGTCGTCGTCGCCGCCATCGCCGGTACCGTCCTGATGCCGCTGTCGGCCCACGCCGCCGAGGACAGCGCGCCGGTGCTGAAGACCGCGATGAGCGCGCCGGTGCCGAGCGGCCCGCTGACCCGCGGCGGTGCGACCGAGACCTTCGAGCTGACGGTCAGCAACCCGACGGGCAAGGCCGCCCCCTACCACCCGTGGATGCTCCTCGACCACACCGGCGGCAGCCCGCTCCAGCGGACCGACGTGGTCTACAAGGTCGAAGCGGTGGACGCCCCGGCGACCGAGTCCCACGTCCTGACGCAGGACGGCGGCTGGCAGGGCCTGTTCTTCCCGGCCGGCAAGCCCGCCGGGGCCTTCGAGATCCCGGCCGGCGGCAAGATGGTCTGGAAGTTCACGATCGGGCTCGACAAGAACTACCCGACCGTCGACGGTGACTTCACCGTGAAGGCAGGGGCCCTCTCGGACGAGATCGCCAAGGACGGCCACTCCTCCCTGGCCTTCAAGACGAGCCCGCAGACCAAGCCCGGCGAGCTGAAGAACTGGTTCGACGGCGTCACCGACTGCCAGGGCACCGACGGCTCCGCCTGCAAGGAGCTGAACGTCCACTACCAGGTCACCGGCGACGGCGAGTTCAGCACCGCCCTCAACACGTACCTCGACGTGGACACCGTGAACAACCCGGACGGAACCCCGGTCAGCGCCGACGTCCAGACGCGCATCAAGGTCGACGGCGCGTGGAAGGACCTGACGGGCGGCAACGGCGACCGTCGGCTGCCGGTCATCGCGAAGGGCTTCGGCGCCGCCTCCGGCGAGCGCGTCGTACGCCTGCAGGTCAAGCTCGGCCCGAAGACGCCCGCCAACAAGGCCGTCTCGGTCCTGCTGACCACGAAGATCGGTCTCGCCGAGGGCAACACCTTCCAGTTCGGCGGTGCCGCGCAGAAGGTCCACTTCACCCCGAAGACCACCACGCCGGCCCCGACCACCCCCGCCCCCACCTCCCCCGCGCCCACCACCCCGGCCCCGACCGGCTCCGCGACCACCACCCCGGTGGCCACGGCGACCCCCACCAAGGCCAACACCCCTGCCGCGACCGGCTCCCTCGCGCACACCGGCTCGGACTCCAACACCGGCCTGTACACCGGCCTGGCCGCTGCCCTCGTCGCCCTCGGCGGCGCTGCCGCCTGGCTCGGCGCCCGCCGCCGCAAGGCCGTCCGCGGCTAGCGGCTAGCGGCTAGTCCCGCCCTTCGACGAAGGCGCGGGGGCCCGGCACACCATGTGCCGGGCCCCCGCGCCTTCGTGTTCCCCGCTGCCGTCTCACCTGGCCGCGTAGTCGATCCGCTCCGGCGCGAACGGCCAGACCTCGGCGAGCCAGTTCGTGACGGCCTCGTACACGGCCTTGTCCAGCGCCGCCCGGTCGGCGCGCACCCAGGAAGTGACGTGCACCCGCTCCGGATCCGCCTTCGCCGGGTAGATGTAGAGGCATCCGACGACCTCGGCCGCCTCCCCCTCCAGCACGCTGTACGTGAATCCGCGCCGGGCGGCGAAGTCCCCCGCGTGGCGCACCAGGTCGGCGAGGTTCGCCTCCGCGCTCATCCCCTCCAGCGGAGGCCAGTTCCCGAGGAATCCGGGAGTCGCGCGCACGTGCGCGATGCTCCCGCTCCAGGCGGCGAGGTCCCCCTCGTTGTGCTGAGGTCCCAGGGGCTCCAGCCAGAAACCCTCCCCCACGAGCCGGGCAGGCACCTCGAAGACGTCCGCCGCCGGTACGAAATCCTGTTGATCAGTGCTCATGCGGCGACCCTACGGGGGCCTGGCATGATCCACCGATGACCACCGGCACACCCACCGCAACCGCCCCCACCCGGTACGTCCTCTTCGACGTGGACGGCACCCTCGTCGACGCCCTCGCCAACCAGCGCCGGGTCTGGGCGACCTGGGCCGCCCGGTACGGCCTGGACCCGGACGCGGTGTACGAGGTCGCGCTGCGGACCCGCCCGATGGAGACCTTCGCCGCCGTGGCCCCGGACCGGGATCCCCGGGCGTGCCTGGCCGCCTTCCACGAGCTGGAGGACGAGGACGTCCGCACCGGGGTCTACGAGGCCTTCGACGGCGCGGCCGAGCTGCTGGCGGCCCTGCCCGCGGGCAGCTGGGGGCTGGTCACCTCGAACTACGAACACCGCGTGCGCGGCCGCTTCGACCGCACCGGCCTGCCGGTCCCACCGGTCCTGGTGGACGCGGCCCGCGTCACCGAGGGCAAGCCCTCGCCGGTCCCGTACCTGCTGGGCGCGCGACTGCTGGGCGCCGCCCCCGAGCAGTGTCTGGTCGTCGAGGACGCCCCGTCGGGCATCCGGTCTGGGCTCCGGGCCGGCATGACGGTCTGGTCCGTCAACAGCCCCACCCCTGCGGACGGCGCCCACCGCCACTTCCCGACCCTGCGCGAGGCCGCCCCTGAAATCCTCGCCTTCACGACCGGCGAAATCAGCCCCGCCGGCGTTTGATTTCAACCCCGCCGGCGTTTGAGGCGCGGGGTCCGGGGCGGAGCCCCGGCAACGGCACCGCACCCGATCGCCCTCGGCGCCGACCGGGCTCCGAAGCGCCGTACACCCCAGAACCCACCACCCAGCGGAGCGATGCGGCAGACTGGAGGTTTGGCCGTCCGCGTCCGGGCGGTCCTCCCATGCCGGAAAGGGACGTGCGTGAACGGGCCCCTCATCGTCCAGAGCGACAAGACGCTGCTCCTCGAGATCGACCACGAGCTCTCCGGAGCCGCGCGCCGGGCCATCGCGCCCTTCGCCGAGCTGGAGCGCGCTCCCGAGCACATCCACACGTACCGGATCACCCCCCTCGGCCTGTGGAACGCCCGCGCCGCCGGCCACGACGCCGAGCAGGTCGTCGACGCGCTCGTGGAGTTCTCCCGGTATCCCGTCCCGCACGCGCTGCTGGTCGACGTCGCCGAAACCATGGCCCGCTACGGCCGCCTGACCCTCTCCAAGCACCCCGTCCACGGGCTGGTCCTGACCAGCACCGACCGGCCGGTCCTGGAGGAGATCCTGCGGTCCAAGCGGATCGCCCCGCTCGTCGGTGCGCGGCTCGACGCCGACACCGTGGCCGTGCACCCCTCCGAGCGCGGCCAGATCAAGCAGACCCTGCTCAAGCTGGGCTGGCCCGCCGAGGACCTCGCCGGATACGTGGACGGCGAAGCGCACCCGATCGATCTGAACGAGGACGGCTGGGCGCTGCGCCCCTACCAGCAGCAGGCCGTCGAGGGCTTCTGGCACGGCGGCTCCGGCGTGGTCGTGCTGCCCTGCGGCGCCGGCAAGACCCTGGTCGGCGCCGGCGCGATGGCGAAGGCCAAGGCGACCACGCTGATCCTGGTCACGAACACCGTCTCCGCCCGCCAGTGGAAGCACGAGCTGATCAAGCGGACCTCGCTGACGGAGGAGGAGATCGGCGAGTACTCCGGCACTCGCAAGGAGATCCGGCCCGTCACCATCGCCACGTACCAGGTCCTGACGACGAAGCGGAAGGGCATCTACCCGCACCTGGAGCTCTTCGACTCCCGGGACTGGGGTCTGATCCTCTACGACGAGGTGCACCTGCTGCCGGCGCCGGTGTTCAAGTTCACCGCCGACCTCCAGGCGCGGCGGCGGCTCGGCCTGACCGCGACGCTGGTGCGCGAGGACGGCCGCGAGTCGGACGTGTTCTCGCTGATCGGCCCGAAGCGGTTCGACGCCCCGTGGAAGGAGATCGAGGCGCAGGGCTACATCGCGCCGGCGGACTGCGTCGAGGTCCGGGTCAACCTCACCGAGTCGGAGCGGCTCGCGTACGCGACCGCCGAGACGGAGGAGAAGTACCGCTTCTGCGCGACGACGGCGACCAAGCGCAAGGTCACCGAGGCGCTCGTCGCCAAGCACGCGGGCGAGCAGACCCTGGTCATCGGGCAGTACATCGACCAGCTCGACGAGCTCGGCGAGCACCTGAACGCGCCGGTCATCAAGGGCGAGACCTCCAACGCGCAGCGCGAGAAGCTCTTCAACGCCTTCCGCGAGGGCGAGATCAGCGTGCTCGTCGTCTCGAAGGTCGCGAACTTCTCGATCGACCTGCCCGAGGCCACGGTCGCCATCCAGGTGTCCGGCACCTTCGGCTCCCGCCAGGAGGAGGCCCAGCGTCTGGGCCGCGTCCTGCGCCCGAAGGCGGACGGCCACGAGGCCCGCTTCTACTCGGTCGTCGCCCGCGACACCATCGATCAGGACTTCGCCGCGCACCGCCAGCGCTTCCTGGCCGAACAGGGCTACGCCTACCGGATCATGGACGCGGACGAGCTGCTGGCAACGGACTGACGGGCTCGCGGGGCAGCCGGGACGCGGGTCAGCGGCGTATGACGCCCGCGTCCTCGGCGTACTCGCCGAGGACGACGACGCTCACGGCTGCCGCCGCGAAGACCTTGGCGGCGCGGAAGACGCCGCCGACGCTGTGGCGCGGACGGGTGACGGAGGTGGCGGTGGCGCCGCGAGCGCGGCGGCCCTGGATCGGGGTGAAGGTTGCGGTGCTCATGTATTCATGGTGCGTTTTCGCCGGGCGCACCACATCGCCCTGGGGGCTGAACCTCGGGGCGCGCCGCCTAATACTCCCGGCCCATGCCTCCCCCTAAGGGCTCTGTCCGAAGGAGGACGTCCCCCGGTCGACACCCGTACGGGGGCCCGGACCGGAGGGACTTTCGCCTCCCGGCCGTTCCGGATCGCCGCGCGTTATGCATTCGCGTGCCGCCTCCGCGATGACTACAATCTCCGCTCTTGCCGCCTCCCGCTGCCTCATCGGGGAGAGCCGCCCTCCGGACGGAAACCGGCGGGCCCGTTCGTCCGCATCACGCAGTCACTCGCAGCAGCAGCCAGCAGCAGGAGGCAGTTCCGTGCCCGCGCACGCCCACGCCCACGTACCGGCCGATCCCCACAGCAATCCCCTCAGCGCCGACGCAGACGGCACCGCCGCCACCGACCCCCTGGCCCGGGAGCGGGCCCACCTCGCCTCCTCCCGCTCCGCGCTCCGCGCGATGCGCGAGGACGTGGAGGCCCTGGACATCCGCGACGTCACCGCGAACTGGGTCAACGCCATCGTGCTCCAGGCCCAGATCGACGACCGCATCAAGGCCCTCGCCGATCTCTCCCACACCCCGCTCTTCTTCGGCCGCCTCAACTACCTGCACGCACCCGGCGCCGAGCTCGCCGAAGGCGCGGAGGGCGAGCAGTTCTACATCGGCCGCCGCCACGTCCACGACGCCGACGGCGACCCGATGGTGATCGACTGGCGCGCGCCCGTCTCCCAGCCCTTCTACCGGGCCTCCAAAGCCGATCCGCAGGACGTCTCGCTGCGCCGCCGCTTCGGTTACACGGGCGGCGAGCTGACCGCGTACGAGGACGAGCACCTCTCGGACCTGGCGGAGGCGGCCGCCACCGTGAGCAAGCTGCTCCAGCAGGAGATCGAGCGCCCGCGCGTGGGCCCCATGCGCGACATCGTCGCCACGATCCAGCCCGAGCAGGACGAGATCGTCCGGTCCGGGCTGTCCGGTTCCGTCTGCGTGCAGGGCGGCCCCGGCACCGGCAAGACGGCCGTCGGCCTGCACCGTGTCGCCTACCTCCTCTACGCGCACCGCGACCGCCTGGCCCGCACCGGCACCCTGGTGATCGGGCCGAACCGTTCCTTCCTGCACTACATCGAGCAGGTCCTGCCCGCCCTGGGCGAGCTGGAGGTCAAGCAGGCGACCGTCGACGACCTGGTGGCCCGCCCGGACCTGGAGGTGCGCGGCACGGACACCGCCGAAACCGCCGTGGTCAAGGGCGACGCCCGGATGGCGCAGGTCCTGCGCCGCGCGGTCCACTCCCACGTCACCGAGCCGGCCGAGCCCCTCATGGTGGTCCGCGGATCTCGGCGCTGGCGGGTGCCGGCGTACGAGATCGCCGAGATCGTCGCGGAGCTCCAGGACCGCGACATCCGCTACGGAGCCGCCCGCGACGCCCTCCCGCAGCGGATCGCGCACACCGTCCTGGTCCGGATGGAACAGGCGGGCGAGGCCCCCGACGACCGCGTCCAGGACGCGGTGGCCCGCAACGCCGCCGTGAAGGCCCTGGTCAAGACCGTCTGGCCGCTGGTGGAACCGGCAAAGCTGGTGCTGCGCCTCCTCTCCGACCCGGAGTTCCTGGCGGCGCACGCAGACGGGATCCTCTCCGAGGACGAGCAGAAGCTCCTCCTGTGGCAGAAGCCGTTCCGCAGCGTGAAGTCGGCGAAGTGGTCGGCCGCCGACCTGGTCCTCATCGACGAGGCCGGCGACCTGGTCGAGCGCACGCACTCGCTCGGCCACGTCGTCCTCGACGAGGCGCAGGACCTGTCGCCGATGCAGTACCGGGCGGTCGGCCGCCGCTGCACGACGGGCTCGGCGACGATCCTCGGCGACCTCGCCCAGGGCACGACCCCGTGGGCGACGCGCAGCTGGGACGAGGCGCTGGAACACCTCGGCAAGCCGGCGGCGGTGCTGGAGGAGCTGACGGCGGGCTTCCGCGTACCGCGCGAGGTGATCGCCTACGCCTCCCGCCTGCTCCCCTCGATCTCCCCGGGCCTGGCCCCGGTCTCCTCGGTCCGTGAGACGCCGGGTTCCCTGGTCGTCTCGCCCGTCGCGGATTCCACGGCCGCGGCCGTGGAGGCCTGCCGGTCCTCGCTCGCGTACGAGGGCTCGATCGGGCTGATCGCGGCGGACGCGCGGATCCCGGAGCTGGCGGAGGCCCTGGCGGCGGCGGGGCTGCCGTACCTCTCGCCCGGCGAGGAGACGACGGCGGAGTCCCGTCTGACGCTGGTGCCGGCGTCGCTCGCGAAGGGTCTGGAGTACGACTACGTCGTCCTGGACGAGCCTGCGGCGGTGGTCTCGGGCGAGCCCGACGAACGCACGGGGCTGCGGCGGCTGTACGTCTGCCTGACCCGAGCCGTGTCGGGTCTGACCCTCCTCCACTCGGCCCCTTTGCCGGCGGCACTGACCTGACCCTGCGGGGCCTGTCCCCTACCCGCCCTTCCACCGTTCCCTGGGCTCCGCCCAGACCCTCCCCCAGCTACCGCTGGGGGTGCCCCCTGCCTCAAACGCCGGCGGGGCTGAAATTGCCCTACGGGCAATCCAGCCCCGCCCGGGGGCACCTCCCAGCGGTAGCTGGGGGAGTTTGAGGCGCGGGGGTCCGGGGGCTGGCCCCGGCAACGGCGCCGCAGGTCAGGACAGGGCGGAACGCCAGTCCGCGACGGCGGCAGCCGAGACCGGACGGTCCCACCCGGAGGGACGGGCCGCGCCGCCGATGTGGAAGGCGTCGATGCCCGCTTCGCGCAGCACCGGCAGGTGGGACAGGGCCAGCCCTCCGCCGACCAGGATCCGCGGCTCGTAGCCGGGCTCCGCGGCCGCGGACCGCGCCGCCTCCGCCAGAAGCACCGGCAGGCCCTCGTCGACCCCGCCCGCGGCGCCCGCCGTCAGGTAGGTGTCCAGGCCGGGCAGGTCCGCCAGCGCCTTGCGGAGCTGGTCGCGGTCGGCCGCCCGGTCGATCGCCCGGTGGAAGGTCCATCCGCAGCCGCCGAGCTCCGCCACGATCGGCTCGACGGCGGCCAGGTCGGGGCTGCCGTCCGGGTTCAGGAAGCCGAGGACGAACTGGTCCGCCCCCTCCGCGCGCAGCGCCCGTACCTCCGTGAGCAGCCGGTCCAGGTCCTCGGCGGTGCCCACCGAGAAGCCGTCGGCCTTGCGGAGCATCACGCGCAGGGAGATGTCGACCGACGCCCTGATCGCCGCGAAGGTCTCGCGCGGCGGGGTCAGCCCGTCGGCGGCCATGTCGGTGACCAGCTCGAGTCGGTCCGCCCCACCGGCCTGGGCCGCGACCGCGTCCTCCACGTCGAGGGCGATCACCTCCAGGAGCGCACGGTTGCTCATGTAATCCCATCCTTCGGATAACTGCTCGTATGACCCTTCCGGGCCAGTATGGAAAATAGGTCTAGTCCAATATTCAGGGTACGGGCCTTCGCCCACCCTTCACCAGCACAATCACGCCACCACCACAATGTCCGCATGACCTCCGACACGCAGGGCAGCGCCCTCGGCCTCCGCACCCGCTGGCACGCGACCGCCACCGCCGCCGGCGCCGACCGCGATCCCGGCCCCTACGCCGACCGGCTCCTCGCCGCCTGGGCGGAGCCGCAGCGCAGGTACCACACCACCGCGCACCTGGCCGACGTACTCGCACGGATCGACGTACTCGCCCCGCACGCCGAGGACCTCGCCGCCGTGGAACTCGCGGCCTGGTTCCACGACGCGGTCTACCGCCCCGACCGCTCCGAGAACGAGGAGCGCAGCGCCGCCCTCGCCGAGCGCGCCCTGCCCGAGCTCGGCGTCGACGCGGCGCGCACCGCCGAGACGGCCCGCCTGGTCCGGCTCACCGTCACCCACGACCCCGCGCCCGGGGACACCAACGGCGAGGTGCTGTGCGACGCGGACCTCGGGGTCCTGGCCGGGGCCCCGGACGCCTACGCCGCGTACGCCGCGGCCGTGCGCTCCGAGTACGCCTTCGTCCCCGACGAGGCCTTCCGCGAGGGCCGCGCCGGCGTCCTGCGCCAGCTGCTGGACCTGCCGCGTCTCTTCCGCACCCCCTACGGGGCCGCGCACTGGGAGGCCCCGGCCCGCGCGAACCTGGCCGCCGAGCTGGCGGAGCTCGCGTAGGGGCAAGGCGCGCCCAGGGAATGTGAAACGTTTCTGCGTGGTTGGTGTAGTTCATGCCCGTAGCAGCCGAACGCACCCGCATGCCCGTTGCCGTCTACATCCTCGGCCTCTCCGTCTTCGCACTCGGAACCAGCGAGTTCATGCTCTCTGGGCTCCTGCCACCCATCGCCGAGGACATGGGCGTCACCATTCCCCAGGCGGGCCTGCTCATATCGGCCTTCGCCATCGGCATGGTGGTCGGTGCGCCGCTGCTGGCCGTGGCCACGCTGCGGCTGCCCCGCCGCACCACGCTGGTCTCCCTCATCAGCCTCTTCGGCCTCGGGCAGGTCGCGGGCGCGCTGGCCCCCTCCTACGAGCTGCTCTTCGCCTCCCGCATCGTCTCCGCGCTCGCCTGCGCCGGCTTCTGGGCCGTGGGGGCGGCCGTGGCCATCGCCATGGTCGAGCAGCACCAGCGCGCCCGCGCCATGGCGGTCATGATCGGCGGCCTCTCCATCGCCAACGTGCTGGGCGTCCCGGCCGGCGCGTTCCTCGGCGAGCAGTTCGGCTGGCGCTCCGCGTTCTGGGCCGTCGCCGCGGCCTCCGCCATCGCCCTCGCCGGCATCCTCACCCTGATCCCGAAGATCCCGCTGCCCGACGAGAAGCCGACGCTCTCCCGCGAGCTGCGGATCTACCGCGACCGCCAGGTCTGGCTGTCGATCGGTGTCACCGCGCTCGCCGCGGGCGGCGTCTTCTGCGCCTTCAGCTACCTGTCCCCGCTGCTCACGGACGTGGCCGGGCTGGATTCCGGCTGGGTGCCGTGGATCCTGGGCCTCTTCGGGGTGGGCGCGCTGCTGGGCACCACCCTGGGCGGGCGGATCGCCGACGCGAACCTCTTCGGCGTGATGCTGTGGGGCATCACCGCCTCCACCGTCTTCCTGGCGGCCCTCGCCCTGCTGGCCTCCACCGCAGCGGCCGCGATCGCCCTGTCCTTCCTCCTCGGCTTCTCGGCGTTCTTCACCGCCCCGGCGCTCAACGCCCGCATGTTCAACGTCGCGGGCGCCGCCCCGACCCTGGCCGGAGCCACGACCACGGCCGCGTTCAACCTCGGCAACACCGGCGGCCCCTGGCTCGGCGGCACCGTCATCGACGCCGGCTACGGCTTCTCCGCCACCGCCTGGGCGGGCGGCGCCATGACCGTCACCGCCATCGGCCTGGGCCTCGTAGCCCTGCGCCTGGACCGGCGCACGAGGCCTCGTACGGGGCCGGCCGCGACCCGCGTCGTGGCGTCCTCGGCGGATGCCGCGACGACTGGTGTGGCCGGAACCCGGCAGCCCGCCGACCGCTGAGACTGCCGGTTCCCGGCATGCCGGGCGACCCCGCCGGGGGCCTAGCGTGAGCCCGTCCGGCGGGGGGCCGGACGCGGAAGAGGTGAGACGGGGTCATGGGAGTCGGCGAGGGCCCGGGACTGTTCCTGCTGGGGTGGGGGCTCCTGGCGAGCGGGACGGGACTGGCCCTGGCTACGGACTTCCGGGGCACGGCCGGGCAGTTCCTGGACATGCAGGAACGGTCGGGCCGCCGCCGGACCCCGTCTCCTCTCGCGCTGCCCCGGGAGGTGCGGATCAAGAGGATGCGCCTGATCGGCGGCCTCTTCTGCGCGACCGGACCGGCCGTCACCGCCTTCGGCGCCCTGAACCTGGCCCGATACGGAATCGGCGCGGGGGCCACTGCCCCGCTGCACCTGCCGTGGCCCGCGGTGGCGGTCGGGTGCCTGGTCGCCGCCTTCGTCACCTGGACCCTGTGGCGCCCCTCGGGAGAATCCCGGCGGACATGGAACGCGGGCGGCCGGCTGCTCCGGACCGTGCTCGCCGTGCACACCGCCGCGGTCCCCGCCTTCGTGGCGTCCGTCGCCTTCGGCAACCTCGTGACCCTGCAGGGCGTGGTCCTGATCGGCGCCGTCGCACAGATCACCGTGCTGGTCTGCGCCCCGAAGACCCCCGAGGCCCCCGGCACCGCTAAGGCGCCGGCCGCCCCTTAGGTCTGCGCAGCCCGGCCGCCGTCAGCCGCCGGACCAGTTCCTTGCTGCCTATCTCGATCGCGCCCGCGCCCACCGCGTCCTCGTAGCGGTGCGAGGGCACGTCGTAGTGGTCCCGCTCGAAGGCCCGCTCCGGGCAGCCGATCGAGGCCGCGAAGGCGTGCAGCTCCTCGTACGAGACATCGCTGACCAGGTGCGACCACATGCGGCCGTGACCCGGCCAGTCGGGCGGGTCGATGTACACCCTCACCGGCGGCTCGTCCGCCGCGCCCGGGCTCCCCGGCGGCTCATTCGTCGTACCCGGTGGCGAAGCCGCCCGCGAAGACGGGTCCGAGTCCGCCCACCGGCGCCACCCGCACGCCGGCTTCCGAGCACACCCACATCGGGTCCGGTCCGAGCTCGGGCTCGACGTCCAGCGCGTGCGGCTCGCCGTGGTTGCAGACCGGGCACAGCGGCCAGCGCCCGTACTTCTGCAGCAGCGCGTCCTTCACGTCCTGGGCGACGAGTCCGGCGAGGTAGTCGACACCCTCCGGCCACTGCTCCACCCACCACCGGCGATGCGTGACCGAGTTCTCGACGAGGGAGACGACATCGGCTTCGGCGACCTCGCCCGCGACGAGATCGGCGAGTACGAGGGCGCGTGCGGCGTGCAGCGCCTGTTCCAGGGGGGTCGCGTGGTCCATGGAGACATTGTGGACCCGGACGGCCCAAGTGGCGAAGGTCCTCTTGCGCCGGTGACTGATGGCGTCTTGACGCCCCCACCCCGCTGAAAATAGATTTCAAGCGTGAGCAAGAACGTGAAAGAAACCTTCAGCGAGGGTGCGGACGTAACCGTCCCCGTCCCCGTCCCCGCCGCCCTGCGGGCCCGCGTCCGCAGCCTCGGCCCCTCGATGACCCGCTCCATGCAGGCCGTGGCCGAGACCGTCGCCGAAGACCCCGCCGGGTGCGCCGCGCTCACCGTCTCCGGCCTCGCCGCCCGCACCGGCACCAGCGAGGCCACCGTCGTGCGCACCGCCCGCCTCCTGGGCTACCCCGGCTACCGCGACCTGCGCCTGGCGCTCGCCGCGCTCGCCGCCCAGCAGGAGTCCGGCGCGGCCCCGGCGGTCACCGTGGACATAGCCGTCGACGACTCCCTCGCGGACGTGGTCGCCAAGCTGGCCCACGAGGAAGCGCAGACCCTCACCGACACCGCCGCCGGCCTCGACGTCACCGCCCTCGCCTCGGCCGTCTCCGCCCTCGCGGACGCCCGCCGCATCGAGATCTACGGAGTCGGCGCCTCGGGCCTCGTCGCCCAGGACCTCGCCCAGAAGCTGTCGCGCATCGGCCTCATCGCCCACGCGCACAACGACCCGCACCTGGCCGTCACCACCGCCGTCCTGCTGCGCCCCGGCGACGTCGCCATCGCCATCACGCACTCCGGCGGCACCGGCGACGTCATCGAACCCCTGCGGATCGCCTTCGAGCACGGCGCCACCACCCTCGCTCTCACGGCCCGGGCGAACTCCCCCGTCGTCCACTACGCCGACCTCGTGCTGGCCACCTCCGCCGCCCGCGAGACCCAGCTGCGCCCGGCCGCCATGTCGAGCCGCACCAGCCAGCTGCTCGTAGTCGACTGCCTCTTCGTCGGCGTCGCCCAGCAGACCTACGAGACCGCCGCGCCCGCGCTCGCAGCCTCGTACGAGGCGCTCGCGCCCCGCCACCACACCCCCGTACCCACCTCCAAGCGCACCAGCACCACCCGCTAGCAGTTCAGGAGCCCCCACTCATGACCGCGTACGCCGAACTCCGCGCCCAGCTCGCCACCTTGACCACCGAGGCCTTCCGCCCCGAGCTGGCCGAGATCGACCGGCTGTCCACCCTCGAGATCGCCCGCCTGATGAACGCCGAGGACGCGACCGTCCCCGCCGCCGTCGCCGGGGAGCTGGAGACGATCGCCGCCGCCATCGACGGGATCGCCGAGCGGATGGCCCGCGGCGGACGGCTGATCTACGCGGGCGCCGGCACCGCCGGCCGGATGGGGGTCCTGGACGCCAGCGAGTGCCCGCCCACCTTCAACACCGACCCCTCCGAGGTCGTCGGCCTGATCGCGGGCGGCCCCTCCGCCATGGTCAAGGCCGTCGAAGGCGCCGAGGACTCCAAGGAGCTGGCCGCCGAGGACCTGACCGCGCTGGCCCTGACCGCCGAGGACACCGTCATCGGCATCTCCGCCTCCGGCCGCACCCCGTACGCGATCGGCGCCGTCGAGTTCGCCCGCGGACGCGGCGCGCTCACTGTGGGCCTGTCCTGCAACGCCGGTTCCGCGCTTGCCGCGGCCGCCGACCACGGCATCGAGGTCGTCGTGGGCCCCGAACTCCTCACCGGCTCGACCCGGTTGAAGGCCGGCACCGCGCAGAAGCTCGTGCTCAACCTCATCTCGACCCTCACGATGATCCGCCTGGGCAAGACCTACGGGAACCTCATGGTCGACATGCGCTCCTCCAACGAGAAGCTGCGCGCCCGCGCCCGCCGCATCGTCTCCCTCGCCACCGGCGCCCCGGACGAGGAGATCGAGGCCGCGCTCACCGCGTCCGACGGCGAGGTCAAGCAGGCCATCCTCGTCATCCTCGGCGGAGTCGACGGCCCCACCGCCGGCGAACTGCTCACCGCCTCCAAGGGCCACCTCCGGGCCGCCCTCACCCAGACCTCCCGCTGACCTCCCGCTGACCCCAAGCAGCAAGGCGAACACCACGATGTCCACTGACAAGAACCGCGCCACAGCCGCCGCGATCCTTCCTCTGGTCGGCGGTCCGGACAACATCCTCTCCATCGCGCACTGCATGACGCGCCTGCGCATCACCCTGCGGGACCGCTCGCTGGTCCAGGACGAGGCCCTCAAGGCCGTGCCCGCCGTCATGGGCGTGGTCGAGGACGACACCTACCAGATCGTGCTGGGACCGGGCACCGTCGCCCGCGTCACGCCCGAGTTCGAGGCCCTGGTCGCGGAAGGCCGCTCGGACGCCTCCACCGGCCCGGCCGGCCCCGCCAGTCACTCCGTCACCGCGGACGGACTGGCCGCCCAGGGCGCGGCGATCAAGGACGCCCAGAAGGCGAAGAACTCCACCCCCTTCAAGCTGTTCCTGCGCCGCATCGCGAACATCTTCGTCCCGCTGATCCCCGCCCTGATCGGCTGCGGCATCATCGCCGGCCTCAACGGGTTCATCACCAACATGGGCTGGCTGCCCGCCGTCGTCCCGGCGCTGGCCGCTATCGCCTCCGGCTTCATGTCCCTGATCGCGGTCTTCGTCGGCTACAACACGGCCAAGGAGTTCGGCGGCACGGCGATCCTCGGCGGCGCCGTAGCCGCCATCATCGTCTTCCCCGGCGTGGCGAAGATCGACGCCTTCGGCCAGCACCTCTCCCCCGGCCAGGGCGGCGTCCTGGGCGCCCTCGCGGCGGCCCTGCTCGCCGTCCAGGTGGAGAAGTGGTGCCGCAAGTGGGTCCCGGAGGCCCTGGACGTCCTGGTCACCCCCACCCTCACCGTCCTCGTCTCCGGCCTGGTCACGATCTTCGGCCTGATGTTCGTAGCCGGTGAGGTCTCCTCCGCCATCGGCACCTTCGCCACCTGGCTGCTCGCCACCGGCGGCGCCTTCGCCGGCCTGGTCCTCGGCGGCCTCTTCCTCCCGCTGGTGATGCTGGGCCTGCACCAGGCCCTGATCCCCATCCACACCACCCTGATCGAGCAGACCGGCTACACCGTCCTGCTCCCCATCCTCGCCATGGCGGGCGCGGGCCAGGTCGGCGCGGCCATCGCCGTCTACTGCAAGCTCCCGCGCAACCGCTCGATCCGCGCCACCATCAAGTCCGCCCTCCCGGCCGGCTTCCTGGGCGTGGGCGAGCCCCTCATCTACGGCGTCTCCCTCCCCCTGGGCCGCCCCTTCATCACCGCCTGCATCGGCGGCGCGGCGGGCGGAGCCTTCGTCGGCCTCTTCAACCAGCTCGGCACCGCCTTCGGCTCCACCGCCATCGGCCCCTCGGGCTGGGCCCTGTTCCCGCTCCTCGACGGCAAGTCGGGCATGGGGATGACCATCGCCATCTACGCGGGCGGCCTGGCCGTCGGCTACCTGGTCGGCTTCGCCGCCACCTACTTCTTCGGCTTCACGAAGCAGATGCTGACCGACTTCAACTCCGACCCGGACGGCGACGCCGCAGCCGCCGAGCAGCCCGTATCCGCGCCCCCGGCCTCCTCGGCCGAGCCCGCCGGCCCGGCGCCGGTGCCCGTGGGCCGCTGACCGGCGGGCACGCGCCCCCGTACGCAGGAAGGCTCCCGGCCGGTGTGGTCCACCGGCCCGGAGCCTTCCTGTGCGGATCGCCTCGTGTCAGGCGCAGTTGGACGGAGCGGGACGGCCCGCGAAGCGGTCCGCGATCCAGCTCAGGTACTCCGACTCCGCGACGTTCGGGATCGTCTGGTGCGTCGCGCCCTGGTACTTCGTGTACACGACGGGCTTGTTGAAGCGGCAGGCCCGCTTCACGTACTCGTCGGTGGAGTTCGGGTTGATGACGGTGTCCGCCGTCCCCTGCATCACCAGGATCGGCGCCACCGAGGCGACATAGCCCGGGGTGTTCTCGTGGAAGCGCTGGTGCCAGACCTCCGGCACCACCGACAGCGGCTGGAACAGGGTGTCGAGCTGCCCGGCGTTGCCCACGTTCTCCTGGATCACGTCGGCGAGGTGCTCGATGCACATCACCCCGTCACCGCGCAGCGCCTCCAGACCGGCCGTCTTCAGCACGTCCTCGGCCTTCAGCCCGGGGTAGGCCGCGAGGAAGCCCCGGTAGACGTTGACGCGCAGCGCCGCGTTGTGGGACGGCGAGGTGGGGGACGTCGGGCCGGGCAGCACCAGGCCTCGGAAGTCCGGGCCCAGGTCGGCCGCGGGCGCCAGCGCCGCGATGCCGACCAGCTTGGTCTCCGGGGTGTACTGCTTGTAGTTCTGGGCGATGAAGGTCGCCGCGCCGCCGCCCTGCGACCAGCCGAGGACGGCCGCCTTGTCGTTCGCGTGGGCGTCGGCGATCTGTCGGGCCGCGCGGACCGAGTCCAGGACGTTGTTGGTCTCCGTGACGGCGACCGTGTACTGGTGCACGCCCGGGGTGCCCAGGCCCTGGTAGTCGGTGCCGACCACGATGTCGCCGGAACCGAGGAACTGCGTCAGTGCCGGCACGCCGACGTCGATGCCCCACGGGCTGTCGTAGGTGTAGTAACCCACCAGGTCGGTGGCCGGGTTCGGCACCGCGGAGGGCGCGCACTGGCGCGGTCCGCCCACGGTCCCGTGGGCCCAGGCCACCACGTTGCGCCCGTGCCTGGGCGCGGGGGCGTCGGGCCAGGCCACGATGCCGGAGACGGCCACGGGGGTGCCGCTCTGGAGCTTCGACAAGTAGAGGATCCGGCAGGCGCGCGCACCGTCGGGAGCATCGACGCGACGGGCCCAGATCAGATCACCGTGATCGCCCTCGGGCAGCGGCGACGGCGGATCGTAGAACTTCTGGCCCTCCGGACCGATCGGGACGCCCGGGGCGCACAGGCCCTTGCCGCCCTTGCCTCCGTCCGGGTTCGTGCTCGCGGTGGAGGTCGTGCCGCAGCCCAGCGCGAGGATCGCGGCCAGACCGGCCGCGGCGATCGCCGAAAGCCGTCGTCTCATCTCTTCATCCATTCACTCGGTGCCCGACCAGACAGTAGGGAGAAGGGTGCGATTTGTCGCTGACTGTGACCTTTCACCGGATATGTGTCGCTGAGGGTCACCGCAACGGCCCCGCCGACCGGACGGCATCCTGAACCGATGACCGACTCGATACCGGCCGTCGTCCCCGCGGGCCGGATGGCCGCACTCGCCCAGCCGACGTACGCCCTGCCCGGCGGGCTGCTGCTGCGCCCCTGGGAGCCCTACGACGCCCCCGCGCTCGTGGCCTCGTACGCCGATCCGGACATCCGCCACTGGAACCGCCCGGACCGCCTGACCGAGGACCGGGCCGTCACCCGCATCGCCCGCTGGCGCGAGCGCTGGCACACCGAACAGGCGGCGGTCTGGGCCGTGGCCCCTGCCGAGGACGCGGTGGCGGTCGGCCTGATCGGCCTCGCCGACATCGACCTGCGCGGCGGCAGCGCCGAGATCATGTACTGGCTGCTACCGGCCAGGCGGGGCGCCGGAGCCATGACCGAGGGCGTGTCCGCGGTGACCCGCTGGGCCTTCGGCGAACTGGGCCTGCACCGCGTCCGCATCACCCACTCGGTGGCCAACCCGGCCTCCTGCCGCGTCGCCCTGAAGGCCGGCTACCCCCTCGAGGGCACCATGCGCGGAGCCCTCCTCCACGCGGACGGCTGGCACGACGAACACCTCCACGCCCGGCTGCGCACGGACTGAGCGGAGAGACCGTCACACCATCGAGCTAACTGCCGCGCGATGCCGCCCCAGGTGTACGCATATGCCGTAGACCTATGCGTATGTACTCCTTCGCACCACACACCGAACACAGTGGTGGCATGAGCGAGCCCACCCAGAAGTACTCCGTCTCGATGCCCCGCGAGATCGCCGAGGCCGCTCGCGCCCTGGCCGGCCCGTCCGGCCTCTCCGCCTACGTCACCGCTGCCGTGGCCCGCCAGATCGAACGGGACAGGCTCGCCGAGCTCATCGCCGTGGCAGAGGCGGAGATCGGCCCGATCACTGCGGAGGAGATCAGGGAGAAGGCCGACTTCCTTGTGCGTGCACGGGAAGAGGCACCGGCCAATACCGAGAAGAGGCGGAACGCCGCATGACATCCCGGAAGGCCACGCCCGCCGGCACCCTCGTCCTTGACAGCGAGGGCCTCGCGAAATACATCTCCCGCGACCGCGAAACCGTGGCATGGCTGGCGGCAGCCTTCGCTCGGGACGTGCGCGTCATCACCAGCACCGTCACCCTCGCCGAGGTGGTGCATCCGCAGATCAACATGCCCACCCTCAAGTGGGCGCTTTCCCGGGTGGTGGTCCAACCGGTCACGGAGGAGATCGCCCTCGCCGCCACCGCCCTGCTCCGCGAGGCCGGCCTGCACGGGCACAAGTACGCCATCGACGCGATGCTCGCCGCCACCGCACTCGCGGCGCCCGGTCCCGTCACCGTCCTCACCTCCGACCCGGAGGACCTCGCCGCGCTCTGCGGCAAGCGCCTCGCCGCCGTGAAGGTCTGACCCCCACCCGACCGTGGCCCGCCCTCGATCCGCCGGTCAGGGGTGGGCCCGCTCGTGGAGCACGGCGGCCAGCCGGAGCGCGGTGTCGAGGTTGCAGCGCCCCAGGTCGACCAGCGGGAGCCCGTACGACCCCGCGGCCGAGACCCCGTCCACCCCGAGCGAGGGGAACACCACCCCCACATCCGTCAGGGCCGCCTTCAGCTGCCCCACGGCCTCCTCGGCCGCCTGCATCCGCTCCTTGGGCGTGAGCACCATGACATGTCACCTTTCGCTCTGAGTAATCAGCTTCGGCACTCAGAGTGGCGACCGACTGGCTAGCCTTTCAATGCGGACACCGCAACAACCGCACGTGTTGGCCAGGGAGTTGCCATGGCAGGTAAGAACCTCGACCCCTCCACCTCACCCCGCGCCCTGCTCGGCGCCGAACTACGCGTGGCGCGCGAGCGCGCCGGCCTCAGCCAGGCCGAACTCGGCGAACCGCTCTTCGTCAGCGGCTCGTTCATCGGCCAGCTCGAAGCGGGCACGCGCCGCATGCACCTCGACTTCGCGCGCCAGCTGGACGAAATCCTCAACACGGGCGGCTTCTTCGTCCGCAACTGCGAGGCGGCCGCCAAGTCCAAGTACCCGGACCACTTCGCGGCTGCCGCCGAGGCCGAAGCCTTGGCGAAGGCCATCCGGGAGTACGCGCCGTTGACCGTCCCCGGCCTGCTCCAGACCGAGGCTTATGCGCGGACCGTCTGTCGCGCCTACCAACCGACTGCGCCGGAGCCGGAGATCGATGAGCTGGTCACGAACCGGCTCGCGCGAGCGTTCCTCCTCTCCGATCCAACAACACCATTGTTGTGGGCCGTGTTCGGCGAAGCGGTGCTGCGCTGTGAGGTCGGCGGCTCAGCCGTGATGGCGGAGGCCCTTCGCCACATCGCGTCCCTCATCCGGGCGCACCGAATCATCGTCCAGGTCATCCCGTTCCGCGCGGGTGCCCACGCTGCCATGGGCGGTTCTCTTCAGCTGATGTCCTTCGAGGACGCCCCCACCCTCGCCTACGTCCAAGGCAACGGAACGGGCCAGTTGTTCGACGATCCGGCCACGGTCTCGCGTCACTTCCTGACTTACGATCTCCTCACGGCCGGTGCGCTGCCTCCCGCGCAATCGCTGGCCCTGATCGAGTCCGTGGCGGAGGGGTACGAGCATGACGCACCAGCCTGAGTACGACCTGTCGGCGGCCACTTGGCACAAGTCCAGCTACAGCGACGGCAGCGGCGGCAGCTGCCTGGAGATGGCCACCTGGCGGAAGTCCACCCACAGCGCCGGAGACGGCGGCAACTGCCTGGAAGTCTCCGACGGCCACCCCGACCTCGTCCCCGTCCGCGACTCCAAGGTCCCCGACGGCCCCCACCTCATCTTCCGTGGCGCCGCCTGGACAACCTTCGTCGCCGCCCTCGGCTAGGCAGTCTCGTTCGGATCACCGGCGGGGCCCGATCGGCCGTGGCCGGGCGCGGTCCTTGATTCTGGAAGCGTCTGCTTTGATCAGCCCCATGACGGACTGGTCTCGACTCAGCCATGCCTACGGCACCGCCGAAGACGTGCCCGGCCTCCTGGAGGCAGCAGGGCCCGACCCGGAGGGTCCCGCGTGGAACGAGCTCTGGTCCCGCCTGTGCCACCAAGGAACGGTCTACCCCGCGAGCTACGCCGCCCTGCCCGCGCTCGCCGAGAAGGCGCGCCAGTTGACGGCCGCAGGCCAAACCATGCCCTTGCTGCTGGCCGCTTCCATCGTCGCCGCCACCGACCGGCCCTACGGGACTCCTGATCCAAAGGATGCCTACGCCGCCGAGATCACCGAGCTGATCGAGCTGGTGGAGCGGGCACTGCGCCATCCGTCGCTGAACGGCAGTCCGGATCGCTACGTGGAACTGCTGGAAGCCCTGCTGGCCTTCGAGGGAGTCGAGGTGTGGGGGGAGGAGCTGCACGGTCTCAGCGGTGAGGAGTTCGAGGTTCCCTGCCCAGTGTGTGAGGCCGAGAACTTCGTGGTGTTCGGCGAGTACGGCTACTTCTCGACGGCCGACGGCTTCTACATGAACGGGGCCGCTGGGCACCGTGGGGAGTTGCGGCCCGCAGACCCCTCCTCCTTGGAAGGAACGGCCAACCGGCTTCACGCGCGTGCTCTCGCCGATGGCCAGCACGAAGTCGCGAGCAAGCTGACCTACGTCTTCGGCAGTGCGTACTGCGCGGAGTGCGACGCCCTCTTCCGTGTCGATCACGCCATCGTGGCCCGCTGGAGCAGTTGACCTGCGACGCGCCACTGACGGACCCCTGCGCGGGATCACTTGTAATAGGTGTCGAACGAGGCGATCCAGAGCGCCGACAACGGCAGGACGGACAGCTGGAGGACCGCCGTGGTCCAGCATCGCCCGAGGACCGCGGCGGACGCGCTCCACCAGGCCGTCGTATGCAGCAGGCTCACCGCCCACCCCCCGGACCGGTTCCCTCCGCCCCTCACGGGCGCTCCGCGCCAAGAGCCCTAGCCGGCGGCCCGGGTCAGGACCGCGGGGCGGCCGCTTCGAGGTCATCGACGCTGCCGGACATGACGGCCCGGACATGCTCCGTGAGGTGATCCGTCGGCCAGTCCCACCAGGCGAGGGCGAGCAGGCGGGCGATCTGGTCCTCGTCGTAGCGGGTGCGGACGAGTCGGGCCGGGTTGCCGCCGACGATGCCGTAGTCGGGGACGTCGTCCACGACCACGGCACCCGAAGCGATGATCGCGCCGTGCCCGATCCGCACTCCGGGCATGACCATCGTCCCGTAGCCGAACCAGACGTCGTTGCCGACGACCGTGTCTCCCCTGCCCGGCAGGCCGGTGAGCAGGTCGAAGTGCTCGGCCCAGGCGCCGCCCATGATGGGGAAGGGGAACGTGGAGGGGCCGTCCATCCGGTGGTTGGCCCCGTTCATGATGAACCGCACCCCGGTGCCCAGCGCGCAGAACTTCCCGATGACCAACCGCTCCGGCCCGTAGTGGTAGAGCACGTTGCGGGTCTCGAAGGCGGTCGGATCATCCGGGTCGTCGTAGTACGAGTACTCCCCGATCTCGATCAGCGGCGAGGTCACCAGCGGCTTCAACAGGACCACGCGCGGCTGGTCGGGAAACGGGTGGAGCACTGTCGGGTCCGGGGGAAGGTGACTCATGGCAGTCGCTCTCGGTCGGGAACGAGGCGGCCGAACCTACCCGAGACCGCTCAGCTGCCGGTGCACACCGCGAAGGCGGTCACCTGCTGGACGTCGGGCGAAAAGCCGGCGCTGGTGGCACGCCAGCCATTGCCCTCGAAGCTCGTCAGGATGATCTCGGTGTCGTTCTTGCTGAATCCTCCGCCACCGGTGACCTGTTGTCCGTCCGGGCACTGGACCTGAGAGGTTCCGCTGCCGCCCCTCGTAATCGAGCCCGCGCGTCCGGCGACCGCATGGTGGGGCGCGGTCGAGCAGACGACGAAGGGCTCCACCGTGTGGGTCTGCCCGGTGTCGTTCCAATAGCTGACCTCCCACGTGTTGAGGGCGGGAAGCGAACTCTGGATGGCCACTCGTTCCGCGTCGCCCCTGCCCCCTCCTCCCGTGGGCACCTCACCGCTGGGGCACGGCTGGTGGAGGGTGACGACCTGCCCCCTCTCCAGCGTGACGCGGCCGCCGAAGACCTGGTGGTGGGCAGCCGGCGAACAGACCACCGTCGCCGCGATGCTCCCGTCCCTCAGCAGGGACTCGTTGCTCCTACCGGTGACGATCCAGCTGCCTCCCTGCGCGTAGGAGCTGGTGATGGAGAAGCTGAACCTGTTCCCGTAGGTGGTCATACCTCCCCCGGTGGGCACCTGACCGGATGGGCAATTGGCCCTGGCCGTGTGCAGAACGGCGGGGTACTCGGCCGGAATGTACACCGGGTCACCGGTGACGTAGGTCACGGTTTCCGCGGCCTTCGGGACGGCGGGGTCGGGGAGCGGACCGTGCTGTCCCTGCGCCGTGGCCGTCGGCCCGTAGAGGGCCAGGAGCGCGGTGGCAGCCAGCAGGGCGGGGCGGGTGAGTCTCATCGCGGCCTTCCGGATTCGGCGGTGGGAGCCTTCTGGATACCCGAACCACCGGCGCCCGTCGCGTGCCAACTCCCGCCGCGCCGAGCAGAATCGCTCCTCCCTCACCCGGTCGGATCGCGGGGCTCGGTCCGATCCCCCACCGAGTCCTAGACCAGCGCCTTCGCGGCAGGCGTACCGGCGACGGCGGCGTCCGGGGCGCTGCGGTAGAGCGGGGCGAAGGAGACCAGGAGGAGGACGGCTCCGAGCGGTATGAGGTCCTTGTCGGCGAAGGGCAGGGTGGTGTCGACGAGGACCAGGAAGGGGGCCCACGGCTTGAGGACGCGGCGCTTGGCGAGCTGGGAGACCAGGATCAGCTGGCCGACGAAGAACAGCAGCGGGCCGAAGTCGTAGAACACCGGAAGCATGCCGGGTATCGCCTGGACGCGGTCGAACAGGACGTTCATGGCCTCCCGGTCCGCCGACAGGAAGCCGACCACGAGGTCAATGGCGAACTGCCCGGCCACGGCGACCGCTCCCGCCACGCCGGCCCACAGGCCCACGGTCGACAGCCGGCCGCCGGCCACGGCTCTTCGCATCGCCACGAAGCCCTGGACGAAGAAGGCGATCGCACCGAGGAAGCACAGGTGGCCCAGACTCCACGCGAGACCCGGCCCGCGGCTGCCGTCGAGACCGTCGACGATGCGGATGACGCCGTAGGCACCCATCAGAACAGGCGCTGCGATGAAGGCGGTTCGCGAGGTGATCATGTCGATGACGCTACGGCGAAGGGACCCCGAGCCACATCGGGTACCCACCCCTGAGATCCCCCTGAGAGGTAGCCCGGACAGGCCCGAAGGCCCGCACGCGGTCTTCCGCGTGCGGGCCCGGGCCGTCTTCGTCGCGACCCTCCGACCGGTCAGAGACCGCCGGTGAAGAGGAGGTGGTTCGGAGTGGCCGGGCTGACGTTGGTCAGGACGTCCTTGGTGGCTTCGGTGTCGACGAAAGAGGCGATTTCAGACGGGTCGGCCTTGGGGTGCGCCGCCTTGTAGAGGGCGGCGACTCCGGCCACGTGCGGGGCGGCCATGGAGGTGCCGTTCAGGGCGATGGAGCCCCCGCCGAGCTTCGCCGAGACGATGGCCTGGCCGGGTGCGTAGACGGAGACGCACCGGCCGAAGTTGGAGAAGTCGGTCTCCTCGTCCCACTGGTTGCTCGCCGCCACCGTCAGCACCCTGCTTGCCGAGGCCGGGGAGACCCTGCAGGCGTCGATCGAAGAGTTGCCCGCCGCGATGACCGGCAGGACACCCGCGTCGCTCACCGCGTTCGCGGCGTTGTTCACGGCCTCGGACTTGTCTCCGCCCAGGGAGCCGTTGAGGACGGCGGGCTGCTTGGCGTTCTTGGCCACCCAGTCCAGGCCGGCGATGATCCCCGAAATCTCCCCGCTGCCGTCGCAGCCGAGCACCCGGACGCTGACCAGGCTGACCTTGCGCGCCACCCCGTAGGTCTTGCCGCCGACCGTGCCGGCGACGTGCGTGCCGTGCCCGTTGCAGTCCTGCCCCTTCGCCAGGGCGCTGACGGCGTCGTAGCCGAAGGTGGCGCGCCCGCCGAACTCCTCGTGCGCGTAGTCGATGCCGGTGTCGAGGATGTACGCGGTCACGCCCGCGCCGTTCCCCTCCGTCGAGAATTGGTTGTCGAGCGGCAGCTGCTTCTGATTGATCCGGTCCAGTCCCCAGGAGGAGGACGGGGCCCGGGTCCCGCTCGTGGAGGCCGGCATCGGCGCGGACATCACCTTGGCGTCCTCCTCCACCGACTTCACCCCCAGGCTGTTGCGGACGATCGTCAGCTGGAGCGGTGTCAGCGGGACCGCGAAGCCGTTCAGGGCCGAGCCGTAGACGAACGACGGTGAGAGGCCGAGCTTCTGAGCGGCCTTCGCCGCGTCCACCCCCTTCTCCAGGGTCACGATGTACTTGCCCGGCACCGGGTTGGCGGCGGCGTGCAGCGGTGCCGGTGTCGGCTCCGGAGCGGCGGCCGAAGCCGTACCGGCGGCCACCGGGGTGAGGGCGATGACGGCGGCGGTTGCCACACGTGCAAACAGGCGCATGGAAGGAACTCCCTGACGGGGTCGAGGGTCGGCATGGGTGAGCCGCCCCCGCGGCGATAGGGCCTCGGCGGGGGCGGCCCTCAGTTCCATCGGTGCCACCCCGAAGGATCTTGAACCGCCGTCCTAACCCGGCCGATCAACCGGTCGTACCGTCGACACGGACGTCCGGCACACTGCAGAAAGGGTTACTCCCTTCTGCCCTCAGGGCCGTGTCCCGGCCCGCACGGCCCGCACGATCCGGGGCCGCCCCGGCAAGATCACCCGTACGGCCCACATCCCCCTCAGGGGGCGCACGGCCGGTGCGCTCCCCGTGCCCCCGCCACACCCGCAGACCTCTTTGACCTGCGGCGCCGCGCGTGATGGCCTCGCTGCATGCGCACCCGACCGATCCGAGCCCTGCTGCCCGTGGCCGTCGCCGCACTGGCCGCCGCCGTCGCCGTAATGCCCGCGTCCGCGGCCGCGGCCACCTCCGTACCCGAGCCCGTACCCTACGCCGTCCCCGCCGACCACGCCCCGTACATCGTCACCGTGCGCCGGGACCAGGACCCGGCCGCCGTGGCCCGGCTGGTCGGCGTCACCCCGGTCCACGTCTACCGCACCGCCCTGCACGGCTTCGCCGCCCCGCTCAGCCCCGCCCAGGTCGCGGCCCTGCGCGCGATGCCGGGCATGGTGGAATCCGTCGAGGAGGACGGCCGGACCGCCGGCTTCGGGGGCTTCTGAGCCGGCCGCCACAAGGCCGCCCACGAGGGGCCGCCCACAAGGCCGCCTACAGGGCCGCCTCGCACGCCGCCAAGGCCATCGCGGCGATGCGCGGTGCGAGGTCCGGGCCGGGGGGTTGTTCCAGGAGGAACACCCAGGCGAAGACGGTGCCCAGCACGGCGGCATGGACCAGCGCGGGATCCGGCCGTACGGCCAGTTCGCCGCGTACGAAGGCCCGTTCCAGGAGTTCCGTCACCAGGGCGCGCTCCTCGGCGATGAAGGTCTCCTGGAAGCGGGCGGCGATCTCGGGCTGCTGCTTCACGTCGGCGAGCAGGCCCGGGGTCGCGGCGGCGGCGACCGGGTCGGAGAAGATCCCCAGGATCAGGTCGGCGAGCGCAGTGAGGTCCCCGCGCAGCGTGCCCGTGTCCGCCAATGGCTGCGGTTCCCTCCCGTGCACGAGCGCGGAGAAGACCAGTTCGCCGCGGGAGGCGTGGCGGCGGTAGATGGCGGCCTTGCCGACGCGTGCCCTGGCGGCCACGGCGTCCATGGTCAGCGCGGCGTATCCGACATCGGCCACCAACTCCCTTACCGCGTCACGGATCGCGTCGTCCACGCGGCTGTCCCGCGGTCGGCCGGGGGGTTGCTTCGAAGGCTGCACGGGTCCATCATACGGAACTATGAGTATCGAAACTATCAGTCTCGTAACTGCGCCCGCATCCGCCGGTACGGCCCGCGCCCGCACCCTGACCATCTGGGCCGGGCGCACCAGCGTGGCGATCGGCGTCGCGCACATCGCCGCCTTCACCGCCAAGACCTGGCCCAGATGGGGCGACTGGATCGGCGGCGGACTGCACGGCGAAGCCGCCATCAAGGACCCCGCCAACGCCGCCTCCATGGCCGAGTTCTGGGCCCTGCCCGGCAGCTTCGCCGTCCCGCTGATCCTGCTCGGACTGCTCGTGGCACGGATGGCCCGCACCGGCCAGGAGATCCCGCGCTACCTGGGCTGGACCGTGGGGGCGTGGGTCCTCCTCGGCGCCTGGATCCTGGAACCCTCCGGCTTCCCGCTCGGCCTCATACCGACGACGCTGCTCCTGCTGGCACAGCGCGCGTCCTCCCGGCGGGGGTCCTCACCCGCCCAGCCGCCGGCGTAGCCACCGGACGGCCGCCGCGGGTCAGCGCCGCCCCGCCGCCGCCGGAACCGTCGTGCGGACCGGGTCCCAGCACTGAACACCCTTCAGGTCCGGCATCCGGTCGCGGGTGAAGACCGGCTCCAGGCCCGCCCGGCGCTGCGCGAGGTAGTCGTCCAGGAGGCGGAAGGCGATGGCCGACAACGGGATGATCGCGGCGAGGTTGATCAGGGCCATGACGCCCATGAACACGTCCGCCAGGTTCCAGACGACCGACACCGAGCCGAGCGAGCCCAGCACGACCGCCGCCAGGACCAGCGCCCGGTATCCCGGCAGGACCCACCGCTTGCGGGTGATGAACTGGATGTTCGTCTCGCCGTAGTAGTAGTTCCCGATCATGCTGCTGAAGGCCAGCATGAAGACCACGACCGTGAGCAGGTGCCCGGCCCACGAGCCCAGCGTGTCGCTCAGCGCCGTCTGCGTCAGGTCCGCGCCCTGGCGGCCGGACAGCTCCGGGTTGGTGACCAGGACGATGAAGGCGGTCATCGTGCACACGAGGAGGGTGTCGAAGAAGACACCCAGGGACTGTACGAGGCCCTGCTTGACCGGGTGCGAGACCTCGGCGGCGGCTCCCGCGTTCGGGGCCGAGCCGAGGCCCGCCTCGTTGGAGAACATGCCGCGCCGGATCCCCTGCTGGATGGCCGCGCCGATACCGCCCGCCGCGAGCTCGCGGAAGCCGAAGGCACCGCCGACGATGTCCGCGACGACCCGGGGGAACTCGGTGATGTTGAGCAGGACCACCGCGACGCCGAGCAGCAGGTAGACGATCGCCATCACCGGGACCAGGACGGTGGTGACCGAGGAGATCCGCTTGACCCCGCCGAACACGGCCAGGCCCAGCAGGGCGGCCAGCAGCACGCCGAGCGAGGGGCCGAACCAGTTCGATCCGTCCGCGTCCGCCAGCGAGCCGGCGGCCACGGCGGTGATGGTGTTGGCCTGCACCGCGTTGAAGACGAAGCCGAAGGTGACGGTGATCGTCACCGCAAAGAGCACCCCGAGCCACCGTTTACGCAGCGCGCGCTGCATGTAGTACGCCGGGCCGCCGCGGTAGGCACCGCTGGAATTACGCACCTTGTAGAGCTGGGCGAGGGCCGACTCCACGAAGGCGGAGGCCGCGCCGATCAGCGCCATCATCCACATCCAGAAGACGGCACCCGCGCCGCCCAGGGTGATGGCGGCGGCGACGCCCGCGATGTTGCCGGTGCCCACGCGCGCGGCGGCGGAGATGGTGAACGCCCCGAAGGACGAGACCTGCTTGCGGCCGTCCGCACGCTGCGGGGTCTTCTCCTTCAGTACCCGGAACATCTCCGGAAGCAGGCGCAGCTGCACACCCCGGGAGCGAACCGTGAAGTACAGGCCCGCACCGACCACCAGCGGAATCAGCAGGTAGGTCCAGAGATGATCGTTCACATTGACGATCACCGAATCCAGAGTGTCCATGATTCGAAGTGTCGCCGGGGCGGAAGGCCCACCGACAGGGACCTACGTCCATCGCCGGTGGGACCGAAGACCCCTGTGGCACGCCCTTCGCCCCGCTCCCGCGCGCCCGGCCCTCCTAGTTGTCGGGCTTCGGAACCACCGTGAAGAGGGTGTTGCCCGTGTACGGGAAGGTGCCGCCGGGCAGGCAGTTCTCGTCCACGACCGTCCCGAAGCCGTCGCAGTGGTCCGCGCTCAGGGTGAAGAGGACGGTGGTGGTGTGCGTGCCGAGCTCCGGCGCCTTGAACGGCGGCGAGATCGCGATCGAGTACGGAAGGCCGTCGGGGCCGGTCAGCCCGGTGCGCAGGATCTGCTTCTTCTTGTACGTGAAGCTCTGCTCCTGCGGCGTACCCCTGTCGAGGATGTACGTGGCGCTGACGAACTTGGAGTTGAAGTCGTCGATCGGATTGGGACGGGACGGCGTGTAGCCGTCGGGATAGACGGCCCCCGCACCGCTGGACGCCGTGCTCCAGCCCGGCGCGATCCTGACCCACTTCTCCTTCGCGTAGGTCTCGCGACAGGCGGCCGGACCGATGATCCGCTCCTTCACCTGGTAGAGCACGTTGAGGTCGCCCTCGTCCGTGACGCAGTGCGGGACCTCGTGCTTCGGCTTCGGCAGCGGCGCGGCCGAAGCCGGCGCGGTCGCGGCGGCGCCGCCGAGCGCGGCCACCAGCAGGGACGGGACGACCGCGGCGAGGAAACGGGCTCGCTTCACCGGGTACCACCTTTCGATGTCGACCAGTGGCGTTTTCCGCCGCCGCACAGCCGACCACCCCGGACGGCCCCGACCCGCCGCGACACCTCGCACAGGCGGCCGGACGGCGCAGCGAATCCACACCCGCGGCCGCGCGCCGCCCCGGTCCGGCGCTCAGCCCCTGGCGCCCCTGACGGCCTCGATGAAGGCCCTGATCAGCTCCGGGGACTTCACGCCCCGCTCCCGCTCCACCCCGCTGGACACGTCCACGCCCCACGCTCCGGTGACCTCGACCGCCTCGCGCACACTGGCCGGGGTCAGCCCGCCCGCCAGCAGCCACCGGCCCGCGGGCGCGGTGAACTCCGGCGAAGCCCAGTTCCACGGCTTGCCGGAGCCGGGGTCGGGGGCGTCGATCAGGAGCAGGTCCTCCCCGTACTCCCCTACGGCGGCCACGGCGCGGGCCGTGGCCCGGATCAGCGTCCGGCCGGGGGCGCGCAGCTCCTCGTAGAACTCGGGCCCCTCGTCCCCGTGCAGCTGTACGGAGCCCACCCCGCTCTCCTCGGCGAGGCGCCGCACCTCCTCCACGGACTGCCCCCGGAACACCCCGACGGTCAGCACCCCGTCCGGCACCCCGGCGACGAGCTCCCGCGCGGTGGCGGCATCGACGGTACGGGGGCTCCCGGGCGCGAAGACGAACCCGACGGCATCGGCCCCGGCGGCCACGGCCACCTCGACGTCCCCCGGGGTCCGCAGCCCGCAGATCTTGATGAACACGTCGCTCCCGTCAGTCATACCGCCAGTCAACCAGGTCAGGCGGGTGTGTCGACGGGCAGTCCCGCATCACGGGCGGCGTCCGCAAGCCGCTTGTCGTAGGTGACGAACGAGGTCAATCGCGCACCGATGCCGAGCGCTGTCGCCACGTGGATGGCGTCGAGGCTTCGAACGGTGGCCGGACGGACTGTCTGGGCCAGGATGCGGACGCCGGGATCGAGGTCAATCAGTTCGATCAGATCCAGCACGAGGTGGAGCCGCACAGCGGCTTGCGGGGCATAGCGGGCCAGTGCCCGGAAGGACTCCACCTCCGCGAGCGCCGAACTGATCCATCCGGTCCCCGCCCTTTCGTCGAGCCAGTCGCGCAGTGCCTGCGACTCGGATTCCGCGTGGACCAGCTTCACGATCGCGGCGGAGTCGAGGTAGATCATCAGCGTTCTTCCTCCCGACTTCGGGAGAGCTCCGCCGCAATGTCGGTGCCGTCGGGTTCACCCAGCGGCATCCGCAGCACCGCACGCCGCAGGGCCGCGGCGCGCTCCTTGCGCAGCGCCGCTTCCAGCACGGCCGCTCTTATGGCGACGGATCGCGAACTGCCGTCCTGGGTGAGTACGGCCAGGGCGTGCTCGGTCTCCGAGTCGGTGCGGATCGTCACGGTGTCAGCCATGGCACCAGCGTAAGACAAAACGTCTTACGAGGCCAGCGGTCAACCGTCCGGCCCTCCCCGGCGTGTAAGCCCCCGGAAGCAGGAGAGGGGAACGAGGGGGGATCGGGATGGGGATGCGTGACGCAAGTGACGCGAAGAGTCCGACAGGGGAGTGGTGGCGGTCCCTGGGGTCGGTGGTGACCGCAGCGGGGGTGCCGTCGCTCGCCGCCGGGACGGCGCTCGCGGCCGGGTGGGCGGGGGCGAGCGGGTGGCTGGGCGACGGATGGTGGGGCGACGGGTGGGTGGCCCTCTTCGGGCTCCTCCTGCCCCTGTCGGGCCTCGCCCTGTACTGCTTCGCCGTGGGCGAGCGCGGGGGCTCCGCCCTCGCCGTCCTGGCCGGGCTGCCCGCGGTCGTCGGCGTTTTCATCGCCCTGATGGGCGTGGACGACCTGGTGCTGCGGGAGCGGGGAGTCGAGGTCACCTGCACGGTCAGGGAGGTGGTCTCCCGCGTCGAGACGGACTCCACCTTCACCCCCGACGGCCAGAACCTCAGCCACACCACCAAGTACGACCACCGGCTCGACTGCCCGCCGGGCGCTCCGGCCCAGCTGACCAGGGAACGGAAGATCGCGGAGGCGGGCGAGGAGCTGCGGCTGGTCTACGACCCCCGGGGCGAGGTGGAGTCGCAGAGGCCCCAGGACCTCCATGCCTGGGGGCTGTGCTTCGCGGCCCTCTTCGCGGTCGGGCTCGCAGCGCTGCTGGGAGTGCTCGGCGCCCTCGGCAGGGCGGCCTCGTGGCGCGCCGAGCTCGACAACGGGCGGTGACCGCGAAGGCCATCGTGTGCAAGGCCGTGCGCGAGGCCGTCGGCAGGGACGCCGTGAAACGCCCGAGGGCGGCACCCCTTCGCGAAGAAGGGGTGCCGCCCTCGGTACGAGAACAGCCGATCGACCGGGGTCGATCAGAAGTCCATGTCACCGCCCGGCATGCCGCCGCCGGCAGCGGCGCCGGCCTTCTCGGGCTTGTCGGCGATGACGGCCTCGGTGGTGAGGAAGAGGGCCGCGATCGACGCCGCGTTCTGCAGGGCAGAGCGGGTGACCTTCGCCGGGTCGATGATGCCCTCGGCGATCATGTCGACGTACTCGCCGGTCGCGGCGTTCAGGCCGTGACCGATGGGCAGGTTGCGGACCTTCTCCACGACGACGCCACCCTCGAGACCACCGTTGACGGCGATCTGCTTGAGCGGGGCCTCGAGCGCCAGGCGCACGGCGTTGGCGCCGGTCGCCTCGTCGCCCGTGAGCTCGAGCTTCTCGAAGACCGAGGAGGCCTGCAGCAGGGCCACGCCGCCACCGGCGACGATGCCCTCTTCGACGGCCGCCTTCGCGTTGCGAACGGCGTCCTCGATGCGGTGCTTGCGCTCCTTGAGCTCGACCTCGGTCGCGGCGCCGGCCTTGATGACGGCCACGCCGCCGGCCAGCTTCGCGAGGCGCTCCTGGAGCTTCTCGCGGTCGTAGTCCGAGTCGGAGTTCTCGATCTCGGCGCGGATCTGGTTCACGCGACCGGCGACCTGGTCGCTGTCACCGGCACCGTCGACGATGGTGGTCTCGTCCTTGGTGATGACGACCTTGCGGGCGCGGCCCAGGAGGTCGAGACCGGCGTTCTCGAGCTTGAGGCCGACCTCCTCGGAGATGACCGTGCCGCCCGTGAGGATGGCGATGTCGCCGAGCATGGCCTTGCGGCGGTCGCCGAAGCCCGGAGCCTTGACGGCGACGGACTTGAAGGTGCCGCGGATCTTGTTGACGACCAGGGTCGACAGGGCCTCGCCCTCGACGTCCTCGGCGATGATCAGCAGCGGCTTGCCGGACTGCATGACCTTCTCCAGGAGCGGCAGCAGGTCCTTGACCGAGCCGATCTTGGAGTTGACGATCAGGATGTACGGGTCGTCGAGGGACGACTCCATGCGCTCCATGTCGGTGGCGAAGTACGCCGAGATGTAGCCCTTGTCGAAGCGCATGCCCTCGGTGAGCTCAAGCTCCAGCCCGAAGGTCTGGGACTCCTCGACGGTGATGACGCCTTCCTTGCCGACCTTGTCCATGGCCTCGGCGATGAGCTCGCCGATCTGGGTGTCAGCGGCGGAGATGGAGGCCGTAGAAGCGATCTGCTCCTTGGTCTCGACATCCTTGGCCTGGGAAAGCAGGGCGGCGGAGACGGCCTCGACGGCCTTCTCGATACCACGCTTGAGGGCCATCGGGTTCGCACCGGCGGCCACGTTGCGCAGGCCCTCGCGGACGAGCGCCTGGGCGAGAACGGTGGCGGTGGTCGTACCGTCGCCGGCGACGTCGTCCGTCTTCTTGGCGACTTCCTTGACCAGCTCGGCGCCGATCTTCTCGTACGGGTCCTCGAGCTCGATCTCCTTGGCGATGGAGACACCATCGTTGGTGATCGTGGGGGCGCCCCACTTCTTCTCAAGGACGACGTTGCGACCCTTGGGGCCAAGGGTGACCTTGACGGCGTCGGCGAGCTGGTTCATGCCTCGCTCGAGACCGCGCCGGGCCTCCTCGTTGAACGCAATGATCTTGGCCATCTGAAGTGGTCCTCCCGGACAGCGGTGGATTGCTCCCGGACCGCGCCCGCGCCCGCGACGGACGGCCTGCGTGCCCGGCGGTTTCTTCCCGCCGGACCCTGCGGGCCTCACTGACCCGGTCCTCGTTTAGGTAGCACTCTCACTAGGAGAGTGCTAACGCCAATGATTAGCACTCGGCACCCCCGAGTGCAAGCGGCTTCGAGGAAACGCAGGTGAACACCCGGACACCGCAGGGCCCACGAGCACCCCACGCACGAGGGGCCCGCATCCCGTGTCCAGGATGTGGGCCCCTCGTACGTACCTCGTATGTATGCAGTTGCAGTCGTACGCCGTGTCGGTGGTCGGTCGCGCCCGGACTAGCCGACGGCGAGCTTGACCATGTCCGCCTGCGGACCCTTCTGGCCCTGCGAGATCTCGAACTCGACCCGCTGACCCTCTTCAAGGGTGCGGTACCCGTCCATCTGGATGGCGCTGTAGTGGACGAACACATCCGCACCACCGTCGACCGCGATGAAGCCGTAGCCCTTCTCCGCGTTGAACCACTTGACGGTGCCCTGAGCCATGCCTAACTCCCCTATTACTGGCCCTTGCGCAGGACCGCACTTCGCGGTCCCGGGTCAGAACTTGCGCCGGAACGCCTCGACCGGGGCTGAATGTATCCGCACCGCTGCTGTCTGCAACAGGTCATTCCGACGAGAAATCTGGACACGGCAAAAGATTGAAATAGGGTGAAAACCCGGAATATTCCAGGGCAACTCGGGCCGGACAAACCACGCCAACGACCCATAGCGCACTTGCATGTTGACTCAATGTCAACCCTCCCGCGGCCCGCTCATATGCGGCGGGCAAGAGCAGCGGTGGGGACTTCCCCAACTCTACCGTGCTCAATCCAACAGAATTGCCCCCTCCGCTTATTAGCGGAGGGGGCAATTCAGGGTTTGCGCACCTCTACGGGGAGAGGCGACGCCGCCGACCGGAAGGTCAGCAGCCGCCCGCGACGGCGGGAATGATCGAAACGCCGGCGCCGTCCGGCGTGGCCGCCTGCAGCCCGCCTTCGAAGCGCACGTCGTCGTCGTTCACGTAGACGTTGACGAAGCGGCGGAGCTTGCCCTGGTCGTCCAGGACTCGCGCAGCGATGCCCGGGTGGCTCTTCTCCAGGGACTCGATGACCTCGGCGAGGGTCGCGCCCTCGGCGGAGACCTCGGCCTTGCCGCCGGTGTAGGTGCGCAGGATGGTGGGGATGCGGACGTTGACGCTCATGGCGCTACTGCCTTTCCGGTGTACAGGGAGAGAGATCAGGCCAGGTTGGCGGCGCGGAACGCGTCCAGGCTCGGGCGGATGGTGGCCGTCTGGCCGCCGCCCTCGGCCACTGCCTCAAGGGTCTTGAGGCCGTCTCCGGTGTTCAGGATCACGGTGGTCAGCGAGGGGTCCAGCTGCCCGTTCTCGACGAGCTTCTTCGTCACGCCGACGGTCACGCCGCCCGCGGTCTCGGCGAAGATGCCCTCGGTCTGCGCCAGGAGCTTGATGGCCTCGACGACCTGCTCGTCGTTGACGTCCTCGACGTACCCGCCGGTGCGGCGCGCGATGTCCAGGACGTACGGGCCGTCCGCCGGGTTGCCGATGGCCAGCGACTTGGCGATGGTGTTCGGCTTCTGCGGGCGGACCACGTCGTGACCGGCCTTGAAGGCGGTCGAGACGGGCGAGCAGCCCTCGGCCTGGGCGCCGAAGATCTTGTAGGGCTTGTCCTCGACGAGGCCGAGCTTGATCAGCTCCTGCAGACCCTTGTCGATCTTCGTCAGCTGCGAGCCGGACGCGATCGGGATGACGATCTGGTCGGGCAGCTGCCAGCCGAGCTGCTCGCAGATCTCGTAGGCCAGGGTCTTGGAACCCTCGCCGTAGTACGGGCGCAGGTTGACGTTGACGAAGCCCCAGCCCTCGCCCAGCGGGTCACCGATGAGCTCGGAGCAGAAGCGGTTGACGTCGTCGTAGTTGCCCTCGATGCCGACCAGGTCGCCACCGTAGACGCCGGCCATGACGACCTTGCCCTGCTCCAGGTCGTGCGGGATGAACACGCAGGAGCGGAAACCGGCACGCGCGGCCGCGGCGCCCACGGCGCCGGCCAGGTTGCCCGTGGAGGAGCAGGAGAGGGTGGTGAAGCCGAAGGCGCGGGCGGCCTCGACGGCGATGGCCACGACGCGGTCCTTGAAGGAGTGCGTCGGGTTGCCGGAGTCGTCCTTGACGTACAGCTTGCCGGTGAAGCCCAGCTCCTTGGCCAGGTTCGCCGCGTCCACGAGCTTGGTGAAGCCCGGGTTCAGGCTGGGCTTGGAGGCCACGTCCGCGGGGACGGGCAGCAGCGGCGCGTAGCGCCAGATGTTGTCGGGGCCGGCCTCGATCGCGGCGCGCAGCGCCTCAGGGTCACCGAGGGGCAGGTCGTACGCGACTTCGAGCGGTCCGAAACACTCCACACAGGCGAAGATCGGGCCGAGCTCGAAGCGGGTGCCGCATTCCCGGCAGGAAAGCCCGGTGGCGGGACCGAGATCGACAGAGGCGCCGGTGTTGGAGGTTCCGGCAGAGGTGTCGGCAGTCTGTGCAGCCATGATGGCGAGGCCCTTTCTCCTCATCTTCCCCATGACGAACGTCGTCATGAGACGGAATTGGCACCTTCCCTAGCCGGGGACCTCGCTGAGTCGCTGCGTGAGCGATCGCGAGAACCGACTGGAGGGTTGCCGGGGCTTCAACGGGCCGTGTCCCTCTGCCCCTCTGGATGAGCGGTATGGCACCGGGCGACACGCTCTGTGGCGCGCCCGGGCGTTTGTTCGCGAGGCCCCCCGGCATGCGGTGGACCTTTGCGTTGTTCAAGACTGTAACCGAAGCCCCGGGCGGTTGAGACAGCCGTCCGAACGGCGAGATGGATCACATTTCGGTGGAAAGCTACGGCGTTCTGCCTGTGTTCCGCTGGTGTTCCACTCGTGCCCCGCCGACCGACAGAGGAGTTCCGAAGGTGCTGGAAGAGGTGGAGCGCTGGCTTTCGGCCCGCTCCTGGTCCGCCGCCGACCGACCGCTCGACCAGCTGCTTTCCGCCAAACGGGCAGCCGGTACGACGGTCAGCGTGGTGCTGCCCGCGCTGAACGAGGAAGCCACGGTCGGGGCCATCGTCGAGGTGATCCGGCGCGATCTGATGGACGGGCCGGGAACGCCCCTGGTCGACGAACTGATCGTCGTCGACTCGGGCTCCACCGACCGGACGGCGGAAGTGGCGGCCAAGGCGGGGGCCCGCGTGGTGCACCGCGACGAGATCCTGCCGCGGCTGCCGGCCCTGCCCGGCAAGGGGGAGGTGCTGTGGCGTTCGCTGCTGGCCACGAGCGGGGACGTCGTCTGCTTCGTGGACGCCGACCTGCGGGACTTCTCCTCCGCCTTCGTGTCCGGGATCGTGGGCCCGCTGCTCACCGATCCGGAGGTGTGCTTCGTCAAGGCCATGTACGACCGCCCGCTGGACCCGCAGCACGCCGGACCCTCCTCCGGAGCCGAGCAGGGGGGCCGGGTGACGGAGCTGGTGGCCCGCCCCCTGCTCAACCTGCACTGGCCGCAGCTGGCCGGCTTCGTCCAGCCGCTGGGCGGCGAGTACGCGGTACGCCGCGACCTGCTGGAGCGGCTGCCGTTCCCGGTCGGGTACGGCGTGGAACTGGGCCTGCTGGTGGACGCGCTGCACACGGTCGGGCTGGACGCGCTGGCCCAGGTGGACGTGGGCGTACGGCTCCACCGCCACCAGGACGGCCTGGCGCTGGGGCGGATGGCCGCGGCGATCTACCGGACGGCGCTGCTGAGGCTCTCGCGCGGGCACCTCGTGCGGCCGGAGCTGACGCAGTTCGAGCGCGGCCCGGAGGGATTCGTGCCCCACACCTACGCGGTGGACACCGAAGAACGGCCGCCGATGCGGGACATCGAGGAGTACGCACGGCGTCGCGTGGCGTAACCGGGGAAACCGCCCCAATCGCGATTACCGGCTCGGCTCGAATGGGCCCGGCTCCGGGGGCGGAAACCTGGCGAGCACGGGCTCGCAGGGCCGTCAGCTCTGGCTGATGGGCAGCGCGGCCGCCACCCTGACGGTCCTCGGCGCCGTGGCCTTCGTCTCGGTTCGCCGGACACGCGGGATCTGAAGTTTGACCGGGGGCGGGGCGGGCTAGGTTCGCCGCATGGCTTCCCAGGTGCTCGTCGCCGCGAACCGCGGCCCGCTCTCGTACGCCCTCGGCCCGGAAGGCACGCTCAGTGCCCGCCGGGGCGGGGGCGGTCTCGTCTCCGGCCTCTCCGCGGCCCTGGCCGAGCAGCCGGAGGCGCTGTGGGTCTGCGCGGCGCTGTCGGAAGCGGACCGGGAGGCGGTACGGCGGGGCGTGGCCGAGCCGGGCGTACGGATGCTCGCGATCGATCCGCAGGTCTACGACGACGCGTACAACGGGATCGCGAACTCGGTGCTGTGGTTCCTCCACCACCACCTGTACGACATCCCGCGCGAGCCGGTCTTCGACGCGGAGTTCCGGCGCCGCTGGGACTCCTACGTCGCCTACAACCGGTCCTTCGCCGAGGCCCTGGCCGAGGAGGCCGCCGAGGGGGCGGCGGTCCTGATCCAGGACTACCATCTCGCGCTGGCCCCGGGGCAGTTGCGCGAGCTGCGCCCGGACCTGAGGATCAGCCACTTCACGCACACGCCGTGGGCCTCGAAGCAGTACCTGGACCTGCTCCCGTCGGACATCCGCGAGCAGCTGCTGGGCGGCATGCTCGGCGCGGACCTGGTGGGCTTCCACACCGCGGAGTGGGCCCGGGAGTTCACGGACTCGGCCGGGGCGGCGGCGCCGGTGGCGGTGTTCCCCCTGGGGGTGGACGGCGACGAGCTGCGGGACCTGGCGCACCGGCCGGAGGTGGACGACAAGCTGGCCGCGCTGCGGGCGGACGTCGGCGGGCTGCGGACGATCGTCCGCGTGGACCGCACGGAGCTGTCGAAGAACGTCCTGCGGGGGCTCCTGGCCTACCGGGAGCTGCTGACGACCCACCCCGAGTGGCGGGAGCGGGTGGTGCACCTGGCCTCCGCCTATCCGTCCCGGCAGGACCTGGCGGTGTACCGGGCGTACACGGAGTCGGTGCGCGAGCTGGCGGCGGCGGTCAACGCGGAGTTCGGGACGGCCGGGTGGCAGCCGGTCCTGGTCTCCGTCGAGGACGACTTCGCACGCTCCCTGGCGGCGTACCGGCTGGCGGACGTGGCGCTGGTCAATCCGGTGCGGGACGGGATGAACCTGGTGGCGAAGGAGATCCCGGTGGTCTCGGAGGCCGGCTGCGTGCTGGTCCTGTCCACGGGGGCGGGGGCGTACGAGGAGCTCCGCGGGGATGCCCTGACCGTGAATCCGTACGACGTCACGGAGACGGCGGAGGCGCTGCACACGGCCCTGTCCATGCCGGCGGCGGAGCGTGCGGACCGTACGAAGCGCCTGGCCGCGGCGGCGACGGCGCTGCCGCCGGCGCAGTGGCTCGCGGCCCAGCTGGACGCGGTGCGCGGCTGAGCCGAGCCCTGGGGCTCCGCCCCAGACCCCGCAGGGACCTCCACCCGTCAGGCGGCGACGGCGGCAGCAAGGGCGGCGAGGAAGGCCACGACCTCTCCGGGGCCGGACAGGATCAGGTCGGCCCGGGCGGCCAGTTCGGGGACCTCCGCGGATCCACTGCACACCAGCAGCCCCGGCAGGCCGTCCGCCCGGAGCTTCTCCACGGCCGAGTAGGCCGCCAGATCGCCGAGGTCGTCCCCGGCGTACATGACGGCCGAGGCTCCGACCTCCGCGAGGTACTCGGTCAGGGCGACGCCCTTGTCCATCCCCGGCGGCCGCAGTTCGAGCACGGCCCGCCCCGGCTCGACCATCAGTCCGTGCCGGGCGGCGAGGCCCGCCAGGGGCTCGCGCAGGGCCGCGAAGGCTCCTTCGGGATCCTGCGCCCGGCGGGTGTGGACGGCGAGGGCCTGGCCCTTCTCCTCGATCCACGTCCCGCGCCAGGCGCCGATCGCGTCGAGGAACCCCGGCAGCTCGGCCCGTACGGCCGCCACTCCCGGATGCTCCGCGGGGGCGTGGACGATGCCGGTCACGGCGTCCCACCGCTCGGCTCCGTAGTGTCCGAGGACGACCAGGTGCTCCAGCCCGGGGACCCCGGCGAAGCCCCCGTAGCGGACGGCGACCCCGGCCGGCCGGCCGGTGACCACCGCGACCGACCCGACTTCGGGGGCGAGCGCGGAGAGCGCGGCGACGGCGTCGGGGTGGGCCCGCGCCTGGTCCGGGTCGGGGACGATCTCGGCGAGGGTTCCGTCGAAGTCGAGGGCGACGACGGAGCGGCGCGGTGTGCGGAGGAGGGCTTCGAGTCCCTCGCGTCCGGCGGCGGTGACGGGCATCGGCAAGTCGTGCGGATGGCTCCCCATGTGCTCGACCCTAACGGCCCCGCCGGGCCACGGCTATGCCGCGTGGACCACCGCTCGGTCCTCCGCTACCGCCTGGCCCGCTGGGCTTCGCGGATGCGCCGCAGCCGGTTGACGGTGCCCGGTGCGTGCCGCAGGGCGCGGGGGTCGTCCATCAGCGCGTTGAGCAGCTGGTAGTACCGGACCGGAGGCATTCCCAGCCCTTCCCGTATGGCCCGCTCCTTGGCCCCGGGTCCGGGCCAGGTCCGGCCTTCGTAGGCGAGCACCGCCGCTTCCTCGGCGCTCAGACCGGCCGGCCCGGCCGCCGGCCGCTCCTCGTCCGTCATACGGCCAGATTAACGCCGCCCACCGACAGCGGCCCGCGCGCCGGCCCCGTACCCCGCCCGCTCAGCGCGGGTCCGCCTTGCGCCCCGCGTCCGCGATGTCGCCGAGCACCTTGGCCGGCTGTCCGCCCGGCTGCACGGTCGCGCCGATGTTCTTCTTGATGTCCTCGCTCACCGTCGACCAGGACTTCTTGCCCACCGGGTAGAGCCGTGCGTTCGGCAGCGCGTGCAGGAAGGTCTTCAGCTGCGCCGACGTGGCCCCCGTGGTGGCGTCCGTCTCGCGGAAGCCGCTGGTGGTGACGGGGAGGAGGTCGTACTTCTCGGTGAAGGCGGTCTGGTTGTTCGGCTCGTACAGGAAGTCCAGGAACCGTCCGGCCTCCTTGGGGTGGCCGTTCTTGAAGGCCATCACCCAGTCGGCGACGCCCATCGTGGAGTGCTCGGCGCCGTCGGCGGTCGGCATGGGGGTCATGCCGTACTTGATGCCCTTGGCGGCGGCCTGCTTGATCAGCGTCGGGTGGCCGTTGAGCATGCCGACCTCGCCGCGCGTGAAGGAGTCGAAGGCGGCCTGCCGGTCGAGCTTGGCCGGCGCCACGGGGCCGGTCAGGCCCTGTCCGACGAGCTTGTCGCGCAGGAACTCGAAGGTCTTGATGTTGTCCGCGGAGTCGATCGAGTACTGCTCTTCGTTGTCGCTGTAACCGCCGCCGCCCGCGAGCATCCACTGCATGGTCTCGGCCTGCGCCTCCTCGCGGCCCAGGGGCAGCGCGAAGGGGGTCGGGACACCGGCCGCCTTGAGCTTCTTGGCGGCCGCTTCCAGGTCCGCCCAGCTCTTGGGCTGCCAGGGGCCCTTGGCGTCCTTGGCGATGACCCCGGCGTCGGTGAGCAGCTTCTCGTTGTAGAACATCAGCCGCGTGCTGGCCACGAAGGGCATTCCGTACTGGACGCGCTTGACCTTGCCCGCGTCGGCGAGCGGGGCGAGGAAGTCGGCCTCGGTCTTGACGGAGAGCAGTTCGTCGGCGGAGTAGAGCTTGCCCTCGGCCGCGTAGTCGGCGTAGGCGCCGATCTGGGCGATGTCGGGGGCCTTTCCGTCCTTGACCATTTCGGCGACCTTGGCATCCACGTCGGACCAGGACAGGACGTCGACCTCGACCTTGATGCCGGAGTGGGTCTTCTCGAAGGCCGCCGCGAGGTCCTTCCAGTAGCCCTTGGAGGAGTTCGCCGGATTGTCTCCGTAATCGGCCGCCACGACCCGCAGGGTGACCTCGTTGTTCCCCGTGACGCCCGACAGAGCTCCGCAGCCCGTCAGCGTCATGGCGGTCAGGCACAGTGCGACGCCGGACGCGGCCAGGTTCAGCTTTCGGGTCTGCACAGTTCGGGCCTTCACAGTTCTCGTTCCACCCCAGGTTGTTCCGTACGATTCAGATAAAGGTCTACACCACCCTCCCGGCCCGTCGGCATCCGGCCCCGAACGTGCGCACGTCCCGCGCGGGAGCCCCTGTGCGCGACCAAGGTCCCGAATTTGTATGGCCACTCAACAATCCCCCTCAGTGGACTAGACCTTTCCCCTCCGAGCACGCGAGACTGTCACCCGTGAAACCCGTGAAACACGTCATCGCCCTCGATGTGGGCGGCACTGGGATGAAGGCCGCCCTCGTCGCGGCGGACGGCACCCTGCTCCACGAGGCGCGCCGTGCCACCGGCCGCGAGCGGGGCGCCGAAGCCGTCGTCGAGACGATCCAGGAGTTCGCCGCCGAGCTCCTCGACCTCGGCCGCAGCCGCTTCGCCACCGCCGCCTCCGCGGCCGGTGTCGCGGTCCCCGGCATCGTCGACGCCGAGAACGGGATCGCCGTCTACGCGGCGAACCTGGGCTGGCGCGACGTCCCGATGCGCGAGCTCCTCGGCAGACGCCTCGGCGGCATCCCGGTGGCCCTCGGCCACGACGTCCGCACGGGCGGACTCGCCGAAGGACGCATCGGCGCGGGCCGCGGCGCCGACCGCTTCCTGTTCGTCCCCCTCGGCACCGGCATCGCCGGCGCCATCGGCATCGCCGGGCGCATCGAAGCCGGCGCGCACGGCTACGCGGGCGAGATCGGCCACATCGTGGTCCGCCCCGGCGGCCCCGAGTGCGGCTGCGGCCAGCGCGGCTGCCTGGAGACCCTCGCCTCCGCCTCGGCCGTCAGCCGGGCCTGGGCGGCCGCCTCCGGCGACCCCGAGGCGGACGCCGCGGACTGTGCCAAGGCCGTCGAATCCGGCGACGCCCGCGCGCGCGAGGTCTGGCTCTCGGCCATCGGCGCGCTGGCCGACGGCCTGGTCACGGCGATCACCCTGCTGGACCCCCGCACGCTCATCATCGGTGGCGGGCTGGCCGAGGCGGGGGAAACCTTGTTCACACCACTACGGACGGCCGTGGAGGAACGCGTGACGTTCCAGCGGCTCCCCCACATCGTTCCGGCGGCCCTCGGGGACACCGCCGGATGCCTGGGCGCAGGGCTGCTCGCCTGGGATCTACTCGCCACGGAGGTACCTGCCTGATGTCCGGAAGCGCACATGTGGGCCGCAGCACCGTTCTCTCCGGCGCCGACGTGGTACTGCCCACCGGCACCGTGAAGGGCGGGCGCGTCATCGTCGACGGCGAGCGCATCGCCGGCAGCGCCCACGAGAACGCCGACGTCCTCGACCTGTCCGGACACTGGATCGTCCCCGGCTTCGTCGACATGCACAACCACGGCGGCGGCGGCGCCTCCTTCACCTCCGGCACGGCCGAGGACGTCCTCAAGGGCGTACGGACCCACCGCGAGCACGGCACCACCACCCTGGTCGCCTCCACCGTCACCGGCGACCTCGACGAACTGGCCCGCCGCGCCGGACTCCTCGCCGAGCTCACCCAGCAGGGCGACATCGCGGGCATCCACTTCGAGGGCCCCTTCATCAACCCCTGCCGCAAGGGCGCGCACAAGGAGGACCTCCTGCGCGACCCCGACCCGGCCGAGGTCCGCAAGCTGGTCGACGCCGCCCATGGCGCCGCCCGCATGTTCACCCTGGCCACCGAGCTCCCGGGCGGCCTGGACTCCGTACGGCTGCTGGCCGAGCACGGGGTCATCGCCGCGATCGGCCACACGGACTCCACCTACGAGCAGACGCTCCAGGCCATCGACGCGGGCGCGACCGTGGCCACCCACCTCTACAACGCGATGCCGGGCATGGAACACCGCGCCCCGGGCCCGATCGCGGCGCTGCTGGAGGACGAGCGGGTCACCGTCGAGCTGATCAACGACGGCACCCACCTGCACCCGGCCATGCTGGAGCTGGCCTTCCACCACGCGGGCGCGCACCGCGTGGCGCTGATCACCGACGCGATGGACGCGGCCGGCTTCGGCGACGGGATCTACCACCTCGGCCCGCTGGAGGTCGAGGTCAAGCAGGGCGTGGCCCGCCTGGTCGAGGGCGGCTCCATCGCCGGTTCCACCCTCACCCTGGACACCGCCTTCAAGCGGTCCGTCACCCTCGACGGGCTCCCCGTCGAATCCGTGGTCCAGGCGATCTCCGTCAACCCGGCCAAGCTGATCGGCCTCTACGACCAGGTCGGCTCGCTGGAGCCCGGCAAGTACGCGGACCTCGTCGTCCTCGACGCCGCCTTCGACGTCAAGGGCGTCATGCGGCGCGGCGAATGGATCGTCCGCCCCGCAGCGGCGCAGCGCTGAGAAGAGCGGTCGGCCCCGACACCGGGCCGGCCGCTCCCTTGTTCGGGAGGCGCATCGGCCTGGAAGCTGTCGGCACACACCGAGACCGGGGCCTGCCATGATCCTTACCGTGACGCTCAACACCGCGCTCGACGTCACCTACCGCGTACCGCGCCTGCACGCGCACACCTCCCACCGCGTCACCGACGTCGCCGAACGGCCGGGCGGCAAGGGCCTCAACGTCGCCCGCGTCCTCGCCGCGCTCGGCCACGAGGTGACCGCCACCGGCTTCGCGGGCGGCCCCACCGGCGCCGTCGTGCGCGAACTGCTCGCCGCCTCCCCCGGGGTGCGCGACGCCCTGGTCCCCTGCGCCGGAACCACCCGGCGCACCCTCGCGGTGGCCGACGAGGCCTCCGGCGACACCACGCAGTTCAACGAACCGGGCCCGCTGATCACCTCCGCCGAGTGGTCGGCGTTCCTGGAGGGCTACGAGGCCCTGCTGGCGGGCGGCGCCCGCGCGGTGGCCCTGTGCGGCAGCCTGCCCCCCGGCGTGCCCGTCGGGGCCTACGCCGTCCTCGTACGGGCGGCCCGCGCGGCCGCGGTGCCCGTACTCCTCGACACCAGTGGCGAAGCCCTGCGCCGCGGGGTCGCCGCCCGCCCCGAGATGATCAAACCGAACGCCGCCGAGCTCGCCGAGCTGACCGGATCCCGGGACGCACTGCCCGCCACCCGGGATGCCCGCCGCCGCGGAGCCCACGCGGTGATCACCTCGCTCGGCCCGGCCGGAATCCTCGCCGCCACCCCCGACGGCAGCTGGCAGGCCGCCCCGCCCCGCACCCTGGCGGGCAACCCCACCGGCGCCGGGGACTCCGCGGTCGCGGGCCTGCTCTCCGGCCTCGTCGAAGGCCTGGACTGGCCGGACCGCCTGATCCGCGCGGTCGCCCTCTCGGCGGCCACCGTCCGGGCCCCCGCGGCGGGAGAGTTCGACCCCCGCACCTACGAGGAGGTACGGGGGTCGGTGAAGGTGACGTCCGCGTAGCGGGGTCGGCGGATCAGCCCTGCTGGAGCCAGAACTGGTCGATGTTGAACTGGCACTTGTTGCCCGTCTCGCACGACAGCTTGATCGTGTTGCTGCCCTGGTTGAGGGTCACCTGGCCCCAGGTGGACTGCCAGCCCTTCTCCCAGTCACCCTTCGGGGAACCCGCGAAGTTGCGCATGCTCAGCGGCGAGCTGTTGGCCTTGCCGTTCACCGTGAGGGTGCCGTTCGCGTCCTCACCGGGGATGCCGAACTGCACGTAGAAGCGGTAGGTGCCCGCCTTGGGCACGTCCAGGGTCCAGGTCACCGCCGCGCCCGGCTGGTTGAAGTTGCCGACGTACTGGCCGCCCGCGCTCTTCGCGCCCTGCACCGCGTTCTGCAGCGTCGCGCCGCCGGAGATCACCATGCCCGCACCGCCCGCGTCGCCCTTCGGCAGCTCGGCGACCGGGGAGGCGGAGCCGCTCGGCTGGCCCGAGGGCTTGGCCGGGGGCGGGGACTGGCTCTGGGCGGGGTTCGCGTTGTTCTTGTCCTTGTCCTTGTCGCCCTTCTCGCCGAAGACCAGGGCCGCGCCGATGCCGATCACGACCGCGGCGACCACCGCGACGGCGGCGATGAGCATGCCCCTGCGGCTGGACCCGCCGCCACTGCCGTGACCGCCGCCGTGGCCCTCGCCCGGCAGCGGGACGGACTGCGTGTACTGCTGCGGCGGCTGCCCCTGCGAGGGAACGCCGTAGCCGCCCGCCTGGAGCGCCTCGGGGGACTGGTACTGGGCCTGGTAGGCCGGAGGCTGCTGAGGACCCTGCTGGTACGGAAGGGGACCGCGCTGGCCGCCGTAGGGCCGGTCACCGACCGTGCGCACCTGGTTGTACGAGGTCCGGGGCACGCCCGGCTGCCCGCCGACCGTGGGTCCCGGGTAGCCGTATCCGCCGCCCTGCCCGGGCGGGGTGGCCCCCGCGGCCTGGCCGTCCTCGTAGAGGTAGCCGAACGGGTCGTCGTCCTCGGGCTTGTTCGCCCCGTTGTTCGAGCCGTGGTTGGCAGGCGTCGTCATCGCAGGTCACTCCTTTCGACCCCGGGGAGCCTACCCCGAACAGGTGCGCCCACGAGCGGCCAGAGAGCTTACCCGGCCCGGCGGTGTGCCTTCGAGCGGGAGCGCTTCTCGATGTACATCCGCTGGTCGGCGGAGCGCAGGACCTCGTCCGCGGACATCCCGCAGCTGGCCCAGCCGATCCCGAAACTGGCCCCCACCCGGACCGCGCGGCCGTCCACCCGGATCGGCGGGATGATCGCGTTGCGCAGCCGTACGGCGAGGTCGGCGGCGTCGGCCGCGCCCAGGCCGTCGGCGAGGACGACGAATTCGTCACCACCCAGCCGGGCGACCGTGTCACCGTCCCTGACGCCGGTCGTCAGGCGCCGGGCCACCTCGATGAGCACAGCGTCGCCGGTGTGGTGCCCGAACCGGTCGTTGATCGACTTGAAGCCGTCGAGGTCGCAGAAGAGCACCGCGAGCCCCTTCGTACCGTCGTCGATGTCGGTCGCGGGCGCGACGGTGTGCACGTGGTGCTCGTACGGGCCCGGGCCGGCCGAACCGGGACCGCCCTGCCCACCGGGAGCGCCCGGCCCGCCGGGAAACTCGAAGGGGTCGGGGAAGCCGTCGGGCCGGAAGCCGTGCTCGCCGGAGCCGCCGTCCGCGGCGGGCCGCGCCTCGAAGGCGGCGTCCAGGGCCTCCACGGCGGTGGCGCGCACGGACTGCGGCCGGCGGCACAGCCGGGCCCCGAGCCGGGAGCGCAGCTCGGCACTGTTGGGCAGGCCGGTCAGGGAGTCGTGGCTGGCCCGGTGGGCGAGCTGGAGCTCGTGCCGCTTGCGCTCCTCGATGTCCTCGACGTGGGTGAGGAGGAACCGGGGCCCGTCGGCGGCGTCCGCGACCACGGAATTGCGCAGCGAGACCCATACATAGGTGCCGTCGCGCCGCCCGAGCCGCAGCTCCGCCCGGCCGCCCTCGGCGGAGGTGCGCAGCAGGGTGCCGATGTCCTCGGGGTGGACCAGGTCCGAGAAGGAGTACCGGCGCAGCACGGAGGCGGGCCGCCCCAGGAGCCGGCACAGCGCGTCGTTGGTGCGCAGCAGCCGGCCGTGCTGGTCGCCGCCCATCTCGGCGATGGCCATGCCGCTGGGCGCGTACTCGAAGGCCTGGCGGAACGACTCTTCACTCGCGCGCAGCGCCTGCTGTTCACGCTCCAGCCGCACCAGCGCCCGCTGCATGTTCGCGCGCAGCCGGGCGTTGCTGATGGCAATCGCAGCCTGGAAGGCGTACATCTGGAGCGCCTCGCGCCCCCACGCGCCGGGCCGCCGGCCGTTGCGCGGCCGGTCCACGGAGACCACGCCGAGCAGCTCGCCGCCGGAGGCGTACATGGGGGCGTAGAGCCGGTCCTCGGGGTGCCATTCGTCCTCGAACCGCGGGTCGGGGCCCTCGGTGTGCCACTGGGGCACGTCGTCCTCGACGAGGACCCAGCCCTCGGTGTGCGGGATGAAGCGGAGCCCGTCCCAGTCCTCACCCATCGTCAGGCGGCGTTCCCAGGAGGCGCGCGAGCCGACCCGTCCGGTGATCAGGGCTTCGGCGGCGGGGTCGCCCGCGAAGGCGGCGACGACGAGGTCACCGTCGGGGCGTACGAGGTTGACGCAGGCGAGTTCGTAGCCGAGTCCCAGGACGATGCCGTCCACGACGGTCTGCAGGGTGTCAGCCAGGCTCCTGGCCGTATTGAGCTCGGCCACCACTTGGTGCAGCTGCCGCAGGGTCGCAAGACGGACGTACGGCTCCGACTCGGTCTCCATTGCTCGCTCTCCCCGAGACCTCGACAGCAACTCCAGGTATGTCATCGGCGTTTCGTTGCGGTGTCCCGTCCACTGAATCACAGTGAGCTGTGCGGCAGGTACACAGGGTCAACAAATCTTGCCCTCTGTGACTCAAGTCACATGAGATGAATATAGGTGTCCCGCATGACCTGTTCCGCACCCTCGTCGCACTGGGAGCGCTCCCCCCGTCACCGCCCGCCGCCGGGGCCCGTACGCCGTCCGGGCGCGGCCCGCCGACGCCCGTGCGCCGGTCGCCCGCCGGTCGCCCGCCGGTTCGTTCGCGGATTCGTTCCCGCGAGCAAAGCCTACGCCCGGACCTAGGCCGCGGGGCGGGGACGCGGCTCGGACCACAGCCCGATGTGCCGAGCGGGAGGGCGACAGTAGCGTCCGGAACGTGCCGAACACGACCCCCACGACAACGCTTTCCGTCCCCGCACCCCATCCTGAGGGGGTGAGCAACGACGAATTCCGGGCCGCGATGTCCCGACTGGCCGCCGGCGTGTGCCTGATCACCGCGCACGAGCCCGCACTGGGAGCGGGCGGCCCGCGCGGCGAGGACGTCGGCATGACGGCGACCGCCTTCATGTCCGTGTCCATGGACCCGCCGCTGGTCCTGGTCAGCCTGCGCGAGGGCTCCCGGATGGACGACCTCCTGGCGGAGCAGCCGCTGTGGTCGGTCTCGGTGCTCTCCGACCACCAGCTCCAGATCGCGGGCAGGTTCTCGATGAAGGGCCGCATCAGCGACCGCCTGCTCTTCGCCGACCTGCCGTACGTACGCGGCGAGATCTCCGGAGCCCCGCTCCTGACGGGGGCGCTGGCCACCCTGGAGTGCCGTACCGAGAACCGCGTCGAGGCCGGGGACCACACCCTGGTCATCGGCCGCGTCCTGGCCGCGGCCCAGCCCTCGCCCGACTCCCCGCCGCTGACGTACTTCCGGGGGCGCTACCGCCACCTGGCCCCTTAGGGGGTGCCTACCAGTCGCGGGCGGTGCGGCCCCGCTTCGTCTCGCCGCGGGCCTTCTTCTCGCGCAGCCGCCGCTCGTTGATCCCCCGGGGGATCTTCGTCGCCCGCCGCGCCTTCGGCGGCGGCGCCGTCGCCTCCGCCAGCAGCGAGGTCAGCCGGACCAGCGCCATCTCCCGGTTGCGCAGCTGCGAGCGGTGCTCGGAGGCCCGTACCGTCACGACCCCGTCGACCAGCCGCGAAGCCAGCCGCTCCAGCGCGCGCTCCTTCCACACCTCCGGCAGCGACTTGGTCGCCCCGAGGTCGAAGAGCAGCTCGACGCGCGAGTCGGAGGTGTTCACGTGCTGGCCGCCCGGACCCGAGGACCGCGAGAAGCGCCAGGCGAGCTCGCCCTCGGGGAGCACGACAGAACCGCGGATGACATGGGGACCGGACATGCCCCCTATGATCCGTCCCCCGCCACCCCGCGTCACGCGTATTTCGCGGATCCGGAACCTACCGGCCCCCTCCCGGCGTTATGGAGGTCAGCGGTAACTTGGGCAATCTCGCGGTCAAGCGACAAGTCGGCCATCGGCAAGGCGGCCGTCGGCACGCAGGGCGAGCGGGACCAAGTGCGGCATCACGTGAGACTAGGAAGGGACACCAGTCACCATGGCAGTAAGCCTCTCCAAGGGCGGAAACGTCTCGCTCAGCAAGGAGGCCCCGGGCCTCGCGGCCGTCACGGTCGGCCTCGGCTGGGACGTACGCACCACGACGGGTGTCGACTTCGACCTCGACGCGTCGGCCATCGCGGTCAACCCCATGGGCAAGGTCGTCTCCGACGGCCACTTCGTCTTCTTCAACAACAAGTCCACCCCGGACCAGACCATCGTCCACACCGGTGACAACCGCACCGGCGAGGGCTCGGGCGACGACGAGTCGATCAACGTCAACCTCGCCGGCCTCCCGGCCGACGTGGACAAGATCGTCTTCCCGGTCTCCATCTACGACGCCGAGACCCGCAGCCAGAACTTCGGCCAGGTCCGCAACGCGTACATCCGCGTCGTGAACCAGGCCGGCGGCGCCGAGATCGCCCGCTACGACCTCTCCGAGGACGCGGCGACCGAGACCGCCATGGTCTTCGGCGAGCTCTACCGCAACGGCGCGGAGTGGAAGTTCCGCGCCGTGGGCCAGGGCTACGCCTCGGGCCTGACCGGCATCGCCCAGGACTTCGGCGTCAACGTCTGAGTCCGAGCGACCGCCGAGTCCGCGTAGGACGGCGTCGGGCCCCGGCCCGACCCCGTCCGGCCCCGGATGACGTCAGCGCAGCCGAAGCCCCCTCCCGGCCGTCCGGGGAGGGGGCTTCGCTACCGTTCGACGGGTGATCATCCTCCCGCTCGTCCCCACCGAGGACGGCGCCCTACCGGGCCCGGTCCTGACCGAAATCGCCTCGCTCTACGCGACCAACCACGCGTTCTTCGAGCTCAGCGGCGACTTCCCCGACCCCGGCCGCATCACGGTCGAACAGGTGGCGGCCTCCCTCGCCGACGAGCTCGCCCACGACGGCGCCGAAGTCCTCCTCGCCCGCTCGGCCGGCCGCCTCGTAGGCCTCGCGGCCACCCTGGCCCATCACCCGGCCCCCGCCTCCGAGGACCCGGACCCGGACCCGTGGATCGGCCTGCTGCTCATCGACGCCACCGCGCACCGCGCGGGCCACGGGCGCGCCATGGCCGACCTGATCGAGGACCGCTTCCGCGCCGCCGGGCGCGCGGGCGTACGGATCGCCGTACTGGAGGGAAACACCAAGGGCCTCGCGTTCTGGCGGGCCCAGGGCTACGTCCCCCTGCGTGAGGCCGTCGACCGCGAGGCGGGCCGCCCGTGCACGGTCCTGCGCAAGCCGCTCGAGGCGCCGTAGCCGCAGAACACCCGGCCCAGGAGGCCTGTCCGGGCCTTCCGGGCCTACCCAGATCTATCCGGGCCTACGGGCCTTGAGCCGCTCCGTCCCGTACAGCCAGACGTCCCAGACCTTCTTCAGGTCGTGGCCCGTCTTCTCCTGCGCGTAGGCCGTGAAGTCGGCCGTGTTCGCGTTCGCGTGCCGGTGGTCGGCGGCCCAGCCGCGCACCAGGGCGAAGAACTTCTCGTCGCCGACCTCCTGCCGGATCCGCTGCAGGACCATCGCCCCGCGCGCGTACACAGGAGCCTCGGAGATCTCCTTGGCTCCGGGCGGGTTGGCCGGCGGGAAGGCGTCCCAGTCGGAGTCGGCGTCCTTGTCCACATCGGTGTCGCCGTCGACGAAGGCCTGGAACCGCTCCTGCGCGGTGGGCCCGCCGTGGTCCTCGGACCACAGCCACTCGGCGTAGGTCGCGAACCCCTCGTTGAGCCACATGTCCTTCCAGGACTTCGGGGACACCGAGTCCCCGAACCACTGGTGGGCCAGCTCGTGCAGGACCAGCGACTCGCCGTCCTTGCCGACGGGCGCCCCCGAGAGGACGGGCCGGTTCTGCGTCTCCAGCGCGTAGCCGAGCGTGCCCTTGGGCAGCACGATCGCCCCCGTCGTGGAGAAGGGGTACGGGCCGAACCTGGCGCTGCCCCACTCCACCATCTCCGGCAGCCGCGCGAGCACGGGCGCACTCGCCGCCGCCTCCTTGGGCGCCACCGCGTTGTAGACGGGGATCCCGGAGGCGGTCTTGCCGGTGGTCACCGCGAACTTCCCCACGGCCACCGTCGCCAGATAGCTCGCCATCGGCTCCGGGCTGTGCCACGCGAACACCGTCCGCCCGTCGGCGTCCTCGCTCCGGGAGGTCAACTCCCCGTTGGACACGGCCTCGTACCCCTTGGGCACGGTGACCGTGATGTCGTACGTGGCCTTGTCGCTCGGGTGGTGGTTGCCCGGAAACCAGGCCATCGACCCGACCGGCTCGCCGACGCCGACCGCGCCGTCCCCGTCCGCGGTTTGGATCCAGCCCTCCTGGGAGCCGTCGGGATCGGTGATGGGCTTGGGCTCGCCGGAGTAGTCGATCTCCGTACGGAAGACCTCGCCCCGCTTGACGTCCTTCGCGGGGCGCACCGTCAGTTCCCTGCCGGTCCGGTTGAAACGGGCCCCGACACCGCCCACGGTGACGCCCTCGACGTCGAGCCCGCTGAAGTCGAGGTTGAAGGAACTGAGCCCCTGCTCGGCGCGCGCGGTGATGACGGCCGTGGCGTCCATCTTCCCGGTGGCGGGGTCGTAGTCGAAGTCCAGGTCGTAGTGATCGACCTGGTAGCCGCCGTTGCCGGCCTTCGGGAAGAACGGATCGCGCACCCCCGACGCACCCGGACTCCCCTGCACGGTGCTGCCCGTACAGCCCACGGTGAGGGCGATCAGGGCGGCGGCGGCGGAGCCGGCGAGACGGGAGCGAGAGCGCGGATACACGCTCTCGACCCTACTTGCCCGCTACTAGAGGGGCTATTGGGAACCTACTTGTCGAGCGCGTCGGCGCCGGCCTTGGCGAACTTCTCGTCCAGGTCGCCGCTCGGGGCGCCGGCCACGCCGATGCCCGCGACCGGGGCGCCCTTGGCCTGCACCGGGGTGCCGCCCGCGAGGAAGAGGGTGCCGGGGATGTCCTTCAGGTTCGGGGCCTGCGCGAGGCGGCCCGCGAGCACGGAGGTCGGGGCGTTCCAGGACACGGCGGTGAAGGCCTTGCGCTGCGCCGACTCGTAGGACTGCGGGCCCGCGCCGTCACCGCGCAGGGTCACGATGGTGTTCCCGTTGCGGTCGACGACCGCGACGGTCACCTTCTGGTTCTCCTTCTCGGCGGCCTCCAGCGCGGCCTGGGCGGCGCGGGTGGCGGCGTCGATGGTGAGGTGCGTGGAGGTGGTGAAGTTGCGGTCGCCGTCCTTCTTCGCGGCGGCAGCCGCCGGAGCGGGCGCGGCGGTGGCGCTGACGGCTCCGAAGGTGCCGGCGCCGAGCGCCACGGCGAGAGCGGTACCGGTGAGAACGCGGGTGCGGGTGTTCATGTCTGCTGCTCCTGTGAACGTCGGTTCGGCGGGCGGTCCTGCCGTGTCCTGCCGTGTTCCAACCCTCTCCCCGCAACCCCCGCCCACCCGTCCCCGTACCGGCTCCCAACGGCCACCGCACCGGTTGACCCCGGGGTCAACCGATCGGCTGATGCGGCACGGCTCCTCCGAAGGCTTTCCTGGCCAGGCGGTCCGACGTCCTGCCTTCCAGCCGTCCGGCGTTTGAGGACCGGGGTCCGGGGCGCAGCCCGGGTTTCACGGGTCAGGGCGCAGCCCTGGGAACGGTGGAAGGGTAGGTAGGGGGCGGCCCCGCGCAGCGGCCCCCACCCGAGCCGCACAGCACCCGGCACCATGGAACCACCGCACCACCCCCAGGAGCACCCCGTGACCAGCGCGCCCCCCACGCCCACCCAAGGCCAAGGCCAACGCCAAGGGCCCCCGCCCCACCGGGACCGGGACACCCGCGCGCTGTCCACGATCATGCACACCACCTTCTTCCTCCTCCTCGGCGCCTCCGTCGCCCGCTTCCTCCTGCGCCACCCCGGCGAGCCCCGCACCCCCTGGATCCTCGCCCTCGGCATCACCCTGGCCCTGCTCTACGTCCTCGGCCCCGCCCTCGGCACCGCCGCCCCCACCCTGCGCCGACTCATCTGGCTCGGCCTGGTCGTCGCCGTCTGGGTGGTCCTCGTCGTCCTCGCGCCGAGCTTCGCCTGGTGCGCCGTGCCGCTCTTCTACACCGCGCTGCGCACCCTGCCGCCCCGCGCGGCCGTGGTCCTCGTCGCGCTGCTGACGGTGTTCGTCGTGGCCGCCCAGCTCCAGCTGGCCGCCCGCACCGGAGCCGGTGAGCCCTTCGATCCCAACCTGCTCCTCGCCCCGCCGGCCGTCGCCGCGCTCGCGACGGCCGTGTTCATCCACATGGAGCGCCAGGCGCAGGCCCAGCGCACGCTGATCGACGACCTGATCCGCACCCGCCGGGAACTCGCCGCCACCGAACGCCGCGAAGGCACCCTCGCCGAGCGCCAGCGCCTGTCCATGGAGATCCACGACACCCTGGCCCAGCACCTGTCCAGTCAGCAGATGCTGCTCCAGGCCGCCGACCGCACCTGGGACTCGGACCCCGCCACCGCCCGCGCGCACGTCCGTACCGCCACCGACATCACCGCCCGCGGCCTCGCCGAGGCCCGCCGGCTCGTCCACGACCTCGCGCCCCGCGAACTCGCCGACGGCGCGGGCCTCGCCGACGCCCTGCGCGCACTGGGCGCGGGCCCCGACATCGAGGTCCGCTTCCACCTGGAGGGCACCCCGGTACCGCTGCCCGACCGCGCGGAGTCGGCCCTGCTGCGCATCGCGCAGGGCGCGCTGGCGAACGTACGGGAACACGCGCAGGCCGGTACCGCCGCCATCACCCTGAGCTTCCTGGGCGACCAGGTGGTCCTGGACATCGCGGACGACGGCCACGGCTTCACAATCGGAGACGGAACAGGACCCGGACCCGGGCCCGGACCCGGTGCGGAGAACCGGGGCCACGGCCTCCCCGCGATGCGCGCCCGCGTCCGCCAGCTCGGCGGCACCCTGACCATCGAATCCACCCCGGGCGAAGGCACCGTCCTCTCGGCCTCGATCCCCCTGGAGCCCACACCATGACCACGATCCTCCTGTGCGACGACCACGTGGTGGTCCGCGCCGGCCTGCTCGCCCTGCTCGGCAGCGAACCGGACATCGAGGTCCTCGGCGAGGCCGGCAGCGGCGAGGAGGCGGTCGCACTCGCGGCGAAGCTCCGCCCGGACGTGGTCCTGATGGACCTCCAGCTCGGCGAGGGCATCGACGGGGTCGAGGCCACGCGCCGCATCACCGCGGGAAAGAACCCGCCCCACGTCCTGGTCCTGACCACCTACGACACGGACGCGGACATCACCCGGGCCATCGGCGCGGGCGCCACGGGCTACCTCCTGAAGGCCGAGCGCCCCGAGGAGCTCTTCTCCGCCATCCACTCGGCGGCGCAGGGCCGCACCACCCTCTCCCCGCCCGTGGCCAGCCGCGTGATGGCCCACATGCGCGGGACCCGCCCCACCCTGACGGACCGTGAACTCGACATCCTCGGCCAGCTGGCCCGGGGCCTCGGCAACCGCGACATCGCCCGCACCCTGTTCATCAGCGAAGCCACGGTCAAGACCCACCTGGGCCGCATCTACGACAAGCTCGGCGTCGACACCCGCGCGGGCGCCGTGGCCGTGGCCAAGGAACAGCGCCTCCTCCCCTGACAACCCGGCCGACGGTCACGACCGGTCGAACTGGTCGAACCGGTCACCGGTGCGAGGGGACCGCCGGGGCGGAGGACCGCCGGGGCGGCGGACCGCCGGGGGCGTGACACCATCGGGTACGTGCTCGACATCGGCTACTCCCTCTCCCGGCGCTTCCCCGACCCCCCGCAGACCGACTACCGCTCGGCGGACGTCCACTCGCTGCGCCACGACCTGTTCTGCGGTGACGTCTACCTCGCCGACACCGTCAAGGACCGGGAAGTGTCCACAGCCTGGGGATGGGTGCCCGTACTGGACTTCGCCTGGGCGCTCTGCGACATCGTCGAGCAGCTGGACCAGGACCCGCGCGGCAGCCGCTCCGCCAACCGGCAGTACGCCGAGCTCGATTTCACCGAGTCCAGCGACCGCATGCTCTTCGAGCGCCGCTTCGGCTGGGTCGACGTCGAGGCCGACTGGATGCCGGCGGAGGAGGACCCGCTGACCTTCAGCCACCGCCTGCTGCGCCGCGAAGCCCGGGATTTCCTCCACGACCTGATCGCGGACCTCATCGACATGCACGAGGGCCTCGGCGACAACCCGGTCATCTGGACCCTCCAGTCCCGCTTCCCCCGCGTCCCGGCATAGCCGCCGGGCCGATCCCGGCCCCGCCCGGCCCCGCCCGGCCCCGCCCGGCCCCGCCCGGTCCCGCCCGGCCCCGTGTCGTCCCGTCTCGCCTACGCCACCACCCGCACTCCCAGCTGCGCCGCCATCGCCGGTGCCAGCTCGAAGAGCTGCGTCGGGCTGATCACCGCACCCGCCAGCGCCTCCACCCCCCGCGCGATGCCCAGCTCCGCCACCCCCCGCAGGTCCACGTCCGCCAGCCGCGCCCCCGTGAAATCGGCCCCGCGCAGCGTGCAGTCCCGGAACTCCACCCGCTCCAGCACCGCCCCCGCAAAGTCCGGCTCCACCAGGACGCACCCCTCGAAGACCACGTCCTTGAGCCGCGCCGTACGCAGATTCAGATAGTCGATCTTTCCCCCGCGCACCAGGACCCGCTCCAGCACCGCCCCGTGCAGCTGCACCCCGCCCAGCCGGGCCTCCAGCAGTTCCACGTCCCGCAGCGAAGCCCCCGACAGGTCGGTCCCCACGCCCCGGACCCCCTCCAGGACCGAGTCCAGGAACCGCGCCTTCGACAGGCCGGTCTCGTCCAGCGCGCAGCGCCGTAGGGCGCAGTCCATGAACCGGGCCCCGACCCCGTCCTGGCCCACCAGGTCCGCGTCGACGAGCTCCAGCCCGTCGTAGTCCCCGTCCGGCTCCAGCTCACCGCCCTCCCACGCGCTCAGCTCCGGCAGCCGAACCTCCGGCCGCCGCGCCGCCTTCACACCCTGCTCCTGCCCTTTTCGCGCCATTCCCCCATCCTGGACCACCCCACTGACAGGCTCACGGGCGCACACCCCGCACCCCCTTGACCTCAACCCCACTTGAGGTAACAGGCTGGCCGCATGACCACCACCCCCGCGCCCGCCGCCGAAGCCCCCGCCGCTCCCGCCGAGATGCACGCCGTCCGGCTCCACGCCTTCGGCCCCGCCGAGAACCTCACCTACGAGCCCGCGCCGCTCCCCGTCCCCGCCCCCGGCCAGGTCCGCATCGCCGTGGCCGCCGCCGGGGTCCACCTGCTCGACACCATGCTCCGGAGCGGCGTCCAGGCGTCTCCCATGGCCCGCCTCCCCGAGCTGCCGACCGTCCCCGGCCGCGAAGTCGCCGGGACCGTGGAAGCCCTCGGCCCCGGCACCGACCCCGCCTGGCTCGGCGCCCCCGTCGTCGTCCACCTCGGATTCGCCCCCGGCGGCTACGCCGAGTACGCCGTCGCCGACGCCGACCGGCTCCACGCCATCCCGGCGGGCCTCGACCCCGCCGGCGCCGTCGCCATGATCGGCACCGGCCGCACCACCCTCGGGATCCTCCAGTTCACCGACCTCGGCCCCGGCTCCACCGTCCTCGTCCCCGCCGCCGCGGGCGGCATCGGCACCCTGCTCGTCCAGTACGCGAAGAACGCCGGAGCCACCGTGGTCGCCCTCGCCGGCGGCCCCGCCAAAGCCGCCCTCGCCGCCGCCAACGGCGCCGACCTCGCCGTCGACTACACCCGCCCCGACTGGGCCGACACCGTCCGCGCCCACCACCCCGGCGGCGCCACCGTCCTCTTCGACTCCGTCGGCGGACCCGTGGCCCGCACCGCGCTCGACCTCCTCGCCGACAGCGCCCTCCACCTCGTCTTCGGCTGGTCCGGCGGCCCGATCCCGCTCACCGACGCCGACCGGGCCGCCCTGGACGCCCGCGGCATCACCACGCACAACGTCCTCGGCCCCGCCATGCTCCAGCGCGCCGGCGGCGACGACCCGATGCGCACCCTCGAAACCCGCGCCCTCGCCGAAGCCGCCGCCGGCCGCCTGCGCCCCGCCCTCCAGCGCTACCCCCTCGCCGAGGCCGCCACCGCCCACCACGACCTGGAGAACCGCGCCACCACCGGAAAGGTCGTCCTGGAGCCCTAGGGAATCCCTAGGGCGTCCCCAGCTCGGCCAACGCCCCGTCCGTCAGCCGGTACACCGACCACTCGTCCTGCGGCCGCGCGCCCAGGGCCTCGTAGAAGGCGATCGTCGGCTCGTTCCACTTCAGGACCGACCACTCCAGCCGCTCGTAGCCCCGCTCCACGCAGATCCGCGCCAACTCCCGCAGCAGCGCCTTCCCGTGGCCGCCGCCGCGCACGCCGGGGCGTACGTACAGGTCCTCCAGGTAGATGCCGTGCACCCCGCGCCACGTCGAGAAGCTGAGGAACCACAACGAGAAACCGACGGCCTCGCCCTCCGGCGTCTGCGCGATGTGCGCGAACGCCGCGGGCCGCTCCCCGAACAGCGCCTCCCGCAACTGCTCCTCGGTGGCGCGCGCCTCGTGCGGCACCTTCTCGTAGTCCGCGAGCTCGCGGATCATGGCGTGGATGACGGGGATGTCGCTGACGACAGCATTACGGATCATGCCCGCACCCTACGAGCCGCCCCGGCCCGGAGGGTTCGTCCGGTCCCGCGCCGCCGCCCCGCCACCGGCTCTACGCCCGCAGCGACTCCGCGATCACCAACTGCCGCTCCGCGGGCTGGTCCCCGCCCTCCACGTCCCACAGGCAGTTCTGCAGCACCCGTGCCAGCGTCCACGCCCGCGCCCGTTCGCGATCGGCCCCCACCGCTTCCGCCAGCAGATCGAAGCGCCACCGCACTTCCCGTGCCCGGAAGTTGTTCACCAGCGCGGGCAGCAGATCGAACCCCGGATCGCCCGACAGCGGCTTCGGATCGATCGCCAGCCACCCCGAACGGCCGGTACGGTCGTCCCCACCGCCCCCAGCACCGCCGCCCGCCAGCACGTTGTCGTAGTGCAGGTCCCAGTGCAGCAGCCGGTCCCCCGGCTCCCCCACCACCTCCGCGAGCGCCGCCGCGCAGTCCGCGACCAGCCTCCGCGCCCGCCCGTCCGCCACCTGCGCGAGCGCCCCCGGCACCTCCTCCAGCATCCCGGCCGCGATGTCCCCCAGCCGCCGCAGCCCGGCCGGTGCCGGCACCGCCGTCAGCCGGGCCAGCAGCTCCCCGACGACCGCCACCGCGCGCCGTGAGTCCCGTACCGCCAGCGCCGACAGGGGCCGCCCCTCGTCGAGGCGTTCCAGCAACAGGGTCCCGGTGGCCGCGTCCGCCTCCAGCAGCCGTACGCAGCCCTCCCCGGCCCACGCGCGCAGCGCGAGCGCCTCCCCCGCGTTCTCCTCGTCGAGCGCGGGCAGCTTCAGCGCGGCCGCCGTCCCGTCCGCCCGTTCCACCGGCAGCACCAGCGCCGTCACCCCGTGCATCCCGGGGCCCGTGGTCCGCAGCTCCCACCGCTCCAGGAACGACGCCACCCGCGCGGGCAGCCCGTCGACGAACTCCCGCCCGGCCGAGCCGTCGCCGTCGAGCTGCGCCCGCAGCAACCCCTCCGGAATCCGGCCGCTCAAGCCGACCCCGCCGCGACCGCCGTCGCCGCCGACCCCACCGACCCCGCCGTCACCCATGCCCATGCACCGAGCCTACGAAGCCCCCGCCCCGGCACCCTTCAGCGCCTCCGCGAACGCCTTCGCGTCGAACATCGACCCGTCCTTCGCCCCGACCGGCTTCCCCTCCACCAGCACCAACGGAGTGCCCTGCGCCCCCGTCGCCTCGAAGCCCTTCTCGGCCTCGCCGACCCACTCCTTGTACTTCTGGTCCTCCACCGCCTTGTCGAACTCCGCCCCGCGCAGGCCCGGCACCGCGTCCGCGATCTTCAACAGCACCTCGTCGGTGAACCTCCCCTTCGGCTGGCTCGCGAAGACCGCAGCGTGGTACTCCGCGAACTTCCCTGCATCCACCGACGCGCGCAGCGCGTTCACCGCCCTGACCGAACCGCTCTGCCCGCCCCGGTCCAGGAACGACGCCAGCAGGTACTCGATCTTCACCTTCCCGGCGTCCGCGAGCCTCAGCAGCGATTCGCCGCCGGTCTCCTCGAACTTCGCGCAGTAGCCGCACTTCGGGTCCACCAGCACCTGCACGGTGCACGGCGCGTCCGGCCTGCCCACCACGACCTTGCTCCCGTCGACCGCGGCGGGCAGCTTCGCGAGCCGGTCGGCGATCGGGCTGGTCCGCACCTGCACGTCGGTGGCCACCGCGGACGCCCCGTCGCCGGACCCGGACCCCGAACCCGACCCGCAGCCGATGACCGCCCCGCCCAGCAGCGCCACCGACGCGACCGCCGCGACCAGGCGTCCCGCCACCACAACCCGCACCATACGAACCGCACCTCTCGCCCAAACCGCAACAAAATCCCCGCCTCACCCTAAAGACGGAACCCCCTCCCCCACATCAGCCATTCGGCCACCCCTCGCACCTCAAAACCCGACATCACGACCCTGGACACCCCTGCGAAACGAGGTGTACCAACTCCCCCATGACCATCAACGGCGGAATTTCCTTCTGGTACGCGACGGACGAGACCGCCACCGACCACCCACCCCGCACCCCCCTCACCGGGGACGCCACCGCCGACGTCGTCATCGTCGGCGGCGGCTACACCGGCCTGTGGACCGCCTACTACCTCAAGACCGCCGCCCCCGACCTGCGCGTCACCGTCCTGGAACAGAAGTTCTGCGGCTACGGGGCCTCCGGCCGCAACGGCGGCTGGCTCTACAACGGAATCGCCGGCCGCGACCGCTACGCCGCCCTCCACGGCCACCAGGCCGCCCAGCGCCTCCAGCACGCCATGAACGAGACCGTCACCGAAGTCATCGACGTCGCCGCCAAGGAGGACATCCACGCCGACATCCACCGCGGCGGAGTCCTCGAAGTCGCCCGCACCCCCGCCCAGCTGACCCGCCTCAAGGCCTTCCACGCCGCCGAACTCGCCTTCGGCGAAACGGACCGCGAGCTCTACGACGCCACCGACGCCCGCGCCCGCATCAACGTCACCGACGCCGTCGGAGCCAGCTGGACCCCGCACGGAGCCCGCATCCACCCCCTGAAGCTCGTCAAGGGACTCGCGGCCGCCTGCGAACGCCTCGGCGTGGTCATCCACGAATCCACCCCGGTCACCGAGATCGCCCCGCGCCGCGCCATCACCCCCTACGGCACGGTCCGCGCCCCGTACGTACTGCGCTGCACCGAGGGCTTCACCGCCGCCCTCAAGGGCCAGAAGCGCTCATGGCTCCCCATGAACTCCTCGATGATCGCCACCGCCCCCCTCCCCCCGGAGGTCTGGTCCCAGCTCAACTGGTCCGGCGCCGAAACCCTCGGCGACATGGCCCACGCCTACATGTACGCGCAGCGCACCGCCGACGACCGCATCGCCATCGGCGGCCGCGGAGTCCCGTACCGCTACGGCTCCCGCACCGACAACGACGGCCGCACCCAGCCCGCCACGATCGCCGCCCTCACCCACCTCCTGGAGTCCTTCTTCCCGGCCCTCACGGGCGTGGAGATCACCCACGCCTGGTCGGGCGTCCTGGGCGTCCCCCGCGACTGGTGCGCCACGGTCACCCTGGACTCCACGACGGGCCTCGGCTGGGCCGGCGGCTACGTGGGCTCCGGCGTGGCCACCTCCAACCTCGCGGCCCGAACCCTCCGGGACCTGGTCCTGGGCGACAGGACCGACCTCACCGGCCTCCCCTGGGTCAACCACCGGGTCCGCCGCTGGGAGCCGGAGCCCTTCCGCTGGCTCGGCGTCCAGGCCCTCTACGCCGCCTACCGCGAGGCCGACCGCCGCGAATCCACCACCCACACCCCGACCACAACACCCCTGGCCCGCCTGGCAGACCGCATCTCGGGCCGTAGCTGACGGCACGCGAAAGGCCCCGGGCGATCACCCGGGGCCTTCTGCTTCCGTACGAATTCCCTTGGCCGGCAAGCTTCCGACCTGGAATGGGGCCCCCTGTCGGATTCGAACCGACGACCTACGCTTTACAAGAGCGGTGCTCTGGCCGGACTGAGCTAAGGGGGCACAGGTGACGCTGCGCATCGCACAGAATCGCCTTCACTCTACACAGCCGCCAGACGCCACAGCGAAGACTTTCCGGCCCCGGAACTCCTCGTGCGTCAGTTCGTTCTACGCCGAGGGGCCGGCCTCCGGATACCCCGCCCGCGCCAGCCGCGGGGCCACCGCTTTCAGCGGGAGGCCCGGGTTGAGGGCGTCGACGACGGCCTGGGTGAGGGGCCGCAGGGACCAGATGTGCTCGATCGCCTCCAGCGGGAGGTCCGACTCGTAGTAGCCCTCGGCGAAGGCGCGGTAGGCCTGCGGCGTGCCCGCCGCGAGGACCTCGAAGAGCTCGTCCACGCCGTCCGCGTAGCCGTCGCCCTCCGGGAAGTCGACCTTGCCGGTCCGCCAGGCGGTGTCCCCGGTCTCGCGCCAGAAGACGGCCGTCGCCTGGAGCAGTCCCTCCTCCACGCAGAAGGAGGGCTCCGTCAGGAAGGGGCGGAAGGCCTCCGGGATGCCCTCGGCCAGTCCGGGCCAGAGGGCATCCTCCTCGATCCCCCACGGACTCATGGCCGATTCGTGGGCGAAGCCGCGTCCGAAGACCCCGTCCGCCGTGAAGACGATCGCGTACTCGTCGCCCGAGCCGTTCTCCATGAACGCCGCCTCCTCCCCCTCGCCCCACGCGGGGTCGTAGGAGAAGTAGCCACCGTCCTGGTTGCCGCTGATCACCAGTTCCAGGGCCGCCATCGCCCGGCAACGGTCGCGCAGGGTCTCGATGTCGGGCAGGGCGCGGGTCAGGTCGTAGATGGTCATGGGCGCGATCCAAGCAGCCGCCACTGACAGCCGTCCACGGGGATCCGGGGGCGGTCGGGGGGAGGTCGGGGAAGTCACCCCCGTCCGGGTACTGACAGGAGGGGCGCGGCCCGGTAGCGTCGGGCGGAGTCCAGGCCACTGGACTAGACCTTCCACTCGGATCGTCCGGCACGTTCCTGCCGGTAGAAGGGATTCATCACCATGGCTTCTGTCACTTTCGACAAGGCGACCCGTCTGTACCCGGGCGGCGACAAGCCCGCCGTCGACCAGCTGGAGCTGGAGATCGCGGACGGCGAGTTCCTCGTCCTCGTCGGCCCCTCCGGCTGCGGCAAGTCCACCTCGCTGCGCATGCTCGCCGGCCTGGAGGACGTCAACGGCGGTGCGATCCGCATCGGTGACCGCGACGTCACGCACCTGCCGCCCAAGGACCGGGACATCGCGATGGTGTTCCAGAACTACGCGCTCTACCCGCACATGTCCGTCGCCGACAACATGGGCTTCGCGCTCAAGATCGCCGGCGAGGACAAGGCCACCATCCGCAAGAAGGTGGAGGACGCGGCGAAGATGCTGGACCTGACCCAGTACCTCGACCGCAAGCCGAAGGCGCTCTCCGGCGGCCAGCGCCAGCGCGTCGCGATGGGTCGCGCGATCGTCCGCAAGCCGCAGGTGTTCCTCATGGACGAGCCGCTGTCGAACCTGGACGCCAAGCTCCGCGTGTCGACGCGCACCCAGATCGCCGCGCTCCAGCGCGACCTGGGGATCACCACCGTCTACGTCACCCACGACCAGGTCGAGGCGATGACGATGGGCGACCGCGTCGCGGTCCTCAAGGACGGTCTGCTGCAGCAGGTCGACACCCCGCGCAACATGTACGACCGCCCCGCGAACCTCTTCGTCGCCGGCTTCATCGGCTCCCCGGCCATGAACCTGGTCGAGGTCCCGATCACCGACGGCGGCGTGAAGTTCGGCGACAGCGTCGTCCCGGTGTCGCGCGAGGCGCTGACCGCCGCCGCCGACGCGGGCGACCGCACGGTCACGGTCGGCGTGCGCCCCGAGCACTTCGACCTCAGCGACACGGGCGGCCTGGTCATCACCGTGAACGTGGTGGAGGAGCTCGGCGCCGACGGGTACGTCTACGGTTCGACCTCGCACTCCGAGGGCTCGCAGGACATCGTGGTGCGCGTGAACGGCCGCCAGGTGCCCGAGAAGGGCTCGACGCTGCACGTCGTCCCGCGCGCCGACGAGATCCACGTCTTCTCGACGTCCTCCGGTGCCCGCCTCTCCAAGTGATCCTTCCGGTCCAGCCGTTGGACCGGCCCGAAGGGGCGTCCCGTCAAGGGGCGCCCCTTCGGGGTGAGTTACGGAGGTTCCGGAGGTCCGCAACTTCCGACAGATCGGGCCATTCGGCCCCAAGCGTCAACCCTTAATTCGAAAAGCCACGTCGAACCATCCCCCGACCGGGTGACTAAATGTCGCCAAATCTTCACCGAGCGCTACTCTCGCCCTCGTGACCCACACTGCCCGCCGTATCGGCCGATCCCTCGCCCTGGTCCTGCCCGTCGTCCTGGTCCTGTCCGGGACCCTCGCGGTCACCATGGTCCCCTGGGCGGACAACACCCCCTCCCAGATCCTGACCGCGTCCGCCGAGGACGTCTCCGTCCCCGCGAAGCCCCGTCCCGCGCAGGACGTGCTGCGCGACAAGCTGGTGAGCGAGATCCAGCAGGGCGAGCAGCCCGGTGACGTACTGACCCACCTCCAGCAGGAGGTCGACCGGCGGCCTTCGCTGGCCGAGCACTGCGTGGGGATCGCGCGCGCCCTGGGACGGGCGGCCGTGGACGCCTACGGGCCCACGAAGGCGCAGTCGTTCGCGCGGCCGGTGTGCGACACCGCGTACGCGTCCGGCGTCGCCTCCATGGGCTGACGGCCGCCGCACGCAGCCGCGTACCGCACCGCAACGCACCGCACATCGACATGAGCGATCCGGTCGACTCCGCGTCCCCTGCTCGCCCGCACGCAGCCGCGTTCCCGGCTTCTCCGACCCAGGCAGTGGTCCTGGCGGGTGGCCAGGGGGCGCGGCTGCGGCCGTACACGGACGACCGCCCCAAGCCGATTGTGGAGATCCCCGGGGGGTGGTGGAGATCAACGAGTACGGGCACGTCCTGGACTTCATCGAGGCGCCGCAGTCCCCGTATCCGGTCAATGCCGGGGTGTACGTCTTCGGGCCCGAATTCGCCGCGCTGCTGCCCGACTTCGGGGACCACGAGCGGACGACGTTCCCGCGTCTGGCGCGGGAGCGGCGGCTGGCGGGCTTCCCGCTGCCCCAGGGGGCCTACTGGCGGGCGATCGACACGGCGAAGGACCTGACCGAGGCCGCAAGGGAGTTGGCCGCGCAGAGCGGCCTCTAGGCCGTCTCCTCAGGGCGTACGCAGGAGGGCCCGGCACGCGGTTCGCGTGCCGGGCCCTCCTCGTGGTGCCGTGGTGCCGTGGTGCCGTGGTGCCGTCCGTGCCGCCGGTCAGCCGAGGAGGCCGCCGACCAGACCGGGCTTCTTCGGCGGTGTGTCCCCGGCCCCGCCGGAGGATCCGCCGCTGCCCGTCCCCGAGGAGGCCGGGGGCTTCTGCGGGGTGGACTGGCGGGGCGTGCTCCGCGGGCTGCTCTGGCCGCCTGCGCCCTTGGTCGCGGAGGGCGCCTGGGAGCCGGAGGCTCCGGGGGTGGCCGAACCGGTCGCGCCGCGGCCCGGCTTGGCGGCCGGCGAGGAGGCCGCGGCCGAGGGCTTCGCGGTCGGCTTCGAGGGGCCGGTCTGCGTCGGCTGCTGCTGCGGGGTGCGCGGCAGCGGCCGCCCGGGAAGGTAGTTGCTCGGGGCCTGGCCGGGGCCGGGCACGGTGACCACGGTGGTGGAGCGGACGGCTCCGCCGAGGAGCGAGCCGACGAGCAGCGTGAGTCCGCAGACCACGGTGGCCATGACGGCCCCGCGCCGCAGTACGCGCCGCCGCAGCCGCCAGACCTCGGTACGGGGGCCCAGCGTGCGCCAGGCCTCGCCCGCGAGCCGCCCGTCCAGCGAGTACACCGGGGCCCCCGCGATGATCAGGGGGCTCCAGGCGGCGAGGTAGATGATGTCGGGCGCGTCGTAGGCGGGCACGGTCTTCCAGCTGACGGTCATCAGCAGCGCGGCGGAGAGCAGCGCGCCGAAGCAGGCCGCGAACCGCTGCCACAGGCCGAAGACCGTCAGGACGCCGACGATCACCTGGAGGAAGGCCACGCTGAGTCCGGCGCCCACGGGGTGCGCGAGCGCGAAGTCGCGCAGCGGCTCGGCCAGCGCCCAGGGGTGCAGGGTCTGGAGCCAGGTGACCATGGAACCGCGTTCGCCGCCGTCGAAGTAGACGGGGTCGCACAGCTTGCCCATGCCCGCGTAGATGGAGATGAAGCCGAGGAAGACGCGCAGCGGGAGCAGCACGACACCGAGGTTCATCCGGCGGCCGGGGTAGTACTGGGCCTGCGCGCGTGCGTCGCCCGGTGCCCGGCGGGTGTCCGAGCCGGGTCCGGAGCCTTCGGCGAGCGCGGCCCCGTAGGCCTCGTAGGCCTCCGGGGAGAGGTCCCGGACCGCGGGCTGGATGCGGGTCTCGTCCGGGTCGCCGTAGTTGCGCTGGCCGATGACGGTCGGCGTGGCGAGGGTGTCTTCGGCGAGGTCGTGGGCGAGGTCGATGCGCGGGATGACCTGGGTCGCTCCGCCGTCGTAGTCGTCGTGGCCGCGTCCGTGCTCGCGTACGGCCTGGAGCAGGCCTCCCATGGCGGCGCTGGCCGCCGCGTCGCCGGGGGCGGACTTGCCGCTCCAGACGACCGGGCGGCGGCGTCCCGCGCCGGCTCCGACGGCCGCGAGGGCCCCTCCGAGCGCGGGGGCGAGGCCGGGGATGCCTGCGGGCTTGGGACGCGCGCTCGGGCTTGGTGCGAGCCGCACGCGGAAGCTGGCGTGGTTGACGATGACCTGTGCGGGGTCGCACGGCACCTTGACCATGCTCAGCGCGGGCTGGTCGTCGAACCCTGGCGTTCTGGTGTCCACACTCATCTAACCGAGTGATGAGTGTTTAGGACACTGCCTTGACTTCAGGGATGTGTCCGAGACCCGTCAAATCAAGCCACCCCGCCCGGAAGGGGCGGGGTGGCACGCTCACGGGTCACGTCCTGTGAGCCAAGTGGATCAAGCGGCTCAGACGCGACCGCGAGTGGCGCGGCGGCGGGCGGCCTCGTAGAGGACGACGCCCGCGGCGACACCGGCGTTGAGCGACTCGGCGCCGCCCGGCATCGGGATGCGGACCAGGTAGTCGCAGTTCTCGCCGACGAGGCGGCCGAGGCCCTTGCCCTCGGAGCCGACGACGATGACGACGGGGCCGCCCAGCGCCTCCAGCTCGTGCACCTCGTGGGTACCTTCGGCGGCGAGGCCGACGATGGTGATGCCTTCCTTCTTGTAGTCCTGGATGGCACGGGTCAGGTTGGTGACGCGCGAGACCGGGGTACGGGCGGCGGTGCCGGCCGAGGACTTCCAGGCGCCGGCGGTCATGCTGGCGGCGCGGCGCTCGGGGACGACCACGCCGTGGCCGCCGAAGGCGGAGACGGAGCGGATGATCGCGCCCAGGTTGCGCGGGTCGGTGATCCCGTCGAGGGCGACGATGAGCGGGTCCTCGCCGTTGTCGTACGCGGCGGCGGTGAGCTCGTCCGGGAGCGCGTACTCGTACGGCGGGACCTGGAGGACCAGGCCCTGGTGGTTCAGCCCGTTGGTCAGGCGGTCGAGCTCGGGGCGCGGGGCTTCCATCAGGTTGATGTTGCCGCGCTCGGCCGCGAGCTGGAGGGCCTCGCGGACGCGCTCGTCGTTGTCGATGAACTGCTGGACGTAGAGGGTGGTGGCCGGTACGCCGTCGCGCAGCGCCTCGAAGACCGGGTTGCGGCCCACGACCATCTCGCTGGTGCCCTTGGGGCCGCCGCGGCGCGGCGCCGGACGGCGCTTGGCAGCCTGGCGGGCCATGGCGTTGCTGATGCGGTTGGCCTTGTGCTTCTTGCGGTCCTCGGCCTTGGGCGTGGGGCCCTTGCCTTCGAGGCCCCTGCGCCGCTGGCCACCGCTGCCAACCGTCGCGCCCTTCTTATTGGACGTGCGGCGGTTCCTGCGCTGGCTGTTCCCGGCCATGACCTCTACCTGTTTCGTTGGTGCTGCGATATGTACGTATGAAGAGTGTGCCGCCCGGAACGCCGGACGGCCCAATCTGAATGCTCCAGAGGGACGCTCCGTGGGCTCAGCGGGGGCCGAGCGTCCAGCGGGGTCCGGTGGGGCTGTCCTCGATGACCAGGCCCGACTGCTGGAGCTGGTCGCGGATGGCGTCGGCGGTGGCCCAGTCCTTGCGCTCGCGAGCGGACTCGCGCTGCTCCAGGACCAGGCGTACGAGGGTGTCCACGGCGCCGTGGAGGTCTTCCCCGCGGTCCGCCTCGCCCGCCCAGTGCGGGTCGAGGGGGTCGAGGCCGAGGACGCCCAGCATGGCCCGTACCTCCGCCAGACGCGCGATCGCGGCGTCCTTGTCGTCGGCGGCGAGTGCGCTGTTGCCCTGACGGACGGTGGTGTGGATGATCGCGAGCGCCTGCGGGACGCCCATGTCGTCGTCCATGGCCTCGGCGAAGGCGGGCGGCACCTCGGCGGCCGGCTCGACCGTCTTGCCGGCCTTCTCGATGACGCGCTGGATGAAGCCCTCGATGCGCGCGAAGCCGGATTCCGCCTCGCGCAGCGAGTCCTCGCTGTACTCGATCATCGAGCGGTAGTGCGGGGTGCCGAGGTAGTAGCGCAGCACGATCGGGCGCCAGACCTTGAGCATCTCGGAGACCAGGACGGAGTTGCCGAGCGACTTCGACATCTTCTCGCCGGAGAGGGTGACCCAGGCGTTGTGCATCCAGTACCTCGCGAACTCGTCGCCGTAGGCCTTGGCCTGGGCGATCTCGTTCTCGTGGTGCGGGAAGATCAGGTCGAGCCCGCCGCCGTGGATGTCGAAGGCGCTGCCGAGGTACTTGTGCGCCATCGCGGAGCACTCCAGGTGCCAGCCGGGACGGCCGCGGCCCCACGGGGTCTCCCAGTCGGGCTCGCCGGGCTTGGAGGCCTTCCACATCGCGAAGTCGCGCGGGTCGCGCTTGCCCGCGACGCCCTCGTCGGGCTGGCGCAGGTCGTCGACGTTCTGGTTCGAGAGCTCCAGGTAGTCGGGGAAGGAACGGACGTCGAAGTAGACGCTGCCGTCGGCCTCGTACGCGTGACCGCGCTCGACGAGGCCGCGCATCATCTCGATCATCTCGGGCACGTGGCCGGTGGCGCGGGGCTCGTACGTGGGCGGGAGGCAGCCCAGCGCGTTGTAGCCGTCGTTGAAGGCGCGCTCGTTCTCGTAGCCGATGGACCACCAGGGACGACCCTGGTCCTCCGACTTCGCGATGATCTTGTCGTCGATGTCGGTGACGTTGCGGATGAAGGTGACGTCGAGGCCGCGGTAGGTGAACCAGCGGCGCGCGATGTCGAAGTTCAGGTACGAGCGGACGTGCCCGATGTGCGGTGCCGCCTGCACGGTGGCGCCACAGAGGTAGATCGAGACGCAGCCCGGAACGAGCGGGACGAAGTCACGGATCTGCCGGGCGCTGGTGTCGTACAGGCGAATAGTCACGGCATCCAGGGTAGTGGGCCTGTAGCAGTGCCCCGCGACCCTTTCGGTACGCGGGGCCCGCTTTGTTTGCGGAAGGGCCGCGGGAGCGACCCCCGTACGGGGTACTAGGCCCGGTTCGTCCGGTACACCAGGGCCGTGGCGATGGCTGCCAGGCCTTCGGCGCGGCCCGTGAGGCCCAGTCCGTCGGTGGTGGTGCCGGAGACCGACACGGGAGCGCCCGCCGCGGCGGCGAGCGCCTTCTGCGCCTCTTCGCGCCGCTTGCCGATCTTGGGGCGCACGCCGATCACCTGGATCGCGATGTTGCCGATCTCGAAGCCCTCGGCGCGCACGATCCGGGCGGCCTCGGCCAGCAGGGTGACCCCGGCGGCACCGGACCACTCGGGGCGCGAGGTGCCGAAGTGCGCGCCCAGGTCGCCCACGCCGGCGGCGGAGAAGAGCGCGTCGCAGGCGGCGTGCGCGGCGACGTCCCCGTCGGAGTGCCCGGCCAGCCCGTCCTCGCCCTCCCAGAGCAGGCCGGCGCACCACAGCTCGCGGCCGGTCTCGAAGGCGTGGACATCGGTGCCGATGCCGACGAGCGGGATGAGGGGGGCGGCGTGGTCAGTAGACATCGGTGGCCCTCCGGCGGGCGAGTACGGCCTCGGCGAGGACCAGGTCGAGCGGGCGGGTGACCTTGAAGGCCTCTTCGTGGCCGGGAACGACCAGGACGGTGACTCCGAGCTGCTCCACCATCCCGGCGTCGTCCGTGGCGCCCTGGCCGTCGGCCGCGGCGGCGGCGAGCTTCTCGTGCGCGCGCACCAGGGTGACCCGGTCGAAGCCCTGCGGGGTCTGGACGGCGCGCAGCCGGGCGCGGACGGGGGTGGCGACGACCGGCTCGGGCTCGCCCGGCGGGCCGGGTTCGACCTCCTTGACGGTGTCGGCCAGCGGCAGGGCCGGTACGACGGCGGGCGCGCCGTCGCGGACGGCCTCGACGACGGAGTCGACGGTGTCCACGGGGACGAGCGGGCGGGCCGCGTCGTGGATGAGGACGGCGGTGACGTCCGCCGGGAGGGCCTCCAGGCCGGCGCGTACGGACTCCTGCCGGGTTTCCCCGCCGGGGACCACCAGGATCTCGGTGCGCTCGGGCAGGGCGTGCTCGTCCAGGAGGCGGCGCACCTCCGCGGTGCCGTCGGGCGGGGCCACGACGACGACGAGGGAGACCGCGCGGGAGCGCGCCATGGCGCGGACCGCATGGATGAGCATGGGAATGCCGCCCAGGGTCCGCAGCGCCTTGGGGGCGCCGGGGCCGAGGCGGACCCCGCGTCCGGCGGCCGGGATCACCGCGGCGGTGCGGTGGGGGCGCGATTCGTCAGACATCAGTAGCTCCGAGCCAGGTTTGTGACTTCGGCCGACATGGGTATGGCCTCAAGGGTGCCGGGTGCGACGCCCCTCGCCCCTTCCGTGACGACCGGTCGAGGCGGCCGACCGGACCCGGCACACCAGTACCGGTACGCGTCCGAAGACGGGCGTGGGCGTGGGTATGACTGTGGGTATGGGTATGAGTCCGGATGCCGATATGGGTCCAGACATGCCGCAGCGCCCGGCAACAAGTCACCTTGTCATCGGGCACCGCGGCACAACTGTGTACGACCACACGTACGGGCGATCGCGTCAGGACGCGAGCACCTCGTCGAGGAGGGCCTCGGCCTTGTCCTCGTTGGTGTTCTCGGCGAGCGCGAGCTCGCTCACCAGGATCTGACGCGCCTTCGCGAGCATGCGCTTCTCACCCGCGGAAAGCCCGCGCTCACGCTCACGACGCCACAGGTCACGCACAACTTCGGCGACCTTGATGACATCGCCAGAAGCGAGCTTTTCCAGATTTGCCTTGTAGCGCCGGGACCAGTTCGTCGGCTCTTCTGCGTACGGTGCGCGAAGCACCTCGAAGACCCGGTCCAGCCCGTCCTGGCCGACTACGTCGCGAACGCCCACGAACTCCGCGTTGTCCGCAGGTACGCGAACGGTCAGGTCACCCTGAGCGACCTTGAGCACCAAGTAGGTCTTGTCCACGCCTTTGATCTGGCGAGTTTCGATAGCCTCGATCAGCGCGGCCCCGTGATGGGGATAGACCACGGTGTCGCCAACCTTGAACGTCATGTGACAGGTACCCCTTCCGTGGCTATCCAGGGTAACACGAGAACTGACTGTTATGAATGGCGTTTTCGCAGGTCAGGGCACATCTCGGGGCTTGACAACACCGACAGGAACGTGCTGCGAGAGGCTTCCGGAAGGGGGTATTCGCAGGTCGGAGGGTCTGTGCGGACCGGGCGAAACGGCTACGTTACACCTGCCCAAGGGTCCCGCCAGTGTGATGTACGTCCTGTTTTGCCGGTTTCCGGGGCCGGAAACCGAACTACTCCGTTCGACTGGTGGCCACCCGTACGGTCCCGTTCCGGCCCAATCCGCAATTTGATCACCAAGTGCTGTTCGAGGGAATCCCGGAATTGATCAACGGGGCGTCGGCGGCCCTTATCCGAATGGAAGATCGCCCGACGGATCCGCACGACGATCCGGTCGATGATCAGCACGGCGATCGGGTCGCCGATCCGGTCGATGATCCACCGGCGATCCACCGGTGATCGGCCACTGATCGTCCGCGCGCGGCGGGGCCGGGGTGTCGCCCGGACAGGGCCGCCTCCTTACTGCGGAGGGTCGGGTGCGGGGGCGGGGCGGCGGCTCGGTAACCTAAGCCCGCTGACACACCCTTAGAGCGGCTTTACTTCGGCTGCTCCGAGCGTCCACCCTTCCGCTTCGTACGTCCAAGGAGATGCCTCCGCCGTGAGCCGCAGCCTTCGACGCGGCGCCCTCGCCGCCACCGCCGTCGTGTTCTCGATCGCCTCGCTGGCCGCGTGCGGTGCGGGCCACGACGCGCAGACTCTCCAGGTCAAGCCGGACAATGCCGCCGTCACCAAGGGCGACATCAAGATCCAGAACGTCCTGGTGATCACCCAGGAGAACAAGGACAAGAAAGACAAGAAGGGCCCGGCCGCCGTCTCGGCGACCCTCTTCAACAGCGGCACCAAGGACCAGACCCTCGACGCCATCACCCTCAAGGGTGGCAAGAGCCCCATCGTGCTGACGCCCGCGAGCGGCGCGTCCAAGGTCGTCGTCCCGGCCGGCGGCTCCGTCGTCCTGGGTGGCAAGGGCAACGCCTCGGCCTCCATCACGAGCGGCCGCGAGGCCGTCGAGGACGGCAACGTACAGAAGGTCTCCTTCCAGCTGAGCACCGCGGGTGACGTGGAGCTCCAGGCCTTCGTCGTCCCGGCCGTCGGCATGTACGCGGGCTTCGGCCCGACCGCGGCCCCCGCTGCGGGCACCACCCCGTCCGGCAGCCCCTCGGGCTCGCCCTCGACCACCCCGTCGGGCAGCGCCTCCGGCTCTCCCTCTCCCTCCGGCTCCCCCGCGGGCACCCCGTCGGGGTCCCCGTCCTCCAGCGCCGGTCACTGACCGAGCGCGGAGGAACGTAGAGGAACGGCAGCAGGAACGAACACGGGAACGGCCCCCGTCCGCATCGAGCGGACGGGGGCCGTTCCCGTAGGTCACTTCCGGGGCCCAGCGGTTTACGGCTCGAACTTGTAGCCGAGGCCGCGGACCGTGACCAGGTAGCGCGGGGCTCCCGGGTCGGGCTCGATCTTGGCGCGCAGGCGCTTCACGTGGACGTCGAGGGTCTTGGTGTCACCGACGTAGTCGGCGCCCCAGACCCGGTCGATGAGCTGCATGCGGGTCAGTACGCGGCCCGCGTTGCGCAGCAGCATCTCCAGCAGGTCGAACTCCTTGAGCGGGAGGTCCACCTTGGCGCCGGCGACGGTGACCACGTGGCGGTCGACGTCCATCCGTACGGGTCCGGCCTCCAGCGCGGCCGGGGTGACCTCTTCGGGCTCGCCGCGGCGGCGCAGGACCGCGCGGATGCGGGCGACCAGCTCCCGCGAGGAGAAGGGCTTCGTGACGTAGTCGTCGGCTCCTATCTCCAGACCGACGACCTTGTCGATCTCGCTGTCCTTGGCGGTCACCATGATGACGGGGACGTTGGAGCGGCCGCGCAGCTGTCGGCAGACCTCCGTGCCGGGCAGGCCGGGGAGCATCAGGTCGAGGAGGACGAGGTCGGCGCCATTGCGCTCGAACTCGTCGAGCCCGTCGGGCCCGGTCGCGGCGATCGCGACCTCGAAGCCCTCCTTGCGGAGCATGTAGGACAGGGCGTCGCTGAAGGATTCCTCATCCTCGACGACGAGCACTCGGGTCACGGAAGGACCTCCGGGGCAGGAATGGCTGGTGCGGTTTGAGGTTCGAGCTGGGGGTGAGCAGGTGCGGGAGCCGTCGCCGGGGCCGGCGCGGCCGCTTCGGGGAGTCGCAGGGTGAACGTGGAGCCCTGGCCCTCCGAGCTCCATACCGACACCTCCCCGCCGTGCGAAGCCGCTACGTGCTTCACGATCGCGAGGCCCAGGCCGGTTCCTCCCGTGGCACGGGAGCGGGCCGGGTCCACACGGTAGAAGCGTTCGAAGATGCGCTCGCGGTCCTTTTCCGGGATGCCGATGCCCTGGTCGGTCACGGCTATCTCGATCAAGTCTCCACCCGGCGCGGTGACCCGGCGCGCGGCGATGCCGACGCGGGTGCGGGCGGGGCTGTAGTTGACGGCGTTCTCGACCAGGTTTCCGAGGGCGGCCGCGAGCTGCCCCCGGTTTCCCCATACCCGCAGGTCGGCGGTGCCGCCGGAGGCCATGGTGATCTGTTTGGCCGACGCCGTGTGGCGGCAGCGGTCTATGGCTTCGGCCACGAGCGTGTCCACCCGTACCGGCTCGGCGTCCTCCAGGGGGTCGTCGTTCTGTACCCGGGAGAGGTCGATGAGCTCCTGTACGAGGTTGATCAGGCGGGTGGCCTCGATCTGCATGCGGCCGGCGAAGCGGTGGACCGCTTCGGGGTCGTCGGAGGCGTCCATGACGGCCTCGGAGAGCAGCGAGATCGCGCCCACCGGGGTCTTGAGCTCGTGCGACACGTTGGCGACGAAGTCGCGGCGCACGGCCTCGATGCGGCGGGCCTCGGTGAGGTCCTCGACCAGGAGGAGCACCAGGCGGGAGCCGAGCGGTGCGACGCGCGCCGAGACGGCGAGGGCTTCGCCGCGGCCGGTGCCGCGCCGGGGCAGGTCCAGCTCGACCTGGCGTATCTCCCCGTCGCGACGGGTGTCGCGGGCCATGTGGAGCATGGGTTCCACGGCCAGCTTCCCGCCGCGGACCAGTCCGAGGGCGTATGCCGCCGAGCTGGCCTTGACCACCGCGTCGCCCTCGTCGAGGACCACGGCGGACGAGCGCAGTACGGAAAGCACGGTGTCCACACCTGGTGGGAGCACCGCATTGATGTCGGGGCGCATGGAGCTCCGGGTGGGGCGGGCTTGGTCGCGCTCGCTCCAGCGGAACGCCAGCATCGCGATGACGCCGGTACAAAGACCGGCAATCGCTGCAGCTGCGGCGACCGCCGCGTTCACGTCCATGACTCCAGGTTAAGCAGGCACAACGACACTTCCACAGCCGATCGGGTGGCAGCTCGAACAGTCGTCGCCCAGAGTTCACCCTGACGACGGGGTTGATTCACTTGTGATGCCGGAGTCGGTCGCGTTGGAGGGTGAACGTGTAAACGTGGGGCCAGGCCGTCTCTGTCGGATCCTGCCGGTCAGGCCCGATCCGAAGAGAGAACGGCCAAGAGGCCGCCCCGGGCAGTACCGGGCAGTACCGCAGTAGTAGGTCGAGAGAGGGACACGAGACATGCGTGACGCGTACCACGAGGAACTGGACTCGATCGGAGAAGGCCTGGTCGAGATGGCCCGGCTGGTCGGTTCCGCCATCGGGCGGGCCACGACCTCCATGCTCGACGCCGACCTGAAGCTCGCCGAGAGCGTCATCGCCGCGGACCAGAAGGTCGACGACCTCCAGCACGACCTGGAGGCCCGTGCCATCGCGCTGCTCGCACGCCAGCAGCCGGTCGCCACCGACCTGCGCATCGTCGTCACCTCGCTGCGCATGAGCGCCGACCTGGAGCGCTCCGGCGACCTGGCGCAGCACGTGGCCAAGCTCGCCCGGCTGCGCTTCCCGGACACCGCGGTCCCGCGCGACCTGCACGCCACCATCCTGGAGATGGGGCAGCTGGCACAGCGCCTGATGGCGAAGGCCGCCGAGGTCATCATCACGAAGGACGTCGACCTGGCGCTCCAGCTGGAGCAGGACGACGACGAGATGGACCAGCTGCACCGCACGCTGTTCCAGCACCTGATGGACGACCGCTGGAAGCACGGCATCGAGACGGCGGTCGACGTGACGCTGCTGGGCCGCTACTACGAGCGCTTCGCGGACCACGCGGTATCCGTCGCCAAGCGCGTCGTCTACCTGGTGACGGGTGAGCACGCGGACGAGCTCCAGCCTCCGACGCAGGTCGAAGGCGTCTGAGGCGCGGCGGGGGCCGGATCGACAACGAGCCCCCAATGCGCCGTTGACGCACGGGGTCGGCTGGGCATGAATGAGGTCGAAGGCACAACGCCTACGAGGAGGATCCATGCCCGATTCCCCCGTCCCCATCACGCCGGCAGCGGAAGCACAGCCCCAGCCGACGGAAGTCCTGCGGCTCCCGCTGCTGGCGGCCTGCGGCTGCGGCTCGGGCTGCGGCTGCGGCTGCCAGTCCGGCGCCCCCTGCCAGTGCGGCGGCTGACCGCCTCCGCCCGGCTCGACGCACCCCGATGGGCCCCGCCCGACACACGTCGGCCGGGGCCCTTCGCGATCCGTCCATCCGTCCGTCCGTGCAGGATCGCCGAGCGCCAGGTCGTCTCAGAGCTGCCGCTTGGCGGCGGCGACGAGGTCGCGGATGCCCTCTCGGGTGGAGCCGCGGCGGATCTCGAACTCCTCCCGGCTGTCCGTCCTGTGCACGACCCCGATCTCGGAGAACAGCGCCTGCGCCCGCGCGCTCAGCGCCTCGTCGCCGGTGAGCATCTGCAGCCGGAACAGGGCCTCTTGGGCTTCGGAGCGCAGGTCGTGGGAGCGCGCGTTGACCACGACCGGGTCCTCGTACCCCCCGTACGGCTGCTGGTACGTGCAGAACCACAGGTGGACGAGGGTGCGCCGGAAGTTCACGAGCGCCCCGGCGTACGAGGTGTAGGCGTCGAGCCGTTCCTGGCGCAGCTTCTCCGACCGGGTGAACTCGTGCCCCCGCTCGGCAACGCGCTGCTGGAACGCGAAGGTGACCCCCGACCCGAGCAGCGTCCCGAGGACGGCTATCGCACTGGCGATGATGGCTTCCACCCCGCCACCCGACCACGCCGGGGGCCCGGCCACAAGCCCCCTTGGCGACGGCAAAACGCCATGCGTGCCTAGCCGTTGTTGTTCCCGATGTCCCCGTTGTCGTTCCCGCTCACGCTGTTGTTGTTCCCGCTACCACTGCCATTGCCGGTGGGGTTGCACCGCGCCACACCCCCCGTGGGCCCGGGCCACGAAAAAGCCCCCGATCGGCGCCATGAGCGCAGGTCGGGGGCGTGATCGCTTTTGCTACTTCTTCTTGCCCTGGTTCTTGACGGCCTCGATGGCGGCCGCCGCGGCGTCCGGGTCGAGGTAGGTGCCGCCCGGGTTGAGGGGCTTGAAGTCGGCGTCCAGCTCGTAGGAGAGCGGGATGCCGGTCGGGATGTTCAGGCCCGCGATGTCCGCGTCGGAGACGCCGTCGAGGTGCTTGACCAGGGCGCGCAGGGAGTTGCCGTGCGCGGCGACCAGGACGGTGCGGCCGTCGAGGAGGTCCGGGACGATCGCGTCGTACCAGTACGGGAGCATGCGGACGACGACGTCCTTGAGGCACTCGGTCCGCGGGCGCAGCTCCGGCGGGATCGAGGCGTAGCGCGGGTCCTCGGACTGCGAGAACTCCGTACCGTCCTCGAGCGCCGGCGGCGGGGTGTCGTACGAGCGGCGCCACAGCATGAACTGCTCCTCGCCGAACTCGGCGAGGGTCTGGGCCTTGTCCTTGCCCTGCAGGGCGCCGTAGTGGCGCTCGTTCAGGCGCCAGGAGCGGTGGACGGGGATCCAGTGACGGTCGGCGGCCTCGAGCGCCATCTGCGCGGTGCGGATCGCGCGCTTCTGGAGCGAGGTGTGCACGACGTCGGGGAGCAGGCCGGCGTCCTTGAGCAGCTCACCGCCACGGACCGCCTCCTTCTCACCCTTCTCGTTGAGATTGACGTCCACCCAGCCGGTGAACAGGTTCTTCGCGTTCCATTCGCTCTCGCCGTGGCGGAGGAGGATGAGCTTGTACGGTGCGTCGGCCATGCGTACGAGCCTAATGGACGCGCCCGGCCGCTCGCGCGCGGTGTGTACGGCGCGCGGAAGGTCCCGATTGACGGTGGCCGTCAATCCAGTGGCCCTGGAGAGCACCCATCCGTAGGGTCCGAATAGCCAGAGGGACACTTACATTTCCGGGGGGACTCCTTATGTCCGTTGCCAGTTTGAGGCGGGCCGCTCGCGAGAGCGTGTCGGGCCTGCCACGCGAGTTCTGGTGGCTGTGGACGAGCACGCTGGTCAACCGGCTCGGGGCCTTCGTCGCGACGTTCATGACTTTGTACCTGACCTTGGAACGGGGCTATTCGGCCTCGTTCGTAGGACTTGTGGTGGCGCTCCACGGCCTCGGCGGTGTGGTGTCCTCGCTCGTCGCGGGCGTACTGACGGACCGGCTGGGCCGCCGTCCCACGCTGATGGCGGCGCAGGCCTCGACCGCCTTGTCGGTGGCGCTGCTCGGGTTCATGGAGCATCCGGCGGCGATCGCGGCGGTGGCCCTGCTGGTCGGCGTCACCTCGAACGCCTCGCGCCCGGCGGTGCAGGCGATGATGGCGGACATCGTCCGCCCCGAGGACCAGGTACGGGCCTTCGCGCTGAACTACTGGGCCATCAACCTCGGGTTCGCCGTCAGCGCGATGGTGGCGGGCTTCGTCGCCGAGTACAGCTACCTGGCCGGGTTCCTCGGCGAGGCCGCCCTGACCCTGGTGTGCGCGGTGCTCGTGTACGTCAAGCTGCCCGAGTCGCGGCCGGTGCGGACCGCCGCGGAGGAGGCCGCCGCCGAGCCGGAGGTCGGGCTCGGTACGGTGCTGCGCGACGGGCGGTTCATGGGCGTGGTCGGGCTGTCGTTCCTGATCTCGCTGATCTTCATGCAGGGGTCCTTCGGGCTGCCGCTCGCGATGGGGGCGGCCGGTTTCTCCACCGCCGACTACGGCCTGGTCATCGGGGTCAACGGCGTGCTGATCGTGCTCCTGCAGATCCCGGTCACCCGTTTCATCGAGCACCGCGATCCGCAGAAGCTGCTGGTCATCTCGGCGCTGCTCGCCGGGTACGGGTTCGGGCTGACCGCCTTCGGCGGTTCGGTGTGGAGCCTGGCCCTGACCGTCTGCGTGTGGACGCTGGCCGAGATCGTCAACTCGCCGACCCAGATGGGCCTGGTCGCGCGGCTCTCCCCGCTGCACGGGCGCGGCCGCTACCAGGGCATGTACACGATGTCCTGGGCGGTGGCCTCGCTGGTCGCCCCGCTGCTGGCGGGCTTCGCGATCGAGCACTTGGGCGCGGCCTGGCTCTGGGGCTCGACGGCGGTGCTGGGGACCGTTGCCGCGCTGGGCTACTGGCTGCTGATGCGGGCGCTCCCGGCACATCCGGCTCCGCCGAGGTTCGAGGCGCAGGGGTCCGGGGGCGTGGCCCCCGCCGCGCCCGCCGCCCCCGCCGCGCCGGTCACGCCGTCGGCTGCGTCAGGTTCTTGAAGGCGTCCAGGTTGCGCGTGGACTCGCCGCGCGAGACCCGCCATTCGTACTCGCGGCGGATCGCGCTCGCGAAGCCCAGCTCCAGCAGGGTGTTGAAGGCGCCGTCCGCCGCTTCCAGGACGGTGCCGAGCAGCCGGTCCAGGTCGTCCGGGGTGATCACGGACAGGGGGAGGCGGGCCGTCAGGTAGATGTCGCCGAGCGCGTCGACCGCGTAGGACAGGCCGTAGAGCTTGAGGTTGCGCTCCAGCAGCCAGCGGTGGACGCCCGCCTCGTTCTCGTCGGGGTGGCGGATCACGAAGGCGTTGACCGACAGGGAGTGCTTGCCGACCTTGAGCGAGCAGGTCGTGCTGAGCTTGCGGGTGCCGGGGAGCTGGACGACGTAGGAGCCCGGCGAGGGGCTCTCCCAGCTCAGTTCCGCGCCGGTCAGGGCCGCCTCGACGATCGCGGCGGGGTCGGTTTCAGCGTCAGCCATGGTGGGAGCGTACGTGACGGCGGTGATCGTGCATCGCCGCGGTGTAGACGTCCGCCGTGCCGCTCGCGGCGGTGTCCCAGCCGAAGAACTGCGCGTGCCGCGCCGCCGCCGCGCCCATCCGGTCCGAGAGGTCGGGCTCCTGCACGAAGCGCCGTAGCTCGCGGGCGTAGTCCACCGGATCGTGCCCGGGTACGAGGATGCCCGTCACTCCGTCGTTGACGGCGACCGGCAGCCCGCCGACGGCGGCGGCCAGCACCGGGGTGCCGGTGGCCTGGGCCTCTATGGCGACGAGCCCGAAGGACTCGCTGTAGGAAGGCATGACCAGCACGGACGCCGCCCGGAACCAGTCCGCGAGCGCGTCCTGCGCCACCGGCGGGTGGAAGTGCACGAGGTCGGCGATGCCGAGCTTGGCCGCGAGCTTCTGCAGCCCCTCCGGCTTCGCGAGCCCGCTGCCGCTGGGCCCGCCCACGACGGGTACGAACAGCCGGCCGCGCAGGGCCGGGTCCCGGTCCACCAGCTCGGCGACGGCGCGCAGCAGGATGTCGGGGGCCTTGAGCGGCTGGATGCGGCCCGCGAAGAGCGGGATGACGGCGTCCATGGGCAGCCCGAGGCGGGCGCGGGCGGCGGCGCGGCCGTCGGCGACGGTGAAGCGGTCGAGGTTGACGCCGGGGTGGACGACGGCGACCTTGCCTGGGTCGGCCTCGTAGTAACGGACGAGCTCGTCGGCCTCCTCCGCGGTGTTGGCGATGAGGCGGTCTGCGGCGGACACGATCTGCGTCTCGCCGATGACGCGGGCGGCGGGCTCGGGGGTGTCGCCCTCGGCGAGCGCGGCGTTCTTGACCTTGGCCATGGTGTGCATGGCGTGCACGAGCGGGACGCCCCAGCGTTCGGCGGCGAGCCAGCCGACGTGGCCGGAGAGCCAGTAGTGGGAGTGGACGAGGTCGTAGTAGCCGGGGCGGTGGCGGGCCCACGCCTGCATCACGCCGTGGGTGAAGGCGCACAGCTGGGCCGGCAGCTCCTCCTTGGCGAGGCCCTCGTACGGGCCCGCGTCCACGTGCCGTACGAGGACTCCGGGCGCGAGCTCGACCACGGGCGGCAGGCCGCCGGTGGTGGCCCGGGTGAAGATCTCGACCTCGATGTTGATCGCGGCGAGGCGCTTGGCGAGCTCGACGATGTACACGTTCATGCCGCCGGCGTCGCCCGTGCCGGGCTGGTGCAGCGGCGAGGTGTGCACGCTGAGCATCGCGACGCGGCGCGGCTTGCGGTGGCCGCCGACGGCGGCCGGCAGGCGCAGGCGCGGCGGGTCGTGACGGGTGGCGGAGCGGCCCGCGGCCGCGGCGAGCCGGCCGCCGATGCTGCCGCCGAGGCGGGACACGTACTGACTCAAGGGAGCAGTTCCTCTCGCTCGGACGGCATGACGCGGGGAGCGCGGTCGGCGCTCTTCTAGGAGTGCAACCCGGATGGCGGCGTCCCGCATTCCGGGGACGGCGTTTTTCCTGTTCCGTTTGCCGGATATTTATCGGGCCGGAGCGCTCCGCTTACGCTCTGCACATGGCCTCCCGCTCCACCCCGCCCGCTTCCCCTCCCCCGCGCCGCCCCGTCGGCACGGTGACGCGCGGCACGACGAACCCCAACCGCCTGCGCCGCATGGACCGCTGGATCGCGGCCACGCACGGGGCGGTACTGCGCCGCGCGGACGCGCCCGTGGCGGTGGACCTGGGCTACGGGGCCGCGCCCTGGACCGCGGTGGAACTGCTGGCGCGGCTGCGGGAGGCGGCTCCGCGGGTGCGGGTGGTCGGCATCGAGATCGAACCGGCGCGGGTCGCGGGCGCGAAGCCGTACGAGCGGGAGGGCTTGAGTTTCCGGCACGGCGGCTTCGAGGTGCCGCTGGAGGGCGGGGTCCGGCCGGCGCTGATCCGCGCGGCGAACGTACTGCGCCAGTACGACGAGCAGCAGGTCGAGGAGGTCTGGGAGCGACTGTGTTCCCGGCTCTCCCCCGACGGACTGCTGGTCGAGGGGACCTGTGACGAGATCGGGCGGCGCCACGTCTGGGTCGCACTGGGGCCCGAGGGGGCGCGCACGGTGACCTTCGCGACCCGGCTCGGCTCCCTGGAGCGCCCCTCGGACCTGGCGGAACGGCTGCCGAAGGCACTGATCCACCGGAACGTTCCGGGCGAGCCGGTGCACGCGTTCCTGCGCGACTTCGACCGGGCGTGGGCGGCCGCCGCGCCGTACGCCTCCTACGGGGCGCGGCAGCGCTGGATCCGCACGGCGCGGGCGCTGTCCGGGGACTGGCCGCTCGCGGACGGCCCGGTTCGGTGGCGTCAGGGGGAACTCACGGTGCGGTGGGAGGCGTTGAGGCCAGTGGGATGAGAGCGTGTGGGTGGGTGTGGGAAGCCTGTGGGGGTCCCGCCGGGGTCCGTGGTGTCCGGGGGATGACGGGGACGGATCGGGTGGATATCCACAAGGGTGTTGGAATTCACCGACTCATGGCACCATCCCGAAGGCAGTGACAAGTTACTGACGATTAGTCATTCGGTGCCTGGGGGGACCATGAGGAAGCAGCGGCGGGGTTCGATCGCCCTCACTCTGCTGTGCGCGATGGCACTGCTGACCGCGCCCGGCCTCGCGGTCGGCACGGCGTTCGCGGCACCTGAGCCGCAGACGGGCAAGTCCCTGGAGCAGGTCCGCAAGGAGATAGAGGACCTCTATCGCGCGGCCGGCTCCGCCACGGACGCCTACAACCTCGCGGAGAGCGAGACCAGGACCCAGTCCGCGAAGATCGTCGAGATCGCGAAGCTGGTCGTCGCCGGCAACGACCGCATCGAGACGCTCAAGAGCCGTGCGGGCGCGGCCGCCCGCGCCCAGTACCGCTCGGGCGGGCTGCCGCCGAGCGCGCAGCTGGCCCTGAGCAACAACCCGGTGCAGTTCCTGGACGGGGCGGACCGGCTGCGCCAGGGCGAGAAGGCCACCTCCGACCTGCTCTCCGAACTGAACCGGACCCAGAGCGACTTGCAGCAGTACGCGAAGGACGCGAGCGCGCACTGGGAGACGCTGGAGGCCAACCGGGTCAAGCAGGAGGCCTCCAAGAAGGAGATCGAGCAGAAGATCAAGGCCGCGGAGGAGCTGGAGAGCAAGCTGGAGGCCGAACAGAAGGCCAAGCTGCTCCAGCTGGAGATGGAAGCCCAGTACAAGGCGCAGACGCAGTGGCTGTCCTCGGGCGCGCTGAAGGACGCCACGGGCGCACCCACCTCCGAGGCCGGCAAGAAGGCCGTGGCCTTCGCGGTCGCGCAGATCGGCAAGCCGTACGTGTGGGGCGCGCAGGGCCCGCAGTCCTTCGACTGCTCCGGCCTGACCTCGCAGGCCTGGCTGGCGGCGGGCAAGGCGATCCCGCGCACCTCGCAGGAACAGCTGCGGCTGCCGAAGGTGGCGATCAAGGACATGCGCCCGGGTGACCTGATCATCTACTTCGACGACGCGACCCACGTGGGCATGTACATCGGCGACGGCGCGATCATCCACGCCCCCCGCCCCGGCCGCAACGTCACCATGGCGGGCGCGGGCTCCATGCCCATCAAGGCCGTGGTCCGCCCGGACGCGTAGCCCCCACCGGGGCCCGCAACCCCACCCGCCGCCCCGGGGCCCGGGGCGGTGCCGGGGCGGCCCCGGGACACTGCCTTCAGCCCGGGCGGAGCCCGTCTCCGGCTCGTCCGGCGCTCGAGGCCGCGAGCCCGTCTCGCTGGGCGGGACGCCCGGCGCCGCCGCCGTGACGTTGGTCATTCGGCCACGCGGACTTTCCCCCGCGATAACCGCATATGACAGAGCCACGCACCGGGCCCGCCATTCCGCTCGCACCACCCCGCCCGCTAGGGTCGCCGGACGAGCGCACCCCAAGGGTCGGGAAGGAACCGGAGACGATGCCCGCACCCGTACCCACGCCCGCACCCGTGCCGCGGCAGAGGGACACCCCGCCCACCGAAACGGGCCCCGGCACCGGCAGCCTCTACGGCCAGGCCTCCCTCACCCTGCTGGTGATCGAGGACGACCCCGCCGGCGGCCTCACCGTCCCCGAGATCCTCGACGTCGACGGCCACCGCATCCGGCTGCGCAGCGCCCGCAACCTCACCGAGGCCACCCGCCTGCTCACGCCCGACGTGAACTGCGTCCTCCTCGACCTCGCCCTCCCCCACAGCGCCACCGGCTCGGGCTCCGGCTCCGGCAGCGCCCCGGTCGATCCCCTCGCCGCCCTCCGCCAGGTGCTCCGCATCGCGCCCCGGCACGCCGTCCTGGTCCTCACCTCCGAGGAGGACGCGGAGCGCGCCGCGGAGGCCGTACGCGTAGGGGCCCAGGACTTCCTCTTCCGCGACGAGCTCGACGGCCGGCTCCTCAGCCGCGCCATCCGGTACGCGGTGGAGCGCAAGCGGGCCGACATCGCCCAGTACAAGCTCGCAGAATCGAAACTTCGGGCCCAGGAGAACGCCCGCCTGGAGCGCGGCCTGCTCCCGCACCCGCTCCTGGAGGGCTCCGACCTCCGCTTCGCCGCCCGCTACCGCCCCGGCCGCAGCCGCGCCCTGCTCGGCGGGGACTTCTACGACACCGTCCGCACCCCCGACGGCACCGTCCACGCGATGATCGGCGACGTCTGCGGCCACGGCCCCGACGAGGCCGCCCTCGGCGTCGAGCTGCGCATCGCCTGGCGCGCGCTGACCCTGGCCGGGCTGTGCGGCGACGACCTGCTGGCGACCCTCCAGGAGGTGCTCGAAGTCGAGCGCCCCAACGAGGAGATCTTCGCGACCCTGTGCACGGTGGACATTGCCCCGGACGGCCGCCGCGCGGGCCTGTGCCTGGCGGGACATCCGGCGCCCCTGATATCCCGGCCGGGCCGGGCCGCGCGACTGCTCCCGTACGAGGACAGCGGCCCGGCGCTCGGTCTGCTGCCCCGGGCCCGCTGGCCCCGCCGCCAGGTGGAGCTGGGCGGCTCGTGGAGCCTGATGCTCTACACCGACGGGCTGATCGAGGGCCGGATCGGCGTCGGCAAGGAACGCCTCGGGCAGGACGGCATGGTCGAGATGATCAACCGCCACCTGGACTCCGGGCTCAGCGGCGAAGGCCTGCTGGAAGCCTCGGTCACCGAGGCCCGCCGCCTCAACGGCGGGGAACTGACGGACGACGTGGCCGTCGTCCTGCTCTCACGCAGCGAAGCCTGAGACGTCTACCGTCCGCCGTTGTAGGGCCCGTACGGCCCGTCGCTGCTGCTGCCACCGCTGCGCCGCCCGCCACCGCCGCCCGAGACCTGCTTGAGGGCGGGGCGCACGTCGACGAAGAACACGATGCTCGCGACGAGCCCGGCGATCTGCAGGAAGAGCATTCCGAGGAAGAAGTCCACGACGACGGTGATGCCGAGGATGACCAGCCAGAAGGTCTTGGTCTGCTTGTCGGCGGCACGGTACGCGTCCTCGCGCGCCATCAGCGCGAGCACGAAGGCCGCGACGGCAAGCCCGAGCATGGCGTACCCGAGCAGCGGGAGCACTCCGCTGTCGAACCCGTTCATCAACATCGCCTGACCGCCTTCTCACGCTGCACGCCGCAGCCTGTTGCCGGATGCCGCCTTGCCTCCACGCTACCGGCAGAGCCCTCTTCGCAAACACCGACGGACCGGACACCCCTCGGGTGTCCGGTCCGCCACGGTGTTCTCAGCTCTCGTCCGCCGAGGCGGCGGCCTTCTTGGCCGTGGCCTTGCGCGCGGCGGGCTTCTTCGCCGCGGGCTGCTCGGCGGCGGCCGGCTCGGCCGCCACCTCGCCCTCCGGCGCGGTCTGCGTCTGCGGCTCCGGCTCCACGACGACCGCGATGTCGACGATCTCCTCGGAGACCTCGCCGCGCCAGGCCCGTACGGCCTGCTCGCCGTGCTCGGCGACCTTGTCGTAGGCCTCCTTGGCCTTGACCGCGTACTCGGCGGCCACGCCGACACCGCGCAGCGCCAGGTCCTGGGCGGTCTCCCCGAGCTTCTTCGGGTCGATCGATCCGAGCACCTCGGCGACCTTGGCGCTGACCGCCTCCTGGGCCTCCTTGGCCTTCTCCTGCACGACCTTCGGGTCGGTGTTGCGCACGGCCTCGATGCGGCCGGGGGCCTCGGCGCGCAGCTGCTCGATGAGACCGGGCACCTTTTTGGCCTGCTGCACGGCGAGGTCGGCGGTGCCGGCGGCGAAGTAGAGCGGGGTCGGGTCGGTGAGGGTCTTCTTCAGGTCATCGGCGATGGCCATGTGCTGGTCCTCCCGGATCACAGTCTCAGTTCGTATGGTGCGTCTCTGCATGCGAATCGGCATCGGCGTCGGCGTCTGCTCCGGCAGCGGCCCCGGCCTCGGCCTGCGCCTCGGTCCGTGCCTCCGCCTCGGCGGCGTTCTCCTTGCGGAAGGACTCGTAGACCTGGAGCAGCACGTTCTTCTGCTGCTCGTTGATCGACGGGTCGGCGAGGATCGCGGCCCTCGTCTCCACCTCGTCCCGGTCCCGCTCGTCCAGGATCCCGGCCTGCACGTACAGCGTCTCCGCGGAGATCCGCAGCGCCTTGGCGAGCTGCTGCAGGATGTCCGCGCTCGGCTTGCGCAGCCCGCGCTCGATCTGGCTGAGGTACGGATTCGACACCCCCGCCGCATCGGCGAGCTGCCGCAGCGAAAGCTGCGCCTGCCGCCGCTGCTCACGCAGGTATTCGCCGAGGTTTCCGACGTTGAGCGATGCCATGCCACGATCCTGCCGCACCTTGCTAACTATTGCAAGCAGCTGCTTGCAATAGCTCCCACGCCTCAGTCGTCGGAGTCGTCGAGATCGAACCCGGGGCGGGTCCAGAGCGTGAGGTCGCTGCTGGTGGCGACCGCCAGGGTGCGGCCGGAGGGGGAGAAGCCGACGGCGCGGAGTTCCGAGTACTCGGAGTGGAAGACGTGCCACCACGTGCCTCCCGCCGGTCCTCGGTGCGCCCTGCCGTCGGTGGAGAGGATCACGCGGTCGTGGGGCCACTCGGGGCTGACGACGTCAAGGGTCCAGCCGTCCGGCGTGGTGCTGTGCAACCCGCCGCCGAAGAGCCCCGCGATGCGGACCCGGGCGCCCTCGACCGGGCCGAGCCCGGGGCAGGTGAGGTCGGGCGAGGCGTCGGGGGTGCTGGTGTCCGGGTCGGGATCCCGATCACGGGCGATCTTCTCGCCACTGACCGCGTCGAAGAGTCCGTGGCCGTCACGCGACACGACCATGACGAGGTCGCGCCCGCTGTCGGGATGGACCGCGAAGCCGATGCCGAGCAGCCCCCCGACAGGGGTCCTCCGGTCCAGCACCGGCTCCCAGGGCTCCGGGGCCTCCATCACGTCGGCCCCGGTGTAGCGCTCGCGCAGCTCCTGCTGGTACTCGCTGATCAAGTCGTCTCCTGGAATCCGTGCCCGTGGCGGGACACCCGCTACGCCGTCGCGATGACCACCGTCGCGTAATACTCCTCCGAGGTCACCGCCCGTACCGACAGGCCCTGCGCCGACAGTGCCGACGCCGTCACCGGGGACTGGCGGGTGCTCGTCTCGATCAGGAGCCGGCCGCCCGGGGCGAGCCAGGGCAGGGCGCCCGCCGCCACCCGGCGGTGGATGTCCAGGCCGTCCGTGCCGCCGTCCAGGGAGACGGACGGTTCGTGCTCGCGGGCCTCCGCCGGAAGCAGGCCGATCTCGGAGGTCGGCACGTACGGGGCGTTGACCACCAGGATGTCCACCCGCCCCCGGAGCGAGGCGGGAAGCGGGGAGTACAGGTCGCCCTCCCAGACCTGCCCGCCGTACGGGGCCACGTTGCGGCGGGCGTAGGCGAGCGCGGCCGGGTCGATGTCCGCCGAGTGCAGTTCGGCCCCCGGCACCTGCGCGGCCACCGCCGCGCCCAGGGCACCGACCCCGCAGCACAGGTCCACGACCACCGCACCGGGGCGGGCCAGCGCCACCGCCTCCATGGCCAGGAACTCGCTGCGCCTGCGCGGTACGAAGGCGCCCTCGCCGACCTCCATGCGCAGCCCGCAGAACTCCGCCCAGCCGACGACGTGCTCCAGCGGCTCCCCCGCCACCCGCCGGGCCACCAGCCCGGCCAGGTGCGCCTCGTCCTCGGCGGCAGCCGTCAGCAGCTCCGCCTCCTCCTCCGCGAAGACGCAGCCGGCCGCGCGCAGGAGTTCCACCAGTGTTGCCATCTCGCCCATTGCCTCCGTGGCTTCGTATCCCCCCACAAGTCTCGGTCCCCGCCCGCGCCGCCGGCTCAGAAGATGTCCGGGCACCACGGACGGCGCGGCGTACGGAACATCGCGTCCGCCAGCTCCAGCGCCCCGGCCGACCCCCCGAGATCGGTGATCTCGCCGAGCGCCGCCAGCCGCACCGCCGACTCCTCGCCGAGGTACAGCGCCCCCAGCGTGCTCACGTCGAGGCGCAGGTCGGCCGGCTCCTGGGTCCGTACGCAGTCCCCCGCGCCCGCGTCCAACCGGTAGCGGCCGTCCGCCAGGCCGGCCCGGTCGGTGACCTCCAGTACGAGGCTCCCCGCCACGGCGTAGGTCCTGGCGCCGAGGGCCCGTTCGACGTCCAGCAGCCGTACCCACAGCCAGTCCGCGGCCGTCACCAGCCGGGCGGCGCGCACGTCGGGCAGCAGCCGGGCCACGAGGTCGTCGGGGGCGCGGAAGCCGGTGCGGACCTTGAGCACCCAGTCGATGGAGCACAGGAAGTGCCACAACGCCCGCTCCGCCTCCGGGGTGACGGCCAGGAAGTTCCTGACCTGCACGGTGTTGAGCGGGACCTTGCCGTCCGTCCAGTTCTCGTCGGTGGAGTACGTGGCCAGCCCGGCCACCTCGCCCCCCGCCGTCCGGTACACCGCGTGGAACGTGGCCTTGTACGGGTTGTGGGACCACTCCTCGGCCCCCGTGGCCAGCCGCCACCAGCGCGCATCGCGGCGGATCGCGCCGGGCGTGGCCGCGCGCAGCCGCTCGTGCAGCGCCGGGCCCACCTCCCGTACCTCGGCCAGGTCCACCATGTCGATCCGCCCGCCCGCGCCCGCACCCGCACCCGCACCCGCGAGTCCGGTGCGCGGTACGTCGATCTCCCATTCCGAGACGGAGGTCGCGGGCCCGTACCCGTACCGCCCGTAGATCGGGTACTCGGCGGCGATCAGGATCGCCGCCGCGTCGCCGCGCGCCTTGGCCTCGGCCAGTTCGGTGGCCATCATCCGGGTCAGCAGCCGCTGACGGCGGTGCGTGGGCAGCACGGTCACGTTCGAGACGGCGCTCACCGGGAGCAACGCCCCACCCGGCACCGTCAGTTCCTGCGGGAAGGACCGGAAGGTGGCCACGCACCGGCCGGTCACGGGGTCGAAGGCGCCCAGGGACCGGGCGAGGTCCTCGTAGGCGATGCACTGGGCAACATCTTCGGCGGTCGGGCGACCGGGGCGCAGGAACCCCGTGTTCATCGCCCCCAGCCAGTCGGAGACTTCGGATTCGGTGATGGGCCGGACGTCAGCACTCATAACAGGCCACGCTAATCGGCGGACCCGGCCGCGTCGCCCGGATTTCCGCCCTCTCGCCCTCTCGCCCTCTTGCCCTCTCAGGCGAGCAGGTCGTCCACCTGCGCCTCGCCGTCCCGGTAGCGCCGGGTGATCTCCGTGCTGCAGTCGTCGACCGTGCGCTGGAGCTGCTGGCGGCGCCGCGAGACCTGCTGTTCGTAGCGCACCAGCCGGGCCAGGCCCTCGTGGAGCTCCTCGTCGGTGCGGGCCCCGAGGTCCGACAGCTCGATGTTGGACAGCATCTCGGCGGCCAGCAGCCGGTACTCCTCCCCGTGCGGGGTGCCCAGCGTGACGTGCCTGGCGGAGGCGCTGCGGCTGGACGGGGCGTCCGCGAGGATCTCCGACAGACGGTCCACCACCGGCGCCTCGGGATCCGTACGCCGGGCCAGCTCGGCGCGCAGGATGTCGATGCGGCCCTGGAGCAGGCGCCGTACGTAACTCAGGTCGGCCTCGTCGCGCTGCGCGTCACGGCGCAGCGCGCGCAGCTCCGGCAGACCGAGCGCGGTGTTCGGCGTAGCCACGACCTCTCCGGAGCCGGGGCCGGTGCCGGGGCCGGTGCCGGGGCCGGATCCGGCGCCCGTTCCCGTTGCGGAGCCCGTTCCCGCGCCCGCGCCCGTGCGCTGCGTGGGCGGGCGCGGCACCGGCACATCGGCGGATGCCGCCGCGGACCCGGCGGCCACGGCAGGCGCGGCGGGCACAGCGGATGCAGCGGGTTCAGCGGGTGCAGGTGCGGAGGTACCAGAGATTTTCATACGTTCGTATCCGTCCCCTCGACCGGTGCTGGTGGCACCGCCTGCGTGCATCGTGCCACTCTCCGTGGTGCCGATGCAGTCCCACTCCACCCGATCGGCCCCGGACGGGCCAACGGTTGATTCGTTCTACCTCTGGTTGGCCTTCGGATACCTCGTACGGGTGATCGGCGGTCAGGCAGGGCACGCCTGACTTCACAGAGACGTCAGTTCCAGTGAAGAACATCAGTACGGCCGTAAGTGATCATCCGGCGTCGGCCAGGTGGCACCTGCCGGGACCCAGGCGACCAGCTCGCGCTGTTCCCCGTCTCCCAAGACCGTTCGGGGAGACAGCCGGCCAGTCCGGCGCACGGTGATTCGGCCGATACCAGCCGACATCGCTAGAGACGGTGCAAGGCTGGTACACAGGTGGCATGCGAGCAGTGGTGCAGAGGGTGGACGGCGCGAGCGTCGTGGTGGCCGGCGAGACCGTCGGGGAGATCGTCGGAGAGGGGCTGTGCGTCCTGGTGGGGGTGACCCATGACGACACCCCGGAGAAGGCGGCGCTGCTGGCGCGCAAACTGTGGTCGGTGCGGATCCTGGAGGCGGAGAAATCCTGCAGCGACGTCAACGCGCCACTGCTGGTGATCTCCCAGTTCACCCTCTACGGAGACGCCCGCAAGGGCCGCCGCCCCACCTGGAACGCGGCCGCGCCCGGCCCGGTCGCCGAGCCGCTCGTGGACGAGGTCGTGGCTCAACTTCGGGCGCTGGGCGCGACGGTGGAGACGGGCCGGTTCGGCGCGGACATGCGCGTCTCGCTGACCAACCACGGCCCGTTCACCATCGTCATCGACATCTAGCGCTACGGGGCTACGGCGCTACGACGACCTCCTGCGCGGCGGCCGTCTTGCCGACCAGCAGCGGCGCGTCCACCGGAACGTTCCGCTTGACCAGCGCGAGCGCGATCGGCCCGAGCTCGTGGTGGCGGACCGCGGTGGTCACGAAGCCCAGCTGGCGGCCCTCCTCGCCGTCCGCGGCCAGCCGTACGGGCGTTCCGTGCGCCGGGAGCAGCACCTCGGAGCCGTCCAGGTGCAGGAAGACCAGGCGGCGCGGCGGCTTCCCCAGGTTGTGGACGCGGGCCACCGTCTCCTGGCCGCGGTAGCAGCCCTTCTGGAGGTGCACGGCGGTGCCGATCCAGCCCAACTCGTGCGGGATGGTTCGGTGGTCGGTCTCCAGACCGAGCCGCGGCCGGTGCGCCTCGACGCGCAGGGCTTCGTAGGCGAGCAGTCCGACGGCCGGACCGTTGGCGGCGGCGAAGGCCTCCAGCTCGGCGCGAGGCAGGAAGACGTCACGGCCGTACGCGGTCTCGCGCACGGCCAGTTCCTTGGGCACCTCGGCAATGGCTCCGGCCGGCAGGTACACGACGGCGAACTCGGCCGTGGCGTCGGCGACTTCGACGCGGTAGAAGAACTTCATCGCCTCCAGGTAGCCGATGAGCGCCTCCTGGGTGCCGGGCTCGACGTGCATCCACGTCGTCGTACCGTCGTCGACGAGGTAGAGCGCGTGCTCGATGTGGCCGTTCGCGGAGAGGATCAGGGCCTCGGTGGCCTGGCCCGCCGGAAGCTCGGTGACGTGCTGAGTGATCAGCAGGTGCAGCCAGCTGAGCCGGTCCGGGCCGGTGACGGTGACGACCCCGCGGTGCGAGAGGTCCACGAAGCCGCGGCCGTCGGCGAGGGTGCGCTGTTCGCCGTACAGCTCGCCGTAGTGGGCGGCGACGCCCTCGTCGCGGCCTTCGGCCTGTACGGCGCCGGGGAGATGGAGCAAGGGGCTGCTGGTCATGCCACCAGCCTACGACCCTGCCCGCCGGAGCTCCCAGGCCGTCTTGCGCGGAGGGGCGTCCCTCATGGAGGGGACGTTCCTCGCGGAGGAGCCGGTACCGCCTCAGGCAGCCGCGTCGTGGTGCTTGGCGGCGCACTTCTTGCAGAGGCCGAAGATCGCGAAGTGCTTCATGTCGGTCTCGAAGCCGAAGGTGTCGCGGAGTTTGGCCGTGAACTCGGCGGCGATGTCCACGTCCGCCTCGATGACGCCGGTGCAGTCGCGGCAGACCAGGTGGATGTGGTGGTGCCGGTCGGCGAGGTGGTAGGTGGGGGCCCCGTGTCCCAGGTGGGCGTGCGAGACCAGCTTCAGCTCCTCCAGGAGCTCCAGCGTGCGGTAGACCGTGGAGATGTTGACCCCGGAGGCCGTCTTGCGCACCTCGGCGAGGATCTCGTCCGGGGTGGCGTGCTCCAGGGCGTCCACGGCTTCGAGCACGAGCTGGCGCTGCGGGGTCAGCCGGTATCCGCGCTGGCGCAGATCGCTCTTCCAGTCGCCGCCCTCGGCCCCGGAGATGCCGTCCGATTCGGCCGCGCCGGCCTTGCCGACCGCGCCGGTCGTGCTGTCGCTGCTGTCGGTGGTCGCCACCCGCCCAGTGTAGGCCTCGGCCCGGGTCACCCCAACTGTCCGCGCGTGCGGATCGGATGATAGGCATGCGTCGCGATCTTCAGGAGCTCGGCCCTTCCGGGGCCCCGCTCCCGGTCCTGTTCCAGGTCCTGCTCCCGCTCCTCTTTTCATGTTCCTGTTCCCGCTCCCTTTCCCTGCCCGGCAAGGAACTCCGTGCCCCTTCCCCGTCAGCGTCTCCTCACCGTCCTGCCCGTCCTCGCCGCGGGTGCCCTGCTGCTGAGCGGCTGCGGCAAGCCCGCCGATGACCCCCGTACCCCCGCCGCGGCGGACGGACCGGCCTCCGGCGCCGCCTCGGCCGCCGCCTCCGCCCCGGGGACGGCTTCGGCCTCCCCCTCCCCGTCCGGGTCCGGCTCCCCCTCGGCCTCGGCTTCGGCCTCCCCCTCCGCGTCCGCGTCGGGCACCGCCTCCGCGCCCGCGCCCGGCGGCTCGAAGGCCCCGGGCGCGAACACCCCGGCGGGCGCCCCGGCCGGCGCCTCCTCGGGCGGCGTCTTCACCGGCCTGGCCTTCGACACCTGCACCGCGCCGCCCGCCTCCACGATGAACGCCTGGCGCGGCACCTCCCCGTACGGGGCCGTCGCCGTCTACGTCGGCGGCAAGAACCGCGGCTGCGCGCAGCCGCAGCTCACCGCCTCCTGGGTGAGCACGGTCAGCGCCTCCGGCTGGAAGCTGATCCCGCTCTACGTCGGCGCGCAGCCGCCGTGCCAGACCGGCTCCAGCCCGGAGAAGATCACCGTGGCCACCGCGCAGTCGCTGGGCGCGGCCGACGGCGCGGACGCGGCCGCCAAGGCCTCCGCGCTGGGCATGCGGGCGGGCAGCACCCTGTACCTGGACGTGGAGGCGTACAACACGGCCGACACCGCCTGCGCGGATGCGGTGCTCACCTACACCAAGGCCTTCGACCGGGCCGTGAAGGCGAAGGCCTACCGTCCCGGCTTCTACGGGTTCGCCTCCTCCAGCGCCGCCGGCATCGCCAAGGCGGCCGAACGCGGCGAGGCCGATCTGCCCGAGGCCCTCTGGTACGCCAAGTACGACGGCGCCGCCGACACCACCGGGAGCTGGCCGTACTCCGGCGGCCTCTTCTCCGGCCACCGGCGCGGCCACCAGTACCAGGTCAACCAGCGCGAGACCTTCGGCGGCGTCACCCTGACCGTCGACCGCAACGCCTGGGACGGCCCGGTCGCGATCACCGGCTGACCGGCCGGCCGTCGCGCGACCCCACACGCGCGCGGGAGCCCCCGGCAGCGAAGGCTGCCGGGGGCTCCCGTCCGTTCGAGCGCGGTCCAAGCGCGGTCTAGCGGAAGAAGGCGATGCCGTCGTCCGGCATGTCCGGAAGGTTGCGCGCCATCTCGGCGACCTCTTCCGGGGTGACGACCTTCTTCAGCTGGGCCGACTTGTACGGGCGCAGCTCCACCTCCGGGGTGGCCTTCTCGCCGACCCACATCAGGTCGCCCTTGACGTAGCCGTAGAGCCGCTTGCCGCCGCTGTGCGGCCGGGAGGAGGCGGTACGCGCAACCGCGTCGGTGACGACGTCGATCTGCGGCTTCTGGTCGGCGAGGTCGCCGTACCAGATCTCGACCACGCCCTGGTCGCGGACCATGACGATCTCGACCTTGCGCTGGCTGTCGATGCGCCAGTAGCCGGACTCGGACTCCAGCGGCCGCACCTTGTTGCCCTCGGCGTCGAGGACCCAGCTGTGCGAGTGGTACTCCAGGAAGTCCCGGCCGTCGTGGCTGAAGACCACTTCCTGGCCGAAGTTGCACTTCTCCTCACCGGGGAAGTCGAAGACTCCTGCGCCTTCCCAGTTGCCGAGGAGGAAGGCGAGGGGGACGAGGCTCGGGTTCAGGTCGGACGGGATCTGGATCATTGGCGGCTCAGGCGATCTCTGGGAGGGGTTCCGGTATCCGGGGCGGGCGGCGGCCGATCAGAGGATCAGCGCTGGCCCTGGTACAGCTTCTTCACGGCCAGTCCGGAGAAGGCGAGAACGCCGACGCAGACCAGGACCAGCAGGGAAGTGAAGACTGCCTCAAGCACGGGGTGCTCCTCGGAGTGTGTTGGCGGCATTACGGGGCCGGTCCCCAAGCCTACTGGCCTGGGGACCGGCGCACAGTGTGAGGTGGCCCGTACGCACGCTCGCGCGCGCGGGGTCGCTCAGCCGAGCAGCTGCTCCTGGAGGATCACCGTCTGGTGGAACGGGACAACGGCCGCTTCGCCCTTGCGGGTCTGCAGGACGACGGCCCGGACGTCACCGGACAGGATGCAGCCGATCCTGGTCTCCTCGTCACCCACGGGCTTGCGCTCCTGGTAGAGCTTCACGCCGCTGGGGCGCTCGTTCGCGCGGGTGTAGTCCGAGATCACGGGCTTCCGGCCCTCCTTGGACTCGGCCGTTCGCCACGCCGGGTCGGGCTCCAGCATCTTGACGCCGTTCAGCTTCGTGGAGCCGGCGCACCCCTTGAAGGCGTTCGCGAAGCCGGACGAGTGGAAGCGCAGCAGGTAGACGCGCGTACGCGTGCCGTCCGGGGTGATCCAGCCGCGGGCGACGATCTGGCGCAGCCCCTCGTTCTGGAAGTCCGTCTTCATCTCCTCGCGCAGCGAGGGCTCGTACTCCGCGAGGAAGGTGTCCACCGTCACCGCCTCGTCCTTCTCCAGCTTCAGATCGGAGTCGGGCCCGGCACCGGCGGGCGGGGGCAGGAGCAGCTGGGTGAGCCCGGCGTAGTGGATGGCGTCCGGGTTGTCCTTCGCGAACGGCACGCCCGCGCCCGGCGGCAGCGTCGGCTTGGACAGCGTCGGGTAGGCCCAACGGCCGTCGTCCTTGGTGGACAGGCCCGGGATGTCGGTGCGCTCGGGCTGGGTGACCCCGTACGCGACCCCCGTGCCGACGGCGGCGAAGACGAGCACGGCGGCGGTCCAGCGCAGCGCGGCGAACAGCTTGCGACGGTCCTTGGGCGCTGCCGGCAGCCCTGCCGGGGCGGCGTACGGATTCGCCGGCGCGTCCGCGTCCGCGGGGCCTTCGGCGGCCGGGGCCGCCGGGTCGGCCGGGGCCGCCGACTGCTCTGGCACGGAGTCCTGGATCTCCTCCGCCGGAGCAGCCGCCTGGGTGGGCACCACGGCTTCGGCGATGTTCTGCTCGGTCACACGGACTCCCCGGGGGACTTCAGGTGGTCCATCTGGTTCTTGAAGAACGAGACGGCGTCGGAGGTGCTGAAGGGCTTGGGCCCGTAGGCGCGGAAGGTGACCAGCACATCGCCCTCGACGGCCACGCAGTCGATCGAGTCGATCTTCTCCTCGCCCTCTTTGCCGATCGCCAGCAGCGAGCACTTGGCGTCCGGGAACCCGTCCACCTTGGGAGCCTCGCGCTTGTCGCCGCTGAACTCCATGAACTTCTTGGTGATGTCGGAGAAGCTCCCGACGGCCTTCGGGTCGGCCTGCATGATCCGGACCTCGGCGATCCAGGCACCCTGGTGCTTGGTGTAGCTGCGGCCGGCCAGACCCTTGAGCTTCAGCCCGCTGAGCATCTCGTCGCGCTTCTTGCGCTCCGAGCTGGACATGCTGTCCCGGGACTCCTTGAAGCCCTCGACGGCGTTGTCCCCGGAGACGAAGAAGTTGTTGCCGTCGGGCCCGAGGTCCGGGCCGAGGGTGAACAGGGGCGGCACGGGCAGGAGCTTGCCGGACAGGGCGTTCGGGGGGGCGGAGTCGGGCTCGGGCCGGTTCTCCACCCGCTGGCCGGCCGGGACCCAGTAGGCGGTCGGTGCGCTGCGGTCCGCGTCGGCGATCGCGGCGGACGCCCAGACCCCGCCGCCCACGAGGGCGGCGGCGGCCACCGTACCGGCGACCAGGGCGAGCGCCTTACGGCTGACCTTGCGGGCGGGCTTCGGACCGGTCTCGGCGGCGGTCGCCTCGGCCGGAGCCTCGGCAACCACCTCGGTTTCCGGGGCGGGCACCTCGGCCGGAACCGGGTTCACGTCGTTCTGCGGCTCGGTCACAGTCGCTCCAGCTGTCGCTTGGCAAGCTCCATGACGTCGCCTTCGGCGATCTTGCCCCGGTTGTTCGCGTAGTGCACTTCCAGCACGATGTCGCCGCGCCGGGCGATCGCCCGGGCGCTGCGAAGGGGCAGGTACCCCGGCTCCTCCGTCGCCTCCGAGTACACCCACAGGTGTCCGAGGTCGGCGGGCAGGCCCTCGATGGGTACGCCCGCGTTGCCCGCGTACTCCTTCGACGGCATGTAGGAGGACTGGTCCTTCTGGTAGTCGTCCGCCGCGTTGCGGTCGTCGAACTGGAGCAGCCGCACGTCGACGAAGTTCCTGTCGTCCTCCGACCAGGAGACCTCCGCGACACGGCGGACCTTCGACCTGGCGAAGTCGTGCAGCGCGCCGTCCGGCTTCTTGAAGTCGAGTGCGAGGCCGTCCAGGGTTCCGTACCCCGAACCCTCCTTCTTCGCCCCGCCCGGCGCCTCGATCAGCAGCTTCGTGAGGTCGTCGTCCGACTTGTGCCAACGGTTCGCATTGATCGTCTTGTTCGTGGTGGCGTCGTCCGGCGCAAGGGCCTTCGGGGAGTCCAGGTGTGCCTGCGCCAGCGGCGCCAGCGGCGTCGGTTCGCGGTCGTACTGGATCGCGTAACCGGCGATCGTGCCCGCCAGGACGCCGAGGACGGCCGCGCCCGCGATCAGGAGGACCGTGCGGCCGCCTCGACGGCGGCGGGGACCGGCCTGGACAGCGTCCGGAGCGCCCTGTTCCGGGGCGGTCTCCTCCGCTTTCTGCTGCTCAGGAAGGGTCTGTTCATGTTCCAAAAGAAGTCCCCCCACAGGACTGGAGGCGCGATCGGTTCACCGCGCACACAGAGGACACCTTGGCGTGGGGAGATGTTGTACGCATGCTTATTACATTTTTATCTCGACGAGGTTTCAGTCCTCTGGATGCCGCTTTCCATCCAGTTCGTCCCACCACTCGTCGGACTTCGGATCGCCCGAGGGGTCGTCCCACCACCGGTCGTCCGGACCGTGCCGGTTCGCGACGATCGCGGCGACCGGCGGAATGACCATGGCGACCACGCACATCGCCACGGCGGCCTCGACCGACCAGAGGCGCACGAAGGCCCAGGCGGAGACGAAGAGGAACAGGCATCCGCCCATGAGCAGGAAGTAGGCACGGTGGCGCCGGGCGTACATGTCTTCAGAGTAGGACCGAAGTCGGACTCTGCGAAGGCCCCGGAACGGCACGGAGGGCCGCATCCCCACAGTGGCGTCCAACCCCCTGGGATGCGGCCCTCCGGCCGGTCGTACCGTCACGCGGTCACGCAGGTGCGGTGTTCAGACCGCGATCGCCACGTCCGTCACGCCGCCGGTCTCGGCGACGACCACGGCGCGGTCCGCCTGGGCGCCGGGGATCAGGGCGCGCAGCGTCCAGGAACCCTCGGCCGCGTAGAAGCGGAACTGGCCGGTCGCCGAGGTCGGGACCTCTGCGGTGAACTCGCCGGTCGAGTCCAGCAGGCGGACGTAGCCGGACACCGGCTCGCCGTTCTGCGTGACCTGGCCCTGGATGGCCGTCTCACCGGGCTTGAGCGTCGAGAGGTCGGGCCCGCCGATCTGTGCTCCACACATGTTCTCTGTCCTGTCCTAGAGAGGGATGACTACGGGGCGTCGCGTGCCCGGAATGCCTGTTGACCAGAACTACTTGTTGGCGCCGAGCTCGATCGGCACGCCGACCAGGGAGCCGTACTCGGTCCACGAGCCGTCGTAGTTCTTGACGTTCTCCTGGCCCAGGAGCTCGTGCAGCACGAACCAGGTGAGCGCGGAGCGCTCACCGATGCGGCAGTACGCGATGGTGTCCTTCGCCAGGTCGACCTGCTCGGCCTGGTAGAGGGCGGTGAGCTCCTCGTCGGACTTGAAGGTGCCGTCGTCGTTGGCGTTCTTCGACCACGGGATGTTGCGGGCGCTCGGGATGTGACCCGGACGCTGCGACTGCTCCTGCGGGAGGTGCGCCGGCGCGAGCAGCTTGCCGGAGAACTCGTCGGGCGAGCGGACGTCGACCAGGTTCTTCGTGCCGATCGCGGCGACCGCGTCGTCACGGAAGGCGCGGATCGAGGTGTCCTGGGCCTTGGCCTTGTACTCGGTGGCCGGGCGGTTCGGGACCTCGGTGCCGTCGACCAGGTCGCGGGAGTCGAGCTCCCACTTCTTGCGGCCGCCGTCGAGCAGGCGGACGTCCTGGTGGCCGTAGAGCTTGAAGTACCAGTAGGCGTAGGACGCGAACCAGTTGTTGTTGCCGCCGTAGAGGACGACGGTGTCGTCGTTGGAGATGCCCTTGGCGGAGAGGAGCTTCTCGAAGCCCTCCTGGTCCACGAAGTCACGGCGGACCGGGTCCTGGAGGTCGCGCTTCCAGTCGATCCGGACGGCGTTGGTGATGTGGTTCTTGTCGTACGCGGACGTGTCCTCGTCCACCTCGACGATGACGACGTCGGCGTCGTTCAGGTGGGCCTCGACCCAGTCGGCGTCTACGAGGACGTCGCTGCGGCTCATGGTGTTCTCCTCCGGGGCAGTGTGCGGCGGGGTGGTGCTGGTGGTGCTGGGGCGTGTTTCCGGGTGCCCAAGCGCATCCTGTTGCGGGGAGGCTTCAGGAGGGCGGGAGGCAGGAGTGGTCACACGGGAAATCGGAAGGCTGTCGTCCGGCTATGGAGCGGGATGCGCTCACACGTCACATGGATCGACAGAGCATGGCGGCGACGCGACACAGGTCTACTGCCCGTCGCTTCGTGAGGTCCGCCTGCTGATGCTTCATAGCCATGGATCGTAGGGACGAATCGGCCGCCCTGTCACCGCCGTGTCATATTCCGAGACAGGATCGTCCGCATAGTGGGATCAGATGATTCGGCGCGGCCTCCGGGACGCCCCCGCGGAGCCCCGCAAGGCCCGTCCCATCTGCGGAACGGACCCCCGCGTCTCACTATCCGGCCAGCGCCAGGTTCTTACCGCCCAGAGTGAGGTGCACACCGGCCTCGTCGGAGGTCAGCGCGGTCAGCTGGATGCCGGCGGTCAGTCCACTGTCGAGCCGCCGGTCGAAGTCCGTCAGCTTGCGCACCGCCGTCTCGATGCCCGGGAGCCCCTCGCCCGGCACCTCGTCCGCGCGCACCCGGACGGTCTTGCCGCCCTTCCCGTCCTTCGCGTCCACCAGGGAGACCGTCGACACCACGCTGCGGGTGACCTTCCGGCCGAGGAAGTCGAACGTCGCGGTGACCTTCATCTTGCCCGGCGCCCCGCCGTAGGCGAGGGTCACGCCGGGCTGTGCGGCCAGGGTCAGGGCCTGGTAGGTGAGCAGCGCGGATCCCTCGGCGGTCCTGGCGGTGCCGCCGCTGTAGTCGCCGTTCAGCCTCACCCCGTGGAAGGCGATCCGCAGGTCCGACAGGCTCGTCCGGCGGCCCTCCGCGGTGGTCACCCCGAGGTCGGACACCTTCAGGTCGACCTCGTCCAGGTCGTGGGCGAGCGCCTGGGTCAGGAACGGGAACCCCTGGATGTCCACGCGCACGCCCGGCAGCCCGCCCTCGCGGGCCTGGATCCGCTCCGCCATCCGGTTCTCGGCATAGCCGGCGGCCCACCGGTCCAGCCCCACGAACAGCCCGCCCAGCAGCACTCCGACAACCAGAACGACACGCAGGACACGCACGCGCCCACCCCCCAGATAGTTGGTCCGTGGGGCCCAGTGGACCATGCCGCCCGTCAGCGAGCCGTGAGGTGCGTCCAGTGCCTGACGTGCCACTGACCTCAGGCCGCCGTCAGCCCACCACCCGGCCGATCAGGTAGACCGCCGGAGCCGCCGCGGCCAGCGGCAGCGCGACACCGGCCGTCATGTGGACGAACTTCGACGGGTAGTCGTACGCCGCCACGCGCAGCCCGATCAGCGCGCACACCCCGGCCGCCAGGCCGATCAGCGCACCGCCGGCCCCGATGGAGGTCAGACCGCCCACCGCGATGCCCGCACCGGCCGCGGCGGCCAGTGAGACGCCGACCGAGGGCGCGGTGGGCAGCGGGAGCGCACGGGCGAAGACGGCCACCGCAACGGCGGCCGCGCCCACGGTCGCGGCGGCCCCGCCCGCCGCGAGGTATCCGGCACAGACGATGGCCAGCGCGGCCGAGGCCACCGAGGCCATCAGCCCGTACATCCGTTCGTCCGGATCGGCCTGGCTGCGCAGCTGGAGGACCAGCGTGAGCAGCACCCAGGCGCCGAGGGTGCCGATGATCGCGCCGGGCCCGTTCGCCTCGTCCACCGCGAGCACGGCCGCGTCGGCGACCAGGGCTCCGGCGAAGGCGAGCGCGATGCCCTGGCGGGCCGGCCACATGCCGTTGAGCCGGAACCAGCCGCCCGCGGTGAGGCCCTGGAGGGCGATCAGCGGCGCGAGCAGGGCCGGCCTGCCCAAGGCGGCGGCCACGGCGAGGACCAGGCCCAGGGCGGCGGTCAGTATGGCCGCCTGCGGGCCGGGGTCAATGATCGGCGAGCGGCCTTCGGCGCGGGCCTGGGCGGGGTCGACGGCGCGGAGCGTATTGCCGGCCAGGGTGGGCGGGGAGTAGGCGGGCTCCTCGCCGGCCGGGGCTCCGGCCGGATCCACGACGAGATCCGGGGCCGGGGCTCCGGCTTCCGCCTGCGGCGGCAGGTACGCGGTCTGGTCCGTCCACTCCGGAGCCGGGGCCGGGGCATGCGGCTGCGCCTGGACCTGCGCCGGGTCGGCCGGACCGGGGTACGGGGGCAGGTACGCGGTCTCGCCCCACTGCTGCTGCGGCTGTGCCTGCAGCGGCTGCGCCGCCGCCGCGGGGACCTGCGGCTCCGGGCGGAACCAGTGGTCGGGGGCGGCCGTCTGCAGGTAGGCGGGAGCGGCGTAGGGATCCGCGTAGGGCTGCTGCGGCTGAGCCTGCTGCCGCTGGGCCTGCTGCGGCCACTCGGCCCCCGCCGCCCCGGCCTGGGCCTGCGGCTCCTCGCGGAACCAGCCCTCGGGGGCCACCGGGTACTGGGCCGGTACGCCGTCCAGCGGGGCCTGCACCGGCTGGTACGAGGTGTCCCACGTCTGGGACTGCCAGGTCTGGGTCCCGTACGGATCCGGCTCCTGCTGCTGGTGGTGGTGCTCCTGGTACTGCTGCTGCTGTTGCTGCTGCTGCTGTTCTTCGGGCGTGCTCATGAGACTCCGCTCACCCGCCCGCGAACGGCGGGAGCACCTCGACGGTGCCCCCCTCGGTCAGCTCGACGGAATCGTGCGGGCGCTTGCCCACCGGTTCTTCGTTCACGAGGAAGGAGCAGCGCAGCAGGACCCGGGTGAGTTCACCGGGATGGCGTTCCCGCACGGCGTCGAGCGCCTCGGCGAGGGTCCGCGCCGAGTACGGCTCCTCCGCCGTCTTGGCCGCGGACTTCGCCGCCGCCCAGTAGCGGATGGTTCCGGTTGCCACTGCACGCTCCTCTCGTCGGCGCTCTGCCGTAGGCCTCCATCATGAACCCTCGCGCCCGCGATCCCGGCGTGCCTCCGCGCGCCCGGCGTGCGCCCAGGCAGCCCGCAGGACGTCCACCGATCCGGTGAAACCGGCCCATATCCAGCCCCCCGGGTGGCGCGAACCACAGAAGAGACGACCGTCGAAGCCTCGGCCCCGCCAGGGGCAGTGGGCTATTCTGACGCCGAGAGGATCCGGGCAACGTAGCCCCCGGGTCCTTTTGTGCTTTCGGCACGTTGAACGGACCGAGAACAACCGAGAAGAACAACCGGGAACAGTGGCACCCATCCGGGCCTCAGGGCGCGGGGACCGGGCGGATGCCGGCAAGTCGTACGAAGCAGTGCCGCGAAAGTCCTCGACGGGACCGAGGAGGAACCGACGTGATGGACCAGCGAACCGTGCATGCGCACACGCACGCGCACCACCGCCAGAACGGGGCAGGTGGTAGGGCATGAGCTCACTCCTGCTCCTGACCAATGCCCTACAGCCGTCGACCGAGGTGCTGCCCGCACTCGGCCTGCTGCTCCACTCCGTCCGGGTGGCGCCCGCGGAGGGCCCCGCCCTCGTGGACACCCCGGGCGCCGACGTGATCCTCGTGGACGGTCGGCGCGACCTTCCGCAGGTGCGCTCGCTCTGCCAGCTGCTCCGCTCCACGGGACCGGGCTGCCCGCTGATCCTCGTCGTCACCGAGGGCGGCCTCGCGGCCGTCACCGCCGACTGGGGCATCGACGACGTCCTCCTCGACACCGCCGGACCGGCCGAGGTCGAGGCGCGGCTGCGCCTGGCCACCGGACGCCAGCAGCTCGGCTCGGACGACTCCCCGATGGAGATCCGCAACGGTGACCTGTCGGTCGACGAGGCCACGTACTCGGCGAAGCTGAAGGGGCGGGTCCTGGACCTCACCTTCAAGGAGTTCGAGCTGCTCAAGTACCTCGCGCAGCACCCGGGCCGGGTCTTCACCCGAGCCCAGCTGCTCCAGGAGGTCTGGGGCTACGACTACTTCGGCGGCACCCGGACCGTGGACGTGCACGTACGGCGTCTGCGCGCGAAACTCGGGCCCGAGCACGAGTCGCTGATCGGTACCGTCCGCAACGTCGGCTACCGCTTCGTCACCCCGGAGAAGGTCGAGCGGGCCGCGGCGGAGGCGGCGGCCCAGGCGGCCACGAAGGCGGCGGCGGAGGCAGCGGCACAGGCGGCGGCCGCGCTCACCCGGATGGACTAGGGCGGGCGTGGGAACCCCTGTGGGAATGACCTCCTCCGGACGCCCTGCCCAGAGGTAGGTCACCCCGCGTAGACTTCCGCGCGTGGCCAAGGTGACGCGGGATGACGTGGCACGACTTGCGGGTACTTCTACCGCCGTCGTGAGCTACGTGATCAACAACGGACCCCGGCCGGTTGCCCCGGCCACGCGCGAGCGTGTCCTCGCCGCGATCAAGGATCTGGGCTACCGCCCGGACCGGGTCGCCCAGGCGATGGCCTCACGGCGCACCGACCTCATAGGCATGATCGTCCCCGATGCCCGTCAGCCGTTCTTCGCGGAAATGGCGCACGCGGTCGAGCAGGCCGCCGCCGAGCGCGGAAAGATGGTGCTGGTCGGGAACTCCGACTACCGCACCGAGCGCGAGGTCCACTACCTGCGGGCCTTCCTCGGGATGCGGGTCTCCGGACTGATCCTGGTCAGCCAGGGCATGAGCGAGCAGGCGGCCAGCGAGATCGAGGCCTGGGACGCCCGGGTCGTCCTCCTCCACGAGCGCCCCGAGGCCATCGACGACGTCGCGGTCGTCACGGACGACATCGGCGGAGCGCAGCTCGCCACCCGCCACCTCCTGGAGCACGGGCACGAGTACGTCGCCTGCATCGGCGGCATCGAGAACACCCCCTCCGTGGGCGACCCGGTGGCCGACCACGTCGAGGGCTGGCGCCGGGCCATGCAGGAGTCCGGCCGCTCCACCGAGGGCCGGATCATCGAGGCCCCGTACAACCGCTACGACGCGTACAAGGTCGCCCTGGAGGTCCTGGCCCGGCCCGACCGGCCGACGGCGATCTTCTGCGCCACGGACGACCAGGCGATCGGTGTGCTGCGGGCCGCGCGCGAGCTGCGCATCGACGTCCCCGAGCAGCTCGCGGTCGCCGGCTTCGACGACGTGAAGGAGGCGGCCCTCACGGACCCGCCCCTGACCACGGTCGCCTCGGACCGCCCGGCGATGGCCCGCGCGGCGGTGGACCTCGTCCTGGACGACGGCCTGCGCGTGGCGGGCTCCCGCCGCGAGCGCCTGAAGCAGTTCCCCTCGGCCCTGGTCATCCGCCGGTCCTGCGGCTGCCGCTAGGACCTGTCGTCCGAGGCTCGGCCGGGGTACGGGCGAGGCACGGGCGAGGTACAACCGGGGTACGGGCGCGACCCAGGCTTATTTCGGGCATACGCGGTTCTGTCGGGCTTCTCAGCGGGGACTCAGGAAGCTCTCATGATCCGCCGACAGAGTCGTACCCATGACCGAGAACATCCGCCGCGAAGGCGAGTACCCCCAGGACGACCGCCACCAGCAGCCCGCCCCCTTCGGCGAGGACTGGCAGCGCGGACGTGACCGGCTGGCCCAGGAGGCCTCGTACCCCCCGCCGCCCGTCTACCCCCCGGCCCCCGCCCCGGGCTGGCACGAGGCGCACACGCCTCCCGTGATCCAGGGCGAGACCGTCCCCCGGACCGGTGACCCCCAGCCCGGCCCCGGCGCCGCGGGCGGCGGCAACGGCTCCTGGGCCACCTGGGGCGAAGCGCCGGCAGCGGCCCCGCAGGGTCCCGACCGCAGGAAGGCCAAGCGTCCCGTCGCCCTCCTCGCCGCCGTCGCCCTGGCAGCCGCCGTGGTCGGCGGTGGAACGGCCGCCGCCGTGCAGCAGTTCCTGGCCAACACCAACGGCACCGGAGGCGGCGTCAACGGCAGCACCATCTCCCAGTCGAGCAACGGCACCGTCGCCGGTGTCGCCGAGAACGTCAGCCCCTCGGTCGTCCGCATCGACACCAGCACCTCCTCCGGCCAGGGCACCGGCTCCGGCATAGTGATCACCGCCTCCGGCGAGATCGTCACCAACAACCACGTCGTCGACGGCGCCACCAAGGTCCAGGTGACGATGAGCGACGGCAAGAAGTACAGCGCCAAGGTCGTCGGCACGGACCCGGACAAGGACCTGGCCCTCATCAAGGTCGAGGGCGCCAAGGACCTCAAGCCCGCCAAGCTCGGCGACTCCGACGGCCTCAAGGTCGGCGACGAGGTCGTCGCCATCGGCTCCCCCGACCGCCTCACCGGCACGGTCACCAGCGGCATCGTCTCCGCCCTGGGCCGCGAGGTGAACGTCCCGAAGTCCGAGCAGCAGCAGTCCCCCCAGGGCGGCTTCCCGTTCTCCTACGGCGGCCAGCAGTTCAACGGGAACACCGGCTCCAACACCACCTCGTACAAGGCGATCCAGACGGACGCCTCCCTCAACCCCGGCAACTCCGGCGGCGCCCTCGTCAACATGAACGGCGAGATCGTCGGAATGCCCTCCGCGATCTACTCCCCCTCCAGCGGCAGCGGCTCCGCCGGCAGCGTCGGCCTCGGGTTCGCCATCCCGGTCAACACCATCAAGGCCGACCTGTCCTCCCTGCGCAACGGCGGCTCCGGCGGCGCGGGCGACAGCGGCGGCAACAGCGACTCCGGCGGCGCCGCCAACGGCTTCGGAACCTCCTACTAGGGGCGCCCGTGCGAGCCTGGTAGGACCGACCACCACCCCCGGGGGAGAGCGACATGAGCACCGAAGGCGAACCGCAGCGCATCCTCGTCGTCGACGACGAGCCGGCCGTACGCGAAGCCCTGCGCCGCAGCCTCGCCTTCGAGGGATACGGCGTGCAGACCGCCGTCGACGGGCTCGACGCCCTCGACAAGGCGGCCTCGTACGCCCCGGACCTGATCGTCCTCGACATCCAGATGCCCCGCATGGACGGTCTGACGGCCGCCCGCCGACTGCGCGCCGCGGGCAGCACCACGCCCGTCCTGATGCTGACCGCCCGCGACACGGTCGGCGACCGCGTCACCGGACTCGACGCGGGCGCCGACGACTACCTGGTCAAGCCCTTCGAGCTGGACGAGCTCTTCGCGCGGGTGCGCGCACTGCTGCGCCGCAGCTCGTACGCCGCCCCCTCCGCCGGGGACGGCTCCCCGTCGGACGCCGACGCGCTGGCCTTCGGCGACCTGCGCATGGACCTCGCCACCCGCGAGGTCACCCGCGCCGGGCGCCAGGTGGAGCTGACCCGTACCGAATTCACCCTGCTGGAGATGTTCCTCGCGCACCCGCGCCAGGTCCTGACCCGCGAGCAGATCCTCAAGACCGTGTGGGGCTTCGACTTCGAGCCCAGCTCCAACTCCCTGGACGTGTACGTGATGTACCTGCGCCGCAAGACCGAGGCCGGGGGCGAGCCCCGCCTGGTCCACACCGTGCGCGGGGTGGGATACGTCCTGCGCGCCGCCGGAGCCGGTGACCACCCCGGCGGTCCGGAGTGAGCCCCGCCGCCAGATTCCGCGGGCTGGCGCTGCGCTCGCGCCTGGCCCTGCTGGTCACGGTCGCGGTGGCACTTGCCGTCGCGGCCGTCGCCGCCGTGTCCTGGGTGATGGTGCGGGCGCAGCTGCGCGACCAGCTGGACCAGTCCCTGATGTCCGCGGACGCGGGGGCGCAGGTGGCGAGCGTCATCCGCGACAACCGCCCGTGCCCGGAGAAGGCACCCTCGCAGAACGGCCAGACCGCCCAGCCCGGCCAGGAGATCGCGAGCAAACTCAACGCGTCCGTACAGATCGTCACGGCGGACGGCAGCCACTGCTGGGTGAGCGGTCCGGCGACCCTGCCGGTGACCACGCTGGACAAGCAGATCGCCGCGGGCCTCCACACCGCCGCCCTGCACGACGTGACGACCGCCGATGGCGTGGAGATGCGCGTCTACACCCAGCCCGCGCGGGTCAGGGAGGGCGCCCCGATCTTCGGGATCTCGGTCGCCAAGCCCCTCGCCGACATCGACAAGCCCCTGTCGACCCTGGCCTGGGTGCTGCTCCTCGTCTCCGGCATCGGCATCGTCGGCGCGGGCGCGGCCGGCCTGTGGGTGGCCCGTACGGGGCTGCGCCCGGTCGACGAACTGACCGGCGCCGTCGAGCACATCGCCCGCACCGAGGACCTGACCGTACGGATCCCCGACGAGGGCGACGACGAGATCGCCCGCCTGTCGCGGTCCTTCAACTCGATGACGGCCGCCCTCGCCTCCTCCCAGGAGCGCCAGGCCCAGCTGATCGCGGACGCCGGGCACGAACTGCGGACCCCGCTCACCTCGCTGCGCACCAACATCGAGCTGCTGGCGCGCAGCGAGGAGACCGGCCGGGCCATCCCGCCCCAGGACCGCAAGGAGCTGCTGGCCTCGGTCAAGGCGCAGATGACGGAGCTGGCCGCGCTCATCGGCGACCTCCAGGAGCTTTCGCGTCCGGATGCGGCCGCTCCCGGTCCGCTGGGCGTGGTGGCACTGCACGACATCGTGGGCGCGGCGCTGTCCCGGGCCCGGCTGCGCGGTCCGGAGCTGGAGTTCCGCTCGGACATGGCGCCCTGGTACGTACGCGGAGAGGCGGCGGCCCTGGAGCGGGCGGTCGTCAACGTCCTGGACAACGCGGTGAAGTTCAGCCCGCCGGGCAGCACGGTCGTGGTCTCGCTGTGCGCGGGCGAGCTGACCGTACGGGACCACGGGCCCGGCATCCCGGCCGACGACCTCCCGCACGTCTTCGAGCGGTTCTGGCGCTCCCCGTCGGCCCGCGCCCTGCCCGGCAGCGGCCTCGGCCTGTCCATCGTGGCCCGTACGGTGCTGCGCGCGGGCGGCACGGCCGAGCTGCGCGCCCCGCGGGACGGCGGGCCGGGCACGGAGGCGGTGCTCCGCATCCCGGGCGCGCCGACCCCGCCGCCCGGGCAGCCGTCAGTTGTGCCGGATCAGTGAGGCGACCAGTCCGGAGCGGGTGTTGGGGAAGTCCATCGGGACGATCCCGAGCCCGGTCCGGCCGGCCAGCTCCGAGCCGTCCACGAAGGAGTGCACCTGCGGATTGAGCCGGTCGGAGTTCCAGCGCGGCGGCAGGGCCGCGGCGGTGCTGGTGTAGTTCATGAAGAACTTCCCCGGCTGGGACACCGCCCGGCGGAACTGTCCCTCGATCTTCCCCCGCTTGCCGAAGGGCTCGGCCATGTAGTCGTCCTGGACGTCGAAGACGTTGCCGTCTCCGTAGCGCAGACCGCCGGGCAGCCCGCCGTTGTCGGGGAGCAGCAGCACCTTGCCGCGGGCCTGTCCGAGGGTGGGCACCGAGTCGGCGATCTTGAACAGTGGCCGCCAGCCCCGGTTGTCGAGGTAGTCGTCGAAGACGCCGCGGAAGGTGGCGTCGCTCTCCTCGGAGTACTCCTGCTTGAGCCGCATCAGCACGGTCTCGGAGGGGTGCGCGGCGAGGAAGTTCCAGCAGGCGACCAGGACGTCGCCGAACATCAGGTTCTGGTAGTACGCGGCGTGGTGGATCGCGAACGATCCGCCGGTCACCCGGCAGCGGACGTCGAGGAACCGGATCCCGGAGTCGAGCTGCTGCGCGATCGAGGTGTTCTGGCAGGCGACGTAGAGCCCGCCCCGGGTGGCGCCGGAGTCGTGGGTGCCGGGGATGGTCATCCGCTGCAGTGCGGTCCCGTCGCCGATCCCCGCCATCCAGTCCTGGGTTCCCAGGGTGCTCGCGGAGGCCGGGGCCGCCGCCGCGGCGAGTCCCGCCGCCGCGCCCGCCGCCATCGCCCCGACCAGAAATGCCCGACGATCCAGTGCCATGCCCGCCCCTTTGCCGACCCGGTGATGGGAAGGGAGTATGGCGTGCGGAACCCGCGTTCACTACCCGTCGGTAACGCTTATCTCTCGAGCAACTCCACCATCGTGCGCAGCCCTTGGGCCAGTTCGCGCCCCGCCGGCGCCCGCTCCGGGTCCGTCAGTGCCTGCACCATCACCCCGGTCAGCAGGGCGATGTGCACCGAGCCGAGGGCCCGTACGTCCTCCTCCGCGACCTCGCTCTCGGGGACCCCGCGCAGCTGCGCGGCCACCATGCGCCGGGACTGGCGCTGACCCTCGGCGAGGATCGCGAGCAGCTCGGGCGAGGACTGCGCGTGGACGAAGGCCTCGACGGAGGCGATCCAGAGCCAGCGCATGTCGCCGAAGTCCCGGATCTTGCGGTCCCACATGTCGGCGTACCGCTCCTCGGTGCTGTCCCCCTCGCCGGCGAGCCGCCCGGACCCGGCGGCCCACTCGTCCATGGCGGCGAAGAGGGCGAGGTTGAGCAGCGCCTCGCGCGAGCCGAAGTGGTAGCCGATCGCGGCCATGCTCACCTCCGACGCCGAGGCGATGTCGCGCACGGTGGTGCGCAGGTAGCCCTTCTCCTCCAGGCAGCGGCGCGCTCCGGCCAGCAGGTCCTCGCGATTTCCCATGCCGGGATCGTAGCCGCGCCCCCTCTTGGGCAACTGCCCAAGACATTCGTATTGCGCGCTTGCCCAAATCCTGGCAGGCTCGGATCAGACACCGCGGGACACACAGTCCCCGCAGGACGAGCAGGGGAGAGCCGAACCATGCGCCACACGCTGACCATCGAAGGCCGCACGCTGTCGTACCTGGACTTCGGCGGCCCCGGCCGTCCCCTGCTCGCACTGCACGGGGGCATGTCCGAAGGCCTCGCCTTCGCCGGCCTCGCCGAGGCCCTGGGCGACGACTGGCGGGTCATCGCCCCCGACCAGCGCGGCCACGGGGACTCCGACCGCGCCGCCGACTACGACCGGGCCGGCTACGTCTCCGACGCCGTCGCGCTCCTCGACCACCTCGGCCTGGACGCCCCCGTCGCCCTCCTCGGCTACTCCCTCGGCGGGCTCAACGCCGTCCACCTGGCGGCCGCCCACCCCGACCGGATCTCGGTGCTCGTCAACGCCGAGGCCGCCGTGGAGATCGACCCCGCGGACGGCGGGTGGATGGAGTTCCTCCGGGCCATGCGCTACACCGCGCCCACCCGCGAGGAACTCCTCGACGCGGCCGGGCCGGTGGGCTCCCAGTTCGTGGCTCAGGCCCTGCGCCCGCTCCCCGACGGGGGCTGGCGGCTGCCGTTCAACCCGCAGGACATGCTCGACTCCGTCGAGGCCTGCCGCGGCGACCACTGGGCCGCCTGGCTCGCCGGCACCTGCCCGGCGCTGCTGATCCACGGCACCCGCAGCACCTCGCTCCCGCAGGCGCAGGCCGACGCGATGGTCGCCAAGCGGCCCGGGGCCTCGTACACGCCCCTGGAGGGCGAGCACTTCCTGCCGTTCACCGACCCGGCGGGCTTCCACGGCGCCATCCGGACGTTCCTGGCCGACCACTGACGGCCACCGGGAACGCCGAAGGGGCGGTGGGCCGTCACGGCCCACCGCCCCTCGCGCGTACTGACGTACTGACGTACTACCTACTTGATGACGGTGATCCGGTCCGCCACCGGCGGAGCCAGCGGCGCCGCCGCCGAGGAGTGACCGGCCAGGTAGGCGTTGAAGCAGTCCAGGTCGGACGCGCCCACCAGCTTGTTCTTGTGCTCCTTCAGGACGGTGAAGCCGTCACCGCCGCCCGCGAGGAACTCGTTCATCGCGACGCGGTAGGTCTTCGCCGGGTCGATCGGCACACCGCCCAGCTTCACCGAGTCCACGACGATGCGGTCCGCGCCCGCCTTCGTGGTGTCCAGGGTGTAGGTGAAGCCCTTGGAGATCTGCAGGATCTTCGGGTTCGGGCCGTTGACCGGGCCGCTGACCTGCTGCTGCAGCGCGGTGATCAGCTGGGCGCCGGTCAGGTCCACGATGTTCATCATGTTGGTGAACGGCTGGACCGTGTACGACTCGCCGTACGTCACCACGCCGTCGCCCTCACTGCCCGCCGCCTTGTAGGCGAGGTCGGCACGGATGCCGCCCGGGTTCATGATGGCGAGCTGCGCACCGCCCTTGGCGGCCGGGGACAGCGCCTCGAGCTGCGCGTCGGCGATCACGTCGCCGAGCGGCTTCTCGTAGGACTCCGAGCCGCGGCCCGGGATGTCGGCGGAGATGTAGCCCATCGGACGGTTCGCGATCGGCGCGGCCAGCGCGTTCCACCGCTGGATCAGCGCGGTCAGGTCCGGAGCCTTGGGCTGGTCGCGGGTGACGACCTTCTGCACCGGCTTCGGCGAGGTGACCGGCGTACGGACGATGTCCTTGGTCTTGCGGTCGTACGTGAGCGTGGTGTCCGTGAACAGCCGGCCGTACGAGGCGGCCGAGGTGACCGTGCGCGGGTTGCCCGCCGGGTCGGGGATGTTGCACGCGTACGCCTGGTGCGTGTGGCCGGTGACCAGGGCGTCGACCTTCGGCGAGACGTTCTTCGCGATGTCGACGATGGCACCGGAGATCCCGGCGCCTGCGCCCGGCACGTTGCAGTCGTAGTTGTACGCGCCGCTCGCGGGCAGACCGCCCTCGTGGATCAGCGCCACGATCGACTTCACGCCCTGCTTGTTCAGCTGCTCGGCGTACTTGTTGATCGTCTCGACCTCGTCGCCGAACTTGAGGCCCTTGACCCCGTCGGCGGTCACGACGTCGGGAGTGCCCTCCAGGGTGACGCCGATGAAGCCGATCTTCACGTCCCCCTTCTTCCAGATGAAGGTGGGGTTCATCATCGGGCGCTTGGTCTTCTCGTCCACCACGTTCGCGGCGAGGTACTTGAAGTCGGCGCCCTCGAAGGTCTTGCCGTACTCGAAGCAGCCCTCGACCGGGTGGCAGCCGCCGTACTGCATGCGGCGCAGTTCGGTCTTGCCCTCGTCGAACTCGTGGTTGCCCACGCTGGTGACGTCCAGCTTGAGGTCGTTGAGCGCCTCGATGGTCGGCTCGTCGTGGAAGAGGCCGGACAGCATCGGGCTGGCGCCGATCATGTCGCCGGCCGCCGCGGTGACGGAGTACGGGTGACCCTTGCGGGCCTCGCGCAGGCCGGTCGCCAGGTACTCGACACCGCCTGCGGGTATGGCTTTGGTGGTGCCGTCGGCCTGACGCTCGGTCACGTTGCCGGAGGAGCCCTGCGGGGGCTCCAGGGTGCCGTGGAGGTCGTTGAAGGACAGCATCTGCACGTCGACGGTGCGGCCGTGGTCGGAGCCTGCACCGCCACCACTCGCGGCACCGGCCGGCAGTGCGGCGGCGACCATCGCACCGGCCGCCGCCGTGACGGCGAGAGCGGTGAGGGTCAACCGGCGGGCTCGGCGGTGCCGTTGTGGCGTCGCTGACATTTGTTCCCCTTTGTGGACAGCGATACGACTTGGGAGGTTCGCCGCAGCCTATTGTCAACGCGCGTAGCGCGACAGGGGGTACGGGGTATCGAGCTGGTTACATGCAAGAGTCGTAGGCTCGCCCCATGACTGACGACGCAGCAACGGCCCTGGAGCCGGGACGGCAGATCCAGACCCTCGACGAGCTGACGGAGGAGCAGGCCGACGCCGTCCTCGCCCTGATCGCGGACGCGGCCCGCACCGACGCCACCACCGCCGTGTCCGAACAGGGCCGCCTCCAGCTGCGCGGCGGAGCGCGCGAGGGGATCCGGCACTTCCTGCTCACCGAGAAGGGCCGGCTCGCCGGATACGGGCAACTGGAGGACACCGACCCGGTGGAGGCGCCCGCCGCCGAGCTGGTCGTCCACCCCTCGATGCGCGGCCGCGGCCACGGCCGGGCGCTGGGCACGGCCCTGCTGGCCGCCTCCGGCAAGCGGATCCGGGTCTGGGCCCACGGCGGCAAGTCCGCCGCCCGCCACCTCGCGCAGGTCCTCGGCCTGACCCTGTTCCGCGAGCTGCGCCAGCTGCGCCGCCCGCTCGGCGGGGCCGGTACGGACGCGGCTCCGCTGCCGGAGCCGGTCCTGCCCGCGGGCGTGACCGTACGCACCTTCGTGCCCGGGGCCGACGACGCCGCCTGGCTCGCCGTCAACGCCGCCGCCTTCGCCCACCACCCCGAGCAGGGCTCGCTCACCCAGCGGGACCTCAACGACCGGATCGCGCAGCCCTGGTTCGACGCCAAGGGCTTCTTCCTCGCCGAACGCGACGGCGAACTCGTCGGCTTCCACTGGACGAAGGTGCACGCCGAGCAGCAGCTCGGCGAGGTCTACGTGGTCGGCGTGCGCCCCGGCGCGCAGGGCGGCGGCCTGGGCAAGGCCCTCACCGCGATCGGCCTGCACCACCTCGCGGCCGCCGGCCTCCCCACCGCCATGCTCTACGTGGACGCCGACAACCCGGCGGCCCTGGCCGTCTACGCGGGCCTCGGCTTCACCACCCACGAGATCGACCTGATGTACCGCACGGAGAGCTGACCCCTGGCGGGGCTGATGGCACTCCGGCCCCGCCAAAATCCAGCCCCGTCAGGGGGTCCCCCCGGACGAAGTCTGGGGGAGTTTGAGGCGCGGGGTCCGGGGCGAGCCCCAGGTCCTCGGGCGGAGCCCCCGGTCCGGGGACGCAGCCCGGGCTCACCCATCACCCGCACGGCGCAGCCGACCCGCGCAGCCGTCCGCCCGGCCCCCGGAAGCCATACGCCATTAACCAGGCATTAATGCGCGCTGGCGAAGCTGATCGCATGCAGCCCCGACTCCGACTGACAGCCGACACTTCCGACGCGCCTGTCCTCCCGCGTGCGCGGAAGAATGGAGTCATGAGCCACAAGCCCAGCGCAGGCCCCACCGACGTCCCCGCCCAGCACCCGTCGCACACGTTCGCATCACCGTCCGCACCCACGGCCGCGGACGTCTCCGCCTCCGTGGCCGCGGCGGCCGCCACCCCCGAGGCCGTAGCCGCGCGCGCCGCCAGCGGCGCCCACGCCCGCCTCGGTTCCATAGCCGCCCACCGCCCGCACGTCGATCTGGAACCGGATCTCGACGCGGACCTGGACGCCTACGACGACAAGGACGGCGGCGAGCTGCCCGCGGGCCGCTTCCTCGACCGGGAACGCAGCTGGCTGGCCTTCAACGAGCGCGTCCTGGAGCTCGCCGAGGACCCGACGACGCCGCTCCTGGAGCGCGCGAACTTCCTGGCGATCTTCGCGAGCAACCTCGACGAGTTCTTCATGGTCCGCGTCGCCGGCCTCAAGCGCCGCATCGCGACCGGCGTCGCCACCCGCTCGGCCTCGGGGCTGCAGCCCCGCGAGGTGCTGGACCAGATCTGGACCCGCTCCCGTGAGCTCATGGCCCGCCACGCCGCCTGCTTCCAGCAGGACATCTCCCCCCAGCTCGCCGAGGAAGGCGTCCACCTCATCCGGTGGAACGACCTCACCGAGAAGGAGCAGGCGCGCCTCTTCACGCTGTTCCGCAACCAGATCTTCCCGGTGCTCACCCCGCTGGCCGTGGACCCCGCGCACCCGTTCCCGTACATCTCCGGCCTCTCCCTGAACCTGGCCGTCGTCGTGCGCAACCCCGTCAGCGGCCACCGCCACTTCGCCCGGGTCAAGGTCCCGCCGCTCCTCTCCCGCTTCCTCGAGGCCTCCCCGCAGCGCTACGTCCCGCTGGAGGACGTCATCGCCGCGCACCTGGAGGAGCTGTTCCCCGGCATGGAGGTGCTCGCGCACCACATGTTCCGCGTGACCCGCAACGAGGACCTGGAGGTCGAGGAGGACGACGCCGAGAACCTCCTGCAGGCCCTGGAGAAGGAGCTCATGCGGCGCCGCTTCGGCCCGCCGGTCCGCCTGGAGGTCGAGGAGTCCATCGACCCCGGCGTCCTGGACCTCCTCGTGCAGGAGCTGAAGGTCAACGCCTCCGAGGTGTACCCGCTGCCCGGCCCGCTGGACCTGACCGCGCTCTTCGGCATCGCCTCGCTGGACCGGCCGGAGCTGAAGTTCACGAAGTTCGTCGCCGGCACGCACCGCGACCTGGCCGAGGTCGAGTCCGCGTCCGCCCCCGACATCTTCGCCGCGCTGCGCGAACGGGACGTGCTGCTGCACCACCCGTACGACTCCTTCTCCACCTCGGTGCAGGCCTTCCTGGAGCAGGCCGCGGCCGACCCGGACGTCCTGGCGATCAAGCAGACGCTGTACCGGACCTCCGGCGACTCCCCGATCGTGGACGCCCTGATAGACGCCGCCGAAGCGGGCAAGCAGGTCCTCGTGCTCGTCGAGATCAAGGCACGCTTCGACGAGCAGGCCAACATCAAGTGGGCCCGCAAGCTGGAGGAGTCCGGCTGCCACGTGGTCTACGGCCTCGTCGGCCTCAAGACCCACTGCAAGCTGTCGCTCGTCGTCCGTCAGGAGGGCGACCAGCTGCGCCGCTACTCCCACGTCGGCACCGGCAACTACCACCCCAAGACGGCACGGCTCTACGAGGACCTCGGGCTGCTCACCGCCGACCCGCAGGTCGGCGCCGACCTCTCCGACCTCTTCAACCGGCTGTCCGGCTACTCGCGCCGCGAGACCTACCGCCGGCTGCTCGTGGCACCGCGCTCGCTGCGCGGCGGCCTGGTCTCCCGCATCGACAAGGAGGCCGCCCACCACAGGGCCGGCCGCCCCGCGTACGTGCGCCTCAAGATGAACTCCATCGTCGACGAGGCGCTCATCGACTCCCTCTACCGGGCCTCGCAGGCGGGGGTGCCCATCGACATCTGGGTCCGCGGCATCTGCGCGATCCGCCCCGGGGTCCCCGGGCTCTCGGAGAACATCCGGGTCCGCTCGATCCTCGGCCGCTTCCTGGAGCACTCCCGGGTCTTCGCCTTCGGCAACGGCGGCGAACCCGAGGTGTACATAGGCAGCGCCGACATGATGCACCGCAACCTCGACCGCCGTATCGAGGCACTGGTCAGGGTCGCCGACCCGGCCCACCGCGCGGCACTGGACCGACTGCTGGAAACCGGCATGTCCGACGCCACCTCCTCCTGGCACCTGGGCCCGGACGGCGAATGGACCCGGCACAGCACGGACAGCGAGGGCCAGCCGCTGCGGCACGTTCAGGAGATGCTCATAGACGCCCGGAGGCGCCGGCGTGGCTCAGCCAAACCATGACCCGACCGCGATTACGGCAGGTGACGTGCTCGGCGTCTACCTGCGCTCGCAGGCCACCGCGTTCCTGCGCGGACTGCGCCTGCACGAGGAGAGCGGGGCCGACGCGGCCGAGGGCACCGAGGCGGCGCGCAGCCTGCGGGGGGCCGCGCGCCGCATCGCCTCTTCCCTCTCCACCTTCAGGGCGGTGACCGATTCCGCCTGGGCGGACTCGCTGCGCACCGAGCTGGTCTGGCTCTCCGCGACCCTGGCCGACGAGCACGCGTACGCCGCCCGCCTGACCCGGCTGATGGACGCCCTGCACCGGCTTTCGGGCTCCCCCGAGGTGCCGGCCCCCCGGGGCGCCGCCTCCGGATCCCTCACCGTGGGCTCGGCGCGCGCCGGCGCCCTGCTGGAGCGCCAGCTCACCCTGGCGCGCACCCGGGCCCATTCCGCCACGCTCCAGGCGCTGGGTTCCTCCCGCTTCCACGCGGTCGCGGACGCGGTGGCGGTGCTGGCCTCAGAGGTCCCGCTGGACGTGGTCGCGGCCCGGGGCCGGGTCGACGAGGTACTCGTACCGCTGGCGGAAGTGGCCGGATCCCGCCTGTCCGCGGCGGTGGCCTCCCTCCCCGCCCCCTGCCCCTCGCACCCGTACAACGCGGACCACGACGGCCCCTGGAACGAGGTACGCCGCCTCCTGCGGGTACACCGCTACGCACGGGAGGCGCTGGGCGAGGACGTGGCCCGGCAGGCGGCCGCGGGCGAGGCCCTGGACCGCCACCGCGACGCGGCAGAGGCCGCGGCGGCCTCGGCCACGGCCGCGCGCACGCCCCGTATCGCCCCGGCGACGGCCTACGCCCTGGGCATCCTGCACGCGGATCAGCGCCACGAGGTCGAGGCCTCCCGGCTGACCTTCTGCCACATCTGGCAGCCGAAATCCGGCCACGCCCTTCCAGAGGCCGAAACCGGTCACGTATCGGTAACGGCAAGATAACGCCGGATTACGGCAGGGTGCGAACCGGGCCGGACACACCACCCCGTCCGTCACGGTTCACCATCCGTTCACCTACCCCGGTCGGCCGCTTCACCTGATCTGCCTAACTTCGTAGATGCAAGGTGCGAGTCACCGCGAAGGCGAACGATTCCCCCGAGCACCCGACGTAGTCCTCTTCGCACGCCGCCCCGATACAGAAAGCGGCCGGCGGCTTCTGGAAGGAAACACCCGAAAGTGAAGCTTCAGCGCAAGAACCGGCTCCGCGCCTCCGTCCTCGGAGCCCTCGTCGTGTCCGGTGCCCTGGTCCTCACGGCGTGCGGCTCGGACGACAACACCAAGACCGACGCCTCCGCGTCCGGCAAGCCGAGCACCGCCCCGAGCGACATCAAGTGCGACGGCGCCAAGGGCAAGCTGCTCGCCTCCGGCTCTTCCGCGCAGAAGAACGCGGTCGACCTGTGGATCAAGAACTACATGGCGGCCTGCTCCGGCGTCGAGGTGAACTACAAGTCCTCCTCCTCCGGTGAAGGCATCGTCGCGTTCAACCAGGGCACGGTCGGTTTCGCCGGTTCGGACTCCGCGCTGAAGCCCGACGCCGTCGAGGAGTCGAAGAAGGTCTGCACCGGCGGTCAGGGCATCGACCTGCCGATGGTCGGCGGCCCGATCGCGATCGGCTTCAACGTCGCCGGCGTGGACAAGCTGACGCTGGACGCCCCCACCATCGCCGCGATCTTCAACGACAAGATCAAGAAGTGGGACGACGAGGCGATCAAGAAGCTGAACCCCGGCGTCACGCTTCCCTCCACCGCGATCCAGGCCTTCCACCGCTCCGAGGACTCGGGCACCACCGAGAACCTGGGCAAGTACCTCAAGGCCGCGGCCCCCGACGCCTGGTCCTACGACGCCGCGAAGAAGTGGCCGGCCCCGGGTGGCCAGGCCGCCTCCGGCTCCGCCGGTGTCGCCTCGCAGGTCAAGGCCGTTGACGGTGCGATCGGCTACTTCGAGCTCTCCTACGCCTCCTCGCAGTCCATCAAGACCGTGGACGTGAACACGGGCGCCGCCGCTCCGGTCAAGGCCAGCAGCGAGAACGCCTCCAAGGCCATCGCCGCCGCCAAGATCGCCGGCACCGGCGACGACCTGGCGCTGAAGCTCGACTACACCACCAAGGCCGACGGCGCCTACCCGATCGTCCTGGTCACCTACGAGGTCGTCTGCGACAAGGGCAACAAGGCCGAGACGCTCCCGACCGTGAAGTCCTTCCTGAACTACACCGCTTCCGACGCCGGCCAGAAGGCGCTCTCCGAGATCGGCTACGCCCCGATCCCGACCGAGATCAACGCCAAGGTCCGCGAGGTCATCGCGAAGCTCGCCTGATCCAGACCCCCGGACCATCCGGGCCGCTTCCCCCCGTCCGGGGAGAGCGGCCCGGCCCGGGGACCCTCCCCTCCACCCAGGGGATCCGGTGCACCGCCGCCAGGGGGCCTGCCCCCCATCCAGACCGGAAAGACCATGGCTTCCACCACACCCACCCAGATAGACACGGCTCCGCCTGTCGCCAAGAGCGGAAGGTCCACCGGCCGCGCCGGTGACAAGATCTTCGCCGGCCTCTCCAAGGGCTCCGGCATCCTGCTCCTGGTGATCATGGCGTCGATCGCCGTCTTCCTCACCTACCGCGCTTCGATCGCCCTGGCCGACAACGAGGGCAACTTCCTCACCACGTTCGACTGGAACGCGTCGGCCAAGCCCCCCGTCTTCGGCATCGCCGTCCTGCTCTTCGGCACCGTCGTCAGCTCGATCATCGCGATGGTCATCGCGGTTCCGATCGCTGTCGGCATCGCCCTCTTCATCTCGCACTACGCGCCGCGCAAGCTGGCCTCCCCCCTCGCCTACGTGGTCGACCTGCTCGCCGCAGTGCCCTCGATCATCTACGGCATCTGGGGCGCGCTCTTCCTCGTCCCGTACCTCGGCGGCCTGAACTCCTGGCTCGACGAGTACATGGGCTGGACCTACGTCTTCGACAAGACCCAGGTCGGCGTCGCGCGCTCGCTCTTCACCGTCGGCATCCTGCTCGCGATCATGATCCTCCCGATCGTCACCAGCGTCAGCCGCGAGGTCTTCCTGCAGGTCCCGCGCATGAACGAGGAAGCCGCACTGGCCCTCGGCGCGACCCGCTGGGAGGTCATCCGCCTGTCAGTGCTGCCCTTCGGCCGCTCCGGAGTCATCTCCGCCTCGATGCTCGGCCTCGGCCGCGCGCTCGGCGAGACCATGGCCGTCGCCACCGTGCTGTCCCCGAGCTTCCTGATCTCCGGCCACATCCTGGACCCGGGCGGCGGCACGTTCGCGCAGAACATCGCCGCCAAGTTCGACGAGGCCAACGAGTTCGGCCGCGACGCCCTGATCGCCTCCGGTCTCGTGCTCTTCCTGCTCACCCTGCTGGTCAACGGCGCCGCCCGGCTGATCATCGCCCGTCGCAAGGACTTCTCGGGGGCGAACGCCTGATGAGCCACGCACTCCAGGACCCGCGCCCCTCCCGGGCCCGCACGTCCGTCGCCCCCACCAGCCTGACGCAGGGCAGCCTGCCCCGCTGGGCCCCGGCCGGCATCGCCGTCCTCTCGGTCGCCCTCGGCTGCGGCCTCGGCGCCGTCTTCGGCCTCCACAGCCGGATCCAGTGGGGTCTGCTCGCCGCCATCCTGTTCGTGGTCATCACGTACACGGCCAGCGCGCTGATCGAGAACCGCCGCCAGGCCAAGGACCGGGTCGCGACCTCCGTCGTCTGGGTCTGCTTCCTGCTCGCGGTCGTCCCGCTGCTCTCGCTCCTGTGGACCACCATCAGCCGCGGCATCAAGCTCCTCGACGGCAACTTCCTCAGCCACTCGATGAACGGCGTGACCTCCTTCGACCACGGCGGCGGCGTCTACCACGCGCTGCTCGGCACCATCGAGCAGGTCGGCCTGGCCACCGCGATCTCCGCGCCCATCGGCCTGCTGACCGCCGTCTACCTGGTCGAGTACGGCCGGGGCTCGCTCGCCAAGGCCGTGACGTTCTTCGTCGACGTCATGACCGGCATCCCCTCCATCGTCGCGGGTCTGTTCATCCTGACGACCTGGAACCTGATGCTCGGCTTCGGCCCCTCCGGTTTCGCCGGCTCGCTGGCCCTGTCGATCCTGATGATGCCCGTCGTGGTCCGCTCCACCGAGGAGATGCTCAAGCTCGTCCCCAACGAGCTGCGCGAGGCCGCCCTGGCCCTCGGTGTGCCGAAGTGGCGCATGATCCTCAAGGTCGTGCTGCCCACCGCCATCGGCGGGATCTCCACCGGCGTGATGCTGGCCGTCGCCCGAATCGCGGGCGAGACCGCGCCGATCATGCTGCTGGTCTTCGGCTCCCAGCTGATCAACAACAACCCCTTCGAAGGCGCCCAGTCCTCGCTCCCCCTGTACATCTGGGAGCAGTACAAGGTCGGCAGTGAAGCCTCCTACGACCGGGCATGGGCCGCAGCGCTCGTCCTGATCGCCTTCGTCATGATCCTCAATCTGGTGGCCCGCGGCATCGCCCGCTGGAAGGCTCCCAAGACCGGTCGCTAAAAGCGAGCCCATTAGCGGCTCCGCCGCAGTGACCACCCGAAAGCGAAGTGACCCCTCATGGCTAAGCGAATCGACGTCAGCGGACTGTCCGCCTTCTACGGCACCCACAAGGCCATCGACGACATCTCGATGACCGTGGAGCCCCGCTCCGTGACCGCCTTCATCGGCCCCTCCGGCTGCGGCAAGTCCACCTTCCTGCGCACCCTGAACCGCATGCACGAGGTCACCCCCGGCGGCCGCGTCGAGGGCAAGGTGCTGCTGGACGACGAGAACCTGTACGGCCCCGGCGTGGACCCGGTCGCGGTCCGCCGCACGGTCGGCATGGTCTTCCAGCGCCCGAACCCCTTCCCCACCATGTCGATCTTCGACAACGTGGCGGCGGGCCTGCGGCTGAACGGCTCCTTCAAGAAGTCCGAGCTGACCGACATCGTCGAGAAGTCGCTCCAGGGCGCCAACCTCTGGAACGAGGTCAAGGACCGCCTGAACAAGCCGGGCTCCGGCCTCTCCGGCGGCCAGCAGCAGCGCCTGTGCATCGCCCGCGCCATCGCGGTCGAGCCCCAGGTCCTCCTGATGGACGAGCCCTGCTCGGCCCTCGACCCGATCTCCACCCTCGCCATCGAGGACCTGATCGGCGAGCTCAAGGAACGCTTCACGATCGTCATCGTGACGCACAACATGCAGCAGGCGGCCCGCGTCTCCGACCGCACCGCCTTCTTCAACCTCTCCGCGGTCGGCCAGCCCGGAAAGCTGGTCGAGATCGACGACACGGACCGGATCTTCTCGAACCCGTCCGTGCAGGCGACCGAGGACTACATCTCGGGCCGCTTCGGCTAAACCCGCGAGACTCCATGCGGCCGTGCCGCGTGGGTGCTGAACGTCCTGCGGTGCTGCATGGCGGTGCCACCGCAAGGCGAAAGGGCCGGCTCCCCCTGGGTGGGGGGAGCCGGCCCGCTTTCGTTCCTGCCGTACGGATACCGCTACTGCACGAAGGCCAGGTTCACGATCCAGAAGCAGACCGCGGCGACGAGCGCCGCGGCCGGCATGGTGATGAACCAGCCGAGGATGATGTTCTTGGCCACGCCCCAGCGGACCGCGTTCACCCGCTTGGTCGCGCCCACACCCATGATCGCCGAGGTGATCACGTGGGTGGTGGAGATCGGCGCGTGGAAGAGGTAGGCCGAACCGAACATGATCGAGGCGCCGGTGGTCTCCGCCGCGAAGCCCTGCGGCGGGTCCAGCTCGATGATCTTGCGGCCGAGGGTCCGCATGATCCGCCAGCCGCCCGCGTAGGTACCCAGCGACAGCATCACGGCGCACACGATCTTGACCCAGACCGGAATCTCGTCGCCCGCGTTCTGCACGTCGGCGATGACCAGGGCCATCATCACGATGCCCATGGTCTTCTGCGCGTCCTGCAGACCGTGGCCGAGGGCCATGCCGGCCGCCGAGACCGTCTGCGCGATGCGGAAACCGCGCTTGGCCTTGTGCGGGTTGGAGCGGCGGAACATCCACAGGATGGCGACCATCACCAGGTAACCGACGACGAGGCCGACGACCGGCGAGACGAACATCGGGATGACGACCTTGTCGAGCACGCCCGACCACAGCACCTCGGTGCCGCCCGCCAGCGCCGCGCCCACCATGCCGCCGAACAGCGCGTGCGAGGAGGACGAGGGCAGGCCGAAGTACCAGGTGATCAGGTTCCACACGATCGCGCCGACCAGCGCCGCGAAGAGGATCCACATGCCCCGGTTGCCGTGGGGCGTCTCGATGAGGCCCTCGCTGACCGTCTTGGCGACCCCGCTGCCCAGGAAGGCACCGGCGAGGTTCATCACCGCGGCCATCGCGAGCGCGGCGCGCGGGGTCAGCGCGCGGGTCGAGACCGAGGTCGCGATCGCGTTCGCCGAGTCGTGGAAACCGTTGGTGTACGTAAAACCGAGCGCGACACCGATGGTCACGATCAGAGCGAAGGTGTCCACGAGGTTCAGGACTCCTTGACCGCGATGGTCTCCACCGTGTTCGCGACGTGCTCGAACGCGTCGGCCGCCTCTTCGAGCACGTCGACGATCTGCTTGAGCTTGAGCACCTCGATGGCGTCGTACTTGCCGTTGAAGAGCTGGGCGAGCAGCTTGCGGTGGATCTGGTCGGCCTGGTTCTCGAGGCGGTTGACCTCGATCCAGTACTCGGTCAGGTTCTCCATGGTCCGCAGGTGCGGCATGGCCTCGGCGGTCAGCTCGGCCGCGCGCGCCAGTACCTCGATCTGCTGCTCGACGCCCTTGGGGAGCTCCTCCACGTTGTAGAGGACGACCAGGTCGACCGCCTCCTCCATGAAGTCCATGATGTCGTCGAGGCAGGACGCCAGGTTGTAGATGTCCTCGCGGTCGAACGGCGTGATGAAGGAGGAGTTGAGCTGGTGGAAGATCGCGTGGGTGGCGTCATCCCCCGCGTGCTCCGCTGCCCGCATCCGCTCCGCGATCTCGGCTCGGGCGGAGGAGTCCGCTCCGAGCAGTTCCATCAGGAGCTTGGAGCCCGTGACGATGTTGTCCGCGGATGCGGCGAACATGTCGTAGAAGCTCGTCTCCCTGGGGGTCAGACGAAATCGCACGTGAGGTCCTCGGGGTGCATTGGATTCGGTCAGGCTGATGCTAGGCGCATCCCCCGGCCACGGCTAACCGGCAGTTCCCCAGTGTCCTCCATCAGGCAGAGTGAGGACCACGGGCCCCTGCCTCTGCGGACGGGGCCCGGTATCATATACCCATGAGGGGTATGCACCCCTCATTCCGGACCACGGGAGGACGCATGACTGCCATCCAGGCGGAGGGCTCCGGAGCCGAAGCGGGCACCGAGGCCGTGGCGGCCGCAGCCGTGCACGGCTACCACCACCAGAAGGACGAGCACCTCAAGAGGCTGCGCCGGATCGAGGGCCAGATCCGGGGACTCCAGCGCCTCGTCGACGAGGACGTCTACTGCATCGACATACTCACCCAGGTCTCGGCGAGCACGAAGGCGCTCCAGTCCTTCGCGCTCCAGCTGCTGGAGGAGCACCTGCGGCACTGTGTCGCGGACGCGGCCGTCAAGGGCGGGGGCGAGATCGACGCCAAGGTCGAGGAAGCGACGAAGGCCATCGCACGGCTGCTGCGGACCTGAGGTTTCGGCGGGCGGGCGGACGGGTGGGGCGGACGGGCGGCCGGCGCCCCATCAGTACTGCGTCATCAGTACTGCGTCATCAGCACTTCGTCGATGCGGTCCTGGCTGAGCCGGTCCTCGTTCGCGGCCGAGGCCGCGATGATCAGCTCGCCGCACAACTCGATCTCGGCGAGGGCCACGTAGTCCTGCACCGTCGTACCGCCTGCGGGAGTCACGCGTTCCGCCTCTCTCTGCCGTCGTCGGGTCGCCGGCGCCCGGGTCCTCAGCGTAGGGACGGGAGGGCGCCGCGCGCATGACACGGATGGACCATTTCCGGCCCCTCACACGGGACCGACGGCCGACCATGGCCCGATCGCGCCGCCCGGCACGGGCCCGCACCGCTAGTCGGCGATCTTCCCCGCGTAGATGTCGCCCGCCGCCGGCAGGACCACGGTGACCGGAGTCCCGAACCCGTAGAGCAGCGTGGTGGAGGAGACATCGATCACGCCGTTGTTGACGTAGGTGAAACGGTGCCGGACCTTGCGCAGCCGGCCCTCCGCGTCGAGGTACGCGTCGAACGGCACCGCGTCCTTGCTGAACCCTTTCGCCGCCGCCTCCAGCGCACCCTTCACCGCCGGCGAGGCATCCGCCGCGGCCCGCACGATGTCGGTCGTACCCCGGTAGTGCCGCACCTTGGTCCCCGCCACCTCGGTCTCGCCCACGTACGTCACCTCCTGCGCGCCGCGCAGCAGCTCGGCGGCGGCCATCGGGTCGGTGGCCCCGCCCGTGACGAGGTTCCCGTCGGCCAGGGCCGTCGTGTCCACCCGTACCCACTTGTCGTCGGGGACGCCCGCGCCCCGGTTCTTCATGTAGAGCGCGCCGGGCACCAGCAGCTCGGTGATGGGCCGGTGTTCGGCCTTGCCCTTGGCGTCGTCCGGGAGCATGACCAGGAGCTGGCCCATCCGGTTCTTGAAATCGACCCCGCCCTCGCCGCGAATGGTGACCCTGGTGCCGCCGGTCGCCATCTCCATCGCCGTACGGGCCCGCGCGCTGCCGGTCCTCGCCAGCACGTCGGCGGCTCCGCGGATCGTGGCCACCGGGTCGCCGCTGGGGCGGCCGTCGTCCCCGGCGGCCGCTTCGCCGCCGCACCCGCTCAACGCCGCCGACGTCAGGGCCAGGCCGACGGCGAACGCCGTCCCGCCCGCGCGTCCCAGCCGCATCCTGTGCCGGTGCACCACCATCGCCTGCCAACCCCCAACGCGTGACCGCTGTTTGCCCGAGGCCCACCCACTCCGCTTAACGAGGTCCCGGGGCTCCCGTCACGGCCCCGGCCCTTCCTCGAACGGCTCACCAACTCCGCGAAACCTCCCTGTGAACCCCGCGCGAACCGGTGGGAGCCCCGGGGCCGGTCCGCGCGCCGGGGCGCACACCACGGCACACACTCGGGCAAACAACCGTCCGACCATCGACCGTGCACCCGGCCGGGCTCCGGAGGATCCGCCCGCGCAGGACAGTCCCGCAGCCGGTCCGGCCCGGGTACCGTGGTGCCGTGGAACCGCACACCAAAGCGACTCTCGTCCCTCCGCTTGCCGACGTGCCGCTGCCCCGAGACCCGGGGACATCGGACCGCCCGCCCGCCGGACACACCACGAGCACCGCGGACCGGGGCTCCTTCTGCCTGGCCGTCTGCAGCTGCGGCTGGCGCGGCCCGGCCCGCCGCTCCCGCGACCTGGCCCGCAAGGACGCCGGAGCCCACGTCACGCAGTAGCCCCGAGTCCGCCCCTGCCACCGGCCCCGGCCGGTCCGGCACCTCGTTCGCCCGTTCGGACGGTCCGGGTGGCCGACGTCTGCGGGAGCGGATGCCCTTGACCCATGCCCGGACCCGCGCCACGACTCGCCGCCCTCTTCTGGGCCCTGCTGATCGCACTCGCCCCGGCCGCAACGGCCGCACCGGCCCGTGCCAGCCCCGTCGGAACGGCCGACGGGCCCGGCGATGTCGTCCTGGCCATCGGGGTCACCACCACCGCGGCCGCCGCTACCGGCCTGTGGCTGCGCTCGCGCTACCGCCGCGAGGACACGGACTCCCCCTCGGACGGCACGGACGGCGGCGGCGAACCGTGACCCTGCCCCCGCGCTCCCGCCCCGCGGCGGTCCGCCTCTGCTTCGCAGTGGCCGCCCTCTGCCTCCTGGCGGCCCTCCTCCTGTCGGCCTGGGACCGCTACGGCCGCCCTTGAACCACGGGGCGGCGCACACCGGGCCCCGCTCTACGCGGCGAGTCCCTTGTCCCGCGGCCCCTGGGCCTGCGGCAGGTCCACCGGCCGGGCCACTACCCGGCCGCGCGCGCGGACCAGTACGCCCAGCCGCGGCGAACGGGCCACGGCCCGCACCACCGGGGTCAGCAGGGCCATCGCGAGCGGGGCGAGCAGCAGCACCACCGCGGTGCCCAGCGCGAAGCCGCCGATGACGTCGGTCGGGTAGTGCACGCCCATGTAGACGCGGGTGAAGCCCTCCAGCAGAGCCAGCCCGATCCCGACGAAGCCGAGCCTGCGGTGGGCGACGAACAGGCCGACGCCCAGCGCCATCGCGAGCGTCGAGTGGTCGCTGACGAACGAGAACGCGCTGTGTCCGATGCCGGCGCCGGAATCCAGCACCTCGACCCCGCCGTGCTGCGCGGCCGGCCGCGGCCGGCCCACGAACTCCCGCAGCGGGATGTTCAGGAGCAGCGCGGCCCCGGCGGCGAGCGGCGCCCACACGAGCGCGGCGAAGGATTCGACGGCCGCGGCCTCGTCCAGCCGGCGCGCCCCGCGCCAGCACCACAGCACCAGGAGCACGAGGGCCAGCAGGATCCCGTACTCACCGACGACCGAGACCACCCGGTCCAGCCAGTGCGGGGCCTGCCGGGCCAGTCCGTTGATCTCGTACAGCAGGCTTACATCCACGTTCGGCCCACCTGTTGTGAGTCCAGCCATGGTGATGCGGCCCCTTGCCCTTGCCTTGGTACCCCTGCGGACACACCCCTGTGTGTGCCCCTACGCCCCCAGTGATCAACTCGATGATCCAGTATGTGGTTCGGTCCCCTTGACCATGGAACGGCCGTTGCGGCGCCCGCGTTCCACTCTCCACCGAATGATCACTCCAACGTTATCGAAGAGTGACTCATCGTCGCAGCTCAGGGCCTTTGGTTCACGCTGCGTTGCCGGCGCCCTCGCGCTTCGGCAGGGCTTCCGCACCGTCCTTGGTGACCCGGGTCGCACCGAAGTAGTCGGGCGTGTCGATCTTGTCGAAGCGGATCACGGCGCCGGTGAACGGGGCGTTGATCATGTAGCCGCCGCCCACGTAGAGCCCGACGTGCCGGATCTCCCGAGAGTTCGTCAGATCGTCGGAGAAGAAGACCAGATCCCCCGGCAGCAGATCCGCCCGCGCGGGATGCGAACCGGCGTTGTACTGGTCGTTCGCCACCCGCGGCAGCTCGATCCCCACCGACTCGTACGCGGCCTTGGTCAGCCCCGAGCAGTCGAACCGCCCGCCCTGGTCGGCCGTCCCGTTGCCGCCCCACAGGTACGGCGTCCCCAACTGCTTCTGCGCGAAGTAGATCGCCCCGGCGGCCTGCTGCGAGGGCGCCACCCGGCCCACGGGGGCCGCGAAGCTCTTGGCGAGGGTCGTGATCGTCTTCACGTACCCCTGGGTCTCCTGGAACGGCGGGACGCCCTGGTACTGCGTCACCGCACCCGGGCCCGCGTTGTAGGCCGCCAGCATGTTGGCGACGGGATCGCCCGGCACCTTGGACACGTAGCGCGCCAGCTCGCAGTCGTACGAAGCCGCGGACGGGATCGCGTCGTTGGGATCCCAGATGTCGCGGTCGCCGTCACCGTCGCCGTCGATGCCGTGCGTGGCCCAGGTCCCCGGAATGAACTGCGCGATGCCCCGGGCGTCCGCCGGGCTCACCGCGCTCGGGTTCCAGCCGCTCTCCGAGTAGAGCTGCGCGGCCAGCACGGGCGGGGTGAGCGTGGGACAGAGCCGGCCCCACTTCTCCACGAGGCTCTGGTACTTGCCCGGCACGGCCCCCTTGGTGAGCCCCACGAGGCCACCGCCGCCGCCACTGGCGATGCCCGCGGCGGCCGAGTACGTACCGACGACGAGCAGGGCGAGAAAGCACAGGCACGCCCCGAAGCTGATTCCACCGACCACCCAGAGTCTGCGCACCCGCCAACCTTCCCCCATCGAACGGCTTTTCCCGGAGCTCCCGCCACCCCGTGTCGAATCATCCCGTTTGGGGGCGCCGTGGAAACCGTTATGCCGCAAGCCATTGAGCCCAACGGCCGGGGGAATCGGCCGAACTCATCGGAATATACGACGTACTTCCTGCCGCCGCCCCAGACGGTCGAGTCGACCGAGCCGACCGACCCCGCCCACCCGCCCTATTTCCCGCCCACAGCCCGGGGCGCCACGAACAGGCTCTGCGCGCTCCGCCCGATCGGCCCCTTCTCGTCGTGCAGCCGGGCGTCCGCGAGACCGATCCCGGCCCCGTCCACACTCGTACGGGCCTCCACGCACACCCACTCGCCCACCGGATGGCGGTGCAGGTGGACGGTGAGGTCGCCGTTGACGAAGACGTAGCGACCGAAGTCCATCACCGAGCTGATGCCGTTGCCCGAGTCCGCCGCGACCAGGATCCGGTCCAGCGGCCTGGGCTCCTCCCCCGCGACCAGCGGCACCCTCATCCGCATCCAGCAGGTCCCGGGCCCGAGTTCGACGAAGGCCCCCTCGGTAAAACGCGTCTCCATCGCCGAGTGGTAGCCCGTCTCCCACGGCACCGGGAAGAACGGCGTCACCCCCACCTCCCCGGGCGGCGGCAGCTCCGGCCCCGGCACCACGGCCGGTACGGAGTCCTCCGCCACCCGGATCCGCAGGGCCCGCGCCAGCATCACGGGCGCGGCCCCGGCCGGAGCGAGCGCGGCCTCGACCACCTCGGTGCCGCGGCCCGCCCGCAGCACGCTGGTGGTGAGCTCCAACGGCCCCAGCGGCACCGGGCGCAGGATCTCGTAGGTGATGCGGGCGATCCTCATGTCCTGCCGCGCGTCGGGCCGTTCCTCGATGGCCCGCCCGAGCAGCGCGGCCGGCGGACCGGCGTGCTGCGCGCCGGGATCCCACGGCCCGCGCGTGTAGGCGGTGGCACGGAACCGGCCCGCGTCGATCCGCTCGTAGAACCCTTCTACGCCTTCTACGCCCTCAACAGCTTCTGCATCGCCCATGCGCGGCACGCTACCGACAGGTAACCCGGCCTCGCCAGACCTCGGACGGGGCCCGGCGGACCCCGGAAAGCCTCCGCGGGCCTCAGCGGGCGAAGCCCAGCCCCACCCCGAGTCCCACCAGCACCGAGCCGATGGCCCGGTTGAGCGCCTTCTGCGCCTTCAGCATCCGGTCGCGCAGCCGCGAGTTGGAGAAGAACAGCGCCACCGCCCCGAACCAGCCCAGATGCGCCGCCGACATGAACAGCCCGTACCCGGCCTGCTGCCACACAGGCGTCCCCGGCCCGACCACCTGGGTGAAGGTGGAGACGACGAACAGCGTGGTCTTCGGATTGAGCACATTGGTCAGGAACCCGGTCCGCAGCGCCCCGAACGGCGTCAGCCCGGCCCTCTCCTCCAGGTCCACGGTCACCTCGGCCCGCGACCGGAAGGTCTTCACCCCGATCCACACCAGGTACGCGGCGCCGGCGAGCTTGATCGCCGTGAACAGCCCGGCGGAGGAGGCGATCAGCAGGCCGACGCCGAGCATCGTGTACGAGACGTGGACCAGCACGCCGGCCGCGACCCCGGCGGCCGCGAGCAGGCCGGTGGGGCGCCCGTAGAGGTAACTGTTGCGGACCACCATGGCGAAGTCCGCGCCCGGACTGACGACGGCGAGGAAGGTGATGAGTGCGACTGCCAGCAGTTCGGTCATGAGCCGATGCTCGCCGCGCCCTCCCCCGCGATCAAGGGCTTTGCGCATCCCGCCACCCACCGGACGTCCGCCGGACACCCCGCCTCCCCCACCGGGGGACAATGGCGACGTGCCCAAGTCTCCTCCCGCCTCGCCTTCGCGCCCCCCTCTCCCTGTCCTGCAGGCGGACTGCGCGAACTGCTTCGCTCTCTGCTGCGTGGCCCTGCCGTTCGCCAAGTCCACCGACTTCGCCGTGAACAAGCCCGCCGGCACCCCCTGCAAGAACCTCCAGCAGGACTTCCGCTGCTCCATCCACACCCGGCTGCGCGACACGGGCTTCCAGGGCTGCACGGTCTTCGACTGCTTCGGCGCGGGACAGCAGGTCTCACAGGTCACCTTCGGCGGCCGCGACTGGCGCACCCACCCCGGCACCGCCGGCGCCATGTACGAGGTCTTCCCCGTGATGCGGCACCTGCACGAGCTGCTCCTCTACATCTCCGAAGCCCTCGCGCTCCCGGCCGCCCGCCCGGTCCACACCCAGCTGCGCTCGGCCCTGGCCGACACCGCTCGCTGGACCGAAGCCACCCCCGAAGCCCTCGCGGCCCTCGACATCGGCCCCCTGCGCCAGGAGGTCAACACCCTCCTCCTGAAGGCCAGTGAGCTCGTACGGGCCAAGGTGCCGGGCCGCAAGAAGAACCACCGCGGCGGCGACCTGATGGGCGCCCGCCTCTCCGGCGCGGACCTGCGCGGCGCGAACCTGCGCGGCGCCTACCTGATCGCGGCCGACCTCAGCGGCGCCGACCTGCGCTCCGCCGACCTGATCGGCGCGGACTTCCGCGACACCAACCTGTGCGGTGCCGACCTGCGCGAGGCCCTCTTCCTCACCCAGCCCCAGCTCAACGCGGCCAAGGGCACCCCCGCCACCCAGCTCCCGCCCCACCTGACCCACCCGGCCCACTGGCTCGCGTAGCCCGTCACCGGCGCCCGCAGGACACATGTGCGCCCCTCGCGCATCCGTACGCCCCGCACCGACCGTGACGATGTGCAACTGACCCAATACGGTGAGCCACGCAACCGGAAGATGATCGTCATCGACCGGACCACTGGAGGTTCCTCACCATGCGACGACTGACCACGACCCTCGGCACCCTCGCGGCCGCCGCCACCCTCGCACTCGGCCTCGGCGGCTCCGCGCACGCGTCCTCGGGGGAACTGGTCATCAACGGCTACCCGCTCCACGAACCGTCCGGCTGCATCACGCACAACGGCCCCGCCTCGGTGACGAACCACACCGACAACCCCGTCTTCGTCACCAGCGGCCGCTTCTGCACCGGCTTCATCGTCGACGTCATCCACCCCGGAGACACCCGGTTCGCGCCGTTCGCCTCGAACCTCTACGTCCCGTAACCACCCGCCACCCGTCCTACCCGACCCGCCAACACCCGGACACCCCGCGGGTGCCGCGCCCGGCTCGTGCCCCGGGCGCGGCACCGGCGCGGAAGCCGGCCGCCGGACATCAGGGCCTGACGACGGCCTGCCAGCCCAGCGGACAGACGACGCCCATGGCCGAGTAGTCGCAGAAGATCTCGGAAACGTCCCCGCCGGTCGTCAGCACCTTCACGTACGCCCGGTAGAGGCCGTTGTAGGTGATGGACACCCCGCACGCGTCCCTCGGGAAGCCGGGATTGGCCGGCGTGGTCAGGTCCTTCCAGGAGTACGGACCGACCGTGTTCCCCGACACCGTCCGCCGGCCCAGGTACACCCGCCCCCGGCTGAGCGCGGCACTGAGCTCCTGATCCGACTGGCCCCTGACCGAGTCCATGTCCACGCACGGCCCGGCCGGCCCCCGCTCGCCCATCGGCCCGCGCTCACCCCTGGGCCCCCGTTCACCCTTCGGCCCGCGCGGCCCCGGCGGCCCCGGACACCCGCCACCGGCAGCAGCGGGCACCGCCTTCCCGGCCTTCCCCGCTTTCCCCGCTTTCCCCGCTTTCCCGGCCTTCGCCGCCACGCTCCCGGACGACCTCAGGTCGTCGTCCCCCCGGGGCTTCGCGCAGACACCGCCCGCCGCGCCCACCGCGGTCGCCGCCACGGCCCCCGGAGCGGAAACCCCCGCGAGCAGGAGCGCCAACGGGACCGCGACCCCGCCGGCCCACCACGTCGCCCGTCGCCCCGCCCTGCTGAAGCAACCCATCCGTCACCCACTCCTCACGCCTGCGTACCGAACGACGAGGAGCATCCCCCGCAACACCGCGTGAGGATGGAACGACTGACGGAATGTCGGACATATGTCATCGGGTTGGTCGAACGACACACCGGTCCACTGAGCCGAATGGCGGCCACTCGACAGTCACCCTGTACGACGGCACCTCAATCATTGCCCGGGGTCACCCCGCGTGATACACAGAGTGACCATACGTTCTTTCCCCCACACGCCGCCGGGGCCCAGGTCAGAGCACACGGACGGAGCGTGGGAACGCGGATCGGGTAAAGAGAGCCGTCAAGTCGACATGCGACAGCGTTTCATCAGCGAAGATAGTGCGTGACCCCTGCCGTCCGGGCACGGGCAGCAGGAACTACCCATGCAGGGGCGGTGAGTTACATGATCCTGGCAGCCGAAAAAGGCGACATCACCACCATCATCGGCGGAATCGCCCCGAACTGGGGGCCGTTCGGCAGTCTCGGCAACGAAGCGAAGGTCATGGTCGAGGTGGTCATGGCAGTCGCCATCCTCCTCTGCCTGGGCATCGCCATCTGGGGCGCGGCCAAACAGCGCATCGGCGCGACGGCCCTGCGCGACACCTTCAGCGCGGAACAGGGCAAGGGCCTGATCGTGGCCGGCCTGACGGGCGTCTTCATCATCGGCTCCCTCGGCACCCTCTTCACCATCGTCTACGGAATGGCCGTCTAGCCAGAGCCCTGATGCGGACTCACTACGCCGCGCCTACGCGGATATCAGCGCTACCGTCGTACGACGCGGAGGGGGCGAACACCGAATGAGCAACGACGACCAATACGGTGGCGGCGGCGCGGGCCACGGCGAAGTCGGCGGCACGGGCCAGACCCGCACCCGCCTCCCGGAGTCCTCCTCAGACCCCTACAACACCCCCCGCCGCACCCCCCGCGCCTCCCGGGGCCTGATCGCGGTGGTGGGCGTGGTGGTCCTCCTGATCGCGGCCATCGCCTTCGCCAACCAGTCCCACACCCCGCAGGCGCCTCCCACCTCGGACAAACCCGCGACCGCCAACCCGACGGCACCCACCGGCACCGAGCCCGTAGCCACCGGAACCGACGGCATCCCGAAGGGCTTCGCCCACGACGAGCAGGGCGCCCAGTCGGCGGCCGCCAACTACACCGTGACGCTCGGCTCCGAAGGAATGCTCAAAAGGGACCGCCGCCACGCCATCATGGACGGCATCTACACGCCGGAGGCGGCGGCTCGTCTGAAGGGCACTCAGGACACCGCGTACTCGGCGGCCTTCCTCACCACGCTGGGGCTCGACGCGAACGGGAACCCTCCACAGGGCAGCACCTTCGTCACCCGGGCCGTCCCGATCGGCACCCGGGTCGAGAGCTACGGACCCACCGCCGCGAAGGTCGCGGTCTGGTACACCGGGCTGGTCGGCATGTCGGGCCCGAAGACCACGGACCCCGTGCGCACCACCTGGAAGACCTGGACCTTCGAACTGTCCTGGGCCGGCGACGGCTGGAAGGTCAGCGCCGACACCCAGCAGGACGGCCCGGCCCCGGTCCCCGGCGACGTAGCCGCCTCCACGTCCGACGACATCAGCAAGGCCGTGAAGGAATTCGGAGGGTTCACCTATGCCCGGTAGCCGCCGCTTCCGTATTGCCGGAGCGCTGATCTCCGTACAGACGGCAGTGGTCCTGCTGTCCGCCCGGGCCGTCGCAGCGCCCTCCCCCACCCCGAGCCCGTCGGGCTCGGCCTCCAACAAGTGCGAGGGGGTCTTCGGACCGGTCAAGGAGTCGTGCGAGCGCAGCGTCGGCGGCGGAAATCCCGCCGGAACGGGCGGTACCGGGCTCGCGCCGAACGCCCCCGATGCCCTCAACCCGCTCTCCTCGCTGGCCAAGGGGTGCGCCGACGCCGCCGCCTGGATCGTCGCCCAGCTCAGCAAGGCGGTCAACGGCACCGCCAATGTCGACTTCACCAACGGCGCCTTCCTCAAGCAGTACGCCATCGTCTTCGCCGCCTCCACCATCCTCACCCTCGTCCTGTGGCTCTTCGCCGTCGCCAAACGAGCCATCCGCGGCGTCCCCTTCACCACCGCCATGTCCGAAGCCATCGGCTTCCTCTGGCTCACCGTCCTCGCCTCGGCCTTCACCCCCCTGATCCTCTACACCGTCGTCTCCGCCACCGACGGCGTCACCGAGGTCATCGCCTCTGCCACCGGCGGCCAGACCGACGTGTTCTTCGGCTCCTTCGCCGAGGCCCTCAAGAAGGGCGACGACATCGGCGGCGGCCCGATCATGCTGATCGTGGTCGCCCTGGTCACCGTCCTCGCCGCCGGCGTCCTCTGCCTCGAGCTCGTGATCCGGGCCGCGCTCCTCTACGTCGGCGCCCTGCTCGGCACCGTCGTCTACGCCGGCCTCGTCGACCGCAACCTCTGGGGCCACGTCCGCCGCTGGGCGGGCATCATGATCGCCGTGATCCTCGTGAAGCCGGTCATCGTCATCGTCCTCGGCCTCGCCGGGGCCCTGGCCGGCGAAAAGGGCCCGGACTCCTTCTCCGCCGTCGTCTCCGGCCTCGCCATCATCCTGCTGGCGATCTTCGCCTCGGCGATGATCTACCGCTTCGTCCCCGGCTTCGGCGACGAGATCGCCTCCGCCCGCACCAACCGCAGCAAGGCCACCGACGGCGCCCAGGCGGCCGCCGTCATCAGCTCCCCGGCCTCCCTCGTCTCCCAGGGCATCAAGACCCACAGCAGCCGGGGCGGCGCAAGCGGCGGCGCCCACCGCGCGAGCGGCGGAGGCGGCGGCGGTGCCAACCAGATCTCCGGAGGCATGGCCGCACACAGCAGCCGCGGCTCCGGCGGCGGAACCGGAGGGTCCGGCAGCGGGTCCGCCGCAGCACCCGCACCCCGTACGGGCTCCAGCACGAGGAACACAGGAGGTGACGGGCGGTGACGACCCAGTCCCACCAGCTCCACCAACTCCACCCGGTCGCGCCCCGCCGCACGTATCTCATCGGCCGGGCCCGGCCGAACGCGATCGTCGGCAAGAACCGCGAAACCGGCGAGATCGCCCTGATCATCGCCGGTGCGTTCCTCGGCATGATGAGCGGACTGCTCGTCCCCGACCTCGCCCTGCGCATCGTCTCCCTCGCCGGATTCCCGATGCTCGCGCTCGCCGCCGTCTACATCCCCTACCGCGGCCGCACCTTCTACCGCTGGTTCGAGATCAACCGCAGCTACAAGCGCACCCTGCGCCGCGGCACGACCTTCCGCTCGGGCACCATGGAAGCCGGCGTCCGCGCCTCCGACGGCCGCGAGGTCGAGGTCGGCCCGCCCCCCGGCATCGGCCGGATCAACTGGCTCGCCGCCCCCTTCGGCCCCGACGAGATCGCCGTGCTCCTGCACGCCGACCGCAGAACCGTCACCGCCGCCATCGAGATCGAGGGCCCCGGCGTCGGCCTGCGCGACAGCGAGGACCAAGAGGCCCTCGTGGACCGCTTCGGCACCCTCCTCAAGCACGTGGCCAACGGCGACGGCTTCGTCACCCGCATCCAGATGCTCGCCCGCACCCTGCCCGCCGACCCCGACGCGCACGCCAAGGACGTGGCCCAGCGCGGCGACACCAACGCCCCCGTCTGGCTGCGCGATTCGTACGAGCAGCTCCAGTCGATGGTCTCCACCTCCTCCGAGCAGCACCGCGCGTACCTCGTCGCCTGCATGCACTTCACGCGCGAACTCGCCGCCGAGGCCAACACCATCGCCCGCGCGGGCACCCCGTACAAGGGCCGCAAGCTCGACCGCGACGCCGGCCTCGCCATCGTCATGGCCCGCGAACTCACCGACATCTGCGCCCGCCTCGCCGAGGCCGACATCCGCGTCCGCCAGCCGCTCGGCCAGGGCCGGCTGTCCTCCCTCGTGCACTCCATGTACGACCCGGACCACCCCATCGACCACATCCAGGCCATGACCAAGCGCAACGCCTGGCCGGCCGAACTCGACGCCGTCGAGCCCACCTACCTCCAGGCCAAGACCCGCGAATCCTCCACCCGCGCCCCCTGGTGCCACGCCACGGCCTGGGTGAAGGAATGGCCGATGACCCCGGTCGGCGTCAACTTCCTCGCCCCGCTCCTCGTCCACACCCCCGACGTCATCCGCACGGTCGCCGTCACCATGGACCTGGAACCCACCGAGATCGCCATCGAGCGCATGCTCACGGAGAAGACCAACGACGAGGCCGACGCCAGCCGCGCCGCCAAGATGAACCGCACGGTCGACCCCCGCGACATCGCCGCACACGGCCGGCTCGACCAGCGTGGCGAAGACCTCGCGAGCGGCGCCGCCGGGGTCAACTTGGTCGGGTACATCACCGTGTCCTCCCGCTCCCCAGAGGCCCTCGCCCGCGACAAGCGCACCATCCGCGCCTCCGCGGGCAAGTCCTACCTGAAGCTCGAATGGTGCGACCGCGAGCACCACCGCGCCTTCGTCAACACCCTGCCGTTCGCCACCGGCATCCGACGCTAGCTGGAGGGAATGGCCGCCCATGCGAGATCCCATGTCCGCCCTGACGGACGCCTTCACCAGCTTCCTGTTCGGCAAGGTAGAAACCACGCGCCTGCCCGTCCGCACCTCGACGGGTCAGGCCCAAGCGGTCTACCTCCCCACCGCCGCCCCCGGACTCGGCGACTCCGGCGTCATCATCGGCCGTGAGGTCTACAGCGGCAAGGGCTACATCTACGACCCGTTCCAGCTCTACGGCCAACAACTGCCCGCCCCCCACTGGCTGGTCCTCGGCGAATCCGGCAACGGCAAGTCCGCCCTGGAGAAGACCTACGTCCTGCGCCAACTGCGCTTCCGGGACCGCCAGGTCGTGGTCCTCGACGCCCAGGGCGAGGACGGCGTGGGCGAGTGGAACCTCATCGCCCAGCAGCTGGGAATAACCCCCATCCGCCTGGACCCCATCGCCGCCAACGACGACGGGATCCGCCTCAACCCCCTCGACCCGGCGATCACGACGACCGGTCAGCTCGCGCTGCTCCGGACCATCATCGAAGTCGCCATGGGCCACGGCCTCGACGAACGCTCCGGCTTCGCCCTCAAGGTCGCGCACGCGTACGTGGTCGAGACGATCACCAGCCGCCAGCCGGTCCTGACCGACATCGTGGAACAACTGCGCCATCCCGAGCCCGAGTCCGCCCAGGCGATGAATGTGGACATAGACGATGTCCGAGCCTGGGGCCTGGACGTGGCCCTGGTCATCGACCGCCTGGTCGACGGCGACCTCCGCGGCATGTTCGACGGCCCGACGACGGTCGGCATCGACCTCGACGCCCCGCTCATCGTCTTCGACCTCTCCCACATCGACCGCAACTCCATCGCCATGCCCATCCTCATGGCGATCGTCGGCGTGTGGCTGGAACACACCTGGATCCGCCCGGACCGCAAGAAGCGCATCTTCCTGGTGGAAGAGGCCTGGCACATCATCAACAGCCCCTTCGTGGCTCAGCTGTTCCAGCGCCTCCTCAAGTTCGGCCGCCGCCTGGGCCTGTCCTTCGTGGCCGTCGTCCACCACCTCTCCGACGTGGTCGACGGCGCGGCGGCACGCGAGGCGGCAGCCATCCTCAAAATGGCCTCCACCCGCACCATCTACGCCCAGAAGGCGGACGAAGCACGCGCCACGGGCCGCGTCCTGGGCCTGCCCCGCTGGGCAGTGGAAATCATCCCGACCCTCACCCCCGGCATCGCCGTCTGGGACGTCAACGGCAACGTCCAGGTCGTCAAACACCTGATCACCGAGGCCGAACGCCCCCTCGTCTACACGGACCGCGCCATGACCGAATCCTCGGCCCAGCACCGCCTCCCCGACGACCTCCTGGCCGCCGAACTGGAGGCGGAGGAACGCGCCCTCCTGATGGAGCGCCACCGCAACGGCGGCGCCGGCTCGGCAACCACGGTGGCCTGACATGCCCGACCGCACCACCCGCCCCCAGGGCGGCATCCCGGACGGCCTCCTGGTAGGCCTCCTGGCATTCCTTCTGGGCCTGGCCGTCCTCATCTGGACGGCCACCGGCCTGTCCGCCCTCTTCACGAAGGGCGACTGGCCCTCCACGGTCACCTTCACCCGCACCCCGACCGCGGTCCGCTCGCTGATAGCTCAACCGCACAACCTCGCGGCAGCCTGGCCCGACACCCCCGCCCAATCCCTCTCGGGCTGGGGCCTGTTCTGGGGCCTGTTCATCAGCCAGCTCCTCATCCTGCTGGTCCTGGCGATCTTCGTCCTGGGCCTCATCACCCGCACCAGGGCCAACCGTGCCCGCACGCCCGAAATCCCGGCCCAGGCCAACCCAGCTGCGGCGACAAATCCAGCCCCGACAAATCCAGCCCCGCCGGCGTTTGAGGCGCGGGGGCGCGGGGGCAGAGCCCCCGGCAACGGCGCCGAACCACCCCCCACGGACGAGGCGTACCGCTACGGCTTCGGCTACGCCCCCGCCAAGGCACCGGCACCCGCACCCGCACCCGGCCGCTTGACCTACGCCGACCCGGCGGCCCGCCGAACCGCCGCCGCCGAGGCCATCGCAACGGCCACCGGCCCGGTATTCGTCATCACGTCCTCCCCCGCCCTCTGGGCAGAGACCAAGGACGCCCGCGCCAAGCTCGGCCCCGTCCTCCTCTACGACCCGTCCCACCTCTGCGACACCCCGGCCCGCCTGCACTGGAACCCGGCCACCGACTGCGCGGACCGCGCAACCGCCACCGCCCGTGCCACCGCGCTCCTCGCACCCGTCCGCCCCCAGGCCCGCATGGACGCCGCCGTGGCCGAGACCGCTGAAACGCTCCTCCGCAGCTGGCTCCAGGCCGCCGCCCTGGACAACCGTCCGTTCAAGCAGCTCCAGCGCTGGGCCCAGGGAACGAACGCCCAGGAGCCGGTCCGCATCCTGCGCACCCACCCCCAGGCGGCCTCCGCCGCCCCCGGCGCGGCCGGCGAACTCGAAAGCGCCCTGACCGCCCACCCGGAGCGCCGCGAACTCGCCCAGCACCTCACGGCCCGCGCCCTGACCGCCCTGTCCTCGATCCACATCCGCGAATCCTGCACCCCGAACCGAAGCGATTCGCTCGCCCTCGCATCGTTCGTCTCCGAAGGGGGCACCCTCTACGTGGTGGGCGAATCCCTGGAAGACCCCCGTACCCACCCGGGTGCAATGCCCCTCCTCACCGCACTCGCCTCCAGCGTGGTCGAGCACGGCCGCCGCATGGCCGCACGGTCATCCCACGGTCGGCTCGACCCACCACTGGCGCTCGTCTTCGACGACGTGGCCGCGGTGGCCCCGCTCCCCCAGCTCCCGCAGCTCCTGGAGGACCGGACGCTCCCCCTGCTCGCGCTGTGCCGCAGCCGCGAACAGGCCCGCTCCCGCTGGCCGGAAGCGGACCTGCCCGTCAGTACCTATTAAGGCCGCGCGAACACGTACTCCAGTTCCTTCGCGGACGGATCCCCCGGCATCGGTACGACGACCCCGCTCGGCTCGAACCCGTACCGCCGGTAGAACGCCTGGGCCCTCGGGTTCTTCTCGTGCACGAAGAGCCGTACGCGCTCCAGCGCCGGCCCCTCCAGCGACCAGGCCCAGTCCAGCGCGGCCGCGAACAGGGCTTCGGTCAGCCCGGTCCCGCGCTGCTCGGCCCGCACGAACACCCCCACGAGGTGCCCCTGCGTCCGCTCGACGACCCCTTCGAAGAGGTCGTCCGCCCCGGCCTCCTCGACGATCAGGGTCACCGATCCGTCCCACCGCCCGTCGGACGCCTCGGCTACGAACTGCCGAATGGCGCGCCCTTCGGATCCCCTGACGGTCCGTCCCTGCCAAAACTCATCAGGCTGGGCCTCGGCGCCGGCGAGCGTCTCGAGGAAGGCCACCGGCGCCGCCGGGTCCTTCAACGCCGCGATCCGCAGCTCCTTGACCTTCACCCACTCGTCGCCCCGTACCGGACGTATCACGTGCTGGTTCATAACCCGGGATCCTAACCAGCCACTGGGTTGGACTTCACCCGGGTTTTCCCACGTCAAATGGTTGTGAACGCAGAAAAGCCCCGTACCAGTTCCCTGGTACGGGGCTTTCTACAATGATTGTTCGGCGGCGTCCTACTCTCCCACAGGGTCCCCCCTGCAGTACCATCGGCGCTGAAAGGCTTAGCTTCCGGGTTCGGAATGTAAACCGGGCGTTTCCCTAACGCTATGACCACCGAAACACTATGAAGTTAACCAACCGGATATGAACACAGTTCGTTACTTCAGAACTAACACAGTGGACGCGAGCAACTGAGGACAAGCCCTCGGCCTATTAGTACCAGTCAGCTCCACCCGTTACCGGGCTTCCACATCTGGCCTATCAACCCAGTCGTCTACTGGGAGCCTTACCCTCTCAAGGAGGTGGGAATACTCATCTTGAAGCAGGCTTCCCGCTTAGATGCTTTCAGCGGTTATCCCTCCCGAACGTAGCCAACCAGCCATGCCCTTGGCAGGACAACTGGCACACCAGAGGTTCGTCCGTCCCGGTCCTCTCGTACTAGGGACAGCCCTTCTCAATATTCCTACGCGCACAGCGGATAGGGACCGAACTGTCTCACGACGTTCTAAACCCAGCTCGCGTACCGCTTTAATGGGCGAACAGCCCAACCCTTGGGACCGACTCCAGCCCCAGGATGCGACGAGCCGACATCGAGGTGCCAAACCATCCCGTCGATATGGACTCTTGGGGAAGATCAGCCTGTTATCCCCGGGGTACCTTTTATCCGTTGAGCGACGGCGCTTCCACAAGCCACCGCCGGATCACTAGTCCCGACTTTCGTCCCTGCTCGACCCGTCGGTCTCACAGTCAAGCTCCCTTGTGCACTTACACTCAACACCTGATTGCCAACCAGGCTGAGGGAACCTTTGGGCGCCTCCGTTACTTTTTGGGAGGCAACCGCCCCAGTTAAACTACCCATCAGACACTGTCCCTGATCCGGATCACGGACCGAGGTTAGACATCCAGCACGACCAGAGTGGTATTTCAACGGCGACTCCACCATGACTGGCGTCACAGCTTCAAAGTCTCCCACCTATCCTACACAAGCCGAACCGAACACCAATATCAAACTATAGTAAAGGTCCCGGGGTCTTTCCGTCCTGCTGCGCGAAACGAGCATCTTTACTCGTAGTGCAATTTCACCGGGCCTATGGTTGAGACAGTCGAGAAGTCGTTACGCCATTCGTGCAGGTCGGAACTTACCCGACAAGGAATTTCGCTACCTTAGGATGGTTATAGTTACCACCGCCGTTTACTGGCGCTTAAGTTCTCAGCTTCGCCACACCGAAATGTGACTAACCGGTCCCCTTAACGTTCCAGCACCGGGCAGGCGTCAGTCCGTATACATCGCCTTACGGCTTCGCACGGACCTGTGTTTTTAGTAAACAGTCGCTTCTCGCTGGTCTCTGCGGCCACCCCCAGCTCAGGAAGCAAGTTCCTTCACCAGTGATGGCCCCCCTTCTCCCGAAGTTACGGGGGCATTTTGCCGAGTTCCTTAACCATAGTTCACCCGAACGCCTCGGTATTCTCTACCTGACCACCTGAGTCGGTTTAGGGTACGGGCCGCCATGAAACTCGCTAGAGGCTTTTCTCGACAGCATAGGATCATCCACTTCACCACAATCGGCTCGGCATCAGGTCTCAGCCTTATATGAGGGACGGATTTGCCTACCCCTCGGCCTACACCCTTACCCCGGGACTACCACCGCCCGGGCTGGACTACCTTCCTGCGTCACCCCATCGCTTACCTACTACAAGTCTGGTTCGTCGGCTCCACCACTTTCCTTTCCCCGAAGGGTCCGGAACGGCTTCACGGACTTAGCATCGCCTGATTCGATATTGGGCGTTTCAAAGCGGGTACCGGAATATCAACCGGTTGTCCATCGACTACGCCTGTCGGCCTCGCCTTAGGTCCCGACTTACCCTGGGCAGATCAGCTTGACCCAGGAACCCTTAGTCAATCGGCGCACACGTTTCTCACGTGTGTATCGCTACTCATGCCTGCATTCTCACTCGTGAACCGTCCACAACTAGCTTCCGCTGCTGCTTCACCCGGCACACGACGCTCCCCTACCCATCACAGCGGGCGTTGGCCCTATTGCTGCAATGACACGACTTCGGCGGTACGCTTGAGCCCCGCTACATTGTCGGCGCGGAATCACTTGACCAGTGAGCTATTACGCACTCTTTCAAGGGTGGCTGCTTCTAAGCCAACCTCCTGGTTGTCTCTGCGACTCCACATCCTTTCCCACTTAGCGTACGCTTAGGGGCCTTAGTCGATGCTCTGGGCTGTTTCCCTCTCGACCATGGAGCTTATCCCCCACAGTCTCACTGCCACGCTCTCACTTACCGGCATTCGGAGTTTGGCTAAGGTCAGTAACCCGGTAGGGCCCATCGCCTATCCAGTGCTCTACCTCCGGCAAGAAACACGTGACGCTGCACCTAAATGCATTTCGGGGAGAACCAGCTATCACGGAGTTTGATTGGCCTTTCACCCCTAACCACAGGTCATCCCCCAGGTTTTCAACCCTGGTGGGTTCGGTCCTCCACGAAGTCTTACCTCCGCTTCAACCTGCCCATGGCTAGATCACTCCGCTTCGGGTCTAGAGCGTGCAACTCAATCGCCCTATTCGGACTCGCTTTCGCTACGGCTTCCCCACACGGGTTAACCTCGCTACACACCGCTAACTCGCAGGCTCATTCTTCAAAAGGCACGCAGTCACGACCGTTATTCCGAAGAATAACGGCGACGCTCCCACGGCTTGTAGGCACACGGTTTCAGGTACTATTTCACTCCGCTCCCGCGGTACTTTTCACCATTCCCTCACGGTACTATCCGCTATCGGTCACCAGGGAATATTTAGGCTTAGCGGGTGGTCCCGCCAGATTCACACGGGATTTCTCGGGCCCCGTGCTACTTGGGAGATTCTTAAGCAAGCCGCTGATGTTTCGTCTACGGGGGTCTTACCCTCTACGCCGGACCTTTCGCATGTCCTTCGACTACATCAACGGTTTCTGACTCGCCGACCGGCCGGCAGACCGATCAAAAGAATTCCCACAACCCCGCATGCGCAACCCCTGCCGGGTATCACACGCATACGGTTTGGCCTGATCCGGTTTCGCTCGCCACTACTCCCGGAATCACGGTTGTTTTCTCTTCCTGCGGGTACTGAGATGTTTCACTTCCCCGCGTTCCCTCCACACTGCCTATGTGTTCAGCAGTGGGTGACAGCCCATGACGACTGCCGGGTTTCCCCATTCGGACACCCCCGGATCAAAGCTCAGTTGGCAGCTCCCCGGGGCCTATCGCGGCCTCTCACGTCCTTCATCGGTTCCTGGTGCCAAGGCATCCACCGTGCGCCCTTAAAAACTTGGCCACAGATGCTCGCGTCCACTGTGTAGTTCTCAAGCAACGACCAGCCACCCATCACCCTCACCTACTAGAAGTGAAGTTCACTGGGGCCGGCATCGCAGAAGATAAGACCTTACGGCCGTACCCTCAGATACCCAACAACGTGCCAAGCACGATCCCCGCCACTCAAACTGTTTTCCACGCCGAAGCAGTACTCACAGAAGGTTTTGGAAACCGTGCCAACTAATCAACGTTCCACCCTGAGCTGACCGTGCAGAACGTTTGTCTGCAATCGGTACTGTGCTCCTTAGAAAGGAGGTGATCCAGCCGCACCTTCCGGTACGGCTACCTTGTTACGACTTCGTCCCAATCGCCAGTCCCACCTTCGACAGCTCCCTCCCTTACGGGTTGGGCCACCGGCTTCGGGTGTTACCGACTTTCGTGACGTGACGGGCGGTGTGTACAAGGCCCGGGAACGTATTCACCGCAGCAATGCTGATCTGCGATTACTAGCAACTCCGACTTCATGGGGTCGAGTTGCAGACCCCAATCCGAACTGAGACCGGCTTTTTGAGATTCGCTCCACCTCACGGTATCGCAGCTCATTGTACCGGCCATTGTAGCACGTGTGCAGCCCAAGACATAAGGGGCATGATGACTTGACGTCGTCCCCACCTTCCTCCGAGTTGACCCCGGCGGTCTCCTGTGAGTCCCCATCACCCCGAAGGGCATGCTGGCAACACAGGACAAGGGTTGCGCTCGTTGCGGGACTTAACCCAACATCTCACGACACGAGCTGACGACAGCCATGCACCACCTGTATACCGACCACAAGGGGGGCACTATCTCTAATGCTTTCCGGTATATGTCAAGCCTTGGTAAGGTTCTTCGCGTTGCGTCGAATTAAGCCACATGCTCCGCTGCTTGTGCGGGCCCCCGTCAATTCCTTTGAGTTTTAGCCTTGCGGCCGTACTCCCCAGGCGGGGAACTTAATGCGTTAGCTGCGGCACCGACGACGTGGAATGTCGCCAACACCTAGTTCCCAACGTTTACGGCGTGGACTACCAGGGTATCTAATCCTGTTCGCTCCCCACGCTTTCGCTCCTCAGCGTCAGTAATGGCCCAGAGATCCGCCTTCGCCACCGGTGTTCCTCCTGATATCTGCGCATTTCACCGCTACACCAGGAATTCCGATCTCCCCTACCACACTCTAGCTAGCCCGTATCGAATGCAGACCCGAGGTTAAGCCTCGGGCTTTCACATCCGACGTGACAAGCCGCCTACGAGCTCTTTACGCCCAATAATTCCGGACAACGCTTGCGCCCTACGTATTACCGCGGCTGCTGGCACGTAGTTAGCCGGCGCTTCTTCTGCAGGTACCGTCACTTTCGCTTCTTCCCTGCTGAAAGAGGTTTACAACCCGAAGGCCGTCATCCCTCACGCGGCGTCGCTGCATCAGGCTTTCGCCCATTGTGCAATATTCCCCACTGCTGCCTCCCGTAGGAGTCTGGGCCGTGTCTCAGTCCCAGTGTGGCCGGTCGCCCTCTCAGGCCGGCTACCCGTCGTCGCCTTGGTGGGCCATTACCCCACCAACAAGCTGATAGGCCGCGGGCTCATCCTTCACCGCCGGAGCTTTTAACCCCCGCCCATGCAGGCAGGAGTGTTATCCGGTATTAGACCCCGTTTCCAGGGCTTGTCCCAGAGTGAAGGGCAGATTGCCCACGTGTTACTCACCCGTTCGCCACTAATCCACCCCGAAGGGCTTCATCGTTCGACTTGCATGTGTTAAGCACGCCGCCAGCGTTCGTCCTGAGCCAGGATCAAACTCTCCATGAATGTTTACCCGTAATCGGGTGCACACGCACTTAGAGCGGGACAGTCATGTCGGAATAAGACCGACCGTCCACTGCGTCCTCGCTGTGTAATTGCCTGCAAGCATCACGGCAGAACCGCGACCTCACAGGTCTTTTTCAAAGGAACCTCATCCACCGAGGTGGACGGGGTATCAACTTTTTGGCGTTGATTTTTGGCACGCTGTTGAGTTCTCAAGGAACGGACGCTTCCTTTGTACTCACCCTCTCGGGCTTTCCTCCGGGCGCTTCCTTCGTTCTTGTGTCTCCGACTCTATCAGACTCTTTCGTGTCCGATTCCCAGTCAGCGGGATTTGCTTTCCAGTTCTTCGCTTTCGCGTTTCCCTTTCCGGCGAGTCCGACTCTATCAGAAGTTTTCCACCGGATTTCCCGGCTTCAGATTCCTGGATGAGGAGTCGAGGGTGCCCACTCTGAATTGCTTCATTGGGGGCCGGCTGCCGAACTTGTCCAGTTCCAGGCAACCGTTTGACTCTACATGACGCCCCCTGCACCGTCAAAATCGGCGCGACAGAACGCCCGTGACCCCGTACTGTCCCCGCCCCCACTCCGTCCCCACCTCACGGTGCGGCCCGCCGAGCGGGGTCACAAGCCGCTACTGCGGCAGCCACTCCAACCCCGTCGGGCTCGTACCCCAACAGAGCCGGCAGCAGCTCAGGGGCGCCCATGGCCTCCGCCGCGCGGAACGTGAGTACGTGCGCTCCCTCGGGATTTCCGAGCAGCTCGATCAGCAGCGGGACCGCGCGGAGGTCGCGCCGCCGGGCCAGCCCGTGGATCGCCTCCTCACGGGCGTCGGCGTTCTCGTCCGTCGTCCGCTCCCAGAGCGCATCACGAATCGCGGGGCTGTCGGCCTCGGCCTGGGACCCCAGGGTGAAGGTCGCCCAGTTGCGGACCTCGGGGTCCTGGTCGCGGGTCAGGGCAATGAGCGCGTGCACATCCGGCCCGTCCGGCGCATCCGTGAGGATCCCGGGGAACGAACAGGCCACCTGCCGGCGGACCTCGGCATCGGAGTGCTCGGCGAGCACCAGGAGCACGGGAAGGGCCCGCGGGTCGTACGTCCTCTCGATCGCGCGCGCCAGGGCAGACAGAACACCCGATTCCCTCTCCCCCTCGGCGAGGGCGACCAGCACCCCCACCGTCTCAACACGGCACGCCTCGTTCTGTTCACTCGTGTGCCCCAGCAGATCGCAGCCCATCTCCCGCTCGACCGGGTCCCCGGACCGGATCATCCCCAGCCCGGCCGCCAACGCCCCCGCCCCGTCCCCGGCGGCCCGCCACATCAGAGCCTCGTACCCACTCCAGTCCTCCGCCCCGAAAGCGACCCGCGCCTGCCCGACCAGCTCCACCACCGTGCCCATCCGGACATCCTGACGCCCGTAGCCCCTATACGCGCCGCAATAGCGGAGGCGCCTGTTAGGGAGGGAGCCTGCGGTCGTCCCCACCAGAGCCGGGTGCTGTCGGTGGGGTGCCGTAGCGTCGAAAGCGTGATCTCCGAGCCGACGAACCGGGCCGCGGGCCCCTACGATGCAGCCTTCCTGCCCCGGCTGCGGATGTCCTTCCGGCCCACGCCCAAGCCGGTCACGGAACCGGTGTCGAAGTTCGGCGGGCAGCCGGTCTGGCTGGACGGACCGGCCTGGCCGGTGCATCCCCGTTCGGGCGAGCCCCTGGTCTTCATCGGCCAGTTCCGGGTGCCGGGGGACGAGGTGCGCCTCGCATACCTGTTCCTGCACGAGGAGGACGTGGTCATGGGCGGCGACGCTCCGGACGACGGCGAGGCCGTAGTCCTGGTCCAGCCTGGCGGACGGATACCGCCCTTCGCGTCGATCGGGGCCCCCGGCACTCAGGGGCGGACCCTCTGGCGGTGGGGTCCGGACCGCACGGAGGTCCCCGTCGAATGGCTGACGGACCTGGCTCCGGTACCACCGGAACTCGACGAAGCAGCGAACCGGGCCGCCGCGTACTCCCGGTACCTGCGGGGCGAGGGCCCTGACGCCGAATATCCCGAGGAGGACTGGCCCCCGGACTTCCTGGGTGGCGAGGCCTTCTACCCCAACGGCCACGCCTTCGGCATCGATGCCTCCTGGCTGTTCCTCTGCCAGTTCGAGGATCGGGGCGAGGCCGAGGAGGACCCCTTCTTCCTCAACTTCGGCTACGGAAGCGGCTTCGTCTTCCTCAGCACCGACCACCTCGAGGGCCGTTTCATGTGGGACTGCAGCTAGGCCGTTTGCTGCGGATCACGAGGAGGGGACCTCCGCGGTCCAGCGCCGCAGAGTTCGAACGGATATTGCGTCGGCATGGCGTCGCCGCTGGTGCCTGCACCATGGAGGCGGCCCGCGCTGTCTCTCGGACGCCTGTTGACGGTCATCGAGGACGGCGATCGGCAGGATCCGTACTGGCAGCCCCATTACTGGAGGGTGGAGTTCCAGGCCTGCTTCGCCGAGGCCCCCGCCCTTCCACGACCCAAAGTGCTCGGGCAGGTGCATCCACGGCGTGCCGGTGATCGGGCCACCGCCCGCCCCGCCGAGGTGTCCTGTCCGGCGGGCAACGTCCGAGTACGTGGGCATCGCCCCCTGGTCAGCATCACCCAGTGCGACCTGTGGTCCTCGGAAACGAATGAATCGGCCGGGGGCACGAAGTCGCTGGTCATCGTCCGGTTCGTCGGCGTCGACTTCAAGCCGCCCACCACGAAGGCGAAGTGATACGTGCCCACAGCCACCAAGCCCAAGCCGGCCACCGCGACGGGCTCACCGAAGGAAGGCATGCCGTCGATGCTCGCCCACCTGACCCGGGTGCTGGTCCACACCCTTGTCGGGGACTCCTAGCGCACCCGCTGGCGCCGCCGGTGAGTCACAGGGCCCACCAGCAATACAACCGCCGGTCGGAAGCCCGAGCGCGCTGAGCCAGCCCGGCCAGGGCTTCCAGAACTTCAGCCGTGGCCTCGACCTTGATCCCGATCTGCCGGAGTTCGTCGGTCATCGACCATGGCTCGGCAAACAGCCGGTCATGATGGCTTCGAGCTGGGCGATCGCGACGACCGGGTCGATGTTCTTGAGGAAGACAGCGTCGAGTCCCGCCTGCCCCGGCCCTCCAGGAGTCTGGAGGACCGTGACGGCAGCTTGGGCGAGGAGATCCGCTCGGCATCGGAGGTCTGGTCCGAGAGTGCTTGGGATTCCGACATCACCGGGCCGGACGACGATCCTCGCGTCTTCTGCGAACTCCCCCGGCTCAGCTTCGGAACGGCCGCCGGCCTCGTACCCATCGCCGCCACCGACCAAGGCGCCGTGTGTGGTTGGGGTACCCGCCTGCTGGACCAGGCCAACCCGCACGCGAGGCGTACGGCCCAGACCGCGGTATGTGACTTGCGCACCAACTGATACGACCTCTTAGGGCGTGCAGATCTTTAACTCGTCGTTTTGACCTTGGTCTGGGTGGAGTCGGGAGCGAGGAACGTTGCGACGTCGGCTGGTGTGCGAAGGCGGGCGGTAGAGGGGGTGATGTGGTGACCGTGTGCTTCCAGGAGTGGTCGGACCTCCTGTTTCGCGCGGCTGATGGTCATGGCGGTGACGTCGAAGAGTTGGCCGAGTAGGTCCATGGTCGCGAGTTTCCGCAGGTGGAGCACGGTGGCCAGGACCCGGTCGGCTGGGGTGAGCTTGGCTTTGGCACCTGCGCCAGGGGCCATCAGACGCTCGTGACCGCGACGTGTTCGGAGCACTTGCTCGCGTTGAAGTTCCAGCGCTGGAGTCAGCGTGGCGATGAGCTCGCTGAGTTGTTGGCGGGTCATCCCGGTCAGTTCTGGGTCCTGCAGTGAACACCGTGTGAGGCGAGGCGGTCTGTTCGCCGGGGCCTGGACTGACGTGTTCTCGGTCGTCGCCGCGTCCATCGGATGCTGGGGGTGGAGGGTGTAGTTCCAGTCGCCGTGGAAGCGGTGCCGGGTGATCGGCAGGGCGGCGATCTCGTCGTCGCTGACCTGGATGCCGGTGGGGTAGGGGTTGGTGTCGAGTTCGGCGTGCACGGTCAGGCCGGTTTTGGTCGTGGTCGCCGCGATGCTCTCGACGATGACTTCGTGGCTGGTCAGCGGCCTTCCACGCCAGTTCATGGTGATGTGGGAGAACAGCCGGTGCTCGATCCGGTTCCACTTGGAAGTGCCGGGAGGCAGGTGGCAGACGGTGACCGTCATGCCGGCCTCGGCAGCAAACCTGGCAAGTTCGGTCTTCCAGGTGCGGGTGCGATAGCCGTTGGAGCCGCCCGCGTCGGCGGTGATCAGCAGTCGGCCGGCCGTCGGGTAGGTGGCCCGTCCGGTGGCGTTCCACCAACGGCGGATCGATTCGACGGCGAACGCGGCGGTGTCGTGGTCGGTGCCCACGTTGACCCAGCCGGTGTTCGCGGCGACGTCGTAGATGCCGTAGGGCACTGCTCTGCCCAGCTCGCGGTCGGGGAAGTCGTGGGTGTCGACTCGCACCGGCTCGCCTCTCGGCTCCCACTCACGGCCGTTGTTCTTGAATGGGCCGACCAGTTCCTTCTTCTTCGTGTCCACGCTGATCACAGGAGCCCCGCAGTCCTGATGGCCGCGGGCCTGCTCGTTGAGGTACTGGAACTGTGCGTCCCGGTCGGGGTGCTGCTTGCCTTCCAGCGTCTTGGCGTTGCTCTGCAGGCTGAAGCCCTCCTCGCGCAGGAGGTCGCCCACCGTGTCCGCGGAGATCCTGTGGCCCTGTCGGGTCAGCTGCTCAGCGAGCTTGCGCGTGGATTTGGTAGTCCAGCGCAGCGGCGACATGGGATCTCCGCGGACGTCGGGCTCGACCAGCGCAAGAAGTGCCTCCCGAACAGCCGGGTTCCGCTCGGCGACGCGTTTGCGTCCGGCACCGGGCCGGCGGACGCGTCCCAAGGGGGCCTCTCCGGAGCCGAGTTCCCGTACTCCGGCAGACACCGTGGCCTCACGGACACTGGCGGCACGAGCGACCGCTCGGATCCCGCCATGGCCGAGAGACTGGGCCTCCGCCCCTATCAGCAGGCGACGCTGCCGCTCATCCAGATGCGGCAAAATCACCGCGAACTTGGCTGCCAGCACGGCCCGTTGCCCTTTCAACCCGCTCATGCCAGACCAACGAACCACCGAGTGGAAAGCTACGAGTTAAAGATCTGCACGCCCTTACGGTACGCATCGGGATAGTCCGTTGATCGACTTGGAGGCGTCATGCCCTTGCAGATGAAGTTGAGCGCGATAACACTCGACTGCTCGGATCCACTGGCTCTGGCAGCGTTCTATCAGCAGGCCACCGGCCTTGAACCCCACCCGAAGTCGGACGCCGACTTCGCCGGACTCAACCGTGAGGACGGACTCCTCATCGGCTTCCAGCGGGTGGACGACTACCGGGCACCGAGCTGGCCCGATCAGACCGTTCCCCAGCAGCTGCATCTCTGCTTCGACGTCGTGGATCTGGACGAGGCGGAAGCCCGGCTGCTGGAGCTGGGCGCCGGCAAGGCGGATCAGCAGCCGCATGAGGACAAGTGGCGGGTCCTCACCGATCCGGCCGGGCATCCCTTCTGCATCGTCAGGGGCTGACGGAGGGCCGGCGGGTGGTTTCGGAAAAGGTTGTGAACGCAGAAAAGCCCCGTACCAGTTCCCTGGTACGGGGCTTTCTACAATGATTGTTCGGCGGCGTCCTACTCTCCCACAGGGTCCCCCCTGCAGTACCATCGGCGCTGAAAGGCTTAGCTTCCGGGTTCGGAATGTAAACCGGGCGTTTCCCTAACGCTATGACCACCGAAACACTATGAAGTTAACCAACCGGATATGAACACAGTTCGTTACTTCAGAACTAACACAGTGGACGCGAGCAACTGAGGACAAGCCCTCGGCCTATTAGTACCAGTCAGCTCCACCCGTTACCGGGCTTCCACATCTGGCCTATCAACCCAGTCGTCTACTGGGAGCCTTACCCTCTCAAGGAGGTGGGAATACTCATCTTGAAGCAGGCTTCCCGCTTAGATGCTTTCAGCGGTTATCCCTCCCGAACGTAGCCAACCAGCCATGCCCTTGGCAGGACAACTGGCACACCAGAGGTTCGTCCGTCCCGGTCCTCTCGTACTAGGGACAGCCCTTCTCAATATTCCTACGCGCACAGCGGATAGGGACCGAACTGTCTCACGACGTTCTAAACCCAGCTCGCGTACCGCTTTAATGGGCGAACAGCCCAACCCTTGGGACCGACTCCAGCCCCAGGATGCGACGAGCCGACATCGAGGTGCCAAACCATCCCGTCGATATGGACTCTTGGGGAAGATCAGCCTGTTATCCCCGGGGTACCTTTTATCCGTTGAGCGACGGCGCTTCCACAAGCCACCGCCGGATCACTAGTCCCGACTTTCGTCCCTGCTCGACCCGTCGGTCTCACAGTCAAGCTCCCTTGTGCACTTACACTCAACACCTGATTGCCAACCAGGCTGAGGGAACCTTTGGGCGCCTCCGTTACTTTTTGGGAGGCAACCGCCCCAGTTAAACTACCCATCAGACACTGTCCCTGATCCGGATCACGGACCGAGGTTAGACATCCAGCACGACCAGAGTGGTATTTCAACGGCGACTCCACCATGACTGGCGTCACAGCTTCAAAGTCTCCCACCTATCCTACACAAGCCGAACCGAACACCAATATCAAACTATAGTAAAGGTCCCGGGGTCTTTCCGTCCTGCTGCGCGAAACGAGCATCTTTACTCGTAGTGCAATTTCACCGGGCCTATGGTTGAGACAGTCGAGAAGTCGTTACGCCATTCGTGCAGGTCGGAACTTACCCGACAAGGAATTTCGCTACCTTAGGATGGTTATAGTTACCACCGCCGTTTACTGGCGCTTAAGTTCTCAGCTTCGCCACACCGAAATGTGACTAACCGGTCCCCTTAACGTTCCAGCACCGGGCAGGCGTCAGTCCGTATACATCGCCTTACGGCTTCGCACGGACCTGTGTTTTTAGTAAACAGTCGCTTCTCGCTGGTCTCTGCGGCCACCCCCAGCTCAGGAAGCAAGTTCCTTCACCAGTGATGGCCCCCCTTCTCCCGAAGTTACGGGGGCATTTTGCCGAGTTCCTTAACCATAGTTCACCCGAACGCCTCGGTATTCTCTACCTGACCACCTGAGTCGGTTTAGGGTACGGGCCGCCATGAAACTCGCTAGAGGCTTTTCTCGACAGCATAGGATCATCCACTTCACCACAATCGGCTCGGCATCAGGTCTCAGCCTTATATGAGGGACGGATTTGCCTACCCCTCGGCCTACACCCTTACCCCGGGACTACCACCGCCCGGGCTGGACTACCTTCCTGCGTCACCCCATCGCTTACCTACTACAAGTCTGGTTCGTCGGCTCCACCACTTTCCTTTCCCCGAAGGGTCCGGAACGGCTTCACGGACTTAGCATCGCCTGATTCGATATTGGGCGTTTCAAAGCGGGTACCGGAATATCAACCGGTTGTCCATCGACTACGCCTGTCGGCCTCGCCTTAGGTCCCGACTTACCCTGGGCAGATCAGCTTGACCCAGGAACCCTTAGTCAATCGGCGCACACGTTTCTCACGTGTGTATCGCTACTCATGCCTGCATTCTCACTCGTGAACCGTCCACAACTAGCTTCCGCTGCTGCTTCACCCGGCACACGACGCTCCCCTACCCATCACAGCGGGCGTTGGCCCTATTGCTGCAATGACACGACTTCGGCGGTACGCTTGAGCCCCGCTACATTGTCGGCGCGGAATCACTTGACCAGTGAGCTATTACGCACTCTTTCAAGGGTGGCTGCTTCTAAGCCAACCTCCTGGTTGTCTCTGCGACTCCACATCCTTTCCCACTTAGCGTACGCTTAGGGGCCTTAGTCGATGCTCTGGGCTGTTTCCCTCTCGACCATGGAGCTTATCCCCCACAGTCTCACTGCCACGCTCTCACTTACCGGCATTCGGAGTTTGGCTAAGGTCAGTAACCCGGTAGGGCCCATCGCCTATCCAGTGCTCTACCTCCGGCAAGAAACACGTGACGCTGCACCTAAATGCATTTCGGGGAGAACCAGCTATCACGGAGTTTGATTGGCCTTTCACCCCTAACCACAGGTCATCCCCCAGGTTTTCAACCCTGGTGGGTTCGGTCCTCCACGAAGTCTTACCTCCGCTTCAACCTGCCCATGGCTAGATCACTCCGCTTCGGGTCTAGAGCGTGCAACTCAATCGCCCTATTCGGACTCGCTTTCGCTACGGCTTCCCCACACGGGTTAACCTCGCTACACACCGCTAACTCGCAGGCTCATTCTTCAAAAGGCACGCAGTCACGACCGTTATTCCGAAGAATAACGGCGACGCTCCCACGGCTTGTAGGCACACGGTTTCAGGTACTATTTCACTCCGCTCCCGCGGTACTTTTCACCATTCCCTCACGGTACTATCCGCTATCGGTCACCAGGGAATATTTAGGCTTAGCGGGTGGTCCCGCCAGATTCACACGGGATTTCTCGGGCCCCGTGCTACTTGGGAGATTCTTAAGCAAGCCGCTGATGTTTCGTCTACGGGGGTCTTACCCTCTACGCCGGACCTTTCGCATGTCCTTCGACTACATCAACGGTTTCTGACTCGCCGACCGGCCGGCAGACCGATCAAAAGAATTCCCACAACCCCGCATGCGCAACCCCTGCCGGGTATCACACGCATACGGTTTGGCCTGATCCGGTTTCGCTCGCCACTACTCCCGGAATCACGGTTGTTTTCTCTTCCTGCGGGTACTGAGATGTTTCACTTCCCCGCGTTCCCTCCACACTGCCTATGTGTTCAGCAGTGGGTGACAGCCCATGACGACTGCCGGGTTTCCCCATTCGGACACCCCCGGATCAAAGCTCAGTTGGCAGCTCCCCGGGGCCTATCGCGGCCTCTCACGTCCTTCATCGGTTCCTGGTGCCAAGGCATCCACCGTGCGCCCTTAAAAACTTGGCCACAGATGCTCGCGTCCACTGTGTAGTTCTCAAGCAACGACCAGCCACCCATCACCCTCACCTACTAGAAGTGAAGTTCACTGGGGCCGGCATCGCAGAAGATAAGACCTTACGGCCGTACCCTCAGATACCCAACAACGTGCCAAGCACGATCCCCGCCACTCAAACTGTTTTCCACGCCGAAGCAGTACTCACAGAAGGTTTTGGAAACCGTGCCAACTAATCAACGTTCCACCCTGAGCTGACCGTGCAGAACGTTTGTCTGCAATCGGTACTGTGCTCCTTAGAAAGGAGGTGATCCAGCCGCACCTTCCGGTACGGCTACCTTGTTACGACTTCGTCCCAATCGCCAGTCCCACCTTCGACAGCTCCCTCCCTTACGGGTTGGGCCACCGGCTTCGGGTGTTACCGACTTTCGTGACGTGACGGGCGGTGTGTACAAGGCCCGGGAACGTATTCACCGCAGCAATGCTGATCTGCGATTACTAGCAACTCCGACTTCATGGGGTCGAGTTGCAGACCCCAATCCGAACTGAGACCGGCTTTTTGAGATTCGCTCCACCTCACGGTATCGCAGCTCATTGTACCGGCCATTGTAGCACGTGTGCAGCCCAAGACATAAGGGGCATGATGACTTGACGTCGTCCCCACCTTCCTCCGAGTTGACCCCGGCGGTCTCCTGTGAGTCCCCATCACCCCGAAGGGCATGCTGGCAACACAGGACAAGGGTTGCGCTCGTTGCGGGACTTAACCCAACATCTCACGACACGAGCTGACGACAGCCATGCACCACCTGTATACCGACCACAAGGGGGGCACTATCTCTAATGCTTTCCGGTATATGTCAAGCCTTGGTAAGGTTCTTCGCGTTGCGTCGAATTAAGCCACATGCTCCGCTGCTTGTGCGGGCCCCCGTCAATTCCTTTGAGTTTTAGCCTTGCGGCCGTACTCCCCAGGCGGGGAACTTAATGCGTTAGCTGCGGCACCGACGACGTGGAATGTCGCCAACACCTAGTTCCCAACGTTTACGGCGTGGACTACCAGGGTATCTAATCCTGTTCGCTCCCCACGCTTTCGCTCCTCAGCGTCAGTAATGGCCCAGAGATCCGCCTTCGCCACCGGTGTTCCTCCTGATATCTGCGCATTTCACCGCTACACCAGGAATTCCGATCTCCCCTACCACACTCTAGCTAGCCCGTATCGAATGCAGACCCGAGGTTAAGCCTCGGGCTTTCACATCCGACGTGACAAGCCGCCTACGAGCTCTTTACGCCCAATAATTCCGGACAACGCTTGCGCCCTACGTATTACCGCGGCTGCTGGCACGTAGTTAGCCGGCGCTTCTTCTGCAGGTACCGTCACTTTCGCTTCTTCCCTGCTGAAAGAGGTTTACAACCCGAAGGCCGTCATCCCTCACGCGGCGTCGCTGCATCAGGCTTTCGCCCATTGTGCAATATTCCCCACTGCTGCCTCCCGTAGGAGTCTGGGCCGTGTCTCAGTCCCAGTGTGGCCGGTCGCCCTCTCAGGCCGGCTACCCGTCGTCGCCTTGGTGGGCCATTACCCCACCAACAAGCTGATAGGCCGCGGGCTCATCCTTCACCGCCGGAGCTTTTAACCCCCGCCCATGCAGGCAGGAGTGTTATCCGGTATTAGACCCCGTTTCCAGGGCTTGTCCCAGAGTGAAGGGCAGATTGCCCACGTGTTACTCACCCGTTCGCCACTAATCCACCCCGAAGGGCTTCATCGTTCGACTTGCATGTGTTAAGCACGCCGCCAGCGTTCGTCCTGAGCCAGGATCAAACTCTCCATGAATGTTTACCCGTAATCGGGTGCACACGCACTTAGAGCGGGACAGTCATGTCGGAATAAGACCGACCGTCCACTGCGTCCTCGCTGTGTAATTGCCTGCAAGCATCACGGCAGAACCGCGACCTCACAGGTCTTTTTCAAAGGAACCTCATCCACCGAAATGGACGGGGTATCAACTTTATGGCGTTGATTTTTGGCACGCTGTTGAGTTCTCAAGGAACGGACGCTTCCTTTGTACTCACCCTCTCGGGCTTTCCTCCGGGCGCTTCCTTCGTTCTTGTGTCTCCGACTCTATCAGACTCTTTCGTGTCCGATTCCCAGTCAGCGGGTTTTGCCTTCCGGGCTGTTGGGCCCTTCCGACTCCCAGAACTCTAGTGGATTTCCCGGGCGATTCATAATCGACCTTCGGAAATGAATTCGGGCATGCCGAATGCGTTCCCGGTGGGAGATCTTGCTGAGTTGGGTGCCGCAACGAGGCGGCGGGATTCGTCTTCTCCGAAACCTTTCGGCTCAGAGGCAACTCGAAGAACCTTACGGATCCGTGGGGTCCGTGTCAACCCCACGGCAACTCCGTGTCCATCGGGCCGAGCCGGTGGGCCGGCGGCCCCGGCTCAGCTCGGGGACTGCAGGGCCTCTACTCGGTCCAGGAGGCGGGTGAGCATGTCGCCCAGCTGCCCGCGCTCCGAGGTGGAGAGGTCCTGGAGGAGGTCCTCCTCGAAGACCGTCGCCGCGCGCATGGCGTCCAGCCACTTGCTGCGGCCCTCCGCCGTGAGCTCCACGATCACTCGTACGCGGTTGTTCTCGTCGCGCTCGCGGGTGACCAGGGCTTCGGCCGTCATGCGGTCGATCCGGTGGGTCATCGCCGCCGGCGTGAGCCCCAGCTGCTTCGCGAGCTCGCTCGGGCCCATCCGGTACGGGGCTCCGGAGAGCACCAGGGCCTTGAGGACCTCCCACTCCGCGTTGCTGATGCCCAGGGCCGCGGTCTGGCGGCCGTAGGCGACGTTCATCCGGCGGTTCAGGCGGCTGAGGGCCGATACGACCTTCTCCACCTGGGGGTCGAGGTCCTGGAACTCACGCTGATAGACGGCGATCTGTTCGTCGAGGCTCGGCTCGTGGACGGGCGCAGTGCCGTCGGGGGTATCACCCATGGTCCGAAGTATGGCACGGGCCCGTTGCCATCTAACTCCTTCGATGTGTAGAGTTAAGGGTCGAACTTTAGGAATGAAGTCTTCAGGCTTCAGCAATCAAGGTGGTGAGAAGTGACCAAGGTGATGGGCGCTGCGATGCGGAGGATCCAGGCCGGGAACGCGTTGACCGCGTTCGGTATCGGCTTCACGGTTCCGTTCCTGTACGTCTATGCGGCGAAGGTGCGAGAGCTGGACCCCATGTGGGCGACGTGCACGTTCGTGGCGTTCGCCCTCGGTGCGCTGCTCGCGCTGCCCTTCACCGGCCGGGTCATCGACCGGCGCGGGCCCGTCCCCGTGGTCATGGGCGCGGCGGTGCTCGCCTCCCTGGGCGCGCTCTCGCTCGGTCTCTCCACCACCGCCCTGCCGATCCTGCTGTCCGCCCTGGCGCTCGGCGCCGGGCAGGCCGTGATGCAGCCCGCGCTGGCCACGATGATCGTGCGGTGTTCCACCCCGTCCACCCGGACCCGTGCCTTCGCCCTCCAGTTCTTCATGGCGAACCTGGGCCTGGGCATCGGCGGGCTCATCGGCGGACTCATCGTCGACGAGACGCGGCCCGGCAGCTTCACCCTGCTGTTCGGCATCGAGGCCGTGATGTTCCTGGTCCTGGCCGGGATCATCGCCACCGTGCGCATGCCGCAGGTGCCGGCCATCAGCAATGCCCTGGCCAAGGACGCCGCGCAGGCGGGCGGCGGCTGGAAGCGGCTGATGGAGCACAAGGCGATGGTGCAGTTCTGCGTCCTCGGCTTCGTGCTGTTCTTCGCCTGCTACGGACAGTTCGAGTCGGGTCTGTCCGCCTTCGGTACCGAGGCCGCCGGGGTTTCGCCGTCCGTCCTCGGGTTCGCGCTGGCCGCCAACACCGGCGCCATCGTCGTCGCGCAGTTCGTCGTGCTGAAGCTGGTCGAGCGCCGCCGCCGGTCCCGGGTGATCGCGCTCGTCGGCCTGATCTGGGCGGGTGCCTGGATCATCGCCGGGTTCTCCGGGCTCGGGCACGGCAGCGCGGTGATGGCCGCCGCCGCGTTCATCACCACGTACGCGCTCTTCGGCATCGGCGAGGCCATGCTGTCGCCGACCCTGGCGCCGCTGGTGGCCGACCTGGCTCCGGAGGGGTCGGTCGGGCAGTACAACTCGGCCTTCGCCCTGGTCAAGCAGATGGCTCTGGCGCTCGGGCCGCTCGGTGTGCCGCTGGGCGCGGGCGTGCCGATGCTCTACATCGGGATCTTCATCCTGGTCTCGCTCGGCATCGCCTGGCTGGCGCTGCGCCTCGGCAAGCAGCTGACTCCGGCGCAGGACAACCCGTCGCTGGCCCGGCACATGTCCGAGGCGGAGCCGGCCAGGGCTGCCGAGCCCGTGCCCGCGTAGGGCTCGTAGCGCGCGTAGAGAAGGAGAAGGCCCCGGTCCGGTGGATCGGGGCCTTCTGCGTGTCCGGTTACTTGTCCTTGTCGCGGTCCTTGTCGGGGAGCGCGAACTCGCACCACACGGCTTTTCCTCCGCCCGGGGTGCGGCGGGAGCCCCAGGACGAGGCGATGGTGGCGACGATCGAGATGCCGCGGCCGGTCTCGTCGGCCGGTTCCGCGCGGCGGCGGCGCGGGAGGTGGTCGTCCCCGTCGGTGACTTCGATGATCAGGCGGCGGTCGGTGCGGCGCAGCCGCAGGCGCATCGGCGGGGTGCCGTGCTGGAGGGAGTTCGCGACGAGCTCGCTGGCCGCCAGGACGCCGAGGTCGCACAGCTCGACCGGGAAGCGCCACGAGGCCAGGACTCCCTGGGCGAAGGCGCGGGCGCGCGGGGCGGCCTCGATGCCGCCGAGGAGCTCCAGGGCGGCGTTGTGGAAGAGCTCGGCGTCGGCTCCGGTGCGGGCGGGCTGCTGGAGGACCATCACGGCGACGTCGTCGTCGTGATCGGCGTCGACCCCGAGGGCGCGCATCAGGCGGTCGCAGATGACGGCGGGGGTGCCCTGGGCGCCGGAGAGGGCGCGCTCCAGCGCGGCGACGCCTTCGTCGATGTCCTCGCCGCGGCGTTCGACCAGGCCGTCGGTGTAGAGGACGGCCGTGGAGCCGGGGCCCAGCGCGATGGTGCCGGAGGTGTGCAGCCAGCCGCCGGTGCCGAGCGGCGGGCCGGTGGGGTCGGCGGCGCGGCGGACGGTGCCGTCCTCGTCGCGGACCAGGATCGGGAGGTGGCCGGCGGAGGCGTACGCGAGGAGGCCTTCGTTGGGGTCGTGGACGGCGTAGACGCAGGTGGCGATCTGGCTGGCGTCGATCTCGGCCGCGAGGCCGTCGAGGAGCTGGAGCACCTCGTGCGGGGGCAGGTCGAGGCGGGCGTAGGCGCGGACGGCGGTGCGGAGCTGGCCCATGACGGCGGCGGCGCGGACCCCCCGGCCCATGACGTCGCCGATGACGAGGGCGGTGCGGCCGGCGCCGAGGGTGATGACGTCGTACCAGTCGCCGCCGACGGCGGCCTCGGTGCCGCCGGGCTGGTAGGTCGCGGCGACGCGCAGGTCGTCGGGCTGTTCCAGCTCCTGCGGGAGCAGGGAGCGCTGGAGGGTGACGACGGCCTCGCGCTGGCGGCGCTCGCTGGCGCGCAGCCGGTCCGCGGCCTCGGCGTGGTCGGTGACGTCGGCGAGGTGGATCAGGACGCCGGTGTGGTGGGGGCCGTCGTCGTCCGGTTCGGCGGTGTGGCCCGTACCGGTGTGCTCGGCTGCGCCCGTGGCCGTGGCCGTGCCGTCCTCGGTGTCGGGCGCGGCCTTGGGGAACTCGATCGGGGTGCACGTGACGGTGTACGAGCTGCCGCCGCCCGGCGCGGTGCGGTTCTTGGCGGTACGGGGCTTCCCGCTGCGCTGGACCTGGTCGAGGAGCGGGAGCAGCCCGAGCTCGCCGAGCTCGGGGAGGGCCAGGTGCGCGGGGGCGCCGGGGGCGCGGGCGCCGAACCCGGCGGTATAGGCGTCGTTGACGTAGGCGACGCGGTGCTCGGGGCCGTGCACGAGGGCGACGAGGGCGGGGAGGCGGCCGAGGACGTCCCGCACGGAGAGCTCGTCGAGCGAGGGGGTGGGGGCGCTCGTACCGGCCTGCGCACCCGCGGCGGTGGTTCCCGTACCCGTGCCGCGGACGGTGGGGTCGGCGGAGCCGCAGTCGGACGCGGTCCCGGAATGGCCGACGGCGCCGCGTGCGGCCGGGACCGAGCCCTCGCCCCGTTTGGCCTGGGCGGCGGCGTGTTCGGACCGGGCAGCGGCGCGGCGCTGCGTTCCGGGAAACCGGGCGCTCCAGCGCGTGAAGTTCACTGCTTTCTAGCCTCGTGGTGTCGCTCGTGGTCGCTATGTCACTCGGTGGCAATCGGGTGGCACTCGGATGTCACTCTGTGCAGGTGTGAGCCCACCTATGGTCACACGTCCAGTGTGGCCGTAGGCACTGTCGGCCTCAGCCCGCGCTCTTCTTCGGGGGTTCCTTGGGACCTCCGCCCGCGGCGAGTTCGAATTCTGCCCTGGGGTGTTCGAGGGATCCTAGGGAAACGATCTCGCGTTTGAAGAGACCGGAGAGCGTCCACTCGGCCAGCACGCGTGTCTTGCGGTTCAGGGTGGGTACGCGGCTGAGGTGGTAGGCGCGGTGCATGAGCCAGGCCGGGTAGCCCTTGAGCTTGCGGCCGTAGATGTGGGCGACGCCCTTGTGGAGGCCGAGGGAGGCCACGGAGCCGGCGTACTTGTGGGCGTACTCGGTGAGGAGTCCGCCGCGCAGGGACGAGACGAGGTTGTCGGCGAGGACCTTGGCCTGACGGACGGCGTGCTGGGCGTTGGGGGCGCACGGGACGCCCTTCTCCGCGGCCGTGATGTCGGGGACGGAGGCGGCGTCGCCCGCGGCCCAGGCGTGCTCCACTCCCTCGACGGTGAGGAAGGAGGTACAGGCCAGGCGGCCTCGCTCGTTCTTGGGCAGATCGCTGGCGGCCAGGATCGGGTGCGGTTTGACGCCCGCGGTCCACACGACGGTGCGGGTGGGGAAGCGGGCGCCGTCGCTGAGCACGGCGACGCGGTTCTCGCAGGATTCGAGGCGGGTCTCCAGGCGCAGGTCGATGCCGCGGCGGCGCAGTTCGCGGATCGTGTACGTGCCCATCTCGGGGCCGACTTCGGGGAGGATCCGGTCGCTGGCCTCGACCAGCACCCATTTCATGTCCTCGGGTTTGACGTTGTGGTAGTAGCGGGCGGCGTAGCGCGCCATGTCCTCCAGCTCGCCGAGGGCTTCGACGCCCGCGTAGCCGCCACCGACGAATACGAAGGTGAGGGCGGCGTCGCGGATGGCGGGATCGCGGGTGGAGGAGGCGATGTCCATCTGTTCGATCACGTGGTTGCGCAGGCCGATGGCCTCTTCCACGGTCTTGAATCCGATGGCGTAGTCGGCGAGTCCCGGGATGGGGAGCGTGCGGGAGACGGAGCCCGGGGCGAGGACGAGTTCGTCGTACTCGATCTCGACGGGGCCGGCGCCCTCCTCCTCGGTGGCGAGGGTGACGACCGTCGCGGTGCGTTTGGCGTGGTCGATGCGGTGGGCCTCGCCGATGACGATGCGGCATTTGGCGAGCACGCGGCGCAGCGGGACCACGACGTGGCGTGGGGAAATGGAGCCCGCGGCCGCTTCCGGGAGGAAGGGCTGGTACGTCATGTACGGCTCGGGAGTGACCACCGTGACGTCGGCCTCGCCGGTTCTCAGCTTTCGCTGGAGCCGGAGTGCCGTGTACATGCCTACGTAGCCGCCGCCGACGATCAGGATCCGCGTGCGGGGCGGGGTACCGGGGGCCGCGCCCCGGGAGTTAGCAGCCTTCACCACCCCATGACGCAACGTGGCCGGGAGTTTGTCCACAGGCCCGACAAATTGTGTGACCGGGCAGGGTGCTGGGACAGGGGTGTCGAGGTGTCTGGATTGAGGTGAAGGTGTGCAGGTCAAGCGGTGCGGAGGGGGTGATTCCGGAGGCTTGGATCGGAAAAGTGCGGGTGAATGCTCCGATCGGGCGGTGGTCCGTCCGGGGCTGCCTCTTCTGAATTGACTCTGGCTCAACTATGTTCGTATCTCGTCGAGGAGTAGGACCAGGGCCCTCATGACCGTGGCCCCCCTCGATACGAAGGCGGGGAGTGTCTCCGGGGGGAGACAAATGATTACCGGGGGATACATATGAACATTTCCGATTTCCATGCTTCTGCGACCGCTCTGTCGTCCGCCACGTCCTCTTCGGAGAGCAACGGCCGGCTGATGGCGAGCGGCGCGACCACGCACGGGGTGGGCCGTTCCACGCCGCTGCGTGTCGATGCCCAGCGCAACCTCGAACACGTACTGCGCGCAGCTCGCGAGGTCTTCGGCGAGCTGGGCTACGGGGCTCCGATGGAGGACGTCGCCCGCCGTGCGCGGGTCGGCGTCGGCACCGTGTACCGGCGGTTCCCGAGCAAGGACGTCCTGGTCCGGCGGATAGCCGAGGAGGAGACCTCCCGGCTGACCAAGCAGGCACGGACCGCGCTCGGCCAGGAGGAGGAGCCGTGGCAGGCGCTGTCGCGCTTCCTGCGCACCTCCGTGGCCTCCGGCGCCGGTCGGCTGCTGCCGCCGCAGGTGCTGCGGGTCGGCGGTCCCGGCGATGACGAGGCCGACGCCGAGGCCGCGCGGGTCCCGCACCAGCGTCAGGCCGTCGTGGCCGGCGGGGTGCCCGAGCTGCGGGTGGTCGGCGCCACGTCGCGCAGCGGCCAGGACGACGAGCCCTCGGACGACGCGGGCGCCGGCGAACTGCTGGAGGTCGTCGGCCGTCTGGTGGACCGGGCCCGGGAAGCCGGTGAGCTGCGTGCCGATGTCACGGTGGCCGATGTCCTGCTGGTCATAGCCACGGCGGCGCCCGCGTTGCCGGACGCGGCGCAGCAGGCGGCGGCTTCGGCCCGGCTGCTCGACATCCTGCTGGAGGGGCTGCGGTCCCGGACGGTCTAGTCGGGGCGGGTCATCCGGTTCGGGGCGGTTGTCCGGTCGGGACTGGTCGTCTGGTTCGGGCCGGTCGTCTGGTCGGGGCGGGGTCGTGTGGTCGTGCTCGTGCTGGACGTGCTCGTGCGGACGGTCCTTAGTGGGCCGTCTCGTACGGGCTCGTCCGGGGCGGGTTCGCCTTGGACAGGTCGTCCGGGGCGGGTCGTCCGTCTGATGCGCGTCGTCTCGTGCAGGTCGTCTGTCCGACGCAGGTCGTCTCGCGTAGGTCGTGCGGTCAACCTGGGGCAGGTGGCGGGCGTTCGCTCGAACGGGTGGGCCGGTCTACGGCAATTCGCCGGATCATGCCCGGATGAGTGGATGGTGTCGAGAGGGTCTCGCCACGCACTCGCCATGTGACACGCTGGATCGGTGTACCGGTTGAGTGTGTCGTGCGAGAGCTTCCGCGATGAGCGTTGACGGGCGGGAAGAGCCACGCGGTGGCGCCGGTGGCGAGCTCGAGGCGGGGAGTCTGCCGGCCCGGCAGGTACCGGCGCAGCGCGAACCGCGCGGGCGCCACGCCGCCGGGGCGAGCGGTGAGCTGCCGCCGTCCGACGGGGACTTGATCGCGCGGATGCGCGGGGGCGACGACGGCGCGTACGAGGAACTCTTCCGCCGGCACGCCGATGCCGTGCGCCGTTATGCCCGCACCTGCTGCCGCGACGGGCACACCGCCGACGATCTGACGGCCGAGGTGTTCGCGCGCACGCTCCAGGCGGTACGGGGCGGGGCGGGTCCGGACCAGTCGGTGCGGGCCTATCTCCTGACCACCGTGCGACGGGTCGCCGCCGCATGGGCGAAGACGGCGAAGCGGGAGCATCTCGTCGAGGACTTCGCGCTGTTCGCGGAGCAGGCCTCCGGGCCTTCCGGTGACGGCGCGGTCGGGATCACCGGGGACGACACCCTGGAACTCGGCGCCGATGTGCGGGCGATGCACGAAGCCGAACAGTCGCTGGCCATGCAGGCCTTCCGGAGCCTGCCGGAGCGGTGGCAGGCCGTGCTCTGGCACACCACCGTCGAGGAGGCCTCGCCCAGCACGATCGCCCCGCTCTTCGGGCTGAGCGCCAACGCGACCGCGGTACTGGCCAGTCGGGCCCGGGAAGGGCTCAAGCAGGCCTACCTGCAGGCCCATGTGAGCACCGCGCTGAGCTCCGGCGGGGACTGCGCCCGGTTCGCCGACCGGCTGGGGGCCTATGCCCGCGGCGGCTTGCGGATGCGGGCCGAGCGGGGGCTGCGCAAGCACCTGGAGGAGTGCGCCCGGTGCCGGGTCGCCGCCGGGGAGCTCAAGGACGTCAACGCGGGCATTCCCGCGCTGCTGCCGGTCGCCGTCATCGGGTGGTTCGCCGCCGGGTACGCGGCCAAGGCGGCCGGAGTCGTGGCCGGCGGGGCCGTGGCCGCTGGTGGTGCCGGGGCTGCGGCGGCCGCCGTCGGCGGGTCGACCGCCGGGGCCGGGGCCGGCGGGGCTGCCGGGGCGGGAGCCGCCGCGGGTGGGGCCGCCGGGTCGGGTGGGGCTTCCGGGGCCGGCGGAGCGCTGGCTTCGGAAGGGCTGGGGCTTCCGGCCAAGGCCGCCATCGCCGCCGGGGTCGTGGTCGCCGCGGCCGCCGGAGTGGTCTTCGCCCTGACCGGCGATGACGCCGAGACGCCCGCCCGGGCGCAGCCCGCTCCGGCCGTGGCCGCGCCGGTCGTGCCGGCGCCGCGGGGTCCGAGCCCGGCCGCGCAGGAGCCGAGCCCTTCAAAGGCGCAGCCGCCGCCCGCACGAGGCCCCGTACCGCCGCCGGCGTCGACGCCCGCGCCCCCGGCGAGCAAGGCTCCGGCCTCTCCGGTGGCCTCGCCGACCCGGGAGCGGCCGTCGCCGAGTCCGACCCCGAGCGCCACCCCGAGCCCGAGTCCGAAGGCGACTCCGAAGCCCACCCCGCCTCCGCCGCCGAAGGCCCCGGAGCCGTTCCGGCTCGCGGCACTGGGCCAGTCCGCCTACGGGGATCACGAAGACCCCGAGATCCGAACCTGGCAGAGCAGCTGGGTGTGGCAGCGCTGGGGGCTGAAGGTCGGCGGACAGCGCTTCGCCCAGGGGATCACCGTCGGCCCCCGTTCCTCCGTGGAGATCGCCCTCAACCGGCAGTGCACGAACTTCTCCGCGCGGGTCGGTGTGGACGGGCTGGCGGTGCACACCGACGGGGAGGTGGTCTTCTCCGTCTACGAGGACGGGCAGCGGCTGTGGCAGTCCCGGCCCATGGGCTACGAGGACGCCGCAGCGAGCGTGTCCGTACCCCTCTCCGGGCACAAGACGCTGCGCCTGGTCGTGGAGCGTGCCGGGGGCGGCCGCCTGCCGACGCTGGCCAGCTGGGCGGACGCCGTCATCAGCTGTCGTTGAGGGTCAGGGCGCAGGCTGCTCCGGTGACCAGGGCCGCCGCCTCCGACGGGGTGAGTGCGGCGCCCGCCGCCTCCTCCCGGGCGTGGTCCCGGGCGCCGAGGGCGGCGCGGGTACGGGCCGGGAACTCGGCCAGGGCCATCCGCTCCGGGACCGAGCGCGGGTTGCCCGCGCGCCAGGCGGTGGCGGCCGCGAAGACCCGTACGGCCTCGGCGGAGCGGCCCACGCCGGCCAGCTGACCGGCGGCGGTCTCGGCGAGGGCGGCGAGGACCCGTTCCGCGCAGTGCCCGGCCACCGCCGCGGCCAGGGCGGGCGCGATCCGGGCCAGTCCGGCCGCCGGGCCGTGCGCGCGGGCGGTCAGGACGGAGTCGATGTTGTCGAGCCCGGCGGTGAGCTGCGGCGGCCCCGTGACCTGCCCCGCCTCGGCACGGGCCAGCTCGCACTCGGTGCGCGCCCGGTCGAGGTCGCCCCGGAAGAGCGCGAGCAGCGAGGCGACCAGTCGGCTGTAGGCGCGCACGTCGGAGGCCACGCCGTACTCCTCCGCCTCCCGGTCCGCCTGCGCCAGCAGCTGCTCGGCGGTGTCGAACTCGCCTGCGGAGAAGGCCGACTCGGCGATCCGGACGAGGGCGAAGGGTGCCTCGATGTAGGCGCCGACCTCGCGGGCGAGGCGCAGGCATTCCTCGTACTCCGCGCGGGCCTCGTCGTACCGGCCTCGCGATAGCGCGAGCTCGCCGGCCGCGCTCGCGACCGTGGAGCGGGTCCAGCGGTCGCCGACCCGGCCGGCGATCTCGCGCAGTTCGGCGATGTCCTCGTCGACGGTGGGCAGGCCGCCGGTGATGTCGATGGCCACGTGGGTGCGGAGCATGAGGGTGACGCCGAGTTCCCAGTCGCCGCCGTGGCGGCGGCAGCTCTCGACGGTGGTGTCGAGGTGGGCGTGGAAGTCGAGGACCCCGCCGGTGAGGTACGCGGCCATGGGCCAGAGCATGCCGGGGAACCGGGCGGTCTCGGGGGTGCCGTGGCGGAAGGCCTCGGTGATGCGGGTGCAGAGGGCGGCGTACTCCGGGGTGTGGAACTCCTCGACCGCGCGGCCCTCGGCGAGCAGGAAGACGCGCAGGACGTGCAGGCGCATCAGGCTCCAGTACTCCGGGGAGCCCTCGGACGGGTCGCGCGGGGTGATGGCGAGGACCTCGGTGGCCCACGCGGAGCCCTCGTCGCGGTAGTTGCGCAGCCACCAGAACCAGCCGAGGGCGAAGACGAGGCGGTGGGCGGTGCCCGTGTCGCGGTGGGTGACGGCGGTGTGGAGGGCGGCGCGGAGGTTGTCGAGCTCGATCTCGATCCGGCGGATCCAGGGGAGCTGGTCGGCGGAGCGGAGGTGGGGTTCGGCTTCCTCGGCCAGGGCCGTGAAGTGGGCGGCGTGGCGGAGGGCGGCAGGCGTGGGCGTGGAGGTGGGCGTGGAGGTGGGTGGGGGTTGTTGGGCGGCCGTGTGTTCCGCGGCGCGTTCGGTGGCGTACTCGTGGATGGTTTCGAGCATGCGGTAGCGCATGCCGGCGGGGCCGGCCGGCTCGGCCAGGACGAGGGACTTGTCGACGAGGGAGCCGAGGAGGTCCGCGACGTCCAGGTCCCCGCCCTCGGCACAGACGGCTTCGGCGGCCGTCAGATCGCAGCCGCCCGCGAAGACCGACAACCTACGCAGCACCGTGCGCTCGGGCTCGTCCAAGAGGTCCCAGGACCAGTCGACCACCGCACGCAGGGTCTGCTGACGCGGCAGGAGCGTGCGCGCACCACTGGTCAGGAGCCGGAACCGGTCGTCCAGACGGTCCGCGATCTGCCGCGGAGTCAGCAACCGCAGCCGGGCCGCCGCCAGCTCGATCGCCAGCGGCAAGCCGTCCAGGCGGGCGCAGATCTCGGCCACGGCGGCCGGATCCTCGGCGGGGGTGAAGCTCGGGCGGGCGGCGCGGGCACGGTCGGCGAAGAGGCGGTGCGCGGGGGCGGGCGGGAGCGGTTCCACGGGGCGGATCGTTTCACCGGGGACGCCGAGGGGCTCGCGGCTGGTCGCGAGGATGCGCACGCCCGGACAGTGCGCGAGGAGCCGGTCGGCGAGGTCGGCGGCGGCCGCGACGACGTGCTCGCAGTTGTCCAGGACCAGGAGCAGGCGGCGGTTCGCGCAGTGCTCCACGAGGAGGGTGGTCGCGTCCTCGGGGGCGGTCTTCTCGCGGACCGCCTTCTCGCGTGCGGTCTTCTCGCGGGCGACGAGGCTGCCTTCGCGCAGGCCCAGGGCGCTGAGGACGGCGCCGGGGACGGCGGCCGGGTGGTCCAGGCGGGCCAGTTCCACCAGCCAGACCGGCTCGGGGTGGTGGGGCGTGGCGGCGGCGTACGCGGCTGCCGCGTGTTCGGCCAGGCGGGTTTTGCCCGAACCGCCGGGCCCGGTGAGGGTGATGAGGCGCAGCCGGGCCAGGTCGGCCTGGAGGGCGGCCAGTTCGGGTTCGCGGCCGACGAAGGAGGTCAGGCGGGGGCGGAGGTTTCCCTGGGGGGTGGGCGTGGGGGGCGCGGGCCGGAGGAGTTCCGCGTGCAGGGCGGCCAGTTCGGGGCCGGGGTCCGTACCGAGGGCGTCCGCGAGGGTGCGCCGGGTGCTGTCGTAGGCGGCGAGGGCCTCGGCGGGGCGGCCGGCCGCGCGCAGGGCGCGTAGCTGCTGGGCGCGGAGGGGCTCGTCGTACGGGTGCTCGCGGATCAGCGCCTCGATCTCGGGGAGGAGCGTCGCGGGAGCGGTGAGGCCGGAGCGCAGGTCGGCCTCGATGCGGTCGCGGAGCGCGGCCCTGCGGTGGGCCTCGGCGACGGCGGCGTGGGCGGTGCGGGCGGGCTCCGCGAGGTCGGCGAAGGCGGGGCCGCGCCAGAGGGCCAGGGCGGAGCGGAGGGTTCCGGCGGCGGTGGCGGGATCCTGGCCGGTGGCCAGCTCCTGGGCACCCTGGCGGGCGAGCCGGGTGAAGCGGTGCAGGTCCACGTCGTCCGGGCCCGCGACGGCGAGGCGGTAGCCGCCTGCAGGGTCGGCGAGGACGGTGTCCCTGCCGCCGAGGGCGCGGCGCAGGCGGGCGACCAGGGCCTGGAGCGCGGCGGGGGCGTCCCCGGGCGGGTCGTCGCCCCAGACTTCGTCGATCAGGTCGGGGACGGGGACTTGGCCGTGCCCGTGGCTGTGGCCGGAGTTGGAGCCGGAGTTGGAGCCGGGGCCGGGGGCTGCCGGGGAAGCGGCGGAGCGGATCGCGAGGGCGGTGAGGAGGGCGCGGAGGCGGGCTCCGCCGAGGGGGAGTGGGGTGTTCGTCCCGTCGCGGGCCTCGGTGTTGCCGAGGATGAGGTAGGGCACGGGGTCATTCTGCACAGGTGGTGGGTGCTGGTGCGGGCCCGTTTTTTCGGCTGCGGCGCCGTCTGTCCGGGCCCGGAGTCAGGAAAGGGCGGGGCGGCGGCTGGGGAGGCCCTTGGGGACCGCCCGGCGGCGCGGGGTGGAGGTGCCGGTCCAGCAGGTGCCCCGGCGGGACATCAGGCGGCCCAGCCACAGTTCCATGGAGACGAGTTCCGCGAGGCCGTCCAGCGGGACCGGGCGGCCGTCCGCGGCGTCGAGCAGGGCCTGGCGGACGACTCTGGCTTCGATGAGGCCCACGTCCGCGAGGAGGGGGGCGGCGAAGAGGGACAGGAGGGCCGGCAGGGCCGCGCTCAGACCCAGGCGGGTCGCGGATTCGTTCGGGGCGTGGGCCGTGGCGCCCCAGCCGGGCGGGAGCTCGCGGACCCCGGCCGAGGACAGGATGCTGCGCAGGATCGCCGCCCGCGCGCCGGGCTGGACGCGCAGGGATTCGGGAAGGGCGCGGGCGGCCCGTACGACCTGGTTGTCCAGGAAGGGCGCGTGCAGGCGCTGGCTGCGGACCTCCACGGCCTGTTCGAAGACCCGGTGGTCGGCGGCGTGGCGGGCCAGGACGGCGCGGGCCCTGGCCTCCCCGGGCCGCAGGGAGAGGGGAGGACGGCCCGCGGCGGCGTGGAGGCGGATCGATACCTCGGCCAGGGCCTCGCCCGTCAGCCAGGCCGCTGCCGGGCCCGGTCGGGACCAGGTCAGGGCCGCGAGCGAGGCGTCGACCGGGGACGAGGCGGCGGCGCCCGTGACCGCGCCCTCGCGCAGACGGGCCGCGGCCGTCTCCATGCCCACGCGGTACGGAGTACGGGCCAGGCGGCGGGCCGCCGAGTAGATGGAGAAGGGGACCAGGAGGGACTCCCCGGGGGCGGAGCGGGTGAGGGCGGCGACCGGGCGCAGCAGGTGACGGCGGCGGCGGTCGAGGAGGAGGTCGGCGAGGCGGGCCGGGTGGGCGTCGAGGACCTGGCGGGCTCCGTGGCCGGTGAAGTGGTCGGCCGAGCCGGCGGCCAGGCGGCGGCGCTCGCGGGCGGCGGAGACGAGGGAGGGCCCCGGTTCGTCGGTGAGGGGGCCGTCGAGGTCCGCGTAGGGGAGGGCTTCCTCGGCGGCGGCGACGACCACGTGGTGCAGGCGGGGGTTGGCGGCGATGGCGTGGGCGCGTTCCAGTTCGGCCTCGCGGCCCCGGGGGGTGGCGAGGTCGTTGAAGGTGACGGCCAGGAGCCGTTCGCCGGACTGCCGCACCACCGTGCCGGGGGCTCCGGGCAGGCCGGCCGCCAGCAGGGCGAGGGTGGCGGAGGCGCTGCCGCCGGAGAGGTCGGCGCCGACTCCGGGTACGGGGGCGCCGCGGGCCGCCCGCCGGTCGGCGGGGCCCATTCCGGGAACGGGCCCGGGATCGTGGGGCAGTGTGTCGGGGGCATGGCGGGGAGCCGTGAGCCGGGCGCGCACCGCGTCGACCAACGCTTCCCGTACGCCCTCCACCGCCCGCTCGGGGTCGGCAGTCGGCGCGGCCACCGCGAGGGAGGCCACCGGCTCGTATCCGGTGATCTCCCGCGAGCCCTCGCGCAGGATCAGCGCGTGGCCGGGCGGGATACGGCGTACGCCGACGTACGGTGTGCCGTCGCCCAGCGCCTCCGGGCTGTCGGGGCAGGCCAGCAGGGCGGCGAGGTGGCCGATGTCGAGCTGCGCCTCGATCAGGTCGGCGAGCGGGAGGGCGGCGGTGGCGTACGCGGTTCCACTGGCCCAGGGCGTGTAGAAGACGGGCCGGGCGCCCGCGAGGTCGCCGACCACGGTGATGCGGCGGCCGGCCTGGACCACGGCGGTGTAGCTGCCGGGCCACTGGGTGAGATGGCGCAGGGCGCCGCCGCGGGCGGCGTAGAGGGCGCGGCGCAGTTCCTCGTCGGTGGCCCCGCAGCAGCCGAGGACGGCGAGCCGGGTGAAGGGGTCGGCCGGGTCGGCGGTGAGGGTGCGGATCTCGTCCGGGCGCCAGTCGCCGACGGCCCACAGGGGGTCGGGGTCGCCCCACAGGAGCTGGGCTCCCACGGGGACCACGGTGCGGTCGGCATCGGCGGCGCCCGGGGCGTCGGGGTGGTCCGCGTCGGCGAGGCCGCCGCGCAGGAGGCCGTCGCCCCGGCCCTCGCCCCAGCGCTCGCCGTGGCCGGAGCCGTTCCCGTACGCGGAGCCGTTTCCGTACGGGGCGGAGCCGTTTCCGTGCGCGGAGCCGTATCCCCCCTGGCCGGAGCCCTGCGCAGGGCTCTGCCCCGCGACCCGTCCGGCCGTGCCGAAGCTCGCGGCGATACTGCTCCAACCCACCAACCAGCGCACCGCCGCCTCCACAGCCCGTGGGCACCTGACCGGGGTGCGAACCGCGCGGTCGGCGCTACTGGGCGCGGCCGGCGGGACCCCGGGTGGCTCGGGGTCCATGCTGCCACGTGACAGGCGTGCGAGAGTGGTTAAAGGGGGCGCACATGCAAACGAACACGCCCCGTCCATGCGGTATTTGGCGTTCCGTTCCCACCGTCCCATAGGTCGGTTTCGGCCATTCTTCGACCGTCCTGCGGTCGTGCCGAAACCATCCTGCGGCCGTCCCGAGGCCGTACTGCGGCCGCACCGCGGCCGTACCGGGGGCCCACCGGGCCCGGTGCGCGGAGCGCGGTCCGGGAGGCGGAATCCACCCCCCGGACCGTTCCGCCACCCGCGGGGATTGAGGCAGCGGCATCCCCCGGCCCGCCGGATTCACGCAGCGGGCCGACCCACGCACCGTCATCGAATCGTCGGTCCGGCGGAGCGGCCAGAGCGCACGGCCGGGCGCACGGCCACACGGGCGGAGCACGCCGTGACACGTGCGCCCCGGGCCCGGGATCCCGCCCGACTGTGCATACGGACAACAATCCCGCCATACGGAACTCGGGGCCTTAACGCTTGGGAGGCGGGGAACTACGCTGGGTTTACGAAATGCCGGGCGCCTATGCCCCGGCGGCGTATGCGTTCCGCGTGTGACGAGGGGTGGCGCATGTCCAGGGAGCTCCGCGAGCCCAATGAGAAGCTCGGCGCCGTCCTCGCCCTCGCGGGCATCAGCAATGCCGGGCTGGCACGCCGGGTCAACGACCTCGGCGCACAGCGCGGCCTGACGCTTCGGTACGACAAGACTTCGGTGGCCCGGTGGGTGTCGAAGGGGATGGTGCCGCAGGGCGCCGCCCCGCACCTGATCGCGGCCGCCATCGGCGCGAAGCTGGGCCGGCCCGTACCGCTGCACGAGATCGGTCTCGCGGACGCGGATCCGGCGCCCGAGGTGGGGCTGGCCTTCCCGCGGGACGTGGGGGCCGCCGTGCGCTCGGCGACCGACCTCTACCGGCTCGACCTCGCCGGTCGGCGCGGCGGTGGCGGGATCTGGCAGTCGCTCGCCGGTTCCTTCTCGGTGTCGGCCTACGCCACACCGGCCTCGCGCTGGCTGATATCTCCCGCCGACGGCTCCGTGGCACGCGAACCGGGGCAGGGACAGGGACACGGGCAGGCTCACGGTCAGACCCCCGGGCAGAGCCGGCGCCGCGGAGCCCCGTCCCACACGACCGCCCCGTCGCGCGAACCGGTGCCCGGTGCGGCCCCGCCGGAGGGCCTTCCGGCACCGCCGGGCGCCCTTGTCGGGGGTGTGCCCGCCCAGCCTTCCGGCGAAACGCCCGCGCTCCCCGCCCTCGAGGCCGGCCCGCAGCGCGTGGGCCACAGCGACGTGACCAAGCTGCGCGAAGCCGCCGAGGACGCCCGCCGCTGGGACTCCAAGTACGGGGGCGGCGACTGGCGTTCGTCGATGGTCCCCGAATGCCTGCGGGTGGACGCGGCGCCGCTGCTGCTCGGCTCCTACACCGACGAGGTGGGCCGCGCGCTCTTCGGCGCGACCGCCGAACTGACCCGGCTCGCGGGCTGGATGGCCTTCGACACCGGCCAGCAGGAGGCGGCGCAGAGGTACTACATCCAGGCGCTGCGCCTGGCCCGCGCCGCAGCCGACGTACCGCTCGGCGGGTACGTGCTGGCGTCGATGTCTCTGCAGGCGACGTACCGGGACTTCCCCGACGAGGGCGTGGACCTCGCGCAGGCCGCCGTCGAGCGCAACCGGGGCCTGGCCACCGCCCGCACCATGAGCTTCTTCCGCCTCGTCGAGGCACGGGCGCACGCGAAGGCGGGCGATTCGGCGGCAGCCGGGTCTGCGCTGCGGGCCGCCGAGGGCTGGCTGGAGCGGGCCCGGGAGGGCGACGGGGATCCGACCTGGCTGGGGTTCTACTCCTACGACCGCTTCGCGGCGGATGCGGCCGAGTGCTACCGCGACCTCAAACTCCCGCGCCAGGTAAGGCGATTCACAGAGCAGGCACTTTCGCGGCCGACCGAGGAGTACGTACGCTCGCACGGGCTGCGGCTCGTCGTGAGCGCGGTCGCCGAGCTGGAGTCGGGGAACCTCGACGCGGCCTGCGCGGCCGGCACCCGGGCGGTGGAGGTCGCGGGCCGGATCTCGTCGGCGCGGACGAACGAGTACGTACGGGACCTGCTGCACCGGCTGGAACCGTACGGGGACGAACCGCGCGTCGCCGAACTGCGCGAACGGGCCAGGCCTCTGCTGGTGACCCCGGCATAGGCCCCGCGTGGCCCCGTTGTCAGTGGCGGGGTGCACTATGCAGGGGTGGGAGGTGTCAGCGTGGGCGGCTTGGGCAGCATGGGCAGAGTGGACTGCGACGTGCTGGTGATCGGCGGCGGAATCGTCGGCCTGTCGACGGCGCATGCCCTCGCCAGACTCGCGCCGGGGACCCGTGTGGTCGTCCTGGAGAAGGAGGACGGCCCCGCCCGGCACCAGACGGGGCGCAACAGCGGTGTGATCCACAGCGGCATCTACTACAAGCCCGGCTCGCTCAAGGCGCGCTTCGCGGTGCGCGGGGCGGCCGAGATGGTCAAGTTCTGCGCGGAGCACGGCATCCCGCACGAGGTGACGGGCAAGCTCATCGTCGCCACCGGGCGGGACGAGCTCCCGCGCCTGCACTCGCTCGTACAGCGGGGCCGGGAGAACGGCATCCCGGTGCGGGAGCTGGGGCCGACACAGATCGCGGAGTACGAGCCGGAGGTCCGCGGGCTCGCCGCGATCCACGTGGGGATCACCGGGATCGTGGACTACGGGCGGGTCACCCGGCAGCTGGCGGAGTCCTCCGGCGCGGAGATCGTCTACGGCGGCGCGGTGGACCTGATCTCGCGGCGCAACTCGGGGGTGGCGGTGCGGACGACCACCGGCCTGGTGGTGCGCTCCCGCGTCCTGGTGAACTGCGCGGGCCTGCAGTGCGACCGGATCGCCCGGCTGGCCGGGGACGAGCCGGGCATGCGGATCGTCCCGTTCCGTGGCGAGTACTACGACCTGGCCCGGCCCTCGCTGGTGCGCGGCCTGGTCTACCCGGTGCCGGACCCGGCGTTCCCCTTCCTCGGCGTCCACCTGACCCGGGGCATCGGCGGCGGGGTCCACGTCGGGCCGAACGCGGTGCCGGCGCTGGCGCGCGAGGGGTACGGCTGGGGCGTCGTCCGGCCGCGGGACCTCGCGGACGAGCTGGCCTGGCCGGGATCCTGGCGGATGGCCGCACGCCACTGGCGGTACGGGGCGGGCGAGATCCGGCGGTCGGTGTCGAAGCCCGCCTTCGTGGAGGCGGTACGCAGACTGCTGCCGGCGGTGACCGCCGCGGACCTGGTGGCTTCGACGGCCGGAGTGCGCGCCCAGGCCGTACTGCGGGACGGGACGCTGGTGGACGACTTCCTGATCCGGGAGGCACCCCGGACGGTGCACGTGCTGAACGCGCCGTCGCCTGCGGCCACCGCTTCGCTGCCGATCGGGCGGGAGATCGCGGGGCGGGCGCTCGCCGTGCTCCGCGCGGCGTAGTCACCGGGCCGGCCCGGGGCGGCTGCGGGACGGCGGGGCTGGATTGTGCGGCGGGGCTGGATTTGCCCGGCGGGGCTGGACGGGAGTGGCCCGCGTAGAATCGGCGCATTGTGGCTGACTCTCAAAACCCCCCGCACCCCGCCCCGGAAACCGCGGAAACCGCGCCGGAGGCGACCCCGTACGTGCCCCCGAAGTGGCGGACCGAGCCGCGGTTCCCCGACGGGCCCGCACCCGATCCGGCCGGCTCGCACCACGAGCGGCGGATCCGGAGCTTCCAGCCCCGGCGCAGCCGGGTGACCACCGGGCAGGGCGAAGCCCTGAAGCGGCTCTGGGGCACCTGGGGACTCGACATCGACGGGCACGAGGTCCTCGATCTCAAGAAGATGTTCGACGGGCTTCCCGTCGTCCTCGAGATCGGCTTCGGCATGGGCGAGGCCACCGCGCAGATGGCCGCCGCCGATCCCGGCACCGGGATCCTCGCCGCCGACGTGCACACCCCCGGGCAGGGGAACCTGCTCGCCCTCGCCGAGCGCGGCGGGATGACCAATGTGCGCGTCGCGAACGGCGACGCCATCATCCTGCTCCGCGAGATGCTGCCCCCGGACTCCCTCGCCGGGCTCCGCGTGTACTTCCCCGACCCCTGGCCGAAGGCCCGCCACCACAAGCGGCGGCTGATCCAGCCCGAGTTCCTCGCACTGGCGGCCACCCGCATGGCACCCGGGGCGGTCCTGCACTGCGCGACCGACTGGGAGCCGTACGCCGAGCAGATGCTCGAAGTGCTCACCGCGCAGCCCGAGTTCGAGAACACCCAGGCCGACGGCGGCTATGCGCCCCGGCCCGACTTCCGTCCCCTCACCCGTTTCGAGGGGCAGGGTCTCGACAAGGGCCATGTCGTACACGACTTGTTGTTCCGCCGCACGGGTAACCCGGAGAACTGACAACGTCACTCCGTGTGTCGGTTCCGCTCGGTAGAGTCATGTCGTGTCCCGAGCGACCCGATTGTTCCGTGTGCTCCGTGTGCTCCCCATGCCGCGTGTGCGTGTGTACGTACTCGTGGTGCTGCTCGCCGCGTCCGGCGTCGCGATCCTGGAGCTCGTACGGGAGCAGACGGGCACTCCCGGGTTCCTCGTAGGCCTCGCCCTGGCCCTGCTGCCGGTGCCGCCGCTCATGGCGGCCTTCCGGTGGCTGGGCCGGGCCGCGCCGCATCCGTGGGCGCAGCTGATGTTCTGCTTCGGCTGGGGCGCCTGCGCCGCCGCGCTGATCGCCATACTGGCCAACAGCTTCGCCACCCAGTGGATAGCCGCGGCCACCGCCGACCCCTCCGATGCCGATCAGCTCGGCTCGGTGGCCATCGCTCCGGTGGTCGAGGAGACCGCCAAGGCGGCGGCCCTCCTGCTCGTGTTCCTGTTCCGCAGACGTCAGTTCACCGGTCCGGCGGACGGTTTCGTGGTGGCCGGCTTCACGGCCGTCGGGTTCGCCTTCACCGAGAACATCCTCTATCTCGGCAACGCCTTCGACGAGGACGCCACCAACGGCACCGGAATGCTGAACTCCGTGACGGCAGCGACGTTCTTCGTCCGGATCGTCATGTCCCCATTCGCGCACCCGCTGTTCACCGTGCTCACCGGCCTCGGTTTCGGCGCGGCCGCGCTCAGCGTCCGCCGGACCCGCCGGATCGCGCTGCCGCTGCTGGGACTCGCCCCGGCCATAGGACTGCACGCGCTGTGGAACAGCTCCTCGGACCTGGGTGAGTCCGGCTTCTACGTGGTCTACGGATGCGTGATGGTCCCGGTGTTCGGGTCCCTGGTGTGGCTGGCCGTGTGGATGCGCCGGCGCCGCCTGCGCACGGTCGCCGCGGAACTCGCGGTGTACGCGGCCGCCAGCTGGCTGAGCCCCGCCGAGGTACCCGCGCTGGCTTCGATGCCGGCGCGTTCACTGGCCCGCCAGCTGGCCCGCGGCGTGGGGGGCCGCCCGGCGGCACGGGCGGTCGCCCTGTACGAGGCCGACGCGGTGGCCCTCGCCCTGCTACGGAACCGGGCGCGCAGCGGCGGCCCGGCCCGCGAGCCGGATTTCGCCCTCAGGGAGCGGGAGTTGCTCGGCCGGCTCTGGCTGCGCCGCGCGACGGCGGGCCCGGCGCTGTCCCGGGCGGCGGTCCTGGAGGAGCTATTGCCGCCCGCCTTCGAAACCGTCGGCCCGGCGGACCGCTTCGGCCCGGCGTATTCGTACGCCCCGGCGGACCGCTTCGGCACGCCCGTCCCGGGCTCCGCGCCCGGCTCCGTCCCGGGGTTGGACCGGCCCGCGCTGGCCGGCGTACCGGCTCCGCGGGGGCCGTACGGCCTCAGACGTTCAGGCCACGCGCCGTCAGCCAGGCCAGCGGGTCCACCGTAGAGCCGCCTTCGCGCACTTCGAGGTGGAGGTGGGGGCCGGTGACGTTGCCGGTCGCGCCGACGCGGCCGATGGTGTCGCCCGCCGCGACCGTGCCGCCGGTGACGGACATCGAGGACAGGTGGCAGTACCAGATCTCGGTGCCGTCGGGGAGTTCCAGCACGATCCGGTAGCCGTACGCGCCGGACCAGCCGGCCGAGGTGATCTTGCCGCCGCCGACCGCCTTGACGGGGGTGCCGGTCGGGGCCGCGAAGTCCAGGCCGGTGTGGTGCCCGGAGGACCACATGGAGCCGGAGTCCCCGTAGTGGGAGGTGAGGGTGTAGGCCGAGGTGGGCAGGGAGTAGCTGCCGGAGGACGCGGCGGCCTCCTGTCCGGCCTTGGCCTCGGCGGCCGCCTTGGCCTCCTCGGCCTCGCGCGTTTCCTTGGCGGCCTGTTCGGCCGCAGCCGCCTCGGCCGCCTTGCGCGCGGTCTCCTGGGCCTCGCGCGCGTCCTTGGCCGCGGCCTCCTGCGCGATCCGCTCGGTCTCGGCGCGCTCCTGGGCGGCGGCGGCCTCCTGCTGGGATCCGGCCTGCTGGAGGATGCGGCTGCGCAGGAGTTCGCCGGCGTCGTTGCTCCGGTCGGCCTGCCGCGGGATGAGCCCGGTCGTCTGCACGGCCGCGGTGTCCGCGTGCCCGCCCGACTGGCCGTCCGCGTGCTGCACGTTGCCGTCGCCGCCCAGCACTTCGGGCAGGGACGGCAGGGATATGGCCACCTGGGGGCGGTCCTGCGCGGTGGCGATGCCGCCGGCGCCGACCGCCGCGATGACACCGACCCCGAGGACGGTGGAGGAGCGGGCGAGGCCCCCGCGCTGCTTGAGGACGCGGTGCTTGCCGCGGAGCGGCCGGGCCGAGTCCTCGGTCGGGTTCCACTCGCCCCAGGCTCCGGCGGTGGGCTGCTCCTGGAGTTCGATGCCTTCAGGGGCAGGCGAGTTGGAGGCCACCGGGGCACACTCCTCATGGACACGCACGCGCACGGCGCCGTCTCTGGCGACGGCTGGGACGACCGCGCTGCGTTATCGAACGGTAATAGAAGAAGGGGAGTGATTCCAAGCAGTTGCGATTGATCGTTAACGAGAATCAGCCACTCCCCGAACAGCTGTGGCCAGGACTTTTACCCGCACTCCCGGATCAACTCGGGCAAAAATTGGCCGACTCCCCCGTCCCTTCCGCCACATCTTCACATTGACGGTCCGTCAAAAATCTTGCTGAGCGCGCCCCTTCGGTTACGTTGGGTTGTCTTTCGGTACCACCGGCACCGTACGACGCCGGTCCTGCTGCCCCTCCCCCGGCCGCGCGACGGCCAGCAGCGCCATGTCGTCCGTGGCCTCGCCGCCCGTATGACGGCGTACGTCGCTGCCGAGTGCGGTCAGGAGTTCGTCGGGCCCGGAGAAGACCCGCCCGCGCAGCCGGGCCGCCGGATCGTAGAAGGTCCCGGCCCCGTCCCGGGCCTCCGTCAGCCCGTCCGTGTACAGGAGCAGCGTCGCCCCCGCCGGGAACGGCCACTCCTGCACCCGGTCCGGCCAGCCGCCCAGGTCCCCCATGCCCAGCGGCAGCGCCGGCTCGGCGGGGGCCAGCGTCGCGAGGCCGCCGTCCGCGTACAGCAGCAGCGGCTCGGGGTGGCCCCGGTTGACGAGGCGCAGCACGCCGGTGCCGGGCGGGATCTCGCCGAGCACGCAGGTGGTGAACCCCTCCACCGCGTCGAGGCTGTCGCGCCGGTTGCCCTCGCGGGCCAGCGCACGCTCCAGCCGCTGCGCCAGCGCCTCCAGCGAGGGCTCGCTCTCCGCGGCCTCCCGGAAGGCCCCCAGGACCACCGCCACGGCCTCGACCGCCCCCAGCCCCTTCCCCCGTACGTCTCCCACCGCGAGGCGCACCCCGTAGGGGGTGTCCTGCACCGCGTACAGGTCGCCGCCGATGAAGGCGTCCGCCTGCGCGGCCTCGTAGGTGGCGGAGACGTGCAGCCCCGCGATCCGTTCGGCGGGAGTCGGCAGCACGGCGCGCTGCGCGGCCTCGGCGATCCCGCGCGCGGAGGCGAGCTGCGCGCCGCTGCGCCGCACCACGATGTTGATGAGCGTGGCCAGCCCGGAGACGGTCAGCACGGTGGCCAGCTCGGTCAGGGCCTCCACCTGCCAGGTGGTGCCGTTGTAGATGTGCAGCAGGACCACGGCGACCGTGGACAGGGCCCCGATCAGCATGGTGGAGCGCAGGGTGAAGAGCGGGGCCGCGATCAGCGGGGCCGCCGAGAAGAAGGGGGAGCCGGTGAAGCTGGGAGGGGTCAGGAGGTCGAAGAGGAAGCCGAGGACGATCAGGGTGAACGGGAGCGCGCTGGCGATCCGGCGGACCACGGTGCTGTCGGCGGCCGCACCGAACACGCGCCCGCCCCTTCCCTGCCGGCCCAGCCGCACCACGCTGCTCTCCTGCCGCCCGGTCCCTCGCACGGGTGCGGGCCCGCCTCCGCCTCGCCCCCCAAGGCTCCCCGCAGGAAGGCCCGTACGGCGACCCGGGCGTGACTGTTCGGGTGACGGGAGCCCGGCAGGGGCGGGGGTGGCGGAGGCGGAGGCGGAGCGGGCATACGACGAAGGCCCGGCCCCCCAAAGGGGACCGGGCCTTCGTACTGAGTAGCGGGGGCAGGATTTGAACCTACGACCTCTGGGTTATGAGCCCAGCGAGCTACCGAGCTGCTCCACCCCGCGTCGGTAAACCCAACTCTACGCCATCCGGGCGGAGGCCTTCACCAATTAACGCCCGCACCCCCTCCAGGAGGGCATCACCGCAGGTCAGAGGGGTAAAACCCGGACCGTCACCACTTTCGGTGCACGGTTGCCTTGCCACCGGTCACCAAGCTCGCCGGCGGAACGTCATCGGCCACGACCGCGCCGGCGGCGACCACGGCGTCACGGCCGATGCTGACGCCGGGCAGGATCGTGGCACCGGCACCGATCCACACGTTCTCCGCCACGTCGATGGGTGCGCCGGTGAGGTACAGCCGCCGCTCCTCAGGATCAACGGGGTGGCCGCTGGTGATGAACGTGGCCTTCGGTCCGATCATCACGCCCTCGCCGAGACGAATGCCTGCGTAGTCCAGGAACGTGCAGTTCTGGTTGATGAAGACTCGCTCGGCGAGGTCGAGATTCAGGCCGTGGTCCGTGAAGAAGGGCGGATAGATCGTGACCCTCGGCGGCAGCGGCCTGCCGAGGATCTGTTCGAACAGTTCCGCCTTGCCCGCCTCGTCCTCGAAAGGCAGGACATTGAGGCGGGAGGTGAGCCCGGTGACCCGAAGGACCCTCTCGGCCATGGCCTGGAACTCGGCGCTGTGGATGCGCATGAGACGGTCGCCGGACATTTCGCGCTCCTTCATCCGAGGCGATCGAGTCCGCCACCGGGCTCGGCGGGTGAACGCGGGAGCCCTGTCAGCGGACGACGTCGAAGACGTTCTTCTGCAGGCCGTTGGCGTAGGCCTCGTGCTCGACGAGCTTCAGCTTCTGGGTGTCCTTGTCGGTGGCGCTGAAGAGCCGCTTGCCCGCCCCGAGCAGCAGGGGGAAGACGAGCAGGTGGTAACGGTCGATCAGACCGGCGTCGGAGAGCGCCCGGTTCAGTGAGGCACTGCCGTGGACGATGATCGGCCCGCCCTCGGTCTCCTTCAGCGCGGCGACCTCGTCGAGCGAGCGCAGGATCGTCGTCTCACCCCAGTTCGACACCAGGTCGCCCTCGCCGAGGGTGGTGGAGACGACGTACTTCGGCATCGCCTTGTAGTCGGCGAAGTCCTCCATGTCGGGCCACACCTGGCTGAACGCCTCGTAGCTGGTCCGGCCCAGCAGGATCGCGCCGGCCTCCTTCTGCTCCCGGACCTTGATCTCGAAGGCCTCGGGAAGGAAGTCGACGCCCTTGAAGGTCCACCCCGAGTTCCGGTAACCGGGCTCGCCGCCGGGGGAGTCCACGACGCCGTCGAGCGATATGAAGGCGGAGCTGATCAAGGTACGCATGTCGGGTCCTCAATGTCTCGGGTCTGGTTCTCAGCAGGTTCGTCCGGCGCGCGCTTCGACCGCACTCGCGGCTGCGGTGCGCCAATCATGATCTAAGACTGTGGATCATGGAAGAACTCATCGCTCGTCGCCCAAAGTTCTTCGACGACCCGAACCTTGCACACCGGCCTCCTCCACGCGACGCGCCCAGCCGCCGCTCCCGCACGACGTCGTGTGCCGCGGCTCGAGGGGAAACGACTGAGCGCCCCACCCGGTCGAAACCGGGTGCGGCGCTCAGTAGCAGGTCAGAGGGATCAACCCCCGCCCACGAGCAGTAGGCCATGTCGGACTCGAACCGACAACCAACGGATTAAAAGTCCGCTGCTCTGCCAATTGAGCTAATGGCCCGTGGCGTGCTCACCCCAGAGCATAGCCGCAGAGCGCCGGGCAGCCGATCGCATATCGCCTTGTCCGGGCCGGAGCATGTCGGCGAGGGCCGTCGGGGCTCGCGGTGGGACGCGAACGGGGCCCCCACGACGGTGTGTCGTAGGGGCCCCGCTCACAACAGTCGGCTCAGTGCCGAGGATCAGCCGTTGCGCTTCCAGCGCGGCTTGTCGTCACGACGGCCGCCGAAGGAGGAGCCGGTCGAGCCGGAACCCGAGGGGCCGTGCTCGTCGCGACGGCCGTACGGACGGTCGCCACCGGAGCGGAAGCCGCCACGGTCGCCACCGCGGTCGTCACGGTTGAAACCACCGGACGGACGGTCATCGCGACGGAAGCCACCACCGGTCGGACGGTCGCCACCACCGGAGCGGAAGCCGCCACCGGTCGGACGGTCGCCACCCGAGCGGAAGCCACCGGACGGACGGTCGTCGCGACGGAAGCCGCCACGGTCGCCACCGCGGTCGTCACGGTTGAAACCACCGGACGGACGGTCGTCACGACGGAAGCCACCACCGGTCGGACGGTCGCCACCACCGGAGCGGAAGCCGCCACCGGTCGGACGGTCGCCACCGGAACGGAAGCCACCGGACGGACGGTCGTCGCGACGGAAGCCGCCACGGTCGCCACCACGGTCGTCACGGTTGAAACCACCGGACGGACGGTCGTCACGACGGAAGCCACCACCGGTCGGACGGTCGCCACCACCGGAGCGGAAGCCGCCACCGGTCGGACGGTCGCCACCCGAGCGGAAGCCACCACGGTCGCCACCGCGGTCGCCACGGTCGTCGCGGCGGAAGCCGCCACGGTCGCCGCCGCGGTCGTCGCGACGGTCACCGCCACGGTTGTCACGGCGCTCGTAGTTGCCACGGTCGTCACGGCTCTGGAACGCGGGGCGCTCCTCGGCGACCGGCGCGGCCGCGACGGCAGCCGCGACCTCGGCCTCGGCGGCCTCGGCCACCTCGGCGACAGCGGCCTCCGGGTCCTCGCCGCGCTCGCGCGCGGAGCGGGCGACCAGGCGGTCGGACTCCTCGCGCAGCTCCACGGCGCGGCGCGACAGGCGCTCCAGCTGCTTGGTGAGGTCGGCGACCTCGCGCTCGGCCTGCTTCGCGGCGTTGTTCGCGGCGTCGGCCTGGACCTGCGTCAGCGAACGCGCACCGGTGATCTCGGCGACCTCCGGGTCGAAGGCGCCGACGCCCTGGACGATGTGGCGCGTGGCGTCCACGCCCGCGTCCTCCATCAGGCGGAAGATCTGACGGCGCTGGTGCGGAAGCGCCAGGGAGACCACGACACCGGACTTGCCGGCGCGGGCGGTACGGCCCGAGCGGTGCAGGTAGTCCTTGTGGTCGCCGGCCGGGTCCACGTTCAGGACCAGGTCGATGCCGTCGACGTGGATGCCGCGGGCGGCGACGTCGGTGGCGACGAGCGCGTTGACGTAGCCGTCCTTGAAGTCGGCGAGGACGCGGGTACGGGCACCCTGCGTCATGCCGCCGTGCAGCGCGTCGGCCTTCACGCCGGCCTCGATGAGCTGCTCGGCGATGCGGTCGGCGCCCAGCTGGGTGCGGACGAAGATGATGGTGCGGCCCTTGCGGGCGGCGATGGCGGCCGTGACCGGCGCCTTGTCCTTCGGCTTCACGACGAGGACGTGGTGCGTCATGGTCGTGACGTTGCCCTGCGCGCTGTCGACCTCGTGCGTGACGGGGTTCGTCAGGTAGCGCTTGACCAGGGTGCCGATCTCGTTCTCCATGGTGGCGGAGAAGAGCATGCGCTGGCCGCCGCCGGGGATCTGGTCGAGCAGCTCGGTGACCTCGGGCAGGAAGCCCAGGTCCGCCATCTGGTCGGCCTCGTCGAGGACTGCGACCTGGACGTTCGCCAGGGAGCAGGCGCCGCGGTTGATGATGTCGCGCAGGCGGCCCGGGGTGGCGACGAGGACGTCGACACCGCGCTCCAGAGCGAAGATCTGGTTGCTCATGGAGGTACCGCCGCAGACGACCTTCATCTTGAGGCCGAGCACGTCGCCGTAGGGCTGGAGAGCGTCGGCGACCTGCATCGCGAGCTCACGCGTCGGCGTCAGGATGATCGCGCGGGGCTTCTTCTTCTCGGTGTGGCCACCGGCCAGCGAGGCCAGGGTCGGCAGACCGAAGGAGAGGGTCTTGCCGGAGCCGGTGCGGCCACGGCCGAGGATGTCCTTGCCGGCCAGGGCGTCCGGGATGGTCGCGGCCTGGATCGGGAAGGGGGCGGTGACGCCGTTCTGGGCGAGCTTGCGCACGATCCCGTCGGGCAGACCGAGGTCGCCGAAGGTCATGGTGGGCTCGGCGTCGGCGGCGTCGTCGGACGCAGCCTCGTCGTCGAAGTCGGTGGTGGAGTCCTCGAAGGACTCGCCGGTCGTCACGTCGGCCTCAAGAGCCTCGATGATCTCGTCGGCGACTACGGCCTCGATGGCCTCGGTGACCGCAAGGGTCTCGGCGTCGACGATCTCGTTGGAGTCGTTCTCGGGCATGACGGAACGGTCAGAACTGGAAATGGACATGCGAAATGCGAAACCTTCCGGAGTCTCGGCACGCGCCCAAACTCCGTGAATCGCAAATCGACCGCCTCAATGCGGTCAGCCACGGTTGGGGAGAGTACGCGCCACGCGGCGCTCTTCGGAGTCGGCGCCGGGCAATGGGATCAAACGATCTATAACCATACGCACCCTCCCCGGGGTCTGGCAAGTCCGTCCCCTGAAGATGCCTCTTACCTGCACAAACACCAACGGGGAGAGCAGCGGACACCGAAGCGGCCCAGGAGCTCGGACGGCGGAACGCGCCGGTCCAGGGCCCGCTACTGACGCCCTGGCGCCCCGCTCGGCTCCGGCGGCGAGACCACCGGACTCGGTGTGGGTTGCGTCACTGGCGGAGTCGAGGTCGACGGAGCCGGAGACGGGGGCTGGGCGCTCGGAGAAGCGTGCTGCCCGCCACCGGAGCCACCCGCTCCGGCGGAACCCCCCGCCCCGCCGGAGCCCGAGCCGCCGCCCGAGGGCTGCTGGCCGCCCTGGCCGCCCGCGCCGCCGCCCGGCCCCGCCGAAGGCGAGGGAGCCCCGGGCGGGCCGGCCGGGGCTCCGGGGCTGGGGGAGACCCCGGGCGCGCCGGAGGCCTTGCCGGGCTCCCCGGCCCTGCCGTCCTGGTTCCCCGTACCGTCCTTCGAGCCGTGGCCGCCGCCGTGCACGCCGGCGCTCTTCCCGGACGAGGACCCGCCGGACTTCCCGTTCTGGATGGCCGCCGGGGAGGAGGGCCCCGGCTGCGCGGCGTCCTCGCCGACGCTCATGCAGCCGGCCGTGGAGGCCATCGCCGCCACCGCGAGCGCGGCGACTGCCAGCCGGAGGGGGCCCAGTGAGGGGCGGCGGAAGCGGAGGGAAGCGGACAACTGGCGCACGGGGGACCTCCGGAACACAGAACAAGAGTCCGCGGTGAGCGGGTCAATGTGCCCAACTCCCTTTGCCCCGCAAGGGACACGCCCCTGTGCGGAGCGGGGCCGCGCCCCGTCAGGCGAACAGCTGCCCCGCCACCTGGTAGCCGAGCGTGACCCCGCCGAGCCCGACCAGCACCGACGCCGCCACATTGGCCGCGGCGAGGAACTTCCAGCCCCGCTCGGCCAGCCGCAGCGTCTCGTAGGAGAAGGTCGAGTAGGTGCTCAGCGCCCCGCACAGCCCGGTGCCGATCAGCAGGCTCAGCCGCGAGGAGGCGGCCCCGTCCAGCACCGCGCCGGCCAGCGCCCCCAGCACCAGGGAGGCGGTCGCGTTGACCACGAAGGTCCCCCACGGGAAGACGGAGTCGTGGCGCGCCTGCACCGCACGGTCCGTCAGGTAGCGCAGCGGCGCCCCCACGGCCGCGCCCGCCATGACGGTCAGCCAGTCCGGCCAGTCCGGCCAGCTCACCCGCGCCCCCGCGACCGCGGCTGCGAAGGCCCGCGTCCACGGGCGCGTCCGTCCCCGACCGCGAGCCTGGTGGCCGTGGCCGTCGCCCACACCGCGCCCAGCGCCGCGACGACGGTGAGCCCGGCGTACGCCAGCGCGGTGCCGGCCTTCCCGACGTCCAGCAGGTGCGCGAAGTCCACCGCGTAGGTGGAGAAGGTCGTGAACCCGCCGAGCACCCCGACCCCCGCGAACGGGCGCACCAGCGGATGCGGGGCGGTCCGGCCGCCCTCGCTGATCAGCACCATGAGCACGCCGATCAGCGCGCAGCCGCTCACGTTGATCCAGAAGGTCGCCCACGGGAACGCACCGGGCGCGGCCGGCCACAGCAGGGAGATCCCGTACCGCGCCGAGGCGCCCACGACGCCGCCCGCCGCCACCGCCGCGAGCACCCGCCCCTGGGGTTCGGCGCGCTGCGCGGGCACGTGGAGGTCGACGTCCGGGTCGATGGCCTCGGCGCCCTCCGTCGGCCGGGTCACCGGCACGGCTCCCTGCGTCTCGTCACCGGGCCATTCTCGCGCGCCGCGCCCCGGCCCGCCGCGTCCGGGCCCTCCGGAACGGGCGGCCGTCCCGGACAATGGGTGCGTGCTGGAGATGACGCGTGACGCGTTCGAAGAGCTGGTGGCCGAGGCGCTGGACTCGATCCCCGAGGAGCTGACCCGGGTCATGGACAACGTGGCCGTCTTCGTGGAGGACGAGCCCGCCGCCGACGACCCCGAGCTGCTGGGCCTCTACGAGGGGACCCCGCTCACCGAGCGCGGCGAGTGGTACGCCGGGGTCCTGCCCGACCGGATCTCGATCTACATGGGCCCGACCCTGCGGATGTGCGAGACCTCCCAGGAGGTGGTCCACGAGGTGGCGGTGACCGTGGTCCACGAGATCGCCCACCACTTCGGCATCGACGACGAGCGGCTCCACGAACTCGGCTGGGGCTGACCTGCGGGTCCCCCTCGACGGCCGCTGACCCGCCCGCGGAAACCGTTTTGGCGATCGCCGCCGGGATCCCATATGCTTCTCACGTCCCCGACGCACTCGAGAGTGCACGGCGGGCCTTTAGCCCTCATCGTCTAGTGGCCCAGGACGCCGCCCTTTCAAGGCGGTAGCACGGGTTCGAATCCCGTTGGGGGTACGCATTACCGTGTGCGAGACTTGTTCTCGCACATTGCAAGGACCTGTGGAGCAGTTGGTTAGCTCGCCACCCTGTCAAGGTGGAGGTCGCGGGTTCAAGTCCCGTCAGGTTCGCTGAGACCGGAAACGGTTTCGTGGCTGGGTAGCTCAGTTGGTACGAGCGATCGCCTGAAAAGCGATAGGTCGCCGGTTCGACCCCGGCCCCAGCCACCAGAGAGTCAAGAAGGCCCCGTCCATCGGACGGGGCCTTCTTGCGTCACTCCTCCGCTGCGGTGGCCTCCGCGCGCGCCCTGCGGCGCCACTGCGCCAGCCCGAAGCCCGCCGCCGCCAGGGCGACGAGCCCGAGCAGTGCCCAGTCCGGCACCGCGTCCGCGACGGCCTGCACCCGCTGCTCCACCGCGAACGAGTCGTCCACGTCCAGCAGCCCCGGCAGCGCACTCGCCCCGTCGTAGATCAGGAACATCGCGCCGAGCAGGATGAAGAACAGGCCCGACGCGAGCGAGGTCGTGTGCAGTTCGAAGCGGCCGACCGAGAGCGACCGGCCGCGCAGCCAGCGGCGGCGGCCGAGGTCGAAGCGCTCCCAGAGCAGCGCCAGCAGGAACAGCGGCACCGCCATGCCGAGCGCGTACACCGCCAGCAGGAGGCCCCCGTAGACCGGGCTGCCGCTGACCGCCGCCACCGTCAGGACGCTGCCGAGGATCGGGCCGGCGCAGAATCCGGCCAGGCCGTAGACCGCGCCGAGCGCGTACACCGACAGGGCGGTCGTCGGCCGGATCCTCCCGGACAGCTCCGAGATCCGCTTCGGGGCGAAGCCGAGGCCGAGGATCTGGGCGAGCCCGAGCGCGATGATCAGCCAGCCGCCGAAGAGCACCAGGGCGTCCCGGTTGCCGTGGAAGAACCGCCCGGCGTACGAACCGGCCGCGCCCAGCGGTACGAGGGTGCTCGCGAGGCCCGCGTAGAAGATCCCGGTCCGGGCCAGCAGCCGGGAGGTGGAATCGATGGAGTAGGCGAAGAAGGCGGGCAGGAGCAGCGCGCTGCACGGGCTGAGCAGCGCGAGGAGGCCGCCCAGCAGGGCGGCCAGGTATCCGATGTCGGTCACTTCGCGCCCTCTCCGGCCTGCGCCTGGGTCTTGGCCCTGGCGATGGCGGCGGTGAAGGCGTCGACGGGCTGGGCGCCGGCCACGGGCTGCCCGTTGATCAGGAAGGACGGGGTGGAGGTGACGCCGATGCGGTAGCCCTCCTCCTGGTCCTTGCGCAGGGCGGCGGCGGCCTGCTCCCCGGCCATGTCCTTCTTGAAGCGCTCCAGGTCGGGGACCCCGGCCTGCTGCGCCAGCTCCTCCAGGCGGGCCTCGCCGAAGCCCTTCTCCTTGGAGCCCTCGGCGTACGCGGCCGCGTGGAACTGCGCGAAGCGGTCCTGCTGCCCGGCCGCCCAGGCGGCCTTGGCGGCGGCCTCGGAGTCGGCGCCGAAGATCGGGAAGTTGCGCCACTCGATGCGCAGGGTGCCGTCCTGCACGTACTTCTTCATCAGCTCGGGTTCGGTGTCGCGGGCGAACTTCCCGCAGTAGCCGCACTTGAAGTCGGAGTACTCGATCAGGACGACGGGCGCGTCGGCGCGGCCCACGGCGAGCTTGTCGCCGGACTCGCGGCGGGCGAGCGCCTTCAGCTCCGCCTGGGCGTCGGAGGCCTGCGGCGCGGAGGCCGAGGAGGACTTGGCGGGGGACTCCCCGGACGCGGTGGCCTGCCAGGACACGATGCCGAGGGTGATCGCGGCGACGGCGACCCCGGCGGAGATCAGCAGGGGCTTGCGGGGGGACGAGGGCATGCGGATGCTCCAGAGCTGTGTGAAGAGTGGGTACGGCGGACCGGGCGGGTTGCGACCGGTCCTCCTAGACCCGCATCACGGAGAGCTCCAGGGCGGAGGGCGCCGGCAGGTCGGGCCCGCGCACGAAGACCCGTACGGGTATCGCCTGCCCGTCCCAGGCCCGCTCCGCCCCGACCCGCGCGGGCGGCACGTGCCCCTGGTCCCCGGCTCCACGCGGCGGCGCGGCTGGCAGCGGCCCCCGCTCCGGCGGCCCGGGGGCGCAGGCGGGCCCTTGGCCGGTCGCCTCCGGGCCCGCGAACACCATGGCCGGGACGGGGACCGGCGCCAGGGCCTCATCCGCCACGGCGGCCCGAGCCGGGGCGGCCTGGACCGGGGCCGCGACGAGGCGACCCCCGCCCGCCTGGACCGCACCGGCCCGAACCCCACCCGAACCCGCACCCGCCGGAGGCATGCAGGCCAGCAGCACCGCGAGCACGGCGCCGAGCAGGAGCCACGGCACACGGGCTCCTCGGGCACGGGCGCGGAACATGTCGGGCCTCTCACTCGGACGGCGGGTCGGTTCAGGGGGTCTCGTCCCGAAATCGTACGGGGAGGGTGCACAAACGCGTTCGCCACCCGGCACCTGCGGGTGAGATCCTCGATCAGGTATGTCTACTTCCTTCGCCGCCCTGCAGACGCTTCTCGGTGAGATCTCCCTCCGTGACGCGCACCGCCTCGGCCGCCGCCTCGAAGGCGCCCGCCGTATCCGTAAGCCCGAGGCCAAGCAGGCCGTACTCGACGAGATCGCCGCGGAGGCCGAAAAGGCCGCCGCGCGACTGGCCGGGCGCGCCTCGCGGATGCCGGAGGTCACGTATCCCGAGAACCTTCCCGTCAGCCAGAAGAAGGACGAGATCGCCGAGGCGATACGCGACCACCAGGTCGTGATCGTCGCGGGCGAGACCGGCTCCGGCAAGACCACGCAGATCCCCAAGATCTGCATGGAGCTGGGGCGCGGCGTCCGGGGCATGATCGGCCACACCCAGCCCCGCCGGATCGCGGCCCGCACTGTCGCGGAGCGCATCGCGGAGGAGCTGAAGTCCGAGATCGGGCAGACCGTCGGCTGGAAGGTCCGGTTCACCGACCAGGTGGACCAGGACGCCACCTTCGTGAAGCTGATGACGGACGGCATCCTGCTCGCCGAGATCCAGACGGACCGCGAGCTGCGCGCGTACGACACGATCATCATCGACGAGGCCCACGAGCGGTCGCTGAACATCGACTTCCTGCTCGGCTACCTGGCCACGCTGCTGCCCAAGCGCCCCGACCTCAAGGTGATCATCACCTCGGCGACGATCGACCCCGAGCGCTTCTCCCGGCACTTCGGCGAGGCCCCGATCGTCGAGGTCAGCGGCCGGACGTATCCGGTCGAGCTGCGCTACCGCCCGCTGCTGGAGGACGACTCCGAGGACAGCGACCGCGACCAGATCACCGCGATCTGCGAGGCCGTGGACGAGCTCCAGTCCGAGGGGCCGGGCGACATCCTGGTCTTCCTCTCCGGCGAGCGCGAGATCCGCGACACGGCGGACGCGCTGGAGAAGCGCAAGCTCCGCCTCACCGAAGTCCTCCCCCTGTACGCCCGCCTCTCGCACGCCGAGCAGCACCGCGTCTTCCAGCAGCACACGGGCCGCCGGATCGTCCTCGCGACGAACGTCGCCGAGACCTCGCTGACGGTCCCGGGCATCAAGTACGTGATCGACCCGGGCAACGCCCGCATCTCCCGCTACAGCCACCGCACCAAGGTCCAGCGGCTGCCCATCGAGCGGATCTCCCAGGCCAGCGCCAACCAGCGCAAGGGCCGCTGCGGCCGTACCTCGGACGGCATCTGCATCCGTCTCTACTCCGAGGACGACTTCAACAGTCGTCCGGAGTTCACGGACGCCGAGATCCTGCGCACGAACCTGGCCTCCGTCATCCTCCAGATGACCGCGGCCGGCCTCGGCGAGATCGAGAAGTTCCCCTTCATCGACCCGCCGGACCACCGCAACATCCGCGACGGCGTGCAGCTCCTCCAGGAGCTCGGAGCCCTCGATCCGAACGAGAAGGACCACAAGAAGCGGCTCACGCCCATGGGCCGCCAGCTCTCCCAGCTCCCGGTGGACCCGCGGCTCGCCCGCATGGTGGTGGAGGCGGACAAGAACAACTGCGTCCGCGAGGTCATGGTCATCGCGGCGGCCCTGTCCATCCAGGACCCGCGCGAGCGGCCCTCGGACAAGCAGACCCAGGCCGACCAGAACCACGCCCGCTTCAAGGACGAGACCAGCGACTTCCTCTCGTTCCTGAACATGTGGCGCTACGTGCGCGAGCAGCAGAAGGAGCGCGGCTCCTCCTCCTTCCGCCGGATGTGCAAGCAGGAGTACCTGAACTTCCTGCGGATCCGCGAGTGGCAGGACATCTATTCGCAGCTGCGCACGGTCGCCAAGTCCATGGGCATCCACGTCAACGAGGCCGACGCCCCGGAGACGAGCGTGCACATCTCGCTGCTGGCCGGCCTGCTGTCGCACATCGGGCTCAAGGACACCGACAAGAACGAGTACCTGGGGGCCCGGTCCGCCAAGTTCGCGATCTTCCCCGGATCCTCGCTCTTCAAGAAGCAGCCGAAGTTCCTGATGTCGGCGGAGCTGGTGGAAACCTCCAGGCTGTGGGCCCGGGTGAACGCCAAGGTGGAGCCGGAGTGGGTGGAGCCGCTCGCCCAGCACCTGATCAAGCGCACGTACAGCGAGCCGCACTGGGAGAAGGACCAGGCGGCTGTCATGGCGTACGAGAAGGTCACCCTGTACGGGGTCCCGATCGTCGCGCAACGGAAGATCAACTACGGCCGGATCGACGCCGAGGTCTCGCGCGAACTGTTCATCCGCAACGCCCTCGTCGAGGGGGACTGGCGGACCCACCACAAGTTCTACGCCGACAACCGCAAGCTCCTCACCGAGGTCGAGGAGCTGGAGAACCGGGCCCGGCGCCGCGACATCGTGGTCGACGACGAGACCCTCTTCGACTTCTACGACCAGCGGATCCCCGAGCACGTGGTCTCGGGCGCGCACTTCGACTCGTGGTGGAAGCACAAGAAGCGCGACGAGCCGGAACTGCTCGACTTCGAGCGCGAGATGCTGCTGACGGAGAAGGCGGCCGGGGTCACCAAGGCCGACTATCCCGACTCCTGGCACCAGGGCCGGCTGAAGTTCCGGGTGACCTACCAGTTCGAGCCGGGCGCGGACGCGGACGGCGTGACCGTCCACATCCCGCTCCAGGTGCTCAACCAGGTCACGGACGAGGGCTTCGACTGGCAGATCCCGGGTCTGCGGGAAGAGGTCGTCACCGAGCTGATCCGCTCCCTCCCGAAGCCGATCCGCCGGCACTACGTGCCCGCGCCCAACTTCGCGACCCGCTTCCTGGCGACGTCTCACCCCCTCCAGGAACCGCTGCACGTCACGCTGGCCCGTGAGCTGCACCGGATGGTCGGGGTCCCGGTCACCGCCGAGGACTTCGACCTCACCCGGATCCCGGACCATCTGAAGATCACCTTCCGGATCGTCGACGAGCGACGCAAGAACCTCGCCGAGGCCAAGGACCTGGAGTACCTGCGGCTCCAGCTCAAGCCCAAGGCCCGCCAGGCCCTCTCCCAGGCGGCCGCGGCCACCGCCGAGCGGGCGGGCGGGGAGTCGTTGGAGAAGACCGGGCTGACGGACTGGACCATCGGCACGCTGACCAAGGTCTTCGAGACCCGGCGGGCCGGTCAGCCGGTGAAGGCCTACCCGGCGCTGGTGGACGAGGGCGCATCCGTCTCCGTACGCCTCTTCGACACCGAGGCCGAGCAGCAGCAGGCGATGTGGCTCGGCACCCGTCGGCTCATCCTGCTCAACATCCCGGTGAACCCGGCGAAGTTCGCCTCGGACCACCTCTCCAACCAGCAGAAGCTTGCCCTGTCGCGCAATCCGCACGGCTCCGTCCAGGGGCTGTTCGACGACTGCGCGACCGCGGCCACCGACAGGCTGATCGCGGCGCACGGCGGCCCGGCCTGGGACGAGGCGGGCTTCCGCAAGCTCTACGAGGCAGTCCGCGCGGACCTGGTGGACACCACGGTGCGGACGATCACGCAGGTGCAGCAGGTGCTGGCGGCCTGGCAGGCGTGCGAGCGCCGGCTGAAGACCACGAGCAGCCTGGCGCTCATGGCCAACGTCCAGGACGTCAGGACGCAGCTGGCGGCCCTGATGCCGGCCGGCTTCGTGACCCTGACCGGACTGCGCCGGCTGCCGGACCTGATGCGCTACCTGGTGGCCGCCGACCGGCGGCTCCAGCAGATGCCCACCGGGGTCCAGCGCGACACCACGCGCATGGAGAAGGTCCACGAGATGCGGGACGAGTACCTGTGGCTGCTGGAGCAGTTGCCCAAGGGCCGCCCGGTTCCGGAGGCGGTCACGGACATCCGCTGGATGATCGAGGAACTGCGGGTCAGCTACTTCGCGCACGCCCTCGGAACGGCCTATCCGATCTCCGACAAACGCATCGTGAAGGCGGTCGACGCGGCCGCCCCGGGACCTGCCCGCTGATCGGGTTCGACTCCACCCCCTGAGCTGCGGTACAGTCTGATTCGTAGCCGCCCAGCGGCTGCAAATCGAGGACCTGTGGAGCAGTTGGTTAGCTCGCCACCCTGTCAAGGTGGAGGTCGCGGGTTCAAGTCCCGTCAGGTTCGCAGTGACATCAGGGCCCGCATCCCCCAGGGATGCGGGCCCTGATGCGTTTCCCGGGGCACGTGGATACGGAACCGACCGGAGCGGCCCCGGCCCTCAGGGCCACCCGAACGACCGCCGTGGCCACCGGAACCCCTCACGGCGCCCCAAGAGCCCCTGAGAGCCCGCCAGAGCGCTTCGCGGAGCCCTTTCCGGATCATCGGAGGGCGGGAGCCGCGCGCGGCCGGTCAACGGCCCCCGGCCCTGCGGAAATATCCCCCGTCCGCATGATGCGCTCCGCGCCGGACATCCCCTTACGGGGTGCATTGCCGGATGTACAAGAGTGATCACCTGTGACGGGAGTCACCACATGAGTTTTTGAGACGCACGCTTTTATCGGACCCATACGCCTGCTCGATTTAATATGTGTAATTGCACCCACCCGGGCTGGCCTCGTACGCACGTCCGACAGGACCCTGACCAGGGCATAAAAAAGATCGCGCTGGACCCGGCGGAGTCCAGCGCGATCGAACGACAGGAGAACCTGTTGGGGCAGGTCCGGTCGTTTGAAGCTATGTGGGGCTCATCGGATTGGGGGACCCGATATAGACCCGGCATAAGTTGTGCTGCGGAACCTCAGGCCTCGCTGCGCTGCTGCGGAATTCCCGCAAGCAGTGCGCGGACCTCAGCCTCGCGGTAACGGCGGTGTCCACCCAGGGTGCGGATGGACGTGAGCTTGCCAGCCTTGGCCCAGCGAGTGACCGTCTTCGGGTCCACGCGGAACATCGTGGCAACCTCAGCCGGGGTCAGCAGCGGCTCGGCATCAGGGGTGCGAGCGGTCATGAGCGGCCTCCTCGGGAGAACCGAACCATCTCGGTTCTTTCCTCTAAATTCTGCACCTTGGCCCACGTTGCCCGAAATGGACATACGCGGGCCGAGTCGGTTATAGGACGAACGGCTTGTCCTCGGCACTACAACTACACCATCCGTCCAGCCTCGACGGCCAAACCGATGGAATTGCCCTCCGAGGTGTTCATCAGCGGCGGAAGCCGATGGACCGTCCCATAGCGGACAGTCACCCCACTGTGACGATCAGTCACAGAGCGATCAGGAGTCGTCAGACCCCCCGTAGAGTGCAATGCCGAGCATTCCGCCCTTAGTTGGACGGAAGGAACCCTCCCCGGACTCCTTGTCCTATTTTGGCACGAGGGTAGGGGAAGGGCGCAAGGGTGTAGAAAGTGCGGTCCGTCACGCTTGGGCCAATGGCCCGTATCGGGACGTAGGTCCCGGAACAAAGACCCAAAAGAGGGCATCACGGTCCTGAGCAGCCCGTTCTCTTCCGTGCTCGGCCGATCGGCGGATGGACACGGCCGTCCCGACCCGCCAGGCGGTCCGGGACGTCCTCCCGTCATCCGGTCGCACCGGCGCCGGACCGGGCGCCGAGTCGGGCGCTAATTGGCGAAGAGTCGCTCCCGGACCGCCCGCCACCGCTCCGCCAGGACCCCGTACGTCTCCGCCGCCCCGTCCCGGTCCCCGGCCCGAAGCGCCGCGATGCCCGCCGCCAGGTCCCGGGCCGAGTGGTCGACCGCCAGCCGGTCCGCCGACAGCGCGTACGGCAGCCCGCCGTAGTCCAGCTCCACCATCGAGCGCGGGTGGAACTCCTCCAGCCAGCTCCCGACCTCCACCAGCCCCTCGGCGAGCATCCCGTACCCCTCCGCCTCGCGCAGGGTCCGCAGCGCCCGCGCGAGCCGGCGCCGCGCCTGCACCATCGGGGTCCGGTAGCGCAGCCGCTCGCCGGGCACGTACTCCCGCTCCTCGTCGGACACCAGCACGAACCAGCGCAGCGGCACCTGCCACACCCCGGTACGGATCCACGGGCGGGCGTCGGGGTTCCGCCCGCGCCAGGCCTCGTACTCCTCGGTGGTCCGGCGCCGGGTCACCGCGGGCAGCACGGCGTCGAGGACCGAGGGCGGGAACTCGGCCGACAGCTCCTCCAGCGCCAGCCATCCCCGCAGCCTGGTCCGCCACGGGCAGACCAGCAGCACCCCGTCCACCTCGGCGGTGAAGGCGTCCGCGCTCTCGTGCGCCGGGACCCCGACCACGGGGACCCGTACCAAGTTCACCAGCGACCGGCGCAGTTCGTCCTGGGCGGTCGCGGTGGCCCCGCGCCGGGCGTAGTCGGCCCAGTGGGTGCGCTCGGGCTCCGGGAAAGCGGCCAGGGGCTCGTAGACGCGCAGGTACGAGGCGTACGGAACGGTCGGCGTCGACCGTGCCGAGGGCAGCCGGGGATCGGGGGATTCGCTCACGCTCTCGTCCTCCCCCGCCGCGCACACCGGTACTCCGTACCCCGTGAGTGTTCCGATCCCCGGACAGGGAGGATCACCGGGCCCCGCAGGTCTTACGCTGCTCCCAGCGCGCCCTCCCCCACCCGCAGGGCGGGCGTCTTTTCCCGCCGAATCTCTTCCATGGGAGTCACCACCGTGACCGAAATGACCGACGGCGTCCTGCACACCCTGTTCCGCAGCGAACAGGGCGGCCACGAGCAAGTCGTGCTGTGCCAGGACCGAGCCTCCGGCCTCAAGGCCGTCATCGCGATCCACTCCACCGCCCTGGGCCCGGCCCTCGGCGGCACCCGCTTCCACGCGTACGCCTCGGACGAGGAAGCCGTCCGTGACGCGCTGAACCTCGCGCGCGGCATGTCGTACAAGAACGCGCTCGCCGGGCTCGACCTCGGCGGCGGCAAGGCCGTCATCATCGGCGACCCGGACATCTTGAAGTCCGAGGAACTGCTGCTGGCCTACGGCCGGTTCGTGGAGTCCCTCGGCGGCCGCTACGTGACCGCCTGCGATGTCGGCACCTACGTGGCCGACATGGACGTCGTGGCCCGCGAGACCCGCTGGGCCACCGGCCGCTCGCCCGAGAACGGCGGCGCCGGCGACTCCTCGGTCCTCACCGCCTTCGGCGTCTTCCAGGGCATGCGCGCCAGCGCCCAGCACCTGTGGGGCGACCCGACCCTGCGCGGCCGCAAGGTCGGCGTGGCGGGCGTCGGCAAGGTGGGTCACCACCTGGTCGAGCACCTGCTGGAGGACGGCGCCGAGGTCGTGATCACGGACGTGCGGGAGGAATCCGTGTCGCGGATCCTCGAAAAGCACGCCGACGGCAAGTACGCGGGCCGGGTCACCGCCGTCGCCGACACGGAGGCCCTGATCCGCGTCGAGGGCCTGGACATCTACGCCCCCTGCGCGCTGGGCGGGGCCCTGAACGACTCCTCGGTGCCGGTCCTGACCGCGAAGGTGGTGTGCGGCGCGGCGAACAACCAGCTCGCGCACCCGGGCGTGGAGAAGGACCTCGCGGACCGCGGGATCCTCTACGCGCCGGACTACGTGGTCAACGCGGGCGGGGTCATCCAGGTCGCCGACGAGCTCCACGGCTTCGACTTCGACCGCTGCAAGGCGAAGGCGTCCAAGATCTTCGACACCACGCTGGCGATCTTCGCACGTGCGAAGTCCGACGGGATCCCGCCGGCCGCCGCCGCCGACCGGATCGCCGAGCAGCGGATGGCCGAGGCCCTCGCCACGCGCACCGCCGGCCGGACCGCCGCGCTGACGGTCTGATCCTCACGAGGTGCCCACGGGGGTCCCCACAGGCGTCCTTATCGGGCGCTTATGGGGGCTTCCGGGGCGTCCGCCGGGGCGCAGCGAGACGGAACTCACTGCGCTTCGGCGGGTCGCCCGTCAGGAAAGGGCTAAAATCGCAGCTGACCAGCGAGGACGGGGCGCCTTGTTGGTACTGCACCGGGGCGCGTCATGCGGGCGACGTACCGTATGGCCGCGGAAGCAGGTACCGTTAAACCCCTACGGACGGTCTCTCCACGGAGAGCCCGCTCCGAACCATGAACGCGTGTCAGACTCTGGGGCCGTCGAGCCCCGTCACCGAGGGGGTCGAGCCATGGGGCGCGGCCGGGCAAAGGCCAAGCAGACGAAGGTCGCCCGCCAGCTGAAGTACAGCAGCGGCGGGACTGACTTGTCGCGTCTGGCCAATGAGCTGGGCGCATCGCCGACTGATCCGCCGCTGCCTGTCAGCGTGCCGGTCGAAGTCGATGACGATGACGATCAAGATGAGGACGACCCGTACGCCAAGTACGCGGCGCTCTACAACGACGATGACGAAGAGGACGAGGACGAAGAGTCCGGTCCGTCGGCGCATCGTCGCGGTGCTTGACGCTTTCGCGGTGCGTGACGCTCTAGAGGTGTCTGCACACCAGGTCTGAAACACCGAAACCCGGTCCAGGGCATTGCCCCGGACCGGGTTTCCGTGCTGTCCGCTCGCGTCAGCTCGCGTAGTCACCGGTCATGGTGGCGCCCTCGGCGTGGTCGCCGCGGTCCAGGATCTCGCCCGCGACCCAGGCGTCGACGCCCCGGTCGGCCAGAGCGGTCAGGGCCACGTCCACCGACTCCTGCGGGACCACGGCCATCATGCCGACGCCCATGTTCAGGGTCTTCTCCAGCTCCAGGCGCTCCACCTGCCCGGCCTTGCCGACCAGGTCGAAGATCGCACCCGGGGCCCAGGTCGAGCGGTCGACCGTGGCGTGCAGGTGGTCCGGGATCACCCGGGCCAGGTTGGCCGCGAGGCCGCCGCCCGTGATGTGGGAGTAGGCGTGCACCTCGGCGGTGCGGGTGAGCGCCATGCAGTCCAGCGAGTAGATCTTGGTGGGCTCCAGGAGCTCCTCGCCGAGGGTCCGGCCGAGCTCCTCCACGTGCTGCTCCAGGGACATCCCGGCGCGGTCGAAGAGGACGTGGCGGACCAGCGAGTACCCGTTCGAGTGAAGACCGGAGGACGCCATCGCGATCACGGCGTCGCCCGTACGGATACGGTCCGCGCCGAGCAGGGCGTCGTACTCGACGACTCCGGTGCCGGCGCCCGCCACGTCGAAGTCCTCCGGGCCCAGCAGACCGGGGTGCTCGGCGGTCTCGCCGCCGACCAGGGCGCAGCCGGCCAGGACGCAGCCCTCGGCGATGCCCTTGACGATGGCCGCGACCCGCTCGGGGTGGACCTTGCCGACGCAGATGTAGTCGGTCATGAAGAGCGGCTCGGCGCCGCAGACGACGATGTCGTCCATGACCATCGCGACCAGGTCGTGCCCGATGGTGTCGTACACGCCCATGCGGCGGGCGATGTCCACCTTGGTGCCGACCCCGTCGGTGGCGGAGGCCAGCAGGGGGCGCTCGTAGCGCTTGAGGGCGGAGGCGTCGAAGAGGCCGGCGAAGCCGCCGAGGCCGCCGAGGACCTCGGGGCGCTGCGTCTTCTTCACCCACTCCTTCATCAGCTCGACGGCGCGGTCTCCCGCGTCGATGTCCACGCCCGCGGCTGCGTAGCTGGCACCGGTGGTCTTCTCTGTCATGACAGGAGAGAGCTTTCGTGTCGTTGCTGCGTGTGGTGCGGGGCCCCGGGAGAAGCTTCAAAAGGCAGGGCCCCGCGCAGGTTGAGCAGGGTGGGCAGGGCACACCGGCCCCAGGGGACCGGGTGCTCTACGGGGCTGCGAGCCCTACGGGCGCCGGAGCGCGTCGGCGGCGTCCGTACCGCCGGCCAGCTCCGTCTCCAGAAGCTGCTTGCCCAGCAGCTGCGGGTCGGGCAGCTCCATGGGGTACTCGCCGTCGAAGCAGGCACGGCAGAGGTTGGGCTTCTGGATGGTGGTCGCCTCGACCATCGCGTCGAGCGAGATGTACGAGAGCGAATCCGCGCCGAGCGACTTGGCGATCTCGTCGACCGACATGCCGTTGGCGATCAGCTCGGCCCGGGTGGCGAAGTCGATGCCGAAGAAGCACGGCCACTTCACCGGCGGCGAGGAGATCCGGATGTGGATCTCCGCCGCGCCGGCCTCGCGGAGCATCTTGACCAGGGCGCGCTGGGTGTTGCCGCGGACGATCGAGTCGTCGACGACCACCAGGCGCTTGCCCCGGATGACTTCCTTGAGGGGGTTGAGCTTGAGACGGATGCCGAGCTGGCGGATCGTCTGCGAGGGCTGGATGAAGGTCCGGCCCACGTAGGCGTTCTTGACCAGGCCGACGCCGTACGGAATCCCGCTGGCCTCGGCGTAACCGACGGCGGCGGGCGTGCCCGATTCCGGTGTCGATATCACCAGGTCGGCCTCGACCGGGGCTTCCTTGGCGAGGCGCCTGCCCATCTCGACGCGCGAGAGGTAGACGTTCCGGCCGGCGATGTCGGTGTCCGGGCGCGCCAGGTAGACGTACTCGAAGACACAGCCCTTGGGCTTTGCTTCCGCGAAGCGAGAGGTCCGCAGACCGTTCTCGTCGATCGCGATGAGCTCGCCCGGCTCGACCTCGCGGACGAAGCTGGCTCCGCAGATGTCGAGGGCGGCGGTCTCGCTCGCGACCACCCAGCCGCGGTCGAGGCGGCCGAGGACCAGCGGGCGGATGCCCTGCGGGTCACGGGCGGTGTAGAGCGTTCCCTCGTCCATGAAGACGAGCGAGAAGGCGCCCTTCACCTTCGGGAGGACCTTGGTGGCCGACTCCTCGATGGTCAGGGGCTTGCCGTCGTCGTCCGTCTGGCCGGCCAGGAGGGCGGTGACCAGGTCGGTGTCGTTGGTGGCCGCCACCTGGGTGGCGCGGCCGTCCTGACGGGGGAGGTCGGCGACCATTTCGGCGAGCTCGGCGGTGTTCACCAAGTTGCCGTTGTGACCCAGGGCAATGGAGCCGTGGGCGGTCGCACGGAAGGTCGGCTGAGCGTTCTCCCAGACGGAGGCTCCGGTGGTCGAGTAGCGGGCGTGACCGACCGCGATATGACCCTGGAGCGAGCCGAGAGAGGTTTCGTCGAAGACTTGGGAAACGAGGCCCATGTCCTTGAAGACCAGGATCTGGGAACCGTTGCTCACAGCGATGCCCGCGGACTCTTGTCCGCGGTGCTGCAGTGCATACAGTCCGAAGTAGGTGAGCTTGGCGACCTCTTCACCCGGAGCCCAGACACCGAAGACGCCGCAAGCGTCCTGGGGGCCTTTTTCGCCGGGGAGCAGGTCGTGGTTGAGTCGTCCATCACCACGAGGCACGCCTCCGAGTGTAGGCGAGATCGACCACTGGTCCGAATTGGGGACGGCCGGGAAATGTCACAGCACGGAGGGTGACCGGGCGCCCCGTCTCGGTATTCGGATCACCTTGTTGACATCTACAAGGGCATTCGGACAGGCTCTCGGCCATGCAGCCTCTCGGTGACCGTTCTGTCACCCTCGTCGAGCGCCGGCACGTGGACCTGGTCCGTGTCGCGAGCGCCATCTGTCGCTGTTTCGCGTAGCCACAACTCTTCCTCCTTCTTTCCCCTTTCCGCTCCACCCAACCCCGCCCCGCCGTGCCGTGCGCCGTCCCGCGCCGCCCGGGGAGGGTGGGTGGGCCGCGCCTTGGAGCACCCGTGTCTTCGTACAACAGCAAGCTGTCCCGTCGCGCCTTCGGAGGCGCCGTCGGAGTGACCGCGGCGGCCGCCGCGGTGGGGCTGGGAGCCGCCCCCGCCCAGGCCTCCGAGGACCGGAACACGGGTCCCGAGGAGCGGGAGTTCCGGGCCGATCGGGGTCGCCGCTCGCGCCGCCCGAACATCCTGTTCATCCTCGGGGACGACCTCGGCTGGGCCGACCTGTCCTCGTACGGGTCCCCCAACATCAAGACCCCGAACCTGGACCGGCTCGCCCGCCAGGGCGTGCGCTTCACCGACGCATACTCCGGCTCCGCGACCTGCTCCCCGACCCGTTTCAGCCTGTACACCGGGCGCTACCCGGGCCGTACCAAGGGCGGGCTCGCCGAGCCGATAGCCGACAAGACGGCCGGTCTGGAGCCCACCCATCCCACGCTGGCCTCGCTGCTGCGCGGCTCGGGCTACTCGACCGCGCTGATCGGCAAGTGGCACTGCGGCTACCTGCCCGACTACAGCCCGACCAAGTCCGGCTGGGACGAATTCTTCGGCAACTTCGGCGGAGCCCTGGAGTACTACTCCAAGCTCGGTCTGGGCGGCGAGTACGACCTCTACGAGGGCGACGCCGAGTACAAGGACCTGCGCTATTACACCCGCATCCTGACCGAGCGGGCGAGCGAGTACGTCTCCCGCGACCACCACGGCAAGCCGTGGCTGCTCAACCTCAACTTCACCACCCCGCACTGGCCGTGGATCGCCGAGGGCGACACGGCGGAGAGCGCCGAGGTGGAGCGGCGGATCAAGGCGGGCGACGGACGGGCCCTGTGGCACCAGGACGGCGGCTCGATCGAGAAGTACAAGCAGATGGTTGAGGACCTCGACCGCTCGGTCGGCGAGGTGCTCAAGGCGCTGAAGCGCTCCGGCCAGGAGGAGGACACCCTGGTCTTCTTCTCCAGCGACAACGGCGGCGAGCGCTTCTCCCACAACTGGCCGCTGTCGGGCAACAAGGCCTCCCTCCAGGAGGGCGGGATCCGGGTCCCGAACATCGTGCGCTGGCCGGCCCGGCTGGGCGGCGGCCAGGTCAGCCACGTCCCGGTCTTCACCCCGGACTGGACGGCGACCCTGCTGGAGCTGGCCGGGGCCCGCGCGAACCCGGCGTACCCGCTGGACGGGGTGAGCCTGGCCGGGTACCTGCTGCGCGGGGAGAAGGTCGCCGAGCGGAACATCTTCTGGCGGGTCCGCGGGGAGCGGGCGCTGCGCCGCGGGGACTGGAAGTACTACCGCGGCAAGGCGGGCCGCGACCAGCTGTTCAACCTGGCCGGGGACATCCGCGAACAGGCCGACAAGGCGGCCCTGGAGCCGGCCCGGCTGGCCGAGCTGCGGGCGGCCTGGGAGAAGACGGACGCGGGCCTGCTCCCGTACCCGGGCTGATCCCCGTACGGCGCCGCGGCCGGGGCGGTCCACAGCCTGTGGAAAGCCGCCCCGCCCGGGGCGGGGTCACTCCACGGCCGAGGCCGCCCGGGCCGTGATGCCCTTGATCTCACCTTCGGTGGTCGCGGTCAGGGTGAGGGCGTCGCCCTTGATCTCCACGGCGAGCGGGCCGCCGGAGAACAGCCCGGCCAGCTCCCGCTCCACCTCGCCGGCCGGGCCCTCGCAGGCCATCCGGGTGGTGGCCAGCGGCCCGAAGGTGAGCAGCGGCCCCTGGACGGTGGCCTTGGCGTTGAACCGGTTGCAGCCGAGGCCTCCGGTCGCGGAGCCGTCCGCGGTGAGGGTGAACCAGGCCCTGCCCTCGACGCCGGCGGGAAGGGGCGAGCTCGCCTCCTGACCGACGAGGGAGTCCACGGTCCACCGGGTGGCGACCAGCGGAGCGTCGGGGGTACGGGGCTCCGCGGTCTGCGTGACCGCCTGCCCGGGGGCGGTGCGCGGGCCGGCGTCCCCGCAGGAGACGGCGGCCGCCAGGAGCAGGGCGGTCAGGGGTGCGAGGAGGAGCCGGAGCGGGCGCATGCCGGTGGGACGCGGCCCGCTCCGCGGCGGTTCCGCGCTCAGGCCATCAGGGGGAGCAGGGCGGAAAGGTCGGCGCGTTCGCCGCTGGCGCTGACGCGGGCCCCGTCCAGTTCCCCGGCCCAGGTGGCACGGCCAGTGGCGAGCCGGATCCAGGTCAGCGGGTCGGTCTCCACGACGTTCGGCGGGGTGCCGCGGGTGTGCCGGGGGCCCTCGACGCACTGGACCACCGCGAAGGGCGGGACGCGCACCTCCACGGAGCCGCCGGGCGCCTTGATCGCGAGGGCGTCGGCGAGCAGCCGGGTGCAGGCGGCCAGGGCCTGGCGGTCGATCGTGATGTCCAGTCCGGTGGCGCGGCGCAGGTCGTCGGTGTGGACCACGAGCTCGATGGTCCGGGTGACCACGAAGTCGGCCAGGGTCATGGCCCCGATCCACAGGTCCAGGACCCGGCTGCCGGGGTGCGCTTCAAGGGCTCGGGCCAGGCGGTCGGCGGTCCGGTCGAAGAGCTCGGGCAGCGGGGCGCCCTCCAGGGTCTCCTTGGCCGCTTCGGCGATCTTCCCGGCGAGCGAGGCGGTCGCGAAGGGCCATTCGACGGCGGGCAGTTCGGCGACGGCGGCGGGCGGCTTGTCCAGGCCGGCCGCCAGCGAGTCGGCGATCCACGCGATGTGCGCGGCGAGTTCGGCGACGGTCCAGTCGCCGAGCCCGCTCGGCCGGGCGAGCTGCTCCGGGTCCAACTCCCGTACGGCGTCCCGGACATGGCCGAACTGGGCGACGACGGCTGCGCTGGTCCTCGCGTGGTCGTAGGTGCGCGGCTTCTTCTTGGCGGGCGGCATGGGCCGACCCTACGCCGCCGGGCGCCCCCGGGGGCCGTACCGTCTCAGCCCTGCGGGGTCGGGGGCAGTACGGTCTCGCGGCCCGCGGTCCGCGGGCACGGGCGAGCCCCCGCCCGGAAAGGTTCCGGACGGGGGCTCGAAAAGCGCCGGATCAGGCGAGCAGCGCCGGGATCGTCGCCTCGTGGGCGGTGCGGAGCTCGGCCAGCGGGAGCGTGAACTCGCCCTGGATCTCGATCTCCTCGCCGTCCACCACACCGATCCGGGTCGCCGGGAGGCCACGCGCACCGCACATGTCGGTGAAGCGGAGCTCCTCGCTGCGCGGGACGGCCACGATGGCCCGGCCCGCGGACTCGGAGAACAGGAAGGTGAAGGCGTCGAGCGCCTCGGGCACCACGATCCGCGCACCGTTGCCGCCGCGCAGGCAGGACTCGGTGAGCGCCTGGATCACGCCGCCGTCGGACAGGTCGTGCGCGGCGTCGATCATGCCGTCGCGCGAGGCCGAGATCAGGATCTCGCCGAGCAGCTTCTCGCGGCCCAGGTCCACCTTGGGCGGCATGCCGCCCAGGTGCTGGTGGACGACCTCGGACCAGGCGGAGCCGCCGAACTCCTCGGCGGTGTCGCCGAGCAGGTACAGCAGCTGGCCGGCCTCCGCGAACGCCATCGGCGTACGGCGGTTGACGTCGTCGATCACACCGAGGACCGCCACGACCGGGGTCGGGTGGATCGCGATGTCACCGGTCTGGTTGTAGAGCGAGACGTTGCCGCCCGTGACCGGGGTGCCCAGCTCCAGGCAGCCGTCGGCGAGACCGCGGGTGGCCTCGGCGAACTGCCACATGACGTCCGGGTCCTCCGGCGAGCCGAAGTTCAGGCAGTCGGAGATGGCGAGCGGCTTGGCGCCGGTCGCGGCGACGTTGCGGTACGCCTCGGCCAGCGCGAGCTGCGCGCCCGTGTACGGGTCGAGCTTGGCGAAGCGGCCGTTGCCGTCGGTGGCCATGGCGACGCCGAGGTTGGTCTCCTCGTCGATGCGGACCATGCCGGCGTCCTCGGGCTGCGAGAGCACCGTGTTGCCCTGCACGAAGCGGTCGTACTGGTCGGTGATCCAGGACTTCGACGCCTGGTTGGGCGAGGAGACCAGGGCCAGGACCTGCGCGCGCAGCTCCTCGGAGGTCGCCGGGCGGGGCAGCTTGCCCGCGTCGTCGGCCTGCAGGGCGTCCTGCCAGGAGGGGCGGGCGTAGGGGCGGTGGTAGGTCGGGCCCTCGTGGGCGACGGTGCCCGGAGGCACGTCCACGATCAGCTCGCCGTGCCAGTAGATCTCCAGCTGCTCGCCTTCGGTGACCTCACCGATGACGGTGGCGATCACGTCCCACTTCTCGCAGATCTCCATGAACCGCTCGACGTACTGCGGCTCGACGATCGCGCACATGCGCTCCTGCGACTCGCTCATGAGGATTTCCTCGGGCGAGAGCGTCGCGTCGCGCAGCGGGACGGTGTCCAGGTCCACGCGCATGCCGCCGGAACCGGCGGAGGCCAGCTCGGAGGTGGCGCAGGAGAGCCCGGCGCCGCCGAGGTCCTGGATGCCCGCGACCAGCTTCTCCTTGAAGATCTCCAGGGTGCACTCGATGAGGAGCTTCTCCTGGAAGGGGTCGCCGACCTGGACGGCGGGGCGCTTGGTGGGCTTGGTGTCGTCGAAGGTCTCGGACGCGAGGACCGAGACGCCGCCGATGCCGTCGCCGCCGGTGCGGGCGCCGTAGAGGATGACCTTGTTGCCGGGGCCGGAGGCCTTGGCGAGGTGGATGTCCTCGTGCTTCATCACGCCGATGCAGCCGGCGTTGACGAGCGGGTTGCCCTGGTAGCAGGCGTCGAAGACGACCTCGCCGCCGATGTTCGGCAGGCCCAGGCAGTTGCCGTAGCCGCCGATGCCCGCGACGACGCCCGGCAGGACGCGCTTGGTGTCGGGGTGGTCGGCCGCGCCGAAGCGCAGCGGGTCGACGACGGCGATCGGGCGGGCGCCCATGGCGAGGATGTCGCGGACGATGCCGCCGATGCCGGTGGCCGCGCCCTGGTAGGGCTCGATGTACGAGGGGTGGTTGTGCGACTCGACCTTGAAGGTGACCGCGTAGCCCTGGCCCACGTCGACGACGCCGGCGTTCTCGCCGATGCCGACGAGCATCGCGTCGTTCTGCGGGACCTTCTCGCCGAACTGCTTCAGGTGGACCTTGCTGCTCTTGTACGAGCAGTGCTCGGACCACATGACCGAGTACATGGCGAGCTCGGCGCCGGTGGGCCGGCGGCCGAGGATCTCCCTGATGCGGGCGTACTCGTCCTCCTTGAGGCCGAGTTCCTTCCAGGGCTGCGCCGAGTCCGGGGTCTCCGTGGCGTTCTTGACCGTGTCGAGGCTCATGCGTTGACCAGCTTCTTCAGGACCGAGGTGAAGAACGGGAGGCCGTCGGTGCGGCCCGTCCCGATCAGCGGCTCGACCGCGTGCTCGGGGTGCGGCATGAGGCCGACGACGTTGCCCGCGGCGTTGGTGATGCCGGCGATGTCGCGCAGCGAGCCGTTGGGGTTGACGTCCACGTAGCGGAAGGCCACTCGGCCTTCGGCCTCCAGTTCGTCCAGCACGCGCTCTTCGGCCACGTAGCGGCCGTCCATGTTCTTGAGCGGTACGGAGATCTCCTGGCCGGCGGTGTAGTCGCCGGTCCACGCGGTCTCCACGTTCTCCACCCGGAGCTTCTGGTCGCGGCAGATGAAGTGCAGGTGGTTGTTCCGGAGCATCGCCCCCGGCAGCAGGTGGGCCTCGGTGAGGATCTGGAAGCCGTTGCAGATGCCGAGGACGGGCATGCCGCCCTTGGCCTGCTCGATGATGGTCTCCATGACCGGCGAGAACCGGGAGATGGCCCCGGCGCGCAGGTAGTCCCCGTAGGAGAAGCCGCCCGCGAGGACGACCGCGTCGACCTGGTGCAGGTCCTTGTCGCGGTGCCAGAGCGAGACCGGCTCGGCCCCCGCGAGGCGGATGGCGCGCAGCGAGTCACGGTCGTCGAGCGTTCCGGGGAACGTGACGACTCCGATGCGAGTGGTCACCGTCAGGCCTCGACCTTCACGGTGAAGTCTTCGATGACGGTGTTGGCGAGGAAGGTTTCGGCCATCTTGTGGATTCGGTCGAGGGCGGCCTGGTCGACCGGTCCCTCCACCTCCAGTTCGAAGCGCTTCCCCTGGCGGACGTCGGCGATCCCTTCGAAGCCCAGGCGCGGCAGTGCACGCTGCACCGCCTGGCCCTGGGGGTCGAGGATCTCCGGCTTGAGCATGACGTCGACTACGACGCGTGCCACTGGCACTCCCGATGAGGTGGTTGGTGCGAAGGCGGTTCCCTCAGCGTACCCGGCCAAAATTTCTACGCGGGTAGATATCCTCCGAGCGTGATCGTCGGGCCGTTTCGGCTTCACCAACGCTTCGCAAAATCCACCGGAAAACCACGCGCCCGGGATTGCGGCGGGACACGCGGAGAGAATTAACTGGGCTTCGCAATGCAATGAGAATCGGGGTACAAAGGAATCCTCCGATGCACAGGCATTTTCTGCTGCGTGACGGGGACGGAAAGTTGCATTGCTCCGAAACATCCACACAGGCGACACCACCGCTCCATCCCGGCCCGTCAGCGGGGGAGCGGGTCGCATGAAGGGACCGATATCCGTGGCGCAGCGCGTAGTAGTCACGATCTCCGACGACATCGATGGCGGAGAAGCATCGGAAACGGTCGCCTTCGGGCTGGACGGTAAGTCGTACGAGATCGACCTCAATCTGGCCAACGCAAAGAACCTGCGGAAGAGCCTCGCCCCGTTCGTGGCGGCCGGCCGCCGCCAGTCCCGTTCCGGGAAGGCGTTCAAGCACACGGCCATCGCCCCCGACCCGGCGGTCGTCCGGGCCTGGGCCCGGTCCAACCAGCTCGACGTCCCGCCCCGCGGCCGGATCCCCAAGAAGGTCTACGAGGAGTACAACGCCGCTCACTGAGAGCCGATTTGCCATCCACCCCTACCGGTCCGCTAGTGTGTGGATCACGCCAAGGGGCGGGGCCGCAAGGTCAAACCCCGAAGTCGTGCGGGTGTAGTTCAGTAGCAGAACATCCCCCTTCCAGGGGGAAGGCGCAGTGTGCGATCCCTGTCACCCGCTCTGCAGGCTTTACCGACCACGGTTGTGGATCAGGTAGAGTGATGCACGCATCGCACGGCAGTTTGTCGTGAGAAGCATGCGGACGTAGCTCAGTTGGTAGAGCACCACCTTGCCAAGGTGGATGTCGCGCGTTCGAGTCGCGTCGTCCGCTCAGCGTGAGAAGGCCCCGATCATTGATCGGGGCCTTCTTCGTATGCCCGATAGCGGCCGGATAGCGGCGGATACCCGAATCCCGATGACATGTGTCATGGCCGGGGGCTCCGTACCGCCGCGAGACTGGGGCCATGAAACTCACCGGATGGTGGAAGAACCGCACCAGCGCGGGGAAGGTCGAGCTCTACACGCGCTGGTCGTTCCACTTCTTCGTGCTGATCGAGATCTTCTCGATCGGGCTGGCGGCCCTGGGGTCGATGGCCAAGGACACCTCCCCGGTGCGCGGGGTCACGCTCTTCCTGACCGTGTGCGTGCACTCCGTGGTCGTCGGGGTCCTCTCCTCCCGGGCCCTGGACTGGATCGTGGGCCGGCGCGAGCGCCCCGTACGGCTCGCGGCCTTCACCGTCGCCGTCACCGCGGCCGCATGCCTCGGCGTCCTCGCCGTACGGGCCACCGCGCGGCCCGTGGACCCGCAGATGGCCGCGACCCTGCTCGTCGGCATGACCTGCTTCGCCTCCGGCACGCTCGTCCTGTGCCTGCGCGAGGTCCGCCAGATGCGCTACGTGGCCCCGGTCACCGCCGTCCTCGTCGGGCTGGCGGCGCTCGCCTTCGGCATCCCCGCCGGGGAAGCCACCGGCTACGCGGTCGGGGTGCTGCTGAGCAGCGCCTTCCTCTCCGCGGCCTGCGGGTTCTCCGGATGGCTGCTCGACACGGTGTACGAGCTCGACCGCGCCCGCGAGCTCCAGGCGCAGCTCGCGGTCGCCGAGGAGCGGCTGCGCTTCGGGCGCGACCTGCACGACGTGATGGGCCGCAACCTCGCGGTGATCGCCCTCAAGAGCGAGCTGGCGGTGCAGCTGGCCCGACGCGAACGCCCGGAGGCGGTGGATCAGATGATCGAGGTGCAGCGGATCGCCCGGGAGTCCCAGAAGGAGGTCCGCGACGTGGTCCGCGGCTACCGGGAGGCGGACCTCACGGTGGAGCTGGAGGGCGCGCGCGGGGTGCTGCGCGCGGCCGGGATGGACTGCCGGGTGGAGTTCGAGGCGGGCCGCGATCTTCCCGCCGAGGCCCAGTCGGCCCTCGGCTGGGTGGTGCGCGAGGCGACGACCAACGTGCTGCGGCACGGCGACGCCCGCAGCTGTGTGATCCGGCTGACGACGGCGCCCTCGGGCGCGCTGACGCTGGTGGTGGAGAACGACGGGGCCCCCAAGGTCCCGGCCGGGCCGCCGGGCTCGGGGCTCGCGGGCCTGCGCGAGCGGCTCGCGGTGCTGGACGGCACGCTGGAGGCCGGCCCGGTGGAGGGCGGCCGGTTCAGGGTGTGCGCCAAGATTCCCGGCCCGGCGGCCGAACCCGTCCTGGAACTGGAGACACGCCCATGAGCCCCGTACGCGTACTGCTGGCCGACGACGAGCACCTGATCCGGGGCGCGCTGGCCGCGCTGCTGGGACTGGAGGACGATCTGCTGGTCGTCGCGGAGGCGGCCTCGGGGCCGGAGGCCCTTGCGATGGCGCGGGCCCACCGCCCGGACGTGGCGGTCCTGGACCTGCAGATGCCGGGGGCCGACGGTGTGAGCGTGGCCACATCGCTGCGGGCCGAACTCCCCGACTGCAAGACCATGATCGTGACCAGTCACGGCCGCCCCGGCCACCTGAAGCGGGCCCTGGCCGCGGGGGTACGGGCCTTCGCGCCGAAGACGGTCTCGGCCCAGCGGCTGGCCGAGCTGATCCGCACCGTGCACGCGGGCGGCCGTTACGTGGACCCGGAGTTGGCGGCCGACGCGATCAGCGCGGGGGACTCCCCGCTGACGGCCCGCGAGGCGGAGGTCCTGGAACTGGCCGGGGACGGGGCGCCGATCGCGGAGATCGCGGAGCGGGCCTCGCTGTCCCCGGGGACGGTACGGAACTACCTGTCCTCGGCGGCCTCGAAGCTGGGCGCCGAGAACCGGCACACGGCAGTGCGTCTCGCACGGTCCCGGGGTTGGGTATAGTAGTTCTCGCGCTACGGCGCACCTGCGGACATAGCTCAGTTGGTAGAGCACCACCTTGCCAAGGTGGATGTCGCGCGTTCGAGTCGCGTTGTCCGCTCAGCAGTGAAGAAGCCCCCGGTCCTCGGACCGGGGGCTTCTCTCGTTCCAGGGTCGCGCCGGGCCCCCGGGGGCCCCGTTCCCGGGGCCCCTTCGCCGTTACTGGGCTCAGGCCCAGGTTTGGCCGGTGAGCCGCTCGTAGGCCTCGACGTACTTGGCGCGGGTCTGCTCCACGACCTCCTGCGGGAGGGCGGGCGGCGGGAGTTCGCCCTTGGAGTCCCAGCCGGAGGCCGGGGAGGCCAGCCAGTCGCGGACGTACTGCTTGTCGAAGGAGGGCTGGCTGCGGCCCGGCTCCCACAGGTCGGCCGGCCAGAAGCGCGAGGAGTCCGGGGTCAGCACCTCGTCGGCGGCGACCAGGGCGCCGTCCTTGTCGAAGCCGAACTCGAACTTGGTGTCCGCCAGGATGATCCCGCGCTCGCGGGCGATGTCCCGGGCCCGGCTGTAGACGGCGAGGGTGGTCTGGCGCAGCAGGGCCGCCGTCTCGGTGCCCTGGGTGCGCGCGACCTCCTCGTAGGAGACGTTCTCGTCGTGCTCGCCGACCTCGGCCTTGGCGGCCGGGGTGAAGATCGGGCCGGGCAGCTCGGAGCCGTCGACGAGCCCCTCGGGCAGGGCGAGTCCGCAGACCGTACGGGTCTTCCGGTACTCGGCGAGGCCCGAGCCGGTGAGGTAGCCGCGGGCCACGCACTCGACGGGAACCATGTCGAGGTTGCGGCAGACCAGGGCGCGGCCGGCCCAGTCGGCCGGGGCCCCGGCGGGCAGCTCGGTGCTGAGGACGTGGTTCGGGACGAGGTCCGCGAGCTGGTCGAACCACCACAGGGAGAGCTGGGTCAGGATCCGGCCCTTGTCCGGGATCTCGGTGGGCAGCACCCAGTCGGCGGCGGAGATGCGGTCGCTGGCGACCATGACGAGGTTGTCGTCCTCATCGCGGTAGAGGTCGCGGACCTTGCCGGTGTGGAGGTGGACGAGGCCGGGCACCTGCACCGGCTCGGGCTTTTCGACGAATCCGGGCACGGAGTCTCCCTGTGGTTCTGTACGAGCGCGCGGCCCATTCTCCCGCACCGGTCGGCGCGCGGGGACAACGGGTCCGGTCAGTCGCGCTTGCAGATCCGGTCGAGGAGGTTGGCGGTGGCCCGCTGCACCCGCTCGTCCACGTGCCCGGGGCGGTCGAGCGCCGGCGACCAGGCGAAGGTGCCGGACGCGAAGACGAGCGCGCCGCTGGGAGCCCGGTAGAGCGAGGTCTCCTGGTGGCGGAGATGGCCTTCGCCGTCCTCGTACGGGGAGTGCGCGAGCAGGATCCGGCCCTGGTGCTCGGGGAGCTGCGTGCGCGGGAAGTAGCGGTCGGCCTCGCCCGCGACCAGGCCGGGCAGCTCGTCGTTCTCGGCGGCGCCGGTGGAGTCCCAGAGCCAGTGCGTGGCGTTGCGCACGACGAGGGGCGCGGGCTCGGGGACCCGGCCCGCGTACTGGATGCCGAGCAATTGCTGCTCGGGGCGGTCGACTTCGCGCCAGAGGCTGGGGCGGCCGGGGCCGCGGCGTTTTCGGCAGGTCAGGAGCCGGTCGTCGATGCCGGACGGCGAGGGGGAGAGCTCCACCTGCCAGTACATGGTGTTGGCGGAGAGGAAGACGAGCGAGGTGCCGTGGTCGCGGGCGCGCTCGACGGTGCGGCGCATGGGGGCGGACCAGTACTCGTCGTGGCCCGGGAAGACCAGGCCGCGGTAGCGGGTGGGGTCGACGCGGCCGGCGTGCAGATCGCGGGCGTCGGCGTAGGCGAGGTCGTAGCCGTAGCGCTCGGCCCAGCGGATGAAGTCGTATGCGTGGCCGACGTGGAGGGGCAGGCCGGCGCCGGCGTAGGGGCGGTCGAAGGAGACGGTGATGGCGGCGTCGCTCTCGCCGAGCAGCCGGCCCTCCTCGTCCCAGGCGTGGTAGAGGCTCGCCCCGGTCCGGCCGTCCTCGGGGTAGAGGTTGTAGGCCTGCCAGGTGATGTCGGGGAGCAGGAGCAGCAGATCGGCCGGGTGGTCGTCGCGCACGGTGAACGGGATGTGGGACCGGTAGCCGTCGGCGGTGGTCAGCACGGCCACGTACGCCCCGACGCTCCAGTAGGCGGGGACCTGGAGCCGCCAGGAGAGCCACCAGTGGTGGCAGGAGACGGTGCGGTCGGCGGTGAGGGGCGCGGGCTGGACGATGCCGGAGAGCCGGGGGCTGGTGGTGATCTTAGAGGCGCCGTCGCCGCCGTAGTGCCCGATGCGGTAGACGTCTACGGAGAACTGCTGGGGCGGGTCCACGGTGATGTGGAAATCGATCGCCTCGCCGGGGGCGACGGCTCCGGTGGAGGCGAAACCTTTGATCTGCCGGTGCACGTCGTCGGCAGTGCGGGGACCGCCGTTGCTCCGGGCCCGGGGGATCTGTCCGACGGCCACGGCCGGGTCCACGTACCAGGGCACGACCTGCCCGTTGTCGTCGTAGTACAGCTCGCTCCCGCGGAACCACGGCAGCGGTCCCTGCCCGAAGGGATCGGTCACCGCGTGCGCGAGCGCACCTGACTCCCATCGCCGGATCTGCTCCGCACCCATACCGCTCCCCTCCCTCGCTCCCCCGAACGCCTGGACCGGTCCCAGCACATCACATAACGCACTCAGTCCGTCACCGTTCGTCGCGAAAAGTTCAGCCGTTGGTCGGCGGCACATCAGGCCCGCGAAGCGTCCGTACCCCTGGGGCCACCAGGGCGTCCGCGGATCGCCGGACGCCCGGCGGGGCGTCAGACGAGCCGGACCGGCTTCTCGGAGCGGACGCCCACCTCCGCGAGCCAGACCCGCAGGGGCTCGGAGTCACCGTCCTCCACCAGCGACAGCACTCGCGGCGCGAGATCGGCCCGCCGCACGCCCCCGACCAGCAGCACCGGCCCGTCCAGCCAGTCCAGTCCGGGCGCGGCGCCCGCGGAGTCCACCGCGGCGCAGCACACCAGCGCCACCACGTGGTCCGTCAGCAGGTCCCGGCCGCTGCGCGGGGCCTCCAGGGGGAACAGCGGCACGGCGTCGGTGCCGTGCGCGGCGGCGACCGGGACGGCCTCGCGCGCCAGGTCCCCGCTGAGCCGCCCGGCCAGTGCCTCGCCGTCGGCGGTGTCCGCGAGGAAGGACAGCACTCGCTCCACCGTGGAAGCGGCGGGCGCGGACAGCGCGTCCAGCGCGGCCAGCAGCCGTACCGCCTCCGTACGCCACTTGCGGTCGACGACCTCCTCCGGATACGCCGCCCAGTCCACCGGCGACCAGTCCGGTCCGGCCTCGGCCGGGCCTCCGTGGAAGAGCCGCGCGGCCAGCAGCGAGGCGGCCTCGTCCACCGCCCCCGGCTGCTCCAGCAGGTCGCACGCCGGGCGCTCGCCCAGCCTGGAGGTGAATCCGTCCGCCAGCCGGTCGCGCCGGGACAGCTCGGTCAGCGCGGAGACGACCCCGGCGTCCAGGTGCGCGGGCCAGCGGCCCATCCGCCATGCGGGCAGCGCGACCCTGGTCAGCAGCCGGTCCCAGCCCGCGTAGGCGAGGCCGACCTGCTCCTGGGCGACGATCCGCAGCCCGTAGTCCACACCCTGTGCACGCTCGGAGGCGGCGGCGGCGACCCCGCGCTCCATCTCGGCGGCGTCGACCCGGCACAGCCGCAGCAGCAGCCGGGCGGGGGCGGCGATCCAGCCGAGGAAGCGCCGGTTGCCCACGTCCACGGCGGCGTCGAGGCCCCGTACGAAACCGCGCGCGTCGGCTATGTCCGGGTGCGCGGAGGGGCCCGTACCGGCGACGACGGGCGCGAGCACGGCCCGTAGCTCCGCGACGCGCATCCACCACAGGAACGGCGAGCCGATCACCAGCACGGGGGCCGCGCCCGGCTCGGATTCCGGGGGACAGGGTCCGGGGGAGCCGGCGGCGGCGCCCGGTATGCGCGTACGGGCGCGGCGGTGGGCCGGGTGGGTACGGTCCTCCAGCCAGCTGTCGCAATCGGGCGTGAGGGCTATCGCGGAGGGCACCGGGACGTCCATCCGCTCCGCCAGGTCCCGCACGAGCCGGTAGAGATCGGGGGCGGAGGCCTCCGACAGCGGCACCGTCGGGGTCACGGCGGGGCTGGCCCGCAGGACGACCGCGGCGAAGGTCCCGCCGACGAGGAGCACGAGCGCGGCGACCGCGCACACGACGAGGGTCACCGTCGGCCAGGGGTCGCCGAGGAGCCGACCCGTCGTCCGGGCGGCCACCAGCACCACCGCGAGGGCGGCGGGCAGCATCCCGACGGCCAGGGCCCTGCTGCGCACGCGCAGCACTGCCAGGGCTCGGGAACGCGCGGACGGCGTGCCCACTTCAGCGATCGGACCTGTCCCGGACACGGCCGGACCTCACCCCCTCTGCCCTGCGGCGGCTTTGCTCACTCCCCCACTGTGACACCCGCCACTGACATCGCAATGCCGGTGGGCCAAGTGCCGGAACGAGAGCCGGAATGCTTGCGCCGCACCATAGTTGGGGCGGGGGCGGCCGTCAGGCAGACCGGCGGACGATCACCCGATGGAATGGCTTTGGGTAAAGCTGGGTGCGTTCGAACGCCACTGGATGCACCCGCACGCGAACACGCGCGCGGGCCCGGCCGCACCGAGTGCGCACCGGGCCCACGCCCATTGAATCCCGCTGGTCAGCGGCCTTCAGCGGCCTTCGGCGGCCTTGGCCGCGATGTCCGTGCGGTACTGGGAGCCGTCGAGCTTGATCCGCTCGACGGCCTTATACGCCCTCGTACGCGCCTGCGCCAGATCGGCACCCGTCGCCGTCACCGACAGGACGCGACCGCCCGCGCTGACGACCGCGTCGCCCTCGCGCCGGGTCCCGGCGTGCAGCACGTAGGCGTGGGAGGCGTCGAGCTCGGCCACCTCGGCCAGGCCCTCGATGGGGTCCCCGGTGCGCGGGGTCTCCGGGTAGTTGTGGGAGGCGATGACGACCGTGACGGCCGCGTCCTCGCGCCAGCTGAGCGGGGGCTCGGCGTGCAGGGTGCCGTTGGCCGAATTCAGCAGCACGCTCGCGAGCGGGGTCTGCAGCCGGGCCAGGACCACCTGGGTCTCGGGGTCGCCGAAGCGGGCGTTGAACTCGATGACCCGCACACCGCGCGAGGTGATCGCGAGGCCCGCGTAGAGCAGCCCGGAGAACGGCGTGCCCCGGTGGCGCAGCTCGTCCACGGTGGGCTGGAGGACGGAGGCCATGACCTCGTCGACGAGCTTCGGGTCGGCCCAGGGGAGCGGGGAGTACGCGCCCATGCCGCCGGTGTTGGGGCCCGCGTCCCCGTCGAGCGCGCGCTTGAAGTCCTGCGCGGGCTGGAGCGGCAGCACGGTGACGCCGTCGGTGATGGCGAAGAGGGAGACCTCGGGGCCGTCGAGGAACTCCTCGATGACCACGCGGTCGCAGCCGAGCGCGTGGGCTCGGGCGGCGGCGAGGTCGTCGGTGACCACGACGCCCTTGCCGGCGGCGAGCCCGTCGTCCTTGACCACGTAGGGGGCGCCGAAGGCGTCGAGGGCCGCGTCCACCTCTTCCGGGGTGGTGCATACGTAGCTGCGTGCCGTCGGGACGCCGGCCGCGGCCATCACGTCCTTGGCGAAGGCCTTGGAGCCTTCCAGCCGGGCGGCTTCGCCGGACGGGCCGAAGACGGGGATGCCGACCGCGCGGACGGCGTCGGCGACCCCGGCGACGAGCGGGGCCTCCGGGCCGACGACTACAAGGTCGGCGCCGAGCTCGGTGGCGAGGCGGGCGACGGCTTCGCCGTCGAGGGCGTCGACGGGGCGGAGCTCGGCCACCTCGGCGATGCCGGCGTTTCCTGGAGCGCAGTACAGCGCGTTGACGTCGGGATCGAGGGACAGAGAGCGGCACAGGGCATGTTCGCGGGCGCCGCCGCCGATGACGAGGACCTTCACGGCATGAAGGGTAGCCCGCGCTCCGGATTCCCTTTCGTGCGGCCACCCAATGAGACGGCTACTCGTTCGTATATTCCTCTACAACGGTGGCCCCGAGCTCGCGCACGATCAGCTCGTGCCCGGTCAGCGCGGAGTCGACGAGGTCCGGATCGTCGTCCTCCGGCACGTCGTCCTCCGGGGCGACCGGCGGGGGCGCCTGGTGGACGGGAGCCTGCTGCTGCGGGGGCTGCTGCTGGTACGGCTGCTGCGGCTGGGACTGCTGCGACGGCTGCTGGGGTGCCTGCTGGTACTGCTGCGGCGCCTGGGCCTGCTGGGCCGGGGCCGGCGGGTTGTAGGCGGGCGCGGGCGGAGCCCCGTAGGAGGACGCGGAGACGGGCGCGATGGGCTGGTTGCCCCCGCCGAGCACGGCCTCGATCTTCCAGTTGACCTGGAACTGCTCGGAGAGGACCGCCTTGAGCACGTCCTCGCTGCCGCTGCTCGCGAAGTTGTCGCGGGCCCCGGCGTTGGGGAAGCCGAGCTGGAGCGTGGTGCCGTCGAAGCCCGCGACCTGGGCGTTCTGGCTGAGCAGGATCCAGGTGAAGCGACGGCGGTTCTTGACGGCGTCCAGGACGGCCGGCCACATCGCGTGGATCTGCCCGGCGCCGGCGGCCATGCCGGGCGACACCTGGGCGGCGGCCGGTACGGGCGCGGCGGCCTGGGCGGCGACCGGGGCGGGCACGGGTGCGGGGGCCGCGGCTCCGGGAGCCGAGGCGCTGGGCCAGGCACCGGCGACGGGCTGAGCGGGCGCGGCGGCGGCCGGGGCAGCGGCCGGGGCAGCGGCGGCCGGCCAGGCGCCGGGCGCTCCGCCGCCGGGCTGCGCGGCCCCGGGCCATGCACCGGGCGCGGCGGCGGGCGGCGCGGGCTCCGGGGGAGCCACCGGGGCCGGGGCCTGGACCGGCGCCTGGGCGGGGGCCGCCTGGACGGGTGCGGGGGCCGCGGGGGCCCGTACGGGTGCGGGGACGGCCGGGGCCATGGCGTGCGCCTCGGGCCCGGGTACGTAGCCCATGGCGGGCGCGGGGGCGAAGGAGGCGGCGGCCGGGGCCACTCCGCTCCGCTCCAGCCGGTCGAGGCGGGCTTGGAAGGACCGCTCGTCGTCGAAGGCGGCGGGCAGCAGCACCCGGGCGCAGATCAGCTCCAGCTGGAGCCGCGGCGAGGTGGCGCCGCGCATTTCCGTGAGCCCGGTGTTGACCAGATCGGCGGCGCGGGACAGCTCGGCGGCCCCGAACACGGAGGCCTGGGCCTGCATCCGCTCGACGACATCGGCCGGGGCGTCGATGAGCCCCTTCTCCCCGGCGTCGGGCACGGCGGCCAGGATCACCAGGTCGCGCAGCCGCTCCAGCAGGTCGGCGACGAACCGGCGCGGGTCGTTGCCGCCCTCCACCACCCGGTCGACGATCTCGAAGGCGGCGGCCCCGTCGCCGGCGGCGAAGGCGTCCACGACGGAGTCCAGCAGGGAGGCGTCCGTGTATCCGAGGAGCGAGGTGGCCATGGCGTACGTCACACCCTGCTCGGCGGCGCCGGCCAGCAGCTGGTCCATGACGGACATGGAGTCACGGACGGAGCCGGCGCCGGCCCGCACGACGAGCGGCAGCACCCCGTCCTCGATGTGGGCGCCCTCGCGGCCGCAGACCTCGCCGAGGTAGTCGCGCAGGGTGCCGGGGGGCACGAGCCGGAAGGGGTAGTGGTGCGTCCGGGACCGGATGGTCCCGATGACCTTCTCGGGCTCGGTCGTGGCGAAGATGAACTTGAGGTGTTCCGGCGGCTCCTCGACCACCTTCAGCAGGGCGTTGAAGCCCGCCGAGGTGACCATGTGCGCCTCGTCGATGATGTAGATCTTGTACCGGCTGGAGGCGGGCCCGAAGAAGGCCTTCTCTCGCAGGTCACGGGCATCGTCCACACCACCGTGCGAAGCCGCGTCGATCTCGATGACGTCGATGGAACCCGGGCCGTTGCGCGCGAGGTCCTTGCAGGACTGGCACTCCCCGCAGGGGGTCGGCGTGGGGCCCTGCTCACAGTTGAGGCACCGCGCCAGGATGCGCGCGCTGGTGGTCTTGCCACAGCCTCGCGGACCGCTGAACAGGTACGCGTGATTGACCCGGTTGTTGCGCAGGGCCTGCATCAGCGGGTCAGTGACATGCTCCTGCCCGATGACCTCGGCGAACGACTCGGGGCGGTAGCGGCGGTACAGCGCAAGGGACGACACGTCTACGAGGTTATCCGGGCCCACCGACAACAACGGCCCGCCGACCCCGCCCGGCCTGTCACCACGGGCTCCACCGGGACTCCGCCGGCGGCTCCGCGCGGGCTCGCGCACGCGGCCCCGCAGCTGGTCCCGCACCTGGTCCCGCACCGGCCCGGGAACGCAAAGCGCCCCCCACGCACCCACCAGAGCCCACTTACCCTTGCTGCCTTCCGGCCCTGGGGGAGTTGGGTGAGATAGCGCCACGTGAGGGGCTGACCCCACCCTAGCGGATGGACGGCCCAGGAATCGAGCCGGCTCCTCCCACACCTCCGCCGGGATCCTCCCGGAGCCCTCCGGAACGATCACGTTCGCGAGCACCCCTCAACGTCTTGTATTGTTTGCCGCGGAGGATTCGCCTAGTGGCCTAGGGCGCACGCTTGGAAAGCGTGTTGGGGGCAACCCCTCACGAGTTCGAATCTCGTATCCTCCGCCATTGCTCTCACCGGGCAATACGTTGAAGAGCCCCACCGCTTGCGGTGGGGCTCTTTGCGTTCCCCGTCTCCGGTGGCGGCGGTCGCAGGAGCGGGACACCGTGTGGGCATGGCAGCCCCCGTCTCCGCCCCCGACGGCACCTCGTCCACCCGGGAGCCCCTCGTCCGCCACCTGGGCCCCAACTGGTACGCCGCCGTGATGGGGACGGCCATCGTCGCCAATGCCGGGGTGGCCCTGCCGGTGGAGGTGTCCGGACTGCGCACCGGCTGTCTGGTGGTGTGGGTCCTGTCCGCGGTCATGCTGGTGGTACTGCTCTGCGCCCGCGCCGTGCACTGGGCGTTCCACCACGACCAGGCCAGGGCCCATCTGCTCGACCCGACCGTGGCTCCGTTCTACGGCTGCCTCTCGATGGCGCTGCTCGCGGTCGGCGGGGGCGCGATGCTGGTGGGCCGGGACTTGATCGGTGCCGGGCCGGCCGTCGTCGTGGACACGGTGCTGTTCCTCGCGGGAACGGCCGTCGGACTGCTCGCCGCCGTCGCGATCCCGTACCTGATGGTGGAGCGGCACCAGATCAAACCCGGCAGCGCGTCACCCGTCTGGCTGCTTCCGATCGTCGCGCCCATGGTCTCGGCGGCCCTCGGTCCCCTGCTGATCCCCCACCTGCCCGCCGGCCAGTGGCAGTCGGCGCTGCTGCTCGGCTGCTACGGAATGTTCGGGCTGAGCCTGCTGGCGACGTTCGTGCTGCTTCCCGTGGTCTTCTCACGGCTGGTCAGCGGCCCCCGGCTGCCGCTCGCGCTGACGCCGACGCTGTTCCTCGTACTCGGCCCGCTGGGCCAGTCCACGACCGCGGTGAACAAGTTCGCCGACGCGGCGCCCGGGGTGGTCCAGGCCCCGTACACCGACGGCTTCCGGACGCTCGCGGTGATCTACGGGGTCCCGGTGATGGGGTTCGCGCTGCTCTGGTTCGCCTTCGCGGGCGCGGTGCTCGTCCACGCCCTGACGCGGGGTATGCGCTTCTCGATGACCTGGTGGGCCCTGACCTTCCCCGTGGGCACCTGCGTCACCGGAGCGGAGGGCCTGGCCCGGCACACGGGCCTGGACCTCTACCGCTGGCTCGCGCTCGCCCTGTACGCGTTCCTGCTGGCCGCCTGGCTGGTCGCCGGCAGCCTGACCCTGCGCGGGCTGTTCACGGGTGCGTTCCGGCCCGCTCCGGCGGCCGGGTGACGCCGATCCGGCGGCGGAACACCCAGTACGTCCACGCCTGGTAGGCGATGACGACGGGAGCCCCGAAGGCCGCGACCCAGGTCAGGATCGTGAGCGTGTACGGGGAGGAGGCCGCGCCCCGGACGGTCAGGCTCCGGGCGGGGTCGGTCGAGGAGGGCATGACGTCGGGGAACAGGTCGAGGAAGAGCCCGGCGACCAGGGCCGCCACGGCCAGCCCCGAGAGCGCGAACGCCCAGCCCTCCCGGGCCTTCTCGGTCGTCTCCGCCACGAGGAACAGGGCCGCGACGGCCACCGTCAGCACGACGAAGGCGGGGATCGCCGGGCGGTGGATCTGGGTCCAGAAGACGAAGAGCAGCATGGCCACGACGGTGGGGGTGGTCAGCCGGCAGGCCAGCGCGCGGGCGCGGCGCCGGAGGGCCCCGGTGGTCTTGAGCGCGGCGAAGAGCGCGCCGTGGAGGGTGAACAGGCACAGCGTCACGCAGGCGCCCAGCAGGGCGTACGGGTGCAGGAGGTCCAGGGCCGTGCCCGTGTAGTTGCCGTCCGTGCCGATCGGCACCCCCCGCACCATGTTCGCGAAGACGAGGCCCCACAGGTACGCGCATCCCAGCGAGGTCCAGAAGACGCACCGGTCGCAGGTGCGGCGCCAGCGCTCGTCGGCCCGCTTGGCCCGGTATTCGAGGGCCACGCCGCGCACGATCAGGCAGACCAGGAGGGCGAGCACCAGCGGGTAGAAGCCGCTGCACAGGGTGGCGTACCAGTCGGGGAAGGCGGCGAAGGTCGCGCCGACGGCGGTGAGCATCCAGACCTCGTTGCCGTCCCAGACCGGGCCGATGGTCGCGAGCAGCACCCCGCGCTCCTCGGCGTCGCGGGCGAGGAGCCGAGTCAGGACGCCGATGCCGAAGTCGAAGCCTTCGAGGAAGAAGTAGCCCGTCCACAGGAAGGCGATCAGCACGAACCAGACGTCGTGGAGTTGCATGGGGAGTCGTCCCTCGTACGTAGTCGGGTGCGCGCGCAGGTCAGCAGGCGGAGGTCAGTAGGCGAAGGCCACGGGGCGGTCGGCGGGCTCCGGGGAGTCCGGCGCGCCGTCCTCGAGCTGCGGTCCGGCCGCGGCCCAGCGGATCATCAGCCGGACCTCGACGACCGCGAGGGCCGCGTAGAGCACGGTGAAGACGCCGAGGGAGACCGCGGCCGAGGCCGTGGAGACGCCGGGCGAGACCGCGTCGGCGGTCTTGAGGAGGCCGTAGACCGCCCAGGGCTGGCGGCCCATCTCGGTGAAGATCCAGCCGAAGGAGTTCGCGATCAGCGGGAAGCCGAGGGTGAGGACGCCGGCCCGCCAGAACCAGCGGGTGAGGAAGGGGCCGAGCTCGCACCGGGCGGTCGCCATCAGTCGCGGGGTCTCCTCCTCGCCGGTCCGCAGGCGGGGGTCGAGCCACAGCCTCGTCCGGGTCAGCCACAGCCCGGCGACGGCGCCGGCGAAGGAGGCCATCCCGAAGCCGATCATGAGGCGAAAGGCCCAGAAGGTCATGAAGATGCTCGGTACGTAGTCCTCGGGCGCCCCTCCGTGGAGCGCGGCCTCCTGGCGGGCCGTGTCGTTGATGCCGGGCACCGATCCCGTGAAGTCGTGGTGCGCCAGGAAGGACAGGAGCCCGGGGACCTCGATGGCGACGTCGTTGCGGCCCTCGCTCACGTCACCGACCGCGAAGACCGAGAACGGCGCGGGCGCGCTGGTGTCCCAGAGCGCCTCCGCGGCGGCCATCTTCATCGGCTGCTGCTCGAACATGACCTGTCCGAGGCTGTCGCCGCTGACGGCGGTGGCGAGCCCGGCGACCGCGGCGACGCAGAGGCCGACGCGCAGCGAGGCACGCATCACGGCCGTCCGCCGGCCCGGTTCGCGGCGGCCTCGCCACAGGTGGAAGGAGGCGATGCCGACGACGAACGCCCCGCCGGTCAGGAAGGAGGCGGAGAGGGTGTGCCCGGCCTGGACGAGGGTGGTGTGCTGGGTCAGCACGGCCCAGATGTCGGTGAGCCGCGCCTTGCCTCCGGCCTGGTCGACGGCGTACCCGACCGGGTGCTGCATCCAGGAGTTGGCTGCCAGGATGAAGTACGAGGACAGCACCGTCCCGAGGGACACCAGCCATATGCAGGCGCAGTGGACCTTCTTCGGCAGCTTGTCCCACCCGAAGATCCACAGTCCGATGAAGGTGGACTCCAGGAAGAACGCGATCAGCGCCTCGAAGGCCAGCGGCGCCCCGAAGACGTCGCCCACGAAGCGCGAGTAGTCCGACCAGTTCATGCCGAACTGGAACTCCTGGACGATGCCGGTGACCACGCCCAGCGCGATGTTGATCAGGAAGAGCTTTCCCCAGAACTTCGTCGCGTGGAGGTACTTCTCCTTGCCGGTGCGGACCCAGGCCGTCTCCAGGCCGGCGGTGATCGCGGCGAGGGAGATCGTCAGGGGGACGAAGAGGAAGTGGTAGACGGTGGTGATGCCGAACTGCCAGCGGGCCATGGTCTCCGGCGCGAGTGCCAAGTTCATGCGTCCACACTCCGGCCGGGCCGCGCCCGCGCGGTAGCGGCAACGGATCGATGGGTCCATAGACTGGCTCTATGCCGCTTCCCCCTCGCGTCCCCGATCTGCCGGCCCTGGACCTGCTGCTCAGCGTCATCGAGCTGGGCAGCCTGGGCCGGGCCGCCGAGGCGCACGGCATCAGCCAGCCGTCGGCCAGCTCCCGCATCCGGTACCTGGAGAAGCTGGTGGGCCTGCCGGTCCTGGAGCGTTCCACGCTGGGTTCCAGGCCGACTCCGGCAGGCGCGCTGATCGCCGAGTGGGCCGGCCCGGTGGTCGAGGCTGCCCGGCAGCTCGGCGCGGGCATCGACACCCTGCGCGAGCAGCGCGACTCCCGTCTGCACGTGGCCGCCAGCCAGACCGTCGCGGAGTACCTCTTCCCGAAGTGGCTCGTGGCCCTGCGCACTTCCACCCCGGGAACCACCCTCACCCTGGAGCCGGGGAACTCGGCCGCGGTGGCCCGGGCCGTGCTGGAGGGGCGGGCCGGGATCGGCTTCATCGAGAGCCCCCGGGCGCCCAAGGGGCTGGAGAGCCGCCTCGTGGCCAGGGACCGCCTCGTCGTGGTCTTCGGACCCCGCCACCCCTGGGCGCGGCGCACCGACATCAGCCTGGCGGAGCTGGCCGCGACCCCGCTGATCCAGCGCGAGCCCGGCTCCGGGACCCGTACCTCCTTCGAACGGGCCGTCGCCGCCCGCGTCCCCGGCTGGCAGCCCGAAGCGCTGATGGAGCTCTCCTCCACCACGGCCATCAAGAACGCCGCGGCCGCCGGTGTCGGTCCGGCCGTCCTCAGCTCGCTGGCCGTCTCCGCCGAGCTCGCCTCGGGCAGCCTGCGGACCACCACGGTGACCGGCCTCGACATGACGCGTTCCCTGCGCGCGGTGTGGCCCGCGGGGCAGCGGCCCGCCGGACCGGCCCGGGACCTGTACGCCATCGCCCGCCGCCCGGCGGCCGGGGGGTCGTAGGGCCGGGCCGCCGGGCCGGCCTCTCGGACCAGCGCCATAGAACCGTTCTATGGATGCATCGATCCGTTGCCGCTACCGGCGCGGAACTCCTGGGCGCAGGGTGGAGTCGAGAAAAGATCCCCCCGATGAAGCTGGGACACCATGTACACCCTCCTCTTCCTCCTCATCTTCTTGTGCGTCATGACGGTGCTCCGCGAGCGGCCGGGCCCGTCCCGGATGCTGCTGTGGACGGGAACCCTGATCGTCACCACGGTCGCCTTCCTCCCCCACGTCATCACCCACACCTTCCACATCGCCCTCTGAACCACCCCGTTCCGGAGGAGGAGACCTCACCATGAGCACCACCGCCAGCACCGCCAGCACCGCCAGCACTCAGATCCCCGCCCGACCCACCACCGCCGGCTCGGCCCGGCTCTCGAACCGACTGGGGCTGTGGTTCGCCCACGCCTACGTCATCGGCCTCTGCGGCACCCTGGCCGGCGCCTACTTCTTCCAGTTCGGGCTGTGGGAGTACCCCTGCCCCATGTGCCTGCTCCAGCGGATGTTCTTCCTGCTCAGCGCGTTGGGCCCGGCCTGGATCATCGCCCGGTCCCGCAAGGGGGCGGTGACCACCGGGGAATGGGCCTCGGGCTGGGGCTGGGCCATCGGGGCCGCCCTGATCGGCAGCACCGTCTCCGCCGCCCAGGTCCTGATGCACATCGTGCCCCCGGACCCCGGCTACGCCGGCGCCCTCTTCGGCCTGCACCTCTACACCTGGGCCCTGATCACCTTCCTCGCCGCCGCGCTGGCCGCCGCGGCCGCCCTGTTCCTGACCCCCTGGTCCGAACCCCTGGACGCCGGCCTCGCCTCGCCCGCCCTGCGCCGTGCGGGTGCCGTCACCCTGGCCGTGCTCTTCGCCTTCGCCGCCAGCAACCTGATCGCCTGCTTCTTCCTCCAGGGATTCGCCTGGCAGATGCCCGGCGACCCCACCGAATACCAGTTCTTCACCTAGTTCGGCATCTGAGACGTTGGGTGTTCGACTCCGCTCCACTGGTTAGGGGGGTCGTGTTCATGCCTCGCTCCTACGTTCGGTATGCCCGAGTCGCACCACCCGAGGGGGATCTCCCACACATGCGCCGCAGATCTGTGAAGACACTGACCGTCCTGGCCATCACCTGTGCCGTGGCCGCCGGTACCGCCGTCACCGCCAACTCTGCGCCCCAGTACGGCGACCAGGGGCGTGGCGAGATCCGCAACGTCATCTACCTGCTCGGTGACGGCATGGGCCGCACCCACGTCACGGCCGCCCGCGAGCGGTTCTACGGTGCTGCCGGCAAGCTGAACATGGAGAAGCTGCCGAACTACGGCGCCGTCGCCACGTACGCCGTCGAGAAGGGCAGCGCGAAGCCCTCGCTGGTCACCGACTCCGCCAGCTCCGCCACCGCGTGGGCCTCGGGCGTCAAGACGTACAACGCGGCCATCGGTGTCGACTCGTACGAGAAGAAGGTCGCCACGCTGATGGAGCAGGCCCACGCGGCCGGTTTCGCCACGGGCAACGTCTCCACCGCCGAGATCACCGACGCCACCCCGGCGGCGCAGGTCAGCCACGCGCTGCTGCGCGGCTGCCAGGGCCCGGTCTACTCCGACGCCGCCTGCCTCCCCAAGAAGGAGGACGGTACGTACGAGGCCGCCCCCGCGGACAAGACGCTGATCACCCCGATCGCCGAGCAGATCGCCCGCAACGGCACCGCCGACGTGCTGTTCGGCGGCGGCCTGGCCCGCTTCGAGCCGGACGACCAGAAGGCCCTCCAGGCCCAGGGCTACCAGGTGCTCGGCAGCTTCGGCGACGCCGCCCTGCCCGCCCAGACCGCCGCCAGCCAGAAGGTCGCCACCAAGGCGGACCTGGACAAGGCCAACGGCAAGAAGGTCATCGGCCTCTTCAACCGCGGCAACCTGACCGTCGAGCAGGCCAAGGCCGGTCTGCCCGCGGACGCCGTGCAGAAGCAGGAGCCGACGCTGGCGGACATGACCAAGAAGTCGATCTCGCTGCTGACCGACCGCAAGCAGCAGGACCGCAAGAAGAACAAGGGCTTCTTCCTCCAGATCGAGGGCGCCCAGATCGACAAGCGCTCGCACGCCAACGACGCCGCGCAGACGCTCGGTGAGGTCAAGGCGTTCGACGACGCGGTCAAGGCGGCCACGGACTTCGCGAAGAAGGACGGCCACACCCTGGTGATCGTCACGGCCGACCACGAGTGCGCCGGCTTCAACATCATCGAGCACGGCACCTACACCAACTCCGAGGCCGTCGCGCCGCCCGCGAACACCGACTCGGGCAACCCGGCGAACAACAGCACCCCCTCGCGCCCGACCTCCGGCGCGAAGGACCCGGTCCGCTCCAGCGGCATCCTCAACGGTGCGGGCTCCGGCGACGCGAAGAACTTCGCCCCGGCCACCTTCCGCACCCCCGACGACGCCCCGGGCATCAAGGACGGCAGCGCGGACGCCAGCCTCTGGCTGACCTACCTGTCCGGCAACCACACCGGCGCCGACGTCCCGATCTACGCCTACGGTCCGGGTGGCAACGCCTTCGCCGCGAGCCAGAACAACACCGAGCTGTACGGAAAGATGTACCGCTCGCTGTTCGGCCGCTCCGCCCACTGATCCGGCCCCACCAGGAGCAACCGATGATTCACCTCGCCCGCAGCGCGGCCGCCGCGCTGGCCGCCGCCGCAGTACTCGCCCTCGCGACGGGCTGCTCCGGCAGCACGGACACCGGCGCCGGCGCACCCGCCGTCTCCGTGTCCCCGGTGGCCATGCCGGCGCCGCGCAGCGCGCCCTCGCCGGCCGCTTCGCTCGCGCAGCCGGCCGCGCCGGGCGAGGTCCGCCTGGAACAGGGCCCGTTCAACGACCGCGTGAAGCTGACGGGCCTCGAGCTCACCGGCAAGCAGACCGTCACCGGGCACCTGGCCATCACCTCGGACGTCAGCGACACCCTGGCCCTGGAGGTCGCCGCCGCGTACTACGACGGGGCGGGCCGCCTCGTGGGGACCGGGAAGTTCGAGTACCAGGAGGAGGGCGAGGACGCGAAGGGTGCCGAGCACCACGACGGTCCGCGCGCGGCGGGTCCGGACGGCATCGCCTTCACGGTGACCCCGGGCGCCCTGACCGGCACCGCGGCGAGCGTCGTGCTCTCCATCCCGGTCCTGGTCAGCGAGTAGCCGCACCTCTCACGGCTGTGCGTCGAAGAAGGGTCCCACCGCTCGCGGTGGGACCCTTCGCGTTGCCGCCACCCTCCGCGTTGCCACCACCCTCACCCCGGGGGCCGCGGCCCGTCCAGGAGCCCGCTCTGGGCCGTCAGGTACGCGAGCTGGGCGCGGCTGTTGCTGCCGAGGAGGTCGGACATCCGCTTCAGGTGGGTGGCGACCGTACGGGTACTCATGCCGAGCCGGCTCGCGATGGCGGCGTCGGTGTACCCGTCGACCATCAGGCGCAGGACGTGGAGCCGGGTCTCGTCGGTGAGGACCTTGGGCCGCTGCTGGTCGGGTTCGTAGACGATGGGTTCGGCGCGGTCCCAGGCGTGCTCGAAGACCGAGACGAGGAAGTACACGATGCCGGGGTCGGTGACCTTGAGCGCGTGGTCGCGGTGCTCCTGCTCCTTGTCGGGGATGAAGGCCACGGAGCGGTCGCAGATGATCAGGCGGTCGAAGACCTCGTTGACGGTGCGCACCTCGACGCCGACATCGGTGACGGCCTTGATGTAGTCGAGCGTGGGGCCGTGGGTGCGGACGGTGTGCTGGTAGAGGGTGCGCTGGCGGACTCCGCGACGGCAGGCCTCCAGGGTGTTCTTGAGGGACTGGGCGAGTACTTCCTCGGGGCGTCCGCCGCCCGGGTGGGCGGTGAGCAGCTCGGTCTCGGCCGCCTGGACGGCGTTCTCCACGGCGGCGGCGATCACCGGGGCCCTGGTGAGGCGCTGGACCGCCTCGCTGCCGTCCGAGCGCACGCCCCGGTAGACGCCCTCCATGCGGGAGAGCAGGGCGCGTTTGGCGGCCAACTCCCGCTGCTGTTCGAGGATGCGCAGTTCCACGGGGTGCGCCAGCGTGGCCGTGGCCACGGCGGGCGGTACCGGTATCAGGAAGTCCGGGTCGTCCATCGCGGGTGCCAGCAGGCCCAGTTCGAGCAGGCAGCCGGGAGCGCCGGCCCTGGCCGCGCGGCCCTGCTGCACCGCGGCCCGGTAGTACTCGACGCCCCGGTCGCAGATCTCCCCCGACGAGCGGGACCTCTCGGGGTCCCCCTCATCAGGGGAGGGCTCATCGCCCTCCGTCAGACGGCACATGCCGGGTCCCCTTCTGCTTCACGCAATGCACGATCATGACCCCCGACGTCCCTTCCGTCGGCCTGCGCACACCGGCATTCTCTTTCTTGTGGCCAACAGGACGAGAACCACCAAGTAACTGTGCAGGGGGAAAAGGAAATGAAGGACGTCCCATCCATGCGCGTCATCACCGGCGCGCTGGCCGCCGGAGCAGCCGTACTGGCGCTCTCCGCGGCAGCCGCCGGAGTCGTCGGATCCCAGGGTGTGACCGCCCAGGACGCGACGCACATCGGCGCGGCGCCGGCGCCCGTACCGGCCGACCCGGGCTGGGCCTGAGCCCGTACCCCGCCGGTGATGAGCGGCGCGTGAGGCCGCGGCGACCAGGTCGCCCCACCCGCTCGACGGCACGTCACAGCCCCTTTAGCTTCCCTTCCCCCGTGATCCGGGGAAGGGGAACGGCTCGAAATGGTGGTGTCCCCGCCGACGGGCCGCCATCCTGCCGCACTCGTCATCCCGAGTTCCGGCATGCCGATTTACCGAAGGAGACCGAAAAGAATGACCACCGCGATCGCGGCTCCGAAATGCCTCGTGTGCGACACCGAATTCGAGGTGCAGGCCGACTGGGAGAAGGGTGAGATCACCGAGTGCACGGCCTGCGGCCAGGAGCACGAGGTAGTCGAGAAGACCGATGCGACGGTCCGCCTGGACCTCGCCCCCGAGGTGGAAGAGGACTGGGGCGAGTGACCTCCCCCGATCAGGTCCTGCTCTCGGTCACCATGCTGCGCCCGGACGAGAAGCTCCTTCTCACCGCGCTGCGCGCCGAGGGACTGAAGGCACAACCGCTGCTGATGGAGGATCTGGCCGAGGTGGTGGCGGGCCACTCGGGCCCGCCCGCCCTGGCTCTGATCAGGAACCTCTCCCACCGCGACGCGATCAGCGTCTCCCGGCGCCTGGAACACGCGGGCGTCACCACCCTCAACCGCGCCTCGACCATCGAGACCTGCAACGACAAGGGCCTCCAGGCCCTGCTCTTCGCCCGCAGCGGCATCCCCCACCCGGTCACCCGGCACGCGTTCAGCTACGACCAGGTCCGCTCCACCGTCGCCGCTTTCGGACTGCCGTCCGTGGTGAAGCCGGTCAGCGGGTCCTGGGGGCGCGGGGTCACCAAGATGGCGAACGCCGAGTGCGTCGACGCCTGGGTGGGCGGACGGGAATCCCTCGACGCGGGCGGCAAGCTCTTCCCGGTCGTCGTGCAGGAGTACATCGACAAGCCCGGCCACGACCTGCGCGTGGTGGTCGTCGGACGCACCCCTGTGGTGGCGATCCAGCGCGTGTCGGACGACTGGCGCACCAACACCCACCTCGGTGCGGAGGTCCGTCGCACCGAGATCACCCCGGAGATCGAGAAGCTCTGCGGTCAGGTCGTCGACGCCCTGGGCCCCGGCTTCTACGGGGTGGACCTGGTCGAGGACCTCACCACCGGTGAGCTGCTGGTGCTGGAGGTGAACGCGAACCCCGAGTTCGCGCGCTCCTCCGCCCTGCACGGCGTCAACGTGGCCGGCCACCTGGCCGCCTACATCGCGCAGCAGCTCTCGGAAGAGCACCCGGAGCACCGCTCCGGGCAGCAGCTCGCGACCTCGGCCGTCTGACACCGGGCGCACCGAGCGCCCTTGCCCGCACGAGGTCCCGTACGAGGTTCCGCACCTGCCTCGTACGGGGCCCCGGGGCACCCCGCGTCCGCCGCGGCACGGCCGTGCCCACGGCACCGCCATGCCCGCGGGCGTCCGCCCACCCGGCAACCGTCCATACCGGAGAAGCCCCAATGGAATTGTTCGACACCGCCACGGTGCTCACCCGCGTCCTCACCTCGGGCGTGGTCATGAGCATCGAGAAGAGCGACCGGGAACTACCCGGCCTCGAAAGACTGCTGACCAAGCAGACCGGACGCGCCAAGGCCGTCCTCCTCAACAGCCGTACCGGCGCGGTCCACGCGGCCCTCGCCGGCCAGGGCATCGGCCACGGCGACACGATCTCGCTGCCCGAGCAGGACGAGTCCTCGCTCGCCTTCCTGAGCTGGCTCGGCGTCGGCGTCGTCCACGACGGCGGGCCCGCCGCGTACGACCGGATCGCGCTGGACGCCGAGAACGCCGGCCGGCTCCCCGAGCTGGCCGCCGCTTCCACCGCCCCCGCCCTGGTCGTCGACCTCACCGGGCTCGGTTTCGGTCCCGCCGCCGCCGTCCTGACCGACGACGCGAAGGTGTGGGCCCGCGCCGAGCGCCTGAAGATCTTCGGCGCCTACGACCTGCGGACCATGTGGACGCAGGAGGAGGCCGACGACTCCCTGGTGCCCGGAGTGCAGTTCAACTACCGGCTGAGCCCGCTGGTGGCCGCCTGCGCACGGATGGCCCTGACTCACTCGGCGCGACCCGCCGCCCTGTCTGGAGCACGTTCATGATCACTGATTTCCCGTCCGCACCCCTACCCCTGCCGGACGCGGCCGACCTGGAGGCCGAGCTCGCCGCCCTCGGTGGCGACGCGATGATCCCCAAGTCCCTGCGCCGCACGCTTTTCCCGATCATCACCAAGGAAGACGTCTTCAACCTGATGCTCGCGCAGCGCCAGGCCCCGGAGAAGGTCGTCGCCGACTTCGCCGAGTCCTATCGCCAGTACGTGGGCGCCAACTACGCGCTGCCCACCGCCAGCGGCACCTCCAGCCTCCACATGGCGCTCGTCGGCGCCGGCGTGCAGCCCGGTGACGAGGTCATCGTCCCGGCGTTCACCTTCATCGCCACCGCCCAGGCCGTCGTCGCCGCGCACGCCGTCCCGGTGTTCGTGGACATCGACCCGGTGACGTACTGCATGGACCCGGCCGCGGCCGCCGCCGCGATCACCCCCCGGACCCGCGCACTGATGCCCGTACACGTCCACGGCCTGCCGGCCGACGTGTCCGCGCTGCGCGCCTTGGCCGACAGCCACGGCATCGCCCTCGTCGAGGACGCCTCGCACGCCCACTCCGCCAAGATCGGCGAGCAGGTCGCGGGCTCCTTCGGCGACGCGGCGGGCCAGAGCCTGATGGCCGACAAGAACTTCCCGCTCGGCGGCGAGGGCGGCATCGCCTTCTTCGCCAGCGAGGAGGCCTACGAGCGCTCCGTGCGCTACCTGGAGCGCCACGGCATCGACTACGGCATGTCCTGGGTCTCCGCCGCCTTCGGCTCCAGCCAGCTCAAGCGGCTGCCGTACTACGACCGGATCCGGGCCCGCAACGCCACCCTGCTCGGCGAAGTCCTGCAGGACACCGGCCTGTTCACCCCGCCGCACGTGCCGGCCGGCCACACCCACGCGTACAACATGTACCGGACCACCCTGCACCCGGAGGCCGTCGGACTGGAGGACCTGCCGGTCCACGCGGTCAAGGAGGCGGTCCACGAACTGCTCGTCGCCGAGGGCGTACCGGCCCGCGAGTGGCAGAACACCCCGATCCCCTGCCACCTGCCGTTCCAGCACCGCGACGGCTTCGGCAACGGCTACCCGTTCTCGCTGAACCCCGGCGCCGTGCGCGACCACCGTCCCGAGGACTTCCCGGTCACCCTGTCCATGCTCGACAGCACCCTCGTGCTCTGCCGCGAGCTGCGCTCCCCGGTGGAGTACGAGCGCATCCTGCGCTACGCCGACGCCTTCCGGAAGGTGGCCCGCCGCCCGGACGCCATCCGCAAGCTCGTCGAGGCCGGCGACTACCGCCGCCCCTACGAGAAGGCGGCCCGTCTTGGCTGAGCACAAGGTCCGCGTCGCCGTCATCGGCGCCAGCGGATACACCGGCGGCGAGGTCATCCGCCTGCTCCTGGAACACCCCGGGGTCGAGCTCGCGTTCCTCTCCGCGGAGCGCTCCGCGGGCGCCACCATCGGCAGCGTCCACCCCGGACTGCGCAACCACCCCCGGGCGGCGGGGCTCAAGTTCCGCCCGCTCGCCCAGCTCGCCGACATCGAACCCGTCGACATCGCCTTCGGGTGTCTGCCCACCGGCACGCTTCCCGTGCAGCTGCCGCAGATCTCCCCGTACGCCAAGCGGATCCTCAACCTCGGCGGCGACTTCCGGCTCCGCGACGAGGCCGAGGTCGCCTCGTACTACCCGAAGACCGCCTCGAACCCGCCGTCCGAGGAGTTCGCGTACTACATCCCGGAGCTGAGCCCCTCGGTCCCGGAGGGCCGCTTCATCAGCCTGCCCGGCTGCATGGCCGTCAGCACCGTCTACGCCCTCTACCCGCTGTTCGCCGCCTCGCTGGTCGAGGAGCGGGTGGTCGTCGACGCCAAGACCGGCTCCAGCGGCGGCGGTCGCGGCTCCAGCGAGTCGCCGGCCGAGCGCAGCGGAAACTTCCGCGTCCACAAGCTGCACGGCCACCGGCACGCGCCGGAGATCCGCCAGGTCATCGCCGAGTTCACCGGCGCCTCCATGGACCTGCGCTTCTCCACCTACAGCCTCGACGTGGCGCGCGGCATCATGGTCACCGCCTACGCCGACCTGCGCGAGGGGGTCACCCCGCTCGACGTCAAGCGCGCCTACGCCAAGGCCTACGTGGGCAAGCCGTTCGTCCGGGTCCGCCCGGCGCCGAAGCTGCCGCAGGACTTCCCGATGCTGAAGGCCGTCGTCGGCTCGAACATCGCCGAGGTGGCCGTGGCCGTGCGCGACGGCCAGGTCGTCGCGGTCGCCGCCCTGGACAACCTGCTCAAGGGCGCGGCCGGACAGGCCGTCCAGGCCATGAACCTGATCTGCGGCTTCGACGAGGCAGCCGGTCTGCCCTCCACGGCGGTGTCACCGTGACCCGGCCGCTCTACGTCATCAAGGCGGGCAGCGCCACGCTCGACCGCGGCACCGTCCACGGGGAGATCGCCGCCCTCGTGGCCCGCGGCGCCCGGGTGCTCCTGGTCACCGGCGGGGCCACCGGCATCGAGCGCCACTACGAGGCGATCGGCCGTCCCATGCCGCAGCTGCGGCTCACAGGCGGCGACGAGGTGCGCTACTGCCCACCGGAGGAGATGGGGCACCTGGTCGACGCGTACGAGCGGGTCACCCTGCCGGCCGCCGAACAGGGCCTGCGGGAGCTCGGACTCAGCGTGTTCACCTCGGTCGCCGCCCGCGGCGGCCTGGTGACCGGGCGGGCCAACCGTCCGCTGAAGGCGCTGTCCGCCGAGGGCCGCCCGATCGTGGTGCGCGACCACCGGGCCGGAGTGCCCGACGAGGTCGACACCGTACGGCTGCGGGCGCTCCTGGACACCTACGACGTGGTCGCGCTGTCCGCCCCGGTCGCCGACCGGGACGGCGGCGCCCCGCTCAACGTGGACGCCGACGTCCTGGCCGCGGTCCTCTCCAACGCCATGACCGCCGACCACCTGCGCCTCGTCACCGGTACCGCGGGACTGCTCACCGACCCGGCCGACCCGGCCTCCACGCTGACCGACGCCTACCCGGGCGACGGGGCGCGCTACGCCGGCGGCCGGATGCGGCAGAAGGTCCGCGCGGCGGAGATCGCCCTGAAGGGCAGCGCCGACGTGGCCATCACCGGGCCGCACACCCTGCGCGACCCCTCCGGCTGGACCCGCTTCTGGCCGGTCCGCGAGCCCGCCGCCGACCTGGGGCTGCTCACCAAGGTGGTCGCGGTGCCCTCGGTCTCCGGGGACGAGGGGGAGCTCGCCTCCTTCCTCGTCGAGTGGTGCCGGGAGCGCGGCATGGAGGCCCGGATCGACGAGGTCGGCAACCTCGTCGCGACCCGCGGGGAGGGCCCCCGCCGGCTGCTGCTGCTCGGCCACCTCGACACCGTGCCGCACCACTGGACCACCGAGTGGCGCGAGGACGAGCTGTGGGGCCGCGGCAGCGTGGACGCCAAGGGGAGCCTCGCCGGATTCCTGGAGGTGCTCGCCCACGCGGACATCCCCGAGGACGGGCAGCTCGTCGTGGTCGGCGCGGTCGAGGAGGAGATCTCCTCCTCCAAGGGCGCCTTCCACGCCCGCGACCACTACCCGGCCGAAGCCGTGGTGATCGGCGAGCCCAGCGGCTCGCAGACCCTGACCCTGGGCTACTTCGGACTCTTCAAGCTCAAGGTGACCGCCTCCGTCTCCAGCGGACACTCGGCGGGCATGGACGCCACGTCCGCGCCCGACCGGCTGATCGACGTACTCGGCGCGATCCGCGAATCGGTCCTCAAGGAGGCGCCCGACGCGCTCTCCGCCGTCATCGACATCACCTGCGAGACCGGCCGCGACCGGCACCGGGCCGTCGGAACCCTCAACTTCCGGGTGCCGCCGGCCGCCGACCTCGACCTGCTGCGCACCCTCGCGCTGGGGCATGCGGGCGAAGAGGTCTCGGTCGAGGTCCTGCGGGCCACCCCCGGCCACGCGGGCGGCCGTTCGGGATCCCTCGTCAAGGTCTTCAACCGGGCCTTCGCCGATGCCGGCATCCGGCCCCGGTACGTGGTCAAGAAGGGCACCTCCGACATGAACACGCTGGCCACCACGTGGCGCGGCGTCCAAATGGTCGCGTACGGGCCCGGGGACTCCTCCCTGGACCACACCGATGAGGAGCGCATCGGCGGCATGGAATACCGCACCGCGCGCTCGCTGCTCGCCGACGCGGTGAACCGCTGGTTCGCCCTGCCCGAGGGGAGCCGTCGATGACCGCCGTGCTCGACGCCCCGGCCGAGCTTTCCGGGGACGAGGTCCAGGAGGTCCTGGCCACCCGCGCCGCCGAGGCCCGCCGCCTCGTCGTCGACATGGCCGCGAGCCCGCGCGGCTGCCACCTCGGCGGCAGCCTGTCGGTCCTCGACATCCTGGTCGCGGCGCTGCACCGGGCCTCGGCCGGGGACGGCACCGAGGTCGTGCTGAGCAAGGGGCACGCCGCCGCCGGGCTCTACGCGGCCCTCTACGTCAGCGGCATCCTGCCGGAGAACCCGGCGCCGCTGTACGGCCTCGCGGGCAGCCCCTACACGGGGCACCCGGGGCCCAAGGTCCCCGGGGTCCGGTTCCCGACCGGGAGCCTGGGCCACGGGGTGCCGTACGCCGCCGGCTGGGCGATGGCCCGCCGGATCGGGGGCCTCCCCGGGCTGGGCATCGCCGTCGCCGGTGACGGCGAGCTCCAGGAGGGCCTGGTCTGGGAGACCTGCCAGGTCGCCGCGGCCCAGCGGCTCGGCAACTTCGTCCTGGTCGTGGACCGCAACGGCGGCCAGAACGACGGGATGGTGGCCGACATCTCCCCGCTGCCCGACCTCGCCGGCCGGTTCACCGCCTTCGGGTTCGACGTGGTGGAGACCGACGGCCACGACCTGGCGGGGCTGACCGCGCTCCTGGCCGGGGACCGTTCCTCGGCCACCCGCCCGCTGGCCGTGATCGCGGCCACCGTCAAGGGCAAGGGGGTGCCGGCCGTGGAAGGAAAGGCCGCCTCGCACTACGTGAGCATCGACGCCCGACGGGCCAACCAGTGGAAGCGAGCGATTCGATGACCCTCTCGGGCCGTGACGCCTACCGCGACGAGCTGGCCCTGCTCGGCGCCGAGGACCCCGCACTGATCTGCCTGGAGGCGGACCTGGGCGGCAAGGGCCACGCCTTCCAACTCGCCCACCCGGAGCGCTTCTTCAACCTCGGTATCGCCGAGGGCGCGATGGTGGACATGGCGGCGGGTCTCGCCTCCGCCGGGTACAAGCCCTTCGTCAGCACCTTCGCCCCGTTCGCGGCGCTGAGGGCGGCGGAGAGCCTCAAGCTCACCCTCGGCTACCTCGCCGCCGGGGTCACCGTGGTGGCCCCCTACGCGGGAGTCTCCGGCGCCTGGTTCGGCACCACCCACCACACCCTGGAGGACCTCGCGGTCCTGCGCTCGGTGCCCGGCGTGACCATCGCGGCCCCCTACGGCGAGGCCGAGATGCGCGCGGTGATCCGCGAGGCGGTCCGCTCCGGCAAGCCGCACTACATCCGTACGGGGCGCAACGCGGCCTACGAGTCCCTGGACACCTCGGCGGCGGAAGGTCCCCGCGAGGGGGAACTACCGCTGGTCAACTGGGAGTTCCGGGCCGGATCCGAGGACGTGTGCCTGGTCTCGGTGGGGGAGGAGGGGACCCGGCTGGCCATGGAGGCCCGCCGCGCGGCCCCCGGCACCGCCCACGCCCACCTGGTGTACCTGGACCACGAGCGCCTGAGCGCGGCGGCGGCCGAACTGGCCTTGCACCACCGCCGGTTCGTGGTGGTCGAGGAGCACCGCGCCCAGGGCGGGATCGCCGAGGCCCTCGCGCTGCTGCTGCCCCGCTGCGAGGTGACGGCCGCGAGCGCGAACCGCGCCTGGCCCTCGCAGGGCGGCGACCACGCGGAGGTCATGGCCGCGGTCGGCCTGGACCTGACGGCCGTGCTCGCGGCCGTGGACCGGGCGGGCAGCGACGCGGACAGCGGCCCGGCGGCCCTGGCCGGCGCGGCCTGAGCCCGACCCGAGAACTTCACAGCACGTGCAACACCCGAACCGCACCACCCACCGCACCCACACCACTCAGGAGTCACCGTGCACATCCTCATGATCGAGTGCAATCCGAACGGGATCGCCGGCATCGCCAACGCCCTGGAGCTCGGCCACGACGTCACCCTGGTCTCGGTCGACCCGGACTTCTACCTGGCCGCCTCGCCGCTCGCCGAAGCCGCGTACGCCCACCCCAACTGCGAGGTGATCAAGAGCGAGACCGCCTTCTCCATCGACGAGCTGACCGCCCTGGCCCGTGAGCTGCACGCCACGAAGCCGATCCACGGCGTGACCACGTACAGCGAGTACCACACCGTCCACACCGCGGCCGTGGCCGAGGCGCTGGGGCTGCCGGGCATGAGCGTGGACGGCGCCCGCAACGCCCGCCACAAGCACCTCACCCGCCTCACCCTCGACGGCAAGGGCGTGCGCCAGCCGCGCTTCGCCCACGTCTCCGACCCGGCCGACGTGGAGCGCGCGGTCCGCGAGATCGGCTTCCCCTGCGTGGTCAAGCCCTCCGACGGCACGGCCAGCCTGCACGTCCTGCACCTCAGGGACGAGGACGACCTGCGGGCCTACCTCGCCGAGCTGGCGGACGTCGCCGACTACGGGCGCGGCGTCGTGCGCATCCCGGACCTGCTGATCGAGGAGTTCGTCACCGGGGACCTGATCTCGGTCGAGTCCTGCGTCCTGGCCTCCGGCGAGATCGTCCACCTCGGCCTGACCGACCGCCCGCTCAGCGGCTTCCCCTACTTCATCGAGATGGGCGCCACCTACTTCCGCGGCCACCCGCTCCAGGACGAGCTCTTCGCGGCCACCACCCAGGTCCTGGAAGGGCTCGGCGTGGACTTCGGCTTCATCCACACCGAGTTCCTGCTCGGCGCGGACGGTCCGGTGCTCTGCGAGGTCAACGGCCGCCTCATCGGCGGGATCGTGCCCAGCCTGATGGAGATCAGCTCCGGCGTCGACCCGTACCTGGAGGTCATCCGCCAGGCCCTCGGCGAGCGCCCCGAGCTGGCCTTCCCCGGTGAAACCACCGCCGGCGGCCACTGGTTCGGCGCCCCCATCGACGGCACGGTCGAGTCCATCGCCTTCGACAAGCTGGCCGATCTGCCCGGCTACCACAGCGCGTTGGCCTACCGGAAGCCCGGCACCCCGGTGACCCGGCTGTCGCGCTCCAACTTCGACTGGATCGGCCACATCATCTTCACCGGCGCCGACCGCGACGAGGTCAACAAGCGCTGCGAAGAGGGCCTGGACAGCATCGACCTCCGGATGAAGGTCGAGGTCGCCCGATGAGCACCCCGGCCACCGGCACCCCGGCCACCGGCACCCCGGCCACGGGCGGCCCGCTCGCGCCCGTGCCCGCCGTCCTGCGGGGCGTGGCCGTCCCCGCCCTCGACCCCACCGCCCTGTTCGACGTCACCACCGAGGGCGGGGTCTTCAGCCGGATCGAGCCCTCCGGCACCCGCCGGGGCGGCGAGGACGAGCTGTGGCCCGGCTACACCGAGACCCACTCGCACATCGCACTGCCCGCCAACTGGGACGACAGCACCGACGAACCCCGGATCGTGGCCCTGCAGTACCTGTTCCACGGGGTCACCCACGTCGTCGACATGTTCGGCTTCCCGATCGTGGCCGACGCCTGGGAGGCCGGCCGGCGGCAGTCGCCCTGGCCCTACCCCGAGATCGCCCACCCCGGCTACGCGGTCACCGCCAGGACCGACGCCTCCGGACGCTACGGCCACGGGGTCGAGTTCCCCGTACCGGTCCACATGCTCGCCGTGGAGGCCGACCTCGACCACGCGCTGCGCTCCAACGCCGAACGCGGCGGCACCTTCCTCAAGGTGATGTTCACGGACGGCACCGAACAGCCCGGCTCCCCCGTCCGGTTCTCCCGGATGTCCGAGCAGGTGCTGCGCTTCACCGCCAAGATGGCGGCCCAGCGCGGCATCACCGCCGTCATCGACTGCAACACGCTCCAGGAGACGCAGTGGGCGTACGACTGCGGATTCAGGCTCTTCGCCCACTCGGTGCGCGACCGCACCCTGGACGCGGCCGACTGGAAGCGCCTGGACGGCGCCCGCTTCGTCTCCACCCTCGCCGGACTGCGCTCAATGATCATGACGGGGGAGGAGTTCCTCACCGAGTACAGCCGTGAAGGGTTCACCGAGACCCAGGACCCGCGGAACCTGGAGTTCGCCGCGGCCATCGAGCAGCCCTTCGGCATCGAGTACGGGGTCCAGGAGACCCGTACCGCCGCCCTCGCCGACATGCGCCGCAACGCCCTGGCCGCCCTGGATCAGGGAAACCTGCTGGTAGGAACCGACGCCGGCAACACCGGGGCCTACCACGGCTACTCCTTCCTCTCCGAGCTCGACCTGCTGCGCGGCGACGACCCGGCGCTCGCCGAACCGCTCCGCCTCCAGGCCACCCTCGGCGGCCGCCGCTACTTCGACGAGATGAGCGGGGCGCCCACCGGCATCCACCCCCTCTCCGTGGGGGCCGCCGCCACCTACAACCTGCACGCGGCGGGGACACCCCTCTCCGCGCTGCCCCTGGCCACCGTCGTGGCCGGCGTACCGGTCGACCGGACCGCGGTCGCACGGGCCATCGCGGACCTCCGCGCCACCACCAAGGGAAAGGCCGCGCTGTGACCACCGAACGCAGACGAGCACTGATCGGCGTGAACGCCGGGATCTTCCTCGCCCACATCGGGAACTTCATCTGGTTCCCCGTCCTCGTCGCCTCCCTGAGCGGCACCGACAGCGGCTTCTGGGCCGGCGTCGTGATGTGCATGACCTACGTCGGGCGCCTGCTCGCCACCTTCTTCTACGAGGGCACGGCGGCCCGCGTCGGCATCCGCGGCGCGGTCTTCCTCGGCACGGCACTGGAGGCGACGGCGCTGGGCGCGATGGGCTTCAGCACCGGCGTGGTCGTCTACGGTGCGCTCGCCTTCTTCATCGGCTTCGGCTCGGGCACGGCCTTCCCCGGCCTCAAGAACATCCTCGTCTCCTACCCGGAGGACGAGCGGCCGAAGGCGTTCTCCACCTTCCAGATGTCGGCCCAGGTGGGCCTGTTCGGTGGCTCGCTGCTGGGCGCCCTGCTCACCGACATGGACCTGCGCACCCTCTTCTCCATCGTCTTCGCGATCTTCATCGGCTTCTGCCTGGCCGCCTCCTCCTTCATCCCCCGCGACGGCTTCGGCCCGAAGGCCGACCCCTCGGCCCCGGCCCCCGAGAAGCGGCCGCTGTTCAGCACCGCCGTCTTCAAGGGCATCGAAGTGCGCGGCGCGACTCGCTACTTCGTCCTCTCCGCGGTCTTCTGGTTCCTGTCGATCGGGTTCGTGGTCGGCATCCCCCTGCACATGCAGGAGTACGTCACCCAGTGGGCGCCCTCCACCCCCTTCTGGATCACCGGGCTGAGCGTCCTCGTCCTGCAGTACCCGCTCTTCAAGTTCCTGATCAAGCACCTGCGCCCCGGGGCCGTCATGGCCGTCGGACTGACCGGCATGACCGTGGCCTTCGTGGCCTTCGGCGCGGGCCGCGGCGCCGCCTGGGTGGTCGTCGGCTGCCTGACCGTGGTGCTCGGCGAGATCCTCTTCGTACCGTCCTTCGACATCTGGGTCGCCCGCCGGGTCCCCGAGGACCGGCTCGCCAAGGCCATGGGCGCCATGCACTTCTTCCGCAGCGCCGGGAACATGGTCGGCTCGCTGCTCGCCGGCGCCCTGTTCGACCTCTCCCTCTCCCTGGGCGTCCCCGGCGCCAACTGGTACGTGGCCGCGGTCGTGGCCGCGGGCTGCGCCGTCATCTGCCTGGTGAGCCGGGACGAGCCCGCGCCGCAGGCCGCTGCCGGAGTCACCGCCGAGGCCGCTGAGCCCGTGGAAGCGGTCTCCGCCAAGTAGTCGCCCCGAAACCCCCTTCCCCCCACCCCACTTCGTACCCGGAAAGATGAGGACAGCGGCAGATGGCTGATGTCTGCGTGGTCGGCGGCACCCGGTTCTTCGGCAAGCTGCTGGTGAAACGACTGCTCGACGCGGGCCACCGCGTCACGGTGGTCAACCGGGGGATCACCCCCGACCCCTTCGGCACCTCGGTCCGACGGCTCGTCGCCGACCTGAACGAGCCCGGCGAGCTGGCCTGGGCGGTCACGGGCGAGCGCTTCGACGCCGTGGTGCACCAGATGTGCTACACCCCCAGGGCCGCCGTCGAAGCCGCCGAGGCCTTCGGCGACCGGGCCGGGAAGTTCGTCCTGACCAGCAGCATGGAGGTGTACAACAAGGACACCTTCCGCTGGCGGATCCCCGCACCGGCCATGAGCGTCTTCGCCCGCGAGGAGGAGCTCGACGCGGCGCACTACGCCTACGACACCGAGCTGCCGTGGCAGGACCCGGCCTACGTGGGCGCCAACTACGGCGAGGGCAAGCGGCAGGCCGAGGCCGCGCTGCTGGCGACGGCGCAGGTGCCGGTGGTCATCGCCCGGGTGGCCCATGTGCTGGCCGCCGAGGGGGACTTCACCGGGCGGGTCGGCTTCCACCTGGACCGGATCCGCGACGGCCGCCCGATCGTGGCGCACGCCGCCCCCGGCCGGACCTCACTGGTGCACGCCGAGGACGCCGCCGAGTTCCTCGCCCGGGCCGCGACCACCGGGATGACCGGGACGGTCAACGTGACCTCCCCCGACACCGCGGACGTGTACGACGTCTGCGCGGCGGTGGAGGCGGCGACCGGGCTGCGCGCCCACGTCGTGGAGAAGGAGGACCCGGCGGGCGACGCGGACCTCTCGCCCTTCTCCTGCCCGGCCGACTTCGGGATGTCGGCCGAGCGCGCCGTCTCGCTCGGCCACCGCTTCACCCCCGTCTCCGAGTGGCTGCCCGCCCTCGCCCGTACCGCCGCCGCTACGGCCGCCGCCGCAGTTCAGGAGCAGTGATGTTCGACCTCATCGTCATCGTCCGCACCAACGGCCCCGGGAACATCGCCGCGGTCGCCGAAGCCCTCGACCGGATGCGCCCGATGTGCCTCGCCGAAGACGGCTGCGTCGCCTGGGAGGCGTACCAGTCCCAGGCGGACCCGAGGCAGTTCGTCCTGGTCGAGCGCTGGCTGACCCGCGCGCACTGGGAGGCGCACGGGGAGGGCCCCGCCATCCAGGACGTCTACCTCACCGAGATCCTGCCGCGCGTGGAGCGCGAAGTTCACCCCAGCGTACCCGTCCAGACCCAGCCCGTAGGAGCTTCCGCATGACCGCCCCGGCCACCCCCGGCCCTGCTCCCCGCCTCCGTCGTATCGCCGTCGTCGGCGGCCGTCCCGCCCCCGTGCACGGGGCCCGGGAACTCGGCATCGACGTGGTCCTCGTCCATGCCGAGGGCCAGTTCGACCGGGCCGAGGCCGCGGAGCACGTCTCCACCATCCTCACGGGCGACATCACCGACGCGGGGGAACTGCTGGCGCTGCTCCAGCCGTTGCACGAGGAGCAGCCCTTCGAGCGGATCCTCACCACCACCGAGCTGGCGGCCGTGTCCGTGGGCGAGCTCAACGAGAAGCTCGGCCTGCCCGGGACCCCGCCCGAGGTCTCGCGGATCATCCAGGACAAGGCCCTGACCCGCCAGGCCCTGGACCGGCACGGGCTGAGCCCCGTACGCCACCGGATGATCACCGACGTGGAGGACGCGGTCGCCTTCATGGCCGAGGTCGGCGGCCCGATCGTGCTCAAGCCGGGCAAGGGCGCGGGCAGCCTGCACATCAACATGGTCGACGATGCCGAAGGGGCGGCCCGCGCGGTCCGCGAGATCACCGAGTTCGGTTATGGCGGCGTCCTGGCCGAGGAGTACCTGCAGGGGCCGGTCGTCAGTGTCGAGGGGTTCTCGCACCAGGGCCGCCACATCGTCCTCGGCATCTGCGAGTACCGCGTCAACGAGCACTTCGTGGAGTGGGAGTGCAGCGTCTCCAGCGACCTGGCCGCGCCCTTCCTGCCCGAACTGCACCGGCTCAACGCCGACATCCTGGACGCGGTGGGCCTCACCGACGGCCCCTCGCACAGCGAGTACGTGCTCACCCCGGCGGGCCCGCGCCTGCTGGAGACCCACAACCGGCTGTCCGGCAGCGGCATCCCGGAGATGGTCCGCCGCTCCACGGGCTGGGACCCGGCGCGGCTGTTCATGACCGTGCCGCTGGGCCTCGAGGAGCTCCCCGAGGTGGCGCCGGAGCCGCTGCGCGGCGCGGTCATCCGTTTCCTGGAGGCCCCGGCCGCGGGGGTGCTCACCGCCGTCGAGGGCCTGGAGGGGCTCGCCGCCCGGGGCATCCAGGTACGCCGCCTCGCGCCGGGCGCGAAGGCCCCGCACATGGCGCCCTTCCTCAAGGACCTCACGGAGGCCGCCGAAGCGGTGGTGCTCGCCAAGAACCCGGGCGACCGGGTGGCCGCCATGGATTCCCTGCCGGCCTGCGACAACGGCTACGTCCTCGCCACGGCGCCGACCCGCGCCGAGGCCGTGGCCCGCTGCGCGGAGCTGGCCGCCGGGATCACCTTGCGGGTCAGCACGCAGGCGTAGCGGATCGAAGCCCGTGCGGAGCCCCGGCCGTCCTCGGCCGGGGCTCCGGGTCCGCCGCCGACGGGTTGCCGACGGCACGCTCAGCCCCGGCGGGAGCGGCCGGCGAGCGCGGCGTTCGCCTTCACCAGGGCCGGGACCAGGACGTAGACGGCGGCCGGGACGACGATCGCCGTCAGGATCAGCGTCCGGACCGGCAGCGGCAGTCCGGCCGTGGCCCCGCCGACCAGGGCCAGGACGGCGGTGATGGTGGGGTAGATCGCCAGCCAGGTGATCAGGGCCCGACGGTGGACGGAGGGCGCGGTGGTTGTGGTGGACGTGACGGGTGTGGTGGTGCTCGCGGACATGGTCTTCCCCCAGGTTCGGGCGGTGGACATCCATTCTCCAACCGCACGGTTGGAGAATAGCCGAACCCGGCCGAAAGTCCAACCAGATGGTTGGGATTGCGATAGGGTCGGCCCATGGCCTGGGACACGCAACGCACCAAGAAGCTCCTGCTCGACGCCGCCATCGAGGAGTTCGCGGCCAAGGGCCCGGAGGCGGCCCGGGTGGCCGCGATCGCCACCCGCGCGGGCGTCAACAAGGAGCGGATCTACCAGTACTTCGGCAACAAGGAAGCGCTCTTCCGCGCCGTCCTCGAATGCGAGCTGAGCCGCCTCGCCGACGCCGTCCCGCTCACCGGCGACTCCGCGGCCGACCTGGGCGACTACACCGCCCGGGTCTTCGACTACCACCGCCGCAACCCGCACTTCCTGCGCCTGCTGGCCTGGGAGGGACTGCACCGGGGCGAGGCCGCGGCCGTGGCCGCCGAAGGCGAACGGACCGGCCACTACACCCAGAAGGTCGCCGCCATCGGCGACGCCCAGGACGCCGGGAGGCTCCCCTCCGACGTGCCCCCCGGCCACCTCATGTACGCGGTGATCGCCCTGACCGCCGGCTGGTTCAACCTCCCCCAGCTCGTCCGGATGGTCGCCCCCGCGACCGCCGACGCCGGGCCCGAGGAGCAGCGGGAGGCCCTGGCCGACCTGGTCCGCCGGCTGGCCGGGGGCCCGTCCGCCGACTCCGGACATGCGCAGGGGCATACCGCCACATAACGTCTTCCCGAGCGGGCTCGGACCGAGGAGGGGCACGGATGGTGGAGTGGCTCAGGACCGAGATCTTCCGCCCCTACCCCGAGCTGCTGATCTTCCTGACCATCGCGGCCGGCTTCCTCCTCGGCCGGATCCGGTACAAGTCCATCACCCTGGGCGCCGTCACCGGCTGCCTCGTCGCGGGCCTGGTCATCGGGTCCCAGGCCGAGGTGGAGATCGTCGGCCCGATCAAGTCCGTCTTCTTCCTGATGTTCCTCTTCGCCCTCGGCTACGACGTCGGCCCGCAGTTCTTCCGCGCCCTGCGCAGGGACGGCCTCCCCCAGGTGGTCCTGGCCGTCATCGTCTGCGTCACCGGCCTCGCCACCGCCTGGGCCTTCGCCACCCTCGCCGGTTACGGTCCGGGCCTCTCCGCCGGACTGCTCGGGGGCGGCCTCACCCAGTCCTCCGTCATCGGCGTCGGCTCCGACGCCATCTCCCACATCCCCGGCATGAGCCCCGCCGCGGCCACCGACCAGTCCCACCTGGTCGCCGTCGCCTACGCAGTCACGTACCCCCTGGGCACGGTCCTGCCCGCCCTGCTCCTCGCCGGGGTGCTGCCCCGCCTCCTGCGCAGGGACCTCGCGGTCGAGAGCGCCGTACTGGCCGCCGACCTGGAGGCCGCCGAGTCGGACCCGGACGCCGGGGAGGGCTACTACAAGCACGTGCTGCGCGCCTACGCCGTGGACGTGGCGGCCTTCGCGGGCCGCACGATCGGCGAGTTCGAAGCGGAGCAGAAGGCCCACGGCCGCCGCCTCTACATCACCCGGCTGCGCCGGGCCGGACAGATCCTCGACCACGACGCGGACACCCGGATCGAGCTCGGCGACATCCTGGCCGTCAGCGCGGTCCGGGGCGACCTCGTCGCGTACGACGCGCGCACCCACATCGGCATGGAGACCGACGACTTCGAGCTCCTCGCCTACCGCACGGAATCCCTGCACGTGGTCGTCACGGACCGCAACCGCGACGGCCGTACGATCCGCACCCTGCGGCACGAGGAGTTCATGCCCGGGGTCTTCGTCGAGGAGCACTGGCGGGCCGGTACGGACCTGCGGGTGCGGCTCGACAGCACGGTGGAACGCGGGGACACCCTGGTCCTGACCGGACCGCGCAGGCTGGTGGACGCGGCCGCCCGGGAACTGGGCACGCCCGTGCCGACCAGCTTCGCCACGGACATGGTGTGGATCGCCCTCGGGCTGTTCCTCGGCGGCTGCCTGGGCATCCCGGCCCTGCACGCGGCCGGCGCCCCGCTCTCCCTGTCCACCTCCACCGGGGCGCTGCTGATGGGCCTGGTCTTCGGCTGGATCCGGGCGAAGTACCCCACCTACGGGAACCTGCCGTCGGCGGCACAGTGGCTGATGGGCACGCTCGGCCTGTGCGTGTTCGTCACCATCGTCGGCCTCAACGCGGGCCCCAGCTTCGTCCCCGGCCTGCGCGAGGCGGGCTGGCCGCTGCTGCTCTGGGGCGCGGCCGTCACCACGGTCCCGCTCCTCACCGGCTTCGCCTGGGGCCACTTCGTCCAGCGCCTCCCCCTCCCGATCCTCCTCGGCGCCCTGGCCGGCGCCCAGACCACGACGGCCGCCCTCGGCGCCCTGACCGAACGCGCCCGCAGCCAGATCCCCGCCCTGGGCACGACGGTCCCGTACGCCCTGGGCAACGTCCTGCTGACGATGTGGGGCTCGGTGATCGTCCTACTGAGGCGGTGAGACCCCGCCCCGGAACGGGGTCCGGGAAGGGCCGCGAGAGATACACTCGGAGATATACTCAGCATCCGAGTTGATATCAGAGGAGGTGCCTCATGAGTCGGACCGTGATCGATCTCGACGACGAGCTGCTCGCCGACGTTGCCCAAGCACTCGGCACCAGCACCAAGAAGGACACGGTGAACACCGCCCTGCGCGAGGTACTGGAGAACCGGAGGCGGGCCCTGGCGCTGACGCGACTGCGCGCGTACGCCGAAGACGGCGCCTTCGACCTGGAGCTGCTGGAGGACAAGGGGAATTACCGGCGGTGAGCGCTGCCCAATTCCTCATCGACACCAGCGCCTTGGCCCGCTTGATGCGAGGCGACGCGGAACAGTACGGCTGGGACCAGGCCGCTGCCGCCGGCCTCATCGCCACCTGCCCGATCACCGAGCTGGAGTTCTTCTTCAGCGCCCGCTCCGCCGAGGACCGCGAGCGCGGCATCGCGGACATGCGCCTGCTGTTCGGCTGGGTTCCGGTTGACGACCGCGCCTATGACCGCGCTTGGCAGGTACAGGAGTCGCTGACCCGACGAGGACAGCACCGCAGCGCGGGTGCGGTCGACCTGGTCGTCGCCGCCACGGCGGAACTCCAGGGACTCACCCTCCTGCACCGGGACCGCGACTTCGAATGCATCGCCGCCGTCACCGGCCAGGCCCTCCAGTGGTACGGCCCGGTGGCAGACAAGTAACCCCCGGCCCTTCCGGCGGCATGAGCGCCAACGGCCGACTGGACTGCACCTCGCTGGACGGGGACCTCCGGGCCCGGGACCGGGGCGCGGCCGCCGACCTCGTTCACGTACGGGACTAGCCGTGGGGGATCAGGGCCACCGGGCCGCGGGCGTAGTGGGCCACCGCGTGGTCCGTGGGGCCCAGGCCGTGCAGGGGGCGGTGGTGGCGGCGGCCGACGACCAGCAGGTCGGCCGTCGCGGACTCGTCGACCAGGACGTGCGCGGGGTCGCCGGGACGGCTGACGCACTCGGTCGCCACCCCCGGGTACCGCGCCGAGACCTCGGCCACCGCGGCCTCCAGCTCCTGCGAGGACTCCGGGCCCGCGTGCACGGCGCGCAGCGGCAGCCCGTGGTCGGCCGCCCAGGCGTACCCGAAGTCGAGGACGGCCTCGAAGTCACCGGCCGGGTCCACGCCCACGACCACCCCGCGGCCGCGTCGCCCGCGCTCCGCGGCCTGCTCCGGCTCCGGCGTCGGCTCCCGGACCAGGACGACGGGGACCTCGCTGCGCCCGGCGACGTGCAGAGCCGTGGAGCCGAGCAGCGGGACGTGGTGGTTGTGCCCGCCGGCTCCGACGACGAGCAGCCGGGCCCGCGCGGCGGCGCGCGGCAGCTCGCCGGCCGGTCCTCCCTCGGCGGTGGCCGTCTCGACGGCGAGGTCAGGGTGCAGGGCGCGCAGTTCCTCGGCGACGGCGCTCAGCACGGCCTCGGCGGCCAGCGCGCTCTCGCCGAGCACGGGCTGGAACTCGGGGGAGATCGGCTGGATGGTGGGCCAGGCCTGCCCCACGTGGAGCAGCCGGACCGCAGCCCCGGCCGACCCCGCCTCCCGCGCGGCCCAGCGGGCGGCGGCGAGGCTGCGGACCGACCCGTCGAATCCGACGAGGAAGGGGAGGGACGGGGCGCCCCCGGAGGACGGAGCGCCTTCGGACGACGGGGAGGACGGGAGGGACATTGGCGGCACCCTTCTTTCCGTACCGCGGTCCCGTGCGGTGGGCCGCGGCCTGGTCGCACCTACGACGCTACTCCCGCCCAGCCCCGAGCGGCTTTGCGCAAACGGTCCGGAGCGGGGGCGGACCGGCCGGGGGCGGACCGGCAACCACCCCGCTCCGCCCCCGCTAGGCTGCGCACGTGCCGTCGTACTCCATCGGGCAGGCCGCGGGCCTGCTCTGCGTGAGCCCCGAGACCGTCCGCCGCTGGGCCGACGGGGGGCGACTGCCCGCGCGCCGCACCCCCGAAGGGGTCCGCAGCGTCGACGGGGCCGTCCTCGCCGCCTTCGCCAAGGAACGTGCCGCCGGACTGCATCCGGTCCCGGAGACGGCCGCGGCCACCTCCGTGCGCAATTCCTTCGCCGGGATCGTCACGGCCGTCCTGCTCGACGAGGTCGCGGCCCAGGTGTCGATCCAGTCGGGCCCGCACCACATCGTCTCCGTCGTGACCCGGGAGTCGGTCGAGGAGCTCGGCATCGCGGTCGGGGTCACCGTGACGGCCCGGGTGAAGTCCACGGACGTCCACATGGACCTGGTCTAGGCCGTCCCTTCCGGACACCCCCTAGCAGCGCAGGGCCGCGTACAGGTCCAGCTTGTGGTCCAGCCGGGACAGGTCGCGTCCGGTCAGCGCCTCCACCCGCTCCATCCGGTAGTGGACGGTGTTCACGTGCAGGTGCAGCGCCTCCGCCGTGCGCGTCCACGAGCAGTTGTTGGCGAGGAACACCTCCAGCGTCTCGCGCAGCATCCCGTCGCCCAGCGCCCCCAGCGTCCGCGACCCGAACACCCCGCGCACCTCCGGCGGGACCCCGGAGAGCAGTTCCGACAGGGTGTCCAGCTGCTCGACGCCCCGTACCGGCACGTCCGTGTCCGCCGCCGTCAGGGCGAAGCGGGCCTGGCTGAGTGACACGCGCAGCCCCTCCGCCGAGTCCGCCCGCGCGCCGACGCCGAACCGCAGGTCGGCCTCCGGGTCGCCGCAGGCCCGTAGCAGCGGCCACAGCGCGCGCAGCCGGTCCGCGACGGCGCCTTCGGCCGGGTCGGCGTCCGGCTCCGCGGGCTCGTACAGCACCGCGCCCGTCTCCCCGGCCGCCCACAGCACCCCGTCCAGGTGCTCCAGCGCCTCCGCCAGTGCCCGGGCGTCGGTCGCCGCGACCACCCGGTACGGGCCCTGCGCGGGCAGTCCGGCCGCGACCAGCGCCGCGCCGAGCTGGTCGGGCTCGGCGCTCTCCGAGGCCACCAGCGCGAGCAGTTCCCGCCCGGCGGCCCGCCGCGCGGCGCCCCGCCGGGTCTCCCCGTCGCGGTACTGCGCGAACACCTCGGCGATCTCGTGCAGCACCCTGGGCGGCGCCGCGTCCGGGTCCGGGACGTGCAGCTGCCAGGCGTCGTAGGGCGAGCTCTCGGCCTCGATCCGCAGCGTGACCCCGTCCCGCGGCAGGCTGGCGACCGCGGCCCGCGGGGCCGGTATTGCGGGCGCCGACGGGGTACGGGCCACCGTGCGGCCGCTCGCGGTCAGCAGGTAGCAGGGCACCCGGCCCAGGTGGGCGCAGGCCCGGTCCAGCAGCTCCGCCGCTCCGGCCCCGCCCTCCAGGAGCCGGCTGAGCTCGCCGCGCACGTTCTCGGGAAGCGCGAAGAGCCGGGTCGGGCGCCTGCTCAGGTCGCCCCACTGGCGCAGGTACACCGCCTCGGTCACGGCCCGGAAGCTGGTCTTCGCGGGCACCGCCACCAGCGGCATCCGGTGGGCCCGGCAGGCGGCGACGAGCTCGTCGGGCACCTTGCCGTGGGTCTCCTCGCCGGCCAGCAGCGCCCGCGCCCCGGCGGATGCCAGGGCGGCGACGAACCGGTCGGTCCGCCCGGCGGCCGTGGCGCCCGGCCTCCACCACACGAGACCGCTGAGCACGAGCTCCCCGGGGCCCAGGAACCGGCCGGGGTCCTCGAGGTCCGTGGAGGTCACCCCGCTGACCTCCTGGCCCAGAAGGGGCTCGTCGCCCCAGAGCAGGGTGAGACCGAGGCTGTCGGACTGGAGCAGATCGAGGACGTGCATGGCAGGGACTCCTTGCGGTGGGGGATGGCCCACAATCGCGAGGCGAATATGAGGTTCACCATGGTAAATGCAAGGGCAACTCCAGAAAAGGACTCTTAGATGATCCACCAGGACGATCTGTGGGGCCCTGGTGCATTTCCGTTGCCGGGACCAGTCGTCCCGGCCCGCACCCCGTTGCTTCACTGACATCAGGACGGACGAGACCGCCCCGGGACGACTCACGAGGACAGCGAAGGCGGCGGAAAATGGACCTCAATACAGTGCTCGACGTACGTGACGCCCGCCGCCGCGAACCCTGGCGCCCCGGCGATGCCTGGCTCGGCGGGGGCACGTACCTCTTCTCCGAACCCCAGCCGCACATCCGCCGTCTCGTCGACCTCTCCCGGATGGGCTGGCCGCCGCTGTCCTGGCTGCCCGACGGCTCCCTCGACATCGCCGCCACCTGCACCATCACCGAGCTGTCCCGCTTCGGCCGGACCCTGCCCGCCACCGCCGCGCCGCTCGTCGAGCAGTGCTGCCGCGCCTTCCTCGCCAGCTTCAAGATCTGGAACATGGCGACCGTCGGGGGCAACCTCTGCAACGGCCTCCCCGCCGGCCCGATGGTCTCCCTCTCCGCCGCCCTCGACGGCACGGTCCTCCTCCAGGGCCTGGACGGCGCCACCCGCCGGCTGCCCGTCACCGAGTTCATCCGCGGAGCCGGGGTCAAGGACCTGCGCGAGGGCGAGCTGATGCGCTCGGTCCGGATCCCGGCCCGTTCGCTGGAGTGCCGGACCGCCTTCCGCCAGTGCTCCCTCTACGGGCTCGGCCGCTCCGCCGCCCTGATCATCGGCGCGGCCGACCCCCGGGACGGCTCCTTCGCCCTGACCGTCTCGGCCGCCACGACGCGCCCCTTCCGGTTCTGGTTCGCCCTGTGGCCGACCGCCGCGGAACTGCGCTCGGCGATCGACGACACCGTCCGCCCCGACGAGTGGTTCGACGACATCCACGGGACGCCCGCCTGGCGACGCCACATGGCCCTGCGCCTGGCCGAGGAGATCCGCGCCGAACTCACGCTGGAGGAGGCTTCCCGATGAGCTACGAGATCGAGATCAACAAGCAGCGGTTCGAGCACGAACCCCGCCCCGGCCAGTGCCTGCGCACCTACGTCCGCGAGCGCGGCTGGTTCGGCGTGAAGAAGGGCTGCGACCAGGGCGACTGCGGCGCCTGCACGGTCCACGTGGACGGGCAGGCCGTGCACAGCTGCCTCTACCCGGCCGTCCGCGCCGAGGGCCGCTCGGTCACCACCCTGGAGGGCCTCGCCCACCCCGACGGCGAACTCCACCCGGTGCAGCGCAAGTTCCTGGAGGCGCAGGGCTTCCAGTGCGGCTTCTGCACCAACGGCTTCGTGATGACCACCGCCGCTCTGGAGGCCGAGAAGGGCACCGCCCACTGCGACGGCAAGCTCGACGACCTGCCGCGCGCCTTCAAGGGCAACATCTGCCGCTGCACCGGCTACCGCGCCATCGAGGACGCCGTCCGCGGCGTCAAGCACGTCGAGGAGCCCGAGGCGGGCAAGGCCGTCGGCCGCAACCTCGGCGCGCCCGCCGCCCCCCAGGTGGTCACCGGCATCGCCCGCTACACCTTCGACATCGACGTGCCCGGGCTGCTGCACATGAAGCTGCTGCGCTCCCCGCACCCGCACGCCCGGATCACCGCGATCGACACCTCCGAGGCCCTGGCCGTCCCGGGCGTGCGGGCGGTGTTCACCCACGAGGACGTCCCGGACGTGCTCTACTCCAGCGCCCGCCACGAGCACCCGCACGAGGACCCCGACGACACCCGCCTGCTCGACGACGTGGTCCGCTTCGTCGGACAGCGCGTGGCCGCCGTCGTCGCCGACAGCGAGGGCGCCGCGGAGGAGGGCTGCCGCCGGATCGAGGTCACCTACGAGGAACTCCCGTACGTGACCGACCCGGAGGAGGCCATGGCCCCGGGCGCGCCGGTCATCCACGCGGGCAAGGGGCCCGAGGCGCGGATCGCCCGCGTCGAGAACAACGTGGCCGGCGAGGTGCACGGCGAGATCGGTGACGTGGAGCAGGGTTTCGCGGAGGCGGCGGTGGTCTACGAGGAGACTTATCTGACCCAGCGCGTCCAGCACGCCAGCCTCGAAACCCACGGCTGCGTCGCCTGGTTCGAGCCGAAGGAGGACGGCAGCGGTGAGCGGATCACCGTCCGCTCCTCCACCCAGACCCCGTTCCTGACCCGGCGGGCCTTGTGCGCGCTGTACGGGCTCGGCGAGGACGAGGTGCGGGTCGTCGCGGGCCGGGTCGGCGGCGGATTCGGCGGCAAGCAGGAGATGTTCGCGGAAGACATCGTCGTCCTGGCGGCGATGAAGCTGCACCGCCCGGTGAAGCTGGAGTTCACCCGCGCCGAGCAGTTCTACGGCGCCAGCACCCGGCACCCGTTCACCGTCCGGATCAAGCTCGGCGCCCGCGCCGACGGCACCCTCACCGCCATCTCCATGCGCATCGTGTCCAACACGGGCGCGTACGGGAACCACGGCCCGGGCGTGATGTACCACAGCGCCGGCGAGTCCTTCGTGATCTACAAGGCCCCGCACAAGAAGGTCGAGGCCTACTCCGTCTACACCAACGTCGTCCCGTCGGGCGCCTTCCGCGGCTACGGGCTGGGCCAGACCACCTTCGCCCTGGAGTCGGCGATGGACGAGGTGGCGCGGCGCCTGGGCATGGACCCCCTGGAGTTCCGCGAGAAGAACATCATCGGCCCGCTCGACCACATGCACACCCCGATCGGCCACGACGACGACCTGTTCATCGCCAGCTACGGGCTGGCCGAATGCCTGGCCGTGGTGCGCAGGGCGATCGCCGAGGACACCAGCCAGGAGAAGGTCCCGCCTGGCTGGGTGACCGGCCAGGGCACCGCCGTGTCGATGATCGCCACGAGCCCGCCCCGAGGCCACTACGCCGACGCCACGATCACCCTGCTCCGGGACGGCACGTACGACATCGCGGTCGGCACCGCCGAGTTCGGCAACGGCACCACCACCGTCCACAAGCAGCTCGCCGGGGACGCGCTGAACACCACCGCCGACCGGCTGACCGTGCGCCAGGCCGACACCGACGTGGTCCGGCACGACACCGGCGCCTTCGGGTCGGCCGGCACGGTGGTGGCGGGCAAGGCGGTGCTGCTCGCCGCGACCTCGCTCGCCGAACGCTTGAAGACCTTCGCCTCCGAGCACACGGGCGTCGCCCGGCACCTGTGCCTGCTGGGCCCCGAGTCCTTCGACTGCGCCGGCCGGCTTGTCACCCTCAAGGAGCTCTACGAGGCGGCCCACGCCAAGGGGAAGGCGAGCGAGATCAGCTGCGAGGGCCACTTCGGCGGCACCCCGCGCTCGGTGGCGTTCAACGCCCAGTGGTTCCGGCTGGCCGTGGACCCCGGCACCGGGGAGATGAAGATCCTGCGCAGCGTGCACTCGGCGGACGCGGGCAAGGTGATGAACCCGATGCAGTGCCTCGGCCAGGTGGAGGGCGGTGTCGCGCAGGCCCTGGGCGCCACCCTCTTCGAGACCGTACGGATCGACGAGCGCGGCGAGGTCACGACGGCTGCGTTCCGCCGCTACCGGCTGCCGCAGTACGCGGACGTCCCGCGCACCGAGGTCCACTTCACGGAGACCTCCGACTCGATCGGCCCGCTGGGCGCGAAGTCCATGTCCGAGAGCCCCTTCAACCCGGTGGGCCCGGCCTTCGCGAACGCGCTGCGCGACGCGACGGGCATCCGCTTCACGGAGATGCCGCTGCTCCGGGATGCCGTTTGGCAGAGGATGTCGCAGAATCTGCCAGGCCGGAACGACCAATGAATCCACAGCTGCGACTCATATCAACCTATCAACCTTGCAGGTGAGGTTCTGAGGTACCTACGGCCGGGCATAAGTCGGCCATGGCCAAACTCATGCTGCACGGCGATCTGGACCACCCGGCGACGCTGAGCGTCGCGGACCTGCGGGACTGGGCGCAGCACCGGGCCGCGGTCACCTTCGACTGCGCGACGAACGGCCCGCAACACCACGTGTTCGAGGGCCCCTTGCTCCGCGAGGTCATCGCGGACGCGGGCCCGGCCTTCGACCCCCGCCGCCGCAAGGACCGTTCGCGGTTCCTGCTCGCGGTGAGCGGCGGCGACGGACACCATTCGGTGCTGTCCTGGGCCGAGTTGGACGCGGACTTCGGCGACAGCCCGATCCTGCTGGCGACCCGCCTCGACGGCGAGGACCTCGACGGGGCAGGTGCGCAGCTGGTGGTCCCTTCGGACCGGTGCGGGGCGCGCTACGTCAGCGCGGTCACCCACGTGTGGTTCGGCGCGCTGTCCCCGCCGAGCCTGGGCCTCTGACTCAGTCGGTGGCCAGGCTGATCTCGGTGGACTTGATCAGCGCGACGACGGAGGACCCGACGGTCAGGCCGAGCGCCTCGACGGCGTCCTTGGTGATGGCGGCGGTCAGGCCGCCGCCGTTCACGTCCACCTTCACCGAGGCCATGGCGCCGCCGGTGGCGACGTCGGAGACGGTGCCCGCGATCTGGTTACGGATCGAGATCCCCTCGACGGCCGCCGCCGCCAGGGCCACCTCGGTGGCCTTGACCAGCGCCTTGACGGAGGAACCCGCGACGAGGCCGAGGTCCTTGACCGCGTCGGTGGTGATGGCGGCGGTGATGTCCTGGCCACCTTCCAGGCGGACCTTGACCGTCGCCATGGCCTCACCGGCGGTGACTGCGGTGACGGTGCCGGCGATCTGGTTGCGGATGCTCAGGCTCATGAGTGGATCGACCTCTTGTGCAGACGGTTCGCACGGCCCGGGGAGAACCGCACGGAACCGACGCTATCCGGCACGCCTTTGACCTGCGTTCAACCGCTCGCATCCGCCACCCGGAACCACCCGACCGGCTGGCCGATGCGCTCGAAAAGTTTTTCCGGCACTCCTGTCACACTCACCGGCGGCCCCGGGTCATTGCAGTGAAAGCCCCACCGCACTGACCTCCGAGGAGCCCGCCATGAACACCGCAGCCACCATCGTCGCCGTCGTCGCCGCCGCCATGTCGGCCTTCTCGGGCTACTCGCTGCTGACCCGCGTCTCGTGGGTCGTGGAGCCCCTGGAGGAGTACGGGGTCCCGCGGACCTGGTGGACCCTCCTGGGCCTGGCGAAGGCCGCGGGGGCGCTGGGCCTGCTGATCGGCCTCTTCGTCCCGGTCATCGGGATCGCGGCGGGCATCGGCCTGGTCCTCTACTACACCGGCGCGGTGGTCACCGTGATCCGCGCCCGCTCGTACAAGCACGTCCCGTTCCCGGTGATCTACATGGCGCCGGTCGTCGCGGCCTTCGCCCTCGGCTTCGCCGGCTAGGAGGGTGAGGCCCCGCACCCGGCCCGAACCGCGCGCAGGACCGACCGGCCCCCGTGGGGGCCGGTCGGGTCTTTACGGGAACCGGTCAGGCAAAGGTCGGCATCTCGCCGACTGTCGTGGACATGTCGATCACGGCGAAGGCCGCGCCCTGCGGGTCCGTCACCGCGGCGAAGCGGCCGAAGGGGCTGTCCATGGGCCCGAAGTGCAGCATCCCGCCGAGCTCCTGGGTCTTGGCGACCGCCGCGTCGCAGTCCGGGACGCCGAAGTAGACCTGGACGTAGGACGGGATCTCGGGCGGGAACTCGTCACCCATCTTCATCCGGCCCAGCACCACGTTCTCCGGGCCCCCCAGGTCGAAGACCTTGAAGTCCATGCCGGCCATCTCGGGGTTGTCGCCGGCCTCCATCTGCTGCTCGCCGTACGGGAAGACCTGCGGCAGGAACCCGTCCGTCTTGCCCACGTCGCGCGTGAACACCTCCGCCCACGCGTACGCGCCCGCCTCGCCGACCTTCTCGAAGCCCCTGTGCTCGCCGGGCTGCCAGACGCCGAAGACCGCCCCGCTCGGCTCCTTGGCGATCGCCATCGTGCCGAAGGCACCGACCTGCATCGGCTCCATCAGCACCTCGCCGCCCGCCGCCTTGATCTTCCCGGTGGTGGCCGCTGCGTCGGGCGAGGAGAAGTACAGACACCACTGCGAGGCCCCCTCCTGCCCCGGCATCGGCGGGACGACCGCCGCGACCGCCTTGCCGTCGGAGTAAGCCTGTGTGTAATTGCCGTACTCGCTGCTGGACTCGCCGAATGTCCAGCCCAGCACGGCGGCGTAAAAATTCTTGGCGCCCTCCACATCGGTGAACATCGCATCCACCCAGCAAGGTGCGCCTTCAGGGAACTCAGCCATGATCGATCGACTCCTATGTCGTGTACGACGTGACCCGTCTCGCTCTCACGCTAGGTGCGGACTCTGACAACCGCGCGCGGAGAGCCCGTACGCGGGACCCTGGAGCCATGAACAAGGACACCTTCGGGACCGCCACCATCCGGCTCGCCCAGCAGCCCGAGGCCGACGAGCTGCTCGGCCGCAGTCCGCTCGCCGCACTGGTCGGAATGCTCCTCGACCAGCAGGTTCCGATGGAGTGGGCGTTCTCCGGGCCCTGGACGATCGCCCGTCGGCTCGGCTCCGACGACCTGGACGCGCACGTGATCGCCGCCTACGAACCGGAGGCCTTCGCCGCGCTGCTCTCCCAGAAGCCCGCCGTGCACCGCTACCCGGGATCGATGGCGAAGCGGGTGCAACAGCTGTGCGCGTACCTCGTGGAGCACTACGGAGGGGACCCGGCGATGCTGTGGGCCGACGCGGCCACGGGCGCCGAGCTGCTGGGGCGGCTGAAGGCGCTGCCCGGCTTCGGGGAGCAGAAGGCGCAGATCTTCCTGGCGCTGCTCGGCAAGCGGTTCGGGGTACGGCCCAAGGGGTGGCGGGAGGCGGCCGGCGGGTACGGCCCGGCGAACGTCCACCGGTCGGCGGCCGACATCACCGGACCCGAATCACTGGCGAAGGTAAGGGCCCACAAGCAGGAGGCGAAGGCGGCGGCGAAGACGGCCAAAGGATAGCGGGAGAACCGGAATTGACGGTTCGACATGAACTCCGGCCGACCTGGGGAAACCTCCGGGAATTGTCGGACCCCCGCCCTAGACTCGTGATCATGACTGAGAACAGGACCGAGACTCCGACCGAGAACCTGACCGAGAACCTGACTCGCGCCGCCGGCGCCGAATCCATCTCCGACGGCCCCGGCAGCCTCATCACGCTGCTCACCGACACCGCCGAGCTCACCTGCAACACGGCGAGCTTCGAGGTCGGCGCGGCCGGCGCCCCCGTGCACTTCCACACGAAGGCGACCGAGTTCTTCCACGTCACGGACGGCCGGCTCGACGTCCTCGTCGGCGACGAGATACACACCCTCACCAAGGGCGACTTCCTCGCGGTCCCGCCCGGTGTGAAGCACGCCTTCGCCCCGGCCGCCGACAGCACGGCCGAGGTCTTCGTCGGCTTCACCCCGGGCATGGGCCGCTTCGACTACTACCGGCTGCTCGGCCGGGTCCGGGCCGGCGAGGCCACGGCCTCGGACATCATCGACAGCCAGCCGGTCTACGACAACCACTACGCGGAGAGCGACGCCTGGGCCGGACGCCTGAAGCGCAGCGCGGAAGCGTAGATCTCGTCGGCGTCGAGCCTGCGGAGCTCCTCCGCGATCAGCTCGGCACTGCTGCGGATCTTCAGGGCCACCTTGCGGTCGGGGCTGCCCGGCAGGAGCAGGGTGGCCAGGATCCCGTCGGGGCGGTCCACCTGTATCTCCCCGCCCTCGGTCGTCATCCGGACCCGGGTGATGACCGGCCCCGAGGTGGCCACCCGCTCCACCGGGACCCCGAGCCGGTCCTCCAGCCAGCGGGCCAGCAACTCGGAGCTCGGGTTGCCGGGCTCGCTCTCCACGGCAGCGGCCGTCACCGGGAGCGGCTTCTGGTCCAGGGCGGCGGCCAGCAGCGAGCGCCACGGCGTCAGACGGGTCCAGGCGAGGTCGGTGTCCCCGGGCGCGTACACCCCGGCCAGCGCGTCGAGCGCCGCGACCGGGTCGTCGGCCATCTCCGAATCGGTGATCCGCCGCTGGGCCAGGGCCCCCAGCGGGTCCCGGGCCGGGTCCTGCGGCGGCTCGGCGGGCCACCAGGCGACGACGGGGGCGTCGGGCACGAGCAGCGGGAGCACCACGGAGCCTGCGTGCTCCTTGAGCCCACCGTGCAGGCGCAGCAGCAGGATCTCCCCGGACCCGGCGTCGGAGCCGACCCGGATCTCGGCGTCGAGCCGGTTCTGCCGGAGCCGGTGCGGGCCGCGCGCCGTGCGCTGGATGACCGCGATGATCCGGCAGGGGTGCTCGCGCGAAGCCTCGGAGGCCGCGCGGACGGCGTCGTAGGCGTTCTCCTCGTCGGTGGCCACGAGGAGGTTGAGCACGAGCCCCGTCGCCGGGCTGCCGATGGCCCGGCGGGCGTCGAGCAGAGCCCGGTTGACCTTGCTGGAGGTGGTGTCGGTGAGTTCGGTCCGCATGCTCCGAGTCTCGCAGCCCCCACGGCCCGGCGGTACGCCTTCCACCCGGCCGCCGGACCACCGCCGGACCAGCATCGGACCACCGCCGGACCACCGCCGGGTCACCGCCGCTTGCGCGCCGTCCCGAAGATCGACCGCGAGATCTCCCGCCCCAGCTGCGTCCCGATCGACCGGGCCAGCGAGCGGAACAGCCCGCTGCCCACCACCTGTTCGGCCAGTGAAGGATCCGGCTTCGGCGCGTTCCGGGCGGCCACGGCCGCTGCCTTCTCCGCCTTCGCCGCCTCCACGGCGGCCGCCGCCGCCTCCGCCTCGGCCTCCGCGGCCGCCTGCTCCGCGCTGATCTTCTCGTACGCCGATTCCCGGTCGATCGGCTCCGCGTAGCGCGAGTAGAGGAGCGAGGCCTTCACGGCCTGGTCCAGCGCCGCCGCGTCGATCGGGCCCATCAGCGACTGCGGTGCGCGCAGCCTCGTAGCGGCCACCGGGGTCGGCGCGCCGTTCTCGCTCAGCACGGTGATCACCGCCTCGCCCGTCCCCAGCTGGGTCAGCAGCTCCTCCAGGTCGTAGGCGGAGTTCGGGAAGGTCTTCACCGTCGCCTTCAGCGCCTTCGCGTCGTCCGGCGTGAAGGCGCGCAGCGCGTGCTGCACCCGGTTGCCGAGCTGCGCGAGCACGTCGGCCGGGACGTCCTTCGGGGTCTGGGTGACGAAGAAGACGCCGATGCCCTTGGACCGGATCAGCCGCACCGTCTGGGTGATCGCCTCGAGGAAGGCCTTGGAAGCTCCGTTGAACAGCAGGTGCGCCTCGTCGAAGAAGAAGACCAGTTTCGGCTTGTCCAGGTCGCCCACTTCCGGCAGGTGCCCGTACAGGTCGGCCAGCAGCCACATCAGAAAAGTGGAGAAGAGCTGCGGTTTGTCCTGGACCGCCGGAAGCTCCAGTACGGAGACCAGTCCGCGCCCGTCCGCCGCCGTTCGGAGGAATTCACTGGTGTCGAATTCGGGCTCCCCGAAGAATTCCGCGGCACCCTGCTGCTCGAAGGCGGTCAATGCCCGCAGGATCACCCCGGCGGTCACCGTGGACAGCCCGCCAATTCCCTTGAGCTCCGTTTTCCCCTTGTCGGATACGAGAAAAGCGACGACCGCCCGCAGGTCCTTGAGGTCGATGAGCTCCAGGCCCTTGGTGTCGGCGTAGTGGAAGATCAGCCCCAGCGACTGCTCCTGCGTCTGGTTGAGCTGGAGCACTTTGGACATGAGGACGGGTCCGAAACTCGTCACGGTGGCCCGGAGCGGGATGCCGGGCCCGATCCCGCCCAGCGAATAGAACTCGCTGGGGAACCCCGTGCCCTCCCATTCCTGGGCCACGTCCTTGGCCCGTTCCTCGATCTTCGCGTTGCTCGTGCCCGGCGCGGAGATGCCCGACACATCGCCCTTGATGTCCGCGAGGAAGACCGGAACGCCGTTGGCGGACAGCTGCTCGGCGATGAGCTGCAGCGTCTTGGTCTTGCCGGTGCCGGTGGCTCCCGCGACCAGCCCGTGCCGGTTGAGCATGGACAGTGGAATACGGATCTGCCGCTCCGGCAGGCATGCCCCGTCCCAGAGGAGGGCCCCCAGATCGAGCGCGGGTCCGGTAAAGGCGTACCCGGCGGCGATCTGGCCTGCCGGGGACGCGGGGTCGGTGCTCTCGCTCATTTATCACTCCCGAAATAGCGCTGTTTGCCACCTTTGCACCGTCATCGCAAGGCTGCGCCCGCAGGCACCGGCCCGGTAGGCTTTCCGTGTGATCTTCAAGCGCATCGGAAACAGGCGGCCGTACCCCGACCACGGCAGGGAAACCACCCGGCAGTGGGCGGATGTCGCCCCGCGCCCGGTCCGGCTCGACCAGCTGGTGACGACCAAAGGCCAGCTCGACCTCGAAACGCTGCTCGCCGAGGACTCGACCTTCTACGGGGACCTCTTCGCCCACGTCGTGAAGTGGCAGGGCGACCTCTACCTGGAGGACGGGCTGCACCGCGCCGTCCGCGCCGCGCTCCAGCAGCGCCAGGTCCTGCACGCGCGCGTCCTCGAACTGGGCTGACCCCCTGGAGCCGGGCCGACCCGATCGACCTGGACTGACGCGCCGGAGAACGGCGCGGGACACACCGGGAGCACCCCGCGCCGACGGCCCTGGAGGGCCTCACCAGGCGCCGGTTGCGTCCCGGTTGCGCCTTTCGGGTCTGCCTTGCCCTATGAACAGATGATTCGGTGGGCATCGGCTCCGGTCGGCATTACGCTGCGCACATGAGCATGCTCACTCCCCCTGGCATGGGCGGAAAGTACCGCGTGACGGGAGCGGCTTTCCCCCGCATGTCCCGCCCGCGACGCCGCCGCCGGATCGTCCTCCTCGTGCTCGGATCGATCGTCGGGCTCGCCCTGATCGGTTACGGGGCCATGCAGCTCATCGACGTGTTCCGCGGCGAAACGGGCAAACCCGGCACCGCGGCCACCGCCAAGGACTGCGCGACCCCCGCCCCCAAGGCGGGCGCGGCCGCGGCGGTGGCCTCCCCCGCCCCGCAGGTCAAGCTCCCGCAGCCCGGCCAGATCACGGTCAACGTCTACAACGCGACCCCGCGCGCGGGCCTCGCCAAGGCGGTCGGCGACGAGCTCAAGAAGCGCGGCTTCGCCATCGGCAAGGTCGGCAACGCCCCCGCCGACTTCGACAAGAAGGTCCCGGACGCCGGGATACTGCTCGGCTCGCCGCAGACCGACAAGGCGGTCTTCTCCGTGCTCGGCACCAACCTGGCCGGTGCCACGCACCAGACCGACACCCGCGAGACCGCGGACGTCGACCTGATCCTCGGTGACGCCTTCAAGGAGCTCACCCCGAAGGAAGAGGCGGACAAGGCGCTGGCCGCCCTGGCCAACCCGCAGCCCGTGCCCGCGAAGAAGTGCTGAACCCCTGACCCCCTGAACCCGAAGCGAACGGCGAAGGGCCGGCGCGAGGAGCCGGCCCTTCGCCGTTCGGCTTTCGCCGTTCGGCTTTCGCCGTTCGGCTTTCGCCGTGCGGCCTTCGCCTTCGCCGTTCGCCCTTCCGGGCTATTCGGCCGAGCCGTACATCCGGTCGCCCGCGTCGCCCAGCCCCGGCACGATGTAGCCGTGCTCGTTGAGCCGCTCGTCCACCGCGGCCGTCACCACCGTCACCGGGGTGCCCGCCAGCTCGCGCTCCATGACCTCGACGCCCTCGGGCGCGGCCAGCAGCACCACCGCGGTCACGTCGTCCGCGCCGCGCTTGATCAGTTCCTGGATCGCCGCGACGAGCGTGCCACCGGTGGCGAGCATCGGGTCCACCACGTAGACCTGGCGGCCCGAGAGGTCCTCCGGCATGCGCGTCGCGTACGTGGAGGCCTCCAGGGTCTCCTCGTTGCGGACCATGCCCAGGAAGCCCACCTCGGCGGTCGGCAGCAGCCGCACCATGCCGTCGAGCATGCCGAGACCGGCGCGCAGGATCGGGACGACGAGCGGACGCGGGTGGGAGAGCTTCACGCCGGTGGTCGGGCCGACCGGGGTGACGATGTCGGCCTGCTCCGTGCGGACGTCCCGGGTGGCCTCGTACGCGAGCAGGGTGACCAGCTCGTCGGCAAGGCGCCGGAAGGTGGCGGAGTCGGTGCGCTTGTCGCGCAGGGTGGTGAGTTTGTGCGCCACCAACGGGTGATCAACGACCTGCAAACGCACAACGTCCTCCAAGACTCAGCTGCCGGGTTTCCACCGGCCACCGCACCTGCGACCGCTCTGCCCGCGACCGCACCACCTGCAAAAATGGTCGCAAACGCGCGACCCACGCCCAAAAGGCTACGCGCTGTGCCCACCCCTTCGTGCCCGAAGCGGCGGCCGCGCCCCGAAACCCCTGGAGATGCGACCCGCCCGGACCCCCAGCACGCTGGGTTGATGACCAACCCCATGGTGATCGCGGCCGTAGACGGATCCGAACACAGCCTCAAGGCCCTGGAGTGGGCAAGGGCCGCAGCGCTGCGCCACCACACCGGGCTCGTCGTCGCCCACGTGCTGCCCGACAGCGCCCAGCTCTACGCGGCACGCCGTTCGTCCCTGCATGACGGCCACGAGCCGCACGAGGTCCCCGACCCCGTCAGCGAACGGATCGGGGCCCTCCTGGCCGCACGGGGCCCGCTGCCCTCCGAGGTCCGCTACGAGTCCCTGGAGGGCTCCGTCCCGGAGGCCCTGCGGGTCATCGGCGAAGGCGCCCGGATGCTGGTGATGGGCTCCCGCGGCCGCGGCGGGTTCGCCGCCCTGCTGCTCGGCTCGAACAGCCGCGCCGTGGCCACCAGCGCCCCGTGCCCGGTGGTCGTGGTCGCGCACGAGGAACGCGGCGTCGAGGTCGCCGCCCGGCCCTCGGCCGGCCGGGTGGTGCTCGGGCTGCACGCCTCGGAGACGCCCGACAACGTAGTGGACTTCGCGTTCACGGAAGCCGCCGCACGGGGGACGACCGTCCAGGTGGTGTCGGCGTACAGCATCCCGCCGTCGCCCACGATGGTGATCGACAGCCCGTTCGCGGTGATCCCGCCGGAGGCCCTGACGGGGGAGGACGAGAACGCCGTCCCGGCCGAGCGGGAGATGCTGCGCTCCCAGACGGAGCGGCTGGCGCCGTTCCGCGCGAAGTACCCCACCGTCCCCGTCGAACAGGCGGCGGTGCCCGGGGACGCGGCGGGGCGGCTGGTCGACACCTCGAACTCGGCGGCGCTGGTCGTCGTCGGCCGCCACCACCCGCGCCGGCACATCCGGTCCCTGATGATCGGCTCCGTGGCGAACGCCGTGCTCCAGCACGCCCACGGACCGGTGGCGGTGGTCCCGACGCTGACGGAATCCGACTGAACCAGGACCCGATTGCGACCCGACTCCGACCCGACCCGGACCCGACCCGGACCCAAATCGCACCGAGCCGGGACGGAAGGTGGCATCAAACGGCCGCTCCGGGGGAAGGTGGGGGTGCGGGGGGCGGACCGGACCGGACCATCCAGGGGCGGTGACCCATGCCCGACGACGACCACGAGACACCGGAAACCACGGCGCAGCGCAGAGCACGGCGCGCGCAGTTCCTCCGTGACCTGCACGAGGCCCGGGAACTGCGCGACCGCGTCCAGCCCAGACGTGCCCGCGCGGCCCGCATGCGCCAGCAGATGCGCATGCGCACCTTCCGCTGGTGACCGCCTGTCCGCGCTCCTGTCCGCGCCCCCGTCCGGGCTCCGGTCCGCGCCCCCGTTCGCGCTCCAGTTCGCATCCCCGGCCCTCCCCGGGGAGGGCCCCGGGACGGGTCCCGGCCGTCCCCTCGGAGGCCCCGCACAACACGCGCGGCCAGCGCCACGCTGCGGAACACCTCTCGCAAAGGCTCCGTTTCTGCCACGATGCCGATTGGGCGGGGCACGAACGGCGAGCACCACAGCCGTTCGACCCCTCACCCACCTCCGGCCGGGGGGACCTCCAACCGGCACGCCTATGACCAGTGGGAGAGTCACGGTGTATTTCGCCGCACTGCTCGCGCGCACCGAAGACGGGTGGGAAGCGAGCGACCTGGAACTCGACGACGTCGAGTCTCTGAGTGATCTGATCGATCTCGCCCGTTCCGCCGCTGTCGACGACGACACGGTGGTTGCCCTCATCGAACAGGAGGACACCTGGTTCGGGGTCGTCCGCGTGGACGGCGAGGAAGACCCGCGCTTCTACCTGTCCAACGCCTCCGCCGCCTCCCGCAGCTCCTACGGCTCGATGCTGACCGACGAGCTGCTCGGCAAGGACGAGGAGGACGACGAACTCGACGAGCTCGACCTCGACGGCACCGAGGACGGCGAGGACGAAGTCGTCGCCTCGTACTCGGACGACAACCCCGAGGAGGATGGTGAGGACGGTGAGGAAGACGACTCGGACGACGAGGTCCGGGCCGGCGCCGAACCCGTGCCTTCCGGCCCGCTCGGCGACCCCCGGCTGCTCGACGACCTCGGGGTGAGCCACAAACAACTGATGACCCTGGACGGCGACGCGCTCTCGGAGATCGCCGAATCGCTCGGCGCCACCGAGGTCCTGGAGGCCGTCCGCTAGTGGTCTCCGCGCACCACCACACCACGCACGCACCCGATCCCGTACGGGACCCGTGGCGGGACTCCATGCGCCTGGCGCTCCAGGAGGCCGCGCGGGCGGTGCCGGCCGGCGACGTGCCGGTCGGCGCCGTCGTGCTGGGCCCGGACGGGGAACTCCTCGCCACCGGGTACAACGAGCGCGAGGCCACCGGCGACCCGACGGCGCACGCCGAAGTACTGGCGCTGCGCCGGGCGGCCGCCGCGCTCGGAGAGTGGCGGCTCCCGGGGTGCACCCTCGTGGTGACCCTGGAGCCGTGCGTGATGTGCGCGGGCGCGCTCGTGCAGTCGCGGGTGGCCCGGGTCGTCTACGGGGCGTCCGACGAGAAGGCGGGCGCCGCCGGGTCCCTCTGGGACCTCGTACGGGACCGCCGGCTCAACCACCGTCCCGAGGTGATCCGGGGCGTGCTCGCGGGGGAGTGCGCACGGCAGCTGACGGACTTCTTCCGCGATCTCTGACCGCGCCGGGCCGCGCCGGGCCGCGCCGTCGGCCGTGCTCGCACCCTTCCGAGGGTATGGATTTCAGAGCACGGGTCTCCTTGGGCTAAGCTCTCTCTCGGTAGCGTGTCCGAGCGGCCGAAGGAGCACGCCTCGAAAGCGTGTGATGGTGCAAGCTATCCGTGGGTTCAAATCCCACCGCTACCGCTCTGATCGAGAGCCCCGCCCCGCAAGGGTCGGGGCTCTCGTCGTTCCCCCACATGGTCCGGACGTGTGCCTTGCGGGGGACGTGCGCGTGACCGCCCGCCCCCTGGGCCGTTGTCACGGCATGACCAAGACCCGGCGCATGCTCGCCGCCATCGCCCTCGCTGGGGCCGCCGCCGGACTCGCGGCACCCGCCGCCTCCGCCGCCCCCATCTCCCCGCTGACCCTCCCGGACCTGCCGACGGCCGCTCCGGGGATGCCGGCCGGTGCCGCGCCGTCCTCGGTGCAGGACATCGGAGGCAAGGTCTCCGGAGGCCTCAACGAGCTCAACCAGCTGATGGAACTGCCGAACCAGCTCGCGCCCCTCATCGCCCCCGTACAGCCGATCACGGACCTGGCCGGCGGCCTGGAGTAGCGGAAAACACGAAGAAGGCCCCGACCAGAGTCGGGACCTTCGACGGTTGGGACGGGGGAAGTGGCATCGGGGGGACAAGCCACTTCCCCCGATGAGGACGGAACCTGCCAGCCCAAGCCGCAGTCAGGGGGGAAGCTTGCGGCTCGGACCCCGCAGTGAGGTCCTGTCCCTCGCCCACCGATTTCCTGCCAGAACCGGTGGGCTCGTGTTCAAGTCTGCGCTTCCTCACACCTGTGGCACACCGGCAAAGGACCTGGAGCGCCGGGCCATTGGTCCCTAAAGGACAGGTGAGTGTTCGAACCCGACCGGTTAGACTCACCCGACCTTGCAGGACCGGTTGGGGAGGCCGACAGCGCACGTGGACACCAAGAAGCTGATCTCGGGCGCCCTCACCGTCTTCGTCCTCTTCGTCATCATCACTCAGCCCAAGAAAGCCGCCGATATGGTGGGAATCGGTTTCCAGGGACTCTCGGATGCCGCGACCGCGATCGGCGAGTTCATGACCGAACTGGTGCGCTGAACCCGTACGCTGAAGCGGTTTCCGGACTTTCCCGGCCCCCCACTCCGACGGGTGGGGGGCTTTTTGCGTTCCCACATTTGGGGCCCAATGCCCCGATATGCCCAACTTGCCCTCAACACGGCAATATACGGTGCTTGCACACAGTGCACATCTCTTGTGATGCTATGACCGCTTTTGACAGATGAGTTGATGACGTGACGTGAAGGGGTGGCGTGACCGTGCCGGCCAGTACTGCGCCTCAGGTGCCACCCCAGCAGGACTCCCAGCTGGACTCGCAGCAGAGCCCGCATCGGGATCCCCTGCGGGACCCGCACCGGGACCCCCTCCCGGACCAGCAGCGGGAGCCGCACCGCGACCCGCAGCAGGAGCACCCGCAGGACTCCGCCGCGACCCAGCAGGAATCCCACGTACCGCCCCAGCAGGAGCCCCCGGAAGAGCCTCCGGCGCCCCCGAGGCCGCCGAGCCGGGGCGCCGACACCCGGGCCCTCACCCAGGTGCTGTTCGGGCAGCTGAAGGACCTGGAACCGGGCACCGGGGAGCACACCCGGGTGCGCGGGGCCCTCATCGAGGCCAACCTGCCGCTCGTCCGCTACGCGGCGGCCCGCTTCCGAAGCCGCAACGAGCCGATGGAGGACGTGGTCCAGGTCGGCACGATCGGGCTCATCAACGCGATCGACCGCTTCGACCCCGACCGCGGGGTGCAGTTCCCGACCTTCGCGATGCCGACCGTCGTGGGCGAGATCAAGCGGTACTTCCGCGACAACGTCCGCACCGTCCACGTCCCGCGCCGCCTCCACGAGCTGTGGGTCCAGGTCAACGCCGCCACCGAGGACCTCACCACCCTGCACGGCCGCACCCCCACCACCGCGGAGATCGCCGAGCGGCTGCGCATCGGCGAGGACGAGGTCCTGTCCTGCATCGAGGCCGGCCGCAGCTACCACGCGACCTCCCTGGAGGCCGCCCAGGAGGGCGACGGGCTCCCGGGGCTGCTCGACCGCCTCGGCTACGAGGACCCCGAGCTGGCCGGGGTCGAACACCGCGACCTGGTCCGCCACCTCCTCGTACAACTGCCCGAACGCGAGCAGCGGATCCTCCTCCTGCGGTACTACAACAATCTGACGCAGTCGCAGATCAGCGTCGAGCTCGGCGTCTCCCAGATGCACGTCTCCCGGCTGCTCGCCCGCAGCTTCGCCCGGCTGCGATCCGCAAACAGGATCGAGGCTTAACCGGATCGGGTGGAGATCGTTCCACCTGATTCCGGGCAGACCGGTATCTTTCCGTCCTAGAGCAGGCCTAACGTGTTCTGTCGCTGGAGATACATGTCGACATGGCGCTACAGCGTGTTGCCGACATGTGACATTCTGCTGGAACCGCGTTTGCCGCAGCCCCGCCTCCGGTATTCAGGTGGAGGCTGCGTTCCTCCGACGGGCGCGCAGAGAAGCGCGACCGTCCGCGACCTCAAGGGGGTGGCATGTCCGTAGACCAGGGCAGCTCACAGGTACTCACGCTCGTCAAGCAGCGCGAGACGCCGGCAGTGTCCCACCGCTCGGAAGCCATCGACACCCGGATCGACACCCGCACCCTCTCCCGCTCGCTCTTCCACCGGCTCGCCGGCCTCGACGCGGACAGTCCCGAACGCACGTACGTACGCGACACCCTGATCGAGCTGAACCTGCCCCTCGTGCGGTACGCCGCGGCCCGCTTCCGCAGCCGGAACGAGCCGATGGAGGACATCGTCCAGGTCGGCACCATCGGCCTGATCAAGGCGATCGACCGCTTCGACTGCGAACGCGGCGTGGAGTTCCCGACCTTCGCGATGCCGACGGTCGTCGGTGAGATCAAACGGTTCTTCCGCGACACCTCCTGGTCCGTCCGCGTCCCGCGCCGGCTCCAGGAACTGCGCCTGGCCCTCACCAAGGCCAGCGACGAGCTCGCTCAGAAGCTCGACCGCTCGCCGACCGTGCCGGAGCTCGCCGCCGTGCTCGGGGTCTCGGAGGAGGACGTGGTCGACGGCCTCGCCGTCGGCAACGCCTACACCGCCTCCTCGCTCGACTCACCCTCCCCGGAGGACGAGGGGGGCGAGGGTTCGCTCGCGGACCGGCTCGGGTACGAGGACACCGCACTTGAGGGCGTCGAGTACCGCGAGTCGCTCAAGCCGCTGCTGGCCAAACTCCCGCCCCGGGAGCGCCAGATCATCATGCTGCGCTTCTTCGCGAACATGACGCAGTCGCAGATCGGCGAGGAGGTCGGCATCTCCCAGATGCACGTCTCCCGGCTGCTCACGCGCACGCTCGCGCAGCTCCGCGTCGGCCTGATCGGCGAATAGCGGCCCCGGCCGGCCTGCCCAGCAAGGTTGTCCGGCCGGGCAACAATCACCCGCACCCGCTTCACAATTGACGCGGCGTCAGTAAAACTGCCCGGATGCGAAAGGCATCGCGGTCAGCCGCCCTCCTCGCCCTGTGCTGCACGGCTGCCGCCGCCGCCCTCACCGGCTGCGGCGGCCCGGCGCGCGAGGGCTACGTGGCCGTGGGCGCGGCCGCCGCGGTCCCCGAACGGGGCGCGGGCGAGAACGTCGCGCCGCAGGGCCGGGTGGAGTTCCAGCCCCTGCCCCCGGCGACGGCGGGATCCACCGCATCCTCCGGCAGTACGTCGACCGGTACTCCGGGGTCCCAGCCTCCCGGCGGCTCCGCCCCGGGCGGAGCCACGACCGGCACCCCCGGCGGCTCCGACAACCGACCCGGCAGCACGCCCGGTGCGACGCCTTCCACCAACGGCAGCGGCACATCCGGATCCACCAACACCCCCGGCCCGGGGTCCGGCAGCGGCTCGGGATCCGGCTCGGGTTCGGGCTCCGGCTCGGGCACTCCGACGACGCCGGGCACCGGCGGCAGCACCAGCCCGGCGCCGCCGACCACTCCGGCCACGGCGGCGAAGCTGAGCGTCGGCGCGCCCACCCGTGGCGCCGCGGCGGACCGCTGGTGCGAGCGGGTCACCGTGTCGTTCACCAACACCGGGGGCACCGCCGCCCGCTCGGGCACGGTCAGCTTCGCGACGCACATCATCGGCGCCCTGGGCGTCGACTGGGCCACGATCACCTCGACGCAGCCCCTGCCGGCCCCGATCGCCGCGAACACGACGAAGACGCAGACCTACACGGTCTGCGTCGAGTCCTGGCGCGTACCCCTGGGCATGCGCGTGGAGACCCAGAAGGTCACGGCCACCTGGAGCTAGCACCCGGCCGCGATCCGGACCCGGTCGGCCCGGCCGCGGCCCCGCTCGGCCCCGCCCCGCCCCGCTCGGCCCCGCTCGGCCCCGCCCCGCTCGGCTCAGCCGAGCGCCAGCCAGGCCACCACGCCGATCAGGAGCACCGCACCGATACCGAGGGCCACCCACACCCCGGCGCCCGGTCCCGTCTTGCGCGCCGCGCGGTTCTGCATCCGCGACCCCGGCACGGCGGGAGCCGGTACCGGCTCGTCGACGAACGCCCGGAACATCTGGGTGCTGCCCGCGGGGTCGTAGTCACCTTCGGGGGCCGGTGAGTTGTGGTTCGAGTTGTGATTCGCAGCCATGCGCAGGACCCTAGCGGGTTTTCCCATTCCTTTACCGCCCCACCCCCCGATTCATTTGCCTGTAACAACCATCTGCTTCTATGGTTGCCCGAAGCAACGACATCGAGGGGGGTAGACCGGTGAGCGCACCGACCACAACCGCCGTATCAGCCACACCCACCACCCGCTACGCCGAGCTGGCCCGCCAGCTCACCGGAACCGGCGCCGTCACCCGCGACCTCGCCCGGCTCCTGCCCCCCGCCTGCCCGCCCGGCTCCGCGGCCGTCCTCACCGTGCTCGACCGCCACGGCGAAATGCGGCTCAGCCGCCTCACCGAGCTCATGGCCCTCGACATCTCCGTGACCAGCCGCCACGTCGCCCACGCGGCGGCGCACGACTGGATCACCCGCGACACCGACCCCGGCGACGCCCGCTGCCGGATCCTGCGCCTCACCCCGGCCGGCCGGACGCTCCTCACCGAGCTCGGCGCCCGCCACTCCGGCGCGCTGGAGCGGGCCCTGTCCGCCTGGACCGAAGCGGACATCGATCACCTCAACGCCCTGCTGGCCCGGCTCCGGTCGAGCTTCGCGCTTCTAGACAGCTAGACAGAAGGAAAAACATGGCCACGACCACACCCACCGGTGTGCGGGGAGGCGGCCGGTCGGAGAGCACGTCCGACAGCGCGCCCATGACCCACGCGCAGATCATGAAGGCACTCTCCGGGCTGATGCTCGGCATGTTCGTGGCGATCCTGTCCTCCACGATCGTCTCCAACGCCCTGCCCCAGATCATCAGCGACCTCGGCGGCACCCAGTCCTCCTACACCTGGGTGGTCACCGCGGCCCTGCTCTCAATGACGGCGGCGACCCCGCTGTGGGGCAAGCTCTCCGACCTCTTCAGCAAGAAGCTGCTGGTCCAGATATCCCTGGTGATCTACGTCCTCGGCTCGATGGTCGCGGGCATGTCCCAGAACACCGGGATGCTCATCGCCTGCCGCGTGGTCCAGGGCATCGGCGTCGGCGGTCTCTCCGCCCTCGCCCAGATCGTGATGGCCGCGATGATCTCCCCGCGCGAGCGCGGCCGGTACAGCGGCTACCTCGGCGCGGTCTTCGCCGTCGCCACCGTCGGCGGCCCGCTGCTCGGCGGGGTCATCACCGACACCAGCTGGCTCGGCTGGCGCTGGTGCTTCTACGTCGGCGTCCCCTTCGCGATCATCGCGCTGATCGTCCTCCAGCGGACCCTGCACCTGCCCGTCGTCCGCCGTGACGTCAAGGTCGACTGGTTGGGTGCTTTCCTGATCAGCGGCGCCGTCTCGTCCCTGCTGATCTGGGTGACGCAGGCCGGCACCTCGTACGACTGGATCTCCTGGCAGACCGCGGCGATGACCGGCGGCGCCCTCGTGCTCGGTCTGCTCTTCCTCCTGGTCGAGTCCAGGGCGAGCGACCCGATCATTCCGCTGCGCCTCTTCCGCAACAAGACCATCAGCCTCGCCTCGGGTGCCTCGCTCTTCGTCGGCATCGCGATGTTCTCGGGCACCGTGTTTTTCAGCCAGTTCTTCCAGTTGGCCCGGGGCGAGTCCCCGACGATGTCCGGAATCCTCACGATTCCGATGATCGGCGGGCTCTTCGTCTCCTCCACGGTTTCCGGTCAGGTGATCACCAAGACCGGTAAGTGGAAGGCCTGGCTCGTCTCCGGCGGCGTGCTGCTGACGGCCGGACTCGGCCTGCTGGGCACCCTGCGCTACGACACCGAGTACTGGCACATCGCGGTCTTCATGGTCCTGACCGGCCTCGGTCTCGGCATGATGATGCAGAACCTGGTCCTCGCCGCCCAGAACCAGGTGGCCCCCGAGGACCTGGGTGCCGCCAGCTCCGTCGTCACCTTCTTCCGCTCCCTCGGCGGCGCGATGGGCGTCTCCGCGCTCGGCGCGGTCATGGCCAACCGGGTCACCCACTACGTCCAGGACGGCCTGACCGCCCTCGGCCCGAAGGCCGCGGCCCTGGGCCACGGCGGCACCGGCGGGGGCTCGATCCCCGACCTGGACAAGCTGCCCCCGGCGTTCCGCACGGTCATCGAGTCCGCGTACGGGCACGGAGTCGGCGACGTCTTCCTCTACGCCGCCCCCACCGCGCTCCTCGCGTTGGTGCTCGTGGTGTTCATCAAGGAGGTCGCCCTGAAGTCGAAGCCGGTGGGCCACGCCCCGGCGGCCGCCTCCTCCGCCCCGGAGCCGACCCCGGCCTCGGCCTCTACCCCGGCGCAATAGCCGACGCGCCTACGGGGCTGCGGGCCCCGCGGGCACGGTGTGCGCCTCGATCCCGGCGATCAGCACGTCGAGCGCGCGGCAGAACTCCCCGTCGGGCGGCCGCCGGACCGTGGCTCCACAGCCGTGCAGGAACTGCGAGACGGCCAGATGGGCGCCGGGCCGGACGGCGTCCGTCAGGCCGGTGCCGTCCAGCAGCCGCTGCAGGGCGGCCTCGAAGGCCCGTGCGTGCGGGCCGATGTTCGGATACGCGGCGGTGAGCGGGGCCACCCACGGGTGGTCCACGAGCAGCCCCCGGTAGCCCCGCGCCAACGACCGGAGCCGGCCGGGCCAGCCCTCCCCGGGCGGCCCGGCCGACCGGTCCAGCTCGCCCAGGGCACTGTCCAGGGCGAGTTCCAGCAGATCGTGCTTGGTGTCCACGTACCAGTACAGGGACATCGCGGTGACCCCGAGTTCGGCGGCCAGCCGCCGCATCGAGAACCGGGCCAGCCCCTCGGCGTCGAGCAGCCGCACGGTGGCGGCGGTGATCCGGTCCCGGTCGAGCCCGGAGGGTGCCTCACTGCGCCGTCTGGCGCGAACGGCGGGCCGCGCGGCCAGCCACACACTGGCCCGGTCACTGCCCGGATCGGCCGCGGTCACCATGGAGGCACCCTCCTCACGACAGCTGGTTCAGCCCGGAATGCCCGGTCCGCCCCCTTGATGCTAGGGCCTGGCGGCCGGGTTCCGTCAGGTTCGGTGCCGCCGTGATCACGAGGTTCCGGAAGTGGGCGACGTGAGGTCGTAGAAGGTGGCTCCGCCGACCGTGGAGGCCTTGAAGTTGGCCTCGATCCAGGTCTGGATGGCGCTGCTGGTGCCTCCGCCGGGCCCGCCTCCGCCACGGGCCGCGGTACCGGTCTCCCCGGCACCGGCTCCCGTGGCGCCGCCCTGGCCGCCGCCTTGAGTGCCGCCTTGGGTGCCGCTGCCGCCGATGAACCAGTGGATCTTCCCCGCCTTCACGTACTCCTTGAACTGGGCCAGGGTCGGCGAAGGGTCGCTGCCGTTGAAGCCACCGAGCGCCATCACCGGCTGGCCCGAGGCCAGCTGGTAGCTCGCCGCGTTCTGCGAACCGACGGCCGCCGCCGCCCAGGTGTACTTGTCGGCGTCGGCGCGCAGCGCGGCCTTCGCCTCGGCACTGGCCTTGGTCCCGCCGAGCAGACCGCCCATCCCGCCGCCCATCCCGCCGGGGCCGCCGCCGAACCGCTCGGACCGGGCGCTGCCGGTGGGCCGGTTGCCGACGCTACCGCCGGGCGCCTGGCCGTTCGGGGCCTGACCGCCCGGGGCTCCGCCGCCCTGGGGCATGCCCTGCGGCGGGGTGCCCTGCTGGGCCTCGCCGCCCGGCACGGCGAAGCCGCGCATCCCGCCCGGACCGCCGCGGCCGCCCGCGACCGCGGGACCCGCCGTCACGATCGACCCCGTGTGCGCGGTGGTCACCGTGGTCAGGCAGTACGCGAGGGGTCCGGCCAGCGCCGCCCCCAGGGCGACCGCTGCCACGCCGAGTGCGGCACGCTTGCCCAGCCGCGCCGCGAAGGGCAGGACGAGCGCCGTGCCGAGTCCGACGACGAGCACTACCCAGCGCAGCCAGGACACGTACCCGGCGGAGCGCCCGAGCAGCACGAACGCCCAGTACGCCGTGACGGCCAGGGTTGCGGCCAGGGTCAGGGAGGCGGCCCGGCTGCCCCGCTCCTCCCACAGGACGGCCATGCCCATGCCGATGAGCGCAGCCACGTAGGGGGCCAGGGCGACGGTGTAGTACTCGTGGAAGATGCCCTGCATGTAGCTGAAGACCAGCCCGGTGATCAGCAGGGCGCCGCCCCAGGCGAGGAACGACGCGCGGGCCATGCTCTCCAACGAGTCGGTGGCCCGGCGGGCCCGCCAGGTCACCACGAGGCCCGCGACGAGCAGGATCAGGGCGGCGGGCAGCAGCCAGGAGATCTGGCCGCCGATGTTGGAGGAGAACATCCGGTCGATGCCGGTCTCTCCCCAGCTCATGCCCCCGCCACCGCCGCCACCGGCCCGCGCGCCACCACCGCCGACGCTGCCGGTCTCCTCGCCGTTGATCCGGCCGAGGCCGTTGTAGCCGAGGGTCAGTTCCAGGAAGGAGTTGTTCTGCGAGCCGCCGATGTATGGGCGGGAGGCCGCGGGCCACAGTTCGACGATGGCCACCCACCAGCCGCCGGCCACCACCATCGCGAGCCCGGACAGCGCCAGCTGCCCGAACCGCCTGCGCAGCCGGGTCGGCGCGCAGACCGCGTAGAGCAGGGCGAGCGGCGGCAGGACGACGAAGGCCTGCAGGGTCTTGGTCAGGAAGGCGAAGCCGACCGCGACCCCGGCCCAGACGAGCCACTTGGTGTGCGCCCCGTCGAGGGCGCGCAGCACGCAGTACACGGTGACCGTCATCAGCAGGGTCAGCAGCGCGTCGGGGTTGTTGAAGCGGAACATCAGCGCAGCCACGGGTGTGAGCGCGAAGACGGTGCCGCTGATCAGCGCGGCCGCCGGACCGAACTGGCGGCGTACGGACGCGTAGAGCACTGCGGTGGTGCCGACGCCCATCAGCGCCTGGGGCACGAGGATCTGCCAGGCACCGAGCCCGAAGAGCCGGACGGACAGCATCATCGGCCACAGGGCGGCCGGGGGCTTGTCCACCGTGATGGAGTTGCCCGCGTCGGAGGAGCCGAAGAAGAAGGCCTTCCAGCTCTCGCTGCCCGCCTGGGCGGCGGCGGAGTAGAAGGAGTTGGCGTAGCCGGAGGCTCCGAGGTCCCACAGCAGCAGGACGGCCGTGGCGAGCAGCAGGGCGGCGAAGGCCGGGCGTTCCCAGCGGGGCCGGACGATGTCCGTCCGGGCCGCCTCCAGGGGCGGTGCGGGCGGGTGGAGCGGCAGTGCTGCCGTGGTCATCGGAGGGTGTCCTTCGTGTGGGCGGGAGTGGCGCGCCGTTCGGGGAACACCCAGGCGCGGAAGAGCAGGAAGCGCAGCACGGTGGCGGCGAGGTTGGCGGTGATCAGGACGGCCAGCTCGGTGCTGTGCGCCGGCCGGCCGCCCGCGGCGGCGAGCGCGGCGAGCGAGCCGCTGGTCAGGGCGAGCCCGATGGCGAACACCACGAGCCCCTGCGCCTGGTGACGCACGGCCCGGTCCCGGCCCCGGACCCCGAAGGTGAGGCGGCGGTTGGCGGCGGTGTTGACGACGGCCGACAGGAGAAGCGCGGCCGCGTTGGCGAGCTGGGGCCCGGCGACGCTCCGGGCGACGGAGTAGAGCAGCAGGTAGAGCAGGGTGGAGAGCGCCCCGACCACGCAGAACCCCAGCAGCTGGCGGGCCAGCCCGCGCGGCACCCCGGGCAGGGCCGTGCGATCGCGCGGGTCGTCGCCGAAGGGGCGGGCGAGCCGGTCCAGCGGCAGCGCGCCGACGGCCAGTGCCCGGCCCACGCGCCAGACCCCCTTGAGGTCCTCGGCGGCGGTGCGGGCGATGTGGACGGTGGAGTCGGGGTCGTCCACCCAGTCGACCGGTACCTCGTGGATCCGCAGTCCGGCCCGCTCGGCGAGGACCAGCAGCTCCGTGTCGAAGAACCAGCCGGAGTCCTCGACCAGCGGCAGCAGCCGCTCGGCGACCTCCCGGCGGATGGCCTTGAACCCGCACTGGGCGTCGCTGAAGCGGGCGGACAGCGAGGAGCGCAGGAGCAGGTTGTAGGCGCGGGAGATGAACTCCCGCTTCGCTCCCCGAACCACCCGGGAGGAAGGGGCCAGCCGGGTGCCGATGGCGAGGTCGGAGTGGCCGGAGATCAACGGGGCGACCAGCGGCAGCAGGGCGTTGAGATCGGTGGAGAGGTCCACGTCCATGTACGCGAGCACGGGTGCGTCGGAGTCCCCCCACACGGTGCGCAGGGCCCGCCCGCGGCCCTTCTCCTCCAGCCGGGTGCTGCGCACCCCGGCGACCGAGGCGGCGAGCCGGGCCGCGACCTCGGGGGTGCGGTCGGTGCTGGCGTTGTCGGCGATGGTGATGCGGAAGGGGTACGGGAAGGTCCGGGTGAGGTGCTCGTGCAGCCTGCGCACGCAGGGCCCGAGGTCCTTCTCCTCGTTGAAGACCGGGATCACCACGTCGAGGACGGGCTCACCCGGCACGGGTGCGAGGGGCGCCCGCACCGGGAGGGCTCCGGGAGAGGTGTCGATTGCCATGCCCCGACCTTCCCGGCCGGGCCTGTCACCGCTGTGTGCTGACCCTGTGTTCCGTCTGTGAGTCCACGGCGTCTGTGCCGGTGGGGCCGGGTGCGAGCGGGAGGCTGACCTCGAAGCAGGTGTGGCCCGGGGTGCTGCGGACCTCGACCCGGCCGCCGTGCGCCGAGACCACGGCCTGGACGATGGCCAGGCCCAGGCCGGTGGAGCCCGCAGCCCGCGAGCGGGAGGCGTCGCCGCGGGCGAACCGTTCGAAGACGTGGGGCAGCAGGGCGGGCGGGATGCCGGGGCCGTCGTCCTCGATCCGGAGCCGGATGGTGGATGTTTCACGTGAAACGGTGGACGGCGCGCCGGGGGATGTTTCACGTGAAACACGCGCCGTGACGGTCGTCCCGGGCGGGGTGTGGGTACGGGCGTTGGCCAGCAGGTTCACCAGGACCTGCTGGATCCGCGCGGGGTCGGCGTGCACGGGTGCGGGCTCGTCGGGCAGCTCCAGGCGCCAGTGGTGCTCGGGGCCGGCCGCACGGGCATCGCTGACGGCGTCCACGACGAGCGGAGCCAGGTCCGTATCGGCGGTGGACAGCGGGCGGCCCGCGTCGAGCCGGGCCAGCAACAGCAGATCTTCGACCAGTCCGGTCATCCGAGTGGCTTCGGACTCGATCCGGCCGAGGGCGTGACGGGTGTCGGGACCGGGCTCCTCCCGGCCCCGGCGGGTCAGTTCGGCGTAGCCGCGGATGGAGGCGAGCGGGGTGCGCAGCTCGTGGCTGGCGTCGGCGACGAACTGCCGGACCCGGGTCTCGCTCTGCTGGCGGGCGGTGAGGGCGGAGGAGACGTGGCCCAGCATCCGGTTGATGGCCGCGCCGACCTGCCCGACCTCGGTACGGGGATCGGCCTCCGCGTCAGGGACTCGTTCGTGGAGGGCGGGCTCGCCGCTGTGCAGGGGGAGCTCGGAGACGCGGGTGGCAGTGGCGGCGACCCGGCGCAACGGGCGCAGGGCGACGCCGACCAGGGCCTGCCCGGCGAGGGAGGCCGCGATCAGCCCGGCGAGGGTCACGCAGACCTCCACCGCGATCAGGGTGCTCACGGTGGAGTCGACCTCGGTGAGCGGGAAGCCGAGCACGAGGTTCCCGTCGGGCGCGGCCAGCACGCGGTAGCCGCCGAGCTCGGGCAGGTGCAGTTCCACCGGGCCGGAACGGCCGCGGGTCGCCTTGCGGGCGACCTCCGCGAGAACCGATATCTGGGAATCACTGAGGACCGGATGGCTGTCGATCCCGGACCCGCCCACGGCGGCGCTACGGTCGCTGCGGGCACTGCCGATGACCTTCCCCGAGGGATCGAGGCGGATTCCGACCGTGTTCAGCGGAGAGCCCGGTGCCAGGACCAGGCCGAGGCCGCCCTCGCGGTTGAGCTTGCCCGCGTTGGGGCGGCTCGCCATCTCCACGGAGACGCTGAGCTGTTCGTCCACCTTGTCGACCAGGTACGAGCGCAGGGCGAGGGTGGTGATGGTGCTGATGGCCGCGCCGACGACGGCGATCAGGGCCACCGCCGAAACGACCAGCCGGGTCCGCAGGGACCAGGGCCGACGGCCGTTCCTGCGCGGTCCGGGCCATCGGGGCCGTCCGGGCAGCCGGAGGGCCACTACTCGGCCGGCTTGATCAGGTAGCCGGCGCCGCGCCGGGTGTGGATCATCGGCGGCCGGCCGGTGCCGCTCTCCAGCTTGCGCCGCAGGTAGGAGATGTACAGCTCGACGACGTTGGCCTGGCCGCCGAAGTCGTACGACCACACACGGTCCAGGATCTGCGCCTTGCTCAGCACCCGGCGCGGGTTGCGCATCAGGTAGCGCAGCAGCTCGAACTCGGTCGCGGTCAGGTGGACTTCCTGACCGTCCCGGGTCACCTCGTGGCTGTCCTCGTCCAGGCGCAGGTCGCCCACCTCGAGGACCGAGCCGCCGCGCGCGGCCTGCGCGGCGCCGGAGCGGCGGACCAGGCCGCGCAGCCGGGCCACGACCTCTTCCAGGCTGAACGGCTTGGTGACGTAGTCGTCGCCGCCCGCCGTGAGGCCCGCGATGCGGTCCTCGACCGAGTCCTTCGCGGTCAGGAACAGCACCGGCACCTGGGGCAGCTCCCGGCGCAGCCGGCCGAGGACGGCCAGCCCGTCCATGTCGGGAAGCATGATGTCGAGGAGGACCACGTCCGGCCTGAACTCCCTTGCCGCACGGACCGCGCTCGCCCCGTCGCCCGCGCTGCGGACCTCACAGCCCTCGTAGCGCAGTGCCATGGAGAGCAGTTCCGACAGGGCTGCCTCGTCGTCCACGACGAGGACCCGGCACGGGCGGCCGTCGGGCCGGACGAGAGCCGTGGGGTTGCTGGTGGACGTGGACGCGTGGGAGGTGGTCGTCGCAGTCATGCGTACACGTTGTCCGGCGCCTCTGAAAACGTTCTTGCCTGAACCTGTGAATTACCTGAGAAACCCCTCCCGCCTCAGGCCAGGCCGAAGATCCTCGCGCCGTTGTCGTGACAGACGGCACGCAGCCAGCCGTCACCGAGCCCGAGCCGTTCCAGTGCGAAGAGCTGGTGCTCGTAGGGGTAGGGGATGTTCGGGAAGTCGGTGCCCAGCAGGATCCGCTCTCCGAGGTCCGCGAGCCGGCCCCGGTCCTGCGGCGGGAACCCGCTGAACTGCTCGGAGAAGTCGGTGAAAGCCATGGTCGTGTCGAGGCGGACCTCGGTGTACCGGTCGGCGAGGTCGAGGAAGTCTGCGTACTCGGGCATCCCCATGTGCGCGATGACCAGCGGCAGCCGGGGGTGCCTGGCCAGCAGCCGGGCGATCGGCTCGGGGCCGGTGCACTTGCCCGGTACGGGCCCGGAACCGCAGTGGATCACGATCGGGATCCGCGCCTCGGCCAGCAGTCCCCAGACCGGGTCGAGCCGCTCGTCGGTGGGGTCGTAGCCGCCCACCTGGAGGTGTGCCTTGAAGATCCGGGCGCCCGCCTCGACGGCCTGGCGGACGTACTCCACGACCCCGTCCTCCGGGAAGAAGGTCGCGGTGTGCAGGCAGTCGGGGGTGCGGGCGGCGAAGTCCGCGGACCAGGAGTTGAGCCAGGCGGCCATGGCCGGCTTGTGCGGGTAGAGCATGGCGGTGAAGGCCCGGACACCGAACTCCCGCAGCAGCGCCACCCGCTGCTCCTCCTCGTGCCGGTAGGTGATGGGCCACTCGACGCCGGTCAGCGGGCCGACCGCGTCGAAGTAGTCCCAGACCTTGTCCAGGACCCGTTCGGGCATGAAGTGGGTGTGTACGTCGACCAGTCCGGGCACCCCGAGCCGCTCCCGGAAGGCGCGGACGGCCTCAGCCGTCGTTGCGGACAAAGCCGTGGCTCCGCTCTACGGTCGCGACGTGCAGGGTGTAGCTCTCGTACCAGTCGGAGCGCCCTTGCCGCATGGCCGCCTGGTGCTCCAGGTCCCGGCGCCAGGCGTCGAGGGACTCGTGGTCGCGGAAGTAGCCGACCGTGATGCCGAGTCCGCCGGGGGTGCGCGCCGACTCGTAGCCCAGGAAGCCCGGGTTGGCGCCGACCAACTCGGTCATCCGGTCGAGGGTCTCGGGGTATCCGCTGTCGTCGGCGGTCCGGACGCTGGTGAAAACGCTCATGACATAAGGCGGTTCGAACGCCTGCACAGGCTGGATGGTCATGCCCACCACCCTCTGCGGACCGGCCCCGGCATGTCCACCGCAAACCGGCGCCGGAGCCCAAAGGGATCCAAGTTTTGACCTTGGAACCGACCCCCGCGGAGGCCGTCCCAGCCCCTCAGAACAACCCGTCCTGCTCGACGGGAACAGCCGGCACGACCGGCGGGATCCCCGCCACGGGCACATTGGTGGCGCTTCCCTCCGCGGGGGCCGTCAACTCCCACCCCGCGAGCAGCCGGGTGTCCACGACCAGCCCGTCGGCGAAGTGCAGATCGGGTCCGGCCGCACCGACGAGCCGCCCTGCGACGGTCCCCCCGGCCACCATCCCGGTGACCACCCGGGCGGGTGCGGGCAGCTCGGCGATCCCGAACGCCTCCACATGGTCGACCACTTCGCACCCCACTCGCTCCAGCGACTCGGGCCACCCCTCCAGCGCGGCAGCGCGCGCGTGCAGCGCGGCGACCTCCGCCGCCCGCTCGGGACCCGGCGGCAGGTGGCCCCGGACGGCCCGCTTGCGGGCGTAGGCGATCCGGTCGGGCACCCCGAGGGCGGCCCGCAGCAGCTCCTCCGTGCGCCGGGTGGCCATCAGCGGGCCGCGTCCCAGCCAGGTCCAGGTCACCGCCCCCTGCTCCAGCAGCCGGGCGGACCCGCGCTCCTCGGCGGTGATGCCGACCTTGACCAGGCCCGGCCCGAACCAGGCGAGGTAGACCCGATAGGTGCGCGGATCGGCGGCGTTGGTGTCGGCGGCCACCGAGAACGACCGGTCCAGCCGGGCACACTCGGGGCACTGCGCGTTCCCGGCCGTGCCGGGAACGGTCCGCGCCGTCGGGCAGGGCGTCCACCGCCCGGCCCGCCGGACGCCCAGGCACCGGCGCTCACCACGCGCCGCGAAGGCGAGCGGCTGCCCGTACGCGAGGGGACTGCTCCGCTCCCCCCGCCCCGGCCCCTGACCGTTCCAGCCGATGGCGGGCCGGCCGTCGATCCACCGGATTCCGGTGCACCACCAGGTCACAGCGGGAGCGGCCGCTCGAAGAAGGTCTCCAGGACGACGGTGGCCTGTGTCCCGCTCACCCCGTCGATGGCGTAGAGCCGACGCAGCACGTCCTGAAGCTGATCGGTGGTGGCCGTTCGGACCTTGACCATGACGGAGGCGCTGCCGGCGATCACGTGCGCCTCCTGGATCTCGGCGATGGCCTCGAAGGCGGCCCGCGAGTCACCCATCCAGGCGGTGGAGTCGACCATCACGTAGGCCAGCACCCCACTGCCGACCGCCGCAGGGTCCACATCCACCGTCGTCCGCCGGATGACCCCGCGCTCGCGGAGTTTGCGGACCCGTTCATGAGCCGCCCCGGCGGAGAGGCCCACAGCCTCACCCAGTGCGGCGTAGGACTGGGTGGCCTCCTGCTGGAGCTGCGCCAGCAGGGCCCGATCAATGTGATCCACGACTCTCCATTCGAATTACCCTTGCCTCAACAGTATCTGATCTTCCAATCTTCACTCCAAGCCGAAGCAGATTCGGCATCAAGGGGGAGAGTCGGTATGGCCAGCAAGCGCCCCGCGCTGTACGAGATGCTCGACGACCGCTTCCGTACCGGTCGGTGCATGAACGGTGATGCCAGCCTGGAGGTTCTGTACACCGGCTGCCGCTGGGCCGAGGGGCCGGTCTACCTCCCCGCCTGGCGACAGTTGATCTGGAGCGACATCCCCAATGACCGGATGCTGCGCTGGGACGAGGAGACCGGTGCCGTCAGCGTCTTCCGCCACTCCGCAGGACACACCAACGGCAACACCCTCGACCGCGAGGCCCGGCTGATCACCTGCGAGCAGGGCAACCGCCGGGTCACACGGACCGAGCACGACGGCACGGTCACCGTGCTGGCCGACCGCTGGCAGGGCAAGCGGCTCAACAGCCCGAACGACGCGACCGTCAGATCCGACGGCTCCATCTGGTTCTCCGACCCGGACTTCGGCATCACCAGCGACTACGAGGGCCATCGCGCACAGAGCGAGATCGGCTCCAACAACGTCTATCGCCTCGATCCCGCCACCGGCGAAGTACGCCTGGTCGCCGACTGCTTCGGCGCCCCGAACGGCCTCGTCTTCTCGAACGACGAGACACAGCTCTTCGTCTCCGACACCCGCGAGGGTGTCATCCGTGTCTTCGACGTACGCGATGACGGCACGCTCTCGGACGGCGAGATCTTCGCCCGAACGGGGGACCGCAAGGCCGCGCGCTTCGACAACCTCCGCTTCGACGACGGCGGCCGGCTCTGGGCGGCCGCGATGGACGACGGAGTGCACTGCTACGACCCCGACGGCACCCTGATCGGACGGCTCGACATCCCCGAGACAGTCGCCAACATCACCTGGGGCGGCGCCAAGCGCAACCACCTCTTCATCACGGCGGAGACCAGCCTCTACTCGCTGGTCATGGGCGTCACCGGCACCCACCCGACAGGACCGGGCCACAGGCCCTGGCCCGCCCTCGAGTCCCGCTGAGCCTGCCGACCAACCCCACGACGGCGCTCCCCCACCTCACATGGCCCGCCGGCCAGGCCTACCGAGCGACGAACTGCGTCAGGATCGCCTGGACCTCGTAGATGTCGACGCCCTTGGTGAAGGTCTTGGATACGGGCGCCGAGCTGCCGGAGAGCCATATCTTCAGCTCGGCGTCCAGGTCGAAATGACCGGCGGTCTCCACCGAGAAGTGCGTGATGCTCCGGTACGGGATGGAGTGGTACTCCACCTTCTTCCCCGTGAGCCCCTGCTTGTCGATGAGCACGAGCCGCCGGTCGGTGAACAGGATCGTGTCGCGGATCAGCAGATACGCCGCGTGCACCTGCTCCCCCTGCCCCAGCAGCCGCGCGTACTCGCGGTGCGCCGACGCCGGGTCCACAGAGTGCGCGTTTCCAAACAGTCCCATGGGAGTCCCCCCGCTTGCCCGGTGAATCGATCTCCAAGAACCGTATCCGGGCCCGTCACGACCCCGCGTCCCCCGGCAGAGCCATCTCACCCCGTAGCTCTCCCGGGCCAGCCCTCATCCGCAAGGAGGAGGGAAACGCAAGAGGCCCCCCGGTGAACCGGGGGGCCTCTTGGGCTGTGCACTCGGCAGGATTCGAACCTGCAACCTTCTGATCCGTAGTCAGATGCTCTATCCGTTAAGCTACGAGTGCTTGACTGTCCGGGGTTTTGCGCCCCGTTGGCCTTGCGAGAACAACAATACATGGACCTCGCCGGGACGCGAAATCCATTAGCCCCATCCGCTCTGACCTGCGGAAACGGCCTGGAAGAAGATCATCCGCTTGGATGCGCGACGCGCCCCGGCCAGGTCGGCACGCCCCGCGTCGGCCCCTGATCCAGCCACCGGCCCCGAAGGCCGCGCCCGGCCCCCGAAAGCACCGAAGCCCCGGTCCGCAAGGACCGGGGCTTCGTGAAGTGCGGAGGCGGAGGGATTTGAACCCTCGATGGAGCGTAAACCCCAAACCGCATTAGCAGTGCGGCGCCATAGACCGGACTAGGCGACGCCTCCAGCACACCCTCGCGTACGAAGGTGCGTGCAGATGATGACACAGGCCAGGGGCCCGTCACCAATCCGCTCCCACGGTACAAGGAGGGTGGCCCGGAGGGCAAAGCCTTAAGCCCTTGTTCGCACACCTTCTCTGGGCAGAACGTCGGGGCCCGACCGTCGTTGGTCAGCCGTACGACGTACGGACGACCTGGAGTGCCCCATGCTGCGTCTCGCCGCTTTCGCCGTCACCTCCGCGCTGGCCGCCGCGGCGGTGGGTCTACTGCCCCCGCTGCCACCCCTCGGGCGGCTGCTGGCGACCCCCGACCGGCTCACCATCGCCGTCGCCGACACCGGCAACCCCCGGGCGGACGGCCAGTACCGGCTGGAGTGCAACCCGGTCTCCGGGAACCACCCCCGGGCCGAAGACGCCTGCGCCCGCCTCGAAGACCTCGCCCGCGAGGGGAAGGACCCCTTCGCGCCCGAGACCAAACGGCAGCTCTGCACCATGCAGAACGGCGGCCCCGCCACCGCCCGGATCACCGGAACCTGGCACGGCCGCAAAGTGGACTCCGAGTTCCGCCGGACGAACGGATGTGAGATCAGCCGTTGGAACGAGTTGGAACCTGTGCTTCCGCGTGGGCGTTCCTGACCTGGGAGGATGTGGCGGTCACGCGGGATCCACGGCACATCGGCCCTCTCACCGGGGGCCCGTGCCCTTAGACTCCTCCCGTGACATGCCGGTAGTTGTGGTCAGGGAGGAAGCTCGTCGTGAGCAGCAGGCCATCCCGAGGCGCTGCTCGCCTCGCAGCAATACTCGACGCTCTTCCCGACGCGCTGTTGCTCGTCAACGCCAACGGCACGGTCGTCAACGCGAATTCGATCGCACTCGAGGTCATGGAGAGCCCCGGCACCGGGCTCGTCGGCCGCGGCGTGCTCGACCTCCTGCCCGAGTTCGACTCCAAGCTGATCCCCGGCTCCATGCGCCGACCCGGCGAGGACGAGGGCGGCCGGGCCCGCCCGAAGCGGATGGTCGCGCGCCGCACCGACGGCAGCGAGTTCCCCGTGGAGGTCACCGCCGCCCATCTGGACGGCCGCGACGCCTACCGCGAGCCGCAGCCCTCGTACACCGGCGACGAGCTGCTGATGCTCGTCGTACGGGACCTCTCGCAGACCGTGGACACCGAGGCGGAGCTGGCCCGGTCCCAGCGCCAGACCGAGATGATCCTGCGGGCGGCCGCCGAGGGCGTCGTCGGCACGGACACCGACGGACGGGTCGTCCTGGTCAATCCGGCCGCCGCCCAGATCCTCGGCTACCGCGCCACCGACCTCGGCAACCGCGAGCTGCACGGCCTGGTCCAGCACTCGCGCGCCGACGGCTCGCCGTTCCCCTTCGAGGAATCCCCGCTCGCCGACACGCTGCGCAGCGGGCGCAAGCACCGGGTACGCGGCCAGGTGCTGTGGAACAAGACCGGCCAGCCGGTCGCCGTGGACCTGACCACCTCGCCCGTACGGGACGGTGAGCAGCTCGTCGGCGCCGTCATGACCTTCACCGACCGGCGCTCCTACGACGCGCTGGCCGCGCGCCACGCCCAGTTGCTGGCCGTCCTCGGCGACTCCCTGCGCGGCCCCCTGGAGGAACTGCGCGGGGAGCTGGCCACGCTGGCCGCCGACGACGCGGGACAGCTGTGGCCCGAGGCCAACCAGCTGCTGCACCACCTGGCCGCCGGCTACTCCCGGATGACCACGCTGGTCGACAACGTGCTCGGCTTCCAGCGCCTCGACGCGGGCAGCGACAAGCTCGCCAAGAAGAAGGTGCTGATCGACGGGGTCGTCGCGGCCGGCGTCGAAGGCGCCACCGAGCTGATCGGCCCCGGGCGGGCCCAGTTCGCCGTGCACGCCCCGACCATCGAGGCCGAGGTGGACGGGGAGCGGATCGCGACCGCCCTCGCGCACCTGATCGCGGACGTCGCCGGGGTGGACGCCACCGGCAAGACCCGCCAGGGCAGTGGATACATGGACTCCACGATCGTCGTGGCCGCCGCGCAGCGCGGCGAGGTCGTACGGATCGAGGTGCGCGGCCCGTACGAGGGCGGCAACCCGGTGCACGAGCCGGTCGTACGGGGCATCGTGGCCGCGCACGGCGGTGTGCTGCAGACGGTGGAGGTGCCGGGCGCGCCCGGCGGGGCGTACGTGCTGGAGCTGCCGCTGGGTGCGGGAGCCGGGATGGTCACCCTGCCCGAGCCCGAGGAGCCCGCCACCGAGGAGCCGGGGGCCGAGGGCGGCCCCGCCAAGGTCTCCGGTGGCCGCCGGGCTCGGCGCGGCGTGGATTCCTTCCTCGACGATTCCGACTCCGACGCCGCCCCAGGTACGGCCACGGGCCCGGGTACGCGTCCGGACGCCGCCGGAGACCGGCCGAAGGCCGATGACCAGGCGGCCGGAGCCGGCGGCGGGGGCGCACTCGCGCTGCCGTCCGGGCGACGCCGGGGCGGCGAGGCCCGACCGGGCGACGGCGGTCCCGCCGAGCTCGCGCAGTCCCCGGTGAACCCGGCGGGTCTGGGCGGTGGCACGAGCGGCACCGGAAACGACACCGGAACCGGTCGGCGCCGCGGTCAGAACGGCGACGGAAGCAACGGCGAGAGCGGCCCCGGGCGGCCCGTACTCCCGCAGGGCACCTCCGTGCCCGCGCTCCCGCCGATGCCGGTCGGTCCCATGCCGGTGCCCCCGGGTCCGCTGGCCCCCGTCCCACTGACCGAGCACCCCGCCGGGCGGCGGCGCGCCCTGGGCCCGGCGGGAGCACAGCAGCCCGGCGGTCCGGTGCCGGCGACCGGGCTCCGCCCGACGCCCGCAGCCTCGGCCGCGCCGGGCTCCCCGGGCCCTGCGGCTGCCGCTCGGCCCATCGCACCCGAGGGCGGTTTCGCGCTGCCCGCCGGCCCGTCCGCGCCCCCGCAGCCTCCGCAGGCCCCCGCCATGGCCGGCTCCCGCCCCGCTCCCGCCGAGGCCGAGGCCGAAGCTGTGGGCGGGCGTCGTGGACGCCGGGTACTGGGTGCGCCCCTCGCCGAGCCCGTAGCACCCGCCGGGCAGCCGGACGCGGGCGCGCAGGGCCCCGTAGACCCCGAGACGCATCCGACCGGGCGGCGCCGCGCGCTGCCTGCCACCCCGGCCTGGCCGGTGCCGGCGGCCCGTACCGCCCCCGAGGACGAGGCCGAGGCCGGGCAGATCGCCGTGCCCGGAGCCCGCCAGCCGCAGGACACCCCGGCGGAGGCCGCCGGAATGCCGGTCAACGTCCGTGCGCTGGGCACACTCGGCCAGGGCCTGTCGACCGACACCAACGGCTCCGGCCGTCGGCGTCGGCTCGCGGAGCCCGTGCCCCAGGGCCGTGCCTTCGCCATAGGAGCCCCCGAGGCCGGTTCCGACGAGGGCCCCGAGCCGCTGGACGGCCCCGGTGGCGCCGTCGAGGTGGTCAACCGGCCCGTGCCGCGTCCCGTGGACGACGAACTGCCTCCCGAGCCTCTGGACAACCCGCGCCGGCTCCTCGTCTGGCCCGCCCCCGACGTACAGACGCAGCAGGCGCTCAGCGACCGCGGCTACCGTCCGGTGATCGTGCACTCCCGCGAGGAGGTGGACGCACAGATCGCCGCGTTCCCCGCTGCGCTGTTCGTGGACCCGCTGACCGGGCCGATCACCCGGACCGCCCTCCAGTCCCTGCGCCAGGCCGCGGTGGCCGCCGAGGTTCCCGTACTGGTCACGGCCGGGCTGGGGCACGCCACGCGCGAAGCCGCGTACGGCGCCGATCCGGCCGTGCTGCTCAAGGCGCTCGCGCCCCGCGACAGCGAGCAACACCCCTCCCGGGTGCTGCTGATCGAGGAGCACGACGAGATCGCCACCGCGCTGACCGCCGCCCTGGAACGGCGCGGCATGCAGGTCGCGCGGGCCGACGCCGATACGGACGCCGTGGAGCTGGCCACGCGGATGCGGCCCAACCTGGTGGTGATGGACCTGATGCAGGTGCGCCGCCGCCGGGCCGGGATCGTGGACTGGCTGCGCGCCAACGGGCTGCTGAACCGCACCCCGCTGGTCGTCTACACGGCAACCGGGATCGATCCGTCCGAACTGCCTCGGCTGGCCTCCGGGGAGAGCGTGCTCTTCCTCGCCGAGCGGTCCACCACGGCCGATGTCCAGGGCCGCATCGTGGACCTGCTGGCCAAGATCGGCACCAACTAGTCATCCTGGCCGCATGGCCATCATCGACACGAGCGAGCAGACCGTCCCCGCCGACAACGGGGAGGTCAGCCTGCTCATAGCCCGGCAGGTCGACCCGGGCCACGAGGAGAACTTCGAGGCCTGGGCCCACGGGATCCTGGAGACGGCCGCGTCCTTCCCCGACCACCTCGGGTACGGGCTGTTCCGCCCGGCCATGGAGGGCGGGCCCTGGTTCCTGGTGCACCGGTTCCGCAACCAGGCGGCCTTCCAGCGGTGGCAGGACTCCGCAGAACGGGCCGCGTGGTTCTCGAACTGCCTGGGACACCACCACAGCGAGATAGCCCGGCGCGAACTGCACGGCATGGAGACCTGGTTCGCGAAGCCGGGTACGGCCCGGCCCGCGCCGCCGCGCTGGAAGATGGTGGTCAGCTCGGGGCTGGCCATCTTCCCGATCTCGCTCGCGGGCAACGCGCTGCTCGGGCCCTACCTGGTGAATCTGAACTTCGTGCTGCGGACGGCCGCCTTCGCCGTCGTCTTCAGCACCCTGATGACCTACGTGGCCATGCCCGCCGTCAGCAAGCTGCTGCGGCCATGGCTCACGCGGGGTCAGTAGCCCCCTCGCTCGGGCGAGCTCGGTTCAGTCGAGCTTGGTGACGTCGAGCTCGCCGTCCGCGTACTGCTTCCGGATCACCTTCTTGTCGAACTTGCCGACGCTCGTCTTCGGCACCGCATCGATGAACGCCCAGCGCTCGGGCAGTTGCCACTTGGCGATCGACTGGCCGAGGAAGGCACGCAGCCCCGCGTAGTCCACGGTGGCCCCCTCCTTCAGGACCACGGTGGCCAGCGGGCGCTCGTCCCACTTGTCGTCGGGGACGGCGACGACCGCCGCCTCGGCGACCTCGGGGTGGGCCATCAGCGCGTTCTCCAGCTCCACGCTGGAAATCCACTCGCCGCCGGACTTGATGACGTCCTTGGCCCGGTCGGTGAGGGTGAGGTAGCCGTCGGAGCTGATCACTCCGACGTCACCGGTCTTGAGCCAACCGTCCGCGCTGAACTTGTCCTCCGGCCGGAGCGGTTCGCCGGACGCGCCGCCGTAGTAGGCGCCCGCGATCCAGGCGCCGCGGACCTCCAGCTCGCCCGCCGACTCGCCGTCCCAGGGCAGGAGATCGCCGCCGGGGCCCACCAGGCGGGCCTCGACACCCGTCGGGAAGCGGCCCTGCGTGATGCGGTACGGCCACTCCTGCTCGGCGGTCAGACCGGCAGGCGGGTGGGCCATGGTGCCCAGCGGGGAGGTCTCGGTCATGCCCCAGGCGTGGCAGACCCGGACGCCCAGCTTGTCGTAGGCCTCCATCAGGGAGGGCGGACAGGCCGCGCCGCCGATGGTGACCTGCTTCATCGAGGTCAGGTCGCGCGGGTTGGCGGTGACCTCGGCGAGCAGCCCCTGCCAGAGGGTGGGGACGGCCGCGGCGTGCGTGGGCTTCTCGCGCTCGATCATGTCGGCGAGCGGGGCCGGCTGCAGGAAGCGGTCCGGCATCAGCATGTTGATGCCGGTCATGAAGGTGGCGTGCGGCAGACCCCAGGCGTTGACGTGGAACTGCGGAACCACGATGAGCGTGGTGTCGCGGTCGGTCAGGCCCATCGACTCGGTCATGTTGACCTGCATCGAGTGCAGGTAGATCGACCGGTGCGAGTAGATGACGCCCTTGGGGTCTCCGGTGGTGCCGGAGGTGTAGCACATGGCCGCGGCCTGGCGCTCGTCCAGCTCGGGCCAGGCGTAGGTGTCCGGGCGGCCCACCAGGAGCTCCTCGTACTCGTGCACGCGCACGTCGAGGCCCTCCAGCACGGAGCGGTCGCCGATACCCGTGACGACGACGTGCTCGACGGTCGGCAGGTGCGGCAGGAGCGGCGCGAGCAGCGGCAGCAGGGTGCCGTTGACCAGGACGACCCGGTCGACGGCGTGGTTGACGATGAAGACCAGCTGCTCGGGAGGGAGCCGCAGGTTCAGCGTGTGCAGCACGGCCCCCATCGAGGGGATCGCGAAGTACGCCTCCACGTGCTCGGCGTTGTTCCACATGAGGGTCGCGACGCGGTCGTCCTGCTGGACTCCGAGCTCATCGCGCAGGGCATTGGCCAGGCGGGTCGCGCGGATTCCGATCTCGGCGAAGCTGCGGCGATGCGGCTCGGCCTCCCCGGTCCAGGTCGTGACCTGGGACTTCCCGTGGATCGTCATCCCGTGCTGGAGTATGCGGGTGACGAGGAGTGGTACGTCCTGCATCGTGCTCAGCAAAGCGTCCTCCCGGTGAGCGCTGCGGCGCTGCGGCGGCTACGGATGCTGCCGATTCTGCGCACGTACCGGTCGGCATGTCACTACCCAGCGGTAGAACACGCCCGATGTTTCACGTGAAACAGCGCGCGGACGGGTGACTGTTTCACGTGAAACATCGGACGGTCAGCGGACCGGGGTCAGTTCCGGGTCCTCGCGGAGCTTGCCCAGCGCCCGGGAGACGGCGCTCTTGACCGTGCCGACGGAGACCCCGAGCAGCTCGGCGGTCTGGGCCTCGCTCATGTCCTCGTAGTACCGCAGGACGACCATCGCCCGCTGCCGGTCGGGCAGCCGGGTCACCGCGCGCCACATCGCGTCGCGCAGCGCCTGTGCCTCGGCGGGGTCGGCGGCCGGCGGCTCCTGGGGTTCGGGAAGCTCGTCGCAGACGAACTCGTCCACCTTGCGCTTGCGCCACTGACTGGTGCGGGTGTTGACCAGGGCCCGGCGGACGTAGCCGTCCAGGGCCCGGTGGTCCTCGATGCGGTCCCAGGCCACGTACGTCTTGGCGAGCGCGGTCTGGAGCAGGTCCTCGGCGTCGCAGGGATTCGCGGTGAGCGAGCGCGCGGTCCGCATCAGGACCGTGCCGCGGGTCCGGACGTACGCCGAGAACGACGGGTACGGCGTCGGATTCGAGGCGAGCGTGCACACAGGCGTGGTCATGCCTCCACGCTAGGAGCGGGAGCTCTTCGCGGAATCGGCCGCAAGTGCCGAAGACGGGTCCGCCTCAGGTTGTAGGGGCGGGGGTCGCCACACCTCCTGAAGGTGGAGGAGGTGTGGCTTCCCCTTTCGTCCTCCGGAGGGTCGGTCAGCCCTCCGGCTTCCGCTTCCGGACGGGTCGATCAGCCGTCCGCGCCGAGGATCAGACCGGATGTCGGGACCCCGGTACCGGCCGTGACCAGGGCGTATTGCGCCTCCGCGACCTGGTTGACGGAGGTGCCGCGCAGCTGGCGTACCGCCTCGGCGATGCCGTTCATGCCGTGCAGGTAGGCCTCACCCAGCTGGCCGCCGTGGGTGTTGATCGGCAGCGCGTCCGCTGCCACGAAATCGGCCGCCTCCCCCGGCTTGCAGAAGCCGAACTCCTCCAGCTGCATCAGGACGAAGGGGGTGAAGTGGTCGTAGAGGATGCCCACGTCGATGTCCGAGGGCCGCAGTCCGCTGGTCCGCCACAGCTGACGGGCGACCACGTCCATCTCGGGCAGTCCGGTGAGGTCGTCGCGGTAGAAGGAGGTCATGCCCTCCTGGCGGCGGCCGGCGCCCTGTGCCGCGGCGGTGACCACGGCCGGTTTCTGCCTCAGGTCCCGGGCCCGCTCGGCGGTGGTGACGACGATGGCCTGGCCGCCGTCCGTCTCCTGGCAGCAGTCCAGCAGCCGCAGTGGTTCGACGATCCAGCGGGAGGCGGCGTGGTCGGCGAGGGTGATGGGCTTGCCGTGGAAGTAGGCGGCCGGGTTGTTCGCGGCGTGTCGGCGGTCGGTGACCGCGACATGGCCGAAGGCCTCCGGGGTCAGGTTGTACGTGTGCAGGTAGCGCTGGGCGGTCATGGCCACCCAGGAGGCCGGGGTGAGCAGCCCCCAGGGCAGTGACCAGCCGAGCGCCGCTCCCTCCGCCGAGGGCTCGCGCTGCTGGACGCCCGAGCCGAAGCGGCGTCCGGAGCGTTCGTTGAAGGCGCGGTAGCAGACCACGACCTCCGCGACCCCGGTGGCGACGGCGAGGGCGGCCTGCTGCACGGTGGCGCAGGCGGCTCCGCCGCCGTAGTGGATGCGGGAGAAGAAGGAGAGGTCTCCGATGCCTGCCGCCTGGGCGACGGTGATCTCGGGGCTGGTGTCCATGGTGAAGGTGACCATGCCGTCGACGTCGGCGGGGGTCAGCCCGGCGTCGTCGAGGGCTGCCTGAACGGCTTCGACGGCCAGCTTGAGCTCGCTGCGGCCGGAGTCCTTGGAGAACTCGGTCGCGCCGATGCCGGCGATGGCGGCGCGGCCGCCGAGCTCGTCGCGGGTGCGGACGCTCATGCGGTGCCCCCCTGGGTCTCCGGCGCGGCCTCGGGTGCGGCATCCACCGCGGCGTCCAGCGTGACGGTGACGGTGCCCGTGACGTGGTGACCGATGCCGTTGGCCCCGATGACCCTGATCTCGGCGGTGTCCCCGTCGAGGGCGGTGACGGTGCCGGTCAGGGTCATCGTGTCGCCGGGGTAGTTCGGGGCGCCGAGGCGGATGGCCACCTTGCGCAGGACGGCCGCCGGGCCCAGATGGTCGGTGATGTACCGGCCGACCAGGCCGTTTGTGGTCAGGATGTTCATGAAGATGTCCGGGGAGCCCTTCTCCCGCGCGAGCTCCGAGTCGTGGTGCACGTCCTGGTAGTCGCGGGAGGCGATCGCGCCCGCGACGATCAGCGTGCGGGTGACCGGTATCTCCAGCGGCGGCAGTGTGTCGCCGATGTTCATGCGCCGTCCCCCTCGGGTGCGTGGTCGGAGTTGCCGGAGCCGCCCGCGCGGGCGGGCTCGCCCGACAGGAGCGCGCCCAGCTCGGCCAGCAATTCGCTGCCGCAGCCCAGGTAGGCGTCGAGCTGGCGCCCCCACAGGAAGTGCCGGTGGACCGGGTGGTCGAGGTCCGCGCCCATCCCGCCGTGCAAGTGCTGGCCCGCGTGGACGACCCGTTTGCCCGCCTCCGAGGCCCACCAGGCCGCGGTGAGCGCGTGGTGGTCCGCCTCGAGCCCCTCGTCGACGCGCCAGGCCGCCTCGTACGCGGTGACCCGTATCGCCTCGGTGTCCATGTAGGCGTCGGCCGCGCGCAGCATGACCCCCTGGTTCGTGGAGAGCGGCCGGCCGAACTGTTCGCGGGTGGAGGTGTATTCCACCGCGCGGGCGAGCGAGCCCGCGCAGACGCCCGCTTGGAGACCGGCGAAGGCGATGCGTGCGACGGCCAGCACGTCGGCACAGGCCTCCGCCGCATCCGCCGTGCCCGGCGCCCCGATGCGTTCCGCTTCGGCGTCGTCCAGGGTCAGGCTTCCGGCCGACCAGGGCGCGGTGGTCTCCACTGCCGAGGTGTGCACGCCCGGCGCGTCGGTCCTTACGAGCCACAGGGTCCCGGACGCGTCCGGGACCAGCACGTGGGTGGCATCGCGCAGCCAGGGCACGGCGGAGGCGGTGCCGGTGAGCCGGCCGTCCCGCGTGGCGGTGATGCGGCCGCGGTTCGGGAAGGCCCCGGTGGCCACTGCCTCGCCGGAGCCCAGGGCCGGCAGCAGCCGGGCGCGCTGCTCGGAGCTGCCGTGCCGGGTCAGGGCGAGGATCCCGTAGACGCACGTGGCGGCGTACGGGGTCTGCGCGGTGGTGCGGCCCTGTTCCTCCAGCAGGAGCACCAGGCCGAGCAGGCCGACTTCCTCGACGGCGCCGGTCAGCCCGGCGCTGGTGAGGGCCTTCCACAGCTCGGAGTCACTGCCGGTGCCGGTGTCGGCGAGGCGGTCGTGGGTGGCGAGGTCGCGGAAGATCTGGGTGGCGAGCCCGGCGGCCGCTGCCTGTTCCTCGGTGGGGTGGAAGTCCATCAGTCCTCGCTCCCCCGGAAGACGGGCAGTTCCAGTTCCTCGTCCACGCGCAGGAACTCCAGTTGTACGGGCAGTCCGATGCGGACCTTGTCGGACGGGACCCCGGTGATGTTGCTGACCATGCGGACGCCCTCGGCCAGCTCGACGAGGGCCACCGCGTAGGGCGGGTCGAAGGCCGGGAACGGCGGGTGGTGCATGACCACGTAGCTGAACACCGTGCCGGCCCCGGAGGCCTCGACCGTGTCCCAGTCCAGGCTCGCGCAGTCGTTGCAGCCGGGGAGCCAGGGGAAGCGGAGCGTGGCGCAGGCGGTGCAGCGCTGGATCAGCAGTTTGTGCTCGCGGACCCCTTCCCAGAAGCCCTGGTTGTCGCGGTTGATCACGGGGCGGGGGCGCTGGGCTGTCTTCTTCGGCTGCCGGGCCGGCTGGGCGCCCTCCTGTGCGCCCGGCCGGACCGGCTTCTTCGCGGCAGGTACGTACTTGAGGATCCGGAACCGGTGCGTACCGGCCACCTCGCCGTTCGCGCGGACGTCCATGCGGGTGGTCACGAAGTGCCCGGTGCCCAGCTTGGTGGTCTTGCGCGGCGACACCGACTCGATGACGGCGTCGAAGGTGATCGTGTCGCCGGGACGCAGCGGCCGCAGGTACTCCTGCTCGCAGTCGGTGGCGACCACGGAGGTGCAGCCCGCGCCGTCGAGCAGCGCGAGGAGTCCGTCGTAGGCGGAGGAACGGCCGGCGTGGCCGGAGAGTCCGCCCATCGTCCAGGCCTGGAGCATCGTGGGCGGAGCGATGGCGTCGGGTCCGGTGTAGGCGGGGCTGGTGTCGCCCATCGCCTCGCACCAGTGGCGGATCATCGACTCGTTGACCGCGTCCCTGCCCTGTCCCGCGGTGGCGGCGGGCTGCCCCTCGAAGGCCTTCAGCAGCGCCTGGAACCGGGCTGCCTCCTCCTCGTCGGGCGCGGCGGTGGCGGCAGTGCTTGCCGTGCCGGTGGTACCGGTGGTGCCGGCGGTCATCTCTTCCTCCCCTTCATGCCGAGCCGCATCATCGCGACGATCTCCCGCTGGACCTCGCTGACGCCGCCGCCGAAGGTGTTGATCTGGGCGGCCCGGTTCATCCGCTCCAGCTCGCCGCCCGCGAAGGCATCGGCCCCCCTGATCAGGGCCTCCTCCCCCACCACTTCCTGGCAGATCCGGTACACCTCGATGGTGGATTCGGTGCCGAGGAACTTCACGCCGCTCGCGTCGCCGGGGGCCAGTGAGCCGGCGCCGACGTCCTGGACGAGGCGCCAGTTGAGGAGGCGTACGGCGGCGAGGCGCGCATGGGCCTCGGCGAGCCGGGTCTGCACCCAGGGCCGGTCGGCGGGACGCTCGCCGGTGACCGGGTCCGGGGTACGGGCATGGTCGAGCGCGCCCTCGTAGAAGTCCTCGGCCTGCATGCCGATGGCCGCGAGTGCCACGCGCTCGTGGTTCAGCTGGTTGGTGATCAGGCCCCAGCCACCGTGCTCGGGGCCGACGAGGTTGCCGGCGGGCACGCGGATGAAGTCGTAGTACGTGGCGGTCGTGGTCAGGCCGCCGACCGTCTCGATCGGGGTCCAGGCGAAACCGGGGGCCTCGGTCGGCACCAGGATGATGGAGATCCCCTTGTGCTTGGGAGCCTCCGGGTCGGTGCGGCAGGCGAGCCAGATCCAGTCGGCGTTCTGGGCGTTCGAGGTGAAGATCTTCTGCCCGTCGACCACCCAGTCCTCGCCGTCCCGCACGGCCTTGGTGCGCAGGGAGGCCAGGTCGGTGCCCGCCTCGGGCTCCGAGTAGCCGATGGCGAAGACGAGTTCGCCCTTGAGGATCCGGGGCAGGAAGTAGTCCTTCTGCTCCTGCGTCCCGTACTTCATCAAGGTCGGGCCGACGGTGTTGAGGGTGACCATCGAGACGGGGGCACCGGCCCGGTAGGCCTCGTCGAAGAACACGAACTGCTCGTCGGGCCCACGGCCCTGGCCTCCGTACTCGACGGGCCATCCGAGGCCGAGGAGCCCGTCGGCGCCTATGCGGCGCAGTAGTGCGCGTTGCTCGGCGGGGCCTTCGGGCACGCCGTCCGGCATCAGGTTTCCGAAGTACTCCCGCAGCTCGGCACGGAGCCGCAACTGGCCTTCGGTCGGGGCGAGGTGCACGGCGCTGGCCTCCCGGCATCACATCATCAAGTGGACCTGACTGTCCGTCAGATTCTGGGTGGATGTCAAGGCCGGGGACCGGTGACGCGGGGCGGGAAACGCCCGAGGGCGCCTGCGCTACCGGACCCCAGCCGGTCCGGTCGCACAGGCGCCCTCAACAGTCAGCGCGGCTCAGGCCGCATCTACCACCAGGGGTAGAAGTTCACCGCAACATTGGAGTTGTGCTGCTCGATCGCGGTGAAGGCCGAGCCGTTGACCTGCGCGGTGTTGTTCTGATTGGAAGCGCCGGAGCCGGTGGCCACCTGCTGCGATGTGGAGGAGTTGCCGTGATTGCTGCCACCGACGCCGCTGCCGATGATGCTGGCGACGCTCGCATTCGATCCGTCGTTCGCGAAGGAGCCGTTGTCGGCCGACGCCACCCCGCCGAACAGGGCGACGGCGAGGGGGAGAGCGGCGACGGCGGCGATGACGCGGGCGGTACGGATGCTTGCCATGTCTGAATCCTCCATAAAACCGAAGTGGGGGTTGCTCCAAGGCAGTTGGCCGACTGTCTCGGTTCGTTCCGTGCTGTGCGGCGTCGCGACACCAGAGTTGCCCACCGAATCCCCGGCGAACCACCCCGGAGCCTGCGATTCCCCCGCAAGCATGACCAACATCGGATAAACCCCATTCGCGCCCCCGGCCTCGCAGGTCAGCGCCCTGAGAACCGGCAAAACCCCCGCCGCGCAAGAGGCGAAGCGTTCCGCCAACCCACTGGCCCCGGACATGCCGAAAAGGGCCGCGTCGTCCGGGAACCCCACCGTCTCCCGGGCCTGCGGCCCTGCAATGCCAAGCTTCGCGCCCCCTGCACGCCCCCGGCGCCTGCCGGGGTGATCCACCGTGCCCCGCTCCGGGGCACCCGCGCGGCGCGATCCGCGGTCGCGGCCTGCTTCCACCGACCGACCGGGTTCCAGCGCCTGCTGTCGTGCGTGTGCGTGCTCTGTGCCGTGTGCTGTGTGCCGTGTCTTGAGTCCGGCGTCCTGCGCGTCGCTGTGCGTTGCTGTGCGTCGCTGTGCGTTGCTGTGCGTCGCGTCCTGGGTGCGGCGAGCCGCGTCCCTGCGCGTTGGTCCTGCTCGTTGGCCCTGCTCGTTGGTCCCGCGCGCTGTTCCCGCGCAGCGGTCCTACGTGTTGGGTCCTGCGCGTTCGGTCCTACGTGTTGCGTCCTGCGTATTGGTCCTGCGCGCTGTGCCTCGCTGCCCGCGCGCTACTGCTGCGCCCGCGTTTACGCGGCGAGCGCCATCTCACGTCGGGCGGCGGCGACCCGGCTCGTTGCGGTGACCGCGGCCGTGCGCTGACTGTCGTCGGACTCGAAGCCGGAGCGGGAAGCGGAGTCGTAGCCGTTGGCGAGGGCTGCGGCGGTGCTGGAGCGGCGGACGGACGGGGTCTTGCCGTGGGCCTCGGCGCGGATGCGCTGCTTGATGGTGGGCGGGAGCGATCCGCCCCGCATCATGGCCCGCCAGGTCCGCCGGGCCATGAAGGCCGGCCGGCTCGCAGTGGCGGTCGCGGGGGCGACGGGGGAGGAGATCGAGGAGGCGGCGGCCGGGGCGGCCTTGCCACCGAAACCGAGGGAGGCGAAGAGTGCCACGAGAGCTGCGAGGACGGTGGTCCAGATCGACGTGATGGTGCTGCGGTGAGCCATGACGGTTCCCTCATTTCGCGATGTTCCGACGGGCGGATCTGAATACATTCGTCATGATGCGAGCGCAACCGCACCGCCTCCACGACGCGCGCCGATCTTCCGACAAACACCACCCAAAGAGACCAATGGCACGATTTCCACCCCGGAAATCACTGGGCTACAGCCGGATCCGGCGCCCCGACGCCCCGCCGACACGGCCAAGGCGATCGCATGCAGAAGGGGGGTGGGGCCGTGTCCGAGGCAGTCGGTACCGTGCGGCTCTCGGAACGAACGACGACAAGGGGCAGCATGAGCGAGAACGCACCGGATCAGGATTTCCGGGTCGGCGACGTTCTGCGAGTGAGCTGTCCGCCGGCCCAGGGGCGAGTGACCGACGTATCCCCCTTCCACGCCTCGGTCGAGTGGCCGTGGGCCGAGATCGATCCGCAGTCCCAGTTCAGGTGGAACGGCCAGAGGGCATTCGCGATGTCGGCCGACTCGCCGGAATGGACCATGAGCCTGTTCAGAACCGACCCTGCGCCATGGGAACTGCACGCTGGTGACACCTGTCTCGTCGGCATCCCGGAGACCCTGGTGCGGCTCATCGATGTCGGCCGCTACGACCCTCCACAGGATGTGGGCTGGCTTCCCCGCCCTCACACGATGCTGGTCGTAGTGCCTGCCGACTACCCCGACGAGGCTCTTTCCGAGGACGCCGGAGACACGATCGACCTCGACTCAGCGGCACCGGTGACGATCGAGCTGGTGTCCCGGAGCTGACCTGGGCGTGCCCTTCACGTGCCCGATCACGGGGGATCTCACGGGGAACCAGGGAGCGGATCGCTCGGAAGACGCGAACGGCCCCTGACCGGAATCGCTGGTCAGGGGCCGTTCACCTGCGGTGGGTGTGGGATTTGAACCCACGGTGACTCGCGCCACGACGGTTTTCAAGAACGCTCCGCTTACAGGACTCGTTAGGGCTCTGACCTGCACACGAGACCTGATCAGGCGTCCTCGTCGCTCCCCCTGGCCCACACATGGCCCATAGGGTGCGCTGCGCGCCGCACTGAGTACGCCCCCCGGCCCCCAAGCGCAACCCGATGCCGAGCGTCAACCAGGGCCGTACCGGGCAGCCTCCGGACGCCCTGGGCTCGTCGCCCCAACATTCGACGGGAAGAGAGACAGGTATGGCCGAGGCCCCCGAACCGGCCCCCGACTACGCTGGCTGGTGCCAGCCAACGAACGGGGAGAGTGCTCTGAGGATGGGACCGAAGTCGACGAGGGTCTACCAGGCGATCCGGTCGTGGATCGAGTCGGGCAAGTACGGGCCCGGCGAGAAGCTTCCCTCTGAGCGGACCATGAGTGCCGAGCTGGAGATCGGCCGTACCGCCCTCCGGCAGGTACTCGCGCGCCTGGCGAACGAGCAGCTCATCAAGGCGTACGACCGCAGCTCCTACCGGGTCGTAGGGGTCGAGACCGTCGTCACGCCGGCGGAGCAGGAGCCCTGGACGATCCACGGCAGCAGGACGGTCTACGAGAACCGGTGGGTGAACCTCGACCTCGTCGACGTCGAGCCGCCCGGGGTCGAACGGTTCGAGCACCACGTGGTGCGCCTCCACCATGTGGCGATCACGGCTGTGATCGACGAGCAGCAGCGTGTCCTGATGCTGTGGCGTTATCGCTTCGTCCCGCAGCAGTGGGGATGGGAGCTCCCCGGCGGGATCGTGGACGAAGGCGAGGACGCGGCGACCACGGCGGCGCGCGAGACCGAGGAAGAAACCGGCTGGCGTCCAACGAACGTCGAGCACGTCGTGACGTACCAGCCCATGATCGGCATGGTCGACTCGCCCCACGAGATCTTCGTGGCGCGCGGTGCGGTGAAGGTGGGCGAACCCACGGACATCGAGGAGGCCGGACAGATCGCCTGGGTACCCCTGGCGGATATCCCCGGCCTCATGGCCGAAGGGAAGCTCATGGGGTCAGGAACCCTGGTCGCTCTCCTTCACGTCCTCGCGTCGCGGGCTACAGCCGCCCCGTAAGCAGCTCCACACGCCGGCGATGCCGCACGGACCCCGTGCGGTTCGCCAGCAGGCGCGCCTGCTGAAGGTTCGAGCGGGCCTCGTCGAACTCGCCGCGGGCTAGGTGTGCCTGAGTCAAGTCGCTGTGGAGGCCTGCCTTGGCGCGGACGAACGTGGGGTCTGTCGTCTGGAGCGACGCGTAGAGGTCGTCCATGGCCGAGCTGTCGCCCAGGAGTGCCAGCACATTGCCCCGCCAGCGCGCCAGGTGGTCCCCGTTCAGGAAGATGCTCAACATGTCCGAGTCGCGGGCATGGGCGCCTTCTGGCAGTGTCGCCGCCGCCCGGTCGAGCGCGTGCCTGGAATCGTCGTGCATGCCGGCGGCGGCGCACAGCTCAGCTTCCGCCGCGCTCAGCCAAGCCCGAAGGCGTGGTGACTGCCGCTCCGCGTGGGTGCGCTGCGCGTCCCGGATGAGCTCAACCGCCATCTCCGGGCGCCCGGCATCGCCCAGAACGTATGCCTGCTCCCCCATGGCGTGAGCCAAGTACTGCGGTGCGTCAGCGTCCTGCGCAGCTCGTTTCGCCAGCTCGTAGTGCCTCCAGGCGCGCTCCACAGACCCCGCGTCCAGTGCTTGCCACGCCGCCAGAGTCGCTGCTCCGGCCAGCGCCGTTGCGATGGGACGACGAGTTCCTGGCAGAACCGCAAAGGTGAGCGCGTCTTCCATCGTCGTCAGATGGCCGTTCATCTGGTCCACCAGGCCCGACGCACCCATCTGCCGGTCCATGGTTCGAAGTAACTCGGTCTGGTCCATGAAGGTGCTCACCATGGAATCGCTCACGCTTCGCGCCGAGTCGATCCGGCTCAACAGGTCTTCGTAGCCGTCTGCTTGCTGGGGGACTGAACGCGCAGGCTCTCCGCCCATCAGCTCGACGTCCGTCACCCCGAGCAGCGGCCGGAGGATCACGGCGTACCGCTCAGTGATGGCCCGCCGGCCGTTCTCCCACTCCGACACGTAGGTCTTCAGGCTCGCGCTCGATGCGACGTTCAGCATGTGCTGCCGCGCGTAGCGCTCCATCTCGAAGATCAGCCGCTCTTGCGACCATCCCCGCGCAGTACGAACAGCTCGTAATCCCTTGCCCACGTGCATCGCCTCCGATGGCCGTGCCACCTGCAAGGGCTTAACCGAATCGCCGCAGGTGGGAGCGGGTTAACACCCTTGAGGTTAACCCCTGTTGGCTACCGAGACCCCCTGTCTGGGCCGTTTCCTGAAGTCACACCGGAAGAACACCGGCAAGCCCCGAACGAACCAAGGGCTTGCATCTGGTGCGCACCAGATGCCATGCTTCTGGTGCGCACCAGATGGCCCGCAAGGGCTCAACTCCGATGTGCACGCAGTACCTGTTGGCGTCCGGCGTGTCCCGTTCCTACGGGAGCCCTTCGGGGTTACCGCGCCCGTCGGAGAGCCGCCGTTGTTTGAGAACTCAACAGAGTGATCCACCGCAGTAGGACGGCCGTGACCTCACCGGCCGAGGCGAGTGGAGACCAGCCGACCGAGAACGGGCCCGCGTCACACCCGGGCCCCACACCCCATTCATGGGGGACACGCCATCGGCTCTAAAGAACCGCACGGCCATTTGGCTGTCACGACCTTCGGGGAATCGGACTGCCCCCGCAGCGAACGGCGCCGTGCGAAGCCAGTCCGACCATCACCAATGACCACAGTCGCCGACGCCTGCTCTCACACGAGGGGCGCCGGTGGCCGTGGCTGTTCGTGGATTCGAGTAGCCCACCCAACGATGTACGGCCCCCGGCGCTGGAACGCCGGGGGCCGCTGTTCGGGCCCCATTCCTCTGTAGAAGGAGCAAGACCCATGAAGTCCATCGCTGCACTTCAGAGCATCGTTACCCCGTGGTCGGATGGCTTGGAGCCGTCGGACGCGGAGCTGGACGCGATCGAGTTCGAGTTGCCGCTGATCCTGGCGGAGGTCGACCTGCTCGACGCGGAGATCGCCGTGCTGGACCGTGCGCCCTCCGAGCTGGACGAGCGACGGATCCGCCGGGCCCGCCGCAAGGCGCTGTCCGTACGGCGGACGCTGACCAACCAGGCCGCCGCGGCGAGCATGCCGGGCGGTGCCGCATGAACGCCACCCTCGCCTCGCTGGACGCACCCCTGAGGGTCCTGCGCATGTTCGCCGCCGAGTTCCCTCACCTGCCGGCCCCCTGCGTACGGCTGACCACGATCTGGCCGGACCGGCTGGAGCTCGCCTTCCACGACGACCTCGCCGCCTTCGAGTCATGGCGCGAAGCTCTCGGGATCGCCCCCGAGAGCGTGAGCCACGATGTTCAGAACGGTGGCCGCACGCACCGGCTGGAGACGGAGGTCGACCACGCCGGCGCACGCCTGAAGCTGGTCGGCTACACCAGGATCCCCACGGTCGACGAGGCGCGTTCATGGGTGGGGGCCGCATCGTGAACAGCGTTCAGATCCGTTCATCCGAGCGCGCTCTCTCGTTCGGGACGTGGCTGATCGTTGGCGGAGCGATGCTCTACTCCGTCCTCACCGTCACCCCGTTGATGGCCGCTCACACCCCGGCCGAGTGGCGGTGGACGGCACCGATCCTGCCGCTCGTCGTGGATGCGGCGGTGGTCATCGTGGTCCGCCTCGACTCCGTCCTGGCCCGTCTCGGCGGTCACGGCGGCGCCTGGCCCGTCGCGCTGCGGTGGATGACCGGCACCATGACCCTCGCCCTGAACATCGGCGTATCCGCGCTGGCCGGGGACATGGTCGGGGTCGCCGTCCACTCCGTCGCCCCCCTCCTCCTCATCGTCACCGCGGAGGCAGGGCTCGCCTACCGGCGGGCTCTCACCGCCGCCGTCCTCGCGGTGGAAGCCCGCAAGCGCGCCGAGCAGGAAGCCCGGGACCGGGCGGCGGCAGAGCGGGAGGAGAACCGGCTGAGGGCCGCGCGCGAACAGCGCGAGCACGAAGCCGCGATCGCTCGTGAACAGCGTGAACACGAAGCCCGGTTGGTCCGCGAGGAAGCCGACCGGCAGGACCAGATCCGCCGCGAGAGCCTGGCGCAGGCCGAAGCCGCCGAGCGGGTGGAGCGCGAGGCCCGTGAACGTCGTGAACACGAGCGTGAACAGCAGCGGATCGAGCGTGAACAGCTTGAACGCAAGGCCGCGCAGAAGCGCGAGGCGGAGGCCCGGGACCGGGCCGAGCGTGAACGCGGTGAACAGCTCCGTGAACAGGAGCGGGTCGAGCGTGAACGTGCCGCCCTCCTCGCCGCCGGAGCCCCGGACGAGAAGCTGAAGGAAGGCCAGGCTCTTGCCACGGTCCGGGCCGCGTTCGACGCGGGACTGCCCGTGCGGGTGGCTGCTGAGCTGACTGGATGGTCCGTCGGTTGGGCCTCCGGCCGCTACCAGGAACTGCGCGACGCGAACGGCGCCACCGTTCAGACCCTTGAAGGGGCCACGTCGTGACGTCGGCCCCGCTCAGTGCGGCCGGGACCCTGCCCGTCTACTCCTGGCGCCTGGCTCCTGATGGTCTGGCCACCCGCAGGCAGTTGCGGGCCGCCGGCCTCCGCCCCGGCGGGCAGGACGTCGTGGCCCAGGTGGAGCGGCCCCGCTACCGGCGCGGCCCGCTGGTCGCCTTCCTCTACCGCATAGAGCTGGCCCGCCCGGTCCGCCCGATGACCCCGGCCAAGGCCGCCGCTCTGGCCAAGGCCAACGCAGCCCGCCGGACCTGCCCCACCTGCCGCCACGATGCCGGGTACGTGATCCCGGCCTCGCTCGGCATGTGCGTCCCGTGCGCCTACCCCGATGAACAGCACGCCGCCTGAACCGTCCCCGGCCTACCGGGGGCGGGCTTCGCCGACCGCACCCACACAGGACTGGAAGGAGGAACCACCGTGTCCGCAATCGACTGGGACGAGGAGTTCACCCGCATGAACCCCGAAACCGCTGAGAAGCCCAGCACGTCGTCCAAGTTCTCCGTCAAGCTCGGCGGGGTCCGCCGCAACACCGCCGCGCTCGCCGTGTGCGGCACGATCGCCGTCCTCGCGGTGTGCGGAACGGTCGTGGCCGTCACCAGCATGCAGAGCGACCAGGCCGCCCAGGACCGTGCGCGCGCTCAGGAGAAGGCCGCGAACGCCCTGGTCGAGGTCGAGGCCGACAAGCAGCGGGCGCAGACCGAGGAAGCCGCGGCCAAGACGCTCTACGAGCGCGAGATGACCGTCTACCTGGAGTGCATGAAGATCCGGGCGGCGGCGGTGGCCAAGGCCTCCTCCTACGACGTCTCCAGGATCGCCTCGTGCGCCGCCCCGACCCTCGGTGGTCCGCCCCCGAAGAAGCAGGAGACCACCTCCGGGTCCGGCGGCGACATCACCTCCAGCCCCTGGCTGTGGGTCGCCCTCGTCGGCGGCGGTGGCCTCTTCGCCTACAAGAAGCTTTCCACGCCCGCCAGCTCCTCCGGTTCCAGCGCTGCTGTCTCCGCGAACAACAAGGGATTCACCTTCGAGAAGGGTGCATGAAATGACGCTCCAGTTCTTCGCTCTCGCGCTGTTCTGCTGGGCCCTGTTCTTCACCTTCAAGAAGACCAAGGGAAAGCAGATGGCGATCTGCGTGATGCTGATCGTCTCCGGGATCTTCCTGCCGTACACGCCGTTCAGCGACGAGATCCGAGGCACGCTCGAATCGGTCTTCAACACCGCGAACACCACGGTCAGCAACGTCGGCACCTCACGCTAGGCGACCAGCCGCACGGTTACCGGTTACCGGTTACAGGCCCCAGACACCGCTTCGACCCCGACCCAGGGGCCCCGAACCGGCGTCCGCAGGGGCTGTAACCGGTAACCGGTAACCGCTCACAGCTACACAGCGTCACTGAGGGAGGCTCGTGGAACTCCTCATACTCCTCGCCATCACGTACCTCGTGGGCGTCGACAACACGCACGACAAATACGAGAAGGCGGGAATCAAGAAACCCCCACCGAAGTCGAAATCCAAATGGGAGCCGACGAAAGCGCCGGACACCTTCCGAAACGCTTCCTACAATGCGGCTGCAAAAACGCATTACGGGCTCCTCGCGGGCGCCCACTGGGCCGGTGGACTGCGTGACGGGTGGCGCTCCGCCTACCTGAAGAAACCGAAACATGCTCCTTCCGGTTCGTCCTCCGGTACGGCTCCTTCGGGATCCTCCGGGCCCCTGTCGGGGGCCACGATTCCGCCGAAGCCCACCACGCCCCCGACGGCTTCAGCGCCGCCGCCGAAGCCCACCTCGGCCACCACGCCGCCGCCGGAGGCGACCGTGCCCCCGGCACCGGCAAAGCCCACGGCGCCCCCGCCCCCGCCGCCGGCCGCGGCCCCTACTGCTGCGCCGGGTCCGACGATCCCGCCGCCCGGCACGGTCCCGCCACCTCCGGCCGTCACGCTCCCCGACCACATCCGGAAGGACCCCGCGATGCAGCCCAACCCGCCCGTTCCGCACACCGCGACCGTCGACACCAACGGCGTCCACGTCACCACGGCCGCGGGGAAGTCCCGCACCTACAGCAGCGGCGAGGTCATCAACCTCACCCAGGTCATCGACCTCGCCGAAGGCGCGGCCACCCTGTGCCAGTCCAGCGCGGAGTCCGCCCTGCAGCTCGTGGACGAGTCCACAGAGCTCGCGGCGGACTGCGACGTGCTGATCGCCGAGATCACGGAGAAGGGCGTCGGCGAGAACCTCATCGGCAAGTGCGAGTACCTCAAGGAGCAGCTGGAGCTGCAGGCCGCCGCCGCCAAGAAGTTCCACGACCAGATCCAGGGCGGCGAGGAGGCCTGCCGGACCGCGTCGCAGAACGCCGAGGTCCGCCACGGCGGCATCTTCCGCGCGGTGGCCGACTCCCCGCTGACCAAGCCCGCCGAGTGCGACTTCTACAACGCCCGCATTTAGGAGAGGAACGCATGTCTGTCACCGAATCCCTCAAGGACGCCGCGAACTACGCGGTGCTGCGTACCAAGCTCGCCTGGCTCACCCACAAGGTCCACGAACACGGCGAGACCGTCACCAAGCTCGCCGCCGACGTCGACGAGACCGCGGAACAGATGCAGGACGCCTCCGAAACGATGAAGGCCCTCGCCGTCGACGACGCGACCACCGCCGAGTTCGCGGACGCCGCCCTGACCATGACCGGCGCCAAGGAAGCGGCCGGCGAGTACAACTCCGCGGCGGACAGCGCGGCCACGGCCGCCGACGACGCGAAGACCACCGTCGAGTCCGACCACGGCGGCATCGCAGACGCCGTGGACACCTCCCCCGTCGACATGGCCGAAGCCGTCTTCTACACCCAGCCGTAAGGAGAGCCGGACCATGGGGCCGACCCGAGCACAGTTCATCCAGTACGCGCCCGCCGCCCTCGCGGTGGCAGCAGCCGCCGCCGGCCCCTGGTCCGCCCTCGCCGCCGCAGCGGCCGGAGCGGGAGCCTGGGCCATCAACACCTCCGCTCCCGCCCTGCGCTCCCTGATCGCCTGCGGGATCACCGGCACCGGCTGCGGCATCGCCGCCCACCAAGTCCTCGCCGCGGGCATGAACCCGCTGTTCGCCCTCGGGCTCGCCGTCCCGGCCGGGGCAGCCGCACTGGCCCACCACCGCAACACCGCCGACCAGCTCCCCGCACTCCCCGCCACGACCACCACGGCGGCGGGACAGAGCTCGCAGGCGCAGATCATCACCGCCTACTGGAAGGAGTTCATCTCCGGCCCCACCCAGACCGAGGGCCGCAAGCTCATCCAGGCCGGCGCCGAGCTCGCACAGCTCAGCCTCGACGTCGAGGACGACCACGTCGCCTTCACCGGGGTCATCACACTGCCCCAGGGCCAGCAGGTCCGCGTGAAGGCGGCCGACATCGCCTCCGTCTACGGGATTCCCACCTCCCAGGTGGAGATGGGCGACCCCAAGCACTACGCCCCCAACGCACTGCCCGTCCTCATCCACCTCACGAAGGCGGCGGCGCAGCCGGAGATCGCCACCGGCGCCCCCACGACGCCCGAGCAGGTGTGGGCCGCATACGTCGCGATCCCGGACGGCGCGATGCCCGGCACCACCCTGACCCTCACCCGCTACGACGGGCCGCTCGGCTGGGAGGGCATCGCCACCCGCGACCGCAAGGCAATCGGGACCGTCAACATCCAGGACCTCGCGGGGAACCTGAACCTGGAGACGATCCAGGTCGCTCTGGCCCCGACCGACAGGCCCTCGCAGATGGGGGTGCGCGTGATGCAGGAGCACGCGCTGATGCACGGCACGATGCTCTCCGACGTGGTGGACGAACTGGCCATGGACTCGCGCGGATACGTCCGCCTGGGCACCTACATCGACGCCAAAGCCGCCCTCGTCCCCCTCGCGCAGCCCGGCTCCGGCGCCCGTCACCTCTACCTCGTCGGCGGCTCCCGCTCCGGAAAGTCCGGAGTCCTGGAGCAGATCCTGCTCTCCGCCCTCAAGTCCCGCATCGCGGTGATCCTGGCCTCCCCGCAGGCCGGCACCATCGCCGGAGCCAGTCTGACCGCGTACTGCGGCGACGGCCTGGACGAAGCGATGGGCGCCCTGCGCCTGGCCTACGCGATGATGCTCGACCGCGAAGCCCGCTACCGCTCCCCGGCCTTCCCCTTCACCGACCCGCTGATCACGTTCATCATCGACGAAGCGCACATGCTGCTGTCGGTCTCCTCGCCGTACCACGCGGAGGCCAAGGCGATCGTCGAGCAGCTCACCCGCCGCGCGCTGAAGCGGGGCATCGGCGTGGTCCTGGCCACCCAGACCCCGCTGGCCGAAGACCTCGGGAACTCCTCGATCATTCGCTCCCAGCTCCTGATCGGCGGCGGCGCGGTGTTCCTGCGCTGTGCCAAGGGCCAGGGTTCTCTGGTCGGAGCGAACGCGGTCCAGGGCGCGGAGGGCATCGACCTGTCGATGATCCCCGACTCCTGGCCCGGCCAGGCCCAGAAGGTCGCCGTCCGGGACATGAGCGGCCTGGACACCACAGCGGCCGCCAAGCCGGAGGACGGCACCTTCGGCCTCGGGTACCTCCTCACCCCCGGAAGCCAGGCCGTCCAGTTCCGCTCCCTGCACCTGGACGTGGCGCCCGTCGCCCTCGCCGCCGGCCTGCAGCCCGTCGCCGTCGAGGACTGCGAAGCCTGGCGTCACCGCGAGGCGATCGCCCAGACCCCGCTCGTCGACCAGCGCGGCAAGAACCTCGTCGGCAGTCTCACCGACCTCCTGCTTAGGGCACAGCAGGGACCGACCGCACAGCCCCAGCAGCGGCCCCAACAGGGCTCCACCGGCCCCGCAAGCCCTGCGGGCACAGAAGGGCAGGAGCCGATCAAGCCGCGCATCCTCGCACTCCTTCGGAACGGGAACATGCCCATGACCGTGGAGACCATCGCCCGAAAGCTGGGCACGCCCGTGAACCACATCAAGCCCCGCCTGACCGAACTGAAGAAGCGGGACGAAGTCACCAACGAAAACGGACTGTGGAGGTCAGCAGCATGAACACCCGCACCGACACCGACTTCACCCACATCGACCCCGACCTGTACGCGAAGGCGTTCGGACTCCTCGACCCCGCGCCGGAACCCGTCGCCCCGGCGGCCCCCACCGCTCCGGCCCCGGTCTCCTTCATCCTGGCCGCCCCGCCGGTACGCCTGACCGGCGCCGTCGAGAAGACCCTCACCGACGCCCTCACCTTCCTCGACACCCACGGCTGGGCCAAGGGCAGGCTCATCCACCCCGAAGGCGCCCGCTGCTCCATCGGAGCCCTGCGCGCCGCGGCCGGCACCCGCAACAACGCCTACCGCGACGCGGGCAACCTCCTCCTGGACGAAGCCCGCAAACAGCACGGCAAGCAGTGGGAGGCGATCCCCACCTGGAACGACTCCCACACCGGAGCACAGGTACGCAGCGTGTGGGAGGCCGCCATCCAGCGCGCCCACCACATGAACATCTGACCGGCGGCATCCAGCAGGCCTGCCGGCACCCATCTCAGCCCAGCCCCCGCGCCCCGCTCGGAGACCTTTCCGGGCGGGGCGCCGCACTGTCCTGCCCCGCCTCAACTCCGACCACCAGGAGACCAACCCCCGTGCGCCGCTACCGGTACCGCTGCTCCGTCTGCCTGACCACGTCCCCGACGGCCTTTCACCTCGACGACCTCACCGCCGAGGCCGAAGGCCACCGCCAGGCCCTGCACGGCGGTCACTTCCCCGACGGGGAGCACGCCGGCGAGATAGACCGCCTCGGCCGCTGGTACGCCTCCCTGGGCCCGCTCGCCACCCTGCACGCCCGCCTCAGCGACACCCTCGCCGACCTCCGCAACACCGCGGACATGGGCCGCCCCCTGTGGGCCTCCGCCGTCGCGACCCTCGTCATCGGCGGCGCCGCCGCTCTGGTCCTCGCCGTCTTCTCCGCCGCCCTCTGACAGGAACCTTCCGTGTCGTTCTCCTTCACCAACCCCAGACCCGACCGCGAACCCTCCTTCTCCTTCACCGGCCCGGAGGAGATCGAGGAGCAGCTCCAGGCCATCGCCGACATGGCGCACGAAATCCTCCGCCTCGTCGCCGAGGTCCGCAGGCAGATCCGCACCTGAGCCCCGACAGACACAACGAAGGCGGCCCCCTCTCACGCCAATGAAGCGGGGCCGCCCTCATCCACAACCCATCAACAGACCTGTGGAGGAACCCAGCATGACCCAACCCACCCACATCCGGCGAGACCACACCGGCCCCCGGCCCTTACTGCTGGACCTGTACTCCTGCGCCGGCGGCGCGGGCAGGGGCTACGACCGGGCCGGATTCGCCGTCACCGGCGTCGACATCCGCCCCCGCCCGAACTACCCCTTCACCTTCATCCAGGGCGACGCCCTCACCGTCCTCGCCCAACTCATCGCCTCGGGCGCGATCCGCCGCTACACCGCCGTCCACGCCTCCCCGCCCTGCCAGAAGCGGTGCGCGCTGACCGTGGGCACCAACAAGTCCCGCGGCTGGGGCGGCACCCACGTGGATCTCGTCGCCCCCACCCGGAAGCTCCTGGACGCATCCGGCCTGCCCTATGTGATCGAGCAGCCCGACGGCCAGGCGGACGTCCGCAAGGACATCACGCTGTGCGGGGAGATGTTCGGCCTCGGAGTCCTGCGCCACCGGAACTTCGAACTCGGCGGCTGGACCGCCATCCAGCCCCAGCACCTGAAGCACCGCGGCCGAGTGCGTGGCTGGCGCCACGGCAAGTACCACGCCGGCCCGTACGTCGCCGCCTACGGCAAGGGCGGCGGCAAGGCCACCGTCCCCGAGATGCAGCAGGCCATGGGGATCGACTGGACCGACGTCCACGAAGAGCTGACCGAGGCCATCCCGCCCGCCTACTCCGAGTGGCTCGGTCGCGCCTTCCTCGCCAAGCGCCTCACCTTGGCGGTGGCCTCATGAGTCAGCTCCTGCGCGCGGCACGGGCTGCGGCCGGGCGGGGCTGGCCGGTGTTCCCGCTCCGCCCCGGCTCGAAGATCCCTGCTCTGCACCGCCAGGACCGGTGCCCCGGCACCGATGCCTGCGCGGGCGGCCACCTGAAGTGGGAGCAGCGTTCCACCACCAACCCGACCATCATCGAGCGGTGCTGGAGCCACAAGCCGTACAACATCGGCCTGGCCACCGGCCCGGCCGGGCTGGTCGTGGTTGATCTCGACATGCCCAAGCCCGACAGCAGTCAGGACGCGCCTGGCGGCGCGGACAACTGGTTGGCGCTCTGCGAGCGCGCCGGCCAGCCCGTCCCGGCCACCCGCACCGTGCGGACGCCCTCCGGCGGCACCCACCTGTACTTCACCGTCCCCGACCACGCCCGCCTGGGGAACACGGCGGGCAAGCTGGCCCCGCTCATCGACACCCGCGCCCACGGCGGATACGTCGTCGCCCCCGGCAGCACCACCGCGGCCGGAACCTACGAAGTCACCGACCCGTCCCCGGTCGTTGAACTGCCTGCTTGGCTCCTGTCGCTGCTACAGCCTCCGGTACCCCGCCCGGTGCCTCTGCGGATGCCGGGAGCGGTCCGCGGCGGCAGTGCGGCTCGCGCGGCGCTGCACGCCGAGTGCGAGGCCGTCCGCCAGGCACCCGCGCATCAGGCGAACAACACGCTCAACCGCAGCGCCTTCAAGGTGGGGCGCTTCGTCGCATGGGGCGACCTGACCCGCGACGAGGCCGAGGAGGCCTTCCAAACGGCGGGGGAGGAGCGCGGACTGACCGTGGCCGAGTGCCGCTCCACGATCCGCTCCGCCCTCGACAGCTCCGCCCGCACGGTCCGCACCCGGCAGACGGCATGAGCGCCCAACTTCCGCTCCCCTTGGAAGGCCTGCCCCCGGCCCCGACCGGGACCAGCCCCGCCAAACCGGCCCCAGCCCGGGACGGCCGTAGCGCGCCGAGGGTCGTCGCCGAAGGCGTCCCTTCATCTGTTCGCCGTGACCCGCACGCCGACAACGGGCGCCGGCCGGTGGCCTGGCTCCACATCGTCGCCCCGCCCTCCTACGGCGCCAGCCCGAGTGTCCGCTCATGGTGCTCGTGCGGCCGGGACATCTTCACCGCAGGCCGCGCACGCGCCCTCGCGCTCATCGCCGATCACGAACAGCACCGCACCATCTGCCCCCGTCTCACCCAGCGAAGGGACGCCGCCGCATGACCACGCACGACCCCGAGCTGTGGCCCGAGTTCGACGAGATGACCCCGGAGGACATCGCCGGACCCGGATGGGACGAACCCGTACCCCTCAACCCCCGCGGCCCACTCCCCGCCTTCCCCGTGGACGCTCTGCCCGACTGGCTCGCCGCCATGACCGCCGGCGTCGCCGAGGAGACGCAGACACCGGCCGACCTCGCCGGGTGCCTCGCACTGGCCGTCATCGGCACCGCCGCCGGCGGACGAGTCACCGTGACCGTGCGCGGCCAGTGGAGCGAACCCGTCAACCTCTACACCGCCGTCGCCCTGCCGCCCGGCAACCGCAAGAGCGCCGTGTTCGGGCTCATGACCAAACCCCTCCTCGCCGCCGAGCAGGCCCTCATCGACCTCACCGCACCCCAACGGGCTGAAGCTGCAGCATCCGCCCGAATCGCGAAGGCCGCGGCGGAGAGGGCCGAGAAGATGGCCGCCAACGCCGATCCCGAGAAGCTGGCAGGCCTCACCGCCCAGGCCATCTCGCTGGCCGAGGCCGCCGAGCGGGCCGTCGTCCCGGCCGAGCCCCAGCTCGTCGCCGACGACATCACCGCCGAAAGCCTGACCAGCCTCCTCGCCCAGCAGGACGGACGGATCTCGATCCTGTCCCCCGAAGGCGAGATCTTCGAGATCATCGCCGGACGGTACTCCGGAGTCCCCAACATGGGGATCTTCCTCAAGGGCCACGCCGGCGACATGGCCCGCGTCAACCGCCAGGCCCGGGACCCCCAGTACATCGAGAACCCCGCCATCACCATGGGCCTCGCCGTCCAGCCCGATGTCCTGGACTCCATTGGACAGATCAAGGGCGCCGACGGCCGCGGCCTGCTCGCACGCTTCCTCTACTCCAAGCCCGAATCCCTCGTCGGCTACCGCAACCTCACCCCCGCACTCCTGAGCCCCGACACCGCCAGCACCTACGCCACAACCCTCGGAGGGCTGGCACTGACCCTCGCGGCCTGGACCGAAACGGCCACGCTCACCCTCACCCCGGAGGCCGACGCCGTCCTCCTGGCCTACCAGCGCGTCACCGAAGCCCGCCTCCGCAAGGACGGGACCCTGGCTCCGATCGTGAACTGGGCCAGCAAGCGCGACGGCGCCGTCGCCCGTATCGCGGGCCTCCTCCACCTCGCCACCCACCCCCAAGACGCCTGGACGCGGCCCATCGCCGTCGAGACCATGGCCGCCGCCACCCGCCTCGGGGATTACTTCACCGCCCACGCCCTCGACGTCTTCAACGCCATGAAGGCCGACCCTGCGCAGGAGGCCGCCCACACCGTCCTGACCCATCTGACCGAGAGCCGCACGGCCGCGTTCACCAAGCGCGATCTCTTCCGTGCGATGCCACGCAGCGAGTTCCCCGCCATGGGCGATCTCGATCCCGCCCTGGACCTCCTGGAGGAACACGGCTGGGTCCGGCAGCAGCCCCCACCACCCCGCACGACACGCGGAGGTCGGCCGCCTTCGCCCCGGTATGAGACCCATCCCCGCCTCACCCCCGCCGCCTGAAAACCCCCGAAACCTCTGACAGAACTGACAGAACCTCCCGACCAGCCCCCTGACCTGCGGAAACGAACACTTTCGGAGCTGTGACAAAACCTCCGGAAACTCTGACAGAACTCCAAAAACCTCGCCGCGTGCGAGCCGTCCGGTCTGACAGAACCGAGGTTTTCGAGGTTCTGTCAGAGTTTTTTGAGGTTTTGTCACGCGGCCCAAACCGGCCAAAACCGCAGCTCAGGGGCCACACGGCGAGGTTCTGTCAGTTCTGTCAGTACTTTCCGGGGTTTTCGCGCCCCGGACCGAGCTGAAGGAGCCCGATGCCCCGCCCGCAGATGCTCAAGCTCGCCGAAGTCCTCACCGAGATCGGCATGAGCCGAGCCGCCTTCTACCGGATGCGTGCCCGTGGACAAGGCCCGCGGCTCATCAAGCTGCCTAACGGCCAGCTACGTGTTCGCCGCGCGGATCTGGACGCCTGGCTGTCCGAGTGCGAGGAAGTCGCCGCCTAATGGGACGTATCGGGTCGTAGAGACTTGATGTCGTAGCCGCCAGCAGGTGAGCACTTTCGCTGCCGGAGCCCTTGAGCTCTGTGGTCAGACCGTGCCCCTGCTGGTCGGCCGGGAGGCCAAGACCGCTGATGGGATGGCGTGCCCGCCGAGCAGTGGGGCGTGAGCACTGGATCCATTAGGCCGCGTGCCGTGCCTTCCGCAGGCTGCCTGTACGACGAGACGAACGGAAACGAGCGGGAGAGAACTGTTGCTGCTGATAGGCGACGACTGGGCCGAAGACCACCACGATGTCGAGGTCCAGGACGAGACGGGCCGCAAACTGGCCGCCGTGAACCTGCCCGAAGGGGTGGAGGGCATCGCGAAACTGCACGCGCTCATCGCCAAGCACGGTGGCGCGGATGTGGACCCCGCCGGGGTGGTGGTCGGGATCGAGACCGACCGCGGGCCGTGGGTCCAGGCCCTGATCGCTTCCGGCTACCAGGTCTTCGCGATCAACCCCCGGCAGGTCAACCGGTTCAAGGAGCGGTATGCCTCCTCCGGAGCCAAGAGCGACAAGGGTGACGCGCACGCGCTGGCGGACATGGTCCGCATCGACCGGGACCAGCTGCGGCCGGTGGCCGGCGACAGCGAGCGGGCCCAGGCCGTCAAGGTCGTCGCCCGCGCCCACCAGACCCTGATCTGGGAACGCACGCGGACCTTCCAACGACTGCGCAACACCCTGCGTGAATACTTCCCCGCGGCCCTGAACGCATACGCCGACCTGGAGTTGACCAGCACGGACGCGCTCGAACTCCTCATCAAGGCACCCACCCCCGCGGCGGCGGCGAAGCTGACCCGCACCCAGATCACCGCCCCGCTCGCCCGGGCCCGCCGGCACCACCGGCCGCAGAAAGCGGCCACGATCCAGACCGCGCTGCGCGAGGAACACCTGGGCCTGCCCGAAGCAGTCACCGCCGCTTACGCGTCCGCCGCGAGCGCCCACGCACGCCTACTGATCAGCCTGAACGAACAGATAGCCGAGCTGGAGGGGCAGGTGAAGGCACATTTTCTCGCCCACCCGGACGCTGAGATCTACCTCTCGATGCCCGGCATCGCGGAGATCACCGGCGCCCGGGTGCTCGCCGAGTTCGGAGACGACCCCACCCGCTACACCTCCGCGAAAGCCCGCAAGAACTACGCCGGGACCAGCCCGATCACCCGGGCCTCCGGCAAGACCCACACCGTCCAGGCCCGCTACGTCCGCAACAACCGCCTCGGCGCCGCACTCCAGCTCCAGGCGTTCTCCGCCCTGCGCGGATCCCCCGGCGCCCGCCGCTACTACGACAAACAACGAGCCCGCGAAGCCGGCTACAACCCGGCCCTGCGTCAGGTCGGCAACCGCCTCGTAGGCATCCTCCACGGCTGCCTCAAGACCCGCACCCTCTACGACGAAGCGACCGCCTGGTCACACCACGCCCACCCCCATCCCGCTTGACACGAAACGTCATGGGATGTCTGACCTGCCCCGTCCAGAGAGAGGGCCCACCCTTCGGTGGGCCCTCTCTCCAATTGGAGAGAAATTGCTGACCTACGACGTTGATATCTGGTCCATCCGGGAGCGGAAGGGGCGCCCCAAGCCGTTCGAGCTTCGGTGGCGAGCAGGTGAGCGACCGCACTCCCGAAGCTTCAAGCTCAAGGTGCAGGCTGACGGTCGCCGTTCCGAGCTGCTCGCCGCGCTGCGGAACCGGGAACAGTTCGACGAGCAGACCGGCCTGCCAGCCTCGGAGTTCGAAGCCCTGAGTACGCCTACGTGGTACGAGCACGCCACGGCCTACGTGCTGATGAAGTGGCCGAAGGCCGCGGCCAAGCACCGTGCGAGCATCGCCGAGACGTTCGCCACCGTGACACCGGCGTTCGTTTCCAGCTCACGCGGCGCTCCCGACTCCGCCGTCTTGCGGAAAGCCCTGTACGGGTGGGCGTTCCGCGCGGTACAGGCAGACGACGGACCTCTTCGTCTGCGTCACGAGGTCGAGACGCCGCCGGAGGACATCGCAGCCGCCCTCGCCTGGGTCGCATCGAGCACAGTCAAGATGACCGAGGTTGCGCGGTCCGAACGCCTACGTGGGGCCCTTGATGCCCTGTCCAAGAAGCTCAATGGGAAGCCCGCGGCCGACAACACGGTGAACCGGAAGCGCATGGTCATGAGCAACGCTCTGCGCTACGCCGTGGAGCGCGGCACCCTCCCCGCGAACCCCCTCGGCCGTCTCGACTGGACCGCGCCCGACAAGGACGACGAAGTCGACTTCCGGTACGTACCCAACCCCGACCAGGCTGCGGCTCTGATCGACGCCGTAAGGCAGTCCGGCGGCCGGGGGGACCACATGGCCGCCTTCTTCGGCTGCCTGTACTACGCGGCCATGCGCCCTTCAGAGATCGCTGCCCTGCGCGCTGCTGACTGCACCTTGCCCGCAACCGGGTGGGGAGAGCTGGTCCTCGCGGGAAGCCGACCCGAGGTCGGTTCGGGGTGGACCGACGACGGGCAGTCGTTCGAGCAGCGCGGACTGAAGCGGCGGGCCCGGACAGCAACCAGGTCCGTACCCATCCCGCCCGTCCTGACCTCGATGCTCCGGGACCACAAGGAGAAGTACGGGGTCGCCGACGACGGTCGCCTCTTCCGGGCCGCGCAGGGGGGACGGGTCCGCTCTACGGAGTACTGCAACCTCTGGGACGCGGCGCGACACAAAGCCCTGCCGGCGGAAGAGGCCAAGACGCCACTCGCAGACGTGCCGTACTCGCTCCGGCACGCGGGGGTGTCCCTGTGGATCAACTCCGGCGTGGACCCGATGGAGGTCGCGCAACGAGCCGGGCACAGCCTCACGGTGCTCTTCCGCTTCTACGCCAAGATCCTGAAGGGCCAGCAGTCCCGAGCGAACGAGCTCATCGAGAAGGGTCTCAGCGGCGGGTAAGCCCCCGGGTTTGGCCCACACATGGCCCATACGCGCTGGTCAACAGCGGGATACGGGCGGTCCAAGGTGAGACAGGGTGAGCAGAGAGGGCGGGCACCCGAATCGGGTACCCGCCCTCTGACCTGCTACTTCTCTGACCTGCAAGCGGTGGGTGTGGGATTTGAACCCACGGTGACTCGCGCCACGACGGTTTTCAAGACCGTTCCCTTAGGCCGCTCGGGCAACCCACCTGGCGGGTACAGAGTACCGGGCGGTGGGGGTTGGCGGCGCTGCGGATTTCCGCAGTCGGGCGGCCCGGGTCCCGGGCACTCCAGGGCTACGAGGTGAGGAGGACACCTCCGTAGGAGACCCCCGCCACCACCAGCCAGGAAGCCAGGCCCAGAAGGGCCGCGCGGCCTCCGGTACGGGAGAGGGCCGGGAGGTTGACCGCGGAGCCGAGCCCGAACAGGGCCGATGCCAGCAGCAGTTCCTGCGCGGTGTGCGCCCATTCCAGCGCCACCTCCGGCAGGGCCCCCGTGGCACGGAGCGCGGCCGCCGCGAGGAACCCGGCCACGAACAGCGGTACCGGCGCCGGCCGACGGCCCGAGGAGGTGCGCACCCCACGCTTGCGGGCACGCGCCGAGAAGGCCACCGCCGCCACCAGCGGGGCCAGCATCGCCACCCGCATCAGCTTGACCAGCACGGCTTCGCCGAGCGCCTCCGGGCCCGCGGTCTGGGCCGTCGCCACCACCTGGCCGACGTCATGGACGCTGGCACCCACCCAGCGGCCGAACTCCGGATCGGAGAGCCCCAACGGGGAGTGGAGCAGGGGAAGTACCGCAATGGCCAGGGTCCCGCAGAGGGTGACCAGGGCGACCGAGGAGGCCACGTCCTCCTCGTCGCTGCCGGAAACCTCGCTGACGGCGCCGATGGCCGAGGCACCGCAGATCGAGTATCCGGTGGCGATCAGCAGGGGCTGGTCGCCCGGGAGGCCGAGCCTGCGGCCGAGCCAGAGGGTACCGAAGAAGGTCGCCGCCACCACGGCGCCCACCATCGCCACCGTGGCCCAGCCCAGCCGGAGCACCTGGTCCAGGCCCAGCGCCAGGCCCAGCAGGACGATGCCGATCCGCATCAGCCGCTTCACGGCCAGGGAGAGGCCCGGGCGCGCGGAGCCCCGTACGAAGCCCCGTAGGCCCGGAAGGTGTGCGGCGGTGATGCCGAGCACCACCGCCGCCGTCAGCATCGGGACCCACGGAGCAAGTCTGTGCAGGGACCAGGCCACCAGGACTCCGGCCGCCGCCAGCCCCAATCCGGGCCACGGCGAGGATGTTTCACGTGAAACATTGCCAGGGGTCGACGAACCAGGCTTGCTCTGCGGGCGGTTCAGCAGGGCCATCAGTCGGCCGGGAGGGTGTAGACGCGGCGGACACTGCTGCCCAGGCGAACGACGTCGGCCCCGTAGACGTGGAGGGAAATCGCCTTTGTGCGACAGGAGTTGCGAACCTTGTGGATGTCACCGGGCGGAGCGAACCCGCAGACGTCCCCGGGGCCGTTGACCACGTGTTCCGTCGGCACCAGGTGGGCTCCGGAGGTGGTGGTGGCCGGGGCCAGGCGATAGCGGAGCTCGCTCTCCTCGCCTTGGTGCACGCCGGCCACGCACCACGAGACGTGGTCGTGGATGGCGGTCTCCTGACCCGGCAGCCACACCAGGGCAACAACCGAGAAGCTGCCGTCCGGCTCCGCGTGCAGGACGTGCTGCCGGTAGCGGTCGGGATGACCCTCGCACTGGTCGGCGGCGAGCAGGCCGGGCGTCCCCAGGTGGGGAGCGAGCCGCTCACCGACCAGGTAGGCGGTCAGATCGGGGGCCAGACCCCGTTCGACGACCGTACGGATCTCATCGACGAGGGCGGCCATCCTCACGGTCGTGCGGGCCGGCGTGGTGGCGGTCATGTGCGCAGCGTCGACGAGCCCACCCATCACGTCCAACGACAGTTCTGAGCCGAATTCCCAAGCCCCGCTTATGGGTTGTCGGCGGCCTCCCCCGGTTCGGTCAGCAGCCGATCCGGTTCGACGCAGCCTGCCTCAAGGCGTCCAGTACCGCTGCCGTCGCGGGAATCCGCAGATGGTCGCGGTACACGTGGGCGGAGATGTGGCGGCGGGCGGCCGGTTCCAGGGGGCGTCCGCACACCTTGGCCAGGGAGAGCGAGGGGAGCACCAGCGCGGGCATCATGGCGACGCCCAGCCCCTGGGTGACCAGGCTCTGCACCACCAGGTTGTCGTCGGTGGCGAAGCGGATGTCGGGGACGAAGCCCAGCTCCGCGCATTCGTGCAGCAGGTTCGCCCGGCAGCGCGGGCAGCCCGCGATCCACCGTTCCTCGGCGAGGTCCGCCAGGTGCACGGCCCGCCGCCGGGCCAGCGGATGCCCGGTCGGCAGCAGCACCGTCAGCTGGTCCTCCAGCAGCCTGACCTCGGCGACCGCCTCCGGGATCTCCTCGTGCAGCCCGGGATAGGTGAAGGCCAAAGTGATGTCGCACTCGCCGCGCTCCAGCCTGCGCAGGGAGTCCGGGGGCTCGCCCTCCAGCAGCTCGACCTGGATGCCCGGGTGGTCCTTGGCCAGACCGCTCAGGGCTTCCGGGACGATGGTGACGTTGGCACTGGGGAATCCGCAGAGCCGGACGCGGCCGGTCCGCAGCCGGGCGTAGGCCTTCAGCTGGGCCTCGGCGGCGGAGAGACTGCCGAGGATGGACTCGGCGTGCCGTGCCATGGATTCCCCGGCCTCGGTGAGCTGCATCCGGCGCCCGACGCGGGTGAACAGCGGGGTGCCGGCGGCGCGTTCGAGCGCCTTCATCTGCTGGGTGATCGCGGGCTGGGTGTACCCCAGGACGCGCGCGGCGGCCGAGTAGGACCCGGAGGCCACTACTTCGTGAAACGTCCGTATGTGCCGCGAATCGAACACCCTTGAAGCATAAGCGGATGTTGGGAGGGGCCGCAGGCGGAATCCCGTCTGCGGCCCCTCCCCATCAAGCCAGTTGGGCCCGTGGCCCGGTGCCTGCTACTTGTCGCCCACCCGCGAGCCGAAGGTGATGTCCACGGTGGTCGGCTTGCCGCCGCGCAGGTAGGTGAGCTTCACCGTGTCGCCCGGCTTGTACGTCCAGATCTCGCTGATCAGGGTCGGGCCGCTGTCGATCGTCTTATCCCCCAGCTGAGTGATGATGTCGCCGGGCTTGAGGCCGGCCTTGCCGGCCGGGCCGTTCGGGTCGACGAGCTCGTTGGCGGACGCGCCGCTCTCCGAGATCTTGGCGCCCTCGGTCTTGGCCGCGAGGTCCACGGAGACCGAGATCACCGGGTAGACCGGCTTGCCCGTCTTGATCAGCGACTCGGCCACATTCTTCGCCTGGTTGATCGGGATGGCGAACCCGAGGCCGATGGAGCCGGCCTGGCCTCCGCCGAAGCCGCCGTTGCCCGCCGACTGGATCGCGGAGTTGATGCCGATGACCGCGCCGCGGCCGTCGAGCAGCGGGCCGCCGGAGTTGCCCGGGTTGATCGAGGCGTCCGTCTGGAGGGCGCTCATGTACGAATTCTTGCCGCCGGAGCCGTCACCGGAGGCGACCGGGCGGTTCTTGGCACTGACGATGCCGGTCGTGACCGTGTTGGACAGGCCGAAGGGGGCGCCGATCGCGATGGTCGAGTCGCCGACGGCGACCTTGTCCGAGTCGCCGAGGGGGAGCGGCTTGAGGCCGGAGGGCGGGGTCTTGAGCTTGATGACCGCCACGTCGTAGCCCTGCGCCCGGCCGACGACCTCGGCCTCGTACTTCTTGCCGTCCGAGAACGTCGCGGTGAGCTTGCCACCGTTGGCCGCGGAGGCCACCACGTGGTTGTTGGTCAGGATGTGGCCCTGCTGGTCGTAGACGAACCCGGTACCGGTGCCGCCCTCGCCGTCTCCGGCCGAGGCCTCGATGGTGACCACGCTGGGCAGCGCGCCGGCGGCCAGGCCCGCGACGGAGCCGGCCTCGCGCTTGAGGTCCTTGGGGGTGTTTCCGGCGCTGACCGTGGTCGAGCCGGAACCCTTGGAGCTCCGGTCGGCCGCCCAGTAGCCGACGCCACCGCCGACGCCGCCCGCGAGGAGCGCCGCCACGAGAACGCCGGCGATCATGCCGCCCTTGCCCTTCGGCTTGGGCTGCGGAGCTCCGTCCGCGATCGGCGGAACGCCCCAGGCGCCACCGCCCTGGCCGCCGTCGGTCGTGTACGCGGGGGCCGCGGGCGGCGGGGGAGGCCAGCCCTCGGCGCCGTGGGCCTGCTGTGCCTGCGGTGCGGGAGCCGAAGCGGGCGCCTCGGCGTAGACCGGAGCCTGCGCGTACGCGGGAGCCTCGGGGGGCGCGGCCGGGGCCGGGGACGAAGTCTGGGGGAGCTGCTGGGTCGGCTCGGCGCCGGGAGCCGGCGCCGGCGGCAGCTGCTGGGTCACCGGCTCCGCGGCCGCGGGCACCGCCAGCCGTGCGTCTACGGGCGCGGGAGCGGCCGGGGTGGCAGGCGCCTCGGGGGCGGGAGCGGCCACCGGGGGTACGGGCGGGGCCGCGGGGGGTGTCGGGGCCGCGGTGCCCTCGTTCTCGGTGTTCACAGCGCTCTCTCCTCGTCACACACGGCTTCAAAAATCTGGCGATATCGGTCCGGCTGAACGTTCGACGTGCCGTACAAGTTCCTGGGCAAAGCCTTTCCCATGACCCGTCAGAGCACTGTAAGCCGGACCTGTGAGTCTCCCCCATCCTTTATCTCCGACATTTCGGGCGCATCCGCAGATGCACCCATCAAGCTCCCCCGACATCGGGACCCCCTCCGGTGGCACCATGGCCCCGTGACCCACGCAACGCCGCGCCCCATCCAGGTCGTCGCCCACCGCGGCGCCTCGGAGGATGCCCCCGAGCACACCCTGGCCGCCTACCGAAAGGCCATCGAGGACGGGGCCGACGCCCTCGAATGCGATGTCCGGCTCACCGCCGACGGCCATCTGGTCCTCGTCCACGACCGCCGGGTCAACCGCACTTCCAACGGGCGGGGCGCCGTCTCCGCCCTGGAGCTCGCCGATCTCGCCGCCCTCGATTTCGGCTCGTGGAAGGACCGCGAGGAGTCCCCCGACTGGGACGCCGACCCCGAGCGCACCTCCGTGCTCACCCTGGAGCGACTGCTGGAGCTGGTCGCGGACGCCGGACGGCCGGTGCAGCTGGCGATCGAGACGAAGCACCCGACGCGCTGGGCCGGACAGGTGGAGGAGCGCCTGCTCTTCCTCCTCAAGCGCTTCGGCCTGGACGCCCCGCCCGCCGAGGGCCCGCACCCGGTCCGGGTGATGAGCTTCTCCGCGCGCTCCCTGCACCGGATGAGGGCGTCCGCACCGACCATCCCGACCGTGTACCTGATGCAGTTCATCTCGCCCCGGATGCGGGACGGGCGGCTGCCGGCCGGGGTGCGGATCGCGGGTCCTGGGATGCGGATCGTGCGCAACCACCCGGGCTTCATCCGCAAGCTTCAGGCCACGGGTCACCCCGTACACGTGTGGACGGTAAATGATCCAGAAGACGTTCAGCTCTGCGCTGATTTGGGTGTGGAAGCGATCATCACGAACAGACCCCGACAGGTTCTGTCACAACTAGGGCGCTGACGTCCCCTTTTGCACACCCGCCTCACGCGACCCGTTCGTAACGGGGTGTGCACCGGCGCATCCGCTCCGCATTCGGTCATGACGAATGCGCCAGAGGCCTCCGCTTCGGCGGTTTCCGGTCCAGGCCATTGGGGCATCCAGACCATGCGTGGGGCTAAGGAGGTTCCGGGGGTGGCGTTGGTGGTGGCACAGGAAGTGCCCACGTCGTCGTGCATGGACATACGCCATGGTCCTGCGGGCGTGGGCGAAGCGAGACACCGGATGCGCGAACAATTGCGCGTCAATGGGGTGTCCGAATCGGTCGTGGACGACGCAGTTCTGATCCTTTCCGAACTGCTCAGCAATGCCTGCCGACACGGCAGACCGCTGGGCGCGCGGGAGATCGGAGAGGGCGAGATACGCGCGTCGTGGTGCGTCGACAAGGCGGGGCGGCTGACGGTCGAGGTCACGGACGGAGGCGGGCCCACCCGCCCGATCCCGGCCACGCCTTCGGTCACCGCGCGAGGCGGGCGGGGGCTGAACATCATCAGCGCCCTGGCCCAGGACTGGGGTGTCCGGGATGGAGCGGCAGGCGAAGTCACCGTATGGGTGACTGTTGCCTGTGGGGCCCGGCACGAGGATTTCGCTACGCGCGTCGCGCCCCCGGCGATCGACTTCTGTACGGCCTTCGACGATCTGGATTCCTGATCTCTCCCTGATCTCTCATTTCCGGTCTCCGAGAAGGCAGATGGCGGCCGTCCGGGAGCGCACGCCGACCGTGCTCCCGGCCGCACCCCACCGGTTCCGGCGGTACGAACGGCTAGGCTCGCGCCCAGACCGACGCCGTACCGCCGCAACCGGGAGACACCCACGATGGCCAAGAAGCGCCCCGCCGCGAAGACCGCAAAGCCGCAGCTCAACAACGGGGAGATCCCGGTGGTGGGCGCCCGCGAGCCCTGCCCCTGCGGATCCGGGCGCCGTTACAAGGCCTGTCACGGCGCGGCCGCCGCGCACGCCGTCACCGAGCACGTGGCCCGCCCCTTCGAGGGCCTGCCCGGCGAATGCGACTGGGTGGCACTGCGCGAGCTCGTCCCCGCCGCCACCATCCCGCTCACCCTCAAGGGCGGCCTGCCCGAGGGCGTCCCCTCCGTCACGCTGGTGACCGTACTCCCGCTGGCCTCTCCGGCACTGCGGCGCGAGGACGGCTCCATCCTGCTCGGCCTGCAGAACGACTCGACCTCCGGCGACCTCTCCCGGGACATGGCCGACACCCTGGAGCGCGCGATCGCCGCCGAGCCGGGCACCGTCGTCGCGGCCCGCCGGGTTCCCGCCGAGGGTCCGCGACTTCAGGGTCTCCTGGCCGCCGACGGCGTTTTCGAGCCGGTTGTCCACAGCGGCTTCGAATTCTGGATTCCGGAGGCGGAGAGCGCCCAGAACGCCTCGCCCGAGATCGCCGCCTCCCTGGAGCGCGCCAACGCGGCCGCCATCCCGACCGTCAAGCTGGCCGGCGTGGACTCCGCCTACTGGTGCGAGACCCCGGACAAGAACCACCTGCGCTGGGTCATGCCACAGCCGGAGGAGAAGCTGCTCGACGCGCTCGCGCGACTGCACGCGGCGGGCACGTCCTCGCTCGGCGAAGGCACCAAGCTCGTCGGCTCCTTCCGCGCGCACGGGCTGATGGTCCCCGTCTGGGATCTGCCCACCGGCGTCTCGGCCGACGACGTGGAGAAGCCGGCCGCCGAGCTCGCGGAGCGGCTGGCCGCGGCGCTGGCCACGGACGCGCCGCTGACCACGGAGGAGCGCCGCGCCCGCGGGGGTCTCACCAACCGCCAGGTGACGCTCAGCTGATCGGCTGCCGGGGCCCGTCTGCGGGCCCCGGCGCCGGAGTGTGACGGGTCCTCGGCAACCGGTGACCCGAGTCACAACTCCCGCTAATCGCCTGCAAATCGGTGTCTGAATATCAGAGATCGAATTTGCGAACAGGCGATCTCTTGTTACCGTTCTTGTAGCCCGGTCGCTGGTGCATCCCCCGTCGCCAGCGACCGGGCCCTTGATTTTCCGGTGATGTTCAACGATCACCCAGGACCGGCGAGTTGCTCCCGGACCGCAGAAGCAGCGTCCCTTCCGCATCCGGAACTGCAAATTCCGCCACGGCCGAGTAGGCATCCGCCGTTCCGGCCGAGGGATCTTTCGGCGTCTCGCACAATCCCGGCTCGTCACCCGCACCGACCGCGCAGCGAATCTGCACCGTCCGCCCGGCGGGCCCCATCACCGTGAGCACCGCGTCCAGCGGGCGACCGCTGGTGTTCCGGTAGTAGCTGCGCCCCCAGGTCCGCCCCTCACCGGTGAGCACGCAGGTCTGGGCCTCCACGCCCTGGGGAGCGGAGAGTTCGGGTCCGCAGTGCGCGTCCGTACGAGGCTGTTCGGCCGGTCCCGGCCGGGCGGGCGCCGCCGCCGAAGCCGCTGCGGATGCGGCTGCCGACGCGGCTCCGGACGTGGCCGCGGGTACGTGCGTACGGGGCCGGCCGGAATCGGAACCACCGCCGGAATCGGGAGAGCCGCCGAGGCCGAAGGTGGAGAGCAGCCCTCCGCCTTTTCCGTCACTCTGACCGGCGAAATCCGGCCCGGCGATCGCTCCCGCGAGTGGAAGCGACAAGATGATCAACACACCGGCGCCGATACCGATCAGGCGGAGATTCATTCGCCGAAGATAGCGATGCGGGAATGGGGCGCGGAGATCCCCGCGCCCAATTCCCTTGGAAACTCGTCACGCTGGCACCCGTACGAGTGATCCACGGGCGCCACGCACACCCGTTAGGGCCGCCGGGCCGGGCGTGCCCGCGTCAGTACGCGAGCCGGCTGCCGCCGCCGGAGGCCCCGCTGCTCGCCTCGACCAGCGCGTCCACGACCGCCTCCACCTCCGGAAGCCACAGTTCCCGGGCCACCGCGCCGGAGCCGACGGCGCCGCCCGGCTCGCGCTCCCACCGCACGTGGCCGCCGCCGGTCGCGGCGGAGGGCGGCAGCAGCAAGTAGCCGCCCTCACCGTGGAATCGCAGCGAGGAGGGCACGTGGTCCTTCGCGTAGAGCAGCTCGCCGAGCCGCTCCAGCGAGTACGGCGCCACGAGCAGCGACCACCTCGTGGGCGTGGCCACGATCGGCCCGAGCCGCATGCCCTGCGCGTCGAGCCGTACGACGGCACGCGCCGCTGCGGCGGCCGGCAGGCTCACCGCACAGGGCGCGGACCCGCCGGTGGCCAGCAGGACCGAGGCGCCGGGCCGGTTGGCCCACCACCAGGCGACCATCCGGGGGTCGGTGGTGGCCGCGAGCAGCCCGGGATCGAAGGGATGCGCGCCGGGTACGACGCAGTCGGGGTCGGGGCAGGCGCACCGCGTGAGGTCGGCGCCGGAGCGCCCGACTCCGGGCAGTACGGGCCACTGCCAGGTGACGGCGCAGTCGAGCGCCGCGTCGAGGTGGGCCGCCGCATCGCCCTGCGGCGGGGCGGGGCGCAGGGATTGCAGCCGATTGCGGAGCCGCTGGAGACGCCTTCCGAGGATCTCGCGCATGAGCGCTCGTTCCTTTCCGTTGAACGCCGAGGGGCCACATCACACCATGTAAGCGGTGTTTCACCACACGTACACGTTTCGCGTCACTGTCCGCCAGAAGCAGGTTCACACGGTTCGTGCAGTTTTCTTACGGGTCCATGAAACGTCCGACCGGGGCGGAACACGACCCGCGCCGGCACCGGAACGGCTGTCGTCGATGGGGACGACGGTCCGTGCCAGGCGGTTCCCGACGGGTGCCGGGCTGCGCCAACTGTCCCCGCGCGCCATCGATTACGTACCCGGACCGGCCTGCGGACCCGCCCAGTCGACCGCAAAAACCATCCGCTTCCCCCATTTTCCGGCCAAGTTCTAGCCCCGACCGGACAGTGAGTTGCCGTCCCACGGACACCAGGATTCCCACAGGGGCAATGCTGGACATCGCTCCTCGTCTGCGTGTAGATGTGGATTCATAGAAGGCGGCGCAGCATGATCTGGGGGTTTGCGATGCTAAATGGCGAATCGCACCAGCTGGAAAGGCGGACGCCATGAGCGCCCCGCATTTGCCGAAAGTGGCTGGAATCGATCCAGCAGTTACAGCGTCCCCGCACACTGTGGCGCCCACACCGATGTCCACCACCACGTCCACGCCCGCTCGCACGGCCCACGCTACGGCGCAGGGTCCCGCCGCGAGCTCGGTGATCCAGGACCGCCTGGCGGGCATGGTCTCGGACCTCACGACCCTCCACGAACTCACCGAGCGGCTCGCCCGCGCCCGTGACCTCGGCTCCTCCCTCCAGGAGTTCCTGCGCGCCGGAGCCGCCCTGGTCGGCGCCCGCCGCGGCCTGATCGCCCTGGAGCCGTCCGACGGCCTCGGCCCCACCACCACGATCGGCCTCGGCCTCGGCCGCGCCGACCTCGGGCACATCGAGACGGTGCCGCGCAGTGCCACCTCGTACGGCCGCATCCTCGACGGGCTGCCCGACGCCCACGGGGGCTCCGAGGTGCTCCCCGAACCGGGCGTGACCTCCGTCCCCGGCTCCGGCGCGTACGCCACCCCCGTCGACCCCCGCCACCGCGAGGTCGCCGCCCGCCTCGGCTACGCGGCCAGCTACACGCTGCCGCTGACCGCCGAGGCCACCGGCCGGCTCGGTGCGGCCGTCTGGCTCTACGACGAACAGGCCGAGCCCAGCGACCGCCAGCGCGACCTGGTCGGGCTGTACGTACGACACGCCTGCGAGCACCTGGCCCGGATGCTGGAGGTGGAGCGCTCCCGCTCCGACCTGGCCACCGTCTCCGAGGAGCTCCTGCCCAGCAGGCTGCCCCGCGTCTCCGGGGTCCAGCTCGCCGCCCGGCACCACACCGGCCCGCGCGGCGGAGGCGACTGGTACGACGCCCTGCCGCTGCCCGAAGGCGCCCTCGGGCTGGCCGTCGGCTCGGTCACCGGCTCCGGCCCGAGCGCCATCGCCGCGATGGGACGGCTGCGGGCCTCGCTCCGAGCGTACGCCGTCATGGAGGGCGAGGATCCCGTCGCGGTCCTCTCCGACCTGGAGCTGCTGCTGCGCCTGACCGAGCCCGCACGCTCGGCCACCGCGCTCTTCGCCTACTGCGAGCCCGCCGGGACCTCCCCCTCGGGCGGCCAGGGGCGGAAGATCATCCTGGCCGGGGCGGGGCACACCCCGCCGCTGCTGATCGGCGAACGGCGCACGGAGTACGTGGAGACCACGCTCTCCGCTCCGCTGGGGATGCTGTCCTGCTGGGAGGCGCCGAGCGTGGAGATCGAGCCCGCGCCCGGAGAAACGGTGCTTCTTTACACCGACGGTCTGCTGCGGCGGACCGGCGACCCGATGGACCGCGCGTACGCGCGGCTGCACGCCGCTGCCGCGGGAATCCCCCGTAGCGCCCGTGAGGACCCGGCCGCCATCTGCGACCACATCCTGCGGACGGTACTGCCGGAGGGAGGCCCGTCCGACGGTGCTCCGCCCGCCGGCGCGGACGAGGACATCGTGCTGCTCGCGGCCCGGTTCGACTGATTTGTCACAGGGATCGCCGGTCACCTTCCGCTCACACATACGATGGCTGAGGCCCATACCCGGTCCGTGTCCGTCGTACTGAGGAGAAGACGTGGCTGACGAGCTCACCCCGGAGACCCCGGAAGAAGAGCAGCCCCAGAAGAAGCACAAGCAGCGCAAGAACGGGCTGTACCCGGGCGTCAGCGAGGAACTCGCGGAGAGCATGCGCACCGGCTGGGCGGACACCGAGCTGCGCGGTCTGGAGCCGATCGCCCAGGCCGCGCACACCGCCGCCCGCCGCGCCTCGCTGTCCGCGCGTTTCCCCGGCGAGCGCCTCGTCGTGCCCGCCGGCCGGCTGAAGACCCGCTCGAACGACACGGAGTACCCCTTCCGTGCCTCGACCGAGTACGCGTACCTCACCGGTGACCAGACCGAGAACGGCGTCCTGGTCCTGGAGCCCGCGGGGGAGACGGGCCACCACGCCACCGTCTACCTGCTGCCCCGCTCCGACCGCGAGAACGGAGAGTTCTGGCTCTCCGGCAGCGGTGAGCTGTGGGTCGGCCGCCGCCACTCCCTCACCGAGGCCGAGCAGCTGCTGGGCATCCCCGCCAAGGACGTGCGCAAGCTCGCCGAGGAGCTGACCGAGGCCGAGGGCCCGGTCCGCAACGTGCGCGGCCACGACTCCGTCATCGAGGCGGCCCTGACCGACAAGGTCACCAAGGAGCGCGACGAGGAACTGCGCGTCCACCTCTCCGAGGCCCGCGCCGTGAAGGACGCCTTCGAGATCGGCGAACTGCAGAAGGCCGTCGACTCCACTGTGCGCGGCTTCGAGGACGTCGTGAAGGTGCTCGACAAGGCCGAGGCCACCTCCGAGCGCTACATCGAGGGCACCTTCTTCCTGCGCGCCCGCGTCGAGGGCAACGACGTCGGCTACGGCTCCATCTGCGCCGCCGGCCCGCACGCCTGCACCCTGCACTGGGTCCGCAACGACGGCGACGTCCGCTCCGGCGACCTGCTGCTGCTCGACGCCGGCGTGGAGACCCACACCCTCTACACCGCCGACGTCACGCGCACCCTGCCGATCAGCGGCACGTACACCGACATCCAGCGCAAGATCTACGACGCGGTCTACGAGTCCCAGGAAGCCGGCATCGCCGCCGTCAAGCCGGGTGCGAAGTTCCGCGACTTCCACGACGCCTCGCAGCACGTGCTCGCCGAGAAGCTCGTCGAGTGGGGCCTGCTGGAGGGCCCGGTCGAGCGTGTTCTGGAGCTCGGCCTGCAGCGCCGCTGGACCCTGCACGGCACCGGTCACATGCTCGGCATGGACGTCCACGACTGCGCCGCCGCGCGCGTCGAGGCGTACGTGGCCGGCACGCTGGAGCCCGGCATGTGCCTCACCGTCGAGCCCGGTCTCTACTTCCAGGCCGACGACCTGACGGTGCCGCAGGAGTACCGCGGCATCGGCGTCCGGATCGAGGACGACATCCTCGTCACCGAGGACGGCAACCGGAACCTGTCGGCCGGTCTGCCCCGCACCTCCGACGACGTCGAGGCGTGGATGGCGCAGCTCAAGGGCTGACGCCGCCGTTCGGCCAGGTGGGCGGGATCCCCTCCGGGGTCCCGCCCACCGGCGCGTCCAGGCCGTCTCTTTCGGATCTTGTCGGCCTAGGAGACCTTCAACAGCGAGTCGTCCCGCCACTTCAGCATCTTGTCGAAGCTCACCACGGCGCCCCGGCCCGGCCGGTTGCGGAACCGGACGTGGTCGGCGAGTTCCGCGATCAGGTGCAGGCCCCGGCCGTGCTCGGCCAGGGAGGGTCTGCGGCGGGCCACCGTCGAGGGCGGGAACCCCGGGCCCGAATCGCTCACCTCGATGCGGCAGCGGTCCCCGTCCAGGTAGGCCGTGACGTGGTACGCCCCGGCCCCTTCCGGAACGGAGCCGTGCGGCGCGGCTCCGCAGCCGCCGTGCTCCACCGCGTTCGCACATGCCTCGCTCAGCGCCACCGACAGGTCGAAGGAGATGTCCGGGTCCACCCCCGCGGTCTCCATCGTCCCCAGCAGCAGCCGCCTGGCAAGGGGCACGCTCGCTGCTTCGCGCCTCAAGTGGAGAGACCACCAGATGCTCATACGGTTACCTATTGCCGCCGGCGGCGGGGCGTAAGCCCCCGAAGGCCAAGAGAGCCCTCATTCGGCCGATGCGACGCTCCCGGGCGGCGGTGTATGCGGCGGTATGAGTCGACGTGACCGCGCCGGAAGGCGAAGCAACCTGCGCACCTGCCGTATGAAGCCGGTAAGCCCAGTGCGATGATGGCCCGGCCATGACTGCCCCCCACGCGACGCAGGCCGGACCCGGCCTGAGGCTGATCCGGACCGCGGTGTTCACCGCGGTCTGTGTCGTGCTGTCCGCGGTCGGGCACGCACTGGCCTCCTGCGCCACGGTGCCCTGGTGGTCGCTCTGCGCGGGTTTCCTCGCCGTCTTCGCGGTCGCCGCCCCCCTCTCGGGACGCCGCCGCTCGCTCCCCGGCATCGCCACCGCACTGGCCGCCGGACAGCTCGCACTGCACACGCTGTTCGGCCTCGGCCAGCACGGCGCCGCGGCCCCGGCGGCCGGCGCGGCCCCTTCCGACACCTCGCTCGCGGCGCTCGCCGCGCAACTGGTGTGCGGGGGCAACACCGTCCCGCTCGACCCGGCCGACGCCCGGCGGATCCTGGAGAGCGCCGGACTCGACCCGTCGGCCATGGCCGCTCAGGCCGGGGCCCAGGGCCACATGACGCACGCGCACATGGGGCAGGGCCTCGCGGAGCCGGCCACGGGGCTGCTCACTCCCGGCATGCTGGTCGGCCACCTGCTGGCCGCCCTGGCCGCCGGCTGGCTGCTCGGCCGCGGTGACGCCGCGCTGTTCCGGCTCCTCGAACTGTCCCGGCTCGCCGCGCTCTCCGCCGAAGCCGACCCGGTGCGCCCGCTGCGTGCCGCGCTGGCCTACGTACGGGCCCTCGGCGCCGGGCTCCCCGGCACGCCGCCCCGTACCCACCGGGCCGCCGGGACGGCCGCGGACCCCGCCGTCTCCACCGGCCGGGACGCACTCCAGCACACGGTGATCAGGCGCGGGCCGCCCACGGCGTTCGCCCTCGCAGCCTGACGCGGCACCTCTCCTCCCCGGGACGTTCGACGGGAGCACCGGTGCCGCGAACTCCGTGCGCGCCGCGCACGGAGCCACCGTCACCACAGCTTCCGTGGAGTGTTTCTGCCATGAAGACCTCTCGCGTCTCCTTCGCCGCCGCCCTCGCCGCCGGTACCGTCCTCCTCCTCTCCGGGACCGCCTTCGCCCACGTCGGCGTGCAGCCCGGCGAGGCCACCAAGGGCGGCTACGCGACGATCAACTTCAAGGTCCCCAACGAGCGCGACAACGCCTCGACCACTCAGCTCGAGGTCAACTTCCCGGCCGACCAGCCGCTGTCGTCCGTCATGCCGCAGGACGTTCCCGGCTGGACCGTGACCGTGGAGAAGAGCAAGCTCGACAAGCCGCTCACCGTGCACGGCAAGCAGATCAACGAGGCCGTCACCAAGGTGACCTGGTCGGGCGGCAAGATCGAGCCCGGCAAGTTCCAGCAGTTCCCGCTCTCCATCGGTCAGCTGCCCACCAACGCCGACAAGATGGTCTTCAAGGCGATCCAGACGTACGACAACAACGAGACCGTCCGCTGGATCGAAGAGGCCAAGGAAGGCGCGGCCGAGCCGGCCAACCCGGCCCCCGTCCTGAAGCTGACAGCCGCCCCCGCGGCCGGGGCCTCCGACCACCACGACGACGGTGACAAGAACAGCGCCGCTGACAAGACCGACCACACCGAGGCCGCCAAGAGCGGCTCCGACACGACCGCGCGGGCCCTGGGCATCGCCGGCATCGTGATCGGCCTCGGTGGCGTGGCCTTCGGCGTCGCCTCGCGCCGCCGCACCTCCTGACCTGCCGTACCAAGACACCGATCCCGCGTGTCGGGCCGGGCCTCCACGGCCCGGCCACGGCCGCCGATCCACCCGTACCAACCCCGATCCCAGGGACATTTCCATGCGCACCACACGTGTGACGGTCGCCGCCCTCCTGGCGGCGGCCGCCCTCACCCTGACCGCCTGCGGTGGTGAGCCGGCCAAGACCGGCAAGGTCACCCAGATCAGCGGAGGCCAGGCGAAAGCCGGCGCCGCGACCGTGCTCGACCGCCCCTTCGACAAGCCGGACGTCGTCCTGACAGACACCAACGGCAAGCCGTGGAACCTGCGCGAGCAGACCAAGGGCAAGCCGACGCTCATCTACTTCGGCTACACCAACTGCCCCGACGTGTGCCCCCTGACGATGAGCAACATCGCCGTCGCCAAGAAGGCACTCCCCAAGGCCGACCAGGAAAAGCTCCAGGTCGTCTTCGTCACCACCGACCCCGACCGGGACACTCCCGAATCCCTCGGCTCGTGGCTCAAGGCCCAGGACCCGGCATTCATCGGGCTGACCGGGGACTTCGCCAAGATCCAAGCCGCCGCGCGCACGCTCGGCATCGGTGTCGAGGCAGCCAAGAAGGAGGCCGACGGCAGCGTCGTCTCCATGCACGGCGCCCAGGTCATCGCGTTCTCCCCGAAGAACGACGAGGGGTACCTCCTCTACGGGGAGTCCGCCACCGTCGATGACTACACCAAGGACCTGCCGAAGATCATCAAGGGAGAGAACCCGTGAACACCCGCACCACCCGCACCCTCGCCGCCGCCCTCTCCCTGACGGCAGCGCTCGCCATATCCGGCTGTTCCTCGGACTCCAAGGACTCGGCCGCCTCCGCCGACTCCGGCGCCAAGCCGAAGCTGACGGTCAGCGGCGGCTACATGCCCGAGCCCGTCAACGACAAGATGGCCGGCGCGTTCATGGTCATCAAGAACGACTCCAAGACCGCCGACAAGCTGACCGGCGTCACGAGCACGCTCTCCGACGATCTTCAGATCCACGAGACCAAGGATCAGAAGATGCAGCAAGTGCAGTCCATGGAGGTGCCCGCGAACGGTGAGCTCAAGCTGGAACGCGGCGGCAGCCACGTCATGTTCATGGGCCTGAAGAACACCCCCAAGGTCGGCGACAAGGTCACCGTAGAGCTGCGCTTCGAGAAGGCCGACCCGGTCAAGGTCGAGCTGGACGTCAAGGAGCGCACGTACAAGGCACCGACCTCCAGCGACCACTGACGGACCGAGGGACTGACACGCCATGACGGCCACCGCCCCCGCCCCATCCGCGGCCCGCGTCCGTGCCACGGCGCTCCTGCCGCGGCTCACGCTGGTCCTCGCGGCCCTGCTCGCGGCCTTGTTCACCGCGGCCGGCCCGGCCTCGGCGCATGCCGCGCTGACCGCGAGCGACCCCAAGGACGGGGCGGTGGTCGCCACGGCGCCCGCCCAGGTCACCCTCTCGTTCTCGGAGGGGGTCGCCATGAACGGCGATTCCATCCGCGTACTGGACCCGCAGGGCAAGCGCGTCGACACCGGTGAACTGCGCGACCTCTGCAGCGGCAACGTCATCCGCTACGGCACCGCCCTGCGTCCCGGGCTGCCCGACGGCACCTACACGGTCGCCTGGCAGGCTGTATCGGCCGACAGCCATCCGGTCTCCGGCGCCTTCACCTTCTCCATCGGAGCCCCCTCCCAGACCGCCGTCACGCTCCCCGCGCAGACCGCGGGCGACGGGCCCGTCGCCATCGCCTACGACGTCGCGCGCTACGCCGCCTACGCCGGGTTCGCCTTGCTCGTCGGCGCCGCCTGCTTCATCCTGCTGTGCTGGCGCCGGGGCGCCGCCGAGCGACCGATGCAGAAGCTGGTCGTACGGGCCTGGGTCACGCTCACCGTGGCCACCCTCGCGATGCTGCTGCTCCGCAACCCCTACACGGGGTCCGGGAACTTCTCCGACGTCTTCGACCTCGCCGGGCTGAAGGCCGTTCTGGAGACCAAGTCCGGCGCCTCCCTCGTCTCGCGGCTGCTCCTCCTCGGCGCCGCCGCGCTCTTCATCGCCGTCCTGTTCGGCGCCTACGCGCGGCGCCACCAGAGCGGCGGGAGCACCGGCGGTACCGGCAGTTCCGGCAAGGGCTCCGCCAAGGCCGTGGAGGAGGACGCCGGCGGGGAGAGCGATCTCGTCTTCGGCCTCGCCGTTGGCGGGACCGTCGTCGCCGCCGGCATCGCCGCCACCTGGGCACTGGCCGAGCACGCTTCCACCGGCATCCAGCCCGCGCTCGCCATGCCCGTCGACATCCTGCACCTGCTGGCCGTCGCCACCTGGCTCGGCGGACTCACCGCGCTGCTCGTCGCCCTCCACAAGGTGCCGGGGATCGAGCGCGAGGCCATCCGGCGCTTCTCCACCGTCGCCTTCGTCAGCGTCCTCGTGCTCGCCGCCACCGGCACCTACCAGTCCTGGCGCCAGGTCGGCAGCTGGTCCGCCCTCACCGGGACCTCCTACGGGCAGCTCCTGCTCGTCAAGCTGGGCCTCGTCGGCGTCCTCGTCGGGATCGCCTCGGTCTCCCGGAAGTGGACCTCGCGGCTCGCCGAGTCCGCCCGGGCCGAGAAGCCGGTCAAGGCGAAGGCCAAGGCCAAGGCCGCCGCACAAGGCGATGTTTCACGTGAAACATCGCCCGCGCCGGCGTCCGCGTCCACCGACCCCAAGCGCGCCGCCCAGCTCGCCCGCCAGGGCGCCGCCCGGCGCACCGCCCAGGAGAAGCAGGCCCGGGACGCCGATCCGGACCGCGCGGGCCTGCGCCGGTCCGTGCTCGCCGAGGCGGGCGTCGCCGTGGTCCTGCTGGCCGTCACCACCGTCCTCACCAGCACCGAGCCCGGCCGTGCCGCCGAGCTGGAGACGAGCCGCGGCTCCAACGCCGCTGCCGTCCCCGACCGCGCGATCAAGATCACCCTCCCGTACGACACGGGCGGCCAGAACGGCAAGGGCTCGGTCCGGATCCAGCTGGACCCGGGCCGCGTCGGCGCGAACACCCTCCACGTGTGGGCGGAGACCCCCGACGGCCAGCCGGTGGACCTTCCCGAGGTCAAGGTCTCCTTCACCCTCGCGGCCAAGGACATCGGCCCGCTGCCCGTCGTCCCCGAACACGCCGCCCCCGGACACTGGAGCGCATCGGGCGTCCAGCTGCCACTGGCCGGCGACTGGCGGATCGACGTGACCGTCCGCACCTCCGACATCGACCAGACGACCGTCCAGAAGAACGTCAAGATCGGCTGACCAGCGTGACCCAGAACAGCGAGACCACCGAGAACACCACGGGCAGTCCCGACATCGAGATCTCCCGGCGCCGCCTGCTGGGCACCGTCGGCGCGGCGGGCGCCGCCGGGCTCGCGCTCGGCGCCACCGGCGGAGCGCTCGTGCATTCTGCGGTGGCCGGCACCGGGACGGCCGGCTCCGGGGGCGCCCCGGGCAGCCTCGCCTCCCTCGGCTCCACCCGGGTCGCCTTCGACGGGGACCACCAGGCCGGCATCACCACACCCCTCCAGGCCAAGGGCCACGTCCTCGCCTTCGATCTGGCGCCGGGTGCCGCCCGCACCGAGGCCGCCGCCCTGATGCGCCGCTGGTCCGACACCGCCCGGCGGCTGACCGCCGGAGAGGCCGCGCCGACCGCCGACACCGGGATCGCCCTCGACGCCGGGCCGTCCTCCCTCACCATCACCTTCGGCTTCGGCCACTCCTTCTTCGATCGCACCGGCCTCACCGCCCGCCGCCCCGCCGCCCTCGACCCGCTGCCGGACTTCTCCTCGGACCGGCTCGACGCCCAGCGCAGCAACGGCGACCTGTGGGTCCAGATCGGCGCCGACGACGGGCTGGTCGCCTTCCACGCGCTGCGGGCCCTGCAGAAGGACGTCGGGGACGCCGCCCGCCTGCGCTGGCAGATGAACGGCTTCAACCGCTCTCCCGGCGCCACCGCCACCCCCATGACCGCGCGCAACCTAATGGGCCAGGTCGACGGCACGAACAACCCGAAGCCCACGGAGGCCGATTTCGACAAGCGGATCTTCGTCCAGGGAACGGTGCCCGCCGAGCACTCCTGGATGGTCGGGGGCTCGTACGCGGTCGTACGCCGCATCCGCATGCTCCTCGACCACTGGGACCAGCAGTCGGTCGCCCAGCAGGAGCAGGTCATCGGCCGTACGAAGGCCACCGGCGCCCCGCTGACCGGGGGTCAGGAGACCACCCCCATGGACCTCGGCAAGTTCGGGGCCGACGGCAAGCCGGTCATCCCATCCAACGCCCACGCCCGGATCTCCGCCCCGGCGCAGAACGGCGGGGCCGCCATGCTCCGGCGCCCCTTCTCCTTCCACGACGGGACGGCTCCCGACGGGACCCCCGACGCGGGGCTCCTCTTCATCTGCTGGCAGGCCGACCCGGCGCGCGGTTTCGTCCCCGTGCAGCGCAAGCTCGACCGGGGCGACGCCCTGTCGGAGTTCATCCGGCACGAGTCCAGCGGCCTGTACGCGGTCCCGCCCGGCGCAGCCGCCGGGGAGTACGTGGGACAGCGGCTGCTCGAGGGATGAACAGCTCTGTGGCGTCGCGGGCCCGGCATTAGGCTGATCACATGTCGGCCACCCGCTTCACCTATCTCGGTCCCGAGGGCACCTTCACCGAAGCCGCCCTTCGCACCCTGCCCGAAGCCGCGACCCGGGAGCTCGTCCCGATGGTCTCGGTCCCAGCCGCCCTGGACGCCGTACGCAACGGCGAGGCCGCGGCGGCGCTGGTCCCGATCGAGAACTCGGTGGAGGGCGGGGTCACCTCGACCCTCGACGAGCTGGCCTCGGGCGAACCGCTGATGATCTACCGCGAGGTGCTGCTCCCGATCGCCTTCGCGCTGCTGGTCCGGCCGGGGACCAAGCTGTCGGACATCAAGACCGTCACCGGGCACCCGGTGGCCCAGCCACAGGTACGCAACTGGCTGCGGGCGAACCTGCCCGACGCGGTGTGGGAGTCGGCCGCTTCCAATGCCGACGGGGCCCGGCTGGTCCAGGAAGGCCGCTTCGACGCCGCCTTCGCGGGCGAGTTCGCGGCCGTCACCTACGGGCTGGTCCCGCTGGTCACCGAGATCCACGACGCGCAGAACGCGGAGACCCGCTTCGTGCTGGTGGGCCGCCCCGCCCGGCCGGCGGCGCCGACCGGCGCCGACAAGACCTCCGTCGTGCTGTGGATGGGTGACGACCGCCCCGGTGCACTGCTGGAGCTGCTCCAGGAGTTCGCCGTCCGCGGGGTGAACCTGATGCTGATCCAGTCGCGGCCGACCGGCGAGGGCATCGGCAACTACTGCTTCGCCGTGGACGCCGAAGGCCACATTTCCGACCGCCGGGTCGGGGAGGCACTCATGGGCCTCAAGCGCACCTGCCCGCAGATCCGCTTCCTCGGCTCGTACCCGCGCGCCGGCGTCGCTCAGGGTGACGTGCGTGCGGCCCGGTCGGGGACCTCGGACAGTGATTTCACGGCCGCCTCGGACTGGCTGACCCGTTGCCTCGACGGGCGCCCGTAGCGCTCTGTCCACTGTCCACAGAGTTATCCACAGGTAGAGATGCAGACCTGGGGACAAGTCGACAGAGCAGCATGACAAGGTCGACAAATCGGTCGGGTGGCCCAGGTTTCGCGCTGGGGAGCGGAGGGTGAACGGCGTCACCCCTGCACCACCGATCAACTCTTTGGGGCGAGCCATTCCCACCCGAATGAGTGTGTGAGGGTGGTTTGAACCCCGATTGACCCTGCTCGCTCCGCGGACAGGATTGATCTATTCCTGTATCCACAGATGCGGCACACAGCCTGTGGATAAGCCGGTGCGGCGGGGAATTCCTGTGGACAAGGAACGGCCTCCAGCCCTGCTCAGGAGCTGCCCGATCGCGGCCCCCGTACCCCTTTTCGGGGAATGGGGCCACTTTTATCGACCTCGGAGGAAGGGACACTTCCGGCCGCCCGTCGGAAGTTTTCCATTCGCGGCAATTGGGACAAAGTGACACGCAGCGTGATATCGGTGCGGTGCTGCGAAGCCCGGCCCGGTAGCCTGGAGGGGTGATTGACCTCCGGCTGCTCCGTGAAGACCCTGACCGTGTCCGCGCCTCGCAGCGCGCCCGTGGAGAGGACGTCGCACTCGTCGACGCACTGCTCTCCGCCGACGAGCGCCGCAGGTCCTCCGGCATGCGATTCGACGAACTCCGCAACGAGCAGAAGTCGCTCGGCAAGCTCATTCCCAAGGCCTCTCCGGAGGAGCGGGCCGAGCTGCTGAAGAAGGCCGATCAGCTCAAGCAGGATGTGAAGGCCGCCGAAGCCGAGCAGAACGAGGCGGACGAAGCCGCCAAGACGCTGCTCCTCCAGCTCGGCAACATCGTCCACGAGGACGTGCCCGTCGGCGGCGAAGAGGACTTCACCGTCCTGGAGACGCACGGCACCATCCGGGACTTCGGCGCCGAGGGCTTCGAGCCCAAGGACCACCTGGAGCTCGGCGAGTCCCTGGGCGCCATCGACGTCGAGCGCGGTGCCAAGGTCTCCGGCTCGCGCTTCTACTACCTCACCGGTGTGGGCGCCCTGCTCGAGCTCGCGCTCGTCAACGCGGCCATCGCACAGGCCACCGAGGCCGGCTTCGTCCCGATGCTCACCCCCGCGCTGGTCCGCCCGCGCGCCATGGAGGGCACCGGCTTCCTCGGCCAGGCCGCGGAGAACGTGTACCACCTGGAGGGCGACGACCTCTACCTGGTCGGCACCTCCGAGGTCCCGCTTGCCGCGTACCACATGGACGAGATCATCGACGTGGACAAGCTGCCGCTGCGCTACGCCGGCTTCTCCCCGTGCTTCCGCCGCGAGGCCGGCACGTACGGCAAGGACACCCGCGGCATCTTCCGCGTCCACCAGTTCGACAAGGTCGAGATGTTCTCGTACGTCGCGCCGGAGGAGGCCGAGGCCGAGCACCAGCGGCTCCTGGAGTGGGAGAAGCAGTGGCTGACCAGCCTCGAGCTGCCCTTCCAGGTGATCGACGTGGCCACCGGCGACCTGGGCTCCTCCGCCTCCCGCAAGTTCGACTGCGAGGCGTGGATCCCCACCCAGGGCAAGTACCGCGAGCTGACCTCCGCCTCGAACTGCGACGGCTTCCAGGCCCGCCGCCTGTCGGTCCGCTACCGCGACGGCAAGAAGACCGCGCCGCTGTCCACGCTGAACGGCACCCTGTGCGCGGTCCCGCGCACGATCGTCGCGATCCTGGAGAACCACCAGCAGGCCGACGGTACGGTCCGGGTGCCCCCGGTGCTCCGTCCCTACCTGGGCGGCCGCGAATTCCTGGAGCCGATCGCCAAGTGAGCACGGCCCCGTTCCCGTACAAGCTCGTCGCGACCGACCTCGACGGCACGCTGCTGCGTGACGACGACACCGTCTCGGAGCGCACCCGTGAGGCGCTCGTCGCCGCCGGTGCAGCCGGCGCGGCGCACATCATCGTCACCGGCCGCGCCGTGCCCTGGACCCGGCACGTCCTCGACGACCTCGGCTACAAGGGCATCGCGGTCTGCGGTCAGGGCGCGCAGGTCTACGACGCGGGCGCGCACCGGCTGCTGACCTCGGTGACGCTCGACCGGAAACTGGCCGCCCTCGCGCTGGAGAAGATCGAGGCCGAGGTGGGTCCGCTGGCCCTGGCCGCCAGCCGGGACGGGGTCGAGGGCGAAGTCCTGTTCGGCCCCGGCTACCAGGTGCAGGAGGGTCTTCCGGCGATCTACCTGGAGGACACCGCCGAGGTCTGGACGGCTCCGCTGAACAAGCTGTACATCCAGCACCCCGAGCTGGACGAGGACAGCCTCGTCGAGGTGGCCCGGCAGACCGTGGGCAATCTGGTCGGCATCGTCATGGCCGGTCCGGGTGTCGTGGAGATCCTGCCTCTGGGGCTGAGCAAGGCCACCGGCCTCTCGCTGGCCGCGCGCCGGCTGGGGGTGAAGGCGGCCGAGACGATCGCCTTCGGCGACATGCCCAACGACATCCCGATGTTCGGCTGGGCCGCGCACGGGGTGGCGATGGCCAATGCCCACGTGGAGCTGAAGGCGGTGGCCGACGAGGTGACCACTTCCAACCAGCAGGACGGCATCGCGGTCGTCCTGGAGCGTCTGCTGGGCGCCGCCTAGCCCAGCACGGAATTGCGGAAAGGTCCGGAACAGCCCGCGCCTGAGGCGCGCTCGAAGTGGCTGTTCCGGACCTTCTTGTTACTCCCCGCACCGCTCACTCTGCCCTCGGCGAAGGTGGCGTACCAGCGAATTTCGTCCGGGTCATGTTTCACGTGAAACATGCTCGTCGTGCTTGCGCGGGTGCGGGTGGCGGGTCAGCGGCCAGGCGAGCAGGCCCACCGCGAGGGCGATGGCGTGGCCCAGGTCGGTGAAGGTGCCGCCGGTGGCGAGGGGGAGCCCGAAGAAGGCCAAGGAGCCCGCCAGGTAGAACCATCGCCAGGGGTTGGGGAGGCGGTAGGTCAGCACCCCTACGGCGGTCGCGAGCCCGTAGCTGACGCCGATGTCGACGACGTGGACCATGCTGCGCGGGGCCCGGTTGTCCCGGATGGCCATCAGGACGACCCGCTGGCTGAGCAGGGTGGCCGTGATGTGGCCGGTCGCGACGATCAGGAGCCAGCGCATGGTGCCGAGCCAGCGTTCCACGTTGGCGTGGAAGATTTCGAAGAGCAGGACGTAGAGGGGGAGCGAGGCCGGGTTCTCGATCCAGAAGGCGCTGCTGAGCAGGGCTCTGATGGGGTGCCGGGCCAGCTCGTGGATGTTGCTGCTGTTGCGGTGGAGCAGGATGTGTTCGAGGTGGTTGGGCACGACCACGACGACGATGCTCGTGACGGCGATGATCAGCAACCAGATGTGGGTACCGGGCGCTGACCGTATCCAGGACCTCACGGGCCTGGACGGCTCGGGCTCGGTGCGCTTGATCATGCCCCGATGATGCCGCGCAAACCTGTGCCCCGCCTGGCCGGTAGGCCGGGCGGGGCACAGGTTTTGCGGGGATTTGGCCACACGGGCCGCGCTCTGACGCGATGGCCCCGCTGTGGCGGCGCGGATCCTACTCCTCGCCCGCCAGGGTGAGGCGGCGCAGCCGCTGGCCGGCGTAGACGGTGGCGCCGACGGTGACCGCCACGAGCAGGATCACCGCGGTGGGCAGGCCGACGGTGGCGTCCACGTACCCCTCGCCCGCGACCTTCTGCGCGAGGGCGAGCGCCCACTGCTGGACACTGAGGGTCTTGGCACCGGCCACCAGGCTGCCGAAGAGGGACTCCCAGATCAGCGCGTAGACGAGGCCGAAGACGACCGCGTGCCGGCTCACGGTGCCCAGCAGCAGGAACAGCGCGCTGTAGGCCACCGAGGCGATGAGGGCGGCGACGGTGTAGGCCACGGCGATCTGCTGGCCGTTGCCGTTGAGGATGAAGCCGGCGATCAGGGTGGGGATCGCGGAGAAGACCATGGTGACGGCGATCGCGACGATCAGCTTGGTCATGATGATCGTCGGTCGCTTCACCGGCTTGGAGAGCAGGTAGACGATCGAGCCGTCGTCGATCTCCGGGCCGATGGCTCCCGTTCCGGCGATGACACCGATCAGCGGGACCATCGTGGCCAGTGCGAATCCGCCGAGGAGGTCGGCTGCGACCTTGTCGTCCAGGCCCGTGAAGGCGCGGACGGCGATGGAGATGACGATCAGCAGGGCGGGCAGCGCGAGGAGGATCAGCGCGCGGCGGCGGCCGAGCAGGGCCCGGTAGGTGAGCCGGGCAACAGTGGGGTTGTACATGGATGCCAGCTCCTTCAGGCCGCGACGAGGTAGGAGAAGACCGATTCGAGGGACTCGTCGGAGGGCGAGACCGTCATCAGCCGGATGCCGTGCGCGCGGGCGACCCGCGGCAGCAGCTCGGTGAAGCGCCCGAAGTCGACGGCCTGGATGCGCAGGGCGCCTTCCTTGAGGTCTACCTCGATCCCCGCGGTGGACGGGTCGGCGATCAGGGCCGCGGCGAGGGCCCGGTCGTCGGAGGAACGGACGAGGTAGCGGTGCGGGCGGTCCGTCATCAGGCGGCGGATCTTGCGGAAGTCGCCGGAGGCCGCGTGCCGGCCGGCGACGACCACCTCGATGTGGGAGGCGAGCTGCTCGACCTCCTCCAGGATGTGCGAGGAGAACAGCACGGTGCGGCCGGAGTCGCCCATCCGCCGCAGCAGGTCCATCAGCTGCATGCGCTGGCGCGGGTCCATGCCGTTGAACGGCTCGTCGAGTAGCAGCACCGAGGGGTCGTGGACCAGGGCGGAGGCCATCTTCACGCGCTGGCGCATGCCCTTGGAGTACGTGGAGATCTTGCGGTCCTGCGCGTACTCCATCTCGACGGTGGCCAGTGCCCGCTGGGCCGCCAGGTCGTCGAGGCCGTGCAGCTCGGCGTTGGCGACGACGAACTCCCGGCCAGTGAGGAAGTCGTACATGGCCTCGCGCTCGGGCACGACGCCGATCTGCTTGTAGACCTGCTCGTTGCGCCAGATCGGCGTGCCGTCGAGGGTGACGGTGCCGGTGGAGGGTGCCAGGAAGCCGCCCATCATGTTGATGAGGGTGGACTTTCCGGCGCCGTTGGGACCCAGCAGGCCGGTGACTCCGGGACCGATGCGCATGGTCACGTCGTTGACGGCGACGACGTTCCCGAACCAGCGGGAGGTGTGGTCGATGTCGATGATGGTCACAGCCCGGCCTTCCGGTAGCGGGCCATCAGGGCGGCGTAGGAGCCGGCGATGAGGGCGAGGATGACGATCAGGTAGACGGCGCCGACGGCGGTCGAGGGACCGTCGCCGCCGGGGAAGGCGGAGGTGGCGCCGAGGAACGATGCCTGGAACCCGTCGATGAGCGTGATCGGGGAGAACAGCCCCAGCCACTCGACGACGCCGGCCGAACCGGTGTTGAAGGCGATGCCCTGGACGGCTGCCACGGCGCCGAAGGGGATCAGGAGCACGGCGATGATGGCGGCGACGCCGAATCCGCGGCGCGGGGTGAGCGCGGCCATGACCAGGCCGAGGCCGGAGAAGAGCAGCGACAGCAGGAGTACCGACACCAGTCCCTGTCCGAATCCCTTGGTCTGGTCGCCGAAGTCGAACTTGGCGAGCAGCGAGCCGACGTACATGATCACCAGCGGGGTGGCGGTGAGGATGAACAGTGCCGAGGCCATGGCCGCGTACTTGGCGAGCACGTAGTCGACGCGCTCGATCGGCCGCGAGAAGTAGAGCGGCACGGTCTTGAAGCGGAGGTCGCGGGAGACCGACTGCGGTGCCTGCGAGGCGAGGTAGAGGCCGATGATCACCTGGGTGGTCAGGGCGTACGTCGTGTACTTGATCGGCAGGTCGGTGGAGCCGGGCACGGCGATCGCGACCGCGACGAGGATCAGCGCGGGGACGCACATCACCGCGAAGAGCAGCATCGGCAGCACCTTGGACTTGGCCGAGCGGCCCAGCCCGTACGCGCCGCGCAGGGACTGCGCGAACAGCGACTTGCGGGCGTAGGCGCGGCCGAGCCGGGGGCCGTCGTAGGACCGGTAGCCGATGTTGTGGATCTGGGTCGAGGTGTCAGGCGCCATCGGAACCGGCTCCCTTCTGCTGGGTGGCTGCCCAGGCGGCGGCCTGGGCGGACTGGGCTGCGGCCTGAGCGGCCGAGGCGTCGCTTTCGCGGAAGACCTCCGCGATGTGGTGGCGGCGCTGTTCCATGCGGACCAGGCCGATGCCGAGGTCGGCGACGGTGTCGCGGACGGTGTCGTACGTCGCCTCGCCGGTGGCCTCGACGAGGAGGATGTGGCCGGCGCCGGGCAGGCCCGCCTCCTCTCCCGCATGCAGCGTGACACCGGCCTCGGTGAGCGCCTTGCGCAGGGCGGCGGTGCCGTCCGGATGGGTGTCGGAGTCGGTGACCTCGACCGCGAGGGTCGTGGTGGTCTGGGTGAAGTCGCTGGTGGAGCTGGAGCGCAGCAGCTTGCCGCCGTCGACGACCACGACGTGGTCGCAGGTCCGCTCCAGCTCGCCGAGGAGGTGGGAGGTGACCAGGACCGAGATGCCGAAGTCGGTGTAGATGCGGCGGATCAGGCCGAGCATCTCGTCGCGGCCGACCGGGTCGAGTCCGTTGGTGGGCTCGTCGAGGAGGACCAGTTGTGGGTCGTGGACCAGTGCCTGGGCGAGCTTGACGCGCTGCTTCATGCCCGTGGAGTAGCCGCCGATGGGGCGGTAGCGCTCCTCGTACAGGCCCACGTGGCGCAGGGTGTCCGCGGTGCGCTCGCGGGCGGCGGTCGGCGGGAGCCCGGACATGCGCGCCATGTGCACGACGAACTCGGTGGCCGAGACGTCGGGGGGCAGGCAGTCGTGCTCGGGCATGTAGCCGACGCGTTCCCGGATGGCGCTGCCGTGGGTGGCTACGTCGAGTCCGAGCACCGCGGCGGTGCCCTCGGTGGCGGGGGAGAGTCCCAGCAGAATCTTGATCAGCGTGGACTTGCCGGCTCCGTTGGCGCCCACGAGGCCGGTTACTCCGGGCCCGATGTCCAGGGAGAGCCGGTCGAGGGCGGTCACTCGGGGGTACCGCTTGCTCAGGCTTTCGGTCGCGATGACAGTCACGTGAACGACGTTAGTGGCGCTACCCGCGCGGATCGTCAGACCTGGAGCTCGATCCTTTCTCCGCCTTCAGGACTACGGACCCTGACAGAAGGCTGACTCAGGGCTGACGCGCACCGGACAAGTTTGTCCACAGGTCCGTGCACGGGCCTTGACGTGACCTCCGGTCATTGTCACATTCATCAGTGTCAAGTTACGGGCGCGTACGGCTATACGGACGGACGGCTGGCATGGCTGGGGACACCAAGCAACGCACCACAGAACTCTCCGCCGAACTGCGCGGGTTCAAGGAAGTGCAGCGCCTCTCCTACGAGTGCGCGGAGGCCGTCGCGGCGCAGCTGCGCCCCGGGGTGACCGAGCGCGAGGCCGCGCGGATGCAGCGCGACTGGCTGCGTGAGCGCGGGGTGCGGGACTGGTTCCACATGCCGTTCGCGTGGTTCGGCGACCGTACCGCCTTCACCGACTTCAAGATCCCGCTGCAGTTCTTCCCGACGAACCGGGCCCTGGAGCCGGGGATGCCGTTCATCCTCGACATGGCCCCGGTCTACAAGGGCTACACCGCGGACATCGGGTACTCGGGCAGCCTCGGCCTCAATCCGGTGCAGGACCGGCTCATGTCCGACCTCAGGGCGCACCGCGCGCTGATCCTGGACCAGGTGCGCGAGCGCCGTTCCCTGCGCGACATCTACGAGGACGTCGAGCGGCTGATGATCAGACAGGGGTACGCGAACCGGCACCGGGCCTACCCCTTCGGCGTGATCGCGCACAAAATAGACCGGGTCAAGGAGCGGAGCTGGTCGCCGACCGCGTTCGGGTTCGGCACCCAGGCCCTGAAGGGGCTGGTCTCGGACGCCCTGCACGGTCACCGCGCGGGCTGGTCCCCGTTGTGGAGTCCGTACCACTTCTCCGACCACCCGCCGCAGCCCGGCCTGTGGGCGGTGGAACCGCACCTGGGCTTCCGGGGCACCGGCGCCAAGTTCGAGGAGATCCTGGTGGTCACCGACTCCCAGGACCCCGAAGAAAGCGCGTTCTGGCTGGACGACGATCTGCCGCACGTGCGGCGCTGGGCTGAGGAGAAGACGGCATGAGCGGCACGGAATTCGGCACGGCGTCCGGAACGGCTCTCGCGGGGGCGCGCGAGCGCTGGGTGAGCACGGGCGGGGTCGAGCTGTGCGTGGTCGAGCTCGGTGACCCCGAGCTGGCGACCGTGATCCTGGTGCACGGGTACCCGGACAGCAAGGAGGTCTGGTCCGATGTCGCCGAGCGGCTGGCCTCCCGCTTCCACATCGTGCTCTACGACGTACGGGGCCACGGGCGCTCCACGGCCCCGCAGCCGCTGCGCGGCGGCTTCACCCTGGAGAAGCTGACCGACGACTTCCTGGCAGTGGCCGACGCGGTCAGCCCGGACCGCCCGGTGCACCTGGTCGGCCACGACTGGGGCTCAGTACAGGGCTGGGAGTTCGCGACGGTCGCCCGCACCGAGGGCCGCATCGCTTCCTTCACCTCGATGTCCGGGCCCTCCCTCGACCACTTCGGGCACTGGATCAAGAAGCGGATGGCGCGCCCCACCCCGCGCCGGGTGGCCCAGCTGCTGAACCAGGGCGCCAAGTCCTGGTACGTCTACATGCTGCACACGCCGGTGCTGCCGGAGCTCGCCTGGCGCGGGCCGCTCGGCAAGCAGTGGCCGAAGCTGATCCAGCGGATGGAGAAGATCCCGGCCGACGGGTACCCCACGGCCTCGCTGCCCAGCGACGCCGCGCACGGCGCCTGGCTCTACCGGGACAACGTCCGGCCGCGGATGCGCCGGCCGCGCTCCGACGCGTACGCGCACACCCCGGTCCAGCTGATCACCCCCACCGGGGACGCCTTCCTCTCCGAGCGGCTCTACGACGAGCTGGAGCTGTGGGCCCCCGACCTGGTCAGGCGCACCCTGCCGGCCAAGCACTGGGTGCCCAGGACCCGGCCCGACCAGCTGGCCGCCTGGATCACCGAGTTCGTCACCGCCCGGGAGGAGCCCGCCACGCGGGTGCCCGAGCAGAAGGCGCCGGGCAGGTACGCGGACCGCTTCGGCGGCCAGCTGGTCCTGGTCACCGGAGCCGCCAGCGGCATCGGCCGGGCCACCGCCTTCGCTTTCGCCGAGGCCGGCGCCCGCGTGGTGTGCGTGGACCGGGACGCCGAGGGCGCGGCGCGCACCGCGGACATGGCCCGCCTGGTCGGCTCGCCGCAGGCGTGGGGCGAATGCGTGGACGTCAGCGACGAGCAGGCGATGGAGAAGCTCGCGGCAAAGGTGGCCGCCGAGTACGGGATCGTGGACGTCCTGGTCAACAACGCCGGGATCGGCCTGTCGGGGCCGTTCCTGGAGACGAGCTCCGAGGACTGGAAGAAGGTCCTCGACGTCAATCTGTGGGGTGTCATCCACGGCTGCCGGATCTTCGGCAAGCAGATGGCCGAGCGCGGTCAGGGCGGGCACATCGTCAACACCGCTTCCGCCGCCGCCTATCTGCCCTCGAAGACCCTGCCCGCCTACAGCACTTCCAAGGCCGCGGTGCTGATGCTCAGCGAGTGCCTGCGCGCGGAACTGGCATCGAAGTCGATCGGGGTCTCGGCGATCTGCCCCGGCATCGTCAACACCAACATCACCGCCACTTCCCGGTTCGCCGGGGTGGACGAGGCCGAGGAGAAGCGCCGCCAGCAGAAGTCCTCCCGCCTCTACGGGCTGCGCAACTTCCCGCCGGAGAAGGTCGCCGACGCGATCCTGCTCGCGGTGGTGAAGAACCAAGCCGTGGTTCCGGTGACTCCCGAGTCCAAGGGCGCCCTGTGGATGTCCCGCTTCGCGCCGGGCACCCTGAGGCGGTTGGCGAAGCTGGAGCCCAAGCTGTGAGCGGGGCCCCGTACACGATCGCCCCGCGACGCGTGGCCTTCGACTGGAGGACCACCCCGCTGCACTGGATACCGGACGAGCCCACCGCCACCCACGTCATCAACGTGCTGCACCTGCTGCTGCCCGCCGGGGAACGGTGGTTCGTGAAGGTCTTCAAGGAAGGCCTTCCGCTGGTCACCGACCCCGAGCTGCGCAAGGCGGTGAAGGGGTTCATGGGCCAGGAGGCCACGCACAGCGTGCAGCACTCCTACGTCCTGGACCACCTCGCCGAACAGCAGCTGCCCACCGCGGCGTACACGAAGTACGTGGACATCCTCTTCGAGAAGCTGCTGGGGGAGACCCCGCCGTTCGGTGCGCCCGTCACCGCGCAGGAGTGGCTGCGCTTCCGCCTCTCCCTGGTCGCCGCGATCGAGCAGTTCACGGCGGTCCTCGGGGACTGGGTGCTCAGTGCCGAAGGGCTGGACCGGGCCGGCGCGGACGAGATCATGCTCGACCTGCTGCGCTGGCACGGCGCGGAGGAGGTGGAGCACCGCTCCGTCGCCTTCGACATGTACCAGCACTGCGGCGGCGCGGGGCTGCCCCGCTACGCGCGCCGCGTCGAGGGCATGGTCGTGGTGGCCCCGGTGCTGGCCTGGCTGTGGGTGTGGGGGACCTCGTACCTCCTGCGCAACGACCCGCAACTGCCGGGCCGGGCGCGCTATTCGCTGCGCGAACACAACCGTGCCGTGGCCAAGGGACTCCTGCCCACCTGGAGAGAGCTCGGCATGGCCATACCCCGCTACTTCCGGCGGTCGTACCATCCCTCGCAGGAGGGCTCGCTGCGCAGGGCGGTCGAGCACCTCGCGGCTTCGCCTGCCGCACGGACCGCGGCAGGCGCGGTCGGCCGAGCCGCCATGTCGTAGGGAGCCGGGATTGTCCGATCAGGCAGTAGCCGAGTACCGGATCGAGGATCTGGCGCACCACAGCGGTGCGACCGTACGCACGATCCGGGCCTACCAGGACCGCGGCCTGCTGCCGAAGCCGGAGCGGCGAGGCCGCTCCAACGTCTACCGGGACACGCATCTGGCGCGACTGCGCCAGATCGCCGACCTGCTGGACCGCGGCTACACCCTGGCCTCCATCAAGGAATTGCTGGAGGCCTGGGATGCCGGCCGGGGGCTCGGCGGTGTCCTCGGGCTGGTCGCCGAGGTGCACGGACCGTGGACGGACGAGGAAGCGGCCCGGATCAGCCGGGACGAGCTCAATGACCGGTTCGGCGGCAAGCCCGACGACGACGCGGTGGGCGAGGCGTGCGAGCTGGGCGTACTGGAGCGGATCCCCGGGCGCCCGGACCAGTTCCGGGTGCCGTCCCCGCAGGAGTTGGCGGTGGCCGCCGAGCTGTACGCGGCCGGCGTCCCGCTGCCCGCGATCACCGGTCACCTGCGGGAACTGCGCGGCCAGGTGGAGCACATCGCCTCGCGCTTCCTGGAGTTCACCACGGAGCACGTCTTCGCGCGCTACCTGGGGGCCGTGCCTCCTACGGACTCGGACGCCGCCGAGGCGGCGACTATGGTGCGCAGGCTGCGGCCGCTGGCGCAGCAGACGGTGGACGCGGAACTGGCGCGGGCGATGCGGCTCTTCGCGACCCGGCACCTGCAGCGCCATCTCGGTGCGGCCGGGTCCCCGCAGCCTTCGGGTCCGACCCCGGTGGCTCTGCCCGCCGAGACCGTCCGGGCGGTCCAGGACCTGGTGGGCGCCGACCATGTGGCGGAGTTCGTCCGGGCTGCCACGGAACGGGAGCTGCAGGCCCGGACGATGAACGATCTGGCGAGCCGGGGCGGCCGGTAGTGCTCGATCAGTAGTCCACAGGGCGGATCACGCTTTTGCCGCCGAAACCGGCGCAAAGGGCTGTGGACAACTCCAGCGTCCCTGTGGGGAACTGTGCCCGGAGGTCAGTTCACGGTCTGGTAGGCCATGCCGACGGTGCTGATTTCAGCCACCCCTGCTTCCTGTGCCGTCGTGGCCTCCTCGGCCGTCGTGGCCGTCTCGACCGCTGCGCCCGTCGCAACCGTCCCCGTCGTTACGCCCGTCGCGGCCGTCGGCTCCTCCGGGACCCGTCGGTCGTTCCCGTAGAGCAGCGCCGCGAGGGCCAGGCCGAGGATCCCGCCGAGCAGCTGCGCACCGATGAAGCCCGGCAGCGACTGCGGGGCGATGCCGGTGAAGGAGTCGCTGAAGCTGCGCCCGATGGTGCCGGCCGGGTTCGCGAAGGACCCGGAGGAGGTGAACCAGATCGCGGCGGCGATGTACCCGGCGACCGCGACGGGGATGAACTTCGAGCGGCCGATCCGGCCGAGGCCCTGGATCAGCAGGACCAGTCCGGCCGTGGCGACGACCTCTCCGAGGAGCAGGTGTCCGCCGCCCCGGACCTGGGTGGCGAAGGTGCCCGGGGTCCGACCGAACATCACCTCGGCGAGGACGGCTCCGCCGATGGCCCCGGCGGTCTGGGCCGCGGTGTAGACGAGGGCCTCACGCCCGTCGAGCCCTTCGCCGCCGATGCGCCGACCCCACCAGGAGCTGAGGGTGACCACGGGGTTGAGGTGGGCCCCGGAGAGCGGGCCGAAAAGAGTGATGATCAGCCCGAGGCCTATGGCACTGGCGAGCGAGTTGGCGACGAGGGCGACGCCCGTGTCGGCGGAGAGTGCGGCGGCCTGGATCCCGGATCCGATGACGACTACCAGCAGAGCCGCGGTGCCGATGAGCTCGGCGGCCGCGCGACGCGACAGAGACGCACCATTTGTCATAATTCAGTTTCCCCTTTGGTGGCAGTTCCGCGGAAAATGTATTCCGTATCTTGGAAACGCGACAGAGGGAGTCCAGGTTCGACGAACCGGCCGAAAATCCCTGCGACGGACCCCACCGACCCGGCACGCTGGACGAATGGATGACAGACGCACCGTCAAGGTGTCCAAATACGTCTCGAAACACCTGCGCCATCAGCCGGAACGCATCGGACTGGTGCTCGACCCGCAGGGCTGGGTGGAGATCGACGATCTTCTCGGCGCCGCGGCCGCCCACGGTTTCCGCATCAGCCGGGCCGAACTCGACCACGTGGTCGCCGCCAATGACAAGCAGCGCTTCGCCGTCGAAGGCACCCGGATCCGGGCCAGCCAGGGCCACACCGTCAGCGTGGACCTGGGCCTGCCGGAGGCCGAACCGCCGGCGTACCTCTACCACGGCACCGTCGCCACCGCCCTGGACGCGATCCGCGCCGAGGGGCTGTCCCCGATGGCCCGCCACCACGTGCATCTGTCTCCCGACCGGGAGACCGCGACCCGGGTGGGCGCACGGCGCGGCCGCCCGATCGTGCTCAGCGTGGACTCGGGGGCGATGCACGCCGCCGGGCACGTCTTCCGGATCAGCGCCAACGGGGTGTGGCTGGCGGATTCCGTGCCCCCGGAATTCATCCGCTTCTCCTAGTTCCCCCGGCCGCTCCCCTGGCCGTTGCCCTGGCCGCTCCACTGACTGTTACCCCGGCTTCGCCTCCGAACGACGGGGCTTGCGGAGCAACGGAATTCACCGGGAGATTGTCAGACCGGCCCCCTACTCTGTTCCTCACTCCGGGATCTGTGAGGGGGGGAGTACCTCGCGGTCGCCGAACCACCCACACCGCACGCGAGGTGACGCACCCATGACGTCCGCACAACCGGCCCCGATCGCCGAACCGGCCGATTCCGAACCCTCGGCGAACACCTTCCAGGTCGATCTGCGCGGCCTGGTCGACCTGCTCTCCCACCACCTCTACTCCAGCCCGCGCGTGTACGTCCGCGAGCTGCTCCAGAACGCCGTCGACGCGGTCACCGCCCGGCAGGCCCTGGACCCCGAGGCCGAGATCGCCATCCGCCTCTCGGCCACCGGAAACCGGGTGACCATCGAGGACAGCGGCATCGGCCTGACCGCCGCCGAGGCCCACTCCCTCCTCGCCACCATCGGCCGCAGCTCCAAGCGCGGAGGCGCGCACGGGCTGGAAACCACCCGCCAGGAGTTCCTCGGGCAGTTCGGCATCGGTCTGCTCGCCTGCTTCGTCGTCGCCCGCCAGATCCGCGTCGTCACCCGCTCCGCCCGCGACCGCCTGGCCGCGCCCGTCGAATGGCTCGCCACCGACGACGGCTCGTACACCGTGCGCGAACTGCCGGACGACGCCCGCACGGAGCCCGGTACGACCGTCGTGCTGGAGGTCCGGCCCGGCGCCGAGGAGTGGCTCGTCCCGGCCAAGGTCGAACAGCTGGCCCGTGACTACGGATCGCTCCTCCCCTACGACATCACCTTCCACGAAGGCTCCGGCGAGGGCCCCGGCGAGGGCTCCGTGGAAGGCTCCGCACCCCGCCCGGTCACCGACCGGCCCGCCGTGTGGGACCGCGCCTTCCCCACCCCGGCGGCCCGCCGCGTCGCACTCGCCGGGCACTGCGCGCAGCTCTTCGGTTTCACCCCGCTCGACAGCATCGACCTCGACCTGCCGGTCGCCGGAGTGCGCGGGGTCGCGTACGTCCTGCCCGAGCCGACCAGCCCCGCCCACCGGTCCGGACACCGCGTCCACCTCAAGGGCATGCTGCTGACGGACAAGGCCGACAACCTGCTGCCCGACTGGGCGTTCTTCGTCCGCGCGGTCCTCGACACCGACACCCTGCGGCCCACCGCCTCGCGCGAGAACCTGTACGACGACGAGACCCTGGCCGCCGTGCGCGAGGCCCTCGGGGCCCGCATCCGCACCTGGCTCGCCGAGCTCGCCGCGAGCGAACCGGAGCGCCTGGCCGCCTTCCTGAGCGTCCACCACCTCGGGGTGAAGTCGCTGGCCCGGCACGACCCCGAGCTGCTCGGCCTGATGCTGCCCTGGCTGCCCTTCGAGACCAGCGACGGCTCGATGAGCCTGGAGGAGTTCGCGGCCGCGCACACCGACATCCACTTCACGCGCACGGTGGAGGAGTTCCGCCAGATCGCCCCGATCGCGGCGGCCCACGGCCTCGGAGTCATCAACGCCGGCTACACCTACGACGCCGACCTGCTGGCCCTGCTGCCCACCGTGCGGCCGCAGCTCAAGGTCACCGAGCTCGATGCCGGAGCCGTCACCGAGCGCCTCGACCCGGTCCAGACCTCCGCCGAGCTGGCCCTGGCGCCCTTCCTAGCCACCGCCCGCACCCGGCTGGAGCCACAGAGCTGCGATGTCGTCCTGCGCGCCTTCCAGCCCGTGGCCGTCCCCGCGCTCTACCTCGACGACCGCCAGGCCCGCCAGGAGCGCGACCGCACCGCCGCCCTGGACAGCGCCGACTCGCTCTGGAGCGGCATCCTCGGCGCACTGCGCGGCTCCGCCCCGCGCGCCCGCCTGGTCCTCAACCACAACAACCCGCTGATCCGCCGGATAGCGGCCCTCCCCGACGAGGCGCTGACCGCGACCGCCGTTGAATCGCTGTACGGGCAGGCCCTGCTGATGTCCCAGCGACCGTTGCGGCCGGGCGACAGCACCCTGCTCAACCGGGCCTTCCTCGGGCTCCTGGAATGGGCCACGCATCCCGCCGACACCCGGGAGGACGAGAAGTGAGCACGATGACGCGCGAGGAGATCGAGCGCGGGCTGGCCGAGAACCGCCGGTCCCCGGGCGGCACCGCCCGCAACGCGCACGCCGAGGCGCTGTCGGCCGCCGCCGAGGCGAGCGGGGACCGCGCGCTGTTCCGCGAGGCCCTGGACACCCAGATCAACGCCTACCTGTACAGCTCCGAGTCGCCGAAGATGCTCGTGCCCTTCGCGCGGCTGCTCCAGGAGTACGACAAGGACCCCGGCGCCTTCTCCGAATGGGACGCCCACTCGCTGTTCTGGCAGTTCAAGTGGATCGCCACCGCCATCAGCCACTCCCCCGAGGTCCCACTGGCCTCCGCGACCGGGTGGCTGGACGAGATGGAGCGCCGTTACCGGATCGCCGGCTACAGCGAGCGTCCCGTACGCGAGGCCGAGCTGTGGCTCGCCGACTCGACCGGCGACGACGAACGCGCCGGGCAGGCGTACGCCCACTGGCAGGCCGCCGACCGCGACGACATGAGCGACTGCCACGCCTGCGAGCTCAACGGCCAGGGCCAGTACGCGATGATGCGCGGCGACGACTCCGAGGCCCTGAAGGTCTGGCAGCCGGTGCTGTCCGGCGAGCGGACCTGCGCCGAGGAACCCCACCGGGTGCTGGCCACCTCGCTGCTGCCGCTGGTGCGGCTCGGCCGGCTCGACGAGGCCCGCTCCTCCCACCTGCGCGGATACCGGCTGGCCCGGGGCAACGAGAGCCTGTTGCCCTCGCTCGGCCGCCACATCGAGTTCTGCGCGCTCACCGGCAACGAGTCGCGCGGCCTGGAGATCCTCTCCGAACACGCCGCGCACGTGGGCCCGCTCGCCAACCTCTCCGACCGGCTGGCGTTCCACGGCGGCGTGCTCGTCCTGCTGCGCCGTCTGAAGGAACTGGGGCACGGGCAGAGCCCGGCCGTCCCCTACGAAGGTGTCCCGCACACGGTGTCCGAGCTGTACGAGGTGCTGCGCGCGGGCTCGCTCGACACGGCCCGGCGGTTCGACGCGCGCAACGGCTCCACCCGCGTCTCGGAGCGGTTCCTCGAACGGATAGGCAGGGCCCCGCTGGCCGCGGCCCTGCCGCTGGGCGTACGCAGCTCCGCGCTGGCCGCGCTCCCGCGGCCGGTCCCCGTCCGGGTGCCGACTCCGCCGTCCGGTCATGACGCGGCGTCGTCCTCGGCCTCCTCCTCGGACGGGGGCTTCGCCGAACTGGTGGAGCGGGCCCGAACGGCGCGGGACCTCGGACACCCGGGGTCGGACACGCTCTGGAACGAGGTGGCGGTACACCCCGACGCCGGGGCGGACCCGCTGGTGGCGGCCGACGTGGCGGACCACCGGGCCCTGGCGGCCGCACGGGCCGGGGCCCCGGGGGCCGCGGAGCTGCTGACCGGGGTGCGCGAGGGCTACCGGGCACTCGGCCGGCCGGAGCGCGCCGCCCTGGCCGAGCTGCGGCTGGCGACCGTGGCCGCGCAGTCCGGGACCGGCGCGGAGGAGCTGCGCAGGCTGCTGGCGGTGGCGTTGCGCGCCGCCGAAGCACTGGACGCGGGCGAGCCGTTGCGGCCCCGGCGGATCGCACTCGCGGAGCTGGCCTCGATCCGGGTGGAGTCCTACCTCCGCTCGCTCGAAGAGGCCCATGGCCACGACGACGCGGACCCCTCCGGTCAAGACCACGGTCACGACCACGGGCACGGGCACGGCGAACTGGTCTCCGAGCTGGGGGCCTTCGTCGATGCCTACGAGGCCTCCGCCCTGCCCGACGTGGTCGCGGACGCCGAGGAGATGCTGGGCCGGATCGCCCTCTCGGAGGGGGACCCGGAGCGTGCGGTGGCCCTGCTCGCCGCCTCCGCCGACCGGTCGGTCACAGCGGGCCTGCCGTGGCTCGCCGTGGACCCGCTGGTGCTGCGGGCCGGCGTGCTGATGTCCCTGGACCGTCCCGCGGAAGCCGAGGAGGCGGCGCGGGCTGCTCTGACGCATTCCTCCGAGGTGACCCACCCCGAGACGCAGGGCGTCGTACGGCTCACCCTGGCCGACATCCTGCTGCGGCGGAGCGAAGCGGACGCGGAGGCCACCGGGCACGCCCTGGAGGCGGCGCACTGGTTCGACCAGGCCGGACTCACCGCGCACGGCGGGGCCCAGGCCCGGCTGATGCTGGCTCGGTGCCACGCCCGTGACGGGCGTGCCGCCGAGGCGGCCGAGGTGCTCCAGTCGACGCTGCCGGACCTGCTGGAGCACGGCGAGGGCCAGGCCGCGTCCGTACGGGAATTCCTGGGCGATCTGCTGCGCGAGCTGAACGATCCGCGGGGCGCGGCGGAGCAGTACCTGTGCGCGGCGGAGGTGGCCAAGGACTGGGAGGACCCGCGTCCGCAGGCAAACTTCGCCCAGGCGGCGGCCGACCAGCTCTCCGAGGCACGGCTGGTGCCGGAGGCGGCGGCCGCGTACGAGCGGGCCCTGGAGCTGCACCGGCGCTCGAAGGACGCACCGATCGCCGAGGTACGGATCCTGCGGTCGCTGGCCTGGCTGGGGCTGCGCGACGAGGTCACCAACGCGACGGTGGCACGGGTGCGGACCCGGATGGAGGAGGCGGCCGAGGTCCTGGTCGCCGCTTCGGCCGAGGCCCCGGAATCCCTGGAGCTGCGGGCCGAGCTCGCCGAGACCTGGAACCAGCTGGCCCAGGTCCTCGACCGACGTGTCTCCGCAGACGGGAAGGACGATGACGAGGACGGCGAGGACGCCGCTGCCTCCGAGTCGCTGAGCGAAGCGGAGCTGGAAGCGCTGCGGCTGGAGGAGATCGAGCTCTGGGAACGGGCCGCCGGTCTGCACGCCGAGCTCGGACCGGACCGGCTGGAGTCCCGGTTCCAGTGCGTGACCAACGCCGCCTGGACCGAGAACGAGCTGGGCCGGCCGGAAGTCGGCGCCGCCCGGGTGACGGCCTTCGCCGACGAGGTCCGCGCACTGCCCGAGGGCACGGCGCCCGGATGGCTGCTGGAGAGCGCCGAGCGCACGGTGGAACACCTGCTGCGCGCCTCGGACTGACGGGCCGACGGGCCGGTGCCGTCCGCTGCCGCCGCCTCACCCGGTGCGGCGACGGCAGCGGACCCGTCCGGCTCAGCCGAGTTGGGCGAGCCCCTCGGTCGCGATCCGCTCGAAGACGTCCTGGTCGGCGGCGAACTCGGAATCGGGGATCGGCCAGTGGATCACCAGCTCGGTGATCCCGATCTCCTGGTGGCGGCCCGCGAAGTCCACGAAGGCGTCCACGGACTCCAGCGGGCGCCCGCGGTCCGGGGTGAAGCCCGTGAGCAGGACCTTGTCCAGCTCCGCGACGTCCCGGCCGGTCTCCACACAGGCCTTGCCCAGCTTGTCGAGCTGGCCCCGGATGGCCTCCACCGACTGCTCCGGGGTGCCCTCGTCGAAGATCTTCGGATCGCCGGTCGTCACCCACGCCTGCCCGTGCCGCGCGGCGAGCTTCAGGCCGCGGGGTCCGGTCGCGGCGACGGCGAAGGGCAGCCGGGGCCGCTGGACGCAGCCGGGGATGTTGAAGGCCTCGTCAGCCGAGTAGAAGGTGCCCCGCTGCGAGACGGAGTCCTCCGTGAGCAGCCGGTCGAGGAGCGGCAGGAACTCCCCGAAACGGTCGGCCCGCTCCTTGGGGGTCCACGCCTCCTGGCCGAGCACGGTGGCGTCGAAGCCGTTGCCCCCGGCGCCGATGCCGAGCGTGATCCGGCCGCCGGAGATGTCGTCGAGGGCGATCAGGTCCTTGGCGAGCGTCACCGGGTGGCGGAAGTTGGGCGAGGTGACGAGCGTGCCCAGCCGCATCCGCTCCGTCGCCGTGGCGGCGGCCGTGAGCGTCGGCAGCGCGCCGAACCACGTTCCGTTGCGGAAGGTCCGCCAGGACAGGTGGTCGTAGATGTAGGCGGCGTGGAACCCCAGCGCCTCTGCCCGCTGCCAGCGCTCGCGCCCCCCTTCGTGCCACCGGTGGACGGGAAGGATCACAGTGCTCAGGCGCAACGTCATACCCATGAGCCTACGACCGTCGCCGGGTGCCCCTCACGCCCCGCGCTGGGCGTTCTTGCGCCAAAGGTCGAGCAACAGGGGCGAGCCAATGGGCGCCGGAACCCGGGAACAGACGTCGAAGTGACAGATCCGACAGCTGCCCGAGACCGAGGTGGCGCTCAGGGAGACAGCGGTGCCGCTGTCCGTGATGTGCCAGCGTTTGCCCGCCGGGACGGAGCCGGACGGCCATGAACCGGGCTCGATCATCAGCCAGCGGCCCCGGACCGTGCGGTACCACTCGGCAGCGCCGCCGCAGATCCGGCAGATCGTCCCGCCCGGGGCCTGGACGGCCCGGACCGGCATCGCTGCGCGGCCGTCGTCGGAAGCGCGGGCCAGGGGACCCGAGGGGCCGGCCAGGATCTCGCCCACCAGGACCGGTTCGCGGTCCGGACGAGCGGCCCCCTCCCACTCGCAGCGTGAGCAGAGCGACATTCCCAGGCTCATGACCCTTCTGGCGTACGGGCCGCCGCAGGCGTCGCAGTCCGACTTCCGGGTTGAAGGGATGAGCACGTCGCCCCCCGTGTGACGTCATCGAAACCGGCGAAGAGATCCTTCCACCCACCACTGACAACCATGTGGCGATGTTTCACGTGAAACATCGCCATCGCCCCGGCCCCGACAGGGGTCCGGCTCGGCGACCCGGTCGCATGGGCGAAGATGGATCCGTGACCTCGGCTCCCCAGCGCCCGGACGGGCCAACTCCCACGCCCCGGCTCATCGCCACCGATCTCGACGGCACCCTGCTGCGCGACGACAAATCCGTCTCGCAGCGCACCGTCGACGCACTCGCCGCCGCCGAGGAGGCCGGCATCGAGGTCTTCTTCGTGACCGGACGCCCGGCCCGCTGGATGGGCGTGGTCAGCGACCACGTCCAGGGCCACGGCCTGGCGATCTGCGCCAACGGCGCTGCCGTCGTCGATCTCCACGCCTTCGATCAGCTCACCGGCGGCTCACCCACCGGCCAGGAGTTCGTGCAGGTCAGGGCGCTGCCCCGACTCACCGCACTCAAGGTGGTGGAGGCTCTGCGGGCCGCCGCCCCCGGCACGTCGTTCGCCGTCGAACTGACCACCGGCATCAACTACGAGCCTGCGTACCCGCCCTTCTTCCAGGACCCGGGCGCCAATGTCGCCACCGCCGAGAAGCTGCTCCAGGAGGCGACGGACGACGATTCGGCGCCCGTCCTCAAGGTGCTCGCGCACCATGCCGAGCTGGCTCCCGACGAGTTCCTGGAGCTGGCCCGCACCACCGCCGGCGCGTACGCCTCGATCACCCGCTCCAGCCCGACCTCCCTGCTGGAGATCAGCGGACCGGGTGTCTCCAAGGCCAGCACCCTGGCCCTGTGCTGCGAGGAGCGCGGTATCTCGGCGGCCGAGGTGGTCGCCTTCGGGGACATGCCGAACGACGTGGAGATGCTCGGCTGGGCGGGCACCTCGTACGCGATGGGCAACGCCCATCCGGATGTGATCGCGGCCGCGTCCGGCCGTACGGTCGCCAACAACGAGGACGGCGTCGCCCTCGTCATCGAGCGCATCCTGGCCGAACGGGCCGCGCGCGCCCGGTCCTAGCGCGGCGGCCCGACAGACCCTAGAGCGGCGCCTCCCACACCAGGGTGGTCCCGCCGCCGTCCTCGTCGAGGCCGGGCCCGTACGAGCTGGAGCCGCCGAGCGACTCGGCCCGGCGGCGCAGGTTCCGCAGCCCGCTGCGCCGCCCGCCCTCCGGGATGCCCACGCCGTCGTCGGCCACCTCCAGCCGGACCCCGGGCCGTCCGTCGGCCAGGGTGACGGTGGCGTCGAGCACCACCTCGATGCGTGAGGCCTCGGCGTGCCGGAACGCGTTCGACAGGGCCTCGCGCAGGGCGGCGATCAGGTTCTTGCCGACGAGTTCGCCGACGACCGCGTCGATCGGCCCGAGGAAGCGGTGTGCGGGCTTGAAGCCCAGCGGCACGGCAGCCATGTTGATCTCCCGCAGTACCCGGGTGCGCAGACCCGAGGGGACTTCCGCCGGCCCCTGCTGGAGGGCGAAGATCGCGGTACGGATCTCCTGGATCGTCACGTCGAGCTCGTCCACGGCCTTGCCGACCCCGTCGCGCACCTCGGGCACGACGGAACGGCGCTGGGCACCCTCCAGCATCATCCCGGTGGCGAAGAGCCGCTGGATGACGAGGTCGTGCAGATCGCGGGCGATCCGGTCGCGGTCCTCGAAGACCGCCAGCCGTTCCCGGTCGCGCTGCGCCTCGGCCATCATCAGCGCGAGCGCCGCCTGGGAGGCGAACTGCGTGGCCAGGGTCCGTTCGGCCTCGCTGAACGGCCGCTTGCCGCGGGCCCGGGGGGTGACGAGCGCTCCCAGCACCCGGCCGCCGCTGTGCAGCGGGAGCATCATGCAGGCCCCGTACTGGCTGGTCAGCCGGCTGATCATGCGCGGATCCGAGGCCGCGTCCTCCACGAAGACCGGCTCGCCCTCCAGGAGCCTGGCGACCACGGGGCTCTCGGCCGGGATCACCACGCCGAGCGAGGTGGCCGGGTTCTCGGCGGAGACCGCGACGATCTCCATCCCGCCGTCCTCGGCGGGCAGCATCACGATCCCGGCGGCCGAATCGGCGAGCCGGCGGGCCTGTTCGGCGACGACCGCGAGCGCGTCGTCCGCGTCCCCGCCCGACAGCAGGGCGGTGGTGACGGCGACCGAGCCGTCGATCCAGCGCTCGCGCTGGGTGGCGGCCTCGTAGAGCCGGGCGTTGCCGATGGCGATGCCGGCCTCGGTGGCCAGTACCCGGACCATGTGGACGTCGTAGTCGTTGAACTCGCCGCCGCCGTTCTTCTCGGCGAGGTAGAGATTGCCGAAGATCTCGCCCTGCACCCGGATCGGGACGCCGAGGAAGGTCTTCATGGGCGGGTGGTGTTCGGGGAATCCCGCCGAGCGCGGATCCTTGGTCAGATCGGCGAGGTGCACCGTGTCGGGGTGCGAGATCAGCGCGCCGAGCAGCCCGTGCTTCCCGTCCGGGCGGTGTCCGATCTTCCTGGCCAGCTTGTCGCTGATGCCGAAGGTGACGAAGTCCGAAAGCCCTCGGCCCTCGGTGTCGACGACGCCGATGGCCGCGTAGCGGGCGTCCGCGAGCTCGGCAGCTGTCTCGCAGATCCGGTCCAGCGTGGAGTGCAGTTCAAGGCCTGTACCCACCGACCGCATGGCTTCCAGGAGCTGTGGCACCCGGGCCGTGAGCTCGGTGGACAGCCCCTGAAGACTCCGGGTGGCAGCAGTCGCGGCCTCCAGCGGGTCGGGCTTTCCCGGTGACGGCTCCGGCGATGACTCGGGCGATTGCTGGGACTCCTGCGCTGACATGCTCTTGAGACTAGTTAGTCCCCTTTAGTGAGGAAAGTCGAGCCTGGCCATTATCGGCCGTTGTGCGGTCCGCTGCCCTTTCCCGCTCCAGAAGCCTCCGCAGCGGCCCCTCGACCGCGGCGAGCTCCGCGTACGCCCCGCGCTGGACGACCGCACCGCGGTCCAGTACGAGCACCTCGTCGACTGCTTCCAGACCGGCCAGCCGGTGCGTGATCAGCACGGTGGTGCGTCCCTCGGTCGCGGCCAGCAGGTCCGCGGTCAGCGCGTCCGCAGTCGCCAGGTCCAGGTGCTCGGCCGGCTCGTCCAGGACGAGGACCGGGAAGTCCGCGAGCAGGGCCCGAGCCAGCGCCAGGCGCTGGCGCTGGCCACCGGAGATCCGTTCGCCGTGCTCACCGACCAGCGTGTCCAGCCCCTCCGGAAGCCCGTCGGCCCACTCCAGCAGCCGGGCCTCGGCGAGTGCCTCGCGCAGCTCTTCCTCGCTCGCCCCGGTACGGGCCAGGCGCAGGTTCTCCCGCACCGAGCTGTCGAAGATGTGTGCGTCCTGGGCACACAGGCCCACCACCCGGCGCACGTCGTCCCCGTCGACCGCACGCGCGTCGGTCCCGCCCAGGGTGTACGAGCCTTCGTGCTGGTCCAGGAAGCGCAGCAGAACCTGCGCCAGCGTGGTCTTGCCGGCGCCCGAGGGGCCGACGACCGCGATCCGGCGGCCGGCCTCCAGGGTCAGGTCGAGCCCCCGCAGGGCGTCCTGCTCCTGCCCGGGATGGCGGGCGGCGAGACCCGTCAGCCTCAGCGGGAAGGGCGAGGAGGGCAGCGCCTCGGGCCGCTCCGGCTCGGTGACCGGGACGGGCGAGTCGATGACCTCGTAGACCCGCTCGGCGCTTCGGCGGACCCGCTGGCGGTACTGGACCGCCTGCGGAAGCCCGGTGACGGCCTCGAAGGCGGCGAGCGGAGTCAGCACGACCACGGCCATGGCGACCCCGGACAGCCGCCCCCCGGCGACGGCGCTCGCGCCGACGGCGGCGGCGCACACCACGGTCAGCCCGCACAGGAGGGCGGTCAGCCCGCTCCCGAGCCCGGTGACGGCGGCCGTGCGGGCGGCGATCCCGGTCAGCGTGCGGTCGCTCTCCTTCGCGGCGGCCTTTCGCCCGCCGAGCGCTCCGGCCACGGTCAGCTCCGCGGTCCCGGTGAGCAGATCGGCCACCCGGGTGGCGAGCTCGCCCCGGGCGGGCGCGAGCCGACGCTCGGTTCGGCGTGCGCAGACCGCACTCACGAGCGGCACCCCGACACCGGCGGCGATCAGCCCGGCCGCGAGCACGGCCCCGGCCCCGGGAAGCAGCCAGGCGGTGAACGCCACCGACCCGGTCCCGACGAGCACCGCGGTGCCGACGGGCAGCAGCCAGCGCAGCCAGTAGTCCTGCAGGGCGTCGGCGTCGGCCACCAGCCGGGTCAGCAGGTCCCCGCGCCGCTGCGCGCGCAGCCCGGCGGGGGCGATCCGCTCCAGCCCCCGGTACACGGAGACCCGCAGGTCTGCGAGCATCCGCAGCACGGCGTCGTGGGACACGAGCCGTTCCGCGTACCGGAAGACGGCCCGGCCCATGCCAAAGGCCCTCGTGGCGGTGACGGCCACCATCAGGTAGAGCACCGGCGGCTGTTCGGAGGCCCGCGAGATCAACCATCCGGAGACCGCCATCAGCCCCACGCTGCACCCGACGGCCAGTGCCCCGAGCAGCAGCCCCAGCCTGAACCGGCCCTGCCACGCCTTGGCCACGGCCCTGACCCGCCGCAGCGGATCGCGCCCGCCCGTATCGGCTCCGGCCGTCTTCGCCATCCGCTCGGGTGCGCTCCCGAGGATCCATTCCCCGGGATCGCTCACTCCGGCGGGGCCCGCCGCCGCTCCCAGGGCCCCCGGTTCCGGGGCGGAGCCCTGGTCGGTCCGGGGCACGGCCCCGGTCGGGTCGGGCGTGGGGATGGAGTGGGGGAGGAAGCCCGCGGGCCCCACCCCGACGCGCACCACCCGGTCCGCGACAGCGAGCAGCGCCGGCCGGTGCACCACCAGCAGCACGGTCCGCCCGACCGCGAGCCTGCGTACCGCCTCCACGACGCCGGCCTCGGTCTCGCCGTCCAGAGCGGCCGTCGGCTCGTCCAGCAACAGCACCGGCCGGTCCGCCAGGAACGCCCGTGCCAGCGCCAGCCGCTGACGCTGCCCCGCGGACAGACCGACGCCGCCCTCACCGAGCATCGTGTCCACGCCCAGCGGCAGCCCGGCCACGAACTCCCAGGCCCCGGCGTCCTCCAGAGCACCGACGACGGCCTCGTCCCCGGCTTCGGGCCTCGCCAGCCGTACGTTCTCCGCGATCGTCCCGGCGAACAGGTGCGGCCGCTGCGGCACCCATGCGATCCGCTCCCGCCACTGCTCCCGCGAGAGCTCCGCCAGGTCCGTGCCGCCGACCCGCACCCGGCCTGCGCTCGGGGTCACGAACCCCAGCAGCACCTGGAGCAGCGTGGACTTGCCCGCACCGCTCGGCCCGGTGAGGGCCACGCATTCGCCTGGCCCCACACTCAGCGACACCGGCCCGGGGGAGTCCTCGCCCCGGCCCTCGTAGCGGACCGCGACCCCGTCCAGTTCGATCCGCAGCCCCGCACCGGGTACGGCGGCCGTGCCGCCCGCCGCCGGGGTCGGGGTCTCCAGTACGTCGAAGATCTCTTCGGCGGCCGCCAGCCCCTCCGCCGCCGCGTGGTACTGCGCTCCGACCTGCCGCAGGGGCAGGTACGCCTCGGGTGCCAGGACCAGGATGACGAGCCCGGTGTACAGGTCCAGTTCTCCGTGCACGAGCCGCATGCCGATGGTCACTGCCACCAGCGCCACCGAGAGGGTCGCCAGCAGTTCGAGCGCGAAGGAGGACAGGAACGCGATGCGCAGGGTGCGCATCGTGGCCTGCCGGTAGTCATCGGTGATCTTGCGGATGGACTCGGCCTGGGCCTTCGCCCGGCCGAAGACCTTCAGGGTCGGAAGTCCGGCCACCACGTCCAGGAAGTGCCCCGACAGACGGGACAGCAGCCGCCACTGGCGGTCCATCCTGGACTGGGTGGCCATGCCGATCAGGATCATGAAGACCGGGATCAGCGGCAGTGTGACCACGATGATGGCCGCCGACACCCAGTCCTCGGTGACGATCCGGGCGAGCACCGCCACGGGGACGACGATCGCGAGCCCCAACTGGGGCAGGTACCGCGAGAAGTAGTCGTCGAGCGCGTCCACACCCCGGGTGGCCAGCGCCACCAGGGACCCCGTCCTCTGCCCGCTGAGCCAGCCGGGACCCAGGTCGGCGGCCCGGTCCAGCAGTCGGCCCCGCAGCTCCGACTTGACCGCCGCGCTGGCCCGGTGCGCGGCCAGCTCCGTCAGCCACGCGACCAGGCCCCGGCCGAGCGCCACCGCCGCGAGCAACAGCAACGGCGTCCGCAGCGCCGCTCCGTCCAGTCCGTCCTCGAAGGCACCGACCACGATCTCGGCGATCAGCATCGCCTGGCCGACGACCAGCCCCGCCCCGGCGAGCCCGAGAACCACCACCGCCCCGAGGAAGAGGCGGGTGGAGCGGGCGTACCGGAGCAGGCGCGGGTCGATCGGTTTCACGTGAAACATCCCCTAGACAGGATCAGACGGCGCCGGACGGGGCCGGGCCGGTCCGGGCGGGACCGGTCGGCCGACCGGGATTCAGTGCGCGTCGGCGATGTGCTGGGTACCGATGCGCTTGCGGAACACCCAGTACGTCCACGCCTGGTAGAGCAGGACGACCGGGGTCGCCACCGCCGCGCACCAGGTCATGATCTTCAGGGTGTACGGGCTGGACGAGGCGTTGGTGACCGTGAGGTTCCAGGCGTCGTTCAGCGAGGACGGCATGACGTTCGGGAAGAGCGTGAGGAACAACATCGCCACGGCGGCCGCGATGGTGACTCCCGACAGGGCGAACGCCCAGCCCTCCCGGCCGGCGAAGTTGAAGCCGAGGGCTCCGACCAGGGACAGCACCGCCACGATCATCGCGATCAGGCTCCAGCCGTCGCCGCGCGAGACCTGGGTCCAGATCAGGAAGGCGAGCGCCAGTACGGCGGTCACCACCCCGAGCTGCATGGCCAGCTTGCGCGAGCGGTCCCGGATGTCACCGACCGTCTTGAGCGAGGTGAACACCGCGCCGTGGAAGGTGAAGAGGGTCAGGGTGACCAGGCCGCCGAGGATCGAGTAGACGTTGAGCAGGTCGAAGAAGGTGCCGACGTACTCCTTGTTCTGGTCGATCTTCACGCCGCGCACGATGTTGGCGAACGCCACACCCCACAGGAACGCGGGGATCAGCGAGGTCCAGAAGATCGCGTGTTCCCAGTTGGTCTGCCACTTGTCCTCGGGACGCTTGTGGCGGTACTCGAAGGAGACGCCCCGGATGATGAGGCAGATCAGGATGATCAGCAGCGGCAGGTAGAAGCCGGAGAAGAGGGTGGCGTACCACTCGGGGAAGGCGGCGAAGGTCGCACCGCCCGCCGTGAGCAGCCAGACCTCGTTGCCGTCCCAGACGGGCCCGATCGTGTTGATCAGGACCCGCTTCTCCTTGCGGTCGCGGGCCAGCAGCTTCGTCAGTACGCCGACCCCGAAGTCGAAGCCCTCGAGGAAGAAGTAGCCGATCCACAGGACGGCGATGAGCACGAACCAGACGTCGTGTAGTTGCATGGTGTGGTCTCCCCAGCCTCAGTACGAGAAGGCCATCGGCCGGTCGGGGGTCTTGTCGTCCCCGCCGATCTTGGTGGGCGGGTTGAGGTCGGCCTCGGTGAGCTCGGGCGGGCCGGCCTTGACGTACTTCACGAGCAGCTTGACTTCGATGACCGCGAGCACGGCGTAGAGCAGCGTGAAGCCGATCATCGAGGTGAGCACCTCGCCCTGGGAGACGTTGGGCGAGACGGCGTCGCGGGTGCGCAGGACTCCGTAGACCACCCAGGGCTGACGGCCCATCTCGGTGAAGATCCAGCCCCAGGAGTTGGCGATCAGCGGGAATCCCATGGTCCAGAGCGCGATCACCCAGTACAGGTTGGTGAACTTGGGGCTCAGCGCCTTCTTGAAGAGGACCAGGTGCGGGACGTCGTTCTCACCGGTGCGCAGCCCCGGCGGCAGCATGAACTTCTTGCGGGTCAGCCAGAGCCCCAGGACCCCGACCCCCAGGGAGGCCATGCCGAAGCCGATCATCCAGCGGAAGCCCCAGTAGGCGACGGGGATGTTGGGGCGGTAGTCGCCGGGCCCGAACTTCTCCTGCTCGGCCTTGTTCACGTCGTTGATGCCCGGGACGAAGGAGGTGAAGTCGTCGTTGGCCAGGAAGGACAGCAGGCCCGGGATCTCTATGGCGACCTTGTTGTGGCCCTTCTCGACGTCGCCGTACGCGAAGACCGAGAAGGGAGCCGGCGCCTCGCCGTCCCAGAGCGCCTCGGCGGCGGCCATCTTCATGGGCTGCTGCTTGAACATCACCTTGCCGAGCAGGTCACCGCTGATGGCCGTACCCAGTCCGGCGATGATCATGACGACCAGGCCGAGCCGCAGCGAGGTCCGCATGACGGGGATGTGCCGCTTGCGGGAGAGGTGGAAGGCGGCGATGCCGACCATGAACGCGCCGCCGACCAGGAAGGCGGCCGTCATGGTGTGGAAGAACTGCGTCAGCGCCGTGTTCTGGGTGAGCACCAGCCAGAAGTCGGTGAGCTCGGCCCGGCCCCGCTCCGCGTTCATCCGGTAGCCGACCGGGTGCTGCATCCAGGAGTTCGCCGCGAGGATGAAGTACGCGGAGAGGATGGTGCCGATCGAGACCATCCAGATGCAGGCCAGGTGGATCTTCTTGGGGAGCTTGTCCCAGCCGAAGATCCACAGGCCGATGAAGGTGGACTCGAAGAAGAAGGCGATGAGGGCCTCGAAGGCCAGCGGGGCTCCGAAGATGTCACCGACGAACCGCGAGTAGTCGGACCAGTTCATGCCGAACTGGAACTCCTGGACGATGCCGGTGACGACACCCATCGCGATGTTGATCAGGAAGAGCTTGCCCCAGAACTTCGTGGCCTTGAGGTACTTCTCCTTTTCCGAACGTACCCAGGCGGTCTGCAGGATCGCGACGAGCGCGGCCAGCGAGATCGTCAAGGGAACGAAGAGGAAGTGATAGACGGTCGTAATACCGAACTGCCATCGCGCCAGTGTCTCTGGCGCCAAAGCTAGGTCCACGTCCTCGTCTCCTTCGGTTCGCCGTGGTCACAGCCGCAGTTTGCCTCTCGCATCCCACTCAATCCGGGAGGAAGCAGGACACGCTTGTGAACGCGTTCACATTCACAAGCATTATGTCGTACGGGTGACGGCACCTTTCAGGGGGGGGTCCCCTAGCGAATACATTCAACAGATTGTTGAATGCGATCCATGAAGATTCGGATCCTCTGGCCCGCCGGCCACCTCACCGCGACCCTCGACGAAACCCCGACCGCCAAGGCGCTTGCCGAAGCACTCCCGATTTCCGCCACCGCCAACACCTGGGGCGAGGAGGTCTACTTCGACACCGGCGTTTCCGTGGCCCTGGAGCACGACGCCCAGCAGGTCGTCGATCCCGGCACGGTCGCGTTCTGGACCGAGGGCGACGCTCTCGCGCTGCCCTACGGTCCGACGCCGATCTCCCGCGGGGGCGAGAGCCGCCTGGCGAGCCCGTGCAACGTGCTCGGCTCGTTCGACGGCGACCCCCGCCTGCTGGCCACCGTCCGCGACGGCGACTCCATCCGCGTGGAACTCGCGTAGCCACACCTGCTCGAAGCGGGTGGCTACATCTCCTTGAAGAACGCCTCCGCCGTGTGCAGGAAGATGTCGTTCGCCTCGGGCTCGCCGATCGTGACCCGCAGGCCCTCGCCCGCGAAGGGCCGGACCACCACGCCGGCCTTCTCGCAGGCCGCCGCGAAATCGGCGGTCCGCTCACCGAGGCGCATCCACACGAAGTTGGCCTGCGTCTCGGGGACCACGGTCCAGCCCTGGGCCAGCAGCGTCCCGTGGACCCGGTTGCGCTCGCCGACCAGCGACCCGACCCGGCCCATCAGCTCGTCCTCGGCCCGCAGCGAGGCGACCGCCGCGTCCTGGGCGAGCTGGCTGACGCCGAAGGGCACCGCCGTCTTGCGCAGCGCCGCGGCCACCGGCTCGTGTGCCACCGCGAATCCCACGCGCAGGCCCGCGAGCCCGTACGCCTTGGAGAACGTGCGCAGCACGGCGACGTTCGGGCGGCTGCGGTAGAGCTCGATGCCGTCCGGCACCTCCACGTCGCGGACGAACTCCTTGTACGCCTCGTCGAGGACGATGAGGATGTCGGAGGGCACCCGGTCGAGGAACCGCTCCAGTTCGGCCCGGCGTACGGCGGTGCCCGTGGGGTTGTTGGGGTTGCAGACGAAGATCAACCGGGTCCGTTCGGTGATCGCCTCGAACATCGCGTCCAGGTCGTGCACGTCCCCGTCGGTCAGCGGGACCTTGACCGAGGTCGCACCCGAGATTTGGGTGATGATCGGGTAAGCCTCAAAAGACCGCCAGGCATAGATGACCTCGTCACCCGGCCCCGCCGTGGACTGGATCAGCGACTGGGCGACCCCGACCGAGCCGGTGCCCGTGGCGATGTGCTCCACGGGGACCCCGAACCGGTCGGCGAGCTCGTTCACCAGACCCGTGCACGCCATGTCCGGGTAGCGGTTGAAGTGGCCGGCCGCGGCCACCGCAGTCTCCAGCACCCCAGGCAGCGGGGGGTACGGGTTCTCGTTCGAGGACAGTTTGAACGCCACGGGACCGCCCGCTGCGGCGGGCTTCCCGGGCTTGTAGGTGGGGATGCCGTCCAGCTCGGCGCGCAGCTTCGGGCTCTTCTCGCTCACCGCAGGTCCTCCTCGACCATCCCGTACGACGTCGCCGTCGACTCAATACTCCTCACCTTATGAGGATTCCGCCCATCCGAGAACGGCAGGCGCCAGGAATGCGGGAGAGCGCACGCATATATGCGCGCGCCGGTGGCCTGCGCCGTGGCGCGCGTCCCTCGTACAGGTGAGTTGAAAGCTGCCCGAGACCGCACCGTTTTGGCATGCCCGGACCCGACGACAGGCGCCCCTCGCCCCCTTCCCGGGAAAACACCTTGGTTTCCAAGGTCATTGGGGGTGGCGAACCCTGCAGAATCGTGCCTGTCAACGCCTGCATATGCATCCGGACCACCCGGCCCCCCGAGCCCTACTATCGGCTCGCCATGACAGCAGCAGGGAAGCACCAGGTGAGCCGGACCGAGACCACCCGGCGGGCCGCCGGCCGACAAAGCCGGGCCGGCATCAGGGACGTGGCCGCGGCGGCGGGCGTCTCGATCACGACCGTCTCCGACGCGCTCAATGGCAAGGGGCGGCTGCCGGACGCCACCCGCCGCCACGTCCGCGAGGTCGCCGACCGACTGGGCTATCGCCCGTCCGCGGCGGCCCGCACCCTCCGTACCGGCAAGTCGGGCCTCATCGGCCTGACCGTGACGACGTACGGGGATGAACCTTTCACCTTCACCGAATTCGCGTACTTCGCAGAGATGGCCAGGGCAGCCACCTCCGCCGCGCTCGCCCGCGGCTACGCCCTCGTCATCCTCCCCGCCACCTCCCGACACGATGTCTGGTCCAACGTGGCCCTCGACGGCACCGTCGTCATCGACCCCTCCGACCACGATCCCGTCGTGACCGAACTGGTCCGTCAGGGCCTGCCCGTGGTCTCCGACGGCCGCCCCGCAGGCTCACTCCCCGTCACCGCCTGGGTGGACAACGACCACGAGGCCGCCGTACTGGGCCTCCTGGACCACCTCGCAGCCGCCGGCGCCCGCCGCATCGGGCTGCTGACCGGCACCACCACCGACACCTACACCCGCCTCTCCACCACCGCGTACCTCCGCTGGTGCGAGCGCGTGGGCCAGGACCCGGTCTACGAGTCCTACCCCGCCCACGACCCGTGCGCCGGCGCCGTCGCCGCCGACCGGCTGCTCGCCCGACCCGACCGGCCCGATGCCGTGTACGGGCTCTTCGACCCCAACGGCACCGATCTCCTCGCCGCCGCCCGGCGCTACGGCCTGCGCGTTCCCGAGGACCTCCTGCTCGTGTGCTGCAGCGAATCCACCGTGTACGCCAACACCGAACCGCCCATCACGACCCTGTCCCTCAAACCGCGCCGCATCGGCACCGCCGTCGTACAACTGCTCATCGACGCCATCGAGGGCGTCGACACCGGACGACCCGTCGAACAGGTCATCCCGACCGAACTGATCATCCGTACTTCCTCCCAGCGCAGGCAGCCCCGTACGACCGTCAGCCCGCCCCGCTCCCCGGCACAGGACTGACCGACCACGCCGGTCCCTGGGCGGAGCCAGTGGCCCCGCCCAGGATTTCAGCAGTACCGATATTGGGAGAAACCGGTAGGAACAAGTAGCTCCGACCAGGATTCACCACCCCTGGTGCGTCACAGAGCGCGAGCTGCATTCCTATGATGGGCGCACGACATCACGGACCCGCCGCCCCGAAGGCGAGAGGTCCGCAGGTGTACGGCAGTGCGACGGTGGTGGAGGGGTCGATGACGCAGGGGGCCGGTCAGGGACCCGCGGTGCGGACGGACACGCAGCGGGACTTCCGAGTGCCCCTCGTCGAACCCGCCCCGCCTGCCGTGCCCTCCGGGGTCGCCGTGCCCGTCGGGCTGGCCGGCGACGCACCCGTGTACGGGGAGTACCCCGCGTACTACGACGAGAGCCCGGCGGCCGCGCCACTCGCTCCCGCTCCCGTTCCCGTCCCCGCGCAGCACGCCTACGGGTACGAAGCCCCGTACGCCGCCGGCACCGGCGCACCCGGGACCGCGCCCCTGGCCCCGCCCTCGTACGGGACGAGCCACGTCCCGGAGGAGAGCGACGCCGGGGACGGCGACTTCGAGGACTACACCCCGACGCAGCGCGACCTCCCGGTCATCGGCCGCGGCGCCCTCGGCGGCCCCGGTGACACCGTCCAGGTCCAGTACGTCCCCCAGGACTTCGCGGCCGACGGTCCCGGCCCGCTCTACGTGGTCGGCGACGTCCACGGCTACCTCGCCGAACTCGTCTCCGAGCTCCAGGTCCAGGGCCTCATCGACGCCGACCACAACTGGTCCGCCGGAAACGCCCGGCTCTGGTTCCTGGGCGACTTCACCGACCGCGGACCCGACGGCATCGGGGTCATCGACCTCGTCATGCGCCTCTCCGCCGAGGCCGCCGCCGCAGGCGGCTACTGCAAGGCCCTGATGGGCAACCACGAGCTCCTGCTCATCGGCGCCAAGCGGTTCGGCGACACCCCCATCGTCTCCGGCGCCGGCACCGCCACCTTCCAGGCCGCCTGGCTCCTCAATGGCGGTCAGCGCACCGACATGGAGCGCCTGCAGGACGTCCACCTGCAGTGGATGTCCCGGCTGGACGCGGCCGTCCTGGTCGAGGACCACCTGCTCCTGCACTCCGACACCACCGCCTACCGCGACTACGGCGACTCCGTCGAAGACGTCAACGACACCATCCACGAGCTGCTCAACCGCAACGACGCGGACATCACCTGGGACCTCTTCCGCAAGTTCACCAAGCGCTTCGCCTTCCGCGACGAGGGCACGGGGCCGCAGGCCGTCCGCGAGCTCCTGGGCACTTACGGCGGCAGTCGCGTCGTGCACGGCCACAGCCCCATCCCGTACCTGCTGGGCGAGGTGGGCACCGAGGACGGCGACGAACCGCGCGGCCCCGAGGCCGTGGTCGGTCCCCACGTGTACGCCGACGGGCTGGCCATCGCAATGGACGGCGGCGTGACGATGGCGGGCAAACTGCTCGTCGTGCAACTCCCGTTGAACGACTGAGGCTTCCCGGAGCGGGGTATTTCCGGAAAGCCCCTGTCAACGCACGGCATGGGCGCTCTACCATCGCTCTATCCGTAGCAGGCTCTCCTCCGTTTGTGCCGGTGCCCGGGTCTACGCGGGCATACCGGCCCCTACGGAGCATCGGGGGATGCACATGACCAGCGCTCCGCACCTGCTCACCGAAGACCGACCGGAGTTCGATCGGCTCCTCGACGAGGCGCTGCGCACCGCGAACGACCGGCCCGAGCTCGCCACCCTGGGCGAACGGCTGAACGCCGAACAGCTGCGCACCATGGCCATGGGGGCCAGCGCGCTGCTGACGGCCGCGGCGGCAGCCGAGTACGACCATTACGTGAAGGTCCGCAAAGAACGGCAGGGCGAGATCCTGTCCACTCCCGGAACGACGGCCAGGGAGAGCGGCGAACAGAGCGGCGGCGGCGCAGGACTGGGCGCCGTGGTCGCGGTCCTCGCTCCGGTCCTGGCCGGCACCGCCATGCTGATCTTCCTGATGGTGGGCTACATCCTGAAGTCCGTCGAGCCCGAACCGGCCTTCGCGGACACCATGCTGACGGCGGGTTGGCTCTTCGGCGGGCTCACGGTCGCGGCCCTGCTCTTCGCCGTGATCGGGCTACTGGTGACGGCCGTCCGCAACAGTTCCACCGAGGTGGCGGCGGACGAGACCGAGTCCATACCCGACGAGGTGTCACGGGCCCGGGAGGCCTGGCGCAACGCCCTGCTGGAGCGCGGCATCATGCCGTTCCTACGGGACGCGCTGGCCGATCCCAGCGCCGTTGCCGGGTTCCCTGCCCCCCGCAAGCCGGGAGCCGGGCGCATCCCCAACCTGGGGTACTCCCGGCCCGACTTCACCAGCCCCGGGGCCCCGTCGCAGGGACCCAGGCCCGGTTACACGTCCCCGGACTTCACCAGCCCGGACTTCGGCGGCCCGGAGACCGAGCCGGAGTGATGGCTACTGCGTGCTGACGGCTTCGGAGGACCCGAGCAGCACTCGGCGGGGCGATGTTTCACGTGAAACGCCACCTCTGTTTCACGTGAAACATCGGAGCGCTCGACCCACTAACCTGCGGACCGGTCGGCGCGCCGCCCACCGATGCCCCGGGCCCGATCCCTAGAGTCGCCGACGATCCATCCGGACCGGCGCGCCGTGAGCAGAGCCCTAGAAGTGGTCGTAGAGGCACAGCGGCCCCACCGCCGGCAGGAACGCCACTACAGCGGACGGGACCCGTGAAACCAACAGTCTGCCTCAACATGATCGTCAAGAACGAGGCTCCGACCATCCGGAAGTGCCTCGACTCGATGCGTCCCCTGATCGACACGTGGGTGATCGTGGACACCGGCTCGACGGACGGCACACAGGACGTCATCCGGGACTGCTTCAGCGATCTGCCCGGGGTACTCCACGAACGCCCGTGGAAGGGGTTCGACGGCAGCCGCACCGAGGCCATCGAACTCGCCCGCTCCAGCGCCGACTACCTGCTGTTCATCGACGCCGACGACGAGATGCAGGTACAGCCAGGATTCCGGATGCCGGACCTGACCCTCGACGCCTATCAAGTCGCCCTGCACGACGGGCCGATCATCCACTGGCGGCCTGCGCTGGTCTCCACGCGGCTGCCCTGGCGCTACGTCGGCGTACTCCACGAGTACATCGAATGCGGCACGGAGCACAGCCTCGGCGTGCTCGAAGGCGCCAACATCCTCAGCGTCGGCGGCGGCGCCCGCCTCCGGGAGGGCGGCCAGCGGCAGAAGTACCTGCGCGACGCGGAGATCCTCGAACAAGGGCTGATCAAGGAACCCGACAACACCCGCTACGTGTTCTACCTCGGCCAGAGCTGGCGGGACGCGGGCGAACCCGAGAAGTCCCTCGCCGCCTACGACCGGCGGGCCGGCATGACCGGCTTCGCCGAGGAGACGTACTGCGCCCAGGTCTACGCCGCACGGCTCGCCGCGAGTCTCGACCGGCCGCCGGCGGAGGTAATGGACCGCTACCTGCGCGCGCACGAGAGCCGTCCCACACGCGCCGAGGCAATCGGCGAGCTCGCCCGTCTCTGCCGCGTCCAGAACCGCTGGCCGCTCGCCTACATGTTCGCCCGGGAGGCGGTGCGCATCCCCCGCCCCCAGGACATCCTCTTCGTCGAGTTCTCGTGGCACGAGTGGCGCGCGCTCGACGAGCTCGCGATCGCCGCCTACTGGACCGGGCAGTACCAGGAGTCGCTGGAGTGCTGCGAACGGCTCCTGAGCGAGGGCGAGCTGCCCGAAGAGCAGCGTGAGCGGGTCTCCCAAAACCTCGACTTCGCCCAGCGCAAGCTGGGCGCGGCGTACCGAGTCGTCGCCTGACCGTGAACGGCCGGGACGGTCCCGCGACTCCCCCCATGGGTCGCGGGACCGCCCGGCCGTACGTCAGTGCACCGTGCGTCAGTCGGCCAGCGGCAGGTATACGCGGTTGCCCGAGGCCGCGAACTCGGCGGACTTCTCCGCCATGCCGGCCTGGATCTCCTCGGCCTTCAGGTCTCCGCCGTGCTCGCGGCGGATGTCCTGGGAGATCTTCATCGAGCAGAACTTCGGACCGCACATGGAGCAGAAGTGCGCGGTCTTGGCCGGCTCGGCCGGGAGGGTCTCGTCGTGGAACGAACGGGCCGTGTCCGGGTCGAGGGCCAGGTTGAACTGGTCCTCCCACCGGAACTCGAACCGCGCGTCCGACAGGGCGTCGTCCCATTCCTGGGCGCCCGGGTGGCCCTTGGCCAGGTCCGCCGCGTGAGCAGCGATCTTGTACGTGATGACGCCGGTCTTCACGTCGTCGCGGTTCGGCAGGCCCAGGTGCTCCTTGGGCGTGACGTAGCAGAGCATGGCGGTGCCCCACCAGGCGATCATCGCGGCGCCGATGCCCGAGGTGATGTGGTCGTACGCGGGTGCGACGTCCGTGGTCAGCGGGCCCAGCGTGTAGAACGGCGCCTCTTCGCAGATCTCCTGCTGGAGGTCGATGTTCTCCTTGATCTTGTGCATCGGGACGTGCCCGGGGCCCTCGATCATCGTCTGGACGTTGTACCGCTTGGCGATGGTGTTCAGCTCGCCCAGCGTCTTCAGCTCCGCGAACTGCGCCGCGTCGTTGGCGTCCGCGATGGAACCGGGGCGCAGGCCGTCACCCAGCGAGTACGTGACGTCGTACGTCGCGAGGATCTCGCAGAGCTCCTCGAAGTTCGTGTAGAGGAAGTTCTCCTTGTGGTGCGCCAGGCACCACGCGGCCATGATCGAGCCACCGCGCGAGACGATGCCGGTCTTGCGGCGCGCGGTCAGCGGGACGTACGACAGCAGCACGCCGGCGTGCACCGTCATGTAGTCGACGCCCTGCTCGGCCTGCTCGATGACCGTGTCCTTGTAGATCTCCCAGGTCAGGTCCTCGGCGCGGCCGTCGACCTTCTCCAGGGCCTGGTACAGCGGCACGGTGCCGATCGGCACGGGGGAGTTGCGCAGCACCCACTCGCGGGTGGTGTGGATGTTGCGACCGGTCGAGAGGTCCATGACCGTGTCGGCGCCCCACTTGGTCGCCCAGGTCATCTTGTCGACCTCCTCCTCGATCGAGGAGGTGACCGCGGAGTTTCCGATGTTGGCGTTGACCTTCACCAGGAACCGCTTGCCGATGATCATCGGCTCGATCTCGGGATGGTTCACGTTCACCGGCATGACCGCGCGACCTGCGGCGATCTCCTCCCGGACGACCTCGGGGGAGACGTTCTCGCGGATCGCGACGTACTCCATCTCCGGGGTGATCTCGCCCCGGCGGGCGTACGCGAGCTGCGTGACGGCAGCGCCGCCACGGCCCCGGCGGGGCTGGCGCGGACGGCCCGGGAAGACCGCGTCGAGGTTCTTGAGACCACCGCGCGGCGAGGTGTGCTTGATGCCGTCGTCCTCGGGGCGCACGGGGCGGCCCGCGTACTCCTCGGTGTCACCACGGCCGATGATCCAGTTTTCGCGCAGGGGCGCAAGACCCCGGCGGACGTCGGTCTCGATCTGCGGGTCGGTGTACGGACCGGACGTGTCGTAGAGCGTCACGTCCTTGCCGTTGGTGAGGTGGACCTGGCGAACCGGCACCCGGATGTCGGGGCGGGAGCCCGCCACGTACCCCTTGTGCCAGCCAGGCTGGCGCTCGGTCTGGCCGTCGGCGTCCTGGCTGACGGCAGGCGTGCGTGCGTCCTGAATGGTCATGAGACCTAATCTCCCTACGCCGGCATTACCCGGTAACAGGTTCGGCGGTCGACGCAGCCTCCTCCCGTACGCATCTTCGAATGCGAACGGTGATCAGCGCCCTCTCAGCCCGGTGCTCCGAGCTCCCGCGTTGTGCAAAGTAGCCCCCACGCTAGCGTCATGTGTGGCGTGCTGAACAGTGGGCCCCCTCATCTGTTGCGATGATCTGCCGGTGACGTCCTCGCCGCAGCCCCCCATCGAGCCCACAGATCCCGCTGGTCACACCGACCACGCCGGCCACGCGCACGCGGAGCCCGAGCCCTCGCCGGGACACGCACCCGGGCACTCGTCCGGGCATTCCCACGGCCACTCGCACAGCCACGGTCCGGCAGCCCCCGTCTCGAAGCACCTGCGCAAGGTGATCGCCGCCGTGCTGATCCCCTTCGCCGCCGCCGTCGTGGTCGGCATGGTCGTGCTCTGGCCGGGCGGCGCCCCGGCGCACGAACGATCCGGGGTCGGCTTCGACCGCCAGACCCAGCAGGGCAAGGTCGTCGCGCTCGCACAGGTCGACTGCAAAGCGGTGAATGCCGCGCAGGTGCCGGCCACCGGCGACACCTCCACCCCATCGGGCCGCGAGGCGGTCGCCGAACAGACCGGCAACTGCAAGAAGGCGACCGTCCAGGTCTCCACCGGCCCCGACAAGGGCCGCGAGTTCTTCGAGATCGTCCAGCCAGGCGCACCACGACAGTTGACGAACGGCCAGGAAGTGGTGGTCGCCTACGCGCCGGACGCGCCCCGCGACCTCCAGTACTCCGTGATCGACGTGAACCGCAAATTCCCGATGGCCCTGCTGGCGGGCATCTTCGCCCTCGCGGTCGTCGTCGTCGGGCGGATGCGCGGTGTGTTCGCACTCATCGCCCTCGTCGTCAGCTTCGGCGTACTGACCCTGTTCATCCTCCCCGCGATCCTCCAGGGCTCGAACCCCCTGGTGGTGGCGGTGGTCGGAGCCAGCGCCATCATGCTGATCGCGCTCTACATGTGCCACGGCCTGACGGCCCGTACCTCAGTGGCGGTCCTCGGCACCATCGTGTCGCTGGTGCTGATCGGCCTGCTGGGCTCGCTGTTCATCGGCTGGGCGTTCCTGAGCGGCAACACCGACGACAACACCGGACTGATCCACGGGCTCTACCCGCACATCGACATGAGCGGTTTGCTGCTTGCGGGTGTCATCATCGGATCGCTCGGCGTACTCGACGACGTGACGGTCACCCAGACGTCAGCCGTCTGGGAACTCCACCAGGCAGACCCTTCGATGGGCCCGCGTGAGCTGTACCGGGCGGGCATCCGGATCGGTCGGGACCACATCGCCTCGGTGGTCAACACCCTGGTACTGGCCTACGCGGGCGCCGCGTTGCCACTGCTCCTGCTGTTCTCGATCGCGAACAGCAGCATGGGTTCGGTGGCCAACAGCGAGCTGGTCGCGGAAGAGATCGTACGGACGCTCGTGGGCTCGATCGGACTGGTCGCCTCGGTGCCCGTGACGACGGCGCTGGCCGCGCTGGTGGTGTCCGCCGACCGTGCGGGATCCCCGGCGGGCACGGCTGCCCCGGCGACCTCTGGGCCACTGCGCGGCGGCCGGGGCCGGCGCCGCAAGCGCTGACCGGCGACGGACGGGCCAGGGACGAGCAACCGGCGGGCGCGGCCGGCCAGTCGCGCGCGGCCGGTCCTGGGCCACGGCAAAGCGGTGCGCTCAGCGCGCCGGCACCTCATTCCGGTCGGTCGGCAGGCTCTGGTCAGCCCACTGCGCCGTCGGCCGCCGGTCAGCCTGCGTTCTGCTCGTTCTGCCGGGACTCCGCCAGGATCTTGTCGAGCGCCTCGTCGAGGTTCTCCTCGAAATCCCCGAGGTTGCGCTCCTGTCCGAGCGGAACGATCCGGTCGGTGCGGTCGAGGAACGCGACGAGCGGAGCCGCGCTCGCACGGAAAAGAGCCCGGTCCGCACCCACCTGCAGTCGGATGTGGACATCGGACAGCTCCTCCGGGTCGGTGGGGGCGATGTGGACATCACCGTCGCCGCAAGGCTTGTTGATCCCGTCGAGAAGCAGCTCCCGGCCGAACGCCCAGGTCACGGGCGCGTCTCCGGGAAGGTGGAAGGTCAGGCGGACTGCGTAAGGATCACGCGCCTCGTACCGGAGCTCCACCGGGATCCGGAACGAGAGCTCCTCGGAAACGAGGAAACTCATCATGACCTCTGCCTGTACCGACTCGCGCATTGCCTACCCTGCTGTAGTTGAAGTGGCCAGGAATGGTCCCCCAAGGCCCTCTTGACAAGAGTGGTGGAAGCGCTAGCAGATCACAAGGAGTGAGTTTTCAGATACTGATAGAGAACGAGAGGGTGCTCAACAGCGCGCCTACTTCACTCCGTAGCCGATCGACCGCATACAGCAATCGATTTTCGTGGTGCAGAGGGAGAGAAATCGCCATGGTCGCCGCGGTGTCTCCGGCGGTGATGGGGATGGCCGCGCACACCGTTCCCAGGGCGTACTCCTGCCGCTCGGTCACCGGTTGCATCCGCTCCATGGAGCCGATCCGCTGCTCCAGAGCCCGCATGTCGGACACCGTGTAAGGGGTGATGGCCTCGACCGGGTGGCGGTCGTAGTAGTCCCTGCGCGTCTTCTCGTCGAGCTGGGCGAGCAGGCACTGCCCGATGGCGTGCGCGTGGCCGGTCTCGCGGAAGTCGGCCCACTCCTCGCAGGCCGGATTGGCCGGGGTGTCCGATACTCCCACGACCTCGATTTCACCCTCGCGGTAGACCGCGAAGTAGACGGGGGCCCCGACCGCGTCGCGGAAGTGCGCGAGGGAGTCGAGGATCATGCTGCGACGTTTCTGCGGGAGCCCGACACCGGCCAGTCGGCCCGCGGCGTCACCCAGGACGAAGACGCCGCTCTCCCGACGCAGATAGCCCTCGTGCGTCAGGGTGCGCAGGAGGTGGTACGCGGTGGGAAGCGGGAGCCCGGCCTCGCGCGCCAGTTGTTTCGCCGGGGCTCCCTCGCTATGGGAACCGACCGCTTCGAGCAGCCTCAATGCCCTCTGCACCGAACCGATCAGAGTCGGCACACCGGCATTGTGAACCGAAGACAAAGCTCACCCCCAGGCGTGGCGGCGGGCCTTGGGGGGGCCCACCCTGCGGGGGCCGCCCCCGCGTGTGCCGTGACTCCTGGGGGTCGTGCTCGGCGGCTGTTTACAAGAACCGCAGGTCAGGGCGGCAGTACCGGCTTTCGGCGCCCAGGGAACGGCACAGATTGCCACTCTATCCGCCGATTCCCGGGCTGTGAGCGGTTTAGCGCTTCACGTTCCCTCACCTGGGTTAATCCCGGTGTTGCCCGAGTTCTACCAGCCTTCGGAGGAGGACTTCGTCCCGCTGCCCGTGAACTTCTTGACGACGAAGATCAGGCCACCGACGAGGGCCGCGAGGAGGAGCGCCTTGAATACGAAGCTGATCAGCGCGCCCAGCACCGTGGTGATCACACCGCCGAAGACGAACAGCACCAGCAGCGGAACGGCGACCCACTTGACCCACCAGGGCATGCCCTCGAATATCCCTCGGATGCCTTCCATGTCCCCAACCTCTTCCTTGTCCGTGACTTCCTGCTCTCGATGCTAGGAGGCCACGGATCCCGGCGGGGGCCCTCGAGCCCTCGGAGTCCCCTGATCCGACCCCTAGGGGGACCGGGCTCCCGACCCTCAGTCCCGGTGTCCGTTCACCCTTCCGGCGGAGAGAAGACCACCATCACTTTGAGGTTCTCGGTGATGTGGTGGAACTTGTGCGGCACTCCGGCCGGCACGTAAACCACGCTCCCGTTCGCCACCGTCGTCGTCTCCTCCCCGACGGTGATGGAGGCCCGGCCGCTCACGACGAAGTACACCTCGTCCTGGCCGTGCGGCTGCTGCGGGTCGCTCTCACCGGCGTCCAGCGCGTAGAGCCCCACCGACATGTTCCGCTCGCGCAGGAACTGCAGATAGGCACCCTCGTTGGCGGCCCGCTCGGCCTCGAGCTCGGTCAGCCTGAAGGCCTTCATCGTCTTTGTACCCCTTGTGCTCTCTCGTGCCGTGACCATCCGCAGATCAGCTGATGTTCCACGGGGATCATCTCTGCAACGATCGGACACATGACGAATTTCGTAGTCAAGACAGTGGCCAACGCCGCGGCCCTCGCCGTCGCCATCTGGCTCCTCGCGGGCATCACCCTCGACGACGGCAGCAGCCTGGGCCGCCGCACGCTCACCCTGATCCTGGTCGCGCTGATCTTCGGCGTGGTCAACTCCATCGTCAAGCCCGTGGTGAAGCTGTTCTCGCTGCCGCTCTTCATCCTCACCCTCGGCCTGTTCACCCTCGTGGTGAACGCGCTGATGCTGATGCTGACCTCGTGGCTGGCGAAGCAGTTCGACCTCAGCTTCCACGTGGACAACTTCTGGACCGCGGTGGTCGGCGCCCTCATCATCTCCATCGTCTCCTGGGCCGTGAACATGGTCCTGCCCGACAAGAACTGAAGCGGGCGCCCATGTACCGCGTGTGCTTCGTCTGCACCGGCAACATCTGCCGCTCGCCCATGGCCGAGTCCGTCTTCCGCTCCCTCGTCGCCGACGCCGGGCTCGCGGACCTGGTCGAGGTCGACAGCGCGGGCACCGGCGGCTGGCACGAGGGGGACGGCGCCGATCCGCGCACCGTCGCCGTCCTGGAGGCCGCCGGGTACGAACAGGCCCACCGGGCCCGGCAGTTCCGGACCTCTTGGTTCGCCGGTCTGGACCTCGTCATCGCGCTCGACGCCGGGCACCTCCGCGACCTGAGGGCTCTCGCTCCCACGCCGGAGGATGCCGCCAAGGTCCGGCTGCTGCGGTCCTACGACCCGGCGGCCACGACCTCGCAGGGCGACGTACCCGATCCCTACTACGGGCCCTTCGACGGATTCGAAGAGTGCCTGGAACTGGTCGAGGCGGCCGGACCCGGCCTGCTGGACGCCGTACGCGAAGCTGTGAAGGAGCACACCCCATGAGCACACCCGACAGCGCTCCCGCTCGCGCGGCGCGGCTCGGGGACGGCACCGTCGCCGTCCGCGCCGGCCTGCCCGAGCCAGCCAAGAACGAGCCGACGCTGCCCGGTCCGGTCTTCGCCGCCCATTTCCACCTCCCCGGCGACGTCGAAGGCCCGTACACCTACGGGCGCGAGGCCAACCCCACGTGGACCCTGCTGGAGCGGGCCATCGGGGAACTGGAAGCCCCCGGGCAAGAGGGTGTGGACACCGTCGTCTTCGCCTCCGGCATGGCCGCGGTCTGCGCCGTCCTGCTCTCCCAGGCGCGGGCCGGCGACACCGTGGTCCTGCCCGACGACGGCTACCAGGCCCTGCCCCTCGTACGGGAGCAGCTTGAGGCGTACGGGGTCCACGTGCGCACCGCCCCCACCGGCGGGGACGCCCAGCTCGAGGTCCTCGACGGAGCCCGGCTGCTGTGGCTGGAGACCCCGTCCAACCCCGGGCTCGAGGTCTGCGACATCCGGCGCCTCGTGGACGCGGCGCACGCGGGCGGCACCCTGGTCGCCGTCGACAACACCCTCGCGACCCCCCTCGGCCAGCGTCCTCTGGAGCTCGGCGCCGACTTCTCGGTGGCCAGCGGCACCAAGGGCCTGACGGGCCACGGCGACCTGCTGCTCGGCTACGTCGTCTGCCGCAACGCCGAGCTCGCCGCGGGGATCCGCCGCTGGCGCAAGGTGGTCGGCGCGATCCCGGGCCCCATGGAGGCCTGGCTCGCCCACCGCTCCCTGGCCACCATCCAGTTGCGCAACGAGCGCCAGTGGACCAACGCGCTCGCCGTCGCCGAGGCCCTCTCCGGCCGCGCGGACGTCTCGGGGCTGCGCTACCCGGGCCTGGCCTCGGATCCGTCCCACAAGACGGCCGCGGGCCAGATGCGGGGCTTCGGCTCGGTGGTCTCCTTCACCCTGGCCGACCGCGCGCATGCGGAACGATTCATGGCGGCCCTGCGCCTCGTCGAGGACGCCACCAGCTTCGGCGGGGTGCGATCCACCGCGGAGCGGCGCGGGCGGTGGGGCGGCGACGCCGTGCCGGAGGGGTTCATCCGCTTCTCCGCCGGGGCCGAGGACACCGAGGACCTCGTCGCGGACGTGCTTCGGGCCCTCGACGTCGCCGGATCCACGGCCTGATCAACGGTCTGGAAGGCGGTCCGGGTCTCCCGCCCGGTGACCCGGACCGCCCGGCTCTCGCCCCGGCGCATTTCACCGGCATGCGTTTCAGAAGCGGAAGTCTGGGCCACTCTTCTCCCATGACCGAACGTCCCGTGGTCAAACGCACCGCCCGCGCGATCCTGCTCGACGGTGACGACCTGATCCTCATCAAGCGCACCAAGCCCGGCGTCGACCCCTACTGGCTCACTCCCGGCGGGGGAGTGGAGCCCTCGGACCTGACCGTCGTCGACGCCCTCCACCGGGAGATCCACGAGGAACTCGGCGCGAAGATCACCGATGTGGTGCCCTGCTTCGTCGACACCGTCGAGCACATCGCCGACCGCGGAGTGACCGGCGTCAAGGTGCAGCACTTCTTCGTCTGCCATCTCGAATCCATGGATCCCAGCCAGCGCCACGGACCCGAGATCGACGAGCCGGAGGGCGAGTACGAGATCGTCCGCGTGCCCTTCAGCCGCGTGGGCATCGCCGCCGTCCACCTCGTTCCGCTGTCCCTGCGTCACTACCTCGACGGCAACATCGAGGGCGTGCGCGCTATGCACGCCCCCGACCTGGGCTGACCTTCCGGACCGATCGCGGGCGCCGGCCGGAATCAGCCGGCGACGCCCGCCAGTTCCTCCACCTCGTCGTGGCGGATGCGCTCCCCGGGGATCCCGATCCTCTTGAGCGCATCCACCCCGCTGCGGATCATCGCCACCGGCCCCGAGACGAACGCGTCGTACGAACTCCAGGGCCCGTGCTCGCCGACGGCCTCCGGCAGCTGTCCGGCCAGTCCCTCGGCGCACACCACCGGGCGCACCGACAGCCACGGATGCGAGCGCTGGAGGCCCAGCAGGGTGTCCTTGTCGTAGAGGTCGTGGTCGCTGCGCGCTCCGAAGAACACCTCCACCGGGCGTCGTTCCCCGTGTTCGGCCACGTCCTCGATCAACGCCTTGATCGGGGCGATGCCCGTGCCACCGCCCAGGCAGAGCATGCCGTTGTCGGTGCTGTGGTCGACCACCATGGAACCGGTCGGCGGCCCGAGCCGCAGGACGTCACCGGGCCGGGCGTGGCGTACCAGCGCGTTGGAGACCCATCCCGCCGGGACCGCCTTCACGTGGAAGGACAGCAGTCCGTCCGCGCGGGGGGCCGAGGCGAAGGAGTAGTGCCGCCAGACCCGTGGCCACCACGGTGTCTCCAGGCTCGTGTACTGGCCCGCGAGGAACGGGTACGGCTGGTTGGGGCGGACGGTGATCACTGCGATGTCCGAGGTGCGCAGATCGTGGGAGACCACTTCGGCGTGCCACCACGGCGGCGCCTTCGTGTCGGCCTCGGCCGCCGCGTCGATCATGATCTGGGAGATCGCGGTGTACGCCCGCGCCCAGGCGGCTTCCGTCTCCGGCCCCCAGGTGTCGTGGGCGTACCGGGCCAGGGCCCCGATCAGGGCCTCGCCGACCGGCGGATAGTGGCCGGGCTGGGTGCCGTACTTGCGGTGCCCGCTGCCCAGCCGGCTCAGGTACGCGGTGAGCACCTCGGGATGGTCGATGTGCTCGGCGGCGGTCAGCAGCGCCTTCAACAACCGGTCCCGCTGGGTATCCATGGCGGCGGGGAACATCCCCCGCAGGTCCGGGTGGGCCGTGAACACCAGGGCGTAGAAGTAGGAAGTCACCTTGTCGGCGACGGGTGCGATTTCCGCGAGGGTCCGGCGGATGAGGACGGCATCGGGGGAGGGTGCGGGAGAGGCCTCTGGCGCACTGCCCCCGGACGGTATCCGGGCGGTCCTCCGTCTGGCCGATCTGGTGGGCGGAGCGTCCATGCGGTGCCTCGCTTCGAGCATCTCGGTAGGTCTGCACACGCCACGGCCTTCGAATCCGTGGTTCCGGGTTCCACAGCGTGCCAGTCCGCCCCAGAGCTTGCGGGGAAATGCGGGAAATCCGCGTTTCGAACCCACTTTCCCCTTAAGATGCCTCAACTCCCGTGCACGGCACCCCTGTCAGCTGGTATGCCTCCCGCAGATCGCGGCCCTCGTAGACGTGCGTCGCCTTCTCCACGAGGTACGGCCGGGCGTTCACCGCGACCGAGCGCGGGACGGCCTCGAAGAGCGCCAGGTCGGTACTCGAGTCCCCGTACGCGACACAGTCGCTCCGCTCCAGCCCGAACTGCGCGCACAGCCGGTCGGCGACCGTCACTTTGCCCTCCGGCGTCAGGATCCCGGCCACGTCCACCGGCCGTGTGAACGGAACCTCCGGGAAGACCGAACCGTGCGCGGCATGCGCACCCCACTCCAGCAGGAGCTCCACGAAGAACGAGGGTGACAGCGAGATCACCGCGCAGTAGTCCCCGCGTTCCCGGATCTCCTGCCACACCTCCCGGATGCCCGACATCCAGGGAGCCCCGTCGAACGCCGTCCGCACATGTGCCGGGGTCAGGTCCGCCCAGAGCTTCTGGGCGGCCAGCGAGAACTCGTGCGGCCCGATCTCCTGTGCCGCGAAGGCCTGTTCCAGCCGGGCGATCTCGTCCGTCAGTCCGAGCTGACGGGAGATCTCGACGGGTGCCGCCGATCCGTACATCAGCGTTCCATCGAGGTCGAAGAGGTGCAGGAGGGTCATAACCGTCGAGGCTAGTGGCTCCGTTTCACGTGAAACAGCGTGTTTCACGTGAAACATCGGCCGGATGTTTCACGTGAAACATCCGGCTCAAATCCTCTGGACCGCGCCCCGGCCGATGAACCAGGCTGGGGCTGTGACACCACCCCATCTCACCGCCCCGCCGATCCGCGCACTGACTGTGGACGACCTCCATCACTGCGCCGATCTCTCCGAAGACCGCGGCTGGCCCCGCGAGGATCACAAGTGGGGGCTGCTGCTCGCCTCCGGCCACGGCTACGGCATCGAAGCCCCGGACGGACGGGGGCTCGCGGCGGTCTGCGTGGTCACCCTGTACGGCCCCGACCAGGCGGATCCCGAACTGGCCGCCATCGGCATGGTCCTGGTCGCCGAACGCTACGCCCGCCAGGGGCTCGGCAGACACCTGATGACCTACATCTGCGACGACGTCCTCAAGGGCATCCCCCTCACCCTGCACGCCACCCCATACGGCCGCCCTCTCTACGAGGAGCTCGGCTTCGACACCACGGGACGTGCCGAGATGCTCCGGGGCGCCTTCCGCCCGGATGCCGGTGCGCCCGACCCGGGTACCGTCCCGGTCCGGCCGGCCACCGCCGAGGACATCCAGCGGATCCTCCGGCTGGACGGCGAGGTCTTCGGCACCGACCGGACGCACCTGATCATCCGGCTGCCCGCCTTCACCGACCGGTTGCTCGTCGCCGAGGACCCCTCCGGCGAGCTGATCGGCTACGGAGCCATCTGGCCCAACATGGAGACCCATGTCATCGGGCCGCTGGTCGCCCGGGACACCGCCACGGCCCAGGCTCTGGTCACCGCGCTGGCCGCCGCCACCGACCGGCCGCTGCGCACCGATGTCGACGTGCGCCACGAAGAGTTGCTCGGCTGGCTCAAGGACCGGGGCCTGGACTCCGTTGCCTTCAATGCCGTCATGACCCGGAACATCCCCGGCCTGCCCGGTGACTGGACCCGCCGATGGGCCCCGCTCACCGTGGCGGCAGGGTGAGCGAGGAGCACCACACCATGACCGGAGAAGACTCCGACCTGATCATTCGCGCGGCCGTCGAGGAGGATCTGCCCGCGATCGTCGCGATGCTCGCCGATGATCCGCTCGGCATGACCCGGGAGTCCCCGGACGATCTGGCCCCCTACGTGGCGGCGTTCGAGCGGCTGGCGGGCGACCCGCACCAGCATGTGGTCGTCGCCGTCCGAGCGGGCCGCGTCGTCGGCACACTCCAGCTGACGATCGTCCCCGGGCTCTCCCGCAAGGGAGCCGCGCGTTCGATCATCGAAGGTGTGCGCGTCCATGTGGACGAGCGCGGCAGCGGTCTCGGCACCCGGTTCATCGAATGGGCGATCGAACAGTCCCGTGCCGAGAACTGCAGCCTCGTCCAGCTCACCTCGGACATGGCCCGCATTGATGCCCACCGCTTCTACGAACGGCTCGGCTTCACCGGCTCCCACGTGGGGTTCAAGCTCCAGCTCTGAACCGGTCCGTGCGTAGGCCGGGCCCCTGTCGGCGGCCCGGCCTACGATCGGGAGGATGAGCCTCCCCCGCGTCACCGACGCCGAGCGCCGCAACCGGCTCGGCCGCCGGCACCGCCTCGCGCCGTCCGCCCGCGCCACCGATGTGCCCCAGGTCGCGGACGCCGTCATCGGCCTGCACGCCACCGACGCTTCGACGGTCTTCCTCTCGGCCCGCGCCCGGCTGAGCGAGGGCGAGCCCTCCGTGATCGAGCGGGCCCTCTACGAGGACGTGAGCCTGGTACGGCTGCTCAGCATGCGCAACACGCTCTTCGCCGTCTCCACCGAACTCGCGCCGTACGTGGACTCCTCCACGGCGCGGGCCATCGCCGCGAAGGAGCGCCGTACTCTCCTCAAACACCTCCACGAGGACGGCCAGGGTCTCGACGCCGACTGGCTGGCGCGGGCCGAGGCCGCCGCGCTGGACGCGCTCGACACCCGGGGACCGTCCACCGGCAGCCAGCTCTCCGCCGCCGTACCCGCCCTGCGACAGAAGATCACCGTCTTCCCGGGCAAGAAGTACGAGACCGAGACGGGCGTCGCCGCCCGCGTCATCCGGCTGCTCGCCGCCGACGGCCGGATCCGCCGCGACCGGCCCCGGGGGTCGTGGACCTCCAGCCAGTACCGCTGGGTGCACACCGAGCCCTGGCCAGCCATGCCCGCGGCCGATGCCCGCGCCGAACTCGCCCGCCGGTGGCTTCACTCCTACGGTCCGGCCACCGAAGCCGACCTCAAGTGGTGGACCGGCTGGACCCTCACCGATACGCGCAAGGCCCTCGCGGCCGTCGCCCCCGACGAGGTCCGGCTGGACAACGGCTCCACCGCGTTCGTCGGTCCCGGCGACATCGAACCCGTACCCGCCCCGGAGCCCTGGGCCGCCCTGCTGCCCGCTCTGGACCCGAGCGCGATGGGCTGGGCCGACCGCAGCTTCCATCTGGACCCCGCGCACCGCACGGCCCTCTTCGACCACGCCGGCAACATCGGGCCCACCGTGTGGTGGAACGGCGAGATCATCGGCGGCTGGGCGCAGCTCCCCGACGGCCGGATCGTCCACCGGCTGCTCGCGGATCCGGGCCGCTCCGCCGGAAAGACGATCGCGACGGAGGCCGAGCGGCTCGGCTACTGGCTCGGGGAGGCCCGTATCACCCCGCGCTTTCGCACCCCGCTGGAGCGTGAACTCGTAGCCGGATGAGGGCGGCCCGCCCGACCGTCCCTTTCGGATCTAGCCGATGCCCCGCCAGCCCTGCGGGTCGACCCCGCCGGGTACCGGAGCCTGGGCGTCATACGGCTCGCGGGTGAACACGAACGAGCCGAGGTCGAGGTGGCTCACCGACCCGTCCGGCCGCCTCACGGCCCGCAGCGACTCACCCGCGTAGTAGCCGTTCAGCCCGGTCCAACTGCCGTCCGGCTCGGCCCGGAAGCGGGCGGACCGCCCGCTTGCGGCCGCCGGGCCCAGCTCGAGGAACCCGTCGTAGGTCAGCCGTACGACCTGGGCCGACGTACCCCAGTACCAAGGGCCGCACAGCTCCAGAGCGACCGGATCGGCCTCCCGGAGCGGACGCCAGGGCTCGGGCAGGCGCGGCTCGGCCTCCGCGACGATCGCCACCAGATCGGCAGCCAGGGTGGAAGCGGGCAGCCCCGAGGTGCAGTTGGCCAGCACCACCGCGGCGACGTCCTGCGCCTCGCTCAGCCACAGGCCGGCCACGAAGCCCGGAAGGGACCCGCTGTGCCCCGCGAGCCTGTGCTCGCCGTGCTGCGTCAGCTGCATCCCGAGTCCGTACCCGAGGTCGGCGAGACCCGGCTCCGGGGGAGTGGCCGACGTCCGCATCTCCCGTGCCGACTCGGCGCTCAGCACGCGCGCGTCGCCCCGTACGAGGAAGGCCGCGAACCGCGCCAGGTCACCGGTGGTGGACCACAGCTGGCCGGCCGGGGCCATCAGCCCCAAGTCTTCCGCGGGTTCAGGCATCATCACGTCCGCCCACGGGTGCACCGCCCAGCCGCCCGCGGCCGGTGCCTGCGGCTGCGCCGTCGTGCGCGTCAGCCCCAGCGGCTCCAGCACCTCGGCCCGCAGCACCTCTTCCCACGGCTTCCCGCGCACGGCCTCCACGACCGAACCCAACAGCGTGTAGCCCGGGTTGGAGTAGTGGTGGCGCCGACCCGGCTCGAACCGGAAGGGCTGCTCGCCGAGCACGTCCGAGAGCTCCGGGCGCATTGCACCCGGCGTCCGCTCCCACCACTCGCCGGGGGTCTCCGCAGCCAACCCGCCCGTGTGGGACAGCAACTGGCCGATGGTCACCTCTCCGACCCCCGTGGCCGCACCCGCGCCCGGCAGGAACTTCTCCACCGGATCACCGAGCGCCAGCAGCCCCTCGTCGCGCAGGCGCATCACCAGAACGGCGGTGAACGTCTTGGTGATCGACCCGATCCGGTACTGGACGTTCCCGTCGGGTCCATGCCCGTCGACCATGGTCCGGGAGCCCTCCCAGACCACCTCTCCGCCCCGCACCACGGCCGCCACCAGGGACGGCGCCCGGCCGTCGCGCTGCGCGACGGCGATCCGGCGCAGGAGCGCGCGCCGGGTCGCGGGGAGGAGGACAAGATCTTCAGATACGGCATCCATGGGGCGGATGCTACGTGTTGGCCATGTCCACGAACCGCGAATAGTGACCCTGGAAGGCGACGGTGATGGTCGCCGTCGGACCGTTACGGTGCTTCGCCACGATCAGGTCCGCCTCACCCGCGCGGGGGGACTCCTTCTCGTACGCGTCCTCGCGGTGCAGCAGGATCACCATGTCGGCGTCCTGCTCGATCGAGCCGGATTCACGCAGGTCGGAGACCATCGGCTTCTTGTCGGTGCGCTGCTCGGGACCACGGTTCAGCTGGGACAGCGCGATCACCGGCACCTCCAGCTCCTTGGCCAGCAGCTTGAGGTTTCGGGACATGTCCGAGACCTCCTGCTGGCGGCTCTCGGGACGGCGCGAGCCGCCCGACTGCATCAGCTGGAGGTAGTCGATGACCACGAGCGAGAGGTCGTTGCGCTGCTTGAGCCGACGGCACTTGGCGCGGATCTCCATCATCGACAGGTTCGGGGAGTCGTCGATGTAGAGGGGGGCCGCGGAGACGTCCGGCATCCGGCGGGCCAGCCGGGTCCAGTCGTCGTCCGTCATGGTGCCCGAGCGCATGTGGTGCAGGGCCACCCGGGCCTCCGCCGAGAGCAGGCGCATCGCGATCTCGTTGCGCCCCATTTCGAGGGAGAAGATGACGCTGGGCAGGTTGGCCTTGATGGAGCAGGCACGGGCGAAGTCCAGCGCGAGGGTGGACTTACCCATGGCGGGGCGGGCCGCGATGACGATCATCTGGCCGGGGTGCAGACCGTTGGTCAGCGAGTCCAGGTCCGTGAAGCCGGTCGGGACTCCGGACATCTGGCCGCTGCGCGAGCCGATCGCCTCGATCTCGTCGAGGGCGCCCTCCATGATGTCGCCCAGCGGCAGGTAGTCCTCGGAGGTCCGCTGCTCGGTGACGGCGTAGATCTCCGCCTGGGCACTGTTGACGATCTCGTCGACGTCCCCGTCGGCGGCGTAGCCCATCTGCGTGATCTTCGTACCGGCCGCGACCAGCCTTCGCAGGACGGCCCGCTCGTGGACGATCTCGGCGTAGTACTCGGCGTTCGCCGCCGTCGGAACGGACTGGACCAGGGTGTGCAGGTACGGGGCCCCGCCGACCTTGCTGATCTCGCCGCGCCGGGTCAGTTCGGCGCTGACGGTGATCGGGTCGGCCGGCTCGCCCTTGGCGTACAGGTCGAGGATGGCCTGGTAGATCGTCTCGTGCGACGGGCGGTAGAAATCGTGGCCCTTGAGCACCTCGACCACATCGGCGATGGCGTCCTTGGACAGCAGCATGCCGCCGAGGACGGACTGCTCGGCGTCGAGGTCCTGAGGCGGGACGCGCTCGAAGCCGCCGCCTCCGCCGTCCCAGGAGCCCGACTCGCGCCCTCGGTCCTGCTCCTCGTCCCCGCGGCCGCGGCCTTCGCCGTTACGGCGCGAACGGGCGGGCAGACGGTCTCCTGGACCGCTGTCGGCCCAGGGGTCGTCCATGGGCTCGGACATGCTCACCGGGCCACCTCCTCCGTCCGCAACGCGGACATCGCCGTGCCACTCTTTCTACGACACGGCTCTGACATTTGGGGCACCCGAATCGGCTCTCGGCGAGTCGGACAACGAACCACGGTAGGGCCGGGAGCGGCGTCAGCCAATCTTGTTATCCACAGGCTGTGTGGATGAGATGTGGATGACGGCACCAATGCTGTGGGTAACTCCCCCGAAGCTGTGTACGGACCGGGGGACGGCGCTGTGGACAAAATCACCAGACCCACCCCTCCACCCAACCTGACCTGCAATTTCTCCCTCCACTGACTGTGGGTGAGAAAAATATTCGCCACTGTCTCAAGATCGCCTCCAATGAGGTGGGACGAACGCGCGAATCGGCATGCAAGTAAGGACCTAAAGAGGGTTGTGTCTATTACCTGTGGAAGATTAGATTGAGCACATGAGACAGGCCCCCGCAGCGCCGAAGGCTGCCCCGAGACGACACGACCGCGAGATCCTCGCGCTCGCCCTCCCCGCCTTCGGCGCGCTCGTCGCCGAACCCCTCTTCGTGTTGGCCGACAGTGCCATCGTGGGGCACCTCGGGACCCCCCAGCTGGCCGGTCTCGGCATCGCGGCGGCCTTGCTCACCACCGCCGTGAGCGTCTTCGTCTTCCTCGCCTACGCCACCACTGCGGCCGTGGCCCGCCGCGTCGGCGCCGGAGACCTCCAGGCCGCCATCCGGCAGGGCATGGACGGCATCTGGCTCGCCCTCCTGCTCGGCGCCGCCGTCATCGCCGTCGTGCTGCCGACGGCACCCTCCCTGATCTCCCTCTTCGGTGCCTCCGACACCGTCGCCCCGTACGCGATCACCTATCTGCGGATCTCCGCCCTCGGCATCCCCGCGATGCTCGTGGTGCTCGCCGCCACCGGAGTCATCCGCGGCCTCCAGGACACCCGGACCCCGCTCTACGTCGCCATCGGCGGCTTCACCCTCAACGCGGCCCTGAATGTCGCCCTCGTCTACGGCGCGGGCCTCGGCATCGCCGGCTCCGCCTGGGGCACGGTGATCGCCCAGTGCGCCATGGCCGCCGCCTACCTGACCGTGGTCGTCCGCGGCGCCCGCCGGCACGGCGCCTCCCTGCGTCCCGACGCGGCGGGGATCCGGGCCTGCGCCCAGGCAGGTGTCCCACTCCTGGTCCGGACCCTGTCCCTGCGCGCCGTCCTGCTGATCGCCACCGCCGTCGCCACGCGCCTTGGCGACGCCGACATCGCAGCCCACCAGATCCTGCTCTCCCTGTGGAGCCTGCTCGCCTTCGCCCTCGACGCGATCGCGATCGCGGGGCAGGCCATCATCGGGCGCTACCTCGGTGCGGGGGACATCGAGGGCGCCAAGGCCGCCTGCCGACGCATGGTGCAGTGGGGGATCGCATCGGGCATCGTCCTGGGCATCCTGGTGATCGCGGCCCGTCCCCTGCTCATCCCGCTCTTCACCAGCGACCCCGTCGTCGAGGACGCCCTGCTGCCCGCCCTGCTCGTGGTGGCCTTCTCCCAGCCCGTCTCCGGCATCGTCTTCGTCCTCGACGGGGTGCTGATGGGTGCCGGTGACGGCCGCTACCTGGCCGGGGCCATGCTGCTGACCCTCGCCGTGTTCACACCGGCAGCCCTGCTCGTCCCGACCCTGGGAGGCGGGCTGACGGCCCTCTGGGGCGCCATGACGCTGATGATGCTGGTCCGGATGGTCACCCTCCAGCTGCGCACCCGCTCGGGCCGCTGGCTGATCGCGGGGGCGACCCGCTAGACCTCGGAGCGTTTCACGTGAAACACGCGCGATGTTTCACGTGAAACATCGCGAGAACGACGAAGGGCCGCACCCCTGTGGGGGTGCGGCCCTTCATGCGCAGCCCTTAGGCGGCGACGACCTCGACGCCCACGTTCGCGACCACGTCGGCGTGCAGACGCACGGAGACCTGGTAGGAACCGAGGGTCTTGATCGGGGAGCCCAGCTCGACGCGACGCTTGTCGACCTTCGGGCCACCGGAAGCCTCGACCGCCGTGGCGATGTCGGCCGGCGTGACGGAACCGAAGAGACGGCCGGCGTCACCCGCACGGGTGGCCAGACGGACCTTCACGGCCTCGAGCTTGGCCTTGAACTCGTTGGCCTGCTCGATGGTCGCGATCTCGTGGATCTTGCGGGCGCGGCGGATCTGCGCCACGTCCTTCTCGCCACCCTTGGTCCAGCGGATCGCGAAACCACGCGGGACCAGGTAGTTGCGAGCGTAACCGTCCTTGACGTCGACGACATCGCCGGCGGTGCCGAGGCCAGAGACCTCGTGGGTCAGGATGATCTTCATTATTCGGTCACCCTTTCCTTATCGCGCGGTGGACGTGTAGGGCAGCAGCGCCATCTCACGGCTGTTCTTCACAGCCGTGGCGACGTCACGCTGGTGCTGCGTGCAGTTGCCGGTGACGCGGCGGGCACGGATCTTGCCACGGTCGGAAATGAACTTCCGCAGCATGTTCGTGTCCTTGTAGTCCACGTACGCGGTCTTGTCCTTGCAGAACGCGCAGACCTTCTTCTTAGGCTTGCGCACAGGCGGCTTCGCCATTGTGTCTCTCCTGTGAAATCAAGAAGTGGGGGTTCGAGCTGCCCTAGAAGGGAGGCTCGTCCGAGTAGCCGCCGCCGGAGCCGCCGGTGTTGCCGGAGCTTCCGCCCCAGCCGCCACCGCCGCCGCCCTGCTGCGAGCCGCCGGCAGGCGCGCTGGAAGCCCACGGGTCGTCGGAGGGAGCTCCGCCGCCCTGGGGACCGCCGCCACTGGGGGCTCCGCCCCAGTTGCCACCGCCGCCACCCTGCTGCTGACCGCCGCCGCCGTATCCACCCTGACCGCCGCGACCGGTGGTCTTGGCGACCTTGGCCGTGGCGTTCTTCAGACTGGGGCCGACTTCCTCGACGTCCAGCTCGTAGACCGTGCGCTTGACACCCTCACGGTCTTCGTACGACCGCTGCTTCAGTCGGCCCTGCACGATGACGCGCATGCCTCGCTGAAGGGACTCGGCGACGTTCTCAGCCGCCTGACGCCAGACCGAGCAGGTCAGGAACAGGCTCTCGCCGTCCTTCCACTCATTGGTCTGCTTGTCGAAGGTGCGGGGAGTGGACGCGACACGGAACTTCGCGACCGCCGCACCCGAGGGGGTGAAGCGCAGCTCGGGGTCGTCGACGAGATTGCCGACGACCGTGATGACGGTCTCGCCTGCCATGGATGAACCTCTCGGCGGGGATTTGCTGCTGGGCTGCTGTTGCTACTCGGTCCCGATTACCGCTGAACCGAAGTTCAGTGGGTCTCGGGGCGAAGGACCTTGGTCCGGAGAACCGACTCGTTCAGGTTCATCTGTCGGTCAAGCTCCTTGACGACCGCAGGCTCGGCCTGGAGGTCGATGACCGAGTAGATGCCCTCGGGCTTCTTCTTGATCTCGTAAGCGAGACGACGACGGCCCCAGGTGTCGACCTTCTCGACCTTTCCGTTGCCCTCACGGACGACAGAAAGGAAGTTCTCGATCAGCGGGGAGACAGCGCGCTCCTCGAGATCGGGGTCGAGGATGACCATCACTTCGTAGTGACGCATGTGGAACCCACCTCCTTTGGACTCAGCGGCCACGGTCGTTCCGTGGCAGGAGGGTCGTGATGCGTGCGCACGGCATCCGCAGAGCAGATACCGCGCAGCTGTACAGACTACCCCGTCGACTCCTTCCGGTTGAAATCCGGCACCAGGAGGCCACAATCTGTATGCATCGGGTGTGCTCGGTGCTAGGCCTCTGGCTCCTGCCGGGGGCGGCCCGCAGCACCGCTCTGCTGCAGCCAGGAGGTGCCTTCCGATGGCACAGGCAATGCGACGCCAGTCCACGCCCCCGTCGATCTCGCTCTTCGCGACGGACGGCAAGCCCCATCCGCTCCAGGACACCCTGGTGGCGGTCACTCTGATCCTCGGCGCCGTGGCGTTCATCACGGCGTTCTTCCACAATCTGCACCTGCTCAGCTCGTGGACCGGGCTGATCGGGATCCTCACCGGTGCCTACGGACAGTTCATCTCGGAGACGACACGCGAGCGCTTCGCACTGATCGTCGGCCTTGGCGCATCGGGCATCGGCTTCTTCCTCGGCATGGCGCACGGCGGGCTCTTCGGCGGCTGGCTGGGCTGACCGGCGTACCTCCGCGACGGGGCGCCGGCCTCCCACCGGCCCAGGCCCGGCCTGTCCCCCAGATGGGTGGTGCCCTTGTCGCAGTAGGCTTCGCGCCATAGCCAGCGAAGCCGCCGGAGGAGACGCCCCGCATGAGCCTGTCCCTGAGGACCATCAGCCGAGAGCAGCATCTGGGCTATCTCCAGAGCCTGCCCTCGGCTAGCCACTGCCAGGTCCCGGCGTGGGCCGACGTGAAGAACGAGTGGCGTTCCGAGAACCTCGGATGGTTCGACTCGTCCGGCGAACTCGTCGGCGCCGCCCTCGTGTTGTACCGCCAGCTCCCCAAGGTGAAGCGGTACCTCGCGTACCTTCCCGAGGGCCCGGTCATCAACTGGTACGCCCCCAATCTCGAGGAGTGGCTCCAGCCGATGCTGGCCCACCTCAAGCAGCAGGGCGCCTTCACCGTGAAGATGGGCCCGCCCGTCGTCATCCGCCGCTGGAACTCCGCCGCCATCAAGGCCGGTATCCAGGACCCGGAGGTCAAGCGCCTGCGTGACGTGGAGGCTTCGCACATCGAGCCCCGCGCTTTCGAGGTCTCCGACAAGCTGCGCCGCATGGGCTGGCAGCAGGGCGAGGACGGCGGCGCCGGATTCGGCGACGTGCAGCCCCGCTACGTCTTCCAGGTACCGCTGGCCAACCGCTCGTTGGACGACGTCCTCAAGGGCTTCAACCAGCTGTGGCGCCGCAACATCAAGAAGGCCGAGAAGGCCGGCGTCGAGGTCGTCCAGGGCGGCTACGAGGACCTGGCGACCTGGCAGCACCTGTACGAGATCACGGCCGAGCGCGACAAGTTCCGCCCGCGTCCGCTCGTCTACTTCCAGCGCCAGTGGAAGGCCCTCAACGCCGAGGACCCCAACCGCATGCGGCTGTACATCGCCAAGCACGAGGGGGAGCCGCTGGCCGCCGCCACGATGCTCACCGTCGGCCAGCACGTCTGGTACTCGTACGGCGCCTCCGCCAACCACAAGCGCGAGGTCCGCCCCTCGAACGCCATGCAGTGGCGCATGCTGCGCGATTCGTACGCGCTCGGCGCAAGCGTCTACGACCTGCGCGGCATCAGTGACACCCTGGACGAGAACGACCACCTGTTCGGTTTGATCCAGTTCAAGGTCGGCACGGGCGGCGAGGCCGTCGAGTACGTCGGCGAGTGGGACTTCCCGCTCAACAAGCTGCTCCACAAGGCGCTCGACATCTACATGTCCCGCCGCTGATCCACCCCCCTCCACACACCGCACCGCTGCACCACGCAGCTTTTCGAGAGAGGCCCCGGACGGGCATGGCGCTCACGCTCTACGTCGACACCGCGCGCTGGCGTGCGCACCAGAAGCAGATCCAGGACCAGTTCCCCGGGATGATCCCGGTCTGCAAGGGCAACGGCTACGGCTTCGGCCACGAGCGGCTCTGCGAGGAGGCGACCCGGATGGGCGCCGACGTCCTGGCCGTCGGGACGACGTACGAGGCCGCCAGCATCAAGGACTGGTTCGGCGGGGACCTGCTCGTCCTGACCCCGTTCCGGCGCGGTGAGGAGCCGGTGCCGCTGCCGGACCGGGTCATCCGCTCGGTTTCCTCTCTGGACGGGGTCCGGGGTCTCGTCGGCGCCCGCGTCGTCATCGAGTGCATGAGCTCCATGCGTCGGCACGGCATCTCGGAGCAGGACCTCGGCCAGCTGCACTCGGCGATCGACGACGTCCGGCTGGAGGGCTTCGCCCTGCACCTGCCGCTGGACCGCCCGGACGGCTCGGACGCCGTCGAGGAGGTCATCGGCTGGATGGACCGGCTGCGTGCGGCCCGGCTGCCGCTGCACACCATGTTCGTCAGCCACCTGAACTCCTCGGAGCTGGGCCGCCTCCAGCAGCAGTTCCCGCAGACCCGCTTCCGGGCCCGGATCGGCACCCGGCTCTGGCTGGGCGACCACGAGGCGACCGAGTACCGGGGTGCGGTCCTCGACGTCACCCGCGTCGCCAAGGGCGACCGGTTCGGCTACCGCCAGCAGAAGGCCGCCTCCGACGGCTGGCTGGTCGTGGTCGCCGGAGGTACCTCGCACGGCGTGGGCCTGGAGGCCCCCAAGGCCCTGCACGGGGTGGTGCCGCGCGCCAAGGGCGTGGCCCGGGCCGGACTGGCCACGGTCAACCGGAACCTGTCGCCGTTCGTTTGGGCCGGCAAGCAGCGCTGGTTCGCCGAGCCGCCGCACATGCAGGTGTCCATCCTGTTCGTGCCCTCGGACTCTCCCGAGCCGAAGGTCGGCGACGAACTGGTGGCGCACCTGGGTCACACCATGACGCAGTTCGACCGGGTGGTCGACGCCTGAGTCAGTCCTCGGGGCCCGCGCCCCACTCGACCCGCCGTCCGTCCGAAGGCGCCGCGTACTGCGGCGCCTTCGCCGTTTGCGACAAGGTGAACACGTCCTCGGCGCCGTCCAGGACGCCACCGGAGGGGTCGTCCGAACCGTCGCGCCGCACCACGTCGCGCTCGGGCAGCATGATGTCCCGCACGACCACGGCGCACAGGTAGAGCGTGCACAGCAGATGGGCCGCGATCGCCAGCTGGTAGCCCTCCAGGGGCAGGCCCTGGTGCTTGTCACCACTGGTCGTGTAGGCCAGGTAGAACCAGATCCCCAGGAAGTAGACGACCTCGCCGGCCTGCCAGATGAGGAAGTCCCGCCAGCGCGGCCGGGCCAGCGCGGCGAGCGGGATCAGCCACAGCACGTACTGCGGCGAGTAGACCTTGTTGACCAGGATGAAGGCGGCCACGAGCAGGAAGGCCAGCTGCGCGAAGCGGGGGCGGCGGGGGGCGGTCAGCGTGAGCAGGCCGATGCCCGCGCACAGCAGCAGCGTCAGGCCGGTGGCGTAGGTGTTGGCGTCCGTCAGCGGGTTCCCGGAGCGCTGGGAGATCAGCAGCCACACGGATCCGAAGTCGATGGGCCGCTCCTGGCTGAAGGTGTAGAACTTCGTCCAGCCTTCCCAGGCGAAGAGCATGACGGGCAGGTTCACCACGAGCCACGAGGCGACCGCGCCGCCGACCGCCGCACCGAAGGCGCGCCATTTCCCAGCCCGCCAGCAGAGCACGAACACGCCCCCGAGCAGCAGTACGGGGTAGAGCTTGGCCGCGGTGGCCAGGCCGATCAGGATGCCGAAGGCCAGGGGCCGGCTCCGCGACCACATGAGCATCGCGGCGGCCGTCAGGGCGATGGCCAGCAGGTCCCAGTTGATGGTCGCGGTGAGCGCGAAGGCGGGTGCGAGGGCGAAGAGCAGGGCGTCCCACGGCCGCCGGCGGTGGGTACGGGCCACGCACACGGCGATCACGGCGGCGCAGGCCATCAGCATGCCCGCGTTGACCATCCAGTACATCTGCTCCCGGTGCTGCATCGAGCCGCTGCCCGGGGTCAGCCAGGAAGCGACCTCCATGAAGAGCCCGGTGAGCACCGGGTACTCCAGGAACTGCATGTCGCCGGGGATCCGGTCGAAGTAGGGCGTGAGGCCGTCGGCGAATCCGCGTACGACGTAGAGGTGCGGGATGTCCGAGTAGCAGGCGTGGGTGTACTGGGACCCGGCCCCGCGGAACCACGCCCAGTCGTAGCAGGGCAGCTTCTGCACCATTCCGAGCGCGAACATCCCCAGGGCCACGAGCACCACGACGCGCACCGGGGTCAGCCAGTGGCCGCCCAGCCGGGCGTAGCGGCCGAGCGGGCCGCCGATGAGCTCGCTCCCGGCGGCGGCCACCTCGTCCTGCTGGGTGGGCAGTACGGGGCTGTCCTCGTGCACCTTCGTCATGCGCACATCCTGCCGTACCGCGCCGGACATGGGAGAGGGCCGTCGCACTTGGTGCGACGGCCCTCTGCGGCCTTGCTTCGGGACGGTGGGATCAGCCGCCCGTGGACCCCCCTATGGGGAAGCCTCCGGTACCGCCGCCGTTCGTCGTGCCTCCCGGTCTGCCGCCCGTCTTGGTGGGCGTGGGCGAGGGCGAGACGGTTGCGCTGGGGCTGGCCCCCGGGTCGCAGATCTCCCACGGCTTGCAGGAGGGCTTGCCGCCCTTGGAGGGGGTCGGGGACGGAGACGGCTGCTCCATCGAGGGGGAGGGCGACGCAGACGGGGCCGTGGACGCGGACATCGAGGGGGAGGGCGAGGGAGCGCCGGAGGCGTCCGCGACGACGCCGATCTTGTCGGGCTCGGGGAAGTCCGTCTCCGGAACGCCGTTCAGCGCTTCCTTCATGTACTTGACCCAGATCTCGGCGGGGATGTCACCACCGTGAAGGGACGGGATGTTGCCCACGCCCTTCATCGAGATCAGTTCCTTCTTCTCCGCGTTGGGGTCCGAGCGGAAGAGGGTCACGGAGGTGGACAGCTCGGGCGTGTAGCCGACGAACCAGGCCGACATGTTGTCATCGGTGGTACCGGTCTTGCCCGCCGCGGGCCGGCCCAGCTTCTTCGCCTTGGTACCGGTGCCGTTCTCGACGACGTTGCGCAGGACCTTGGTGATGTTGTCCGCGATCGTGTTGTCCATGGCCTGCTGCGCCTTGGGCGCCTCGAAGCCGGGCACCGGGCTGCCGTTCTTCTCGACCTTGGTCACGGAGTACGGCTCGTGGTGGGTGCCGGAGCCGGCGAAGGTGGCGTACGAGTCGGCCATCCGGATGGCGCTGGGCGTCGAGGTGCCGAGCGCGAAGGAGGCGTTGTCGTTCGGGTCCATCGTCTCCGGGAGGATGCCCGAGGCCTTGGCGACGTCCCTGACCTTGCTGTGGCCCACGTCGAAGACGAGCTGGGCGAACGGGACGTTGATGGACTTCTCCATCGCCTCGTTCAGGGTCACGTACCCGTAGGCCGTCGGGCTCTCGTTCTTCTGCTTGAACGGCTTGCCCGAACCGTCGCGCAGGGGCTTGCCGTCACGGTTGTTGATCACCGTGAGGTCGTTGGCCATGTACTTGCTGTCGGCCGAGATCCCCGAGCCGTTCGAGTTCTGCGTGCCGTACTCCATGGCCGCCGCCAGCACGAACGGCTTCCAGGTCGAGCCGACCTGGACACCGGAGGTGTTGGCGTTGTTGTTGAAGTACTTCTTGTCCATGCCCGGGCCGCCGTACAGGGCGACGATGGCTCCGGTCTTCACGTCCACCGAAGAAGCGCCGAACTGGACGAAGGTGTCGGTGTCGGGCCGCTTCTTCTCGTCGATCAGTCCGTCGCGGGTCTCCTCGACGGCCTTGACCAGTGCGTCCACCTTCGGCTTCTGGAAGGTGGTGTGAATCTGGTAGCCGCCCTTGGCCAGGTCGTCGACCGAGATGCCCTTGTTCTTCGCCATGTAGGCCTTGGCCGTCTCGACCAGATAGCCGATCTGACCGGACATGCCCTTGGCCTGGGCGGATTCGACGAACTTGGGGAACTCCTTGAACTGGTCCCGCTCGGACTGCTGCATGCGCCCCACCGTGACCTCACGGTCCAGCACCCAGGCCCAGCGCTTCTTGGCGCGTTCGGTGTTGGCCTGGGGCGTGGCCGCGGTGCCGATGCCGCCGTCCGGGTTGTAGAGGTTGGGGCCCTTGAGCACGGCGGCGAGGAAGGCGCTCTCGGATGGCGTCAGCTCCTTGCAGTCCTTGCCGAAGTAGGCGCGGGCGGCCGCCTGGATCCCGTACGCGTCACGACCGTAGTAGGCGGTGTTCAGGTACCCCGCGAGGATCGTGTTCTTCTCCGCGCTCACACCGAGCTTTATCGAGATGAAGAGCTCGGTGACCTTGCGCTTGAGCGTCTGGTCGGAATCCAGGTACGTGTTCTTCACGTACTGCTGGGTGATCGTCGAGCCGCCCTGTGTGGACCCGCCCTTGGCCATGTTCCACACGGCACGGGCGATACCCATCGGGTCGACGCCCTTGTCCGATTCGAAGGACTCGTTCTCCGCCGCGATCACGGCGTTCTGCATCGACCGGGGGATGTCTCCGATGGGTACGATCTGGCGGTTCACGGATCCACCGGTCGCGACCATCTGCGTGCCATCGGCCCAGAAGAAGACGTTGTTCTGCGCTGCCGCCGCCTTGTTCTCGTCGGGGGTGTTGACCATGGCGATGCCGATGCCGGCGCCCGCGATGATGATCGCGAAGAAGCCGAAGGCCGTGCCGCTGACGAGCTTCCAGGACGGAACGAAACGCTTCCAGCCTGCCTTGTCCGAGCGCGGGTAGTTGATGAACCGCTTGTCCGGGCGGCCCGTGCCGCGTCCGGCCTTGGCGGCGCCCCGGCCCCGCCCCTCCGGTTGTCCGGCCGATCTGCGGTTGCCGGCTCTGCCTCCAGGGCCAGGCTGCTCCGGATACGGCCCGCTCGGTGACGAGGTGGGGACGTCGTGTCCGGACCCGGCGCCCCGTCCGGGGCGCTGCTGGGCAGCCTTGCGGGCCGCGGCGCGGCCGCCTCCTTGGGGCTGTTGCGGTTTGCGGCGGTGCTCGCTCATCGAACGACTACTCCTCGGGCAGGCGAGTGGCCTGGAAGCGGCAGGTGAGTTCCGGTCCCCCCGGTGTCATGGCGCACAGACTACGCACGCTCAAAAGCCCCTCAGTGCCGAAGTTCATCCCAAACCAGGCAACTTGCCCCGTGTGAATTGGTGATGTGACGCCGGTCACCGTGTTGCGACTTGTAGCCGGGAGCGGCCCGTTCTATCGTCTGGATGTATCGAGCCGATACATCAGCTCGACATAAACACTCCGAGGCGGAGGGAGGCAGGCGGATGAGCAGGCGCTCAGGCATCCTCGAGTTCGCCGTACTCGGCCTGCTTCGCGAATCCCCCATGCACGGCTACGAGCTGCGCAAGCGGCTCAACACCTCGCTGGGGGTGTTCAGGGCGTTCAGTTACGGAACGCTCTATCCCTGCCTCAAGACGCTCGTCACCAACGGCTGGTTGATCGAAGAACCGGGCAATGCCCCGGAAGACGCTCTCGCCGCTTCACTCGCAGGGCGCCGCGCCAAGATCGTCTACCGGTTGACGGCAGCAGGCAAGGAGCACTTCGAGGAGCTCCTCTCCCACACGGGCCCCGATGCCTGGGAGGACGAGTCTTTCGCCGCACGCTTCGCTTTCTTCGGCCAAACCGAACGAGAAGTACGCATGCGGGTCCTGGAAGGCCGTCGCAGCCGGCTTGAAGAGCGCCTGGAGAAGATGAGTGCCTCGCTCGCCCGCACTCGCGAGCGGCTCGACGACTACACGCTCGAGCTGCAGCGCCACGGCATGGAATCCGTGGAGCGCGAAGTGCGCTGGCTGAATGAGCTCATCGAGAGTGAGCGGGCGGGACGGGATCAGAGACGACCCGGTCCGTCCGACGAAACTGCAAAATGAGGCCTGCATCTCGCAGACCTCGTCCGAGAACAAACAGGGAGCAACCGGAATGGGTTCGGTTCGCGTAGCCATCGTCGGCGTAGGCAACTGCGCCGCCTCGCTGGTGCAGGGCGTCGAGTACTACAAGGACGCCGACCCGGCGGCCAAGGTCCCCGGTCTGATGCACGTCCAGTTCGGCGACTACCACGTCAGCGACATCGAGTTCGTCGCCGCGTTCGACGTCGACGCGAAGAAGGTCGGCCTCGACCTTTCGGACGCCATCGGCGCCAGCGAGAACAACACCATCAAGATCTGTGACGTCCCGAACGCGGGCGTGACCGTTCAGCGCGGCCACACCCTGGACGGTCTGGGCAAGTACTACCGCATGACCATCGAGGAGTCGGCCGAGGCCCCGGTCGACGTCGTCCAGGTCCTCAAGGACCGTCAGGTCGACGTCCTGATCTGCTACCTCCCCGTCGGTTCCGAGGACGCGGCGAAGTTCTACGCCCAGTGCGCCATCGACGCCAAGGTTGCCTTCGTCAACGCCCTCCCGGTCTTCATCGCCGGCACCAAGGAGTGGGCGGACAAGTTCACCGAGGCCGGTGTCCCGATCGTCGGCGACGACATCAAGTCCCAGGTCGGCGCCACCATCACGCACCGCGTGATGGCGCGCCTGTTCGAGGACCGCGGTGTCCGTCTTGAGCGCACCATGCAGCTCAACGTCGGCGGCAACATGGACTTCAAGAACATGCTCGAGCGTGACCGCCTCGAGTCGAAGAAGATCTCCAAGACGCAGGCCGTCACCTCGCAGATCCCCGACCGCGAGCTCGGTGACAAGAACGTCCACATCGGCCCGTCGGACTACGTCCAGTGGCTCGACGACCGCAAGTGGGCTTACGTCCGCCTCGAGGGCCGCGCGTTCGGCGACGTCCCCCTGAACCTCGAGTACAAGCTCGAGGTGTGGGACTCCCCGAACTCCGCCGGTGTCATCATCGACGCCCTGCGCGCCGCGAAGATCGCCAAGGACCGCGGCATCGGCGGCCCGATCCTTTCGGCGTCGAGCTACTTCATGAAGTCCCCGCCGGTGCAGTACTTCGACGACGAGGCCCAGGCCAACGTCGAGAAGTTCATCAAGGGCGAGGTCGAGCGCTAGTCGGATCCCTGGGGTCGGAAACGACACCTGGACTTCGGCAGTTCTTCCGCGGAGGGTCCCCGGGCAATGTGCCCGGGGACCCTCCGCGTGTGTGACCCTTTCCCACATGGCTGTCGTACGTGATCTGCGCGTACTCCTGCGTCTGCGGGACTTCCGCAACCTGCTCGCCGTACGGCTGCTCTGCCAGGCTGCCGACGGCGTGTACCAGGTCGCACTGGCCACCTACGTCGTCTTCTCCCCGGAGAAGCAGGCCTCGCCCGCGGCCATCGCCTCGGCCATGGCCGTGCTCCTGCTGCCCTATTCGGTGATCGGGCCATTCGCCGGCGTGCTGCTCGACCGCTGGCCGCGCCGTCAGGTGTTCCTCTACGGCAACCTGCTGCGGGCCTTCCTCGCCTGCGTCACCGGCATGCTGATCGTCGCGCACGTCCCCGACTGGCTCTTCTACGCCTCGGCCCTGTCCGTGACCGCGGTCAACCGCTTCGTCCTGGCCGGGCTCGCCGCCTCCCTGCCACGCGTCGTCGGGCCCGGCGAACTGGTCACCGCGAACGCCCTCTCACCCACCGCCGGAACCCTCGCGGCCGTGGGCGGAGGGGGACTGGCCTTCCTCGTCCGCGTACTGGCCTCCGACTCCGACGCCCTCGTGGTGCTCCTTGGAGCCGGGCTCTACCTGTGCGCCGCCCTGGTCTCCCTGAGCCTGGCCGTGGGTCTCCTCGGGCCCGATCACCCTCCCGGCCGGATCAACCCCACGGTGGGGGAGGGCGTCGCCCTGGCCGTACGGGGCATGGCCGACGGCCTGCGCCACCTGGCCTCCCGGCGCGAGGCGGCCCGGGCGCTGACCGCCATGACCCTGATGCGGTTCTGCTACGGGGCCCTGTTCGTCACGCTGCTCATGCTGTGCCGCTACGCCTGGTCGGACAACGAATCCGACGGACTGGCCCTGCTCGGTGTCACGGTCGGCGTCTCCGGGGCCGGATTCTTCGCAGCCGCCGTGATCACACCCTGGCTCGTGGGCCGGCTGGGTACCCGGGGCTGGATGACCGCCTGCGCCGCCGGATCCGCCGTCCTGGTCCCCGCGCTCGGACTGTTCTTCGCCCCCGGCCCGATGCTGGCCGCCGCCTTCGTGCTCGGTCTCGCCACCCAGGGCGCCAAGATCTCCACCGACACCGTCGTGCAGTCCCGGGTGGACGACGCCTTCCGCGGCCGCGTCTTCTCCGTCTACGACGTGCTCTTCAACGCCGCCTTCGTCGGCGCCGCGGCGGTGGCCGCGCTCGTGCTCCCGCTCGACGGGCAGTCCGTCCCGCTGATCCTCGGCGTGGCCACGCTCTATGCCCTGACCGCGGTCTTCCTAATGCGGCAGGGCGATGTTTCACGTGAAACATCGCCCTGACCCCGTCGCGGTCCATCGATGTTTCACGTGAAACATCGACGCACGGCGACGGGGCGGATCCGGCTCAGTCCTGAGCCGCCCACCACTCCTTGAGGGCTGCGATCGCCGCATCACGCCCCATCGGACCGTTCTCCAGCCGCAGCTCCAGCAGGAACGCGTAGGCCTTGCCGATCACCGGACCGGGGCTGACTCCCAGGACCTGCATGATCTCGTTGCCGTCCAGGTCGGGCCGGATCGCGTCCAGCTCCTCCTGCTCCTGCAGCTGGGCGATGCGCTCCTCCAGCCCGTCGTAGGTGCGGGAGAGGGCATTGGCCTTGCGTTTGTTGCGCGTGGTGCAGTCGGAACGGGTCAGCTTGTGCAGGCGCTCCAGCAGCGGGCCTGCGTCGCGGACGTAGCGCCGCACCGCCGAGTCGGTCCACTCCCCGTCGCCGTAGCCGTGGAAGCGCAGGTGCAGCTCCACCAGCCGCGACACGTCCTTGATCATGTCGTTGGAGTACTTCAGCGCAGTCATGCGCTTCTTGGTCATCTTCGCGCCCACCATCTCGTGGTGGTGGAAGGAGACCCGGCCGTCGCTCTCGAACCGGCGGGTGCGGGGCTTGCCGATGTCGTGCAGCAGCGCCGCGAGCCGCAGCACCAGGTCCGGGCCGTCCTCCTCCAGGGCGATCGCCTGCTCCAGGACGATCAGCGAGTGGTCGTAGACGTCCTTGTGCCGGTGGTGCTCATCGCTCTCCAGGCGCAGCGCCGGGAGCTCGGGCATCACGTGGTCGGCCAGCCCGGTGTCCACGAGGAGGCCCAGGCCCTTGCGCGGGTGCACGGACAGCAGCAGCTTGTTCAGCTCGGCCTGCACCCGCTCCGCCGAGACGATCTCGATCCGGCCGGCCATCTCCGTCATGGCCGCCACCACGTCGGGAGCGACCTCGAAGTCGAGCTGCGCGGCGAACCGCGCCGCCCGCAGCATCCGCAGCGGATCGTCGGAGAAGGAGTCCTCGGGGGTACCGGGGGTCCGCAGGACACCCGCCCTGAGGTCCTCCAGACCGCCGTGCGGGTCCACGAACTCCTTCTCGGGAAGCGCGACGGCCATCGCGTTCACCGTGAAGTCACGACGGACGAGATCTTCCTCGATCGAGTCTCCGTAGGAGACCTCCGGCTTGCGCGAGGTCCTGTCGTAGGACTCCGAGCGGTAGGTGGTCACCTCGATCTGGAAGTTCCGCTCAGCGGGGCCGCCGGGGGTCCGGTCGGCGTCCGCGACACGGGCCAGCTTCTGCGCACCGACCGTGCCGAAGGCGATGCCGACGTCCCACACCGAGTCGGCCCACGGCCTGATGATCTTGAGGACGTCCTCGGGACGGGCATCGGTGGTGAAGTCGAGGTCGTTGCCGAGGCGCCCGAGCAGCGCGTCGCGGACGGACCCGCCGACCAGGGCGAGGCGGAATCCCGCCTCCTGGAAACGGCGGCCGAGCTCGTCGGCGACAGGGGCGATCCGCAGCAGTTCACTCACCGCGCGGACCTGTCCCTGACTCAGGACACTGGAGTTCTCTTCGTTGGCGTTCGGCACAACAGAAAAGGGTACGTGCCCGGCCCGCCGGGAGCTCCCCTGTTTGTGGGCACCCCGGCCCACAACCGCTCCGGGACGGACCCGATCATGTGGAGCAAGGCGCGGCACTCGCGCACAGCGGGCCTCGTTACCATGCGTGGACGCACAAACGACGACCACTGACACTTCGAGGGACGGGCGAGCGCGTGGCCGAGGCGGCAGACATCCAAGGGGCGGCCCCCGCTCCTGCCCGGCGACGCTGGCTGCGGCGCGCAGTCGTCCTGCTCGCCGGCACTCCGGTGCTCGCCGCCCTGATCTACTCTCCCGCCCCAAAGGCCGAGGCCTCCGAGGCCGCGGCCTCCACCGTCGACGTCCAGCTCGACGGGCTGACGCCCACCGCCCCGGTCAAGGGCGACACCCTCACCATCTCCGGCACGGTGATCAACAACGGCCGCGAGAAGATCACCGCCGCGCACGTGGGTCTGCGGGTCGGGCCCGTGCTGGGGGACCGCAGCTCCATCGACGAGACCGCGGACCGCGGTGCCTTCCGGGCGGGCACCGACCCCGCCGAGATCAGCGCCGAGTTCGCGGTGAAGATCGACGCGCTGCCCCCGAAGGTCGCCCAGCCCTTCACGCTCAAGGTCCCCGTGAGCAAGCTGGAGCTGGACAAGGACGGCGTCTACCAGCTCGGCGTCTCCCTGTCCGGGGAGACCGAGAGCCGCGCCTACGAGCAGACCCTCGGCATCAAGAGGACCTTCCTGCCCTGGCAGCCGGAGGCCGCAGCCAAGCGCTCGCAGCTCACGTACGTGTGGCCGCTGATCTCCACCACGCACCTGACGGCGGAGACCGGCTCGGACGAGCTGCAGACCCCGGTCTTCCTCGACGAGAGCCTCGCCGACGAGCTGCGGCCCGGCGGCCGCCTGGAGCAGATGGTCTCGCTCGGCAAGGACCTGCCCATCACCTGGGTCATCGACCCCGACCTGCTCTACACGGTCGACGCGATGACCAAGGGATACCGGATCCGCACCCCCGACGGCCGGACCGTCCAAGGCAAGAACAAGGCGATCGCCGAGCAGTGGCTGAGCTCCCTGGAGAGCGCCGTCCAGGGCAAGAAGGTCGTCGCGCTGCCTTTCGCGGACCCCGACATCGCCTCGCTCGCCCACCACGGCAAGGACGTGTCCGGGACGCTGGGGCAGCTGCGGCCCGCCACCGACAAGGCGAAGCAGGCCGTCGAGACGGTCCTGCACGTCCCCGCGACCACAGACTTCTCCTGGCCCGTGGACGGGGCGATCGACCCGTCGATCGTCAACGTGGCGACTTCGGCGGGCGCCCACAACGTCCTGACCCGCAGCGACAGCCTCCAGGAGACCGGCGCCCTCGGCTACACCCCCTCGGCCGCACGCCCCATCGGGGCGGGCACGACCGCCATCGTCGCCGACGCCGAACTCTCCACCGCCTTCCAGGGCAGCATGCTCGGCGCCGGGGACTCGACCCTCGCGGTCCAGCAGTTCCTCGCCCACACCCTCGCCCTGAACCTTCAGGCGCCCGACAACCAGCGCAGCTTCGTCGTGGCCCCCCAGCGGACGCCGAGCTCCAGCCAGGCCCAGACGATGGCCGCCGCGGTCCGGGAGCTGCAGTCCGGCCGCTGGACCCAGCCCGCCGACCTTGAGGCCGCGGCCGCCGCCACACCGGACCCGCGGGCCGCCACCCAGGTCCCGGGGGCCGGCCAGTACCCCGAGGCACTGAGCAAGCAGGAGCTGCCGGTCTCCGCCTTCGAGCAGATCCGTACCACCCAGACCACGCTCGACCACTTCAAGGTCATCCTGACCGCGCCCGACCGCGTGGAGATCCCCTTCGGCAACGCCACCAACCGGGAGATGTCCACCTCCTGGCGCGGCCGCCCCGACGACGCACGGGACTACCGGGACCAGGTGCAGCAGTACCTGATCGGCCTCACCGAGAAGGTCAAGGTCATCTCCAAGTCCGATGCCACCCTCTCCGGACACAGCGCCACCATCCCGGTCAGCATCCAGAACAGCCTCGTCCAGGACACCCACAATCTGGTTCTGCGCCTGAAGTCCGCCAACCCCACCCGGCTGATGTTCGGCGACAGCGGTGAGGCCCAGCAGGAGGTCGCTGTCCAAGGTGGGCACAGCCAGACCGTAAAGTTCCCCGCGAATGCCACTGCAAGCGGCCCGGTCGAGGTGACCGCGCAGCTCTACACGACCGATGGCGTCCCCTACGGCAAGGAACGCAAGTTCACCGTCGAGGCCACCGAAGTCACCCCCACCGTCATGCTCGTCATCGCGGGCGGCGTTCTCCTCCTCGTCCTGGCCGGCATCAAGATGTACGCCAGCCGCAAGCGCGTCGCGGCACGTGCCGCCGCGGAAGCCGAAGAGGAGAACACGCAGCAGAGTGACGAGTCCCCGGACACCGGACCGCAAAGCACGGACGCGTCCGGCACGGGTGAGACAGTGGACCGTTGAGCGATGCCGTGGCCGGTCGGCCTGGGGACGATGAGGTGGGGTTTCGATGAACGCGCCGTACGAAGGTGACCGCGCGCAGGGCGCCGGCGGGCCCGCGCCCTCCCAGGGCACTGCTCCCGGCACCCCGGTGCCGGGCCAGGTTCCCGCGCCCGCGCCCGCACCGGACCACGACCCTTATGTCCAGGACGCCTACGCCCACGACCCGTACAGGTCGCAGGACCTGTCCGCCCAGGACCCGGTCGCGGAAGTCCTCTACGACCGGGCCTCGCACCCCCCGCCGCCGCCCGGCACCTACCAGGAACCCGGCCCGCTCTACGCCGCTCCGCCCGCCGCCGCGTACGCCCCGGACCCGCGGGTCTGGGCCCAGACCCCGCCGCCCGAGCCGGACGGCCCCTCGCGGCACCTGCCCTACGGCGACCACGCCACCACCACGCAGTTCGTGGGCGTGGACTCGCTGGTCACCAAGGCCGCCGACCAGGAGCCCCGGCCGGACGCCTTCGCGCACCTCTACCGGGACCAGGAGGCGGCTCCCCGCACCCCCGCCGAGGACGCCCCCGTGGCGGCCCCGGCGCCGAGCAAGCCCTCCGGCCGCGCCTCCAGCCTGCTCAAGTCCAGCGCCCTGATGGCCGCCGGCACGATCGTCTCCCGCATCACCGGCTTCATGCGGACCCTCGTGATCGCCGGTGCCATCGGTGTCGCCACCCTCAACGACAGCTACCAGGTCGCCAACACCCTGCCGACGATGATCTACGTCCTGGTCGGCGGTGGCGCCCTCAACGCGGTCTTCATCCCGCAGCTGGTGCGCGCGATGAAGAACGACGAGGACGGGGGGGAGGCCTACGCCAACCGGCTGCTCACCCTCGTCATGGTCCTGCTCGGCGCCGTCACCACCATCTGCGTGCTCGCGGCACCGCTGTTCATCGGCATGATGTCGCAGAAGATCGCCGACGATCCGGCGCGCCTGGACGTGGCCGTCGCCTTCGCCCACTACTGCCTGCCCACCATGTTCTTCATGGGCGTGCACGTGGTCCTCGGTCAGATCCTCAACGCCCGCGGCCGGTTCGGCGCGATGATGTGGACCCCCGTCCTCAACAACATCGTCGTCATCGCCACCTTCGGGGCCTTCATCTGGGCCTTCGGCGGCTTCACCACCACCGGGGTCACCGAGGCCGGCATCACCCCCGAAGGCGTCCGCCTGCTGGGCCTGGGCACCCTGCTCGGCCTGGTCGTCCAGTCCCTGGCGATGGTTCCCTACCTGCGCGACGCCGGCTTCAAGCCGCGCCTGCGGTTCGACTGGAAGGGCCACGGACTCGGCAAGGCCGCCGGCCTGGCCAAGTGGACGTTCTTCTTCGTCCTCGCCAACCAGCTCGGCCTCATCGTCGTCACCCAGCTCGCCACCTGGGCGGGCGAGGTCGCCGACAAGCAGGGCCACGGCGGTACCGGTATCACCGGCTACAACTACGCCCTGCTGCTCTGGCAGATGCCGCAGGCCATCATCACCGTCTCCGTCATGACCGCCGTCCTGCCGCGCATCTCCCGCTCCGCCCACGACGGCGACGCGGCCGCGGTGCGCGACGACATCTCCTACGGCCTGCGCACCTCGGCCGTCGCGATCGTGCCCTGCGCCTTCGCGTTCCTCGCCCTGGGCGTCCCGATGGCCGGCCTGCTCTACGCCGGCTCCGGCGCGCAGAGCGCGCAGAACATCGGCTTCATCCTGATGGCATTCGGCCTCGGACTGATCCCGTACTCGGTCCAGTACGTCGTCCTGCGCGGCTTCTACGCCTACGAGGACACCCGGACACCCTTCTACAACACGGTCATCGTGGCCGCCGTCAACGCCGGCTTCTCCGCCGTCGCCTTCCTCGTGCTCCCGGCCCGCTGGGCCGTCGTCGGCATGGCAGCCGCCTACGGCCTGGGCTACGCCGTCGGCGTGGGTGTCGCCTGGCGCCGGCTGCGCACCCGCCTCGGCGGCGACCTCGACGGAGCGCACGTGATGCGCACCTACACCCGGCTCATCGGGGCCTGCCTCCCCGCCGCGGCGGTGGCCGGTGTCGTCGCCTTCGCGGTCCTGCACTTCCTGGGCAGCGGGGCCCTCGGATCGCTCTCCGCGCTGGTGGCCGGCGGTATCGCCCTGGCGGCGGTGTTCCTCGTCGCCGCCAAGCGGATGCGCATCGAAGAACTCAACGCCATGTTCGGAATGGTCCGCGGACGCCTGGGTCGCTGATGCGCACATCCATCCCCTTCTCTAGCGTGTCGTGCAGAGGGCCGGACTGTGGGCACAATTGGCATGGCTTCGCAGACTGGCCAACAGCGCGTAACGGATGGGGAGGCAGGGACGACGGTGGCGGAACGTAGCACGGCTGCCGTCGACGTGGCCGACAACGGCGGCGACGAGCCGTCGGCCGCTGAGGCGGCCCAGGCCACGGCCGACGGGGTGGACACCCAGAACGGAAAAGCCGCGGACGGACCCTTGCCCGAAAAGGAGGGCGAGCGCAGAAACGCGGCACCTGCGACCTCGCCGGAACTCCACAGCGGCCACAAGCTCGCCAGGCGCTACCGCCTGGAGGAGTGCGTCACCCGTCTGGACGGATTCAGCAGCTGGCGCGCGATGGACGAGAAGCTCCGCCGCGCCGTGGGCGTCCACCTGCTGCCCGCCGACCATGCCCGGGCCCGGGCGGTACTGGCCGCCGCCCGTTCCTCCGCCCTGCTCGGCGACCCCCGGTTCGTCCAGGTCCTCGACGCCGTGGAGGAGAACGACCTCGTCTACGTCGTCCACGAGTGGCTGCCCGACGCCACCGAGCTCACCGCCGTACTCGCCGCCGGCCCCCTGGAACCGCACGAGGCCTACCAGCTCGTCAGCCAGATCTCCCAGGCCATGACCGCCGCGCACCGCGAGGGCCTGGCACACCTGCGGCTGACCCCCAGCGCGATACTGCGCACCTCCACGGGCCAGTACCGCATCCGGGGCCTCGCCGTGAACGCCGCGCTGCGCGGCATCACCAGCGAGACCCCGCAGCGCGCGGATACCGAGGCCATCGGCGCCCTCCTGTACGCCGCCCTCACGCAGCGCTGGCCGTACGAGAACGACGCCTACGGCCTCACCGGCCTGCCCAAGGGCGTCGGGCTGATCGCTCCCGACCAGGTGCGCGCGGGCGTGCACCGGGGACTGGGCGAACTCGCCATGCGCGCCCTCGCCAACGACGGAGCCACCGCCTCCCGGCAGGAGCCCGCCTGCACCACCCCGGAAGAGCTGTCCAAGGCCGTGGCCGCGATGCCCCGCATCCGGCCGCCGGAGCCCACCTTCACGGCGCCGCCGGAGTACCAGCACACCACTTACCAGCAGGGCAGCTACGGCAGGCCCACGTCTTCCGGCATGCCCGCCCCGCAGACGCTCACCGTCGTCCCCCCGCCGGCGCCGCTGCAGAGCCGCACCGGCCGGGCCCTGAAATGGGGCGTTGCCGCCCTCCTGATCGCGGCCCTCGGGCTGGGCAGCTGGCAGCTCGCCGACACCCTGCTGGTCCGCGGCAACCAGGGCAGCAACAGCAGCAACCAGAACCAGCACCCGAAGGGTGACGACGTCCCGGAGAAGAAGGAACCGTCCGTCCTCACCATCAAGGGCGCTGGCGAGTACTACCCCGACGGCAATCCCCAGGACCTGGAAGGTGCCAAGAACACCTTCGACGGGGACGCCACGACCTACTGGCGCACCAAGTACTACCTCGACGGCCCGGACATGAAGGCGGACTACAAGGCCGGTGTCGGCCTCGTCTTCGATCTCGGCTCCGCCCAGGAGGTCAGCGGCGCTTCGATAGCGCTGAAGTACGCCGGTGACCACACCACCGTCACGCTCTACGCGGCCGACTCCATGTCCCCGTCGACCCCGGTCGGCTCGTTGTCGAAGATCGCCGGGGGCACCACCTCGGGCAGCACCCTCAAGGCCACGGCCGAGAAGCCCGTCAACACGCGCTACGTCGTCCTCTGGATCACCGCGATGCCGGAATCGGGTGCCGACGGGTACAGCCAGGCCGGATTCAAGCAGGCCATCACGGATGTGAAGTTCACGGGCTGACGGACGGCAGGGGAGGGGCTCACCGTTGGACGAAGCCACACCCGGAGGCCGCAGCGATCAGGAACTCCTGTCGCTGCACGCCGCCGGAGATCCGGACGCCTTCGGTGAGCTCGTGCGCCGCCACCGGGACCGGCTGTGGGCGGTGGCCCTGCGCACTCTCGGCGACCGCGAGGAAGCCGCCGACGCCGTGCAGGACGCACTCGTCTCGGCCTACCGGGCCGCGCACACCTTCCGCGGTGAATCGGCCGTCACCACCTGGCTGCACCGCATCACCGTGAACGCCTGCCTGGACCGGGCCCGCAAGGCCGCGTCCCGCCGGACCGCGCCCCTCGATGACACGGAGCGGCTGGAGCGCCTTCTGGAGCCCCACGAGTCCGCCGAGGCCCCCGCGGAGCGCCAGGACCTCCACCGCCAGCTCCTGGCCGCCCTGAGCACCCTCCCGGCCGAACAGCGGGCGGCACTCGTCCTCGTCGACATGCAGGGCTACCCCGTCGCGGAAGCCGCCCTCGTCCTCGACGTCCCCATCGGCACGGTGAAGAGCCGCTGTGCCCGTGGCCGGGCAAAACTCGTCCCGCTCCTCACTCATCTGCGCACACATACCGTGGATAACACCGACACCGAGCGGGGAAGGAACCGGACACCGGGGACAACCGTCCCACCGACGGCAGACCTCGGGGACACAGCCCCGGATCCCAACGCAGTGAAGGGCGGAGGTGGACGAGCGTGAACCCCACAACCGGTACGACCGGCACGATCCGGCACCCCGACGTCTCGGAGATCTCCGAGCTGACGGAAGGCCTCCTCTCCCCGTCCCGCACCGCCGAAGTCCGCAGCCATCTGGGCGGCTGCGCCCTGTGCGCCGATGTCCGTGCCTCCCTCGACGAGATCCGGGCACTGCTCGGCACGCTCCCCGGCCCTTCCCGGATGCCCGCCGACATCTCCGGCCGGATCGACGCGGCCCTCGCCGCCGAAGCCCTCCTCGACGCCACCACCCCGCGCACCGAAGCCGGCCCCGTCGGCCGGACCGGTCCGGCCGACGGGGGAGCGGCCCCCGCTGTTTCACGTGAAACAGCGCCCGCCCCGCGCACGGAAACCGGCGCTCTGCGGCCCTCCGGTCACCCGACCGGCCCAACCGGCCCCGGCCGACGTCGCGCCCGCCGCCGGATCGCCGTCATCGGCGGTCTGCTCACCGCCTGTGCCGTCGGGGTACTGCTGGCCAACTTGTTCTCCGGCCCCGACCCGGTGAGTGACCTGTCCGCCCGCAAGGACCCGGCTGCCAGCGCCCAGGCCCAGTCCGGAGGGCACGCGTACACGGCCCAGGGCCTCCAGGGCACCGTGCAGGGACTCCTCGCCTCCTCGGACCGGGTGAAGAAGGTGCCGGGGGACCAGAACAACACCTACGGGGTGGAGAACAACTCTCCGGCCGCCCCGGGACTGGCGCCCGCCGACCGCGTGGCAGCGCCCGTCCCGTCCTGCGTCCAGAAGGCCACCGGCCGCTCCGAGGAGCCCCTGGCCTCCGAGCGCGGCAGCTACGAGGGCACCGACGTCTTCCTCCTCGTCCTTGCGCACCCCGGCGACCCCGCCACCGTGGACGCCTACCTCGTGAGCGCCGCCTGCGTCACCGCCCCGTCGGCCCCTGCCGAGGAGCCCCTGCTGAAGAGCACCTATCTGCGGGGCTGAGCCGCTCCGAAGCCCGGGTGGACGGCTCGGGAATGCGGGCGCCGTAGGATCCGTTGGGTGGGGTGAGAGTTCACACCGGCCCCCCGGTAGGCAGCAGGCAGTCCGCAGAGACGAGGAAGTAACCCGTGAGCGACGTACGAAACGTGATCATCATCGGTTCCGGGCCGGCCGGTTACACCGCCGCCCTGTACACCGCACGCGCTTCGCTCAAGCCCCTGGTCTTCGAAGGTGCCGTCACCGCCGGTGGCGCCCTGATGAACACCACGGAGGTCGAGAACTTCCCCGGCTTCCAGGACGGGATCATGGGCCCGGACCTCATGGACAACATGCGCGGCCAGGCCGAGCGCTTCGGTGCCGAGCTGGTTCCGGACGACATCGTGGCCGTGGGCCTCACCGGTGAGATCAAGACCGTCACCGACACCGCCGGCACCGTGCACCGCGCCAAGGCCGTGATCGTGACCACCGGTTCCCAGCACCGCAAGCTGGGCCTGCCCAACGAGGACGCCCTCTCCGGCCGCGGTGTCTCCTGGTGCGCCACCTGCGACGGCTTCTTCTTCAAGGACCACGACATCGCCGTGGTCGGCGGCGGCGACACCGCGATCGAGGAAGCCACCTTCCTCTCCCGGTTCGCCAAGTCCGTCACGATCGTCCACCGCCGTGACTCCCTGCGCGCCTCCAAGGCCATGCAGGACCGCGCCTTCGCCGACCCGAAGATCAGCTTCGCCTGGGACAGCGAGGTCGCCGAGATCCACGGCGAGCAGAAGCTCTCCGGGCTGACCCTGCGCAACACCAAGACCGGTGAGACCTCCGAGCTGCCCGTGACCGGCCTCTTCATCGCCGTCGGCCACGACCCGCGCACCGAGCTGTTCAAGGACCAGCTGGACCTCGACGCCGAGGGCTACCTCAAGGTCGACGCCCCCTCCACCCGCACCAGCCTCACCGGTGTGTTCGGTGCCGGCGACGTCGTCGACCACACCTACCGTCAGGCCATCACGGCCGCGGGCACCGGTTGCTCCGCTGCCCTCGACGCCGAGCGCTTCCTCGCCGCCCTCGCGGACGTCGAGAAGGCAACCGCGGCAGTCTGACCCCCGCAAGCAGCACCACACCCCACTCCCCGCAGGAAAAGAAGGAGGCCGCTGTGGCCGGCACCCTCAAGAACGTGACCGACGCAGACTTCGACAACGAGGTCCTCAAGAGCGACAAGCCGGTCCTGGTGGACTTCTGGGCCGCCTGGTGCGGTCCGTGCCGCCAGATCGCGCCCTCCCTCGAGGCCATCGCCGCCGAGTACGGCGACGAGATCGAGATCGTCAAGCTGAACATCGACGAGAACCCGGGCACGGCCGCCAAGTACGGCGTCATGTCCATCCCGACCCTGAACGTCTACCAGGGCGGCGAGGTCGTCAAGACCATCGTCGGTGCCAAGCCGAAGGCCGCCATCCTGCGTGACCTCGACCCCTTCATCACGGCCAAGACCGTCTGACGGACCGAAGTTTCACGTGAAACGGGGCCGCTCCTCCCGGGAGCGGCCCCGTTTGGCGTTTCCCTGAGGCCCTCACAGCGGACGCAGCGCCGGTTCCTTCCGGGCCGCGCCCAGCAGGCGGTCCAGGGCCAGTTCCACGTCTTCCTTCCACGACAGCGTGGAGCGCAGCTCCAGCCTCAGCCGGGGATGCACCGGATGCGGCCGTACGGTCTTGAAGCCCACGGCCAACAGATGGTCCGCCGGCAGCAGACAGGCCGGGCTCTCCCACCGCGCGTCCCCGAATGCCTCGATCGCCCGGAACCCCCTGCGCAACAGGTCCTTCGCCATCGTCTGCACCATCACCCGGCCCAGGCCCTGCCCCTGATACCCCGGCATGATCCATGCCGTGATCAGCTGTACGGCATCCGGCGACACCGGGCTGGTCGGAAAGGCGGTCGCACGGGCCACGTACGCCGGCGGCGCGTAGAGCATGAACCCCACGGGGACCTCGTCCACATAGACCACGCGGCCGCAGGAACCCCACTCCAGCAGGACGGCGGAGATCCACGCCTCCTTCTCCTGGGCAGGGGTCCCCGCCTTCACGGCGGCCTCGCCGCTGACCGGATCCAGCTCCCAGAAGACACAGGACCGGCAACGCCGGGGCAGATCCTGAAGGTTGTCCAGCGTGAGCGGTACCAGCCGACGACCCATGACCGCATCGTATCCACAGCTCGAATCACCCGAAACCGCAACAAGGCAAAGGGGCGGTTCGCGCCGGTACGCACCGGCACGAACCGCCCCCGGCGGTGGGCTACTCCGCGGCAGCTCCCTGGTCCAGCACCCGGCCCTCGCCCGGCGCCAGCGTCCCCAGGATCCGTTCCAGGTCCTCCATCGAGGCGAACTCGACGGTGATCTTGCCCTTTTTCTGGCCCAGATCCACCTTCACCCGCGTCTCGAACCGGTCCGACAGCCGTGTCGCCAGTTCGTTGAGCGCCGGAGAGACCCGGGCGCCCGCACGCGGACCCTTCGGCTTCACCGCGCTCGAGGACTCCGAACCCATCAGCGCCACGATCTCCTCGACCGCACGCACCGACAGCCCCTCGGCCACGATCCGATGCGCCAGCCTGTCCTGGGTCTCGGAGTCGTCCACCGAGAGCAGTGCCCGCGCGTGGCCGGCCGACAGCACTCCCGCCGCCACCCGCCGCTGCACGGAAGGCGACAGCTTCAGCAGCCGCAGCGTGTTGGAGACCTGCGGACGCGAGCGCCCGATCCGGTCCGCCAGCTGGTCGTGCGTGCAGTTGAAGTCCTGGAGGAGCTGGTCGTACGCGGCCGCCTCCTCCAGCGGGTTCAGCTGGGCCCGGTGCAGGTTCTCCAGCAGCGCGTCCAGCAGCAGCTTCTCGTCGTCCGTGGCGCGGATGATCGCCGGGATGCGCTGGAGCCCTGCCTCCCGGCATGCCCTCCAACGGCGTTCGCCCATGATCAGTTCATAGCGACCCGGGGCCGACTGGCGCACCACCACCGGCTGGAGCAGGCCCACCTCCTGGATGGAGGTCACCAGTTCGGCCAGCGCGTCCTCGTCGAACACCTCGCGCGGCTGGCGGGGGTTGGGCGTGATCGAGTCCATCGGAAGCTCCGCGAACGTCGCTCCCGCCACCTCTTCGACCTCCGGAGCCGCGGCCGGCTCCGGCACGGCGGCCGCGATCGCCGCCGATGTTTCACGTGAAACATCGGCCTGAGCCAGCGAAGCCAGCTTCGCTGCCGCGACCCCCCGCTCTGCGGTCAGCACCGGCACCGCCGACGGAGACGTCGACCCCGCCGCGCCGATCACCGGCGGCGTCTTCTCCTGCGGAGCCGCGGGAATCAGCGCGCCGAGCCCCCGCCCCAGACCCCTACGTCGCTCACTCACTGGATCCCCTCCGCCATGCTCTGCGTGTTGTTCATCCCCGCACCCAGATGGGGGTGCTGGGGGTCGTACTGGATTCCGGCCCCACGCAGGGCGATCTCCCGCGCCGCCTCCAGGTAGGAGAGGGAACCGCTGGAACCCGGGTCGTAGGTCAGCACCGTCTGCCCGTAGCTCGGGGCCTCCGAGATGCGGACCGATCGCGGGATGCTCGTGCGCAGCACCTCCTTGCCGAAGTGGGTGCGCACCTCCTCCGCCACCTGCGAGGCCAGCCGGGTCCTGCCGTCGTACATCGTCAGCAGGATCGTGGAAACGTGCAGCGTGGGGTTCAGGTGGGCCCGCACCAGGTCGACATTGCGCAGCAGCTGACCCAGACCCTCCAGCGCGTAGTACTCGCACTGGATCGGGATCAGCACCTCCGCACCCGCGACCAGGGCGTTCACCGTCAGCAGGCCCAGCGAGGGCGGGCAGTCGATCAGGATGTAGTCGAGCGGCTGCTCGTACGCCTGGATGGCCCGCTGGAGGCGGCTTTCGCGCGCCACGAGGGAGACGAGCTCGATCTCCGCGCCCGCCAGGTCGATGGTGGCGGGAGCGCAGAACAGCCCCTCCACGTCGACCACCGGCTGGACGACCTCCATCAGCGGGCGGCTGTCCACGAGCACGTCATAGATGGACGGCACGTCCGCGTGGTGGTCGATGCCCAGCGCCGTGGAGGCGTTGCCCTGCGGGTCGAGGTCCACCACCAGGACCCGCGCCCCGTGCAGGGCCAGGGAAGCGGCCAGGTTCACGGTCGACGTGGTCTTGCCCACGCCGCCCTTCTGGTTGGCCACGACCATGATCCGGGTCTGCGCGGGCCGGGGCAGGCCTTCACCCGCACGGCCCAGGGCCTCGACCGCGATCTGCGCGGCTCGGCCGATGGGTGTGTCTTCGTTGTCTACAAGCGGCGGGGCCGATGTTTCACGTGAAACATCCGCGCCCGGCGATTCAGAACGGGGACCGGGGACCGGATCGGCCATCGGCCCCGCGAGGTTGGCGTCTGACCGCACGGTGTCACTCTCCTCGGCATCAGGCTCGCGATGAACAGAGCCTGCCATGTCGCCGGGGTCGCGAACCAGCGGGGCCCGTACTCCTGTGGATGAATCCACCGTTGTGGACAACTCCGTCCCCCCTTCATCCTTGCGTTGACGAGGGGACGTGGCCGCACGACCGCGGCTGATGATTCCGTGCAGCAGAGAGCGACGTTTCACGTGAAACACGATGCCCGGACGGAGTCATCCGGCCGCTACGACACTCCGAAATCCATACCTATAGGGCGCAACAGGCCTGGAACTGCCCGGAAAATCAGCCGAACCGGAGCAGGATCAGCGACGGCGGCGCGTCCGGCTGGTCCGGGCGGCCTTGGCCCGCTTCGCCGCGAACCTCACCCCGCCGGGGCTCTCGCCGACCTCGACCCGCACCACGGTCGACATCGGATCCACGATCCCGTCACCCACGTGCAGCACCGAGGTCTTCACCACACCGAGCTTGGTCAGCGCGGCCTTCGCCGCCACCAGCTCCTCCTCGGCGGTGTCGCCCTTCAGTGCCAGCATCTCGCCGTACGGACGCAGCAGGGGAACGCCCCAGCCGGCCAGCCGATCCAGCGGTGCCACGGCCCGAGCCGTCACCACGTGCACGGGCTGCAGCTTGCCGAGGACCTCCTCGGCCCGCCCGCGCACCACCGTCACATGGTCCAGGCCCAGCAGCTCCACGGCTTCCTGGAGGAAATTGGTGCGGCGCAGCAGCGGCTCCAGCAACGTGATCTTCAGGTCACGGCGGACCAGGGCCAGCGGGATGCCGGGGAGACCTGCGCCCGAGCCCACGTCGCACACGGTGACACCCTCGGGCACCACCTCGGAGAGCACGGCACAGTTCAGCAGGTGCCGCTCCCACAGTCGCGACACCTCGCGCGGCCCGATCAGGCCCCGTGTAACCCCCTGGTCCGCGAGCAGCTCCGCATAGCGCACGGCCTGCGGCAAAAACTCACCGAACACCTTGTGCGCCACCTCGGGTGCCGGGGGCGCTTCTTCAGGCATCGGGGGAAGCTCAGCTGCCTCCGTCACGGGGACCGTCCTTCCGTACTGCATGGTGTCAAAACCGCTTCACTGCCAGGCTGACAAACTTCGGCCCCGCCTGCGAGACAGACGGGGCCGAACACTCATGGCTTCCGATCAGGCCGGGAGCACAACGACGAAGCGCTGCGGCTCCTCGCCCTCGGACTCGCTGCGCAGACCGGCGGCCGCCACGGCGTCGTGGACTACTTTCCGCTCGAAGGGGGTCATCGGAACCAGCTTCAGGGGCTCGCCCGAAGCCTTCACGTCCTCGGCCGCCTTGGCGCCGAGCACGGCCAGCTCCTCGCGCTTCTTCGCGCGGAACCCGCCGATGTCCAGCATCAGCCGGCTGCGGTCCCCGGTCTCGCGGTGCACCGCGAGACGGGTGAGCTCCTGCAGAGCCTCCAGCACCTCACCGTCGCGGCCCACGAGCTTCTGCAGGTCGCGTGCGGATTCGCTGACGATGGAGACCGAGGCGCGGTCCGCCTCGACGTCCATGTCGATGTCGCCGTCCAGGTCGGCGATGTCCAGCAGACCCTCGAGGTAGTCGGCCGCGATCTCACCCTCCTGCTCGAGGCGGGTCAGGGTGTCGCCACTCTCAGCGGCGGCGGTGGTGGTGCCTTCCGTCACGGGAGGGACTCCTTCTTACTTCTTGGGAGAGGGCTTGCTGGGGGGCGTCTGGCGCTGCGACTTCGACTGACGCTTGGGCTGCTGCCGCTTCTGGAGCGGATTGCCGGCCGCGTCGGCGTCGGCAGTGGCCTCGACGCTCTTGATCACGGAGCCGTCGTCCTGAGCGGCCAAGCCCTGCTTGGTCAGAGCGGTGATGAACTTGCGCTCGTTGTCGTTGCGGTCCGGACCCTTGGCAACGATCGCCGCGACGATCTTCTTCTTTCCCCGGCCCTTGAGCTCGCCATGGGCGCTGACCTGCTTCAGCAGGCGGGTCAGGTACTGGTCCTGGGCCTTGCTTCCGGGGGTCGGGTTCTGGTTGATCACGTACATCTGCTGACCCATGGTCCACAGGTTCGTGGTCAGCCAGTAGACGAGAACACCGACGGGGAAGTTGATACCCATGAACGCGAAGATCAGGGGGAAGACGTACATCAGCATCTTCTGCTGCTGCATGAACGGCGTCTTGACCGAGAGGTCGACGTTCTTCTGCATCAGCTGGCGCTGCGTGTAGAACTGCGACAGCGACATCATCACGATCATGATGGCGGTGACGACACGCACATCGGTGATCGAGGCGCCCAGAGCGGCGACCTTGTCCGCGCTGTCCGTGAACTTGGAAGCCAGCGGAGCGCCGAAGATGTGCGCGTTACGGGCGCTCGCCAGCAGCGGGCCGTCGATCTCGCCGATCGGCTTGCCGTTGGCGATGCCGGCGAGCACGTGGTAGAGCGCGAAGAAGAACGGGGACTGCGCCAGGATGGGAAGGCACGAGGAGAGCGGGTTGGTACCCGTCTCCTTGTACAGCTTCATCATCTCTTCGGACTGGCGCTGCTTGTCGTTCTTGTAGCGCTCCTGGATCGCCTTCATCTTCGGCTGGATCGCCTGCATGCCCCGCGTCGCCTTGATCTGCTTCACGAAGAGCGGGATCAGACAGATGCGGATCAAGATCACCAGGGAGACGATGGAGAGGCCCCAGGCCCAACCACTGTCCGCGCCGAAAATGCTCCCGTAGACCTTGTGGAACTGAACAATGATCCACGAGACGGGAGTGGTAATAAAGCTGAACAGACTGGCAATCGTGTCCACTAATCAGGCTCCTTGAGCATTGCGAGATCGACGCAACGCACTGCGCAGCTGCTCGTGCCAACGCGGGCGTTTACGGGCTGGGACGTGATCCACACCACCCGGGGACCACGGATTGCACCGCAGGATCCGCCAGGCGGTCAGGGCAGTCCCCTTCACCGCACCATGCCGGTCGATGGCCGTGTACCCGTAGTGCGAGCACGAGGGGTAGTAGCGGCACACCGGCCCGAGCAGCGGACTGATCGTCCACTGGTACAGCTTGATCAATGCGAGCAGCGGGTACTTCATCGAGCCACGCCTCCCAAGAGCCGCAGCAGTGCGGCATCAAGGTCTCGGGCCAGCTCGTCGAGACCGGCGTCACCCGCTCCGGGCAGAGCCCGTACCACCACCAGGCTACCTGCGGGCAGCTGGGACAGCCGCTCGCGGACGAGATGGCGCAAACGGCGCTTGACCCGGTTGCGTACGACAGCGATGCCGACAGCCTTGCTGACGACGAAACCCGCACGCGCCGAGGGATCTGTCTCCCCCGACTCGTGCGGGTCCGTTGCACCGCTTGTACGTAGGTGGACGACGAGGAGCGGGCGACCGGCCCGGCGACCTCGACGTACCGCGCTCGCGAAGTCCTCGCGCCGCCTCAGCCGATTTTCGGGAGACAGCACGACGTCACGATCCGCCCGTCAGTTACGCGGAGAGTTCGGCGCGGCCCTTGCCACGACGGTTCGCGAGGATGGCGCGGCCGGCACGGGTACGCATCCGGAGACGGAAGCCGTGGGTCTTGGCACGACGGCGGTTGTTCGGCTGGAAGGTGCGCTTGCTCACTCGGGGGCTCCAGAGAATAAATCGTTGTGGCGGGACATCGCCTGGCTGTCACCGTGCGCCCACGAGGAGATAGAACTCGCGTGTTCGCCCGAGTGGCACCGCAAAACGATCACTATCAGTGATCTTCGCCCATCGGTAGGCAGGCGGCAGCAGCCATCGACAACTCGACCTCGTTACGGTACGCGCGGCTACGCCATCCGGTCAAACCGAGCCAGCGGGGCCCCACACTGTGCACAGGCTGTGGACAACGACTTGAACCGTACCCGTCGGCCTGACTACCGTTGCCTGACCCCGGTTTTTTTGTCCCGACCGTCCCAAAGAACCACACATTCGTGGGACCCCTGTGAGAGAGCGTGCTCTGTGGCTGACGTACCTGCCGATCTTGCCGCAGTGTGGCCAAGGGTGCTCGAAAAGCTCCTCGGGGAGGGTCAGAACAGCATCGAGCCCAAGGACAAGCAGTGGGTCGAACGGTGCCAGCCCCTGGCACTCGTGGCCGACACCGCTCTGCTGGCCGTCCCCAACGAATACGGCAAGCGCGTCCTGGAAGGCCGCCTCGCCCCGCTCATCAGCGATGCCCTCAGCCGTGAGTGCGGGCGTCCGATCCGGATCGCCATCACCGTGGACGACTCAGCCGGCGAGCCCGCGCCCCAGTCCCCCGGCGGGCCGTCCGGGCACGACGGCTATGAGCCCTACGGCGGCCAGCGCTCCGGCGGTCACACCGGCCCCGGAGGCCACACCGGCCCCGGCCCCGGCTCCTCCGACGACGAGCGGCTCCCCACGGCCCGCCCCGCCTACCCGGACTACCAGCAGCCGCGCCCCGAGCCCGGCGCCTGGCCCCGCGGCGGCCAACAGGACGACTACGGCTGGCAGCAACCCCGCCTCGGCGGCTTCCCCGAGCGTGACCCGTACGCCTCCCCGCAGCCGGGCTACCTCCAGCAGTCCGACCCCTCCTCCTACGACCAGGGCTCCTACGAACCCCAGAAGTACGGGGAGCAGAAGTACGAGCAGCAGTCGCGCCAGCAGTACGAGAGCCAGCAGCAGCGCCAGTCCCATCAGTACGAGCAGCAGCAGTACGAGCAGCCGGCCCCGCGCCCGGCGCCCAGCCGGCCCGCGCCCTCGGCCCCGTCGGGCGGCTCGACCTCCGGTCCGCTTGAACCGACCGCCCGGCTGAATCCCAAGTACCTGTTCGACACCTTCGTGATCGGCGCCTCCAACCGCTTCGCACACGCCGCCGCGGTGGCCGTCGCCGAGGCGCCGGCGAAGGCGTACAACCCCCTCTTCATCTATGGGGAGTCGGGCCTCGGCAAGACGCACCTGCTGCACGCCATCGGGCACTACGCCCGGAGCCTCTACCCCGGCACCCGGGTGCGGTACGTGAGCTCCGAGGAGTTCACCAACGAGTTCATCAACTCGATCCGCGACGGCAAGGGCGACGCGTTCCGCAAGCGCTACCGCGAGATGGACATCCTGCTCGTCGACGACATCCAGTTCCTCGCGAGCAAGGAGTCGACGCAGGAGGAGTTCTTCCACACCTTCAACACGCTCCACAACGCCAACAAGCAGATCGTGCTCTCCTCCGACCGGCCGCCCAAGCAGCTCGTCACCCTGGAGGACCGGCTCCGCAACCGCTTCGAGTGGGGCCTGATCACCGACGTCCAGCCGCCCGAGCTGGAGACCCGTATCGCGATCCTGCGCAAGAAGGCCGTCCAGGAGCACCTCAACGCCCCGCCGGAGGTCCTGGAGTTCATCGCCTCCCGCATCTCCCGCAACATCCGCGAGCTGGAGGGGGCGCTGATCCGGGTCACGGCCTTCGCGAGCCTGAACCGGCAGCCGGTGGACCTGGGCCTGACCGAGGACGTCCTGAAGAACCTGATCCCCGGCGGCGAGGACAGCGCGCCCGAGATCACGGCCGGCGACATCATGGCCGCCACCGCCGACTACTTCGGGCTCACCGTGGACGACCTGTGCGGCTCCTCGCGCAGCCGGGTGCTCGTCACGGCCCGGCAGATCGCCATGTACCTGTGCCGGGAGCTCACGGACCTCTCGCTGCCCAAGATCGGGGCGCAGTTCGGCGGCCGCGACCACACCACCGTCATGCACGCGGACCGCAAGATCCGCGCTCTGATGGCGGAACGCCGCTCCATCTACAACCAGGTCACGGAGCTCACCAACCGCATCAAGAACGGCTGAGGCGGGCCCCGTGAACGGGCCGTACGGGCGTCGCCGAGGGCTTCCGAGGCCTCTTAAAACGCCTTCAGAGGGCGCTCCCGGGTCACTTCGGGGGCGCCCTTCTTCGTGCGCGCGCCCCCAACCTGTTCGAATACGCCCCCAATGGAGCAACTCATCCACAGATTGGACGACTTTCTTCCGTCCACACCCTGGGGACGGGGTTCTCCACCCACAAGACTGTCCACAGGGCCCACCCGTGAGGCACCATCAGAGCTGGTCAGACCCCTGTGGAATTGTGCGCAACAACTGTCCACAGGCTGTGGACAGAAATTTCATCCACAGCTCCGTCCACCGCGTTGTCCACCGGCGGTCCACAGCTTCCCGGGTCCTGTGCACAGGATCGGACGACTTCCCCACACCGTTGTCCACTGTTCGGCAACACACCACCCACTCTCACCGCCCCGAGTGAAAGCGGTCACACCGAAGTCGACGTTTGGGTTGTGGAGTACTGGGGGAAACCTGGGGACACACCTGTGGAGTAGTGGGGGTCATCTGGGGATGGCCTGTGCAGAAGTTTTGGTTCTCCACAGAGACACCCGGTTGTCCACCGGTGCCACCCACAGGGTGTGGGGATAAAAAACGCGGCCTGACCTGCAAAAACAGGCTTATCCACCGTTTCCACAGCCCCTACTACTACCCCCATAGAGAGTTAGCCCGGTTTCGGTTTTCAAGCAGGTCCTGTGCACAACTCGGTGGATCGCCCTCCCCGACACCTCGCTCCCGACTTGACCGCCGACAGCAACGACTGTCGGCGCCGTACGTCAGACTGGTCACCGGCAACGGTCGAGGCATCGACGAGCCGACGACGAAGGCCGGCAGACGAGCGAGCAACAGCAGGAGGCGGTTTCCGGTGAAGATCCGGGTGGAGCGCGACGTACTCGCGGAGGCGGTGGCCTGGGCTGCTCGTAGCCTCCCGGCCCGGCCGCCGGTGCCCGTTCTCGCGGGCCTGCTGCTGAAGGCCGAGGAAGGCAAGCTGTCCCTCTCCGGCTTCGACTACGAGGTCTCGGCCCGCGTCTCCGTCGAGGCGGACGTCGAGGAGGACGGCACGGTCCTGGTCTCCGGTCGGCTGCTCGCCGACATCTGCCGCGCCCTCCCCAACCGCCCGGTGGAGATTTCCACAGACGGTGTACGAGCGACCGTGGTCTGCGGCTCCTCGCGATTCACACTCCACACCCTGCCTGTGGAGGAATACCCGGCGCTGCCGGTGATGCCCACCGCGACCGGCACCGTGCCCGGTGAGGTCTTCGCCTCCGCTGCCGCTCAGGTCGCCATCGCGGCCGGCCGCGACGACACGCTGCCCGTGCTGACCGGTGTCCGCATCGAGATCGAGGGCGACCGCGTCACCCTGGCCTCCACCGACCGCTACCGCTTCGCGGTCCGCGAGTTCCTGTGGAAGCCCGAGGACCCGGAGGCCTCGGCCGTGGCCCTGGTGCCCGCCAAGACGCTCCTGGACACCGCCAAGTCGCTCACGAGCGGCGACACGGTCACCATCGCGCTGTCCGGCTCCGGCAAGGGCGAGGGCCTCATCGGCTTCGAGGGCGCCGGCCGCCGCACCACCACCCGCCTCCTCGAGGGCGACCTGCCGAAGTACCGCACGCTCTTCCCGACCGAGTTCAACTCCGTCGCCGTGATCGAGACCGCCCCGTTCGTCGAGGCCGTCAAGCGCGTCGCCCTGGTCGCCGAGCGCAACACCCCGGTCCGCCTCAGCTTCGAGCAGGGCGTCCTGATCCTGGAGGCCGGCTCCTCCGACGATGCACAGGCTGTGGAGCGCGTCGACGCGAAGCTGGAGGGCGACGACATCTCGATCGCCTTCAACCCGACCTTCCTGCTGGACGGCCTGAGCGCGATCGACTCCCCGGCCGCGCAGCTCAGCTTCACCACGTCCACCAAGCCGGCGCTGCTCAGCGGCCGCCCGGCGGTCGACGCCGAGGCCGACGAGGCCTACAAGTACCTGATCATGCCGGTCCGCCTCTCCGGCTGAGTCCGGCGGACCATCGAGCACGCCCGTCGGGCCCGGTCCCGCTTCCCGCGGGGCCGGGCCCGACGGCGTTCCCAGGTCCTCGGGGTGCCTGATGCCCCGCCCCACCCGGAGTGCCCGTGGAGCCGGGTGACGCCGCCCGGCGTAGGCTCGGCACCGGGGATGTCCCCGGGCAGCGGGGAACCCCGGCACAGACGGCCACAACGCTTAAGGAACCACCTGATGGAGCTTGGTCTCGTCGGTCTCGGCAAGATGGGCGGCAACATGCGCGAGCGCATCCGCCGCGCCGGCCACACCGTCATCGGATACGACCGCAACCCGGACCTCGCCGATGTCCACAGCCTCGCTGAGCTTGTGGACAGCCTCCAGGCCCCCCGCGTGGTGTGGGTGATGGTCCCGGCGGGCGCGGCGACCCAGTCCACCGTCGACGAGCTCGCCGAGCTGCTCTCGCCCGGCGACATCGTCGTCGACGGCGGCAACTCGCGCTGGACCGACGACGAGAAGCACGCCACCGAGCTGGCCACCAAGGGCATCGGCTTCGTCGATTGCGGTGTCTCGGGCGGCGTCTGGGGCCTGGAGAACGGCTACGCGCTGATGTACGGCGGCGACAAGGAGCACGTCGCGGCCGTCCAGCCCGTCTTCGACGCCCTCAAGCCCGAGGGTGAGTTCGGGGCAGTGCACGCGGGCAAGGTCGGCGCCGGCCACTTCGCGAAGATGGTCCACAACGGCATCGAGTACGCCATGATGCAGGCCTACGCCGAGGGCTGGGAGCTCCTGGAGAAGGTCGACTCGGTCACCGACGTCCGCGAGGTGTTCCGGTCCTGGCAGGAGGGCACGGTCATCCGTTCCTGGCTGCTGGACCTGGCCGTGAACGCGCTGGACGAGGACGAGCACCTGCAGCAGCTGCGCGGCTTCGCGCAGGACTCGGGCGAGGGCCGCTGGACGGTCGAGGCCGCGATCGACAACGCGGTGCCGCTGCCGGCGATCACCGCCTCGCTCTTCGCGCGCTTCGCGTCCCGCCAGGACGACTCCCCGCAGATGAAGATGATCGCCGCGCTGCGCAACCAGTTCGGCGGCCACGCGGTCGAGAAGAAGTAATCCACAAGGGATCCACAGCACCCACAGGTGCTGTGGATCCTGTTTCACAGATCCACAGATCCACAGATCCACAGGTCTCACAGCTCCACAGAGCACAGCAGCAGGAAGCCGGGGGAGGTCGGCGCCGTATGCATGTTTCGCATCTCTCGTTGGCCGACTTCCGTTCGTACGTCCGGGCCGAGGTTCCCCTCGACCCGGGCGTCACGGCTTTCGTGGGCCCCAACGGCCAGGGCAAGACGAATCTGGTCGAGGCCATCGGCTACCTCGCGACCCTCGGCAGCCACCGCGTCTCCTCGGACGCCCCGCTGGTGCGGATGGGCGCCGAGCGGGCCGTCGTCCGGGCCGCGGTCACCCAGGGCGAGCGGCAGCAGCTGGTCGAACTGGAGCTGAACCCCGGCCGCGCGAACCGGGCCCGGATCAACAGGTCCTCGCAGGTCAGGCCCCGGGACGTGCTGGGCATCGTCCGCACGGTGCTGTTCGCACCCGAGGACCTGGCCCTGGTCAAGGGCGATCCGGGGGAGCGCCGCCGCTTCCTCGACGAGCTGGTGACGGCCCGCTCACCGCGCATGGCGGCGGTGCGCTCGGACTACGAGCGGGTGCTCAAGCAGCGCAACACCCTGCTGAAGTCCGCGGCGATGGCCCGCCGGCACGGCGGCCGCTCGATGGACCTGTCCACGCTCGACGTCTGGGACCAGCACCTGGCGCGCACCGGCGCGGAACTGCTGGCCCAGCGCCTCGACCTGATCGCGACCCTGCTGCCGCTGGCCGACAAGTCCTACGAGCAGCTCGCGCCCGGCGGCGGCCCGATCGGCCTGACGTACAAGTCCTCGGCGGCCGGCGAGGCGGGCGAGGCCGTGGACGGCGGCGGGGCCCGCACCCGCGAGGCCCTCTACGAGGTGCTGCTCGCCGCGATGGCGGACGTCCGCAAGCAGGAGATCGAGCGCGGCGTGACCCTGGTCGGCCCGCACCGCGACGACGTGCTGCTGCGCCTGGGCGAGCTGCCGGCCAAGGGGTACGCGAGCCACGGAGAGTCCTGGTCGTACGCGCTGGCGCTGCGGCTGGCCTCCTACGAGCTGCTGCGCTCCGAGGGCAGCGAGCCGGTGCTGATCCTCGACGACGTGTTCGCCGAGCTGGACGCGCGGCGCCGGGAAAGGCTCGCGGAGCTGGTGGCACCGGGGGAGCAGGTGCTGGTGACGGCGGCGGTCGACGACGACGTCCCGGGGGTGCTCGTCGGAACGCGGTTCGCGGTGTCGGGCGGCGAGGTGACCCGGCTGTGAACGAGGACAAGCGGAGCCAGGACAAGCGGAGCCAGGGCAGGCCGGCCCAGGGCAGGCCCGGCGGCGGACCGCAGGACGGCCAGGAGCCCGCGCGCAAGGTGCCCGAGCCCTCCGGCGTGGACCTGGCGCGCCAGGCGCTGGCGGCGGCCCGGGAGCAGGCGCGCGCCCGGGGCAACGCGGCGACGGGCAAGAAGCGCCCGTACCAGCAGGGCCTGCGCTCCGGCGCCCGCGCGGACGGCCGGGACCCGATGCCGCTGATGGCGGCGCTGGACCGGCTGCGGACCGAGCGCGGCTGGGAGATGCCGATGGCGGTGGCGGGCGTGATGGAGCGCTGGCCGGAGATCGTCGGCCGGGACATCGCGGCGCACTGCGTGCCGGACCGCTACGAGGACCGCGAGCTGGTGGTCCGCTGCGACTCCTCGGCGTGGGCGGCGCAGCTGAAGCTGCTGGCTCCGCAGCTGGTGGCCCGGCTCAACACGGACCTGGGGCAGGGCACGGTCCGGCTGATCAAGGTCCACGGTCCGGGCGGTGCGCCGAAGCGGTACGGGCTGTGGCGGGCGCCGGGCAGCAAGGGCCCGGGGGACACCTACGAGTGAGCCCGCGGGGCGCCCCTGCGAAGGTGCGCCCGGGGCCTCGTAGAGGCGCCCGCGCGAGGCCCCGTAGGGCAGGGGACGGCGGCGGGCGCGGGCCCGCTTCGTACGGCTGCGCGGGTGGTGTCCCTCACGGTAGTGGGAGGTTGACAGCCCGAAGCGCTCAATGCCCGTGTGAGCCTCTTAGAGCCCCTCCCCTGATATGGGGAGTCGGAGAGAGGAGTTTCGGGGCGGCACATGAGGACTCAGGTACCGGCAAACCCCCATTCGTGTCGGTGGTACCGGTAGACTGAACAAGAATCCCGCGCTTGCGCGGGATCCAGTCGAGTAAAGCTGACCACCGCTGACAACGCAGATCGACGCAGCCGCTCCTGCTTGCATGCCTGCTGGCCCCGGAGTCCGGCCTGTGCTGTGCCAGAAAGGGCGCTTCGTGGCCGATTCGGGCAACCCCAACGAGAAGAACGAGTCCGCAGCCGGGAACGGTGAGGACAAGGCATACGACGCAGGTGCCATCCAGGTCCTGGAGGGCCTGGACGCGGTCCGCAAGCGGCCCGGCATGTACATCGGCTCGACCGGTGAGCGCGGCCTGCACCACCTGGTGCAGGAGGTCGTCGACAACTCCGTCGACGAGGCCATGGCCGGGCACGCGGACACCATCGACGTGACGATCCTGCCGGACGGCGGCGTCCGCGTCGTCGACAACGGCCGAGGTATCCCGGTCGGCATCGTGAAGTCCGAGGGCAAGCCGGCCGTCGAGGTCGTGCTCACGGTCCTGCACGCGGGCGGCAAGTTCGGCGGCGGCGGCTACGCCGTCTCCGGCGGTCTGCACGGCGTCGGCGTCTCCGTCGTGAACGCCCTGTCGACCAAGGTCGCGGTCGAGGTCAAGACGGACGGCTACCGCTGGACCCAGGACTACAAGCTCGGTGTCCCGACCGCGCCCCTCGCCAAGAACGAGGAGACGTCCGAGACCGGCACCACGGTGACGTTCTGGGCCGACCCCGACATCTTCGAGACGACCGAGTACTCCTTCGAGACGCTCGCGCGCCGCTTCCAGGAGATGGCCTTCCTCAACAAGGGCCTGACCCTCACGCTGACGGACGAGCGCGAGTCGGCCAAGGCGACGGTGGGCTCGGAAACCGCCGAGGCCACCGACGACGACCAGGCGCGCACGGTCAAGTACTACTACGAGGGCGGCATCGTCGACTTCGTGAAGCACCTGAACGCGCGCAAGGGCGAGCTGATCCACCCGACCGTCATCGACGTCGAGGCCGAGGACAAGGAGCGCCTGCTCTCGGTCGAGATCGCGATGCAGTGGAACTCGCAGTACACCGAGGGCGTCTACTCCTTCGCGAACACGATCCACACGCACGAGGGCGGCACCCACGAAGAGGGCTTCCGCGCCGCGATGACGGGTCTGGTGAACCGCTACGCGCGCGAGAAGAAGTTCCTCCGCGAGAAGGACGACAACCTCGCCGGTGAGGACATCCGCGAGGGGCTGACCGCGATCATCTCGATCAAGCTGGGCGAGCCGCAGTTCGAGGGCCAGACGAAGACCAAGCTGGGCAACACGGAGGCCAAGACCTTCGTGCAGAAGGTCGTCCACGAGCACCTCAACGACTGGTTCGACCGCAACCCGAACGAGGCCGCGGACATCATCCGCAAGTCGATCAACGCGGCCACGGCGCGCGTCGCGGCCCGCAAGGCCCGCGACCTCACCCGTCGCAAGGGTCTGCTGGAGAGCGCCTCGCTCCCGGGCAAGCTGTCCGACTGCCAGTCGAACGACCCGACCAAGTGCGAGATCTTCATCGTCGAGGGCGACTCGGCCGGCGGCTCGGCCAAGTCCGGCCGCAACCCGATGTACCAGGCCATCCTGCCCATCCGCGGCAAGATCCTGAACGTCGAGAAGGCGCGGATCGACAAGATCCTCCAGAACACCGAGGTCCAGGCGCTGATCAGCGCCTTCGGCACCGGTGTGCACGAGGACTTCGACATCGCCAAGCTCCGCTATCACAAGATCATCCTGATGGCCGACGCCGACGTCGACGGCCAGCACATCAACACCCTGCTGCTGACCTTCCTGTTCCGCTTCATGCGGCCGCTGGTCGAGGCCGGGCACGTCTACCTCTCGCGGCCGCCGCTGTACAAGATCAAGTGGGGTCGCGACGACTTCGAGTACGCGTACTCGGACCGCGAGCGCGACGCCCTGGTCGAGCTCGGCAAGGGGCAGGGCAAGCGGATCAAGGAAGACTCGATCCAGCGCTTCAAGGGTCTGGGCGAGATGAACGCCGAGGAGCTGCGCGTCACCACCATGGACGTGGACCACCGCGTGCTCGGCCAGGTCACCCTGGACGACGCCGCGCAGGCCGACGACCTGTTCTCGGTGCTGATGGGTGAGGACGTCGAAGCCCGGCGCTCCTTCATCCAGCGCAACGCCAAGGACGTTCGTTTCCTCGACATCTGAGTCGGCTCAGCTGACCGCCTGAAAGGATCTTTGACCAGCAATGGCCGACGAAACCACCCCCACTGCGGAGAACCCCGCGGAGGAGCAGCCCGTCATGCGCATCGAGCCCGTCGGGCTCGAGACCGAGATGCAGCGCTCCTATCTCGACTACGCGATGTCCGTCATCGTCTCCCGCGCGCTGCCCGACGTACGGGACGGCCTCAAGCCGGTCCACCGTCGTGTGCTGTACGCGATGTACGACGGCGGCTACCGGCCCGAGAAGGGCTTCTACAAGTGCGCCCGCGTCGTCGGTGACGTCATGGGTACGTACCACCCGCACGGTGACAGCTCGATCTACGACGCCCTGGTCCGCCTGGCCCAGCCGTGGTCGCTGCGCATGCCGCTGGTGGACTCCAACGGCAACTTCGGATCCCCGGGCAACGACCCGGCCGCCGCGATGCGCTACACCGAGTGCAAGCTGATGCCGCTGGCCATGGAGATGCTCCGGGACATCGACGAGGAGACCGTCGACTTCACGGACAACTACGACGGCCGCAACCAGGAGCCGACGGTCCTGCCTGCGCGCTTCCCGAACCTGCTGATCAACGGCTCCGCCGGTATCGCGGTCGGCATGGCCACCAACATCCCGCCGCACAACCTGCGCGAGGTCGCGGCCGGCGCCCAGTGGGCGCTGGAGCACCCGGAGGCCTCGCACGAGGAGCTCCAGGACGCGCTCATCGAGCGGATCAAGGGCCCGGACTTCCCGTCGGGCGCCCTGGTCGTGGGCCGCAAGGGCATCGAGGAGGCGTACCGGACCGGGCGCGGCTCGATCACCATGCGCGCGGTGGTGGAGGTCGAGGAGATCCAGAACCGCCAGTGCCTGGTGGTCACGGAGCTTCCGTACCAGACCAACCCCGACAACCTCGCGCAGAAGATCGCCGACCTGGTCAAGGACGGCAAGGTCGGCGGCATCGCCGACGTCCGCGACGAGACCTCTTCGCGCACCGGCCAGCGCCTGGTGATCGTCCTCAAGCGCGACGCCGTCGCCAAGGTCGTGCTGAACAACCTCTACAAGCACACCGACCTGCAGACGAACTTCGGCGCGAACATGCTGGCGCTGGTGGACGGCGTGCCGCGCACGCTGTCGATCGACGCGTTCATCCGCCACTGGGTGACGCACCAGATCGAGGTCATCGTCCGGCGCACGAGGTTCCGCCTGCGCAAGGCGGAGGAGCGCGCCCACATCCTGCGCGGTCTGCTCAAGGCGCTGGACGCGATCGACGAGGTCATCGCCCTCATCCGGCGCAGCAACACGGTCGAGATCGCCCGCGAGGGCCTGATGGGCCTGCTGTCGATCGACGAGATCCAGGCGAACGCGATCCTGGAGATGCAGCTCCGCCGCCTCGCGGCCCTGGAGCGGCAGAAGATCGTCGCCGAGCACGACGAGCTCCAGGCCAAGATCAACGAGTACAACGCCATCCTGGCCTCGGAAGAGCGCCAGCGGCAGATCGTCAGCGAGGAACTGGCGGCCATCGTCGAGAAGTTCGGCGACGACCGGCGCTCCAAGCTGGTGCCCTTCGACGGTGACATGTCCATCGAGGACCTGATCGCCGAAGAGGACATCGTCGTCACGATCACCCACGGCGGGTACGTCAAGCGCACCAAGACCGAGGACTACCGCTCGCAGAAGCGCGGCGGCAAGGGCGTGCGCGGCACGAAGCTGAAGCAGGACGACCTCGTCGACCACTTCTTCGTCTCCACCACGCACCACTGGCTGCTGTTCTTCACGAACAAGGGCCGTGTCTACCGGTCCAAGGCGTACGAGCTCCCGGACGCCGGCCGCGACGCCCGCGGGCAGCACGTGGCGAACCTGCTGGCCTTCCAGCCGGACGAGAAGATCGCCCAGATCCTCGCGATCCGCGACTACGAGGCCGCGCCCTACCTGATCCTGGCCACCAAGGGCGGCCTGGTGAAGAAGACGGCGCTCAAGGACTACGACTCACCCCGTTCGGGTGGTGTCATCGCGATCAACCTCCGGGAGACGGAGGACGGCAGCGACGACGAGCTGATCGGCGCCGAGCTGGTGTCCGCCGAGGACGACCTGCTGCTCATCAGCAAGAAGGCGCAGTCGATCCGCTTCACGGCGACCGACGACGCGCTGCGCCCGATGGGCCGCGCCACCTCGGGCGTGAAGGGCATGAGTTTCCGGGAGGGTGACGAACTGCTCTCCATGAGCGTGGTCCGGCCCGGTACGTTCGTCTTCACCGCGACCAACGGCGGCTACGCCAAGCGGACACCGGTGAACGAGTACCGCGTCCAGGGCCGTGGTGGCCTGGGCATCAAGGCCGCCAAGATCGTGGAGGACCGCGGATCGCTCGTCGGTGCACTCGTGGTCGACGAAACGGACGAGATTCTCGCCATCACCCTCGGCGGTGGTGTGATTCGTACGCGCGTCAACGAAGTACGGGAGACCGGCCGTGACACCATGGGCGTCCAGCTGATCAACCTGGGCAAGCGGGATGCCGTCGTGGGTATCGCCCGCAACGCGGAGGCCGGTCAGGATGCTGACGAGGTCGACGGCGAGAACGACAGCGAGACCGAGAACGAGACCGAGATCGGGACCGAGGCGGCCGTCGAAGGACAGGCCGCCGAGGCCGCCGAGGGCACGGAGCCCTCGGCTGGGGAGCACGAGGAGTAAGCGTGAGTGGAGCCACGGGCGCCGGACCGTCCAAGACTGGAGCGAACGGTGCCCGTGGCCCTGCCGCGGACTCCCAGGGGGGAACCGTGACGGACACCCGAGGACCGCAGTCGCCTGAGTCGCCGCAGACGCAGGCCGGCCAGCAGCCTCAGCAGCCGTATCACCCGCCGCAGGCCTACGCGGCGCCCGCGGGCCCCGTGGCGCCGCGCGGCGCCGGTGACCCGGGAGCGCAGCGCAAGCCGCGCCCGGGGACCCGTACGGCGCCCAGGACGCGCAAGGCGCGGCTCAGGGTGGCCAAGGCCGACCCGTGGTCGGTGATGAAGGTCAGCTTCCTGCTGTCGATCGCGCTGGGCGTCTGCACGATCGTGGCGTCGGTGGTGCTGTGGATGGTCATGGACGCCATGGGCATCTTCTCCAGCGTCGGCGGCACGATCAGCGAGGCGACCGGCTCGAACGAGAGCAACGGCTTCGACCTCCAGTCCTTCCTGTCGCTGCCGCGCGTTCTGATCTTCACCTCGGTGATCGCGGTCATCGACGTGGTGCTCATGACGGCGCTGGCGACGCTCGGCTCGTTCATCTACAACCTGTCGGCGGGGTTCGTCGGCGGTGTGGAGCTGACGCTCGCCGAGGACGAGTAGAGCTTGCGAAGACGAGGCGGATGACCTGCGCAGACGGGTCGCCGCTATCGATTTTGGAGTCACCGGGTCTGTGCGCTAACCTTCAGAAGTCAGCGCGCAGCGCGGATGGGGCTATAGCTCAGTTGGTTAGAGCGCATCCCTGATAAGGATGAGGCCACAGGTTCAAATCCTGTTAGCCCCACAGTGTCGAAGACCCTCAGGCCCATGGCCTGGGGGTCTTTGTCGTAGGGCCAGTTGGGTGGCCCTCAGGTCACCGATCGGTATCGGTCGGTGTGTATTGTTGGGCGCCAGAAGTCTCCTACGTCAACGAAAGACGAGGTCGCACGGTGAAGAAGCTGCTCCTGGTCGCACTGGCCGCCATCGGCGGGCTCCTCGTGTACCGCCAGATCCAGGCGGACCGCGCCGAGCAGGACCTGTGGACGGAGGCAACTGACTCCGTGCCTTCTGGTTCCGGTGTGTGAGACCCAAGGTTGATCCCAAAGCCCCGACTGCCGCTGCGGTCGGGGCTTTGTGCTGCTCTGTGACAAAAAGTTGCGGTATGCAAAATTTTGGCTTGCGCTGGCAAAGTCGGGGTGGATGGGCGTGATGGGGCGGGTACGGAGACTTCTGCCGGGGACGGCGGGGGTGTCGGCTGGGCTTTCGTTCGGGCTCGCGACGGGGCTCTGCGCCGGCGTGGTGGTGCTCGGGCTGGTGGCGGCGCCCGTCGCCGTGGCCGGGCCCTCGCCGGGGGCGGGGACGGGCGCCGGGGCGGGTCCGCTGCCGGTCTACCGGAGCGCCGACGGGGCGAAGGCCGTCGAGGGGAAGCCCTCCACCGCCGGCGCCCCGCTGCTGGAGGCCGGATCGACCTACGAGGACTCGCTGGCGCCAGGGGAGCGCTTCTACCGGCTCAACCTCGACGACCGCTCCTCCGTGTACGTCTCCGCCGTCCTGCGGCCCACCGCCGACGCCAAGGTCGGCTACAGCGACGGGGTCGAGGTGGAGATCATGTCCCCGGACAACCGCGCGTGCGGGGGCGGCGGCACCGGCCGGGCCGCCTTCGGCTACGACCCCGTCCCCATCAGCGCGGTGGGGGCCCGCAAACTGCAGGAGGACGCCGACTGCCAGGGTGCCGGGGTCTATTACGCCAAGGTGACCCGTACGGCGCCCAAGGACGGGAGCCCGGCCGCCTGGCCCCTGGAGCTCCGGGTCCAGCGCGAACCGGGCCTCGCCTCGGGCAGCGCGCCCACCACCGCGCCCAGCGTCTGGCCCTCGGCCTCCCCGACCCTGCCGGGCACCGATCCGGCGCCGCGGGCCGGCGGCACCGGGTTCAACGACGCGCGCGCCCTGGGCGCCGGGGTGTGGAGCGACAGCCTGCGGCCCGGCCAGACCCGCTACTACCGGGTGCCGCTCGACTGGGGACAGCAGCTCGGCCTCGGGGTCGAACTCTCCGCCGCCCGGCGGACCAAGGAGTACGGCTCGGCCTCCTACGGGCTGACCGTCTCGCTCTACAGCCCCTACCGGGCCCTGGTCGACTCCAAGGACGCCTCCTACGACGGCAAGCAGGCGAGCGCCGCCCTGCCGAGGACGGCGCCGGTGGCCTACGAGAACCGCTTCTCGAGCGACCGGAACGTGGAGCCCGTCCGGATGGCCGGCTGGTACTACCTCGCGGTGACCATGGCCGCGAAGGTCGGGGAGTTCACCGAGGACGCGGTGCCCGTGCCGCTGACCCTGCGCCTGGACCTGATCGGCGGGGCGGGCAGGGCCCCGGCCTACGCGCAGGGCCTCGCGGCCGGCGGATTCGGGGTCGGAGCCGAGGACCGGACCGCCGCCAAGGAGGGCACCACGGCCGTGGAGGCCGCGGACGCCGCCGCGAACCGGTCGGTGATGCGCACGGTCGCTGGCGCCGGCTTCGGAGCCGGGACGCTGCTGCTGCTCGTACTCGGCGGCTGGGTCCTGCTGTCCCGACGGCGGGCCTGAGCCAGGCGGGTCTAGATCTGGGTCAGGGCCCAGATCCCGACGGCGAAGCAGAGCAGCGCGGCGAACACGACCCCGGCGGCGACCTTCGCGGACGGCGGAGCGATCGTGCCGCTACGGGGCTGCGCGGGCGGCTGCGGTGGGGCGGCCGCGGCGGGGAAGGGCTGCGGGGGCAGCGGCTGGCGGGGGAGCGGCGGCTGGAGGTGGAAACTGCCCGTCTCCGAGGGCCCGTAGGCCGGGGTGGGGGCATGGACGGGCTGCGGCACCGGCTGGGGGACTTGCTGGGGCACCGGCTGCGGGGCCTGGACGGGCACGGTGGCGGGAGTGGGCGTCGTGGGTGCGAGGGGCGTGTCGGTGCCGGGGGTGAGGTCCACGCCGGTGGCGAGGGCCGTCCCGTGCGGGGTCCGGGGAGTGAAACCGGGCGGGACCGGGCCGAGTTGGTCGAAGACCTCCAGGGGCTCCTCGTCCGCGGCGGGCGCGGGCAGCAGCTCCACGGCCTCGGCAAGGGCCTTGCGCGCCCCCGTGGCCGTCTTGAACCTGTTCCCGGGGTCCGGCTGAAGCAGGGCGGCCAGCACGCCCCACAGGGGCTCGGGAACGCCCTCCGGCGCTTCGGGGGTCCCGTGGGTGAGGAAATGCCCCACGAGGGCCTGGGAGTCGGGCTTGCGCCCGTGCAGCAGGTACAGGCCGACCAGCCCGACGGCGAACAGGTCGGCGGTGAAATCGGGTTCGGACCCGAGGAGTTGTTCGGGTGCGAGATAGCCCGGGGTGCCCACCACGAAGGCGGTCTCGGTCAGCCGGGGCTCGCCCTTGCGCATGGCGATGCCGAAGTCGGACAGCCGCAGGTGCGGCCGCCCGGTTCCAGTGGCCTCCATCAGGATGTTGGCCGGTTTGATGTCGCGGTGGACCACTCCCTCCGCGTGCACCGCCGCCAGCCCCGACAGGAGCTGGTCGAGCAGCGTGCACACGAACCGGGGCGGCAGGGCCCCGTAGTCGCCGATCACGTGGGCGAGGGAACCGCCGGCGACGAGGTCCATGGTGAACAGGACCTTGTCGTCGTCAGCCGCCCAGCTGGCCGGGGCCAGCACGTGCGGGTGATCGATGCGCAGCGCCTGCTCGCGGACGAACCTCAGCAGGGTGTGGGCATCGCTCTGCAGGAGGACCTTCGCCGCGACGTACCGGCGGCGCCTGTGATCCCAGGCCCGCCATACGGCACCGGCGCCGCCACGCCCGATCGGATCGATCAGCTCGTACCGGCCCGCGAAGATCTCACCCATCGCTGCGCCCGTCCCCCGTCGTCAGCCGCCCGTCAGTTCTGGTGGGCCTCGTAGTGGGCGACCGCGTCGGACGTGCGACCCGCTCCGTAGACCCGGAGGAACTCTGCCAGTTCCGGGTGGCTGGGGGCGAGGGTGTTCGCCGCGTCGATGATGTCGCCGGCCGCGGAGACCGAGCGCAGCAGCGACTGGATCTCGCGGACCACGCGCTTGACGGTGGGCGCGCCTGAACCGCCTGCGGTCTGGCCGGTGCTGTTGCTGAGGACGGAGCCTCCCTGGGTCTTCTTGATCTCGTCCATCCGGTCGGTTGCCTCTGCCGCGCTGACGCTTCCGTCCGCCACCTGGCCCGCGAGATCCTGGAGAGCCTGGACCCGCTGGACCACGGCCGGGTTGCCGATCTTGGCCCGCTGCCCGCTCATCAGCTGGGACAGCATCGGCGCCGACAGCCCGAGGACGGCAGCGAGGCGGGCCTGGTTCAAGCCGAGGTCATCTATGAGCCGGCGGAAGAGCGCTCCGAGCGGCTCCCCGTACCAACTCCGCTGAAGTTCCCGGGCTCTGGCCGTAGCCTCTTGCTGTACTGCGTCCACTCTTACTACTCCCCTTCGCTGGTGCGAACCTCGCGAGCATCTTACGGAGAGTGGTCGCAGGGCGGGAGTCCCTATCATTTTGCGAGATGAGGGGGTACACCCGGTACTCTGTTCTGCGGAACGGTCACCCCCTCCCAGGGGAGTGCTGCGTCCGTATCCAGGGGCCTTAGCTCAGTTGGTAGAGCGCTGCCTTTGCAAGGCAGATGTCAGGAGTTCGAATCTCCTAGGCTCCACATGACGAAACCCTGTCTGACCTGCGGAAACGTAGGTCAGACAGGGTTTTTTTGACGAGTTGGCGTGTACGGGCCGCGCTCCGGGCGGACGTTCCGGGTCGGCCTTCCGGCCGGGCCGTGGACGGGCCGGAGCAGAGCCGGGGCAGGGTGCGATCGGCCGATCGGCCGCTCGGCACTCGGTGACGGGGTGCGGGTGGAGGGACCGGCCGGCGTCGGTGTGCGCGTCCCGAGACGGCCTCGACGGCTTTGGCAGTTCTGATGGGCCGCCAGGGGAACCGGGGGCGTTTACTCGCCGGCGACGCGGTAGTCGTTCCGGCGTCGCCGGACGGACGCCGCGTAGGTGACCAGCGACACGGCGATGATTCCTATGCTCAGGGCGAAGAGCAGCAGGGAGATGTCCTCCACCTTGGTCAGCGCGAAGGCGATGCCTGCGAGCAGCACGCAGACGCCCAGTCCCTTGAGGGAATTCATTACTCTCCTTGGTTCATTTCCAGGCGGAAACGCGAGTCAGGTACGACTTGATGAGGGACGACACGAGCCAATAGGTGCGCACCACGGTGTACACCAGCTCCGGAAGCAGCGAGGCTTCGACGAGCATCGCCTTCCACCCGAGATTTCGGACCCGGAGCGCGGGATAGAAGACCCAGAAGCCGACGAGCACCAGGAAGACCGGCTGGGTGGAGAATCCGTGTTTCGCGGCCATCCACAGCTGCGAGGTTCCCCATCCCAGAACATAGGCAGATCCGAGGAGCGCCAGAATCATGGTGGAGATGGAGTGCCAGGTGAACTTCGTCCAGCCGCGGGAACGCAGAGTGTCCACGGTTCCCCGGCTCCATCGCTCGCGCTGCTGGATGAGTTCACGCAGCGTGGGCATGAGGTCGGTGTAGGCGATGCAGAGCTGGTTGGCGGTGACCTTCCAGCCGGACTCCTTGAGCGCCAGCGTGGTCTCGTAGTCCTCGACCAGGTTGGCGTGGTCCTCCCAGAAGACCTCGCCCCGCCAGTCGAGCAGGCTCTGCAGGGCCTCCGACCGGTAGAAGGAGCCGGCCCCGGACATGGTGTGGACGTCCTTGCGGTACCGGGAGTTGGCGGCCCGGCCGTACTCGATGATCTGCATGCCGAGGAGGTAGCGCTGCCACGGGTTGCGCCACAGGCCGGTGCGGCCGAGGCAGGCCGCGCTGACGCCGCCGAGCTCGGGGTCGGAGGCGATGACGTTGCGGGCCCGCTCGATGAACTTGGGGTGCAGCTCGGTGTCGGCGTCCATCACCAGGACGTGCCGTACGGCGCTGGTCAGCCGCCCTCCGAGGGCCTCCCCGAGCCAGGCGAGGCCGTAGTTGAGGGCGCCCGCCTTCTTGTGCGGGTTGTCGGGGAGATCCAGGACCACCGTCGGCGGCGTGCGCTCGTCGTCCGCGAACTGCTGGGCGAAGTCGAAGGTGCGGTCGCTGGAATTGTTGACCACCACGATGATGAGGTCGGGGCGCCGGGTCTGTGCGGCCAGTGACTGCAGCGAGGTGAGTACCCCGAGTTCCTCGTTCCGCGCGGGCACGAGAATGACGGTGTCGTAGAGGGTCTCATCGCTCGCGGCGTCGGGGGCTACGCGGCCCCTGCGGTGCCGGCTGCGCTGAGTGCTCGCCGTTTCGTCGCGCGAACTGCGCGCGCGTCGGGCACCCCGGCGCTCGATGGTGCCAGACAAGGCTTTCTCCCCCAGTAACGTCCAACTCGCAAAATCGGCAGGTCTTGCCGAGTCTTGTGAGCCCCTACAGAGAATTTACAACAGGCCCGTTCGGGCACCCTGGCGCTGTGCGTTCCACTTAGTGAAACGCGGGGGGCAATTCGGTTAACAGTGCGCGGATTCAACCTGGCAAAACGTGACAAGCGCGGCATTCGAATATCCTGGCCGACGGCCGTAAGTGATCTAGAACACCCTTCTGTGTCTCGAATGCGGGACGGTTACGATGGCGCGGAATACGCCACCCATAGATCTGATGTGAAGCGGATGCGATCCATCCAGTTCTCACGTCCCGCCAAGGAGCTTTCGTGAGCCGTGCCCGCCGCAACTCTCGCCGTCGCGGGGGGACCGTGCTCAAACTACTGCTTCTCCTTGTCGTGCTCATTGCAGGCGTCGGTGCGGTGGTGCTCTATCCCAAATTCCGCTCTGCCGAACCCGCCCCTACGGGAATCGCGGTCCGGTACAAGACCGAAGGCCCTTCGACAGGCGCAGTGGCCAAGCCGTGGCTGGAGATTGTGAACAATTCCAAAGAGACCGTGGCTTTGAGCGACGTCACTCTTCGGTACTACTTCAGCTCGGACGGCGATTCCGCTTACGGTTCCAATTGCGTTCAGTCGGACGTCGGTTGCCTGAACGTCAAGACGAAGATCACCGGCGTGGCCGCTCCCGGTCCTACCACCAGCCACTACCTCCAGGTCGGCTTCGCCGCCGGAGCCGGCAGCCTGGAGCCCGGTAAGAGCAGCCAGGGGATCGCGCTTCAGTTCTACCGGCTCGACCACAAGGACCTGAACCAGGCGAACGATCAGTCCTTCAAGGCCAAGTCGACCAAATTCGGATGGTCGAAGCAGGTGACCGCCTACGTCGGCGGCACCCTCGTCTGGGGTGAGGAGCCTGCCGGCGCCGCCCCCGCCCCGGGGCAGGAGCCGCCGGCGCAGGCTGCGGCCGCGCCGCCGGTCGGGCTCATGTTCGACTCGTTCCGCTACAGCGGGCCCGACGACCCGGCGCTCGCCAACAACGGCTGGAAGGTCCGCTCCGGCGAGGGCGGCCCCGGCATCGCGGACACCTGGTCGAGCGCGAACGTCAGTTTCCCGGCCGAGGCGACGGCCCAGGGCGGCCAGTCGATGCTGCTCCAGTCCAGCACCGACGGCACCAAGGAAGGCACCAAGCAGGCCGAGCTGCAGAGCGCCAAGTCCCAGTACTTCAAGGGAACCCTTGCCGCCCGCATCTACCTCAGCGACAAGCCCACGAGCGGCCCCAACGGCGACCACGTCGTGGAGACCTTCTTCGCGATCTCGCCCTCGGAGTCCTCGTCCCAGTACAGCGAACTCGACTTCGAGTACACGCCGAACGGTGGGTGGGGTGCGCCGGGCCCCCGGCTCGACACGACGAGCTGGCGCGACGCGAAGAAGGGCGACCGAGTCACCCAGGCGCACAAGAAGAGCATCGCGGGCTGGCACACCGTGGTGATCACCGCCATGGACGGGAAGGTCACCTACAACCTGGACGGGCGCGTGATCTTCTCCAACGACAGCAAGTACTTCCCGCGCGAGGCGATGGACATCCGCTTCAGCAACTGGTTCATCGACCTTCCCCTGAAGGGTGCGCGCACCTGGGACATGCGGGTCAACTGGACCTATTTCCAGGCCGACAAGGCAGTCTCCCCGGCGGATGTGCAGAAGGCCGTGGACGGCTTCTACGCCAGCGGCACGAACTACGTCAACACCCTGCCCAAGTCCTGACCCGAGGCCGGTTCCGGCGTCCAACGGGTGGACTGTTGTGGACACTTGGGCGGGGAAGATCGGCAAAGCCTCGTTGGTTGGGGTGATTTGGCGATCGTTCGGCTAGGCCAAGGCTGAGGAGATTCGGGATGACTGTGGACGCGAAGACCACCGAAAAGGCGCTGCATCTGCGGGCTTTGGGGGGCGAAGGGGTGCTCGTGCTGCCCAACGCCTGGGACGCGGGCAGTGCGGCGGTGATCGAGGCCGCCGGTGCGTCGGCGATCGCAACGACCAGTGGCGGGGTGGCCTGGGGGATCGGGCGCGGGGACGGTCAGCACGCGAAGAGCGAGGAGATGCTGGCCGCGGCGGCCCGGATCGTCGAGGCCGTCGACCTGCCGGTCACCGTGGACATCGAGGGCGGCTACGAGGACGTCGCGGCCACTGTGCGCGGGGTCGTCGCGGTGGGCGGGGTCGGTATCAACCTGGAGGACTCCAAGGCGGCGGGCGGCCCGCTGCGCACGGTCGAGGAGCAGTGCGAGCGGATCCGTGCCGCCCGTGCGGCGGCGGCCGGGGCCGGACTGCCGGAGCTGGTCATCAACGCCCGTACCGACGTGTTCCTGTTCGGGATCGGCGAGGAGTCCGGCCGGCTGGGCGAGGTGCTCGCCCGCGTCGAGGCGTACGCGGCCGCCGGCGCCGACGGGATCTTCGTACCCGGTCTGCTGGACCTGGAGACCCTGGGCGAGATCGCCCGGGGGCCGCTGCCGGTCAACGCCATGGCGGGGCCGGGGGGTCCCTCCGTCGCCGAGCTGGCGAAGGCCGGGGTGCGCCGGGTCAGCGTGGGCACGGCTGTCGCGCAGGCGGCGTACGCGGCGGCTCACAACGCCACGCGGGAGCTGCTGGGCGAGGGCACGTACGGCTCGCTCGGCGGGCCGCTGGACTACGGGACGCTCAACGGGCTCTTCGTGAAGTAGTTCCACCGGTACGGCGGTGGGCCGCCGCTCCGCATGTGCGGAGCGGCGGCCCACCGTCATGTCTGCGCCCTCGGGGTCCTCCGGACCGATGTTTCACGTGAAACATCGGTCCGGAGAGCCCGTGCTCAGGGGCGCCGCGTGCTCCGCAGCAGGGCCGTGGTCACCGCGATCGCCGTGACCAGCAGTCCGGCGCCGATCCCGAAGGCCAGGTGGTAGCCGGAGGTGAGGGCCTCGGCGCGGCTGTGGCCGGTGCCGAGCAGGGAGTCGGTGCGGGAGGCGGCCAGGGTGGACAGGACGGCCACGCCCAGGGCCATGCCGATCTGCTGGGTGGTGTTGAACAGGCCCGAGGCGAGCCCCGCGTCCTGCTCGTCGGCGCCGGACATGCCCAGCGCGGTGAGGGCGGGCAGCGCCAGACCGAAGCCCGCGGCCAGCAGCATCACGGGCAGCAGGTCGGTGACGTAGTCGGCCTGCACCGGCAGCCGGGTCAGCAGGCCGAGGGCGGCCACCAGCAGGGCGAGGCCGGTCAGGAGCACATTGCGCTCACCGAAGCGGGAGTTCAGCGGGGCGGAGGCGCCGAGCGAGATCGCACCGATGACCACGGCCGCCGGAAGCATCGCGAGGCCGGTCTCGGCGGCTCCGTAGCCGAGCACGTTCTGGAGGTAGAGGGCGACCAGGATCTGGAAGGAGAACAGCGCGGCCACCATCAGCATCTGGACCAGGTTGGCGCCGACCACGGTCCGGTTGCGGAAGATCCGCAGCGGTACCAGCGGGGTGCGGGCCTTGGCCTGGCGGATCGTGAAGCCGGCGAGCAGGAGCAGCGAGAGGGCGCCGAGGCCGAGGGTGTGGGCGGAGAGCCAGCCGTACTGCTCGACCTCGACCACGGTGTAGATGCCCAGCATCAGACCGGCGGTGACCAGGGCCGCGCCGAGTACGTCGGCCCCGGCCCGCAGACCGGAGTGGGCGCCGTCCTTGGGGAGGGCCGGCAGGGCCAGTGCCAGGGCGGCGAGCCCGATGGGCAGGTTGATGAAGAAGATCCAGTGCCAGTCGAGGGCGTCGGTCAGCACTCCGCCGAGCACCTGGCCCAGGGAGGCCCCGGCCGCGCCGGTGAAGGAGAAGACGGCGATGGCCTTGGCGCGTTCGCGGGGCTCGGTGAACAGGGTGATCAGGATGCCGAGGCTGACGGCCGCGGCCATCGCGCTGCCGAGTCCCTGGAGGAAGCGGGCGGCGATCAGCACCTCGGGGGAGCCGGCGAATCCGGCGAGCAGCGAGGCTCCGGTGAAGACGCCGGTTCCGGCGAGGAACATCCGCTTGCGGCCGATCAGGTCGCCGAGTCGGCCCGCGAGGAGCAGCAGGCTGCCGAAGGCGATCAGGTAGGCGTTGACGACCCAGCTGAGGCCGGCGGGGGTGAAGCCCAGGTCCTTCTGGATGGCCGGCATCGCGACGGTGACGATGCTGCCGTCCAGGACCGTCATCAGCACGCCGGTGGAGAGCACCGCGAGGGCGGTCCACCGCGACCGCAGTCCGCGGCGGGCGGCCGGGGCAGCGGAGCCGATGGGCAGAGCCGAGGGGGCCGCAGGAGCGGAAGCGGAAGAGGGAGTGGAAGTGGGGGCGGGAGCGGAAGCGGCAGGCATCTGTCTCTCCAGTCGGTGAGCAGCGAGGGCGACTGGTGTGACCGTAGCAGATAGTTTCGTTGCAGACTATTTTCTTCGGATCGAATTGCTAGGGTGGTGACATGACTGCCATGGCACCCACCCAGACCGAGCCGGATCTCTCCTTCCTTCTGGACCACACCAGCCATGTCCTGCGCACCCGGATGGCGGCTGCCCTCGCCGAGATCGGGCTCACCGCACGCATGCACTGCGTCCTCGTGCATGCGCTGACGGAGGAGCGGACCCAGATCCAGCTCGCCGAGATCGGCGACATGGACAAGACGACGATGGTCGTCACCGTGGACGCCCTGGAGCAGGCCGGGCTGGCCGAGCGGCGGCCGTCCGTCAAGGACCGCCGGGCCCGGGTCATCTTCGTCACCGAGAAGGGCGCGGCCGTCGCCGAGCAGAGCAGCCGCATCGTCGACCGGGTGCACGCCGATGCCCTCGCCTCCCTGGCGGACACCGAGCGCACGGCCCTGCTGCGCGGTCTGAGGCTGCTGGCCCAGGGCGACCTGGAAACCCCGTCGGAAAGCCCGCGGCCGGCGCGGCGCGCCCGGCAGTAGCCGCCTTGTCCCCCGAATGGCCCAGTCACAGGGCCGTCCGGCGCCTTCTGGCAGAGAGTGGGGAAAGGCACTCAGCCCAGGGGGGCAACACCATGCCGGAGGCGTACACACATGGGACTCTTCGACTTCCTGAGGTCGGACAAGAAGAAGGAACAAGCGGCCGAGAAGGCCGCGGAGCAGGTGCAACAGCAGGCCGCGGACGCTCCGGCGGCGCCGGCCGCGATGCCCGACGCGGGAACCAGGTACACCGACGCGGCGGCGGCCACCAAGGAGGCCGCCGAGCGCATGGCGGCCGCGGCGCCGAAGCCCGCGCCCGCGCCTCCCGCGGCGCCGCCCGTCGCGCCTCCCGCGTCGCACACGCCGACCATGGCCTCGGCCGCGCACAAGGCGGTGCCCGCGGCGCCCATGGCGCCCAAGCCGCAGCGCAAGTACACGGTCCGCGCCGGTGACTCGCTTTCGGCGATCGCCCGCCGCGAGCTCGGCAACGAGGGGCGCTGGCGCGAGCTCTACGCGATGAACAGGGGGGTCATCGGGTCCAACCCCGACATGATCCACCCGGGCATGGTCCTCACCCTTCCCCACTAGCGGGGCGAGGGGCCGCGCACGGCCCACAACGCAGGGGCCCGGATCCTCTTCAGGATCCGGGCCCCTGTGCGTGAGTCGCGTTCTCGGCTTGCCGCGACCGGCCGCGCGGGCGTCAGCGGTGCTTGCGCTTCGCGTCCTCCGCGTCGATGCGGGCCTCGATGGCCTCGGCCTCGGCCTGGACGCCGTCGTCGTCGAGGGCCGCGCTCCCGCCCTCCGCCTCGCGCTCCTTCGCCGCCAGCACGTCGTCGAAGGAGGCCGGGGACTCCTCGTCGCGCGCCGACAGCTCGGTGGCCGCAGGCGGCTCGACGAGCCAGTCCGGGTTCGACTGCTGGTCCCACCACTTCCACGCGGCGAAGGCGCCGCCCGCCAGTACGCCGACCACCGCGAGGCCCTTGAACAGCCGGCCGCAGCGCGCCCGCCGCTCGTGGCGCCGTACGAGCCCCTGCACCTCCTTGGCCGATACTTGGCCGCGCAGCGCCGCCAGCGCCGCCGTGGACCGCGAGGCGGCCTCCTCGGCCACCGGCTGGGCCGCCGCGAGGGCGCTCTCCAGGCGCGGCTGGGTGTAGTCCACCGCTTGCCGGGCCGCAATGCGGGTCTGCTTCACGGCATTGACCGCGGCCCGGTCCACATGCGGCGGCACATGGGCCCGCGCGGACAGGATCCGGGGATGGACATGGGACTCGTACGTCGAACGGGCCTGTTTGGCGGCCTCGCCCGCCGCATACGAAACCTTCGGCGCGAGCCGTTCATTCGCCTCTTGGGCGTATTGCACCGCGGTGTGCCTGGCGGATTCCGCGTACGGCGCCACCACTTCCGCTGCGTGCCGCACCGTATCCCTGGCACTTGTCGCTGCCAGGTGCACGCTTTCCTTGCGGGTCACGGGATCCTCCTCCTCGGTGGCGGACACAGTTCACCTTTCCACCCTTTGTCGGATCATGCCTCTCATATCGCCGACCGGCATGCGCGACAGGGCATATGGGTGGACGATTTCTGCCCGGCGTGGCCCTCCGTGCGAGGATCTGGAACCGACAGTGATGACTATGGAAGGCAGATCCGTGGCCGAGAAGCTCTACGCCACCCTGAAGACCAACCACGGCGACATCGAGATCGAGCTGCTGGAGAACTTCGCTCCGAAGACCGTGCGCAACTTCGTGGAGCTCGCCACGGGCGCCCGCGAATGGACGCGTCCCACGGACGGGCAGAAGACCACGGACCCGCTCTACGACGGCACCGTCTTCCACCGGATCATCAGCGGTTTCATGATCCAGGGCGGCGACCCGCTCGGAAACGGCACCGGCGGCCCCGGCTACCAGTTCGCCGACGAGTTCCACCCCGACCTGGCCTTCACCAAGCCCTACCTGCTCGCCATGGCCAACGCCGGCCCGGGTACCAACGGCTCGCAGTTCTTCATCACCGTCGCCCCCACTGCCTGGCTGACGCGCAAGCACACCATCTTCGGCGAGGTCACGGACAAGGCCAGCCAGAAGATCGTGGACGCGATCGCCGCCCTGGCGACCAACCCGCGCACCGAGCGGCCCGTCGACGACGTGATCATCCAGTCGGTGGTCGTCGAGAAGCGCGGACCGCGGCCCGCGGACCGCTGACCCCGGACTGCTGACCGCTTGCCCCGCCTCCTCGCGGGGCCGGCGGGCCCGGCCGCCGTACGGGAACCTTTCGCCACCGCCCGTCCGTCCTCGATGTGTACCGGACGGGCGCGGCGGACGAGCCGCTCCGCCGCCGCCCCGCCGCCGACCGAGGGGACCGATGGACACCGACCGTCTTCCGGGCTGCTACCGACACCCGGACCGCGAGACCGGGATCCGCTGCACGCGCTGTGAGCGGCCGATCTGCCCCGAGTGCATGATCAATGCCTCGGTCGGCTTCCAGTGCCCCCAGTGCGTCCGTGAGGGCTCGGGAACGGGCCACGGGCCCGCCGCCAACGCCCCGCGCACCATCGCGGGCGGGGTGGTGGCCGCGGATCCGCATCTGGTGACGAAGATCCTGATCGGGATCAACGTCGCGGTGTTCATCGCGGCCCAGATCTTCCCCGAGCTGGCGATCAAGCTGGAGCTCCTGGGCCGCTACCAGGAGCTGGAGGGCGGGCCCCTGGAGGGCGTCTTCACCGGCGAGTACTACCGCCTCATGACCTCGGCGTTCCTGCACGTCGCGGCGTGGCACATTCTCGGCAACATGCTCGGCCTGTGGTTCATCGGCGCCCCGCTGGAGCAGGCGCTGGGCCGGGTCCGCTACCTCGCCGTGTACCTGCTGTCGGCCCTGGGCGGCAGCGCCCTGGTCTATCTCCTGACCCCGGGAAACGTTGCGACCCTCGGAGCCTCCGGCGCCATCTTCGGACTGCTCGGCGCCACCGTGGTGCTGGCCCGTCGGATGCGTTACGAAATGCGCCCGCTGATCACCATGGCGGTCTTCATGCTGGTGCTGACCTTCGCACCAGGGCTGAACGTGTCCTGGCAGGCCCACATCGGCGGCCTGGTGACCGGTGCGCTGCTCGCGCTGGGCCTGTTGTGGCCCGGAGCGGGTAACGGCGCCCGGAATCGCAAACTCGTCCAGTGGGGCACCTGTGTGGCGGTGTTCCTGCTGGCCGCAGCCGTGATTGCGGTCCGGACGGCTGAACTTTCCGCACTCACCTGATCACACCGGCGTCAACTCTCCACAGAGTTATCCACAGATCTTCTGTCTTTTCCTCAGGTGTGGATGACGCTGTGGATAACTCATGGGGAGAGCTTGCGGAGCCGGTACTACCGCGTGACTATCGGAGGGCTACTTCCACTGCGTGGAGACGCCGAATCCTGCTGCAATGAAGCCGAAACCGACCACAATGTTCCAATTGCCCAGGGCTTCGATCGGCAGCTGGGTGTCGGACAGATAGAAGACGACAATCCACACCAGGCCGACGATGAAGAAGGCCAGCATGACCGGGGCGACCCAGTTGCGGTTCGTCAGCTTGATCGCCTGTGGCGTCCGCGTGGGCGGCGGGGTGTAGTCGTCCTTCTTGCGGATACGTGACTTCGGCACGAGGGGCTCTCCTGTCGATGCGCTGGGGACCTTGCCTGCCCCGGGCGTCCGTTAGCGTAGTGGACCTGTGGCGTTGAAGGAGAAGGGTACGTTGAGCAATTCCGACGACTCCTCCGCGGGTCCCCGTCGCCGTGCCAGACCGGTCCGGCTGCTCACGGCCGCCGTTTTCGCCCTGGCCGGCTTGATCTTCGTCACCAGCTTCAACACCTCCAAGGGTACGAACATCCGGACGGATGCCTCGCTCCTGAAGCTGTCGGACCTGATCCACGAGCGCAGCCAGAACAATCTGGAGCTGGAAAAGAGCACCGCGACGGTGCGCGGCCAGGTCGACGCCCTCGCCGAGCGCGACGACGGCAGCACCAAGGCCGAGGACGCCAAGCTGTCCGCCCTGCGCGCCGCCTCGGGCACCGAGGACCTCACCGGCAAGGCCGTGACCGTCACCCTGAACGACGCGCCGCCCAACGCCACGGCCCGCATCCCCAACGTCCCCGAGCCGCAGCCCAACGACCTGGTGATCCACCAGCAGGACCTCCAGGCCGTCGTGAACGCCCTCTGGCAGGGCGGCGCCCAGGGCATCCAGGTCATGGACCAGCGGCTCATCTCCACCAGCGCCGTGCGCTGCGTGGGCAACACCCTGATCCTCCAGGGCCGGGTCTACTCGCCCCCGTACAAGATGACGGCCGTCGGCGACCCGGCCGCGCTGAAGAAGGCCCTGGCGGCCTCCCCGGCGCTGCAGAACTACCAGCTCTACGTGAACGCGTACGGGCTCGGCTGGAAAGTGGACGAGCACAAGACGCTGACACTGCCGGGTTACTCCGGCACAGTGGACCTCCACTATGCGAAGCCGCTGGAGTCCGCCACGCCGTGACCGCAACGTCGACGTGCCGCGCCTGCTGGTACGGACGTTCAGCGAGGTGTGCCTGACCGCGGGCTCGCTCATCGTGCTCTTCGTGGCCTACGTACTGCTGTGGACCGGGGTCAAGGCCGACCAGGCCATGGACGGCGAGATGGCCCGCATGCACGACCGCTGGGCGGCGGCTCCCGTGGCCGCCCCCGCGCCCGCCCCGCGGTCCTCGGCCTCCGCCCCGGCCCCGGCGCCCGCGGAGCCCGCGCCCTACGCGCCGGACCAGCCCTTCGCCGAGATGTACGTCCCGCGCTTCGGCCCGGACTGGAACAAGCCGGTCCTGGAGGGCACGGGCACGGACCTGCTGAAGAAGGGCCTGGGCCACTACGCGGGCACGGCCCGGCTCGGAGGCATCGGGAACTTCGCGGTGGCCGGTCACCGCCGCACCTACGGGGACCCCTTCAAGGACGTTCCCGAGCTGCGCCCCGGCGACCTCGTCGTCCTCAAGGACGCGACCGGCTGGTACACGTACACGGTCCGCGCCGAGCCGCTGCGGACGCTTCCGACGGAGGTCGGCGTGATCGACCCGGTGCCGGCCCGCTCGCCCTTCGGCGGTCCCGGCCGGTACCTGACCCTGACCACCTGCGACCCGGAATGGGGCCACAGCCACCGTCTGGTGGTCTGGGCGGAGCTGACCCAGACGCGGACCCTCGCGCAGGGCAGGCCCGAGGGTTTGCCGAGGTGACCCTCCGCTCCGGCCGGGTGGCTTTAGGCTGTGGACGTACCGCCCCCGCGGTGCGTTGAACGGGCGTGGACGAAAAGGACACAGACGGCATGTACGGCTGGATCTGGCGGCATCTGCCGGGTAACGCGTGGGTACGCCTGGTGATCTCACTCGTGCTGGTACTCGCGGTGGTGTTCGTGCTGTTCCAGTACGTCTTCCCGTGGGCGGAGCCGCTGCTCCCGTTCAACGATGTGACGGTGGACGAGGGATCGGGAGCCACTCCGTGAGCGCGCGCATTCTGGTTGTCGACAATTACGACAGCTTTGTCTTCAACCTGGTCCAGTACCTCTACCAGCTCGGTGCCGAGTGCGAGGTCCTGCGCAACGACGAGGTCGAGCTCGCCCACGCCCAGGACGGCTTCGACGGCGTCCTGCTGTCCCCCGGACCGGGCACCCCGGAAGAGGCGGGCGTCTGCGTGGACATGGTCCGCCACTGCGCGGACACCGGCGTACCGGTCTTCGGCGTCTGCCTCGGCATGCAGTCGATGGCCGTGGCCTACGGAGGCGTCGTGGGACGCGCCCCGGAGCTGCTGCACGGCAAGACCTCCCAGGTCCTCCACGAGGGCCTCGGAGTCTTCGAGGGGCTGCCCTCGCCGTTCACCGCGACCCGCTACCACTCCCTGGCCGCCGAGCCGCAGACCCTCCCGGACACCTTGGAGGTCACGGCGCGCACCGAGGACGGGATCATCATGGGCCTGCGCCACCGGGAGCACGATGTCGAGGGCGTGCAGTTCCACCCCGAGTCGGTGCTGACCGAGTGGGGCCACCGGATGCTCGCGAACTGGCTGGTGCGCTGCGGTGACGCGGGCGCGGTGGAGCGCTCGGTGGGGCTGGCCCCGGTGGTGGGCAAGGCCCTCGCGTGACCACGGTCGCGCCGTCCGCGCCCTCGGAGGGCCGGGCCGCGCGGCGCAGGGCCGCGTCGGAGGCCGCGAAGCGCACGCGCGCGCGGGGCCGGGGGCGGCGGCGCAGACGGCCCGCCTCGGGAGGCCCGGTGGTGGTCCTCAGCCGCCTCGCCGGGGAACTGTTCATCACGCTCGGCGTGGTGATGCTGCTCTTCGTCGGCTACCAGCTCTGGTACACGAACTTCCTGGCGGACCGGACGGCCAAGGACGCCGCCGGTTCGCTGACGCAGAACTGGGACCGGGGCCCGGGCGGCGAGGCCGCCCCGCCGGTGACGGCGTTCGAGCCGGGTCAGGGCTTCGCGATCCTGTACATCCCCAAGCTCGACGTGAAGGTCCCGATCGCCGAGGGGACGAACAAGACGAAGGTGCTCGACAAAGGGCTGGTCGGCCACTACGACGGCGGCGAGAAGACCGTGAAGACGGGGATGCCGGCCGATCCCCAGGGGAACTTCGCGCTGGCGGGCCACCGCAACACGCACGGCGAACCGTTCCGCTTCATCAACCGGCTGGTGCCGGGGGACAAGGTCGTGGTCGAGACGAGGGACGCGTACTACACGTACGAGATGACCTCGCAGCTCGCGCAGACCTCCCCGGCGAACGTCTCCGTGATCCAGCCGGTGCCGGTGGGATCGGGGTTCACTTCCCCGGGCCGGTACATCACGCTGACGACCTGCACGCCGGAGTTCACCAGCACCTACCGGATGATCGTATGGGGCAGGATGACCGGTGAACGCCCCCGCAGTCAGGGTGCTCCGCCCGAACTGACCAGCCCGTAGAGGATCCGCAGTGTCACGTGCCGCACCGCCCCCCAGCCGCAGTGTCCTCGCGGGGTTCCTGAGTCTGCTGGGCGAGCTCCTGATCACGATGGGCCTGGTGCTCGGCCTGTTCGTGGCGTACTCGCTGTGGTGGACGAACGTCCTCGCGGACCGGGACGCCTCCGCGCGCGGCGACGCGGTGCGCGAGCAGTGGAACAGGCCGTCGACGGCTCCCTCGACGCCCGCCGCGCCGGGGGCCCTGGACACCCAGGGCGGCCTCGGCTTCCTGCACGTGCCGGCGATGAAGAACGGCGAGGTGCTGGTCAAGCAGGGCACCGACTCGGACGTCCTGAACGACGGGGTCGCCGGGTACTACACGGAGCCGGTCAAATCGGCGCTGCCCTCGGACCCGGCGGGGAACTTCGCGCTGGCGGCGCACCGCGACGGGCACGGGGCCAAGTTCCACAACATCGACAAGCTGAAGAACGGCGACGCGATCGTCTTCGAGACGCGCGACACCTGGTATGTCTACAAGGTCTTCGCCGAGCTGACCCAGACGACGAAGTACAACGTGGACGCGATCAGCCCGGTCCCGAAGGAATCGGGCAGGACCGCGCCGGGCCGGTACATCACGCTGACCACCTGCACCCCGGTGTACACCTCGAAGTACCGGTACATCGTCTGGGGGGAGCTGGTGCGCACCGAGAAGGTCGACGGCAAGCGCACCCTCCCGGCGGAGCTCCGCTGACCGTCCGACCGTCACAGCGCGCACGGAAAAAGGGTCCGGCCCCTCTCGAAGGAGAGGGGCCGGACCCTTTTCACGCGGTTCGCGCCGTGGCTCAGCGTCCGCCGAGGCCTCCGAAGAAGCCGCCGCCGTTGCCGCCGTTGTTCCCGCCGTTCCCGCCGCCGCCGGCCACGGTGGTCACGTTGATCACCTGGCCCGCCGTGGCCGCGGAGCCGACCGCCGGGTCCGAGCTCAGGACCTTCGCCTTGTCGTCCGCCGGACCGGTGACCGAGCCGAGGACCAGGCCCTTGGAGGCCAGGATCTGCTGGGCCTGCTGGAGCGTCTTGCCGAACAGGTTCGGGACCTGGATCTGCTGGACGGCCTTGGCGATGGTCACGTTGACCGTGGTGCCGATGTCGGCCTGGTCGCCCGCGGGGTGGTCCTGCTGGAACACCGTCCCCGCCGGGGTGCCCGCGGGGGCGTCGGCCTCCGTGACGCTGCCGAGCTTCAGCTTGACCGCCGTCAGGGCCTTGGCGGCGTCGGCCTTGTTCTTGCCCGCCAGGTCCGGGACGGTCGCCTTGGAGATCTCCTTGGCCACCTGGAGCGAGACGACCGAGCCCTTTTCGGCCTCGCCGCTCTTCGGGTTCTGGTCCAGGACGGTGCCGGGGGCCCGGTCGGACTCGACGGGCTTCTTCTCGACCGTGAAGCCCTTTTCCGTGAGCGCCTTCTCCGCGTCGGCGACCGCCAGGTTCATGACGTTCGGAACGGCGACCTTGGGCGCCCCCGAGGAGATCTTCACCTTGACGACGAACTTCTTGTCGACCTTGGTGCCCTCGGCGGGGTTCTGCTCGCACACGTTGCCCTTGGGCTGCGTGTCGCAGGGCATCTCGCCGTCCTTCTGGACGCCGAGGCCGACGTTGTCGGCGTTCTTCTGAGCCTGCTCGAAGGTTTCACCGATGAGCTTGGGCACCGCGGGACGGTTGTCGGCGCCGCCGCTGAAGAGGGAGCGGCCGATGAGGATCGCGCCGACCAGTACGAGGATGCCGGCGGTCACCAGCAGGATCGTGGAGGCCTTGCTCTTCTTCTGCGGACGCCGGCCATGGCCGCCCTGGTCGTAGCCGCCGTGGCCCTGGTCCCCGTACCCGTACCCGCCGTCGCCCGGGGGCATCGGGGGGAGCATGGACGTCTGGCCCGAGTCGGCGGTCCGCAGGGCCGTGGTGGGCTGGTCGTAGCCCTGGTGTCCGTACCCGTGGCCCTGGTCGGGGTAGCCGTAGCCGGCCGCGCCCATGGCGGCGGTGGCGGCGACGGGCTGGCCGTCGAGGCAGGCCTCGATGTCGGCGCGCATCTCGTCGGCGGACTGGTACCGGTAGTCGGCGTCCTTGACCAGTGCCTTCAACACGATCGCGTCCATCTCGGGCGTGATCTCGGGGTCGAAGTTCGACGGGGGCTGGGGCTCTTCCCGTACGTGCTGGTAGGCCACCGCGACCGGGGAGTCTCCGATGAACGGCGGCCGGACGGCGAGCAGCTCGTACAGCAGGCAGCCGGCCGAGTAGAGGTCGGAGCGCGCGTCGACCTGCTCGCCCCTGGCCTGCTCCGGGGAGAGGTACTGGGCGGTGCCGATGACGGCGGCGGTCTGCGTCATGGTCATGCCGGAGTCGCCCATGGCACGGGCGATGCCGAAGTCCATGACCTTGACCTGGCCGGTGCGGGTGAGCATGACGTTGGCGGGCTTGATGTCACGGTGCACGATGCCGGCGCGGTGCGAGTACTCCAGCGCCTGGAGGATGCCGATGCACATCTCCAGCGTCCGCTCGGGCAGCAGCTTGCGGCCGGAGTGCAGGAGCTCGCGCAGGGTCGAGCCGTCGACGTACTCCATCACGATGTACGGGATGGAGATGTTGTCGACGTAGTCCTCGCCGGTGTCGTACACCGCGACGATCGCCGGGTGGTTGAGCGATGCGGCCGACTGGGCCTCGCGACGGAACCGGGCCTGAAAGGACGGGTCGCGGGCGAGGTCGGCGCGCAGGGTCTTGACGGCGACGGTACGGCCGAGCCGGGTGTCGTGGGCGAGGTAGACCTCGGCCATGCCACCACGGCCGAGCACGTGGCTCAGCTCGTACCGGCCGCCGAGGCGACGCGGCTCTTCCATAACGTTGCAGCCCTCTCCGTCAGTCCCGACCGCACCCGTGTGTGGTCCGGCGGTGTGCTGTTCGCGCAAAGGCTACCGGCCGATCGTCGGTGATCGGTTCGTGACAACAGGCTGATACCGGACCGGTACCGTACGCTCCGATCCGAGCGCGTTCGGTGATCCGGATCACACCTGTATGCCCCTTGCGCCTCTCACGTGGTGCTCCGTCCCCTCCGTCACCCCTTGTTGCTCTTCAGGACGGCTTCCATGACGGCCTTCGCGACGGGGGCCGCGAGGCCGCTGCCGCTGATGTCCTCGCGGTCGGCGCTGCTGTCCTCGATGACGACGGCCACGGCGATCGGCGAGCTGCCGTCGGGGTTCTCGGCGTAGGAGATGAACCAGGCGTAGGGGCGCTTCTTGTTTCCCTCGCCGTGCTGGGCGGTACCGGTCTTGCCGCCGACGACGGTGCCCTTGATCCTGGCGGTGGTGCCGGTGCCGTTCTCGACGACGTTGACCATCATCTTCTGGATCTTCTGCGCGTTGGCCGCGGAGAGCGGACGGCTCATTTCCTGCGGCTCGTGCTTCTCGATCACATCGAGGTTGGGAGCGGTCAGCTGGTCGACCATGTACGGCTTCATCAGCTTGCCGTCGTTGGCGATCGCGGCGGTGACCATCGCCATCTGGAGCGGGGTGGCCGCGGTGTTGAACTGGCCGATCGAGCTCAGCGCGTTGCCGGGCTTGTCCATCGTCTTGTCGTAGACGCTGGCGAACGCGCGGACCGGGGTGTCGATCTTGTCGTTGTTGAAGCCGAACTTCTCCGCGGTCTTCACCATGTTGTCCCGCCCCACCTTGGCGCCCATGTTGGCGAAGACGGAGTTGCAGGAGACGCGCAGGGCCTCGTTGAGGCTGGCCTTCTCGCACCCGTTGGCGTGGTTGACCATCGGGGTCTTGGTGTCCGGCAGCAGGTAGGGCTCGGGGGTGTCGGTCGGCGCGTCGATGTCGCTGACGACGTTGTTCTCGAGCGCCGCGGCGGCGGTGACCACCTTGAAGGTGGAGCCGGGCGGATAGGTCTCGCGCAGGGCGCGGTTGACCAGCTTCTTGTCCTCGCTGTCCTTGAGCTCGACCCAGGCCTTCTCGTCGTTCTTCGAGTTGCCGGCGAAGGCGGAGGGGTCGTACGAGGGGGTGCTGACCAGGGCGAGGATCGCGCCGGTGCGCGGGTCGATCGCCGCGACGGCACCCTTCTTCTCGCCGAGCTTCTCGAACGCGGCCTTCTGCGCGGCGGCGTTGAGGGTGGTGACGACGTTGCCGCCGGCCTTCTTCTCGCCGGTGAACATGCCGATGGTGCGGTCGAAGAAGAGCCGGTCGTCGTTGCCGGTGAGGATCTGGTCCTCGAGGGATTCGAGCTGCGTGGAGCCGAAGGCCTGCGAGGCGTAGCCGGTCACCGGGGACCAGAGGGGGCCGTCGACGTAGGTGCGCTTGTACTTGTAATCGCTGCCGTCGGTGGTGGCCGAGCCGGTGATCGGGTTGCCCTCGACGATGATGTTGCCGCGCTCGGTGGCGTACTGGGCGATCTGGACCCGGCGGTTCTCCTTGCGGGTGCTCAGGTCGGCCGCCTCGACGTACTGGAGCCAGTTGGTCCGGACGAGCAGCGCCAGGATGAGCAGCCCGCAGAAGATCGAGATGCGGCGCAGGGGCTTGTTCATGACGGGCGGACCACCTGGGTCATCTCGGAGTCGGGGGACGGTGCCGGAGCCGGGGCAGGTCGGCGTGCGGTGTCGCTGATCCGGATGAGGATGGCGATGAGGATCCAGTTCGCGAGGACGGACGAGCCGCCGGACGCGAGGAACGGCATGGTCATGCCGGTGAGCGGGATGAGGCCCATGACCCCGCCGGCGACGACGAAGACCTGGAGGGCGAAGGCGCCGGAGAGACCGATCGCGAAGAGCTTGCCGAAGGGGTCGCGGGCGGCGAGGGCGGTGCGCACGCCCCGCTCGATGATCAGGCCGTAGAGCAGGAGGAAGGCCATGACCCCGGCGAGCCCGAGCTCTTCGCCGACGGTGGAGAAGATGAAGTCGGAGTTGGCGGCGAATCCGATGAGGTCGGAGTTGCCCTGTCCCCAGCCGGTGCCGAGGACCCCGCCGGAGCCGAAGCTCATGATCGACTGGCCGACCTGCTCGCAGGCGCCCGACTTCTGGTAGCAGGCGAAGGGGTCGAGCCAGGCGGTGACGCGGACCTTGACGTGGCTTGCGGTGGCGCCGACCACGGCGGCTCCGCCCACGCTCATGAGCAGGCCGATCACGATCCAGCTGGTGCGCTCGGTGGCCACGTACAGCATGATCACGAACATGCCGAAGAAGAGGAGCGAGGTGCCGAGGTCGTTCTCGAAGACGAGGACGAGCAGGCTCATCGCCCAGATCATCAGGATCGGGCCGAGGTCGCGGCCGCGCGGCAGGTAGAGGCCCATGAAGCGGCGGCTGGCCAGGGCCAGGGCGTCGCGCTTGACCATGAGGTAGCCGGCGAAGAAGACGGCGATGACGATCTTCGCGAACTCACCGGGCTGGATGGAGAACCCGCCGACGCTGATCCAGATCTTGGCGCCGAACACGTCGGCGCCCAGGCCCGGGACGACCGGCAGGATCAGCAGGACGAGCGAGGCCGCCATCGAGATGTAGGTGAACCGCTGCAGGACGCGGTGGTCCTTGAGGACCACCAGCACCCCGGCGAACAGGGCGATCGCCAGCGCGGTGTACATCAGCTGCCGGGGCGCGGACTCGGAGAACGCCCCGTAGATCCGCTTGGCCGTGTTCTGCAGTCGCGTCGACTGGTCGAGACGCCAGATCAGCACCAGGCCGAGCCCGTTGAGCAGCGTGGCGATCGGCAGCAGCAGCGGGTCGGCGTACTTGGCGTAGCGGCGTACGACGAGGTGGGCGATGCCCGCGAGAACGCCGAGGCCGAGCCCGTAGGTGAGCATGCCCGGAGGCAGCTTCCCGTGGATCGACAGGCCCGCGTTGGCGTAGGCGAAGATCGGGATGACCACGGCGAAGGCGAGCAGCAGGAGCTCGGTGTTCCGCCGGCTCGGCAGCTCGATGGCGCCGATGGTGGCCGTGTTGGTGACAACGCTCATGGTGTGGCGGGCCCCCTGTGCCCGCGTATGTCTACTGCTTCTCGCACTGGCTCACGACCTGCTGCTCATCGGCAGTCAGGACGGGGCCGGGTGTTTGGTTGTTCTGCGCCTCGGCGGCGCGGCGCGCCTCGTCCTTCTTGCACGCGGAGGACTGGATGCCGAGCTCATCGATCTTCGTGCGGGCGCCGTCGAGGCTGGTCTCGCTGATGGTGGCCTCGACGAGCTTGCGCTTGAAGGTCGGCAGGTACTTCAGTTCGATGTCGGGGCGGTCGGTCTCCACCTTGGAGAGCTCCAGGGGCCCGAGCTTCTGGCTGATTCCGCGGAAGAGCGCGACGTGGTCGCCCTTGATGCCGATGTAGTACTGGGTCTGCGTCCAGCGGTAGCCCGCGTACAGGCCGCCGCCGAGGACGCCGAGGACGACGAGCAGCGTCAGCGTGCGCGTGGTCCACTTGCGGCCCTTGCCGCGACGCCTGCGGGGGTGGTCGTACGTGTCCTCGTAGCCGGTGTCGCCGTCGTACGGCTCGGCTTCGCCGAAGCTGCCGTACCCGCCGCCGGCTCCGGAGCCCTGTCCCTGGGCACCGTAGCCGCCGTAGCCGGGGGCCTCGCCGCTGCCGGGGGGGCCGAAGGCGCCGGCGGGCGGGGAAGCCTGGCGGCCGAGCCCGGAGGCGCGGCCGGCCGGCGTCTGCATGGCGTTGCCGTCGAAGAGCTGGTTGTGCTGGTTCTCGGCGACCGCGCCGACGACGACCGGGGTGTCGTTGACCTGCGCGGCCAGGGTGTCGCCGCTGTCGGTGTCGAGGACGTCGGCCACGATGCAGGTGATGTTGTCGGGGCCGCCGCCGCGCAGTGCGAGCTGGATGAGCGCCTGCACGGTCTCGCGGGGACCGTGGTAGTCGGCGAGGGTCTCTTCCAGGGTCTGGTGGGAGACGACGCCGGAGAGCCCGTCGGAACAGATGAGGTAGCGGTCGCCGACCCGGACCTCGCGGATGGAGAGGTCGGGTTCGACGATGTCGCCGCTGCCGAGGGCCCGCATCAGCAGGGAGCGCTGCGGATGGGTGGTGGCTTCCTCTTCGGTGATCCGCCCCTCGTCGACGAGGCGCTGGACCCAGGTGTGGTCCTGGGTGATCTGCGTGAGGATGCCGTCGCGCAGCAGGTAGGCGCGGGAGTCCCCGACGTGGACCAGGCCGAGGCGCTGGCCCGTCCACAGGAGGGCGGTGAGCGTGGTGCCCATGCCTTCGAGCTGGGGGTCCTCCTCGACCATGGCGCGCAGCTGGTCGTTGGCCCGCTGCACGGAGGTGCTGAGAGCGGTGAGGATGTCGGAGCCCGGGACGTCGTCGTCGAGCTGCACGAGCGTGGAGATCACCTCGGAGCTGGCGACTTCACCGGCGGCCTGGCCGCCCATGCCGTCGGCGATCGCGAGGAGGCGTGGACCGGCGTAGCCGGAGTCCTCGTTCCCCTCCCGGATCATGCCCTTGTGCGATCCGGCGGCGAACCGCAGGGACAGACTCATGCGCACCTGCCCTGTCGACGCCTCGGGGTACAACCGGTCTCGAGCCACACTGCCCACCCTCCGGTCGGGAGCGCGCTCGGGTCCGGATCCCCGGTGGGACGGACTGCTGCGGCTCGCTCGCTCCGCTCGCTCATTCTCGTACTACTTCCGCAGCTCGATGACGGTCTTGCCGATGCGGATCGGGGCGCCCGGCGGAATGGGCGTCGGGGTGGTCAGCCGGGTCCGGTCGAGATACGTGCCGTTGGTGGACCCGAGATCCTCGACGATCCACTGGCCGTCACGGTCGGGGTAGATCCTGGCATGCCTGCTGGAGGCGTAGTCGTCGTCCAGCACGATCGTGGAGTCGTGGGCGCGTCCCAGGGTGATCGTCTGGCCGGCGAGGGCCACCGTGGTACCCGTGAGGGTGCCTTCGGACACGACGAGCTTGGTGGGCGCTCCGCGGCGCTGGCGCTGCTGCGGTGGCGCCGCGGCCGCCTGGCGGCCCTGCTGCTGCGGGGCGCCGGTGGCGCCCGAGCCGCGGCGGGAACCGCGCTGCGTCACTCTCGTTCCGAAGAGATCGCTGCGGATGACCTGGACGGCCACGATGACGAACAGCCACAAAACGGCCAGGAAACCCAACCGCATGACCGTCAGGGTCAGCTCTGACATTGCCCCCGCTTCACCCTTCGGCTTGCCGATAAATGATGGTGGTACTGCCCACGACGATCCGCGAACCGTCGCGGAGCGTAGCGCGGGTGGTGTGCTGCCCGTCCACCACGATGCCGTTGGTGGACCCTAGATCCTGGATCGTCGAGGGCGTTCCGGTCCGGATCTCACAGTGCCGGCGCGATACGCCGGGGTCGTCGATCCGCACGTCGGCTTCGGTGCTTCGGCCGAGTACGAGCGTCGGGCGCGAGATCTGGTGGCGGGTGCCGTTGATCTCGATCCAGTGGCGCCGGACGGCGCCGCCGGGGGACGCGGGCGGTACGGGGGCCGGTCCGCCGGGAGCCGGCCTGCGCGCGCCGGGTCCGCCCGGGGGCGGTCCGGCGGGCATGGGCGGCGCGGAGACCGGCGGGTAGCCGTAGCCACCGGGCTGGGCCGGGGAAGCCTGCTGGCCCCCCTGTCCCTGGCCCGGGGCCTGGGAGGTGCTGGAGGCGAGCGTGCGACTGCGGACCCGGTAGAGCCCGGTGTCCAGGTCGTCCGCCTTCTCCAGGTGCACCTTGATCGGGCCCATGAAGCTGTAGCGCTGCTGCTTGGCGTAGTCGCGGACCAGGCCCGCGAGCTCGTCGCCGAGCTGACCCGAGTAGGGGCTCAGGCGCTCGTAGTCGCCGGCGCTGAGCTCCACGATGAAGTCGTTGGGGACTACGGTCCGTTCCCGGTTCCAGATGGTGGCGTTGTTGTCGCACTCCCGCTGGAGTGCGCCCGCGATCTCCACCGGCTGGACCTCGGACTTGAACACCTTGGCGAAGGTGCCGTTCACCAGACCTTCGAGTCGCTGCTCGAACCGCTTCAGGACTCCCATGGGGCACCTCCTCCGTCGTTGTCGCCCTGTACTGCTTACTGATCGTATCCACGCACAGCGGATTCTGGTGGTTCCCCATCAGCCGCGAGGGGAGGAGTGTTGGTCCTCACAAGCGATCGTAGGGGCGCCCCAGGGACAGTGTCCCGCACCCGGAGCCGAGAGCGGGAGGGGCCGCCGTCGGGAGGGGTCGGGGGAGCACAGAAAGCGATGTGAAACCACCCCGTCCGACGTGCTAATGTTCCGATGTCGCCAGGGGAACGGCCCGCAAGGGAAGAACCGCTGGTAGCTACTCGGGCGAGTGGCGGAACGGCAGACGCGCTGGCTTCAGGTGCCAGTGTCCTTCGGGACGTGGGGGTTCAAATCCCCCCTCGCCCACTTTGAAAAGAACCCCCGCTCCGGAGAAATCCGGAGCGGGGGTTCTTTGTCGTACCCGGGGCCGCGGATGTGGCGGTCGTCTCGGGGGAGTCGTGTCCGGGGGAGGCGCGGGTTGATGCGCCGGGAGACTTTCGTCGGGCGGGGCGCGACGAAAGAGGACGGTGCGGGGCGGGGGGTGCTGTCTAGGGTCGGCGCGTGGATGCGATGGCGGGAACGCGTGCGGGATGGGACTGGCTCAAGGGGCCCGAGCCCTGGACCCGGCGGATGCTGGCCGGGGACCTGGCGCTCGCCGGGGTGCTGGTGCTGCTCGGTCTCGGTGTCGAGGAACTCGACAACGGGTCCGCCGCCCGGATGCTGGCCGGCATGGCGGCCGTGGTGGTGCTGACCCTGGTGCGGCGGCGGCTCCCGGTGGTCACGCTGGTGATCGGCTCGGCGGTGGGCGTGTTCCTGCCCGGGGCCTTCCTGGTGGCGATCCCGCTCGGCTGGTCGGCCGGGCGGCGCATCGTGGGGGTCGGGCGGGCGCTCGCCGCCTTCACCGGGGCCTTCGTCGCGGCCGTCGCGCTCAGCGTGGTCAAGGACTGGACGCAGGGCCGGCCCGTCCTGATCGTCGTCTTCAGCACGTTGATGTTCCTGGCCATGGTGGTCATGCCCGGTCTGGCCAGCCGCTACTGGTCCCAGCGCCGTACGCTGCTGCGCGCCCTCCAGGAGCGCAACGCCCAGCTGATGCGCGAGCGGGCGATGATCGCCGGGCAGGCCCGGCTGCGCGAACGCCAGCGCATCGCCCAGGACATGCACGACAGCCTCGGCCACCAGCTCGCGCTGATCTCGGTGCACACCGGCGCCCTGGAGGTCGATCCGGTCCTGACGGACCGGCAGCGCGAGGCGGTGGGAGTGCTGCGGCAGGCCTCGGTCGCCGCCATGCACGAGCTGCGCGAGGTCGTCGGCATCCTGCGCGACGGGGTGGAGGCGCCGGCGCCCGTGGAGGAGGCGCAGCCGGCCGCGCGCGGGGTGGCGGGCATCTCCGGGATCGTGGAGGCGGCCCGGAGCACGGGGACCGACGTACGGCTCACCACGGCGGGAGCGCCGAGGCCGCTGGTCGCGGCGTGCGACCACGCGGCGTACCGGATCGCGCAGGAGGCCCTGACCAATGCCTACAAGCATGCTCCGGGCGCTGCCATCACGGTGGAACTGCGCTACGAGGACGACTCGCTGGTGGTGGAGATCGCCAACGGCCCGGCGGCCGCTCCGGGTCCCGGCGAGGTGGTCTCCGGCGGCCAGGGACTGACGGGGCTGCGCGAGCGGGCCCGGCTGGTCGGCGGGATGGTCTACGCGGGAGCCGTGGAGGGCGGCGGCTTCCGGGTCGCCGGGGTGCTCCCGTACGGGACCGAGCCGGCCGGGGCCCAGGAGACCGGAACTGAGCCGGGCGGGACCGGCGAGGTGGCCGACGACTTCGGGCAGCAGCTGCGGGCGCACATGCTGGTCCGTGGCGGGGCGCCGATGGACTGGGCGGCCGTCGACCGTGAACTGTTGCGCGGACGCAGCCGGTTCGGAGGCGCCGCGCTGGGCTGCGGGATCGCGGTCGCGGCCCTGGTGGTCCTGCTGATCGTGATCGGGGCCGCGGTGGCGCTGTTCGTGGGCTCGGTGAGCGATGCGACGATCAGCCGGTCCGAGTACGACTCCATCCGCGTGGGTGATCCGGAGAGCGCGGTGCGTTCGCGGTTGCCCAGCGGGGACAGCGTCCTGACTCCGGGGCTGGACCGGAAGGGACCGCCCCGTCCGGAAGGAGCCACGTGTCTGGCCCTGGTGGAGGCCGAGGACACCGAGCTGGCCACCACCAGCGTTTTCCGGTTCTGCTTCAAGGACGGCAAGCTCGTCGAGAAGCAGGCCTACCGGACCAAGTCGTAGGAGCACGGGTGACAGGGGTGACGGCCAGGGTGATCCGCGTGGTGATCGCCGACGACGAGCCGCTGATCCGGGCCGGGATCAGGATGATCCTGACCTCGGCGGCCGACATCGAGGTGGTCGCGGAAGCGGCGAACGGCCGGGAGGCCGTCGAACTCGCCCGCGCGCACGCGCCGGACGTGATGCTGCTCGACATCCAGATGCCCGTGATGGACGGGCTGACGGCCCTCGCCGAACTGGGGCGCTCGGCGCCGGAGGTGCGGGCGCTGATCCTGACCACCTTCGGGGAGAAGGAGAACGTGCTGCGCGCGCTGAGCGGGGGCGGCGCCGGGTTCCTGCTGAAGGACTCGGCACCGGGCGAGCTGATCGGCGCGGTACGTGCGGCAGCGGCCGGAGACGCCTACCTGTCCCCGGCGGCGACCCGGCACGTGGTGGACCAGCTGGCGTCCGGGCAGTCCGCGGGCCGCACCGAGGAGGCGCGGCGCAAGGTGGCCGGGCTGAGCGAGCGCGAGCGCGGGGTGCTGGCACTGCTGGGCGAAGGGCTGTCGAACGCCGACGCGGGCCGGCGGCTGCACATGAGCGAGGCGACGGTGAAGACGTACGTGAGCCGGATCCTGGCGAAGCTGGAGTGCGAGAACCGGGTCCAGGCGGCCCTGCTGGCCAGGGACGCCGGGCTATAGATACGGTCGGGCCCGAACCAATGGTGATCAGGGGGCGGGCAGCATGACGACGGTACCGGAACAGCGTGTGGTGGAACCGGAGTCGAAGGACCGGATCCCCGAGGTCCGGGGCTTCGCGCCGCGGTTCACCGCGGGGCGGACGGCCGGTTCCCCCAGGGGGGCCGGCAAGGCGCTGCGCACGCACGTGCCGCGCTCCGCGCACGCGCACTTCGAGGCTCCGGCGGACCGACCCGACGCGGTGCGGGCGGTGGAGGAGTCCAATGTCGGCCGGGTCGCCGAGCTCACCCCGATAAGGGTCGGGCGGATGGCCGCCAACCCCTTCGCCTTCCTGCGCGGGTCGGCCGGACTGATGGCGCACGACCTCTCCGGCAGCCCGGTCACCGGGATCGGCGCGCAGATCTGCGGAGACGCCCACGCGGCCAACTTCGGCCTGTACGGGGACGTGCGCGGCCGCCTCGTCATCGACCTCAACGACTTCGACGAGACCGTCTTCGGCCCGTGGGAGTGGGACCTCAAGCGGCTCGCCACCTCGCTGGTGCTGGCCGGCCGGGTGGCCGGGGCGGACGAGGACACCTGCCGGGCGGCCGCGCTGGACTCGGTGGGCGCCTACCGCCGCACCATGCGGCTGCTGGCGAAACTGCCGTCCCTGGACGCGTGGAACGCCATCGCGGACGAGGAACTGGTCTCGCACACCGACGCCCGGGACCTGCTGGGCACGCTGGAGCGGGTCTCGGAGAAGGCCCGCAACAACACCTCCGCCCGGTTCGCCGCGAAGTCCACCGAGGCCACCCCCGACGGTGGCCGGGCCTTCGTGGACGCCCTGCCGGTGCTGCGCAGGGTCGGGGACGGGGAGGCGGCGGCCGTGGCGGCCTCGCTGGGCCCGTACCTGGAGACGCTGCAGGGGGACCGTCAGCCGCTGCTGGCCCGGTACACGATCCACGACGTGGCCTTCCGGGTGGTGGGGACCGGCAGCGTCGGTACCCGCTCCTACGTGGTGCTGCTCCTGGACCACCGCGGAGACGCGCTGGTCCTCCAGGTGAAGGAGGCCCGGCCCTCGGCGCTGCTGCCGCACCTGCCCGGCCTCGGCTTCGTCTCGCCTCCGGAGGAGCACGAGGGCCGGCGGGTGGTGGCCGGCCAGAAGCAGATGCAGGTGGTCTCGGACATCCTGCTGGGCTGGACGACGGTGCAGGGGCGGCCCTTCCAGGTCCGTCAGTTCCGCAACCGCAAGGGCAGCGTGGACCCGGCGGCCCTGGCCGTCGACCAGATCGACGACTACGGGCGGATGACCGGGGCCCTGCTGGCGCGGGCCCACGCGCACAGCGCCGATCCTCGGCTGCTGGCCGGGTACTGCGGGAAGAACGACGAGCTGGACGAGGCGATGGCCACCTTCGCCGTGGCCTACGCCGACCGGAGCGAGGCCGATCACGAGGTCCTGGTGGCGGCGGTGCGGTCCGGGCGGATCGCGGCAGAGATGGGGGTCTGACCCCTCAGGGCGATGTTTCACGTGAAACATGCGGGTCGGGAAACCGGGCCGCCGCCGTCAAGGTTCACGTGAAACACCCGGGCGGCCGGGCCTTAGGCTGGCCGGGTGAGCGAGCAGACAGTTCCCGAAGCGTCCGAGCCCCAGCCCGGCCCCACCGCCGACGAGCGTCCCGAGGCGCGCCTGGAGCGTGCCGTGCGGGCTGCCGAGCAGGCGCTGATCGAGTTCGAGATCGCCGTGGAGACCTTCCGGGTGGAGGTGGAGAACTTCTCCCGCCTGCACCACCAGAAGCTCGGCCCGATGTACTCGCGCCTCGACGAGCTGGACGCGCTGATCGCCGAGGCGAAGGCGGCGAGCACCGGGGACGCGGAGGACCTGCGCCGTGCGCGCGACGCCCGCTCGCTGGTGATGCCGATGCCCGGGGTGGACGAGCTGTTCCACGACTGGCTGGACTCCGACGGAATGTCCGACGACGCGTCCGCGATGCTCACCGACCGCGCGGTGCGGCCTCCGGAGCGGGTCCGCCCGTCGGAGGAGGTGCGCCGCCTCTACCGCGAGCTGGTCCGCAAGGCGCATCCGGACCTGGCCCGGGACGAGGCCGAGCGGGCCCGGCGCGAAGAGTTCATCGTGCGGGTGAACGCGGCCTACGGACGCGGCGAGGAGCAGCTGCTGCGCGAGCTCGCGCAGGAGTGGGCGGCCGGTCCGGCGCCGGCCGCGGCGCGGCTGAGCGAGAGCGAGGAGCTGTACGAGCGCCTCGAGTGGCTTTCGCGGCGCAAGGAGCTCCTGTCGCTGGTCGCCAAGGAGCTGGAGGAGGGCGCGATCGGGTCGATGCTCCGGATGGCCCCCGAGGACCCGGACCGGCTGCTGGAGGAGATCGCCGAGCAGCTGCTCGGCGATGTCGCGAAGCGCGAGGCGGAGCTGGCGGCCCTGATCGCTCCATGAGCCGCGGCGAGCCCGTCGGATAGGTTGGTTCACCTATCCGTGACGAGAGAAGGCGACAGTTATGAACTCCGGACCGCTTCCTTCGGTGGCCGCTTCCGCACTGCCCTCCGAAGCCTTTGTCCTCGACGTCCGCGAGAACGACGAGTGGGCGGCCGGTCACGCCGAGGGTGCGCTGCACATCCCGATGAGCGAGTTCGTGGCGCGCATCGGTGAGCTGACCGAGAAGATCGAGGACGACCGCCCGGTCTACGTGATGTGCCGGGTCGGCGGGCGCTCCGCCCAGGTCGCCCAGTACCTGCGGGGCCAGGACATCGACGCCGTGAACGTGGACGGCGGCATGCAGGACTGGGAGGCCGCGGGCCGCCCGGTCGTCACCGACGCGGGCGCCCCGGGCTTCGTCGTCTGACGGGCGGATCAGGCGGGACGGTCAGGCGAGGGGGTGGGCGGCCAGCAGGTCGCCCAGCGCCTCCTCGTGGGCCGCGGCCGGGCCCAGCTGGAGCTCCAGCTGCTTGGCCCAGGCGTGGTAGCGGTGCAGCGGGTAGTCGGTGTCGGCGCCGAAGCCGCCGTGCAGGTGCTGCGCGGTCTGCACGACACGTCGTACGCCCTCGGAGGCCCAGATCTTGGCCACTGCGACATCTCCGGCGCTCGGCAGCGGGCCGCCCGCTCCGCCCGTGGAGGCATCGAGCCGCCAGGCGGCCTGCCAGAGGGTGACCTCCATGGCGCGCAGGTCGATGTAGCGGTCGGCGGCCTGGACGGCGACGGCCTGGAAGGTTGCCACCGGGAAGCCGAACTGCTCCCGCTTGCTGGTGTACTGGCTGGTCATGCTGAGGACGCCCTCGCCGAGGCCGAGCGCGAGGGCACAGGTCCCGGTGGCGAGCAGCTGCCGCAGGTGGTCCCAGGCTCCGGGCGCGTCGACGAGGTGCGTGGCCGGCACCCGTACGCCGTCGAGGGTGGCCTCGGCGAGCCGCTCCCCGCTGGTGGAGTACTGCTCCGCGAGGGTCAGGCCCTCGGCGCCGCGGGGGACGAGGGCGAGGACGGCCCCGCCTTCCCCGGTATGGGCCGGTACGGCGATCCAGTCGGCGCTGTGCGCCCACGGGACGGCCGTCTGGAGGCCTTCCAGGGTCCACGTGTCGCCCTCGCGGCGTGCGGTGACGGCCAGTTCGGCCGGGTCGTGGCCGCTGCGGCCGTGCGCGGCCGCGGTGAGGACCAGCGTGCCGTCCCCGGCGCCGGGCAGCAGGGCGGCGGCCAGTTCGGGGCTGCCGTGGGCCTGGACGGCCATGGCGGTGGCGCAGTGCTCCAGGAGCGGCACCCGGGCCAGTACCTTCGCGGCCTCGCGCAGCACCAGGCACAGGGCGATGGCGTCGAGTCCGGCGCCGCCGTGCTCCTCGGCGAGGACCAGGCCCAGCAGGTCCGAGGCCGCGAGCTTGGCCCACAGGGGGCGGTCGAACTCCTCGGCGACGGCCCGCGGGGTGAGCGCGGGGCTGGGCACGCTGTCGGGGGCGACGTCCGCGAATACGGCCTTGGCCGCCTCGACGGCGGCCTGCTGTTCCTCGGTGAAGGTGAAGTCCACTGCCTGTCCTCCCGCGTGCCCGGAACGTGCTCTGTCTGACGGTGCGTCAAGATAGAACACGTTCCTGAAATTGGACAGGCATGTCCCTGAAATGGGAGGGGCCCGAAAGAGCGGGGCCCGAAATCGGTGAGGGGGCCGCCGGACGGCCGCTCAGCGGTCGAAGTCGATCTCCACTTCCTCCGACACCGGGTGCGACTGGCAGGCCAGCACGAACCCGGCCTCCGTCTCCGTCTCCTCCAGCGCGAAATTGCGGTCCATCCGCACCTCGCCGGTCACCAGGAACGCCCGGCAGGTGCCGCAGACCCCGCCCTTGCAGGCGTACGGGGCGTCCGCACGGGCCCGCAGCACCGCGTCGAGCAGGGATTCGCCCTCCCGGACCGGCCAGGTGCCCGAGCGGCCGTCGAGCCGGGCCGTGACCCGGCCGTGGGTGGCGGCGGCCGAGGCGACGGGCGCGGGCGGGGCGGTGTCCTCGACGTGGAAGACCTCCTCGTGGACCCGGGTCCGCTCCACACCGAGCGCGGCCAGCGCCTGCTCGGCGCCGGTCACCAGCCCGTAGGGTCCGCACAGGAACCAGCCCGTCACCTCCGCGACCGGGAGCAGGGCGGGCAGCAGGGCCGTCAGCCGCTCCTCGCCGAGCCGTCCGGAGGGCAGCCCGGCCTCCTGCTCCTCGCGGGAGAGCACGGTGACCAGCTGGAACCGGTCGGGATAACGGTCCTTGAGGTCGGCCACCTCGTCCAGGAACATCGTCGAGGCGGCGCTGCGGTCGCTGCGCACCAGGCAGAACCGGGCGTCGGGCCGGGCCTCGAGCAGGGTGGCGGCGATCGACAGGACCGGGGTGATCCCGCTGCCGCCGACGACCGCCGCATAGTGCGCGGCGGCCGGCGCCGCGGCCGGATCCAGGACGAACCGGCCGGCCGGGACCATCACGTCCAGGACGTCCCCCGCGGCGATTTCCTTGTGCGCGAAGGAGGAGAACTCCCCGCCCTCCACCAGGCGCACCCCGACTCGCAGCGCCGAGGGGCCCGGCCCGTCGGCCGCCGGGGCGGGGGAGCAGATCGAGTACGTCCGGCGGACCTCCGGACGGTCGGAGCCGCCGAGGGGGCTGCGGCGCAGGGTGAGGTGCTGGCCGGGGGCGTGCCGGTACTCGGCGCGCAGCTCGGGCGGCACGGCCAGGGTCAGGGCCACGGAGTCCTCGGTGAGCCGGTCGACCGCCGCCACCGTCAAGGTGTGGAACGCGCCGTGGCGCGCGGGGCGCGCCGTGCTCGCGGACCCCGGCGTGGGCGACGGCGGGGACACGGCCATCTACAGCTCCTTGAAGTGGTCGAACGGTTCGCGGCAGGCGATGCAGCGGCGCAGCGCCTTGCACGCGGTGGAGGAGAACCGGCTGAGCAGTTCGGTGTCGGTCGATCCGCAGTTGGGGCAGCGGACCGACAGGGTGAGCGGAACCGGTCCTCCCGCGGCGTGCGGCCGCGGCGGGGCGATGCCGAACTCGGCCAGTTTGCGGCGGCCTTCGGCGCTGATGTCGTCGGTGGACCAGGCGGGCGCCAGCACCGTCCGCACCGTGACGCCCGGTATCCCGTGGTCGATCAGCACCCGCTCGATGTCCGCGGACATGGCCTCGATGGCCGGGCAGCCGGTGTAGGTGGGGGTCAGGGTGACCTCGACGTGGCCGTCCTCCCGCATCCGGACCCCGCGCATCACGCCGAGCTCGGAGAGGGTGAGCACGGGCAGTTCGGGGTCGGGGACGGAGCCGGCCAGCTCGGCCAGCTCCACCTCCAGCCGGGTCTGCCCGATCCGGGTGCCGGTGGCGGCCCCGGCGGCGGTCACCACGATGCCCCCGGGTGGCTGCGGTGCAGGTGCTGCATTTCGGCGAGCAGCCGTCCGAACGACTCGGTGTGCAGTCCCTGACGCCCCGCTCCGGCGGCCCAGGCCCCGCTGCGGGGCCCCTCGGGCATCTTCAGACCGGCCCGCTCCAGTACGTCGCCCAGCGCGGCCAGCCAACGTCCTTCCAGGGCGGCCCAGTCGATGGTCTCGGTCCCGTCGGTCCCGTCCAGTCCGGGGACGGGCTGGAACATCTCGCCGGTGTACTTCCACAGCCCGTCCAGCCCGGCCCGCATGCGGGCCCGGCTCTCCTCGGTGCCGTCGCCGAGCCGCAGCGTCCACTGCTCGGCGTGGTCGCGGTGGTAGGCCGTCTCCTTGACCGCCTTGGCGGCGAGCGGCCCGAACGGTCCGTCCCCGCGCGACAGTTCCCCGTAGAGCTCGTGCTGGTAGAGCGAGAAGTAGAGCTGGCGCGCGATGGTGTGGGCGAAGTCGCCGTTGGGCTGCTCCACCAGCTGGAGGTTGCGGAAGGACCGCTCCTCGCGCAGGTACGCCAGCTCGTCCTCGTCCCCGGCCATCGACAACAGGACGCGGGCCTGGCCCAGGAGGTCGAGGGCGATGTTGGCGAGCGCGACCTCCTCCTCCAGGACCGGTGCGTGGCCCGCCCACTCGCCGAGGCGGTGGGAGAGGATCAGCGCGTCGTCGCCGAGGCAGAGGGTGGCGAATCGGACCACATCGGTGCTGGTCACATCGGTGCCGGTCACAGGTGGTTCACCCCCTCGGGGATCTCGTAGAAGGTCGGGTGGCGGTAGGGCTTGTCGGCGGAGGGGGCGAAGAACGGGTCCCGCTCGTCCGGGGAGGAGGCGGTGATCTCCGTGGAGGGCACCACCCAGATCGAGATGCCCTCGCCGCGCCGGGTGTAGAGATCGCGGGCGTTGCGCAGGGCCATCTCCGCGTCGGGGGCGTGCAGGCTGCCCGCGTGCGTGTGCGAGAGGCCGCGCCGCGAGCGGACGAACACCTCCCACAGGGGCCAGTTCTGCGTCATACCCGAGCCTCGCTTCCGGTGCTTGCGGTGGATCCGATTGCCACTGAATGCTTCTGCGCGTACGCCGCGGCCGCGTCGCGCACCCAGGCGCCTTCCTCGTGCGCCGTGCGGCGCTGCCCGATCCGCTCCTCGTTGCACGGGCCGTTGCCCTTGAGCACGTCCCAGAACTCGGCCCAGTCGATGGCGCCGAAGTCGTGGTGCCCGCGCTCCTCGTTCCACGTCAGGTCCGGGTCGGGCAGGGTCAGGCCCAGCGACTCGGCCTGCGGGACGGCTATGTCCACGAAGCGCTGGCGCAGTTCGTCGTTGGAGTGGCGCTTGATCCGCCAGGCCATCGACTGCGCCGAGTGCGCCGATTCCCCGTCCGGCGGGCCGAACATCATCAGCGAGGGCCACCACCAGCGGTCGACGGCGTCCTGCGCCATCGCGTGCTGGGCCTCGGTGCCCTTGGAGAGGGCCATGAGCAGTTCGAAGCCCTGCCGCTGGTGGAAGGACTCCTCCTTGCAGATCCGGACCATGGCCCGCGCGTACGGTCCGTAGGAGCAGCGGCAGATCGGGACCTGGTTGGTGATCGCCGCGCCGTCCACGAGCCAGCCGATCGCGCCGACGTCGGCCCAGGTCAGCGTGGGGTAGTTGAAGATCGAGGAGTACTTCTGCTTGCCGGCGTGGAGCTTGTCGAGCAGCTCGTCGCGGCTGGTGCCGAGGGTTTCGGCGGCGCTGTACAGGTACAGGCCGTGGCCGGCCTCGTCCTGGACCTTCGCCATCAGGATCGCCTTGCGGCGCAGTGAGGGCGCGCGGGTGATCCAGTTCGCCTCGGGCTGCATGCCGATGATCTCGGAGTGGGCGTGCTGGGCCATCTGGCGGACCAGGGAGGCGCGGTATTCGTCGGGCATCCAGTCGCGCGGTTCCACGCGCTCGTCGGCCGCGACGGCCGCGTCGAAGGCCGCCGCGAGCTGCGTGCCGAGGTCGTCCGTCACACCGATACCCGCTTCCTGCCCCGCTTCCGGGGTCACTGCGACCATCACGGCCCCCTGCCAGAGTCTTTTCCGCCTCGTCCCGACCGACCGACCGATCGTTCGGTTCATGCTCTTCAATGGTGGGACGACGGCCCGTAGGGTGTCAACCTCTGTGGTCAACCCTGTGGACGCCGGATGATCGGGGCGGGATGGATTCGAACGAGCACGAACCCCCGGCGGGGGAGGCTCCACCCCCCGGAGGTGACGTTCAGCACCCGGCGGACGACGCCCAGCACCCGGCGGACGACGCTCGGATCCCGCCGAGGGCGCCCGGAATCGCAGGTCTGTCCGCCCCGTACCGGGTCGTCACGGCCCTGGCCCTGGCCGTCGTGGCGATCGGCGCCTGCTGGCACCTGGCGCTGGTGTTCCTGCACGTGGCCCCGTCCAACACGCTGAGCAAGCAGAACGCCGCGATGGTCGACGGCTGGATCTATCCCGAGTTCGAACAGAACTGGAAGCTCTTCGCACCCAACCCCCTCCAGCAGAACATCGCGGTCGAGGTGCGCGTGGAGGTCCGCAACAGCGACGGTCAGCTGGTGACCGGCAACTGGCGCGGGCTGTCCGGCGAGGACGGCGAGGCCATCCGGCACAGCCTGCTGCCGAGCCACACCAAGCAGAACGAGCTCCGGCGAGCCTGGGACTTCTTCACGGCCTCCCACGATGAGGACAACAAGTCGAACGGCGATCGCGGCGAGCTCGCGGAGCAGTACCTGCGGCGGATCGCACTGGACCGGCTCAAGGTCAGGACGGACGCGGACACGTCGATGGGCAAGGCCGCGCACATGGCCGAGGGCCGGATCGTTCGGATCCAGCTGCGGGGGGCGACGACGACGGTGGCCGCACCGAAGTGGTCCGAGGAGAAGACCGACACCCAGACGTACTACCGGGAGCTGCCGTGGTGGACGGTGTGAGCGGCGCGGTCCGCGGCGCGAGTGGTCCCCGCGGCGACGAGGGCGCCCGCGGCGTCGAAGGCGTCCGCGCCGCCGCCGGCCGGGCGGTGGCCAAGGTCAGCGGACAGGCGCTGGGCCCGTACCAGAGCGCCGTGGTCCGCATCGGCTTCTCCGCCACCTGGCTGTTCTTCCTGCTGCGCGAGTTCCCGAACCGCCAGGAGCTGTACGGGCCGGACGGGCCCTGGAGCTGGGGGCTGGCGGAGCGGCTGATCGCCTCGAACCACGCCTTCACCGTGCTGATGTGGTCGGACTCGACGCTCTGGTTCGAGATCGTCTACGCCGTGTCCGTGCTGTCGAGCGCGCTGCTGATGCTGGGCTGGCGGACGCGGGCGACGTCCGTGGTGTTCATGATCGGGGTGCTCTCGCTGCAGAACCGCAGCGTCTTCATGGGCGACGGCGGGGACAACGTCATCCACCTGATGGCGATCTACCTCGTGCTGACCCGCTGCGCGCAGGTCTGGTCGCTCGACGCCGCCCGCGCCCGCCGCCTCGGCACCGCGTCGGCCGGGCGGGCGGGGCCGCTGCTGTGGTCGGTGCTCGGCGTCGGGTTCGCGTACGGGGGCGTGACCGGCCGGTTCGGCACAGGCTGGCTGACGGCCTTCGCGGCGCTGTGGGTGGTCGCGGCGCTGTGGTGGATGGTCGACCGCTACGAGCCGCAGGGCGAGGGCCGGGCGGTCCTGGACGTCCTGGCGAACCTGCTGCACAACGCGGGGATGCTGGTGATCACGACGGAGGTCTGCCTGATCTACGCCACGGCGGGCTGGTACAAGATCCAGGGCTCGCGCTGGCAGGACGGCACGGCGCTCTACTACCCGCTGAGCCTGGACTACTTCACCCCGTGGCCCGAGCTGTCGGGCTTCCTGGCGAGCAGCGGCACGCTGGTGATGCTGCTGACCTACGGCACGGTCGTGGTCCAGGTCGCCTTCCCGTTCACGCTGTTCAACCGGCGGATCAAGAACGTGCTGCTGGCGCTGATGATGCTGGAGCATGCGGGGATCGCGGTGCTGCTGGGGCTGCCGTTCTTCTCCCTGGCGATGATCGCCGCCGACGCGGTGTTCCTGCCGACGGCGTTCCTGGTCTGGCTCGGCGCGCGGGTCACGGCACGGGTCGGCGCACGGTGGCCGGCCCGCGCCCTGCCGGTTCCGGTTCCGGACCCGGGTCCGGAACCGGGGACGGGCCCCGGGAACGAGGCGGAACCGGAGGCCGGGCAGCGGACCGTAGGCTCGGTGGCATGAGTGAGCAGCACGGGACGTCCGAAGGCACCGAACGGCAGTGGCGGGAGGCCGCGGCGCGGGAGGACCTCGTGCTCCTCGACGGGTTCCACGCGCTGAAGCACGCACTGCGCTTCGGGGCGGACGTGCGGATCGTCGTCGCGGACGATCCCGAGGCGGTACGGGGCCTCGCGCACGAGCTGGCTCCGGACGTGGAGGACGAGGTGGCCAGGCTGGTGCTCCGGGCTCCGCTCAAGGGGCTGCTGGGCCGGGTCCATCCCACCGGGGTGGCGGCCCTCGCGGTCCGGCCCGACCGGGGCGAAGGGCGGGCGCGGCTCGACGCGATGCCCAGGACGGCCCCCGTGGTCGTGCTGGACAACCCCCGCAACCTCGGCAACGTGGGCGCCGTCGTCCGCCTGGCCGCCGGATTCGGCGCCACCGGCGTCGTCACCCGCGGCGACCTCGACCCCTGGCACCCCAACGTGGTCCGGGCCGGGGCGGGGCTGCACTACGCCACCACCGTCGACCAGGTGGACCTCGACTCCCTGCCGCCCGGCCCGCTGTACGCGCTCGACCCGGAGGGCGAGGACATCCGTGCCCTCACCCTCCCGGACGACGCCCTGCTCGCCTTCGGCTCCGAACGCCACGGGATCTCACCGGAGCTGCGCGCCCGCGCCGACCACCTGGTGTCCCTGCCGATGCGGCCGCAGGTCTCCAGCTACAACCTGGCCACCAGCGTGGCCATGGCCCTCTTCCACTGGGGTGGCCCGCAGCCGGATCCGCAGCGGGATCCGCACGAGGCCTCGTAAAGCCGGGGCCGCGGTCGTCGGCTCAGGCGTCCAGCGCGACCGGCATCAGGAGCGAGAAGGCGTCCTCGGTGTCGGGGCGCAGGAGGACGAGCGGGGCCTTGGGGCCCACGTACTCCATCAGCAGTTCGTCCCCGGCGGCGAGCGCGTCGAGCAGGAACGCGGGGTTGACCCCCACGCGGTCACCGGCGGAGTCCTCGTCCCCGACGCTCACCCCGTCGGTCAGGACGAGGACGCAGACGTCGGTGTCCTGCTCGGCGAGGGCGCGGCGCAGGGCCGGTACGTCCAGCGCGATGCGGCGGCCCTCGGGCAGCCGGGTGAGGCGGCGGTAGTCGGGGAACTCCTCGCCCAGGCTCCGGCCGGCGACCTGGCGGCCCTGGGTCTCCAGCCCGACCCTGTCGCCGTCCACGGTGAGGTGGGCCGGGGCGCCGTCGGTGAGCAGGGCGCGCATCGCGTCCACGAGCGGGGTGGGCACGGTCACCCGGATCCGCTCGCCGGCGTGGCCGGTGGTGGAGGTGCGGGCGACGGCCATCCGGTAGCGGTCCGTGGCCACGAGGTGCAGCTCCCCGCCCTCGATGTCGAAGTGGATCCCGCCGAGGACGGGCAGCTCGGGATCGGTCCCGGCGGCGAAGCGCACGGCGTCCAGCGCGGCCGCGATCTCGGCGCCGGGCACGGTCAGCCGAGTGGTGGCTGCTGCGGCGGCGGTGGTGGTGTCGGTGGTGGTCATGGCGGTCTCCCTGTGTCCGAGTAGCGCTCGTACCGCGGAGAGCTCCGTGCGCGCGTCGGCCAGCCCCTGTTCGAGCCGGCGCAGGTGCCCGTCCAGCAGTCTGGGCACCAGGCCGGTTTCCCCGCCGGACCAGGCCGCCAGCACAAGCCGGATGTCCGCGAGGGGCATGGCCGACCGCCTCAACCGGGCCAGCAGCCGGGCCTCGCCCAGCTGCTCGGGTGCGTACCAGCGGTACCCGGTCACCGGGTCCACCCAGGCGGGCACCAGGACGCCCGCGCGGTCGTAGAACCGCAGGGCGCTGACGCCCAGCCCGCTGCTCTGGCCCATCTCGCCGATGCTGTGCATGTCGCTCTCCACAACGACGACTCTGGGACCTCCACCAGGTCGAGGGTCAAGCGGGCCCGTGCCGCCACGGCCGGGCCCGCTCCTCGACCGTCGTCAGGCCTGGCGGCGGACCTCCACCACCCGGAAGCGGTTGGACACGAACGCCCCGTCGCACAGCGCGGCGTTCGCCGCCGGGTTGCCGCCCGAACCGTGGAAGTCCGAGAAGGCGGAGGTCTGGTTCACATAGACCCCGCCCGTGAGGTTCAGCGAGAGCTGCGCCGACTCCTCCAGACAGACCTCTTCGATGGCCCGCTCGGTGTCCGCGGACGTGGTGTACGCCCCGACCGTCATCGCGCCCTTCTCGCGGACCGTGCGCCGCAGCAGGTCGAGCGCGTCAGCCGTGGAGTCGACCGCCACCGCGAAGGAGACCGGGCCGAAGCACTCCGAGAGGTACGGGGCCTGCGGGTCCTGCTTGGCCGAGTCCAGCTTCACCATCACCGGCGTGCGGACCACGGCGGTGGGGAACTCCGGGTTGACCACCTCGCGCGAGGCCAGCGCGACCTCGCCGAGCCCGGCGGCAGCCTCCAGGCGGGCCTTGACGTCCGGGTTGACCAGCGCGCCGAGCAGGGCGTTGGCCCGGGCGTCGTCGCCGAGCAGGCCGCCGACCGCGCCCGCGAGGTCGGAGACGACCTCGTCGTACGTCTTGTGGCCGGCGTCCGTGCCGATGCCCTCGCGGGGGATCAGCAGGTTCTGCGGGGTGGTGCACATCTGGCCGCTGTACAGGGACAGGGAGAAGGCCAGGTTGGACAGCATGCCCTTGTAGTCGTCGGTGGAGTCCAGGACGACGGTGTTGACGCCCGCCTTCTCCGTGTAGACCTGCGCCTGGCGGGCGTTGGCCTCCAGCCAGTCGCCGAACTCGGTGGATCCCGTGTAGTCGATGACCTTGATCTCGGGGCGCAGGGCGAGGGTCTTGGCGATGCCCTCGCCGGGCCGCTCCACCGCCAGCGCCACCAGGTTCGGGTCGAAACCGGCCCGGGCCAGGACCTCGCGGGCCACCTGCACGGTCAGCGCCAGCGGGAGCACGGCGCGCGGGTGCGGCTTGACCAGGACCGGGTTGCCGGTGGCGAGGGAGGCGAAGATCCCCGGGTAGCCGTTCCAGGTGGGGAAGGTGTTGCAGCCGATCATCAGGGAGATGCCGCGCGGGACGGCCGTGAAGGTCTTGCCCAGCTCCAGCGGGTCCTTCTTGCCCTGCGGCTTCGACCAGTCGGCCTGTCCGGGGACCCGGGTCTGCTCCTCGTACGCGTAGGCCACGGCCTCCAGGCCGCGGTCCTGGGCGTGCGGGCCGCCGGCCTGGAAGGCCATCATGAAGGCCTGGCCGCTGGTGTGCATGACCGCGTGCGCGAACTCGTGCGTCCGGGCCGAGATCCGGGACAGGATCTCGATGCAGACCAGGGCGCGCGCCTCGGGACCCGCGTCCCGCCAGGCGCCCATGCCGGCCCGCATCGCGGGCAGCAGGACGTCCGGGTCCACGTGCGGGTACTCCACGCCGAGCTCCGGGCCGTACGGGGACACCTCGGAGCCCGTCCAGCCGTCGGTGCCGGGCTGCCCGAGGTCGAACCGGGTGCCGCGCAGCGCCTCGAAGGCGGCGAGGCCGTCGGCCGGGGCGGTCTCCCCGTACGCCTTGGGGTGCTCGGGATGCGGGGACCAGTAGGCGCGGCTGCGGATGGTGGCCAGCGCCTGGTCCAGGGTCGGCCGGTGCTTGTCGGACAGCTGGGGGACGGTGAGCTCGGCGGCCATCAGGGACCAACTCCTCGTTGAGCCGGGCGGGATCAGGCGATCGGGTCGGGCAAGAAGGGATGAAGAAGAGCAGACTGGAGCTAGAGTAACCGAACGATCGGTCGGGACAAGAGGGCCCGGCAGGCCTGTGGACAACCCCGTGCGGGAGGATCTGGTCATGACAGCAATCGAGCGGTCCCGCACAGTGGCGGTCGTCGGCGCCGGCACCATGGGACAGGGCATCGCCCAGGTCGCCCTTCTCGCAGGTCACCGCGTGCTGATCTACGACATCAACGCCTCCCTCGCCGCGGACGCGGTCGGCTTCGTGCAGGACCGCGTCGAGCGGATGGCCGCCAAGGGCAGGCTGGATCGGGCCGAGGCCGAGGACGCGATCGGCCGAATCGATTCGGCGGCCGGGCTTTCCGGGCTCTCCGAGGCTGCCCTGGTGGTCGAGGCGGTCGTCGAGGACGTCGCCGTCAAGCGCGCGCTGTTCGCGGCCCTCGAAGAGGTCGTTTCGCCGGACGCGCTGCTGGCCACCAACAGCTCCTCCCTCTCCGTCACCGAGCTCGCCGCCGGCCTCGCGCACCCCGGCCGCTTCCTCGGCCTGCACTTCTTCAACCCGGCCCCGCTGCTCCCGCTGGTCGAGGTGGTCTCCGGATTCGCCACCGACCCGGCCGCCGCCGACCGCGCGTACGGCACTGTCCTCGGCTGGGGCAAGACCCCGGTCCGCTGCGCCGACACCCCGGGCTTCATCGTCAACCGGATCGCCCGCCCCTTCTACGCCGAGGCCTTCGCGGTGTACGAGGAGCAGGGCGCCGACCCGGCCACCATCGACGCCGTGCTCCGCGAGAGCGGCGGCTTCAAGATGGGCCCCTTCGCGCTGACCGACCTGATCGGCCAGGACGTCAACGAGGCCGTCACCCGCTCCGTGTGGGAGTCCTTCTTCCGCAGCCCCAAGTTCACGCCCTCCCTCGCGCAGCGCCGCCTGGTCCAGTCGGGCCGCCTCGGCCGCAAGACGGGCCACGGCTGGTACCCGTACGGCCCGCAGGCCACCGCCCCGGCCCCGCACACCGCCGGCCCCGAGGAGGCGCCCGCGAAGGTCACCTTCGTCGGTGACCTCGGGCCCGCGGCCGCCCTCGTCGACCTCGTCGAGGAGGCCGGGATCGCGGTCACCGCCACCGAGCACGGGGGCCCGTACATCCAGCTCCCGGGCGAGGGGCAGCTCGTGCTCGCCGACGGAAAGACCTCGGTCGAGTTCGCCGACGTCGTCTACTTCGACCTCGCCTTCGACTACCGCGACGCCACCCGGATCGCGCTCTCCGCCAGCGAGGACACCAGCGAGCGGACCCTGTCCGAAGCCATCGGCCTCTTCCAGAAGCTCGGCAAGGAGGTCTCCGTCATCGGCGACGTCCCCGGCATGATCGTCGCCCGGACCGTCGCGATGCTCATCGACCTCACCGCCGACGCCGTCGCGCGCGGGGTGGCGGGCGCCGAGGACATCGACACGGCGATGCGGCTCGGGGTCAACTACCCCGCGGGCCCCGCCGAATGGCACGACCGGCTCGGCCGCGACTGGGCGTACGACCTGCTGCACCACCTCGACGAGCGCTGCCCGGGTGGGCGGTACGCGCCTTCGCTGGCGCTGTACAAGCTGGGCTACGCGGCGGGAGACGACGACGACGAGGGCGAGGACGAGGACGAGGGTACGGACGGGACGGACGCGTACGACGAGGGGGAGACGGAATGACGACGGCCAAGCGGGACACCTACACGCCCGAGACGCTCCTCTCGGTCGCCGTCCAGGTCTTCAACGAGCGGGGCTACGACGGCACCTCGATGGAGCACCTGTCCAAGGCCGCGGGCATCTCGAAGTCCTCGATCTACCACCACGTCGCGGGCAAGGAGGAGCTGCTCCACCGCGCCGTCAGCCGGGCACTGGACGAACTCTTCGCGGTCCTGGGCGAGTCCGGGGCGGTACGGGGCCGCGCGGTCGAGCGGGTCGAGTACGTCACGCGGCGCACGGTGGAGGTCCTGGTCGCCGAACTCCCCTACGTGACGCTGCTGCTGCGCGTCCGCGGCAACACCCGTACCGAGCGCTGGGCACTGGAGCGCCGCCGCGAGTTCGACCACCAGGTCGCGGACCTGCTCAAGGCGGCCGCCGCCGAGGGGGACCTGCGGGGGGACGTGGACATCCGCCTCGCCACCCGGCTCCTCTTCGGAATGGTCAATTCCCTGGTCGAGTGGTACCGCCCGCACCCGGGGACCACCTCCGACCAGCTCGCGGACGCGGTGGTCAGCATGGCCCTGGACGGCCTGCGCACCCAGCGCTGAGCGGGCGCGGAGACCGAGTACGCCGAGTACGCGGGGCATCCGTGATGAGTAGGGGTACTCAGGTGGCGCCCTCCGGCCGTTTCGATACTGGTCACAGATCGAACGGAACGGCAGGGGACGGGGAACACGATGGAAAGCCGCTGGTCGAAGGCTGAGATGTGGGTGCCCTGTGGCTACCTGGCCCTGGTGCTCGGGCTGCAGCTCTGGGTCGAGGTGGTCAGCCGGACCGGGGACATCGGGTTCGGCGCGATCTGGCCGATGCTGGCCACCGCACCGGCCAGCCTCCTGCTGCTGGTCGCCTTCGGACCCGTCCCGCCGGCCCCGCCCGCGGAGCCGCCCTCGGTCGGGGCCCTCGCCCCCGACGGGACGCCCGCCTGGGGCGTGGAGCCCCCGCCGGTCCCGCTGCCCTCGGAGGGCGCGCCGATGCCCGCCGACTGGGTGCCGGACACCTCCGTGGTGCCGGGGCCCGAGATGCTGATCATGTTCGGCTACTACGGGGCGCTGGTGGCGGGCGCCCTGATCAACGCCTTGCTGATGTGGATGGTCCTGCGGGCCGTCGCGCGCCGTCGGCGCCGCGGCTCCGCAGGGGTGCACGGCGGGCTGAGCCCCGCGTAGCACGGCACGGCACGGCCCGGCTCGGCCGGGCCCCGTTCAGTCCTCCGTGATCACCGGGGTGCCGGGGGGTGCGTCCGGGTCCAGGAGGTCCGATTCCTCGAAGACCAGCAGGGTTCGGGTGGACAGCACCTCCGGGATGGACTGGAGGCGGGTCAGGACCAGCTCGCGCAGGGTGCGGTTGTCGGGGGTGTGGACCAGGAGCAGGACGTCGAAATCTCCGCTGACCAGGGCGATGTGGGCGGCGCCCGGAAGCTCGCGGAGCTGTTCGCGGACCGTGCGCCAGGAGTTCTGGACGATCTTCAGGGTGATGTAGGCGGAGGCGCCCTGGCCCGCTCTCTCGTGGTTGACGCGGGCGGTGAAGCCCCGGATCACCCCGTCGTCGATGAGCCGGTTGATGCGGGCGTAGGCATTGGCCCGGGAGACGTGGACCTGTTCCGCCACGGAACGTATCGACGCGCGGCCGTCCGCCTGGAGCAGGCGCACGATCGAACGGTCGATCGGATCCAGGGGGCGGGGCGGGACCTGCGGGACCCCGGGGGTACTTACCGGGGGTACCGGTCCGGAGCCCGCCCCGGATCCCGCTCCGGCCATTTGTTCATCCGCCATCGCCCGCTGCCTGCCTCTCCTGGACGTCCTGCACCCATACCAGGGCGTCGTCGCCACTTTGTCCACAGCCTGGAGCCGCCTGTAGCCAAATTGCGCAGACAACCGAACAATCGGTAGGTGAGGGGCCTCACACCCGGGGCTCTCTCTGCCCGCTTCCCACGAGGAGGTGTACACCGCCATGACGGTCCAAGAGCTGCCCGGTGCCGGTGCGTCCCACCGCTCCACCCAGCCGCCCGCCTGGAGGCCCCGTACGGATGCCGCCCCGCTGCTCCCGGACCCCGAGCCGTACCGGGTGCTGGGCACCCCGGCCGCCGACCGGCTCGACCCCGAGCTGATGCGCCGGTGCTACGCGGAGCTGGTGCGCGGCCGCCGCTACAACGCCCAGGCCACCGCCCTCACCCGGCAGGGCCGACTGGCCGTGTATCCGTCCACCGTCGGACAGGAAGCGTGCGAGATCGCCGCGGCCCTCGTCCTGGAGGACCAGGACTGGCTCTTCCCGAGCTACCGGGACACCCTCGCGGCCGTGGCGCGCGGCCTGGACCCCGTACAGGCGCTGACCCTCCTGAGGGGCGACTGGCACACCGGGTACGACCCGCGCGAGCACCGGATAGCCCCCCTGTCCACCCCCCTCGCCACCCAGCTGCCGCACGCGGTCGGCCTGGCGCACGCCGCCCGGCTGCGCGGCGACGACGTGGTCGCCCTCGCCATGGTCGGCGACGGCGGAACAAGCGAGGGCGACTTCCACGAGGCCATGAACTTCGCCGCCGTCTGGCAGGCGCCGGTGGTCTTCCTCGTGCAGAACAACGGCTTCGCGATATCCGTCCCGCTCGCCAAGCAGACCGCCGCCCCGACCCTGGCCCACAAGGCCGTGGGGTACGGGATGCCCGGCCGCCTCGTCGACGGCAACGACATCGCCGCCATGCACGAGGTGCTGTCCGAGGCGGTCCGGCGGGCCCGGTCCGGTGGCGGACCCACCATGATCGAGGCCGTCACGTACCGGATCGAGGCCCACACCAACGCCGACGACGCGACCCGCTACCGGGGCGACGCCGAGGTCGAGGCCTGGAAGGCCCACGACCCGGTGCAGCTGCTGGAGCGCGAGCTGACCGCGCGCGGGCTGCTGGACGGAGCCGGCATCCAGGCCGCCAAGGACGCGGCCGAAGCGATGGCGGCACAGCTGCGGGACGCGATGAACGCGGAGCCGGTGCTGGACCCGATGGACCTTTTCGAAAACGTCTACGCGGAGCAGACCGGCCGACTGCGCGAACAGGCCGCCATGCTGCGCGCCGAGCTGGACGCGGCCGAGCCGGAAGAGGAGGACGGGTCATGACCACGGTGGCGGTGAAGCCGGCGACCATGGCGCAGGCCCTGAACCGGGCGATGCGCGACGCGATGGCCGAGGACCCGACCGTCCACGTCATGGGCGAGGACGTCGGGGCGCTCGGCGGCGTCTTCCGCATCACCGACGGGCTCGCGAAGGAGTTCGGCGAGGAGCGCTGTACGGACACCCCGCTCGCGGAGGCCGGAATCCTCGGCGCGGCGGTGGGCATGGCCATGTACGGGCTGCGGCCGGTCGTGGAGATGCAGTTCGACGCGTTCGCCTACCCGGCCTTCGAGCAGCTGATCTCCCATGTCGCCAAGATGCGCAACCGCACCCGCGGCGCGATGCCGCTCCCGATCACCATCCGGGTGCCCTACGGCGGCGGGATCGGCGGAGTCGAGCACCACAGCGACTCCTCCGAGGCGTACTACGTGGCCACCCCCGGGCTCACGGTCGTGACCCCGGCGACGGTCGAGGACGCCTACGGGCTGCTGCGCGCCTCGATAGCCAGCGACGACCCGGTGATCTTCCTGGAGCCGAAGCGGCTGTACTGGTCGAAGGCGGAGTGGTCCCCGGACGCGCCCTCGGATGTGCCGGGCATCGGCAAGGCACTCGTCCGGCGGACCGGCACGAGCGCGACGCTGATCACCTACGGGCCTTCGCTGCCGGTCTGCCTGGAGGCGGCCGAGGCGGCGCGCGAGGAGGGCTGGGACCTGGAGGTCGTGGACCTGCGCTCGCTGGTCCCGTTCGACGAGGAGACCGTGGTGGCCTCCGTACGCCGGACGGGGCGCGCGGTCGTGGTCCACGAGTCCGGTGGCTTCGGCGGGCCGGGCGCGGAGATCGCCGCCCGCGTCACGGAGCGGTGCTTCCACCACCTGGAGGCGCCGGTGCTGCGGGTGACCGGCTTCGACATCCCGTATCCGCCGCCGATGCTGGAGAAGCACCACCTCCCCGGTGTGGACCGGATCCTGGACACCGTGGCCCGTTTGCAGTGGGAGAACTGATGCCGCAGGTGATGGAGTTCAAACTGCCGGACCTCGGGGAAGGGCTCACCGAGGCGGAGATCGTCCGCTGGCTGGTGGCGGTCGGCGACGTCGTCGCCATCGACCAGCCGGTCGTCGAGGTCGAGACGGCCAAGGCGATGGTGGAGGTGCCCTGCCCCTACGGGGGTGTGGTCACCGCCCGCTTCGGCGAGGAGGGGACGGAACTGCCGGTCGGCGCACCGCTGATCACCGTGGCGGTGGGTGCGATGGCCGATCTGCCGGCGGCCATGGACGCGGGCTCGGGCTCGGCTTCGGCCCCGGATACGGACTCCGGCTCGGGGAACGTGCTGGTCGGCTACGGGACGGACCATTCGCGTCCGGCGCGACGGAGGCGGGTGCGACCCGGCTCCGCCGCGCCGGGAACGGCCCCGGCGACTCCGGCCGCGGTCAGCGTCCCGGCGGTCACCGTGCCCGCGGTGACGGCACCGGCGGCCGCCGCACCGGTCGCCTTCGCCGGACCCGTGCCGGTCATCTCACCGCTCGTACGCAAGCTGGCCCGGGACCACGGGGTGGACCTGCGCGCGCTGACGGGCTCCGGCCCCGAGGGGCTGATCCTGCGCTCCGACGTGGAGGCGGCCCTGCGCGTGCCGGAGCCGGCCGCGACCGCCGTCGCCGTCGCACCGGTCCCGTCCGTCGCGCCGGAAGGCGCCACGCGGATCCCGCTCAAGGGCGTACGGGGCGCGGTCGCGGACAAGCTCTCGCGCAGCCGGCGCGAGATCCCGGACGCCACCTGCTGGGTGGACGCGGACGCCACCGAACTGATGGCTTCGCGGGCGGCGATGAACGCCGCCGGAGGCCCCAAGATCTCGGTGCTCGCGCTGCTGGCCCGGATCTGCACGGCAGCGCTGGCGCGCTACCCGGAGCTCAACTCCACGGTGGACCTGGCGGCCAGGGAGATCGTCCGGCTGCCCGCCGTGCACCTCGGCTTCGCGGCGCAGACGGATCGCGGCCTGATGGTCCCGGTGGTCCGGGACGCGCAGGGGCGCAGCGCCGAGTCCCTGTCGGCGGAGTTCGCCAGGCTGACGGAGCTGGCCCGCACGGGCAAGCTGGCCCCGGCGAACCTCACCGGCGGCACCTTCACGCTGAACAACTACGGCGTGTTCGGGGTGGACGGCTCGACGCCGATCATCAACCACCCGGAGGCGGCCATGCTCGGCGTCGGCCGGATCATCCCCAAGCCGTGGGTGCACCAGGGAGAGCTGGCGGTCCGCCAGGTCGTCCAGCTGTCCCTGACCTTCGACCACCGGGTCTGCGACGGCGGTACGGCCGGCGGCTTCCTGCGGTACGTGGCCGACTGCGTCGAGTCCCCGGCGGTGCTGCTGCGCAGCCTGTAGGCCCGGCGGCCGCGCAGCGGCCACGGAGCGGCGCTCAGGTGGTCAGCAGGAGCTTGCCGACATGTGCGCTCGACTCCAGCACCCGGTGTGCCTCGGCGGCTTCCCTCATCGGGAAGGAGCCGTGGACCACCGGGTGGACGCGGCCCGTGGCGATCAGGGGCCACACGTGCTCCCGTACCGCCGCGATGATGGCCGCCTTCTCCTCCAGCGGCCGTGCCCGCAGGGAGGTCGCCGTGATCGCCGCCCGCTTCGCCAGCAGCGCGCCGAGGTTGAGCTCCGCCTTGACGCCGCCCTGGAGCCCGATCACGGCGAGGCGGCCGTTCACGGCCAGCGCGTCCACGTTCCGGGCGAGGTACTTGGCTCCCATGATGTCCAGGATCACGTCCGCCCCGGCCCCGCCCGTGGCCGCCCGGACCTCCGCCACGAAGTCCTGCTCGCGGTAGTCGATCAGGACGTCCGCGCCCAGCTCCGCGCAGCGGTCAAGCTTCTCCTTGCCGCCCGCCGTCACCGCCACCCGCGCGCCGACGGCCTTCGCCAGCTGGATGGCCATCGTTCCGATGCCGCTCGATCCGCCGTGCACGAGCAGGGTCTCGCCGGGGCGCAGACCGGCCACCATGAACACGTTGGACCAGACCGTGGAGACCACCTCGGGCAGCGCGGCCGCCGTCATCAGGTCCAGGCCCGCCGGTACCGGCAGGAGCTGGCCCGCCGGGACGGCGACCCGCTCGGCGTACCCGCCGCCGGAGAGCAGCGCGCACACCTCGTCGCCGACCGCCCAGCCGGACACCCCGGGGCCGACGGCGGAGATCCGTCCGGAACACTCCAGGCCGGGGTGGCGCGAGGCGCCCGGCGGAGGATCGTAGAAGCCCTGCCGCTGCAGGACGTCGGCGCGGTTCACGGCGCTCGCCGCGACGTCGACGAGGACTTCGCCTTCGCCGGCCACCGGGTCGGGTACCTCGGCCCACACCAGGGCTTCGGGGCCGCCGGGCTGTTCGATGGTGATCGCATGCATGGCCCGGAGGCTACCGGCCCGTGCGTCGGCGTGCGGCCCTCCGGGACCGGCGAGTTACTCCGCCGGACCCAGGACCACCGGCGGGGATGCCGACGGGCTCGCGCGGACGATCGCGATGAGACGGTCCGTCAGCTGGAGCGGGCTCGCGTGCGGGTCGTCGTACGGGAGCAGGCGGTGGCCGCGCAGGACGCTGACGACCAGGTCGTGGGTGTCCCGGACCGATTTGCCGACCTCCGACCGGTTGACCGGCCGCTCGATCAGGTCGAGGCCGCTGCCCTGCTGGATCAGGTCTTCCATCACCGTGCCCGCGCTCGGGCTCAGCACCGACAGTCCGAGCAGCCGGCCCGCCGCGCTCGCGCTGGTGATGACCGCGTCGGCGCCCGACTGGCGCAGAAGCGGGGCGTTCTCCTCTTCCCGGACGGCCGCCACGATCTTCGCGCCGCGGTTGAGCTGGCGAGCCGTCAGGGTGACCAGTACCGCCGTGTCGTCCCGCTGCGTGGCGATGACGACCTGACGGGCCTTCTGCAGCTCGGCGCGCAGCAGGACTTCGGAGCGCGTGGCATCTCCGACGACCCCGGTGAACCCCTCCGCGTTGGCGATGTCGATCACCTTGGCGCTGGGGTCGACGATGACGACCTGCTCCTTCTGGAGTCCGGTGGCCAGCAGGGTCTGGAGGGCCGAGCGGCCCTTCGTGCCGAAGCCGACGACGACCGTGTGGTCACGCAAGTTCTTCCTCCAGCGGCTCAGCCGCCACTCTTCCCGGGTCCGTGTGGTGAGGACCTCCAGGGTGGTTCCGACCAGGATGATCAGGAACAGGACCCGCAGCGGCGTGATGAGCAGGACGTTCACCAGCCGCGCGCTGTCGCTGTACGGGACGATGTCGCCGTAGCCGGTCGTCGACAGGGTGACGGTCGCGTAGTAGACGCAGTCGAGGAAGTCGACCTTGTCGTTGGCGTTGTCGTGGTAGCCGTCGCGGTCGATCCACACGATCAGGACCGTCAGGCACATCACGAAGAGCGCCATCAGCAGCCGTCGGGTGACCTGGCGCAGCGGCCTCTCGACGACCCGCCGGGGCAGCTTGATGCGGCGCGAGACGAGCTTCTCGTCGGCACCGCGCGCCATCGCGTCGGAGCCGTGAAGTTTCACGTGAAACATCCCCCCGAGGCCCACGGCAGGTCGAGGATCTCCACTTCCTGCCCGGTGCGTGCGCCGTTCGGCGGTACGACGGCCAGCGCGTCCGCGGCGGCGACCCCGCGCAGCATCGCCGGGCCGTTGTAGCGCAGCGGTACGGCGTGCTCGTCGGTGAGCAGGACCGGTACGAGGCGGGTGCGTTGGGGGTGGCCCGGTACGTCGCCCTCCAGGGGGGCGGTGTACCGGGGGCGGGCCCTGCGCCCGGCCAGGGCCCGGAGCAGTGGTTCGGCGAGGGTGAGCAGCCCGGAGACGGCGGCGAGGGGGTTGCCGGGCAGGCCGACGATGTGGCGGCCCTCGGCGCGGTCGCCGAGGCGGGCGAGCAGCATCGGATGCCCGGGGCGCACGGCGACCCCGTCGACGAGGAGTTCGGCGCCCGCCTGCGCGAGTACGGGGTGGACGTGGTCGACGGGGCCGGCGGCGGTGCCGCCGGTGGTGATGACCACGTCGGCGGGGGAGGTGGTGATGGCCTTGAGGAGCGCTTCGGCTCCGGCGGGGTCGTCGCCGAGCCTCCGGGTGGCGACGACCTCGGCGCCGAGCCGGGTCAGCCAGGGGGCGAGCATGGGGCTGAGGGCGTCGCGGATGAGGCCGTCGTGGGGGCGGCCTTCGGTGAGGAGCTCGTCCCCGAGGACGAGGACCTCCACGCGCGGCCGGGTCCGGGTGGTGAGTTCGTCGTAACCGGCGGCGGCGGCGAGGCCGAGGACGGCGGGGGTGACGAGGGATCCGGAGGGCAGCAGGCGGTCGCCGGACCGGCATTCCTGGCCGCGGGGACGGATGTCCTGGCCGGTGGAGACGGGTCGGTCGGAGTGCAGGAGGGTGCCGGCCTCGCGGGAGTCCTCGCTGCGGACGACGGCGGTGGTGTCGGCGGGGATCCGGGCGCCGGTGGCGATCCGTACGGCCTCGCCGTCCGCGAGGGGCGCCGGACGCTCGCAGCCGGCCAGCACGTCCCGGCCGGGGCGGACGGTCCAGGGGCCGGGGCCCGCGACCGCCCAGCCGTCCATGGCCGAGGTGTCGAAGGAGGGCAGGTCGCTGAGGGCGTCGAGGGGCTCGGCGAGCACCTCGCCGAGGGCGGCGGCCAGGGGGACCCGGTGGGTACGGCCCCGGACGCCGGAACCGGCGCGGGTGGCGGCCTCCCGGGCTCGGAGCCAGGAGACGTCCCCGTGGCACCTGGCGGCGGCGGAACGGGGGTCCCGGGTGACCAGGGCCAGCGCCTGGTCGAGGTCCCGGTCGGCGGCGCTGCGGGCGTCGGCCGCGGCGGTGTCCTCGGAGGTGTCCCTGGCCTTGGCGTCGGCGGTCATCCGGAGCCGGTCTTTTCGGTGTCGGGGCCGCCGGTGCCGGGCGCTTCGGCGCCGGCCGCCTCGGCTGCTTCGGCGGCCCAGCGCAGGGCCAGGTCCGCGGCCTTGCGCGAGGCCTCGGCGACGGCCTGGGCGGGGTCGGCGCCGGTGGCTTCGGCGTGGGCTGCCGCGTAGCCGACGAGGAAGGTCGTCAGCGGGGCGGCGGGCCGGGCGACGCCGTGGGCGGCGTCACGGGCGAGGTCGAGCAGGGTCTTGGTGTCGACGGCGATGTCGATGCCCAGCTCGTTCTTGACGGCGGTGATCCATTGCTCCAGCACGGTTCCATGCTCTCTGATGCGGGCGCGGGCAGCGGCGAGATCGTCCCAGGTGTCGCAGTCGAAGGAGGCGATCGGCGCGGCCGCGGCGACGGGGGTGAGGTCGAGTTCGGCGGTGACGGCGCGGAGCGGCAGGCCGGCCAGAGTCCCGTGCTCGGCGGCCAGCAGGGCGATTTCCCTCCGCAGGGGCTCGACCCGGTACGCGGCGACCAGGGGCTGATCGCGGCCACCGGGATCCCGGAGCATCGCTCCGTCGCCGCCGGGCGCGTCGAGCAGGGCCCGGACCGTTTCACGGTCCAGGAACGGCAGGTCGGCGGAGAGTACGAGGACCTGTGCGGCCGTGGTGCGGCGCAGGCCGGCGTCCAGGGCGGCGAGGGGGCCGCCGCCGGGGGGATCCTCCCGGGCCCATTCGACGGGCCGGGCCGTCGGCCTGCGGCCGCCGACGACGACGGTGGTCCGGGCGTCGGCGCAGGCGTCGAGGACGCGGTCGAGGAGGGGGCGGCCACCGACGAGGAGGCCGGGCTTGTCGGCCCCGCCGAGTCGCCGCGCGGCGCCGCCGGCCAGCACGAGGGCGTCGTAGGTCATGGGTCCGAGTATGCGCGGGTTGTGTTGCGGACGGGTTTTGGCGCTTACCGGGTCTTTACGGACCGGCGGTGAGGTCGGGCGGTTCGCTCCGCGGGCCGGTTGGCGGGGCCACGGGCGGGGCCCGGTCCCCGACCCCGCCCGTGGGACCGGGGGACGGCTCCGGGACCGGGGGACGACTTCGGAGCCGGGGGACGGCTCCGGCGTCGGAAGACGACTCCGGGGCCGGACTCACCGCGGGGTGAGTCCGGCCCCGGAGGGGTGGACAGGGGTGGGGCTATCCGGTCACAGCACTACAGGTACGGGCCCGAGCGGATGGCTCCGTGGGGGCCTTCGTCGTCGTCCTCGTGGGAAGAACCGGGCGGGAGGGCCCGGCGCATCTGTTCCAGCTGGGCCCGCGCGGCCATCTGCTGCGCGAACAGGGCCGTCTGGATGCCGTGGAACAGGCCTTCCAGCCAGCCCACCAACTGGGCCTGTGCGATCCGTAGTTCGGCCTCGGAGGGGATGGCCTCCTCGGTGAAGGGAAGGGACAGGCGCTCCAGTTCCTCCACCAGCTCGGGAGCCAGACCGTCCTCCAGCTCCTTCACCGACGCGGCATGGATGTCCTTGAGACGGACCCGGCTGGCCTCGTCCAGAGGCGCGGCGCGGACCTCTTCCAGGAGTTGCTTGATCATGCTGCCGATCCGCATGACCTTGGCGGGCTGTTCGACCATCTCCGTCACCGGGACCTCGCGCGACTCGTCATCGGCGCCGCCGACCGGCATCCCGTCCTGCCCCACGATCAGGCCGGGCGGGGGGCTGTCCTGCGACCGTTCACTCCTCGGCATCTCCATGCCGTCATTCTCTCGCACACCTTCGCTTTCACACGGTGTGCCCCCGCACAGGCGTGATCCACCCTGTGCGGGGGCACCAACATCCGCCGGATGCCGCCGCGGTGCCGTCCGGCAGCCGTCAGACCTCGCGCCGGGCGAGGGCCCCGCTCGAACGCGTGACCAGGGCCGCCAGCAGTGCGGCGCCGACCGGGACCACGATCAGCAGGCCGCCCAGCGTGGCCCACGGAATCGCGATGGGGATGTACGGCACGGTCTCCGCGTAGCCGTGCTCGATGCTGCTGCGGACCATGTCGGCCGCGGCCTGCCGCTCGGTGAGCCGCAGGCCCACCGCGGGCAGGATCCCGGCCGCCGAGCCGAGGACCACGCCCATCAGGGCGACCACCCCGCACTGGAAGCCGCTGAGCGTGCGCCGCACCCTGGGCGGGGCGCCGACCGCCGCCAGGGTCTTGAGGTCGGCTTCGGCGTCCGCCTGGGCCAGCCCGGTGGCGATGCCGGCAGCGCCGATGGTGACCAGACCGGCGAAGACGGTCAGGGCGAGCATGATCAGGCTGTCGTTGCCCTCGTAGCCCTTCTCGACGCGCACCGAGGCGTCCACGCCGATCTTGTCGAGGGCGCCGTCCACCCGCTGCAGCTGCTCGGAGGTGGCCCCGCCGTCGAGGGTGAAGTACGAACCGAAGGGGGCGGTGGTCAGGCCCGCGTTCTTCGCGGCCGAAGGCGGCAGCACCAGCTTCAGGCCGTAGCCCTTCTCCGATTCGGGCAGCGTGTAGGCGGCGAACACCTTGTCCTCGCCCGGCGGTTCCTCACCGGGCTCCGAACCGCTGCCGGGGGTCTCGGTGGTGATCACCCGCACGGTGACCTTTCCGTCCTTCACGTTCTGCCTGGCGAAGGAGACGGCCTTGCCCGACTTCAGCGCGGACACCGCGCCCGGATCGGTGACGGCCAGGACGGAGAGCAGCTTCTCGTCCGCGATGACCAGGGGGTACTGGACGCCCATGTTCTCCCGGGCGCACCGCCAGTCGGCGCTGAGCTCCTTGCGCTGTTCCAGGGTGAAGGCGCTGGGGCCTTCCTTGGTCGTGTAGAGGGGGCAGCGCTGGTCCTTCGGGATGATGATCTCGGCCCGTCCGCAGCCCCGGCCGACGGAGTACGGGGAGCAGCCGGGCTTGCCGATGGCGACCCTGTCCACGTCGGCCCGTACGCCCAGCCGGAGGTCCTTCTCCAGCGCGAGGCGCGCGGCGGGTACGTCCCGGTAGGCGGCGCTGTCGTGGGTCTCCAGGAGGCCGGTCCCGAAGGGCAACTGGGCGACGTACTCGGACCGTGCCTGGAGTTCGTGGCTGTGCTGGAAGGTGGCGACGGCGACGGTGCCGGCGACGGCGGCCAGTACGGCGGCCACGGCCGGTGCCGTACGCCCCCGGTTGCGGACGGAGTCGCGCAGCGCGAGCCGGGGCGACAGCGGCAGCCAGCGGCCGGCCCGCCCGAACAGGCCGACGAGGGCGGGGGTGAGGGCGACGATGCCGAGTTCGGCGATGCCGCTGCCGCCCGCGACGACCATGGAGCCCATCCCGGAGACCGTGCCGTACAGGGCGATGGCGGCGCCGCCCGCGACGGCGATCAGGCCGAGGACGGGCAGGACCCGGTTGGACCGGCGTACGCCGCGGCGGCCGGTGAGGGAGGCGAGCACGGTCTGCCGGGAGGCGGTGACGGCCGGGACGATGGCGGCCAGCAGCCCGGTCAGGACGGCGATGAGGCCGATGGCGACGAGCTCCAGCGGGCGGATCTCGAAGCCGCCGAAACGCTTGCCGATCTGGGCTTCCAGGACCGGCCGGAGACCGAAGGTGAGGCTCAGGCCGATGGCGGTGCCGATGACGGCGGCCGCGGCGCCGATGACCAGGCCGCCGGAGAGCACGATGGCCCGGATGTGGCGCCGGTCGCCGCCGTTGGCGCCGACGAGGCCGAGCTGGCGGCGCGAGCGCCGGGCGCCGACCGCGAAGGCGGGTCCGGCCAGCAGGCAGATTTCCAGCATGGCGAGGCCGACGACGGTGGACAGGATGGCGAGTTCGGTCTTGCCGAGGATCGCGTCGCTGTTCCAGTTGTTCTTGGGCTCCTGCTGGTAGAGCGGCACGTCGGCATCGGCCGGCGGGTTGAGCAGGACGGCGCGCGACTCGACCACGAGGCCCTTGGCGTTGGCCTGCTTGACGACGTTCCACGTGAAACCATCGCCGCCGACCTTGACCAGGTAGGAGTGCTGGGCGCGCAGTTCGTTGCCGCCGGAGGCCTCTCCGGCCTTTTCGAGCGGGGCGAACAGGCTCCCGGGCGGGGCGATCAGCTGTGACTGCTTCAGCGCGTCGGGCAGCTCGTAGGCGCCCACGATCTTGTAGGAGATCGCGGAATCCCGCGGGGTCACGGTGGAGCCGACGAAGTAACCGGACTCCTCCAGGAAGGCGTTGGTGGCCATGATCTCGCCGGCCGCCTGCGGCAGCCGGCCGCGGTCCAGCTTCCACAGACCCTTCGTCAGCGGGCTGGCCGTGTCCACCTCGCGCATCTCGGTGAAGAGGATCCCGTACCGGGTACGGACCTTGGCGTAGGCGGTGCTGTCGCGGGTGGACTCGGCGCCGGGCGGCAGCGGGGGCGGGGTGTTCCCGGTGTCCTGGAAGCCGCCGTTCTGGTTGATCTTGTCGTACCCGCCGACCGGGGCGTAGTTCTTGCCGTCGGGCGACTGGTAGAGGGGAATGCCGTTCATGTGCGCGTCGCCGACCCGCGCGTCGGCGGCGCCGAGCAGTCGGTCCGCGCGCTGCTCGGCGGTGAGCTGGGAGCTGCGCACGGTGAGGTCGGCGGCGCTGACGCCGACGATCGGCAGGGCGATCATGGCCAGGACGAGGGCGCTGCGGCCCTTGGAGCGCCAGGCGTCGCGGCGGGCGATCCGGATCGCCGCGATCCAGGAGTGGTACGTGGAGATCACTGGTTGCCCGCCTGCCCGGTGAGCAGGGAGTCGGCGTGGCTGCGCAGGGTCTCGTCCACGACGCTGCCGTCGCGCAGGAACACCACGCGGTCGGCCCATGCCGCGAACCGCGGCTCGTGCGTCACCAGGACCCCGGCCGCACCCGCGTCGCAGCGCGAGCGCAGCAGGGCGAGTACGGACTCCCCGGTCTCCGAGTCGAGGGCGCCGGTCGGCTCGTCGGCGAGGACGAGGCGGCGGTCGCCCACGAGGGCGCGGGCGATGGCCACGCGCTGCTGCTGTCCGCCGGACATCTCGTCGGGGAACCGGTCGGCGAGGTGGGACAGGCCCATCTCCTCCAGGGCGGCCATCGCGGAGACGCGGGCCTTGCGGGCGGAGATCCCGTCGAGCTCGCGCGGCAGTGCGACGTTCTCGGCGGCGGTGAGGGCCGGGATCAGGTTGTAGTCCTGGAAGACGTACCCGATGCTGCGGCGGCGCAGCGCGGCCAGCTGCTTGCGGCCGGCGGTGGTGATGTCGGTCCCTTCGACGATCACCCGGCCGCTGCTGGGGGTGTCGAGGCCCCCGGCGAGGGTGAGCAGCGTGGACTTGCCGGACCCGGAGGGGCCCATGACGGCGACGAGTTCGCCGGGGTACACGGAGAGGTTGATTCCGCGCAGGGCGTGCACCTCGGTGGCGCCGCTGCCGTGCGTGCGGACGAGCTGGTCCAGCTGCAGTACGGGCTGGTCGGGCATGAAGGGTCCCCCCCTGGAACATGAGCGGTGGTCAGCCCCGCCGCGTGCGGGCGGCGCGGGGCATCCGGTCGGTGGTCGGGATGGTCGTGGCGGCGGCGGGTTCCCTGGTGGGTTCCCCGGGCGGTTCCCCGTCGGCCGTCCGAGGGCCGGCCCGGTCCGGCTCGGCCCCGGCGAGCTCCCCGCTCGCCCAGAGCCGTACGAGCCTGGTCTCGCAGTGGTCGAGCCAGCGGGCCTCGGCTTCGGTCTGGAAGATCAGCTGTTCCAGCACGAGCAGCCAGGCGATGTCGTCGCGTTCGCCGGTCCGACCGCTCTCGATGGCGGTCAGGGCCTGGGCCTTGAGCCGGGTGTAGTCCTGCATGGCCTGGACGGTGGCGTGCCGCTGGGACTGGATGACGGCGCGGATGTCCACGTTGGGCGCGCCGACGGCCATGGCGAGCTTGATGGCGAGCTCGTCGCGGGGTGGGTTGGCCCGGTCGACGGGGCGCTCGTACCACTCGCGCAGTTCGGCGCGTCCGGTGTCGGTGATGGCGTAAAGGGTGTGCCCGGCGGTGTCCTCGCCGCCGGGGGCGACGAGGCCGTCCCGCTCCAGGCGGGCGAGCGTGGTGTACACCTGCCCGACGTTGAGCGGCCAGGTGGAACCGGTGCGGGACTCGAATTCGGTGCGCAGTTGGGAGCCGTACCGGGGGCCCCGTTCCAGCAGGGCGAGAAGGCCGTGACGAATGGACATACTCAGTATGTATACCGAGTATGTCGATCACCGCAACCATCCTGTGGGCTACGCCGCAAGGGGGAGGGCGGGGATCCGTGGGTCCTGAGGGGGAGTCAGCGGCCCCGGCGCAGCCGCATCCCCATGAAGCCGAAACCGAGCCCCATCAGGGCGAATCCGGTTCCGAGGGGCAGTATCTGCGCGGCGAGGTCGGCGGCCCGCTCGTTCGGCTCGGTCCCGACCGCGCTGACCGGGGCCGGGACGGAGGGGACCTCGGGGGCCGTCCGGACGGGCTCGGTGCGCGGGAGGGCCGGGACGGGCCGGGCGGCGAGGACGGTCTCGGGATTGGCGGGCTCGGTGGCTGCAAGCCCCGGCCGCTCCCGCCCGGCCCCGGCGGCGCTCCCGGCGAGCTCCTCGAAGCCCCGGTCCGGCGCGTAGCCGGAGGCGGCGACGGCGCTCGCGGGCGAAGCGGACGAAGCGGGTGCGGGTTCAGCGGAGGGTTCGGTGGCGGGTGCGTAGTCGGGCGTGGTGACGGATGCGGCGGCGGGTGCGGTGACCGGCGTGGCGGTCGACGCGGCGGTCGGCGTGGCCGACGGCGAAGCGAAGGACGGGGCGGGCGCCGGCCCGGCGTTCGCGGGCGCCGTGACCAGCAGCGCGGCGGACGCCAACGCTGCCCCGGCGGTCCAGCGCAGCGCGCGGGCATATGTCACGCACTCAGATTTACATAAATGGACAAAAGGGGCATCTCGTACGGCCCGTACGGGATGCCCCTGAGGCAAACGGCCCTGTCGCGGGTCGCCTGCTGCGCGTCGCCTACTCGGGGTCGCCCGTGGACACGTACAGGATGAAGGTGGTCTCCTTCGGGTCGATCTTGGAGCCTTCCGCGGGCGACTGCTCGACGACCGTCGCCTCGCCGTAGACCGCCTCGTCGCGGGGCTTCTCCTCGTACTTCCAGCCAGCGGCCCGGATGCAGGCCTTCACCGAGACGACGTTGATGTACCGGAAGTCCGGCGCCTGCACCTTGGTCGCGTCGTTGAGGTCCTTCTGGGGCTCCTTGCACTTCTTGTCGTCGATGACGCGCGAGGTGTCCGGCCCCTTGTGCGAGGCCTTCGGCGAGGCCTTGGCGGAACCCGAAGCGGAGGGCCCGTTGGCCGGCGGGCCGGCCTTGTCGTCCTTGCCGTCCGGGAGCAGCCCGTAGACCAGTCCGCCCACGACCGCCAGCGACACCGCGATGGCGCCCCACATCACCCGGACGTTCCTCTTCGGCGAGCCCCCGCCGACGGAGGTCTGCGCGCCCTGCGACGCGGCCGCGTACGGCGCCGGGGTCGGCGCCCCGAAGGCCTGCTGGGCCGGCGGCGGGGTCTGGTACTGCTGGGGCTGCGCGTGCTGCTGCGGGTACCCGTACGCGCCCGGGTTCGGCGCGGGCGTCGGAGCGTACGGGGACGGCGCCGGGGTCTGCGGGGGCTGGTACGGCTGCTGCACCGAATGCGGCGCCTGCAGGCCCGAGTCCACCGGCGGGAACACCGCCGAGCCGACCCCGGCCCCGCTGCCGGTCGGGTGCGAGCCGGGGACGATGACCGGGGCCCCGGTGTGCCCGGCGCCCGCCACCCGCGCGACCTCGTCGAGCATGGCCGCGGCGGTGGGGAAGCGCTCGTTCGGGTTCTTCTTCAGGGCCCGCGCCACCAGCGCGTCCATGGCCGGGGTGACCGAGCGGTTGATGGAGGAGGGCGCGACCGGCTCCTCCTGCACGTGCGCGTACGCCATGCCCAGCGCCGAGTCCGCGATGAAGGGGACCCGCCCGGTCAGCAGCTCGAAGAGCATGATGCCGACCGAGTAGAGGTCGGAGCGGGCGTCCACCGCCCGGCCGAGCGCCTGCTCGGGGGAGAGGTACTGCGGGGTGCCGACGACCATGCCGGTCTGCGTCATCGAGGTGACCCCCGACTGCATGGCCCGCGCGATGCCGAAGTCCATCACCTTGACCACGCCGCGCTTCGTCATCATGACGTTGCCCGGCTTGATGTCGCGGTGGACCAGGCCCATCTCGTGGCTGCTCTCCAGAGCCGCCAGCACGTCGGCGGTCACCTTCAGCGCCTTGTCGGCCGGCATCGCCCCGTACTGCCTGATGTCCGCGTCCAGGACCGAGCCGAGCGGCCGCCCCTCGACGTACTCCATGACGATGTACGGCATGACCCCGCCGTCGGCCGCGGAGGGGTCCGCGAAGGAGACGACGCCCTCGCCCGTGTCGAATACCGAGACGATGTTCGTGTGCGACAGTTTCGCTACAGCCTGGGCCTCGCGGCGGAAGCGCTCGCGGAAGGAGGCCTCGCGGCCGAGTTCGCTGTGCAGGGTCTTGATGGCGACTTGGCGGTCGAGCGCGGAGTCGTAGGCGAGGTAGACGGACGCCATGCCGCCCTCACCGAGCAAATCCCTTAGCTGGTAACGGCCACCGGCCAAAGAGCCGCCCGCGTACTGGCCCTGAGTGCCGTCCTGGCTCATGACTGTTGCTTCCCCTCGGGATGTGTCCCCACGCCTCTGGCCGGGCGCATGTCGGGCTCAGTCTGCCGGAGGGCAAGCACACGTCAAGCCAGGTTCCCGTTCCGTGACCACAAGGCCACCGGGCGTCTCGTCCGAACGGTGACCGGTTCCGAGGCTGTAGCGTTCATCGGAGCAGACGATGAGGACCTACCGCTGAGCGGCGGCCGAGACAGACGACGGTGAGGACTGATGGCACCCGAACCCGAGGGAAGCGGCGCCGGGATGGCAGAGGGTCCTGAGCACTGGGGCGCGGGCGGGCTGGTGGGAGACGGCCGTTACCGGCTGACCCACCGTCTGGGACGCGGCGGCATGGCCGAGGTCTTCGCCGCCGAGGACGTCCGGCTCGGCCGGACCGTGGCCGTCAAACTGCTGCGCCCGGACCTCGCCGAGGACCCCGTGTCCAAGGCCCGCTTCACGCGCGAGGCGCAGTCGGTCGCGGGCCTCAACCACCATGCCGTCGTCGCCGTGTACGACTCGGGCGAGGACCGGGTCGGCCCGAGCGTCGTCCCCTACATCGTCATGGAACTGGTCGAGGGCCGCACCATCCGCGACCTGCTGATCAGCGCCGAGGCCCCGGGCCCCGACCAGGCGCTGATCATCGTCTCCGGCGTGCTCGAAGCGCTCGCGTACTCGCACCAGCACGGCATCGTGCACCGTGACATCAAGCCCGCCAACGTGATCATCACGGACGCCGGCGCGGTCAAGGTGATGGACTTCGGCATCGCGCGCGCCCTGCACGGCGCGCAGTCGACGATGACCCAGACCGGCATGGTCATGGGCACGCCGCAGTACCTGTCGCCCGAACAGGCCCTCGGCAAGGCCGTGGACCACCGCTCCGACCTGTACGCGACGGGCTGTCTGCTCTACGAACTCCTCGCGCTGCGGCCGCCCTTCACCGGGGAGACCCCGCTGTCGGTGGTCTACCAGCACGTGCAGGACGCGCCGATCCCGCCGTCCCAGCTGCCCGAGGGCCACCACATCCCGCACGAGCTCGACGGGCTCGTCATGCGTTCCCTCGCCAAGGACCCGGACGACCGGTTCCAGAGCGCCGAGGAGATGCGCGGGCTCGTCCAGTACGCCCTCCAGATGCTGCACGACCAGGGGCCGAACACCGGCACTTGGAACACCGGCCCGGTCACCATGGCGCTGCCGCACGGCCGCGGCCCCTCGCAGACCACCGCGATGCCGATGCCGGGCAACGGCGGCCAGCCCCAGTACAACTCGCACGCGTCGACCTCGCAGTTCCAGCAGCCGATGGTGCCCCCGCTGAACCCGGACGACGGCTCGGCCTTCCCGGGCGGCGGCGGCCACGGCGGCCACGGTGGTCAGGGCGGGCACGGGGGCTACGACGGGTACGACGGCTACGACGACCGGCCCGGCGGCGGCCGCTGGAAGCTGTGGCTGTTCGCGGTCCTCGCCGTGATCGCGGTCGCGGGTGGCGTGGCGTACGCGATGAGCGGCGTCGGAGGCAAGGGCGGCCAGAAGGAGGGACCGTCGACGACGGTGTCCTCCTCGTCCTCGTCGAGCGGTCCGTCGAACAGCGCGACCCCGGACACTCCGCCGTCCCGGACGCCGGAGAGCTCGCACTCGTACGACTACTCGCCGTCGCCGAGCCGCAGCAAGTTCTCTCCGAGCTATTCGCCGAGTCCGACGCCGACGCCCAGCCCGACTCCGACGCCGGTCCCCACGCCGACGAAGTCGAAGCCGACGTCGCCGAGCCCGACCCCGAAGCCGACGCCGACGGACCCTGCGAATCCCGACCCGGAGCAGTGACCCTGAGCAACGCGAACGGCCCGGCGGCCGGTTGAATCCAACCGGCCGCCGGGCCGTTCGCCGTCGGGACCAAAGTCCCCGCGGGTCTTTCAGAGTGCGTGCTGGTACTGCCGGTCCATATTGCCCGCGAGGGTGTGGACCGTGACGAGCTGGGGCTCGACGCGCATGTAGACCGGGTCGAAGACCGCGCCGTCGATAAAGTGCGGACCGGGGCCGAAGAGTTCCAGTTCGGCGGTGGTGGGTTCGACGATGTTGGCCGTGCCGGTGATCTGCACGGACCACAGCCGGGGTTCCGCGGAGTTGAAGTTGTCGGCGCCGTAGGAGACCACGCTGCCGTTGCAGGCCTGGTGGTATCCGAATCCGGCGTGCATTCTCAGGACGACCTTGCCGTTCACCACGATGTGGCGGGCGAGGGCGAGGAAGGGCAGCGCGCGCATGCTGGTGGCGACTCGGCCGTACGGCACCCGGCGCAGCAGTTCGATGGCGTGGAGTTCCTCTGGGGACATGTCACCCACTTTCCGGTACCGACACCGTGCCGGAAAAGAGGAGCCCGCCCCGCACATCGGGGACGTTAGTCCCGAATTAAACAGAACACCCCGTGGAATCGTGCATCCACGGGGCGTCACGGTGCGTGACCGAAATGGGCCTACCGGCGCTGCTCGGCCTGGAGGCGGGCCACGTACGCGGCGGCCTGGGAGCGTCGCTCCATGCCCAGCTTGGAGAGCAGGCTGGAGACGTAGTTCTTGATCGTCTTCTCGGCCAGGTGCAGCCGCTCGCCGATCACGCGGTTGGTCAGGCCCTCGCCGATCAGGTCGAGGATCTTGCGCTCCTGCTCGGTGAGGTTGGAGAGCCGGTCGTCGCCCTTGCCGTTCTTGCCGTCGCGCAGCCGCTCCAGCACCCGGGCCGTGGCGACGGGGTCCAGCAGCGACTTGCCGGCCGCGACGTCGCGTACGGCGTTGAGCAGCTCGTTGCCGCGGATCGCCTTCAGCACGTAGCCCGAGGCGCCCGCCATGATCGCGTCGAACAGCGCTTCGTCATCGGCGAACGAGGTGAGCATGAGGCACTTGATGTCCTCGTTCTGCGAGCGCACCTCGCGGCAGACCTCCACGCCGCTCCCGTCGGGCAGGCGGACGTCGAGCACGGCCACGTCGGGTCGGGTGGCGGGAATGCGGACCAGCGCGTCGGCGGCGGTGCCGGCCTCACCGACGATGTCGATGTCGTCCTCCATCGACAGGAGTTCGTGAACACCCCGACGCACCACTTCGTGGTCGTCCAGAAGGAAAACCTTGATCTTTGCCTGACCGTCTTGTGCGCTCATCGACTACCCGTCCGAGTGGTTGTGCGTCCCCGGGCACGTGCCGACGGCGACTCAGCGGACAAAGAGCCGGTTGTGGCAATGGGATGGCCCCTTGTCCAGCCCCCATCCTAGCCTCGAAGTGTCCCAAGAGGCGCTTTTGAGGGCGGACCGGGTGCAATCGGAGCAAGCCGGAGTGTTGTGGGCGCACGGGGTGGATCCGGGGTGGATTCGGGGTGGATCCGGGGCGGGTGCCGGGTTCCTGTTACCGCCGGAAGGCCCAGAACTCAAGCCCTTCCATGAAGATGAAGGCCGGGATAACGTGCCGTTGTTCCGGCCCCCTGCAAGGCTGTGACCAGTGGTTGTTCCCGCTTCCGCCGATTTACTTGGAAATCCAAGCAAAATCGCAGGTCAAACGGGGTTTCGCAGTTATGCGACGCACTGGGTAACGTGCATTGCGCAGGGCACTCGCCGGGGCACCTGTCACGCCTGAATCCCAAGCCCGAAGCGCACCCACCCCGTGCGCGGGCAGAGATGCAGGTGAGCCGCACTGGTCCCCGGAGAACCCGGGTGCCGGACCGACGGAGGAGCAATCGTGACCGTGGAGAGCACTGCCGCGCGCAAGCCGCGCCGCAGCGGCGGCACCAAGCGGCAGGCAGGCGCGGCGAGCGCCGCCAAGGCCGCCGCCGCCACCGCGCAGACGCATGATGACGCCGAACCCCAGCTCGTACAGCTGCTGACGCCCGAGGGGGAACGGGTCGAGGTCGCGGACCATCCCGACATCGCGGAATTCGCCCCCTACGTCGCCGACATCACCACCGAAGACCTGCGCGGCCTCTACCGCGACATGGTCATGACCCGCCGTTTCGACGGCGAGGCCACGGCGCTCCAGCGCCAGGGCGAGCTGGGCCTGTGGGCCTCGCTGCTCGGGCAGGAAGCCGCGCAGATCGGCTCCGGCCGGGCCCTGCGGGACGACGACTACGTCTTCCCCACCTACCGCGAGCACGGCGTGGCCTGGTGCCGCGGGGTCGACCCGACCAACCTGCTCGGCATGTTCCGCGGTGTGAACCACGGTGGCTGGGACCCGACCACCAACAACTTCCACCTGTACACGATCGTCATCGGCTCCCAGACGCTGCACGCGACCGGGTACGCGATGGGCGTGGCCAAGGACGGCGCCGACTCGGCCGTCGTCGCCTACTTCGGCGACGGCGCGTCCAGCCAGGGCGACGTGGCGGAGGCCTTCACCTTCTCCGCCGTCTACAACTCCCCCGTGGTGTTCTTCTGCCAGAACAACCAGTGGGCGATCTCCGAGCCGACCGAGCGCCAGATGCGCGTGCCGCTCTACCAGCGCGCGAAGGGCTTCGGCTTCCCGGGCGTCCGCGTCGACGGCAACGACGTCCTGGCCTGCCTCGCGGTGACCCGCTGGGCGCTGGAGCGGGCCCGCCGCGGCGAGGGCCCGACGCTGGTCGAGGCCTTCACGTACCGCATGGGCGCGCACACCACCTCGGACGATCCGACGAAGTACCGGCGCGACGAGGAGACGGCGGCCTGGGAGGCCAAGGACCCGATCCTGCGCCTGAAGGCCCACCTGCTGGCCACCGGAGGCGCCGACGAGGCGTACTTCGAGCAGCTCGAGGTGGAGAGCGAGGCACTCGGCAAGCGGGTGCGCGAGGTCGTGCGCTCGATGCCCGACCCGGACACCATGGCGATCTTCGAGAACGTCTACGCGGACGGGCACGCGCTCGTCGACGAGGAGCGCGCGCAGTTCGCCGCCTACCTCGCGTCCTTCGAAGGCGGGGAGTGACCGTCATGGCCGTACAGAAGCTCACCATCGCGAAGGCGCTCAACGACTCGCTCCGCAAGGCCCTGGAGCAGGACCCCAAGGTCCTGATCATGGGCGAGGACGTCGGCAAGCTCGGCGGCGTCTTCCGGATCACCGACGGACTGCAGAAGGACTTCGGCGAGGAGCGGGTCATCGACACCCCGCTCGCCGAGTCGGGCATCGTCGGGACCGCGATCGGACTGGCCCTGCGCGGGTACCGGCCGGTCGTGGAGATCCAGTTCGACGGTTTCGTGTTCCCCGCCTACGACCAGATCGTCACGCAGCTCGCGAAGATGCACGCGCGCTCGCTCGGCAAGATCAAGATGCCGGTCGTCATCCGCATTCCCTACGCTGGCGGCATTGGCGCGGTCGAGCACCACTCGGAGTCCCCGGAGACGCTGTTCGCGCACGTCCCGGGCCTCAAGGTGGTCTCGCCGTCCAACGCGAGCGACGCCTACTGGATGCTCCAGCAGGCCATCCTCAGCGACGACCCGGTGATCTTCTTCGAGCCGAAGCGCCGTTACTGGGACAAGGGCGAAGTCGACACGGAGGCGATCCCGGACTCCCTGCACGGGTCCCGGGTGGCCCGCGCGGGCACCGACCTGACCCTGGCGGCCTACGGGCCGATGGTGAAGGTCTGTCTGGAGGCGGCGGCCGCGGCGGCCGAGGAGGGGAAGTCGGTGGAGGTCGTGGACCTGCGCTCGATGTCCCCGATCGACTTCGACGGTCTGCAGGCCTCGGTGGAGCGCACCCGCCGACTGGTGGTCGTGCACGAGGCTCCGGTGTTCCTCGGTGTGGGTTCGGAGATCGCCGCTCGCATCACGGAGCGGTGCTTCTACCACCTGGAGGCGCCCGTGCTGCGCGTGGGCGGCTACCACGCCCCGTATCCGCCGGCCCGCCTGGAGGACGAGTACCTGCCGGGCCTGGACAGGGTGCTCGACGCAGTCGACCGCTCGCTGGCGTACTGAGGAGAGCCGTGACCATCCGCGAATTCAAGATGCCCGATGTGGGCGAGGGCCTCACCGAGGCCGAGATCCTCAAGTGGTTCGTCCAGCCCGGTGACACCGTCACCGACGGCCAGGTCGTCTGCGAGGTCGAAACGGCCAAGGCCGCCGTCGAGCTGCCGATCCCCTTCGACGGGGTCGTGCACGCGCTCCTCTTCGAGGAGGGCGTGACGGTCGACGTCGGCCAGGTCATCATCTCGGTGCGGACGGCCGAGGCGGACGCGGCTCCGGCCGAGGCCGCTGCCGCCGTCGCGGCCCCGGCGGCCGCCGAGGCGGAGCCCGAGGCCCCCGCGGCCCGTCAGCCCGTCCTGGTCGGCTACGGGGTCTCCACGGCCTCCACGAAGCGCCGCCCGCGCAAGGCGGCGCCGGAGCCGGCCCTCGCCGCGCAGAACGGCACGGGCGTGGCAGCCCAGGCGGCTCCGGCCGCCCCGGTGGCCGTGCAGCCCGTGGTGGTCCCGGCGCAGCCCCAGAACGGCACGGCGGCCTCCGGAGCCAGGGCGCTGGCGAAGCCGCCGGTGCGCAAGCTGGCCAAGGACCTCGGCATCGACCTGGCGGCCGTGGTCCCGACCGGCGACGGCGGGATCGTGACCCGCGAGGACGTGCACGCGGCGGCCGCTGCGGCCATCGCCCCGCAGACGGTGGCTCCGGTCGAGCCGGCCGCAGCCCCGGTCCGTACCGAGGCGCCGGCCCCGGCTTCGGCCCCGACTTCGGCCCAGGCTTCGGCCCCGGCCTCGGCCGAGGGAACCGCGCGGGAGACCCGCATCCCGGTCAAGGGCGTCCGCAAGGTCACCGCTCAGGCGATGGTCGGATCGGCGTTCACCGCTCCGCACGTCACCGAGTTCATCACCTTCGACGTGACCCGCACGATGAAGCTGGTCCAGGAGCTCAAGGAGGACCCGGACCTCGCCGGTCTGCGGATCAACCCGCTGCTCCTGATCGCCAAGGCCGTCCTGGTGGCCATCCGCCGCAACCCGGACGTCAACGCGTCCTGGGACGAGGCGGCCCAGGAGATCGTGCTCAAGCACTACGTCAACCTGGGCATCGCGGCGGCGACCCCGCGCGGCCTGATCGTCCCGAACATCAAGGACGCCCACGCCAAGACGCTGCCCGAGCTGTCCGGGGCGCTGTCCTCGCTGGTCGCCACGGCCCGTGAGGGCAAGACCTCCCCGGCGGACATGCAGAACGGCACGATCACCATCACCAACGTCGGCGTCTTCGGCGTCGACACCGGAACGCCCATCCTGAACCCGGGCGAGTCCGCGATCCTGGCGGTCGGAGCGATCAAGCTCCAGCCGTGGGTGCACAAGGGCAAGGTCAAGGCCCGTCAGGTCACCACCCTGGCGCTGTCCTTCGACCACCGCCTGATCGACGGCGAACTGGGCTCCCGCTTCCTCGCGGACATCGCCGCCGTGCTCGAACACCCCCGCCGCCTGATCACCTGGTCCTGACGGCCCGCTCCGGCCTCCGGGTGACCCCCGGAGGCCGGTTCCCCAGGGAATCCACATGCCAGATCCCCAAGACCGGCCCGAGGACCAGCGGGCAGACCGGCCCGTCGGTCCGCCCGTGGGCGACGCCCTGACGTGGACCCAGGACGGCGAAACGTTCACTCTCGTCATCGAGCCCCTGGACACCCGCCCCTTCACCCGCGCCGACAACGCCGTGGTCTACCACTCCGACGGCTCGCGGCGCTGCCGCGTGCGCCCGCCGCGCGAGCTGATGAGCAACCCGGCCGCCGTGCTCGGCTTCTCCCGGGCCTTCCCCGGACCCGACGGCCGCCCCGTGCTGGTCCTCGCCACCCGCTCCTCGGGCGAATTCCAGGGCACCCTCGACCTGGAATCCGGCACCCTCCGGTCCCTCGTCACTCTGCGCTGAACGGCACGCTGAACGCCCGCTCAACGCCGCTCCGCGCCGCTGACCTGCGCTGACCTGCGCGGATCGCGCCGGAAACCCCTTGGGTCAGGGCCCTCGACGGTGTGATCATCGGTCCATGGAATTCCGCTCTGCCGCAGCAGACCCCGCACACCTGGACCGTGCTGTCGCCTACACCGGCGACGGCCCCGTCCCCGCCTTCACCGCCGAGAGGGTCCGCGAAGAGCTCGCCTCGAACCAGATGCGCCCCGAGTGGATCTGGACCGCCGAGGACGAGGCCGGCGAGATCCTGGCCCGCGCCCTGTGGTGGGGCCGCGCCGACAGCGAGCGCCCGGGCGTCCTCGACTGCCTCCACGTACGGGCCTCCGTGGCCGACCCGGCCTCCGTCGCCGCCGGGCTGCTCGCCGCCGGGCACGAGGCCTTCGGGAAGGCCCCCGACTACAACATCTCGCTGCCCCGCGACTGGCGCACCGCCCCCGGAGGCCTGGCCGAGGCGGTCGCCTGGCGCCAGGAGGCCGCGTACAAGTCCGGCCTGACGCGCGAGATCGAACGCCTGCGCTTCGAGTGGACCCCGGCCGCCGGGACCTCCGAGCCCACTGGACGACTGGTCTTCCGCGAGGGTACGGACGAGGAGTTCCTCGACGCCTTCACCCGCATCGCGGCCGGCAGCCTGGACCTGCACACGCAGAACGAGCTGCGCACGATCGACGCCGAGGAACTGGCGCGCGACGACATCGAGTTCTACACCGACTGCCCCGGCGAGCGCTCCTGGTGGCGCCTGGCCCACCTCCCGGACGGCACCCTCGCCGGGCTGGCGATCCCGTCCGCGACCCCGTACCACCGCAACGTCGGCTACCTGGGCGTCGTACCGGAACTGCGCGGCCGCGGCCTGATCGACGAGGTCCTCGCCGAGATCACCCGCTTCCACGCCTCCGAGGGCGCCGAGCGCATCACCGCCACTACGGACACCGTGAACGCGCCGATGGCCGCCGCCTTCACCCGCGCCGGCTACGAGGTCACGGAGATCCGCCTGGTGCTGGAGCCCGCCTCGCAGTGACGGTAGCCTCCCCGCCTGGAGAAGGGTGGGGCCGGTTGTCCATCGCCGAATTGCAGGTGTACGCCGTCGAGGCGGCCGATGTCACGGGCGGCGTGTGCGTGGTCCGCTGCGTCGGAGGCGTCGCGCGGGCCGGGCAGGTCTACGCGGTCGGGGACGAGCGGACCGCACTGCGCAGGATCGAGCGGCACGGGCGCCCGGTGGAGTCCTTCGACGCGGGACACGTGGCGAAGGTGCACCTGTCGGGGCCCGTGGTCGCGCTGCTCGCCCGGGGCCAGGTGCTGACGTACGTGCCGCCCGGCGGGCACGCCCTGGCCGAGGTCGAGGCCTGGCTGGCCACCGGCCCGCCGCTGCTGGAGGAGCCGCATCCGGACCCGCTGCGGGCCCTGGCGGCGGCCCGGATGCAGGACGAGGGCCTGCCGGAGGGGATGCGGCTGCGGTGGGGCCGGGTGGCGCTGGCCGCGCTCGCCCGCGGCGGCCGACCGGAGGAACAGCCCTACGTACGGGCCTACTTGCTCCAGACCTTCGGCCCGTCGGCCGGACCGGGCCCCGACCCCGACCCCGGCCCCGACACGGACCGGGACCCGGCGGCCCTCTGCCGGGACGTGCTGGCCCGCCTCGCCATGACCCCGGGGGAGGCGGCCGCCCAGGCTGCGGTCTGGCGGGACCTGCCGCGCCCCGCCATCCTGCGGCTGCGCCGCGTCAAGAACCTGATCCCCTGCATGGCCCCGGCGCGCCCGTACCTCGCAGACACCGACCCCCTGGCGGTGGCGGCCGACGCCTGGACGGCCCTGCGGCCGAAGCTGCCTTAGACCGACGTCGGTACGGAGCCCTGCCAAGACTTGTCCGTCCCGCCGGTCCGACTACGCCGGGTCGGAGCCCCTCCAGGGGATGTTGAGCCACGGCCCGGCGGGGTCGGTGGTCAGCGTGAGGTGCGTAGCCAGCGAGCCCGTGTACCAGTCGCCGAACTCCTCCTCGTCGAAGTGCAGGCACCGCCCCAGCGAGTACCCGGCGGAGAACTCCTCCCACGACCGGTACGTCCCGCGCGCCGCCTCCCCGGCGCGCAGGACGCCGCGCTCGGCGTCCTCGAGCGTGCCGTAGCGGGCGCCCAGGCCCCACCGGGCCATCTGCGAGGCCCGGCCGTGGTCCCAGCCCTCGACGGAGCGGACCCAGCCGTCCTCGGGGAGCAGTCCGTCGGCGCGGAAGCGCTGCTCGTAGCGGGCTATCCGGCCGATGAGCCGCTGTACGCCCGCCACCTCGCCCTCCACCTCGGCGGTCGGGCGGGGCTCCGCCACGGTGACCCCGTCGGGGGTGAGCTGCGGTTCGGTCGCCCGCTCGGCGCTGCGGCGCAGGGCGGAGGCGGCCGCGTGCCGCCAGTGCTCCACGTCCACCGGGCCGGCGAAGTCGGAGGCGAGGACGCGGCGCACGCGCAGCGCGAACTCCCAGACGGGGCTGACGATCTCGGCGGCGAGCATGCGGCGCAGCACGCCGTGCCAGCCCTCGGCGGTGGTGATGCCCCAGGACTCGCGAAGGCGTCCGCGCTCGCGGGTGTAGCCGTCGCCGTGGTAGGCGAGGGCGTTCCAGAACTCCCCGTTGGAGACGGCGAGATGGGCTCCGACGGCGAGGCCGTGCGCGACGGGCCCGTGCAGCGGGCCGCCGGCGTGCAGCGAGTGCACGGCTCCGGGGGCCAGGCCCCACACCGGGGCGACGGCGTCCGAGTGGGCCTGCCAGCGGGCCCGGTCGGCCGGGGCGGTGGTGAGGTAGGCCTCGGTGGGGGAGCCGGGGTTCACGGCGAGGTGGGCCGGGTCCCGCTCGTCCCAGGCCTTGGCGAACCAGGCGAGGGACTGGCGGGTGTAGACGGTGTGCGGATCGGGGGCGGGCAGCATGCCGCGGGTGTAGACGGCGAGGCTGCGGCCGTCGGGGGCGGGGTGGAACCGGGCGAGGGCGGGTTCGGCGTCGACGTGCGCGCGGGCCTGCGGCAGGAACAGCTCGCTGCGGGCGAGGGCGTCGAGGTACCCCGGCCAGTCCCCGCGCGCCTTGGCCCCGTACAGCTCGCGCTCGATGGAACTCGGCGCCGTCCACCCATCCATGCGGGTCAGCCTAACGGGGTGGCGGCGGGCGCCCACCGGGGCGTCATCGGATCTACTGTGGCTGTGCGGAGCGGTCGGGGAAGAGCCGTCCGGGACGGGTGCTCCGCCCGCACGGACATGATCGACACCATCGGTGGAGGAATTCGGGCGTGACAAGGATCCACGGCGTGAGCGGGCTGGAAGCCGGGACGATCCGGACCGGGCGGCTCACGTTGCTGCCGCTGCGGGTCGGGCAGGCCGAGGAGATGGCGGTGGTGCTGTCCGATCCGGACCTGCACGCCTTCATCGGCGGTGCCCCGTACACCGCGCAGGCCCTGCGCACGCGCTACGAACGGCTGGTCGCCGGTTCGCCGGACCCCGCCGTCTCCTGGTGCAACTGGGCGATCCGGCTCGACGCCGAAGGCTGCCTGACGGGGACGGTCCAGGCGACGGTCTCCACCGGCGAGGAGGGGTCCGTCGCGGAGATCGCCTGGGTCGTGGGGACCCCCTGGCAGCGGCGCGGCATCGCCACCGAGGCGGCCCGGGGGCTGGTCGACTGGCTCGGGGCAAAGGGGGTGGGCGCCGTCGTCGCGCACATCCACCCCGACCACACCGCGTCCGCAGCCGTCGCCGCCGCGGCCGGGCTCGCCCCCACCGACCAGTGGCACGACGGAGAGGTCAGGTGGCAGTCGCAGGCCCGCTGACCGGGGCCTGCGGCACCCACTTCGGGGCCCGTTTGCGGACGGCCAGGGCCGAGATTCCCAGACCGGCCCCGGCCAGGAACGGCAGTGCGAGGACCGGCAGGACCCAGCGGATGTCGGCGTATCCGGCAGGATCCGCGACGATCTCGGCGTGGACCGCCGAGACCGCGACGGTGCCGTCCGTCCCCCCGGTGGCGTGGTAGGAGGAGTCGTTCGAGTTGCCGCGGTTGTCCCCCATCAGGAAGATCCGGCCTTCCGGTACGACCACGTCGAAGGGGACGGTCCCCGCCACCGCGCGGTCCATGAGGTACGGCTCTTCGAGCGGCCGGTCGTTGAGCATCAGCCGGGACGTGCCGGGGGCGAACGAGATGTGGTCACCGCCGACCGCCACCACGCGGAACAGTGAGTCCTGGCCGTTTCCCCAAGGCGTGGGGACGAGGACGACCTCCCCGCGTTCGACCTTCCGCACCGGGTTCATGGCGACGGGGACCCGGTCGCCGTGCCGGTAGGTGGGCATCATGTGGTCGCTGTTCAGGGGGAGTCCCTGATAGGCGGGAGGCGTGCCGAGGAAAGCCCAGAGGATCGCCCCGGCCGGCAGGAGCCCTCCGAGCGACAGCAGCGCGACGGACGCGATGCCCCGCCTGCGACCCGGCCGTTGGTTTTCGGTCATGCGTTCCCCCGTTGTTGTGCACCTGGCCGGAATCGTACGGTCCGCCCGAGCCCGGACCGCCAGTAGGGTGTCGGGCCCCGGAGGACTCGTCGCGGTGGAGGGAACGGCTATGCGGGGCAGCGGTACGGTCGCGGTCGTCGGTGGGAGCATCGCGGGGTGCGCGTTCGCCTCGGCGGCCGCGCGGGCCGGGGCGGGCGGGGTGGTGGTGCTGGAGCGCACGGGCGGGCGCCTCGCGGACCGGGGGGTCGGGCTGTGCGTCCATGACGACCGGGCCGCCGAGCTCGCCGCGGCCGGGGCGCTGCCCGCCGGGATCCCCGCGCACCCGCTGGCGCGGCGTCGCTGGGTGGTCCGCGATCCGGCGTCGGGGCCGGGCGGCCGGGTGATCTGGGAGCAGCCGTTCCCTTTCCACTCGTACCACTGGGGCCTGCTGTGGCGCGGGCTGCGGGAGGCCACCCCCGAGTCGGTGGTGTACCGGCAGGGCGAGACCGTCGCCGGGGTGGGCGCAGAGGGTGAAGTGAGGCTGGCCGACGGGTCGGTGGAGCGCTACGACCTCGTGGTCGGAGCCGACGGCTACCGGTCGGTGGTGCGCGAGGCCGTCTGCCCGGACTCCCGTCCGCAGTACGCGGGATACGTGTGCTGGCGGGGGAACTTCGAGGCCCGCCTGCTGGATTCGGACGGCGGCGGCGAGGACTCGTACCCCGGGTCGGTGACGACGGTCTGCTGGCCGGGCGGGACCTGTGTGATCTACCGGATCCCCGGTCCGGACGGGCTGCGCGTCAACTGGGTGCTGTACGCCACCCCGCCGCCCGCGGCCGGGCTGAGGCTGGACGACCCGACGAGCTTCCCGCCGGGCACGGTGACGGGGGAACTGGCCTCGCACCTGGCGCGGTTGCTGGAGGAGGAGTTCCCGCCGTACTGGGGTCGGGCGCTCGGGCTGACCGCCCCGGAGGACGTGTACGTCCAGCCGATCTACGACCTGGAGGCGACCGCCATCACGGCGGGCCGGCTGCTGCTCGCCGGGGACGCCGCGTCGGTGGTGCGCCCGCACAACACCAGCGGCGCCGCCAAGGCGCTCCAGGATGCCAGCGCCTTCGAGGAGGCGTGGCGCGGGACGGACTCGTGGGAGGCGCTGCTGCGCGGCTACCAGGAGGCCCGGGGCGCGGCGGGCCGGGAACTGGTCGCGCTGGCCCGCCGACTGGGCCGGGCCCAGGTGGAACGGACCCCGCAGTGGGGAGCGATGGGGCACGCCGAGGCGCAGGCGTGGTGGCAGGGCCAGCTCGCGGGGGCGGCGGACATCGGGGGCCAGGCGTTGGCGCCGTAGCCGCCGTCCGGCGGGGCAGCGTCCGAGGGTGAAGGGATCGCCGCTGGTCAGGTGGGGTACGTACGCCGGTTGCGCGGCGTGTCGTCGAGGGCGGGTGCGGGGCTGCGGTTGCGGGGGCTGACGGGGTGTCGGTGAGTGGACGGTGACACGTCCCATGTCACGTCACCGCATCACCAGGTCACCGCATCACTGCTTCACCGCATCACCAGGTCTCACCACATCTCGTCCCGGGGTACGCCCACGTGCCCGCCCGCTCGCTCTCGACAGGAGAGACACGTTGCTCCGCATCACGCGCTACACCGTCCCCGCCGCCCTCTGCCTGACCCTGCTGGCCGCGTCCCCCGGCCTCGCGGGCGCCGCCTCCGCTCCCGGGAAGCCGGCGGCCGCCGCCTCTTCCGTGGCCGCGGAGAAGGCGATCCCGGGCACCGAGGCCCTGCTCGCGCAGGTGCAGTCGCTGGGCGGCGTCGCCGGACTGCTCAAACCCGTGACGGACTTGCTGGCCGCGGTGCTCAAGTCCCCTGACGGCAAGCTCCCGGAGGCGGACCTCGCCGCCTTCAAGGAGAAGATCGACGCGGCGGTCGCGGAGCTGAAGAAGACCCTGCCCGCCGCCCCGGCCCTGCCGGTGCCGGTCCCGCCGGTGGACGTGCCGAAGCTGCCGGTCGACGTGCCGAAGCTCCCGGTGGATGCGCCGAAGCTGCCCGTCGACGCGCCCAAGCTCCCGGTGGACGCCCCGAAGCTGCCCGTGGAGGCGCCCAAGCTGCCCGTGGCCCTGCCCGCCGTACCTCCCGTGGCCCTCCCCGTCTCCGCCCCGGTCAGGGCCAAGGCCAAGGCCGACGGGCCGCTGGACCTGGCCACCGGCGCGATCGACAAGCTCAAGGCCTCCGTGGACGGTCTCACCAAGTCCGCCGGTCCGTGCGGCTGTTCCACCGACGCCAAGGCCAAGGCCACCGACGTCGTGACCAACCTGGTCGCCGCCGTGGTCGCCCTGCTCACCGGCGCCGGCCTCCCCGGCCTCCCGTCGCTGCCGGTCCCGGCTCCGGCCCTGCCGGTCCCGGCGCCCGCCCTGCCGGTTCCGGGGCTGCCGGTCGAGTAGGACCGACGCGGGCGGTCGCGGCGCACCGGCCCGGCGTCCGGCGGCGCGCGGCCGGTCCGGCGGGCCCGCCGCGCGCGACCGCGTACGACCGCGTGCGACCGCCGTGCCGCCGCGCGACCGTACGGACCCCCTTGACGCGCCCTCCGGCCAGGTGGACGCTCCCGGGGCTCGGATCCGTACGGGTGGCTTGGGGGGCCGGAATGCCGGAGCAGTCGGGGCAGCACGTCCAGACGGCGGGGGAGTTGCGTGCGCAGCTCGTGGCCTACGGGGCGCGGTGGTCCGTCAGCGAACATCTCGCCGACGGGGATCCGGTCCCGAGGCCCTCGCTGGGCCTGGGGCCGGGGGCCGGCCTCACGCCCGCCGCGGCCGCGCCGGCCGTGGATCTGCGGGAGCTCGTAGGACGGCCGAGCGGCAATCCGCACCTCACCCGGCGCAGGGCGGCGCACGGCCTGCTGACGACTTCAGAGGCGGGGGTGACAGGGGAGGCGGGGGAGGCCCGGGCGGGCGGTCCCGCCCGTCCCGCCCCCGAGTCCGCCCGCCCCGCCGCCGTCGACTGGCGCAGCCGCTGGGGGTGGCCCTGGATCACCAAGGTCAAGGACCAGAACCCGTGCAGCTCCTGCTGGGCGTTCGGGGCGACCGGGCTGGTCGAGTCGATGGCCCGCATCGAGCACCACGTGTGGGCTGAGCGGTCGGAGGGGGACGTCCACGACGGGCTGCGGGCCCCCTGCGGGCAGACGGGCAGTCCCGAGTCCGCCCTGGACTGGGTCAGGACCAACGGCGGGCTCGCCGACCCGGGCTGCTGGCCGTACTCCCCGCCCCCGCCCGGCACCCCGGCCGACCGGCTCGACGCCTGGCGGGCCGAGTACACCCCGAGCTGGGACCGGTCGGGCCGTACCGTCCGGATCCCCGAGCACGTGCGGCTCGGCGACGTGGAGCAGCAGAAGGTGTGGCTCGACACGGTCGGTCCGCTGACCGCCTGTTTCGACGTGTACGACGATTTCTTCGGCCTCGGCTCCGGCGTCTACCACCGCACCAGCGACCGCCTGGCGGGCGGCCACTGCGTCCTGGTCGTCGGCTACGACGACGCGGCCGGCTGCTGGCTGTTCAAGAACTCCTGGGGGCCCGGCTTCCACGTCGGCGGCTACGGCCGCATTGCGTACGGCGAGGTGCGGATCGACCACTGGGCCAAGTGCGGTCTGCAGGGCACCAACATCGACCCCTGGAGCAAGCGCCGCCTGCACACCGGCAACGTCTACGAGAGCGGCAACGGCCGCGCCCACCGCAACTTCGAGATGGCGGCCCTGGCGGGGAGGGACGCCGGAGGGCTCCAGCACTGGTGGCGCGAGGGCGACGCCCCCTTCCCCTGGGCCCGCGCCCGGACCTACGGCTCCGATGCCTCGGGCCAGCCCGCCTTCACCGGGACCACCTACAACCGGAACATGGAGTCCCTCCACGTCACCACCGGCGGCCGGCTGCGCCACTGGTACTACGAGCAGTCCGGCGGCGCCTGGCGCGACGGCGGCGCCTTCGGCCCGGGTGACGCGGCGGTCGGCTCGACCCCGGCCTTCATCCAGAGCGACTACGGGGCCCCGGGCAACTTCGAGGTGGTGGTCCGCACCGCCGACGGCCGCCTCAACCACTGGTGGCGGATCAACGGCGCGCCCTGGACCTGGAACGACGGCGGCCGCTTCGCCTCCGGCATCGCCCACTACGGCCCGGCCCTGATCCAGACCCGCTCCCGCCACCTCGACCTGGTCGCCACCCGTACGGACGGCCGGATGCAGCTGTGGTGGCGCGACGACCCGAACGGGTTCGTCTGGCGCCCCGGCGAGATCTTCGGCAGCGGGATCACCTCCGCGCCCTGCCTGGTCGAATCGCAGTACGGGGCGGCCGACGAGGACACCGCCGGGAACTACGAACTGTGCGTGACCGGCGGGGACGGCCGCGTCGAGCACTGGTGGCGGGGCAACGCCTCGGGCGCCTCCTGGCAGCGCTCGGCGGTCTTCGGCCACGACGTGCTCGCGGTCACCGGGATGCTCCAGGGCAGTTTCGGGTTCAACCTGGAGGTGATCGTCCTGCGCACCGACCGGCTGCTCCAGCACTACTGGCGCGACGGCTCGGGCTGGCACGAGGGGGCCGTGATCGGCCCGGCCTGACCCCCGGCCTGACCCCTTGCCGGAGACCGGAGAGGAGCCCGCGTGGAGGTCCGTGAGGTGACGCTCGCGCCCGGTGAACCGTACGAGCTGCGGCTCACCGGCCGCGGCGCGCGCGGCTACGTCTGGACCTGGCGGGTGACGGGCGCCGCGGACGCGATCTCGGTGTCGGAAGGGCCGGGAGGGTCGGAAGGTCCGTCCGGCGCGCTGGCGCCCGGGGCGACCGTAGAGCGCGTATACGTCGTGCGCGGGCGCGCGGTCGGCCGGGCCCGGATCCGCTTCGCGCAGGTGCGCCCGCCGTATCCGGACGAGGCTCCGCTGGACGAGTTCGTCCTGGACGTCGTGGTGTCGTGAAGCCGCGAGGCCGTGACGAAGGTCCACATCGTGGACCGCGTCCAGCTTGCACCTCTGTTGTATCTATGCTGTGCGCATGCCATCCGGGACCAGCACCGCACCGACCGCACCCCCCACCGCGACCGCCGCCGAGCGCGTCTACCAGCACGTCAAGGAAGGCGTCCTCGACCGGCGCTACGAGGGCGGGGTCCTGCTGACGGAGGGCGAGCTCGCCCTCGCGGTCGGCGTCTCGCGCACCCCGGTCCGCGAGGCGCTGCTGCGCCTCGAAACCGAGGGGCTGCTGAAGCTGTACCCGAAGAAGGGCGCCCTGGTCCTGCCGGTCTCCGCGCAGGAGATCGCCGACGTGATCGAAACCCGGCTGCTGGTCGAGGAGTTCACCGTCCGCAAGGCCGTGCCCGCCCCGCCCGGCCTGCTGGACCGGCTCGCCGAACTGATCGAGGAGCAGCGCCGCCTCGGAGCCGCGGGCGAGCTCTCGGCGATGATGGCCGCCGACCGGGCCTTCCACGCGGAGATCGTGCGCAACGCCGGCAACCAGATCCTGTGCCGCCTCTACGACCAGCTGCGCGACCGCCAGCTGCGCATGGGCGTCGCCCTGCTCCACGCGCACCCCGACCGGGTGGAGCGGACCCTCGCCGAGCACACGGAGATCCTCGACGCCCTGCGCACGGGCGAGGCCGATACGGCCGCCGCGGCGGTACGGGCCCACGTGGGCCGGGTCGCGGAGCTGGTGCGGGGGTCCTCCCGATGAGCTCCGCGCCCGTTCCCGCGCCCGTGCCCGCGCAGGTCCAGGTCCCGCTCCCGGTCCCGGTCCCCAAGGACCCGCCGGGCGGCCGCAAGGCGGTGCTCGTCTGGTCGATCGGCGTGGCCGTCTACTTCGTCGCCGTCATCTTCCGCACCAGCCTCGGCGTCGCCGGCCTGGAGGCCGCCGACCGCTTCCACGTGAACGCCTCCGCGCTGTCCACGTTCTCCCTGCTCCAGCTCCTGGTCTACGCGGGCATGCAGATACCCGTCGGCCTGATGGTGGACCGGCTCGGCACCAAGAAGGTGCTCACCCTCGGCGCCGTGCTCTTCACCGCCGGACAGATCGGCTTCGCGCTCTCCCCCTCCTACGGGATGGCCCTGGCCGCCCGCGCCCTGCTGGGCTGCGGGGACGCCATGACCTTCATCTCCGTGCTGCGGCTGGGCACCCGCTGGTTCCCGGCCCGCCGCGGACCGCTGATGGCGCAGCTGGCCGGGCTGGTGGGAATGGCGGGCAACCTGGTCTCCACCCTGGTGCTGGCGCCCGTACTGCACGGGATCGGCTGGGTGCCGGCGTTCGCGGGCAGCGCGGTGGCGGGGCTGGTCGTCCTGGTCCCGCTCGTGCTGTTCCTGCGCGACCACCCCGAGGGCCACGAGCCGCTGCCGCGGCCCGCGGCCGCCGCCGGCGGATTCGTACGGCGCCAGATCGCGGACTCCTGGAAGGAACCGGGCACCAAGCTCGGTCTGTGGGTGCACTTCACGACGCAGTTCCCGGCGATGGTGTTCCTGCTGCTGTGGGGCATGCCGTTCCTGGTCGAGGCGCAGGGGCTGTCGCGGACCACGGCGGGCGGGCTGCTCACGCTCATCGTCGCCTCGAACATGGCGCTGGGCCTGGTCTACGGGCAGATCGTGGGCCGCAGGCAGTCCTCGCGGATCCCGCTCGCCCTGGGCACGGTCGCCCTGACCGCGCTGATGTGGGGCTCGGTCCTGGCCTATCCGGGGGACCATGCGCCGATGTGGCTGCTGGTCTGCCTCTGCCTGGTGCTCGGCATGTGCGGTCCGGCCTCGATGATCGGCTTCGACTTCGCCCGCCCGGCCAATCCGGCGGAGCGTCAGGGCACCGCCTCCGGGATCACCAACATGGGCGGATTCATTGCCTCCATGACCACCTTGCTGGTGGTGGGGCTGCTGCTCGATGCCACCGGCGACGACTACCGGATCGCGTTCTCCTCGGTCTTCGTCCTGGAACTGCTGGGCATCAGCCAGATCCTGCGCCTGCGCGGCCGGGCGCTGTCCCGCGAGCGGGAGCGCACCAGCGTCGCCCTGTCGGCGCCGGCAGCGGCCACGGCAGTGATCACTGCCGGGACCGGTTCCGTCCCGGCACGCTCCTGAGCTCCGGGGACCCCGGGCGGGGCCGCGGGGACAGGGCGGCGCGGGGAGGCCCGCCCGGCTACGGCGTCACGGAGAAGTGGGCCAGGATGGCCTCGGCCAGCGCCTGGTCGCCCTCGACCTTCACCCGGTCGGCGACGGTGTGCGGCCGCACCCGCCCGCCCGCGAGCCGTACGTACGTCTCCCAGTCCAGGGTCAGCGTCACCGCCGGGCCCAGCGACGGGGCCTTGTCGATCGTGCCCCGCCCGTCCGCGTCCACCCGTACGGTCCGCATGAACTCCAGCGCCCCGTGCACATCGATGACCACGGCCGAGTTCGCGGGCGCCCCGGCCTTCTTGGCGACCACCTTCGGCAGCCCGGCCAGCAGGATGTCGCGCGCCACGTGGGCGCCGGGCGAGTCCCAGTTCCCCGGCACCCCCAGCGCCGCCCGCAGGTCCTGCTCGTGCATCCACACGTCGAAGGCGCGCAGCCTCAGCGAGTGCTCCAGCGTCGCCGGCTCGCCCAGCGGCCCGCGCACCATGGCGTCCGGCTCCCGCTTCTCGTTCCGCAGCTGGCGGGAGCGGCGGATGATCGTGTACTCCAGCTCCGAGGTCATCTCCGGCGCCGTGTGGTGGCGCCGTACGTCGACCTGGACCTCCATGTAGCGGCTGAACTCGTCGACCACGTGCCGCAGGTCCCGCGGCAGGGTGTGGATCGGCCGCGGGTCGCCGAGCTGCTCGCACTCGATGCCGATGATGTGCGACACCACATCGCGCACGGACCAGTTGGGGCACGGCGTCGCCCGGCTCCACTCGCCCTCCGTCAAGGGAAGGACCAGCTCGGATATCGCCTCGATGGAGTGCGTCCACGCGTCGGCATAGGGCTGAAGACTGGGATGCGGCTGGACGGTCAACGGGACCCCTCGCGTGCTGTTCATTGGCGCGTTGGCGCGTTCTGGAAGCTTGTGCAATGGCTTCAAAACTACGCTGCCGGTGAGCACCCCGGCAGTGCTTTCGTGTGACGATCGTAGGCCCGAGTTGACGGCTTGAATGCCAGGACGGTGGTACTGTGCGCGCTTCCCTGATCCAAATCGCGGTGAACGAGGGGGAGTCGGTGGCTTCCCGCCGCTCCCGGGCCGCCGAGCTCGTGCGCGACCAGTCCTCCTCGGATCTTGTCGTCCTGCCCGAACTGTGGACCGTAGGGGCCTTTTCCTACGAGCAGTTCGAGACAGAGGCCGAACCCCTGGACGGCCCCACCTATGAGGCCATGTCCAAGGCGGCCCGCGATGCGGGGGTCTGGCTGCACGCCGGTTCCGTCGTGGAGCGGGCGGGCGACGGCTCGCTCTACAACACCGCGCTCGTCCTCTCCCCGACGGGCGAGCTCGCGGCCACGTACCGCAAGATCCACCGCTTCGGATTCGACCAGGGCGAGGCCGTCCTGATGTCCGCGGGCGACTCCCTGACCACCGTGGAGCTGCCGGAGCAGACGCTCGGCATCGCCACCTGCTACGACCTGCGCTTCCCCGAGCTGTTCCGCGGACTGGTCGACGCCGGGGCGACCACGATGGTCGTGGCCGCGGGCTGGCCGGCCCGCCGCCGCGCCCACTGGACCCTCCTGAACCGCGCGCGGGCCGTCGAGGACCAGTCGTACGTGCTCGCCTGCGGGCTGGCGGGCACCCACGCCGGCGTGGAGCAGGCCGGGCACAGCCTGGTCGTGGACCCGTGGGGCGAGGTCCTCGCGGAGGCGGGCCCGGGGGAGGACGTCCTGACCGTGGACCTCGACCCGGCGAAGGTCGCCCTGACCCGCGAGCAGTTCCCGGCCCTGAAGGACCGCCGCCTGGGGCTGTAGGCCTGGTGGGCCCTGTGGCCCGTCAGTCCTCGTCGCCGTCGCCCTCGCGCTCCTTCTCGGCCATCCGGATCACGCACACGGCGACGGCGAGCAGCAGCGCCGCGTCCGCGTCCTCCCGGATCACGTCGACCGCGTAGGTCTCGCGGACCCGGTACCACTGGCGGGAGATCAGGGCGAGCAGCTCGCCGTCGTACTCGACCTTGAACTCCCGGTCCAGGATCCGGCCGCTGATGTCCAGCTCGGTGCCCTCGTTGAGGGTCACGAGGTAGTGGTTGCGCAGCAGCGAGAACCGCTTCTTGCGGATCACCGCGAGCCGCCGGTCGTCCCGCTCCAGGGTCATCGCGTCGCGGAAGGCGAACCACTTCTCCCGCAGCGTGATCAGGATCTGCCCGTCGGGGTCCTTCAGCTCCAGGGTGTCCCGCAGCCGCAGGGCCTTGCCGTCGACGAGGAAGGCGTGGCGGCCGTCCTGGTCCTCGATCCAGTAGTCGTCGCCGAGGGCCAGCACTTTGTCCCGTACCAGGTATTTCATGCCGTCATCGCTTCCCGCGATAGGTTGCCGCTATGCCTCTCCTCTACGTGACCGATCTGGCGTACCCGGCGCGCGGCCGCCGCTACGGCGACGAGGACGTCTTCCTCACCTCGCGGCTGCGCGAGCACTTCCCGCTGGCCCTGTGCCACCCCCTGGACGCACAGGCCCTGATACCGGCGGGCTTCGACGCGGTGGTGATCCGCAACAGCGGCCCCGTCCTGCACTACCAGGAGGCCTACGATTCCTTCCGCGCGGCCGCCCTCGCCGCCGGCACCCCCGTCTACAACCCGCTCACCGGCCGGGGCGACATGGCGGGCAAGCAGTACCTCCTGGACCTGACGGCGGCCGGCCACCCGGTCATCCCGACCGTCGACGACCCGGCGGACCTCGGGCTGCTCCCGCCCTCGGCCTCGTACGCGGTGAAGCCCAAGGCGGGCGCGGACTCCATCGGGCTCACCTTCACCTCGCACCCGGACTGCGCACCGGGGGAGTTCCTGATCCAGCCGCGCATCGACTTCGCCTACGAGGTGTCCTTCTACTTCGTCGACGACTCCTTCCAGTACGCCCTGTACGCCCCGGACCCGGCCCGCCGCTGGGAGCTCGTCCCCTACGAGCCCACCCCGGCGGACCTGGCCTTCGCCCGCGGTTTCATCGACTGGAACACCCTGGCGCACGGCATCCAGCGCGTGGACGCCTGCCGCGCCCCCTCGGGGGAGCTCCTCCTGGTCGAGCTGGAGGACCTCAACCCGTACCTCTCCCTGGACCTGCTCCCGGCCCCCGTCCGCGAATCGTTCGTGACGGCCCTGGTGGCCTCCCTGAACTCCTTCGTCTGCGGCTGACGCGGCGCCGACTAGCCGCCCTTGAGGCGCCGGGTGACCTCTTCGGAGAGCCGTTTTTGCAGCTCGGCCAGCTGGTCGGGGGTGTAGCCGGTGAGGTCGCCGGCGCCGGGGCCGCCCGGATTCTGCTCCTTCTGTTTCTGTTTCTCCTGCTCACGGCGCTGGAGTTCCTTCTCCTCCGGCGAGCCGGGAGCCGCGTACGCGCACCGGATGAGCTCCCCGTTGGCGTCCTTCAGGCAGGTCGCGTCCCGGCCGTCGACCTGGCCCCGGCCCTCCACGCGGTAGCGGATGCTCTGTTCGCTGCCGATGGTGGAGGTCCAGTTGCTGCCGCCCGTGGGGATGACCTCGAAGACCTGGTCGTCGTTGTAGCAGCAGACGTCCCGGTACTCGGCCTTGATCAGCGCGACGAGCGCCTTCGGCGAGGACCACACCGGATTGAGCCGGTGGATGGTCATCGGGGCGAGCCCGCCGCCGCTCTGGCGGGCCGGGACGGACGACACGGCCACGACCGAGCTGGCCTCGCCCTGCGGGGTCAGCGGGGTCACGTACGCGCTGCGCCCGCTCCCGTCGCGGTACTGGAGGGTGAACTCCGACTCGTTGCCCGCGTTGGTGCCGTCCTCGGACGCGTCCCAGCCGCCGCGGTCGGCCCACCAGTCCGCGAAGCTGCCGACGGCGGTGGTCGCCTCGCGCTGGCGGCCCGCGAGGCTCAGCGGATAGGTCGGGCCGGGCACGCCAGCGGTGTCGGTGGTGATCTTTAGCTCTCCGGTGTGCCCGTTGTAGAGGGCGACCCCGGCGGGCCGTTCGGTCACGACGAGGAACCCGGTCTGGCGCTTGAGGGGGACGACCACGGTCGGGGTGTCGCCGTCGCAGACCACGTAGACGTCGCCGGCGGCGAAGCGGACCCCGCGTTCCTTGGCCGATATCTTGCGGCCCAGGTTGTGCGTGAACCAGCCGCTGATCCGCGCGTCCGCCTTCTCCGTGTCGAAGGAACAGCGCTGCTGGGTGCGGCTGTTGCCGCCGAGCGGGACGTACTGGACGAGCGCGGTCTCGTACCCGGACAGCCATCCGCGCCGCTCGACCAGTGTCGCGAACCGGTCCGAGTCGGGCAGGTAGGTGACGTCGGAGATCTCCCCGGTGACATCGCCCAGGTGGGTCGCGGACTGCGCCTTGCCGACCAGGTACGGAGCCCTGGGCGTCATCTCGGGCACGGCCTCGGTCACGACCTGTACGCCGTGCATGTACGCGCGGTCCTGGAGGTACGAGCCGTAGACCAGCCACCAGATCGCGAGCGCCAGCCCGGCCACCCCGACCACGCAGCCGAGCCCCGCCACCCAGTCCGCGACCTCCGAGCCCCCGCCCGGCTTCGCATCGCGCCTGCGCCACCGCCGGACCGCCTTCACCAGTGCCCACGGCACCCCGATGGCCGCCGCGAGCAGCAGGGGCGCCGCCAGCCAGGCCACGAGCTTGCGCAGCTCCCACACCAGGATGGTGGTGTAGTACGACCCGTACCAGAGCACCAGCCCCAGCACCACGGCCGCCAGCACCGACGGCAATGCCGCCCGCAGCTTCTGCCCCATAGGTCCCAGCCCCCCAACGCCCCGGCGCCCCCCGGCGCCGGCTTGCCCGAGGTGTACCCCGAGCCGGGGCGGCCCAGTCCCCTGGCCGACCTGCGAAGACAGATCTTGATCCTGGATTATTGGATTTCCTGAACCAATGTGGGAACTCCTCGCTAGCGTGGGGACGTGCACCAACACACCACAGCTGACCTCTACCTCCGCTTGTCCCTGGACCGGGAAGGCAAGACAGCGATTGACCGTCAGGAAGCCGACTGCCGTGCGTGGGCAGAACGCAATGGGCTGACCGTCCGCAAGGTCCACATCGACCGTGGGCGCTCCGGCTACAAGAACGTCAGCCGCAAGGGCTTCGACGCGGCGATCACAGCGGTCACGGCCGGTGTCGCCGGCGTGCTGATCGTCTGGAAGCTCGACCGTCTGTCCCGCAAGGGGATCGGTGAGGTCGGCAAGGCGCTGGACGATTTCAGTCGGGTTGGCGGCCGGCTGGTCTCTGTCATGGACGGCCTCGACACGAAGAACGACAGTGCACGGACAACCATCACGATGCTGGCTGAGCTCGCCCGTAACGAGTCGCGCAATCTCGGGCTGCGAGTTGGCAACGCCAAGCGCTACCTCCGCCAGAGAGGGCAGTGGATCGGCGGGCAGCCGCCTTACGGGCTCGTGATCGATCCGCAGACCAAGAAGCTCGTGCACGACCCCGAGACGGCCGTCTACGCCCGTCTGATAGCTGACGAAGCACTCTCTGGGAAGGCGCTCGTCCACATCGCCCGGCTGCTGAACGAGCACGGGGTGGAGTCGGCTCGGGGAGGTGAGTGGAATTCGTCCAGTGTCATGCAGCTCCTACGCTCACCGGCCTTCGCAGGTCTCATGCCTCAGACTGAGTACGAGGAGCAGGCGGACGGGACTCGGAAATACCTGAATCGAGTCACTCCCTACCGGGACCCGGAGACACTGGACACGGTCAGCGTCGGTGATGGGATCATCACGGTCGGGGAACGTGAACTCATCCTCCGCCAGCTCGAAGCACGTACGTTCCCGCTGGCCGGGAAACGCCACGGCCACAAGCAGGGCAAGTCCCTGCTCACCGGCATAGCGCGCTGCGGGCTGTGTGGCTCACGAATGAGCAAGGCCGGCACGTCGTACCAGTGCTCCAATCACAGGATGGGGCGGGGATGCTCTGGGGTGTCCGCGCGAGTCGAGAGCATTGACGACTACGTGACAAGGGCGTTCCTGTCGCGTCTCCCGGGGCTTGAGCCGCAGGACCCGCTGCTCGCCGTCATCGCGGACCGCTTGGTCCGGAAGGAAGACCCGGAGGTATTCGCCAAGCGGGATGCCATCGAGGCGGAAATTAGTGACGAAGGGGCCCGCTTGGCGGATTTGGAAGAGGCCAGGTACGTACGGGGAGAGTTCAACGGAACAGACGCCGTCGATCGCTACAACCGACTGGCTGGACGCCTGCGAAACCGGATTGAGGGGTTGCGTGCGGATCTGGTGCGGATGCCGACGCCGTCCGTGGACATCTCGCCGCTCCTGAACGCGGATCTTCTGCGCGAGGCCTGGGATGCCGACGACGCGGCGGGCAGGCGCGAACGCCTCGGCCTGGCCATCGATCGTGTGGAGGTCCGGCGGGGAAGGGTCGGGGCAAGGTTTGACGGCGATGAGCGCTGCCAGATCTTGTGGGCGGCGCCGACTGCGGCAGCAGGAGGTGAGCGTGTGATCCGGCGTTCATACCCGGATGGCAAGCTTGAAGAATGAACGATGCTGCCCCGGCGCCCACCCCCGCGCCCGCGCCCCGACGTGCCCGTGTCCGTGCCCCCGAGCTGATCGGCAAGGGCGGCTGGCTGAACACCGGAGGCAAGGAGCTCACTCTCGCCGACCTGCGGGGACGCGTTGCGATCTTGGATTTTTGGACCTTCTGCTGTGTGAACTGCCTGCACGTCCTCGACGAGTTGCGCGAGCTCGAGGAGAAGCACCGCGACACCGTCGTGATCATCGGTGTGCACTCGCCGAAGTTCGTCCACGAGGCCGAGCACGCCGCCGTCGTCGATGCCGTCGAGCGGTACGAGGTGCACCACCCCGTGCTCGACGACCCCGAGCTGGCGACCTGGAAGCAGTACGCCGTCCGCGCGTGGCCCACGCTCGTCGTGATCGACCCCGAGGGGTACGTCGTCGCGCAGCACGCCGGTGAGGGGCACGCGCACGCCATCGAGCGGCTCGTCGAGGAGCTGGAGGCGGAGCACGAGGCCAAGGGGACCCTGCGGCGCGGTGACGGGCCGTACGTGGCTCCCGAGCCGGTGGCGGGCGATCTGCGGTTCCCCGGGAAGGCGCTCGTGCTGCCCTCCGGGAACCTCCTGGTCTCCGACTCGACGCGGCACCAGCTGGTGGAGCTGGCCGCCGACGGGGAGAGCGTCGTACGGCGCATCGGCAGCGGGCAGCGCGGCTTCACGGCTGACAGCTTCAGCGAGCCCCAGGGGCTGGCGCTGCTGCCCGACGGGTCCGTGGTCGTCGCCGACACCGTGAACCACGCCCTGCGCCGGTTCGACCCCGCCACCGGCGCCGTCGAGACCGTCGCCGGGACCGGCCGCCAGTGGTGGCAGGGGTCCCCGACCTCCGGGCCGGCCCTGGAGGTGGACCTGTCGTCGCCGTGGGACGTGGCCTGGTGGCGGGGGCGGGTGTGGATCGCCATGGCCGGCGTCCACCAGCTGTGGACCTGGGACCCGGAGAGCGGCACCGTCGCCCTGGCCGCCGGGACCACCAACGAGGGCCTGCACGACGGGCCGGCCGCCGAGGCCTGGTTCGCCCAGCCCTCCGGCCTCGCGGCCACCGAGTACCGGCTGTGGATCGCCGACTCCGAGACCAGCGCCCTGCGGTACGTGCACGAGGAGGGGGACGACGGGGGCTACGCGATCACCACCGCCGTCGGCACCGGACTGTTCGACTTCGGGCACCGCGACGGCGACGCCGCCCAGGCGCTGCTCCAGCACCCGCTCGGCGTCACCGCCCTGCCCGACGGCTCGGTCGCGGTGTGCGACACGTACAACCACGCCCTGCGGCGCTACGACCCCGCCACCGGCCAGGTCACCACCCTCGCCACCGATCTGCGCGAGCCCAGCGACGCCGTGCTCGTCGGCGAGGACATCGTGGTCGTCGAGTCCGCCCGGCACCGGCTGACCCGGCTGCGGCTCCCGGAGGAGGCGGTACGGGTGGACGCGGTCGCCCACCGTACGCAGCGGGCCGCGACCGAGGTGGCCCCCGGCACGCTCCGCCTCGACATCGTCTTCCAGGCCCCGGCCGGCCAGAAGCTCGACACCCGCTACGGGCCCTCCACCCGCCTGCTGGTCTCCTCGACCCCGCCCGAGCTGCTGGTCTCCGGGGACGGGGCCGGGACCGACCTGTTCCGGGAGCTCGGGCTCAATCCGGAGCTCACCGAAGGCGTCCTGCACGTCTCGGCGATGGCCGCCTCCTGCGACGACGACCCGGCCAACGAATACCCGGCCTGCCACGTCCACCAGCAGGACTGGGGGGTGCCGGTCCGCGTCACCGCCGGGGGGACGAGCCGTCTGCCGCTGGTCCTGGCGGGGATGGACGAAGACGCGTCGTAGGGCGCGGGCTCAGTCCCCGTGCCCGTCCTCCTTCTCGTCCCCCTCCAGGCGGGCGAGGAGGAGGTTCGGGTCGAGCCCCGTGAGGAAGGCGGCGCTGGGTACGTAGACCTTGTGGTGGCGGATCGCCACCGACGTGGGGTTGGACAGCCCGTCCTGCGGGGTCAGCAGGATGCTGTGGGTGCCGTCGGGCCGCACCAGGGCGACCTGGCTGGTGGTGTTCAGGGCGGCGAGGGCCGTGTCGTCGTGCCCGGGGAAGGCGAAGTCGTCGATCCCCGCCAGCCCGGTGGCCCGGACCGCCACGGCCCCGGCAGATCCGTCCTCGCGGACCGGGATCCGCAGGAGCGTGCCCCGGTCGTAGTTGGAGACCCAGACCGCGTGGTCGTGCACCTTGATGCCGTTGGCGCCGATGAACGAGGTCGGTTCGAGGGCGGCGCCGGTGGCCCACGGGGTCACCTCGCCGTCGTCGAGGGAGATGCGCCAGACCGTGCCGAGGACCGAGTCGGCGGCGTAGAGCACGCCGTGGTGCTCGTCGAGGGCGAGGCCGTTGGCGAAGCCGTTCGGGGGCAGGTCGGTGAACTTGGAGACCTCGCCGTCCGGGGTGATCCGGTAGATGCCGGTCACGGCCGTGCCGGTGAGGTAGGGGACGTAGAGCGTCCCGTCGTGGGTGCGCACGATCCCGGTGACGACCGCGAGGCCGAGCAGGGGTGTGGCCGGGTTCGCGACGGCGGGCAGGGTCGCCAGGATCTCGGTGTCGCCGTGCCGGGAGACCCGGGCGACCTGGCGGGCGATGGCGAAGGTCAGGTCGGCGGAGCCGTCGGGCTCCAGGACGATGTTCTCCGGCGTCTGCCCGGCCGGGAAGTCGAAGTGGGCGACGATCCGCGGGTCCGTGAGGGAGTACGAGGGCTTCGGCGGCGGCGACGTGGTCGTGGCGGTCGCGGTGGGGGCGGACGCGAGCAGGGCGAGGGCGATGCCCAGGGTGCCTGCGATACGCGGCGTTCGGGGTCTGCGGGGCGTGCGGTCCATGCGGAGCACGGGACTCTCCTTGTCGGCCGGACGTGACGGGAGCCCAGCAGACCATGACGGAGCGTCACCACCGGTTCGTCACACGGCGGTGCTCCCGGGAACGACCCACCCGGCCGAAAGCCCGCACCTTCCGCCGGGATGCGGCGGGCGGTGCGGGCTTTCGGCCGTCCGACCGGTAGGTCTCAGCTCTCCAGGAACGCCACCAGGGTGTTCGCCAGGAGGTACGGGTCGTCCGCGCCGCAGAGTTCGCGCGCGCTGTGCATCGAGAGGATGGCGACGCCGATGTCGACGGTCTGGATGCCGTGGCGGGCGGCCGTGATCGGGCCGATCGTCGTGCCGCAGGGCATCGAGTTGTTCGAGACGAAGGTCTGCCACGGCACGCCGGCCCGCTCGCAGGCGTCCACGAACACCGCGCGCCCGCTGCCGTCCGTCGCGTAGCGCTGGTTGACGTTGACCTTGAGGATCGGGCCGCCGTTGGCGCGCGGGTGGTGCGAGGGGTCGTGCCGCTCCGCGTAGTTGGGGTGCACGGCGTGGCCGGTGTCGGAGGAGAGGCAGATGCTGCCGGCGAAGGCCCGCGCGCGGTCCTCGTAGGAGCCGCCGCGCGAGAAGACTGAACGTTCCAGCACGTTGCCCAGCAGCGGTCCGTCCGCGCCGGTGTCCGACTGCGAGCCGTTCTCCTCGTGGTCGAAGGCGGCCAGTACGGGGATGTACGAGAGGTTGTCCGCCGTGGAGGCGGCGGCCAGTGCCGCCACGCCCGCGTGCACCGACAGCAGGTTGTCCATGCGCGGGCCGGCCAGCAGCTCGCGGTCGCGGCCAAGGTAGGCGGGCGGCTCGATCGAATGGACCATCAGGTCCCAGCCCGCCACGGAACCGCGGGGCAGGTCCTCCTCCTCTTCCAGGAAGGCGATCAGGTCGCCCTCGTGGACCTCGCCCAGACCCCAGATCGGCTGCATGTGCCGCTGCTTGTCGAGCTTGAGGCCGTCGGTGTTCACCGACCGGTCGAGGTGGACGGCGAGTTGGGGTACGCGCATCAGCGCACGGTCGATGTTGACGAGCCGTTCGGTGCCGTCGCGCAGGGTCAGCCGTCCGGCCAGGCCCAGGTCGCGGTCGAGCCAGGTGTTGAGGAGGGTTCCGCCGTAGATCTCGACGGCGATCTGCCGCCAGCCCTGCGAGCCGGTGTCGGGCAGCGGCTTGACGCGCAGGTTCGGGGAGTCGGTGTGGGCGCCGATGATCCGGAACGGGGTGTGCGCGGCCGCGCCTTCGGGCACGTACCAGGCGATGATCGCGCCGCCGCGGGTCACGAACTTGCCCCCCGTGCTCGCGTCCCATGCGTCCGTTTCCGCCAACTGCCTGAATCCGGCCTTCTCCAGCCGCTCGGCCGCGTTGGCCACGGCGTGGTACTGCGACGGACTGGCCGTCAGGAAGGCCATCAGGTCGTCGGTGTGGCCGCGGTCGAAGCGGGCGGCGGGAGAGCTCATGTGGTTCACCTTAACGACGGTCGTGTTCGTCTTGGCCGGACTGCGGCGGATAGCCGGAGTAGGGGTCACGAGGGTTGTGGCCTGTGCCCTGGAGGCTTTCAGCCCGGCGGACGCTCGAAGCGGCGCTGCAGCTGCCTGCGCTCGCCCCTGCGGATGCGCGGGAGCATCTCCGGGGTCTGCGCGGAGCGCTGTGCGCGTCTTTTGCGTCCGGCGCAGAAGATACAGGCCTCTCCGGGAGGAGCGTCGGGGTCGATGGGTGCTCCGGGGTGTTCGGAGCAGCCGGAGGCGTTGCGGGGGCGGGAGAGTTCGCGGGCCACGATGAAGGCGCGGTGCAGGTCGTCGGCCATCGCGACGAAGTCCTCGGGGGGCGAGGACAGGCTCAGGTGGAACCGCCGTTCCTCGACCGCGCGCAGGCAGCCGAGCAGCGCGTCCATGTTGTACGGGGGCTCGGGCACGGGATAGCCCAGCCGGCGCTGCTCCCCGGCGGGCGGGGCGGCGGCGGCCGCGCGGGCCCCCTGGGCGCGCAGGCCCAGGCGCCGTCGGTCGTTGCAGATCAGGCAGCGGCCCCAGCCCTCGGGCGCCTCGGGGTCGAGGGCGCCGTTGGGGTGCTCGGGGCAGCCCGTGTAGCTCTTGGCGGGGGCCAGCCCGGCGGCTGTCTGGAAGGCGGTGTAGAGGGCGTCGGCGACGGACTCGTACTCGGTGGGGTGGGCGCCGTCGTAGAGCTCCCGGAGGTGGTCGCCGAGGCTGCCCACGGCCGCCTGCAGCTCCTTGAGGGCGTACGGCCGCCCGGTCGGGACGGAGTACCCCCTGCTGCCGTGCTGCTGCTCCTGTGGGCTCATACCCACGAGCGTCCCACGAAGCACCGACATCCCGGGAACCCCGCAGGTCCCGCCGGGGGCGGAGCTGTGGGATGCGGGGGCTCCGCGCCGTGCGGGGTTCTCGGGCCCGCACAGGCCGACGGCCGGGCCCCCGTGCGGGAGGGTCCGGCCGTCGGCGCGTACGTGCGCCGCGTGCGGGCAGCGGTACGCAAGGGTCCCGTGAGGCTAGAACGCGGCCTCGTCGAGCTCCATCAGGGTGTTGTCGACGCTCTCGGCGAGCGCGCGGGCGACCGAGACGCCGGGCAGGATCTGGGAGGCGAAGAACTTCGCCGCCGCGATCTTGCCGGTGTAGAACGCCACGTCCTTCGGGGAGGCGGCCGGCAGCTTCCCGGCGGCCACGGCCGCGCCCTTGAGGAGCAGGTAGCCGACGACCACGTCGCCCGAGGCCATCAGCAGGCGGGTGGTGTTCTGGCCGACCTTGTAGATGTTCTTGACGTCCTCGCCGGTGGCGGTGAGGTCGACGATCATCTGGCCGACGATGGCCTCCAGATCGACGGCGGCCTTGGCCAGCGCGTCGCGGGCCGGGGCCAGCTCCTCGCCGCCCACGCCCTCGGCGAGGAACTTCTTGATCGTCTCGGAGAGGACGTTCAGCGAAGCACCCTGGTCGCGGACGATCTTCCGGAAGAAGAAGTCCTGGCCCTGGATGGCCGTGGTGCCCTCGTAGAGGGTGTCGATCTTGGCGTCGCGGATGTACTGCTCGATCGGGTACTCCTGCAGGTAGCCGGAGCCGCCGAAGGTCTGCAGGGACTGGGCGAGCTGCTCGTAGGACTTCTCCGAGCCGTAGCCCTTCACGATCGGGAGCAGCAGGTCGTTCAGGCCGACCAGGGAGGAGGAGTCCTCGCCCGCGGCCTGCTTGACCTGGATCTCGTCCTGGACGGAGGCGGTGTACAGGACCAGGGCGCGCATGCCCTCGGCGTACGCCTTCTGCGTCATCAGCGAGCGGCGCACGTCGGGGTGGTGCGTGATGGTGACCTTGGGGGCCGACTTGTCCATGAAGTTGGCCAGGTCGGGACCCTGCACGCGCTCCTTGGCGTACTCCAGGGCGTTCAGGTAGCCCGTCGAGAGCGTGGCGATGGCCTTCGTGCCGACCATCATCCGGGCGAACTCGATGATCATGAACATCTGGCGGATGCCGTCGTGCTTGTCGCCGATCAGCCAGCCCTTGGCGGGGTGCTGGTCGCCGAAGGTCATCTCGCACGTGTTGGAGGCCTTGAGGCCCATCTTGTGCTCGACGTTCGTCGCGTAGACGCCGTTGCGCTCGCCCAGCTCGCCGGTCTCCCAGTCGAACTCGAACTTGGGCACCAGGAAGAGGGAGAGCCCCTTCGTGCCCGGGCCGTGGCCCTCGGGGCGCGCGAGGACGTAGTGGAGGATGTTCTCCTCCATGTCGTGCTCACCGGACGTGATGAAGCGCTTCACGCCCTCGATGTGCCAGGAGCCGTCGGCCTGCTCGATCGCCTTGGTGCGGCCGGCGCCCACGTCCGAGCCGGCGTCCGGCTCGGTCAGCACCATGGTGGAGCCCCAGCGCTTCTCGACCGCGATCTGGGCGACCTTCTTCTGCGCCTCGTTGCCCTCTTCGAAGAGGATGCCGGCGAACGCCGGGCCGGAGGAGTACATCCACACGGCCGGGTTCGCACCCAGGATCGTCTCGGCGAAGGCCCAGATCAGGGAGCGCGGCGAGGTGGTGCCGCCGATCTCCTCGGGCAGGCCCAGGCGCCAGTACTCGGAGTCCATGAAGGCCTTGTAGCTCTTCTTGAAGGACGCCGGGACGGGCGCGGTGTTGGTGGTGGGGTCGAAGACAGGCGGGTTGCGGTCCGCGTCCTCGAAGGAGGCGGCCAGCTCGTTCTCCGAGAGCTTGGTCATCTCGCTGAGGATGGTCTTGGCGGTGTCGGTGTCCATCTCGCCGAACGGGCCGGTGCCGTACAGCTTGTCGCGTCCGAGCACCTCGAAGAGGTTGAACTCGATGTCGCGGAGATTCGACTTGTAGTGCCCCATGGCGACGGCTCCGTTAAGGCTCGGTGAGACGGGTTCCTCGTACATACCAATCGGTAACGTAATGATGCTACCCACGGGTAATAAGGGCAACCCTTGGGCCGGGACTGTGATCAGGGTCAAGTTCCCCGAGCTCGCACCAGACGGTCTTTCCGGTCCCTTCTGGGCGTACTCCCCATCGAAGCGCGAGGGCGTCGAGCAGGGCTAGACCCCGCCCGGACTCGGCGGTCCCCTTCGCCTGCCGCTGTACGGGGGCTCGCGGATCGGGATCGGTGAGCTCGACCCGCGTACGGGGTGCCCTTCCGGTGATCCGCAGGGTGACGGGCGTGCCCTCGCCCAGGTGGGTGAGCACGTTGGTCAGCAGCTCGCTCACGCAGAGCTCGGCGTCGGGGTTACCCCCCAGGTGCTCCCGGACGGCGTGCCGGGCCAGGGGGACGGCCCCGGGGGTGGCGAGCAGCCGGAGCGTGAGGCCGTTCATGGCGTGGCCAGTGCGTCGGCCAGTCGCTGCGCGGTTGCGGGGTTGCAGTTGCCGAGGGCGATGAGGGGTGGGGTGGTGTAGCGGCCGGAGTAGGAGAGGAGGTGGAGGTCGAGGGAGGGGAGCGTGATCCCGTGCGCGGCGAGTGCGGAGCGGAGGTTGTCCAGGGCCGTTGTGGCCTCGCGGTCGTGGGGGTGGTCGCTCATGGCGGGGCCTTTCGGGATGCGGACTGTGTGTGACGAACTCCTCACAGGCTGGCGTGGGGCGGCGTAGTTTTGGAAGGGGTTCCGATTGCGCTGAGCAAGTGGCAAATGGCGGTGGTGGGTTGTGCCTGCTCGTAAGGACACGGACGCGTCGGCGAATGTGCCGTCCTTCTACGGCGCGGAGCTGCGCTACAGGCGGGAGGCCGCCGGGCTCACGTTGGAACAGCTGGCGGAGGGCAGCTTCCGGGGGGTTCCGTTCCTGAGCCAGATTGAACACGGTGAGCGGCGCATGCCACCGGATCTGGCCCGGCACGTGGACGCGAAGCTGGGGACGGACGGCTTTTTCGAGCGCCGCTGTGAAGATGCGCGCAAGGCGAAGCAGTCGGGCCACGCGGAATACTTCGCGGACGTTGCGGAGATGGAGCCGTTCGCGGAGACCATCGAGGACTGGGCGCCGATGGTGATCCCCGGACTGCTGCAGACAGCGGTTTACGCCAGGGCGATCGTGCGTACGTCGCTGCCGTGGCTGCGTCCGGCCGTCGTCGAGAAGCAGGTCAGTGCCCGTGTGGAGCGCGCGAGGCTCTGGGAGCGTGAGGATCGGCCGGCATTCTGGGCGATCCTGCACGGCTCGTTGATTCGCAACTTGTTGCTGTCGCCCGAGGAGATGGCCGATCAGCTGGACCACATCGCCCACGTCGTCCGTTCCACGCAGAGCGTTTTGCAGCTTCTTCCGGAAACGGCGGCTGCGCATCCGATGATGATGGGCATGATCAGGGTCATGACGTTCCCGGATGCGCCGCCGGTCGTCTACACAGAGGGTCTCCACAGCGGCCAACTCATCGATTATCCGGCCCTCGTGAAGGACTACCGCAGGTCGTACGATCTGCTCAGGGCTGTCGCGCTGTCACCTGAGGCGTCCCTGGCGAGGATCGACGCAGCTGCAGAGGACTTCCGAAATGGCAAGCACCCACATTGACCTGACGTCCGCCTGCTGGCGCAAGAGCAGCTTCAGCAACGGCAGCGGCGGCGAGTGCGTCGAGGTGGCCGATGGGCTCAGCGGGATCGTCCCCGTCCGGGATTCCAAGGTGCAGGACGGGCCCGTCCTGATGGTCGGGGCCACCGCCTGGCACGGCTTCGTCAGTGGGCTGAAATCCCGCTGACCGGATCTCGTCGTCCCGGCGGGCCACGCCATCGGTAGGCTTCGGCGTATGTACGGCTACGACCAGAACCCGGGCGCCCAGCAGGGCTACGCGCAGCAGCCCCCCCAGGGCTACGCGCAGCAAGCGCCGCCGCTGTACCCGGAGCCGTCGCCGCCGAGCCTCGCGGACGCGGTGCGCGCGTTCACGACGGGGTCGCTCTCCGCCGAGGACTTCCAGCAGATCTTCGCCACCTCGAAGGTCTACTGCCCGCGCGGCGACACCCCGGGATTCCTGGCGCTGCACAACACGCAGCAGCCGGTCATCCCCATGTTCACCACGCTCAAGGAGCTCCGCCGGTACGCCGGCAAGGAGTCCAAGTACTTCGTGATCACCGGCGCCGAGGTGATCGACCTGCTGCCCACCGGCTACGGCTTCGTCCTCGACATGGAGGGCGACCACCGGATGGTCTTCGACGCGAAGGCCGTCGAGCAGATGGTCGACTTCGCGATGCGCCGCATGTACGGCTAGGCAATCCCGGCGCCGGGGGCGGACATGCTGAGGGTGCACTTCACGGCCGAGGACCTCTTCAACGTCACCTTCGCGAGCGAACCGCTGCCCCTGGTGGAGCTGGGCATGGCGCTCGTAGCCGCCCAGCGCACCGATGAGCAGGCGGTTTTCGGCCGCTGGCGCAGCCTCGTGGCCCGGGAGCTGCCGGGCCGGGCGCTGCCGCTTTTCGACCTGATGCGCCCCGACGGTGACAACCCGCAGTTCGTCGAGCCCTATTCGCGGAGCCTGGAGGAAGGGCTGGCCGACGTGCGCGCGGCCGGGCCGTTCCTGACCTCCGACATGCTCCACCGGGCCGCCGCCCGTGCCCCCGGCTCACCGAGCTGGCTGCGCGCCCTGTGGGACCTGGACCGGGAGGCGTGGGGCCAGCTGGATTCGGCGATCCGGGCCGCGTACGAGGTGCTCGTCGCCCCGTACTGGGCGCGGATCCGGCAGTCCTTCCAGGCGGACGTCGCCTGGCGGACCCGGCTGCTCGCCGCCCACGGGATCAAGGCCTGCCTGGCCAGTACGCACCCGGCCGCCGGCTGGTCGGGGACGGCCTTCGAGGTCGGCCGGCCGCCGGACTACGAGATCCATCTGGGCGGCCGGGGCCTGATCCTGATGCCCTCGCCCTTCTGGACGGGACGCCCGCTGCTCGCGGAACACCCCTCGGGCGCGCACCTGCTGCTGTACCCGGCTCTGACCCCGCTCCCGCTGTCCGAGCCGGGCCCGGAGGGCGGGGCGCTGGACGCCCTGCTCGGGCGGACCCGGGCGGCGGTGCTCCAGTCGCTGGTCCAGCAGCGCACGACCAGCGAGCTCGCCCGTGACCTGGGCATTTCCCTGCCTTCGGTGTCCGAGCACACCCGCACCCTGCGCGCGGCGGGCCTGATCACCACGTGCCGTGACGGCAAGGCGGTCCTCCACTCGGCGACCGGGCTGGGCGTGGACCTCCTCCACAGCGGCAGCTGACCTTTCGGCCACCACCGAAACCATCGCGGCGCCGGCCGCGAGTCCCGAATGTCAGTGCTGCGGGGGAAACCCGCTCCTACTGACAGGGGGACTGTGATGACACGTACGTCCTTGCGCACGAAGCTCGCGGCAGTGGCGGTCACGGGGGTGATGGCGCTGGGTACGGGGGTCCTGACGGCATCGCCGGCGGCGGCTGCGACCCAATGCCCGGACGGGTACGCCTGCGTCTACTACGGCACCACCTTGGACAGCGGGATCCGCAACATGTGGAGCAGCTACGGCCCCCACAAGATCTACAACTACTACGGCAGACACCTGGTCGACAACAACCAGACCGACGGGTGGAAGATCTGGCTGTGCCGGAACAACAACGGCACCAACTGTGACTTCGCGGTGTATCAGGACCACCGGGACGTGATCGACATGACCCCGTTCAACTCGGTCTCGATCGAGCCGTAGGTCCTGCGGCCCGGCGTGCGGGGGCCGACTTCCAGAAGTACGAGTGAATCGGGCCCCGGGGGAATTCCTCCGGGGTTCCTTCTTGTTCTGTCGGGTGTGGCAGAAAGTTCGAGTTTCAACTAAACTCGACGCCAGAAGGAGGTTCCGACCATGCCTGCAGTGACTGTGGAGAACCCGTTGACGCTCCCGCGCGTCGCGGAGCCCGCCCAGGAGACCGCCGCCCGCAAGGTGCTGGCCGTCACGACCGCCCCGGGCGGCTTCGAGGGGGAGGGGTTCCCGGTACGTCGTGCGTTCGCCGGGATCAACTACCAGTACCTCGACCCGTTCATCATGATGGACCAGATGGGTGAGGTGGAGTACGCGCCGGGCGAGCCCAAGGGCACCCCCTGGCACCCCCACCGCGGCTTCGAGACCGTCACCTACCTGATCGACGGAACCTTCGTCCACCAGGACAGCAACGGCGGCGGCGGAATCATCAACGGTGGCGACACCCAGTGGATGACCGCCGGCTCGGGCCTCCTGCACATCGAGGCCCCGCCGGAGTCGCTGGTCCTGTCGGGCGGGCTGTTCCACGGCCTCCAGCTGTGGGTGAACCTCCCGGCCTCCGACAAGATGATGCCCCCGCGCTACCAGGACATCGGCGGCGGCCAGGTCCAGCTGCTCTCCACCCCCGACGGCGGCGCCCTGCTCCGCGTGATCGCCGGCGAGCTGGACGGCCACGAGGGCCCGGGCATCACCCACACCCCGATCACGATGATCCACGCGACGGTTACCCCCGGCGCGCAGGTCACCCTCCCCTGGCGCGAGGACTTCAACGCCCTGGCCTACGTCATGGCCGGGCGCGGCTCGGTCGGCGAGGACCGGCGGCCCGTCCACACCGGGCAGACCGCGGTCTTCGGCGAGGGCGGCTCGATCACCCTGAGGGCGGACGAGGCCCAGGACTCCAACGCCCCGGACCTCGAGATCGTCCTCCTCGGCGGTCGGCCGATCCGGGAACCGATGGCGCACTACGGTCCGTTCGTCATGAACAGCCAGCACGAACTGCAGCAGGCCTTCGACGACTTCCAGGCCGGCCGGCTGGGCCGCATCCCGACCACGGAGCGGACCCGCTAGACCGTCCCCCGGTCCAGGCCGCAGCGCCCCCTAGCCCCCCGCGGAACCCTCCGCAGGGGGCTGCGCGGGCTGCTGCGCGCGCGGGCCCCCGTACAGGGTCCGCAGCTCCGAGACCACCCCGAAGACGGCGGCCGTCAGGGGTACGGCGAGCAGCATCCCGAGGATGCCCGCGACGCTGGCCCCGGCCGTGATCGCCAGCATGACCACCGCCGGGTGCATCTGCACCGTGCGGCTCTGCACCATGGGCTGGAGCACGTACCCCTCGATCATCTGGACGGCGAGGACCACGCCCAGCGTCCACAGGCCGATCACCCAGCCCCGGTCGGCGAGGGCGACGAGGACCGCCACGGCGCCCGAGAGGAAGGCGCCGAGGTAGGGGATGTAGGCCGTCACGAAGACCAGGGCGGCCAGGCCCAGGGCGCCCGGGACCTTCAGGACCAGCAGTCCGATCCCGATCAGCACCGCGTCCACCAGGGCCACGAAGGTGGTCCCGCGCATGAAGCCCTCGACGGCCTCGAAGGCGCGCCGCCCCATGGCCTCCATCAGGTCGCCCGAGCGGCTCGGCACCAGTGAGCGCAGGGTCCCCACGGCCCGGTCGGAGTCGCGGAGGAAGAAGAAGATCAGCACCAGTGCCAGCAGGGCCGTCGCGATCATGGTGCCGACCACGCTGAGCCCGGCGACCACGCCCGAGGCGGCGGTGCCGCCGAACTTGGCGAGCAGGTCCTTGGAGCTCTTCGCGACGTCCTCCACCGAGGTCCCCAGCGCCCCGAAGTGCTCCGCGAGGCTCTTGCCGGCCCTCCGCAGGGCGTCGATGATCTGGTCGCCCGTCTCGATGAGGGCGAGGACCACGACGTACGAGGCCCCGCCGACGACGGCGACCACGGCGAGGCAGGTGAGGGCCGCGGCGAGCGAGCGGTTGACCTTCATGTGGACCAGGCGCCGGTGCATCGGCCCGAGCAGCGCCGTCCCGAGCACGGCGAGCAGAACGGGCGTGACGACCGTCCGGAAGACCCCGCACAGCCACACGACGAGCGCCACCACGGCGGTGACGAGAAGGATGGCCAGGCACCATGCGGCCAGGCGGCGGACGGGCTCGGGAAGCAGCGAAGTCGGCACATCCGCATACAAGCACGGGCGAACCGCTCGGCCGGGGGGTCAGTCCAGCGCGTCGGGCTCGGGTTTGGACCGCTCGTTGAGTTCGAACCAGGTGGACTTGCCCTCGCCTCGCGGGTCCACGCCCCAGTCGTCCGCCAGCATCTCCAGCAGCAGGACGCCCCGCCCGCTCGACGCCATCTCGCCCGGATGCCGCTTGTGCGGCAGCTCGTCGGAGGCGTCCGCCACCTCGATCCGCAGCCGGCGTGCGCCCAGCTCGCCCACCGCCTCCGCCATCAGCAGCGCGTCCCCGTCCGTGTGGACCAGTACGTTCGTCACCATCTCGGAGACCATCAGCACCGCCGAGTCCACCTGCTCGGGGTCCGCCCAGTCGTGCAGCAGCTCCCGGATCTGGCGGCGGACCCCGGAGACCCGCTCCGGCTCGGCCTGGGCGACCGTCAGCATCGTGCGCCGGGCCGGGCGGCCCGGGTGCAGCAGCGGGGTGTCGCAGCCGCAGCCCGCGCCCTCGCGGCAGAGCAGGACCACGGCGATGTCGTCCTCGCGCCGGTCGGCGAGGGGGCCGGTGGTGTGGTGCGAGGAGGGTCCGTGCACGGCCTGGACCAGCAGGTCCGCCATGCGTTCGAGGTGCCGGGGCTCCAGGCTCTGAGCGTCGTGCGTCTCCGACTCCAGGATGGCCCGCAGCCGCGCCCAGCCCGTGTCGAGGTCGTGCCCGCCCGTTTCGATGAGCCCGTCGGTGCACAGCATCATCGTCTCGCCCGGTTCCAGGGTGAACCGGGTCGTGGGGTAGTCGGTGTCCGGGACGATGCCGAGCGGCAGTCCGCCCGCCGTGGGCCGCATCAGGACCGTGCCGTCGGTCATCCGGATCGCCGGGTCGGGGTGCCCGGCGCGGGCCACCTCCAGCAGGCCGGTCTGCGGATCGCACTCCACGTACAGGCAGGTCGCGAAGCGCGGGCTCTGGAAGTCGGGGTCCTCCTCGGTCTTGTCGGAGTCCCCCTCCTGCTCCTGGGAGGAGCACAGCCCCGCCAGGAAGCGCGAGGCCCGGGAGAGCACCGCGTCGGGCCGGTGGCCCTCGGAGGCGTACGCGCGCACCGCGATCCGCAGCTGGCCCATCAGCCCGGCCGCCCGGACGTCGTGGCCCTGGACATCGCCGATGACCAGCGCGAACCGCCCCGAGGGCAGCGGGATCATGTCGTACCAGTCGCCGCCGACCTGGAGCCCGCCGCCGGTCGGCACGTAGCGTGCGGCGATGGCCATGCCGGGGATCTCGGGGCCGAGCTGGGGCATCATCGACCGCTGCAGGCCGGTGGTGAGCTCCCGCTCCGACTCGGCCACTCCGGCCCGCTGGAGCGCCTGCGCGAGCATCCGGGCCACCGTGGTCAGGACGGAGCGCTCGTCGGGGGAGAAGGACACCGGGTGCTTGAAGGCGGCCATCCAGGCGCCCATGGTCCGGCCGGCCACCACCAGCGGCAGGAACGCCCAGGAGAGCCGGCCGAAGCGCTGGGCGAGCGGCCAGGTGGCGGGGAAGCGCCGCTTGTAGTCCTCGGGGCTGGGGAGGTAGATCGCCCGCCCGGTGCGGACCACCTCCGCGGCCGGGTAGTCGGTGTCCACCGGCATGTCGGCGAAGGGGCTCTCGTCCCCGGGATCGTGCCCGTGGTGCCCGATGATCGACAGCCGGCTGCCGGCCACGCCGAAGACGGCCAGCCCGTCGGGTATGAACCCGGGCATCGAGAGCGAGGCCGCCACCCGCAGGACCTCGGCGGTGGAACGGGCCTCGGCCAGCGCCCGGCCCGCGTCCAGCAGGAACGCCTCGCGCGAGCGGCGCCAGTCTCCGGTGATCGGGGTGTGCACGGCGGTGGTGCCGGGCTGCGCCTCGGCGATCTCCTGGATGGTGCCGATCAGCTCGTAGTCGAGCCGGCCGTCAGCGCCCCGGTTCTCCAGCGGCTTCGAGCGGCTCCGTACGGTGCGCAGCACGCGCCCGTCCTCGTCCATGATCCGCAGCCGGGCCTCGGCGAGGGTGCCTTCGGCGACCGCCAGGTTCACGATGCCGTTGATCTCGTTCCAGTCCACCGGGTGGAAGCGGGAGCGCACGGCGACCTCGGGCAGCTCCACCGGTTCGGCGGGCAGCCCGAGCAGCCGGGCGGCCTCGCTGTCGAGTGTGACCGTCCCGGAGGCGTTGTCCCATCGCCACAAACCCGTCGCGATGGCGGCCAGGACGTCCTCTGTGCGCACGTGGTCATCTTTACAGGTCGTATGCCTGACGTGCCTGTTAACCACCCACTTCGGGCGCGCCCGCACGGCACCCGGCCCGGACGGTAACCTTGGGACGGTTGAATCCACCCTGGTATCGCGTAGAACTGGATGACTGATGCATCGGTACAGGTCCCACACGTGCGGCGCGCTCCGTGCCTCCGACGTCGCTTCCGACGTCCGGCTGAGCGGCTGGCTGCACAACCGTCGAGACCTGGGCGGCATCCTCTTCATCGATCTGCGTGACCACTACGGCATCACGCAGCTGGTGGCCCGTCCCGGCACCGCCGCGAACGAGGCGCTGAGCGCGGTCACCAAGGAGACCGTCGTCCGCATCGACGGCAAGGTCGTCTCCCGCGGCGCGGACAACGTGAACCCCGAGCTGTCGACCGGTGACATCGAGGTCGAGGTCACGGACGTCGAGATCCTCGGCGCCTCGGCCCCGCTGCCCTTCACGATCAACACCGACGACGGTGTGAACGAGGAGCGGCGCCTGGAGTACCGCTTCCTCGACCTGCGCCGCAAGCGCATGCACGACAACATCATGCTGCGCTCGGCCGTCATCGCGTCGATCCGCTCGAAGATGGTGGCCCTCGGCTTCAACGAGATGGCGACCCCGATCCTCACCGCGACCTCTCCCGAGGGCGCCCGTGACTTCGTGGTCCCGTCGCGCCTGAACCCGGGCAAGTTCTACGCGCTGCCGCAGGCGCCGCAGCAGTTCAAGCAGCTGCTGATGATCTCCGGCTTCGACCGGTACTTCCAGATCGCGCCCTGCTTCCGCGACGAGGACGCCCGCGCGGACCGCTCGCCGGGCGAGTTCTACCAGCTCGACGTCGAGATGTCCTTCGTCGAGCAGGAGGACGTCTTCCAGCCCATCGAGCGGCTGATGACGGAGATCTTCACGGAGTTCGGCAACGGCCGCGAGGTCACCTCCCCCTTCCCGCGGATCCCGTTCCGCGAGTCGATGCTGAAGTACGGCAACGACAAGCCCGACCTGCGCTCCAAGCTGGAGCTCGTCGACATCACCGACGTGTTCGAGGGCTCCGAGTTCAAGGCGTTCGCCGGCAAGCACGTGCGCGCGCTGGCCGTCCCGGACACCGCCGCGCAGCCGCGCAAGTTCTTCGACGGCCTCGGCGAGTACGCGATCTCGCTGGGCGCCAAGGGCCTGGCCTGGGTCCGCGTGGGCGAGGACGGCGGCCTGACCGGCCCCATCGCCAAGTTCCTCACCGAGGAGAACGTCAAGGTCCTCACCGAGCGTCTGGGCCTCGCGGCCGGTCACGCGGTGTTCTTCGGCGCCGGCGAGTTCGCCGAGGTCTCCAAGATCATGTCGGGCGTGCGCGTCGAGGCCGCCAAGCGCGCCGGTCAGTTCGAGGAGAACGTCTTCCGGTTCTGCTGGATCGTCGACTTCCCGATGTACGAGGCGGACGAGGAGACCGGCAAGATCGACTTCTCGCACAACCCGTTCTCCATGCCTCAGGGCGGCATGAAGGACCTGGAGGAGAAGGACCCGCTCGACATCCTGGCGTGGCAGTACGACATCGTCTGCAACGGCATCGAGCTGTCCTCCGGCGCCATCCGCAACCACGAGCCCGAGGTCATGCTGAAGGCCTTCGAGATCGCCGGTTACGAGGCCGAGACCGTCGAGCGAGAGTTCGCGGGCATGCTCCGCGCCTTCCGTCTCGGCGCCCCGCCGCACGGTGGCATCGCCCCGGGTGTGGACCGCATGGTGATGCTGCTGGCCGACGAGCCGAACATCCGCGAGACCATCGCCTTCCCGCTGAACGGCAACGCCCAGGACCTGATGATGGGCGCCCCCACCATCCTGGAGGAGTCCCGCCTGCGCGAGCTGAACATCGCCCTGCGCAAGCCGGTGGAGACGAAGACCACGGAGCCGGTCGAGAAGTCGGTCAAGCCGCACCAGTAGGCCGCGGTGGCCCTACGGGGCCGTCCCCACGCGTGAAGGGCCCGGGATCCCTGAGGATCCCGGGCCCTTCTGTGCGTGTGCGTCCGTGCGGTTCTCCGCAAGGGCCGGACTAGAACCCGTCGAGGATGCCCTTGAGGAGCGCGGCCGAGGTCAGCTCGCTCGGCGCGGACCCGGCGTGGAAGAAGCCGGCGTTCTCGGCGTCCAGCTTGCGCAGGAAGTCGAAGGCCTTGGCCTCGGGGTCGCCGAAGGCCACGAACTGCCAGTGGATGTCGTGCGCGGCCGCGTCGGCGATCGCCTGGCGGGCGGGCTGACGGTTGTCCGGGGCGCCGTCCGTCTGGAAGACGACGAGGGCGCGGCCCTCCCCGCCGTCCTTCTCGTAGCGGGTGAGGACTTCCTCGACCGCCCGGTGGTAGCTGGTGCGGCCCATGTGCCCGAGCTCGGCGTGGCGGGTCTCGACCCAGGCCCCGTCGTGGCCGTCGAGGGTGAGGTCGGCGGTGCCGTCCACGTCCGTGGAGAAGAACACGGTGTGCACGGTGGCGTTCTCGTCGAAGTGCGCGGCGAGGGCGAGCGCGTGGTCGGCGAGGTGCTGGGCGCTGCCGTCCTTGTAGAACGGCCGCATCGACCCGGACCGGTCGAGCACGAGGTACACGGTCGCCCGCGCCCCTGTCCTGCCCTTGCTCCGCAGGACCTGACCGGCGGCCTTGTAGGCCCCGGCCAGGGCGGGAGCCTGCCGCTTCACTGCCGCGAGGGCGTTGGCGGGCCCTTCGGCTGCCGCCGGGACGGTTTCGACCTCGGCTTCGGCTTCGGCCTCGGCTGCGACGGGCTCGGCCTCGGCGGCCTGCGGCTCGACGGGCTCGGCCTCGGGCTCCGCGGCGGCCTCCGGCTCCGGGGCGGCCTCGGCTTCCGCCTCGACCGGGACCGGCTCGGTCTCCGCCTCTACGGCGACCGGCTCGGTTTCCGCCTCGACCGGCTCGGCTTGCGCCTCCGGCTCGGCGGTGGTGACGGCCTCGGCCGCTACGGGCTCCGGCTCAACCTGCGCCGCGGGCTCGGGCTCTGCCTCGGCCGTGGCCGGCTCCGGCTCGGCCGCGGTGACGGCCTCGACCTCGGCCGCTACCGGTTCCGGTTCGGGCTGTGCGGCCGGTTCCGGTTCGGCCTCGGCCGCGATCGGCTCCGGGGTCGGCGGGGTGGGTGTCGGGGAGGCCGACGGGCCGGGGGCGTGACGGCGTGCCTCCGGGACGGTCGGGTCCGGGGCCGGGGCCGTCATAACGGTCCCCGGTTCGCGGTCGCGCGGAGCGGACTGCGGGGGGACGGTGGGGTTGTCGAAGGAGGCCGCGACCAGTTCGGCCGCCGCGTCCAGTGGAGTGCGTTCGGTCTGGCTCGGGAGGGCCGCCGAAGTGGCGTCGGTCGTCTCCGGAACCGGCTCCGTTGGCCTTCCGAATACCTTGCGCAACAAGCTCCGAATACCCATGGGCCAGGCCTTTCGCATGAGTGCGTGCGTCATTTGTCCGTGCTGCGCGGTAGATCCCTGCCCAGAGTGGACACGTAAGGTTATCGGCCCCTCGGCTGGAACTTCGGCAGGGGCACCATTCGTGGCGCCCAGGGTCCAAACACGCCTGTCAGGCCCCTGAACTGCCCCTCCGACGGGCCGGATTCACCAGCCGTTCATCGGCCTTCTGCCGCTTCGGCTCAACCCGAGCCGGCACCGAACGCCGCAGGGTGGGTGTTTCACGTGAAACACCCACCCCGCATGCCTGTTTCACGTGAAACATTCACTCGGCCCGATCAACTTCCCTCCGGCAGACGCCCCACGGGCAGCCGCAGGGTGGTCACGGCGCCCCCGTCCGGGGCGTTGGAGAACCGCAGCACGATCTCCAGCACCGCGGCCTGGCCCGCCACGATGGTCAGGCCCAGACCGTGGCCGCGGCCCCGTCCCGGGTCGCCGGTGCGGAAGCGCTGCGGGCCCTGCTCGATCAGCTCGGCCGGGTAGCCCGTCCCGTGGTCGCGGACGGTCACGAGCGGGCCCTCGACGCTCACCTCGATCGGCGGCTGCCCGTGCTTGGCCGCGTTGACCAGCAGATTGGTCAGGATCCGGTCCAGGCGGCGCCGGTCGGTGAGCACCACCGCGTCCCGCAGGATCCGTACGGAGACGGTCAGCCGGGTTCCCGCCACGGCCCGTTCCACCGCCCGGCCGAGCTCCACCCGGGCCAGGTCGGCCCGTTCGACGCCCGAGTCCAGCCGGGAGATCTCGAGCAGGTCCTCGGTCAGCAGGTGCAGGGCCTTGAGCCGGTCGTTGATCATCTCCTTGGGCCGCCCCTCGGGCAGCAGGTCCGCCGCGGCCAGTGAGCCCGTGAGCGGGGTGCGCAGTTCGTGCGCCACGTCGGCCGTGAACCGCTTCTCCGCCTCCAGCCGGTCCTGGAGCGAGGCGGCCATCGAGTCCAGGGCCTGGGCCACGTCCCGTACCTCGTCGCGGGACCGGAGCCGGGTCGGTTCCTCCGCGTCGGCCGGGAATCCGACCCGCGCGTCCAGGTCGCCGGCGCTGATCCGGCGGGCCACTGCGGCGGTGGTGGCGAGCCGGCGGCTGATCCGGTTGGCGAGGAAGAGGCCCGCGAGGGCCACCACCCCGGCGGCGAGGCCGGCGGAGGCCAGGATGGCGGTGTCGATGTCGCGGAGCCGGGAGCGGGTGTCCTCGTAGGGGATCCAGACCGCGAGGGCCTTCCCGTCGGCGGGTCCGGCCGCCCACATCACCGGCTTGTGGTCGTGCACGCCGACCATGCTGCCGGTCTCCCCGCGCGCGACCAGCTTGCGCAGCGGCTCCGGCAGGCCGGGCGGGTTCAGGTCCACGTTCGCGTCGCCGTGCGTGGTGCCGTACTGGTAGCGGTTGAGGGCGTCGTCCAGGTTCCGGTTCACGTCCTTGCGGACCTCGCCGGAGATCTGCCGGGAGACGACGTTGTGGACGAGGATTCCGAGCGCGGCGGCGACCATGCAGCACACCGCGGTGGTGGTCATGGCGATCTTCCAGCGCAGCCCGCTCGGTACCCGCATCGTCCGCCCGCCGGCCCGTGCTCAGGCCGCGCCCGCCGGGCCGCAGGGGCCGGCGGGGTCGTTGGCGTCGGGGCAGGTGTCGAGGGTGAGCTGGGCGAGGTTCATGATTCCGGCCTTCTCGTCCCAGACGTAGTCGGAGATGGAGACGTAGGCCGGGTTCGAGGTCGGCTCGCGCACCGCGAGGTGTTCGGCGGCCACCTCCACGCCCTCCAGCACCGCGCGCCGGGACAGGATCCGGGCGATGCGCCCGTCGTCCTGGACGGTGTAGACGCGCAGCTCGCTGAGTCTGCCGTCGAGGTCCAGGGCGGTGATCAGCTCCTCCCGGCCGTTGCCGGTCAGATCGTGGAGCACGCCCGGCCGGACCGGGCAGTCCGGACCGCCGTCCACAGCCTGTGTACAGAGCGCGAGCCGCTGGACCGCGCGCGGGTCGACGAGACGGCCGGTCCCGCCGTCGCCCGCGGTGGCCGCGGTGATGTCCGCGCGGATGACCTCCAGCGGGTTCACCCCGCGCATGGACAGGTTGCCGACCTTGGGGAGTCCCGGGATCACGGCGGCCGTTCCCGGTTTCTCGCCGGTGCCGGGGGGTTCGGGGCGGATGTTCTTCCACAGGCTCTGGGGTGCGTGGACCGTTCCCAGGTCGCCCCTGCTCTGCAGGCCCTCGGCATCGGCGCAGCCCGCGACGGCGGCCAGGGCCACCAGGGGGAGCGCGCGTCGCAGGATGGGCCTCATGCCCCGATGTTCTCCCGCCGGAGCCGGTGCGGCCCGGGACGCCGGGCCATTGGAGGGACACCGGGCCATCGGGGGGGCTACGGCACTCCAGGGCTCCAGGGCTCCAGGGCTCCAGGGCTCCAGGGCTCCAGGACTACGGGGCTTCGCGCTTCGGGTCGGCGATGGCGCGGGCCGCCGCCAGTTCCTGGCGGACCGGGGCCAGCACCGAGTCCTCGTCCACCGAAGGGGCGGCCGGGGGATCCATCTGCTCCGGGGTCCGGACCCTGCGGACGCCGGAGGCCAGACCGCGCAGGTCCTCGGCGATGGCCTCGGCCTCCGCCGGATCAGGGGGCGGCGCGCCGTGGTTGACCCGGACCCTGGCCGCCGTGGTCGCGTCGACGATCCGCTCCACGGCGACGACCAGCGGCCACCAGGCGGCGGCCCGGGTCCCCGTCGGCGGCGGCTCGGTCAGCGCCCGCTGGAACTCGCTGCGGACTCCGGACAGCTCACGGTAGATCCGCCGCCGGGCCTGGAGCCGGGCGGTCCGCGCCGCCCGCAACCCCGCTTCGGTGTCGGGGTGGCCGCCGAACGCACGCTCCACGTACCGCGCCGCGTCGTCCACCGCGTCGGCGAGCCGGTCCCCGATCCGGGTGTGCCAGCTCTCGGGCCACAGCAGGTAGCCCGCGAGCAGGGTGATGGCGCAGCCGATCAGGCTGTCCAGCAGCCGGGGCCGGATCAGATCGAAGCCCTGGTGGTTGAGCAGGTCGGAGAGCAACAGGATCACCGGGGTGATCGCGGCGGTCTGGAAGGCGTACCCCCTGACGGAGAAGGCCGGGATCAGCGCGGCGAGGACCATCATCACCGGCACGTCCCACCAGCCGCGCGGCACCTCCGAGAGCACGGCGGCCGCGATGACCAGCCCGGCGGCGGTGCCCAGCGCGCGCAGGACGGCGCGGGAGAACACCGAGCCGAAGTCGGGCTTGAGGACGAAGGTGACGGTCAGCGCGACCCAGTAGGACCGCTCGATCTGCACCACCGAGACCAGCGCCTGGGCGAGCCCGATGCACAGCGCGAGCCGCAGCCCGTACCGCCAGGAGGCCTCGGAGAACATCATGTCGCGCACCGCCCGCACGGCCCGGACCCGCAGTGCGGCGGGCCGGCCGAGCCGGTCGTCGACGTTGCGCATGTCCGGATCGGCCGTCAGCACGATGCCCGCGGCGTGGCGCAGGGCCGCGTCGATGGCCCGCTCGGACTGGCTGCCCGGTGCGGGCAGGTCCAGTACGAGGGTTCCGGTGCGGCCCTCCTCGACGGCCGCGGCCAGCTCCCGTACGGCTGCCGGGATCTCGGGGGAGAGCGGCTTGCGTCGCAGGTGGGCGGCGGGCGCGGCCTCGACCAGCGGGATCAGCACGTTCAGCTGGGCCAGCATCCGCACGAGCGCGGGGCTGCGGCCGTGCACCCGGGCCCGGCGGCCGAGCACGAGGTCGTAGGCCTGGTTCAGGGCCTGGGTGACCTGCTGGCGGCGCTCGTCGTAGAGGGGCGAGGGACCGCCCGCGGCCTCCAGCGCGTCGGCCAGTGCCCGGTAGGTGGCGGCCACGGCCGCCCGCTCCGGCTGCCGGCCGCGCAGCGGCCAGCCGAGCAGGGTCAGCGCGAGGACGAAGAGCCCGCCCGCGCTCAGCAGCAGCGGGGCCGTCCACCAGGGCTCGGGCATCGGTAGACCGGCGCCGACCACGGCGTTCAGCAGGAGCATCAGCCCGGAGACGGAGGCGACCGTGCCGATCGAGGAGATCATCCCGGAGACCAGGGCGATCAGGGTGAGCATGCCGACGGCGACCCAGCCGTGCCCGAAAACGAGGGTGCCGAGCGCGACGCCGACGGCGCCGAAGAGCTGGGGCACGGCGATGTTCAGGATGCGCATCCGGTAGGCGTCGGCGATGTCGCCGATGACCCCGGACAGGGCGCCCATCGAGACGAGCGCCCCGTATTCGGGCTCGTCCAGGGCGAAGCCCACGGCCAGGGGGGCGGCCATGGCGATCCCGGCACGCACCACGGCGGCCCAGGGGATCGGCGCGGAAGACGGCCGCAGCCCCTTCAGCAGCCAGGCGGGCGGGGACAGTTGGAGGGACCGTCCCGGTCTGTGCCGGGCCCGCCCGGACGGTATTCCTTCGGTGCGTTCGGTGCTCATTCCCGCTTCCGGTTCCGCCGCTCGCGAATCGGTTCTTCTGCACTGTTGCGCGGATTTTCATATCAATCCGTACCTTCTGAGCTTATGGGGTGCGACGCCGTCGTCCCATCAGCCAAGCGGCCAGCGCGGCGGCGAGCCCCACGCCCAGCACCACCCAGGCGGTGGTCCGCAGGAACGCGGTGAGCGCGTTGTACACCGCCTCGGCGGCCGCCCGGTCCACATCGGCCGGCAGGTCGTCCAGGGCGAGGCGGCGGCACAGCACCACGGCCACCCACAGCAGGACGGCCCCGACCACGAGCCCCAGCCCGGTGGCCAGCACCGCACGACGGCGGCGGACGGCCACGGCGACGGCTGTCGCGGCCAGCACCACGGTCAGAACGGGGAGCCAGACCCCGGCGATCTGCAGCATGTGGAAACCCCTCCGGAGGGCGCTGAGGTTGTCGTACTCCAGGACCTTCACCGACAGGTGGGTCACCGGGATGCGGTTGGCGAGCGGCACCCCGTTGTTGACGAGATCGCCCTTGACCCGCGCGATCACGGGGGCGAGATCGATGGTGAGGGCGTCGCCGTGGCCGCTGGTGAGCGCCTGGAGGAAGGCCGTGTGGGCGGCCCGGTTGGCGGCGTCCCAGGCGGTGCGGTAGGCGGAGGTCCCCACGAAGGAGCGCAGCGCCTCCCCGAGCAGGGCGTCGACCCCGCCCTGGAAGGGGCCCGCGTCGATCTGCCCGGAGATGGCGCGGCTCGCCTGGGTGACGACGAGGTTCTGCACGGCGGGATCCGAGGCGAGCGGGGACATCGCTGCGGTGTACCGGTCGGCGTTGCCCAGCTCGTGGTCCGCCCAGTACGCGACGGCGCTCGCGGGCACCAGGAGGGCCACGAGCACGATGAGTACCGCCGAGAAAATGGTCCGCACGTCACCAGGGAAGGACGGGTGGCCGCCCGGCGCGACCGGGACTACTGCGGGCGGGTGGCGACCGGCCGACGTCGGCCGTCCGCCGGGGCCGTACGAGTGATCCAGTTGCCGGTCGGGGGCGGCGGGTGTGCCCTGGAGGATGGGAGAGAGGAGCCCGTCATGGCACATGCGGCACCCACCGCCCCCGGACGGCACCGGCAGACGGCCACCGGCGGCACGACCCACCTGAGCAAGTCCGCGGTGACGCTTCCCCTGCTGATGGGACTCGTCTACGGCGTCTACGCGGCCTTCATGAAACGCCAGATGGGGCCCGTGGACGCGGGCAACGTCTTCTACGGGATCCTGTGCGGCGCGATCTTCGCCGCCTGCGTGTTCGCCATGGCCCGGATCGGCCCCCGGCTGAGGCGGGAGCTGCGCGCACCGCTGTACGGGGCCTTCGTCGGCATCTCCTTCGGCTACCTGTACAGCCTGGCGGGCGAGAGCATCTTCAAGTCCTCGGGCATTTCCCTGCTCATCGCCGCGGGCGTCACCGTGGCGGCGTTCTACCGCTTCTACACGCAGGAGGACTAGGCCGTCTCCTTCGGATCCTGTCGGGGCAGACCAGTACTTTCGGCGGGCGAATGCGGACCATCGGCCGAGGCCGGCGGGTGTGCCGTCGGCGGAGACTGGTTGTCGGCGCCGGTTCCCGCGCCCCGTGGTCGAACCTCACGTGACCACTCTCCGTTGCCGAGGGCGCGGGAACCGGTGCCGCCTCATGTCCGCTCGCGGACGGACCGGGCTACTCGCCCGTGGTGGTGTCCGCGACCGGGGCTTCGGAGTTCGGCGCGGCCGCCTCGGGCTCGGACCGGCGGAGCTGTCCGGGCCGGCCGGGCTGGCCCGGCTGCGGGGCCGCCGGGGAGAAACGGGCGGCCTCGGCGCGGAGCATGGCGTTCAGGGCCAGGTACGGGTCGATGGGCATGACGGAACCTCGCGGTGCTCGGAGTGGGGGGATGCCTGCTGCGCGTGACCTCTCGGACCGCTCAGCAGCGCAGGACCACACTCCGGACCGGCAGGAGGGACGCCGGCGGCGCGGCCGTCCCCGTCCCGTGCGCGGCGGGACCCACGGAGCCCGCGGCAGGTTTCACGTGAAACACCGGCCGCTGCAGCCCCCGTACGCCCGGGATGCCGCGCTCGGTCACCCGAACCGCCACCCGTACCTCGGGATCCCCGGCCGGGTCGGCAGGGCCCTCGGTGGGCTCGGCGGGGGCCGATGAGCTGGAGCGGGGGCCTTCGGCCGATGCGGGGTCCGTACCGGCCCTGCCGATGCCGAACACGCACAGCAGCACGACGCAGAGCACGGTCAGGGGCACCCTCAGGGCCCTGCTCGGTGCCGTTCGCGCACGCCGCGTCCCGCTCATGCGGAGGGTCTGCCCCGCGGCGCGGCCCAACTCCCCGCCCGGAGCGAAGATCCCCCCGACCGGGGGACGAAGACACCCCCCACGGCTGACAGATGGCCGAGGGGGGTGACGGGTGAACACATCCGAGTCCGTAGTGCGTCAGCGGGGCGTGCGGCGGTGTCCCGTGAGGCGGGCGAGGACGGCGGTCTCCCCACTGATCAGTCGGAGTTGGGCCCTGCCGGAAGAGCTCTCCCGCTGGGAGAGCCCGGCGGGGGAGATCCGGTACACGGTGAAGATGGCCGTACGCCGGTCGGCGCGGGGGATCTCGACCACCTGCCCGCGCCGGAGCCCGGTGAGATGGAGGGACTCCCCGGAGACTTCGGCGGTACCGGCCACGCCCGGAGCCGGGCCTGCGGAGTCCCAGACGGCGCCGTCCACGAGGTCGGGCCCGCCCGCCCCGCCCACCGGCGTCCCGCCCGTCAGCGGTACGTCCACCCGAAGGCTCCGGATGACCAGCCGCAGCGGGCGTGCCGCCGGAAGCGGCGCCACGCCCGCGCGCCCCGGCCGCCGGGTGCCCTTGCCGGTGGTGTGCCCGTCCGAATGGTCCAGCTGCCTGGCCAGCCGCCGCGGGCCCGACAGCCCCAGCACCCGCGACGGCAGGGCGTCGCCCGCGGTGGGCGAGGCGGGCCGGGCGCCCTCGGTGGAATGCAACACCCCTATGCCGACGATCAGCAGAGTCACCGTCAGCACGCCGACCATCCACTGGGCGCGGGGCATGAGCATCCCTCCTGTTCCGGCTCGGGCGGCCGGGTCCTGAGAGCAGTGGACTCCTCCCAGGGCCTCGGATCCTCGTGTAACACGGCAAATTGACGGCGCGTCACGGTCACTTCACCCCGAGGTGGGAGCGTCTTCGCAGATGGCGGCCGGTGGGCCGGGCGATGACCAGCATGTGGAAGACGTGCGCCCGAACGAGTGAGAACGTCAAGGCGGGGCTCCGGGCGTGTCGGGTCGGCGGCACGTTCTGCCACATGCGAAAACCTGTCAAGCGGGACGATGCGACGGAGTGGCCGTGCGAGTTGCGGGGGTGGACCCGGCCGCTTGTCCTTGAGCCATGAATGATCCTTACGCGTACGCCCTGGCCATGGGCCTCCGTTCCTCGCCCCGCCACGACGCGGCCCTTCCGGGCGCGGCGGCAGTCGGGGGACCCCTGGACGGGTTCACCCCGGTGCGCAGGGCTCTGCTCGTACCCGCTCCGGGGTTCGATCCGGCGCCCGCTCCGGCGCCGGGGCGAGGTCCGCGGCCCCGGTGGGGTGCGCGTGCACCCAGCCGATGCGGCGCAGCCCCGACCAGCCCGGCTCCTCGGCGGCGTCCGCCAGGGCGGTGGCCGCGGCGGTCAGCGGCAGCAGGCTGACGGCCGCCGGAGCCTGCGGGGAGTCCGGGGCGCCGAGCACCGGCCGTGGGCTCGGCCGGGTGGCCTCGGCGACCGCGACCCGGGTGAACACCGGCCGCGGAAGCTCCGGATGGTCGGGCAGGTCGCTCACGGTCGGGGCCAGGCAGTGCACCCCGGCCGCGAACCCCTCCCGCAGGGCCGCGGCGGCCACGGTCCGCCCGGCCGGCCCCGCGTCCCCGGTGGTGACCAGGTGGAACGCCGTGGACCGACGGCCCGCGGAGGCGAGGGGCAGCAGCGCGGCCACGGTGGCGGCGGGCTGCTCCACGCACCAGACGGCGTCGAAGCCGGGCCGGGCCGACCCGGCGGCCCCCGCCGCCCCCGGCGTCGCGGAGCTTGCCGCGCGGCGGCATCTCGCCGCGCACGCCGAGCAGTTGCGGGCCCTGGCCGGGAGCTTCTCGGGGCTCTACCTCGCCCATGGCGGTACCCGCACCCGCGCCGCCCTGGCCGCCTGGCTCGCCCAGGACGCGGGGGCCTTCGCCGCGCGCCGCCCCCGGCCGGGCCGGGCGGGGGCGGCGGCCCGTGGAACCGGGCCGGGCGGGGTGCCCGCGCGGACCCGGGTCCTCGTGGAACGGCCGGGGACGGTGGAAGCGGACGTACTGCGGGGGTACGCGCAACTCACCCACCTGCTCGGCGATATGACCGTCGAAGCCGGGTACCACGGGCTCGCGCAGGAGTACCACGCCATCGCCCTCGGGCTGGCCCGGCAGGCCGGGGACCGCCGGATGTACGCCATCACGCTCCGCGCGATGAGCGCGCACGCCGGGCGGCTGGGGCAGCCCGGGTACGCGGTGCGCCTCGCCCGGATGGCCGTGGACAGCGCTCCAGCCGACGGGGAGCCCGGGACGCTGGCGTTCCTGCTGGTCCAGCGCGCCGCGGCGCACGCCCACGCGGGGGAGCGGGCGGCGGCCGCCGCCGATCTGGCCGCCGCCGACCGGGTGCACGCACGGCACACCGCGAAGTCACCCGCCGGACCCTTCGAGTCCTACGCCCGCGCCGACTTCGACTTCGCGCGGGCCCGGACCCACCTCGCGCTCGGCGAGGTCCCGGCCGCGGTGGAGGCGCTGGAGCGGTCCCTGCGAGGCCGCGCGGCCGGGCAGCACCGGGCCACCGCGCTCACGCACGCCGCGCTGGCCGAGGCGCTGCTGCGCCTCGGGCACCTCAGCCGGGCGTGCGAACACTGGCGGGCGTTCCTCACGGTCGTCCCGGCCGTGCAGTCCCGCGCGGTGCACGAGGCGCTCGGGCGGCTCCTGCGGGACCTGACCCCGTACCGGCGGATGAGGGAGGCGGTCCCGACCTTCGCGATGGCGAGGGCGCTCGCCGAACGGCTCCGGTGACGGCGCGGTCGGCGCGCAGGATCCCTACGGCCTCCCCGCAGCCTTCCTACAGCGGCTGGGCCGGCCAGTTCAGCAGCCGGGCCCCGATCACCGCCGTCTGGAGGGTGTAGCGCTGCACCGGGTCGCCGGGGTCCGTTCCCGTCAGCCGGTGGATGCGTTCCAGGCGGTACGTCAGCGCGCGCACGCTCAGGTTCAGCCGACGGGCCGCCGCCGCGCCCACGCAGCCGGAGTCGAAGTACGCGCTCAGGGTGTCCAGCAGCGGACCGGCTCCGCCGCGGCCCGCCTGCAGGGGACCCAGGACGCTGCGCACCAGGTCGACCAGGGCGGCCCGGTCCCTCGCGAGCACCGGGAAGACCAGCAGGTCGGCGGAGCGCAGGACCGGGCCGTCCAGTTGGAGGCGGTCGGCGAGGTCGAGGGCGCCCAGGGCCTCCTCGTACGAGGTCACGACCCCGCCCGCTCCGGGATGGGGCCGGCCGATCGCGACGAGGCCCCGTTCGGCCACGGCGGCGTAGGCGTGCTTGGCGAAGTGCGCGAGGACGTCGTCCTGGTCGCCGGGGGCGATGCAGATCAGCTGGCCGTCCTTGGTGGCGAGCAGGAACGTACGGTGGCCGAACCGCCCCGACAGCGCCAGTTCCACCTGCCGGATCGCCGTGCCCGTGTCCTCGTAGGACTCGGGTCCGCGGGCCACCGCCACCGAGTGCGCCTGCGCCAGGTGCAGGCCGAAACGGTCGGCCCGCGCGCTCAGTCGGCCCAGGTCGCTGCGGCCGAGGAGCAGGTCGTCGATGAACTCCCGTCGGGCCGCTTCCTCTTGGCGGACCGCGAGCCGCTGGGCCCGCTCGTAGCCCTCGGCGAAGGCGTCGACGGCCTGTTCCACCGCCGCCAGGACGTGGTTCGCGGCCAGCCGGCCGGCCAGCGCCCGCCGCGTCACGGCCAGGTGCGCGCCGATCAGCGTGCGCAGCCCGTACCCGGCCTCGGCGGCCCGTACGCCCTCCGCCCGCCGGGCGTCGAGCTCGTCGCGGCCGGGGCGGCGGCCGGTCTCCGCCACCTGCCCGAGGATCCGGACGTAGCCGTCCAGGTACGCGTCGGGGACCTTGGTGGTCCCGACCGTCCCCGCCGTCCCCGCCATCCCGACCGTCCCGGCTCTCCCGGCCATCCCCGGGCCCGCAGTGGTCCCGGAGGTTCCGGGCATCCGAGGCATACGAGGTATCCGGGATATCTCCCGACCTTCCGTCACACCAGCTCCCGCGAGTAGCTCAAGGGCCCCATTCTTGCTGGTCGCAGGCGGTCTCCGGCTAGAGCCGGGGAGGAATTCCCTACGCGAGCCGAAAGGGGTGCGGTCGGTCCAGGTCCCGGTCCGATCCGTCCTAGGCCCCGCTCCGGAGCGTGCTCTCCAGGCGCATCATCCAGACCGTGGCCCACACGAGGGCGAGGACCGCCAGTACGCGGGTGGCGGCCGCCATGCCGAAGGCGGCGGCCAGCGGGCCGATGGCGAGGGCGGAGACGCCCTGCAGACCCATGGCGAGTCCGAAGGCCAGGACCATGATCCGCCCCCGGATGTGGTCGGGGCTGGCCACTTGCAGGCCGTTGAGCGAAAGGATCCCGCAGGCGCCGACCCCTACGTGGCCCACCGCGGCGGCGGCCATGCCCAGGGCCAGGTGATCGGTCTGGGCCAGGGCCAGGTATCCGGCCCCGAAGACGGCCAGGCCGCCCGAGGTCACGTAGAACCGCCGGTGCTGCGAACCTCCGGCGAGCCGGCGGCCGACGAAGGGGCCCAGGACGGCTCCGACGCCCTGGGCCAGGTACAGCGCGCCGACCCCGGACTCCCCGACGTGGAAACGGGCCAGGGCGTAGACGGGCAGCAGCCCGACCATGCCGTAGGACAGCCGCAGTCCGGCGGTCAGCCACAGGTACGCGGCCACGGCGGGCGTGGCCCGTACGAACCGGCCCAGCTCCGCGGTATCGGCGCGAACCCGCATCCGGTGGGCGGGGGCGTCCGTCGCGAAGGGGCTGCGGATCCTGGCCACGAGGAGGGCGGAGACGGCGAACGAGGCCGCGTCCACGAGCAGCGTGACGGAGGCGCCGCCCACCGCGGCGACCAGCCCGCCGAGCCCGGCACCCACCAGGAGTCCGCCGGAGTACACGCCGCCGAGCGCGGCCTGGGCCGCCGGCAGGTCCCGTTCGGCCACCAGGTTGGGCAGCACGGTCTCGGGGACCGGCTTGGACACGGCGGCGAACGCCGACAGCACGGCCAGAGCGCCGAGCGCGAGCGGCACCGAACCCAGCCGCAGGGCGACCAGCAGCCCGAAGACCGGCACCACCGCGCCGAGGTCGCACGCGATCCGCAGCCGCCGCCGGTCGAAGCCGTCGGTCAGCGGACCGATGAACGGGATCAGGACCACCCCGGGAAGGGAGTTGACCGCGAACAGGACCGCGGTCAGCGCGGGCGACCCGGTCTGCCGGTACACGAACCCGCTCAGCGCGACCAGGGTGAACCAGTCGCCGGTCATGCTGAACGCCGAGGCGCACAGCAGCCGTCGGAAGTCGGGGTTGGCCCGCAGCAGCGCGGGGAGGCGGACGGGAGGCGAGGAGGGCGGTGGTCCGGGCATCCGCGGCCGCCGGATCAGCGCACCCCGGTCATGACCGGTCCGACCGGAAGCCGCCCGACCCGAATCCGTACCCGCGACAGTCCTGACGGTCCCGACAGTCCCGACGGTGCGTGTATGAGCTCCCCATGAACGTCAGTAGAGCATCCGTCCTCCCGGCCGGAACCGGGAGTTGGCTACTTCTGGGCGATGGCCTTCAGGGCCGTGTTCAGCTCCAGAACGTTCACCCGGGGCTCTCCCATGAAGCCGAGCGTGCGGCCTTCGGTGTGGTCGCGCACCAGCTTCGCGACCGTCGCCACCGGGAGGCCGTTGCGCTGCGCGACGCGGTGGATCTGGAGGTCCGCGTAGGCCGGGGAGATGTTCGGGTCCAGGCCGGAGCCGGAGGAGGTGATCGCGTCGGCCGGGATCTCGGACAGGCGCGGGGTGTAGCCGGGGACGGTGTTGTCGAGCAGGGCCTTGGCCTTGGCCTCCTCCACCGCCTTCAGCAGCTCCGGGCTGTCCGCGGCCTTGTTGGTGGCTCCGGAGACCAGCAGCTCGTACTGCGTGTTGAGGGTGTTCTTCGCGAGGCCCGCCGCCGGGCGGCCCTGGAACCAGCGCAGGTCGTCCCCGTACGACTGCCCGATGAGGGAGGAGCCGACGACCTTGCCGCCGGCGTCCTTGATCTCGGAGCCGTTGGCCTTGCCGTGGAAGGCGGCCTGGGCGATGCCGGTGACCACCAGGGGGTAGAGGACCCCGCACAGGACGGTCAGGACCAGGAGGGCGCGCAGGCCCGCGCCGAGGAGGCGGAGGGTGTTGGACACGGAGTTGGTCATGGCGGGATCAGCACGTTCCTAGTCAGGAGAGGCCGGGGATGAGGGAGACGATCATGTCGATGAGCTTGATGCCGATGAACGGGGCCACCAGGCCGCCGAGTCCGTAGAGGGTGAGGTTGCGGCGGAGCATCCTGTCGGCACTGGTGGGCCGGTACTGGACGCCCTTGAGGGCGAGGGGGACCAGGGCGATGATGACCAGCGCGTTGAAGATGACGGCCGAGAGGATCGCGGAGTTCGGCGAGGACAGGCCCATGACGTTGAGCTTGTCGAGGCCCGGATAGACCACCGCGAACATGGCCGGGATGATCGCGAAGTACTTCGCGACGTCGTTGGCGATCGAGAAGGTGGTCAGCGCACCGCGGGTGATCAGCAACTGCTTGCCGATCTCGACGATTTCGATGAGCTTGGTGGGGTTGGAGTCCAGGTCCACCATGTTCCCGGCCTCCTTGGCGGCCGAGGTGCCCGTGTTCATGGCCACGCCGACGTCGGCCTGGGCGAGCGCCGGGGCGTCGTTGGTGCCGTCGCCGGTCATCGCGACGAGCTTGCCGCCGGCCTGCTCCCGCTTGATGAGGGCCATCTTGTCCTCGGGGGTGGCTTCCGCGAGGAAGTCGTCGACTCCTGCCTCCTCCGCGATGGCCTTCGCGGTCAGCGGGTTGTCGCCCGTGATCATCACGGTCTTGATGCCCATGCGCCGCAGCTCGTCGAAGCGTTCGCGCATGCCCTCCTTGACCACGTCCTTCAGGTGGATGACACCGAGGACGCGGGCACCCTTGTCGTCCTTCACCGCCACGAGCAGCGGCGTACCGCCCGCGCCCGAGATCTCGTCCACCTTCGTGCCCGTGTCGGGGGCGATGGTTCCGCCCTGCTCGCCGACCCACGCGGTGATCGAGGAGGCGGCGCCCTTGCGGACCTTGCGCCCGTCCACGTCCACGCCCGACATGCGGGTCTGCGCGGTGAAGGGGATCCACTCGGCGGCCGTCAGCTCGCCCTGGTGGCGTTCGCGCAGTCCGTACTTCTCCTTCGCGAGGACCACGATCGAGCGGCCCTCGGGGGTCTCGTCGGCCAGTGAGGACAGCTGGGCGGCGTCGGCCAGTTCGGCGGCGATGGCTCCGCTCACCGGTACGAACTCGGAGGCCTGGCGGTTGCCGAGGGTGATGGTGCCGGTCTTGTCGAGCAGCAGCGTCGAGACGTCGCCGGCGGCTTCCACCGCGCGGCCGGACATGGCCAGGACGTTGCGCTGGACCAGGCGGTCCATGCCCGCGATGCCGATGGCCGAGAGCAGCGCGCCGATGGTGGTGGGGATCAGGCAGACCAGCAGTGCGGTGAGCACGATCATCGACTGCTCGGCGTGCGCGTACATCGCGAACGGCTGGAGGGTGACCACGGCCAGCAGGAAGACGATGGTCAGTGAGGCCAGGAGGATGTTGAGGGCGATCTCGTTGGGGGTCTTCTGGCGGGCCGCGCCTTCGACGAGGGCGATCATGCGGTCGATGAAGGTTTCGCCGGGCTTGGTCGTGATCTTGATGACGATGCGGTCGGAGAGGACCTTGGTGCCGCCGGTGACGGCGGAGCGGTCGCCGCCCGACTCGCGGATGACGGGGGCCGATTCGCCGGTGATGGCGGATTCGTCGACGGAGGCGACGCCTTCTACGACGTCTCCGTCGCCGGGGATGATGTCTCCGGCCTCGCAGACCACGAGGTCGCCGATACGGAGCTCCGTGCCGGGGACGGTTTCCTCGACGGCGCCGTTCAGGCGGCGCGCGACGGTGTCGGTCTTGGCCTTGCGCAGGGTGTCGGCCTGGGCCTTGCCGCGTCCCTCGGCCACCGCTTCCGCCAGGTTGGCGAAGACCGTGGTCAGCCACAGCCAGCCGGTGATCGCCCAGCCGAAGAGGTTGCCCGGGTCGGAGATGGCCAGTGCGGTGGTCAGCACGGAGCCGATCAGCACCACGAACATGACCGGGGACTTGACCATCACGCGGGGGTCCAGCTTGCGCACCGCGTCGGGGAAGGACTTGAGCAGCTGCTTCGGGTCGAAGATGCCGCCGCCGATCCGGGCCTTCTCGGGCTTGTGACCGCTGGGCAGGTCCCCGTGCGGGGCGCGGGTGGGGGTGATGGTGCTCATGAGGCGAGCCCTTCGGCGAGCGGGCCCAGCGCCAGGGCCGGGAAGTAGGTGAGGCCGGTGACGATGACGATCGTGCCGACCAGGAGGAAGGTGAACAGCGGCTTCTCGGTGCGCAGGGTGCCCGCGGTCGCCGGGACCGGCTGCTGTTCGGCGAGCGAGCCGGCCAGGGCCAGCACGAAGACCATCGGCAGGAAACGGCCGAGCAGCATCGCCAGACCGGTGGTGGTGTTGAACCACTGGGTGTTGGCGTTCAGTCCGGCGAAGGCCGAGCCGTTGTTGTTGCCGGCCGAGGTGTAGGCGTAGAGGACCTCGGAGAAGCCGTGCGCGCCGCCGTTGGACATCGAGGTGACCGGGGTGGGCAGAGCCATCGCCAGGGCGGTGAAGCCGAGGACGAGGGTCGGGGTGATGAGGATGTAGCAGGCCGCGAACTTGATCTCGCGGGTGCCGATCTTCTTGCCCAGGTACTCGGGGGTCCGGCCGACCATCAGGCCCGCGATGAACACCGCGATGATCGCCATGATCAGCATGCCGTAGAGGCCGGAGCCGACGCCGCCGGGTGCGATCTCGCCGAGCTGCATGCCCAGCAGCTGGATGCCGCCGCCCAGTCCCGTGTAGGAGGAGTGGAAGGAGTTGACCGTGCCGGTCGAGGTCAGCGTGGTGGCGACCGAGAAGATCGCGGAGGCGCCGATGCCGAAGCGGGTCTCCTTGCCCTCCATCGCCCCGCCGGCCGCCTGGAGCGCCGGGCCGTGGTGGCTGAACTCCGTCCACATCATCAGCGCGGTGAACCCGATCCAGATGGTGACCATCGTGGCGAGGATCGCGTAGCCCTGACGGACCGAGCCGACCATGCGGCCGAAGGTGCGGGTCAGGGAGAACGGGATGAGGAGCATCAGGAAGATCTGGAAGAGGTTCGAGAAGGGGGTCGGGTTCTCGAAGGGGTGGGCGGCGTTGGCGTTGAAGTAGCCGCCGCCGTTGGTGCCCAGCTGCTTGATGGCGTCCTGCGAGGCGGCCGCGCCGCCGTTCCACTGCTGCTGCCCTCCCATGAACTGGCCGACTTCGTGGATCCCGGAGAAGTTCTGGATGACCCCGCAGGCCACCAGCACCACCGCGGCGATCGCCGACAGCGGCAGCAGGATGCGGACGGTGCCGCGCACCAGGTCCGACCAGAAGTTGCCGAGCTCACCGGTACGGGAGCGCGCGAAGCCCCGTACGAGGGCCACCGCCACGGCCATGCCGACCGCGGCCGAGACGAAGTTCTGCACGGCCAGGCCGCCGGTCTGGACGAGCGGGCCTATGGCCTGCTCGCCGGCGTAGGACTGCCAGTTCGTGTTCGACACGAAGGAGACGGCCGTGTTGAAGGCCTGGTCCGGCTTGATGGAGGCGAAGCCGAGCGAGCCGGTCAGGGCGCCCTGGACGCGCTGGAGCAGGTAGAGGAAGAAGACGCCCACTGCCGAGAAGGCGAGGACGCCGCGCAGGTACGCGGGCCAGCGCATCTCGGTGTTCGGATCGGCGCCGACGGCCTTGTAGATCCACTTCTCGGGGGCCCAGTGCTTCTTCGAGGAGTAGACGCGGGCCATGTAGTCGCCCAGCGGGCGGTAGGAGAGGGCCAGGGCCGCGGCGAGCGCGAGCAGCTGGAGCACCCCGGCAAGAACGGGACTCATCGGGGCTCAGAACCTCTCCGGGAACACGAGGGCGATGACGAGGTAGCCCAGCAGCGCGACGGCGACCAGCAGGCCGATGACGTTTTCGGCGTTCACAGCTTGGCCACCCCCTTGGCGACGAGTACCACCAGTGCGAAGACCGCGATCGTGGTGACGACGAAGGCCAGATCGGCCATCGTGAGCTCCCGGGGATTTCGAGGGCGGGTGTTTTCAGGACACCTCGTTGTCGGACACCTTCGAGTGGAACGCCTGTCCGGGGGTCTCACAGACACCCTTGACGGGGCCCATACGTCCAGCGGTACGGCTTTTACGGGTCCCTAACAGGGGGATGTGCGCCGTTCGCTCAGAGTAGGCGCGTGTGTACCTATTCACCTGATCTGTGGCGCTGTGGGGTAGTCGATTGGGTGATCAAACTCCGGATAGCGGAAACCAACTTCCGACATACGGGATTCGCGCTATGCTCCGGGCCGTCCAGACCACGGAACCCCCTGCCAGGAGGAACGCCATGACCGAGCAGACCCCCGCCCCGGCCGAGAACCGCGTCGCCCTGATCACCGGATCCTCCTCCGGCATCGGCGCCGGGATCGCCCGCAGACTGGCCGCGGCCGGCATCCGGGTCGTCCTGAACTCGGCGCGCAGCGAGGACGCGGGCAAGGCGCTCGCCGCCGAGCTGCCGGACGCGGTCTACGTACGGGGAGACGTGGCCGACGCCGCCGACGCGCGGCGGATCGTGGAGACGGCGATCGACGCCTACGGGCGCCTGGACATCCTGGTCAACAACGCGGGCGTCACCCGCTTCATCCCCCTGGGCGACCTGGACGCGGCGGACGCCGACGCCTGGCGCGAGATCTTCGAGGTCAACGTCGTCGGCACCTGGCAGATGATCACCGCCGCCACCCCCCACCTGCGGGAATCCGCGCAGCGCGCCGCCGTTGACGGCTCCGGCGCGAAGTCCGGCGGCGCCTCGATCGTCAACATCTCCTCCGTCTCCGCCACCCGCGCGCTCGGCAGCTCCATCCCGTACGCGGTCAGCAAGGCCGCCGTGAACCACATGACCCGGCTGCTGGCCTCCCAGCTCGGACCGGCCGTCCGGGTGAACGCGATCGCGCCCGGCCTCATCGACACCCCCTGGTACGAGGGCGCGGACGAGGTCTGGGAGAGCTCGCGCGAATGGATCACGGAGAACACCCCGCTGCGCCGGGTGGGCACGCCGCAGGACGTGGCCGAGGCCGCGCTCTACCTGGTCGACGCGGCCTACACGACCGGCGACGTCCTCACGGTCGACGGCGGCCGCCACGTCGTCTGACGGGCCCCGCGCCGACGCGCCCGCCCGTCGCCCGTGTCGTCCGCCGCCCCGCCGGCCCCGCCGCCCCGACCCCGCCCGCACGCAGATCCGTACACGGAGAGGTATCCACATGCCGGACAACTACGCTCGATCCATGAACGCAGAAGCCGACGCCCTCGCCGCCGCCAAAGCCGCAGTGAAAGATGCCGACCGCAAGCACGTCTTCCACTCGTGGTCGGCCCAGGAGCTCATCGACCCGCTCGCCGTAGCCGGCGCCGAGGGCTCGTACTTCTGGGACTACGACGGCAACCGCTACCTCGACTTCTCCAGCGCGCTCGTCTACACGAACATCGGCTACCAGCACCCGAAGGTCGCCGCCGCCATCGCCGAGCAGGCGGCGAAGCTCTGCACCGTCGCGCCCGGCTTCGCCGTGGACGTGCGCTCCGAGGCCGCCCGGCTGATCGCCGAGCGCACCCCCGGCGACCTCGACAAGATCTTCTTCACCAACGCGGGTGCCGAGGCCGTCGAGAACGCCGTCCGCATGGCCCGGCTGCACACCGGCCACCCCAAGATCCTCTCGGCGTACCGCTCGTACCACGGCGCCACCTCCACCGCGATCAACCTCACGGGCGACGCGCGCCGCTTCGGCAACGACACCGCGACCGCCGGTGTCGTGCACTTCTGGGGCCCGTTCGCCTACCGCTCGCCCTTCTACGCGGCCGACGAGGCCGAGGAGTGCGTGCGCGCCCTGCGCCACCTGGAGGACACCATCGTCTTCGAGGGACCGCAGTCGATCGCCGGGATCATCCTGGAGACCGTCGGCGGCGCCCCCGGCGTGCTCGTGCACCCCGAGGGCTACCTGGCCGGCGTCCGCGAGCTCTGCGACCGATTCGGCATCGTCTTCATCCTCGACGAGATCATGGTGGGCTTCGGCCGGACCGGTAAGTGGTTCGCCTCCGAGCACTGGGACGTCACCCCCGACCTGATCTGCTTCGCCAAGGGCATCACCAGCGGCTACGTGCCCCTCGGCGGCGTGGCCATCTCGGCCGCCATCGCCGAGACCTTCGCCCGCCGCCCCTACCCGGGCGGGCTGACCTACTCCGGGCACGTGCTGGCCTGTGCCGCGGCCGTGGCCACCGTGAACGTCATGGAGGAGGAGGGCATCGTCGAGCAGTCCGCCCGCACCGGCGCGGAGCTGCTGGGCCCCGGGCTGCGCGCCCTCGCCGAACGGCACCCGTCCGTCGGTCAGGTCCGGGGTCTGGGCACCTTCTGGGCCCTGGAGCTCGTACGGGACAAGGAGACGCGCGAGCCCCTCGTCCCGTACAACGCCGCCGGGGCCGACGCCGCCCCCATGGCGGAATTCGGCGCGGCCCTGAAGAAGGCCGGGCTGTGGCCGCTGATCGCGGGGAACCGCCTCCACGTCGCGCCGCCGTGCAACATCTCGGCCGAGGACGTGGCCAAGGGCCTGCGGATCATCGACGAAGCCCTGATGGTCGCCGACGCGCACACGGTCTGACCTGCGCAGATCGTACGGTTGCCCAAGCCGTGGGTGCCTGTTCTCGGAGGATTCGCTCCCTTACGAACGGGATGTGAACGTGCTGGAATCAACAGGCACCTACGGACCGGGATGCACGTCAGTCCCGGGGCGGTCCACGGATTCTCCGAGTCTTCTCCGAGTACGTGACCGAACGGCGGGGGGCGGGCTGCGCGTCCGCCGGACGCCGGGCGTACGGGATCCAGACAACCGGACTCCGTGTTCCCGAGTACCGAAGGAAGACAGCGCATGAGCAAGCACGTCCTCGCCCAGAACCAGTACGGCAAGGCCGAGAACCGCATCGTCAAGGTCACCCGCAAGGGCAACGACGGTTCCTGGCACGAGATCCGCGACCTGAACGTCTCGGTCGCGCTCCGCGGTGAGTTCCGCGACGTCCACCTCACCGGCGACAACGCCAACTGCCTGCCGACCGACACCACCAAGAACACGGTGTACGCCTTCGGCAAGGAGCACGGCGTCTCCTCCCCGGAGGCCTTCGGCATCCTGCTCGCCAAGCACTTCGTCTCCTCGCAGGAGCCGATCCGCGAGGCGCAGATCCGGATCGAGGAGTTCGCCTGGGAGCGGATCCCGGTCCCGTCGCGCAAGGAGCAGCACTCCTTCTCCCTCAAGGGCAGCGAGGTGCGCACCACGCAGGTCACGTACAGCGAGACGACCGGTCTCCAGGTCATCTCGGGTCTGAAGGACCTGACCGTGATGAACTCGACCAACTCCGAGTTCCACGGCTACATCAAGGACAAGTACACGACCCTGAAGGAAGCGTACGACCGCATCCTGGCGACCAAGGTCACCGCGCGCTGGGCGCACTCGGCGCTGGCCGCCGACGACCCGGAGTACGACTGGGACCAGTCGTACAAGAAGGTCCGCAAGCACATGCTCGAGGCGTTCGCGGAGACCTACTCGTACTCGCTGCAGCAGACCCTGAACGCGATGGCCGAGCGCGTGCTCGACAACTGCCCCAAGGTCAACGAGGTCCGCCTCAACCTCCCCAACAAGCACCACTTCCTGGTCGACCTGGAGCCCTTCGGCCTCAAGAACGACAACGAGGTCTACTTCGCGGCGGACCGCCCGTACGGCCTGATCGAGGGCACCATCCACCGCGACGGCGTGCAGCCGGTCATCGCGACCAGCGACTGGATCGTGGCGTAACACCCATACTCGCACTGCCACTCGTACCGTCCGGTTCGGCCCGGCCCCGCCAAGGGGGCCGGGCCGAACCGGCGTTCACGGTCTAGTTCCCGTGCTGCTCCCCGGGCTGTCCCACGAGCAGGTTCCAGCGCCCGGAGCGGCCCGTCAGGGTGGTCACGGAGCCGGGCCTGACGTCGAGGCGCCAGAAGGCCGCCGCGGGCAGCTCCAGCGCCCACACGACGGCCGCCCGTACGACGCCCTGCCCGGCCACCGGCCGGTGCGTCCCCGGCGCCAGCCCGGCCAGCTCCACGCCGACCCGCGCGATCAGCGCCTCCACCGACTCCCCACCGCCCGAGGGCGCGAACGAGGTGTCGGTCATCCAGCTCCGCAGCGCCCCAGGGTCCCCGGCCGCCACCTCGTCCATCATCAGCCCCGCCCAGGCCCCGTGATCCTGACCACGCAGCCCCTCGTACCCGGGGCACGGATCCCCGTAGGGGAAGCGATGCAGCCGCTCGGCGTCGCTCAGCGGAGGTCTCACGAGATGGACTCGCACGAATGCGCTCTTCATAAGGTGAGCGTAAGCGCGGTACGGTCACCAACGACAAGACGACGGTATGACGGAAGCACCGGTGAGAATCCGGCACGGTCGCGCCACTGTGAATCCTCCCGGAGGGGGAGGAAAGTCAGACCCGCCACCGTCGTCGCGAGCACCAATGACCGGGACGCGTGTTCCCCTGGAGGTTCCTGCCATGGCCCACTCCGCCGTGCCCACGACTGCCGCACCTGTCGGCATCGCCCCCATCTCCCTCTCCTCGCTGGCCCCCTGGGCCCTGTTCGTCGGCGTCCTCATGCTGGTCCTGCTCTACCTCGTCGGCGCCGAGCAGGGTGCCACCGCGGTGTTCCAGGGCGACACCATCCACGAGTGGATGCACGACGGCCGTCACCTGCTCGGCTTCCCTTGCCACTGACCAGCGAGGGGCAAGTGCGCTCATGAACGACATCTCTCCCCGCGTGCTCCTGATCAGGGGCATGCTCGCCGGCCTGCTGGCCGGTGTCGCGGCGTTCCTCGTCGCGTACCTCCTCGGTGAATCCAAGGTGGACGCGGCGATCGCCATCGAGGAAGCCGGCGCCCACGACCACGGCGAGGAGTCCGCCCCGGTCAGCCGGGCCCTCCAGGCCACGGCCGGCCTCGGCACCGGAACCCTGCTCTACGGTGTCGCGCTCGGCGGCATCGCCGCGCTCGTCTTCTGCTACGCGCTCGGCCGCATCGGCCGCTTCGGACCCCGGTCCACGGCGGCGCTGGTCGCGGGCGGTCTGTTCGTCACCGTCAACCTGGTGCCGTTCCTCAAGTACCCCGCCAACCCGCCGGCCGTCGGGGACCCCGACACCGTGGTCCGGCGGACCACCCTGTTCGTCCTGATGATCGCGCTCAGCGTGCTCCTGGCCTCGGTCGCGCTGATCCTGGGCCGGCGTCTCGCGCCGCGCATGGGCAACTGGAACGCCTCGATCGTCGCCGGGCTCGCCTTCGCGGTGGCCATCGGCATCGCGTACGCGACCCTGCCGGGCGTCAACGAGGTCCCGGCGGACTTCCCGGCCGCGCTCATCTGGCAGTTCCGGCTCTCCTCGCTGGGCATCCAGATCGCCATGTGGAGCACTTTCGGCCTGGCTTTCGGATTTCTTGCCGAACGGGCCCTTGTCCCGGCCGTCGCACCCAAGGAGGCTGTACAGCCTGCGAGTTGATGTCTCGCAAGGTTGATCGAAGGGGCCGGTGGCGGCACGATGACGACGGTGATCCGGGAGTTCCGGGAGTTCCGGGACCTGCACGGACTCAGGGAACTCCGGGAGTGGCGCGGCTGGACGGGGGCAGCCCCGTTCTGGCTGAATTCGCTGCTGCTGCTCCTGGCCCCCTTCACCTCGGTCACCCTGTTCGCCCAGATCGGCATCATCGCCGCCCTGGCCGCCATCGGCGGACTGGCCCGCCATCTCTGGTCGGGTGACTACGGCCACCCGGCCATCCACACCGCCGCTGCGCTCATGGGTGCGGCGGCGGTGGCGTTCGTGGTGTCCTGAGCGGCCGGTCCGGGCCTCAGGCGGCCGAGCGCAGTGCGTCGGTCGGGGACACCCGGGCCGCGCGCAGGGCCGGGTAGATGCCGGCGACGGCGGCCACCAGGACCGACACCACGGGGCCGGCGACGACCGTGTAGAGCGGGACGGAGGCGGGCCAGCCCTGGGCGAGGGCGTAGCCGTACACGGTGAGGCCGCCCAGGAGGAGTCCGCCGATCCCTCCGATGAGGCCCATCAGCACGGCCTCGATCAGGAACTGGACGGCGATCTGGCCGCTCCGGGCGCCGAGCGCGCGGCGCAGTCCGACTTCGCCGCGGCGCTCCATCACGCCGACGACCATGGTGTTGGCGATGCCGACCCCGCCCACCAGGAGGGCGACGGCGGCGAGGACGAGCACCAGGGCGGTGAGGGAGTCCTTGGTCTCGGCGCGTGCCGTGTACAGGTCCGAAGGGCGGCTGACGGCGACCGTACTGGGGTTGGCGGGGTCGGCGGTGGCCCCCGCCACGGCCTGTACGCCGGGTACGCGATCGGGGTGGGCCCTGAGGTAGACCGTGGCGGCGGTGCCGTCCGCGCCGAGGGCGGCGGTGGCCACGGGCCAGCCGACGAGGGCGGCCGAGGAGAGTTCGGGGGCCAGCTCGTTGGGGGCCAGGATCCCGGCGACCGCGAACCACTGGCCGCCCAGCCAGACCCGTTCGCCGGGCGCGCCCACGCCGAGCCGCAGCGCGGCCTGGTCGCCGAGCACTGTGACGGGGAGGTTCTCGCCGGCCCGGTCGAGCCAGTGGCCGCTGCTCAGGGTGGCGTGCAGGACGTCGAGCAGGTTGAGCCGGGCGGCCAGGACGCTGATGCTGCCCGTCTGCTGGGCGGGTACGAGGTCGTTGCGGTAGACCCGGGCCTTGGTGGCGCCGGTGGCGGTGACCTGCTGCACGGGTCCGATGTTGGCGAGCATCTTCTCGGCCGTGGGCGGCAGTGGCACCGGCTTCTGGTCGGGACCGTTGCCGGGGGCCACGGTGATCAGGTTGGAGCCGAGCCGGTCCAGGCGCGCCAGCAGGTGCGCCTGGTTGGAGGCGGATATCCCGGTGACGGCGATGACGGCGGCGATGCCCAGGGAGATCCCGAGCGCGGAGAGCGCGGTGCGCGTCCGGCGGGTGCGCGGCCCGATCATGCCGAGGCGCAGCACGTCCACGGGGCGCAGCCGCGTACGGCGCGGTCGGCGCGGGCGACTCCTGCGACGGCCGGTGGGCGGGGTGTTCGGCGAGGTCTTCGGCGGGGTCGTGGGCGGGGTCATCGGAGGGCTCCTGCGGGGTTCTGGCCGTGCTCGTCGAACTCGATGCGCCCGTCGTGGATGCCGATCCGCCGGGGGAACGAGGCGGCCAGTTCCCGGTCGTGGGTGATGACGACGACCGTGGTGCCGTTGGCGTTCAGCTCGCGCAGCAGGTCGACGACGGCGGTGCCGGAGACGCTGTCCAGGGCGCCGGTGGGTTCGTCGGCGAGCAGCAGCGCGGGGCGGGCGACGAGGGCGCGCGCGATGGCGACGCGCTGCTTCTCGCCGCCGGAGAGCTGGTCGGGGTGGTGGTCGAGCCGGTGTCCGAGACCCACTTCGTGCAGGGCCTCGACGGCGCGGGCGCGCCGGTCCGAGGCGCGGGCGCCGCTGTAGAGGAGGCCGGTGGCGACGTTCTCCACCGTGGTGACCTTGGAGAGCAGGAAGAACTGCTGGAAGACGAAGCCGATCCGGTGGGCGCGCAGGGCGGCCAGTTCGGGGTCGGAGACGGCTGCCAGGTCGCGCCCCTCGAAGCGGAGCTGTCCGGCGGTGGGGCGGTCGAGGGAGCCGAGCAGGGCGAGCAGGGTGGATTTGCCGGAGCCGGAGGGGCCGACCACGGCGAGGAGTTCGCCGGCCCCGATGGTGAGGTGGATGCCGTCCAGGACGCGCAGCGGCGGTGATCCCGGGTACTCCTTCGTCACGCCCGTGAGTTCCAGTACCGGGGTCGGGGCGGCCGGAGTAGGGGTGGCCGGGGCCGGGGAGGCCTGAGTCGGGTCGGCCGACCGGGGAAGCGTCACTTCGGGATCACCACCTGGTCGCCCGCCCGGACCTCCCCGGTGATCTGGGCCCTGGCGTCGGCGACCAGTCCCAGCTCGATCCTGACGAGCCGGGTGGCGCCGCCGTCGGCGACCCGGACCCCGTAGCCGCCGCCGTCCAGGGCGAGCAGCGCCGTGACGGGCACGATGAGCGCGTCGCTGACGCTGCTGCCGACGACCGTGACGGTCGCGGAGGAGGGGCCCGCCTGCTGGGCCTCCTGCTGGCCGTCGAGCGCGATGGTGACGGTGGTCCTGTCCGAGCCGCCCGCACCCCCGCCCCCGCCTCCCGGGCCGCCGTCCCCGCCGTTGCCGCCCCCGCCCCCGCCCCCGCCCCCGCCCCCGCCCCCTCCCCCGCCGCCGCCCCGGACCAGCGAGCGGATGCGGCCGTTGAGGGTGGAGCCGTCGGCCAGCTTCACCGTGACCCGGCCGTTGGGCTTGAAAGAGGAGAGCTGGTTGTCGGCGGGCTGCACGGTGGCGACCAGGTCGGTGCCGGTCACGGTCATGACGGAGGTGGCACCCAGCGCCGAACCGAGCTGCGCCCCGAGCTGCTGGACCCGTACGGCCGGCTGCGGCAGCACCACGACGCTGCCGAGCACCACCGACCCGGTCTGCGGTTCGCCCAGGGACTTCTGCCAGCGCTTGACGGCGGTGGCGGTGGCGGCGGTGAACTTCTGGTCCGCCGACAGGCCCAGTCCGTCGGCGTGGCCGAGCGCGATCAGGTTGCGCTTGAGCTGCTCCACGTCGGGGCCGTCGGCTGTCCCGGGGCCGAGGTCGCGCCACATCGGGCGGTCACCGGTGAGCAGTACGACGGGCCGGCCGTCCACCTCGTAGAGCTTCGCCCCCGCCTTGAGGACCGTGCCGACGGCGGGCAGGGCGGTGAGGATGCCGCGTCCCGCGGCGACGACCTGGGTGGGGGAGTCGTAGCCGAGGGAGCCGCCCACCTGGATGCCGCTGGACAGGGAACCCTGCTGCACGGGGGCCGTGGCGGCCTGGTCGGCGGACCCCTGCGCGGCGGGGGAGCGGTGGCGGTCCCAGGGGGTGCAGGGCCGCGAGCACGCCCCCGCCGCCGAGCACGGCGACGAGGACGAGCGGTACGAGGACCTTGCGCCGCGCCCTCCGCACGGGGACGGACGAGGCGGGTGAGGCAGATGAGACGGGTGCGGTGGATGAGCTGGGCGAGATGGGTGAGACGGGTGAGATGGGTGAGTCTTCGGCGGGAGCCGGGGGCCCGGCGGGCTTGCTCATGCGCTCACTGGCCGATCGAGTAGCCGGGCATCGGCAGCTTGCCGCAGGCCGGTTGGATCGCGTCCCACCGCTCGGCGTTGAACGAGGCCGCGCTGAAGGCGAGGAGCCCGGTCTTGGGATCGGGGTCGGGTATGTCCGCGTACCCGTTCTTGCGCGCGCACGCGACGAACGCCCGGCCCTGCTCGACGAACTTCTCGTTGTTCTTCCGCACGGCCTGGTGGATGCCGGGCACCTTGGCATCGCAGATCTTGCTCGCCGCGTCGTAGGCGTCGGTCCCGGACGACTCCCCGGTGCCGCTGGCGGGGAAGCTGATGTTGCCTTCCTTGTCCTGCTCGACGCTGTTCTGCCCCTGCTGGTGCATGCAGTCCACCCAGGCCCGCCGCACCGCGTTGTCGTCCTGCGGCTTGCTCTTCTCCGTACCGTCGCCCCCCGCCACATCGGGCGCCGGGGCCGGTGAGGAGCAGCCGCTCATCACCAGGGCCGCGGTCACGGCGGCCGCCGCCAGTACCGTCGTCCGTACGATCTCGGTCCGCATCGCTCGCTTCTCCCTGCTGGACGTCCTCATCTGCTCCGGAAAGTTCTACGGAGCGCCCGGTGAGCCACCCGTGAGCGTGTGCCTAACCGCCGGCTCACAGCGGCCGGGGCATCCTTGGCTGACGCGTCACCGGGCCGGACGGCCGGCCGGACGGTACGCGGTCGGAGAGGCCGGCACGGGGCTGCCCGGCACGGCCGAGCGGAGTGAGTGGAACAGCATGCGGGTACTGATCGTCGAGGACGAGGTGGAGCTCGCCGCGATGCTCGCCGACGGGCTGCGCGCCGAGGGCATGGCGTGCGACGTCGCCCACGACGGCGCCCGCGCGCTCGAGATGACGGCCGCCGCCGAGTACGACATCCTCCTCCTGGACCGGGACCTGCCGAAGCTGAGCGGGGACGCCGTCTGCCGGGCCCTGAACACGGCCGGCTACCCCGCCAGGATCCTGATGCTCACCGCCGCCGGGACGCTCGCCGACCTGGTCGACGGGCTCGGCCAGGGCGCCGACGACTACCTCGCCAAACCCTTCTCGTACCTCGAACTGATCGCCCGGCTGCGCGCGTTGGGCCGCCGCACCGCGACCGGCAGCGCCGCCACCGTGCTGAGCAGGCGCGGGGTCAGCCTCGACACCGTGCGCCGGATCGCCGAACGCGACGGCCGGCCCCTGAGGCTGACACCCAGGGAACTCGGGGTACTGGAGCTGCTGCTCGCCGCCGACGGGGCCCCGGTCGACACCGAGCAGCTGCGGGACAGCCTGTGGGACGCGGCCCTGGACCCGGCCACCACCGCCGTACGTGTCACCGTGCACTCCCTGCGCCGCAAGCTCGGCGAACCACCGCTGATCACCCACGACGCCGGATTCGGGTACAGGCTGTGACCCGCCACCGGCTGCCGCTGCGCGGCCGGCTGACCCTGATGACCACGGCGCTGTTCGCGGTACTGGGCTGCGGGCTGCTCCTGCTGAACTGGCTGAGCTCCCGCGACCTCATGGAGGCCAACCGCGGGCTGGTCGTCCCCCAGGCGGATCTGGTGGACCCGCTCCAGCCGTCGCAGGGCCCGCTGCCCACGCCCACGACCGAGCTCACGCCGACCGGCGTCCCCACCCCTGCCGCCACCGGGCAGGAAACTTCCCTGCCCGCCGCGACCACCAGTCCCGCCGAGGCCTTCGAGGACTTCCGGCACACCGTCCTCGACGATCTCCTGACGCGGTCCCTGCTCCTGCTCGCCGTCTTCACCGTGCTGGCCGCTGTGCTCGCCTGGTGGGCGAGCCGCCGCTCGCTTCACCGCCTGAGCCAGGTCACCGCGGCGGCCCGGCGGATCGCCGCCGGCAGCGCGCTGGGCGAGCGGCTGGCCCTGACCGGCCCGAACGACGAGGTCCGCGAGCTCGCCGACACCTTCGACGCCATGGTCGACCGCCTGGACCACAGCTTCACCGCGCAGCGCCGCTTCACCGCCCACGCCTCGCACGAGCTGCGCACCCCGCTGACCCTGCAGCGCACCGCACTGGAGATCCCGCTCGCCCAGGGCCGGGTTCCGGCCGACCTGATGCCCTCCATCGAGCGGGCCCTTGAAGCCAACGCCCGGACCGAGCGCCTGATCGCGGCGCTGCTGACCCTGGCGCGCGGGGAGAGCGAGCGGCTGACCCCGCATCCGGCCGACCTCGCGGACGCCGCCGGACAAGCCCTGGCGGACGTGGCCGGGGAGGCGCGGGCCGCGGGCGTCCGCATCGGCTCCGACCTCCGGCCGGCCCCGGTCGCGGGCGACCTTTCCCTGCTCCGGCAGATCGCGCTCAACCTCCTGACCAACGCGGTGCGTCACAACCACCCCGACGGTACGGCGACGGTGAGCACCGGTACCGCTGGCGGCTCCGCCTTCGTCGAGGTCGCCAACACCGGGCCCGTCCTGGACCCGGACGAGGTCCCGGCCCTCTTCGAACCGTTCCAGCGAGGTCCGGAGCGCCGTGGCGAGGGTTCCGGACTCGGGCTGGCCGTGGTCCGTGCCATCACCCTGACCCACCAGGGCCGGATCAGCGCCGTCCCCCGCCCGGCCGGGGGCCTCACGGTCCGGGTGGAACTGCCCCTGCGCGGGTGACGGTGAAGATGCGGTCCAGGTGGTGGCGGAGCACGGCGATCGCCGACTCCGGGCCCCGCTGGCCCACCAGGATGCTGGTGCCCATGGCCCCGGCCATGGCGAGCAGGCTGATCGCCTCCGTGCGTGCGTCGGCGCCGGGATCGGCCAGGCCCGCGGACTGGGCGCCGTTGATCAGGCCGGTCAGGGCGTTCTCGGCGGCGTCGGGGTTGTCGATGAAGGGCTGGGCGGCGAGCGCCTCGTCGGTCACGGACAGGATCGCGTACGAGCTGTAGAGGAGGTGGAAGGTGCGGCTCTCCTCGTCGGTCGGCAGGGAGGCCAGCAGCAGCGCTTCGATCGTCGCGCGCGGGCCGGGGGCCGGACCGGCGGCGGCGAGCCGGGCGCCCACCCGGGCCGTGAAGCGGTCGGTCAGGTGCTGGAGCCCGTAGAAGAGCAGTTTCTCCTTGGTCTGGAAGTAGTACTGGACGAGGCGCAGGGAGACTCCCGCCTCGGCTGCCACGTCGCGCATGCCGACCGCGTGCAGTCCGCGCCGTCCGGCGACCCGGATGAGTGCCTCGGCGATCTGTGTGCGGCGTTCTTCGTGGTCCACGCGCTTTGGCATGTGCTGGGGTCTCCGCCCGTCGGTGTGGGTCCCCTTCATGGTACCGCTGTATCAACATCGTGATACGGTCGTATCGCGAAGAACGGATCCTCCCGGAGGTGCCTGCCGTGCCCGAGAACACGAACCGCGTACGCCGCGACATCGGCCGATACGTCAACGACTCCCTGCGCGACCGCTACTTCGCCGCCGCCGACGTCCTCTTCGCGATGGGGGCGCCCGTCCGCTCCGAGACGGACGTCGAGACGAGCTTCGGCACCACGCACGTCTACCGGTACGGGCCCACGGACCCCGCGGCCGAGTCCCGTACGCCGATCGTCCTGATCCACGGCGCGGCCTACTCCTCCGCCATGTGGTTCCCCAACACCCCCGCACTCAGCCTCGACCGCCCGGTCTACGCCCTCGACACCCCCGGCGACGCGAACCGCAGCGTCCACCGCGAGCCCATGTGGCAGCCCGAGCGCGCCGCGCAGTGGATGGACGAGGCCCTCGACGCGCTCGGCCTGGACCGGGTCCACCTCGTCGGCTCCTCCTACGGCGGCTGGCTCGTGCTCAACCAGGCCCACCGGCGCCCGGAGCGGCTCGCCTCGGTCACCGCCCTCGACCCCGGCGGCCTGGAGAAGGTGGGACTGCGCTTCTTCGTCTGGATCTTCATCAGTCTGTTCGCGACCTTCGCCCCCAAGGCCCTGCGCCCGCGCCTCGCCGCCTGGCTGGACCAGCCGGTCCTCGCCATCCCCGAGATGCGCGAGTGGATCCAGCTCGGCGCCCGCGCGTACCGGATCCGCCGCCCCGCACCCCTGCCGCTGGCCGAGGACGCGCTGCGCTCCATCCGGACCCCGCTCTACGTCATCCTGGGCAAGCGCAGCCTGCTCGTGCATCCGAAGCGGCAGTTGGAACGCGTACCGCGCCTCGTGGCCGGAGCCCGCGCCGAGATCATCGCGGCGACCGGCCACGGACCGCAGATCGACCACCCGGACGTGGTCAACGCCCGGATGCTGTCCTTCATGGAGGACGTCGACTCCCTGGACCCGGCCGCCGGGCGCCGGGGCGCCGTGGAGGCGTAACACCCCTTCGCACCGCGCCCGTTCCCGCGCGCAAGAGGGGCCGCGGAGTCACGGTCGTGGAGCGACCGGTCACTTGTGCGAGAGCAGGCCCAGGTCGGAGACCGGGCCGAGGTGGCCGAGCTTGTCGGGGTTGGAGATGGCGTGGATCGAGCGGATCGCGCCGTCGGCGATGTCGAGTTCGAGCACGCTGATCACACGGCCTTCGGCGTCGTACCAGACCGCGCCCGGACGGCCGTTGATCGAGGCCGGCCGGAATTCGGCGCCGAAGGTGCGGATCCGGCGGATCCCGCCGACGAGCAGCCGTCCCACACGCAGCGGGTCGGCCACCGGATGCTTGGCCGCCCGGCCCTTGCCGCCGCCGTCGCCCTGGAACACCACCTCGGGCGCCAGCATGCCGAGCAGCGCGTCCAGGTCGCCGCCCCCGGCGGCCTCGAAGAACTTCCGGGCGAGCTCCTCGCCCTCCGCCCGCTGTGCCGGGGCCGGGGCGGCGGCGCTGGGCGCGTCCGGTCCCGCCGCGGCGATGTGCTTCCTGGCGCGGGCGAAGATCTGGCGGCAGTTCGCCTCGGACTTGCCGGTGGTCCGCGCCACGTCCGCGTAGTCGTACCCGAACACCTCGCGCAGCATGAACACCGCCCGCTCCATCGGGGAGAGGGCCTCCAGCAGCACGAGGAACGCCATGGACAGCGAGTCGGCCAGCTCGGCGTGCTCGACCGGACCCGGCTGGTCCTCGCTCACGACGACCGGCTCGGGCAGCCAGTTCCCCACGTAGGTCTCCCGCCTCACCCGCGCCGAGGTCAGGTGGTTGATGCCCAGCCGCGTCACCGCGGTGGTCAGGTACGCCTTGGGCGCGGCGATCTCGGTACCCGCCTGGTGGGCCCGGGTCAGGCCGAGGAAGGCGTCCTGCACGATGTCCTCGGCGTCGCCCACCGATCCGGTCATCCCGTAGGCGATGGAGAACATCAGAGGCCGGTACCCGGCCTCTTCCACCATGCTCGCCGATGCCGACACGGATCCACCCCCAACTCGCTTACGGCGGAGCCCGGTCGAGCCGGTTCCCCCGGCCCGTCCAAGATCCACACAACGCCCAGCAGGGTACCCGAGCCGCCCTGTCCGGCCGCCCCCTCCGGGCGGGATGACGTAGGTCACACCCGCCCCTGTCACAGGCCGCCGGGATGCCCTGTCTTAGAGGGCAACAGCGAAAGACAACCGAGGAGTACACGATGAACGCTCGTCTGAACTTCATGGCCAGCCCCGTCGCCCTCAAGGCCATGAAGCACGTCGTCGCGGCGAGCAGGGCGCTCGCGGACTCGACCGTGCCGGCCTCGACCCGGGAGCTGGTGATGCTCCGCGCGAGCCAGATCAACGGCTGTTCCGGCTGTATCGACATGCACACCAAGGACGCCGAGGCCGCGGGCGAGAGCGCGGTACGCCTCCACCTGGTGGCGGCCTGGCGGGACGCCACGGTGTTCACGGACGCCGAGCGCGCCGCCCTGGAGCTGGCCGAGGAGGGCACCCGCATCGCCGACGCGGCCGGCGGGGTCTCCGATGCGGTCTGGGCGAACGCCGCGAAGCACTACGACGACGACCAGCTCGCCGAGCTGGTGACCCAGATCGCCGTCATCAACGCCTTCAACCGGGTCAACGTCATCACCCAGCAGCCGGCCGGCGACTACCGGCCCGGCCAGCACGGCTGACCGTCCGGTCCAGGAGGGCGGGGTCGGGGGCGGGGAAACGGGTGCCGGTGACGGCGTCCGGCACGGGGGCGCCGGTGGTGGTGGCGTAGGGGATGAACCCCGCCCAGGCTTCGACCGCGTCGTCCTTGGGCTCGTCCCGGGCGAAGCCGCTGCGCGTCTTGATCGAGAACTCCTCGATGGGCATGGTGAGGACCGCGGTGTACCGGGCCTCCTCGGTGCTGGGGCGGCGGGCCTCGTCCAGGATGGCGTACGCCGCCTCGCGGTCGTAGGTGACGCGTTCGGGGTAGCGCTGGGCGGTGGTGCGTGCGGTGGGTGACATGACGTGCACTCTCTCGCGTGCCGAACGGCTCCACCGGTCCGCCGCGCGCTCTACTGGCCCGGACAGCCGTGTCCCCCGCGCATGGAGGCCGCCGTATGAGGAACGCCCCGGACCGTCCCGGCACGGCCCTGCCCGGCTGCCCGCGCCGGCGGGCCGAGCAGAGCGGCCGGTGACGGTGGACTACCGGCAGCCCGACCCCTCCACCCTCGTCACGCTCGTCCACCTCACGGTGGCGTTCGTCCTCACGTACTTCCTCGGCTTCGAACGCACCCTGAGGGGGGCCGCGGCCGGCAACCGGACCTTCTCGATGATCGGAGTCGGCGCCGCCCTGGTGGCCACCCTGGCCCTGGACGGCGCGCCCAACGCCCTCGCCGGAGTCATCACCGGCGTCGGGTTCATCGGAGGCGGCCTGGTCTTCCGCCAGAACCGCACGCAGGGCGACCTCGTCCACGGGGTGACCACCGCCGGGGCCATCTTCGCCGCGGCCGCCATCGGGGCCGCCGCGGGCCAGGGCCGGCTCGTGCTGGCCACCGCGGGAACGGCCTTCGTCATCCTCGCCCTGGAGACCCGCCACATCCCGGGCCTGCGCCTCTTCGACGGCCGCCACTGGGCCCACCGCTTCCGCAGCGACGCCGAGGTCCTGCACAGCCACGGGGAGAGCAGCCCGAGCGCGGAGGACTAGGCCGTCTCTTGTCTCCCGGGTTGAGGCCCAGCGCCATCGGCGTAGCGTGGAATGGGTCCGGGCTCAGTAGCAGGGCGCGTGGAGGGCAGAAGCGCGAGGAGCGATCGCCATGGGCAAGCCATCGATCGAGCAGTTGCGTGAACGTGTCCGCGGGGCGGTCGTCACACCTGACGACGATGCCTACGACGAGGCGCGCAAGGTCTACAACGCCATGATCGACAGGAGGCCGGCGGCCGTCGTCCGCTGCGCCAACGCGGGCGACGTCATGGCGACGGTCGACTTCGCCCGGGAGAACGGGCTCGACCTGGCGGTACGCGGCGGCGGCCACAGCGTGCCCGGCTTCGGCACCTGCGACGGCGGAGTCGTGGCCGACCTGTCCGCGATGCGCGGCGTGCGCGTGGACCCCGAGCGGCGGACGGCACGCGCCGAAGGCGGCGCGACCTGGGGTGACTTCAACGCGGCCACGTATCCCTTCGGCCTGGCGACGACCGGGGGGATCATCTCGACCACGGGCGTCGGCGGGCTCACCCTCGGCGGCGGCATCGGCTACCTCTGCCGCGGACTCGGGCTGAGCTGCGACAACCTGATCTCCGCCGACGTGGTGACGGCCGACGGCCGGCTCCTCGTCGCGAGCGAGGAGGAGAACGAGGACCTCTTCTGGGCCCTTCGCGGCGGCGGCGGCAACTTCGGCGCGGTGACCTCCTTCGAGTTCAGGCTCAGCCCCGTCAAGGACATCTACGGCGGACCGATGCTCTTCGAACTGGACGACGCCGCCACCGTGCTGCGCTCCTTCGCGGACTACATCGCCGACGCGCCGGAGGAACTCGGCGCGTTCCCGGCCTTCCAACTGGCCCCGCCGCTCCCGTTCATCCCGGAGGACCGGCACGGCGACCCCTTCGCCCTGATCGTGTCGTGCTGGGCGGGGCCGCTGGACCAGGGGGAGCGGGCCCTGGCGGCCTTCCACGAGTTCGCGCCGGTGGTCGCCGAGCACGTCGGGCCGATGCCGTACCCGGCGCTCAACAGCGCCTTCGACGCACTCGTACCGCCCGGCCTCCAGCACTACTGGAAGGCCAACTTCGTGACCGAGCTCAGCGACGCCGCGATCGCGGCGCACCTGGAGCACGGGCCGCGACTGCCGGCCGTGAACTCGACGTGCCACATCTACCCCATCAACGGGGCCTGCCACCGGGTCGCGCCGGATGCGACGGCCTTCGCCTACCGGGACGCCTCGTTCGCCACCGTCATCGCCGGCATGTGGCCGGACCCCGCCGAGAACGAGGCCAATACCGGGTGGGTGCGCGACTACTACGAGGCCACGGCCCCGCACTCGGAGGAGGGCGGGTACGTCAACTTCATGGCCGATGACGACCAGGACCGCATCAGGGCCAACTACAAGGCCAACTACGACCGCCTCGTCGAGGTCAAGCGGAAGTACGACGCGGGGAACCTGTTCCACCTCAACCAGAACATCAAGCCCTAGGTATTGAGAGAGGCGGCCCTGTGCGCACGGGCGCGCACGGATGCACGGGTCCGGGCCCCGCCGCCCTACGATGTGCGGATGAGCGCGAGCACGGATCCGGCAGGTGCGCACCCTTCGCAGGAGCAGGGTGAGCGGCTGGCGGCCGCGGTCTCGGTCCTGACGCTCCTCGCCGATGCCACCCGTCTGGCGCTGCTGGACGAGCTCGGCCGGGGCGAGGCCGACGTCACCACGCTCACGCGGGCGTGCGGGGCCGCCCGCCCCTCGGTCAGCCAGCACCTGGCCAAGCTGCGACTGGCCGGTCTGGTCACCACCCGCAAGGACGGCCGCCGCGTGGTCTACGCCCTGCGGCACGGGCACCTGCGCCGGCTGGTCGACGAGGCCCTGAACGTCGCGGACCACCAGCTCGGCTCCCTCCCGCCCCACGACTGACCGCCGCCCCTCCCGTCCTGGCTTTCGCTCGTACCGGACCCCGCCCAAACGCGTGCATGCGTACGCACATGTTGGCTACGATGGTGTCGTCTCCCAGGACTCCCCGGGCTTCCCCAGGGCTCCCCAGGCCTCCGACCGGGACGGGACCGATGCTTTCCGTACTGAGCAACCGCACCTACCGCCGCCTGTTCACGGCCCAGGTGATCGCCCTGGCCGGCACCGGGCTGGCGACCGTCGCGCTGAGCCTGCTCGCGTACGACCTCGCCGGGAAGGACGCCTCAGCGGTGCTCGGCACGGCGCTCGCGATCAAGATGACCGCCTACGTCGCCATCGCCCCCCTGGCCGGCGCGGTCGCGGACCGGATCCCGCGCCGCACGCTGATGGTGGCGATGGACCTCACCCGCGCCGCCGTGGCGCTCGCCCTGCCGTTCGTCACCCAGATCTGGCAGATCTACGTCCTGATCTTCCTGCTCCAGGCCGCGTCGGCGGCCTTCACGCCCACCTTCCAGGCCACCATCCCCACCGTGCTGCCCGCCGAACGCGACTACACGCAGGCCCTGTCGATGTCGAGGCTGGCCTACGACCTGGAGAGCCTGTTCAGCCCGGCACTGGCCGCCGCCCTGCTGGCCCTGGTCTCCTACAGCCGCCTGTTCATCGGTACGGCGGCGGGCTTCGCCGCCTCCGCGGTGCTCGTCGCCGCGACCGTGCTGCCCAAGCCGGCCCCGGTCGAGCGCACCGGCGGCGCGTACGCCAAGGCCGCCTTCGGGACGCGCCTGTTCCGGGCCACGCCCCGCCTGCGGGCCCTGCTCGCCCTCGACCTCGCGGCCGCCGCGGCCGGGGCCGTCGTCTTCGTCAACACCGTCGTCCTGGTCCGGGGGCACTTCGGCCGCCCCGCCACCGCCGTCTCGCTCGCCCTCGGTGCCTACGGCGCCGGGTCCATGCTGAGCGCGCTGCTGCTGCCCCGCCTGCTGCGCCGGTTCACCGACCGCGCCGTCATGCTGCCCGCCGCGTTCTGCCTCCCGGTGGTCCTCGCGGGCGTGGCCGCGCTCACCGCCACGGGCGCCGGCGCCGGGACCTGGGCCGCCGCCCTCGCTGCGTGGGCCGCCATCGGCGCCGCCTGCTCCGCCGTCCTGACCCCGGGCGGCCGGGTGATCCGCCGCTCCACCGCCGACGCGGACCTGCCCGCCGCCTTCGCCGCGCAGTTCTCCCTCTCCCACAGCTGCTGGCTGCTCACCTACCCCCTCGCGGGCTGGCTCGCCGCGGCTGCCGGACTTCCCGCCGCGGCCGCCGTTCTGGGGTTCATCGCCCTGGCCGGAGCCGTCGCCGCGACGGCCCTCTGGCCCGCCCGCGACCCGTCGCAGATCGAGCACGTCCACCCCGAACTGCCCCCGGACCACCCCCACCTCGCCGACGCCCGCCCCGGCCAGGGCGGCCGGCGCCACGACCACCACTACGTCATCGACCGCTACCACCACCACTGGCCCCGCCCGCTGTCGGCGGACCGCCACGAGGGCCTCCCGTCCGGCCCCCGCCCCTGGCGCGTCAAGGCGCGCTGACGGTCACGCACGTCCAGGTCGTCTGCCGGGGGTGTGTCGGGGCCCGCGTCCCTGAACCGTCTCGGGGGTGCTGTCGGGGTCGGCCCCGGGTACGTCCCCGATGTGGGGTCGCGGGCACCGTCCGTAGCGTCTTGGTCATGAGGAGAGACGTGAAGGACGGGACCGGCGGAAAGCAGCGAATGCCGCGTTGGAAGCGGGCGTTGCTGATATTAGGTTCGCTCGTGGTGGGCTTCGCCCTCCTCATCGGCGCGCTCTTCACCTGGCTCTACACCGGAGCCAAGGTGTCCACCGTCGGCGCGGTGGACTTCCGCAACGCCCTCGCGGTGCCGCCCCTCGCCGCGTCCACCGTGGAAGCCGACGGGACCCGGGTGTTCGACCTGCGCATGCAGGCGGGGGAAACCGAGTTCACTCCCGGGGCCAAGACACCGACCTGGGGGTTCAACGGCAGCCATCTCGGTCCCACCCTCCGTGCGACGAAGGGCGAGAAGGTCCGGGTGAAGGTGACCAACACGCTGCCGGAGGAGTCCACCGTCCACTGGCACGGCATGCACCTGCCCGCCAAGATGGACGGCGGCCCGCACCAGATGGTGCCGGCGGGCGGCAGCTGGGCCCCCGAGTGGACGATCGAGCAGCCGGCCGCCACCCTCTGGTACCACCCCCACCCGCACGGCGCGACCGAGACGCACGTCCAGCGCGGCCTGGCGGGCCTGTTCCTCCTGGACGACGCGGACTCGGCGGCCCTGCCCCTGCCCAGGACGTACGGGGTCGACGACATACCGGTCATCGTCCAGGACGTGTCCTTCGACGGCGCGAAGTTCGACCACGGCCACAAACTCATGCGCAACGTCGGGTTCCTCGGCGACCGGACGATGGTCAACGGCACGCTGGACCCGTACGTCACCGTCCGGGACGAACTGGTCCGGCTGCGCCTGCTGAACGCCTCCACCGCCCGCGTCCACACCTTCGGCTTCGACGACGGCCGCACGTTCCGGCAAATAGCCTCGGACGGCGGCCTCCTCGAAGCCCCGCACAGCACCGGCAGCCTGCGCCTGTCGCCCGGGGAGCGCGCAGAGATAGTCGTGCGGATGCAGTCCGGTGAGCGGACGGTCCTGCGCTCCTCCCCGCTGGACGCCGGTCTGGACTTCTGGAACCAGCGCTTCGGAGGCGGCGACGACTCCTTCGACGTGATGCAACTGCGCGCGGAGCCCACCCTGAGGCCGACCGCGGAGCTGCCGCAGGCGCTGGTGACGTCGGCGCTCCCGACCGGCGAGGACTCGGTCCGCAGCCGCTTCTTCGAGCTCAAGATGTCCGGCATCAACGGCCGGAAGATGGACATGTCCCGGGTCGACGAGACGGTCACCCGCGGCACGGCCGAAACCTGGACCCTGCGCAACGAAGACGGGATGCCGCACAACTTCCACGTCCACGACGTCCAGTTCCGCATCCTCGACATCGACGGCGCCGCCCCGCCACCGCCGCTGCGCGGGCCGAAGGACACCGTCTTCATCCCGTCCGGTTCGACGGTACGCATCGCACTTCGCTTCGACGGCCCGGCGGACCCGGACACCCCGTACATGTACCACTGCCACCTCCTCTACCACGAGGACAAGGGCATGATGGGCCAGTTCGTCGTGGTGGACCCGGGCCGGCCGCCCACCACCCCGAAGCCCCTGACCCCGTCGGGCTCCCACCAGCACTAGACCGTCTCGCGGTCGGCCGCCGTCAGCGGGTCGGCGGGTAGCCGCTGGGGAGGGAGAGTTCGGTGTACCGGCCGCGCCCTGCGAGGAGGGTCAGCAGGATCGTCTCGTCCGTCTCCAGCCGTGCGGCGGCCGCGAGTTCGGGCGCGCGGACGCTGCGTACGGGCCGCAGGAAGTACCCGTGGGCGCCCGCTGCCAGGGCGAGCCGCTGGTAGCAGGCACCGGCCGCCAGCAGGGCGCCGCGGACGGCTTCGGGTCCGGCGGCCGGGTCCTGGCGGGCGACCAGCAGGAAGCCGGTGTCGCAGGCGGCCGCGTCCACCCGGTGCGCGGGATAGGTGAAGGCCGCGGCGACCGCGTCAGGGGAGACCGGCACCAGCCGCAGCGCCGCGCCCTTCGACGCCGACAGCCCGATGTCCGCCGCGGCCGCCCGCAGCAGGTCGGGGAGCACCCGCGGTCCCCGGGGGTCGGGTCTGCGACTGGGTACGAGGCCCAGCGGACCCCGCCCGGCGCTGCGGCGGCACAGCACGTCCAGCACCCCGCGACCGGCCAGCAGTTCGCCGAAGGGGCGGGCGAAGGAGTCGGGGTCGAGCGGCCAGGCCGGTGCGGCCGGGTGGGGCAGGGCGGGCGGAGTGCCGGGCGCGTCCCAGGCGGAGACCGGGGAGCGGCCGGGCGCCGACTCGGCGCCGGTGCGGCGCCACTCGGCAAGCAGCAGGCCGGTGAGCCAGGCCGCGGTGGCGTGGTGCATCCCGGCTTCCAGGAGGCCGACGACCTCGCGCACGGGAGCGTAGCCCTCGGGGACGCGGCGGAGATCCGCTTCGAGGCGCAGCCCCGTGGGGGCGAAGGGGGCCCGCGCGGGCACCAGGGCGTGGCGCGCGGGGTCGTACTCGGCGCGGTGTCCGTCGGCGGCGAGGGTGAGCCGGGCTACGCGGACGCCCCGGATGGAGGCGGTGGCGGCGTGCGGTCCGACCAGGTCCCGGGGTTCCAGCCGGCGCAGGCCGAGGGTGCCGTCGACGATCGCGGTGAGAGCCGTCAGTGGCTGCAACTGCCGCGCGGAAAGGGTTATTTGGGTCTCGGTGCCGACCAGTGGATCCGTCCCCGGGTACGGCAGCCCGAGCGCGGGGCCGGGTTCCGGGGCGGGCCGGTCGTAGACGGGACGGCCCTGCGGGCGGCCGTTCGCGACGAGGTCCCACAGTTTCCGTCCGGCGGTGGCGGTGGCGGTGGCGGTGGCCGTGGGGTCGGTGTCGGTGGTCAGGGTCAACGGGGTGATTCCTAGCGGCTGGAGGAGCCTTCGGCGCCGGTGATGGTCAGGGTCCGGGGGTCGATGGACACCGGCAGCTCGGGCCAGCTCCATCCGTCGGGTCCGGAGGTGAGGGCGAGCGCGGCGTGCAGGACGGCCGCGGCGGCCACCGCGCGGACGGGCGGGGCGAAGGAGGACGGCAGCCGGTCGGCCGCCGCGTCCGGACCGACCCGTTCGGCCACGAGGCCGCCGCCCGTCGCGGTCAGCCGGAACCCGGCGGTCGCTCCGCCCCGGTGCGCGTACAACGTCAGTCCGGTGCCGGGGCGGGTGGGCAGGAGCCGCTCGATGCCCCAGTCGTGGGCGGCGGCCCGTACCGCGCCGGTCTCGACCCGGTCGCCGACCGGTTCCCAGACCGTCGCCGCGATGCGGTCGATCGCGGCCGTCGGGTCGGCGGCCCAGGCGAGGGCGTACCGGTGCCAGGGCAGTTCCGAGGAAGCGATGGGGGCGGGCACCAGGACGGCCGCCCCGGTGCCGAGCAGGGCGTCGAGGAGCGAACGGGGCAGCCGTTCGGGGCCGATGCCCGCTTCGAGGTGGCCCGCCAGCCGCGGCCAGCTCCGGCCGAGGGCGGGAGCGCGGAGCGTGTGTTCGCCCTGGAGGGTGCGGACGAACAGGCCGTCCGGTGTCGCCACGGCCACCGTGGCGGGCCGCAGCACCACCACCCGCGTCGGCGTCGTCAGGGTTGCGGGGTCAGGCATGTCCTTCTCCGATCTCGTGCCCCACCAGGAGGCCGATCAGTGCCGCGCGGTCGATCAGACCCCCGCCGAGCCGGGCCGCGGCGACGACCGGGACGATGCCGTGCACCAGGCAGGAGCCCAGGCCGGCCGCACCGCCTGCGAGCGCGACGAGGGCCAGCAGCGCGGCCGCGTCCCGCAGGACGCCGGGGTCGGGGCGCAGCGTGAGGTCCGTGTGGGCCAGCAGGAGCGCGGCCCGTCCGGGCAGGTCGGGCTGCATGAGGACGTCGCCCGTGGTTCCGGGTGCGAGCAGTGTCAGGCGGATGCCGGAGGTGTCGATCCCGGCGGCGCGGGCGCGGGCGCGGGCCCGGCGCAGGGCGAGCGCGAGGGAGCCCCGGTCGGCGGGCCGCCAGCCCAGGTCGCGCCGGCTGCGACGGGCCCGGAGCCCGGCCTCGGCCAGGAGGCTCCGCCGGCGCCCAGGTGTGACCTCGATGCCGCCGAACCCCAGGAATCCGGTGGGCAGTTCGGGCAGTCGGCCGTCGGAGACCCGGGCCCGCAGACCGGCCGCCGAAGCCGCCGTGACTGTCTGCGCAAGCAGCGCGCCCGCCTCGGCGGAGGCGATCCGCCGCCCGGCGTCGCCGTACTTGCCCACCAGCCGGGCGACATCCACGGCCAGGCCGAAGCCACTGCCGGGGAGCACATCGGGGAGCCCGCCGGAGAGCCCGTCGGGGAGGCGTGCCGCCTGGAGGGCGGCCGGATCGTCCGACGCGTGCCGCGGCTGGAGGAGCAGGGCCCCGTCGCGGCCGGGGGCGATCAGCGTGCCCGCGCCGAGGTTGCCCGCCGAGGGGGCCCAGCGGTCGATCGCGGGGTCGGCGGACCGGCGGCCCGCGACCCTGACGAGGAACCGGGTCCAGCGGGGCTCCGCAGGCAGCGCCACCAGGTCCGCGGTCAGCGGCTCGCCGGGAAGCACCGCGTGCTGGAGGCTGACGGCGGCCTCCGTGAAGTGGACCTCCTCCGCGGCCGGTGCGCGCCAGCGGCGGGGCGGCGCGGCCGCGAGCAGCACGGCGGGCAGGGCCTCGGCGGCGCCGCGGGCCCGGTCCGGCCGGGCGGGCCGGCCCGCGCAGCGGGAGCAGTCGGGGGCCGGTCCGAGGCCGTGGGCCCGGGTGGTGCCGGAGCCGGGGGTGTGCTCGACCACCAGGCCGGGGCGGGCGCCGCGGCCGATCCCGGCGACGGTGTGGACGGCTTCGGCGACCGCGAGGGCGGCCAGCAGGGCGAGGTCCCCGGTCACCGGGCCCGTGGCGGTGGGGCGCAGGGCGACGCATGTCGGGCACGGTGTCTCGCCGGGCTCGGTCCAGGGGCCCACCGCGACGGTCCCGCCCCGGGCGCCCACCGGGAGCTGCGGCCTGGTCTCGGCCGGGTCCGGAGCGCGGTCGACGACCAGCAGCAGCTCCCGGGCCCCCGTCGTGGCGGGCCAGCTCCGCGCCAGTTCCCGGACCAGCTCCCGGGCCAGCGCGGAGTCCCCGACGACGACCGGCCGGACCTGCCGCCAGGCGTCGACCACGCCCGCTCCACCGGAGTGGTGTCGGGTGGTCGCGGCCCAGCGGCCGCAGAACCGCAGGGCCGCGTCCCGTACCGTCGCGTCGTCGAAGGAGCCGTCCTGGGCCCCGGTCAGCAGGGTGTCGTCCTGCTCCCAGAGGCCGAGGGCGTGCAGCAGTTCAGCCTCGCGGGCGTCGGCCGGGCGGCCGTCCAGGACCTCGCCGAGCCGGGTGCCCGCCGCGCCGCCGAGCCGCCAGGTACGGGGGCCGCCGGTCACCAGGAGACCGGCGGGGCCGACCCCGACCCCGAGACCGGCGGGTGGGCGGCCCGGCGCGGGGCGCGGCGGCAGCCGACCGCTGCGCACCGCCTCCATCAGCGCGGGGATGCGCTGGTCAACCGAGATCCGGGGCACCGTTGCCTCCCCGCATCCGCTGCCCGTCGAGGTCGAGCGCGTACCAGTCCCCGGGGCGGGCCCCGTCGAGCTGCCGCAGCAGCCCGGCCGCGACGGCCGCGTGGTGCGGCAGGGCGCCGGTCGGTACGGGCCGGTGGGCGTCGGCGAGCGCGGCGTCGCCGGCCACGAGCCAGCCCGACCGCTCCACCACGGCCAGCCGTGCCCTCGCGCGGTGCTCGGCGGCGACGAACCGGTGGTCCCGCCCGCGCGCCGCGAGGAGGCGGCGGAGGTCGGGGTTGGGAACGGCTACGACGGTCGGGCCCGTAGCCGGGTCGACAGCGGGGTCCGCTGCCGGGTCCACGGTCCGGTTCACGGCTTCACCCCGACCGGGACGAGGTAGACGGGCTGGGTGAACACGCCGTCCCACCCGGCCGCCACGGCGAGTTCGTCGTCGTAGAAGCCGCCGATCGGAAGGGTCTTGAGACCGAGGGCGGTGGCGGTGAGCAGCAGGTTCTGGGCGAGGTGTCCCGCTTCGAGCAGGGCGAAGCGGATCCCGCGTTGCCCGTACCGCGGGGTGATGGCGGCGGGCGCGACGCCGAGCAGCAGCAGGACCGGTGCCTCCTCGGCGGCCACCGGCCGCGGCCCGCCCCCGCGCGGCTCGGTGTACGGGGAGGCGGCGAGCAGGGCGGTGGTGTCCACCGCCGTACGGGGGGCGAGGGAGTGCGAGCCGGGCAGGTAGCGGTAGGCGCCCGGGGCGATCCCGGTCACCCGCTGCACGACGACGTCGAGCAGGACCGGGCGGACGGCGCCCGCGGAGGGGTGCGCGTACAGGTCGAGCCGTACCGGCCGGCCGGCCTCCTCGACGTCCACGGTGGCGGTGACACCGGCGGCGAGGCCGAGCAGGGTGGCGAGGTCGGCGGCGTCCAGTTCGCCGCCGAAGCGGCCGTAGGCGCTGCGGCGCAGCCCGAGGGCTTCCGCCAGGTCCGGGGCGGCGAGCCGGGCCGGGTCGGCGGCCGGCAGCGGGACGCGGGCGCCGGGCAGCAGGTCGCGGGCCGCGGCCGGGTCGGGGCGGTCCGTCTCCTTGCGGGGGGCCTGGCGGTCCATGGCGCCGCGCCGGAACTTGGCCGCCTGGAGGAAGTCGCCGGCGGCGCTGCGGCCGCCCGCGTGCATGGCGTCGGGGCCGTCCGCGCCGACGAGCGCGAGGCTCGCGAGCCAGGAGAGGAAGGCCTCGTCGGCGACCGGTACGCCCAGCCGGTTCGCCAGCATGTGCCACTGGCTGGTCAGTGCGGGCCACGGACCGTGGTGCAGGTCGTCGCCGAGGGCCTCCAGGCCACGGGCGTACGGGGCCACGGCGGCGGCCCAGCGGCCGGGCAGCCCGGCCGCTTCGCCGCCCCGGCCGCGCAGCCGGTCCACCGCCGCGCGGAACTGCTCGGGCCGCCGGTCGTGTTCCGCTTCGGCACGGGACCGGGCGGCCGCGACGTCCACCCGGGGCGCCCCGGGCAGGGCGGCCCAGGACAGCGCGTAGCGGCGCAGCACGGCGGCGACGGTGTACTCGTCGAAGCCCGCGTCGAGCAGACCGGCGACGTGCCCGGCGAGCAGCCCGAGGGCGGCGCCGGTCCGCGAGGTGCCCGCCAGGACGGCGGGGAGGACGGCGGCGGCCACCTCGCTGGAGAGCTGGAACAGTTCCTCGCCGAGCGGCAGCGCGCGGGGGCCGCCGTAGCGCCCGGTCTCCGGCCGGTACGCGGGCCGAAGGACGGTGCCGGACGGCTGCCAGCCGAGGTTCCGGGCCCCGTCCGGGTCGGCGGTGTGGGCGTAGAAGGCGCCCGGGTCGAGCGGCGCGGCACCCGGAAGGGTGCCGGTGAGGGCCGCGAGACGGTCGGCGACGGCGTCGGCCGCCCCCGGCCGGGCGTCGCGCAGCCGCAGCCGTACGTGGGGTCCGCCCTCCCAGTACCGCAGGGCGAACCATCCGGTGGCGAGCCCGCCTTCGACGGCCCGACGGCCCTCCGCGGCGGCGGCGAGGTACAGGTGGTCGGCGGTGCTGCGGTCGCCGTGGGCGAACACGTGCAGGGACTCCCACGCGGTCGTGTCCGTGGTGGTGTCCGTGGTGGTGGGCATGGGGGATTCCTCAGGGGCGGGTGCGGGGGCGGCGGCGGGCCGGCGGGCCCTACGGGAACGGGTGCGGCAACGGCGCGCCGCGGTGTCCGGTGCGGGCCCTGGCCCGGTCCAGCCGGGGCAGGCCGGTGGTGCGGTGGTGGACGTGCCCGAAGGTCACCGGCACCGCGCCGGGCGCGATGAGCTTGACGGTGCTCAGGCCGAGGGCGGCGTCGCGCCGGCTCGTCAGGTCGACGACCACCGGCGGCATCCCCGCCGCAGTCATCGAGTCCAGCACCCGGGTGAGGAGGCCGGTCAGGTCGTCGCTGCGCCGGGTGCGCTCCCAGGCCTCCTGACGGTCGCCCAGGTCCGTGGCGGGCAGGCCGGAATCCAGCAGGTAGTCGAAGCGGTGCAGCGCCTCCGGGAGGGTGTACAGCGCGACGTGGTCCTCCATGTCCCGGACCAGCGTGGGGTCTTCCAGCATCCGCAGCCGCTGCTCCCGGTCCACGGTGGGGCGCCTGCCCTGGAGCAGGATCATCACGACGACCTCCAGCAGCGCGGCACGGGCGGCCCGCTGCGGATCGAAGTGGGCGCCCGCGGCCGAGAAGCTGGCGGCGTCGGGACGGTCCGCGGCGATCGCCAGGGCCTGGACCACCGGCACGCCGGTGTCCGTGGTCGCGTCGAAGAGGTGGACGCTGTACCCCTCGGCCAGGGCCCGCTGCCGGAAGAGCAGCGCGGTCGGGTCGGTGAGCGCCTCGGGGACGATCGGCGGCGCCGCCTCGCGGGCGTACCAGCGCAGCAGGAAGGCGTCCCGTTCGAGCACCTCCAGCGCCGCGTGCAGGGTGGCCTCCTCGCGGTTGGAGCCCACCGCGCAGCCGTTGGAGCACTCGTAGAGGAACATCGCCTGGTCAGGGCGGGAGGGCACCCCGTAGTGCGCCACGTGCTCCGGGATCAGGACCTCCCGCTGCTCGGCGTGGGACCAGGCCGGCACCCAGGTGGTGACGGTGTCGGGCCGGTACGGGTCGAGGATCGTGGCCGGGTGGTCCTCGTACCCGGCGGCGGGCAGCCCGAGGACGGCCGGGTCGAGGGCCCGGTCGCCCAGGTCCCGGTAGCTCGCGGTGATCCGCCGGTGCTTGCGCTGCGGGCGGCAGCCGCTCTCTCGCTCGACGGCCTCCAGGAGCCCGACGGTCCGGGCGTCGGCGTGGTCGTCGCCGCGCCCGTACCCCCACAGCCGCCGGTGAACGTTGGGCAGGGCCACCTCTACGCCGACCAGTGCGCCGGGGGCGAAGGCGTCGCGGTAGGCGCGGCGCATGGGGCCGAAGCGGTGGTCCACCAGCAGGCGTTCCAGCCGTTCCCCGTCGGGTACCTCCTGGCAGCGCAGCGACCCGGGTCCGCTCATGGTCCGTGGCACGAAGGGGCCGGGCTGCGGGTCCTCGGCGCCGCGGTCGCAGCCCCGGCAGCCGACCACCGGGGTGAGCCGGTGCCAGGTCAGCGTCCCGGTGACCAGGTCGAGGCAGAGCACGGGCCGGCCGGTCGCCTCGTCGCAGGCCAGGGTGCGCTGGTGGAGCTCGTCGAGCAGGGCGGGCAGGGCGGGCAGCCAGTGCGCCCCGGGCAGGGCGCGGCCGAGGTCGTCGGCGATCTCCGGACCGGCCCCGGTCTCGGAGGGGTTGAGCCCGGTGTCGTCGAGAACGGCCCGGTGCCGGCTGTCCGCGCAGAGCAGGCAGGCCCGGCCGTCCGGGGGCAGGAGCGGGCCGAGCTGGAGCACGTCGCCGATCAGGCGGGCCGCCAGGGTCGTGCGGCCCCGGTCCCGGGCGGCGTTGTCGAGGGGGCTCGCCTCCTCGGCGGGGGATCCGTCGAAGCCGACGACCTCCGGCGCCGGGGTCTGTCCGGCCGCCCAGGTGCGCAGCTCGTCCAGGAGCCGCTGCCGGGCGGGCGCGGCGACGGAGCGCGGGCCGGCGGCCGAGGGCCCGGTCGCCGAAGGGCCCGTAACTGAAGGGGCCGTAGCCGAAGGACCCGTAGCCGAGGGCCCGGTCGCCGGGGGAGTGCCTGTCGGCGACTCGGTTGCCAGGAGACTCATGTCGTACCTACCCATCCCACGTGAACGGCGGCTTCCTGCCACCGGGGCCCGACCAGCAGCTGGCGTACGGTCGTTCCCGGGACCGCCGCGGCGAGGCGGTCCAGGGCCTGCCGGTGAGCCCCGTGCTCTCCGGCCTCCAGGCGCGCCACCAGGTCCGCGTCCCCGGCCAGTGCCGTGAGCGCGGCGGCGCGCGGATCGACGACCTCCGCGGTGAGTTCCGCGTCGGCGTCCCCGTCCCCGGCCAGCAGCTGGGTCCGGGCGGCGGCCAGGCGCAGCGCCTCCGCCACGGCGGTGTCCTCGTCGGCGGCCGCGGCCCGGTGCAGGACGGGCGCGGCCGCGTCCGCCGGCCACAGCTCGGCCTCGGCGACGGGCAGCGGACCACCCCGGTGCAGCCGGACCCGGCCGAGGCGGGGCGGGGCCACGGCGGGCGCGGAACGGGTCAGTACGGCCATGCCCTCCGCCCAGCGGATCCGGGCCGCCTCCGGAAGGGGTTCGACCGGCTGCCACTGCTCCGGCGCCCCGGCGGCCGGGGGCGCCAGGGCCACGGCGGTGCGGGCGGCGAGGTCGGCGACCAGGCCGAGGTCCCCGAGCCCGGCCACCGCGTGGGCGCCGGGCGGGGCGACGGCGGCGGCGGCCAGCCGGGCCGCGCCGAGGGCGGCCGCCACCCAGGCCGCGTCGTGGGTGTCGCCGAGGCCGACCACCGTCCGCCCGCCGGGCGGGAACGGGCCGGTGGCGGGCAGGGTGCAGGAGGTCATGGCGGTGGGCATCTGGAGGAGCCGGCCGGGGTGTGGCTCGCGCCAGGGGCCGAGTTCGGGGTCCCAGTCGCAGGACAGCGCGTCGATGACCGGGCCGAAGTCGTCCGGAGCGGTGCGCGGGGACGCGCCGAGCGGGCGCGGCGTGCGGGGGGTGAGGTCGGCGGGCTCCGGCAGGGCCCGCAGCTGGACGCCTTCGCGGGTGACGCAGTGCCACAAGTGGGGCTGCGACGGGCCGGAGAGGGCGCGCAGCACCCGGTGGACGGCGACGGCCGCCGCCAGGGCCGGGGCGACCGGACCCGGCGCCTGCGGGGCGAAGTCGTCCCGGCCGCGCGTCCAGCGGGTGAAGGTTCCGGCGGCGTCCGCTCCGTCGACGACGGCGACGCCTTCGCCGTGGGCCAGTACGGCGGCCCCGGCGACCGGCCGGTCCGCGCCGTCGCGCACCGACACCCGCAGGAGCAGGCCCGGTTCGGGTGCGCCGGTGGTGATCCGGGCCGGGTCGGCCTGGCCGTCGAGGCCGGCGTGGGCGGCGTCCGTCCACTGCGGCGCGCCGCTGAGCAGCCAGTGCAGACCGGCGGGATCGTGCCAGGCGTCGTCGGTGGCGAGGGCCGCGGTCTGTGCTGCGGTCGGGGCGACCTCCCGGCGGACCAGCAGGCCGTGCTCGTCGAGCAGCCGGGTGAGCACGGACCGCGCCCGCCGGGCGCCTTCCCGCTCCGGTTCCGGGCCGCTGACGAGGTCGATCCCGGCGGCCCGCCAGAGCGCGGGCAGGCCGGCGGCAGTGCGCAGCCGCACGGTGCCGCCCGCGCGGTGCAGGACCAGCCCGTCCTCGACGGCCCGGACCCGGGCCCCGGGCCGCAGCCGCGGGGCGTCGGGCCGCACGGCGGACGGTGTGTCGAGCGGTTCTTCGAGCGCTGCGGTGGACGGTGTCGCGGACGGTGCGTCGGGGGCTGTGGTGGACGGTGCGGTCATGAGTGGGCCTCCGCCCCGGTGGCGAGGAGTTCGCGCCAGTCGACGCCGAGCAGTCGCTCGACGGAGTCGCACAGCGCGAACGCGGCGAAGTAGCGCTCCACGGGGGAGACGTCGAGGAGCGGGACGGTGCGCAGGAACTGGTTGACGACGAAGCGGTAGGCGGCGAATTCGGTGACGTGGACGCGTTCGGGCAGGTGGTCGAGGCCGCGCAGGGTCCGGTGGAACTCGCTGTAGCCGCGGTCCGCGCCGAACTCCCAGCGGGCCCGCTCCCCCGGCCAGTGCCGGGCGGCGCGGGCGGCGTACCCGGAGCCGAGGTCCTCGCCCAGTTCGCCCCGTCCGGCGGCGGCGCCCGCGTGCGCGAGGGCGCGGCCGAAGGCCGCGGACCAGGCGGCGGTCGTCTCGTCGGCGCCGGTGTACGGGCCGCGCCGGGCGCCGTCCGGGTGGTCGTCGTCGATGCCGTCGAGGACGTCCGCCACGATCCGGTCGACGGCGGGCGACACCCGTGCGTGCTGCTCGGCGAAGCGGGTCCGCAGCCGTCCGTCGGGGTCGTTGAGGTGGAGGTACTCCTCCAGGTGGGAGCGGTAGGTGAGGTGTCCGGAGCGCACTCCGCCGACCGGCCAGCCGGCGGCCAGCGCGACCATCGGCGCGATGGCGCGGATCGCGCCGGGCAGGCTGCCCAGGGGCCGGGACACCGCGAGGGCGGGCAGGAACTCGGCCATCACCCGCTGCTTCAGGCGCAGTCCGGCGCCGCCGATGAGTCCGGTGATCTGCTCGGCGGGCAGCTCCTCGACCGCGACGGTGTTGTCGGGGCGCAGCGGCCCGTAGGGGCCGGGTACGAGCTCGGCGCGGCCGAGGGCCTGTGAGCGGGCCAGGTGGGTCGGCTCGTCCAGCGGCTGTGGCGAGCGGTGGCGGCCGAGCACGGCCCCGGCGCGTGCGGCCACGGCCTCGAAGCGGTCCTCGGCGCCCCAGACCCGGATGTGCGGGCCGTGCAGCCAGTGCCGTTCGAGGCCGAGCCCGGAGCCCGTGCCCGCGCCTTCCGCCAGCAGCGCGGCGGCGAGGTCGGTGCTGAGGTCCAGCTTGGTTTCGGCGTGGTGGGAGATCACCAGGACGGGGAGCCCGGCGCTGTGGTCGTTCGTCATGAGTCCTCACGAGGGGCTGGTCCGGGGGCCACGACGGTCTCCAGGACGTACTCGGTGCAGCGGTCGCCGGTCAGCAGGTCGGTGGGGCGGCCCTCGGTGTCGGGCAGCGCCTCGGTGATCCGGATCCGGGCCGCTCCCGCCGTCCAGGCGGGGAGCGAGCGCAGGTCGAGCATCGAGCGGAGGTCCACCGGTACGGGCTTGGTGCGCATGGCCACGAACTGCTGCCAGGCGCCCTCGGCCTGCGGCTCGGCCCGGACGAAGACCCGGGCGGGGATGGAGTGGCGCCGGCGGAAGGCCTCCATGGCGAGCAGGGCGGTGGTGTCGTCGTCGCCGGGACCGCGGACGGGGAACGCCCCGGCCGGCATGGTCCAGGCCCGGCGGGTCACCACGACCCGGCCGGCCGTCACCCGCGGGTGGTGCACGATCGACTCGGGGTCGCTCTCGCGCTCGACGTCCGCGCCGAGGTCCATCCGGACCAGCGGGCCGCGTCCGAGCATGTAGAGGGCGGCGTCCCGCGCGGGGAGCAGGAAGGGCACGAGGAAGCCGAAGTAGGCGGGGTGCACGGGGCGTCCGCCGGGGTCCTCGGCGCTCAGGGTGTGGGGGCCGACCCGGATGTTCAGGGTCGCCGGATCGAGTACGGCCGCGCCCGGCGCGTCGGGGCCGGGCCGGTCGGTGGTGGTGAACGAGCGCTCCAGCAGCGGCGGGTGGACGTTGGCGTTGAAGCCGTGCACGGGACGCAGCTCGACCGCGTCGGGGCCGAGCAGTTCGGCGAGCCGGGCCCGGATCCGCGCCACGACCCCGTCGCCCCATCCGCTGAGGAAGCGGGAGGTCATCTGGGCGTAGCCGTCGTGCACGGCGTTGAGCACGGCCCCGTCGATCCGGGGCGCCCCGTCGGGCCGGGTGTTCTGTCCGGTGGGCTGGACGAAGTAGGCCAGCGCCTGGCGTTCGCGGCGCAGTTCGGGCGGTACGGACTCGGCCCAGCGGCGGAGCCTGGCCGGTGTCCAGACGACCTCGCGCTGTCCGGCCCGGCCGGCGGCGGCGAGTTCGGCGGCGGCCTGCGCGCGCAGTTCCACCAGCTTCGCGACGGCGGGGTAGCCGGCGCAGACCTCGGCCACGAGCCGGTCGCGGTCGAGGGACTGCCCGGCCAGGAACTCCGGGAGCCGCCGGGCGAGTTCGGCGAAGGGTATGAGGCCTCCGACGCCGACCTCCGCGGCGAGGGAGCGGTGCAGGATCGCGTGTCCGATGTGGGTGTTGTCGAAGATGTCGGCGACGGCCGTGAGTGCGGCCAGGTCCTCCTGGACCTCGGCCCATGCCGCGGTGGGGAAGACCACCGGGCGGGCGGCCGACACGTCCTCGTAGGCGGGCCGGGCGGGCGTCGCCCCGGCGGCGCTCCACGCCTGCGCGAGCGCTTCCACGGCGGCCGCCCGGTCGCCGGAGCCGCGGTGCGGATGCAGGGCGTCGGTGGCGTCGGCGATGGCGGCCAGGTCGTCGGCCAGCGCGTCGCCGCCGGGGATCACCAGGGCGCGCAGCCGGGCCGCGGCGGCCCGTACGGGGTCGGCGTCGTCGGGGTCCACCGGGTCCCAGCGGCGCAGCGCCCCTGCTGCCAGGAGCTGGTCGACCAGGGCGGCCGCGCGGGGGGTCCGCTCGGGGTCGCCGCCGCTGAGCAGTGCGGCCAGCTCCCCGCGCGTGCGGGGGCCGGCGGTGAGCGCGCCGAGCACGGCACGGACGGCGAGGGTGGCGCGCAGGGTGACGGTGCGGCTGCGGCCGTCCACGATCCGGGACTGGCCGCCGGCGTCGTCCACGGGCTGCTGGAAGGCGACGGTGGTGCCGTGGTCGGCGGTGAGGGTGGCGGCGACGAGCGGCTCGGCCCCGTCCAGCGCGGCCAGGCGCGCGCGGACCAGGCGGTGCAGCGCGGCGAGATCGGTGGTCAGCCGGATGCCCAGGCCGGTGGCGGGGTCGAGGTCGAGGGGGCCGTCGGACAGCGGCAGGTCGCCACGTCGGCGCTCGTCCCAGGCCAGGCCGACGGCGGTGTAGTGGGAGAAGGGGCTGGTGCGGTGCAGTGCGCGCGCGGCGGTGCGCAGCAGCCGGGGTTCGCGCTTGCGCAGCTGCTTGTCGGGCGCTCCCGCGGCAGCCGCGTAGCGGCGGGCGGTGGCCGCCAGCGAGGCGCTGGACATGGTGGCCGCGAGCTGGAGCGCCGGGTCGGCCAGGGTTGCCGACAACCAGGCCCGCTCACCCGCGAGTTGCTGATCGACGAGGGCGGAGAGCCTTTCCAGGGCGGCGCGTTCGACGCCGAGGGCCGTGCGCCATCGTTCGGCCGCGGCCCGGACGGCCTCGGGGAGTTCTTCCCCGGGCGCGGGCGGTACGGCGGGCAGGGCCGCCGCGGAGTCCAGGTCGCGCTGGATCCGGCGGGCCAATGCCACGGCCGCGCGGCGCAGTTCGGGCTGCTGGTCGCGGGCGCCCAGGGGGTAGAGCTCGGCCAGCAGTGCGCGGGCTTCCCGGTGCCGTTCGTCGCGGAGCAGCTGGATGCCGTCGAGTTCGTGGTGGTGGAGTCGGGGGCGGGGCGGGGCGGTGACGAGATTGGCTCGCACCAGGACCCAGGGCGCCGCCCCGGTCCGAGCTGCCCCGGCAGTGGCCGCGTCGGGCCCCGCCGGGTGGGTGGTCGCTGCACGCGGCATACGGGGTCTCCTTGGCGTCAGGTCTGTCGACGGCGCCCCCTCGGGGGGCGGCGGTTGTGCCGCCGCCCCCCGAGTGAGGTCATCCGCTGTCGTTCGTCCGCGAGGAGGATCAGACGCAGCAGGTGGAGGTGGAGCCGCAGGTGGAGTGCGAGTCGCAGCTGCTGCTGCCGGAGGAGGCGCCGGTCTCCGGGAGCTGCACGGCGTCGCGGACCTCTCCGACCTCCAGGACCTCCAGGTCCAGGCCGTCGAAGTCGATGCCGGCGGCCGCGTCGATGTTGTTCGCCATGGTGTTTCCTCTTTCGGTGATTCGCTGAAGTGGTTTCTCAGCGCACGGGCCGGCCTTTTTCGGATTCGTTCGTCCCGTTCGGCCGGTGACTCATTTCTCGCACTCCTGACGATGTCCCGTCAATAAATCTTCGAATTCCGATGACAATTGTCAGAGGGGCCCGGTGACAGGCCATCCACAAGTCACCCACGTGCCATGACAGCTGTCACGCAAGAGCGGCAAAAGGGCTGCCGAAACCGCTTTTCGCGAGGAATTTCAGGCCAATCCGCGCCGACCCATGACAACTGTCACGAGGCAGTCGTCACAAGCGACCCTGGGCAACTCCACTTTCACCGGAATAGGCTCGGATTCGCCCCCACGCGCAGAACGGAGCAGGAGAGTGACATTGATGGAAACGGAACGCACGAGCACATCGCCGGATGAAAACGCGGGAATTCTCGCGGTGGACGTCCGCGGCCTTGAGGTCCGTTATCCGGGTGGAGACGTCAACGCCGTGGACGGTGTCGACTTCCAGGTGCGCCCCGGCGAGATCGTCGCGCTGCTCGGCCCGAACGGCGCGGGCAAGTCCACCCTGATCGGCACCCTGCTCGACCTGATCGAGCCGAGCACCGGCTCGGTCCGGGTGTTCGGCTCCACGCCCCGCGGCGCGCTGGAGGCGGGCCGCGTCGGTGCGATGCTGCAGACCGCGGGGCTCGCCGAGCAGGTGTCGGTCAAGGAGCTGATCTCCTTCGTCGCCTCGCTGCACCGCGACCCGATGCCGCTGGCGCAGGTGCTCGCCGCCGCCTCGCTGGAGGACATCGCGGGCCGCCGGGTCGAGAAGCTGTCCGGTGGCCAGCGCCAGCGGGTGCGGTTCGGGCTGACGCTGGTCGGCCGGCCGCAGCTGCTGATCCTGGACGAGCCCACCAACGAGATGGACGTGGCCTCCCGGCAGTCGTTCTGGGCGCAGGTCCGGGCCGCGGCGGCGGACGGCCGGTCGGTCCTCTTCTCCACCCACCACATGAGCGAGGTGGAACAGGCCGCGGACCGCGTCGTGGTCATCGCCGGCGGCCGCACGATCGCCGACGAGACCCCGCAGGAGCTGCGCCGCCGCTCCGGCGGATCCACCGTCCGGTTCCGCTCCGCCCGGCCGGTCCCCCCGGCCGAACTGCTCGCCCTGCCCGGCGTGACCGGGTGCAGCGAGGAGGCCGACGGCCTGAAGCTGACCACCGTCGACCCCGACGCGACGGTCCGCGCCCTGGTGGTCCAGGTGCCGGACGCCTCCGACCTCCAGGTCCAGGCGGTGGACCTGGAAGAGGCCTACCTGTCCGTGGTGGCCTCGGCCGGCCTCTGACCGCCCTTCCCCCTCCCCCCACGCACGCCGCTCTTCCGGCCCCGTTTCCCCCCGGTCCCCACCCCTCACGGAGGCTCAGTCCCCGATGGTTTCCTACCTGCTCTTCGAGGTGCGCCGCACCCTGCGCAACCCCCGGTTCCTCGTGATGACCCTGCTGATGCCGGTCATGATGAACATCGTGTTCGTCCAGCTCAACAAGGGCCGGATCGGCGATACTTCGGCGGCCGACTTCGCCTCGAACTACATGATGAACATGGCGGCCTTCGCCACGGTGTCCGCCTGCCTCTCGACCGCCGGCCACCGGCTCTCCCAGGAACGCGGCAGCGGCTGGTTCCAGCAGCTGACCCTGACCCCCCTGACCTCCGCGCAGGTGGTGCTGGGCAAGCTCCTGTCGGCGGTTTCGGTCGGCGTCCCGGCCGTCATCGCGGTGTTCGTGACCAGCGCCCTGGTCAACGGAGTTCACCTGCCGCCGGCCCGCTGGGCCCTGGCCCTCGCGGTCGTGGCCGTCGGATCCTTCGCCTTCAGCGCGCTGGGCGTGGTGATCGGCCTGCTGACCAGCGGCGAGACCTCGTACGCGGCCAGCATGATCGCGCTGATGTTCTTCGCCCTGCTCGGCGGCCTGTGGCTGCCCACCGAGATCCTGCCCGCCTGGGTCGCGAAGCTGACCACGCTCACGCCCTCCTTCCAGATCGCCGACTCGGGACGCACCCTGATCGCCGGCGGGATGCCCGGCTGGCAGACCCCGGTCGTCTTCGCGGCCTGGACCGCGGCGTTCGGGGCCCTCGCGCTGGCAGCGTTCCGCCGGGCCGCCCGGAAGCGGTAACGGTGGCCTGGTACGCCCCGTGGCGCCTGCGGCCGGCCCCGGTGGCCGACCCGGTGGGGGACCGGCTCGCCGCGCTGGCGGGCCGTCTCGGACCCGCCCGGGACCGGGCCGCCGCGGACCCGGCCCGGAGCGCGGAGTTACCGGGGCTGGAGAGGGACCTGCGGGTGATCCTGCACGAGGTGCGGTTCGCGGCCCCCGGCTACCGCCAGGTCCGCCTCGGGGCGGCGCTCGACCGTACGGTCACCACCCTGCGCGCGGTGGGCATCGAGGTCGACAGCCGGATGACGCCGGAGCCGCCCCACGGCCCGGACGCGGCCGACGCACCGGCCTTACGGGCCGTCCTGGACGCCCTGGAGCCACGGGTGTCCGACGCGCTGGGATGGGTGCTGCGCGAGTGCACCGCCAACATCCTGCGGCACAGCACCGCCGATCGGGTGCGGATCACGGTGGGCGTCACCGCCTACGGGGTCCGGCTGGCGATCGCCAACAACGGGGCCCCGCGGGCCCGCCCGGAAGCACCGGTCGGGCACGGTGCGGGCAGCGGACTGCCCAGTATGCTGACCCAGGTGTCAGTGCTGGGCGGGACGCTCCGAATCGAGTACTCCGGCACGGACTTCGAGGTCGTCGCCGAGGCGCCCATCGGCCCCGGGTCCACCGGCCGGGGGCCCACCGCCTTCGCCCCGGCCTCCGGGCCGCCCCGACGAGAGGAAGACATTCGGTGATCACCGTCGTGCTCGCGGACGATCAGCGGGTCATCGCCGATGCCCTCGGCCAGCTGCTCGACCAGGAGGAGGACATATCCGTCCTCGCCCTGGCCCGCGACGGCGACAAGGCGGTCGCCGCCATCCAGCGGCACCGGCCCGACGTGGCCCTGCTCGACATCGACATGCCGGGGCAGGACGGCCTCGCGGTGACCGCCTGGGTCAAGCAGAACCTCCCGCAGTGCCGGGTGATCCTCCTGACCTCCTTCGGACAGCCCGGGTACCTCACCCGCGCCCTGGCGGTCCAGGCCGACGGATTCCTCGCCAAGGACACCGAGGTCCAGGAGATCGTGAAGACCATCCGCCAGGTGGCGGCCGGTCGGCGGGTGATCGACGCCACGGTGGCCCTGACGGCCCTGACCGCCGTTCCCAATCCGCTGACTCCCCGCGAACGCGAGGTGCTGGAGGCCGCGGAGTCCGGTGCCCCGCTCTCCGAAGTCGCCGCCAGGCTCCACGTGGCACACGGCACGGTCCGCAACCACCTCTCCGCGGCGATCGCGAAGACCGGCAGCCGGACCCGCGTCCAGGCCGCCAGGGCGGCCCGCGAACGCGGCTGGCTCTAGGCCGTCTCTGCCCCGAGCCCTGGGACCCGTACCGCCGGGCCCGTCAGGAGATCCAGCCCGCCTCGCGGGAGATCCGGATCGCGTCTATGCGGTTGCGGCCGCCGACCTTGACCACGATCGACGTCAGGTAGTTGCGGACGGTGCCCTCCGACAGGTGCAGGGCCCGCGCGATCTCCGCGACCCGTGCGCCCGGGGAGGCCAGCTGCAGCACCTCGGTCTCGCGCGCGGTGAGCGGGCACTCCAGGCTCTCCCAGACCGACATCGCCAGCTGCGGGTCGATCACCCGCTGCCCGGCCGCCACCGACCGCACCGCGGCGGCCAGTTGCTCCGGCCGGGCGTCCTTGAGCATGTAGCCCGACACCTGGGCGTCCAGGGCGCGGCGCAGGGTGCCGGGCTGCCCGAGGCTGGTGAGCATCAGCGTGCGGCAGGAGGGCAGTTGCGCGGCGAGCTGCGCGGCCGCGGCCAGTCCGTCGAGGCCTGGCAGGTCGACGTCGAGCAGCGCCACGTCGGGCTTGTGCAGCAGGGCGGCGGGCAGGATCGCGTCGCCGCGGGCGACGTCCGCGACCACCTCGAAGTCGGGTTCCAACCCGAGCAGCGCGACCAGTGCGCCGCGGACGATGTGCACGTCCTCGGCGAGCAGGATCCGCACCACGGGCGACTCGGGCGCTTCGGAGGTCTCGGACGTCACGGGCTTCTCGGGGGGCGTACCGGGTACGGCCATCAGGCGGCCATCCTTCGCGACAGCCTGCGCAGCACCTTCAGCGGCTGGAGTTCCGGCCCCGGGGACGCCGGAGCGGGCTCGGCGGGCACCGTGGCGATCAGCTGGAAGCGGCCGTCGGGACACAGGCCGAAGGTGAGCTCGCCCCCCATGGCCCGGACCCGCTGGCCCAGGTTGCCCAGCCCGCTGCCGCCGTGCGGATCGACCTCGCGGACCCCCGCCTCGACGCCGTCGTTGACCACCGACAGCCGGACGGAGCCGTCCCGCTGGACGGCCTCGATGACGCAGCTGCGTACCCGGCTGTGCCGGAGCAGGTTGGTCATCCCCTCCCGCAGCACGGTCGCCAGTACGGTGTCCACCGCGGGCGGCAGCTCGCCGACGGAGACGGTCAGGCTCGCATCGACCTCGGCGGCCCGCAGCACCTCCCGCGCGGAGGCGCACTCCTGCACCAGCGACATGTCCCGGTAGCCGCTGGCCACCAGCCGGACGTCCGCGAGCGCCTGACGGGAGATGTCGAGCACCTCGGAGACCTCCTCGCGGGCGCGCTCCGGGCTGGCCGGGAGCAGCCTGCGGATCAGTTCGCTGCGCAGCGAGATCGCGGAGAGGCTGTACCCGAGCAGGTCGTGCAGATCGCGGGCGAAGCGCAGCCGTTCGTTGGTCACGGCGAGCCGGGCCAGCTCGCTGCGGGTCTCGTGGACCACGACGACGAGTTCGGTCAGCCGGGAGATGCCGTACACCACGATGCCGGTGAGCCAGGTGGACTGGCCCATGTAGATGATGTCGGCGACCGGCAGCCCGGCGAAGCCGGCGTAGAGCATCATCAGCACGCCGGTCAGGCCGAACAGCGCCCAGCCGATCCGGGTGGGGAGCAGCAGCAGGCAGGAGGCCGCGAAGAAGCCGCCCATGCTGCCCCACTGCCAGTGGAGGACCATGAGCGGCAGGAAGGTCAGCGCCGCCTGCACGGCGAGCGGAACGATCCTGCGGCGCAGCGGGGCGCGGCGGGTGTCCGGTGAGGAGTGCAGGAGTTGGAGTGCGAAGACTCCGAGGACCCCGGCCATGCTGGCGAGCACGGCGAGGATGCTGAGGCTCTCGCTCAGGATGTTGAGCAGGGTGATCAGCAGGTAGGACGCGAGGATCGCGTAGAGCATGGCGCGGGCCAGTCTGGGAGCCATGCTCTCGGCGGCGTCGGCCAGCCTCTGCGGTGTCCGGGGTGCTTGGGAGGCGCTGTGGTCGTCGTTCATTCCCGGCCCCCTCGCTGCCCAGTCCGCATTCCGGACCGGAGCATACGATATGAGTACCGTCCGCGGAAATAAACGGAAGGCCAAGCGGAACGCCTCTGCCGGACCGCCGTCCACCCGATCTGACCAGCCACTCCTCGACGGGCCGGGACTACACGAACAGCGGAATCGGATTGAGGTCGGCGAAGCCGGTCGGCGTCTCCAGCCGCCCCAGCGCCACCGGTACGTCGTACAGCCGTCCGGGGCCGAACCGGGCCCAGAAGTGCCGCAGTCCCGGCACGATCACCTTGGCCACCGGCAACCCGATGTCGGGCCGCGTCTGGTCGAGGACCAGCACCTCAAGGCCGTGGCGCCGGGTCAGTTCGACCATGGCGTCCAGGTCGTCCCTGATGTCCGTCCGCGGCGGGTGTTCCCAGCCGCCGGGCCGCCGGGCGGGCCGCGTCCCGTCCGGCAGCAGGTACGGCTGACGGGCCACCGTCTCGGTGGTCCACCAGGTGTACGGCTCCTCTTCCTTGAGGGCGTACCCGCTGCCGTCGGCCCTGGCGTCCGCGACGGCGGGCAGCAACTGGCCCATCTCCGTCATCGCCCTGCGCAGTGCCACGCCCGGGTCGAGGTGCGCGCCGAAACCGAAGAGCACGTCCTCGGCCGGCTTGTCGGTCCGTCGGGACAGCGCCGCCATCACGGGGATGCCCAGGTCGGCCGTCAGGTCCAGGACCCAGACCTCGCGCCCGATGGAGCGGTACTCCTCGCGCAGCGGGCCCAGCCAGGGCTGGTCCTCGCCGAAGGCGTCCAGGTCCACCGCGGGCTGCCGGGTGCGGTTGTACCACCAGAGCGCGACCGCGTCGCGTTCCACCAACTCCAGGAACCCCTGGAGGATCGCGTCCTCCAGGGTGCCGCCCGCCGCGTTGCCGTTCGAGTCGGCCCGTGGCGTCCCCGGCCGGCCCGCGCCGGCCGAGAAGTAGAGGAGGGAGGTCGGCACCAGGCGCTGGCGTTCCGCGGTCAGGGACCAGACGGGGGTCCAGTCCACCAGCTCGTCCTCGTCGAAGGGCGCCGGGACGTGGTGGAAGGCGGAGTGCGCGGCGTTCCACACCTCCCGGTCCCGGTACTGCCGTTCGTCGTAGAGCTGGATCTCCGACGGGTGCACGGCCACCGGGCCCAGCTCCCGGTAACGGGCGCGCAGCGAGGGCTCGTCACCCTGCCAGGAACCGGAGTACCGCTCCACGGCCTCGCACAGGGCGCCGACCCTCGCCTCCTCGGGGTTGAGGCCCTTGCCGCCCGACAGGGCGCGCAGTCCCGCCCGCAGACCGCCGAGGGTTTCCGGGGCGAGCGCCAGGTTGTGCCCCGACACGTAGCTGTGCACGAAGGCGGGGCAGCGCGGGTCACGGCGCACGTCCTTGACGATGCCCGTCACCGGATCGATCAGGTGCCCGTACCGGGCGAGCATCTGCTCCGGGGTCAGCACCCGGTGTCCGTTGCCCGGCAGCCGGTTCTTCGGCTGCGAGGACAGTTCGACCGGGCGGCGCACCCGGGCCGCCACCAGTCCTCCGTCACCGCACTCGGGGCACTGCGGCCTGCGCGTGACCGGGTGCGGGCCGCCGCGCAGGGTGAGCGTGTCGAGGGTGTGGACCGCGCCCTGTCCCTCGTGCCGGAACCCGGCCAGCCACTTGGCGGCCTCCAGGACGGCGGTGTGCAGGCCGATGGCCCGTCCGGCTTCCAGCGAGGCCTCGGCCCGTGCGAGCGGTCCCGTCACCCCGAGCGCCTGCTGCAGGGGCAGTTCGGAACGCCGGTGCCCTTGCAGCCGGGTGCGCAGGCAGTGCCAGCAGGCCCCCTGCCCCGGCTGGAAGACCGGCCCCGTCCACGGCTCGGCGCCGACCGGCCTGGCCAGCAGCCAGGGACGGCCCGCCGCCCGGTGCCGGGCGTCCACCTCGGCGAGCTCCGGGTCGAGGTAGTCGGCGCACAGGACCAGCGAGAGCGCCGCCGCCTCGCCGTCGCCCGCCACCCGGATCCCCGAGCGGCGGCAGGCCTCTTCGGCCTCCCCGGCGTCCGTTCCGGCCAGTGCGACCACCTGCACGCAGCCCTGGGCCAGCTCCTCGCCGGCCCGGCCGCCGTCGAGGCCGGCGAGGTCCCAGTACGCCTCGGCCGCCCCGGCCGCCCCGGCCGCCCCGGCCGCCCTGGCCACCGGGTCCGCCGGGTCCGCCGCGGGCGCGGCGACGGTGCGTACGAGACCGCCGGCCACGAGGCTGCGCAGGGCCGGCACGGCCTGTTCCCGGGGCAGTTCCGCCGCCGCCTCGTCGAGGATCTGGGCGCAGGTCCGGCTTCCGTCGAGCAGCGGCGCCAGCACCTCGGCCGGCCGGCCGCGCAGGGCGGTCACCGCTCGGGGCGAGACCAGATAGGCGGCCTCGTCCGGTACGACCGTCAGCCGCAGGTGCCGCTTGAACCCGAGCGGCGCTTCCGCCGTCCCCCCGTCCGTCATGCCGCGATCCCGGCCGTCCTCGCGGTGTGGGCCGGCAGCTCGTTCTGGCGGACGCAGAAGGTCAGCATCGCGACCGCGTCCGGGCCCAGCGCGTCCAGGTCCTCGATGACGATGCCGCATTCGGCGTCGGCCTGAACCGGAAGTGTGAGCAGTGCGGTGGCGTTCATGAGCGGTCTCCCCCTGTAGCGGCGGCCCGCGGGTCGGCGGGCCTTTTCTCTGCCGCAACAGAGTCTTCATGATCGCTCGGGTCCGTCACCAGTTGCCGACCCTCACGTTCCCGGTATGAATTCTTCATACCGGCACCCGGTGCCCGGGAGGGCCCGGTGCCCGGGACGCAGATCACAGGCGGCAGAGGCTCTACCCGTTGGTAGGTTGGCATCCGCAACGAGGCAGTCGGGGGGATCGGGATGGGGACACGAATCGGGCGCCGGGGCGCCGCGGTCCTGTGGGCACGGGCCGCGGCCGGCCTGGCGGCCCTGGGCGCAGTCGCTTGGCTGCTGGCACGCGCCGTGGCCCCGCCGCAGGGATCCATGGAGGCGTTGACGGGGCGGGGATCCGCAAGCCTCGCCGCTTCGATGCTGGGCGCGGTCACCGCCGGGTCCTGGATGGCCGCGGCCGGTGCGCTCGGCATCGCGCTGGTCATCGGGGCGCTGGCGACGGTGCGCGGCTGGTGGCAGGCCGGCCGCCGCTCGGGCATGAGCACCGGGGCCCTGCTGGCAGCGGGCGCGGCCGGCGCGGCGGTCCTGGCCTGGGCGTACGGGCTGCTGGAGGACACCGTCCCCGAAGGCTCCATCGAGGTCCGGTCGCACCCGGGCGCCGCGGGCCTCATGGAAATCTCCTACGGACCCCAACTCGCCGCGATCGCGCTGACGGCCGCGACGGTGGCCCTCGTCCAGGGCTACCGCCGCACCGTTCGCCGCCAGACGGCTTAGATCGAAGAAGGCCCAGGTCGCTGACCTGGGCCTTCTTGTAAGAGACACCCCTAGCCGCGACGGAAGGCCGTCACACGCCTCTGAGGGCGGGTTCGAGGTCGGGCTCGGCCGCCGCCGACGGCCGGGGGACGTCGTGGTCCCTGAACAGCCTGCTGGGCCACCACATCCATCGACCCACGTCCAGGGTCAGCGCGGTGACCAGAACCGACCGGACGATCATGGTGTCCAGCAGCACGCCGAACGCCACCGCGAACCCGAGCTCGGCCGCGAACACCAGCGGCAGCGAGGCCATCGCCGCGAAGGTGCCCGCCAGCACCAGACCCGCTGAGGTGATCACACCCCCGGTGGTGGACAGACCCAGCAGCGCGCCGCGCCGCGTGCCGTGCAGCAGCGCCACCTCGCGTACCCGGGTGACCAGGAAGATGTTGTAGTCGATGCCGAGGGCGACCAGGAACACGAACGTCAGGAGCGGGAAGGAGGCTTCCGCGCCGGCGAAGTGGAACACGTGGTTGAACACCAGACTGCTCACACCGAGGGCCGCTCCGAACGACAGCACCACCGTCGCCATGAGCAACAGCGGTGCGACGACCGCCCGCAGCAGCAGCGCGAGGATGAGGAGCACCACCACCAGCACGATGGGGATGATCACCCTGGAGTCACGGGCGGCCGCTTCGTGCGTGTCGAGCATGATCGCCGTGCTGCCGCCGACCTGGGCGTCCGCGCCCTCGATCCCGTGGACCGCGATCCTGGCCTTCTCGACGGTGCGTATCGCGGCCCTGCTGCTGGGGTCGTCCTCGAGCTCCCCGAGCATGATGGCCTCGCCGTCCTTGACCATCGGCTCGGAGACACCGACGACTCCCGGTACGCCGGACAGCGCGGTCCTCACCTGCTCCGCCGAGGCGGCTCCGGCCACGACGAGGACGGGGTCGCCCGCCCCGGCCGGGAAGTGCTCGGACTGGATCCTCTCGCCGACGGCCGTCTGCGGCGTGCCGGTGAACTGGTCCTTGTTGGAAAGCCCGTCGGCCTTGAGCCCCAACACCCCGATCGCCATGGCGCCGAGGACGAGCGTGGTGCCGATCCACACGATCCGCGGCCGGCGCGAGACAGTGGCGCCGACCCGGTTCCAGATGCCCTCCCCGGTCGCCTCCGCGGACCCGTACGACGGCTTCACCGGCCAGAAGATCCAGCGGCCGCAGACGACCAGCAGGGCCGGCATCAGGGTGACCATGGCGAGCAGCCCGACGAGGATGCCGACGGCGCAGGCGGGCCCGAGCCCCTGCGTGGAGCTGAGGGTGGCCAGCGTCAGCAGCATCAGGCTGACCGCTACGGTCGCGGCGCTGGCGATGATCGCGGGACCGGCGCGGTACAGGGCCTCCGCCATCGCCTCGTGCCGGTCCTCGTGCCGCAGCAACTCCTCCCGGTAGCGCGAGATGAGCAGGAGCGCGTAGTCGGTGGCGGCGCCGAACACCAATACCGTCAGGATGAAACTGGTCTGCTTGTTGACGACGAGGCCGGCGTTCTTCGCCAACAGGTAGATCACCGCCTCCGACGTGACCAGGGCGACGCCCACGGTCAGCAGCGGCAGCAGGGGCAGCAACGGGCTGCGGTAGGTGAGCAGCAGCATCACGACGACCACCAATGCGGTGATCGTGGTCAGGGCGCCCCCTCCGCTGAACGCCTTGATCGAGTCGGACGCGTGACCGGCCGGCCCGGTGACGTGGAAGCCGAGCCCGTTGGCGTTCGCCCGACCCACCTCGGTCATCGCGTCGACGGTCTTTCCGATCCCTTCCCAGCCCGTCTTGTCCTTGCGGACCTGCACCACGGTCTGGATGGCCTTGCCGTCCTGGGCCTTCAAGGGCCCCTGAGGCGGCCCCACGACGCCCTCCATGCCCTTGAAGACCTCGCTGTCGGCCCGTGCCTCGGCCATGTCGGCGGCTGTGACGCCCTCGGGCCGGTCGTAGACCACGATCGCGGGCACGGTATCGGCGCGCTGGAAGCCCTCGGCCCGGGCGACGACCTGGGTGGCCTCCGAATTCCCGGGCAGCCAGGCCGAATTGTCGTTCTTCTCGACGTCGCCGAGCTGCCCGGCCAGCATCAGAACCGGGATCAGCAGGGCCGCCCAGACCGCGAGGACGACCCACTTCCCCACTCTTCCACCGGGCAACGAAGCCAGTCTTCGCATCATGTTGATTCCTCAGTGTTCAGTCGACGTGGGCGAACGCGTCGGGATCGGCGACGGCGCGGTTCCCGCGCACCTGATTCCCGTCCGGAGCGAGATCGAGGACGAGACCGGCACGGCGCACGCCGCCGACGAACAGCGGCTCAAGGCGGCTCCCTCCGCACAGGACGGCCGGTGGGTCGGGCGGTCGGGCGGGCGGGCTATAGGACATGGAGGGTCTCCCGTCACGGATGCGTTCCGGACTCCGAGCGATTCAGCCCCCCGGAGTGTGAGGCCCCACCCCCAAAATGTGACCCAAGCCACACGCCAACCCCCCGCCGCAAGCGAGCGCGCACCACCCCCGACGGGGTGGCTGCTCTGGTTGCGCCACTGCGCTGCTGCGCCACTGCGCCACTGCGCTGCTGTACCGCAGGATCCGGGTGGGGGTGGCTATGGAGCGAGACGAGTTGGAACGACTGCTGGCTGGTGACGACGAGGTGTCTGCGGCCGCCCTGGACGCCCTCCGCAGCGGTGCCACCTACGACCCACCCTTCGCGCGGACCACCGAACCGAGCCGTCCAGGTCGCCACCACTCGCCGACCACCGCCCCTGTGTGGGCCTGGTTCAGTGGGGGTCTCCTCTCAGTAGTCGGAGAAGTTCCAGAACATGCCCACCTCGGTGTCCGAGACGACGATCAGGCCGTAGTCCTCCGAGTAGACACTCAGTGGGCTGTACCCCCAGTGCGACGTCGTGAAGTCGAGCGTGCCGGGCGCCCAGGACTTCTGGTCGACGGAGATGTGGTGCCGGCCTTTTGGATGGTGGTCATGCGCTGGCCGGCGGATGGCACTCCTGGGGGATGTCGGCCTGCGTGGCGGCGGCCGGGCGGGATGGGTTCCAGAGCCGGTCGGCTTCACCGCGGGCGACATGGTCCTCGTAGATCCGCACCTTGTGCCGCATCACGGCCAGGGTGTCCTGCAGTTCGCGGATCTGCGCCTCCACGTGGCTTTCGTGCCGGCGCAGCAGCTGAAGGCGCTCGTGTTCGTTGCCCGGGCCCCGGCGGGCCAGCTCGACGTACTGCCGGATCATCGCCAGGGGCATGCCGGAGGAGCGAAGCTTCGTGCAGACGGCCAGCCACTCCAGGTCTTCCTCGTGATAGATCCGGCGGCCGTTGGACAGGCGGCGCACCGGGTTGGCGAACAGGCCCTCCCGCTCGTAGAACCGCAACGCGTGCACGCTCAGCCCACTGCGTCGTGCCACCTCACCGATGCTCAGGTCCATGAGCCCCCTCCCTCACGCAGCTGTTGATCTAGACACGACTCTAGGTTCTAGCGTCGAGATGTCGGCCCATCGGCCATCGGTCCATCGGCCCATCCGGGCATAGGAACAGGGGAGATCATGAGCGTTTGGTTTGTCACCGGAGCATCGCGGGGGCTCGGCGCGGAGATAACCCGGGAGGCGCTGGACCGCGGGCACAGCGTGATCGCTACGGCGAGGGACGCGTCAGCGGTGCTACGGGCCTACCCGCACGAGCCGGACGGGCTGCTGGCGGTGGACGCGGACGTGACCGAACCGGAGCAGCTGAGGGCTGCGGTGGAGGCCGGCCTGGCGAGGTTCGGCAGGCTGGACATCGTGGCCAACAACGCCGGTTACGGCCTCGTGGGCGCGATCGAGGAGACCTCCGACGCGGCCGTCCGGGCACTGTTCGACGTCAACGTCTTCGGCGTGCTCAACACGTTGCGGGCGACCCTGCCGACGTTGCGCGCCCAGCGCTCCGGACACGTTCTGAACATCGGCTCGGTGGGAGGCTTCGCCACCGCGCCGGCGGTGGGTCTGTACGGCGCGTCGAAGTTCGCCCTCGAGGGCATCTCCGAGGCGCTGCACGGCGAGCTGGCCCCGCTCGGTGTCCGCGTCACGATCGTGGAACCGGGCGGGTTCCGCACCGACTTCCTCAGCAAGCTGAGCATGCGGGTCGAACCGGCCTCCATCGCCGACTACGCCGCCGGTGCGGGTCCGGTGCGCGAGGCGCTGGCCGCGAACGACGGCCGCCAGCCGGGTGATCCGGTGAAGGCCGCGAAAGCCGTCGTCGACATCACGGAGGCGGCCGATCCGCCGCTGCGCCTGCAGCTGGGTGCGGACGCGGTGGAGCGCATCGAGGCGAAGCTGGATCTGGTGCGACGTGAACTCGACCAATGGCGCCACGTCGCACTCTCCACCGGAACCGGAGAAGCCGTGTGACTGGGTACTACCCACGTGCGTGCCATGCCCTTCACGTGTGCAGGGAGATTCAGCCGTGTTCTTCCTCTTCGGCCTCCATGCGGCGGATTCCTTCGTGGGTGAGGGTGACCATCGCCGGGGTGTTACCCGGTTCCCAGTCGACGCTGATCAGGCCTTCGCCCGCCAGGTAGGTGCAGGCGGCGGCCAGGTCCTGTTCAGGTACGTGGAGGTCGCGCCGTAGCTGTGTTCCGGTGACGCCAAGGAGGCGGTTGCCTTCGACGGCTTCGTACAGGACCCGGAGCACCTCGTCGCGGTAGGTCCTGCGTTCGCGCAGTGTGGCCATGACCGCGTCCTTTCGTGGGTGTGGGTGGGCTCCGGGGGCTGTGGGGTTTCTCAGGTCTCGTCGGAGTGGGCGCCGGTGCCGACGGGGGTCCGGCTGGCGGCCAGCCAGGAGCGGACGGGGCCGGCGGGTGTGGCCGTGTCCACGGTGAGGTGGAGGCGGGTGTTGCCGTCGAGGCCGGGATAGCTGCGCTGTTCCGCGCCGGCGAAGCAGCCGCGCAGCGCTTCTGCGACCGCTCGCGCGGCTTCGGGCGTGTGCGCGATGATCCGTACTTCGGCCTGCCCGAGCGACGGCAGCGTCTGGGTCTCGATGTACTTCATGGGGGCGTGTTCCCTTCGTAGTGGGTGGCGGATTCGGAGCTCACCTCCAGCCGTTGCCGGGCAGCGGGAGGGTGCGCCGGTCGAGCGGAGTTCCGAAGGGGGACATGCAGGCTCCGCCTTCGCTCTCCCAGCCGGCTTCCTGGCGCTGGGCCTCGCGGATGCCGCGCCCGATGGCGGCTTCGTTGGCCATCAGGGTGCTCGGGGCGAGGACGCTGCCCGGGATCGCGGCGCAGGCCATCAGCCGGGCCGCGGCGGCGGGCTCGGTCTCGGGCGGGACGACGAGGAGGTCCCAGCGGCCGACGGTGTAGGAGAGCAGGATCAGGCTGTCGGGGTCCTGTTCGGTGAACCAGCCCACGTGCAGCGTCTGCTGTCCGGTCACGGGAATCGTGTGCGGGATGACGGGCCAGCGCGTGGGGTTCACAGTGACGCGCGTGATGCGCCCCCAGGGCTCTGCCAGGGCGGCGGCCAGCGCGGGAAGCTCGGTCTCGAGGTCGCGGGCACGGGGCCACCAGGCGCCGTCCAGCCGGCCCGCGAGAGTGGTCCGAGGCGTGAGCGAGAGGCGAGCCGGGGCGAGGGGAGCACGCACCCGGGACTCGGCGCGGTAAAGGGTGGTCATATCGCGGACCCGTCCCCGGACCGTTCGCGAGCGGTCCGGTGCAGTGATCGCCGGAAACGACGTCCCGCAGCGGAGCGGGTGTGCGAAATACTCCCGGTCTCTCTACCGTACTCCGGTCGAAGGTCCAGGAAGCAGGTTCTGACCAGGTATTTTCCGGCCGCGACGGTTCGGACGGAGCCCGTCCGGGGTGACTGCGGATCGGCCGGGCTCCGGGCTTGTGGGCGAGTAGTGCTCCGGTCAGAGCGTCTCGTCGTGCAGGTCTTCCTCGCGCAGCAGGTCGTCCTCGCGGCGGCGCGAGGTCTCCTCCCGTCCCTGCCCCTGGCCCTGTCCCTGCTTCTGTGCCTGCTCGCGGGATGACCTGCCGGGCTGGGAGTGCGCCGGGTCTCCGGGGCGATGGTGCTCCTGAGCCTCGCGGCCCTTGCTCGGTTCCTTGCCCGGTTCCTTGCGCTTGTCCTGCCTACCGCCCATGACGGCGACTCCTCTTGACGTGTCGGGTACGGATTCCTCCCGATCACGCTGGCACGCACAGCGACGGACTGCATCATGTCGACGAAGAAGCGAGGCGCACGGGTGACGTCCGTCCCCGATGCGGCGGCATCGGCACCGACGTTCCGGTCAGACCGTCGGCTTCTCGAAGGGAGCCTCGCTGCCGGCCCAGAAGTAGATGCGGGTGGTGCCGGTCTGGAATTCGTGTACGTAGACGTTCGCGCACAACCTTGAGGGACTCGCTTTGGGGCGTCTTGGCGTCGTGGGGGCAGATGCTGCCCGTACGCATGCCTTCGACGAAGGTCTCGGGTTCGGGGAGTCCGAGGTGGGTGAAGCCGTCGACGCGGGTGTAACCAGGCTTCTCCGGATGCCGGTTGAGGGCCATCTCGGAGCCCTCGCTTCGAAGCGGCCGCACAAGCCGGTCCGCCTCGGGGGTCGTGACGGTGAAGGCGAGCAGCGCGACGTCGTACTGCCCGTTGCTGTGGAGCCCGGCCCGCCGATCGGTGGCCGTCTCCGGCACCTGGACCCCCATCGTCCTGGCCACCCATTCGGGTGTGGCGTTCTCCGCCCAGCAGCACGGCTGCCGTGCCTGCCCGGCCCCATCCGGCTGCCGCAAGCCGTACGTGACCGTCAGGACCACCCCGAGGAGACCGAGGACGCACAGGCCCGAGAAGATCCAGGCGCCGATGGCCGGACGCCGCTGCCAAGGCTTTCTCCTCCCGGCCCCGGCAGGAGCCTCAGGACGGTGGCCCATCGGTCGACGTCCCCCTCCTCCGTCCCGGGCGTGGCGGCCGGGTTCACTGCGCTCGCCGGTCCGTCCGGGCCCGTCGCTTACGATCTCGGAACTGGCCGCCGGTATGCGCGGTCACATCAGCTGGGGGGCTGGGATGCTGCAATCGTCGGGGCTGGGACCGGACGTGGAGGCCGTGCAGCCGGCAAACGCCTCGGGGTGTCCCTGCGCACCGTCCGGCAGGACGAGCGCCGGCAGACGGCTGCGGACGCACGGGCGCTCATGACCGACCGACCGTGGCAGGGCCATGGTCACCGACCCGAGCGGTGCGCAAGTGCCGCTGGACTCCCGAACAGGTCAAGACAATGGAGCAGGTCCAGGCCGCTGACCTGGGCCCTCGTTTTGGCTCCCGCGGGGCCAGAAGGGACCCAGGCGGGGGCATACGCAGCCACGTAGACGGATACGGAAAGAAGCCGAATGGGCATGGTGGGAAAGAGGGTTGGCTGGTCCGCTGTGCTGGGGCTGCTGCTGCTGATATCGCCCGCGGCGCATGCGAACGCGGCGCATGCGAACGCGGCGCATGCGGTCGCGACGCAGAGCGAGGATCCGCCGGACTCCACGCCACCCATGGGAGCGCGGCTGTCCGCGCGCCCCGGTGAGCGGCTCAGCTTTGCGATGCCCTCGTACCTGCCGGGGCTGAACGGGGACTGGGTGGTCTCCGAGATCTTCGTCGAGCACGGGACGCTGAGGATGAACGATCCGGTGATCACCGCTGCGGCCATCGTGAGGTGTGACACCAGGCCTGGTGTCTACCCGGTCGAGACGGCCGGGCCCGACAGCCGCGCTGGTGGCGCCAAGGGCAACGTCTGGGTGACCGTAGAGGTGGCGGACATCGACGAGGCCGAACGCAAGGCATGCCCCGCCAAGGTTGCGGCCCTTCCCCTGGAGCAGCCGGAGGAGCACTGGCCCGCAGGGGCATCCTGGCCGCAATCGCCTTGGGACGTACGGACGTTCAAGCCCGGCGACAAGGTGACGCTCGCGGGCTCCGACGCGGACCTGAGGTTCGGCGACACCCTCACCTCGCGGGGCTTCACCAGCCAAGCTGTCATGCACGGCGCCAAGGGAATGTCGGCCGCGGCTGCGATCCGCTGCGATGCCAAGCCCGGTCTGTACGAGGTCCACTGGGTGGGCGGCGGCGAGGTCTGGGCCCGATATCGGGTGGTGCAGATCGACGATGCGGCCCGCCGCTCGTGTCAGGACCAGGCGGCAGAAACTGCCATGGACCCCTGGCTCCTGGGCAGCGGTGCGGCAGGCGCCGCCGTGGCCGCGCTGGTTGTGGGCCTGGTGCTCCGGCGGAGGCGGCACGCGGCAGCCGTAACGCCCCCTGTCCAGTCAGGCTGAGCTCGAAAGGACGTTATGGTCCGGGCACCGGCCTGGAGAGCACGGCAACACCAAAGCCCCAGGTCGCCGACCTGGGGCTTTGCTGTGGAGCGGATGACGGGAATCGAACCCGCGCTCCTAGTCCTCCTCCGTCCCGGGGGTCTCCATGACGCCGCCCCCCTGACGGCACGACCAGCAGAACACCCCGGGTTTCTGCAGGGACATCTCCGTCCCGGGTTCCGCGCCCGGAACGTTCAGGTGATGGCCCGTACTGAACACCAGGCGAGGTGGGGGCTGGGGTGGCCGCCGCGGATCCGGGGCCGGATGGGCGCCGATGATCAGATGGCGGGCTGGGGCTGGCGCAGTTCCGCCTGGCCGAAGAGGAGGGCGTAGCCGCCGGGGAGCTGGTGGAGGATGCGGGCGAGGAGGTCGGGTCCCGCGAGGCGGGTGACGACGGCGAGTACGGCGCCGGTGTCCCAGCGTGCGGCGGCGGGGGTGGCGCCGGTGCGGGTGGCCAGGTCCTTGACGAAGCCCCAGCCGGTGAGCTGTTCGGTGTCGGGGATCTGGGCGGTGAGGGTGAGGGCGGCCTCGACGGGCAGGCGCTGTGCGAGGTCGACGCGTTCGTCTCCGGTGATTTGCCGGCCGAGGGCGGCCAAGACGGTGCGGACGGCTTCCTCGGCGCGTTCGCGGGTGGGGTACGCGCCCTCGTAGCGCACACGTTCCAGCATCTGCTCGAACGTCATGGTGGGCGGGGCCGGGTTCGGTCGAGGCTGGTCGTACATGGTGCTGCGGTTGCCTTTCTCTTCGAGGGTCTGGCCCGCTGCGGACGGTGCGGGCGGGGGTGGTCAGGCGGGTTGGGGGTGGCCGAAGAGGAGGTCATAGCCGGGCGGGAGCTGGAGCAGGACCTCGCGCGTGAGGACATCGCCTGCAGCGGCGGCCACGGTGGACAGGACCGCGCCGATGTCCCACAGGGCCGTCTTCTCGGTGGCGCCTTCGATCCAGGCCGCGGTCGCGCGGACGAAACGCTCGGGAGGGAGCGGTTCCGTGGCCTGCAGGGGGTTGAGCAGGATCAGGGCGTAGGTCTCGGGAAGCCGGGCCGCGAGCTCGGCCCGAACGGTGCCCACCAGGTGCGCGCCCAGCAGGGCCAGGACGACGCGGGCCGCCCGTTCTGCTTCAGCCGGAGTCTGGTATTCGCCATGTTCTTGGACGTGGGCCAGAAAGGCTTCCCTGCGCAACGTCATCACATCACCTCCAGGGAGGGGTGAAGGGTGAAGGGGGGCGGAGGGCGGGGTGCCGGAGGGGGAATCGGTTCCCCGTCCTCCGCTGCCGGCGGGGTTGGTCAGCCGGAGATCTGCCTGCGGCCGGACTCGCCGCCGATGGTGATCTTGCGGGGCTTGGCGCGCTCGGTGATCGGGATCCGCAGGGTCAGGACACCCGCGTCGTAGTCGGCTTCGATGCGCTCGGTGTCCAGGGTGTCGGCCAGCATGATCTGTCGGGAGAAGACGCCCAGGGGTCGCTCGGAGAGCTCCATCTGCACGCCGTCGGACTTACCCGTGGGCCGGCGCTCGGCCTTGACGGTCAGCATGTTCCGCTCTACGTCGATGTCGATCGCCTCGGTGCTCACGCCGGGGAGGTCGAAGGCGATCACGTATTCGTCGCCCTGGCGGTAGGCGTCCATCGGCATCACGGACGGCTTCGACCACGTGCCCGACGTACCGGACAGCTGCTGGACGATCCGGTCCATCTCGCGGAACGGGTCAGTGCGCATCAACATCGCGAAACACCTCCAGTTGGTTCAGGCAGAAACTGCCAATGCGCTTCAACGTGCTCCCGTTGTAACATGTCATCGAAACGATGACAAGCAAGATGTCACCTGGAGGGTGACAGGGTCGCGGGGAGTGCCATGAACGAGTCTGCCGAGTCGACAGCATCCATCCCCTTCGTTGCCGCCGCCGCGGCGCTGGAGGCCATCAACCAGGCCGTCAAGGACGCGCAACAACCCTCCGCCAGATGGCAAACGGCCGAAGCGACGACCCCACCGGGCTCGGGCCCCCACCCTGCTCTGGCCGCACTGCTGACGCTGCGCGAGGTCCGTGAGCAGCTCGCCGGCTGGGAGAGCGGACTGATCGAAACCGCACGCGGGCACGGAGCGAGCTGGGCCGATCTCGCGGGACCCCTGGGGGTCGCCAGCCGTCAGGCCGCCGAACGCCGTTACCTGCGACTGCGCCCCGGCACCGCCGGAAGCACCGGCGACCAGCGTGTCCAGGCCACCCGTGACACCCGCGCCGCCGACCGCACCGTGACCGCCTGGGCCCGCGACAACGCAGCCGACCTGCGACGGCTTGCCGGCCAGATCACCTCCCTCACCGGTCTCCCCGCCAGCGCCGAGAGCGCCGTCGGCGACCTGAACCAGGCCCTCGCCGAGAACGACGCCGCGCGCCTCGTCCGCCCCCTGACCGACACGCGGCCCCACCTGCGACCCGAAGACGCCGACCTCGTCGAACGCATCGACGCCCTGACCCGGCACACCGACCAGCTCCGCCAGAACACTCACGACCAGCGCAGCACGTGACCCGTTCCCCGTACCGGCGCTGACCAACACGCCTTCGGGGGCCACGCCTGTAGATCGAAGGAGTGATCCACCATGGGCGAACGCTTTCCCCAGGAAGCCGGTGCCGGCGACATCGCCGTAGAGGTCCTGGACCATACGGTGGCGGTCCGGCCCACCGGCGAGATCGACATCGAGATGGCCCCCTCGCTGAGGTTCGCCATGGCCGAGGCCCTCGCCCATGCCTCACCGGCCAGAGCGCTGGTGGTCGACTGCAGCGGCCTGACCTTCTGCGACTCCTCCGCGCTCAACCCACTCCTCGACGCACGGCGTGTGCACCCCTCTGGCGGGAGCCCCCTCAGCCCAGATGCACAGAATCGGTGTGACGGGCGAGGCCTTGCTTAGGGTGTGCCGAACTGGTTTCCCCCGTCAGGCGGGGGCAGGCTAGGAAGTGCACCGGCCGGGCTGTGATCGTGCGAAGGGACCTGAGAATGATCCAGGCAGCGGACATTCGCGAGTGGCGTACCCACGACGTGGTCGACTCGGGCGGGCACAGGATCGGCGCCCTGGAGGCCATCTACGTGGACACCAGCACGGACGAACCGGCCATGGCCACCGTGCTGGTGGGGCTGCCCACCCGGCACCGGCTGGTCTTCGTTCCGCTGGTCGGCGCGATCGTCGGGCCGGGGTACGTCAAGGTCGACTACGACAAGGCGCTGGTGAAGAAGAGCCCATCGATCGGTACGGACGACGTCTTGCCTGCGGAGGAAGAGGCGAGCATCTTCCAGCACTACGGCCTCACCTACCGGCCCGGTGCGGGCGGCGAGCGGCAGCTCGCGCGCCGCTGAGCCCCATTCGCTCTAGGAGGTGTCCACGTCGTGAAGGTCTTCTTGATCCTGGTCATCGTGGCGATGGTGCTGGGCATCATCGGCGTTGCTGCCAAAGGCATGCTCTATTTGCTGTTCATCGGCATCCTGCTCTTCGTGGCGGCCCTGGTCTACCTGGGCCTGCGCGGGCGTCGCGCCGGACGCCGACACATCCGCTGAGAACACCGGGTGACCTTCGGTACCCGGCCTGTGCTGCGGGGATAGCGGTGGGTGACCGTTCGGGATGCGCGGGCGTGGGGGTGCTGTTTCGCTGGTGGCATCCGCTCTCCCCCAGATCCCAGGAGTGATCATGAGCGTTGCAGGCGAGTCCGGCAGCCGTGCCCAACAGATGCGTGACCAGGCGGCCAAGCTTGAGCAGGCCGCGGAGCGTGCCACCGACCCGGCGGAGCGCCAGCGGCTGAAGGACAAGGCGATGCGGCTCTCGGAGCAGAGCAAGAAGGAGAGCGAGCGGGGCCTCGGGGACGTCGACCCCATGTGACGGCCCTGAGACATGTACCGGCCGGTGGCTTCCCACGCGATCCTCTCTGCGTGAGGGAGACACCGGCCGGTGTTTTGCGTACAACGGCGGGGTGGTGGCAGGCGGGTCAGTGGGCCGGGCGGCGCCAGTGCAGTACCGATCTCACGGCGAGGTAGAGCATTTCGGCGATGAGGAGCAGTACGCCGGCGGAGATTCGCGGACGCGAGTGCCGGAGGCGCGCCGGGGGCCGTGGGGCGGCCGTGCTGTGCGCATCCTCGGCGTCGGGGGTCGTGCGGGAACGAGTGTTCCCCGCGGGGGCAGGTGCGGCTACCAGTAATGCCGCCGTCCGCCGACCTTGTGTCCGACGGATCCCAGGATCCACAGGAGGACGCCGACGACGACACGTCGCGCCGGGGGACCACCGTCGGCAACGACCGCGCCGATGTCGTGGACCAGCGTGGCATCGCCCGCCCACAGGCGACGGGTGGGCGGGAGCCCAACCCGGGCGGAGAGCACCGGAGGGGGCTCAACCCGTTCACACACCGATCGGAGCCCCGGTAGGTCTCCACATGCCGGAGCACTCAGGAAGGGTGGCCAGCTATGAGTATCGGCAAGAAGATCGCCCACAAGGCCGAGGCGGTCGAGGGCGGTGCCAAGAAGGCCGTTGGCCGTATCACCGGCAACTGGCACCTGCAGGCCGAAGGTCGCGGTGACCAGGTGAAGGGCAACATCAAGCAGGCCGGGGCGAAGATCAAGGACGCCTTCAAGCACTGACCACTGCGCCCGTCCTGCCGACAGCACGGCGGGTCCCCGGAGGTGCCAGGTATGGCCATCAGGAAAGGTGCCGCTGGCCGCGCTGGCCGCGCTGGCCGCGCTGGCCGCGCTGGCCGCGCTGGCCGCGCTGGTCGGCGGGTCCGCAGGAGCCCGTTCAGGTGATGAGACGTCCAAGGAGTACACCGCCAGGGTGTTGACCTGGCCCATGCCGGGCGTGCGCGCTACGCCTGTGGCCGGACAGTGACTCCCAGGCAGCGATGGCGACGACGCTCCCCGAGTACGCGGGCCGCTGCCCGCTGTTCGGGTGAAGCAGCTCGGCAGCACGGCCTGCACGGGGCGTAGCGGCCTACTGGCGTACGGGTCCTCGTGCAGGGTTGGGAACGGCCGGCCCAGCGGGTAGTCCGGATCAGTGCCGGGTGTGGGCTTCGGGTGCTCCGGGAAGAGCGACGGGGAGCAGGTCCCGGGAGAGGCCGACTTCCCATCGTGTCGGAGGAGGAGAGGAGCAACCATGCCCCCGACGGAGCCAGATAGGGGCGCCGGTCAGGGGCTCGGCGGCGGTGAGCGGCCTGCGCAGATGGATCTCGCGGACACGCTCGCGGCAGCGGAATCCGCCTCCCCAGTCGAGTCGTTGGATGTCGTCGCCCGGATGCTCAGGGACCGCCTGAACGCTGCTGCGGTCACGTTCCTGATCGTGGACTTCAGCGGTTCGTCCGTGGTGCGGCTCGGGGCAGCCGACTACGTCGAGGCCGGTGACCCCCCTGAGCGCATCGCTCTGCCGGGCACCCTCTACGCGGACGTATTGCGCACACAACGGCCTGCCGTCCAGCTGGAGGGCGACGGTCTGGTCAGGGTGGTGGCGCCCGTCACCAACCGCGGTGACGCCATCGGCCTGCTCGAACTGTTCCTGCCGGACCATCCCGACGACGACGGGATGAGGCAGATCGCCGCGACCGCGCACGCCCTGGCCTACATCGTCATCGCCAACCGGTCCTTCACCGATGTCTATCAATGGGGCCGCCGTACGCGTCCCCTGAACCTGGCGGCCGAGATCCAGCACCGGCTCCTCCCCGCCTCACTGGCATGTGAGGCGGCCCAGTTCACGGTCGCCGGAGCACTGGAACCGGCGACGTACGTCGGCGGTGACACGTTCGACTACGTCGTCGACCGCGACACCATGCAGCTCTCCGTCACCGATGCCATGGGCCACGACGTGGAAGCCGCGCTTCTCGCCACCCTGGCCGTGGGCGCCCTGCGCAGGGCGCGACGTGCCGGGGCCGATCTCGAAGAACAGGCTGTCGAGGCCAACCAAGCGATCGTGGACGACGGCAGGCGGGGCTTCGTCACCGGACAGCTGCTGCGCGTCAGCCTGCTCGACGGGTCCACCGAGTTCGTCAACGCGGGGCACCCCTGGCCGCTGCGCCTGAGGCAGGGAAAGGTTGAGGAATTGGTTCCCCAAGTGGATCTGCCCTTTGGGGTCCGGCCACGTACCGGTTACCGGGTGCAGCGGCTGGACCTGCGGCCGGGTGACCGGCTCGTGATGCTTACCGACGGCATGCTGGAGCGCCGCGCCGTTGATGTCGACCTGTTCTCCCTGATCGTGAGCACAGGCGATCTCCACCCACGTGAGGCCGCCCGCGCCCTGGTCGCAGAGGTTTTGCGCGCCCATGACGGACGTCTCCAGGACGACGCGACGGTCATGTGCTTGGACTGGCACGGTACGCACCAGGCCACGCGCAGCGCCGACGCCGGGGCGGACCTCGCAGAAGCCTCGCCGCCCGAGTAGCACTCCGTCCAGCGCCCGAGCCGCGGGCCGAGATGATCGTGAGCCCGCCGATGCCGACGGGCGCGATCACCTCAGGCCGAGGCGGGTGGAGCGGAGGATTCGCTGGCGCGGCGGTATTCGGCGTTGATGCGTTGGGCTTCTTCGAGTTGGTCTTCGAGGATGATGATGCGGCAGGCGGCGTCGATCGGGGTGCCTTGGTCGACGAGTTCGCGGGCGCGGGCGGCGATGCGCAGCTGGTAGCGGGAGTAGCGGCGGTGACCGCCGTCCGAGCGGAGCGGGGTGATGAGGCGGGCCTCGCCCAGGGCGCGGAGGAATCCCTGGGTGGTGCCGAGCATGGCTGCGGCCCGGCCCATGGTGTAGGCGGGGTAGTCGTCGTCGTCGAGACGGCCGAACGAGTCATCTGCTGTCATTGAACCTCTTTCTGGAACGCGTGGAGGGGCCCTGGTGCCTATGGCACCAGGGCCCCGAAGGAACTACTACACCATCTGCCGGCCCTCATACTGCGCCGGCCTCCTGTGTCCGCGGACCCGACTCATGCGTGATCGGGATGCGGGGATCGCGGTTGCTTGACCGGAGACCACCTCACTAACGATGTCCTGCGGTACCCGGGCTTCGACCTGCCGGCCCGGGCGATCCTGATGGCGCTAAGCTCCTCCGTTCTTCCCTCGGTGATCAACTGCTTACCAAGCGGGGGACTGCGTACTGCCGGTGTTGCTCACTGCTCTACTGCGTACCGCCTGTACTGCTTGCGGCCTGCCCTAGCGCCACGTTTCGGCAGCCAGCCCCGTCGCCCGTCGTGCGTCTGCTCTGGCTTGGAACCCCACTGCCGAACTTCCCGGTGCGCGCGCCCGCAGCCGACGCCTTCACCGAGGTGCTGCTCACTGACTTCACTGCTGGGTACTGCATGTGGTGGCCCCTGATCACTGCGGGCCACCCGGTCCGGTCGTCAGTCCCGTCGCCGTCCTGCACCAGCCCTGGCTTCGGAACTCCACCACCGCACCGCTCTGCGCACTGCAACTACGGGTACCGCGTGTACTGCTGCCCGGCAGTTCATCTCTGCCAGGCCCTGCTGTCTCTCTGGGCTACGAGAGAAACCATAACCACGCCACCGCCCAATGTCTACTCCGACCGAGATAGATTTACTCTCGGCTGGTCGGAAGGTAATCGGGCTCGAACACGGCTGCTTCCCGGGACTGCCCAGCTGGACCTGGACACCGGACGCCCGCCGGATTCGCCACGCCACTGCGGCGAGCGGTTGTCGATCCCGGCCGCTCCCGCTGCCCTGTCGACCTGGGAAGTCGATCACGACCGAAACCCGGTCTCGTGCTCCTTGCGCCCTCTCCTGCCCTTGGAAGGGACGGCGGCTCACGTCTCCGAGCTTCCCCATGCCGACCACGCCCTGACCGAACCGGCCTGACGCGATCACGGGCTCACCGTCATGGCCCTGCGTGCCCCTGCCGGCCAGAGGTAAGCGGGACAGAGCGGCACTGATCCCACGCGAGGACGTCGCGGGACGGGGTGAAGGAGACGGACAGCCGCCGGTCAGTCTCCCCGTCGGTCGGTCTGAACCTTCCCCTTGATCGTGGACACCTGGAGACTGGGACCCGAGGTTCCAGAGGAAGTAGCACCAGGTGGGAAGCAAGTACACGAAGCGGTACACCGAGGAGTTCAAACGGGACGCGATCGCGCTCGTCGACTCCACGGGTAAGACGGTCACCGCCGTCGCCCGGGACCTGGGCATCAGCTCGGAGTCCCTGCGCGGCTGGTACCGCCAGGCCAAGACGGACCGGGGCGAGGGACGGCCCGGTGAGCTCACCATGGCCGAGAGGGAGGAGCTCAAGCGGCTGCGCAAGCTCGCCGCCGAGCAGGCCAAGACCATCGAGGTACTGCGAAAAGCCGCGGTCTTCTTCGCGAAGGAGAGCGATCGGTGAACGACACGTACGCGTTCATCGAGGCGGAGAAGACCACCCACGGCGTCGCTTTCCTCTGCAGGCTGCTGAAGGTGGCCCGCTCCTCTTTCTACGCCTGGCTCGCCGCGGCGAAGTCCCGGGCCTCCCGCCTGGCAGCCGACGAGGCCCTGGTGCACGAGATCGCCGTCATCCACGTCGCCTCCCGCCAGACCTACGGTGTCCCGCGCATCCACGCCGAACTGCGGCGGCTGGGACGGTGCGTGAACCGCAAGCGCATCGCCCGTCTGATGCGCGAGCACGGCATCCAGGGCGCCCACCGTCGCAAGAGACGATCGCTGACCCGGCCTGACAGGAAGGCGAAGCCGGCACCGGACCTGATCAGCCGCGACTTCCACGCCGAGATCCCCGGCGCGAAGCTGGTCGGCGACATCACCGCCCTGCCCACCGGCGAGGGCTGGCTCTACCTCGCCTGCTGGCTGGACCTGGCCACCCGCGAGGTCGTCGGCTACTCCATGGCCGACCACCACCGCGCCACCCTCGTCGTCGACGCGTTGAAGATGGCTGCCGGCCGCGGCCGCCTCAGGCCCGGCTGCATAGTGCATTCGGACCGCGGTAGCGAATACACCAGCAACCAATTCCGGTGTGAAATAGCCGAGTTGGGCCTCCGCCAGAGCTGCGGACGCACCGGATCCTGCTTCGATAACGCCGCCGCGGAGAGCTTCTGGGCCCTACTCAAAGAAGAGATCGGCACTCGCGTCTGGCCCGACCGGGCCACCGCCCGTGCCGAGGTCTTCGACTTCATCGAGACCTTCTATAACCGCCGCCGGCTCCGCAAGCACAAGGTCTTCGGCTACCTCACCCCAGCCGAGACCCGACAGCGGCAACAGCACACCCTCGCCGCGTAACGAACGAGTGTCCGAGATCACGGGGAAACTTCAGTCCGCTACAGATGCAGATCAGGGCCGCGCAGCAAACGCTGCGCGGCCCTGATCTGGTACTCCTCGGATCCCGCCGGCATCGCAGATGTCCGCTGGGCGGCGCCCGCGAGCTGTATGGACAGCCGTGAGCGCCGATCGCGGTGGCCGCGCGGGCGTGGTGGGGAGGGCTAGGCCGGGTTGATGTTCTCGGCCTGGGGGCCCTTCTGGCCCTGGGTGATGTCGAACGTGACGACCTGGCCCTCCTGGAGCTCGCGGAAGCCCGAGGAGTTGATCGCGGAGTAGTGGGCGAAGACGTCCGGGCCGCCACCCTCCTGGGCGATGAAGCCGAAGCCCTTTTCGGCGTTGAACCACTTCACAGTTCCCGTAGCCATGTCTTATGCCTTCCAGTCGATGAACGCCTCCCGCTCCATGCGGAAGGCGGAGGTGATCGTCCTGGTTCCTGCGGCACTGCACAGCAAAAGAACCACACCAAGGCGTGGGTAAAGGGGACTTCCGAACCACGACAGCTAACGCAGACGCTACACGCCCCAACAGCCCGTCACCATGGGGAGCAAGGTTCGCGGGCGGCGATGCGCAACTGGGAGCGGGAGTAGCGGCGGTGACCGCCCTCGGAACGCAGCGGGGTGATCGGGTGTGCCTCTCCAATGGTGCGGAGCAAGGCCTGGGTGGTACCGAGCACCTCTGCAGCCCGGCCCATCGTGTGGGCGGGGTAGCCGTCTTCGTCGAGACGACCGAACGAGTCGTCTGCTGTCATCGCACCTCACTGCGCAACAGGTGGAGGAAGGAGGCGGAGCGCAGTGAGGGGCCCTGGCGCGTACGACGCCAGGGCCCCGAAGGAACTGCTACACCATCTGCCGGTCCTGTTACTGCGCCGGCCTTCTGTTTCCGCCGACCCGGCCGAGATGCTGCCGGGGGTACGGGGATCGCGGTTGCTTGACCGGAGACCACCTCACTATCGATGTCCTGCGGTACCCGGACTCAGACTTACGTCCGGGCGATCCTGATGGCGCTTCAACTCCTCCGTTCATCCCTCGGTGTCAACCACTTACCAGGCGGGGGACTGCGTACTGCGGGTACTTCTCTCACTGCTGGTACTGCGAACTGCGCGTGGCCTGGCCAAGCGCCACCCCTCGGCAGCCAGCCCCGTCGCCCGTCGTGCGTCTGCTCTGGCTTGGAACCCCACTGCCGAACTTCCCGGTGCGTGCGCCCGCAGCCGACGCCTTCACCGAGGTGCTGCTCACTGACTTCACTGCTGGTTACTGCACCTACAGGTACTGCTGCCCGGCAGTTCGTCTCTGCCAGGCCCTGCTGTCTCTCTGGGCTACGAGAGAAACCATAACCACGTAACCACCCAATGTCTACTTCAGCCAAGGTAGATTTTTGAGTGCGTGTCGCTGAGGTAATCGGATCCCGTCAGGTTGAACAGTCGTGGGTCAGGGCACAACGACCGGGCAGGCAAGGCCGGACACCGACAACAGACCCGGAGCGCGCGATGACCGCGATGAGCGCCCAGTGCACAGCCCTTGCTTCTCTGTCCGCCGTCGCCGAGGCGCGCCAGGCCGCCCGGACATTCCTCGAAACCCTCGGCCAGCCGGCCGTCGGGCCGGAATGTGCCGACACCGTGATCCTGGTCGTCTCCGAGCTCGTCACCAACGCCCTGCGTCACGGCGGCGGCGCCTACACGCTCCGGCTGGCCGTGCACCCCGACATCATCGAGGTCGCAGTCGAGGACTCCAGTCCCCATCCGCCACGCATGCGTACCCCCGACCACGTCGACGGCACCGGCGGGTTCGGCTGGCACATGGTCAACGACCTCGCCCACGCCACCATCGTCACGCCCACGCCCGAAGGCGGGAAGACCGTACGCGCCCTCCTGCCCCTTCGGACCTGCGGATAGGCGCGAGCCCGCGGGCGGGTAGCCGGTCCAGGGCTTCTCCGGGTTTCTCCGCACGGATTCTGGCGGTCAGGACTCGGTACGCGAAGAGGGCCCGACCGGCGTGCGCCGGTCGGGCCCTCTTCGCTGTTCGGGTGGCGGCATGTGCCGGGCCCACCGGTCAGGCGGTCACGGGGGAGCCGAGCATCGCGGAGGCCCGCTGGAGCGGGCTGAGCATGCGCGTGGCCACGGCTGTTCGGGGAAGGCTGCCGCGGCAGGTGAAGCCGAGCTGGGTCATGGCGCGGAGGACTTCGCCGACGCTGAAGTCGCGGCGGTCCTGGCGGGTGATGACCTGGCCGACCTGCTTGACGGGGTATGTGCGTCGGCCGATGATCACGGACTCGCCGATGACCTGCTCGGGCTTGATGCCCTTCATGGACTCCAGGACGCCGCTCTTGGTCAGGTCGAACGGGAAGCGGGCGATGACACAGCGCATGATGCCTCACAGGGAGAAGGAGGGGACGGTCGTGCCGAGCTGGGACGGTTCAGCGGGCGAGGGCGAGGATGCCCAGGGCGCTGCCTTGTTCGTCTACGACGGGCAGGGCGGTGAGCCTGCGGTAGCGCATCGCGTGCTCGGCCTCGGCCATCGCGGTCATGGGCGAGGTGAACGCCCCACGGTCGCCGAGGACATCGCGTACGCGGAGCCGGTCCGTGTACGCCGCGCTCACGCGGACGGCGGTGAGCTGGGCCTGGGTGACCAGCCCGATACACAGGCCGTCCTCGTCGCAGACGAGCAGATGCTCCGCGCGGGAGCCGGCCATGACGGCCAGGGCCACCTCGACGGTCATGTCGTCGCAGACCTGCGGACCACCCGCTTCCATGGCCTCGTTCACCGTCCGGTGGACGAGGTCGGCATGAGCATTGGCATGCGCCGGGCGGGGCTGCATCTGGACCAGCGTCAAAATCTGCCTCCTGCAGTGATGGGTCAGCTTCCTGATCAAGTTGTTCTCAGGCCGCCGCATCGAAGGCGGACTGCCGCGCGCTCGCGCGCCGGGCGGCCGAAGCGGGCCCGCGGCGACCGCGGGAGGCCGTGCTGCGCTTGGGCCGCTCGGACATCGGTGCGGTGATGGTGACCGGGATGCCGGAGGGTGCCTGGGAGCCGGTGATGCGGTTCAGGGCCTCGTCGCCCGAGCGGACCTGGGTGGTCTGCGGGGTGATGCCCGCGGCCTGCATGAGTCGTGCCATTTCGCGGCGCTGGTTGGGGGTGACCAGGGTGACGACGCTGCCGGACTCGCCGGCGCGGGCGGTGCGGCCGCCGCGGTGCAGGTAGTCCTTGGGGTCGGTCGGCGGGTCGACGTTCACGACGAGGTCGAGGTTGTCGACGTGGATGCCGCGGGCGGCGACGTTCGTGGCGACCAGGACGGTGACGTGGCCGGTCTTGAACTGGGCCAGGGTCCGGGTGCGCTGGGGCTGCGACTTGCCGCCGTGCAGGGCCGCGGCGCGGACTCCGCTGTTGAGGAGGTCCTGGGTGAGGCGGTCCACGGCGTGCTTGGTGTCGAGGAACATGATCACGCGGCCGTCGCGGGCGGCGATCTCCGTGGTCGTCCGCTGCTTGTCGGTCCCGTGGACGTGCAGGACGTGGTGCTCCATCGTCGTGACCGCGCCCTGCGAGGGGTCGACGGAGTGCACGACGGGGTCGGTCAGGTAGCGGCGGACCAGCAGGTCGACGTTGCGGTCGAGGGTGGCGGAGAACAGCATCCGCTGGCCCTCCGGGCGCACCTGGTCGAGCAGGGCGGTCACCTGGGGCATGAACCCCATGTCGGCCATCTGGTCGGCCTCGTCGAGGACGGTGATGGCGACCTGGTTCAGGCGGCAGTCACCGCGGTCGATGAGGTCCTTCAGCCGGCCGGGGGTGGCGACGACCACTTCGGCCCCGGCACGCAGCGCAGCGGCCTGGCGGTGGATCGGCATGCCGCCGACCACGGTGGCCAGGCGCAGCTTGACGGCACGGGCGTAGGGGGTGAGCGCGGCCGTGACCTGCTGGGCTAGTTCACGCGTCGGTACGAGGACCAGCGCGAGCGGCTGCCCCGGCTCGGCGCTCTGGCCGGCCGTACGGGCCAGCAGCGCGAGGCCGAAGGCCAGGGTCTTGCCGGAGCCGGTGCGACCGCGCCCCAGGACGTCACGGCCCGCGAGGGTGTTGGGCAGGGTCGCGGCCTGGATCGGGAACGGCGTGGCCATGCCCTCGCGGCTTAGGGTGGTCAGCAGCTGGGCCGGCATGTCGAGGTCGGCGAAGGACTCGACGGCGGGCAGTGCCGGGGTGAGCGTCTTCGGCAGGGCGAATTCTCCCTGGATCGCGGCGGGCCGTCGGCCGTATCCGCCCGAGCGGCTCGGACCGCCGGAACGGCTTGGGGTTCCGGAGCGGCTCGGGGATGAAGAGCCGAAACGGCTGCCGCGACCCGAACCAGCGCCGGCGCCGAAGGCGGGGCCGCCGGTGCGGCTGCGGGTACTGGCCGAGCGCTCGTTCTTACGTGTGGGATTCATGCGAAACCTTCCTTGATGCGGCACGTATCAAGGAATTCCCGCAGCGGAATAGCGGCGCAGAGAATTGCGAGAACGGGCCGAATGGAATGCGGAAGCGGATCCCGTCCGCGAGAAATCTGTGCGGCTACGGGCGCTTGCCGTGAGGTGGCGTCATACGGACGCGAAAATTTGAGAAATGAGCTGGGTGCGGCTCCGAGGAGGCGGCATCCCGTGCTTGGACCCGCGGGTGGAAGCACTGTGGGGGAGATGTGTGCAGCTGGGGCCCGCACCCCGAGGGATGCGGGCCCCAGCTGCACCACGCGCGTCAGCGTCAGGCGGGAACGATGTTCTCCGCCGTCGGGCCCTTCTGGCCCGTCGCGATGTCGAAGGTGACCTTCTGGCCTTCGGTCAGCTCGCGGAAGCCCTGGGCGGCAATGTTCGAGAAGTGGGCGAAGACGTCGTCTCCGCCGCCCTCCTGCTCGATGAAGCCGAAACCCTTTGCCGCGTTGAACCACTTCACGGTGCCAGCAGCCATGTCATATCTCCTTGGGGGCAGTACATCGGAGTCCGCACTGTGCGGAGACCGTGTCGCCGCGATGATGCCCCGCCCGGAATTGACCGGAAATATGAAGCACCACCATGCGGCGCGGAGGCCGGCTGGAGGTGCTCTAAGTTTTTGGGTACCAAAACTGCAACCGAGATGGACAGTAGCATGCCGCAGTGGATTCCATGGGGCGAATATTTATAACCCCTGCACTGCGGCAAAAACTCTCCTCGCGTCGCCCGCTAAACCCTCTGCCCGCGGGGACAGGTATTGATTCACGCCCAGTGCAGTGTTTCCAAAGTTGGCGTATTCGCCAGCTACGACGTAGGCGGCCCGTCGGAGCGTCCTGCTCCTCCCCCGAGCGCAGTGGGCGGGCAGGATGGCACGAGTGATGGCTGAGCTGAAGTTCGAGACCGTGGTGTGCCCGCACTGCGCTGCCTGGCCGGCTGCCGGGCAGGCCCGGACCGTCGCCGCAGACGGCCGCCGCCGGGTGACGATGACGTGGCATGTTGCTTCCTGCCCGCACTACGTCGGACGCCACCGCCCAATCCGCCGCGAATTTCGTCGGCTGGCTGCGTGAGCACATCGTCCCGGAGGGCGTGGCGATGACGTTCAACACTGCGTGGGGGCTGGAGGAGGATCTGCCCGATGCCGCTGTCCCCGAAGTGACACGGCCCAGGCTTATCGCGGCCTCCTTCGCCCACCTCGAAGCCACTGGCCTGGAGTGAGTGCACGGTGGCGATACAGCAGTCGCTGCCACATGTGAGAGGGCGTTGTCTCGCAGTTCGTCCGGGAGGTTCCCCCGCGGTGAGGCCAGGCATGGGCTGTCTGGCCTCACATGCGTATCCGTATCCATACCGCGGTTTGTCGACGCAGTCGCCCGCTCCCTCTCCCTTCGGTCAGGGGAGCGAGGTGGGTTTGCGGGGTGGTGGGACGGCGCGGAGGAGTTCCCACAGGGTGCGCGAGCCGCTGGCCCACTGGGCGAGGAGGTGGCGGTCGACGAGGTGGAGGTGCTGGGACTTGGCGAAGTCGTGGGCGGGTCCGGAGAAGCGGCCGTTGGTGAGCATGACGAGGACGTCGCCGCCGTGTATCTGGCGGCCGGTGCCGTTGAGGACCTGGAGGTCTGGGGTGCCGACCGCGGATCCCTGCCAGCCGGCCTTGCGGTGCTTGCACTGGATCACCCAGCGGCGCCCGTAGGGGTCGGTGGCTTTGACGTCCGCGCCGTTGTCGCCCCGTCCGCCGACCTTCTGGGCGTCGGCGCAGCCACAGCGCGCCCGCGGCACCGGCTGCGAGGAGGCCGAGCACCAGGACCCAGGGATGGGCGGCGAGCCACGACATCACGGCCACGATGAGGCTGAGGGCCACGAGGCCGGCCAGGCCGATGAGCCACAGCTCCTCCGAGCCGGTGGCCTTCCGGCGCCGCGCCGTGCTGGTGCGCCTGCGCCTCTTCGCGGGTGGGCGGGGGCTCACCTGCCGTTCCCCGTGCTGGGGAAGACGATCGGATAGGAGACCGTCGGTATGGGTTGGGGTGCGGGGTGGTTTTCCCACGTCGGCCACTTGATCGGGTAGACCACCGTCGACTGCGGCCTGGGTAACTCCTGACCCGAGCCTGCTCCGGCCCCCGCAGATGTTGTCCCGTTCCCGAAGACGATCACTCCGGCGACGATCAGGCCGAGCAGCGCGGTCTCCCGCCGTGCCCCGGCAGGGAGCCGGACGTGGCCTTTGACCCGAGTGCCGTCTGCGCGGAAGTAGTCATTGATCCAGGGCACAGCTGTATCCCCCCACCAGTCGCGATGCGGCTCCCTGCGCACCGGATCCATGAAAGCACCCACCACTGACAACGCGTCACCTACTTGTCACCACTCGTGATCATCTGCCGAATCGGGGCGAGCCTGTCTGCGCTTCGACGGGGAGTGCCTTCGGTGGCATTCGGAGGCGTAGGGGGAGCGTCGCGCCGTCGCCAACTTGGCCGCGCAGGCGGTGTGGTCGAGGGCTTGCTTCAGGGTTGCGAACAGGCGAATCCGGGCGCCCATGTGGCGCGGGTCACATGAACCGGCGCTTGGAGCCCTGATGGGCTGCTGACCTGCGAAAACATTCCTCCCCGGGATGCTGCTGGGGGCTCCGGACAGACCCCTGTTGACCGCTGTTCACCGACCTGACTGGCACGTAGTGGCACGCGCTACCCAGAGCGCTGCGCGCTGATCGCCGCGCTAGCCTTGTTTGGTGAGTTCGCCGCCCAGTCCTGGCGCGGCGCCTGCAGGCTGCCGCTGGTGTTCAGCTTGAAGGTCACGTTGACCGGCTGGCCGCTGCACAGGGCATCGGTACTGGCCGGAGACTCGGTCAGCGTGATGGATCTGGCTGACGCGGAGAGCGCGTCGACGGCGTCGCGGTCGCGTCACTCGCGTACGTCGGCCGAACGCATCGCGCCTCGTTCCGCGGGGACGGTGACACAACGGCCCCGGCACATTCACACGCCGGGGCCGCCCTTCCGGGCCGCCGCACGTGAGAGTGCCGCGTCGAGTGTCAGGCCCTGTCGACAGGCATATTACGCAGAAACCTGCATCGGAGTGTGGCAAATTCGGGGCGATTTTCGATTATCGCGGTCGCCTTGAGGCGGTATTCGCATTCCTGTTCATCTAAATCGGAAAATATGGCCGCCTGGGTTAGGGTAATGCGAAGTTTAGGTCGTTCTTCGCCCGGCGCGAATCGCCGTGCGCGAAACGGATTCAAGGCGGATCGGGCGGCCTCGCCCATGGGAGCCTGTTCGCCAATGCAAGGTTCTTTGGAGCGGAGGTATGCGTCCCGTGGGCGTCACTGTGAATCCCACCGTCAGTAGACGCCGACTGGGGTCGGAGCTCCGCCGGCTTCGGGAGATCAGCGGAATGACGACGCAGCAGGTGGCGGAACGCCTGCTGATCTCCCAGCCCAAGATCAGCCTGCTGGAGAACGGCCGCCGCCTCATCAAGCCGCGCGACGTGCGCGATCTCTGTGGGCTGTACGGAGTCCAGGACCAGCGGCGCGTTGACCGGCTGATGCAGCTGGCCACGGAATCGGGTCAGCAGGGCTGGTGGAACTCCTACGGCGACCTCCCCTACGGCGCCTACATCGGTTTGGAGGCCGAAGCGGCCACGATCCGTTTCTACGAGCCCATGGTGATCCCCGGCCTGCTGCAGACTCCTGCCTACGCCCAGGCCGTCATCGCAGGAACGATCCCTCGTCCCACTGCCGAACAGGCCGCCACGCGCCTCCAGGTGCGCCTGCGGCGCCAGAGTCGGCTGGGTTCCCCGCACAATCCGCTGCGCTTATGGGCCGTTCTGGACGAATCGGCGCTGCGGCGCGTCGTGGGCAGCTGCGAGACCATGCGCGAACAGCTGGACCATCTGATCCACCTGAGCGCCCAGCCGCACATCATCCTGCAGGTCCTCCCTCACGATGTGGGTGCGCACCCGGGTGTCTCCGGACAGTTCGCGCTGCTCGAATTTGCCGACGCCGCCGATGGGAGCGTGGTGTACTTGGAAAGGTTCACCAGCGACCTCTATCTGGAGAAACGATCCGACGTGCGGATCTACAGCGATATGTATGCGTACTTGCAGGCCCAGGCGCTGGGCCCGGACCGTACGCGGGATTTCATCGACGAAGTCGCCAAGACGTACGGCCGTACGGAATTCCGGCCTGACCCCCGCCGTCCAGGGCAGGGAGTTCAGCGCGTGCAGGCACCCTGTCCCTCGAGGTCCTGACGGCCAGTCCGTCAGTGAATCCGGCCACCGGATGATTCTTCACCGCCGACTCCTCTCCCTGCGCGGGCTGTTCCGAGCCGCCGGATCTGGGGCCCCCGAGCGTCACCGAGCCCCTGGACGACGAGTCCAGGGGCTCAGCCGCCGAACGGCTGACAGGGCATCCTGTGCGCTTGACCGAGCTTCAGCCCCAGCCTCCGATGGCTAGGGGCGTGAGACGGTCACGTCCGCGACGGGCTAGTCCTGACGGGTAGCCGTACGTCGGACTCTTTTCATGGTGAAGAGGACCGAGCCTCCGAGGAATGCGAGCGCGGCTGCGGAGACGGCCACGATGCCGGGCCCGCTGCTCGCGTGGTTCGCGGCGAGTACGGGCGATGCTCCCTCCGGCTGCTGGCGGGTGGCGGCGCTCACAGGGGCGAAGTTGACGCTCTTGGCCGTGTGGCCGGGACCCACGGGGCTCAGAACGCCGTCGAGCTTGCCCGGCAGGAAGTTGGCCCATGGAGGCTTGCCGTGGTCATCGTGTCCGTGGCCGGGTCGGCCGTCGTCGGGCCCGTCGTGTCCGTGGCCGTGGTCGCCGCCGTCCTCGTCGTCGTGATCGTGGCCGGGTCCGCCATCGTCGTGATCGTGGTCGTGGTGCCCGTGGCCATGGTCGCCGTGGTCACCCTTTCCGCCCTTGTCGCCGCGCGGCCCCTTGGGCCCTGCGGGTCCAGCGGGTCCTGCGGGTCCGGCGGGTCCTGCGGGTCCGGCGGGTCCGGCGGGTCCGGCGGGTCCTGCAGGGCCGGGTGCGCCGACGGGTCCGGGGCTGCCGGTGGGGCCGGGTGCGCCGACGGGTCCGGGGCTGCCGGTGGGGCCGGGTGCGCCGACGGGTCCGGGGCTGCCGGTGGGGCCGGGTGCGCCGACGGGTCCGGGGCTGCCGGTGGGGCCGGGTGCGCCGGGCGAGCCGTCGGGGCCGGGAGCGCCCGTCGGGCCAGGGCTGCCGGTCGGGCCAGGGCTGCCGGTCGGGCCAGGGCTGCCGGTCGGGCCAGGGCTGCCAGTGGGGCCAGGGCTGCCGGTCGGGCCAGGGCTGCCGGTCGGGCCAGGGCTGCCAGTGGGGCCAGGGCTGCCGGTCGGGCCAGGGCTGCCGGTCGGGCCAGGGCTGCCAGTGGGGCCAGGTGCGCCGGTCGGTCCGGGCGAACCGGTGGGGCCGGGCGAACCCGTGGGGCCGGGGGGCCCAGGCGGGCCAACGGCGCAAGCCGCCCTCGTAATGGTGTTGTTGTCCAGCGTGACCGCGCCGTTGCGCGCCAGGGCGCGGCCTTCGATCACGGCGCCGGTGTTCACCGAGATGGACTCCAGGGCCAGGATGTTGCCCTTGAACTGGGAGGTCGTGTCGATGGTGGCGGAGCTGCCCACCTGCCAGAACACGTTGCAGGCATTTGCTCCGTTGATGAAGGCCACGACACTCGCCGGAGCCGTGATCAGGGTCGAGGGGATCCGGAAGATGAAGACGGAGGCGGGGTCGTTCTTGCCGTCGAGAGTGACCGTTCCGGTGATTCCCACTGTCGACGGGGCCGTGTAGACGCCGGGCGCCAGCGTGAGTCCGCCGATCTCGGCCGAAGCGAGCACGGTCCCTGGCCCCCGGCCCGCCGCGTCGTTGTAGGCGGTGACGAGGTCGTTCTTCGCTTGAAGGGCGGCGGCGTCGGGGGCAATGCGCTGCACTCCGTTGACGATGCCGGGCGGAAAGCCGGTCACCGATGTGCCCGGATAGAGTCCCAGGTCGCCGTTGATGATGGTGGGGGTGTTCGTGTTGGTGACCGTCGAACCGGCCAGAACCGCGTAATTGGTGGCGGTCCCCAGTCCCACGGGAGCTTCCGCGGCGTGAGCGAAGTTCGGTACCAGGGTGGCCGCCGCAAAGAGTGCGGTGGGGAGCAGGAAGATGGCTCCCCGTTTGAGCAGACTGCGTTGAGGCGTTCTGTCGGGTGGACCCGATCGAATGACGTCCAATGCCATAGCAGGACCTTTCTGTTGCTTGGCGTCTCAGCCCTCCCGAAGGAGAACCACGGCCGCCCGTGACGATCACTGGCCAGGGCGGAGGGCCCCCACCTGCGATCCCTCGCGAAGGCTCACCCTGAGCGGGGGCCGCCGAGCGACTCCCTGCCAGAGGTAGTGATACGCCGTTACCCGGTAGTACTCACGCATATTTCAGAGCAATAGGCCGTATATCGGAAAAATGAGTCTGCATGGGTGACGCAATGTCAGGAAGGCGGAGGTGTCTCGCACGCATATGCGAATCCGTCGCGCCGTCAAAGCGGGCAGGTCGCGTAGGGCCGGGCCCGAACGGCTTGGACGGGAGTGCGGGATCGGCGCTTCGTATTCGGAGGCCCGCGATGCGGGCGCAGGTGGTGCTCCGTAGGACGTCCCTGCGTGGTGCAGCAGGGAGGTGCGCCTGCTGCACCACACGCCCGGCGATTCACCGGAAGAGGTTCTGCGGCCGCCAACTAGAAATACTCTGCTGCCCTTTGGGCGCGATGCCGCCGTCCGCACCGATCAGGCAGGCGCACTTGCCCTTGAACGGGTACAGGCCACCGGCGCTGCGCGGGTCGACGAAGTGCGGATCGATCTTCGACTTGGGCCTGCACTCCTCGATGAAGCCGCCCTGGGACGCTCGGGTATCGAGTGGTGCGCAAGTGGTGCGGGGTCCCTGAGCAGGTCTAGACAACGAAGAAGGCCCAGGTCGCTGACCTGGGCCTTCTTGCAAGAGCGGATGACGGGAATCGAACCCGCGCTATAAGCTTGGGAAGCTCATGTTCTACCATTAAACTACATCCGCATATCGGTCCAGTTGCCTGGATCCGTATCGTTCCTCACCCTACCCCATGATCTACCCCTGGTGAATTAACCCCGGGGCCGTTCGTGCGTGTGTGGTGCACGGAGGGTCGTGGGGGCGGGAGTTGGGGCGTACCTTGTGAGTGCGGAGCGGCGGCTGGAGTGGGTCTTGTTCATCCCCTAATGTGGCGATTCGTCGCAGTACGGCTGGTTGGGGAAAGGGACTCGATGGAGCACACCGTCGTCCGTTGTGCCGAAGGGCACGTATTCAGCACCGCTTCGTTCCCGCTGCAGCACCTCGGTGCCGGCCGGATCGGGCCGGGCCGGCTGTTGCGGTGTCCGCGCTGCGCGCGGCTGAGGCACGCGGTGCCCGTGGGCGGTGCCCCCAAGCGGTAGGGATCGCGGGAGCCGCAGGTGGTCGACCGGCGCGCGGGGATCCGCCTCGATTGGGGCGGCCCGCGCGCTCTGCGTATCCTCGGGACGTGCTTCTCTCTGACAAAGACATCCGGGCCGAGATCGACAGCGGACGGGTTCGCATCGACCCATTCGAAGAGTCGATGGTGCAGCCCTCCAGCATCGATGTACGTCTCGACCGGTTCTTCCGGGTGTTCGAGAACCACCGCTACGCCCACATCGACCCCGCCACCGAGCAGCCGGATCTGACCCGGATGGTCGAGCCGGAGGGGGACGAGGCGTTCATCCTCCACCCGGGTGAGTTCGTGCTCGCCTCGACGTACGAGGTCATCTCGCTGCCCGAGGACATCGCCTCCAGACTGGAGGGGAAGTCCAGTCTCGGCCGGCTGGGGCTGGTGACGCATTCGACCGCCGGGTTCATCGACCCGGGCTTCTCCGGGCACGTGACCCTCGAGCTGTCGAACCTCGCCACGCTGCCGATCAAGCTCTGGCCGGGTATGAAGATCGGGCAGCTGTGTCTGTTCCGGCTCAGCTCGCCCGCCGAGTTCCCGTACGGGAGCGAGCGGTACGAGTCCAGGTACCAGGGGCAGCGCGGACCGACCGCCTCGCGCTCCTTCCAGAACTTCCACCGAACCCAGGTGAGGCACGAGGCATGAGCAACGGAGTACGCGAGAACCTTGACTACGAGGGGTTCGGGCGCGCCGTGCGCGAGCTGGCGCAGACCATCGCCGACGACGGCTACGAGCCCGACATCATCCTGAGCATCGCCCGGGGCGGCGTCTTCGTCGCCGGAGGACTGGCGTACGCCCTGGACTGCAAGAACATCCACCTGGTGAACGTCGAGTTCTACACCGGGGTCGGCACCACTCTGGAGATGCCGGTCATGCTGGCACCCGTGCCGGACGCGATCGACTTCTCCAACAAGAAGGTCCTGATCGCCGACGACGTCGCCGACACGGGCAAGACCCTGAAGCTGGTCCACGACTTCTGCCTCGGCGCCGTGGCCGAGGTCCGGTCCGCCGTGATCTACGAGAAGTCGCACTCGCTCGTGAAGTGCGAGTACGTGTGGAAGAAGACCGACGAGTGGATCGAGTTCCCGTGGTCGGTCCAGCCGCCCGTCGTGCAGCGCGAGGGTCAGGTTCTCGACGCCTGAGCGGTGCGTAGTAGGTAGTGCGTAGTAGGTAGTGAGGAGGGGCCCGCCGTGCGGTTCGCGCGGCGGGCCCCTTCGTGCGTGTTTCCGGTGTCCGTGCTGGTTAGAGGGTGCCCAGCTTGATGATCGACAGCAGGGCGATCAGCTGGATCGCCGACGCGCCCAGGGCCTTCGGCCACGGCAGGTCGTGCGATTTGCTGACCAGCGCGGTGAAGAGCGCGCCGGCCGCCACCCAGGTGGCCCAGCCCAGCACCTGCACGAACATGTTGTCCCCGCCCAGGAACATCGCGAACAGCAGGCGCGGGGCGTCCGTGAGGGTCATGACCAGCATCGACAGGCCCACGGTGGGCTGCCAGGCCCCGTCGCCGCCCAGCTGGCGGGCCAGGGTGTGGGTGACGGCGCCGAGGATCAGGCCGCAGATCACGAAGGCCACGCCCGCCGACAGGACGATCGGGATCGCCTTCGTGAGCGTGGCGTTGATGACGTCCTTGCGGGCGTCGTCGAGGCCGAAGACCGCGAGCAGGCCGTAGAGGAAGGTCACGGTCAGCGCGGGGCCCCAGACGGGGTAGTCGCGCATCTGCAGGAACGTCGCCCCCGGCCGCGTCACGATGCCGCGGAGCAGTTCCTTCCACGGCAGCCGCGGACCCGTGGGAGCGGCGGCCTGGGCCGCGCCGGCCTGGTAGGTCGCGCCCTGGTTGTACGGGTACGGGTCCTCGCCGATCGCGAAGGCCTGGGTGTACCCCGGAGCGTCACCCGGGTACGAGCCCGGTCCCGGGCCCTGGCCCGCGGGCGCGCCGGGGCCGCCGTGCGGGTCGTAGTACTCGGGCTCGCCGTGGCCCCCGGCGGCGGCCTGCTGGGGCCACTGCTGGGGAGCGTAGGGCTGCTGGCCGTACGGTGCGGGAGGCTGCTGCGCCTGGTGGGGCGCGGCCTGCTGCTGACCGTACGGCTGCTGCCGCGGGGGTTGTTGCGGGGTGCGGTTGTTGTCCCGGCCGCGTCCGATCCTGAATCCAGCCACGTGATCGAAAGTACCCGCTCCGGCGGGGCCCGGTGGCCGGGCTGCCGGAAACAGCCCCCTTTGCGGCTGACCTGTGACATCCCCTAGGGGGCGATCGGGGGACGCCTCAGGGATGGCCCGCAGGGGCTCCGGCGGGTCTTCCCGGGGTGGGTTACGTGGCTGCGCGGCCGTCTGCGGGACTCCGTTACACGGCCGATGGAATACGGACATACCGGACCCATGGCTTCGTTGGTGTCGCCGCCGCGAACCCCGGACCAACGAGCACGAGAAGAGCCTTCCCCATGCGCAGCCCCCGCCGCCGCACCACCCTCCGTACCGCCGCCGTAGTCGCCGGCGCGGCCGCCGTCCTGGCGCTCCCGGTCGGGTCCGCCTTCGCGGACTCCCCGGCCGTCCCGGAGCCGCAGGTCGTGCCCGGAGCGGGCCAGCAGGACCAGCAGGACCCGCCGGCGGGCCGGGTGTTCGTCACCGGTGTGAAGCTGGCCGACGGCTCCGTCGCCAAGGTCTACAAGGTCGGCGCCGACCGGTTCGAGGCCGACATCTTCGCGGGCGGCGCCAAGCTGGACACCCTGGTCAGCGAGGGCGGCGCGGCGGCCTACGGCCAGAACAACGGCCTGCACGTCGTCCTCCAGCCGAACGCACCGTGACCTCCTGGGTCGAGGACGCGCAGAAGCCGAAGCCGGTCGAGAAGTACGAGGTCGCCAAGGACGGCGACCGCGGTACGAAGCCGGTCGCCCCCGCCCCCGCGAAGAAGACCGACTCGGTGAAGACGGCCGCGGAGCAGCAGCGGGTCGTCCCCAAGGGCGGCGTGAAGGCCGGTGCGGAGGGCGTGACGCCGGCTTCGGCGGACGCCGACACCCCGCTGCTGCTGGCCGCCGGCGGGGGCATGGCCGCGGTGGGCGCGGCGGGCCTCGGCTTCGCGATGCTGCGCCGCAGCCGGAGCGACCGGTCCTGACCCGGACCGCCGCCGCCCGATCCCGGACGCGGGAACGGCCCGCCCCCGGATGGGGGCGGGCCGTTCCGCTGTTCCTCTGCGTGCGCTCCCGGGCTACTTGGCCTCGGGGCCCGCTTCGGCCTCCTCGGCGTCGGCCTTGGCCTCGGCCTCTTCGGCCTTCGCCGGAGCCTCCGCCTCGACCTCGGCGGCCGCCTCGACCGGAGCCGCCTCAGCCGCAGCCTCGGGCTCGGCCTCAGCCTCGGGCTCGGCAGCCGCCTCGGGCTCGGCAGCCGCCTCGGCCTCGGCCTTCGCGGCGGCTTCCGCCTCGGCCTCGACCTTCGCAGCGGCTTCCGCCTTCGCCTTGGCAGCAGCAGCCTCCGCCGCCTTCGCCTTGGCAGCCGCCTCGGCCTCGGCCGCTGCCTTCGCGGCAGCTTCCGCCTCGGCCACAGCAGCCGCAGCGGCGGCCTCCGCCTCCGCCTCGGCCGCAGCGGCGGCCTCGTCCTCCGGCAGCTTCACCGACTCCAGCAGCAGCTGCGCCACGTCCACCACAGTGACGTGTTCCTGCGCCTGGCCCTCGTTCTTCTTGCCGTTCACCGAGTCGGTCAGCATCACCAGGCAGAACGGGCAGGCCGTCGAGACGATGTCGGGGTTGAGCGACAGGGCCTCGTCGACGCGCTCGTTGTTGATGCGCTTGCCGATCCGCTCCTCCATCCACATCCGCGCGCCACCGGCGCCGCAGCAGAAGCCCCGCTCCTTGTGGCGGTGCATCTCCTGCTGACGCAGGCCCGGCACGGCGGACATGATCTCGCGCGGCGGCGTGTAGACCTTGTTGTGCCGGCCCAGGTAGCACGGGTCGTGGTACGTGATCAGCCCGTCGACCGGGGTCACCGGCGTGAGGCGGCCCTCGTCGATCAGGTGCTGGAGCAGCTGCGTGTGGTGGATGACCTCGTACTCGCCGCCGAGCTGCGGGTACTCGTTCGCGATGGTGTTGAAGCAGTGCGGGCAGGTGGAGACGATCCGCTTCGCCGACTTCGGCTTCTTCGTCTCCGGGTCCTCGTCGTCCTCGCCGAACGCCATGTTCAGCATCGCGACGTTCTCGGAAGCCAGCTGCTGGAACAGCGGCTCGTTGCCGAGGCGGCGCGGGGAGTCACCCGTGCACTTCTCGTCGCCGCCCATGATCGCGAACTTGACGCCCGCGATGTTCAGCAGCTCCGCGAAGGCCTTCGTGGTCTTCTTGGCCCGGTCCTCCAGCGCGCCGGCGCAGCCGACCCAGTAGAGGTAGTCGAACTCGGAGAGGTCCTCCGCGTCCTTGCCGATGATCGGGACCTCGAAGTCCACCTCCTTGGTCCACTCGACGCGCTGCTTCTTCGCCAGGCCCCAGGGGTTGCCCTTCTTCTCCAGGTTCTTGAGCATCGTGCCCGCCTCGGACGGGAACGCGGACTCGATCATCACCTGGTAGCGGCGCATGTCGACGATGTGGTCGATGTGCTCGATGTCGACCGGGCACTGCTCGACGCAGGCGCCGCAGCTCGTGCAGGACCACAGGACGTCGGGGTCGATGACCCCGTTCTCCTCGGCGGTGCCGATCAGCGGCCGCTCGGCCTCGGCGAGGGCCGACGCGGGCACGTTGGCGAGCTGTTCCGGCGTCGCCTTCTCGTTGCCCTCCATGTCCTTGCCGCCGCCCGCGAGCAGGTACGGGGCCTTGGCGTGCGCGTGGTCGCGCAGCGACATGATCAGGAGCTTGGGGGAGAGGGGCTTGCCGGTGTTCCACGCGGGGCACTGCGACTGGCAGCGGCCGCACTCCGTGCACGTGGAGAAGTCGAGGATGCCCTTCCACGAGAACTGCTCGACCTGGGAGACGCCGAAGACGTCGTCCTCGCCCGGGTCCTCGAAGTCGATGACCTTCCCGCCGCTGGTCATGGGCTGCAGGGCGCCGAGGGCCGTGGAGCCGTCGGCGTTGCGCTTGAACCAGATGTTCGGGAAGCCGAGGAAGCGGTGCCAGGCGACACCCATGTTGGTGTTCAGCGAGACGACGATCATCCAGATCAGCGAGGTGCCGATCTTGATCATCGCGGTGAAGTAGATGGCGTTCTGCAGCGCGCCGAGCGACATGCCCTTGAACGCCAGCACCAGCGGGTACGAGACGAAGTACGCGGGCTCGTACGAGTCCACGTGGTGGATCGCGCCTTCGAGGCCGCGCAGGCACAGGATCGCGAGGCCGATGGTCAGGATGATGTACTCGACGAAGTACGCCTGCCAGGCCTTCGATCCCGCGAAGCGCGACTTGCGGCCGGCCCGCGAGGGCAGCGACGCGAGGCGGATCCCCATCAGGACGACGATGCCGAGGACCGTCATGAGGCCGATGAACTCGATGTAGAGCTCGAACGGCAGGAACTCGCCGATGATCGGGAGCGTCCAGTCGGCCTGGAAGAGCTGCCCGTACGCCTGTACCAGCGTCGGCGGCAGGGTCAGGAAGCCGATCGCGACGAACCAGTGCGCGAAGCCGACGAGGCCCCAGCGGTTCATCCGGCTGTGGCCGAGGAACTCCCGGACCAGGGTGATCGTTCGTGCCTTCGGGTCGTCCGTACGGCTGCCTGCCGGTACGGGCTGTCCGAGCTTCACGAAGCGGTAGATCTGCGCCACGGCTCGGGCGAGCAGCGCGACGCCGACCACGGTCAGGACCAGCGACACGATGATCGCGGCGAGTTGCATGGAAGGGCTCCTCGGGCGGCACTTACTAAGCGGTAACTTATCCAGTCAAGGCTTGAGGTTACCCAGTCCCGACGCCGCAATGTAGCCGAGCGTGCGGTGATCTGCGTCGCTCAGGGTCGCCTGTGCCGCCAGGCCGCCCGCGGGGTCCGCGCGAGGATCGCCAGATCCATCCCCAGCCAGTGGTTCTCCACATAGTGCCGGTCCAGCAGGTCCATTTCCTCCCACGGCAGGTCCGAACGCGCGCCCGCCTGCCACAGCCCCGTCATCCCGGGCCTTACGAGGAGCCGGTCGGGCCGGTCGGTACGGGGTTCCGGACGCGGCCCGACCAGCGACATCTCTCCCCGCGCGACGTTCAGCAGCTGTGGCATCCCGTCCAGCGCACACCGTTCCAGCGCCGCCCCGGCCCGGCCCTTGCCGACCCGGAACCGCCAGGCCCCGTACACCCGCCCGCCGAGCCCGGCCACGGGCTCCCGAACGAGGACGCCCGCGCCCTGGGTCGCGTACAGCAGCCCGGCGACCAGCAGGAGCGGTACGAGGAGCACCCCGATCAGGAGTGCGGCCCCGAGGAGGTCGAGGACCCGCTTGGCCGGTGGCCTGGCCGGCAGGAGCCCCGGTACGGCGGGGAGGCGTAGCAGCAGAGACATGCCAGCACCGTGCCGGACGCCTCCGGCGGTGTGGGGGTGCCGCGCGGCGGCGGTGCCCCGTTCGGGTGCCGCGCCGCCGCCGCCTCGAGGCTGGCTTGAGCGTAAGTGCGGCCTAAAGGTTGAGTCCCTTCGACTCAGCTCTATTGACGCATGCGCATGCGTGGTGCATCCTTGAGTCTGTTCCACTCAAGTCAGCTGGAGGAATCAAAATGGCACGTGCGGTCGGCATCGACCTGGGCACCACTAACTCCGTCGTCAGCGTTCTGGAAGGCGGCGAGCCCACCGTCATCACCAACGCCGAGGGCGCCAGGACCACGCCGTCCGTCGTCGCCTTCGCCAAGAACGGCGAGGTCCTCGTCGGCGAGGTCGCCAAGCGCCAGGCGGTCACGAACGTGGACCGGACCATCCGTTCCGTCAAGCGCCACATGGGCACTGACTGGAAGATCAACCTGGATGGCAAGGACTTCAACCCGCAGCAGATGAGCGCCTTCATCCTGCAGAAGCTGAAGCGCGACGCCGAGGCGTACCTGGGCGAGAAGGTCACGGACGCGGTCATCACCGTCCCGGCCTACTTCAACGACTCCGAGCGTCAGGCGACGAAGGAAGCCGGCGAGATCGCGGGCCTCAACGTCCTGCGTATTGTCAACGAGCCGACCGCCGCCGCCCTGGCCTACGGCCTCGACAAGGACGACCAGACCATTCTCGTCTTCGACCTCGGTGGCGGCACCTTCGACGTGTCGCTCCTCGAGATCGGTGACGGCGTCGTCGAGGTCAAGGCCACCAACGGTGACAACCACCTCGGTGGCGACGACTGGGACCAGCGCGTCGTCGAGTACCTCGTGAAGCAGTTCCAGAACGGCCACGGCGTCGATCTGTCCAAGGACAAGATGGCGCTCCAGCGTCTGCGCGAGGCCGCCGAGAAGGCGAAGATCGAGCTGTCCTCCTCCACGGAGACCTCGATCAACCTGCCCTACATCACGGCTTCCGCCGAGGGCCCGCTGCACCTGGACGAGAAGCTCACCCGCGCCCAGTTCCAGCAGCTGACCTCGGACCTGCTCGAGCGCTGCAAGAGCCCGTTCCACAACGTCATCAAGGACGCGGGTATCAACCTGTCCGAGATCGACCACGTGGTCCTGGTCGGCGGCTCCACCCGCATGCCGGCCGTCGCCGAGCTCGTCAAGGAGCTCACCGGCGGTCAGGACGCCAACAAGGGCGTCAACCCGGACGAGGTCGTCGCCCTCGGCGCGACCCTCCAGGCGGGCGTTCTCAAGGGTGAGGTCAAGGACGTCCTGCTCCTCGACGTGACCCCGCTGTCCCTCGGTATCGAAACCAAGGGCGGCATCATGACCAAGCTCATCGAGCGCAACACCACGATCCCGACCAAGCGGTCCGAGATCTTCACGACGGCCGAGGACAACCAGCCGTCCGTGCAGATCCAGGTCTACCAGGGCGAGCGCGAGATCGCGGCGTACAACAAGAAGCTCGGCATGTTCGAGCTGACCGGTCTGCCGCCGGCCCCCCGTGGCATCCCGCAGATCGAGGTCTCCTTCGACATCGACGCCAACGGCATCATGCACGTCACGGCGAAGGACCTCGGTACGGGCAAGGAGCAGAAGATGACCGTCACCGGCGGCTCCTCGCTCGCCAAGGACGAGGTCGACCGCATGCGCCAGGAGGCGGAGCAGTACGCGGACGAGGACTCCCGTCGCAAGGAGGCGGCCGAGTCCCGCAACCAGGGCGAGCAGCTCGTCTACCAGACGGAGAAGTTCGTCAAGGACAACGAGGACAAGGTCCCGGCCGAGGTCAAGGACGAGGTCCAGGCGTCCATCGACGAGCTGAAGGAAAAGCTCAAGGGCGAGGACACCGCCGAGATCCGCACCGCGACCGAGAAGCTCGGCGCCGTCAGCCAGAAGCTCGGCCAGGCGATCTACGCCGACGCCCAGGCGGCCCAGGGTGCGGCGGGCGCCGAGGGTGCTCACGAGGCCAAGGCCGACGACGACGTCGTCGACGCCGAGATCGTCGACGACGAGAAGCCGAAGGGCGGCGCTGCCTGATGTCGGAGGAGACCCCGGGCTTCGACGAGAAGCCCGAAGTCCCCACCGGCGCGGACGACGCGGCGGCCGCAGAGCCGAAGACCGCAGGCTCCTCCAAGGAGGAGCCTGCGGCCCCGGCCGGGGACGCAGCAGCAGCGGCAGCGGATGTGGCCCTCCTGGCTCAGCTGGACCAGGCCCGTACGGCGCTCGGTGAGCGCACCGGTGACCTCCAGCGGCTCCAGGCGGAGTACCAGAACTACCGCCGCCGGGTGGAGCGGGACCGGATCGCCGTCAAGGAGATCGCGGTCGCGGCCCTCCTGACGGAACTCCTCCCGACCCTGGACGACATCGGCCGGGCGCGGGAACATGGCGAGCTGGTCGGCGGCTTCAAGTCGGTGGCCGAATCGCTGGAGACCGCCGCGGCCAAGATGGGCCTGCAGCAGTTCGGCAAGGAGGGCGAGCCCTTCGACCCGACGATCCACGAGGCCCTGATGCACTCGTACGCGCCGGACGTCACCGAGGACACCTGCGTGGCGATCCTGCAGCCGGGGTACCGGATCGGCGAGCGTACGATCCGTCCCGCGCGGGTCGCGGTGGCCGAGCCCCAGCCGGGCGCGGCGCCGAAGTCCGAGGCGGCGGAGGCCGACGCGTCGTCCGACAAGGACGCGGATGCCCCCGAAAAGGGCTGAAGTTGAACCAGTAGTAGAGGTACGAGAGGAGGGACACCGGGGATGAGCACGAAGGACTTCGTCGAGAAGGACTACTACAAGGTCCTCGGTGTCCCGAAGGACGCCACCGAGGCCGAGATCAAGAAGGCGTACCGGAAGCTCGCCCGCGAGTTCCACCCGGACGCCAACAAGGGCGACGCCTCGGCCGAGGAGCGCTTCAAGGAGATCTCCGAGGCGAACGACATCCTCGGGGACGCGAAGAAGCGCAAGGAGTACGACGAGGCCCGCGCCCTGTTCGGCAACGGGGGCTTCCGCCCCGGTCCGGGCGGGGGCGGCGGCTCGTTCAACTTCGACCTCGGTGACCTCTTCGGAGGGCAGCAGCCGGGCGGCGGCGCGGGCGGCGGCTTCGGCGGCGGTCTGGGCGACGTCTTCGGCGGCCTGTTCAACCGCGGCGGCGCCGGCCCCGGCGCCGGGACCCGTACCCAGCCGCGCCGCGGCCAGGACATCGAATCGGAGGTCACCCTCTCCTTCACGGAGGCGGTGGACGGGGCCACGGTCCCGCTCCGGATGTCCTCGCAGGCACCCTGCAAGGCCTGTTCGGGCACCGGCGACAAGAACGGCACGCCCCGCGTGTGCCCGACCTGCGTCGGCACCGGCCAGGTCTCCCGGGGCAGCGGCGGCGGTTTCTCCCTGACCGACCCCTGTGCGGACTGCAAGGGCCGCGGCCTGATCGCCGAGACCCCCTGTGACGTCTGCAAGGGCAGCGGCCGGGCCCGCAGCTCCCGGACCATGCAGGTCCGGATCCCGGCGGGGGTCTCCGACTCCCAGCGGATCCGGCTTCGCGGCAAGGGCGCTCCGGGCGAGCGCGGAGGCCCGTCCGGCGACCTGTACGTGGTCGTCCACGTCGACGGCCACCCGGTCTTCGGCCGCAAGGACGACAACCTCACGGTGACCGTTCCGGTGTCCTTCGCGGAGGCGGCCCTGGGCGCCGACATCAAGGTTCCGACCTTGAACGGCCCCTCGGTGACGCTGAAGCTGCCGCCGGGCACTCCCAACGGCCGCACGATGCGGGCCCGCGGCAAGGGAGCGGTCCGCAAGGACGGCACCCGCGGCGACCTGCTCGTCACGGTGGAGGTCGCGGTCCCGACCGAGCTGAACGACAAGGCCCGCGAGGCCTTGGAGCTGTACCGCGACGCGACGGAGTCCGAGGACCCGCGCTCCGCGCTGTTCGAGTCCGCGAAGGGAGCATGACATGGACGGCCGCCGTAAGAGCCACTACCAGCTCACCGACGAGACCCCGGTCTACGTGATCTCGGTGGCCGCCCAGCTCTCGGGCCTGCATCCGCAGACCCTGCGCCAGTACGACCGCCTCGGCCTGGTCTCCCCGGACCGTACGGCCGGGCGCGGCCGGCGCTACTCGGCCCGTGACATCGAACTGCTCCGCACGGTGCAGGCGCTGTCCCAGGACGAGGGCATCAACCTGGCCGGCATCAAACGGATCATCGAACTGGAGAACCAGGTCGCCGCGCTCCAGCAGCGCGTGGCCGAGCTCTCCAATGCGGTCGACGGCGCCGCCGCCGTCCTCCAGCAGCGCGAGGCCCAGGTCCACGCCTCGTACCGCCGCGACCTGGTCCCGTACCAGCCGCCGGTCCCGGGCAACGCCCTGGTCGTCTGGCGCCCCGCGCCGAAGCGGCCGCTGGGCTGACACGGTCCGTCCGCAGGAATGCAGAAGGCCCCGATCCATCGGATCGGGGCCTTCTGCATTCGGTCGTCCCGAGGCGCTGGGCCGCCCCTCAGCGGTCTCCCGGGGCTCCGGGGGACTCCGGGACCTTCAGGGCTCCGGGGTCCTGCAGGATGCCCGACTGGGCGATCAGGAAGCCCAGCTGGGCACGGCTGCCGCTGCCCAGGGAGGCCGCCAGTTTGGCGATGTGGGCCCGGCAGGTCCGTACGTTCATTCCCAGCCGCCGCGCGATGGCCTCGTCCACGTGCCCCTCGATGAGGAGCTGGGCGATGGAGCGCTGGACGCCGGAGATGCCGCCGGGGGTGTGCCGGTACGTCACTTCCTCCGTCAGCGGCACCGCGCGGTGCCAGAGCTGCTCGAAGACCTTGATGAGGTAGTCGACCAGCCCCGGGTGGCGCAGTTCCAGGGCCGTCTTGCGGTCGTCGCTCGTGGGGATGAAGGCCACCGTGCGATCGAAGATCATGAGACGCTCTATCAGCTCTTCGAGCGTGCGGATCTCGACCCTTCCCGCGGAGATCCGGTCCACGTAGGCGAGCGTGCCCTGGCTGTGCCGCACCGTGTGCTGGTAGAGCGTGCGTATCCGGACCCCGCGGTTGACCAGGGGCGCCGCGCGCTCCAGCGCCTCGGTGAGCACGGAGGTGGACCGGGCCCCGCCCGGCTGCACGGTCAGCACCTCGGTGTGGCACTCGGCGGTGGCCAGGTCGAGGGCGGCGTGGATCTGGTCGAAGCCCTCCAGCACGGTGATGGCGTGGGTGTTCGCCGGGCTCTGGGCGCTGATGGTGAGAAACGGCTCGAATGCGTCGGTGAGGTCTATGGTGTCGCGGCGCCGGTCCTGAATCTCCCGTTCGAGCGGGTGGAGCCGCTGAGCGAGTGCGACGGACGGGGGAACCGCGCGCAACTGGTTCGCGTCATCAGGGTCGGGTCTCAGGAGAGCGAATTCGAGCAGGCAGGGGGCGTTTTCCACCTCGATGCGAGCCACCCGGCCAGTGCTCAGCGCCGCCGTGTAAAGCCGCGTCCCCTCGTCGCACATGGACGTGACGGGGTGGGGATGTGTCGGCTTTGTGGTGTTTCCGGGCAAATCTCCACCCCCCAGGGTCCTGAACATGCAAGAACATGATGCATCGTCCCTGTGGCAGTGACGTGCCCGAATGAGCCATCGTCTGACACGCGGGGGAGAAGATTTCCATCAAGTGAGGACGAAGCCGACCATGTACAAAAGAATGCTTCGCTCGGTACTTGCCATTGGGTTCTCCGCCGTTGCGATCTTTGGGGCAGTCAACGCCTTGGGCGGGGACGCGGGACGCAGTGACGCGCCCGTCGCGGCGATAGGCAAGCAGGACCTCGGCTGGGACGCGCCTCGCCCCACCGATCTCGGCTGGGACACCCACCCGGCCGTGACCAAGACCGACCTTGGCTGGGACTGATGACCCCCGACGACCGCGGCTTCCGTCGCGAAATGGCTTCGGCGTACCGATCGGGCTGGCAGTTCATCGACCTGACCAGCGCAATTCCGTACGCCGGCGATTCGTTGAAGGTCACCCTCTTCGGCCAGCCCATCGTCGTGGTGCGCGAGGAGGACGAGGACGTCCGCGCCTACCGGTGCCTGCGCCGCCCGCGAGGCGCGCCGCAGCCCGTGCGTTGCGAGGTCCGGTACGGCATGGTCTTCGTCAATCTGGATCAACGTGATCACCAGCTCTTCGAGCCCGAAACCACCGCCACCCCCCGCAGTGCCTGACGCGATTCCCCCGTCGTCACAGATCGCTCAGGCGCTACCCCCACACAGCGGCGCCATCGTGGACCTGACCACGATGGCGCCGTTGTGATGTTCGTGTCCAGTAGTTGAACCGGACAAAGGCCGAACCGGCCGGCGCCCGTCCCGCGCCCGCCGTGCCTCCGGTCCGCGCCCTCCCCGCGCCCCTACGCCCGCCCCATGGCCCGGTCCAGGGTGATCTCCATGACAACCCGGTCCGGGTTCGGCGAGGGCGTCCGGCCGTAGCGCTCCGCGTAGCGGCGTACCGCCTCCGCGACGGAGGCCTCGTCCGTACGGATCACCGCGCGGCCCTCCAGGGTCGCCCAGCGGCGTCCCTCCATCTGGCAGACCGCCACCCGGGGGCCGTCCGGCGCGTCCGCGCGCCCCTGCGCCGCCAGGACGTTGCGGATCTTCTTGCTGTTCTTGTTGCTGATCACCCGTGCCAGCCCGGCCTCCGGGTCGTACGTCACGCCCACCGGCACCACGTGCGGGCTGCCGTCGGGGCGCGGGGTGGTCAGCGTGCAGATGTGCCGCTCCCGCCAGAAGGCGAGGTATTCCGGCGTCGGGTCGAGTACCTCGTGAGACATGGTGCGAAGGGTACGGCGAAGGGTATGGCGAAGGTGCGCGGGCCACCTTGAGTGGAATAGACTCAACTTTGTGCAGGTTGTTCTTGTTAACCGTACGGAGAGGAGCAGTCGCAAGTGGATGCCGAGCTGACCAACAGGAGCCGGGACGCGCTGAACGCGGCCACCAGCAGGGCCGTCAAGGACGGACACGCGGACCTCACGCCCGCCCACCTGCTGCTGGCGCTGCTCGCCGGCGAGGACAACGAGAACGTCACCGACCTGCTGGCCGCGACCGACGCCGACCAGGTCGCCGTGCGCGCCGGAGCGGACCGGCTGCTGGCCGCCCTGCCCAGTGTCACCGGATCCACGGTCGCGCCCCCGCAGCCCACGCGCGAGCTGCTCGCCGTACTCGCCGAGGCGGACGCGCAGGCCGGGAAGCTCGGCGACGAGTACCTCTCCACCGAGCACCTGCTCATCGCCGTCGCGGCCAAGGGCGGCGCGGCAGGCGAGCTCCTCGCCGCCCAGGGCGCGACCGCGAAGAAGCTGCTGTCCGCATTCGAGACCTCAAGAGGAGGGCGGCGGGTGACCTCCCCCGACCCCGAGGGCCAGTACAAGGCCCTGGAGAAGTTCGGCACCGATTTCACGGCGGCGGCCCGCGAGGGCAAGCTCGACCCCGTCATCGGCCGCGACCAGGAGATCCGGCGCGTCGTCCAGGTTCTCTCGCGGCGCACCAAGAACAACCCGGTGCTCATCGGCGAGCCCGGCGTCGGCAAGACCGCCGTCGTCGAGGGCCTGGCCCAGCGCATCGTCAAGGGCGACGTCCCGGAGTCCCTGAAGAACAAGCGGCTCGTCTCCCTCGACCTCGGCGCGATGGTCGCCGGCGCCAAGTACCGCGGCGAGTTCGAGGAGCGGCTCAAGACCGTCCTCGCGGAGATCAAGTCCAGCGACGGCCAGATCATCACCTTCATCGACGAGCTGCACACGGTCGTCGGCGCGGGCGCCGGCGGGGACTCCGCCATGGACGCGGGCAACATGCTCAAGCCCATGCTGGCCCGCGGCGAACTGCGCATGGTCGGCGCGACCACCCTCGACGAGTACCGCGAGCGCATCGAGAAGGACCCGGCGCTGGAGCGGCGCTTCCAGCAGGTGCTGGTCGCCGAGCCGAGCGTCGAGGACACCATCGCGATCCTGCGCGGGCTCAAGGGCCGCTACGAGGCCCACCACAAGGTGGTCATCAACGACAGCGCGCTGGTGGCCGCGGCCACCCTCTCCGACCGGTACATCACCTCCCGCTTCCTGCCCGACAAGGCCATCGACCTCGTCGACGAGTCCATGTCCCGGCTCCGCATGGAGATCGACTCCTCCCCGCTGGAGATCGACGAGCTCCAGCGCTCGGTCGACCGCCTGCGGATGGAGGAGCTGGCCCTGAACAACGAGTCGGACCCCGCCTCCCGCGAGCGCCTCGACAAGATCCGCAAGGACCTCGCGGACAAGGAGGAGGACCTGCGGGGCCTGACCGCCCGCTGGGAGAAGGAGAAGCAGTCCCTCAACCGGGTCGGCGAGCTCAAGGAGCGCCTGGACGACCTGCGCGGCCAGGCCGAGCGCGCCCAGCGCGACGGAGACTTCGACCGGGCCTCCCAGCTGCTCTACGGGGAGATCCCGGCCCTGGAGCGCGAGCTCGCGGAGGCCACCGAGGAGGAGGCCGCTTCGGCGGGGGCCGCCGCGAAGACCGGACATTCCAAAGACGCCATGGTCAAGGACGAGGTCGGCCCGGACGACATCGCCGACGTGGTCGGCGCCTGGACGGGCATCCCGGCCGGCCGGCTGCTCCAGGGCGAGACCGAGAAGCTGCTGCGCATGGAGGAGGAGCTGGGCCGCCGCCTGATCGGCCAGAGCGAGGCCGTACGGGCCGTCTCGGACGCCGTGCGCCGCACCCGGGCCGGCATCGCCGACCCGGACCGCCCGACCGGCTCGTTCCTCTTCCTGGGCCCCACGGGCGTGGGCAAGACGGAGCTGGCCAAGGCGCTGGCCGACTTCCTCTTCGACGACGAGCGGGCGATGGTCCGCATCGACATGTCGGAGTACTCCGAGAAGCACAGCGTGGCCCGCCTGGTCGGCGCCCCGCCCGGGTACGTGGGCTACGAGGAGGGCGGCCAGCTCACCGAGGCCGTCCGCCGCCGCCCGTACTCCGTGGTCCTCCTGGACGAGGTGGAGAAGGCCCATCCCGAGGTCTTCGACATCCTGCTCCAGGTCCTCGACGACGGGCGCCTCACGGACGGCCAGGGCCGCACCGTGGACTTCCGCAACACCATCCTGATCCTGACCTCGAACCTGGGCAGCCAGTTCTTGGTGGATCCGTCCACTTCGCCGGAGGACAAGAAGGCCCGGGTCCTGGACGTGGTGCGGGCCTCCTTCAAGCCGGAGTTCCTCAACCGCCTGGACGACCTGGTGGTCTTCTCGGCCCTGAGCGAGGCCGAGCTGGCCCACATCGCCGAGCTCCAGATCGGCCGCCTCGCGAAGCGGCTGGCCGAGCGCCGCCTGACCCTGGACGTCACGCCCGAGGCCCTGGCCTGGCTGGCGGACAAGGGCAACGACCCGGCGTACGGAGCCCGCCCGCTGCGCCGCCTGATCCAGACGGCCATCGGCGACCGCCTGGCCCGCGAGATCCTCTCGGGCGAGGTCAAGGACGGCGACACCGTCCGCGTCTCGATCGCGGGCGACGACCTCCTGGTCGGCAAGGCCCTGTAAGGCCCTGCGGGGGAGCCCCCGGACCGCGCGCGGCGCCGCCGCCACGGTCCGGGGGCTCTCACGCCTCGTGGGCGACGAACCGGATCCGGACGTCGTACCCCGGCTGCTGCTCGACGCTGATCTCCACCCGGCGGGCCCGGCCGGGTACGGCGTCGGGGTGGTCGACGCCGAGGCACCGGTCCCCGCCCTCCGGGTCGAAGCCGGGCCCCGGTTTCGGGCAGATCTTCGGACGTTCGCTCCGTGCGTACTCCCGCGCCCCGGGGAAGGCCGCGTCCAGCCACGCGTCCAGGCCGTCCCGGTTCATGCGGAACGACCCGGTCACGGTGGAGAGCCCGTCGACCCGCGTGCACCGCTCTTCGTGGGCCCCCGCCGGCAGGTTCCCGCGGGCGAACGCCAGGGCCGGGGCGCAGGCGACCCCGCCGCTGTTCTCGGGGCCCGGGGAGTCCTTCCCCGCCTCGGCCCAGCCGCTCAGGGCCACCCACAGCCAGATCGCTCCGCCGATGCCGATCACCAGCGGTGCGGCGAGCGTCGACACCCCGAGTACACGCAAAGTCCCTTGAATGGCCATCCATCCATCCCCCTTACGGCGGCCCTACTCCTGTCCGCCCGGAGCGGATCGTACGTGCGGAGGTGGACACGGGGCGGGAGGGATGAGGGAGGATGGCGGCATCCGCACGAAGGGAAGTACACGGTGAGTATCGACCCGGCCTCGATTCCGAACTTCGGAGGGCAGCAGCCCGATCCGCAGGCCACAGGACCGGCGGGCCCCGTCGTCCCCGACCAGGATCTGGTCAAGCAGCTTCTGGAGCAGATGGAGCTCAAGTACGTCCTCGACGACGAGGGTGACCTCGCGGCGCCGTGGGAGGAATTCCGCACGTACTTCATGTTCCGCGGCGAGGACGAGCAGCAGGTCTTCTCCGTGCGGACCTTCTACGACCGCCCGCACAAGATCGACGAGAAGCCGCAGCTCCTCGAGTCGATCGACGACTGGAACCGCCGCACCCTGTGGCCGAAGGTCTACAGCCACACCCACGACGACGGCTCCGTCCGTCTGATCGGTGAGGCCCAGATGCTGATCGGCACCGGCGTGAACCTGGAGCACTTCGTGTCCTCCACGGTCAGCTGGGTCCGCGCGTCGATCGAGTTCGACAAGTGGCTCGTCGAGCAGCTCGGCCTGGAAGCCGAGGTCGACTCCGCCGACAAGGGTGACGACGACGAGGGCGACGGCGAGACCAACTAGGTCCCGGCCGTCCCCTCAGGGCGCCACCCCGGATGCGAGCAGCAGGTACGGCCCGTATGCGTACGAGAGCCCGGCCAGCACCCCGGTCACCACGACCGCGGTGCGGGGCCGGGCTTTCGCCATGAGGGCCGCGAGCGGCAGCAGCAGCGGGAACGCGGGCAGCAGGAAGCGGGGCTTCGACTCGAAGAAGCCGGCCCCGCCGCAGGTCATCACCAGCAGGACGCCGGTGTACACGAGCAGCGGCAGCGGGACCGTCCGGTCCGCCACCAGCCGGCCCGCGAGCAGCAGCGCCGCCACCAGCAGGACCACCGTCACCCGGGTGGCGAGCTCCGTGTGTCCGCCGGTCCCGCCGGCCACGGCGTTCCAGGCGGAGCGCAGCGCGGCCGCACCGAAGTCGAAGCGCGAGCCCCAGCCGCTCTGGACGGCGAAGTAGCCGCCGAGGGGATCGTCCCGGCGGGCGCCGACGAGCAGGACGTACGAGACCCAGCCCGCGGGCGCGGCCAGCGCGGCGGCCCACACCGCCGGGGCGCGGTTACGGCGTACGAGGATCTCGCAGGCGGCGCTCACCACCACGGCGGCGGCGACCGCGACCCCGGTGGGCCGGGTCAGCCCGGCGAGCACGGCCAGCCCCGCGGCCCACCCCCACCGGCCCCGCAGCAGCGCGTACAGGGCCCAGGCCGCGCAGGCGGCCAGCAGGGGCTCCGTGTAGGCCAGGGTCAGCATGAGGGAGTGCGGGAGCACGGCCCACAGCGCGACGAGCAGCAGCCCGCCGCGGGGCCCGAGGAGGTGCTCCCCGACGCGGTACACCCCGACGGCCGCCGCCCCGGCCGCGATCCAGGCGACGAAGAGCGCGGCGGTGGTCAGTGAGCCCGGCAGCACGAGGGAGGCGCAGCGGATGAGGACGGGGTAGAGCGGGAAGAAGGCGGAGTCGCTCTGGAGCGAGCCGATGCCGGGATACATCTGGGTGCGCCCGTAGCCGTGCTCGGCGATCCGCAGGTACCAGACCGAGTCCCAGGATTCCCCGAGCACCTTCACGGGGCTGCGACCGGTCCACCAGGCCACCGCGGCGACCACCAGCACCCCGGCCCCGCGCAGCGCGGCGAAGACCCCGAGCGCGATGAAGGCGGTGGGGGTCCGGGTGGGTACGCCGCGCGATGCGGTGGCCGTAGCCGTGGCCATGGACATGTGTCCCCGACTTCCCTCGTACTGCGCGTTGCGCGATTACGCTCATCCGATGATGAGAGCTTCCGGCACTTTCAAGGTCGTCAGTTTCACTCCGGCACCGCTCACCCCGGAGCCCCCGGTCGAGACCGGGCTCCCGGTCGGCGTGGCGACGATGGAGAAACACTACGAGGGCGAGTCCCTCTCGGGCCGCTCGGCCACCCTCTTCACCGCCGCGTTCGACCAGGAGGCGGGCGTCGGCAGCTACGTGGCCATGGAGTCCTTCGAAGGCACCCTCGCGGGCCGTGAGGGTGCCTTCAACTTCGTCCACGGGGCCACCACGGACGGCGGCCCCGACCGGAGCGCCGAGCACTTCGCGATCGTCCCGGCCAGCGGCACGGCGGCCCTGAAGGGCATCACGGGCACGGGCGGCCTGCGCGTGGACGAGGACGGCACCCACCGCATCTGGTTCGACTTCGACCTGCCGGCGTAGCCCCCCGGGGGCTCTGAGGGCCCCGGGGCCCTCAGAGACGGCGCAGCCGGGCCACGGCCTCGGACAGCACCTCGGTCTTCTTGCAGAAGGCCCACCGCACCTGCGTCGCTCCGGCCGACTTGTCGTCGTAGAACACCTGGTTCGGGATGGCCACCACCCCGCACCGCTCGGGCAGCGCACGGCAGAACGCGAGGCCGTCGCGCTCCCCGAGCGGGGTGATGTCGGTGGTGATGAAGTACGTGCCCTGCGGCCGGAACACCTCGAAGCCGGCCGCGGCCAGCCCGTCGGCGAGCAGGTCCCGCTTCGCGGCCAGGTCCGCGCGGAAGGACTCGTAGTACGCGTCCGGCAGGGCCAGCGCCTCGGCGATCGCGTACTGGAAGGGCCCCGAGGACACGTAGGTCAGGAACTGCTTGGCGGAGCGCACCGCCGTGACCAGTTCCGGGGTCCCGGTCACCCAGCCGACCTTCCAGCCGGTGAAGGAGAAGGTCTTGCCGCTGGAGGAGATCGTGACCGTACGGTCCCGCATGCCCGGCAGGCCCGCCAGCGGGGTGTGAGCGCCCTCGAAGACCAGGTGCTCGTACACCTCGTCCGTGATGACCAGCAGGTCCCGGGAGACGGCCAGCTCTGCGACCGCGGCGAGCTCGGCGGGCGTGAGCACCGTGCCCGTCGGGTTGTGGGGGGTGTTCAGCAGCAGCAGGCGGGTCCGCGGGGTGACGGCGGCGCGCAGCGCGTCGACGTCGAGGCGGAAATCGGGGGCGCGCAGGGTGAGCGGGACGCGCACCGCCCCGGCCATCGCGATGCAGGCGGCGTAGGAGTCGTAGAACGGTTCCAGGGCGATGACCTCGTCGCCCGGTTCCAGGAGGGCCAGGAGCGCGGCCGCGATGGCCTCGGTGGCGCCGGCCGTGACGAGGACCTCGGTGTCCGGGTCGTAGGACAGGCCGTAGAAGCGCTGCTGGTGGGCGGAGATCGCGTGGCGCAGCTCCGGGACGCCGGGGCCCGGCGGGTACTGGTTGCCCTTGCCGTCGCGGATGGCGCGCACCGCGGCCTCGGCGATCTCGGCGGGGCCGTCGGTGTCGGGGAAGCCCTGGCCCAGGTTGATCGATCCGGTGGTGGTGGCCAGTGCGGACATCTCCGCGAAGATCGTCGTGCCGAAGGCCGCCAGCCTGCGGTTGAGGAACGGGCGGTCGGCGGTGTCGGTGGGGCTGTTGCTGCGTTCGGGAGCGCTCATGGGCGTCATCCTTCGGCAAGCTCTGGACTTGCTCAAGTGAGCTTTGGGCCGCGTACCCCGAGGGCATCCCCCCTGCACGCGGGACGACAGGGGATCCCGGACCCGGGGAACCGGGGTGGAAAGCGAAGGGGGTGGACGGGCATGACGTTCGTTCTGATCATGATCGGTCTGGCCGTGTCGGCGGCCGTGGTGCTCATCGGAGTGCTGGTGGTCCGCGCGGCCCGCTCCGGGTACGCGTCCGGCAGCTCGGGCGGCTCCAGCGGCAGCGGCAGCAGCTGGTGGGCGGGCGGCTCGGACGGCGGTGGATCCTCGTGCGGTTCCTCGTCCTCCTCCTGCGGTTCCTCGTCGTCCTGCGGCGGCTCCTCCTCGTCCTGCGGCGGCGGAGGATGCGGATCCAGCTGACACGGGGGAGCATGGATGCGTGTACGCGAAGCGCTCACCGGGGACAACTTCCGTCAGACGTCTTCTTGTTCGGGGCGTCGCCGTCGCGTATTACGGCGTACGGGCGGGATGTTGTTGAACACGTGAACTGAGGGGCCCCCGAGGGGATGTAAACCCCGTCAAGTTGGGTAAAAACGCTGTGAGTGCCGTGCCTTTCATGATTCCCTCGGTTGAGTAGACCAGTCCCCGGACCTCCCGGGACTTCCTGTGGACCCGTGCCGGTGTCCCCCCACCCGTTGACTACCGCTGGCGGGCCCCGGCCCATCTCCCTCGCGCGTTTGCGGAGCCGACTCATGCTCACGACCCTCCAGACCACCTATACCGACACGCGTGCCGCCGACCTCGCCTGGGCCCTGGGTCGGGAGCGGCTGCCCGCCCTGGCCGTACTGAACCTCGAACTGATGGGCGCAAAAGTCGAGTTGCGCCTGCTCGGGGCCTCTCATCAGGTGCTCCTGGAAGAGGGTGACGTGCTCTGTTCGGAGACCGTCGCCTGCATGCCCGGGAGCAGTACTCCGCTGCCGCTGGGCGTGGCCAAGCGGGTCGGCGACTGGGAGTACGAGTTCGCGGCGCGGGTCGAGACCCTGTCGCGCGGCTCCTTCGCGGGCCGGGCGCAGGAACTGCTCGCGCTGGTCGCGGATCACCCGAACGGGCTCGCCGGAACCTTCCCCGGCAGCCCGCACGCCTTCACCGCCATGCTCGCGCAGCGCCACGAGGGCCAGGTCCGATGGCGCACCTGGCACGCGTACCCGCAGGAAGGGCAGCTGGTGGCGACGCGCACGCGCGTCGGCGTGCGGATGGGCGCGACGGAGGCGCCCGCGGTCGGCGCCGCCGCGGCGGCACCGGCCCTCATCTGACGGGCGTTCGCCCGGCGGGCGCCCGTTGGGGCGGGGCCCGTCGGGCGGCGTCGGTCCGGGACAGGTCCGGGACCGCGTTCGACGTTCACGCGTACGGGTTACCGGTAGTGCGCAGTTGTCGAGCGGTTACGCCAACTGCCCCAACCGGTGCGCCACTTACACCCATGTGGGTGACCGGATGCGAGTAGATGGTGACGTACGGTTCGCTTCATGATCGACCGTTCCGCCCCGCGCGGGGTGCCTGGCACCCGGTGGCGCCGCCTCCCGGCTCCGGAGCCGCGCGGTGTGGCCCGCGTCCCGGCCCCCCTTCCCGTACGGCCCCGGACCGGACGGCTCCTCGTCCTGGCCACCGTGTTCGTCTGCGCCGCCTGCGGGCTCGTGTACGAGCTGGAGCTGCTCGCCCTGGGCTCGTACCTCATCGGCGATTCCGTCACCCAGGCGTCGGTCGTGCTGTCCGTCATGGTCTTCGCCATGGGCGTCGGATCCCTCCTCGCCAAGGCCCTGCGCAACCGCCCCGCCTTCGGGTTCGCCGCCATCGAGTCGGCGCTCGCCCTCCTCGGCGGGCTCTCCGCCATAGCGCTCTACGCCAGCTTCGCCTGGCTGGGGGAGTCGCAGCCCGCGCTCGTCGCCTTCTCCTTCGCCATCGGCGTGCTCATCGGCGCCGAGATCCCGCTCCTGATGGTGCTCATCCAGCGCATCCGCAGACAGGACGCGGGCGGCGCAGTCGCCGACCTGTTCGCCGCCGACTACGTCGGCGCCCTCGTCGGCGGCCTCGCCTTCCCGTTCGTGCTCCTGCCCGTCCTGGGCCAGCTCACCGGAGCCATGGTCACGGGCACCGTCAACGCCACCGTCGGCGCGGGGCTTGTCCTGTGGCTGTTCCGCCGCGACCTGAGCCGCCGCGCCCGCTGGCTGCTGATCGCCGCCAACATCGGGGTCCTCGCCGTCCTCGCCAGCGCCACCGTGCTGGCCGACGACTTCGAACGCGTGGCCCGGCGCGCCGTCTACGGCGGCGAGGTCCGCGTCGCCGTCCAGACCGGGGTCCAGGAGCTCGTCCTGACCGGCCCCCCGACCGGCTCCCCGCGCTCGCTCGACCTCTTCCTCGACGGCCGCCTGCGGGTCAGCGGATACGACGAGTACCGCTACCACGAGGCCCTCGTGCACCCCGCGATGACCGGCCCGCACTCCCGGGTCCTGGTCCTCGGCGGCGGTGACGGGCTCGCCGCCCGCGAAGTCCTGCGCTACCGCGACGTCGCCTCCGTCACCGTCGTCGAGCTCGACCCCGGAGTCGTACGGCTCGCCCGCACCGACCCGATGCTCTCCGCGCTCAATGGCCGGGTGTACGAGGATCCGCGGCTCGGAGTCGTCACCCAGGACGCCTTCCGCTGGCTGCGCGGACCCGCCGCCCGCGACCGCTTCGACGTCATCGTCTCCGATCTGCCCGACCCCGGGATCACCCCCAGCACGAAGCTGTACTCGCAGGAGTTCTACGGGCTGGCCGCGCGGGCACTGCGCCCCGGCGGGCGGCTCGCCGTGCACGCGGGACCGCTCGTCACGAGGCCCCGTACGTACTGGACCGTCGAGGCCACCCTGCGCGCGGCCGGCCTGAGCACCGCCCCCTACAGCGCGGGCGGCCGCCTCTCCGGATTCGCCGCGGGCCCCGACCGGGCGCTCGGCGCCACCCCCGAGGCGCATCCGCAGGACTGGGGCTTCGTCCTCGCCGCCCGCGAAGGGGTTCCCGCGCTGCGCGTGGACCGTGACACGCCCGCCCTGCGCTCGCTGTCCACGCAGTCCCTGGGCGACGCCGCCCGCGACGCGGAACGCGGCCGGGTCTCCGGGCTCCCGCCGTCCACGCTCCCGCACCCGCGCTACTCGTAGGGGAGGCGAGCTCTCCGGGCCCCTACCAGGCGCGGCCGGCGGGGAGCGCTCCGAGCTCCGGCGCCGACAGGTGCAGCACCTCGTACCGCTCGGTGGCGTCCTCGTCTCCGGCGTTCCCGGGCGTGGCCTCCTCCCACAGGACGAAGCGGAGCAGCTGCCAGCTGCGCGGGTCGGCCGCGAGCGCCGCGGTGTGCACGCCCGGACGCCGTGCGAGCCGTTCCAGCTCCGCGGTCTCCCGCTCGACCAGCGCGGTGAGATCGGCGCCGGCCGGGACGGCGGTCAGGCGGCGCGAGGCGGCCCGGGGCGCCGTGGCGCGGGCGGGCCCGGCGAAGACGGCGAGCCCGGTCCAGTGGTGGACGGCCGGGCGGCCGAAGTCCCGGACGATGCCCTGGAATCCGCCGCCGCCGAGGAGGAAGTGGCCCATCGCGCCGGGGTCGTTCCACAGGTAGAAGGGCGCGTACTGGTTGACGGGGGAGCCCCCTGCGCCGCGCTCGCGGACGAGGTAGGCCTTCAGGCCCAGCCCGGCGCGGCCGTCGAGCCCGTGGCCGAAGTCGGCGACGCGTCTGCGGATGACGCCCATGTCGTAGTCGGCGGGGAGGGTGATCTCGTACTGGCTCGCGTACACGGGGTCCGCTCCTATCGGGTGGGTGTCCGGAACAGGCCGAGCAGCCCGAGGAGGCCGTCGACCGACTGGGCGAACACCTCGGCGTCGTCGGCCGCGCGGGCCAGGACGTACCCGCCCTGGAGCACGGCGACGACCGTCGCGGCCGTGGCGTCCGGGTCCAGCGCGGGCCCGAACTCGCCGCTGCGGCGGCCTTCGGCCAGTACCCCGGCCAGCCGGGACCGCAGCCACGCGAAGGTCTCCTCGACCGGGACGCGCAGGACGGGATCTGCCATGACGTCCGGGTCCTGGGTGAGCCGGCCGATCGGGCAGCCGCGCAGCACGTCGCGCTCGCGCCGCAGATAGGCGGTGATGCGCTCGCCCGCCGTGCCGGGGGCGTCGAACTGCGCCCCGGCCCTGGCGCGCAGCTCCGCGGCCGTGCGCTCGATCGCGGCCAGCGCCAGACCGGACTTCCCGGCGAAGTGGTGGTACATGCTGCCCTGGCCGACCCCGGCCCGCTGCTGGATGGCCTTGGGGCTGGTGCCGACGTAACCGCGCTCCCACAGCAGCTCGCGGGTGCTTTCGATGAGGTCCTCGGACGCGTTCATGATCCCACTGTACATACCAGTAGGTACAGAGGAGTGGGTGCAGCCGGCGGGTGGGCGGGCGACGGGTGGGCGGGCGGCGGACCGCCCGAACACGGCTTCCCCGGACCGCAGCACTTCCTGACGGGGAGCGGACTCGTCGGTAGGCTCGACCGCATGGAGCATCAGGTGTTCGTTCCGGTCCCCGCCGTCGACGTCCGCGCCGTGCTGCGCGATCCCGCCCGGGTGGCGCGCTGCGTGCCGGGGCTCCAACAGGACGCCGACACCGATGCCGGACCGCTGTCCGGCCGGCTGAAGGTGCGGGTCGGCGGGCACACCGTGACCTACCGGGGAGTCCTGTCCGTCACCGAGCGGGACCCCGGCCACTTCACCCTCGAAGCCCAGGGCACGGAGGTGCGGGGCAGCGGGAGCGTGAAGCTGTCCCTGGAGCTCCGGCTCACCGAAGCGGACGGCGGTACCCGGCTGGAGTGCACCGCCGAGTCCACCGCGGACGGCCGGGCCGCCGCCTTCGACCCGGAGGCCGCAGCCACCGCCGGGCACCGCCTGCTGGACCGGGCCGCGGGCCACCTCGCCGCGCTGGCGGTCACCGATGTGGTGGCCGAGTCCGAGGAGGAGCCCGAGGATCCCGACCTCCCCGAGATCACCGAGGTCACCGCGTCCGTGTTCGACACCGAGGTCCCGCCCCCGTCGCTGGATCCCTTCCTGGAGGGCACCTTCGAAGGCACCGCCAACTCGGGGGGCCTCGGCGGTCCGCCGCGTCCGCCCGCCGAGGCGGCCCATGCCCGCCGCACGATGATCGGCCGCAGCGCGGAAGAGGTGGACCACGCGCCCCCGCGCGGCCGCTACGCCCCCGTCCCCGCGCCCACCTCGGCCGCGGCGAACGCCAACCTCCGCTGGATCGCCCCGGCCGCGGCCGTGGCCGTGGCCTCGGCGGTCCTGCTGGGCCGGGCGCTCCGCCGCAAGCGATGAAGGGCCCGGCTCGGCGGCACAGCCGAGATCCGAGGCCTTAGGGGGCTGACAATTCCCCGCCGCTCCTTCTTCCACGGGGAATTGTCAGACACCCCCTAAGGTCGGGGACATGAGTACGCAACTGCGCGCCGGCGGCGCCGAGGTGACCATCGACCAGGAGAACGGCTGCCGGATCAGCAGTCTGCGCATCGACGGGACGGAGCTGCTGCGTCAGGGCGACCGCTACGGGTCCTTCCCGATGGTGCCCTGGTGCGGGCGCACCAGGAACGGCCGGTTCCAGGACGGCGCGACCCTCCACCAACTGCCGCTCAACCACCCGCCGCACGCCATCCACGGCTTCGGCCGCGACGCCGCCTGGCGCCCGGCCGGCCTCACCGCCACCGAGGCCGTGTTCACGTACGCCCTCACCGACCCGTGGCCCTACGCGGGCGTCGTCACCCAGATCTTCGAGCTCGGGGAGAACGGGCTGACCCTGACCATGGGCGTGGAGACCTACGAGGACTCCTTCCCGGCGCAGGCCGGCTGGCACCCCTGGTTCCACCGCAACCTCGGCAACGGCGGGGCCGACGTACGCATCGGCTTCGAAGCCGGCTGGCAGGAGGAGCGCGGCGACGACCACCTCCCCACCGGAAACCGCATCGACCCCAAGCCCGGCCCGTGGGACGACTGCTTCGGCATGCCGGACGGGGTCGACGTCACCCTCACGTGGCCCGGCGCCCTGGAGCTGAAGGTCACCAGCCGCTCCGAATGGGTGGTCGTCTACGACGAGGAGCCCGAGGCCGTCTGCGTGGAACCGCAGTCCGGCCCGCCGAACGGACTGAACAGCCTGCCGCGGCTGGTCACCCCGGTGGACCCGCTGGAGATCTCCACGACCTGGACGTGGCGGCGCCTCGGGTAGCCGGGCCCCGGCGCCCAATTAAGCTCATGCCCATGAGTGACGTACGCGATGAGCTTCTGCAGCAGATCAAGGACAAGGCCGTCGTGCACGGCAAGGTGATCCTCTCCTCCGGTCGCGAGGCCGACTACTACATCGACCTCCGCCGGGTCACCCTGGACGGCACGGCGGCTCCGCTGGTCGGCCAGGTCATGCTCGACCTCACCGCCGACCTGGAGTTCGACTGCGTCGGCGGTCTGACCCTGGGCGCCGACCCGGTCGCCACCTCGATGCTGCACGCCTCCGCCGCGCGCGGCGCGGTGCTGGACGCCTTCGTCGTCCGCAAGGCGCAGAAGGCGCACGGCATGCAGCGCCGCATCGAGGGCACCGACGTGAAGGGCAAGCGCTGCCTGGTCGTCGAGGACACCTCGACCACCGGCGGTTCCCCGCTGACCGCCGTCGAGGCGGTCCGCGAGGCCGGCGGCGAGGTCGTCGCCGTCGCGACGATCGTCGACCGCGGCGCGGCCGACGCGATCGCCGCGGCCGGTCTGCCGTACCTCACCGGCTACCAGCTGGGCGACCTCGGACTGTCCTAGTCCGACGGGTCGCCCGACGGGCCGTCCGAGGGGCGAGACAACTGGGGACCAAGGTCCCCAGGAACCCCTCAGCAGGCTCTGACCTGCAGTTTTCTATCTGTCGCCCGGCCGGGTGGGGTGTTTCACGTGAAACACCCCACCCGGTCCGGGTGGAGCGTCTCGCGGAGTCTGGAAAGATGGGCCCGACGGCAACGTCGCCCCCAGGTCAGGGCCCGCAATAAGCACACCTCCCGCACATCCAAGGAGCGGACAGATGCCCATCGCAACCCCCGAGGTCTACAACGAGATGCTCGACCGGGCGAAGGCAGGCAAGTTTGCCTACCCGGCGATCAACGTGACCTCGACCCAGACCCTGCACGCTGCCCTGCGCGGCTTCGCGGAGGCCGAGAGCGACGGCATCATCCAGATCTCCACCGGTGGTGCGGAGTTCCTGGGTGGCCAGTACAACAAGGACATGGTCACCGGCGCGGCCGCCCTGGCCGAGTTCGCGCACATCGTCGCCGCGAAGTACGACATCACCGTCGCGCTGCACACGGACCACTGCCCCAAGGACAAGCTGGACGGCTACGTCCGCCCGCTGCTCGAGATCTCCGCCGAGCGCGTGGCCCGCGGCCTGAACCCGCTGTTCCAGTCGCACATGTGGGACGGCTCCGCCGAGACCCTCGCCGACAACCTGGCCATCGGCCAGGAGCTGCTCGCGAAGGCCGCCGCCGCGAAGATCATCCTCGAGGTCGAGATCACCCCGACCGGTGGCGAGGAGGACGGCGTCAGCCACGAGATCAACGACGAGCTGTACACGACCGTCGACGACGCGCTGCGCACCGCCGAGGCCCTCGGCCTGGGCGAGAAGGGCCGCTACCTGCTGGCCGCCTCCTTCGGCAACGTCCACGGCGTCTACAAGCCGGGCAACGTCGTCCTGCGCCCCGAGCTCCTCAAGGACCTCCAGGCCGGCGTCGGCGAGAAGTACGGCAAGTCCTCGCCGTTCGACTTCGTCTTCCACGGCGGCTCGGGCTCCACGGCCGAGGAGATCGCCACCGCGCTGGAGAACGGCGTCGTGAAGATGAACCTCGACACCGACACCCAGTACGCCTTCACCCGTCCGGTCGTGGACCACATGTTCCGCAACTACGACGCGGTCCTGAAGGTCGACGGCGAGGTCGGCACCAAGTCGAAGTACGACCCCCGCACGTGGGGCAAGGCCGCCGAGGCCGGCATGGCCGCGCGTGTCACCGAGGCGTGCGCGAACCTGCGTTCCACGGGCACCAAGCTCAAGTAGTCACAGGCACGAAGGGCCCGACTCCACCGTCTCCGGACGGCGGGGTCGGGCCCTTTCGCCGTCCCGGCATCCCCCAGACTGTGGGCATGTCCATTCACCAGAACCTGCTCGGGGGCCCCGCCCCCACCCACCTCCCCGACGAGCCGGGCCGCGAGGCCATCGCCGCCGGCACTCCCGCCGTCGAGGTGGCCGCCGCGCACCCGACCTCCTCCCTCGCGTGGGCGATCCTGGCCGACGAGGCCTTCGCCGCCGGCAACACGGTCGAGTCGTACGCGTACGCCCGTACCGGCTACCACCGTGGCCTCGACGCGCTGCGCCGTGCCGGCTGGAAGGGCCACGGCCCGGTGCCGTGGGAGCACGAGCCGAACCGCGGCTTCCTGCGCGCCCTGAACGCCCTGGCCCGCGCGGCCGGTGCGATCGACGAGAAGGAGGAGTACGAGCGCTGCTCGACCTTCCTGCGCGACTCCTCGGAGACCGCGGCGGACGTACTCGGCGCCTGAGGTCCCGTAGCTCAGCAGCTCAGCAGCTCAGCAGCTCGGTAGCCTCGTAGCTCCGTAGCCCTGTGTAGTTCCGCGGGGTGTTCCTGCGTGACCGGGCGGGTCCCCCCAAGGGTCCCGCCCGGTCGCGGAATGTGACGTACCCCACTGACTATTGAAGCCTGGCCGGAAGTCGGTCCTATGATGCGGACAGGGGACCGGAGCTCCACTCACCTCACCGGAAGGAGCGGACCGCTACCCGGAAGCACGTATCGAGGAGACAGCGATGTCGCACGCCCTTGATGCCTCCGGAGACGGCGGTTCGGACACCCCGAACCTCGACTTCGCCGGCACGACCCCCTACGAGGACTACGTCCAGGCGGACGTCCTCACCCACCTCCAGCACCTGCGCTCGGAAGACCCGGGCGAGATGGTCTTCCTGGTCACGACCCAGGTCATGGAGCTGTGGTTCACGGTCATCGTCCACGAGTGGGAGACGGCCGCGCAGGCGCTCCGCGAGGACCGGATCCCCGTCGCGATGGACGCGCTGAAACGTTCACTCCGCGAGCTGGAGGCCCTCAATTCCTCCTGGCGCCCCCTCGCCCAGCTGACCCCGGGCCAGTTCAACGCGTACCGAGCCGCCCTCGGCGAGGGCTCCGGCTTCCAGTCGGCGATGTACCGCCGGATGGAGTTCCTGCTCGGCGAGAAGTCCGCCTCCATGCTGGTCCCGCACCGCGGCGCGCCGCGCGTCCACGGGGAGCTGGAGAAGGCCCTGCACGAGCCCAGCCTCTACGACGAGGTCCTGCGCCTCCTGGCCCGCCGCGGCCTCCCGGTCCCGCCGGCCGTCCTGGACCGCGACCTGACCCAGCGCTACGAGGCTTCGCCGGAGGTCGAGTCCGTCTGGACCTCCCTCTACGCGGACCCCGACACCCACCCGGACCTGCACCGCCTCGGCGAGGTCCTCACGGACGTCGCGGAGCTGGTCTGGCGCTGGCGCAACGACCACCTGGTGGCCACCCGGCGCGCGATGGGCGCCAAGACGGGCACCGGCGGCTCGGCGGGCGTGACCTGGCTGGAGAAGCGGGCGACGAAGAACGTCTTCCCGGAGCTGTGGACGGCGCGCAGCCATGTCTGAGCCGACCGCCTCCGAGCCGACCGCGCCCGAGCCGGCCACCTCCGAGCCGACCGCGCCCGACCTGGCGCTGCGGGCCGCCGAGCTCGACGCCGCCGACGAGCTCGGCAAGCTCCGCGAACGCTTCACCCTCCCCGAGGGCGTCGTCTACCTGGACGGCAACAGCCTCGGCGCACTCCCGGCCGGGGTCGCCGAGCGCCTCGCCGAGGTGGCCACCGAGCAGTGGGGCAACCGCCTCATCCGCTCCTGGACCGAGGGCGAAGCCAACTGGTGGAACGCCCCCGAGCGCATCGGCGACCGCATAGCCCCCCTGATCGGCGCGGCCGCCGGTCAGGTCGTCGTCGGCGACTCCACGAGCGTCAACCTCTTCAAGGCCCTGGTGGGCGCGGCCCGCCTGGCCGGGCCCGGCCGCGGCGAGATGCTCGTGGACGCCGCCACCTTCCCCACCGACGGCTACATCGCCGAATCGGCGGCCCGGATGACGGGCCTGCGCGTCGTCCCGGTGGACCCGTCCGGGGCCGCGGAGGCGATGTCCTCGGACACCGCCGTGGTCCTGCTCAACCACGCCGACTACCGCACCGGCCGCCTCCACGACCTGCCCGCCCTCACCGCGGCGGCGCACGCCGTGGGCGCGCTGATCGTCTGGGACCTGTGCCACACGGCCGGGGCCCTGCCCGTGGGCCTCGACGCGCACGGCGTGGACCTCGCGGTCGGCTGCTCGTACAAGTTCCTCAACGGCGGCCCCGGCGCCCCCGCGTACCTGTACATCGCCGCCCGCCACCAGGCCGCCTTCGACTCCCCGCTGCCGGGCTGGAACGGCCACGCGGACCCGTTCGCGATGACCCCCTCCTACGAGGCCGCGGAGGGCGTCCGCAGGGGTCGTGTCGGCACCCCGGACATCCTGTCCATGCTCGCCCTGGACGCCGCCCTCGACGCCTGGGACGGGGTCTCCGTCGAGGCCGTCCGCGCGAAGTCCCTCGCGCTGACGGACTTCTTCCTCGACTGCGTGGCCGCGTACGTCCCGGCGGGCAGGGTCGAGCCGGTCACCCCGGCCGGGCACGGGCAGCGCGCCAGCCAGGTTTCGCTGCGCACGGAGAACGCGGCGGAGATCATGCGCGAGCTCATCTCCCGGGGCGTGATCGGGGACTTCCGGGCCCCCGACGTCCTGCGCTTCGGGTTCACCCCGCTGTACGTCGGTTTCGCCGACGCGGAGCGCGCCGCCCGCACACTGGGTCACATTTTCGGGTGAACCGGTAGCGAAACGTCACATCACCATGCGGGCGGGGCTACGGCCCCGCCCGCAGCCGTATCTCCACGGCCCGCCACGGAGGGGCCCGTTCCGGCCTGATACGGTCCCGCTCTGCCGGAACACCAGTCCCCCTTGTCCCATGCGTTACCGGAGGTTGAGCCGATGACGGACCCCGCAGTCGAACGGGACGCCGCCGAGGCCGCCTCGGCCTTCTCCCATCCGCCCGTCGCCCCCGACGCGACGGCGGCCTACGGGGAACACCCCGACCAGGTCGTCGACTTCTACGCCCCGCGCGGTGAGGGGGCCTTCGATCCCCGTTCCGTCCCGCTGGTGGTCGTCCTGCACGGCGGAGCCTGGCGCGCACCCTACGACCGGCAGCACATCACCCCCTTCGTGGACTTCCTGGCCCGCCAGGGTTTCGCCGTTGCCAACGTCGAGTACCGGCGCGGGAGTTCGATGCCGCACCAGGATGCCGAGGGCCCCGTGGCCGGCCGGTGGCCCGAGACCTTCGACGACGTGGCCGCCGCGATGGACGCCCTGCCCGACCTGGCCGCCGGCTGCCTGCCGGAAGCGGACCCGCGCCGCATGGTGCTGACCGGCCACTCGGCCGGAGGCCACCTCGCACTGTGGGCCGCGGCCCGGCACGTGCTCCCGTACGACTCCCCGGCCCGATGGAGGCTGACATCGCCGCCGCTGCTGCGGGGGGTGGTGGCGCTGGCCCCGATCGCGGACTTCGTGGTGGCGGAGGAACTGGGCGTGTGCGGGGGCGCCTCGGCGCAACTGCTGGGCGGGGGCGACGGTTTCGACGAGCGGCGCCCGTACGCCGACCCGGCGGTCCTGCTCCCGACGGGCATCGCGACGGCGGTGGTCCAGGGGCGGAGCGACATCGTGGTCCCGGAGGCGGTGTCCGAGGCGTACGTGGCCGCGGCCGCGCACGCGGGGGAGATGGTCGGCCTGACCCTGCTGGACGGGGTCGGCCACTTCCCGCTCATCGACCCGGCGGCGGACGCGTGTGCGGTGGTGTCCGAGGAGATCTCCCAGCTGGCCTGGTAGAGCCCGGCGGCCCGGGGTCACCGGCTGTGAGCGCGATCAGGAGATCGACGAGGTTGCGGCCGTCGTCGCCGTCCACGCGTACAGCGTCGAATCGCACTCCCGCCTTGCGCATTGAGATTCCCGCGGCGGGGACCCATGGGGGAGACCGTGGGGGTTGGACACCCCCACGGTCTCGTCGGCTACGGCAGAGCGATGAAGGTCTCGGCCGTCGCGGGAAGGGTGCCGCCGTTACAGACGTTGCCCGTTGCCGGGACCGTCGTGCCGTCGAGCATCTTGGTCAGGTCCACCGCGACCATCTGGGTCGCTCCGCCATTGACCATGAGGGCGATGGCGTGTCCACCGTTCGGCGACTGGTACGCGATCAGGGTGTGCGGGTCCAGCCCCATGGAGAAGCCCCCGCCCGTCGCGCAGGTCACCCAGTTGCTGATGGCCGGGGTGGCCCCGGCACCGGATGTCGTCGGCAGTGCGATGGCCGTCAGGCCGTCCCCGCCGAACTCTCCGGTGATGACACCCGTGTGGGTTCCCTGTGCCACTGATGCCGCGGACGCTCCCGCACTCAGGCTTGAGCCGGTCAGCGTCTGGACCTGCTCGGGCGCCGTCCAGGATCCGGGCGTGCCGGGGGTGAAGACGGCAGTGCTGATGTCCGCGATCTCCACCTGCGAGGGGTCACTGAACTCAGCCGGCGACAGGATGATCCCGGTGGAGCAGTCCTCCGCGGCGGAATCGAGTTCCCCGGTCACTGTCACCGGGTGCTCGAAGAACTGCGGCGAGGTGCTGTTCGCCACGTTCACGATCTCGTAGTTGTTGTCCTCCGCGGGCGACAGGACGATGTTGCGGATGGGATCGATGAGGGGATCCTCGGAGATCTGCCCACCCGGGTCCTGCGTGGCGAACGGGGGCTCGAACGTGTTGGTCGCGAGGTTGAGGAACTGGAACCCTGCCTGGCCTGCGATGCTCAGCCCGAGCAGGGCCTTGTTGTGCACGGCGTCCATCGAGACGCCGGAGGTCGTCGCGGACCCTCCGGAGAAGCTGATCGTGCCCGTACCCGAGTCGGTCAGGGGGTTGGGCGAGACGCTGGGGTCGAGGCCGGTGCCCTTCAGGATGTAGACGTGGTTGTTGTTCGCCGTGGCCACGGACTGTCCGGTCACCGAGTTCGTCGCGATGGAGTTGATGACGTCGGTGCCCGTGGGGATCTGCGTGTTGGTGATGCTGGTGCCCTCGACGTTCACCACGTCAATGCCGGTGGCAGTGCTGCTCCATGCCCCCTTGGGGATGTACGCGGTGACATCGGTCCCGTGCACGTATGCGGCGAGCGACCCCGACGCCTGGCACGATCCCGGAGGGACTACCGGGGCCGGCTGCCCGCAGACCAGATAGTGGCTGATCTTCGCCGCCTTCCCCTTCCAAGTCGGCGGCGCGTGCAGGCCGCTGTCCGAAGGGAAGTTCGGATGACCGGGCTTACCCGTGTAGTCGTAGACGTCGAAGCCCTCCTGCTCGTAGTCCGAAGCGCCCTCGATGTAGACGGTGAAGCTGGGCGAGTTGGTCGTGAAGCTCAGGTACTTGGCCTTCGCGTCGACCGTCGCCTTGAAGGAGGTGGATCCCTTCGAGTAACTCTCGCTCTTGTTGCCCGGTTTCCGATGCAGCGTGTTGATGAACGTCGTCGTTCCCGACGGGCACTTCTTGATGTGCCCCTTCTTGTTGTACGACGGCTGGACGTGATGCGTGGTCGTCGGCGGCCCGGCGGGATTCGCGTTCGCCGTTGCGACAGGGGGGATTGCGGCGGACGACAGCGCCATGACGACGCCGAGAGTGCCGAGTGCCCTGAACAGCTTCGCCCGGCCAGTTGTTCTCTTCAACCTGGTCCCTCTTGCGTTGTGAGTCTCCGTGTTGCTGAGACCCTCTGTGTCCCGGCCAACCCAGACCCCGTGCCGGTAACCAACCGGGTGCGGGCTTATACCTGCCTCGTGGCCGCGGTGCCATGATCTTTGGGAAACTCTGATGCTTTGTCATCGCCCGAACGTGTGGAATCGGGCGGCCGTGCCTGCCCGGCCCAATCGTTGACCCGTAGGCCTGAAGGCTCGGGGTGGCGCTGGTTATGGCGTCGTGGACGTTGATAGGGAGAGGGCATGCCGTTTTTTCGTGCAGCCGGCCCGAATCTCTACTACGAGGTCGTCGGGGAGGGTGAACCGCTCGTTCTCGTCCACGGCTCGTGGAACGACCACACCTCCTGGAAGCTCGCCATCGAGGCGGACATCCGCGCCTCCTTCCGGGTGCTGAGCTACGACCGCCGTGGACACGGGCAGAGCGAGGCGGGCCCGCGACCCGGCACCCGCAGGCAGGACGAGGACGATCTGGCTGCCCTGATCGAGCAGCTGGGCCCGGCCCCCGCGCACGTCGCAGGCAACTCCTTCGGCGGGTCCACCGCGCTGGGCCTGGCGGCCCGCAGGCCGGAACTCTTCCGCACCATCACGGTCCACGAACCGCCGCTCGCCGCGATCGTGACCGGCGACCCGGCCGCGATGGCGGAGGTCGGGGCGGCGAGGGCCTCGATCGAGGCCGTGCTCGACCTCCTGCGGAAGGGCGAGAACGAGCAGGGCGCGCGACTGTTCGTGGAGGAGGTCGCCATGGGGCCCGGCATGTGGGAGCCGGTACCGCAGAAGATCCGCGAGACCTTCGTGCACAACGCCCCGACCTTCCTGGACGAACAGTCCGACCCCGACTGGGCCACGCTGGACCTGGAGGGGCTCTCCCGCTGCGAGGTGCCGGTTCTGCTGAGCGGCGGCACCGAGAGCCCGCCGTGGCTGGGGACCGTCCTCGACCACCTGGCGCAGGCCCTTCCCCGGGCCCGTCGTCAGACGCTCGAAGGCGCGGGCCACATCCCGCACCTCACCCATCCCCAGGAGTACGTCGCCGCCCTCACCCGCTTCATCCGGCAGGGCTGAGGCGGGCGGTTCGGCGTCTCGGAGCGATGCTCAACGGGAGCGCGCGGATGTGACAGGGGGCGGGAAATTCCTCTTCCGCGCCCTCGCCCGATCCGACCCGACCCGATCCGCCCCGTCCCGCCCGGTCGCGGTTACGCCGAAGGGGCGGTGCGCTGCTCGCGCACCGCCCCTTCGGGCGGACTGCCGACAGGACTGTCTGTCGGACTGTCTGTCGGACTGCCTAGAGGAACGAGTTGATCTCGATCGTCTCGGTGCGGCCGGGGCCGACGCCGATCGCGGAGATCGGGGCGCCCGACATCTCCTCGAGGGCCTTGACGTACGCCTGGGCGTTCTTCGGGAGGTCCGCGAAGGTCTTGGCCTTGGTGATGTCCTCGGACCAGCCGGGGAGGGTTTCGTAGATCGGCTTCGCGTGGTGGAAGTCCGTCTGCGAGTACGGGAGCTCCTCGACGCGCTTGCCGTCGATCTCGTACGCGACGCAGACCGGGATCTCTTCCCAGCCGGTCAGCACGTCCAGCTTGGTGAGGAAGAAGTCCGTCAGACCGTTCACGCGGGTCGCGTAGCGGGCGATCGGCGCGTCGAACCAGCCGCAGCGACGGTCACGGCCGGTGGTCACGCCGCGCTCGCCGCCGATGCGGCGCAGGGCCTCGCCGTCCGCGTCGAAGAGCTCGGTCGGGAACGGGCCGGCGCCGACGCGGGTCGTGTACGCCTTCAGGATGCCGATGACGCGGCTGATCTTCGTCGGACCGACGCCCGCACCGGTGCAGGCGCCGCCCGCGGTCGGGTTGGACGAGGTGACGAAGGGGTACGTGCCGTGGTCGACGTCGAGCAGGGTGCCCTGGCCGCCCTCGAAGAGCACGACCTTGTCCTCGTCGAGCGCGTTGTTGATGATGAGGGTGGTGTCGGCGACGTACGGCTTGATCTGCTCCGCGTAGCCGAGCAGCTCCTCGACGATCTGTGCGGACTCGATCGCGCGGCGGTTGTACAGCTTCGTGAGGAGCTGGTTCTTGCCCTCCAGCGCCGCTTCGACCTTCTGGGTGAGGATCGACTCGTCGTAGAGGTCCTGGATCCGGATGCCGACGCGGTTGATCTTGTCCGCGTAGGTCGGGCCGATGCCGCGGCCGGTCGTACCGATCTTGCGCTTGCCGAGGAAGCGCTCGCCGACCTTGTCGAGGGTGACGTTGTACGGCGTGATCACGTGCGCGTTACCGCTGACCAGCAGCTTGGAAGTGTCGATGCCGCGCTCGTTGAGGCCGCGCAGCTCGGAGAGCAGGACGGCCGGGTCGATGACGACACCGTTGCCGATGACCGGGGTGCATCCGGGGGAGAGGATGCCGGAAGGGAGAAGGTGCAGTGCGTACTTCTGGTCGCCTACGACGACCGTGTGGCCGGCGTTGTTGCCACCCTGGTAACGCACTACATAGTCAACGGATCCACCGAGCAGGTCGGTGGCCTTTCCCTTGCCCTCGTCACCCCACTGAGCTCCGAGCAGCACAAGAGCGGGCACAGGCGTACACCTCTTCCGGATGGGGCATGTCCAAGGTCAGGGGGCGTACGACGATGTACACCGCAGGCTGAGCCGTCGGACCGGTACCCCGGAATAGACGAAGGCCCTGGCGCAATAGCGCAAGGGCCTCTTGCACAAAGATGCTACCCGAGGAAGGACCGAGGTGTCGGCTCCAGAGCCCACCATGAGCCATGCGGGCGCGCCGGTAGGCGGCCTGCTCGTGCTCGTCGACCCGGTCGCCCGCCGTCTTGACGGCGAGTCCGTGCGGATCGCGAAAGATGTTCTGTCAGCGGGAGCTGTGGCGAAAATCTGCCTCCCGGACTCGCAGGAGGAGTTTGCGCGGGCTCTTGCCCGCCGGGGTCATCGCCAGCCGGTGATCGTGGGCGACGACCGGGCGCTCGTCCGGGCGGTCGGGCTGCTGTTCCGGGAGCGGGCGCTCTCCCAGGGGGCGATTTCGCTGATTCCCGTGGGTCAGCCGGGGTCCCTGGGACTGGCGAGGCAGCTCGGCGTGCCGCTGTCGGCGGTCTCCGCCGCGCGGGCGGTCCTGGACGGGACCGTGGGCATGCGCGACCTGCTGGTCGACGACAGCGACGGGGTCGTGCTGGGCGGGATCGGCATCCCGCCGGTACGGGCCGTGCCGCGGCCGGCCGGCCCGTCGGTCTGGAGCACGTACCGCTCGCTGGTCCGTACGCTCGTCCGCCCGCCTGTGCCGGCCTCCGGCGGGTCCGGCGGGTCCGGCGGGTCCGGTGGGTCGGGCGGGTCGGGTCGGTACGGCGGGCACCGGCTGCGGGTCGAGGCCGACGGGGTGCTCCTGGCGGACGTGGACCGGCTGGTGGAGGACGTCTCGGTGACGGCCCGGGAGGGCGACGGGCTGGCGGACGTCATGGTCCGGATGGCCGGGGACGGCGGAGCGGGTGGCGGGACGGGTGGCGCAGCGGGTGCGGCCGGGACCGCCGACGGCGCGGAGGACCGCGTGGTGCGGGCGAGGGCGTCCACGGTGACCGTGTCCGGGCCGGACTTCCGCTACCGCGCCGACGCCGCTGTCACGGGCCCGGTCCGGCGCCGTACGTGGACCTTGCACCCGGCGGCGTGGGGGCTGACACTGCCGCTGCGGAGCTGAGGCGCGGGCCGTGTTCAGCGGCACTTCGTGCGGTGAGGGGGATGGACGGGTGGCGGGTTCCGGAGGGGCTGAGGGGTTCGGGTCCGGTGTTCCGGACGCACCCGGGGGCGGGCCGCCCGATGAGGCGGGGATCCGGGACGCGCTCGACGACTGGCGTCAGGACGCCGTGCTGATCTGCGTGCTGCCGCTGCTGTGCTGGCCCGCGCTGATCGGGGCGCTGATCACCGACCCAGCGCCCCTGCGGGTGGTGCTGCTGGCCCTGCTGAACCTGCCGGTGCTCGTCGCGCTCCGGGAGCTGTACGTCGTCCGGCGCGTGCGGCGCCTCCTCCGGGATCCGGAGCTCGGCCCGGCCGGCGGCCCGCCCGGCTGGACCCCGTACGACGCGGAGGTGGTGCGCGGGGGCGGGCTGCCGCCGCTGCTCGCGCTCGGTGACCGCGGCCGCGGCTATGGGGGGCGGTACGTGCTGACCCTGGGGCCGCTGGGGCGGCGGGTGCTGCCGCCGCGCGCGTGGCCGCGTACCGACCCGGCCGTGCCGCAGTCGGCGCTCCCGCCCTCGCCGGGGGAGTCCGACGCCCCCGATCCGCCCCTGGAACGGCTGGTGTGGCTGTTCGGGGATCCGGGACCGGGGGCCGTCGTGTGGGCGCCGCGCGCTCGGGAAATCGGCCGCGCGCGCCGCCTGTGGCGCCGGGGAGCGGCCCGGCGGCTCAGCCCCGGGCGGCTGCCTCGATGAGGTCGCAGACCGGGCCGGGGAGGGATGCCAGGGAGGCGTGACTGGCCCCGAGCTCGATGGTCTTGCGGGGGTTCATCCGGGCGGCCATGCGGCGCTCGTTGTCGGGGTGGATCATGCGGTCCTCGGTGGAGACCTGGTACCAGCTCGGCTTGGTGCGCCAGGCGGGCGCGGTCACGTTGTCGCCGAAGGTGGAGCCGAGGGGCGCCTTCTGCGTCACGGCCATGACCAGGGCTTCTTCGGGGGTGAGGTCCTGGGCGAAGCTCTCGTGGAACTTGTCCTGCTTGACCCACAGGTAGCCGTCGGAGTCGGGTGCGATGTTCTCGACGGCGGCCGGCGGCATCTCCTGGGTCAGCCCGCCGGGGCTCTCGCCGGCATCGGGGGCGAACGCCGCGATGTAGACCAGACCGGTGACATTGGGCAGGTCGCCGGCCTCGGTGATGACGGCGCCGCCGTACGAGTGACCGACGAGCAGGACGGGCCCGTCGATCTGCCGGACCATCTTGCGGGTGCGCTCGGCGTCGTCGGCGAGGGAGGTCAGCGGGTTCTCGACGGCGTGCAGGTCGGTGTGGCCGCGGCGGTGGAGCTCGCCGATGACCTTGGCCCAGTGGGCGGCGCCGCCCCAGAAGCCGTGGACGAGGACGATGGCGGGGGTGTCGGACATGGGTCTGGGTCCCTTCCGTTCCGGTGGCCCCCCGGGTCACGCTAAGCGGATGATCTACTGGCTGCCATGCAGCCGTCTCCGTCGCCCGCAGTGCCCTTCGTGCCCTCCGCGCCCCTGTTGATGATCGACCTGGACAACACGCTGATCGACCGCGACGCGGCCTTCCGGGGGGCCTGCGCGGCGTTCCTGGCCGCGCACGGCCTGCCGGCCGCGGACCTGGACGCGCTGATGGAGGCGGACGCGAGCGGTTACACGCCGCGCGCGCCGCTCACCCGGTGGCTGGCCGAGCGGTACGGATCCCGGGCGCCCGCGGAGGCCGTACGGGCCCTCCTGGACGGAGGCGGCGCGGACCGGGCCGTCCTGGCCCCGGAGACGCGCGAAGCCCTGGTGCGGGCCGCGGCGGCGGGCTGGCGCTGCGTGATCGTGACGAATGGGGAAACGGAGCAGCAGGAGGCGAAGATCCGCCGCACCGGGCTCGACGCGCTGGTGCACGGGTGGGTGATCTCGGAGGCGGCCGGGCACAAGAAGCCCGCGCCGCAGATCTTCCACGCGGCGGTGGCCGTAGCGGCGGCGGGCGGTGGCGTGGACGGTGGCGCGGACGCCGCACCCGAGCCTTCCGGGCTCGCGGACGCCCGGCCCGCCGAAGCCTGGATGGTCGGAGACTCCGCGGCGGCGGACATCGGCGGAGCCCACGGCCTGGGCATCCGCAGCGTCTGGATCTCCCCGACCTCCGAGGCCTGGCCCGAGCCCGCCTTCCGTCCCACCCACACGGCCCCTGACGCGGCGTCGGCGATCACGCACGTTCTCGGAGCGGGCCCCGACGACGGAGTGAACGCCGGCTAGGCCGTCCGGAAGGTCGAGGTCGCCAACCGAACGGATGAGCGGCGCGACGGGTGTTGGCGGCGCGGGCTGCCAAGTGGCTCTGGCCGGTGCCTTTCTGGAGACGATGGGCCGGATGCTCGGGCCGGTGGCGGGCCTCTGCGTCGTCTCGCCGGTGCTGCGGCTCGGCGGCCCTGCGGACGGCTCGGCGGCAGACCCGGCGGCCGGCCCGGCCGCTCTGCGGGGCGCCGACCTGGCGGTCGGATCCCATTCTCGAAAAGTTGTCCACAGCTGTGGACAACTTTTCGGGATTCGCGACCTAGGACGGGGTGACCAGCCGGGTCTCGTAGGCGAACACCGCGGCCTGCGTGCGGTCCCGCAGGCCCAGCTTCACCAGGATCCGGCTCACGTGGGTCTTGATCGTGGACTCGGCGATGATCAGTCGGTCGGCAATCTCCGCGTTGGACAGTCCCTGCGCGATCAGCACCAGCACCTCCGTCTCCCGCTCCGTCAACTCTCCCGTTCCCACGCCGCTGGTGAACACCCGGGTGTCCGAGAGCTTCGCGAACTCGGTGATCAGCCGCCTGGTCACCGAGGGGGCGAGCAGCGCCTCCCCGGCGGCCACCACCCTTACCCCGTCGGCCAGTTGCCGGGCGGAGGCGTCCTTGAGGAGGAACCCGGAGGCCCCGGCCTGCAGGGCCTGGTACACGTACTCGTCGAGGTCGAAGGTCGTCAGGACCAGCACCTTCGCGTCCGCGTCGGCGGCCACGATCGCCCGGGTCGCCTCCAGTCCGTTCATCTCCGGCATCCGGATGTCCATCAGGACCACGTCCGGCTTCAGCGCCGCGACCTGCGCGATGGCCTCGCGCCCGTTCACAGCCTCGCCCGCGACCTCGATGCCCTCCATCGCGTTCAGCAGGACGGAGAACCCCTCCCGGACCATCATCTGGTCGTCGACGATCAACACCCTGATCGTCATGCCGGATCCTTCGCCGGCTCCGGGCGGCTGGTGGGCACCGGTATGTAGACCGCCACCTCGTACCCTCCCGCGGCCGTCTCACCGGCCGTCATCTCGCCCTCCAGCATGGCCACCCGCTCGCGCATCCCGGTGATCCCCTGCCCGGCCCCCGGCGAGGGCCGCGCGTCCCCGGTCGCCGCCTCGTTGACGATGCGTATGCCCAGCCCGCCCAGTACGTACGAGACCTCGACCCCGGTCACCGCGCCCGGCGCGTGCCGCAGGGTGTTGCTCAGGGCCTCCTGGATGATCCGGTAGGCCGACAGCTCCACACCGGGCGGCAGGTCCCGCACGGAACCCGTCACCGTCTTGTCCACGCTCAGCCCGGCCTCCCGCACATTGGCGAGCAGCCCGTCGAGCGAGGCCAGCGTCGGCTGCGGGGCGTCCGGAGCCTCGTAGTCCGCGGAGCGGACCACACCCAGCACCCGGCGAAGCTCCGTCAGCGCCGCCACCGCGTTCTCCCGGATGGTGACGAAGGCGGCCTCCAGCTCCGGCGGCGGGTTCTTCACCCGGTAGGGCGCGGCCTCCGCCTGGATGGCGACCACCGACATGTGGTGGGCGACCACGTCGTGCAGCTCGCGCGCGATCGTCGTCCGCTCCTCCAGCAGCGTCCGCCGGTCCCGTTCGAAGGCCGTGACCTCGATCTGCGCGCTGACCTCCTGCTCGGCCTGCTTGCGGACGTTGCGGATGCTGACCGCCAGCAGGACGATCGCCGAGAAGAAGATCAGCGGGCCGAGACTGATGTAGTGGCCGCGCCCCCACAGGGCCAGAGCGCCCCCGATGGCCAGGGTCACCAGCCCCATCCAGCCCGCGATCCGGGGCCGGCTCCGCATCGCCACGATGGTCAGCGTCGCGAGGTAGGCGAGGAACGTGCCGGGCGCCCAGGGCAAGGGGGAGCCCCACGGGGTTGCGACCGGGAAGACCAGATTGACCGCCACGGAGACCCAGAACGCCCCTACCGGCCGGACCAGGGTCATCAGCACCGGGGTGGCCGCCAACAGCCCGAGGAACAGGGCGCCGGCCTGGGTCAGCTGGGTGGTCACGGTGGCGCAGCAGACGATGACGAATGCCACCAGGCATACGACCGCGTGCGGCAGGTGGGCCGCCTCCGCCCGTATCCGCTGCGGGAGCCTGCGGACCAGTGGCCCGTCCGTGCGCATCGGGGCCAGCGGGCGGTATGCGAAGGCATCGGTGATCAGATCCTGGCGCAGGCTCTGGAACAGGCCCGAAGCCAGCCGGAACTCGGGTGTCAGGGGTGTCGCCCCGCGGGTCGTCTCGGTCATGCTCCCCACGGTAGGTCCGCGGTGTCCTCGTCCGCGTCGCCGCTGAAGGGGATATCCCGGGGTCCCTCTCAGGTACTACCCGGGGTACCTCAGTACCCCGTCGGACGGATCAGACCCGTTTCGTAAGCGAACACCGCGGCCTGCGTGCGGTCCCGCAGGCCCAGTTTCACCAGGATCCGGCCCACATGCGTCTTCACCGTCTGCTCGGCCAGGACCAGGTGACCGGCGATCTCCGCGTTCGACATGCCCTGGGCGACCAGCGACAGGACCTCCGTCTCCCGCTCCGTCAGCTCCTCGATCCGCGCCTTCGAAGGCCCCCGCGGGGCTCCCAGCCGGGAGAACTCGGTGATCAGGCGCCTGGTGATGTTCGGCGCGAGCAGCGCGTCACCGGCCGCGATCACCCGGACCGCCTCCGCCAGTTGGTCCGCCGAGGCGTCCTTGAGGAGGAACCCGGAGGCTCCGGCGCGCAGCGCCTCGTAGACGTACTCGTCGAGGTCGAAGGTGGTCAGCACCAGCACCTTCACCGCGGCCCCGGGGGCGCCGGTGATCAGGCTCGTGGCCTCGATGCCGCCCATGCCGGGCATGCGGATGTCCATCAGGACCACGTCCGGCGCCAGGTCGGCGACCTTCGCCACGGCCTCGGCGCCGTCGACGGCCTGACCGACGACCTCGATGTCCGGCTGGGCGTTGAGGAGCACGGTGAAGCCCTGGCGGACCATCATCTGGTCGTCGACGATCATCACCTTGATCGGGGCAGACGTGATCGGGGCAGTCATGCTTCCTTCTTCGTCTCGGGGGAGGGACCGGTGGTGTTCGGGGTCGCGGGGTCCATCGGGAGGACGGCGCTCACCTCGTACCCACCGCCGGGGCGGGGGCCGGCGGCCAGCTCTCCTCCCAGCATGCCCGCTCGCTCCCGCATTCCCAGCAGCCCGTGTCCCGCACCGGGTGACGGCGGGGCCGGCCGGGTGGGCGCGGAGTTGGCCACGCACAGGTGCAGCTCGCGGGGCCCGTAGGCGATGCCGACCTCCACGCGGGATCCGGGCGCGTGGCGAAGGCAGTTGCTCAGCGCCTCCTGCACGATGCGGTACGCGGTGAGCTCGACTCCCGGGGTCAGCGGGCGCCGGATGCCCGCGATCTCGGTGGTGACGTCCAGCCCCGCCGCCCGCACGTTGTCCACGAGGCCGTCCAACTCGGCGAGGGTGGGCTGCGGATGATGCGGGTTGGCGGGATCGTCCGGATGCTCGGAGCGCAGCACGCCCAGCACCCGGCGCAACTCCGTCAGGGCCTCAAGGGCGTTCGCGCGGATGCCCGCCAGATTCTCCTTCAGCTCCTCGGACGGGTTCTCCACGAGGTAGGGGGCCACCTGGGCCTGGATGGAGATCACCGACATGTGGTGCGCGACGACGTCGTGCAGCTCCCGGGCGATCCGGCTGCGCTCTTCGAGCAGGGTGCGCTGGGCCCGCTCGGCCTCGGTGAGGGTCTCCTGCTCGACGAGTTTCGTGCGCGCCTGGCGGCCGGCGCGCAGCGCGTAGCCGAGGAGGCCGGTGAAGGCGAAGAGCAGGACGGCGCCGGGGGCGCTGGTGGCGCTGTGGTCGGGCTTGAAGACCGTCTCGGCCAGCCCGGTGTAGGCGATGGTGACCGTGACCGCCCCGATGGTGACCCGGGGCGGCACGCGCAGGGCGACGAGCAGCAGCACCGGGGCGAAGGCGAAAATCCCGGCGGGCAGCCAGGGCCAGAGCTGGCCCTGCCCGACGTGGTCGTGGATCGTCCACGCGATCAGCGCCGCGGTGACCAGCCCGAGCCAGAATCCGGCCATCGGTCGGCGCAGGGCGACCACGATGGCCGCGCCCGTCAGGATCGGCAGCACCCACTCCGCCGTGCCGGTGGTGACCTCGTAGTGGTCGTTGAGCTGTTCCACGGTGATGAAGCGGAAGAACACCGCCAGGTAGACGAGTGCGACATGCGGCAACCAGGCCAGCCAGCGCGGCCGCGACATCTTCGGGAGCGGGTCGGACCTGAAGTCGAACAGGTCCCGGGCAACATCGCGCACCACGGCCGAGGTCCTGCCGGGGCGGCCGGCGGCCGGAGCCAAGGGGGCGCCGCCGGTGGCGTCGGCCGCGGAATTCCTCACGGCCGGTGCCGGGGGCTCGCTTCGCTCGTTCACGCGGTCCACCCTAGGCCGCCTCTTTCGGATCTTGTCGGCCTAGGCATGAACGGTCTCCTTGGCAGTGGCCACCGGGCTGCCGCTCCCCGCGACGACGGTCCCGGCTGCGGAAGATCCGCGCGGGGCGCGGCCCTTGGGGCGGTGGCCGCCCTGCTCGTAGGTCCGGAAGGCGGCCCAGCAGACCGTGAGCGCGGCCGCGAACACCGGCAGCCACAGCAGCCGGGCGGCTATCCACTGCGGAGAAGCGGGCACGGTGTGCAGGCCGGGCAGGTCCGTGGAGACCAGCAGCCCCAGGGCGGTGACGGCCATCATCGCGGTCTGGTGCCACAGGAAGACCGTCATGGCCGACAGATTCACCAGGGCCACCTTCGCCCAGGCCCGCGGCCGACTCATCGCGCGGGCCAGCGGCTCCCGCACCAGCAGCGCCAGCCCGCACTGGGCCAGGCCGAAGGCGACGGCGGCCAGCGTCGGCGGGTTCAGGTTCGATATCGCGGCCCCGGGGACACCGACCATGGACGCCGGGTATCCGCCCCAGAGGATCAGCGCGGCGGTGGCGGCGATCCCGCCGCCCAGCAGCAGGGCGGCCGCCCGCGGCGAGCCGCCGCCAACGGACTCCGGCCGCCGGGCGAACGCGCCCCGGGACCAGGCGGCCCCCAGGGTGTAGGGGACCAGCCAGCCGGCGGCCACATTGACCCAGCCGATCCACTCCGGCCCGCCGAGCCCGAACCGCCAGCCGTCGACGAGGGCCACCACGGCCAGCGGCCACAAGGGGCTCAGCCGGGCCACGAGCGGGGTCGCGGCGGTGAGCGCGGCGAAGACGAGGAGGAACCACAGGGGGGACAGGACGAGCTTGAGCAAGGTGTGGACGGTGTCCGTCCCGACCCCGCCGAGCAGCATTCCGCCGGCCGCGACGGTCCACAGCACGAGGACGGCGGCGACCGGCCGGAACAGCCGTCCCAGCCGCTGCCCGACCCACTGGCCGTACGTGACTCCGCGCCCGCGCGCCGACTCGTACCCCTGGGCTGCGACGTACCCGCCGACCAGGAAGAAGACGGCCAGGGTCTGGAACACCCAGGAGACCGGGGCCAGTGCGCTCATGTGGGCCAGCGGGCTGGTCGTTCTCAGGCCGCCGTCGGCGGACATGAGCGCGGTGACCAGCCAGTGGCCCAGTACCACTCCGAGGATGGCGAAGGCCCGCAGGGCGTCGACGGCCCTGTCCCGGTGGGCGGGGGTACCGGCGTCGATGCGGTCCGCGAGGGCGGACCAGCGGGCGTGGAGCTCAGGCGAACGCACGGGAGACCTCCGGGGTGATGGTGGGGGCGGTGGCGGCGGTGGTGGAGGCGCTGGTGGAGGTGGTGGCGGTGGCCGGGGAGGTGCCGAGCACGATCGCAGCCAGGCTGTTCAGGGACGCGGTGCCGGGCTTGAGGTAGTCGCTGTGCCCACCGGATCCGGCCGCGAAGGGCAGTGCTCCGAAGGCCGGGTCCACCGGGTCGGTGCCGAAGCCGATCCCGCCGAGCCGCACGTGCGGGACGCGCGCGATCCAGTCGCCGGCGCCCCGGCCCGCCCAGACCCGGGCACCGGTGGGCAGACGGGCAACGGAGTCGGCGCCGGTGCCCGGACTGCCGAACAGGGCCATGTCGGTGACCTTGGGGCCGGTCCCGGTACGGGCGCAGACGACGGATCCGTAGGAGTGGCAGAGGAGCGAGAGACGGGCGTCCGGGACGGTCAGCCGTTCCAAGTGGGAGAGGAAGGGCCCGAGTTCGGCGGCGCCGTCATCGGCCCGGCCGGTGGTCAGGACCGTCGGGCTGACCGTGCCGGGGGTGTCGTACCCGAGCCAGGCGACCACGGCGGAGCGGCTGTGCTCGGCCTGGAGGCGCTGCTGAAGGACGACAGCCCCGGCACGGAACCTCTGGTAGGTGTCCAGCGTCGTGTCCGACCCGGGGACCAGGACCGTGATCCGGTCCGCGGTCTCCAGATCGCCGAACACCTCTGTCGCGCGGCCCTTGCCGCGACCGTCGAAGGAGAAGAACCGGGCACCCCCGCCCGCCTCCATCGCCCGGAGCTTCGCGGCCCGGCCGGTGCGGCCGTCGTCACCGGCCATCCGGGCGGCCTCGGAGAGGTTCGCGAGGTTGGCGGCGTACCGCTCCGGAAGGGAGGCGGCTTCGGCTAAGGCCGCCGGGGCCGGGGCGGGGACATCGGCGGAGGCGGCGGCGGATACGGGCAACACGACGGCCGTGGCCACCAGTCCGGCCAGCAGCGTGCGGCGCAGACGGCCGCTGCGGCGGCCGGCGGCGGCGGTGTTCGGGCCGTCGGGACGTGCGGTGGGTCGGCGGGTCATGGTCCGTTCCTTCGCTCGTGCCAGAGGGGGTGGTGCGGCGTTCTTCTCTGGTCACGAAGTTAGGAATCGGGGTCCGTGGTCGGCGTCCCGCTGGAGAGCGGCTTTCGCAAGTAGCTCTCAGGTATGACAGGGGCTACGGGTACGGGGACAGGTACGGGGCGAGGGCGAACGAGACGGACTCAGAGCCGGGTTCAGGGTCAGGGTCAGAGGACAGCCGGTCCGGCTGGATCCCAGACGCCGTCGAACAAGGCCAGTTCCAGCAGGTCCGGACTCGACCCGGGCCACCCTCCCGGCGGAGGCGAGCTGTCCGGAGGCGGCCGTGATCCAGCGCAGGTACACCTCGTAACGGTGCGCCGTCCAGCCGCCGTCCGACCAGATCCAGGCCGCCACACCCGCCGCGGACGTGAGTCCGATGCCCAGTCCGACCCGGGTGGCGTGGTCGCGCACCACGCGCGCGACCCTCTGGTCCAGGATCAGCGCACGCGGGGCGGCGGGAGAGTCGGTCGCGGGGGTGGGAAGTGGTCGAGGAAGTAGAGGAGCTTGGTGAAGAAGGCCGGCCCCAGCCCCTTCACCGCTCCGTTCAGCACGCGGTACGCCGCCACTGCGCCCTGTTCCCGGAGAGTGCCGCCCGCCTTGGCGAGCACGTCGGCGACGAGCGGCTCGGCCAGGATCTCCTTGAGGCGGTACGGGCCGTAGCCGGTCCGGCCCTGTCCCCACACGTAGGAGGCGACGGCGGCTGCCCACGGCCCGGGGTGCAGTTCGCGAACGTCATGGCAGGTGGGGGAAATGGCTGTTGGTGGGGGCGGGTTGGAGCGGATGGCGTGTCGGGGCTGTTCAGTGGTGGCCGCCCTTGGGGGCGTGGGTTCAGTCCGCTGTGAGGGGCTCGCCGAGCGGTTCGACGTAGCCTGCGCGCCAGCGGGGGGCCGGGTCCTGCCCGGGGCTGGTCCAGTACTCCCGGGCGCGCGTGATCTTTCCGTCCCGGATGGTCCACAGGGAGACGGCACGGTAGACGACGTGGTCCTGAGGTATCTCCACCTCGGTGACGACGAGGTCGCCGTCCACGAGGGTCCGTAGGACTTCCACGGGGCTCTCGTCCGTGTAGTCGTCATCGCTGATGACGGCGATGAAGTTGTCGCGTCCGACGATGCGTTCGCCGCTGACGGGCCATTCGATCACCGCGTCCTCGGCGATCAGTGCGGCCACTCCGTCCCAGTCCCGTGCCTCGATCCGCTCCCACAGTTGTGCCACTACCTTCAACGGCTCCATGTGCCGCAGTGTGCGGCGGGATCCTCAGATGCAACAAGCTTTGCTTGCAGGCTTATTGACATCGAAATAATTAGGGACGGTGGTAGGTCAGCGGTGTGTCGGTGGTGTCCGTGAGCTCCCGCACCAGTTCCCCGCCGGGCAGCAGGCGCAGCCTGCTGCGGCCGTCGGGCGGGCAGGTCGACGGGGTGTCGGGAGTGACGGCGGAGGGGTCCAACTCGACCGCGTCGGCGGTGGCGGAGTGCAAGGACGCCGTCCAGGAGCAGGTGAGACCGGCGGCCGACCGGAGGACCAGGGACATGACCGGGGAGCCGACCGTGCCGGGAGCGAGGGTGAGGTGCCAGGCCTCGGCGCCGGAGGTGGCGTGCCAGGTGCCGGCGTAGGCCGGGGGGAGCGCGGCGGGGGTGTTCGGCGCGGTCGGCGAAGGGGAGGGGGAGGGGGAGAGGGAACGGGCGGGCCCGGTCGGGCTGGAGGGCGGGGAGCCGGGGGCGTAGAGGGGGCGTTCGTCGCCGCTCATGATGGCGAAGACCGAGCCGCCCGCGGCGGCGACGACGACCGCGGCGACGGCGACGAGGAAGGCGGTGGAGGCGGACATGGCGACGGAGCGGGAGCGGGAACCGGGGCGGGAGCCTGGACGGGAGTCCGGGCGGGAGTCGGATCGAGGCCGTGGGTCGGGTTCCGGGTCGCCCATGTGCGGAGGGGGAGCCGGGCGCGCGGGCGCCGCGGGCTCGGGGCGGCGGTCCGGGCCGGCTTCCTCGCGCTCGAGCAGGGCCACGGTGTGCTGCCCGAGCCGCGCGAGGACCTGTTCCGGCAGCCATGGATCCGGGGCGGCCGCCCCGCCCTCGGCGACCCGGGCGAGGAGCTCGTCGGGCGTCGGGCGCGCGGTCGGCTCCTTGCGCAGGCAATCCCGTACGAGGTCACGCAGTTCGGGTGCGACGTCGTCCAGGTCCGCTTCCGCCTCGGATATGCGCAGCCGCAGCGCCGCGGTACCGCCGAGCTGCTCGGCGTCCCCGAAGGGCGGCCGGCCGGTGGCGGCGTAGGCGAGGACCGCGCCCAGAGCGAAGACGTCGCAGGCCGGGGTCACGGGTGTGCCGTGTATCTGCTCGGGGGAGAGGAAGGCGTAGGGCCCGGAGGCGTGGGGGTCGGGGCGGGTGCCGGCCGTGTCGAGGCCGATGAGGCGGGGGCCGTCGATGGTGAGCAGGACGTCGGAGGGCTTCAGGTTCTGGTGGACGAGGCCGGTGCGGTGGATGTCCTGGAGGGCGTACGAGAGCCCCTCGGCCAGGACCCGTACCGTGCCGGCCGGCAGCCGCCCGAAGTCGCGGTCGACAGCTTGGCGGAGGCTGGGCCCGGCGATGTAGGCGGTGGCCAGCCAGGGGATTTCCGCGTCGGGATCGGCGTCCAGGACGGGCGCGGTCCAGGCTGCGCCGACGAGGCGGGCGGCGGCGACCTCGCGGCGGAACCGGGCGCGGAAGTCGGGGTGGGCGGCGAGGGCCGGGCGGATCAGTTTCACGGCGGCGGTGTGGGGGCGGGTGCCGGTGCCGGTGCCGGTGCCGGTGCCGGTTCCGGTGCCTGTGCCGGTTCCGGGGCTTCCGTGGTGTTCGGCGCGGGCGAGGTAGACCCGGCCCGTGGCGCCGGCGCCCAGGCGGGCGAGCAGTCGGTACGGGCCGATGTGGTGCGGGTCCCGTGGGTGCAGTTGTTCCATGACGGGTTGGTCCTCCCCCTGGGACTCGCCGGGGGATGAGGATAGTGCGGGTGGGTGGGGTTGCCGGGGACAGGGCCTGTGGGCTTGGTGTTTGGCGCCTGTGGTGTCGGAGCGGGGGCGGGGCTGGTGTGGCGGTGCCGGAGCCGTGGGCTGATTTGGTGGGGGAGCGGGTGGCGCGTCCTGCCCGGAGCTGGCGTCCGACCGACTCGGTTCCGGCTGTTCTGATCCGATGCCACGCCAGCCTGTGGCCGGTCCGGCCCGCTTTTCCGTCCCGTCCAGGGTCACTTGGCCCCCGGCGGCCTGGCCTGTGCTGGCTTGGGCCTGCCTACTTGGTCCGCGCTGACCGGACCTGATTCATCGTCCGACTCGGTTTCAGCTGTCCTGATCGGACGCCACTCCGATCTGTAGCTCTTCCGGCTCGCTTCTCCCCGCCGTCCAGTGGGCTTGGCGGCCTCGTCCAGCCCTGGGGCCTGCTGGCCGGGGCGACTTGGCCTGCGTTGGCCTGGCCTGTTGCCCGGCCTTGTCCGGTCTGGGGCGGACCGGTCTGGGCTGGGCGGGCCTGACCCGTCGTCCGGTCCGATGTGGTCAGGTTCGGTCTTGGTGGACCTGGGCTGGGCCGGCCAGGTGGTGCGTCCGCCAACGTTCGCCCCGTAGTGGCGTCCGGCACGGTGAGTGCATGCGCCGGATGCCGTTCCTTGAGGGGCGAACGCTGCCGTAGTGGGCTCGGCCGTCTCTTCCGGATCCTGTCGGGGCCCGAGCCGCCCGGCACCGCACCTCGCCGTGCTACCGGGGCACCCGAGTACGTCCAGTACGCGTGAGCCCCGGCAGCGCGAGGCACGGCATCGGACGACGCGGACTTGACCGACGAGAATCGAAAGAGGCGGTCTAGGCCGCCGGGGAGTCCGGTGGGGGCGGCAAGGTGTCCAGGGCGGCCGACAGGCGTTCCAGGACGCGGACCGTTTCGGCGAAGCCGTCTTCGCCCAGGGCCTGCGCGAGGCGGGTGGCGAGGGTGGCGTGACCCGGGTTGATGCGGGAGACGGCCGCGCGGCCGGCCTCGGTCGGGCGCAGCAGCTTCGCGCGGCGGTGGGCCGGGTTCGGGACGTACTCGGCGAGGCCCTTGGCCGCCAGTAGATCGGCGATGCGCTGGACGCTCTGCCGGGTGATGCCCATGGCTCGGGCGATCCCGGCGACGGGGAGGGGCTCGCGGAGCACGGCGCCGAGCACCTGCCACCAGGCTGCGGTCAGCCCCGCCGGGCGGGCGAGCTCTTCGGACACGGAGAGGAACTGGCCGTTGAGGCGGAACACGCCGAGGGCGGTGCGGCTGAGGAGGTCCTGCCGGGTACGGGTGGAGGTTTCCCCCACCCCGCCCCTTCCCGAAACCGGGGGCAAGCCCCCGGCCCCCGCCGCCGGCTCTCCCGCCGGAGGCGAGGCCGCCGGCCCGGTGGGCCCGGTGGGCCCGGTGGGCCCGGTGGGCCCGGTGGGCCCGGTGGGTGTTGCGGGTTCCGGTCCCGGTCCCGGTCCCGGACCGGAGCCGGGGTTCTGTCCGGCGGTCGGCCCCGCGGGCTGCAGCGGGTCCGGATCCTGACCGGCCCCGGTGCGGGAGTCCGGAGCCGGGGTCGCGGCCGGAGTAGGAGCAGGGGCTGAGGTCGGCCCCGGCCCCGACGCGGTGCCGGGGGTCGGGGTCCCGGTCCGGGGCGGGAGCCGCGGCGTCGCCGGGGGACCCGCGGTGGGGTCGGTCGGGGTGGGGTCAGGCATGGGGTGGCTCCGTGGCGGCCATCAGGATCGGGTACGCCGTGGCGTCCGAGTCGTGGAAGAGGCGGTACCAGGCGTCCACGGCTTCGGGCTCGTACGCCCCGAGCCGGGCGAAGACTTCGCGGGCGAACGCCACCGGTTCCGTCGGGCCCGCCGTGATCAGGTCGCCGTCGGTGACCGCGTCGGCCTCGGTGTAGTGGGCGGAGCCCCCGTAGCCCGGCTGGCCGTCGAGGTAGAACGGGGCCGCGCTGGTGTGCGTACGGCCGTCCAGGAGACCCGTGCGGGCCAGGCCCGCCGTGGCTCCGCAGATCGCCGCGACGGGAATCCCGGCCGCCAGGAACTCCCCGGCCTTCGCTGCGAAGGGGGCCAGCTCGTCGCCCGCGTCCCACAGGCCGGCGCCGGTCAGGGTGAGGAGGGACGAGTCCTCGGGGCGCAGCTCCGACAGGGCCAGGTCGGGCTGGATGCGGAGGCCGCCCATGGTGGTGACCGGCTGTCCGGCGGTGATGGCGACCGTGCGGACCTCGTAGCCGCGCTGGGTGAGGTGCGCGGTGGTGTGGCCCGTCTCCCAGTCGGCGTAGGTGTCGTAGACCGCCACGTGGATCGGGGCCCTGGCGCCGGCCTCCGGTCCGTGGGGTTCCCGTCCGCGGGGTTCCGGTCCGGTCCCGCCGTCGGTGTCGGTGTCGGTCCCGCCCTGGGTGTCGGTGTCGTTCATGGTGCTTGCCTCGCTTCCAGTGCTGTCGCCGGAGAAGCTTGAAGAACCTGTATGACAGCATGCTGGCATTTCAGCAGCATGCTGTCAATCGTCCCCAGTGCAGACAGACTGCCGAGACCCGCCCCCCACCCCCATACAGTCCGCCGATATCCCTCCCCACCTGCGCACTTCTAGCGTGACCGCATGACCCCTCACGTCACCTCGGGTGCCGCCGTCAAGGCCGCCGACCGCGCTCACGTCTTCCACTCCTGGTCCGCTCAGGCCCTGATCGACCCGCTCGCCGTGGCCAAGGCCGAGGGGTCCTACTTCTGGGACTACGACGGCAAGCGCTACCTCGACTTCGCCTCCCAGCTGGTCAACACCAACATCGGCCACCAGCACCCCAAGGTCGTCGCCGCGATCCAGGAGCAGGCGGCCACGCTCTGCACCCTGGCTCCGGGATTCGCCGTGGACGTCCGCTCCGAGGCCGCACGCCTCATCGCGCAGCGGACCCCGGGCGACCTGGACAAGATCTTCTTCACCAACGGCGGCGCCGAGGCCGTCGAGAACGCCGTCCGCATGGCCCGTCTGCACACGGGTCGGCAGAAGGTCATGTCCACCTACCGCTCGTACCACGGCGCCACCGCCGCCGCGATCAACCTGACCGGCGACCCGCGCCGCTGGCCCTCCGACACGGCCGCCGCCGGGGTCGTGCACTTCTGGGGTCCGTACCTCTACCGCTCGGCGTTCCACGCGACCACCGAGGCCGAGGAGTGCGCCCGCGCCCTCACGCACCTCGCCGACACCATCGCCTTCGAGGGACCGGCGACCATCGCCGCGATCATCCTGGAGTCCGTCCCCGGCACCGCCGGGATCATGACCCCGCCGCCCGGCTACCTGGCCGGCGTGCGCGAGCTCTGCGACCGCTACGGCATCGTCTTCATCCTCGACGAGGTCATGTCGGGCTTCGGGCGGACCGGCAAGTGGTTCGCGGCCGAGCACTGGGACGTCACCCCCGACCTGATCACCTTCGCCAAGGGCGTCAACAGCGGCTACGTCCCGCTCGGTGGCGTCGCGATCTCCGCCGAGATCGCCGAGACCTTCGCCACACGTCCCTACCCGGGCGGGCTGACGTACTCCGGCCACCCCCTGGCCTGCGCCGCGGCCGTCGCGACGATGACGGCCATGGAGGAGGAGGGCATCGTCGAGCACTCCGCCCACCTCGGCGAGAACGTGATCGGCCCGGCCCTCGCCGAGCTGGCGGAGCGTCACCCCTCGGTCGGTCAGGTCCGCGGTCTGGGCACCTTCTGGGCGCTGGAGCTCGTACGGAACAAGGAGACGCGCGAGCCGCTCGTCCCCTACAACGCCGCCGGCGCCGACAACGCGCCGATGGCCGAATTCGCCGCCGCCTGCAAGGCGTCGGGGCTGTGGCCGTTCGTCAACATGAACCGCACCCACGTGGTTCCTCCGTGCAACATCACGGAAGCGGACGCCAAGGAGGGCCTGGCCCTGCTGGACGACGCCCTGAAGGTCGCCGACCGGCACGTTTCCGCCTGACGGAGCGAAACCCGTCCGCGGTCCGGTCCGTAGGCCGGGCCGCCGGCCGGTCCGGACGGCCGGCGGCCCGGACCGGCCGGATCTGCCGATCCACCACCGCCGACCAGCGGGAACGACCCTGTACGGGGCCTCGGCCGAGGCCCCGTACAGGGTCGATCAATGTTTAAGGATCAAGAAAATAGTGGTGCGTCGTCCGTATATCGGGCGCTAAATCCACATAGCGGCCACAAACCGAAAGGTTTCGGCCTGGCTGACTGGCCTAAGGTGTCCCAAGCCCACAGATGGAGACGGACCCCTATGCCAGGCAGCGGCGCTGTCACTCGCAACACACTGCGCCAGCAGATCGCGGACGCGCTGCGCGACGAGGTGCTCGCGGGTCGCCTGCCTGCCGGGACCGAATTCACCGTGAAGCAGATCGCCGAGCAGTACGAGGTCTCCGCGACCCCCGTCCGCGAGGCCCTGGTCGATCTCTCCGCGCAAGGCCTCCTCGACTCCGTGCAGCACCGCGGCTTCCGAGTCCGGGTCTTTTCCGTGGACGACTTCCGGGGCATGGTCGAGGCTCGTACGCTGATCGTGGAAGGGATCTTCCGCCGACTCGTCGAACACGGCACCGCTCCCGGTATGGGCGAGCGGCTGGTGTCGGTGCGCCGTCGGGCGGAAGAGGCACGGCGGACGGCTCTGACCGGCTCACTCGAAGTGCTGATCGGTTACGACCTGCGCTTCTGGAGGGAGCTGAGCGGGCTGGTCGGCAACACGTACATCTCCGATTTCCTGCACCGGATCCGCGTGCAGTGCTGGGTCTTCGCCGTGCCCCACCTCAAGGCCGAACCGCACCTGCGCACCGAGCTGTGGTCGGGCCACAACGAACTGATCGATGCGGTGACCCGCGCGGATGTCGAGGAGGTACGACGCCTCGTGCACGCGTACAACCAGCACGGTCTGGACTGGGCCGCAGGCCTGAAGACCACTACGGCAGGCACGTGAGCGGAGAGAACGGCGTGAGCACTGGCATGGGGGCGGGGACGGGGATGGAGACGGGGACAGGGACGGGCACCGGCACGGGTGCGGGCGCCCCGACCGGGACGCCCTGGCTGGGAGCCGTCGGCCTCTCCGTCGTCGTACCCGCCCTGGGCGAACGGCACGGGCTGGGCGCGACGGCGGCCGCCGTGCGCGAACACCTCGACGCGCGCCCGGGTACGGGCGCCGGCGACTGGGAGCTCATCCTCGTCGTCGACGAGGCCACCGGCGAGACGGTCGGAGAGACCACCGCCGAGTCCGCCGCGGCCGCCGCCTCCGACCCCCGTGTCCGCCTCGTCCGACTGCGCGACCCCCGCGGCAAGGGCGCCGCGCTGCGCGCCGGGGTGCTCGCCTCCGCCGGCCGTCGGGTTCTGCTCACCGATGCCGGCCTCACGACTCCGCTCGACGAGCTGGCCCGCCTGGAGCGGGCCCTCGAACAGGACGCCGCCACGCCCGCCCGCACCGAGCCCGCCGTGGTCCTCGGCCGGTCCGGGAACCGGCTCGTGCGCGCCATCGGAATCCCCGGCATACCGGGCTTCCGCTCCGACACCTGCGGCTTCGCCCTCTTCGACGGGGACCGTGCCCGCGCCGCCTTCGGCGCCTCCACCCTCGACGGGCCGGCCATCGACGCGGAGGTCCTGCGCTGGATCCGCGGCCAGGGCTGGGGGGTGGCCGAGGTGCCGGTGACCCGCCGTGCGGTGTCCGGGGCCGGGAAGGCGGGCGCCGCCACCGGCAGCCGCCGCGGCAGCCGCTGCCTCGCGCTGGGCGAGCTGCTGCGCCTGAACTCCGGCGGCCTCGCGGTCGCCGCCGCGTTCCTGGCCCTCTCCCTCTACCTCTTCCACGGCCTGTGGGCCGACCTCGACGGCAGCTACCTCGCCGACGCGCTCCAGGACCAGAACCAGTGGGAGTGGTTCGTCGGTGTCACCACCGACAACATCACCCACCTGCGCAACCCCCTCTTCACCTACTCCCAGGGCATGCCCGACGGCGTGAACCTGATGGCCAACGCCACGATGCTCGGCCTGAACGTGCCGCTCATCCCGGTCACCCTCCTCTTCGGCGAGACCGTCACCTTCGCCCTGGTCCTGACGCTCGGCATGGCTGCCAGTGCCTGGGCCTGGTACTGGCTGATCCGCCGCCGCTTCGTGCGCAGCCGCTGGGCCGCCGCCGCGGGCGGGGCGCTCGCCGCCTTCGCGCCGCCGATGGTCTCGCACGCCAACGGCCATCCGAACTTCGTCGTCCTGTTCATGATCCCGCTGATCATCGACCGGGCCCTGCGGCTCTGCGAGGGCCCCCGCGAAGGCCGCGGCGCGACCCGCGACGGGGTCCTGCTCGGGCTGTTCGCGACGTACCAGATCTTCATCGGCGAGGAGCCGCTGCTGATCGCCGCGCTCGGCATGCTGGTCTTCTCGCTCGCCTACCTCCTCGTCGACCGCCGCCGTGCCCTCGCGGCCGCCCGCCCGCTGGGGACCGGTCTGGCTGTGGCCCTCGCCGTCTGCCTGCCGCTGGTGATCGTCCCGCTGTACTGGCAGTTCTTCGGACCGCAGAGCTACCACTCGGTCCTGCACGGGGACAACGCGGGCAACAGCCCGCGCGCCCTGGTCTCGTACGCCGCCCGTTCCCTCTTCGGGGACGCGGAACAGGCGGGCCGGCTCTCCCTGAACACCACCGAGCAGAACGCCTTCTACGGCTGGCCGCTGCTGGCCCTGGGCGTGGCCGTCTGCGTCTGGCTGTGGCGGAGCAGGGCCGTCCGCGCCCTCGCGATCACCGGGTTCGTGACGCTGCTGCTCTCGCTCGGCCCGTGGGTGCCCGTGCCCCGCACCGAGGTCGTGCTGCCGGGCCCCTGGCGGCTGATGATCAAGCTGCCGCTCTTCGAGTCGGTGATCGAGGGGCGGGTGGCGATGATCTGCGCCCCCGTCCTCGGCATCCTGCTGGCCCTCGCGCTCGACCGGATCGTCCGGATGCGGACGCGCGAACTGCGCACGCTCGGCCTGCTGGGCGCCGCGGCCGCGCTGATCCCGATCCTGCCGCTGCCGCTGACCGTACGGGACCGCGCGCCGGTCCCCGCCTTCATCACCTCCGGGGAGTGGAAGAACTACGTCAAGGACGGCGAGGCACTGGTTCCGGTACCGCTTCCGGACCCGGGCCAGGCGGACGCGCTGCACTGGCAGGTCGAGGCGGACTTCGGATTCCGGCTGGCCGGCGGCTACTTCAACGGCCCGTGGGGCCCCGACCGCATCGGCATCTACGGGGCCACCCCGCGCCACCTCTCCAACCTCCTGCGCGACGTCCGCTACGGCGGGCAGCCGCCCGAGATCACCCCGTCCTGGCGGCAGCAGGCCCGGCAGGACCTGGAGTTCTGGAAGGCGGGCGCGATCGTACTGCCGGTCCAGGACCGGGACACCGAGCTGCGGGACCTGATCACCGGGCTGCTGGAGCGGCAGCCGGAGAAGGTGCTGGACGCATGGGTCTGGAGGGTCGGGCCGGGAGGGGTCTGACCTCGGCCGTCGTCCCCAGGTTCCGCTCACCCCTTCGCGGAGCGTGTCCGGCGCACTACGCTGGCCCGATCGGCGACAACGACTGATCGGAGGCCGAGTGGCCTGTGACCTGTGGCTGGTCCCCCTTGTCGACGTGCTGTGCCACAGCCCCGACAACCCCTTCGCGGAAGAGATCGCCTCGTACGACAAGGCGCTGGGAGAGGCCGGACTGCCGTCCGTGCCGGTGTTCGCGTACATGCCCGGACTGTCGGGGGACGTCGCCCCGGTGGCCGGGTTCGACTATGACGCCCTGCACTTCCTGCGCCGGGCGTACCTGCTCCAGATCTGCGGGCTGCCGGTGACTCCGGTGGACGAGCTGGGCGGGGACTACGAGCAGCTGCTGGAGATGTTCGAGTCGACGGCGCAGCAGTCGCACCTGGTGTGGCACTACGACCACGCGGGTGCGTACGTTCCCGTGGACTTCGCGGTTCCGCTGGCCAACGAGGAGCTGCTGTCCGGCGGCGGGCCGCTGGGGTCCGCGCAGGGGCTGCTGCGGGAACTGGCGGTGGTTGCTCCCGCGATCGGGATAAACCCGACCAATCCGCCGGTGGCGCCGGCGCCACCGGGGCGGCCGACCTCGCTGGAGGAGCCGGCGGGGCCGATTCCCTACGACGACAGTCCGTTCGCGCGGGAGCGGCACGTGTGGCTGGGGCTGCATGCGGCGGCGACGCGGAGCCTTGGGCAGGGGTCGATGATCATCTTCAGCTGACGGTGTCCTGCCGTCAGCTGGGCTCTGGGGCTCTGGGGCTCTGGGGCTCTGGGGCCGGGGCCTACGGGGCCTCGTGCGGCCGGGATGGGCGGGTGTGGGCGGGCCCTGCGGGGCTTGTCCCCTACCCGCCCTTCCACCGTTCCCCGGGCTGCGCCCGGACCCGTACGGACCCCGGGGCTCCGCCCCGGACCCCGCGCCTCAACCGCCGGCGAGGCTGGAGGGGGTCGGCGGGGCTGGATTTGGCCCGGTTTACCGGGGCTGCTCCGGGGGTCTCTGGCGGGGCATGTTGGGGCGGGTGCCCGGGGGGAGGGGGAAGCGGGGCGGGGGGAGGCCGTTGTCCGGGCGGGACGGGGAAGCGCCCAGGGACTGCATCATCAGGGGGGCCGGACCGGTGCGGAATTCCACCATCCAGTCCGCCGTCTCCGAGCGGACCAGCTCCATGATGTCCTCGGAGAAGCGCCGCAGCACGGTGAGGCACCGCTCGGCGGCCTCGCTCGCGGTGCCCTCCGTCGGGCCCAGGACCTCCCGCACGTTCTCCGAGGCCCAGTCGAACTGCAGGGTCTGGAGCCGGCGCTGCACGGCCTGGGCCGTGGCCACGTCCCGCATCCAGCCCGAGGTCAGGCCGAAGAACCGGTCGCAGGCCAGGCAGGCCGCCGTCAGGAGCAGCGAGAGGTAGCCGTAGGCAGCCGCGCCGGGGGCCGAGCCGGTCAGCTCCAGCAGCGGCATCGCGGCGCCCGTGATGGCGCCCACGGCGGCTCCGGCCCGCAGGATCCGGGCCCCCCGGCGCTTCCACGCACGGTCGGACAGATACCACTCGGCGGTGCGCAGCGCGTCGGCCTCGACCCGCCGGTAGAGCTCGTCGAGCCGCTCGGCGGGCTCGCCCCAGTCCCCGAGAGGAAACGGCCGGCCGGTAAGGTCGCCGTCCTCTGCGGGATCCCGGGGTGGCCCCTCGGGCTGCATCTCCGGCTGACTCACCCGGGCACTCCCTCTGCCTGCGCTGACGTGTGGTGGTGCGCGTGTGCGCAATGGTGCGCATGCTCTTCCTACCTTCGAATGGTGCGCGGTGGGCGACGAATCCCAGGTTTTCCGCCCACAAGGAGGGCTCCATCAGGTGCGCGCACGCCTCGTCTCTCACTCGAAAGAGTTGGTCCTCACGGCGTAGGGCGCGGCGCCCGGGGAGCACGTAGGCTCGGATTGGCCAAGCCGCCGGTGCTTGGAACGCACGCGTGGCACCCACGCGACGACGCTACGAAAGCGAGTGACCCGTGATTCCCGGTGGTGGTCAGCCCAACATGCAGCAGCTGCTCCAGCAGGCCCAGAAGATGCAGCAGGATCTCGCCGTGGCCCAGGAAGAGCTGGCGATGGCCGAGGTCGAGGGCCAGGCGGGCGGTGGGCTGGTCAAGGCGACCGTGACCGGTTCCGGTGAACTGCGCGCGCTGGTGATCGACCCGAAGGCCGTGGACCCCGAGGACACGGAGACGCTCGCGGACCTGGTGGTCGCGGCGGTCCAGGCGGCCAACGAGAATGCGCAGGCGCTCCAGCAGCAGAAGCTGGGCCCGCTGGCCCAGGGGCTGGGCGGCGGCGGCATCCCCGGTCTTCCCTTCTAGCCTCTAGCCGGACTCCGCGGCCACCCGGTCCGCGGCACCCGGGTTCCAAGCTCCGAAGCACCCCGAGAACCTCATACCGAAAGAAGGCAGTCCGTTGTACGAAGGCGTGGTCCAGGACCTGATCGACGAGCTGGGCAGGCTGCCCGGCGTCGGGCCCAAGAGCGCGCAGCGGATCGCCTTCCACATCCTGCAGTCCGAGCCCACCGATGTCCGCCGCCTCGCGCACGCGCTGCTGGAGGTCAAGGACAAGGTCCGGTTCTGTGCGGTGTGCGGGAACGTGGCGCAGGAGGAGCGGTGCAACATCTGCCGCGACCCGCGCCGCGACCTGTCGGTCATCTGTGTGGTCGAAGAGTCGAAGGACGTCGTCGCGATCGAGCGGACCCGCGAGTTCCGGGGCCGGTACCACGTCCTCGGCGGCGCGATCAGCCCGATCGAGGGCGTCGGCCCGGACGACCTGCGGATCCGGGAGCTGCTGGCGCGGCTGGCGGACGGTGCGGTCACCGAGCTGATCCTGGCGACCGACCCGAACCTGGAGGGCGAGGCGACCGCCACGTACCTCGCGCGCATGATCAAGCCCATGGGCCTCAAGGTCACCCGCCTGGCCAGCGGGCTCCCCGTCGGGGGAGATCTGGAGTACGCGGACGAGGTCACGCTCGGGCGGGCCTTTGAAGGAAGGCGACTTCTCGATGTCTGACGCAACGCTGCACGCCCTGGGCCAGGATCCGGACGACTTCGCCGTCCAGATCTCGGACCAGATCGAGTCCTTCATCGTCGCGGTCACCGAGGTGGCCAAGGGCGAGGACCCGGACAGCGCGGTGCCCTTCCTCCTCCTGGAGGTGTCCCAGCTGCTGCTGGCGGGCGGCCGGCTGGGCGCGTACCAGGACGTCCTGCCCGACGAGCGCTACGAGCCGGACCTCGGCCCGGAGCCGGACGTGGACGAGCTGCGCGAGCGGTTCGCCTACATGCTGGAGCCCGTAGACGTGTACTCGGAGGTCTTCGACCCCTACGAGCCGCGCAAGGCCCCGGTCGCGCACCGGATCTCCGACGACCTGGCCGACGTGGTGGCCGACCTGCGGCACGGGCTGGCGCACTACCGGGCGGGCCGCACCACGGAGGCCCTGTGGTGGTGGCAGTTCTCGTACTTCTCCAACTGGGGCTCGACGGCCTCCGCCACCCTGCGGGCCCTGCAGTCGCTCGTCGCGCACGTGCGGCTGGACCAGCCGTTGGAGGCCCTGGACGGGCTGGACACGGACGAGGACCTGGCCGAGGAGGACCTCGCGGAGCAGGCGGGCCGGGTGATGGCCGAGGAGATCGCCGGTCCGCTGGGTCTGGGCGGCAAGTAGCCGGGCGGCCCGCGAGGGAACTTATTGCTTGATCTTTTCGTCTCATGATGTGGTACGAGGCGGTCGGATCCCGGGCGCTCGTTAGACTGCACCAGCAATGAGACGGACTGAGCGAGGAGCGCACGTGGGCCTTGTCGTGCAGAAGTACGGAGGCTCCTCCGTAGCCGATGCCGAGGGCATCAAGCGCGTCGCCAAGCGAATTGTGGATGCCAAGAAGAACGGCCACCAGGTGGTCGTCGTGGTTTCCGCGATGGGCGACACGACGGACGAGTTGATCGATCTCGCCGAGCAGGTTTCACCCATGCCTGCCGGGCGCGAATTCGACATGCTGCTGACCGCCGGAGAGCGGATCTCCATGGCACTGCTGGCCATGGCGATCAAAAACCTGGGCCACGAGGCCCAGTCGTTCACCGGTAGCCAGGCGGGCGTCATCACCGACTCGGTCCACAACAAAGCGCGCATCATCGATGTCACGCCGGGCCGTATCCGCACTGCGCTGGACGAGGGCAACATCGCCATCGTCGCCGGCTTCCAGGGCGTGTCGGCGGACAGCAAGGACATCACCACCCTGGGCCGCGGCGGCTCGGACACGACCGCCGTCGCGCTCGCCGCGGCGCTGGACGCCGAGGTCTGCGAGATCTACACCGATGTCGACGGAGTCTTCACCGCGGACCCCCGCGTCGTGAAGAAGGCGAAGAAGATCGACTGGATCGCCTCCGAGGACATGCTGGAGCTCGCGGCTTCCGGTTCCAAGGTGCTGCTGCACCGCTGCGTCGAGTACGCACGCCGCTACAACATCCCGATCCACGTCCGCTCGTCCTTCTCGGGACTGCCGGGCACCTGGGTCAGCAACGAGAATCCGCAAGGGGCAGAGCAGGTGGAGCACGCCATCATCTCCGGAGTCGCTCACGACGTCTCCGAAGCCAAGATCACGGTCGTCGGCGTTCCGGACAAGCCGGGTGAGGCCGCGGCGATCTTCCGTGCCATCGCGGACGCCGAGATCAACATCGACATGATCGTGCAGAACGTGTCCGCCGCCTCCACGGGCCTGACGGACATCTCCTTCACCCTCCCCAAGACCGAGGGCCACAAGGCCATCGACGCCCTGGAGAAGGCGAAGGGGACCATCGGCTTCGACTCCCTGCGCTACGACGACCAGATCGGCAAGATCTCCCTGGTCGGCGCGGGCATGAAGACGAACCCGGGCGTCACCGCCTCGTTCTTCCAGGCGCTGTCCGACGCGGGCGTCAACATCGAGCTGATCTCCACCTCCGAGATCCGCATCTCGGTCGTGACCCGCCAGGACGACGTCAACGAGGCCGTCCGCGCCGTGCACACGGCCTTCGGCCTCGACTCCGACAGCGACGAAGCCGTCGTCTACGGAGGCACCGGACGATGACCTCGACCCGGTCGACCCCGGCTCCGGCACTCGCCGTGGTCGGGGCGACCGGAGCGGTCGGCTCCATAGTGCTCCGGATGCTCTCCCAGCGGGCGGACGTCTGGGGCGACATACGCCTGATCGCCTCCTCGCGCTCGGCCGGCCGACGGCTGGCCGTGCGCACCGAGGAGGCCGAGGTGCTCGCCCTCACCGAGGACGCCTTCGACGGCCTCGGCGCGGGCGACGTCGCGATCTTCCTCACCCCGGCCGAGGTCTCGGCCCGGTGGGCTCCCGTGGTCACCGCGCGCGGTGTCGTCGTCGTGGACCAGTCCGCGGCGTTCCGGGAGGACTCCGAGGTACCGCTGGTGGTGCCCGAGGTGAACGGGCACGCGGCGCGGATCCGGCCGCGCGGGATCGTCTGCGGTCCCGACTCCGTGACCGCCGCGATGATCGCCGCGCTGGGCGCGCTGCACGCCGAGTACGCGCTGGCCGAACTGGCCGTCTCCACGTACCAGGCCGCGAGCGCCGAGGGACGGGCCGGCTCCGAGACGCTGCGCCGCCAGCTGTCGCTGGTCGCCGGTTCCACCCTGGGGGAGCAGCCCGGGGACGTACGCCGTGCCGTGGGCGAGGACACCGGCCCCTTCGCGGCTCCGCTCGCGCTCAACGTCGTGCCCTGGTCCGGCGAGCTGCGCGAGGACGGCTGGTCCTCGCACGAGCTGGCCGTACGGGCGCAGGTGCGCCGGATCCTGGACCTGGCGGAGCTGCCGGTCGCCGTGACCTGCGTACTGGTACCCGTGCTGGCCGGGCATTCGATGTCCGTGCGGGCCCGCTTCGAGGCCGAGGTTGATGCCGGGCACGCCAGGGAGATCCTGGAAGGGGCGCCCGGGGTGGTCCTCGTGGACGACCCGGCGGCGGGTGAGTTCCCGACCCCGTCGGACGCCGCGGGCACGGATCCGGCCTGGGTGGGGCGGCTGCGGGCCTCGCTCGACGACCCGCGTGCGCTGGAGTTCTTCGTCAGCGCGGACAACCTGTGCCAGGGCTCCGCGCTGAACGCCACACAGACCGCGGAGCTGGTCGCGGGTGAGTTCGGCCCTTTCACTTTGTAGGATCATCGGAGATCCCTTGATCGAGGTGATGACCCGGAGGCCCGTCCCGAACCGACGGGGCCGCGGGGGAGAAGTGCTACGCATGAGGGCAATGGGAACGACGGCGATGAGTCTGCCCCGCGCGTACAACCCTGATGGGGGGACGCGTGTCCAACTGGCGTGGCAGAAGCATTGCTGGACTTTCCGGTCATACCGGTGCGAACCGGGACGATCCCGCCGCGCCCGCGGTCCCGTACGCCCGGCGGCTTCACAGTGATCGTTCCCGTACCGACCGAAGCCTCCGCAATTCCGACCCGGGGTGGCCGCGTGCCCGGGCCCCGCGATAGCGGGAAGGCCACCGGGAGCACCGGGCCGACACCGGCAGCCGATGCGGCGCAGACCGCCGATGCCGTCGAGGCGGTGGCGGGGACCACCGTCGACCACCTCACCGCGACCTACCAGGCCCACTACCGCTCGCTCCTCGGCCTCGCCGCGCTGCTCCTCGACGACACCGCGTCCTGCGAGGACGTGGTCCAGGAGGCCTTCATCCGGGTCCACTCGGCCCGCAGCCGGGTCCGCGACCGGGAGAAGACCCTCGCCTACCTGCGCCAGACCGTCGTCAACCTCTCGCGCTCGGCCCTGCGTCGGCGCATCCTCGGCCTCAAGCTGCTCTCGAAGCCGATGCCGGACATGGCCAGCGCCGAAGAAGGCGCCTACGACCTGCTGGAACGGGACGATCTCATCAAATCGATGCGCGGGCTCCAACGCCGCCAGCGAGAGGTGCTGGTGCTGCGCTACTTCGCGGACATGACGGAAGTCCAGGTCGCCGAGACCCTCGGCATATCGCTCGGTTCGGTCAAGGCATACGGATCGCGGGGCATTGCCGCGCTGCGGGTGGCGATGGAGGCTGCGCAGTCATGAACGAGCACGAGGACACGATGGCGAGCCGCGAGGAACAGGCGCTCCGTGAGCTGATGCGCGGGGCCGTCGGCGGGATCCGGCCCTCCGGCGACGCGCTGGAGCGGCTGCGCTACGCCGTACCCGTGCGCCGGGCCCGCAAGCGGCAGGCCCTCGTGGCCGCCGCGGCGGCCACGCTGCTGGTGGGGACCGCGGTCCCGGCGGCCCTGCACATGAGCGGGGTCGGGAGCCAGTCCACCGACCACTCGGCCATGGCGGGCCACGGCCAGCAGGGCGCGGGCCAGCCGGACGGGCCCTCCGACCCGCACCAGAACGGTGCCACCACCGGTCCGAAGACCGCCCCGTCCCCGGGTACGGGCCATGGCGCGGGCGGGGCCACCGGCGCCGTGCCCGCTCCGACCGGCTCGGGACTGCCCAGCTTCGGCCAGCCCACGACCGGCCCGTCCGGCGGCACGGTCACCCTGCCCGACGGCTCGACCGTCGCGGGCGGCGGCGTGCTGCCCCCGCCGGCGGCCCCGGGCGTGCCCGGCTGCGTCGGAGGACAGCTCGGGGTGTCGGGCAGCGCCAGGCCCCCGGAGGCGGACGGCAAGGTCTACGGCAGTTTCAAGATCACCAACGTCTCGGCGCGGGGCTGCACGGTCCTGGGCCCGGACACCGTGACCGCCCAGGCGGCGGGCCCCGGCCGGCCGGGCTCCGGAGTGGCCGTCGTCGGCCACTCCACGGGCGATCCGGCGACCGGGCTGCTGCCCGACCCTTCGGCCGAGGCCCCGCTGATGCTGCTCGCGCCGAACGCGGCGTACGAGGTCCGCTTCGCGTGGGTGCCCTCGGCGCAGGGCTGTCAGGGGTCGAGCGCCGCGCCGAACGACGGTTCGGCCGGAGTCAAGCCCCCGCAGGGCGGCTCCCCGGACGCGGTGGCGGGCTCCGGCTCGGGCGAGGCGGTGGCGAAGGACCCGGAGCCCCACCCGGCGCCGACGGATCCGGTGGGCGTGGCGGTCTCGCACACGCCCAGTACGGCGCTGCCGGGGGCACCGACCACGCAGACGACGATCCCCGACGCGTGCGGCGGGACGGTCTACCGGACGGGCGTCATTCCGCTGGCGGAGCCGGCGAAGCCGTAGACGAAGCCTTGGCCTGCGCCGTGACGGCCGGGCCGGGCTGCGGCTCCTCCTCCAGCAGCCCCGCCTCCGCGTCGCGCAGGGTCTCCACCTCGCGCCGGTAGAGCCGGAACCACATGAACAGCACGAAGGCGGCAAAGACGAACCACTCGCCGGTGTAGCCGAGGTTCTGGAAGGCCTTGAGGTCGAGCCCGGTGTTGACCGGAGCCTGCGCCGGCACCGGGATCATCCCGTCGGCCGGGGTCTGCACGGTCAGCCAGGCGTCGTAGAGGCCGTAGGGCACGATGTTGACGAGCGAGGCCGCCCCGATCACGCCGAGCTGCCCGGCCGGGAGCCCGCCCGAGGAGTAGACGCCCTTGCTGCTGGAGCTCTCCGAGGCCTGCAGCGCGCCCGTCACCTCTACCCGCCCGGTCGGCGCGGCCGGAGCCCGGCCCGCGTCCGCGGTGCCCGGCAGCCAGCCCCGCACCACGGGGACGGCCTTGCCGGTGTCGGTCCTGAGCAGGGTCAGGACGTAGAAGCCGGACTTCCCGTCGAGCCGCCGCTCGGGGACGAGCAGCTGGTCGGCGTACTCGCCGGAGACGGAGGCGAGCCGTCCGGAGGTGTTCTTGTCCACCGGGAGCAGCGAGTCCAGCGGAGCGGCCGCCCGGTCGGCGGGGCGTGCGCTGGTCGCCTCCTCGTGCGTGGCGACGCGGTCCTCGAACCGGCCGAGCTGCCAGGTGCCCATGAACAGGCAGAAGGGCACGCCGAGGACGACGAAGAGATTGATCCCCCACCAGCGCGGGGTCAGGAGAAACCGGTGCACCCCACCACCGTACGGGGGGCGCACCGGTTCACCGGGGCCGGGGCCGGTGCCGGAGCTACCTCGGCAGGTGCTTCAGCACGAAGTCGATCTCCATCCGGACCTGCTTGATCCGCTCCTCGACGACGAGCGAGCCGTGTCCGGCGTCGTACCGGTACACCTCGTGCTCCGCCCCGCGCGCCGCCAGCCGGTCCACGTAGTTCTCGATCTGCTGGATCGGGCAGCGGGGGTCGTTGAGGCCCGCCGCGATGTGGACGGGCGCCTTCACCGCGTCCACGTACGTCAGGGGCGAGGAGACCTCGAAGCGCTCCGGGACCTCTTCCGGGGTGCCGCCGAAGAGGGTGCGGTCCAGGGACTTCAGCGCCTCCATCTCGTCGTGGTAGGCCGTCACGTAGTCGGCGACCGGTACGGCGGCCAGGCCCACCGCCCAGGCGCCCGGATGCCTGCCGAGGCCCAGCAGCGTCAGGTAGCCGCCCCAGGAGCCGCCGGACAGCACGAGGCGGGCCGGGTCCGCGAGGCCCGAGGCGACCGCCCATTCCCGTACGGCCTCGATGTCCTCCAGCTCGATCAGGCCGACCCGGTGCTTGAGGGCGTCGGTCCACTCGCGGCCGTAGCCGGTCGAGCCGCGGTAGTTGACCCGGACCACCGCGAAGCCGTGGTCGAGCCAGGCCGCCGGGGTCGCGGCGAAGGCGTCGCTGTCGTGCCAGGTGGGCCCGCCGTGGATCTCGAAGACGGTCGGGAAGGGGCCGTCCCCGTGGCCCTGCGGCCGCTGCGCGAGGGCGTGGATCCGCCCGCCGGGACCCTCCACCCACACGTCCTCGACGGGTACGGAGCCGGGCGGCCGGAAGCCGGGAGGATCCAGGACGACCCCGCCGGCCGTCGACCGCACGGCCGAAGGCTCGGCGGCCGAGGACCACTGGTACTCCACCGACCCGTCGGGCCGCGCCGTGGCCCCCGACACCGTCCCGGGCGGCGTGTCCAGCCGCAGCAGTTCCCGCGTGGCCAGGTCGTAGCGGAACAGCTCGCTGCGCGCCTCGAAGCCGTGGTCGATCAGCAGCGCGGACCCGTCGGGGTACCACTCGGCGCCGACGTCGCCCGGCAGCTCGACGGCCAGCTCCTCCTCGGTGCCGGTCGCCACGTCCCAGACCATCGGCTCCCACCGGCCGCGGCGCTGGTGCCCGACGAGCAGCCGGGTGTCGCCCGCGACGGGCGCGAAGCCGAGCACCGACAGGCCCAGCTCCTCGGTGCCGCCCTTGGAGTCGTCCAGCTCGGCGACGGTGGCGCCGTCCAGGGTGAGCACGCGCAGCGCGGAGTGCATGGCGTCGCCGTACTCGGTGTGCTCGACGGCGAGCAGGGTGCCGTCGTGGGACAGGTCGCCGACCGCGGCGGACTCGCGGTGGCGGTAGACGACGGTGGGCTCCGTCCCGTCGGGCCGCACGACGTGGATGGTGGTCCCGTCCTCGTCGGTGGAGCGTCCGACCACGGTTGTCCCGTCGCGCCCGATGGCCAGCCCGGAGGGGTAGGAGGGCTCCAGCCCGGGGGTGGCCGGCTCGTCGGGGCCGCCCGCGAAGGGCTGGCGCACCCAGGTGCCGAACTCGTCGCCGTCGGTGTCGGAGAACCACCAGATCCACTCGCCGTCGGGGGAGAGCGCCCCGTCGGTGGTGCCGTTGGGCCGGTCGGTGGCCTGCCGCTGGGTGCCGGTGGCGCGGTCCCAGGCGTAGAGCTCGAAGGTCCCGGTCGCGTTGGAGACGAAGAGCGAGCGGTCGGGCGCGTCCTCGGCCCATTCGGGCAGCCCCACTCGGGGGGCCCGGAAACGCTTCTCCCAGTCGGGCATGGCGGCCGTTGCGTCGGCGGTGGCGTCAGTCATGCCCCCATGTAACCCGATGGCCCAAGATGCTGACTCGACCGAACGGGAGCAAGGTGGTCTGCGTACGGAATTTTGTCCGTTCGGCATTTGTCTCCCGCACGAGGAGTAGCGGTCATGGCGAAGAAGGCGCGTACCGGTCAGCACGTCCACCAGGATTCCGAGCGTGCGATGGCGAAGAACACGGCGGCCGAGGCGCGCGCCAAGGCTGCCGTCAGAGACGTGCAGTCGGTCGCCGCGAAGACGCGGGGCATGCAGCAGAAGGCCCAGTCGAAGCGGGGTTGAACCGGTCGTCGGACCGGTCGGACCCGTTGGACCGGTCCGACTGGCGGGGTCTGCGTAGGCTGAAGGCATGCGGATGATCGTCCGGGGTGCCCGGCTGATGCACGGCGAAGGCCTGTACGACGTCGAGGTCGCGGAGAGCGGGCGGATCGCGCGCGTGCTCCCGTACGACGATCAGAAGGAACCACCGGCGACGGGGGTGCTGATCGAGGCCCACGGCGGCCTGCTCGGCGCCCCCTTCGTCGAGCCGCACATCCACCTGGACACCGCGCTGACGGCCGGGGATCCGCGCCCGAACGCCTCCGGGACCCTCTGGGAGGGCATCGCCTGCTGGAGCGAGCGCAAGCGGACCCTGACCCGCGAGGACGTGATCGCGCGGGCCACCGAGGTGCTGCGCTGGCAGGCGGCGCAGGGCGTCCTGCACGTGCGCACCCACTGCGACGTCACCGATCCGGCGCTGACCGCGCTCGACGCGCTGCTGGAGGTGCGCGACCGGGTCCGGGACGTCATGACCGTGCAGATCGTCGCCTTCCCGCAGGAGGGCATCGTCTCCTTCCCCGGCGGCGAGGACCTGCTGCGCGAGGCGGTCCGGCGCGGGGCCGACGTGGTCGGTGCGATCCCGCACTTCGAGGACACCCGGGAGGACGGGGTGGCCTCGCTGTCGATCGCGTTCGCGCTCGCCGAGGAGCACGGACTGCGGATCGACGCGCACTGCGACGAGATCGACGACGAGCAGTCGCGTTTCGTGGAGGTGCTGGCCGCGCTCGCGCTGCGCTCGGGGCTGCGCGAGCGCGTGACGGCCTCGCACACGACGGCGATGGGCTCCTACGGCGGCGCGTACAGCTACAAGCTCCAGCGGCTGCTGTCGCGTTCCGGGATCAACCTCGTCTCCAACCCCTTCGCCAACCTGGGCCTCCAGGGCCGCTTCGACGCCTACCCCAAGCGGCGCGGCCTCACCCAGGTCAAGGAGATGCTGGCGGCGGGCGTGAACGTGGCCTTCGGCCACGACGACGTGATGGACCCCTGGAACCCGCTCGGCACCGGAAACCCGCTCCAGACCGCCCTCGTCGGGATCTACGCAGCCCAGCTCACGGGGGCCGAGGAGATCCCGGTGGCCTTCGAGATGGTGACGGAGCGCGCGGCGCGCGTACTGGGTCTGGAGGCTTCCGAGTACGGCATCACGGAGGGCGCCCCGGCCTCCTTCGTGCTCCTGCCGGCCGAGTCGCCGACGGAGGCGGTCCGCCGCCAGGTCCGGCCCCGGTACGTCGTCTCGCGCGGCACCGTACTGGCCGAAACCCCGGCGGCCGCGCCCCGGATGCTGGCCTGGCCGGGGGAGGCGGGCCCGACGGAGGTGGACTTCGTGCCGCGCCTACACTGACGCCGCATGACCCTTGCGACATGGACACTTGACACTCCGTCTGGCCGTGCGGCCCTGGAGATAGCCGCCGAGTACGCGGATGCGGCGCTGCTGAACCACTCCGTGCGCTCGTACGCCTTCGCGGCCGAGTACGCGGACCGCCGCGGGCTCTCGTACGACCGGGAACTCCTCTACGTCAGCTCTCTGGTGCACGATCTCGGCCTGACCGCGCCCTTCGACAGCCACACCCTCCCCTTCGAGGAGGCGGGCGGTCACGTGGCCCGGGTCCTGACGGCGGGGCTGGGCTGGCCGGCTCCGCGGCGGGCGCGGGCGGAGGAGGTCATCGTGCTGCACATGCGGGACGACGTGAGCGCGGAGGAGGACGTGGAGAGCCACCTGCTCCAGGTCGGCACCAGCGCGGACGTCTCCGGCCTGGGCCTCGCCGACTTCGACCCGGACTTCACCGGCCGGCTGCTCGCGCAGTATCCGCGCCTGGGGTTCGGGGACGCCTTCTTCGCGCTGGTCGCGGACCAGGCGGAGCGCAAGCCCAAGTGCGCGGCGGCGGCCTATGTGGCGAGCGGCGCGAAGGAGCGCATCGCGGCGAACCCGCTCGACCGGCAGGGCTGACGGCCGACCCGTCCGGGTCGGGCAGGGTCGGCCGGGCCGTGCCCGGTGGGTGGTGCCCGTCGGCGTCGGCACCGCCCACCGGTGGATCGCGGCGGGTCGGATCAGAACAGGCCCAGCGCGTTGTCCAGGGACCAGACCTGCCAGCCCATGGCGAAGAACGCGGCCACGGAGATCAGGGCCATCATGAGGTTCTGCCCCTGCTCGCCCCAGTCGTGGATCATCAGGACCAGGTAGATCAGGTTGAGGAGCAGTCCGGCGACCAGGGCTATCGGGGTCAGGAATCCGGCGATGAGGCCGAGCCCGAGGGCCAGTTCCGCGTAGGCGACCAGGTAGGCCATGAAACGCGGATAGGGCTTCACGACGAGGTCGAATCCGCGGGTGACGAAACCCCAGCGGTGCTTCTCGGCCACCCCGGCGGCCCAGCGGATGCCGCCTCCGCCGAACCAGTCCTTCTTGTCCTTGTGCCGCCAGCTCTCCAGCCACCACAGCCCGAGCCCGATCCGCAGAACGGCGACCCATTCGGGTCCGCCGAGCCAGATGGTCCGCATCCTCGGTTCCTCTCCTCGCACATCCCTGACGAAATACCTGACGGATCGTCAGTTTCGGGGGAGGAGGGGCGGTGTGGCAAGAGGCAGGCAGACGACGGGCACCGACTGGACCAGGTTGTTGCCGAAGCCGCCCCGGTTCCAGGGCTGTTCGAGGGGCTGGGTGCGGCCCGAGTCGTCGGTGGCGCGGACCAGGAGGGTGTGGCTGCCGGGGGCGGCCGTCCAGTCGGCGTGCCAGCCCTGCCAGGCGTACGGGTGCGCTCCCCGCGGCCGCAGCTCGGCGTCGGCCCAGCCCAGGCCCCCGTCGGCGCTGAACTCCACGCGCACGACCGCCCCGTAGCCCGACCAGGCGCGGCCGCGGAGCCGGACGGGGCCCGGGTGCACGACACGGGTGCGGGACATGAAGTCGGGGAAGCCGGGCGGGATCAGCAGGGCGCGCGGCGCGATCCGGGTGACCGGGTCGCCGGTGTCCTCGGGGCTCTGCTTGTAGCGGTAGGCCACGGCCTGCTGGAACCCGCGGAAGGGGGTGTCGACGAGCTCGACGTCCCGCAGCCACTTCACGTGCGCCATCCCGTACCAGCCGGGTACGACCAGCCGCAGCGGATACCCGTGCTGCGGGGGCAGCGGCCCGCCGTTCATCGTGTGGGCGAGCAGGACGTCGGCGTCCACGGGCAGCGGCAGGCTGCGCCGGTAGTCCTGCTCGACGCCCCGTTCGACCCCGTGGTCCGCTCCGGTGAAGACCGCTTCCACGGCATCGGCCATGACGCCCGCCTCCGCCAGGACGGTGCGCAGCGGCACGCCGGTCCAGTCGGCCGTTCCCACCGCCTCCACCAGCCAGGGCTGGCTGACGGGGCGCGGGGAGAGCCGGGCGCGGCCGTTGCCGGCGCACTCCATGGTGACCCGGCGGGTCACGGAGGGGAGTGCGCGCAGCTCTCGCAGGCCCAGTCGCAGGGGGATGCGCAGGTGTCCGTGGACGGTGAGCCGCCAGGTGTCGGACTCGACCTCGGTGAGGGTGTCGGGGATGTCGTAGTGGACCAGTACGTAGTGCAGCCCGGCGGGCGTGACCTCGTACCGCATGGCCTCCAGCGGCAGTCCGTGGTTGCGCGCGGCGAGCGCCAGCTCGTCCTGGCCGATGCCCTCTCCGGCTGCGGCCACCCGGCCCGGCGCCCCTACTCCGTCGAGGGAGCGCTCCTGCATGCCTCCATGGTCGCGCGGGGACGGCGGGGCGGCTACTCCACGTGCGGATCATGAATTCGGGCGGTATGAATTGATCTGTCCCTCATGTGATAGGAGTGCCGCGTGGACGACTATCCGCTGCTCAACCTGTTCTGGACGATGCTCTGGCTCTTCCTGTGGGTCATGTGGTTCTTCCTGCTGTTCAAGGTGATCACGGACATCTTCCGTGACCACGAGCTGCACGGATGGGCCAAGGCGGGCTGGCTGATCCTGGTCCTGCTGCTGCCGTACATCGGCGTCTTCGTGTACCTCGTCGTCCGCGGCCGCGGTATGGGCCGGCGGGACGTGAAACAGGCCCAGGAGAACGAGAAGGCCTTCCAGGACTACGTCCAGAAGGCGGCGGGCGGCGCCCCGCGCCACAGTCCGGCCGAAGAGCTGGCCAAGCTGTCCGCCCTGAAGGAGAAGGGCGACATCACGGCGGAGGAGTTCGACAAGGCCAAGCAGAAGATCCTGGCCTGAGCAGGAGCCGCACGCTCCGCGGAACCGAACGCTCACCGAACCGAGCATTCCCCGAGCGGGGCCCGACCGTACGCGGTCGGGCCCCGCTCGGGCGTGTTCCGGGGGCGCGGCGGCCGTGTTGATTGGCCGGTGCCGTCCGGGCTTCCGGACAACGCGGGGGTCGGCTTCCATCGTGTTGTGGCCGAGGACGGGGCTCCACCCGGCGGGGTCACAAGCTGCGGGGGCAGCCCGATTCTCTCCAGCGTCGCCTAGTACACGTACCGCCACGAAAGAGGGGGCATCATGCGATTCAACATTCTGGGACCACTCGAAGTGGTGGGTACCGAGGGAACTGTGGCGTTGGGCGGAGTCGTCCAGCGGAGCACCCTCGGCTATCTGCTGCTCCACCCGAACAAAGTGGTCGCCACGAGCCGCATCGTCGGTGCCCTGTGGGGTGACGAGGCGCCGGTGACCTCGCGGAAGATGGTGCAGAACGCCATCTCAGGGATCCGCAGGATGCTCGCCGAGCACGAGGGCCCCGACGGGCGTCCGCGCCTCGACACCGCCAACCCGGGCTACATGCTGCACATCGACCCGCAGGCCGTGGACTCCGTACGGTTCCGGATGCTCGCGACCCGGGGCCGGGCCGAGCTGACGGCGGGGCTTGCGGAGGCCGCGTCGGCCACCCTCTCCGAAGCCCTGGGCCTGTGGCGGGACTCGGTGCTCGTCGACCTCGCCGAGGCGGGCATCCGCTGGCCGGCCTTCGCGCAGCTGGACCGCGAGCGGATGGCGGTCTACGAGGACTGGGCGACGGCCGAGCTGGAGCTGGGGCGCCACTTCGAGCTGGCCTGCGAACTGGACCGGGTCGCGGCCGCGGTGCCCACCCGGGAACGGCTCTGCCGCCACCTGATGCTCGCGCTCTACCGCTGCGGCCGGCAGTCCGAGGCGCTCGCCGTCTACCGGCGGACCCGCCGGGAACTGGTCGAGGTGCACGGACTGGACCCGTCCCAGGAACTCCAGGCCCTGGAGCGCTCGATCCTGAACCAGGAGCCGCGCCTGCTGGGCCGTCAGCCGCAGCTCGTCTGACACGACCCGTCCGACCAGTCGAATTCAACGGGCCACCCGAATGGCCCGGGAATACGTTTCCGATTCCATTCCGCCGGGAAATTGAGGGGTGCGCTAGGGGATCCTGCCGATGGCCGCTGCTTCTACCTTTTCCATAGTTCTAGTTCGCGGCCTGCCAGTAAGGCGGTATTCATGCACGCTCGACCATCCGACACAGTGGCTCCGTACGCTGATCGCGTGCCGTCGGGAGATGCGGCAGCCGCGCCCACCAGTGATCTCGGCGCGGCGCGCGACGCGGCTCTCGACATATTCACGGGAAACCTCCGGGCTTATGCCCGGCCGCCGCAGCGGAGACTCGGCGAGGCGCCGGTACCGGCCTCGGTGCGGGCCTGGTTCTCGCCCGTCCGCTTCGCCGAATGAGTGCCAGGCTCCTGGCGGTCAGTGATCTGCATGTGGCATACAGCGACAATCGGGCCATCGTGGAGGACGTGCGGCCCACGTCCGACGCGGACTGGCTGATCGTCGCCGGCGACGTCGGCGAGCTCGTCGCCGACGTGGAGTGGGGCCTGGCCCTGCTGGCCACCCGCTTCGAGCAGGTCATCTGGGCTCCGGGCAATCACGAGTTGTGGACGCATCCCAAGGATCCGAACACCCTGCGGGGCGAGGGGCGCTACCGCCATCTCGTCGACTTCTGCAGGTCCGTCGGCGTGCTGACGCCGGAGGACCCGTATCCGGTGTGGCCGGGTGCGGGCGGTTCGGGTCCGGCCGTCGTCGCTCCCCTGTTCCTGCTCTACGACTACACCTTCCGCGCCCCGGGCACGGCCACCAAGGAGGAGTCCTTGGCGCGCGCCCACGAGGCAGGGGTGGTGTGCAGCGACGAGTACCTGCTGCACCCCGACCCCCATCCGAGCCGGGACGACTGGTGCCGGGCGCGGCTGGCCTACACGGAGGAACGGCTGGCCGGGCTGGACCCCGACGTGCCCGTGGTGCTGGTCAACCACTTCCCGCTGCGGCGGGAGGAGACCGCGGTGCTACGGCATCCGGAGTTCGCGCAGTGGTGCGGCACCGAGCGGACGGCCGACTGGCACCTGAAGTACCGGGCGAGCGCGGTGGTGTACGGACACCTGCACATCCCGCGGACCACCTGGCACGACGGCGTGCCCTTCGTCGAGGCCTCGCTGGGCTACCCCAGGGAACGGCGCCTGTACGGGTCGGGACGGACGTGGCCGGTGCAGATCCTCCCGGCCCCGGGAGGTGCGCCGTGATCGCGGCCCTGCTTCCCGACACCGTGGCCTACGCGGAGGAGTTCGGGGACCCGCCCGGCGGGTTCCTGTTCGCCGAGGAGGCAGCCCGGATCGCGAACGCGCTTCCGGTGCGCCGGCGCGAGTTCACGACGGTACGGATGTGCGCGCGGCGCGCCATGGCGGAGCTGGGCATCGAGCCCGTGCCGCTGCTTCCGGGTGCGCGGGGTGCCCCGCAGTGGCCGGAGGGCGTGGTGGGCAGCATGACCCACTGCGTGGGCTACCGCGCGGGGGTGCTCGGCCTGCGCCGGCACATCACGGCGATCGGCATCGACGCCGAGCCCGCGCAGCCCTTGGCGGCCGGTCTCCTGGAGACCATCGCGCTGCCGGGCGAGCAGGCGCACGTACGCAGGCTCCTGCGGGCCCGCCCGCAGATCGCCTGGGACCGGCTGCTCTTCAGCGCGAAGGAATCGGTCTACAAGGCGACGTTCCCGGCCACCGGGGTCAGGCTGGAGTTCACGGACGCGGCGATCACCATCGACCCGTTCAACGGGACCCTGCGGGCCCGGCTGCTGGTGCCGGGGCTGGTCTTCGGCGGCAAGTGGTACGACAGCCTCGAAGGCAACTGGAGCGCGACCGGCGGGCTGCTGCTCACCGCGATCACCGTTCCGGCCGATTGACCGGGGCCCGCGGGGGACGCGTACGCACGAAGGGCCGGACACCACCTGAGGAGTGGTGTCCGGCCCTTCGTCGTTTCCCGTATCGGTTGCGTGTGCGTTCCTGGTGTTCTCCCCTCTGTCGAGCGGATGGAACGGATGCGGCGAAGGGGGTGCCCGGAGTCCAGGCACCCCCTTCGCGTGGCCGGCGTTGCTCCTGCCCCCTGGCGGGGGTCCAGGGATCAGGCTTGGAGCATCTCGGCCACGAGGAAGGCCAGCTCCACGGACTGCTGGGGATTCAGTCGCGGGTCGCAGCTGGTCTCGTAGCGCTCTGCGAGGGATTCCTCGGAGATCTCCTGGGCGCCGCCCAGGCATTCGGTGACGTCGTCGCCGGTCAGTTCGATGTGCAGGCCGCCCGGGTGGCTGCCCAGGGCCTTGTGCACCTCGAAGAAGCCCTTGACCTCGTCGAGGATCCGGTCGAAGTGACGGGTCTTGTAGCCGCTGGCGGCCTCGTGGGTGTTGCCGTGCATCGGGTCGCACTGCCACACCACCTGGTGGCCGGAGGCCTCGACCTTCTCCACGATCGACGGAAGGACGTCGCGGACCTTGCCGTTGCCCATCCGGGTGATGAGGGTGAGGCGGCCGGGCACGTTGTCGGGGTCGAGCCGCTCCACGTACTCGACGGCCTGCTCGGGGGTGGTGCCCGGACCGAGCTTGAGGCCGATCGGGTTCGCGAGCATGGAGGCCAGCGCGACGTGCGCGCCGTCCAGCTGGCGGGTGCGCTCGCCGATCCACAGGAAGTGCGAGGAGAGCCCGTACAGCCGGGATTCGCCGTGCGGCGAGGCCGCGTGGCGCAGCAGGCCGTGCTCGTACTCCAGGAGCAGCGCCTCGTGGCTGGCGTAGATCTCGGTGGTGTGCAGCGCGCCGTGGTCGGCGCCGGAGGCGGAGATGAAGCTGAGGCCGCGGTCGATCTCCCCGGCCAGGGCCTCGTAGCGCTCCCCGGCCGGCGAGCTGCGGACGAAGTCGCGGTTCCAGTCGTGCACCAGGCCGAGGTCGGCGAGGCCGGAGCCGGCCATGGCGCGGACCAGGTTCAGGGAGGCCGCGGAGTTGGCGTAGGCGCGCAGCATGCGGTTCGGGTCGGGGACGCGGGCGCCGGGGTTGGGCTCCAGCGAGTTGATGATGTCGCCGCGGTAGACGGGCAGGCCCAGGGCGTCCGTGCTGTTGGAGCGCGGCTTGGCGTACTGGCCGGCGATCCGGCCGACCTTGACCACCGGCATGCTGGCCGCGTAGGTGAGGACGACGGCCATCTGCAGCAGCGTGCGGATGTTCGCGGTCACGTGGGACTCGGTGTTGCCCGCGAACGTCTCCGCACAGTCTCCGGCCTGGAGCAGGAAGGCCTTGCCGCGCGCGACCTCGCTGAGCAGCCCCTGGAGCCGGTCGACCTCACCGGGTACGACGAGCGGCGGCAGGGTGGTCAGGGTGTCCCTGGCCGCCGCGGCCGCCTGTGCGTCGGGCCACTCGGGCTGCTGCGAGGCCGGGCGGGCCACGGCCTCGGCGACTAGGGCATCAATGGGTTCGGGAAGCCGGAGGGCCGAGGACGGCGCCTCCACCCGTGCGTCGACGGTCGGATTCATACGGGCACGGTATGAAGGCGCCGGCAATCACCCGGCAATCCGGTGCCCATCACCCGCCGGTGCCCCGGCCCCGGCCCCGGCCCCGGCCCCTGCCCCTGCCCTGGCCACAGCCCCGGCCCCTGTACCCGCCCCCGCCGCGGTCGCGGTCGGCGCCAGGGCCCGGCCCAGCCCGAAGAACTCGCGGTACAGGTGGAGCTGGTGCTCCAGCATGTGGTGCCCGTGGTGCACCGGCAGGCCCAGCTGCGCCGCGGCCCGCAGGAGCGCGGTCTCGCGCGGGGTCATGATGATGTCGGCGACCAGGGTCCCCGGAGCCAGCTCCCGGGGGTCGAAGGGCAGCGGGTCGCCGGGCCGCAGCCCCAGCGGGGTCGCGTTGACGACGAGGTCGGCCGCGCCGAGGTCGGCGGTGGGGCCGCCGGCGATCCGGTCCGGCCAGTGCCGCCGCAGCCGTTCCACGACTCCCTTGACCCGGCCCGCGTCGAGATCGCAGACGTCCAGCCGGGCCACGCCCGCCGTCATCAGGGCCGCCGCGATGGCACTGCCCGCACCGCCCGCGCCGACCAGGACGGCCCGTCGTCCCATCGGCGGGTGCCCGGAGCCGACCAGCCCGGAGACGAAGCCCGCCCCGTCGAAGTTCTCCGCGTACCAACGGCCGTCAAGGCCGCGGCGCATCACGTTCGCGCTGCCCGCCAGGTCCACGGCCGGGCTGCACACGTCGGCGAACCGGCGGACGGCGTCCTTGTGCGGGACGGTGATGAACAGTCCGTCCACGTTCCCCGAGCGCTGCAGCCCGCGTACGACCTCGCCCAGGCTGCCCACCGGGGCCTCCACGGGGACGAGTACGGCGTCCACACCGAGGGCGGCGAAGACCGGGTTCAGCATTTCCGGGGCGCGCACCTGGGTCACGGGATCCCCGAGCACGGCGAACAGCCTGGTCTTTCCGGTAATTCGAAGAGGCGCCCCGGCTGAATTGGTCATCGCTATTTCCTAACGGTGCGAGAGGTCGAGTAATTACCGCTGCATTGAACCTGCTACCCCTACCCCGAGTCGCCTTTGTTCGTCAACATAGGGGGGTCGTAGGGGATCGATAGTGGGAACCTCGAATCGATTGCGTGTGACGCTGATGCCTCCCGTATCGAGATGTCTGCATCGAGTTGTCTTTCGACGAGAGGTATAGAGCCATGCTGCGAACCGAATTGATCCGGCCGCTGCCAGAGCTGCTGGGGGCGAATGCCGATCGTTTCGGGACGAAGGTCGCCTACAGTGACGCCCGGCGGAGCGTGAGCCACGCCGAACTGGAGGCACGCACACGCAGGCTCGCAGGGCATCTCGCCGGTCTCAGGCTCCAGCCCGGGGACCGGGCGGCCATCCTGCACGGCAACAGCGTCGAGGTGGTCGAGAGCTACCTCGCCATCACCCGCGCCGCCGGTGTTGGAGTCCCCCTCAACCCCCGCGTCACCGAGTCCGAGCTGTCCTACCTGCTCGACGACAGCGGCGCCCGCGTCATCATCACCGAGCCCTCGCGCATCGAGCTCGTCGCCCGGCTGGTCCAGGACCGCCCCCACCTCCGCGTGATCGTCACCGGCCCCGAGGGCGTCCCCGCCGAAGCCCCGGCCGGCACCGTCTCCTTCGAAACCCTCGCCACCACCGAGCCGGCCGAACAGGCCCGCGACGACCTCGGCCTCGACGACGTCGCCTGGATGCTCTACACCTCGGGTACCACGGGCAAGCCGAAGGGCGTCCTGTCCACGCAGCGCAACTGCCTCTGGTCGGTGGCAGCTTGCTACGCGCCCATCCCCGGCCTCTCCTCCGAGGACCGGGTCGTGTGGCCGCTGCCGCTCTTCCACAGCCTCTCGCACATCGTCGCCGTCCTCGCCGTCACGGCCGTCGGCGCCACCGCGCGCATCGTGGACGGCTTCTCCGCCGACGAGATCCTCGACGCGGTCCGCGAGGAGTCGGCCACCTTCCTGGCCGGCGTCCCGACCATGTACCACTACCTCGTCCAGGCCGCCCGCGAACAGGGCTTCACCGCCCCCGAGCTGCGCATGTGCCTGGTCGGCGGGGCCATCACCACGGCCGCGCTGCGCCGTTCGTTCGAAGAGGTCTTCAGCGCCCCGCTGCTCGATGCCTACGGCTCCACCGAGACCTGCGGCTCCATCACCATCAACTGGCCCACCGGCACCCGGGTCGAGGGCTCCTGCGGCCTTCCCGTCCCCGGCCTCGGCGTCCGCCTGGTCAGCCCCGAGACCGGGGCCGACGTGGCCACCGGCGAGGAGGGCGAGGTCTGGGTCAAGGGCTCCAGCGTGATGGTCGGCTACCACAACCAGCCCGAGACCACCGCCGCCGCCCTGCGCGACGGCTGGTTCCGCACCGGCGACCTGGCCCGCCGTGACGAGGAGGGCTACTTCACCGTCACCGGCCGCATCAAGGAACTCGTCATCCGCGGCGGCGAGAACATCCACCCCGGCGAGGTCGAGGAAGTGCTGCGCGGCGTGCCCGGCGTCACCGACGTCGCCGTCGCGGGCAAGGCCCACGAGGTGCTCGGCGAGGTCCCGGTCGCCTTCATAGTGCCGGGCCCCGAAGGCGTCGACCACGAGCGGCTGTTCGAGGCCTGCCGCGAGAACCTCTCCTACTTCAAGATCCCCGAGGAGCTGTACGAGATCGACCGGATCCCGCGCACCGCCTCGGGCAAGACCATGCGCCACGTCCTGCTGGAGCGTCCGGCCCGGCTGCTCGCCGCGGGCGGCGGCCGCTACGAGTCGCTCTTCCGCGTCGACTGGCTGCCCCTGCCGTCCGTGCCCGCGCCGCAGCTCGTCGCCGGCCACTGGGCCGTCGCGGGCGACATCGCCGGCACCGAGTTCGCCTCGGGCCTGGAGGCACTCGGCAACGAGGTGCAGACCTACCTGCCGCTGGGCGGCCTCGCCGGCCTGGCCGACGTGGACGGACTCGGCGACCTGGACGCCCTCGACGCCCTCGTCGAGGACCTCGCCGCCGGAGTCTCCTTCCCGGACGTGGCCCTGCTGATGCTGGGCGAGGCCGACCGGCCCACCGCCGCCCGCCGCGGCGAGGCCGTCGAAGCCCTCGTGGCCCGCGTCGCCCTCACGCTCGACGCGTGGCTGGCGGAGGAGCGCACCGCCATGGTGCCGCTGATGATCGCCACCCGCGACGCCGTCGCCACCGGCCCCGACGACGAACTGACCGGCATGGAACACGCCGCCGTCTGGGGTCTGCTGCGCTCCTACCAGGCCGCGCACCCCGACCGCTTCGCCCTGGTCGACCTGGGCCCCGAGGAGTGGCCGGACGAGGCCGCGGCCCGCGCCGTGGCCCTGGCCTTCGCCTCACAGGAGGCGCAGTCCGCCGTCCGCGACGGGGTGCTCCTGCGCCCCCGCCTGGTGCGCGCCACCGCCACCTCAGGCCCGGCCGCCGCCCCCGACACCTCCGGCACCGTGCTGCTGACCGGCGCCGACGGCGTGGCCGCCGAGGCCGTCGCCCGCCACCTCGTGGGCGTCTACGGGGCCCGGCGCGTGGTGCTGGTCAGCGAGGGCGGCAGGGCCGACGCCGCCGCGGCCGCCCTCCGTGCCGAACTGGCCCGGGGCGGGGCCGACATCCGGCTCGAAGCCTGCGACGTCGCCGACCGCAAGGCCGTGGCCAAGCTGCTCGGCAGGATCGCCCAGCCGCTCACCGCGATCGTGCACACCGCGGGCCGCGAGACCCTGACCGACCTGCGGGGCCGCAGCCTCGCCGTGCAGGGCGCGCTCAACCTGCACTGCCTCACCAAGGACATCGCGCTCGGCTCCTTCCTCGTCATCCCCACCGCCGACGGCGTGCTCGGCACCCCCGGCAGCGGGGCCGCGGCCGGCGCCGCCGCGTTCCTGGACGCCCTGGGCGACCACCGGCACGCGGCCGGACTGCCCGCCCTCTCGCTCTCCCTGGGCCCCTGGCACGGCGCGGCCGCGGCCGCCTCCGGCAGCCGTACGTGGCCCACGGGCGCCGGCGTGCTCTCCACCCAGGAGACCCTGGCCATGTTCGACGCCGCGCACACCGTGGCGCAGGCCCACCTGGTCGCCGTCCGCCCGGACGTCTCCGCCCTCCCGGCGGGCGAGGTCCCGCCGCTGCTGACCGAGCTCTTCGAGCGCCCGGCCGGCAAGGCCGCCACCCCCGACGAGGACCTGGCCGAGGCCTTCCAGGCCCGTTTCGAGGACCTCCCGGAGGCCGAGCAGGACCGGCAGCTGCTGGAGGTGGTCGTGGAGCAGATCCGCACCATCACCGGCCTGACCACCCTCGACACCGGACTCAGCTTCAAGTCCCTCGGCTTCACCTCGGCCACCGCGGTCGAGCTGCGCAACCGCCTCACCGAGGAGTCGGGCCTGCGCCTGCCCGTCACCCTCGCCTTCGACTACCCGTCCCCGACGGCCGTCGCCGTCTACCTGCGCAAGCGCATGTTCGGCGCCCCGGCCGGCGAGCCCGCCGTGGACTACCCGGAGCCGGTCGTCTCGGACGAGCCGATCGCGATCGTGGCCATGGGCTGCAAGCTCCCGGGCGGGGTCTCCTCCCCGGAGGAGCTGTGGCAGCTCGTCGCCTCCGGTACGGACGCCATCACCGAGTTCCCCGACAACCGCGGCTGGGACCTGGAGGGCCTCTACCACCCGGACCCGGACCACACCGGCACCTCGTACACCCGGCACGGCGGATTCCTCCCGGACGTCGCCGAGTTCGACGCCGCGTTCTTCGGGATCTCCCCGCGCGAGGCCACTGCGATGGACCCCCAGCAGCGCCTGCTGCTGGAGACCTCCTGGGAGACAATCGAGCGGGCCGGCATCGACCCCACCTCGCTGGGCGGTTCCCGCATCGGCGTCTTCAGCGGCGTCATGCACCACGACTACGGCTCCAACGTCCAGCAGGCCCCCGAAGGCACCGAGGGCTACCTCGGCATCGGCGTCGCGGGCTCCGTCGCCTCGGGCCGCGTCTCGTACACCCTGGGCCTGGAGGGCCCGGCCGTCACCGTCGACACGGCCTGCTCCTCCTCCCTGGTGGCCCTGCACCTCGCCGCGCAGTCGCTGCGCGGCGGCGAGTGCTCCATGGCCCTCGCGGGCGGCGCCGCCCTGATGGCGACCCCCGGGGTCTTCGTGGAGTTCTCCCGCCAGCGCGGTCTCGCGGAGGACGGCCGGGCCAAGGCCTTCTCCGGCTCCGCCGACGGCACTGCCTGGGCCGAGGGCGTCTCCGTGGTCCTCCTGGAGCGGCTCTCCGACGCCCGCCGCAACGGCCACCCGGTCCTCGCGGTGGTCCGCGGCTCCGCCGTCAACCAGGACGGCGCGTCCAACGGTCTGACCGCCCCCAGCGGCCCCGCCCAGGAGCGGGTCATCCGCCAGGCCCTGGCCAACGCCCGTCTGACCACGGCCGACGTGGACACCGTGGAGGCGCACGGCACCGGCACCTCGCTCGGCGACCCGATCGAGGCCCAGGCCATCCTGGCGACCTACGGTCAGAACCGCGGCGAGCGCGAGCCCCTGTGGCTCGGTTCCCTCAAGTCGAACATCGGCCACGCCCAGGCCGCGGCCGGTGTGGCCGGCGTCATCAAGATGGTCGAGGCGATGCGCCACGGCGTCCTGCCCAAGACCCTGCACGTGGACGAGCCCACCACCAAGGTGGACTGGTCGGCGGGCGCCGTCGAGCTGCTCACCGAGGCCCGCCCGTGGGCCCGCAGCGACGAGCGGCCGCGCCGTTCGGCCGTCTCCTCCTTCGGCGTCAGCGGCACCAACGCCCACGTGATCATCGAGGAGGCCCCGGCCGACGAGACCGCCGCGGAGCCGGAGGCGCCGGTCGACCGGCCCGTCCCGTTCGTGGTGTCGGCGAAGTCCGCCGACGCGCTGCGGGCACAGGCCGGCCGGATCGCGGACCGGGTCGAGGCGGACGCCTCGCTCTGCGCGGTGGACGTCGCCTACTCCCTCGCCACCTCGCGCGCCTCGCTGGAACACCGTGCGGTGGTGGTCGCCGCCGACCGCGACTCCGCCATCGAGTCGCTGCGCTCCGTCGCCGCGGGCCAGACGGCCGGACAGTCCGTGACGGGCGGCCGCCTGGCGGTCCTCTTCACCGGCCAGGGCGCCCAGCGCCTGGACATGGGCCGCGAGGCCTACGCCACGTACCCGGTCTTCGCGCGGGCCTTCGACGCGGTCGCGGCCGAGCTGGACCAGTACCTCCCGCGCACGCTCAAGGAGGTGCTGTTCGAAGACGGCGACGAAGACGCCCTCAACCGCACCGAGTTCACCCAGCCCGCGCTGTTCGCGGTCGAGGTGTCCCTGTACCGCCTCGTCGAATCGTGGGGCGTCCGACCGGACTTCGTCGCCGGGCATTCGATCGGTGAACTGGCGGCTGCCCATGTTGCGGGTGTGTGGGATCTTGCGGATGCGGCGCGTCTTGTGGCGGCTCGTGGCCGTCTGATGCAGGCCCTGCCCTCGGGCGGTGCCATGGTCGCCGTCCAGGCCACCGAGGCCGAAGTCCTCCCGTACCTCGGCGAGGGCGTCGGGATCGCGGCCGTCAACGGCCCGAACTCCGTCGTCATCTCGGGCCGCGAGGACGCCTGCCTCGCAGTCCAGGACATGCTGGTCGAACTGGGCCGCAAGACCAAGCGCCTGACGGTCAGCCACGCCTTCCACTCGGTCCTGATGGACCCGATGCTGGAGGAGTTCCGGCAGATCGCCGAGAGCCTGACCTACGACGCCCCGCGCATCCCGGTGGTCTCCAACGTCACCGGCAAGGTCGCCGGCGCCGACGAACTGGCCGACCCCGACTACTGGGTCCGCCACGTCCGCGAAGCCGTCCGCTTCGCCGACGGGGTGCGCACCCTGCACCGGATGGGCGTCACCGCCTTCCTGGAGGCCGGTCCCGACGGGATCCTGACGGCCCTCGCCCAGGAGATCCTCGACGGCGCCGAGGGCGCGGAGGGGCTGCGGCTCGCGGCCCTCTCGCGCCGCGGCCGCCCGGAGACCGAGACCCTGCTCACGGCCCTCGGGGTGCTGTACTCCACCGGCCGCGCGGTCGACTGGGAGGCGGTCTTCGACGGTACCGGCGCCCGCCGGATCGGCCTGCCGACCTACGCCTTCCAGCGCGAGCGGTTCTGGCTCGAAGGCACCTCGGCCGGCGGCGACGTCACCGGCGCGGGCCTGGCCGGCGCCGAGCACCCGCTGCTCGGAGCCGTCACCCACCTCCCGGGCTCCGGCGGAGTCCTGGCCACCGGTCTGCTCTCGGTCCGCACCCACCCGTGGCTCGCCGACCACTCGGTCGCCGGCACGATCCTGGTGCCCGGCGCGGCCCTCGTCGACCTGGTGATCCGGGCCGGCGACGAGGTCGGCAGCGGCGTCGTCGACGAAATGATCATCGAGGCCCCACTGGTCCTGCCCGAGAAGGGCGGCGTCCGCGTCCAGGTCGTCGTCGCCGGGGCCGAGGACGGCCTGCGCGCCGTCAGCCTCTACTCCTCCTCCCCGGAGGACGGCCCCGAGGCCGCCTGGACCCGGCACGTCAGCGGCTTCCTGGCCGAGCGGAGCCGGTCCACCCGGGCCGCCTTCGACTTCATGGCCTGGCCGCCCGCCGGGGTCGAGAAGATCGACACCGACACGTTCTACGAGGACCGCGCGGCAGCCGGACTGCACTACGGCCCGGTCTTCCAGGGCATCCAGAAGGTCTGGCGCCGAGGCTCCGAGATCTTCGCCGAGATCCAGCTCCCGCAGGGCGCCGACGCCGACCGCTTCGGTCTCCACCCGGCCCTGCTCGACGCCGCCCTCCAGTCCAGCACCTTCTGCCCCGGCCAGGAGGCCGACGCCGAGCAGACGCGACTGCCCTTCGCCTGGAACCAGGTCGCCCTGCACGCCTCCGGAGCCACCGCCCTGCGGGTGCGGGCCGTCGCCGAAGGCAGCGACGGGGTCGCCCTGGAACTCGCCGACCGCACCGGTGCCCCCGTGGCCACCATCGGGTCGATGGTGCTGCGCCCGGTCGCCGCCGACCAGCTCGGAGCCGCCCGGACGCCCCTGCACGACGCCCTCTTCCACGTCGCCTGGTCCCCGGTCGAGACGGACTCGGACGAGGCCGCCGCCGAGGAGTCCGCCCACACCTGGGCCGACTTCACCAAGGGCGCCCGCGACGAGAGCCCGGCCGCGGTCCGCGCCCTCCTCGCGCAGGTCCTCGGCACGCTCCAGACCTGGTCCGCCGAAGCCCCGGCGCAGGACGAGCAGCTCGTCGTCGTCACCCGTGACCCGCAGCGCGACATGGCCGCCTCCGCGGTCTGGGGCCTGGTGCGCTCCGCGCAGAACGAGAACCCCGACCGCATCGTCCTCGTAGCCCTCGACGAGGACCCGAAGTCCCGTACCGCCCTCGCCGGGGCCGTCGCCACCGGCGAACCCCAGCTCGCGATCCGCGAGGGCCGCGCCACCGCCCCGCGCCTCGCCCACATCGCGGCCTCCGAGGCCCTCGCGGTCCCGGCCGGCACCGACGCCTGGCACCTGGACGTCACCGCCACCGGCACGCTGGAGAACCTGGCGCTGCTGCCGAGCCCCGAAGTGCTGGAACCCCTCGCCGAAGGCCAGGTCCGGGTCGGCGTGCGCGCCGCCGGTCTGAACTTCCGCGACGTGCTCATCGCCCTCGGGATGTACCCGGGCCGCGCCTCCTTCGGCGGCGAGGGCGCCGGTGTCGTCCTGGAAGTCGGCCCCGGGGTCACCTCGCTCGCCCCGGGCGACCGCGTCATGGGTCTGCTGCGCGACGGCTTCGGGCCGCAGGCGCTCGCCGACCACCGCAACCTGGTGCGGATGCCGGCCGGCTGGACGTACGAGCAGGCCGCCACCGTCCCGATCGTCTTCACCACCGCCTACTACGGTCTCAAGGACCGGGCGGGCCTGACCTCCGGCGAATCCGTGCTGGTCCACGCCGCGGCCGGCGGCGTGGGCATGGCGGCCGTACAGATCGCCCGCCACTTCGGCGCCGAGGTCTTCGGCACCGCCAGCCCCGGCAAGTGGGACACCCTCAGGGCGGGCGGCCTGGACGAGGCGCACATCGGCAACTCCCGCACCCTGGAGTTCAAGGAGCGCTTCCTTCAGGCCACCGGACAGCGCGGTGTGGACCTCGTACTCGACTCCCTCGCCCACGAGTTCGTCGACTCCTCCCTCGAACTCCTGCCGCGCGGCGGCCGGTTCCTCGAGATGGGCAAGACCGACATCCGTGACCCGCAGGAGGTCGCCGCCGCCTACCCGGGCGTCGCCTACCAGGCGTTCGACCTGGTCGAGGCGGGCCCGGACCGGGTCCAGGAGATCCTGCGCGAGCTGGTCGACCTCTTCGAGCAGGGCTCCCTGCAGCCCCTGCCCGTCAAGGTCTGGGACGTCCGCAAGGCACCGGAGGCCTTCCGCTTCCTGAGCCAGGCCCGGCACATCGGCAAGGTCGCCCTGAGCGTCCCGCGCGAGCTCGACCGGGCCGGTACCGCGCTGATCACCGGCGGTACGGGAACCCTGGGCAAGCTGGCCGCCCGCCACCTGGTGACCGAGCACGGCATCCGGAACCTGATCATCACCAGCCGCCGGGGCACGGCCGCCGAAGGCGCGGCAGAGCTCTGCGAGGAGCTGACCGGGCTCGGCGCCTCCGTCCGGATCGAGGCCTGCGACGCCGCCGACCGCGAGGCACTGGCCTCGCTCCTGGCGAGCATCCCCGCCGAGCACCCGCTGACCGCGGTGGTCCACACGGCCGGCGTCCTGGACGACGGCGTGATCTCCGCCCTCACCCCCGAGCGCGTGGACACCGTGCTGCGCCCGAAGGTGGACGCGGCCTGGAACCTCCACGAGCTCACCCAGGGCCTCGACCTGGCCGCCTTCGTCCTCTACTCCTCGGCGTCGAACGTCTTCGGCAACCCGGGCCAGGGCAACTACGCGGCGGCCAACGGATACCTCGACGGCCTCGCCCGGTACCGCCGGACCCTCGGACTGCCCGCCGTCTCGATGGCCTGGGGCTTCTGGTCCGAGAGCAGCGCCATGACCGAGAACCTCGACGGCGCGGCACTCCAGCGCAACAAGCGCGACGGCATGCTCGGCCTCACCGCCGAGATCGGCATGGCCCTCTTCGACGCCGGACTCCGCTCGGCCGAAGGCGCCCTCGTCCCGGCCCGGCTCGACATCCCCGGCCTGCGCTCCCGCTCCGCCGGCGAGCCCGTACCCGTACTGCTCCGGGGCCTGGTCCGCCAGGGCCGACAGGCGGCCAAGTCGGCCGCTGCCGGGGCCGGTTCGCTGGCCCAGGACCTGGTCGGACTCTCGCAGGAGGAGCAGCAGCGGGTGCTGCTGGAGCTGGTCCGCGAGCAGGCCGCGAGCGTGCTCGGCCACTCCGCCGCACACACCGTGGACGGCGAACGCGCCTTCAAGGACGCCGGTTTCGACTCGCTGACCTCCGTGGAACTGCGCAACAGGCTCAGCTCCGCCTCGGGCGTCCGCCTCGCCGCGACCGTCGTCTTCGACTACCCGACCCCGGCCGCCCTGGCCCGCCACCTGCTCACCGAGCTGGGGGTCGGCGACCAGCCGGCCGTGCGGGCCCAGACCGCCAAGGCCGTGTCCGGCGCCGGAGCCGACGAGGACGACCCGATCGCCATCGTCTCCATGGGCTGCCGCTTCCCGGCGGGCATCCACACCCCCGAGGCGCTGTGGCAGCTGGTCGTCGACGGAGCCGACGTCATGGGCGGCTTCCCCGAGAACCGGGGCTGGGACCTCGACGGCCTCTTCGACCCGGACCCGGAGGCGCTCGGCAAGTCGTACGTCGACCGGGGCGCGTTCCTGCACGACGTCGCCGACTTCGACGCCGCGTTCTTCGGGATCTCCCCGCGCGAGGCCACCGCGATGGACCCCCAGCAGCGCCTGCTGCTGGAGACCTCGTGGGAGGCCATCGAGCGGGCCGGCATCGACCCGGCCGAGCTGCGGGGCACCGACACCGCCGTCTTCACCGGTCTGATCAGCCACGACTACACCGTCAAGCTCCAGACCTCGCAGGCCGAACTGGAAGGCATGCGCCTGACCGGTACGGCGGGCAGCGTCGCCTCGGGCCGCGTCTCCTACACGCTCGGCCTCGAGGGCCCGTCCCTCTCCGTCGACACCGCCTGCTCCTCCTCCCTGGTCGCCCTGCACATGGCCGTCCAGGCCCTGCGCTCCGGCGAATGCTCGATGGCCCTGGCCGGCGGCGCGATGGTGATGGCCACCCCGGACACCTTCGTGGAGTTCTCCCGCCAGCGCGGCCTGGCCGCGGACGGCCTGGTCAAGGCCTTCTCCGCCTCGGCGGACGGCACCGCCTGGGCCGAGGCCGTCGGCGTGCTCCTCGTCGAGCGGCTCTCCGACGCCCGCCGCAACGGCCACCCGGTCCTCGCGGTGATCCGCGGTACGGCCGTCAACCAGGACGGCGCGTCCAACGGTCTGACCGCCCCCAACGGGCCCTCCCAGCAGCGCGTCATCCAGCAGGCCCTGGCCAACGGCGGGATCACCCCGCAGGACGTCGACGCGGTCGAGGCCCACGGCACCGGCACCGCGCTCGGCGACCCGATCGAGGCCCAGGCGATCCTGGCCACGTACGGGCAGGACCGGCACGACGACCAGCCGCTGTGGCTGGGCTCGCTCAAGTCGAACATCGGCCACGCCCAGGGCGCCGCGGGTGTCGCGAGCATCATCAAGGTGGTGATGGCCCTCCAGAACGAGGTCCTGCCCAAGACCCTGCACGTGGACGAGCCCACCACCAAGGTGGACTGGTCGGCGGGCGCCGTCGAGCTGCTCACCGAGGCCCGCCCGTGGGTCCGCGGTGAGCGTGCCCGCCGCGCCGGTGTCTCCTCCTTCGGCGTGAGCGGCACCAACGCCCACGTGATCATCGAGGAGGCCCCGGCCGACGAGACCGCCGCGGAGCCGGTGGCCGCGCCGGTCGACCGGCCCGTCCCGTTCGTGGTGTCGGCGAAGTCCGCCGACGCGCTGCGGGCACAGGCGGGCCGGATCGCGGAGCGGATCGAGGAGCAGTCCTCGCTCTCCGCGGTGGACGTCGCCTACTCCCTTGCCACCTCACGCGCCTCGCTGGAACACCGCGCGGTGGTGGTCGCCGCCGACCGCGAGGGTGCGGTCGAGTCCCTGCGCGCGCTGGCTGACGGCCACACGGCCGGACAGTCCGGGACGGGGGGCCGCCTGGCGGTGCTCTTCACCGGGCAGGGTGCGCAGCGCCTGGGCATGGGCCGTGAGCTGCACGAGGCCTACCCGGTCTTCGCGGAGGCCTTCGACGCGGTGGCGGCAGAACTGGACCAGCACTTGGTCCGCCCCCTCAAGTCGGTGTTGTTCGGGGAGGACGAGGAGGCGGTGAACCGTACGGAGTTCACGCAGCCGGCGTTGTTCGCGGTCGAGGTGGCGTTGTTCCGCCTCGTGGAGTCGTGGGGTGTGCGTCCGGACTTCGTGGCCGGGCATTCGATCGGTGAGCTTGCTGCGGCTCATGTGGCGGGTGTGTGGTCGCTGGCGGATGCGGCGCGTCTGGTGGCGGCTCGTGGCCGGCTGATGCAGGCGCTGCCTTCGGGCGGTGCGATGGTCGCCATCCAGGCCACGGAGGCGGAAGTCCTTCCGTACCTCGGTGAGGGTGTCGGTATCGCTGCGATCAACGGGCCGGCGTCGGTGGTGATTTCGGGTCGTGAGGCGGAGTGCCTGGCGGTCAGGGCGAAGCTGGCGGAGCTGGGTCGCAAGACCAAGCAGCTGACGGTGAGCCACGCCTTCCACTCGGTCCTGATGGATCCGATGCTCGCCGAGTTCCGTGAGGTCGCGGCGGGTCTGGCCTACGGTGCTCCGCGGATCCCGGTGGTCTCCAACGTCACCGGCAAGGTCGCCGAGGCCGCCGAGCTGGCCAGTCCGGACTACTGGGTCTCCCACGTCCGCGAAGCCGTCCGCTTCGCCGACGGGGTGCGCACCCTGCACCAGCAGGGCGTCACCACCTTCCTGGAGGTCGGCCCCGACGGGGTGCTCACCGCCCTGACCCAGGAGATCCTCGACGGGGTCGACGGAGCCGAGGGGCTGCGGCTCGCCCCGCTCCAGCGCCGCGGCCGCCCGGAGACCGGGACGCTGCTCGCGGCGATCGGGGTGCTGTTCTCCACGGGCCGCGCGGTGGACTGGCAGGCGGTCTTCGCCGGCGCCGGTGCCCACCGGGTCGACCTGCCGACGTACGCCTTCCAGCGCGAGCGGTACTGGCCGGAGGACGCGGCCGCCGCGGGTGACGCGGGCTCGCTCGGCCTGGTCGGCGCCGACCACCCACTGATCGGCGCCTGGCTCCACCTGCCCGAGACGGGCGGGGTGCTCGGCACCGGGATGCTCTCGACCCGTACCCAGCCCTGGCTCGCCGACCACGTGGTCTCCGGCACCGTGCTGGTGCCCGGCGCGGCCCTGGTCGAACTGGCCGTCCGGGCCGGTGACGAGGCCGGCGCGGGCACCATCGACGAGCTGGTCATCGAGGCCCCGCTGGTCCTGCCCGCCAAGGGCGGGGTCCGCATCCAGGTCTCCGTGGCCGGACTCGACGACCTCGGCCGCCGTCCGGTCGCCGTGTACTCGGCGGCCCCCGACGAAGGCCCCGAGGCGGCATGGACCCGCCACGTCAGCGGCTTCCTCACGGCGGTGCAGGAGCCCGCGGGCTTCGACTTCGGAATCTGGCCGCCGGCCGGTGCCCAGGCCACCGACGTCAGCGACTTCTACGACCGCCAGCTCGCCGCGGGCTACACGTACGGCCCCGTCTTCCAGGGGGTCCAGGCCGTCTGGACCAAGGGCGACGAGGTCTACGCCGAGGTGGCCCTGCCCGAGGGCCAGGCGCCCGAGCGCTACGGCCTCCACCCGGCCCTGCTCGACGCCGCCCTGCAGACCACCAGCTTCCTGGGCGCCGCCGAGGCCGAAGAGGGCACCACCAGGCTCCCGTTCGCCTGGAACCAGGTGGCCCTGCACGCCGCCGGAGCTACCGCGCTGCGGGTCCGGGCGGTCCGGGCCGCCGGAGACGGCCTGTCGCTGAGCATCGCCGACCAGACCGGCGTTCCGGTCGCCAGCATCGGAGCCCTCGTCATGCGGGCGGTCTCCACCGCCGGGCTGGGCGCGGCCTCCGCTCCCGTCCACGAATCGCTCTACCGGATCGAGTGGACCCGGGTCTCCCTGCCCCGCGCCGAGCGGACGCAGCTGACCGCGGTCACGGACACCGCCGGGGTACGGGCCGCGGCCGCCGCCACCACGGCGCCCGGGATCCTGCTGCTCGACACCACCGAAGCCGCCGAGCCGGCGGGCGCCGGGCGGGCCCACGCCGTCACGGCCCGGGTGCTCGGCGCACTCCAGGCCTGGTCCGCCGAGTCCGCCCTGGACGGCACGCAGCTGGTCGTCACGACCCGCGGCGCGGTCAGCGGAGTCACCGACCCGGCCGGTACGGCGGTGTGGGGGCTGGTGCGTTCCGCCCAGGCGGAGCACCCCGACCGGATCGTCCTGGTCGACCTGGACACCGGCACGGAGGACCCCCGCACCCGGGAGCTGATCGCCTCGGCGGCCGGCTCCGGGGAACCGCAGCTGGCGATCCGCGCCGGTGTGGCCACGGCGCCCCGACTGGGCCGTGAACCGCGCGTCGGGGACACGTACCTCGCCTCCCTCGACCCGGCCGGGACGGTCCTGGTCACGGGCGGCACCGGCACCCTGGGCAAGCTCGTGGCCCGGCACCTCGTCACCGAGTACGGCGTACGGCACCTGGTGCTGGCGGGCCGTCGGGGTGCGGCGGCCGAGGGTGCGGTCGAGCTCCGCGAGGAGCTGGCCGGGCTCGGCGCCTCGGTGCGGATCGAGGCCTGCGACGCGGCCGACCGCGAGGCACTGGCCGCGCTGCTGGACAGCGTCCCGGCGGAGCACCCGCTGACGGCGGTGGTCCACACGGCGGGCGTCCTGGACGACGGCGTGATCTCGGCGCTCACCCCCGAGCGGCTGGACGCGGTCCTCAAGCCCAAGGTGGACGCGGCCTGGAACCTGCACGAACTGACCCGGGACCTGGGCCTCGCCGCCTTCGTCCTGTACTCCTCGGCGGCCGGTGTGTTCGGCACGCCGGGCCAGGGCAACTACGCGGCTGCCAACGCCTACCTGGACGGTCTCGCCCAGTACCGGCGCGAGCGCGGCCTGAGCGCCGTCTCCCTCGCCTGGGGCCTGTGGGCCGAGGCCACCGGAATGACCGCGCACCTCGGGGACGCCGATCTCCAGCGCGGCAAGCGCGGCGGCATGCTGGGGCTCCCGAACGACGAGGGCCTGGCCCTCTTCGACGCGGCCCTGCTGTCGTCCGAGGCGACCCTGATGCCGGCCCGCCTCGACCTCGGAGAGCTGCGCGCCCAGGCGGCGGGCGGTTCCCTCCAGGCCATCCTGCACGGCCTGATCCGCCCGGCCCGCCGGGCCGCCAAGGCCGCCACCGCGGCCAAGGGCGAGAGCCTGGCCCAGCGGCTCGCGGGCAAGTCCCCGCAGGAGCGCGGACAGCTCCTGCTCGACCTGGTGCGCGGTCACGTCGCAGGCGTCCTGGGCGTCTCCAACCCGGCCTCCATCGACGCGACCCGGGCCTTCAAGGACGCGGGCTTCGACTCCCTCACGGCGGTCGAGTTCCGCAACAAGCTCACCGAAGCGACCGGGGTCCGGCTGCCGGCCACCCTCGTCTTCGACTACCCGACCCCGACCGCCCTCGTCCGTCTCCTCCAGGAGGAGCTCAAGGCCGAGGAGGCGCCGACGCAGAACCTGTCCGTGCTGGAGGAGCTGGACCGCCTGGAAGCGGCCCTGAACGGCTCGTCCCTGTGCGAGGACGTCAAGTCGCAGGTCGCCCAGCGGCTCCAGGCCCTCACCGGCCAGTGGGAGAGCGCGGGCGGCGCCTTCGGCGGAATCGACGGCTTCGACCTGGACGCGGCGACGGACGACGAGGTCTTCGCCCTCATGGACAGCGAACTCGGTCTCTGACCGGCCGGTGCACCCAGAACAGAGACGGACGGACACACAGATGAGCAACGAGAACGGCGCCGGCGCGGTCGGCAACGAGGCGAAACTGCGCGACTACCTCAAGCGCGCACTGACCGATCTGAAGAAGGCCAACGGCCGCCTCCGCGAGGTGGAGGCCGAGAAGTCCGAGCCGATCGCGATCGTGGCCATGGGCTGCAGGCTCCCGGGCGGGGTCACCTCCCCGGAGGAGCTGTGGCAGCTGGTCGATTCGGGTACGGACGCCATCACCGAGTTCCCCGACAACCGCGGCTGGGACCTGGAGAAGCTGTACCACCCGGACCCGGACCACACCGGCACCTCGTACGCCCGGCACGGCGGATTCCTTCACGACGCGGGCGAGTTCGACGCCGCATTCTTCGGGATCTCGCCCCGCGAGGCCCTCTCGATGAACCCCCAGCAGCGGCTGCTGCTGGAGACCTCCTGGGAGACCTTCGAGCGGGCCGGCATCGACCCGACCGGACTCCAGGGCAGCAGCGTCGGCATCTTCGCCGGCGTCATGCACCACGACTACGCCCCGATGGGGCAGCGGATCCCGGCCTCCGTCGAGGGCATGCTCGGCATCGGCAACTCGGGCAGCGCCACCTCGGGCCGCGTCTCGTACACGCTGGGCCTCGAAGGCCCGGCGGTGACCATCGAGACGGCCTGCTCGTCCTCCCTGGTCGCCATCCACCTGGCCACGCAGTCCCTGCGGCAGGGCGAGTGCACGATGGCGCTGGCCGGCGGCGTGGCCGTCATGGCCACCCCGGACGGGTTCATCGAGTTCTCCCGGCAGCGCGGTCTCGCCGAGAACGGCCGCGCCAAGGCCTTCTCCGCCGCGGCCGACGGCACCAACTGGTCCGAGGGCGCCGGCCTGCTCCTGCTGGAGCGGCTGTCCGACGCCCGCCGCAACGGCCACCCGGTGGTCGGCGTGATCCGCGGTACGGCCGTCAACCAGGACGGCGCGTCCAACGGCCTCACCGCCCCCAACGGTCCGGCCCAGCAGCGCGTCATCAAGGCGGCGCTGGCCAACGCCCGGCTGACCACGGCCGACGTGGACACCGTCGAGGCGCACGGCACCGGCACCGCGCTGGGCGACCCGATCGAGGCCCAGGCGATCCTGGCCACGTACGGGCAGGACCGCCCCGGGGACCGCCCGCTGTGGCTCGGTTCCCTGAAGTCGAACATCGGCCACGCCCAGTCGGCGGCCGGTGTGGCGGGCGTCATCAAGATGGTCGAGGCGATGCGCCACCAGGTGCTGCCGAAGACCCTGCACGCCGAGGAGCGCACCCCGAAGGTCGACTGGTCGGCGGGCGCCGTCGAGCTGCTGACCGAGGCCCGCCCGTGGGTCCGCGACGAGGACCGGCCGCGCCGTGCGGGTGTCTCCTCCTTCGGCGTGAGCGGCACCAACGCCCACGTGGTCATCGAGGAGGCCCCGGCCGATGAGTCCGAACTCTCCGAGCAGGTACGGGAGTTCCACGGTGAGCTGGCCTTCACGGTGTCGGCGAAGTCTGCGCAGGGCCTGAAGGCCCAGGCCGCGCGACTGGCCGACCTGCTGGAATCCGGGTCCTCGCCCGCGCTGCTGGACGTGGCGCACTCGCTGGTCACCACCCGTGCGGCGCTCGAACACCGCGCGGTGGTGGCCGCCGCCGACCGGGCCGACGCGATCGAGGCCCTGCGCGCCGTGGCCGCGGGCCGTCCGGCCCCCGGGGCCACCTCGGGCACGGCGACGGGGGGCCGCCTGGCGGTGCTCTTCACCGGGCAGGGTGCGCAGCGCCTGGGCATGGGCCGTGAGCTGCACGCGGCCTATCCCGTCTTCGCGGAGGCTTTCGACGCGGTGGCGGGGGAGCTGGACCAGCACCTGGGCCGGCCGCTGAAGTCGGTTCTGTTCGGGGAGGACGAGGAGGCGGTGCATCGTACGGAGTTCACGCAGCCGGCGTTGTTCGCGGTCGAGGTGGCGTTGTTCCGCCTCGTGGAGTCGTGGGGTGTGCGTCCGGACTTCGTGGCCGGGCATTCGATCGGTGAGCTTGCTGCGGCTCATGTGGCGGGTGTGTGGTCGCTGGCGGATGCGGCGCGTCTGGTGGCGGCTCGTGGCCGGCTGATGCAGGCGCTGCCTTCGGGCGGTGCGATGGTCGCCATCCAGGCCACGGAGGCGGAAGTCCTTCCGTACCTCGGTGAGGGTGTGGGGATCGCTGCGATCAACGGGCCGGCGTCGGTGGTGATTTCGGGTCGTGAGGCGGAGTGCCTGGCGGTCAGGGCGAAGCTGTCGGAGCTGGGTCGCAAGACCAAGCAGCTGACGGTGAGCCACGCCTTCCACTCGGTCCTGATGGATCCGATGCTCGCCGAGTTCCGTGAGGTCGCGGCGGGTCTGGCCTACGGTGCTCCGCGGATCCCGGTGGTCTCCAACGTCACCGGCAAGGTCGCCGAGGCCGCCGAGCTGGCCAGTCCGGACTACTGGGTCTCCCACGTCCGCGATGCGGTCCGCTTCGCCGACTGCATCGGAGCCCTCCAGGACCAGGCCGTCAACGTCTTCCTGGAACTCGGCCCCGGCGGAGTCCTCACCGCGATGGGCCAGGACTGCGTCGCCGAAGACGCCGACGCCCTGTTCGTGCCCAAGCTGCGCACCGGAGTCTCCGAAGTGCGCTCGGCGGTCACCGCGCTGGGCCGGCTGCACGTGGCCGGACTGCCCGCGGACCTCCTCGCCCTGGCCCCGGGCGGGCGCCGCGTGGAACTGCCCACGTACGCCTTCCAGCGCGACTTCTACTGGCTCCAGCCGCTGGAATCCGGCGCCGACGCCGCTTCCCTGGGGCTGACCCCGGCCAATCACTCCCTGCTCGGCGCCTTCCTGCCGCAGGCGGACGGCGGAGTGCAGGGGACCGGGGTGCTCTCGGTCCGCACCCACCCGTGGCTGGCCGACCACTCGGTCGCGGGCACCGTGCTGGTGCCCGGCTCGGCCCTCGTGGACCTGGTGATCCGGGCCGGCGACGAGGTCGGCACCGGGACCGTCGAGGAGCTGGTCATCGAGGCCCCGCTGGTCCTGCCCGAGGGCGGCGGCGTCCGCATCCAGGTCGCGGTCGGCAACCTCGACGAGCTGGGCCGTCGCCCGGTGTCGGTCCACTCGACGGACCTGGACGCCGGCTCCGAGGCGCCGTGGACCCGGCACGTCAGCGGGTTCCTGCTCAAGGAGGAGCCGGCCGGCTCCTTCGACTTCGGCACCTGGCCGCCCGCGGGCGCCGAGCAGGCCGATCTGACCGGCCACTACGCCGACCGGGCCGAGGCCGGGCTGGAGTACGGCCCCCTCTTCCAGGGGCTGCGGTCCGTGTGGACCAAGGACGGCGAGGTGTACGCCGAGGTGGCCCTGCCCGAGGGGGAGACCCCGGAGGGCTTCGGTCTGCACCCGGCCCTGCTCGACGCCGCCCTCCAGGCCAGCGCCTTCGCCGTCACGGACGGCGGCGCCACCGCGGAGGAGGGCGCGGCGCTGCGGCTGCCGTTCGCCTGGAACCAGGTCACCCTGCACGCCTCCGGCGCGAACGCGCTGCGGGTGCACGCCGCCGGGTCCGGTACGGACGCGCTGACCCTGCGCCTCGCCGACCAGGCCGGGGTTCCGGTCGCCACCATCGGCTCGCTCGTCACCCGGCCGTTCTCGCCCGAGTCCTTCGACGCGGGCCGAGCGGCTCTCGCCGACGCGCTGTTCCGGCCCGACTGGGTGCCGGTCCAGGTCTCCCTGGAGACCGTGACCGGGGCCCCCGTGGAGCCGGTCCTGCTCGGCACCGACCACTCGGGCCTGAAGTCCCTCGTCGCGGCCGTCCGGTCGGGTACCCCGGTTCCGCCGGCGGTGCTGGCCGACTTCACCCGGGCGCCCTCCGACGAGGGTCCGGACCGGGTCCGCCAGCTGACCGCCCGCGCGCTGGAGCTGATGCAGGCCTGGGCCGCCGCCCCCGAGCTGGAGTCCTCGCGGCTCGTGGTCCTGACCCAGGGCGCGGTCTGCGGGGTCACCGACCCGGCCGCGGCGGCGGTCTGGGGCCTGGTGCGCTCGGCGCAGTCGGAGAACCCGGAGCAGTTCGTCCTCCTCGACGTGGACGAGGACACCGAGCCGCGGGACGCCGTATGGGCCGTACTGGCCTCGGGCGAACCGCAGCTGGCGATCCGCGCCGGGGTGGCCACCGCGCCCCGCCTCGTACGGGAGGTCCCCCCGGCGGCCGACCGGGGCGAGTCCCTGGACCGGGCCGGTACCGCGCTGATCACCGGTGGTACGGGAACCCTGGGCAGGCTGGCCGCCCGCCACCTGGTGGCCGAGCACGGCATCCGGAACCTGATCATCACCAGCCGCCGGGGCGCGGCCGCCGAGGGTGCGGTCGAGCTCCGCGAGGAGCTGGCCGGGCTCGGCGCCTCGGTGCGGATCGAGGCCTGCGACGCGGCCGACCGGGAGGCACTGACCGCGCTGCTGGAGAGCGTCCCGGCGGAGCACCCGCTGACGGCGGTGGTCCACACGGCGGGCGTCCTGGACGACGGCGTGATCTCGGCGCTCACCCCCGAGCGGCTGGACGCGGTCCTCAAGCCCAAGGTGGACGCGGCCTGGAACCTGCACGAGCTGACCCGGGACCTGGGCCTGACCGCCTTCGTCCTGTACTCCTCCATCGCGGGTACGGTCGGCAGCGCCGGCCAGGGCAACTACGCGGCGGCCAACGCCTACTTGGACGCCCTCGCCCAGCACCGCGACCGGGCCGGGCTGCCGGCCACCTCGCTCGCCTGGGGCGTCTGGGAGCAGGCCGGCGGCATGCAGGACACGCTGGCGCAGAGCGACCTGGAGCGCATGGCCCGTAGCGGCATGCGGCCCCTGACGGCCGAGACCGGCATGGCCCTCTTCGACGCCGGACTCCGCTCGGAGCACCCCGTCCTCGCCCCCGTGAAACTGGACCTCGCCGCCCTGTCCAGCCGGTCGGGAGGCGCCCCGGTGCCGTCCGTCCTGCGCGGGCTGGTGCGTCCCGCCCGCCGGGCCGCGCAGGCGGCCGCCCCCACCGGCGACTCCCTGGTGCAGCGGCTGACCGCCCTGTCCCCGAGGGAGCGCGAGCAGGCCGTCCTGGACCTGGTCGGCGAGCAGGCGGCAGCGGCGCTCGGAATGGCCGACGCGAACGGCGTGGGACCGGACCAGGCCTTCAAGGAGCTCGGCTTCGACTCGCTCACCGCGGTCGAACTGCGCAACCAACTGGCCCTGGTGACGGGCATCCGGCTGCCGGTCACCCTCGTCTTCGACTTCCCGACGCCGCAGGCCCTCGCCCGCCGCATCCAGAGCGAACTGCTCGCGGACGGCGACGGGACTGCTCTCGAGGCGGCGCAGCCGGAGCAGGTGCAGGAGCAGGAAGCGGAGCAGGACGGCGAGCTGATCGCCGACATGGATGTGGAAAGCCTCGTGGCGCGCGCACTTGCCAGCACGAGCAACTGATTCGGTCTGGAACCGGGAGAGAAGATCATGACAGTTTCCGACGAAAAGCTTGTCGCTGCCCTGCGCGCGTCCCTCACCGAGAACGAGCGTCTGAAGCAGGAGAACGCCCGCATCACCGGGGCGGCCTCCGAGCCCATCGCGATCGTGGGCATGTCCTGCCGGCTGCCGGGCGAGGTCACCTCGCCCGAGGAGCTGTGGCAGCTCGTGGCCACCGGCACCGACGGGGTCTCGGACTTCCCCAAGGACCGCGGCTGGGACCTGGACTCCGTGTACCACCCGGACATCGACCACCAGGGCACCACGTACGTCAAGGAAGCCGGACTCCTGCACGGCGCGGGCGAGTTCGACGCCTCCTTCTTCGGGATCTCCGACCGTGAGGCCCTCGGCACCGACCCGCAGCAGCGGCTGATGCTTGAGCTGGCCTGGGAGGCCTTCGAGCGGGCCGGGATCGACCCGCACTCGGTGCGCGGCAGCGACACCGGCGTCTTCGCGGGCCACATGTACCACGACTACGCCAACGGAGCCCAGGAGCTGCCCGAGGGGGTCAGCGGGTTCCTGGGCCTGGGCAAGTCCGGCAGCGTGCTCTCCGGCCGGGTCTCTTACCTGTACGACCTCACCGGGCCCTCGGTGACGGTGGACACCGCCTGCTCCTCCTCCCTGGTCACCCTGCACCTGGCGGTGCAGGCGCTGCGCTCCGGCGAGTGCTCGATGGCGCTGGCCGGCGGTGTGGCCGTGATGGCCACCCCGGACGCGTTCGTCGGCTTCTCCAGCCAGCGCGCACTGGCCCCGGACGGCCGGATCAAGGCCTTCTCCTCCACCTCGGACGGCACGAACTGGGCCGAGGGCGCGGGCTTCCTGCTCCTGGAGCGCCTCTCGGACGCCCGCCGCAACGGCCACCAGGTCCTCGCGGTGGTCCGCGGCACGGCCGTCAACCAGGACGGTGCCTCCAACGGCCTGACCGCCCCCAACGGCCCCGCCCAGGAACGCGTGATCAAGGCCGCGCTGGCCAACGCCCGCCTGACCACCGCCGATGTGGACGCGGTCGAGGCACACGGCACGGGCACCGTGCTCGGCGACCCGATCGAGGCCCAGGCCATCCTGGCGACCTACGGCCGGGGCCGCTCCGCGGACCGCCCGCTCCAGCTGGGCTCCCTGAAGTCCAACATCGGCCACGCCCAGGCCGCGGCCGGGGTCGCCGGCGTGATCAAGATGGTCATGGCCCTGCGCAACGAGGTGCTCCCCAAGACCCTGCACGTCGAGGAGCCCACGGCCAAGGTCGAATGGTCCTCGGGCGCGGTGGAGCTGCTGACCGAGGCCAAGTCCTGGCCGCGCGAGGAAGGCCGTACCCGCCGGGCGGCGGTCTCCTCCTTCGGGATCAGCGGCACCAACGCCCACGTCATCGTCGAGGAGGCCGCGCCCGTCGCCGCCCCCGCCGCCCCGGGGACCGTGCCCGGCAAGGCCCCGGCCGCCGTCGCCCGAGGCCCGCTGCCCTGGGTGCTCTCCGGCAAGTCCGAGCAGGCCCTGCGCGCCCAGGCGGAGCGGCTCGACGCCTTCCTCGACGAGGATCCGGAGGGCCGGGAGGCCTCCGCGTACGACATCGGCCACTCGCTCGCCCGGACCCGCAGCGCCTTCGAGAAGCGTGCCGTCCTCGTCGGGGACGACCGCGACACCCTGCGCCAGCGGCTGCTGGCCGTTGCCGAGGGCGCGACCGCCGCGACCTCGCCCGGAGTGGTGCGCGGCAGCCGGACCCGGGGCCGCCTCGCGGTGCTCTTCACCGGTCAGGGCTCGCAGCGCCTGGGCATGGGCCGCGAGCTGTACGGGACCTACCCGGTCTTCGCGGAGGCCTTCGACGCGGTGGCGGCCGAGCTGGACCAGCACCTGCCGCGTCCGCTGCGTGAGGTGCTCTTCGGGGACGACGAAGCCGCCCTCAACCGTACGGAGTTCACCCAGCCCGCGCTGTTCGCGGTCGAGGTGGCGCTGTACCGCCTCGTCGAGGCGTGGGGCGTCCACGCCGACCTCCTGGCCGGGCATTCGATCGGTGAACTGGCGGCTGCTCATGTTGCGGGTGTGTGGGATCTTCCGGATGCGGCGCGTCTTGTGGCGGCTCGTGGCCGCCTGATGCAGGCCCTGCCGTCCGGCGGCGCCATGATCGCGGTCCAGGCCACCGAGACCGAGGTGCTCCCGTACCTCGGCGAGGGCGTCGGGATCGCCGCGATCAACGGCCCGAACTCGGTGGTCGTCTCCGGCCGCGAGGACGCCGCCGAGGCACTGGCCGCGCACTTCTCCGGCCTGGGCCGGCGCACCAAGCGCCTGGTCGTCAGCCACGCCTTCCACTCGGTCCTGATGGACCCGATGCTGGAGGAGTTCCGCAAGGTCGCCGCGAGCCTGACCTACGGCGCCCCGCGCGTCCCGGTGGTCTCCAACCTCACCGGCAAGGTCGCCGAGCCCGCCGAACTGGCGAGCCCCGACTACTGGGTCCGCCACGTCCGCGACGCCGTCCGCTTCGCCGACGGAATCCGGACCCTCCAGGAGCGTGGCGCCGTCACCTTCCTGGAGCTCGGCCCCGGCGGGGTCCTCACCTCGATGGGCCCGGCCTGCCTGACCGGCGACACCGCCAACACCGCCTTCGTCCCCGCGCTGCGGGGCGACGCCTCCGAAGCGCAGAGCGCCGTGACCGCACTCGGCGAACTCTTCACCCGGGGCATCACCATCGACTGGTCGGCCCTGTTCGAGGGCGGACGCCGGGTGGAACTCCCGACGTACGCCTTCCAGCGCCGCAACTACTGGCTGGAGGCCGGAAATCCCATGACAGCGACGACGACCCTGACCGAGACCGCCGACACCACCGAAGCCGCCCAGGCCCTCGACCCGGCCGAGGCCACCAAGCAGGCCCTGCTGGCCAAGCTGGCCGGCCTCTCCGAAGCCGAGCAGACCGAGATCCTCATCGACCTGATCGTCGCCGAGTCCGAGGCGGCCCGCGAGGAGCTCGCCACCGACGAGCCCTTCGAGGACGAACTCGACGGCGACAGCCCCTTCTTCGAGGTCGGCTTCAACTCCCTCAGCGCCGTCGAACTGCGCAACCGCCTCGTCGAGGTGACCGGTCTGGCGCTCAGCCCGATGCTGCTCTTCGACTTCCCGACGCCGACCTTCATCGCCGAGCACCTGCTGGAGCTCCTGGCGGCCGAAGCCGCCTGAGCCGCCTGAACTGCCTGCCCGCGACCACCACACCCTTTGAAAGGCACCCTGATGTTCGACGCACCGACCGAGGCCGACGTCCTGATCGTCGGATACGGCCCCGTGGGCCAGCTGCTCGCCCTGCTGCTCGCCGACCGAGGCAAGAACGTCACGGTCGTGGAGAAGTGGCCGCAGGCCTACCCGATGCCCCGTGCGGTGGCCTTCGACGGTGAGGCCGCGCGCACCCTCACCGCCGCGGGCATCGGCGGGCTCATCGGCCGCATCGGCGAGCCCTCGGGCTCCTACCAGTGGAAGAACGCGGACGGGCGGATTCTCCTGGACATCGACGGCTCCGAGCGCAAGCTCTGCGGCTGGCCCGAGTCCACCTCCATGTACCAGCCGGCGCTGGAGGAGGAGCTCCAGGCCCGCGCCGCGACCCTGGCGAACATCACCGTGCACCGGGGCCACCAGGTCGTGGGGCTCCGGACGCGCTCCGACGGGGCCGAGGTCACCGCGGTCGCCGAGGACGGCACCGAGAAGACCTTCTCGGCCCGCTGGGTGGTCGGCTGCGACGGCGCGAACAGCTTCGTGCGCAGCAGGATGGACGCCGGATTCTCGGACGTCAACTTCTCCCACGACTGGCTGGTCTGCGACGTGGTCCACCACGACGGCCGCGAGTTCCACCCGAACAACCTGCAGATCTGCGACCCGGCGCAGCCGCGCACCTCCGTCTCGGCCGGACCGGGCAACCGGCGCTACGAGTTCATGCGGACGGCCGGCGAGACCGTGGAGGGGCTCAACACCCGCGAGAGCGCGTGGCGGCTGCTGAAGCTGTTCGACATCAACCCGGAGAACGCCACGCTGCGCCGCCACCACGTCTACAGCTTCCGGGCGGGCGCCGCCGAGACCTGGCACGAGGGTCCGCTGGTGCTGGCCGGAGACGCCGCGCACGTCATGCCCCCCTTCGCCGGGCAGGGCATGTCCTCCGGTTTCCGCGACGCGGGCGCGCTGGCCTGGCGGCTGGCGGCGCTGCTGGACGGCCGCGGCACCACCGAGCTGCTGGACGACTACCAGGAGGAGCGCCGCACGCACATCAAGCACGCCATCGGGATGTCCGTGAACCTCGGCAAGATCATCTGCCAGACGGATCCGAAGGCGGCCGCCGACCGGGACATGGTGATGCTCGCCGCGGCGGAGCGGGCGGCCGCCTCGGGCATCCCCTCCCAGCAGCGCTCCCCGCTCCAGCCGCTGGCCCGCGGCTTCGTCAAGCTCAACGAGAAGGGCCGGCCGATCCGCCCGGCGGGCGCCCTCTCGCCGCAGGCCCGGGTGGAGCGGGCCGGGCGGACGGGACTGTTCGACAGCGTCGTCGGACTGGGCTTCGTCCTGCTGACCACGGAGGACCCCGAGCTGCTCCTCGACACCGCCGACCGGGACTTCCTGGACGGCCTGGGCGCGCACGTGGTCCGGGTCGTCGCGGCCGGCACCCCGGCCGAGCAGGCGGGCCCCGACGCGGTGGTGGACCTGGACGAGGTCTACCTGCCGTTCCTCGCCGAGGCCGGCGCCACCTCGGCGCTGATCCGCCCCGACTTCTACGTCTACGGGGCCGCGGCCGGCCCGGCGAACACCGCCGAGCTGATCGGAGCGGTCCGCGAGGCCCTGGCCGAGACCCGGGTCCCGGCCGGGGTGTAGAACGCGCGGAGCCCCGTACTCCCGGCAGGGGTACGGGGCTCCGCGCGGTCGGGGCCTCAGCCGGCCCGGGTGGCGTTCATCCAGAGGTCGGCGGGCAGGTCCTGGCGCCGCTTGACCCGGAGCTTGCGGTAGACGCGGGTGAGGTGCTGCTCCACGGTGCTCGCCGTGATGTAGAGCTTCGTGGCGATCTCCCGGTTGGTGTAGCCCATCACCGCGAGGGAGGCCACGCGCTTCTCGGAATCGCTGAGCTCGAAGCCCTGGCCGCCCTGGCCGCTGTGACCACCGCCCTCGGCGGCGGCCGCCGCCGCGGGCTGCTCGGCGGAGCCCGACAGCAGCTCCTGCGCCAAGGGCTGCGCCTTGCAGGCGTTGGCCACGTGCAGGCCCTGGCGGAAGAGGGTGCGCGCCCTGCGGTGCTCGCCGAGCGCGTAGTACGTCCGGCTCATGTCGGCCAGCACCCGCGCCTGTTCGTACCGGTCGCCGGTGGATTCGAGCAGCTCCAGCGCCTCGGTGAGCTGCTGGAGGCCGCGGCCCGGCTGGCTGGTCGCCGCGTAGAGGCGCAGCGCCAGGCCGCGGGTGCGCGCGTTGCCGGCGCCGGGCCGCGCGAGCTGCTCGTGGACCAGCTGGCGGGCCCGGTCCATGTTGCCCAGCCGCAGGCACGCCTCGGCCGCGCCGACCCGCCAGGGCACCGGGCCCACGGCGTCGACGCCCCAGCTGCGCTGGAGTTCGCCGCAGGACAGGAAGTCGGCCAGCGCGGCGTGATGGTGGTGGGTGGACAGGTGCAGGACGCCGCGGGCCTCCAGGTAGGACAGCCCGAACCAGCTCTCGTACATGCTGTCCGGCACGCTCTGCCCCAGCTGGCGGGAGGCCTCCTCGTACTGGCCCAGCCGGGTGTGGGCGACGATCAGGCTGCCGAGCGGCAGCCCCGCCAGTACGCCCCAGGATTTGACGGGCAGCAGGGCCAGGGCCTCCCGGGCCCGCTCCACGGCCGACGTCAGATCGCCCTGCCGGACCGCGATCTCGGCCCGGATGCCGGTGAACACCGCCTGCCAGGTGGTCGCGCAGCGCTCCTGGGCGTCGATGACGAGGCGCTCGCACCAGTCCGCGGCGTTGTCGGCGCTGCCATACCGCAGCAGGGTCAGCAGCGCGAGCATCGCGGTCTCGTCGGCCCAGCTCGCACCCCGGCTCAGCCGCAGGTCCCACAGCACCTGCTCGGCGCGCTCGGCGGCGCCCGGCCGGTTGCGGGCCAGCTGGTCGGCGAGGGCCGCGGCGCGCCCGAGCCACGGATCGCTGCGCAGGGTCACGACGGTGGCGCCCCGCTGCGCCGCCGCACTGGCGGCGCCCGCCGTGCCGACGGGCCGGGCCAGCGAGGGGTGCGCCCACGACAGCCACTGCTCCAGGTCGGCCAGTTCGGAGCCGGGCCCGGTGGGCCGCTCGGTGGTGGAGGTCCGCAGCCGCTCCAGCAGCGTCGCGGCTTCCGCGGTGCGACCGTGCCACAGCAACTGCCTCAGCAGCAGGGTGGATTCGTGGAAGCCGAGGTAGCCGGCCTGTTCGGCGGCGAGCAGCGAGGCCAGGTGGCGGACGGCCGCCGAGGGGTCGCGCTGGAAGGCGGTGTGGGTGAGCCGGGCCAGGGCGGTGGCCCGCTCCTGCTTGTCGCCGCTGGAGCGGTGGGCCAGCTCCAGGCAGGCCGTGGCGGCGTCGGGCCGGTCGGCGAGCCGCTCGTGCTCGGCCGCGTCGAGCAGCACCTGGACGGCCCACGGCTGGTCGGCCCGGCCCGCCTCCAGCAGGTGGCGGGCGACCCGGTTGGGCTCCGCGCCGCCGTCGTACAGCAGCCGGGCGGCCCGCTGGTGCAGTGCGGAACGCTCGCGCGGCCCGATGTCCTCCAGTACGGCGGCGCGGGCGCGGGGGTGGCGCAGTTCGCCCTCGTCGGTGAGCAGCCCGGCGACGGCCATGGCCCGCCGGGTCGCTTCGAGCGTCTCCCGGTCGGTGGCCGCGAGGGCGGCCAGCCCGTCGGGGGTGACCTGCCCGTTCGCGGTGTCGAGCACGGCCACGGCGCGGGCCACGGCCAGGGTGGCGGGCTCGCCGCGGTGCAGGCAGCTGAGCAGGGCGAGCCCGTAGCCGCGGGCGTCTTCGTCGCCGGCGTCCTGGTCGTCGGCGAGGGCGCCGAGCAGCAGCGGGTTGCCGCCACTGAAGGAGTGCAGGGCGGCCGCGTGCAGGTGGCCCCGGTGGGGTCCCAGGCGCTCGGCGAGGAACGCGGCGGAGCCGTCCTCGGTGAGCGGGGCGACCCGGATCCGGGACAGGTGGGGGTTGCGCAGCAGTTCGGCCTGGAGGAGCCGGTGCGGGGAGGCGATGTCGGTGTTCTCCACGAGCAGCACGGCGATCCTGGCCGAGCGCAGCCGCCGGGCGAGGTGCAGCAGGACGCGCAGCGAGTGGGCGTCGGCGTACTGGGCGTCGTCCACGGCGAGCAGCAGCGGCTCGGCGGCGCAGCGTTCGAGCAGTGCGACGCACAACTCGTCGACGGTGTGCGTGATTTCGTCGCCCGGGGCGGATTCGGCGGCCGTGACGGTGGAGGGCAGGCCGTCGGTGGACAGGCCCGCGGCGCGCAGCAGCTGCTTGGCGGCGCCGAAGGGGAGGTCCTGGTCCGACCGGGAGCAGACCGCGTGCAGCAGCCGGAATCCGGCGGCTTCGGCCCGGTCGGCGAAGACGTGCAGCAGTTCGGTCTTGCCCGTCGCGGACGGGCCTTCGAGCAGCACCATCCGGCCCTTGCCGGACCGGGCCGCCTCCTGGATCAGGTGCAGACGGCCTAGGTGTTCGTCCCGCTCGACAAGCATTGCTCCCCCAATGGTGATGACCGTCCACCGGCCGCGGCGCCACTATCGGGGAGGGCGTGTCACTGACCGGGAACCGTGCATCCACCGCGCCGAACGCGCCGGTCCGGCCCTCGGGGATGTGGAGGACCGGACCGGTGCGGGGCGCCGAACGGGCCGCTCCCGGAGGGGAGTTGGGGCGGCCGGGGGAGTGTTCAGCTGGTGACCACCGACGGGAGCAGGGCGAGAAGCTCCGCCGGCTCGTCGAGGGCCGCGTCCGGGAAGGTGGCCAGCAGGTCGGCCGAGTCGGACTCGCCCCACAGCGCGGCCACGGCGGCGATGCCGGCGCCGCGGGCGGCGGCGATGTCGGTGACGGCGTCACCGAGCATCAGCGCCTCCTCGGCACGGGCCCCGAGCAGGTCCAGGGCGTGCAGGACGATGTCCGGGGCGGGCTTGGCGCGGGCCACCTCGTCCGAGCCGATGACGTGGTCGAAGAGGTGGATGACGTCGAGCTGGGTGAGCAGGTGCCGGGCCCGGTCACCGGCCTTGCCGGTGGCTATCGCGGTCCGGAAGCCGCGGGCGCGCAGCTCCTCCAGGACCTCGCGGACGCCGGGGAAGAGGGGGACCAGATGTGCGAGGCGATAACTCTCCCGGACGAAGGGGCCCTCCATCGCCAGCGGCAGGCCCATGATCTTCATGATGTCGGGAAAATATCGCCCGAGGTGGCGCTCGTACTCCTCGAACGGAGCCTTTCCGTCACCGACGACCTCGGCGTAGGCGAGGTTGAAGGCCTCGCGCATGACCGGGAAGCTGTCCACGATCACTCCGTCGAGATCGAAGACGATCACGCTCTTGGGATGTTCGAACGCGAGGGTGCGGGCGGAGGCGTGCAGGGCTGTACCAGTGTTCACGGGGATCTCCCAGAAGACGGTGTGTGCGGGGTGGAGAGGAGCGCGAGGAGTACGGGCGCCGCTCAGCGGGCGGACGCGAGTTCCTGCCGACGGGACCGCGCGCGGCGCGCCGAGGTGTAGATGCGCTCGATCACGGCGATGGTCCGGCGGGTGTCCTCGACGGCCTTGCCCCGGGACGCGGGATCGGCGAGCAGGGCCGGCAGTGCATCGAGCTGACGGTCGTACTCGGCCCCGATCGGCTCTTCGTCGAACGCGATCGGCGTGGTGTCGCCCGCCCTGGTCAAGGACAGTTCGCCGCCGCCCGCCCGGTTGGGGCTGAATCCGAAGGTGCACCGCAGCGAGGCCGTTCCCGAAGCGCCCTCCACCTTGATCACCGTGCTGTCGAGGGCCTCGTGGGAGGCCCAGCTCGCACGCAGCGAGACCGAGACCCCGTCATCGGTGACCAGGAAGCCGCGCGCGGTGTCCTCCACGTCGCCGCCGGACGTGGACCGGTCCGCGTCCTCGTGCCGCCAGGAGGCGCCGTGCGAGGCGGCCGCGATGAAGTCGTCGGACACGGATCCGGCGATCTCCTCGTACCCGGCGGTGCCGACCAGCGGCGAGACCGTGTCCAGCAGGTGCCAGCCGAGGTCCACCAGGGCGCCCCCGCCGGACAACTGGCTCTGGGTGAACCAGCCGCCGGCGTCCGGGACTCCGCGGGCACGGACCCAGGAGACGTCGATGTGCCGCAGCGGCCCCAGCCCGGCCGCGGCCTCGCGCAGCGCCATCACGTCGGCGCGGTAGCGGGCGGCGCTGCCGGCCAGCAGGACGGCCCCGCCGGCCCGCTCGGCGGCGGCGAGTTCGTCCGCCTCGGCCGAGTTCAGGCAGACCGGCTTCTCCAGGAAGACCGGGATGCCGCGCTCCAGCAGCCTGCAGGCGACCTTGCTGTGCAGGTGGTTGGGGACGGCGACGACCGCGAGGTCCGCGAGGTCGGGGGTCAGCTCGTCGATGCCGGACAGGGCGAGCACGCCCGGACCGGTCTCGGCGGCGACCTCCTGGGCGATGGGGGAGGGGTCCACCACCGCGGTCACCTCGAACGCCGGGTGGGCGGCCAGACGGGACAGCCAGATCGACCGTCCCGCCCAGCCCAGGCCCACCACGGCCACCCGGAGCGGGGAGCTCACTCGGCGGCCAGTTCGTCGGAGAGGATGTTCGCGATCGCGTGCATCTGCTCCTCGGTGCCGAGCAGGGTGCGGTGGTGCAGCCAGATGGCGTCCGCGTAGATCGCCTCGGTGTTGGGGCAGCGGGCGGCGATCTGGTCGACCGTCTCCGCGGGGGCGCCGGTCTCCCAGAAGCCGTCCGAGCGGTAGATCGCACGGAAGGCGGCGAAGGCCGGCAGACCGCGGGCGATCAGTCGGTCGACGAGCGCGTTGCGGCGCTCGGCGGTCCAGCCCGGGAGTCGGAACATCGCCATGTAGTGCGGGTTGCGGGTGATGCGCGGGTCGATGTGCTGCGGCACCACGCCGGGTATCTCGGAGAGCAGCCCGGACAGGATCGGCCAGTTGTGCTCGCGGGTGTCGATCTGACCGCCGAGGCGGGCCAGCTGGGCGCGGAGCACGCCCGCCGAGAACTCGTTCATCCGGAAATTGGAGCCGGAGGTCTTGTGGAAGTAGTAGCGGTCGCTGTGCGGACGGCCGCAGCTGTGCCGCAGGAACGCGGTCTCGAACTGCTCCGCGTCGTTGAAGGTGACCAGGCCGCCCTCGCCCGCGGTCATCAGCTTGCCGTTCTGGAAGCTGAACGCCGCGACGGCGCCGAACTCGCCGACCTTCTTGCCGTCCCACTCGGCGCCGTGCCCGTGCGCGGCGTCCTGGATCAGCGGGATGCCGCTGTCCGCGGACAGCTTGCCGAGTGCGTCCATGTCCGCGATCTGACCGGCCATGTGCACCGGCATGATCGCCGCGGTGCGCGGGGTGATCGCGGCGGCGACGGCGGCCGGGTCGATGTTGTAGGTGAAGGGGTCCACGTCGACGGGGACGGCCACGGCACCGAGCCGCTGCGCCGCCTGCGAAGAGGAGATGAAGGTGAACGCGGGCACGATGACCTCGGTGCCCGGGCCGACGCCGAGCACCTGGAGGGCGAGCTCCAGCGCGTGGGTGCCGTTCGTCACCGCCAGGGCGTACTCGGCGCCGTGGTAGTCGCCGAACTCGCGCTCGAAGGTGGTGACCTCGCTGCCACCCATGCGCCACCACTGACCCTGCTCGAGGGCACGGATCAGTCCGGTGCGCTCCTCGTCCCCGAATTGGGGCCAAACGGGGAAGTCCGGAGTCTGCCGGGAAAGCTGGCTCATTTTTCTCTGCTCCCTGTGAGTCAAATGCTGGGCGGAAATTTACTGGCTGACGGCGGGAGCGTCATCCCCTATGCATCCCCCTATGGAGCCCTTGCGGAAAGCCCCGAAAAGGCTCACCGGCAAGACCGTTGAAAGAGTGTTGTAGCTTTCCCGGTAAAAGCGGTGCCGTTGCGGAACGGCACCCCGAAGGCGGCCCGCCGCGCACCGTGGAAAATGCCGCGAAAAAGCCGGAACGAATTCCTGCCCGATGACCCGAGAGTGGATCGAGGTCCCCCGATGACGTACGAAGACCCCTGGCTCCGCCGCTTCCAGCCCGCCCCCGAGGCGCCCGTCCGGCTGGTCTGCCTCCCGCACGCGGGCGGCTCGGCGAGCTTCTACTTCCCCGTGGCCCGCGCGCTCGCGCCCGCGATGGACGTACTGGCCGTCCAGTACCCCGGCCGCCAGGACCGCCGGCACGAGCCGGGCATCACCCGCCTCGCCGAGCTCGCCGACCGGATCACCGAGGCCCTGCTGCCCTGGGCCGACCGCCCGCTCGCCCTGTTCGGCCACAGCATGGGCGGACTGCTCGGCTACGAGGTCGCCGCCCGGCTGGAGGACGCGGGCACGGCCCCGGCCGCGCTGTTCGCCTCCGCGCGCCGAGCGCCCTCCCGCCACCGGGTGGAATCCGTCCACCTGCGCTCGGACGCGGGGGTGATCGAGGAGCTCAAGCTGCTGGACGGCACCGATTCCGGGATGCTCATGGACGACGAACTGCTCCGGATGATCCTTCCGGCGCTGCGCAGCGACTACGAGGCCATCGAGACCTACCGGCACCAGCCGCGCCCGCCGCTGTCCACCCCGGTCGTGGTCCTCACCGGGGACGACGACCCCCAGGTGACGGCGGACGAGGCGCAGGCCTGGTCGGCGCACACCTCCGCGGGCTTTTCCCTGCACACCTTCAAGGGCGGCCACTTCTATCTGACCCGGCACCAGACCGAGGTCCTGGACATCATTCGCCGCACGGTCGTCAAGGAATGCGCGGCGCAGCCGGTCGGGTAAAGGGGCCGGGCCGGGCCGGCGCGATTGCAGTCCGCATCCCATCGGCCCGTATCCCGCCGACCCGTATCCCATCGGTCCGAATACCGCGCGATGGGCGGACGATTACCGGTCGCTGAGTTAATCGGGGGCGCGGTATCCGCCGTCACCGTTGGCTACTTGGGAGTGCCCACATGCAGAGCAGGCGAACCATCCTCCGTGCCGGTGCAGGACTGGCCCTCACGGCAACGGCCGTGGGCGCCGGCACCCTGCCGGTATTCGCCGACGCCACCGGTTCCGGTACCGGATGGGCCGGCCTCGCGGCGCGGATCCAGGGCGACATCGTGCTCCCCGTCGACCCCGGCTACGACGCGGCCAAGGAGCTGCAGATCGCGGCCTTCGACTCGGTCCACCCGCAGGCCGTCGCCTACCCCGAGACCCCTCAGGACGTCCAGGCGCTGGTGAACTACGCCCGCAACAACGGCATCTCCGTACGGGTCCGCAGCGGTGGCCACAACTTCAACGGCTGGTCCACCGGCGAGGGCCTCGTCATCGACACCTCCCGCCTCAACCACGCCACGGTCGGCAGCTCCACCGTAAAGATCGGCCCGGGTCTGCAGTCCATCGACGCCCTGCACGCCCTGGCCCCGTACAACAAGCAGGTCATCGCGGGCACCTGCCCGACGGTGGCCCCCGGCGGGTTCATATCCGGCGGTGGCATCGGCTTCCAGACGAGGAAGTTCGGCCTGGGCAGCGACCGGCTGCGCTCGGCCCAGATCGTCCTGGCCGACGGCCGTCTGATCCGCGCCTCGGAGACCTCGTACTCCGACCTGTTCTGGGCCCTGCGAGGCAGCGGCGGCGGCAACTTCGGCGTCGTCACCGAGTTCGAGGTCGCGCCGATCGACCAGCCGCGCATGGTCTTCTTCTCCACCATGTGGTCCTGGGACAAGGCCGAGCAGGTCTTCGCGGCCTGGCAGACCTGGCAGCTCAACTCCTCCGTCAACCTCGGCTCCGCGCTGATCTACAACCTGCCCGACGCCGCCCCCGGCAACGTCCCGATGGTGATCATCACCGGTGGCTACCACGGCCCCGAGTCCGAGGCCCAGGCCGCGCTCGCGCAGCTGACCTCGCTGGTCGGCGCGCAGCCGACGAGCACCTTCGCGAGCGACCTGCCGTACGCCGACGCCATGAAGACCGCGTACGGCTGCGGCGACCTCACCCAGGAGCAGTGCCACCGCACCGGCACCGGTCCCGAGGCGCACCTGCACCGCACGGCCTTCCAGCGCGACGCGTACCGCATGTTCAACCAGCCCTTCACCCCCACCCAGATCTCCAGCGTGCTCAGCACCCTGGACGCCAACCGCGTGGCCGGCCAGCGCCGCGTCGTGCACTGCATGGCGGTCGGCGGCAACGCCAACAACATCTCCCCCACGGCGACCGCCTACGTGCACCGCCAGGCGAACTTCGTCATCGGCTACGTCGGCCAGCTCGACGCGCCGACCCCCGAGTCCGAGGCCGCCGCCTCGGCCTTCGTCCAGACCGGCGCGAACGTCCTCAACCCGATCAGCAACGGCGCCTACGTCAACTTCCCCGGCTCCAGCCTTCCGGACTGGGCGACGCAGTACTACGGCGACAACTACCTCCGTCTGAAGAAGGTGAAGAAGGCCTACGACCCGAACAACTTCTTCCGCCACCCCCGCAGCATCGGCAGCCTCGGCCAGTAGTTCCACGGACGCCGGCCCGACCCCACGCACACACCCCCGCCAGTTACACAGAAATGGGTATGGAAGTGACTTCCACCTCTCCCCAGGCGTCCACTGGACGGCCTGGGATCGCGATGGCCCTCATCGCGTTCTGCATGCTGATCTTCTCCATCGATTACAACATCGTCTACGTGGCCCTGCCTGAGATCGGCAAGGACCTCGGCTTCACCGCCCAGTCGCTCCAGTGGGTCGTCAGCGCCTACGCCGTCGGCCTCGGCGGCGCGATCCTCTTCGGCGGCCGTGCCGTCGACCGCCTCGGCGCCCGCGTGATGCTCGTCCTCGCGCTCGCCCTGTACGGCGGCGCCTCCGCGGTCGGCGGCCTCGCCGGCAGCCCCGGTCTGCTCATCGCGATGCGCGTGGTCCAGGGCCTGGGCGGCGCGCTGCTCTTCCCCGCGACCCTGTCGCTGATCAACAGCTCCTTCAAGGAAGGCGCCGAGCGCAACAAGGCCTACGCCCTGTGGGGTTCGGCCGGCGCCTCCGGCTCGATCATCGGCTCCCTCGCCGGCGGCGTGCTCACCGACTACCTCGGCTGGGCCTCCGTGTTCTACGTGAACATCCCGCTCTGCGTCCTCGCGATCGTCGGCATCTTCGCCTTCGTCGCCCCCGACGTCCGCTCCGGTGACGGCGGCAAGTTCGACATCCCCGGCGCGCTCATCGCCACCGGCGCCTCGACCCTGCTCGTCTACGGCCTCATCAGCGGCCCCGAGGCCGGCTGGACCTCCGTCAGCACGATCACCACGCTCGCCGTCGGTGCCGCGCTCGGCGTCCTGTTCTTCATCGTCGAGTCGAAGACCAAGGACCCGCTGGCCCCCGCGCACATGTGGAGCTACCGCGGCCTGGTGACCGCGATCCTGGTCGTCTTCGTCTTCCAGGGCGTCATCAACACGCTGAACTACCTCTTCTTCGTGCACCTGCAGACCGTCATCGGCTACTCCCCGCTCCAGGCGGGTCTCGCCTTCCTGCCGATGAGCGCCGTCGCGATGCTCGGATCGGGCAAGCTGCTGCCGTTCGTCGTCCAGAAGTGGGGCGTGCGCTACGCCCTGTTCGGCGGCCTCTCCGGCCTCGGCGCCTCCATGATCGTGCTGGCCTTCACGATGTCCGAGAGCACCAGCTTCTGGCCGCTGCTCCCCGGCGTCCTGATCTGGGGCCTGTTCGCCGGCATGCTCTACCCGGCGATCTTCATGGCGGCCGGTTCCAACGCCGCCCCGCACGAGCAGGGTGTCGCCTCCGGCCTGACCCAGACCATCGCCCAGCTGGGCGGTGGCATGGGCATGGCCGCGCTGATCGCGGTCGCCAACTCGGGCCTCGACCTCGGTGAGGGTGCCTCGAACGCGGCCGGCGAGGTCCTGAACGGCCTGCAGAACTCGGCGCTCGTCGGCGGCATCGCCGCCATCGCCGGTTCGTTCCTGGCCTTCTTCCTCAAGACGCAGGCCGCCCCGGCCGAAGCGGCCGAGCCCGCCGCCGCGGCCGCCGCCGAGAAGGAGAAGGTCACCGCGTCCTGACGCCCGTACCTTCGGCGGAACGAAATCCGCTGATCCGCAATTCGCCCTGCCGGACATCCCGGCAGGGCGAATTGCATTGTGATTCCGTGCGGGATTTCCTAATAGGGGGTTGTGCGGGGTGTCTTCCGTGTGCCGGCGAATGGGAATATTGCTGGCGAAGGCAAAGGGCCGTCGCACTCGGCCGGAATCAATCGACGAATGAAGGACGCCGCACATGTATAACGTCGAGGCATACCTGGCGCACCTCGGCCACACCGGGTCCCTTGAGCCCACCGTGGAGACCCTCCGAAGCCTGCACAGCGCGCACCTGCGTACGGTCCCGTTCGACAACTCCGTGAACGCCGAGCGCGGCGACTACATCTGGGACTACGTCGAGATCGACGTGGACAAGTCCTTCGACGAGATCGTGACCGGCGGCGCCGGCGGTACGTGCTTCGAGCTCAGCGGCCTGTTCCGCAAGCTCCTCACGGACCTGGGCTTCGACGTGGACATCCTCGCGGCGGGCGTGCGCGGCCCGGACGGCGGATTCGGCCCGGACCTGGAGCACCTCTTCATCGGCGTGAACATCGACGGCGACGTCTGGCTGGCCGACACCGGCTTCGCCGGCCCGTCGTTCATCGACCCGGTCAAGGTCGGCCCCGAGGCCCAGGAGCAGTACGGCTGCGCCTACCGCGTCGTCGAGGACGAGGGCTACCAGGTCCTCCAGCGCAAGACCCGCGAGACGGACTGGCACCACGTCTACCGCTTCAAGCAGACCGCCCGCAGCCTCTCGGAGTGGAACCGCGACCCCTCCCAGCCGGTGCCGGTCAGCCCCGAGTGGAACTGGGCGGGCGAGCTGGTCTCCAACCGCACCGTCATCCGCGCCCGCGCCCTGGAGAACGGCTCGGTCATGCTGGTCGGCCGCCGCTGCCTGACCGTCGAGGACGGGCACGAGAAGTTCCGGGTCCTGGTCAAGGCCGACGACTTCGACTCCGTCGTCAACACCATCCTGCGCAAGGCCGCCTGACCGAGGGCGAAGAAGGAGCGGGGCGCACCGGCCTGGATCTGGCCGGTGCGCCCCGCTCCCGTTCCCGTTCCCGCTCCCGTTTCCGCTCGTGTACGCCGCTCTCAGCCCCGTGCGGCCCTGCGCCGGTCGTAGGCGGGGGAGAAGGCGCGCAGCAGCCGGGTGGTCGCGGCGAAGTCGATCTGTCCCGGGGCGAAGCTCTCGCCGAAGAAGGAGTAGGTGATCCGCGAACCGAGCCCGGGGAAGAAGACGCGCGAGGCGCTGCCCTCCGCGCCCATCGCGATGACGGTCAGGGGGACGTCGCCGCCCGCCGTCAGCAGCAGCGCGGCGAGCCGCTTGAGGTCCTCGGGGGAGCGGGCCATCGTGGACACCTTGACGAGGTCGGCGCCGGCCGCCTTCGCCTCGGCGACCACCGCTTCGAGCTCGGCGGTCCCCGGAGTGCGGTCGAAGTCGTGGAACGAGACCACTGCCAGGGTGTCGTGCTCGTGCGCCGCGGCGATCACCTCGGCCAGGATCTCCCGGGAGGAGAGCTCCACGTCCACCGCGTGGACGTGCGGGGCCACCGCGCGGAAGAGCGCGAGCCGCTCCTCCTCGGTGCCCTCCCACGCGCCGCCCTCGGCCGCCGAACGGATCGTGGCCAGGAGGGGTATCGAGACGAAGGCGCGGACCTGGGCGAAGACGTGCTCCTCGTCGGTGCGGGAGAAGCCGTCGATGCGCAGTTCGGCGATGTCCACGCCGGCCTCTTTCGCCTCCCGGGCGTTGTAGTCGTTGTCGGTGTCGCCGAAGCTGACGGCGACCAGGGGGGCGCCGGCGCGGAGCAGGGCGCGCATCGTGTTCATCTTCTTCACAGCCTTCGCGTTGGTGGGTGAGAGGAATTCAGCAGCTCAGGAAGGAAGACCCCCCTGGACCGCGGGGGCGGCCGTCCAGGGGGGTCTTCGGTCGGGGGGTCCGGTCAGGCGGCCGAGTCCCGGGCCAGCAGGACGGCTCCGTCGAGGGAGGACAGGCCGCCCAGGCGGGCGGGCGTGATCCGGGGCCGCGGACCGCCGGTGCGGACGAGGTCGCGGGCGTGGCGGGCCACGCGTTCCACGAAGCCGGGCAGGCCGTCCGCGAAGCCGCCGCCGATCACGGTGACCTCCTGGTGGAAGAGCTCCGCGGTGCCGGCCGCGGCCACCGCGAGGACGGCGCAGCCCTCGTCGACGGCATCCACGGCCCAGTCGGCTTCCGCCGTCCAGGCTTCCCGCAGTTCGGCGTAGTCCACGGGCGCGCCGCGCAGCACGGCCGCCCGGCGCAGGATCGCCGGGCCGGAGGCCGAGGCCTGGACGCAGCCGCGGCGGCCGCAGTCGCACACCGGGCCGGTGCGGTCGACCACGAGGTGGCCCAGTTCGCAGGAGCCCCGGGCGGGGCCGGGGCAGAGCCGGCCGTCCAGGACCACGCCGCCGCCGATGCCGGTGCCGACGCCCAGGTAGACGAGGTTCTCGCAGCCGATGGCGCGGGCCTCGGCCAGTGCGGCCAGGTCTCCGTCGTCGGCGTGGCGGATGACGGTGCCGGGCAGCATCCGGTGCAGTTCGGCGCGCAGGTCCAGGCCCGTCCAGCCGGGCCGGTTGGGCCAGGCCACTACGGTCCCCGAGGGGTCCAGGGTGACGGGCAGGGCGAGGCCGGCGGCGGTCACGGGAGCGCCCGCGTGGACCCGTACCCGCTCCAGACAGGCGGCGAGGGCCGCCATGTCCTCCCGTACGTCGGCGCCCCGGGTCCACCGGAAGGCGGTCTCGTACGGAGTGGCGGCGTCGCCCTCCCCGCCTTCCAGGCGCACGGCGACCTTGGTGCCGCCCACGTCCAATCCGAGGTATCGCGTCATTCCGCGAGATTTACTCAGGGCGGCCCATTGGCCGGCCATTTCCCGGTCAGTCGCCGGTCATTCACCCGTGATCTTCCAGTGGACGCCCTGACCACCCCCTAAGCCATCCCTATTCTTCCGGTTGGCTCGAATTCTTTTCTCCGGCCCCCGGATTGTGGGAGGCGGGCGCATTACTCTCGGCGGTCCACGCATATTCGACTTCTCCCTCCGCGAGGTGATCCGAAGTGAGTCGTGACTGGCTCTTCGTCCGCATACCGAATCCGCTGAGGAACCGGAACGAGGACCACTCCGCGCGGGTGGTCTCGACCGCGGTGGCCGATCTCGCGGGCCACCTGCGCGCGGCCGACCCGGAAGGCAACTGGCAGTTCCGTCGGCCCGACGAGGAGGCCGGTTCCAACCTGGGGCTGTGGTTCCACTCCACCCACGAGGTCCTCAAGGAGCTGGAGCGCCGACTGCGGACCCACACCGCCGCCCACAACTGGCCGGTCATCACCGACCGGTACGACCCGCCGACCGCGAAGTACTGCACCAGCCAGACCATCCGGCTGGCCGACCGGCTCGCCACCGAGTCCAGCGAGTTCGCCCTGGCCCTCCTCCAGGAAGGCGGGCTGCACCCGCGGGACCGCCTCACGCTGGCGACCCTGCACCTGTGGCACCTGTGCGCCCTGATGGCTCCCTCCGACCGGGCCGCGTTCCTGTTCCACTTCTGGCAGTTCGGCACCGAGGAGCTGAGCCCGGCCGGCCGCGTCCAGCTGGCCTCCGAGGCCGACGGGTACGCCGTCACCCTCCTCAACGGCCTTCCGGCCGTGGGCGGAGGTGTCTGGGAGCAGTACCTGCCCGCCGTGCGCTCGGTGATCGAGGGCCAGCAGGACAGCGGCGTTCCCGTGAACTTCCTGCTGTACGACCATGCCCAGCTCACCCACGACAGGCTCGGCATCCCGACGGAGACCGCCGCGCTGGGCGCGCGGGCGCTGCGGGCCGCGCTGTCGGCGGGGGCCACGCTGCCCGAGTTCGCCGCCGGGGCCAGGACTCCGGTCCTCCAGTCGGTCTGACCCCGAGGCCGGCCCCAAACTTCCTCCCCCCGCTCACCCATCAACTCCACCCACCGAAAAGCCACTTCCCCCACTCACCCCACTGACCCATCGGAAAGGGAATCACCGTGACAGCCACGGACACGCGGATCCACAGACGGATCGACGTGGAGCTCGGCGACCGCTCGTACCCGGTGCACATCGGTTCCGGCGTACGGCACCTGCTCGCCGAGAAGATCGCCGAGATCGGGGCGCATCGGGTGGCCGTGGTCTCGGCCCGGCCCCGCGACACCCTCCCCGAGACGGGGGTGCCCACTCTGTACCTGGAGGCGCGCGACGGCGAGGAGGACAAGAACCTCGCCACCGTGGACCGGATGTGCCAGGCCTTCGCGGAGTTCGGCCTGAGCCGCGCGGACGCCGTCGTGTCAGTGGGAGGAGGCACCACCACCGACTCGGTGGGGCTGGCCGCCGCGCTCTACCACCGGGGCCTTCCGGTGATCCACCTGCCCACGACCCTGCTGGCGCAGGTGGACGCGAGCGTCGGCGGGAAGACGGCCGTCAACCTGCCCCAGGGCAAGAACCTTGTCGGGCAGTACTGGCAGCCCTCCGCGGTGCTGTGCGACACCGACTACCTGGACACCCTGCCGAAGCGGGAGTGGACCAACGGCTACGGCGAGATCGCGCGGGCCAACTTCATCGGCGCCGGTGACCTGCGCGGGCTGCCGCTGGAGGAGCAGATCGCGGCGAGCGTGGCCCGCAAGGCGGAGATCGTCGCGGCGGACGAGCGCGACAGCGGGCTGCGCCACATCCTCAACTACGGCCACACCCTCGGTCACGCGCTGGAGCGGGCGACCGACTTCGCCCTGCGTCACGGCGAAGGCGTGGCCATCGGCACGGTGTTCGCGGGCCGGCTGGCCGGTGCGCTGGGCCGGATCGGCCCGGAACGGGTGGCCGAGCACCTCGAAGTCGTCCGTTCCTACGACCTCCCGTACCGGCTTCCCGCCGGGGCGGGAACGGCGGAACTGATCGCGCTGATGCGGCTCGACAAGAAGGCGACGAGCGGGCTGGCCTTCGTGCTGGACGGACCCCTCGGGGCCGAACTGGTCTCCGGGGTACCGGAGTCGGTGGTGGCCGAGGTGCTGGACGCGATGGAGCGCGAGCGCTGAGGGCCGCCCCCGGGCCGGCGCGGGAACGCACCGGGACGGAAACGGGAGGACGGACGAGGACTCTTCGGCGTAGTTGATCGACTGAGGAGTTTTCTGTGAACCATGACCTGGACCTGAACGACGAGCAGGAGCTGGCCCGGCTGCTGCGCGAGCTGTCCACCGTCGAGCCGTCGGCCGAAGGCCTGGCGGCCGGCGGCCACTCCGGCCCGTACCACGTGCCGGATCCGGTCGACGGTCCCGGCTACGAGGTCGAGACCCGCTCGGAGGCTGGGATGCACACGGTCGTCGGGATCGCCGCCGACCCGCCGCCCAGCGACGAGGAGCGGGTGCTCCTGCGGTCGGTGGTGCGGGCGCTGCTCGATCTCGCAGGTCACGAGGCGGGAACCGTGTACACCCGGGTGGTCCTGACCCCGCGCGGTCCGCAGATCACTTCCTGCCGAGTAGCACGCACGTAACGTTCAAGCCATAAAAGCGGTTCAGGATCACGCCCAACTGGCTTGAATTGAACGGCAATTGGCTATGTGACGCATGGTAGTCGCAGTTGTTCCCGCGTTACCGTCGGGTCGGTAACGCGGGGGGAACCGTTCGGGAACGGCCGCGGACAGAGTCAGTCCTGTCAAGACGACGGCACGAAAACGAACGAACCAAGGGGCGGAACAATGCGCAGCAAGCTGGCCGTACTGGGTGGGATCTTCGCGATGGCGCTGACGCTGGGCCTGGGCGGGATGGTCGGATCCGACGACGGCGCGACCGGCGGGAACTCCGCTCAGCAGGTCCTCGCCGACAGCAAGGGACCGGGCGGCCCGAGCCCGGCTCCCCAGCCGGTCCGCACCCCCTGAGCCGACACGGCTCCGAAAACACGCCGCCGCCCCCCGTACCGCACGCCGGTACGGGGGCGGCGGCGTTTTCAGCGGCTGCGGCGGTGGGCCGGCAGGCCCATGGCGTCGAACAGCTCCACGGCTGCCGCCATATGACGTAAGGCGGCTTCCTTGTCACCCAGTCCCTGCGCGGCCTCGGCCATCCCGTACAGGGCGTGCGCCTCCTCGGCGCGGTAGTTGATCGCCGACGCGATCCGGTACGCGCTCGAATGCAGCTCCATCGCCGCGTCGTAGGCGAGCCTGCGGCGTTGCAGGGCGCCCAGGATGTTCTCCGTCTTCGCCTGCCGGATCGGTACGGCGGTCGAGCGGATCAGTTCCAGCGCCTGCTCCGCGTCCCGCGCGGACCGTTCCTCCTGGCCCAGCCGGTACGCGACGTCGGCCGAGAGCGCCAGCAGCAGCGCGAGCTCCTCCGCGCCGGCCTCGGGATCGTAGAGCTCCCGCGCCTGGGTCAGTACGTCCAGTGCGCGTTCCCCCTCGCCGAGGCCCGCGTAGCCGAAGGCCACGTCGACCAGGGCCCCCGATTCGTGATGCCGGTTGCCGACTTCGCGGTTGAGCGCGACCGCCCTGCGTCCGGTCTCCACGGCCTCCTGGTAGCGGCCCCACTCCGTGAACACGGTGCTCAGTACGCTCAGGCTCTCCGCCTCCTGGCGCTTGGCCCCCACTTCCCGTTCGAGCACGGCCGCCCGCTCCAGGTGGATGACGGCCTCCGGCAAGCGCCCCAGCAGCAGTTTGAGGAGGCCGAGCGTGCCTTCGCAGTGGGCCTCGGTGTACCGGTCGCCGCGGCGCACCGCGAGCTCGAGGCCCTCCTCGGTGACCTCGACGCCCTCGCAGAAGTTCCCCAGCCTGGTGCAGGCGATCCCGACGTTGGACAGCGCCACGCCCAGCAGGACGGGGTCGCCGATCCGCCGTGCGGCGCCGACCGACACGTGTCCGACGGACTTGAAGTCGTTGAACCGCCCGCTCTCGTAGAGGGCGAAGATGAAGTTGCGGGTCAGATGGACGACGTGGCGGTCCAGGCGCATCCGGTCCGCCGTCGAGACGGCCCCCAGGAGTCCGGCGTGTTCCCGTGCGAACCACGTGCGCGCGAGCCGGGCGTCGTCCAGCGGCGGCAGTTCGGCCGGGTGGGGCACGAAGCCGGGGTCGTGTTCCCGGCGGCCCGCGAAGAGCACCGAGCACGCCGCGTTGGTGCCCAGCACGTAGTAGTCGAGAAGCCGTACATAGGCGGTCGCGTCGGCCGATTCGGTGTCCGGGGTCCGCAGGCTGTGCGCGAACGTCCGCACCAGGTCGTGGAATCCGTAGAGCCCGATCTCGGGCTGCTGGAGCAGGTGCATGTCCAGCATGAATTCCAGCAGGTCCTCGGCGTCCCGGGTGTCCGTCCCGGTCAGCGCCGCCGCCGAATGCACGTCGAGGGCCGTGCCCGGGTACAGGGCCAGGATCCGGAACGCCGTGCGGTAGTCCTCGTCCATCACCTGATACGACAGCCGCAGGGTCGCGGCCACGCTCCGCTCGCCCGCGCTCAGCTCGTCGAGCCGGCGGGTCTCGTCCTGGAGTCGGGTGACCAGGTACTGGAGGGTCCACCGGGGCCGGTTGCGCAGCCGGGCGGTGGCGATCCGCAGCGCGAGCGGCAAGTGTCCGCACAGCTGGGCCAGTTCGGCCGCCGCCTCGGGTTCGGCCCGGACCCGCTGATCGCCTAGGGTCTCCGCGATCAGCCGGCCGCTCTCCTCGGGCGGCATCAGTCCGATGGAGATCCACTCGGCGCCGTCCAGGTCCACCAGCCGGGCCCGGCTGGTGATCAGCACCAGGCAGCCGGGGGACGCGGGGAGCAGCGGCCTGATCTCGGCCGCGTCGACGGTGTTGTCGAGGAGCAGCAGCAGGCGCTTGTTGGCGAGCGTCGCCCGCCACAGGGCGCTGCGGGCCTCGGCGTCGTCGGGGATCCGGTCGCCGGGAATGCCCAGCGAGCGCAGCAGGCTGTCGAGCGCGGTGCCCGCCGTCACGGGCTGCTCGCCGGAGGTGAAGCCGCGCAGGTCGATGTGGAGCTGCCCGTCCGGATATTCGGAGGCCAGCCGGTGTGCGGCCCGTACCGCCAGTGCGGTCTTCCCGCTGCCGCCCATTCCGTCGATCGCCACGACCCGGGTGCGCTGCCCGGCCGTCTCGGCCCTGAAGGCGAGGAGTTGGGCGAGTTCCTTGTCGCGGCCGGTGAAGTCGGAGAGGTCGTACGGCAGGGTGCAGGGCGGCTCGGCCGGTGCGGCGGCCGGGGGCGCGGGGACCGGGGCCGGGGCGGCCACGGCGGGCGCGGCCAGCTCGGGGCTCTCCCGCAGGATGCCCTCGTACACCTTGGTCAGCTGGGCTCCCGGATCGATCCCGAGCTCCTCGACGAGCAGCTCGCGCACCTTCCCGTACTCCTCGAGGGCCTCGGCCTGCCGCCCGGAGCGGTACAGCGCGAGCATCAGCTGGCAGCGCAGGGTTTCCCGCAGCGGGTACTGGGACACCAGTCCGCGCAGGTCGACGACGAGCTCGGCGCTCTCGCCCAGGGCGAGGCGGAGCTCGCACAGCTGCTCGGCCGCCGTCAGCCGGCGCTCCTCCAGGGCTGCTGCCGCCGCCTCGATGACCGTGCCGCCGGCGCCGTCCAGGACCGGGCCGCGCCACAGGGCGAGGGCGGAGCGCAGCAGCTCCGCGGCTTCGGCCGTCCGGCCCTCAGCGGCGGCGGCCTTGGCCTCGCGCACTCCGGTACCGAAGACCGTCAGGTCCAGCTGCCCGTCGGAGATGGCCACCCGGTACCCGGGTCCGTCGGTGACGATGACGGCCGCGCCGTCCGGGATGCGCCTGCGCAGATCGGCCACGGCCTTGCGCACCTGGTGCATGGCCGTGGCCGGCGGATCCTCTTCCCAAGCGGCTTCCACGAGACGGGAAACCGTCAGTACCTTCCCGGGTTCGAGCAGCAGCGTTCCCAGGATGCGTTCCTGGATGGCCCCCCCGAGCCTCAGCCTCGCTTCCGCGTCCCAGCCCTCCAGCGGACCGAGGATGTTGAAACGCGGATGATTTTCGATGCTTTCGCCCATTGCATCCCTAGCTCCCCGCCGCCCACGGCGCCCCCAAAATGCACAAAACCCCAGGTCGAAGCCTTGACCCTTGGGGATCATAACGCGTTCCCCTGTGGGAGGTACTGGGGCGGGAGGGGATCGGGAAGGGCCGCGGAGACAGTGTGGGAGTACATCAGCTTCCCTCTCCACCGCATCTAGGAGGACAGCATGGGCAGACCGGAAAAGCCGCTGGATCCGGATGCCGGACCGGCCACCGCCTTCGCCCGCGAGCTACGTCGGCTCAGGGCCGCGGCGGGCGGTCCCAGCTATCGCGAGATGGCCAGAACCGCGCTGTTCTCCTCGACCGTGCTCTCCGACGCGGCGGCCGGATACCGCCTGCCGACCCTCCAGGTCGCCCTGGCCTTCGCGGAGGCCTGCGGCGGCGACCGCCCCGTCTGGGAACGCCGCTGGCGCGAGGCGGCCGAAGCCGAGGGCGGCGAGTCGCAGCACCCCTCCTCCCGTCCGACGGCCGCCAAGGCCGCACAGCGGCAGGAAGCCGAACTGCACGCGGCGGCCGTACGGTCCCTGACCCCGGTCCCCACCCAACTCCCGCGGGAAATACGGCCGCTGGCCGGACGGACCCGGCAGCTCCGGGAAGCCGGGGCGCTCACCGCGCCCGGTGCGGACCCGGTGGCCCCGCTGGTGATCAGCGGGCAGCTCGGCGCGGGCGCCTCCCGCTTCGCGCTGCGCCTGGCCCACGAACTGGCCGCCGGCCTGCCCGACGGGCAGCTCTACGCGGACTTCGGCCTGGCCGAGGCGCAGGGCCGGGACGCCTCCGACATCGCGGCCGGATTCCTCGGTGCCCTGGGCATCCCGGCGGACGCCGTTCCGCGGGACGCCGGGCAGCGGTTCGGTCTGTACCGCTCGGTGCTGGCCCGGCGGCGGGTGCTGATCCTGCTGGACGGCGTACGCCACGAGGGACAGGTACGGGAACTCCTCGACGTCGGCTCCGAGAGCCGGATCATCCTCACCAGCCGCTCCCGGCTGCTCGGCCTGGACGGAACCCGCGGCCTGCGGCTGCCGGTGCTCGACCGCGACGAGTCGGTGGAACTCCTTGCCGAGCTGATCGGCGCCGACCGCCTCGGTGCAGCCCCGGCCGCCGCCCCGCGCCTGGCGGAAGCCTGCGGAGACCTGCCGATCGCCCTCAACCTGGCGGGCCGCCGCATCGCCGGCCGCCCCGAATGGCTGCTGGAGGAGGCGGTGGCCGAGCTGATCGGGGACACCGGCACGGAGCCGGCCCGTCTCCTGAAGCGCCTCCGGGTCGGGGACGAGAGCCTGAGCGACCGGATCGAGGAGGCCTACGACGCCCTGCCCGAACGGTCCCGCCCGATCCTGCACCGGTTCGCGGCGGCGCAGGACGCCTCGCTGGAGGAACTGCTGGAGGAACTCGAAGAGTTCGACGAGCTGGACGAACTCGACGGACTCGCCGAGACCGGCCTGCTGGAACACACCCGACTGCCCAGCCAGTACGCGATGCAGCCCCTGGTCCGAGCCTTCACCCTGGCGGCGGGCCCGGGAACCGCGGACCGGGCGACGGGTACCGGCACGGGCGCGGCCCCGCGCAGGCTCACCGCCCGACGGTACGACCGCGCACAGGAACGCCCGCTCCGCCTGGTGACGGCCTGATGCGGGACGGGTCAGCGAAGGAAGGGAACGGGAACGGGAACGGGACCAGGAACGGGAACGGGAACGGGAACGGACCCGCTCACGAGCCGAGCCGCCGGCTCACGCGCGACGAGCGACGCGGACAGGGCGGAGGAATCGCAGACCGCGTAGGCGTAGGCGCAGGCGTGCGGCTGCGTGTGCGCGGAAGCGGTCCCGGATCCCCCCAGTTCCACGGGCCCCGGCACCCCGTCGGCCAGGGCGTACGACAGGGTGTGCCGGTACTCCGTCCCGGCGATCCAGTCCGGCCCGAACCCGGGCAGCAGCCCGCCGCCCGCGCTCTGCGCAGCCCCGTCGGAATCCGCCAGCACCGCGTCACCGCGCAGCACGTCGCCGTTGACCAGCCGGACGCTCCCGCTCCCGCCGTCCACCGCTCGTCGCAGCCGAACGCCCGCACCGCCCCACCGGCTGATCCGAGGCTCTCCGCGGCCGCACCCACCGCCGGCTCCGGCAGCAGGGTCAGGGCCCCCACCCGCTCGTGGAACCGCGTACCGAGGAGCCCTTCGGGCTCCTCCCACCGTTCCTGCGCACGCAGTCCGGCCGAGGTGGCGGAGGGGTCGGACGGATCGAGGGCCGCCGAGATATGGCGCCGCCCGGGGGAAGCCCCCCGCCCGGCGGGCAGCGGCCCCTGGTCCACGACGGCGACCTGGTGTCCGGAGAGCACGCACTCCACGGCGGTGATCAGCGCGACCACTCCACCGCCCACCACGGTCACCCGCATGGCACACCCCGTCCCAGTACGCCCCGAAGCCCTCATTGGAAGCGCCCCGAGGATTGTCCGGAACCCTCACCGCACCCGGCCAATCAACCCCCGGTAACCCGCCCGCGGCGCGTTGCTCAGCCCAGGGTCCGCCGGGCCCCGGGGGTCAGCCACTGGAGGTGGTCGGCGAGGCCGGCGGCTTCGAAGGCCGCGGTGACCTGGTCGCGGTCCTCGGTGAAGTGTTCCCACGAGGTGTAGTGGAGGGGCACTGCGGTGTGGGCGCCCAGCGAGCGGGTCAGGGCCGCGCCCTGGACGGCGTCCATGGTGATGAGCCGGCCGCCCCCGAACGCGTCGATGCGGGCGGCGCCGAGGTGGAGCAGGGCGGTGCCGATGGTGAACCGGCGGGCTATCTCGTCGAGTTCGCCGGTGTAGACGGTGTCGCCGGAGATGTAGAGGGCCTCCTCCTCGCCGTCCGCCTGGATCACGAAGCCGATGACGTCACCGACCGGACCGTGCACCCCCGGGGTGGCGGTGATCCGCAAGGTGGTCCCGCGCACGGTCAGTTCGTACGTGGCCCAGGGCGCGAGCCCGACCGCCTCCCCGCCCAGCCGGCCGGCGCCGCTCTCGGTGGTCAGGACCGGGCGGCCGGGGAGCAGGGTGCGCCCGGTGGCGTCCAGGTTGTCGGGGTGGTCGTCGTGGCTGAGCAGCACCGCGTCGATCTCGGGGAGGTCCTCGATCGCGATCGCCGGGCCCGCGGTGGACTGCAGGACGACGGGGCCCATGCGGTACTCGGCGGGCGCGGGGTCGAAGGCCGGGTCGGTCAGCAGGCGCAGACCGCCGATCTCCAGCAGGACGGTGGCGGTGCCGATGTGGGTGGCGGTGAACTTCACGGAGTACTCCAAGTCGGTCTGAGAAAACCAGAATTGACGTCGATCAGGCCGGGATCTTCAGGCGGCGGTGCGGAACCGGCTGCGGTACTCGCCGGGAGAGGTGTTCAGGCGGTCGCGGAAGGCGCGGTGCAAGGACTCCACGGAGCCGAATCCGCAGGCGCGGGCGATGTCGGGGGCCAGCCGCGAAGTCCGCTCCAGGAGCCGCCGGGCCGCCTCCAGGCGCATGCTTTCGACGAAGGCCCCCGGCGTGGAGCCGGTCTCGGCGCGGAAGACCCGAGCGAAGTGCCGTTCGCTCATGGACATCCGCAGGGCGAGCGCGGGCACCGACAGGTCGGCGTCCAGGTGCTCGCCGATCCAGCGGCGCAGCTCCCGCAGGTCCTCGCGGCTGCCGGCCGGAATGGACAGGGGAACGCTGAACTGGCTCTGGCTGCCCGGCCGCTGGAGGTACATGACCATGACGCGGGCGACCCTCAGGGCCGTCTCTTCACCGTGGTCCTCGGCCACCAGCGCCAGGGCCAGGTCCATGGACGAGGTGATGCCCGCGCTCGTCCACATCCGCCCCGACCTGATGAAGATGGGATCGGGGTCGACCTCCACGGCCGGATGATCGGCGGCCAGCCGTCCGGCGGTCGCCCAGTGCGTCGTCGCACGGTGCCCGTCGAGCAGTCCGGCCGCCGCCGTCACATGGGCGCCCACGCACACCGAGGCCACGCGCCCGGCCCGCGCCCCCACCCGGCCCACCCACTCGACCACCACGGGGTCGACGTGCGGCTCCGGCCCCTCCGGACCCACCCGTATCCGCCCGGGAACAACCAGGGTGTCGATCGTCCCCTGCGCGGATAACACCTCCTCCACGTGCAGCCGCACCCCCGCGGAGGTACGGACCGGCCCGACCTCCTCCCCGGCGAAGTGCACCTCGTAGCCGGGGTGGCGTCCCGCGAGCACGTGGTTCGTCATCGCGAAGACTTCGGCGGGACCGGTCACATCGAGTGCGTCGATACCCGGGAACATCGCGAAGACGACCACGTGGGGCCCGGCGAGAGCTGAGTTCATGCCCCCAATATCCGCCCCCCGTAAGGACGTCCGCAATGACACCCTTCTGCAGGATCCAGCCACGCCCGTCCCGTCCCAGCGCGTCGGCCGCGGTGCCAGAAGGTGCTGAAGCGCGTGTTCCCGCTATTCGAATCCGACCCGGTACAAGCGCGAGGCCTCGGCTGTGTCACCGGCCTCCTCACGCATCCGGGCCAGCCACGGGTACGAGTCCGGGTGCCCTGCGTCGGCGGCCTGGCGTGCGAGGTGCTCGGCTCCGCTGCGATCCCCCGCCCGCTCGCGCAACCGGACCAGCCCGCGGTAGGCCTCCCCGGTCACGGCGGCTTCGTCCATGTCCGCAAGCGGCGCCTCGTCGGGGTCGTGGGCCTCGGGCACCCCGCCTTCCAGAGCCAAGCGGTAGAAGCGCTCGGCCTCCACCGCATCGCCGGCCTCCTCCAGGAGCCGAGCCCGGCTCAAGCGGGCGTTCGAAAAGCCGCCTTCCGGCTCCTCCGGCTCCTCCGACTCCGGCGGCTCCTCCGGTTCTTCGGGTCTCGCCGGGGGACCGCCCTGGGTGCGCGGACTTGCTGCGCGTCGCGCCTCGGCCGCCATTCTCGCCGCGCCTTCCTGGTCGCCGGCCGCCTCGCGCAGCTCGGCGAGTCGCCTGTAGCCGTCGGGGCGCCCCGTGTCGGCGGCAAGGCGGGCGAACCGCTCGGCGCCTTCCTGGTCGCCGAGCCCTTCGCGGAGCACCGCGAGGTGGGGGTAGCCGTAGGTGATTCCGGCCTCGGAGCCGAGCCGGGCGTGGAGTTCGGCGCCCTCCCGGTCGCCCGCGATCTCCCGCAGGCCGGCCAGGATCACATGAGCCTTCGGGTATCCGGCGTCGATGCCACGACGGGCGATGAGCTCGGCGCCCTGTACGTCGCCATTCCCTATGCGCAGTTGCGCCAAGTGCAGGTACGCATCGGGGTGTCCGGCCTCGTCGGCGAGCCGGACGAATCCTTCTGCCCCCTCGGGGTCGCCCGCCATGTCCCGCAGCAGGGCGAGCCTGGTGTAGGCGGGGGTGTGGCCCGCGTCGGCCGCCAGCCGGGTGAGGCGCTCGTCCTCCTCCAGGTTGCCCGCCGTCGCGTGCAGGGCGCCGGCATACAGATACACGTCGGGGTGCCCTGCGTCAGCCGCGAGGTGAGCGAGGCGTTCGGTACGGGCGTGGTCGCCGACGGTGGATCCGTCCAGGACGAGGCTGCGGTAGACGGACCCGTCTCCCCCGAGGGCGGCCGTCCGGGCGATGCGGTCGGCGCCTTCGCGATCGCCGGCTGCCAGCCGCCGCCGTGCCAGGTCCCCGTAGACGCTGGATCCCCCCTCGGCGGCGAGTCGTGCGAAATGTTCGGCCTCCGCCGGGCGGCCCGCCTCCTCGTTCTCCACGGCGAGCTCGGAGGCGGCGTCGCCGCCCCCCGCTTCGGCTGCCGCGCGAAGGACCCGCTCGCTTCTGATCCAGTCCCCCTTGAAGAACCGGCGTCCACTTCCGTAGACCCAGCCTCCGTGCACCTCGACCGATCGATGGAACAGTCGCTCGGCTTCGGCGTAATTGCCCAGGGCGTCTTCCATCTGGCACTGCTGGAGGGGGAAGTCGGCGGAATACTCGGAGGCGATGCGGGCAATGTGTCCCGCTTCGACAGGCCGACCCCAACCGGTCCAGGCGTGGAACAGGTTCCACAGGCCGTCGGAGCACCCCGCGGCAGCGGCCTTGCGGGCAAGGAGCTCGGCCGCCTTGAAGCGGCGCCGGTCGGCCGCGGCGATGGACAGACCGACGATCCCGCCGACATCCGTGGCGTGCTGTACGGCCGCAGCCCAGAACGCGGCCGGCGGGCTGGCCCGGCGGCGTACGGCGCGTCCATGTGCGTCGAGGTAGTCGGTCAGCCGGGAGACGTCGGGCTGGGCGCCCATCGCGCCGGGCCGGGGGACCGGCTCCAAGGGAGAGACGACATCCAGGACCTTCGCGCGGGAAGCGGCGAGGGCGTCGGTGAACCAGTCGTCGTGGGCGGCGGCACGCTGACCGTCACTGAGGTAGCCGGGGGCCGCGTCCTCCAGAAAACGATGTGGAATCGGGCCGTCCCAGCCGAAGCGGGTGGCATCCATCGCCGCGGTGATCACTGCCTGTGCGTAGCAAGCGGGAACGTCCTGGGCGTTGTCGTACCGGTCGGCCAGTTCCAGGCCTGCCGAGAGGGTCTGGGTGATCCTGCCGTCGCGCGCCCGCGATCGCGCGACCAGGAGCGCGGGATCCTGCGAATCATCCAGCGCGCACACGTCCTCTTCCGTGAAGAGGGTGGGTACGTCCACGACCGCGTCCGCACCGCCAAGGAGCAGCCGAGCCTGTCCGTTTGTGCGGGTGTGTGCGGTGAGCTCGCGGAAGGAGGTCGTCCAGATGGTCGCCAGGAGGAGCACGGGGCCGTCTTCGGCCAGGCGCGAGCGCAGACCGGCGGCCAGCTCCTCGCCCCCGCCTCCGGTGAGCAGCCGGTGGGCATCGTCGAGCCACAACACGGTCCGGGGAGTCACGGCCCTGGCTTTGAGCACCTCCAGCGCGCTGGCCGTGGTCCGGGGAAAGACCAGATCCCAGTCCCTGACCGTCTCGACGCTTCGCAGGGCCTCGTAGGCGGATCGTGTCTTACCGGCGCTCGACTCCGCCCTGACCACCACGAGCACGGCCTTGCTTCCCCCCGTGGCCTCTTCCACAGCCGCTCTCAGCCGTGTGTCATGTGGCCGGAGGTGATAGGCCGGGAGCGTGAAGCCCGCTGTCCGGTGTGAGCGGGGAACCGCTGAACCCGTGATGGAGGGGTGCACCCCGAGGGCGGCTGCCGTCCAGGCCTCCACCGGCCGAGGCCTGTCGGTCAGGGAGCGGCGACGATGCGCGAGGTCCGTGTTCGTGAGGGCGGTGGAGGCGTTCGTTCCGAGGCGCAGCCGTTCGGCCTCGTCCAGCCGTGCCTGGTGCAGCCGACGGCGCTGCGCCTCCCACCTGGCGACGTCCAGCAGTCCACCGGTGCGCGCCCGGCGGTCGGGGGCAGCATCGCCGATCAAGGAAATGAGTGCGGCCAAGGCCTGGGAATCCTGGGGGACGCGTCGGCCGTTCAGCCAGAATCCAACGGTTGTGGCCGTGACCCCCGTAGCGCGCGCCATGGACCTCAGCGACGGCTTCCTGTCAGGGGGCAGTTCGTCGTAGAGGCGCCCCACTTCGGCCAAATCAGCCTTGAGTTGGGCCTCCAGCCTTCCTGCGGCGGTGGTCCCACCCTGATTCTCCACGCGTCCGTTCTCCCCGTCGTCCCCCGTGTCCACCCGCGGCTCTCCGGCAGCCTGTGAGCAGTGGACACCTTCCTCAGCTTAGGCAGCTGACCTGCGAGGAGTCCGATGCTTTGGACTTCCGTCGAACGGATGGTCGATGGACACCTCCGTGGACAGGGACCTTGGTTCGTGTCCGACGCCGGGTCGGAGCACCACAGGTCACTCGGGAGCCCCATGTCCATCTCCGACGCACTGCTGTCCGTCGCCACCGTCCCGGCCTGCGCCATGCTGCTGACCGTCGTGACGGTGACGGCCGCAACCCTTGTCATCGTCTTCCGGGCCCTGCGAGGCACGACACCTGTGCAGCGGGCAGGGATCCTGCGGGCCGTGGCGGACGTCGTCCGCGCGGTCCGCAGCCCCCGCCCATGACCTGGAAGCTCCTACAGCGACTCACTCGCTGCCCTGTCCATGAACTTCTTCAACGCGGCCAGCTCCTGTCGTGCCGCCTCGAGGAACTCTTCGTTGGTCTTCTGGGCGTCGATGCCTTCGAGGCTGGTGGCGGCGTAGGTGTCATTCACCACCCTGCCCGCATGGACGTAGTGGGTGCCGACCTCATCCAGATCTCGTTTGCCGGCCTCCGTCGTCACGAGGCGCACCGTCGTCGTTGCCCGTACGAGGTCCACGTTGGCCGGTGCGTACCCTTCGTCGAACAGCCGGGTTCTGTCCTCGGCGGTCTTGGTCGGGTCGAGGCTCACGACCAACATGTTCGAGGCCTGTGTGAGGAACTTGTTCGTGCTCGTGGAGGGGTCGACGTAGGCACCCCGTCGGATGTCCGCTCGTCGTTCATCGTCTTTTCCGGCATGAGGGATGAGTACCGCGACGTTGAAGAATCGCCACCTGCAACCACCTGTAGGTGTGAATGCGGCAAGGCACCCGTGCTCCTGCCCGGGACCCTCAGGGCCGCCCCGAACTCCTGGTCACTCAGGTGGTCACCGGACGCAGAAAGAGCCGGTGCAGATTTCTCTGCACCGGCTCTCACCTGGTATTTCAGCGGCGGGGAGCTGTCTTGTTCGCCGAAAGGGCGAGAAGGCTGATCAGTCCAGAAGTCTGAAGCGCTCTCGGATACCTGATCGTCCAACCTTCCCTTCCCTGGGTCGCTCAGCGCGGCTGCGTACCCAGCCGGCGCCGCCTCATGCGCAAGGTCGTGACATCGGCGGGACCAGCGCGTCGGACTCACTACCCACCGTCAGGAGGCGACAGCCGCAGCGGTTAGTAGCCGTATCTCAACCGATCATGGAACGTGCGGGTCGAACAGGGTTCTTGATGGGGTGATCTTCCGGCGGTACGCGCATTAGGGCAGGGCCTCTCGGTAGCTCGGGGATGCGAATCTGACCGAGCGGTACCAGGAGGCCCTGTTGTCACATGTGTACGCAGTTGCGCCTATGAGTTCAACTCGCCCGTCGTGTCGTGCGATTGCCTCGCGCACGTGTACGGCAATGCTGCCGATCATCCCGGGCGAGAGCCGCGGTATCCGTCGGACATGCCGGACGCGGAGTGGGCGGTGGTGCGGAAGCGCCCTCCGAGGGGCTGTTGAGATCAGGACGGACAACGGGCAGGTCATCCAGGCAAGCACTGAAGAATCACTTACCCCCGCCTTGCGCAGTATTTCGGCAACAGGGTCGAGGCTGAGGTAGAAGTGACGAGAGTAGCGTCAGCCGGGGGGCGCGGACGGCGTATTTTCACGATCCTTGGGTTGAGCAATCTGTAGTTCTTGCGTGTCGAGAAGTTCCCTGCGACCGCCAGGGTGACTAGGCCGTGCCAGATTCGGCCCAGTCGCTCGCCCGAGGAAAGACCGAGGGTCAGGGGAAGAGAAGCGCGGCCGAACGCATTGGCAGTAGGTAGGTCCCACTCATGATCGCCGACGCTATCAGGCTCGCGGACTGAGCCCATTTCAGTGTGAAGTTGGTGGTCGTGGGGATGGTGTGATTGAAGCCCGACCGGTACTCGTGCGGGTTGTGGGGGATCGCCGGGCATGATGAACCAAACCTCGACGTATGCCACTCGGAGTGTGGGTACCAACTGCTGGGTGTTGACCGCGTTTTCTCGGCGGCACGAACCCATTACTGATGATGGTTCAGCAGGGCTTCATCGCATGCGGTCGGGTCCCAAGTTGACCGATGGTGGTGATCTTGGTTTAGATCACCTTGCCAGTCATTGACCAAATGGTTCTGGGAGCGGCCGCATTCACAGAGCGCAGCTGCTCCACCCGTATGATGACGACAAGGAAACCCCTTCGTGAAACGCCACACCGTGCGCACGAGCGCAGCCGCTGTGATGACCGCCATCGCCCTCGGCCTCGCCGCGCCGGCCGCCTCGGCCTCTGAAGACCCGCATGCCGAGATCAAGACCTCCGTGGCCCTCACAAGTGAGGCGAATTCCCTCACAGCTGAGGCGGATTCCCTGCTGACCGCCTCCGAAGCCCGCGACGTCCTAGCCAGCCCGAAGCTGCGGGCGGAACTCACCGACGGTGCCATAATCGACCTGCAGGCTGTCGTGGACGGTTCCGCCAGCACGGAACAGCAGCGCAGCGGCACCTCGGCGGCCGCCGCGGCCATTTGGAAGGCAGCGAAGAAGGCGGTCGAGAATAACGCCATCGCTCAGAATGCCTCCGCCTCCGAGGCGTACACCCGCTTCATCAACTGGATCAACAGCCTGCCCGAGAAGAGCACGGCCAAGATCGCCTGGGACACCACAAACGACGAGCCTCGGCTGGAAGTCTGGGAAGACACGGACGAGCAGACGGACTGATTCCCACCCGTGATCCTTCCGCGGCCACGGCTGACCCTTGGGCCGAACCTTCGCAACGCAGCCCGTGCGGCAACTCTGCGCGAGTTGCAGGCTGGTTCGAGCCCGTGCACGGTTAGCCGTGGCACGCGGTTGCGGTGCTGACGGTCCTCACGTTCGAAGGTCGGGGTGGCGAGTTCCGTCACGGCCCTGGTCGCCTACGCCTACCTGGCCGTCACCGCCGCCCTCGAACGCGCCGCCCAGAGCGGCCGGAACGACCCCGCCGAAGCCGACCTCGTCCGCCTCAGCAGCCACGAACTCCTCCGGCTGTTACGGGCCCTGACCCTTCCGTCACCCCGGCGGGATACCGAACACCTGCTGTGGTGGTCCACCTGGCGCCGACGCCACCAACGCCGCGCCCGCCTCTGCCACCGCCGATGGCACACATACGCCGACACCACACCATGCCCAGAAGCCTCAGCAGCAGCTATCTACAGCTGCCGTGTCAGGCCCTGTTAGTTCGGAGCGACCTCCAGGCCGTGCTCCAGGTAGCTGACCCGTCCCTCAGTGCGGGCTACTGCCGCAGCCCTGATGCGTCGCGCCAGACGGGGCATCGTCAGCTCGTCCACCTCGGCGATGGAGTGGTAGGCGTACGCCTTGATTTCGGCGGTCTCCAGAGTGATCGCTTCCTCAAGCTCCGCGCTCAGGATGCCGCCGTCGAAGATGTAGAGCACCTTGTCGCCCTCCGCAGGGCTCGGGGCTCAGTCCACGGCGAGCAGGCGGCCGATAGCCGGCGCGATGCCCAGCTCTTCCCGCACCTCCCGTGCGCACGCCTGGAGCGGTGACCCGCTGGTCTCGACGTAGCCACCTGGGATGTCCCGGTAGTCCTTGTACGTCGTCTCAAGGAGAAGGACCCGGTCGCGGTCATCGAAGAAAAGCGGACCGGAGGCCATCCTCGGGTGCGCCATCTTTGCTTCGTGCTCGTTCTGGCTCACGGGGGCCGAGCCTACCCAGGTCACACGACGTGCAGCCTGTCAGCCAGATCGGCGACCGATTGCGTCGGCCGCCCACGGGTTCCACGAACCCACCCCAGGACGAGTTCGCGGCTCATGTAGTGGTGGCGGACCTGCTCGGGTGCGATCTGCTCGGCTTCCAACACCACGGCGAGTGCGTCGTCCGTACGGTTCCAGGCGCTGAGCGCGCGGGCCACCTCCAGGTTGTGCCGAACCCGCCGCTCCACCGGCAGGCCGCCCGTGTCCACGGTCGGGCCCAGTTCCGCTGCTACCTGCATGTCGCCGAGTTCGCCGGCCGTCGCCACGCGGTGGATGGCGACGTTGGTCGGGCCGAAGGCGGTCCACATGTGGTTCGCGTCCGCGCCCAGCCGGGTGGCCATCGACTCGGCCTCCCGCAGGAAGGTCTGGGTAGTGGCCCGGTCCTCAGCCCTGGCCGCTGCCATGGACCCGGTGAGGAAGAGCGTGCCGTACACGGACAGGTAGGCCGGAGTGGCGTCGCCGAGGCCCGGCTCCAGATACCCCGCTGCATCGTTCACGAGCTGGACGGCCGTCTCGAAGCGCCCCGTGGACAGCGGGCAGTGCGTGACGGACCGGAACAACGATGCCGTGATCACGTTGTTCCCGCTCTGCTGCGCGGCGGCAAGGCCACGGTCCGCCGCGATCCAGGCGAGTTCGTTCTCTCCCAACTTCCCGAGCACCATCGCGGCGCCCTGGTAGGTCAGGGCCAGCAGGCCGTTCGCTTCCTCTCGCTCAGTTCCCGAGTAGGCCCGGACGGCTAGGGCCTGTGTGATGTCGTGATCAACTGCTGGGTTCTGGCCTGTTTGAGGGGTGGAATCAGGTAGGACTGGGGTTGTGACGCGTAGGCAACTCACCCATGCCCAGTGGAAGTTCATCGAGCCGTATCTGCCGATCGGTAGGTACGGGCCGTATCCGGAGCGGTTGCGGGAGCAGTTCGAGGGTGTGATCTGGCGGTTCCGTTCCAGTGGGCAGTGGCGGGAGATGCCTGCCGAGTTCGGCCCCTGGGCCACTGTCTACGGGCGCTTTCGCGTGTGGCGGGACGCCGGGGTGTTCACGGCCCTGCTGGAAGGCCTGATCGCCGAGGGTGCCCGGGTGGGCAGGACGGACTTGTCGCTGGTCAGCGTGGACTCCACTACGGTCCGCGCCCACCACGACGCCGCAGGGCTCCGCGTCAGCAAGCACCTCATGTCGGCCCTGGAAGACGCCGTGCAGGAGCAGGAGACGGCCCGGCAAAAGGGGGCGGCACGGAGGAACAGAACGGACAGGACGGACGCCGGCGGATCCGGCGCAGACACAGGCTCCGACTGAAGGAAGCCCTGCTCGGCAGGTCCCGCGGCGGCCTCACCAGCAAGATTCATCTCGCCGCGGACCGCAGGTGCCGTCCGCTCGCGCTGGTCCTGACCGCCGGGCAGGCCGGGGACAGTCCGCAGTTCGTCCCCGTACTCGCGAAGGTCAGAGTCCGCCTGCCGGTCGGCCGCCCCCGCACGACACCTGGTGCGGTCGCCGCGGACAAGGCGTACTCGTCCCGTGGCAATCGCGCCTACCTGCGCAAACGCGGAATCAAGGCCGTCATCCCGGAGAAACGAGACCAGGCCGCCAACCGCAAGAAGAAGGGCTGCCGGGGCGGCCGGCCCGTCGTCCACGATGCCGACCTCTACAAGGAACGGAACACCGTCGAACGCCTGATCAACAAGCTGAAAGCCTGGCGAGGGATCGCCACCCGCTACGACAAATCCCCAGACAGCTACCTCGCCGGCCTCCACCTCCGCGCCGCCATGATCTGGATCGACGACCTCCTCAAAGCCGCCAACTGATCACGACATCACACAGGCCCTAGCAGCGCATCGGCGAGAAGTAGCGGGATCTGCCGCGCCGCGAATCCGTAGCGGGATCCCTGGTAGGCGTCCCACACCTCCCCAACGTCGGATCGGAGCGCCACGAGCGTGGGCGGCTGGCCGTTGACCTGGGCGCCGATGAGCGGGGTGAGGAGCCGGTAGTCCATCAGCGCTTCGCGCAGCGCGGGGACCGTGCCGCGGCCCGATTCCTTCGACCACTCCATCAGCATCGGCTCCCCGATGAGGTCCCCGATGGAGACGTCGAGTGCATGGGCGAGCGCTCGGATCACGGACAGGCGGTCGAGTTCGATGCGGTTGTTTGCGGCTTTACCGAGCCAGTCGGCGGTACGACCGACCAGGCCGGCAAGGACTTCTTGGCACGCGCGGAGGCCTCGTGGGTTCCGATCGCGCGCGGGCTCACGCCGCACGGGCTACGGCACAGCCACAAGACGATGATGGACGAGCTGCGGACGCCGCCGAAGCTGAAGGACGAGCGGATGGGCCACGAGGACGGTTCGGTCCAGGCCCGCTACTCCCACATCACCGCGGAGATGCTCCGCGAACTTCTGGCCGGTCTGAGCGGCACGTGGGAGGAGGCGCTCGACGCGCGTCGGCGGATGGCTCCGGGGTCGCCCGTGGCCGTCCTCGACGCGCTGCTGAGGGGCCGCGCGTAGATCGGAAGCAGATCCGGCCCGTGATCCAGACCGGGGCGACGGCCATGGACGAGATCTTCAAGGACGCTCGCGAGCCGTAGTCACTCAGTTAGCCACTCACAGAAACAGGTCAGGGAGACTACTCAATGAGTAGTCTCCCTGACCTGGTCTTACGAAGTCGGGGTGGCGGGATTTGAACCCACGACCTCTTCGTCCCGAACGAAGCGCGCTGCCAAGCTGCGCTACACCCCGATGTCCACCCTTGCAGCGCTTGCTGCCCTGGCGACATCGATTACTTTAGCGGACCCTCGGCCGGAGACGAAATCCGGTTTTCGCGCGGCGGGCGGTAGCGGTCCGCCGCCACCAGGGCGAGGCCGAGGGCGTAGAAGGCGAGGCCGAGGACCGCGGAGTTCAGGGCGACCCGGGCGTAGCCGTACTGGGCCACGTCGATGAAGGGGTACGTGTACCGGGCCGGGGCGCCGGGGGAGAGGAGGGCGCCGCGGATCAGGGCGAAGACCACGTAGGCCAGTGGGTACGCCAGCCACTGCGCGGCGTGGCGCGGGAGCAGGCGGCGCGGGGCGGTCAGGAAGAGGAAGTCCAGGACGGCGCCGACGGGGGTGACCGTGTGCAGGAGCTGGTTGGAGACGGCACGCGCCCCCGTCAGCTTGTCCAGGTCCTCGACCACGTTGAAGGGGCTCGACGGGTTGGCCAGGACCAGGTGGAAGACCAGCCCGGTGACCAGGATGAAGAGGAGGACCCCGCCCCGCCAGAGGGGGGCCACGTCCGGGACCCCCCGGTAGGTGCGGACGGCCGAGAGGGCGAAGACGACCGCGACCAGGATGTTCGTCCAGATCGTGAAGAAGCTCAGGACGACGGGCACGCTGCCGTACGCGCACTCGATGACGAGGCCCGTGAAGGCCGCGGCCGCGATCAGCGCGCGGAAGGCGGCGGTCGGGAGGCGTAGGGAGGCAGATGTGGTCATCCGACCAACGTACTGGTCGCCGTTACGCCTTCGGGGTCAGCGTGAGGAGTGTCGCCTCGGGCGGGCACGCGAACCGCACCGGGGTGAAGCGGTTGGTGCCGCAGCCCGCCGATACGTGGAGGTAGGAGCGGTGTCCCTGCGCCTCGTGCGTCGACAGGCCCTTCACCCGCTTCGTGTCCAGGTCGCAGTTGGTCACCAGCGCCCCGTAGAAGGGGATGCACAGCTGCCCGCCGTGCGTGTGGCCGGCCAGGATCAGCGGGTACCGGTCGGCGGTGAAGGCTTCGAGGACGCGCAGGTACGGGGCGTGGACGACCGCCAGCGAGAAGTCGGCGTCCGCCTCCGGCCCGCCCGCGACCCGCTCGTACCGGTCGCGCTTGATGTGCGGGTCGTCGAGGCCGGTGAAGGCCAGCTCCAGCCCGTCGATCTTGAGGCGGCCGCGGGTGTTGGTGAGGTTGAGCCAGCCGGCCGCGTCGAAGGCGTCCCGCATGCCCTCCCACGGGTTGTGGACGGCGCCGACGACCGGCGCGTTGCCGTTCAGCCCGTGCCGGCCCTGTGTCTTCTCCAGCAGGTAGCGTCCGGGATTGCGCAGCCGGGGGCCGTAGTAGTCGTTCGACCCGAAGACGTACACGCCGGGGAAGGACATCAGCGGGCCGAGCGCGTCGAGCACCTCCGGCACGCCCTCCGTGTCGGAGAGGTTGTCGCCCGTGTTCACGACGAGGTCGGGCCGCAGACCGGCCAGGGACTGCAGCCACGCGCGCTTCTTGCGCTGCCCGCCGACCATGTGGATGTCCGAGACCTGCAGGATTCGCAGCGGGCGCATCCCCTGCGGGAGCACGGGGACGGTGACCCGGCGCAGGCGGAAGGACCGGGCTTCGAAGCCGGCGGCATAGGCCACACCGGCGGCCCCCGCCGCGGCGATCCCGGCGGTGACCTTCAGGGGTACTCCGTAACGCGCACGCATGACCTCATGTTCGCAGACCCGGCGGGCGCCCGGACCGGGGAGTGGGGCACCCGGACCAGGGCCGTGCGCAGGAGGCCGAGGGCCGCTGGGGACACCGCGGCGCGCCCACCGCCAAAACCGGCGGGCGCCCGAGGGCCCCTACCTGGCAGACTCGGGGGCATGACCACGCTCAAGGCCAAGCTCCAGGAAGACCTCACCACCGCCATCCGCGCCCGGAACGAGCTGCACTCGTCCACGCTGCGCCTGACCCTCTCCGCCATCACCAACCAGGAGGTCGCGGGCAAGGAAGCCCGTGTGCTCTCCGACGAGGAAGTCCTCAAGGTGATCGCCAAGGAGGCGAAGAAGCGCCGCGAGGCCGCGGACGCCTTCGCGCAGGGTGGCCGTCCCGAGCAGGCCGCGCGCGAGACCGAGGAGGGCGAGTTCCTCGACACCTACCTCCCCAAGCAGCTCGGCGACGACGAGCTCGGCGCGATCGTGGCGCAGGCCGTCGAGGAGGCCAAGGCGGCCGGCGCCGAGGGCCCGCGGGCGATGGGCGCCGTCATGAAGATCGTGAACCCGAAGGTCGCCGGTCTGGCGGACGGCGGGCGCGTCGCCGCCGCAGTCAAGAAGCACCTCTCCTAGGTGTGGGTCCAGGCCTAGGCCTGGACGTCAAGAGGGAGGCCCTCCACCGGATCCGGTGGAGGGCCTCCCTCTTCGTACGTGTGCCCGCGGCTGCGCCTACTGCTCGCGGCCGCCGATGACGCCCGGCGGGATGCTGATCCCGGGGAACGGGTTCGTCCCGCCCGCGTTGCCGCCCGTGGCTCCGGCCGCCGTACCTCCGGCGCCCGTGCCTCCGGCGGCCGTCTGCTGCCCGCCGGGCTGCCCGTCACCGGGCTTGCCGTCGCGGCCCGGCTTGCCGGGCTTGTTGGGCTTGCCCGTGTTGGGCTTGCCGCCGGCGGCCGGGCTCGGGGTCTCGGCGATGGCCACCGTGGTGAAGCTCGGCGCCTCGCGGCCCGAGAGCGCGCCCGAGACCGCCTGCTTCCAGATCGGGCCGGGCAGCCCACCACCGAAGACCTTGTCGTAGTACTGGCCGCCGATGGTGATGTTCTCCATCGACACCTGCTTGGAGCCGCCCGAGCCGACCCAGGTCGCGCCGGACATGTTCGGCGTGTAGCCGACGAACCAGGCGTTGTAGCGGCTGTCGGTGGTACCGGTCTTGCCCGCGCTCTGGCGGTCGGTCAGACCCGACTGCTGGCCCGTACCCGAGTCGACCACGCCGAGCAGCAGCGTGTTGATGGTGTCGGCGGTCTTCTCGCTCATCGCGCGGCCGCACTTGGACTTCGGCACAGTCAGGGCCTTGCCGTGCGCGTCGGTGATCGACTCGATGGCGACCGGGGTGCAGTACACGCCGCGGTTGGCGAAGGTGGCGTAGGCGTTGGCCATGGTCAGCGGGGACATGCCCTCACTGCCGAGCGCGATGGCCGGGACCTCGGGGAGCTTGGCGCCGTTGGCCGGGACGACGCCGAGCTTGCTGGTCATGTCGGTGACGGGGCACAGGCCGATCTCGGAGATCATCTCGACGAAGTAGGTGTTGACCGACTTGGCCATCGCGTCCTTCATCCCGTACGGACCGACCTCGGACTCGGTCTCGTTCTCCACCCGTGCGTGTTCGGTGTTGACCCAGGGCTTGTCGCCGCAGGTCTTCACCGGGCTCGGGTAGTCCATGTCGTACGGGGACTGGTACATCTTCGTCGGCGGCAGACCGCCCTCGATGGCGGCGGCCGCGACGAACGCCTTGAAGGTGGAACCGGTCGGGAAGCCGAAGTTCGAGCCGCCCATCTTCTTGTCCACCGAGAAGTTGATCTGCGTCTCGTTCTTGCCGAAGCCGTACGGCTTCGACTGCCCCATGGCGAGGACCCGTCCGGTGCCGGGCTGGACGAGGGTGACGGCCGTCGCGACCTTGTCGTCCTGGTCGACGTGGTCCTTGATGGACTCGTTGACCGAGTCCTGGGACTGCGGGTCCAGGGTGGTGCGGACCGTCAGGCCGCCCTGGTTCCAGACCTTCGCCCGCTCCTCGCGGGTCTTGCCGAAGGCCGTGTCGTCCAGGAAGGAGTTGCGCACGTAGTCGCAGAAGAAGCCCGCGCCCTTGACCGCGGTGATGCAGCCGTTCTTCGGCTTGGTCACCTTCAGCTGGACCGGCTTCAGCTTCGCCGCGTCCGCCTCGGCCTGCGAGACGTCCTTCATGTCGGCCATGCGCTGGAGCACGACGTTGCGGCGCTTCATGGCCTCCTGCGAGTCGTTGACCGGGTCGAACCGGCTCGGCGACTGCACGATGCCGGCGAGCATCGCCGACTCCTCCAGGGTCAGGTCCTTGGCCGGCTTGCTGAAGTACCGCTGGGCGGCGGATTCGATTCCGTACGCCTGCTGGCCGAAGTACGTGATGTTGAGGTAGTTCTCGAGGATCTTCTTCTTCCCGAGCTCTTCCTCGACCTGGATCGAGTACTTCAGCTCGCGGACCTTGCGACCGAGGCTCTTCTCCTGGGCCTCGCGGACCTTCGTCTCGTCGTCGCCCGCCTCTTCGACGAAGACGTTCTTGACGTATTGCTGTGTCAGCGTGGAGGCGCCCTGCGCCGCGCCGCCCTCCTGCGCGTTGCGGTTGACCGCGCGCAGGATGCCCTTGAGGTCGATGGCTCCGTGTTCGTAGAAGCGGGAGTCCTCGATCGCGACGATCGCCTTCTGCATGTACGGGGAGATGGCCGTGAGGGGGACCACCTGCCGGTCACGCGAATAGACCGTGGCGATCAGGCCACCTTCGGAGTCCAGAATCGTGGTGCGCTGGCTCAGAGGCGGCGTCTTGAGATTGGCCGGGATCTCATCGAACCCCTCGACCGTGCCCTTGGCCGCCAGCCCCAGGGCGCCTGCCCCCGGGATCGCGATGCCCGCCAGTACGACTCCGGAGAGAACGGACACACCGAGGAACTTGGCGGCCTGCTGTGGCCCCGTGAGCCCGCCGCCCGAGCGCTTCTTTCCCATGGAGGGCAGCCTACGTTCTCATTCGCCGGACACACGCGAATGCCTTGGCCTAAGCTGCCCTCAACTGTCACAGCAGTGCGGTGGGACATCAACCCCTCGGCTTGTTTTTCACCCTTCCCGAATGGGGTGGACGCATGTCCGAATCCCGCCCCCTGTGATCGCGTTGTGCCGCCGATTTCACCCAAATCGCCGGAATGGTCGGGCATGTCGCAGGATCACTCCGTCGGGTGATCTGCCGCTTACCCATAGTCCGTTCGGGCCATTCAAGATTGGGCCCGTCGGGGGTGTTGCACTGTGCCCGCCTTCCGTAACGTCCTCAACTGGCAGCGGTGAATATGCCGCTACCGCCGTGGGGGAGCCTCGATTCGGGAGAGGACGGCGCCGGGATGGGCTGGGTTACCGACTGGAGTGCGCAGGCAGCCTGCCGCACTACCGATCCGGATGAACTGTTTGTTCAAGGAGCGGCACAGAACAGGGCCAAGGCGGTGTGCACCGGATGTCCGGTGCGGACCGAGTGCCTGGCCGATGCGCTCGACAACCGTGTCGAGTTCGGAGTGTGGGGCGGAATGACCGAGCGGGAACGACGTGCGCTGCTGCGCCGGCGTCCCACCGTCACCTCGTGGCGGCGACTGCTCGAAACCGCCCGCACGGAGTACGAGCGCAGTACGGGCATCCTCACCATGGATGTCGACGGAGAGATCGACGTGCCGTACGAGGCCTACGCGGCGGCCGGGTAGATCACCCGAGCCATCCCGCGTGCGGACCGCCCCTGACCAGGGGGCAGCGTACGGACGCCTACGCTCCGGCCGGAACCCCGGCCGCGAGTCGCTCTCCGATGGCCCGTAGCCCGGCGAGGTCGTGTACATCGCCGGGCAGGGCGGCCACTTCGGACACCGCCACTTCGGGGTGCAGCGAGGTGAAGCGGTCACGCGTGCGCTGTTCGCGCGCGATCACCTGCATGCGCTCCGCGTGCAGGCGCAGCAACCCTGCCGTGATCTCGTCGACATCGGCGTCGGCCTCGGCATTCACGCCGGCGTCCGCGACCGCGGCGGCGGTGCCTTCGACATCGGTGCCTTCGGCATCGGCGCCGTCTTCGACATCAGCGCCGTCTTCGGTACCGGCGGGGGAGGAGTCACGGAGTCCAGCTTTCCCGGACTCCTGATCGACAATGCCGGCCTCTTCAAGATTCTCCGCGGCGGCCAACGCCCGCTCCGCGGAGAGCTGGTCGGCGCCACTGCCGTGCACCCGGTTCAGTACGAGCCCGGCCAGCGGCATCTTGTCCGCGGCCAGCCGCTCCACGAAGTACGCAGCCTCGCGCAGGGCGTCCGGTTCGGGCGCGGCGACCACGAGGAAGGCCGTACCCGGGGCCTGGAGGAGCCGGAAGGTGGCGTCCGCGCGGGTGCGGAAACCGCCGAACATGGTGTCCATGGCGGCCACGAAGGTCTGTACGTCCTTCAGCAGCGAGGCACCCATCAGCTTGCTCAGGGTTCCCGTCATCATCGACATGCCGACATTGAGGAACTTCATCCCCGCCCGGCCGCCCACCTTCGCCGGAGCCATCAGCACCCGGATGAACTTCCCGTCCAGGAAGGACCCCAGGCGCCCCGGCGCGTCCAGGAAGTCCAGCGCGGACCGGCTCGGCGGCGTGTCCACGATGATCAGGTCCCAGTCGTCCCGGGCCCGCAGCTGCCCCAGCTTCTCCATCGCCATGTACTCCTGCGTGCCCGCGAATCCGGCCGACAGGGACTGGTAGAAGGGGTTGGCCAGGATGGCCTGCGCCCGCTCGGGATCCGAGTGGCCCTCGACGATCTCGTCGAAGGTCCGCTTCATGTCGAGCATCATGGCGTGCAGTTCGCCGCCCCCGGGGCCGCCGACGCCCTTCACCTCGCGCGGGGTGTTGTCGAGCGAGTCGATGCCCATCGACTGGGCCAGCCTGCGCGCCGGGTCGATGGTCAGGACGACCGCCTTGCGCCCGCGCTCCGCGGCCCGCACGCCCAGCGCCGCGGCGGTCGTGGTCTTGCCGACCCCGCCGGAGCCGCAGCACACGATGATCCGGGTCTTCGCGTCGTCCAGCAGCCGGTCGACGTCCAGCCGCGGAGGCGTGCCCACGCTCGCGCTCATGGCTTCGCTCATTCCTCGCCCACCTGCTTGCGCAGCTCCGCGGCGAGCCCGTAGAGCCCGGCCAGGTCCATCCCCGTGCCGAGCAGGGGAAGTTCGTACGTCGCCACCTGCAACCCCTCCAGTACGGTCCGCTGGGCGCGCTCCAGCTCCACCCGGCTCGCGTGCTCCGCGGCCTGCGCGAGCAGCGGGTCCACCAGCCGCTCGGCCAGCCCGCCGCGCCGGGCCCCGCCCAGACCGGCCCGGGACAGCGCCTTGGCCACGTCCGCGCGGCGCTCCCCGGAGGCGGCGCGCAGCGCGCCCTCGTCGAGGTGGTGCGGCCGGACCATGTTGACGACGACCCGCCCCACGGGCAGCCCCGCGTCCTGGAGTTCGGCGATCCCGTCGGCGGTCTCCTGCACGGGCATCTCCTCCAGGAGGGTGACCAGGTGGACGGCCGTCTCCGGGGACTTGAGCACCTTCATGACGGCTTGCGCCTGGTTGTGGATCGGCCCGAACCGGGCCAGGCCCGCCACCTCGTCGTTGACGTTCAGGAAGCGGGTGATCCGCCCGGTCGGCGGAGCGTCCATGATCACGTGGTCGTAGACGTACCGCCCGGCCTTGTCCTTGCGCCGCACCGCCTCGCAGGCCTTGCCGGTCAGCAGTACGTCCCGCAGGCCCGGCGCGATGGTCGTCGCGAAGTCGATGGCGCCGAGCTTCTTGAGGGCGCGGCCGGCCGAGCCGAGCTTGTAGAACATCTGGAGGTAGTCCAGCAGCGCCCGCTCCGCGTCGATGGCGAGCGCGAACACCTCACCGCCGCCCGAGGCGACGGCGATCTTCCGCTCCTCGTACGGGAGCGCCTCCGCGCCGAAGAGCTGCGCGAGGCCCTGCCTGCCCTCGACCTCCACCAGAAGTGTCCGCCTGCCCTCGCGTGCGAGGGCGAGCGCGAGTGCTGCGGCGACCGTGGTCTTGCCGGTGCCGCCCTTGCCGCTGACCACCTGGAGCCTGCTCACAGGGCCCGAGCCTAATTCCTCCGCCCCCGTGACGGTGGGGGCGGGGGGCCGGGGCGCCGCGCGGCAGGCACTACGCTCGCCTCCATGACCAAGAAGTTCGAATACGCGACCGTCCCGCTGCTGGTCCACGCCACCAAGCAGATCCTCGACACCTGGGGCGAAGACGGCTGGGAGCTCGTGCAGGTCGTGCCCGGCCCGAACAACCCCGAGCAGCTCGTGGCCTACCTGAAGCGCGAGAAGTCCGCATGAGCGCCACCGAGGCCAGGCTGGCCGAGCTCGGCCTGACCCTGCCGGACGTCGTCCCGCCGCTGGCCACCTACCAGCCGGCCGTCCGGTCGGGTGCCTACGTGTACACCGCGGGCCAGCTCCCGATGGTCAAGGGCAGCATGCCGATCACCGGCAAGGTGGGCGCCGAGGTCTCGGCCGAGCAGGCCAAGGAACTGGCCGCGACCTGCGCGCTCAACGCGCTGGCCGCCGTGAAGTCCGTGATCGGCGACCTCGACAAGATCGCGCGTGTCGTCAAGGTCGTCGGCTTCGTCGCCTCGGCCCCCGACTTCACCGGCCAGCCGGGCGTCCTGAACGGCGCGAGCGAGCTGCTGGGCGAGATCCTCGGCGAGCGCGGCGTCCACGCGCGCAGCGCGGTCGGCGTGGCGGTCCTCCCGCTGGACGCGCCGGTCGAGGTGGAGATCCAGGTCGAGCTCGTAGCCGGAGCCTGATCCCTGCTCAAACGCCGGCGGAAATCCAGCTCCGTCCGGGGGTCCCCCCGGGCGGAGCGTGGGGGAGTTTGAGGCGCGGGGTCCGGGGCGGAGCCCCGGGAGCCTCGGGCGCAGCCCGCCCCCGCTCCCACTCCCTCTCTGCGGCGGCCAGCGCCCGGCCCCCCTCGAACATCGGGCCGGATGGCCGTAGCATCCCGCCATGCCGAATGGTCAGAACGGTCAGCAAGAGCCCCCCGCCGGAGGCCAGTGGTACCCGCCGGAGTGGCCCGACCGCATCCGCGCGCTCGCGGACGGTTCGATCACCCCGGTGGAACCCAAGCGCGCGGCCACCGTGATGCTGCTGCGCGACACCCCCGCCGGGCCCGCCGTTCACATGCTCCGCCGCCGCACCTCCATGGCCTTCGCGGGCGGTGCGTACGCCTACCCCGGCGGTGGCGTGGACCCCCGCGACGAGGACCACCTCATCGCCTGGGCCGGCCCGAGCCGCGCCGCATGGGCCGAGCGGATGGGCACCGACCCCGCCACCGCCCAGGCCATCGTCTGCGGAGCCGTCCGCGAGACCTTCGAGGAGGCCGGGGTACTGCTCGCCGGCGAGTCCGCGGACACCGTCGTCGGCGACACCACCGGCGAGGACTGGGAGGCCGCCCGCGCGGCCCTGGTGGCCCGCGAGCTGTCCTTCGCCGAGTTCCTCGACCGCCGCGGCCTCGTCCTGCGTTCCGACCTGCTGGGCGCGTGGGCCCGCTGGATCACCCCGGAGTTCGAGCCGCGCCGCTACGACACCTGGTTCTTCGTCGCGGCCCTGCCCGAGGGCCAGCGCACCCGCAACGCCTCCACCGAGGCCGACCGCACGGTGTGGATCCGGCCCGCCGACGCCGCCGCCGGGTACGACAAGGGCGAGCTGCTGATGATGCCGCCGACCATCTCCACCCTGCGCTCCCTGGAGCCGTACGCGGGCGCCGCCGAGGCCCTGGCCGCGGCCGCCGCGCAGGATCTGACACCGGTCCTGGCCCAGGCCGCCTTCGAAGACGGCGAGCTGGTGCTGAGCTGGCCGGGCCACGACGAGTTCACCAAGCGTGTCCGCCTCGGCGGCCGGGCCTCAGGAGCCTCCGCATGACCGACGCCGCCGCCCTGCCCGGCCAGCCCCGTGGAACGGTCGTCTCCGGGCCCGCCACCGCCCGCGCGGTGAACATCCTGGCCCCCAACGCCTCCGCGATGACCCTCGACGGCACCAACACCTGGCTGGTCTCGGAGCCCGGCTCCGACCTGGCCGTGGTCATCGACCCGGGCCCGCTGGACGACGTACACCTGCGGGCGGTCATCGCCGCCGCCGAGCAGGCGGGGCAGCGGGTCGGGCTCACCCTCCTCACCCACGGGCACCCCGACCACGCGGAGGGCGCCGCGCGCTTCGCCGAGCTGACCGGTACGAAGGTCCGCGCCCTGGACCCCGCCCTGCGCCTCGGCGACGAGGGCCTGGCCGCCGGGGACGTGATCCGCACCGGCGGCCTGGAGCTGCGGGTGGTCCCCACCCCCGGCCACACCGCGGACTCGCTCTGCTTCCACCTGCCGGCCGACCGGGCGGTCCTGACCGGCGACACGGTCCTCGGACGCGGCACCACCGTCGTGGCCCACCCCGACGGGCGCCTGGGCGACTACCTGGACTCCCTGCGCCGGCTGCGTTCCCTGACCGTCGACGACGGGGTCCACACGGTCCTCCCGGGCCACGGGCCGGTCCTGGACGACGCGCAGGGCGCCGTGGAGTTCTACCTCGCCCACCGGGCCCACCGCCTGGCCCAGATCGAGACGGCCGTCGAGAACGGCCTCACCACCCCCGAGGCGGTCGTCGCCCACGTCTACGCGGACGTGGACCGCTCGCTGTGGCCGGCCGCGGAATGGTCCGTCCGGGCGCAGCTCGAGTACCTTCGCGATCACGGACTGATCCCCGGGGGGCCCGAATGACGATCTGCCCGCCGACGCAGGCCGCCCAGGCCGGCTAGGTCCGCGCGGCACCCGTCGGGCGGGGCATCTTCGTTCCGTGCCGGGCCGTGTACTCGTCCGCGAGCCATGGTCCGAGGTCCTCGATGTACGCGCGCACGACGGCCGGGTCCGCGACCGGGTCCAGCGCGGCCGAGGCCGCGGCCCGCATCTGCGCGGCGCGTCCGGGGTAGTACTGGCCGAAGATCTCCGCGGCCTCCACGAGGTCGCTGGTCCAGCCGCCCCATCGCGGCATGACCAGCGTGAACCCGGTCCGCACCAGGTGCCGGGAGAAGCCCCTGCACAGCCTGAGGTGGTCCTCGGGCGTGACCGCGGCCCGCACCCGGGCCCGCCACGCGGGCAGCAGGACGGCAAGGTCGCCGTTGGTCTCGCGGGCGAGCAGGCTGTCCGGACGGTAGCGGGGCAGGTGCTCGGCCAGGTCGGCGCCGAGCAGCGGGGTGCACAGGCAGGCGACGAACCAGCCGAGGTCGTGACGTTCCCGCTCGCTCAGCAGGGTGTCCTTGCCGTACAGCAGGATGCCGACCCCGTCGATCACGGGGAAGTCCTCGTCGAGCCCCTGGGCGAGCACCTCGGCGGTATCGCGGTCCTCGTCGGCGGGCTCGTGGTGCAGGGCGAGCAGCAGGTCCAGGTCGGAGCGCCCGGGGCGGGCGGCGCCGCGGGGCAGGGAGCCGTAGAGGTAGGCGCTGTGCAGCCGCCGCCCGTAGGCCTCGGCGATGCGCTCCCGCGCGGCGGTCACGACCGGCACGAAGCCGCCCCGCACGTGGCCGAGCGAGCCCTCGCGCTCGAAGTACCCGTAGGCGTCCAGCCCTCTGTGCTCCATGGCTCCACTCTGCCCCCATCCAGCCCCGCCGGCGGCTCCGGCGCGGGGGCGCCGGGGCAGAGCCCCCACAACGGCGCAGCACGGGCACGCCAAAGGGGCCCCGCCCAATGGGCAGGACCCCTCAATCGGCTGAGACCGGCGTCAGCGAGACCGCTTGGCCAGTCGCTCGACGTCCAGCAGGATCACCGCGCGCGCCTCCAGGCGGAGCCATCCGCGGCCCGCGAAGTCGGCCAGGGCCTTGTTCACGGTCTCGCGCGACGCGCCGACGAGCTGGGCCAGCTCCTCCTGCGTGAGGTCGTGCACGACGTGGATGCCCTCTTCCGACTGCACGCCGAAGCGGCGCGACAGGTCGAGGAGCGCGCGGGCGACACGGCCCGGGACGTCCGAGAAGACGAGGTCGGACATCTGGTCGTTGGTCTTGCGCAGGCGCCGGGCCACCGCGCGCAGCAGCGCGGTCGCGACCTCGGGCCGGGCGTTCAGCCACGGCTGGAGGTCTCCGTGGCCCAGGCCCAGGAGCTTGACCTCGGTCAGCGCGGTCGCCGTGGCGGTGCGCGGGCCCGGGTCGAAGAGCGACAGTTCGCCGATCAGCTCACCGGGGCCGAGGACGGCCAGCATGTTCTCGCGGCCGTCGGGGGAGGTGCGGTGGAGCTTCACCTTGCCCTCGGTGACGACGTAGAGCCGGTCGCCGGGGTCGCCTTCGTGGAACAGTGCGTCACCGCGAGCGAGGGACACCTCGCCCATGGAGGCGCGGAGCTCCGCGGCCTGCTCGTCATCGAGCGCCGCGAAGAGCGGGGCACGCCGCAGTACGTCGTCCACGAGTCTCTCTCCTATGTCGACCGGCCAGGGGACCGTTCCCCTATTTTGCCGGACGGCTCAAACAGTGCGATCAATCACGTTCATCACAAGGATGCCGGACGTACGGGTGTGCTGTGCGGCGAGAGGCCGATCGGGGTGGTGTTACCTGAGGTCCGGGACGGTCGTCGGTGATCGGCCCCGACCCTGTCGGGTGTCCAACAGGCCGGTGGGAGCACAGGCCAAGGGCTCCGGGGGAGTGACCGACACCCCAAATTCAGCCGTGGGCGAACAAGCCCTGCCGAAGGTCCCTCCGGCACCGCCACCCGCTCCCCAAGGCAAATTTTCGGCCAAGAAACCCGTTCCGGGGGCAAGGTCACGTCCGGCCACGGGTGGCGCACTGTCCGGCGTAGCCTTCGGGGATGGCAGAGAGCAAGGTCAAGAAGGCCGGGAAGGCCGGGGCGAAGCCGGAGAGCCACCTGGCGATGGTGCGGCGGGCGCGCAGGATCAACCGCGAGCTCGCGGAGGTCTACCCCTACGCGCATCCGGAGCTCGACTTCCGCAACCCCTTCGAGCTGCTGGTCGCCACCGTCCTGTCCGCGCAGACCACCGACCTGCGCGTGAACCAGACGACCCCGGCCCTGTTCGCCGCCTACCCGACCCCCGAGGACATGGCCGCGGCCGACCCCGAGGCGATGGAGGAGCTCATCCGGCCGACCGGGTTCTTCCGGGCGAAGACCAAGTCCCTCCTCGGCCTCTCCCAGGCCCTGCGCGACAACTTCGGCGGCGAGGTCCCCAACCGGATCGAGGACCTGGTGACGCTCCCCGGCGTCGGCCGCAAGACGGCCAACGTCGTCCTCGGCAATGTGTTCGGGGTCCCCGGAATCACCGTCGACACCCACTTCGGCCGCCTCGTACGGCGCTGGAAGTGGACCGAGCAGGAGGATCCGGAGAAGGTCGAGGCGGAGATCTGCGCGATCTTCCCCAAGAGCGAGTGGACGATGCTCTCGCACCGCGTCGTCTTCCACGGCCGCCGGATCTGCCACGCCCGCAAGCCCGCCTGCGGCGCCTGCCCGATCGCCCCGCTCTGCCCGGCCTACGGGGAGGGCGAAACCGACCCCGAGAAGGCGGCGAAGCTGCTGAAGTACGAGAAGGGCGGCCAGCCCGGGCAGCGCCTGAGCCCGCCGCCGGACTACCCGGGCCTCCCGGCCCCGGCAGAATCCGGCCCAGCCGGCGATTGAGGCGCGGGGTCCGGCGCGGAGCCCCGGCAACGGAGCCGCACCCGCAAGGAACGAATCGCTACCCGCACCGCGTTTGGCCGTGTGGGGAACACGGACAGGGGTGCCTATGACGCGCGGAACGCGGGACGAGAGCGTGACGGAGGCGGCCACGCCCCCGAAGCAGGGCCAGGGCCGGCACGGGACCCCGCGCGAGGCCCCGTACGAGAGCGCGCACGAGGCCCCGTACGGGACTGCGCGCGCGGGCTCCACCGGGAGCACCACCCTGTCCCTCCACGGCCTGCCCGCCTGGCTCGACCCCGTCGTGACGGCGGCGCGGACGGTCCGCCCCACGCAGCTCAGCCGCTTCCTGCCGCCCGAGGACGGCCGGGGCCGCCAGTCGGCCGTGCTGATCCTCTTCGGCGAAGGACCGCGCGGCCCCGAGCTGCTGCTCATGGAGCGCTCCGGCAGCCTGCGCTCGCACGCCGGCCAGCCCTCCTTCCCCGGCGGCGCCCTCGACCCCGAGGACGGCGACCCGCACACCACCGGCCCGCTGCGCGCCGCCCTGCGCGAGGCCGAGGAGGAGACCGGGCTCGACCCGGCGGGGGTCCAGCTCTTCGGGGTGCTGCCCCGGCTCTACATCCCGGTCAGCGAGTTCGTGGTGACCCCGGTGCTGGGCTGGTGGCGCGCCCCCAGCCCGGTCGGCGCCGTGGACCCGGCCGAGACCGCCCGCGTCTTCACGGTCCCCGTGGCCGATCTCACGGACCCGGCGCACCGGGTCACCGTCGTGCACCCCGGCGGCTTCCAGGGCCCGGCCTTCACCGTCGAATCGGCTCTGGTCTGGGGCTTCACCGCCGGTGTGATCGACCGGATCCTGCACTTCGCGGGCTGGGAACTCCCCTGGGACCGGACCCGGGAAGTCCCGCTCGACTGGAGCGCATGAGACGGTGGCACACGTGAACGTGCTGGACATCTTGTTGCTGCTCGCCGCCGTATGGTTCGCGATCGTGGGCTACCGCCAGGGGTTCGTCGTCGGCATCTTGTCGGTGGTCGGCTTCCTCGGCGGTGGTCTCCTCGCCGTGTCCCTGCTGCCCCTGATCTGGGACCGGGTCACCGACAACGGCACCCAGGTGTCCACCACGGTCGTCGTCATCGCCGTGGTCGTGATCATCATCTGCGCCTCGATCGGGCAGGCGCTGACCACGCACCTGGGCAGCAGGCTCCGGCGCCACATCACCTGGTCCCCGGCCCGCGCCCTCGACGCGACGGGCGGTGCCCTGGTGAACGTGGTCGCGATGCTGCTGGTGGCCTGGCTGATCGGCTCCGCGCTCGCCGGTACGTCACTTCCCACGCTGGGCAAGGAAGTCCGCAATTCCAAGGTGCTCCTCGGCGTCTCGCGGGTCCTTCCCCAACAGGCCAACACCTGGTTCTCGGACTTCAGCTCCACCCTCGCCCGCAACGGCTTCCCGCAGGTCTTCAGCCCGTTCTCCAACGAGCCGATCACCGAGGTCAAGGCGCCCGACCCGCTGCTCGCGCGCAGCCCCGTGGCCGAGCAGGCCAAGCAGTCGATCGTGAAGGTCGTCGGCACCGCGCCCGCGTGCAGCAAGGTGCTGGAGGGCACCGGCTTCGTCTTCGCGCCGGGCAAGGTGATGACCAACGCGCACGTGGTCGGCGGGGTCGGCGAGCCGACCGTGCAGGTCGGCGGCGAGGGCAAGCTCTACGACGGCAAGGTCGTGCTCTACGACTGGGAGCGCGACATCGCCGTCATCGACGTGCCGAGGCTGAAGGCGCCCGCGCTGGAGTTCACCGAGAAGGACGCGGGGAGCGGCAGCGACGCGATCGTCGCGGGCTTCCCGGAGAACGGCTCGTACGACATCCGCTCCGCGCGCGTGCGCGGCCGGATCAACGCCAACGGCCCGGACATCTACCACCGGGGCACCGTCCGACGGGACGTCTACTCGCTGTACGCGACGGTCCGCCAGGGCAACTCCGGCGGCCCGCTGCTGACGCCCGAGGGCAAGGTGTACGGGGTCGTCTTCGCGAAGTCCCTCGACGACCCCAACACCGGTTACGCCCTGACGGCGGACGAGATCCGCGACGACGTCCGGATCGGGAAGACGGCCGACCGGCGGGTCGACAGCCAGGGCTGCGCCCTTTAGCAACCTGGTCCGAGCGGGTGGGTCCAGCCAGGTGGGCCCACCCGGGGCCGGTCTACGTGCGCTGGTGCCTCAGTCGGGCGGAGACCCAGCGGGCCCGCCGGCGCAGGATGCGCGGAATTCCTAGTCGGGGGTCGTGGCCGCTCTGGCCGTGCCCCCTGTGCGTGCCCGGCGTACCCGTCGAGCGGCGTTCGTGTGCGGTGTCACCGTGGTCGTGCGTCCAACCCATACTCCGAGCTCTGCCCGGGGCCCAAGGTCGGTAATCGTGTCGCGGGCGGCCAATTGGCCTATGCGCCAGGCAATTGAATGCTTGTCATATAGGCGCTCGCGACTGGGCGGTCCGGCTCAGCGGTCCGGCTCGGGATCCTTCAGCCAGTTGACCAGCTCGGTCGAGAAGGCCGCCGGGTCCTCCTCGTGCGGGAAGTGCCCCAGCCCGTCGAACAGCCTCCAGCGGTACGGGGCTTCGACGTACTCCCCGGACCCCGCCGCACTCCGCGTCCGCATCACCGGATCGAGCGAGCCGTGCAGGTGCAGCGTCGGCACCCGCACCGGCCGCTTCATGCGCCGGTTGAACTGGAGCCCGTCCGGCCGGGCCATGGACCGCATCATCCAGCGGTACGGCTCGACCGAGCAGTGCGCCGTGGACGGGATACACATCGCCCGCCGGTACACCTGGAGGTCCTCCTCCTCGGGCAGCCGGGGCCCGGACCAGTCCCGGATCAGCTCCCCGACCATGGCCCCGTCGTCGGCGACGAGCTGTCGCTCGGGCACGAAGGGCCGCTGAAATCCCCAGATGTGCGAACTGGCGCGGGTCTGGCCGAAATCGGACAGCATCGCCGAGCGCCAGCGGCGCGGGTGCGGCATGGAGGAGACCACCAGTCGGCGCACCAGCTTGGGCCGCATCACGGCCGCCGTCCAGGCGAGGTAGCCGCCCAGGTCGTGCCCCACGAGGGCGGCGTCCGGCTCGCCGAGGGACCGTACGACCCCGGTGATGTCGAGGGCCAGGTTGGCCGGGTCGTAGCCGCGCGGGGTGCGGTCGCTGCCGCCCACCCCGCGCAGGTCCATCGCGACCGCGCGGTAGCCGGCGTCGGCCAGCGCGGTCAGCTGGTGCCGCCAGGTCCACCAGAACTGCGGGAAGCCGTGCAGCAGCAGCACCAGCGGCCCGTCACCGACCTCGGCGACGTGGAACCGGGCCCCGTTGGCCGCGACGTCCCGGTGGAGGACCTCGCGCCCGCCGGGGATGGCGAGCCGTACCGCGGAGGCGGTGGTGGGAGGTGTGCCGGGGGTGCCGGAGTCCGCGGAGGGCGCTGTCATGAGGACGAGCGTGCCACACCCACAGCCTGGTCACTGACCGAGCGGGCGTGCGGCTTGACCGTGCCCACGAGGGCCGCGGTCTGCTTGACCGAGGCGATGGTCTTCTCCGGCGGCTTGACCTTCTTGAACTTGACCATGGCGATCAGCCCGAGCAGGCCCGCGATCAGCCAGAACGCGACGCCGACGATCAGGAAGCACCAGGCGAGTCCGAGCCCGGCCGCGTGGAGCCCGTAGGCCGCGGCGAAACTCAGTACGGGCAGGGAGAAGAGCACGAGCACGCCCGCGACGATCGCGGCGCCGCTGCCGATGCCGGCCCGCTTGACGTCCTGACGGATCTCCACCTTGGCGAGGGCGATCTCGTCGTGCACCAGGGCGGACATCTCGGCGGTGGCCGAGGCGACCAGCTGACCGAGTGTGCGCTCGGCTCCTGGGGCCCCTTGCTCCACTGCGCTCATCGCTCTCTCCCTTTGTCGTACGTCGGCGACGGCTGCCTTGTCGTCGCTGTCCTCCGTCAAGTCAGATCATGCCGGACGGCCGCCGTCGGCGCTGGACGCGCCCGCCGCTTCGGCCGCGGCGGCAGTGGCAGATTCGGCCCTGCGCAGGTGCTCCGCGGCCTTGGCCTCGTAGATCTTCGCCATCCGCAGGTGGTAGTCCGGCTTGTCCTGTTCGTAGATGTCGGGGATGCCGTCGAGGTCCTCGTCGCGCTCCTCGTCGTCGGTGAGCGCCTTGTACTTGCGGTTGCGCATCTTGAGCATGGTGCCCGCGAGGATCGCGGCGATGAGCGAGCCGATCAGGACGGCGGCCTTGACCTCGTCGGTCAGCACCGGGTCGTCGGTGAAGGCGAGTTCGCCGATCAGCAGTGAGACGGTGAAGCCGATGCCGGCGAGCGAGGCGACGGCGAAGACGTCCGGCCAGGCGAGGTCCTCATTGAGCTCGGCCTTGGTGAAGCGGGCGGCGAGCCAGGTGCCGCCGAAGATGCCGACGGTCTTGCCGACCACGAGGCCCAGGACCACGCCGAGGGTCTCGGGCCGGGTGAAGACCTGGCCGATGGACTCGTCGGAGAGGGAGACGCCGGCGGAGAACAGCGCGAAGAGGGGGACGGCGAGGCCGGCCGAGATGGGCCGTACGAGGTGCTCGATGTGCTCGCCGGGGGAGTGCTCCTCGCCCTCCTTGCGATGGCAGCGCAGCATCAGGCCCATGGCGACACCGGCGATGGTGGCGTGGACCCCGCTGTTGTACATCAGGCCCCAGACGGCCAGCGCGAGCGGGAGGTAGATGTACCAGCCGCGGACGCCCACGCGCAGCAGGAACCAGAAGAGGACCAGGCCGGCGACCGCGCCGCCGAGCGCCAGGAAGTTGATCTCGCTGGTGAAGAACACCGCGATGATCAGGATGGCGAACAGGTCGTCGACCACGGCCAGGGTCAGCAGGAATGCGCGCAGCGCGGACGGCAGCGAGGTCCCGATGACGGCGAGTACGGCGAGCGCGAAGGCGATGTCGGTGGCGGTGGGAACCGCCCAGCCGTCGGTCGAGCCGTCGCCGAGCACGTTGACCAGTACGTAGACCAGCGCGGGCACGGCCATGCCGCAGAGGGCGGCGATCACCGGGAGGGCGGCCGCCTTGGCGTCGCGCAGGTCGCCCGCGACGAGCTCGCGCTTGAGCTCGATGCCGGCGACGAAGAAGAAGATGGCGAGCAGGCCGTCGGCCGCCCAGTGCTGGAGGGAGAGGTCCAGGCCGAGGGAGGAGGGGCCGATGTGGAAGGAGCGGACGCTGTCGTAGCTCGCCGAGACGGCGGGGACGTTCGCCCATATGAGGGCTGCGATCGCGGCCACGAGGAGGAGTACGCCGCCGACCGTCTCGGCACGCAGGGCGTCGGCCACGAAGCGGCGCTCCGGCAGCGAGAGGCGGCCGAGGAACTTGCGGCTCTGGTTGTCGGTGGGGCTTGGCGCGGCCACGGGTGGCACCTCCGGGGTGGGTTGGACGGCATGACGAATCACGTTGCCGACCAGACTTCCCGGCGCACCCTGTGGAGCAATTATTTACGTTTCTAATACTTTACAGGGTGCACGCAAGGGCGTATCCGGTGATCATCACTTTATGTGCGAAAGGGGCATCCGGCGCGCCGCGCCGGATGCCCCTTTCGCACCGTTCCGTGCCGGAACCTCAGTCCTCGCTGCCGGCCGCGGGCAGCTTGCTCTGGATCAGGTCCATGACCGAGGAATCCGCCAGAGTGGTGACGTCACCGACCGCGCGGTTCTCGGCCACGTCGCGCAGCAGTCGCCGCATGATCTTGCCCGAACGGGTCTTCGGCAGCTCCTGCACGGGCAGGATCCGCTTCGGCTTGGCGATCGGGCCGAGCGTGGCACCCACGTGGTTGCGCAGCTCCGCGACCAGGGTGTCCGTCTCGGAGGCGCTGCCGCGCAGGATGACGAAGGCGACGATGGCCTGGCCGGTGGTCTCGTCGGCCGCGCCCACGACGGCCGCCTCGGCGACCGAGGGGTGCGAGACGAGGGCCGACTCGACCTCGGTGGTCGAGATGTTGTGGCCGGACACCAGCATCACGTCGTCCACCCGGCCGAGCAGCCAGATGTCGCCGTCCTCGTCCTTCTTGGCGCCGTCCCCCGCGAAGTACTTGCCCTCGAAGCGCGACCAGTAGGTGTCGATGTACCGCTGGTCGTCACCCCAGATGGTGCGCAGCATCGACGGCCACGGCTCGGTGAGGACCAGGTAGCCGCCACCGCCGTTGGGGACCTCGTTCGCCTCGTCGTCGACGACGGTGGCGGCGATGCCGGGCAGGGCTCGCTGCGCCGAACCGGGCTTGGTGTCGGTGACGCCCGGCAGCGGCGAGATCATCATCGCGCCGGTCTCCGTCTGCCACCACGTGTCCACGATCGGGCAGCGGTCGCCGCCGATGTGCTTGCGGTACCAGATCCAGGCCTCGGGGTTGATCGGCTCGCCGACCGAGCCCAGGACGCGAAGGCTGGAGAGGTCGAACTTCGCGGGGATGTCGTCTCCCCACTTCATGAACGTGCGGATCGCCGTGGGCGCGGTGTAGAGGATCGTGACGCCGTACTTCTGCACGATCTCCCAGAACCGGCCCTGGTGCGGGCTGTCCGGCGTGCCCTCGTACATTACCTGGGTGGCGCCGTTCGCGAGCGGCCCGTAGACGATGTAGGAGTGCCCGGTCACCCAGCCGATGTCGGCCGTGCACCAGTAGACGTCGCTCTCCGGCTTCAGGTCGAACACCGCGTGGTGGGTGTACGAGGCCTGCGTGAGGTAGCCGCCGGAGGTGTGCAGGATGCCCTTGGGCTTACCCGTGGTTCCCGAGGTGTACAGGATGAAGAGCGGGTGCTCGGCGTCGAAGGCCTGCGGCGCGTGCTCGGCGCTCTGCCGCTCGACGATCTCGTGCCACCAGACGTCGCGGCCCTCGGTGAAGTCGGTGTCCTGGCCGGTGCGCCGCACCACGAGGACGTGCTCGACCTGGGGGCACTTGGCGACGGCCTCGTCGATGGCGGGCTTCAGGGCGGAAGGCTTGCCGCGGCGGTAGCCGCCGTCGGCGGTGATGACCAGCTTCGCGTCGGCGTCCTGGATGCGCGAGGCCACGGCGTCGGCGGAGAAACCGCCGAAGACCACGGAGTGCGCGGCGCCGACCCGGGCGCACGCGAGCATCGCGACGACGGCCTCGGGGATCATCGGCAGGTAGACGGCGACCCGGTCGCCGGCCTGTACGCCCAGCTCGGTCAGGGCGTTGGCGGCCTTGGAGACCTCGTCCTTGAGCTCGGCGTAGGTGATCGCACGGCTGTCGCCGGGCTCGCCCTCGAAGTGCAGGGCGACGCGGTCGCCGTTCCCGGCTTCGACGTGGCGGTCGACGCAGTTGTAGGCGATGTTCAGCTTGCCGTCCGCGAACCACTTCGCGAAGGGCGGGTTGCTCCAGTCGAGCGTTTCGGTCGGCTCGGTGTCCCAGCTCAGCCGCCGCGCCTGCTCGGCCCAGAAGCCCAGCCGGTCCGCGTCGGCCTGTGAGTACGCAGCCTGAGTGACATTGGCAGCGGCGGCCAGATCGGCGGGCGGTGCGAACCGCCGCTCCTCCTTGAGCAGATTGGCCAGGCTTTCATTGCTCACGACATCTCCCTTTCCCAGGGTGTCCGTTGTGTCCCCGGGCATAGCTCATCAGTCAATGGCCCAGGAGACAAGGGGTTGCCGGAAATTGGTGTAGACCTATTGCTCGGCTGGGCCGACGCACGAGTGGCCCCTTCCCGCTGCAGGGGCGCGGAAAGGGGCCATCGAGTGGCACGGATACGGGAGGGTATCGGTTCATCCGCCCGGCGGAGCGCAGTGCACCCCGGTCAGCCGGGCAGCGACTGGGCGTAGACGGTGTCGAAGACCCGGCAGTCGAAGAAGTCCTCGCCGTCCGAGAGCAGGTACGCCTGGGCCTCGCCGACGTGGAAGTACATCCCGTGCAGCTCCAGCGTGCCCTCGGCGAGTCGCCGGGCCACCGATTCGTGGGCCCGCAGGTGCTCCAGCTGCTGCACCACATTGGTCAGGCACAGCTGCTCCACGGCATCCGCCGGGAGCCGGCCCGAGATCCGCGCCCAGGCATGGTGGCGGCTGGCCATCCGCTCCAGACTCGGCAGCCCGTGCCGCAGCCATCGCCGCAGCGGGGTCATCGGCGCCCCCGGCGAGGAGTTGAGCAGCGCCTGCATGGCCCCGCAGCCCGAATGCCCGCACACGGTGATGCTGTCGACCTGCAGGACGTCCACCGCGTACTCGATGGCCGCCGCGACCGAGTCGTCCGTGGACTCCGCACCCGGGAGCGGGACGAGATTGCCGACGTTGCGGACCGTGAAGAGGTCCCCGGGGCCGCTGGCCGTGATCATGCTGGTCACCAGCCGGGAGTCCGCGCAGGTGAGGAAGAGCTGCGAGGGCCGCTGCCCCTCGCGGGCCAGCCGCGCCAGCTCGTCCCGCACGTGCGGGGCGGTGTCCCGCTGGAAGGCGCCGATCCCGTTGGCCAGTTGACCGGCGCCCGGTCCGGCCGGCCGTCGGGAGGCCCGGCCCCCGGCCTGACCGGCGGCCCGACCGGTGGCCTGGTCTGCGGTCTGGTCGGCGGCCGTACGGGGTGTCGTGGCCCGGTGGTCGCAGTGGTTCTGCCACGGCGTCCAGGGGCGGCAGCAGTGGTGGTCCCCGCGCTGCCCACCCCGGTGGGCCCGCTCCGCCTGCTCGGAACGCTGCGCCCGCTCGGCCTCGGCGATCCTGGCCCCGGACCGGCCGGTGACCTCCAGGGAGCCCCCGTGGGCCAGGTGGGAGGTCTGCCAGTCCTGGAGGATCTCGTAGGCGGCGTGGTCGATGAAGGAGCCGTCCAGCTCGATGACCGCGTGCCCCTCGTGCGGGATCTGGTTCAGCACCCGGCTCAGCCGCGGCACCGCCAGGAAGGTCAACTGGCCCCGCGCCCAAACCCGGTGGACCCCGCTGTCGAGCTGTTCGAGGGTGATCCGGGTCCGGGCGAGGCGGTGCAGGGCCAGGCCCACGGCCACGGCGATGCCGATGGCGACGCCCTCCAGCACCCCGCCGAGCACCACGGCCGCGATCGTCGTGACGTAGACCAGGATTTCGCGATGCCGGGTGACCGTGCGCAGACGCGTGGCGCACACCATCTGCACGCCCACCGCCAGCACCAGGGCGGCCAGTGCGGCGAGCGGGATCAGGTCGAGGACCGGGACGAGCAGCCCGGCGGCGAGCAGCACCCAGAGCCCGTGCAGCATGACCGACCGGCGGCTGACGGCCCCGGACTTGACGTTGGCCACGCTGCGGACGGCACCGCCCGCGACGGGCAGTCCGCCCAGTGCGCCGGAGACGATGTTCGCCACGCCCTGGCCCCGCAGCTCGCGGTTGAGGTCGGCCCGCGCGGGCCGGTTGTCCGTGCTCCGCTCGGTGGCGATCAGTTTGTCGGTGGCCACCGAGGAGAGCAGCGATTCCACGCTGCCGACCATGGTGATGGTCAGCACGGCGGCGATGATGCCGAGGACCGGCCCCTCGGGCAGTTCGGGGAGCGCGTGGCTGCGCCAGGACGGCAGGTCCACCCGGGGCAGGGTCAGTCCGGCGAGGGCGGCGAAGGCCGTGGCGACGGCGACGGCGGCGAGTGCGGCCGGCACCTTGCGCAGCGCCCGGCCCACCCGGCCGGGCAGCCGGGGCCAGCCGAGCAGGACGGCGAGCGTGAGCACGCTGACACCGAGTGCGGCGGGGTGCAGGTCGGCCAACTGGCCGGGCAGTCCCCGCACGTTGGCCAGGGCCGAGCTCTGCGGGGTGCCGCCGAGCACGATGTGCAGCTGGGCCAGCGCGATCGTCACGCCGATGCCCGCGAGCAGGCCCTGGACGATGGCCGGGCTCACCATCAGCGCGGACCGGGCGGTCCGCAGGGCGGCGAGGCCGAGCTGGCAGAAGCCGGCGAGCACCGTGACGGCGCAGGTGGTGCGCCATCCGTAGTGCTGGATCAACTCGGCGGTGACGACCGTGAGTCCGGTCGCGGGTCCGCTCACCATGAGCGGGGTCCCGCCGAGCCGCCCGGCCACGATCCCGCCGACCGCCGCGGCCACGAGCCCCGCCTGGAGGGGGGCGCCCGTGGCGAGGGCGATGCCGAGGGAGAGCGGCAGGGCGATCAGGAAGACGGCGACGGAGGCGGACAGGTCGGCGGAGAGGGCTTTGACGCGGACGCCCTTGGCGCGGTCGTCCTTGGTGGGCTCGTTCTTGACGGGCTCGCCCTCGGTGGGGTCGTTCCCGGTGGGGGCGGGGAGGGAGGTGGCTTTCATAGGTCCCGTCTCCTCGGAGGAGGGGTGAAGCGGCGGGAGTCTCAACACTCGGTAAATGAACGGTAATGGAGAGTAAAGGTCGGTGGTAGGTAATACGGGCAAATGGCCTAGGAATTAGCGCTCAGGAGTGATTAAGCATTTAGTACGGCTTGTCACACCTTCCTAAAAACGGACCGCATGGGACGTTGCGGCGCGGAAGTCCTGCGACGGAACTGCGAGGGAAGAGGTGTGCGGATGACAGCCACGAAGAAGGCCGCCAAGAAGAAGATCGCGGGCGGTGTGGTCGCCGCGGCGCTGGTCCTGGGAGTGGCCGGGTGCAGCACCTCGGAGCCCGCCAAGCAGCCGTCCCCGGGAGGTCAGGCGGCCAAGAAGGGCCCCGCCGTTCCGGAGGCCCCGGCCCCCGGCAGCGTCAATCAGCTCATCGGCGACGGCTCGACCGCCTACACCGGGCGGCAGCCGAACGTGACGAAGCCGGAGAAGCTGAAGCCGGGCGAAAAGCCGCCGCAGTTCGTCGTCTATTCCTGGGACGGGGCCGGCGAGGACAGCCAGAAGCTCTTCTCGCATTTCCGTGAGGTCGGCAAGAAGTACAACGCCCGCATGACGTACTTCCTCAGCGGCGTGTACATGCTCCCGGAGGAGAAGCGTTCCCTCTACACGGCGCCCCAGCACTCCGCGGGCCGTTCCGACATCGGCTTCGGCGATCCCCAGGGCATCAAGGACACCGCCACCCAGGTCCGCGCGGCCTGGCTGGAGGGCAACGAGATCGGCACCCACTTCAACGGCCACTTCTGCGGCCCCGACGGCGGCGTCGGCACCTGGTCCGTGGACGAGTGGAAGAGTGAGATCAACCAGGCGAAGTCCTTCGTCAAGAACTGGAAGACCAACTCGCCGGCCCTCAAGGACATGGAGGCGCTGCCGTTCGACTACGACAAGGAGATGATCGGCGCCCGCACCCCCTGCCTCGAAGGCCAGAAGAACTTCATGCTGGCGGCGAAGGACATGGGCTTCCGGTACGACTCCAGCGGGATCAGCAAGCAGATCTGGCCGAAGAAGACCGACGGCCTCTGGGACATCCCGCTGCAGCTGGTGCCCATGCCGGGCCGCGCCTTCGAGACGCTCTCGATGGACTACAACTACCTGGTCAACCAGTCCGGTACGACCACGCAGGGCGACCCGTCCCAGCACGCGTACTGGGGTGAGCAGATGCGCGACGGCCTGCTCAAGGCCTTCGAGCGGACCTACCAGGGCAACCGCGCCCCGCTGATCATCGGCAACCACTTCGAGTCCTGGAACGGTGGCACCTACATGCGCGCCGTCGAGGACTCCATCAAGACCATGTGCACCCAGAAGGAGGTCCGCTGCGTGTCGTTCCGCGAGCTGGCGGACTGGCTGGACGCGCAGGACCCGAAGGCCCTGGAGTGGATGCGCACCCTCGACGTCGGCGAGGCGCCGAAGGAGGGCTGGAACAAGTTCCTGACGGCGGGGCCGCCGGCGAAGCCGGCCGCCCCCGCCGGGGTCAAGCCGGCTGCGGAGCCGGCTGAAGCTGGTCAGAGCGAGGACTGAGCAGACCGGCGGCCCCGGGGCCGGCCCCGGCCCCGCTGCCGGGCCCCGTACCGGGGTCGCTCCGGTGCTCCCGCAGGACGAAACCGGGATCGACCTGCTCCGCCAGGTCGATCCCGGTCTTCGCGTTGCCCCAGCTCTCCGCGTTGCGCAGGTGGAAGTGGACCATCTGCTCCGTGTACCGCGCCCAGTCGCGCTGCGCGTAGGAGTCGTCGGCCGCGTCCTGCAGCGACTGCAGGGCCAGCCGGTTGGTCGCCTCCAGCAGCTCGAAGGCGGCCGGGCGGCCCTTCTCCATCGCCCGCACCCAGTCCGAGTGCCCGACGGTGACCAGCAGGTCGTCGCCGGCCTCGTCCTGGAGGAACTCGATGTCCTCGGGGCCCTGCACCTTGTTCCCGACCACCTTGAGAGTGATCCCGAAGTCCCGCGCGTACTCCTTGTACTGGCGGTAGACGGAGATGCCCTTGCGGGTCGGTTCGGCGACCAGGAAGGTCACGTCGAAGCGGGTGAACATGCCGGAGGCGAAGGAGTCCGAGCCGGCCGTCATGTCGACGACCACGTACTCGTCCGGTCCGTCCATCAGGTGGTTGAGGCAGAGCTCGACCGCGCCGACCTTGGAGTGGTAGCAGGCGACCCCCAGGTCCGACTCGGTGAACGGCCCCGTGGCCATCAGCCGGACCGGCTCGCCGTCGAGCAGCAGGGTGCGCGCGCAGGCCTCGTAGACCGGGTTGTCCTCGTCGACCCGCAGCAGTCGCGAGCCGGTGCCGGGCGGGGTGGTCTTGATCATGGTGTCGGCGGACGCGATGCGCGGGTTGGAGCCGCGCAGGTAGTCCTTGATGAGGGGCAGGTGCGCGCCCAGCGCGGGCAGCGCGGCCGCCTCCTCGTCGCTGAGCCCGAGCGCGGCGCCCAGGTGCTGGTTGATGTCGGCGTCCACCGCGACGACGGGGGCTTCATTGGCGGCGAGGTGGCGGATGAAAAGGGAGGACAGCGTGGTCTTGCCGCTGCCACCCTTCCCCACGAAAGCGATCTTCATGTTCACAAAGCGTAGTGGGTTGGTGGCTTTGTGTTGTATCCCTGAGTGAAGAAGACCACTCCAAGGAGGGGTCGGTGCTATGGGGGAGCAGTGCGTAGGCTCCCTACTTATGAGTAGCGCTTCTGCTTCCGCCGCCGACCCGCTCGCCCCGCTGGGCGGGCTCCCGGGTGTCGCCGAGTCCGTGGACTCCGTACGCAAGGCCGTGGACCGGGTCTACGGTCACCGGATCATGCGCCGCCGCTCCGGGGCGGTCGCCTCGGAGGCCGCGCTGCGCGGCGCGCGCGGCAGCGCGGCGCTGTCGGGGGCCGACTGGGCGCTGGAGGAGGTCCGCCGCCGCAGTGACTTCAGCCTGGACCCGGAGGCCCGCGCGGTGGGCGCCGCCCTGCGCCTGACGGCCGAGGCGGGCCAGCTGCTGAGCATCTGGCGCCAGTCCCCGCTACGGGTACTGGCGCGGCTCCACCTGGTGGCTTCGGGCTCCACGGCCGAGGGCGACGTGGTCGGCCGCCCGCGACTGGCGGGCGAACCGGTCGACGAGCCCCTGCTCGACCGCTTCCCGGCCCCGGACGCCGAGGAGGTGGCGGGCCGACTGGACGGGCTCTCCCGCCTGATCATCGCGGGCGGCTCCGCCCCGGCGCTGATCACGGCGGCGGTGGTCCACGGAGAACTGCTCGCCCTGCGCCCGTTCACCTCGTACAACGGCCTCGTGGCGCGGACCGCGGAACGGATCGTGCTGATCAACAGCGGGCTGGACCCGAAGGCGATCTGCCCGGCGGAGGTCGGCCACGCGGAGCAGGGCCGGGAGGCCTACCTGGAGGCCTTCGAGGGCTACCTCGCGGGGACCCCGGAGGGAATGTCGGCGTGGATCGCGCACTGCGGCCGCGCGATCGGACTCGGAGCCCGCGAATCGACGGCGGTCTGCGAGGCGCTCCAGCGCGGCGCGGCCTGAAGTCTGACGGCTTCTGAGGCCGGACATGGGTTGCGGCGACACCCGTACTGCTCTGGTGTCGCCGCTGGCATTTACGCCCAGTTACCAAGCGTCCTCGAAAATTGCCCATCAGGTCGGGGACTTTGCCCGTCACCTGGTGCGGCTGGCCCGTAATCGACGGGTCGACGTCGCGTGGGTGCTCGGCGTTCATGCTTCGGTCCGTGGGCCTTACTGCGTTTGAAAGATGATCCTCTCGGATGTTCTTTGGTCTCGCGGGCCGTTGACTCCTTTGTACTCCGCTTCGGAGCCAAGCGAAACCCCTAGCCACATTTCTTTGCTTTCCACTGGATCCCCACCCATACCGGACATCCGATATCCCCCCAGGTCAGCCCATTCGCCCACCCAAAATCCAGCCCGTCCGGCGTTTGAGGACCGGGTCCGGGCGGAGCCCGGGGAACGGTGGAAGGGCGGGTAGGGGGCCAGCCCCGCGCAGCGGCAGCCCCAACGCCCGCCCCGGCCGCGATCCGACACGGCCGGGCCGGAGTCCGAGACCGGGGTCCGGGGCCGGGGCCTGACGCGTCGAGCCGGACGGATCAGGCGGCGGGGCAGCGCGGGATCAGGCCGAACCGGCGGAGCCAAGCGCCCGCCGCCGACTCGCGTACCAGACCAGCCCGGCAGTCGCGGCCGCCGCCCCCACCGCCGCCGCCGCGACCAACGCCGGCCGCGCGGGCATCGACAGTCCGGGCAGCCGCTGCTTCAGCCGCACCGGCCGGTTGAACACCAGCACCGGCCACTCCCGCGCGACCGCCTCTCGCCGCAGCGCCCGGTCGGGATTGACTGCGTGCGGGTGTCCGACCGCCTCGAGCATGGGGATGTCGGTCACCGAGTCGCTGTAGGCGTAGCAGCGCGCGAGGTCGTACCCCTCGGACTCCGCGAGCTCGCGGACCGCCTCGGCCTTCGTGGGCCCGTAGGCGTAGTACTCGATCTCGCCCGTGAAGCAGCCGTCCTCGCCCACGACCATCCGGGTGGCGACGACCCGGTCGGCGCCGAGCATCTCCCCGATGGGCTCGACCACTTCGGCGCCGGAGGTGGACACGATCACCACGTCGCGGCCCGCCGTGTGGTGGGCCTCGATGAGGGACGCGGCCTCGTCGTAGATCAGCGGGTCGATGAGGTCGTGCAGGGTCTCGGCGACGATCTCGCGTACCTGCTGAACGTTCCACCCCTTGCACAGGGCGGACAGGTACTCCCGCATCCGTTCCATCTGATCGTGGTCGGCGCCGCCGGCCAGATAGATGAACTGGGTATAGGCGGTGCGCAGCACGGCCCGTCGGTTGATCAGGCCGCCCTGGTAGAAGGACTTGCTGAACGTCAGAGTGCTCGACTTCGCAATGACCGTCTTGTCCAGGTCGAAGAAGGCTGCGGTACGAGGCGCGGAGTGCGGCAAGGGCTGATTTTCCACGACCCGAGCATATGCGCCCACCATTCGGCGTAAAGTGTGGCGCGTGGGTTTGCCTGAGAAGCCTCTCGGGTACACCATGGAAGTCACGGATCGTTCGCGACCGTGCTAACCCGGTCTGGCTCCTCCCCCCCCGAGTCGGACCGTGGGGACGACCCCCGCTCTCCCCCCCGGCGGGGGTCGTCGCATGTCCGGACGCAGTTTGCGTCCCTGCCTTCGACCCCAAGTGATCATCCCTCGGGCCCCTTCCTCTTTCAGGGGCCTGCGTGGCGAAGGCCCTCACCCTCTCGAACTCGTGACTGTGCGTAGTGGTTCCGGTGCGCTCCGGAACTCACCTGTTGGGGTGAGCGGGTTATTCACAATGGGCCGGGAGTCCACAGTTTTCGACCAAGATCCACTTCTTTTCTCCGATCGCGTCACGGTGATTCCGGCCGCGAAGTCCGCGGCGCTGGATATGCGGTGAGAAGGAGGCGGAGATCGTGGCTGGATCGAAGTCGTGTGAAGTCCGGGACCTCGTGCTTGCGGGCGGGGACAGGCTGAATCCCGGTACCGGTGGGCCGGTTCCCGGCGGTGGGCGACCCCTGATCATCACCGAGGACCCCCTGCTGCTCGACGACCTGCTGCGGCTGTGTGCCGCCGCGGGAGCCGAGCCGCATGTGCACCACGCGGTGCCCGAGCAAAGCGGAGCCGGTGACGACGGAAGTGGCCGCAGCGCGGCAGGCGTCGGATGGGAGTCCGCGCCGCTCGTCCTCGTCGGGGACGACGCCGCCGGGCGGGTGCGCGGGGCGCCCCGGCGGGAGGGGGTGTTCCTCGTCGGCCGGGATCCCGACGACCCCCACGTATGGCAGCGCGCGGTGGAGATCGGCGCCGAGGAAGTGCTCACCCTCCCCGATGCCGAGAGCCGGCTCGTCGACCGCATCGCCGACGTCGTGGAAGGAGCCGGGCGGCCCGCCCTCACGGTCGGGGTGATCGGCGGCAGCGGCGGCGCCGGAGCATCCACCCTCGCCTGCGCCCTGGCCCTGCGGGCCGTCCGGGCCGGGGAGCGCAGCATCCTCATCGACGGGGACCCGCTCGGCGGCGGCATGGACGTCCTGCTCGGGGGTGAAAACGCCGAAGGACTGCGCTGGCCCGACTTCGCGGGCTCGCGCGGCCGGGTCGGAGCCGGAGCCCTGGAGGAATCCCTGCCCGAACTGCACGCGCTGCGAGTGCTCAGCTGGGACCGCGGGGAACGGGTCGTGGTGCCGCCCGCCGCCGTCCGCTCGGTGGTGGCCGCGGCGCGCCGCCGCGGCGGGGTCGTGGTGGTCGACCTGCCCCGCCGGGTCGACGAAGCCGTCGCCGAGGTGCTCGCGCAGCTGGACCTGGTCCTGATGGTGGTGCCGGGCGAGCTGCGCGCGGTGGCCGCGGCCGGCCGGGTGGCGGCCGGGGTCAGGATGGTGGCCCGCGACGTCCGCGTGGTCGTACGGGGCCCCGTGCCCGGCGGACTGGATGCGGACACGGTCGCCGGACTGCTGGGGGTGCCCCTGGCCGGTGAGGTACGGGTCGAGGTGGGCCTCCCGGGACGGGTCGCCGGCGGGGAGCCGCCGGGATCGCACGGGCGGGGCACCCTGGCCCGCTTCTGCGACGGCTTCTGGCAGCGGGCGCTCGGCTCCGCGCAGGGGGTGACGGCATGAGCGCCGTACTCCTCGACGCGGTGCGCCAGCGGCTCGCCGAGAGCGGGGTGGACCCGACCCCGGCAGGGGTGGCGGCGGCCCTGCGCGCCCAGGGCAGGCTGCTGGGCGACACGGAAGTGCTGGGCGTGGCCGCCGCGTTGCGGTCCGAGCTGGTCGGGGCGGGTCCGCTGGAGCCGTTGCTCGCCGATCCGGAGGTCACCGACGTCCTGGTGGCGGCCCCCGACCGGGTGTGGGTGGACCGCGGCGGCGGGCTGGAGCTCACCGGGGTGACCTTCGCGGACGCCGAGGCGGTGCGAAGGCTCGCCCAGCGGCTCGCCTCCGTCGCGGGCCGGCGCCTCGACGACGCCCGGCCCTGGGTGGACGCCCGGATGCCGGACGGCACCCGGCTGCACGCCGTGCTGCCCCCCGTGGCCGTCGGATCGGCCTGCCTGTCCCTGCGGGTGGTGCGGCCGCGCGCCTTCACGCTGGAGGAGCTGGTGGCGGCAGGGACACTGCCGCCGGGCGGCCAGCGGCTGCTGCGCGACATGGTGGAGGCCCGGCTGTCCTTCCTCGTGTCCGGTGGGACCGGCACCGGCAAGACCACGCTCCTCAGCGCCCTGCTGGGGCTGGTCGGTCCCGGTGAGCGGATCGTGCTCGCCGAGGACTCGGCCGAGCTGCGGCCCGACCATCCGCACGTGGTGCGGCTGGAGACCCGGCCGGCCAATCAGGAGGGCGCAGGCCTTGTCACCCTCGCCGACCTGGTCCGCCAGGCGCTGCGGATGAGGCCCGACCGCCTCGTCGTCGGAGAGGTCCGGGGCGCCGAGGTCGCGGACCTGCTGGCCGCGCTCAACACCGGCCACGAAGGAGGCTGCGGCACCGTCCATGCGAACGCCGCCGCCCATGTCCCGGCCCGGCTGGAGGCCCTCGGAACCGCTGCCGGGCTCGACCGGGCCGCCCTGCACAGCCAGTTGGCCGCCGCGCTGACCCTGGTGGTCCACCTCGTACGGGACCGGGCCGGCCGGCGCCGGGTCGCGGAGGTGCACGTACTGGAGCGGGATCCGGCCGGGCTGGTGGTCACCGTGCCCGCCCTGCGCTGGGCCGCGCGGGGCTTCGTGCGGGAGCGGGGCTGGGAGCGGCTGCGCCCGCTCCTCGGAGGTGCCCGGTGAGCGCCCAGGCGGCCGCGGTGCCGCTGCCGGTGTTCGCCGGGGTGCTGTGCGCCGGGGCGGCAGCCTGGACGCTGGCCGGGGGTGACCGGGTGTCGCGGCGGGCCAGGGCGGTACTGGCCGGGGCGGGCCCGGTGGAGCCCGGCGGATCGGTGCGCTGGGAGCGGCTGTTCGTCGCCGTACGGCTCCGGGCCGCGCACAGGCGGGAGTTGCTCTGCCTCGGGGCCGGGCTGGCGCTGGCTCTGCTGGGCGGATCGGTGATCCCGCTGCTCGCGGGGGCGGCGGCGCTGCCGCTGGTGCGCCGGTGGCTGCGGGCCAGGGAGCGGGCGCGGGCCCGGTCGGCGCGGGCCGCCGAGGTGGTGTCCCTGTGCGGAGCGGTGGTGGGCGAGCTGCGCTCCGGCGCCCAGCCCGGCCAGGCGCTGACCGCGGCCATGCGCCGGACGGTGGCGGGCCCCGGCGGTCCGGGCGCCGCGGAGGCCGGGGTCCTGGCGGCGGCGGCCTTCGGCGGGGACGTCCCCGGGGCGCTGCGCCAGGCCGCGCGGGAACCGGGAGCGGAAGGGCTGGCCGGGATGGCGGCCTGCTGGCGGGTCTCGGTGGACGGCGGCGCGGGCCTGGCCGCCGGACTGGACCGGTTGGAGGGTGCGTTGCGGGCCGAGCGGGACCGGGAGGAGTCGCTGCGGGCCCAGTTGGCGGGAGCGAGATCGACGACGGCGGTACTGGCCCTGCTGCCCGTGGCCGGGCTGTCGATCGGCACCGGGATGGGGGCCGACCCGCTGCGGGTGCTGCTGCACACGCCGGTCGGGTGGGGCTGCCTGCTGGCGGGCGGGGCACTGGAGGCGCTGGGACTGCTGTGGTGCCGAGGCATCGTCCGGGCCGGTGAGCGGTGATGGACGGACTCGCCGTCCACAGGCTGGGGACGGCGTCGTGCCTCGCGGCGGCGGCCCTGTGCACGGCATCGGCGGTGGCGGCGCGGATCCGGGAGCGGGCGGCCCGGCGCAGACTCACGGCCCTGCTCGCGCCGGACCGGGCGAGGCGGCGGCCACCACTGTGCGGACCCCGGTTGCGGAGAGCCGCGGCGGCCTGGGCCGGGCCGGTCGGGGCGCTGGTCGCGGCCTGGGTGCTGATCGGCGGGTTCGCGGGCGCGGCCGCCGGCTGCGCGGCGGGCCTGGGGCTGCGGTGGTGGCAGGCGCGGGCCCGGCCGCCCTCCGGGGTGGACCCGAGGGAGGTGGAGCGTCAGCTGCCCTTCGCCGCCGACCTGTTGGCCGCGTGCCTGGCGGCCGGAGCCGGACCGGTGGACGCTGCCGAGGTGGTGGGGGAGTCGCTGGGCGGCCCGGTGGGGGAGCGGCTGGCGACGGCCGGTGCCGAGCTGCGGCTCGGCGGCGAACCGGGAGCCGCGTGGGGGAGGTTGGCGGAGATACCGGGCGCCCGCGCCCTGGCCGAATCCCTGGAGCGCTCGGCCCGTACGGGAGCGCCCGCGGCCGAATCGGTCTCCCGTCTTGCGTCGATGCTCCGTGCGGACCGCGCGCGCCAGGCCGGAGCCAGGGCGCAGCGGGCGGCGGTACTGGTCACCGCGCCGGTGGGGCTGTGTTTCCTCCCCGCCTTTCTCGCGATCGGAGTGGCGCCCGTGGTGATCGGCATGGCTTCCGGCCTTCTGTCCGGCAGCTGAAATGGCCGATGGAAATAAACAGCTGAGATCACCATCCGAGATCACGTCAAAAAGCTGAATCAACAGGAGGTTTGTCATGAGGATCATCTGGTTTCGCGTACGGACGGCGCTGCGGGGTCGTGCGGGCGACGCGGGAATGTCGACTTCGGAATACGCGATGGGGACGATCGCGGCGTGTGCATTCGCGGCAGTCCTGTACAAGGTGGTGACGAGTGAAGTGGTCTCCACGGCACTCCAGTCGACCATCGGGAAGGCACTCGATGCGCCGTTCTGACCGGGGATATGTGACGGCTGAGGCGGCTCTGGTGATTCCGGCGCTGGTGCTGTTCGCAGCGCTGCTGGTGTGGGCACTGATGGCGGCCGCCGCGCAGATCCGGTGTGTGGACGCAGCTCGGGCCGGTGCACGGGCGGCGGCCCGGTCGGAGCCGGCGGGCGGGGCGGTGGCGGTGGCCGAGGCGGCCGCCCCGCCCGGGGCGCGGGTGGAACTGTCACGCACGGGCGACCTCTGGCGGATCCAGGTCTCGGCCCCCGCACCGGGCCCGGCCGCCCTCCCGTTCCGCCTCACCGCCCGGGCCGCCGCCCTGGCCGAAGACTCCGTGGGCCCGCCGTCATGACCGGGGCGCGGGTGCGGGCGTGGGCGTGGGGGCGGGCTCGGACTCGGCATTGGCCTCGGGATCGGGATCGGGGGTCGGCGACGGTGTGGGGCGTGGTGGTGGCGACCGTGCTGGTGGCGGTCTTCGGCGGAGTGCTCCTGCTCGGGCAGGCCGTCGTGGCCCGCCACCGGGCCGCCGCGGCCGCGGACCTGGCAGCCCTCGCCGCCGCCGCGACCTGGGCCCACGGCCCGGAGGCCGCCTGCGCCACGGCGATACGGGTGGCGACGGCGCAGGGGGCGAGGGTCACCGGGTGCGTGGTGTCGGGCGAGGTCGCGGAGGTCCGGGCCCGCGCTCCTACGGGCCCGTTCGCCCCGGAGCTGAACTCCCGCGCGGGCCCGCCGCCGGCTGCGGAGCCGGGGTGAGGGGGTGGCTCAGGCCAGGGTCCACAGGTGCACGGAGTTGGTGGTTCCGGAGGAGGCAGTGGTCCAGGTTCCGTCACCCAGGGCGTTCGGGGCGCCGGAGGGCGGGAAGGGGTAGGCGATCCGGCCGGTCACGGTCAGGGTGCGCCCGTCGAGCAGCCAGTGGCGGACCTCGCCGTACTCCTCGTCGTTTTCGGCGGTACCGGCTATCACGGTGTCCTCGTCCAGGAATCCGCCCACGTAGTCCCAGTGCACCTCGGACCCCTCGGACTCGTCGGACTGTTCGGAGTCCTCGTGCCCCTCCGGCTCTTCGGCCCTCGCGGGGTGGCGCGGCAGGGCGGACTCGGCCACCACCGTGGCCAGGACCGAACCGTCGTCCGTCCGGAGCAGGGACAGGTCCTCCTGGTAGTGGGCCACGGTCAGCAGCCGGCGGCCCGAAGGGCTCACCGCCGTCAGGACCCGGTCCTCGTCGCCCAGGCACTCCACGGAAAGCTGTTCGCCGTCCCACCGGCCCCACCGCAGCGGTACGCCGTCCTGGCCTTCGCCGACCGACAGGCCCATCTGCGCGGGATCCGGGTGCGGGACGTGCTCGGAGCCGGCCGCAGCGGTCTGGGCGTCGGCGCGGCCGAGGATCCGGCCGTCGGCGGCGTCGATCACCAGCCATTCATCGGGAGAGTCCGGGAACTCCGGGCTTCCGGCCACCGGGCCGCGGATGTGGGCCCAGACCAGGGTCCCGTCGGCGGAGAAGACCGCCGAGCCGCTGTCGGGGTACAGGTGGTCCCGGCTCTGCGCGTACTCCTCGTAGGAGGAGTGCACGACGTCGCAGGCGCCGGTCCAGCAGCCGTGGCGGATCTCCCACCGGGTGGCGCCGTCCGGGTCGACGGCCCGGAGGGCGTGGACTCCGGCGAAGACGGCCAGGTCCCGGGCGGGCGCCACCGCGTCGGTGCCGAAGCGGCGCGGCCAGGGGGCGGGGAAGCGGACCTCCTCGCCTTCGCCGGTGACGGTGACGAGCTCGGTGTCGGAGCTCTGCACGAGCAGTGTGGTGTCCGCCAGCCGCCGCACGGCGGGACGTCCGGCCCCGTCCGGGTCCAGGGGTGCGGCCAGCGTGGCGACAAGGCGGGCGGGCAGGGCGGGCAGGGCGGACGGGAGGGGCAGGTCGGACGGGACGGGCAGGTCGTTCATCGGTCATTCCTCCGGCAGACGGGATCACCACACGCGGCGGGACCCTACGACCCACCACCGACACCCCGGTGCCCGGGCCTCTACGGCTGTCCTGCCGGGCATGAGCCCCGTCCGGGCCCCGGGATTGCCCGGGGCCCGGGTCACGGAGTCGGGGCGTCCTTGAGGAGGTGGGTCAGGAGGCGGATGGCGCCGCGTTTGTGGAGGGGGTCGTTGCCGTTGCCGCACTTGGGGGACTGGATGCAGGACGGGCAGCCGGCCTCGCACTCGCAGGCGGCGATCGCGTCGCGGGTCGCCGTCAGCCAGGCGCGGGCCGTGTGGAAGGCGCGCTCCGCGAAACCGGCTCCGCCCGGGTGGCCGTCGTAGACGAAGACCGTCGGGAGGAGGGTGTCGGGATGCAGCGGGACGGAGACCCCGCCGATGTCCCAGCGGTCGCAGGTGGCGAAGAGCGGGAGCAGGCCGATGGAGGCGTGCTCGGCGGCGTGCAGGGCGCCTCCGAGGATCTCCGGGTTGATCCGGGCCTCGTCCAGCTGGTCCTCGGTCACCGTCCACCACACGGCCCGGGTGCGCAGGGTGCGGGGCGGCAGGTCCAGTTTGGCCTCGCCGAGCACCTCGCCGCTGATCAGCTTGCGGCGCAGGTAGGAGACGACCTGGTTGGTGACCTCGACGGAGCCGAAGCAGAGCCGGGCCCGGCCCCAGGGGATCTCCGTCTCGGTTTCCAGGACGGAGATGGCCGTGGTGTCGCGGGCCGTCGTGGAGAACGGCGGGTTCGCCTCCTCCACCAGGGCCACCGAGTCCTCCAGGTCCAGGTGCTTCACGAGGTACGTGCGGCCCTGGTGGAGGAGGACGGCGCCGTCGTGGACGGCCGTGTGCGAGGCCTCCTCGTCGACCGTGCCCAGCAGCCGGCCGGTGGAGGCCTCCACGATCTGCACCGGGCGGCCGCCGCCGCCCCGGATGTCGGTGAGGTCCGAGGCCCGTTCCCGGCGGGTCCAGTGCCAGGCCGTGGCCCGGCGGCGCAGCAGTTTGGCCGCCTCGAGCTGCGGGAGGAGCTCCCGGGCCGCCGGGCCGAAGAGGTCCAGGTCCGGCTCAGTCAGGGGCAGCTCGGCCGCCGCCGCGCACAGGTGGGGTGCCAGGACGTACGGGTTGTCGGGGTCCAGGACGGTGGCCTCCACCGGCTGCTGGAAGAGGGCCTCGGGGTGGTGGACCAGGTAGGTGTCCAGCGGGTCGTCGCGGGCGATCAGCACCGCCAGCGCGCCGTGGCCCGAACGCCCGGCCCGGCCGGCCTGCTGCCACAGGGAGGCGCGGGTGCCGGGGTAGCCGGTGATCAGGACGGCGTCGAGGCCGGAGACGTCCACGCCCAGCTCCAGGGCGGTCGTGGCGGCCAGGCCCAGCAGCTCGCCGGAGTGCAGGGCCCGCTCCAGGGCCCGGCGCTCCTCGGGCAGGTAGCCGCCGCGGTAGGCCGCGACCCGCCCGGGCAGCGAGCGGTCCACGGACGCGAGCCGCTCCTGGGTGATGACGGAGATCAGCTCCGCGCCGCGCCGGGAGCGCACGAAGGCGACCGTCCGGACGCCCTGGACGACGAGGTCCGTGAGGAGGTCGGCGGTTTCGGCGGTGGCCGTACGGCGTACGGGTGCGCCCTTCTCGCCCTTGAGGTCGGTCAGGGGCGGCTCCCACAGGGCGAAGACGACCTCGCCGCGCGGGGAGGCGTCGTCGGAGACCTCGACCACCGGCAGGCCCGTCAGCCGGGACGCTGAGGCCGCCGGATCGCTCGCGGTGGCCGAGGCCAGCAGGAAGACGGGATCGGAGCCGTAGCGGGCGCACAGCCGCCGCAGACGGCGCAGGACCTGGGCCACGTGGGAGCCGAAGACGCCCCGGTAGGTGTGGCACTCGTCGATCACGACGTAGCGCAGGGCCCGCAGGAAGGAGGCCCAGCGCGGGTGGGCCGGGAGGATCCCGCGGTGCAGCATGTCGGGGTTGGTGAGGACGTAGTTGGCGTACTGGCGCACCCATTCGCGTTCCTCCACCGGAGTGTCGCCGTCGTACACGGCGGGGCGGATCGCGTTGCCGAGCGGACCGGCCAGTTCTCGCACGGCGCGCCGCTGGTCGGCGGCCAGGGCCTTGGTGGGGGCCAGGTACAGCGCGGTCGCGCCGCGGCCGTTGGGGGCCTCGGCCCCGTCCGCGAGGGCCGAGAGCACGGGCGCCAGGTAGGCCAGGGATTTGCCCGACGCGGTGCCCGTGGCGACGACCACGGACTCGCCGTCGAGGGCGTGCTCGGCGGCCGCGGCCTGGTGTTCCCACGGATGTTCGATCCCGGCGGCCTGGATGGCGGCCACAACATCGGTCCGGATGCGATCGGGCCAGACCGCATGACGGCCCTCCCGAGGGGGCAAGTGCTCCGTATGGGTGATGCGCGCAGACCGGGAAGACCCCCGTGACAGCAGGTCCAGGACCGTGCCGGGGGTGGGTCGGGCGTCCTCGGGTGCCGTGGGCCGACCGGGACGGTGAGTGTTGGCCATTGGAACCGAGTGTGTCACCGGCGTGCGGGACAATGGTCCGAAGGCGTCGTGCGCGCCTGCCGGTAAGTGATTGAATGCCATCGCGGCAGCCAATCCCTCGCATACCTTCGGGTGGCGAGGCCCCTGATGGGGGGCGCCGCTCGATAGCAAGGTGCTGGAGGATCCGTGGACCTGTCCCTGTCGACTCGCACTGTCGGCGACCGTACGGTCGTGGAGGTCGGTGGCGAGATTGATGTGTATACCGCGCCCAAGCTGCGCGAGCAGTTGGTCGAGTTGGTGAACGACGGCAGCTACCACCTGGTTGTCGACATGGAGCGAGTGGACTTCCTCGACTCCACCGGGCTTGGTGTGCTCGTGGGAGGCCTCAAGCGCGTCCGCGCGCACGAGGGCTCGCTGCGTCTGGTGTGCAACCAGGAGCGCATCCTGAAGATCTTCCGAATCACCGGTCTGACCAAGGTGTTCCCGATCCACACCTCGGTGGAGGAAGCGGTCAACGCCACCGACTGACCGACCGACGGCTCTCGGCGGCGAACGGCCGATGAGGAGCGGGGGGCACCGGGCCACAGGCGGTCCGGGCCCCTGATAGGCACGCCCGTAGTCCGAGGGGGACGCGCATGGCCACCGTTGAACTGCGCTTCAGCGCCCAGCCCGAACACGTCCGGACGGCCCGCCTGGTCGCGGCCGCCGTGGCGCGCCGGGCCGGTGTGGAGGAAGCCGTCCTCGACGAGGTCCGCCTCGCCGTGGGCGAGGCCTGCTCGCGCGCCGTCGGACTGCACCGCAGCAACGGGCTGACCGCGCCCGTTCGGGTGGTGCTGACCGAGGAGGAGAAGGTGTTCTCCATCGAGGTCGGCGACGAGGTACCCGGACCGGCCGGCGGTTCGTCCACCGGCATGCCCGGGCTCGACGCCGTCCTGGACCCTGACGTCGAGGGCGAGGACGAGATGGGCCTCGCCGTGATCAGCGGCCTGGTCGACGACGTCGAGGTCATCAACGGGGAGACCGGCGGGACCATCCGGATGAGGTGGCCCGTTTCGGGGGCCTCCGAGACGGCTTAGGCAGTCCTTTCCGGGCCCGAAGGACCCTGAGGGGACCTTTGAGGGGACCTGAGGGGCCCGAGAGGCCCGCAGGGCTCCTCCGGTCGATCCGGTCCCAGTGCCCCTGGCCCGGTCCGTCGCGCCCTCGTGCGTCGCGGTCCGGGCTTTGCCGTGCCCCGGGGCGGCGGAGCCTCCGGCCGACCGCGCGGTGCGGCGCCGCGCGGTGCGGTGAGTTTCGGCGGGGGGTCGTCTGCCGGCGGGAGGCCGGGTGGGTGCCGGGAAAGCGGGGGAGACCCCGGATCGGCGGCTTCCGGGAATGATCGGCCGCGCGTGCCGACGTATCTTCTGATCTTATTCAAGGCCCTGCCGAGCAGGGCCTTTTCTGTCGCCGTAGATCAATTGCGGCGCCGCTCCCCGAGAATTCCTAGATCGATGACGAGGCGTCAATGCCTTTGCCCCATTACTACTTTCGAGGGTAATGGAGTGACCGGATCTATTGGTGAGGGGCATGTGCAGGCCAATTCCGTTTCCCGCGTACTGTTTTGATCGGGTCGCGCTCCCTACAATCCGTCCACATCTTGAGCTCATCACGTCAAGGAGGACGAATGACGGGGCTCTTCACCCCCATTGCGCCCGGTCGCACCACTGACCTGGCATCCGCAGTACTCACCGATGACAACCGGCTCATCGTGATCGTCATTGCGGGCGTGGCCATCGCCGCGCTCGTCGTCGCGCAGATCCTGGTCCGCCAGGTCCTCTCCGCCGACGAGGGAACCGACTCCATGAAGGAGATCGCGGCCGCCGTCCAGGAAGGCGCCAACGCCTACCTCGGACGCCAGCTGCGCACCCTCGGCATCTTCGCCGTCGTCGTGTTCTTCCTGCTCTTCCTGCTCCCCGCCGACGACTGGACGCAGCGGGCGGGACGTTCCGCCTTCTTCCTCGTCGGCGCCCTCTTCTCCGCCGCGACCGGTTACATCGGCATGCGCCTCGCGGTCCGCGCCAACGTCCGCGTCGCCGCGGCCGCCCGCGAGGCCACCCCCGCCGAGGGCGAACCCGCCAAGGACCTCACCGAGGTCTCCCACAAGGCCATGCGGATCGCGTTCCGCACCGGCGGCGTGGTGGGCATGTTCACGGTCGGCCTCGGCCTGCTCGGCGCCTCCTGCGTCGTGCTCGTCTACGCCGCCGACGCCCCCAAGGTCCTGGAGGGCTTCGGTCTCGGAGCCGCCCTGATCGCCATGTTCATGCGTGTGGGCGGCGGCATCTTCACCAAGGCCGCCGACGTCGGCGCCGACCTGGTCGGCAAGGTCGAGCAGGGCATTCCGGAGGACGACCCGCGCAATGCCGCGACCATCGCCGACAACGTGGGCGACAACGTCGGAGACTGTGCGGGAATGGCCGCCGACCTCTTCGAGTCCTACGCCGTCACCCTCGTGGCGGCCCTGATCCTCGGCAAGGCCGCCTTCGGCGACCTCGGCCTGGCCTTCCCGCTGATCGTCCCCGCCATCGGGGTCGTCACGGCGATGATCGGCATCTTTGCGGTCTCCCCGCGGCGCACCGACCGCAGCGGCATGACCGCCATCAACCGCGGCTTCTTCATCTCCGCCGTCATCTCGCTGGTGCTCGTCGGGATCGCCGTCTACGCGTACCTGCCGGCCACCTACAAGGAGCTCGCGGGCGTCGACGACCCCGCGATCGCGGGCCACTCCGGTGACCCGCGGATCCTGGCCCTGGTCGCCGTCGCCATCGGCATCGTGCTCGCGGCCCTGATCCAGCAGCTGACGGGGTACTTCACCGAGACCAACCGCCGTCCCGTCCGGGACATCGGCAAGTCCTCCCTGACCGGCGCGGCCACCGTCGTCCTCGCCGGCATCTCCGTCGGCCTGGAGTCCGCCGTCTACACGGCGCTGCTCATCGGCCTCGGCGTCTACGGGGCGTTCCTGCTCGGTGGTACCTCGATCATGCTGGCGCTGTTCGCCGTAGCGCTGGCGGGCACCGGCCTGCTCACCACCGTCGGTGTCATCGTCGCCATGGACACCTTCGGGCCCGTCTCCGACAACGCCCAGGGCATCGCGGAGATGTCCGGCGACGTCGAGGGCGCCGGCGCGCAGGTGCTGACCGATCTGGACGCGGTGGGCAACACCACCAAGGCCATCACCAAGGGCATTGCCATCGCCACCGCCGTGCTCGCCGCGGCCGCGCTCTTCGGCTCGTACAACGACGCCATCGCCAACGCGGTCAAGTCCGTCGGTGCCGACACCAAGTCGATGAACCTCAGCCTGGACATCGCGCAGCCCAACAACCTCGTCGGCCTGATCCTGGGCGCCGCGGTCGTGTTCCTGTTCTCGGGCCTCGCCATCAACGCCGTCGCCCGCTCGGCCGGCGCGGTGGTCTACGAGGTGCGCCGCCAGTTCCGGGAGCACCCCGGGATCATGGACTACACCGAGAAGCCCGAGTACGGGCGCGTCGTGGACATCTGCACCAAGGACGCCCTGCGCGAACTCGCCACGCCCGGCCTGCTCGCCGTCCTGACCCCGATCGCGGTCGGGTTCTCGCTCGGCGTCGGCGCGCTCGGCTCGTTCCTCGCCGGAGCCATCGGCTGCGGCACCCTGATGGCGGTCTTCCTCGCCAACTCCGGTGGCGCGTGGGACAACGCGAAGAAGCTCGTCGAGGACGGGCACCACGGCGGCAAGGGCAGCGAGGCCCACGCGGCCGTCGTCATCGGCGACACGGTCGGCGACCCGTTCAAGGACACCGCTGGTCCGGCCATCAACCCGCTGCTCAAGGTCATGAACCTGGTGGCGCTTCTGATCGCCCCGGCGATCGTGCAGTTCAGCTACGGCACGGACGCCAGCGCGACCGTGCGGGCGATCGTCGCGGTCCTCGCCATCGGCGTCATCGTCGGTGCGGTGTACGTCTCCAAGCGCCGCGGCATCGCGGTCGGCGACGCGGGCGAGAGCGCTCCGGCCGAGCGGGTGGGTCAGCAGGCCGACCCGGCGGCGGTGATCTCCTCCTGAGGCGCTGAACGCCTGACGGGTACTCGCGTACTCGCGGCGGACCCGGGAAGGACACGGTCGGACTCGATCGTACGCCCGAATGGCGGACAGGCGGCGCGGACTGACGCGCCGTCCGTCCGCCTTTGCGTTTCCCGGATGGCGGGCGTGTATCTTCCGGGCCGAGAGTCTTCGAAGGGACCAATCCGGTGAACAAGAAGCTTGCGGCCGCCATGGCGGGCAGTGCGGTGCTGATGCTCGTCCTGTCCGGCTGCGGCGGGGACGACGGCGACAAGAAGACCGACGCCTGGGCCAAGAAGGTCTGTGACAGTTGGCAGCCCGAGCTCAAGAAGATCGAGCAGGCCAACGCCGACATCAAGCGGGTGGCCACCGAGAGCAGCAAGCCCGAGGAGGTCCAGTCGACCGATTCGGCGGCCTTCGGGAGCATGTCCGAGTCGTACAAGTCGATGGGTACGGCCCTGCAGGGGGCGGGTGTTCCGCCGGTCAAGGACGGCGAGAAGACCCAGAGCGCCGCGGTCAAGGGCTTCGAGGCGACGTCGCAGGGCTACACGGCCCTGAAGACGAAGATGGAAGCCCTCGACCCCAAGGACCAGGGCAAGTTCGCCGAGGGCCTCAAGGACGTCGCGGGCGGCCTGGAGGAAGCGACCAAGGGCGGCAAGGAAGCGCTCGACCAGCTCAAGGCGGGCGGCCTGGACAAGGCGATGAACAGCCAGAAGGGCTGCCAGGTGACGACCCCGTCACCGTCCAAGTCGTAGGCCAGGTCGTAGTCGAGGTCGCAGTCGAGGTCGTAGTCGAAGCCGAGGTCGTGGGCGCGGGCCGATCCGCGGCCGGCGGTACGGGCTTCACACGCGGTACGCACGACAGGGCGGCCGGAACCCCCCGGGGCACCGGCCGCCCTGGCGCGTTCCGGGGCGCGCAGGGCTCCGTAGGCCGTGTGGCGCGGGGAATGCCGGTGGCAGCGGCCACAATGGGCGGGTGAGTACCACCAGCCTTCCCTCCGGTCTGCCCGCCCGCCTCCCCTCGTCCGACCTCGCCGCCGGGCTCCGCGCCGCGTTGCTCGACGCCAGTTTCACCGCCGACGGGCTGCTCGAACTGCTCGGCGCCCCCGCCTACGCCGCGCTCGCCCGCAGCGAGACGGTCCCCGCACTGCGCGCCACGCGCAGCGGCGGCGACGGGCCGCTCGCCAGCCTCGTGCGGCTGTTCCTGCTCCAGCAGCCGGTGCCGTACGTGCACGCCTCGGCCGCGCTGCCCGTCGACGCGGCGCTGGCCGACGGCTGGCTGCGCCGCGAGGGCGATGAGGTGCACGCCACCGTGGACGTGCGCCCGTACGGGGGGCCCGACGGCGAGGACTGGTTCATCGTCTCGGACCTCGGCTGCGCCGTCGGCGGGGCCGGCGGGATCGGCAGTCGCGAGGAGGGCGTGGTCCTCGGAGTCGGCGGCGCCTCCACGACGCTCGCCGGGATCACCGTCCGCATCCCGGTGGGCTCGGCCCTGGACGTCGGTACCGGATCCGGGATCCAGGCACTGCACGCGGCCCAGCACGCCACCCGGGTGACGGCCACCGACGTCAACCCCCGGGCCCTGGAATTCACCCGTTTGACGCTGGCGCTCTCGGGAGCCCCGGAGGCCGAGCTGCTCACCGGTTCGCTGTTCGAGCCGGTCGGGGCGGCCACGTACGACCTGATCGTGTCGAATCCGCCGTTCGTGATCTCCCCCGGAGCCCGGCTGACGTACCGGGACGGCGGGATGGGCGGCGACGACCTGTGCCGGACCCTGGTCCAGGAGGCCGGCGCCCGGCTCAACCCGGGCGGGTACGCGCAGTTCCTCGGCAACTGGCAGCACGTGGACGGCGAGGACTGGCACGACCGGGTACGGGCCTGGGTGCCGCGCGGCTGCGATGCCTGGATCGTGCAGCGCGACGTGCAGGACGTCACGCAGTACGCCGAGTTGTGGCTGCGCGACGCGGGCGACCACCGCACCGATCCCGCCGAGTACGCGCGGCGCTACGAGGACTGGCTGGACGAGTTCGAGGCCCGCAAGACCAAGTCGGTCGGCTTCGGCTGGATCACGCTGCGGCGCAGCGACGCGGCCGAGCCGTCGATCGTCGTCGAGGAGTGGCCGCACTCGGTGGAACAGCCGCTCGGGGACACCGTCGTGGCGCACTTCGCCCGGCAGGACTACCTCCGCGACCACGACGACGCGGCCCTGCTGACCGGCTATTTCCAGCTGACCGAGGAGGTCGTCCAGGAGCAGGTCGGGGCGCCCGGGGCGGAGGACCCCGAGCACGTGGTGCTCCGGCAGAACCGCGGGATGCGGCGCGCCACCAAGGTCGACACGGTCGGCGCCGGCTTCGCCGGGGTGTGTGACGGATCACTGAGCGCGGGTCGGATTTTGGACGCCATCGCGCAACTGGTGGAGGAGGATCCGGTGGTCCTGCGGGACCGCACGCCGGAGGCGATCCGGATGCTGGTGGAGCAGGGGTTCCTGGAGCCGGTGACGGAGCCGGGCGGGGAGCGGGGGGCGTAGGGCGGAGCTTCGTACGCCCCGACCCAGCCGGAACCAGGATGTAACCCGGGGTTCGCCCGGTGTATCCCCTCGGCTGGCAGGCTCCGGGTCAGCGGGATCCGGGGGGATCCCGGGAGCGGCCCAGGGGTGTGAGGGGAACGGCATGGAAGACGGACCTGCGATCTTCGCGGCGACCGTGTTCCTGCTGTTCGGGGCCGCTCTGCTGGTCTGGACGGGGGCGCGCGCCCTGCACGGCGCGCCGGTGGCCGAGGACGTGCGCCCCGTCGTCGCGGTACCGCTGGCGCTGCTCGCCGGCGGGGTGTCGCTGGCTCTCGGGATCTGGTGCCTCGGGCGGCTGTGACTCCGGGCGCCGCCGGGCGGGGTGACATTCGCCCGTGTGCCGTGTGCCCAGTACCCCGTACCCAGTGCACGGTCACGCCCGTGCCGGCCGGCCTCGCGGCCGCGGGCCCGGACGCACCGCGGGCACGCTCGCGAGCGGCGCGCCGGGTTTCGCCCAGGTTCCCTCCGAGGTGCGCGTCAGGCCGTAAATGCCGACGTGAGGAGGGGTGCGGGGGCGGGGCCAGACGGCCCTTTGGCCACTCCGCGCGGTGATCGCCGGGGGTCCGCGGTGGCATCCGGGCGGCAGAAATGGCACTTGTCGGGTTACCGTTCGAGTGGCCGTTGCGGGCTTCTGCCGTTTGACACGGGGGCGGGTTGTACCGTCACACTCCGCAGCGTCGCCGTACTGCGACCGAGTGCCGACCGGAGAGAAGAGCCAAGTTGTCCCCGACTAGCGAGACCGCAAAGGGCGGCCGCCGACTCGTCATCGTCGAGTCCCCTGCCAAGGCGAAGACGATCAAGGGCTACCTCGGCCCGGGATACGTCGTCGAGGCGAGCGTCGGGCACATCCGCGACCTCCCCAGCGGCGCGGCCGAGGTTCCCGACAAGTACACCGGCGAGGTCCGTCGCCTCGGTGTGGACGTCGAACACGACTTCGCGCCGATCTACGTCGTCAACGCCGACAAGAAGGCCCAGGTCAGGAAGCTCAAGGAGCTGCTGGCCGAGTCGGACGAACTCTTCCTCGCCACCGATGAGGACCGCGAGGGCGAAGCCATCGCGTGGCACCTGCAGGAAGTCCTCAAGCCCAAGGTCCCCGTCCACCGGATGGTCTTCCACGAGATCACCAAGGACGCGATCCGCGACGCCGTCGCCAACCCGCGCGAGCTCAACCAGCGCATGGTCGACGCCCAGGAGACCCGCCGCATCCTCGACCGCCTCTACGGCTACGAGGTCTCGCCGGTCCTGTGGAAGAAGGTCATGCCGAAGCTGTCGGCGGGCCGCGTCCAGTCGGTGGCCACCCGCATGGTGGTCGAGAAGGAGCGCGAGCGCATCGCCTTCCGCTCGGCCGAGTACTGGGACCTGACCGGCACCTTCTCCACCGGCCGCGCCGGTGACGCCTCCGACCCCTCGACCCTGGTCGCCCGCCTGAACACGGTCGACGGCAAGCGCATCGCGCAGGGCCGCGACTTCGGCTCGACCGGACAGCTCAAGGGCGAGGTGCTGCACCTCGACGAGGCGAACGCGCGTGCGCTGGCCGCCGCGCTGGCCGAGACCTCGTTCTCGGTCCGCTCGGTCGAGTCCAAGCCGTACCGCCGCTCCCCGTACGCCCCCTTCCGTACGACGACGCTCCAGCAGGAGGCCTCGCGCAAGCTCGGCTTCGGTGCGAAGGCGACGATGCAGGTGGCGCAGAAGCTGTACGAGAACGGCTTCATCACCTACATGCGTACGGACTCCACCACGCTCTCCGACACCGCGGTGTCGGCGGCGCGTGCGCAGGTCACGCAGCTCTACGGGGCCGACTACCTGCCGGAGAAGCCGCGCGTCTACGCGGGCAAGGTCAAGAACGCCCAGGAGGCGCACGAGGCGATCCGTCCTTCGGGTGATCGTTTCCGCACTCCCGCCGAGACGGGCCTGACCGGCGACCAGTTCCGGCTGTACGAGCTCATCTGGAAGCGCACCGTCGCCTCCCAGATGAAGGACGCGGTCGGCAACTCGGTGACCGTGAAGATCGGCGGCCGCTCCTCGGACGGCCGCGACGCGGAATTCTCGGCGTCCGGCAAGACGATCACCTTCCACGGCTTCATGAAGGCCTACGTCGAAGGCGCGGACGACCCGAACGCCGAGCTCGACGACCGCGAGAAGCGCCTGCCGCAGGTCGCGGAGGGCGACGCGCTTCTCGCCGAGGAGATCACGGCCGACGGCCACTCGACCAAGCCGCCGGCCCGCTACACCGAGGCCTCGCTGGTCAAGGAGCTCGAAGAGCGCGAGATCGGCCGCCCGTCGACGTACGCGTCGATCATCGGCACGATCCTGGACCGCGGATACGTCTTCAAGAAGGGCACGGCCCTGGTGCCGTCCTTCCTCTCCTTCGCCGTGGTCAACCTGCTTGAGACGCACTTCGGGCGTCTCGTCGACTACGACTTCACGGCCAGGATGGAGGACGACCTCGACCGCATCGCGCAGGGCGAGGCCCAGTCCGTGCCGTGGCTGAAGCGGTTCTACTTCGGCTCGGAGGACGCCAGCGAGGTCGTACCGGCCGAGGGCGACCACCTCGGCGGCCTGAAGGAACTGGTGACCGACCTGGGCGCGATCGACGCCCGGGAGATCTCCTCCTTCCCCGTCGGCGAGGGCATCGTGCTGCGGGTCGGCCGCTACGGGCCGTACGTGGAGCGTGGCGAGAAGGACGCCGAGGGCCACCAGCGGGCGGACGTCCCGGAGGAGCTGGCGCCGGACGAGCTGACCGTGGAGTACGCGGAGGAGCTCTTCGCGAAGCCGAGCGGCGAGTTCGAGCTGGGCAAGGACCCGGTGAGCGGGAACGAAATCGTCGCGAAGGACGGTCGCTACGGGCCGTACGTGACGGAGATCCTGCCCGAGGGCACGCCGAAGACCGGCAAGAACGCGGTCAAGCCGCGGACGGCCTCGCTGTTCGCGTCGATGAGCCTGGACACGGTCACCCTCGAAGACGCCCTTCGCCTCATGTCCCTTCCGCGGGTCGTGGGCGTGGACGCCGAGGGCGTGGAGATCACGGCCCAGAACGGCCGCTACGGCCCGTACCTGAAGAAGGGCACGGACTCGCGTTCGCTGGAGACCGAGGACCAGCTGTTCGCGATCACGCTGGACGAGGCCCTCGCCATCTACGCGCAGCCGAAGCAGCGCGGGCGGGCCGCGGCCAAGCCGCCGCTGAAGGAGCTGGGTACCGACCCGGTCAGCGAGAAGCCGGTGGTCGTCAAGGACGGCCGCTTCGGCCCGTACGTGACGGACGGCGAGACGAACGCGACGCTGCGGCGGGACGACGACGTCGAGACGATCACGCCGGAGCGGGGCTACGAGCTGCTCGCGGAGAAGCGCGCGAAGGGCCCGGCCAAGAAGACGGCGAAGAAGGCCGTGGCCAAGAAGGCGCCCGCGAAGAAGGCCCCGGCCAAGAAGGCGGCGGCGACGAAGACCGCGGCGGCCAAGAAGACGACGACGGCGAAGAAGGCCGTCGCGAAGAAGACGGTGGCGAAGAAGACGGCCGCCGTTCCGGCGGACGAGTAGTCGAAGGCAGGGCCCGTGCGATGCGCACGGGCCCTGCTCTTTGCTTTCAGCCCCGCCCGGGGGCACCCCCAGCGGTAGCTGGGGGAGTTTGAGGCGCGGGGTCTGGGGCGGAGCCCAGGGAACGAGCGAAGGGCGGGGCGGGGACAAGCCCCGCGCCACGGGGAACGGGCCCGGGCCGCGCCCCGGAAGGTGGGTCTGGGGTCACACCGGACCTTGTCCACAGGCCACCGCACCGGCCAAGCGCAGCGGATAGGCTGGGCGGATGACGCGAGCCGAGCAGCCAACGGTCGTGACCGCCACCACCGCCACCGCCCAGACCACCCCTGACACCCCCGCTCCCACCTACGACGAAGCCCTCGCCGCGGACTCCCGCGAGCGCGCGGTGCGCGCGCTGCTGCGCACTCCCCGGCTGCGCCGTCTGTGGAGCGCCCAGCTGGTCAGCGGCATCGGTGATGCCCTGGCCCTGCTGGTCCTGGTGCTGCTCGCCTTCCAGGCGGCGGTCGAGCAGGATGCCTTCGGCGGTGGATACACCGGCTGGGCCCTGGCCGTCGCCGCCGTCTTCGGCGTCCGGATGCTGGCCACCGTCCTGTTCGGCGCCGCCCTCCTCGGCCCGCTGGCCAAGCTCACCGCCCCCGGCGGCAAGCTGGACCGCCGCTGGACGATGATCGGCGCCGACGGCCTGCGGCTCGGCCTCTTCGTCGTCGCCCCGCTGTGGCTCGACTGGATTCCGGAGCACGCGCTGATCGCGCTGCTCGCCACCGTCTTCGTCTCGGGAGCCGCCGAGCGGCTGTGGGCACTGGCCAAGGACAGCGCCGCGCCCGCGCTGCTGCCGGCTCCGCCGCCCGAGGGCGCGACCGTCCGGCCGCTGCCGGACCATCTCGACACCCTGCGCCGGCTGAACCTTCGGACCTCCTTCGCCGCCATGCCCGTCGCCGCGGCCCTGCTGCTCGCCGCGACCCTGATCGGCAAGGCCCTCGGCCTCGGCATCGGCTGGTTCGCCGAGAACCAGGCCGCGCTGGGTTCGTACGTGGCCTCCGGCCTCTTCGCCGCCTCCGTGTCGCTGCTGCTTCCGCTGGTGCTGCCCGACGCGAAGACCCCGCGTCCGCGGTCCCCGCTGGAGGGCCTGCGCGCCCCCAAGGCGGGGGACCGGCCCGAGAAGGGGCGTACGGGAGCCATCCCGCTGCTCGTCCTCGCCTGCGCTGCCGTCGCCGGAGCGATCGCCTCGGCCGCTGCCGTGGCCGTCCTGCACGCTGCCGACCTGGGTGGCGGAGCGGCCGCGTTCTCGCTGGTCGTACTGGCCCTGCTCGGCGGCACCGGCCTCGGCATCCGCGCCACCCAGGCCGGGAAGGTGCTGCCCGCGCTGTCCCGGCGCCGGCTGCTGGCGCTGGCCATCGCGGTGACCGGGCTCGCGCTGCTGCTGACCGGGCTCGTCCCGGACACCGCGACCGTGCTGTTCCTGTCGCTGCTCGCCGGCAGCGCCGCGGGCGTCGCCGCCAACACCGGGCACACCCTGCTGGACCAGGAGACCGAGGAGTTCCGCCAGGCCCGGGTCACCGAGCACCTCCAGGCCGTCGTCCGGGTGGCCGTGGCCGCCGGGGCCGTCGCCGCCCCGCTACTGGCCGCAGGCATCGGTCCGCACCGGCTGGCCAGCGGCGAGGTCGTGTTCGCGCACGGCGGCGCCGCCTTCACGCTGATGCTGGTCGGCGCCCTGCTGCTGCCCGTCGCCGTGGTCGTCCTGGCCAAGGCCGACGACCGCAGCGGCGTACCGCTGCGCCGCGACCTGCGCGAGGCGCTGCGCGGCGGGGAGCCGGTGCAGGCCGCGTCCGACGCCGGGTTCTTCATCGCCCTGGAGGGCGGCGACGGAGCCGGCAAGTCCACCCAGGTGCAGGCGCTGGCCGACTGGATACGGGACAAGGGGCACGAGGTCGTCGTCACGCGCGAGCCCGGGGCCACCCCCGTCGGCAAGCGGCTGCGCTCGATCCTGCTGGACGTGTCCTCCGCCGGACTGTCGAACCGCGCCGAGGCCCTGCTGTACGCGGCCGACCGCGCCGAGCACGTGGACACCGTCGTACGGCCCGCACTGGAGCGCGGCGCGGTCGTCATCACCGACCGCTACGTCGACTCCTCGGTGGCCTACCAGGGCGCCGGCCGCGATCTGTCCCCGACCGAGATCGCCCGTATCTCGCGCTGGGCCACGGACGGCCTCGTACCGAATCTGACCGTGCTGCTCGACGTGTCGCCGGAGGCGGCCCGGGAGCGGTTCACGGAGGCGCCGGACCGGCTGGAGTCGGAGCCGGCGGAGTTCCACCAGCGGGTGCGCGCCGGATTCCTGACGCTGGCCGCGGCCGACCCCGGGCGGTACCTGGTGGTGGACGCGGGCCAGGACCCGGAGTCCGTCAGCACCGTCGTGCGCCACCGCCTGGACCGGATGCTCCCGCTCTCGGAGGCCGAGGTGGCCGCGCAGGCGGAGGCACGTCGGCGTGCCGACGAGGACGCCAGGCGCAAGGCCGAGGAAGAGGCGGCGCGCAAGGCGGAAGAGGCCCGGCTGCTGGCCGAGGAGGAGGCCCGCAAGGCCCGCGAGGCCGAGGAGGCCCGGGTCGCGGCGGAAGCCGAGGCCGCGCGCCTGGAGCGCGAGGCCCGACTGCGCGCCGAGGGGGAGGCCCGGGAGCGGGCCGAGGCCGAGCGGCTGCGACTGGAGGCCGAGGAGAAGGCCCGCGCTGCCGAGCAGGAACGACTGCGCAAGCAGGAGGAAGAGGAGTCGCGGCTGCGTGCCGAGGCGGAGGAGCGCCGGCTGGAGAAGCAGCGGCGTGCCGAGGAGGCCCTGCTGAAGGCCGAGGAGGCCCGGCGGCTGGCCGAGGCCTCGGCGGCCCAGATGGCGGCCAAGGCCGCTGCGGCAGCCGCAGCCGCAGCCGCAGCCGTGGCGCCGGCGGCGCCCGTCGCGCCCGCGACCAAGGTGGGCATGCGCAAGGAACCGCACCCGGACGAGGCCCTGACGGTCGAGACCCCGGTGGTCAAGCGGGTCGTGCAGCCGGACGACGTCACCCAGACGGTCCCGGTTCCGAAGATCGACCCGGCCGCGGAGACCTCGGTGCTGCCGCCGGTCCGCGCGACGGGCCCGGCCGACGAGACGGCCGTACTGCCAGCCGTCCGCCCGGCGGGTATGACGAGTACCGGTACGGGTACTGGCACGGGCGTGGGTACGGGCGCCGGTCCGGCGGCCGCGCGGCCGACCCGGGCCGCGCACTCCGCGTCCAGGCCCACGGCCCAGCGACCCGTAGAGAACCCGGCCGACCGGGTGCCGCCGGGGATCTTCCGGGACGCGGGCAACGACGCGACCCGTGAGCTGCCCCAGCTCGGTGAGGACGGGCGGCCCCGCCGGGCGCGCTCGGACTGGGCGGAGGAGACCCCGCTGGACGATCTGCCGACGCTGGCGGACGAGCTGCTGGGCCCGCGCCGCGACGACGAGGACGAGGAAGGCCGCGGTCCGCGCCGCCGCTGACGGGTGTCGGCGGGGGACCGTCGGTAGGGATTGTCAGCGGGGGGCGCCACACTGGGTGAGCAGTAGGCGCGGACGGTAGTCGAGGGAAAGGCGGTGGGCGGGATGCCCGTATGGGACGACCTGGTGGGACAGGAGCGGGTCCAGACGCAGCTGGCCGCCGCCGCCCGCGACGCCGACGGCCTGGTCACCGCCATCGAGGCGGGGACGGAGCCGCCGGCCTCCTCGAAGATGACGCACGCCTGGCTGTTCACCGGACCGCCCGGCTCCGGGCGGTCCACCGCCGCCCGCGCCTTCGCGGCAGCGCTCCAGTGCACCAGCCCGGACCGGGCCCTGAGCGGCGAGCCGGGCTGCGGGTTCTGCGACGGCTGCCACACCACCGTGATCGGTACGCACGCCGATGTGGAGATCGTCCGCACCGATCAGCTGTCCATCGGCGTGAAGGACACGCGGGCCCTGGTCCGCCGGGCACAGCTCTCCCCGGCCGTCGGGCGCTGGCAGGTCATCGTCCTGGAGGACGCCGACCGGCTCACGGAGGGTGCGGGCAACGTCCTGCTCAAGGCCGTCGAAGAGCCCGCGCCGCGGACCGTGTGGCTGCTGTGCGCGCCTTCGCTGGAGGACGTGCTGCCCACCATCCGCTCCCGCTGCCGCCACCTGACGCTGCGCACCCCGCCGGTGTCCGCCGTAGCCGAGGTGCTGGTGCGGCGCGACGGCATCGAGCCGAGCGTGGCGCAGGCCGCGGCGCGCGCGACCCAGGGCCACATCGGCCGGGCCCGTCGTCTCGCCACCGACGAGGCTGCCCGCTCCCGGCGGGCCACCGTGCTGAAACTGCCGATGCGCGTCGATGACGTGGGCGGCTGCCTCAAGGCCGCCCAGGAGCTGGTGGACGCCGCCGCCGAGGACGCCAAGCAGGTCGCGGAAGAGGTGGACACCAAGGAGACCGAGGAGCTGAAGTCCGCGCTCGGCGCCGGAGCCGGTACGAGCGGGCGGATGCCGCGCGGCACGGCAGGCGTGATGAAGGAGCTCGAGGACCGCCAGAAGCGCCGCCGCACCCGCACCCAGCGCGACAGCCTCGACCTGGCCCTGACCGACCTCACCGGCTTCTACCGTGACGTGCTGGCCCTGCAGCTCGGCTCCTCGCTGGCCATCGCGAACGAAGAGATACGGCATGACCTCGACCGCATCGCCCGGGAGTCGGGCCCCGAGCGCACCTTGCGGCGCATCGAGGCGATCATCGCGTGCCGACGGGCGCTGGACCGCAATGTGGCCCCGCTGCTCGCGGTGGAGGCCATGACCATGTCCCTGCGCGCGGGCTGACCCGGCCCGCCCTGCCGGACCAGCCGGCCGGGACAACCCACTCCGCACGGCGCCAACCCCTGCCGGCGGATTCACCCGTTCGAGCGGTCCGCGGGGCGTCTCCGGGACGTCGCAGGTCAGTGCGGGACGCCAGGCCGCCCCCGGGCGGCGGTCCGCCGCCCGGCGCGCGGCTCGCGGCACCCGCTAGGTCCGCAGGCCGTAGGCTCCTGGGATGGACACCAGTCGCCTGCTGCGCACCACCGGGACCGTGATCGCCGCCGCGGGGCTGTTGCTCTCCGGATGCACCTCGGGCGGTTCGGGGGGACCGAAGGCCGCCGCGTCCTCCCGCGGTGATTCCGCCGCGCCCTCGGCCCCCTCGGCCGCGACCCCGGCCGCGCTGCGCTCGTACTACGACCAGAAGCTGAGCTGGCGCGACTGCGGTGTCCCCGGCTTCGACTGCACCACCATGAAGGCCCCGCTGGACTACGACCACCCCGAGGCCGGCGACGTCGACATCGCGGTGGCCCGACACAAGGCCACCGGCCCCGGCAAGCGGCTCGGCTCGCTGCTGGTCAACCCCGGCGGTCCGGGCGGCTCCGGCATCGGATACCTCCAGGCCTACGCCGGCATCAGCTACCCGGCGCAGGTCCGCGCCGCCTACGACATGGTCTCCTTCGACCCGCGCGGCGTGGACCGCAGCAGCCCCGTGGAGTGCCTGACCGGCCCGGCCATGGACAAGTACACGCAGGTGGACCAGACCCCGGACAACGCGGCGGAGCGCGCCCAGCTCGTGGCCGCCTTCAAGGAGTTCGCGGCCGCCTGCCAGGCCCACTCGCAGCGGGTCCTGCCGCACGTCTCGACCGTGGACGTCGCCCGCGACATGGACGTACTGCGCGCGGCGCTGGGCGACGAGAAGCTGAACTACGTCGGCGCCTCGTACGGAACCTTCCTCGGGGCGACGTACGCGGACCTCTACCCGAGCCGCGCCGGCCGACTGGTCCTGGACGGGGCGATGGACCCGTCCCGCCCCGCGCTCGAACTGAACCGGGACCAGACCGAGGGCTTCGAGACCGCTTTCCGCGCCTTCGCGGCGGACTGCGCGAAGCATTCCGACTGCCCGCTCGGCCAGGGCAGCCCGGACGCGGTGGCGCAACGCCTGAAGGATTTCTTCCGCAAGGTCGACGCCCAGCCGGTCCCCACCACCGACCGGGCCCGTCCCGCCCTCGGCGAGGCCTTGGCGACGACCGGGGTCATCGCGGCCCTCTACGACGAGAACGCCTGGCCGCAGCTGCGCGAGGCCCTGACGGCCGCGATCAACGGCGACGGCAACGGCCTCCTCGCGCTCGCCGACAGCTACTACGAGCGCGAGCCGGACGGCAAGTACGCCAACCTCATGTCCGCGAACGCCGCGGTGAACTGCCTGGACCAGCCCCCGGCCTTCGACGGCCCCGAGGCGGTCGACAAGGCCCTGCCCTCCTTCGAGAAGGCCTCCCCGGTCTTCGGCGCGGGCCTCGCCTGGGCCTCGCTGAACTGCACGTACTGGCCGGTCAAGGCCACCGGCACGGCCCGCGACCTGAACGCCAAGGGCGCCCCGCCGATCGTGGTGGTCGGCACCACCCGCGACCCGGCGACCCCGTACAAGTGGGCCCAGGCCCTGGCGGACCAGCTCGATTCGGGCGTCCTGCTCACGTACGACGGGGACGGCCACACCGCCTACGGCCGCGGCAGCGACTGCATCGACTCGACGATCAACCGCTACCTCCTGGAGGGCACCCCTCCGACGGCCGGCAAGAAGTGCTGACCCACCCCCCGGAGGCCGGTTCGGGGCACCCCGTTTAACCCTGTAGACTTGGCGCCGCTGCTGATGAGAGCCTCCTCCCAAGGAAATTCTTGTCTTCCCAGCGGTGCCGCCTTAGCTCAGCTGGCCAGAGCAACGCACTCGTAATGCGTAGGTCTCGGGTTCGAATCCCGAAGGCGGCTCTGTAGAACCCCCAGGACTCACTCGCCGTGACCTGGGGGTTTTGCTATTTCCCAGGTGTGTCGGCGCGTGCGGGGGCTGGAGCCCGGGACCCCTTGCGTCAGCGGAGGTGCCCCTGACCTTCGCTTCTCCGCCTTGTTCGCCTTGGCAGTGCGCGGCCGCTCTGTGGCAGGTGGGGTGGGTCAGTGGCCCGTCACGACAAAGCGGAGGTAGCGACGCAGGCCGAAGGTGCGTCGGTGCTCCGCGCCGGCTGTGGCGAGCTGGGTGGCCAGCAGGTCGTGCGTGGTGGTGGCGCCGGCGAGTTGGGCGTGGCGTTGGAGCAGTACCGCGCGCTGGTGCTGGGTGGTCGCCTGGTGCTGCTGCTTCTCCTTGTTGGCCTGTTGTAGGCGTGTGGTGATGCGTTGCTGGAGTTGGTCGCGCTTGCGTCGGGCTGCGCCATCGGCCTGCGTGACCTCCGCCTCGTATTTCTTCTTCTGCGCGGCGAACTGCTGGCGGATCGCGGCCCGTTCCTGGGCGCCCACACTGGTGGGAGCGGACGTCCGGGCCCGCTGCTCCAGCGAGGACCTCCAGCTTTCGAGCGTGGTGGCCCGGACCTCGCCGATCCCGGTGACCTTGACCTGCTGGCCGTTGGAACGGATGAGATACGCGTCCCGGTTTCCGTACCTGCTGCCCTGTACGTACCGGACCCCGGTGAAGTCGGCGGCGGTGCGGATACCGGCGGCGATCAGGGCCGTGACCGTCCCGCTGCCCATGTTGGAGAGCTTCTTGACGTCCTGGATGGGGGTCCGGCGGAGTCTGTCCTGGACATGCGTCTTGACCGTCGACGCCAACGCGGCGTCCAGTTGCTTCTGCTCCCTGGCAGCCAGTCCGCTCAGCTTGGTCCTGAGGCTGCCGGTCTCCTTGTTGAGCGCGACGGTGATCCGCGACCCCTCATCACGCAGCTCGGCCTGGAGGCTCTTGATCTGCCCGCTGATCTGGGTGTCCCGGCTCGCGCCGGCCGCATTCAGGGCTTCGATCTCCTGGTGGATCTTCTGGGCCGCGGCCACGGAGTCCGCCAATGCGCCCACCTGCTGTTGGAGCACCCGCATCCGGGCCTTCGAGGCCTGGGCCTCGGGGTGGGAGCGCCGAGTGGCGTGGAGGGCGCCGCCGGACAGGAGCAGAGCCCCCAGCTGGGCGGCGGCCATGTAGCCGGTCGGCAGCACGCTGATGGCGGTCAGCGCGGCAGGTGCGGCAGATCCGGTCAGGGCGAAGACACCGGAGAGGATGTCCGCGGGGCGCCGGCGTGCGAAGACCGTACCGGCGGCCTTGCCCGTACCCCCGCTGCTTGCCGCAGGCGTGCTCTGCGGCTGCTGCGGAATGTGCCCCGCCAGCCAGGAGGGGGCCCCGCCCTGCTGGGTCGCCGCGGGGGCCGGGCGCGGGGCCGGGATCGGGGTCGAGGTCGGGGTCGAGGTCGGGGTCGGGGTCGGGATCGCCCCGGCCGTGGACAGCGGGGGAAGGGTGCGGGCGGCCGCGGTGAGGTGTCCGTGCGTCTGCGCGGCCAGTGCTCGAAGGCCGGGGTCCGCATGGGTCAGCAGCAGGCTCCAGGCCAGTGAGGACCGTGGTTCCTTGAAGTCATCCTCTTTCAGGATCAGGAACTCACCCTGATCGTCGTGCAGTTGGTCCCAGATGGTGGGATCGGTGGCGGTCGCGACGAGGCTGAGGTGGATGACCCATGCCGAGAAGCGGTCCATCGCGGGACCGAAATCCGCGCTCGTGCGGGTCGGGGACTGGTAGTTGCGGTGACCGTTCTCCGTGGCGCCTTGCCCCTTGAGCGCGGGCACGTACATCCCGTCGTAGTCGACGAGGCGGAGGGTGCCGTCGGCGGCGACCAGGAGATTGCCGTGCTGGAGGTCGCCGTGGGCGACGCCGAGCTTCTCCAGGTCGGCGACCAGTGCCGCGAACCGCTCGGAGGCCTTGAACACGGCGGGTGCGTCCCGGACGTTCCGGTCGATCCACGTGATCAGGCTGGTGCCCTCCACCCAGGCCATCTTCAGGACCGGGTACCACTCACCGGCGACGAGGACGCCCCTGGGCAGGTACTCGATGCCGACCGGCCACGGCTGGGACAGTTTGGCAGGCCTGAGGTTGGCGAGCTGCCTGCTGATGGCCTGATAGCGGGCCTCCAGCGTGCTGCTGTCGCGAGTGAAGCACTTCAGCGCGTACCGCTGTCCGCCCGGGGCGGTGACGGAGAAGACGCTGGCGAAGTTTCCCGAGATCGCCTTCGGTCCGAGTACGGGGCTCTGCTGGACCGTTCCGTGCCTGAGGTCCGGGTCCTCGAAACACAGAGTGGGGTTCTGGAGTGCTTCCACGTAGTTCGCGCCGGTCGGGAATTTCCGTCCGGCGGCAGGTCCGCCCGTCCGGGAGACAGCCATTACCCCTCCGTCTTCACCCGCATGCGAATGAGGGCCACGTCGTCGTTGCGCATGCGGGACCTGTCGCGCTCGCTCTGGACCCACTCCGCGAAGGTCTCGTCCCCCAGGTCGGCAAGCTTCCCGAGCTGCTTGCCGGTTCCGCCCGAATCGATTTCGGAGCGGGAGAGCAGCCATGCGGCCAGCGCGTCGGTCGCCAGCAGCAGCTCGTCGTCCGCGCGCAGTTCACCGGTCGCGGTCGACGCACGGTCGGTGATCAGCGCGGCATCCCGGTTGCGGCTGCCCAGTAGTTGGGGGGTGATGCCGAAGCCGCCGCCGTCCGCGATGGGGAACGAGGTGATCAGCCGGCCCTCGCGGAGGTGGAGGAGACAACTGTCGCCGAGAGCGAAGGCGTGCCAGGTCCGGTGCCGCGCAACCTCGGGGTCTTCCGGATCCGCCGATGCTGCCCGGATGTGGACGGCCGCCAGCGTGGCGAAGGCCCCTTTGTCCAGGCCCGGTTGCTCGTACCAGGTGATGGGCCGGCCGCGGGCCACTCGCTCTGCCTGGTACTCCGCGATGTATCCGTCCCACTGGCCGACGGTGCGAGCCAGGAGATCCTCGACGAAGGACTCGGACCTGCTGTCCTCCCCATCGCCGCGCCGGCCGTCGGCAGCTGCCATCGACGCTACGGCGCCGTGTACCAGCTGCCTGGCCCACGCCCCGGCGAGCAGACTCTCCGAAGCCCCGTCCGACACCGCGGCGAAGAGTGAACTCGCGTCGGGCGACAGAGAGACGGCGATGGCGTCCTCACACTCCTCCGGCGAGCTGCCCGTCTTGGGTACGAGGAAGCGTTGGACGTCGAGGGGCGCGGTCTGTGTGCCCATGCTGCTCAGCGCAGTTCCGTGGCGCGCGTACCGATGTCGAGGAACTCGACGATCGAGGTGATGTCGGCGTTGTAGACGAAGCCGCGGGTGGCTTCGCTGACCCGATGCCCCTGCGAAGCGGCGTAGGAGCGCATGTGGCTGGGCAGCACGCTCGACATGTGGAAGAGCAGCCGGGAGTAGGTGTCGGGGAGTTCACCCTCGCTGTCGGGGAACGTGATGGGAGTCCCACCGGCCCCGGAGACGTGCAGGTTGAAGAGGAGCACCGACCCGTCGGCGGTGGCGTGCGAGGCGAGCCCGATGGCCGCACTCGTGGGATCGCCGTCAGTGGACTCGCCGTCGGTCAGGTTGAGGACGATGGGCGGGAATCCACCCGGGTGCTCGTCGACCCAGCGGGCGACCAGGGAGTCGGCGTAGCCGAGGGCACGCGTCATGGGGGTGCCGCCGCTGGTGACCGGGTCCATCCAGACGGGGAACTGCACGGTCGTCTCGACGAGGCCACCGGCGCCGTCCGGCACCTTCTTCGTACGGCTCTCCAGGCGGGCGGGGTTGTTCGCGATCTCGCTCAGCGGTACGAGGTCACGCCCGGCGAGCGAGCCGGTGAAGGCGGAGCCGACTTGGGTGTGGCCGTAGCCGATCACCGCGACGTGGAAGTAGTCGCGGACGCCCTCTTCCTTTGCGCACTTGACCGACAGCTCGGTCAGCAGCCGGTTGATGGCGTCCGATACTACCTTGGCGCGTTGTTGGACCATCTCGCCGCTACCGATGGGATCGCTCATCGAGGCGGACTGGTCCACGAGGAAGATGAAGCAGCCGGGATTGGTGCGGCTGATTTCGGCGGTGTACGGCATCTCGGCGACCCGGCTCCTCTTGCGCGACGGGGGACCGAGCGCCACGACATTGGACGCGCGAGAACCTGACCCCCCAGGGAGGTCGATCGTAGCGGCACCGTGCTGCTCAGTGAGGGGAATCGGAGGGGAGCGGTCGGCCGCCGTCAGTCGCCGGGTCGGCCCGAAGCGCGCACGCCGGCCGTTCCCTGCTCTCAGCGGGAGGCCCCGGGCTTGCGTGGGCGGCGCGGATATACAGGGGGGATATAGGGGTTGCGGTATTCGGCGTCTATCCGGCGTAGATCGACGATTGGGAGAGTTTCACTCATCAGCCCCTCGAGTGAACGGTGACTCAAGTGAAGCTCTCCTTCCAGTCCCTGATCGTCCGCACCGCCGCCGCCGTTGCCGCCGCCGGATGCGCCGCCGCGCTGGCCGGTGTGCTCGCCGTGGGTTCGGCGGACGTGGAGGTCCGGGCGGATGGGGCGACCGGTGGGACGACGGCGCCGGTCGTCCCCGGTACGACGGTGAACCCCGGTGGTGGCCAGAGCCCCACCGAGTGGAACAGCAAGGGCTGAGCCTTCGGTCAGCCCTCCAGGGCTGCCATCAGTTCCTTCGCCTGCGCGGCATCGGGGAGGCCCAGCCGCGTGAAGACCGCGTACGCCTGACGGGCCCGCGGCAGGGCCGCCTCCTGGTCGCCGAGGTCGCGGAGGGTGCGGCCCATGGCCAGCAAGGAATGGCCCTGATCGCGTTCGGCGCCCAGCTCCTCGCACAGGAACAGCGCCCGCCCCGCCTGGATCAGTGCCTCGTCGGCCCGGCCCATGGCCCGCAGCGTGTCCGAGAGACGGAACCGGGCCTGCGCCTCCTGGCCCCTGATGCTCGCCACCGCGCACACGTCCAGGCAGCGCGTGTAGCTGGAGACGGCGTCCGCATGACGGCCCAACTCGTGCAGGGCCAGGCCCTGTACGCACAGGGCGTACGCGATGCCGTGGTGGTCGGACACCGCTTGCAGTGCCACGAGTGCTTCTTCGCAGACCAGCAGGGCCTCTTCCGCGCGACCGCTGCGCAGGCGCGCTTGCGCCGCGTTCAGCATGGTCGCCAGTTCGCCCGAGCGCTGGCCCAGCTCCCTGGCCAGGCCGATCGCCTGGTCGTAGTAGCGCACCGCGTCCTCGTAGCGGTGCTGGAACTGTGCGATCAGGCCCCGGTCGTTGAGGGTTTGGCGGAGGATGACCGTGTCTCCGGCCCGCTGGCAGGCTTCGGCCGCGAGGCGGGACTGCTCCTCGGCCTCCTCCAGTCGGGTGTTCTGCAGTGCGGCGTTGCCGCACACGAACCGGGCCCGGCCCGCGGCGTGGTCGTCGCCCCGCAGCGCCGCCGCTTCGGCCACCGTGCGCGCAGCCGCGGCGAGTTGGCCGTAGGGGATATCCTTGCCGAACGGGCTGAGCGCGATGACCAGGTCGGTGGCCGCGCGCAGGATCCGCGGGTCGCTGCCAACCGGGGCGCGGGCGGCCAGCATCACCGCGTTGGCGACGCAGTCGAACTCCGTGGTCACCCAGGCCCGGGCGTCGGCCAGGTCCGTCAGCAGCGGACCGGGGACGGGGCTCGCGGCGAGGAAGACGCCCACCGGGTCGCCCGGCACCATCTGCTGGAACGCCGAGCAGCCGCCGGCCAGCAGGAAGTCCAGGAACCGGGCCAGCGCCAGGGTGCCCGCACCGGCGTCCTCGCCGAGCTGCAGGGCGAAGGCCCTGACCAGGTTGTGGTAGCGGTAGCGGCCGGGTACGGGCGCCTCCAGCATGGCGGCGTCGACCAGTGATTCGAGCAGGTCCTCGGCGTCGTCCTCGTCGAGGTCGAGCGCCGCCGCCGCGGCGGCCAGCCCGATGCCCGGCTGGGTCATCGGGGCGAGCAGCCGGAAGGCGCGCGCCTGCTCCTCGGTCAGCTGGTGGTAGCCGAGTTCGAAGGCGGCGGCCACGGCCAGGTCCCCGGCGCGCAGTTCGCCGATGCGGCGGCGCTCATCGGCCAGCCTGCCGGTCATGGTCTCGACCTTCCACCGCGGACGGGCGGAGAGCCGCGCGGCCACGATGCGCACGGCGAGCGGAAGGTGCCCGCAGGCGGTGACCAGCTCGACCGCGGCCTCCGGTTCCTCCGCGACGCGGTGCTCGCCGACGATCGCCGTGAGCAGGGCTATCGCCTCACCGGTGGCGAAGACGTCCAGGTCGGCCTGGGCGGAGGTGGAGAGGCCGACCAGCCTGGCCCGGCTGGTGATGATCACCGCGCACTCGGCGGAGCCCGGCAGCAGCGGCCTGACCTGCGCGGGGTCCCTGGCGTTGTCGAGCAGGAGCAGGATGCGGCGGCCGTCGAGCAGGGAGCGGAAGAGCCGGGCGCGGTCCTCCGTCGCGTTGGGGAGGCCGTGCCCGGGGACGCCGAGGGCGGTGAGGAGGCTGCCCAGTACCGTCCCGGGGTCGGCCGGATCCAGTCCGTTGCCTCGTAGATCGGCGTAGAGCTGGCCGTCGGCGAAGTCCTGCTTGGCCCGGTGGGCGACCCGGAGCGCCAGCGTGGTCTTGCCGATGCCGCCCATGCCGGTGACCGAGGCAACCGGGAGAGAGGTGCGTTCGGGGTTGGTGAGCACCTGGCACAGCCGTTGTACCGCGTCCGAGCGGCCCGTGAAATCGGGTGTGTCGGCGGGCAGCTGGGCGGGCCTGAGAGGGGCCGGCGGGGCGGTGGGCGCCGGGGTGGCGGCGGTGTCCTCCGGTTCCCGGGCTTCGGCCCGCGCGGGGGCGGTGGCGCGCCCCTTGGCGGGGACGGACAGCAGCGGGTCGCCGCCCAGCACCCGTTCGTGCAGGGCGGTCAGCTCGGGGCCCGGATCGACGCCGAGCTCCTCGGCCAGGACGTGGCGGGCGCGGGTGAACACCGCCAGTGCGTCGGCTTGCCGCCCCGACGCGTACAGGGCGCGCATCAGGAACCCGTACGGCCGCTCCTGCAGCGGGTGTTCCTGCGTGTATGCGGTGAGGTCCGGGATGACGAAGGTGTGCCGGCCCTGTCCGAGGTCGTGCTCGAAGCGCTCCTCGATCAGCCCCAGACGCATTTCGGTGAGCCTGGAGCGCTGCTGTTCGGCGAACGGTCCGGGGACCCCGGCCAGGGGCTCGCCCTGCCAGAGGTCGACGGCCTCGGTCAGCAGCCGCCCGCACTCGTCGTCCTCGCCGGCCGCGCGGGCCTGCGCGGCGTCGGCCGCGAGCTTCTCCGCGCGGTGCACGTCCAGGGCGAGCGGCGGGATGTGCAGTTGGTAGCCGTCCCGCAGCGACACCAGGATCTTGGGGGCGGCGCGGTCCTCCTCCAGGGTCTGCCGCAGCCGCCACGCGTAGGTGCGCAGGCTCGCCAGGGCGGAGTCCGGGGCCTCATCGCCCCAGATCGCGGCGATGAGGTCGTGGGCGGACGCCGCCCGTCCGGAGCGCAGCAGCAGGGCGGTGAGCAGCGCCTGCTGCTGCGGAGACCGGGTGGCGAGAACGGTCTCGCCCCGATGTGCGCGCACGGCTCCGAGCACGCTGAACCGGATCTCCGCCCCCATGGCCCCTGCTTTCTCTCGCCGCACCGGCGGTGGCGCCTGTGGAACGGTCCGGTCTGACCGTTCCGGCGTCGTGACGACCGGAAGTCGATTGTCACATGGGGAGAAATTATGAAGAGAGCGTGACGAATTCCGGACACAGGGAGATCTGCAACGTGACTGACTCATGTCTTGACAGGGAAGTCGGGAATGTTTGTGCTCTTTATGGCCTTTTTAGGCTATTCATCAATCAATACCACCCGCACCACATACGGGAGGATGCGCACGGCCCACGGATCGTGGTCGAGGAGGACGGCGACCGGCGTCCGGCCCAGAGCCCGCAGTGCATCCGCTGGGCGCGCCCAGCGGATGGCGCCGCCACCCATGCCCCTGCCGGCCTCCGTGCCCCCGCCGAAATCCCCGGCCGCCGCCGGTGCCTCCCGATCCGCCGTGATCTCCGCGATGGCCGGAAGCCGCGCGGGCGCGCGACCGGACGGCGCCTCGGTGTCCGAGAGCCGGGCGGCCAGCGCGCGCTCGGCCGCGGTGCGCAGGGCCGCGGCGGGCGTGGCGCCCGTCGCGAGGACCGTGGCGGGGCCGGTACGGACCGCACAGGCGGGGACGGACAGCAGTCCGGACAGGTCGTGGGCGACCGTCTCGCCCGCCTCGCGCAGGATCCCCAGCAGCCGGGTGCCCCGCTCGTCCGTCTCGCAGGCCCGCAGGTCGAGCCGGGGCACGCGCGTCGCGGGGTCCGCCAGCCGCAGCGCGAGCAGCGCCTCGACCTGCTGGGCGAGCCCGGACTCCAGCGCGTCCAACCAGGTGAGACCGGCCGCCGTACCGACCGGGGGCCGTGAGGGCGGCTCGCGATCCGGTGCGGGGAAGACCTCCCCGGCCGGGACCCGGCGCAGCGCCCCGGTGACCAGGTCCAGTCCCCAGGCGACGGGCTCGCCGGCGGGCCGTGCGAGGCGGCGCCGGTCGATCGAGAGCATGCCGTAGCGGGCGAGACCGGTGAGCACCGCCGCCAGCCGGGCCGATTCCGGGACCCCGGCGGCCCGTAGGCCGAACGCGGCGGGGAGCCGGGTGCGATGGTCCGCCGCCACGTCGATCCGGCGGAGCAGTTCGGCGGCGTCGACGGCCGCGCCGCCCTCGCGCGCGAGGAAGGCGGCGCGGGCCGCGGCCTCGGTGTGCGCGGGGGCGGGTGTGGCGGTCGGGCATGTGTCGTCACTCGGCCGCGTCAGCATGCGGTGGCTCCAAATCTCGGCGGGCGGAAGGACCTCCTGGGTCACATCAAAGGCGAGGGGGATACCCGCGGGATCCACGCCGGATATCCCTCGGCTCTACGGCTCTACGGCTCTACGGCTCTACGGCTCCACGGCCCTACGCCGCTTCGTGGGAGCGGGGAGTCGTGGCGATGGCGACGGCCGCCGCGTATCCGGGCGGGACGGCGACGTCCGACAGCGTCCAGCCGGGCACGTGACCCGGCCAGGGTCCGGCTCCGACGTAGTTCTCGGCGGCCGGGACGCCCAGTCCCGTGCCGGTCCCCTTGAGGTAGGCCTCCTTGCGGCACCAGCAGCGTGCGAAGGCCGCCGGCCGGTCGGCTGCCGCCGTCCCGGACAGCTCCACCCGCTCCCGGGGGTGCAGGACGGGGCTGATCTCGTCGGTGACGGCCAGGTCGACCAGGCGCTCGACATCGACCCCGACCGGTGTCGCGGCGAAGGCGAACAGCACGAGCTCGCCGCTGTGCGCGAGCGAGAAGTGCAGGTCGGCGCCGGGCACGTAGGGGCGGCCGTGCGGTCCGACGCACAACGGGCAGGGTTCCCTGCCGAAGACGACGGCGGCCGGATCCCTCCCCAGGTAGCCGCCGAGCAGCCGCCGCAGGCCGATGTGGGCAGTGGCGTAGAGATCCCGGTCGTCGGGCTTGCGGTACGTGGCGTAGCGGGTGCGTTCGGCGGCGTCGAGCATCGCGTACCCGTCGGCGATCGACGCGCGGTGCTCGGCGAGCTGCAGCTGCCACAGTTCCGGGCCCGTGCCCGGCGGGGTGAGCACGGCCGGGAGCGGTGCGGTGCCCAGGGTGCGCGGGACGAGCGGTGTGAGTGGTGTGAGCTGCGTGAACGGGGTGGGCGCGGTGCGCGGTCCATGTCCTGGGGCATGGTCTCGCAGAAGCATTACGGACATCAGGCCTCGCGGTCGGTACACGGGTGCAGGGCACGGATCGGAATCAACGGTGGATCGGGCGCGGCCCGGGCCGGGGGCTCGGGCCAGGGGTCGGCTGGGGCGCGGCTCAGGCGGCGCGGTCGCGGATTTCGAGCGTGCAGCACTTCACGCTGCCGCCGCCCTTGAGGAGCTCGGACAGGTCCATCCCGATCGGCTGGAAGCCGCGCTCGCGCAGCTGCTCCATGACACCGGTGGCCGCCTCCGGCAGGACCACGTGGAAGCCGTCGCTGACCGCGTTGAGGCCGAACACCTCGGCGTCGGCCTCGGACACCAGGATCGCGTCGGGGAACAGGCGTCGCAGGACGGCCCGGCTGCCCGGCGAGAAGGCCTCCGGGTAGTACATGATCTCGTCGCCGTCGAGCACGGTCAGCGCGGTGTCGAGGTGGTAGAAGCGCGGGTCCACCAGCTCCAGGCCGACCACGGGCCGCCCGAACAGCTCCTGCGCCTCGGCGTGCCCGTCGGGGACGCTGCGGAACCCCTTGCCGGCCAGCAGCCAGCTCGTGGTGGTGAGGAAGTCGCCCTCGCCCTCGTTCACGTGGACCGGGCTGTGCGTCACCTGGTAGCCGCGCTCGCGGAACCACTCCAGGTACGCGGGGCCCTCGGCGGCCCGCTCCTCGTTGCGGAACCGGGCTCCGAGCACCTTGCCGTCCACCACGGTCGCGCCGTTCGCCGCGTACACCATGTCGGGGAGGCCGGGCAGCGGGTCGATCAGGTCGATCTGGTAGCCCAACTCCTCGTACAGCGCCCGCAGTCGCTCCCACTGGGCGACGGCCAGGCCGGAGTCCACCGGCTTCGCCGGATCCATCCACGGGTTGATCGAGTACGTCACGTCGAAGTAGGTCGGGCGGCACATCAGGTAGCGGCGCGGACTGGGGGTCCGGACCTGCGTCGACTGGCTCATGGTGCTCCTTCGGTGAGAACGAGGGGTGAAAGGTGTGGTCGGCCCGGAGGCCGCGGCAGGGCCGGGGGACGGAGGGGAAGGGTCAGACCCGGGAGGGTCGGCCGTCCGCCGCGCGCTCCGGGAGGTCCCTCAGTGCGCGGATCGGGCTCAGCAGCAGGAGGAGACCCGCGGACACGAGGACGCCGGCCATGGCCCAGATCGTGGCCCTGCTGCCGATCGCCTCTCCCAGGTATCCGCCCAGCAGGGCGCCCACCGGGATGGCGCTGTAGTTGATGGTCGACGCGCTCGCCCTGATCCGGCCGAGCAGCTCCGGCGGGCAGTAGGACTGGTAGAAGCTGCCCATGATGACGTTCCCGGCGACGACACCGGCGACCGCGACCGCCCAGGCGAGCACGGACAGCGGCAGCGGCAGCTGATCGCCGGCGAGCGGCAGCAGGAAGATGAAGGGGGCCACGACCATCTCGCAGAACAACAGGCCGCGCGCGGTGCCGAAGCGCAGCGCGATCCGGCGGGCGAGGGCCGCGCCGGCGAGCCCGCCGACGCTGACCACCGCGAACACGGCCCCGATCCCTCCCGCGTCGAGCCCCACGCTGCGGACGAGGAACACCGTCTGGACGGCCTGGATCCCGTTCAGCGCGAGATTGCCGAGGGCGCCGAAGCAGCCGAACCTGCGGAGGTACGGATCGCTGACGACGAAGCGGACCCCCTCGGCGATCTCCCGCCTGATGCCGCGCCGTTCGGCGGTCGGCGGGCGGGGCGTCTCGGTCACCTTGATCGACCTGAGGAAGAGCGCGGAGACCAGGTACGAGCATGCGTCCACGAGCAGGCCGGCGACGGATCCGAAGACCTGGGAGATCACGCCCGCCACTCCGGGCCCCGCGACGTCGGCGGCGGACTCGCCGCTGCGGAACTTGACGTTCGCCTCCAGCAGGTCCGCCTTGTCGACGAGCGAGGGCACCATCGCCGAATAGGCGGTGCTGAAGAAGACCTTCGCCGTGCCCGACAGCAGGGCCACCACCAGCAGCTGCCCGAGGGTGAGGATCCCCAGCCAGGCGGCCAGCGGCACGCTGGCGTAGACCGTCATCAGCACGAGGTCGCAGGCCAGCATCACCTTCCGGCGGGACCAGCGGTCGACCCAGGCCCCGGCCGGCAGTCCGATGAACAGCCACGGGAGCCACGCCGACGCCGTCAGGACGCCCATCATGACCGGGCTCGCCTTCAGGACGACCACCGCCACCAGGGCGAGCGAGACGTTGCCGACCGCGGTGCCCAGGCCGCTGGTGACCTCTCCGATCCACAGCTTGCGGAAGTTGGGCTCGGCCCAAAGGCCCCATCGGCCGCGGGTCTTGCCCGGGACGGACGGTTTGACGGAGGTCCCGGTCATCGCAGCGCTCCAGCGGTCTCGGCCGGGTTCCCGGCCGGGTTCCCGGTCGGGTTCTCGGCCAGGTTCTCGGCCAGCACGGATCCGATCAGGGCGATCGGGCCCGGCTGGGTCATCGCACCGTGCTCGCAGTCCAGCCGGTGGCTTTCGACCCGGCCGGTGACGTACGCCGACCAGGCCTCCTCGTAGGGCCAGTTCTCCGGTTTGCCGAGGGTGGCGCCGAAGAACACGGCGTCTCCCCGGTAGCGCCCGGGGACGTGCTCGTTCAGCAGCCGGTGGTGGTGCGCGAAGACGCCGGGCAGGGTGTGCGCCGCCTCGCCGAGTACGGCTTCCAGCCCGGCGAAGCCCGGGGTGGCGGCCGGGTCGTGCCCCAGCGAGGCCAGCAGGGCGGCCCAGGTGTCCGAGGGCTCGTCCGCGACGGGCGTGCGGATCTCCTCCGAGACGGCGGGATAGCCGTCCAGCAGGGCCAGCAGGGCCACTTCCTCGCCCTCGGCCTGCAAGCGGACCGCCATCGCGTGGGCGACGACTCCGCCGAAGGACCAGCCGAGCAGGTGGTAGGGGCCGGACGGCTGGACCGACCGGATCTGGCGCAGGTAGTCGGCGGCCATCTCCTCGACGCTCGCGGGCGGCGCCCCCTTCAGCCCCCTGGCCTGGAGGCCGTGGACCGGGCGGTCGGCGCCGACGTGCCGCAGCAGGCCGGAGTAGACCCAGCTGATCCCGGCGGCCGGGTGCACGCAGAACAGCGGCTGCCGCGAGCCCTGCGGGCGCAGCGGCAGGAGCACGTCGAGCGGGTCGCCGGAACGGTCGTCGGCCCCGGGATCCAGCTCGAGCCGACGGGCGAGTTCCGCCACGGTCGGGAACTCGAACAGGTCACGGATGCCGACATCGGCGCCGAGCTCCGAACGCACGAGGCTGAGCAGTCGGGTGGCGAGCAGCGAATGCCCGCCGAGTTCGAAGAAGCTGTCGTCGATCCCGACCGCGTCGAGTCCGAGGACCTCGGCGAACAGGCCGCACAGGAGCTCCTCCACCGGCGTCCTGGCGCCGCGCCGGGAGGACACGGCCGTGTAGTCCGGCGCGGGGAGCGCCTTGCGGTCCACCTTGCCGTTCACGCTCAGCGGCATCGCGTCGAGGACCACCACCGCGGACGGCACCATGTAGCCGGGCAGTTCCGCGGCGGCGAACCCGCGCAGCTCGGCGGCCAGGGCGGGATCCCCGGTGACCGAAGTGCAGTAGGCCACCAGCCGGCGGTCGCCGGTCCGGTCCTCGCGGGCCACCACCACGACCTGGCCGACGTCCTCGTGGCGCCCCAGGGCCGCCTCGACCTCGCCCAGCTCGATGCGGAAACCGCGCAGCTTCACCTGGTCGTCCACGCGGCCCAGGAAGTCCAGGCCGCCGTCGGAACGCCAGCGCACCAGGTCGCCCGTGCGGTACATCCGCTCCCCGGCGGCGAACGGGCAGGCCACGAAGCGTTCGGAGGTCAGCCCCGGCCGGTTCAGGTAGCCGCGGGCCAGGCCGATGCCGGACACGTACAGCTCACCAGGGACCCCGGCCGGTACCGGCTGGAGGCGGTCGTCGAGCACGTACGTCCTGGCATTGGAGATCGGTCCGCCGATGGGCGGGGCGTCCGAGCCGGAGAGCGGGCCGCTCATCGTGGCGCACACGGTCGTCTCCGTCGGACCGTAGGCGTTGATCAGGGTGCGGCCCACCGACCACCTCGCCACCAGCTCGCCCGGGGTGGCCTCGCCGGCGACCATCAGCACCCGGATCGAGGGCAGTTGGTCCGGTGACATCACGGCGAGCGCGGCGGGCGCGATGATCGCGTGGGTGACCCGGTGCTGCGCGATGAGCCCGGCCAGCTGTTCGCCGGCGGCCAGCCGCTCGGCGGGTGCGAGCACGAGGGTCGCGCCGGTCAGCAGGGCCATCACCGTCTCGGCGAGGGCGGCGTCGAAGCTGGGCGAGGCGAACTGCAGCATCCGGTCGCCCGGCCCCATGCCGACCCGTACCGCCAGGGAGTCGACGAGGCTGCTCACGCCCACGTGAGAGACCATCACTCCCTTGGGGCGGCCGGTCGAGCCCGAGGTGTAGATGACGTACGCGCGGTGTGCGGGCAGCAGCGGGGCGGTCCGGTCGGCGTCCGTCGGGTCGGCGTCCCTCGGGTTGGCGTCCCGCGGGTCTACGGCGGCCGGGTGCGCGGTGGCGAGTTCCTCGACGGTGTCCAGGAGCAGGGTCGGGGCCGCGGTGCCCTCGGGGATCGCGTGTGCGCTGTTCGTGGTGGCCAGCAGCAGGGCCGGGCCGCAGTCCTGGAGCATGTGGGTGATGCGCGCGGTCGGGTAGCCGGGGTCCACGGGCAGGTAGGCGCCGCCCGTCTTGAGGACGGCGAGCATGGAGACGACCATCTCCACGGAGCGGCCCAGCACCAGGGCGACGGTCCGCTCGGGGCCGGCCCCGCGCTCGATCAGCAGGTGCGCGAGGCGGTTGGCGCGGGCGTTGAGCTCCGCGTAGGTCAGCTCGACGTCCTCGAAGACGAGGGCCGTCCCCTCGGGGGTCCGGGCGACCTGCGCCTCGAACTGCGCGGGCACGGTGCCGGACGGCACGTCGGTGGCCGTGTCGTTCCACTCGGTCAGGATGCGGTGGCGCTCGGCCGGGGCCAGGACGTCCGCCGAGCCGATCGGCAGCGCCGGGTCCTCGGCCACCGCGCGCAGCAGCCGCTCCCAGGCGGCGGCCAGTGTCTCGGCGGTGGAGGCGTCGAACAGGTCGGTGGCGTATTCGAGGGCGCCGCCGATGCCGGCCGGGGCGCCGTCGGCGCCGTGGTGCTCGGTGAGGTTCGCGGTGAGGTCGAACTTGGCGCCGGCGGATCCGGTGGACTCGTACCGCGAGGTGACGCCCGGGAACTCCAGGGTCGCCTCGGCGGTGTTGTTGAAGGCGAGCATCACCTGGAAGAGCGGGTGCCTGGCCAGCGAGCGGACCGGATTGAGCTCCTCCACGAGCCGCTCGAAGGGGACGTCCTGGTGGGCGTAGGCCGCCAGGTTCGCCTCCCGGACCCGGGCCAGCAGTTCGTTGAAGGTCGGCCGGCCCGAGAGGTCGACGCGCAGGACCATGGTGTTGGCGAAGAAGCCGACGAGGTCGTCCAGGGCCTCGTCCATGCGTCCGGCGACGGGCGCGCCGATCGGTATGTCCTCGCCGGCGCCGAATCGGTTCAGCAGGGTCGCCAGCGCGGCCTGCAGCACCATGAACAGGGTGACGCCGTTCTCCTTGGCCAGCCCGGTGAGCCGTGCGTGCAGCGCGGCGTCGAGGGCGAGGGGCACCACGGCGCCCCGGTACGAGGCCACGGGCGGGCGGGGCCGGTCGGCGGGCAGCGCGAGCTCGTCGGGCAGCCCGGCCAGGGCGCCCTTCCAGAAGGCCAGCTGGCGGGAGAGCAGGCTGCCGGGATCCTCGTCGGAGCCCAGCAGGTCCCGCTGCCACAGGGTGTAGTCCGCGTACTGCACGGGGAGCTCCGCCCAGTCGGGTGCGCGGCCGGTGCGGCGGGCCTCGTAGGCCTCCGCGAGGTCGCGGAAGAGGGGGTCCAGGGACCAGCCGTCGCCGGCGATGTGGTGCAGCACCAGGACCAGTACGTGCTCATCGGGTCCGCAGACCCGCAGGTAGGCGTGGAACGGCAGGTCCGTGGCGGTGTCGAAGACGTGGGCGGCGGCCTCGGCAACCGTGCCGCCGGACCGGGTGAGCAGGGGGCGGGAGGGCCCGTCCAGCACCACCTGGTGCGGGACTCCGCCGGTCTCGTGGAAGACGGTGCGCAGGGCTTCGTGCCGGGCCACCACGTCACCGAGCGCGGCCTCCAGGGCCGCCGTGTCCAGGGGGCCGCTCAGCCGCAGGGCGAGCGAGACGTTGAAGGCCGAGCTGGGCCCTTCGACCTGTCCGACGAACCACAGGCGGCGCTGTGCGAAGGACAGGGGGAGGGCGTCGGGGCGGTCGAGGGGCCGCAGGGCGGGGCGGGTGCGGCCGCCCTGGATCCGCTCGCCGAGCTCGGCGACGGTGGGGGCCTGGAACAGGTCCGCGATGCCCATCTCGGCGCCGAGGACGGAGCGGGCCCGGCTGGCCAGCCGGGTCGCGAGCAGGGAGTGGCCGCCGAGCGCGAAGAAGTCGTCGTCGATGGAGACGGAGGCGACGCCGAGCACCTCGGCGAAGAGCCCGCACAGGATCTCCTCGCGCGGGTCGCGCGCGGTCCGGCCCCGGTCGGCGGAGGCCGCGTGGGGGACGGGCAGGGCCTTGCGGTCCACCTTGCCGTTGGCATTCAGGGGCAGGGCGTCCAGCACCACCACCGCGGAGGGGACCATGTAGACGGGCAGCGAGGCGGCGGCGAACCGGCGCAGTTCCACGGCCAGTTCCGCCGTCTCGCCCGACGGCGTGCAGTAGGCGACCAGGCGCATGTCCCCCGGGCGGTCCTCGCGGGCCATCACCATGACCTGGCCGACGCCCTCGTGGCGTCCGAGCAGGGCCTCGATCTCGCCGAGTTCGATGCGGAAGCCGCGCAGTTTGACCTGGTGGTCGACGCGGCCCTGGAACTCCAGCACGCCGTCGGCGCGCCAGCTCACCAGGTCGCCGGTGCGGTACATCCGCTCCCCGGCGGTGAACGGGCAGGCCACGAAGCGCTCGGCGGTCAGGGCGGAGCGGTTCCAGTAGCCGCGCGCGAGGCCCGCGCCGGCCACGTAGAGCTCTCCGGGGACACCGGCCGGGACGGGCTGGAGGCGTCCGTCGAGCACGTAGAGCCGCATGTGGTCCAGCGGGCCGCCGATCGGCACGCGGGCGCCCGAGAGGTCCGGTGCGGCCAGTTCCTGGAAGGTGGCGAAGGTGGTCGCCTCGGTCGGGCCGTAGACGTGGGCGAGCAGCAGGCCGGGGCAGGCCTCGCGGACGCGCCGCATCAGGGTGGGGGAGGCGGCCTCGCCTCCGGTGGAGACGGTGCGCAGCCCCGCGAAGGCCTCCGGGTCCTCCTCGGCGACGAGGTCGAACAGGGCCTTGGTGAGGAAGAGTGCGCTCACCCCGTGCCGGTCCACGGCCGTGCGCAGCCCCCGGGCGTCGAGCGCGCCGGGCGGGGCGACCACGACCGTGCCGCCCGACAGGAGCGGCACCCACAGTTCGTAGGTCGCGGCGTCGAAGGCGTGCGGGGAGTGCAGCAGGATCCGGTCGTGGGAGCCGTCGGCCCAGCGGTGGTCGGCGGCCAGGTCGGCCACGTCGCGGTGGCGGACGGCCACGCCCTTGGGCAGTCCCGTCGAGCCGGAGGTGTACATGATGTAGGCGAGCTGGTCCGGGTGGACGGTGACGGCGGGCGCGGACGCGTCGGCGGACGGGGCGGCGGACGGGGCGTCCTGCGGCCCGGCCACGCGGCCGTCCGTCAGGCGCACCACGTGGGCCCGGGGGTCGAAGTCCAGCTCGTCGCGGTCCGTCAGCAGGACGGCGGCGCGGGTGTCCTCGATCACCAGGGCCATGCGGTCCGGCGGGAAGCTGGTGTGCATCGGTACGTAGGCGCCGCCGGCCTTGGCGACGGCCAGGGTGGCCACCACCACATCGGCGGAACGTTCCATCAGCATCGCCACCGGGGTCTCCGGGCCGACGCCCAGCGCGACGAGGTGGTGCGCGAGCCGGTTCGCCCGCGCGTCCAGCTCCGCGTAGTCGAGCTCGGTGTCCCCCGCGACGGCGATCGCCGAGGGGGTACGGGCGACCTGGCGCGCGAAGAGCTCCGGCAGCGAGGCCGGGGCCTCGGGCGACGGGAGCGGGGCGGCTGCGCGCGGGGCGTTCCAGTCGGTGAGGATCCGCGAGCGTTCCTCGGCGCCCAGGACGTCCACCTGCCCGAGGGGCGCGTACGGGTCCGCGGCGGCGCCGGCGAGCAGCCGGTCCAGCCGTACGCCCAGGGCCTCGATGGTGGCCGGGTCGTACAGGTCGGCGGTGTACTCGATGGAGCAGGCGATCCCGGCGGGGGCGGCGTCCGGGCCGAACTCCTCCTCCATGCCGATGTTCAGGTCGAACTTGGCGACCCGCATCCCGATCGGTTCGGGCGAGGCCTCCACCCCGGCCAGGTCGAGCCGGGCGGGGTCGTTGTTCTGCAGGACCAGCAGCACCTGGAAGAGGGGGTGGCGGGCCAGCGAGCGGACCGGGTTGAGCTCCTCGACCAGCCGCTCGAAGGGCACGTCCTCGTGGGCGTGGGCCTCCAGGTGCGTCTCGCGGACCTGGGCCAGCAGCGAGGCGAACGTCGGATCGCCCGAGGTGTCGGTGCGCAGCACCAGGGTGTTGACGAAGAAGCCGACGAGGTCGTCGAGCGCGTCGTCGGAGCGGCCCGCGACCACCGAGCCGATCGGTATGTCGGTGCCGGCTCCCATCCGGGTGAGCAGGGCCGCGAGGCCCGCCTGGAGCACCATGAAGAGGGTCACCCGGTGGGTGCGCGCCACCTCCAGCAGCGCGGCGTGCAGTTCCGGGCCGAAGCGGAAGCCGTGCGCGTCGGCGGAGGGTCCGAGCACCGGCGGCCTCGGGCGGTCCGTCGGCAGCGTCAGCTCCTCGGGGAGCCCGGCGAGGTTGGTCCGCCAGTAGTCGAGTTGCCGCGACAGCAGGCTGTCGGGGTCGGAGTCGCTGCCGAGCAGCTCCCGCTGCCAGGCGGCGTAGTCCGCGTACTGCACCGGCAGCGGCGCCCAGCCGGGAGCCGTGCCCGCGCACCGCGCGGTGTAGGCGGCTGCCAGGTCGCGCAGGAAGGGGCCCTGCGACCAGCCGTCGCCCGCGATGTGGTGGAGCACCACCAGCAGGACGGACTCCCCGGCGCCGAGGTCGAAGACCGTGACGCGGATGGGAAGTTCGGTCCGCAGGTCGAAGGTGGTGGCGGCGGCCGCGTCGCGCAGCGTCGGGTAGTCGCCCGGCGTGCAGCGGACCGTCTCGAAGCTCGGGCGCGCCTCGTGGGACGGCACGACCTGCTGGACGGGGACCCCGGCGAGGACCGGGAACACCGTGCGCAGCGCCTCGTGCCGGTCCACGACGTCGGTGACCGCTTCCCGCAGTGCGGGGATGTCCAGTTCGCCGCGCAGACGTACTGCGAACGGCAGGTTGTAGAGCGGGCTCGGGCCCTCGATCTGGTCGATGAGCCAGAGGCGCTGCTGCGCGAACGAAACCGGAATCACGATTCTTCCTTCACTTACACGGAGGTGGCTGCGGGGAGCACGCTCGGCTTGCAGTCCAGGAGTTCGACGGGCTCGCCCATCACGACGGCGATCTTGCGGTCGCCGCTGAAGGGGTCGCGGCCGTGGGCGGCGAGGATGTTGTCGACGAGCATCACGTCGCCCACCTCCCACTTCTCGCGCACGGTGGCCGCCGCGTAGGCCGCGTTGATCTGCTCGACGTCCTCCCGGGTGAGCGGCTCGCCGTCGCCCAGGCCGGTGTTGAACGGCAGGCCGTCCGAGCCGAACAGCTCGGTCATCGCCTCGCGGATGTCCGGCTCCAGGGACCACTCGTTCCAGAACGCCATGTGGTTGAACCAGACCTCGGCGCCGGTGACCGGGTGGGTGATCGTGCCCGGGCGGAGCTGGCTGGTGCGCAGGGAGCCGTCTTCGCGCCATTCCATGGAAATGTGGTTCTCGGCGCAGTATTCGGCGACCTTCTCCGGGTCATCCGTGGAGAAGGCGGTGCGCCAGTCCAGCGAAACGTATTCCGAGTAATTGCGGGTGAGAGTCCAGCCGTGGGACTTCATGCGCTCGACGAGCCGCGGCGGGAGGGTGCGGAGCACCTCGCGGACGTCGGCGACCGGGGTGGCGCCGCCCACCGGCGGGGCGATCAGGCAGGCGAACAGCAGCAGGCCGGGGAAGGTCAGCGTGTAGCTGTTCTCGTTGTGCATGTGGATCGACTGCGCGGCCGGCAGGTCGGTTGACGAGGAGACGCCGTTGCCGAAGTCGCTGCGCGGGGTGGCCTTCTCCCGGTACGGGGTCCGCGTCGGGACGAGGATGTCGCGGATCTTCGCGACGTCCTCGCTGTCGGTGACGGGCAGCCCGCGCAGGAACACCACGCCGTGCTCGTGCAGGCCCGCCCGCAGTGCGGGGGCGGCCTGCTCCAGCCAGGCACAGGCCTGGTCCATGTCGGTGAGGCCCGATACCCGCGTCAGCGCCGGTCGGCCCGGGTTGATCTCCCAGTTCAGCATGGCCCGATCACTGCCGCTCGAGCGTCGCGACGAGGCTGGCGGGACGGATGTCCGTCCAGTTCTTCTCGATGTAGGCGAGGCAGCCCTGGCGGGTGTCCTCGCGGTGCGTGGTGAACCAGCCCTCGGGCACGTCGATCCAGGCCGGCCAGAGCGAGTGCTGGTTCTCGTCGTTCACGAGCACGAGGTACTTGCTGTTGTCGTCTTCGAATGGGTTCGTCATGGTGATGCCTCCTTGTTGATGCGAATCTATAAACGCCGGGGTGCCGTCATCCGGCAGAAGAACAGGCAGAAGACCGGAGACTCAGCGGGGAAGCAGACGCACCGGGAAATGGTCGAGCCCGAAATTGATGATCGAGCGGTTGTACACCGGAGGGCCGGTCGGGACGATCTCCGCGGCCCGCTCCAGGGCCGCCGAGAACAGGGCGCTCAGCTCGGCCTTGGCCAGCGGTGCGCCGATGCAGTAGTGGGCGCCCAGGCCCAGCGCCAGGTGCCGGTTGGGCGAGCGGTTCAGGATGATCTCGTGCGGCCGGTCGAAGGCCGCGGGGTCGCGGTTGGCGGCCCAGGTCCACACGACGACCCGGTCGCCCTCGCGCACCTGGTGGCCGCCGAGCTCCACGTCCCGGCCGGCGGTGCGCAGCGTGTGCAGGCCGACCGAGGTCCAGCGCAGCAGTTCGTCCAGGGCCGGGCCCATCTCGGCCTCACCGGACTGCAGTTGGCGCCACAGTTCGGGGTTGCGCGCCAGCGTCAGCAGCCCCATGGCTGCCGTGTGGCGCACGGTCTGGACACCGCCCACGACGATGTTGTCCAGGTTGAGGACGACGTCCTCGACGGGCAGCAGCCGGCCACCCACCCGGTACGTGGCCATCTTGCTGATCAGGTCGTCGCCGGGCTTGGCCCGCCGCATCATCACCTGGTGCAGGAGGAACGGGATGAGCTGCTGGTGGCCCGCCCGGCGCTCTTCGGCGGTGCGTCCCAGGAACGCCTGGTCGCAGACCCGCACCACCATGTCCCGGTCCTTGGCGGGCACGTCGAGCAGATCGCACATCACCGCCAGCGGCAGCGCGGAGACGACGTCCGAGAGGTCGACCTCGCCCAGTTCCATGGCCTTGTCGAAGATCTCCCCGGCCAGTTCGGTGATGCTCCGCGAGGCGTTGCGCGCCCCGCTGGGTGAGAAGAACGGCACGGCCGGGGTGCGCAGTTCGCGGTGGCGGGGCGGGTCGGACAGTGCCATCATGCGGCCCGCGCCGGCCGGGGTGACACCCACCCCGGCGCCCAGCAGGGAGCCGCCCTCGGAGCTGTACGTCGCGGTGTCCTTGAGCACTTCGGAGGCCAGCTCGTAGGAGAGCACCGACCACACGGGGCCGTCGTCGGCGGTCTCCATGCGGTGTACGGCGCCCTCGGCGCGCAGCCCGTCGACGATGTCCGCGATATCGGGCCGGGCCCACAGGGACGGGTCCGTCAGATCGGTCCTGGTGGTCGTGGTGATGGTCACTGGTGCTCCCGGACGGGCTGGTGAGAGGGGTTTTCCACGGGGCTGTCGGCCGCGGGGACCGGGTCGGCGGCGGGGGCCGCGGACCGGCTCCCGATGACCGACGTCAGGAGCTCTACGGGGCCCCGCCGGTCCACGGCGGCCAGCAGGTGCCCGCCGGGGACGACCGAGAGGCCGAAGCCGCCCGAGGTGTGCTCCGCCCAGCCGGCGATCCGCTCGGCGTCGAGCATGGGGTCGCCGTCGCCTGCGACCGCGTACAGATCGGAGTCGAGCAGGGGGGAGGGGCGGTGGCGGTAGGTCCGCTTGACGTCGAGGTCGCTCTGGACGGCCGCCAGGGCCATGTCCCGCAACTCCGGATCGGCGTCGACCAGTTCGCCCATGCCGGTCAGGTGCAGCAGGTCGGCGGCGCCGAGCCCCTGGGGCAGCTCTCCGGTCCAGGCCGACGGCGGCTGTGCGGAGGCCGCCACGACCAGGCCGGGCCGCAGTTCCTTCGGCAGGGCCCGCGCCACCTCGTAGGCGAGGAGGGCGCCGAAGCTCTGCCCGTAGAAGCCGAAGTCGCCGCCCAGGTGCGGGCGCAGCTCCTCGGCCACGGTGGCGACGAGCAGGTCGAAACTGGCGGGCATCGGATCCCGCCTGCGGCCGCCGCGGGCCGGCATGCGCAGCGCCCAGACCTCGGCGAACGGCGCCAGGGAGTGCGCGAGGCGGGTGTAGGCGGGCGCGTCGCCGCCCGCGTGCGGGAAGCAGAACAGCCGGTACGGGCGGTGCGGCTGCGGGGCCGGGACGAACAGCCAGTCGCCCTCGGTCCGCGGTCGCTGCCGCTTCTGCGGCTCCTGGGTGATCATCGGACACCGCCGCCGGCGCCGACCAGGGACGGGCGCTTGGCGACGCCCGCGCGGGCCGCCGTCCTGACCGACTCGGTGAAGTCGGCGAGGTCGCGCGAGTCCAGCAGGTGGCGGAGCTGGAGCTCGGCGCCCAGCTTGCGGCGCAGGATGTGCACGACGCGCAGCGCGGCGAGCGAGTGGCCGCCCAGCGCGAGGAAGTCGTCCTCGGGGAGGACGGAGTCCAGGCCCAGGACGGTGCGCCAGACCTCGGCGACCTGCTCCTCCAGACCGGCCGTCCCGTCGGACGCGGCCGGGGCCGGGGCGGCCTTCGGCAGCGGCAGGGCGGCGTGGTCGACCTTGCCGTTGGGGGTGAGCGGCAGGGCGTCCAGGATGGTGACGCCGGCCGGGATCATGTGGGCGGGCAGCACCGACCGCAGGTGGTCCAGGATGCCCCCGGCCGTCGGGGAGGCCGTGCCGGTGGTGACGTAGGCGATGAGCCGCTGGTCGCCGGGGGCCGCCTCGTGCACCGTGACGACGCCCTCGACGACCTCCGGGTGCCCGGTCAGGGCGCCCTCGATCTCGCCGGGCTCGATGCGGTAGCCGCGCAGCTTGATCTGCCGGTCCACGCGGCCCGCGTACTCCAGGACCCCGCCGGCGCCGCGCCGGGCCAGGTCGCCGGTCCGGTACATCCGCTGTCCGGCGGGGCCCGCCGGGTCGGCGACGAAGCGCTCGGCGGTCAGGCCGGGGCGGTTCACGTAGCCGTGGGCGACGCCCGGTCCCGAGACGTACAGCTCGCCGGTGACGCCGTCGGCCACCGGACGCAGCTCGCCGTCGAGCACCTGCACGCGGACCCCGGGCAGCGAGGTGCCGATGTGCGGTCCCTCGCCCGTGATCCGGGCGGCCGTGGAGTCGACGGTGCACTCGGTGGGGCCGTAGAGGTTCAGGGCGTCGACGGAGCCGGAGGCGATCTCGTGCCAGGTGCGCGCCGGGACCGGCTCGCCGCCCATGAACAGCCGGGGTGCGCGGCCCGCGGCCCGCGCGCCGGCGAGCGGCTCGCGCAGCAGCTCCCAGTGCGACGGGGTCAGGTCCAGGTCGGTGACGCCGTTCTCCTCGAGCAGCGCCGCCAGCGCGACCGGGTCGGAGCGCTGGGCGTCGCCGAGCACCACGAGGGTGTCGCCGCGGCAGATGCGCGCCCACTGCTGGACGGAGGCGTCGAAGGAGACGCTCGCGTTCCAGCCCACGACGCCCGCCTCCGGGCGGTACATGCCGTTCTCCTCCAGGGCCGCGAGCAGCGAGGCGACGTTGCCGCGGCTGACTTCGACGCCCTTGGGGCGGCCGGTCGAGCCGGAGGTGTAGATGACGTAGGCGGGGTCCAGGGCGGTGAAGTCCGCGGCGTCGGCCCCGGCCTGAGCGCCGGTGGCGTCCGTGCGGATCGTCCCCACGCCCTGCGGCAGCGCCACGCCGGCGGAGTCCGTGCTGATCAGCAGCGAGATGCCGGAGTCCGCGGCCATGTAGGCCAGCCGGTCCTGCGGGTAGGACGGGTCGAGCGGCACGTACGCCGCCCCGGCCCGCCACACCGCGAGCAGCGCCACGACGAGCTCCGAGGTGCGGGGCAGGTGCACCCCGACCCGGTCGCCGCGCCCGACGCCGCGCTCGCGCAGCGCCCCGGCCAGCTCGGCCGTGCGGCGCTCCAGCGCGGCGAAGGTCAGCTCGCCGTCGACGGCCCGTACCGCGGTCCGGTCGGGGGTGGTCCGGGCGGCCTGCAGGAAGCGGGTGATTGCGTCGGTGTGCGTCATCGGGGGGACCCCTGCTCTGTCGGTTCGATGGAGCGCTGCGTTTCGACGGAGCGCTGCGTGTCGGTGGAGTGCTGCGTGTCGTTCGAGTGCTGCGTGCCGGCGGGGCGCTGCGCGTCGGTGGCCGCGGCCATCTCGTCGAGGGCGGCCGCGTAGGCGTCGATGAACCGGTCGGCGAGCTCGTCGGGGACCACGGACCGCTGGTGGTCGACGGCCAGCAGCACGCGGTCGGAGACCGGGTCCTGGATCAGCGAGGCGCCGAAGGCGAAACTGTTGGGCTCGTGGCGCAGGGTGGGCTCGCAGCCGATCCGGCCGTCCACGATCTGCGCGGAGCCCAGCTGCCCGAGGGCGTGGAAGCGCAGGTAGCCGAACTGGGTGTCCAGCCGGGTGTCGGACATCAGCCGGGCCAGCCGGGCGAACGGCACCCTGCGGTGCGGCATCATGTCCAGCTCTTCCTGGTGCACGGTGCGCACGAGGCCGAGCAGATCGTCCGCGGACGGCTCGCAGACCAGCGGAACGGTGTTGAGGAACAGCCCGTACGTCTCGGTGCCGCCGAGGCGCTCAAGCCGGCCGTTCATCGCGAGGCCGGTCGTGACCCGGGCGAGGCCGGTGATCTGCTGGAGGGCCCGCATGTGGGCGGCGAGCGCCACGGACTTGACGGGGACCCCGGCCGCGTCGGCGACCTTGCGCAGCTGCTCCGGTGCTTCGGTCAGTACCCGCTCGACGGTGCGCGGCAGGTCGTGGGCTTCGCCCGCGCCCGTCCACAGGGCGCCGCTGACCCCGTCGAGCTTCGCCCGCCAGTACGCCAGCGAGGCCTCGTCCTGGACGGCTTCGCGCTCGACCGCCACGAAGTCGCGGAAGGTGGTGCCCGGCGGCGGCGCGGGTGCGTCGGCCGGGTCGGCCGCGAGTGCGGCGTGCCGTTCCAGCAGTTCGGCGAGGAAGGAGGTGAAGCTCCAGCCGTCGAGGATGGCGTGGTGCTCGGAGATGGTGAGCTGGAAGACGTCGTCGTCCAGGCGCTGCACCGTGATCCGGAACAGCGGCGGCTCCATCAGGTCGAACGGGGTGCTGCGGTGCTCGTCGAAGACGGTGCGCACCGCCGCGTCCTGGGCGGCTTCGCCGGCGCCGCGAAGGTCCTCGAAGGCGACCGGCGGCGGCAGTTCGCCGTAGACGAGCTGGAGCGGTTCCGCGTAGCCGGAGATGTCGAGACCGGTGCGCAGCACGGGGTGGCGGTCCATGACCTCGGCGACGGCGCGGCGGAAGGCGGTCTCGTCGAGGTCGGAGGCGATCCGGTAGCTGTTGACGTTGTGGTAGCTGTCGGTGGACCCGGCGATCTCCATGTGGAAGATCATGCTGAGCTGCATGGAGACCATCGGGTAGGCGTCGGCGAGGCCCTCGGGCAGCTCGGCCCGGACCGTCTCGTCCAGCAGCGCGAACGGCAGGTCGTCGCTGTCGCGGCCGGCGACCGGGCGGGCCAGCGGGACGAGGGCGGCGATGGTCGGGGCGTTGAAGACGTCCCTGAGCGAGACCTCCCAGCCGCGCTCGTGCAGCCCGCCCGCCATCTGGACGGCCCGGATCGAGTCGCCGCCGAGGTGGAAGAACTCGTCGTGGACGCCGATGTCGGACACGTCGAGCACATGCGACCAGACCTCGGCGAAGAGCTTCTCGACCGGGGTGCGGGGCGCCACGTGCTCGCCCTCCGCCGCCAGGCGGGCACCGGGGGCCGGGAGCGCGCCGCGGTCCACCTTGCCGTTGACGGTCAGCGGCAGCGCGGGGAGGACAGTGACGCTGGCCGGGATCATGTAGTCGGGCAGCGAGCGGGACAGGAACTCCCGTACGCCGTCGGGCGATCCGCCGGTCACGTAGGCCGCGAGGCGCTCGTCGTGGACGGTCACCACGCAGGCGTCCACGTCGGGGTGGGCGCTGAGCGCGTTCTCGATCTCGCCCAGTTCGATGCGGAAGCCGCGCAGCTTCACCTGGAAGTCGGCGCGCCCCACGTACTCCAGGCCGCCGTCGGGCAGCCGCCGGGCCACGTCGCCGGTCCGGTACATGCGGGCGCCCGGGGTCCCGGCGAAGGGGTCGGCCACGAAGCGTCCGGCCGTGAGGTCGGGGCGGCCCCAGTAGCCGTGGGCGAGGCTGCCGCCGCCGACGTACAGCTCGCCGGGGACGCCCACCGGGCAGGGCCGCAGCCAGTCGTCGAGCACCATCGTGCTCAGGTGGGGCATGGGGTCGCCGATGAGGCTGCGCTCGAAGCCCGCTCCCGCGCCGGCCACGTCGTGGGTGGTGACGTGGACGGTGGTCTCGGTGATGCCGTACAGGTTGCACAGCCGGGCCGGGGGCAGCGGGTCGAGGGCGAACCAGCGCTGGACCACGTCGGGGTCGAGCGCCTCACCGCCCAGCATGATCCACTTCAGTGCGGGCAGGGCGCGCGGCCGCTGCCGCAGGGCGGGCTCCAGCTGCCGCAGTGCGGAAGGCGTCAGGCAGAGGAAGGAGACGCCCTCCTCCTCCAGCAGTTCGGCGAACTCGGCGGGCGAGCGGCTGATGACGTACGGGACCACGACCAGGCGGCCGCCGTGGTGCAGGGGGCCCCACATCTCCCAGACGGTCCAGTCGAAGGCGTAGCTGTGGAAGAGGGTCCACACCTCCTCGGGGCCGAAGGCGAAGTGCTCGGCACCCGCCTCCATCAGGCGGCTCACGTGCTCGTGGGCGACCGCGACGCCCTTGGGGCGCCCGGTGGAGCCCGAGGTGAAGATCGTGTAGGCCACGTCCCCGGGGCGGACCGCGACGGCGGGCCGGTGCTCGGGCCGGGCGGCGGTCTCCTGGCGGCGCGCGGCAAGGTCGTACGTGGTCCAGGGGCCCTCGGGGACCCGGTCGGGGCGGTCGGTGACGACCAGCACCACCCCGGTGTCCCCGAAGACCATGGCCGCGCGGCCCGCCGGGGCGGTGAGGTCCACCGGCACGTAGGCCGCGCCGGTCTTCAGGATCGCGAGGACCGAGACGAGGATGTCGGCGGTGCGGTCGGTGAGCAGCCCGACCCGGTCGCCGGGCCGGACGCCGGACGCGGTGAGGGCGTGGGCGAGCCGGTTGGCCGCCCGGTCGAGTTCGGTGTAGGTCAGCGAGCGGGTGGCGTCGCTGACGGCCGTACGGTCGGGGTGCGCGTCGGCCGCGTCCTCGAACAGTTCGTGCAGGCAGCGGCCCGCGGGGACGGCCACGGGCGCGTTCGCGGTGCCGGCGGCGTCGGGGGTGCTCAGGTGCAGGACCGTGCGGTCGCAGTCGTCGAGGGCGGCCGCCAGCAGGTCCTGCCAGTCGCCGGCCATCCGGCGGACCGTCCCGGCATCGAACAGGTCGGTGCTGTACTCGACTTCGCCGCGCAGCTCGCCGTCGTCGAAGACGGACCAGGTCAGGTCGAACTTCGTGGTGCCGTTGGAGCGGACCTGGCGGTGGGCGGCGGCCGGGCCGAAGCGGAGCGGCTCGTGGTCCTCGGCGTGGGCGCCGAACACGACCTGGACGAGCGGCGGGTGCTGGGCCGAGCGGTCCAGTGCCAGCTGGTCGACGATCTGGTCGAAGGGGACGTCCAGGTAGGCGAAGGCGTCGAAGGCGGTGTCCTGGACGCGCTGGAGCAGGTCGCGGAAGGTCGTCGTCGCGTCGAGCCGCACCCGCAGCGGCAGCAGGTTGACGAAGTAGCCGACCAGGTCTTCCAGTTCGGGGCGGTTCCTGGTCGTCACGGGCGTGCCGATGACCATGTCCTGGGCGCCGGTGTAGCGGTTGAGCAGCACCGCGAAGGCGGCGAGCTGCACCGTGTACGGGGTCACGCCCTCCGCCTCGGCGAGCTCCCGCACCCGTCCCGCGAGGCCGGTGGGCAGACCGAAGTGCTCGGTGTGGCCCCGGTGGCTCCGGGTGGAGGGGCGGGGGCGGTCGCCGGGGAGTTCCAGCAGCATCGGGGCGCCGTCGAGCTCGCGCTTCCAGTGCGTCAGGTGCTCCTCGAAGGAGGTGGCCTCCTCCTCGGCGGCGTAGTCCGGGTACTGGGCGGTGAGTTCAGGCAGTACGGGCGTGCGGCCCTCGACCGACGCGGTGTAGATCTCGGCCAGCTCGCGCTCGAACACGCCCGCCGACCAGCCGTCCCACACGATGTGGTGGACGACGATGACCACGGTCGTGGCCTCCTCGCCGTGGCGCAGGGCGGACGCCCGCAGGAGCGGCCCCCGCTCCAGGTCGAACGGCGCGGCCGCCTCGGCGGCGACGATCGCCTCGGCCCGCTCGCGGCGTTCGGCCTCGGGCAGGTCGCGCAGGTCGGTGACGGCGAGGGAGGCGGCCGCCGGCGCGTGGACCAGCTGCTGCGGACCCCCGGTGTGCAGGGCGAAGGTCGTCCGCAGCGCCTCGTGCCGTGCGACGACGGCGCCGAGGGAGCGCTCCAGGAGCCCCAGGTCGAGCGGCCCCACCAGTTCGAAGATCCACGGGATGTTGTAGGTCGCTGCCCCGGGGTTCCAGCGGTCGAGGAACCACAGTCCCCGTTGCAGCCCCGAGACCGGGGCGACCCGGGTCACGTCACCAGATCCAGATGCGGTCAATGTCCTTCTGCCTTCCTTGCTGCCTTCGGTGTCGCGCGCTGCCGCGCGGTGTCGCGTCGCGTCCGCCCCTGGCGCGGGGCCGCCCCTCACAGCGCCATCAGCCGCTCCGCGATCGCGCTCACCGTCTTCGCCCGGAACACCAGGTGCGGGGGGACCCGGTTGCCGGTCTCCCGCGACAGCCGCATCGCGACCCGGACGGCGGCCAGGGAGTTGCCGCCGATCCGGAAGAAGTGGTCGTCCCTGCCGACCTGGTCGATGCCGAGCACCTCGCGCATCGCCTCCGCCACCAGCCGCTCGGCCCCGGCCAGCGACTCCTCCCCGGCGGCCGGACGCCGCTCGTGCGCCGGTGCGGGCAGGGCGCGGCGGTCGACCTTGCCGTTGGCGTTCAGCGGCAGCGCGTCGAGGACGTCGATCGTGGCCGGGACCATGTATTCGGGCAGCCGTTGGGACAGGCAGTCGAGGATGGCGTCCACGGCCACCGGCTCGGGTCCCGTCGTGATGTAGGCGGCGAGCCGCCGGTCGCCGGGGGTCGGCTCGTGGACGGCGACCACGCACTCGCGCACGTCCACGTGGCGGTTGAGGATGTCCTCGATCTCGCCCGGCTCGACGCGGAACCCGCGGATCTTGAACTGGTCGTCGATCCGCCCGGTGATCTCCAGCGTGCCGTCCTCGGTCCGGTGGCCGAGGTCCCCGGTGCGGTAGAGCCGCTCCCCGGGCCGGCCGTGCGGATGGGCGACGAACCGTCCGGCGGTGAGGCCCGGCTGGCCGACGTACCCGTACGCCAGGCCGCCGCCGGCCGCGTAGAGCTCACCCGTCACCCCGGGCGCGACGGGCCTCAGGTCCGCGTCCAGGACCTGGACGTCCTTGCCGGCCAGCGGGATGCCGATGGGGATCGACGGCGCGATGGTGTCGGCGGCGGTGACGGTGTGGCAGGTGGTGAAGCCCAGGCTCTCCACGGGGCCGTACCCGTTGCCCACCCGAAGGCCCGGGTAGGCCTCCAGCGCCTTGGCGACATGGGTGACGGAGGCCCGCTCGCCCGCGGTGTAGGCGGCCTTGAGGCCCTCGAAGGTCGCGGGGAACTCCTCCAGCAGGAAGTTGAACAGGCTCGCCGAGAGCTGGAGCTGGGTGACCCCGTGCCGCCGGGTCAGCTCGGAGATCGTCTCCGGGTCGGGCCGCTGCCCCGGCTGGAGCACGCAGACGCCGCCGAAGAGCAGGGCCCCGTAGAGCTCCAGCGCGAAGGCGTCCCAGGAGACCGGGGAGCACTGGAGCCACACCTCGTCGGGGCCGAAGCGCGCGTAGTCCTGGCCCAGGTACGTGGTGGTCAGCGCGCGGTGCGGCACGGCGACGCCCTTGGGGCGGCCGGTGGTTCCCGAGGTGAACATGACGCAGGCCAGGTCGTCGCCGCCGGCCGCGAGGCCGGGGTCCAGGTCGGAGCGGCGGGCGATCTCCGCGGCCGCCCCGTCCAGGTCCAGGAACTCGGGGCCGTGGAAGGGCGGGGTCCGGTCGCGGTGGGTGAGCACCAGTTCGGCGCCGCAGTCGGCCACCGCCCCGGCGAGCCGCTCGGCCGGGAAGTCCGGGTCGAGCAGGGTGTAGCCGGCGCCGGTCTTCAGCACCGCGAGCAGCCCGACGACCAGGTCGAAGCCCCGTTCGACGAGGATCGCCACGACCGAGCCCCGGCTTACGCCGCGGGCCGCGAGGAAGTGCGCGAGGCGGTTGGCCCGCGCGTTCAGCTCCGCATAGGTCAGCGTCGACTCGCCGGACACCAGGGCGGTCGACTCCGGGGTCCGCGCGGCCTGCGCCTCGAACAGGCCGTGCGCGGGCGCCTCGACCGCGACGGCCAGCGTCGACATCCAGCTGTCGCAGAGCTCCGCCATCGTCTCCCGCTCGAACAGGTCGCAGTCGTACTCGAAGCGCCCGGTGAAGTCCGTGCCCCGGTCGTCGACGGAGATCGACAGGTCGAAGCGCGACACGTCGTTGCTGTGGATCGCACGGGTGACGGTGGTGCCGTCGATGGTCAGTGGGCGGGTGTCCAGCGGGTGCAGCTCCAGCAGGACCTGGCACAGCGGTTCGCGGTCTTCGAGGCGGTCGGCCAGGACCAGGCTCGTGATCTCGTCGTACGGGGCGTCCTGGTGCCGGTAGCCGCCGATCGAGACCTCGCGGACATGGCGCACGAGCTCACGGAAGGAGGCGCCCGGCTCGACCTTCAGCCGCAGCGGCAGCAGATTGATGAAGTAGCCGATCATGCCCGACAGTTCGGTGCGGCCCCGGACGCTCACGGGCGCCCCGAGGACCATCTCCTCCTCGCCCGAGCGGCGGTGCAGGGTCAGCGCGAGACCGGCCAACAGCACCATGAACGGCGTGGCGTCCTCGCTGCGCGCGAACTCGCGCACCGCACGCGCCACCGGGGTCGCCATGGCGAAGGAGTGGTGGGAGCCGCGGAACTCCGGGAAATCCGGGCGCGGGTGGTCGGTGGGCAGCGCCGGCGCCTTCGGGACCTCGCGCAGGTGCTCGGCCCAGTACTCCAGCTGGGCGGCCGCCGCGCTCAGCTCGGCGCTGTCGGCGCCGTCGGGGCCGTCCGCCGCGTACTGCCGGGCGCTGTAGTCCGCGTACTGCGCGGGGAGTTCGGGCAGGGTGTGGGGCCTTCCCTCGCCCAGGGCCTCGTAGATCTCCTGGAGCTCGTTCTCCAGGACCGGCAGCGAGCCCTCGTCCCAGGTGATGTGGTGCATGACCAGCACCAGGGCGAGGCGGCCGTCCGGGGTGCGGATCGCACGGGCCCGCATCAGCGGGCCGGTCTCCAGGTCGAACGGCTCCAGTGCCGTGGCCTCGACCAGCGCGCCGACCTGCTCCTCGGTGGCGTCCGTGATCTCGAAGGGCACCGGCATCCGGTCGTGGATGATCTGCAGCGGCCCGGCGTCGGAGAGGAGGAAGGTGGTGCGCAGGGTCTCGTGCCGGGAGGTGATGACCTCCAGGGCCGCGTGCAGCCGCTCCGGATCGGCCGGGCCCTCGAAGCGGAACACCCACGGGACGTTGTAGGTGGCGGAGCCGGGGTTCCACTGCTCCAGGGTCCACAGACCGCGCTGGAACTTCGACAGCGGGGCCTCGCGCAGGCCGGCCCGCGTCAGCGGCGCCCGCTCACCGCCCTCCGCGTCGGTCACGGCCGCGGCGAACTCCGAGAGCGTCGGCGCGTCGAAGATCGTGTACGGGGAGACCATGCCGAAGACGTCGAAGACGCGCCCGACCACCCGCACCGCGGTGAGCGAATCCCCGCCGAGGTGGAAGAAGTTGTCGTTGGCGCCGACCTCGGGCACTCCCAGGATGTCGGACCACACCGCGGCGATCAGCTGCTCGGCGGGGGTCCGCGGCGGCAGGTATCCGCGCCGCGGGGCCGCCTGGGCTCCGGGTACCGGGAGCGCGGAGCGGTCGACCTTGCCGCCCGCGGTCAGCGGGAACTCCTCCAGCACGGTGAGGCCCGCCGGGACCATGTGCTCCGGGAGGCGCTCCGCGAGGAAGGCCCTGACCCCGTCGTACTGCGGGCGGCTTCCGTCGGTCCCCGTGGCGTACGCCGCCAGGCGCCCCTCGTGGGCGACGACCACGCACGCGGCCACGTCGGGGTGGGCGGCCAGCGTCTCCTCGATCTCGCCGAGCTCGACGCGGAACCCGCGGATCTTCACCTGGTGGTCGACGCGCCCGACGAACTCCAGCGCGGCGCCCTCCGCCGCCCGGCGGACCACGTCCCCGGTGCGGTACATGCGCGCCCCTGGCACGGAGGCGAACGGGTCGGCCACGAACCGCTCGGCGGTCGCCGCCGTCCGGCCCCAGTAGCCGCGGGCGACGGTCGGCCCGCCGATGTACAGCTCGCCCGCGGTGCCCGCCGGGCACGGCCGCAGCCGCTCGTCCAGGACGTGCAGGGTGCGCGGGCCGACGGCCAGGCCGATCGGCACCACATCGGAGCCGGTGCCCGCCGAGAGGTCCTGGACGGTCGAGGTGATCACCGTCTCGGTGGGGCCGTAGGCGTTGAACAGCGGTACGCCGGTGAGCTCGCGCCAGGCGTCGACGGCGGCCGGGTAGAGCCGGTCGCTGCCGGAGATCATCAGGCGCAGCGTGCCGGGTACGGAGCCGTGGTCGCGCAGCGCGGTGACGAATTCCTGGAAGTACCCGGCGGACAGGTTGGCGACCGTCACGCCCTGCGTGTCCAGCAGGTCCAGCAGCTCCGCGGGCGCCAGCAGCGGCTTCTCGGGCACGACCAGGCAGGCACCCGCGGCCAGCGCGGTGAGGACCTGCTCGACGGCCACGTCGACGGTCGGCCGGGCGAGGTGCAGGACGACGTCGTCCGGGGTCACGCCGAACAGCGCCACGGCCGCCCCGATGTGGACCGACAGGGCGTCGAGGGTCACCAGGACGCCCTTGGGGCGCCCGGTCGTGCCCGAGGTGTAGATGAGGTAGCCGGCGCGGGGTTCGGCCGCCGTGTGCGGGGCGCGCTCGGTGAGCACGCCGTCCGTCAGCAGGACCGTCGCACCGGCGTCCTCGACGATGAACTCATTGCGGTCCGCGGGTGCTTCGGTGTCCAGCGGAAGGTAGACGCCACCGGCCTTGAAGACGGCCAGCATCCCGATGACGTAGTCGACCCGGTCGCGGCCGGACACGGCGACGACCTGGCCGGGGGCGATCCGTCCGGCGAGCGCGCCGCTCTGCTCGTCGAGCTCTTGGTAGGTGACGGTCCGGCCGGCCCGGCGCACCGCGGGCCGTGCCGGATGGCAGCGCGCCATCGATTCGAAAGGGATACCGCTTGAGGACATGATTCAACCCCGCTGGATTAACGACACCGATGCAATATGCCGACGATAGGACGCACTCGGATGTGCGAGACGGCAGAGGAACAGGCAGAAGAACGGCAGTATCGAACGCCGGTTTGCGACTGCCGATTTGCGGCTGCCGACTTACGGCGACCAGACATCGTCCGGGGAAAGCTCACCCGGTGAATATTTTCCGAGCGCCGAAACGAGCAGGCGCATTTCCATCGAAAGGCATTCGGCGAAACGGATCAGGCCGTCCTGCCCGTCCTCGGCCACCGCGAGCAGCGCCGCCCGGCCCAGGCCCACGGCGGTCGCGCCGAGTGCCAGGCTCTTGACCGCCCTGCTGCCCTCCCACATCCGCCCCGAGACGAGCAGGCACGGGGGCGGGTCGCCGATGCGCCGCAGGCACTCGGCGAGCGGAAGCCCCACGTGCCGGGGGAACGCCGAGGGTGCCCAGCCCGTGCCGCCCTCCGCGCCGTCCACCGTCACGGCGTCCGCGCCGGCCTCCGCCGCCACGCGCACCGCTTCGGCCACGTCCCGGCCGGGGAAGAGCTTCACCCAGACCTTCGCCTTGGGGAAGTTGTTGCGCATCAGCCGGATCTGCTGCCGCAGGATCTCCGCCGTGAAGGTGCCGGGGCTGCTGGAACGCAGCACCCGCTCCCCGTCGAAGACCGGGTCGATCCCGTACTGCCCCTCGACGCGGGCGCCCGCCTCGGCGCCGAGCACCGTCATGCCGCCCAGGCCCGGCTTGGCTCCCTGGCCCACCTTGAGCTCGAAGGCGAGGCGCCCCGAGTCGAGCAGCGGGCGGGCCGCGGGATCGCTGTAGACGAGGTTCCAGACCTCGGCGTCGGCGTCCTCGGTGCTCTGCTGCACCGCCACACCGCCGTACGGCCCCTCCGGGAGGTGCTGCGCGTACGCGGTCAGGCGCCCGAGCAGCGACCGGCCGGCGTCGGCGTCTCCGCCGGCGTCCCCGCCGGATTCGGCGTCCGTCCGCCCGTACCCGTCCGTCCGCCCGTACCCGTTCAGCGGTACGACGTTCTCGCCGATCACCATGGGAATCCCGAGCGCCCCGGCCTGCCTGCTGAGCGCGAGGCCGAGGTCGCCGCCGGCGGCCCGGGTCGAGCCCAGCGCGGACACGTACACCGGCAGCGGCGAGCGGAAGCCGCCGATGACGGTGTCCAGCACGACGTCCTGGTACACCGGCTCACGGCCGAGGTCGATCAGCTTCGCGAGCCTGCGCGGCATGAACACCGGGGGCACCAGCCGCATCCCGTCCAGCCGGTCCCGCTGCGGGCCGCCGCCCGCGCCACCGCCGCCGTGCTGTTCGTCCGCGTCGGACTCCGCCCCGAACAGCACCCGTCCGTACTCCCCGGCCGACGGGAACGCGGCGGCCGCGCCCGTCCTGGCCCGCAGCCGGACCGCATCGCCGGGGAACCCCGGCGCCGTCAGGTCGCTCACGGCGAGACCACCCCGGGAAGCTTCGGGAAGGCGTTCGCCTGCCACACCGCGTCCAGCCCGGCGACGTACCGGGTCAGGCGCTCGACGCCGATGCCGAAGCCCGCACTGGCCGGAATGCCCTCCCGCACCAGGTCCAGGTACCAGCGGTACTTCTGCGGGTTCTCGCCCGTCTCCCGCATCCGGGTGACGATCTCCGCGTAGTCGTTCGTCCGCTCGCTGCCGCTGCACAGCTCGCCGAAGCCCTCCGGCGCGATGAGGTCGAAGTTGCGCAGCACCCCGGGCTCGGTCCGCGACTCGCGGTCGTAGAAGCCCCTGGACCCCTTCGGGTAGTCGGTGATGAAGAACGGCCGCGCCGACTTCGACGACAGCAGCGCCTCGCCCTCCCAGTCGATCTCGGCGTCCGGGCTCTGCTCGTGGCCCACCGCGTGCAGGTCGGCCACCGCCTCGGCGTGGGTGATCCGGCCGAACATTCCCTGGACCAGCTCGGTGAAGGCGTCCACGTCCCGGCCGAGCTCCGCGAACTCCCCGGGCAGCCGCTCGACGGCGGAGCGGACCATGTGCACGACGAGGTCCTCGACGAGCTGGGTGATCTGCTCCCGCGAGGCGCCCGCCACCTCCACGTCGAGCTGGTGGAACTCGGCCAGGTGGCGGCTGGTGTTGGCGGTCTCCAACGGCTCCAGCCGGACGTTCGGCGCGATGCAGAAGATCTTGTCGAAGGCCAGGAGCGAAGCCTGCTTGTAGAGGATCGCGCTGGTCATGAGCTTGTACCGGTGGCCGTAGAAGTCGATGTCGACCTGCTTCGAACCACGGCCCCCGGGGTCGGTGACCGGGCCGATGACCGGCGGCAGCATTTCGGTGAACCCGGCCGAGGTCAGGTACTCCCGCGCGGCGGCGAGCAGCTGGTTCTGGATGCGCAGGGTGCTGCGCGTGGCCGGGGACGACAGGTGCGCGCGGGGGTCTCCCGGCTGCGTGGGCCCATCCTCAGTCATGGTGTCTCTTCCCAATCTTTCGTCGTGGATCATCGTGGAACTGCGGTTGCCGCACCGGCCGGCGACTCGAAAGCCCGCTGGTCGAAAGTCCTCTGTACGTAATTCAGGGCGCCCAGCAGCTCCGCGGAGCCGAGCACCGGTCCCCGCCCCTTCTCGACCAGCCCGGCGATCGGCATCGACCCGGCACCGGCCCAGTGCAGCCGCCCCCGGTCGTCCAGCCGGCTGCGGGAGCGCCCCGCGTTGTCCGGGTGCAGGCAGTAGGGGACGTCCAAGTAGCCCTTGGCGAAGGCTCGTACGAGAGCCCGCCCGACATCGGTGTCGAGTTCGAGCACCGCGTCGACCAGCAGGCGGGCCTCCTCGTAGACCCCGGAGTCGGGGACCCGGGCGTACGCCGCCCCGCGCCGCTCCTCGGCGGCGACGGCGGCCGCGGTCTCCAGCGCCCGCACGTTCTCCCCGACGGTCGGGATGCGGTGCGCCTCGGCCGTGGTCTTCACGATCAGCCGGGCCGCCCCGGTCCGCACCGACAGCCGGGCGGCCTCGTCGAGCAACAGCTGGGCGCCGCCCGGGGACTGCGGGTACACGCCCATGTAGGCGTAGACGACCACGTGCCAGTCGATGTCGGGCAGCAGTTCGCCGGCGATCCGGGTGAGCGCCGCCACCGCGTCCTCGTCCTGGCGGAGATTGGCCTGCTGCGCGTAGCTGAGCGAGATGCTGCGCAGCCCGTGCTGCCGGAAGAACAGCCCTTCCAGGACGCTGATCGCGACCAGCAGGCTCGGCGGGCAGAGCTGGCCCATCATGCAGCCGCCGAAGGTCTCCAGATGCGGCTCCCTGCCGGTGTCCCGGGCCGCGGCCAGCAGTTCGCAGCACCGCTCCCAGCTGGCCACCGCCTCGTGCAGCGGAGCCCGGCTGTAGGGCAGGCAGTACGAGACCGGGCCGCCCTCGGTGGCGTCCAGCCCGGCCGCGAGCAGCGCCGAGAAGATTGCTTCGGGGCGGGCCGAGCCGTGCCTGACCTGGACCGGGAACCCGGCGTCGGCGATCCCGTGCAGGACCGCCCGGGTCACCTCGGGCCCGTGGCCGACGATCGGATAGCCGTTGAGGCCGACGCCCTCGGCGACGGCCCGCCGGGCCGCCGCGATCTCGCCCGTCCTCGTGTAGCTGTCGAGGGTGATCGTGCCGACCGTGGCGGCCGCCGCCCGCCGGGTGGCGAGCAGGCCCGCCCGCATCGCGCCGGGATCGCTCATGCCCATCCGCGGCTGCACGACCAGGTCGCCCGCCGCGGCGGCCCGTGCGACGAAGCCGCCGAACCCGGTCGCGGATCCGGTCGCGCCCGCCGTCACAGCAGGACCCGCGCGGACAGCGACTGCAGGAACTCCAGGAACGCCTCCACCGAGCCGCCCTCCTCGAAGACCCCGTCGAACCCCGCGGCGAGCAGCGCCCTGGCCGGGGCCCCGTCGCCCGCTCCGGCGATGCCCAGCTTCCCGCCGATCACCACCGGTGTCGCGAGGAGGCCGGGGCAGGACCGCAGGGCGCCGATCAGCCGCATGCCGTCGTTGAAGCCGTGCCCGTTGACGCTGCTGACGACGACCAGGTCGGGATCGAGGCGCCGGCATTCGGCTACGAGGAGGCCGTCGGGAACGCAGGCTCCCAAATTGGTCACCCGGTGGCCGAGCTCCTCCAACAGCAATTGCAAGAACACCAGATTCCAGGTGTGGGAATCCGAGACCATGGATGTCACCACGATGTCCAGTCCCGGATATTCAAAACTTTCGTGCTCCACGAAAACCCTCGTCATTAGGTCGTCAGATCGTCAGGCAGGGAAATCGGTCAGCCGGCCAGCGCCGCGGTCGCGAGCGCCGGGAACCGGGCGGCCGGCTCCGCGAGCCACCGGTCGCGTTCCTCCCGGCAGACCAGGCGGAAGAGGTTGAGCACGTCGAAGCGGACACCGCTGCGACCCGCCCCCGCCGCCACCCGGATCAGGCCCCGGGAGAACAGCTCGTGCACGGCCTCCAGGCACTCCCGCGGCGACCAGCCGCTCGCCGACACCGCCTCCTCCACCGACCAGCACCCCTCCTCGTCGGACATCCGCACCAGCAGGGCGCGTTGGCGTGGAGTCAGCATCAGCAGGGCGCCGCTCAGGGACTCGCGGACGTCGCCGCGCTCGCAGGAGGTCACCGGCGGCGCGGACAGGGCGAACGGGCTGGCCGACAACCGTTCCATCAGCTGCGCCGGAGACTGCACGGACGTCCAGCCCGCCGCGAACTCCAACGCGCGGGGCAGCCCGTCGAGATGCCTGCACAGATCGGCGATCACCGGAGCCTCGTCGGGCCCCAGCACGAAGCCGGGCCGGAGCCTGCGCATGTGGGACACCAGCAGCCGCACCGACCCGACCGTGCCCAGCGCCCGTACGTCGGCCTCCAGGCCCGGCTCCGGCATCTCCAGCGGAGCCAGCGGAATCACCTGCTCGCCGTCGAGCCCCTGCGGGGAGCGGGAGGTGATCAGGACGCGCAGCCCCGAGCAGCGGTGGAACAGCTCGTCCAGCATCGCCGGGTGGACGCCGCCGTCGGCCCCGTCCAGCACCAGCAGGGTCGGCCGGTCGTGGATCAGCTCCGCCAGCCCGTCGAAGCGGCCCGAGGAGGCCGGGGCGCGCACCACGTCGGCGAAGGCGGAGCCGGCGCCGACCAGCTCCCGGTCACCGCAGGGCATCCACCGCACCGACCAGCGGACGGTGTCGTGGACCCGCCACGCCACTTCCAGGGCCAGCCGGGTCTTGCCCACCCCGCCGAGGCCGACGACCGACACGAGCCGGTCGCCGTGCACCGTGAGGGCGTCGAAGAGCGCCTCGGTCTCCGTCTCGCGCGCCACGATCGCATTGCGGGCGGCCGGCGGTGCGGCGGGCTCCTGGGCGAATTCCCGCTGCCGTGCGGCCGCCTCGAACTCGGACCGGATCCGGCCCTCGATCCGCAGCGCGTCGGCGAGCAGCCGGACCGTCTCGTGCCGGGGTCGGCGCACCCGCCCCGTCTCCATGTCCCGGACCGCCCGCACGCTCAAGGTCGCGTAGTCGGCCAGGCTCTGCTGCGTCAGCCCGGCCCGCTCGCGCCGGACCTTGAGCAGCTCCCCAAAACTCGATACCGGTTGACCGCCGTCCATGCCGTTCCCCTATCCGTCCGCAGACAACCCCAGCGGGGTCGTGCGGCCATCGGGCCGGTTCCCCTGCAGCCAGATGCTCCCCGGACCGGATCTACGACGGATCGTCGTCCGATATCCACCCGGTTCGCCGCCCCGGCCCCGACCCCGGCCCCGCCCCCGGTCGCCCCGCCGCGGGGCCGGGGCTAGGTTGAATGGGTGAGCACGACACGGTTGCGCAGGGCGGCGGTGGGAGTGGCCGCGGTGGGGCTCCTGATGGTGCCCGTGGGGGCCGGTGTCGGGTACGCGTGGGACGCGCCCGCACCTCCGGTGGCCGCGGAGTCGGCCGCCTCGGACGAGTTTCCGCAGCTCACGCCCGATGTGGCGCGCAAGCTCGACGAGGTCGTCCGCAAGGTCCTGGCCGAGACCAAGGTGCCCGGGGTGCAGGTGTCGCTGTCGGCGCCGGGCAAGGGCGAGTACGTACGGGCCTTCGGGGTCGCCGACAAGGCGACCGGGCAGCCGATGACCGACGGCATGTACATGAGGATCGGCAGCGTGACCAAGACCTTCACCGTGACGGCCCTGCTGAAGCTGGTGGACGCCGGGAAGATCGGGCTCGACGACCCCATCGCGAAGTACGTGGCCGGGGTGCCGGGCGGCGACCGGATCACCTTGCGCCAGCTGGCCGAGATGCGGAGCGGGTTGTTCAACTACTCCGCCGACGAGGGCTTCTACAAGGCTCTGACCAGCGATCCGCGCAGGCCGTTCACCCCGCAGGAACTGCTCGGGTACGCCTTCAAGCACCCGGTGCTCTTCGAGCCCGGCGCGAAGTTCTACTACTGCAACACCAACCTGATCCTGCTCGGGCTCGTGGTGGAGAAGATCAGCGGGCAGTCCTTGGCCGACAACATCACCAAGGAGGTCCTCGAACCCGCCGGGCTCAAGCACACCCTCTTCCCGGCCGGCGCCGAGTTCCCGAGCCCGCACGCCCAGGGCTACACGGACCAGACGGCCAGCGGGAAGGTCGAGGACTCGGCCGACTGGGACCCCTCCTGGGGCTGGGCCGCCGGGGCGATGATCTCCGACCTCGCCGACCTGCGGACGTGGGCCAGGGTGCTGGCCACCGGTGAGCTGCTGACCCCGGCGACCCAGGCCCAGCGGCTCAAGGTCATCCAGGCGCTCCCCGACGCCGGCTACGGCCTCGGCATCTTCAATGTCGCCGGCTGGATCGGGCACAACGGCTCCCTGCCCGGCTACGGGGCGCTGACCGTCTACCTGCCGGAGTCCAAGGCCACCATGGTCGTGCTGCTCAACACCGACATCTCCTACGAGGGCTCCGAGCCGAGCACCGTGTTCGGCGAGGCGATCACCCGGGCGATCACCCCGCACCACGTGTTCACACTGCCGGCCCAGCCCGTGACCGGGAAGAGCTGAGCGTTCGCGGGGCCGCCGCTCCCGGAGCCGTCCCTTCCGCGCACAATGGCTTCGGCGCGTGGGAGTGGACTAGGGAGAGCACTATGAACGGTCGGTCGACGCAGCTCGGAGCGGACGCGGCGCAGGACGCCCCGGACGGGTCCGGAGTGGTCCTGCGGCAGGCGGACGAGGCGGATCTGGACATCGCGGCCGAGCTGTTCCGCGGCTACCTCGACTTCTACGAGGTGGAGGTCGAGGACCCGCGGCGCCCGCGCGCCTTCCTGGCCGAGCGGCTGGCGGGCGGCGACTCCTTCGTACTGCTCGCCGAGGTCCCGGGCGCGGGAACGGTCGGCTTCACCCAGGTCTATCCGATGCACTCCTCGCTCTCCATGCGGACGGCATGGCTGCTGGGCGACCTGTACGTCGCCCCGTCCGGCCGCCGTACGGGCGCGGGCCGCGCGCTGCTGCGCGAGGTGCTGCGCCGGGCGCGGGAGGCCGGGGTGGCGGGCGTACAGCTGGAGACGGCGTACGACAACCACATCGCGCAGGGGCTCTACGAGGCGGAGGGGTTCGTCCGCGAGGAGTTCCACGCCTACTTCCACGACCTCTCCGAGGCCTCGGCGAAGTCGTCCCAGGAAGGCTGAAACATTCTTCCGTGCCCACCGCGTCATTGAGGTGAGACGGGTGTGAGGGGGGACGGATGCGGCAGGGGCGCAGAGATGGGTTCCGCGAATTCGCGGAAGGCAGATCGGCACATTTGTACCGGTCCGCCTGCCTGCTGACGAGTGGTGACACCCATCTCGCGGAGGATCTCGTACAGGAGACCCTGGGGCGGATGTACCTCCTCTGGGGACGGATCAACCGGATCGACAACCCCGCCGCCTACGCTCAAACCGTGCTGGTGCGAACCTTCCTGACGCACCAGCGCCGCCGCTCCTCGGGGGAGCGCCCGGTCGGGGAATTCCCCGAACCGGGCGCAGCGGCGGTGGGCGGCGGGGATCCGGTGCTGCGCCTGACCCTGCTGCAGGCGCTGGGCGGGCTGCCGCCCAAGGACCGGGTGGTCCTGGTGCTGCGGTACTGGGAGGACCGCAGCGTCGAGGAGACCGCCGACGCGATGAACGTCAGCACGGCGGCCGTACGTACCCGCAGTTCGCGGGCGTTGAGCAGGCTCAGGGAGCAACTGGGCGGCTCGCTCGCGGAGTTCGCCGAACTCTGAGCCCCTCCCTTTCTCTTTCCCTTCCTCGACCCTCGCCCCATGACACCCCTGGACGGAAGGTTTGATTCCGCATGCCTTTTGAAGACGAGCTCGGTGAAGCCCTCCGGCGGACGGGGGACGGGTTCACGGCCGACGGCCTCGACCTCGTCGAGGCGGGGGAACGGCGCGGCCGGCGGCTGGTGGCCCGACGCCGGGCCGCCGTGGTCGGCGGCTCGGCGCTCGCGCTGGTGGTGATCGGAGCGGCCGGCGCCTACACGGACGGGCTGCTCGGCGCGGGAGGCTCGGGCTCCGACGGCCCGCCGAACGTGGCCGCGGTCCCGTCCTCGTCACCCCCCGCCGCGCCATCGCCCGGACAGTCGGGGAGCCAGGCGGGGAAGGGCCGTACCGGCAGCGGAGCCGTCTCCGCCACGCAGCTCATCGAAGTGTTCAAGCAGCTGCTGCCGGGTGGAAAGGTCACCGGGACCGAGGCGCGGGGCACGGCCGAGGAGACCGGCCCGATGGTGAGCGGGGTCTACGACGACGGCAAGGGCGCGGGCGCCATCCAGGTCGGACTCCAGCGCGTGGACCCGAAGGGCCAGTCCTCCGCCGAGATGGTCAAGTGCCCGTCCAAGACCTTGCTCAACTACGACGGTTGCACTTCCGAGAAGCTCGCGGACGGCTCGACGCTCCTGCTCTTCCAGGGCTACGAGTACCCCGACCGCCGGGTCGACACGAAGAACTGGCGGGCGACGCTGCTCACCCCGCAGGGCTACCTGATCGACGTTCAGGAGTACAACTCGGCGGCCGAGAAGGGCAAGGGCACCACGCGGAGCTCGCCGCCGCTGACGCTCGCGCAGCTGAAGACCTTCACCACCTCCCCGCTGTGGCTGCCCGCCCTGAAGGACCTGCCGGCCGCGGAGACGGGGCCGACGTCGCCGACCCCGCAGGGGCCCACGCCCGCGGACGTGCTGGGCGATCTGCTGCGCGACTACAAGATGCCGGTCCTGAGCAAGGAAATGATCGGCGACGACCTGGCCTACATCGTGCTCGACGACGCCAAGGGCCAGTCCCTGGTCAGCCTCCAGATCCAGCCCGACAGCAAGAACCGGCCGGGCATGTGGGCGGACCTGTTCACGAGCGCGCAGACACTGCCGGACGGAACGAAGATCCTCTCCCGCAAACGGGGTGGCGAGACCCCCGGGTCCGTCGTGTGGGAAACGGAGGTCCTGCGGACGAACGGCACCCGCGTGATCGTGTCGGCCTTCAACACCAAGGTGGTGCGAGGGGCGCCGACCCGCAAGGAACCCGTGCTGAGCATGAAGCAGTTGGGGGACATGGCGACGGACCCCAAGTGGGCCGGGTACGGGTACTAGCGCCGGTACGGGTGCCGGGTTCCGGTGCCCCCGTCCGCTACTTCGCGTCCGCGTAGCACTCGACCACCGCGGTGGTGAACGGGAAGCGCACCGGGGTCTCGCCGAAGGTGATGCGGCCCGCCAGATCACCCGCCGCGCGGATCGCCGCGGCCACCGCCTCCGCCTCCTCCTGCGGACAGTGCACGATGACCTCGTCGTGCTGGAAGAAGACCAGCTCGGCCCGCATCCCGGCCGCCGCGAGCGACTGGCGCAGGGCCGCGAGCAGCAGCAGCGCCCAGTCCGCGGCGCTGCCCTGCACCACGAAATTGCGGGTGAAGCGGCCCCGCGCCCGCGCGTCGGTCGAGGCGTAGCTCGGGGTCCAGGCGTCGGGGGACTGCCCGGTGGGCCCTGCCTCCCCGTCCTCCCCGGGCTCGGCCGGCTCGGCCGGCGGGGGACAGGTGCGGCCCAGCCAGGTCCGTACGAGCCGTCCCTCCTCACCCGCCTTCGCCGCTTCGTCCACGTAGGCCACCGCCTCGGGGAACCGGCGGCGGAGCGCGGCCAGGTTCTTCAGGCCGTCCCCCGACGTCTGCCCGTACACCGCGCCCAGTACGGCCAGCTTGGCCATGTCGCGGTCGCCGGAGAAACCCTGGCGGGAGATGGAGGTGTACAGGTCCTCCGGGCGGCCGGCCACCTCCATGAAGGCCGGGTCCCGGGAGATCGCGGCGAGCACCCGAGGCTCCATCTGGTCCGCGTCCGCAACCACCAGCCGCCATCCCGGATCCGCGACCACGGCCCTGCGGATCACCTTCGGGATCTGCAGGGCTCCGCCGCCGTTGGTGACCCAGCGGCCGGTGTAGGTGCCGCCCGGGATGAACTCGGGGCGGAAACGGCCCTCGTGGACCCAGTCCGCGAGCCAGCTCCAGCCGTGGGCGGTGTAGATCCGGTACAGCTTCTTGAATTCGAGGAGCGGGGCCACCGCCGGGTGGTCGAGCTCCTGGATCTCCCAGCGGCGGGTGGACTTCAGCTTGATCCCGGCCCCCGCGAAGGCCTTGATGACGTCGGCGGGCAGCTCGGGCCGCACGCGCCGGCCGAACGCGGTGGAGACGGCGTCGGCGAGCTCGGCCAGCCGGCGGGGCTGCCCGCCGCCCGCGTACCGCTCGCCGAGCAGCTCGGTGAGCAGCGCCCGGTGTACGTCGGCCCGCCAGGGCAGGCCCGCCCGGTTCATCTCGGCGGCCACGAGGAACGCGGCGGACTCCGAGGCGATGAGCAGCCGCATCCGGGCGGGGTGGGCGGTGGCTTCGATCCGTTTCAGCTGGTCGGCGTGAACGGCGACGAGGGCGTCGAGGGGGACGGGCGGGGGCTGGGGATTGAACAGCGAGTCCTGGGCGCCGGGGGCCGCGGCGCGCTGCGGAGGATCGGGCGGTACGGGGGCGTTCGTGAGACGGGCCCAGGCGGCGGCCGCGGAACGGGGTTCGCCGAGGCGGCCCTCGTGGGCGAGGAGGAGGAGCTCGGCGTCCTCGATGTCGTGGCAGCGGTCCACGCGGGCACCTCCGGTGAGGAGGCGGGGGTAGACGGCCGGGGTGGAGGCCCAGACCCAGCGGGTCCCTGCGGGGGCTGCGCGGATCGCCTCGGCGGGGTCGGTGGTCGTGATGCGGGGGCCGCCCGCGGTGGGGGGCAGTGGCGTGGCGTGCCACTGGCCGTCGCCGTCTTCGGCGAGGGCCCACCGGGGCGGTTGGTCGGTCATGTTTGCGAGTGTCCCACCGGGGGCTGACAGCGGCGGTGGCTGCCGCGCGGTGCGGGTGTGCCGCTGCGCGGGGCCCGCCCCTCCCCGCCCTTCCACCGTTCCCCGGGCTCTGCCCGGACCCGAAAGACCCGGGGCTCCGCCCCGGACCCCGCGCCTCAAACGCCGGCGGGGCTGGATGGAGCCGGCGAGGCTGGACGGTGCGGCTGGGCAGGTCGGCGGACATGCCAAGCTGGAGGGTGTGAGAGACATCGTCGAGCGGGCCTGCGAGGCCGCGCTGTACACCCAGGAGGACGCCGGGCTGGATGCCGGGGCGTCGATGCTCGTCGCCGAGGGGGAGCGGTGGGCAGGGGTCGGGCAGGCGCTGCTCGCGCGCGGGGAGGGCTACGTACGCCAGGCCTGGGAGCGGGGCTGGCAGCCCGCCGACGTACTGCGGCTCGTACGGCGGGACCTGGAGCAGACGCACGTGCGCGTCTGCGAGGACCTGATAGCCGCCGAGGCCCGGCGCTACGCACGGCTGCCCGAGCGGTGGACCGAGGCCGAAGCCTGGTGGGGGGAGGACACCGGCTACGGGGAGCGGCTCGTCCAGCGGGAGCGGACCGACCGGTTCACCCTGGCCGGAGCCGTCCTGGAGGTCTTCCGGCTGCTGATCCGGCTCCCGTCCATCGAGCCGGTCGGGCCCCTGCCCGGAGACGAGAGCGGCGCACTGCTGGAGCACGCGCACATCGAACCCCGGATGCTCGGACGGATCCGGGCCCTGCTCGCGAAGGCCGAGGCGACCACCTTCCCCGAGGAGGCCGAGGCGCTCAGCGCGAAGGCGCAGGAGCTGATGGCCCGGCACACCGTGGACGAGGCGCTGCTCGCGGTCCGGACGGGCACGAAGCAGATTCCCGGCGCCTGCCGGATCGGGGTCGAGGCGCCGTACGAGGAGGCCAAGGCGGTGCTGCTCGACGCCGTGTCGACGGCGAACCGCTGCCGCTCCGTGTGGAACAGCGGCTACGAGTTCTCCACCGTCGTCGGCTTCGAGAGCGACCTGGAGGCGGTGGAGCTGCTCTACACCTCGCTGCTCGTCCAGGGCACCGCAGCCATGACCCGCGCCGAGGCCGGGCAGCGGGCGGGCGGGCGCAAGCGCACCAAGACCTTCCGGCAGTCCTTCCTGCTGGCCTACGCGAGCCGGCTCGGCCAGCGTCTCGCCGAGACGGCCGAGCACACGGCGGCCGAAGCCCCCGACAACCTGCCCGCCCTGGTCGCCCGGGACGTGGCTGTCACCTCGCGCGCCGACGAGATGTTCCCGCGCACCACCACGACCCGGCTGCGCGGGGCCACCGACCTCGCGGGGTGGGAGGACGGCACGGCCGCGGCCGACCGCGCGCACATGGCGGACGGCAGCCGTCGGTCCCTGCGGAAGTGAGCCCGCGTCCGCGTCGCGCAGAGGCAGAGGCAGAGGCAGAGGTCGCGCTCAGCGCTCCGTGGGCAGCGGGGTGGGTACGTGTACCTGTGCGGCCGCGGGTGCGGGCGCCTGGGCGGCGGCTGGAGCGGGGGCCGGGGCGGCAGCGGCCGCGGCGGGCGCCGGCGGGTCCGTCTCCTCGCGCAGCGCACGGGCCTCCGCCTTCAGGATGCGCGCGGACTTGCCCAGCCCCCGCGCCATCTCGGGCAGCTTCTTCGAGCCGAACAGCATCAGACAGACGATCACGACGATGGCCACGTGCCAAGGTTCCAGGCCGTTCCTGAGCATGCGTGTACCCACCTTCCGAAGGCTGCCGGGACGGATGCCGGAGCAGCACCGAACCACACCGACGGGCCGATGATCGGCGGTTTCGGGCGACGGCGCCATAGATCGGGCGATGTCTGAAGAAGACCTGAAGAGGGGGCGACGGGCTACGCTCGGTGCCATGAGCTGGGTCCGGGCGCTGAAGGACACCGCCCGATCCGGGATGAGGGTCGAGCGGACCCGCCTGGAACCCATGATCGCCGTCCGCGCCGCCGCCGGGCTGGCCGTCGTCATCGGCGTGAGTCTCGCGCTCCTCGGTCCGGGCGCCGCCGCCAGCTCCGCCTTCGGCGCGTACATGGCCGCCGTCGCCACCTTCCAGAAGAGCTGGCGTCCGCGTCCCGTCCTCGCGCTCGCCGCCGGGCTGACGCTGGCCGTGTCCACCTTCGTCGGCTATCTCGTCGGCTCCTCGCACACCCTCGCCTTCATGCTGCTGCTTGCCGTCTGGTGCTTCGTGGCGGGCCTGATGTGGGCGGCGGGGCCCACCGCCGGGATGATCGCCTCCGGCAACGTCGCGATCATGCTGGTCACCGTCACCCTGCCGACCTCCGTACCGCAGGCCGCCGGGCACGCCGGGCTGATCGCCGCCGGGGGTGTGGTCCAGGCCCTGCTGATCGTCCTCTTCCCGGTCCGCCGCTGGGGCGCCCAGCGCGACGCCCTCGCCGACGCGCTCGCCGCCGAGGCCGACTACGCGCGCCGACTGCGCCACGACCCCGTGGCCTCCTTCGACCCGCAGCCGCTGATGACGGCGCGGGCCGCGGCGACCGTGACCGCCCGCCAGGCCCGCAGCCGCCCCGCCGAGCTGCACGGGGCGCGGGGGCTCGCGGAGCGCATCCGCCCGGTGCTGGCCTCGCTCGCGGACCCCGCGGTCGGGGCTCCGGCCGAGGGGCCGGCGCGGGACCGGGTACGGGAACTGCTCGCCGCCGCCGGGTCGGTGCTGGACGCCGCGGCGCAGGCGATCCGGCACGGGGACCCCGTACGGCTGCCTTCGCCGGAGCTGGCGCTGCTCAAGGCGCCCGACACCGCGGACCTGTTCCAGGGGGCGCCGCTGCGGGCCGCGCGGCGCCTCGCCGCCCTGCTGGACGACGTGATCGAAACCGCAGAGCCGCGCTCCGGGCGCATCGCCGACCCCCAGGAGTCGATGCTGCGGCCCACGCTGGTGCAGCTCGTGCCGAAGGTGCTGGCCACCGTACGGGCCGAGCTGCGGCCCGGATCCCCGATCCTGCGGCACGCCGTGCGCGTCACCGCGGTCGCCTGCTCCGGCTACGTCATCGGCCACGCGCTGCCGCTCGGCCACGCCTACTGGGCCCCGATGGCCTCCGTGATGGTCATGCGGCCCGACTTCACCCAGACCTACACCCGGGCCGTCGCCCGGTTCGGCGGCACCCTGGTCGGGGTGGCGGTGGCCACCGCGGTCGTGCAGCTCGCGCACCCGGGGATGTGGGTGTCCGGGCTCCTCGCCGTGATCAGCGCGGGCCTGATGTACACGCTCATGCGCACCGGGTACGCCGTGGCGATGGTCTTCGTCTCGGCCTACGTCGTCTTCCTGCTCGGCATGGGCGGTCTGCGCTGGGACCAGACGGTGCCCGACCGGGTCAGCCTCACCCTGGTCGGCGGAGTCCTCGCGATGGCGGCCTACGCCGTCTACCCGGCCTGGGAGACCCCACGACTGCGGACCCGCCTGGCCGACTGGGTGGCGGCGGACGGGCGGTACGCGGCAGCCGTGCTCGGGCAGTACGCCGATCCGGCCGGAGCCCGTCGCAGCGATGTGCGCGAGGCGCTGCTGGCGGCCCGCGACGCCCGGGTGGCCTGGCAGGACGCGGTGGCCAGGGCCGCCGGGGAGCCGGTGCGCCACCGCGGGATCTCGCGCGCGGCGGCCGAGGACGCGGGCCACGCCCTGGCGGCGATGGGCCGCCACGCGATGCTCCTGGAGGCGCACTTCCCGGACCGGACACACCCCCCGGACCCGGGAGCCGCCGCCCTGGCCCGGGAGCTGCGCACGGCGACGGAGGCGGGGGCCAAGGCGGTCCGGGAACGCAAGGTGCCCCGATGGGACGGGGTCCGGTCGGTGCTGGCCGACTGGGACGCACCGGAGTCGGGGGTGCTGAGGGGCGCGGCGGAGCAGTTGCTGGACTCGCTGGACGAGGTCTCCGAGGCGCTCACCGCTTAGCGGCGCCCGGGGCTCCGCTCGTGCACGTGCATCTGCCCATGCAGCCACTCTTGAACACAGCTATGATCCAGTGCAGTTGACATCTGCACTATCGGGGGCTTCCTGTGGACCACGCGTACAACGGGATGGCAGCTGCAGAGCTTGACGGAGTGACCTGGCAGAAGAGCAGACACAGCAACTCTCAAGGTTCCTGTGTGGAGTTCGCCAAACTGCCGGGAGGTGAAGTTGCCATGCGCAACTCACGGTTTCCGGACGGACCGGCGCTGGTGTACACGCCGGCCGAGATAGAAGCGCTGCTGCTGGGCGTCAAGGACGGCGAGTTCGATCACCTGATCAGCTGAACCCACAAACGACCGGCGCGGCACCGAGATTCAAGCCATGCACGTGCATTGGCCGGGACTGATCGCAATGATCAATCCCGGCCAGTTGCCGTGTTCGTCCCGGTTCGCTCCCGCACGGGAGCCGGTTCAGTCCTGGAGCGTGAACAGCGCCCAGACCACTTTGCCGGTCAGTCGCCCCGCCAGTGGGTGCCAGCCCCAGCTGTCGCTGTAGGAGTCGACGAGGAAGAGCCCGCGCCCCGACTCCAGGTCGCAGTTGGCCTCGGTCGCCTCCGGCGCGAAACTCCCGCCGGGCCGGTCCTCGCTGGGGTCCCGCACCGCGCACACCAGCCGGGTGCTCCACCGCATCAGGTGCAGCCGCACCGGCGGCTCCGCCTCGCCCGCACCCTGCCGGGAATCGTCCGGGAGGGCATGGCGCAGCGCGTTGGTGACCAGTTCGGAGACGACCAGCGCGACATCGTCGAAGCGGTCGTCGAGGCCCCACTGGGCGAGCGTGGAACGCGTGAAGGTGCGTGCTCCGCGTACCGCGTCGTACCGGGCGGGCAGCGCGCATGACGCGGACCCGGAGACAGCCGTGGGGTCGACCGGGGGAAGCCCCTGCCGTAACGGCTCGAGCATGGTCGATCCATTCGTCCCCATGCGAGGCACTCCCGGGATTCGAAAGAACTGCGGGGCACGCAGGTGCGCGGGACCATGGTTCCGAATGCAGAAGCCGGATGCAAGGGCAGATGCACGTGCACGCGCCGGACCTGTCCCCTCCCGTGACGGTTCTTGCTCATTTCTTCCTACGCATACTTACGGACTTCTTTTGCGGCGGGCCGGATTCCGTTACAGAACGAGTACGGGCCGATGCGTTTTGGTGGCAGACTGCGGCCCTTGAGGGGCGCGGGGGCCCCTGCGACGCAGCCATCCGAAACGTGTACCCATCGCAGACTGGGGAGGGCAGGACTAGTGACCGCAGAAGCCAGTGGTTCTGTGGTGCGCCGCATACTCCTGGGCTCACAGCTCAGGAGGCTCCGAGAGTCCCGCGGCATCACCCGTGAGGCGGCCGGCTACTCGATCCGCGCATCCGAATCGAAGATCAGCCGCTTGGAGTTGGGAAGGGTGAGCTTCAAGGCCAGGGACGTCGAGGACCTCCTCACGCTCTACGGGGTCACGGACGGCGCCGAGCGGGAGTCCCTCCTGGGGCTGGTCCGCGAGGCCAATGTGGCCGGCTGGTGGCACAGCTACGGCGACGTCCTGCCGGGCTGGTTCCAGACGTACATCGGACTGGAAGGCGCCGCCTCCCTCATCCGCATCTACGAAGTCCAGTTCGTGCACGGCCTGTTGCAGACCGAGGCCTACGCCCAGGCGGTCGTCAGCCGCGGCATGCCCGGCGCCGGGCGCGCCGAGATCGACCGCCGCGTCGCGCTGCGCCTGGAGCGCCAGAAGGTCCTGGTCTCCGAGAACGCGCCCGTCTTCCACGCCGTCCTCGACGAGGCCGCCCTGCGCCGCCCGTACGGCGACCGGGACGTGATGCGCGGTCAGCTGGAGCACCTCATCGAGATCTCGCAGCGCCCGAACGTGCAGCTCCAGGTGATGCCCTTCTCCTTCGGCGGCCACTCCGGCGAGAGCGGGGCCTTCACCCTGCTGCGCTTCCCCGAGTCCGACCTCCAGGATGTCGTCTACCTGGAACAGCTCACCAGCGCCCTCTACCTCGACAAGGAAGAGGAAGTACGGCAGTACGAAAGGGCGATGCTCCGGCTCCAGGCGGACTGCCCCGACCCCGGCCAGACCAGGGATCTCCTTCGTGGATTGCTCCAACTGTCTTAATCCGCACGTAGTATGACGGCGGCTCAGCGTATGACGACCGATCGGTGCATGGCGGCCGGTCGGGCTCCGGTGCAGCGCAAGGGTGCGCGCTCGCAGTAAGGGATGGCATGTCCATATTCGACGACGTGGCTCACCAGTACATCGACGGCGAATGGCTGGCCGGTACCGGTTCGTGGGACATCATCGACGTCAACCCGTACAACGGGGAGAAGCTCGCGGCCATCACCGTGGCCACCGTCGAGCAGGTCGACCGCGCCTACCGCGCCGCCGAGCGTGCCCAGAAGGAATGGGCCGCCACCAGCCCGTACGCCAGACGCGCCGTCCTGGAACGCGCCCTGCGGATCACCGAGGAGCGCGAGAAGGAGATCGTCGAGGCGATGATCGACGAGCTCGGCGGGACCCGTCCCAAGGCCGAGTACGAGGTCCACCTCGCCAAGGAGTTCATCCGCGAGGCCATGCAGCTGGCCGTCCGGCCCGAGGGCCGCATTCTGCCCTCGCCGGTCGAGGGCAAGGAGAACCGGGTCCAGCGGCTGCCCGTCGGGGTCGTCGCCGTGATCAGCCCGTTCAACTTCCCCTTCCTCGTCACCCTCAAGTCGGTGGCTCCCGCCCTGGCACTGGGCAACGCGGTCGTGATCAAGCCGAACCAGAACGCGCCTGTGGTCGGCGGAGGGGTCATCGCCAAGATCTTCGAGGAGGCCGGGCTCCCGGCCGGGCTGCTCAACGTCCTGGTCACGGACATAGCCGAGATAGGCGACGCGCTCCTGACCCACCCCGTCCCCAAGGTCATCTCCTTCGCCGGTTCCGACCGGGTCGGCCGGCACGTCGGCGCCGTCGCCGCCCGCCACTTCAAGCGGACGGTCCTGGAACTCAGCGGCAACAGCGCGCTCGTCGTCCTCGACGACGCCGACCTCGACTACGCGGTGGACGCGGCCGTCTTCAGCCGCTTCGTCTACCAGGGCCAGGTCTGCATGGCCGCCAACCGGATCCTGGTCGACGCCTCGGTCGCGGAGGAGTTCACCGAGAAGTTCACCACCCGCGTGCGCGGCCTGAAGACCGGCGACCCGCACGAGGCCGACACCCACATCGGCCCCCTGATCAACTCCTTCCAGGCCGACGCCCTCACCGCGCTCGTCGACCGCGCCGTCGAGTCCGGCGCGCAGGCCCTCGTACGCGGCTCTACGCGCGGCAACCTGGTCGAGCCGACCGTCCTGGCCGGGCTGCCCGAGGACTCCCCGCTGCTCGGCCAGGAGATCTTCGGACCCGTCGCGCTGCTCGTGGTCTTCGACGGCGAGGACGAGGCGGTCCGCCTCACCAACGCGACCCCGTACGGACTCAGCGGCGCCGTCCACACCCGCGACGTCGAGCGCGGGGTCCGCTTCGCGCAGCGCATCGAGACCGGGATGATCCACGTCAACGACTCCACCATCGGCGACGAGCCGCTGGCCGCGTTCGGCGGGGAGAAGGCCTCGGGGCTCGGACGGCTGAACGGCGAGGCCACGATCGAGGCGTTCACCACGCAGAAGTGGATCTCGGTCCAGCACGGCCGGACCCAGTTCCCGTTCTAGTGGCCCGGGAGACCTAGACTCGGACGCGTCAGGCGAGGACGCGTCCGGGGGAGAGCCGAGTTGAGCAACATACCGGAGACCGGGCGCACACCCCGGGTCCAGCACCGGCTCATCATGATCCAGATCGTGGTGTTCTCGCTGCTGCTCACGCTCGGCGGCCGGCTCTGGTACCTCCAGATCCGCAACGGCCAGGAATACACGGACGAGGCGAAGAACAACAACACCCAGCAGGTGGTCCAGCCGGCCGTGCGCGGCGCGATCCTCGACTCCCGCGGGATCCCACTCGCCGACAACGAGACCCGCATGGTGGTCTCCGCCAGCCGCACCGACCTGTCCAAGATGAAGGACCGCGGCAAGGGCGTCCTGACGCACCTCGCCGAGGTGCTGGGCCTCAAGCCCGAGGACGTGGTCAACGGCGTCCGGCTGTGCGACGCCAAGACCCCCAAGCCCTGCTGGAACGGCTCCCCGTACCAGCCGATCCCCATCACCGACGAGGCGACCACCGACCAGGTCCTGGAGATACGGGAACACGCCGAGCAGTTCCCCGGCATCACCGCCGAGCCCACCGCCGTGCGCCGCTACGCCGGCCCCGACGGCGCCAACACCTCCCAGGTGCTCGGCTACCTCTCCCCGGTGACCGACTCCGAGATCACCAAGGCCAAGAGCTCCGACTCCCCGTACCTGCGCTCCGACCAGGTGGGCCGCAGCGGCCTGGAGCGCACCTACGACAAGGAGCTGCGCGGCAAGGCGGGCATCACCCGCTACGAGGTGGACAACCTCGGCCGGATCCTCGGCGAGGGCGTCAGCGACAAGGCGCAGCCCGGCGCGAACATCGTGACCTCGATCGACTCGCGCGTGCAGGCGGTGGCCGAGCGCGAGCTGAACAACGCGATGATCGAGGCCCGCAAGGGCTTCGACAAGAACACGCACCGCAACTACGAGGCCGACTCGGGCGCCGTCGTGGTCATGGAGGCCAAGACCGGCCGGGTCGTCGCCATGGCCTCCAACCCGACCTACGACCCGAACGCCTGGGTCGGCGGCATCTCCGCGAAGGACTACGCCTCCCTGACCGACAAGGAGTCGAACTACCCGCTGCTGAACCGGGCCATCCAGGGCCAGGCGGCCCCCGGCTCGATCTTCAAGGTGGTCTCCTCCACGGCGGCGGTCAACGCCGGCTACCCCTTCAACGGCCGCTACGGCTGCCCGAGCTCGTACTCGGTGGGCAACCAGACCTTCACCAACTTCGAGTCCCAGGGCTACGGCGACATCACCATCGGCAAGGCCCTGGAAGTCTCCTGCGACACCGTCTACTACGGCATCGCCGACAAGGAGTGGAAGAAGGACGGCGGGATCAAGCCCAAGGCGCAGCCGGGCGACATCTTCTTCAAGACCGCCCACGAGTTCGGCCTCGGCAAGCCCACCGGCATCGACCTGCCCAGCGAGGTCCCGGGCCGGGTCCCCGACCGCCAGTGGAAGAAGGACTTCTTCGAGGCGAACAAGGCCGCCTGGTGCCGCGACGGCAAGAAGGACGGCTCGTACGCCGAGAAGATCGCCTACGAGAACTGCCGCCAGGGCAACCAGCTGCGCGAGGGCGACGCGATCAACTACTCCATCGGGCAGGGCGACACCCTCGTCACCCCGATCCAGATGGCCTCCATCTACGCGGCCATCGCCAACGGCGGCACCCTCCACCAGCCCGCCATCGGCAAGGCAGTGGTCAGCGCCGACGGCTCCTCGGTGAAGGAGATCGCGCCGAAGGTGCAGGGCAAGCTCCCGATGGACGCCGAGCTCCGCGACGACATCGACGGCGCGCTCGCGGCCGTGGCCACCACCGGCAGCGCGGCCTGGCGCTTCGGCGGCTGGCCGCAGAAGCAGATCCCGATGCACGCGAAGACCGGTACGGCCGAGGTCCAGGGCAAGCAGACCACCTCGTGGTTCGCCTCCTACACCGAGGACTACTCGATCGTCATGACCATCTCCCAGGGCGGCACCGGCTCCGGAGCCTCGGGCCCGGCCGTCCGCAAGATCTACGAGGCCATGTACGGCCTGGACGAGAAGGGCAACCAGGACCTGTCGAAGGCCCTCCTCCCCAAGCCGCAGACGGAGCTGCCGCCGGCCCGCCAAGAAGACCAGTAGGCGCCCGGCGATTGCGGACAGGAACTGACCGCAAGGCTCCGTAACGTGGTTCTCGTCAGCAGGAGAAGAACCCCACCGAAAGCAGGCGGTCGGTCATGGCTCAGATTTCCACAGAGGTCCCCGGCGACGAGCGCGGCACGCTCCTCTCCTTCGTCGAGGCCCAGCGCACCGCGCTGCGCGAAACGGTGCAGGGCCTCAGCGAGGAGCAGGCCGCGAGCCGCCCGAGCGCGAGCGAGCTGTCCCTGTCGGGCCTGCTCAAGCACGCTGCCGAGTGCGAGCGCAACTGGCAGTACATGGCCCGGCAGGAGCCGAACCCGTACCAGCGCTCCATGGAGACCTGGGGCGACTCCTTCCGGCTGACCGACGGGGAGACGATCCCGGCCGTCCTGGCCCTCTGGGACGAGGTGGCGGCGCAGACCGAGGCCCTCATCGCCGCCGTCCCCAGCCTGGACGACACCTTCCCGCTGCCCGAGGCCCCCTGGTTCCCCAAGGACGGCAAGGTCTCGATGCGCTGGATGCTGCTGCACCTGGTGGAGGAGTTCGCCCGGCACGCGGGCCACGCGGACGTCATCCGGGAGACCCTGGACGGCACCAAGGCCATGGGATAGCGGTGGCGGCGGGCCCGGCGGACACCGCGGGCTTGCACCTCACGCCACGTGAGGGACCACAGTGAAGGGCGTACCCAACCAAGAGGAGCGGGAAAGATGAGCTACTCCGTGGGCCAGGTCGCCACCTTCGCCGGAGTCACGGTGCGCACCCTGCACCACTACGACGAGATCGGGCTGCTCTCCCCGAGCGGCCGCAGCCGGGCGGGACACCGGCGGTACGACGACGCCGACCTCGACCGGCTGCAGCGGATCCTGTTCTACCGGGAGCTCGGCTTCCCGCTCGACGAGGTCGCGGTCCTGCTGGACGACCCGGAATCGGACCCGAGGGAGCACCTGCGCAGGCAGCACGCCCTCCTGTCCGACCGGATCGCAAGGCTCCAGCAGATGGCCGCGGCCGTGGAGCACGCCATGGAGGCCAAGAAGATGGGCATCAACCTCACGCCCGAGGAGAAGTTCGAAGTGTTCGGGGACAAGGACCCCGAGAAGTACGCGCAGGAGGCGGAGCAGCGCTGGGGCAACACCGAGGCCTACGCGCAGTCGCAGCGGCGGGTGGCCGGCTACACCAAGGACGACTGGAAGCAGATCCAGGACGAGGTCGCCGACTGGAGCGCCCGTTACGCGGCCCTGATGGAGGCCGGTGAGCCCGCCGACGGCGAAGCGGCCATGGACATGGCCGAGGAGCACCGACAGCACATCGTGACGCGGTACTACGACTGCTCGTACGAGATGCACACGGGCCTCGGCGAGATGTACGTCGCGGACGAGAGGTTCAAGGAGTTCTACGACTCCATGCGCCCGGGCCTCGCCGAGCACCTGCGGGACTCGATCACGGCCAACGCGGTGCGCAAGGCGTAGCCGCTGTTCCCCGGAACATTCCCTGGAACCAGGCGGGGGTGGTGTGCGTTCATAATTGGACGGACACCCCCCAGATCCAGGAGAGCCCGGAACTCGTGAACATGCTCGCGCTCGGCCCTGAGTGGATTTCCCCGGAGTACCTGATCGGGCATTTCGGCCTCATCGGCATCCTGGTCATCGTCTTCGCGGAATCGGGCCTCTTCGCGTTCCTGCCCGGCGACTCGCTGCTCTTCACGGCGGGCCTGTTCGTCGCGAGCGGCACCATCAAGCAGCCGCTGTGGCTGGTCTGCACCCTGATCGCGGTCGCCGCGATCGTCGGTGACCAGGTCGGATACATGATCGGCAAGGTCTTCGGCCCGAAGATCTTCAACAAGCCGAACTCCAAGCTCTTCAAGCGCGAGAACCTCGACGCCGCGCACGACTTCATGGAGAAGCACGGCCCCAAGGCCATCGTGCTCGCCCGCTTCGTGCCGATCATCCGCACCTTCGCGCCGATGGTCGCGGGCGCGACCGCGATGAAGTACCGCACCTTCCTGATGTTCAACATCATCGGCGGCGTCCTGTGGGGCGCGGGCGTCACGATCCTGGGCTACCAGCTCGGCCAGTTCGAGTTCATCAAGAACAACGTCGAACCGATCTTCATCGGCATCGTCCTGATCTCCGTCATCCCGGTCATCCTCGAGGTCCTCAAGGCCCGCAAGGAGAAGAAGTCGGCGACCGGGTCCGCGGAGCACTCCGAGGCCGCCGCCGGCCAGGACCCGCAGGCCCCGGGCCCGCGCGGCGGCCGCCACGCGAAGCGCTAGCCGCCGGCCTACGGAGCCCCGTAGGCCCCGTACAGACGCGGACGCCCCGCGGACCCGACCGGTCCGCGGGGCGTCCGCGTTGGCGCCTGCGGCCGGGCCGGGGGTGCTAGAAGCCGCGGGTGCGCTTCGCCGAGCGGCGCTTCGCGGAGCTGGCCGCGCCCGGGATCCGCATGAACAGCCGGGACACCTCCGAGCCGAGGTTGACGCCGATGGCGATGGCCAGGGCGATGGCCGCGGCGTTCGTCAGCGAGGCCAGCCCCTCGTTGAGCCGGTTCTCGGCGATCAGCAGCAGTCCGTAGTACGTCGCCGAGCCCGGGAGCAGCGGGCCGATGGCCGCCGTGACGAAGGGCAGGGCCGAGGAGATGCGGTGGCGGGAGAGAAGCTGCCCGAAGAGGCCGACCAGGCCGGCCGCGATCGCGGTGGAGGGCACCGGGGGGATGTTGCCCGCGTAGTGCAGGGCCCCGTAGACCACCCAGGCGACCCCGCCGTTGAGGGTCACGATCCACACGGTGGAACGTTCCTGCTGGAGCAGGATCGCGAACGTGAACACCAGAACCATCGAGGCGGCGATCTGGAGCAGCGGCCGCTGCTCGATCTGCAGCACGTCCTCCGGCTGCGGATTGGAGCCGAACTGGAGACCCATGTAGAGCATCACCAGCACGCCCATGATGATGCCGATGAAGAGGTACATCACCTCCAGCAGCCGGGCGGAAGCGGTGATGTAGTAGCCGGTCAGACCGTCCTGCACGGCCGCGACCAGGGCCCGCCCCGGCAGCAGCGCGAACAGTCCGCCGGTGATCACGGCGGAGGAGCGCACGTCGAGGTCGGTCAGCTTCAGGGCCACGCCCATCGCGGCCGGCGGCATCGCCGCGACCACGAACTGGTAGAACTCCGGCAGCCCGCGACCCGCGCAGAGCCAGGCCAGCCGGTCGCCGAGGACCGCGCCGAGTGCGGCTGCGAAGAACACGAGGACCCCACCGCCGACCAGCGTGGAGGCCGCCCCGGCGAGCAGTCCGGCGGCGGCGGTGAGCATCCAGCCGGGGTACGGGTGCCGGTTGCGGCGGATCTCGGCGAGGCGGCGGTACGCGTCCTCCAGCGAGATGTCGACCTCGTGCGCGCTGATGTCGTTGACGAGCCGGAAGACAGCCGAGAGCCGGTTGTAGTCGGTGCCCCGGCGGCGGACCGTGCGGTTCGCCGAGACCGGGTCGTCCACCAGCGAGGGCTGGTGGGTGATCGACAGCATGGTGAAGGTGACGGTCGGCTCGCAGCGGTCCAGGCCGTAGCTGCGCGAGACCGCGAACATCGCGGCCTCCACGTCCTCGGCCGCCTCACCGCCCGCGAGCAGCAGCTCGCCGATGCGCAGCGTCAGGTCGAGCACACGGCCCACGGCGGGCCCTGTCTCCACCGCCTGCTTCTGCGAGACCTCCGGGACCGGCCGGACGTCGACCGGCATGCGCAGCACGGTGCGCATCCGGTCCTGCCACAGGGACTCCTTCATCCGGGTGACGGGGAACCCGGCGCCGGTGTAGGCCGGCGGGGAGTGCGAGGCGCTGTAGGTGTGCGGGGTCGCGAAGGCGGAACCCTCGGGCTCGGGCTGCACCGGCTCCGCGCCTGCCGGACGGGCGAATTCCGAGGTGGGCTGATCCTCCTCGGGGACGTCGGGCTCCATCCCGGGCGGTGGCGTGAAGGCGCTGCGCGCCTCGTCGGACTGGGGCTTCCTGTCCTCTGCCCCATCGGCCTCCGCCACGCGTCCTCCAGTCCGTGATCACCCGGGGTATCAGTATGCGGAACGCACGGATCCACGGCGAAGTCAGATCCAGCCCCGCCGGCGATTGAGGCGCGGGGGTCCGGGGGCTGGCCCCCGTGCAACGGACCCGCACCGCGCACGACAACGGGCGGCACCCCCGAAGGGATACCGCCCGTGGTGTCACAGGGGCGGCGGGAAGTCCCGCTCACCCGTCACCGACCCGGAGGTCAGTGGTGGCCGCCCTGCGCCTCCAGGCGCTTGAACGAGGCCTCGATCTCGGCCTCGGCCTCGGTGCGGCCGACCCAGTTCGCGCCCTCGACGGACTTGCCCGGCTCCAGGTCCTTGTAGACCTCGAAGAAGTGCTGGATCTCCAGGCGGTCGAACTCGGACACGTGGTGGATGTCGCGCAGGTGCTCGACACGCGGGTCGGAGGCCGGCACGCACAGCAGCTTGGCGTCGCCGCCCGCCTCGTCCGTCATGTTGAACATGCCGATGGCGCGGCACTTGATCAGGCAACCGGGGAAGGTCGGCTCGTCAAGGATGACCAGCGCGTCCAGCGGGTCGCCGTCCTCGCCGAGGGTGTTCTCGACGAAGCCGTAGTCGGCCGGGTAGCTGGTCGAGGTGAAGAGGCGACGGTCCAGGCGGATCCGGCCGGTCTCGTGGTCCACCTCGTACTTGTTCCGCGAACCCTTGGGGATCTCGATGGTGACGTCGAACTCCACGTCCTGCTCCTCCATGATCAGCTTCATTGCTTCGGGACTGCGTTGACTCAGTTGATCCAACCGCGTGCGCGTCAGGCCCAGCCCTGTCGGGTGGGGTGCCATGCTCGCGGCAAGACGCAGTGGTTAAGTGTCCCTCACGCATATGTGTGATCGCGAAAGGGGCTGGTCCGAGGTGCCATTGGTCAAGACGTGGCAGCTCATTGCGGTGTCGGCCGTTACCGGCCTGGCCCTGTCGGCCGCGACGGTTGCCGCCGCCGGTCCCTGGGACTCCGGCCAGCGTAAGGCCGAGCGGGACAGAGCCGCCTCCTGGAGCCGTACGGGTGGTGCAGATCACGGTGGGGACGGGGCCCGCGCCCTGCCGCAGGCCGCCCCCAGCGCCCCCGGAGTGCTCCCCGCGGTCCGCTCCGGCAGCTCCGACAGCGGCTCCGGCGCCGGCTCCGACGGTCAGGCCGCGACGGCCGACCCCGGGCCGCTGGGCGCCGTGCTGCGGCCGCTGCTCGCCGACCCCGCGCTCGGGACCGTCCGCACCGCCTCGGTGATCGACACCGCCACCGGCCGGGTGCTGTACGAGTCCGGAGCCGGGCAGGCAATGACCCCCGCCTCCACCATCAAGATCGCCACGGCCTCGGCCGCACTCGCCGCCCTCGGGCCCGACCACCGCATCCCCACCACCGTGGCCTCCGGAGCGGGCCCCGGCCAGATCGTCCTGGTCGGCGGCGGAGACCCCTCGCTCACCGTCAGGAAGAAGGCCCCCGCCGGCTCCGGCGGCAGCCTCGTCGCCCTGGCGGCCGACACCGCCCAGGCGCTCAAGGCCGCAGGCACCGAGTCGGTGGTCCTCGGCTACGACGACTCCCTCTACACCGGCCCGGTCCGCCACCCGATCGGCGCCAACGACAACATCGCCCCGGTCACCGCCCTGACCGCCGACGAAGGCCGCTCCGACGACTCCTTCTCCGGACCGGTCCCACGCTCCGACGACCCCTCCAGGGACACCGCCCGCGCCTTCGCCGCCCTCCTCAAGGACCGCGGGATCCAGGTGACGGGCGAGCCCGCCAAGGCCAAGGCCCCGGCGGGCGCGGCCCCGCTCGCCGTCACCCTCTCGACCCCGCTCGCCGGGCTCGTCGAGCGGATGCTGACCAACAGCGACAACGACATCGCCGAGGCCCTGGCCCGCCACACCGCGCTCGCCGCGGGGCAGCCCGCCAGCTTCGAAGGCGTGGAGAAGGCCCTCGGCGCCAAGCTCGCCTCGCTCGGCATCGACACCTCGGGCTCCCGCTTCGCCGACGGCAGCGGCCTGAACCGCGCCGACAAGGTCAGCGCCGGGCTGCTGACCGCCCTCCTCGCCAAGGCCGCCGACCCGCGGCAGCCGCAGCTGCGGCCGGTCCTCACCGGACTGCCCGTCGCCGGATTCACCGGGACCCTGCGCACCCGCAACGCCGGAACCTCCCCGGCGGCAGGCCTGCTCCGGGCCAAGACGGGCACCCTGACCGGCGTGAACTCCCTCTCCGGGACCGTCGTGGACTCCTCCGGCCGACTGCTGGCCTTCGCGTTCCTGACCGCGAACGCCGCCGATCCGGGCGCCGCCGAGAAGGGCCTCGACCGGCTCGCGGCGGCGGTGGCCGAAGCCTCGTAGCGGGACCGCGACGGGCCCCGGGCGGGCTCCCGGCGGGATTCCGACGGCCTCGAAGCGGCATCGAGGCAGCGTCGAGAGGGCTTCCCTGCGGCCTCGACGCGGCTTCCCGGACGTCTCCCGGGGGCTCCGCCGACGCGCGAGTCCACGTACGGTTGACGCATGACGAGCATCGGTGGTGCGGAGATGGTCGACTGGAACCTCGCGGTGGCGACCGCGACCCGACTGGTGCGGCCCGGCCCGGAGGTCAGCCGGGACGAGGCGCGGGCCGTGGTCGCGGAACTGCGCAGGCACGCCAAGACCTCCGAACGGCACGTGCGCGAGTTCACCCGGATGATGCCGGAGGGCATGACCCCGCCCGACACCCCCGTCCTCGTCGTGGACCGGGCCGGCTGGGTCAAGGCCAACGTGGCCGGCTTCCGCGAGCTGCTGGCCCCGCTGCTCACCAGGATGCAGGACCGCCGCGCGGGCACCCCCGGCTCCGCCGTCCTCGGCGCCGTCGGCGGCAAGGTCACCGGCGTGGAACTGGGCATGCTGCTGAGCTTCCTGGCCTCCCGCGTGCTCGGCCAGTACGAGACCTTCGCGCCCCCGACCCTCGACCTGCCGGGCCCGGCAGGCGGCGGCCGGCTGCTGCTCGTCGCGCCGAACATCGTGCACGTGGAGCGGGAGCTGGAGGTGGACCCGCACGACTTCCGGCTCTGGGTCTGCCTGCACGAGGAGACGCACCGTACCCAGTTCACCGCCGTCCCGTGGCTCCGCGAACACATCGAGGGCGAGATCCAGACGTTCCTCGGCGCCACCGAGATCGACCCGACGACCGTCCTGGAGCGGCTGCGCGAAGCCGCCCAGACCTTCGCCGGGGCCCGGCCCGAAGCGGAGCGCGGCGACGAGGGCCGCTCGCTGGTCGAGCTCGTCCAGACCCCCGAACAGCGCGAGGTGCTGGCCCGGCTCACGGCCGTGATGTCCCTGCTGGAGGGCCACGCCGACTTCGTCATGGACGGGGTCGGGCCCGCGGTGGTGCCCTCGGTCGCCGAGATCAGGGAGAAGTTCCAGCAGCGCCGGGCCAGCGGCGCCGGCCGCCTCGACGCCGCCCTGCGCAAGCTGCTCGGCCTCGACGCGAAGATGCGCCAGTACCGCGACGGCGAGCGGTTCGTGCGCGGAGTCGTCGGCCAGGTCGGCATGGAGGGCTTCAACCGGGTGTGGACCTCGCCGAACACCCTCCCCACCAAGGCGGAGATCGCCAAGCCGTCGGACTGGGTGGCCCGGGTGCACCGCAAGGGGAGCGAACCGAGCGAGCGACGGGAGGCATGACGGGGGAGCGGTGACCGCGGACGCGCGACCGGGGAGGGGCGGCAGAAGAGGCGTGACCTGGGAGCTGTGACCCGGGACGCGTGACCCGGGAGGGAAGGCTCAACAGGAGTGGCTCAAGAGGCGTGAAGATGTCCCTCTGGGGGAAACAGCGTCACCCGTCCGAGGGACCGTGGGGCGTGGAAGGGCGTGCGATGCTCGGGGAACGGCTCGGCTCTGTCACCATCAACGCACTCTGAGTGACAACCCCCGTTCGCGGGGGTGGCCGGACAGCACCCCAGCGCACCACCCCCTCCAACGCCTCCCCAGCGCCTGACGAGGCATCCGAACTCCACCGAAGGGCACCGGACATGGGTCCCCATCCTGCGGTCGCGGCGATACGCCTGGCGGTCCGCCGCGTACTCCACGACGTCCTCACCGACCTCACCGACCGTCCCGCCGACCGTCCCGCCCCCGCGGCCCCTCCCCGGTCCCGTGCGGGCCGCCCCGGCCGCGCCCTCGGCGACCTGGAGGCCTTCGGGCCGCTCGGCGCCCTCGGACCCCTCGGGGCCGAAGAGGGGTACGGCCTCCCCGATACCGCGCCGCTCGTCCTCGTCGCCTGCTCAGGCGGCGCCGACTCCATGGCGCTCGCCTCCGCCCTCGCCTTCGAGGCCCCCAAACTCGGCATCCGGGCCGGCGGCATCACCGTCGACCACGGGCTCCAGGCCGGCTCCGACCTGCGCGCCGCCGAGGTGGTCACCCGCATGGCCGCCCTGCGCCTCGACCCGGTCGAGGCCGTCGCCGTGCGCGTCGGCCGTGAAGGCGGACCCGAGGCCGCCGCCCGCGACGCCCGCTACGCGGCCCTGGACGAGGCCGCCGACCGTCTCGGCGCCGCCGCCGTGCTGCTCGGCCACACCCGCGACGACCAAGCCGAAACCGTCCTGCTGGGCCTCGCCCGCGGCTCCGGAATCCGCTCGCTCTCCGGCATGCCCGAGGTTTCCGGAGGACCGGGCGTCGGCGGCCGCCGCCACCGCTACCGCCGGCCCTTCCTGCAAGTCGACCGGCAGACCGCCCGCAAGGCCTGCATGGTCCAGTCCCTCGCCGTCTGGGACGACCCGCACAACGCGGACCCCGCCTACACCCGCTCCCGGCTGCGCCACGAGGGACTGCCCGCCCTGGAGAAGGCGCTCGGCAAGGGAGTCGTGGAAGCGCTCGCCCGCACCGCCCAGCTCTCCCGCGACGACGCCGACGCCCTGGACGCCTGGGCCGCCGAGGCGGAGGGCCGCGTACGGGACGAGGACGGCCGCCTGGAGTGCGCCAAGCTGTTCGCGCTGCCCCCGGCCGTCCGCCGCCGGGTACTGCGCCGGGCCGTCGTCGCGGCCGGCTCTCCGGCCGGTTCCCTCTTCGCCCGCCACATCGAGGAAGTCGACCGGCTCATCACCGGATGGCGCGGTCAAGGAGCCATCAACCTGCCCGGCCGGGTCGAGGCCCAGCGGCAGGGTGGCAGACTGGTCATCCGGCAGGGCTGATTGGTGCTGAAACACGGCTGAGTCCTCCGGGGTCACTCCCCGGAGCCCCGGCCGCAAACGAAAGTGATGCGGGTGGACGAGAAGGACATGGGCAGCGACCTCCAGTCGGTGCTCATCACCAAAGAAGAGATCGACGCGAAGCTGGCCGAGCTGGCCGCGAAGATCGACGCGGAGTACGCGGGCAAGGACCTGCTCATCGTCGGCGTCCTCAAGGGCGCGGTGATGGTGATGGCGGACCTGGCACGCGCCTTGTCCACCCCGCTCACCATGGACTGGATGGCGGTGTCCTCGTACGGCGCCGGGACCCAGTCCTCGGGCGTGGTCCGGATCCTCAAGGACCTGGACACCGACATCAAGGGCAAGCACGTCCTGATCGTCGAGGACATCATCGACTCGGGTCTGACCCTGTCGTGGCTGCTGTCGAACCTGGGCTCGCGCGAGCCGGCCTCCCTCGAGGTCGTCACGCTGCTGCGCAAGCCCGACGCCGCGAAGGTCGCGATCGACGTGAAGTGGGTCGGCTTCGACATCCCGAACGAGTTCGTCGTGGGCTACGGCCTGGACTACGCGGAGAAGTACCGCAACCTGCCGTTCGTGGGCACGCTCGCCCCGCACGTCTACGGAGGCTGACCCCGACCCGGACCAAACGTCCGGGCAGGGGAACCCTGGAGCGATTCCCGCCGTTGGAGCATGGAAAGGCGGGTCTGTCAGCCGTCCCATGAGGCAGCGGGTGACAATACAGGGGTACATTCCGAAGAACAGTCTTTACTCACAGCAGCATTTACCTACGGGCAGGAGGGACGGGGTGCCTGGCGCCCCGTATGGATGGACGTGAAGCGATACTTCCGTGGGCCGGTCATGTGGATCGTGCTGGCCGTCCTCGCCGTGGTCGTGTTGATGAATGTGGTCGGCTCCGGCGGCGGCTACAAGTCGGTGGACACGAGCGAGGTCATCAAGGCGATCAACAGCGGCCAGGTGCAGCAGGCGCGCCTGACCACCGGCGACAGCCAGATGGTCAAGATCGACCTCAAGAAGGACCAGAAGCTCGGAGACAACTCCGGCTCCAAGTTCCAGGCCAACTACATCGGGGACCAGGGCGTCCAGCTCGCCCAGAACCTCCAGACCAAGTACGAAGCCGGTCAGATCCCTGACGGGTACTCCGTCACTCCGGACAAGACCAGCCCGTTCCTCAGCGTGCTGCTCTCGCTGCTGCCCTTCGTCCTCATCGTCGTCGTCTTCCTGTTCCTGATGAACCAGATGCAGGGTGGCGGCTCCCGGGTCATGCAGTTCGGGAAGTCCAAGGCCAAGCTCATCACCAAGGACACCCCGAAGACGACGTTCGCGGACGTCGCGGGCTCGGACGAGGCCGTCGAGGAACTCCACGAGATCAAGGAGTTCCTCCAGGAGCCGGCGAAGTTCCAGGCCGTCGGCGCCAAGATCCCCAAGGGCGTGCTGCTCTACGGCCCGCCCGGCACCGGAAAGACCCTGCTCGCGCGTGCCGTCGCGGGCGAGGCCGGTGTCCCCTTCTACTCGATCTCCGGTTCCGACTTCGTCGAGATGTTCGTCGGTGTCGGTGCCTCGCGTGTCCGCGACCTGTTCGAGCAGGCCAAGGCCAACGCGCCGGCGATCGTCTTCGTCGACGAGATCGACGCCGTCGGCCGGCACCGCGGTGCGGGCCTCGGCGGCGGTCACGACGAGCGCGAGCAGACCCTCAACCAGCTGCTCGTCGAGATGGACGGCTTCGACGTGAAGGGCGGGGTCATCCTGATCGCCGCCACGAACCGTCCCGACATCCTCGACCCGGCCCTCCTGCGCCCCGGCCGCTTCGACCGCCAGATCGCGGTCGACCGTCCGGACATGCAGGGCCGTCTGGAGATCCTCAAGGTCCACCAGAAGGGCAAGCCGGTCGCCCCGGACGTCGACCTGGGTGCGGTGGCCCGTCGTACGCCCGGCTTCACGGGTGCCGATCTCGCCAACGTGCTGAACGAGGCCGCGCTGCTCACGGCCCGCTCCGACGGGAAGCTGATCGACAACCACGCGCTGGACGAGGCGATCGACCGCGTCGTGGCGGGTCCGCAGAAGCGGACCCGGATCATGTCGGACCGGGAAAAGAAGATCACCGCGTACCACGAGGGCGGCCACGCCCTGGTCGCGGCGGCTTCCCCGAATTCCGACCCGGTCCACAAGATCACGATCCTGTCCCGCGGTCGGGCCCTGGGTTACACCATGGTCCTGCCCGACGAGGACAAGTACTCGACCACGCGCAACGAGATGCTCGACCAGCTGGCGTACATGCTGGGTGGGCGCGCGGCCGAGGAGCTGGTCTTCCACGACCCGACCACGGGCGCCGCGAACGACATCGAGAAGGCCACGGCAACGGCCCGCGCGATGGTCACCCAGTACGGCATGACCGAGCGCCTCGGCGCGATCAAGTTCGGCGGGGACAACACCGAGCCGTTCCTGGGCCGCGAGATGTCGCACCCGCGGGACTACTCGGAAGAGGTCGCGGCGCTGGTCGACGAAGAGGTCAAGAAGCTCATCGAGACCGCGCACAACGAGGCCTGGGAAATCCTGGTCGAGAACCGCGACGTCCTCGACAACCTGGTCCTCGCGCTCCTCGAGAAGGAAACGCTCAACAAGGAGCAGATCGCCGAGGTCTTCTCGACGATCGTCAAGCGCCCGGCCCGCCCGGCGTGGACCGGCTCCTCGCACCGCACCCCGTCGACCCGCCCGCCGGTGCTCTCTCCCAAGGAGCTCCAGCTGACGAACTCGGCGAACGGCACGGCGGCCGCCTCGGCCGCACCGGCCGTGTCGGTGGAGAAGTCCCCGGAGCCCTCCCCGGAGGAGCGCCCGGAGGCGTGATCCCTCCCGGAATGGATGCCGCGCCCCCCAGGTTCTAGCCTGGGGGCGCGGCACTTTCATATGCCTGCGCGCAGGCACACAGGAACGAGGAAGAGATGACCGACCCAGTGACCCTGACCGGTGGCGAGGGCACGATCGGCGAGTTCGACGAGAAGCGCGCCGAGGCGGCCGTTCGCGAGCTCCTGATCGCGGTCGGCGAGGACCCGGACCGCGAGGGGCTGCGGGAGACGCCGGGGCGCGTGGCGCGGGCGTACAAGGAGATTCTGGCCGGTCTGCGGCAGGAGCCCGAGGACGTCCTGACGACGGTGTTCGATCTGGGGCACGATGAGTTGGTCCTCGTGAAGGACATCGAAATCGTATCTTTGTGCGAGCATCATCTGCTGCCGTTCCACGGTGTCGCCCACGTCGGCTACATCCCGTCGGAGAACGGCAAGATCACCGGTCTGTCGAAGCTGGCCCGCCTCGTGGACGTCTTTGCCCGCCGCCCGCAGGTGCAGGAACGTCTCACTACGCAGATAGCCGACTCCTTGATGCAGATCCTTGATGCTCGGGGCGCCATCGTCGTGGTCGAAGCGGAGCACATGTGCATGTCGGTCCGTGGCATCCGTAAGCCGGGAGCCAAGACCATCACGTCCGCGGTCCGCGGCCAGCTCCGTGATCCTGCGACCCGCAACGAGGCGATGTCGCTGATCATCGCGCGCTAGCCGGATTGTCAGACCCGCCCGATAACGTCCTTGGCCAGGTGATCCCACTTGGCCAGGGGGCGGGATGGGCGGGCTGCCGAGCAAGCAGATGGTGAACGGGGTGGGCGGGCAGGCTCAGGCGAGAACCGTGGGCGTGGGCGACCGGCTGAGGAGGGTTTCGCAGCCAGGTACGCGGAGCGTCTGACGGCGGTGACCGGCCTTCCCTCCCGGCTGGGGGCCGTCACGAGGCCGTCGGGCTTCCTCCAGCGCCAATGTTCCGTTCGGCTCAGGCGCCTGCGGTGGCCTTGGTGGGGTCTTCGTCGTCCGGGAGTTTGAGGACGTGTTCCAGGAAGAGGGCCGCGGCGATGACCGCCGCGCCCGTCAGGACCGAGAAGCCCGCGTACCAGGCCTGGTCGCGGCGGGCCGGGACGTCCAGGGCGTCGGTCAGGAGGAAGACCCCGACGCCGCCGTAGCCGCCCGCGACCAGGGCCGCGACCAGGGCGCTGGACTGGCCGAAGACCACCGCGCGGGCCGCCATCAGCGGATCCACGCCCTTGGCGCCCGGCACCCGCTCGCGCTGGGCCTTCAGGCGGGCGCGCAGGGACAGGGCCGTGGCCAGCAGGACCACCGCGATGGCGCCGAGCACGATGGGCGCGGCGAGGGGGACGCCGGGCAGAGAGCCGTAGGAGTTCCACAATCGTGCGCCGGCCCACGACAGAACCCCGGCGACCGCGAAGATTCCCGCCAGGACCGCCGGCCTCAGTTGCTTCACGTGCGCCTCTCCCCGCTCTCCGTACGTACCAGGCGATCTTAAGCGTTCGGCCCTGCGGGGGCCGGTTACTCGGGGAGCCGCAGTTCCAGGTCCGGACGGCGCGCGACACCGGTCAGGCCCACGGCGGCCAGGAGCTCCGCCACCGGCCCGTGGCCCGGGATCTGCGCCTCGGGGTCGATGTCGTGCCAGGGGGCCAGCACGAAGGCGCGCTGGTGGGCGCGCGGGTGCGGGAGGGTGAGGACCGGGTCGCCGGAGACGACGTCGGCGTACGCGATGATGTCGACGTCGATCGTGCGCGGTCCCCAGCGCTCCTCGCGGACGCGGTCGAAGGCCTCTTCGATGGCGTGGCCGCGCTCCAGCAGGGAGCTGGGCGGCAGGGTGGTCTTCACCGAGATCACGGCGTTGAAGTACGAGGGCTGCGAGTCCGGGGCCACGCCCCACGGCGCGGTCTCGTAGACCGGGGAGACGGCCTTGACCCGCAGGCCCGGGGTGTCGCCGAGGGCGTCGATGGCGCCCTGCAGGGTCTCCAGCCGGTTGCCGAGGTTCGCGCCGAGCGCGACGACGGCCCACTTGGGGTTGGACAGGGTGATGTCCGCGGCGTCGACGGCTTCGACGACGGAGGCGGGTACCGGCTGGACGGTGGGGTCGCTCTGGGCGTTCATTCCGTTGTTCATGCGCGGCTCCGGGTGATCGTGATGGTCACGTCGTCGAAGGGCACGGTGATCGGCGCGTCCGGTTTGTGGACGACGACCTCCACCTGTGCGACGGCCTCGTGCTTGAGGCACTGCTGGGCGATCCGCTCGGCGAGGGTCTCGATCAGGTCGACAGGCTCTCCCTGGACCACGTGGACCACCTCTTCGGCGACGACCCCGTAGTGCACGGTCTTCGCCAGGTCGTCGCCGGCTGCCGCCGGGCGGGTGTCGAGGTGCAGCACCAGGTCGACGATGAAGGTCTGGCCTTCCTCGCGCTCCCGGGGGAAGACGCCGTGGTGCCCGCGAGCCTTGAGGCCGCGCAGCGCGACACGATCCACGCGAATCACTCCTGCTTTTCGTAGGTTCTTCCGGTCCGGGACTCCCCGGATCCATGGGCCTACGCCGAGTGCGGTCGGCGTCGTCCATCTTCGAATTTACCTGCGAAATACCCGATCCCCCGACGGAGGGGTCAGGAGGACTCCTCCTCGTCGTCCTCATCGGAGTCCGTGAGCACGGGAGAACCGTGGTGCGACCACAGTCGCCAGCCCTCCGGTGTGCGTCGGAACACATTCGTGGCGACGACGAGCTGCCCGACGAGCGGGCCCAGTTCCCCGCTGTCCTCGGCGGGTCCGCCGCTGAGGATGTTCTCCGTGCAGGTCACCAGGGCGGTGTCGCCGATGACGGCGACCTTGGTGTCGGTGAGGAAGAACTGGATGTACTCGGTGTGGGACATGATCAGCGCGTACGAGCGCAGCACCTCGCCGCGTCCCGAGAGCACCGGCCAGCCCGGATGCACGCAGGAGATCTCGTCTTCGAGCCAGAGCGCCGACAGTGCGTCGAAGTCCCCCTGTTCCATGGCCTCGTAGAAGGCCGTGTTGACCTCTTCGACGGCTTCGATGTCGCTGCGGCTCACCTTTCCCCTTCCTCGGTGTCGCGGGTCGTACGGAGTGCCCCTTCCACGGCGCGGGCCACCCGAACCGCGTCGGCGCTCGCCCGTACCTCGTGGACCCGTACGGCCCAGGCGCCCTGGTGGGCGGCGATCGCGGTGATGGCCGCGGTGGCGGCGTCGCGCTCGCGGGCGGGCGGCGGGGAGGCGTCGGCGGTCCCGGCCAGGACCCGGCCGAGGAAACGCTTCCGCGAGGCGGCCACGAGCAGCGGGAAGCCCAGCGCGCGCAGCTCGGCGAGGTGGGCGACGAGGGCCAGGTCGTGCTCGGCGTTCTTGGCGAAGCCCAGACCGGGGTCGACGAGGATCCGCCCGGGGGAGATCCCGCCGGACACCACGGCGTCGATGCGCGAGCGCAGCTCGGCGGTGACCTCGGCGAGGACGTCCTCGTAGACGGCGAGGCTGTTCATGCCGTCGCTGAAGCCGCGCCAGTGCATGACGACGAACGGCACCTCGGCGGCGGCCACGGCCGGGATCATGCCGGGGTCGGCGAGCCCGCCGCTGACGTCGTTGACGAGGACCGCGCCCGCGGCGACGGCCTGGGCCGCGACGGAGGCGCGCATGGTGTCCACGGAGACGGCGACGCCCTCGGAGGCGAGGCCCCGTACGACGGGGACCACCCGGCGCAGCTCCTCCTCCTCGTCGACGCGGGAGGCGCCGGGGCGGGTGGATTCACCGCCGACGTCCACGAGGTCGGCGCCCTGGGCGACGAGGTCGAGGCCGCGCTTGACGGCCGCGGTGGTGTCGAACCAGCGGCCGCCGTCGGAGAAGGAGTCGGGGGTGACGTTGACCACGCCCATGACCCCGCAGCGGTCCCATTCCGGCAGGCCTTGGACCCGGCCCCGGCCGTCGCCCGCGTGCTTCGTGTTCATGGGTCCAGGGTATGGCTTGCCTTGGATCGTCCGCCCTGGATGCGGCGGGGCCCCCGCAGCCGGGCGGCTGCGGGGGCCCTTTACGCCGTACGGGGAGCTCGGTACGGCTCCGGTGGTGCTCAGGCGGCGCGGACCTTGCGGTCCGTCTGGGCGGGCACCGCGTGCAGGTGGTCGTGCGCGCAGGTGCGGACCGGCTTGGGCCGGCGGCGGCTGGCGAACAGGCGGGGCAGGGCCAGCGTGACGAAGCCCTCGGCCTGCATCACGGCGAAGCCGATGCGGGGCAGGTCGCGGCTGTTGCGGTAGACCATGAAGCGCGGCTCCCAGCGGGGGCGGAACTTCTCGTTGAACTTGTACAGCGACTCGATCTGGAACCAGCGCGACAGGAAGACCAGCAGGCCGCGCCACATCCGCAGCACCGGGCCGGCGCCGATTTTCTCGCCGCGGGCCAGGGCCGCGCGGAACATCGCGAAGTTCAGCGAGACCTTCTCGATGCCGAGCGCGGGGGAGGCCTCCAGGGAGGCGACGATCAGCAGCTCGTTCATGCCGGGGTCGGCGGCGCGGTCGCGGCGCATCAGCTCCAGCGACATGCCGTCCTTGCCCCACGGGACGAAGTGCAGGACGGCCTTGAGGTCCTTGTACGGGCTGGTGTCGCCCTCCTCGACGCGGTGCGCGGTGGCGATGAAGCAGTCGCCGTCGCCCTCCTCGCCGACGCGGCCCAGGGCCATGGAGAAGCCGCGCTCGGTGTCGGTGCCGCGCCAGGCCTCGGCCGCGCCGCGGACCTGCTCCAGCTCCTCCTCGGTGAGCTCGCTGACCCGGCGGACCTTGGTGGTGTAGCCGTTGCGCTCGATGCGCTTCACCATCTGGCGGACGTTGCGCATGGGTCGGCCGGCCAGGGAGAAGTCTTTGACGTCGACGATCGCCTCGTCGCCGAGCTCCAGGGCGTCCAGGCCGGTCTCGCGGGTCCAGACCTCGCCGCCGGTTTCGCTGCAGCCGACGACGGCGGGGGTCCAGGAGTGGGCCTTGGCCTCCTCCATGAACCGCTCGATGGCGCCGGGCCAGGCCTCGACGTCGCCGACGGGGTCGCCGGAGGCGAGCATCACGCCGGACACGACGCGGTAGGTGACGGCGGCCTTGCCGCTGGGAGAGAAGACGACGGCCTTGTCGCGGCGGAGCGCGAAGTGGCCCAGGGAGTCGCGGCCGCCGTGCTTGGCGAGCAGCTCGCGCAGCTTGGTCTCGTCGGCGGCGGTGAGCCGGGCGGCCGGGTGCTCGGGGCGGAAGGCCAGGTAGATGGTGGTGACGGCGGTGAGCATGCCGAGGGCGCCGAGCGAGTAGCCGACGGTCCAGGAGACCCGGCCGGCGTAGTCGACGGGACCCTCGAAGCCGAAGAGCCCGTAGACGACGTGGCTGATCTGCTCATAAACACCCGGATTGCCGACGACCTTGCCGGGGTGCGAGTTGACGATGACCAGGCCGAGGCCGATGGACCCCGCGCTCATCAGCACGAAGTTCGCGAGCGCCTTCCAGCGGCTGCGCGGGTCCGGGAGCGCCTTGAACTCATTCTGGTGGCGCAGGAGGAGCGCCAGCAGTACGGCCGCGATGACCAGGCCGATGAGGGAGTGGCGGTACGCGAACTGTGCCGCGGCTCCGGCGGGGAGCAGCACCACTGCTGCCCTCCAGGCGCGGCGCTTGCGACGCTTGAGGCCGTGGGCCAGCAGCAGGATGAGTACGCCCGCGCTGATGGCCAGGGCCGCGGCGAAGGGGCCGAGGGAGCCCGGAAGTACCTCGGTGACGGCATGGATGCGGCTGTGCCTGAAGCGGGGGAAGACCCCCGCGGCGATGTCGAGCAGGCCGACGACCATGACGGCCGTGCCCACCAGACCCGGGACGGACTCGGGTCGTGGCCCCTGGAAGATTCGGCGGACCCGCTCCGGAACCTGTCCCGACTTATCGCCATCTATCCTGCTAGACATCGCTTCCCGTTGCTCCGCGAGAGATCATGTGGCCGAAGGCCGCGACAGCCTCCGGAGTGTGGTGCGTCCCCTAGGACGACATCGAGGGGGAGCGGGTTCACTCATCCTCGAGAAAAAAACTAGTCCTGCCATAGAAAGTCGACTGACTGCTCATGGGTCTCACCAGTAATACGGTCCTGGCGTTGGCCATCATCGCCGGTGTGCTGCTCTTCGCGGCCACGGTGTGGTTCTGGCCGAAGCTCGCGGGCCGCTCCTGGCGCGCGGTCCTCGGCCGGATCGGCCTCCTGCTGGCGGCCCAGCTGGCGCTGTTCTCGGCGGTGGGTCTCGCCGCCAACAAGTCCTTCCTGTTCTACGGGTCCTGGGCCGACCTCTTCGGCCAGGAGACGTCGATCGGCAAGGTCGTCGACCGCGGTATGAGCAGCGCCGACATCAAGGTCGTCGACAAGCAGAAGCTCGACGTCCCGGGTGGCGCGAAGCCGCAGGTCGCCGGGCAGATCCTCAAAGTTGCCATAACGGGTCAGAAGTCGAAGATAACGAGCCCCGGGTACGTGTGGCTGCCGCCGGAGTACTTCCAGCCGCAGCACAAGGACCAGAACTTCCCGGCCTCCATCGTCCTCACGGGTTACCCCGGAACGGCCGAAAACCTGATCAAAGGGCTGAACTATCCGATGACGGCCTTCAAGGAGGCCAAGGCGGGCAAGATGAAGCCGATGATCCTGGTCATGCTCCGTCCGACGGTGGCGCCGCCGCGCGACACCGAGTGCGTGGACATCCCGGACGGCCCGCAGACGGAGACCTTCTTCGCCCAGGACCTCCCGCAGGCCATCACGGACACCTTCCGGGTCGGCAAGAAGCCGCAGAACATGGGCTTCATCGGGAACTCCACCGGCGGCTACTGCGCCCTGAAGATCGCCGCGCACTACCCGGAGACCTTCGGCGCCGCCGCGGGTCTGTCCGCGTACTACGAGGCCGCGGACGACGCGACGACCGGTGACCTGTTCCTCGGGGACGCGAAGCTGAAGGCGCGCGCGAACGTCCTGGAGTCGATCAAGGCGAAGAAGCCGACCGGTACGTCCTTCCTCGTCACCAGCAGCGAGAAGGGCGAGCCGAACCTGGCGGACACCAGGAAGTTCGTCAAGCTGGTGAAGTCCCCGGACCGGGTCTCGTCGATCATCCTCGACAGCGGCGGCCACAACTTCAACACGTGGCGCCGCGAGATCCCGCCGATGCTGGTGTGGATGAGCAACCGCATCGAGGCGTGACCGGGGGCCGGGCCCAGCCCCGGCCCCGCTCCCGGCCCCGGCTCTCAGGCCTCCTGCAGATCGGCCCGGCGCAGCGCCCGGTGGACCCCCTCCGGGGTGAGTACGCCGATCAGCTCGCCGGAGTCCGGATCCGTGACCCCGATCCGGCCCGAGTCCTCCTGGAGCAGCAGCGCGAGTGCCTCGCGCAGCGTCGCCCCCAGCGCCACTTCGGCGGTGGGGGCCTTTGCGTCGGGGCCGGCGTCGGCGGAGTTCAGGTCGGCCGCCGCCACCTGGGTGACGGAGAGCCGCTTGAGCCCCCGGTCGGCGCCGACGAACCCGGCCACGTACTCCGTCGCCGGAGCGGCCAGCACCTCCGCCGGGCGGGCGAACTGCTCGATGGTGCCCGAGCCGTAGACCGCGATGCGGTCCCCGAGCCGGATCGCCTCCTCCAGATCGTGCGTGACCAGCAGGATCGTCTTGCGCACCGTCTTCTGGAGGGTCAGGAACTCGTTCTGGAGCCGTTCGCGCACCACCGGGTCCACCGCGCCGAACGGCTCGTCCATCAGCAGCACCGGCGGATCCGCGGCGAGCGCCCGGGCCACGCCGACGCGCTGGCGCTGCCCGCCGGACAGCTGCTCCGGGTAGCGGCCCCCGTAGACGGCCGGATCCAGCCCCACCAGTTCGAGCAGCTCGGCCGCCCGCGCGCGGGCCTTGGCCTTGGGGGTGCCGATCAGCTGCGGGACGGTGGCCGTGTTCTCCAGCACCGTCTTGTGCGGGAACAGCCCGACCTGCTGGATGACGTACCCGATGCGGCGGCGCAGCTCGACCGGATCGGCGGCGGCGATGTCCTCGCCGTTCAGCAGGATCCGGCCGGACGTCGGCTCGATGAGCCGGTTGACCATTTTCATCGTGGTCGTCTTGCCGCAGCCGGACGGGCCCACCAAGGTGACCAGTTCGCCCTCCGCGACCTCGAAGGACAGGTCCGCGACGGCCGTGGTCCCGTCTGGGTAGCGCTTGGTCACTTGCTCGAATCGGATCACAACACCATCCTTCCCTACCCGCCCGGACCCTTTGTGAAGGGCGTGTTGCCCGAGTGCGAAGGTTTCCGGCCATTGACGGTGGTGGGGGTTATGGTCGCTCCTACGTACGTTCGGTGACCGGGGGTGAAGAGCGCATGGCCGGGCAGAGCTGCCTGGTGGCGAACGACTGGATCTGCTGGGAGTACGTCACCTCCCGGTCCCAGGAGCTCACCGACGCCACCCTCGAACACGTCTGGATCACGGGTGTGTCGGTGCTGATCGGCCTGGCCGTATCCGTCCCGCTCGCCCTGCTGGCCCGCCGCGGCCGCCGCTGGGCGGCCCCCGTCCTCGGCATCACCACCCTGCTCTACACGGTCCCCTCGCTCGCCATGTTCTCCCTGCTGCTGCCGGTGTTCGGCCTCTCGGCGGCCCTCGTGGTGACCGGCCTGGTCCTGTACTCGCTGACCATCCTGGTCCGCAACGTGCTGGCCGGCCTGGAAGCCGTCCCCGAGGAGGTACGGGAAGCCGCGCGCGGGATGGGGTACGGGCCGGGCCGGCTGCTGTGGCAGGTTGAACTGCCGCTGGCGCTGCCCGCGCTGCTGGCCGGTGTCCGGATCGCCACCGTCTCCACGGTCGCGCTGACCACCGTCGGCTCCATCGTGGGCAAGGGCGGCCTGGGCAATCTCATCGCACCCGCCGTGAACAATTCCTTCAAGGCCCAGGTGCTCACCGCCTCGGTGCTGTGCGTGCTGCTCGCGCTCGTCGCCGACCTGGCCCTGCTCGGTGCCCAGCGGCTGCTCACGCCCTGGACGCGGGCGGCCCGCGTGAACGGGGAAGGCTGATGGGAGTGCTGGGACAGGCCTGGGACTGGCTGGCGGACGGCGCGAACTGGGCCGGGGAGAGCGGGGTCTGGCACCGGCTGGGCGAGCACGTGTACGTCAGCGGCATCGCCCTGGCCCTGGCCTGCGCGGTGGCCCTCCCGACGGGGCTGTGGCTCGGGCACCTCGGCAAGGGCGGCGGCCTCGCCGTCAACGTCTCCAACATCGGCCGGGCCGTCCCGGTCTTCGCGGTGCTGGCCCTGTTCATGGTCTCCCCGCTGCGCAACGCCGGGTACGTGCCCACCATCGCCGCGCTCGTCCTCTTCGCGATCCCGCCGCTGCTGACCAATGCCTACGTGGGCATGCGCGAGGTCGACCGCTCGGTGGTGGAGGCCGCACGGGGCATGGGCATGTCCGGCGGCCAGCTCTTCTGGCGGGTGGAACTGCCGCTCGCGCGCTCCCTGGTGATGACGGGTCTGCGCTCGGGCGCCGTCCAGGTCATCGCCACGGCCACCATCGCCGCGATGGTCGGCCAGGGCGGCCTCGGCCGGATCATCACCGCCGGCTTCAACACGTACAACACCCCGCAGGTCGTCGCGGGTGCCCTGCTGGTCGCGGCGCTGGCGCTGCTGGTGGAGGGCGCGCTGGTGGCGGCGGACCGGCTGCTGCCGGGCGCGGCCGCCCGCTGACCCGGTGCCCCCGCCCTGTCCGGTGCCCGACCTCCGGCTTCCCGGCCGCCGGCTTTGCGACCCCGGGCTCCCCGACCGCCGGCCGACCGGACTCGACTTCCCCGTTTTCCTCGAAGGAGCAGACATATGAGCAAGTCCACGCGCGTCCTCGGCGCGGCCCTGGGGGCCGTCGCCCTGACCGCCTCGCTCACCGCGTGCGGCGGTGACAGCCTGGAGAAGTCCAAGGACGGCGGTTCCTCCGCGGCCGCCTCGGCCGAGGCCGGCAAGGGCGGCAAGCTGGTGATCGGCGCGGCCGGGTTCACCGAGTCCAACGTCCTGGCCGAGCTGTACGCGCAGGTCCTCAAGGACGCCGGTTACTCGACCTCGATCACCACGGTCAACAACCGCGAGCTGTACGAGCCCTCGCTGGAGAAGGGCGAGATCGACGTGGTCCCGGAGTACGCGGCCACCCTCGCCGAGTTCCTGAACGCCAAGGTGAACGGTGCCAAGGCGCCCACCGAGAAGCCGGTCGCGTCGAGCGACGTGGCGGCCACGGTGGCGGCCCTGGACAAGCTGGCGGCCCCGCTGGGCCTCAAGGCGCTGCCGGCCGGACCGGCGGTCGACCAGAACGCCTTCGCGGTGAGCAAGGAATTCGCGCAGAAGAACAATCTCAAGACCCTTTCCGACCTCGGTAAGTCGGGTCTCAAGGTGAAGATCGCGGCGGGCGACGAATGCGCTGTTCGGCCCTTCTGCGCACCCGGCTTGCAGAAGACATACGGAATCGATGTTTCCGGTATTGACCCGAAGGGCGTCGGAACCCCCCAGGCCAAGCAGGCGGTCAAGGACGGCGCGGACCAACTGGTCCTCACCACCACCACGGACGCCACGCTCGACAGCTTCGGCCTGGTCCTGCTGGAGGACGACAAGAAGCTCCAGAACGCCGACAACGTCCTGCCGGTCGTCAATGCCAAGGACGCCGGCACCCCGGAGCTCGCGGCCGCCCTCGAAAAGCTCACCAAGACCCTGACGACCGCAGACCTGGTCGAGTTGAACCGGAAGGTGGATGCCGAGCGCGCCAAGCCGGCGGATGTCGCGAAGGCCTATCTGGACTCCAAGGGACTGGTGAAGAAGTAGGAGTTGGGCCTTTGGTGAGGAAAGTCGAGAGGGGGAACGGGTAACTGCTCGGAAACAGATTGCCGGGCTGCTACCCAACACCCTGTCCACGCCCTGTAAATTTCAGGCCATGCCCCGTGGACGCCACCGCAATCCCGAACCTCTTCACCGGCTGCTGACGCCGACGACCGTGGCCGGTGTGTCCGCCGCCGGCGCGGGCGCGGCCTGGCTGCTCGCGGAACCGATGGCGCTTCGGCTGCTCGTCGTGTTCACCGCGGCAGCCGGGGTCGCCGGGGCCGTCGTCATGCGGTCCTGGGACCGCGCGGCCGGACGCCGGGTCGCGGAGCTCGGGCGCGAGCGGGTCAAGGACGAGTGGCGCACCGAGGAGCGGATAGCCGAGCTCGAGTCCGACCTCGAAGAGGCGCGGGTGCTGCGCGGCAAGCTCGACGCCAAGCTGCGGGCCAAGCGGGTCGAACTCGCCGGTCTGCGCGGCGAGCACGCGGCGCTGTTGCGGCGGTACGCCACCGCCGAGACCGAGCGGGCGAGCGCCCTGGAGCGCCGCCGGCTGCTGGCCATCGAGGCCGCCGCACCGGCCCCCGCGGCGCCCAAGGAACTTCCCCCCGTCTCCGAGGAGCGCACCTCGGCCGGCGCGGCCACCGCGGTCGGCTTCGCCCGCGCCAACGCCGCGCTGGTGGCGCTGAACCGCAGGACGCAGGGGTCGGCGCGGGAGCTCCCCGCGGGCTCCGCCGCGCCCGAGCCCTCCGCGGCGCCTTCTCCGGAGGCGCACGCCCGGCCCGCGGTCACCGGTCCGGCGGCCGCCGTCCCCGCACGGCGCCTCGCGGCCGCGGTGGCCCCGTACTCCCAGCAGCGCCGCTCCGCCTCGCGCGTCGAGGGCGGCTTCGACTTCTTCGGCACGAAGACCGCGGCGCAGGCCCGCGCGGTCATCGAGTCCGTACAGAACGAGGACCTGGCCGACGTGGTCGGCGCGGAGGTCCTGGCGGTGCACAAGGCGGAGTCCGCGCAGGGCGCGGAGCCGGAGTTCAAGCCGGCCACCGCCGAACACCGCGCCGTGGGCCAGGTCATCGACCTGACGGCCCACGACGAGACGGAGCCGATCGACGTGGTCCAGCTGCGGACCGCGATCTCCTAGGCCGTCGGCTCAGCGCAGGCTGTCGAACCAGCGGACCGCCTGCGGGGCGGAGCGGACGGCCGTGACCACGTGGGTGGCGTCGGCCCCCTGGTCCACGACGGTCGCGCGGACCCCGTGCCGGGCCAGATCGGCTGCGCAGGCGCGGGCGTTGGCGATGGGGACGTCCGTGTCGCCCGCGCCCGTGTAGAGGCGCACGGGGACGGCGGGCTTCCAGTCGCAGCTGCCGTCGTTCGCGGTCAGGGCCGTACGGAAGGCTCCGCGCGGATCGCGGAGGTTCGCGGCCCACTGCGGGGTGAGCAGCTCGTCGGGGGTGGCCGGGAGACCCGCGACGATCTCCTCCTCCGTGTGGTTCCCGTCGAACAGGTTTTCCACAGCCTGTGCATACGGTGCGCGGAACACCTCGGCCGGGTCCTTGTAGAGCGGGTGCAGGCGGTTCTGCGCGGTGAGGAAGTAGGAGAGGTAGAAGACGGCCGTCCTCGGCTCTACGCGGCCGTCGACGATTCCGGGGATCTCCGAGCCCGCCAGATCGTACGGCCCGGCCATGGGCGCGAGCGCGCGCAGCCGGAAGCCGTCGCGGCCCCGGGACAGTTCGCGGCCCAGCGCCATGGCGACCTGGCCGCCCTGGGAGAAGCCGGTCGCGTACACGTCCCGGGTGACGGGCCTGCCGAGCCGCCCGGCGGCGCTGCGGGTGGCCTTGAGCATGTCCACGGACGCGGTGACGGCGGACGCGGTGTCCATGTACGGGTGGCTGCCGGGCCCGCCGCCCAGGCCGAGGTAGTCGGGGGCGGAGACGGCACGGCCCGAGGCGGCGTGCAGGTACGGGGTGAGCCGGTTGTCCCCGGGACCGGCGGAGGGCGCGGAGGCACGGCTCGCGACCGTGCCGTGCGTGTCGGAGACCAGGTCGAGGCGGGCGGGCCCGCGCTGCGGCAGGACCAGGAGCCCGGTGGCGGTGGTGGGCCGGCCGTGGGGGTCCACCGTGGCGTACGTCAGCCGGTGGGCGGTGATTCCGTAGCGGACGGTGGACCCGTCGATGCCGAGCCCGGAGAGCCGGGAGACGACCTCGGCGCGGGTCAGGGTCTCCACCGGGGTGATGGAGATGAGGCGGCCGCGGTCGCGCTGCGCGGCGTCGGTGCCGACGGAGGTGGAGGCGGTGGCGTCGGCGTGGGTGCCGGAGAGGGCGCCGGTGGCGGCGTAGGCCGGGGCGGCGAGGCCTCCGAGGACGGCGGTGAGGGCCACGGCCGCGGCGCTGCGGCGCAGCCACTGGCGACGGCCGTGCCGCTGCCTGTCCTGCGGGGTGCCCGGCGGGGTGCTCGGCGTGGTGTTCGTCGGGTTGCTCGGCGTCGTGTTCGGCATGCTCCGAAGCTACGGTCGCCCCGGCGCCCCCGACATCCGGCCGCCCCCACCCCCGCTACGGGGGCCAACCCCCTTACGCGGCAGCCCCGTCGGGCCGCCCCGCCTCACTGCGGCCAGGCCCCGATCCCGACCGGCTGGACCAGCCAGCCGAAGTCGCCGAGGCCGCCGCGGGCGGTGAGTTCCGCCGCCTCGCCCGCCGCCGACAGGGCGCGGACGTAGGCCGCCGGGTCCGTCGAAGCCAGGGCCAGCGGGGGGCGCGACCCCGAGACGCCCAGGGCGGACAGGGCCTGGCGCTGCGTCAGCAGGGCCGCGCCCGGGCCGGCGCAGGCATCCAGTGCCACGTGGGCCGTGACGTCGCAGCTGCCGTCCGGGACCGGCGGAACCTCCCGGCCGGCCCGGAACCCGGTCAGCGTGCCGTACGGGGGCCGGGTGTCCCGGGTGTGGGCGTAGTCCACCGCCACCGCGAGCCCCCGCTCCACGGTCGCGACGGCCGCCGCCCAGGCCTCGTCGCGCGGCCTGCCGATCTCGGCGGGGCCCGCGCCGGGCCACCACCGCTCCAGCCAGGCCAGGTCCCGCCCGTCCACAGGGCCGCCCTCGCTCTGCGCACCGTCCCGCGCGACCTCCACGTAACGCCCGTTCTCGGCGAGGTCCAGCGGTACGTTGTCGAGCCATTCATTGGCGAAGAGCAGGCCCCTGGTGCCGCCGGGCGGCTCCTGGACCCATTGGATCCGCGGGTCGAGCCCGTCCGGCCGTTCCGCGCGCTCCACCCCGTACGGACGCACCCGCTCCGCCGTCCCGGACGGCAGCGCCGCCAGCACCCCGGTCAGCAGCTCTCCCCGGCCCGCCCCGACGTCGACCAGGTCCAGCTCCTCCGGAAGGCCGAGCTGCTTGTCCACCCACAGCAGGAGCCGGGCAACGGCCCGCGCGTAGAGCGGCGAAGCGTGCACGGAGGTGCGGAAATGCCCGGCGGGGCCGGGCTCGCCGGGGCGTACGTAGAACCCGTCCGGCCCGTACAGCGCACGCTCCATCGCCGTCCGCCAGCGGACGGGCCGCGGTGCCGGATCCATCGAATCACTGGCTTGACCCTGAGTGCTCATCGCAGAAAGGTTATGGTCGCCTCCACCTCCGGTAGTACTCGTCCGGGATGCGGATCGCCCCTGTGGTTGACTCCAGCACCTATCGGCTTTCCCTACTCTGGGTTACGTGCAGCGCCTCTACGATTTCCTCCGCAGACACCCGACGGGCGTCGACAGCTTCTGGGCTGTCATCCTCTTCGGGTTCTCGATGGCTGTCGTGGCTTCGGAACCCGACAGCGGACGCCACAACCTGATCGTGGTCCCGTGCGTGGTCGCGCTGAGCACCGCCGTGGCCCTGCGCCGCAAGCACACCGTGCCGATGTTCTGGCTCACGGTTGCCGGAGGCCTCTTCCAGCTGTCCATCGGAGCCGATGCGAGCCTCTACGACTTCGCGATGCTGGTCATCCTCTTCACGGTCGCCGCCGCCGACGTGGCGCGCTGGGTCTCGCGCACCGCCCTCGGCTGGGGGCTGCTCGCCTCACCCCTGTACTTCCTGATCCACGGGGTGGACAAGGACGAGTCGGCCACCAACAGCGTCTTCTTCGTCCTGTTCCTGGCGATCCCCTTCGCCCTCGCCTGGGTGATGGGCGACTCCCTGCGCACCCGGCGCGCCTACTACGCCCAGCTCGTCGAGCGGAACCAGCGCCTGGAGAACGAGCGCGCCGCCCAGGCCAAGGTGGCCGTCGCCGCCGAGCGCGCCCGGATCGCCCGCGAGCTGCACGACGTCGTCGCGCACAACGTCTCCGTGATGGTGGTCCAGGCCGACGGCGCCGCCTACGTGATGGACGTGGCCCCGGACCAGGCCAAGGAGGCCCTCCAGACCATCTCCGCCACCGGCCGCCTCGCGCTCGCCGAAATGCGCCGCCTGCTCGGTGTCCTGCGCACCGGAGAGCCTCAGGAGTCCGAGGACTACGTGCCGCAGCCCGACGTCGAGCAGATCGAGGTGCTGGTGGAGCAGGTGCGGGCGGCCGGGCTCACGGTGGACTTCGAGGTCGAGGGAGCCCCGCGCAAACTGCCCAGCGGGGTCGAGCTGACGGCGTACCGCATCGTGCAGGAGGCGCTGACGAACACGCGCAAGCACGGCGGCCCCGACGCCAAGGCCAGCGTGCGGCTCGTCTACTTCGACGACGGGCTCGGCCTGCTCGTCGAGGACGACGGCCGGGGCGCGGCCCACGAGCTGTACGAGGACGGCGGTGCGGACGGCGCCGGACACGGACTCATCGGTATGCGGGAACGCATCGGTATGGTCGGAGGGACCCTGGACACGGGCCCCCGGCCCGGTGGCGGCTTCCGGATCAGTGCCCTGCTCCCGCTCAAGAAAAGGTGATCATGTCCTACCCCTCCAGCCCCTCCATCCGCGTGATGCTGGTCGACGACCAGGTGCTGCTGCGCACCGGCTTCAGGATGGTCCTCGCGGCACAGCCCGACATGGAGGTCGTCGCGGAGGCGGGCGACGGCCTGGAGGCGCTGGAAGTGCTGCGGGCCACCAAGGTGGACGTGGTGCTGATGGACGTCCGCATGCCCCGGCTCGACGGGGTCGAGGCCACGCGCCGCATCTGTGAGCCCGAGGAGCATCCCAAGGTCATCATCCTGACCACCTTCGACCTCGACGAGTACGCGTTCTCGGGTCTGAAGGCGGGTGCGAGCGGGTTCATGCTCAAGGACGTCCCGCCGGGCGAGCTGCTCGCCGCGATCCGCTCGGTGCACAGCGGGGACGCGGTCGTGGCCCCGTCCACGACGCGCCGGCTGCTGGACCGCTTCGCGCCGATGCTGCCCTCGACCTCCTCGGAGCCGCAGAACAAGGAGGTCGAGCGGCTGACGGAGCGCGAGCGCGAGGTCATGCTGCTGGTCGCCCAGGGGCTGTCGAACGGCGAGATCGCCGCCCGGCTGGTCCTGTCGGAGGCCACGGTGAAGACCCACGTGGGCCGCATCCTGACCAAGCTGAGCCTGCGCGACCGCGTCCAGGTCGTGGTCCTTGCCTACGAGACGGGCCTGGTCCGCGCGGGCGGCGGCGGGTCGCTGTAGCCCAGAGCCGTAGCCCTGGCCGTGGCCCTGGCCGCACGGATTCGGGTCACGGCATCAGGTCACGGCATCAGGTCGCATCAGGTCATCCAGCGGTCCGGCCGTGCCGCGGCCCTGGAGGTACGGGAGCGGGCCGCCTGGGCGTGCAGCAGCCCGGCGGCCTCGGCCGCCCCGCGCAGGCGGGCCGTGACGGTCCCGTTCGCGCCGGTGTCCACGTGCACGTCGGCCACGCCGCAGGCCCGCTCCCACGGCCCCTGGGAGTAGCGCACGCTCTGCACCTTGGCGTGCGGGACGATCTCCGTACGCCGGCACAGGCGGCCCCGGCGGGTCGCGAACACGTCCTCGGAGACGGCCAGGCCGTACCCCTTCCACCACACCGGCACCACCCAGCGCGATCCCTGCCGGGGCGACGGGGTGAAGACCAGCCCGGCGAGGTCCACGCCGGGCAGGACGCGGGCGACGACGGCGTGGGCGGTGGCCCGGGTGGCGATCGGGACCAGGACGTCGTTCTTCGAGCCGGCCACCGCCAGCTCCACCCGGACCCAGCCGCGCCGCCGCCACAGCAGCGGCTCGACGATCCGTACGGTCTGCACGCGGCCCGGCGGGACCGTCTCGTGGGCCCGGTCCAGCAGCCCGTGGTCCAGGCGCAGCCCGTCCGGGGACTCGGCGACGGTCCAGTCGTACTCCGTGAGGAAACGGCCCGCGCTGCCCGACCAGACCGCGCCCAGGATCGGCAGCAGGGCGGCGGCCGCGGCCCAGGGGTTGGAGCTGAACCACCACACCGCGACCGGGGCGGCGAGTCCGCCGAGCACGGCCGCCCAGGCGGAGAGGGTGAGCGTCATCGACACCGCGAGGTCGCGCGGGGTCACGCGCAGCAGCTCCCGCTCGGGGGCCTCGCCCAGCACCACGGCCTCGGCCGGGGTGAAACCGGCCGCGCGGGCCAGCAGCTCGGCGCGCAGGGCGACGGCGTCGTCCTCGCCCAGGAAGGACAGCTCGTCCTTCTCGTCGGTGCCGATGACGTCGAGGCGGAGCTTGGCCACGCCGGCCACGCGGGCCAGCAGCGGGCGGGTGACGTCGATCGCCTGGATCCGGTCCAGGCGGATGTGCGCGGTCCGGCGGAAGAGGAGCCCGCTGCGGATGCGCAGTTCGGTGTCGGTGACGGCGTAGTGCGTGAACCACCAGCTGAGGAACCCGTACACGCCGAAGACGAGGATCAGCGAGACCAGTGCGACGGCCCGCAGGGCCAGGGAGAGGGCGGTGACCCACTCGGTGACGTTCTCGCCCTGCTGGACGGCGACGCCGAGTATCGCGGCGATCGGCACCCAGGCGCGGCGCAGCGGCGTGAGGAAGTGCAGCCGCCGCTCGACGGGCGACGCGGCGGCTTCGGCCGCTTCGGCCGCTTTGTCGGGCGCCAGCCCCGCGGGCGGCGTCGCAGGTGCTCCGGACTCCGAGGTCACAGGCCCGCCGACCTTGCCTCGCCGAGCTCGGTCAGCCGGTCGCGCAGCCGCTCGGCCTCCTCGGGCGCGAGCCCGGGGATCTTCGCGTCGGTCGCGGCGGCGGCCGTGTGCAGCTGGAGGGAAGCCAGCTTGAAGCGCCGCTCCAGCGGCCCCGAGGTCACCTCGACCAGCTGCATCCGCCCGTAGGGGACCACCGTCTGGGCGTGCCACATCACGCCCCGGGTGATCAGCAGGTCGTCGGCGCGTTCGGCGTAGCGCCAGGAACGCCAGTTCCGGCCGAGCAGCCACCAGCCCCAGACCAGGACCAGCAGCCACAACCCCCCGGCCGCGGCCCAGACCGGACCCGCCACCAGCCCCAGCACCAGGGCCGTCACCAGGGTGAACAGTCCCGTCCACAGCACCAGCAGCAGCCGCCGCAGGGTGAGCAGCCCGCCCGGCAGCCCCACCCACTCGGGTCGGCCCGTCTCACCCAATGTCCCCGTTTCCATCCCCCCAGCCTATGGCTGAGAGAATGCGCGCATGACGGAGACCACGGTCGGCATCGGCGGAGCTGCGGAGAGCACCGACATGGTGCTCAACATCGGCCCCCAGCACCCTTCCACGCACGGCGTGCTGCGCCTGCGGCTCGTCCTGGACGGCGAGCGCATCGTCAGCGCCGAGCCGGTGGTCGGCTATATGCACCGCGGCGCCGAGAAACTCTTCGAGGCCCGCGACTACCGGCAGATCGTGATGCTCGCGAACCGCCACGACTGGCTGTCCGCGTTCTCCAACGAGCTCGGTGTGGTCATGGCCGTCGAGCGGATGCTCGGCATGGAGGTCCCCGAGCGGGCCGTGTGGATGCGGACCCTGCTCGCCGAACTGAACCGGGTGCTGAACCACCTGATGTTCCTCGGCTCGTACCCGCTGGAGCTGGGCGGGATCACCCCGATCTTCCACGCGTTCCGCGAGCGCGAGGAGCTCCAGGCCGTCATGGAGGAGATCTCCGGCGGCCGCATGCACTACATGTTCAACCGGGTCGGCGGCCTCAAGGAGGACCTCCCGGCCGGCTGGCTCGGCCGGGCCCGCGCCGCCATCGCCGACGTGAACACCCGCATGGACGTCTACGACAAGCTGGTCCGCGGCAACGAGATCTTCCGCGCCCGCACCCGCGGCGTCGGCGTCCTGTCCGCCGAGGCCGTGCACGCGTACGGGGTCTCCGGCCCGATCGCCCGCGCCTCCGGCGTCGACTTCGACCTGCGCCGCGACGAGCCCTACCTCGCCTACGGGGAGCTCCAGGACGTCCTGAAGGTCGTCACCCGCACCGAGGGCGACTGCCTGGCCCGCTTCGAGGTCCTGCTGGAGCAGACCCACAATGCGCTCGACCTGGCGGTCGCCTGCCTGGACCGGATGGACGACCTGGCGCCCGGCCCCATCAACCAGCGCCTCCCCAAGGTGCTGAAGGCGCCCGAGGGCGAGACGTACGCGTGGACCGAGAACCCGCTCGGGATCAACGGCTACTACCTGGTCTCCAAGGGCGAGAAGACCCCGTACCGGCTCAAGCTGCGCTCGGCCTCGTACAACAACATCCAGGCCCTGGCCGTGCTGCTGCCCGGACAGCTGGTCGCGGACATGGTCTCGATCCTCGGCTCGCTGTTCTTCGTGGTGGGGGACATCGACAAATAACGGCACCCGAGGCCCCGAGCTCCTAGGCTGCCGTCATGACCTCAGGCATGAGCGCCGGCATACCGGGGGACGCGTTCGCGTCCTACCTGGCCCGGCTCGGCATCACCGGACCCCTCGGCGCGCCGTCGGCCGAGGGGCTCTTCGCCCTCCAGCGGGCCCACCTGGAGCGCGTCCCGTACGAGAACGTCGACATCCAGCTCGGCCGGTCCGTCGGCATCGACCCGGGGCTGTCGGTACGCCGCTTCGCCGCCGGGCGCGGCGGGTACTGCTTCCACCTCAACGGGGCCTTCGCGGCGCTCCTGGACCACCTCGGCTACGCGGTCACGCGGCACCTCGGCGGCGTACTCGCGGAGCCGGAGCCGGACGCGGAATCCGCGGACGGCTCCGACGCCGGGGCCGGGCCCGTGAGCGGCAACCACCTCGCGCTCACCGTCTGCGTGGACGGGGCGGAGTACTTCGTGGACGCCGGGCTGGGCGACGGCCCGTACGAGCCGCTGCCGCTGCGCGAAGGCGCGTACCGGCAGGGCGGGTTCGACTACGCCCTGGAGCGGCTGGACGCGCGGGGCTGGACCTACCGAAACCCGGGCAGTTCCGCCGCCGTCGTCAACTTCCTCTCCGCGCCCGCGAAGACGGCCGACTTCGAGGCCGAGCACGTCCGGCTGTCGACCTCCGAGGAGTCCGGTTTCGTACGGGCCTTCGCGGCCCTGCGGCGCGACGCGGAAGGCATCGACGTGCTGCGCGGCCGGGTGCTGAGCCGGATCGGTCCGAAGGACACCGCGGAACGGGTGCTGGAGGGCCCGGAGGAGTTCTACGCCGTACTGGAAGGCGTCTTCGGGCGGGAGCTCGACGATCTGACCCCCGTCGACCGGGCCGCGCTGTGGACGCGGGTGGACGCCGCCCACGAGGCCTGGCTGGAGACCCGCCGCACCTGAGGGCAGACTTGGGGCCATGTCCCACTCACCGCGCAGAGCCTGCCCCACATGCGGCCGCGACTGCGCCGTCACCGCAGGGCGGATCGCCCGCCACGACCCGCCGTCCGGCCGGGGGCGCGGCGACCTGGTGTCCTGCCCGGGCTCCCGGGCCCGGGTGATGCTCGGCGCCTCGGCCCCGACCCTGGACGGCTTCACCCTGTCTCCGCACCCGGGCCAGCTCCCGCTGTTCTAGGTCGCCCCCTTCGGCCCGTCACCGCGAAGGGGTGGGCGGGGGCCGCTGCCCCCGCCCACCCCTTCGTACCGGCTTTTCGGTGGTGCCTACTTCGTCACGTCGTGGTCGTGACCCGGGCGCAGGCCGCCGCCCGTGCCGGAGCCGGTGGTCGGCTTCGAGACGACCGGCTGCGACAGCGGGGCGAGGTCGTACGCGTAGTGGCCGACCGCGTTCGCGATGACGTCGACGTTGATGTCGAGCGCCTTCTGGTCGATGTTCGCGATCGTGTCGCCCTTGCCGTGGTAGTTCACGTCGTACGCGACGCCGGCCTGGCCGCCGAACTTCGCGGCCTGCTCGGCCGTCTTGATGCCCTCGGCGCCCGTGTCGGTGCCGCCGGAGGGGATGCCGGCGTCGATGAACGGGCCGTAGTCCGAGCGCCCGGTGAAGTCGGAGCCCTCGTGCGGGATGCCGCGGCCGTCGAGGAAGTCGGTGATGCCCTTCTCCAGCTGCGCGGAGCCCTCGGGGCCGGGGCCCGAGCCGACCTTGTCCGAGTCGTCGCCGTCGTAGACGAAGTACGCGGCGTTGGGCGAGGCGATCATGTCGAAGTTGAGGTAGAGCTTGATCTGCTTCTTCTGTGCGTCCGTCAGACCGCCGACGTACGCCTCGGAGCCGAGCAGGCCGAACTCCTCCGCCGACCACCAGGCGAACTTGACCTTGTTCTTGATCTTCGTCTGGCTGCTCGCGAGCCGCTGCGCGACCTGCAGGATGCCGGCCGAGCCCGAGCCGTTGTCGTTGATGCCCGGACCCGCCGCGACGGAGTCGAGGTGCGCGCCGAGGAAGACGGTGTTGTTCTCGTCGCCGCCGCGGGTCTCCGCGATGACGTTGAACGTCTTGCGGTTCTCCCGGAACTCCCGGATGTCGAGGGTGACCTGGACCGGTCCGGCCGTGGCCTCGGCGGCGAGCTTCTCGCCCTCCTCCTGGGAGACGCCGCCGGTCGGGACCTTGCCCGCGTCCGGCCCGCCGAGGGTGCCGTTGAGGGCGCCCGCCGTGTTGTTGTAGATGACCGCGCCGACCGCGCCGGCCGCCGCCGCGTTCTGCTGCTTGGCCGCGAAGGTGCAGCCGCCGCGCTTGATCAGGGCGATCCTGGCGGTGAAGGCGCCCGCGGCGAAGTCGCCGGGGTCGCAGCCGTTGGTTCCGTCCGCGTCGACGGGGACGACGGCGACCTGGGCCGTCACGCCGTTCGCCGGGCCGCTGGCGGTGTAGGTCATCAGCTTGACCGGGATGTCGCGGCCGCCCGCGCCGTTGACCTTCAGGGTCTCGGCGATCGTCTGGACGTAGACGAAGTCGAACTCGTTCCGGGTGACCTTGTACCCGGCCGCCTTCATGACGGCCTCGACGTACTTGGCCGACTGCTCGTGGCCCTTGGAGCCCGCGACGCGGGTGCCCTTGTTGTAGTCGGCGATGGCCTGCAGGACCTTCAGGTGGTTGTTGGCGCCCTTGCCGGTCGCCTCCTTGACCAGTTTCTTGGCCAGCGCGTCGCCCCTGGCGGCATCGCTCTGGGGACTGCCGGTGGCTCCGGCCGGTCCGGCGAGGAGCAGGGGGGAGACGAGGGCCGCGGCGGCCAGGGCGGCGGTGGCTGCGGCTATACGGCGTGCGGGCATACAGAGTCCTTCCACGGCAGGTGCAGGTGCAGGTGCAAGTGCAGGCGCAGGTGCGGGAGCAGGTGCAGATGAGACGTGTTGCGTGGGGGAGTGGTGGACGCACGTTAAACACTAAACAGTGGGCAAAGCCAGGGTTTTCACTGATTCCGGGTCGTGAAATCCGTATATCGGTGAATCCGGGCCGCCGGAAACCGGCCAACGCCCGCTGTTCGTACGGCCGCTGAGCGGCAGCACGGAACTACCGCAAGATGCCCTCGATGAAATCGGAGCCGATCCGTGCGACCGCCGCGAGATCCAACTGGTGCTGGACGTAGCGACCCTGACGGCGGGTCTTGAGGAGCCCGGCCTTCTTCATCACCGCCAGATGGCGCGACACCTCCGGCGCGGTGATCCCGTACGCGGCCGCGAGCTCGCCGGTCGTGTACGGCGCGCGCGCCAGGCTGCGGCACAGCATCATCCGCATCGGATGGGCCAGGGCCTCCATGCGCCGCTGGAGCAGCTCCACCGACCCCGGGGAAGAGGCCAGTTCGGGGGAGCCGAGCGGGTAGTGGATGACCGGACGCCAACCGGGGGCGTGCAGCACCAGCAGGTGCGGCCAGCCGAAGTTCGTCGGCACGAAGAGCAGGCCGTCGCCTATTCGGGGATCGGTGGCGGTCGTGGACCCGTGCACCATCTTGTCCACGGTGACGGTGGTCAGCCCCTCGTCGACGCTCAGCGCCGAGGAGACCTCCTTGAGCACCGCGGGCAGCCCCTTGTGCCGCAGCAGCTCCGTCTTGTGGCGGGCGTCCGCGCTCTGCCGGGGCTCGATCCGCCGCCAGGTCTCCGCGAAGAAGGCCTCGTCGCAGTCCTCCGCGAGCCGCCGCAGCCACACCCGGACCGCCGCGGTGTCGTCGAGCACCCGCACCGCGAATTCCAGCTGGCGGGGCCCGCGCGCGGACGCCGACTCCAGTGCCTTGGCCCGGGTACGGGGGTCGGTGAGCGGGGACGGCCCGCCGGCCTCGCCGTAGAACGCCAGCCGGCAGTGCTCCAGCGCCGCCGTCACGAACCGTTCGTCGTCCAGCCGGTCGAGCACGTCGAGTTCGTCGGCCAGCGTCGCGCCGGGCCGGCCGGAGCCGCCCGGAATCCCCGCGTAAGCCATGAAGAGGTCGGCGAAGGAGCTGCGCCACATGAAATCGCCCTCCAGCAGCCGGTCCGCGATGCACGGATCCAGGGAGGCTGCGGTGGTGGCGGTCCAGGAGGCGAGCCCGGGGTGGTGGCCGGGCTGGGAGAGCGCGTGCAACGCCATGCAGAGCTCCGCGAGCGGGGACGGCGCGAAGCCGATCCGCTCCGCGGGGAGCCCGGTGATGTCGATGGTCACGCTCATCGCATCATTCTGCCGGTGCGCCGGCCGCGCGAATGACGGGACGCACCCGCCTTCGCCCCAGCGGGCCACCCGAACGCGGCCGTACGGCCGACGCCCGGACGGCGCTCGCGGACGGCGCGGGCGGCTCCTTGCTCAGCTTTCGTAGTGATAGCGGCACGCGGCGATGCGGACCGTGTCGTCCACGATCTTGTAGACGAGGCGGTGCTCATCGTTGATCCGGCGGGACCAGTAGCCCTGGAAGCCGTGCTTGAGGGGTTCGGGCTTGCCGATGCCCTCGTTGCCGTTGCGCGTCACGTCCGCGATCAGCGTGTTGATTCTCTTCAGGAGTCTCCGGTCCTGGGCCTGCCACCACAGGTAGTCGTCCCATGCGGATTCGTCCCAGACCGGCTTCATTCCGCCGCCAGCTCCCGCACGGCGCCCTCGCCGCTCTCCAGCCGGTCGATCGAGGCCAGCAGCCGCCTGGCGTTCGCCGGGCTCCGCAGCAGGTACGCCGTCTCCTTCAAGGACTGGTAGTCCTCCAGGGAAACGATGACGACCGGGTCGTGTCCGGCACGCGTGATCACGATCTCTTCGCGGTCGTCGTTGACCGCGTCGAGTACCTCGGCGTACCGGGCGCGGGACTCGGAGTACGTCATTGTCTTCATGGCCTACCTCCTCTTAGTTGTACAGGAAACTGTACGTCGAACCTTTCGGGGTCGCAAGGCTCCGGCGGGCGCGGGCTACAGGCGGGCCACGAAGCCCCGTACCGCCTCCGTCACGTCCGCCGCCGTCCAGGACAGGCCCGGCTCGGTGACCTCCAGCTCCGTCACCGACAGGCCCGGCGGGCCGTCCGGGGACCAGCGGCGGAAGAGGAGCGTGCCCGTCTCCTCCGCCAGCCGGACGCCCGCCCGCGTGAGGCGGTCCGCGTCGTACGGGAGCCACACCTGGAACTGGTGGGTGTGCGGGACCTCCGGATTGATCCGGAACCAGGGGACCTCGGGGGACGAGCCCAGGGCCGCGGAAAGGGCGGACGCCACCACCCGCGCCTGCGCGACGTAGGAGGGGAGCTTCGGGAGCTCCCGCTCCAGCCCGGCCAGGGCGGAGAGCGCGGCAGGGAACTGGCGGAAGATCTGGCCCCCGTACCGGTGGCGCCAGACCCTGGCCTCCGAGACGAGGGAGGCGGACCCGGCGAGGGCCGCGCCGCTGATGCCGCCGAGCGACTTGTAGAAGGAGACGTACACCGAGTCCGCCAGCTCCACGATCTCCGGGAGGGTGCGGTCGAAGTGGACCGTGGACTCCCACAGCCGGGCACCGTCGATGTGGACGACCGCCTCGCGCTCCCGGGCGGTGGCCACCAGGGCCGACAGCTCCTCCCACGTGGGCAGCAGGAAACCGGAGTCCCGCAGCGGCAGCTCCAGCATCAGCGTCCCGAACGGCTCCGGCAGCTCGGCGATCTCCGAAGCCGTCGGCTGGCGCGGCTCGCCCGTCGTGTGGACGGTCCGCAGCCCGGAGACCGTGGACAGCGCCCCGCCCTCCCAGCGCTCCGGATGGCTCATCGGGTGCAGGGCGACCACCGGGTTCCCGGTCCGGCCGGCCCAGCAGCGCAGCGCGATCTGCTGGGCCATGGTCCCGGTCGGGAAGAACGCCGCGTCCTCGGTCCCCAGCAGCTCCGCGACCCGCCGTTCCAGCCGGGCCACGACCCCGTCGCCGTAGATGTCGCCCGGCTCGTCGGGATCCGGGGCCAGGTCCCCCAGGTCCGCCAGCAACCCGGCGACGGTCTGCTCCCGCATGCTGTGCGACAGCTTGCGCGCAGCCGCCCGCCCGGCCGCCACGAGCCGCTCGGCCACCTGCTCGGCGTTCCCCCCGGCGGTCCCCTCGGCCGCCTGTTCCGGCACCCGCTCCGCCACCGCTTCCACGTCCTCGCTCATGCCTCGATCATCGCCGACCGGCCGGCACGGGCAGGGGCCGAGCGGTCGCGGGGAGGTGGGGCACGCCTCGACGCCGCCCGGAGGCGTGCCCCACCTCCCCGCGACCGCTTAGCATGGCGGCGTATCGTCCGGTACCCCCCGCGGACTGGAACGGAAGGCCTTCCCCGCGTGAACACAACCCCCCAGGCGGAGCGCCCGGCCAGGCTCTCCGTCGGTGTAGTCGGAGCAGGCCGCGTCGGCCCCGCGCTGGCCCGTGCCCTGCAGCAGACCGGACACCGGCCCGTGGCCGTGTCCGGAGTCTCCGACGCCTCGCGCCGGCGCGCCGAGCGGATGCTGCCGGACGTGCCGGTCGTATCGCCCGCGCAGGTCCTCCAGGCCTCCGACCTCGTCCTGCTGACCGTCCCCGACGACGCCCTGCCCCCGCTGGTGCAGGGCCTCGCCGAGACCGGCGCGGTCCGCCCCGGCCAGCTCCTCGTCCACACCTCCGGGCGCTACGGGGTCGCCGTGCTGGACCCGGCCCGCCGCGCGGGCGCGCTCCCGCTGGCCCTGCACCCCGCGATGACCTTCACCGGCACCGAGGTGGACGTACAGCGCCTGGCCGGCTGCTCCTTCGGCGTGACCGCCCCCGACGAGCTGCGGCTCGCCGCGGAGGCCCTGGTCATCGAGATGGGCGGGGAGCCCGAGTGGATCGCCGAGGTGAACCGCCCGCTCTACCACGCGGCCCTCGCCCTCGGATCGAACCACCTGGTCACCCTGGTCGCCCAGTCGATGGAACTGCTGCGCAAGGCGGGCGTCGAACACCCCGACCGGATGCTCGGCCCGCTGCTGGGCGCGGCCCTCGACAACGCCCTGCGGTCCGGTGACGCCGCCCTGACCGGCCCGGTGGCCCGGGGCGACGCCGGCACGGTCGCCGCGCACGTCTCGGAGCTGCGCAAGCACGCCCCGGGCACGGTCGCCGGATACCTCGCGATGGCCCGCACCACCGCGGACCGGGCGCTCGCGCACGGTCTGCTCAAGCCCGAACTCGCCGAGGACCTCCTCGGCGTCCTCGCCGACAGCGCCGAGGACCTCCGACTCGGCGGCCCCGGCGGCCACGACGGCCACGAAGGCCACGACGGCGACGAAGGCCGCGACGGCCTGGGAGACGGTGACCGATGATCCTCCTCGACACCGCCGCCGAGCTCCACGAGCTCCCCCGCGCCGCCGCCACCGGCCGCCGCGCTGTGGTCATGACCATGGGCGCCCTCCACGAGGGCCACGCCACCCTGGTCCGCGCCGCCCGCGCCCAGGCCGGCCCCGACGGGCAGGTCGTGGTCACCGTCTTCGTCAACCCCCTCCAGTTCGGGGCGAACGAGGACCTCGACCGCTACCCCCGCACCCTCGATGCCGACCTGGCGCTGGCCGAAGCGGCCGGCGCCGACGCCGTGTTCGCCCCCGCCGTCGAGGAGGTCTACCCCGGCGGCGACCCCCAGGTGCGGATCAGCGCCGGCCCGATGGGCGAGCGCCTCGAAGGCTCCACCCGCCCCGGCCACTTCGACGGCATGCTGACCGTCGTCGCCAAGCTCCTCCACCTCACCCGCCCCGACCTGGCCCTCTTCGGCCAGAAGGACGCGCAGCAACTCGCGCTGATCCGGCGGATGGTGACCGACCTGAACTTCCCCGTGGAGGTGGTCGGCGTACCGACCGTCCGCGAGGAGGACGGGCTCGCGCTGTCCTCGCGCAACCGCTACCTCTCGCCCGTGGAGCGCCGCACCGCCCTCGCCCTGTCCCGCGCCCTGTTCGCCGGGCGCGACCGGCTCGCCGCCCAGGCCGCGCTGCTGGACCGCGCCGAGGCCCAGGGGACCCCGGCCGGCGACGAGCGGGCCACCGGCCTGGCCCGGCTCGGCGAGATCCGCGCCTCCGCCGACGCGCACGCCGTCTCGGCGGCCGTCGCGGGGGTCCCGGGAGCCGGACTGCCGGACGCCGTACGGGCCGCCGCGCGACACGTCCTGGTGGAGGCGGCCCGGCACGAGCCGCCCCTCGTACTGGACTACCTGGCGCTGGTGGACCCGCAGGACTTCACCGATGCCGGCCCAGGCTTCAGCGGGCAGGCAGTGCTGGCCGTCGCCGCGAAAGTGGGCACGACCCGGCTGATCGACAACATTCCATTGGAGTTCGGAGCACACGCGTGAGCACCCCAGGCAGAGGTCCCGAAACAGCGGGCACCGGCACCGGCCCCGGCACCGACCAGGCCCCCGGCCCCGGCACCGGCATACGGCTGCACGCCCCGGCCCCCGGCTGGTCCGTGGACGCCGACGTCGTGGTCGTCGGATCCGGAGTCGCGGGCC